>NZ_CP197207.1:0-4987500 GCF_052043945.1 Bradyrhizobium sp. PUT101
TTGAGGTGGCGACGTCTACCACCTCTCTATACCGGCAGTTCTATCACTTTTCAGTCGCTGTGGCCGAGCGGATCATTGTTGAGAAACGTCCTCCCCTGGAGGCTGTTACGCTGGAGCTGAGGTGCTTTACTGATCTGCTGGAGACAAGGCCTCTGCTCGCGCTTGAGAGACAGATTGGTTTGATCGGGGAGCTCCTGTTTCTTGAGCGCCTGATCCAGAAGATCGGAACGCGCGCCGTCGATGGCTGGATTGGCTGGATGTCGGAGCCTCATGACTTTCGCCTCGCCAAGCTCGAGTTCGAAGTCAAGACCACCATTTCAGCGCAGCGGATCCACACCATCAATGGCATTGAGCAACTGGTTCCGTCGAAGGACTGCACGCTCTGTCTAGTCTCGACAGTCCTCGGGCCACCTGGCGCGGGGGGCGGATTTTCATTAGCCCGGAAGGTAGAACAGTTGACGGGTCTCCTGGCCGGTGATGTGGCCCGCCTGGAGCAGTTCAACGCAGCCTTGAAGGGGTGCGAATTTCGCTCCGAAGACAGCGTCCACTATTCTCGTTTGTTTGCGATCAGACGTCCATCTGCGATTATTCATGTCGATGCGGCGTTTCCTGCGATCACTCGCCCAGGAATTCAGGCCGTGCTGGGACCACCTGCTTCCCGAATTGAGGGGTTGCGCTACGACGTAAATGTCGAAGGTCTCGAGCACGAGGACGGCACCCCCGTGTTCGAGTCGGCGCTTCCATCGTGACAGGGTAGATATTCGATGAATGATTTCATTACACGGATCGAGACCGCGTTGGGAGCCATGAGTCTCAGGCCTCGTGCCCTGCGGGCGTACCTCGAAAAGCCTGGTCCGGATTTTGAGAGTGCCGCCGCGGCGGATCTTGAAAAAATGCTGGACCTGCTCCTTTCCAGCAACCCGAACGAGCCGGCGCGCGTTCGGTTCTCGAATCTTCTGCGCTCATGGGATAACGCGAAGAGCGCTGACTGGACACAGACGCCCCGAAACAGCGCGGCGCGGCGGAAGGCGATTCACGAACTTCTCAGGTCTACCGCCGAGGACGAAAGCCGCATCGACGCGTTGCTGCCGTTCTACAGCCTCGAAGAGCCTCTGATCGTCTCTGAAAAGCACCAGGACTGGTATGAGCCGAAGCCAGGCATCAGGGACTATTACTGGAGCAAATATGTTCAGTATCTGAGAGAAAAGCGTCACTGGAATGACGTCTCGATCCTGACCATCGACAACAGCACGCGCGCGATCGTCGAATGTCTTGGCAACCCGGAATCGTCGAAAGCATACGCGTCGCGCGGGCTGGTGATGGGTTATGTCCAGAGCGGAAAGACCGCAAATTTTGCCGGTGTTGTGGCGCGCGCGGCGGACGCCGGATACCGACTGATCATCGTTCTCGCCGGTACATGGAACATCCTGCGGAATCAGACGCAGCGGCGCCTGGACAAGGAGCTCCTTGGCAAGGAGCTACTCAAGAATGATGAGACCTACATAAAGCAGCCGCCCTCTGACTGGGATGAATTTCTTGAACATGATGGCGATCCTGTGGAGCGCGGCCACTATGCCTGGCAGCGACTGACGCGTCCTGACATTGATCTGAAAAGACTGAAACAAGCGATCGACAATCTTGAATTCGAAAGGATAAACAAGGCCGCGCCGCTGTACGATCCGTCAAATCTCCATACTCTGCCTGTCAAGCTCCTCGTGATCAAAAAGCATGCGGGTATCCTTTCCGGCCTGATCAAGGACCTTGCGCTGCTGAGCACATCGCTCGCGGAGCTGCCGGTCCTCATCATAGATGACGAGTCGGACCAGGCCGGTCTGAATACGGTTGATCCGCGCGCAACTGGAAAGAAGCGGGCACCTACCAATCAGGGTATCGTTGAGCTTCTCAAGCTTTTCCCGCGCGGACAGTACGTGGGCTATACGGCGACGCCGTACGCCAACGCGCTTGTCGATCCTGACGATCCCGAGGATCTTTATCCGAAGGATTTCATTGTCTCGCTGGATCGTCCGCCGGGATATATGGGTGTTTCGGATTTCTTTGATCCTTTAACTGCGTATGAAGATCTGGATCCGGGTGATTATGGGCAGCCTGAAATCGCATACGTCCGACGGATCGAGTCTGCTCCTGATCAGGACGATGATGATCTCCAGAAGGCGTTGCGCAGCTATGTACTGGCTGGAGGAGTCAAGCTGTTTCGGCGCGCAGTAAAGCCGCAGCAATACAAGAGCGAGTACTTCCGCCATCACACCATGCTCGTGCATACGTCCACGAGCAAGGGAGCGCACGTGACGACGGCAGATCGCGTCAACGAGCTTTGGCTGAAATGTGCCTTTAACAGCCCCAAGGGACTCCGCGAGCTTGAGAAGTTGTGGGAGACGGACCACCGGAAGGTAAGCCAGGCGATCGGAAATGGAGAGGCGCTTCCTGCTTCCTTCGACGAGCTTCGGCCACATCTCGCGCAGGCAATCGGACAGATTGAAGAGGGTAATCGCATATTCCGTGTCGTTAACAGCGATACCGAGGACGCTCCGGACTTTGGCGCGGGACCTGTCTGGAAAATACTGATCGGTGGAAACAAGCTCTCGCGGGGCTATACGGTGGAGGGGCTCACGGTCAGCTATTATCGCCGCGTTTCCAACACAGCCGATACGTTGATGCAGATGGGGCGCTGGTTCGGCTTCCGGCCAGGTCATCAGGACCTTGTCCGGGTTTTCCTCGGTGTCAAGGAAGGCAAGAAGGGTGACAAAGATCTCGTTGCTCTCTTCAAGGACGTTTGCCAGATGGAGGAGCGTTTTCGCGAGGAGATCAAACGATACATCAGGGTTGAGGGAGCTGCACGCATCACCCCGAAAGACATTCCGCCGCTGATTGCGATTTCCGGGAGTCTTCCGCCGACGGCGCGCAACAAGATGTTCAACGCAAGGATCAAGAACAAGAATTTCGGCGGCCGTCGGTCGATGCTGACGATGACCCCGGAAACGCCGACAAGACGGAAGGCGAATATCGATGTGGTTACCGCTCTGCTTGGGAGTGCAGAGGCGCTCGGACAGATGGCCCTCGGTGGATCACTTTCCGATGGTAAGCAGTTTGAAACAGATGTCTTCGTTTTCAGATCGTCGAACGAGTCGCTGATCCAGCTTTTGAATTCTTACCGATGGGTGGAGACCGAATACAAAGAGGACGGAGACAGACCTGCGGATGTCAATCTTCAAATAGAGTTTCTGACGAAGCAGAAGCATGAGATATCGAACTGGCTGATTGTTGCTCCGCAACGGAGCAAGTCATTCGGAAAAGCTGTCTCGATTGATGGTGTGGCGCAGCTTGCAGTAAAGCATCGTGGCCGAGGAAAGAGTGACCATTTTCAGGTTTTCGGCGAACCTCGACACCGCGACATCGCGGACTTTCTTGCCGGAATCAAGAGCAAGAATGCCATGACGCCGAACTCAGCAACCAAGGCTCTCCAGTCGGCGCACACCGGGGTTTTGCTCCTTTATCCGGTCCGGGAAAATGAGACTGACTTGGTGTCGATGGGCTATGAGCTTTTCTTCTCTCCAAATTCATTGCCGTACGACACGGGATTTACGGTGCGGCGCCACAGCGATGAGATTGTCGTTGAAGAGGGCGTCTCATGAGAGGCAGGCCGGAGTTGACCTGCAGCGGCACCGGCGTGGCCAAGCGCGGGCAGGTGTTCGATTGCCTTCGCGTATTTAGGGGGCCTGGATCATGCAAAAAGCCGGCACCGCTTTAGTGCTCAGTGCCCACGATCTCGTGGGCAACCTCTATTGCGCGCATTTGACAAGCGTCGATCTTAAGGTCGCACAGGGTTTGCTGCCTAAACCTGCGCGCTGGGATCCGCTCCTGGATATATTGCGCGAGCGCGGCAGGAAACACGAACAGGCCTTCCTCTGTCACCTGAGGGCGAACGGGTTTGAGCCGTTCGTGATTGAGGGCATCGACGTTACGGATGATGCCGTGACCCAAACGCGCGAAGCGATGCAGGCCGGGCATGCAATCATCGTCCAGGCAGCTTTGCGTGACGCAGGCTGGGTGGGACGCGCCGACATTCTGCGGCGAGTGGAAGCACGGAGTGATCTTGGGGAGTGGTCCTACGAGATTATCGATACCAAGCTCGCCCGCGAAACCAAGGGCGGGACCGTCTTGCAGCTATGCCTCTACGCGCAGCTTCTCGCTGCGATGCAGGGCGTAGAGCCGGAGTTCGTCTACGTCGTTGCGCCGTGGTCTGACTTTCATCCGCAGCAATTCCGTGTTGCCGATTATATGGCGTTTTTTCGCAAGGCGCAGCGCGCCGCCCAGACGGCGGTGAATGGCGCCACCGACATTGCCGACACCGTCTATCCCGATCCGAAGACCCATTGTGACGTATGTCGGTGGGAGCCGCAATGCGACGCGCGCAGGCGCGCAGATGACCATCTCTGTCTGGTGGCCAATGTGTCCACGTTGCAGATGAACGAGCTGCGCACCAATGGTATCGCGACAGCAAAGACGCTCTCTACAATGCCCGTTCCTCTGCCATGGACGCCGAAGCGGGGGTCAGTTACCAGCTACATCAAGGCACGGGAGCAGGCGCGTGTTCAGGTCGAAGCGCGTGAAACGGGCACTTTGTGCTACGAACTGCTCGATATGATCCCTGGAACGGGCCTCTACCTTTTGCCTCCACCGTCTCCGGGCGACGTCTTCTTTGATATCGAGGGAGACCCGTTCATCGGCGAAGGCGGTTTCGAATACTTGTTCGGCTATTGCTATCGCGACGCGGTGGGCCGCGACCATTACGAAGCGCAGTGGGCATTCGACCGCGCGTCCGAGAAGGCAATCTTTCAAACGTTTATTGACTTCGTCATTGCAAGGCGAGCCGAGTTTCCGCAGATGCACGTCTATCACTACGCGCCCTACGAACCTGGCGCGTTGAAGCGCCTTATGGGGCGCTATGCCACGCGGCAGACCGAGGTGGATAATCTCCTGCGCGGCAAAGTTATGGTGGATCTCTATGCTGTCGTCCGCAATGCAATCAGGGCAAGTGTCGAGAGCTACTCGATCAAGAAGCTGGAACCCTTTTACGCGTTTACGCGCGTGATGCCGCTCCAGGATGCAAACGCGGCGCTGGCGGCTATTCAGGCGGGTCTGGAACTGGACGACGGCAAATCGATCGATGAGACGGCACGCCAAGCTGTGGCAGCGTATAATCGGGACGACTGCGATTCTACGTCGGCCTTGCAGAACTGGTTGGAGCGTTTGCGCGCGCAGGCGATTGCAGATGGTGCCGCGATTGAGCGGCCTGCACCTGGCAGCGATGGTCCCAGCGACGATATTGCCGAGTATGAAGCGCGTATTAACGGGCTGATTGAGCGGCTAACGCACGATGTTCCGATCGACCCTGTCGAACGAACGCCGGAGCAGCATGGTCGATTCATTTTGGCGCATTCGCTCGACTGGCACCGGAGGGAAGAGAAAGCAAACTGGTGGGAGTATTTCCGCTTGGCGGCGCTGACGACCGAAGATCTGCTTGACGAAAAGGCGGGCCTTGGCAGTCTGGAATTCGTGAGGACGGTCGAACGAAGCAAACAGGGCATTCCCACAGATCGTTACAGATTTGCCACGCAAGACACAGATATTCGCGAGGAAGCCGACCTGCATGTCCTGGGAGGTGAGAAGTTCGGGTCAGTTATCGCCATTTCACAGGATGATCGCACGATCGATATCAAGAAGTCCAAAAAGACGACGGATATCCATCCGGATGCCGTTTTCGAGCACACGCACATCCCCACGAAAGAGCAACAAGGATCGCTTCTGCGCCTCGGCACCTACGTGGCTGATCACGGCATCGAGGGTGTGGGTGAATACCAGGCTGCACGTGACCTGCTGCTTCGATTGCCGCCACGGCTTGGTTCTGCGCAGCTGCATATCGAACACGAAAGCACTCTTGAGGGCGCGCTTCGGATCACTCCTGCGCTTTCAGGCGGTCTGCTGCCAATCCAGGGGCCACCCGGCACCGGGAAGTCCTTCACCGCGGCGCACATGATTTGTCGTCTGCTCAAAGACGGCAAGCGCGTCGGTGTCACCGCTAACAGCCACAAGGTCATCCGCAATCTGGTCGATAAGACGATCGAAGTGGCACTGGCAGCGGGGCAGGCCGTCATGGCCGGGCATCGATGCCCTGACAAAGGCTCTGAGACCGATCTCGTACGTGCTTATCTTGATAATCCTAAGGCCATTGAAGCGATCAGCTCCAGCGAAGTCGCTATCCTGGGCGGTACGTCATTCTTCTGGGCGCGAGAGGATGTGGTGAACAGTGTGGACGTTCTGTTCGTCGATGAAGCGGCGCAAATGTCGCTAGCCAACGTCCTGGCCGTTTCGCAGGCCGCTCCCCAGGTCATTCTGCTGGGCGACCCCCAGCAGCTGGACCAGCCTATGCAGGGATCGCATCCCGACGGCACCGGCGTATCGGCGCTTCATCATATCCTCGCCGGTCGCCAGACGATTGTTCCCGATCAAGGTCTCTTTCTTGAAGCGACCTGGCGGATGCATCCGGCGATTACTGCCTTCAATTCAGAGCTGTTCTACGACAGCAAGCTGCACGCGGTGCTCAAATGCGCGCAGCAGAACTTAACCTCCACTGGGGTATTCCTCGGAACTGGGCTGCGGTACGTGCCGGTTTCCCACACCGGCAACCAGTCCAGTTCGATTGAGGAGGCAGAAGCGGTTGCGCGGATCGTGACCTCTTTGCTGTCTTCACGAACGCAGTGGACAGACAGGGACGGCAAAACGAAAGAGCTGGAGCTTTCCGACATTATCATCATCGCGCCGTACAACGCGCAGGTCTTTGAAGTGCAGCAGCGCATTCCCGGTGCGCACGTCGGCACCGTCGACAAATTCCAGGGGCAAGAGGCCGCTATTGCGATTTATTCTCTAGCTACATCATCGTACGCCGACGCGCCCCGAGGAATGGAATTTCTCTACAGCGCCAATCGTCTGAATGTTGCGATTTCCCGCGCCAAATGTCTCGCGATCATGGTCGCGTCTCCGGCTATCTTTGAGGCCGAATGCAAAACACCGCGCCAGATGCAACTGGCGAATGCGTTCTGTCGCTACCTTGAACTGGCGCAGACGATCACGCTGTAGTCGGGATAACCGGATGTGCGGCTCCGGTATTTCCATACAATCGAAATAACTGCCGACATACGGAAAGGCATTAAGCGCCGGTTTTGAAATATTACGCATTCGCCCTTGTGCGACCTGTGCAGTCCGTGGGCCTCTGTACGGGGTGCGCGACGCTCATCGTGGTCGAGGCGAGGCCGAGGTTCAGAAACTGAGTGGTCCGCGCGCTACCAAGCGGGCGGCTCGGGCCGCGCCTATCACCGATGGACGCGTCCGTGCGGCGTGCACACCTAAGTCTTTGGGAGATTTGGCGAAAGAAGGGCTTGCGGTGGTCCAAGCCTGGCGTCACTCTGGTTGCAAAAGGGGGCGGGTGCCATGGCGTCGGCGCAGGGGCTACAGACTAGGATTTTGCGGCGTGCGAAGTCGCCAGAAGACTATTCCGTCTATCGGGCTGCACTCGAATGGGGCCTGACCGACCCGATCGTCATTGAAAGCCGAGACGATTTCAAATCGGAATTCCGCTGGAAGGAGCGCCTCGATCCTTTCCATCACCAGGTCCAAAACCTCATTACCTTTTGCCGGCGCCTTCCAGTTACCCTGCTCGCGGATGACGTCGGTCTCGGCAAAACCATATCGGCGGGACTCGTTGCGAGCGAGCTTATCGCCCGAAACCGCGTTGCCAGGATCCTGATTGTCGCTCCCAAATTGCTCGGCCCTCAGTGGAAGGACGAGCTTGGGACGAAGTTCGATATCCCCGCTGAGGTTGTCACCGGAAGCAAGCTTGTTTCCGCTGAACCTGACGACGTAGGGGCCGTCATCACGACCTATCATTCGGCGCGGTCGCATCTGGAAAAGATTCCGGACGACCGCTTCGACATGCTGGTGCTGGACGAAGCCCATAAGCTTCGCAATCTCTATGGTGTCGATCCCACGCCGCAGGTCGCAAAAGTCTTTCATCGAGCTCTTCAGCAGCGCCGCTTTCGCTATGTGTTGATGCTGACGGCTACGCCGATCCAGAACCGGCTCTGGGACCTCTATTCCCTGGTCGATTTGCTCACCGTTGCGCGCGGTCACGAAAACCCCTTCGGTAACGAAGGCATGTTCGCCCGCCGTTTCATCGACGACAAGCGCGATAGTGCGCGCGTCCTGAAACCCGAAGCGCGGGAGGAGTTTCGAAGGATTGTCTATGGCTATATGTCGCGCGTACGGCGGGGCGATGCCAATCTGGATTTTCCCGAGCGGAAGATTCAGCTGCACAAGGTCGCACCGTCCGCTGATGAGCTTGCCCTTATCGATGCTATTGCCGAGCCGATCCAGAAGCTAAACCGGCTCGCACAAATAAGCATTCTCCAGGCGCTGACGAGCAGTCCGCATGCACTTATGGCGCAGCTCCAGACCATGGCCCGCAACGAGACGGTGCCGCAGCAACTTGCGGCGACTGTCAAGGCCATCGTCACACCCATGAAGACGAGCGCGAAGCTCGAAGGGCTTCGCCAACTCGTTTCGATGCTCAAGCAGGAAAATCCTACCGGTTGGCGTATGGTCGTGTTTACCGGACGGCGCGAAACTCAGACCACGATTCAAGCCTTTCTAGAGGAGCTCGGCCTGAAGGTCGGCATCATTAACGGATCGTCCGGTCAACGAAATCAGGAGACCATCGCTCGTTTCCGGGCCGATCCTCCCGAAATTCGTGCCATCGTCTCAACCGAGGCTGGCTCAGAAGGCGTCAATCTTCAGATTGCCAATGTGCTGATCAATTTTGATCTGCCCTGGAATCCAATGATCGTCGAGCAGCGCATCGGTCGTGTCCAACGCCTCGGCTCTCAGCATAGGAATGTGATCATCTATAACGTCATGCTCGCGGGCACGTTTGAGGAATATATCGTCGGCCGACTGATGACGAAGCTGCAGATGGCAACAGATGCCATTGGTGATATCGAATCCCTGCTTGAGGCCTCTGGCGTCGGCGACGGTGAAGAGGGCGCTGGGTTCGACGAAAAAATACGCGAGCTTGTAGTTGCGGCGCTCGCCGGGCGCGATATGAAGGCTGCTGCCGAAAGGATTGCCCGCAGCATCGAAGCTGCCAAGAAGACCCTCGAAGAAGAAAAAGAAAACATCGAGCACACGTTGGGCTCTCCGGATGGCTACGGTTATGTCGGCCCCCAAACTCCAACGCTCGAAAAGATCAAACCGTCCATGGAGATCGAGCCGTTCGTCCGGGCGGCCTTCAAGAGCCTCGGCGGAACCATCAGTGATGTCGCCCCCGGTGTCCTGCGCATCGCGAGCAAAGGTGGTCCCGAACTTGTGCGCCTCAAAGAGGATGCTGGTTCAGATTACGCAAGAGTGCCGCTCTATAGGCCAGGCAGTCCCGCCTTCCTTCGCCTCATCGATCGTGTCACGGCTTCCGGTCTTCACGCTGTTGAGGATATCGATCATGAACCGAGGCAGCGGATAGACGAGCTTGTCGACGAATGGATATCCGACTTTAAGGGAACAAAGCTTGAGGTGATAATACAAAGCGCGCAGCGTCGGTTCGAAGGTAACGCCGTTGCCCGAGTACGGGCGACGACGGCTCATGACAGTTACGAGCGCATCGTGACGATCACTTGCAATCCAGTTGAACACACTCAACCGGCCGCTGCGCTGGAAACGATGCCAGATCTACTTCAGCAACCCGCGGCCACCGGTCTCAACTCAAGGCTTATCTTGGATGAAGCTTGCCGCGATCCGAACATCGTTGAATTTAATCGCTTCTATCTCGAGCGGCGCGACGGCGAACTGAGGTCGGCTGGCAAAGATGCTCGCAAGCGAAAGAAGCTGGAAGATGAATTCACGCCTCAGGTTGATACTGCACTTGTCGCCCTGGATGGCCGGGTGAGCCGGTGGGTAAATCTTAAGGTAAGGTACCAGCTTGATGGGGCTTCATATGAGAGTGACCTTGCCATCACGCCTTCCGACGGTCGGATCGAGACTGCGCCCGCGCTGGAGCCGTGCGCGCTGACGCGTTTGAAGGTGCCTGCCGACTGTCTCGCTGCCTGTGAACTGTCGGGCGTGCGCGCGCTAAAGCACCGGTTGGCTCGCTCGGAGGTGAGTGGACGTTATGGCTTGCCTGAGCACCTCCTTCGCTGTTCGCTTTCTGGGAAATCTATCCTTGTCGACGAAGGAGGCATGTCCGATATCACGAATGCAGTCGTCGACCGGACGTTGTTAAAAACCTGCGTCATCACTGGCAAGAAGGGTGAGCCGGCCCATTTTGGGCAATGTGCTTTTACAAAGACTGATGTGCTCTCGGAGCAACTTGGCAAAAGCGAGGTTTCAGACAAACCATATCGGCTTGATCAAGAGGCGTCCTCAGTCGTCTCCGGCAAGCGTGGACACGCCCGGGAATTCGTCCGCTGCAAGGAAACCAAACGCACCTTGTTACCGAGTGAGGCGGAGCGATGCGCCATAACTGGAAAAATCGTCGCACCAGATGTTCTTCAGCCCTGCGCGGTGACAGGCAAGCGTGTGCTTCCCAGCGAGCTTTTGACATCGTCAGTCAGCGGCAAACATGTCTTGGCTGAGAAGTTGGTGGCAAGCAGCCTGTCCAATGCCGTTTTCCTGGAAGAGGAGGGCATACGATCGGCTTACGGGAAGTTCTGCGCACCGATTGAGGCGAAGCGCTGTCAATGGAGCGGCGCCGCCACCCACCCGGATGATCTCAAGACATGCGCTCTGTTGGGGCTCTCCGTTCATTTTCAGTATCTGTCAGACGAGTCACGCCGTCTGCAGTCTGTTGAGGAGCTTCTTGCCGGCAGGCGCCGCGCCGGGGATGTGCGAGATCGTTGGGATGCCATCCTTCCTTCGGTGTCGTCAGCTGTGAACACGAAGAGGTGCCAAATCGAGTCCGGGCAACTCTCGCCTGATGGGCAAAAACTCGCTCTGGCCGTCGAGGTTAAATCCTTACTCGGGCTTAGAACCCAACATGCGGCGATGCTGTACTCGTTTAAAGACAACGCGATCCTTGGCAATATTGCGATCGTGAAGCGAGACGGGCGTGGCGGTTTCCGCTAACGCAGCTTCGGGCAGAGGTAGTCTTGTCATTTGAGTTTACAGCCGCTTGTTGGGGGCTGCTCGGAATTGTTACCGTGACGTTAGTTTCACTTGAGGATCTCGGAATGACGGATTACGCGAAAATGCTAGCTTTGATTGCTGTCTGCGACGATGCCGGGAAGTTGCGCAGCTGGATCGCGAATGCCCAAAAAGGAAACGATAAAGGAATCGAGGAAGCGGCGTTTCGCCGATTGATCGATATTCTCCCGAAGGAGGTGGCAGGCACCGTAGAACATGATTTCTGGCGCACCATCCACGCTTTCGAACACATGCTCAGCGATGAGCGCGGCAAAACCACCCGACTGGGGCGCACACGGCAGAAGGTCGCGCGGGTCGGCGTGATCGAGACGCTCCGTGACTGGGCCTTGACTAGCAAGAGCACCGACGGCTTCGAGATGCTGATCGAGCGAAACATGCCGGAGCTCACCGGCGAGGCGATCGTCTTGCGGCACGGAGAGCGGTTCGATGCCGCCGTCATGGCGGCAGCAACCAAGCGCCTTGAAGACGCTGGTGTCGACGTTTCGCGTTTGCCAAGGCGAGTTGATTAGCCTCTGCTTGCCGCGACGAGTAGAGGACCGGCCCTATGTGAGGCGACGTCGGGATAGCGTCATGGTCGGTCTCGTCTGTCACGCCACCGGCTCGGTCGGATCTTCTTTGACGCCGCGGGCAACGATTCTGAGCGATCCGTCCGGAAGCGCGCGCTGGAGCTTCAGTGCTTCGTCCGCAGGGGCGGTCATCCAGGTCTCGATGTCGTCGGACCTGGTCAGGATCACAGGCATCGCCTTCGGATGTATGGCGCCGACCTCGGTGTTTGGCTCCGTCGTGAGGAACGCGAAGAGGTCGTTGGTAGTCTCGCCTTCCTTGACCTTCCGGACGGACGTCCAGTTGGTCCAGATGCCGGCGAAGCAGGCGAGGGGCCGGGTCTCGTCGAGCGCGAACCAGATATCACCGCCCTCGGCTTTATTGAACTCGCTGAAGGAATTGAATGGCACCAGGCAGCGATTTTCGGTCCCGAGCCATCGTGTCCAGTGCTTGCTCTTCACGTTGCGGATGTTAGTCGTGCCGCCGTCGGGCTCCATCCGCAGCAATTCCTTGAAATCCACTGCCTTGCCCTTGGCCTGCAGCTTCTCGGCTCGTTTCTTCGTGGCGTCCATCAGCGCCTTTGATGACGATGGCATCCCCCATCGTGCCGCAGCGAGCTCGCGGCCCTCGGCTCCGTTGCGCACGATGGGTGCTTTGTAATCGGGAAACACGCCGGGCATCGGCGCCAGATTTCCAACGTATCGGTTCACGACGCGGAACAGCGCGCTGATCGCGGCTTGGTTTGTCGTGATCGAATAGAGATTGCACATCGGTCAGGATTCGGTTCGAGGGTGGCGCGGCTGCCACGTCAATTGTAGCAGAGTCGCGGATGGACGCCGGCCCACCCTGGCGCATTTGCGGCAGCGCAGGCGGCTGGCGAGATCGTGCACGAAGGTGGTTGGCGGGTGCTTCATAGCCGCGAGGTCGACGTCGCTCGGCGTCTTGCAGCGCGTGCACCTGATCTCAAGCCATGGGAAGCCTCCACTCACTGCCTGGTCGATGGTGGGCGAGGGATCGATAGGCTTGCCGTCGCTCCACATTCGCTCGTTCCAGCTTTCGCAAAGCAGCCTGTCAGCTTGCTGGATCATGGCCTCGCCCTTGGTCCGCATCTCCGTCGATTGAGCGGCCAGCATATTGGCCATCGCACGTGCCTTGCCGAGCTCCTTTGCCAGAGCCTTGCGATCGCCGCCCGACAGGGGCGTGGGGTGATACTTCGGGGCCATCCGGATATCCAGGCGCTAAGAGATCGGATCGGCAATCGGGAAAAGTTACGGCGTCTCGAACGCCGGCCAGCACCCGTCTTCTTCATGCCTGCCGGTGCGCTGCTGGCAGGTGTTGTCGAGCAACCGCTGCGCCACGTCCTTCCAAAGCGCGTTCTCGCCATACAATCGGACAGCATCGGCCTTCTGAATTTCCACGATCCGCTCGCAGCGGCGGCAAGACACGCGCAGCACGTGGCGTTGAATCTCGGAAAGACGCCGCTGCCGCTTCTGGGCTCCGCTCTCGTCGGCGCGAGGGTCTTTCAGGACCGATTCCTAATATTCCGCCGGCAGTAGCGCATCCGGAGCCGCCGTGGAGGGGCCCGGTCTACGGGCAGCTTCAGCGGCCAGCTTTTCCATCTGCTTCGGGGTCGGCATGCGCCAGCTCGCGGGTCGATCGGTCATTCCGAATTAGAACATAACAAGAACAAATGTCGAGTCCCCTCGGACCCTCATCGTGAAAAAAATCATCCTGTTGCGAGGGGCGCCGTGTCGGAACCAAGCTCGGCCGTTCGTCTTGAATCCGGCGTCAGTAATGGAGTTCCCCGCGATGGCCCCCCGCGCTAACTGGAAAGGCTTCCTGCGTCTTTCCCTCGTCACCTGTCCGGTAGCGCTCTATCCGGCCACGTCGGAATCCGAAAAAGTCTCGTTCAACCAGCTCAACCGAAAGACCGGCCACCGCATCAAGTACGCCAAGGTGGACGCCGATACCGGCGAGGAGGTCGACAATGAGGACATCGTCAAGGGCTACAAGGTCGACACCGACACATTCATCGAGGTGACGAAGGAGGAGCTCGAGAACGTCGCGCTGGAATCGACGCGTACGATCGAGATCGACGAGTTCGTCGACCGCAGCGAGATTGATCCGCGCTACCTGATCCGCCCTTACTACCTGACCCCGGATGGCAAAGTCGGGCACGACGCTTTCGCCGTTATCCGCGAAACCCTCCGCGACATGAACAAGGTCGCGATCGGTCGCGTGGTGCTGACCAATCGCGAACACATCATCGCGCTGGAGCCCATGGACAAGGGATTGATGGGGACCCTGCTGCGCTATCCCTACGAAGTCCGTTCCGCCGACGAGTATTTCGACGATATCCAGGACGTCAAAGTCACCAAGGATATGCTCGACCTGGCCAAGCACATCGTCAATCAGAAGGCAGGCCATTTCGAGCCGGACAAATTCGAAGACCAGTACGAAACCGCCCTTATCGATCTCATCAACCAGAAGCGCGCCGGCAAACCCATCACCGCGAAGGCGCGCCCTCGCGGCGAGAACATCGTCGACCTGATGGACGCGCTGCGCAAGAGCATTGGACGAGATGCGACGGGCCCGACAGAGGTGCCGAAGAACACAGCCAGGAAGCCGCGCAAGGCGGCGGCCGGGCAGAAGGAAATGCTGATGCCGATCGCCGGCAAAAAGGCGGCGAAGGAGGGCGCAGCAAAAAAGCCCGCCGCAAAGCCGCAGCGCAAGTCGGCCTAGCCTGTCGTGAAGCATCCGGTGACGCCGCGCGGTGGCTACTAATTTCCCGGACCGGCCGCGCTATGTGCTCGCTTCAAAGAATCCCTGCTCGCGAGGTAGACTGAACGACGGATCAAATGATTGCGCCGGCAGGCGGGAAGCGTGTCATGGCAAGAAAACTCAAGACCTACCAGACTTCGCTGGGCTTCTTCGATCTGGCGATTGCTGCCCCCTCCATGAAAGCGGCCCTCGAAGCCTGGGGCGCCGACAGCAATCTCTTCCACCAGGGCGCGGCGAAGGAAACTGACGATCCGGACGTCATCGCTGCGGCCATGAAGAAGCCTGGCGTCGTTCTCAAGCGCCCGGTCGGATCCGACGGATCTTTCAGCGAGCATGCCGAACTGCCCACCGATCTTGGCGGCGGCGGAAGACCGACGAAAGCCGCGCCCAAATCGAAGAGCCCTGTGGCCAAAAAGTCAGCATCGCGTCCTGTCGACAAGGCGGCGGAGCGGAAGGCCGCGCTCGCCTACGAACGGGAGGAGAGGCGCCGCGCGCAGGAACGGGCGAGGGAAGAGGCCGCCAGGCAGAAAGAACGCGAGCGCCGTCAGCAGACGGTCGACAAGGCGCAGGCTGCGTTGGACAAGGCGGAGCAGGAGCACGCGAAGCGGGCCGTCGCCATCCAGGCCGAGGTTGAGGCTCTCGAAAAGAGATCAGAAACCGAAGACGCGCGCTGGGATAAGGAGAGGGAGCAACTGGAAGCTGCGCTGCAGCGTGCGCGGGGTTAGTTCGTGACGGGTTCTTGCTCCGCGGTACCGAGTGAATGCCAGTGGGAGCGTTCATCGTTCGGGATCTGGTACGTGCGCTGCGGCTCGGTTCACCGCGGCGCGGTACCGTAGGTCTTCAGGACCGAGCTCCATGACCGCTTGATGCAACTCGGCCGGAATCGTCAGCGGACTTTCCAGGGGCTTGTTCGCCCACTGCCAGAAGCGATCGAACGCATCCGTCACAGGTCCTCCCGCAGGCCCCGGAAAAACGGGTGGCGGACCTTTCCCTCGGCCGACTTCGCGCGGTACTCTATCTCGGCCAGAAGCTTGGGTTCGACCCAGATGCCTTTATGGCCGATGTGCTTTGTATAAGGCTGGGTCTTCCGAATGAGGGGTTTAAGCCGTTTCTGCAGATCAGCGGCCGAGACCTTGTCGAAGCCGTGGTCGACTTTGCCGGCGTAGACCAGATCGTCGCCCTTGCGACGGCCGACGTAGATGCCGTCCCACTTCGTTCCATCGACTGGCTTATCGGCAACTGGAACAGCCTGGCGCGTGTCGTCTTCGAGAGCTTTGCCGGTCTTGGGCTGAAAGCATCTGGCGCGAGCCTGTCTGCATCGGATTTCCTGCGACCGGGAAAAATCGCCCAGGTTGGGCTCGACGCCGGTCGACCGCTGCTCGACTTAATCTCCAACCTGATGGGTTACATCAGCTTCTTCGAGAATTTCATCCAGATCGTCGTTCTCCTGTTCGCGTGGGTCGTGGTGCTGCTCGCCTTCTTCATTCTGGCGATCCAGCTCTTCGTCACCCTGGTCGAGTTCAAGCTCACGACGCTTGCCGGCTTCGTGCTCATTCCCTTTGGTTTGTTTGGCAAGACCGCCTTCGCAGCAGAGCGGGTCCTGGGCAACGTCATATCCTCCGGAATCAAGGTCCTGGTCCTGGCCGTCATCGTCGGCATCGGCTCGACCCTGTTCTCGCAGTTCACTTCTGGTTTCGGCGGCGCAGAGCCCACCATCGAAGACGCGATGACGCTGGTCCTTGCTGCGCTCTCCTTGCTGGGTCTCGGCATCTTCGGTCCGGGCATCGCAAACGGCCTGGTGTCCGGTGGACCGCAGCTTGGCGCCGGTGCCGCGATTGGAACTGGTCTTGCCGCCGGCGGCATTGTCGCAGCGGGCGCGGGGCTCGCCGCCGGCGGTGCCGGTCTCGCTGGCGGTGCAATTGCAGGCGCCGTGCGCGGCGGGGGTGCCGTCTTGAGTGGAGCGTCCACCGCGTATCGGAGCGGTGGCCTTTCTGGCGTCGCGGAGGCGGGCGCTTCGGCTGCGATGAGTCCGTTACGTCGTGCCGCGGCTGCGCCCGGCGGAGGCGGGGAAGCTGGCGCGCATGCCGCGAGCACTTCGGCCGGAGGCCAGCCCGATTGGGCGCGGCGCATGAAGCGTGCCGAGGCCGTTCGGCATGGTGCCTCGACTGCGAGCCACGCGGTCCGCTCGGGGGATCCTGGTGGTAGCGGCTCCTCTGTCGATTTGTCTGAAGGAGAGCGCTGACACGAGGCCACTGCGCTTTCGCAACCCGCGGCGCCTCGATCGCCGACAGCACGACTTGAAACCGTTCACTGGATATCAGGGGCAACCATCGATGTTCAAACGATCATCCGTTCATTACGGGCGCATGCCCGAACCGGTCACACCGTATCAGAAAGCAGCGCAGGTCTGGGACGAACGCATTGGATCAGCGCGCATGCAGGCCAAAAACTGGCGCCTGATGGCCTTTGGCTGCTTGATGCTATCAGCCGGCCTCGCAGGTGGCCTTGTCTGGCAGTCGAGCCAGGGCTCGATCACGCCCTGGGTTGTCGAGGTCGACCATCTCGGCCAGGCCCAGAGGGTCGCGCCAGCCAGCTTCGACTATCAACCCACTGATCCGCAGATCGCCTGGCATCTGGCGCGCTTCATCGAGGATGTCAGAGGCCTGCCGGCCGACGGCATTGTTCTGCGCCAGAACTGGCTCCGGGCCTATGATTTTACGACCGATCGCGGCGCCGCCGCGCTCAACGACTATGCGCGCAACAATGACCCCTTTGCCAGGCTGGGCAAGGCGCAAATCTCCGTCGACGTATCGAGCGTCATACGCGCGTCTTCAGAGAGCTTCCGCGTCGCGTGGACCCAGCGAACCTACGACAACGGCTCGCTCGGTTCGACCGAGCGCTGGACTGCCATTCTCACCATCGTAATCGAAACGCCGCGCGATGCCGAACGGCTGCGCAAGAATCCCCTTGGCGTCTACGTCCGCGCCATCAACTGGTCGAAGGAGTTGAGCCAGTGACCAACACGCCATCTCACGTTCATTCGAAGCATCCCTTCGCGCAAGGCCGGCTCAATTCTATGACCACGAAGCGAGCATGTCTGCACGCTCTCCTGCTTTGTTCGTCAGTGCTTGGCGGGTGCGCGACCTACATTCCGCCGGAGATCAGCTATGACGCTGATGTTCCTCCTTTGCCGGCGCCTCCAGTCGCGCTCGACGACAGACAGCGGCCGCTTCACGTTCCACCGCTCTGGAAGCCGGCTCTGGGCGGCAAGACGGGAGGAAAGGAAGACGCCGAACCCGTGAGCCGGGTTGAGACCGCAAACAGCGCTGCGCGAGTTGAGCCGCGCAAGAGGGGGTATTTCAACGCAGCGCAAATCTACGCCTACAGTCCCGGGGCGCTCTATCAGGTTTATGCCGCACCGGGGCAGATCACCGATATTGCGCTCGAGGAGGGAGAGCAGTTGACGGGGTCAGGGCCCATCGCGGCCGGAGATACCATACGCTGGGTCGTGGGCGATACCGAGAGCGGCAGCGGCGATACGCGACGCGTCCATGTCCTGGTCAAGCCGACCCGCGCATCGATCGAGACCAACCTTGTGGTCAACACCGATCGGCGCACGTACCTGATCGAGCTCCGCTCCCGCGAGCGGCCGTACATGCCATCGGTCGCCTGGTACTATCCGGAAACAGCACGTGATCGATCCCGTTCAGTCGCTCTGAAGCCCGTTCTTCCGGAACCGGCGCAGCGCATCTCCCGCTATGCCATCGAAGGGGACAGGCCTCCCTGGCGGCCGCTCGCCGTATATGACGATGGCCGCAAGGTCTATGTCGAATTCCCGCAAGGCATCGTGCAAGGCGAGATGCCACCGCTCTTTGTCATCGGCCCGGATGGCAAGACCGAACTCGTCAACTATCGCGCTTGGGGTAACGTGTTGATCGTGGATCGACTGTTTGCAGCCGCCGAACTCCGGCTCGGAGGTGAGCATCAGCAGAAGGTCAGGATTGTCAGGACTGACGGGAGGCCGTCGTCATGAACACCCGGCATGGAAACGATCGCGAGCAAGGCGACCCGCCGCAGATACAGGACGATCAGTCCGGGAATTTGCGCTTGAGAGCAGAGTATCCGCGGGTCACCCGGTTGTCGCGGAAAACCCTGGCCGGAGGGACCGCTGTCGTGTTGCTCGCCATCGGCGGAGCCGTGTTGTGGTCGCTCCAGTCCAGCCGTCCCCGAAACCAGGCGCCCGATGAGCTTTACAGCACCGACCATCACAGTGTTGCCGACGGCATTACTGCGCTGCCGAAGGACTATGCTGGCGTTCCACACCAGGCAGTCCCGCAGCTTGGTCCGCCGCTCCCCGGGGACCTCGGTCGACCGATCCTTGCAGCTCAAGGGCAGTTGCCTGCGATCGGCGCTGATCCGGAACGGCAGCGCCGGGACCAGGAGACCGAGGCAGCCCGCATCAGCCAATTGTTCGCTGCGACCAACGGAAGAGGAGTGCATCCGTCGGCCGCCGGGGCTGCTGGAAGCGAGCGCGTCACGTCACCGAACGCGACGAGCACTGGTGAAGACGGATTTGTGCAGAACGGGCAGGACCGCAAGCTTGCCTTCGTGAATGCATCCGTGGACCGTCGTACGGTCAGCGCTGACCGCATCACGACGCCGGCTTCACCCTATATCGTGCAGGCCGGGACGGTCATTCCGGGAGCCCTGATCACCGGGATACGATCGGACCTGCCAGGCCAGATCACGGCGCAGGTAACCGAGAATGTCTTTGACACGCCGACCGGTCGCTTCCGGCTCATCCCCCAGGGAGCCCGTTTGATAGGCATCTATGACAGTCAGGTCGCGTTTGGTCAGTCGCGCGTGCTGCTGGTCTGGACCCGGTTGATCATGCCGAACGGACGCTCGATCGTTCTTGAGCGCCAACCGGGAGCGGATGCAGCGGGGTACGCAGGCCTTGAGGACGAAGTCGATAATCATTGGGGCAAACTGTTGAAGGCCGCTGCGTTGTCGACGCTGCTGGCTGTCGGGACAGAGCTTGGTGCCGGCTCCGACACGAATAGCAATGACAGCGCGATCATTCAGGCGCTGCGGCACGGGGCGGGGGACTCGTTGAACCAAACCGGGCAGCAAGTCGTTCGTCGAAGCCTCAATATCCAGCCGACGTTGACGATCCGGCCGGGATTCCCGATCCGCGTCATCGTCAATCGCGATCTCGTTCTCGAGTCGTACAGGGGGTGACGGTGGTTATGGCCAGGCTCAAGATTGGAACGTTGTCCGACGACAAACCTGTCAGGATCACTCTTGAATTGCCAGCTTCGGTGCATCGCGATCTGGTTGCCTACGCGAAAGCCGTTGCAAGCGAATCCGGTCAATCCGTCAGCGATCCGGGTAAGCTTATCGCGCCCATGCTCGCGCGGTTCATGGCGACCGACAGGGGGTTCGCCCGGCTGAGGCGCAGCCTTCACTCACCGCCAACGGGCGGCGATGGATAGCGCTCGGCAAGGAGCGCCAGGAACCGTTGAAGAGCAGGATTTTCGTTGTCCTCCCGCCAATGAGCATGGAAGCTGATGTGGCTTGGACCGGTACCGTCCTGTATTTCGCGATAAGTCAAACCTGCGAAAGTGGCACCGACATCCGATTCCATCACAAGACTGATTCCGAGCCCCATGCTGATGAGGCTCTTTATGATGCCGCGGCTCACGTCATGACGTTCGATCCTGGGGCGCTTGTCGTCAGCGACCAGGTTGGATATCAGCAGGTCCTCGATATCTGTTCCTGGATCGTACTGGCTCAAGAGGACCGTTTCGTTACGAAGATCAGTCCAATAGATGTCCTTGTGCGCGGCCAGCGGATGGTCTTTAGGGAGCAAGATCAGGATGCGCTCGCTCCAGACCGGGAGACGCTTGCTATCCAATAATGGGCGTTGTCCCGGAACAATGGCTATGTCGATCGTGCCATTTCGAAGTGCGCTCACGAGGCGGGTGCGTGATCGCTCGACGGTTGCCAGATCGACCTGCGGCGCGCGTTGTCTAAACTCAACCAGGCTTGCTCTCAGGTTTCCGGCGGAAATTGACGTGCAAAACCCGATCGAGAGGCGACCGGAATCGCCACGGCCGCTGGACCGACCCGTTACGACCAATGTGTCGACCTGTTCGAGAATCATTCGCGATATTCGCAGAATGCTTCGCCCGGCAAGGGTCGGAACGGCTCCCCCGCGCGATCGCTTGAAGAGTGTAACTCCGACATGGTGCTCAAGTTGACTAACCGAGCGGCTCAGTAACGAATGACGAATGCCGAGCATCGCTGCGGCCTGCCGAAAGCTTCCACAGTCAGCCGCGGCTACCGCTGACCGGAGGTGATGCAGTCCGATATTGGTTGATCCGGCAATTGGCATTTTTCTGCGGGTACGCAAGGACCGGACCCGGGAGTCGCGACCCGGATTCTCCACCGCCTGCTCCTTGCGGTTCAGGATTGAGACAAAAGCAGTGCAGCCGTCGCCGGCGGCACCTGCCGACGACAAAGCCGCTGCTTCATTCGATGGTGGTTCCGGCCGACGGCCGCGACTATGCTTGGCTTTCTCTACGCCGCTGAGAGCGCGACCGGCGCCCAGAGCACCGGACCCTGAAGGCGACCGGCGGCACGCACGCGCGCAAGGCTCTCGATTGAAACTTCGAGACATCCGGCCACCGCGAGCGTGCTGCCCAGTGCGCGAGGTTTGCCGAGCCGGCGCAAGGGCCATCCGGCGCGGCGCAAAATCCGCTCCATCCGGGCATCGGTGACAGTCACAATTTCGGTGAGCTGCCGCGACAGGCCGAACTCGATCATGCCCGCGAACAGTTCGTAGGTGCCGGTAGCCAGGCCGTGAATGACCTCCGGTGTGCCATGATCAGGGTCGAGCGCAAAGCGGCTGCTCTCCCAGATGGTGAGGCTGGACGGAGCTGAAGCTCCGTCCAGCAGAACGGGAAATGTGTCGCGCAGCATGGTTGGTCCGGTCGACGGGAGCAGGCGAACGCAGCCTCGGACGCGGCCGTCGCTTGCTCGCTGGATCAAGTAGGTGGGATGCAGGGCATCGAACTTGTCGATCTCCAGCTCGCCACTAACCTCGACCTCCCATTCAAGACGCTCCTTAAAGACACGATACCGCAGCCGGTGCATCTCGGCGAGATCGTCGACAAACTCACCGTAATAGTCCGGCTTGATGAGCTGGATCATCATTGCCTCCCTGCTTTGAGCCAAGAGTGAAAGCAGACAAATCGGCACAATGCACCCTGTGCAAATGCACAGCGTGCCAATTGGAAATTGCCAACTATCTTCGGGGTTTTGATTCAGCCAGGCAGACAACTGCTTGACGAAGGGTGCGAACGCCAAGCTTCGCCCGGGCATTATCCAGATGAAAAGCGGCAGTTCGTCGAGAGATTCCGAGAATGCTTCCGATCTCCCAGGCGGACTTGCCGCGAGAGGACCATTCGAGACATTCGAATTCACGAGGCGACAACGTTACACCGCCAATTCGATTTTCATGCGTGAGCTTATGACGAACATGTGCATGAAAATAAATGGCCATCAACTGCAGGACTCGAACATTTGAGGCGACGCGGTCCTCGAATGGAGCGTTTCGCTGGTCGCAAGCGAAAGTCAAGGCGGCAACAGGACCGTGACCATCGTGTATGGGAACGGTGAACCCGAACCGGATCCCGAAGTGGGAAGCTTCGTCGAACAATTCCTGCTGTGCCGAAGTAAGGGGTGTCGATGAAAATTCGAGCCCCCACCGGAATGGCTCAGGATTCTGCAAGGCCTGCGAGATTACTGGATCAAGGCGCTGATACTGATTGTGCACGTAATGTGTGACCCAGTTGGCAGGGTACGTCGAGATGACAAGTGGTTTCCTGCGCAGCCGGGATGGCAAGGCGAGATAGGCGAAGCAAGACAAGTCGAGGGCGGTCGCAATCGCGGCCATGGCTTCTGTAAAAGCTGCAGCATCCTCAGCGTACGATAGCTGATCGATAAAATTCTGGAAGACGCGATGCATCTTGCGCCCTGCAACCTTTGTGGAATCCGGGCTTCACCGGGAGTTTGAACCTGTTGGATACGATCATGGGTCAAAGCTGGTAACGAGGCTCATCACCCCTGAAGAGGCCGTGACGCTATTGAAGCCCGGGTCTGTCGGCGACGCCATGAACGCGTGCTGATGCACTCGTCCGCCGACGAAATGCCGTTGGGCAATTTTCAGAACGAACTGAGCCATTTTTCCGAATGACCCGCATTTGAGCCCGCGAGGATAACGTCGAAACCGGTGCAATCAGGGGAGGAAGCTCCGGAACTACCGCGCGGGCCGTTGACAAAGTGACAAGGTGACTTAGTATGTGATTCACCGACTTTGAGTCAACCCGGCCGACTGGGGCTCATCAGATGAGCGAACGCGCGAAGTCTTTCATCGGCGTGATCGAAGGCTCTTTTACAATCGGGGGCTGGCCTGGGCTAGGACTGGCTGCGCTCCGGATTATGTCGGGCATGCTGTTTGCGGAGCATGGCACCCAAAAACTCATAGGCTTTCCAGAGCCTGCGCATGGCATCTCGCCGGTTCTTTCACTAATGGGTCTGGCAGGATGCCTGGAGGTCTTTGGTGGCTTTTTGTTAGTGCTGGGGATCCAAACTCGCCTTGTGGCATTCATCCTCTCCGGCGAAATGGCGATTGCGTATTTTATGGCACATGCTCCCCGCAATTTCTTTCCGGTGCTCAATGGAGGTGATGCTGCGATCCTTTTCTGTTTCGTCTTTCTGCTTTTTGCGTTGGTCGGATCCGGTCCATTTGGTGTCGATTCATTCATGCAGCGGAGCAAGACGACCGGGCCTGATTGACTCGTCAGCCTCGGATGACTGTGCCACTATGTAGATGCGTTCGGAAAAGTTGCCACGCCATCTAGTTACGTCGGTCCGATGCGGGTCATCATTGAGCAGAGCAGCTGACCGAATTTCGGGTCTGTCAAACGAACTTCTTTTGCTCTCGGTAGCGAGATAATGAGACTGTGCGCTTTCGCATTAAACTCGCGAGCTGAACGGGTCGCAGTCTCGGCGTCTCGGTTGATGATGGCCTCAACAAGCGCTGCGCGCAGAGGTCTTAGCTTGGCGAATAGCTTTCGCCACAGGTCGGGTGAGTTTCCGATGAATTCGCGCCCAAGCTCGGTCTGCACGTCCGTCAGGAAACCGCAGAGCGCGATCAGCAAGGGATTATGTGCAGCGACAGCAATTGTCTTGTGATAATTCCGGACGGCTTCGGCCGCACTCTCTCCCGAGCTTGCTTCATCGAGGGTAACAAGCGCGGCGCGAAGACGATTGTGATCTTCCCGAGTGGCAGAGGACGCTGCCAGTGTCGCGGCATATTCGTTCAGCACGCCTGACACCCCCAGGACGTCGGCCACCCCGGGCTTGCCCATCTGTATCGCTGCACCGAGCGAAGTCGCGATCAGGAAGTCGATGTCTGCTGTGACATAGGCGCCGCTGCCATGTCGCACATCAGCAAGGCCCAGCAAGGTAAGTCCCCGGATCGCCTCACGGACCGTTGGGCCGCTGACTTCATAGCGTTGGGCCAATTCCCGCTCGGAGGGCAACTTCGTTCCCTTCGGAATCGTTCCCTGCAAGATGCCGTCTCTTAGCTCCCTGAAGATTTGCTCCGCCACCCGGCTTCGATCGATCGCCTTTGGAACGGCTGCTCGCAGGTTACCCATTTTGCTCGCTCCAAAGTCGGGGACTTCCTTGCTAATTGACCAAGTCACTAGCACGCGCCCGGCGGGGCGGCAATCCTGGCCCGAGCCGTCGAGCGTGATGATGCGATGGCGGCCCGTCAAGAATCAACTTGACACAAGGTCACTAGGTGACATTGTGCGTGGTCTGGGTAATCGATAGGGACGACGGCCGATTAACGGCAGGGCCCAACAGGGAGCGAACGATGGAGACGGCGAGGGGCCTTCAGGGCAAGTCGATAATCGACACTATCCCCTTAGGCGGTTATCAAATCGCGATTATCACGCTTTGCTCGCTGGTCGCCATGATCGACGGGTTCGACACGCAGGTTATCGCGTTGGCCGCTCCAGAGATCGCCAAGGCTCTGGATATTCCTATCGCGTCGTTTGGTGTTGTTTTCGGGGCCGGCCTTCTGGGTTCGATGATTGGCGCCCTGATTGCCGGAAGCATGTCCGACCGAACCGGCAGAAAGCCCAGCCTCCTCGTCTCGATGCTAATCTTTGGAGGCGCCTCGCTGGTGCTTCCCTTGGCTAACTCGGTAAATGAACTGATCTTGCTGCGGCTGATCGCTGGCCTGGGACTTGGGGGGGCGATGCCGGGCATCGTTGCCCTAACGTCGGAATATACGCCGCAGCGCATTAGGGCCACGCTCACATCTGCAATGTTTTGCGGCTATCCGCTTGGTGCATCCATTGGAGCAGCCGCGAGCGCATGGATCCTGACCCACTATGGCTGGCAGACGATCTTTGTCATTGGAGGCCTGGTGCCTCTGGTCTTGCTGCCGATCGTTGGCTTCTGGGTCCCTGAATCGCTCCGGTTTCTTCACGGACGTGGTAGAGATAAGGCTATTACCCGCATCATGCGCCGGCTCGGTATTGCCGGAGAGAAGCCAGTTTTCGATCGCCATGTGCCGGATCAGAGGTCGCACAAGTTCTTGCTTGGAGAATTGTTCGCCCGAGGACGTGCAATCGGAACGCTGTTGCTGTGGGCGACGTTCTTCGTCAGCTTGTTGCTAAGCTATTTTCTGATCAACTGGATTCCTTCCATCACCAGACAGGCAGGATTGGTGACTGAAGGATCGGTAGGCGCTGTAGCCCTGCTTAACATCGGCGGCATCATTGGCAGTTTTGCTCTCAGCTGGTTCGTTGAGAGGATCGGCCCTTATCGTGTTATCGCATTTGGCTACACTGTCGGTGCGATCGCAATCGCGACAATCGGGTTTGCCGGGTCGTCGCTATTTGCTGCTTTTATCAGCGTCTTCATCGCAGGCTTCTTCACTATCGGCGCCCAATTATGTGTCGTCGCGCTGGCCGCGGTCTATTATCCCCTGGAGATCCGGGCTACCGGCGTAGGCTGGACTATGACCATCGGTCGTCTTGGGGCTGTGGTAGGGCCGGTGGCGGGCGGCATCCTCATAGGTGCAGGGGTCAATGCTCAGGGTTTGTTCGCCCTTGCTGCAGTTGCCTCCTTCCTGGCCGGCAGCTCTGTCTGGCTGATGGGAAGACTTCACCGCACAGACAGCCGGTTTTCAGTCATAGATATCGATTCGCTGGACGAGGCTTATCGATAGAGTCCGGGATCGTGAACAGGAAGTTCGCGTCGATTGGGCTGCATCGAAGAAACCAACGAGATCCAGTGACCGGATCAGGCACTTCCGCGCGTTGGTTAGTGCGGCCGGACTGGATGCTGCCGTCGTGGCCGCCGAAACTGCGTTCAAGCCGGAAGAAGGCTTCTGAACCCGCGCGTGCCGCAGCCCGCTGACGAATGGCCCCTGTGATCGAGGCCAACAGCGGGGCGCCGCCGATGACGACACATCCGGCTGGAAACAAAAGGCACCGGCACTTGCAGCGGCGTCGCGGGCAGGGACGTCGGGTTGAATCGCAGGGCGCGTATACCCGGTCGCTCCTAAAGATTTAACTGATAGCTGTGTGGGATCCAGCGATAACAGTCGTTCGCCCGTTCCACAAACCCGATGCCGGGAAATGGCATGTGATAGCCGATCACGAACAACTCATCGGTTACGGCCATATCGAGCATGCGCTTGCGCGTGGCCGCCGCCAGTTCCTTGTCGTCATCTACATCCAGGTAGATATCGGGCCGCTGCACTGACACTACATAGTGACTGCAGGTATCGGCCCAGTTGAGCAGACGCGCGCCCTCGCTCTCGATCAGATAGGCCATCATTCCCGGAGAGTGCCCGGCAGCATCAACGGCCACGATGCCGGATACGACTTCGTCTCCGGGTTTGAGGAAGCTGGCCCGGTCGGCCAGTGGCACCGCGAGTTGCATGAACAGCGAACGATTGAACTTCCGTGCCTCACGGACGTCGCCTCGCTTCCAGAAATCGAATTCAGCGGCGCCGAAGATATACCGCGCATTGGGGAAGACCGGCTTGCCGCCCTCCATCAGGCCACCAATGTGGTCCGGATGACCGTGCGTGATGACAACGATGTCGACATCCTGCGGCTGATAGCCGGCTTGCCGCATGCGCTCGGCCAGACGTCCATCGTGAAGCCCACCGCGAAGCCGCTCGTGTTCGCTCGGCAACGCGCCGGTACCCGTGTCGAACAAGACCAGCTCCTTTCCGGTGTGGACCATGGTCGGGATGAACGGGTGCTCATATCGGTTTGGATCGATGCGGTTCGCGTGTGCGAGCGCCTGGACGTCAACTGCCAGCGCCTGGCCGCCGTGACCTGGGCTCAGCCCGTCCCGAACGATTTTGCTATCCATGATCGCCGTGACTTCGAATTTACCAAGTCTGAAGCGGTAGAGTGCTGGCTGCAATTCTTCGAAGAATCTGGACATCTGACTTCCTGACCCATGCCGTCCCGAACGGAACTGCAAGATTGGTAAATTTCTCGATTTGCCTGCCTTCGAGACTACTCGGGGCGGATGTCAGCCAGAAATGCGTCGACGTGCTTGCGCAGATCATCGGATTGCGCGGTCACCGCCTTCACGGCCTCGAGTACCCGGCTGGCGGCGTCGCCGGCCTGGTCGGCAGCTTCGCTGACGCCTGCGACGTTGGCAGCAACCTCATTTGTGCTCGCCGCTGCCGCCTGCGCATTTCGTGCGATCTCTTGCGTTGCGGCCTTCTGCTGTTCAACAGCGGCTGCAATCAGGGAACTGAACTGATCAACCGCGACGATTACGGTACCGATCTCCTCAATTGCACTTACCGCCTCACGAGTGGATGTCTGGATTGCGCCGATCTGCACCGTGATCTCGTCTGTGGCTTTGGCAGTCTGGTCGGCAAGAGCCTTTACTTCGCTGGCGACCACAGCGAAGCCTTTTCCGGCGTCGCCGGCACGCGCGGCTTCTATCGTGGCGTTAAGGGCGAGCAAATTGGTTTGACCAGCGATATCGCTGATCAAGCCAATGACGTCACCGATCTTCCGGGCGATGGCCGCGAGCTCCTGGATTGAAGTGTTGGCTAGCCTGACGCGACCGGCGGCGTCAGCGGCAACGCGAGCAGCCTCAACTGTACGGCCCTCAATTTCCGTAACTGAAACGTTGAGTTCCTCTGCAGCAGAGGCCAGAGCGTTCACGCTCTGTGAAGCGGCCGCGGTTGCGCTGACGACCGTGCCGGATTGCCTGGCTGTTCGCACTGCGGTAGCCACCATCTCGCTAGCCGACATGTTCAGGACGACGCTGCTCGCGTTAACGGTGTCGAGTATTGCGCAGATAGACTGGTCGAAGCTCTGGCAGTGGGTGTGGAGCACACCGGCTCGCTTGAGTTCCGCGTCCTTGGCTGCGATCTGATCGACGATCAGTTGCCGGGCTTCGATGCCGCTCAGGCGCAGAGCTTCGAGCGCCCTGGCCATTTTGGCAAACTCATCCTCGTGACCATTCGGCACAACGGGTCGGGAATAATCGCGCGTCGCCAAACACTCAATGGTAGCAGTAAGCAGACTGACGGGCCGGCTTATGCGACGCCGGACAAGCCACAAGGCTGCGACACAGGAGGCCAGAGACACCACGAAGCACAATCCGCTCAGGAGAAGTCTCAGGCGTCCCCCGCCAGCCATGATTTCTGCGCGTTCAGAAATCATATCGGTTGACAGTTCGATCATTGAATGCACCGCGGTCACCGGCTGGGAGCAGAACTTGTACCACTCGGCCGCGGACATCAGCTCGACACCTCCGCCGCGCAGACGTTGATAGGCTGCATCGCGCTCGGGGCGCGCCTTGCGGAGCGCCTCCCTGGCTTCGACATAGGCATCACGCAACGCCGGCTCGATCCCGGGCCGCGCCATCGTGTCCCCGAGTGCGTTGAGCGCAGCATCGGCCGCTCCACGGAGGTGGTCTATGGCAGCACGTTGCTCCATAGAGAGCGGCTCCGAGGTCACGATGGATGGTCGTGATGCCACGCATTCCAGCCCCGACGAGTCCTGCGCTATCCACCCAAGCTGGGCGACGGAGACCAGCTCTGCAACGGCCGGATCCTTGATCCGGGCCTCGTTGTTGATGGCCAATGACATCCGACCGAGACTGACCGCAAAATTCGATGCGTCACGGCTCCATTGCAGGACGCTCGCCGCGTCGCGTGCGGTTGTTGGCCTGGAAGCCAGCGCCTCCATCGCCTTCCATTCACCGTCAAGCGCAGGCCAGCTGGCCTCGACTGAAGCAATCGACGGATCAACACCGGGCGCGAGGCTGCGATGCGCGGCCGCGATTGCGTCACCGAGAATGGCGGATATCCGGGTGTGCGCATCCGCCACCGTAGCGGTGGCATCATCGGCATTTTGAAGAGCAGCCAAGGCCCCGCTGTTCCGGGCGCGCATGTCCTGCATGGCATGACCAATTGTGCGGTTCGCTTCCGCCAGAGTCGCAAGACGGCCGGCCAGCTCAACCGACTGCAAAGCACTGTGGAGATTGACCCCGAGCGTTCCGCAAAGAGCAACGGAAAGCGTCAGGAATGTCAGATCGAGGATTGCGCGGGCCGTCAGCCGGGAGAATATTTTGACCGAAGACCCCCGACGAAGTTCATAGCCGGCGACGTTCTCCGCAGTGGCGTCCACGCGCCCGGCATCAACGGTCATTTGAAGCAACCGCTGGCGCATTGCAATTTTGATTTGCGTTGAAGACACGACGTGACCTGGTCATCGGCGTCAATCCTCGCCTGTACGGGTCCAACAATTGTCTGGACCAGAGACACTAGGTGACCTAGTGTTGTCAAGCCACGCGACGATTTCGTCGTTGAGGCGCCCGTTGCCGTCGAGGCCCTCATGCCCGATCGGCCTCACGAAACGTCTACAGCAACGTAACGCCGTTGCCGCAGGGAGGCAGAAATGTACAAGAAGAACCGGTTACTCGCGCTTGTCGAACAGAAGCTCGTGCCGCTGGGCATCCAGGTATTCACTGGAAGCCCGGCTCTCATCGAAGTCCTCGGGCAAACCGGCTTTGACTTCGTGATGATCGACACGGAGCATTCGACGACGAACGCTCGAGCGCTGGAAGATCTGATCCGCACGGCCGAACTTGCCGGTCTTATTCCCTACGTTCGCATACCGGACCTGCATAGCGAAGTGGACGCCAGACGTGCCGTCGAGGCCGGTGCCGAAGGCCTCTTCTTGCCGCTTGTCCAATCCGTCGACGACATCAAGCGGGTTGCCGACTTTGTCTTTATTCCCCCGAAGGGCCGTCGCGGGATATGCCCGGCGACACGGGCTGCGCGGTACAACATCTCTCAGTTCAACCAGTACATCGAGTGGAATAACGCGGAAATCGCGCTTGTGCCGATGATCGAAAACGCCGGGAGCGTCGAGCACGTCGAGGAGATCTGCGCGCACCCCGATGTCAAAATGCTGGTATTCGCGCCCGGTGACCTTTCCGTTCAACTTGGAGAAGGGTTGCAGGGAATGCGAAGCCCGAAAGTTCAGGCGGCCTACCGCAAGGTGCTCGATGCCGCAGCGCTGCACAACGTGACAATGATCGGTGGACCCGTCGACAACCCCACTCCGGAAGCCTGCAGGAAGGCGTTCGAAGACGGGGTCAGAATTTTCACCCTCGGCCTCGACATGCTCGGCTTTCGCCGCTTCTGCGAACAGACCGTGGCGGCTCTCGATGCCGGTGTCGCGGGCACCGGGTTCAAGCGGGCGCCGTCGCCGCAAAGCCGTTTCAGAGACTGACCAATTCAACGCAAGGTACAGCAGCTTCCTGATCCAGATAAGGAAAACAGATGGAATACCGGTACAAGCGAGTCGTTGTTGGAAAGAATGGCGAGGGAAAATCAGCCGTCCTCTCGGCCACGGGAACGAATGTTCAGCATGAAGCAGGCCACTATTACCGCGCCACCTTGTGGAGCACCGACGAAATTCCCGTCGATAATTCCATTGAGGGGGATAGAGCGAATATCGGCGTCAAGCGCGAGCCGCCTTTTGGGGGATCTCTCGTGCGGGTTCTCGAGCTCCAGCCTGACGAGCCGGATAGAGAGAAAGCCATTGCGAGGATGAAGGCGACTAACGAGAAGTTCGCCCAGAAATACCCGCCGACATCCGAAGACCTGGCGCGGCACCCGTCCATGCACAGGACCGACACACTCGATATCATTTTCGTGTTCCGCGGCGAGATATATCTGATTACCGACGTCGAGGAGATCCTGTGCTCTCCCGGGGACTGCATCATTATCCGCGGTACGAATCATGGCTGGAGCGTGCGCGGAACAGAACCCTGCATGTGCATGGGAGTGATGCTTAGCGCCCATGCGCAACGGGTCGCGGGAGAATAAGGTTCGAGCGCAGGTTGCGATTGGCTTTCCAGCGCTTTACAGCGATCGACGTGGTTGCAAGCAATCTCGCAACCACGTCCCGGTGATCCCTATACCTCGCGCGTGTGAGCAAAGGTCTGCAGCGACCTTCTCGGCTCGTACGGAAGGCCGGCTCGTCAACAAATGGTCGTGCACACAAGGATCCTTCTTGCCGCCAGGTTTCTCCCTGTTTTGCAAGATGGTCCTAGCGCTCGGGCGACCTCACGAGATGCAGGAGTTTCACGATGGAGTCGTCACTGACGCGACTTATGTCGGGGGCGGCATCGATGATGAGGCCGAGCTCGGATCCGGCAGTAAAAGGAGGCCAGCGTTCGCCGTTCATTCCGAGCGGAACGCCCGTACGCGCGAAGGAGATCCAGGCGTCCTGCATAAATGTCGTCAAGTTCGCATCGATGTCGTCATATCCATCGGGCGGTTGCAAATTCCCGAACGCGTATTTGATATCGGCGGTGTGCTTGGCCAATTCGTTCGATCTCTGCATCCCGGGCGACACGCGGTCGAAGCGATAGACAAAGAGTCGAGGATTGTCACGAGCAACGAGTCGCGCCGTAGCGAGTGCGGGCTCGGCCCAGATACTACTCGTGAATATCTTGTCGAGGCGATCGTAAATTCCACCGTCCAGCGCATTGAGCGCAACCAGAAGCGAACCAGCCTGCTCGCGACCCATCACGCGCGTCATGGCTTCAAGCACTTTCTCGTCGTGTGCCTGTCCCGGCTTGATGAAATAGCGCGCTTCGTTCTTCGTGAAGCCCATCAAGACGGGCAGGGCGGTCATTGCACCCAACCGGTCTTCTGCAGTCAGCACGTCACCATCTTCTACGGGCACCCAGACAAGATTCGCCGGAGTATGAACCTGGCCGGGTCGCGGAAATACGCCGCACAGCTCATGCGAGACCTGCTTGAGGACATCGGTTGGCACCGCGCGAAGTTCGGCCTGGCGCCCGCCGCCGAGCCGCTGGATCAGCGCACTTGAGGCCGCTGCCGTTCGTTCATAGGTCCATGCAACATCAAAAGCGGGCGGTTCAAACCCGCCGCTCTGAAGGATGGCGCGGTGAAACAGACCGCGAGCCAGCCTGGTGGCCAGCAACTTGCGGACCGAATGGGCGCCGGCCGACTGCCCAAAGATGGTAATGCAGTCGGGGTTTCCGCCAAAGGCGGCAATATTCTCTTTCACCCAACCGAGCGCCGCGATCTGGTCCAATACGCCGAAATTGGCGCCGAAGTCGGCGTGGGCCAGATAGCCGAATGCGCCCAAACGGTAGTTGAAGCTGACGACCGTGACACCCTTTTCTGCCAGATGCGAACCATCCGTCGCGTCTTCCGAACCGGCGCCGCCGAGAAAGCCGCCGCCATGGATCCAGACCATAACGGGCTGCTTCTCCTCCGGGTCTAGTGTCTTGGTCCATACGTTCAGGTACAGGCAATCCTCGCTCTGGCGATCAACCTGAAGATTGAACACAGCTCCTGTGGTTTGGGGGCACGCCGGGCCATAGGACTTCGCATTCCGCACGCCGGTCCAGGCGATCGGCGGTTGCGGTGCTTGCCAGCGCAACGGTCCGACTGGAGCTTGCGCATATGGTAACCCGAGAAATTTGTGGATGCCGCTTTCGGGAAAACCCTCAATTTCTCCCTGACTAATCGTCACGCGCGATGACATCCGGCAGTCCTCCTGAAATTCGTTCTTGCATCTTCTCGGTCATCAGACCCGCGCACGAACAGGTGAGGCGGTCCTGTTCGTTTCGCCGGGACCGGACCTCGCCCCCAGAGCAGCTGGCCGGGCTTTCTCTCAACATTAGCTAAAACCGGGCTTGACCAAAATGACTAGGTGACTTAGTGTCAAGGTAATAACAAATAATAAAAACGTGAGACGGGCGGAAACCGAGTGCGCGGTGATTGCCCGGCAACGAGACGCGTTACAGGGACAAGGGGGTAATAATGGCTAAACGAAAGATTGCGGGCCAAGCGATTGCATTGGCTGCGGGCGCTGCCATGTCTGTCACGTCGGTGCAGGCATATGAGTTCGGGGGCCCGGCCCAGGTGGTACAACCGGGTGTCAACCTGGGCAACAACTCAGCGGCCGCGCCGCCGCCGGGCATTTACATGATCGATCAGTTCATCAGCTATCAGTCGAGGCTTGTTGGTCCAGGGGCGCCTTATGTGAACCACTCCGCGACCACAGTTGATGCGAACATCATAACCGGCGTGCTTCTTTTTGTTCCCGGATGGACGTTCCTGGGAGCAAACTACGATGCCGTTCTGGTTCAGCCATACGGTGTCGGCGCCGCCGGTGCGCCAATCGGCCAGCTGAAGGCAGGCCTTCACAACACATACATCATTCCGGCCGAATTGAGCTGGAAGCTCGGCGACAGTGGATTTTACGTCAAGGCCGGTCTCGGCGTGAGTATCCCGGACGGCACGATCCAGGGCGCCACGGGTCTGAACAGCATCGGAAATCCGTGGTGGAGCTTCGTTCCACAGCTTTCGTTCTCTTACCTCAAGGACGGCTGGAATCTAACCCTGATCAGCCAGTACGAAACCAACACAAAAAATACGATCACAAATTACAAGAGTGGCGATGTGCTGGACGTCGCATTTATCGCAACCAAGGCGATCGGAAAATGGACCCTGGGCCCGGTCGGTTACTACGTTGGGCAAGTGACCAACGATAGGTCGAGCGCGTTTTATCATAACGCCATCAACGTCAACAGATACAACGTGTGGGCCGCCGGTGGCTTCGTCGGCTATAATTTTGGACCTGCTCAATTGAACGTCTGGATGGTCGATGAATTTTCGGCAAACGCGTCGGGGCCGTCGGGCTCGGTCACGCAGGGTGTCAAATTCTTCGCCAGCCTGAACTATCGGATCTGGGCACCCGACGAGCCGGTTACACCGAAACGGCCGCAGTTTTACAGCAAGTAGGTCCACAACATCCCGAGCAGCTTCCTCCCCTGGGGCGCACTATGTGCGCCCCTTTTTTTGGACATTTCGATTTTTGAAGGATCGCGACTCGCGGGCCTCTGCTGCCATTGATGTCGCACGTGTGGAAACAGCTTCTCGCCGTCATCGCGTTCGCCTCGATCCAGGGGGGACCCGTCGGGCCAGGCGAAACTGTCGGGATCCAGTTGAGAGGTCAGGATGAAGGTTGTCCTCACGAGCGGATCCTAGATTGGCAGGTCGAGCTGGGGTTCGGTCCCGGTCTGCAGCGAAGAGAGCGAGACCCCGAGCAGTCGAACGGATTTGGGTAGCGGCATCTCTGCCTGCAGCAGCTCAACCGCAAGCCGCTCCAGATCATCGCGGTTATCGACCGGCGCAGAGACTGAACGGGCCCGTGTGATGATCTCGAAGTCTGAGAACTTCACTTTCAGCGTGACCGTCCGGCCGCGGTTGCCGGTTGCCTCGCAATGACGCCAGACCTTGTCGACGAGTGGTTGAAGCTCCGCAACCATCGCATCGAATTCGGTGAGGTCGCTGGAAAATGTGTTCTCGGCGCCTGCAGACTTCCTGATCCGGTTGGCCCGCACTGGACGGTCGTCAACGCCACGCGAGATCCAGTAGTAGTAAGCGCCGGACTTTCCAAAATGATGTTGCAGGAAATCGAGAGACTGATTCCGGATGTCGAGACCGTTGTAGATGCCCAGCGCGTTGAACTTCGCGCTCGTCGCCGGGCCGATCCCATGGAATTTGCCGACTGGCAGCGCCTCCACAAAAGCAGTCCCCATCTCCGGAGAGATGACGTATTGCCCGTTGGGTTTTCTGTGATCAGACGCGAGTTTGGCCAGGAACTTGTTGTAGCTGATGCCTGCCGAAGCGTTCAGCCCGGTCTCGATCTTAATCCTCTCGCGAATCCGGAGCGCGACGTCGCGGGCGAGTGCAATGCCCTGCAGGTTCTCGGTGACGTCGAGATAGGCCTCGTCCAGGGAAAGCGGCTCGATGATCGGCGTGTGCTCGGCGAAGATGTCCCGGATCTGCCGGCTGATGGCCTTGTAGACTTCGAAGCGCGGTTTCACGAAAATCAGGTGCGGACATTGACGCCTGGCGGTGACCGATGGCATTGCCGAGCGAACGCCAAATTTCCGGGCTTCGTAGCTCGCCGCCGCAACGACGCCGCGCTCTGCGGAACCGCCAACCGCGACCGGCTTGCCGCGAAGGTCCGGATTGTCCCGTTGCTCGACCGACGCGTAGAAGGCATCCATGTCTATATGGATGATCTTTCGCGTGGTTGCCCGGGCGACGATTTGGTCCTGCGCCGATGCGTTCATCGGATAAAGCCAGAGAAGGCCGCGTCGCAAGTCTGCATGTCACGGCCCTGGGGGTGTCGGGAGCGTCCTAGGCGGCCTCTGCACCCTGCGCCACTTCCTCGTGGCGTTTCCGGTTGATCAGGTTCAGCAGATGAACGGAAGCGCGCGCGTCGCAGAGAGCCCGGTGATGATTGTCCAGCTCTATTCCATAGACTTCGCAGAGTTTCCCGAGCCCGTAGGATTTATGACCGGGATAGCGCCGCCGCATTCCCGCGCAGGTGCAGAGCTTGGGAAACCTGAACCGGCGCCCCAGCCGTTCGTACTCATACGCGATGAAGCCGTAGTCGAAGTTGACGTTATGGGCGACGAAGATGCCGTCACCCATGAATTCCATGAAGCTTTCCGCCACATTCGCGAACACGGGCGCGTCCCGCACCATCTCATTGGTGATACCGGTCAATTGGACGATTTTGGCCGGGATCGGACGCTGCGGATTAAGCAACGTGTGCCATTCGTCGACGACCTCGTGATTGCGAACCTTCACGGCGCCGATCTCCGTGATGCGATCGCCGTTCGACCAGGCGCCGGTGGTCTCGATGTCGACCACGACGTAGTCCTGTTCGGGGTCGAAGCGATAGTCGACCCGGCCGATCTCGGCGACGATACCTGCGGCGCCGAGCTGGCGCAGGCGGGTCAGCTGATTGCGCCGGATGACGTCGCCTTCCGCCTTGATCTCCATGAATGAGGCTTTGCCGTCGCGCACTACCATCAGATCGGGGAAGCCATCCCTCATGCCGCGGAAGTCGTCGCACATCGAGCGGACGATACGGCTGACGCCGGCCGGATCGGTACCTTCGAGCAACGCGCGCAGCGCCTCCACCTGAACGTGGTCCCAGGCGAAGATCCCGTTGGGCCGTCCCCATCTTGCGGCGATGGTCCGCAGGATGATCGCCAACGCCTTGCCGGATTCAATGGCGTCCAGCTTCGCATCGATCGACGAGGCGAACAGCCGGCGGAAGCTGCGATCATTCAGGCAATGTGGCACCCAGTCGAAGCCGCTGGCCAGTTGGGTAGTCTCGAAGAGCTCTTCCCAGAACAGAAGACCGAAGAGGGTGTGCCAAAGCACGTTCTCGGCGTAGAACACACGGGCACCCTCGCGCCGCAGGACGCCGGCCACGCCCGCTTCGGGATTTCCACGATGTGTGTCGTCGACCGTAAGGGCACGGCCTGACCGGAGTAATTCAGTGTAAAGCCCCGTCCGCCGTCCCCCGAACTTGCGAGCATAGAAGTCCGTGGCAAAGAGGTGCTCGCCATCGCTCGCGGGATCGTCGATCATACGCTGCAGCAGTTCTTCGGCTTCGACGCGTTCTCCCTCACGGTAGAGCAGGCGCGCCAGGCGTTCGTTGCAGTCGGGCGAGGAGCCTGCGCAATAGAGCTGACGGGCGAGGGCGCTCTCGTCACTTTTCTCGAAAAACAGGCCCGCCTGATGTGCCGCACGGCTGCGCAGATCGGCGGCGTAGTCCGTCCCGCAAACGGGGCCCCCGAGGACGTCAACGGCAGCTTGCCGATAAACAGCTTCAGATTTCACATCGAGACGATCGAGGACCTGACTGTAGTAGAAAGACGCCACTGCCTCATCACCGTCAGTGAAACGCGCGTTGAAAGACGTTTCCTGGTTGGTGCGGAGAATGCCGAGATCGCGCAGCGCGAAGTTCTTGAGGTCGACCTCGGTCTTGCCGAAGTAGAGGTAGAGAAGAAACTCGATGGGGCGCGTTCCGTCGAGCGCGATGAATTTGTGTCCGCCGCAGTGCTGCGCAGCGACGGAAAAGGGAATTTGCGCGAGATAGTAATCGACGAACCTGGGCTTCGACCACGATTTGCGAACGTCTCCGCGTCCGGCCGCCTGCCCTCCCGTCACAAGGACATCCCTTGGAAGGCAGGCGACGAACGCCGGGTAGTCGGATTCCACGAGCGCGCGAGCGTGGCCGGCAACCGTCAATTCGACGGCCGCAAGTTCGACGTCCTTGATCTCCGGATAGCTGAACAGCGATCGGTTGAAGATCGCGCCACGCCTGTTCACCATTCGGATCAGCAGGCACTGTGCGTCCCGCGAAAGGCCGCCAAAGCGCGCGATAAAGCCGCGGTGCTCGTTGCCGAGGATCGAACCGTAGGTTTTTTGCACGAACTCCAGCATCTCGACGAAGTGGTCGAGATAGTAGTACGCCGGCAGAACAGGCAGCTTCATCCGCGGTCGCTCCGCCGGACGTACCCGTGTCTCCGCAGGCTAACCCAGGCCGCGTGAGGTCTGGGCAAGACTGAATGTCCCGGAGACGCTGACGTCGCGGTTCGAGCAAGCCGACTCATGTTCCTATTTTGTTCCTTAATTGCGATTTGTCAATAGCGCTGGCCAGGGACGGCATGTGCGCCTTGTTCGGGCCAGCGTCATGAGGTGATGACGGAAAATCGGGGGGCAAATGGGGAGCCGCCGTGCATCTCAGCGCTGCGGCGGTGGTGCGGCCTCGGCCGTCTCGTCTTTGGCTGGAGAGCCTTCACTTGATGGCAAAAGTCCAGCATGGATCGCCCATTCCAGCGGGCCCGTTGGTGTCGCAAGCTCTTTCTCCTCGTCGATTGACCAGAATTGAAGGCGAGGGGAAGACGGGTAAGCGTAGTAACCGCCTGCGTATTCGCTGTCGGAGTCTTTTGGTGGTTCGACGAAGCCAAGCTTTGCTGATCTGGCCGAAAGATCGAGAAACTCCGGGCTGGTGAGAGCATCGATCTGCTGAATGCGTCGTCGGATCCACGCCAGGATATTCTCTGCAGGGTTCTTTCCATCAATCGCGGGTTGGTCCAGATGCGCAAGCACGGCAGAGAGCTTTGATCGCTCAAGAAGTTGCTCATGGACTGCATCGACAAACCCGAGGCGTCGCTTCTCGCGCGAATTGAAGGCTTCTTCACGTTTGCGGCGGGCTTCCGCTTCCAGTCGTTTGCGCTCACTCTCCTCGGTGGCGCGCCGGCGCTCCCTGAGCAACGCCCCGTGCTCAACAAGGCCTGCGATGATCTCGGGTAGCATGGCTTCAACTTTTTGCGTCTTGCCATCCGACCAGGTGCGGCGGAGCCCTGACCAGGAATTGGCGTGAATGACGATGGACAGCCGACCGGACGGCGAATAGTCGTATTTCGGCCAAGGGGCCCTCGATAGGCCGTAACGAAGATTATCGTCCCTGCGCTTCAATTCAGCCGCGGTCGGCTCGTGCGGTGTCTTGCACGGCCGCTCTTCAATTCCAAAGGCAATCGACACATCGTCGGCGGCGAGCTCGAGTCCGTTCTCGCTGACCTTGGGGCGATATCCCTCGGTCTCTGCAAGGACAAAAAGGCGGGCCAGAAGCTGGTGTGTCCGGTCGACTGTAGTTGGTGCGATCTTCGTAGAGACTATGCCGCGCCCTTGGGCGTTTATGAAACCCTCCGCGTCGGGGCGGGCTTTGGAAATTGCCCTCTGCGTTGCGCCCAGGATCGGGGGCTCCTCCACCCGTGAACTGGTCAGGCCCGTTGCAGCAAGAGGCTCAGACGCCGTCATCAACCTCTCCCGGGCTTCCGTCCCCGCCTTGATCACCTGTTCCGGCAGGTGTTGCGCGGTAACGCCGGAGATGTGCACCTGATCAAGCCTGGTGTCGGTCAGCATCGGGAGCGATACTTGGCGAACGGGTTTATCATGCCCGAGCTTCGCCCAGTATCCTCGTTCGGGAGTGGGGATCTTATGACGATTGCAGGTTTTCTTGAGAGCCGTACTGGTCACGCCATACTCCGCTGCGACTTTGGTCATCGGCCTTGACCAGACCTGTTGGTAAAGTTTATCGCGAGAAATAGTATGCACGCAACGCCTCGCAGCTCAGTGAAATCTGCAACGGATTAGCACGGCCTTCACGGGGCGATCGAGTCTTGCTTCGGAGTCGAGCCACGTGCTGCGAATTGCTAGCTCAATCGGTTCTACTCCGCGATAGAACGAAGCATCTGGCTTGGGTCATCGCCACGAAGCATTCATCTCTGTGGCATGGTGGCATGCCAGCCCCGCACTCAAATCCTCACCGGAGTATCGAGCCACACTGCGATTTCGTCGATACAAACAGGATGCGGCCAACCTTACGTAAGGCCGGCCGCTCGATCTGTTGCTTGAGAGGAGCTCGCGAGCAATTGCGTGCCGTCTGGTGGCCAGAGTGTCTACTGCGTCGGGGCAATCGAACAGCCGCAGTTGCAGGAATAGGTCCCGAGAGAAGACCCCTTCCAGCGGAGATCAATCGTGCCGAGTCCATTTTGACGATCTTCGGTTCGACGATCGTCCTGGCTTGCGTTCGGAAAGCCGATAGACCAACCCGCCTTCTTCAGTTTCTTGAGCGACCGCGAAAGCGGGTGCTTATAGCTGTTGTTGTTCCCAAAGGACATCGCTGCGCGGGCAACCGGCAGGTTCTGCCTGGAGGGAGCCGGGCCTGCAGCCTGTCCTCCATGATGAGAAACAGTTAGTGACGTGATCGAGCGTGGCGCCGAACCTTTCAAGGATGGGATATCAGCGTAACCCGCATCTCCAGGCAGGAGCATAGGAGCGTCGCTTTTGTCCGGTCCGTTTACCCAAACCGCAATGCCCGAGCGATTGAAGTTTCCGGTCGAGCCAGTGCAACGCTCAAGCTCGATTGCCCCGTTCCTCACAATGCCTTTTCCATTCCAGATCATCAGGGTGCCGTTTTGGATGATGCTGTTTGCCATGGCCGATTGGGGGCCGGGTCCAATCTTTTGAAATGGAGCAATCCAGGTCCGGCTTAGAGCCGTCGTAAATTTGTTGGCGGCGTGAAAATGGTCATAGTGCCAGTGCGTGAGTACCACTAACGGATCGTCCTTGAGGCAGATCCCGGTCATTGCAGGTGGCCATGTGCCGGCATCTGCCAGCACGCCCGATCCAAGATCAACATATGCCAGTACTTTCCTGGACTTGGTGACCAGTGCGTTCGCCGCGCCTTGTCCGACATCCAGAACAAAAACGTCTTCGAGGCCGTCGGTCGGGAGTGCTTGCCGGATGCTTTCGTCCGGTTTTGCGTAAGGTGACAGGTCAGTCACTCTTCGCAGAGTGTCCAGAGCGTCCTGCTTAATGGAGTCTTGAAAGAACCTCACGCGCGACGGAGGTCCGTTGATGTTGCCATAGAGATTTGCCGGGCCACGTTCATCAGGTAAGACCTGAAGCTCAAGCCAGAGTGGCAACCTCTTCGACCAGACTCTGAGCCACTCAAGAGCAAGGACATCTTCGCCCAGCCGCGAATTGACCTCGATTGCGTAAACCAGAGCTTGGGTAAAAAGTGACCTCCAGCGGTCAATGCTCATTTGCCCGCGCGCTGGAGAGTTCTCGCTATCGAACCAGTCCGCGTCCACTGTGTCGAACAAAGCGTACTGCTTCCTGTGCCAGTCGATCAGTCGTGCGTAGACCCGTTTCGGGATCTCTGACTTACACTGAGGCTCAAAGAATTTATTCAGCTTCATGACCAGATGCAGCTTCGCTATTTAAATTCATAGTCGATAAACAATTCCCCGGAGGTCGAACGCTTGAACGCTTTCGGGAGCGATCCCGCTGTCTTCTCTGCCTTGTATTCCTGAGTGTCGACTTGGTCGCTTCTGGCCAACTGACCATTCATGCGTCCGCGGAGAGCCTCCAGCAAGGGCTCTCTCGGAACCTCGTTGTAGGCGTGGATCTGGGTGGAGCACATTCCAACGCACCCCATTCGCATGGCAGCGACGGCATCCTTGGGTGTGGCGTTGGCACTGCCGTGGTGGCCAACTTTGTAGAAATCGATCTTGTTCAGGATCGACGTCGCTTGCACCGTTAGTTCCGTATGTCCGGGAGTGCCGTACGCGCCGCCGTAGAGGAAATTCTCCCAGTTGCCCCATTGGGCATCACCAGCGAACAGCAGATGCCTTCCCTGGAAGTTGAACAGGACCACGAGGCTTTGATTGTTCAACGTGTTGTCTGCGGCTTTCGCGCGGGCCGCCAGCACATCGGGTTGGGCGTCATTCACAAGGCGCACAATCGCCTGATCGTCGTAGATTTTGAATGCGTCAAGGGGATAGCCGCTCTTGTCGGTATAGAAGGCCCGGGCAAACGGGCGTACAGGCTCGTCGTCTGTCTCAGTTTCCCCCATCAGGTATTGCTGGCTTTTCTTGGTCATTTGCGAAATCAACTTGGGATCGATCGGTGGCCCCAGGATTGTGGCCGACAGTCCAGCATCGGAGAGAACCTTGGGCAGGACCGGCTGGTCGCCGGCCTTGTAATAATTATGGTCTGCCTGGTTCTTGAACCCGCCGTGCAGGACGTCGAGAGCTTTCTGGTTCTTTGAGACCCCGCCGGCGGCAGCAAATCCGCCTGTGATGTTGTCGACCATATCCTTTAGCATCAACGAGCTGTCGTCCGCCCGCGCAGCCAGTCTCATGGATAGTTGACCAGCCATTGCGGTGAGGCTCGCCTGAAAGGCCATCGCCGCACCGTTCTTCGGATCTTCAAACCACGGCATCCAGACACGGTCGACCGTGAATTTGCTAAATATGTCGCTGCAGCTCGCAAAGCCCGAAATGTGGTCGGCATGCCGGTAAGTCATAATGATGAGGGCCAGTCTGGACCCACATTCTTCTGCCATTTGCTCCACAGCGTCCCGGATGCTCCCCAGATCCTGCGAATGAACGCCGCAATCAATGAGAATATGCTCGCTTCTTCCGCCATCGGCTGGCACGCTCAGGAGAAAGAAGTCGCCAAAGCCAACACGATACATCCGCACCCGCAACCCTTTGACGCGTTCGCTGGAAGGAGCGTCGCCGTCGGACGAATGCGCTTTCTTGCCGGGCTCCGGCACCTCGAGATTGTTGTCGCTTTTCTTGCCGGGGGCCTTTGCATTATTGCCCTTGCTTTTGGACGAGGATTTCTTTGCGAGTGCCATGGTCAAGCTCCGGCGTGCAACAAGCCAAAATCGAGCTGGAAACGAGCGTCGTCTCCGGTTTCGTCGACAGCGCCATTGTCAATCTTCTGGCTGATTGCCCGCCCGGTCGAAGCATAGTAGGTCCGGACACGATCCTCGCGCTCGGCACTGTGGAGCTTTCCGATTACAAACCGGATTCGCGGTTGCGGTCGATCGTCCGCGTTTGGCGGATCTTGTGATATCAGGAGCGTTACACCGTTTCGCATCGGGAAGGTTCCCGAGCCAGCGTCGCCGAATGGTCTTCGAGCGGTTTGGACCAATTCGACGACCATATTCACGAACAGTCCCCCATCTTCGCCCATATGAAACATGGGATGGAATGAAAGCGCCTGGATCCGGCCGAAGTCCGGATCGAACCCGAGCAGCCGGGCATTCTTTAGCGCGTAGGCTCGCAGGACGTCTCCGTTGTTGTCCTTCTCTGATTTCGTCAAGCCGTTGGGATCACCGAACTGAAGTCCGTCGACGGTTGGCAGTGCATCCCGTCGGACTTTGGGCCAGAAGAGCGATTCTTCAGAAAACGATGCGGCACCGTCGACGATGATTCCACGCAACCGGAATGCCTGCATCAGCGCGTCGCGAACGCCGTCCGGGTCCATCGGATGCAGGTCGAGGTCAGCCGTCAACACGGCCCGCAAGAAGTCTCCGAACGTGATATCGACCGGAGGGCAATAGTCGAGCGCGCGTGCACAAATGACAAAGAACTGCTCTGCAGTGCGGCTTGCCTCTGCTGCAAGGCGTTCTGCAAGAGGAGCGGGGAGATCGTCGTGGCTTAGACTACCGCCCCCGGCGCGATAGATCCGAAAGAGGTCGGCTGTTCGGCGGAGGTAGATCGTGAAGTACGCGTCGAACACCGCTGCGACAAGGATAGATCCGCGATCGTGAGGTTCGGTTTTGAGATTTATGTCGTTGGAATTTGGCGGTGTACCCAGCGCGCTACGGAGGGCTGCCCGCATGCCGGCAGCCTCTCCGAACTGGGTAGCAAGAGCAACGAGTGGATTGGCTTTTCCAATTTGCGCCTGGATCACTGGTCCTGTCGACTCGGGGGAGAAGTCGACCTCGGGCCTGAGGCGGAACTCGAACAATCTGCCGCCCGTTTTCTCCAGGGTGTCAAGAAGGAAGTCTTTGTGCGAAAAGTGCGAGAACAATGCGGCTAGGTCTGCAAACGCTTCGTGAAATGCCGGAACGTCGATGTTGGTAGGCTCGGTGAAGTATCCTCTTATACCGTCGATGATCGCGTGCGTCGTCTCGTGGGCGATAATGTCGTGTGACAAGCACGTAAAGACGGTCTGCCCGGGAAGATTGTTTCCCGGATTGGTGCGGCTTGCCTTGAAATATCCGAACAGGAGACCATGAGCCTCGGGACTGTAAAATGCATTTGCCTGGCACATGGCGTGGGGGAAGATATTGAGACACCGGGAAGCGCCGCGCGGTACCGGATCGGCGTCTGCCGAACGTTTCGTGCCTCGCCAGTGAATACGTCGTCCCAGCGCGAATTCAAATCTTTGCAGCGTTTCACTGGCCACTGCATAGACCATCTGCTGGTGAAAGCGTGGATCTGACTCACTGGGCGCGAGACCGCCGCGTATCAAAAGCCTCGGGTCATTCAGGTCGATCGGCTGGTAGAACGTCTTGTTCGCTCCGTCATAGTCGATGACTGCAAAGCGCTCACCGATTGGTCCCGGTTGAACCGCTTCATAACGCACCGAGGCGGTCATATAGTTTCCTACGAGCCGGCCTGCACTGGGATCGAATGCGTAGACGCTGAGTGGTCGCTCGCTTGGAGTCGGGATTTCCGATGAAGTGAAGATATCGGGAGGAGCCGAAGCTTCTGTTTGTGGCACATTTCCACTCTGATCGACTTCCTCACAGATAATGGCCGGACGTCTCATGGTATCGCCTCAAAAATTCGCAGACGGCCAGTGTGCATTGCAGGTTCCGCGTTTTTCAGTATTCGTCGGGGAATGGAAATCCCGTGGGATCAGGAATCTGGATGCCAAGTTGTGTCTTCAATGGTACGGCTGCATGTTTGCGCAACGCGGCATCGCAAATTGCGTAGCCCCAGTTCATGAGCTGATTCTGCAGCTTGGGCGGCATCCGCTCCAGACGTGTAGGGACTGCGGCCAGACCAGACGGATCTCTGGTCGCGCATTTGAGCGGATCACTTGTGAGTTCGTAGTCCGGGAACGACGTACGAATGCCCCAGAAAGCTCCGGTGTGATCGCCACGTTTGTATGACTCGATGAGGTGTCGTTTGCGCAGGCTGCGCACCTGATTGTCGATCGTGTCGAGAATACGCATCGAGTGTCGCACCCAGTCATGATGCGGATTCTCTTCGGGCCCAATCTTCTGGCCGGCATCACTGACCAGCAGCGTTTTGAAGCGTTTGGTTGTCTCCAGACCGAGGTTATCATAGACCCCGCCGTCACTCAGTACGGCTTGTGTTGTGAAGGGAGGACGGTTCAGCTGACTGCCGGTCGGCCCGTCCACGCGTTGCCGGATAGGCAAGACCATAGGTGAAAGGACCGGCGGAAATGCCGAGGAAGCAGCTACCGCGGTGCAAAGCAACACATCGGGATTCTTCACCAGGCCGACCAGATAGTCACCCATGTATGGCCGCGAGAAGCGCCATAGCGCGGAGCTCTGGATGTTTGTGGCATTGATGACAAAGCGTGGCGCGCTCCCTTTTGAGTCGTCAGGAAGATCGCTTAATTTGGCACCTCTGAACAGCACGTCATCATAGGCTTGAGCTACCTTTTCGCTAATCGAAAGAGAGGAAAATATCCCTCCAATGATGGCACCGGCGTCGACTGTCGTGTCGGCCATCGCTCGAATACGCTCGACAAGAAGGTCGAACTTTGAAGCCTTGCCATCCTTGAACTCAAGCTTGTCCCAGAGAAGGCCCAGGGCACCTGCAGTGATGGATCCGCCCGAGACGCTGGAAATCCGGGTCAGCTTCCCCCAAAAGACCGACTTCGTTAAGCCGGTAAAGGGCTCCAACGTGAAATACCATCGCACGGTACCCGCCGCCCGAAAGCGACAGGGCCACTCCGTCTTCAACCGCGGCACGTTGTTGCTGCGGATCAGTGAGCTCTTCTTCCATATAAATTTTCCCAAACTGTCGCACTCACTCGTAGGGCTTCAGCCCTCGGACAGAATGCAGTTGCGAAATGGGGTATAAAACCTTGCTGCGATTAGAAAGACGCGCGGCGTCCGGCCGTATCTCCTCTATTGCTATGCGAAATGCAGCCTGATCCATCGAGGCCTGACCGGAGCTGAAACCTCCGGCACGCGGCTTCAGCAGAACTGCGAGCCCCAAGGTCCTGTCCCCACGCTCGGGGAGCGTTGACAATGCGCAGGTCGTTCTCAATCACTTCAGTATAAAAATCGTCCATGCCGTCCCCCAGCACGGTTCAACTACAGCGAGAGCATCGCACAGGTTGCCGGGCTATTTCAATCGCTACCTGCCAAAATTGCAGCATGAGCTGGGCGGTCCTCCCGGCAGGGTGGGACTTCGTGTCTGAGGCGCCACGACCGTCGGTACATGTGCATCGCTCAAATGGAGAGGTGCTTCATTGCGACCTCGGTTGCGCGCGGCAAAACTTTCCTTTGACTCACCGCGTAGACGGATGCATATATTCTAGATTGCAATACTTTATGACTACTATCGAGCGGATTTTGGGGCATGGCCAAGGCAAGGAAGAGGCCGGCTCGCGCCAAAGGTAAACCGGGCAAGAAAGGAAGCGTCAGGACCCTCGCCAGGGATCTTCACGCGCATGCTGCGGAACTGGAGGCTGCGGGCGTCAACATGATGCTCAGGGCGCAACGCTTGCGCAATCGAGCGTTCGACTTGACCTCTACCGGCGCCATGACGTCGGGAATGGCGAAGGACATAGTTCTTCACGCGGCGGCGTCTCTGCCGGGCGGCAAGCCTTATAATCCTGCTACCCCGGATTCCACGAAGATTGATGGAGGTCTTGTTAACTCGTCTGGCGCGCCGGTGCCGGACGGGGTCTGGTATTTTGCGCAGTACTGCATGACGTTCGGACGCTTCGATACCGACAAGCTTGTTCTATGGCCAGAGGATGTGCGGACGAATGGAAAGACGCTCGGAGGGTTCGTTAAATGCGTCATGAATTTTTATCGGAAGAAACCGTGACTTGATCCGAATGACAGATGGCGGGGCTGGATCGATGAGATTTGCATGCATCAGCGCTTTCGTCCTCTCTTGTATTCTGGCGCCACCAGCGCGATCCGGTGAACTGACGAACTACCTGCAATCTTATTGCACGCGCTCCGATCTGGACGCCGCCGACGCGGCAACCTGCCGCAAGATTAAGAAGGCGAGTTCGCGCGAGCAGTCACCGCAGTCACCTGTGAAGCGTTTGGTCGAACCCGCTGTTTTGTTCGCGCCAGTGAGGAGCGGGGCAATGGCCTCGGCAAATCCGCTCACCCAGCCGGGGTGCTGGGACTATTCCAAGAAGCTCTTCATTCGTGCCGATCCACTTGACAACTTCTACTACGACCTCGACCCGCAAGCCGGCTCAAGCTCCGCGGACGCCAAAGGTGCCACGGCCAGCTATACCAATGATCAGTTATCCAAAACACAGAGTGCAACTGTGAACGGGCGGGCCAGCTATCTGTTGTTCGGGGCACACTGCCAGGATAATCCGCGAGAACCGTTCGTACTGGGATATGCGATCGCTCCTTTCGCTTCAGCGAACGGGACGTGGGCAGACCCGGCCAAGAAAGGTACGAATAGCTCGTTGCGAGCCGGCACCGATATCGGAATTGCAGTCTCGACGACAGAATGGCTGATACAGGATCATTTCTGGTATTTGTCCCCGTTCTATCAAACGGATTTTAGCGGGCTTGCCAGAATTCAAGGAGCGACTTTGGCTTATGAGCCGGTCGCCTTGAGATTTGGTCTTGGCGCAACCGGCGCCGGCAGTCCGTACTACAGCTTCTTCTGGCAGTTCCGAGGTGAGGCGGACTGGATGAACGTGACCGAGCCCGGTCTGACAAATCTCATCAAGGGCGATACGGTTCATTACGGAGCGATTCTGCGGGCTCACCTTGGACTATTCCCCATCCGGGATGAAACTCATCTCTGGCCCGACTGGCTGGTCGGACGCTTCTCAATCATCGGCACGGCGCAATATTTTCGCGACAGCCGCACGAACGCCGACCTTCCATATTACTCCGTCGCGCTTCAGTACAAGCTCGGCTCGTGCAAGCCGCCTGATCCCTCCGCGCCGAAAACGAGCGACGTCGCGCAGTGCGTCATTCCGGGAACGTCCTCTGTTTCTCTTGAATACGATAACGGAACGAACAAGGATACGTTGGTCAAGGTCAACCAGATTCTGCTCAAGCTCGGCTTTGCGCTGTGATGGGGCGCCGCCTCGTTTGAGGCATCACCGCCGGATTACGTATCCAGCTGAAAGGTTTGAAGATCTAGAGTTTTGTTAGTCTGTCCTTCAAGGAAGGCATGTCGTGCAAGCCCAAAGTGATCTTCTAGCCATCTTGCTAAAAGAGTTCAGCTCGCCCCTCGTTGTGGCTGCGTTAATTGTAGCCGTTTTCGTGGTCGCGCTCTTCTGGATGCGGACGCGAAGGACCGAGTCAAGCTTGCGCGGCGAGATCGAGAATCTTCGTTTCTCGCTGGATAGAGCAATTGATCCCAATAGCGTGACCGTGACGCCTGCGGCGCCTCAGCCGCCTTTGATTGTTCCAGAGGTGCTGGTGCGGGCTAGTTCGGCAGGTGAATGCGTTCTCGTTACGGGAGGAGGTTTGGCCGCACAGGCGGGCTTGCCCACGTGGACCGAGCTGTTGGCAACTTTTCTGTCCCATCTTGAGGCCGTAGACCAGCAGGCGGACTGGGCCCTTGTGCGAAACCAGGTTCTCAAGGGCGATCATTCACTCGCTTATGATCTGCTGGAGAGCCGCAGAAAGCTGGGAGCTCTGCAGGAGAGCATTGTAGATGACTTTGGAAAAAAAGTTGAGGTGCCTTCCTGGCTCTCCGACTTTTTCGGTGCTGTTCCTTTGGCCGGTGTCCTGACCATTACTCCGGACAATCTCGTGGAGCGCGCCGCCAGGCGCAAAAATCCTCTCATCTTTGCGTATGACGCTTCTACCGATTTCAGCAGGCTTATCCGCGACAGGCAGTTTTTCGTGGGCAAGCTCTATGGAGACCTGTCCTCACCGAAAAAGCTGATCGTGACTGCAAAGCAATACGGGTCGATGCTTGACGATATGCCGGAGCTCAAGACGTTCATAGCGTCCTTATTCAGCTCAAAGCACCTGCTGTTCGTCGGTATCAGTCCGGATGGCATTCTCGACTTCCTCGAGGCGACCGGGATCAGGCAGAGTGGCTCTCTGACACACTACGCGCTGGTGCCAGAACGCTCGGATCTGCCGGTTCTGCAGGAACGATTCCAGTCGAAGTACGACATTACTCTGCTCCGATATCGGCCTACGTCGGGGTTCCCCGAGGTGCCGAGATTTCTCGGACAGTTGGAAGCAGCTGTCGAGCGGCAACGAACAGAACAGCCGCACAGCCAGTCTTTTGAGGCGACTCTGGTGCCCTCCAAGCTCGAGAGCCTTCGACTTAATAATATCGGGCCTTTCCGTGAAGCTGCATTCGATTTCAGAAATCCATGGACGATTCTGCTTGGCAACAACGGATCCGGGAAATCGACGGTTCTGAAAGCGATCGCGCTTGCGCTCTCCGGCGAAGACGAGAAGGCGCGCTCCTATAGCCGTCAACTGCTACGGTCTGGCGCCGCTAGCGGTACGATCGAGATCAAGGTTGGAGCCATCACTTACCGAACTACTATCAGAAATGTGCGGGGGCGCGTCGAAGTAAAGGCGGACCAAATTCCTCCCTTGAAAGCGGGTACCCTTGTCGCTCTGGGTTTCCCGGCGGTTCGAGGGGTCACGCGGCCGGGGGTGACAACGACGGATAACGAATCCTATCCGTATCCGAGGGTAGAGGATGTGATCCCCCTGCTGGCCGGCGGCGCGGATGAACGAGTGGCCAATCTCAAATCGTGGATCATCAATACCTGGGTGAAGACCCAGACAGTAACCGTTCAAAGCCAGCGGGCGCGCCTTCAGGCGATGCTGGACCAGTTCTTCAAGTTTCTGGATGAGCTTACGCCGGGATTTGACCTCAGTCTGAATAGCTGTGACGTAGATAATCAGGAAGTTATCCTGGATACTGCAGACGGCCCCTTGTCACTTGATTTCGTTAGTCAGGGTATGAGCTCGACAATCGGTTGGGTTGGAGTGCTGTTTCAACGGCTTCTCGACATCTACAAGGATTCCGGAACTCCAGAGTCCGAAGCTGGTCTGCTTTTGATCGATGAAATAGACAGTCACTTGCATCCGGAGTGGCAACGACTTCTGTGTCCGAAGGTGAAACAGCTATTTCCAAAGCTTCAGGTCATTGCCACAACCCATTCCCCTCTGATGGTCGCGAATAGTGAGGCAGGGGAGCTGATGCGCATCCAGCGGGACGGCGCGGAACTTACTGTCGAACCGATCACGATTTCTCTTGAGGGTTACAGGGCAGACCAAATTCTCACGACGAATGCGTTCGGCTTAACTACGACTCGAGGTGTGAAGACGGAGGAGCGACGGAAGCGCTATGCGGAGCTCCTCGGGCGCATAGAGCGGTCATCCCAGGAGGAAGCCGAGTTTAAGACTATTGAGCAAGAGCTCGAGGCAGGTCCCCGCGCGGGTGAAACTCCTGCGGGTCGGTCTGCGGCGAACCTCCTGGACGCGCAGCTAAGAATGCAAATTGAGAAGGCAGTTGAGAAGGCTGAGGGCGACAAGGAGGCGTTGCTGGGCGAACTTGAGAAGTACGCGGCGAAGGTCAAATCGGGTGGATAGAAACATTGCGTCACATTGACTTCGATCCAAACAACTGCGCGTCCTGGACTAAGGAGCAGGTCGACTCGTGGAACGCCTGGTTCGAAAAGGCAAAAACGGCGAAGACTGCTCTTCAGGGGCATACGCCGGGACAGCCGCTCGTGCCCAAAAGTGAGGTTTGGGCCGAGTTGAAACGATGGCTACTGGATTACGTTTTTGCCGGCAAATGCGCCTACTGCGAAATCAAGATCAAGGGCGGGTTCTTCGGAGAGGGCGAACACTACAGGCCCAAGAAGCGGATTTCATTTCGGGAAAATGGCAAGCTCAAGGTGTTGGAAACGCCGCGCAACGACGGGTACTTCTGGCTGATGTATGATTGGCGTAACCTCGTTCCATCCTGCCAGGATTGTAACAACAAGAAGGTTGACCAGTTTCCCGCGAAGAAGCACATGCTGGACCCGGCGCTGGATTCCGACCAGCTCGATAACCTAGAGCATCCATTTCTATTGAATCCCTACCGTGATGATCCCTCAAAACACATCCGATTTGGAAAGTTCGGGATAGTAGCACCAATTGACGATATAGGCCGCGCAACAATTGAAGTGCTGGGACTGGACAGGGAGTCACTGACTGAGCGACGCCGCGAGAAGCAAGAACTGGCTCACACAGCGCTTAAGTTCGCTTTGATCCAGTATATTGGGAGCCAAATCTCACTCACCCACAATCCGGATTTGCAGAGACATATAGATCCCGGGGCTGAATTTTCTGCTGCCGTTCGCGACTTTATCGAATCTGCACACGCTGAATTCGCGGCAAATCTCGCCAAGCTTCAACCTGTCAATCCCGGACCATGAAGACGGTGTTGCTCCGCTGCGTTGTCACCGCTCTATTGCTGCGAGGGCCGGATGATTGATGCACTTCGTGTAGCGAAAACCGCCAACTTTCACAGGTTGAAGCGTTCGCTCAGCAACGCCGCGCTGGATGAACTCTTCCGCCGAATTCGCGCCGGCCAGCCGTCAGCTTCACAAAACATATTCTACCGTCGCCGCGCCCGGGCTGGGGCTTCGCACTGGTCGGGGATCTGCTTTACGTACGAGCGCACGCCAACGTTCTTGTCCGAGGAGGCGGGAATTCGGGAGCGGATTTGCGGGTTCCTTCTTCTGGTGGAGCATCGTGGGCATGTTGCCGTGTTCAAGTCCAAGCTTGAACTCCCCGCGGGATTTTCAACTCGTTACCTTGGACGAGTGCCGGCCGACAGAGTCGACATGACTGTGGCGCGTAAGGATGCAGTGTTTGAAAAGATCCGGCTCCGCAACATGTCCATCTCAAAGGACGTCATGCGTAGCAAGACATTCGAGGCGACCGATCTGAGTAACGTCGTCGGACCCGCAGGGGCAAACAGGTACGTACCGCAGGGCTACACAGTTCGATCGCAAGCCGGACATTATTCGACGACTCCCGCAACTGGTCGAATTGGACAACGATCCGACCGGGTCGGCTATCTAGCACTGATTGGCTATGCAACCAGTGTAATCGACGAGCTCGTGGACGCTCAGGAAGCTCCAGCAAGGTTAATCGGCACGTTTGCCCGAGCAATTGACCTGGCCAGCATTCAGGGAAAGGATCGTCCGGTCACATTCGCGGTCGATGTGGCGAGTCTCGTGGATGCCATCTATGATCGCGGCGATATCAGGCTGGTGCGCAAGGTGGCCGACAGCTATGTCGCCCTTTCGAATGTCGAAACGGACAATGTTTTGACTGAGCTGGACTGCGTGCTAGGCGTCGATGGTATCGGCAAGATGCTGGATCTCGTAGATCGCGCCACCAAGGACAAAATTGGCGCTATCGCAGTCAATCAGGGGCGGATTGCCTTGCGCGATCTCCGCTTGCCTCTCAGCACCAGCGTCGAGGTCGAAGATTCGAGGAGTGCTCTCGGCGAGGACCCCAATCGTCTCTCATTGCGACGGTATCTTGATCGCGAAGACGAGTTCATCGTGCTGTTTGATTCGCCGTCGCTTGCCTATATTGACGGGACGCTGTTCAGAGACGATGGCTTCGCTGACGGCGGCCTCGCTCTGTTGCGTCATTTGCGCGCAAATAGCCTCCTCAGTGGTGTTACTGACGAGAAGGGGTCGTTCACGGCCGCTCAGGCAAGTTTTGACTCTGACTCAACATTTGGGGTTATCGAAAAAAGCATCGCCGATGGAGACGAAGTTCTCGTCTGCGACGATTTGGGTGACGAATGGGCAGACTTTATCGGATTGAGTAATTCGAGCAGTCCTCCTCGCATCACTTTCTACCACGCCAAACACGGCGACCTTTCGCTAGGCGCCGGTCAGTTCCATATTTCGGTAAGTCAGGCGATCAAAAACCTGCAGCGGATGAGCCTGCCGGCAGAATCGATGGGGACAAAGATCCGAGGATGGAAGAAGGTCTACAGCAATAACGGCGTGAAGACCAGGATCCCGCGTACTCTTAGGGGAAATGTCGATCAACTTGCTGTTGAGTTTGCGCGTGCCCGGACCGCTCCAGACGCTATTCGCAGGGTCTTTATCGTGACGTCCTCGCTCAGCAGAAGCGCAGTCGAAGCGGCTCTCGCACGCATCAAGGCGGGCCACTCGCCAGATCCCTATTTTGTTCAGCTCTACTGGCTTCTGATGTCTTTCTTTTCAGCGTGCACCGAAATGAATGCGAACGGATATGTTGTTTGTCAGGATTGACCACCCGGCTTGCCGAGTTTGCAAGCTCCGTTAGCTGCCATATCAACATCATTACAAGAGAATCAGTGATAGGCGGGAAGCAGCTTTGAATGAATGGTGGGGAAGCGATCGGCCGACACTCGAATAGTCTTGCCTTTAAGGCGTGCCGTGCCGCAGCTCAGCTATGCTTCGACGTTCGGATACTTGCGATGTTTTCAAGGCCATGAGCACATTGTCGTTGCATGGGGGAAGAGCGGATCGCCGTTGTTGCTGATTCAAACGCTGCCGGCGCGCCGGGGCGAAGCCAGTCCATGGACGTGACCTCCGTGGGGCCGCGGGGGCATGTCGAGACGATCGCTGCGCGAAAGATCAGGGGCTTCCTGGGGACGATCGACGAGAGCGGAAGATATTACGACGCGGTCCACAAGCAGAACCAGAGTCTCTCACAACACATTATCGCCGACTATCACGGCCGCTTCCTGATCGAACTGATTCAGAACGGTCACGATGCGCACGACAGTATGCGGCGGGATGGCGAAATCGCGGTTTGCCTGGCGAGCGACGAGGGCCCAAGCGGCACGCTCTACGTCGCCAACAGGGGGGAACCGTTCCGCGCCAACAACGTCGAAGCGCTATGCGAGATGGGGCTTTCGAGCAAGCCGCCCGGGGAGGCGGTTGGAAACAAGGGCCTCGGCTTCCGAAGCGTGCGACACGTAACGGACAAGCCGCAGATATTCTCGCGGCTCGTCGAGGGCGCGCCAGGCGACGCGTTCGACGGCTACTGCTTCACGTTCGCTCGTGATGCAGAGCTCGATCCGTTGCTGCCTGATGAAACCAGGCGAAAGATGGCGCGCTCGGACCTGCCTGCGTTCTATATCCCGCGCTGGCTCGATGAGGTGCCAGACACCGTCGAGGATTTCGCGAGGCGCGGCTTCTCAACACTTATACGGCTGCCGATCCGTAACGAGGCGGCTCTTAATGTCGTTCGCGACGAGATGCTCGGGCTCGCAAAGGCCGAGGCGCCGATGCTGCTCTTCCTGCGCCGCATCAGCCGCCTCGAGGCCGTAATCGAGGGCGAAAGGTCAGCGGACGCCGCCGTTTCGCTCGTGCTGACCCGGGAGGAAAAGCCACTGGTCGGGACGTCCGGGCCTTCGCTGGTCGATCTGGGCGAGAACGGGCAGTTTTGGAGCGCGCGTGCCGAGATTCCCGAATCCGAGATGCGGACGGCGGTCGCGGAGGGCTTGGAATCGGGTGCACTTCCCGCGAGCTGGAATGGGTGGAAGGGAGCGGGCGAGGTCGCGGTGGCAGTGCCTATCGGCGTGGAGCGCACGGGCTTTCATCCCCGGCTCTACACTTTCCTGCCGATGGGACGCGGGGCGTCATCTCCGTTCTGGGGGCATCTCCACGGCAGTTTTTTCCCGAGCTCGAACCGGATGAGTCTCGATCCGGCGGTCAAGGTGAACGCTCTTGTGCTTGAGCACGCAGTCAGGCTCGCCTCGAACACAGCACGCTGGCTCGAGGAAAAGGTGTCGCGCGGAAAGGATGCGGCCGTTTCGGCGGTCACGGCGGCGAGAGCTGCAATCGACTTGCTGGTCTGGAAGACGCCGGCGAGCCTGATCCAAGGCGACGGCGAGGACGCCGGCGAGAACAAGGCCGCCGATCTGGGGGCTAGTATGCAGGCGGCTATCGCCCGACGCTGGTCGGCCGCGTCGTTCGCCGAGGCCGAGTTCGTACCGTGTCTCGGGGATTGGAACGGCGATCCCCTGAGGCGCCCGGAATTCGGTCCCGTCCGCTGGTGCACGCCTGCGGCCGCGCGGAGACCGTCGGCCAAAGGCTCATTCTCGCTGGACGTTATCGCGCGCTATGGCGGCCCCGCAGGGATCGAGTCGCTCTGGCCGGGCCTTGGACAGCGCCGCACCGATTCCCTTGCGGAATTTCTGCGCGTCCACTCCGGGGGACACTTCAAGGATCGTTTGTCGTCTGCCGAACGGGCCGAGATCGTAGAGGGGTTGGCCAGGGCGCTGGCCAAGGCGAAGCGGCACAGCTGGGCTCGCTGGCGCGCCTTCTACGGCGATCTATCGGACTTCATGGAGAGCGACGGCACCGCACTCGCGGGGCGGAAGATTCTGATCTGCCAAGACGGAAGCCTTCGGGCAGCCCGATCGAGTACGCCGCTCGAGCAGTTGCCGGGTGACTCTCCCAAGACGCGTCGCCGCAGAAATCCGCTCGAAACCTCCGTCTTCGTGCCGCCGCGTCGCGGCGATGCCGAGGAAAGCATTGGCGAGGAGCTCTATCCGCCTTCTCCAGTCCGCGGCTTCTTCGCCTTCCTGCACGATGCGCTGCCCTGGTACGACGACCTCGCGGACGCGCGTCTGTTCCTTGAGAAGAAGCTCGCGCAACCGTTTGAGAGCGAAGCCCTTTTGACCCGCATCTCGCAGATTGTGGAACGGGTCGAGGCGAAGAAGGTCCGGACCGCCGGTCTGCGCTGGGCCTTCACGATCTGGCGGCGCTCGGTGGCGGTCAAGCGCACGATCACGCTAAGTCCGAGCTACCGTCTGTACGTGCCAACCCTCGGAGGCGACTCCATCCGCGCCTCGGAGGCAGTCTTTTCGTCCCAGTGGCCGGACCGCACTCTCGGTCGTAGACTGCAACAGTTCCTCGAACTGGCGCCGATCGGATCGCGCGACATCAATGAAGTCCGGGAGCGTCGGATCGCGCCGCCGTCGGACCCGGCGTTCGGAATCAAGCACCTGGAGGAATGGACCGACTTCCTGACCGGGATTGGCGTCCAGCGCGGGATGCAGCCCCGATCGGTCAAGCTCGAACACTACGTCGAAGCCTGGCGCGTCACGAGCTTCGCCTTTTTGAAGGATCTCGGCCTTCCGGATGCCTTTGGCTCATTGCTGAAGGAGGATATCACGAGCCGTCCCGGGTGTAGCCTCGTCCTGCAGTCGTCGACCAGCTACGAGGTGGCTGATCCGCTCTGGTGGCTACCCGGGCAGTCCGATGTCGGCGACTTCACCGACGACGCTCTCGATGCTTACGCGACGCTCATCGTCGACTGGATCGGCCGGGTCGAGCACCAGCATCTCTGGATGGAGGTGCGTCATAGACATAGCTACAGGTCAGATACCCGGAAATGGCCAACGCCGCTCGCCGCGTTTCTGCGATCGGCCGTCTGGGTGCCGTGTGAGGAACCCGTCGCAGATGGATGGAAGCGACGACGCTGCAAGGCGGCGGACGTATGGCTTCCGACGGGCTCGGATCGTTATCCGCCATTTCTTCGGCGTCCGTCATTCGAGCTGACACGCGCCCTCGACCGTGCGCCTGAGGCGGTGGTCGATCAATTGCGCACGCACGCCGGGTTCAGGACGTTTCTCGCGAATGAGACCCTGCTCGATCAGGTGGGCTTCCTTGCGGAGCAGTTCGCTGAAGGCGGCGTCAGGCGCTTCCACCAACGCGAGCTGGTCAACATCTATAACCGCAGCCTAGTGCGCCTCGCGGACCAGTACGGTTCGCCGCAGGCGCCGGCTCCTCCCGGAAGGCCTCCGACCAGGCTTCTCGCGCGCCGCCGTGGCGAACTCGGGTTAGCGAACCTCGTAGGCAGCGGGGCGGAGACCGTGTATGTGCGCGACAGCTCGGATTCGATCGCGACAGGGCTCGTCGAGGTGATCGGCGATCCGCTCGTCGACGTTCGAACCACCGAGCCGGCCAAGATCGGGACGCTTCTGCAGCGGCTCTATGGGAACCAGATCCGCCGAACGTCAGAGCTTGCCTACGCCATCCATGTCGGCGGTGCGCCGCTGGGGGAGCTCCCGCGCGGCTCGCGGCTAGTGGATCTGTGCCCGTGGCTCCGCCCTGTGCTAGCCGTGGCTCTCGAGGCTTTGGACAGCATCGATCTCAACCGCCTGCCTGCGGACCGGTCGAGCATCATCCAGTCACTGGATCGCATCGAGCTCCAGATGAAGGACAGCGTGAGCTTCATGCTCGAAGGTCGCAACGTGACGCCGCCGGCGCCCCGTGCGGCCTATGCGTTCCAGCGGACCGACGGCGAGCCCCTTGTCGTCATCGTGGGTGAGGGAGCGTTTAGCTGGTCGTATCTGGAGGCGGCACTCCCGGCGATTGGCGACGCGATGCAGCATTCCGCCGTCGTGCCGCACATGAAGCTGCTGATCCGTCAGCTCTCCTTTGACGGAATTCCGGTCGATAATCGGCCCGTTGGGTACGAGGATTTGCTCCGGCTCTGCAGGTCCCTCGACCTTGGCGAAAGGGCGAGCGAGGCCGCACGCGACGCACTCGGCGAGCGGATCGACCGTCAGCTTCCATGGCTGCGGGCCGTCGTTCATGTGGTCGGTCGCGAGGAGGCGCTGAGGACGTGGCTGGACGGCGAACTCGCTGCCACCGAGGACGGTGCCGCCCTTATCGATCTCCTGCGCGTCTGCCTTCCCGTGGGCGCAGTTTCGCCCGAGAGCGTCGTCGAGGCCATCAAGCTGAGCTTCTCCATTGGCGAGCTGCGGGATCGGCTGGCACTCGACTTCGCCGCCTTCAACGCGAGCCTCATGGCGACGGGAAGCGCACCCGACGTTGACCTGGCGGGGCAGACGTCGCAACTCGCGTATTTCGTGCAGGACCGTGGCATCGCCATCGGCGATGCGCTCAGGAATATGGTGGCGCCAACGGTCCTAAAGTTCGAGCCCGAAGAGCGCTACAAGGCCGCGCGCGAGGGATTGTCCAACCTACGGCCGGATCCAGCTTGGCTGCAGCGCTTCCAACGCGTGCCAGACGAACTGCTCGAGGAGCACGTGGAGAAATGGCTCTCGGCGGAGGGGGCCCCGCCGATGGGAAGCAATCCACATCGGCTCGAGGATGTGGCGGCGGTCCGGGCCGCGAACACGATGGTCGTCAGACAGACCGGACGAAGGGCGCAGCCGCTCGTGCGGGCGTGGAGCGTCCAGCATGCCGTGCCGGCCCACGACCTATGGCGCGATCCTGGAGTGGTCGAATCGGACCTGCGCCGGCGGCTCGACGATGCCGGGGTGTTCGATTGCAGGGCCTGGAGCGAGGGTGAGATGCTGACCTGGTTCGGCCGGCTTGGGCTCTGGCCAACCGGGATGGAGCTGACGCTTGATCGGGAAAGGCTCGGTGTTCCCGAGACGGAGGTCCAGGCCGCGGCGCAGAAGGCGCGCGAGGAGCGCGAACGTCGCGATCGCGACGCGCGGTCGCTGCGACTGAACGGCGAGGTGCGCGATCCTCAGACGGTCGATTGGCTGAAGCTGTCTGAGGAGATTGCGAGTGAGCTTCCGAAGACCGTGCTCAACAGACCGATCGGTACCTTCGCCAATCTCGCTCCCGCCGAGGACGCGCGGCAGCGTAATCGCGGTTCCGGCGCAGGTGGCGGCGGCGGCGCCTACAGCGGCATTCCGCAGGAGAAGAAGGACATGATCGGTCGGCTCGGCGAGCTGACCGTGTACCACTGGCTCAAGGCGCGGCAACCTGGTCAGGACATCGACCGCTGCTGGGCGTCCGGCAATGCGACGCTATTCAACGGACAGGAGGGCAACGACGGACTCGGTTACGACTTCTGCATCGGCTTCAACAAGCAGACCTGGTACATTGAGGTGAAGGCCAGCACGGAGGATCCGTGCCAATTCGAGCTCGGCGAGACCGAGGTTCGTAAAGCGCGCGACGTTGCCCGCTCCAGGTCGGCCGAGCGCTACGTGATCGCTTATGTGGCGAACGTCGGTCAGACAGGCTCGACGATGGTCGACATACTTCCCAACCCGCTAAGCCCCGATGCCGATGGGGTTCTGAACATTGCCGGCGACAGCATCCGCTACAATTTCAGCCGGCGCCGATAGAAGAGGTCAACTCGGATCTGCAACGTTAACCAGTGGGAGGCGGCGCAGTCCAAGCTCGTTGCACTCCGGTTCACCTCCAGTCTTGCCAGTTGAAGTGGTCAGGTACTCGAGACGCGTTCGAGAATTCGCCTTGGATAACGTTGCTGACAACGATTTCGTTGTCGAAGACGACGATGTCGGCTATTCACGTCCCAAAGCCGACGGCAACACGGATTGGTCAGGGGAAACGAATGGCTGAGGCGCCCAACGACGGCTCCCGATCAAGCCCATCTGTATTCATCAGCTACGCTCGATCCGATGCGGACATTGCTGCCGAGCTTGCGACGCGGCTCGAGGCTGCTGGCATCGGCGTCAGGACGGACTCACACGTCACGCCTGGGGAGAACTGGGCGTCGGCGATCGAGGGGCGCCTTCGGGCCGCCGACTACCTCATAATCCTCGTGACGCACGCGGCGTTGGCATCCGACTGGGTGATGGCCGAGACCTCCCAGGCCATTCGCGAATTCAGCGACAGGGCAGTGACGGTCGTCCCGGTGCTCCTCGAGAACGTGGAGATGCCGCTCTCCTTGTCGAGGATACAATATCTCGATTTTCGGGGTGACAAACAGCGCGCCATGGACGCTTTGGTGTCGCGTCTCTCCGCGAGTGTCGACATCGACTTTTCAGAGTTCACGCCGCAGGCCTTCGAAGGCCTCGTAGGAGACTTGCTGGTCGATCTGGGGTTCACGGTCGAGCGGGAGCCCCGGGTGCATGGTAAGCAGTTTGACTTCAGGGCGAGCGTGCCGGTGCGTGATCCGTTTGGCGCCCTCGTAACGGAACAATGGCTCATTGAGGCGAAGCACCACAGCAGCGGTCGGGTCAGTGTTCAAACCATTAGGGAATTTATCGGGTTCGCACATTCGATTAACGCACTCGAGAATACCAAGCTCGCGTTGATCGCGAGCGGCCAGATTACGTCCGCCGGCCGAGAAATCTTGAAGTCCGCTCACCTGCGCGTCGTAGAAGGCGTGGAGTTGAAGCGGATCCTGCTGACGCGCCACCATTTGGTCGCCAAGCATGTGGACCGGCGGCTCAAATGAGCGACCCAATCGCGCTGCGCGCCCGCCTTAAAGCTTGTCCACCGGGCCTTGCGGGCTGGAAGGAATTTGAGGACGTCTGCATCGAGACGTTGACCTACCTGCTTGTGCCGCCGTTGGCGGCACCAAAGATACAGCCGCGGTCGTATTCTCAGATTGACCGGCGGGACGCGATTTTCGCTAACCGTAACCACGAAGGCCCCGGGCATTGGCCACATCTCTACAAGGAACTCGGCGCCAGGATGGTGCTGTTCGAATTCAAAAACTACGACACGAGCGAAGTCGGGAAGGATGAGGTCAATCAGACCCGCAACTACCTGACCCAACCGATGGGGCGGTTGGCTGTCCTGTGCGTGAACAAGAAGCCAAACCATGCCGCTCACGTGAAGCGGAACACAATCTTCAGCGAAGAGAAGAAGCTTATTCTCTTCCTAACCCCGGATGAGCTGATCGAGATGATCGCGATCAAGGAACGCGGGGACGATCCGGCCGACCTCATCATGGACTTGGTCGAGTTGTTCTACATGCAACACGAGTGACCGGACAGGACGAGGAGGGCCTAAGGCTCCCGGGTGCTGTGCCTCGGGTATAACCAAGAGTTCGCCCGCAAATTGCCTGCTCTGATTTGGGCAATGTGAGGAACGCTCTTCTCGATGCACCTTCGGAAGAGAAATGACGCATTGTGAAACCAGTGCGGTGGCAAGCCTTTTCCGTTCAGCTCAAAGGGGGCCTTAGCCGGAGGGCCGACGACGCTTGACGGTATCGGACAAAAAGAGTGGAGGGAGCGACATATTCGGTTGCCTCGAAGCACATGCGCTCACTTTACCGATTGACTACGATAGCTGGCGAAATAGCCATCTCTCAAAGCAACGAAAATTTTGTTGTGAATTCAAGATCGAAAAATTGCGACGGATGTACCGTCGGGATTTATCCGTCAGCGTTGCGAATTTGTGCTTACAAATCAACGCGGACATCTCGCCGTAAGCGATTGAGTGGGAGTAGGGGGGGCGGCGGCTGCCGCGCAATTTGGCGTGGTTTGGTGAGGATGTTCTCACTTCCTCTCATATCCGAGCGTTGACCCGAGTTGCGGCCTCCACTTAACCCCTATCAGGGTGTGAATCCCACAGGCTTACGCAAGCAGCGTATTGTGGCGCGCTCCGGCGTGCCCACGAGCTCAACAGGGTGTTTTTGCTCTCATGAGCCGATCGCACGTTGCGGCTTCGCGTAGCGATCGGTGTGGAGATACTTCGCTGATTAGTAGCTAAGCGGCCATTCGCAGCAGATCGACGATGTCGGCTTCGCTCTTGAATGGCCGTGGATTGGCCAGGACGAAGCGATGATTGATTGCAATCTTGCTAATCTGGTCAAACTTGTCTTCGCCAATCCCGACGTCGGCAAGACGGCCGGGCAATCCAAGTTTCTTGGTGAATTGCGCGAAGGCGGCGGCGGCTTCCATACCGGGCTCGCCAAGGGCCGTCGCCAGGCGCTGCTGCGCATCCTCGGTGAACGGTTTGTTGTAGCGAAGCAGGCTCGGCATGATGACAGGTGTGCAATAGTAGTGAGGAACGCCGAAGGTCCCTCCGAGCACATGACCGATGCCGTGGCTGGCGCCCATCGGGACCCGCGCCTGGAGGCCAAAAGCGGCGAGCCACGCGCCGTATTGAGATAGCCGACGCGCCTCCAGATCATCGGGTTGTTGCAAGGTCCGGAGCATTCCCTCGCGCAGGGTGCGGATGCCTGCCAGGACGACCTCGTCGGCGAGCGGCGTGCCGGCGGGCGAGCACAATGCTTCGATGCCGTGGTCCATCGAGCGCGTTCCCGATCCCATCCACAGCTTGGAAGGCGTGTGAACGGTGAGGGCAGGGTCGAGAATGATCGCGACCGGCATCATCCGGGGATGAAAGAAAATCTGCTTCAGCCTGTTGCGTTCATCGGTGACGAGCGCTGCTGCATTGTATTCGCCGCCATTCAGCGTGGATGGTACCGCGATCTGTCGAACTTTTGGCGATCGGAACGGAGAGACGGTGACGCCAGGGCCCATCGGGAATGGATCGAAACCCGCTTCGTCTGGGATGTCATGTTCCATCGCCATGATGACTATCTTGGCGAGGTCGATCGCCGAGCCGCCGCCGATAGCGACGACCAGGTCGGCTCCGGCGTCTTTGGCTTGACGGGCAACCTCGGCAGCTTGCTTGCGCGTGGTGTGCTCTGCAATTCCATCGAAGGTCGCGACATGTCTTCCGCCGAGCGCGTGCCGGATCTTCTCGATCTCGTCGGTCTTGGTGTTCAAGGTGCGGCTGACGATCAGGAAGACGCGCTTGGCATCCAGTCGCACCGCTTCATCGTTCAAGGCGTCAGACGCAGCTTTGCCGTAAACGACACGATCGATTGCCGGAAAATTGTGTATCCCTACTTTGCGCATTGCGGTCCTCCCAGTAAGTTCAAAAACAGAAGTAACTATAAGCTCAACGATGGAAGCGTGCAATGAACCAGCTGTGACCCGTAGGATCTGATATATACCATTGCTTAAAGCGGCCGTATCGCTCCTGGACCGGGTCGCCGACAATCTGATCGCTTGACGAGTTCAAAAAAAGAACTGTAGGATACGAGCGCGAGATGGCCGGACGCAATGGCCGCGAAGTGCCGGATTACGGCTGGATCCGTTCAGCGCGATGCGTCTTTCGCAAGGACGTGAGACGAGCAGCGACCGGCGAAAAAACAAAGCCACGTACCCGAAAAGGGTGCACGTTTGGGAGGACGAGCAATGCTGGTGAAATGGAAGATCGTTGCGGCTCTGACCCTGTTTTTGAGCGGCCCGGCATTCGCCGCCGAAGAGCCGGGAGTCACTGCTACCGAGATCAAGATCGGCGGGGTTTTTCCCTTCAGCGGACCGGCATCATCGATCGGTCTCGTGGGCAAGGGGCTCATGGCCTACATCCAGGCCCTGAATGACCGCGGCGGCGTCAACGGACGCAAGATCAACTACATCGCCTATGATGACGGATATAGTCCTCCGAAGGCGGTGGAGCACGTCCGCAAGCTCGTTGAGAGCGACGAAGTGTCGTTCATGTTCGGCCAGCTCGGCACGCCCGGCATCTCGGCCACTGCAAAATACCTGAAGGCCAAGGGCGTGCCGAGTGTCGCCATCGTCAGTGGCTCGTCCAAGTTCACGGACGTCACCAATTACCCGCTGATCACCACGGGTCTTGTCAGCTACGACACCGAAGGAAAAATCTACGCCAAATACCTGACGAGGACGCTGCCGAACGCCAAGTATGCCATTCTCTATCAGAACGACGATCTCGGCAAAGATTACCTCGCTGCCTTCAAGGCGTTTCTCGGCAAGGATTTCGACCGCAAGGTCGTCAGTGCTTCCTACGAGGTCACCGAACCGACGATTGATTCGCAGATTACCAATCTGAAGAGCTCGGGTGCCGAAGCCCTGGTGATCGCCGGCACGCCGAAGTTCGCGGCACAGGCCATCCGGCAAGCCTCCGTGATCGGCTGGAAGGCGACCGTGATCATCAATTTCCCGTCCGGATCGGTCGGAGGCACGCTTGCACCGGCCGGGCTCGACAAATCGGTTGGCGTGATCGTCGGGACGACCAACAAGGATGTCCTCGACGAGACATGGAAGGGCGACCCGGGCATGCAGGCCTACCGGGCATTTTTCGACAAGTATCTGCAGGGCGCCGATATCACCAACGGCAGCTATCTGACCGGCTATCAGCAAGGCATCCTGCTCGAGCAGATCCTCAAGCAATGCGGTGATGATCTGTCGCGGAAGAATATTCTGGCGCAGGCGAAGAACCTGAAAGACGTCGTCGTTCCGACTGTGCTGCCCGGGATCAAGGTCAACACCAGCGAGACCGAGAACATGATCTGGACGCAGATGCGGCTGCAGCGCTGGACCGGCACGACGTGGCAAGCCTTCGGAGAAGTCCTGGATGCCAGGTCCGAGTGAATCTGGCGTCGCCCGCCGTTCTATCCGTCCGCGGTAATTCAGGAGATCGTTCTCGATGTCGACGAAGCCATTGACGTTTGCTCCAAGGGAGCTCTCCGTCGAGCGCCGGACCGACGGCACGCTCTTATTGAGATCGCCGCTCGAATTGGGGCCATGCGACTGGCGGGTCACCGATTTTCTGCCGCGCTGGGCAAGCGCGGTTCCGGACAGAATATTTCTCGCGCAACGCAATGCCAATGGGGGATGGGACGAGATCACTTATGGCGAAGCATGGTCGCAGGTCCAGGCGGTCGGCCAGAGCCTGATCGATATGGGCGCAAAGCCGGCCGACAGGCTGGCCGTGCTCTCGGGTAACTCCATCGAGAACGCGGTGATCTCGTTTGCGGCGATGTCGATGGGCGTCATTCTGGCACCAATATCGCCGAACTACACGCTGATGCCCGGCGGCCTTGCGCGCCTCAAGGACATCGCGCAGGTGCTGCGGCCGAATTTTGTTTTCGTTCAGAGCGGACGCGACTTTTCCGCGGCTCGCTCCATTCCCGAGTTGGCAGACTCTGCCTGGATCAGCGTCGATGGCGCGCCGGAGACGACGCCCTTCCGCGTCCTGACGGATCGAACGGACTGCGAAGGGTTCGCGCAGGCGTCGGGGGCGGTCTCCAGCGATGCCATTGCGAAAGTCCTCTTCACATCCGGTTCGACCGGCCTGCCAAAGGGCGTCCTGAACACGCACCGCATGATGGCGAGCTCCCTGCAAATGGGAAGCCTGCTCGTGTCGCCTCCGGAGGCGCCGGTCCAGGTCGAATGGCTGCCGTGGCACCATACGATGGGCAGCAACGTCATTCTTCACGGCATTCTCAAGAACGGCGGGACGCTCTACATCGATGACGGCCGCCCGCTGCCTCAGCTCTTCCACAAATCGGTGGCGAACCTCAAGGAGATCTCGCCGACGGCCATGTTCAACGTTCCTGCCGGTTACAATCTCCTGTGCGATGCCATCGAGAACGACGCGGCCCTCGGCGCGAGCATCTTCAAGCGGCTGGATCGATTGAGCTACGCGGGGGCTGCAATTTCGCAAGGCACACTTGAAAGACTGTACCGGCTGACGTTATCGATCACAGGCTGGCGGATTCCGGTCATGTCGGGCTATGGGACGACTGAAACCGCGCCGACAATCAGCACGACACATTGGGCAACGGATCGGCCCGGAGGGATTGGTCTTCCCGCGCCGGGCGTGCAGCTGAAGCTGGTCCCGGTTTCGGATACGTATGAGGCCAGGGTGAAGGGCCCCAACGTCACCCCCGGCTATCTCGGAAGGGCAGATCTGACGGAGAAGGCCTTCGACGAGGAGGGGTTCTACCGCATCGGCGATACCGTGTCGTTTCTCGATCCCGAGAAGCCGGAACTCGGTCTTCGTTTCACCGGCAGAATTTCGGAGAACTTCAAGCTCGCGAACGGCACCTGGGTTGCGATCGGCAATATGCGCGCCGCGATCCTGGCCGCTACGCGCGGCGTCCTGCTGGACATTGTCGTTGCCGGAGAAAACCGTGAAGCCTGCGCGCTGCTGTGCTGGCTGAACCCGACCGAGGCGGCGCGGATTTCGAACGCGCCGGCTGCGGATTTGACCTGCGACTCCAAAGTGATCGAATTCCTGAGACATCGTCTGCAGGAATATAATGAGGTTGTTGGAAGTAGCGAAAAAATCTGCTCGTTCACCCTGCTGAAGGATCCGCCCTCATTGGCCGCGGGAGAAATCACCGACAAGGCCTATGTCAATCAACGTGCTGTGCTCAAACACCGGGCTGAACTAGCGGACCGTCTCCACTGCAACGAACCCGACGCAGCTGTGATTCGAGTCTGAGGATGCGTTTCGTGCGTCACGCCGGTGGCCTGCTCAAGCCGCGCTGCGGCGGGCCTTTGCCTTCGGCTTTTCAGGTGCCTCCATCATCCGCGGGCTTTGGGCGCCTGGCCCTGGATGGGTATGAACCTCCCTGGCCAGGAGCGGCTCGCCGCATTCAGAGCACACCATGACCGGGTCGAAATCCTTTCCGCACTTGCGGTGCTGGTGCAACAGCGGCCGGCCGCGCTCGTCGACCATGTGAGTGTCGCCCCAATGCACGAGCGCCATCATGATCGGATAGAGGTCGAGGCCCTTCTGGGTCAGGATATATTCGTGACGCTTGGGCGCTTCTTGGTAGGGAATGCGGCGCAGGATGCCCAGCCGAACCAGCTTCTTCAGGCGTTCGGCGAGCAGATGGCGTGTAATTCCGAGCGCCGACTGAAATCCTTCAAAGCGCCGCGTGCGCAGAAAGCATTCGCGCAGGATCAGAAGCGTCCAGCGGTCACCGATCACGCCGATGGTTCGGGCCATCGAACACGGCTCTTCCTCCAATTCTTTCCACTTCATCCGTACTCTCCAGTCATCCCGGCTAGACCCTCTCGAATCGCCGCCGAGGCCGCCGCATTTCCCTAGCATTCTAGATAGGTACTGAATTCCAAACAATACCCGATAGGTCAGTCAAACCAGCATAAATCCGGCCGAATTTGACAGTTCAATTTTAGAACTGTAAGAGTGAGGACAGGCAAGCCATGCGATTGGATCGCCGGTCCCTGACCATCCAATACGCTCTGCGGGAGAAAGCGGTCATGACCCTCAAGGTTGAATTCCAGTTCGATTTCGGCAGCCCGAACGCCTATCTGGCGGAGGTCGCCATCCCAGGGATCGAGCGGCGGACGGGCGTGAGGTTCGAATACGTCCCGGTCCTGCTCGGCGGGATCTACAAGGCGACCGGCAACATGTCGCCGTTCGATTCGCTTCGCGGGATCAAGAACAAGCCGGAATACCAGGCGCTCGAAACCCAACGGTTTATCCGGCGTCACAACATCACGAAATTTCGCCAGAACTCCTTCTTTCCAGTCAACACTTTGATGCTGATGCGTTGCGCCGTCGCGGCCCAGTTCGAAGGCGTGTTCGAACCCTATTTCCGCGCTGCCTATCACCACATGTGGGAGGAGCCCAAGAAGATGGACGATCCCGAAGTGTTCCGGGCCGCATTTGCCTCCTCGGGCATCGACATCGACAGGCTTGTTGCGCGCGCGCAGCAGGACGACGTCAAAAAGAAGCTGATCGACTTGACCAATGACGCCGTCGCCCGCGGTGCCTTCGGCTCGCCGACGTTCTTCGTCGGCAAGGAGATGTTTTTCGGCAAGGATCAGCTCCGGGACGTCGAGGAATCCATCCTCGAACAGACACGGCAGCCCGTCTCGAAAACCGGCTAGTTACGGACTTGTGGTCCGCGCATAATGCGGCGAAGGACCGGCGGGACGCTGGAGTTCACCCTCGGCCCGTTGGCAGAAAAAAGATCCAGGGAGAGTGAAATGGCTGGTCCGCTTGGCGGCGTTCGTGTCCTCGATCTGACCGGCGTGGTGTCGGGCCCGTTTGCGACCATGTTTCTGGCAGATCAGGGCGCCGACGTGCTCAAGATCGAGCCGATCGGCGGCGATATCACCCGTCGCAGTCGGGCCACCATCGACAAGGACGGCGAGTTCTCAGCGCTGTTCATCTCGTCAAACCGCGGCAAGCGCTCGCTCTCGATCGACGTCAAGAGCCCGGCCGGGCGCGAGGTCCTGGCCAAGCTGGTCGCGCAGGCCGATGTCCTGGTGCAAAACTTCCGGCCGGGCACCATGGAGCGCCTCGGCCTCGGCGTCGAAGAGCTGCGCCGGCGGCATCCACGCCTGATCTACGTCTCGATCAGCGGCGTCGGCGAGACCGGACCCTACGTGAAGAAGCGCGTCTACGATCCGATCATTCAGGGCCTCTCGGGCTTTGCCGATATCCAGTCGCAGCCGGTCACCAACCGCCCGCAGATGATCCGCACCATCGTGTGCGACAAGACCACAGCCGTGTTCACCGCGCAGGCGGTGGCGGCCGCACTCTATGCGCGCGAGAAAACCGGGCAGGGGGATCATATCCAGGTGGCGATGCTGGATGCGATGATTTCCTATCTCTGGCCGGAAGGCATGATGCAGTACACGGTGGTTGGAGCCGAGGCCGCTGCCGCCGATCCGAATGATCGGCCGGATCTCGTGTTCAAGACCAGTGACGGCTACATCACGGCCGGCACCATCTCCGATTCCGAATGGCAGGGCTTCTGCCGCGCGTCCGGCGATCCCGAGCTTGCCAAGGACCCCCGCTTTGCGACCCCGTCAGCGCGCTCGGTCAACGCCACGGCGCGCATCAACAAGATGGCGGAATATATCGGTCAGCACACCACGGCTGAATGGCTGGAGCGTCTGGATGCCGCGGACGTCCCTTGCGCGCCTATCCTGCGGCGCGGCGAAATCATTCACAATGAGCAGGTGGTGGCGCGTGGGATCATCGCGGAATTCGACCAGCCGAAGGTCGGCCGTGTGCGCCAGCCAAAGCCCGCGGCCCGCTTCGAGGTCAACCAGGCTGCCATCGGCGGGCCGGCCCCTCGCGTCGGAGAGCACTCGCGCGAGGTGCTGCGCGAACTTGGCTACGATGATGACGCGATCGACGATATGATCGCTGCACGCACGCTGCGCGTGGCCGGATAGGCCAAAGCGCTTCGCGCGGTTCGGATCGGCTCTCAAGCCTCGGCAGGGATCGGCGTGATCGGTGTCTGCGGAACATTCGCTGCAGCCGCGCGCTGGTAAGCCTCCCGGTTTCGCATACGCGCGAGATAGGGCTGGGCATTGTCGCAAATGCCGACACCGTATGCGACTGCCCAATCCAGGCACGTCGTCAGCAGAATATCGGCGCTGCTGAAGCGGTCGCCCATGAGGAAATGTCGGCCGTCTGCCAGCGCGACTTCGACATGGCGCAGCTGCGCCCGAAAATATTCCGCGGCTTGAGCTACGACCTCCGGCGCGACGCCGTAGATCGGGCCGAGCGCATCGGCGCTGTGACGACGCATCACGTACAGGCTGGTGGAGTCGAGCTCGGTGACGATGAAGAAGCACCATTCCAGCCACGCGGCATAGTCACGGGTGGATTCCGGGATCAATGCACGTTCCGGCGTGGAGTACATGCGCGAGAGATAAGCGACGATCGCCGCACTTTCGCCGATGCGGAAGTCACCGTCCTGCAGCAACGGAATCTTCTGGCGCGGATTGAGCCTGGTATATTCGGCTGTCTTGGTCTCACCCGTCCGCGGGCCGATCGGTTTGATCTTGTAGGCCAGGCCGAGCTCGTGCATCGCCCAGTGTGGGCGAACTGTGCGGCTCGTCCCGACGCCCCACAAAGTGAGGTCTGGATTATCGCTCATGTCACCATTTCTCTACAGCGGGGCGAAGATCGAGTTCATGGGTCCAGCCATCGCGGCTTTGCTGATGGGCAAACCAATAGGCTTCGGCAATCGAGGAGGTCTTGGTCAGGCTGTCGGGAGGTATCTCGCTGGCCTCGATCCCCTTGGCCGCCTTCATGCGCTGATGAATGGCTTCGCTATCGACGCCGGCATCGATGATGAGATGGACGACATGAATGTTCTTGGGCCCAAGCTCGCGCGCCATGGCCTGGGCCAGCGCGCGGAGGCCGAATTTTGCCGATGAGAACGCGGCAAACCCCTTGCTGCCGCGGATGCTTGCGGTCGCGCCGGTAAAAAAGATGGTGCCGCGTCCGCGCTGAAGCATGACGCGCGCGGCCTCACGTCCGACCAGGAACCCGGCGTAGCAGGCCAGCTCCCAAGCCTTGAAGAAGAGCTTCTCCGTGGTCTCCAACAGGGGCTTGTTGACGTTCGATCCGGCATTGAACAGACAGACCTCGATGGGCCCGATCTCGCGTTCGACATCCGCAAACAGCTTCTGAACTTCCGCTTCCTGGCGGGCGTCGACGCTGAAGGCGTGGATGCCCTGGCCTTTGGCCCTCAGTTCATCGACAAGCGCTTGGGATTTGGCCGCATCGCGTCTGCAGACGCAAACAGTGTACCCGCCGCTGGCAAACCGCCGCGCAACGGCTGCACCTATGGCATCGCCCGCGCCGACCAGCATCGCGACTCCGCGACTTTCTCCCATGCTCGCCTCTCCCATAAGTTCTTATTTGATACGCTATCGGTACCGTCTCAAAGCCGCGTTGTAAACGGGGTTCTCGAGAGCCTCTGAATGGGGCAGCGAACTTGCCGTTTCCTGATCCGACCACAATAACAAAATATCGATTGACGAGTTCTAAAAAAGAACGCATGTTTCGCAGCGAGGCGCAATGCTGAAAATGGCGCCGATGTTCTTCAGTCGGGAGGCGGTTAGTCGTGGCGAAGCTGTCGCAAGCACTCGGTCTCGATCCGACTGCTTTCCGGTCTGTCGGGCCGCATCGAGCAATCGACCGGCAGCCATCTTGCCAAAGCCCTGGACCAAATCGCGCCGATCGAGGACTGCGCCGTGGCCATGGTAGCCTCGATCAGCGCGATGGCGAAATCCCCATCGTTGTGGTCTGGCTCAAACGCACCGTGATCCACGTTCCAGAGTCGATAGAACAGCTTCGCACACAGTGCGCCTAACCTAACCGGGAGAAGTTCCTTGCAAAAGAGAAATGCAACCGTCGCCGTGATCGGCGCCGGCGATTTCATCGGCGGCGAGATCGCCAAGAAGTTTGCCTCCGAGGGCTTTACCGTCTTCGCCGGCCGCCGCAACGGGGACAAGCTGACGCCGCTGGTCAAGGAGATCGAGGCCGCCGGCGGCGAGATTCAGGCCCGTTCGCTCGACGCGCGCAGGGAGGAGGAGATCATCTCTTTCCTGAACGACGCCGACAAGCACGCGCCGTTGGAGGTCTGCATCTTCAACATTGGTGCCAACGTCAACTTCCCGATCCTCGACACGACCGAGCGCGTATTCCGCAAGGTCTGGGAGATGGCCTGCTACTCCGGCTTCCTCGCCGGGCGCGAGGCGGCCCGGCTGATGCTGCCGCGCGGTCAAGGCAACATCTTCTTCACCGGTGCGACCGCTTCCTTGCGCGGTGGCAGCGGCTATGCCGCCTTTGCCAGTGCCAAATTCGGGCTGCGCGCTGTGGCGCAGGCGATGGCGCGCGAACTCGGCCCGAAGAATATCCATGTCGCTCACCTCATCATCGATTCCGGTGTCGACACCGAGTGGGTTCGGCAGCGTCGCCTGGAAGCACTCGGGCCCAATGCACTCGACGATCCCGATGCGCTGATGCCGCCGGCCTCGGTCGCGACGTCCTATTGGCAGCTCTATCAGCAGCCGAAGAGCGCCTGGACCTTCGAGCTGGAAATCCGCCCCTTCGGTGAGAAGTGGTAGGACGCGCTCGATGGAACTTGCATTGTCTCCTGAAGACGCAGCCTTCCGTGATGAGGTGCGCGCTTTCATTGCCGAAAACTATCCGAAGGAAATGCGGGTCCCCAATCCGGAGACCGACCTGACCAAGGAGCAATCCTTGCTCTGGCACCGCATTCTCTACAAGAAGGGGTGGATCGCGCCGCTCTGGCCCAAGGAATATGGCGGCCCCGGCTGGTCGCTTACTCGACGTTTCATCTTCGAGCAGGAGACGAGCCGAGCCGGGACGCTGCCGCCGTTGGCATTCAGCGTCACCATGGTTGGTCCGGTCATCTACACCTTCGGCAACGACGCGCAAAAGCAGAAGTTCTTGCCGCGGATCCTCTCGGGTGAGGATTGGTGGTGCCAGGGCTATTCCGAGCCGGGCTCGGGCTCGGACCTCGCCACCGTACGGACCAAGGCCGTGCGCGACGGCGACCACTACATCGTCAATGGCCACAAGACCTGGACGACGTTGGCCCAGCACGCCGACTGGATCTTCTGCCTGGTGCGCACAGATGCGGGCGCAAAACCTCAGGCCGGCATCTCGTTCCTCCTGATCGACATGAAGTCGCCTGGCGTGAAGGTGCGTCCGATCATCACGATCGACGGATCGCACGAGGTCAATGACGTCTTCCTCGAGGACGTCCGCGTCCCCGTCGAGAATTTGATCGGCGAGGAGAACAAGGGCTGGACCTATGCAAAATTCCTGCTGGGCAATGAGCGCACCAGCATGGCCGGGATCGGCCGGTCGACGCGCTATCTCGATCGGTTGAAGAAGATCGTGAAGGCGGAGATCGCAGCGGACGACCCGGCCCATCTCGAATTCCGCAAGGAGATCGGCCGGATCGAGCTCGACGTCCTTGCGCTCGAGGCGACCGAGTTGCGCGTCATTGCCCAGATGGCGCGCGGCATCGATCCGGGTCCTGCGGCCTCGCTGTTCAAGATCCGCGGCACCGAGATCTTTCAGGGGATCACTGAGCTGACGCACCGTGCCATCGGAAATTACGGGCTGGCGCTTCGGGAGCAGCCGCTGAGCGCAAACCAGTTCATGCCGGGTCCCGATTACGGTCGCACCGCGACGGAGAAGTACCTGAACGCGCGCAAGCTCAGCATCTACGGCGGATCGAACGAAATCCAGCGCAACATCATCGCCAAAGCGGTGCTCGGTCTCTAGCAACAGCGCAACAAGAGGATCGGATGGACATCCAGTTCACGGAAGAGCAGGAACTGTTGCGCTCCAGCGTACAGCGCATGCTGCGGGACAAATACAGCTTCGAGGCGCGCCGCAAGATCGTCGCCGGCGAAGAGGGCTGGAGCCGCAGGCAGTGGGGTGCTTTTGCGGAGCTCGGCCTGCTCGCCGCGCCGTTTTCCGAGGAGAGCGGCGGCCTTGGTGGCGGTCAACTCTCCATCATGATCGTCGCCCAGGAGTTCGGCCGTCACCTCGTCGTGGAGCCGTACGTCGAAACCGTCGTTCTGGCCGGCGGCTTGATCGAGCATGCAGGGACAGATGAGCAGAAGCAGGCGTTGATTGCCGATATCATCGCCGGACAGAAGATCTGGGCGCTGGCCTGGACGGAAAAGGGCGCGCGTTTCGATCTTGCCAATGTCGCGACTGCGGCGCGGCGCAACGGCAAGGACTACATCCTCAGTGGTGAGAAGACCGCTGTCATCGCCGCGCCCTGGGCCGATTATCTCATCGTCTCCGCCCGGACTGGCGGCAAGCGCGACGATCGCGCCGGCGTCAGCCTGTTCGTCGTCGACGCCCGGGCGGCCAATCTCGATCTGCGCAGCTTCAAGACCATCGATGGCCGCCGTGCCGCGGAGATCACCTTCCGCGATGTGCGCGGCGAGTTGCTCGGCAGCGAGGGCGAGGGCGTCGCCCTGCTGGAAGCTTGCCGTGACCGGGCCGTCGGCGCGCTCTGCGCCGAGGCAGTCGGCGCCATGGCCGAATTGAACTCCGCGACGCTGGAATACTCCAAGACCCGAAAGCAGTTCGGCGTCACCATCGGCAGCTTCCAGGTGCTGCAACACCGGATGGTCGATATGTTCATCGCTCATCAGGAGGCGCTCTCCCTGATGCAGCATCTCAATCTCAGCCTCGGCGCCGGCGAGAGCGGCGTCTCCCGCCTAGCGTCCGGCGCCAAGTCGAAGATCGGCTATGCCGGCAGGTTCATTGCCGACCAGGCGGTGCAGCTCCATGGCGGCATGGGCATGACCGACGAATTGAATGTCGGCCACTACTTCAAGCGAATCTCCTCCATCAACATCCAGTTTGGCGATCCCGCACACCACTTGCTGCGTTATGTGCAGCTCGACGCGGCTGCGTAACAAAAGAGGCAAGCATGACGACAGAGGCAGTTATCGTTTCCACCGCCCGTACCGGTGTCGGCAAGGCCTATCGGGGTGCATTGAACAACACCGAGGGACCGACCATGGCCGGTCATGTGATGGCCGAAGCGGTCAGGCGCGCGGGCATCGAGCCCGGCGAGGTTGAGGACGTGGTGATGGGCTGCGCGATGCAGCAGGGCACCATGGTGATGAACGTCGCACGCAAGGGGGCGATTCGTGCCGGCCTGCCGGTCACGGTCGCCGGCACCACAATCGATCGGCAGTGCGCATCCGGCCTGCAGGCCATAGCGGTCGCGGCACGCTCGATCATGCTTGATGGTGTCGAGATCGCAATCGGAGGCGGCATCGAATCGATCAGCCTGGTGCAGAACGAGCACATGAACAGATTCCACGCGGTCGACGACGAGCTGATGGCGATGAAGCCGGACATGTACATGTCGATGCTCGACACCGCTGAGATCGTCGCCGAGCGTTACAAGATCGGCCGCGACCGGCAGGACGAATACAGCCTCGAATGTCAGCGCCGTATCGGTGCCGCGGTGCAGGCCGGTCGCTTCAATGACGAGATTGTCCCGATCACGACCAGGATGGCCGTCGTCAACAAGGACACCAAGGAGGTCACCTATCAGCAGGTGACGCTGTCAAAGGATGAAGGCCCGCGCCCCGAGACCACGGCGGAAGGCCTTGCGAAGATCAAGCCGGTGTTCGAGGGCAAGACCATCACGGCGGGTAACGCCAGCCAGCTCTCCGACGGTGCGTCGGCCTGTGTGGTCATGAGCGACAAGATCGCCGCCAAGAAGGGCCTGAAGCCGCTCGGCATCTTCCGCGGCTTCGTCGCCGCCGGTGTCGAGCCGGACGAAATGGGCGTCGGTCCGGTCGCGGCCATCCCGCGCCTTCTCAAGCGGCACGGCCTGAAGATCGATGACATCGATCTCTGGGAGCTGAATGAAGCCTATGCGGTCCAGGTGATCTACTGCCGCGACAAGCTCGGCATCGATCCGGACAGGCTCAACGTCAACGGCGGCTCGATCGCGATTGGCCATCCCTACGGCATGACGGGCAGCCGGCTCGCAGGGCACATCCTGATCGAGGGCCGGCGGCGCAAGGCAAAGTACGGCGTAGTGACCATGTGCATCGGCGGCGGTATGGGCGCGGCCGGCCTGTTCGAAATCGTCAACTGACCGGAAAGCGGAGAAGCGCACGTGAAGACAGCAATTACCGAACTGTTCGGGATCCAGCATCCGATCATCCAGGGCGGCATGCATTACGTCGGCTTTGCCGAGCTGGCAGCCGCGGTGTCGAACGCCGGCGGTCTCGGCATCATCACCGGCCTCACCCAGCGGACCCCGGAGTTGCTGGCCAAGGAAATCGCGCGCTGCCGCGACATGACCGACAAGCCGTTCGGCGTGAACCTGACCTTCCTGCCCAGCTTCACCGCGCCGCCTTATCCGGAGTACATCGCTGCCATCAAGGAAGGCGGCGTCAAGGCGGTGGAGACCGCCGGACGCAGTCCCGAGCAGTACATGCCGGCGCTGAAGGCCGCCGGCATCAAGGTGATCCATAAATGCACCTCGGTGCGGCATTCGCTCAAAGCCGAGCGGATCGGTTGCGACGCCGTCAGCGTCGACGGCTTCGAATGCGGCGGCCATCCCGGCGAGGACGATATCCCGAACATGATCCTGCTGCCGCGCGCGGCGGATGAGCTGAAGATTCCGTTCGTGGCCTCGGGGGGCATGGCGGATGCGCGCAGCCTCGTCGCCGCGTTGTCGATGGGCGCGGCCGGCATGAACATGGGGACCCGCTTCGTCGCAACCAAGGAAGCGCCCGTCCATGCCAACGTGAAGCGGGCCCTGGTCGAAGCCACCGAGCTCGACACGGTGCTGGTGATGCGTGCGCTGCGCAACACCGAGCGCGTGCTGAAGAACAAGGGTGTCGATCACCTGCTCGAGGTCGAGCGCGAGAAAGGGGCGTCGCTGAAAATCGAGGACATCCACGAGCAGGTGGCGGGTGTCTACCCCAAGGTGATGGTCGACGGCGACATGGACGCCGGCGCCTGGAGCTGCGGCATGGTGGTCGGACTGATCCACGACATCCCGACGGTGAAGGAGCTGATCGACCGCATCATGATGGAGGCCGAGCAGATCATCCGGGAGCGTCTGATCGGGTTCCTCGATGGTGCCGAGCACAGGCCGGCTGTCGCCCGCGCAATTGCGTAAGCGCTTCCGGTCCCTTGTGCTGCTACCGTATGCTTTGACGCGCTTGCGCACGCATGATCGTGCGTGCGTTGATTACTATCGATCAGGCTCGACTGGCGAGCGGCCGACCGTCGGCAGCCTTGGGAAGGAGAACGTATGGATCCGGCCGACTTCCACTACTATGAGCCTTCGAAGGGCCACGGACTCCGGCACAATCCGTTCAACGCGATCGTCGCGCCGCGTCCGATTGGCTGGATTTCATCGCGGAATGCGGCCGGGCAACTGAATCTTGCTCCGTACAGCTTCTTTAATGCGTTTCTCTACGACCCTCCAATCATCGGGTTCTCCTCTATTTCATGGAAGGACACCGTCAAGAATGTCAGCGAGACCCGGGAGTTTGTCTGGAATCTGGTTACGATGGATCTGGGCGAGCGCATGAACGCGACTGCGGCGCCTCTCGATCACGGCGTGAGCGAGTTCGAAGCAGCAGGGCTGACGCCAGTACCCGGGCGAAACGTCGCTGTGCCGCGGGTCGGCGAGAGCAGGGCGGCAATGGAATGCAAGGTCGTCGACGTCTCTCAGTTGGCGAATGCGCGCGGCGAGAAAGTCGAAGGGTGGTTCGTTCTCGGCGAGGTCGTCGCGGTATACATCGACAAGTCCTTGATCGAGGACGGCGTCTACAACACGGCACTTGCGCGTCCCATTCTGCGCGCCGGCCGTGGTGGAGATTACCTCGAGGTCAGGACGGAAAACATGTTTGAGATGAAGCGGCCGCCTGGCAGCAGCAAACCGGAATTCCACGGCACTTGATTGAAACTAATCAAGACCCCGGGCGCCGCGCGTACAGGCAAAGAGCCAGCAGAGAAAACGTGCTCAACACGATGCCCAGCGCCAACATGGCTTGATGCGACACCGTGGCGGCAAGCCATACGCCGATTGCGGCAGTCATCATTTGCGAGAAGCCCAGCAGCGCCGACGCCGCCCCGGCTTTCTCCCCGAATGGAGAGAGCGCTCGCGCGGTGGATAATGGACTGACAATGCCCATGCCGAGGAGAAATACACTCATCGCGCCTAGAAATGGCAGGAAGGTCGGGCTGACCATCGAGATGAGCAGGATCGCAAGGCTGCTGGCCGCCGTCGCCCACAAGCCTGCCCGAATCGGGCCATCGAGTCCGTAGCGTGGTGCCAATCTCGTCGCCAGCATACCGGCGGCGAATACGATAAAGACAGTGCCAGCGAAGAAGAGGCCGAGCTGGATCGGCGTGAAGTGCAGCGCTTCGATGAATAAGCGCGGTGCAGCCGAAAACATCGAGAACAAGCCGCCTATGATCAGGCTCCCGGTTGCGGCAGGGATAGCGAAACGACGATCACCAAAAAGGCCAGCATAGGTCCTGACGATAGCGGCCGGATTGAGCGGAGTGCGGGTCGAATGGTGGGTTTCGCCGAGGACGATGCCGTAGCCAATGGCGCCAACAGCGGCGAACGCCGCGACGAGCGCGAATTCGGAGCGCCAGCCAAAGCTGTGATCGAGTGCGCCGCCAAGCAGCGGCGAAAATCCGGGAGCTGCCGACATCACGATCATGATCAGCGCCATCGCGCGTGCCAGCGCCGCGCCACTGAACATGTCGCGGGCGATGGCGCGAGACAGCACTGATGTCGCGCAAGCGCCGGCAGCCTGCACGATGCGGCCGGCCAGGAGATTAGATAAATCGTTCGCCAAACCGCACCAAACACTGCCGCCAAAGAACACGGCAAATCCGATCAGGACCGGCCAGCGTCTTCCGTAGCGATCCGAAAGCGGCCCGACCAGAAGCTGGCCCAGCCCAAACACTGCAAGAAAGGCGGTGATGGCGGACGTGACCGCCGCGCTCGTAACATTCAGTGAGATTGCAATTTGTGGCAGCGAAGGCAGCAAAATGTTGGTCGCAAGCGTTCCCATGGCGGCCAGGAGGGAAAGGATTGCAATCGGCAGCGCGCCGGAGATATTAACACTCGGCGGCGCCGACTCGATTGCTTCGCACTGGTCAGCCATTTGATCTTTCGCGGTAATAGGGGGTAGGCAGATTATACGGCGAGCGTCGCGATTGGCGCTGCTCGCCGGGCCATTTATAGCGATTGTCCGTGCTATCGGCGGATAACGCGCTCAATCGCGATGGCGGTAGCTTCGCCACCACCGATGCAGAGTGCAGCCACGCCCCGCTTGAGGTTTTGGGCTTCGAGCGCATGCAATAGCGTCACAATTAGTCGCGCGCCGGTGGCACCGATCGGATGACCGAGCGCGCAAGCGCCGCCATTGACGTTCAGTTTCTCCCTGGGGATGCCGAGATCCTTCTGCGCCGCCATCGCCACCACGGCAAAGGCCTCGTTGATCTCGAACAGATCGACATCGCCGACGCTCCAGCCGATCTTATCCAACAGCTTGCGAATGGCCGGAATCGGCGCCGTGGTGAACCATTGCGGCTCCTGACTGTGGGTGGCGTGGCCCTTGATCTCGGCCAGCACAGGGAGGCCGTCGCGATCCGCGAGCGAGCGCTTTGCGAGAATGAGGGCTGCGGCGCCATCGGCATTGGCGGAGGAGGCGGCCGGCGTGATGGTGCCGTTGGCGCGGAACGCGGCTTTCAGCCCCGGGATCTTGGCGGGATCGACCTTGAGCGGGTGCTCGTCATTGGCGATGATCCGCGGCCCGGCCTTTTCGGATAGTGTGATTGGCACGATCTCGGCGTTAAACGCGCCGCCCTCGACCGCCTTGCGCGCGCGGGTCAACGTCTCGATCGCGTAGGCGTCCTGGTCCTTGCGGGTGAATTGATAGGCCTCCGCGGTCGCCTCGCCGAAATCGCCCATCGAGCGCCCGGTCTCATAGGCGTCCTCCAGCCCGTCCATCAGCATGTGATCGATGATCCGGTCGTGCCCGGCGCGATAGCCACCCCTCGCTTTCGTCAGCAGATAGGGAGCATTGCTCATGCTCTCCATTCCTCCGGACAACACGATCTCCGCTGATCCGGCGCTGATGATGTCATGAGCGAGCATAGTCGCCTTCATGCCGGAACCGCAGACCTTGTTTACGGTCGTGGCGCCAGTGGCGTCCGGCAGCTTGGCGCCGCGGGCGGCTTGGCGTGCCGGGGCCTGGCCCTGGCCGGCCGGCAGCACATTGCCCATGAACACCTCGTCGATCTTTTCAGGCGCCAGCTTCGCCCGCTCCAGCGCTGCGCCAATCACGTGAGCGCCGAGCTTGTGGGCGCTCAGGGACGACAACTCGCCCATGAACCGCCCAAGTGGCGTGCGCGCGGCGGAAAGAATGACGATGGGATCGGATGCGGCGGCCATGGCGGGTTCTCCTGCTGATGTCTATTGTGATATGATGATAGTCATATAACATGGCAGGCATTGCAATGAAATCTTGCCGCAGGCTTCCAGGAACTGCGGTTCCAGAACTGTTCGGAGGGGGCGAGTACGGTCGTACAGCCGGTCCTCTTGGGAGCTTGCAACGGAGTGGCGATGCGTTACGGAGAGAACCACAGGCGTCGGACTTACCGTCGGATAGTCGAAAATGCCTCTTACGGTTTACGCCAGAAGGGCGCCAAAGGGCTCAGTGTGGTCGACTTGATGAAGCTTGCGGGTCTGACGCATGGCGGCTTCTATAACCATTTCGATTCTCGTGAAGCGCTTGTTGGCGAGGCGATAGGCTTCGCAATGGACCAGACCACCGCGCGTTGGAAAAAGCTGGCCGACGGGAAGGCCGACGACGAGCGCTTCGAGACCTTGATTGCCGATTATCTTAGTCCCCGCCATCGCGACAATCCCAAACATGGTTGCGCTCTTCCAACCTTGGCTGTCGATGTCGGTCGATCGGGCTCGAGCGAGCAGCAAGCCCTGGCCTCCAAGCTGGAGAAGATGATCGATGTCTTTGTCGAGCTGCTTCCCGATGAGCCACCTCGACAAGCCCGCCAAATCGCAACCGGCACTATCGCAACCCTGGTTGGATCGATCGTGCTGTCGCGTGCCGTTGGTGCTGGCAAGCTTTCCGACGGCATTCTCGTGGCGGGACGCATGACTGCCTCTGGCCGGATTCAAAAGCCTCGGCGCAGAGCGACAAGGACGATGCGCTGCGACAAATAGCAATATCAGGGAGGTCACCATGACGGCCGGAAAGTGGCTCAAGACAGCATGTAATCTATGCTACATCAATTGCGGGATCGAAGTTTGGGTGGATGACAGTCGCCTGGAGAAAGTGCGCGGCGACCGTTCGAGTCCGAAATCACAGGGATACCTGTGCAACAAGGCGACTCGAATTCCATATTATGCGAATGACAAGGATCGGCTCACGTCTCCGCTGCGTCGTCGCGCCGACGGCGGATTTGACGAGATCGAGTGGGACGTGGCGATCGCGGAAATCGCCGAGCGGCTGCGAGATATCGTCGACAGATATGGTGGCAAGAGTATCGCTCTTTATGGTGGAGGCGGGCAGGGCAACCACGCCGGCGGCGCCTACGCCAGCGGATTGTTGCGCGCGTTGGGTTCGCGCAGCGTGTTCAACGCGCTTTCGCAGGAAAAAACCGGCGACTTCTGGATCAATGGCCACATGTTCGGCAGCCAGACGTGCCATACCGCCGAAGACGTACATCATTGCGATCTCCTCCTTGTCATCGGTGCAAATCCCTGGATCGCGCACGGCTTCCCCAATGCGCGCGACCATCTCAATCAAATCCGCAAGGATCCTGCACGCAAGCTGATCGTCATTGATCCCCGGCGAACCGAAACCGCGGAAATGGCGGATCTGCATCTCGCGGTCCGCCCCGGCACGGACTCGTTTCTCCTTGGCGCATTGCTGGCCACGCTAGTCCGGTCCGATCGGATCGACCACACGTTCATTGAGGAGCACACGATCGGCTTCGCAGAAGTGAGGCAGGCCTTACTAGACATTCCCGTCGAGGAATGGGCGGCAGCCGCCGATATCTCGATCGCGGATCTGGAGCATTGTGCCGCGATGATTGCGGCCGCGAAGGCCATGGTGGTGCGGGTCGAGCTTGGCATCCAGCAAGGCATCAACTCGACACTCAGCTCCTATCTCGAGAAGCTGTTGATCATGCTTTCCGGAAATTTCGGCCGGAAAGGTACAAACCAATTGCATAGCTGGCTTCAACCACTGTGGGGCAACTCACCGAACCAGACGTTTGCGCCGACTGGCGACGCGATCATTGGGGGACTGTTGCCTCCCAACATCTTTCCTGAAGCGGTGCTCAATGACCATCCCGACCGGTTGCGTTGCGCTTGGGTCGACAGTTCCAACCCCGCCAACACGGCAGCAAACACCGAGGCTGTAGAACGTGCGCTGCGCTCGCTCGACCTATGTGTCGTGGTCGACGTTGCGATGACCGAAACCGCGCGGCTCGCGCACTATGTTCTCCCTGCGTCTTCGCAATTTGAGAAAACAGAGTTTACCTTGTTCAACTTCGAGTTTCCGACGAACTATTTCCATGTTCGTGCGGCCGCCTTGCCGCCACTCGCCGGGACTTTGCCGGAGCCTGAGATCTACACGGGGCTTGCCATTGCCCTGGGGCTTCTACCGGGTGACAATGCGCTCGCACCCCTGCGCGAGGCCGCGCGGCGCTCGCGAGCCGAGTTCGCCACCGCCTTTCGTGCCTTCGTTGCAGAAAATCCTAGGGCAGTGGCTGCCCTCGTGCTGTATCACACGCTGGGGCAGACGCTTCCGGACGGCACGGCGGCCGCGGCTCCGCTGTGGGGCGCGGCGTTGGCTTGCGCGAAACGAACACCGCAAGCGGTGCGGCGGGCGATCGGCGCATCGGACGACGTGGCGGATCATCAGCTCGGCGACCTCCTGTTCGATACGATCGTGTCCGCCCGGCAGGGCACGGCCATTACACGCCACGACTATGACGAGGTCTGGTCATTGATCGGCCATTCGGATCGCAAGGTTCGACTGGTCGTCCCCCAGATGTTGGAATGGTTGGCGCGTCTCGATCCGCAAGCCGCGGGCGCGCCAAAGGAGTTCCCGTTCATGCTGGCGGCTGGTGGCCGCCGCATGTTCAATGCCAACCAGATCTTTCGCGATCCCGCGTGGCGTCGCGAGGATCCGGACGGCGCCTTGTTGATCAATTCAAGCGATCTGAGCCAGTTGGGCGCGCAAGATGGCGATTGGATCGCAGTCGAGTCGGTGGTTGGCCGGCTCGTGGTGCGCTGCAAGGTCGACGACGGCATGCGCAATGGGCAGCTCGCGCTCCCGCACGGCTACGGTCAGGCGTATCCTGCGCCGGACGGAGAGCGCTTGATCAATGGGCCCCGCATCAATCTGCTCACCGAGAGCGGCAACCGCGATCCTATCGCGGGTACGCCCTACCACAAGAACGTCGCGGTTCGGCTGGCCCTGGTGTCCACGCACGAGGCTGCCGCCTATCAGTCGCAGTCCGAGCGAATTCATATGAGAGCTGCCGGACAATAGCTGGAGGGAAGAGTCAAATGACCGACAAACCGATCGCGATCGTGACGGGGGTAGGGCCCGGCACGGGAGCTGCCATCGTCAGGCGCTTCTCCGCTGGCGGGTTCCGTGTCATGGCGCTCGCGCGCTCAGCGGAGCTCATCAATCGCCTTGCGCAAGAGCTCCCGGACGTGCACGCGATGACCTGCGACGTCTCAGATGAGGGCCAAGTGCATGCCGTGGTCAGCGATATAAAGGGCCGCTTTGGCGCGGCCGAGGTTCTCATCCACAACGCAGTAGGAGGGGGCTGGGGGAGTTTTCGCGAGATCGATCCGAAGATGCTGAAGGGCAACTTCGAAGTCAACGTGATGGGCCTGTTGTACCTGGCGCGCGAAGTGGCTCCTGACATGATCAATCGCGGCAAGGGAGCAATCCTGGTGACCGGAAACACGTCGTCGATCCGGGGCAAGGCCAATTTCGCCGGCTTCGCCCCGACAAAGGCGGCGCAGCGCATTCTGGCCGAATCCATCGCGCGCGAGATGTGGCCGCTCGGCGTGCACGTCTCCTATGTGCTCATCGATGCCGTGATTGACACGCCTCGGATGCGCGCGCGGATGGGCGACAAGCCGGATGAATTCTTCATCAAGCCGGCCGCGATCGCCGACGAACTTTACCATCTCTACGATCAGGACCGTTCGGCCTGGTCATTCCTCACGGAGCTGCGTCCATTCCGAGAAAATTGGTGATGCCTTGGCCGACGCGACCACGGTCGTAGCCGGTCGAGGCTGGGCGCGCGAAGGGCAAGGTCGTCATTGCAGTGAAGCAATAGGTCACCAAACGCATCCGAGGCAGCAACATGACTCAATCCAACCGCGACATCCAGACTTCCGCCCAGGAGGCTGCTCTCATTGTCGGCGGCGGCCCGGGTATCAGCTCGAGTTGCGCCAGGCTGTTCGCGGAAAGCGGCATGCGTGTCGGTGTTGCAGCTAGGAATCCCGAAAAGGCAGTGCTTGAAACTCTCGAGAAGACCTATGGTGTGCGTCGGTACGCCTGCGATGCAAGCGAACCGGCAGCCGTGGCACGGCTGTTCGAGAATGTCGTTCGGGACGTCGGAACGCCAAGGCTTGTCGTGCACAACATCGACGGCCGGGTTCCCGGAATCTTCCGCAAGAACGTGATCGAAGCCGACCCGGTCATGGTGCTCGAAACTCTTCGAAGCTCGGCGTTCAGCGCGTTTTTGGTCGGTCAACAAGCAGCTCGGCTCATGCTCGGAAACCAACCGGACGGCAACGGCGCGAGAGGAACGATCATCTTCACGAACGCCAGCGCGGCGCTCAAGGGCTTCCCGTCAAGTGGCGCGTTTGCAATGGCATGTCATGCCAAGTCCGCACTCGCGCAAAGCATGGCAAGAGAACTGATGCCGCAGGGCGTCCACATAGCGAATGTGCCGATCGACGCCGCGATCGGCTGGACTCAGGAGGACGGCACTCGTGCGCATCGGCTGGCAGGGACGACTGTCGACGACAATATGGCTGACCCCGACCATATCGCGAAAACCTATCTGCAGCTTCATCGGCAGCATCGGTCGACCTGGGCGTTCGAAATCGTGCTCCGGCCATGGGTCGAGAAATGGTGACCCTGGGTGCGCGAACTCTCAACTCGGCGAACGTATGTCAATTCCCGACAGAAGCTTCTCAAACCTGAGCGCCCGCGAGCATTGAGCCGGGATGAGCAGACTCCAAAGAGCGCCAATTACTGCGGCTGCGTTCGAACAAGCACTGCGCTCGTTCGAGCCAGTGTCGCCTTTCGGCTTCACCGAACGATCTGCGTCGCAACATTCAATTCCAAATAGGAATTAGGCGATTGCACCGGCATGTCCGGTTTTTGTGGCAGTATCAAAGCCATTCGGGTTGACAGTTCTGTTTTAGAACGATCTACTCGTCGTAGATGGAGTGACCGTGCGGACCTTCCGTTTGAAGGGGCCGCTCTGCGATCTCAAAAACAAAGCACCAGGGAGGACGGCATGAGGAGCGTGGACGATATCACTGCGGCCGAGTTGCTGGATGAACTACCGTCCAGGGTACACGAGGTCTACGCGCCCTTCGTGCGGGACATCCCGGATCATCCGGCGTTCGTGGAAGGGGGACGTTCGTGGACTTACCGGCAGTTCTCCGATGCCGTGAACGCCGCGGCGAATGATCTCGCCGATCTCGGGATCAGGCCCGGCGATCGCGTGATGATTGCGAGCGAGAACAGCGTGGCTCTGGGCGCGATCCTGTTTGCGGCCAGCAAGCTCGATGCATGGGGCATCGCGGTCAATCCCCGCCTCTCGGCCCGGGAGATCGACCAGATCGGGACGCATAGCGGCGCCAGGCGCGTGCTGATCAACGCGGCGGTTTCGAAGGAAGCCGCCGATCACGCCAGCCGCATCGGGGCCAAGATCAGCGCCGTGGGGCCGTTTGGCGGAATTGGCATCGGTCCCCTCAATGCCGATGCGCAACCGGAGCCCGTCGAGAGAGATGGCGCGCGGCAGGTTGCGGGTCTCCTTTACACATCGGGCACGACCGGTGCCCCGAAGGGGGTCATGTTGAGCCACCGCAATCTCCTCTTCACCGGAAGGGTTTCGGGGCTGCTGCGGAAGAACGATCCGGCCGACCGCATCTATGGTGTGCTGCCGATGTCCCACATCGTCGGCTATTCGATTCTGCTGATTGCAACGCTGATGCATGGCAGCACCCTGCACGTCGTAGCCAAGGCCGATCCGGCTGCGCTGGCGCATGCCATAGCCGAGGAGGGTATTACGAGCCTCTTCGGCGTGCCCGCCACATATCAGCGTTTGCTCGAATACAAGGCTGTCAAGGGTATCCAACGGCTCGATCGGGGCAGGTTGCGGCTCATGTCTGTCGCCGGCGCTCCCCTCGACCTCGATCTGAAAAAACGGATCGAGGACGAGTTTGGAATCCCGCTCTTGAACAATTACGGCATCACCGAATGCTCGCCGGGCCTGTCTGGTGTCCGTTCAGAGCAGCCTGTCACAGACGAGTCAGTTGGCCCCTTTCTTCCCGGTATCGAGCACCGGATCGTGGACATGCAAGGCAACAAAGTCGCGGCCGGTGAGGTCGGCGAATTGCACGTCCGGGGCCCCAATGTAATGCTCGGCTACTATCGCGCCCCGGAATTGACGGCGGCGGCGATCGACCACCAGGGATGGTTCAACACGGGGGACCTCGCCCGGGTGAACGGCGCAGGGCATCTGTATATCGCCGGCCGCACCAAGGAACTGATCATCCGCTCCGGCTTCAACGTTTACCCCGCCGAGGTGGAGGCTGTGCTGAACTCGCACGACAAGGTGGTGCAATCGGCCGTCGTTGGACGATCGGTCGACGGCAACGAGGAGGTCGTCGCGTTCGTGCAGCTTCTTCCCGGCGCACGCGTCAGCGCCGAGGACCTGAAGTCGTACGCGGCTCAACAGCTCGCGTCGTACAAGCGTCCGACCGAGGTGATCGTGCTCGAGGCTCTGCCATCGGCCTCCACCGGCAAGATACTCAAGCACAAGTTGCGCGAGATGGCGGTCGCGCCGGCGGTCGCAACCAGGTCCGATGTGGCGGCTGCGGTCTGACGCATGCAGGGAACATAACCAGGGCGTTCAGAACACGCTTTGACCGCTGGGAGAAGAAATCGAGAAGCGGCGCGAGCCGTCGCCGGGAGGAGAGATGTCCATGTTTGGGAAGATCATCATTGCGACTGCGCTCGCGGTATCTGTAGGCGGCGCGTCGGCTCGTGCGGAGACGCCGGGAGTCACCGAATCCGAGGTGAAGATAGGGGCGACCTTTCCGTTTAGCGGCCCCGCTTCGCCGCTCAGCAACACCGGAAAGGGCATGATTGCCTACGTCAATTCGATCAACGAGCGTGGCGGAATCAACGGACGGAAAATCAACCTCGTCACCTACGATGATGGTTACAGCCCTCCCAAGACGGTAGAGCAGACCAGGAAACTCATCGAGAGCGATGAGGTGGCCTTCCTGTTCGGTCCGTTGGGCACGCCCGGCATCAGCGCCACCATCAAGTACGTCAACGCGAAGAAAGTACCCCATCTGTTTGTCGTGAGCGGAGTCACCAAGTTCACGAATTTCGCTGAATTTCCGATGACCACGACTGGATTGCCGAGCTACGACACCGAGGGACGGATCTACGCGAAGTATATCACCCAGACCCGTCCGGACGCGAAGATTGCCATCCTGTATCAGAACGACGATTTGGGTAAGGACTTCGTCAACGCATTCAAGGGCTACCTGAAGGACGATTTCGACAAGAAAGTCGTCGTGTCCTCCTACGAGGTGACCGAGCCGACCATTGATTCCCACGTCGTGTCGCTGAAGTCGTCTGGCGCTGAGGCCTTTTTGGTGGCCGGCACGCCAAAATTCGCAGCGCAGGCCATCAAGAAAGCCGACGAGATCGGTTGGAAGCCGCTGTTCCTGATCAATCTCGTTTCGAGCTCCGTGTCGGCGACCATCGTCCCGGCGGGACCGGAAAAGGCCATAGGCATAATCACTGCAACAATGTTCAAGGACCCGAACGACAAGAAGTGGGCCGACGATCCCGGCATGAAGTGGTACCGCGACTTCTTTGCCAAATACCTGCCCGGTGCCGATATCGGCGATAACAATTATCTGTTCGGTACCCAGCAGGGACAGATCCTGGAGCAGGTGCTCAAGCAGTGCGGCAACGATCTCTCGCGCGAGAATATCGGCAAGCAATCGCGAAGCATACGCGGGCTGTCGCTTCCCACTCTCATACCCGGCATTATGATCAACACGGGCCCGGAAAGCAGCATGGCGTACACGCAGCTGCAACTGCAGCGTTGGAATGGCACCACGTGGGAGCAGTTCGGTAACGTACTAAGCGCCGAGACCAAGTGAATTGGCCGTCTGAAGGCGCAACGCGGGTGATCTGAGCCCGCAAGGCGGCCAGCCGAATTGTGGAGGACCAATGTCCAGCGACGTACTTTTCCGGCCTTTCAGGCTGAAAGGGCTGAACTTGCCGAACCGGGTGGTGATGGCGCCGATGACGCGCTCATTCTCTCCTGGCGGAATTCCGACCGAAGACGTCGCGCGATATTACGCCCGCCGCGCCGAAGGAGCCGTCGGGTTGATCATATCGGAGGGTACCGGCGTGGATCGCCCGGCATCCTTGAACGATCCGAATGTTCCCCGCTTTCATGGTGAGGAGGAACTGGCAGGGTGGCGGCGTGTGGTTGACGAGGTGCACGCCGCGGGCGGCCTGATGGCACCGCAGCTATGGCATGTTGGAGCCGTTCGCACGCGCGCCCGGGATTGGTCTCCTCCCGGTGCTTACGACAGTCCATCCGGCCTGTCGCGACCGGAAAAGAAGTTCGGCGAGCCGATGAGCGAAGAGGACATCGCGGACGCCATTCGCGCCTTCGCCGATGCGGCGCTTGCGGCCAAGCGCCTGGGATTCGATGCCGTCGAATTGCACGGCGCGCACGGCTATCTGATCGATCAGTTCTTCTGGGAAGGTACCAATCGCCGGGAGGATGCCTACGGAGGCAAGGATCTGCCGGGCCGAGCGCGGTTCGCCTCTGATATTGTTCAAGCGGTGCGCAAGTCGGTTGGAGCGGACTTTCCGATATTGCTCCGCATCAGCCAGTGGAAGCAGCAGGATTATGACGTGAAGCTGGCCGATACGCCTCGCGCATTGGAAGCCTGGCTCAAGCCTCTGGTCGACGCCGGAGTCGATATCTTGCATTGCTCGCAACGGCGCTTCTGGGAGCCGGAGTTTGACGGCTCTGATTTGAATTTCGCCGGGTGGGCGAAGAAGGTTACGGGGGTACCAACGGTTTCCGTCGGGTCGGTCGGTCTGACTGGCGAATTCATCGCCGCATACGGCGGAGAGAGCTCGCGTCCGGCGTCCCTCGACGAGCTGATCCGCCGCCTCGACCGCGAGGAGTTCGATCTTGTCGCGGTGGGTCGGGCGCTGCTTCAGGATCCGCAATGGCTCCTGAAGATACGCGACGGCCGCACAGAGGAATTGATGGCTTTCGAACGAACTGCATTCGCAGCGCTGAGCTAATCCGAGCGATGGCGGTGTCGGGGCACGGCGCAGTCGCCTGGACCAAATTCGGAGACTGGAAATGAACGACACAAAAACCCAAGTCGGCCAAATCCGCACCGAGGTGCACGGGCATGTGTTCAAGATTGTCATCGACAACGTTGCCAAGAAGAACTCGTTCAGTCCGCAGATGATGGCGCAGATGTCGGATGCGATGACCCTTCTCGATCGCACCGACGACTACTGGGTCGGAGTGCTCTGCGCCGAGGGCCCGGACTTCACGGCGGGACTTGATATGCCGAAGTTCTTCGGACCCAAGGCCGAAAATACCGAGATCAAGCCAGGCAACATCGATGCGTTCGCGCTGAAAAGCCGGTGCCGCAAGCCGATCGTGACAGCAGTGCAGGGGATCTGTTTCACGATCGGTATCGAGATGATGCTGGCTGGCGACATCGTCGTAGCGGCCGACGACGCCCGGTTCTGCCAGATGGAATCCAAGCGCGGGATCGCGCCACTCGGTGGCGCCCATTTTCGCTATCTGACCCGGGCCGGCTGGGGAGATGCGATGTATCACCTGTTCTTGTGCGACGAGTTCAATGCGGCGCGAGCCTACAAGGTCGGATTTGTTCAGGAGGTCGTCGCTCCCGGCCAGCAGATCGGTCGCGCGATGGAGATCGCCCAGCTCATCGCGAAGAACGCACCGATTGGCATTCAGGTGACCAAGGAAGCCGCGCTGAAATACATCGAGGCCGGTGAAAAAGCTGCGATCGATTACATTCCAGAGATCAAGGATCGTGTGTTCAGCAGCGAAGACATGAAAGAAGGCATCCAGTCTTTCGTGGAACGTCGCTCGGCGGTGTTCCGCGGAAAATAGGTCCGTCTGGCCACCCCGATACACGTTCGCTTGCGGGTCGGCGGGGTCGACGAGCAGCGGCATCAAGAGAATATTCATCTCCTCGGCAAGAACGCCTTTGTCTGTGCGGACCGAGCGGCCAAGCGCCATTCCGATCTCTGACGGTATCTGAATCTACACCGCACCAGTGCGTGCACGGCAATCTTCGCTGCCCAGGCAACGCCGACAGTCGATTGACCCCGATAGGTATCGGAACTGCCGGCGTTGCGAGCGGCTCGAATTTTTCTGTGAATTCAAGACCGGAAAATTGCAGCGGGTACATCGTCGGGAGTTTTCCGTCACACGTGGAGAATTGTGCTTACAAATCAACGACGAAGCGGCGTTCGAAACGATAGAGTGGGAATGACGGATACAGGCGGCGGAATTTCGTAGTTTCGGCGGTGGTTTTCGCTATCTGTAGCCGCACTGGCGTTGTTCTGACTCAGAAGCGGCATTAGGGACATCTGGTTTTCCTATTGCGGTTTCTACGAAATCGACGAAGGCCCGTGCTTTGGCACTTGCCAGCCGTCCAGTCGGGAAGACCGCCCACAGATCGACTGGCGGAAGCTCCCAGTCCTTCAGCACGCGAACGACGGCGCCGCTTTCCAACTCGGGCGCGAACATCCAGTCGGAGTTGACCGTCAACCCAATGTTGGCGAGGACCGCGGCGCGGACCCCTTCTGCGGCACTCACCCGGACGCGGCCGCGGATTGCGACCGATGCTTCGGTGCCATCCTTTCGGAATATCCAGTTGTTTTCGAGCTGGCTGTAGACGATTGCCTCATGCGTCGCGAGCTCGGCTGGCACAGCCGGAACTCCGGCCTGCTCGAGATAGGCGGGCGTTGCAATGACGGACCGGCGCCCGCGCGCAAGCCGCCTTGCCACCGCCGAGGAGTCCGACAGTTGGCCCATCCGAAATGACACATCGACCCCTTCGGATACGAGGTCGATGACGCGGTCGTCGAGGACGATGTCGATCTCCAGATCAGGATGCTGGGTGAGGAATTCTGGCAGCCGCGGCACGACTAGAAGCCTGGCGAAGGTGGTTGCGGCCGAGACGCGAAGCTGACCGGTCAGGCTTGCTCCCGCGCCTCGCGCCTCCAACTCCGCCTCGTCCGCTTCCTGGATCGCCGTCTTGGCGCGCTCGTAGAATCGGAGTCCCGCATCCGTCGGCGTCAGACCATGAGTCGAGCGCACCAGCAACCGCACCTGAAGCCGGTCTTCAAGCTGCGCGATCGTTTTCGAGATCGCCGGTTGCCCGACCCCGATCTGCCGGGCCGCTTCCGAGAAGGAGCCCGTCTCCACCACGCGCACGAAGGCGGCCATCGCCTGAAATCTGTCCATGTCGCTTATTCTCTATAGGAATAAGCAATATCGCTTCAAGGCTTCTGCCTCAATATAGCAGGAATGGTCATAGCTCCAGCGACAACAAGCAGTCCGATGGAGACAGAGTTGATCGAAGTTCACGCCTTCGCCACGCCCAACAGCGTCAAGGTACCGATTGCGCTCGAAGAGATGGGGCTGGCCTACGAGTTGAAACCGGTCAACGTCCGTAAGGGCGAGCAGAAGGAACCGGCCTTCATTGCTCTCAACCCCAACAGCAAGGTGCCTGTGCTGGTCGATGACGTGGACCGCGAGCGGTTCATCCTGACGGAAAGCGCCGCTATCCTCGTCTATCTGGCAGAGAAGACCGGCAAGCTCCTGCCGGAGAGCGGCGCCGCCCGCGCCCGCGTATTCGAGCAACTTTTCTTTCATGCTTCGGGCCTTAGCCCTGCTTTCGGCAATGCCGGTTTCTTCAAACGCTCGTCGCCGGAGCCGCAGCCGATCGCCGAAGCCCGCTTCACCAGCGAGGCCGAACGCGTGCTTGGTCTTCTCGACGCGAAGCTGGCCGATCAGGCCTTCGCCGCCGGCGACGATTTCACAATCGCAGACATTGCCCACTTCGGCTGGCTGTGGCGACGCCAGTTTCCCGGCCTGACGCTGGCCGAAAGGCCGAACCTTTCCCGCTGGTACGACGACGTCGCGGCACGCCCGGCCGTCCAGCGTGCCATCGCCCGCGTCGAAGCGCTCGTGCCCGCCGCCTGATCCTTCCCGAACATCCGTCCAATTCGAAACAGCAGGAGAACCACCGTGTCCAATTTCAACACCTACAAGGATTCCTTCGCCAACGCCCGCCTGGTCCGCTCGGAAAGCGGTGTACTGGAGGTCGCGCTGCACACCGACGGTGGCAAGCTCGTATTCAACGGCCACACCCACGAGCAGTTCGTCGATCTCTTCCATGAGATCGGCTCCGATCCGGATAACCGCGTCGTAATCCTGACCGGCTCCGGTGATGCCTTCATGGATGCGATCAGCCCTGACGGTTTCGATTTCTTCTCTCCGCGCGGTTACGACAAGATCTATCGCGAGGGCAAGAAAGTCCTCATGAATATTCTCGACATCGAGGTGCCTCTGATTGCCGCCCTGAACGGCCCCGTTCTCTTGCATTCGGAATATGCGCTGCTCGCCGACATCGTGCTGGCGACGCCTGAGACCGTCTTCCAGGACAAGCCACATTTCGACTTCGGTATAGTGCCCGGCGACGGTGTCAACCTGCTGTGGCCGGAAGTCATCGGCAGCGTTCGCGGCCGCTATTTCATTCTCACCCGGCAGATCCTCGACGCCCAGACGGCCAAGGACTGGGGCACCGTGAACGAGATCGTACCTGCCGATGGGTTGCTTGCCCGCGCCCGCAAGATCGCTGAAGGCCTTGCCGCTCTGCCGCCACTGACGAGCCGCTACACCCGCATCGCGCTCACCCAGAAGCTGCGCCGGATCATCGATGAAGGTGCCGGCTATGGCCTCGCGCTGGAAGGCATCAGCGCTGCCGAGGTTGCGCGCTCCATGGCGGCCAACGGCTGACCGTCGTCCACTCCAGCATTCATCAGAATCAAGTTTTTCACTGAGAACCATCATGACCCTGCAATCCAAGCTCGACGCCTTCAAGACCGCTTTCGAAGCCGGCAGACCGCCTTGTAATGTGCCTCACTCCGTCATCGAGACGACGCACCGTGCCACCGCCGAACTGATCGCTTTCGGTGCGAGATGTCGCGCAATCTCGTCGATCTCTACAAGTCACTGAAGAACGATCTGCCGGCCTTCAACGGTGATCCGAGCTGGACCCTGCCCATGCCGGTCCGCTTCGTTGTCAGCCAGGACGGCATAGTCCTCTATGCCGAGCTGAACCCGGACTGTACCCGCCGTCCCGAACCGGAAGACGTGCTGCCGGCGCTGCGCCGCGAGTCTCGCCGCCTGATCGAAACCTGTTCAATAGGCCTCGCCCCACAAGAAGCGGGGGCCGAAAGGATATCACATGAAGAGAACCTTCCTGATCACCGGCGCCAGCAAGGGCATCGGCCTCGCACTGTCACACCGCCTCGCAAAACAGGGACACGCCATCGTCGGCATTGCGCGCAACGCGTCGGAAGGATTCCCCGGTGAGTTACATCCCCTCGACCTCGCCAATCCGGCATCCGGCGACACGCTCGCGGCGATCATCCGGGAGGCCGAAGTCGACGGCGTCGTCAACAATGTCGGCCTCGTGCGTGCGGCACCTCTTGGCGATATCGCTGTCTCGACTCTCGAGGAAGTCATGCGCGTCAATCTGCATCCGGCGCTGGTTGCGACGCAGACAGCTCTTCCGGACATGCGCTCACGCGGGTGGGGGAGGATCGTCAATATCTCCAGCCTCACGGTGCTCGGCAGCATCGAGCGCACGAGCTATGCGGCGGCCAAGGCTGCCCTCGTGAGCTTCACCCGAAGCTGGGCCCTGGAGCTTGCCGCGACGGGCGTCACGGTCAACGCCGTTTCACCGGGACCGACCGAGACCGAACTGTTCAGGGCGAACAACGCCCCTGGGAGCGAGGGGGAAGCGCGCTATCTCGCCGGCGTTCCGATGCGGCGTTTCGGCAAGCCGGAGGAAATCGCTGCGGCAGTCGCATTCCTGTTATCCGACGACGCAGCTTTCATGACCGGTCAGACTCTGCACGTCGATGGCGGAGCCTCGATCGGCAAACTGTCATTCTGATGCAGTTGAACGGTCTGTCCGCATCGAACTCGTTTCGTAGCTCTTCCTTCCGTCTTTCGGGGCAAAGCGTGCGCTTGGCGCGACACCCGTCTGATTTGTGATCGTAGTGTGCCAACGATACTATCAAAGGTGGACGCCGGCACTGATCATGCGCCTGCTCGTCCGCAACCTTGTCCAGAAAACCGTCGCCGGGATGTCCTGCTGGCATGATCAGATGTGCTGTCAGCGCCGCTCTGGTCGTGCTCAAGGACCAGATGTGCACGTCGTGGACGCTGGCAATTCCCGGGCGCGACCTCAGCCATGCCGCGACTTTTGTGCGGTCGATGGATGAGGGCATGCCGTCGAATGAAAGGCCGAGGCTGGAGCGCAGTCGCTGCGCCGGCTGGTGCGAAATAGCAGTGCCGTTCCGGTGTTGATCACGATGCCGACAAGGGCAACGCCAGGGATTTCCGCCTGTTTCGTGGTGGCGACACTGCCGTGGGCGTCAATGCGGCGCCTCTACTGATTATTCCGGCATCACGCTCGCAGCCATGTCTCGAGGGCATCCTCCTTCGGCAATCCGCCCGCGTGGACGACCTTGCCATCGACGACGATGCCCGGCGTCGAGGCGATGCCGAATTTCGCGATTTCGGCATAGTCTGTGACCTTTTCGACCTTCACGTCGATGCCGAGTTTCGACGCGGCATTCTTTACCATTGCCTCCGTGGCCTCGCAGCGCTTGCAGCCGGGGCCGAGCACCTTCACGTCCTTCATCTTGCGCACTCCTTGTGTGTCTCAGTGGAAAAGCATGTTGAACAAGAAGCCGACGGCGAGGATGCCCGTGCCGACGACGCCGACGAACACCGCGATCAGGCGCAGCGTCAGAACCTTGCGCAAGATGATCATCTCCGGCAGCGACAGGGCGATCACCGACATCATGAAGGCGAGGGTCGTGCCGAGCGCCGCACCCTTGCCGAGCAGCGCCTCCACGATCGGGATCACCCCGGCCGCATTGGTGTACATGGGGATGCCGATCAGCACCGCGGCCGGCACAGACCACCAGGCATCCACCCCCATGATCCGGACCATCAGGTCGGCCGGCACATAGCCGTGGATCAGGGCGCCGGCCGCGATGCCAGCGATGATCCAGATCCAGACCTTGCCGACGATGTCCTTGACGGCTTCAATGCCGAGCTGGATGCGGTCAACGAAGGTCAGCCGTTCGTCGGGGACCACCATCGCGCCACCGGCATGGATGTCCTTGACCCAGTCCTGCAGCCAGCCCTCGAGCTTCAAGCGGCCGATCACCCAGCCGGCGACGATGGCGACGCCGAGTCCGAAACCGAGATAGGTGAGTGCTACCTTCCAACCGACGAGGCCGAACAGCAGACCGAGCGCCACCTCGTTCACCATCGGCGCGGCAATGAGAAAGGAGAAGGTAACGCCGAGCGGGATGCCGGCAGAGACGAAACCGATGAACAGCGGCACGGCCGAGCAGGAGCAGAATGGCGTGAAGACGCCGAGGCCGGCGGCCATGATGTTGCCGAGTCCCTCCCTTTTGCCAGCCAACAGAGCGCGGGTCTTTTCCGGCGAGAAGTAGCTGCGCACGACGCCCATCACGAAGACGATAAGCGTCAGGAGAAGGATGACCTTTGGAGTGTCGTACAAGAAGAAGGCAAGTGCTTCGCCAAGACGGCTCGCCCGGTCGACGGGCAGAAGCGAAACCGCCCATTCCGAAGCGGGGATGAGCTGGCTATAGACCAAGCCCCATGCGGCAAGGGCCATGCCGAGGCCGGCCAGCCATTTCCATCTTGGCTCCCGCCTCGGCTCATCGGTGCGGATCGCGACGCCTTCAACGCTCATGCGGCAATCCTTCCTTTGACGTCCGTTGCGGCAATCACTGCATCGACGATGCGCGCAGCGCTTTGCGGTAGATCAGGGTTGCGCCGATAACGAACCCACTGGGCATCGCGTCGGTCGATGACGAGCCCGGCGGCCTTGAGCACGCCCATGTGCCTGGACATGCGCGACTGTGTGGCACCGAGGTGGCGCATGAGCTCGCAGACGCAATACTCCCGGCCATCCCAGAGGAGCCGGAGCGCGGCGAGGCGGGTGGGTTCCGCAAGAGCGGCGAGAAAGTCTTCCGGAGTTTGCATAGACGTTATATAAGGTCATGCGCATATGCGTTCAAGCGCATAGGCCTTTGGAACCAGCGGCGAGCTTGAAGCGTTAGACTCAAGCCGCAGTTGTTGTTGGGGGGCGAAGCCGTGTCTGACTTACTGCCCAGTGCCTTGGATCTCGCGCGGTTTCAGTTTGCCTTTACGGTCGTCTGGCATTTCCTGTTTCCCGCTTTCACCATCGGACTGGCGAGCTATCTCGCCGTGCTCGAAGCCTTATGGTTGGGGACTGGCCGGACGGCCTATCTTGATACCTACCGATACTGGCTGAAAATTTTCGCCGTTGCCTTCGCCATGGGCGTCGTGTCCGGCCTGGTCATGTCATACCAGTTCGGGACGAACTGGTCCGTGTTTGCCGACAAGACATCCCCGGTGCTCGGGCCGCTCCTTGGTTATGAGGTGCTGACGGCATTCTTTCTGGAGGCCGGCTTTCTGGGGGTCATGCTGTTTGGCCTCGGCCGCGTTGGTCCTCGCCTGCATTTCGTCGCGACGTGCTTCGTCGCGGGCGGCACCTTGCTCTCGGCCTTCTGGATCCTGGCCGCGAATTCCTGGATGCAAACGCCGATGGGACATGCGACGGGACCGGACGGCCAGTTCATTCCCGATAGCTGGCTCGCGATCATCTTCAATCCGTCGTTCCCCTATCGCTTCGCCCATACGGTCACGGCGGCTTACCTGACGACCGCAATGATCGTGGGCGCCGTGGGCGCCTGGCATCTCCTGCGGGACAGGATGAACGAACGCGCTCGCATCATGTTTTCGATGGCGATGTGGATGGCCGCGATCGTGGCCCCGATGCAGCTCCTGATCGGCGATCTGCATGGCGTGAACTCGTACCACCACCAGCCCACCAAGGTCGCCGCCATGGAAGGTCACTTCGAAACCGAGCGCCGCGCGCCTTCCATCCTGTTCGGCATGCCGGATGCCGAAGCCGGTGTGACTCGCGGCCAGATTGCCATTCCTGCCTTCGCGAGTCTTTACCTCACGCATAGCCTTGATGGAGAGGTCAAGGGGCTCAAGGCTTTCCCGAAAGATACATGGCCCACCAATATCCCACTCGTCTTCTGGGCGTTCCGCATCATGGTCGGATTGGGGATGTTGATGATCGTGCTGGGTGTGGCGTCGCTTTGGCTGCGTCGGCGCAACAGGCTCTATGACACGCCATGGCTCCACCGCTTTGCCGTGGCCATGGGGCCGTCCGGGCTGATCGCGGTGACCGCCGGATGGACGGTGACAGAGGCTGGACGACAGCCTTTCACCGTTTATGGACTCCTGAGGACCGTGGATAGCGTCTCGCCGATCGCCGCGCCAGCCGTCGCTGCATCGCTCGCCGCATTCGTTGTCGTGTACTTCGTCGTGTTTGGCGCAGGTATCGCTTACCTGTTTCATCTCTTCCGCCAGACGCCTGAAGCCGGCGAGCACGGACCGCCACAGGGCCAGCCGGTGCGCACGGCCGGCATTACGCCGGCGCCGGGCTTGATAGACCTGGCGCCAGAGACGCACGGAGCAGAACCGCGGCCGGCGGGGATCAGGCCATGAGCATCGACCTCACACTGATTTGGGCCCTGCTGATCGCGACGGCCGTGTTGCTCTACGTGATGATGGACGGCTTCGACCTTGGCGTGGGCATCCTGTTTCCGGCCGAGGCGGCGAGAGCCGACCGCGATGTCATGGTCAATTCCGTTGCGCCGGTCTGGGATGGCAACGAAACCTGGCTCGTCCTGGGTGGCGGCGGATTGTTCGCCGTGTTTCCGCTGGCCTACGCGACGATCTTTCCGGCGCTTTACATGCCGCTCATTCTGATGCTGCTCGCATTGGTGTTTCGCGGGGTGGCCTTTGAAATGCGGTTTCGCGCGCGGACTTCCGCCGGCGAGTTATGGTGGGACCGCGCCTTCTCGTGGGGCAGCTTTGCCGCCGCATTCCTCCAGGGCGTCTGCCTTGGCGCCATCGTGCAGGGCATTCGCGTGGAGGGGCGTGCTTACGCCGGCGGCTGGTGGGACTGGCTGACGCCTTTCTCGGTACTGACCGGTGTTGCCCTGGTTGTCGGCTATGGCCTGCTCGGCGCGTGCTGGCTGATCTGGAAGACCGACGGCGCGCTTCAGGCACGCTGCCGCAACTATGCCCGCGTTCTCGGCTTTGCGACGCTCGGATTCATCGCCGTCATATCCGTGATGATGGTCATCCAAAGCCCGGCGTTCCGCGCGCGATGGCTGACGCTGCCAAACATGCTTTACGCAGCGCCTGTGCCAGTTCTCCTGGCGCTGCTGGCATGGCGCTTTCACCGCGCGCTCGGCAAGGGCGAGGATGTGGTGCCCTTCCTCTGCGCGCTCGGGTTTTTCGTGCTTTCCTATATCGGGCTTGGGATCAGCATGTGGCCGATGATCGTGCCGCCCTCCATTACGATCTGGCAGGCAGCCACGCATCCCAGCAGCCAGTTGTTCCTGCTCGTCGGCGCGGCGGTGCTGGTGCCGGTGATCCTTGTCTATACGGGCTACGTCTACTGGATATTTCGCGGCAAGGTGCGGCACGGTGAGGGGTATCACTGATGCTGCGTGTGTCTCGAACCTGGAGGCAGCTGTTATGGTTCGTGGCGCTGTGGGCGGCAGGTGTGATCACGCTGCTGGTGATCGCAATGCCGATCCGATGGCTACTGAAGACGGGGTAGAGAAGCTGCCGATCGATTGGCGTGGTCAAGGTCGCGGCAAGCGCAAGCACACTGACCGTGAAACCGGTCGAGTAGGCTTCACTCCGCACCACGAGCGGGAGTCCAGCTGGCGCGGTTTGACAAAGATCAACTTCAAGAGGCACCGGTAGGCGGTAGCTCAGGCCGTTCGCGTTCTCGGAGCCTGCCTGAATGATCCGTCTCTCGGCATTGAGTTCGACACGGCTGCGCATTGCGCTGGTCATCGTGCTCGGATTGATCTTTGCGGCCCTGCAACTCGCAGCAAACGTTGCGCCGTCGCCTGAAAGCACATCTGCTTGGCAGCACGATGGAAGACTTCACGTCTTCTTTCATCCGGACTGCCCTCATTGCCACAGGGCCATCGAGTTTCTCAGGACACAACCGCGTGTCGATTTCGTCCTGCACGATGTGTCGAATTCGGCCAACGAAGCCCTGTTCCTTGCCATTGCTCGTCAGCACGCCATACCGGAGAACGAACTTGGCGTTCCCCTCTTCGTGCGCGGCTCGCGCTACCTGCTCGGCTTCGAGTCGGCGGAGAAAACGGGCAGGGACCTGCTGGCTCTTGCGGCTGATGAGACCGCGATTGCGCGTCCGGCGGGCTCCGCACGCACAATAAGCTTGCCGTGGCTGGGAGACATCGACCCCGTCGGTTATTCGCTTCCGACGCTGGGCATTCTGATGGGCCTCGCCGATGGCTTCAATCCCTGCGCCATGTGGGTCCTCGTCTATTTGATCTCGCTGATCGCGGGCATCAAGGACTACGGCAAGATCTGGTGGCTGGTGGGAACCTTCGTGCTCGCTTCAGGCGTGCTCTACTTCCTGTTCATGACGGCGTGGCTGAACACATTCCTCGTCGTCGGTCATATCCGTCCGCTCACGCAGATCGTTGGGCTGGTGGCGATCGGGATCGGCATCGATCATCTCTATGAGCTTGCCGTGACGCGAGGCGTGATCGTCTGCGACGTTGGTAATGCCGAACAGCGGCAGCACACGATGCAGCGGATCCGCAAGATCGTCGCCGCGCCCGTCGGCATGGTGAGTCTCCTGCTGATCGTCGGTCTGGCGTTTGCCGTCAACGCTATTGAGTTCGCGTGCTCGGCGGCGCTACCGGCGATCTACACGCATATGCTCGCGCTGGCAGACCTCTCGACCGGAGCATACTACGCCTACATCGGATTGTACGTAACGTTCTTCATGCTCGACGATCTCGTCATTTTTGGACTCGCGGCATTCACCGTGCAGAAGGTCATTGATACGCGCTATGCCGCGTTGAGCCGCGGGGCCGGCGGCGTGGTCCTGATCGGGCTTGGCCTCTGGATGCTGGCGCGCTGAGGATGAGCTTCCCGAGAAGCGAACTGCTATCTCTTGAATCAATGTATTGCCAATACTTGGATAGAGTGGGAGCAGGGGGCGAAAGTCGGTCGTATCGCCGGATGAATTGGTGTCGGAGGGCGTTCTGCTCGTTGCCCGTTCCGCGACGGCTTGTTTGCGAAAGGCCTTCCCGGTTTGACCTACGTCATTGTGACGATCCTCGAAGCTGGTAGCGTGCTCCTGTCGGTTCAAACGCTGTTGCGAGGTCGATGACAATGAAGAGTCTGGCCCTATCGCGCATTTTCTCGGCGAGCTTGGCGGCTGTGATCGCCGTTGCGCCATCGCTCTCGCTCGCTTGCACGCGGCTGGTTTATCTCGGCGCCAACAATCAGGTCGTCACTGCGCGGACGATGGACTGGCGGTTTGAGATGCCGACCAGTCTCTGGATCTTCCCGAGAGGCATGGCGCGCAGCGGGGAGGTCGGGCCGAACTCGCTGAAATGGAAATCCAAATTCGGCAGCGTTGTTGCCTCCGCTTACGACGTTTCGACCTCGGACGGCATGAACGAGGCGGGACTGGTCGCCAACGTCCTCTGGCTCACCGAATCCGAATACCCGAAGTTTGATTCCACCAAGCCCGGCCTGTCCATCGCCGCCTGGGCCCAATACGTGCTCGACAATTTCGCCACCGTTCAGGATGCAGTTGCAGTACTCGAGACGGATCCATTCACGATCGTCACCGACAACGTGCCCGGACAGAAATTGCTCGCCACGCTTCACCTGTCTCTTTCGGACGCCACGGGTGACAGCGCAATCGTCGAATACATCAATGGCCGGCCGGTCATCCATCACGACCGCAAGTACCAGGTGATGACCAACTCCCCGACCTTCGAGCAGCAGCTGGCGCTGAACGAATATTGGAAGGAGATCGGCGGCACGGTGATGCTGCCGGGCACGAACCGCGCCGCAGATCGGTTCGCGCGCGCGTCCTTCTACGTCAATGCGATTCCGAAAGATGAAAATCCCGACCGCGCCCTGGCCAGCGTCTTCAGCGTGATCCGCAACGTGTCCGTGCCGTTCGGCATTTCAACGTCGGATCAGCCGAACATTTCCTCGACGCGGTGGCGCACCGTCGCCGACCATCAGCGCAAGCTGTACTTCTTCGAATCCGTGCTGACCCCGAATGTATTCTGGGTGGATCTCAAGGGAATCGATTTCTCACCTGAGAAGGGAAAAGTGAAGAAGCTCGATCTTGGGCCCCAACAGTCACGTACCTTTGCCGGCGATGCGACGGCGAATTTCCAGGAGGCTGAGCCATTCAAGTTCCTGGGTCTGCCGATGTGAGCACCACCCGCTGCGACAGCGTTGCAACGAGGCCAATATAGGATTTTCGCGGTTCAGGCCGGTCCTTGCTGAATTGAGGGCGGGGGCCGCCCGATAAGCCAGGCCGTGCTGACCCCTTCGGCGCGTTGCCGCCGTCCTGATGCGCGTAGCCCCCCGGCGTAAACGTCGGATGTCCGTCACGTTCTCCCGTGATACGTGATCCGTATGGTCCCCTTCGGAGCTCGTCTTCATGTCCGTCGCTACTGCCGCCAGCCAACTGTCCGCCACTGCCACCTCCACCGATCCCGAAGCCCTCGGCTGGATGCGCGGCTTCCCGCCGGCACCCGACCGCACCATCACTTTCCAGAACGGCTCGTTTCGCAGCTTCCCCGAACTGCGCTGGGCCTGGAGCAACATCCGCCAGCTGGTGCCGACGGTGAACGTCTGGCGCGGGGCAGGGCCCGCATCGGTGCTGCCGCGCGAGGATCACGACATCGGCGCGGTCGGCTCGACCACGATGGACGGGCGGCCCATGACGTTTGAAAAGATGCTGGAAGAGACGTACACCGACGGCATCGCCGTGCTGCACCGGGGCAGGCTGATCTATGAGCGCTATTTCGGCGCGTTGAAGCCGCACAAGCCGCATATCGGGATGTCGGTGACGAAGTCGTTCACCGGCGTTCTCGCCGGCATTCTGGTCGCCGAGGGCAAGATCGATCCGCAGGCGCCGGTGACGGATTACGTGCCGGAGCTGAAGGCGAGCGCGTTTGGGGACGCGCGCGTGCACGAGGTCATGGATATGACCACGGGGCTCGCCTACACCGAGGTCTATACCGACAAGAATTCGGACGTGTGGGGCCTGCGGCGCGCCAACGGCATGGCGCCAATTCCGCCTGACTATGACGGCCCGACCACCATCTTCGATTTCCTCATCGCGCAGAAGAAGCAGGGCGAGCACGGCAAGGCCTTCGCCTACAAGACCGTCAACACCGACGTACTGGCCTGGATCTGCCGCCGCGCCAGCGGTATGACGCTGTCCGATCTGCTCTCCGAGCGCATCTGGCAGCCGATGGGTGCGGAGGAGGACGCATATTATCACGTCGACCGCATCGGCACCGAGAGCGGCGGCGGCGGTCTCTCCACCACGCTGCGCGATCTCGCCCGCTTCGGCGAGACCATGCGCAATCACGGCCGCTTCAACGGCCGCCAGATCGTGCCGTCTCAGGTCGTTGAGGACATCGCGCGCGGCGGCGACCCCGAGAAATTCAAGCCGGCCGGCTACACCACGCTGCCCGGCGCGTCGTATCACAACCAATGGTGGGTCACGCACAACGCCCACGGCGCCTACATGGCGCGCGGCGTCTACGGCCAGGGCATCTACGTCGATCCCAGGGCCGAGATGGTGATCGCGCGCTACGCCTCGCACCCCATGGCGGGCAACGCCGCCAACGACCCCGTGACGCTGCCGGCCTACAGGGCGCTGGCGAAGGCACTGATGGCGGGCGGGTGAGGGCGCGTCGTCCGTTCGCGCCGCGCACTCGCTGTCATCGCCCGGCTTTTGGCCGGGCGATCAGTATTCCAGAGACCATTGTGATTGAATCGAAAGGCCGCGGCGTACTAGGTCGCCTGGTCGAGCCGGGCAACGACAGTGCGCCCAAAACCGCAAGATCCGTCGAGCACGCCACGGCCGTTCGCGCCTATATGAGGCCGCCACGGAGGAGGGACGATGAAGGCGGCGCTGCAAAACTATCAGGTCCGGATGCGGCGGGTGCTGGACCATATCGACCGGCATCTCGACGATGATCTGGACCTGGAAAGTTTGAGCGGTGTTGCTGCCTTCTCGAAATTCCATTTCCACCGGCAGTTCACGGCGACCTTCGGGCTATCCGTGCACCGCTACGTCCAGCTGGCCCGTCTGAAGCGCGCGTCGCATCAACTCGCCTTCACCGACGCCGAAAGCGTCACGGACATTGCGATGGATGCCGGCTACGAAGCACCGGATGCCTTTGCCCGCGCCTTTCGGCAACGATTCGGGCAATCGCCATCGTCGTTCCGGAAGTCTCCCGAGTGGGAGCCGTGGCTTGCGGCCTTCGGGCCTCTCGATATCGCGAGGAGCAAGCTCATACAGAGAACTTTCACGACTGACGACGTGACGATCCGCGATGTGCCCACCACGAAGGTGGCGATCATGGAGCATCGGGGCGACTCGGCGACGCTCCCCGCCACCATCCAGCGCTTCATCTCCTGGCGCAAGGCGGCGGGCCTGCACCCCAGCACAAACCCGACCTTCAATGTCTGGCGTTCCGAGCGGCGTCCTGCGCGCCCAGCCGATTATAGCGTGGATCTTTGTGTGGGCACCGATCAGCCGCTCGCGGCTGATGGCGATGGGATCAAGGCCGGCGAGATCCCCGGCGGACGCTGCGCCGTGCTGCGCGTCGTCGGCTACACCGACAATCTGGAGCCGGCCGCGCTCTACCTCTATCGCAACTGGCTGCCGGCCAGCGGCGAGGAAGTGCGCGACTTCCCGATTTATTGCCAGCGGCTGAGCTTCTTCCCGGAGGTGCCTGAGCACGAGACGGTCGCGGAACTGTTTCTCCCGCTGAAATAGCGGTCTCTGGGTCGGGCCCTTTTCCGTCGGGTCGCAGCAGGCGGGCAGGTCGACATCAACGATTGCCACGAGCTCGCGCCTCATGCACCTCCTGCCAGTGCGGATAGGTGACGTAGGCGGTGACGGCGCCTTGCTCGTGCGAGCGGATCGTGACGGTCTCGCCTTTCGGCATATGGACGATCTCGCCCGGACCTGCCGTGACGGTGCGTCCGTCGTTCGTGACCGACAATTTTCCCTCCAGGACCACCATGACATCGTCGACCACGAGCTTCTCCTCGAGGCTCTGGTTGGGCGCGTAGCGGCCGAAGCCGATCGTGATCGGTCCGCCGTGGCGCTGGTCGACCACATTGCCGGCGAAAATATCGCCGTCCTGTCCCGGCGAGCGTTCAAGCGAAGCGTCGGAGATGGCGAATTTGCGAACTTTCATGAATTCATTCCGTCTTGTGCGGGCCTGGCGGGTGGTGGGCACGGATAGACGCCTGGGTAGGTGTTTTGTTCGCATCGCCTCGCGAGGCGGTTTGACGCAGCGGCGCGGGAATCATATAAGTATTGACTTATATTAGTGCCGGCCGATATTCTTCCGTGCAAGAAACGACAAGGAGAAGCACGATGCAGATCGACGTCGCCAGGGTCTTGGGGCTTGTGACGCGCTCGGTGAGGAGCTTTGAGAAGGACGGAAAACCGGCGAGCGCGGTGATTCTGACGCGCCTCTACGACACCGGCGTCGACGATCTCTGGGACGCCGTGACCAGCAGGGAGCGTATCCCGCGCTGGTTCGCGCCGGTCGAGGGCGACCTCCAGCTCGGCGGAAGATACCAGGTCAAGGGCAATGCGGGCGGCACCATCACGGCCTGTACGCCGCCGACCCATTTCGCCGCGACGTGGGAATTCGGTGGCGCTTTGAGCTGGATCGACGTCAGGCTGAGCGCGGAACGAAGCCAGGTGCGCCTGACCCTTGAGCACACCGCGATCATCGAGGATCATTGGAATCAGTTCGGCCCCGGTGCGGTGGGCATCGGCTGGGACCTCGCCCTTGCGGGGCTCGAGCGATATCTTGTGACCGGGGCTTCGGTCGACCATGAAACGGCAGAGGCCTGGATGGGCTCGCCCGAGGGCAAGGAATTCATGACGACGAGCGGCGAGTATTGGCGGGCGGCGCACGTCGCGAGCGGGGTCGATCCGGCCACCGCGAAACAGCGCTCGGACCGCACCATCGCGTTCTATCGCGGCGAGATGCCGCCCGACATCGCGCATCCGGGCACCGGAAGCTGATGCACGTCTTCGAGGTCCTCGCCGATCCCGTGCGCCGCCGCATCCTCGAGCTGCTCGGCCTCAAGGAGATGGCGTCCGGCGAGGTGGTCGAAGTGATCGCGGCCGAGTTCGGAATCACCCAGGCGGCCGTCTCGCAGCACCTCAAGGTGCTGCGCGAGAGCGGCTTTGCAAGCGTTCGGGCGGAGGCGCAAAGGCGCCTCTATTCGGTCGACGTTGCCGGGCTTCAGGCGGTCGATACGTGGATCGGTCAGTTCAGGAATTTCTGGGAGCCGAAGCTGGACGCGCTGGCAACCGAGATCGCGCGTGGCAAACGTGCGCGTCGCAACGCTCCGATCACCAAGCGGAGCGGGAAGAGGGCTTGAGCTTGCAAGGCACGTCGGGTGGATTGGAGCACACTCTCTCGACGCCGTGCTCACAGTGAATTGCACCGTCGCCAATCCACCCTACGAATTCCGCGACAACTTCTCGAACTTCTTCACCAGCCGCTCGCGCTTCAGCCGCGATAGCCGCTGGAGCCAGAACATGCCGTCGAGCTGATCGATTTCGTGCTGGTGGCACACCGCGCGCAGGCCGTCCGATTCCTCGTGTTGCATATTGCCCTCGACATCCTGATAGCTGATCCGCACCCGCGCATGGCGCTGTACCTCGTCGTTGACCCCAGGCATCGAGACACTGCCCTCGCGGTGCAGGATCATCTTGGGCGAGGCCCATGTGATCTCCGGATTGACGTAAGTCCGCGCGCCGTCCTTGGCGTCGAGCTCCAGCACCACGACTCGCAAGGGCACGCCGATATGCGGCGCGGTGATGCCGATGCCGGGCGCGGCACGCATAGTCTCGAGCAGGTCGTTCGCGAGGTCGCGCAAGGAATCGTCGAATGCGGTGACGGAGTGGGCCGGCAGCGCGAGCCGGCGGTCGGGATAGCGCACGATCGGGCGGATGGTCATGCAGGCTCCTACCACTCACGGATCATTGAAGCATCCTGGCTTGACGACCTACCTACTGGAAGGTAGCTAGGCGCCATGAGCACCGTTTCCTCGACCGCCGACGACATTCTTGCGTGTGCCCGGACGCTGATCATCGCCGGCGGCTATAACGGCTTCAGTTACGCCGACATCGCCGATGTCGTGGGCATCCGCAAGCCGAGCATCCACCACCATTTCGCCAGCAAGGTCGACCTGGTCCGCACCCTCGTGTCGCGCTATCGCGAGGAGGCCCAGGCAGGGTTGTCGGCGCTCGAACGCAATGTCGCTGACCCCGCCGAGCAGCTCAAGAGCTACGTCGCGTATTGGGAGGCTTGCATCAAGGACGCGACGGCCCCGTTCTGCGTCTGTGCGCTCCTTGCCAGCGAGCTACCGATCCTGCCCGAGGAGGTGGCGCTCGAAGTCCGCGCGCACTTCCGTTTCCTGGGATCCTGGCTGGCATCGGTCATGGAGCGCGGCAAGCGGCAAGGGCAGCTCCACCTCGCCAGCACGGCACGGGTCGAGGCGGAGGGATTCATGGCAACCGTTCACGGCGCGATGCTGTCGGCGCGCGCTTATGGCGATCCAAGGATGTTCGGAACCATCATCCGGCCGCTGCTGGATCGGCTTTCTACCAGACACTGACGAGGTCGACACAGGCAATGCCGGTCAGGGCGGCTCGATGCCTCCGCTTCACATGCCAAACTACCAACTAGTAGGTAAGGAGACGATGATGAGAAATCGTGAGATCGCTTTGGACGCGGCCGACCAAACGCAATGGCTGAAGCAATATTACTTCCTGCGTGCCGCGTTTTCCGTCGCCTGGGTCATTGCGGCCTTCGTGATCGCGCCAACGTCCGCGGTGATCGCAGCGGCGTTGCTCGTCGCCTATCCGGCCTGGGACGCTGCCGCCAATTATCTCGACGCGCTCTCCAGCGGCGGCTTGAACGAGAATCGCACGCAGGGCCTGAACGTGCTGGTCAGTCTGGCGACCACCATCGCGGTCATCCTGGCCTTGCAGGTGAGCATGAATTGGGTGCTCGGAATCTTCGGGGCCTGGGCAATCCTGTCCGGATTGCTTCAGCTCGGCACGGCCGTGCGGCGCTGGAAGCGTTTCGGCGCGCAATGGGCCATGGTGCTCAGCGGTGGCCAGTCGGCGCTGGCGGGCGGCTTCTTCATCTTCCAGGCCTCGATGCCTGCGGTGCCATCGATCGCGAACGTCGCGGGCTATGCTGCGGTCGGCGCGCTCTACTTCCTCGTCTCGGCGGTCTGGCTCACCGTCAGCACGTGGCGCCGCAGCGCGGCCATGTGAGGCGTTGCTCCAGATGCTTCACGCGTCCGGATAGGGCGTGCCGTCCTTGTGCAGGAAGCGGCCGTCGGATGCGGGGCTCATCATGTCGATGTCGGAGCAGGTGATGAGGTCGGCTTGCGAGCGCGAGCCGACCTCGAGATAGACAGCCGTCGTATTCGACCTGTTGATCATGTGATGGCCGTTGCCGCTTGCCTTGGGGAAGGCCGCGCAATCGCCTGCGCGCAGCAGAGTTTCGCCGCCATCCTCGATCAGCGTCACCTCGCCTTCGAGGATGTAGACGAACTCGTCCTCGTGCGAATGCCAGTGCCGCTGGCTCGACCAGCCGCCCGGCGGCAGGCGCATCAGGTTGATCCCGAAATCCTTCAGGCCCCCGGCATCGCCGAGACGCTGCCGGATCCGATCAGCGCAAGGAGCATCGAAGGGCGCGGGGTAGCCGGAGCCCTTGCGAGCCGGCACGACGGCAATGTCGATCTTTGGCATGGAGGGATCTCCTGCAATTCAAGGCATGGATGATGGGGTGGATGGTCACGATGTCATTGGCGTCGGTACTACGCCCACACTGGCGGCGACCCGATGGAATCCCGCAACGCGGCAGTCAGGATCCTCAGTTTGGCAGACGGCTGCGCCAGGGCACGCAACAGATAGACGCCGGCCTTCGCCTCATTCCACCGTTCGTCGTCGAGCGGAATTCGTGTCAGTGAACCGGCGCGTATGTCTGTCCCGACGACCCAGTCTGCCAGGAATGCGATGCCGATGCCGGCGAGTGCCGCGAGCCGCATCGCTTCGAAGTCGTCGCATCGAAAAACGGCTTGCGGCCCGGGCGCTGCGCCCGCGGGGTGACCAAGCACGTCCGTCCAGCCCAGCAGGTCGGCGCCGTGCAATTTGTCAATCAGCCGATGGCCGGTGAGGTCTTTCGTTTCGGTCGGTATGCCGTGACGATCGAGATAGGCAGGAGTGGCGACCAGCATTCTGTTCTGCGATGCCAGCTTGGTCGCGATGAGGGTGCTGTCGGCAAGTTCGCCAATCCGGATCACGGCATCGAGCCGCTCCAGCACGGGATCAGCGAGCCTTTCGGTGAGATCGAGTTCGACCGTGAGGCCGGGATGATTCCGCATGACCGTTTCCAGGGTGGGGACCACGTAGCGCTTGCCAAAGGTCGGAAAGCAGGCAAGACGAAGAACGCCGGCGACCGCACCATTGAAAGCGGCGATCTCTGCGTGCGTGTCGGCCAGGTCGTCGAGCAATCGCTGCGCGCGTTCAAACAGTCGTTCTCCGGCATCGGTCACCGCGAGCGCGCGGGTCGAGCGCACCAGCAGCGGCACCCCGACACTGTGCTCCAGCGCGTCGATCTGTCGGACGACGGCCGAGGGCGTCACACCGCGATGACGTGCGGCGCTGGAGAAACTCCCGCCACGAACCACGTCAACATAGATTGCCAGATGTTCCGCAAACCGCGGGTCTTTCATCTTTGCGCCTTTCGCAAAAGGGTTTCGTGCCTAAGGTTCATTATCATTGACTCTCAAAAGCCGTATCTCCTCCCTCGAAGGCGGGCCTTACCGGCCTAAGCCCTTGAATGAAAGGAGATTATCATGAAGGCTCTCGATCGCATCCTGTCGCAATCGGCCTATACCGCGGTCATTGATGTACCGCTCGACCGAGTGGACATCGCCGAATGGCTGTTCACGCTTTCCGAAGCCGAATATCTGCGCTGCTGCCCGCCTGATCACATTGCGGCCGGCGTCAGCACCACAGACGACGGGCGCCGCATGATGATCAACGTCGAGCAGATCGGCACCGGGCTGGTCATCCAACACTATGTGGCGGAAGTGGCCAGCAAGACCTACTGCCGCATGAATTCAATCTCGGACGTGTTTACGACAAATGGCCGGACCCAGGTCAATGTTATCTGGGAGCTTCAGGCCGAAGCTATCGATGAAGGGCGCACCCGCTATACGAACAGAGTCACGGCACACCCGACCGACGTCTTCATGGCATTCCTGGACAAGCACGGCATTTCCTTCGAAGACGCCGCCAACGCACGCCAAGCGGCCGGAAGCGACCACAATCGCCGCGAGACGCCGTTGTTCGCCGCCAGCATCGCGCGGCGCGCCAAGGCCCATACACGGGAGCAGGCAAAATGAAAGGCGTCGTCTATGATGGCTTCGGTCCGGCGGAGGTTCTCCGCCTGGCCGAACTGCCGAGGCCGGAGGTTCGTCCCCAGGATCTGCTGGTGCGTGTGAAGGCGGCAGGCGTCAACCGCGCGGATATTCTCCAGCGAAACGGCGCCTACGGCAACCAGAGCTTTGGCGAGAGCGCCCTGCTTGGCCTCGAGCTGGCCGGTGAAGTCGTTGGCGTCGGCAGCGAAGTCGACGAAGCCTCGATCGGGCAACGTGTGATGGCGATCGTCGGCGGGGGAGCGTATGCCGAATTCGCCCGGGTCGACCGTCGCATGGCGATCAGCATTCCAGGCAATGTCTCGTTCGTCGAGGGTGCGGCGATCATGGAATCATTTGTGACGGCCGTCGAAGCGGTCTCACATGTTGGTCAAACCGTCCTAGTTCACGGCGGCGCGGGCGGAGTGGGCTCCGCCTGCGTGCAGGTCGCCCATGCGCTGGACGCCACCGTCTACGCAACGGCGAGCGCTTCGCGGTTGGCGGATGTCGGCAGCATCGGCGCCGCCGCTGTGATCGACTATCGTGCCGATGATTTCGAAAGCGTCGTCGCAAGGCTTACCGATCGTCGCGGCGCGGACGCCGTGATCGATTTCGTCGGCGGCGATTACCTGCCGCGCAACCTTCGCAGCCTTCGGCCTGGCGGGACCCTGGTTCAAGTCGGCATTTTGAGCGGCCAGCACGCCCCCTCGATTCCGCTCAACCTGCTGCTGCACAACCACTTGCGATTGGTGGGCACCGTCATGAAATCGCGAGGCGTGGACGAGAAGCGGGCGATGGTCCGTCGTTTCTCCGAAGGGTTTTTGCCGCTGTTTGAGTCGGGTGGGCTGAAACCGTTGGTCGATCAGGTGTTTCCGCTGGTACGCGCCGCCGATGCCCATCGCAGCGTGGAGCGCGGCGGAGGATTTGGAAAGGTTATCTTGGCGATGGATTGAGCGCGGGCAGGGGTATCGTGCTTGTGCATGAACCGACCGTCTGAATTCGCGCTGATCATGTCAGGTCGGAGCATGTCGTGAGATAGCCGGGCGAGCGCGAGCCGACCTCGATCGATCACCGAGGACGACGTCAAGGCAATGTTCGAGGCTTGACCGAGCGCGGCGAGGCGGTGAGCGCAGGCCGGCGTTGGCCTTCGGGCTGCGATGCTGTCGATTGGCGGGATGATGACATTGTGCCGGTGTTTTGCCCGACAGGTCAACTCGCCGTCCCATATCGCAAATGACGGACCTCGTAAGTCATTGATTCCACAATGGTCGGCTACTGTGCATGGGGTTGTTTTTCGACTTTTTGTCGGCGGGGCACATAAGCGTGCGGCAAAAATGCCGTGAGCGTTGTCGGTCCGCGCCGTTCTCCTTCGTCTTCCACCCGGACAGACCTGACGGGAGACCGAAATGACTTCTTCCAACTATCGCTGGGTGATCGTCGCCGCCGGCGGCCTGCTCGGCTGCGTCGCGATCGGCGGCATGTTTTCGCTGCCGGTGTTCCTGCAGCCGATCGCAAAGGACACCGGCTGGTCGGTGACGGGCATCTCCAGCGCAATGACGATCGGCTTTCTGGCGATGGCTTTCACCAGCATGGCCTGGGGCACGGCGTCGGACAGGTTCGGGCCGCTGCCGGTGGTGCTGACGGGATCGATCGTGCTGGCGCTCAGCCTGTTCGCGGCGAGTCACGCGACCTCGCTTCTCGTGTTCCAGGTCGTATTCGGCCTTCTCGTCGGCGCTGCCTGTGCGGCAATCTTCGCGCCGATGATGGCGACCGTCACCGGCTGGTTCGACACAAATCGCAGCCTCGCGGTGTCGCTGGTCTCCGCCGGCATGGGCATGGCGCCGATGACGATGTCGCCGCTGGCGGCCTGGCTCGTCTCCGGCCACGACTGGCGGACCTCGATGCAGATCGTCGCGCTGGTGGTCGGTGCCATCATGATCCCGGTCTCGTTCCTGGTGCGCCGTCCGCCCGCGCTGGTGCAGGCAGCGGCCGCACCGGCGGGCGAGGGCGCTGCGCAAGGCGAGATGTCGATGGGCGAAGCGCTGCGCTCGCCGCAATTCCTCATTTTGCTTGCCACCAACTTCTTCTGCTGCGCGACCCATTCCGGCCCGATCATCCACACCGTCAGCTACGCCGTGAGCTGCGGCATCCCGCTGGTCGCGGCGGTGACGATCTACAGCATCGAGGGGTTTGCCGGCCTCGGCGGACGCATCGCCTTCGGCCTGATGGGCGACCGCTTCGGCGCCAAGCGCGTGCTGGTCTCGGGCCTCCTGCTGCAGGCGTTCGGCGCGCTCGCCTACGTCTTCGCGCATCAGCTCACGACGTTCTATGCGGTCGGCGCCATCTTCGGCTTCATCTATGCCGGCACCATGCCGCTCTACGCCGTGCTCATCCGCGAGAACTTCCCGCTCAAGATGATGGGCACGGTGATCGGCGGCACCGCGATGGCCGGCAGCCTCGGCATGGCGACCGGCCCGCTTGCCGGCGGCCTGATCTATGACGCCTTCTCCAGCTATGCCTGGCTCTACATCGCCTCCTGGGCGATGGGCCTGGGTGCCTTCCTGATGGCGATGACGTTCCGCCCCTTCGCAAAGCCGCAAGGGGAGGTGGCGCCGGCGGCGGCGTGAGCTCCTGATCGAGGCGCGGCGTCAGAGCTGCGCCTCGATCGCGGTCTTGTCGATCACCGACCAGACCTGCCGGATCTTTCGGTCTTGGAATTCGTAGAACACGTTCTCGCAAAAGGACACGCGCTTTCCATCGACCGCAAGACCCAGGAATGTCCCGGCTGGCGTGCAATCAAACTTCAGCCGGGCGGCGATGCGGGGAGGATCGGAGATCAGCATCTCGATGTGGAACTGCAGATCCGGTATTTCCCGAACGTCCCGTTCCAGCATCGCGCGATAACCGGCCAGCCCAAGGGGCCGCGCGTTGTGGGCGACCTCCTCATGCACGAATTGTCCGAGCGCCGGCCAGTCCCGCCGGTTCAGGCAGGCGATGTAATCGCGGTAGATGGCAGCTAGGTCGTCTCTCGTCATGGCGAAGCTCCAGCGGCTTCGACCATAACGCACGAGGATCGCGAACCGGTCCAGCTCAGAGGCGCTTCTCGAAGAAGAGGTCCGGATAGGGATCATCGTTGAAGCGGGGGATCTCGCTCCAGCCCGTGCTGCGATAAAGCTGACCAGCTTCGGGCAGCGCGCTGTTGGTGTCGAGCCGCAGCAGCGTGATGCCGAGTTCCCGCGCCGCGTTCTCGGCCGCATCCATCAGGCGGCGGCCGAGCCGCAATCCGCGCGCGGCAGGCGCCACCCACAGCCGCTTGATCTCGGCATAGCCGTGATCGGTTCCCTTCAAGCCGACGCAGCCGATCGGCAGCCTGTCCGACATCGCGACGATGAAGGTGCCGCGCGGGCGGCGCATGTCCTTGGCATCGGGATCGCGCGACAGCGAGACGTCGAAGCCCTGGCTGAAGCGGCGGCCGAGCTCGGCATAGTATTCGCCGAGGCAGTAGCGCGCTTCCTCGCATCGCGGATCCATCTCGTCCAGCGCGACCCGCTCGCGCGTCAGTGCGGAGGCGATCAGATCCATCGCCGCCAGCAGCGCCTCGCGCTGCGAATGCTGCGCGAGGAAACCTTCCGCCTGCGCGTTCGACAGCGCCTCGTAGGCCGCGAACTCGCGACGGCCAGCCCGCGTCAGCTTTGCCATGCGCCGGCGCGCATCGTCTTCGCGCGCGGTGGTCTCGATCAGCCCTTCGTCCTCGAGGCTGCGGAGCAGCCGGCTCATCAACCCGGAATCGAGACCGAGATAGTCGCGGATTTCCGCCACGTCCGAGCGTCCGTGCCCGATCGCATTGAGCACCCGCGCCGCGCCAAGCGGCCGGCTGCGCCCGAGGAACGAATTGTCGAGCGCACCGACGGCAGAAGTGACGGCCCGGTTGAAGCGGCGGACGCGGGAGACGGCATCGAGCATGATGTCTGACTTTAGTCAGATATCATGGTCTGTCAATCGCGCGAGAGCCGATCGAGCTTCCGGTAGCGCGCCTCTTTGTGAGTTGTTCCCGTGCCGCGAGCCGCTACCATGCGCCCGCGCGGGGAGTTCGGGTCTACAACAGGCGGAGGCGACATTGAGCGAGCGGGAATGCAAAGCGAAGGGATCGGACCTGTTCGTCGCGGCCCTGGAGAATGAGGGTGTCGATCGCATCTTCGGCATTCCCGGCGAAGAGAATCTCGATCTTGTCGAATCGCTGCGGGCGTCCAGGATCGAGCTGATCCTGACCCGCCACGAGCAGGCCGCGGCCTTCATGGCTGCCACGCATGGGCGTCTGACCGGCAAGCCCGGCGTTTGTCTGTCGACGCTCGGCCCCGGTGCTCTCAACCTGTCGACGGGCGCCGCCTATGCACATCTCGGTGCCATGCCGATGATCCTGATCACCGGCCAGAAGCCGATCATGAGCAGCCGGCAGGCCCGCTTCCAGATCGTGGACGTGGTGGCGACCATGAAGCCGCTGACCAAGCTGTCGCGGCAGATCGTCAGCGCCTCCAGCATCCCGACCGTGGTGCGCGACGCCTTCCGCGTCGCGATGGAGGAGCGGCCCGGGCCGGTGCACCTCGAGCTGCCCGAAGACGTTGCCGGCGACGAAGTGCCCGGCGTTCCCGTGGTCCCCGTCCATCCGATCGAGATCCCCGTCGCCCATCGCGCCGCGCTCGACCGCGCCGCCGAGATGATCATGGCCGCACGGCGCCCGCTGGTGATGATGGGAGCGGCGACCAGCCGGCCGCGCTCGACGCACGGCATCGCAAGCTTCGTGCGGCGGACCGGCATTCCGTTCTTCACGACGCAGATGGGGAAGGGGACCGTGCCCGGCGGCACCAATCTCTATATGGGGACCGCGGCGCTGTCGGAACGCGACTACGTCCATGACGCGATCGATGCCGCCGATTTGATCGTCGCGATCGGCCACGATCCGATCGAGAAACCGCCCTTCATCATGGGCCCCTCGGGCCCGAAGGTCATTCACGTCAGCTACACGCCGGCGAGCGTCGAGCAGGTCTATTTCCCCGATGCCGAGGTCGTCGGGGACGTCGGCCCGAGCCTGGAGCTGCTGGCGGATCGGCTCGAAAGCAAGCTACCGCAGGCCGCGGCGCTGCTGCCATTGCGGGAAGAGATCCTGAATCACATCGACGACCGGGCCACCGAGGCACGTTGGCCGCCGACGCCGCAGCGCATCGTGCACGACATCCGCCAGGTGATCCCCGAGAACGGCATCGTCGCGCTCGACAACGGCATGTACAAGATCTGGTTTGCGCGCAACTACCGCACCCGCGTCGCCAACACGCTGCTGCTCGACAATGCGCTGGCGACCATGGGCGCCGGCCTGCCGTCGGCGATGATGGCTGCGATGCTCTATCCCGACCGCCGCGTGCTTGCGGTTGCCGGCGACGGCGGCTTCATGATGAACAGCCAGGAGATGGAGACGGCGGTCCGCCTCAAGCTCAACCTGGTCGTGCTGGTGCTGGAGGACAACGCCTACGGCATGATCCGCTGGAAGCAGGCCGTCGATCACTTTGCCGATTACGGCATGACGTTTGGCAATCCCGACTTCGTCCTCTACGCGGGGGCTTACGGGGCGAAAGGGCATCGGATCGAGAGCATCGACGGCTTTGGCCCGACTCTGGAGGCGGCATTCAAGGAGGGCGGCGTGCACCTCGTCTCGATCCCGATCGACTATTCGGAGAACGTGCGGGTGCTCGGCGACGAACTGCGGGCGCATGAGAAATCGAAGGCGTGAAAACTACGGTCTCGTGCCCCGGACGCGGCGCAGCGCCTCTTTGGCGGTGCGCTGCAGAGCCGGGGCGAGAGAGCAACCGTACTTGTGCCGTGCGTCCCGATCGCCGACACTTCCAGTCACTCAACCAATCACAGGAATAGAAAATGACCCGCGTTCGTTGTGTCACCGAGATGGGCATGGGCGTCGACGTTCACGGCAGGGACGCCACCAAGGCGGCCAAGCGTGCCGTGTCAGATGCCATCAGGCATTCGAGCCTCGGCTTCTTCCGGATGATCGGCAAGACCGCGAACGACATGTTCGTCGATGTCACGATCGGGGTGCCCAACCCCGAGGCGGTGGACAAGGAAGCTGTCGCCAAGGAGCTGCCTTACGGCACCGTGACCGTCACCGCGGTCAAGGGCGGGCTTGAGATTCCCTCGGCTACGGAAGTGGCCAACGATCCCATCCTCATTGCCAATGCCGCCGTCATCGTCAGCTTCGACAAGGACTAGGCCGATGTCGGCGAGCAATGAGGCGCTGCTGGATCGCCCGATCTGGAGCGCGTTGACGACGAGCCAGAAGCATTTGGCCGAGGGCGGCCCGCGGGCTCTGCGCTATCCCGTGGACATGACGCCGTTTGCCGATATGGTCGACATGTCCGCGGCAAGTTTTGCGGCGCTCGGCGATCTCATGTCGGGCTCGCAAGTCGCGGTCCTGTTCACGCCCGAGCCGGTCGAAATTCCCGCCGGCTTCAAGGTACTGCTCGCCGAGCCCGGCGAGCAGATGATCGGCTCGCCCGCCGACACCTCGCTGCGCGACGCCGAGATCGTCCGCCTGGGCGCGGCCGATGTTCCCGCCATGATGGCGCTGACCGAGCTGACCAAGCCCGGGCCGTTCGCGGCGCGGACGCACGAGCTCGGCACCTTCCTCGGCATCCGCGCCCGCGGCGAGCTCGTCGCCATGGCCGGCGAGCGGATGAAGCCGGGCAATTTCACCGAGATGACGGCCGTCTGCGTGCATCCGGATCATCGCGGGCGCGGTTACGCGCAGGCGTTGCTCGCCGCCATCGCGCGCCGGATCGAGGCGCGCGGTGAAATTCCGTTCCTGCATGTGTTTTCCCACAATACGTCCGCGATTGCGCTGTACCAACGGCAGGGCATGCGGATTCGGCGTCGCCTGCACGTCACAGTGCTGATGAAACAGGGATGAGCTGCGCGGCGAGCTTCATATCCCGCGAATTCGCGCTATATCGATGCCAACCACACTTGGGGGAATATATGGACGCCAGGACACCTGATTTTTCCGCCGCGCGGACGGCGATGCAGCGCTATGTCGATCAGGAGATCATTCCGGGTGCATCCTGGGCGGCGCTGCGCGGGCGCGAGGTGGTCGACCAGCAATGCGTCGGCTTTGCCGACCGTGAGGCGAACACGACGCTTCGGCCCGACCATATCTTCCGCGCGTTTTCCAACACCAAGATCTTCGTCACCTGCGCGACCATGCTGCTGGTGGAGGAAGGCCGCATCGGGCTCGATGATGCGATCGAGAAATTCCTGCCGCAGCTCGGCAATCGCAAGGTGCTCAAACAGGGCGCGGCAAGTCTTTCGGATGTCGAGCCGGCGAAGAGCCCGATCACGATCCGCCAACTCCTGACCCATACCTCCGGTCTCAGTTACGGCATCTTCGACCCTGGCACGGTGCTGTTCAAAGGCTACAACGAGGCGCGCGTGCTCAATCCGCTGACGCCGCTCACCGACCTGATCGACAGGCTGGCTGATCTGCCGCTGTCCTATCACCCTGGTACGGCCTGGGAATATTCGGTGGCGACCGACGTGCTCGGCCGTGTCGTGGAGGTTGCCTCCGGTCAGAGGCTCGATGTCTTTCTGAAGTTGCGCATCTTCGATCCGCTCGGCATGACCGATACGGGCTTCCACGTTCCGGAGGCGCAGCAAGGCAGGCTGGTTGCGCTCTACAATGGCGCTGATGTGCTCGATCCCATGAAGCCCGGCCTCACCCGGGCGGACCATCTGCCTTATCCGCAAGCCTATCGGCGGCAATTGCCGCGGTTGTCGGGCGGTGGCGGTCTGGTCTCGACCTTACCCGACATGCTGGCGCTGGTCCGCGCGCTGCTGCCCGGTTCGGATACGCTGCTGAAGCCGGAGACGCTGCGGCAGATGATGGCGAACCAATTGCCCGGAGGCCAGACCATCCGCTTCGCCAATCTCGGTCCGATCCCCGGCAAGGGGTTCGGTCTCGGCGGCGCCGTCACCTTCGCGCCGACGCCGTTCGATCCCCCGAATTCGACCGGCGAATTCCAGTGGGGCGGCCTTGCCGGCACCCATTGGTGGATTTGTCCTGAGGCCAATACCGCCGGCGTGCTGATGACGCAGCGCTACATGGGCTTCTGGAATCCGTTCTTCTTCGAGTTCAAGCGCCTGGCCTATCAGGCGGTCGGTGCGGGCTGACGCGAAGACGCGGTCCGGTCGTCGAGCTTTGCCGCGACAAGCAAAGCGAGCGGAAGGCGTTGCCTCCCGCTCGCGATGCTGTCCTCAGTCCTTCCACGGATCGAACTCGCCTTCGCCGGCCATGGCGACGGCGAACGGCCGCAGCGTGTGCAGCACCTTCACGGTGCCGGCGTGCTGCGCCAGGACGTCCGGCAGGCGGCGATAGGCCATCGGGCTCTCGTCGAGGTCGGCACCGATCAAGGTGACGCCGCGCTCGTTGAGCCAGCGGTCCATCTCCGCGCGCGTGAAGCGCCGCTTCGCCTCCCGTCGTCCGAACAGGCGGCCGGCGCCGTGCACGGTCGAGTAGAGCGAGGCCTTGGCCTCTGGATTGTCGACGCCTTCGAGGATGACGGCGTCGTCGCCCATGGAGCCGCCGACGAATCCCTTCTGGCCGGGAAACGCCGGCGTCGCGCCCTTGCGCACCACCCACAAATCCTTGCCGTCGTGGGTCTCACGCCAGGCATAGTTGTGGTGGTTGTGCACGGTCTCGGTCACGCTGCCGCCGATGATCTGGCGGACGCGCTCGACGACCCACTCGCGGCCCGCATAGGCATAACGCCCGGCGAGCTGCATCGCCGCGATGTAGCGGCGGCCGAGCTCGGACTCCTCGTCGACCACGGCAGGCGGGACGTTCATGCCGTCCTTGCCGCCGGCGGCCTTGAGGTAGCGCGTCGCGGAGGTGTGGCCGAGCCCGCGGCTGCCGAAGTGGACGCCGATCCAGACGAAGCCTTCCTCGTCGCGCATGAGGTCGACATAGTGGTTGCCCGATCCGACCGTGCCGAGCTGGTTCGCCGCCTTCGGACGGTAAGTCTCCATATCGCTCTCGCGCCAGGCATCGCCGTCGTCGAACAGCGCGTGCTCGGCCCGCTCGGCATTGGCACGGCCAACGCCGAACGAGATCGTCTTGGCGACATCGCGGATGATCGTGGGCACGAGGCCTGCGATGTCGTCGAAGCGCGTGTCGAGCTTCGCTGCCATGTTGCCGCAGCCGATGTCGAAGCCGACGCCCGAGATGCTGATCTGCTTCTCATAGGCGATGACGCCGCCGACCGGCTGGGCGTAGCCGAGATGACCGTCGGCGCAGATCACGCCGGACACGACATTGCCGACCGCCATGCAGTTGCGCATCTGCGCGATCGTCGCATCCTCGTGCGGGCCGAACACCTTCAGCGGCGCATTCTGGAAGCGGGCATCCTGCGGGCGCAGGTTCGCGATCTCGCCCGCGACGGCATCGGTCTCGCGCGTGAGATGCTCCTTGCGCGCGGCGTCCTTATACAGGCACCAGGCCGGCTGGCCGCGTCCTTCGCCGACGCGCGAGTCGGGATCGACACCGGCGGCGAGGCAGAGCTCGCGGGCGCGTTCCATGTAGGGATCGGGTCGTCGCATGGTCCTGTATCCTGCTTCAAGTCCCTCGCGCACCGTTGAGGGTGCGCGCAGTCATTTCAGAGTTTTCGCCGGTCCCTGGCGCGGTGCTCCGCGTCCGGGGCCGTTGTCGTTGCGCATCGGTTCAACGCCGTCTCCGACGCCGCGATCCACGCGACCACAGCGTCGGAGAAGTCGTCGACGGCCCCGCTCGCTTGGGCACGCGCCTCTCTAGCGAGAGCCCCGGGGATCCGGGTCTCCCGTTCCGGCCGATGCCGGGTTGTTCGGTTGGGCCGCGCGGCGGGCAACAAAAAACCCTCCGGAGCGGCAGGCTCGGGAGGGTCCGTGAGAAGCGGACTGTCGACCTTGCCGTCAGGCAAGATCGCTCCCATGGGCCGCGCGTGCGCGATCGATTGGCTGGAAGCCATTCGATGTGCAGACTAGGATTTCGTAGCGGTAGGGCATCGCTCGGTTCATGTTGTCTGTCACGAACGGAAGTGCTCGCGAGGCCGCGGGAGATACGCCCGCAACCTGCGGATGTCAAGCAAAGGCGCGTGTGAAATCGCATGGGATCAGCGAACAATGTGCCAACCTATCTCGGTCTCGACGGATTTCGCTTCGGCTGGGTTGCTGCCTGGATCGATGAGCGTGGCGATCATGGCTTCGATTACTCGCCGGGCCTGACGCGTCTGCTCGCGGTGCCGCATGCGCGCGCGATGATCGACATGCCGATCGGCTTGAATCCAAGCGGCTATCGCGCGTGCGATCTGCGTGCGCGCGAGCTGATCGGCCCTGCCGTGTTTCTTGGCGCGCGGAGAGACCTTTGGAGCTTTCCCGACATGGCGGCGGCCAACCGCTTCTATTGGACGCATGAAGGCAAGGGCAGGGGAGTATCGGCGCAGCTCTGGAATATCAGAGACAAGCTCAAGGAGGTCGACGAAGCCATGACGCCAACGCGGCAGGCGACGATCGGCGAAGCCCATCCGGAGTTGATTTTCTGGAATCTCGCAGGGCGAGTCCGTCTCGCAAAGAAGACGTCGGCGCGCGGTCTCGAACAGCGTGTCGCGCTGCTGGAGCAACGCGGCTTCACGCGTCTGCCGAAATGGCTGACGCTTCGCCACGGCACCGGCATCGGCCGCGACGATCTCATCGATGCGTGCGCCTGCGCGGTCGCGGCACGCGACAGCGCGCAACGTGTCGGCGGAGAGGAGATCGATCCGCGCGGATTGCGGATGGAGATCAACTTTTGAGGTCGATCAACCCTCCCGATCGCCATTGTCTTCGAAGTGACTGCGACTATTGCGGCCCGGATTCGAGGAGACGCCCTCGTCGTCCAGTCTTGTTGCTCTCGCTTGGTACTCGTCGGCCATTGCTCGCAACCGCTGCGCGGCTTCGCTGCGAGCGAGATCGTTCGCGACGCGGCGACAGCGATCGGCGTGATCGAGCAGGGCGCGTTTCTCGATGTTCATCCAGCGACAACGCTTGAGGACGCCATTGGTCCCTGCACGGGATGCCGGAACAGCGCGATGGCTTCGAAGCACAATCCGGGAAAAAATAGCAATATTTTCATGTCGCTTCGGAACGTGGTGCTTGAGCCGACGTTTTACGCCAAAGGCTGTTGAGGGACAAAATGCCATGTACGACGTGCGCCAATTGGCGACCGCGATGCTGACGATCGCCTTTACGGCCCTGCTGTTGATCACGGGGGAACGGTTCATCGAGTATCGACTGCAACATGAAGCAACGACCCCGACCGTGGTGATGGCAACGCTGCCGCCATAAGCGCAGGTTCGTCGGGACGAAGTGTGGCTTGCGCCGCACGGCGCCTCACCTAGATTGAGCACGCCTCAGTCCATGCACCAAAGGTCCCGATGTCCGATCTGTCCGCCTTTCCTATCACCAAACGTTGGCCGGCCAAACATCCCGAACTGCTCCAGCTTTATTCCTTGCCCACGCCGAACGGCGTCAAGGTCTCGATCATGCTGGAGGAGATCGGACTTCCCTACGAAGTCCACCTGGTCGATTTCGGCAAGGACGATCAGAAGACGCCGGAGTTTCTTTCGCTCAATCCGAACGGCAAGATCCCGGCGATCCTCGATCCCAACGGTCCCGGGGGCAGGCCGCTGCCGCTGTTCGAGTCCGGGGCGATCCTGCAATACCTCGCGGAGAAGACCGGCAAGCTGCTGCCGCAGGATGCCGCTCGCCGCTATCAGGCCATCCAGTGGGTGCACTTCCAGATGGGCGGTGTCGGGCCTATGTTCGGGCAGGTCGGCTTCTTTCATAAGTTCGCTGGCAAGGATTTCGAGGACAAGCGGCCGCTGGAGCGCTACGTCAACGAGTCCAAGCGCCTGCTCGGCGTGATGGAGGCGCATCTTTTCGGCCGGCAGTGGTTCATGGATGACGACTACACCATCGCCGACATCTCCATGCTCGGCTGGGTGCGGAATCTGATCGGCTTCTACGGCGCCGGCGATCTCGTGGAGTTCAGCCAGTTCAAGACGGTCGGCAACTGGCTCGCACGCGGGCTGGCGCGTCCGGCGGTGCAACGCGGGCTGAACATTCCGAAGCGGCCGTGATCTTCCCTAGAACAGGCGTCCGCCATTCGGCACAGGCTTGCTCGGCTGCACCAGCACGACCTTGCCGTTTGCATCGGGGAAGCCGAGCGTCAGCACCTCGGAGACGACTGGGCCGATCTGGCGCGGCGGGAAATTGACGACAGCCGCAACCTGTTGCCCCACGAGGGTCTCGAGTGGGTGGTTTTCGGTGATCTGGGCCGAACTCTTGCGCACGCCGATGGCGGGTCCGAAATCGATCCACAGCCGCCAGGCGGGCTTGCGCGCTTCCGGAAACGGCTTGACGTCGACGATGGTGCCGACACGGACATCGACCGCGAGGAAGCTGTTGAAGTCGATGGTCGGCGAGGCGGCAGCTGCAGGATCGTGGGTAACGTGCATGGGATGTCCGTTCGGAGAGCTGGGATGGTTCGCAATATTGTCGCGCGAGCCGGAGTTTCGTACAACACCACGCACAGCACGATACGCCATGCGCGAGGAACGTTTTGCCCAACATCATCTACGGCATCAAGAACTGCGACACCATGAAGAAGGCCCGCGCCTGGCTCGATGCCCATGGCGTGCCTTACGAGTTTCACGACTACAAGGCGGCGGGCGTGGAGAAGGATAAGCTCAAGCAGTGGAGCGACAAGGTCGGCTGGGAGACGCTGCTCAATCGCGTCGGGACGACCTTCAAGAAGCTCCCCGACTCCGACAAGGAAGGCCTCAGCGAGAAGAAGGCGTTGGCATTGATGCTAGCGCAACCATCGATGATCAAGCGGCCTGTGCTGGAAATGGGTGGCAAGCTGCTGGTCGGCTTCAAGCCGGACGTCTATGCCAAGGAGGTCTGCGGCAAAGCGCGCTGACCGCTAGTTCAGCTCGATGATCTCGGCGGTGATGCCGGGACCCTGCTGGTCGGATAACTCGACCGTCTCGGCGGGCGCGATGCGGCCTGGGGCGCGATGAAACAGCTCGCGATCGATCACGGCGCGCATCTTTGGACGCGGCAGCGCGTCATTTCCGCGCATCAGATTCTTGATCTCGAAGCCGCCGTCCTCGCAGAACGTCTTGATCGAGGCGATGACGTGACAGACCTTGCCGTCGGTCTGGAAGGGCAGCAGCAGCCGTTCATAGGCGACGATGCGCCCGTAGATGTCCTCGACGTTGGCAACGCTGTAGACGGGCAGCCCGCGTGCCACGCATTCATGATAGATCGGCATCACGAACGGGGCGAGCCGCGGCCCGACATAATCATCGAGCATAACGCCCTTGCCGGTATGTCCATAGGCGTGCGAGATGCGCGTGCCCTCGCTCTGGATGATGAGGCGGGGCTTCGGCGTCGAAAATTCCACCGTATAGTAGATGAGATCCGAGAGCTCCTCCTCGAGTCGCGCGGGCTGATACTCCCAGATCGCCGGCGCGATCTGCTGGCGCGCATAAAGTCGCAGCCACGTGTTCAGGAGATCGCGTTGCCGGATCGATTTGACGACGGAGGGAGCGGCGCTGGCAAAATCCAAAGCAATATTCTCCGCACGTGAAGACGCGCGCATGATCCCGCTTGTGGGAAAATTTTCGATGAAGGCTGGCGCGCGGAACGAAAGACCGTTAACGACGGCTTGATGACCGGTGCCTTGCGAACCGGGAGGCCGGGCAGGCACGACATCCAGACATCTCCGACTAAGGGAGCATTTGTATCCCAGCCGGAGGCCTGATCTGCTCAGCTTTCCGCCTTGCCTAACCCCCGTCACCTCCGGCATATTCCGCGCCCGGAGGCGGCGCCCCGGGTGGGCTGCAAGTCCTCCGGACAGCCGAAGCAACAAGGACAGCCACGCGCCTCGCGCGGGCAGGGGGAAATCTGTTTGGCCGATGAGTTCATTCTCGAAACGGAAGGCTTGACCAAGGAGTTTGCGGGCTTCTTCGCCGTCCGCGACGTTGCGCTCAAGGTTCGCCGTGGGAGCATTCACGCGTTGATCGGCCCGAACGGGGCCGGCAAGACGACCTGCTTCAATCTTTTGACCAAGTTCCTCAAACCGTCAGCCGGAAAAATCCTCTACAAGGGGCAGGACATCACGGCGATGGCGCCGGCCGACGTGGCCCGCATGGGCCTCGTGCGTTCCTTCCAGATTTCGGCGGTATTTCCGCATCTCACCGCGCAGGAGAACGTCCGTGTCGCGCTGCAGCGCCAGCACGGCTCTTCGTTCGATTTCTGGCGCTCCAAGTCCGTGCTCAATCGCTTCAACGATCGCGCGCGCGAGCTGCTCAGCGATGTCGGCCTCAGCGAGTTTGCAAACACGCCCGCGGTCGAGATGCCCTATGGGCGCAAGCGCGCACTGGAGATCGCAACCACGCTCGCGCTCGACCCAGAGATGATGCTGCTCGACGAGCCGATGGCCGGCATGGGCCACGAGGACATCGACAAGATCGCGGCGCTGATCAAGCGCATTTCGGCGAAATACACCATCCTCATGGTCGAGCATAATTTGAGCGTCGTGGCCAACCTCTCCGACATCATCACCGTGCTGACGCGCGGGCAGGTGCTCGCGCAGGGCCATTACTCCGAGCTCACCAAGGACGAGCGCGTCAAGGAAGCCTATCTGGGAGCCGGTCATGCCTGACACTGCGATCGCCGAGGCTCCGGCCAGGGCTGCGAGCGGCGGAAACATCCTTCAAGTCCGCAACCTCGAAGCCTGGTACGGCGAGTCCCACATCCTGCACGGGATCAACTTCGACGTGAACGCGGGCGAGGTCGTCACCTTGCTCGGGCGTAACGGCGCCGGCAAGACGACCACGCTGAAGTCGATCATGGGCATCATCGGCAAGCGCTCCGGCTCGGTGAAGTTCAACAACCAGGAGATCATTCGCGCGACCTCGGACAGGATCGCGCGCATGGGCATCGCGTTCTGCCCGGAAGAGCGGGGCATATTCGCCAGCCTCGACGTGCGGGAGAATTTGATGTTGCCGCCGGTCGTCCGCGCGGGCGGACTGCCGCTCGAGCAGATCTTCGATCTGTTTCCGAACCTCAAGGAGCGGCTGAACAGCCAGGGCACCAAGCTGTCGGGCGGCGAGCAGCAGATGCTCGCGATCGCGCGCATCCTGCGAACCGGCGCGAGCTTCCTGATGCTGGACGAGCCGACCGAGGGCCTCGCGCCCGTCATCATCCAGCAGATCGGTCACACCATTGCGCGACTCAAGAAGGAGGGCTTTACGATCCTCCTGGTCGAGCAGAATTTCCGCTTCGCATCCACCGTCGCCGACCGCTACTACGTGGTCGAGCACGGCAAGATCATTGACGGATTCTCCAACTCGGAGCTCGCCGCCAACATGGACAAGCTGCACACCTATTTGGGTGTCTAGAGCATGATCGGGACCCGGAGGGCCGCGTCAGCGCAAAGTGTGTAGCGGTCGTCCGAAGAGATCGTGCTCGAGTTGAAGAACTGCCAACGAGAAAATTCAAAAAGGAAAGTTGCATGAAGACCAGGTCGATTGCGTCATTGCTGCTGACCACCGCGCTTACCTTCGCCGCAACAGGCGTCGCGTTGGCGCAGGACAAGACGGTCAAGATCGGCGCGCTGTCCGATCAGTCCGGGCTCTACGCCGACCTCGGCGGCCCCGGCTCGACGCTCGCCGCGCAAATGGCCGTCGAGGATTCCGGCCTCGCCGCGAAGGGCTGGAAGATCGACGTCATCTCCGGCGATCACCAGAACAAGCCCGATATCGGCACCGCGATCGCGCGGCAGTGGTTCGACGTCGACAAGGTCGACGTCATCGTCGACGTGCCGAACTCGGGCGTGGCGCTCGCCGTCAACAACGTGATCAAGGAAAAGAACGGCGTCTACATCAATTCGGGTGCGGCGACCTCCGACCTCAGCAACGCGCAGTGCTCGCCCAACACCGTGCACTGGACCTACGACACCTACATGCTGGCCCACACCACCGGCCAGGCGCTGGTGAAGGCCGGTGGTGACACCTGGTTCTTCCTGACCGCGGACTACGCTTTTGGTGCGGCGCTCGAGCGCGACACCACGGCGGTCATCACCGCCAACGGCGGCAAGGTGATCGGCGGCGTCAAGCATCCGCTCAACACGCCGGACTTCTCGTCCTTCCTGCTCCAGGCGCAGGCCTCCAAGGCCAAGATCATCGGTCTCGCCAATGCCGGCGGCGACACCACCAACACGATCAAGCAGGCGGCCGAGTTCGGCATCGTCAAGGGCGGCCAGAAGCTCGCAGCCCTCTTGCTCTTCCTCACCGACGTCAAGGCGATCGGCCTCGAGACGGCGCAGGGGCTCAATTTCACCGAGACGTTCTACTGGGACATGAACGACAAGACCCGGGCGTTCTCCAAGCGCTTCGCCGAGAAGATGAAGAACAATGCACCACCGACGATGGTGCAGGCCGGGGTCTATGCCGGCGTGCGCCACTATCTCAAGGCCCTCGAAGCGCTCGGCGGCAATCCGCATGACGGCGTCAAGGTCGTCGAGAAGATGAAGTCGATGCCCACCGAGGACGATCTGTTCGGCAAGGGCGAGATCCAGCCCAACGGCCGCACCATCCACAACGCCTATCTGTTCGAGGTGAAGAAGCCCTCGGAGTCGAAGGGGCCATGGGACTTCTACAAGCTTGTGGGCACGGTGCCGGGCGACCAGGCTTTCACGCCGCTGTCCGAGAGCAAGTGCGCGCTGTTGAAGAAGTAAGATAACGGCCCGCAGGCCTTGAGGCCTGCGGGCGACTTTCAGGGAACGCCGAAGGGACCGGGTGCGGGATCGATGCAGGCTCTATACGCTCAGCTACTGGTGGGACTGATCAACGGCTCGTTCTACGCGCTGCTCAGTCTCGGGCTTGCCGTGATCTTCGGCATGCTCAACATCATCAATTTCGCCCATGGCGCGCTCTACATGATGGGCGCCTTCGTCGCCTACTTCCTGTTGAACCTCGGCGGGATCAGCTACTGGTGGGCGTTGCTGCTGGCGCCCATCATCGTCGGTATCTTCGGCATGATCCTGGAACGGACCATGCTGCAATGGCTGACGGGGCTCGATCACCTCTACGGCCTGCTGCTGACCTTCGGCATCGCGCTGATCGTCCAGGGCGTGTTCCAGAACTATTTCGGCTCCTCCGGCCTGCCTTACGCGATTCCGGACCAGCTCAGGGGCGGCATGAATCTCGGCTTCATGTTCTTACCCGTCTATCGCGGCTGGGTCGTCGTGTTCTCGCTGGTCGTGTGCCTGGCGACCTGGTTCCTGATCGAGAAGACGCAGCTGGGCGCCTACCTGCGCGCAGCCACTGAGAATCCGACGCTGGTGCGCGCGTTCGGCATCAACGTGCCGCGCATGATCACGCTGACCTACGGTCTCGGCGTCGGCCTTGCCGCGCTCGCCGGCGTGCTCTCGGCGCCGATCAACCAGGTGCGGCCGCTGATGGGCGCCGACCTCATCATCGTGGTGTTCGCGGTGGTCGTGATCGGCGGCATGGGATCGATCATGGGCTCCATCATCACCGGCTTCGCGCTCGGCGTGATCGAGGGCCTGACCAAGTATTTCTACCCCGAGGCCTCCAACACCGTCGTGTTCGTGCTGATGGTGCTGGTGCTCTTGGTGAAGCCAACGGGATTGACGGGAAGGGCGGCCTGAGATGACAACCCTGACGGACGACACGCTGCCGGTGACCCCTCGCGCGGTGCGCGACGAGATGATCGTGTTCGTGCTGATGGCGCTGCTGCTGGCGGCTGTGCCATTCACGGGAGTCTACCCGTTCTTCGTGATGCAGGCGCTGTGCTTTGCGCTGCTCGCCTGCGCCTTCAACCTGCTGATCGGTTACGGCGGCCTGCTGTCGTTCGGCCACGCGATGTTCCTGGGCACGGCGGGCTATTGCAGCGCGCATGCACTGAAGGTGTGGGCGCTGCCGCCGGAGCTCGGCATCCTCGTCGGCATCGCGGCGGCCTTCGTGCTCTCGATCATCACCGGCTACATCTCGATCCGCCGCCAGGGCATCTACTTCTCGATGATCACGCTGGCGCTGTCGCAGCTCCTGTACTTCATCTATCTCCAGGCGCCGTTCACCCACGGCGAAGACGGCATCCAGGGCATCCCGCAGGGGCACATGTTCGGCGTCTTCGATCTCTCCAAGCCGACGGTGCTCTATTACGTCGTGCTGGCGGGCTTCCTCGCCGGCTTCCTCCTGATCTTCCGCATCATCAACTCGCCGTTCGGCGAAGTCCTGAAGGCGATCCGCGAGAACGAGCCGCGGGCGATCTCGCTCGGCTACCGCACCGACCAGTACAAGTTCCTGGCCTTCGTCCTGTCGGGCACGCTGGCCGGCTTTGCCGGTGCGCTGAAAGTGTTCGTGGCGCAGAACGCCTCGCTCACCGACGTGCACTGGTCGATGTCGGGCGAGGTCGTGCTGATGACGCTGGTCGGTGGCCTCGGCACCATCTTTGGCCCCGTGGTCGGCGCTTTCGTCATCATCGCCATGCAGCAATATCTGGCGGGTTTCGGCCAGTGGGTGACGGTGATCCAGGGCTCGATCTTCGTGATCTGCGTGCTCACCTTCCGCCGCGGCGTCATCGGCGAAATCGCGCATTACTTCCGCCGGTCGCTCTAAGCAACTGAAATTGCACCAATTTCATGGGTGCGTGAAAGCGGTGGATGACCCGGCTCCGTGGGCGTGAGATGACACGCGCGCGGATTGAAAATGGTCTATGACAGTTTCATGACAGCCCTCAGGGCGTGACCATTTCCAGCCGGTAGCCTATCCCCATGATGCGATGGTTTCGTGTTTTCCTGCCCAAGGAAGAACGGTTCTTCGACCTGTTCGACCGGCATGCCCAGACGGTGATCCAGGGCGCGATCGCGCTTCAGGGCATGCTCAATGGGGGCGAGGAGACGCCGGTCTATTGCCAGCGCGTCAACCAGTTCGAGAACGATGCCGACAACATCACCCGTGAGGTGCTGACGGCGGTGCGCCGCACCTTCATCACCCCGTTCGACCGCGGCGACATCAAGAACCTCATCACGTCGCTGGACGATGCCATCGACCAGATGCAGCAGACGGCCAAGGCGGTCATGCTGTTCGAGGTCCGCACCTTCGAGCCTCCCATGCGCGAGATCGGCGGGCTCCTGATCGAATGCGCCAATCTGGTCGGGCGTGCGCTGCCGCTGATGCAATCGATCGGCCCGAACGTCGCCATGCTGACCGCCATCACCGAAGAACTCGGCAAGCTGGAGGGCCGGGTCGACGATCTCCACGACATCGGCATGAAGGAGCTGTTCCTCAAGCATCGCGAGGGCAATGCCATGGACTTCATCGTCGGCGTCGAGATCTACGACCACCTCGAGAAGGTGGCCGATCGCTTCGACGACGTCGCGAACGAGATCAACAGCATCGTCATCGAGCAAGTGTAGGGCAGGGCCGCCGTGGATGCCGCGTTGGGTCTTCCCATCCTGGTCGGCTTGATCGCCGTCGCGCTGCTGTTCGACTTCCTGAACGGCCTGCACGACGCCGCCAATTCGATCGCGACCATCGTCTCGACCCGCGTGCTGCGGCCGCAGTTCGCGGTGTTCTGGGCCGCCTTCTTCAATTTCATCGCCTTCATGGTGTTCGGACTGCACGTCGCCCAGACCATCGGCACCGGCATCATCGATCCCGCGGTCGTCGATGCCCAGGTGATCTTCGCGGCGCTGGTCGGCGCGATCGTCTGGAACCTCGTGACCTGGGCGCTCGGCATCCCGTCCTCGTCGTCGCACGCGTTGATCGGCGGCCTCGTCGGCGGCGGCATGGCCAAGGCGGGGATTTCGGCCGCGGTATGGAGCGGCCTGTCCAAGACGGTGCTGGCAATCGTGCTGTCGCCGCTGGTCGGTTTCCTGCTCGCAACGATGCTGGTGGCCATCGTGTCCTGGGCCTCGGTGCGCTCGACGCCGTTCGCGGTCGATCGCGCCTTCCGCATCCTGCAATTCGCCTCGGCCTCGCTCTATTCGCTCGGCCACGGCGGCAACGACGCGCAGAAGACCATGGGCATCATCGCGGTGCTGCTGTATTCGCAGGGTCATCTCGGCAGCGAGTTCTCGGTGCCGTTCTGGGTGGTGCTGTCCTGCCAGGCGGCGATGGCGCTTGGCACGCTGATGGGCGGCTGGCGCATCGTCCGCACCATGGGCCTGCGCATCACGAAATTGACGCCTATGCAGGGCTTTTGCGCCGAAACGGGGGGCGCCGCGACCCTGTTCATGGCGACCTATCTCGGAGTTCCCGTCTCGACCACCCACACCATCACCGGTGCCATCGTCGGCGTCGGCGCCGCCCGCCGCGTCTCGGCGGTGCGCTGGAACGTCGCAAGCTCGATCGTCTATGCCTGGGTGATCACGATCCCGGCCTCGGCCATCGTCTCGGCGCTGACCTGGTGGCTGGTCGAGATCTTCGTCAAGTGACGAGCTTCAGTCCGGCAATCCCGGCGACGATCAGGGCGATGCTGGCAAGGCGTAAGGCCGTTGCCGGCTCGCCGAACAGGACGATGCCGAGCGTCGCGGTGCCCACCGCGCCGATGCCGGTCCAGACCGCATAGGCGGTTCCGACCGGGAGCGATTTGAGCGCAAGTCCAAGCAGGATGACGCTGCCGGCCATGGCCGCCAGGGTGATCACCGACGGCACAAGCCTGGTAAAACCCTCAGTGTATTTCAGGCCAATCGCCCAGGTGATCTCGAGAAGACCGGCGACGAACAGGATGCTCCAGGCCATGACGGCCCTCCATTCAAGGCAGGGTCGTCCCCGCGGCTGAGGTGCTGAGAAACGGAAGGCCGTCCTTCCTGAAAGCCGATATGGGGCTGGCCGAATGGCTCCGCAATCACCAAATGAGGCTTGATCAGGCCCGTTTTCCCTGCCACACGCTCCCGCCATGTCCGACATCGCCATCACCACAGCCGAATCGCCGGCCCGTTCCCCGCTTGCCGCTGAAGTGGCGCGGCGGCGGACCTTTGCGATCATTTCCCACCCTGACGCCGGCAAGACCACGCTGACCGAGAAGCTGCTGCTGTTCGGCGGCGCCATCAATCTCGCCGGCCAGGTCAAGGCCAAGGGTGAGCGGCGCAATACGCGTTCCGACTGGATGAAGATCGAGCGCGAGCGCGGCATCTCGGTCGTGACCTCGGTGATGACCTTCGAGTTCGAAGGGCTGGTGTTCAACCTGCTGGATACGCCGGGCCACGAGGACTTCTCGGAAGATACCTATCGCACGCTGACCGCAGTCGATTCCGCCGTGATGGTGATCGACGCCGCCAAGGGCATCGAGGCGCGCACCCGGAAGCTGTTCGAGGTGTGCCGCCTGCGCGACATTCCGATCATCACCTTCATCAACAAGATGGACCGCGAGAGTCGCGACGTTTTCGAGCTGCTCGACGAGATCGAGAAGACGCTGGCGCTCGACACCACGCCGATGACCTGGCCGGTCGGTCGCGGCCGCGACTTCCTCGGCACCTATGACGTCGTCAATGGCGGCGTGCGCCTGCTCGAAGGCGGCGGCGCCAAGACCGGTGCGGCGCAGCAGATCGAGATCGAAGAACTCGCCAAGCTCAACGCCAATCTCGACGTCTCCGCCGTGAAGGACGAGCTCGAGCTCGTCACGGAGGCGTCAAAGCCGTTCGAGCTCGAAGCGTTCCGCGAAGGCCATCTGACGCCGGTCTATTTCGGCAGCGCGCTGCGCAATTTCGGCGTCGGCGACCTCCTGGAAGGCCTCGGCAAGTTCGCCCCCGAGCCGCGTGCGCAGGACAGCGACCAGCGCAAGGTCGAGGCCACCGATCCACGCATGAGCGCCTTCGTGTTCAAGATCCAGGCCAACATGGATCCGAACCACCGCGACCGCATCGCCTTCGCGCGGCTCTGCTCCGGCAAGCTCAGCCGCGGCATGAAGGCGAAGCTCGTGCGCACCGGCAAGAGCATGCCGCTGTCGAGCCCGCAATTCTTCTTCGCGCAGGATCGCTCCGTGGCGGACGAAGCCTTCGCCGGCGACGTCGTCGGCATTCCAAACCACGGCACGCTGCGCATCGGCGATACGCTGACGGAAGGGGAGGATTTCAACTTCGTCGGCGTGCCGAGTTTCGCTCCGGAAATCGTCCGCCGCGTCCGTCTCACTGATGCGATGAAGGCGAAGAAGCTGAAGGAAGCGCTGCAGCAGATGTCGGAAGAGGGCGTGGTGCAGGTATTCCGCCCGCGCGACGGCGCGCCGGCGCTGGTCGGTGTGGTCGGTGCGCTCCAGCTCGATGTGCTAAAGGCGCGGCTCGAGGCGGAATATTCGCTGCCGGTCGAGTTCGAGGTCAGCGAATTTCAGCTGGCGCGCTGGGTCTCCTCGGAGGACCGCAAGAAGCTCGACGCATTCATCGCCGCCAACACCTCCAGCATCGCCGATGACGTCGACGGCGATCCCGTCTATCTCGCCCGGAACGAATTCTATCTCGGCTACACCAGGGAGCGCGCCGAGGGCATCGAGTTCACCAACGTCAAGGACGTCAAGAAGAAGGGGTAGGGCAGCCACGTCCCTCGGTCCTTGCTCCGCGTGTCGTGTTGGGCCGGCGCCTCTTTAGCGAAGAGGGGCAAGCCCGCCGGCAGAATCGGATTTGAACGCGTATGTGAACGAGCGCAGGCTTGATACGCGGGCGGCCGGTGCCACTTTCCATCGGGATGGGTACTGTGGTTTCGTGGTCATGTGGCGCTTCATCCTTGTACTCCTCCTTGTGACAATCCTGCCGGCATCGGCCGATGCGTGGCGCCGCCCCCTCGAAGAGGTGCCGTTCTCGTATGAGCCGTGCGGCGGGCCTTTTCAGGGACCTTGCATCACCGACATTCCATTTCCATTCGGCGAGACTCTCCAGCTCACGGTCGAGAGCGTTCCATCGCAAGCCGACATCGCGAAATACCGGCGGCCCGATCATGACCTTGATACGATCGGCGATCTCTTCGCCGAGTTGCGTTCGTGCTGGTCACCTCCCCCCGCTGACCATGCGCGGGCAGGCATGCAGATGTCGGTGCGGTTCAGCCTCAACCGATCGGGCGGTTTGATCGGCCCGCCGCGCATGACATTTGCGACCGCGGGCGTCCCCGCCGACACCCGCGCGACCTATCTCAATGCCATCAACGCATCGCTGAAGGCATGCCTGCCGCTGAAATTCACCAGCGGCTTTGGCGGCGCGCTGGCGGGCAAGCCGATCGCGATCCGCTACGTCGACAATCGCGATCTAGGCAAGTAACTGCGAGGATACCTCCGTCCCTCATCGAGATTGCGCTTTCGCGCCTCCCACCATGAGGGACGCGAGTTGCGAGCGGCGGCCAATCGATGATACCTCAGAGGCTGTGGCGCTGGTCAAAAGGGGAGGATGTCGTGGGTCTGCTGGTCATGATCCTGGGGCTTGCGCTGTTTTTTGCGGCGCATGTGTTCACCACCAAACGCGAGATGCGCGCCGAGGCGATCGCAAGGCTGGGCGGGGGGTCCTACAAGATCCTCTATTCGCTGGTCTCGCTGGCCGGGCTCGCATTGATCATCTGGGGCTATGCCCACTATCGCGCCACCGGCTGGATCGACGTCTGGTATCCGCCGAAGGCGATGAAGCACATCACGCTCGCATTGATGCTGCCGGCAGTCGTCCTGGTGGTGGCGTCATATCTGCGCGGCCGCATCTATGCGACGCTGAAGCATCCGATGCTGGCCGGCATCAAGCTGTGGGCGGCGGCGCATCTGCTCGCCAACGGAGATCTCGGCTCGATCATCCTGTTCGGCTCGTTCCTGGGCTGGGCGGTGTATGACCGTATTTCGCTCAAGCATCGCACCGACGCCGGCGGCCCGCCGATTCCGGTCGGCGGCATCACCAACGATCTGATCGCAGTTGCGGTCGGCATCGTCGCATATTTGGCGCTGGCGTTCGCGTTCCATCCGGTCGTGATCGGTGTTCCCGTCATCGGTGTCTAGCCGGTCAGCACAAGACGAGACCCGGATGTCCATGCGCGGAAGCTATCAAGAGCAACAAGCCGAGGGCCCTTCGATGGATTGGTCGCAATCTCAGATCCCGCCGATGCGGCTCGAGGCGCGCTTTGGCGATCGGGTCGTGCCGGCCTTCCGGGATCGGCCGGCGAGCCTGTGGGCGATGATCGCGGAAGCCTGCGCCCGCAACACCGACGGTGAAGCGCTGATCGCGGGCAATGTCCGCCTGAGTTGGCAGCAGGCCGTGGAGCAGGCCGCGCGGATTGCAGCGGGATTTCGCAAGCTCGGATTGCAGCGCGGCGATCGTGTCGCGATCCTGCTCGGCAACCGCATCGAATTTCCCCTGCTGCTGTTCGCCGCCGCGCATGAGGGCCTGGTGACGGTGCTGCTCAGCACGCGCCAGCAGAAGCCGGAGATCGCCTATGTGCTGGCCGATTGCGGCGCAAAGATCCTGATCCACGAGGCCTCGCTCGCCGAGCGGCTGCCGGATGCGCTGGATGTGCCCGAAGTCATCCATCGCATCGCCGTCGACGAGGATCCGGCTCGGTCGCGTTTCGCAGTGCTCGCCGACAACCCGCCGGCACCTGCGTCGGTCGAGGTGGGCGAAGAGGACACCGCGATGATCCTCTACACCTCGGGGACGACAGGCAAGCCGAAGGGCGCGATGCTGGCCCATTGCAACATCGTTCATTCCTCGATGGTCTTCGTCTCCTGCCTGCAATTGACGGACGCCGACCGTTCGATCGCGGCGGTGCCGCTCGGCCATGTCACCGGCGTCGTCGCCAATATCACGACGATGATCCGCTGCGGCGGCGCGCTGATCATCATGCCCGAATTCAAGGCGGCCGATTACCTCAAGCTCGCCGCGCGCGAGCGCGTCACCTACACGGTGATGGTACCGGCGATGTACAATCTCTGCCTGCTGCAGCCCGATTTCGACAGCTATGATCTGTCGAGCTGGCGCATCGGCGGCTTTGGCGGCGCGCCGATGCCGGTCGCGACCATCGAGAAGCTCAAGACGAAGATTCCCGGCCTGAAGCTGATGAACTGCTACGGCGCGACCGAGACGACGTCGCCGTCGACGATCATGCCGGGCGAATTGACGGCGAGCCACATCGACAGCGTCGGCCTGCCGTGTCCGGGCGCGCGCATCATTGCGATGGGACCGGACGGGCGGGAGCTTCCTCGTGGCGAGATCGGCGAACTCTGGATCCAGAGCGCCTCCGTCATCAAGGGCTATTGGAATAACCCCAAAGCCACGGCCGAAAGCTTCACCAGCGGGTTCTGGCATTCGGGCGATCTCGGCTCGGTCGACGCGGAGGGGTTTGTCCGCGTGTTCGACCGGCAGAAGGACATGATCAACCGTGGCGGCCTGAAGATCTATTCGGCCGAGGTCGAATCCGTGCTGTCGGGGCATCCCGCCGTGGTCGAGAGCGCGATCATTGCCAGGGCGTGCCCCGTGCTGGGCGAGCGCGTCCACGCCGTGGTGGTGACACGTATCCCGATCGGCAGCGACGATCTGCGCGCATGGTGCGCCGAGCGACTGTCGGACTACAAGGTGCCCGAAACCATGGCGATCACGCCCGAACCGTTGCCGCGGAATGCCAACGGCAAGGTGCTGAAGCGGCAGCTCCGGGAGCGCCTGGGAACCTGAGCCGGGCCGGCTTTCTCCAGAGCTTCTGCCGGGTGGTTAACGCCTTGATCGGGCTCGCTTTGCCTTGCCACCGCCATATCGTTAGGGTACCTCGCCGCCATATGGGGAACGGGATTCCTGACGCGAACGCTTCCGCGCGCGCACCCGGATGGGCATGGGATTAGCATAAGTGTCTGAATTATTTAACGAAGTCGACGAGGAAGTACGTCGCGAACAGCTCAAGAAGCTGTGGGAGAAATATTCGATCTACTTCATCGCCCTGATGGTGCTGGTCGTGGCCGCCGTCGGTGGCTGGCGCGGCTACCAATATCTGGAGGCCAAGAAGGCCGCTGAGGCCGGCGCCGCCTTCGAGAAGGCCGTCGAACTGTCCGAGCAGGACAAGCACGCCGACGCCGAGAAGGCCTTCACCGACCTCGCCGCCAAGGCTCCGTCCGGCTATCGCACCCTGGCGCGGCTGCGTGCTGCCGCCGAGGCAGCCAGCCGCGATCCCAAGGCCGCCGCGAAGATGTATGACGACATTGCCGCCGACCGCAGCGTTGGTGGCGAGTGGCAGGATCTGGCGAAGATCCGCGCCGCCGGCCTGCTGCTCGACAGCGCCAGCTACGCCGACATGCAGCAGCGGCTGGAGCCCTCCGCCGCGCCGAAATCGACCTTCCGCCACAGCGCCCGTGAGATGCTGGCATTGTCGGCCTGGCGCAACAACGACATGACCGCAGCCCGCAAATGGCTCGACGCGATTGACGGAGACGGCGAAACGCCGCCCGGCCTGCGCTCGCGCGCCGAGGCTCTCCAGGCCCTGCTGCCGCCCGTCGCCAAGAGCTGACGACGGCCCTCTGACTTGAGACGAGACACAAGATGCGCCGCACGCCACGCTTGATCGCAGCCGCCGTCCTCATCGCCTTCACGGGCGCGTTGGGCGGCTGCTCCAGCTTCGATCCAAGCGACATGCTCGACTTCCTCGACACCAAGAAGAAGCTGCCGGGCGACCGCAAGCCGGTCTTCCCGGAGGGCGTGCCGGGCCTCGAGCAGGGCGTGCCGAAGGAGCTGTACAAGGGCGCGCAGCAGCAGCCCGATCCGAACGCGCCTGCCGTCGCGGCTCTGCCCGCGGAGCCCGCGCCGGAACCGGCCAAGCCGGCGAAGGGTGCCACGGCGAAGCACACGAGGCAGCCGGCCGCAGTCGCGCCGGCTGAAGCGACCGCCGGCGAGATCGACGGCGAGGCCCAGCCGGAGGCCGCGCCACCCACGGCCGCTCCGCCGCCCAAGCACAAGATCGTCCGCAGGCGCACCACCGCACCGCCGCCGGATCAGCCCGTCCAGCAGGCGCAACCGGCCCAGACCACCCAGCAGCAATCGCAGAGCACTTTCCCGGCGCCGCTGCCGAGTGGCAGCTTCTCGCGATAGACCATGATCCGGACCCGGAGGGCCGCGTGAGCGCAAAGCGCGAAGCGGTTTTCCGGAAAGATCATGCTCAAACGACAACCTGAAGCGCGATGAGGATTCATTCCAGCCTCATGGTGCTTTAATAATTTCATTGCATTGACAGGCGCAGCCCCGGCAGCGCACGAATGACCGATGTCCTTCACGATCGCCATCATCGGCCGGCCCAATGTCGGCAAATCGACGCTGTTCAACCGCCTGGTCGGGCAGAAGCTCGCGCTCGTCGATGACCTGCCGGGCGTCACCCGCGACCGCCGCGAAGGCGAGGCCAGGCTCGGCGACCTCCAGTTCACGATCATCGATACCGCCGGCCTCGACGAGGGCGCCAAGGGCTCGCTGACCGCGCGCATGCAGGCGCAGACCGAGGCCGCGATCGCGCAAGCCGACGCGCTGTTCTTCGTCATCGATGCCCGCATCGGCCTCACGCCCACCGATCGCGCCTTCGCCGATTTCGCCCGCAAGGCCAACAAGCCGGTGCTGCTGATCGCCAACAAGAGCGAGGGCAAGCATGGCGATGCCGGCGCGATGGAGGCCTTTGCACTCGGCCTCGGCGATCCCATCCAGATATCGGCCGAGCATGGCGAGGGCATGGGCGAGCTCTATGACGCGCTGGCCAAGCTGATGCCGGAGCCCGTCGACGAGGACGAGGGTGAGGACGATGCGCCGCTCTCGGAGGAGGAGGCCGCGACGCGTCCGATCCGGGTTGCCATCGTCGGCCGGCCCAATGCCGGCAAGTCGACGCTGATCAATCATCTGCTCGGCGAGGAGCGTCTGCTGACCAGCCCGGAGGCCGGCACCACGCGCGATTCCATCGCGGTCGAGATCAACTGGAAGGGCCGCGATTTTCGCGTCTTCGACACGGCAGGCCTGCGCCGGCGCTCGCGGATCGAGGAGAAGCTGGAGAAGCTCTCGGTCGCGGACGCGTTGCGCGCGGTGCGCTTTGCCGAGGTCGTCGTGCTGATGATGGACACGCAGAACCGCTTCGAGGAGCAGGACCTGCGCATCGCCGATCTGATCGAGCGCGAGGGCAGGGCGGTCGTGCTCGCCGTCAACAAATGGGATTTGATGGAGACCAAGGGCGGAGGCGCGATCTCGGGCCTGCGCCGCGATGCCGACCATTGGCTTCCGCAGCTCAAGGGCGTGCCTATCGTCGCCGTCTCAGGCCTGATGGGCGAGGGCATCGACCGCCTGATGCAGGCGATCCAGGACGCCTACGCGGTCTGGAACAGGCGCGTGCCGACGGCCGCGCTCAATCGCTGGTTCGAGCAGGCGACCCAGGCCAATCCACCGCCGGCGGTGTCCGGCCGCAGGCTGAAGCTGAACTACATCACCCAGAACAAGGCGCGCCCGCCGAGCTTCGTGCTGTTCTGCTCGCGTGCGGACGCGGTGCCGCAATCTTACTTGCGCTATCTCACCAACTCCATGCGAGAGACTTTCGAGCTGCCGGGCACGCCGGTGCGTATCACTCTTCGCGAGAAGGCCAATCCTTTCGCGCACAAGCGCAAGCGGCCGTCGTGAGCGACGGCTCCGGCGAGGCGACAGCGCAGGGCGCTGCGCCGGTCCGGCGCGGGGCGGTCGCCTTCATCTTCGTCACCATCCTGCTCGACATGCTCGCACTCGGCGTGATCATGCCGATCCTGCCGAAGCTGATCGAGAGCTTCGTCGACAACGACACCGCGCACGCGGCCCGCATCTTCGGCCTGTTCGGCACCGCCTGGGCCTTGATGCAGTTCGTGTTCTCGCCGCTGCTCGGCGCGCTGTCGGATCGCTTCGGGCGCCGGCCGGTGGTGCTGTTGTCGAATTTCGGGCTCGCGGCCGACTACGTGTTGATGGCGCTGGCCCCGTCGCTGGTCTGGCTGTTCATCGGCCGCGTGATCTCCGGCATCACCTCGGCGAGCATCTCGACCGCCTTTGCCTATATCGCCGACATTACGCCCCCGGAGCGGCGTGCGGCGGTCTTCGGCAGGATTGGCGCTGCCTTCGGCGCCGGCTTCATCCTGGGCCCGGCGCTCGGCGGCCTGCTCGGCGACATCGATCCGCGCCTGCCGTTCTGGGCCTCGGCGGCCCTAAGCTTCGCCAATGCGCTCTATGGGCTCTTCGTCCTGCCGGAATCGCTGGCGCCCGACAAGCGCGCGCCGTTCCGCTGGCGGAGTGCCAGTCCGATCGGGGCGCTGCATCTGTTGCGGTCCAACGCGGTGCTGGCCGCGTTGTCGGTCGTCAACTTCGTCGCACAGGTCGCCCATGTCGTGCTGCCCTCGACCTTCGTGCTCTATGCAACCTATCGCTATGGCTGGGATTCCAAGACCGTGGGACTGACGCTCGCGATGGTCGGCATCTGCGCCATGGTGGTGCAGGGGCTCGCGATCGGCCCGATCGTGCGCGTGCTCGGCGAGTGGAACGCGCTGTTGATGGGCCTGTGCTGTGGCGCGTTGGGCTTCGTGATCCTGGGCCTTGCGCCGACCGGGCCGATCTCCTGGCTCGGCATTCCCGTGCTGTCGCTCTGGGGAATCTCCGGCGCCGCCTCGCAATCCTTGATGACGCGGCTGGTCGCACCCGATCTGCAGGGCCAGTTGCAGGGTGCGACCGCGAGCGTGCAGAGCGTCTCGCAACTCGTCGGACCGTTCCTGTTCACCCTGACGTTTTCCTATTTCATCGGCGCCAGCGCGCCGCTGCATCTGCCCGGCGCGCCGTTCCTGCTCGCGGCGGTGCTGATGGTGGTGTGCGTGGCGATCGCGGTGCGGTCGCTGGCGGCGACGAAGACAGCCTGAAACGCCAATGCCCGGGACAAGCCCGGGCATGACGCCGTTAAGACCTTGCACGACCGCTACGCGGTCACTTCTTCACCAGCGGGCAGTCGCTGTCCTTGAGCGGCTTGGCCGCGTCTTCCGCCGAGATCGTGGCGATCTGCTTGTAATAGTCCCACGGTCCCTTCGACTCCTCGGGCTTCTTCACCTCGAACAGATAGGCCGGGATGAGGCGGCGGCCGTCGGCGCGTAGCGGACCCTTGCCGAACAGGGGATCGTCCGTCGGCAATTCCTTCATCTTGGCGACGACCTTGGCGCCATCGTGCGGATTGCCGCCGAGCGCTTCCATCGCCTTGAGATAATGCAGCACCATCGCGTAATTGCCGGCCTGGGTCATCGATGGCATCGCGTTCTTGCTGGCCAGCGCCGAGAAGCGCTTCGACCAGGCACGGGTCTGATCGTTCATGTCCCAGTAGAACGACTCGGTGAAGGTCAGGCCCTGGGCGGTCTTCAGGCCCAGCGAATGCACGTCGTTGATGAACAGCAGCAGCGCGGCGAGCTTCTGGCCGGCGGAGACGATGCCAAATTCAGCCGCCTGCTTGATCGAGTTGGTGGTGTCGCCACCGGCGTTGGCAAGGCCGACCACCTTGGCCTTGGACGACTGCGCTTGCAGCAGGAAGGAGGAGAAGTCCGCGGTATTGATCGGATGCTTGACGCTGCCGAGCACCTTGCCGCCGTTCGCCGTCACGACCGCCGTGGTGTCGCGTTCGAGCGCATGGCCGAAGGCATAATCGGCGGTCAGGAAGAACCAGGTATCGCCGCCGGCCTTGGTCAGCGCCTTGCCGGTGCCGTTGGCCAGCATGTAGGTGTCGTAGGTGTAGGAGACCGTGTTCGGCGTGCAGGCCTTGCCGGTCAGGTCGGCAGAGGCGGCGCCGGAGTTCAGCAGCACCGCATTCTTTTCCTTGACGAGATTGCTGACCGCCAGCGCGACGCCGGAGTTCGGCGTATCCGCGATCGCGTCGACCTTCTCGTTGTCGATCCACTGCCGGGCGATGTTGACGCCAACGTCGGGCTTGTTCTGATGGTCGCCGCTGATGACGTCGATCTTCCAGCCCTTCTTGAGCAGGCCGGAATCCTCGACCGCCATCTTGATGGCGACCACGGAATTCGGGCCGCCGATGTCGGCATAGAGGCTCGACATGTCATTGAGCACGCCGATCTTGACGGTCTTGTCCTGGGCGTAGGCGGATGTGGCAAAACCGAAAGCGGCGCAGGCCAGAAGGGCCGCGGAGCGGCGTACGAACGTCGTCGTCATGAAAGATTTCCTCCACTGTCAAATATGCGGACGGCCCTCTTGCGGAGCCTTGTTCCGGCTGATGGCTCTAGCCTGTCCCACGTCCGGCGGCAATGCGCCTAAAGCCGGATGGCGCTGCGTCGTAGCGTCATCCGTCGGTTAACTTTTGGGCAAAATGCGTTGAGACGCTATTTGAGCGCGGCCGATGTCAGCTTGAATTTCCGGATGCGCTCTCCGGTATCGGCCTCGGCGGTATAGACGTTACCCTTGGCATCGATCGCCGTGCCCGATGTGACCGAAACTGCCGACGTTGCTGCCGCCTAGGTGCGGCCATCAATCGCGGGAGGCAATCGGGTCAATCAGGCCGGCGCGCGGAAGCTCATCAGGCTACGGGTCTTGTAGTCGTAGAACTTGCCGGTCTCGGTCCAGTCAGGCCCACACATCGGCACGATGAATTCGGCGACCTGCTCGGGGGTGTCCAGCGTCGCCGGATCCTCGCCCGGCATCAGCGTTGCGCGCATGCGCGTGCGGACCGGGCCGGGATTGAACAAATTGACGCGCAGCTTCGTATTCGCCGTCTCCTGCGCCCAGGCGCGGGCCAGCGTTTCCAGCGCGGCCTTGGAGGCGGCGTAGGGGCCGACATAGGCGGTCGCCTTGTTGGCGGCGCCCGAGGTGATGAACACGGCGCGGCCGGCGTCGGACCGCTTGAGCAGCGGCTCCATGCAGCGGATCAGCTGGAAGTTCGCGGAGACGTTGACGGCCATCACGTCATTGAAGGTCTTCAGCTCGATATGGCCGATCGGCGAGGACGGGCCGAGCACACCGGCATTGCCGACGAGGATATCGAGCTTGCCGTAGCGTTCGTGCAGGCTGGCCCCCAGCCGCGCTATGCCGTCGGAATCGGTGAGGTTGAGCGGCACCAGGGTGGCGCTGCCGCCGTCCTTGCGGATCTCGTCGTCGAGCTCTTCCAGCCCGCCCTGCGTGCGCGCCACCGCAACGACATGCGCACCGGCCTTGGCCAGCGCCCTGGCCGTGGCGAAGCCGATGCCGCGCGAGGCGCCGGTGACGAGAGCGATGCGATCAGCGAGGGGTTTTGTCATGGCGGGGTTTTACAGCCGTGGATGGCCGGGACAAGCCCCCATGATCCCGTCATTCCGGGGCGGTCCGCAGGACCGAACCCGGAATCTCGAGATCCCGGGCTCGATGCTTCGCATCGCCCCGGGATGACGCCATTGGTCTCAGCTCGCCTCGGCCAGCAACGACAATTGCCGCGGCTGCTGCTCGGTCTGGGTCTGGTCGGTGAGGTGGGTCGGATACGCGCCGGTGAAGCAGTGGTCCGAGAATTTCGGATTGGCGGGGTCGCGGCCGGGCTCGCCCATGGCGCGGTACATGCCGTCGATCGACAGGAAGGCGAGCGAGTCCGCGCCGATGATCTCGCGCATCTCCTCGAGCGAATGCGTCGCTGCGAGTAGGCCGCCGCGGTCGGGTAGGTCGATGCCGTAATAGTCGGGATAGAGGATCGGGGGCGAGGCGAGGCGGAAGTGCACTTCCTTGGCGCCTGCATCGCGCATCATGCGCACGATCTTCTTCGAGGTGGTGCCGCGCACCAGGGAGTCGTCGATCAGGATGATGCGCTTGCCTTCGATCGCGGCGCGGTTGGCCGAATGCTTCATGCGCACGCCGGATTCGCGGATCGCCTGGGTCGGCTGGATGAAGGTGCGGCCGACATAATGGTTGCGGATGATGCCGAGCTCGAACGGCACGCCGGAATGCTGGCTGTAGCCGACCGCGGCGGGCACGCCGGAATCCGGCACCGGCACGACGACGTCGATCGGCACGTGGCTCTCGCGCGCGAGCTGCGCACCGAAGGCCTTGCGCACCTCGTAGACCGAACGGCCGTGGACGATGGAATCCGGACGCGAGAAGTAGATGTATTCGAAGATGCAGGGACGCGGCGCCATCGGCGGGAACGGCTTGTGGATGTCCTGGCCGCTCTCGTCGAACACGATGACTTCGCCGGGCTCGATGTCGCGCACGAAGCGCGCGCCGATGATGTCGAGCGCGCAGGTCTCCGAGGTCAGGATCGGACAGCCGTCGAGATCGCCGAGCACGAGCGGGCGGATACCGCGCGGATCGCGCGCGCCGACCAGCTTCTTGTTGGTCAGCGAGACCAGCGCATAGGCGCCCTCGATCTCGCGCAGCGCGTCGATATAGCGCTCGATGAAGCGGCTCCGCCTGGAGCGCGCGACCAGGTGCAGGATCACCTCGGTGTCGGTGGTCGACTGCATCATCGCGCCGTGCCGTACCAGCTCGCGGCGCAGCGTGAGGCCGTTGGTGAGGTTGCCGTTGTGCGCGACGGCGAGACCGCCGGCATTGAGCTCGGCGAACAGCGGCTGCACGTTGCGCAGGATGGTGGCGCCGGTGGTGGAATAGCGGACATGGCCGACCGCGACATTGCCGGGCAGGCGGTCGATCACCTCGCGGCGGGAGAAGGTGTCGCCGACGAGGCCGAGGCGGCGTTCCGAGTGAAAGCGGCTGCCGTCGTAGGAGACGATGCCGGCGGCTTCCTGGCCGCGGTGCTGGAGGGCGTGAAGGCCGAGCGCGGTGATGGCGGCCGCATCGGGGTGACCGTAGATGCCGAACACGCCGCACTCCTCGCGCAGCGTATCCCCCTCCAGATCGTCCTGAAGCTCCAGCGCGGCCGGGCCCGGACCGGCGTTGGGATCGAGATCAAGTTGGGCGTCCTGGTCAGGGTGTCGCATCTCGTCCGCGCCTCTCTCTAGGGCTCAATCAACGCGCCGCAGGTTTCTCGATCAGCTTTTTCAGGCTGTCACGAGCAGGTTTACTGTATCCGTCGCCACTGCCCGAAGGCTGCTGCTCGGATTCAGCTTGATCATCATCTGGTTTGTTTTTCTTGAATCTCTTCAAGATGGTGTTCTCGGGGTCGTCAGGCAAGAGGGCCATCAGCCAGTCCCCGGTTCCCTGGAGCACCACGCGGGACTTGGCCCCCGTGACCCAGTCCGGACGCTGCTTGTCCGGAACCAGCCAGGTGAAGAACAGGAAAGCGACCACGACGATCAAAAGCCCGCGAGCCAGGCCAAACAGGAAGCCGAGGGTGCGGTCCAGCGCGCCGATCCGCGAATCCAGGATCATGTCGGAGATGCGGACCGTGATCACGGAGACCACGACCAGGGTGCCCACGAACACGCCGGCGACGACGACCACGCTCGCGACCGTGTCGTTGTTGAAATAGGTCTTGGCGGTCGGCAGCAGTTTCGAGAACGAGTACAAAGTCACGATCGCCGCCGCGCCCCAGGCCGCGATCGACAGGATTTCGCGCATGAAGCCGCGGACCATCGCGAGCAGGCCCGAGATCAGCATCACACCGAGCAGGATCAGGTCGAGGAGTGTTACTGGCATCGGCTGGTCTGGTCCGCTCGTACTCTCAAAGGTGCTCTAGCCGAATCGGTGCTTGGCCGCTGCCTTAAAAGAGGGGCAGACGGCGTTCCCGGCAAGGCCGCAACCACGCAATCCCATGCTGCTTTTGTGACGGCTGTATAGCGGCGGGGGCCGGGGACGTCACCTCCACCTAACCCTCTCCGCGGCGGAATCTTGCCGGTGTGGCATTTTTCTCTGCCGGGGCGTTCGATTCGCCTCGGCGGGAGCCGCGGGCCGCGATCTCGGCCACCAATGTCGTCAGGCTGTTCACCGCATTCAGCGACAGTCCGGCATCGCCGCCGGTCTCGCCGCGTGCCGATTCGGGCAGCACGGCGCGCTGGAAGCCGAGTTTTGCCGCTTCCTTCAGCCGGGCCGGGGTCTGTGCCACCGGGCGGACCACGCCTGAGAGCGAGATCTCGCCGAAATAAACGGCATCGGTGGGTAACTGCGCATTAACCAGCGACGACACCAGCGCCGCAGCGGCGGCGAGGTCGGCCGCAGGCTCGTGGATGCGCAGGCCGCCGGCGACGTTCAGATAGACGTCGTGGCCGGACAGCTTGACCCCGCAATGCGCCTCCAGCACCGCCAGCACCATCGACAGCCGGCTCGGGTCCCAGCCGACCACGGCGCGGCGCGGGGTGCCCAGCGAGGTCGGGGCCACCAGCGCCTGCAATTCGACCAGGACGGGCCTTGTGCCCTCGATGCCCGCAAAGACTGCGGTGCCGGGCGTGCCGAGATCGCGCTCGGACAGGAACAGCTCCGAGGGGTTGGTGACCTCGCGCAGGCCGAGGCCCGTCATCTCGAACACGCCGATCTCGTCGGTCGGGCCGAAGCGGTTCTTCACGGCGCGCAGGATGCGGAATTGCTGCGAGCCTTCGCCCTCGAACGACATCACCGCGTCGACCATGTGCTCGACCACGCGGGGACCTGCGATCTGGCCGTCCTTGGTGACATGGCCGACCAGGATGATGGCCGCCCCCGTTTTCTTCGCAAACCGGATCAGCGCCTGCGCCGAGGCGCGCACCTGCGTCACCGTGCCGGGTGCCGATTCCACCGTGTCGGTCCACATGGTCTGGATCGAGTCGATCACGATCAGCCTGGGCACCGCGCCCTCCGACAGCGTCGAGACGATGTCCTCGACCGAGGTCTCGGCGGCGAGCTGGACTGGTGCGTCCGACAGCCCGAGCCGCTCGGCGCGCAGGCGCACCTGGGCGACCGCCTCTTCGCCGGAGATGTAGACCACGCGGTGGCCGGCGCGCGCCAGCAGGCTGGTCGCCTGCGTCAGCAGCGTCGACTTGCCGATCCCGGGATCGCCGCCGACCAGCAGCACCGAGCCGCGGACGAAGCCGCCGCCGGTGACGCGGTCGAGCTCGGTCATCCCCGAGGAGAGGCGCGGCGCATCCGGGCTTTTTCCGGCAAGGCTCTCCAAGGCAAACGTCCGGCCCTTGCGTTTGGAGCGGATTGACACCGGCACGCTGCCGCTGGTGTCTTCTTCCGCGAGTGTATTCCACTCGCCGCAGGACTCGCACTTGCCCTGCCAGCGGTTATAGGCCGCGCCGCAGTTCTGGCAGACGAAGGAGAGGGTGCTCTTGGCCATGGGGGGACAGATGAGTCGAGGTTTCAATTTGCTGGATAGCACGGAACGGCGGCCCTGATGGCCGGCGCTTCGATTATCTCAATCCAACACGATGGATATACCGTTCATTAGCTCTGTGCCGCTCTGGCCGGGTTGATTTTGCGAAGTATTAGCGGACGCGGGTCCAACCTCGGAACCGATCGGGGTGGGAATGGAAATGCCGGGATTCCGACGAATATTGCTCGCTGCGGGCACGGCCTGCAGCATTTTCGCGTATGCCGGCGGGAGCCTTGCCAAGCCCCTCGACATCGTCTTCGTCAATCCCGGCAAGACCGGCGAGGTCTATTGGGACATGGTCGCACAGACCATGCAGGCGGCCGGCCGCAGGCTCGACGCGCATGTCGAGGTGCTGACCAGCGAGCGGAATTACCGCACCATGCAGGAGCTCGGCTTCGGCGTGGTGGCACGTCCCGACAAGCCCGATTTCCTCATCCTGTCGAACGAGGAGTCCGCCGCCGTCCCGATCCTGGAGGCGGCCGAGGCCGCGGGCGTCAAGACGCTGCTGCTCTCGAACACGCTGATCGGCGAGGATGCGGCGCGCCTTGGACCGCCGCGCGAAAAGCTCAAGACCTGGCTCGGCGACATCACGACCGATCTCCAGACCGCGGGTGCACGGATGGCCAACGCGCTGATCGGGGTGGCGCGTGCCGAGAAATCCCAGAGCCCCGACGGCAAGATCCACATTCTCGGAATCGGCGGCGACGAGATCACACCGGCCTCGATTGCCCGTAACGCCGGTCTCAAGCTGGCCGTGGATGCCGCGCCTGACGTCGTGGTGGACCGGCTGCTGTTCGCCAACTGGACGCAGTCGGAGGCCGAGCGGGTCACTGCGAATTACCTGGGCTGGGCTTCTCGCAAGGGAATCCGGCCCGCCGGCATATGGGCCGGAAACGATCCGATGGCGCTCGGCGCGCTCCGCGCGGCCATCGCTGCCGGCCTTGTGCCCGGTCGAAACATCCAGGTGGTGGGTCTCAACTGGTCGGAGGACGCGCTGCGCGAGATCAAGGCGGGTCGTCTGCTCCTGACCGACGGCGGGCATTTCCTGCTCGGTGGCTGGTCGATCGTTCTCCTGCGTGACTATGCCGATGGCTGCGATTTCGCAGCCGTTTCCCCCCGCGTCGAGGTCAAGACGTCGGCGATCACGCGCGACAACCTCGCCTCGGTTGGCGACCTCATCAGGATGCGTGCGTTCGACCGGATCGACTTTACGCGGTTCCGGGCGAAGGCCGGACGCTGCGGCCAATATGACTTCTCCCTCGAGGCGCTCATCTCGTCACTGTCGCTTCCCGAAGGCGTTGCGGACTGATGCGCAAGGATGAGGCGATGACCGATCCGGATCGCAACGAGCAGGCGGCGCCGTCGCGCCTGCGCTCGGTCGTCCACGCGATGATCTGGGCTACCGTGCCCGTTCTGCTGCTGGTGCAACTGCTGGCCTCTGCCGGCGTCGAGGCATCGAGCTTCTGGTCGCAGGTCAGGCAGCTCGACGCCCGCATGGTCCGGGTCGCTGAGAGCCGGGCCGAGCTGATCGCCGAACCGCTGTGGAAGATGCGTTACGACCAGGTCACGGGCGTGCTCAACGAGATCATGCACGACGAGACCATCGCGGCGGCGGCCGTCTATGACGATACCGGCGCCGCGATTGCCCGCGTGGTCGCCCGGCCCGACGACCAGGAGGTCGCGGAAGTCTCGCGCCCGATCCACTACAGCAATGGCAACATGGCCGTTCAGGCCGGTCGCATCGCCATCGCTTATTCGCGCGCGACGCTGTACGCGGATGCGGGCAGCCGCCTGGTGCTGCTGCTGGTGGTCGGCCTGCTCGCAACCGTTGCGACCCTGATCGCCATGCGGATCTCCGCCAACATCTTCATCGGCCGGCCGCTGGCGGCCATGATGTCGGCGATCCAGCGCAGCAAGCAGGATGGCCGAGCCTATCCGGCGGACGTCACGTCCTCGAACGAATTCGGCCAGCTCGCGCGCGCCTTCAACGCCATGCAGCACACGACGTCAGGCGCGCTGGACCGGCTCGGGCACATGGCGACGCACGATCCGCTCACGGGGCTGCCGAACCGGCGCTCCCTGACCGAGCGCCTGGCCGTGGCAAGCCGGGACGGAGGCTCGCCGGATACGCTGGTCGCGTTCTGCTTCATCGATCTGGACGACTTCAAGGGCATCAACGACACCTTCGGTCACGACGCCGGCGACAAGTTCCTGGTTCAGATTTCGGAGCGTCTTCGTAGCGCGGTCGAAGCGGAGGACTGGGTTGCACGGCTCGGTGGCGACGAGTTCGTCGTCATTCGTCCCGAGGTGAGCCACGAACAGGCAGCGCATGCATTCGCTCAGCAGGTGCTGGACGCCATCTCCGAGCCCATCCGCCTCCACGACAAGCTAGTGGTGCCGCGCGCGAGCATCGGTCTTGCCGTGCGCCGCGCCGACGATCCGGAGCTGTCGCATCTACCGACGCTCGCCGACATCGCGCTCTATCATGCCAAGAGCAAGGCGCCCGGCACGGTCGCCGTGCTGGACGAGGCGCTTCAGCGCGACTACCGCCGCCGCAGGGACCTCGAGCTCGCCATTCCCACCGGATTCGCCGAGGGGCAGTTCGAGGTTTGGTACCAGAGCCAGGTCGATCTCGAGACTCACGAGGTCGTCGGTCTGGAAGCACTGATCCGCTGGCGGCATCCTGAGCATGGCGTGATCGGCCCCGGCGAATTTTTGCCGCTGATCGAGCGCAGCGGCAACAATGCGCGATTGACCCGCTACGTGCTGACCGATGCCTGCCGGGCGTTGCAACGGTTGGCCGCCGCCGGCAGGCCGCAGATACGGATCGCGATCAACCTGCCGCCGTCCGAACTTGCCGACCATTCGCTCGCCGCCGAGCTGCGCGCGACCTGTTCGCGCTTCGATGTTGCGGCCTCATCTCTCGAACTCGAGATCACCGAGGGATCGCTGATCAACAACATCGCCAGCGCCTCCGAAACGTTGCATCGCCTGCGGCGCGTCGGCGCCACGATCGCGCTCGACGATTTCGGCACCGGCTACAGCTCGCTCGCTCATCTCAGGCGCTTCCCGCTCGACAAGGTCAAGATCGACAAGGCATTCATCCGGGAGATTCCCGAGAGCGCGGAGGACAAGGCCATCGTCGGCGTGATCGCATCGCTCGCCGACACGTTGGGGCTGACCCTGGTCGCAGAAGGCATCGAGCACGCCGAGCAGGCCGAGGCCATGCGCGATATGGGCGTGAGGTTCGGGCAGGGCTTCTTCTATCAGCGGCCGCAGCCGCTTGAGGCCCTGTTGCAATGGCTCAACAGGCAGCCGGCGGCGCCGAGAAGCGGCATCACCGAGAGCCCATCGATCGCGCCGGAATTCGCCGCCTGAGCGCCGCCGTCTTACGGCTGAGCCGCGCTCCAGAGCATCGAGAGGCCGGCTGCGATCATGATCGCGTCCATCACCAGGCGGAACACGTCTGCCTTCAGATGCAGCACGAAGCGTTTTGCGATGAAGGCACCTGACATCAGCGAGGAGCCCGCGATCAGGCCCTTCAAGAACACATCGCCCGTCAGCGCGCCGAAACGCTCGAAGGTCACTGATTTCGCGAAGTAGAGGCCGAGCGAAGAGGCCGCTTCGGTGGCGAGGAAGGCGCCCTTGCTGAGCCCGTAGAACAGGAACAGCGGCACGCTGAGCGGGCCGGTCGAGACCACGATGCCTGTGAGATAGCCGATGAATGCGCCGCCGACGGCCAGATGCCAGAGATTGGCCTTGAGGTCATGCCGCGCCAGCCAGTGCCGCACCGGCACCATCGCGATCAGGAAGATGCCGATGGCGAGATCGACGACGTGCGAGGGGAGCGCCAGCAACGTCCGCGCGCCGAGCGCTGCGGCCGGAATGCCCGTGACCGAATAGGCCGCGCAGGCTCGCCAATCGACCTCACGCCACCAGGCCAGGATCCGTGAAAAGTTCGCCATCACGGAGGCGACCGCCATGATCGGCACGGCCTCCTTCGGCCCATAGGCATAGACGAGCACCGGCATCAGCATGATCGACGAGCCGGTGCCGACGATGCCGGAGATGGTGCCGGCGGCGAGGCCGACGGTGAGGACGAAGAGGAAGGCCAAGGGCGGGCGCTCCGGGAGTCGGAGCAGTGTAACCGGAGGTGGCGGGGAGGGCGAATGCCGGCCGCGCTCCAGTGAGACCGCAGGTCGCGACGAGACACCAAGCGGTTCCTTCGGGACCGCCCTTGTCCCGCCACTCGCTTCACCACACGACTCAGTCCGAGATGTCCCGACCGGCCATCCTCCCGCTCTCCTGGTATTCATTGGACGCAAGGAGGTCCAGCCGGCGCGCCACTGCGAGATAGGCTTTGGAAACGCTCAGAAGGACATTGACGAGCCGATCTTCCATCGTTGGCGCGCGCTAGATATTGCTCGGCGAACTTCCAGTATACCTCGGATTTGAGCATTCAGCCCCCGAAACGGAGCTGAAAGCCGCGTCGGCTTTCTCGTTCCTGAATCGTCCGGGCCACCCCTCAGGTCGGCAAATGATCTCCTGTTCCAGCCAGAGATGGCAGCGATCGGGCTGGAGTTTGCAGCGCGCGTTCAGAGTTGCAATCATCGGTGCAAGTCGCAATCATGATTCGATGACCTTCACGTCTCTCAGAAGCAGCGTCCGCCGCCTTTACGAGGGCGCAACGCCGAGCGGCGTGCGCTTCCGCTATGCGCTGCTCGCCTTCGACATCGTGACGGTGCTGTTCATCATCGCAACCTCATTCCTGCAGCCCAGTGAGATCATTGAAACGCTCGATGTCCTGTTCGGCGTCATGCTGCTTGCCGACTTCTCGGCTCGGCTCCTCGTCGATCGGCATCCGTTTCGAAAATTCACTGAGATCGCAACGTGGGCCGACATGGTTGCGATCGTATCCTTCCTGGCACCGCTTGCCGGCGAGGCTGGCGGTTTTCTCCGGATCCTGCGAACCTTGGGGCTGCTTCGTGACTACCAGATGCTGGTGAGGTTGCGCATCGATTCTCCGTTCTTTCGTCGCAACGAAGACGTCATCTTCGCCGTCACGAACCTGGCAGTCTTCATATTCGTCATGACCGGGATCGTTTACGAGACTCAGAAGTTTCGCAACGACGAGATCCGGAACTATGCCGATGCCCTGTATTTCACCGTCACGGCACTGACGACGACCGGCTTTGGCGACATTACCCTGTCGGGCACGGTCGGTCGCTTGATAACCGTCGTGATCATGATCTTCGGCGTAACGCTGTTCTTCAATCTCGCCCGCGCGCTCCTCAGTCCCAACAAGGTGCGATTTCCGTGTCCGGCTTGCGGGCTCCAGAGGCATGACGCCGATGCGGTGCATTGCAAGGCTTGTGGAACTCTTCTCAACATTCCGGATGACGGGGCAGTCTGAAGGGCTCTCGCTGCCGGCGATGCGGGTGGACGTCTTTCGATGGTGACATCATGCCAGTGTTTTGCCCGACGGATCAACGTATATTTCGGAATAGCCGTAAGCCATTGACCGGACAGGGGTCGGCTACTGTGCATGGGGTTGTTTTTCATTTTTTTGTTTTGACCGTCCCGCTGCTGAAAGCATGTCGGCAGCAGGGGCCGGCTACGACGATTTCGATCTGGATGCGGTGCCTGTGAACGTCATCGACGGCAGGAATTTGTGGTGAGGGTCACCGCAACACCACCCATGCCGGCGCGTGATCGCTCGCACCATCCTCGCCGCGGATCTTCCTGTCGACGCCGGCTTTTGCCAGGCGCGGGGCGAGGGCAGGGCTGAGCAGGAGATGATCGAGCCGCAGGCCTGCGTCGCGCGGCCAGCGGTTTCGCTTGTAGTCCCAGAACGTGTAGATGCGCTCGTCCGGATGGAACTCGCGGATCGCGTCGCACCAGCCTTGTTCGACCAGCGAGGCAAACGCCGCGCGGCTCTTCGGCTGGATCAGCGCATCCTTGTTCCACGAGCGCGTCGGGTAGATGTCGATCTCGGTTGGCGCGACGTTGTAGTCGCCGGCGAGCACAACGGGCAGGTCCTGCTTGATGAACGTTCTGGCGTGGCGCCTGAGCCGCGCGAACCAGTCGAGCTTGTAGTCGAATTTCGGTCCCGGCTGCGGATTGCCGTTCGGCAGGTAGATGCTGGTGACGATGATGCCGCGCACGGCGGCTTCGATGTAGCGGGCTTCGAGATCGTCAGGCCTTCCCGGCAAGCGGTCGCGGGTGAGAATGGGCTCGGCATTGCGGGCCAGGATGGCGACGCCGTTCCACGTCTTTTGTCCACACCAGACCGCGCCGTAGCCGGCCTTTTCGATCGCAGCCGCCGGAAATTCGCCATCACTTGCCTTCAACTCTTGAAGCGCGACGACATCGGGCCTTGCGACGCGCATCCATGCCAACAGATTGGGCAGGCGGCGGTTGATGTTGTTGATGTTGAATGTCGCGATCTTCATGTAGAGCTACCGGCTCCTGCCTTCCTCACCGGAGATACCATGTCCAAGTTGAGCTTTGCCGCTATCGTCGTCGCCGTCGCGTTCTCCGGGCTCGCGTCGGCACAGTCGTCCGACCCGCGTGGTGCGTGCAAGGCAGACTACGACAAATTCTGCGCCGGCATCGCGCCCGGTGGCGGCCGCGTCGTCGCCTGCCTCAACGGCAAGCGCGATCAGCTCAGCGACACCTGCAAGACGGCGTTGGACAGCAGGAAGAAGAAGTAAGCAATCCCTTCCGTGTCCCGGACGTGCGTAGCGCGAGCCGGGACCCAGAAGGCGGCACAGTCCAATGCGAAGAGATGGGCCCCGGCTCCTGCCGCGCACTACGCCGCGAAGCGCGGCGCACTGCGCTGCGTCCGGGGCGCCCGCCGAGGCTCAGCTCGGCGGCGGCGAGAGCGGCTGCTCGGCTCCCGTCGGCGGCGCCGGCCGTTCCAGCGGCTCCACCGCATCGCCGCCCTTGTAGATGCGGGCATAACGGGGGCCGAGGCTGGTCAGCACCTCGTAGCCGATCGTGCCGAAATGGTGTGCGAGTTCGTCGACGGTGATGCCGTCGCCGAGCAGCGTGACCATGTGACCGCGCCGTGCCGCGTTCGGCGGCAGGTCGGTGATGTCGATGGCGATCAGGTCCATCGAGATGCGGCCCGCGATCGGGCAGCGCTTGCCGGCCACGATGACCTCGGCGCCGCGGGTGCCGTCATTGGAGCTGGCGGCGCGGAAATAGCCGTCGGCATAGCCGACCGCGATGATCGCAAGTTTCGTCGGCCGCCGCGCGGTCCAGGTGCCGCCATAGCCGACGCTCTCGCCGCGCTCGATATTGCGGATTTGCACGATGCGCGCCTTGAGCTCGACCACCGGCTGCATCGGATTGTCGGCCTCCGGCGTCGGGTTGACGCCGTAGAGCGCAGCCCCCGGTCGCACCAGGTCGAACTGGAATGGTGCGCCGAGGAAGATGCCGGAGGAATTGGCGAGGGCCGCCGGGACGCCTGAGAATTCACTGGCAATGCTGCGGAAGGTCGCGAGCTGTTTGGCATTCAGCGGGCTGTTGAGCTGCTCGGCCGAGACCAGATGGCTCATCACCAGCGTGATGCCGTGATCGCCGGCATTGATGCGGGGGATGATGGCCTGCGCGTCCGCAAGCGTCAGGCCGAGCCGGTTCATGCCGGTGTCGATGTGAACAGCCGCGCCGCCGGTCCAGCCGCTGCGGCGGCAGAATACGTCCCATTCGGCGAGCTCGTTGAGATCGCCGATCACCGGACGGCAATTGATCTTGGCGTAGTGCTCGCCGGTGTTCTGGAAATAGCCCCCGAGCACGTAGATCGTGGGCTCCGGAACGGCCGCGCGCACCTTGCGCGCTTCCTCGATGGTGGCGACGAAGAAGGTCCTGCAGCCCGCCTTGCTCAGGGCTCGCGACACCTGCTCGGCGCCGCAGCCATAGGCGTCGGCCTTGATCACCGCCGAGCATTCGGCCGGCACCGCCGTCTTCTCGAGCTTGCGCCAATTGGCGATGATCGCGTCGAGATCGACGGTCAGCACGCCGCCATAGGCCGCGAGCGCGGCAGCCTGATCGGCCCCTGCGGAGAGAGGGCCGGATTGCGGAATCGTTTTCGGGTCGGACGCCATTGTCATGGCGCCGTTTTACGCAAGAGGCAGGTTTGGTTCAACCCGGGGAACAATCTAGTAGTCGCTGCGATCCGGCAGCTGGCCGTCATGCGCGAGGTCGCCGAAGCGCGTGACCGAGGCATCGAAGTGCAGCTCGACCGTGCCGGTCGGCCCGTGGCGCTGCTTGCCGATGATGACTTCGGCCCGGCCCACCGTGCGCTCCATGTCGGCCTGCCATTTGGCGTGTTCCTCGGTGCCGGGACGCGGCTCCTTCATGGCGAGGTAATATTCCTCGCGGAACACGAACAGCACGACGTCGGCGTCCTGCTCGATCGAACCGGATTCGCGCAGGTCCGAGAGCTGCGGCCGCTTGTCGTCGCGCGATTCCACCTGACGCGAAAGCTGCGACAGCGCGATCACGGGAACGTTGAGCTCCTTGGCCAGCGCCTTGAGGCTGGTCGTGATCTCCGTGATTTCCTGCACACGGCTGTCGTTGGCGCGCTTGCTGGAGCCGGACAGAAGCTGGATGTAGTCGATCACGAGGAGGTCGAGGCCCTTCTGGCGCTTGAGCCGGCGCGCGCGCGCCATCAGCTGCGCGATCGAGAGGCCGCCGGTGGCATCGACGTAGAAGGGCAGCGACTGCAGCTCGATCGAGACCTGCCGGATCTTCTCGAAATCGGCTTCCGAGATGCCGCCGCGCCGGATGTGGGAGGAGGGAATGCCGGTGCGCTCGGCCACGATACGCGTGGCGAGCTGGTCGGCCGACATTTCGCAGGAGAAGAAGCCGATCACGCCGCCATTGGCGGCTTTCATGGTGCCGTCGGCCTGAAGTTCCGGCACGTAGGCTTGCGCGACGTTGTAGGCGATGTTGGTCGCCAGCGAGGTCTTGCCCATGCCGGGACGTCCCGCGACGATGATGAGGTCGGAGTGCTGCAGGCCGCCCATCTTGGTGTCGAGGTCGCGCAGGCCGGTCGAGATGCCGGACAGCTTTCCGTCGCGCTGGAACGCCTTTGCCGCGAGATCGACCGCGACCGTCAGCGCCTGGGAGAATTTCTGGAAGCCGCCGTCATAGCGGCCGGACTCGGCGAGTTCGTACAGCTTTCGCTCGGCGTCCTCGATCTGGGCGCGTGGCTGGAAATCGACCGGGGCGTCATAGGCGACGTTGACCATGTCCTCGCCGATGCCGATCAGGTCGCGCCGCAACGACAGGTCGTAGACGGTGCGGCCGTAGTCTTGGGCGTTGATGATGGTGGTCGCTTCAGCTGCCAGCCGCGCAAGATATTGCCCGATGGTCATGCCACCGACATCGGTATCGGCGGGCAGGAACGTCTTCAGCGTGACGGGCGTCGCGATCTTGCCCATCCGGATCAGGCTGCCGGCGGTCTCGAAGATCGTCTGGTGCAGTGGCTCGAAGAAATGCTTCGCCTCCAGGAAGTCGGAGACGCGGTAGAAGGCGTCGTTGTTGACGAGGACCGCGCCCAGAAGGCTCTGTTCCGCCTCGATATTGTGCGGCGCGCTCCGATAGGCGGGAGTTCCGGCATCGGGCGCGAGTTTGAGAACGTTCGAATCAGTCAGGGCCATGGTCGGACGTGCTTAGCAATTTTCTTGGGCGGATGCGGGGCCGGGATAAAGCGCCGCCCCACGCGAAAGCGGAAGCAAAAGCTGACCGCTATCAACCGCTCAGTTAAAATGGTGGATGATTAGCAGTCGCAGCATGCGCCGCGCTTGACGGATTTCCGCGGAACTCACTCGTCCCAGAGGCCGCGAGCGTGCCATGGAAAAATCCCGAAACCCATGAACCCTATCGATTGGCGCGCAGACCTATTGAGAGCGCGCGAAATGACGCACGCTGGCCGCGTTCGGCTCGGTTCAGACCAGCAGGAGGTAGACCAGCGCAACGAGGGCGGCCCCGACGCCGGTGACGATCAGGGCATAATCGGTACGCAGGTCGTCCGGCACGTCGAATGAGGTTCGGGTCTCTTTGCTCATGGCGACGGTCTAAGACAGGCCCGACCAGACTTATGTGAAGCAGATCACATCTCCCCGGATTCTTTCGGGGATAATGCGGAACAGGCAGGCGGGCCCGGGGATTGTCCATTTCCGCGCCAACAGAGACATGAGGCGAGCGATGCAGCCAGAACGGCAGCACCAGAACTGGCGAAGCGAGGCTGGCAGCCGGCTCTGGCTCTCCGGGTTGATCGCGGCCATGGAGCACGCGGAACGGCCTGACGTCCGTCGCCAGCCGGTCGCACCCGAGATCCTGCAGCAACTGCGTGCACGACTGGCACTCACGGCCTCTTTCCGGACCTCCCGGATGTCGACCTTGCGTCACTAGGACCTGGATCTATTCACCAGCCAGCTTCAGCCTGGGCACGGCCGAGCCTTCACGCGCCCGCAGCCGGGCTTCCTCCCGCTCGATGTAGTCGCGGGTCATCGGCACCACGCCCTGGCGACGGGTAATCTGGATCTGGAAATTCATCATCGCTTGCTTGCGGAACGTCATCTCGCAGGCCGCCAGATAGAACTCCCACATCAGGGCGAAGCGCTCGTCGTAGAGCTGCACCGCCTCCTCGCGCCGCGCCATGAAGCGCTCCCGCCAGGCCTTCAGCGTCTCGGCATAGTGCAGGCGCAGAATCTCGATGTCGCAGACCAGGAGGCCCGCTCGCTCGATCGCCTGCAGCACCTCGGAGAGGGCGGGGATATAGCCGCCGGGGAAGATGTATTTGGCGATCCAGGGATTGGTCGAGTCCGGGCCCTGCGAACGGCCGATCGCGTGCAGCAGCATGACGCCGTCCTCGCGCAGCAATTCGGCGCAGCGTTGGAAGTAGGCCTCGTAGAACCTTGCCCCGACATGTTCCAACATGCCGACCGAGACGATGCGGTCGAACGTACCGTCAATGTCGCGATAATCCTGGAGCAGGAATCTGGCGGAGCCCGTCAGGCCCTTTTCGGCAGCGCGCGTATTGGCGACCTGCAACTGCTCGGTCGACAGCGTGATGCCGGTGACATCGGCGCCCGCGATCTCGGCGAGGTAGAGCCCGAGGCCGCCCCAGCCGGAGCCGATGTCGAGCACGCGCTGCCCGTCGTTGACGAGAAGCTTCGCTGCAATGTGCCGTTTCTTGGCGAGCTGCGCGTCGTCGAGCGGCATCTCGGGCGTTTCGAAATAGGCGCAGCTATATTGCTTGTCGGCATCGAGAAAGAGCGAATAGAGCCGGCCGTCGAGATCATAGTGATGGGCGACGTTGTGGCGGGAGCGGGTGCGGGGATTGAATTGCTTCAGGTGCCGCGTCAGGTAGCGCAGGTGCCACCACGGCTTTGCCCAGTGCGGCAATAGGTCGGGTTGATCGAGCAGGATCGCGAGGGCATCCGCTATGGTGCCGCGCTCGACCACGAACTCGCCGTCCATATAGGCCTCGCCGAGCCCGAGCTCGGGATTGATGAGGCTCTTCCGCTCCGCGTCCGCGGTGACGAAGCGCACCGCGACCGGCTCGCCGGAGCCGTCGCCGACGGTGAACTTCGATCCGTTTGCGCTGGTCACCGTCATCGACCCGCGCCGGATGAACTGAGACAGGAATCTGTGTAACAAACGGTCCATCGGCATTTCCTCTCGAGCGAACCCGAAAGATGCGACTAACCCGGCCTTCACATCTGACGCCCAGGCGCCGCAGCAGTTCCTATGCGTTTGCATCCAAATCTAGCGAGGCGGTTCCGGCAGCGCTATTGCGCTGTATTCAAAGCCGATATTCGAAAATAGCTTAATCACATCCTTGCGCGTGCAGCCTGCTTCCATTCGCAGCTCAATCGGTTAAAAGATGACCGCCGCCGCGCCGGAGGCCGGCTGCATTCGCGGAATTCAATGGAGATGATGGGAATGTCGAGCCGAGCGCTCAGCCTCGCGACGGTATTGCTTCTGACCGGCTTCGGCGCGGCCGATACCGTTTTTGCGCAGGCGACGAACCTCGAGGCCGGCAAGACCCCGTCCCAGCTTTTCGCGCAGACCTGCAATGCCTGCCACAAGAGCCCGCGCGGACTTTTGAAGTCCGTGGCGCCGGGTTCGCTGCCGGGATTCCTGCGCCAGCACTACACCACGAGCTCGGACATGGCGGGCGTCCTTGCCTCCTACCTGATCTCCAACGGTGCCACCGACACCCGCTACCAGGCCAAGGACGGCAAGAAGGACGGAGCCAAGGAGAAGGAATCCAATACCGCTCCGGGCCAGTCACCTGAGCATCGGGGCCGCCGCCACCGTTCGCAAGAGGCCGCCAAGCCGGAAGGCGAGGGTGCTACTCCGGTGCCCGAGGGCGCGCGCCAGAAGCGCGCTGCGCGGCCCGCCGAGGAAAGCGCGACGCCGGAGGGACAGGCAGCGCCCGAGGCGCGCAAAGGCAAGCGGCGCGCCAAGCCGGGCACTGAGGAAGCCCCGAAGGTCGATGCCGCCGCGCCAGCTGCCGAGGACAAGAAGAGCGAGCCAAGGCCGCAGACCGTCAAGCCCGACAGCGCCAAGGCCGAGCCCGACAGCAGCAAGGCATCCGAGAATCCCGTTGAGGCCAAGCCGGATAGCTCAAAGGTCGAGCCGCGCGGCAGCGAGGCTCCGGCATTGCAACCCGACCCGGTCCCGCAGGTGACGCCGGCGGCACCTGCCGCGGCAAAGCCCGCCGAGCCGGCCTTGCCCAAGCCGGCGGAAGAGGCTGCTTCCAGGCCGGCCGCGCCTGCGGCCAGCCCTGAGCCGGCGGCCAAGCCGCAGCAGGAGCCGGCACGGCCCGCGACCGCTGCAGCTCCGCCCGCGGTACCGGCCGAGTCATCCGGTCCGCCCGCACCGCCGATCTCGCGCTAAATCCGCGACGTTCTTTGGCTTGATACACGGAGGCCGCTTTCATCGCGGCCTCCGTATCATATTGACCTGCGCTAGAGTGCCGCTCTAGAGTGATGCTCTAGGAGTTGGCGATGGTGACGAGCGTGCGGGACGACCTGTTGGCAGCCGGGCTGCAGGTGTTCGACCGCGTCGGTTTCGAAGCGGCGACGGTGGCCGCGATCCGCACCCGGGCCCGCGCCTCCAACGGCAGCTTCTTTCACGTCTTCGGCTCGAAGAAGGAGCTCGCCGGTGCGCTGTTTCTGGAGGTCTTGCGGCACTACCATGCCGCGGTGCTGGCCGCGCTCGATCCTGCGCCCGATGCGGAGCAGGGCATCGATCGCTTGATCCGGGCCCATCTCGACTGGGTCGTCACCAGCCGGCGCGAGGCGCGCTACCTCTTCGAGATTTCGCGCAGCGAATGGGGCGAGGACGTGCGCGATGCCCAGCGCGCCCAGAACGCGCGGCTTGCCGAAGGCATCGAGCGCTGGCGCGCGCCGCTGGTTGCAAGCCGCGAGCTTCTGCCGATGACGCCGGTGATGTTCGTCAGCCAGCTGATCGGTCCGGCGCAGATCTTCTGCCGTGCCTTTCTGTCGGGGCGCGACCGCACCGATCCGCGCATTGAGGCCGACACGCTGATCGCTTGCGCCATTCGTGCGCTGAGGCCGTTCGATCGCATCAACAAGAAATAGGGAGAGACTGCATGCGGGCCGAAGCTGATCCGGAATTCGCGCCAATTGCCGAGCGCATCCACGCCAATGTCGGCCGGCAGGGTTTCATGAACCTGGTGGGCGCCGAGCTGTCCGAATTGTCGCGCGGCACCTGCACCATCGCGGTGGAGCGCCGGCCGGAGTTGCTTCAGCAGCACGGCTTCTTCCATGGCGGCGTTACCGCCTTCCTGGTCGACAACGCCACGACGATCGCTGCCGCCACCTCGCGCGGCCAGTCGGCGCTGACGGCCGAATACAAGCTCAATTTGTTGTCGCCAGCGGTCGGCGAAAAGCTGATCTGCCGGGCAAAGGTGATCAAGCCGGGCCGACAGGTCGCGGTGGTTGCCGCCGATGTGTTCTGCGTCAGCGACGGTGTCGAGAAGCACACGGCAACCGCGTTGGCCTCGATCGCGATGTTGAGCGAGGAGGTCGCCGGCAAAACGAAAAGCCCGGCCGCCTGAGACGACCGGGCTGATCTCTACTGCCGTCATTCCGGGGCTCGCGAAGCGAGAACTCTGGTGCGCAATTGCGCGCCTGAGAATCGCGAGATTCCCCGGTGCGCAATTGCGCACCTGAGGTCTGGTCCTTCGGACCATCCCGGAATGACGGCTTGTGGCCTTACTTCTCTTCCGCAGCCGGGGCCGGCTCGACCTCGTCGTGCTCGGCTTCCGGATCGAAGAACTCGCCGGCGGCGGCGATCGCCTCGGCGGCCGCGTCGCGGTCTTCGTTGCGGGTCGAGATGTCCTCGCCGCGGTTGATGCGCTCGGCTTCGTCCTGGCTGCGCGCGACCGTGACGGTGATCTCGACCTCGACTTCGGGATGAATCGCAACCGTGACCGTGTGCTTGCCGATGGTCTTGATCGGCGCGTCGAGCTGCACCTGCGGGCGGTCGAGGTGGACGCCGTCGGCCTCGAACGCCATGACGATGTCGCGCACGGTGACCGAGCCGAACAGCTGGCCGGCTTCGGAGGCCTGGCGGATCACGATGATGTTCTTGCCCTGGATCTTCTCGGCGACCTTGGACGCTTCGCCCTTGGCCTGGAGATTGCGGGCTTCGAGGTCGGCCTTCATGCCGTCATATCTGGCACGGTTGTCGGCGGTGGCGCGCAGCGCCTTGCCGCGCTTGAGCAGGAAATTGCGAGCGTAGCCGTCGCGAACCTTCACGACTTCGCCCATCTGGCCGAGCTTGTTGACGCGTTCCAGCAAAATGACTTCCATATTCGTTCTCCTCTTGAAGTGCTCTGTAGGTTTCAGTTTCGGGGTGACTTAAGGGGTCGGCAGTGGGGGCGGCTGCCGGCTGCGCAGGAAGCGCTCGCGAAAGCCGAACACGGCATCCGCAAGACCCAGGATCACCATCGCGATCACGGGCCATCCGAACACGACGACGACGGCGTAGGTCGAGCCGAGCCAGAACGTGCGACTCTTCAGCGCGAGCGTCAGCGTATGCAGCACGGCGAAACCGGTCAGCGCATAGGCCATCATCAGCGCGGCCGTGGCGATCTGCGCGACGATGGCAGGCAGCCCGCCGGTGAAGCACAAGGCGAGCGCGATGCAGAGCGCCACCAGGGTCATTGGCGGCAGCTCGGCCGTCATCAGATCCGGCCAGGGACGGCGCAGCCGGCCCGACGTCGCCGTCACCTTGGCGCTGAGCCAGAGGTTGAGAGTCAGTGTCATCATCGCGATGATGGTGGCGCCGGCCGGTACGATGCGCACCAGCGCGTCGACGAATTGGCTGGCTTCGCCCGAGGTTTGCGGGTCGGTGGTGCGAAGGAGGCGCATCAGGCCGCGCCGCAGCGTGCCGGTGATGGTCTCGGCGTCGGTGCCGAGCGTGAGCAGGGCGGCCATCGTGGTCAGCGTGGCAAAGCCTGCAATCCAGAGCAGGATGCGGCCGACCGGATACCACTCGATCTCGGGCTTTGCCGGCGGTTCGGCGGCGGCGTCGGGCGTGAGGCTTCCCACCTGCCGGCCGAGCAGGACGAGATGACCAAGCCACCAGGCCGGCAATGCGACGGTGACGGCGAAGGCGATGCAGTAGGGCAGGCCGAACAGGGCGCCGAGGCCGATCGCGGCGGCAATGCCGCCGAGGCTCGCGCAAAGCGGTCCCCAGCCGATCGCGGCGACCATCAGCGGCAGAGGTGCGAGGTAAAACAGGACGAGCGAGATCAGCGCGCCCGAGATGATCGAGGCGAACATCAGGGCCGACGCGGCGCCGGCGATCAGGGCTATCAGTCCAAAGGCCATCATCAGCTGTCCCGCTCCCTTCGAGCGGTTAGAGGCGTCGTTTGCCCCAACCATCGGCGACCGGACGACCCGGAAGCCTTATGAGTTCAGAAAGTCACGACCGGCGGCCCAGCGGCCGCCGGTCGAACTGGTCGTATCAGCGAATGACGTAGGGCAAGAGGCCCAGGAAGCGCGCGCGCTTGATGGCGCGGGCGAGCTCACGCTGCTTCTTCGCGGACACCGCGGTGATGCGGCTCGGCACGATCTTGCCGCGCTCGGAGACGTAACGCATCAGCAGCTTGGAGTCCTTGTAGTCGATCTTCGGCGCATTGGCGCCCGTGAACGGGCAGCTCTTGCGACGACGGAAAAACGGGCGACGTGCACCAGCTTCAGCCATTGTTCTTACTCCCCTTCCGTCGTGGTTTCAGCTTCCTCGCGCGGACGGCGCGGGCCGCGGTCACCGCGGAAGCCGCCACCGTCGCGATCGCCACCACGGAAACCGCCCTCGCGGTCGCCACGGAAGCCGCCTTCACGCTCACCGCGGAAGCCGCCACCACGGTCGTCACGCTCGCGATCGCGGTCGGCCTTGCGCATCATCGCGGACGGGCCTTCCTCGAGTTCCTCGACGCGGACGCTGAGATAGCGGATCACGTCTTCGCTGATGCGCTCCTGGCGCTCGATCTCGGCGATCGCCGCTGACGGCGCGTCGATGTTGAGCAGCACGAAGTGCGCCTTGCGGTTCTTGTTCATGCGGTAGGTGAGGGAGCGCACGCCCCAATTCTCGGTCTTGGTGACCTTGCCGCCGAGACCTTCGACGATGCCGGTCATCTGCGCAGTCAGCTCTTCGACCTGCTGCGGGCTCGCGTCCTGACGCGCGAGAAAAACATGCTCGTAAAGAGGCATGGAAGTCCTTTCCTCATGTTGGCGCATCGCCCGGCGTCAAGCCCTTAAGAGACCTTCGGAAAGGACTCTGGGATGAAGCTCAGAAGGCGGAAACACGGGACGACGGGCCGACTGGCCCTGCCACACCAAAATCACGAATGATTTGCTGAGACCGTCCGTTCAGCTCCCGGCCGGGGTCTGCGGATGCGCGCCTTATACGGATTTTGGCCGGCTTTGCAAGTTTGGGGGCCAGGTTTCGGCCCGGATACCCGGGCGCGGCGAGATCACACCATCCTTCCATACCGCATCCGGGCTTGATCTATTTGTTTGTATGTCATACAAATAAATCAGCGAAGAGGACCTCCATGGCGGAAACCCCGGCCCATGAGCCGCTCGAGGCGGCAGGCGACCCCAAGCACGCCGCGCGTGCGACGCGTTCGGCCGGCCGCAAAATGCGGTCGCTGCTCCTGGATGCTGCGAGCCCGCTATTTCGGGAGCGCGGGCTGTCTGGCACGGCAATCACCGACATCGCGGCCGCCGCGGACGCGTTCCCGAGCCAGATCACCTATTACTTCCGCACCAAGGAGGCGCTGTTCGTCGAATGCGCCTGCCGCGATCTGCTGTATCTGGCGCGGACCACCGAGCAGGCGGCGCTAAGGGCGCGCACGCCCCGGGAATATACCCACGCGCTGGCCGAGACGGTCACGGCGAGCGATTCGGTCGCTTTCTTCGCGGAAGCGCTGACATTGACACGTCGTCGCCAGGATCTGGCACCGCTGGTCGAGCGCACCATCGAACGCCTGCACGGCGAAGGCGCGCGCGCCTATGCGAGCCAGGTGACGCGGCACGGCTGGCGCTCCCTGCGCGCGCCCGACGAAAGCTCGCGGCGGTTCTGGGCCGTCGCCATCGGCGTCATCCTCGAAGGCTACGCCATGGGCCGTTCGCCCGAGGAGCTCTGCGCCGAGATGCTGCGCGTGCTGGGCGAGCAGGCGAAATCCACCGGCGACACGGGGCGTCTGCGTCTCGTCGAGGAGGCCGGCGCATCCAGCAATTCGAATGGAGAGGGTTAGGCCATGACCGCGCTTCGCATGCGTGCCCGCGATTTCCTGACCGACGATCAATTGGCGGATGTGCGCCAGCGCGTGACATGGAAAGGCGCTGCACTGATCGCGCACGCCTGGGCGCTGATATCAGGAGCGATCGCCCTGGTCGCGTGGTGGCCCAATCCGATCACCTACGTCCTCGCCGTCGCCATCATCGGCTCGCGCCAGCTCGGCCTTGCGATCCTGATGCATGACGGTGCGCATGGCTGCCTGTCCGCCGACGAGAAGACCAATCTGGCGCTGAGCCAGTGGTTCTGCGCTTATCCGCTGTTTGCGGAGACGCGCAGCTACCGGCGCTATCACCTGCAGCATCATGCGCGCACCCAGCAGGAGGACGATCCTGATCTCGTGCTGTCGGCGCCGTTTCCGATCACCAGGCTGAGTTATCGCCGCAAGTTCTTTCGCGACATCACCGGCCAGACCGGCTACCAGCAGCGCAAAGCGCAATTGCTCAACGCGCTTGGGCCAAAGGAGTGGCCGTGGCGGCAGCGTGCGGCGCATTTCTGGGAGAAGCTTGGCCCGCAATGTGTCGTCAACGCGATCATGTTTGCGGCGCTCGCTGCGGCCGGCGTGTGGTGGGCCTATCCGCTGCTATGGCTGGTGCCGCTCCTGACCTGGATGATGGTCATCACCCGCATTCGCAACATTGCAGAGCACGCCGTCGTCCCCGATAGCAGCGATCCCCTGCGCAACACCCGCACCACACATGCCAATTTTCTCGAGCGCCTGTTCGTCGCGCCGTACTACGTGAACTATCACCTCGAGCATCATCTCTTGTTCTACGTACCCTGCTACAATCTGCCGAAGGTGCATCGCCTCCTGAGTGCGAGCCGGCACGCCGGTCGCATGGAAGTGCAGCCGAACTACGCGGCGGTGTTGCGGCTGGCGACGGCCAGGCCGGATCGCGAGGATCGGCCGGGGCAACTCGTCAACAGTGCGCGCCGCGCGCAGGCCGGGGCGGACGTCGATGCCAACCAGACCGCCGGCGGGTTCTGAGGGGGCGCATTCCCGGTTGAATGCTGGTCGAAGCTCCCATCTCGGCTTGACAGTGCAGCCCCGGACGGTGTCTACGGCCCCCTTTGGAGCATGATCCGGAACCATGGCCCAAGACCGTGCGTACAAGGCCGTGCCACATCGGCTGCCGGTTCTCGCAGGGACCATGCCCGACAAGCAGGGAGCGCCGATGACGGCTGCATTCACATTTCCTGGGCAGGGTTCCCAGGCAGTCGGCATGGGCAAGGCCCTGGCCGACGCCTTTCCGGTGGCGCGCGCCGTGTTCGACGAGGTCGATGCCGCGCTTGGGGAGAAGCTGACGGCCGTCATCTGGGAAGGTCCGGCCGAAACCCTCCAGCTCACTGAGAACGCCCAGCCGGCGCTGATGGCGGTGTCTGTCGCCACGCTGCGCGTGCTCGAGGCTGAGGCTGGTTTTTCCGTGGGACGAGATGCGGCCTTCGTCGCCGGTCATTCGCTTGGTGAATATTCGGCGCTGGCCGCGGCCGGCAGCCTGACCGTTTCGGATACCGCCCGTCTGCTTCGCACGCGCGGTCTCGCAATGCAAAAGGCTGTCCCGGTCGGCGCCGGTGCGATGGCCGCGCTGCTCGGCCTCGACTACGAAGCCGCCATGGAGGTCGCCAACGAGGCGGCGCAGGGGCAGGTCTGCCAGGCCGCCAACGACAATGGCGGCGGACAGGTAGTGGTCTCGGGCGACAAGGCCGCGGTCGATCGCGCCGTCGAGATCGCCAAGGCCAAGGGCGCCAAGCGGGCGATGCTGCTGCCGGTGTCCGCGCCGTTCCATTGCAAGCTGATGCAGCCGGCTGCGGACGCCATGGCGGACGCGCTGGCCAAGGTCACGATCAAGACACCGGCCGCGCCGCTGGTGTCGAACGTGCTGGCGAGCGCCATCACTGATCCCGACGAGATCCGCCGCCGCCTGGTCGAGCAGGTCACCGGCACGGTGCGCTGGCGCGAGTCGGTCGCTTATATGGCCGGGCAGGGCGTCACCCGCTTCTTCGAGATCGGCGCCGGCAAGGTGCTGACAGGTCTTGTGAAGCGCATCGCGGACGGTGCCGTCGGCATTGCTGTCGGCGGTCCGAACGATATTGCCGCCGCCAAGGATGCATTGGCCGCTGCGAAGCAGGCTTGAAGCACGATGAATGGTCGTCGCGCTTGAGTTCTCGAGTTGACGCACGATCTTTCCGGTAAACCGCTGCGCATTTTTCCGGGTCGTGCTTTGGAGGAGTTATCGATGTTCGATCTGACTGGCCGAAAGGCGCTTGTCACCGGGGCGACCGGCGGCATCGGCGGCGCGATCGCGCAGGCGCTGCACGCGCAGGGCGCCACCGTCGCGATATCGGGGACGCGGAAGGAAGTGCTGGACGAGCTTGCGGGCAAGCTCGGCGAGCGCGCCCATGTGCTGCCCTGCAATCTTTCCAAGGCTGACGAGGTCGAGGCGCTGGTGCCGGCTGCGGAAGCGGCGATGGGCCAGGTCGACATTCTCATCGCCAATGCGGGCATCACGCGCGACAATCTCTTCGTGCAACTCCGTGACGAGGACTGGGACGAGGTCATCAATGTCAATCTGACCGCGACCTTCCGCCTGGCGCGCGCCGCGACCAAGCTGATGATGCGCAAGCGCTTCGGCCGCATCATCGCCATCACCTCGGTGGTCGGTGTCACCGGCAATCCGGGACAGGGCAATTATACCGCGTCGAAGGCGGGCCTGATCGGCATGATCAAGACGTTGGGCGCCGAATACGCCAAGCGTGGCGTCACCGCGAACTGCATCGCGCCCGGCTTCATCAAGACGCCGATGACGGATGCGCTCAACGACAAGCAGCGTGAAACGATTCTCAGCAAGGTTCCGGCCGCCCGACTGGGGACGCCCGAGGACATCGCAGCGGCCGCGGTCTACCTGAGTTCGAACGAGGCATCCTATGTCACCGGGCAGACCATCCACGTCAACGGCGGCATGGCCATGATCTGACGCCTCGTGCCGCACCGCCGTCAAGGCGGTGCCCGATGCGGCAAACGGCCGTTTCCGGAGCGAAATGAGGCTTGTAGTCAACGCAATTGAAGTATGATAACCGGACCTTCAACGGATGGGCAAAGAACGCCATTGCAGGTTTTTGAAACCCTGTATATTGGCGATGCGGAGCCTTTGGCCGTCTTTCGCCGGGGCCTGCATCGGTTAGGATGGGCCAAATCAAGTTCGTAAGCGAAGGCAGTCAAACGACCACGACGGCTCGTATCGTCCCGGGGGGTCGGGTCTACAGGGAACAACACGAGGTTAAGCAATGAGTGACATTGGCGAGCGGGTTAAGAAGATCGTGGTCGAACACCTTGGTGTTGAGCCCGAGAAGGTTGTCGACAACGCGAGCTTCATCGACGACCTCGGCGCCGACAGTCTGGATACCGTCGAGCTGGTGATGGCGTTCGAGGAGGAATTCGGTTGCGAGATTCCGGACGACGCTGCGGAAACGATTCTCACCGTCGGCGATGCCACGAAGTTTCTCGAGAAGAACGCGAAGAGCTAAGCTCTTCTATTTTCGCGGGGACAACATTGAAACCGGACGGGCCGCTTCGCAGCGGTCAGCCGGTTTCTTGTTATTGGCCGTGAATCTTTCGATGCGGAGTTTTCGGATATGAGGCGGGTTGTCGTCACGGGCCTCGGCATGGTCTCGCCACTCGGCTGTGGCGTCGAACCGACCTGGAAGCGCATTCTCAACGGCGAAAGCGGTGCGCGCAGGATCGAGAGCTTCGATGTCTCCGATCTTCAGACCAAGATCGCCTGCACGGTCGTGCGCGGCGACGGGACCAACGACAGCTTCAACCCCGACAAGTGGATGGAGCCGAAGGACCAGCGCAAGGTCGACGACTTCATCATCTTCGGCATGGCCGCGGCCGGCCAGGCGCTCGACGACGCCAACTGGCATCCCGAGACTGAAGAGGACAAGTGCGCGACCGGCACCATGATCGGGTCCGGCATCGGCGGCCTCAACGGCATCGCCGAAACCGCCATCCTCCTGAAGGAGCGCGGACCGCGCCGGGTGTCGCCGTTCTTCATTCCGGGCCGCCTGATCAATCTCGCCTCCGGCTACGTCTCGATCGCGCACGGGCTGAAGGGGCCGAACCATGCGGTGGTCACCGCCTGCTCGACCGGCGCTCATGCGGTCGGCGATGCTGCCCGCCTGATCGCACTCGGCGATGCCGATGTGATGGTCGCAGGAGGTGCCGAGTCGCCGATCGGCCGCATCGGCATTGCCGGCTTCAACGCCGCGCGCGCGCTATCGACTGGTTTCAACGAGACACCCGAGAAGGCCTCGCGTCCCTACGACAAGGACCGCGATGGTTTCGTGATGGGCGAGGGGGCCGGCGTCCTCGTGCTGGAAGAGCTCGATCACGCCCGGCGCCGCGGCGCCAGGATCTATGCCGAGGTGATCGGCTATGGCCTGTCGGGTGACGCCTATCACATCACCTCGCCGTCGCCCGACGGCGATGGCGGCTTCCGCAGCATGTCGGCGGCGCTGAAGCGCGCCGGCCTCACGCCGTCCGATCTCGACTACATCAACGCGCACGGCACCTCGACGCCGCTCGGCGACGAGATTGAGCTCGGCGCGGTCGAGCGTCTGCTCGGCAATGCCGCCTCCAAGGTTGCGATGTCCTCGACCAAGTCGTCGACCGGCCATCTCCTCGGCGCGGCCGGTGCGATCGAAGCGATCTTCGCGATTCTCGCGATTCGCGATAATGTCGTGCCGCCAACGATTAACCTCGACAATCCGTCGGTCGAGACTGCGATTGATCTCGTGCCGCACAAGGCGAAGGAGCGTGAGGTCAACGTCGCATTGTCGAACTCTTTTGGTTTTGGCGGTACCAATGCGTCGGTGATCGTCCGGCGCTTGGTCAGTTAGTTGCGTTTGAGACGAAACCACCGTTTTGCCGCATTCGGCGATAGTCATGGACGTGGGCGCGTGCATTTTGGCAGGGCAAGCGATTGTCGGGCCGCGATTGAACCGGCAGGATTCAGGTTGTTTCGATGAGTGAAAGGCCGCCCATTTCACCCCGGAGTCCGCGGGCAGCGCTCGAGCCCGAGCAGCTCCCGCCGCCACCCAAGCGATCGGACCGCGCGCGCAATCCGCTCGTGATCGTCGGCAACGCCATCATCACTCTTCTGCTGATCACCATGCTCGGCGCCGGCGGCGTCTATTATTACGGCCGGCAGATGCTCGAGGCGCCGGGACCGCTGAAGGACGACAAGATCGTCAACATCCCGCAGCGCGCGGGCAAGCGTGACATCGCCGAGACGCTGAACCGGGAAGGCGTGACCGACGTCAATCCCTGGGTGTTCATCGCCAGCGTCGCCGCGTTGAAGGCGAGCTCTGACCTCAAGCCGGGCGAGTATTCGTTCCAGAAGAACGCGTCGCTGCGCGACGTCATCGCGACCATCGTCGAGGGCAAGGTGGTGCAGCATGCCGTCACGATTCCGGAAGGCCTGACCTCCGAGCAGATCGTGGCGCGGCTGTCCGACAACGACATCTTCACCGGCAGCGTGCGCGAGCTGCCGCGCGAAGGCACGCTGTTGCCGGAGACCTACAAATTCCCGCGCGGCACCCCGCGCGAGCAGGTGGTCCAGCGCATGCAGCAGGCGCACAAGCGCGTGCTGGCCGAGATCTGGGAGCGCCGCAATCCGGACATTCCGGTCAAGACGCCGGAGCAGCTGGTCACGCTGGCGTCCATCATCGAGAAGGAAACCGGCAAGCCCGACGAGCGCAGCCGCGTCGCCGCGGTGTTCGTCAATCGATTGAAGCAGAGGATCAAGCTGCAATCCGACCCGACGATCATCTATGGCCTCGTCGGCGGCAAGGGCACGCTGGGCCGCCCGATCAAGCGCAGCGAGATCACGCAGCCCTCGCCCTACAACACCTATGTGATCGAGGGCCTGCCGCCGGGTCCGATCTCCAATCCGGGCCGCGCCTCGCTCGAGGCTGCCGCCAACCCGGCCCGCACCCGCGACCTCTATTTCGTCGCGGACGGCACCGGCGGGCATGCCTTCACCGAGACCTACGACGCGCACCAGAAGAACGTCGCGAAACTGCGCGCGATGGAGAAGCAGATCCAGAACGACACGGTCGAGCCGGCCGAGGAGGCGCAGCCGCCGGCGGCCAGCGCACCGGCTGCCACCGATACGCCGACCGCGACCACGCCGGCGCGGCCGAGCCAGCAGAGAAAACCGCCGGCCACTCGCCCCGCCAATCCGGCGCCGGCCCGGCAGGGCGCGGTGCAGTCCTCGCCGCCGGTGGTCCAGCGCTAGTCTAGGCTTGCGGAGCTTGCCTGCGGACATTGCGGATTCCACTTTCCGGCAAAATAGTCTTAAGATTCGCGTGGCTTGATAGCCTCGCGAATCCCGTGTTCCTGGAGAATCTGAACCGATGGCGCTGTCGTCCATGACCGGCTTTGCCCGAAGCCACGGCGCGAGCGGGCCGTACACGTTCGAATGGGAATTGAAGTCGGTCAACGCCAAGGGCTTTGACCTCAGGGTGCGGCTGCCTCAGGGGTTCGAGGAGCTGGAGGCCCACGCCAAGAAGCGCGCCGGCGAGCTTCTGTCGCGCGGAACGGTCTACGCCAATCTCAACGTCAAGCGCACCAATGCGGCCGCCACGGTCCGCATCAACGAGGACGTGCTCAATGCAGTCCTCAAGGCCGCCGCGGTGATCTCCGGCAAAGTCGACGCGGTGGCGCCGAGCATCGACGGCCTGCTCGCCATCAAGGGCGTGGTCGAGATCGCCGAGCCCGAGGGCGACGAGGAGGAGGACAAGGCCGCGCGTGCCGCTGCGGCCGAAGCCTTCGACAAGGCGCTCGCCGACCTCGTCGAGATGCGCAGGCGCGAGGGGATTTCGCTTGGGCAGATCCTGACCCAGCGTGTCGACGAGATCGAGCAGCTTGCGAGCAAGGCGGAAGCTGCGCCGGGCCGCAAGCCCGAGGCGATCAAGGCGAAGCTCGCCGAGCAGATTGCAGCCTTGCTCGACACCTCCGACCGTTTCGATTCGGACCGCCTGATGCAGGAGGCGATCCTGATCGCGACCAAGGCCGATATCCGCGAGGAGCTCGACCGCATCGCCTCTCACATCGCGCAGGCGCGCGAGCTGATCGGCAAGGGCGGCTCGATGGGGCGCAAGCTCGACTTCCTGGCGCAGGAGTTTCACCGCGAGGTCAACACCTGCTGCTCGAAGTCGAACGACATCGAGCTGACCAATACGGGGCTGGCCATGAAGAACGTGGTCGAGCAGTTCCGCGAGCAGGTCCAGAACCTGGAGTGATCGATGACGACGGGCGGTCACGGAACTGACGGTGTCGAGCGGCGCGGACTGATGTTCGTGCTGTCCTCGCCCTCGGGCGCGGGCAAGACCACACTGTCGCGTCTGCTGATCGAGCGGATGCCGGGCTTGAAAATGTCGGTCTCGGCGACCACGCGGCCGATGCGCCCGGGTGAGGTCAACGGCAAGGACTATACGTTCGTCGACAAGGCCACGTTCGATGCCATGGTGAAGGCCGACGAGCTCCTGGAATGGGCGACGGTGTTCGACAACAGCTACGGCACGCCGCGTGGTCCCGTCGAGGCGGCGCTGTCGGCCGGGCAGGATGTGCTGTTCGACATCGACTGGCAGGGCACGCAGCAATTGAAGCACAAGGCCCGCGAGGACGTCGTCAGCGTCTTCATCCTGCCGCCCTCGGCGGCCGATCTCGAGAAGCGGCTGCATTCGCGCGCACAGGATTCCGACGAGGTGATCCGAATGCGCATGAGCCGTGCCAGCCACGAGATGAGCCACTGGGCCGAGTACGACTACATCGTGATCAACCACGACGTCGACGAGGCCTTCTCCGAGGTGCAGTCGATCCTGAAGGCCGAACGCCTCAAGCGCGAGCGGCGGATTGGCCTCGTAGGCTTCGTGCGAAGTTTGCAAGGTCAGCTTCAAGGTTAGGCCGCGACAGGCGCGGCCCTTCCTTCGCCAGCTGTTCGAGCATCGTCGTGATGACGTCGATGTCGACGGCATCGGCGTCACGACCTGCCGGCGCGTCATCGCGATTCTCGCCGATCTCGTTTGCGGCGAGCCGGGGAGCTGCGGCCACGGTCTCGATTTTCCTGTCGACCGCCTTCGTCTCGACCTTGTCTCTTCTGACCCCGACGGGTTCGGCCGGGGCAGCGGCACGTTGCCTGCGCGCGTCGATCAGCTCCATCTCGCGGCCGATCGCGGCGAGTTTCGTCACTTGTTTTTTCGGCTGCGGACGTACCGCATCGAAGTCGATGGGGTGCGGCGGCCGGGCGTCGGCCGGCGCCGAATCGTGCCAGGGCGCACGGCTTCCGTCCTGGGTCTGCATCTCCCAATCGCCCCAATGTCCGTGACGGTCGGCGGACTGGAGGCGGACGCGCGCGCCGGCGAAGCGGTAAATGACGCTGCCGAGGATTCCGGCGAGCGCCAGCGCGCCGCCGATCACGAGCAGCAGCGTCTGGAGCGAGCCGGTCGGCTTGTCGGCCGTGCTGCCGTCTGCGGCAGCAAGCGCCACCGGGGATGTGGATTTTGACGGCTTTGCGCCCGGCTGCGCGGGCGCGGCGACGACGGTTGGTGCCGGCGGCGCAGGCGGAGCGGACGCTGCGGAGACATCGGGCCAGGGCGTAGCGCCGGCGGGTTGCTGCGCGTTGCCGTCAGCGGTCTGCTCCGCGGCTTGTTGTACCAGTGTCGCGGCGGCGGCTTGCGCGGGCGCGTTCGGCGTCTTCGGGGCGGCGCCGCTCCGCGGCGTCAGATATTCGGCGCGCGCGTCCTGCGCCGCGTGCTGCTGCGGCGCCGGCGCATCCGTCGTCGGAGTATCGCTCGTGGCCTGCGCGGTCTGTGCGGTTTTCGCGCTGTCCTTGTCGCCGGCGGCACGGAGGTACCAGCATTGCCGCTTGGTCGTGCGTTCGAGGCGGTAGTACCAGTGCTGTCCCTGCGGCGCGGCGCCCTTTGGCGCAGCGAGGCAATCGGAAGCCGCGCTGGCCGCGCTCGGTGGGGCCGGCGCGTTCTGCGACACGGCAGCCAGTGGCGCGCCGGCAATGATGCCGCCAACGAGCGCAGATACGAATTTTGCGGTTCGGTTGCCCATCCTGGTCTCCCGGTTACGCATGACGCAACTCTCAACAAGCCCTTCTCGTCAAAGAGTTGGGTGGCAATGAGCCGCAAATCCGGAGAGGATGTGGCTTGAATCGGGCTTGCGGCGCGTTCGTTCCGCGGCGGCATACGGTTTCGCCCATGTGACGCTCTGTGCAGATCGAGGTTCCGGATCAACGAGAGTTGGCGCCGTCTGGCCTCGTCCTGCGCATTGAAGTTCCCTATGCCGTGGCGCCAATCGGCTGACCGACAGCGGCCATGGCCTTGCATTCCCGCGGCACATGTTGCCCGAGGCTTGCTTCGTCACATCGCCCGATGGAGGCCAAAGGGCGCAGGGAAGGCCGGGCGCCGGCGGCGCCCGCATGTCCGTGCGCTACGAAAATGCACACGGGGTGGACCACGGGTTGGCCGAACGCCCGGCCTTCCCTGCGCGGATGGTTTTAACGGTGTCCTTCGTGCTCTCCCCGGGGAGCGATGCACTATTGCCCCCGTCGTCTTGCGAGAATGGCTGATGCGCGCACCCGGTCGGGCCGCCACATCACCGCAGGACTTGACGCACAGACCCCGGGCGTCAGGACCACACGACTTCTCCGTCCGCGGACTGTCTCGCCGGGTCGTCCGGGACTCGCGTGTGCTCGCCCCAGACGTCAACGAGACCGCTGTTACAGCGCCGTGTCGTACCGCGTCGCGTGAGGACTCACGGTTGCCCGCCCTGTCACTACGCAATCCGCGCCGGCGCTGCCGCGTCCACCGCCACCCGGCCCGCATCTCGTGACGATCGCGAAGCGCCCCTCTGGCGAGGGCCGGGATGACGGGTGTATGTCACAAATCCGAAATTCGGAAAAGTAAAATATTTGTGCGACGAGGGGTTGACGGGGGTGTTTTGCCCGACGGGTCGCGGGCGTCGTCCTGCTGCTGCGCTGCCAGCAAGTGTCCAAGGCGGACCTCGGCGCCCGCCGGCTCAGTGCGCGCTTCTGCTTTTGATCTGAGGTGTCGATAGTTCATTTGTGCGGGACCTGAACGACACCGGCGTGCGACGTCGGCTATCGGCGGTAACCCGGACGTGGGGCCGTGCTCGCCTCGACCGCCGCTTGTGACCGAAGCACACCTTGAACTTGGGCAGGACGGCTTCCTGGGAAGGTTACCGAGGTCTCCACTGTTCGCGAAATTGCCCAGGCGTGACGCCGGCAACCCTGCGGAAGGCGCGGGTAAAGTGGGCAGGATCTGCGTAGCCAGAAGCGAACGCAACCTCAATGATCTTGGAATCCGTATCTCGTAAGAGCTTCCTGGCGTTGTCAAACCTGACCGCGTCCAGCAGCCCCGAATACGTGATGCCGGCGCGGGAGAACTCGCGTTGAAGGCTACGCGCGCTGACTCCTGCCATTTCCGCGATTTCAGCGAGCACCGGAGGTCGCTCGTCCAGGTAGGACGGAAGCATCAGCTTCAGTGTTTGGATGAAGCCAAAGCTCGGATGTTCGACGGGGGCGCTCTTCAGATCAGGAGGAGTTTCGTTCGTCCTGTTGGGTAGCCCCAAGAGCGAAACAGGCACGTCGATCCACGATGCTTCTTGACCGGACAGGAAATGCGATTTTGTCCAGAAAGACTGACAAGCTCGACTTGGCGTGTATCGGGCTTCAAACGCGATAGTTGCGGGAGCCCAGTCCGATCCGGCGAATTGGCGGATGATGAAAATCGGAAAAGCGATTTGAAGCCACTGTGAATGTTCGAGATGCTGAAGTCCCTTGGTTCCGTCAAGCCTGCTGCAATAGCGCACATGATCGTCGTGATGCTCGAGCCAATTGCTCAAATTCGAGTCTTCGAGCGATGCCCATTTGCAGGCTTGTTGTAGCGCGACAAGCAATGTCGGAGAATGACCGATCAGATGCCGGGTCCTTTTGCTAAGGTGGCCGAAATGTAGTGTCCTGGCGGCGTGGAATCCGAAATCCTCGATGCCCTGCGAGCTACTGGCAAACTGGGCAAATTCTATCGCAGGAAGAATCGGGATGTAGTAATCTGATTTTTCCTCCAATGAAGCGGGTAGCCGAAACCTTTCCAGCAGCGAAACGGTTGGCGCGCCAAGACCATTCAGAATGTCCGCGAAAGGACTAAGGTGCTGACAGCGTGTCAAATGGATCGTCGGCATTGCTGCACCTCGACCAGACTTGAGAGTCCTAAAACGAGTTCGCTAAGTGGCAGCGGCAACAACATGGTCGTCCGGCTGTTGTCGCGCTCAAATTATCAGTCGGACGCGGTTCTTTCTTGGTTTTTTGTTTGCCGCGGATCCTTCCAAAGAGACTTCGGGTGTCGACCACTTCCATTGACGAAAGAATTTTGGCGTCTGATGGCCAGATGCGCCTTGCAATTGCCCGTAGTCTCCGCATGCGAGTTTCCATTGAGGGAGCATGGGCTTCGCGCCTCACGCCAACCGATGAGAGCCGTCCGCTTGCCTTCGTCCAGGGCAGTCCGCGCTGCCATTGTTGCGTCACTGCGACACGGTGACGCAAGCCTCGATAGTACAGCCCATGCGCTTAAAATCAGTGGGCGCACATTGCAGCGTCATCTCGAACGCATAGGCACTAGCCACAGTAAAATGCTAGCCGAGGTCCGCTTGAAGATCGCGTGCCGCTTGCTCGCCGATTCGAGTAAGAGCTTGTCAGATATCGCGAAATTCCTCGGTTGTACCAACGCGAGCAGCTTTAGCCGCTCCTTTTCGCGTTTGATGAAATTCAACCTGTCGTCTATCGGCGGCAGCAACTTGGCCGCAAGCACTACCGGTTGCATCCTCGCCGACCGTTCTCACCCAATTAGCCTTTGAACAGCCCTGACGATTGGCGCGAAATGGCAAGACGCGCGATCTGAGTTGGCGCGAAATGCGGAGAGCCCTGCGGCGCCGAAAGCGTCGTGGACGCGGGAGAGGCGCCCCACCCATTAATTTGCAAGGCGGCGCTGCCGGAGTTGAAAAGTGTAACTGGAATTTCGCCAGGAAAGTCCCTTCCATCTACGCAAGCATCGCTCGAGCGGATACCTGAATTGCTCAGTGGCTAATCGCAGAAGAGCGGCCAGCCTGCAAAGGAGAAGACCATCATGATGGTTCGCTTTGCCCTGATCGCGGTCTGTGCCGCTGGTTTCGTGGCTCTCCCGCAGAAACTTCTTGCTCAATCTCCGGCTAAGAACAAGCCGCACATTCCGCTCGAGAAATCCATAGGTCAGGCGAAGCCAGAAGTGGTCCCGTCGCTCTTTGTTCTCAACTCGCGCGGCGCGAGTTTGAAGGAGGGTGAATTGGTGCTGACGGGAGTTTCACCGAATGCGATCGTGTTTTCCGATCGGCCTGTTCGCGCTGCCGGGCACGATCTTACGTCACGAATTGTCGAAGATTGGGGTAACGGCAGCGACAATTTCGCGAAGGATCCCCCGAATGCCACCGTATCTGGATTCAAGAAGGATGGATCATCGGTGGTCGATGCCGTTGTCGTACTGAAATCTCCAAAGCTTGAGGGCGACAAGCTGACTTTCGATGTCGACGTACTCGAAGGCGATCTCGCTGGAGCGGATGGACCCGCTTCCGTCTTTATCGACATTATTGGCCGGCCATTCACGCCGCTGTCCTTTGCCGGCGTCGCCCGCCGTACGGCCTGGCGCGGAGCGTTCTACCGCGGCGGTGCCTTCGCAGGAGCGGCCGCTGTGGCCGGCGCTGCGGCGTATCCTTATTACGCCCCCCGGTGCGGATACTACCCTTATCCGCCTTGCTATTGATGACGATTGTCGGCGCCGCAGCCGAATTGCCACAAACGCTCTGAACGGCTTCTCCTAGAGAAGAGAGCCGCAAAATTATCCGTCATTCGTCTCACAACAGGAAGGAGACAACGATGACCATCACCCGTCGATCCCTGGCATTTGGCGGAATGGGCCTGTTCGCAGGAGTGGCCTCCGCACGATCGGCACTCGCCCAGGACTCGTTTCTTGGCGTCGGGGAAGGCATGGAGGATTTCTGGCTCGCGAGCGATGCCTACATCTTTGGCTATCCTCTGGTAACGATGGAGATGACGCGCCGTATCATCACCAACGTCGCCGAGCCTGTGGGCACGCGGGGGCCGATGGGCCACATCATCAAGCTGCGCCAATATCCTGACGCTTCGTTTCGGGATGTCACTGCGCCGAACGCCGACACGTTGTATACGACTTCCTTCTTCGATGTTGGGAAAGAGCCCTGGGTTCTCAGCATTCCCGACATGAAGGGGCGCTACTTCCTGATGCCGATGCTCGACGGCTGGACGACGGTATTTCAGGTCCCCGGCAAGCGCACCACCGGCACTGGTGCGCAGACCTACGCGATCACCGGCCCAGGATGGAAAGGCACGCTGCCGGCCGGCGTGAAGGAATACAAATCGCCTACGAGCATTGTGTGGCTGCTCGGTCGCATCTACTGCACCGGCACGGCGGAGGACTACGCCGCCGTGCACAAGCTACAGGATGAGTGCAAACTCGTCCCGCTCAGCGCCTATGGCAAGCCGTACACGCCGCCGCCGGGAAAGGTCGATGCGTCGATCGACATGAAGACGGCGGTGCGCGATCAAGTCAACCGTATGGACGCGGCGTCGTACTTCAAGCTGCTGTGCGAGTTAATGAAGACCAACCCGCCGAGCGCCGCGGACGCACCCCAGCTTGCCAAATTTGCCCGCATCGGCATCGTCCCCGGACAGGATTTCGACGCGGGCAAGCTGAAGGCGGATTTCCTGAGGCGCGTCCCGGAGGTGTCGTTCGACAGGATCATGCTTCAGTTCAAGGTGAACAAGGCGATCACGGACGAAAACGGCTTCGCGTTCACGACGAAAACCGGGATCTACGGCACCGACTATCTGATGCGCGCGCTAGTGACTGCGATTGGGCTTGGCGCGAACCGTCCGCAGGATGCGGTCTACCCGACTTCGCAAAAGGATGCAGACGGCCGCAAATACAATGGCGCCAACAAGTACATCATGCGGTTTCCCAAGGGGCAGCTGCCTCCCACCGAGGGATTCTGGTCGCTGACAATGTACGACAGCGGCTATTTCTTCGTGAAGAATCCGATTAACCGATACTCGATCAGCGCTCGCGAAGACCTGAAGAAGAACGCGGATGGCTCGACTGAGCTCTACATCCAGAAGGACTCTCCGGGTAAAGACAAGGAATCAAATTGGCTGCCGGCGCCCGAGGGGGATTTCATACTCATGCTGCGCATGTATTGGCCAAGGGAAACGAATCCTTCCATCATCAACGGCACATGGAAGGTCCCTGCCGCTAGGAAACTCGGGGCTTGAGAATATGAACCCATGCCGGCGGTCTGTTGGTCGGAGCGAATGGACGACCGGCAAGATCCATAGCATCTGAGATTCTATCTGAACCGGATCTCTGATCAGGACCAGGCGAGATGCCATCTCAAGGCGCCTCGCCGCGCTTGATCGTGCGATCTTCTGGTCCACGATGGGAAGCGTTCTGTAAGCGCTGTCATCATCGCAAGCTTCATAAGTGCGTCATTTTGAGATCCCGCACGAACGTGGCGTTGCCGTCCTCTTCGTCATGGCTGTTGCTTGGGCGGGCCGGGAATCGGCGCCCGCGGGAAACTACGTTTCCGCGGCGGAACCGACGGTTCCAAAGTGCACACAACGGATGTTCGGGCGTTGAAAACTTGGTCTTCAGCCTCCGGGATTTCCGGAGATTGCCGGTATCGCCGCTCCAAAGCTCTTTATCTCCGCGAGGTGCGCTCAGGAGCGAACATATAGAACGCCTGGGGGACTGGCGCAGCGGCCTAGTCTAGTGAATTTCGGCTAGCAAACCTCGTGCCTTCAAAAGCCGGATCGACACGCGGCCGATTTGCGTCGGCCGCGGGAAAGGCCCCCTTGCGCGTCGCGTCGAGGAACTCAAACAATGCTGGCCTTTCGCCAAAGCTCAGGCGTGATCTTAGCTCGTTGCTGACGAGGCTGGACGCTTTGATCTCAGTCTGCGTGAACGTGATGACGTCGCCGCCACGCCCGATCACCTCACGATGGACAGGTGAACGTCTTCCGCCGATCTAGAAGAACCCAGCTCGGGCTCGGCGACTGGTCGTGGAACCATGCTCAACAAACCGAAGGCGGGGATCACCGTTTCGAGTTCTCGACGGTAGGATTCATAGTCAGGTGAGTCCGGCCGGAGAAAGCCAAGTCGAGGTATCTCGCCCGCGACACGTCTTAGCACAATTGGAGCATTCGCCGGCGTGAAATGCATCCCACGCGGATTCGATAACGTCATAACGAGGCCACGAGCAGGTTCTTGTTCGTTTGGACGGGATACCGTTATCAGGCGTACCGCGCCTTTTTCAATTGTCATGAGGTTGATGAACGGAGAGCCATCAGGGATATAGATACGCCCCTTTTGCGTGTGCGAAGCGTCAGCACGGCCTTGCTCCTCGAACATAAGGCAAGACTCGGCTTCGTCCCAGCGAATGATGACAAGGTACGCGGTAATGAGGTTGGCCACAGTGAAGCCTGGACGGAAGCAGACATAACTTCCCTCCAACTCCTCCACATTCACGCGTGAGTATGCGCCGAGATGTTTGGCAGCGCTATGGGATGACGATGGGACAGGAGGTTCAAGTCCCCCCACTGGTAATGACGTTTCCAAAAGGGCATGCGCTGCGTCATCCTTTTTGCGCGCATACTCCGACTTTCTGAACGCCGTGAGCACCATGACGCCGATCACCGCCCCGGTTATTCCGGTGTTGGCGATGATAATGAGCCTTGCTTGATCTGGATGCAGGTCGAAGAACTGAGCCAGCACGCTGGGGTCAAGCATCGTTCCTACAAGAAAGCCTGCCACCGAAAATGCGAGCCCATTTCCAATTGCACCAACCATCGCAACTCGAACTGAGGTTCCGCCCCAAAGGTCAACATAGGAGCAAAGGAGGCCGAGGGAGATCGTACACATGAATGGGGTAATGATCCCTGGTAGCCTTTCCCGAAACTGACTAACGACGTCCTGCAGTGCTGCTCCAGTACTGTTACCTTCGATAAAAGCGGGGACGAGTGGAATTGTGATTCTTACAGCGATCGACAGTCCAATGACGATGAGGGCTGCGACCAACAACTCGCCGAATGGTGGATATGCTGGTTTTTCTCCTTCGTGATGTTCTATGAAGCGTTGCGCAACAACGACAGCGGCCATGACGGCAAATCCGATCGAGACCGCATAGGTGATCGCAATTGTCAGAATCTTAGGGGCTCCAAGATGCTTGGATCCGGGCATCAAAACCATCGTAACGATGCTCAGTATTACCACAGCGACTATTGTTGCAGCCCATTGGTCCGGACCAAAGGTCGGTGTAGGGTGCGTGGCGTCAAAACCCATGCTCGAGAGTCGCTGCCGTCGAGCCCCCCGAGTCACGTCGCAATAGAGGACATAGCGCGCGATTAGGCTGCAAACGAGGTTCGATAATTCCGTAGTGGTCTTGCTGAGAGCCTCTTCGAGTTCCTTCGCTGGATGGGGAGAAGTGAAATAGGCGAGGCCCTCACGTATCATCTCTTCGTACCGAGCATTTGCGCGATGCGCTATCGTCTCGTGGACGTTCATGATTGCAGAATAGGCGGATTTGCCGTGGGCGCTCGTGGAAAATGCCAGTGGGGTAAGATCGTCCTTTGGCCGAATAAAAAGTCGATGCAAAACTACAGCCCTCGTGAAGCGGGCGGAAAGCGTGCCGTCTCTGTTAAAATTCACGGCCTTAGAATTGATGTTCTCAGAAATAAACTTTGTGACTTGTCGGCGAAGCTGCTCCGTCGGTGGCTCAAAGTCGGTATTTGCTAGTTCGACTGATAGCCGATCGGCTTCGCGCGGAATAGCTGCGAGGCTAAAGCAGAACGTTCGCGCCGTGGTATCAATTCGGTCCACTCGGGGAAATTGCGACGCAACAACAATGATGAGCGCTGCGAAAATGGGAGCGTACTCGACAAGTTGCGCTTGCGACGCTGAATTTGCGAGCGATACAAGCCTGCCGAAACCAATGCCACTCACTGAGACCAAGAGCCAAAGTGCTAGTATCAATGCGTAATAGAATGTGGCTCCGAAGGAGAACAGCGCGAAAGTTGTTCCCGAGCGATTCGTCGGCGGGCTGTTGAACTTATTCCAGGCGACGACCAGGAGCAGCAGAGCAGGAACGACCCAATAACTGGAAGACAGTACAATGCCCATTGCAGCCTCCAACGCGGCCTAAGATACTACTCCAATTGCTCAATCACACGTTGAACCGTAGGCCAAAAGGAGAAAGGTAATAGTGATATAATTCACATTTGCCCGCGCTCGGAGTGTTTTTTTGAGCGCGCCGTCGAACGCTGTGGCTACGCGTGATGACATCACGACTGGCACCTAGCACCTATCTGCGCGGCGGCAGGCACTAATTCACGAGGCGGCTGGCGCCGCCTGATCGTGCCGCGCTCCTTAGGCGCTCTGGGCGAGTCGGGAAAATGCGCCCTCCCCAAAGTCAGCGCCGAACACCGTTGAACTTAGGCCTAATCAGGCCCGGGAGGTTTGAACGAAAACTTGCCTTTGTCGATGTCGAGCGACCGGGAGAAATAACCATTGGCGGGAGTGCGGACGTAATCGAGATAGTCCTGCGCAAAGGCAGAAAGCATGCCGGTCAAGGATCAGATCAAGAATTTTGCCAGGAAGCTCGTGGAGGAGCGTCCCGATGGGGCGACGCTGCGGGCGCTGGTTCGGGCCCGGAAACCGACAGCCATCCATTTTCGTGACGATGGCATCGTGCCGAACAATCCGAGAGTTCCGGTGCTGCTCTATCGCGGGGCAGTGAAGCTGAAGGGCCGGCGTTTTCCGCCGGAAGTCGTCATTGACACGCTGTTCGACACGAACGGCTGGGGCCGGTCGTGGCGCGACACCGTGTACGACTTTGTCCACTATCATTCGCAGATCCATGAAGTGATGGGCGTGGCGCGCGGCACGGCCTGGATCGAATGCGGCGGCATCAGGGGCCGCATCCTGAATGTGAAAGCCGGTGACGTTCTGATCCTGCCGCGGGCACGGGACACCGGCTGATCGAGTCCAGCCAGGACTTTCTTGTCGTCGGAGCGTACCCGCGGGACGGCACGTACGACGAGTGCACCGACACCCGGGAGCGTCCTGACGCCGCCAGGCGCATCGCCAGGGTCCGCAAGCCGAAGACAGACCCTGTCCTCGGATCCGGCGGCGCGCTGGTCCAACACTGGCGGACGCGGCCGCCGCGATCGTGAAGGATTGGATGCGCGCGTGCTCGACGCATCCCCGGGAACGCCGGCGCTCCAAGCGAGTTGCCGCACATGTCTCTTCCGAAGTCAAAAGGCTGGCTCACCGAGATCGGCGTCGCCACCTCGCGCCCGGCCGCGTTTGCCGTTTTCCTGGCCTATGGCATCGCCTGGATCACGCTGGGCAACGGGCTCGAATGGCACTCGTTCGCGACGCTGGCGACATGGGGCATGACGCTTGTGATCCAGCGTGCCGAGCACCGCGATACGCAGGCGATTCACGCCAAGCTCGACGAACTGCTCAAGGCCGCTGGCCGCGACCAGCTGATGAAGGTGGATGACGAGGACGCCGAGGAGGTCGAGACCCAGCGGGAGGAAATTCGACGCACGAGCTAGCCGCATCGTATGCCGCCGCGCTCAGCTCAGATAGTCGGGCCTGAAATCCGCCAGCCTGCGCAGCTCCTCAGGCTGCAGCAGCTCGATCTCGCTGCCCTCGCATGCGATCAATCCACGATGCCTCAGCTCCTGGATGGTGCGATTGACGTGGACGATCGAGAGCTCGCAGGCGTCCGCAACGTGCCGCTGCGTCATCGGCATCTGGAAACTGCCGTCCTTGACGAGGCCGACGATCTCCAGCCTTGCTGAGAGCTCGCAGAGGAGATGCGCGAGCTTGGGCAGCGCAGCCTGTGCGCCGAGGTGCGCGATCCATTGCCGCGAGATCGCCGCGTCGATCAGCGTCTCGCGTCAGAAGGCGCGGGTCAGGTGGATCGAGCCGTCGAGGAGCTGGCGGAGCTGGCTGTGCGCGACGGTGCCGACGATGGTCGGGCCGAGCCCGACGAGGTCCGCTTCCATCGGCGAGACCAGCAGGGTGTGCAGGCACGGCATGTCGCCGGGAACGTGGAAGGCGAGGATCTGGCTGCGATCGCCGACGATGCGGGCCTGGTAGAGGAAGCCGCTGACGACGAAGACACAGCGTGAAGCGGCCTCACCTGGTGCAGCACGACCTCGCCATCCGCGACCTGGCGCAGCGTGGACGGCAAGCCTGCGATCTGCCGGCGTTCGTCCTCGGACAGACCTTCGATCGCCTGGAGACGTGCGATGAATTTCGGATGCGGCATGAGACGAGTGGCGCGCTTCAGACGTCCCGTTTGGACGCTTCGAGCAGGCGCCGCGAGAGTCTTGCGATGGTCCGGTCCGAGCCCGACACGGAGCGGAACTCGCGAATGGCACGGGCCAGCTCCTGATCCGACATCGGGCGGGACGGCTCCTGCAACGTTCCCTCGAGGAGGGCGTCGCTGATGCTGTCGAGGTGCCCGCCCGTGTCAGATGCGAACAGGCCGCGGATGCGCTCCAGGATGGTCGTAGGGCATGAGAAGGTCGGCTCGGTCCGAAATCATGAAATGTGTGGCTGCGATCCGATGCGTCGCAAGCCGGTTAGCAACCCATGCTGCCGACCAGCGTTCTAGTCCGCTGAACCCAGGCCAGACGTATCATTTGATAGAACCGGCGGGATTTTTGGCGGCCCCATGGAAGAAGCTCACGACGTGCTGATCCGGAACCTCTCCGAGCATACCGCTCTGGCAGGGAGGATATTGCCGAAATCCGGGCGCTCACCTTCACGCAGCGTGATTTCGCGCCCAACGAGGATTTCATCCGTCAGGGCGATGAGCCCGAACATTCGGCGCTGGTCGTTTCCGGCATGGTCGCACGCTACCATCTGCTTGGGAGCGGGGGCCGGCAGTATCTCGCGTTCCATCTCTCCGGCGATCTGCCGGACTCCCAGGGCCTGTTCATCGACCAGATGGATCATGGGCTCTGCGCGCTGGGTCCGGCTTCAGTCGCTTTCATCCCGCATCGCGAATTGTTCATCGCGTTCCGGCGGCGGCCGACATTCGGGCTGGCGGTCTGGCGCGAGACGCTGCTCGATGCCGCGATCTTTCGCGAGGCCATCACCAACAACAGCGCGCGGCCGATGCAGGCGCGCATGGCGCACCTGTTCTGCGAGCTGTTCTACCGCTCCCGCGCCGCGCAGCTGGTGCGCGGCAATCGCTGCCGCGTGCCGATCAGCCTGGCCCAGCTCGGCGAGACGCTGGGCATGGCGATCGCGACGGTGAACCGGACGCTCGCCGACCTCAGGCGGAGTGGAGCCATGGACCTGCGCGAGGGCGAGCTGATCGTGCTGAAATGGCGTGAATTGCAGCGGCTCGGGGATTTTAGTCCTGTCTATCTGCACCTGAAGCGGCAGTCGCCGCCGCGCGCATGAGACGGAGGGCATTAGCCCTCTACGGTTGCCCGAGCCGGGCGTGTCCGAGGGATGGCGATGATCATTCATCCGAAGTGCGCTTCGCAGTCACGCGAAGATCGGCTCAGCGCGGCGTGCGCGCGGTAGGCATCGATCGCCTTGTTCGCCAGCATCAACTGCCGGCGTTCACCGGTCCTGAGCTGCGCTTCGATGGCGTCGAGCAGGAAGTTTGCACTCTCGTCCGGCGGACCGAGCTCGCCGCTCGTCTCCAGGCAACTCCAGGCAATGAAGAACGCGCTCTCGACGGTGCAGCGAATGGACATGGCTGCCAACGCGGCCGGGCCGAAGGCGTTCCGTGCGGCGGGCGAGACTTCCGTCAGGCCCGCCGCGGAGTGAGTCAGTTCTTCAGCACGATGCGGCCGACGACCTTGCCGGCACGCAATTCGTCGATCCATTTCTGCACGTCGCCCATCGGCTCTTCGCGCATCGGAGTCGGCTTGATCTTGCCGGCGCGTGCCAGCGCCATCAGCTCGTGAGCCTCGCTGAGCGTGCCGACCATGAAACCTTCGATGGTCATGCGCTTGTAGACCCATTGCACCATCGGCAGCGTGAACTGGCCGCCCATCAGGCCGGAGACCACGATCTTGCCGCCGCGCGCGGCGACCGCAACCGCGAACGCCATCGACTTCTCGTTGCCGGCGAAATCCACGATCTCGTCGAAGCCGCCCTCGGTCTCCTTGAGGATGCGCTTGATGACGTCAGGCTCGGCCGGGTCGTAGGCGACGGCCGCGCCGTTCTTCAGCGCGGTGTCGCGCGCGGCCGGTGAGAGGTCGGCGACCGTGATCGGCTGCTTGAACATCGCCTGCGCGAACGACAGGCCCATCATGCCGACGCCGCCGAGGCCGATCAGCAAGAGGTTGCGCTGGCGCGGACGGTCGACCAGGCGCTTGAGCGCGCCGTAGGCGGTGACGCCGGAGCACATCAGGGTCGCGGCCTGGTTGACGGGAAGGGGATCGTAGTCGAGCAGATATTTCGCGTCGGGCACAAGCACGTGGGTGGCGAAGCCGCCGTCGATGGAGACGCCGAGGAAGCGCTGCTTGACGCAGAGGTTCTCGTCGCCGTTCTGGCAATCGCGGCACTGGCCGCAGCCGATCCACGGGAAGACGGCCTTCTTGGCGCCGACGAGGCTGGCCGCGACGTCCGGGCCGACTTCCTCGACGACGCCGGCGATCTCGTGGCCGAGCGTGAAGGGCAGCGTCATGCCGCGCGTGGTGTCGAGCTTCTTGCCGCCGCCGAGATCGGCATAACCGTCCTGGATGTGCAGGTCGGAATGGCAGAGGCCGCAGCGCTCGATGCGCACCAGCACCTCGCGGCCTTGCGGTTTGGGCGTGTCCACGATGGTCTCGCACAGCGGCGCATCGAACTTGACCAGGGATTGCCGACGCATCAACGCCATATTCCTTCCTCCGAAATTAGTTCATTGTTTGAGCATGATCTGTTTCGAAAAACCGCTTCGCACTTTGTGCCAACGCGGCCCTTCGGGTCCGGATCATGCTGCTTCGCTGCGTATATCGGCCAATTCGCGCGCCATGGCAACAAAGCCCGGAATCGGAATGGTCTCGGCGCGCCGCGTCGCGTCGACGCCGGCGGCGCTCGCCAGCCGTGCGGGATCGACGCCCAGCGACTTCAGGCTTTGCCGCAGCATCTTGCGGCGCTGGCCGAACGCGGCGGCGGCGACCTGCTCGAGCAGCCTGCGATCGCAGGGCAACGGCTCCGAGCGCGGCACGAGGCGCACGACGGAGGAGGTGACCTTCGGCGGCGGCACGAAGGCGGACGGCGCAATGTCGAACAGGATCCTGGTCTCGCAGCGCCAGTTGGCGAGCACGCCGAGCCGGCCATAGGCCTCCTCGTCCTCGCGCGCCACGATGCGCTCGCCGACCTCGCGCTGGAACATCAGGACCATCATCTCGTACCAGGGCGGCCAGGGCTCGATGGTGAGCCAGTTGATGAGAAGCTGGGTCGCGATGTTGTAGGGCAGGTTGGCGACGATCTTTGCGCGTTCGCCCGAGAGCAGCGGGCGCGGATCGAAGGTCATGGCGTCGCCATGCACTATCTCGAGCCGGCCGGGATAGCGCGCCGAAATATCCTGCAAGGCGGGGATCGCGCGCTCATCATGCTCGATGGCGATGACGCGGCGGGCGCCGAGCGCGAGCAGCGCCCGCGTCAGCCCGCCCGGGCCGGGGCCGATCTCGACGATCGTCGCCTCGTCCAGCGGCGCGGCCGCACGCGCGATGCGTGCGGTCAGATTGAGGTCGAGCAAGAAGTTCTGGCCGAGCGATTTCCTGGCCGACAGCGCATGCTGGCGAATGACCTCGCGCAGCGGCGGGAGGTCGTCGATCGCGCCCATCAGCTTTGGGAAGCGGCCATGCGGCTCGCAAGCTTGAGCGCCGCGATCAGGCTCGCCGGATTGGCCCTGGCCGTCCCGGCGATGTCGAAGGCGGTGCCGTGATCGGGCGAGGTGCGGATGAAGGGCAGCCCGAGGGTGACGTTGACGGCATCGTCGAAGGCGACCGTCTTGATCGGGATCAGCGCCTGGTCGTGATACATGCAGACCGCGCAGTCGTAGGTCTGTCGCGCTGCCTCGTGGAACATGGTGTCGGCGGGCAGCGGGCCTCTGGCTTCGATGCCGTCGTCGCGCAGCACTTTCAGCGCCGGTGCGATGACGGTCTGTTCCTCGTGGCCGAGCGATCCGTCTTCGCCGGCATGCGGATTGAGGCCGGAGATCGCGATGCGCGGCTTTGCGATGCCGAAGCGGGACTTCAGTTCGGTGGCGACGATGCGTACGGTCGAAACGATCAGGGCGCTGGTGAGCTGGGCCAGCGCATCGCGCATCGAGACGTGGATGGTCACGGGCACCACGGCGAGCTGTGGCGACCACAGCATCATCACCGGCTGCGGCACGCGGCCGTTCTCTGCGGCAAGCTCGGCGAGGAATTCGGTGTGGCCGGGATGACGGAAGCCGGCGCGGTAGAGCACGCTCTTGGCGATCGGGTTGGTGACGACGGCGCCGGCGCGGCCCGCGCGCACGTCAATGACCGCCTGACGGATCGAGGCGAGCGCAGCCGGCGCGCTGGATGCGTCGGGCTTGCCGGGCTCGGCGGTCGCGCGCTCGCCGGTCGCCACCACGGGCAGGGCATCGGTGAAGGCGGAAACGGCCTCACCGGCGCTCACCGCGGCGATCCTGATGTCGGCGCCGAGCGCTTTGGCGCGCCGCGCGATCAGCGCCTCGTCGCCAAGCAGGTAGAAGGCTGGCAGGTTCAGCTCACGACGCCTCAGCCAGGCCGCGATCGTGATGTCGGGGCCGATGCCGGCGGGCTCTCCCAGGGTCAGGGCAAGGGGCTTGGCTGCGGACTCGGCTGCGGACTTGGCGGAAGGCTCTAGGAGGGGCTTGGCCATCAGCGGTTGCGGTATTCGATCATCGCCGCCTTGCGGAGTTCGTCGAGATAGGCCTTCTGGGTCTTCTCGTACTTCTCCTGATACATCTTCTCGCGAACCTCGCGCTTCTTCGGCGTGTCGATCATGGTCGGCTTGCGCGAGCACAGCACCACCATCTCGATACCCGCCTTGGTTACCTCGGGTGCGGTCAGGTGGCCGATCGGGGTGTCGTCGAGCACCTTTCGCAGCGGCTCGGGCAGCTCCGCGGTGGTCTTGGTGATGGTGTCGCGGATGGTGGCGTTCGGCGTCGAGCGGAACAGCGAATTGGCCTCCTCGCAGCTCCCGACGCGCGCGCGATAGGTCTCGGCTTCCTTCTTCCGCGTTTCCAGGAACGCTGGGGACGAGCCGCGCGGCACGATCAGCACGATCGGCTGCATCTTGTATTCGGTGCCCTCGACCTGGAGCTTCTCGCCGGTCTGGGCCTGCACGGCCTGCGCGACGTCGCGCTCGCCGACCTGGAGACGCTCCTTGTAACGGCCGCGCACCAGGCTGGTCCAGACCATCTCGGCCTTCATGCGGCCCTTCAGCGTCTCGGGTCGGACGCCCTTGGATTCGAGAGACTTGGTGAGCTGATCCGGCGTGATGCGCATGCGCTGCGCCATGCCTTCATAGGACTGGTTGATGTCGGAGACGCCGGGGTCGACCCCGTACTTCTTGCCTTCCTTGAGCTTCACCCTGTCGTCGATCAACTCGTTGATGACCTCCTGGCGGCTCGGGGTCTTCTGCGTTGTCAGATGGTCGAGCTTGGAGCGCTGCTCGATGTCGAAATCGGTGATCGGGTCGCCATTGACCATGACGACGATGTTCTGCGCGCGCGACGGCGAGGGCAGAGCGGTCAGCATCAGGCCGGCACCGATGGCGAGAAGGAGGCGGAAGACAGGTAATGGAGTCGTCATGATGTCGCTCGCAGGTCAACCGCGTCGTGATGTGGCAAACGCGGCCGGCACTTCAAACCGTTCACTGGAGGCCGGAGGAACCGCTGGTCGTCGACGAATTCGCCAGCGTGCGCAGGCCGATTTGCAACATGAACGCGTGGCTCAGCACGGGCGGTGCGGTGCCCGCGGAATAGCTATACGAAGTTACATAGTTCGCCGCCAGCACGAAGCAATCGTCGACATAGCCGGCCCCGACCACATACTGGTTGATCTTGTTGGCCTCGAGGTCCCAGCGCGCCGAGCCCGACACCACCCAGTTGGTCGCGATCTTCAGCGAGCCTGTGGTCAGGATGCCCTCGCGGCGGGTCAGATAGCCGAGTTCCGGCTGCGCCGCGTAATTGCCGTACATCATGCTGACCGACCAGCGATTGAAGTTGGCGCGACCTTCCGCCTCGAAGCGCTGCACGTTCCAGGTCTGCTCGTCCATGCGGGAGCGGACGCTGAACGTGTAGGTGCTGTTGGGCGAATAGCTGGCGCTCGCGACGTAATCGGACCGTGGCTTGTCGAGGCCGGAATCCAGGCCGGTATTGATGCTGTCCTGGACCGCGTAGGAGTTCAGGCCGAACAGCTGATAGGACTGGCCGAACAGCACCTTGACGGCGCCGCCCTGGTCGAACTGCGTGGTGGATTGCACGCCGACATTGGCGCGGCCGCCGCCCTCGACGCGGTCGTAGCCGGAGAACTTGTCCACGCTGAACAGATTCGAGGTGTCGAACACCATGCTCTGGGCGTCCTCGTTCGGCAGCTTGCCGGCGTAGGTCTCGTTCGGGCGGATGATGATCTGCGCGATCGGCTCGATGGTGGTCGAGCCCCAGGGCTGAATGTTGATGAAGGGATAGCGGTACTCCAGGCCCACGGTCGGCATCAGGCGGAACGCCTGGGTGTCGCCGACGGGCAGGTAATTCGACACGCCGGGCTGGTTGGAGACCGAGGAGTTGATCGCGTCGGCGCGCAGGCTGGCGAACGGAGTCCATATCTGGCCGAGCGGATCGGTGAAGGACTTGCGCCACTGCGCCTCCGCCGTGAGGCGGGTGTAAGTGCCGGGGAAGCCGCGCAGCAGGCACTGCGAGGGCGTACGGGCCAGCGGATCGGCCGACGCCGTGGTACACAGGCTGCTGGTGTTGGCGACCGTCGTGATCGGATCGAACACCGCCGTGTCACGCGACAGGTTCACGAAATTGGTCTTGTAGCTGAACTCGCCGCCGAACACGGGATAGTTGAGCACGTTGGAGTAGTCGATCACCGGATAGACGATCGGCACCTGGCTCTGGTTACCTGAATAGCTCAGCCAGTACATCGTTCGCGCATCGAAGAAGCTGCGGTTGCCGACGCCGGTCAAATAGAGCTGCGACAGCGCTTCCGTCGGCAGAAGCAGGAACGAGCCGAGCGGATCGCGGTATTGATAGAGCCGGTAGTCCGAGAAGAAATAATAGTCGGACATCAGGACGCCGTCCCAGCCCCAGACCCATTTGTCGTTCAATGCGAACTGACCCTTGGTGTCGATGGCGCCGCGGAACTCGCGGTCGCCGGGCTGCCCGGCATACGCTCCGGGATCGAGCTGGTTGATGCCGTACGCGCGGATCTGGTAGGCGCCGTCGATCAGGCGCTGGCGGAATTCGCCCTGCAGCAGCACGCCTTGCCGCGACAGGAAGCGCGGGGTGAAGGTTGCGTCCATGTCGGGCGCGATCGCCCAATAATAGGGAACCTCGACCCCATAGCCTGTGTTGTCCGTGCCGGAAATATAACCCGGCATCAGGAAGCCGCTCTTCCGCTTCACGGTCGGGTCGGGCGTCGAGAAATAGGGCATGTAGGCGAGCGGCACGCCGAAGAATTCGAGCTGTGCGGTCTCGAAATACAGCATCTTCTCCTGCTGGTCGTGGATGATGCGCGCACCCTTGACCTGCCACAGTGGCGGCTTCTTCGGATCGTCCTTGCACGGCGCGCAGGCCGTGTAGACGCCGTTCTCGAACACCGTGTAGTTGCCGCTGGATCGGTCGGCGCGGCTCGCGGCCATGCGGGTCTCGTCGGCCGTGTCCACGCGCAGCGAATCGACGAACCCGTCGCGGTAATCGTCGGAGAGATCCAGGATCTCGGCATAGGTGATCTTGCCGTCGGCATCCGTCATACGGATGTTGCCTTCGGCATGCAGCCGCTTGGTCTTCTGGTCGTAGATGACCCTGTCGGCCTCGACGCTGGTGCCGTTGTAGAACAGCTGGACGTTACCGACCGCGGAGACGCGCGAATTGTTGTAGTCGTAGTCGACCTCGGTCGCCTGAACCAGCATCTGGTTGTCGTTGGCGACCTTCGGCGGCTTCGGACGCGGCGGCAGCGGATTGTAGGTGAAGCTCTGGGCATGGGCCGGTGCCACGGCGGCAACGCCGATCAACCCGCCGAGCGAGGACGCCGCGACGACAGCAATCAGGAGCCTGCGAATGGACCGGCCGCACCCGTTCGCGCGCACCAACGTGCGTCGCGTCAAACGAGACACGAGCCCTCGGTGGACGGCAGTCACTATCCGTCCTCCTGATAGAGCAAGGCCAAAAAGCCGGTGAGGCCGCCCACCACAACGGGCAACCACGCCGCAGCGATCGGATGCATCAACTCAGCCTTGCTCAAATCCTCAGTTACTTTCGACAGAACGTAGAGCAGAAAGCCTGCGCCCACGCCACTCAAAACCATCTTCTGCACGCCGCCCATCCGGAAGAAGCGCAACGACACGGAGGCCGCGAGCATCACCATGGCCGCAAGCAAAAACGGCTGTGCCAGAAGCTTCTGATACTGGAGTCGGTAACCGGCTGTCGCGAAGCCCGAGCTTTCGGATGAGCGGATGTAGCTCGGTAGTTGCCAAAAAGACACAGTCTCGGGTGTGGAAAAACTGTTGCGGACCTGCGCCTCGGTCAGCGTGGTCGGAATCTCCAGGCTGGCCTGCTCGATCGGCGGCGCGTCCAGCGAGAAGCGGCGGACGCCCTTGAACAGCCAACGGCCGGCCTCGAGCGTTGCCTCGCGCGCCTCGACCCGTTCCTTGAAGTGCTGGTCCGGGTCAAACCGGAACAGCGTGAGCCCCGTGAGCCGGATGCCCTGCTGCTCGCTCCGCGCCGCATTGATGATCGTCTGGCCGTCGCTGGTCACCTGATTGAGCCAGAAGCCGGAGGCGTCCTGGATGCCGCCGCCGGGCGCCGAGCCGAACAGCTCGGCTTCCATGCGCTTGGACGCCTCGCGCAGATTGGCCGACATCGGATTGTAGGCGACGGTGGCGATCACCCCGATCAAGAGCGCGCTGCCGAGCGCCGGCGAGATGAACTGCCATGCTGAGATGCCGGCGGCGCGCGCCACCACGAGCTCGAGCCGGCGGGAGAGGGCGAGATAGCAGGTCATGGCGCCGATCAGCATGCAGAACGGCGTCAGCTTCTCCAGCAGCTGCGGCACCCGGAACAGCGAGGTCTCGGCCACCATGATCGCGGAGGCGGATGCGAGGCCCGAGGTCTTGCGCACCATCTCGATGTAGTCGACCAGCACCAGCAGCAGGAAGATGCTGGCGAACACGCCGAGCGCCGCCACCACGAAGCGGCCGGCGAAATAGCGCCCGAGTGTGTTGGTGAGCATGCTCATGCGGCGGCCGGGCGTCCGAACAGCCGCGCGATCCGTGCGTTCGACCTGTTGATGGCCTCCATCAGGCCGGGGGGCGGCTCGACCACGAGGCCGCCGACAATCATCCACAGCCCAACGCCGATCGCGCTCATGACCATCGCATATTGGACCAGCACCGCGCCCGGAGATTTCACCGCCATCACCGAGCAAGCGAATCCGGCCATGCGCAGGCCGAACACGGCGAGGATCGAGGAGCTGATCGAGAAATTGCGGCTCTGGCGGGTGGTGCGAGGCGCCCCCAGGAAGGCGAAGGTCAGTACCGCAAAGGCGAAGGGATAGATCGGCGCCAAGATGCTGTCATGCAGGGCCGAACGGAACTGGCCGGGAATCTGCTTGTAGACGGGATCGTCCTCGGACGGCGAGAACAGCTCCCAGAGATAGCGTTCGCGGATGCCGAGGGTGACGTCGCGGCCCTGGCCCGAGAACTTCGACATGTCGAAGCCGTAGCGACCGAAGGCCACCAGCGCAGGATCGCGCTTGCCCGCCTCGAATCGCTGGAGATTGCCTGTCTCCAGCACCAGGAACGAGCCGGTGTCGTTCCTCACGACCTCGCCATGCTCGGCCACGATCGAGACGCGCTCGTTCGGATCGCGGCGGTCGTCGATGAAGATGCCGGCGAGGATGCCGCCGGGCAGGCGCTCGCGGATCCGGATCGTGAGGTTCTTGTCGAGCTGGGCGAAGCGGCCGGGCTGGAGGATGTTGGTGAGCACGTCCGCGGTGATCTCGGCGTCCCACTGCTTGATCCGCCGCATGCCGTCGGGGGCGAGATAGGCCGCGATGAAGGCAACCAGCAGCGCCACCACGCAGGTGGCATAGAAGAACGGATAGAACAGCCGGAACGGCGAGAAGCCGGCGGCATTCATCACGATGATCTCGGAATCGGTCGCGAGCTTGTTCAGCGTGTGCGAGATCGCGATCATCAGCGCGATCGGCGAGATGATCAGGACCAGGGCCGGGATGACTAGGCTGGTGATGCCGAGGAAGGTGAGGATGGTCTGACCCTGACTCGTCATCAGATCGATGCCGCGCAACGCCTGCGTAATCCAGATCACGCCGGTGAGGCTAACCAGGACCAGCGCAAACGACGCCAGCGTCGTGCGGAAAATATACCTATCGATCGACCCCATGCGCTACCGCACGATTCCCACCAAGCCCCACATCCGTCCGGAATTCCGGCTGCCCAACCAATCCCGATCAGGGGATCCCCAAGGTCGGCCAACAGCTCTTCCGCCACGTTATTCTCTCACTACCATCCCTTTGATCCGTCAACAAAATGGCTGCCCCATGGCGCCATCAATATATGGTTAATATTTCCCATGTTGTGGCTTGGCGGCCACGGCGGTGCTTGGCATCTGCCGGGCGGGTGGCCCATAGTGGCGAAAGTCCAGTGAATCGCGGTTCAGCTCCGGCCCGTGGCCGAGCCTGCCTGACAGCGATAAGCCAATATTTTGGAGGAGTTATCCATGTCCGATGCCATCAAGGTCGGCTTTGTCCCGCTGTCTGCCGCCCCCCGTGGCATCTTGGTCGTGTTCTGCGATGACGACCTGAAGGTCGGCCCGGCAACGGCCAAGGCGCTGGGTGGCGCCGTCGACCTCGTGAAGCGCGCGGCAGCCGCAACTGCCTTCAAGGGTAAAACCGGGGCCGCGCTGGACATTCTGGCGCCGGAGGGCGTCAAGGCGACCCGGCTCATCGTGATCGGCGCCGGCAAGGCGACCGGCCTGAAGGCGAACGATTTCCTCAAGTTCGGCGGGGTGGCAGCGAGCAAGCTGCCCTCTGGCACCAGCGCCATGACCATCATGGCGGAGCTGCCCGGCGGCGCCATGACGAGCGAGCAGGCGGTGGGGATCGCCTCAGGCCTGCGGCTGCGCACCTACAAGTTCGACCGCTACAAGACGAAGAAGAAGGAGGGCGAGGAGGGCGGCTCGCGCGCCGACGTCTCGCTTGCAGTTGGCGATGCCGGTGCTGCGAAGAAGGCGTTCGCCTCGGCCGGCCACGTCATCGACGGCGTGATCATCGCGCGTGACCTCGTCAACGAGCCGCCGAACGTGCTATTTCCCGAGGAATTCGCGCGCCGCGCCGGTCAGCTCCGCAAGCTTGGCGTCAAGGTCGAGGTGCTCGACGTCAAGGCGATGCAGAAGCTCGGCATGGGTGCGCTGCTCGGTGTCGGTCAGGGCTCGGCGCGGCCGAGCCGCACCGTGATCATGCGCTGGGACGGGGCCAGGAAGGGCGAGGCACCGGTCGCTTTCGTCGGCAAGGGCGTCTGTTTCGACACCGGCGGCATCTCGATCAAGCCGGCCGGCAGCATGGAGGACATGAAGGGCGACATGGGAGGCGCGGCCTGCGTCGTCGGTCTGATGCATGCGCTCGCTGCGCGTAAAGCCAAGGTCAACGTGGTCGGCGCCATCGGCCTCGTCGAGAACATGCCCGATGGCAACGCACAGCGGCCGGGCGACATCGTCACCTCGATGTCCGGTCAGACCATCGAGATCATCAATACCGACGCGGAAGGCCGTCTCGTGCTGGCCGACGTGCTCTGGTACGTCGCCAAGAAAGTGAAGCCGAAATTCATGGTGGATCTGGCGACGCTGACCGGCGCGATCATGGTGGCGCTCGGCACCGAGCATGCCGGCATGTTCTCCAACAATGACGAACTCGCCGACCGGCTGCTAGTGGCCGGCGTGGAGAGTGGGGAGAAGGTCTGGCGAATGCCGCTCGGCCCCGAATACGACAAGCTGATCGATTCCCAGTTTGCCGACATGAAGAACACCGGCGGTCGCCATGGCGGCTCGATCACCGCAGCGCAGTTCCTCCAGCGCTTCGTCGAGGGCACGCCCTGGGCGCATCTCGACATCGCAGGCACCGCCATGGGCGCGCCGAAGACCGACATCAACCAGAGCTGGGGAAGCGGCTACGGCGTCCGCCTGCTCGATCGACTGGTCTCCGACCATTACGAACGCAAATGACCTGAGATGACTGAAGTATTGTTCTACCATCTGCAAAACATGACGGTGGAGAATGTGTTGCCGCCGCTTCTCGAGAAATCGCTCGAGCGCGGCTGGCGCGTCGTGGTGCAGTCGACCTCGGAGGAACGCGCCGATGCGCTCGACGCGCATTTGTGGACCTATCGCGACGATTCCTTCCTGCCGCACACGACATGGCGGGTGAACGATATCGCCGATCAGCCGATCGTGCTGGCGATCGAGGGGGGCAATCCCAACGGTGCCAATGTCCGCTTCCTGATCGACTATGCCGCGCTGCCGGAGGACTCACACGGCTACGAGCGCATGGTGCTACTGTTCGACGGCGATGATCCGGATGCACTTGCGCTCGCCCGCACGGCCTGGACCGATTGCAAGGCGCGGGGATTTGATGTCACCTATTGGCAGGCCGACGAACGGGGCCGGTGGCAGAAGCGGAATTAGCGGCCGTCAGCAATTAATGATAATTTGCAGTTTGTGAACGATGCTGGGTTTGGCCACCTTCGTGCCGCAAAGGGATGTTGGGACAATCGTTTAGGGCTGGTCCTTCACGCGGGGAATTAGTTTATCGTGCGACATCAAAAGCTTCCCGGCTCACTCATGATTGCGTTGGCCGCTGTGGCACCGCTGGTCGCGGGCTGCTCCGGCGCAGGTGATCTGCTGTCAAAGGACGCAGCATGGTTCCAGAAGCCGGGCCGTCTCTTTATCAAGAACATCTCGATCGAATCGCCGCCGCTCACGCCTGACAAGCCGGTGGGAGCCGAGGACTTCGTCAGCGCCGACGGCGCCTGTCCGGGCATGGCGCCGCCTCCCGGCCCGGCCGACGCCAATGCGTCGACGACCGCCCCCGCTCCGATGGGCGGCACGGTCGCGCTCGGCCATACCGAATGCGACGTGGTGCGCGGCATCGGCGCACCTTCGAGCGTCAACCTGTCCACCGACGCCAGCGGCCGACGCGTCGCCGTCGTCACCTGGGCGACGGGTCCGCGCGCCGGCATCTACACGTTCACGGCCGGACGTCTGTCCTCGATCGAGGGCAACCCCGAACCGCAGCCGGCGCCGAGGGCGGTGAAGCCGAAGAAGAAGCACGCGTAAGGCGTATCGGCCCCCTATCGAAGAACACGTGCCCGGGACGCTGCGCAGCGCGTGGGCGGATGCGCAGCTGAGCCGGGCTCAGGAGCCGCGTGCGCGCTGAAGCGTGGGTCCCGGCTCAGCGTCGCATCATTTCATGCCGCGCCGCGTCCGGGACACGGACCGAAACCGCGATGAGATTGAGATGAATCGTCATCGCGCTTTAGGTTCATGTTTGAGCATGATCTTTTCGGAAAACCGCTGCACAATTTTCCGGATCATTCTCCAGGCTACCCCGCCGCCTCGTCAAACTGCGTGCTCGCCTCCAGCCACTGCTCCTCCGCGCGCGCCAGCGCGTCGGCGGCATTGGCGCGGGCCTTCGACAATTGCGCGGCCTGCTTGGGGTCGCGCGTAAAAATGTCGGGCAGGGCGAGCGCCGTGTCGATCTTCGTGATGATCTCGCTGACGCGGGCGATCTCGGCCTCGGCTTCCGCGATGCGCTTCTTCAGCGAGCCGCGATTGTCCGACCTCGCGCGCTGCGGCTTCGCGCTCGCGGCGCTGCGCTCGCGCGGAGCTTCCGCGTTGCGCGCAGACAGCACCAGGCGGCGATATTCGTCGAGGTCGCCGTCGTAATTGGTCACGGTGCGGTCGGCGACGATCCAAAGCCGCTCGGCGCAGGCCTCGATCAGATAGCGGTCGTGCGAGACCATGATCACTGCGCCGGGAAACTCGTTGATCGCTTCGGCGAGCGCGGCGCGGCTGTCGATATCGAGATGGTTGGTCGGTTCGTCCAGGATGATCATGTTGGGGCCGAAGAAGGTGGCAAGGCCGAGCAGCAGCCGCGCCTTCTCGCCGCCCGAGAGCTTGCCGGCCTTGGTGTCGGCGGCCTTGCCGGAGAAGCCGATCGCGCCGGCACGCGCGCGCACCTTTGCTTCGGGCGCATCGCCCATCAGCTTGCGGACATGGTCGTAGGCGGAGGCGTCCTCGTTGAGCTCGTCGAGCTGGTGCTGCGCGAAATAAGCGATCGACAGCTTGTCCGCGCGCGTCACCTTGCCCGAGAACGGCGCGAGCCGTCCGGCGAGCAGTTTGACCAGCGTCGATTTGCCGTTGCCGTTGGCGCCGAGCAACGCGATACGGTCGTCATTGTCGATGCGCAGGGTGACGCGGTTCAGCACCGGGCTCGCCGGATCGTAGCCGACCGAGGCGTTGTCGACGGCGATGATCGGCGGCGACAGGATTTTCTCCGGCGCCGGAAAGCTGATCTCGCGCACGTCCTCGGTGATCAGCGCCGTGATCGGCTTCAGCCGCTCCAGCATCTTCACGCGTGATTGCGCCTGGCGCGCCTTGGAAGCCTTGGCCTTGAAGCGATCGACGAAGGCCTGCAGGCGCGCACGCTCGGCCTCCTGGCGCTTGACCGCCTTCGCGTCGAGCAGCTCGCGCGCGGCGCGCTGCTCCTCAAACGAGGAATAGGTGCCCTTGTAGAGTGTGAGCTTGCCGCGCTCCAGATGCAGGATCTGGTCGACCGAGCTTTCCAGGAGGTCGCGGTCATGGCTGATCACGATCACCGTGCGCGGATAATGCGCGAGGTGATCCTCCAGCCACAGCGTGCCTTCGAGGTCGAGATAGTTGGTGGGCTCGTCGAGCAGCAGAAGGTCAGGCGCCGCGAACAGCGTGGCGGCGAGCGCGACGCGCATGCGCCAGCCGCCGGAGAATTCGGCGCAGGGGCGCAGCTGATCCGCGGCGGAGAAGCCGAGGCCGGAGAGGATCGCAGCCGCACGGCTCGGCGCCGAATGCGCGTCGATATCCACGAGCCGGGTCTGGATCTCGGCGATCCGGTGCGGGTCGGTCGCGCTCTCGGCTTCGGTGAGCAGCGCATCGCGTTCGAGATCGGCCTTGAGCACGACCGTGATCAGGCTTTCGGGGCCGTTGGGCGCTTCCTGCGCGAGGCTGCCGATGCGCCAGCGCGGCGGAAGGGTTACCGAGCCGTGCTCGGCCGCGAGCTCGCCGCGAATCACCTTGAACAGTGTCGACTTGCCGGTGCCGTTGCGCCCGACCAGGCCGACACGTGATCCGGGCGTGATCTGCACGGAACTCTGGTCGATCAAAAGGCGTCCGGCCAGGCGGATGGAGAGGTCGGTGATAGCAAGCATGCGGCCTTGTCACCGCAGCCGGCATCAAACGCAACCCGTTTTTCCTTGGTTATCGCTTTCGCATGATCTCCGCGCAAACGCGTTCCGCGTTTGTCGCGTTGGAAAACCGCCTCACACTTTTCCGGATCATGCGCCAGTCAGTGCGGCTCGCGCTCGCGCTGCCTCAATTCGTTGAGGAGTTGCTCGAGATGTGTCGGGAGGCGAGGTTCGGGCCGGAGGCTCTGCTGCAGCCGCTCGCCCACGGCATCGCAAATCGAGCGGCTGGTGCGCCGGTCGATCTCTTCGCTGTCATTGGCAAGGAGGCCAGCCATCGCGGGGTTCCGTGCTTTCATAGTAAGGACACGGTACCAAGTCATTGCCGCCCAAATAGTTTCGCCGCCAGCGGGCACTGCCGGGCATTCTCGTAAAAATTGTATGAACTGCGCCTTTTCCGCTCAAGGCAAAGCCCCGGCGAGGGGAGCGCCGGGGCTTCTCATGGAAGGCACCTGGGGGGCTTAGGTACCCTCGGAAAGGTGCTGACGGGCTCAGTAGCAGCGGTTGATCAGCCGCCAGCGGGGTCCCCAGGGGGTCGGGACCAGCCGGCGCACATAGCAGCCGCCATAACCGTAGGAGACGGGGCGACCGGCGTAGAAGCGCGGTCCGCCCCAGCCGTGGCCATGGTGCCAGCCGCCGCCGTGCCAGCCCCGGCCGCCGTGCCAGTGAGCAGAGGCCGAGGTCGGTGCCAGCGCGGCACCCAGCGCGAGCGCGGCGACGGCGGCAAGCGAAAGTTTCCTCCACATGGTGATCTCCTAAAGACTGCCGGCGCGGGGCGATCGCGCCGATGGAAAGGCCGCCGAAACGGTCCGCCTGATGATCAGGCTTCGGTTTCGATGGGCCCGACCTTACGCGGGCGAAGCTGAACCGAACCCTGACGGCGGTTTCAGAATGGGTTCATCTGGGTGAAATTGTTGTCATCCATGCTGAATTGGAGCCCACCTCCGCATCGAAGTGCCTGTGCGGGCCGTTCCGCCGGTCGCTTGCCGTCCGGCAAAGGCGCCGATATAAGCCCCGCAACTCCGAACCACTGCTTTCTTCCCAAGGGACAAGATTATGGCCATCGAACGCACTTTCTCGATCATCAAGCCCGACGCGACCGAGCGTAACCTGACCGGCGCGGTCAACGCCGTGATCGAGAAGGCGGGCCTGCGCATCGTCGCGCAGAAGCGCATCCGCATGACCAAGGAGCAGGCCGAGACCTTCTACGCCGTCCACAAGGCGCGCCCGTTCTTCGGCGAGCTCGTCGCGTTCATGACCTCCGGCCCGGTCGTGGTTCAGGTTCTGGAAGGCGAGGGCGCGATCGCCAAGTACCGCGAGGTGATGGGCGCGACCGATCCGGCCAAGGCCGCCGAGGGCACCGTCCGCAAGCTCTACGCAAAGTCGATCGGCGAGAACTCGGTGCACGGTTCGGACGCGCCGGAGACCGCCGCGATCGAGATCGCGCAGTTCTTCTCGGGCAACGAGATCGTCGGCTGATCCATCCGAACCAAGGCGCGCTGAACATCGTCGCGCTTTGGTTCATGTTTGAGCATGATCTCTTCGGCAGACCGCGTCACACTTTACGTTAACGCGGCCCTCCGGCTCCGGATCATGCTTTAAATCGACGGGACGAAAGGACGTATTGTGAGCTGGCTCTGGCAGATCTTCGATCCCGCCACGATCGGGGCATTCTTCACCCAGTTTCACAACGAGATGGCCGCACCGACCTTCTGGATTGCGGTCGGCAAGATCATCTGGATCAACATCCTGCTCTCCGGTGACAACGCGCTGGTGATTGCGCTTGCCTGCCGCGGCCTCAAGCCGCGGCATCGGCTCTGGGGCATGATCTTCGGTGCAGGCGCAGCGGTGATGCTGCGGATCATCTTCACCGGCATCGTCGCGAGCCTGATGGTGCTGCCGTACCTCAAGCTCGTCGGCGGTCTCGCGCTGATCGTGATCGCGGCCAAGCTCGTGGTGCCGGAAAACGAGGACGAGGATGACGTCGAGTCGGCCTCGCATCTGTGGCATGCCGTGCAGATCGTCGTGGTCGCCGACATCGTCATGAGTCTCGACAACGTCATTGCGGTCGCCGCCGCGGCCAATGGCAGCGTGCCGCTGTTGGTCCTCGGCCTCGCCATCAGCGTGCCGCTGATCGTCGCCGGCGCCGCGCTGATCATGGCGCTGCTCGCAAAACTGCCGGTCCTGGTCTGGGCCGGCGCGGCGCTGCTCGGCTGGGTGGCGGGCGAGGTGATGGCGACCGACCCCGGCGTCGCGCCGAGGCTGCACACGCTGTTCGACGGCCCGCTCGGTAACTCGCTGGACAGCATGCTCGGCGCGCTGCGCATCCCGCCGCAGTTCGGACATGGCGGGGCAGGCGGCGAATATCTCTGTGCCGTGCTCGGCGTCGTGGTCGTGCTGGTGGTCGGCTACATCTGGCGCCGACGCAGCCTGACCCAGGCAGCGCTCGAATCCTCCGAGCGCCACGCCAAGGCCTCGGCGGAGTGACTTCGACGGCCGCCGGTGCCTGCGCCGAACCTGCTGCGATCGACGGATGCAGCGCGGCAGTGGTCAGCGGCGCTGTGTAGCGCTTCTCCCCATGTTTAGATCTTATCTTATTCTAAACTACTGAAAACAAACGCACTTTCGTTGACTTGGTGACGGTTCCCGCATCACGTCGCTCCGGTATTCATCTTATCGAACCGGAAGCTGTTGCGAGATGCCGTCGAGAGTCATTTGCCGTTCCATTGCTATTCTGGCGTCCACCGTCAAAGCGCTTCCGAGGTTCTCCAGCCCGACGACATTCGCGGTCTCCGTGGTCTCCATCGCCCTGTTCAGCGACGGCCTCGTAAGCGTCGCCAATGCGCAAAGCGCTGCGACGGGGACGGAGCAGGCAGCTACGTTGCCGCCGGTGACCGTCACCGCAGATGCGCCAAAGCCGCGGGCACGTCCACGATCCAATCCCGGCCGAAGGGCGGGCCGTCAGACTGCGCCCGCGAACGAGAGGGCCAGGATGCAGGCGGAAGCTGCTCCCAATACTGCGAGGCCCGGAGCGCTCCCGCCGTCCTACCCGGGCGGGCAGGTGGCCCGCGGCGGACAGATCGGCTTGCTCGGCAACAAGGATTTCATGGATACGCCGTTCAACGTCACGAGCTACACGGCGAAGAAGATCGAAGATCAACAGGCCGTCACGGTCGCCGACGTCGTCAGCAACGATCCTTCGGTCCGTTTCACCGGACAGACCGGCGGTATCCTCAACTCCTTCTTCATCCGCGGCTTTCCGATCGGCGAGGGGAATGTCGGAGAAATTGCCTTCAACGGCGTCTATGGCGTTGCGCCGAACTACCGTGTGTTCACCGACTACGTCGAGCGCATCGAAATTATCAAGGGCCCGACTGCGCTGCTTTACGGAATGGCGCCAAACAGCAGCGTCGGCGGCACCATCAACATCGTTCCGAAGCGTGCAGGGGACGTCGACCTCACGCGGGTCACGACCGACTACGCGACGAGCACCCAACTCGGCACCCATATCGACGTGAGCCGACGGTTCGGCGAGAACCGCGAATTCGGCATTCGCGTCAACGGCAGCTATCACAATGGCGATACGCCGCTGGACAACCAGACCCGGGAGGCGCATGTCGGCTCCGCGGCGTTCGACTATCGCGGTGAGAAATTCAGAGCTTCGCTCGACTTCATCGATCAGGAAGAAAAATTCGACGCGCCCACGAGGCCGTTTCTGGTCGCAACGGGCGTCGCCGTCCCGACCGCTCCGGTCGGGCGGCGCAATGTCACGCAGTCCTGGGAATGGGCCAAGGTTCACGACAACTCGCTGCTGGCGCGCGCCGAATACGACGTGACGGAGTCCGTGACGGTGTTCGCCGACGGCGGCGGCGGCAGGACCCAGGTCGATCGTCTGTTCGGCACGCCGACGATCCTGAACGCGGCCGGTGATACCACGTCGACACCAGGGCGCTTCAAGTTCGACATCGACAGGAACGTGGCCGACGCCGGCGTGCGCGCCCGGTTCGAAACCGCCGCGATCAGCCATGCCGTAAGCTTCCAGGGCAGCTATTACACGGACGAGATCTCGCGAGGCGGCGTGTCCGGCACGCCGGTGTTGTCCAACATCTATGCGCCGGTCGCCCGTCCGGAGCAGCTCGTTCCGGCTCCCGCGAGCGTTCCCAAGCTGTCGGACACCGAGCTGACCGGCCTTGCGCTGGCCGACACGTTGTCGGTCTTCCAGGAGCGCCTTCAACTGACCGTCGGCGTCAGGCAACAGGGCGTCAAGTCGAACAACTACAACACAACCACGGGAGCCGTGACCTCCGCCTATGACCAGACGGCGTTCACACCGATGGTCGGCGTCGTCGTCAAGCCCTGGAGCAACGTTTCGCTGTACGCCAATTACATCGAAGGGCTCAGCAAAGGCGACGTCGCTCCGACGACGGCGAGCAATCAAGGAGAGGTCCTGGCGCCCTATCTCAGCAAGCAGAAGGAAGCAGGCGTCAAGGTCGATCTCGGCATGCTCGCCACCACGATCAGCCTGTTCGAGATCACCAAACCCTCGGGACAGCTGGGCCTCGACAAGGTTTACCGGGCTGATGCCGAACAGCGCAATCGCGGCGTGGAATTCACCGTGTTCGGAGAATTGCAGCCGGGAATTCGCGTGCTCGGCGGCGTGACGTTGATCGATGCGGAGCTGACAAAGACGAGCACGGCAGCCAATCTGGGCAAGACGCCGATCGGCGTGCCCCAGGTGCAGGCCAATCTGTCCACAGAATGGGACACACCGTTCGCACCAGGACTGACGCTGGTCGCAAACGCTGTCTATACCGGGCATCAATATCTGGATGGAGCAAACACGCAGGTCGTTCCGGCCTGGACCAGGCTCGATCTCGGCGCGCGCTACAGCACGCGCATCAACAATCGGCCCGTCACGCTGCGGGCCCTGGTCCAGAACGTGTTCGACACCAATTACTGGGCCGGCGTCGCAAGCTACTCGGCACTCGCGCAAGGCGCGCCGCGAACCCTGCTCTTGTCGATGTCGACGGATTTCTGAGCTGGTTTCACTCGATCGTGCCGAATTCCGTCACGGGCATCGTCCAATAGGCGAGCTTGGTTCCGGCAAACGAGACCCGCAGCCGGTCGAGCAGGCTGCTGGCATCTCTTTCCGCCAGGATCATCTGCACGGCGGTCTGATCGGCGTGGCCCTTCACGCGTTCGGCGGCCGTCTGCAATCGGACTTCGGCACCGTGACCGGCTCCGTGCGATGCCGTGAATCCCGAAACGAGGTCGGTCTGTTCGGCGAGATAGTCGAACACCTCGTCACGGAGCTGACGCGGCACGATCAGCGTGAGACAGACCGGCTGGTCGGTCATTTCGCCACCTTCGATGTTCCGCCGTAGCGGCGATACAGGATCGGCAGGAGAATCAGGGTGAGCAGGGTGGAGGACATCAGCCCTCCGATCACGACGATGGCGAGCGGTCGCTGCACTTCGGACCCTGGCCCGGACGCGAACAGCAGCGGGATCAAGCCCAGCGCCGTGATGCTCGCGGTCATCAGCACCGGCCGAAGCCTGCGCATGGCACCTTCGACGACGATGCGGTCCTCGCTCAGGCCATGGGCCCGGAGTTGGTTGAAGTAGGACACCAGAACGACTCCGTTGAGGACGGCGATGCCGAGCAGCGCGATGAATCCGACCGAGGCCGGCACCGACAGATACTCGCCCGTCAGGACCAGTGCGAAGACGCCCCCGATCAGGGCAAAAGGAATGTTGACCAGCACCAGCAAGGCCTGCCGGATGGCCCCGAACGTGGTGAAGAGCAGCAGGAAGATGAGACCGATCGCGACGGGGACCACGATGGACAGGCGTGCGGCGGCGCGTTGCTGGTTCTCGAACTGCCCGCCCCATGTCAGCCGGTAGCCGTTCGGGAGCGGAAGTTCGGTCGCAACCTTCTGGCGGGCCGCTTCGACGAAGCCGACCATGTCGCGGCCGCGGACGTTGGCGCGAACGACGCTCATGCGCGCGCCATCTTCGCGGTCGATCTTCACCGGCCCGTCCACGCGCTGGATTCGCGCGACCTGCGACAGCGCGACATGCTGTCCGGACGCCAGCGTCAGCGGCAGGCTCGCCAGCAGCGTCGGCGCCTCCCTGGTCGTCTCGCTGCCGCGGACGAGAATCGGCGTGCGGCGGCCCACCTCGAGCGCGGTCCCGATCGTTCGGCCCTCGATCTGGGCACGGAGCGAATTTACGATGGAATCCACCGTCAGGCCGAGGCGGCCGGCTTCCATGCGATTGACCGCAACCGTGTAGTATTGAGCGCCTTCGTTCAACGTCGTGTAGACGTCCTCAGCACCATCGATGCTGGACAGGATGGCCGACAGCTTCGCCGCAGTTTCGTTCAGCTTGGCGATATCGGGACCGAAGATCTTGACTGCGACGTCGCCGCGCACGCCGCTGATCATCTCCTGCACCCGCATGTCGATGGGTTGGGTGAAGCCGAGCGAGATGCCGGGAAAGCCGGCCAGAACCTCGCGGAGTTTCTGCAGCAGGGCCTCGCGATTGTCGGTCTGCCTCTCGGCAGCGGGCTTGAGCACGAGGAACGTGTCCGTCTGGTTGGGGCCCATGGGATCGAGGCCGAGCTCGTCCGACCCGGTTCGCGCGACGATGCCGGCGATGTCCGGCACGGCCAGAAGTGCCTTCTGGAGCCTCGCATTGATGGCGAGCGACTCGTCGAGATTGACGGAAGGCAACGTCTCCACGCTGACGATGACATCGCCCTCGTCCATCGTCGGCATGAAGGTCTTGCCGAGCCTGGTATAGGCAAATCCCGCAGCGATCAGGCCGATCAGCGCCGCAGCCATCACCTTGCGCTCGTTGTTCAGGGCCCAGTCCAATGCAGGCGCGTAGATCCGTTGCGCCGCACGGACCAGCATGGGATCGCGATGCGACCCAGACTTGAGCACATAGGAGGTCATGACCGGGACCACGGTGAGCGCCAGCAGCAGCGAGCCGGTAAGCGCGAAGATGATGGCCAGGGCGACCGGGATGAACAGCTTCCCCTCCAACCCCTGCAGCGTCAGCAAGGGTATGAACACGATGATGATGATGAGAACGCCCGAGGCCACCGGTTCCAGGACTTCGCATACCGAACGGTACACCAGGTGGATCAGCGGAGCAGCTTTGCCCGCTTCGTGCTTGCCGAGATTGCCGACGATGTTCTCGACCACGACGACCAGAGCGTCGATCAACATGCCGATCGCGATCGCGAGTCCGCCGAGGCTCATCAGGTTGGCCGACATCCCGACCACGCGCATGGCGATCAATGCGATGACGATGGCCAGCGGCAGGCTGAGAGCGATCACCAGCGAGGCCCGCCAGTTGCCGAGGAAGAGCAGCAGGAGAACGATGACGATGGCGGTGGCCTCGCCGAGCGCTCGCACCACGGTGCCGACCGCGCGGTTGACGAGGTGGCTGCGGTCATAGAACACGTTGATGGAGACGCTTTTCGGTAGCGAGGGTTGCAGCTCGGCGAGCCGGGCACGCACGTCGCGGACGAGCTGACCCGCGTTGGCGCCGCGCAAGCCAAGGACGAGTCCCTCGACGGTTTCGCCGCGGCCGTCCGACGTGACCGCGCCATAGCGGGTCAGCGTCCCGATCTTGACGTTCGCGACGTCGTTGACCACGATCGGCACGCCTTCGCGGGTGTCGACGACGATGGCCTTGATGTCTTCGATCGATCGGATGCTGCCTTCGATGCGAACCAGGGCGCTGTCCTCGCCCTGGTTCACCCGTCCGGCGCCGTCGTTGCGACTGTTGGCTTCGATGGCGCGGCGAAACACGTCGTAGGAAATGCCGCGCGCCGCAAGCGCATCGTTACGCGGCACGATTTCGAAGGCGCGGACATAACCGCCGAGCGCATTGACGTCCGCAACGCCGGGGACCGTCCGCAGCGCGGGGCGGATCACCCAATCGAGCAAAGTTCGGCGCTCGGCGAGCGAAAGCTCGGGACTGTCGATGGTGAACATGAACATCTCGCCCAGGGGGCTTGTGATTGGCGCAAGACCTCCGCTCACCCCCTCGGGGAGATCACGCGCGATGTTCGACAGCCGCTCCGATACCTGGTTGCGCGCCCAGTAGATGTCGGTGCCGTCCTCGAAATCGACGGTGATGTCGGCCAGGGCATATTTCGTGGTCGAACGAAGGACTTTCTTGTTCGGCAATCCAAGCAGTTCGAGTTCGACGGGCACCGTGATGCGCTGCTCGACCTCTTCGGGGGTCAGGCCCGGTGCCTTCATGATGATCTTGACCTGAATCGGGGAGACGTCGGGAAACGCGTCGATCGGCAAGCCGGGCAGGAGGACGGCGCCGGCGCCGACCACCAGCAACACGCTCAGCAGGATGAACAGTCGTTGTGCAAGCGCGAACGCAACCAGGCGCCGGAGCATCTATTGCCCCAGTCCGGAGAGAATGCCGCGAAGTGCCGAGATGCCGCCGATCGCGATCTCGTCCTGGTCTGTGATGCGACCGGACACCACGACATGGTCCTGATCCTCCGCAACCAGCTTGACCGGCACCAGCCGGAAGCCGCCGGCTATGGCAACGAACACCGAGGTCTGCTCGCCCCGCCGCACCAGCCCACTGTAGGGAATCTCCCACGCGCTTTCGCCGGCGGAGAGAAAGCCGATGCGGGCAGCGGCGGTCTGACCGGGATGCAGGTCTCCGTCGTTGGGGATTTCCGCGCGAACCAAAATGGTCTGGGTGGCAGGGTCGATGGTCTCGGAGACCAGCACGACCTTGCCGGGGATGGAATAGCCCTCGATCTCGACTTTCGCGCCGGTACGGATTGCTCGAATATTGGCTGCCGGGATCGCGATCTTCGCCCATAGCGGTGAGAGCCGCGCCAGCTTGACGAGCGGAGCGGATTGTTCGAGTCGCTGCCCCGGAGACACCGTGACCTCGACCACGGATGCGGTTTGTGGCGCATTGACCGTGAGCGTGCCGCTTATCGCCGCTTCCTGGCCGAGCCGAAGAATTGCCTCGTCGGACATCCCGCTCAGATGCAGCATCTGGCGCCGCTCGGCGACCACGAGAGCGGCCTGGCGTGCTTCAGCCTGGCTGGCCTCCAGCACGCGCTGCGGCACGGCCTTGCCCTCGAACAGATCGACGTTCCGCTTCAGTTGCTGGCTGGCGAGATGCTCCTGTGCGATCGCGTGCAGGTAGTCGCGCTGCTGGGAGACGAAACTTGGACTTTCCAGGGTGACAAGCGGCTGGCCGGCCGAGACGCGGTCACCGCGCCCGACGAGGAGAGTGGCGACCATGCCGGCCACCGGCGCGCTGACGACCCACATTTGCTGCGTGGGGATCACGATCTGGACGGGATAGGGCAGCGTCAGATCGGTCCGGATCGCGATCGGGTGGGTCACGCGCACTCCGAGATTGCGCGCTTGAGCATCGCTCAGCTTCAGCTCGTCCTGCGCCATCGCCACGGAAGGTAACAAGCTCAATGCAATCGCGACGAGCGTACGAGCGAGCACCCCTCGAGAAGAGGTGAGAAGGGGAGTTCCGTGACGGACTCGCATGATGAATGTCCCACGCTCACCGGGGAGCGAAGCGCTGTTCGACTGCAAGTTTCGCTTACTCCACCACCGCGTTGGTGAGTTGATTTGCCTCAATCGGCTCAAGCGAGACAGCCAATTGATACGGTGTGCGGTGGCCCAATCGCTCCCGCCCAACGCTTTGCCCTCTATCTGACCGTGCCGGGAGCTCAATTCCTGGCTCTTCATTTCGACGATTTCCATTGCGGTACCAGGGCGGTTCATTGCAGGTCTGCAGGTTGCCTGCACGAGGCGTATGTCTTGAAAAGCGGACGCTATAGGCGTGTGCTGGTCGTCCACACCTACGACGTTCGGCTCTCTTCTTCCCGAGATCAGGCCTTCCTTGAAGTTCTGGGCGGGAGCGGCAAGAGCCGAACGCTGCGATGGAACGGGAGCCGATTCGTCGAGAGATAGCGAGAACTTCTCGTACCCGGTTACGATGGACGCTTCCTTCCCGTGATCATCGCCTTCACCAGATTTTCGCTGTGTTCGAAGCTCGCCACCAGAACGCCAAGCACATGGCCGACGACGAGGCCGACCGTGAGGTTGGCGAAAGCCTCGTGTATCTCCTCGACCCATTTTGCTCCCCAGAAGGTGCCCGTCGTCATCATGTAACCGGTGGTACAGGTGACGATCAGCGTGACGATCAGCGCCACGACCATTGTGCCGCCGGCTGGATTGTGGCCGAGATAGCGTGGCGCCCTGAGCAGCGCCACGTCGCGCATGTAGGCGAGCACCACGCGCGGCGAGCGCACGAAGTCGCTGAAGCGCGCATTGCGCGGCCCCACGAAGCCCCACAGGATCCGTAGCCCGAGCAAGCCGGTAATCGTGTAGCCGGCGGCGATATGGACATTTTCGATCTCGTCACCCGTCGCATAGGCGAGCAGAAACAGCCCGGCCAGCGACCAATGGAACACGCGCACGAAAGGGTCCCAGACCTTGATCGAGGCCGGCGGCTTCCCGCCGTCGGCCTCGATCGCGTCGTTGATGGCGCTCATGGTGACGCCCTTTACAGCTGACCGATGATCTGGCCGCTGGTCGGATCGACGAACAGTTCGACCCGGGTGCCAGACTTGTCGATTGTATAGAGTTCGCCACAGGCATTCTTGAGCTTGGCCTTCTGAACCTTGTAGCCTTGGGCTTCGATCTTGGCCTGCAGTTCTTCGAGCGGCAGCCATCGGGTCGCCGGGGCTGCAGTGCAGGGACGCCCGAGGCTGCCGGCATGAGCGGTCGCGGCCGCTGCGAGCAGGGCGGCGGCGGCAGCAGTGAAGATGGTGATCTTGCGCACGGTTCTCTCCGGTGTGGGTGGCCCGGCCACATCATGCGGCGAGGCAATGCGCGGACATTGGCAGAAGAGCCCTGACTGCCGCCTGTTGGGTCATGTCAGTGAATTGTCAGCCAAGCGACCAATGGGGGACCGTGCGCCCGGTCCAAAAAGAGCCGTTGGCGGGCGGGCCGCCGCCCGACGGGCCCCTGTTGATCCACGTCAGCGATCTGTAAGGTCGTTTAGGCCATACTTTACCAATGCAACCATCTCGCTTCTTGGAATTCCTGGCGGTGCCATTGCTGGCGGTAGTTCTGCTCGCGTCGGTGCCTGCGGCAGCAAGCGACCACGATAAAGGCGCGCCCGACGCGGTGCGCCGCGCGGTCGAGGCGGGCGAAATCAAGTCGCTCGCCGACATCCTCGCATCCGTCCGTGGTAAGCTGCCGGGCGAGGTTGCCGGCGTCGAAATAGAGCGTGAGCGCGGTCGCTGGATCTATGAATTTCGCCTCGTCGACGACAAGGGCCGCCTCTACGAAGCGTACGTGGACGCGCGCAGCGGCGAGATCGAACGCATCAAGGAGAAGTGATGCGCCTGCTGCTAGTGGAGGATGACCGACGGATCGCGGCCGATGTGGAAAAGGCGCTAGGCGCGACCGGCTATGTGGTCGAGACCGTTCGCAACGGCGAAGAAGCCTGGTTCCGCGGTGACACCGAGGACTACGGCGCCGTCGTCCTCGATCTCGGCTTGCCCGGCATGGATGGTCTGGCGGTACTCAAGCGCTGGCGCGCCAACGGACGGTCGATGCCGGTGCTGATCCTGACGGCGCGCGGCAGCTGGGCCGAGCGCGTCGATGGTATCGACGCGGGCGCCGACGACTACCTGCCCAAGCCGTTTCGCATGGAGGAATTGCTGGCGCGGCTGCGCTCGATCGTGCGCCGCTCGGCGGGGCATGCATCCCCACGGATTGTCGCCGGCGACGTCGAGCTCGACGAGCGTCAGATGAAGGTGACGCTGCGCGGCGCACCCGTCGCGTTGTCGCCGTTGGAATACCGCCTCATCGCTTTTCTCTTGCACCACCGCGGCCGCGTGGTGTCGCAGCAGGAGCTCGACGAAAACGTCTATGGCCACGGCGAGGACCACGAGTCGAACGCGCTTGAGGTGCTGGTCGGCCGAGTGCGCAAGAAGCTCGGTGCCGATCTGATCGAGACCAGACGCGGCTTCGGTTATCTGGTACCGGAGACGCCGCCATGAGCTGGGGCTCGCTGCGGCTGCGACTGGTCGCTGGCGGACTCGTGGCTATCCTGATCGCGCTCACCATTGCCGGCGCCGGGCTGACGCTGCTGTTCGAACGCCACGTCACGCGCACCATCGGCGACGACCTCGACATCTATCTGAAGCAACTCGTCGCGGGTATCGACGCCGATGCACAGGGCAAGCTGGTGGTGGGCCGGCCGCCGGCCGACCCGCGTTTTGCCGATCCTCTTTCGGGCTTGTACTGGCAAGTATCGGACGACGCCGGTCAGGTGCTGCGTTCGCGTTCGCTGTGGGACGCGGCGTTGGACCTACCGCAGGATGAGCTGTCGCCGCGGGAATTGCACCATCATGTTATCCTGGGGCCCGCGAACACGCGGCTCCTGGTCAGTGAGCGCCGCGTGTTGCTCACGGTCGGCGACCGCCGCGCGCCGGTGCGCGTCGCTGTGGCGGCCGATCTCGCCCGCGTGTCGGCCGCCGGCTCGCAATTCGCCAGGGAGCTGGCGCTGGCGCTCGGCCTGCTCGGGCTGGTGCTGGCGGCGGCCACCTCGATCCAGGTCGGACTGGGATTGCGTCCGCTCGACGCACTTCGCCGCGGTGTCGCTGACGTCCGCTCCGGGCAACGCAAGCATCTCCCCGTCGATGTCCCTGCCGAGGTGAAGCCTCTGGTGGAGGAGGTGAACAGCCTGATCGACGCCCAGGAGCGCGAGATCGAGCGTTCGCGCAGCCGCGCCGCTGACCTGGCGCATGGGCTGAAGACGCCGCTCGCCGCACTCGCGGCCGATGTCGCGCGTTTGCGTCAGCGAGGCGAGCGGGACGTCGCCCAGGCAATCGAAGCCGTCGGCGATACGATGAGCCGACACGTCGACCGCGAGCTGGCGCGCGCCCGGGCGCGGGGGACGGCACGACAGCGCGGCGGTATTTCCACGCCCCTCAGACCGCTTGTCGAATCCCTGGTGCTCACGCTGGCGCGCACGCCGGCTGCCCAGCGGCTCGCATTCGAGACCTTCATAACCGGCGAGCCGAGCGTGCCGCTCGATCGCACTGATCTGGCCGAAGTGCTCGGCAATCTCCTGGAAAATGCCGCCCGTCACGCCACGAGCAAGGTGCGTATTGGCGCCGAGGCCTGCGCGAATCCGGCGATCTCGGTCGAGGACGACGGCCCGGGAATCGCTTCCGCTGAACGTGCCCGCGTGCTCGAACGCGGTGTAAGGCTGGATGAGCGCGGCGAAGGTGCCGGTCTCGGCCTCGCGATCGTTCAGGATGTGCTCAGCGCCTATGGATGGCAGCTTGTTCTCACCGATTCCGAACTCGGCGGACTGAAAGCCATCGTCGCGCCGGAGGACAGCCGCCACCTCGTGGCGTGACCGGCCTGCTCGTTGCACGCCCCGACGGGCCAGGCAGCGTTGCACTGCTTCTGTTTGTCAGCGCCTTACGATCGAGCCGGCGCGGCCAATCAGGCGGGCGAGCTGACGGAAGCGGCTGCCGACTCGGTCGGCGACGAGGTCGCCGAGCCGGTGCTCGAACACCAGCATCAATTTGCGGCCCACGCTGCGGAAATGCGTGGCGGGCAGGACGCCCGGACGCGCCGCCGAGATCAGATGCGCGACGCGGAATGCAGCGCCCAGCAGGCGCGCGCGTTCGAGCTGGGCCGGCGTCAGCAGCTCCTGCATGTTGGTCGGCGGCTGGTTTTCCTCGCTCAGGCCGGCATAGCGATAGAACACGGACAGGCCGACGAAGGCGCGCTCGGTGTGGGTGATCGCGCCGAAATTGCCGTTGACGACGAGGCTGAGCGTCTGCTCGCCGCGATGGTCGGGATGCACGCGCCAGCCGATGTCGGACAGCAGGCACGCGGTATGGCGCAGGCGGCGGTCCTCTTCGGTCTCGCGCAGCTTCACGACGCGCACGAGGCGGTCGGTCCAGGCGATCAGCTCGCGGGCGTGTTTCGCCGAGCGTGACAGCAACTGATTCAGCTCCTCGGCCGCGCAGATCAGCCCGTCCTCGTTGCGTGCGGCCTCCGGCAGCTTCTCGTGCAGGAGGCCCTCGCGCACACCGAAGGTCGAGAACACGATGTTCTTCGGCTTTGCAACGCGGATGACGTGCTCGAGCACCAGCGCCGCATAGGTGAGGAGCGGGCGCCGCGCATCGGCGACGATCTCGATGTCGGCGAGCATGTCGGCGGCAGCGAGGCGCCGGAGACGGCGGGAGAAGTCGAGCGCCTCGGCGGCCGAAATCGAATAGCCGTGCATCACCTGGAGCGGATAGCCGCTCTGGATGATGTGGATGCGCGCGAGCGCGCGCCAGGTGCCGCCGACGGCATAAAAGGTGCGGCCGCGGCCCGCGGTGAGCTGCGGCACCTCGTCGAGTTCTTCGCGCACGATGCGATCGGCGCGCTTGAGCGATTTGTGGGCGAGGTCCTGGAGCGCGAGGCCGCCGAGCGGCAGCGTCACGCCGCTGCGCACGGTGTTCTTGCGCACATCGATCAGCTCGAGCGAGCCGCCGCCGAGGTCACCGACGATGCCGTCGGGCAGATGGATGCCGGAGATCACGCCGAGCGCCGACAGCCGTGCCTCGCGCGGACCCGACAGGATCTCGATCTTCACCGCGCAGATGCGCTCGGCCTTGGCGATGAAGTCGGGGCCGTTGGAGGCGTCGCGGCAGGCCGCGGTCGCAATCGCGAACACGCGTCCGACCTGCATCACGCGGCACAATGCGCGGAAGCGCTTGAGCGAGGTCAGCGCCTTGTCGACGGCGTCGGGCGCGAGCAGACCCGTGCTCTGCACCTCGCGCCCGAGGCCGCACAGCGTCTTCTCGTTGAAGATCGGGATGAGGCTCCGCGTCAATCCCTCGTAGACGACGAGACGGACCGAGTTGGAGCCGATGTCGATAACCGCGACGCTAGAGCCGCGCTTGCGCGGCCGCTTCACGTCGCAAATCCCCGATCAGGATTGATGGCGTTCGTTCCGGCGCGTGAGACGACGCGGCGAGGATTCCTTGAGCGACTTTCCACGGCCAGACAGACTCGGATTTGTCATGAAGTAGTTGTGGACGTTGAAAGGCTCCTCGCCCTTCGCGGTCTTCATACGCGTTGACGACCCATCCGGCAACAATTGCCAGCTCTGCTCATTGTCCTTCAGGTTCGCGACCATGATCTGTTCGAGAACCTGCTGATGCACCGTGGGATTTTGCAGCGGGCACAGCACTTCGACGCGGCGGTCGAGGTTGCGCGGCATCATGTCGGCCGACGAGATATACACAGCCGCTTTCGCGCTCGGCAGCCCCTGGCCCATGCCGAAGCAGTAGATTCGGCCGTGTTCGAGGAAGCGCCCGATGATCGACTTGACCCGGATGTTCTCCGACAGGCCGGGGATGCCGGGCCTGAGGCAACAGATGCCGCGCACCACGAGCTCGACCTGGACCCCGGCCTGGGAGGCCTCGTAGAGCGCGTCGATGATGTCGGGGTCGACCAGCGCGTTCATCTTCATCCAGACCGCGCCGGTCCGGCCGTGCCGCGCATGCGCGGTCTCGCCTTGAATGTGCTCGATGATACGCTTGCGCAGCGTCAGCGGCGACACCGCCATCTTCTCGAGGTCGCTGGGCGCGGCATAGCCGGTGATGAAATTGAACACGCGCGCGGCATCGCGGCCGATGGTCGGATCGGAGGTGAAATAGGAGAGATCGGTGTAGATGCGCGCGGTGACCGGGTGATAGTTGCCGGTGCCGGTATGGATGTAAGTCCTGAGGCTGCCGCCCTCGCGGCGCACGACCATCGAGAGTTTTGCGTGCGTCTTCAATTCGAGGAAGCCGTAGACCACCTGCACGCCGGCGCGTTCGAGATCGCGCGCCCAGCGAATGTTGGCTTCTTCGTCGAAGCGCGCCTTCAGCTCGATCAACGCCGTGACGGATTTGCCCGCTTCCGCCGCTTCCGCGAGCGCGCGCACGATCGGCGAGTTGTTGGAGGTGCGGTAGAGCGTCTGCTTGATCGCGACGACATCAGGGTCGCGCGCGGCCTGCTGGAGGAACTGCACCACCACGTCGAAGGATTCATAAGGGTGATGGACGATGAGGTCTTTCTGCCGGATCGCGGCGAAGATGTCGCCCGCATGCTCGCGCACGCGCTCGGGGTGGCGCGGCACGTAAGGGGTGAATTCGAGGTCAGGCCGGTCGAGGCGCGTGAGCTGCGAGAGTTCATTCATGGCGAGCACGCCGTCGACCAGGAACACCTCGTCGTCGGCCGCCGACAGCGCATGCTGCACGAAACTGCGCAGCTCCTCCGGCATCTTGGCGTCGATCTCGAGCCGGATCACGGATCCGCGCCGGCGGCGCTTCAGCGCGGTCTCGAACAGGCGGACGAGGTCCTCCGCCTCTTCCTCGATTTCGAGTTCGGAGTCGCGGATGATCCGGAAAGCGCCCTGGCCGTGCAGATTGTAGCCGGGGAACAGGCGGTTGATGAACAGGGCGGTTGCCTGCTCCAGCGAGATCAGGCGCACCGTGCCTTCGGCCGGCAGGCGGATGAAACGGTCGATCTTGCCCGGCATGCGGATCAGCGCGTTCATCTGCTTGCCGTCGGCGGCGCGCGTGAGCTGGAGCGCCATGGTGAAGCCGAGGCTCGGAATGAACGGGAAGGGGTGGGCCGGATCGATCGCGAGCGGGGTCAGCAGCGGAAAGACGTTGTTGAGAAAGTAGTCCTCGATCCAGGTCCGTTCCGCCTTGGTGACTTCCTTGCCGTCGATCAGCACGATGCCGACTTCGGCCAGTGCGCCGCGCAGGTCGCGCCAGATCGCCTGCTGGTCGGAGGCAAGTTGAGAGACCGTGCGGTTGATCAGTGCGAGCTGCTCCGACGGCGTCAGGCCATCGGGGCTGCGCTCGGCAATGCCCTCGCGCACCTGGGCCTTGATGCCTGCGACGCGGACCATGAAGAACTCGTCGAGGTTATTCGCCGAAATCGACAGGAATCGCACCCGCTCCAGCACGGGGTGGCTGGGATTGACCGCTTCCTCCAGAACGCGGCGGTTGAAATGCAGCCAGGACAGCTCGCGGTTGATGAACCGTTCGGGGCTGGACGCGATCGCCGGTAGCCCCTCGGCCACCGGTGGTTGTTCTTTGGTTTCAATGGCTTGCGCAGAGTCCATCAGAAGTCGGTCCATCCTGTCTCGCCTCACTTTGCGACTTATGCGCAAAACCCCGGGGAGCATGTGTTACACCGATGACGTTTCGATGACATTGATGTTCCGCTGTTTCGCCGCGTCAAGCGGGCCTCAGGTGGCTCTGGCAGCCCCGGGCCGATCAGGCGTCCCGGAGCAGCTCGGCGGCAAGCGCCCGGGTGACGGGGCGGCCGAGCCGCAGGGCTTCGCTGTCGAGCAGCTCCACGGCCTGCCGGGCGGCGGCCGAGGAGCGCTCCAGGCGGGTGGCGAGGTAGCCGACCACGCTCTCGTCCACGGTGAGCTGGCGGTCGGCGCAGAATTTGACGATCAGGCCGCGGAAGAGCTGGTCGTCGGGGGGCAGCAGCGCGACCACCGGAACAGCCCGCAGGCGCGAGCGCAGGTCGCGAAGCTCGATCTCCAGCGAGGCCGGCGTCTCGCGTCCGGTGAGGAGGACGTAGGCGCCGTCCTCGCGGGCGAGGTTCATCAGGTGAAAGAGGGCGCGCTCGTCAAAATCGCCGGCCTTGAGATCTTCGACCACCAGCGCGCCGGTGGCGAGCGCGCCCGGAACGCCTGCCGCGGTCAGTGAATTGGCCGTGGTCGAGCGGGCGCCGGCTTCCTCGGCCCAGATCGCGGCGAGATGGCTCTTGCCGCTTCCTTCCGGGCCGGCCAGCCACATGATCCGGTTCGGCCATTCCGGCCAGCTGTCGATCAGGCCGAGACCGGCCGCATTGGCGGGGCCTTCGAGGAAGTTGTCCCTGCTGAGGCTCTCCGCATGCGGCAGCGAGAACGCCAATTGTCGGGGATGGACGCGGCCTGCCACGCTTGCTTTGCTCCATGCCGGCGCGCCGGCCCGTTTGAAGAGGTTCGACTTGATCGTGCGGGACTTGGCCTTTTGCGGGGCCGCATCCCCGGCTCATTTGGCCTCGATCGTGCTCATGTGCCGCAGCCACTCGACGAGATAGAGCGACACGGAGGAGAGCGTGAAGACCGTGACGAGGCCCATCAGGATGATATCATAAGGTGCCGGCTTGAAGCCGAAGGCAAGCGCCGCCAGCACCAGCGCCGCGAACGCCACCTGTGCCACGGTGTTGAGCTTGGACACCTTCGACGGCTTCATCTCGACGGGCCGGTCGAACAGCCAGGATACCATCACCGCGGCGACGATCATGATGTCGCGCGAGACCACCAGGATCACGATCCAGCGCGGGATCGCACCCCAGATGCCGAGTGCCATGTAGATCGAGACCAGCAGCGCCTTGTCCGCGAGCGGATCGAGCAGGGCGCCGAGCTCGCTCGTCATGTTGAAGCGCTTGGCCAAGAAGCCGTCCACGGCATCGCTGATGCCGGCAATCAGGAAGACGGCGAATGCCACCTCCATTTGGCTCGACACGATGGCCCAGACGATGATCGGGACCAGCATGATGCGGCCCAGGGTAATGATGTTCGGAATACTCACGAAAGCGCTTCCCGGCACCCGGCCTGACCTCGAATCCGACCCCCTCGGGAGGCTGAACCGGTTGATATCTACATAGTATAGGGCGGGGCGCCATGCGAGCCATTGCGTGTCCCCGGAATTCGACGTAACCAGCCGCAAACCCACTGGAAATCGGGCATGACCGACCGCAAAAACGGCCTCACCTACGCCGATTCAGGCGTCGATATCGACGCGGGCAACCGCCTCGTCGACCTGATCAAGCCGATGGTGCGCGCCACCGCACGGCCGGGCGCCGACGCCGAGATCGGCGGCTTCGGCGGCCTGTTCGACCTCAAGGCGGCCGGTTTCAAGGACCCGGTCCTCGTGGCCGCGACCGACGGTGTCGGCACCAAGGTCAAGATCGCGATCGAGACCGGGCTGCATGGCGGCATCGGCATCGACCTCGTTGCCATGAGCGTCAACGACCTCGTGGTGCAGGGCGCCGAGCCGCTGTTTTTCCTGGACTATTTCGCCTGCGGCAAGCTCGATCCCGAGGCCGCCGCCGCGATCGTCGCAGGCGTTGCGGAGGGATGCCGCGAATCCGGCTGCGCCCTGATCGGCGGCGAGACCGCCGAGATGCCCGGCCTCTACAAGGACGGCGATTATGACCTGGGCGGCTTTGCCGTCGGCGCCGCCGAGCGCGGTACGCTGTTGCCGCGCAAGGACATCGCGGCGGGCGACGCCGTGATCGGGCTCGCCTCGTCGGGGGTGCATTCCAACGGCTTCTCGCTGGTGCGCAAGATCGTGGAACAGTCCGGCCTCGGCTTCGGGGCGCAGGCGCCGTTCGCGCCCGTGATGACGCTCGGCGGCGCGCTGCTGACGCCGACGCGGCTCTACGTCAAATCCTGCCTGCGCGCGATCCGCGAGACCGGCGCGGTGAAGGGGCTTGCCCATATCACCGGCGGCGGCTTCACCGACAACATCCCGCGCGTGCTTCCCAAGCATCTGGGCGTCGGCATTGACCTCGCACGCCTGCCGGTCCTGCCGGTATTCAAATGGCTGGCCGCGCAGGCCGGCATCGCCGAGCTGGAAATGCTGCGCACCTTCAATTGCGGCATCGGCATGATCGCGATCGTCGAGCCCGACAAGGTCGACAAGGTCGTCGAAGTCTTCACCGATGCCGGCGAGACCGTGGCGCAGCTCGGCACCGTCATCCCTGCCGAGGGCGAGCACCGCGTCGTCTATAACGGCCACCTCGATCTGGCGCTGTGATGAAGCGCCGTGTTGCCATCCTGATCTCCGGGCGCGGCTCCAACATGGCCGCGCTGATCAGGGCCGCCGCCGCTCCGGATTTCCCGGCGGAGATATCGCTCGTCATCTCGAACAAGCCCGATGCGCCCGGACTCGAACGGGCCAGGGCGAGCGGCGTGAAGACCGAGGTGATCGAGAGCAAGCCGTTCGGCAAGGACCGCGCCGGTTTCGAGAAGGTGCTGCAAGCAGCGCTCGACCGGCACGGCATCGAGCTGATCTGTCTCGGTGGCTTCATGCGCCTGTTCACGGCGGAATTCACCACGGCCTGGTACGGGCGGATGCTCAACATCCATCCCTCGCTGCTGCCGTCCTTCCCCGGCCTCGATCCGCACGGCCAGGCCCTGCGCGCCGGCGTCAAGCTGTCGGGCGCCACGGTGCATTTCGTCATCCCCGAGACCGACGCCGGCCCGATCGTGATGCAGGGCGCGGTGCCCGTCAGCGACCACGACACGGGGGATACGCTGTCGGAGCGCATCCTCGAAGTCGAGCATCGTATCTATCCCGAGGCGCTGCGGCTGCTCGCGACCGGCAAGGTCCGGATCGAAGGTGATGTCTGCAGGACGGACGGAAGCGCGGCGTCGGAGAATTTTCTGGTGTCGCCGGTGGTGAGCTGAGCCGGGCACCTCAGGCTTGCTCGACGTAACCTGCTACCTCGCCATTGCGCAAATATCCGTAGACGCGGAATGCCGCGGTCGTTTCCTCTCCGGCAAGTCGGATGCGTTTCAAGATTGTGCGAGGTCGATAGCGCGGGGCAAGATCGAGCACTGCCTCCCGCAGTTCGCGCCACTTGGTGTCATTGGCGACAGAGAAATATTCCGACCGTTTAATCATCCGTCTATCGCTCACGGCGTGGCAAACGGATCGAGCAGAGCTACTCCGGTCGATTCAATATCGGCGATGTTGCGCGTCACCAGTGTCAAGCCGTGGACCTTCGCTGTGGCGGCGAGCAGACTATCGACGAGCGGCAGCGGATTGGGAATTCCAAGAAGGGCCCAAGTCTCGGCAACGGTCTCATCGATGGGAAGAACCCGTTCGGCGAGTCGTGTCCTCATCTGTGAAAACCATCGGTCGAGAGATTTCGCCTGGAGCGGATCGCTTCGCCTTTTCAGTTCAATGCCTCGGCGAATTTCGGCCAGGACCAAAACGCTGGTTCCGATATCCGCGGCCGGAGTCTGATTGACCCAACGAATGACGTTTGGGTCGGCACGCTCGCGCTTTCGTATTTCGGAAATGACGTTGGTATCGACCAGAAATTTCACAAGTCGACCTCTCGCCAGCCGTCACGCCGCGGCTGATCGAACACTCCGTCGAAGGCTTCATCGGGAAGCTCGGAGCCAAAGACGTCAAAGGCTGTCTTGACGTCGGGATCGAGGAGGGCGCTGGCGAGCGTCGATCGAAGTGCAGCGGCTCTGTCCGGTTTGTCGCGCAGAGTTTCCGCCAGGGCGCGGATGAGGCTCGCGTCCTTCTTGGCGGCTTGGACTTCAACTCGTACCAGACCGCGCGCCGCGGCGCGGCGTCGATGGGTGCGGGTGGCCTTTCGCTGGGATTTCGTTGCCACGGCTCGCCTGTGAAGATATTTCCGGAAATATAACCGGGAATGCGGGTAAAGTCCATCCGCAAGAAATTGGGGGTTCCCAAACAAAATCCCCCGGCCGGAGCCGGGGGCAACGTCATGATCTCTCGCTTGTCAGACGCGAGAGAAATCAGGAGACCTTGAGGTTCTCCGCGGATGATTTGCCGCGGTTCTCCACGAGGTCGAATTCAACCACCTGGTTTTCGTTGAGGGTGGAGAGTCCGGCACGCTCGACGGCGGAGATATGGACGAACACGTCCTTGTCGCTGCCGTTCGGCTTGATGAACCCATAGCCCTTGGTCGGGTTGAACCATTTGACGGTGCCCTTTTGCGGCATCGCTAGTCTCCTCCACTAGATAAAAAAAGACGCGGCCGCTTTTCACGTGCCACGCCACAAACGGGCTTCCGGAAGTCTGTTCGAGTCTTGAGTCTCAATGTCGCGAAACGCACAGCAGAGCGGCCAATTCCGATTGTGTCCGATATTGCAACATGAAAATCGCGCGTTAGCAAGCAGAGCGCGAATTTCAAGGCCGGGGCGGGTACCATCGTCTGCTATTTGCGACCTGTGGCCGCGGAACCACAATGGAGGGCAATAGCCTCGGCGGCTGCGGGCCAACCGGTTGACCCTCCGTTGCAGTTCGGCACAAATCGTCACACGGCGCGAGCCGCTCGTGTTGCATTTTTGCGGGCCGCCCTTTGCTTCGGGATTTAGTCGTCATGCGCTGCACCTCGCAGCCGTCCGGGACACGGCAGACGATCGGGCTGGACCGCGTCCGCCGGATCGCGGCAGCGGTCGGCAATACCTTTGCAGCCAGGCCCTTTGCAGCCATGGCCTTTGCAGCCAAGACCTTTGCAGCCAAGACCTTTGCAGCCAAGACCTTGGCAGGTACGGCGCTTGCACTGGTCGTAACAATGTCGGCCGCGACGTCCGTCCTCGCGCAAAGTCCGACACCCACTCCGACCCCGACGCCCACACCGTCGCCGACGCCGATCCCGCTGCCGACGGCGATCAATTACGATCAGTCGGCCGGCAACAGCATGCTCAATTTCGGCTCGGGATTTCTGGAGCGGCTGGGCAACCAGGCCGCCAATGGTTTCAACCGATCGTTCCGGACCAATCCCGGAGGCAGCGGTGCCTCCGCGAGCACGAAAGATCCGCGCTACCGTACCTGGTTCGAGGGCTACGGCATCTCGGTCCGGACCGACGCGCAGGGCGACTTCGTCGGCGACAAGCGCAGGACGTTTGGCGGCGTCGCCGGCTTCGGCGCGCGGCTCGCGCCCGGTGTCAATATCGGCTTCTCCATCGACCAGAGCCACACCGACATCGACGTGCCGCTCGCGCTGCAGTCCGCAACACTCGATCTCACTCAGCTCGGCTTCAACGGCTCGGTGGACAAGGGCCCTTGGACCTGGGCCTTTGCGGTGGTGCACGGCTTCGGCAAGGTCCATTCCAGCCGCGACACCGGTCTTGGCCTTGCCACCGCCGGCTATCGCGGCGCGGTCGACGGTGCGCTGACCGAGATCAGCTATTACTGGACCAAGGACCAGATGCGCATCGTGCCCAAGGGCGCGCTGGAATATGTGCGCGCCTCCAGCGCCGCGTTCCAGGAGGCCGGCGGGCTCGACCCGCTCAACGTCGGCTCGACGGCGCTCTCCCGCGCACGCGTGATGATCGGCGCCGAGATCGGCCGCTACTTCATCTTCGATCAGAAGATTCTGGATCTCTCCGCCTACGGCAAGTTCGTCGACAATGTCCACCAGGACCTGGGATCCATTCAGGTCAGCCTGGGCACCCAGAGCATCGTGGTGCCCGGCATCGGCGAGAGCCGTTACGGCGCGGATGCCGGTGCCTCGGCTTCGCTCAGCCTGACCAACGTGGCACGGCTTTACGTCAATTACGACGGCAAGTTCCGCAACGAGCTCACATTGCACCAGGGTACGGTCGGCTTCGAATACAAATGGTGAGCGGAAGCTCATCCGCGTTCACGTCGGCGTTGCCGCGACATAGCCCGCCAATCCAAACCCCTCGCGCGCGGCCGTCATCATCGGCACCAGCGCATTCGGATGGATGAACTCGTCGCGGAAGCAGGGATAGGTCCTGGCATCGAAGATCTTCTTCAGCCAGTCGACCACGACCTTGTGCCGCTCGGAGGTGCGAAACTCCCTGTGATAGGTGAGCCAGAGATCGGCGTGGTGGCTGACGCCGAGATCGACCGCAACGAGCGGCGCACCGAGCGCGATCGACACCGTCGGCAGGAAGCCGATGCCGGCGCCGCGTTCGACGGCATAGAGCACGCCGACCGACGAGTTGGTCTTGATGCCGACGATGCCCTCGAGCGAGTCCAGTCCGAGCACGCGGGCATAGGCGCCGTCGTCGACCTGCGGCGCGCTCTGCTTGATGATGCGGTGGTTCTTCAATTCGGCGAGCGTTGCCGGTACGCCGTAGAGGTTCTCGTACTCCTTGGAGACGAAGGGATAGATGTGCAGACGACCGAGCTTGGTGACGATCAGATCGGGATTGGTCGGCGGCTCGAGCTGGATCGCGATATCGGATTCGAGCCGCGCGACGTCGGCCTGCTCCATCGCGCAACGCAGCTCGACGGTGATCTTGCGGTAGGTCTTCTGGAAGTCGATCAGTCGCGGCAGGATCCAGAAATTGCCGGGGCCTTCCGTCACCGCGACGCGCACGGTGCCCGAGGTGTCGTTCGACGACCGCGAGGCGCGACGGAAGACGTTGAAGGCATGACGCTCCATATGTGCAACGTCGGCGATCATTGCGGTGCCTTCATCGCTGAGCGTGAGCCCGCTCTGGTCGCGCAGGAACAGCTTGCATCCGATGCTCTCTTCGAGCCGGTCGACGCGACGCATCAAGGTCGTGGAGGTGAGCCCGAGCTCTTCGGCGGCATTGCGAAAACTTTTATATTTTGCGCACGCTAAAAACAGCTTCAAATCGTCCCAGGACGCATCCAGGGCTTCTTCACGGTGCTGCATCATCGCAGCACCCCGGTGCAATAACTGCTGCATACTCCTGATCCCCAGCCGCTAAGCTCATCGTCATAGCGGGGCACGAAAGCCTCGAACGATAGAGGCGTGATATGAGTATGGAAAGGGGCTCGTTTGCCGCAAGGCATGAATTCGATGCCTTGCCGCTGAGCCCGGATGTCGACGTCCGTTGCGCGCAATTCTCCGAAATTGCGGCGCTTTCGGATATGGCGCACCGGCTCGTGCCGGGCGTGCAGATCGGCGCAGCGGAGCTTGCGAGGTACTTCACGTTCGACCCTCAGAGTATCCTGACGTTCAGCCGCAAAGGCAACCTCGTCGGCGGCATGGCCTTCCTGTTTCTCAATGATCGCGGACACGATGCGCTGCTGCTCGACGAGATCTGTCTCACCGCGCCCGAGACGCGCTATCTCGCGCCGGCGGACGAAGACGTCGCAGCCATCTACATCTGGGCGATCGCGGCGACGGGCCGCGGCATCGCCGGTCTCGGCAAGGCCGCGGCTCATCTCCGGCAGATAAGGTTTCGCGGCGCGGATTGCTATGCGCAGCCGTCAACGGTGGCCGGACGCGACATCATGAAGTCGACGGGCTTTGTGCCTGTCCCGAGCTTCCAACCCGACCTTTGGTGCTACGAGCGTCCCTGGCATCGGCAGCCGGTGGGCATGCCAGGCGCGATCATCCAATCAAGGAGCTTTGCAGATGCACGGTACTAGGATTCCTCTCGCCAAGCCCTGTTCCCGCGCCATCACCATCCGCCTCGCGCGCGATCCGAACGATCTCATGCTGGTAACAGCCATCCGCTCGGCGGTCTATCTCGCCGAGCAGGATTGTCCGTTCGAGGAGGAGTTCGACGGCAACGACATGGTCGCCGCGCATTTCATCGGCTTCGTCGGCAATGAGCCTGCGGGCTGCCTGCGGGTGCGCTTCTTCGGCGATTTCGCCAAGGTGGAGCGGCTTGCGGTGCGTCACCAATATCGGCGCTCGCGTGTCTCGTTCAAGCTGGTCCAGGCCAGCGTCGATTATGTGAAGCGCAAGGGTTTTCGCAAGATCTACGGCCAGGCGCAGGACCGGTTGGTCGATTTCTGGGCCCATTTCGGCGCCAAGCCGCTCGGTCACAACCGCAAGATCACGTTCTCGGATTTCTCCTACACAGAAATGCTGCTGGAGATCGAGCCGGGCCCGGACGCCATCACGCTGGACAGCGATCCCTATGTGATCATCCGTCCCGAGGGCGATTGGGACCGGCCGGGGGTGCTCGATTCCTCGGCGGGGCGGGCAGTGACCTCACCGCTGCGGGATCTCGCACTCGCCGACCGCTGAAACTGTTGCAGCTGCGCGCAAGGAAATGCTGGCTTCCATGCACGATGATCCGCCGATCCTGGTCTGTGCGGATCTTCAGGTCGAATACCTGACCCCCGGCCGCCGCCACGTCGTCCTCGACGGCGATGCGGCGACGGCGCGTTGCCTGGAACTCCTTACGCTGTGGCGCAGCAATCTGTGGCCGGTCATGCATCTGAAGCGCATCGCGCAGGCGGCCTGGTTCAATCCGGCATCCGGGCTGACCGATTGGATCGCGGAAACCAGGCCGCGGCCGGGGGAGATGACGTTCGAGCACCCGCTGCCGTCCGCCTACAGCTCGTCGCGGTTCGTAGACTACATGTCCAGTATCCGCACCACGCGCTGCATTCTGACCGGCTTTTCCCTGGACGAAACCATCCTGGCCACCGCCGTCGACGGGTTTCATCGCAGCCATCGCTACCAGGTGGTCGCTGACGCCGTGGCTTGCCGGCAGCCGGGTACGGACGATGCCGCCGCCTACAGACATGCGGTAGTGAATGTCATCGGAAGTTTTGCTATAATTCAATCCAGCGCCGAACTGATCAGAACCAGCGGCGCCGTTGCGGTGTAGGCGGCCGCAACCGGCGGATGGGGTGAGAGATTGTCACGGGGAGACGAGCTCAAGGAGCTGGCGCGCGATCTGTCGCGTGCCGCCGAGAGGGCGCGCAGACTTGGTCTGCCCACGACGCTCTACTTGCTCTCGATGGCGCTGGTGGAGGTGAGGGAAGCCGGTGCCGCCGCCGACGATGGTGGCGACGACGGCGCGGCGTGAGGGCTGCCCAGCGCGGTTCTGTCATGTGCGGTTCTGTCACATGCGGCTTTGATATGCGGCTTTGTGCATCGCTGCTGAGCGTTCGCTGCCGACGAATTGGCGTTGCATGTTTTGCGCTGTCGCAATAGCCAAGGGACTTGCCATCGAGTGATGATGCCGGCTGCGCCGGCGACGTGACGCTTTCAAGGATCTTCGCAAATGTCCATGCTGCCCAATTCGCAAGAGGCCCGGGATGTGGCCTATCAGCTCCATCCCTACACCAACGCGCGCACGCATCAGCAGGCCGGTCCCCTGGTGATCGAGCGCGGCGAGGGGCCTTATGTCTTTGACGCGACGGGCAAGCGCTATTTCGAAGCGATGGCCGGCCTATGGAGCGTCGGGCTCGGCTTCAACGAGAAGCGGCTGGTCGAGGCGGCGCACAAGCAGATGCAGGCGCTGCCGTTCTACCACACGTTCTCCGCCAAATCGCATGGGCCCTCGATCGACCTCGCCGAGAAGCTGGTCGCGCTCGCGCCGGTGCCGATGAGCAAGGTGTTCTTCACCAATTCCGGCTCGGAGGCGAACGACACGGTCTTGAAGCTGATCGCCTATCGCTCCAACGCGCTCGGCCAGCCCCAGCGCAAGAAGGTGATCAGCCGCCTGCGCGCCTATCACGGCGTCACCATCGCCTCCGCGAGCCTCACAGGCCTTCCGAACAACCACCGCTCATTCGACCTGCCGCTGCCGAATATCCTGCACACGGGCTCGCCGCATTTCTACAAGGACGGCGCCCCCGGCGAGAGCGAGGAAGCCTTCGCGACGCGCCGCGCCGAGGAGCTCGATGCGCTGATCCAGAAGGAGGGGCCTGATACGATCGCCGCCTTTTTCGGTGAGCCGGTGATGGGAGCAGGCGGTGTCATTGTGCCGCCGGCGACCTATTGGGACAAGATCCAGAAGGTCCTGAAGAAGTACGACATCCTGCTGGTCGCCGACGAGGTGATCTGCGGCTTCGGGCGCACCGGCAAGATGTTCGGCTGCGAGACCTATGGCATCAAGCCCGACGCGATCGTGGTCTCCAAGCAGATTACCTCGAGCTATTTCCCGCTGTCGGCGATCATCCTGAACGATCGCATGTTCGAGCCGATCGCGGACGAGAGCAACAAGATCGGCGTGCTCGGCCACGGTTTCACCGCGGGCGGCCATCCCGTCGGCTCGGCGATTGCGCTGGAGAACCTCAAGATCATCGAGGAGCGCGGCCTGGTCGCGCATGCCGCCGAGCTGGGCGGCTACATGCAGGGCAGGCTGCGCGAGCTCGCCAGCCATCCGCTGGTCGGGGAGGTCCGCGGCGTCGGCATGATCGCAGCCCTCGAGCTCGTGCTCGACAAGGGCCGCAAGACCGCCGCGGCGACGCCGGGCGCGGTCGGTGGCATCGCCAGCCGCATGCTCCAGGAGCGCGGCGTGATCTCGCGCAACATGCTGGATGCCATCGCCATCTGCCCGCCGCTGATCGTCAACAAGGCGCAGATCGACGATCTCGTCGCCGCGATCTCGGGCGTGTTGAACGACATGAAGGGCGAAGTGGCGAAGCTGACGCCGGCGTAGTTGCGCGGCTTATCTCTATCGCCGTCACCCTGAGGTGGCCGCTTCTTCAGCGGCCCTCGAAGGGCGACGGCCCGGCTCTCTCGGAGCGGCGGCAGCGGGGCCGCTCATCCTTCGAGGCTCCGCGCGCGGTGCTTTGCACCGCACGCCTCGCACCTCCAGCGACAACGGCTTCGCCGTTGCGCGGGGATGACGGGATGACCCTTATTCCGCGTTGGCAGTTGGCGGCTAAGCCCTACGCCCGCTGCACCCCGATCACGCGGCCCTTCTCGATGGCCAGTGCGAGCTCGCCGCGCTTCAGTTTCAGCGCGGCATCGCCGAACAGCTCGCGGCGCCAGCCGCGCAAGGCCGGTACATCCGCCTCGTCGTCCGCCGCGATCTCTTCGAGATCGTCGACGGTCGCGATGACCTTGCTTGCGACGGCGTGACGCTCGGCGGTCATCCGCAGCAGCACCTTCAGCAGCTCGACGATGGCCGCGCCGTTGGAGTTGTTGCGCGGTTTCTCCAGCTTGGGCAGCTGCGAGAAATCCCGCGCCAGTCCGCGCTCGACAGCGGCGATGATGTCCGCGCCCCATTTGGATTTCTCGAACCCCTTCGGCACCGAGCGCAGATGCGCGAGCTTTTCGAGCGTGGTTGGCGCGTGGGTCGCGATGTCGGTGATCGCCTCGTCGCGCAGCACGCGGCCGCGCGGTACGTCGCGGCTCTGCGCCTCCTGCTCGCGCCAGGCCGCGACCTCCATCAGCACCGCGAGGTCCTTGGGCTTGCGCACCCGCGTCTTCAGCCGCTCCCAGGCGCGCTCCGGGTGGAAGTCGTAGGTCCTCGGCGAGGTCAGAACTTCCATCTCGATGGAGACCCATTCGCTGCGGCGGCGCTTCTTCAGGTCGGCGTCGAGCGCTGCGAACACGTCGCGCAGATGGGTGACGTCGGACACCGCGTAATGCATCTGCTCCTTGGTCAGCGGCCGGCGCGACCAGTCGGTGAAGCGGTGGGTCTTGTCCGGGCGGTGGCCGGCGACCTTCTCGACCAGCGCGTCATAGGCGATGCTGTCGCCGTAGCCGAGTACCATCGCGGCAACCTGGGTGTCGAACACCGGATGCGGGATGATATTGGCCTGGTGCCAGATGATCTCGATGTCCTGGCGGGCGGCGTGAAACACCTTCAGCACGCCCTCGTTGGCCATCAGCTCGAAGAACGGCTTGAGGTCGATGCCCTCGGCCAGGGTGTCGATGACAATGGCTTCCTCGGCGCTGGCCATCTGCACCACGCACAGCAGCGGGTAATAGGTGGTTTCGCGCAGAAACTCGGTATCGACGGTGATGACGGGGTGCTTGGCCAGCCGGCTGCAGGCAGCCGCGAGGTCAGCGGTGGTGGTAATCAAATCCATGAACGGCCCATGACACTTGGTATCAGCCGTTCTGCCGAAAGCGCTGTGATGTCAAGGGGCTCTAAGCGAATTCGAGCCTTGCATCGGGCCGGAATCGGGACTTTCCGACCAAAATCCTATTCGTAGCGAACCCGCTGCGAGGGTTTTCGTGCGCAGGGCAACGCCACCACGATCACGCACATGGCGACCAGCGCCAGCCCCAGGAACTCGATAACCAACAGATCCACGGCAAAACCCCTCAGAAACATTGCTAGACTTGTCTGGGGTGCGTTGAGGGTCTGTTAATTCTCGTGGTTACCGGCCGCGTGGGCAGCCGGATGGTGGACGGGGAGTTAATGGCGGCAAGGCCACCGTTACGTCATCAGCTTCGGCAGGGTGGCGGCCAGGCTGTCCACGGCGCTGCGGACCTTGGGTGGCAGCCGGGGCGAACGGGGCCACAGCGCGTGGCAGTCGTAGAGGAATTCGGGCTGTCCGCCGAAAAGGCGGACCAGCGCACCGGTGTCGAGGCGTTCGCGAACCAGCCAGTAGGGCAGCCAGGCGAGTCCCATGCCTTGCGCGGCGGCATCAGCGATCGCCTCCAGATCGTCGAGCCTCAGCCTGCCTGCGGGCATGATCTCGCGCGGAGACTCGCCTTGCTGCGGGAACAGCCACGGCCTGACGCGCCCTGAGCGGCGATAGATGATCGCCTGATGTGCAGCGAGATCGTCGAGCGATTTTGGCTTGGTGTTGGTCCGCAAATACGAGCGCGCGCCGCACACCACCATGCGCTGGCTTGCGATGCGTCGCGCGATCAGACCGGACTGGTCGTCGAGATCGCCGGTCCGGATCGCAAGATCATAGCCGGCCTCGATGATGTCAGCGATCGGATCGCCGAAGGAGAGGTCGAGCTCGAGATGCGGATACTTCCGCGCGAGCTTCATCAGCAAGGGAGCGATGCAGTGCCGCCCCAGCAGGGCCGGCATGGTCACGCGCAGCCTGCCGCGCGGCTCGGAGAACTCGTCGGTGACGACGGCGTCGGCGGCTTGCGCCTCGGCGAGTACCGCGCGGCAGCGCTCGTAATAGGCCTGGCCGGCCTCGGTCAGGCTCTGGCGCCGCGTGGTGCGGTTGAGCAGGCGGACGCCGAGGCGCTCTTCGAGGAAGCGCACATGCTTGCCGACCATCGGCCCAGACATCTCCAGCGCGTCCGCCGCGGCTGCGAACGAGCCGAGATCGACAGCCCTGACGAAGACGGCCATGCTGGTCAAGCGGTCCATGATTGAAAACTCCTGGTTTCGGCTGTTCGCTTGGTCAGGCGATTTATCCGCTTCCGCCGGATCGGCATAGCTCCATTCAGTTCAACTGTTTTGGAGTGTATCCATGGCCCGCGCCGTTCGCTTTCATCAACATGGTGGTCCCGAAGTGCTGCGCATCGAGACCGTCGATGTTCCGCCGCCGGCAGTGGGCGAGGTGCAGATCCGGGTCAGGGCACTCGGTCTCAACCGTGCCGAGGCCTTGTTGCGGAAGGGGACCTATATCGAGACCGCGACATTTCCGTCGGGGCTGGGTCTGGAGGCGGCAGGCGTCGTCGAAGCGGTCGGGGATGATGTGACCAGCTTCGTGCCAGGCGATGCCGTGAGCATCGTCCCGCCGCTGTCGATGGTGCGATGGCCGGCCTATGCCGAGCTAGCGACGTTTCCGGTCGAACTCGTCGTGAAGCATCCGCCGGAGCTTGGCTTCGAGGCAGCAGCTGCGGTCTGGATGCAGTATCTGACGGTCTATGGCGCGCTGGTCGACATTGCCGGACTTGGGCCAGGGGACGTCGTTGTCATCACGGCGGCATCGAGCAGCGTCGGGCTCGCGGCGATCCAGATTGCGAACCGGATCGGCGCTGTCCCGGTCGCCCTGACGCGGACCTCGATCAAGCGGCGTCCCTTGCTCGATGCCGGCGCCGCTCACGTTGTCGCCTCGGAGGAGGAGCCCATCGCAGTGCGACTGCTGGAGATCGCCGGTTCAAAGGGCGTCCGTGTGATATTTGACGCCGTCGGTGGTCCCGCATTCGAGCCGTTGACCGCGGCGATGTCGCCGGGCGGAATCCTGATCGAATATGGCGGCTTGAGCTCCGAACCGACGCCGTTCCCGCTCTTCAACGTGCTCGGCAAGAGCCTGACACTGCGCGGCTATCTCGTGCACGAGATCACCCGCGATCCCGTGCGTCTTGCGAAGGCAAAGGCGTTCATTCTCGACGGGCTGTCGGACCGAACGTTGATGCCGATCATTGCCAGGACGTTCCGGTTCGAGGAGATCGTCGAGGCGCACCGCTTTCTGGAGTCCAATACGCAGTTCGGCAAGATCGTGGTGACGATCTGAGATCGCCTCGCCCAGCGACGGCTTCGGCGCTCCACACTGTGGAGCGCCGAGGTCGTATGCGCGTGCTGTCGGCGGCTTTACGGCAGCTTCAGCGAGGTCTCTGCGTTGTACGGCTTCAGCGTCTCGTCGGCGGCCTTCTGGGCGGCGGCGAGGGCTTCCTTCGGCTGCTTCTTGCCGTTCAGGACCAGCATGACCTCGTCCTCGAGGTTCTTGCGGACCGGGACGGTCTTGTAGGTCGCAAACCACGGCTTGGCGACGTCGAGCTGCTCGACGGCGGTCTTGGCGTCCGGGTTCTTGTTGAGGAATTCGACCATGTCGGGCGTCTTGTACGCGGCCATGTTGGGCGCGAAATAGCCGGTGGCGCGGCTCCACCAGGCGCTCTTCTCGGGCGAGGTCATCCACTTGATCAGCGTCCAGGCGGCCTTCTGCCTGCCGGCCTCGAGCCCTGCCGGCATGATCAGCGAGGCGCCGCCGATCGGCACGGCGTTGCGGACGTTGCGCGGGATGAAGGCGACCTTGTAGGCGAACTTGGCGTTGTCGCGCACGTAAGTAAGCGAGCCCGTCGACAGCATCATCATCGCGGCATTGCCGGAGATGAAGGAGGTGCTCACGGCCGGACCGGGCGTGGCGCCGGGCGCATGCACCTTGTGCTTATGGATGAGGTCATTCCACCAGGTGAGCGCGCCGAGCATCGAGGGCGTGTCGTAATAGACCTCGCCGCCGAACTCCTCGTTGTAGTAGCGCCCGCCATTGCTCATGGTGAGCGTTTCCATCATCCAGCCGCAGTAGTCATAGGCGCAGGGGATCGCGATGCCCCATTGGGTCACCTTGTCGCCGTCGCGCTTGGTCAGCTTCTTGGCCCAGTCGGTGAGCTCGACCCAGGTCTGCGGCGGCTTGTTCGGATCGAGGCCGGCTTCCTTGGCCTTGTCGGCGTTGATGTAGAGCAGCGGCGTCGAATTGTGGAAGGGCACGCCGTAGACCGAGCGGTTGATCACCGCATTGCCCTGCAGCGCCGGGAAGAACTGGCCCAGAAACTTCTCCTTGGTGGTGCCGTCGGCGGCGATCAGGCTGTCGAGATTGGTGAGCTCGTTCTCGATCTGCATGTCGAGCAGGAAGTTGGCCGACATGATCACGGCGGCCGGCGGCTTGCCGGCCTTGATCGCGGCGCGCGTCTTGATCAGCGTATCGTCATAGGAGCCGGTGTAGACCGCGGTCGCCTTGACGTCGGGATGGGTCTCGTTGAACTCCTTGATCAGGGTACCCATGTCGCGTGCGAGCTTGCCGTCGACCGGAACCGGGAAGAACAGGTCGATCTCGGTGGGACCTTCGGCCAGCGCCGGAAAGGCGAGGGCGCCAGCCATAGTGCCGGCCATGGCAAGGCCGAGCATGAGCCTGCGGGAGAATAGCATCGGAAAATCTCCTATTTGATGCCTGAGGTGACGAAAGAGCTGATGAAGCGTTTCTGAAAGATCAGGAAGGTGACGAGCAGCGGCGCGATCACCATCAGCGTGCCCGCAGCGATGGTGCCCCAGGCTTGCGTGCCTTCGGCGGTCTTGGTGAACACCGAGAGACCGACCGTGAGTGGTCGCTTGTCGGGCGAATTGATCACCATCAGCGGCCACAGGAAGTCGTTCCAGTGGCTGGTCACGGAGATGATGGCGAACGCCGAGAAGCTCGGCATCGACAGCGGCACGTAGATGTGGCGGATGCGCTGGAACAGGCTGGCACCGTCGATCAGGGCTGCGTCTTCCAGCTCGGTCGGGATCGCCTCGAACGCCTGGCGCATCAGGAAGGTGCCGAAGGCCGAGGCGAAGAACGGCATCATCACGCCGGCGAGCGTGTCATAGAGGCCGAGCTGCGCCACGAGCTTCAGGTTCGGCACGATCAGCAGCACCGGCACCAGCATCAGCTGCATCAGGAACAGGTAGAAGATCAGCGTCTTGCCGGCGAAGTTCAGGCGCGCAAAGGCAAAGCCCGCCAGCGTGATGGTGACGAACTGCACCAGCAGGATGCCGGCGCAGATGATCGTGGTGTTGAGCGTGTAGCGCGGGAAATCGCCGATCTCCCAGGCGTCCCTGACATTGTCGAGCGTCGGCTTCAGACTCGGCATCAGCTCGGCCATGGCGTTGATGCCGTCCGAGGCCGGGCGCAGCGTCGCCACGCCCATCCACAGGAACGGGATCAGCCAGACGATCGCAAGCAGCACGGTCAGCGCGAAGCCGAGCTTCGGCGTGATCTCGTTGCGGGTGGCGAGCGGGGCGTCCCTGAACAGGCGGTCGAACAGCTTCATGACCCGCCCTCGCGGTTCGCCATGGTACGGAAGGAGAGCACGGTGAGGCCCATCAGCGCGGCGAGCGTCAGCAGCGTCGCCGCCGAGGCCTTGCCGATGTCGTAGTGCTCCACCGCCTGCTGGTAGATGTAGAACAGCACGAGATTGGTCGAATTGGACGGCCCGCCCTGGGTCATGACGAAGACGTGGTCGACCTGCGTCACCGCATTGAGGATTGCGATGACGGTGACGAACAGGAAGGTGGGCTTGAGCTCCGGCAGGATGATGTGGCGCAGGCGCTGATATGGGCCGGCGCCGTCGAGATGCGCGGCTTCCATCACGTCCTCGGGTACGGCCTGGAGGCCGGCGAGGAAGAACAGCATGTAATAGCCGGCGTTCTTCCAGATCGTGATGATCATGATCGCATAGAGCGCGATGTCGGGGTCGCCGAGCCAGTTCGGCAGCACCGGAAGCAGCCGGCCGATGTAGTAGTCGAGCAGGCCGACATTGGGCAGGAAGATGAACAGGAACAGCGCGGACGCCGCGACCATCGGGATCAACACCGGCAGGAACAGCGCGGCGCGCAGCGCGCTGTTCACGGCATGGGTGCGCGCAAGAGCCAGCGCGAACAACAGCGCGAGGGCGATGCTCGGCACCGCCGTGCCCACGGCGTAGATCAGGTTGTTGACGACGGCGCCGGTAAAGGCAGGATCGGCCAGCACCGCCGCGATATTGTCGAGACCGACGAAGCGCAGCGGCGCCTTCGGTGTGGCGCGCTGATAGAGCGCGTCGACGAGCACGCGGCCCATCGCGCCATAGGTGAACAGCGCGAGGAAGACCAGCGAGGGCAGCAGCAGCAGATAGGCCGGCAGCGAGGCTTTGACGCGGGCAGTGAGGCGCTTCAGCACGTCGAGGCGCGGCGCCGCCGAGGTCGCGACCGGGAGAGCCGCGGGTTCGGCGAGGCTCATCTCACCGCGCCGGGAAATTGAGCGCATAGTCGCGGCCGTCCATTCCCGCGGGCGGGGCGAACGGGAAGCGCAGATTCTCGTCGAGGAAGTCATGGCTGTGCACGACGAGGTTCTCGTCGTCGATCAGCACGACGCCGTAGGCCGGCGGCTCGTGGCTGGCCAGGTGCGGCGCGCTCTGGTCGAGCTCGAACCAGACCTGATGGTTGGTGCCGCGCAGGGTCGAGAACGGGATCTTGCCCCAGCTGCCGAAGATTGGCCGGTGCACATGGCCGAAGAAGAGATGGCGGATGCGCGCGCGATAGGGCGCGATCACCTCGGCGAACTCCGCGCTCTGCTTCAGCCCGATCTCGTCCATCGCGTGCACGCCGACCGGGAAGGGCGGATGGTGCATGAACACGACGAGCGGCATGTCCGCGGGCGCGGCGGCGAGCGTGCTCGCCAGCCAGCCGAGGCGCCTTTCGCACATCTCGCCGGCATGGCTGGTCTCGTCCAGCGTGTCGAGGAAGACGAACAGGCCGTGCTCGGTGGTGCGCGTGCCCTGCACGAAGCCGTTGGAATCGCGCGGCGCGGCCTTCAGCGCATCGAGGCAGGTGACGCGGCGGTCGTGATTGCCGACCATGGCGATGTAGGGAATCTTCAGCGCGGCCATTGCCTCGGCGAAATTGACGTAGGATTCCGGCTCGCCCCAATGCGTGAGGTCGCCGGTCACGACCGCGAAGGCGGCATCGGACTGATGTCTATTGATGTCGGCGATGGCGGCGTCCAGCCGGGCGCGCGGGTCGAGGCCATAGAGCGTCGAACCGGGGTTCGCGAGATGCGTGTCGGTGATGTGGATGAATTTGAAGGACATGGCGCGCTGTGTCGGGACGGTTGGAGGATGGACGTCTCCGGCAAGACGACCCTGACAGGCGGTTAGAGCGCGTGTGTTTCAGTTTGATGACAGCGGTTCCGCGGGACGCGACGTGTCCACAACGCCCGCGGACAGAAATGGACCAGCGCAAGGCGCAATCCCTGCCGCGGATCAATTCAAGATGGTGGTGCGCGGTCGAGCTTGCCTCACGTCCCGCAGAACGTCTGCAACACCCGCTGGTCCGGCAGCGGCGGATCGGCGTAGGCGGCGTAGTCGGGCTGGTCATCGAACGGCTTAGCCAGCACCTGCACCAGCTCCTCGAACGGCGCGTAATTGTCGTCGTTCACCGCGGCCTGAATCACGGCCTCGACGCGGTGGTTGCGCGGGATGAACATCGGGTTGACGGCGTGCATGGCGGCTTGCCGCTCGGCGGCGCTCTGCGGCTCCAGCGCGATGCGCGCGCGCCAGCGGCCGGCCCATTCGTCGAAGGCTGCGGGCTCCATGAACTGCGCCCGAACGTCGGCGGCGTCGTCGCCTGCGGCCTCGCCGAGCTTGCGGAAGGTGAGGGTGAAGTCCGCCTGGTTCTTCGCCATGGCGTCCAGCAGGTCCTGGATCAGCGCCTCGTCGCCGTCGCGCTCCGTGAAGAGGCCGACCTTCCTGCGCAGGCCGGCCTGATAGGCGTCGCTGAATTGATCCGAGAAGGCGCCGAGAATGTCCTGGGCTTCGGCGATCGCCTTCTCCTGCTCGTCGGAGAACAGCGGCAGCAGGCATTCGGCGAGGCGCGTCAGATTCCACAGCGCGATGCGCGGCTGGTTGGCATAGGCGTAGCGGCCCATCTCGTCGATCGAGGAGAAGACCTGCGCGGGATTGTAGGCGTCCATGAAAGCGCAGGGACCGTAATCGATGGTCTCGCCGGAGATGGACGTGTTGTCGGTGTTCATCACGCCGTGGATGAAGCCTACGAGGAGCCAGCGCGCGATGAGATTGGCCTGACGCTCAACGACGGCGGCGAGCAGGGCGTGGTAAGGGCGCTCTGCTTGCAGCAGGTCCGGATAGTGGCGCGCGATCACATGGTCGGCGAGCCTGCGGATAGCCTCGGTGTCGCGGCGGACGGCGAAGAACTGGAAGGTGCCGACGCGGATGTGGCTGGAGGCGACACGCGTCAGCACCGCGCCGGGCAGTGCCGTCTCGCGGATGACGTGCTCGCCCGTGACGACCGCGGCAAGCGAGCGCGTGGTCGGGATTCCCAGCGCGTGCATTGCCTCACTGACGATGTACTCGCGTAGCACCGGGCCCAGCGCGGCGCGGCCGTCGCCGCGGCGGGAGAACGGGGTGGGGCCTGAGCCCTTGAGCTGGATGTCGCGACGGACACCGTCTCTGTCGATGACCTCGCCGAGCAGGATGGCGCGGCCGTCGCCGAGCTGGGGCACGAACTGCCCGAACTGGTGGCCGGCATAGGCCATCGCGATAGGGTCGGCGCCGGCGGGAACCGTCTTGCCGGCCAGGATCTCGGCACCCTCCGGGGTCTCCAGGAGGTCGGGATCGAGCCCGAGCTGGATCGCCAGCGGCCGGTTCAGCTTGATCAGCCGGGGGGCGGCGACCGGGGTCGGCGCGACGCGGGCGAAGAAGCTGTCCGGCAGCGCCGAATAGGAGTTCTGGAAGGGGAAATGCGCCGTCATGGTCTCAAGATAGGGCTGGAACGCCCGATGGCAAAGGCTCGGCCCCTGAAAATGGGCACTTCCAGCCCAAAACAGGGCGTTCCCTTGGTTGCCGCCTTGGTCCTCCCGAGGTAAACCCTGCCGCAACTTCGGACCGGCCGTGACAGGCCGTTCGATTCGCATCCTCCGACATTGATTTTGGGACGACCATGCATCGCTACCGGTCACATACATGCGGCGCGCTCCGCGAGAGCAACATCGGCGAGACGGTCCGCCTGTCAGGCTGGGTCCATCGCGTTCGCGACCATGGCGGCGTGCTGTTCATCGACCTGCGCGACCATTACGGCCTGACCCAGTGCGTGGTCGACCCGGACTCGCCGGCATTCTCGCTGGCCGAAAAGCTGCGCTCGGAATTCGTGGTGCGGATGGACGGCAAGGCGCGCCGCCGCCCCGAGGGCACCGACAATGACGATCTGCCGACCGGCAAGGTCGAGGTCTATGTCAGCGAGATCGAGGTGCTGGGTCCGGCCGGCGACCTGCCGCTGCCGGTGTTCGGCGACCAGGAATATCCCGAAGACATCAGGCTCAAATATCGCTTCCTGGACCTGCGTCGCGAAAAACTGCACCAGAACATCATGACGCGCGTCGAGATCATCAAGTCGATGCGCAGGCGCATGGAGGGGCAGGGCTTCTTCGAGTTCAACACGCCGATCCTGACCGCGTCCTCGCCGGAAGGCGCGCGCGACTTCCTGGTGCCGTCGCGCATCCATCCCGGCAAGTTCTACGCGCTGCCGCAGGCGCCGCAGCAGTACAAGCAACTGCTGATGATGTCGGGCTTCGACCGCTATTTCCAGATCGCGCCCTGCTTCCGCGACGAGGACCCGCGCGCCGACCGACTGCCGGGCGAGTTCTACCAGCTCGACGTCGAGATGAGCTTCGTGACGCAGGAAGACGTCTTCGCCGCGATGGAGCCCGTCATCACCGGCGTGTTCGAGGAGTTTGCGAAGGGCAAGCCGGTGACAAAGGGCTGGCGACGGATTCCATTCGCCGAGGCGCTGCGCAAATACGGTAGCGACAAGCCGGACCTCCGCAACCCCATCGAGATGCAGGACGTCTCCGAGCACTTCCGCGGCTCCGGCTTCAAGGTCTTTGCGCGCATGCTCGAAGATCCCAAGAACCAGGTGTGGGCAATTCCTGCACCGGGTGGCGGCAGCCGCGCGTTCTGCGACCGCATGAATTCGTGGGCGCAGGGCGAGGGCCAGCCCGGCCTCGGCTACATCATGTGGCGCGAGGGCGGCGAGGGCGCAGGCCCGCTCGCGAACAATATCGGGCCCGAGCGCACCGCCGCGATCCGCGCGCAACTCGGCCTCAAGGAAGGCGATGCCGCCTTCTTCGTCGCCGGCGATCCCGACAAGTTCTGGAAGTTTTCGGGCCTTGCCCGCAACAAGGTCGGCGAGGAATTGAACCTCACCGACAAGGAGCGGTTCGAGCTTGCCTGGATCGTCGACTTCCCGATGTACGAGTACAACGAGGACGACAAGAAGGTCGACTTCTCGCACAACCCGTTCTCGATGCCGCAGGGCGGCCTGGAGGCGCTGAAGGGCCAGGACCCGCTGACCATCAAGGCGTTTCAGTACGACATCACCTGCAACGGCTACGAGATCGCCTCCGGCGGCATCCGCAACCACGTGCCGGAAGCGATGGTGAAGGCGTTCGAGATTGCCGGCTATGGCGAGCAGGAAGTGGTCGAGCGTTTCGGCGGCATGTACCGTGCCTTCCAGTATGGCGCTCCGCCGCATGGCGGCATGGCCGCGGGTGTCGACCGCATCGTGATGCTGCTCTGCGGCACTACGAATTTGCGCGAGATCTCGCTATTCCCGATGAACCAGCAGGCCATGGACCTCCTGATGGGTGCGCCGTCGGAAGCCACCACCAAGCAGCTCCGCGAGCTGCATGTGCGGGTGAACCTGCCGCAGAAGTGAGCGTGCGGCGGTTTCGGTCTCGTGCCCTGGACGCAGCGCAGCACGCGAATGCTGCGCTGCTGAGCCGGGGCCCATGTCTCGGCGAACTGCGGCCTTTCTGGATCCCGGCTCTGCGCAGCAGCGTTACACGCTGCAGCGCGTCCGGGACACGAGACCGTCTCTCTCCTACAGCCCCGTCGACGCCTCGATTCTGAACTGCGCCAGTGCGATAACCGGCTCGCTGTTCAGGACGTCCATGAGCTGAAGCACCGGCAGCTTGCCGAGCGGCGTCAGCTTGAGGGAGAGGGTCTGCCCCGACGTCGAGACGAAGTCGGCGAGCGCGTCCGCGGTCGCCCTGGCGTCGAGGTTGGATGACGCGAGCTTCTCGCCCTGCGCCCGGATCATCTCGACGATGGTGCTGCGCGCGGCGGCGCGGCTGACATTCTGGATGCGTGAAAACTGCGCCACGACGAGATCGACGGCGCCGCTGTCGCGCAAGGAGAGCTCGATCGCGCCGGTCTCGATCTGGCCGGCATCGTTCATGGCCTGCACCGGATCGGTCGTGAACACGCCGCGCGGCACGTTGGCGAGTGCGAAGCGGGCCTGGGCCCTGGCAAGATTGCCGAGATCGATCGTGGCGGGCGCGAGCGCGAACGCGCCCGATGATTCCGTCCAGGCGGCGCCGAAATCGAGGTTGATCGCGAGCTTGTCGACGCCCGCCATGATCAGCGGCCGCTCCGCCGGATTGGCGGGGTCTGTGGGCGTGACCATCTTCAGGACCAGATTGGCCTTGCTCGGAATCGATCCGACAAGCTGGCCCCAGTTCAGGCTGAGCGTGTCGATCGTGACGAACTGGCGCGTGTTCTTGTAGGGCGCCACAACGCCCTTGATCTCGGCGCCTTCGAGCACGCGGAACAGGCCGAGCATCTGATCGGGCGAGGGCGGCTGACCGGGATTGTTGAGGCCGGCCGCCCAGCGGAACAAACCAGCGGCACTGAAGGATTTCAGCGCGAAGCGCTCCATCTTGAACTGCCCCTGGGGCATCGGCATGTCGAGGCCCTCCAGCGCAAACTTCTCTTCGTCATATTTGACGGCATTGAGCCTTGCCGTTCCTTGCGGCGTCTCGACCGTTTGTGTGCCGATTTCCGCCTTGCCAATCCGAAAGCCCTCGAAGAGGTCGGCCACCTTCGCGGTCATGTCGCGCGACTGCGCCGCCGTTGGGATCGAGCCGTCTGCCGGCATCAACGTCATGATCTCGGCCGGGCGGAACTTCGACGGCTGGATCGCAATGTCGTCGATGGCGAAGTTGCCGATTTGCACGCGTACGCCCGGCGCCATTGTCAGCGCGTAGGAATTGGCCGAGACGCGCCGATAGATACTGTGGAAGTTGTCATCACTGGACCCCTGCGGATCGAGTGCGGCCGTGATTGCGGTTGCGTCGAAATCATGGACAGTCAAGCCGGACAGCTCGCCGGTCATTTTTGCAGGCTTGCCCGGCTGGGCCACGTCGAGCGAGTAGGTGATGCGATCCGTCTTCGCTGTTTCGATCTTGCCGCGATTGGCGTTCAGGATCGCCAGAGCCGAATAGACGAAGTCTCCGCTTCCGGCGTTGCCCGTTCCCGCATCGACGTTGACGGCGATGGTCGGCGCTACGATCGAGGACGCCGAGACACTTGCGTATTGCGCGAGCATGAAGCGGTACATGTCGAGCATGGAGCCGGACAGCGGAGGGCTGGCGGCACGGATCGGGCCGGAAAAATCGCGGGCTGTGATCTCAGGGATCTTGTAGTTCGCCTTCAGCTTGGTCCGGTCGCTGGTGGTGATGGCGGCCTCGACACCTCGCATCTCGATGCTGTCGGCCGAGAAACGGGCCTCGTCTGCCTGACGCGCGCCGACCGCCGTTACCTTTGCGATCCTGAGGAGAGCCAGGTTCGGCTGGCCGGATTCGATCGCGATATCCTCGATCGTGACGGTGCGCGTCGCCAACTCGAACCCGACCTTGCCGTAGCTCGCCTTGCCGCCGTGCTTGCGGATCTGCTCGAAGGTCGCCTCGACCTCGGCGGTGGCGCGATGCTGGACATAGAGATTGAAGCCAAGCCATCCGCCGGCGCCCAGCACGGCGAGCGCGATCAGGCCGATCAGGATTCGCTTCATTCCCAGCTCCAGTTGCTCGTTCTGCTCCGCGCAACCTGCCATATTCGGCAAACGCCGCGCGGTCCAGGGAAAGCTATGGTTTTCAGACAGTTGAATGCGTGCCCTGTTGATGGGGGAGCAATCGGATGTTGCCACCGGGGCACCCGGCGTGCTTCATCCCGTTTCCATGACCCGGAAATACCGTTCCGCTTGGGCGGCAGCTCGGGATCATGCATTTTGATGCCGGTAACGCGAGGCAAGACTCCGCATGTCGTCCTATTCTGATGATCTCCACCAGGCGGCGCTGGCCTACCATCGTTTGCCGCGCCCCGGAAAGCTCGAGATCCAGGCAACCAAGCCGCTTGCCAACCAGCGCGACCTCGCGCTGGCCTATTCTCCGGGCGTTGCCGCGGCCTGCACCGAGATCGCCAAGAACCCGGCCGAGGCGGCCACGCTCACCACCCGCGCCAATCTGGTCGCTGTGGTCTCCAACGGCACCGCGGTGCTTGGCCTCGGCAACATCGGCCCGTTGGCCTCCAAGCCGGTCATGGAAGGCAAGGCGGTCCTGTTCAAGAAATTCGCCGGCATCGACGTGTTCGACATCGAGATCGCCGCCGACACCATCGACCGCGTGGTCGAGACGGTGGCGGCGCTAGAGCCGACCTTCGGCGGCATCAATCTGGAAGACATCCGCGGACCGGAATGCTTCGAGATCGAGACGCGCTTGAAGGAGCGCATGAAGATCCCGGTCTTCCATGACGACCAGCACGGCACCGCCATCATCGTCGCCGCCGCCATCACCAATGGCCTCAGGCTCAACGGCAAGAAGCTGTCCGATGTCAAGATCGTGGCCTCGGGGGCGGGGGCCGCCGCGCTCGCTACGCTGAACTTGCTCGTTTCGATGGGCGCGCAGCGCAAGAACATCTGGGTCTGCGACATCGACGGTCTCGTGCATGAGGGGCGCAACACCTCGATGGATCGCTGGAAGGCGGTCTATGCACAGAAGACCGACAAGCGCACGCTCGCCGACGTCATCGGCGGCGCCGACATCTTCATCGGACTCTCGGCACCCGGCGTGCTCAAGCCCGAGATGGCCAAGGCGATGGGCGACAAGCCCCTGATCATGGCGCTCGCCAACCCCGTGCCGGAGATCATGCCGGAAGAGGCGCGAAAGGCGCGCCCCGACGCCATGATCTGCACCGGCCGCTCCGACTACCCGAACCAGGTCAACAACGTCCTCTGCTTTCCCTTCATCTTCCGCGGCGCGCTCGACGTCGGCGCCACCGCGATCAACGAGGAGATGAAGCACGCCGCCGTCGAGGCCATCGCGCAGCTCGCCCGCGAGGCGCCGTCCGATGCTGTTGCGCAGGGTTTTGACACGGGCGAGACCCAAGGGTTCGGCCCGGGCTCGCTGATCCCGAGCCCGTTCGACCCGCGCCTGATTCTGCGCATTGCGCCGGCTATTGCCAAGGCGGCGATGGAGTCGGGTGTCGCGACGCGACCCATCACCAATTTCGACGAGTACACCGCGCTGCTCGAGCGCTTCGCCTTCCGCTCCGGTCTCGTCATGAAGCCGATGTTCGCCAAGGCCAAGACCCAGCCGGTGCGGGTGATCTATGCCGAAGGCGAGGACGAGCGCGTGCTGCGCGCCACGCAAGTGGTGCTGGAGGAGAACCTGGCGCGGCCGATCCTGGTGGGCCGTCCTTCGGTCGTGGAGGCGCGCATCAAGCGCTTCGGCCTCTCCATCCGCGCCGGCAAGGACTTCGACCTCGTCAATCCCGAGGACGATCCGCGCTACCGCTCCTATGTGCAGTCTTATGTCGAGGTCGCCGGCCGCCGCGGCGTCACGCCGGATGCAGCCCGCACGGTGGTGCGCACCAACAACACCGTGATCGCGGCGCTCGCGGTGACGCGCGGGGAGGCGGATGCCATGCTTTGCGGCGTCGAGGGCCGCTACATGAGCCATCTGCGCCATGTCCGCGAGATCATCGGCTTCTCGCCGGGGATCAGCGACTACGCGGCGCTGGCCCTGCTGATCACCAGCAAGGGCGCCTTCTTCATCGCCGACACGCAAGTTCGGCCCAACCCGACCGCGGAAGAACTCGCAGAGATCGCATCGCTCGCCGCGGTTCACGTGCAGCGCTTCAACATCAAGCCGAAGATCGCCTTCGTTTCGCACTCGGATTTCGGCAGCTACGACACCGAATCCTCTCGCAAGATGCGGCGGGCGACCCAGCTGTTGAGGGAGAAGCATCCAGAGATCGAGGCCGACGGCGAGATGCAGGGCGACACCGCACTCTCCACCGCTGCGCGAAAAATGGTGCTGCCGCACTCCAAGCTGGAGGGCGAGGCCAACATCATGATCATGCCGACCCTCGATACCGCCAACGTCGCCTATCAGATGATCAAGTCGCTGGCGGACGCGCTCCCCGTCGGTCCGATCCTGGTCGGCCCGGCGCACCCCGCGCATATCCTGACGCCGTCGGTGACTGCGCGCGGCATCCTCAACATGACGGCTGTTGCAGTCGTCGAAGCGCAGGAGCGCGCCGCAAGGCAGCAGCCGACGTTGTTCACGTAGTTGCTTCGTACCCCCTCAAGATAATTTAGGGAGCGCTCGCTCCGCAAACTCGTCATGCCCGGGCTTCCACGTTCTTCGTCCCGCGAGGCAAGCCGTGGATGGCCGGGACAAGCCTGGCCATGACGCCGAGAGCGTTTTGGCCGATCACATCGTTCTCGGTTCGATTCCGCCAGGGAGCGCCAACCGAACGGAGCGCCGCTCCCTTTTGAATTCCTCGCAGTTCTCCATTTCCCCGTTTGAAAACCGCGAACGGACTCTTCATAATCCCTTCAAGCGTTCCGTGCTGTAGCGCTTTGCCAAGAGGCCGATCATGCCAGCGTTCGTGACTTTCGGGCGAATCCTGTTCGCCGTGCTGTTCATCTACACGGGCGCGACCAAGCTCTTTGCCATCCAGGAGACTGCCGACTTCATCGCCACCAAGCTCGTGGTGCCTGAAGTCATCTCGCCTTACGCCACGCAGGTCGAAACGGCGACGGCCATGACCACGCCGCAGCTGCTGGCGATTGCAGTCGGCGGACTGGAGGTCATCGCAGGGTTGATGATCGCGCTGAATTTCGGCGCGCGCTTCTTCGCGATGCTGCTGATCATCTACGTCGGCGTCGCGACGGTCCTGTTCTACGATTTCTGGAACCAGAGCCCGCCGGACAACGCCAAGATGCTGGTGGACGCGCTCAAGAACCTGTCGATCATCGGAGCGCTCTGCATGATCATCGGCTATGGCCGCACCACGCGTCCGGCAGAGGCGGCCTACGGCGACGTGTAGCGATCAATCCGCTCTTGGGGGCGCGATCTCGCGCATCCAGCGGGAAATCGTTGCGCTGCTCGTTGCATCGGTGCCGTGCTGCAGGCCGAGCAATGCGGCCTCGCGCGCTGCGCGGGGCGTAATGCCATAGGCTGCCTTGAACGAGCGCGTGAAATGCGCGTCGGTGCCGAGCTGCCAGCGCCGCGCGACCTCGCTGATCCGCGGACCACGCGAGCCCGAATTGGCGAGATCGAAGAACGCGCGGTGCAGCCGACGGCTGCGAATGTAGTCCGCGATGCCGCCGACGGGCGCGAACAACCGGTACAGTGAGGCCCGAGACAGGCCGAAATGGGCCGCGATCGAATTGGCCGACAGATCCTCGCTGGCAAGGCCAGCCTCGATATATTGCCTGATCCGCATCAAGGACGGGCGCGCAGCGACGGTATGGTCGGCGTCAGCGTCGCCACGTTCGAGCTCGTGGCGCAGGCACGCTGCCAGCAGCGAGACCGTGCCCTCGACCACCGATTGGCATTCGTCGAGCGTCATGCGGGAAGCAAATTCGATCAGAGCGGTGAGATGTCCCGCCAGCAGCCTTGCGATCACGCTGCTGCCGGGCAGGACGAGGCCGTGCAGGTCGTCGACTCGCAAGAGATGGGTGCCGAACATCGGGCGCGGCACGACCAGCGTGATATTCTCGAAAGCCGTCGCCTTGGTCTCCAGAGTCTGGGCGAGATCGAAAAGGCAGATGTCGCCGGCACGCACATGGATCGGCCGGGTGCCTGCGACGCCGTCATAGCCACCCTTCAGGTAGAGCTGGAGAATGATATGGTCGACGCCGCTGCGCGCAATCGTTTCGGGGGTGCGACGGAAACGCTGGCCGCTGGCACGGCTCCGCCCGATCAGCACCGGCCCCATGGCGTAGGAACTGATGTCGGCGCGGAACGGGCCCGGTTCGTCGGCGGCGAGCTCGTCGACGTCGAACAGCGTGGCGACGGACTCTCGCCAGGCGGCGACGTTCGCATCTGTCTCCATCCGATCGGCCGTGAAGCCGAATGTCGGTAGCAAGGACGAAATGGGGGCCGCATCGCCCGTCAGTCCGGAGGCGTCTGTCGGACCTTTCGTCGTGCAGTCGTTGCTCATGGTGCTTGGGTATCGATCATCGTTAAGGCCGGAGCTGGCCGCCGGCCAATCATGGCAAGATGTCCGGAGACCCGGACGGCTTCGGCGGGAGACCCGGGCCCCGGCGTATATGGTGATTATTCCGCAGAGCGAAAGCAGCTCGTTTGTGCACCAATGCTGCCGCGCCGGGGCAGGCAGCGCGCGATTGGCGTCTTCCGTCACGATCCAAAGCCGTCCAGTCTTGCGCGTTTGTCTCAGTCTATTGATGCGGTGTTTCTCAGTCGTCAGTTCGTATTGACGCAGCGCCGCGGAAGTTGGCTATAGCGCCATGACCGCCGTCGGGGCCGATTAACGGTTCTCGGCAAATACGCTAGCCGGCTTTGCGCTGGCCGGCGGCGGCACCAATTTCAGCTTGCTGCACTACCAGGATACGCAAGGGTATCGAGATGCCGGTACTGTGCATGGGGTTGTTCCTCCGATTTTGGCGGAGCCTCATCCCGCCGGTGTGAGCGAAAGCCAGCGGGCAATGCCGAAGGCTACTCCGGCCGCCACGGCGTCACGGTCACGTCATGTGCCGCGTCGAGCACGTACGGCGCGCCCGGCCTCATCCCGTGCGAAGCCAGCACCTCGTGAGGCGTCCGCGCCGGCACGCCGACAAAACAGCCTTCGCCGCCGGGCAGCCGCACATGCGGGGCTTCGGACAGCCAGAACGTGTCGTAGCGGTCCATGAACATGTCGAACACGTCCGGACCGCCGATGATCGCGATCATGCCGGAGGCGACGCCCGCGAAGGCGCAGGCCGCCTCGAAACTTGCGTGCTGCGGATTCCACAGCGTCGCATTCGGCATCTCCGGATCGACGGTGAGGTCCCCGATCCTGCGGGTCAGGATCAGCCGCTTGCGCTTCGGCGAATTCGGCTGCTGCTCGTGCGAGTGCCGGCCATGCACGATCAGCGCGGCGCGATCGAGCGCCTGCTCGAAGAAGAGCTTGTCGCCTTCGAACTTCAGGCTGTCGGGCATAAGGCGATCGGCGTCGGCAAGCATGCCGTCCGCCGAGACGATGACGTAGCCTTCGATCCGGAAAGACAAGGGCCTTCTATTCGGAAACGGTCGTCACCACGGAGTTGACCGGGCGCTGGCTCACGGTCGGCAGCTTGATGTCCTTGAGCAGCTCCTGGTCGTATTCCGGCAGCGTCGATGCCGGGAACTTGGCGCGCATCGCCACCACCTTGTAGCCGCCGGCCTTCAGCCGCTTGAGCAGCTCGGGCAGGGCCTCAGCGGTGTGCTTCTGGAAGTCGTGCATCAGGATGATGCCCTTGCCCTTGGTATCGAGCTTCTTCATCACGGTATCGACCACCTTCTCGGGCTTGGAAGCCTTGAAGTCGAACGAGTCGATGTCGCAGGAGAAGATCCCGACATTGCGGTTGCCGAGATAGGTGACCATCTCCGGCGGATGCTGGAGCGCGGGGAAGCGGAAGAACGGTGAGGGCGAGATGCCGCCGAGCGCCCATCTCACGGCGCTGAAGCCTTTCTCGATCTCGTCCTTGCGCTGCGCTTCCGTGAGCTTCTTGTTGTTGAGGTTGGCGTGCGACCAGGTGTGGGCGCCGACGGTATGGCCGGCCGCGTAGACCTGCTTCAGGATCTCCGGCTCATAGGTCGCGTGCTTGCCGATGGAGAAGAATATGCCGGTGGTGCATTCGTCGGCGAGCGCCTTCAGCACCGCGGGCGTGTTGCGCGGCCAGGGGCCGTCGTCGAAGGTCAGCACCACCTCCTTGTCGCGCAGGAAGTCGAGCTCCTTGAAATGCTCGAAGCCGAAGCCGGGACCGCCCGTGGTGTCGATCTCAACAGTGCGGGCGACACCGAGCGCGCCCGGCGTGTTGCAGGTCGCGCGTGCCGGCTGCGGCGGCTGTTTGGGCGGAGGCGGATTGACGAACCCTGCTGGCGCGGCGCCTGTCGCGGGAGCGGCGGCCGGAGCCGTCGCGGGCGCCGATGCGACCGGCGTCACCGCCGGTGCAACTTGCGTCGCGGCTGCCGGCTTCGCGGCCGGTGTCTGCGACCATGCTGCGCCGGTCATCGCAACCGACATCGCGCCTGCCAAAATCAGTCCTGCCGCCACACGCATGGTGTTGTCCTCGAGATTGGCCCCGTTGTCCCGCCGCGGCTTTTCGCCTGTGGCAAAAACCGTCCTGCCCCAAACAATCCTAGCCTAGATGGTGCGGCATCGCCATTGCAACGGCTGTTTGACGCCCGGCCACAATTGTGCCCAGCCGGATGCGGCGCTTGCGTCAACTGTCGGCCAGCGCCCTCGCAATGGCCGTTTTGATTCGCGTGTCGGCCGGTTCGACCGCGGACGGAAAGACGTCGGCGATATAGCCGTCGCGGCCGATCAGGTACTTGTGAAAGTTCCATCTCGGAACTTCCTTCGGTCGCGCCTCGGCGGCCCATCTGTAGAATGGATGCGCTTTCGCTCCGACCACCACGGCCTTGGCCGTAACCGGGAAGGTAACACCATATTGGTGGTGCGCGGTCTCCGTGATCTCGCTCGCGCCACCGGGTTCCTGGCCCCCGAAGTCGTTGGAGGGCACGCCGACCACGGTGAGCCCTCGCGGGCGAAACTCATTCCAGAGCTCTTGCAGGCCGGCATATTGCGGGGTGTAGCCACAGAGCGAGGCGGTGTTCACCACCAGCAGAGGCTTGCCGGTGAACGCGGCGAGGCGGATGTCGTCGCCTGACAATGCGGGGAAGGAGAAGGCGTAGGCCGAGATCCGGCTCATGCCGCCATCGGCGAAAGCGCGTGTTGCCGGCGCAATCGCGCCTGCAACCGTTGCGACGAGCATGGTCCTGCGATTCATCATGACGGCGTCCCCCGAAATGATCCGGGCCGCATGTTACCCCGCCGGCACGACCGGACTGCTCAACACCGCGTTATCGGGAACGAAGCCTAGTACAGGCGGACGATGAAATCGGTGCCTTCGCCGGTCTCGCCCTGGTTGATGCCTTGGTCGGAGACGATGATCGAGCCGCCCGACGTCAGCATCTCGTTGATCTTCGCTATGGTCTCCGCGGGGATCGAGATGCGGTCGAGGGCCTCGGCCGGGCTGTCGGGCGTGACCACGGGCCTGGCGGCGACGGGGATCAAGGCGGCGCCGCGCTGGCGGCGCGCCGCGAGGCGGCTGGTGTCGTCGCGTGCCGCGGAACGGGCGGAGACGGGCAGGGACACCACCGACCAACGCAGCGCATTGGCATCGGCCTTGTCGACTTCGGCGGTGAAGACATGCGTGCCGAGCGGCCGGTCGCTCGCGGCGATCGTGACGGGCACCTCGAAGAGCGGTGCAAAATTCTGCCGCACGTAGAGCTTGGAATCCTTGCGGCTGATAAAGACGGCAATCTGGCCGGCTCGCCTGGGCGTTTCCGGTTTTGCGGCTGGCGCCGGGTCGGCAACGCGGGTCTCGTCCTTCTTTGCGTCGGGCGAAGCAGTCATCGTCGGCGCGGTGGCCGGTGCACCAGGTGTCTTCGCCGAGTCCACCGCCTCCGTCTTGACCGGCTCGGCGTTGACAGCCTCGACCTTGTCGGCGGACTTGTTGTCGTGACTTGGCTTGGCCGTATCAGATGCCTCGGCCGTCCTGGCCTTGTCGGCCGGTGCGATCACTTCCTCGCGTGCGGGCGCTCTGCCCGTGGTCACATCCGACATCACGGCGTGGCCGACCGACGCGCGCAGCTCGGGCACGCTGTCGGCGCTTGCAGTCTTCGTCTCCACGGGATTGGTTTCGGCGGCGCCCTTATCGCCCTTCTCGACGACATTGGTCTGCGGCTCGAGGCTCACCGTGGGCTGCGGCGGCACTCGCACGGACGCGAGCAGGGGGTGGGAGAAGCTGTGCGGCGTCATCTCGCCGGGGGCGACGATGACGCGCGCGCCCATCCTGGTCCAGTTCCACATCTTCACCGCGAACGACATCGGCATGCGGATGCAGCCGTGCGAGGCCGGATAACCCGGCAACACGCCGGCATGCATGGCGACGCCGGACCAGGTGATCCGCTGCATGTACGGCATCGGTGCGCCGCTATAGATGTTGGAGCGGTGGAATTTGTGCTTCTGGATGACGCTGAACACACCCATCGGCGTCGAATGGCCCTTCATGCCGGTCGAGACCGGGGATTCCGCGAACGCGCCTTTGCTGTCGTAGACCGTCACCTTCTGCCGGTCGATCGAGACGACGATGACGAGCGGTCCTTGCGGCTTGGTGCCGGCTTCCTTCTCGGCTGTAACTTCTTTCTTGCCGACTGTGCGGCGCTTCTGCGGCTTCTGGCGCAGTGGCTCGGGACGCTGCCGGGCGTAATAGGAGCCGTCGGAATAATCCGTCCAATAGTAGAACGCTGCGTTTGCCTGGCTGGTCGTGCCGATGCCGATCGCGCCCGCCGCCGTCAAAATGGCGACCTGCCAAAGCCGCGCCGACTTGGCGGAAGAACCCGACCCGTTCACGCTGTTCATCCTCAAATCCATAATCCCAAATCAGACGTTAGTCTCACAAAGGGTATACGCGTTCACCAGCAAGGTGGTTCTGCGATCAGTTACTTTTGTCCAAGCCGTAGCAAAAAAGCCTCACGGAGCGGTAAACGGCGGCCGCGACCGGCTGCCTGCCGCCTTCCTGTCGGGCTGTCGCGTTCTTACATTGCGGGGACTTGTTACCGGAGAGCTTCATGTCATCTCGTTTCCCCGGTCTTTCCAGCATCCGCTTGAAAGGCCTCGCTTTATTTCTCCTGGCTCTGACCGCGCCAATGGCGTCGGCATCTGCCGCCGACGAGCCCGATCTAATCTTCCGCCGCTCGACCGTGTTCAAATGGATGAGCCCGAACGACAAGCTCGCGACCTATGGTCTCGACGATCCGGAAGTCGAGGGCGTCGCCTGTCATTTCACGGTGCCGGAGAAGGGGGGCTTCAAGGGGTGGCTGGGCCTTGCCGAGGAGGTCTCGGACATCTCGCTCGCCTGCCGCCAGGTCGCCCCGATCAGGTTCAAGAACAAGATGGAGCAGGGCGACGACATGTTCCGCCAGCGGCGCTCGCTGTTCTTCAAGAAGATGCAGATCGTGCGCGGCTGCGACGCCAAGCGCAACGTGCTGGTCTACATGGTTTATTCGGACAGATTGATCGAGGGATCGCCCAAGAACTCGACCTCGACCGTGCCGATCATGCCGTGGGGACCGGCGGACGCAAACGTCCAGAAGTGCGGCGAGTTCTTCACTCAGTGACGCCCTTGCGTTCACTCAATGATGATCACCCGGCTTCGCGAGATGCGAACCGGTCAGCCGCACGAACATCTGCGGTGCGGCCTCGAAGCCGCGGCTCGATTGCAACGCCATTTCGCCGGCGCTGCCCCGAACGGGTGGTTCGTCTCCGCGATCCCTCGGTGGATCCGTCTCGCGCGGCGTTGCGCGATTTCCCGCCGTCATGGTGGCCATCCCTCACGTGAATGCGCCCGATGAATCGGGCGTCTCGGTTTCGATGGCTTGGGTCGCGGCCGAACCGCCCCTGGTTCGAGGACCAGCCCTCGTTTGCCGCCCTCTTCAGCAGAAAATCGTAAAATGCGTGTGAAGCGTTCGAGGCGGGAGCATGACGGCGCCGGTGCAGGGTGCGTTTCCGCGCTGGGGCAGGAACTTGCCGGGCCACTTTGAGCTGCAGCCAGACCTCTCTGAAATGACTGGCATTTTCTGAGAATTGTTTCGTCGTCTCGGACCGGACGAAACAATTCTCACGGAGACGAAACCATTTTCAGCGTTTCGCGCATCACGCGCGAAACCGCCTATGGTTATCAGCGTCACAACGACGACGGCGCACCGCCGGCCACGGAATTGGGACACAAATCATGCGCGCGCTCAGCTTCATCCTTGCTTTCGGGTTCGTGCTCGCCGGCTCCTCGTTCGCGGGGACGCCTGAAGGGGATCTCCCCGGTATCGGCACCTTCCAGTACAGCGGCTCGCCCGTCACGATCACGCCAGCGCAGCCGATCATGGTCGCAGCGCGCTTCTGACCGCACACAAGACAACAGCCGGCAAGGCCATCATGTTGCTTCGTCTCTGCGCTGCGGCGTTCGTATCCGTACTGACGATCGGTTCCGTTCAGGCGCAGGTCCGCGCGCCGTCCAGGCTACCCGATCCACGCAGCGAATTCGTGCGCCAGTGCGTGCCGCGTATGCTCGGGCGCTGGGAGCATCCGGAAGCGGTTTGCGGCTGCCTGCATGACCATGCCGCCGCTGCCGTCGAGGACCGGGATCTGCGTGAGGCGCTGCTGCGCGGCATCAGCGAGACCGGCGTGCCGACGATCGAGACCGATTGGGTGCCGGTATCCAAGCGGGGTGAGATCGGCCCGACCTTCACCAAGATCGCCAAGCCGACCTTGCAGTGCATGTTCGATCCGGCGAAGTAGCTTCTCAGCTGATCATTTCGATTTCGGCCCGTGCCGCGGCACGCAGGAGCTCGTGCGCGAGACACCCTTCTCCGTCATCTTGGCGCCGCGCACCTCTTTGACCTGACCGGCGGGGCAGGTTCCGTCATCCACGAGCACGCGCTGGCCGAGCTTCAGATCGACGATGTCCTGCTCGCGTCCGATGGTGCCGGCACGCGCCGTCGGCGCAAGCACGGTGGCGATCAGGAGCGAAAAGCAGGCGGCGCGACGGAGTGACATGACGGAAGCTCCCGGAATTGATGCCGCAGTGTAGGGGCGGGTCAGCGATTCTGATAGTGAAGCCTGGCTACGCCCGCCGGCCCGATCTGCTTTTCGCGCGCAAGGCCGAGCGCGATTCCCGCGCCAGCCGCTCGGCGGACGCCACGAGTTGTGGAACTGCATGCCCCGAAAATCCCAGCACGAAGCCGGGCAGTGGACGCGCGCGCGAATAAGTGTCGGCCAATAGCCAGCCCTCGGCGCCGGCCGCTTGTTTGGCTTGCGCTGCCACAGAGGGATCGACCGAAGGATCGAACCGGGCGACAAGATGCAGGCCCTGTGATGGCACCGGCACGGATAGCGCGCCGTCGGATTTGGCCTCCAGCGTCTCGGCCAGCGCATCACGCGCCTCGCGATAGAGCTTTCTCACGCGCTTCAGGTTCGCGGCGAAGGCGCCGGAATTGAGCATGTCGGCCACCGCGCCTTCCATCAGCGTGCCGGGAAAGCGGTCGAGGGCCGCGCGCGCAGCCGTCACGTTCGCGATCAGGCGTTCGGGCAGGGCGCAATAGCCGATGCGCAGGCCCGGAAACAGCGTCTTGGCAAACGTGCCTAGGTAGATCACGCGCTGGAGCCGATCGATGCCGGCGAGCGACATCAGCGGTGCGCCGTCATAGCGGAACTCGCTGTCGTAATCGTCCTCGAGCACGAATGCGCCGGCCTGCCTTGCCCAATCCAGAAGCTCGAGCCGCCGCGGCATCGACATCTGCACGCCAAGCGGAAATTGATGCGACGGTGTGACGTAGGCTGCGCGCGCGGACGGCGCCGCGATACGGCCGCTGGCGACACGCATCCCGTGCTCGTCGACGGGGACAGGCACGGCGCGATAGCCGCAATGCGCGATGGTTGTTCGCGCGGCGGGATAGCCGGGGTCCTCGCACCACACCTGGTCGTTGGACCTCAGGATCGCGCTCAGCACGATGCGCAGCGCGTGCAGTGTGCCCGAGGTCAGCATGATCTGATCGGGATCGCAGCGCAGGCCGCGCGCCGACAGCAGATGATCGGCAATCGCCGCGCGCAGCTCGCGGCTGCCGCGGGGATCTCCATAATGCAGGTGCTCGGCCCCGAACGCACGCATGCGGCGGCCGACGAAGGCGCGAAAGCGCTGCACCGCGCGCTCGTCGATATGGGTGCAGCCGAGCGCGAAGGCGCCTTGCCCGGGCGTTTCGACAACCACCTTCGGCCTGTTCGGCTCTGCCGCCCGCGCAGGGATTCGTGCGGCGACGAACGTTCCGGAGCCGACGGTTGCGTCGGCAAAGCCGTCGGCGATCAGGCGCTCATAGGCGGTGACGACGGCGTTGCGCCGGAAGCCGGTCTGCCTGGCCAGAGCCCGCGATGGCGGCAGCAGCTCGCCGGGCTTGACGAGGCCGGAGACGATCGTCTCGCACAGCGCCTGATAGAGCCGGTGCGCGGCGGAAGCGCCGGCTGTGATGTGCGGCCCCGTAAGGTCGAGCGGCAGCTCGGTCTTGGCCGGCGAGGACGAATTGGTCGGAATTTTTTGCATGGAATTGGAACTATCGCAGACCAAATGCGCGGGTACAACGGCTCTGGAATTCTTCCAATCCGATCAGGAGCGGCCGTGAGCCAGACCGAGACCTCAAATTCCTACCCGACGTCGGCGCGCAACCAGGTGAAGCGCCGGCACGACCGAGGCTTTTACGATCACGCCACGGTCCACCGCATCCTCAATTCCTCGATGCTCTGCCACGTCTCCTATGTGATCGACGGCCAGCCCTATTGCACGCCGACCTTCTTCTGGCGCGAGGGCACCAAGCTCTATTGGCACGGCTCGAGCGCCAGCCGTATGTTGCGCAACCAGAGCAAGGGCGAGCGCGTCTGTCTGACGGTCGCCCATCTCGACAGCCTCGTGCTGGCACGCTGCGGCTTCAACCATTCCGCCGACTACCGCGCGGTCATGGCATTCGGCACCGCCTATCTCGTCACCGACCCCGAGGAGAAGGAGCGGGCGGTGATCGCCATGGTCGACCGCTTCTTTCCGGATCGCACCGCCAGCCTGCGACAGAGCACCACGCAGGAGATAAAGGCAACGTCCTTCATCGCCATGGAGATCGAGGAGGCCTCGGCCAAGATCCGCGCCAAGGGTGTCGCTGACGACGATGAGGACTATGAGTTGCCGATTTATGCGGAGCGCATTCCGGTCCGCACCGTACTCGGCGCCCCGGAGCCGTGCCCGCGCCTGCTTGACGGTGTGAGCCGGCCTGCGACGCTGAATGGCTATTCCGATGGCCGGCTGCTCGAAGATGCATTGCGGGATGCTTATTTTGTGGAGTACCCGAACGGCTGAAATCGGCTAGTTTGCGCACTCCTTGGGAACCATTGAAATGCCTGGAGTTGCCCTGATGAATGCCGAAACGCAGCAGAGAATTCTTGACGCCGTCGATAGCGGCTTCGAAGCTCAGCTTGCAACCACCCGCGATTTCGTCGCGATTCCTTCGACCCGCGGGGCGGAGGGTCCGTGCCAGGACATGATCGGCGATCTCCTGCGGCAACGTGGATACGAGGTCGACGATTGGCACATCAATGTCGACGATCTGAAGGATCTGCGCGGCTTCGGTCCGATCGAGCACGATTTTTCGAAGGCTCGTTCCGTGGTGGGCACTTACCGTCCGCAGACCAATGGCGGCAAATCGCTGATCCTGCAGGGGCACTGTGACGTGGTGCCGGCCGGCCCGCTGGAATTGTGGGATACGCCGCCATTCTCGCCGGTCGTCAAGGACGGCAAGATGTTCGGCCGCGGCGCCTGTGACATGAAGTCGGGCACGATCGGTGCGCTCTATGCGCTGGACGCAATCAAGGCCGCGGGCTTCAGGCCGACGGCGCGGATCCATTTTCAATCGGTGATCGAGGAGGAGAGCACCGGCGTCGGCGCACTCTCCACGCTGCAGCGCGGCTATCGCGCGGACGCCTGCTTCATTCCGGAGCCGACCGGTGGCAAGATGGTGCGTTCGCAGGTCGGCGTGATCTGGTTTCGCCTGCGCGTGAAGGGGCATCCGACCCACGTTGCCTTCGCAGGTTCGGGCGCGAACGCGATCATGGCGGCGTATCACCTGATCCAGGCACTGCAAAAGCTCGAGATCGAATGGAACGAGCGCGCCAAGGCCGATCGTCACTTCAAGACGCTCAACCATCCCATCAACTTCAACCCCGGCATCATCAAGGGCGGAGACTGGGCCTCGAGCGTGCCGGCCTGGTGCGACGTCGACTGCCGGATTGCGGTATTGCCGGGCTGGTCGATCGCCGATCACCAGAAGGAGATCATGGCTTGCGTTGCTGCTGCAGCGCGAAACCACCGCTTCCTCGCCAACAATCCGCCGGAGATCGAATGGTCGGGCTTCCTGTCGGAAGGCTATGAACTGACCGACGCCGCCGCGCCGGAAGCTGCGTTCGGCAAGGCCTTCAACGCCGTCTATGGCGGCGCGGTCGAGGACCTCGTCTTCACCGCGCTCACCGACACCCGCTTCTACGGCCTCAATCACGGCATTCCGAGCCTGTGTTTCGGGGCCAGCGGAGGCGAGATGCATGGCTTCAACGAGTTCGTCGACCTGGAGTCGCTGAAGAAGACGACCAAGGCGATGGCGCTGTTCATCGCGGAATGGTGCGGAGTTGAGAAGGCCTAGCTCTTTCCGCCGCCATTGCGACGAGCGAAGTGACGAAGCAATCCAGGCTGCCGCGGCGGCAAGATTCTGGATTGCGTCACCGCGCTCGCAATGAGGGAAGCGGTCCATCAGATCCCCATTCAGGCGGGAATGGCGGGAATGTCTGCCGCTCCGCTGCCCGAAACTCGGGCGCGGCCGAATCCTTTAAGCTTAAAATAAAGACTAGGAGGGCGGCCTTGCCGGTGGCAGACTGACGTTCGGCTCGCTGGCCTTTAGTCCGCCGAGGAAAACACGATGCGCGATTGGGATGACGCTTATGCCAATTCGGCCCATATCCCGGGCTCGGACAAGATGCCGGCGCTGTGGGCGGAGCGGGCGGCGACCTACCGCGCCGGGCTGAAGGAATTTCGCCCGGACATCGCCTATGGCGCCGGCGAGCGCCAGAAGCTCGACCTGATCCTGCCCGACGGCGACAGCAAGGGTCTCGTCGTATTCGTCCATGGCGGCTACTGGATGCGCTTCGACAAATCGACGTGGACCGATCTCGCCGAAGGCGCGCGGCGTCATGGCTGGACGGTTGCGCTGCCGAGCTACACGCTGGCGCCGGCCGCGCGCATCTCAGATATCACCGCAGAAATTACGGCCGCGATCGCCAAGGCGGCCTCGCTCGTCGCCGGTCCGATCCGGCTCGCCGGCCATTCCGCCGGCGGCCATCTCGTCACCCGCATGCTGTGCGACGACGGCCGCCTCGAATCCGCCGTCTACGACCGGATCGCCGGCACGCTCTCGATCAGCGGCCTGCACGATCTGCGTCCGCTGCTGAAGACCAAGATGAACGAGACGCTGCGCATGACGATCGAGGAGGCGACGCTGGAAAGCGCGGTGCTGCATCTGCCGCGCGGGCATTCGCCTGTGACCGCCTGGGTCGGCGGCAGCGAGCGGCCCGAATTCATCCGCCAGTCCGATCTGATGGCCAATGTCTGGACCGGCTTCGACGTGCCGACCCGCCTCGTCGTCGAGCCCGGCCTCAACCATTTTACCGTGATCGACGGACTGAAGGATCCGTCGTCGTCGATCACCGCCCGCCTGATCGGCCTCGACTGACGAAGCATGGAAGATCGATCGAAAGGACCTGTCATGACGTCCAGCGATTACGATCCCACGAGCGAAGGCGCCGAGACCGATTTCACCCGGCGGATGTCCTACGGCGACTACCTTGCGCTGGATTCGATCCTGGGAGCGCAGCATCCGCTGTCGGAGGCGCATGACGAGATGCTGTTCATCATCCAGCATCAGACCACGGAGCTATGGATGCGGCTGGCCATCCACGAGCTCAGTGCGGCGCGCCGCGCGATCTCACGGGATGAGGTGCAACCTGCGATGAAGATGCTGGCGCGGATGTCGCGCATCTTCGAGCAGCTCAACGGCGCCTGGGACGTGCTGCGCACGATGACGCCCAGCGAATATACCCGCTTCCGCTCGCAGCTCGGGCAATCCTCGGGCTTCCAGTCGCGGCAATACCGACTCATCGAATTTCTGCTCGGCAACCGCAACCACGCCATGCTGAAGCCGCACGCGCACGATGCGGAGACGACGAAGCTGCTCGAAGCCGAACTTGCGATGCCAAGCCTCTATGACGAGGTATTGCGGCTTGCCGACCGCAACGGGCTCAAGATGCCTGCGGCGGTGCTGGCGCGCGATGTTCGCGAGACGCACAGCTTCAACGAAGGCGTGCTGCAGGCCTGGCGTATCGTCTACGAGGCGCCGGAGACGCACTGGATGCTCTACGAACTGGCCGAGAAGCTGGTCGATTTCGAGGACTATTTCCGCCGCTGGCGCTTCAACCACGTGACGACGGTCGAGCGCGTCATCGGATTCAAGCGCGGCACCGGGGGCACTGGCGGCGTCAGCTATCTCAAGCGCATGCTGGAGGTCGAGCTGTTTCCCGAGCTCTGGCGCGTGCGTACGATTCTATAGAAATGCCCATGACCAAATATCGCGTCTATGACGACACCAAGGCTCTGTTTCATCTGCCTGACGGCGTGATTTATCTCGACGGCAACTCGCTCGGCGCGCTGCCGCTGGGCGTCGCCGACCGCGTCAATCGCGTCATCACGACCGAATGGGGCAACGAGCTGATCCGCGCCTGGAACACCGCCGGCTGGTACGTCCAGCCGCGTCGCGTCGGCGATCGCATCGCGCGCCTGATCGGTGCTGCTGCCGGCTCGGTGATGGTCGGAGACACGCTGTCGCTCAAGGTCTATCAGGCACTCGCCGCCGCGCTCGACATGAACGCCTCGCGCAAGGTGATCCTGTCGGATACCGGTAACTTCCCGACTGACCTCTACATGGCCGAGGGCCTGATCGAGACGCTCGGGCGCGGCCATCAATTGCGCCTGGTGGCGCCCGAGGAGATCGAGATCGCGTTGTCGGAGGAGATCGCGGTGCTCTACGTCACCGAGGTCGACTACCGCACCGGCCGCCGCCACGACATGGCGAAGCTGACCGCGAAGGCGCACGCTCTCGGCATCGTCACGGTCTGGGATCTCGCGCATTCGGCCGGTGCGCTGCCGGTCGATCTCGCGGGCTGCGGCGCCGATTTCGCCGCGGGGTGCACCTACAAATATCTCAATGCCGGTCCCGGCGCGCCGGCCTTCCTCTACGTCGCACCGCGCCATGCCGACAGCGCTCGCGCCGCGCTGTCTGGGTGGATGGGCCATGCGAAGCCGTTTGCCTTTGAGCTTGCCTATGCCGCCGCCGGCGGCGTCGAGCGCATGCGCGTCGGCACTCCGCCGGTGCTGGCAATGGCGGCGCTGGAAGCCTCGCTCGACATCTGGGACCGCGTCGACCTCGCCGAGGTCCGCGCCCGCTCCCTGGCGCTCGGCGATCTCCTGATTGCCGAGGTCGAGCGCCGCTGCCCGTCTTTGAACCTGGTCACCCCGCGCGCTCATGAGCGCCGCGGCTCGCAGGTCTCCTTCGCATTCGAGGGCGGCTACGCCGCCATGCAGGCCCTGATCGCGCGCGGCGTCATCGGCGATTTCCGCGCGCCCGACATCATGCGGTTCGGCCTCACGCCGCTGTATATCGGCGAGAGCGAGATAGTGAGGGCGGCCGAGATCATCGAGGATGTGATCGCAGGCGAGGTGTGGCGCCGGCCGGAGTACCAGGTCGTCAACGCGGTGACGTGAGCAGGGAGGACCGGCGCCGCGGGCGGATCCTCCCCGCATTCATGCGCCGAACGTGCCGTAAGGCGCGAAATGCGCGTCGTAGGACGGGCCCTTGATGATGCTGTGGAGCTGCCGACGGCGAGCCCCCATGTTGCCGCCGTCATAGAGCGGGAAGCACATCGCATCGTTCATGAGTTCTGCCAGCGGGTGCATGTCGGTGTAGCTGTCGACCCCGACCACGCGCATGCAGTCGTAGACGACGTCCACGCAGGTCTCCGAGCAGAACACTTTCGTCATCACGGCGAGCTCGTGCTCCTCTCCGCCCGACAGATCGTATTGATGGCAGGACTTCCAGGTCAGGTAGCGGCAGGCCTCGATCTTCATTTTGATGTCGGCCAGCATGTAGCCAACGGTCGGATAGTCGATGATGGGGTGCGGCCCGGAGCGGGCATCATTCCTGGCGAAGTCGAGGGCATGATCGAAGGCAGCTCGCATGACGCCGACGCAGGCGGCGCCGATCAGCGCGGCGGTCCAGGCGAAGTTGGTGGAGACGATCTTGATCCCGTCGCCGGGCTTGCCGATGATGTTGTCGGCGGGGACGCGGACGTTCTCGAACTTCATTCGCGGCGAGATCGTCGCCCGGTGTCCCGCCGTATCCAGTATTCCCGTCACCTGCACGCCGGGCAGGTTGCCCGGCACCATGATGACGGCTAGCGATTCCTGCGCGCCCTTGTTGGGATCGGTTCGGCACACGACTGCATACAGATGGCAGTTCTTGCCGTCCCAGCCGGTCCCGTTCGTCGTGTAGTGCTTTTCGCCGTTGATCACCCATTCGTCACCCTCGCGCCTGGCGAAAGTTTTCACGCCGTAGCGCGGATCGACGGCATCGAAGTTCGCGCCGCCCGTCACCTCGGTGAAGGCGAGCGCGCCGAGCCGGGTTCCATCCTCGATGAAATCAGGCAGGAAGCGCTTCTTCTGCGCCTCCGTCCCGAAGAACACGATGGGTTTGACGCAGAGGCCGGTCCCGAGCAGCGTGCTGGGCACGTTGACATCGACCGCGGCCAGCTCTTCGGCGGCGATGGCGAAGTCGAGTGCGGGAACGTCGGTGCCGCCAACCTCCTTCGGAAACAGTCCCTTGACGAAGCCGGCTTCGACCGCCTTCTTGTGAAACGGCCGCGTTGCATAGAAGCGCTCGTCCGGCTTGCTATACTGGCGGATCGTCGCGCGGACGTCCTTCAGCACCGTGTTGGCGAAGCTGCGCGCGCCTTCGCGAAGCGCGGCCTGCTCCGGGCTGAGCGTGAAATCGATCGGCATGGCTTCCTCCTCAAGACCTCGAGACATGTCGACGCGCCGTCCCGTGGCGCGCCCTGATTGACGGGAAGAAGGCTATGCGCGTGCGCAGCGACGGTCTTGCCCGACAGCGCCCGGGCTTTGTGCTGACAGTGAACGAACTGTATTAGGCAGCCGTTCTGTCTCATCCGTTGCCGAATGTTTGTGCTGCGTGCTGGTGCTGTTCTGGCATGGAAAGTGCTTTTTCAGATGCCAGTGTCACTGTGTCGAGGATTTGCCATGGAGACCTGGACCACGAACGATCTGCCCGAGCGGGATCAGTTCAGCTATTGGAGAGAGGTCCTCTGCGAGGCCTATATCGCGCTCAATCCGGTGCGCGAGCCCGCGGTGGGCGGCTTTGCCGGGCATGTCACCGCCCATCCGCTTTCGACGATCAACGTCACCACCATCTCGTCGGGCCGTCAGAAGATCTATCGCGGGCGCTCCGAGATCAGCCGCATGCCGACGGAAGTCTATTTCCTCAATCTCCAGCTCCGAGGGCAATGCTGCATGCAGCAGGGCGGCCGTGCCGCGCTGCTCAATCCCGGCGAGTTCTCGATCGTGGACTCGACGGAGCCCTATCTCAACGACTACTGCAGTGACGATTGGGAGCAGTACTCGTTCCGGATTCCGCGGCATCTGCTGCGTCCGCTGCTGCGCAATCCCGACAAGGCGACGGCCACGATCGTCGCCGACAATGGCGGGATTGGTACTGTCGCCATCGATCTGCTCAAGTCGATCGTGCGCAATGTGGAGGGGCTGTCGCCGACCGGCGCTACACTGAGCAGCAGCATGGTCGAGCTCGTGGCCATATCGCTCGGTGCAACGCAGGCGACCCAGGAGATGGCGCGAGGCTCCGCGCGGCGGGCGCTATGTGCCTCCCTGGTCACTCACATCGAGACGAACGTCGCCGATCCCGAGCTGGCGCCGGCCAAGGTCGCCGACCATTTCGGCATCTCCGTGCGCTATCTGCACAAGGTCCTGGAGGAGGGCGGTCGCTCGTTCGGCCGCCTCGTCCTGGAGCAGCGCCTCGAGCGTTGCGCCAGGGATTTCGCGAAGCAGAAGGCGGATAGCGAGACGGTGACCGAGATCGCCTTGCGCTGGGGCTTCAACGACCTCTCGCATTTCAGCAGGACATTTCGCCAGCGGTTCGGAAAGACGCCGCGGGAATATCGCAGTGAGCGAGCGTGAACCGCCCCGGCATCCTTCAGGCAGCCCGCTCCAGCCGCCTGAATGCGCTGTCCATGTAGAGCAGGGGATCGACGTCCTGCCCGGCGATTCCGACCTGCAAGACCTCGCCCAGGAAGATGGTGTGGGTCTCGCAGGCCAGCCGCTGCACCACCTTGCAATCGAACGCGGCGAGCGCCGAAGCCAGCACAGGCGCGCCCGTGATCTGCGTCTGCCAATCGCCGGACGTGAACCGCTCTGCGCGGCGCGCTGATTTTGAAAAGACGTCGACAAGGTCGAGGTCGGCGGCGGCCAGCAGGTTGACGGCATAGACTTCGGACCGATCGATGACCTCATGCGCCGAGGCGCTCCTGTTGATGCAGACCAGCAGGGTCGGTGGCGCTGTGCTGACCGAGCTGATCGCGGTTGCAACCAGCCCGGCGCGGTGTCCGGCGGCGGCGCTCGTGATGAGCGCGACGCCGGAGGCAAATCTTCGCATACCCGACTTGAAGGCGTTGGCCCTCGACATCGCGTCGAAGGCAGGCTCGGAACGCTCCATGACAGTCTCGTTCATCATGCGCGTTCCGTCTGCCACTTGACGCCGGTGCTGCCTGCGCTCTTCTCGCCGCCGCCCTTGAAGGCCCCGCGATAGCGCGCGGCGGGGTGGCGTTCGTTCAGCCGGCCGCCGCTGCCGGGGAACATCTTCTCGCGCAACGTGCCCGGTGCGTATTCGCGCTGGGCAAGGCCGCGCTCCTGAAGCACCGGGATGACGTGTTCGATGAAGTGGCGATAGGAGCCCGGAAAATACTGGCAGATCATGTTGATGCCGTCGACGCCCGCATCCTGCCAGGCTTCGAGCTGGTCGGCGATGCTCTCGGGCGTGCCGACGATGCGGCTGTTGTAGGACAGCGCGTAGGCGAGGTCCTGGACGCGCGCCTTCTTGCCGGGGTTGCTGGCCTCGAACATGCTGATGAATCCGCGCAGGCCCTCGATGTTGGCCTGATCGATCGGCATGTCGCGGTCGAGCATGCCGAGGTCGATGCCCATGTCCCGGCTGATATGTGCGGCGAGCCCGTCATAGCTCACGCCCTTGTCGATCTCATCGGACTTGCGCCAGGCCTCTTCCTCGGTGCTACCCACGACGAAGGAGAAGCCCTGGATGAATTTCAGGTCCTCCGGCCGCCGTCCGTTCGCCTCCGCGACGGCGCGGGTCGCCGCGATGCCCTTGCGCGCGCCTTCGATGGTTGGATAGAGCACGAAGGTGCCTTCCGCATTGCGGGCAGCGAAGGACTGGCCGACCGGCGAGGCGCCGGCCTGGTACAGCACGGGCGTACGCTGCGGTGAGGGGGAGCAGAGATGCGGCCCCAGCACCCTGTAGCGCTCGCCAGAATGATAGATGCGATGGATCTTGCTGGCATCGGCATAGACGCCGTTCTCCCTGTCGCCGAGCACCGCGCCTTCGTCCCACGAGCCTTCCCAGAGCTTGTAGACGACTTCCATGTACTCGTCGGCGCGGCGGTAGCGCTCGTCATGCGGGATGATCTCGTCGAAGCCGAAGTTCTGTGCGGCGTTGTGGCTTACGCTGGTGACGATGTTCCAGCCGATGCGCCCGTTGCTGAGATGATCCAGCGTCGACAGTCGGCGCGCAAAGCTGAACGGGTGCTCCGACATGATGGAGCTGGTGAAGGTAAGACCGAGATTTTCGGTGACGCCGATCAGTACCGCGGAGAGCGCAGCGGAATCGTTGCAGGGGATCTGCAAGCCTTCCCTGATGTAGGTGTCCCACGATCCCTTGTAGGCCGGGTCGATGCCGACGACGTCAGCGAGGAACAGCGCATCGAAGCAGCCTTGCTCCAGGAGCTTGGTCAGCTCGATCCAGGTGCTGAGCTTGTCGAAATGCATCTGTGTGCTGTCGGGGTGGCGCCAGAGTCCGTGATAGATGTGGGAGACGACGTTCATTGAGAAGCAGTTGAGGATCAGACGATTGCGCATGGAGAAGCCTCTGGGGTGCGAAGGGTTCGTCGGATCAGACGCTATCGAGGGGCCGAAGGAGCGTCTTGCCTATGCGCGCCCGGCGTTTGTGCTGGGAAGGAATAGCGGGGGCAGCCGAGTGTGAGGCGTTCGAGAACTGAATTCGATGTGCTCGCGATGTCGAGCTTGAAGCAGCAGAACGCTTTAAACCTCTGACCGTCATTCTGAAGCGCGAGCGAGCCTCGAAGGCGACGGCGCTGCTGCATCGGGGCTGCTCATCCTTCGAGGCTCCCAGCACGGTGCTTCGCACCGCGCAGTTCACACCTCAGGACGAGGGGGTAGACAGGCTCAAGTGTGTCCCCCACAACGCCGTCACGATTGCCTCGAGGCCGTCCGTCAGTGCCGCTGGTCCCGGCTGCAATATGATCGGCGACTTGATCTCGACGATGCGGCCGTTGCGCACGGCGGGGATGTCGCTCCAGCCATTGCGCGCACGGATACGGGCGGGCACGACCTTCTTGCCGCACCATGATGCGAGGATCACGTCAGGCGCAGCCTCACGCACGGCCTCCGGTGAAATGATGCGATCCTTTGCCGCCTGCCGATGCCGCAGTTCCGGGAAGACATCCGCGCCCCCAGCGATCTCGATCAACTCGGACACCCAGCCGATGCCAGAGATCAACGGATCGTCCCATTCCTCGAAATAGACCCTTGGTCGAGGCGATGGGCGGGGCGTAGCTGCGATCGCCGCGACGCGCCGCCCCAAGCCTTGCGCGAGGTCTTCCGCGCGCCCGGCGGCGCCAACCAGTGCACCCAGCGTGCGGATCATCGCCAAGATTCCGGCGACGTCGCGCTGGTTGAAGACGTGCACATCGATGCCGGCGCGGACGAGGTCGGCGACGATCCCGGCCTGGAGATCGGAGAAGGCCAGTACGAGGTCCGGTTCCAATGCCAGAATCTTCGGGATGTCCGCTGACACGAAGGCCGACACCCGAGGCTTCTCGCGCCGCACCTGCGGTGGGCGGACGGCGTAACCGGAGACGCCGACGATGCGCTTCTGCTCGCCGAGCAGATAGAGCGTTTCGACCGTCTCTTCGGTCAGGCAGACGACGCGGCGAGGCGGGAAGTGGCGCATGGGAGGAGCATATGCGCAAATGCGGGCGCCGATGTCAGCATGGCCATTACCTCGGACGTCATTGCTTTGCCGACTGAAGCAATTCACGCTGAGACAACAAGCAATTGGGAGGAGATCCGATGACGCCGCTCGAGAAACTTAAAGCGATGAAGATGCCGTTCGCCGAGCTCAAGGGCGTCGAGTTTGTCGAGGCCGAGAAGGACCGCGTGGTGGCGCGGATGACGGTCCGGCCCGATCTCTGCACGCTTCACCACACCATCCATGGCGGGGCAGTGATGGCGCTGGCCGATTCCGTCGGCGCGGCGGCGACCGTGATCAATCTGCCCGAGGACGCCAAGGGCACGACCACGCTGGAGAGCAAGACCAATTTCATCGGCGGGGCCAAGGAGGGAACCATGGTCATCGCCACCGCCACTCCGGTTCATCGTGGCCGGCGGACCCAGATCTGGACCACCCGGCTGGAAACCGAGGACGGCAAGCTGGTTGCCGTTGTGACCCAGACGCAACTGGTCCTGTAGGACTACGGGGGCTTGATTCTATTAACGAATTAGTCGCTCCCGCTGCCTCTAACTTGGGCAGGTCCCCATCTTGAAAATTATGGTGCGATGCACAATATTGGGGGCCTAGGGATTCGAACGCCTCCTCGAGGGACACCAAGAGGAGTTCTGACGTGGTACTTGAAGAGACCGTCCGCACCGCTCCCGGCTATGTACGGACCTTGATCCAGCAGGAAGAATTGCCGCTCCTGCGCGACCATCTGCTGAGGCTTGATGCCGGCAGCCGACACGACCGTTTCAACGGTTTTCTCGACGACAGCTTCATCGAGCGTTACGCCGCCCGCTGCGCCGAGGACGGCACCGTGATCGTTGCCTATATCGTCGATGGCGTGGTCCGCGGCGCGGCCGAGCTGCATCCCCCGGAAGATGGCTGCTTGCCCGAGGTCGCCTTCAGCGTGGAAGCTTCCGCGCGCCGCCATGGTGTCGGCACGGTGCTGTTCCGTCGCCTGATCGCGGAGGCGCGCTGGAAAGGCTACAGGCAGCTGCGCATCACCACGGGCGCCGAGAATCACGCGATGCGGGCGCTCGCCAGGAAGTTCGGGGCGCATCTGGCTTTCCGCCAGGGCGAATCGACCGGTACGATCGACCTCGCCAAGACGCCTGAGGCCGAGCTCGCCGATCTTGCGGCCTCTCCGTTCATGGCCGGGCGCGCTCTTCTCAGCTTCAACAGCACTTGCTGGAAGCTGATCTCGAGCATGTACGGCAATCGCGCCGCATAGCCTGAAAGTCACGGACAGGAATCAAAAAGCGGACCGGCACGGCCGGTCCGCTTTCGTATTCTGGGGCGGGAAATGAACGCTCAGGTGCCGGTGCGCTTGTCGTTGCCGAAACGGCGGACGACGCGGCGCTCGACCACCACGGAGCGCTGCGCGCCCTGTTCGCCGGCGATGACGCGCGTGGCAGTGATGCGGCTGTTGGTGCGGGCCTGCTTCTTCACCTCGGCCTGGACGACGTCGAGCGGCATTCCCATCAAGGCTGCGGCGATCTCGGCCTGCTGCGCCTGATCGTCGGTAATACCGACGGCGGCGAAGATCGCCTCGTCCAGGGTGGGCGGATCGTGGCGCACGCGCCGCGTGCCATATTTGGTGTTCCAGTCTGCGCTCATAACGGCCTCGTTGATGCCGGAATACCTAGTGCCCTGAATGTTGCATTGCAATATGAAATCGTTGTGGCAGCTCAGCTATGCACCGTTCGGGTGTCATGGCGGTGACGCAGCACCTGCGCCGACCTCTACCCGTTGCTGAGGCCAGCGCTTCAGGGCTGCGTCGCCGGCTTCGGTGAGCCGGTAAATCCCCCGCTCAGTGCGTTCGAACCAGCCATACACATTGTTAAGCAAGATCTTGCCGGCATCGGGACAGCGTTCGCGCAGCTCGCGCACGCGCTTCGGGCCCTCGGCAAGCGCCGACGCGCAGGCCAGTGCCTGCTGCCGATAGGCCGTCATGATCGGTGCGCGGGTGCTGCCGCCGAGCACGGGATCGCCCTGGCGCCGCTGATGCTCGACAACGAGGCGCGAGCGCACCTTCGGCTCGCGGCGTGGCGCCGCAGTCGGCGGCTTCACCAGCACTTCGACCTGGCCGCGATCGGTCACGCCAAGCATGCCGAAGCCGAGTCGGCGGCAGAGATTGCGGTAGCGCGCATCGCTCTCGCGTCCCTTGCCACGCGCCGACATCTTCGCCGCGATCCAGACCTCGTCGCCGGCCGGCGCACGGTCGACCGCCTGCAGGATCAGCTCGAGATTGAAGCTAAGCTTGAGCTCGCCGATGACCACGACCGGCGGATCGCCGGCGCTGAGACCGACGAGATCGCAGCCGCCGATCTCGCCCTTGACCGTGAAGCCAAGCTCTTCGAGGAAGCGTTTGACGGGAAGATAGAGTGCGGTTTCCAAGGGAGCGTCCGATCGGAGAATCAGTCGGGAGCAGTCTAGGGCCTTCTCGGTCCAGATTGAATCAGAGCCGCCGCTCGGATGCTGCCGACAAGCTTCGACTTACATCCGCCCGCCCACCGGGACCAGCGCACCGGTGACACCGCTTGCGGCGTCGCTGGCGAGGAACAGGATCACCTCGGCGAGTTCCTGTGGCGTGACCCATTTGGAAAAGTCCGCTTTCGGCATGTCGGACCGGTTGGCCTTGGTGTCGATGACCGAGGGCAGCACGGCATTGACCGTGACCTTACCCTTCCATTCGTTGGCGAGCGCTTCGGTGAGGCGATGAACGCCGGCTTTCGCCGCGGCATAGGGGCCCATGCCGCTGCCGGCCTGGAGCGCGCCCATCGCGCCGATATTGACGATGCGGCCAGCCTTGGACCCGACGAGGTGCGGCAGCGCAGCGCGCGAGGTGTTGAGCGCAGTGAGCACGTTGAGCGCATGCATGCGCTGCCACGTTTTCATGTCGCCGTCGCCGACGGTCTCGAAGGTGAAGCCGCCGGCAATGTTGATCAGCGCATCGAGCCGGCCGAAATGCTTTGCCGCCGTCTCAACGGCCGTCTTCGCCTGCGCCGCGTCGGATAGGTCGACGCTGCCGATCTCGATGCGGTCAGCGCTTGCGGGACCTTGCGAGGGCGCGTGATCGATGCCGGCAACGCGCGCGCCGCGTCCCAGCGCGGTCTCGGCGACCACCTTGCCGAGCGCGCCGAGCGCGCCGGTCACGATCAGGACCTTGTCTTGCATCATCGTTCTCCCGGCGCGGTGGCCTATGATTGCAGATAGCGATCCTTCAGCGCGGTTCGCTCTGCTGTGCCGAGCTTGAGCCCGTCGCGCAAATAGCTTTCGAGATCGCCATATTCGCTGCCGACCGCTTCGAAAGCTGCTGCCAGGTACGAGGCTTCGACGCTGCCGATCGCGTCGAGAACATCGGCCGGAAGGTCGGAGGCGTTTGCAGCGTCGCGCTTGTAGTGCCGGTTGGTCAAGAGATAGTCCTCGGCAATGACGTCGTCGGGCACGCCCAGCGCATGCAGGATCAGCGCGCTGGCGAAGCCCGTGCGGTCCTTGCCGGCGGTGCAGTGGATGACGAGCGGCGCGCGGTCTTCCAGCAGGTGGCCGAACAGCGCGCGAAAGCAGTGCGTGTTGTGGCGAACATAGTTGCGATAGGACTCGCGCATGAGCTCGAGCGCCACCGGCGCGGTGAGCGTGCCCCGGGCGAGTTCGGCGCGCAGCGCGGCGACGACGGTCGGCTCGATCGGCAGCGAATGCACAGTGATCTCGTTCACGACGCAGATGCCGGCTGCGCGCTCCTCCAGCCCACGGAAATCGAATGCGCTTCTGACGCCGAGTGCACGGACGATCTCGACATCGGCAGCGGTGAGCTGGCCGAGATGATTGGAGCGGAAGATGTGCCGCCAGCGCGTGATGCGGCCATCGGTGGTCGGATAGCCGCCGAGGTCGCGAAAATTGCTGGCGCCTTGCAGGGCGAGATGGCGGGTAGGGGAGTCTGACATGAGACCAGCTTGGGTTATGTTCCATTGGACGCACGACGGGCGTCCTTCAGGGCTAGTAGAGGGGGCGATCATGGGCTGCCACAAGGCCATTCTTTTGGCGGTCACCATGCTTGCGGGCGGAATTTGCTACGTGCGGCAGGCTGATGCGCAGACGTTCCAGACCTATCGCTGTGCCGACGGTACCCAGTTCATCGTTGGTTTTTATGAAGGCGACAAGCGCGCCTTTCTGCAGATCGATGGTGAGCCCGTCACGCTCGCCAAGCGGCTGGCAGTCTCTGGCGCGCGCTATTCGGGGGCGGGTATCATGCTGATCATCGGGAAGGCCGGGACCACAACGGTCAAGCATCTGAAGCGGCCGGTCACGGCCTGCGCGGTAATCTGAACGGCGTGGTTCAGGCAGGAATCAAAAAGGGCCGAAACGCCGTTGTTTCGGCCCTTTTCAAACTGCCGCCGGGCGACTGCGAGAGCGCGGCGGTCTCAAACCAACGATAGGCATCAGCGATCCCATTTCGGCTTGGCTTCGTCGACCGCATCCTGGTGATACCAGCTGTCGCTGCAGATCGAGACGTTCGAGGGCAGCGAGGCGTGATCGGCAGGAAGGCGGGTCTCGCCAAAACGGCGTCCCCCGAGCGCCGCACGGCCGCCGACGGGGAATTGGTAGATCTTCGCAGATCCGTGACTAAGACCATTGTTCATCATTACGATTTCTCCTTGGTCGAAGCGCCTTGGCCTCCATGGTGCGCCCGACTCGTTCGATTGTGGTTACTGGAATCCCCATATCGGCCGCGCTTCCCGGATTGGAAAGTGCTGAAAAGGAAATCAGTTTTCGCCCATTTTGTAGGCAGGTGGCCTTTTGCATCCTCGAAGGCAGGATGCAGCTGACCAACGCGTGGGCCATTCCGAAGGTTGCTGGGGAGGGACCGAAGAGTTTGCGAAAATTGCCGGACGTTGATGCGCGTTTAGTCGGCAACTTCCGGGACGATGGTCGCTGCTCCAGAATCGGGCGTTTTCCGAGGGATTTTGCGGTGCAGCTTCACGTGAAGGTGCGCGGCTATGACGCACAGTGCCGTGAGTGGTTCGGCGGCGACGCGGTGAGGCCGGCCGCGGTGGAAAACCGCCCGTACTGCGGCTTTTTGGCACGTAAAATGCTTAGGAAGGGCCGGCCGATGATGGCCGGGTACAAAACGTGCGGGGGCCTCCAGGCCCCCAACCTTTCGCATCATCTACAGAGAGGCTCAATGACCAAGTACAAGCTCGAGTACATCTGGCTCGACGGATATACGCCGACTCCGAATTTGCGCGGCAAAACTCAGATCAAGGAATTCGCGTCGTTCCCGACGCTCGAGCAGCTTCCGCTCTGGGGCTTCGATGGCTCCTCCACCCAGCAGGCCGAAGGCCACAGCTCCGATTGCGTGCTGAAGCCGGTCGCGGTGTTCCCGGACGGTGCGCGCACCAACGGCGTGCTGGTGATGTGCGAAGTCATGATGCCCGACGGCAAGACCCCGCATCCGTCCAACAAGCGCGCCACCATCCTGGACGACGCCGGCGCCTGGTTCGGCTTCGAGCAGGAATACTTCTTCTACAAGGACGGCCGTCCGCTCGGCTTCCCGGAATACGGCTATCCGGCGCCGCAGGGCCCGTACTACACCGGTGTCGGCTACAAGTTCGTCGGCGACGTCGCCCGCAAGATCGTCGAAGAGCATCTCGACCTCTGCCTCGCTGCCGGCATCAACCATGAAGGCATCAACGCGGAAGTCGCAAAGGGCCAGTGGGAATTCCAGATCTTCGGCAAGGGCTCCAAGAAGGCCGCTGACGAAATGTGGATGGCCCGCTACCTGATGCTGCGCCTGACCGAGAAGTACGGCATCGACATCGAATTCCACTGCAAGCCGCTCGGCGATACCGACTGGAACGGCTCGGGCATGCATGCGAACTTCTCGACCGAGTACATGCGGACGGTCGGCGGCAAGGAGTATTTCGAGGCGCTGATGGCCGCCTTCGACAAGAACCTGATGGACCACATCGCCGTCTACGGCCCGGACAACGACAAGCGTCTGACCGGCAAGCACGAGACTGCGCCGTGGAACAAGTTCAGCTACGGCGTTGCCGACCGCGGCGCCTCGATCCGCGTTCCGCACTCCTTCGTCAACAACGGCTACAAGGGCTATCTGGAAGACCGTCGTCCGAACTCGCAGGGCGACCCCTACCAGATCGCTTCGCAGATCCTGAAGACGATCGCCTCCGTGCCCACCGACAAGAAGGCCGCGGCCTAAGATCCTCCCGGCCCGGGCTGGGGGGCTGGCCCGGGTTGGTCTCAATCCGCCGGAGCTGCAAGGCTCCGGCGGATTTTTGCATTTGAATGACGGCCGTTCCCGTGTCTGCCGACCTCGGCTTCGCGAAACTTGTCCATTGCCGCCGAAAGCGGGATAGAGTGGCCCAGGATGCGCGCAGGGCCGGGGACACGGCTGGTGTTTGAAGGCTTCTACAAGGTGAGATTTCAGCTCGGCGATGCCGTCGGCCGGAGCGTGATGCATGCCGGCAATGGCAAGATGCTCGGCGGCAATTCGGCCTTCGCCCATATCGGCACCTACGAGAAGACCGGCGAGGGCGTGGACGTCGTGATCAGCACCGTCCGTCACAACCACGATCCGAACTACCGCGCCATGGCCGGGACCGACGATGCCACCTTGATCGCGAAGGGCTGGGCCGACGGCGATCTCTATCGCTTCAAGGGCGAGCTCAAGGAGCTGCCCGGCGTGCCCTTTCAGTCGCTGATGACGCCAATCACCGAAGACGAAGTGCCGATCGCAGGCGGCGTCGGCGAAGCGGGCATCGCCGATGGTCTCTACTCGCTCCATCTGCGGATGCTCGACGGCCTCGGCGGCGGTCTCACCGGTGTGATGCTGCTCAACGAGGGCCGCATCCTCGGCGGCGACGCGTCGTTCTATTATCTCGGCAGCTACACCGCCGCGAACGGCCGCTGGAAGGGCCAGATTCTCAATCAGGAGCACACGCCGGCCAAGGACGATCCGATCTTCGGCGGCCACGAGGTCGGCATCGGCTTCTCCGGCAGCTATGACAGCGAACAGGTGGTGCTGGAGGCGACAGCGCTGGCCGGCAAGCGCAGCCTGCGCCTCACCGCCGCGCTCAAGCTGATGCATCGCGCCTGATCGCGCCAGGAACTGCTCATGGAAAACGTTCGTATGCTCTCGACGCTCGGCCTCATGGGCGCGATGCGCAGCCTGTCGTCTGCCTGCGAGGCTGCGACGGGCATCCATGTCGATGCCGATTTCGCGCCGACCTTGGCGCTGCTGAAGCGGCTGCGCGAGGGCGAGGCCGCAGACCTCGTCATCCTCACCCGCGAAGGGCTCGACGAGATGATCGGCGAGGGGCGCGTGATTGCCGAGAGCGCGGCCGATCTGGCGCGGTCCTTCGTCGGCATCGCCGTGCGGGCCGGGCAGGCGCACCCCGATATTGGCAGCGAAGCGGCGCTGTGCACAACCCTGCTCGCAGCGCGGTCCGTCGCCTATTCGCGGCTGGGGGCGAGCGGCGTGTACTTCGCCGGGCTGATCGTCCGGATGGGGATTGCGGCCGAGATCAACGCCAAGGCCACCATCGTCGAGCAGGGATTCACGGCCGAGCGGCTCGCGGCCGGCGAGGCGGACCTCGCCGTGCAGCAGATCAGCGAGCTGAAGCAGGTTGGCGGCATCGAGGTCGTCGGCCCGATCCCGCACGATTTGCAGACGCCGGCCGTGTTCTCCGCCGGCCGCATGGCGAACGCGAAGCATGCCGACGCGGCGGATCGGTTGCTGCGCCATCTGGCGTCGCTGGAGGTCGCCCCCGTCCTGCGCCAGTCGGGACTTGAGCCTTGAATTTGCCGAGGCGGAGACGCAACGTGATGATCATGCGGACTTACCTCCTTGCCATGCTCTTCGCGCTCGCCGTGCCCCTGACGGCGCAGGCGCAGTCGGCCGATCTCGTTCTGTGCGACCGGGTCGCTGCCGATCCCAGCGATCCCGACAAGCCGGCGGACGTGAGGGGCGTGGCGGAGATTGCGGCCTCCGACGTCGCGACCGCGATCAGGTTCTGCAAGCAGGCCGCGCCAGCCTCGCGGCGCGCGATGTTCGCGCTCGGCCGCGCCTATGCGGCCAACAGGCAGACGGCCGACGCGATCGCGGCCTGGCGCAAGGCCGCCGACAAGGGATCGAGCGCGGCCATGGTCGAGCTCGGTGTCGTCTACGCCACCGGCTCGGGCGTCGCCAAGGACGAAGCGCAAGCGCGAAAGCTGTTCGAGAAGGCGGCGCAGGCCGGCAATCCCCGCGGCGTCAGCAATCTCGCCGCGCTCGGCGGCGCAGGTGGGGCCGCGCCGGCCGATCCCGCGCAGGCACGCGCGCTGCTCGGCAAGGCTGCCGAGACCAACGCGGAAGCGCAGTACCAGCTCGGCCTGATGCTCTCCGAAGGCACGGGCGGTGCCAAGGACGACGCCGCGGCGCGTGCACTGTTTGAGAAGGCGGCGGCACAGAACCATCCCGGCGCATTGGAGCGGATGGGCGCCTTCGCGCAGGAAGGCCGCGGCGGTCCGAAGGACAAGGACGCCGCAAAGGCCTATTACGAGCGCGCCGCAGCGCTCGGCGACGAGGACGCCAAGAAGGCGCTGGAGCGCATTCGCTGTCCCTATGCGATCAAGGACAAGCAGGGCAAGCTCGTCACCACGTTGTGCTTTTGAGCAGAGCAAGGACCTGACGGAACCCGGCTCGCGCATACGTCGTTGACGTCCGGACAAAACGGAGCGCGATCATGATCCGCAAACTGGCATCGGGCGAATACCGCCTCTATTCCCGCAAGGTGAATCCGAAGACCGGCAAGCGTCGTAACCTCGGTACTTTCAAGAGCCGTGCAGCCGCCGAGAAGCACGAGCGCGAGGTGCAGTACTTCAAGCGTCACTGACACGTCGTGAAGCGCCTTTTCCGCCAGTCGGCCGCAAAAAGTCGCAAAACAACCCTATGCACAGTAGCCAAGCCACTGAAATCACACGCTTGCTGATTTTTCGAAGTCGATTTGACCCGCCGGGCAAAACAGGGGCATAATGGGACCATGGCGGTGAACGTCCCGTGGCCGGTGCTGCGCGGAAAAGCCGGTGGCTTCAGTGCGGCGACGATGCTAGGTAGCCCGCATTTGTTTTCCGATTTGTGGATTCAGGGCATTGCTGGACGGGCTCTACAAGGTTGAATACGGCGTCAACGACGGGTTCGGCCGCAGCATCATGTGCCTGCATGACGGCAAGATGCTGGGCGGCAATTCGGGTTTTGCCCATCTTGGCACCTATGTCGAGCGCGATGGCGAGATCATCGCCGAGGTCATCACCGAGCGACACAACCACGATCCCAACTACAAGCCGCTGATGGGTGCCGACGTCGCCTCGATCGGGGCGCGCGGCCGGCTCCACGGCAACCAGATCCGTCTCGAGGGCGGCGCGGACACCATGCCGGGCGCCAAATTCTGGGCCAATCTCACGCGGCTCGACGATGGGGCGCTGCCGTCGCGCGGCACGATTGGGCAGGGCGGCATCGCCAACGGGCTCTATGGCATGAGCCTGCGCGCGCTCGACGGGATCGACGCCGGACTGTCCGGCGTGATGCTCCTGATCGATGGCCGCATCCTCGGCGGCGATGCGTTCTTCTACTATCTCGGTTCCTATTCCTCGGCGGACGGTCGCTGGAAGGGCGAGATGCTGAACCAGGAGCACACGCCGGCGAAAGGGCAGAACCCCGTGTTCGGCGGCTACGAGGTCGGTATCGGCTTCTCCGGGACCTGCACGGAAGACAGCGGCGAGCTCGAAGGCATCGCGCTCGCCGGCAAGCGCAGCCTGCGGCTGGTGGCGTCACTGAAGCTGATGCGGCGGGCTTAGGACGCGTACTCACACAAGTTGTGTCAGCCACTCGAAATGGCGGACATGAATGCTGTTCAGGATGAACGGCGTCCTTGGGCCGAAGCAGATTTCGGGCACGAAGTCGCAGCTTGAGCTGGGATAGACTTTGGCAAGGAGCAAGTCTCCGGCATCCGATCCAGGCGATTGCGGACCAAACCAATGGCCATGCAACTTAGGAACAAACCAGAACCCCAAGCGTAGTCGGGCCAGCGCGTGGAGGATTTCATGACGACGACGCGAAACCGGGTGCCTCTCCATTCTTCCGACAGCGACAACCGGCGCGTCAGGCGCGCGATGCGGGCCAACGTGGCCTATTTCGCCGAACACCGCGATCAGATCGCCGGCCGCCTGCGTGAAATCGACGAGGAGTGGGATATCGAAAGGGCGATCGAAGCCAATGCTGCGGTGATCGCCTTCGCCGGCATCGCGTTGGCGGCCACCAACAGCCGGCGCTGGCTCGCCCTTCCGGCGTTGGTCACGAGCTTTCTGTTTCAGCACGCGATCCAAGGCTGGTGCCCTCCGGTCCCGGTTTTGAGAAGACTGGGCTTTCGCACGTCCTACGAAATCGAGGAGGAACGCCGAGCCCTCATGGCGCTGAGAGGCGATTTTGGACACGTGGCTGAAAGCGCCGACGCGGCCCTTCGGGCTTCTACCGGTGAGACGAACGCGACCGTACCGGCGTAGCTCTGCCGCTCACTCAGTAGAGGAATTTGGAATGTCCTACTACTTCGCGAAGAAGCTTGACCTTCCTTTTGCGGAAGCCGTCGACCGAGCGATATCGGCGCTCAAGGGCCGTGGATTCGGGGTGTTGACCAGGATCGACGTGCAGTCGACTCTGAAGGAGAAGATCGGGGCCGACTTTCGACCCTACGTTATACTCGGCGCCTGCAATCCAAAGATGGCTCATGAGGCGCTGATGGCCGAGGACAAGATCGGCACCATGCTTCCGTGCAATGTGATTGTTCAGGAAGTCGCCGGAAAGACGGAGGTCGCGGCGGTTGATCCGGTCGCGTCAATGCAGGCCATACAGAACGACACCTTGAGAGCCATCGCGGAAGAAGTTCGCGGTGAGTTGAAGGCGGCGATCGAAGCGATCTAGATCGTTCTGCCGTTACTTGCGTCGCGTCGGTTCGACGACATGTCGGACCTCGATCAGGTATCGCGACGGCAGAATCATTCGCGGGAGGCTGCGGTTTCCACGGAAGCCGGAAGCACCACGACCTTGGCTCCCGATGGAACGCGACGATAAAGATCGATCACGTCCTGGTTCATCATACGAATGCAGCCGGACGACACCGCCTGGCCGATCGTCCACGGCTCGTTGGTGCCGTGAATCCTGTACAGCGTGTCCTTGCCGTTTTTGAACAGGTAGAGCGCGCGCGCACCGAGCGGGTTCTGCGTGCCGCCGTCCATGCCTCGGGCCCACTTGACGTATTTGTCCGGCTCGCGTGCGATCATGTGCTTGGTCGGTGTCCAGCTCGGCCATTTACGTTTCATGGCTACGTCAGCCGTACCTGACCACGCCATGCCGGCCTTGCCGACGCCCACGCCGTAGCGCACTGCCTTGCCACCTTCCTGCACAAGGTAGAGAAATCGGTTCTTCGGATCTACGACAACGGTCCCGACAGGCTGTCCGGTCGGATCGTCGACGAGTTGACGCATGTAGCGAGTCTTCAAGTCGCGGACAGGAACAGCAGCAATGGTGTAGTCTCCGTCCGAGACCGCATCATATCGAGAATCGGATGTCGCCGCGTAGGTTGCGGCCGCGGCCTTGGGCATGATGTCGGAATCGGAGACACAGCCTGCGAGCGCCATCGGCAGAAGTAGCGCCGCAAGAACCGCCGCCCATCGCTTGTGAGACATCATTTTGGCTCCTTCGGCGCGGCCTGCCGGCGCGCGTTCGCGACCGCCCGCCGGAAGCCGACGTAGTCGAGTTTGTTGTAGAAAAGATCGCTGATCAGGTACGCCGGCGTACCAGCCCGGGAAAGATCCTACGCTCCATGCGTCCGTCCTTGAGAGAAGGCGTGCCTCCGAGATTCGACGATCCCGGCGTGCCACCGCCGATGGCGGCAAGCCTCGATCTCCAGCTTGTGCCAGGCCTGAGAGCGGCTTCGCGTTGCTCACTTCTTTGCCCCGCGGGCGCGCGCGTCCGCAGCGACGCGCTTGAAGCCTTCGTAGTTCAGGGCCTGCGTCACACGGTACTGGCCGACGATGTAGGCGGGCGTGCCCCTCAGCCCCAGCGAGTCGGCCTGGGCGAGGTTGCGTCGCAGGAGCTTGGTGATGTCGTCGCCGTGGGCCTGGAGATCGGCATCGAGACGAGCCATGTCGACGCCGGACTTCGCGATCGCTTCCCGCATCCGCTCGGCGGGAATTTTCGGCCCGGGAATTCCCATCATTGCGAAGTGCGCGGCGTCGTAGCGGTTCTGATACTTCGCGGCCAGAGCCCACTGCGCGCCCTTGATCGAGTCCGGCGTAAGGATCGGCCAGTCCTTGTAGACGAGGCGGATCTTGCCGTCGGTCTTCACCAGCCGCTCGAGCTCGGGCTCCGCTTGCTTGCAGAAGGGGCAATTGTAGTCGAAGAAAACCACGATCGTCAGATCGCCCTTCGGGTTTCCCGCGGTCGGTGCCGCGGGATCGTACAGGATCGCTTCGCGCGATACGTCTGCTTCGGAGGGGCCGTCGTCGGCGCGCGCGGGACCGACCAGGTAGCCAACGCCCGCGACGGCGATCATCTGGGCGAGCGTGCGTCGGGAGATGTGCTGAAGCATGTTGCCTTCCCTTTTCCGTGAGTTTGGGGTCAGTCGGCCGAGGCGACGGCCGACAATTTTCCGAGCAGGGCGTCGGCATCGACGGCCCCGATGATTTTGGTGGTGGGTTCGACGCTTCCGTGCGCGCCGAACAGCAGGATCGTCGGCGGCCCGACGATGCCGAAGCGCTTCATCAGGGCGCGGCTCGCGTCGTCGACGGCGGTCACGTCGGCACGCACTATCCTGAAGTCTTGCAGCCGCTCGCGTACTTCAGGTTTGCGCAGGACGGCATCCATGGCCCTGCATTCGACGCACCAGTCGGCGGAGAAGTCGAGCATGACCGGCTTTTCGTCGGCGCGCGCCGCGGCGAGTTCGTGGTCCAGTGCGACGACCGACCGGATCGTTCGGACGGGGGCTTCGAGTCCGGTCTCGCGGGTCACGAAATGGTCGAGGATGCGTGTCGCGTCGAGATTGTCGTCGTCCGCCGAACCGATCATCAGGACCGAGCCGACCAGAAGCGCGAAGCTCGCCATGCCCATCGAGACGAACCTCCATCGACTGTGCGCCATCAGGAACTGCGTACCGAAATAGACGGAGATGCCCGTCGCGAGCGCGCCCCACAGCTGCAGCGTGGTCTGCTGCGACAGAACGCGAGAGAAGATGGAGATCGCGACGGCGAGCAGGATGAACCCGAAGGCATGCCTGACGCGGACGAGCCAGCGGCCGGGCTTGGGCAGGAAGCGCGGCCCTAGCGCTCCGAAGACGAGAAGCGGCACGCCCATGCCGATGCCGAACAGGAAAAGGGCGGCCATGCCGCGCACGACGTCGCCGGTCCGGGCGACGTACAGCAGGGCGGTGGCAAGCGGAGGTGTCACGCAGGGGCCGGCGATCAGCGCCGATCCGAACCCGAGAACAGCGGCGGCGGCCAGCGGCCCGCGACCGCCTCCGGAGGCCGCGCCCGATATCCGCGCGACAAAGGCAGCCGGCAGCTGGATTTCGAAGAAGCCGAACATCGACAGCGAGAGGATGACGAGGACCGCGCTGATCACGCCAAGCGCGAGCGGTGTCTGCAGCAGGATCTGCAGGTTCTCTCCGGATCCCGACCAGGCCGCGAACGCGCCCAGCGTCGCGTAGGCAGATGCCGACGCGCCGACGAAAGTCGCCGCGAGGGCGAGACCGCGACCGAACGAAAGTCGCTGCTGCGAACGGGCCATCAGGCCGAAGAAGATCGGCACCAGCGGGAAGGTGCAGGGTGAGAATGATAGCAGGACGCCGAAACCGAAGAACGATGCCAGCGTGCCGCCGAGCCTCACCCAGTCGGAGATGTCCGCGTCAGGTGTGGGGGCAGCCTTCGTCAAGCCACCATCTTCTGGTTCGCTGGCTGCGTCCGGAGCATCCACGAAACGTGATGAGGATCCGGGCGACATCGCGCTGGTGTCGTCGCGGTCCTTGATGGCCAGCGTCTGCAGATCGATCGTCTTGGCGACCGGCGGGTAGCAGATCTGGTACTGTTCCGCACAGCCCTGATAGGTCACTACGATTTGGTGCAGCCCTCGCAGATCGGTGGATGCGATCTCAGCCTTTGCTGAGTTCCGGTAGATTTCCTGCGGCCCGAAGTCCGGATCATCCTTTGGTTCGCCCTGCGGCGTCCGGACCGTGACGGGCGTCCCGGGAACTACTGCGTTCTTGGCGGCGATCATGGCGCGGTAGAGATAGCTGCCCGGTCCGATCGCCCAGACGAGGGAGAGCCCGGCATCGTCGCGCGAAACCTTCAATTGGAACGCCTGGTCGGCGGAAGGCGGCGTTCCTGCCCGGGCCAGCGCGAAGGAGGACGACAGGAGAACGAGTAATATGACCGATAGTCGATGAAAGCCCGGCATGTTCTGTGGCGGCCCTGCGTCTTGTGAGCGGATGCCGCGACTTGGATAGTCTACCTTAAGCCAGCCTTAAGGCGGGCGACCGAGAGGAGCCTCGGAGAAAATGATGCGCATACTCGTTGTCGAAGATGATCCGATCCTGTCCGACGGTCTGCGAGCGGGCCTGTCTTTGACGGGTGCGACCGTCGACGCGGTCGCCACCTGCGAGGACGCCGATAACGCGCTCTCGACGTCCCGCTACTCGGCAGTCGTGCTCGACATCATGCTGCCGGATGGCAGCGGCCTGGATTTGCTGCGCAGGCTCCGGGGACGCCGGGACGCGACGCCCGTTCTTCTCCTGACGGCGCGCGACAGCGTCGGCGACAAGGTCTCCGGATTGGATTCCGGAGCCGACGACTACCTGGCGAAACCGTTCGATCTCGATGAACTGGCCGCGCGCCTGCGCGCCATCGTCCGCCGGGAAGGCGGGCGTGCGGGTCCGACCATGACCTACGGCGCCATCGTGCTTTCACCGGCTGATCTCTCGGCGACCGTCTCAGGCGAACCGATCAACCTGTCGCGCCGCGAGTTTGCCATCCTGGCAGCGTTGATGGAGCGTCCGGAGCAGGTCCGCTCGCGTGCCGAACTGGAGGAACGCCTCTACGGTTGGCAGGAGGACGTGGAAAGCAACGCAGTCGAGGTTCATATCCACAATCTCCGCAACAAGATCGGGAAGGATGCGATCCAGACGCTGCGCGGCGTAGGCTACCGGATGGGGACCGTCCGATGAGGTCCTTGAGACTGAGACTGTTCGCGATACTGCTTGCCGCGACCGGGATCGTCTGGGTGGCGGCGGTCGTCTGGATCTACGTCGGAAGCCGCGACGAAGTAGAGCATGTTCTCGACACGCGCCTGCAGGAGGCCGCGCGCATGGTGGCCTCGCTGGCCTCGGGACTCGACAACCTTCCCGGACACTCCGCGCCTGCGGCCGCGCAGCCGCTCGGCAGCTACGAACGCCAACTGTCGTGCCAGATCTGGTCGCTCGACGGTCGCATGGTCGCCAAGTCGAGCGGCGCGCCCGACCAGCAGCTCTCGCCCGCCGCATCCGGCTTCTCGGACCGGATCATCGACGGCGAACCCTGGCGCGTGTTCTCCGTCGAGGATGCCGACCACAATCTGCGAGTGATGGTCGGGGACCGTGTCGGGCTGCGGGAGCGCCTGGTGACCGATCTGATCAAGGGACTCATGCTGCCCGCGCTGCTGATCGCGCCGCTGCTCGGCGCCGCGATCTGGGCGAGTGTCGGACAGGGCCTGCGCCCGCTGCGACAAATGGCTCAGGATCTCGGCGCGCGGGAGCCGGACGATATGCGGCACGTGGAAACCGAGCGGGCCCCGGCCGAGGTTAGGCCGCTGGCGGTGGCCCTGAACGGCCTTCTCAGCAGGGTTGAGGCCGCGCGCCGGCACGAACGCGAGGTAACCGCCTTCGCCGCGCACGAACTGCGCACGCCGCTCGCGGGCCTGAAGACGCAGGCTCAGGTGGCTCTGGCTGCCGACGATCCGCAGGTCGTCCGTGGTGCGCTCGAGCAAATCGTAACCGCCGTTGATCGCAGCACGCGCCTGGTGCGCCAACTGCTGACGATCGCAAGGCTGGACTCCGACACTGTCGACGCGCCGCTGGCGCCCGTCGCGGTCGGGCCGATTCTGGAGGAAATCGTCGCCGCTACGCCAAGGCACGAACGGACGATCGTGACGATCGATGCCGGCGTCCGAGCGATGGTGCTCAACACGAACGCCGAATGCCTCCAACTCGCGCTTCGGAACTTGCATGAGAACGCCGTACAGCATACTCGAGAGGGACGTGTGGTCTGGACCGCTGGGAAAAACGCCATCGCGATCGAGGACGAGGGGCCGGGAATCCCCCCCGACGAGCTCGACCAAATCGGCAAGCGCTTCTTCCGGGGAAGACTAAGGAGCCCGATCGGAAGCGGGCTGGGCCTTGCGATCGTGAAGCTCGCGCTTGCGAAGGTCGGAGCGAAACTCAGCATATCGAATCGCGAAGGTCGCAGCGGCACCAGATCGGAGCTGACGTTCGATATTTGAGCAACGATCAGTGTCGCAGCATACCGCGCCCAGGCAAGATCGTGATGCCCGGTCTTATCGATCTGCTCGTCGCGTCTATTCGTGCGGCTCGGCAAATCGGCATTCCCGCCGACGAGTTGGTGCGGTTCCAGGGCAGCAGCCGGGGTCAGCTTCGTTGACAGCCGCAACAACAGGAGTGCCCCTCACAGGCCCGGTGGTACCCCAAAACGGCCGAGGCCAGGGAGTTTGAGCGCGGGGCGTCGGATGTCGAAGCCGAGCACGGCACCGAAGAAGTTGATCTCCAGGCCTTCGATCCAGCCGATCGAGAAGCCAACGTATCCGGCAAGCGAAGCATAGATGCCTGTGCCGGACGCCGTTAGGCCGAACCATCTGCCGGTGTACGGGAAGTCCTTGCCGATCGCGGTCGGCGGCAGGATGGCTCCGAGCTCAGGGATGGAGTCGAGTGCGGCCTGCACGAAGGTGTTCGAATTGGGACCAGGCCAGACGCTGTAGTCTCCATGGGATCGAAACTTGTAGTTTTCGATCACATACCGGATTTTCGGTATCAGCGCCTCCGCGCGCTCTCCATCTACGGCGACAATGGTTTCCGGCGCAGCGCCGAACCACCGCCCGTCCGGCGCGAAGCCGTTGGTGCGGATCGGCTGGCCCCACGCCGTGTAGTCGTACCGGGTGTAGGTCGCCGCATCTTTCTCTTTTACGACGATCCAGGTGTGAATTGCGAAGATGCTGCGCCATCTCACCGTTCTCGCCCCGAACACCCGTATTACGGCTTCGCGATGATCGGCAGCGGCGACCAGAAGACCCGCACTCGACCGATCGGCCGTTTGCCAATTCTGGCGGTCATCGCCCAGCCAGAAATATCTCGCCGCCGATGCGGCAAGCGGTGCGAAGACGAGGAACAGAAAGATGAGCAAGGGCTTCTTCAATGGAGTGGTACGGCGAGGCGTTCGACAAACCATATAGTTCGCATGAATGCCGCCGCCATAGCTGCTCCCGTGGTTCCCAACGCGCTTGTCACCAGAGCCGGACGGGCACCTGAGATCAAGTCGTTGTTCCGCAACCCGCACCAGGACTGGAGCGCGCACATGGACATGAAGGACGCCGCGGCAATGACGGAAGCCTCCGGGCTGACGGACGATCAGGGCGGCATGCAGCAGACTTCGAGCTCGCGGTCGGGTCCCGGAGAGCAAAGAGGGGCTTTCAGCCCGCAACTCCGTTCGCCCTCGTCGGACACCGCGAAGCGGTGGGCCGACCGGTTGCGCGAGGTGACAATGAAGGCGCCTTTGAGGTCGTTGCTTGTTGCTTTTCTAGCCGGAGCATGGATCGCTCGCCGCCGATAGGCGCTGTGAGCTTGCGCGCTTCATCACGAGGAACCCAGCGATTTCGGAGCTGGCTGGCAGATCGAGGGAGAGGACAAATGAGGCTTCTTGCGGCGGCCGTGACCATTCTTCTGGGCACTGTTTCGTTCTCTATGGCGCAAAGCTCGGGAGGCACTTCTGGCGGCTCTTCATCCAGCGGCGGCGCGAACGCAACCGGTTCGGGCGGCGCGGGTGGCTCGACGCTCTCGAATGGGACCACGCTGAGCGGAACGGGCGGTTCGCCAGGCCCCAACACGCTCAATGCGAAAAGCCGGGGAACGACGGGCGAGAGACCAGGCGCAACCCCTTCCGGTCAGGAAGGCGGTGGATCTCGACCGACTTACAATACGCCCGCCGCGAACGCTGCCATCCAACAGCTTGGAAATGCCAATACCGGCATCCTCAAGAAGTGACGATTCGATGCAGCCTGCACTATCGAGGCAGGTATCGACCGTCGAAAGCCCCGGTGGCCAGCCAATGTAGATCGTTCCCGGCAAAATGCGTCGCTGGGTGATGGCCCGCGCGCCGAGATGCGGGCCCTCGAGGTCCGTCATCCCCAAAACTGCGGTTTGAACGACGGTCTTGGCCCCCGATGGTGCTGGATCCGGGCCTGTCCCGGGCTTCCCCTGGGGGGCCGTATGGCCTATGACGCTGCAACGCAAAAATCCCCCCAAAAGACCTCATGATCCGCCTCGACAACGTCAGCAAGCAAGCCGGCCACCAAATCCTGTTCATCGAAGCTTCCGCCGCCCTGAACAAGGGCGAGAAGATCGGCCTCGTCGGGCCGAACGGAGCCGGCAAGACCACATTGTTCCGGATGATCGCCGGCGAGGAGCTGCCCGACGAGGGCCAGGTCTCGACCGATCGCGGCATCACCATCGGCTATTTCAACCAGGACGTCGGCGAGATGTCTGGCCGCAGTGCGGTGGCCGAGGTGATGAATGGCGCAGGGCCCGTCAGCGAGGTCGCGGCGGAGCTGCGCGAGCTCGAGGCCGCGATGGCCGATCCCGACAAGGCCGATCAGATGGACGAGATCATCGCGCGCTACGGCGAGGTGCAGCATCGTTTCGAGGAATTGGACGGCTATGCGCTCGACGGTCGTGCGCGCGAAGCGCTGTCCGGCCTCGGCTTCAGCCAGGAGATGATGGACGGTGACGTCGGAAAACTCTCCGGCGGCTGGAAGATGCGCGTGGCGCTGGCGCGTATTCTCCTGATGCGTCCCGACGTGATGCTGCTCGACGAGCCGAGCAACCATCTCGATCTCGAAAGCCTGATCTGGCTGGAGAAATTCCTGCACGACTACGAAGGCACGCTGCTGATGACCTCGCATGACCGCGAGTTCATCAACCGCGTGATCTCCAAGGTGATCGAAATCGATTCCGGCTCTCTCACCACCTACACCGGCGATTACGAATTCTACGAGCAGCAGCGGGCGCAGAACGAGAAGCAGCAGCAGGCCCAGTTCGAGCGTCAGCAGGCCATGCTCGCCAAGGAGATCAAGTTCATCGAGCGTTTCAAGGCGCGCGCCTCGCATGCCGCCCAGGTGCAGAGCCGGGTGAAGAAGCTCGACAAGATCGAGCGGGTCGAGCCGCCGCGCCGCCGCCAGAGCGTGGCGTTCGACTTTCCGCCGGCGCCGCGCTCGGGCGAGGACGTCGTGGCGCTCAAGAACGTGCACAAGGGCTATGGCAGCAAGCGCATCTATGACGGCCTCGACTTCATGATCCGCCGCCGCGAGCGCTGGTGCGTGATGGGCATCAACGGCGCCGGCAAGTCGACGCTGCTCAAGCTCGTCGCCGGTGCGAGCGAGCCTGACGAGGGCACGGTGGCGCTCGGGGGCAGCGTCAAGATGGGCTATTTCGCCCAGCACGCGATGGACCTGCTCGACGGCGAGCGCACCGTGTTCCAGTCGCTGGAGGATGCGTTTCCGACCGCGGGGCAGGGCTCCTTGCGCGCGCTCGCCGGCTGCTTCGGCTTCTCCGGCGATGACATCGAGAAGCGCTGCCGCGTGCTCTCCGGCGGCGAGAAGGCGCGCCTCGTGATGGCCAAGATGCTGTTCGATCCGCCGAACTTCCTGGTGCTGGACGAGCCGACCAACCATCTCGATCTCGCCACCAAGGAGATGCTGATCAATGCGCTGTCGGATTTCGAGGGCACCATGCTGTTCGTCTCGCACGATCGCCACTTCCTGGCGACGCTGTCGAACCGCGTGCTGGAGCTGACGCCGGAGGGGATCCACCAGTACGGCGGCGGCTACACGGAATATGTCACGCGCACCGGGCAGGAGGCTCCGGGGTTGCGGAGCTAGCATTCCGCTGCGCGGCTTGACGCGTTGACGCCTCGCGCTACGCTCCCTCAAAAAAGGGAGCGGAACGGCGATGAAGCAACTCCGGATTGGCGACATCACCATCGATGCGGTGATCGAGCGGGAAGGGCCTTGGCGGCGGCCGCAGGATTTTTTCCCAGACTATGACGAGGGCGTGTTCGCCCGTCATCTGCCGACGATGGAGCCGGAGGTGTTCGACGCCGAGCGCGGCATGATGGTGATCACCTATCAGACCTTCGTGGTGCGCACGCCGCGCTATACCATCCTGGTCGATACCTGCACCGGTGAGGACAAGGGGCATCCGCCGCCGTTCGACTTCCCCGGCAAGGCGCGCTGGCGCAACGAATTGTTCGCGCTCGGCGTCGGCTTCGAGCAGATCGACTACGTCTTCTGCACGCATCTGCACATCGACCACACCGGCTGGAACACGACCTTGCGCGACGGCCGCTGGGTGCCGACGTTTCCGAACGCGAAATACGTCTTCCACAAGGGCGAGTATGCGGCCTGGGAAGCCGAGCATGCCAAGGGCAACAATCCGCCGGGCACGGTCTTCCGCGACAATTGCCTGCCGATCGTCGAGGCCGGGCAGGCGCTGCTGGTCGATGACGACTACGCGCTCGACGATACCGTCACGCTGACGCCGACGCCGGGGCATTCGCCCTGCCATTGCTGCGTCAACATCTTCTCCAAAGGCCAGCGCGCCGTGGTCGCGGGCGATCTCATGCATCACCAGATCCAGTGCCGCGAGCCTGACTGGTCGGCGAAGCCGGACTGGGATGCAAAACAATCAGCGGTGTCGCGGCGAAAATTCTTTGCGTCGGTCGCCGACACCGACACGCTGATCCTGCCGATCCATTTTCCAACGCCGACGGTGGGGCTGATCAAGCCGCTGGATGGAGCGTTCGATTACCGCTTCAAGCGGGAGTGACTCTTTCCGTCATGGCCGGGACAAGCCCGGGCATGACGAGTTCGTGGAGCAACCGCTCGCTGAAGAAGCAGCGGATTCGCAGCGCCTTAGGCGCTGGTCTCGCACTTCTTCATGAAGCTGTTCTTGGCGGCGCCGGCGAGCGGCTTGCCGTCGGAGCCGACCGCCTTGGGTGCGCAGGCATCCGCCTTGCACTTCTTCAGGAACGAGGTCTTGGCGGCGCCGGCCAGCGGCTTGCCGTCCTTGCCGATCGCCTTGCTCTCGCAGGTTTCCTGCGCGAAGGCCGAGCCCGCCGCAAAGGTGGCTACGATCGCTGCGAGAAAAATCCGCTTCATCATGGGTGTCTCCCTGGACCAGAAATGGCCGGCAGATTGGAGCCGGGAATCGTGGCGCAATCAAGCAGGATGAGCACCGATCGCCGTCTCCCTGGCGGTTTTTGCGCGCGATCGGTAACTGTCTTCGTCTGTTGCACCGCTCGCTGACCCGGCCGCGCCATCCTGCTAGCTTCAGGCAGTTGAGATGGAGGAGCATCGTCATGGACGCCACGATCCCGCAGGGCGAACGATCCGCCGATCGGCATTCCCACCTGGTTCGGCCCCAGGACATGGACTGGCAGAAGACCCGCTTTGCGGGGTGCGAGGCCAAGACGCTGCTGTTCGATCGCCGCACGGGCCTGATGACCGCCCTGATGCGCTTTGCGCCGGGATCGGTGCTGCCCGATCACGAGCATGTCGGCATCGAGCAGAGTTGGGTCATCGAAGGCGCGCTTGTCGACAAGGAGGGCCCGGCCAAGAACATCGCTTGCAAGGCCGGCGAATTCATCTGGCGCGAGGCGGGCAGCCGGCATGCTGCGTGGTGTCCGGACGGCGCCTTGATCCTCGCGATCTTCCAGGTGCCGAACAAGTTCTTCGAAGCCGACGGCCGCGTCGTCGACGCCTCCGGTCAGGACTGGGACGAGACGTGGGGGCACACCGCGGCGCAGCGTGCGCGGAGCATCTGACCGACTTCAGGCACCCCGCGCGAGCAGCGCCTTGAAGTCCGCGCGTGCGCGCTGCGCCTCGGCGCGTGCGGCCTCGGAGGCATCGCCCATGCCGAAATAGCCGTGGATCAGGCCGGGGCCCTCATGATGCTTGACCCGCACGCCGGCCGCTTCCAGCGCGCGCGCATAGGCCGCGCCCTCGTCGCGGAGGGGATCGAACCAGGCGGTGGTCACGATCGCGGGGGCGACGCCGGCAAGGGATGCCGCGCGCAGCGGCGAGACACGCCAGTCCGTGGCATGGCCGGGATCGGCAAGATAGTGGCCGCAAAACCATTCCATCGTGGCGCGCGTGAGGAAGTAGCCTTCGGCATTCTCGGCGCGGGACGGAAAGCGCGCGTTCTCGTCCGCATCGGCGTAAGCGCCGAGGACGTCGGTCACGGGATAGACCAGCAATTGCGCGGCGAGCTTGATGCCGGCGTCGCGGCAGGCGATCGCGGTGGTCGCTGCGAGATTGCCTCCGGCGCTGTCGCCGGCAACGCCGAAGCGGTTTGCATCGCCGCCAAATTCCGCGACGCGGCCAAACACGTCGCTCACGGCGGCAAAGGCATCCTCGAACGCACCGGGAAAGCGCGTCTCGGGCGGACGGCGATAATCGACGGAGACGACCACCGCGCCGGTCTCGATCGCAAGGTTGCGCGCCTGCCGGTCGTGGGTCTCGATGTCGCCCGCGACCCAGCCGCCGCCGTGGAAGAACACCACGGTCGGTGCCGGCGTGGTGCCGACCCGATAAATACGTGCATCGAGCGGCCCGGCGCCGCCTTTCACCTTGATGTCCTGCACGGTATCGACAGACGGGGGCGGTATGGCCGCGCGCGCGGCAGCCAGTGCGCGCAAGGAATCGCGGGCGCTCTGTGGCGTCATCGTGGTGGGATCGCGCATCGGCATGAGCGGAATGATCTGGGCGATGACGGGATCGAGCGGCGCGGCCATTTGAGTCCTCACTGGGTGTGGCGGGTCCACACAGGGTTCTTGGTCTTGCTTGGTCGTGAGCATAGGTTTTGCGCGCCGCGTCGGCAACTGGCACCGCGTTGCAATGTGGGCGGGACGAACAAGGCAGGGAGGTTCACGAGGTGGAATTCGAAACGCTGGTCCAGTCGCGCCGCAGCGTGCGCGGCTTCAGGAACGAGCCGGTGCCGCGCGCGGTGATCGAGGCGATCATCGAAAGCGCCAAGCGCGCGCCGTCGTCGATGAACACCCAGCCCTGGCATGTCCACGTGCTCACCGGCACGCCTCTGGAAGAGGTGCGCCGCCGCAACATGGAGGAGATGGCCAGCGGCGCCACGGTCAAGCGCGACATCGTCAGCCACGGCGAGTACCAGGGTGTGCACCGCACGCGGCAGGTCGACATCGCCAAGAAGCTGTTCGGCGCGATGGGAATTGCGCGCGACGACAAGCCGATGCGGCAGGACTGGGTACTGCGCGGCTTCCGCCAGTTCGACGCGCCGGTCTCGCTTGTGCTGACTTACGACCGTGTCCTCGATCCCGGCGCGGTCTGCCACTTCGATCTCGGCGCGCTCTGCTACGGCATCGTGCTCGCGGCGTGGGACCGCGGCCTCGGCTCCGTGATCAACGGACAGGGCATCATGCGTTCCGACATCGTGCGCGCGGTCGCCAGGATTCCGGAGAATGAGGTCATCATGACCTGCGTCGCGATGGGCTATCCCGACGATGGCTTTGCCGCGAATGCCGTTCGCTCGGACCGCGAGCACAACGACGAGTTCGTGCGTTACGTGGGTTTTGCCGATTAACGCGGCAAAGAGGAGATTATTCTCTGGCGGAAATTTTTGCTGCGGAGTCCTGGGCGGCCTCTTGCAATCTCCAAGGTGCAGGAGGAACAATACGCGGACTGATAGGTTTGTTGCTGGCGCGAGGGAATTGATATGCGGCGGCTGGCTAGCCTGGTTCGACGGTTCTTCGGTCCGCGACTGCGGCACACGATCGATGACGATCCAAGTCTTCCTTTCACACCCGAAGAGTTCGGCCGGCTGATTCGCAGCGGCCGGCACGAGGACATGAAGCTGCTGGCAGAGGGGCTGGCCTGCCGGTCCATCCCGCGCCGCGCCAGCTACCGCGCCACCCATTAGGCCGCGTTCGAGGCGTGTCTACCGCGCTCACCGCGTGAGCGCGACCTGCTTGAATGAGTGGAGCAGCGCTTTTTCCAGCTTCCCATTCATCCCGCACAGAATGTTGTAGGCCTCCGCGCGCGGCATGGTCGGCTTGTAGTGCCGGTGCTCGATCAGCGCTGCGAAAATGTCGGAGATCGTTAGAATCCGTACGATGTCGCCAATGCTCTCGGCGCAGAGCGCATCGGGATAGCCACTTCCGTCGAGGTACTCGTGATGATGGCGAACGGCATCGAGTATTTCCGGCGAGATTCCGTCCTGCCCCTTCAGAAATTCGTAGCCGGCGGCCGGATGCGTTTCGATCAGTGCGCGTTCGGCGGCATCGAGGCGGCCCGGCTTGTCGAGGATGGCGAGCGGAATCTGCGCCTTGCCGATGTCGTGGAACATGGCAGCCGAGTAGAGACGTTCCAGGTCGGCCCTGCCGACGCCGAGGCTCAGTCCGAAGTCGATGGCAACGCCGGTCACGAGCAGGCAATGCTGATAGGTTCCTTCGTGATGGCGCCGCACCGTCATGAGCCACTCCGTCAGGCCATGCTGGGTGATACGCTCGGCAATCTGGCGACCGGCTTCCTTGGTGCCGTCGATGTCAAGTGGTTGGCCCAGGGTCACAGCCGTGAACATCGATGCGATCGCGGTCGCCGCGGTCTCGACGGCGTTGTCCGGTTGCAGCGTGTCGCCTGACGAAGCGGATACCCCGTCGGCCGGATCGGCCAGCGCCGCCAGCAGCCTGGTCCGGCTGACCGTGCCGGGCAGGACCAGCGTCGCCCCGAGCGCGTAGGCCTGCGAGATGCAGACGTGGGAGGCGTGCTCGAGCAGGAAAATGCGCTTCCTGGCCTTCGCCAGCTTGCCGGCCCGCTTCTTGATCGCGGCGATATTGTCGACGTCGCGCAGCTCCGCGCGGATGACGATGGCGGCCGGCGTCTGCGACAGCCTGGAATCGGCATCGAGCCGCTCGCCAGCAATGGTGAATTTCTCTTCGAGGATCGCGCAGACGCCTGAGAGCTTGTCGGACGTGTCGGCCAGCACGTGCAGGAAGGGGCGATCCGTTCGCGTCTGACGGATGCCGCCCTCACCATTGACCGGGCCGGATCTGGTTGGCGCGTGCTGCACGATCTGACCTGCACTTTTCGACTGTATGAATGTCAAACAGTAGGTGGAATGTTCGAATCTATTTGCTCTGAGCCGCGGTCTGCGCAGGCGCTGGTGCGCCTGCAGGTTTCTTCTTGCCGTCAGCCGTAACGAAGTGGACTCCAGCCGTGGTGCCGTCGATCCAGACCAGTTCGCAGCGCCGGTAGGCGAGGCCGGTCGACGACAGCAGCATGAAGAACTCCTTGGCCTGGAGCACGTCGAGCGTGCCCTCGACCTCGATCTTGGCGCCGCTTTGCGACACGTCCAGCAATACGCAACGGCGTCGCCAGGTGCCGTCCGACCCCATGAGGTTGACCGGCTGCCTGTGGTCCATTTTCACGCGAGAGGCTTTGCGACCGTCGAATTTCATCGGCTAATCCCCATCTTTGCGCCGCGATGTTCCCGACTGCTCTCCGTGGCGTTCGCGGCAATTTCCCCCCAACGCACCGTCCACTGGCTGGTGGACAGAAGCAGTGTCTCGAAAATGTGCTGCGCGCGTTCGCGCTCGGCGAAGGAAAGCCTTCTGCCGCAGCGATTGCCCAAGATGGCCAACGTGGTCTGCCAGTTCAGCCGCGAGGCACGGCAGGCCATCACGAGACCCTCGCAATCGTCGTCGGTCATGACATGCTCGACGATTTCGATGGGAGCCCCCGAAAGCACCGATAGGGCCGTGACGAGGTTGGCGGTCTCGCCGCGGATGGCGAAGCGGTTCACCGTGGAATCGTTGAGCTTGCCGATGCGGTTGAGCGCGACGATCTCCGGCCGCGCGCTTGCATAGGCGGCCGCGCAGGGCAGCTTGGGGACGATCGGGGCGGCCGCTACTGCTTGAAGCGAGACGGTCGCCTTCGGTCCTGTGCCGGATGTCGGGGCCGGTGAGGTCGACAGCAACTTCCGCATGACCGTGTCGGGCGTGTCCGGCCTGAGGGCCAGCGCCTTCGTGAGCTCATCATCCGTCAGGCACTTCCCGACCAGCGCGGCGTAGGCGGCGTCAGAGAATCGTGCCTCCGTATTGGCGATCAGCGCAATACAAACGCTGCGGAAGCCGCCTTCGATCAGCGTCTCGATCACCGGCGGATCGATCGGCGCGCGGGCTGCGATCGCGCGTTGCTGCCGTTCGCCGCTCGATGCCGCGATCGACTTGAGATCGGCCGTGGACAGTGACTGCGATCTCAGCAAGACGGGGCACGCCACCTCCGGATCGTGGTGTGAGGCGAGACGCCGCACGGTCTTCGGCGGGGCCACCGCGAGCTCGGCGAGTGCCGTGCTGAGCTCGATCAACGCACTGGCCTCAACCCGCTCCGTCAGCCGCAGCAGAACGCCGTCGACCACACTAGCGAGCAATTCCTGAGGCCGGTCGCGGCTGCTGGTGAGCAGCTGCATGATGCCGGAAAGAACGCGTGCGCAGCGGTCCAGCGGACACGTTGCGACCGCGTCCTCCAACTCGACCAGAACATCAGCAGGCGAATTTGCCGTCATGGCAGGGGCCTGAAATTCGAAATAACTTTGACGATCAAACGAGAGCTATTGCGCCTCAAAGTCGTTAATTTTGAATTTTGGATATCGAGGGTCGGGTATTCCAGCACCAGCGGCTGTGCGGGAAACGCTATCGAAATTTGGCGAGAGGGGACGTCCCTGGCTTGTTCCTTCCAATTAGCTCCTCGCCAATTGGTCAGGACACGTTAAGATTGATCCTTTCAGGGTAACGGAAAAACGAGGGGGGAGACGAACCGGCATCGCGGCCGGACGCACGTCGACACGACCTTGCGTTTTTTATTTTCATGAACAGCAATGACGATGTGCCGAAATCGGCACTCAAGACATTTCGCTTTTCAGACGTCGACGAATTTCGAAGTGCCATACGCGGGCTGAATTTCGAATTCACGCCTTTCGTACGGAAGATTTCGGCTGAGCAGACGATCCTGTCGTTGCCCGGCTGCGACGTGAATTTGACGCACGCGTTTCCGCGGGTGGTTGATGCACAGCTCGTCGGGAATTGCACGGCGATCGGCTTCACGATGGACGACCTCAACGTACCCGTTCGCTTCAATGGCTCGCAACGCGCCCGGCCGGTCGTGGTCATTGGCAGCGGCGGCGCGGCCTACACCACCGTTGAGGAGGTGCAGCGACAAATCGCCTCAGTGGTTTTCAGACCGGAGGTGCAGGATCGAGGCTGGCCGCCCACGCTCTCGAGCTTCAAGATTTTTGAAGTCTCCGCGGCCGGCTTGCACCGGCTGCGCACCGTGGTTCGTGAGGTGCTGGCCGAGGCGTCCGACCCGGTCGCGGCACCGGAGCTTTCATTGAAGAGTGCGGCGATGAAGGAGACCCTGCTCGGAGCCGTCGACGATGCCTTCGAAAGCGTCGTTTCGTCCCGCTGGACCCTCGGCCCCAACGACGGGCGGAATTTCAGGACGTTCCAGGACATCCGCGCGCTACTTTCCGAGGATTTGTCGCAGCCGATTTACAGCGATGAGATCGCGCGCAAGCTCGGGCTGTCCGTTCGCACCATGCACGACGTCGTCCGCCGCTATCGGGGCATGAGTCTGCATCGCTATTTGCGCCTGCGCCGGCTGTGGCTGGTGCGGCGGCGGCTTCTCGCCGGGGCCGATAGCGTCAAGGCGGTCGCGCTGGCGTTCGGCTTCTGGCACCTCAGCGATTTCTCCAGAAGCTACCGCGACCAGTTCGGCGAGTCGCCGTCGCAAACGCTGGGCCGCGGTCGCGGCCAATAGTTCGCCAAATCGGGTAGGGACGGACACCGGTTTCGTGCTACCGTCCGGCCATGAGCAATCGCATTCTCGTTCTCTACGGTTCCTACCGTTCCGACCGCATGGGCATCCGCCTTGCGAATTTCGTCATCGATCGGCTGCGCGGCCGCGGCGAGGAGGTCGAATTCATCGACGCCAAGGCGATCGGCCTGCCGATGCTCGACCGTATGTACAAGGAACATCCCAAGGGCGCGGCGCCCGAGGCGCTGGAGAAGCTGGCCGGGCAGATCCGGGACGCGGACGGCTTCGTCTTCGTCACCGGCGAGTACAATTGGGGCATCCAGCCCGGCCTGAAGAATCTCACCGACCACTTCCTCGAAGAATGGTTCTGGCGTCCGGCCGCGATCGTGAGCTATTCCGCCGGCCGACTGTCCGGCGCGCGCGCCGCGACGGCCTGGCACGGCACGCTGTCGGAAATGGGCATGGTGGTGGTGTCGAGCACCATCGGCGTCGGCCCGATCGCGCAGACATTGTCGGCAGATGCAGAGCCGATCGGAGAGGGCGGCAAGGCGCTGGAACGCTCGTTCCCGCGCTTTGCCGACGATCTCTTGTGGTGGATCGAGGCGGCGAAAGCGCAGCGGGCGCGGAAGGCGCCGCCTTACTAAAGCGCGATGCGACCAGGATGAACCGTCATCGCGCTTTAGGTTGTTGTTCAAGCACGATCTTTTCGGAAAACCGCTGCGCACTTTTCCGGATCATGCTTTAAGCGGCCCTGACCTCGCCGAGGAAGCGGTCGAACTGTCCGGCGAGATCGCGCGACTGCGTCGAGAGCTGCTCGGCAGCGCCCAGCACCTCCCTTGCGGCAGCTCCCGTGTCGTCGGCGGCGCGCTGCACGCCGGAGATGTTGCTGTTGACCTCCTGGGTGCCGCGGGCGGCCTCCTGGACGCTGCGGGCGATTTCCTTGGTGGCCGAGCCCTGTTCCTCGATCGCGGCGGCGATCGCGGTGCCGATCTGGTCGATCTCGGCGATGACGTCGGCAACGTTGCGGATGGCGGCCACGGTCTCGTCGCTTGCGGTCTGGATCGCCGTGATCTGCTCGGAGATCTCGGTGGTGGCCTTGGCGGTCTGGCCGGCCAGCGACTTCACTTCGGAAGCGACCACGGCAAAGCCGCGGCCGGCATCGCCGGCGCGGGCGGCCTCGATGGTCGCGTTCAGCGCGAGCAGGTTGGTCTGCTCGGCGATGCTCTGGATCAGCGTGACGACGTCGCCGATCTTCTGCGCGCCCTCGGCGAGTGTGCGGGCGGTGTCGCCGGTGCGGCGGGCGTTGTCGACGGCGCGGGCCGCGATCTCGGTGCTTTGGGCGACCTGCCGGCCGATCTCCGCGATCGAGGAGGTCAGCTCTTCGGTGGCGCTGGCGACGGTCTGTACGTTGGTCGAGGTCTGTTCGGAGGCGGCGGCGACCACCGCGGCCTGGCTGTTGGTCTGTGCCGCCGTCGAGGTCATCGACTGTGCGGTGCTTTCCATGGTCGCGGACGCCCGCGACAGGCCGCCGACGAGCTCGGTGACCTTGGCCTCGAAGGCGCGGGTGAGATTGTCGAGCGCCTGCGCGCGGCGCATCTTGCCGTCGTTCTCGGCCTGCTTCTCGGCGGCGAGCCGGTCGGCCCGGATCATGTTGTCCTTGAAGACCTGAACCGCCGCCGCCATCGCGCCGATCTCGTCGGAGCGCTCGGCGCCGGGGATCTCTTCGGCAAGGTCACCGTCGGCCAGGCGCGACATCCGGCTCGTCAGGCCGACGATCGGGGCGCAGACGCGGCGGCGGACCATCACGATCAGGCCGGCGCTAGCCATCAGCACGGCGAGGAGGCCGACGAGCGCGATGATGAAGCTGGTGCGCGCGGCAGAGGAAGCGTCGGCGAGGATATGCTCGGCGTTGTCATAGAGCGCATCGCGAACGCCGATGATGGAGCCGAGACCCTTTTGCGACGCCGCGTAATAGGTGTCGACGTCGTGCTCATACTTGCCGCTGACGGCACCGTCCTTGACCAGCTTGAGCTCGCGGCCGAATTCCTCGACGTAGCGCGAATTCATCGTCTCCAGTGCGGCGCCGACATTGGCGGGTGTCGCCGGATTGCCGTGCAACTCCATCAGCGACATCACGATCTGGTCGCTGCGGCCCTGCATGCGGGCGACGTCGGCCTTCTCGGCCTCGGTCGCGACCTTCTTGCCGCCAACGAGGTTCTTGTGCACGCTTGCATTGAGGCCGCCGATGTCGCGCAGCGTCATGGCGATGTTGGCGTAATTGGCCTGGCGGTAGGCATCGCCATTGAGAATCGCCATGCGGCGAACCTGCTCGTTCAGCAGCGCCGTGACGCCGGCGTTGAGCACGGCATTGTCGGCGACGACCTTGCGGGCCGCGTCCTTGCGCGCGTCCGCGGGCCCCGCGATGGCCTTGTCGATCGCCTCGCGTAGTCCGGTGAACTTCGAGTTGATGGCGTCGATGCTGCCGCCGATGGCGTTGCCGTCGTCGAACGAGCCGGGCAACTCCTTGCGCAGCGCGTTCATCCTGTCGCGGGCGCCATCGGTCGCCTTGCGCAGCTTGTCGTGCTGGGTGAGCTGCGCCGGGTCGACGGTCGCCGGTCCGTAGAGGATGTTGGTGGCGAAGCCGCGCTCGGGGTTGAGATAGCGCGGGATATCGCTGGCCGCGCGAACGATTGCGAGTCGGCCTTGTGCCTCACCGATCCTGTCCATGGTCTGGTACTTCGTCACGGCGACGTAGACGGCGAGGCCGCCGCCGACGGTCGAGAGCGAGACGATGGCGGTGGTCAGGAGCGTACCGATTTTCATGATCTGTCCGGCAATGGGCGCGGGGAGAAGGATATTCTCCTGAGAATAGGAGGTCCGTGTTAATCGCGGGTTTACGCTGCCGGTCCCGCCAACTCAGCCGGATGTGCGGTCGAGCCTCGACAGGATCTCCAGCGTGGCGCCGTCGCGTTCGCCTGCAAAGTATCGAGCAATCGCCTGATCGAAGACGGGCTCGTCGGACACCGCGCCGAACAGCGTCATCGACGAGCGGAATTTGGCGTCATCGGGTGCGCCGAGAATCGCGTTGATGGTCCGGCCCTTGACGGCGAGCACGAGCCTCGTGCATTCGATCAGGCGCGCCCCGAGGACGGGATGGGCGAGATAGGCCTCGGCCTCCGCGCGGGACTCGATGGCGTAGCGCTGCGACATGGCGCTGAAGCCGAGACCTGCGACCTGCGGGAAGACGAACCACATCCAGTGAGTCTGCTTTCGGCCCCGGGCCAGCTCGGCCTGGACGTCGCGATAGACCGGGTCCTGGGCACGGACAAAGCGGTTGAGATCGAATGGGTCGGTCATTGGATACTTTTGGGAGGCTTTCCGGCCGCGATTATGCCTAACTTTTGGCTCCCAATGTGGTAGCTGGTATAGAGTCTCCGGGTGGGGGTGGGCACCCCCGGGGTCGATTTTGGGGATCTGATGGTTTCCGACGCAGCAAACGCCGAGAGGCTGTTGTCGCGCCGCCGTGTCGGGCGGGCCGAGACGATTTTACTGTCTGTGGCAGCGCTCGCGCTGGCGCTTGGCGTCGCCGCGTGGGTTTCCGATATGGGCGATTCGACCCCGCTGGTCTCGGCCGCGTTGCCGCCGGCCAATGCCCCTTCGTTCGAAGACCGTTTCGCGTCGGCCTCCGGCAGCCCGCCGGCCCGCGAGTTCGGCCTGCGGGCGTTCGAGCGCTCCGCGGTGAATGCGGTCCAGCTCAAGCTGCGAGATGCCAAGGCGATGCTCGCCCAGAAGCTCCAGGGCGACGACTGGCGCTCGATGCTGACCGAGGACGAACAGTCTGCAGCCGAAGAGGCGAGGCCCTCGCAGCGCGCCGACGCCATCCCGATGCCGCGCTCGCGTCCGGTCCAGGCGGATCTGGCCGCCCAGATCGCCTCCAGCCAGGCCTATGCCGATACCGGTTCCAGGGCCGACAACCGCAACTTCTTCGAAAGATTCACCGACAAGATCAAGCTGGCTTCGTTGACGCCGGATAGCGGGCTGCTGACCAAGGCGCCGGATCTCGCCGCGCTCGGCTATGATTCGCGGACCGCGGTCTATGACATCTCGGCCAAGGCGGTCTATCTGCCGAGCGGCGTGGCGCTGGAAGCGCATTCCGGCCTGGGCGCGCTGATGGACAACCCCGACCACGTCGACCGGCGGATGGTCGGCGCGACGCCGCCGGCGACCTACGACCTCAAGCCGCGCGAAAAGCCGTTCCACGGTGTCCGGGCACTGCGCATGACGCCGACTGAGGGCACCAGTGCGCTTGGCCGCGTCGGTCTGCTCACGCATAACTACTTGCTCGGGCCGCGCGGCGATTCCAACGGTTGCGTCTCGATCAAGGACTATGACCGTTTCCTGAAGGCCTACGACAATGGCGAGTTCAACCGCCTGGTCGTGGTGCCGAGCCTGCGCGGGACGGCCACCGCTTCGCAGCGCGCGAGCACCAATTCCTGACCTTGCCTGCGACGGCGGGGGCTGCCGTTTCCCCTTCGTTAAGCCGTCCTCGTCCAGAAGCAGCCCATGAGCGATCCATCAAGTTCCGAAACCCCGCTGCGCACGACGTTCAAGATCAAGCTGAACGGTGACACGTTGGCGATCGCGACCGTCGGTCAGGCCTATCAATTCCTCACCAACTTCAAGTCGGTCGAGTGGATGGAATTTCGCTCCCTGCACGAGGACGCAGTCGCGGCCCTGGAAGGCGCCGCCGGTAACGCCATGCTGGCGGTGCAGGCGACCAACGCCGTGCGCGCGCTGTTCGTCAGCGCCAAGCTGCTCTGAGAGCTCCGTACAGGCCTTCTCCTCGCAACTTGAACTCCGCTATAGGAACGGGCAAACGGTCCGCGAAGACCATCGCCACAAAGCCCATATGTTCGAAATCTACTTCCAGGGAGAGTCCACATCATGAAACGCCGAACATTCCTCAAGGGCGGCGCAGTCGCCGGCGCGACGACGCTGGTTGCTGCACCCGCGATCGCGCAGAGCGCGCCCGAGATCAAGTGGCGCCTGACCTCGAGCTTCCCGAAGTCGCTCGACACCATCTACGGCACGGCGCAGACCTTTGCGAAATACGTCGCTGAGGCCACCGACAACAAATTCCAGATCCAGACCTTTGCGGCCGGCGAGATCGTTCCAGGCCTCCAGGCGCTCGATGCCGTCAGCACCGCATCGGTGGAGATGGCGCAGACCCCGCTCTATTTCTACATCGGCAAGGAGCCGGCGCTGGCCTATGCGACCGGCGCGCCGTTCGGCATGAACCATCGCCATCAGGAATCGTGGTGGCACTTCGGCGGCGGCGCTGATCTCACCAACGAGGCGCTCAAACCCTTCAAGGCGCATGCCATCCTCTGCGGCAATTCCGGCACCCAGATGGGCGGCTGGTTCCGCAAGGAGATCAAGACCGTCGACGATCTCAAGGGTCTCAAATTCCGCATTGCCGGCATGGGCGGCCACGTGCTGGCAAAGCTCGGGGTCGTCCCGCAGCAGATCGCGGGCGGCGATATCTATCCCGCGCTGGAGAAGGGCACGATCGACGCGGTCGAGTTCGTCGGTCCCTATGACGACGAGAAGCTCGGCTTCTACAAGGTCGCCAAATATTATTACTTCCCCGGCTGGTGGGAAGGCGGTGCCATGCTGCACATGATCGTCAACGACGAGAAGTGGAATTCGCTGCCCAAGCAATACCAGGCGATCGTCAACCAGGCGGGCGCGGCGGCCGGTGCCTGGATGCTCGAGAAATACGACAGCGTGAACCCGGCCGCGCTGAAGCGGCTGATCGCGAGCGGCACTGAGCTGAAAGCGTTCCCGCAGCCGGTGCTGGAGGCCTGCTACAACGCGACCCAGGACCATCTGAACGAGCTCGCCGCCAAGAGCGACCTGTTCAAGCGGACCAAGGAAAGCCACGACGCGTATATGAAGGAGCTGCTCTTCTACACGCAGATCGCGGAGAACTTCTACGACAATTACCTGCTCAGCAAGATGCGCAACAAGAGCTGACGTGAGGGGCGCGGTGTTCACGCCGCGCACCGTCATTCCGGGGCGCGCCGCTTGGCGCGAGCCCGGAATCCATTTCATCGCGTGTTTTGCTGCCCAATGGATTCCGGGTTCGCGACTTCGTCGCGCCCCGGAATGACAGCGGACCGGCTGTTTACGCCGTCCCCAACCCGAGCTTCGCATAGATCCTTCGCGCATAGGCGCCGAACGCATCGGTCGTCTTGAGCGGAAGGTCGCGCGGGAAGGGCAGGTCGATCGTGAAATAGTCGGCCATCTTCGCCGGGCCCGCCGTCAGCACGGCGCAATGCGAGGACAGGAACACGGCTTCCTGGATCGAGTGGGTGACGAAGATGATGGTCTTGCCGCTCTCCCGCCAGATCCGCAGCATCTCCAGATTCATCTGCTCGCGTGTCAGCGCGTCCAGCGCACCGAACGGCTCGTCCATCAGGATCAGTTTCGGATCGTGGATGAAGGCGCGCGCGATCGCCGTGCGCTGCTGCATGCCGCCGGACAATTGTTGCGGATATTTCTGCTCGTAGCCGGCGAGCCCGACGAGGTTGAGCAGGTCGCGCGCCCGCGCGCGCGCGGCCTTCATCGGCAGGCCGACGATCTCGGCCGGCAGCAGCACGTTGTCCAGGATGGTGCGCCATTTCAGCAGCAGCGCCTGCTGGAACACCATGCCGATGTCGCGGCTCGGATCGAACGGGCTCCTGGCATTGCCGATTTTCACGGTGCCGCCGTCGGCGTCATGCAGGCCTGCCAGGATCTTCATCACGGTGGTCTTGCCGCAGCCGGACGGGCCGACCAGCGAGACGAGCTCACCTTCCTGCACGTCCATGGTGACGTCGGACACCGCCAGAAACTCGGTGCCGCCGCTGCGATAGACCTTTCGGACGCCTTGCAGGCTGATGAAGGGGGCCGAGCTCATGCCAGCCATTTGTCCAGGTTTGCGGCGACGAAGGCATCGTCGCTGAGGTCGGCGTGCTCGCGCGTGACGCGATCGATCTCCTCCTTCTGTCCGGGGCTGAGGCCCTCGTCGGGATCAAGGCACCACAGGCCCTTCATCAGGCCCTGGCGCCGCAGCACTTCATGGCAGCCGGCGATGCAGCCGTGAAAATTGTTGGCGACATCGAAGAAGGCGCTGTTGCAATCGGTGACGCGGGCATCGAGCGCGAGCAGGTCGGCCGGAATGCTGTCCTTGTGCCGCGCGGCCTTGCAGCGTTCGAACTGCTTGATCGCGCTCGCGGTCCAGACCGACCAGTGGCCGAGCAGACCGCCCTTGAAATAGGTCCGCGTGGTGACGCCCTTGTCGCGGAGATCGAACGGCAGCGTCAGGTCGAGCAGGATATGGTCGTCATTGCCGGTGTAGAGCGCGACGCGGTCGAGCGCGCCGGCGGCCGCGACGCCGCGCAGAACATCGAGGGTGCGGTAGCGGTTGAACGGTGCGATCTTGATCGCAATGACGTTGTCGATCGAGGCGAAGCGCTGCCAGAACCGGCTCGACAGGACGACGCCGCCGACGGCAGGCTGAAGGTAGAAGCCAACCAGCGGAATCTCGGCGGCCACGGCGGTGCAATGCGCGATGATCTCGTCTTCGGAGGCGCTCTTCATCGCGGCGAGGCTGAGCAGGCCCGCATGGTAGCCGATGTCGCGCGCGGTGCGGGCCTCGGCGGTCGCCTGGCTGGTTGGCCCGGCGAGGCCTGCGACCAGCGCCAGCGGCCGCCTGGTCCAGTTCGCCGCGGTCTCGGCGGCGAGCTCGAGCACGGGGCGGTAGAGGCCGACGTCCCGGATCGCGAACTGCGTGGTGTGCACACCGACGGCAAGGCCGCCCGAGCCGGCGTCGATGTAATAGCGCGTCAGCGCACGCTGATGCGTCTTGTCGAGCTGTCGCTCGGCGGTGAGCGCGAGGGGATGCGCCGGCAGCACGGTGCCGTCGGCGATCAGCTTGCGGATCTCGCTGTTGATCTGGCTGTGGTGCATGATGTCCTATCCGAATTCGGGGCCTGCGACGGCGAACGGCATTTCCTCGGCCATGGCGGTGACGGGGCCGAGACGCATCCGCTGGAACGGGCGTTCAATGGTCCAGCCGGACGCTGTCAATCCGTCCAGGAACGCGGCTTGCGACGCGACGGCGTCGAGCAGGAGCGGTCCGTCCTGCGACTGTGCGATCGCGTTAACCAGGGTCAGCGCGGCTGCGGTGTGATCCGCGAACAACGGGCCGATATGGCACGCGGCTCGGCCGTCCCGCACCAGCGCGATGGCGCCGTTCGCGGAGACGATGCGCGAGCCAGGCCGCCACGCGAAGGCGGAGAGCAGGGCGCTGCGGTCGAGGCCGGTGGCGCGCTGGTCCCGACCGCGAAGCGCGTCGAGCGTTGCGGTTGAGGGAGCTTGCCCGAACGCGGGGGTGGATTTCACCAGCTTCAGCCGGCGCAATTGCGAAGTCGGGGTGAAGCCGAGCGGGCCGTAGACCTTGGCGCCGTCGGGCGTCGCATCGAGCCAGCACGTCAGCCCGCTCTTGCGCGCCGTATCGAGACAGGCATCGACGAGCTGCGTGGCAAGGCCGCGGCGGCGATGGCTTTCCGTCACCAGCACCATGCTGATCCACGCATTGTTGCCGGAATAGGGCAGCAGGGCCGCGCTTGCGACCAGCCGTGCGCCGTCGCGGATGCCGAACACGAAGCCTTCGCTCAGGAAGAAGCGCCAGTCCTCGACCGTCTGGTTCCAGTGCGCTTCGGTCGAGAGCACAAGGCCCGCCGCGGCGTCCTCGACGCCGAGCCGGACGATGCGCGGCCCGTCAGTAACGACCATCGCGCACCTCGTATTTGGTGGGCTTGCCGAGGCTCGGCATGGCGCGAGAGACCCAATCCGCGGTCCAGGCGATCAGTTGCTCGGTGTCAACGACGGGCAGGCCGAACAGTTCGACCGCCTTCGACGTGTCGGTCAGCCAGGCGGTCGGCTCTTCCTTGCCCGTCAGCACCGGCGCGCGGCCGAACCTTGCGCCGAATCTTTGCGCGAGGTCGCGGACGGCCAGGATCTCATGGCCGCTGACATTGATCGGCGAGGTCGGCGTCGTGCAATGCGCGAGGCAGCGCAGCGCCTGGGAGGACGCATCGCCCTGCCAGATGAAATTGACATGGCCGAGGCTGACGTCGATCGGCGTGCCCGTCAGCACTTTCGTCGCGATGTCGTGCAGCACGCCATAGCGCATGTCGATCGCGTAGTTGAGGCGGAACAGCCGCCCCGGCGTGCCGAACTTGCGCGAGAAATATTCGAACATGCGCTCGCGGCCGACGCAGGACTGGGCGTATTCGCCGGGCGGGTTCGGCGCCATGTCCTCGCTCGAGCCTTTGCCGTCGACGGGAACGAACGGATAGATGCAGCCGGTGGAGAACGTCACGATGCGGGACGAGGGGAAGGCCTGCGCGACCAGCGCCGGGACATGCGCGTTCATCGCCCAGGTCAGCGACAGATCGCCCTCGGCGCCGAACTTGCGGCCGGCCATGAAGACGATGTTCGGCGCCTTCGGCAGCGCCGCAATCGCCTTCTCGTCCATCAGGTCGCAGTTGATCGTCTCGATCCCGCGCGCGTGCAGCCAGTCCTTCACGCCGGCGTCGCTGAAGCGGGCGACGCCGATGATACGGCGATCGGGCGCGGCGGCCTTCGCAAGTCCTGCCAGCGTCGGGCCCATCTTGCCGGCGACGCCGAGGATCATGATGTCGCCCTCGACCTTCTCGAGGTCGTCGATCAGCGCCTGGCTCGGCCGGCACAGGATGTCGTCGAGCGCAGCGATGTCGGGAATGGTCTTCGGCAGCGTCTGGCGGGTGAGCAGCATGGGTTCGTCGTCCTTGGGCTTCAGGTCTGTCTGGCGTCGCCGACCACGAACATGCGTTCGAGGGCGAGGACCAGGCCGTAGAGAGCGACACCAAGCAGCGTCAGCAGCACGACCGCCATCACCATCGCGGGCGTGTCGAGCGATGACTGCACCTGGATCATGAGGTAGCCGAGCCCGCGCTCGGAGGCGATGAACTCGCCGACGATGGCGCCGGCGACCGCGAGGATGGCGCCGACCTTCATGCCGGAGAAGATGTAGGGCAGCGATCCCGGCAGCTGGATCTTGCGGAACAGAGTCCAGCGCGAGCCGCGCAGCGATTTGACGAGATCGAGCAGATCCGGCTCGACCTCGCGCAGGCCCCGCGCGGTGGTGAGCAGGATCGGGAAGAAGCAGATGCTGAAGGCGATCAGGATGTTCGGCACGATGCCGTAGGAGAACCAGACGATGAAGAGCGGGCCGAGCGCCACTTTCGGAATCATGTTCAGCGTGACGAACAGCGGCAGCAGCACGAGGCTGAGCAGCGGTGCCCAGCTGAAGATCACGGCGAGCGCGACGCCGACGAATGCGCCGAGCGCAAAGCCGCCGAGGATCTCGATCGCCGTCACCAGCGTATTGGCACCCCAGGCGTAGCCCGTCGTTCCCAATGTCTGAATTGTCGCAAGCGGCGAGGGCAGGATGAATTTCGGCACGTGGAAGGCGTCGACCGCGACCTGCCACAGCACGAGCACGACGAGGTGCACGATCAGGACGATCGTAAAGCTGCGCCAGCTGCGTGCCCCGTCTCCTGCCACCGATTGCTCCTGTTGCTCGCAGCCACCCTGCCGCGGGTCGCAAGCCTAGCCGGACTTGAGGAAAGTTTCAACCAGTTGGTTGATTACGGCCGGAGCGACTGGAGCACCAGATCGGCGACGTGCCGGCGGCGGGCGCGCCGCTGGGCCCGGCTCGACAGGTCCTTGCCGAAGATCGCCGACAGCGTCGGCGTGTTGGAGAAGAAGAAATAACTGAGGCCCGCAATCGAGATATAGAGCTGGACGGGGTCGATCCCCTTGCGGAATACGCCCGAGCGCACCCCCTCGTTGAGGATGTGGGAGACGCTTTTGACGAGCGGTGAGTGCATCGCTTCCAGCCTGGTCGAGCCGCGGACGTGGCGGGCGCCGCCGCGGTTCTCGTCGTTCAGGAGCACGATGAAATCGGGGTTTGCGGCCAGATGGTCGAACGAAGCCTCGATCAGCTTGCGGATCGCCTTCTCCGGCGGCAGGCCTTCGAGATTGAGCCTGCGCTCCTGCTCGCGGATGTCCTCATAGACCCATTCGAGCACGGCGAGGTACAGCGCGTCCTTGTCGCCGAAATAATGGTAGACGAGCTGCTTGTTGACGCCGGCGCGCTCGGCGATCTCGTCGACGCGGGCGCCCGCAAAGCCGTGCCGGGCGAATTCCTGGCGCGCCGCGGTCAGGAGCTTCTTGCGGGTGGCGACGGGGTCGCGGCGCTGCGGCACGGTGTCGCCAGATCGTTTTGCGGGCATTTCCAACCAAACAGTTGACAAGTGGAGGGCGGGCTTGTTGCATTGGTATCCTCACAAGGGGAGAGCGACAAGCCGGGTCGCGGCAACGAGGAGAGATGCGATGAAGCGTTTGCAGGCGGCGGGCTCGGCCCTGGTCTTGGCTCTGGCGCTCGGTGCGCCGGCGATGCCCGCGCATGCGGGAGAGGCCGTCAATCTGATCCTGAACTGGACGCCGACGGCCGATCACTCGCCGTATTATTACGCCAAGGCGCAGGGCTGGTACGAGAAGGCGGGCATCGACCTCACCATCGAGACCGGCAAGGGCTCCGGCGTCTCCGCGGCCAAGGTCGGCTCCGGCGGCTCGCCCTTCGGCGTCGCCGATCTCGCGACCATGCTGGTGGCCAAGAGCAAGGGCGCCGATACGGTTGCGGTGATGAGCGTCTATGCCAATACCGGCCAGACTTTCTACTGGCTGAAGAGCTACGGCGTGAACGGCGTGAAGGATTTCGCCGGCCACAAGATCGGCAACCCGCCCGGCGATGCCTCGCGCGTGATGTGGCCGGCCTTCGCCAAGGCGGCAGGGCTTGCGCCCGACTCCGTCGGCTTCGTCAATGTCGGGCCGACCGCCAAGATCGCGGCGCTGAAGAGCCACACTGTCGATATCATCAGCGACTTCTACAACGAGCACGACCTGAAGGTCATCGAGTTCGGTCCCGACCTCGGCTACGTCAACTGGAAGGACATCGGGCTCAACCCTTACGGCAATTCGCTGATCGTCAACGGTGCCTATCTGCAGAAGAATCCGAAGGTCGTCGAAGATTTCGTGCGCGTCACGCAGAAGGCATTTGCGGCCTGCGTCGCCGACGTAGCCCCGTGCCTGAACGCGCTGCTCGCGCAGGTCTCGGGGCTCGACCGCGCCAACCAGGAACGCCAGTGGGAGCGCATCAAGTTCCTGATGACGGACGAGTTCACGACCACCAAGGGGCTCGGCTGGATCGACGGCGAGCGGATGAAGAAGGACTACGACCTGGTCCACACCTATCTCGGCATGGAGAAGCCGTTCGACGTGACGACGGCGTTCACAACGAAGTTGCTGGATCCGAACATCAAGATGGATGCGAGCAAGGTGAAGAAGTGAGCGGCGCTTGACTGCTCGCTGCGTCAGCCCTTCTTCATGTCGTAGACGTGTTCCGGTCCGGGAAAGGCACGCGACCGCACGTCGGCGGCATACCGTTCGACCGCCGCTTCGATGGCCGGACCGAGATCGCCGTAGCGCCGAACGAATTTAGGGGTTCGTGGCGAGAGCCCAAGCATGTCCTCGAGCACGAGCACTTGGCCGTCGCAGGCCGCGCTCGCGCCGATCCCGATGGTGGGGATCGCGATCGTTTCCGTGATCTTGCGCGCTAACGGCTCGGCCACGGCTTCAACGACGACTGAGAACGCACCGGCATCGGCGACCGCCTTCGCATCGTCCTCGATCGGCCCCCAGTCGATCTCGTTGCGCCCCTGGGCGCGAAACGAACCGAGCGTGTTGATGGATTGCGGCGTAAGGCCGATATGACCCATCACCGGGATGCCACGTCCGGACAGGAATGCAATCGTCTCCGCCATGCGGACGCCGCCTTCAAGCTTCACCGCGCCGCATTGCGTTTCCTTCATGATCCGTACCGCGGAATTGAATGCCTGCTCCTTGGAGGCTTCATACGACCCGAACGGCATATCGACCACGACCAGCGCCCGCTTCGATCCGCGCATCACGGCAGCACCTTGAAGGATCATCATGTCGAGCGTGACCGGCACTGTCGTCTCGAAGCCGTGCATGACGTTACCAAGGGAATCGCCGACCAGAATAACGTCGCAATGCTGATCCACCAGCGCTGCCGTGTGCGCATGATAGGAGGTCAGCATGACGACCGGCTCGCCGTGCTTGCGGGCGCGGATGTCCGGCGCGGTCTTGCGTCTGATGGACGACTGAATTGACATGATCGGCTCCGTCTGCGGGACGCGCATCGAAACCAGATGGCACGACCGTGTCAATCCGGGTGAGCGGTCCTGCAATCACATGGATGGCGCGACACGGTGCGCTGCAGAGCCGGGGCCCGGGCCCATGTTGGCGGTGAGCGTGACCGGCTTGGGCGCGCCATGAGCAGCAGAGTTGTGCGTCGCAGCGCGCGTCCGGACACGAAAGCGACTCCAACCAATTCACGTCCCACGTAACCCCACGGAGACATTAACCGACCGTTAACCATATCCGCCGCATCGTTAACCATTCAATAACAGGGAACGAGTCGGCCGCCATGCAGGCTGCAGCAAAAGTCCAACGTCAATTGGTGCGCCTGCGCGGACGCTCCTATGTGGCGTTCGTGTTCACGCCGACGGTTCCGGTCCAGGACTGGCTGCATGAGATCGACGCCACCATTGCGCGGTCGCCGGGCTTCTTTGCCGGCCGGCCCGTGGTGATCGACCTGTCCTCGGTCGATCTCAGCCAGGCCGGCATCGGCCATCTGCTCACCAGCCTTCAGGAACGCAACATCCGCGTGCTCGGCATCGAGGGCGTGGAGGAGGGCCGGCTGACCTCCGCGATGCCGCCGCTGCTGTCGGGCGGGCGCAGCTGCGTGGTCGAGCCGAGCGCGCCGAAGAAGGCCGACGTGAAAGTGGAGACCAAGCCGACCTCGCTGCTCCTCGAAAACCCCGTGCGCTCGGGCCAGACCGTGATCTTCCCGGAAGGCGACGTCACCATTCTCGGCTCGGTCGGCTCCGGCGCCGAGGTCGTCGCCGGCGGCTCCATCCACGTCTACGGCGCGCTGCGCGGCCGCGCCATGGCGGGCGTGAACGGTCACACCAGCGCGCGCATCTATTGTCAGAAGATCGAAGCCGAACTGCTTGCAATCGATGGGTTTTATCAGACCGCCGACGACATCGACGAGGCCCTGCGCGGGCGGCCCGCCCAGGCCTTCCTGCAAGGCAACACCATGCGAATTACTGCGCTGAACTGACCAGAAGGAGATAATTGAGATGGCCAAGGTACTGGTCGTGACATCAGGCAAGGGCGGGGTCGGCAAGACCACGACGACCGCCGCTCTGGGAGCGGCGCTCGCGCAACGCGGCGACAAGGTCGTCGTCGTCGATTTCGACGTCGGCTTGCGTAATCTCGACCTCGTGATGGGCGCCGAACGTCGCGTGGTGTTCGATCTCATCAACGTGGTGCAGGGCGTCGCGAAGCTGCCGCAGGCGCTGATCCGCGACAAGCGGCTGGAGAATCTCTGGCTGCTGCCGGCCTCGCAAACCCGCGACAAGGACGCGCTGACGGAAGAGGGCGTCGGCAAGGTCATCGCCGATCTGCGTAGCCGTTTCGACTGGGTGATCTGCGACAGCCCGGCCGGCATCGAGCGCGGCGCCTCCATGGCGATGCGCTTTGCCGACGAGGCCGTGATCGTCACCAATCCGGAAGTCTCCTCGGTGCGCGATTCCGACCGCATCATCGGCATGCTCGATTCCAAGACGGTGCGGGCCGAAAAGGGCGAGCGGGTCGAGAAGCACATTCTCATCACCCGCTACGATCCCTCCCGCGCCGCGCGCGGCGAGATGCTGACCATCGACGACATCCTCGAGATCCTTGCCACGCCCTTGCTCGGCATCATCCCCGAGAGCCAGGACGTGTTGAAGGCGTCCAACGTCGGCACGCCGGTGACCTTGTCGAACGCGGATGGAGCGCCGGCGCGGGCCTATATGGACGCGGCCAAGCGCCTCTGCGGCGAGAACGTGACGATGCATGTTCCTGCCGAGCGCAGAGGTCTGATGGATCGTTTGCTGCGACGGAGGGCTGCATGAGCATGGGTCTGCTTCGACTTCTCCGCGGCAAGAAGGCCTCGGCACCCGTCGCTCGCGAACGGCTGCAGATCCTGCTTGCCCATGAGCGTGGAATGCGCGGCCAGCCCGATCTGCTCGGTGTGCTGCGCGAGGAAATTCTCGCCGTCGTGTCCAGGCATGTGGCGCTGGACCCGACCAAGGTCATCGTCCGGCTCGAACGCGGCGACGAGGTTTCGACCCTGGAGGTCGATATCGAGGTGCCGAACGATTTCGAGCGCAAGAAGGCGGCGGTCGCGTAGGGGCCGCGGCCGAAGATTTCCAGCTCTGGGGTGGGTGAAAGGGCGGTCCGCCGGGCATGGCGGGCCGCCTTTGTCTTGGCTCACATCGACGGGACGGAACGAGCTCCGGGGCTCAGCCGTTGTGAGACACCCGCGGTGGCAGTTGCCGCACTGCACCGCAGTTCCCTCAAGCGGGAGAGCGCCCATGATGTCCGAGGTCCAGGTCCATACCGTTGCCCGGCAGATGCTCGAACAGCACGGTTTTGTTGCGATCGCGAAGGCCGCCGAGCAAGCCCAGGCCTGCGAGAGCCGCGGCGAGGCCGACGAGGCCAGGGAGTGGCGTCACATCGCGGACGCCATGAAGATCATGCGCGGCCCGCATCAGAGCTGACATTCGTCAGCGCGATCGTCCTCAACGTTCCCCGTGATCGGCGCCTTGCGACGACGTCCGGTTCTGTGTCTGCGGCTGCCCGCGCTCGCCTGTCGCTTTGCAGGGGAGCGGCTCCCACGAGCCATCCGGCGCCTGCTGATAGGCACTGCAGGACGACAAGGTGGATTTTTCCTCGCCTTTCTGGGCGTCGGAATTCCTCGCCAGCACGGGCGCAACCAGCACCGTGGCGGCTGCAATCGCGCCGGCGAAAACGAAATGGATACTCCGCATGAGGACCTCCTGTTCGGATTCGAAGATGCCACATGCTTTCGAGGATTGTGACGATTTTGGGCCGCAGCAGAGGTTCCGTCGCGGCGTGCTTAACGCGAAAGGCCGGCTCGCTCAGCCGCCCTTGCTTCGGATCAGGCCGGCGAGATTGGTCTTCTGGGCCTCGCACCAGCCGGACATGCCGAGACGGCGCTGGTCCATGTCGGTCGCCTGGGTCGCGACCGCGACCTCGGCCATCAAATCATCGTCCTGCTTCTCGCCCATCTTGCCGCCGGTGTGCATCCAGGCGATCGCCTTGCGCACCTTCTCGGTGGTGCCATCGGGCAGGTGCATCTGCTGCGCCTTCTGCACCAGGTCCTGATAGACGAGGTCTGTGTTGGGGCACTCGACCTTGGCCGCGAAGGCCTGCAAGACCATGGTCACATAGATCGACCGCGGCGGCGCGTCGGCCGCCTGGGCCGGCGCGGTCAGCAGCAGCAGGCCCGCCATCAGAAAACCGGTGCGCATCCTTGGAACCTCCTCCGTTTTTTTGAGAGGCTAGCGCCCGGCACGGCGCTCCGCAATGGTGCGCGGCACAATTGTCGTCGGTCCAGGCGGTGGGCTAACCTGCCGCTCCCCAGCCTCGGAGCACGACATGAGCCTGTTCAGCACGCCGTTCGATCCAGCACGCGACACCGCGCTCGTCACCGGCGCGGGCAATGGCATCGGCCGCGCGATCGCGCAGGCACTGGTCGGTGAGGGCGTGCGGGCCGTGTTTGCGGATGTGAGCGCGGAGCGGGTGCATGCCGCGATCGGCGCGAGCGAGCAGCCCGCTCTGGCCGTGCCCTGGGTCGGCGATCTCGCCAGGCTCGAGGCCTGCGATGAGCTGCTGGCTGCTGCACATGCCGCGCTGGGCGAGGTCACGCATTTCGTCCACAGCGCCTCGCCGCCGCGGCGCGAAGCCGATCATGCCCTCGCGGTCGATCGCAGGACGTGGCAGGAGATGCATGCCGTCAATCTCGATGCCGGCTTTCACCTCGGGCGCGAACTCGCAAAACGGCTGATCGCGGCGAAACGGCCGGGCTCATTCTTGTTTCTGACGTCGCTGCATGCGGGCACCCCGCGCAACCTGCCGCATTATTCGACGGCGAAGGCGGGGCTGGGGATGCTGGTGAAGGAGCTGGCCAAGACGTTTGGCCGCCACGATATCCGCGTCAACGCGCTGGTGCCCGGCGCGATCGCGGCCGGTGGATTCGTTGCAGATCCCGCGCTGGCGCGGCACATTCCGCTCGGACGTCTCGGCGAGGCCAAGGACCTCGTGCCGATGGCGCTCACGGTGCTGTCGAACAAGCTCTCCGCTTACGTCACCGGCGCGGCCTTCGTCGTTGACGGTGGATTGTCGCTGACGAACTGGTTCGAGCCGCCGACGCTTGAAGAGTAAAGATCCGCTTCGCTTGAAAACGCTATGCTTGGCGCTGCCAGGCCGGCACCGGATCGAGCGGCGTGCGATAGAGCTCGTTGTGATCGCGATCGGTGACGCGCACCGCGCAACCCTTCTGCTGCAGCTCCGGCTTCACCTGCGACAGCTCGCATGCCAGCTGATCGGCGCGATCGGAGGCAACCTCGATGTCTTCGAGGATGATTCCCCCCTGGTTCTTGAACTCTTCACCAACCACAAGATCGAAATAGTAGTAGGGCATGTGAATTCCCCGTGTGACGATCTGAGCTTCAGTGCAAGTCTCAACACTTCTCGCATGATACCACTGAGTCGATAGAGGCCGAATGAACAGGCCGCGCAATCTCTGTGCTTATGGCGCAGAAATGATGTGCAATGTGTGAGTGCGTTAACATTTTATTAAATATGCTTGCGCGACCATGAGGCATGGAATTGCAGCAGAACCGGGCTCCGGGAACCGGCAGCTGCAAGAGAAGGCCGGCGGCATAGATCCCGACGGCCTTTTCTCTTGAGCGGAAGATGCGCGGTATCGCTCCCGTAATCGCCCGGACTCAACCCATCACACAGACTCGGACAGCCTGCGCGACGTCGTCGCTTTAGCGTAGCGGCATTGGCGGGCGCACGACCGGTCCATCATCATCGGCAACGGCTTGTGTCGTCGTGACCGGCGCAGCTGGTGGCGAGGCGGCCGCGGCAGACTGCGACGGCGGGGGCGCGAGCGGCGCCGGCGCATAAGTCGGCACGTAGGTCTGCGACACGGCCGGCTTCGGTTTGCGAACCGGCGGCGCCGGAGGCCGCGGCGGAAGCGCCGACGCGCGCGCGCGGGGGTCGACCGGCGGCTTCGCCTCCGCATGGGGCTTCGGTACGGGTGGCTTCGCCATCTCGCGCGCCATCTGCTCCTGTCCGGCCTTCAGCTCGGCGATGTTGGCCTTGAGCTGCTCGATCTGCTGCGCCATCGCGGCGAGATCGCGCGTCATCGATTGCACCGACTGCGTTGTGTCGACGGGCAGTGTCGGGGCAGGCGCGACCGCGGCAATTTGAGCGGCGGGCGGCGTCGCAGATTGGTCGGCCGCTTGATCCGAAGTGGCTTCCACTGCAGGCGGTGCGGCCTGCGCGGCGGCGACCGGCGTGGTCTGCGATGTCGCAGGTAGCAGCGAGGTCGCAGGCAGCAACGAGGCCAGTGCCGGCGTCCATTCGGCGAGCATCTGCTTTGCTGCGTCGCCGTGCTCGTCCCACGCGATGCTGGCGGCCACGCTGGCGCCGGCAAACAGGAACGCGACGAACGCTCCGCGCAGCCACTTGCCGAGCGAGGATCGCTTCTGCCTGACAGGACCGTCGTTGGACGTGACGCGGACAGCCGTGTCGACAAACGGTGCCGCGGCGGGCTTTCCGTAGACGACGTTGATGGTGGGCTCGGGCGCACGCGCCGGCTCCAGAGTCAACTTCGGCTCCGGCCGCGGCGCGATCTCCGGCGCGAGCGCAGGCGACGCGCTTGTTGGCCGCGAGGCCAGCACGACCTCTGGAGAGATCTGAACCGCGTCGTGCGGATCGTTATCCTTGACCGTGTCCTTCACGATCTCATCGACGATTTGCTTGGCGTTCAGCGTCGCGAGCATCGCAGCTCCTTTGAAGCCCGGTGTTTGAAGTCGAGTTCGTCCGCATTCGCGCGGTACCGATCTGTCGAGGTGGCCCATCCCGAACCCCAGGACGCACGAGTCCAGCCGCGTTTGACCAAAGCAAGGCGAGGGGATGGAGATGATGCGACGGTCTTCCGCCGTTTGTGGTGATGGAACCCGGCTGATCAAACACGCGCACGTGTTCCCGTCCCGCCTTGTTTTCAGCACGATTTTGGCGATATGTGGCGCTGCTGGGGGTGCTGCTATCCGCTATCGGGGGGGCCGGCGGTGCCAAGATCTTTACTCGTTTTGTTCGTCGCAGCCATGTTGCCGCTGGGCGGCTGCATGCAGACGACACTCTCGCCATCGACGGATGCGAGCATGACGCCGCGCGACCGTCAGTTGCTCGCGCATACGCCTTACGCTCAGGCCAAGGTGCCTGAGCAATATCTCCGCCATATCGTGGACTACCACCGCAAGGAACAGCCGGGCACGATCCTGGTCGATACCGATGCGCGCTACCTCTATTACGTGCTTCCCGACGGCAAGGCGATCCGGTATGGCGTTGCGGTCGGCGAGGAGGCCATGGCGTTCTCCGGCGTCGCGCGGGTCGGCCGCCTGGCGGAATGGCCGGACTGGGTTCCGACGGCGGATATCCAGGCGCGGCTCGGACCGTATCCGGCGCGCGTTCGTGGCGGTCCCGCCAATCCGCTCGGCGCGCGGGGCATCTATCTATATGTCGGCAACAAGGACACGCTTTACCGCATCCACGGCACCAACCAGCCCGAATATATCGGCCAGGCGATCTCGTCCGGCTGCATCCGGATGCGCAATGAGGACGTCATCGATCTCTACGACCGCGTAAAGCTCAATTCGATGGTCGTGGTGCTGCCGCCAGGGCAGAACGCGCAGGCGCAGACGGGCTTGCGCTGGCGCGGGTGAGGGCTTGTGCGATCGGTCAATTCCGTCGCAGCGTCGTCCGTCATCCGGCGATGTTCTCGCCCTAGTTCGCGGGCCGCGCGATCCGCCATTGCAGGGTCGTGGCATTCCCGTTGGCATCGCCCGGCGCCTTGTCGGCGGGTGAGGTGTAGAGCGGACGATAGCGGTACGCCCACATCTTGCTGCCGTCGTTGCGGTCGATCACGGTGAAGTCGCCGACGGCCCTGGCGTCGGCCGTCGCCGCCAGCGGAACCCAGCTCTCTGTGCACTTGCCGTTGCAGTTCGACGTCTTGCCCGTGGTGTCGCGCTCGTAGGTATAAAGCGTCATGCCGTTGAGATCGACGAGCTTGGGGCCCTGTTTGGTCAGGATTACCTTCGCCGGCGCCGCCGGCGCCTCGACCTTCGGCGGAGGAGGGTCGCCGCCGCCGTGGCCGCCTGCGACCGCATGACTGGTCGAGAGCGTCATGGCTGCGGCCATAACGAGGAACCTGAACATTCCGAAACTCCGCCCCGCAAAGTTAATCGCGCGTTAAGCGCCCAATGCGGCCGACGTTAGCAGGCGAAAGTTAGTTCCTGGTTTCGTGCGCTGCGACAATGACCGACGCGGTCCGGGATCAGACCTGAACGTCGCGTAGCGGGGCCCGGCTGAGCTCATTGCCGGCGGCAATGGCCTTGCGCAGCAGCCGCATCAGTTCCTCGCCCTCCTTCGCGCTGAGGCCACGCAGCATGATGCGCTGCGCAGATTCGACGGCCGGCGTGATCTTGCGCAGCGTGCGCCGGCCTTCATCGGTGATCTGGAGCTCCCGCGCGCGGCGGTCGCGGCTGGAGGGGCGGCGCTCCGCGAGGCCTTTCTGTACGAGGCGATCGATCACGCCGGTGATGGTGGTGCGATCGTAGGCGATCAGTCCGGCGAGCGTCACCTGGTCGAGCCCCGGATTGGCCTTGATGGTCGCGAGCGCGGCGTACTGCACCGGCGTGAGATCGAATCCGGCGTCTTCGACCTCGGCCAGGAACACCGCCACCGCGATCTGCTGGAAGCGGCGCGCCAGATGCCCGGGCATGTCGTTGTTGTCCTTCACCGAAGTCTCCGCGGAGGGCAGGGAGGTTTCGAGGGTCGTTGACAAGTATACTGATCGTCAGCATACTGAGCAATATCCAAACAGAAATTGGGCGGGAGAGGTGCTCATGCAATTCCATCTGAATGGATTTCAGCCGGGCGATCCCGAAATTGCCGATCCCGCCGAGCGCGTTCAGGCATCGGGCGCAACAGGCGCCCTGCCTGGCGAGGTCGATGTTCTCATCGTCGGCTGCGGGCCTGCCGGCCTGACGCTCGCTGCCCAGCTTGCGCAATTCCCTGACATCAAGACCTGTATCGTCGAGCAGAAGCCGGACCGGTTGCTGGTCGGGCAGGCCGACGGCATCGCCTGCCGCACCATGGAGATGTTCCAGGCCTACGGCTTCAGCGAGCGGGTGCTGAAGGAGGCCTATTGGGTCAACGAAACGACGTTCTGGAAGCCGGATGAGCGGACGCCGGAGAAGATCATCCGCAGCGGCCGGGTTCAGGACGTCGAGGACGGGCTGTCGGAACTCCCGCACGTCATTCTGAACCAGGCGCGCATCCATGACCATTTCCTCGACGTCATGCGCAAATCGCGGGCGAAGCTCGAGCCGTATTACAGCCGACGCGTGCTTGATCTCCATGTCGATCCTGCCGCCGATGCCGCCGCTCATGCCGTGACCGTGCGCCTCGAACGCGTCGATGCCGCGAACGAGGGTGAGGTCGAGACGATCAGGGCGCGCTACGTCGTCGGCTGCGACGGCGCACGCAGCACGGTGCGCAAATCGATCGGGCGCGAACTGCACGGCGATTCCGCCAACCATGCCTGGGGCGTGATGGACGTGCTGGCGGTGACCGACTTTCCTGACATCCGCTTCAAGTCGCTGATCCAGTCGGCCAAGGACGGCAGCCTGCTGATCATTCCGCGTGAAGGCGGCTACATGGTCCGCATCTATGTCGAGCTCGCAAAACTCGATGTCGGCGAGCGCGTTGCGAACCGCAACATCACCGCCGCCGACGTGATCGCCAAGGCGCAGCGGATCCTGAAGCCGCATACGCTCGACGTGAAGGAGATCGCCTGGTGGTCGGTCTACGAGATCGGCCAGCGCCTTACCGACAAGTTCGACGACGTGCCGCAGGCCGAGATCAATACGCGCCTGCCGCGCATCTTCATCGCCGGCGATGCCTGCCATACGCACAGCCCGAAGGCGGGGCAGGGCATGAACGTCTCGATGCAGGATGCTTTCAATCTCGGCTGGAAGCTTGCTGCCGTGCTGCGGAGGCAGTGCGCCCCAAGCCTGCTGCATTCCTATTCGGCGGAGCGCCAGGCGGTCGCGAAGGAGCTGATCGATTTCGACCGCGAATGGGCGGGGATTCTCGCCTCCGCCGCCAAGGCCGGCGGCGCCGATGCCGCCAAAACGCAGGACTATTTCGTCAGGCACGGGCGCTACACCGCGGGCACGGCTACGCATTACAGGCCATCTGTGCTCACCGGGGCGGCTTCGCATCAGCACCTCGCGCAAGGCCTCATGATCGGCAAGCGCTTCCATTCCGCGCCGGTGATCCGGCTGGCGGACGCCAAGCCGGTCCACCTCGGCCACGCCGCGCAGGCCGACGGCCGTTTCCGCATCTACGCGTTTGCACCCGCGGAAGATCCTGCGGCTGCCGGTTCGGCTATTCGCGCGCTATGCAACTTCCTCACCGAGAGCCGGGAATCGCCAACGCGGCGATATACGCCGGTTGGCGCAGACGTCGACAGCGTGATCGACCTGCGCGCCGTCTTCCAGCAGGATCATCGTCAGCTTGCCGTCGCGGCGATGCCGTCACTGCTGCTCCCGCGCAAGGGCCGCTATGGTCTGATCGACTACGAAAAGATGTTCTGTCCGGACCTCAAGGGCGGCCACGACATTTTCGCAATGCGAGGCATCGATCGAAAGAGCGGCTGCATGGTCGTGGTGCGGCCTGACCAGTATGTCGCGAGTGTATTGCCGCTGGATGATTACGCCGGGCTTGCATCGTACTTCGACAGCTTCGTGCTGAAGGTGAGCTGACGCCAGGCCGCAAGCTCCCGATGTGCAGAAGAGCCTGATTCTACCGAGTTCTCTCGAGCTGCTCTAATGTGGCGGAGAGGGAGGGATTGCGCCAAAACTTCAATAAATTCAATAAAATCAGAGGCTTGTCGCTCGCTCGCGTGGCTCGTGTGTTCCAGTCCTATGCCCCGAACGCGAGCCGTACGAATTGATCTTCGTTCGCAACTGAGCCGCCCGTAGCTATCGCTACCGCGCCAGGCCGCGAACCAACTCGTCCATGCCGAACTGGGCCAACGATGGTCCGCTCCCGTCTTTGAGCCGGATCAACGTCAACTGTGTATCGATCCAGATACTGATCCAGATGAAGGCGCGCGGAGCAACGCCGACATCCAGATGGCGGCCATCCTGCGCTGATTGCCGCGATCCGGCGCACGATCAGCCCGCAGGGAGCCTGAGCGATCATGAGGGCGTCAGTTGAACAGTCTCCTCCGGTCGGGGACAGGCTCGCAAACGAAGCGACATCGACGAAGCCGTTTCTCCGCCGGCGTGCCGTGCGCTATGCGCTGGTGGGGGTCGGCATTCTCGCGCTGATCCTGACGGCAGGCACCGTCATCAACAACCGCCCCATCCAGGTCGATGTGGCCGCGATCGAACGGAATGTCCCCGTCCGCGTGTTTGGACTCGGGACGGCCGAGGCGCGCGTCATGTCGAAGATCGGATTCGAGGTCGGCGCCACCCTCGTCGCGCTCAATGCTGACCACGGCGACCATGTGAGCAAGGGACAGGTTCTGGCCCGGCTCAGCATCGGCGAGCAGGAGGCGAAGGCCGCCAAGGCCCGCGCTGCAGTCGAGATCGCCGCCGTCAACATCAAACGGGCGGAAGCAAACCTGGAGAAAGCGCGGGCCGTCCTGACCCAGAAGCAGGAAGCCAACCGGCGCAAGCAGACCTTGGTCGGGCGCGACATCGTCTCGCAGCAGGTGGCCGAGGAAACAGTGCGCGACGAGGCCGTGGCCCGGGCGGACGCCAGCGTTGCGGAGAGCGAGATCGCGAGCACCAAGGCACAGCTCAGCGATTCCCGTGCGCAGTTGCAATACGAGGAGACGCTGCTGGGGCACCGTATCCTGGTGGCGCCCTACGACGCAATCATCGTCGAGCGGCACAAGGAGCTGGGTACCGTGGTCAAGGCCGGAGATCCGATTTTCACTCTCGTTGCGGACGGCTCCTACTGGGGACTTGCCTATGTCGACGAGGCGCGCGCCGGATTCATCACCGAGGGCCAGCGGGTCGATGCCCGATTGCGGTCGCGCCCGCAGGAGGCCTTCACGGGCAAGGTGGCGCGGATAGGTCTCGAGAGCGACCGCGTGACCGAGGAACGACGTGTGTTCATCAAGGGCGACAATCCGCCGCCGCGCGTCTTTCTCGGCGAACAGGTCGAATTCCTGATCACGGTTGCAATGCTCGACAAGGCGCTGCTCGTGCCGGAAGCCGCCGTCCATGGCTACAACGGGCGCGAGGGGACGGTCTGGACCGTCGAGGACGGAAGATTGCACCGGCGCCTCGTCAAGTTCCGTCATCGGACAGAGGACTCGCGTCTGGAGATCGTCGATGGCTTGCCGGACGGCGCACGCGCGGCGACCCGGATCGAGACCTCCTTCCGAGAGGGCCGCTCGGCCAGGACCGGCGCGGGCGACAAGCCATGAACCTCGCTTATCGCGACATCAGACACAATCTCGGCCGCTTCCTCCTGACTTGTCTGGGGCTGGGGCTTCTACTTGGCGTCGTGCTGGCGATGATAGGCATCTATCGCGGGCTGGTGGTCGAAGCCCTGACCATCGCCCGCGCTCCGGCCGTCGATCTGTGGGTCGTGGAAGCCAATACGCGTGGTCCGTTCGCCCAGGCCTCGCGCATTCCCGGCGACATCCGCGAGGCGGTTGCGCGCATCGCCGGCGTGTCTTCGGCCGGCAGCGTCACCTACCAGACGGTCGAGACCGAGCACAGAGGCGGCAAACTGAGGCTCTACGTCATTGGCTACGAGCCCACGCGACCGGGCGGTCCGCCGGAGATCGCGGACGGTCGCGCCATCGTCCGCAGTCACTACGAGCTGGTCGCCGATCTGACCACGGGGCTGACCCTCGGCGATCGCATCCGGCTCGGCCGCAACGTGTTTACCGTCGTCGGGCTGACCAGCCGCCAAGTCAGCTCCGGCGGCGATCCCGCCGTCTACATCAATCTGCTCGATGCGCAGAAGCTTCAGTTCGATCTGGCTCCGCCTGCCGCGCGCGTGCAGCTCGCGCGCGGCACGGCCGGATCGGGCCGGGATACGGTTAACGCGGTCGTCGCGCAGCTCGATCCCAACTCCTCCGCGGATGCCGTGGCCGAAACGGTGCGCCGCTGGAAGCATCTGGCAGCGATCACGCAGGAGGAACAGGAACTGATCCTGACGCGCTCGCTGGTCGACCGCGCGAGGCGCCAGATCGGACTATTCACGTCCCTCCTGCTCGTCGTCTCCGCGGTGATCATCGCGCTCATCATCTACACGATGACGATGGAGAAGCTGAAGCAGATCGCCACACTGAAGCTGATCGGCGCACCGGACCGGACCATCATCGGAATGATCGTGCAGCAGGCTCTCGCGCTCGGCTCTATCGGCTTTATCATCGGCGCCACACTCATCGTCAACGCCAAGGGTTACTTTCCACGACGCGTGGTGCTCGAGCCCGACAACGTCCTCATCCTCGCCCTCATCGTCTTCGCGGTGTGCCTCCTCTCAAGCGGACTTGGCGTTCGCGCCGCACTTCGGGTCGATCCCGCCACGGCGCTCGGGGGCTGACATGGCGGTTGCAACGGCGGATCGTCCACTGGTCCGGCTCGATCGCATTTCCAAGCACTTCGGCGAAGGCGAGACCCGCGTCGACGCTCTGCGCGACGTGTCGCTCGACGTCTATCCGCGGCAAGTGGTCGCGCTGCTCGGACCGTCGGGTTCGGGCAAAACCACGCTTCTCAACATCATCGGCTGCATCCTGGATCCATCGTCGGGCTCGATGGAGCTCGACGGAACGACGGTGCTCGCGGATGGTCGCTGGCTGAGGCCAAATCTCAGGCAGCTCAGACTGGACAAGATCGGCTTCATCTTCCAGTTCCACAATCTGATCCCGTTTCTCGACGCCACGGACAACGTCGCGCTGGTGCTGCAGCTCGCAGGGACGGACAAGGCGGCGGCCCGCAACCGCGCCCTCGAATTGCTCGACTACCTCGAGGTGGGGCATCGCCGGAGGTCCATGCCGGCCAAGCTCTCGGGCGGCGAGGCGCAACGCGTTGCCATCGCCCGCGCCCTCGCCAACCGGCCGCGCATCATCCTGGCCGACGAGCCGACGGCCGCGCTGGATTCAAAGCGCGCCGCGATCGTGATGGATCTGCTCCGCAAGGTTGCCGTCGAACAGGAGGCCGCGATCATCGCGGTCACGCATGATGAGAAGATCTTCAATCGATTCGATCGCATGTTCGGCCTGCGCGACGGCCGGTTGGAAACGGATGTCGATATTCCGAACCTCTGACAGACACTAGACTAGCGTTCCCTGGAAAGCCCGGCCTCGTGCCGGGCTTTGTGCGTCGGCACGGCCTCAGGTTCCCTGCGCGTACAATTTAAGAAAGATCTTCGCGGGCAGATTTCATCGATCGTAAGATGTGTACCCAAAGATGTAAGCATCCACTCGGGGCAGCGGGGCACGGGAGGATGAGATGAGACAGAGCCAGGCGGAGACGCGCCGTCAGCAAAATGTCGCGAAGCGGTCGATGACCAGGGAGGCGAAGCAGCTGACCGGACTGATTGCCGGATTGCGTAAATCCCTCGAAACGATCCACAAGGAACGGACGAGCACAAAGCTCACGGGTGCCGAGATGGGTTTGCTCGACGAGCGCCGTAACAATCTGCTGCTCACCATTGCAGCCCTCGATGACCGCCTCTCGGCGGTGCAGGGCCTGATCAATCTCGGCCGTCCCCACATTATCCGCGTGCACTAAAGCGCGATGAGATTTGGATGAATCGTCATCGCGCTTCAGGTCGTTTTTTACGCATGATCTTTCCGGAAAACCGCTCCGCACCTTTCCGGGTCATGCTCTAGCGCCGATCCGACGCAGCAGGATCGGCTCCGTTGCCGATGGCACGGAGCCGGCCATACCGTCTGCGGATGGCACCAAATTGCCACGCTCCCGGCGAATTGCCGCCAAAGCCCGCTGCCACGACGAGGTTGGGTGCAGGGCGACGCAAGGGGATGCGAATTGGCCTACAAAATGGTCGCAGAACGCGACAACGAGAAGTACAGCTTCGCCCGCGAGAGCCGGTTGGTCATCGTGGCGAAGGCGAAAGTGTGGGCGAGCGAGGGATGGCGGGTCGTCATCACCGACCAGGACGGCAAAGCCTACGCCCCGCCCGAATTCGATCAGCTGTCGGCGGCGTGATCGCGAGACGGGCGAGGGGACGACAATTTGACGTCGCTGTTTCGATCTTGGTGCGACCTGATCGCGCCCCCGATGACGCTTGCAGCCGCCGCAATGCTGACGGCGACGGTCGCAGCCGCGCAAAATCTCGACGCTGGCAAATCGCCCGCGAAGCTCTTTGCTGACGGCTGCGCGACCTGCCATCGCAGCCCGCGCGGCTTGGCCAAGGGCCGCTTCACCCTGACGCTGTCCTGGTTCCTGAAGGACCACTACGCAACCAGCGTCGACTCGGCCAGGGCGCTCGCCGCCTACCTCGTGTCGGTCGATGAATCGCCGCCCCGGGGTGCGGCCAAGGCTGGCGCAAAGCCGCCTCGATCCGCGCCGCGTCAGCCTAAGCCGGTGCAGAGCCAGTAGGCGCGCCGGCATCGGGCCGGCATCAACGCACCGTGGTCTCCGAGAACAGGTTGATGACCACGACCCCGGACACGATCAGCGCGATGCCGACGAAGGCTGCGGCGTCCAGTATCTGGCGGAACAGCACGAAGGAGACGGTGGCGGTCAGGATGATGCCGACCCCGCCCCATATCGCATAGGCGATGCTCAACGGGATGACCCGGATCGCCACCGACAGCGCGTAGAACGAGGCGACGTAGAACAGCACCATCGCCAGCGTCGGCCAGGGACGGGTGAACTGGACGGACTGCTGCAGGAGCGCCGACGCGGTGACCTCGAACACGATAGCGAGGGCAAGAGCCGTATAGGCGTTGAAGACGGAGCTCATGCGGAGACTAGGCCGACGATGGCTGACATATGACGGCGCATATCACGCGGGGGTGACGAGCCTGCGACAGCTTGGAGCGCGGCGCAAAGGCTCTGTCGGTCAGCCCGGATGACCAAGCCGCCGCGCGATGAATCGCGCAGCGGCTCCGTGACATAGCGGCGGTCAAACGTGGCTACAATCGATCCGCACCGAAAGCTCGACGTCGTCGGCGAAGGCCGTGTCCTGCGCCTATCTTGCGAGGTTGTCGCGGCGCTGAGGGATTGCTGGCATCGGCGTTCGAAGGTTGATTGTTATTCAGATTTCGGGGGATTATGGGTTAGCCTCGCCGCGTTCGTCATCCATTCATCGAGTCCCCACGCCATGCACGTTCTCCGCGCCCAGTTCCGCATCGAGACGCAGCGCGCGCTGGAATTTGCCGCATCTCGCGGCTTCGGCGTGATCGTGGCGGCGGACGAGCGCGGGCCGCGGGCCTCGCACGTGCCATTCGTGCTGACCGAGCGCGGCGGGCACACTGTCGTGCAGATTCACTTCACCGCCAAAAATCCGCTTGTGGCGCTGGCCGATGGCAGCAGACGATTTCTGCTGATCGTTACCGGCGACGATGCCTATGTCTCCAACGACTGGTATGCCTCACGCGACAACGTCTCGACCTGGCTTTACGAAGCAGTGCACCTGTCGGGCGTGGCCCATCTGCGTGGGCTCGACGACAACCGCGGACACGGCGATGCGCTGCTCGCAGTCTCCGAGGCGCGCTTACCGAAAGAACCCTGGGACCTCGCGCAGATGGAGCCGGGCAAGCGCGAGAGCATGCTGGCTGCGATCCGCGTCGTCGATCTCGTGGTGGATGAGGTCGAAGGGCAGGCCAAGCTCAACCAGCACAAGAGCGATGCTGACCATGTCGCGGTCGCCAATCGATTGGCGCGGTCGGAGGAGACGGGTCACCGGCGGCTGGCGCGCAAGATGCAGGCGCTGCGGCAGGGGCTTGGATACGAGATGCCGTAACGCTTGCCTCGCGCAACGTTTGACCTTACGGACCTTCCTCATGCTCGTCATCTCCATTCAGAGCCAGGTGGTCCACGGCCATGTCGGCAACAGCGCGGCTGCCTACGCCATGCAGGCGGAGGGCGTGAACGTTGCGGCGGTGCCGACGACGCTGCTGTCAAACCATCCGCGCTACCCCAGCCTGCGCGGGCGGGTGCTGGAGAGCGACCTCGTCGCTGATCTCCTGAAGGGCGTCGAGGAGCGCGGCCTGGTCGACGAGGCTGCGGTGCTCGTCACCGGCTATTTGGGCTCGCCGGGCAATGCTGCCGTGATCGCCGATTTCGTCGAGCGGGCGCTCGCGCGGAATGCGAAGCTCGTCTATCTCTGCGATCCCGTGATCGGCGATGACGGCCGCGTCTATGTCGCGGACGGCATTTTGGATGTGGTTCGGCACCGGCTGCTGCCGGCGGCAAACCTCACGACGCCGAATCAGTTCGAGCTCGAGCTGCTCTCCGGTCTCACGATTGCCGATGCCCAAGGGCTCCGCGCAGCGTGCTCCGCGCTGGCAGGGGCGGGCCACATCGACGTGGTCGCGACCGGCTGCACGCTCGCTGACACGGCGGTGGGGCAGGTGGAGACGATCCTGTGCACGGGCGGGCGATTGTCGCGCTTTGCGACGCCGCGCCTGCCGATCCGTCCCTACGGCACCGGCGACCTCCTCACCGGGCTGATCGCGGCGCATCTGGCCAAGGGCGAAGCGATCGAGTCGGCCGTACGGCTTGCGGTCGACACGATCTTCGCGGTGCTGGTGCGCACGCAGGAAGCCGGCTCCGCCGAGATGCGGCTCGTGCCGTTGCCGAAGCGCGGGCCCGACGCCTGACGGTTCAGGTCGCGGGCTTGAGGGCCGATTGCGCCGACTTCTGCTGCTTGGCCGGGGTCTTCTGCTCGCGTGCGGCGTGCGCCTTGGGCGGTTTGGCGCTGGCGGCAGCCCGCGTCTTCTTCGGCTTGACGTTCGCGGCTTCCTTGCGGTCGGTCGCAACGCCGCGGCGCGAGATGTATTCCCGGCCGTCGATCGGGCCGACATGCGGCGGATCGCGGTCGAGGTAGGGGCGGCCGATGCCGAACGCCTTGCCGTTGGCATCGACCCATTTCCACAGGATCTCGGTCGAGACCCAGCGCTGCGCGCGGTTGTTGCCCTGAGTGCTGACGATGTCGGCCGCCATGCCGTGGCCATAACCGCCGCGCGTGCTGCCGCCATGATAGGAGCGGTCGGAGGCGGCCTTGAGGCCGCTCGCGATCGACTGGCGATAGTCGTCGCGGAACGCGCTGGTGATGCCGGGCGACAGGCCGGCGGCTTCGGCCGCGAGCAGCGTGCGGAACAGCTTCTTCTTGAAACTCTTGTCCATGCCGCCGATGACGTAGTCCATCATCGACATGCCGGCGCGCTCGGCCGCCTTCGGATCCTTCCAGGTGAAGTCCTGATCGACCAGCTTCGTGAAGCTGCGCATCACCGTGACGGTCTTGCCCTTGCGCTTGACGGTGACGGCGCGCCGCTCCTGAACCTTGATCGTGTCCTCCTTGGCGGTGCGCTGATAGAGCGCCCAGAGGTAGCGGTCGATGCAGGCCTCCATGACGAAGCATTCGTCGAGCACGGCGACGGTATCGGTCGGCGGCGATGCCTTGCTTGCGGGCGTGACGGGGCCGCTTGCGATTGCCGCAGGCGACAGTGCGTCCGTCGTGACGATCTCGGTGGGATCGGCGGCTGCGAGCTTGACGGGCTCCGGCGCGGGAGCAGGGGCAGCCTCGCTGACGATGGCTTCCGGTTCAGGCGCAATCTGCGGTGCGGGCGCCGCCTCCGTCGGCAGGATCAGTGCCGGGTCGGCCGAAGCGAGCTTGATGGCCAAGGCGAGCCCCTCCGGCGTTTCCTGCGCAGTCGCCGCCGGGGCAGGCGCCGCAGCGACGGCGGCGGCGATGTCGGCGGTCAAGGCTATGCCGTCCTCGATCGTTGCAGCGCGCGGCACGTCGGCGAGGTCAAGGCGACTGACATCCTTGACGTGCGAGACGGCAGCCACATTGGCACCGCTGTTCTCGATGAGGGCAGGCGCATAGGCGGAGAGAGACAACACCAGCCAGCCGGCGAGAACGGCCGAGGGACACGATACCGCCACCAGAAGAGACCGCCGATCGTTCATGATCCCTGCCTCCAAACGGTTCTGTCCGAACCATCTTGTTCGAACAGTCATGATGCAAACAGTTGACGAAACAGTCTTGCACGGAAAGGCACGCAGCGAGTCGATTGTTCGGGGGACGGTGTGGCGGCGCAATGGCGCAAATCAGCGGATGTGGGCTTTTCGAGGCAGGTGTTGCCGAGTTGCAACGCGGGTTCCATGACGGTTCCAGCGTGTGTCGGCACCACAACGACGGCAAACGCAGCATTGCCGTCACATTGCGGCGATCGCATTTGCGCAATCTGAATTCGCTCCACAGCGATCGAGTATAGCGTCGATGATCGCAGCCGCGTCTCGCGCCATCATCGAGATCATCTACGCCTCGGCACCAGTCTCGGCGAAAAGCTGTAGTCGCAGGCAACCGCTGCAACGCTCTTCTTCAGTTCGCCTCTCTCCTCGGCGCGGTGTCTTGCCCGAGGCCCTGCCGCAACTTTGCGGTCGCTGCTGCGTTGGAGGCGCCATGACGCATCCCACGCTTCGTCCCATGGACGCCTTCGATCCCACCGAGCCCGCCATCCTGCACGATCGACTTTCGGACACGATCATTACCTGGACCGCCGATCAGGCCGATGACTACCGCCGTGCCAGCAGGCCCGGTGGAGATGGAACCGTGGCCTGGAAGACCTATCTCTTCGATGGCTGGGGCAATGTGCTTGGTGGCTGAGTACCGCCCGCGGAAACGCCATGTCGCGGCCAGCGTGATTCGCCCAAGGCCCTGTACGCATTAGGCATATCGCCATGCGTCGCGCGCGCTGTTGCGATGCAACAAAGTATATCGCAATGCAGCAAATTGGGCCTAAATATGCTCCGACCTTCACCTTCGGAGCATCACCATGAACAAGAAGACTTTGACGATCGCCGCCGCCATCCTGACGGTCGTGGGCGGCACCGCCGCCTTCGCTGCCGAGCTGCCGACCTACGAGGCCAACGGTCTGCCGGTCTCTCCGCTGCAGGTGCGCGTGCTCGGTGCTGCGCATGTCGAGCAGCAGGTCGCCGCGCCCACCACGATCGCCTCGGTCCACCAGGCGAAAGTGCTCAGCCCCCGCAAGGTGACGACTGCGGACGTCACCACGGGCGCGGCCCGCTAAGCCTGAGTTTGCTTGAGGCAGCTGGGCCTCGCGCAGAGCGAGGTTCAGCGCTTCGGGCGGCCACTGGCATCACGACGCCGCATGCGCATTGCGCCGGCGGCCATCACGGTTCTGCGCGGCTCCGCGGCATCGTCGCGATGCCTGCGTGCCAGCCCTGCAGCCGCGTGGGTTGAGCGGCTCAGCGCGCCGACATATCGCTTGATCCATGGATCAGCGGACGAGCGGCGCTGACGCTCTCACTCAGAAGAACGATGCAGCGCCGGCGCTGCTCGGCGTGGTCTGCGGCCTTGCCGCGGCGCTGTTCTGGGCGCTCGGCTTTGCCGCCACGCGGCACGGCCTCAAGGTCGGCTTCACGCCGGTCGATCTCCTGGTGCATCGCTATGTCTGGTCGGGGATCGCGTTCCTGCCGCTGGTCGCGCGTGCGGGCATCTCCGATCTCTGCGGCATCGGCTGGAGCAGGGGCCTCGTGCTGATGGTGCTCGGCGGCCCCGTGATGTCGCTGATCTCCTACAGCGGCTTCCTGTTCGTGCCGCTCGGCCATGGCAGCGTGATCCAGCCCTCTTGCGCGACGCTCGGCGGCCTGCTCCTCGCGGCGCTCGTGCTGAAGGAACGGATCTCCGCCTCGCGGCTTGCCGGCGCGCTCGTCATCGTCGGCGGCCTCGGCGTGATCGGCGCGGAATCGATCGGCCATATCGGGGCCGACGGCGTGCAGGGCGATCTGATCTTCGTGCTTGCCGGGTTCATGTTCGCCGGCTTCGGTGCGATGTTGCGCCGCTGGCGCGTCTCGGCCGTGCCGGCTGCGCTCGTGATCAACGTGCTGTCGCTGCTGCTGGTGCCGGTCTACGTCGCGACCGTCGGCCTCGCCCATATTGCGGCCATCGGCGTGACCGAGAACGCGATCCAGGCGCTGGCGCAGGGCGTGCTTGCCGGGCCCGCCGCGCTTTATCTCTACGCCGTCTCGGTCCAGCGTCTCGGCGTTGCCCGCGCCGCGGTGTTTCCGGCCTGCGTGCCGGCGCTGACGCTGCTCACCGGCTGGCTGCTGCTCGGCGAGCCGCCGACGATGTTGCAGACGGCAGGGCTCGTGACGGTGCTGTGCGGATTCTATCTGGCGCAGCGGCAAAGCTAGCGGACCTTACGCCTTCCGCACGAACTCCGATTTCAGATTCATCGCGCCGATGCCGTCGATCTTGCAGGCGATGTTGTGGCCGTCGCTGGCGTCCTGCAGACGGATGTTGCGCACCTTGGTGCCGCCTTTGACCACCGAGGACGAGCCCTTGATCTTGAGATCCTTGATCACGATGACGCTGTCGCCGTCGGCGAGCACGTTGCCGTTGGCATCGCGCACGCCGGCATCTTGCGCCGTGTCCGCGGCCGCTTCCGCCGTGCCGCTCCATTCATGGCCGCATTCCGGGCAGACCCAGAGATCGCGGTCCTGATAGGCGTGCTCGGAGTTGCAGGCCGGGCATTTCATCGTGTCGGTCATGTCTGTCTCGTCTCAACGGTTCGTTCGCGGCGCGACCGTAGAGGCGGGAACCGGGAAAGCAAGGAAAAGCTGCAAACCTCGCGGGCAGCGCCTCGCCTGCCGGTGCGATGTCACCGAAACAGCGCGACGAAGATCACGTAGAGCCAGCCCAGGATGCCGTGGATGATCGCCCACAGGATCGAATGGTTGTTGGTGTAGGAGATCGCGATGGCGAGCGCCGAGCCGAATCCCACGCCGTATTTCGCGCCCTCGACGCGGACGCCATAATAGCGGTTGCCGTTCATGGTGATGCCTCCTGAACCGTTGGATCAGCGCAAGCCTATGCGGTCGCCGTGATCCTGGCGAGCGGCATGATGAATGAGCCAACGTCGCCCGCGCGGGGTTGAGTTGCGTCAACGGCATTGCGCGCGAGGGGCGTATCCTTTTGTGGAAATGACCGCCGGAGGCAGCGCGATGGACGACACCCTCAGACAAAAAATCCAGGCCCTGCTGGACCAGCACCGCACGATGCGGATCGCAACCGTTCGCCCGGATGGCTGGCCGCAGGTGACGACCGTTGGCTATGCCAATGAGGGCTTCACCATCTACTTCCTTTGCGGCATCGACAGCCAGAAGGCGCAGAACCTGTCCCGTGACGACCGCGTCTCGCTGGCGATCGACGACGACCCGGCGGAAGTGTTGGAGATCACCGGCCTGTCCATGGCGGCGCGGGCGGTGGCCGTGACCGATCCGGTCGAAGCCGAGAAGGCGATCACGCTGCTGATGGCGCGCTATCCCGAGCAAAAGGCCTCCGGCCTCAGCGTGCCGAAGCCTTCCGAGGTGCGGCTGATCCGCCTCACACCGACGGTGATCTCGCTGCTCGATTACTCCAAGGGCTTCGGTCACACCGAGCTTGTGACGTGCTGAGGAGGCGGGGGCAAGCTTGCGAAGACGAGCGGTCATCCGCTTCTCCCTTGATGCAGATCAACTCGGCCTTTCCATGCAAATCTAGCTTGGTGCGATGATTCAATCGCGGTGAGGTCTGGCCATGTCGCACACTGTTCGAATCTACATCGGCATCGTCATCCTGATCATCCTGTCGGCGCTGTTTCTCTTCAGCGTCGTCCACACCGCCGCGGGGGCCTCCAGGTCCAGCTCGCGCACGATCGCGGAGGGACATCGCCTGGCGCGGGCCTGGTGCCAGACCTGTCACGCCGTCGAGCCGCACATGATCGGAGTGTTCGACGAGGCCCCGGGCTTCCAGGCCATCGCGGACCGGCACGGCACCACCGCGCTGTCGCTCAAGGTGTTCTTGAGGACCAGCCACCAGAACATGCCGAACCTCGTGATCTCGCCGGAGCAGGCCGACGCGCTTTCGGCGTATATCCTGAGCCTGAGGGGCGATTGAGGGCCCGGGCAGACAATATCTGCGAAAACAACCCCATGCACAGTAGACATCGCCATGGAATCGCTCGGGATTTGATTTGACTTCGGCGATACCGAATTTCGTTTGCGCCGTCGGGCAAAACAGGCGCATGATGTCACGGTGGAGTCCCCTCGACGTCCGGGCGTTCGGTGCGTAGCTTCCGCTGATCCGGAAACCTCGCCGACGAGCCCGCCATGACCTTCCTCCTCAACATCGACGTCCCGGACGTCGGGACAGCCACGACCTTCTACACCGAAGCCTTCGGCCTGACGGTCGGCCGCCGCTTCGGCGCCGACTTCGTCGAGCTGCTCGGCTGGCCGGCGCCGGTGTATCTCCTGACCAAGCAGGCCGGGACGGTCGGCGCCGGCGGCGACCGCCGCCGTTACGAACGGCACTGGACGCCCGTGCATATCGACGTCGTCGTTGACGACGTCGACGCCGCTGTGGCGCGTGCGCTCAGTGCGGGTGCGATCCTGGAGGCGCCCGCGCGCGATGCGCCCTATGGCCGGATCGCGATGCTGGCCGATCCGTTCGGGCACGGGTTCTGCCTGCTGGCGTTCAGCGAGAAAGGGTATGACGCGTTGTTGGGGAGCTCGTAGTCCGGATGGAGCGCGAGCATATTCCGGATTACGCTCGCCAGCGGAAAGCGACGCCGAAAACCGGAGCGACATGCCAAAGAAACTGAAGACCTACCAGACCTCGCTCGGCTTCTACGATCAGGCGATCGCCGCACCCTCGATGAAGGCGGCGCTGCAGGCCTGGGGCGCCAGCTCCAACCTGTTCCATCAGGGCGCAGCGAAGGAGACCGACGATCCCGATATCGTCGCGGCGACGATGGCGAAGCCGGGTGTCGTGCTGAGGCGGCCGGTCGGCTCGGACGGCCCCTTCACCGAGAGTGCGGAACTGCCGACCGATCTCGGCGAAGGCGAGGGCAAGTCCGAGCGCAAGACCAAACGCAAGCCCAACAGCAAGTCCACGAAACGCCCGGCCAAGACCGCAAGGAAGCCGTCCCGCAAGATCGACGATCAGGCCGCGCGCAAGGCCGCGGCGGCGTTCGAGAAGGAGGAACGGCGGCGCGAGGCTCAGCGCCGCAAGGAGGAGGCCGCCCGCGCCAAGCAGCGCGCGCGCCGGGACAAGGCGGTCGCGACCGCGCAGGCGGCGCTGGACAAAGCGAGGCGGGAGCACGAAGCGCGCACCGAGGACATCGAGGCGGAGCGCGCTGCGCTGGATGCGCGCGCCGAGGCCGAGCAGGGCCGCTGGGACACGCAGCGAATGAAGCTGGAGCAGGCGCTACGTCTCGCGCGCGAGTAGGGCTCGCGCAAGGGCTGATCCACCGTGCATCGTCTCGCTCCGGCAGCGAGATCGCGGTTCCATCCCTATATGAGCTGACGTCCCATATAGGTCTGCCATGCCTGAAAAGCCGTCGAAATCCGCAAGTCCGAAATCCGCAAGTTCGAAATCTTCAAGTCCGATGATCGCCAGAGCGCGCCGCGCGGCGCCGGTTTTGGTGTGCCGGAAGTGCCTGAAGCGCAGCGACGAGGGCCGCGACGTCAGGCGTGCGCTGAAGTCCGATCTGAAGGCGAGCAAGCGCGACGGCACCAAGCCGGCCAAGCTGGTCATGACCGGATGCTTCGGCCTTTGCCCGAAGAATTCGATCGTGCTCGCGAGCGGCGCCAGCCTGACGCGGCAGGAATATGTGCTGGTGGCGGATCGCGATCAGGTGCCGCGGGCGCTCGCGCTGTTGGACGGCGAGCGCGGCGAGTGACGCTCGCAGGCGCTGACGCGGGGCCGCTGCGATCGATTCGAGCAAGCGCCTCGTCCTTCGAGACGACCCGCTTCGCGGTCTCCTCAGGATGAGGCTCTTCAGCATCTGTAGGAGGAGGCTCATCAGCATCGGTGCCCGCTGAAACTGCTGCCGCGCACTCGCTCCTCATCCTGAGGGCCCGCCGAAGGCGGGCGTCTCGAAGGATGGCCGCAGGGAGAAGCTCTCATATGCGATAGCCTCTTTCGGCCGAGGCAGCCTGGATTGCTTCGCTTCGCTCGCAATGACGGAGGGGCTTTGCAAAGGGCCGGCATCGGTCATTCCCGCAAAGGTCGCGCGCAAATTCGCTTGCCTTGCCGCCCGTCCTTTTGCACTCTGGCGGCAAGGAGACCAATGCAATGAAGAAAATGACCATCGCCTATGCGCTCGGAACGGCCCTGGTGCTGAGCGGCCTTGCAACATCGGCTGCCGAAGCAAAGCCGCGGAAGCAAGTGGTTCGTGCACCGCAGGAGAGGCTGATCGTCACGGCGCCGGTGCTGAGGCCCACGCCGTGGGATTACAACATCGTTCCGCGCTATCGCTATCGCCCGGAAGACGACAAGGTCGATCCCTACGGTCCGCCGCTGGTGCCGTCTTATGTTCAGTATGAGGGATGGCGGTGGCCGTATTGGTGGTAGAGCCGGCCACTCGCGTGGTCTCGTAGCCCGGATGAGCGAAGCGATATCCGGGGTGCTTCGGCAACAGAAGTCCCGGATGTCGCTTCGCTCATCCGGGCTGCGCCTAACCGCCCTCATTCGCGGCTAGCCGCAGAAACTGCCGCTTCATCGCGTTGACCCTGGCGAGGTAGCCCGCGACGAGGTGATCGCCGCAGCGCTCGCCCGCGATCATCTGAAACTTGCGCCGCGCATAGTCCGCTGCGGGGCCTGCGCCGCAGAGATGGATGAAGGCGGCCAGATCCTGCTTCTGCTGCGCGCTTGCCTTCGCATCGCCCGCGAGCGTGAGAACCATGGCCACCTGGCGGTCCAGATACACCGAGGCCAGCTCGACGGCATGGCTCGGGATCGCGCGGACATAGAGGAAAGTCGGCCCGCAGCCGGTCTGCGTGACCGCATTGCCGCGAACACAGAACCGCGCGGCCTCCGCGAAAGCCGGGTCGGTCATCTGGAACAGGCCGACGGCGCTGGAGGCGGGCCGGTAGATCGCCATCGGATTGAAGCTCCATCGCCAGCGCCAATAGGTGCGCGCCACCGGATTGCCTGAGCTCTCGACCTGCGCCAGCGCGGCCAGCAATTCCGGCCTGATCGTCGCGGTGGAGTAGCCGCGGAAGAGGGCCCCGTATCTCGCCCAGGTCTCGGCCGGCTCCTTGTCGAGGGCGTGTCCGACGACGGCAAGGAGTTCGGTCGGCTTGCGGACGACGTGATAGGCGATGTTCAGGAGCGCGAGGGCCGCAAGCAGAATCACCGCAAGGGTCGCGATCCGAACCATTCGCGGCGCTCGGGCGAATGTCTTGCGCACCCACCGAGCGCCCCGCCGGGCGTTGCGAACGAATCTCCGTCTCGCCACATCTTCAGCCCGGCTTGCGTCCGCTGATCGCGTGGGCGCGGGCGCTGCAGGTGATGCGGCCGTCCGTGCCGGCGCCGAGATGCGTCCTCACGCGCTGCGTGAGCTGGGCGACATCGGCCGCCGCCATGGCCGCGATCACCGGGGCGATGGAGGGGGACCTCGTCTCCACGCTCCAGAACTCGTCGAAATCGCGGAACGTGCGCTGCACGGTGATGTCGCGGGTTTCGATCTGCTGCAGCCCGGCCGCGCGCCAAAGATCCTGAAGCGCAGCAAGGGTGGACACTTCCATATGCGGCGGACGCGTCGGCGATAGCCCCATCGCGTGCATCTCGTCGACGATCGGATCGAGCGGAAATCCGCCGCCCAGCATGTCCCACATGTAGGTCGCAACCAGGCCGCCGGGACGGACCACCCGCGCCAGTTCCGCGACACCCTTCGACGGGTCCGGCACGAACACGAGAACCAGTGCCATCACCGCGACATCGAAACTTGCGGCGTCAAAGGGCAGTGCCATGGCGTCGCCCGTTTGAAACACGGCGACGCGCGCACCGGGGCGCGTGCGTGCAAAGGCGAGCTGTCCCTCCGAGGGATCGATGCCCTGCACGTCGCTCGGGGCGCAGCGCGCCACGATGAGCTCGGTGAAGGCGCCACTGCCGCAGCCGACGTCGATCCACCGCAGCCCTCGTGGCGGCCTGAGCCAGTCGAGAAAGACCTCGCCGACCGAACGGCTCCAGACTCCCATCATCTGCTCATAGGCGGCGCCGTCATCGAAGCGAAGCTCGGCCATGGAACGGCTCCCTCGGAGTTTTCAACAGGCACTGCGCGGGCAGCGAGGTTAACACATTGGTCATTTCTTTGCGGTCATTTTCACGACCTCACTCAGCAAAGAGGCACCATGTCCGACATCACCATTCCCGGCGGCAAGATCCGTTCCTTCGTCGAGCGGATCGAGAACCTCGACAGCGAAATGCAGGAGTTGAGCGAACAGAAGAAGGAAGTCTTCGCGGAAGCCAAGGGCGAGGGTTTCGACGTGAAGATCCTCAAGGAGATCGTCAAGCTGCGCAAGGAAGACAAGAACGAGCGCGACGAGCGCGAAAGCCTGCTCGACCTCTACATGCGCGCGATGGAGACGGCATCGCCGGAGCAGGCGAAAGCGGCGTGAGACGATCGGGTTGATCGGGGAGGAGAGGTGGCCGCGATCTGTGGATTGCGGCTATCACTTCGGCGCGGCGAGGCGAGAGTGGCCTGGTGGATCGCCTCGGGCGGAACGACGAAAGGGCGGCTATGGGCCGCCCTTCCGGTTTGCGCGTGAGTCGTCGGGTTGAGCTTAGCCCTCGATGATATAGACGATCTCGTGGGTGTGCGGACGAAGGATGACGTACCTGCCGTGCACCAGGATGAACTCGTATCCGCGCCACTCCGGATAGATTTCGACGATACGGCTCGGCAACGCATGATAACGGACGCTTGTCGGGACGACGGTGCCGATCGACAGGTTGAAGTTCACGTTGGTGACTTCCTCGACCTTCTCCTGCTTGATGGCCGAACTGATCTGGGTCCGCTTTTCGGCGGGAGGTGCAGCGACTGCCGTGGTCGCGGCATTGCCGGTCGTCTTGCCTTCGGGCGCGGCAGACTTGCTCTCGGCGGTCGGCGTCTTCAGGTCCTTCGATGTGGTGGCGGAATCGGTCGCCTTTGTCTTCCCATCGGCCTTCATCTCGCCGGTCGTCTTGCTGTCGGCGGTCGACTTGGTTTCTGAAGGCGAATTCTTCACGTCCTTCGACGTGGTCGGCGGCGCCATTCTTTCCGCGGCCTTCGGCTTGCCGTCGACCTTTGCGTCGCCGAGGTGCTTTGCATCGGGCGCGCCCTTTGCTGCGGGCGCATTCATCGGTGCCGCTCTGTCAGCTTTCGGCGAAACGGCGTCGGGAGATTCCGAACCCTTTGCTCCGCCCTGAGCCATCGCAAGACCGGTCGCTGCAAACAAGGCCGCGACGGCGACGGAAGCCATCAAAGTATGTTTCATCTGATTTTTTCCAATTCAATTGAGTATGATGCCGACGAAGGTCAGCCATGGAGAGCAAACGGCCCCGACCGGCTGAAGTTGCTTTTCTATTTCTGGTTTAATCAGGGCCGATGCGTCGCTATCGTAAACGCCGCAAAAACCGGAAAAACCGTGACGTTCGCGGTCTCATTTACGGCGCGGGCTCGGACGCAATCGACATATTCAAATATAAGTTGTGTGCGGAGGAACCGTTAGCCCTTGCACCTGTTGAGCCGATGATCCGGTGCGCAGCGGGATCGAACTTCCGGTCCTGAATCCCTGCAGCGATAAAAAATCCGTATTCGCCTTGCCGGAGCGGCTCAGGCACGACGCCTTTATCCTCCGTGCGTGCCAACTGGAAACTGTCCGGACGGCGCGATGCGGCAATGCGATTCAGATCGGCCGCAGACCGGCTTGCGCAGACCCACCGTCATTCGGACCAAACGATTGAGGTAGCAAAATGCACATGTCCACCGAAAGCCTGTTGGTCATCCTCTTTGTGGGCCTCGTCGCCGGCTGGCTGGCGGGCCAGATTGTCCGCGGCACCGGCTTTGGGATCGTCGGTGATATCATCGTCGGAATCCTCGGCGCGTTTGTCGGCAGCTGGTTGTTGCCTCAGCTCGGCGTGCATCTTGGCAGCGGCATCATCAGCGCGATCGTCAACGCCACCATCGGCGCGGTGCTGCTGCTCCTCCTGGTCCGGCTGCTCCGCGGTGGCGGTGGATGGGGAAGCAGCTGGCGCGGGAGCTGGGGGCGGCGCTGGTGACCCATGTTCACAGCGCCATCGCGTGCCGGCGATACGCGGGCGCGCGGTGACCTCCGGATTTGTGCCACCATGCTAGACTTTTCAAATGCATCATTTTCGCCTGAAACGATCGACGTCATGAAAGCTGCGCTGGAGGCGGCGGTGGCATCTCTGCCTGCCCCGGTCGGCTCCGCGCATGTTCAGGCGATCGCGGAATCGATCCTCCGCACCGCGAAGGAGGGCGAGCGAGACCCCATGGTCCTGCAGCGCATGGCGTTGATGGAGCTTCAGATCTCGACGCGTTGTGATGCCGGTTCCCGAACTTGAGTGCTGGCACCAAGGGCGAGGGGTTTTGACGTCAAGATCTTCAACGAGATCATCAAGCTGCGCAAGGAAGACAAGAACGAGCGCGACGAGCGCGAAAGCCTGCTCGACCTCTACATGCGCGCGATGGAGACGGCACCGCCGGAGCAGGCGAAGGCGGCGTGAGACAGCCAGGTTGATCGGTGAGGGAGAGATGGCCGCGATCGAAAGGATTGCGGCCGTCATGCGGTGGCAACCACGCAAGATGGAGCGCAGCGGAACTCACCGTCATTCCGGGGCGCGCGAAGCGCGAACCCGGAATCCATAGCGCCACGCGTCGTGCCGCCCGATGGATTCCGGGCTCGCGCCCAAGCGGGCGCGCCCCGGAATGACGGCGCAAAGGGTGTCTTCGTCGGAACGGCGGCGCGCAGGATGGGTTTGGCTGCCGCTCTACCCATCCACTCAACCGGAGCCCGCCATCAATAGCGGCCGCCGCTGCCCTTTTGCTGCGTGATCCAGTCCGACAAGGTTTTCGGTGGCGATTTCGCAGTCCGGCCCGGTGATGCCTTCGGATTGTCGCGGACGCCTTTCGCCGGACGGCTGCGCGGCGCTTGCGTTGCGCCAGCGCCCTTCAAGGCCGCCGTCGATGCCTCTGCGGCTTCCTTTTCGAGGCGCAACTGTTTCAATCGCGCCATCTTGATGCGCTCGGCCTCGACCTCGGGTCGTTCGGACAACAGCGGCTTGTGTTGAGCAAGCTCGGCCGGGACCAGGACACCGAGAATGGTCGTCTCGCCGAGCGCCTTGCAGGCCTCTAACCGATGCAGTCCCTCGACGAGAACGAGGCGGTCTCCGTCCAGCCGAACGGAAATAGGGGCCTGTTGTCCGATGTCCAGAATACTTTCCGCGATCTCTCCGACGATCTCCGGCTTGATAGCTTTCTTCTGCTTCGTGGGAACGAAGATATTCTCGATCGGGAAGCTTTCCGGTTTGGGCATAACTTTACTCCGCTTCTACCGGGCCCGTCGGAACCCATGCCGGTGGTGTCAGGAGTTTAGGAGGGAAGGGCTCGACCGCAAAGGTAATTCTGGCGGCACGTAATGCGTAGGATGGATAGAGCGAAGCGAAACCCATCAATGCCGTGCGGTAAAGAGCGATGGGCATCGCTTCGCTGCACCCATCCTACGATCTGTCCACCAAACGCCAGGCGACGTCGCAGATCGAAGCGAGGAAATTTCGTGCACTGCCACCGTAATTCCAATGCTGGGTTTCGCTCTGCTGCACCCAGAGCAGACGCCTTACCTCATTGCGACGAGCTTATAAAGCTAGGGGACAAAGGTAGCCTTTATTTTCTCCCAGCGTCCCAGCGCACGGAATCCGCTAAGCCACCGCTCATACTCCGCATGGTCGGGCAATGCGCCCTCAGCTTGGGCTTTTGACCAATCTGCATCCCGCATTTTGGGGAGTCCAAGCCAATATCGCCACATGTGCCGACGACGAAGCGAATTGCCATACTGTACTAACTCGTAGGCCAGGATGCGGGAGAAGAAGATGCAATCGTCGGTTTGCCTGTAGATCGCATCTACATTCGTCGAATAACGCTCGTCGATATGCCCGTTCTGCATTCTAATGCCAAAGTAGAGAGCTGCGACATCTTCATCTGTCTTGTTTGATCGATTGCGGATCTCATGCGCAAGTTCGGTACGCGACTCCATAGCTTCGGACAGGCCCTCGATACTCGATGCGAGATCAACGAGAGCAACTAAGCCGCGTCCACGTATAGATGTTTTTTCGAAGACGGTCTTCTTCAGTTCGTCAATCGGCACCAACATCGGCGATAGGGTTTGAAAATCAGCTTGAAATACAAATCGACCGCGCGCTTGCATGGGTCGCCGCATAAACTCTTCGTGTTCCCTCTTCACCTGATGGAAGCGTTGCTTCATAGATGCCACGTGCTGCAGCTTTAATGCGATAAACTTGTTGGAGATCGAGAAGCATAGCGCAAGTGCGGTGCTTAGCGCATTTAGTTCAGCGACAACGGCTCGTTTCGTAAATGATCGGCTTGCCACCCAACCGCCCACAAAAGCGCCTAGGCCGGCTGTAACGAAGGCGGTGCCCCAGCCGTCCTTTGGAGCCGCTTGGTGGAGAAATTCGGAAAGGATCGACATCTGTTTGCTCGAAGGTCGCTGCAAGAAGCTTAGAATGGTGGAGCAAGTGACAGCCAATTTCGGATGGATATCCAGGCAAGCTCCGCGTTCTCGATAATTAAAGGTAAAGCTGCGATTTTGCTCTCGATGTTTGTAGCGATAGCGAAGGGGGCCTCCGAGATAGCCTTTATGGCAATTTTGTTGGATAAGTCGACGATGCCATCGATTGTCTTGCGAAAGATTCCTGCCTGTTTTTCGGCCTCGTCCCTTCTGGGGCTGTCGGTCAAAAAGATAAGGTTTAACTGTTGAACATTGACTCTCAACTTTCGAAAATGGATGTCTAATGGGGACGAAATCGTTTCGGGAGGATTGTTGTGACCAATTCCCGGCGTCGCGGACGCAGAATTGTTCTGGTCGAGGATCTCCTCTAAATCGCGCAGCCGTGTCAGAATTTCTTGACGAAGCTCTAACTCTTTAGATTGGCCGATGTCTGACCAAGTGTTGAGATCACGGCTCTGATCGTTAGCCTCTTCAAGATCATCCGTTCGAATGGGCGCCCAATCGTAGATGCCGTCTTCTTGGACCTTCTCAACGGCATCCTCAACTTCAGCATCCGAGAGAATTGACGCGAATTCGTTCCCAATTTCATCGGCCGCGTCGTAGGGGCCTCCCCAGATGTACTGGTAGCCACCCTCGCGGGTTTCATAGGGAGTCTCGATGGCGGGATCTTGGAATCGTTGCAAGAACCAAGAAACTGCGACTTCAATTCGCTTTTGCTTGGGCAGCTTTTTTACTTGGCTGGCTGTCCAGCTAATCGAGGGATCGTCTATCCAATAGCGCTTGCTATTTCGACGCATTGCGGTCGGGGCTTTGCTGTGTAGTGCTTGATTTCAAAGGGTATCTACTTGACGTAGTGAAAAGGGCGACCTTTAGGCCGCCCTTCCTGGATGTTCATTGCCGCTCGTGCTCTACTCTCTCACGAACACCCGGTCGTGCTCCCGCATGTATCGCACTTCATACAAGTCCCATTCCGCACCAGCGTGAAGTTGCCGCACTCCGAGCACATCTCGCCTTCGTAGCCCTTGGCCTTGGCTTCGGCGCGGCGCTCGGCCTTGGTGGGGACGAGGGTTTGCGCGGTGCCGGCCTTGCTCCACTGGAGCTGCTCGAGCTTCTCCGTGGGGGAGAGGTCGTGGCTCGCTTCCTGCTTCAGGGCGACTGCCCCTTCCAGGGCGTCGCCGACGCGGGCGCTCGCGCCGTGCGAGGCCATCGCCGTGACCTTGCTGCCGCCGGCAGGCGCGCTGTCGTTGCCTTGCGAGACCGCGGCCGAGCCGCCGCGCATCACGAACAGGTTGTCGGTGCGGGAGCGGGTGAGGCCGCGCGAGACCAGCTTGGTCGCGTGGTGGCCGCCGCCCTCGTCCGGCTCCTTGCCTTCCTCGACACCCTTGCCGAGCGCGTCGAAGCCCGTCTCGTTGGGATCGACATGGGCGAGGTCGAAGCGGCTGAGGTAGCTCACCGCCAGCTCGCGGAAGACGTAGTCGAGGATCGAGGTCGCGTACTTGATGCTGTCGTTGCCCTGCACGGGGCCCGCCGGCTCGAAGCGGGTGAAGGTGAAGGCGTCGACATATTCGTCGAGCGGCACGCCGTATTGCAGGCCGAGCGACACCGCGATGGCGAAGTTGTTGATGAAGGAGCGGAGCGCCGCACCTTCCTTGTGCATGTCGATGAAGATCTCGCCGAGACGGCCGTCGTCATACTCGCCGGTGCGCAAGTAGACCTTGTGGCCGCCGACGACCGCCTTCTGGGTGTAGCCCTTGCGGCGGTCCGGCATCTTCTCGCGCTCGCGCATGACGATGATGCGCTCGACCAGCTTCTCGACGATCTTTTCCGAGACCTGGGCGGCGCGCGCGGCCATCGGCTTCTCGTAGAGGGTCTCGACCGCATCGTCCTCGTCCTCATCGTCGCTGATGAGCTGCGAGTTGAGCGGCTGGGAGAGCTTGGAGCCGTCGCGATAGAGCGCGTTGGCCTTCAGGGCCAATTTCCACGACAGCATGTAGGCGGACTTGCAGTCCTCCACCGTGGCGTCGTTCGGCATGTTGATGGTCTTGGAGATCGCGCCCGAGATGAAGGGCTGCGCCGCCGCCATCATGCGGATGTGGCTCTCGACCGACAGATAGCGCTTGCCGATCTTGCCGCAGGGATTGGCGCAGTCGAACACCGGATAGTGCTCAGGCCTAAGGTGCGGGGCACCTTCCACCGTCATCGCGCCGCAGATGTGGACGTTGGCCGCCTCGATCTCGCGCTTGGTGAAGCCGACGGCCTGGAGCAGGTCGAAGCCGGGGGCCGCGATCGCCTCGGCGCCGATGCCGAGCTGGTCGCGGATGAAGTCCTCGCCGAAGGTCCACTTGTTGAAGGCGAACTTGATGTCGAAGGCGGTCGGCAGGGCCTTCTCGACCTTGGCGATCGCCTCGTCGGTGAAGCCCTTGGACTTCAGCGTGGTGACGTTGATGCCGGGGGCATTCGCCAGCGAGCCGTGGCCGACGGCGTAGGCCTCGATCTCGGCGATCTCGCTCTCGCGATAGCCGAGCGCGCGCAGCGCGGCGGGGACCGCGCGGTTGATGATCTTGAAGTAGCCGCCGCCGGCGAGCTTCTTGAACTTCACCAGCGCGAAGTCGGGCTCGATGCCGGTGGTGTCGCAATCCATGACGAGGCCGATCGTGCCGGTCGGCGCGATCACCGTGGTCTGGGCGTTGCGATAGCCGTGCTTCTCGCCGAGCTCGAGCGCCGCATCCCAGGCCGCCTGCGCGTGGCTGACGAGGTCTCCTTGCGGGCAGGAGACCAGGTCCATCGGCACCGGGTTGACGCTGAGCGCCTCGTAGCCGTTGGACTGGCCATGGGCGGCGCGGCGGTGGTTGCGGATCACGCGCAGCATGTGCGCCGCGTTCTTCTTGTAGCCGGGGAAGGTGCCGAGCTCGGCGGCCATCTCCGCCGAGGTCTTGTAGGTGATGCCGGTCATGATCGCGGTCAGCGCGCCGGCGATTGCACGGCCTTCCTTCGAGTCATAGGGCAGGCCCATGGTCATCAGGAGGCCGCCGATATTGGCGTAGCCGAGGCCGAGCGTGCGGAACTCGTAGGAGAGCTCGGCGATCGCCTTGGACGGGAACTGCGCCATCATGACCGAAATTTCGAGCACGATGGTCCAGAGCCGGCAGAGATGCTCGTAGCCTTCGACGTCGAAGCGCTTGGTCTCGGTGTTGTAGAACGTCAGCAGGTTCGCCGAGGCGAGGTTGCACGCCGTGTCGTCCAGGAACATGTATTCCGAGCACGGATTGGACGCGCGGATGTCGCCGGACGCCTTGCAGGTGTGCCAGTCGTTCATCGTGGTGTTGAAGTGCAGGCCCGGATCGGCCGAGGCCCAGGCGGCGTAGCCGATTTTCTCCCAGAGGTCGCGCGCCTTCAGCGTCTTCGTCACCTTCTTGGAGGTGCGGGCGGTGAGATTCCAGTCGCCGTCGGTTTCCACCGCGCGCAGGAAGTCGTCCCGCAGCGAGACCGAGTTGTTGGAGTTCTGGCCTGACACGGTGAGGTAGGCTTCGCTATCCCAGTCGGTGTCGTAGGTGTCGAACTGGATGTCCTTGTAGCCCTGCTTGGCGAACTGGATGACGCGCTTGATGTAGTTGTCGGGCACGAGGCTGCGGCGCGCGAGCTTGATCTCGCGGCGGAGCGCTGGGTTCTTCTCGGGATCGAAGCAATCGTCGCCCGAGCCTTCGCAGTTCACGCAGGCCTTCAGCACTGCTTTCAGGTGCTTCTGGTTGATCTTGGATCCCGTGACGAGGGCTGCGACCTTCTGCTCCTCCTTCACCTTCCAGTCGATATAGGTCTCGATGTCGGGGTGGTCGACGTCGACGACGACCATCTTGGCGGCGCGGCGCGTGGTGCCGCCCGACTTGATCGCGCCCGCAGCGCGGTCGCCGATCTTGAGGAAGCTCATCAGGCCGGACGAGCGGCCGCCGCCGGAGAGCTTTTCGCCTTCGCCGCGCAGGCGCGAGAAGTTGGAGCCGGTGCCGGAGCCGTATTTGAACAGGCGCGCCTCGCGGACCCAGAGGTCCATGATGCCGCCCTCGTTGACGAGGTCGTCACCGACGCCCTGGATGAAGCAGGCGTGCGGCTGCGGATGCTCGTAGGCGGATTTCGACTTGGTCAGCTTGCCGGTGAAGGGGTCGACGTAATAATGGCCCTGGCCGGGTCCGTCGATGCCATAAGCCCAGTGCAGGCCGGTGTTGAACCATTGCGGCGAGTTCGGCGCGACCATCTGCCTGGCGAGCATGTAGCGGAGCTCGTCGTAGAAGGTCTGGGCGTCCTCGTCGGAGGAGAAATACTTGCCCTTCCAGCCCCAATAGGTCCAGCAGCCGGCGAGGCGGTCGAACACCTGCTTGGCCGAGAGCTCGCTGACGTAGCGCTCCTTCTCGGGGAGTTGGCTGAGGGCATCGGTGTCGGGCACGGAGCGCCACAGGAAGGAGGGGACGGATTCCTCCTCGACCTTCTTCAGGCGCGCGGCGACGCCCGCTTTGCGGAAATATTTCTGGGCGAGCACGTCGGAGGCGACCTGCGACCACTCGGCCGGCACCTCGACGTTCTCCAGCTTGAACACGACCGAGCCGTCGGGATTGCGAATCTCCGACGTGGTCAGGCGGAATTCGATTCCCGCATAAGGTGACTGTCCCGAAGTGGTGTGGCGCCGCTCAATCCGCATGGTCTTGCCCCGTCCTTAATCTTTGACCGGTCCCGCCCCTCGTTGAGGGCGTGCCGGGTCGACATTTCGTTTCGCGGCGCCTTCCGGCCGTCCGGCCTCGAGGTTCCGCAGTTCAGCCGGTGGATCCGGCCCTGTTTTTTCCCGACGCGATGGCGATGCGTGCATCGATCATCCCGCCGGCACGTCCACACCCATCCGCCCCCAAGGGGATGTGCGCGACATGCGTTCAACGCCCCACAACGCCGCTACTTCTGTCACTTCACGCAGGTGTCACTTCGGCACCACCGCGAAGTCTGCCTTCCGAGCCTGTTGCCGGCCCGTTCTGGCGCCCCCGGGAGCCCGCATGTCGAGGGCAGACAAGCCCTCATGCCGCTGCCTTTGGCTGGCCGGCGGAGCTGAGATTTGCGAGACCCTTTGGGGGAGTGCCGGCGGGACGCAAACTCACTCGCGCCGAACGGACCGAAAGCTAGGACTCTCCGTTGCGCCCGTCAAGAACTAGTGCGAGTTCCTGAATCAAATACTAAATATGGTGGATTGTGGGGGATAACAGGGGTCTTCGCCGCGCCTGTTGTGGAGCCAAGTATCAGTGAGTCCTCAGGGATTCCCAACCGAAAAAATTCGCATCCGGTGATGCCGCGGAGGCTTCATCCCGCTGTTCACAGGGCAGGTATATTTTTCATGACCGGGATTGCGTCGGGGGGACTCACGTAGCCCTACGGAAGGTGAGGGCAGGCATGCCCGCTGCGGCGGTGGTTTGGCCAGCGAATCCGGGCCAAGCTGAGCCCGATTTTCGCCGGACCACCTGACATGCTTGATTCGACTCGCCGGGATGCGCGGCCGCGCATCGCCCCGGCCGGCCTGATGTTCCTCGCGATCACCTCGATCGGCTGGGGCTTCAACTGGCCGGTGACGAAATTCCTGCTGGCCGAGCTGCCGCCGCTGACCCTGCGCGGGGTCACCGGCGTGCTCGGGGCGGTGCTGCTGGCGCTGCTCGCGATCATGCGCCGGCAAAGCTTGCGGGTGGAGGGCGCGATCTGGCCGCGCCTCCTGACCGCGGCCGTGCTCAACGTCACCGGCTGGATGGTGCTGATGGGCCTCGCGCTGCTCTGGCTGCCGGCGAGCGAGGCGGCGCTGATCGCCTACACCATGCCGGTCTGGGCCTCGATCATCGCCTGGCCGGTGCTGGGCGAGCGGCCGACGGTCTTGCGCACGCTGGGTCTGGTGATGGCCTTCGCCGGCCTTGCCACGATCATGGGCGGCAACGGCATTGCCGCGAGCGCGGAGAAAGCGCCTGGAATCATCATGGCGCTCGCCGGCGCGTTCGGCTTCGCCGTCGGCACGGTGTTTTCGAAGAAGTACCCGATCCATCTGCCGCCGATCACGGCTGCGGCCTGGCAGATCGGGATCGGCTGCCTGCCGATCTCGATCGTCGGCCTGCTGGTCGAGACCACGCATCTGTCGAAGGTGACGCCGCTCGGCTGGTGGCTGCTGGTCTATTCGACCGTGGTGCAGTTCTGCATCGCCTATGTCAGCTGGTTCGCGGCGCTGTCGCGCCTGCCGGCCTCGGTCGCCGCGATCGGAACCATGGCGGTGCCGGTCATCGGCGTCGTCGCCTCCGCGATCGCGCTGGGCGAGCCGCTCGGGGCAGGGCAGATCGCGGCGCTGGTCTTCACGCTGGCCGCCGTGGTGCTGGCGACGCGGTAGCCTTCTTGTTTGAGCATGATCTTGTCGGAAAACCGCTGCACACTTTCCCGGATCATGCTCCCGCCCCGCGGCCCAGCGCCTTCCGGATCATCTCGGCGAGCTGGTTGCGGCGGTAGGGCTTGGTCAGCAGCATCACGCCGTCGTCGAGCTTGCCGTGATGGACGATGGCATTGTCGGTGTAGCCGGAGGTGTAGAGCACCTTTAGCCCCGGGCGGAGCGCTGCGACCTTCTCGGCGAGCTCGCGGCCGCTCATGCCGCCGGGGATGACGACGTCGGTGAAGAGGAGATCGAACTTCTGGCCGGTCGCGATCAATTCCAGCGCGGACCTGGCGTCGGACGCGGCCACCGTCTTGTAGCCGAGGCTTTGCAGCTGCGCGGTGACGAAGTTGCGCACGAGATTGTCATCCTCGACGACGAAGATGGTCTCGGCGCCGCCTTCGGCCGCCTGCGGCGCGATCGGAGCAGTCACCTCCGCCATGCCTTCGCCGGGCGGCAGATAGAGCTTGATCGTGGTGCCGTGGGCTTCCTCGCTGTAGATCTTGATGTGGCCGCCGGACTGCTTGACGAAGCCGTAGACCATGGAGAGGCCGAGGCCGGATCCCTTGCCGACCTCCTTGGTGGTGAAGAAGGGCTCGAATGCCTTCTGCTGGGTCTCCACCGACATGCCGGTGCCGGTATCGCTGACCGCGAGCATGATATAGGGGCCGGGCGCCACGTCGGCATTGGCCTGCGCATAGGCCTCGTCCAGCACGACGCGGTGGGTCTCCAGCAGCAGCTTGCCGCCGTTCGGCATGGCGTCGCGGGCGTTGATCGCCATGTTGAGCACGGCATTGGTCAGCCTGGACGGATCGATATGCGTCGTCATCGGCCCCTGTTCCAGCACGGTCTCGATCTGGATCTGCTCGCCGAGGGTGGGGCGCAGAAGCTTTGCGATGTCCGCTATCGCGGCGTTGATCTCGACGTTGCGCGGCTCGAGCGGCTGCCGGCGCGCAAACGCCAGCAGATGCTGGATCAGCTCGGCGCAGCGCTCGGCGGCGTCGTCGATCAGCCGTGCCGTGCGCTGAAGCTCGGGCTGGTCCTTCAGGCTCTCCACCAGCGTCTCGGTGTTGCCGGAGATGACGGTCAGCATGTTGTTGAAGTCGTGCGCGACGCCGCCGGTGAGCTTGCCGATCGCATCCAGCTTCTGCGACTGGTGCAACTGCCGCTCCGTCTCGCGCGAGGTCGTCGCATCGTGATAGACCAGCACCGCGCCCGAGACATTGCCTTGCCCGTCCCGCATCGGCCGGCCGCTGATCATGAGATGGCGGGGAGGATCGCCGCTGTGCGGGCGGACGATCATCTCCAGCTCTTCGAACTGCTCGCCGCGCAGCACGCGCCTCGATGGCAGCGCGTCGGCCTCGAGCGGCGTGACGCCATCGCCGTGAAACACATCGGACAGCGCGCGCAGATTGCTCAAATTCATGCCGGCGCGATGCAACAGCATGCGCTCGGCGGCCGGATTGGACAGAAGGACATTGCCCTCGGCGTCGATGACCAGCACAGCTTCCGCCATGCTGCGAAACGTGCTCTGGAGCACGTTGACCGACAGGCGCAGCTCGTCATGTGCGGTGACCAGGTGCTCGGTCCGCTCCGCCACCGCTTCCTCGAGCGCCGCCTTGGCGGCCTGTGTTTGCTCGAGCGAGCTCTGGAGCTCACCCGTGGCGCGCCGGCTTTCGCGCATCACCAGCGTGACCAGGAGCAGGATCAGCACGGCGCCGGCGACGTCGATGCCGAGCAGCGCGATGCCGGTGCGGCGCGAATCCCGGGATCGCTCGGCGAGCAGTCGCTCTTCCTCGGCGCTCAGTTGGTCGAGATTGGCCATCACGGTGTCCATGAGGCCGCGGCCCTCGGCCTTGCTGTTGAGCGCGGCAATGCCGGCCTGGTCGTTCTCCGCGCGCAGGCGCATCGCTGTGGCGGCGATCTCCAACCGGCGCAGCGCCAGCGGCTCGGTGCCCTCCAGCAGCGCGACCTGATCGGGACTGTCGCGCACGTCGCGCTTGAGGTCGGCGAGGGCCGGCGCGATGCTGGCTTGCACCGCCCGGAACTCATTGCTGAAGCCCGGGGTGCGATAGAGCTCGTAGCCGCGCGCAGCGCTCTCGGCACGGCGCAGCAGGACGCGCAGATCGGAGATCTTCTTCTGCACCTGGGCGGTATGGTTGACCCAAGCCGCGTCGGACCGCGATTTGACGTCGAGGGCGATCGAGGCCGCGGCGATGATCAGGAGGATGGCAAGTCCAGCACCGAAGATGACGCGCTGCGTTGGAATCAAGGGGCTTCTTTCTTGTCCTTCGGCTGTGTGCTGTCGCCCGCGCCGGCGAGGCATTCCCGGATCGTGGTCAGCAGCGCTTCCGGCGTGAACGGCTTGCGCAGGCAGCGCGTTGCGCCAAGCTCCAGCGCCATGCGGAGAAAATCGGGAGAGGGCGAGGCGGACGAGGCGAAGGCATAGCCCGACATCGCGATCAGCGGAGTGGTCGGCGCGCGCTCGTGAAAGATACGGATGGATTCGAAGCCGCGCATATGCGGCATGAAGATGTCAACCAGCATCACGTCGAAGGCCTGCGATTCCAGCGCAGCCAGTCCTGTTTCGCCGCCGTCGGCCAGCGTGACGTCGAAGCCCTGACGTTGCAGGAGGACCTCGATGGTCGCGCCGACCATCGGATCGTCATCAACCACGAGAATACGCGGCATGACACTTCCCAGGTGATCGAAGTCCCCACTGCCTTTGGTGATATCCGCGAATCGTGTCTCGGGTCAATTTTGGATTGGACCGCCAAGGATGTGCACGGCGCCGTGCATAAGGGTCCATTTGCATCCTCTTGGAAGCATCTTGGCGCATGCGATCATGACGGAACAGGAGCGGGTGAGGGATATGCGGGCCGCAAGAAAGGCGCCGCATCGCTGCGGCGCCTTTTGCCTCACGCCCTGGCGGTCTGCTTACGGGCAGGGATGCCGCCGGCCGTCGTAACCGAGATAGGTGCCCGAGGCCGGATCGTACGATTTGAAGCGCTGCGCGCAATAGGCCGCGGAGTCGCCGCCGCCATCCTGCACCACCGCAACCGACGGTTCGTCATAGTAGCTGCCATAATAGTAGGGATCATCGTAATAGCCGTAGCCGCCGCCGTAGCCGCCATAGTAGGCGTACGAGCCGAGGCCGCCGACTGCGACGCCGGTCGCGAAGCCCGGCCAGAAGCCGCCGCGGCGATGATGCCCGTGACGGCCGCTCCAGTTGCTTCCACCCTGCCAGTTGCCTGCGGTTGCGACGCCACGGGTGCCGCTGAAGGAGGGTGAGAGGGATTGACGGGGCGTCGCGCCGGCTACGAAGCTGCCGCCGCTCGGACGCATCGCAGTGCGGGCCGCGAAATTGCCTCCGCTCGGACGCATCGCGGCACCAGCCCCGAAATTGCCGCCACCGCCGCGGATCGCAGCGCCGCCACCGCCATGGAACGCAGCGCCGCCGCCACCCATGCGCGCGCCGGCACCGCCACCACCGCCGCCGATATGGGCGCCACCGCCCCCGCCTCCGCCCACTCCGGGACGCTGGGCAAAGCTCGGTGTCGCAAAGGGAAGAACCAGCGCCACCGTCGCGGCGGCACTCAAGACTTTCAGACTGTTCATGGTTAAACTCCTTTCCCGGAAAGCAAACCCTATGAAAGCGCTGGGGTTCCCGGGGATCACGCCGGTTTGCGCGCGAATGGAGCCTCACGCACTGCCGCTGTACCGGGCATGAATGAATCGCGTCCGCTTTGCGGCAAGGTTTGGCTCGGAAGCCGGCTTGCCGACGCATCCACCGAACTGGACATTTCGCCGCTCCGATGGCATCAGGACCCGACGAAGCAGGGCCCGTGCCGCATGAAACAATTCTTCCTCAAGTTCTTCACCTGGTGGAACGGCCAGACTTTTGGCACCCAACTCTGGACCAAGCGGTACGGGGAGCTGGTCGGCCAGGACGAGCAGGGCAATCGCTACTATCGCACCCGCGGCGGGGCGGTCGATCCGACGCTCGGCTTCGAGCGGCGCTGGGTCGTCTATAACGGCTACGCGGAAGCGAGCCGGATTCCGCCGTCCTGGCACGGCTGGATGCATCACGTCGTCGACGTACCGCCGACCGAGGCCAACTACCAGCCGCGCGAGTGGGAAAAGCCGCACCAGCCGAACCTCACTGGCACGCCGAAGGCCTATCGTCCCTCCGGCTCGACGCTTGCCAGCGGCCGGCGTCCGAAGGCGACCGGCGACTACCAGCCCTGGACGCCCGGCTAGCCTTTTCACCCACCCGCAAACCGCCATCGTCCGAAGCGGATGCACATGCATCCGCGCGCCACTGCTGTGGACAACGGGAATAGCGGGGATGCCGGTTGCGCGGGCGTTGCATTGACGCCGGCGACGCGGCTCAATGATCCCATCTTGCGGAGATGGGAGACCATCGCGTTCGGTTCGGGCAACAGCTCGCGACTGTCCCGAAATGCAGCGGCCGCCGACCAGGACTCGATCGGGAGATAGGCCCCCGGTCTGGAAGCTCCGAAATCGCCCGATGTGAATGTGCAGCCGCCGTAAGACAGGAAGGGCCGCTCGGGAAACCGAGCGGCCTTTTTCTTCTGGGAGATCAGCACGAAGGTCAACGTGCCGCGGACGCAGCGCAGCGCTCCTTCAGCGATGCCTGCAAAGCCGGGGCCCATGTTGCAGCGGTCGGCGTAGCTTCCTGGATCCCGGCTCAGCGGAGCAGCGTTGCACGCTGCACCGCATCCGGGACACGAGAGCGGAGTCTAGTTTACCCGCTCCGCTGCGCGCTTGACCGCCTCGAGCCGCCGCGCCTGGTTCTGCGCGCCGCGCTCTTTTAGCAACGCCATCACCTCGGCGGGCGCGGTGTCGGGCGAGCCGGAATTGAACGGCGGGGCCGGATTGTATTCCATCTGAAGCTGGATCGCTTCCGCCGTCGTGCGATCGACCATGATCGACACCAGCGTCAGCGCGAAATCGATGCCGGCGGTGACGCCGCCGCCGGTGATGCGGTTGCGATCGATGCAGACGCGCGTCTTTGTCGGCGTCGCGCCGAACTGGGCGAGCATGTCCATCGCGCTCCAATGCGTGGCGGCGCGGTAGCCCTTCAACAGGCCTGCGGCGCCGAGCGCCAGCGATCCCGTGCAGACCGAGGTGACGTATCTCGCGCCGTCGGCCTGCCTGCGCAGGAAGTCGAGCACCTCCTCGTCGTCGAGCAGGTCGTTGGTGCCGACGCCGCCGGGCACGCAGATCACGTCGAGTTGAGGGCAGTCCGCGAACGTCGTGGTCGGCGTCAGCGTCATCACGGAATCGCTCGGCACCGGCTCGATCCGCTTCCAGATCAGGTGCAGTCTTGCGCCGGGAACCATGGCGAACACCTGCAGGGGGCCGGTGAAGTCGAGCTGGGTGACACGCGGAAACACCATCAGACCAATCTGGAGCGGTGACGACATCGGCAGATCCTCCAATTACGAGCTTGACGCCGGCAGGATGTCATGGTGCCCTCCCGTCCGAAATGGCTTAATTCCCTCACTTTCGGACATTTCGTTGGAGTTGGCCCATGATCGGCATCCTGATCTTCCCGGATTTCCAGCTGCTCGATGCGGCAGGCCCGATCTCGGCGTTCGAGATCGCAGCGCGCTGCACCGGCAAGGCGCCGGTCATCCGCGTGCTGGCAGCCAAGCCGGGGCTCGTGCGCAGCTCATCCGGTGTCGAGATGATGGCGCGTGACTTCAAGGCGGCGAACGCGATCACGACGCTGGTCGTGGCCGGCGGCGTCGGCGTTGCCGATGCCGCGCGCTGCGAGGTCACGCGGGCCTTCGTCCAGCGGCTGGCAAAGCGTGGCGTTCGGGTCGCGAGCGTTTGCTCGGGCGCCTATGTGCTCGCCGAAGCGGGACTTCTCGACGGCCGCCGTGCCACCACGCATTGGGGGCGGACGCGCGATTTCGTCGCGCGCTTTCCCAAGGTGAAGTTCGAGCCGGACCAGATCTTCACCCGGGACGGCAATGTCTGGACCTCGGCAGGCATCTCCGCGGGCATCGATCTCGCGCTCGCGATGATCACCGAAGACCACGGCGAGGAGATTGCACAGCAGACCGCACGCCAGCTCGTGCTCTATCACCGCCGCAGCGGCGGCCAGTCGCAATTCTCCTCGCTGCTGGAGCTGAAGACGCCGAACGGGCGCTTCGGCGCACTGCTGTCCTGGGCACGTGAAAATCTCGACGCGCCGCTGACGGTGGAAGATCTCGCCGATCGCGCCGGCATGAGCGCACGGCATTTTGCCCGTGCCTTTGCCGCCGAGACCGGCACGACGCCATCCAAGGCGATCGAGCGCCTGCGGCTCGAGGTCGCGCGCGAGCGCGTGCAGTCCTCGCGCGAGGCGATCGAGCTGGTTGCGGAAACGACCGGCTTCCGTGATCCCGAACGAATGCGGCGCGCGTTCATCCGCGCCTTCGGCCAGCCGCCGCAGGCACTGCGGCGCGCGGCGCGGGTGGGGTAGCGGCTCTACGGACCTCGTTCGCGACTAGCTTCGAGGAGTTGGGCGGGCCCGTTCGATCACCGCGATTTCAGCTCGTGCGCGACATCCCATTTCGCAATCGGCTGGCCAGCGCCTGCTGCAGCCAGGCCGAAACAATCGATTTTATCGATTAGATAGACTAGAATAATGTGTTGGATCAATTGATTGGATTCTTCGATCCTCGCTGCGCTGAGACCCACTCAGTCACTCCAACCAGCATTGGATCAATCTCATGAACCACACCACAACGTTTGCAGCGCCGATCACGGGAGCGAGCCCGATGAATCAGGCCGCAATGGCTGCGTCGGCATCACACGGCCGCGACCAATTGACCGATCGATGAGGGATGCGGCGGCTCTTCGCCGTCGCATCCCCCGCAGCTCCCCAGAGATACGCCAATGACCTTCGTTCAGAATTCCCGCCCATCCCCAGCCACGCGTGCCATTCGCGACAACATCCTGTCATATCGGGACTCGGCCCTTGCGATCGTCCCCGGCGTCGCTCTGGCCGGGACCATTGCCGTGGTCGCCAACGTGATGCGCAGTATTCCTGCCGTCGCGACGTTCAGCCCCATGATCCTGGCGATCGCGATCGGAATGGCCGTGCGCAACCTGGCCGGAACGCCAGCTCTCGCCCGCGCTGGAATCAGCTTCAGCATGCGCCGGCTGCTTCGGCTCGCGATCGTTCTCCTGGGCTTCCAGATCACGCTGACCCAGCTTGCCACCGTCGGCACCAAGGGGATCCTCATCGTCGCCAGCACGCTCGTTGCCACGTTCGGATTCACGCTCGCAGCCGGGCGCGCTTTGGGCGTCGAACGCAAGCTCACTCAACTGATCGCCGCGGGCACCTCGATCTGCGGCGCGTCAGCCGTCGTCGCGACCAACAGCGTCACCGAAGCCTCCGACGAGGACGTCGCATATGCGATCGCGTGCGTTACGATCTTCGGCTCGATCGCGATGTTCGTCTATCCCATGCTGCCTCGCCTCCTGCATCTCGATGCCGACGCGTACGGCCTCTGGAGCGGCGCGTCCATCCACGAGATCGCCCAGGTGGCTGCCGCCTCCTTCCAGAACGGCCAGCGCGCGGGTGAAATGGCAACCGTTGCCAAGCTTGCCCGCGTCATGCTGCTCGCGCCGGTCGTGCTGACCCTGAGCGTCGTCACCCGGGCTTCGGCACAGCCGGCCGGCGGCAAGTCGGCAAGGCCGCCCATCCCCTGGTTCGCGATCGGCTTTGTCGCGATAGCCGCACTCAACAGCGTCGTGTGCATTCCGGCGGGCCTCAGGAGCGCGACGATCACGCTTTCGACCTTTCTGCTCACGATGGCCCTCGCGGCCATGGGTCTTGAGACTGACATCTCGAAATTGTACGCCGAGGGGATGCGTCCGGCTATACTGGGCGGGCTGGCGTTCCTCTTCATCGCCGGCTTCAGCCTGATCCTCATCAAGCTCGTTGGATGACCATGACGCTCGAACAGCTCCGGATCTTCGCCGCTGTCGCCGACAAGCAGCACGTCACCCAGGCCGCCCACGAATTGAATCTGACACAATCGGCCACGAGCGCGGCAATCGCCGCGCTCGAAGGACGCTACGGGGTCAAGCTGTTCGATCGGGTGGGACGCGGCATCGTTCTCACGCATATGGGCCGCACGTTTCTCGGGGAAGCGCGTGCGGTGCTGGCGCGCGCGCACGCCGCCGAGCAGGTCCTGCGCGACTTTGCCGGCCTCAAGGCCGGCCGTCTGGTGATCGCGGCGAGCCAGACGGTCGGGAGCTACTGGCTTCCGAGGAGATTGCTGGCGTTTCAGGCCGTCCATCCCGGTATCGAACTCAACGTCAGGATCGCCAACAGCGAGCAGGTCGCAACCGACGTTCGCGACGGCATGGCGGATGTCGGCTTTGTCGAGGGCGACATCGATGACGCCGCATTGTCGGCCCGCCGGGTCGACGGTGATGCGCTGGTCGCCGTCGTGGGTGCGCGGCACCCTCTTGCAAGCCAAAAGAAGCTGCCCTCCGACTGGATGACCAGGACGCCGTGGATCCTTCGCGAGCCGGGCTCCGGAACGCGGGCCATGTTCGAACGTGCCCTGAAGAAGCGCGGGGTACGCCTCGCCGACCTGACGGTGCAGCTCGAACTGGCCTCGAACGAAGCGATCCGAACCGCGGTCGAAGCGGGAGGCTGCGCTGCGGCCGTCTCCGATCTCGTGGTCGAAAAGGCGATAGCGGCAAAACGGCTGGTCCGGCTCGAGGACGAATTGGCCAAGCGTTCGTTCTACGCGCTCCGTCACAAGGAGCGGCACATCAGCAAGGCGGAAGCCGCCCTGATGTCCAGCATCGCTGCCGGCGCTGCACCGTAGGCAGAGCTGCGCCCGCCCGTAGCACCTATTCCGCAACGATCGAACCCACGTCCCCCCGGCGAGTGCGCCGGCGCGCGCGTGCAAGCGCCCGCGGGATTCGATCGCGGTCGACGATCAGAATGATCTGATCATCTCGTTGGATCGCCGATGCGCCAAGGTCTACCTCTTTGGATACAGGCAGGCACTTCGAACATTGCGTGCCGGAAGAACAGAGATGGAGAACGACAATGACCCATTCACGTCGCGCTTTCCTTGCGATCGCCCTGTTCGTCGCTACCGCGTCCACGCTTGGTGCGCCGTCCGCGCTTGCCGGCAGCCTGGTGCACGTGCCGGATCCCAGGGTTGCCGTTCACCCGGAACGGGGCTTCCGCCAGATCGACAAGCATCTTCCGATCATCCGGCAGGCGCAACCGCACCAGCACGTCGAAGATCCGCTCGCGGACTTGATCCTCGGATGAGCCGCGGGACTGATCCAGAAAATCCATTCCAGCGGGAGCCTTCGATGTCCCAACATCTCGACTACGCACGGTCTCCGGCATTGTCCCGCCGCGCCATGCTTCAAGCCCTCGGGGTTGCCGGCCTCACGCTCGCCGGCTCATCGGTCCGCGCCGATCAATCGATCCGGTTGCCGATCGCCGGCGAGCCGCGCGATCGGCCGATGACGCATGACTTTCCGCAAAAGGCGAGCATGATCCTGCAGCGCTCGCGGCCGCCGCTGCTTGAGACCCCGATGGAGGTGTTCGACCGCGGCGTGTTCACCCCCAACAACCAGTTCTATGTGCGCTGGCACTGGGCGGTGATACCGACGTCCGTGGATGCGGCCGCCTTCAGACTGTCCGTGCGCGGTCACGTCAACCAGACCCTCTCGTTGTCCATCGGCGACCTGCTCAAGTTGCCCCGTGTCGAGCTTGCCGCCGTCAACCAGTGCTCAGGCAATTCGCGAGGGTTTTTCCTGCCTCGTGTGCCGGGCGCGCAATGGGCGCATGGCGCGATGGGCAATGCGCAGTGGACGGGAGTCCTGCTCAAGGACGTCCTGGACCGCGCGGGCGTCAAGCCGGGCGCAGTTCAGGTCCGCTTCAACGGACTGGACGAGCCGGTCGTGCCCGACGCACCCGACTTTCGCAAGTCGCTCGATATCGATCACGCCCGTGACGGCGAGGTCATGATCGCCTTTGCCATGAACGGCGAGCAACTGCCGCTCCTCAACGGCTTCCCGCTGCGGCTGATCGTGCCGGGATGGTACTCGACCTATTGGGTCAAGATGCTCAGCGACATCGAGGTTCTCGATCGTAAGGACGACAACTACTGGATGGCGACTGCCTACACCGTCCCGGATACGCCGCACGCCAACATCGAGCCGGGCCAGACCGGCGTAAAGATGGTCCCGATCAGCCGCATGGTGCCACGGTCATTCTTCACGAACATCGCGGACGGCGCATCGCTTCCGGCGGGCGCCGTCGCAACGATCCGCGGCATCGCGTTCGGCGGTGATGCCGGCGTCGCCAAGGTCGAGCTGTCGATGGACGATGGCCGGACGTGGCAACCCGCGACGCTTGGCAAGGACCACGGCAAGTACAGCTTCCGCCGCTGGCAGTTGGACATTCCACAACTGACGAAGGGCGGCCATTCGTTGATGGTCCGCTGCACGAACGCCGCCGGCGACATTCAGCCGGCAGCATCAAACTGGAACACCGGCGGCTTCATGCGCAATGTCGTCGAGACGGTCCAGCTCACCGCACTCTAGGAGCAACACCATGCGTCATTTCATCTTCGTCATCGGCACCTCGTTCGCTGCCCTGCTGGCGTCCACGCCCGCGTGGCCGGCCCCCGCAATCACCTCCACGACCGTGGAGCTCCCGGCGGGCGACGCGCTCTTTCCCGGTGGCCCCGAAGCGGATGCCATCAACAACAACTGCCTGGCTTGCCATTCGGCAGACATGGTGCTGAACCAGCCGGCCTTGCCCAGGTCCACCTGGGAATCCGAGGTGCACAAGATGATCAAGGTCTATGGAGCTCCCGTCCAGGACAGCGACGTGCCCGCGATCGTCGACTATCTTGCCAAGGTCAAAGGAAGCGGCCAGTGATGCTCGGCACCGCTGACAAGCGCTGCTGAACGGGTGAGACCAGGGCGTTCTTCCAAGCCGACCACCGCTGAATCTCCCGCCTGAGAAGCGGACTTCGGCGATGCTCATCGATCGGGCTTCTCGCGCACGATCGCGCCAGTCTTGGGGTCGGCATGGAATTCCATCTTCTGTCCGTTCTTGACGCCTTCGCCCTCCCACTGGCCATCGTCGGCTTCAAGCTTGGTGACCTCCGAATAGCCCGACTCCATGACTTTGGCTTTCACTTGCTCCATCGGCATCCAGTCGGGTCCGGGTTGATCGGCTCTCGCTGCCGAGCCCACGGCGAGCGAGCCGAGAACCAGAATTGTGGCAAACTTCATCGCGAACCTCCTTTTCGATGAGAGGCTTCAACGGGGGCCATGAATTGATGTTCCTCCACTGCGTCGGTGCGACGCAAACGAGTGAACGTCAGCCTTGTTTTCCCCGCTGGACGCATCTGCGCGTGCCGTCAGGCGCCGCGCGATCGGCATCAGCATGTATGGCGCAAGATGAATCGGGAACTGCGTCATTGCGAAATAGAGCCAGGTGGTCGGCGGCAGCGCGCCGGCCGTCGCCGCCAGCATCAGGCCGAGATTGCGCTGTGACACCATCAGCCCGAGCGCCAGCGCGCGCTCATAGCCGATGCGACGGAACAACAGCGTGGTGATGGCGAGCAGTGTGAAATAGATCGTGAAGGACAGCAGCGCGAGGCCGATGGTGAACATCGGCTGGCTCATCAGGTCGCTCGCGACGTCGCCCATGACTGCGGCTGCGAACACAAGCAGGATGATGATGTTGAAGCCATCGATCGGCCGCTTCTGACGCTGGATCGCCTTCGCGCCGAAGATCCAGCGGATGACGGTTGCGGCCAGCAGCGATGCGGCGAGAATGCCGAGCAGCTTCAGGCCGAGCGTGAGCGGCGAGATGCTGAGCATGCCGCCGAGAAAGAGGCTCGCGAACAGGGACGCCGTGAATGGCACGAGCGCGGTCGATGTCACCAGCGTGACCAGCACCAAGGTGGCATCGAGCCCCATCAGCGCGGCGAGTGCGGGCGAGGCCATCATCGGCGAGGCCATGCCCTGGAGCATCAGCGCGAGAGCAAGGCCGGGCGAGTGGCTCGTCAGCCCCGTTGCATGGGCGATCAATCCGACGATCAGCGGCACGCCGATCGTGGTCCAGGCCGTGGCGGCCGCGACCAGCGCCGGCCTGCGGAGATGGCTGTAGAGCGCGGCCAGATCGACCCGCATGAAGGAGATGCAGAGCAGAAGAAAAATCGCCTCGGTGACATAGGGGCGCAGCAGCGCGCCGAGCGGCGGCACCGCGACTGCAATGAAGACGACGGCTGCGACTGCGCGGGTGCCCTGGCTGCCGAGCCATGTCAGTGCGCGCAGGGGGAGAGCGAAGATGGTATGAGGAACGGAAGGCATGCAGGACGGCGGGTCAGCCCAATCCTTTCAACCAAACCCCGATCTCGCTCACGGCGACGTTGGCCTGTCGCAACAGCTTGCCCATGGTGAAGAAGCCGTGGAACTGGCCGGGGAAGTGCTTGTAAGTCACGGGCACGCCGGCCTGCCTGAGGCGCTCGGCATATTCGTCGCCTTCATCGCGCAGCGGATCGGCGCCGGCGGTCAGCACATAGGCCGGCGGCAGGCCGGCAAGGTTCTGCGCGCGCGCCGGCGAGGCGCGCCAGTCGTGGATCTCGCCGGCGCCATTGAGGTAGTGGTCGCGGAACCAGCGGATCACCGAATGCGTCAGCAGCACGCTCGTCTCGGGCTCGCTATGGGAGCCGTGCGTCATGGCGAAATCGGTCGCCGGATAGATCAACACCTGGCCCGCGAGCGCGGGGCCGTTGCCGTCGCGCGCGGCGAGCGCCACGACCGCGGCGAGATTGCCGCCGGCGCTGTCGCCGCCGATCGTAAGGCGCGAGGCGTCGATGCCGAGCTGGCGCGCGTTCGCGGCGATCCATTTGGTCGCGGCGATCGCGTCCTCAGTGGCGGCGGGAAACTTGTGCTCGGGCGCGAGGCGGTAGTCGACCGAGACCACGATCAGCGCGCCCTCGGCCGCGAGCTGGCGGCAGACGACGTCATGGGAATCGAGATCGCCGATCACCCAGCCGCCGCCATGGAAGAACACCAGCGCCGGCGACAGGCCGTCGTGCTGGCGCGGTTCCCTGGGCACATAGAGGCGGGCTGGGATCGTCCCGTGCGGCGCCGGGATCGCCAGCGGCGCGACGCGGGCGAGCTCCGGCGGCTCGGGGTTGGTGGCAAAGCGCGCCTGCGAATAATAGGCGCGTGCTTCGCCCGCGGTCAGCGTCTCATAGGCGGGGCGGCCGGCCTCCTGGAAGGCCTTGTAGACGGCGGCTGCATCGGGATCGAGCACAACGGGCATGAACGGGGACCTCAGGCTTTCCAGTTATCGTTGGATGTCATTTTCGGGGCAACGCCCGCCTTCGGCCCCGGGGAGGGGCGCATGACTATCCCATCCGGGAGCTGGCCTGGCCAGACCGCGCCGGGAAGGGCAGGGATGCCGCCCTTCCCCCGCCGTATTCGGCGTGTTAACCGGAGGGCCTGCGAGCGGCGGTATCCCCTTTAGAATGTCCAACAAGCCCGATTCGCTGTTGAAGCCGCGCGAGATGTTCAAAACCTTTTCCCTGACAGGCCTTGCGGCGCTGCTGGCCGCCACCGCGCTGACCGTCGCGACGCCGGCCCAGGCACAGATCGGCACGATCTTTTCGGATCCGCCGCCGCTGCGGCCGCCCGGCAGCATTCCGCGCGGCCAGCCGCAGCCGCAGGTCCCCGAGGACGACGAAGAGGTACCGGAGCTGCCGCCGCAGGGCCGCGTGCTGCCGTCGCGCCCGATGCCGCCGCCGGGCCGCCAAGGTAACGCGATGCCGGGGCCGGTCGAGAGCCAGCCGCTGGCGCCGCCGCCGGGCTCCACCGTCGCACCGCCAAACCAGCTGCCGTCCGCGGCGATCGCTCCGCCCAGTCCGCAAGGTGCGCCTGGTCAGCGCCAGCCCCAGCAGAAGGGTGCGCCGGGCACGGTCCCGCAGACCCCGGCGAGCCTTCAGCCGGGCGACGAGGTCGTGACCGAGCCGCCGGCCCAGAAGATCGTGAACAAGAAGGCGACCTTCTCCGGCCTCGACAAGATCACCGGGCGCATCATCAATTTCGACGAGGAGATCGGCGAGACCGTCCAGTTCGGTGCGCTCAGGGTCAAGACCGACGCCTGCTATACGCGGCCGGCGACAGAAGCCGCCAACACCGACGCCTTCGTCGAGGTCGACGAGATCACCTTGCAGGGCGAGGTGAAGCGCATCTTCTCGGGCTGGATGTACGCGGCAAGCCCGGGCCTGCACGGCGTCGAGCATCCGATCTACGATATCTGGCTCACCGACTGCAAAGAGCCGCAGCAGACCATTGCGACCGCGGCACCGGATCCTGCGACTAAGCCCGCACCTCCGCCGCCCGCGCAGAAGAAGGCCGCACCCAAGCAGGCCGTGCAGCAGCGTCCGCCGCAGCCCTTGCCGCCACCGCCGCAACCGGCTCCGCCACCGCCGCCGCCGGAGCAGCGGCCAGGTCTGTTCGGTATCCCCGGGTTGGGCCGCTAAGCCCGGCAAACGATCATTGCCGCGAGGCGATGATCTCGAGGGCACGTGCGCCAGGGATCGCTTCGCCGGCGGAGAGCCTCAGGAAGTCGCCGGGCTCGCCCGCCAGCGCCTTGTCGAGCAGCGCCGTATAGCGTCGCCGCGAAATCTCGACCGCGCCAAAGCTCTTCAAGTGCTCGGTGACATACTGGGTGTCGAGCAGCTCGAAGCCGCCATAAATGAGCCGCGCGACCAGATGCACCAGCGCGACCTTGGAGGCATCGCGCGCGGTGTGGAACATGCTCTCGCCGAAGAAGGCTCGTCCGAGGCTGACGCCGTACAGCCCGCCGACGAGGTCGTCGCCCTGCCAGGCTTCGACGCTGTGGCAATGGCCGAGCTCGAAGAGGCCGCCATAGAGGTCGCGGATGCGCTTGTTGATCCAGGTGTCCTCGCGTCCGGCCTGCGGCGCGGCGCAGCCGGCGATCGTCGCCTTGAACGCGGTGTTGACGGTCACGCGAAACAGATCCGAACGAACGGTGCGCGCGAGCCGCGAGGCGACTCGAAAACCATCGAGCGGGATGACGCCGCGCAACTCCGGCTCGACCCAGAACAGGGTCGGATCGTCGGCGCTTTCCGCCATCGGAAAGATGCCGCAGGCATAGGCGCGCAGCAGCACGGCCGGCGTGATTTCAGAGGGGGCGGAGTCGCGCGAAGTCATGGCTTGCCATCATAGCAGGATCGCAATGCGGTTGCGATGGGTGGTGCCGCCGGGCGCGAGGTCAGCTCGCGGCGGCGGTGCTGGTTTTGCCGGGGGCCGCGGGCATGCGGCCGAACTTCAGCAGGACCCGGGTTCCGGAATGCGCGGGATCGCGCTCGACCGAGGCGTCGAGCTTGGAGGCCATGGCCGCGACGATGCGCTGGCCCATGCCGGTGGAGCGTGGATCGGCCTTGGCGTTGTCGCCGACGCCGTCGTCGGAGATCGAGAGCAGGAGATCGTCGCCCTGCGAGATCAGCTCGACATGGATCGGGCCGGCGCCGTCGGGATAGGCGTATTTCACCGCGTTCATCACCAACTCGTTGACGATGATGCCGACGGCGACCGCACGGTCCGGATCGATCTCGATCGGCTCGGCCTTCAGCGTCAGGCGCGACATCCGGTTGCCTTCGGCCGAGCGGCGGAGATCCTCGAGCAGTGAGTCCAGATACTGGTTCAGGACCACGCTTTTGAGGTCCTGCGAGGTGTAGAGGCGGCGGTGCACCTGCGCGACCGCGGCGACGCGGCCCATCGCGTTGGTCAGTGCCGCCTTGACCTCGTTCTGTGCGGCAGAGCTCGCCTGAAGGTGCAGCAACGAGGCGATGATCTGGAGCGAATTGCCGACACGGTGGTTGACCTCGCGCAGCAGGAGCTCGCGTTCGGCGGCGAGCGCCGCGTAGCGGTCGCGCGAGGCGTGGATCTCGGCTTCAGCTTCCTCGCGCGCCCTCTGCAACGCGGCCTGGCGCAGCGCGCCTTCGGCGGCGACGTGGAGGAGCGGGATGAAGTCGCCCTGGACGTCCTTCACCAGATAGTCGGCCGCCCCCGCCTTCAGCGCGGTGACCGCGATGCTGGAATCCTGCGAGGCGGTGACGAATACGACTGGCGGCGCGTCCGGGATCGCCATGATCTGCTCGAGCGTCTCCAGCCCGTCGAGGCCCGGCATGTACTGGTCGAGCGCCACGACATCGATGCCGCCCTCGGCGCCCGCGCGGCGGATGCGTTCGAGACCTTCCTCGCCGCTCGCGGCATGAACGACCCTGTAGCCGCGCCGCGTCAGGCCGCGGTCGACCAGGCGCGCCAGCGCGTCGTCGTCGTCGATGTAGAGCAGTGTCGGCGTGCGCTGGTTCATGTGGCGGCGGGCGGGACCTGGATGACCGAGAAGAACAGCCCGAGCTGCCGGATGGCATTGGCGAAATTCTCGTAGTTGACGGGCTTGGTGATGTAGACGTTGCAGCCGAGCTCGTAGCAGCGCTTGATTTCCTGGGAATCGTCGGTGGTGGTCAGCACCACCACGGGCGAGGCCTTCAGATATTTGTTCTCCTTGATCTGCCTCAGGATGTCGATCCCGGTCATGTCGGGGAGGTTGAGGTCGAGCAGAATCAGGAGCGCGTTGCCCTTCTGCACGAGGCCGGAGCCGTCGGCCCCGAACAGGTGCTTCATCGCATCGGTGCCGTTGGCAAACGAGACGATCTCGTTGTTGACGCCCGAGCGGCGGATGTTGCGTTCGATCAGGCGGGCGTGGCCCTCGTCGTCCTCGATCATGATGATGGTGACAGGCTGGGTCATCGATCTGCGTTCCGGTTGCTCACATTCCAGGCGATCGGCAGCGTGATCGTGAAGGTGCTGCCAGCGTTCAGTTCCGATGATACCGACATGGTGCCGCCGAGGCGACGCACAAGTGCACGGACATGCGCAAGACCGATGCCCTGGCCGGGCTTGTCCTGGGTTCCCGCGCGCCGGAACAGCTCGAATATCCGCTGGTGATCCTTCGGATCAATCCCGCGGCCGTTGTCGCTGATCTCGAAGATAGCGTAGCCGAGCTTGGTCCGCCCGCGGATTCTGATCTCGCCGGGCGCGCCGGGCTTGAGATATTTGATCGCGTTGTCGATCAGATTGGAGAAAATCTGCTCGAGTGCGAGACGGTCGCTCACGAGGTTCGGCAGGGGCTCGATGTGGATCTCGGCCTGTGCCTCGGCCGCCTGGTGCGCCAGCGTCGAGACGATGGCCTCGATCAGCTCGCGCGTGTCGATCTTCACCGGCTGGAATTCGCGCCGGCCCTCGCGCGTGAGGTTGAGGATGGCCGAGATCAGCCGGTCCATCTTGGCGATCGACGTCTTGATGAAGCCGAGCGCTTCGGAAAAATCCTCCGAGAGCTGTTTGTCGGCGCCTTCGAGCGCGATCTCGCCCGGCCCGGCGGGGGCCAGCGGCGCTCCCTCCGCAGGGACGTGAGCGAGACTGCTGATGCGGCGGAAGATATCGCCGCCGAGCTCCTCGAGCTCGCTGGTGAAGCCCATGATGTTGACGAGCGGCGAGCGCAGATCGTGGCTGACGATATAGGCAAAGCGCTGGATCTCGTCGTTGGCTTCGCGCAGGTCTGCCGTGCGTTCGTCGACGACGGCCTCCAAATTGACGTTGGCATCGCGCAGGCGCGATTCGGCCTCGTCGCGGGCGCCGGCCGAGCGCCGCACCAGCCAGATCGAGATCATCGCCAGCACCACCACGAGGCCGGAGCCGATTCCGGTCATCGACGCGGCGAGGGTCTGGCTGCGGTCGGAGTTGGCAGTGCGGACGCGGAACAGGCGCACCTCTTCCTCGATCATCGCGTTCGCGATGGTGGTGATCCTCTCCGTGGTGTCCTGGGCCGCGGCCTCACGCACCAGTGCCGTGGCCCTGTCCGGCTGGCCTTGCTGGATGAAGACCATTTCCTGCGCGAACTGGCCGAGGCGGAGCTCGATCGCCGCGCTCAGTTTTTCGACGTGCTCGCGTTGACCTGGATTGTCGCCGCTCAGGCGCGTCAGCTTGTCGAGGGCGGGGATGATTGCCGCCACGGCCTTTTCGTGGTCGATCCTGAAGTTCTCTCCCTGCGTCAGCAGGAAGCCGCGGGCGCCGCTTTCTGCGCGCCGGATCTCCAGCAACAGGGTGTTGATCTGGTTCTCCACCTCGATGGTGTGAACCACCCATTTGCTGTCCTCCCGCGCCTTGTTGACGAGGTAGACGGAGCCGGCACTGATCACGGTCAGCACCAAAAGCCCCGCCGCGAACAGCAGGATTTGCCAGAATGCGCGCCGTCGCTGGCCTTCAGCCGTCACGACGGTTCACCTGTCGATGTTCAGTGGAGTTCAAAACGCCCCCTTGGAACTATGCCCGCCGTCCAGAACGCGATCGGGGCCAAAGGGTTCCAGAAGGGGCGGAAGATTATCTCGCTGCAGGTTCCGGCTTGCCGGCGAGGTACTGCTCCAGCCAGTGGATGTGGTAGTCGCCGTTGATGATGTCGTCTTCGCGCACCAGTGCACGGAACAGCGGCAGCGTGGTCTCGATGCCTTCGACCACCATCTCATCCAGCGCCCGGCGCAGCCGCATCAGGCATTCTGCGCGGGTCTTGCCGTGCACGATCAGCTTGCCGACGAGCGAATCGTAATAGGGCGGGATCGTGTAGCCCTGATAGACGGCGGAATCGATCCGGACGCCGAGGCCGCCGGGCGGATGATATTGCAGGATCCGGCCGGGCGAGGGGCGGAAGGTCTGCGGATTCTCGGCGTTGATGCGGCACTCGATCGCGTGGCCGATGACCTGGATTTCGTTCTGCTTGGCAGGCAGGTCGCCGCCGGCGGCGATGCGGATCTGCTCCAGCACGAGGTCGATGTCGGTGATGCTCTCGGTGACGGGATGCTCGACCTGGATGCGGGTGTTCATCTCGATGAAGTAGAACTCGCCGTCCTCGTACAGGAACTCGATGGTGCCGACGCCGAGATATTTCATCTCGCGCATCGCTTTCGCGCAGGTCTCGCCGATCTTGGCCCGCGCCGCGGCGGACAGCACGGGCGAGGGGCCTTCCTCCCAGACCTTCTGATGACGGCGCTGCAGCGAGCAGTCGCGCTCGCCGAGATGGATGGCGCCGCCGCGGCCGTCGCCGAGGATCTGGATCTCGATATGGCGCGGCTTCTGGAGGTATTTTTCCAGATAGACGGACGCATCGCCAAAGGCGGACCTGGCCTCGTTGGCCGCGGTCGACAGCGCCAGCAGGAGGTCGGCCTCGCTGTGCGCGACTTTCATGCCGCGGCCGCCGCCGCCTGCCGCTGCCTTCACCAGCACCGGGAAGCCGATCGCCTTGGCGATCGCCATCGCGTCGTCATCGGGACCGACCGCGCCGTCGGAGCCGGGCACCACGGGAATGCCGAGGCGCTTCGCCGTCTTCTTGGCTTCGATCTTGTCGCCCATCAGGCGGATGTGCTCGGCCTTCGGGCCGATGAAATGCAGATTGTGCTCGGCGAGAATTTCCGCAAAACGCGCGTTCTCGGAGAGGAAGCCGTAACCGGGATGCACGGCGTCGGCGCCCGTGATCTCGCAGGCCGCGAGCAGCGCGGGCACGTTGAGATAGCTGTCCTTGGACGAGGGCGGCCCGATGCAGACGCTCTCATCCGACAGCCGCACATGCATGGCATCGGCGTCGGCCGTGGAGTGCACGGCGACGGTCGCGATCCCGAGCTCCTTGCAGGCCCTGAGGATGCGAAGGGCGATCTCGCCGCGATTGGCTATGAGGATCTTGTCGAACATGGTGCCTCGGGGGCGAATGGGGAATAGCGAATGGCGAATAGGCAGGAGCAGCTATTCGCTACTCGCTATTCGCCACTCCCTCACTCAATGATGACGAGCGGCTCGCCGTACTCGACCGGCTGGCCGTCCTCGACCAGGATCTGCGTCACCGTGCCGGCGCGCGGCGAGGGGATCTGGTTCATCGTCTTCATGGCCTCGATGATCAGCAGCGTCTGGCCGACCGCGACCTTGGTGCCGACCTCGATGAACGGCTTTGCGCCCGGCTCCGGCGCCCAATAGGCGGTGCCGACCATTGGAGAGGTCACGGCGCCGGGATGCTTCGACAGATCGGCCGCGGCAGTGGCGGGCGCGGCGGCGCTTCCCGCCGCCACGGCGGCAGGACCGGCCGTCACCGGCATCGGCATGGTCGCGGCCACGCTGATGTTGCGGGCGACGCGCAGGCGCAGCCCCGCCCGCTCGATCTCGATCTCGGTAAGGCTGGTCTCATCGAGCAGCAAGGCAAGCTCGCGGATGAGCGCGGAATCCTCGCTGGAAAATTTTGCGGCTGCTTTGTCGTCTGGCTGGCGCGCCATGTTGTTTGATCCGAATGTTCTGTTGGAAGGGGGCGTCAGGCGTTGGGCTTGATGCCGAGCTTGGCGGCAAGGCCCTGAATGGCGAGGCGGTAGCCCTCGATGCCGAAACCGCAGAGCGAGGCGAAGGCCGCGCGTGCGGTGTAGGAATGGTGACGAAAACTCTCGCGGGCGTGGATGTTGGTCACGTGCACCTCGACCGTCGGGATCTGCACCGCGAGCAGTGCGTCGTGCAGCGCGATGGAGGTGTGGGAATAGCCGCCGGCATTGATGACGATGCCCTTCATCTTGCGCCGGTGCGCCTCGTGGATGAAGTCGATCAGCTCGCCTTCGCGGTTGGACTGCCGGCAGTCGGCCTTCAGGCCGAAGGTCGCCGCTGTCTCCCGGCACAGCGCCTCGACGTCGGCCAGCGTCGCATGACCGTACTTTTCGGGCTCGCGTGTCCCCAGCATGTTGAGGTTCGGCCCGTTCAGGACGAGGATCGTATCGGTTGCAGGTTCGGCCATTCCAATCCCGGAAGAGGTGCTTCGGCGTGGCGGGGTTATAGGTAACAAAGCGCGTGAGGGGAAGCCTTGAAGGGCCTCAGGGGCGGGTTCAGGCACCTCACCCAGTGTGCAAAAACCTGTGCGGAAACTACGGAAATTGCTTGTTAACCAGTCCGAAGCATGGCTGCGGGCCGAATGCAAAGGGGCGGGCATCGCTGCCCGCCCCGAGGTCGCCGGTGTCCTGCCTTAGACGTTCAGGACCGCCACGATCTCGTAGGTGTCCGGATCGATGATCACGATCTCATCGCGCACCAGGACGTACCTGTAGGTCCGCCACTCCGGATAAATGGTCACGACCCGCGACGGCAGGGCGTGCAGCGTAATGCCCTCCCGCGGGATGCGGGTGCCGACCGCGATCGAGAAGTTCACGTTCGTCACCGGAGCGACGCGCTGCTCGCGGATCACCGACGTGATCTGCGTCCGCTGCTCGGTCGAAAGCTTTGCAGCGGCACCGGCCTGGCCGACCGTGGTCGAGCTCTGGCCCTGCGCGTTCTGGGTCGTGCTGGTGCCGGTGCCCGGCCGGTTCTCGGCGTTGTTGGTCGAGGAGCCGCTCTTGCTGCCCTCAGCCTTCATGTCCTTCTGGTCCCTGCTGCCGGACTTGCTGGTGTCCTGGCTGATGCTCTTGGACTTGTCCTGCCGGGACTTGTCCATTTGATCCTGCGCGCGTTCGTCGGTGCGCTGGCCCTTGGTGGCGCCAGCCTTGTCCTCGACCGCGTTCTTGTTCATCGCGCCGGACTTGTCTTCGGACGCGCGATCGGACTTCATCGTGCTGGAGCCGCCAGCCTGGCCGACGGTACCCTTGTCGTGGCTCATGGAATCGCGACCCATCGAGCCGCCGCGCTCTGCGGCGCCGCCGGAGGGCTGCGAGTGCTGCATCTGCTGCGAGCCACCGGCGCCGCCACCGCTGTCGCGGCCCATTGTGCCCTGTGCGTTTGCCAGACCGGTCCCCGCGACGAGTGCGACTGCGGCAACCGAGATCATAAAGCGGTTCAACATCGAAATTCTCCTCACGTGTTTCTTGCGTCATTGCCCGCGCCGACAACGAAAGGAGATTTGAGTTGTTCCGGAACTTCGTCTGTTCCGCGGCATTTGTTTGTTGAACGCCAGATGAATGACTTTGCACGAGACGACAACGTTAGGCCCGCGAAAAAGGCCGGCTCTTCAGCCGGCCCTTTTGCTTGCATGTACGAGTTGAGAAAGGCGCGATCAGCAAGTCGCCTCTAGCAGGTTGCCTTGCCGCAGCGGGCGATGCCGATCTTTTCCTTGAGCCCTTCGACGCCGACGGCGCCGATCACGATCTGCTTGCCGATCACATAGCTCGGCGTGCCGTTCATGCCCATCGCTTCGGCAAGCTTGAAATTTTCCTCGATGGTGGCGCGCACCTCGGGGCTGGCGATGTCCTTCTCAATTCGAGCAGTGTCGAGGCCGGCTTCCTTCGCCGCCTGAATCGCGCGCGCCTTGTCGGCTGCGCCCCGGCCGCCGAGCAGTCTCTGGTGGAAGTCGAGATATTTCTTGCCTGAGGGATCCTGCATGCGCACCGCGACTGCGACCTGGGCCGCCTCGACCGAACCCTGGCTCAGCACCGGAAACTCCTTCAGCACGACCTTCAGCTTCGGATCGCTCTTCATGAGGGTGAGCATGTCGTCCATCGCGCGCTTGCAGTAGCCGCAATTGTAGTCGAAGAACTCGACGAAGGTGACGTCGCCGTCCTTGTTGCCGAGCACGACCTGGCGCGGCGAGTTGAAGATCGCATCGGCGTTCTGCGCGATGCTGGCTTCGTGCTTCTGCGTTTCGGCCGCGGCCTGGCGCTTGCTGAGCTCGGCCATGGCCTCCTCGAGCACCTCGGGATGGCTGACGAGGTACTTCTTGATGATGGCCTCGATGTCGGTGCGCTGGGCATCGGAGAAGCTGTCGGCCGATGCGGGCACGGTTGCGCCGAACATGGCGAGTGCGAACAATGCAGGAGCAAGCAGGCGCAGCGAAGGCATAGGTAAATCCTCTTATCCAAAGCAGGTTTCGATGAACGTCCCGGCGGACTTAAGCTCGGTGTCGTGACGTCGTGGTATCGGGCGTCGTTCGAGTTGCGTCAGTTGCGCGGCGGCTTCGCCGCTACGATGTCGTCGGCCTTGACCCATCCGGGCGTGCCGATGGCGAAACGGGTTTTCGCGCGCGTTGCAAGCTCGCGGGCGGTCTTGTTGTCGCCGCGCAAGTAAGCGGCCTGGGCCGAGGCGAGATCTGCCTCGGCATAGTCTCCCTTCCGGCCGTAGGCCATCGCGAGCTGGGTATAGCCGAGCGCCGCCTCGGGCTCTCGGGCCACGGCAGCGCGGAGAATCCGAACAGCATCGTCCGTGTAGGCTTTATTTTCGGTTCCAACCAGAGCCTGTCCAAGTAACATCTCGATGAGGGGCGCGTTGTTCGAGAGGGCGACGGCTTTGCGCAGGGCAGGGATCGCCTCGGCGGGCTTGCCGCTCTCCAAAAGCGCCTGGCCGCGCACCTCGTAGAAGTAGGGGTTGTTCGGCTGAACCTGGATCAGCGCGTCGATCTGAGTGAGCGCGCTGCGCAAATCCCCGTGCAGATAGGTGCTGATGGCGCGGGCATAGCGCGCCGGCAAGCTGTCGTTGGTCTGGGGATAGCGGCGGTACACCGTCTCCGGCCGCTCCATGAAGGCGGATATCTTGGCACGGACCATGTCGTGCCGGAGCTGAAGCGTGGGATCGTCCTTTTTGTTCCAGTATGGGCTGGAGCTTGCGAATTCCTGGAGTGCGGCGACGCGCTCGGCCGGCATCGGATGCGACTGGAGATAGGGATCGGCGCCGCGCGCAGCGAACAGGCTCTCGCTGGTGAAGCGCTTGAAGGTCTCGTACATGCCTTTCGGCGATTGCTGGGTCGCGGTCAGGAATTTCACGCCGGCGCGGTCGGCGTTCTCCTCCTGCTGTCGCTGGTAGGATAACAGCGTACGGCGGATCATCTCCTGCGGAGCGGCGATCGCTGCCGCGCCGGCATTGGCCAGCCCGTTGTTGCCGCCGCTCGAGCCGCGGGCGCTGCCGGCGGCGATTGCGCCGGCGCCGAGCAGCATCGCGATGATCATCTGGGTCTGGGCCGTGGCGAGCTGCTCGCGCAGCTTGGACAGATGACCGCCGGCCAGATGTCCGGTCTCGTGCGCGAGCACGCCGATGATCTGGTTCGGCGTCTCCGACTGCAGGATCGCGCCCCAATTGACGAAGATGCGGCGGCCGTCCGCGACGAACGCGTTGAACGAGCCGTCGTTGATGATCACCATCTGGATGTTCTGCTTCTCCAGACCCGCGACGCGCAGGATCGGGCGGGTGTATTCGCGCAGCAGCTGCTCGGTCTCGGTGTCGCGCAGGACCGGCGGCCCCTTGGCCTGTGCCCGCGCGGCCGAGAACGGCGTCAGCGCGATCGCCGCGGCCGTGACGAGGGCGGTGAGAGCGGAAGACTTCTGGCGCAATGCGATCTGGAGCAACATCGAGCGGTCTGGGTCAAACGGTCTTGGTCAGGCAGTTTCGTGATTGGTTTTGGCGATTGGCGGCGGACCGGATACGCGATATGCCCCTTGTGAGCCGCGCCCTTTATGAGCCGTACAATGCGGCCAGTCTGGGGCGCAAGCGCCCTGTTTTCCGGACCGGACGGATCCGGTCCGCCAGCGAATAGCAGAAATCGATGCACGATGCGACATTGAGGAACCGGTTGGGGCAGTGGCTCGAGCCCTCCCGCCGCAGCGAAGTTCCCCCGTTCATGGTGATGGACGTCATGGCGGCGGCGGCCCGAATCGAGGCCGCCGGTGGCCATGTCATCCATATGGAGGTCGGCCAGCCCGCGGCCGGTGCGCCCAGGACCGCGATCGCCGCCGCCCATGCGGCGCTGGAGGCCGGACGGATCGATTATACCTCCGCGCTTGGTATCCCCAGTCTGCGCGAGCGCATCGCGCGCCATTATCGCGACACCTATGGCTGCGACGTCAGCTCCGAGCGGATCGTGGTGACCACAGGCTCCTCCGGCGGCTTCATCCTGGCTTTCCTGTCGATGTTCGAGCCCGGCGATCGCGTCGCCGTCACCGTGCCGGGCTATCCACCGTACCGTCATATCCTCACCGCGCTCGGCTGCGAGCCGGTGCTGATCGAAACCACGGACGAGACACGCCACGCGCTCACCGGTGAGGCGCTGCTCGCCGCCCATCGCAAGGCGCCGCTGAAGGGCGTGCTGGTCGGCAGTCCCGCCAATCCGACGGGCACGATGATGTCCCGCGAGGCGCTCGCCGGCCTCATCGCGGCCGCGGAAGACGCTGGCATCCGCTTCATCTCGGATGAGATCTATCACGGGCTCGATTACGCGTTTCCAGCCGTGACGGCGGCGGCGCTGTCCGAGCACGCACTCGTGATCAACTCGTTCTCGAAGTATTTTTGCATGACGGGCTGGCGCGTCGGCTGGATGGTCGTACCAGAGATCATGGTGCGGCCGATCGAGCGGCTCCAGCAGAACCTCTTGATCTCGGTGCCGTCGCTGTCGCAGATCGCGGCGGAGGCTGCCTTCGACGGCGCGGCCGAGATGGAGGAGATCAAGCACGGCTATCAGGAAAACCGGCGTATCCTGATCGATGGATTGCCCAAGGCCGGACTGACGAGATTCCTGCCCGCCGACGGCGCCTTCTATCTCTACGCCGACGTCTCGGATTTCACCTCGGACAGTTTCGAGTTCGCCAAGCAAATGCTGGAGCAGGCGCGCGTGGCGGCAACGCCCGGCGTCGATTTCGATCCCATCCATGGTCGTTCATTCATACGGTTTTCCTATGCCCGCTCGCTCGATGAGATGCGAGAGGCAGTTGACCGGATTGCTGAGTGGCTTAAATAACTGCGCCAGTTTTCTTCAGCCTTCCGGAGTTCAACTTGTCAGACCGTTCCGTCCCGTCCGTCGCTGCGCCACATTCCTCTCTCGCCGCTTTGATGTGGCCGACCCGGCCGGGCGAAGCCGTCGGCGCGCTGCGTGCCGTCGTGCTGATTGCGCTCGGCACCGCGCTGATGGCGCTGTCGGCCAAGGTGAACCTGCCGCTGCCCTATGTGCCGATGACGCTGCAGACGCTGGTGGTGCTGATGATCGGCGCCGCCTATGGCTGGCGGCTTGGCAGCGCAACCATGATTGCCTACCTCGCCGAGGGCGCGATCGGGCTGCCGGTGTTCGCCGGTCCCGTGGGGGGGATTGCTCCGCTGGTCGGCCCGACCGCGGGCTATCTGTTCGGTTTCGTGCTGGCTGCCTTCGTGACCGGCTGGCTCGCCGAGCGCGGCTGGGATCGCAGCGTGATGCTGCTGTTTGCGGCGATGGCTGTTGGCCACATCGTCATTCTGGCTGCCGGGTTCGGCTGGCTGGCGTTCGGACTCGGCCTCGGTGCCGCCAAGGCCTGGCAGGTCGGCATCGTACCGTTCATTGCGGCCTCACTGGTCAAGAATGCGCTCGGCGCGACCCTGATGCCCGCGGCACGCCGGATTGTTGCGCGCCGCCGGTAAAGCGCTCAGCAGCGAGCAGTTCCGATTGACAGGGCCGGCCAAATTGATCTCGGCTGGCCCAGTGTTTTGAGGGGAGTGACGCCATGACGACGACAACGATGGCGGGAGCGCCGGTCGCGCCGCCCGTCGCCAAGCCGTGGTACAAAGTCCTCTACGTCCAGGTGCTGATCGCGATCGTGCTCGGTGCCATTCTCGGCTGGCTGTGGCCGCAGGTCGCCACCAACGAATGGATCAAGGCGCTCGGCGACGGCTTCATCAAGTTGATCAAGATGGTGATCGCCCCGATCATCTTCTGCACCGTCGTCTCCGGCATCGCCCACATTCAGGACGCCAAGAAGGTCGGCCGCATCGGCGTCAAGGCGCTGGTCTATTTCGAGGTGGTCTCGACCTTCGCGCTGGTGATCGGTCTCATCGTCGGCAATCTCGTCAGGCCGGGCTCCGGCTTCGGCAATGCGGCGGCGAACGAGGCGGCCGTTGCAAGCTACGCCAAGCAGGCCGCCGGCCAGAGGTCCGTCGACTTCGTGCTGCACATCATTCCCGACACGGTGGTCGGCGCCTTCGCGCAAGGCGAAATTCTGCAGGTGCTGCTGTTCGCGGTGCTATTCGGCTTTGCTTTGATGAGCCTCGGCGAGCGCGGCCATACGATTCGCAGCTTCATCGACGATGCCGCGCACGCGGTGTTCGGTGTCATCTCGATCGTGATGCGCGCGGCGCCGATCGGTGCGTTCGGCGCGATGGCCTATACGATCGGCAAGTTCGGCACCGGCGCCATCCTCAACCTGGTCGGTCTGATCGCCACGTTCTATGTCACCGCGGCGCTGTTCGTGTTCGTCGTGCTCGGCCTCATCGCGCGCACCGCCGGGTTCTCGATCTTCAAGTTCCTGGCCTACATCAAGGACGAGCTGCTGATCGTGCTCGGCACCTCGTCGTCGGAAAGCGCGCTGCCGTCCCTCATGGAGAAGCTGGAGCGGCTCGGCTGCTCCAAGTCGGTGGTCGGCCTCGTGGTGCCCACGGGTTACTCCTTCAACCTCGACGGCACCAACATCTACATGACGCTGGCGACCCTGTTCATCGCGCAGGCGCTCGGCGTCGATCTTTCCTTCGGCCAGCAACTCACGATCCTGGTCGTGACGATGCTGACCTCGAAGGGCGCCTCCGGCATCACCGGCGCAGGATTCATCACGCTGGCCGCGACGCTCGCCGTGGTCGATCCACGCCTCGTGCCGGGCATGGCGATCGTGCTCGGCATCGACAAGTTCATGAGCGAGTGCCGCGCGCTGACCAATCTGTGCGGCAACGGCGTCGCCTGCGTGATCGTGGCATGGTGGGAAGGCGAGCTCGACCGCGACAAGCTCAACGCCAACCTCGCCAAGCAGATCGATCCGACCGACATGGAGACGGCGATCACGACGGACTGATCCGGCGATCGCCTGCGGCGGCGCAATGCGCCGTCAGGTCTCGAACTAACAGGGCTGGTCGATATCCTCGATCAGCCCTTTTCCTTTGGCGCTTGCTCCGGCGATTTCGATATTGCGCCGTGCGCGCGGACTGACGGAATTTTCGACCTCGCGCGTTTAACCTGCATCTCGGATCTCGGAAGGGTGGGGCTATCGTGGGCAATGCGGCTGCGAATCCGATCGTGGTGCAGGCGGCGAAGCATTTTGCGGCGGGCCGGCCGGAGCAGGCGGATGCCTTGTGCGCGGAGGTCCTGAGGGCCGAGCCGGATCACGTCCCGGCGCTGCATCTGGCCGCCGTCGCCGCCTTCGTCACGGATCGTGCCGCCGACGGCGTCGCGCTGCTCGGCCGCCTCTTCGACATCGATCCCGACCACGCGCCGGCGCTGGTCACGCTGGGCGATGCGCTGGCGGTGAAGGGCGAGCATGAGGGCGCTGTGGCCGCGTTCGAGCGGGCGCTCCGCCGGCGCCCGGACGACGCCGGCCTTCACAATAAGCTTGGCGTGGCGCTCGGCGAGCTCGCGCGTTTCGGCGAGGCCGAGGTCGCCTATCGCCGTGCGATTGTGCTCGATGCGCATCTGACGCGGGCGTGTTTCAACCTTGGCGTCGCGCTGGCCGAGCAGGGACGGCTGGCCGAAGCGGAAGAGGCCTATCGCGCGCTGATTGCGCGCGAGCCCGCTTATCGCGGCGCCTGGCTCAATCTCGGCGACGTCCTTTCGGGCCAGGACAGGCCGGGCGAGGCCGCAGCCGCCTATCGTCGCGCCCTTGACGCCGATCCGGATGATCCGGGGCTGCTCTGCAGTCTTGGCGCGGCGCTCTATCGGCAGGGATTGCTCGGAGACGCCATCGAGCAGTACCGCCGCGCCGTCGCGCTTGGGCCGGACAACATCGCGGCGCTGCGCCTGCTCGGCCTCCTCCTGCACGAGGATGGTCAGCTGCGCGAGGCCGCCGAGGTCTACAGACGAACGTTTGCGCTCGATCCGGCAGACCATGTGATCGCAACCAATCTCGGCGCCTGCTACTCCGAACTCGGCGCGCTCGACGACGCGATCGCATCCTGTGGGCACGCTCTGCTGCTCAAGCCCGATCACGCGCCGGCCTATACCAATCTCGGCATCATCTTCGAAAAACAGGAGCGCGTCGCGGACGCGGTTGCCGCCCATCGCTGCGCAGTTGCCGCCGATCCCGGCTATGCCAAGGGCCACGCCAATCTGGCGGTGGCGCTGCGCAATGCCGGAGAGATCGACGAGGCGCTCGCGGTCTCGCGCCATGCGGTTGCGCTCGATCCCGAGCAGCCGCTCGCCCAGTACAATCACGCACACTTCCTGCTGATGAACGGTGACTTCGCCAATGGCTTCGAAGCGTATCGGTGGCGGCGCAGATCCAGGTCGCTCTCGGACGGTGACCCCACATTCAGCGAGCCGGAATGGCACGGGGAGCCGCTCGATGGTCGCACATTGCTGCTGTTTGCCGAATACGGGCTCGGCGACGCCCTGCATTTCGTGCGCTATCTGCCTATGGTGACGGCGAGGGGCGGAAATATCGTCCTCCAGGTGCAGCCCGCACTCGCCTCCCTGCTGCGAACGCTGCCCGATGTGACCGTGATCCCGCGCGGCGAGCCGCTGCCGCCGTTCGACCTGCAACTGCCGCTGATGAGCCTGCCGCGCGTGTTCGGCACCACGCTCGACACCATTCCGGCCGACGTTCCGTATCTGCATGCCGATCCCGCAAGACTTCTGCGCTGGCGGGCTGCGCTCGCCGACGTGACGGCCCTGAAGGTCGGCGTGGCCTGGGCCGGGAATATCAGGCACAAGGGCGACCGGCAGCGCTCGCTGTCGGCCGAGGCCGTGCTGCCGCGCCTGGTGATGCCGGGCGTGCAGCTCTACAGTCTGCAAAAGGAGCCGCGCCCCGACGATGGTCCGGTCCTCGCGGCTCTCAACCGCGATATCGTCGATCTTGCCCCCGCCCTCGGCGATTTCGCCGATACTGCGGCCGCCGTGGCGTCGCTTGATCTCGTCATCGCCGTCGACACGTCGGTCGCGCATCTTGCCGGCGCGCTCGGCCGTCCGGTGTGGATGCTCACGCCTTACGCGCTCGACTGGCGCTGGCTGCGCGATCGCGAGGACACTCCCTGGTATCCGACCATGCGGCTGTTCCGCCAGCGCAGGCCGCGCGAATGGGACGACCCGCTGATGCGCCTGTCGGCCGCGCTCGCAGTCCTCGCCGCGAAAGCAGGGAGTTAAAACCGCTCAGGCCGGTATGGCGTGGGATCGACCGCCGGCGTCTCGCCGCTCATGATCTCGGCGAGCAGGCGTCCGGTGGCGGGTCCCAGCGTAAAGCCCTGATGACCATGGCCGAAGTTCATCCAGAGGCCGGGGTGGCGCGGGGCGCGGCCGAGCACCGGGAGCATGTCGGGCGTGCAGGGCCGAGTGCCGAACCACGGATCCGGCTCGACCCGCTTGCCGAGGTCGATCAGCTCGCGCGCCGAGGCTTCGGCGCTGGCGAGCTGCACCGGTGTTGCCAACGCATCCGGCCCCGTCAGCTCCGCTCCCGTGGTGATGCGAATTCCCTTGGCCATCGGACCCATGGCATAGCCGCCGGTCTTGTCGATCAGCGGCAGGTCGAGCGAAGCGCCGCCGCTGTAATGCATGTGGTAGCCGCGCTTGCGCACCAGCGGGATGCGATAGCCGAATTTGTGGAGGAGGTCGGGCGACCACGGCCCGAGCGTCACGACGGCGTCGGGAGCATCGAGGCGTCCGTTGTCGGTGTCGACCGACCAGCCGGTCGCGGTCTGTTGCAACGACTGCGCATCACCGAGCACGATCGTGCCGCCGAGGCGCTCGAACAACTCGGCATAGGCCGTGACCAGTGCGCCGGGATCTGACACGGTCCAGGTGTCGAGCCAGTGGATCGCGCCTGGGAGATCGTCGCGCAGGATCGGTTCGGCCTTGGCAAGCTCGCTGCCCGACAGCACGCGAAAGTTCACGCCGAATTCGCGCTGATCCTCTTCCGCGGCCTTGATCGAGAGATCCAATGAAGCGGCGTCGCGAAACAACGCTCGGTAGCCGGCACGGCGGATGAGATTATCGGCATGGGCCTTTCGGATCAGGATGTCGTGCTCGGCCGTTGCGTAGGCGATCAGCCGTGCCCACGCCTCGATCGCCTCGCGATGCCGCTTCGGCGCCGAATGCCACCAGTAGCGGAGCAGGGGCTCGACGTGGAGATGGAGGGAGGAGAGGCTGTAGCGCACGTCGTTGGTGCGGCCGGTCGCGATCTTCAAGAGCGAAGCGAAGTCGCGCGGCATGGGATAGGGGCGTACCGCTTCCGCCTGGATCATCCCGGCATTGCCGTAGCTGGTCTCGCGACCCGGCTCCCTGCGGTCGACGAGCGTGATGGACCAGCCGCGCTGCTGCAGGTGCAGCGCCGCGCTCACACCGACCATGCCGCCGCCAAGAATTATTGCACGTCGCATCGAAACTGACCTCGCCAACCAAAAACCGCCCGGTTTGGCCGGGCGGTTTCATCTGGATGTCCCTCTTATTCGCCGCCGCCGAAGCGGCGCGACCACCAGCCGGCGCGGCGCGGGGCCGCCGGGGTTTCGCTCGCGGCCTCCGGCGCGGGCTCAGGTGCCGGCGGAGCGATAGGCTCGGCCGCCTGCGTAACCGGCGCTGTCGGCTCGCTCTGACTGCTCGACACGAGGCTCACTTTTTCCCGCACCGTCGAACGGCGGCGCGTGGCCTTATCGTCGGCAGGCTCTTCTGCCGCAGCGGCAGCAGCTGCCGGCTCCGGCTGGGCCGGCGCCTCGGGCTGCACGATCTGCGGCTCGGTGGTGTGCTCGACCTCGGTGTGCTCGGCCTGCGCAATCGAGGGCGCAGCCTCGTTGCCGAAGCCGTCGAAATCGGCAACCGCGTCGGTAGCTTCCGACGGCGGATTGGTGCCGAGCTCGTCGCTGATGGAACCGGCGAGACCTTCCTCGCCGCCACCGCGACGACGGCGTCCGCCGCGGCGACCACGCCGACGCCTGCGGTCGGCGCTGCCCTGCTGCTCGCCACGGGCTGCCTGTTCCTCGCCTTCCTCGCCGTCCTGCTCGGACTCGGTATCGTCTTCACCTTCACCGGCCATCACGGCCGCTTCGGGAAGCGTGGGGGCGGTATCCTCGCGCAACTCACCCTCGCGCTGGCCACCGCGGCCGCGCCTGCGGCGACGGCGCTTGCGGCGCTGGCTGTCCTGCTCGGAGGCTGCCTCGCCGGCAGCCTGCTCGTCAGCAAGACCTTCGGTCTCGTCGGTCTCGACCTCGGATTCAGTCTCCAGGTCAAAGCCATCTTCGTCGTCATAGGCTTCTTCGGCCTGCGGCGGCGGGCTCGCAGCCACTTGCGCCGCGAGCAGCGCCTTGGCGGCTTCGAGCGTATGCACCTGGTCGCCGCGGTCGATCACATATGCCTGCGGTCCGCTGACGGTGGGATCGGCGATGACCGACAGCGTGACCTTGAAGCTGTTCTCGAGGTCGCGCAGATGGCCGCGCTTGTGGTTCAGCACGTAGAGCGCGACGTCGGTGCGGGTGCGGACCACGAGATTGTGGGTCGCGCCCTTCATCAGGATCTCTTCGAGGCCGCGCAGCAGCTGCAGCGCCACCGAAGACACCGAGCGGACATGGCCGGTGCCGCCGCAATGCGGGCACGGATCGGTCGAGCTCTCCAGCACGCTGGCGCGGATGCGCTGGCGCGACATCTCGAGCAGGCCGAAATGCGAGATGCGGCCGACCTGGATGCGCGCGCGATCCTGCCTGAGGCAATCGGACAGCTTGCGCTCGACCGCGCGGTTGTTGCGCTTCTCGTCCATGTCGATGAAGTCGATGACGATCAGGCCGGCGAGGTCGCGCAAGCGCAGCTGGCGGGCGACCTCTTCGGCCGCTTCCAGATTGGTCTTGAGCGCGGTGTCCTCGATATGGTGCTCGCGGGTCGATCGTCCGGAATTGACGTCGATCGAGACCAGCGCCTCCGTCTGGTTGATCACGATGTAGCCGCCGGAGCGCAGCTGCACGGTGGGCGAGAACATCGCGTCGAGCTGGCTCTCGACGCCCATGCGCGAGAACAATGGCTGGCCGTCGCGATATTGCTTCACCGCGCTGACATTGGCGGGCATCAGCATCTTCATGAAATCGCGCGCTTCGCGGTAGCCGGATTCGCCGGCCACCTGGATCTCGTCGATCTCCTTGTTGTAGAGGTCGCGCAGCGAGCGCTTGATCAGCGAGCCTTCTTCATAGACGAGGGTGGGGGCCTGCGACTTCAGCGTGAGGTCGCGTACCGTTTCCCACATCCGGATCAGATATTCGAAGTCGCGCTTGATCTCGGGCTTGGTGCGGGAGGCGCCTGCCGTGCGCAGGATGATGCCCATGCCCTCGGGCACGTCGAGATCCTGCACCACTTCCTTCAGGCGCGAACGATCCTGCGCGCTGGTGATCTTGCGGCTGATGCCGCCGCCGCGCGCCGTATTCGGCATCAGGACGGCATAGCGGCCGGCGAGTGAGAGATAGGTCGTCAGCGCCGCGCCCTTGTTGCCGCGTTCTTCCTTGACCACCTGCACCAGCATCACCTGGCGGCGCTTGATGACTTCCTGGATCTTGTACTGGCGGCGCGGACGGAAGGTGCGCTCCGGCACTTCCTCCAGCACGTCGTCGCCGCCGACGGATTCGACGACTTCCTCTTCGGCTTCCTCGCCGTCCTCGTCCTCATCCTCGTCGTCTTCGCCGGTTGCTTCCGCAGCGTCGGCGGACGTCTCGGTATCCTCGCCGGCGGCGTACACCGCGTCGGCCGGCTCAGCGGCCGATGTCACGGCCTCAGCCAGAGCTTCCGCATGCGCTTGGGGAACGTGAGCTTCGAAGGTTTGGGCATCCTGCGGCTCGGCAACGGCCTCGGTGGAGACCACGGGCTCGGCGCCGACGGCCGCGACGGGCGCTGGCGTCTCGTCGGCATGATCATGGTCGTGATGATCGTGCTCGTGATGATCGTGCCGGTGATCGTGATCACGGGCGTGCTCGTCATCATGGGCATGATAATCGTCGTGATCATGCTCGCCATGAGCATGTTCGCCCTGATCGTGGTCGTGGTGATCGTGGCTTTCGTGCTCGCCGTGGTGCTCCGCATCGGCGTGCAGATGCTCGCCCTCGTGCGGCGCGCCTTCGGTGTGCGGGGCCTCGCCCTCCAAGGGCTGGGCTGCGGGATCGGCGCCGGCATCGAGCCCTTCGACGATGTCGCTGCGCACGCGCTCGCCATGACCGCGGCGGCGGGCGTTGCGGTGGCGCGAACGGCGGCGGCCGTGCGAACGGTTCTCGGTCTCTTCCTCGGCCTCGCGATGGGCCTGTTCCTCGGCCTCGATCAGCGCCTGCCGGTCGGCGACCGGGATCTGATAGTAGTCGGGATGGATTTCGCTGAAGGCGAGGAAGCCGTGGCGATTGCCGCCATATTCGACGAAGGCGGCCTGGAGCGAGGGTTCGACCCTTGTAACCTTGGCGAGGTAGATGTTCCCGCGCAGTTGCTTGCGTTGCGCGGTCTCGAAATCAAACTCTTCGACGCGATTGCCGCGGACCACGACGACCCGGGTCTCTTCCGGGTGGGTGGCATCGATCAACATCTTGTTGGGCATGTCTTAACTCTTGGCGGCGGCGGGCGCGATAAACCGTGGGCGCGTATCGCGCCGCCGGGTGACGCGACGGTCCACCTGATTCGGGGGTGAGGGGAAGGCCGAAACGCCGTCTCTCGCGCCTTGCCGAACCGGAAGCTTCAGGACCATTGCGACGCGCGGGATTGTCACTCCGCAGCGTCGCGAATGGTCCTTCAGATTTCGTCGGCACAGTCTGGCGCATCAAGCGTCGGCCCGTATGAAACATTGGGCGGCGAGGCCGCCCTTCAATCAGTTGCTGTTGGCCAGGCACGGCGCGAGCGCGCTCACCTTGAGATCACGAACCGCTCCCTTGGGATCAAGGGACCGGGTAATGGGTTACGCCGCTGTCAGAACCGTCTCGGTAACATGAGTGGTAACCCGAGACCGTCCACCGCCGGTGCCTGACCCGCTCCACCTCGCTGCCGCGCACCGCGCTGGTCTTAGAGGGAAGCGGAAAACGCTGGAATTCCCAAATCTTGGGAGTTCCGGCGCAGCGCCGGGAGGCTGAATGCGACACAACCTGAAATATCGGCCGTCAGCATTCCGTACATACGAGGAATGAGCCATCCGTGCAAGGGAGCGTCGCACGGCGGTCACAGTCGGCGATTTTCGCGCTTCTGTCATTAAGAGGCGATTAACCCTGTGGTTCTATTGCGTTAAGAGGGCTGCTCGGAGGCACGGAATCGGTGGCGAGCCGCACAAATCGACGGGTTCTGCTGGGGGGCGTGTTGCTGTGCACCGCCGCGCTAACGTGTGCTGATTCCTCGCGCCTCATTGCTGCGGAAAGCCAGCCGCAGCCCGCTGTTGTCGCAGCGAATTTTCCGGTGGCCTCGGCCGCGCGGCTGGCCGGCGATGGCAAGCAGACCCGCTTCATCCTCGACCTCGACCGGACCATAACCTTCCGCACTGCTACGCTGGCCGACCCCTACCGCTTGGTGGTGGACGTGCCGCAAGTCAATTTTCAGCTGCCCGCCGGCGCCGGGAGCGGGGGGCGGGGGCTGATCAAGGCATTCCGCTACGGGCTGGTCATGCCCGGCGGCTCACGAATCGTGTTCGACCTGACGGGACCGGCGAAGATCGCCAATTCCTACGTGGTCGAAGCCGCCAACGGCCAGCCGGCGCGGCTCGTGCTCGACCTGGAGGAGGTCGAGCGCGCCGCCTTCGTGGCGTCGCTCCCCCCTGAAAACCGTCCCGAGTTGCGGCCCGCGATCGCCGAGGCGCCGCCCGCGACGGTTCCCGCCAAGGCAACCGCGGATGCCGCGCAGCAGAAGGCCGATGGCCGTCCGGTGGTCGTGATTGATCCCGGCCATGGCGGCATCGACAACGGCACGCAGTCGGGTGGCGAGAGCGAGAAGAACCTGGTGCTGGCTTTTGGCCTGGCCCTCCGTGACAAGCTGGAGAAGGCCGGTAAATACCGCGTGGTGATGACACGCGAAGACGACACCTTCATCCCCCTCAGTGACCGGACCAAGATCGCCCGCAACCAAAAGGCCGCTTTGTTCGTCTCGATTCATGCCGATGCGCTGCCTCGTGCCGAGGGCGATGCGCAAGGCGCGACCATCTACACGCTCTCCGACAAGGCGTCCGACGCCGAGGCCCAGCGGCTGGCGGATGCGGAGAACCGGGCCGATGCGATCGCCGGCTTCAACCTCGCGGAGGAGCCCACCGACGTCGCCGATATCCTGATCGATCTCACGCAGCGGGAAACCCGCACGTTTTCAAACCGTTTCGCCCGCCTCTTGATGGGGGAAATGAAGTCAACGGTGCGGATGCACAAGCATCCCCTGAAGTCCGCCGGCTTCCGGGTCCTGAAGGCGCCCGATGTGCCCTCGGTGCTGGTCGAGATCGGTTACGTCTCCAACAAGGGAGACCTCGAGCACCTGGTTTCCGAGGGGTGGCGGTCCCGTGCCGTGGGCTCGATGGCGCAGGCGATCGACGGATTTCTGACCAAGCGGATGGCCACAGCCGGGACTCCGAACTGAAAGGGTTTATCCCTGCCGACCCAAAGGCCCTAGTTTGGCCACAGCGGACGCTTTATAAAAACCGCGCAGGGGGTTCCGGAATCGGCGAGAATCCTGCTCGGCAAGCGTCTGAAATCCGGCATCGATGTGATTGCGTAGGCCGGCGAATTCGCGACGTGAGGTTGGCGCCTGTTTGGGGCGCCAAGGGGCTGATACTGGGCTGATCCAGAGTTTGAACGGATAAACAGATAATGCGCTTGCTGGTGCGGTTCATGGGCTTCCTGTTCGCCGCGGGAACGGTGGTGTTCCTTGTCGGTGTCGGGGCCGTGGCAGGCCTGATCTGGCATTTCTCCAAGGACTTGCCGGACTACTCTCAGCTTCAGGATTACGAGCCGCCGGTGATGACCCGCGTGCATGCGGTCGACGGTTCGCTGCTTGGCGAATACGCCAAGGAGCGGCGGCTGTATCTGCCGATCCAGGCCGTGCCCAAGCTCGTGATCAACGCGTTCCTGGCCGCCGAGGACAAGAATTTCTACGAGCATGGCGGCATCGACTACACCGGCATGGCCCGCGCCGGATTGCTCTACCTGCAGAACTACGGCTCCAACCGCCGTCCGCAGGGTGCTTCCACCATCACCCAGCAGGTCGCCAAGAACTTCCTGCTCACCAACGAGGTCTCCTTCGCCCGCAAGATCAAGGAAGCCTTGCTGGCGATGCGCATCGAGAAGACCTACTCGAAGGACAAGATCCTCGAGCTGTACCTGAACGAAATCTATCTGGGCCTCGGCGCCTACGGCATTGCGGCTGCCTCCCTGGTCTATTTCGACAAGTCGGTGAACGAGCTGACGGTGGCGGAAGCGTCCTATCTGGCGGCGCTGCCGAAGATGCCGGCGACGCTGCATCCGGTCCGCAACCGCGACCGCGCCATCGAGCGCCGCAACTACGTGATCGACCGTCTGCTGGAGAACGGCTGGATCAAGCAGGCCGACGCCGACAAGGCGCGCAAGGAACCGCTGGCCGTCACCAGCCGTTCCAACGGCGCCCACACCTTTGCCGGCGAATATTTCGCCGAGGAAGTCCGCCGCGACATCTTCGAGCGCTACGGCGAGAAGAAGCTCTACGAAGGCGGCCTGTCGGTTCGCACCTCGCTCGATCCAAAGATCCAGGTCATGGCACGCAAGGCCATGGTCACCGGTCTCGTGAACTATGACGAGCAGCAGGGCTATCGCGGCGCCATGAGCAAGCTCGATATTTCGGGCGACTGGGGCGTGAAGCTCGCCGAGATCAAATCGCTCTCCGACATTTCGCCATGGCGCATGGCGGTCGTGCTGGAGACCAGCGACCAGTCGGCGCGCATCGGCTTCCAGCCGAGCCGCGAGCTTGGCGGCGCCATCAGCAAGCAGCGCGAGACCGGCATCGTCACGGTCGACGGCGTGCGCTGGGCGCGGGCCTTGCAAGGCGGCACGAAGGGCAAGACGCCGACGGCGGTGTCGCAGGTGCTCCAGCCCGGCGACGTGATCTATGCCGATCCGCTCTACAAGGACGGTCACCCCGTCGAAGGCCAGTACCGGCTCCGCCAGATCCCCGAAGTCTCCGGCGCCATGGTGGTGATGGATCCCTGGACCGGCCGCGTGCTCGCGATGGTCGGCGGCTTCTCGTTCGATCAGAGCCAATTCAATCGCGCCACGCAGGCCTATCGGCAGCCGGGTTCGTCGTTCAAGCCGATCGTCTATTCGGCCGCGCTCGACAACGGCTATACGCCTTCGACCGTCGTGCTCGATGCGCCCATCGAAATCGATCAGGGCCAGGGCGCCGGCGTGTGGCGGCCTGAAAACTTCTCCTCGGGCAAGTTCCAGGGACCGGTCACGCTGCGCAACGCGCTGCGGCAGTCGCTGAACACCGTGACGGTGCGGCTCGCGCAGGACATCGGCATGCCCCTGATCGGCGAATACGCCCGCCGTTTCGGTGTCTATGACGAGCTGCCGAACTATCTCTCCTACGCGCTCGGCGCCGGCGAGACGACGGCGATGCGCATGGTCACCGCTTACTCGATGCTCGCCAATGGCGGCCGCCGGGTGAAGCCGACGCTGATCGACCGTATCCAGGACCGCTACGGCCACACCATCTTCAAGCACGACCAGCGCGAATGCCGTGGCTGCGACGCGCCGGGCGGCTGGAAGAACCAGCCCGAGCCGCAGCTGATCGACCGCCGCGAGCAGGTGCTGGATTCCATGACCGCTTATCAGATCACCGAGCTGATGGAAGGCGTTGTGCAGGCCGGTACGGCAACGGTCGTCAAGGACGTCGGCAAACCCGTCGCCGGCAAGACCGGCACCACCAACGAGGCCAAGGACGCCTGGTTCGTCGGCTTCTCGCCCGATATCGCCGTCGCCATCTATATGGGCTACGACAAGCCGCGTCCGCTGGGTAGGGGCAATGCTGCGACCGGCGGCCATCTGGCAGCTCCGATCGCGCGCGATTTCCTCAAGCTCGCGCTCGCGGACAAGCCCGCCGTGCCGTTCAAGGTGCCCGCCGGCATCAAGCTCGTGCGCGTCGTCGCCAAGACCGGTATGCGGGCCGGCCCGGGCGAGACCGGCGGTACCATCCTCGAGGCCTTCAAGCCGGGCACGGCGCCGCCGGATAATTATTCGGTCATCGGCGTTGCCGACGCCGACGGGCGCATGCCGGCCTCGCAGCAGCAGCAGCCGGATTCCGGCTTCTTCATGCGACCGGGCACCGGCGGGCTGTACTAAGGCTTAGGACAAGACAGACGATCGCGGTTCCGGCGGTTGCGCTTTGCAGCCGCCGCCGCTACATCCCCACCTCAATTGCTTGCGGGACCGGTTCCGCGAAACCAGAGAACGACATGCGCGCCGAAATCGAACGGTTGGTAGAAGAGATCAAGCAGTCAGTCGGGCTGCTGAGGAGGCATCTTTGACGTCGAGAAATCGACGGCGCGCCTCGCTGAGCTGAACAAGCTCGCAGAAGATCCCAACCTCTGGAACGATCCCCAGAAAGCCCAGAAGCTGATGCAGGAGCGCACCTCGCTCGAGGATGCGCTCTCAGGCATCGGCAAGGTCGAGCAGGAGCTCGAAGACGACATCGGCATGATCGAGCTCGGCGAGGCCGAGGGCGATGAGGGCGTCGTTGCGGAAGCCGAAGCTGCGCTGAAGAACCTCAAGAAGGAAGTGGCGCGGCGCGAGCTCGAGGCGCTGCTGTCGGGCGAGGCCGACCGCTTCGATTCCTATCTCGAAGTCCATGCCGGCGCCGGCGGCACCGAGAGCCAGGATTGGGCGCAGATGCTGCTGCGCATGTACACGCGCTGGGCCGAAAACCACGGCTTCAAGGTCGAGTTTCTGGAAGAGTCCGAGGGCGAAGAGGCCGGCATCAAGTCCGCGACCATCCAGGTCTCCGGGCACAACGCCTATGGCTGGCTGAAGACGGAAGCCGGCGTGCATCGCCTGGTGCGCATCTCGCCGTTCGATTCCAACGCGCGGCGGCACACCTCGTTCTCGAGCGTGCAGGTCTTCCCCGTCATCGACGACAGCATCAAGATCGACATCAAGGAATCCGATGTCCGCGTGGACACCATGCGTTCAGGCGGCGCCGGCGGCCAGCACGTCAACAAGACCGAATCGGCAGTGCGCCTGACGCACATTCCGACCGGCGTCGCCGTGGTCTGCCAGGCCGGACGCTCCCAGCACAAGAACCGGGCGCAGGCCTGGGACATGCTGCGCGCGCGGCTCTATGAGATGGAGCTGAAGAAGCGCGAGGAGAAGGCCGCCGCCGATCAGGCGGCCAAGACCGACATCGGCTGGGGCCACCAGATCCGTTCCTACGTGCTGCAGCCCTACCAGATGGTGAAGGATCTGCGCACGGGCGTGCAGACCTCCGACACCGCGGGCGTGCTCGATGGCGAGCTCGACGAGTTCATGGCCGCGACGCTGGCGCAGCGCGCGTTCGGCACCACGACCGGCGAGATCGAGGACGTGGACTAGCCATGCCCCGTGTCGCCTTCATCGGATTGGGACGGATGGGTCATGGCATGGCCGGCCGCTATCTCGATGCCGGCTTCACAGTCAGCTTGTGGAATCGCAGCAAGGCCAAGGCGGAAGACCTGATTGCGCGCGGCGCGCATTGGGCGACCTCGCCGGAGGACGCCGCGATCGACGCCGACGCAGTCGTGACCATGGTGGCCGACGACGATGCCTCGCGCGCGGTCTGGCTCGGGCCCAAGGGTGCGGCCAAAACGGCGAAAGCCGGCACCATCGCGATCGAATGCTCCACCGTCTCCTATGACCACGCGCGCGAGATGGGCCGCGAGCTCAATGCGCGCGGGCTGATCTACATCGATTGCCCCGTCACCGGATTGCCGGACGCGGCGGCCGCCGGGAAGTTGACGCTGCTGGCCGGCGCCGATCCGGCCGATCTCGAGCGTGCGCGGCCCTATCTCGAACCGATCGGCTCGACCATCCGCCATTTCGGCGCCGTCGGCTCCGGGACGGTCTACAAGCTCATCAACAATCTCATGGGTGCGATCCAGATCGCCGGTCTCGCCGAGGGTCTCGCCATCGCCGAGCAGGCCGGCCTCGACATGAACCTGGTGCTGGAATCGATCCAGGCGGGCGTCGCCGCAAGCCCGCAGGTGCAGCGCCACTCCAAGCGGATGGTCGCCCGCGACTTCAGCGGCGCGACGTTTACGGCAGCGCTGCGGCACAAGGATGCCGCCTACGCCGTGAAGCTCGCGGAGAGCCTGCTGGCCGACAAGCCACTGGTCGCGCGCGCCGCGGTCGAGGCCTACGCGCAGGCGAAGGCGGAGATGCCGGATGATGACGAAGGCAGGATGATCGAGCTGGTGTCGCGGCCGAAGAAGCCGTAGCTGGTCGACACGGGGCCGTTTCGATCGTCTCGTTCAGTTCGCGCATCGATTTTGTTGAACTTCTGTTTCATCGGAATTCGGGTGGCGCCGTCGATCGCGCCGTCCTAGGCGACAGGCCTCGGACACCCAGGTGAGACCCCATGCCCCCGAACGCCAACCGGATCGATGCGCGAGACTGGTCGTTGCTCTGTGTGCTCTCGATCCTGTGGGGCGGGTCGTTCTTCTTCAATGGTGCGGCCTTGCGCGAATTGCCGCCGCTGACATTGGTGTTCCTGCGCGTTGGGCTTGGCGCTGCCATTCTCCTGCCGCTGCTCCGCATGCAGGGCATCGGATTTCCCAGGGGCATGAAGGGCTGGATGCCGTTCGTCGCGATCGGGCTGCTCAACAACGTCATCCCGTTCTCGCTGATCGTGATCGGCCAGACCTTCATTCCGAGCGGGCTGGCGTCGATCCTCAACGCGACCACGCCGATGTTCGGAGTGGTGGTGATGGTTGCAGCGGGCGAGGAGGCCTTGCAGATGCGCCGCGTGGCCGGGGTGGCGCTGGGCCTTGCCGGCGTGATCCTTCTGCGCGGATGGGGCATCGAGACAAGAGAAGGGCAGGGGCTCGGCATCCTGCTCTGCCTTGGCGGCGCACTGAGCTATGGCTTTGCGGCGTTGGCGGCGCGGCGATTGCTGAAGGACTCAGCCCCGCTGGGAACGGCGACATTTCAACTGATGGCATCCACCTTGATGATGGCCGCCGTCGCCGCCGCGGTGGAGCAGCCGTGGCAGCTGCCGATACCGGGCCCCGCGACCTGGCTCGCCGTGCTTGGCCTCGCCGCGCTTTCGACCGCGCTGGCCTACATCGTCTTCTTTCAGATCGTGCGGCGCTCGGGCGCGAGCAATGTCATGCTGGTGACGCTGCTCATCCCCGTCACCGCCATCCTGCTGGGCTGGCTGGTGCTGGGTGAGCCGATCTCGATGCGCGAGATCGCGGGCGCAATCGTCATCGGCAGCGCGCTGCTGGTGATCGACGGACGAGCCCAGCCAGCCATCGCGGGTTGCCTGTCGCTTCTCCGGCTTGGGCCTTCAGCGCCATGCCGCCGGCGACGCCGACGCCGAGCACGTACATCCAGCCCTCATGAAAATCGAACAGGTGCGAGTTGAGCAGCGAGCTCGCGATGTTCTGTACGACGACCACGAGGCCGATCCAGGCGGCGAAGCCTTCACCCGCGAACATGCGAAGATGCGCGATCCACATGGCGTAGAGCAGGACGACACCCAGAAGGCCCCACTGCACCGCGACGTTGAGGGTCTGGTTGTGCGGATTGCTCACGACCTCGGCATCGAGGCTGCTTTCGCTCGTGGCGGCGCGCTCGAACTGGCGCTTGATCGAACCGGTGCCGTGGCCGATCAGAGGCGCCTCGGCAAAGGCATGGAGCGACTTGCGCCAATAGGTCAGCCGCTGCGCGGTCGAGGCGCGGCTGATGTCCTCGTGGCCGTGGCGGTACTCGATGGCGATGTCGCCGATGCGCTGGCGCAAATAGGGCGACGTGGTCCAGGCCAACAGGCTCGCGGCGATCGTGCCTGCGAGCAGGACCAGCGCCGCCCGCCGGCTCAAATGCCTCAAGGCGAACAGCGCCAGCAGCACGGCGATGCAGAGCAGGGCGGTGCGGGCCGAGGCGACGAACACCATGTTGGTGACGAACAGCAGGATCAGCGCCAGACAGACGATTGTTGCGACCGCGCGTCTGCCGCGCCAGAGGGGCAGCGCGAGCGCAAAGGCGCACAGCGTGAACTCCTGGCTCTGGTCGATGTAGTTCTTGACGGGAACGCCTGACGACGCCGTTGCGGTGATCTTCCAGGCAGGAACGAGCAGCACGATCCAGGAGAACACGGCAAGCAGCGCGCAGGAAGCGAGAAAGGCGATGCAGACATGGAAGCCGCGCTCGGACCGGCTGAAATGGTAGAGCAGCGGCGGAATCAGCATGAGCTTTGCAACCGGCTTGATCGCATGCAGCCGGTCTGACCACGCCCCCTCTGACCACAGCGTGCCAAGAAGCGCGAGCAGCAGGAGTGCCAAGGGCAAGGCAAACGCCGGCCGCGCGAGCTGGCGCGCATAGTCGCGCCAGGCGATGGTCGGCGTCACCGCAAGCAGCCAGAACCCGACCAGGATCGACGTCGCGGTGGTCGACCAGGGCAGCGATGCCGCGATCAGGACGACGAGCAGGTCGGCAGCACGAAACAGCCGGGCGGAATGGTTCAGGGCCTGCGATCGCTCACGCAGGGTTGGCAGGCTGGCTGGACGGGGCGATACGGCTTGCTCAGCGGTCATGTGGCTGACGCTTACTGTGCTGCGACCAGGCTTTCTCTGGGCTTCTCATGGCCGAGGAAATCCCGGGCCTGGGTCTCGTAGCCGAAGCGCTCGGCGAGCTCGTGGCGCCGCGCCCGGATCCTGCCGCGGCACTCCTCCTGCCGAGTCAGCACGCGGGTGACGGAGGCGGCGATCGCCTCCGTCGAGAACGGATCGAAATAGTCGGCGAGCTCGCCCGCGACCTCGCGGAAGACGGCGATGTCGGAGCACAGCACCGGCGTATTCGCAGCCAGCGCCTCGATGATCGGCACGCCGAAACCTTCGGCAAGGCTCGGCATGATCAGGCCGTGCGCTTCCGCGATCAGCGTCGCCTTCTCGTGCTCGTCGACATAGCCGGCGAAGCGGACGTTGGGCGGGAGGTTGGGCATCCGGCTGATCTCGCCGGTATAGCCGATCACGACAAGATCGGCGTGGGGAACGTTGCGGAAGGCGCGGACGACGGCGGCGACGTTCTTGCGTGGCTCGTTCGAGACGATGACGACGAAGCTCGGCCGCCCCGGACGCCCCGACGGGGCTGGAAGGTGCAGGACATCCGGGGCGTCGAACCGGGTGCGGGGATATACGACCCGCGCCGGCAGGTGCGCAAATTGCGGCAGCAATTCCCTGAACCGCATCATGCTGTAGTTTGAAACGAAGGCGAGTTCGTCGGCCTCACGCAGGCTGGTGCGGATTCGCGCCAGGAACTGCCGCGTGGCGATGTCGCTGAGCTTGAGGTCGGTGAGCGGCAACAGATCGTGGACGATGCAGATCACCTTGGCGCCGGGTTTGCGCCTGATCACCACCCGTGTCGGGGTGTCCACGACGATCACGTCGTAATCGCGCGCGTCGATCCGAGGCGGTGGCAGCAGGAAGAAGGCCGAGGCGTCCTGATAGTCGAAGAAACCCGGCTCGAGCTGAAAGTCGCCGAACAGTTCGAGGTGCCTCAGATCCGGCGGAATGTATTCGAGCGCGGCGGGCCGGTTCTCGATCAGGCGCGTGGGCAGGCCGATCAGGCCGAGCGCGCGCAGGAGGCAGACGATGTTGTCCCGCGACAGTAACAGGCCGGCCCTGCGGCGGAACCAGTCGAGTTTGCGGCGCGTGCCGCTGAGCGTCATCAGCCCACTCACGTTGATTTCGTCGAGGTAGCGATAAAGCGCAAGTAGCTCGATGTTGCGCGATTGCGCCGCGAACAGCCTCGTACGCCGCTCGCGCCGGCAGAGCTTGCGGTAGCGCTTCGTGGTCTCCACCACCAGCGTGAGTTCGTGGCCTTCCGAGGCGAGCGAACGTACCAGTTCCCGGGTGAAGTGGAAGATACCGCGCTTGTGATTGGGTTGTCCGAGCGACTCGGAGACGACAAGGATGTTGTGTTTCATGCGCGTTTCTCGCGGAGCTCGAATGCGTTGGGGGCCGGCGGGGTGACCGTGACGGTCGAGGCGATGCGGCCGTGATCGAGGTTGATGATGCGGGTGCAGGTGCGGCGCAGCAGCGGCTGGTCGTGCGAAGCGATGATCACGATTGCCGCCTGCGACACGAGGTTCAGCAGCCGCTCCTGCGCCTTCTCCGCAAAATGCTCGTCGACCACGCTGAGCCATTCGTCGAGCAGGAGAATGTCGGCCGGAAAGGCCGTGGCGGTCGCAAACAGCACCCGCATCAGCATGCCCGAGGAGAACATCCGCAGCGGCACCCGCCGCATCCGCGCCTCGAGCTCGGTGAAGGTCCAGATCTCGTCGATCATCGCCCGGGTCGGCTTGCGGCCGCTGATCCGCAGCAGCAGCGCGATGTTGTCCTCTGCGACGAAGTCGAGGTTGACGCCGGCGTTGAGGCCGAGCAGGGGCACGACTTTCCCCTGGATCGCGATGCTGCCGCTGCTCGGCGGATAGACGCCGGCGATCAATCGCAACAGCGTCGATTTGCCCGAGCCGTTGGGCCCGGCAAGCCCGATGCGGGCGCCGGTTTCGGCCTCGATCGTGACGTTATCCACGGCACGGATGATCCGCATCTCGCCCGGCTCGCGGATGAGATGGCCGAGCAGCCGCCGTTTCAGCGAAAAGTCGTAGGCGCCGTAGAGCGGATAATCGAGACAGACGTTGCGTAGGCTGATCGAGACCATGCATCAGATCCAGAACGCGGCTTTGCGCAGGTGGAGCAGCGTCAGCACGCTCGCAACGATCAGAAGCGCCAGCGCGACGAGGACATAGACGATACTGACGGGGTCGACATGGCCGCCGGCCAGTGGCTCGCGCCACACCGCGAACAGATGCGTGAGCGGATTGATCCGCATCACCGTCGAGCTGTGGTTGATCATCTCCGACGACCAGATGATGGGCGAGGCGAGGAAGGCGAGCATCAACGTGGACTCGATGATGGGCTTGAGGTCGCGATAGCGCGTTGCCATCGCACCGAGAACAAGGCTCAGGGCGAAAGTAGAAACCACGAACAGCAGCAGGCCAGGGAGCGCCGCCAGCGCGTGAGAGAGGTCGTGGGGCGACAGGATGAGCCACAGCACCAGCGGCACGCAGGCGTTATGAAGTGCGAACAGTCCCTGGCGGAACGTGCATTGCAGGAGGAAGATGACCGGCGGCAGCGCGCGATCGCGGATCAGGCTCGCGGAGTTTTGGAGCGCCGTGGTTGCATCGAGCACCACGCTGTTGAGGAAGGTCCAGGCCGTCATCGAGAGTGCGAGCATGGGCAGACGCGTCAGCACGTCGGCATTCGACATCTGCCCGATCACCGAGCCGAGCACCGCGACCACGATCGCCATCTGGAGCGACATCCAGAACGGGCCGAGCAGCGAGCGCACGTAGCGGTGGCGCATGTCCGACCAGGCCAGCGTCGCCGCGATCCGGACGCTGTCCAGCCAGCCGTTCGTCTGCGGCGGCTCGGCGCTCGCCGAACGCTCCTCGCACGGCGCAGCGGCGTCGCGGTAGACGGTCTCCATGCCTTGCTTGAAAGCCGTGGCCGAATAGCGGGTGAGGGCGCGCGTCCGCGCCGCAAGTCCCATGCGGCGGCGGCGCTCGGGGTCGCGGACCAGGGTGTCGATGGCTTCGCCGAGCTTCTCGACGTCGCCAGGCGGCACGGTGATCGCCTCCACGCCGTGGCGGGCGACCCGCGGCACGGCCGTGTCGAGCGCCGTGTTCACGACCGGGCGACCTGCGGCCATGGCCTCCAGCTGGACAAGGCCGAACGTCTCGGCATTGGTGACCGACGGCATCACGAAGACGTCGGCGAGACACATCAGCTTGATGCGCTCGCAATCGTTGACCGAGCCGAGCAGACGGACGCGTTCGCCGAGACCGAGCTCCCGGATCAACTGCTCGAGCCGCGGCCGCTCGATGCCCTCGCCAATGATCCAGACCTCGAAATTGTGCGCGGCTGCGGCGCGGATCAGCACGTCGAACCCCTTGTAGGGGACGAGCCGGCCGCAGGCGAGCACGAGCCGGCCGCGGTCGTTGACGTGGTGCGGCTCGATCTTTGGGCGGTCATACCCAGAGGTGTCGATGCCGAACGGCACAACACGACATTTGTCCTCGAATTCGCGCAACAGCGGGGTGTTGTCGACCAGCACGCGGTCCGAGACGATGATCGCCTTGGCGCGCCGCAAGGTCCGCCGCATCAGCGGTTCGACGAACCTGCGCAGGCCGGCATGAGTGACGATGTCGGCGTGCCAATGCACCACAAGCGGCCGCTTGCGGCCGAAACCAAACGCGAAAACGAGGTCGGCAAGCGGGAAGGGCGCGTGGAGCGCCAGCAAATCGTGCTCGGCGATCCTCCGCCACAGCCGCCAGGGATAGGTGGGGGCGGCAGGCAGCGACAACAGATTGCCGAACGAGCGGACGCGCTCGACCGGCACGTCGTTGACGACGATCTCGCGCTTCCCGGCCGATTGCGAGCAGACCAGCACGGCGGAGGCGAAGGCGCCCTTCAGGCTCGCGCAGATGTCGCGGATCACCGTGAGTGTGCCGCCGAATAGGTCGGGATAATAGATCTTGAAGATGTGCAGCACCGACGGGCGGCGCGGGTTGTCGCTGGTGTGATGCATGACGGCGGTCAGCCTGCCAGAAGCGCTGCGACGAATGGTGCAGCCAGCACGGAGATGAAGATCACGCCGCGCAGCAGCGCCGGCAGCATCGGTTCGGTTGCGCCGCGGCCCCAGTCGGAAGCCTGCACGGCACGCGGTGAACTGGAAATGCGGACCAAGCGGTCAGCCATGGGTGTTGTGTCCCTTTACGTCGTGCCCTCAGCGGCGCTCCGTATATGTGGGAAAATTTACCACGTCAATCGCCGGGTGAAAAAAGTGGGATTGTGTCCCACGCCGCGGATCGCTACAATTCAGACATGAATGCCAAGCCCGGATCCAAAGCAGCGGCTCCGCGGCCGAATGCCGCCGCGAAGCTGCACGCGCCGTTGGCGCGGCTGCTGCGCCCGCTCGTGCGGCTCTGCATCCGCAGCGGCATGACCTTTCCGGCGCTTGCACAATTGCTTCGCGAGCTTTTCGTCAATGTCGCCGAGCACGATTTCGCGCTGGACGGAAAGGAGCAGACCGACAGCCGCGTCAGCCTGCTCACGGGTATCCATCGCAAGGAAGTGGCGCGGCTGCGCGGCGCGGGTGCCCCCGTGCACGAGGTGCCGGCCGCGGTGTCGCTCACCAGCGCGGTGATCGCGCGCTGGCTGGCCGCGCCCGAATTCACCGATGCCAAGGGCGAGCCGCTGCCGCTGCCGCGCACGGCGGAGGGCGATGCGCCGTCCTTCGAGCAACTGGTCGCTTCCGTCACCAAGGACGTGCGGCCGCGTGCGGTGCTCGATGAATGGATCGACCGCAAGCTCGTCACCATCAACGACGATGACGAGATCGAGCTGGTCGAGGCCGCTTTCGTCCCGAGCGGCGAGGACGACAGCAAGTGGCACTATCTCGGCCGCAATCTGCATGACCACATCGCTGCGGCCGCACAGAACGTCTCGGGCGCAGCGCCGCGCTTCCTCGAGCGCGCGGTGCACTACAACAACATCTCGCCGAAGCTGGCGCGGCGTCTTGAGGCGCGCTCGCGCGAGCTTGCCATGGACGCGCTGAAGACCGCCAACCGCGAGGCCAACCGCGCGCTGTCCAAGGACAAGGGTGGTGATGCCCGCTGGAATTTCGGCATCTACATCTACAGCGAGGACGCTGACGGGGAGGGCGAGGCCAAGGAAAATGGCAAGGAGGGCGGTTCTTCATGAGCCGGCCGCCGCTGATCTCACGCCGTCTACTGCTGACAGGAATCTGGCTCGCCGGTACGGCGATCGCCCATGCGCAGGTCAAGCGCGGCACCGATCAGGGCATCGGCGGCACCGGAATCACGCGCGGCGATGACCACGGCATCGGCGGTACCGGCATCGTTGGCGTCATCCAGCGCTTCGGCAGCATCTACGTCAACGGCGAGCGAGTCACTTATGCCAGCGACGTGCCGGTTCGGATCGACGGCCAGGCGGCGAGCCCCAAGGCGTTGCGCATCGGCCAGCTTGCGCGTGTGGTCGCGGTCCGTCAGGCCGACGGCACACTCCTCACGCGCAATATCGCGATCGCGAGCGAGGTTGCCGGTCCGATCGAGTCGGTGAAGGGCAACGAACTGACGGTGCTCGGCCAGAAAATCGTCTTGAGCGACAAGGTGAGCAGGCTCCGCCCGGGCACGCAGGTGGCCGTCTATGGTCTGCGCCGGACCGACGGCGTGGTCGTCGCAAGCCTGGTCGAGCCGCGACGCGTGGCGACCGAGCGTGTGACAGGCCTGGTCGAGCGCGGGCCCGACGGCCTGCGAATTGGCGGGCTGAAGCTGAAAGGTGTCGATCCGCTGCTGGTCGGCCAGCGCGTCCAGATCGAAGGCCGTGCGAGCCAGGGTGCGATGCAGGCCGCGCGCACGCGGATCGACGATTTCTCGGATCTCGTCGGCGCAAGCCGTTTGTCGGTCGAGGCCTATGTGCAGCGAGCCGGGGCGAACCTCCAGCTCGGCTCTGGCTTCGTGGCCCATGACGGCTCACGGTTCGGACCGGCGGCCGGCGAAGCACGCATGGTGGTCAACGGCACATTCGATCCTTCCCGCGGCTTCCAGGTGGATTCGGCGCAGGCCATCGGTCAGGGACCCGGAGCACCTCCACCCGGCGGCAGCAATCCGAACCGGTCGCCGGGTGGCTCGATCCTGCATCCGAATCGCGGCACGCCCAATTTGGGCGGTGGTCCGTCCGGCGCCCCGGGTGCATCTGCGCCGGGGTCGAGCCCGGGTGCCAATCCCGGCGCTGCACCAACGGGTCCTGGCGGCCCGTCGGGCCCGGGCGATATGGGGGCACCCGGCGGACCGATGGGGCCGCCTGGTGGTGGAATGGGTGGTGGTGGCTTCGGCGGTCCCGGGGGCGGGATGGGCGGCGGGCGACGGTAAGGCAGCGCGCGCCGAGGCAGCGCGCGCCGAGGCAGAGGAGCGCGAGCCTAGCCCGCGCTGAGCCGGACGCCGGCGCGCAAGAACTTCTGCGGATCGACCGCCTCACCGTCGATGCGGGTCTCATAATGCAAATGCGGACCGGTGGAGCGGCCGGTCGAGCCGACGAGCCCGACCACCTGGCCGATCTTCACGATCTCGCCGACTCTGACATTGATCTCTGAGAGATGGCCGTAGCGGGTCGACAACCCGTTGCCGTGGTCGACCTCGACCATGCGGCCATAGCCGCCGGACCAGCCCGCTGAGACCACCTTGCCGTTGGCGGTGACGCGAACGGGATCGCCGCTGGCGGCGCGGAAGTCGAGTCCGGTATGCATCGCGGGCCGCCCGAGGAAAGGATCGCTGCGCACGCCGAAGCCGGAGGTGAACTCGACTTCGCCAATGACGGGCTTGCGGTAGGGCACCAGTGCCAGCGTGCGATTGAGACGGTCCATCTCGGCGCGCGTGGTGTTTATGCGATAGAGCTGCTTCTCGAACGGTCCGGCATTGGCCGTCAACTTGACCGGTACGAAAGGCCCGCCCATTGCGCTGCGCGGCACGGCGGCTTCGAGACTGGCGAGGTTCAGGCCGAGATCGCTGACCACGCCGCGCATCCGGCGCATGCGTGAATCCATGCTTTCCTCGACGGCGCTGAGCGCCGCCATCTGGCGCCGCTCGACCTGGTCGAGCGAGTTCGTGAGCCGGGCCAGCACGTTGTCGAAACCGTGGTTCTTGGCGAATTGGCTGGTCGACGGCGCCGCCACGGTCGGGGCGCGCGATTCGAGGCGCGCTTCACGGTCCGGCGGCGCCACGAAGATGACGGTGTCGCTGATCGGCGACGGCTTTGGCGTGGTCTGGCTTGCGTCGCCGCGCTGTGGGGCGGAGCGGGGAATCGAGCCGGTCACGTCGGGCATGGCCCCAAGCGCCGTCGCCCGGGACTCCAGCGCCGTTTGGCGCTTCATGATCTGGTCGAGCTTCTGGTCGAACTGTTCCTGGTCGAGCAATTGACGGCTGGTGGTGCGGTCGACCTTGGCGCGCAGCTCGGCGATGCGGTCCTCATAGGCATATTGCATCTCGGCCTGGCGGGCGATCAGCCGGGTCAGGACGTCGTCGCGGAACGCAAAGTAGGTGGCCGTCGCGGCCGACCACAGCCCGAGCAGCACCACGGTGCCGACCACGATCCAGAACACCACAGGGCCAAAGCGGACCTGCTTGCCGGCATGGACGATGGTGTAGGCGTCGTCGGTCGCGGGCAGGGGAATCGCGGCTGCCGCCGCTGCGGCGGCCGGACGGCGGTGGAAGGCGCGTCCGTGGTCGTGAGGATGATGTTGGGGGTACTGCGAGTATTGGGCAGAACTTTTCGACATCGGCACTCCCGCGCCGGTCGGATGGGTTCCTTGCGGCTCAATTGCCGCAGCAATCTGGGCTCGTCATGGTTAATTTTCCGGAAACGGGAACAGGCGAATTTAAGGGACTGGTTAAAGGCTTCTTGCCGCTTCCAGCACCTCGTCGGCGTGGCCATCGACGCGGACATTGCGCCAGATCCGGGCCACCCTGCCGTCGGTCCCGACCAGTATCGTGGTGCGAAGAATTCCCAGGAAGCTCTTGCCATACATGGATTTTTGGCCCCAGGCGCCATAGGCCTCCAGCATCTCATGTTTCTCGTCCGAGATGAGGGGGACGCCGAGCTTGTGTTTGTCGCGGAATTTCTCCTGGGCCTTTAGCGGATCGGCGGAGATGCCGAGCACGGCGGTACCGGCGGCGGCGAAAGCGGCGGCCAGGCGGGTGAAGTCGATCGCCTCCCGGGTGCAACCGGGCGTGTCGGCCCGGGGGTAGAAGAACAGGACGAGCTTTCGGCCGGCATAGTCCGCCAGTGTGACCACGTCGCCGCCATCGCGGGGCAGGCGGAAGGCGGGGGCCTTCTGGCCCTCAACCAGGCCGGACTTCGCCTCAGCGGGCGGGGAGGAGGCCGATTTGGATGAGCTTAACTGTTTCGATGCGGCCCTGTGTGATCCTGCTTTTGCTATGGTTCGGGTTGATTTGCTTGCCGGTGTCCGCTGTGTTGTCGCGGACCGTGTTCGAGTCGATGCCCGCGTTTTCGCGGTTTTCTTTTTGGCGGTCGAACTGCCGGAGGACGTTTTGGACGATTTCTTTCGGGATTTCTTGGACATACGCCTTCCTTTCGACGCTTTCGGCGGGTCAATCGAAGCGGTATTGCAGCCCTCGTCCGGCGCGCCGGAATCGCGCCCTCCGCTGGGAAAGTCTGACGACGCCGGAGTATGGTTACAAGGAATTCCACAGACTACCCCACTGCTCGTTGAACGCGCTCCCGGGGCGAAATGACGAACAGCAGGAACATACGAGGTATGGCGGCAGTGCCGGCGCAGGGAGCATCAGCCCCCGTGGCCGGCTGCGGTCCCGGCGGCGCTCAATCCTATGACGGGCGCCTGTATCGAGAAGCAATGGCAAGGAATACGTCGCCCCAGAACCACAACCGGGATTTCGATCGGCGCGGCGGCCAATATGAGCCGCAGGAATGGGACGACGCCGACTGGGATCCGGATCAGGAAGCGGCGGCGGGCCATCGTGCGCGCCGGCTGTTGTCGCGTTCCGGTTCGAGCTTCCATCGTTTCGGCGACGGATTCGGCACGTTGCGCCGCTGGCTGGGTGGTGGTCGCTGGCTGAAGCGCGTGGCGGCGGTTCTCGGCGCCCTGGTCGTCATCTTCGTCGGCTGTTTCGGTGCGCTGTGGTGGCGGCTCGGTGCCGGTCCCATCAATCTGGATATCGCAACGCCATGGCTGGCGGCTGCGATCGAGGACAATATCGGTCACGGCAACACGGTTGAGATCGGCGGCACCCAGATCGAGCGCGCCGGCCGGGTCCGCATCGCCGTCCGCATTCGAGACATCATCGTTCGCGACCGCGATCACGCCATCGTCGCCAGCGCACCAAAGGCCGAGGTGAAGCTGTTGGGTGCGGGTCTCCTGATGGGGCGCCTGCGCGCGGAAAGCCTCAATCTTGTCGACGCCGAGCTCGCGATCCGCATTGCGCCCGACGGCACCGTCACCGTGTCCGCCGGCGACACCGCAAAGCCCCTGGCGACCGGCGTCGCTTCCAAGAAGGATGCGGGCCTGCCGCCGACATTCCCGCGTAGCGGTGTCCCGCCGCCGCCATTCGCGACCGCGCCTGGGAGTCCGGATGTGTCGCAGACCGCGCCGCAGGCGACGGCGCAGAGTGGCATCCTCCAGGGCCTCGACTGGCTCGACAGTCTGAGCATGACCGGCCTCGACGGCCAGAACCTCAACGAGATCGGTCTCAAGAACGGCAACCTGATCGTCGACGATCAACAGCGCGGCAGCAAATGGTCGTTTGAGAACATCACGCTCAGCCTGCGCCGGCCGAGCCGCGGCGGTGTCGCGCTCAGCCTCGGCGAGGAGGGCGCGCGCCCGTGGATGCTGCGCGCCACGATCGGTCCCGCCGAGAACGGCGTGCGCTCCGTCGACATCAAGGCCGACAAGGTCTCGACCTCCAATATCCTCCTGGCGCTGCGGGTGAAGGACTTCACCTATACCGCCGACCTGCCGCTGACCGGCGAACTCAAGGGCGAGCTCGGCCGCGACGGCGTGCCGACCTTCTTCCGCGGCAAGATCGCGGTCGGTGCCGGCAACATCATCGACACCGACACGCCCGATTATCCGATGGGAATCGACTCGGCCGAGATCAATGTCGAGTGGGACGCCAACCGGCGCGTGCTGGTCGCTCCGTTCAAGATTCTCTCCGGCGCGAACCGCCTGACGCTGCTGGCTCATCTCGAGCCGCCCAACGGCGCCACCGACGACTGGCAGCTCGGCTTCAGCGGCGGTTCGATTCTCCTCGGCGGTATCGACGACGAGCCGCCGCTCGTCTTCAACCGCATTGCGATAGGCCTCCGCTTCGACACGGATCACAAGCGCCTCTTGCTGACGCAGGCCGACATCAGCAATGGCGAGATCGGCGTCGCCGGCACCGGTGCCATCGACTATTCCGGCGAGCCGCGGCTGACGCTGGGCTTTGCGGGAACGCCGATGTCGGCCTCCGCCTTGAAGCGGATGTGGCCGACGCTGATCGTCCCCGAATTGCGTGAATGGGTGATCGAACGGATCGAGCGCGGTACGCTCCAGCGCATCGAGATCGGCATCAACTCGCCGACCAAGAACCTGCCCCGCAGGGGCCCGCCCATTCCGGACGACGGCCTGTCGGTCAACATCGTGGCGAGCGGCGTCGCGGTCCGCCCCGTGGATGGCATGCCGGTGGTGCGCGATGCCGATTTGAAGGCGCGCGTGACCGGGCGCACTGCGACCGTGAACATCGGGCAGGGCGTTGCGGATACGCCCTCGGGTCGCAAGGTCACGATCTCCGATTTCGTCTTCGAGGTGCCCGACATGGCGCCCAAGCCGTCGCCGTCGCGGAGCAGGTTCCGGGTCGATGGTCCGGTGCCTGCAGCCGCTGAAATGCTCGCCAATGATCGGCTGAGCGATCTGTCGTCGACAGTCGTCGATCCCAACACCAGCAAGGGGACGTTCTCGGCGAACATCCAGCTCGGCATGCCGGTCAAGGGCGAATTGACCAAGGCTGACACCACCTATGCCGTCACCGCCGACCTCAACGGCTTTGCCGCCGAGAAGCTGGTGATGAACCAGAAGCTGGAGGCCAACAATCTCAAGATCGTCGCCAACAACCAGGGCTATCAGGTCAAGGGCGACGTCAAGATCAACGGCCAGGCGGCCTCGATCGATTATCGCAAGCCGGCCGAGGGCGACGCGGACGTCCGATTGCAGGCGACGCTGGACGATGCCGGCCGCGCGCGCCTCGGATTCGATCTGAGCCCCGCCGTCAGCGGATCGTTGCCGATCAAGCTGTCTGGCAAGATCGCAGGCGGTCCGGATCAGACGACCAGGCTCGGCGTCGACGCCGACCTGACCTCGGTCAAGCTCGACAATATCCTTCCCGGCTGGGTCAAGCTGCCGGGCAAATCCGCCAAAGCCAGTTTCAAGGTGGTGCCGACGACGCAATCGACGCGATTCGAGGACATCGTCATCGAGGGCGGCGGCGCCTCGATCAAGGGCTCGCTCGAGGTCGACGCGAACGGCGATCTCATGAACGCGAACTTCCCGACCTACGCGCCCTCCGACGGCGATAAGGCGTCGCTCAAAGTGGAGCGCAGCCAGGACGGCGTGCTGCGCGGCACGATGCGTGGCGACGTGTTCGACGGCCGCGGTTTCCTGAAGTCGGCGATCTCGGGCAATTCCAAGGATGAAGGCAAGAGCAAGCTGAAGAACGTCGATTTCGACATCGACGTGAAGCTCGGCGCCGTCGCCGGGTTTAACGGCGAGGCCATGCGCAGCGTCGATGCCAAGATGTCGAAACGCAACGGTGCCGTCAAAGCCTTCACGCTGAGCGGCAAGATCGGCCGCGATACGCCGGTGGCAGCCGATCTTCGCGGCGGCCGGGCGCAGGGCAACCGCGAGGTGATCTATCTGCAGACCAACGATGCCGGCGCGCTGCTGCGCTTCACCGACACCTACACCAAGGCGGTTGGCGGCCAGATGGTGGTGGCGATGGAGCCTCCGACATCCGAGCCGAACGCCTCGCGCGAGGGCCTGATCAATGTCCGCGACTTCACCGTGAAGGGCGAGGCGCAGCTCGAACGCGTTGCCGCCGGCGCGCCCAACGGCACCGGGAATGGCATCTCTTTCAGCGCGCTTCGCGCCGAGTTCACGCGCCAGAACGGCGCGCTGACGATCCGCGACGGCGTGGTCAAGGGGCCGATGATCGGTGCCACCATCGAGGGCTCGATCGACTATCCCGGCAACCAGGTGTGCATGAGCGGCACCTTCGTGCCGATGTACGGCGTCAACAACATCTTCGGCCAGATCCCGTTGTTCGGCATCTTCCTCGGCGGCGGCAACAACGAGGGGCTGATCGGCGTGACCTACGAGGTCGTCGGCACCCCGGCGGCCCCGGTGATGCGCGTCAATCCGATCTCGGCGATGGCCCCGGGCCTATTCCGCAAGATCTTCGAGTTCAACACCGGCAAGCAGAACTCGCCGTTCGAGGAATTCCCGTCGCAGTCCAACGACGGTTCGACGGGATCGACGCGCCAGCTGTCGAGCGGCTGCAGCCTCGCGCGGCGATAAACGCCCACATTCCCAAGTGCTCGTCATGCCCGGGCTTGTCCCGGGCATCCACGTTCTTCGTGCGGCGCGGCCAAAAACGTGGATGGCCGGGACAAGCCCGGCCATGACGAATGTGGCGACGTTTTCGCGCTAAACGTCTCGAGTCGGGGGTGGCGCGTTAGGCGGCGCGCACGCCGGCCAGGAACGTGCCGACCTCGCCGGAGAGCTGCTCGGCCTGCTTGGAGAGGTTCGAGGCTGCAGCGAGCACCATGCCGGCGGCGTTGCCGGTCTCGTTGGCGGCGGTGGAGACGACGCCGATATTGGTGGTGACCTCCTTGGTCGCCTCCGCCGTCTGCGAGACGCTGCGGGCGATCTCGGCGGTGGCGGCGCCTTGCTCCTCGATGGCGGCGCCGATCGAGGTCGCGATGCGGCTGACTTCCTCGATGGTGGCGGTGATGCCGCCGATCGCATCCACCGCTTCCTTGGTCGCGCCCTGGATCTGGGCGATCTTGTCGCCGATCTCGCGGGTGGCTTCCGCAGTCTGGCTTGCCAGCGACTTCACCTCGGAGGCGACGACCGCAAAGCCGCGGCCGGCTTCGCCGGCGCGCGCCGCCTCGATGGTGGCGTTGAGCGCGAGCAGATTGGTCTGGGCCGCGATGCTGGAGATCAGCTCGGCGACGTGCTCGATCTGCTGGGCGCCGTCGGACAATGCGCGCACGATGGTGTCGGTGCGGCGGGCACTGTCCACGGCGCGGCCGGTGACCTCGGCGGATTGCGCGACCTGACGGCTGATCTCGGTGATGGAGGAGGAGAGCTCTTCGGCGGCGGCCGCGACGGTCTGGACGCGCTGGCTGGCCTCGGTGGCGGCGGAGCCGACCACGGCGGCACGGCGGTTGGTGCCTTCGGCGGTCGAGGACATCGACTTGGCGGTGGCCTCGAGCTCACCGGAGCCGGAGGCCATCAGGCCGACGAGCTGGCCGACGGAGGCATCGAAGCGGTCGGCAAGCGCGATCAGGGCCTCGCGCTTCTCCTGCTCGGTGCGCGTCTTGGTGGCGACCTGTTCGGCCTCCAGCGCCCGCGCCGTCAGTGCCGTCTGGCGCAGGATCTCGAGGGTCTCGGCCATGCGTCCGATCTCGTCGCCGCGATCGGTCTCCTCGACCTGCTTGTCGATGGCGCCTTCGGAAATCTCCTGCATACGATTCTTCTGGCGCTCGAGCGCGCCGAGCACGTCGCGGGCGATCAGCCAGGACAGCGTCGCCATCAGCAGCATCAGTCCGATGCCGATCGCGCCGAGCTCCAGCGTCAGCGCGCGCACATCGGCGTCGATGTCGTCGACATAGAGGCCGTAGCTGATGGTCACGTTCCAGGGCGCAAATTTGCGCGCGAACACGGTCTTGCGGACCGGCTCGGTCTGGCCGGGGCGGGGATAGAGATAGGATGTCACGCCGCCCTGCGCGGTCTCGCTGCCGGCCTTGATGATGGCGTCGGCGATCAGCACGCCGTTGGAATCCTTGGCGCCGGTGATCTTGCCTTCGAGCTTCTGATTGGCGCCGTTCACGACCAGGGAGGTGTCCTGATTATAGACCACCGGATAACCTTGGCCGCCGTCGAAGCTCATGCGGCGGCCACGCTGGTGGAACAGGGCCTTAGCGTCGGCCGGCGTCAGCTTGCCGGCGGTCACTTCGTCCTGGAGCGATTGGGCGTAGTTGAAGAGGAGCTCCACGGCGGTCCGCATCTGCTGGACGCGGTCCTCCATCATGCGGCTCTTGCTGAGCACGGCCGATACACCGATGATGGCCGTGACTGTGAGAGCCGCAAGACAAACCATGCTGGCAAGCTTGGTGCGGATCTTCAAATGGCTCAGCAGCTTCATCACAGCCCCTACGGAATGGTTGTTGTTGCTCGCATGGGTAGCATGAAGTTCTTACCAATCGTGAACACGCGCGCGCAGAACCGCGCCGCGCGAAAGCTGCCGTGCGGTCTTATGCGCAAGCCTGCAACCAAACCGACGACAGGTCTCGGTGCAGGCCAATGCGGATGGCGGAGAGAATTGGTTTTTCGCTTTGGCGGTCGGCCAGCCTGGCAGGAGCGCTCATGAACCGATTCGTTCACCGAATCATCATGTCCGTGCTGCTCGTGGCGGTCCTCGTTCTCATCTGGAACGTGCTGGGGGCGCGCTGACCGGCACCGGCAGATCCGCCGGTGCCGTCTTACTTTCAGGTTAACCGGCGAAGCGCGTCAGCGCCGCGCATAGGCGCCGCCGCCTGCGTCGCTCTCCTTGCCCATCGCGGCATCGACGCTCACCGAGCCGCCGCCGGCCGCCGAGAGATAGAGACAGGCGAAGCAGAACAGGATCGCGGCGGTGCCGCCGTTCAGCAGCGGCAGGAACACCGGCGTCTCGCCCTTGAACATGTGGCCCATGAAGTAGGCGAAGGCCATTTCACCCGATAGGATGAACGCGGTGAGCCGGGTGAACAGGCCGAGCATCAGGAGCGCGCCGAGCACGAGCTCGATCGCTCCGGCCGTCCAGATCAGCGGCGGGATGTTGGCGAAGTAGGGAAGCACCGGAAACTTGAACAGCTTGGCGACGCCATACTGGAACAGCAAGAGGCCGGTGACGAAGCGAAACAGGCTCAGAATAACCGGTTGAAAGCGAGTGAGATAAGGAAAGTCCATTGGTTTGCCCTCCATCCAATGCTGCGACTTGGACCGCATTCGGTTTCGTCTCGCAAGCCACCCGGGATCAATTCCGTGCTGACATTTTTGTCATGTCGGACAAAACACCGCAGGCCCGGCTTTCAGCCGCGCGCGATCCGCTTTTTTGCGTATGTTCGTCTCGCGCCCGTACGTAATAGCCCGGTGATGCCAAGGGATGCAGGTTACGTCGGGGAGACCTACTCCCGCAAGGCGGGGACGATCAGGAATGGAATCATTCCGAGAATCACGCTCGCAAGTGAGAAGACCAGCAGGAGATTGTAGCCGTGCGTTGCATCGTGAATCAGACCGCCGCTCCATGAGCCGAAGGCCGAGCCCAAGCCGCTGCCGATCGAGATGGTGCCGAAGATGGTGCCGACGCGCTTGCCGCGAAAGATCTTCATCGCGGTTGCGGTGATCAGCGGCCCGCGGGAGCCCATCATGCTGCCGAAGCAGACGACAAAACCGGTGAGCAGGATGACGTTCGGATAGTACTGCAGCAGCCAGAGCAGAACGATGCCGAGAATCGAGATCGCGTAGCTGAGCAGCACCGACGGCCGGCGTCCGATCAGGCCGTCGAGCGCCGAGACCCCCAGCATGCCGAACACCAGAACGACGCCGGAGAAGCCCCAGGCGGTCGCAGCCTGGAGCGGCGGAAATCCGGCGTCGATCAAATAGGCCACGATCTGCGCCGCGATGGAATACATGCCGACTGCGGTGAAGAAGAAGGTCGAGAACAGCGCCCAGAAGGCATGATGACGCATCGCGCTCACAAGGGTCCAGCCGCTGTCGACGAAATCCGGATCGCTCTTCTTGGTGACGTGCGGTGAGCCGGCCGCGAACATGCGCCAGGGCAGGAGCAGCAGCGGCACCAGCAGCCCGAGCGCGGCGAGGCCGTAGACCTGATAGGTTTCGCGCCAGCCGAGATGATCGATCAGAAGCTGCGAGGCCGGAAGCAATGCCAGCACGCCGCCGCCCATCGCCGAATAGACCACGGCCATGGCGGTCGGCAGTCGCGGTCCGAACCAGCGGCCGAGCAGCATCGAGTTGGGCACATTGCCGATGAAGGCAACGCCGATGCCGACGCAGATGCCGATCGACAGCTGGAATTGCCAGAGGGCTTGCGCATGGCTCGCGATCAGAAAGGCCGAACCGAGCAGGAGCAGCCCGAGCGCATAGACGATACGCGGTCCGGAATGATCGAACAGGCGCCCGACCAGCGGTGCGGTCAGCCCGCTGACGAGCCAGGTCAGTGAATAAATCGAGACGACCTGGGCGCGATCCCAGCCGAAGTTTTCGGAGATCGGCTTGAGGAAGACGGTAAAGCTCTCGCTGAGCCCGCGCCCAAGAACCGCCAGCGTAAAGCACAGGCCGAGCACGACGAGAGCGGTGCGCACCGCGTTCGGCCTGGTGCTTCCGGCTTGTTCCTTGCTCGCTTCCCTGGTCGTGTTCTGGTCCATTGCCGGTCAGGAGGCGCGCTTCGGCGCGACCTGACAAGCAGTGAAAAGCTCATACGCCTATGCAGGCTTGATGAGCACGTGCTTCTTCTTACCGAAGGACAGCTTGATCACGCCTTCCGGCGTCAGATTGCCCGCTGTCAGGGCCATCTTCTCGTCGGCAATTGGCGCGTCGTTGACGCGCAGGCCGCCGCCCTTGATCTGCCGTCGGGCTTCGCCGTTGGAGGCAACGAGGCCTGCCTTGACGAAGGCGTTGAGCACGCCGAGGCCGGCGTCCAGCTCGCTACGCGGAATTTCCACGGTCGGCAGGCTTTCGGCGAGCGCGCCTTCCTCGAAGGTGCGGCGCGCGGTCTCCGCTGCTTCGTTCGCGGCGTCGCGGCCGTGCAGCAGCGCGGTCGCTTCGGTCGCGAGCACCTTCTTGGCCTCGTTGATCTCCGAGCCGCCGAGCGCCTCGAGCTTCTTGATCTCGGCGATCGGCAGCGTCGTGAACAGCTTCAGGAACTTGCCGACGTCGGCGTCCTCGGTGTTGCGCCAGTACTGCCAGAAATCGTAAGGGCTGAACTGGTCGGCATTGAGCCAGACCGCGCCTTGCGCGGTCTTGCCCATCTTGGCGCCCGACGCGGTCGTCAGCAGCGGTGTCGTCAGCGCGAACAGCTGGTGGGTGCCCATGCGACGGCCGAGATCGACGCCCATGATGATGTTGCCCCATTGGTCGGACCCGCCCATCTGGAGGTGGCAGCCCGTGCGCTTGGCCAGTTCGACGAAGTCGTAGGCCTGGCAGACCATGTAGTTGAATTCGATGAAGCTCATCTCCTGCTCGCGCTCGAGACGTAGCCGCACGGAGTCCATGGTCAGCATGCGGTTGACCGAGAAATGCCGGCCGACATCGCGCAGCATCTCGATCCAGTTCAGCCTGGTCAGCCACTCCGCATTGTCGAGCATGATGGCGTCGCTCTTGCCCTCGCCATAACGCAGCACCTTTGCGAACACACCGCGGATCGATTCCTTGTTGGCCTCGATCTCGGCGACGGTGCGCATCGCGCGCGTCTCGTCCTTGCCGGAGGGATCGCCCACCATGGTGGTGCCGCCGCCCATCAGCGTGATCGGCTTGTTGCCGGATTGCTGGAGCCAGTGCAGCATCATCATGGTCAGGTAATTGCCGATGTGCAGCGAGCGGGCGGTGCAATCGTAGCCGACATAGGCGATGGCTTCGCCCTTGGCGGCAAGCGCATCCAGCCCCTCGAAATCGGAGCACTGGTGGATGAATCCTCGTTCCTGCAGGATATTGAGGAAATCCGATTTAAATGCAGTCATCTGTCGGCGTGCCTGACAATTCTTGGTTTACTGTTTTGGGGGCAATTTAAGGGTCTTCCGCGGGAACCCGATGACCGCCCGCCACTTGGCGCGTTGGCATTATAAGATGTGTCCCTCTGGCACAAGATCGGCACGCCAGGGCGGGTCTTTTGAGGACGCTGATTCCATGATGTTGACGGCACTCGGTCTGATGAGCGGCACCTCGCTGGACGGGGTGGATGTCGCGCTGATCGAAACCGACGGAAAACAGGTGAAGGCGTTCGGGCCATCCGGTTACCGGCCGTACAGCCCGGCCGAGCGCAACCTGCTGCGCCAGGCGCTGAGCGAGGCCGTGCATCTGCAGCAACGCGACGCCCGCCCGGGCATTCTGGCCGATGCCGAGCGCGCGGTGACGCGGGCCCATGCCGAGGCAGTCACTGCCTTCCTCGCCCAGAACCGCATGAGACCGGAGGACATCGACATCGTCGGCTTCCACGGCCAGACCGTGCTGCACCGGCCCGAAAAACGGCTGACGGTGCAGATTGGCGACGCGCCGGCCCTGGCCAGGGCCATCCATATCCCCGTGATGCATGATTTCCGCGCCGCCGACGTCGAGGCCGGCGGGCAGGGCGCGCCCTTCGTGCCGGTCTACCACCGCGCGCTCGCCCACTCGCTGGAGCGCGAGGCGCCGATCGTCGTGGTCAATATCGGCGGGGTCTCCAACATCACCTATATCGATGGCAACGATACGTTGATCGCCTGCGACACGGGTCCCGGCAATGCGCTGCTGGACGATTTCATGTACCGCACCATGAACCAGGCGTTCGATGCCGAGGGCAAATTCGCAGCGCTCGGCAAGGTGGATGAAGCCTGGATCGCGCGGGCGCTGGAGCTGCCGTTCTTCGCGCTGCCGCCGCCGAAATCGCTCGACCGCAACGATTTTGCCGCCCTGAAGCTCGGCGACGTCGCGCCGGCCGACGGTGCCGCGACGCTGACTGCCTTCACCGCGGCGGCGATCGCCCGGGTCATTCCGCTGTTGCCGCGGCGGCCGCGCAGCTGGATCGTCTGCGGCGGCGGCGCCCGCAACCTCACCATGCTGCGGATGCTGCGCGAGCGGGTGGGCTCGGCCACCGTCGAGGCCGCCGAGACGCTCGGCTGGGCCTCCGACGCCATCGAGGCGCAAGCCTTCGGCTTTCTCGCCGCCCGCGGCCTGAAGGGCCTGCCGCTGTCCTATCCTTCCACCACGGGCGTGCCGATGCCGATGACCGGCGGGATCATGGCGCGGCCCTGAGATCACGGCTGATTAATGCAGGTGCATTGATCTTGACAGGTGCATGCAAATGCATCTACATTGGATGCAGTTGCATCTAACTGCCGGGATCATCGCCATGACCGCCTCGCTCAAACTGATCAGCCACAAGCTTTGTCCCTATGTGCAGCGCGCGGTGATCGCGCTGAAAGAGAAGGGCGTGCCGTTCGAGCGGATCGACATCGATCTCGCCAGCAAGCCCGACTGGTTTCTGAAGCTGTCGCCGCTCGGCAAGGTGCCGGTGCTTGTGGTCACGACGGAGAAGGGCGAGGTCGCGCTGTTCGAGAGCAACGTCATCTGCGAATACATCGAGGAGATACAAGGTGGCGCGAAGCTGCATCCGGCTGATGCTTTGGAGCGTGCCGAGCACCGCGCCTGGATGGAGTTCGGCTCGGCGATCCTCGGTGATCTCTGGGGCCTGGAAACCACGAGCGATCCGGCGACCTTCGAAAGCAAGCGCCATGCGCTCGCGGCGAAATTTGCGCGCGTCGAGGCCGCGCTCGGCACAGGTCCATTCTTTGCCGGCGACGCGTTCAGTCTCGTTGACGCCGTGTTCGCGCCGATCTTCCGCTATTTCGATCTGTTCGACGAACTGACCGAGCACGGCATCTTCCGCGATGTGCCGAAGGTCCGTGCGTGGCGCGCCGAGCTCGCGAAACGTCCGAGCGTGCGCAGCGCGGTCGGCGCGGACTATCCGCAATTGCTGCGCGCCTTCCTCCTGCGCCACGATGCGCATCTGCTCAAGCTTGCGGCCTGAGCGCGCGCCATGTCTCCGTCGTTGGCTTGGGCCATGCTCGTAATCGCAGGCCTGCTCGACGTCGGCTGGGCGATCGCGATGAAATATGCGGAAGGGTATACGCGGCCCGGCTGGAGCATCGCGTCGCTCGTGCTGCTCGCTGCCTTCGTCTTCCTGCTGGGACGCGCCTTGAAGGTGCTCGAGGTCGGCGTGGCCTATTCGGTGTGGACCGGCATTGGCGCCGCCGGCACCTTCCTGATGGGCGTGGTGCTGTTCGGCGAGTCCTTGAGCGCGATGAAGCTTGCGGGCATCGCGCTCGTCTTGATGGGGATCGTCGCGCTCAAGCTCGCTTGAGCTGCACCCTTCACCGCACGTTGGCGAGACGCATGTCCAGATACGCCGTGATGGTTTCCATCAGCGGCTCGAGCTTGGCGTCGAAGAAATGGTTGGCGCCGGGGATGATCTGCTGATCGATCACGATGCCCTTCTGCGTCTTCAGCTTCTCGACCAGCGTATTGACGTCCTTCGGCGGCACCACCGCGTCCTTCTCGCCATGCACGATCAGCCCCGACGAGGGGCAGGGCGCGAGGAACGAGAAGTCGTAGAGGTTCGCGGGCGGCGCGATCGAGATGAAGCCCTCGACCTCGGGACGGCGCATCAGCAGCTGCATGCCGATCCAGGCGCCGAAGGAGAAGCCGGCGACCCAGCAGGCGCGCGCTTCGGGATTGATGGTCTGCGCCCAGTCGAGCGCGGCGGCCGCATCCGACAACTCGCCGGTGCCGTGGTCGAACGAGCCCTGGCTGCGGCCGACGCCGCGGAAATTGAAGCGCAGCACCGAGAAGCCGCGATGCGCGAAGGCGTAGTAGCACTGGTACACGATCTGGTGATTCATCGTGCCGTGGAACTGCGGATGCGGATGCAGGATCATAGCGATCGGCGCGTTCTTCTGCTTGGCCGGGTGATAGCGGCCTTCGAGGCGGCCAGCAGGGCCGGTAAAAATGACTTCGGGCATCGGTGATCTCTTGATTGATTCCCTGGAGAGATGATCCCTAGCAATCAACCGATTATGGCTTCATCGGCAGATGCCGACGGAAGCGCGAATGAAGGGTGAGAAGGCGCGCCTTGCGGTGATGCGCTGAGAGCGCGCGGTGACTTGACGGTGCGCGTTCTAACATAGGCTGAGGGTCAAAAAGCAAGCATCTTGAACATCAGCCAATCGGTTCAAGGCGTTAGCCTGTCATGAGCGCGTCACGCCGGGCCGCTCATTCGGAATCGGGTTGCCAAGTGCGTGCCCGCGGCCCATGTCGGGACGACGCGAAAGCCCTCTGCGACGTAAGGTAATATCCTACTCAATGCGAGCCCGGGTCTATCTCGATTGGAACGCGACCACGCCGCTCCGCCCGGAAGCGCGGGCTGCGATTCTGGCTGCATACGACTTGATCGGTAATCCATCCTCGGTCCATGCCGAAGGGCGGGAGGCGCGACGGCGGGTCGAGGATGCCCGCGCCGTGCTTGCCGCGGCGGTCGGTGCGCTACCGCGGAACGTCGTCTTCACCTCCGCTGGAACCGAGGCCAATGCGCTGGCGCTCTCGCCGGATCTGCGGGAGCCGTCCGGCGCCCCTGTCGAGCGGCTGCTGGTCTCGGCGGTCGAGCATGCTTCGGTGCTGGCCGGCGGCCGGTTCCCGGCAGACAAGATCGGTCTGATCCAGGTCACGCGTTCCGGCGTGGTCGACCTTGAGGACCTGAGGGTACGGCTCAAGGACGGCCCGCCGGCCCTGGTCTCGATCATGGCCGCCAACAACGAGACCGGCGCGCTCCAGCCCGTCGCTGAGGCCGCAAGCATCGTCCACGAGGCCGGCGGCCTTCTGCACGTCGATGCGATCCAGGCGTTGGCCAAATTCCCGTTCGATATCAAATCAGTAGGCGCCGACCTTGCCACCTTTTCTGCGCACAAGATCGGCGGCCCCAAGGGGGTCGGCGCACTGGTGATGGCCGAGGGGATAGCCGGTCTGGAGCCGGTGCTGCGTGGCGGCGGGCAGGAGCTCAACCGTCGGGCCGGAACCGAGAACGTCGCTGGGATCGCCGGCTTCGGGGCAGCGGTGAAGGCCGCGCTTCAGGCTCTGCCGGAGGATGTGAAGCGAATGGCAACCCTCAGGGATCGCTTGGAAAATGGCCTGCACGGAATTGCCGGAGCGACGGTCTTTGCGGACGACGTGGAGCGCTTGCCGAACACCGTGCTCTTCACCGCGCCAGGCATGAAGGCCGAAACCGCCGTGATCGGCTTCGATCTGGAGGGCATCGCCGTCTCCTCCGGCTCCGCCTGCTCCTCCGGCAAGGTCCAGCCGTCCCACGTCCTGTCTGCCATGGGCTACGACCCCTCGGTCGCCCAGGGAGCGGTGCGCCTCAGTCTGGGCTGGTCCACGGAGCCAGATGACATCAATAGGGCGTTAGAGGCTTGGCGAAAGCTTGGTAATACCCTACTTAAGGGCTAAGCGACGAAACACGGCTCGAACGGTTCTAAGCCCGTGCTTTCCGCAGAGAAATATCGTAATACTCGACCGAGTTTGATCCACCGCGGTCCTTGAAACCGCGAGCGGAGGATGAAATGCCAGCCGTACAAGAGACGGTCGAGCGCGTGAAGCGCATCGACGTCGACCAGTATCGTTATGGGTTTGAGACCCTGATCGAGTCCGACAAGGCCCCCAAGGGGCTGTCGGAAGAAACCGTCAAGTTCATCTCCGAGAAGAAGAACGAGCCCGCCTGGATGCTGCAGTGGCGGCTGGAAGCCTATCGGCGCTGGCTGACCATGACTGAGCCGACCTGGGCCCGTGTCGACTATCCCAAGATCGACTTCCAGGACCTCTATTACTATTCGGCGCCGAAGCCGAAGAAGACGGTGTCCTCGCTCGACGAGATCGATCCGGAGATCCTGAAGACGTACGAGAAGCTCGGCATCCCCTTGCGGGAAGTCGCCATGCTCGAAGGCGTCGAGCCGAAGGTCGGCGAGGAAGACCCGGCCCGCCGCAAGATCGCGGTCGATGCCGTCTTCGATTCGGTGTCGGTTGCGACCACGTTCAAGGCCGAGTTGAAGAAGGCCGGCGTGATCTTCATGCCGATCTCGGAGGCGATCCGCGAGCACCCTGAATTGGTGCAGAAATATCTCGGCTCCGTGGTTCCGACCTCGGACAATTTCTACGCGACGCTGAACTCGGCGGTGTTCTCCGACGGCTCGTTCGTCTACGTGCCGCCGGGCGTGCGCTGCCCGATGGAGCTGTCGACCTATTTCCGCATCAACGAGCGCAACACCGGCCAGTTCGAGCGCACGCTGATCATCGCCGACAAGGGCTCCTACGTCTCCTATCTCGAAGGCTGCACCGCGCCGCAGCGCGACGAGAACCAGCTGCACGCCGCCGTGGTCGAGCTCGTCGCGCATGACGACGCCGAGATCAAATATTCGACGGTGCAGAACTGGTATCCCGGCAATTCGGAAGGCAAGGGCGGCATCTACAATTTCGTCACCAAGCGTGGCGACTGCCGCGGCAACAATTCCAAGATCTCCTGGACCCAGGTCGAGACCGGCTCTGCCATCACCTGGAAATATCCGAGCTGCATCCTGCGCGGCGACAATTCCCGCGGCGAGTTCTACTCGATCGCGATCTCGAACGGCTATCAGCAGGTCGATAGCGGCACCAAGATGATCCATCTCGGCAAGAACACGACGAGCCGGATCATCTCCAAGGGCATCGCCGCCGGCAAGTCGCAGAACACCTATCGTGGACTGGTGACGGCACACCGCAAGGCAACCGGCGCGCGCAACTTCACGGCCTGCGATTCGCTGCTGATCGGCGACAAATGCGGCGCGCACACCGTGCCGTACATCGAGGCGAAGAACTCGTCGGCGACATTCGAGCACGAGGCGACGACCTCGAAGATCTCCGAGGACGTGCTGTTCTACTGCATCCAGCGCGGGCTTTCGCAGGAGGAGGCTGTCGGCCTCGTCGTCAACGGCTTCGTCAAGGACGTGCTGCAGCAGCTGCCGATGGAATTCGCGGTGGAAGCGCAGAAGCTGATCTCGATCTCGCTCGAAGGATCGGTCGGCTAGGTCCGGCCTCATCCTGAGGAGGCCGCGCAAGCGGCCGTCTCGAAGGATGGATTTCGGAAAGATTGGTGGCCTCAGTCCTTCGAGACGCGCCTGCGGCGCTCCTCAGGATGAGGAGATAGATGGAAACAAGACAATGGCTTTGCTTGAAGTGAAAGACCTCAAGGTTCGTGTCGAGGAGCGTGAAATCCTCCACGGGCTGACGCTGACCGTGAACGAGGGCGAGGTGCACGCGATCATGGGGCCGAACGGCTCCGGCAAGTCGACGCTCTCCCACGTCATCGCCGGCAAGCCCGGATATGAAGTCACCGACGGCCAGATCCTGTTCAAGGGGGAGGACCTGCTGGAGATGGCGCCGGAGGAGCGCGCCGCGAAGGGCGTGTTCCTGGCGTTCCAGTATCCGGTCGAAATTCCCGGCGTTGCCACCATGACCTTCCTGCGCACCGCGCTCAACGCGCAACGCAAGGCGCGCGGCGAGAGCGAATATTCGACGCCCGATTTTCTCAAGAAGGTGCGTGAAGTCTCGAAGTCGCTGAACATTCCGCAGGACATGCTCAAGCGCGGTGTCAATGTCGGCTTCTCAGGCGGCGAGAAGAAGCGCAATGAGGTGCTGCAGATGGCGCTGTTCGAGCCGAGTCTGTGCATCCTCGACGAGATGGATTCCGGCCTCGACATCGACGCGCTGCGCATTGCGGCCGACGGCGTCAACGCGCTGCGCTCGCCCAAGCGCGCGATGGTCGTCATCACCCACTATCAGCGGCTGCTGAACTACATCGTGCCCGACGTCGTGCATGTGATGTCGAGGGGCCGCGTCGTGAAGAGCGGCGGCAAGGAGCTGGCGCTGGAGCTGGAAGCGTCCGGCTACGCCCAGTTCGAGGCCGCGTAAGGATTGGTTGCAATGAACGTTGCTGTGGCAAAGACCGGAAGCGGCCGCGCGGTGAGCGATCTCTTCGCCAGCGCAGAAGGCCGCTTGCCGGGATCGCCTGATGTGATCGCGGCGCGCCGCGAGGCGTTCGAGAGCTATGAGCGTCTCGGCCTGCCGCACCGCCGGATCGAGGAATGGAAATACACCGACCTGCGCGCGCTGGTCGGCGAGGTGCTGCCGCTGGCAGCCGCGCCCGATGCGGCCGCGCTGAAGCGCGCCGCGGACGTGGTGAAGGCGCATGCGATCGAAGGCGCCCGCAAGCTGGTGCTGGTCGACGGCGTGTTCGCGGCCGATCTATCCGACGTGAAGGCGCTGGTTTCAGAAGCGGGTGTCAAGACGCTGCGCGAGATCCTGGACAACGGGGCCAACCCGGTCGCTGGCGATCTCCTCCGGACCACCTCGACCGATGCAGTGATCTCGCTCAATGCAGCCATGGCGACGGATGGGGTGGTCGTCACGATCGCCGACGGCGTGCAACTGGCCGCGCCGATCCAAATCATCCATGTTGCGACGGCGGCTGGCGCGTCCGCGTTCACCCGCTCGCATCTGCGAATTGGCAAAGGTGCTCGTGCCACGATCATCGAGACATTCGTCGCGGCCGGAAAGGCAGGCGGCTATCAGGTCAACGATGCGGTGATCCTCTGGATCGGCGATGACGCCGATGTCGCGCACATCCGTCTGATGGACGACGCGCCCGATGCGGTGAACATCACCTCGCAATTCGTCACCGTCGGTGCCAACACCAAGCTCAATTTTTTCAACATGACCAGCGGTGCCGCGGTCAGCCGGCTGCAGGGCTTCATCACGCTGGCGGGCGAGGGCAGCGAGCTCTCCATCAATGGCGTGAACCTGTTGCAGAAGACCGAGCACGGCGACACCACGCTGGTGGTCGACCATGCCGTTCCGAACTGCGTCAGCCGCGAGATCTTCCGCGCCGTGATCGACGACCGCGCCCATTCGGTGTTCCAGGGCCGCATCATCGTCCGCCCCGACGCGCAGAAGACCGACGGCAAGATGATGACGCGCGCGCTGCTGCTCTCGGACGAAGCCGAGGCCGACAACAAGCCCGAGCTCGAGATCTTTGCCGACGACGTCTCCTGCGGCCACGGCGCCACCGCCGGCGCGCTGGACGACAGCCTGCTATTCTATCTCAAGGCGCGCGGCCTGCCGGAGAAGCAGGCCCAGGCGCTGCTGATCCAGGCCTTCGTGGGCGAGGCGATCGAGCAGATCGCCGATGACGGCTTGCGCGAGCATGTGATCGGCATCGCCGAGCGCTGGCTGGAGCGGCGATCATGAGCACGCATCCGGCGGTCAAGAACGGCGCTTATGACGTCGCGCGCGTGCGCCAGGATTTCCCGGCGCTCGCTTTGCAGGTCTACGGCAAGAAGCTGGTCTATCTCGACAACGCGGCATCCGCGCAGAAGCCGCAGTCGGTGCTCGACCGCATGACGCAGGCCTATACGAGCGAATACGCCAACGTGCATCGCGGCCTGCACTACCTCGCCAATGCGGCGACGGAGGCCTATGAGGGCGGCCGCACCAAGGTCGCGCAGTTCATCAACGCCCCCCGAACCGAAGAAGTGATCTTCACCCGCAACGCGACGGAGGCGATCAACTTGGTCGCCTCGTCCTGGGGCGGGCCGAACATCGGGGAAGGCGACGAGGTCGTCCTCTCGATCATGGAGCACCACTCCAACATCGTGCCGTGGCACTTCCTCAGGGAACGCCAGGGTGCCGTGATCAAATGGGCGCCGGTCGACGACGAGGGCAATTTCCTCATCGACGAGTTCGAGAAGCTGCTCACGGCCAAGACCAAGCTGGTCGCGATCACCCAGATGTCGAACGCGCTCGGCACCATCGTGCCGGTCAAGGACGTCGTCAAGATCGCCCATGCCCGCGGCATTCCGGTGCTGGTCGACGGCAGCCAGGGCGCGGTGCATCTGCCGGTCGACGTCCAGGATATCGGCTGCGACTTCTATGTCTTCACCGGCCACAAGGTGTACGGGCCGACCGGCATCGGCGTGCTCTGGGCCAAGTACGACCACCTCGTCGCGATGCGCCCCTACAACGGCGGCGGCGAGATGATCCGCGAGGTTTCGCGCGACATCGTCACCTACGGCGACCCGCCGCACAAGTTCGAGGCCGGCACCCCGCCCATCGTCGAGGCCGTCGGCCTAGGCGCCGCCATCGACTATGTCAATTCGATCGGCAAGGAGCGCATCGCCGCCCACGAGCACGATCTCACCACCTATGCCCAGGAGCGCCTGCGCGAGATCAACTCGCTGCGGCTGATCGGCACGGCGAGGGGCAAGGGCCCGGTGATCTCCTTCGAGCTCAAGGGCGCGCATGCCCATGACGTCGCCACCGTGATCGACCGCCAGGGCATCGCGGTGCGCGCCGGCACCCATTGCGTGATGCCGCTTTTAGAGCGGTTCAACGTGACAGCGACATGCCGGGCCTCGTTCGGCATGTATAATACGCGGGAAGAAGTCGATCATCTGGCACAGGCGCTTCTGAAAGCGCGGGATTTGTTCGCATGAGTGACACGGCCGAAATCAAAGCTAGTCCGATGGAGACCCATTCGGCGCTGCCCCCGGAGGAGACCGAGCGTCTGACCACCGAGATCATCGCCGGGCTCAAGACCGTGTTCGATCCGGAGATCCCGGCCGACATCTACGAGCTCGGCCTGATCTACAAGGTCGAGATCAAGGACGACCGCTCGGTCGACGTGCAGATGACGCTGACGACGCCGAACTGTCCGGCCGCCGGCGAACTGCCGACCATGGTCGAGAACGCGGTCGCCAGCGTCCCTGGCGTCGGCGTGGTCGACGTCAAGGTCGTCTGGGAGCCGCCGTGGTCGCCGGAACGCATGAGCGACGAGGCGCGCCTCGTGCTCAACATGTGGTGACGCCACCATCGGCATTGAATTCGCGCCGCAACGGACCACATCATTGATATGACCCAGATAACACCAGTATCCACCCCGAAGCCCCGGCGTCCGCGCCCGCAGGTGATGCGTCTGACGGATGCCGCTGCCCAGCGCATCACCGAGCTGACTCAGCGTGCAGACTCCGAGATCGTGGGCCTCCGCGTCGGCGTGAAGAACGGCGGCTGTGCCGGTCAGTCCTACTCGGTTGAATACGCCCACGAGATCCGGCCGACCGACGAGGTCGTCGAGGACAAGGGCGTCAAGATCCTGGTCGATCCCAAGGCCGTGTTGTTTCTGCTTGGTACCGAGATGGACTACAAGGCCGACAAGATGCAGGCCCAGTTCGTCTTCAACAATCCCAATCAGGTCTCCGCCTGCGGCTGCGGCGAATCGGTCGAGCTGCGGCCGGCCAAGATCGACGGGTAGACCCGGCTCGCGTCTCCAACTCCGCTGTCGTCCTGGCGAAAGCCAGGACCCATACCGCGTGATGCCTCGATCGTGGGAGGTGTCCGTACCACGTGGCGTAACTTCCAGTCTTCGCTAAACTACTCCCTGGGGTAATGTGTCCTGGCTTTCGCCCGGACGACGATGGGGAGGCATCCAGGCATGGACCGCGAATTCCTGATCGACCTGTTCGCCGATTTCGGCCCCGTCACCATCCGCAAGATGTTCTCGGGCTACGGAATCTCCGCCGACGGTGTCAATTTCGCGCTGTCCTTGCGCGCGGGCCTGTTCTTCCGCGCCGATGAGACGACCATTCCGGACTTCGAGGCCGAAGGCTCAAAGCCGTTCCAGTACCAGACGCGCGCCAAGACCGTGATGGTCAACTCCTACTGGGAGCTGCCCGCACGCCTGTTCGACGATTCCGCAGAGCTTGCACAATGGGCGAGGGCCGCGCTCGCCGCCGCCCAGCGCGCCAAGGTGAAGAAGCGGCCGAAGGCGAAGAGGGCGGCGGCGAAGAAAGCGAAACCGAAGAATCCCGTTGCGAAGAAGCGGCCGGCCAGCACCACCGCCAAGAAGGCGGTTGGCACGGTGGGCAAAGCAAAGCGTGCCCGCCGTTCAGGATAGAGATGGTGGGCACGGCGCTGCCCACCTTTTGCCCGCCCTACAAAGAGCCGGTGAAAACCTATGCCACCCGGCTGTGCGTCTCGGCCGCGTATTCCGGGTCGGCTTCGCAGATGACGCGGTTGCGACCGTTGCGCTTGGCGGCGTAGAGGCAGGCATCCGCACGCTCGATCAGCGAGTCGGTGTCGTCGCCCTCCTTGAGCATGGAGACGCCGACGGAGATGGTGACGCGGCCGAGGATCTCGCCGGTCGATTTCTTCTTCAATTCCTTCGCCATCACGGCGCGGCGGATGTGGTCGGCCACCGTGAGAGCCTGGCGCAGCGCGGTGTTGGGCAGCACGACCGCGAATTCCTCCCCGCCATAGCGGGCGGTGATGTCCTGGCCCTTGATGGTCTGCTTCATCGAAAGGCCGACGAGCCGCAGTACCTGGTCGCCGGTGAGATGGCCGTAGGAATCGTTGAACGACTTGAAATGATCGATGTCGAACAGCAGCAGCGACAACGGCTCGCCCGAGGCGAGTGCGCTCTGCACGGCCATGCCGATCATGCGGTCGAAATATTTGCGGTTGCCGAGGCCGGTGAGCGGATCGGTCAGGCTCTCGGCGCGGATCGCTTCCAGGCTCTGCTGGAGATTGCTGATCTCGTTCTTCGACAGCGTGAGCCGGTCTTCCAGCGCCTTGTTGGTCTCGCGCATCTCGCTGGTCGAGCGCAGCAGGGCCTCGACGATTGCCTTGACCTGGTCGCGGTTCCTGGCCGACGACAGTTTCTCGGTCGCGCCCGACAGGTTGGCGTCGTAGGCGCTGGTCATGCCGAGCGCGTCGCCCAAGACGTTCATCACGTCGTCGATCTCGCCGATGACGCGCGCGCCGACCTTGTCGATGCGGTCGGTGGTCTTGATGTGGGAGAGATAGGTCTCGTAGATCTGCTCGAGATCGGCTTCGGTCAGCTTGCCGCTGCGCGCCAGCGTTTCGTTGATGATCTTGTTGAGCGGTGCGTTGTAGCCGGTGGCGTAGACGTACCAGATCTCGTAATTGCGGGGAATTGCCGTCTGCCGGAGCGATCGGATCTGACCGAGCGCCACCTCGGCGAACGCCATCGTGCGTTCGTGTTCATCGAGCACCTTGATCACAGAACATACCCCACAGCGGTCGCGCGCCTTCGACCGCAGCAATGCTTAAATTATGTTCGTAGGCTAACGGACGATCGTGAACGCCCCGTAAATATACGTTCACGAAGGCGTCTAATAAAGTGCGCGACGGGTTTGCTCAACCGGAATCTGGAGCGCTCGCGCTTCAGGCGCCGGCAGGGGAGCGAACCGGCCGCAGCAGAAACGCCGGCAGATGCGAGTGATCGCCCGGCTCGGTGTCGACCTCGCGCTGGCGGCGCGGCTCGGGACGGCCGATCGAGGGTACATGCGAGGTGTTGGCCTGCTGGCGCGCTTCGTGACGCGGCTCCGCCCGACGCTTGTCGTCGGGCCGATGCTTTGATTCGGCGGGCTGTCGCGTCTCCGAAGGCGGCCTTGATTCGGAAGCATGTCTTGCCTCGCCCCGTGCGTCGCGCGGCTCGTGACTGCGCTCACGGTCGCGGCTGCGCTGCGGCTTGCCGCGTCCTCCGCGTGAACGTTCACGGCCGCGCTGCTCGCGCGGACGCTCGCTCGCATCGGCGGCCTCGGCCGAGACTTCGAAATCGCCTTCGGCGCGCGGAATGCTCTGGCCGATCAGCTTTTCGATCGCTGCCATCGACTTCTGGTCGAGTGGCGTCACGATCGAGATCGCGGTGCCGGTGCGGCCGGCGCGGCCGGTGCGGCCGATACGATGAACGTAGTCGTCGGCGTGATGGGGAACGTCGAAATTGAAGACGTGGCTGACCTCGGGAATATCGAGGCCGCGGGCGGCGACGTCGGAGGCGACGAGCAGCGGCAGCTCACCCTTGCGGAACTGTTCGAGTGCCGCCGTGCGGGCCGACTGGTCCATGTCGCCGTGCAGCGCGCCGACGCTGAAGCCGTGCTTCTGAAGCGACTTGTGAACGATGGCAACCTCGCGCTTGCGATTACAGAAGATGATCGCGTTCTTGAGGTCCTTGGCCTCGCGCAGCAGGCGGCGAAGCAGCTCGCGTTTCTCGTGCGCCTCGCGTCCGGCAGGCACCTGGGCTTGCGTGACGGTGACGGCGGTGGTGGCGGGCCGGGAGACCTCGATCTTCTGCGGGTTGTGCAGGAAGGCTTCGGTGATGCGCCGGATTTCCGGCGGCATGGTCGCGGTGAAGAACAGGGTCTGCCGCGTGAACGGGACGAGCTTGCAGATGCGCTCGATGTCGGGAATGAAGCCCATATCCAGCATGCGGTCGGCTTCGTCGATGACGAGGAGCTCGACGCCGGTGAGCAGCAGGCCGCCGCGCTCGGTGTGGTCGAGCAGGCGACCGGGGGTTGCGATCAGCACGTCGACGCCGCGCATCAGCTTGGCATCCTGGTCTCCGAAGGAGACGCCGCCGATCAGCAGGGCGACGTTGAGCTTCTGGCCGGCGCCGTAGCGGTCGAAGTTCTCCTTCACCTGGGCCGCGAGCTCTCTGGTCGGCTCGAGGATCAGCGTGCGCGGCATGCGCGCCCGGGCTCTGCCCTTCTCGAGGATGGTGAGCATCGGCAGCACGAAGGCCGCGGTCTTGCCGGTGCCGGTCTGGGCGATGCCGAGCACGTCCTTGCGTGCGAGGACGTGAGGGATCGCCTGTTCCTGGATGGGGGTGGGGGTGGTGTAACCGGTAGCCGCCACTGCGGCGAGGACTTTTTCGGACAGTCCGAGATTTGAAAAGGACATTGAGCCTCTGGTCGAAACCGCCGTTCGGAATCGAGGGTAATAAGGCTGTCGCGTTCCACCCCGAAACGGCGCGCTCTCGAAGAAGCTGGGGGTGCTGACTCACGCGAACAAAGCGCAAGGCTCAGGAATCGCTCGTCGATCTGAGCCGCGTCGCCTCGGAACATAGGGGGGAATTGGCCAAAGTCAATGGAGCGGGCGCGGGAAGGCCCTAAAAAACCTGAGGTTTTTGCCCAAATCGCGGGCGTGGCTCGCCTTTTTCGCCCAGCCCGTCGGCGCGGCCGGATCCGCCGATAGGTCGGCTAACGCCCATCCGACCCCTTGGCCCGGAAGTCACCGGGCGCCATCCCATAGGCGGCGTTGAAGACCCGGTAATAGGTCGCAAGGCTCTCGAAACCGCAGGAGGTCGCGATATCGGCGATCAGCCGATCCGGCGCCTCGCGCATCAGGCGGCGGCTCCGTTTCAGCCGCTCGTCCGTCACGGTCTGCGAGAAGCTCCTCTCTGCCGTCTCGAACAGCATGTGCAGGTGACGCACGGACACGCCGAGCAGGTCGGCCACCATGGTCGGCGCCAGATCGGGGTTTTGCAGGTGGCGGGCGATCAGGCGGCGGGCCTGCGAAAGGCGCGCGGTTCGCAGCGCGGCCTGGCCGCGCCGGCTGCCGGGCCGCACAATGCCGCGCTCGATCAGCGCCAGATGGGCCAAAGCTTGAACCAGGGAGGTCTGGACGAGAGGGGGCGCATCGGCGGCGGCATCATCCGCGGCGGCCTCGCCGAGATCGGCAAAGCAGGCAGCGAGCAGGGGCGCCAGGGTCGGATCGTCGAACGTCCGGGGCGCAAGCTCGCGCATGCGCTTGTCCTGCGTCGGGATGCTGCTCACGGGAATCTTCAGGATCCGCAGGTGGAAGCCCCCGACGCCCAGCGGCGCGGTGCGGTAAGGCAGGTCGGTATGGCTGGTGGCGAAGCTGCCGTTGGCAATCGAGAAGTCGCTCGCGCGCATGCCACCGAACCAGCCACCGCCGCCGAGCTGCTGGTAGACGCAGATTGCGTCACCCGGGGCGTCGGCGATGTCGGACGTGCTGCGCTCGACCGCGTAGGGCGAGGCCTTCAGCTCGACGAGGCCGGCCCCGCCAAGCTGGCGCAGCGAGAACTCGCCGAAGAAGTTCGTTCGCCGCTCGCGCTCGAGCTCGGCGGTAACGCCGAACAATCCCTTGGCGCGCACTTCGCGCCAATACTCGAAGCGGTCGTGTGGCTCCACCTCGTCCGTACACCAGCGAAACACGGCTGCCCCTCGTTTTCCGGCGAAATCGTCCAAGAAGAAGCAGATTCCAATGCAATCGGCCATAGCCAGATCGTGGAATCGGAGCCCGGGCCCCTTGAACCGTCGTTGCCTCTGGGCCGACTATCACACAGCGGCAGGGGATCCCATGAACTGCTATTCGAAGGAACCGGCGTAGGGCCGTTCTGCAACGGGATATTTTGCGATGACGCGTCGGCTTTTCGGAATTCTGGCGGCCCTTGGCCTCGCGGCGAGCCTGAGCGGCTTCGCAGCGCCCGCCCAGGCCGAGAAGCGCGTCGCGCTCGTCGTCGGCAACAACGACTACAAGAACGTCCCGAGGTTGCTCAAGGCCGTCAACGACGCCCGCACCATGGGCGACACGCTCAAGCAGCTCGGCTTCTCGGTGATGGTCGCGGAGAACCAGAGCCGGCAGCAATTCTCCGAGACGCTGCTCGCCTTCGACAGGGCGATCGAGCCCGGCGACACCGCGTTCTTCTTCTACGCCGGCCACGGCTTCGAGATCGCCGGCCAGAACTATTTGCTGCCGACCGACGTGCCGGCGGCGACGGAAGGACAGGAAGAGCTGGTGCGCGACGCCGCGATCCTGGCCGACCGCATCGTCGAGCGCCTTCAGAACAAGAAGGCGCGGACATCAATCCTGGTGTTCGACGCCTGCCGCAACAACCCGTTCGAGCGCAAGGGCACCCGCGCGGTCGCCGGCGGCGGCGGGCTCGCGCCGATGACGCAACTGCCCGAAGGCGTGTTCTCGGTGTTCTCGGCTGGACCTCGCCAGACCGCGCTCGATCGTCTGTCCAACGACGACACCAATCCGAATTCGGTGTTCACGCGCACTTTCGCCAAGGAGCTGCTCCAGCCCGGCGAGAATCTCGTACAGGTGGCCCAGCGCACGCGGCGTGCCGTCAGCGAGCTGGCCGATACCGTCAAGCACAAGCAGGTGCCGGTCTATTTCGACCAGATGGTCGACGACGTCTTCCTCAGCGGCATCGCGAAGGATGCCGCCGCGCGTCCGGCCGATCCGCCGCCGCAGAAGCTTGCGGCGCTGCCGCCGGTGTCGGTGCCACAGATGCCAAGGGAGGAGACCACCAACGCGCCGATCGCGAGCTTCTCGCGGCACAATGGCGGTTGGAGCGTGGTGTTCTCCTTCGCCGACCCGACGCTCGGCATTTCCTGGCGCATAGCCGGCAAGGGCGATTTCCGCGAGACCGGCTTCATCGACACGCTCGATCCACGCACGCGCAAGCGGATGCCGAACCCGTCGATCGAGCTGCCGCCTGACGCGCAGGCCGGCACCATCGAGATCCGCTATGTCGATCAGTCCGGCGAGATGCAGGGACCGTTCCCGATCAGGTTCGATCCCGAGGCCGCGCTGATCCGCGACCAGCGCAAGATCCTCGACATGACCGCGACGAGCTGGCTGTCGTTCCGCGAGTTCAACGGGCTGCTGGTCTATTACACGCATCTCGTGTCCTACCGCTGCGCAATCCGCGAGGTGCGCATCGGCATCGACACCGCCGTGCCGAACCAGGTGCTGAAGATGCCGCCTTGCGACATGCGCGACCCCAGCGCGATCACCGCCGGCATGCCGCTCTACATGAAGCTCGCGTCAAGCACGCAGTCCGTCTCGGTGGAACTGACCTACCGGGACGGCAGCGTCTCGGAGATCAAGAGTTTTCGCAGCGCGAACCGCAGCAATCATTGATGCGCTGTTCAGCCGGCGGATTGTGACGGGATCACCTGACGGAGCGGACGAACTTAAATCGGGACAGGCCAAGGTGAAAGTGCTAGAGCCGGGGATGACAAAATTCATTACCGTCGTACTCCTTACGACGCTTCCGGTTCTGGCGCAGACAACGCCTGTTCCCACGGCGCCGCCACTCACCGACCGCGAACGCGTTCAAGCGGAACGTGCGAAGGCCGACGAGGCCGAGAGGGGAGCTCCGATCACTCGCCCCTGGGATCGCGACGCCGACGGCAAGCGCCCATGGGAGCGGAAGTCGCCGAAGCTCTAAGGCAAGCGAACGTCGATCTCCCGCGAAAGGAACAACTCATTGGTCGCTTGGATTGTCTGTCAAACCAGGGAGACCATCAATGATCCGAAAATTTAATCCTGGCACCGGCACCAGCAACGAGGATTAGAAATAGTCTGGTCCCGCTTCAGGCAAGGCCGGCGTTCTGCGGGCCTTTTTTATCGGGGCGCCTGCCTGTTTACCGCTGCAAACCGGCCTCGGCGCGCTTCAGCCTGCAAATTGAGGCTGCCTTCGGCCTGAATCGCGCTAGTATCGTCCGGCATATCCTGATCGATACTCACATCGCGGCTCGCAGCGGCAATGACATCCGACCAGCAACCAAACCAGACCATGAAAGTCCGCTGCTGCATCGTCGGCGGCGGGCCGGCGGGCATGATGCTCGGCTATCTGCTGGGGCGGGCCGGCATTGACGTGGTGGTGCTGGAGAAGCATGCGGATTTCTTCCGCGACTTCCGCGGCGACACCGTGCATCCCTCGACGCTTCAGGTGATGGACGAGCTCGGCCTGATCGATGGCTTCCTGAAGCTGCCGCATCAGCGCTTGCAGAAGATGGACGGGCTGTTCGGCGGCACGCCGGTGCGCATTGCCGATCTCAGCCGGCTCCGCACCAAATATCCCTTCATCGCCTTCATGCCGCAATGGGATTTCCTGAATTTCCTGCGCGAGGCCGGCCGGCGTTTCGCCTCGCTCAAGGTGATGATGAGCACGGAGGCGGTGGATCTGATCCGCCGCGGCGAGACGGTCGCCGGGGTGCGGGCGAAGACGCCCGACGGCATCATCGACATCGAGGCCGATCTCACCATTGCCTGCGACGGCCGGCATTCGACTGTGCGGGAGCGCGCTGGCCTTGAGGTCGAGGAGATCGGTGCGCCGATGGACGTGCTCTGGTTCCGCGCCGGCCGCAGACCCGACGAGACCGAGAACGTGTTCGCGCGGGTCGAGCCGGGCAAGATGATGATCACCTTCGACCGCGGCGACTATTGGCAATGCGCCTATGTCATCGCCAAGGGACAGCACGAAGCGGTGAAGGCGAGGGGATTGCAGGCGTTGCTTGACGACGTCACGCGCATGGCGCCGATCCTTCGATCCGGCATCGCCGAGGTGAAGAGCTTTGACGATATCAAGCTGCTCACGGTCGCGATCAACCGGCTCGAGCGCTGGACGCAGCCGGGCCTGTTGTGCATCGGCGACGCCGCGCATGCGATGTCGCCGGTCGGCGGCGTTGGCGTCAATCTCGCCGTGCAGGACGCAGTCGCGACCGCCAATCTGTTGGCGGACAAGCTTCAGCGTGGCTGCCCGACCGAGGACGAGCTCGATGCTATCAGGCGCCGACGCGAGTTTCCGGTGAAGATGACGCAAGCAATGCAGGTGATCGTGCAGAACAACATCATCAGCGGCGCCTTGCAGGGCGGCGATCGGCCGCTCAAAGTGCCGCTGGTCGTGCGCCTCGTCACCGCGCTGCCGTGGCTTCAGGGCATTCCGGCGCGCCTGCTTGCGCTCGGCGTGCGGCCCGAGCACGTGCATTCGAAGGCCGCACCAGGATACTAGCGTAGGACTTGGTAGGGATAACGCTGTGCTAAATCGCGCGGGGCGCGTTGCGCGCCTGCAACAGCGCCGACGCATTCTCGGGCCGATGCGAGCTCATCCGCCACGTTAACCGTGTTGATTTCATTTTTAGTAAGAGCCGTCTGTGACCGTGCGCCCATCAAAGGACACGGGGTGTACCATGCGTATTAAATTGATTGCCGCCTTCGCCTGCACGACAGCTCTGGTTTCGACCGGCGCGGCTTCCGCCGCCGATCTCGGTGCGCGCTATACGAAGGCGCCCGCCTATGTCGAGCCGCTGTTCAACTGGACCGGATTCTATGTCGGCGGTCATATCGGTGGCGCCTGGACCAACGAGCAGTTCACCAACAACGGGACCGGCGCGCCGTTCGGCGATCTTTCGCCGGGTGATGGCTTCCGTCAGCGCAACTCGGGCATCATGGGTGGCGCCCAGATCGGCTACAACTGGCAGGCCAACAACTACGTGTTCGGCGTGGAAGGGACGATCTCCGGCCTCGACAACAAGGGCACGGTCGTCAACAACGTGTTTGGCGCCGCGGACGACGTGTTCTCCTGGCGCGCCAACGTGCTCGCGACCGTCGTCGGTCGCGCCGGCTTCGCCGTGCAGAACAACCTGTTCTACATCAAGGGCGGCTATGCCGGCGTGAACAACCGTCTCTCGGTCACCGACACCGCCGGCGTGGCGACGGGTTCGGGCGAACAGACTCACTGGGCCAACGGCTGGACCGTCGGCGCCGGCTGGGAATACGGTGTCACCCGTAACTGGATCGTCGGCCTCGAATACAACTATGCGGCCTTCGGCAGCCAGACCTATCAGCTCGGCGGCACCTCGGGTAACTACACCTTCGATGCCAAGCCGCGCGACATCCAATGGGCCGTCGTGCGCGCGAGCTACAAGTTCGACGCGCCGACCATCGGCCGCTACTGAGCACGTCGACGCAACGCGACCAACGATCAAGAAAAGCACTGCAAATTTCAAAAGCCCCGGCCTGGTCCGGGGCTTCTTTTTTGTGTCGTTTGATTGCGGCAGGTCGGGCCTCAGGCCATCACCGAGAAGCCTCCGTCGACGGGGATCGCGGTGCCCGTGACGAAGTTCGACGCGGGCGAGGCGAGGAACACGGCGATGCCGGCGAAGTCGTCGATGTCGCCCCAACGGCCTGCAGGCGTGCGCGCAAGCACGCGCTCGTGCAGCCCCGAGACCTGCTGCCGGGCGCCGCGGGTGAGATCGGTGTCGATCCAGCCCGGCAGGATGGCGTTGACCTGGATGTTGTCGGGCGCCCAGGCGTTGGCGCAGGCGCGGGTGTACTGCACGATGCCGCCCTTGCTCGCCGCATAGGCTGTCGCGAAGCTCGCGCCGAAGATCGACATCATCGAACCGATATTGATCACCTTGCCGTTGCCGGACGCCTTCAGCGCCGGATAGGCCAGCTTCGAGCACACGAAGGCGCTGGTGAGGTTGGTGTCGATCACCTTGTTCCACTCGTCGAGCTCGAGCTCGTGCGGCGGCTTGCGGATGCTCATGCCGGCATTGTTGATGAGCACGTCGATGCGGCCGAGCTCCCCGACGACGCGCTCGATCATTGCCGCAACCGCCGCCTTGTCGGTCACGTCGGTGGTGACGGCGATCGCCTTCACGCCGCGCTGTCTGAGATCGGACACGGCGGCGGCGGACTTGGTCTCGTTGCGTCCGACCACGGCGATGTCGGCGCCGGCGTCGGCAAGGCCACGCGCCATGCCGAGGCCGATGCCGCCATTGCCTCCCGTGACGATCGCCACCTTGCCGCGAAGATCGAACCGGCTGGATGTCATGCTTTCATTCCCTGGTTTCTTCTATCGGTTGCTCTGCCAGATCAGCACCAGCCCGAAGCCGGCCACGGCTGCGCCATAGCCGGCCCATTGCAGCTGGTTGACCATGAAGCTCGATCGCGGCCACGGAACGGTGCCCGTGCCCTGTCCGATCCAGAGCAGCCCGACGGCAGTCGCAAGCAGGCCTGCGACCAGCAGAAATCTGCGCATGCATTCCTCCCATCGGTCCGCTTCTGTCGGCGGCGGGGCGACGAAGGATCGCCGCCGCCGCGAAAGCTTGGGCGCACACTAGCCGTAGCTTCGGTGTGGATACAATGGCGGCACCGGCGCAAGCTGCCGGCGGGGAGGGAGCGTGTCCCTGGACAAGCAATTCGCCGCCGGGCGATCGGCAGTGCCGATCGTCGGCGGACGGAGCCCGGCTCGCCGTACAGGTCATTGCTGGCGAGTGTCGGCCGCCCGGCCCCAAACGAAAAAGCCCCGGCGATGCCGGGGCTTTGACGTTTGATCGTGAGATCGGATCAGTACTTCGCGACGACCGGACCGGTCCAGTTGAAGCGGTAGACCAGCGAGGTCGAGATCGTCTGGTTCCAGCTGTTGGCGCGGATGCTGTTGCCGACCGGGAGGTTGCTGCCGTCGAGCAGTTCGTCCTGAGTCTTGGCATTGTAGAAGGCCGAACGATACTCGGTCTTCATGAACCAGCCGGGCGACGTGATGCCGAAGATGTTCAGGCTGTTCTCGACGCCGCCACCCACGAACCAGCCATGCCGATCGTAGCTGCTGAGATGGGCGCCCACGGGAGTGCCGCCCAGCGTCGTGAAGTTGGTCTGGCCGAAATGAGCGCCGGAGTAACCGCCGTTGACGTAGGAGAGAACGTTCGGGGCGACCAGCCAACCGAGGCGAACACCCGCGGCCCAGGAGGTTTCCAGCTTCTGGTTGCCAGTGATGCCGAGGGTCGGATCCTGGATGGTGGCGCGGATGCTGCCGAACTGACCGTCGGCGAACACACCAGCGACCCAAGTGCCGCTGAACTGCCAGTCGTAGCCGGCGCCAACGGTGCCGAACCAGCCCGAGCCGCCCTGGCGCTGGCTGATCGTCAGCGGGGTGCCCGTGGCGGTGTCGACAACGTGCTGGTCAGCATTGGAAAGGCCGCCGCCGCCACCGCCGAACACGTAGAAGCCGGTCCAGTTGGCGACGGGCGCGGGCATCGGGGCCTTCACGTAAGGACGGGCCGCGAGGTCGGCCGCCGAGGCCGAACCGGTCATCGCCGCAACCGCGGACAGAGCGAGCAAAGTCTTCTTCATATCAAATCCCCAACTTGGTCTGTCGCAGCAGGCGCGAGCGCGCTGAAGTTCGTTTCATCTGATGCCCGAACTATAGACGGTTCTCGCCGAAAAGCTGTTGCCGGGCAGGCACAGTCGCCGGAAAACACCGGTGTCGGAGTATTTCAGGTTGCATCACGCGCATCGTAAATAAATCAGACGTTTCAATAAGTTGCGGCAAATTTCAAACTTCGACTTCGAGTAACGTGTCGTTAGCAAAGTCGGCTTTGTCCGAAATGGAGGCAATCCTGCCTCGGCTTGGCGCCTGCGAGTCGCCAGCCGAGTCGGCATGCGTCGATTTCGGGAATCAACGGAAACATCCCGGCAACACTGCCGGACAAGGCGGTCGTCCCCTAAACACGACAGCCCCGGCTTTGGCCGGGGCTGTCGTGGAACGCGGCCGGCCCGGTTGAGGCCTCAGACGTCCAGCAGCTCTTCGCTGGCAAATTCGGCTTTGTCCGTGATGAAGGCGAAGCGCGCCTCGGCTTTGGTGCCCATCAGGCGCTCCACCGAATCCGCGGTGGTGTCCCGGTCGTCGGCGAGCAGGACCACCTTGAGCAGCGTCCGCTTGCGCGGATCCATTGTGGTTTCCTTGAGCTGCGCCGGCATCATCTCGCCGAGGCCTTTGAAGCGGTTCACCTCGACCTTGGCGTTGGCGTTGAACGCGGTCTTGATCAGCTCGTCCTTGTGCTTGTCGTCGCGGGCGTAGACCGATTTGGTGCCGTGCGTCAGCTTGTAGAGCGGCGGTACCGCGAGGAAGAGGTGGCCCTCGTCGATCAGTCGCGGCATCTGCCGGTAGAAGAAGGTGATCAGGAGCGAGGCGATGTGCGCGCCGTCGACGTCGGCGTCGGTCATGATGATGATGCGCTGATAGCGCAGATCCTCCTCGCGATACTGCGCCAGCGTTCCGCATCCGATCGCCTGCACGAGGTCGGCGAGCTGGGCGTTCGCCGTCAGCTTGTCCTTGCCGGCGGAAGCGACGTTGAGGATCTTGCCGCGCAGGGGGAGCACGGCCTGGGTCTTGCGGTCGCGCGCCTGCTTGGCGCTGCCGCCGGCCGAGTCACCCTCGACGATGAACAGCTCTGAGCCCTCGGTGCCGGCATCGGTGCAGTCGGCGAGCTTGCCGGGCAGGCGCAGCTTCTTGCCGGCGGTCTTGCGCGAGGTCTCTTTCTCTTGCCGCCGCCGCAGCCGTTCCTCGGCGCGGTCGATCACGAAGTCGAGCAGCCGGTTGGCCATGTTCGGATTGCCCGACAGCCAATGGTCGAACGGATCCTTCATCGCCTGCTCGACGATGCGCTGCGCTTCCGCGGTGGCGAGGCGGTCCTTGGTCTGGCCCTGGAATTCGGGCTCGCGCACGAACACCGACAGCATCACGGCGGCGCCGACCATCACGTCTTCGGAGGTGACGGAGGCCGCGCGCTTGCCCTGGCCGACGCGCTCGGCGTGATCCTTCAGGCCGCGCAGCAGTGCGCTGCGCAGGCCGGATTCGTGCGTGCCGCCATCCGGCGTCGGCACGGTGTTGGTGTAGGAGGAGAGGAAGCCGTCGGCATCCGCGGTCCAGGCCACGGCCCATTCGCAGGCGCCATGCGCGCCGTTGCGGCCCGACTTGCCGGAGAAAATGTCGGGATGCACCAGCGTATCGGCGTGGATCGCCGCGGCGAGATAATCCTTGAGGCCGCCGGGGAAGTGGAACGTCGCTTCGGCCGGCACGTCGTCGATGCCCTTGAGCAACTCGGGCGCGCAGTTCCAGCGGATCTCGACGCCGCCGAACAGATAGGCTTTCGAGCGCGCCATCTTGAACAGGCGCTGCGGCTTGAACGCGGCCTTGGCCCCGAAGATGTCGGTGTCGGGCTTGAAGCGCACGCGCGTGCCGCGGCGGTTGTTGATCTTGCCGAGGTCCTCGAGCTTGCCCTTCGGGTGGCCGCGCTCGAACGTCATGCGGTAGAGTTTTTGGCTGCGCGCGACCTCGACCTCGAGGCGCGAGGAGAGGGCGTTCACCACGGAGATGCCGACGCCGTGCAGGCCGCCCGAGGTCTCGTAGACCTTGCTGTCGAACTTGCCGCCCGAATGCAGCGTGCACATGATGACTTCGAGTGCCGACTTCTTCGGGAATTTCGGGTGAGGATCGATCGGGATGCCGCGGCCGTTGTCGGTCACGGTCAGGAACCCGTCAGCGCTCAACTCGACTTCGATGAAGGTCGCGTGCCCGGCCAGTGCCTCGTCCATCGAGTTGTCGATGACTTCGGCGAACAGGTGATGGAGCGCCTTCTCGTCGGTGCCACCGATATACATGCCGGGCCGGCGACGCACCGGCTCCAGGCCTTCGAGCACCTCGATGTCGGCTGCCGTGTAGTCGGCTTCCCCGCCGCTTCCGCGCGGCGCCGCCCTGGCGGCGCGGGGTTTCGGCTCGTCGCCGCCAAAAAAGTCGTCTTTTGCTTTGGGCTTCAACTGCTTGGACATATATCTTGATGTGTTTTGAGGGCCGCATAAGCGGCGAATCGGCTAGGCCGACTATGCCACTTCTGCCTTGGAAAGGTTACCGCAGGCGGGGGTTGGCGGTGTGGGTTGGGAGCCAATCCCGGCGATTTTACGCCGCAGGACCACAAGTTCCCGGCAATTTGACGGTTCGCTGGCGTGATGTCGGGTTTTGTGACTTGATGTCACACAAGTCCTTGGCTTACCAGTCCTTTTCATCGAGCAGCACCTTGAGACGGGGCGGGAAGGCTATTTTTGATGGAGCAATTTGCGCACGCCCTGGCTGATTTCGTGCGCGTTCACCAGGCCTGGGCGGCACCGATCGTGTTTCTGCTCGCGTTCGGGGAGTCGCTTGCGTTCATCTCGCTGCTGGTTCCGGCCTGGGGCGCGCTGGTGGCTATCGGTGCGCTGATCGGGGTCAGCGGCATCAGTTTCTTTCCGGTCTGGATTGCCGGCGGCCTCGGCGCGGCGCTGGGCGACTGGGTCTCCTACTGGTTCGGCTACCGCTACAAGGAGAGGGTTGCCCAGATGTGGCCGCTCTCGCGTTATCCGGACCTGCTGCCGAGAGGCGAGGCTTTCGTGCGCAGCTGGGGCATACCCAGCATCTTCATCGGGCGCTTCTTCGGCCCCTTGCGCGCCTCCGTGCCGCTTGCGGCCGGCATCTTCGAGATGCCCTATTGGAGTTTCCAGGCCGCGAATTTCGTCTCGGCCCTGATCTGGTCGGCCGTGCTCCTGCTGTTCGGCGACGTGCTCGCCAAGATCATGGAATGGATCTGGCGCGTCATCTGACGCCGGCATCTTGACCGGAACCCGATCTGGCCTTATAGCCGCGCGCCATGATCAACGCCGCGACCATCCTGTTCGCCCGTCGCCGCCGCCGCTCTTTAGCGGTTTGGGCGGTCGATCGCGTTTGAGATCATCGTCTTTGCCGCTGGATCCGATCCGCGGCATTCTCTCTCCTGTCAGCGCGATCTGATCCGGCGGCTCCCCCAGGGAGGCCCAGCAGGAGACTACGATGTACACACCGCCCTTTTTCAAGCAGGACCGCGCCGCGAGCCTGAAGTTTGCCGACGAGCGCGGCTTCGGGACCATGTGCGCCTTCGACGGCCACAAGCCCATCGCCTCGCCATTGCCGTTCTATCTGACTTACGCCGCTGACGGCACGCCGCAGGCCGCCTTTCATCTGGCCCGTCACAATCCGCTGCTAAAGCTGGCGGACGGCGCGGCGTCCTGGCTGCTCGCAGTCAACGGACCCGATGCCTATGTATCGCCGGACTGGTACGTCTCGCCGGATCAGGTGCCGACCTGGCTCTACCAGTCGGTGCATCTGAGCGGGCCGGTGCGGCTGTTGTCGGACGACGAGCTGTCGGTGCAGGTCGACACGCTCAGCAAAAAGTTCGAGAGCTGGCTGTTGCCGAAGAAGCCGTGGACGTCGGCGAAGATGACGTCGGGGCGGCTCGAGACGATGAAGAAAGCGATCGTGGGGCTGGTCATGACGGTCGAGGAGGTCGAGGGCAGCTTCAAGCTGAACCAGCACAAATCGGACGCCGACTATGTCGCGATCGCCCATGCGCTCGGCACCGGCGATGCCGACGCCAGGCAGATCTCGCAGTTGATGCGGCAGGCCAGGCCGCAAGGCTTCGCAGAACAGATTTTCGCAGACGATACGAACATGCTCGAAAGGAGCGCGCCATGAGCCTTTCCGACACCAGCCTCGCTGAGACCACGAAAGCCCCGACCACCGGAGCGGCCAGGAAGCCCGCGACCGTCTTCGTCGACGGCGGCTCCGGCACCACAGGGCTCGGCATCAACGAGCGGCTGAAGCTCCAGAGCGATGTCGCGGTGAAGACCATTGCCGACGACAAGCGCAAGGACCCCGCGGCCAAGAAGGCGCTGATGGAGGAGGTGGACCTCGTCATTCTCTGCCTGCCCGACGATGCCGCCAGGGAAACCGTTGCGCTGGTCGACAGCATGGGCACGTCTGCGCCGAAGGTGCTGGATGCCTCGACTGCGTACCGGGTCGCGCCGGACTGGGCCTACGGCTTTCCCGAGCTGACGCCGGACCAGGCCGGCAAGATCAGGGCGGCGAAGAAGGTCTCCAATCCCGGCTGCTATCCGACCGGCGCGATCGCGCTGCTGCGGCCGATCGTCGATGCCGGCCTGCTGCCGCCTGACTATCCCGTCACCGTCAACGCGGTGAGCGGCTATTCCGGTGGTGGCAAGTCGATGATCGCAAGCTTCGAGGATGGCAGCGCGCCGTCCTTCGAGCTCTATGGCCTCGGCTTCGAGCACAAGCATCTGCCGGAGATGCAGCTCTATTCCAACCTGACGCGACGGCCGGTCTTCATTCCCTCGGTCGGCAACTACCGGCAAGGCATGCTGGTCTCGGTGCCGCTGCAGCTCGACGCGCTGCCGGGCAAGCCCGGCGGTGCCGACCTGCAAGCGGCGATGGCAAAGCGTTACGCGGGTTCGAAATACGTCAAGGTGATGCCGCTCCAGAACGAGGCGACCAAGGCCGGCCGGATCGAGCCGGAGGCGCTGAACGAGACCAACATGCTCGAACTCTACGTCTTCGCCAGCGACAAGTACCATCAGGCACTGCTGGTTGCCCGGCTCGACAATCTCGGCAAGGGCGCATCGGGCGCTGCCGTGCAGAACATGCGGCTGATGCTGGGCCTTGCCGACAAGTAGATGATCGAGCGTTGCTCGCGAGGCCAGCCCGGTGGAGGAAGCGACGCTGCAACTTTCTACCCCGGCAAGACGATCCAATGACGCCTGAAAGGGACGCGTGATGAGCTCGAAGAAGATCGGCATTCTCGGCGCCTCCGGTTACACCGGGGCCGATGCGGTGCGCCTGTTGGCGCGGCATCCGGATGCCGAGATCGTCACGCTCACCGCCAACACCCACGCCGGCAAGTCGATGGGTGACGTGTTTCCGCATTTCTTCATGCTGGACCTGCCGAAACTCGTGGAATGGGAAAAGGTCGACTGGAGCAAGCTCGATGCGGTGTTCTGTGGGCTGCCGCACGGCACCACGCAGGAAATCATCGCCGCGGTCCTCAAGGCAAATCCCAAAATCAAGGTCCTCGACATGTCCGCCGATTTCAGGCTGCGCGACAAGAACACCTATGCGCAATGGTACGGCCACGAGCACCGGGCGCTCGAATTGCAGGCCGAAGCGGTCTATGGGCTGACCGAATTTTATCGCGAGGAGATCACGTCGGCGCGGCTGGTCGCCTGTCCCGGCTGCTATCCCACGGCGGCGCTGCTCGCGCTGGTGCCGCTTGCGAAAGCCAAACTGATCGACATCGACGACATCGTCATCGACGCGAAATCGGGCGTCACCGGCGCCGGCCGCGGGCTGAAACAGAACACGTTGTTCAGCGAGGCGGGCGAGGGGCTGTCGCCCTATTCGGTCGGCACCCACCGGCACGCGCCCGAGATCGAGCAGGAGATTGGCGTCGCCGCCGGTTCCGCGGTGACGATCAACTTCACGCCGCATCTTATTCCGATGGCGCGCGGCGAACTTTGCACGTCCTACGTCAAGCTCAACGGCGCGACACCGGACGATCTGCGAATCGTGCTGGAGCAGGCTTATGCCAACGAGCCCTTCGTGCAGGTTGCCAGGAAGGGCGTGCTGCCGCAGACCCAGAATGTGCGCGGCTCCAACTATGTGCAGATCGGCGTCGTCGCCGACCGAATCAAGAACCGGGCGATCGTGATTTCCACGCTAGACAATCTGGTGAAGGGGTCGGCCGGGCAGGCGATCCAGAACATGAACCGGATGTTCGGGCTGCCCGAGACGACGGGGCTGGAGCAGATCGCGCTGTTCCCATGACACGAGGTACGGCGGTGGACGAAGCGACCTTGCAGTTCTACCGCGGCCATGCCGCGTCCTATGCTGGCTGGGCGAAGGCACCGTCGACGCGGCTGCCAGACTTCCTGGCCCTGCTGCCATCCAGCGGCGCGATCCTCGAGCTCGGCTGCGGCGCCGGCAATCATGCGGCGGTGATGCTGGCCGAAGGATTTTCGGTGCGCGCGACCGACGGCTCGCCTGAAATGGCCGAGATTGCCTCGCTGCGGCTCGGTCATCCCGTCGAGGCGATGCGGTTCGATCAGCTGGATGCGCAGGAGGCCTATGACGGCGTCTGGGCCAGTGCCTGTCTCCTGCACGTCCCGCGCGACGAGCTTGCCGGCATCCTCGGGCGCATTCATCGTGCGCTCAAGCCTTCAGGCGTGTTCTACGCCAGCTACAAGATGGGCGAGGGTGACGGTCGCGACAGCCTCGATCGCTACTACAACTATCCGGCGCGCGAATGGCTCGAGGCGACTTACGCTGGCGCAGGTCCGTGGATCACGCTGTCAGCCGAAACCAACGTGATCCAGAGTTTCGACAAGACGCCGGCCAACATGCTGCATCTCGTCGTTCGCAAGGTCGCGGCCTGATCTCTAGAGCATGATCCGGAAAAGTGCGCAGCGGTTTTCCGAAAAGATCATGCTTAAACAACGACCTAAAGCGCGATGACGATTCATCCTCATCGCATCGCGCTTTAGAAGATATTGAAGATCGCCAGCGCCAGCACGGCCTGCGCGAGGAAGCCGACGGTGAAGGCCAGCGTGCGGAACACAGGGATTCCCATCGCGTAGACGATGATATGTGCGACGCGCGACCAGAAATAAACGGCGCAGGCGAGCACGGTCCATTTCGTGGAATAGTCGATCGCGTTCAGGATCAGCACCAGCGGCGCGAAGATCACGAGGTTCTCGACCGCGTTGTCATGCGCGAACATCAGCCGGTTCGCCCACTCCGCCTGCGGCTTGTCGCCGCGCGAAGGGTTGGCCATGGCACCGTTAAGCCCGCGAACCTGGCAGCGATTGATGATGTAGGGAATCCAGAGGATCCCGGTCAGGATCACCGTCAGTGTCAGCCAGAACAATTCGCGCGTCATAGTCCGGTTCCCTCAGTCGTCGCGGTGCTGCAAGCGAGCTTATACAAGCGCGGGAGATTCCGCTATGCGCGAACCCTGACATAGCTGCCGGGTGCGTCCTCGATCGGTGGGAATGCTTCGCTGCCGACTGCGCGCGCCGGGACCTCCTCGGGATCGAGCTCGCCCAGCCATTGGCGCCAGTCCGGCCACCACGAGCCCTTGTGCTCCACGGCGCCCTTCATCCACTGCGCGACGTTGACGTCCTTGATGTTGTCGTTGGTCCAGTACTGGTACTTGTTCGAGGCGGGCGGATTGACGACGCCGGCGATGTGGCCGGAGCCGGACAGGACGTACTTCACCGGACCGCCGAAGAATTGCGAGCCGTACAGCACCGATTCAGCGGGCGCGATGTGGTCCTCGCGGGTGGCGAGATTGTAGACGGGCACCTTCACCTTGGAGAGATCGAGCAGGGTGTTGTCGAGCACCAGCGTGCCGGTGGAGAGCCGGTTCTCCAGATAGCAATTGCGCAAGTAATAGGAATGGTTGGCCGCAGTCATCCGCGTCGCGTCGGAATTCCAGTGCAGCAGGTCGAACGCGCTCGGCTGCTGGCCCTTCAGATAGTTGCTGACGACGTAAGACCAGATCAGGTCGTTGGAGCGCAGCATGTTGAAGGCCATCGCCATCTTCGAGCCTTCGAGCACGCCGGCGGCCCTCATGTCCTGCTCTAGCGCCGAGATCTGCTCCTCGTCGACGAACACGAGGAGATCGCCGGCATGGGTGAAGTCGATCTGGGCGGCGAAGAACGTCGCGGACGACACGCGCTGGCGGCGCTTCTCGGCGAGCCAGGCCAGCGTGGTCGCCAGCATGGTGCCGCCGACGCAGTAGCCGGCGGTGTGCACCTTCATCTCGCCGGTGACCTTCTCGATCACGTCCATCGCCGTTAGCGGGCCCTCCTTCATGTAGTCTTCCCAGCTCTTGTTGCCGAGCCGCTTGTCGGGATTGACCCATGAGATCACGAACACGGTGATGCCCTGATCGACGCACCACTTGATGTAGGATTTCTCCGGCTTGAGATCGAGGATGTAGAATTTGTTGATCCAGGGCGGCACGATCAGGAGCGGGGTGCGCAGCACCGTCTCCGTGGTCGGAGCGTACTGGATCAGCTGCATGATCTCATTCTGGTAGATCACCTTGCCAGGCGTCGTTGCCATGTTGACGCCGACGATGAGATTGTCCGGATCGGACTGCCGGATCTTCAGCATGCCCTTGCCGGCCGCGATATCCTCGGCCAGCATCTTCAGGCCGCGGGCGAGATTCTCGCCGCTGCTGGCCACCGTCTCGCGCAGCACCTCCGGATTGGTCAGCACGAAATTGGACGGCGACAATGCGTTGATGACCTGCTGGACGTAGAACTCCGCCTTGCGGCGGGTCTGCGGATCGAGCCCTTCGGCATCGCGCACCAGATCCTGCGCCCATTTGGTCGTGAGCAGATAGAGCTGCATGACGAAGTCGAAGAACTGGTTCGACTTCCATTCCGGATCGGCAAAGCGCTTGTCGCGCGGCGAGGGCGCGATCGCGGGCTGGGCGTCCTGACCGGCCATGCGGCGCACCGCCGAGCCCCAGAGGTCGAGATAGTCCTTGGCGAGCTTGGTCTGGAGATCGGAGGAGCGGGAGGTGTCCGACAGCCAGTATTCGGCGACCGACGTGAAGGTCCTGACGACCTCGGCAAGCTCGGCCGGCGGGCGATCCTGCACCTCGCCGCTCTCGCGCGGCTTGAGATAAGCGGCGAGCGCCTTGCCGCCGCTCTCCATCGCCCGCGCGACATTCATCGCGAAGGCTTCCGCGTCGAACTTCGTCCCGGTTTTCGGCGTGTCGGTCGTGGCCATGCTCATGAGCAGAACAGTAACGATTCATTCCGTATTCGTCACCGCGAAGCTCGCAAGTTTGACGTTAAACACTCTCGAAGATGTGTTGCACTGCGACAAATTTTCTTGGTTCCGTCACAATCGGGCCGCACCGCTCGTCTTGTTGGGCAAGGGCTGTTTTCTCGCTCGCACCATTTGGGCAGCAATGGTTTGAGCTTGGGCGCGGTCTTGGGTAAGGTTGCCCGGGGCCGTGCTTTGGGACGAGTAGGGGATTTCCCAAGTGTTGGCGTTATGGGACCTGCAAAAGACGCGGCCGATCTGCGGCGCGCTGCTGATCACGGCGCTCGTCCTGGGCGGATGCTCGAGCCAGCTCGCGGATATGACGCCGGCGGATGCGCAGTCGCATGTCAGGGAGCCCGGCACCTATCTGCCGGTGCACGACTTGCCGCCGGATCGCGGTGAGGCGGTCATCCCGCCGGAGCAGCGCGCCAAGATAGAGGCCGAGCTCGCTGCTGCGCGCGACCGCCAGGCGGTGGCTGCCAAGGACGCCAAATAGGGCGCTGCAAGGTAATCGCTGGCGCCTCCGCCTTGCCGTGCTAAAAGATCTCGGTTCAGCCAAGAGTCAGGGCGAACGACTTCAGTCCTCGTCGTCGATGATTGCTCTAAGCATTTGATTTTGAGCGATTTTCGCGAAGAAATAAGCGCCTTTTGGAATGGGCCCTCGTGGCCTGTCGATTCTGTCCTGACCGGTTGCCCGGAGCCCTAGAGAGCCATGGAAGAATTTTACCGCATCCGTCGTCTGCCGCCTTACGTGTTCGAACAGGTCAACCGGGCCAAGGCGGCCGCGCGGAATGCCGGCGCCGACATCATCGACCTCGGCATGGGTAATCCGGATCTGCCGGCGCCGCCGCATGTGCTGGAGAAGTTGAAGGAGACGCTGGGCAAGCCGCGCACGGACCGCTACTCGGCCTCCCGCGGCATTCCCGGACTGCGCAGGGCCCAGGCCGGCTACTACGCCCGCCGTTTCGGCGTGAAGCTCAATCCCGAAACCCAGGTGGTGGCGACGCTGGGTTCGAAGGAAGGCTTTGCCAATGTGGCGCAGGCGATCACCGCGCCCGGCGACGTCATCCTCTGTCCGAACCCGAGCTATCCGATTCATGCCTTCGGCTTTTTGATGGCGGGTGGTGTGATCCGCTCGGTGCCGTCCGAGCCGACGCCGCAATTCTTCGAGGCGGCGGAGCGGGCGATCGTGCATTCGATTCCGAAGCCGCTGGCGCTGGTCGTCTGCTACCCCTCGAATCCGACCGCCTATGTCGCGAGCCTCGATTTCTACAAGGACCTCGTCGCCTTCGCGAAGAAGCACGAGATCCTGATCCTGTCGGATCTCGCTTATGCCGAGGTCTATTTCGACGAGAACAACCCGCCGCCCTCGGTGCTCCAGGTGCCCGGCGCGATGGATGTCACCGTCGAATTCACCTCGATGTCGAAGACGTATTCGATGGCCGGCTGGCGCATGGGCTTTGCGGTCGGCAATGAGCGCGTGATCGCGGCGCTCGCCCGCGTCAAATCATACCTCGACTACGGCGCGTTCACGCCAGTCCAGGTCGCGGCGACCGCCGCGCTGAACGGGCCGGACGACTGCATCAAGGAGATGCGCGACACCTACCGCAAGCGCCGCGACGCGCTGGTGGAATCGTTCGGGCGCGCCGGCTGGGAGATCCCGGCGCCGGAGGCCTCGATGTTCGCCTGGGTGCCGCTGCCGGAAGCCTTCCGCAGCGTCGGCAGCATGCAGTTCGCGACCCTGTTGGTGGAGAAATCCGGCGTTGCGGTCTCGCCCGGCGTCGGCTTCGGCGAGCATGGTGAAGGATATGTCCGCATCGCCATGGTGGAAAACGAGCAACGGATCAGGCAGGCCGCGCGCGGCGTGCGCCGCTTCCTTGAAAGCGGCATCGAAACGTTGCACAACGTCGTTCCGCTCGCCAATCGGCGTTGAGTTCTCTTCGGCAGGTTTTCTAAGACATCATGGTTGCACCCCTCAAAGTGGGCATAGCGGGGCTCGGCACCGTGGGCGCCGAAGTTATCCGTTTGATCGAAACGCAGGCGCGCGTGCTCGCGGGCCGCAGCGGCCGCGGCATTCGCGTCGTCGCCGTCACTGCGCGCTCGAAGGCGAAGAAGCGCGGCATCGACCTGCGCGGCATCGAATGGGCCAGGGATCCGATGGCGCTGGCCACTCACCCCGAGGTGGACTGCTTCGTCGAGCTCATGGGCGGCGCCGGCGATCCGGCGCTGTCGGCGGTGGAAGCCGCGCTGAGCGCCGGCAAATCGGTCGTCACCGCCAACAAGGCGCTGCTGGCCAGGCACGGCCTCAAGCTCGCCAAGGCGGCTGAAAAGCACGGCGGCGCGCTGAATTTCGAGGCAGCGGTCGGCGCGGCGATCCCCGTCATCAAGACGTTACGCGAGGGGCTCGCCGGAACCGGCATCAACCGCGTCTACGGCATCCTCAACGGCACCTGCAACTACATCCTGACCCGGATGGAGCAGGAGGGGTTGTCTTTCGCCGAATGCCTCAAGGATGCGCAGCGGCTCGGCTATGCCGAGGCCGATCCGTCCTTCGACGTCGACGGCCACGACACTGCGCAGAAGCTTGCCATTCTCGCCAGCCTCGCCTTCGGCACGAAAGTTGCTCAAAGCGCCGTGTATGTCGAAGGCATCTCATCCATCGCGCCGGAAGATCTGCGGGCGGCGGCCGATCTCGGGTACCGCGTCAAGCTGCTCGGCGTTGCGGTCCGCACCGCCAAGGGCATCGAGCAGCGCGTGCACCCGACCATGGTGCCGAAATCATCCTCGATCGCGCAGGTGATGGGCGTCACCAATGCGGTCACGATCGACGGCGAGGGCATTCCGCCGATCACGCTGGTCGGCCCCGGCGCCGGGGGCGCAGCCACTGCATCCGCCGTCGTCGCCGACATCGCCGACGTTGCGCGCGGCATCCGCGCCAATCCGTTCGGCCGGCCGATCTCGCAGCTTCGCGACACCAAGAAGGCGCCGATGGAGCGGCACGAGGGCGGCTACTACATCCGCCTTTTGGCGCGTGACTTCCCGGGCACTGCGGCCGCGATCGCGACGCGGCTCGCCGAGCAGAAGATTTCGATCGAGTCGATCGTGCAGCGTCATCCCAATGGCGGCGCTGCGGCGGCCGACGGCAAGGCGGTCCCCGTGCCCGTCATCCTGATCACCTATGCCACGCATGAGGACGCCGTGCGCCGCGCGCTCGCCGCCGTGCAGAAGGACAAGGTGATCAGCGGACGGCCGCAGGTGATCCGGATCGAGAAGAACTGAGGCGGTTCGTTCGAACGAACCGTGGGCGTTGCGAGTTAAAGCGGACGGAGATTTCCGTCCAGAACTGTTCGAAGGAGTTAGCCGATGTCGACCCATATTTCAGTCCCGCCGCAAGCGCTGCTCGAGCGCATCCTCACGCTGGAGATCGTGCGCGTGACGGAGCGAGCGGCGGTGTCGTCGGCGCGCTTGCGCGGGCACGGTAACGAGAAGGCGGCCGATCAGGCCGCGGTGGATGCAATGCGCCGCGAGCTCAACAAGCTCCCCATCGAGGGTACCATCGTGATCGGCGAGGGCGAGCGCGACGAGGCGCCGATGCTCTTCATCGGCGAGAAAGTTGGCCTGAACGCAGGCCCGCAGGTCGACATCGCGGTCGATCCGCTCGAAGGCACCACACTGTGCGCCAAGAACATGCCGGGCTCGATTGCCACGATGGCGATGGCCGACGGCGGCACGCTGCTGCACGCCCCCGACGTCTACATGCAGAAGCTCGCGATCGGCCCGGGTTACGACAAGGGCATCGTCGATCTCGATGCAACGCCGGCCGACAATGTCCGCCGCCTCGCCAAGGCCAAGGGTGTCCAGCCGGATGGTATCACGGTTCTGGTGCTCGATCGTCCGCGCCATGCCAGCATCATCGAGAGCGTGCGCTCGACCGGCGCCGCGGTGCGCCTGATCACCGACGGCGACGTCGCCGGCGTGATCCACTGCGCCGACCCCGACAACACCGGCGTGGACATGTATCTCGGTACCGGCGGAGCGCCGGAAGGTGTGCTCGCGGCCGTGGCACTGCGCTGCATCGGCGGCCAGATGCAGTGCCGCCTCATCCTCGATTCCGACGAGAAGCGCGAGCGCGCCGCCAAGATGGGCGTCAACGATCCCAAGATGATCTACGGCATCGAGGACATGGCGCGCGGCGACTGCCTGTTCGCCGCCACCGGCGTCACCACGGGCTCGCTGCTCTCGGGCGTCAAGTTCCGCAAGGACGGCGTGATCGAGACCGAGACGGTGGTGATGCGTTCCGTCACCGGCACCGTGCGCTACATCAAGGCCGAGCACCGCGAGCTGGCCAAGTTCCATTTGGATTAGCGCGCTCCGTCGTTCCGGGGCGACGGGACCGCGCAAAGTGCGCGGCCCGGAGAGCCCGGAACCCATCGGGCGGCAAAGTCCGACGTTAAATGGATTCCGGGCTCGATGCTGCGCATCGCCCCGGAATGACAACAAGAATTGGGGGTAGCGCACATGTCCGATCTCTCCGCCGTCAAAGCCCTGGTCTTCGACGTGTTCGGCACTGTGGTGGACTGGCGCACCAGCCTGATCACCGACTTCATGTGGTGGGCGAAAGGTCGCGGCATCACCGCTGATTGGACCGCGCTCGTCGACGGCTGGCGCGGCATGTACATGGCCTCGATGGACGACGTGCGCCAGCATCCCGAGCGCGGCTATGTCATGCTGGATGATCTGCATCGCCGCTCGCTGGAGAAGCTGGTCGAGAAGTTCGCGATTCCGGGCCTCACGGACGCCGATCTCGATTACCTCACCAAGGGCTGGCACCGCCTGCATGCCTGGCCCGACGGCGTCGCTGGCCTCACGCGGCTGAAGTCGAAATTCGTGATCGCGCCACTCTCGAACGGCAATGTCGCGCTGCTCACCAACATGGCGAAGTTCGCCGGCCTGCCGTGGGACCTCATCCTGTCGGCCGAGCTGTTCGAGCACTACAAGCCCGATCCGGAAACCTATCTCGGCGCCGCGCGGCTGCTCTGCCTCAAGCCTGAAGAGGTGATGATGGTCGCCGCCCACAACGGCGATCTCGCGGCCGCGCAGAAGAACGGATTGAGGACCGCGTTCGTGGCGCGGCCGACCGAATACGGGCCGTTGCAGAAGGTCGACTTCGAGGCGACCGGCAACTGGGACATCGTCGCGAAGGATTTTGGCGGGATCGCGGACCGGCTTGGCTGCTGATCGTCGCTCAACCCGGGCGCGGCAGCTCATCGGCGGGGTCATCGGGCGCACAGAAAGTTGCAATCGCAAGGTCGATCCGTCGGTCCAGGACGCGGCGGTTTAGCCTGAATCCGGTGTCGGTCAGCAGCCTGAAATAATCATGGCCGAACACCATGCCGAACAGCATCTCGGCGATGAGGCGGAGCGGCACGGCCTGGAAACGAGGGTGCAGACGAACCGCCTTGAGCAGGTCGACGACGCGTTCCGTGGCGGTGTCGATGATGATCTCCGCGAACATGCGGCCGAGCGCAGGCGAGGCTTGGCGTTCGCCGATGATCAGGCGCTGCAGCGCGATCTCGCCGGGCGTCAGCGCCACGTTCGCGGCCTCTCTCAACGTATTCCGAAGCCGGCTCGTCGGTGATCCCTCCCAGGGAGCGTCTGCGAAATTGGTATCGGGCAGGCTGCGTAGCAGCATGGCGCGGAAAAGCTCGATCTTGCTCTCGAAGAGCTTGTAGAGCGTTTTCTTCGACATCCCGGCGGCGCCGGCGATGTCGTCCATCGTCGTCGCGGCAAAACCCTTGCGGGTGAAAGTGTCCTTTGCCGCCGCCAGCAATTGAGTCATGCGCGCGTCCGGGGCGGGGTCGCGATCCCGCTTGCTTCGCGCTGGAGCCGGACCGCCCTCGATGGGCCTGTGGCCGCTGGATCCTCTCGCCATGTCAACCTGCCGCCGAATGTGAGCCGCTTCACGACTGCTTGAACGCAAATCTGCGGGCAGCCTAGCACTTGACTTCGGACTTGGAAACTACCAAGTTTCCCAATGGAAACTGAAGAGTTTCCGATTGTTTCCGTGCGCGACCTGTCGAGGGGCCGCGACTTCACCGATGGATCGTTCATGCGTGCCCCGATCGCCCAAATCGTTCCCATGATGGCCCTGCTGTCGCTCGCGGCCTGCGGAGAGCAGGGCCCGATGCCTGCCGCGCAACAGATGGCGCCGGAGGTCGGCGTGATGACGCTGACGCCGCAGGAGGCGGAGATATCGACCGTCCTGCCGGGGCGCGTCGTCGCCTATCAGGTCTCGGAGGTCCGGCCGCAGGTCACGGGCATTCTGCTCAAGCGCGACTTCGTGGAGGGCGCCGAGGTCAAGGAGGGCGACCTGCTCTATGAGATCGACCCGGTGCAGTACAAGGCCGCTCTGGCGAGCGCCGAGGCTTCGGTGCAGCGGGCGGAGGCGACGCTCGTCAGCGTGCGCCTGAAGGCCGCGCGCAAGACCCAGCTGCTTCAGACCAATGCGGCCAGCCAGCAGGACGTCGACGACGCCGTTGCCGCCTACAAGCAGGGCGAGGCCGATCTGCATGCGGCGCAGGCCAACCGCGACACCGCGGCGATCTCGCTCGACCGCACCAAGGTGACCGCGTCGATCTCGGGCCGTATCGGCAAGTCAACCATCACGCCCGGCGCGCTCGTCACCGCGAGCCAGGCCACTGCGATGACGACGATCCAGCAGCTGGATCCGGTCTATGTCGATCTCGACCAGTCGACCTCCGAGATGGAGCGCCTGCGGGGCGAGCTCGCCAGCGGCCAGCTCAAGCGCCCGGCCGAAGGCGTGCAGGTCGAGCTGTTGATGGAGAGCGGCAAGGTCTACGGCCGCAAGGGCAAATACGGCTTCACCGATACGAGCGTCAACGAGAGTACCGGCTCGGTCTCATCGCGCGCGATCTTCGCCAATCCCGAGCGCCTGCTGCTGCCCGGTATGTATGTGCGCGCACGCGTCGTCGCCGGCGTCGACGCGGCCGCGATCCTGGTGCCGCAGCGGGCGGTCTCGCGCAATCCGCTGGGGCAGGCCGTGGCGATGTTCGTCGACGGCGACGGCAAGATCGAGCAGCGGACGCTGGACCTCGGCGAGGCGGTCGACGGCAATTGGCTCGTTCGCGCCGGTGCCAAGGCGGGCGACCGCCTGGTCGTCGAGGGGACGCAGAAGGCGCGTCCGGGCGCGCCGGTCAAGACCGTCGAAGTCACGGTGGATCGGGCGACCGGCCTCACGGTGAGCCCGATCCGGCAGGCTGAGGCGCGGCCGGCGGCCGCGGCAACGGAGCGGTAATCGTCATGTCGCATTTCTTCATCAAGCGGCCGATCTTCGCCTGGGTCATCGCCATCCTGGTCATGCTGGGCGGCGCGCTCGCGATCATGCGCCTGCCGATCGCGCAATACCCGCAGATCGCGCCCACCGTCGTCACGATCAGCGCGACCTATCCCGGCGCCAACGCCCAGACCGCCGAGAACTCGGTGACCAAGGTCATCGAGCAGAACATGACCGGCCTCGACAATCTGCAATACATGTCGTCGTCGAGCACCTCGACCGGCGCCGTGTCGATTTCGCTGACCTTCACCAGCGAGGCCAACGCCGACATCGCCCAGGTGCAGGTGCAGAACAAGCTGCAACTCGCCACCCCCTTGCTGCCGCAGGTGGTGCAGCAGCAGGGCATCAAGGTCGTGAAGTCGTCGTCGAGCTTCCTGATGGTGCTCGGCTTCGTCTCCGATGATGGCCGGCTCAGTGCCAGCGACATCGCCGATTACGTCGCGTCCTCGATCAACGACCCGATCAGCCGGGTCGCCGGCGTTGGCCAGGTGCAGCTGTTCGGCGCCGAATACGCGATGCGGATCTGGCTCGATCCCGACAAGCTCGCCAAATACAATCTGATGCCGGGCGACGTCACCGCGGCGATCCAGACCCAGAACACCCAGGTGACGGCCGGGCAGCTCGGCGGTCTTCCGGCCGTCGGCGGCCAGCAGCTCAATGCCACCATCACCTCGCAGAGCCGCCTGCAGACGGTCGAGCAGTTCAAGGACATCATCCTGCGCACCGCCACGACGGGCCAGACCGTCCGTATCGGCGACGTCGCGCGTATCGAGCTCGGCTCGAAATCCTACGATTCCAGCGCGCGCTACAACGGCAAGCCGGCTGCCGGCATGGGCATCAGCCTCGCGACCGGCGCCAATGCGGTCGCGACCTCGGAAGCGGTGAAGGCGCGCATCTCCCAGCTCACGGCCACCATGCCGGAGGGGCTTCGCGTCATCTATCCCTACGACACCACGCCGTTCGTGAAGCTGTCGATCGAGAAGGTGATCCACACGCTGTTCGAGGCGATCGCGCTCGTCTTCGTGGTGATGTTCGTGTTCCTGCAGAGCTGGCGCGCCACAATCATCCCGACCATCGCCGTGCCGGTGGTGCTGCTCGGGACGTTCGGCGTGCTCGCGCTGGCTGGCTATTCCATCAACACGCTGACGATGTTCGCGATGGTGCTGGCGATCGGCTTGCTGGTCGACGACGCCATCGTCGTGGTCGAGAACGTCGAGCGCGTGATGACCGAGGAGCATCTCGGCCCGCGCGAGGCGACCGAGAAGTCCATGCGCGAGATCACCGGCGCGCTGGTCGGGATCGGCGTCGTGCTCTCGGCCGTGTTCATCCCGATGGCGTTCTTCAACGGCTCGGTCGGCATCATCTATCGGCAATTCGCGCTGACCATCGTCACGGCGATGCTGCTCTCCGTTCTGGTGGCGCTGGTGCTGACGCCGGCGCTGTGCGCCACCATCCTGAAGCCGCCGAAGGAGCACGGCGCCCGGCGCGGCTTCTTCGGCGCCTTCAACCGCGGTTTCGACCGCATGGCCGATGGCTACCAGCGCGGAGCGGCCGGCGCGATCAAGCGTGTCGCCGGCGTCCTGATCGCGTTCGCGGCGATCGTCGCCGCCATGGTCGTCCTGTTCCAGCGGCTGCCGAGCTCGTTCCTGCCCGAGGAGGACCAGGGCTCGATTATGACCCTGATCCAGCTTCCGGTCGGCGCCACCTCGACGCGCACGCTGGACGTCATCAAGCAGGTCGAGCACCAGTATCTCGACAACGAAAAAGACGCCGTGCAAGGCGTGTTCGCGATCAGTGGATACAGCTTCGCCGGCCAGGGGCAGAACGTTGGTCTTGCCTTCGTCAGCCTGAAACCGTTCGACGAGCGCAAGGATGCGGCGGCCTCGGCGCAGGCCGTGGTCGGCCGCGCCATGGGTGCGTTTGCCCGGATCCGCGATGCGATGGTGTTCGCCGTGCTGCCGCCGCCGATCCCAGGCTTCGGCAATGCCGGCGGCTTCGACGTCTATCTGCAGGACACCGGCGGGAACGGTCACGAGGCGCTGATGCAGGCGCGCAACCAGCTCCTCGGCCAGCTCGCGGCGGACAAGCGCGTGGCGCAGGCGCGGCCGAACGGACAGGACGACACCCCGCAATTCAATCTCGACGTCGACCAGGCCAAGGCCACGGCGCTCGGCGTGAGCCTGAGCGATCTCAACACCACGCTGTCGGCCGCCTGGGGCGGCGCCTATGTCAACGACTTCATCGACCGCGGCCGCGTCAAGCAGGTCTACGTCCAGAGCGACGCGCCGTTCCGGATGGACACCAGCGACATCGGCCGTTGGTACGTCCGCAATGCCGCCGGCTCCATGGTGCCGTTCACGGCCGTAGCGACCGATCGCTGGAGTTTTGGCTCGCCGCGCCTGGAGCGCTACAACGGCGTTGCCGCCGTCGAGCTTCAGGGACAGCCGGGGCAGGGCATCAGTTCGGGCGTCGCCATGCAGGCGGTGGAGGAGCAGATGGCGAAGCTCCCCAAAGGCTACGGCCACGAATGGACCGGTTTGTCGTTCCAGGAGCGTCTCACCGGCAGCCAGACGCTGTATCTCTATTCGATCTCGCTCCTGATCGTATTCCTCAGCCTTGCGGCGCTCTACGAGAGCTGGTCGGTTCCGTTCGCGGTGATGCTGACGGTGCCGATCGGCGTGCTCGGCGCGCTTCTCGCTGCGACGCTGTTCGGTCAGGCCAACGACGTCTATTTCCAGGTCGGCTTGCTCACCACTATCGGTCTCGCTTCGAAGAACGCGATCCTGATCGTCGAATTCGCCCTGGAGCAGATCGCGGCCGGCCGCAGCCTCGTCGAGGCCACGCTGCACGCGGCGCGCCAGCGCCTGCGTCCGATCCTGATGACCTCGATCGCCTTCATCCTCGGCGTGCTGCCGCTGGCGGTGGCGACGGGCGCGGGGTCCGCCAGCCAGAACGCGGTTGGAATCGGGGTTGCCGGCGGGATGATCGCGGCAACCGTCCTCGGCATCTTCTTCGTCCCCGCGCTGTTCGTGCTCGTTCAGCGGATCTTTCCCCGCGTGCGGCCCGACGCAGCCGGCTCGACGTCACTTGCCCGCGCGGAGCCTGCGGAATGAGCTGAATCGCGGCTCCGGGCGGCTCGCGTCGCCCGGAGCCGATTTGCCGACCTACAACGTCATCTTCATCGGTTCCGGATAGTAGTGGAATCCGTCGCCCGCCTTGGCGACATGGCCGTAGCCCGGCCAGGCGAAGTGATAGGACATCACCGGGGTCTTGTTGGCTGCAAGCATCGTCAGCAGCTTGACGCGCGTCTCCGCCGACTGCTTCGGATCGGTGTCATAGGAGAACTCCATCCGCGGCCGCTCCAGCAGCAGCACCGAATGGTGCGAGAGGTCGCCGAGGAAGGCGAACGATTTTCCCGCCGACGAGACCATGAAGATCGTGTGGCCGACGGTGTGACCGGGCGCGGCGATCGCCTGCACGCCGGGCAGGAATTCCTGGCCGTCCTTGAAGAACACGATGCGGTCGCGCACCGGCAGCAGGTTCTTGCGGGCGTGAACGACGAAGTCCTTGGCCGCGCTACCGAGCTTGCCCTCGTCGGTCCAGAAGTCGAAATCGGTCTGTGAGATGTAAACTTGCGCGTTCGGGAACAGCGGCTTGCCGCCTTCGTCGACGATGCCGCCGATATGATCGATATGGGCGTGCGAGCAGACGACGGCGTCGATGTCGCCCGGCTTGATGCCGGCCTCGGTCATGCTCTTCTGCTGCCGGCCGGTGCTGGCGCCGAACATTTTCGAGCTGCCCATGCCGGTATCGAACAGGATGAGCTTGTCGCCGGTGTTCACGATCGGCGAGTTCTGCTCCAGCACGACATTGTCCGGCGACAGGAAATTGTCGGCGAGCATCTTCTTGACCTCTTCCTTGGGAACGCCGGTGAAGGTCCCTGAGGGGTCGCCGAGCGGCAGCGGCCCGTCGGATACGACCGTCACCTCGGCGTCGCCGAGAATGAAGCGGTGCCAGTAGGGTGTCTGCGTGCCGAGCTTGGGAGCCCGCGCCAGCGCGCTGCTGCCGAGCATGGCGCTGGCGCCGAGGCCCGCCCCGAGTGCGAGCAGTGACCGACGAGAGACATCGATTGTCATGCGTTTCCTCCGCTTTAGTCTTTTGTATTGCGTATCTTGCGCAATTGTCTGCGCGTTGCGATCGGCCTGGAGCCGACCGCACGATGCTGCGCTGGTTTGGACAAGCTAGCAAGTGGAATTGGTGGGGAGATAATCGCTGCTCGTCCAGGCTGGTATGGCAATTCCGGCGCATGGCATGCACGCCGTCGCCGACGTTCTTGCCGTCAGAACGATTCAACAGATCTGGCGTAATGCAATCAAGGTTTGTGTCGCGATTGTGTCTGCTGGTCGCCTGACCGGCGCGATCGCGGGAAAGAGTTTGACTGCCGGGCGGCGAATGCCTTCAACCCGAACGTGGCCTTCGTGGCTGCGTCGCAACGATGCTGGCTTCGAAGCAGCAAGGCCGCCTGTTGGCCCGGTGCTACTTCGCGATCGGCGTCGTCAACTCCTTGTCGTTCGTGTCCACCACGAACACGGCCAGCAGCTTCGCAGGCTCGCTATCGCTGGCATTGGCGCTGACGGCGTGGCGGTCGCCGGGCTTCTCAAAGAAGTTCTCTCCCTTGTGAAAGACCTTGGCCGGGCCATCATTGACCTGACTGCGGATCGCTCCTTCGAGGACCGTGGCATAGATGAAGGCGGACGGCGCGTGGATGTGGGCCGGCGAGGAGCCTCCGGGGCCGTACTCGACCAGCACGCCCTTCATGCTCTTGCCGGGAACATTTGGCAGCGCCTGGTCAAAGACGATCGTGACCTTGGCCAAGGGGGCTGCCTTCTCGGCTGCGTGGGCCGCCAGGACAGATACGGCATAAACCGCCGTGGCGATCAGCAATCTGCGCATGGGATCTCCTTCATAGCCATGTTGTCGTGACGTCGTGATCAAGCTGCCGGAGCCTCAGAGGCTCGCGAGCCATGTTGCGAGCGGCGTTGTCCCGAGCCGCGCCTCGCCGAGCGGGTTCAGCGACGTGTCGTCGATGGGGGCGCCGAAATACAGCGCCTTCGGATCTCCGATCACGGAACGTGTGTCGCCGGACGCCTTCAGGCGGCGTGCGATGAATTCGTTGAAGGGGGCCTTCTCGGGTCCTGCGATATCGATCGTGCCGTTGAGCGGCCGGCCCGTCGCGACCTCCGCGAGACGATCGACGATGTCGTCGGCCGCGATCGGCTGAAACTGGGCCGTGGGAACGACGATCTTTCCGTCGATCACGCCTGTTTCGGCGATGGCACCGAGGAATTCGAAGAACTGGGTGGCGCGCAAGATCGAGTAGGGGACCGAAGCCGACTTGATGATGGTTTCCTGCGCCAGCTTGGCACGGAAATAGGCGTTGTCGGGCGAGCGGTCGGTGCCGACGATCGAGAGCGCAACGTGATGTTTCACGTTTGCTGCGGCCTCTGCCGCGCCGAGATTCTGGCTCGAACGCTGAAAGAACTCGAGCACCGCAGCCGGCTCCCAGGACGGCGCGTTGGCGACATCGACGACGACATCCGCGCCAGCCAGCGCCGCAGCAAGGCCTTCGCCGGTCACGGCGTTCACGCCTGATTTCGGCGAGGCTGCCACCACCTCGTGACCCTGCTGTTTGAGCTTCGCGACGAGCCTGGATCCGATCAAGCCGGTTCCGCCGATCACGACGATCTTCATGGCATGTCTCCTCGGTATTTCGGAGCGCGAGACCAACCAGGGGAGCTCGCGCTGTCACGTCGATCAACGTGATGCGAAGCGACTCTATCCGAGCCGCGGCGCAGGCTCTTGCCTGTAACGGGCGAGCCTTGCCGGAAAATGCTTCAGAAGCTGGGCTGTGGTGTCACAAGATCGGATCGCAAGGGATCATTCCCTCATGCCGTGAACGGAACCTGCGATGATCATAGATTGCCAGTATTTTGCCCGACGTGTCAAAGCGCTTCGACGGACGCAAGACGGCAGGTAAGCCGCTGAAGAACACCAATGAAAACAACCATGCGGCTACTGTGCATGGGGTTGTTTTCGCGGATTCTGATCGGGCAGGCGGACAACGATCCGGTTTCGCGAGGCGGCCGCTTCTCGCCTCACGCTCCGCAGACGATCACGCCGTACCAGCCGAGGCCCCGATAGGTCTCGTAGCCTGGCGTCGCATGGAAGGCGACCATCGTGCCGGAGCGGTCCTGATAGAAACCGGACCGCTGGCCGTCCAGCGACAGCGAGATGCGCTCACTGAGGATGCCCTGGCCGTCGGAAGCCGCGATCACGCGAAAACTCGAATCGACCAGCAGCACGCGGGCCTTGTCGCTGTCGCCGACACGGACTCCCTGCACGATGGCGCGGGCCTGCGGCTCCCAGTCGAAATGGATGGCAAGCACGCCGATCGGCGCGCCATTGGCCTGGCCGCCGTCGCGGACGCTGGCACAATAGGTCGCGACCTGCGCGTTGCCGAGCAGCGGCTGGTTCTCGACGTCGCCGGCGACATAGTCGTCACCGGAGCGCAAGGACCGCGCCTCGCGAAACCATCTGGTGTGGGCGACGTTCTGGCCGACGACTCGAAAGCGGTCGGCGCGGCCGTTGGCGATGACGTTGCCGTCGAGATCGCAGAGCCAGAGGTCGAGATAGACCGTGTAGGCCCCCAGGATCACGCCGAGGCGCTGCGAGGCATGGGAGACGGCCGCAGCGCCAGGCGAGGCCGCGCAATCGACCACGGCGGAATCGGTCGCCCACCAGCGCACGTCGCAAGTGCGCTCATAGAGATTGCGGTCGATCAGCTCGATGGCGTTGAGCGACAGGTCGACCATGCGCTCGCCGCGCGAACGCTGGCTCATGCGCTCGATCGAGGCGACGAGATCACCGGTGCGTTTCGTCAATTGGGTTTCGAGCTCGCGGGCGATGGTCTCGACCTGCTGGCCGACGCCGCGCACCTCCTGCGCCACCACCGCAAAGCCCGCGCCTTGCGTGCCAGCGCGCGAGCTCTCGATCAGCGCGTTGAGCGCCAGCATCTTCATCTGATTGGTGATCTGCTGGATCGACTTGGTCTTGTCGATCGCGATCTGGTTGACCTCGGCAGTAAGGCGATTGATCAGCGCGGAGATGTCGGAATCATCGTCCGCAGGTTCGGAGGCAATCGGCTTGGCTTTCAGACCCAGCGCAGCAGACATCGGGGTGCTTCCCTTGGCAATGAGGCCTGATCTGCAATGAACGGGGAACAACGACTTACAGATCGAATACGATTCTTTTTCGAAGATTCCGCCTAACGCCTGCTTAATTTGCTGTTCCGCGGAATGCCTAAATGGTAGTCACCCCGGCCGGTCGGGCGGCCATCCACCGCTTTGTGCGGCCGGGCCGTTGCAAATCCGGGCCGATTGCCGGCCAATCCTCCGGAAAGCCAGTGACCGTGCGTCCGCGTGATCGCCTGGACCCCGAGCTCCCACCAAGTTGCCTCCGCCATGACGCCGCCCGCCACCGCCTTGCCCGTCGAAGCGCCCCAGGCTTTCCTGGGCGTGGCGCGCTCGCTGACCGACAAGCTCTGGCGCGACCGCCTGGACGCCCGCGGGGCGGCGCAGGCGCTCGCCATCGTGCAGCGGCACCAACTGCCGGAGCTGCTGGCGCGGGTGCTGGCCGGCCGCGGGATCGATATCGACGCCGTGCCCGACTTCCTCGATCCGACCATCCGAAAGCTGCTGCCGGACCCTTTTACCGTGACGGAGATGGAAGCCGCCGCGAAGCGGATCGCCGATGCCGCGGCGAGGGGCGAGAAGGTTGCGATCTTCGGCGACTACGACGTCGACGGCGCCACCTCGGCGGCGCTGCTCGCCTGGCACCTGCGTCATTGCGGGCTCGATCCCCTGATCCATATTCCCGACCGGATATTCGAAGGCTATGGCCCCAATACCGAGGCGGTGCGGGCGCTCGCCGCGAAGGGCGCGACGCTGCTCGTTACGGTCGATTGCGGCACCACCAGCATCGAGCCGCTCGCTGAAGCAAAACGTCTCGGCATGTCCGTGGTCGTGATCGACCACCACCAATGCGGACTCGATCTTCCCGAAGTCGATGCGCTGGTCAATCCGAACCGCCCTGACGATCTCTCGGGCCTTGGTCATCTCGCCGCCGTCGGCCTCGTGCTGGTGACGCTGGTCGCCGTCAACCGCGAGCTGCGCCAGCGCGGCTTCTGGACTTCCGAGATGCCGGAGCCGGATCTGCTCGGCATGCTGCATCACGTCGCGCTCGGCACGGTTGCCGACGTGGCGCCGCTGATCGGTCTCAACCGCGCCTTCGTGGCCAAGGGGCTGATCGCGATGCGACGGCGCGACCATGTCGGGCATACCGCACTGATGGACGTGGCGCGGCTCAACGGCCCGCCGGAGGCCTGGCATCTCGGCTTCATGCTGGGGCCGCGCGTCAATGCCGGTGGCCGCATCGGCCGCGCCGATCTCGGGGTGCGGCTGCTGCTGGAGGGCGACAGCGTCGAGGCTGCGCGGATCGCGGCGGAGCTCGATCGTCTCAACAGCGAGCGCCGCGTCATCGAGCAGGCCGCCGAAGCCCAGGCCGAAGCCGAGGCACTGGCCTCGATCGGGCTGGAGGACAAGCTCGCCGTGATCGTCACGGCCTCGGAAGGCTGGCATCCCGGCGTGGTCGGCCTCGTTGCCTCCCGCCTGAAGGAGAAGTTCTCGCGGCCTGCCTTTGCCATTGCGCTGGAGCCGGGCGGCATCGGCACCGGCTCGGGCCGCTCGATCGCCGGCGTCGATCTCGGCAAGGCGGTGCGGCAGGCGGTCGCCGACGGCATCCTGCTCAAGGGCGGCGGGCATGCGATGGCCGCCGGCGTCACGCTGCGGAAAGAGAAGCTCGCCGAATTCCGCGCCTATCTCGAAAACGCGCTGGCACGCGATGTCGCGGAGGCGCGCCACGTCAACGAGCTCTATATCGACGGTGCGGTCTCCGCACGTGCGGTGACGCCGGAGCTTGCGGCGACGCTCAACCGTGCCGGTCCCTTCGGCAGCGGCAATCCGGAGCCCGTGCTGGCACTGCCGGCGCACCAACTCGTGTTCGCCGACGAGGTCGGCCAGGCGCATCTGCGCCTGCGCTTCAAGTCGGGCGATGGCGCCATGGTCAACGGCATCGCGTTCCGTTCGGTCGGCCAGAAGCTCGGCAATGCGCTGCTCGCCAATCGAGGCCAGCAGCTGCATGTCGCGGGCTCGCTCTCGGTCGACCGCTACCAGGGCGCCGAGCGCGTGCAATTCCGCGTCGTCGACATCGCGCTACCCGATCAAGGGCCATCCGTGATTAGATGACGCATGATCCGACAAGATCATGCGCAAAGATAACGCGCTCAAACAACAAAAAAAGGGAGTGAACATGGCAGGACAGGTTGAGGGCAAGGTCGCACTGGTGACCGGTGGCGCTTCCGGCATTGGCGAGGCCATCGTCGAGCTGTTCGCGCGCGAAGGCGCCGCGGTCGTCATCACCGATATCGACGAGCTGCGCGGCCCGGAGCTCGCCAGGCGCGTCACCAAGGCCGGCGGCAAGGCGATCTTCCTGGAGCAGGACGTCACCAGCGAGGAGCGGTGGGTGGATGTCGTCGCCGACATCGCGAAGCGCTACGGCCGGCTCGACATCATGGTCTCCAACGCCGGCATCGGCATCGCTGTGCCCTCGATCGTCGACATGACGCTCGCTGACTGGCGCAAGCAGAATGCGATCAATCTCGATGGCGTATTCCTTTCGGTCAAGCATTGCCTGCCCTTGATGCGCAAGACCGGCGGCGGCTCGATCGTCATGATGTCGTCGCTGGCGGGCTTGCGCGGCTCGCCCGGGTTGTCGGCCTATTCGGCGACCAAGGGCGGCGTGCGGCTGTTCGCCAAATCGATCGCGATGGAGTGCGCGGCGGCGGGCGACGGCATCCGCGTCAACTCGGTTCACCCCGGCATCATCGATACCCCGATCTGGGGCAAGATCCCGACGGGCGCGACTGGCGCCGGCCAGAACGCGCCGATCGATCCGGAGGAGCGCGCGCGTGTCGTCACGCCTCTCGGCCGCGCCGGCCATGCCGCGGAGATCGCCTCCGGCGTGCTGTATCTGGCGTCCGATGCCTCGCGCTACGTCACAGGCAGCGAGCTCGTCATCGACGGCGGCATGAACGCGGGCGGCGTGCCGCGGCGGGCCTGAGCGCTGCAGGGCAGGGTGGCGGTTCGCAGGGGCTGACGCGCAGGCGCAGTCCCTGTACAAGGCTGGCAGCTCCCGACCGACAGAGGTGTCCTTCGCCATGGCGCACAGCCTTCACGCTTCCTCGCCCGCGCCCGCTCCATTCCGCTCCAACCGGCCGGACCTCGCGACCGACGCGATCCGCACCGCGCGCGAGGATCTGGCCGCCTGCTTCCGCATGGCGGCGCGCAACGGCTTCGAGGAAGGCATCTGCAACCACTTCTCGGCCGTCGTGCCCGGCCATGACGAGCTGTTCCTCGTCAATCCCTACGGCTACGCCTTCCGCGAGCTGACTGCGTCGAAGCTCCTGATCTGCGACTTCCACGGCAACGTGCTCGACGGCGAGGGTGTGCCGGAGGCGACCGCCTTCTACATCCATGCCGAGATGCATAAGCGCCTGCCGCGCGCAAAGGTCGCCTTCCACACTCACATGCCCTATGCCACGGCGCTGTCGATGACCGAGGGCGATCCCCTGATCTGGGCCGGCCAGACCGCGCTGAAGTTCTACGGCCGCACCGCGGTTGACCGCGACTACAACGGCCTTGCGCTCGACAACCGCGAAGGCGCGCGCATAGCCTCCGCCGTCGGCGATGCCGACATCGTCTTCATGAAGCATCATGGCGTGATGGTGCTGGCGCCGACCATCGCAGAGGCTTGGGACGATCTCTACTACCTCGAACGCGCTGCCGAGGTGCAGGTGCTGGCGATGTCGACGGGACGAAAGGTGTTGCCGGTCGATCCCGCGATTGCGGACGCGACCTACAAGCAGATGCGCGAGGGCGATACCGAATCCGCGCGGCTGCATCTTGCCGCCATCCGCCGCCAGCTCGACGCGGAAGAGCCGCAATATAGGCACTGAGCGCCACATCGTCTTTCCGGGGGCGAGGCGCAGCCTCGAACCCGGAATCCAGAGGTCGTGGTGCGAGATACCGGGGTCTCGCCACGCGAGCCCCGGAACCACGGCAAGGGGAGCGGGCCTACGACCCCTGTCGCAGCTTCGCGAGTACCTTCAGGCCGCCATAGCCATCCGCCGGCGTGATGCCGGCGCGCTGCTGAAAATCCTTGACCGCCTTCATCGTATCGTTGCCGACGCGGCCGTCGGTGCCGCCGGTATCGAAGCCGGCCTTGGTCAGGCGCGTTTGCATCTCCTGCACCTCGGCCAGCGTCAGCGCGCGCTCCGAGCCCGGAAAGGGTTGTATGAAGGGAGGCCCTCCCAGGCAGCGATCGCCGAGATGGCAGATCGCGAGCGCATAGTTCATGGAAGGGTTATAGCTCTTCACCGAATAGAAGTTCGGTCCCAGTAGGAAGGTCGGGCCGCCCGCAACAGGCGTCCACATCTGCGCGGATGCGTTCGGCTGTGGAAATGGATGGCCGTCGGCGCGGGTGATGCCGGCCGCCTGCCACGCCGCATAGGTGCGGCTTCCGCTCATGTTGCCGGGCGCGCGCACCTCGTAGCCCCAATGCTCGCCGCGATGCCATTTGCCGCGATTGACGAGGTACTTCGCCGTCGAGCCCAACGCGTCGTCGGGCTTGCCGAACGGCGACACCTTGCCGTCGCCGTCATAGTCGATGCCGACATTGAGCCAGACCTCCGGCATCCATTGCGAATGTCCCATCGCGCCGGCCCAGGATCCCCGCATTTCTTCCGGCGTGCTCCAGCCCTTGTCGACGATCCGCAGCGCGTTGATCAACTCGGTCTCCCAATAGGCCTTGCGGCGCGGCTCGTTCCAGGCGAGCGCTGCGAGCGAGGGAAACACCGGCCTCATGTGGTTCTGCTGCACCAGGGGATCGCCATAGGCGGACTCGACGCCCCACAGCGCCAGCAGCGTTCCGCGTTCCACGCCGAAATCGCGCTCGATGCGGGCGAGCAACGCCTCGTTGTTCTTCAGCGCGATCTTGCCGTTGATGATGCGCCAGTCCGAGACGCGGCGATTGATGTATTGCCAGACCTGCTCGCGGAATTCGGGCTGGTTGCGCATCTGCTTGAACACGCTCATGTCCGGCTCGACCCGTCCCATCGCGCGCTGCCATGTCGCGGCGGAAATACCTTTCGCCATCGCGCGTGCGCGAAAGCTCTCGCGCCAATCGTCGAAGCCCGGAGGCACGGCGAGAGCGCGTGTCGGGACGGCGAGCAAGGCGGCTGCACCGAACGCCGATTGGAGGAGGGCGCGGCGAGTTGGATGAGGCGAGGAATCAGCGTGCTTCATGGGCGCATTCTAGCCGGAAACATGGCGCGTGTGAGTCGGTTCCTGGAACGGCAGCGATGTGAGAATTCTGCCTGATTGCGTCGGCAGTTCCCACCGGAACAAGTGTCGCACTCCCGCATTCCCTCCACACACCGGGAAGGAGGAGAAGATGAGGGAATATCTGCTTGCCGCAGCCATGGTCACCGCCGTTGCAGCGCCTGTGTTCGCCGATGAGGTCGGCGTTCACGTCGGCCCGGTCGGCGCGGGCGTAACGGTCGGACAGTCCCACGAATATCGTGAGCGCGACCGCGACCACGACCGCACCACCGTCATCAGGGAACGCGAGCCCGCCGACCGCACCACGGTGATCAAGAAGGAAGACGAATTCGGCAATCGCAGCAAGACCGTCATTCACGACAACGACTGACGGAGCAGGGTCCCGGCTTGATGCCGGGGCCTTTCTTCGCACGATCGGCAATTCGAATCGGGGTCGAATGAAGATACGCACGCATGCGGAAAGCCATGTCGTCGAACTCGACGACGGATCGCAATGGCAGATCTTTCCCGGCGACCTCGCGACCACGCTGAGCTGGAAGCCCGAAACCGATTTGCGTCTCGAGCAGAGCGGTGATCGGATGAGTTCGCACGTGCTGGTGAATACCGCCGACCAAAGCCGGGTGCGGGTGATCGCGGCGGACGAGACCTGGCCCGACGGCGAGGTCAAGGATGCGTTGAAAGGCGGATAGCCGCGCTGCTGCAGAGGCCGCAATCAACGACTGGGAATGTCAATCGCCTAATCCTCCTGCAGATCAGCCGCGATTCCGGCAAGCCAGCGCCGTATCGTGGTTTCCGCTTTTGAATCCAAATCCCGAGCGAGGCGCTTCTCCAATTCGAGCACACGCTGCCGGCACGCCTTCAACAGCGTCGCGCCGCGCGGCGTCAGCGTCCATTGCTGGATGCGGCCGTGGACGGGATGAGGTGTCATCACGATCGCGCCGTCGCGTTCGAGGTTGCGGACGATGACGCCGACGGTCTGAGGCGTGAGGAAGGTGAGGCGGGCGACATCGGCCCCCGACAAGCCCGGATAGGCGTTGAGCATCGTCAACACCGCGAATTGCGGCGATGTCACGCCGAGATCGGCGAGAGCCCGTTCCATCGTGAGGCGAACCGCGGCATGGGCCTGACGCAGGAGATAGCCGAGATAACCTTGCTCGCCGCGCTTGCCTTCGCCGGGAGCGGGTACGCGCACGTCGTCGGCAGGCGCGGGTGCCTTGCGCACCGTTTTCGGTCTTGTGATGGCAGCAGACTTGCGTATCATATTCAGGGCTCTTATAAGTTATAAGCACACTTATAACAATACGAGGTGAACGGCAATGTCACACGCCCGCAGCGAATACGAGGATTTCAAGAGGATCGCCCCGGACGCGTACGATGTGGTGCTTGCGCTGGGCCAGCTTGCAGCCAAGGCCGGCCTCGACAAGCAGCTGCTCGAGCTCATCAAGCTGCGCGCCTCGCAGATCAATGGCTGCGCCTTCTGCGTGCAGCACCACGTCCTGCTGTCGGAACGGATCGGGGTTCCCGTCGACAAGCTCCATCTGGTCGCGGTCTGGCGCGAGGCGCCGATCTTCTCTGCGCGCGAGCGCGCGGCGCTGGCTTGGGCGGAGGCCTTGACGCTGCTGCCCGGCGGGGTCAGCGAGGAGGTCTATTCGGAGGCGGCGCGCGAGTTCTCCGAAACCGAGCTGACCTATCTGACCTCGGCGGTCGCCTCGATCAACGTTTGGAACCGGTTCGGTGCAGCGTATCGCTGGACGCCGGCCAAGCGGCCGGTCACGGCGAACGCTGCGGCATCCTGATTGCAGGACAGGGAGATCGGCATGACAGCAATGAGTTTGGCCGCTGCGCAGCGCCCGATGCCGTCGCGTTCGATGGCGATCGCCGGCATTGGCGGCCTCGCCTGCGCTCTTGTGATCGGCAAGGTGCTGCCGGTGACGATCGACCGGGTATCGGGAGCGTTGGCGCCGCTCTGCGCCACTGCGGCCGAGAGCTCGCCGCTCGACAAGGTCGAGCCGATCGGCTCCTACGCGCTTCCGAACGTCCCGGGCAAGCGCGTCACGATCGTGCGTGTGTCCTACGGTCCGGGCGGGTTTTCGCGGCCGCATCGTCACGCGGGCTCGGTGACGGCCTACATCACCAAGGGCGAGATCCGCTCGCAGCTCGGCAGCGGCCCGGTCGAGACGTTCGGCGTCGGCCAGTCCTTTTTCGAGCCGCCGGGCTCGACGCATCTGGTGTCGGCCAATGCCAGTATGACGGAGCCGGCGGAGTTGATAGCGGTGTTCGTCGCAGACGAGGGCGCGCAACTGACGACGTTCCTGGAGTAGCTGCACTCGCGATCCCGCCACCGCAATGTTCAGGCCGATCGCGATCGCCCCAACCGTTTCCATGCCGGTGCGAGACCGTATTCGACGGCCGGAATCGCAAGTGCGCCGACAAGCAGTCCAAGCACGCCCGAGATGGCTGCCTCGACCGACCATTCGATGATGCCCGCAACGGCGGGAAGGAGGTGTGCGGCGGCCTCGGTCGCGGCATGGACCGTTCGGCCGATCACGGGCGGGCCGTACCTTTCGATGCCGTGCAGGATGATGCCGCCGCCGACCCAGATCATGGCGGCGGTGCCGATGGTGCTCAGCACGGTCAGGAAGATGGGCATGCCGCGGACGAGCGCGCGTCCAAGCAAGCGGATTCCGCTCCCAATGATCGAGGCGCCGTCATAGCGGGCAAGGGCCATGCCGACATCGTCCGCCTTCACGATCACGGCTACCACGCCGTAGACCCCGACGGTGATAAAGAGGCCGACCAGCGCCAGCACCAGTGCCTGCGTCCAGATGCTGCCCGCCGGGAGGGCAGCCAGTGTGATCGCCATGATTTCCGCCGACAGGATGAAATCGGTCTTGATGGCGCTCGCGACCTTCTCGTCCTCGACCGACCGGGCATTCAACGCAATCGGCTGGAGTTGAGCTTCGTGGTGGTGCGCATGATGCGGCAGCACGGCTTCGAGCACCTTCTCGGCGCCCTCGTAGCAGAGAAAGGCTCCGCCCAGCATGAGCAGCGGCGTGACCGCGGCGGGAAGGAAATAGCCAAGCAGCAGGGCAATGGGGAGCAGAATCAGCAACTTGTTGCGCAGCGATCCGACCGCAATCTTGCCGACGATCGGCAGTTCGCGTTTCGAGGCAAAGCCGATGACGTAGTTCGGCGTGACGGCCGCGTCATCGATGACCACGCCTGCCGCCTTCGTGCCCGCTTTGGCGGCCTGGCTCGCCACGTCGTCGAGCGAGGCTGCTGCCATCTTTGCAATCGCCGCGACATCGTCGAGAAGACCGATCAGTCCGACACTCATGAATCGTGTCCCTTCTTTCGTTGCGAGCCGGCGGGTGTGCGCGACGACACGCTCTTGCACCGCGCGGCATCGAAACGAGCAAACGTCAATTGTCCTCGCCGCCCGATCCCTCGCGCAGGTCCGGCTTGATCACGTCCTCCGGCAGCGCATGGGCGACCGGCTGCGCCGTGTCTGCGATCTCCGGGCCGACTTCGCGGCCGCGGGCGCGGATCAGGCTTTCGTAAGCCGAGACCAGCGTGACGTAGGGGCTGACCCAGATCCAGCCGTCGCGTGTGAACACCTGCACATCGAAATGCAGGTGCATCGACGTGCCGGCGGGATGGTCGAGATAGTTCGAGATCACGCCGATTTTCTCGCCTTCGGTGACGATGCGGCCATTGAGCACGCCATCGGCGTTCATCGCCTGCGGATTCATGTGCATGTAGCGGAAACGGATGTGCTCGGTGCGACCATTGACTTGAAGTGTCGCTGCCTGGTCCCTGGCTCCGCGGATGACGATCGCGTCACGCACGGCGACGACGGCGCGCTGCTTGGGATCGCAGGGCTCGCGGCCTTCGCCGGGCGGCGGGCAGTCGGCGGCGCGGATGTCCTCGCCCTGGTGGCCGTAGCCTCCGCCACATTGCCACACCTCGAAACTGCGCGACTCGCAGAAATTGTCGCGCCAGGGATAGGCGGTCGGACCTTCGCTCTTGTCGCGCTTGCCGTAGGATTGGGAGCGTACGAAGGCGGGCGCCTTATCGAGGGGAAAGCGGATCTGGGCATAGGCCATCATATCGGGATGGCCGCCTTGCTTGCGGTAGCCGGTGTTCGGGATGATGTCGCCGCTCGGCCGGTAGCTGAAGTCCGGCGAACGCCCCGCTGGACGGTCGAGGACGTTGGAGGCAATGTCCATCAATGGCCGCATGCGCTGGCCACCGGCGATACGCAGGGCCTTCAAGAAGCGCTCGGCGACTGGATAGGCTTCCTTGCAGGCGAGCCGCCGCGGCTTGGCGACGCTGTCGAGACACTGGATCGACACCACGTAGGCGACGCCGAAGCGGGTGAAAGCATAGCGCACATAGCCTTCCCGGATGAACTTGCGCAGGTCCGGATAGGTTGCCGCGAGTGGCTTGACCGGCTCGCCCTTGCCGCCGGCTGGATCGGCGATGTCGTAGACGAGCGCCGATCCCGTGATGTGCACCTCGACCGGCCTTGCGAACACCCGGCTCGGCATACCCTCACCGGCGCCGGGATCGAACGAGAAGGTCGCGCTGTAGCCGGCTGGACCTGCATCGAACATGTCGACGGGATTGAAGTCGGCCTGGTAGCGCGACAGCGTGAGCGTTGCCGGCGCGCCGCTGCGCTGCGCCTCGATGTACGCGGCAGCGTCGAACGGCAGCAGCACGGGTACGGGACTTCGGGTAATGCCGGTGAAGAAACGCGAGGAGATCGCGTTGAGCTGCACCAGCGCGGGCACCGCGCGCGGATCGTAGCGCGGCACCGAACGTCGGGGTGCGAAGATGAAGTCGCCCGCGATCTGGGGGCGACTGTTGATCTCGACACGGAGCTGGTCGAACGCTGCGCGCCAGTCGACGCGCAGGGCCGTGAGCGAGGGGCCGCGGAATTCATCCGCAGCGACCGGCGCGGCAGCGAGGAGCGACAGCGACGCCAGGAGAAGCGAGACGAAGCGGAAACTGTTCCTGCCCACTGCCTCGCCCCCCGGCGGTACCTGTTCCGATCCTCGATTGCCCGGTTAGTCCTTGGCGCGCTCGGCGTAGGAGCCGTCTTCGGTCATCACTACCACGCGGGTTCCGACCGAGATGTGCGGCGGCACCGTGGTGCGCACGCCGTTGGAGAGAACCGCGGGCTTGTAGGAGGAGGAGGCGGTCTGACCCTTGGTCACGGGTTCGGTTTCTACCACTTCCAGCGTCACACGCTGCGGCAGCGCGATCGACACCGGGTTGGTGTCGTGCATGGACAGCTTGACCGTCATGCTCTCCTGGAGATACGCGGCGGCGTCGCCGACGACGTCCTTCGAGACCTGGACCTGGTCATAGGTCTCAGGGTTCATGAAGTGGTAGCCGTCGCCATCCTCATAGAGATAGGTGTAGTTGCGTTCTTCGATCGTGGCCTTTTCGACCTGGTCGGTGGTCTTGTAGCGTTCGGAGATCTTTACCCCGTCAGAGATTCGGCGCATTTCGATCTGGCTGACCGGGGTGCCCTTGCCGGGATGGATGTTCTCGGCGCTCACGACGACATAAAGCTTGCCGTCTTGCTCGATCACGTTGCCCTTGCGAATAGAACTGGCGATGACTCTCAAAGCTGTATTTCCTGCTTGCTTGGCCCGGCTGGGGCCAGGACGTGGTCAAATTGATGGGGGACTTGGGGCCTCAAATCGGACCTCGGCGCCCGTTTCGGGCCGCAACATACTGATTTTGCCGTTGGATGCCAGCACTTTGCTGTTGGCTGGGGCGGTCGGTTGATGGCTGGGGACAAGCCGATGTCGCCGTTCTGGTCGCCCGGCAGGCACATCGACCGGCGGCCGTTCCTCCAGGCCAGGGGCGCCGTGACCGGAGCTTTACGGGCCTTTTTCGCCGAACAAGGCTTCATGGAGGTCGAAACCTCGGTCCTTCAGGTCTCCCCTGGCAACGAGACTCATCTGCACGCCCCCCGGACCGAGATCATGCGGCCCGACGGCAGCCGGGCACGCCGATACCTGCGGACCTCGCCGGAATTCGCCTGCAAGAAGCTGCTGTCGGCGGGCGAGACTCGGATTTTCGAGTTCGCCCGGGTGTTCCGGGACCGAGAGCGCGGTGACCTGCATCTGCCCGAATTCACCATGCTGGAGTGGTACCGGGCGGGCGCCCCCTATGACGCCATCATGGCCGATTGCGTCGTCGTCATCGCCCGTGCGGCGCAGGCGACGGGCATCGGGACCTTCTCCTTCCGTGGCCGGACCGCCGATCCCTTCGCCGAGCCGGAACTCCTGACCGTCGCGGGCGCCTTCGAGCGCTTCGTCGGCATCGACCTGCTGTCGACAATCTCGGGCGGCGAGGGTAACCGTGCCGCGCTCGCCGCGGCGGCCCGCGGCAAGGTCCGCGTGGCCGAGGACGACACATGGTCCGACATCTTCAGCAAGGTCCTGGTCGAGCACGTCGAGCCGAATCTCGGGCAGGGGCGTTTGAGCATCCTGTTTGAATACCCATCTCCAGAGGCGGCGCTGGCGCGGGTGAAGGCGGACGACCCGAGGGTCGCCGAGCGATTCGAGGTCTATGCGTGCGGCGTCGAGCTCGCCAACGGCTTTGGCGAACTGACCGATGCCAACGAGCAGCGAAAGCGCTTCACGGAATCGATGACGGAGAAGCAGCGCCGCTACGGCGAAGCCTATCCGCTCGACGAGGACTTTCTGGCTGCGGTCGCCGCAATGCCGGAGGCGAGTGGTGTCGCGCTCGGCTTCGACCGGCTGGTCATGCTGGCGAGCGGCGCAACACGAATTGATCAGGTGGTGTGGACACCGCCCGCGGATGAGAGATGACGAAGACGAATCTTGCGCGCACTCTGCGCGAACCTGCCGAGCTCGTTGCCGAGGGTTTGGCCCCCGCAGCGGCGCTGCCGGCGCTCGAACGCGTTGCCGCGCGCTATGCCGTGGCGATCACGCCGGCGCTGGTCGATCTGATCGACACCAGCGATCCCGACGATCCCATCGCGCGACAATTCGTTCCCAGCGCAGCCGAGCTGGACCTGAAGCCGGGCGAGAACGCCGATCCGATCGGCGACCACCCGCATTCGCCAACTCCCGGGATCGTGCACCGCTATCCCGACCGCGTGTTGTTCAAGCTCGTTCACGTCTGCGCAGTCTATTGCCGCTTCTGCTTCCGCCGCGAGATGGTGGGACCCGGCAAGGAGAATGCTCTGTCGGACAGCGCTTATGGCGCAGCGATAGACTACATCCGAGCACACGACGAGATCTGGGAAGTGATTCTGACCGGCGGCGATCCCCTGATGCTGTCGCCGCGGCGGATGAGCGAGATTATGGCCGATCTGGCCGCGATCGATCACGTCAAGATCATCCGTCTTCACACCCGCGTACCGGTGGCCGAACCCGCGCGCGTCAGCGAGGAGATGGTTGCGGCATTGAAGGTCGCAGGTGCGACCACCTGGCTGGCGGTGCACGCCAACCACGCGCGCGAACTGGCGGGGCCCGCGCGTGCTGCCTGTGCACGGCTCGTCGATGCTGGAATTCCCTTGGTGAGCCAGTCCGTCCTGTTGCGCGGCGTCAATGACGACATCGCCGCTCTGTCGAATTTGATGCGAGCTTTCGTCGAATGCCGGATCAAGCCCTACTATCTGCATCACGGCGATCTCGCGCCGGGCACCGCGCATCTGCGAACGACGCTGGCGGAGGGACAGGACTTGATGCGGAAATTGCGCGGGCGGGTGTCAGGACTATGTCAGCCGGACTATGTCATCGACATTCCAGGCGGTGCCGGCAAATCGCCCGTGGGGCCAGGTTACGTATTGGCGCCGCAAAATACCGCACCCGATGCGGATGATGCGGGAGCCGAAACGCGCTATCGTATCTTGGATTATTGCGGCGACGTTCATCTTTACCCGCCCGAAATCTGAGCGGGGTAGAGAGGGCGCCGATTTGAGAATGGAGCACTGAAAATGCAGAAGATCATGGTGGCAGCATCGCTCGTGGTCTTGCTTGGAGGCGAGGCGGTTGCGCAGCCCAACGGCTCGAAGGGATCGACCTCCGGCGGCGCAAGCCGTGGGACGGCGTGGCCGGCGCCTGTTGGTCACCGCCAGCCGCGTGCGGCTGACGTGCCGAGTGAGAAGAATTTGAGCGATCCGAACACCCCCGCGAACAAGGAAGATGCGGAGCTCGATCGCAAGATCAAGAGCATCTGCCGCGGCTGCTGATTGCTTCACCTCTCCCGAGGGGAGAGGTCGGATCGCATCAAAGATGCGATCCGGGTGAGGGGATACGCTCTCACCAAACGATGCGGCCGCTCACCCCGATTGCTGCGCAATCCGACCTCTCCCGTCGGGGAGAGGTGAGAAGCGACCCAACCAGCCGAGTCATTTCAGGCCGACCGTTCGTGCCGCCCTGCCCGCAGGGTGTTGCGGCGGATCTCGACGGCGTCCGCGAGTTGCTCGAGCGCGCTCGCCGTGGTCGGCCAGTCGATGCAGCCGTCGGTGATGCTCTGGCCGTAGGTGAGCGGCTTGCCCGGCACCACGTCCTGGCGACCGGCGACGATGTTGCTCTCGATCATAGCGCCCATGATGCGGCTCTCGCCGCCGGAGATCTGACTGGCGATGTCGGCTATCACCAGCGGCTGGTTCTCCGGCTTCTTGCTCGAATTGGCGTGGCTTGCATCGATCATCACGAGCGGCGCGACGCCGGATTTGGTCAATTCGTTGCAGGCGGCCGCAACGCTTGCTGCGTCGTAGTTGGGCTTGCTGCCGCCGCGCAGGATGATGTGGCAGTCCTCGTTGCCGGCGGTCGAGGCGATCGCCGAACGGCCGAGCTTCGTCACCGCCATGAAATGATGCGGATGCGAGGCCGACTTCACCGCGTCCGCCGCGATCCGCACATTGCCGTCGGTGCCGTTCTTGAAGCCGACCGGGCAGGACAGCCCCGAGGCCAGCTCGCGATGGATCTGGCTCTCGGTCGTGCGTGCGCCGATTGCGGCCCAGGAGACGAGGTCGGCGATGTATTGCGGCGTCGTCATGTCCAGGAATTCGGTCCCGGCGGGCAGGCCGAGATTGTTCACGGCGGACAGCACGTTACGCGCCAGCCGCAGGCCCCTGTTGATGTCGAAGCTGCCGTCGAGATTGGGGTCGTTGATCAGGCCCTTCCAGCCGACGGTGGTCCGCGGCTTCTCGAAATAGACACGCATCACGATCTCGAGTTGATCGGCAAGGTCCTCGCGCAAGCGTGCAAGGCGCTCGGCGTAGTCGAGCGCGGCCTCGGGATCATGCACCGAGCAGGGGCCGACCACGACCAGCAGGCGGTCGTCCTGGCCGCCCAGGATGGCGTGGATGGCGTTACGGGCGGCCATCACCACGCGCGTCGCGGTGAGCGTGCGCGGGACCTCCCGCATCACCTCTTCCGGCGTGCTCAGTTCTTTCAGTTCGCGGATACGAAGATCGTCGGTCGTGCTCAGCACGGCGGGCTCCTGTCTGTTTTAGAACCTGCCGGCCAATAAAAAAGCCGCCAGGTCTGGCGGCTTGTTCGGACGTTTGCTGCAATGTGTCAGATTGAGCGCGATCCTCCCGCCGCCAGCGAGCTGTCGTAGCTAAAGTACCAAAAATAGCTGGTGGCGACGGTGATCATGGCGGGCCATATAGCGTGCCGCTGGCGGGTTGTCACCCCCCAATCGGCGTGTACGCGGAGCCTCAGGTCTTGCTGTTGCGTGCCGCCATTGCCATGCCGATCAAGGTGGCGCCGCCGAACAGCAGGTTGATACCGACGAGGACGCCGATCGCCCAGTCCGCCGAGCTCGGCAGTCCCGTGATCACCATGAATGAGATCGCGATGTCGACGAGGCCGGAGACCAGCAGCCACGACCAGCGGCCGCTCAACTCGCGGCGGTGCTCCAGCGCGTACATGATGGTGGCGATGCCCTCGGCGAGGAAATAGGCGCCGAGCACGATGGTCAGCGTCAGCACCGCCTGCATCGGCCGGGCCAGCAGCAGCATGCCGGTGAGCACGGCCAGAGCGGCCGAGATCAGCGACCACCAGAAGCCCGGCGTGCTGCGCGCCCAATAGGTCGCGATCAGTCCGCCGATGCCGCCGATCAGGAACATCCAGCCGAGGAAGATCGCGGTCGCAAGACTCGCGAGCGGCGGGAGGACCAAAGCGGCAATGCCGAGAACCACGAGCAGGATGCCCTCGAACAGGAAGGCCTTCCAATGCGTCTTGACCGCCTGGTTCATTGCGGATTGCAGCCGTGAAAATTCCTCAGGCGATGTCATGAAGTCCTCGATCTCGTCAGCAGCCCATGCAGCTCAATCTAGTGTGTGTCCACCGCGCTTGCCATCGTGCGGCTCAGCCGCCGCCGGGCGCCGAGGAAAAGCCTTCCGCGCTGGTGCGGATCCGGTTGCGGCCGAGAACGTAGATCGCCGTCGTGACAATCAGAAGCGCCAGGCCGAGCAGGATCGAGACGAAACCAATCGGGATCAGCGCCAGCGTCAGGTTGCGCTCGGGGTCGATCAGCCAGTGATGGATCGAGGTCAGCACGAAGGCGAGCCCCAGAAACCCGAGGCCGCCGCCGGCCAGCAGCAGCGCCCACATCCGGCGGAGCTGGCTGAGCCGCTCGCGCGCGACATCGGTCCGCGGCGCATGGTGGCGCGCGACGCGCCGGACCAGGCGGATAGCGAAAGCAATCGAGCCGAAGCCGACCAAGAGGCTCGCGGCGCCCAGCCACATCCGGAGCGTCGGATCCAGATCGGGCATGCGCTGGAGCGCCAGCAACGGGAAGTCGAAGGCCGAATGCAGCGCGAGCGGACCGGCGAAGATCAGTAGCCGGCTGGAGAGGCGTGCCCAGTCGCGATGGCGGCGGTTCGCGCCCAGTGCCGTGCCGGCGCGCGCGATGGTCAGGTAGGCGCCCGCGATGATGCCGAGTGCGCCGTGGAAGGGCACGGTCAGCACGCTGCGCAGGGCGGCCAGCGAGCGCCACATCTCCGCGTGCTGGACCAGATAGGCGAGGTTCTCGTAGGCGGCGAAGCCGAGGCCGACCGCGGCGCCATAGACCACGGTGTCCATCGGATTGGAGAAGGTCCGCCGCTTGGTCGACGAAACCAGCACGATGGCGATCACCTTGACGGCCTCCTCAGGCAGCGCGACGCCGAAGATCGAATGCATGGCCAGCGCGGCCCAGGGGTCGTCGGGGGCTGCGACCATCTTGGCGAAGGGGGCGCGGGCGAGGCCCAGCAGCGAAATGCTGGCCGCGCCGAGCAGGAAGGCAGTCCAGACCTGGGCCGGCGGGCCGGGGCGCTCTTCGGCAGCGATGACAAGCCACAGCATCAGCAGCGCCGGGGCGATGGCGGCAGTTCCAATGACGGTGGGGAGCGCTTCAATCAGGTACATCGGCGCCGAAAATAGGTTCCCTTGATCCGCTTATCTACGTCGGCCGATGCGACCATGTGTCATGCGCCCGCTGTCGGTTCGCTTAACGCGTGCGACAGCTGCCGTTCATCCCGGTCGCCTGCGAAGAAGTAGAGTACATGCGCAATCAATTGCATGACAAAAAATGCTCGTCATCCATGGCAACGACCGCGCGTCGGATGGCGGGTCGAGATTGGCAAGCCAGATCAAGGAAATGCGCAGGTTTCTTCGATTCACTGCGCATCTGTCCCGGCGGCGGATCCGCAGGCGGGATGGTCTTTCTCTCTCTCCGGGGCCGACGCGGCGGCTGGTGACCTAGTCCCGCTTCCTTGTACGCTCGCGGGGCGGGCAGCGACTCGGCGGCCCCGAATCCGTTCGTCAATGCGTTGGGAGCGGCGACGGCGCGGCGGGAGCGACGTCGAAGGCGCCGAGATGGAACTCTTCGCCGATCGATGCGTCCGGATCGGCCGGTTGCGCCAGCAGGGTGAACGCGGCCTGGGGGTATCGCTTCCAGATCTCGATATCGCCGGCGGTGATGGTGAGCCAGCCGAACGTGTACATGTAGCGTCCGGGCTCGGTGACCCGGCCGACCCTGTCCCAGGTGATCTTATCAACGGTGATCTTATCAACTGTGATCTTGTCGACTGCCATTCGGTCCCCCGAGCGCAAGTCTGCACATGATGTCCGGCCCGAGGCACAGACCTACATAAGCTGAGACCGCATTGGGGCCGCGATAGGGCAGCGATGCGGTGGATCAGGCCGGCTGCGATGAGCGCACGATCAGGCGGACGAGGTCGTCACGGGACTGCTTCTCGGCGAATTTGACCGCAAAGCCGTGCGCGAATTTGCGGATCACCCGCCCGACGCAGGCGCCGACCGCGAGCGGGGTTCCGACCGGCGGATCGTACTCTGAGGACACCGCGACGCCGGCCGTCGAGACGTCGATGATGAAGCACGAATGGGTGCTGCCGTCCGCGAGGGTCAGGACGGTGTGCGAGACCTGCGGAACGAAGCGCGCATCACGCCGCAGCTCGCGAACGCTGGCATCCTTCTGCTTCTTCTCGAGCCAGGTCAGCTTCTCTGACATCCAGGCGCGCCGCGCCCGCGTCATGTCGAGCTCCATCAGGAAGCCCGCCTTCAGTGTCGCGCTGATGGTGCACTGGAATTCGCCGAAATCCTGGAAGTAGGAGGTCACGCGCTCGCCGACCTTGCCGACGACAGGCACGTCCACGATCATGCGGAAGGGCGAGACGCGCTTGGTCCGGCAGGCAAAGCTGCGGAGCTTGCCCTCGCAATCGTACCAGCGGGGCAGCGAGTAGCTGCCGCTCACGGCGACGTCCACCGCTCGCTGCCTGAGGAACTCTGCGACGGACATGAACGCCGATCTGTTTTGGATGATTCCCGTAGTTCCACGCGTAGCGGCCAAACTCTAAGCAATTGACACCGGCACTCATGAGCAGGGGTAAATTTCCGGTAAATGCAGGGGCGGAAACCGCGCGATCATTCGCGGCGTAACGTCACAATGCCGTCGTCGCGCGATGCCATGTGCTCGAGCATCCTGGCGCGCCGGCCTGGCGCATAGGGGGCCGTACGATGCATCAAGGGCGGCGGCTGCGGGGCAGTGCCGGAGTGGCCTTTCGGGATGGTCTCGCGCTGCTCCATGGGCCTGTACCGATTCCGATCGGATGTTGGTCGGAGGCCGGAGGCCGGGAGGTTCATGCGGCGGGGCGGATTTGTCGCCTTTGGCGAGCCTCGCGCAGCTGGCGCTCCCTAGCGGAATCGAACCGCTCTCTCCACCGTGAAAGGGTGGCGTCCTAACCGATAGACGAAGGGAGCAAACGCAGGCCCCGCCGCTTTCCGCGGCACGGCCGCTGGCCGGCCGAACAGGGCCCGGCGGCTTGCAGCGGGCGAACGTATAGTGGCCTTTGCGCTCCCGGGCAAGCCGTTCGGGAACGGACTTTTGGCACCCGTGGACAGCGCCGGTCCCGGGATTATCAGGAGGCGATTTCAACGGTTTCTTAGGGTTCCCTGCGTAGCGCTGGAGCGGGAGATTTTCCAATGCCACCGCCGAAAAAGCGCGCAGCCCGCAAGCTGCTGTCGCAGCACGCCTGGATCACGCTCGACGGCGGCTTCGCCGCGCGGCATTGCCTGGTCCAGGACATTTCGGACACGGGCGCGAAGATCACGATGGACGAGGACGCCAGTCAGCTTCCGGGCGTGATCCGGATGGCGTTCGCACGCGACGCGCGCACCGGGCGGAGCTGTCAGGTGGTCTGGCGCCGCGGCAAGTCGGCCGGCGTCAGGTTCATCTGATCGCGGACGCGGCGATGGCGCGCGGCACCTGTCCGGGTTAGAACGCCGCCATGCGCACGCTGCTCCTCATCCTGATCTCGTTCGCGGCGACATCTGCGGCCGCCGCGGAGGCCTTGCGCCTGCCGCCTGCCGAGCGGCCGCTAGCGGGCCGGGAGACCGGAAGGGCGCTGCCGCTGAAGGGCGCCGCCGCCAAGGCAAAGGCGGGCTCCTGCGCCTCCTACGGCCCGCGCTTCGTCATGGTCGAGGGCACCGGGACCTGCGTGAAGATCGGTGGCTCGATCAGCATCGACACCAGCGTCAGGCGCTAGCGCCCATGCCGGCGGATCTGGTGCGGCTCGACCTCATCGTTCCCGTGCTGATGTACTGCGCGTTGCTGTGGTGGGTCGGCCGCGGGCTGAGCTGGACGGCCCGGCTGGCGACCGCCGTGGTGACGCTGGTGCTCATCATCGCCGTCCTGCTGGTCGAGCGCGGCTGGCGCTGAAGCCCCGACAAAACTGCGAAAACAACCCCATGCACAGTAGCCAAGTCACGGGCAAACGCAGGTCATTGCGTTTTTAGGAATTTGCGAAGATGGCTTTGACGCGTCGGGCAAAACAGGGGTATGATGTCATCGTTGAAAGGTGCGGCCGATAGATCGCGCGGCTTGCTCAGACATCACCTCCGCTCGCGCGGATCGCCGCAGCTTGCACCCTGCCGGCGGTCACGACATCGGCGGTGCGACGAATTGAGCAAATCCGGGCCGTTTGCCGAGCTCGGCGAGCCAGCGGGTGAGGTGCGGCTTCGCGGGCCGGCTGATGCCTTCGACGCCGAGCCAGCGACGTGCATAGGACCCGATCGCGATGTCGGCCAGCGTGAACGCATCACCCTCGATGAAGCGGCGCGATGAGAGCAGGCGGTCGGCGATGGCCCAGACCTCGGCGGCGGCATCGGCATCGCGCTGCACCTGGATCATGTCGCGCTCGGCGGGCGCCGTGCGCACGATGCCCCAGAACACCGGGCGGTCGACCGGCTGCACGGTCGACAGCGTCCAGTCGAGCCAGCGGTCGACCGAGGCGCGCTGCTTCGGCGCCTCCGGGTAGATCGGCGTGCCGCTTCCATGCGCGAGGCAGAGGTAGCGCATGATCGAATTGGACTCCCACAGCACGAAGTCGCCCTCGACCAGCGTCGGGATCCGCGCATTGGGGTTCATCGCGAGATAGTCCGTCTCGCGGGTCTTGCCGTATTGCATGCCCGCGTCGATGCGCTCGCAAGCGAGGTCAAGCTCGGTGAGACACCACAGCACCTTCTGCACGTTGACCGAATTGGCGCGGCCCCAGATCGTCAGCTTGGTATCAGGCATGAAGCGTCTCCCCGCATTGTCGCTTGCCGCGGGTGATAGCGGAATTCGCTGCGCGGAGCGATGCGCGATTGCGGCGCGCCCCTCATGCAAAAAGCTCCGCACGCGGCGGAGCTTTCGTTGCAAAGTTCAACCTGACGGTCAGCGGCCGAAGAACAGCCACAACAGAATGATCACCGGGATCGGCACGCCAATCATCCACAGCAATAGCCCTCTCGCCATCGCATCCTCCTCCAATTGTCTCACTGGAGGGTGAACGCGGGCCGTGAGCGCTTGTTCCCGCGCGCAGACCTACCAGTGACCGGTGTTCGGCATCGACGCCCAGGGCTCCTGCGGCGGCTTCGGATCGCCCTTCTGCAACAGCTCGATCGAGTGCAGGTCCGGCGAGCGCACGAAGGCCATGTTGCCGTCGCGCGGGGGACGGTTGATGGTGACGCCGGCCTTCATCAGCTTCTCGCAAGTGGCGTAGATGTCGTCGACCTCATAGGCGAGATGGCCGAAGAAGCGATCCTCGCCGTAGGTCTCCTCGTCCCAATTGTAAGTGAGCTCGACCAGCGGCGCCCCGCGCGTCGGCGGCTGCTTCTTCAGCGCCTCGAGATCGTCCGCCGTGCACAGGAACACCAGTGTGAAGCGCCCCTTGTCGTTCTCGATCCGCCGCACCTCCTTCAAGCCGAATGCATCAACATAGAATTTCAGCGCGACATCGAGATTGCGCACGCGCAGCATGGTGTGGAGGTATCGCATGGGTGGGGCTCCCTGGAACGGGTGGAGGGTTTTGTCTTGGGCCGGGACGGCGGGGGTAGGAAATAGCAGGAAAAGGCGAGCAGGGGCAGGGGGCGAGGACACGTAAGGGAGAAGCGTCGGCGGCAAGCGCGCGGAGATGAAGGTGCTGAATTGAAGCGAAGGAGCTTACGTTGAACAGTACTGCCTTGCCTGACTGTACAACTCCGAGATGCGTTGCTAAGTTGCTGCTCTTTCTACACAGAAATGGGGGTAGACTTTGAAGACTTGTGCGATTTCAGCGATTTTCACTGTTACTTTTTTCAGTTTTGCGCTCGCCCAAGGCGTACCTGATGACATCATGATCAACTCGTTGCGTTGTGAGGCAGGCAAGATCGGTAAGAAGCTGCAACAGGCAAATCTGCCACTCGATAAAAAGATGGCGGTGACATGGAAGGATAGCCGCACCAACAACGGAGGAATTGGAGGAGGATTCAAGTTTCCGATCTTCGATTTCGGCTTTTCCGGAGATCTAAGCAAGGAAGAGTTGAATGAGGCTAGCTCTGAGGGGATCACATTCAACCTTCACCCAGACAATTACTCGGTCTGCAGGGGATATAGGAAACGCATTATCCCGGAAGGCGTAGGTGTTTATCGATGCCTTGGAGAACAAAAATATCCTACCTTGTCCTATGCGCTGGGAAATAGCGCCGGTTCAGTTGGTTGCCACTACAAGGTCACCTTGGTGAAGAAGCTGAGTGGAAGTTTGAAAGTACCCGTGTGGGGTGTGGAGGTCGGGCCGAGTGGCTCGTATGGCGATACGACCACATATGACATGGCGGTAGCTGCGCCCCCAAAGAAAGAGTAAAATTCCGGTGACAGTCGACTCCATTGGCGCTGTCAAGCGTAGACTGATCACCGCAGAGGAGTCAGGAAATTACGGTGACAGTGCTGGACTGTCACCGAAACTTCAAACCTTGTTCAAGGAAAGTAAGCAAGCGCCCCGCGGTCACACTCTTACAGCCATAGTATCTTTGGCAAGCTCCTCGTCTATGATTGTGGCACCGTCGATGGAGTGCTTGGGTTTACATGCTCGATGAATTCCAGAGAGGCTTCGCCGCGGGTGAATGTTTCCCATAGGTCAAGCCCTGACCGCTTCACCATCAGCTTCCACAACTCTTCCAGCATTACGGTGACAGTGCACTTAATTTGACGCCGGCGGCTTTCCCGGCCATGATGCAGCATGGCTCGTCTCGCTCGCGTCGTCATCCCCGGTCACCCCCACCATGTCACCCAGCGCGGCAATGGCCGGGGGCGCACGTTCTTCGAGGACGGCGATTATGCGCTGTATCGCGACCTGCTTGCGGCGAATTGCAGGGACGCCGGGGTCGAGGTGTGGGCCTGGTGCCTGATGCCGAACCACGTGCACCTGATCCTGGTGCCGTCCGATCCCGACGGGCTACGGCGTGCGCTCTCGCGCGTGCACCGCAGCTACGCCGGGATCATCCACGCGCGACGTAAGCGCACCGGTCATTTCTGGCAGGGCCGGTTCGGCGCTGTTGCCATGGACGAAGAACATCTCGCGGCGGCGCTACGCTACGTGTCGCTCAATCCGGTTCGGGCGCGCCTGGTGCCGCGGGCACAGGACTGGCGCTGGTCGAGCACGCGCGCGCATTTGCGCGGCAGGGAGGACGGCGTGACCGCGCTGGCGCCGATCCGCGATCGTTTTCCAGAGTTTGCCGATCTGCTGGCGACCGAACCGGAAGACGATCTGTTCGACGCCCTGCGTTCAGCCGAGAGCATCGGCCGGCCGCTTGGAGACAGCCGCTTTCTTAGCCGTCTCGAACGTCAGACCGGGCGCGTCCTCAAGCCCGCCAAGCGCGGGCCGAAGCCGTCGGTGGAGTCGGGGGGTATTTAGTGCACTGTCACCGTAATGGGGCTTGCACCCTCAATCTTCGGGAAGCTCATCGGGCCACTTCTGGGCGCCGTGCAGGATGCGCAATATCCGGATCGAGCTTTCCGTTACGGCATAGGCCGCGACATAGGGGGTACCGACAATGACGAGCTCGCGTGTGCCGGCCACACGGCCAGGGCGCCCACTCTCAGGAAACTCGACAAGTCGATGCGCGGCGGCAGCGATCCGCTCGTCGAGCGCTATGGCTGCCCGAGGATTTTCAGCCACGATGTGGGTGAAGATGCCGTCGCGGTCCGACAGCGCGAAGGCGGACCAGACGAGCTTCACGACTCCAGTTCGTCCGCCCTGCGCCGAGCCGCCGCGCGCCGCTCTGCGAAATGGGCTTCAGCCTGTTCGTCAGAGACATCGGGCCGGGTATCGTTCAACGCCTCTAGAACCTTCGCGCGGAACCAGGCGTCATGAGCCTTGCTGTTCGTGAGGAGTTCGAGCGGTAGCGCGCCTTCATTGGCGGTCCGGGTCAGCAGGATGCGTACCGCGTCCGATACCGTCAGCCCCATCTCCTCAAGTACGGCGGAGGCGCGATCACGGACTTCGGCGTCGATGCGGGTCTGGACAAGGGCATTTGCGGCCATGTTCGCCTCCTCGGATGCGATAGGGATGTAATTCAATTGAATGACGAGTGCAAGGGCGGCCGGTGACCGAGGCGCCATCCGGAACGGATACGACCTCGATTGCGCAATTTCGGACATTCCAATCCGGATACCTGATTTCCGTGATTCAATGCTCGCGCAGACAACGAGCAGTGCTCAGGGTTGGGTTCCTTCCGGGTGTTGTCCGCCATCGCAAATCTCCTTTTCCGTCAAACGTCGGACTCGACTCTTCGTTCCGTTTTTGTTCTCTTCGGCCATATTCAACATCGCGAGGCTGGACATGCCGGACCTGGACTTTGTCAGGCGGGAGATCGAACGGATGCGCATCCAGATGGGCAGGCAGAGGAGGGAGATCCTGCAGCTGCAGCGGGCGGGCGTCGGGACCGCCTCGGCCGAGGCGCTGCTGTCGCGGATGGAGGCGAAGGTTGAAAGTCTCTGCGCCCAGCGTGACGCGCTGAGGAGCGCAGAGCCGCATCACAACAAGGGCAGGGTGCTCGGCGGGAGGACATGGTGAGCAGGCGGTGGTTCGACGACGAGAGAGAGTTGTCGCCCTTCCTGACCGCACTCGAGGACGTTCGCCGAAAGGCGACGCGGGAAGGATGGTGCTATGCGCACGTCCAGGCCATCATCGTGGCCATCGACCAGTACGCGGAGGCCGCGACAGGCAACCGCGAGTATTTCCTGAACAAGCCGGTTTCAATCGGCGACAACCGGAAGGCCGCGGATATTCCGTGAGTGGCTGTGCCCTCGTGTCGTTGCTCGTGCATCGCATCGGGGCACATCGCTGGTTTCAACACTCCCGTTCGAGATGCGATGTGTCCGTCAATTTGTGCGGTTCGAAATTGCGATGACGGTGCTCCCAATTGCAGCTGTGCGCCAAGCGTGGCCGCCCTGGAAAATGGCGATGGCCGCTGGCGCGCAGGCCTCACGTCATTGCACCGTCTCCTGCGCTCCCGTTACGAAGGCCAACAAGGGCGAAGACATGCGCGCTCGTCGTTGCGCCGATCAGCGTGATGAGACCGAGGAGGAGGGCGCTGACCTGGTCCGACCGGGCGAAGCAACCTTCCTCGGCGGAGAAGTCCTTCGCGTTTTGCCGGGCTTCGGACGCGCTTCGGGTGCAATCCCGTTCTGCTCGTCGAATTGCTTCAGCCAGGCCTGGATGTATCTGGGATCATCGGGACAAAGCCGTTCCAGCAAACGAAGGTTCTGCGCTCTGAATTCCACAAGGGTTTTCGGCATAACTCCTCCTCAAAAGCCTGCCCGCCGAAAAGGTGCTTCGGGAGGGGAGCCGGGTCAACGGCAAAGAGAGGCTTGAAATTCCGGACGAGCCGATGCAGCGCGCAAAAGCGAAAACCCCGCCTGGGGGAAGCGGGGTTCTCTGTCGGGGGTGAAGCTTGGGGACGCTTCAACTGTAAGACGCGCGAGCCGGTCAAAAGTTCAAAAGAAAATCCACAGCGCCGGACTTGCCGAGAACGGCCGCGGGTGAACCTCGGCGAGATCGGCTGTGACCAACTGGAATGCTTCAGGGCCTGCTCAGCGCGATCGTGGAAACGCTCCTTAGCGTCGTACGGGACGCGAACATCAAATTCTTCCGCGGGGAGAACGCGGTCGAACTCGCCACCGCCATCGTCGGTCTCTCCTGCATCGTGATCGGCTCGGCGGCCATTCTGCTGGATCACTGAAGCGGAAACGTCGGAGAGATGTTCTCTGCTCGCGGCTCCGCTGAATGCAGAGGCGAACCGATGCGCATCGCGCCGGGCGATGACAGATCCCTCCGTTCAGTTGAAGGGCAGCTGTCGTGAGCGGGGTGAGTTTTGATTGAAGCGATGCGCGCAAAGGACTCGGTTCACCTCTCCCGTTGGGGAGAGGTGAACCCGCCGCCCCGTTGCGGATCGGCGCGGCCGAACAGCAGGCCTCGCAGGAGGCTGGCTTACTTCATGTTGCTGCGCGTCTTGGTGCCGCCCTCGCTGCCCGGGCCCGAACCGCCCTGACCGGATGCGTCCGGCCTCACCACTCCGCCCTTGCTCATGCCGTCACTGCTCATTCCGGTCGTGCCGTGATTCATCGAGCCCTTGTCCGTGCTGTTCATGCCGGGCTTCTGCATGTTGTTGGACTGCGGGGCCGGGCCGGTCTGGTTCTGCGCAAACGCGGAACCGCACATGAGACCGAGGGCGGCGGTGGCGATCATGATCTTCTTCATCGCAAACTCCTGGTTGGTTGCCTGGAGCCAACGGGAGTGCGGAAATCATGTTCCTAAGAACTGGATGGAAAAGAAATTCTGTGAAGCAGGAGCGCCGCGGCCCGCGCTTCATTCGAGCAGGCGCGGGTTCTTGCATGCGGCCAACTGCCTCGCGGCAGGCACATTCGCATCAGCGACTAAAGCGCGATGCGATGAGGATGAATCGTCATCGCGCTTTAGGTCGTTGTTTAAGCATGATCTTTTCGGAAAACCGCTGCGCACTTTTCCGGATCATGCTTTAGGCTGCGATCCGTTGATCGACAGGTGTCGTCAGGAACTTGAGTGCTTCTGCATGTGCGAGGTCGGGAACCGCGATCGCCGTGTGGCTGTACATCGCATGTGTCCGCGACTTCGCAATCCCGTCCAGGATCTCGCGGCCCTTGATGACGTGGAGGCCCATGCCCTCTTCAGTGGGGAAGATCGCCAGCACCACATCGTAAGCCGCGATGACGGCCCTGAGCGCTTCGGCCTTGTCTTCGGCGACGTCGACGAAAATACGAACATCAGCCGCGAGTTCACGCAGCTCGTTAAAATCCAGCACTGTGGGGATACTCCAACGCAACGAACCTGACTGGAGCTTGGCCGCGTTAGGTTACTGAAGCGTCAACAATGCGGGCCGAGCCACAGGTTTCACGCGGAGGTGACATGGCGGTCGCGATCGACAGGAGTCACAACAGCGAAAACCCTGCCTGGGGAGGCGTGGCGCTCTGATGGGGTGAGGCTTGGGAATCTCAATCATAAGACGCGCCGGCCGCCGAATGGTTCAAAAAGAAGGTGGATATCGTTCACAGGAGGCGGGGAGCGCCCGAGAACCCGTGCTTGCGTTTTCGGCCTCGATGGGTTCTAAGCCCGGTCACTTCATGACTTCTGGCATGAACCAGCAGCGCGCCCCCGCGGTCCGGCCGCGTCCTCTTCGGGAATTGCTCGCGCCCCCCATTCAAAGGAATTCAGACATGGCGAAGATGACGAAGACCCAATTGATCGATGCAATTGCCGAGGGCACGCAGCTTTCGAAGAACGACGTGAAGTCGGTGATCGAGTACATGGCGACTGTCGGCTACAAGGAGCTCAACGAGTCCGGCGAGTTCGTCATTCCCGGCTTCGTGAAGATGTCGGTCGTGAACAAGCCGGCGACCGAAGCCCGCATGGGCGTCAATCCCTTCACCAAGGAGCCGATGCAGTTTGCGGCGAAGCCCGCAAGCAAATCGGTCAAGGCCTCGCCGCTGAAGGTCGCCAAGGACGCCGTCTGAGGCGCCGGAGATGTCGTTGCGGCGGGCACTTTCGTGAGGCGATTTCGTTCTCGCAGAACTCGCAGATCATCGGCGCCTCGATGACGAAGCCCGCGATGCTGGCGTCTGAGGGGCCGAACGGCTGAGCCGCACCGTCGCCGGCGCGCCGAATTTCGGCCGGTCAATGCGCAAGAGCGAGGCTTCGCTTCGATAGCGTGCAGTCCGCGCGCCTCGCCAGGTCACCAGCTTCAAAAGAAAAACCCCGCGCTTTCGCGCGGGGCTCTCTTGGCTGACGGCGTTGGGATTTCAGCGCCTGGCCGCCAACCGTGTCCCAAACTTAAAGTTGAAAATCCAAAAAGCAACAGCGCCGCGGTGACGGAATATGTTCGTCAGGCGGCGCTGCCGTGTGACTGGGCGCTGAAATCCCCAGCTTTCGTGAGTCTTTGCCGTTCCGAAAAGGTTCAACGCGACAGCCTGGAAATTTGGTTCGAGGGGCTGGACTTTTTGTTCTCATTTTGTTCTAGTGTGAGCCGCCTTGGAAGACTTTGAGAGGTGACTCATGACTGTCGAAAAGCAGCGCGAAGTGATCAGGCTCTGGAACGAGCTCAGGAAGCTCGAGGGACCTGCCGCAGAAGAGCTCCGCATCCAGATCCTCGAATGCTTCGCGAGAGAGAACGCCAAGCGGGCGGCTTGATCCGTATCGGCGACACGCGGCAACCTGCAAGCGCGATCGCGTTCTGACGCCTCGTCCTCGATCTGGTCGTCGAGGAATTTGTCGGCAAAGCATCCCGTCGCCGAATGTGTGAGGGTGCGCTTTCATCGATCGTTAGGAATCGCTCCGCACTGGTTTTCGCGACTCCGATTCGTTCCTCGAGAACGAAATGGAGTCGGATGCAGAACAGGTTGCGCCTGGCGGCGGCGATGGCGACCGCGCGTATCCGAACGAGACGGCGTGACGCAAGGCTCAGTCCCGCCCGTGTCTTCTCCGAAGGCTGCGGGGCGAGGGAGCGGCATTGATGCGAGCTCGCCCGATCGCGGTCGCAAAGTGTTTGTTAAGAACTGCGTCGTGCGGATTTCTGCGATTCCGATTCGTTCTTCGAGAACGAAATGGAGTCGAAGCCGGAACAAACTCGGTCCATCTGTCCCGGCGGCAGAGGCGCCGCCTCTGATGTGCCTTAACGATAGCTTGCGCGGACGCCGATAACGCTATTCGGTTAGGTTAAAAGCCCAATCGCGTTGCGCTTGCCTCGGGTTGGGGTAGGTGTCTGGCAAGAAGCAAGAAGCGACTTTGCCAAGAAGCGATTTTGTCATGACACCTTTTTCAGAGCCGTCCTTTTACCAAGGCGACCGGCACACCTACCGGCGCGTCGCCGTCGTCGGCACGCTGTTCTGTCTCGCTTTCGTGGTGATCAGCTTCTCGCTGCGGCCGCGGGCCGAGGACACGCGCGTGGCGGTCAAGGCCGACCGGCTGGTGCGCACGGCGGGCCAGGTGTCGTACGCCAATTAGCGTTCGTCGCCGCAGATGCGATCGTCGGCCGGCGCCTGCGGGCAGGCGGCGCCGCGCGAGGCGAGCGCCACGAAGCCGGCATAGCCGGACAGGTTGAGCAAGACTTCGAGCCACGCGGGCATGTCGGGCCTCAGTTTTTTCTTTCGCTCAGCGCGAGAAAGAACTCAACGTCCGCGCGCAATCCTGGTTCCCTACGCCCGAAAAGAAACTCAAACCCGCGAGGAGGGGTCGAGCCGGCGGCCGAGGGCCGCGACGGATTCGCTCGACGGCTGCTCCTTCAGGAACTCGGCGATCGCCCGCGCCAGTTCGCCGTCGGTCATCGGCGTCGGCGGCGGACGCAGCGTGCCGACACCGAAGCTGCGGACGATCTCGTCGTAGTGCTGATCGGCGGATCTGGGAACCAATCTGCGGATACGGGCCAGCAAAGCGGATATTGGCAAACCTTCCTCCTCGATCGTCCGCCCCGCTGGCAGCAATTGCGGTCTGCTGCCATTGGCTCCCGTTAAACTGAAAAACCCCGCCAGCATCGCGGAGATGCTGACGGGGTCTTCGTGCTGTTGCCTCAACCCGGATGGCGGAGGCTCCCGCACTTGGGTGATCAATCCGCGCCCGGCGATTTCGTTCCCGCTGCACCGACATTTTTGATCGCGCCGGGGTTCCGCGGATCGCGCAACCATCGCAGGCGCCCGCGGTTATCTTCCAAGACGCGAAGGAGAAGAGCATGAAGAAGACATTGGCAGTTCTGGCCACCATCGCGGCCGTCGGCGTGACCGCCGTCGCGGCGCCCGCACCGGCCGAGGCGCGCGGCCGCGGCATCGGCCCGGGCCTCGCGTTCGGCCTTGCCGCCGGCGCCATCACCGCGGGTGCGGTCGCAGCCTCCCGGCCGTATGGCTACTACGGTCCCCGTTACGGCTATTATGGCGGCCCGAGCTATTATTACGGACCCGGCCCTTACGCCTATTACGGCGGCGGGCCGTACTACCGCCATCACCACTGGCGCCATTGGTAGTCGCCGATAGCGAAAAGCCCGGAGCGCTGCTCCGGGCTTTTTTCATTCGCCTATCGTCGCGTTTGCCTGCGCGACGATCCTATGGCCAGAGCGATGGCCGCTCGACCTTGCGGGCGTTCTCCAGCGTCGACACGAAATATTCTTCGCGCTCGCGCTGGAACTTCTCTTGCGTGGCACGGAAGGCGGCGACACGGGCGGCGATCTCATCGCGCTCACGCGCTTTGCGTTCTTCGTCTTCGGTCATGTCAAATCCCCTCTACACCTGAGTACGTGCAAATCTGAACTCAAGCGCTGCCGCCGCAATCACGTTGAGTCGCGTCAACACATCCATTGGCGCTCCTGAATGGGGCGTCAATGGGGAGGAGGCATTGCAGGAATGTGATAAGCGAAGGCCGGAAAAAATTGCCGAGCGAACTGCGTTCGCGCTTGATAAGTACGTCAATGATCTTGTCGCTTGTGCATGTTGCTGTCAGGCAAAACGAGTCGGGAGGCGCGATTGATCGCATCGGATCTTCAGAGCGGCGTCGAACTGCTCGGCGACATGATCGCCGAGGCCAGGGCAATCGTGCCGTTCACCGGCGCTGGCATCTCGACCGAATGCGGCATTCCCGACTTCCGCTCCCCGGGCGGAATTTGGACGCGTAACCGTCCGATTCCGTTCGACGAATTCGTCGCGAGCCGCGAAGCGCGCAACGAGGCCTGGCGCCGCCGCTTCGCGATGGAGGAGGTGTTCGCTGCGGCGAAGCCCGGTCGCGGCCATCGCGCGCTGGCATCGCTCTACCGCGCCGGCAAGGTTCCCGCCGTCATCACGCAGAACATCGACAATCTGCACCAGGCCTCGGGCTTCGCCGCCGAGCACGTGGTTGAGCTTCATGGAAATACTACTTTTGCGCGATGCATCGGATGTGGGCAGGCCTATCCGCTGGACTGGGTGAGGCGCCGTTTCGACGGCGACGGCGCGGCGCCAAACTGCACGGCGTGCGACGAGCCGGTGAAGACCGCCACGATCTCCTTCGGTCAGATGATGCCGGATGACGAAATGCAACGCGCAACCGCGCTGTCGCAATCCTGCGACCTCTTCATCGCGATCGGTTCCTCGCTCGTGGTCTGGCCGGCCGCGGGCTTTCCGATCATGGCCAAGCGCGCCGGTGCACGTCTGGTCATCATCAACCGCGAGCCGACCGAGCAGGACGACATTGCCGACCTCGTCATCCATCACGACATCGGCGAAACGCTCGGTCCCTTCGTCGGCAATTGAGACGAATCAATTTGATTCGCTGCAATGCAAGCTGTTCATAGGTTCCGGCGAATCTCTTTTTTGTCTATGCCTCGCAACCGGGAGTGTTATCTTTTGAGTCGAAAGATTCGCGTCGCGTCGAATTGAGAAGTTTTTCATAAGACGCGTGATTCGAGCGCCGCCAATGTGGCGGGCCGCAATGGCAGTGTGGGGTCCGGGGTTATGGGGTCGTCGGACGGATTTGAGTCCAAGAAGCTCGGAGTTCCCGGGCAGGGAGTATCGCCCGGGCGGATGACGCCGGGCGAGCACGGCGGTGTCGCTCGCGATAGCGGGCTCAGTCCCTTCAGCGGGCTCGGTGAGACCAGCGCCAATCTCGTCGAGGTCCATGGCGTCATCAAATGGTTCGACGCCTCCAAAGGCTATGGCTTCATCGTTCCTGACAATGGCTGGCCCGATGTGCTCCTGCACGTGACCGTGCTCAGGCGCGACGGCTTCCAGACCGCTTATGAAGGCGCCCGCATCGTCGTCGAGTGCATTCAGCGCGCCAAGGGTTACCAGGCCTTCCGCGTGGTTTCGATGGACGAGTCGACCGCGATCCATCCGGCGCAGATGTTGCCGCCGCGCACCCATGTCACGGTCACTCCGACCAGCGGGCTGGAGCGGGCTCAGGTCAAATGGTTCAACCGGCTGCGCGGCTTCGGATTCCTGACCTGCGGCGAGGGCACGCCCGACATTTTCGTGCACATGGAGACACTGCGCCGCTTCGGCATGACTGAACTCAGGCCGGGCCAGTACGTCCTGGTTCGCTTCGGGCCCGGCTCCAAGGGCATGATGGCGGCGGAGATCCATCCCGAGACCGGATCGCCGGGATTGCAGTCGCACTAAAGAGCACCAATTCTCGCAATCGTGAGCAGAGGCGTGCCGGCAGGCCGGCGCGCCTCTTCCTTTTCCGCTGGCCGCCGCGTAGGACTGGCCCAGTCCCCACGCCTCGAGAGCCCCATGAATTCTGATCGAAAGGCCGCCTGGTCCGTTGCAAAGGGCTGGCTTGCCGCCATCCTCGTCATCATTGGCTGTGTCGTCGCCAGCGCGCCCGTCGGCGCCGCCAGCTTCCAGCCGCTCGAGATCGTCACAAAGAACGGGGTGCAGGTGTTCTCGGTGGAAATGGCGACGACCGAGGAGGAGAAGCAGACCGGCCTGATGTATCGCAAGGAACTGCCGGACGGCAAAGGCATGCTGTTCGACTTCAATCCCGAGCAGGAGGTGTCGATGTGGATGAAGAACACCTATGTCTCGCTCGACATGATCTTCATCCGCGCCGACGGCCGCATCCTGCGCATCGCCGAGAACACCGAGCCGCTGTCGACCAAGATCATCTCGTCCCGGGGACCCGCCCGGGCCGTGCTGGAGGTGGTGGCGGGAACGGCACAGAAGTACGGCATCCGCCCCGGCGACCGCGTCGGCCATCCCTTGTTCGGCAGTAAATAGGGCGGGAAGGTCCGGCTATTGCCGGCCGCGCTGCTGGCTTTGGAGCCTCGTTGGCAGCTTGCTGACGCCTCGGGAAGCGTGTATCGACGGGGCTCGCCGGACAGTCGGGGTATAGCGCAGCCTGGTAGCGCGGCAGTTTTGGGTACTGCAGGTCGTTGGTTCGAATCCAGCTGCCCCGACCAGTCCCGAGAAGGCTCGCAGGGCATGGGATCGCAGAGCTGCGACCGCAACTCCGCTCAGAACAGCAGCCAGTCAACAACCCGCCAGGCGCCCCAGGCGAGGGCGCAGATCCAGCCCAGCATTGCAATCCCGGCCACGCCAAGTCCGCAGAGCGGCAACAGCGAGCTTCCGGTCTCCGGGACGTCGGATAGTTTCTCGGTCGTATCGATCTGGCTCACTGCTCCCCCTTGGCCATCCGGCCTGCTCATCATTGGTCTCGGCTCGCTCGCAGAAATTCACCGGCCGCGCTCCTGCTCACACGGACGTGAGACGAGATGACTGTCCGTCCATGGCGGGCGCGCGCTGATCGTTGACATTCACGGACGCCTCGCGATCGCTGGGAAAAACCTGCAACGCACGGTGCTGCGTTTGGTTGCTCCGGCCGAGCCCGTAAAATGTCTGCCGGGCCGAATTTTTCGCAGCACCGCGCCTGGTTTGCGGGGTGTGTGCGTTGAAGGGAGGATCGGGCGCGCAACTGGCACTGTGCCCGAGGTCTCCTTCGAGCGAGGTCTCCATGTCGATCGGCGCGATTGCATCCACCACCGCAGCCCTGACGACGTCCGCGTCTACCGCGACGGCGTCGTCGTCTGCGGCATCCCCAACGTCTACGGCATCCTCGACGTCTGCGGCCTCGTCGACGGAGGCCGCCTCATCGACCTCGTCGGAATCGTCCTCGCAATCGGCGGGTGGAAGCTCGGGATCCGGCGGCGGCTCGGCCAAGACCATCGTCAGCGAGGTCTCCATGACTATCGACGGCGTCACCACCACCACCATCACCTATTCCGACGGCACCACAGAGGTCGAGACCTCCGCGAGCACGCAAGGCAGTCAGGGCAGTCCGTCCGGGCAGACCTACAACGCGCAAGGCGCGCTCGGGACAAATGCCCAGAACGCGTCCGGCAGCGCCTCCAGCGCCAGCGCCACGTCCCAGTCGGCTTGATCGCCGAGGCAGGGCAGGCGGCATATTGCGGATGAGTCGTTTGCGGGGTCTGTCCGAGCCCTTTGAAGCCCTGGCGCTCATAGTCTGCGCAACACGACTTCTGCGCGATTTTTCAAGGCGTTGCTGAGGGGCTGCGCGGCGCAGAATTGCCAAAGATTCATCGAACCTTTGGCTGCTGCCACAGACATATGGGTGTTGGGGATTTCAGCGCCCAATGCCTAACGGACGCCGCCAAGCGATGATATTCCGCTTGCGCGGCGTTGCGCTTTTCCGGCCGGGCTGGTCAGTTCTGGAAAAAACCACCAAGCGCCAAGACAGCGTTCGTTCTCAAATCGCGGGCCTTCCAGAAAACCCGGCCGCGGCTTTCAAACGATCGTGCCGCTCCATCCCAGGAAGTAAGGTTGATCGGTTAGGTTAAAGGCGAGCGGTTGTTGCGGCCGCTTGGGTGGCTGTGATCAGGTCGGTCCCGGCTCGCGATGGGCTGCCTTCAATCTGAGCGACCACAGGTCACGGTTCGTCGCGGCGTGCCCATCAGTTGAGTTCTGCGCCAGCGAGTTCTGCCACATGTCTTTTGATCGCAACCTCAAGACCGTTGGTCCGCAGTCGAGCTGGACCGAGATCTGGCACCTCTGGACAGTGATCGTGCCGCGCCGCTCCATCAATGGGCAGTTCGTGGTCGGCAAGGTGTGGCGCCGCCACGACGGCCGGGACTGGATCTACAAGAAATTCACCGAGTTCGACGGCGAAGAGGCGGCCTGAAGCGCGATGAGATCGTGATGAACCATCATCGCGCCATCATCGCACCTTGCGCTATCGTTGAGGCCGTACGGTCCTAACCCGAGTGTCGCTCGCCTATTGCTGATCCCGGCGTTTGCACGCGCGGCAGCGGCATCTTGAAGTGGCGCTTCGCGTAGGCGACGATCTCGGCGTCCGAGGGATGATCGGCCGCTTCCACCGCGACAATCCGCTTGGCCAGATCGGGTGCGCTCGCGTGAATGTGGCTGGCAAGCTCCGTCTTCGCGCTCGCCGGACCGATGATGAGGATCTCGCCGGCATCGGCGATGGCTTTGGTCACCTCAGTGTAGAATGCCTTGTCGGGGGCCGCATGGCCGCTGCCGATCGCATTGGCCTTGTGATGAAGATGACGTGTGGGCAGTTGTGGATGCAGCGTGACTTCGTCCGAGCCGCCCAGGCCGAGATGGAAGATCCGGGCCTGCGAATGGTCGATCCATACCACGGCGTGGAAATGAGAGGGCATGTGTTTGGGCCTTGTGCCAGAGGAGGTTGCCGACGGCGGAGCGGCGGCGCATGTCGTGGCAACACTATGCCGGCCGGCGCCGCCGCTTCTGTTGACTCATGTCAATGCGATCTTCGGCTCAGCAAGCGTGGCTACCGGACCTCGCGCTCCGAAGGGCGTCTCCGGCTCAGGCCGCCGCAGCCGCCGGCTTGGGCGGTGGCGGCTTCAGCGGCTTGTCCTGCTTCTTCGACCACGAGATGTAATAGGCCACCGTCGTCATGATCGCGATGCCGGCGACACTGACGAAGATCTGCGCAAGCAGCGAGCCCGAGCTCATTGACAGTTCGAAATGGCCGACGAAGGACAGGAACACGCCGACGCAGAACACCGCGAGCGACTGCTGGCCGCAGACGATCAGGGGATCGAACACCCTCCACTCCAGCCCCGGCCACTCCTTCGGCACGAAGCGGATCACCAGGATCACGATCACCACGAAATGGAGGAAGCGGTACGGCGCAAGGTTGGTCTTGTCATTCGGGTTGAAGGCCGAGAACAGCCATTCCGGGAACATGCCGCCGAGGGCGGGGAAGCGGCCGGCCATGGTCATGATCAGCGCGAACAAGAGATAGCCGAGGCAGACCCACAGCGTGATCGGCGAATTGATCAGCGTCATGGAGCGCCGGGCCCCGCCCAACGCGCACCAGGCGCCGAACACGAACAGCACCTGCCAGCAATAGGGGTTGAAGTACCACTGGCCGGCCGGATAGGCGGTCAGGTTCAGGCCGTAATGGCGCGCCGTCAGCCACAGCACGATGGACAAGACCATCGTCAGGTCGGGCTTGCGCAGCATGAACCACAGCACCGGCGGAAACAGGCCCATCAGCACGATATAGAGGGGCAGCACGTCGAGATTGAGCGGCTTGAAGCGCAGGAACAAGCCCTGGCGCAACGTCTCGGTGGCGTTGTCGACGAGGCCGGCGACGTTGAACTCGTTGATCATCTCGGAATCGCCGAAGCGCAACGCCAGATAACTGATCGAGGCGATGTAGATCACGAACAGGATGATGTGGGCGACATACAGCTGCCAGACTCGCTTGGTCAGCCGCGTGGCGCCGACGATGAAGCCGCGCTCCAGCATCATCCGCGCATAGACGAAGGAGGCGGTATAGCCGGAGATGAAGACGAACAGGTCGGCCGCGTCGGAAAAGCCGTAGTTGCGGGTCGTGATCCAGTTCACGACGTTGTCGGGGATATGGTCGAGAAAGATCGCCCAGTTCGCGACGCCGCGAAACAGGTCGAGCCGGAGATCGCGGCCCTTATCGGGAAGCGTTGCACTGATGTTCAGGAAGGCCATGCGACGGGAGCTCTCGAAGAGATCGGATAGGCTGATGAGGCCGTGCCGCCGGGCGGAATCCCGGCGCGGAAGGCGGGTACGGAATTGTCACGGTGCAGCATAATGACTATACCGTTGGCGAGGGGCCGGGGGCCGGAATCACCGATCAAGTCCCGATCGGTTTCTCTATACTATCCCTGAGGTTTCCACCAACTGCCACCGTGACGCATCGAAATCGAACGAAAAGACGAAGAGGCCCGGACCAGCCATGACCGCACGCATTTTCAAGCCTGCCAAGAACGCGATGCAATCCGGCCGGTCCAAGACGAAGGAATGGCAGCTCGACTACGAGCCGGAGCAGCCGCGCTCGGTCGAGCCGCTGATGGGCTGGACTTCGTCCGGCGACATGAAGCAGCAGATCACGCTGCATTTCCACAGCAAGGAAGAGGCGGTCGCCTATTGCGAGCGCAAGGGCATAGCCTACCAGGTCATCGAGCCGCAGGAATCGATTCGCCGGCCGGTCGCCTATGCGGATAATTTCTCGTTCCGCCGCGGAGAGCCCTGGACGCATTGAGGGCCAGGCGGCATCTGCGTTGTGGGCCCCCGCGTGAAGGAAGTGGATGAGAGGCGGTCCGCCCGTACCCTCTAACGTCGCATCGGGTTGCCAGCACCCCAGGTTCTGCCCTTGGCATCAATTCCGCCGCGTGCTTCCCTGCCTGGCATGACGGGCTCTTGGCGAGGCGGGGTATGGCGGGGCGTGACCGGCTCGACGACGTCGACCTGAAGATATTATCCGAGCTGCAACAGGACGGGCGGGTGCGCAACAACGAGCTGGCGCTGCGCGTTGGCGTGTCCGCGCCGAACTGCCTGCGGCGGCTGAAATCGTTGTTTGGCCGCGGCGTGATCCGGGCGGTGCGTGCCGTCATCGACGAGCGGCGGCTCGGCTTTGAAGTGGTCTCGTTCGTCTCGATCCAGCTCGGCAGCCAGGCCCAACCGGTGCTGGAGGCCTTCGAGAGTTCGATCGCCGCGATCCCGCGGATCCAGCAGTGCTGGCGGATTTCCGGCGAGACCGACTATCTCCTCAAATGCGTGGCGCCGAGCGTCGAGAGCATGCGCCAGCAGCTCCTGCATTTCGCGGCGATGCCTGACGTGAAGAACGTCCGCAGCTTCCCGGTGCTGGGCGTGGCGAAGGATGTGCCGCTGCCGTTGCAGGAGGTCGCGGCGGCGCCGGCAGGATAGGGATCGGAATGCTCCCGTGCGGCCAAGTCAACATTTTCACACAATCCGAATTTATATACATGAGACAGTCACCTAACTGTGACATGTGATTCAAGAAGCCCTGCAATGCGCTGAGCCGTGATTGCCGGTTCCCCGGCGCCGCCTAGATGCGAGTGCGAACCTCAGCGTGTTGGCATGCCGAGGCCACTTTTGTGGGACCCTGAAGCAGGAAAAGACACCATGACATCGAGTTCGAAGGCGTTCGTCGCATCGGCTGCGACGCTGTTTGCATCCGCGTTTCTCATGATGACCGCACCCGCAGCACAGGCGGAAGAATACTGCATCACCAACGGCGCCCAGGCCGCTCATGGCTGCGGCTATCCGACGATGGAAGCGTGCCGCGCCGCGTCCGCTGGCATCGGCGGCAGCTGCTCGCAGAGTGGCGGCGCGAAGACCTCGAACGACGCGTTCGCCTTGCAGCCGAAGCGGACGCATTCGCGCAAGCTTCGTTCGGGCGGGCAGACCAACTCGAACTAGCGCTGCAGGCGCGACCCGCCAGACATGTGACGGTCTCCGATATCCAACTCGGAGGCCGCCAATTCATGACGACCACGCAACGCGTCTCAGCGGTATCGCCCGCGAAACTCGCGTGGGGAGGTGCCGGTCCAGCTGCGGAAGGCGCGCGAAAAGCTCTTCTCGTTGCGGAAGCCGGCGAGTTCCGCGATGCGCTTGATCGGCGTGCGGTCGCGCATCAGCTCCTGCTTGGCGAGCTCGAACTTTGCCTCTTCCTTGAGATCGCGTAGCGAGGTTGCCTCCTCGCGCAGGCGGCGGTGCATGGTGCGGGTGGACAGCGCCAGCTCGCTCGCGACGTCCTCGGCGCCGAGCAGGCGGCCGCGCGCATTGCGGAGCACGCGGCGCACGCGTTCGACCAGCAGCCGGTCGCGCCGGTAGGGCAGCACGGTCAGCCGCAACGCGCCCTCGAGCATGTTGTCGAGATCGGCCGCGCTGCGCGTGAGCGGCAGCGACAGATAGTGCTTGTCGAAGACGATGCCGGCGCGGTCCGCATCGAAGCGGACGGTTCGGCAAAAGATGGTTGGATAGACCGAGACGTGTCCGGGTTCCGGGTAGGGGAATTCGGCCGAGCGGAGCGCGATCCGGGAGTCGACGGCCCAGCACGAGAAGCCAAGCACGTAGCGGAACAGGGTGACCAGGCAGAACTCGCGGCAAGGTCCGAGGTCGCGTAGCTCACGGATCGACACGACGGCGGTCTCTTCGCCAAGCTCGAGATCGAGCAGCACATCCTCGGTGACCAGGCGGTGATGCCGGCACCAGCGCTTGAGCGCGACCTCCAGCGTCGGCGCGGTGATCGAGGCGCGGCACAGCATGCCATAGGTGCCCCAAGGCAGTCGCCGCGAGAACCAGCCGAGCGCCTCGTCGTCGAGCTCGCGCATGGCATGGCCCGCCAGCGCCTCGAATTGGGCGGCGGTGACCCGCCCATCCGGAGAATTGACCAGGTCCGGCGCGACTTGGCCGCGGCTCAATGCCTCCGCGGGATCGCGGCCGTATCGCTCATAGGCAGCGACCACGCCCCGGACGAAGGCGGCGGGGGTGACGGCGCGGCGCGGGCTCGCGGTGGCGGCTTGAAAAGACATTGGAAATCCCTCCCGAAAATCCTCGCCAAGTTTGGCGGAAAATGCAACCTTTTCGACCGCAAGAGGGCCGGGACCGGGCTAGGTTCTGGCCTCAAAATACGGAGGAATCGCCTTGAACATCCCGAGCATCGACTTCGATCTGGGCGAAGACATCACCATGCTGCGCGACACCGTGCGCGCCTTCGTGGAGGCGGAGGTCACCCCGCGCGCCGCCGAGATCGAGAAGGCCAATCTGTTCCCGGCAGACCTGTGGAAGCGCTTCGGCGACCTCGGCCTGCTGGGGATGACAGCGCCGGAGCAATATGGCGGCTCCAACATGGGCTATCTCGCCCACGTCGTCGCCATGGAGGAGATTTCGCGCGGCTCGGCCGCGGTCGGGCTGTCCTACGGCGCCCATTCCAACCTCTGCGTCAACCAGATTCGCCGCAATGGCACCGACGCGCAGCGCCACCGCTATCTGCCGAAACTGATCTCCGGCGATTATGTCGGGGCGCTCGCGATGTCCGAGCCCGGCGCCGGGTCCGACGTCGTCTCGATGAAGCTGCGCGCCGACAAGCGTGGTGACCGCTACGTGCTCAACGGCTCGAAGATGTGGATCACCAATGGCGGCGATGCCGACGTGCTGGTCGTCTACGCCAAGACCGATCCGGACGCCGGACCGCGGGGCATGACCGCCTTCCTCGTCGAGAAGGGTTTCAAGGGCTTCACCCATGGCCAGCATCTCGACAAGCTCGGCATGCGCGGCTCCAACACCTATCCGCTGTTCTTCGACGACTGCGAGGTTCCGGAGGAGAACGTGCTCGGCAAGGTGGGCGAGGGCGTCAAGGTGCTGATGTCCGGCCTGGACTATGAGCGCGCAGTGCTCTCGGGCGGCCCGCTCGGGATCATGGCGGCCTGCATGGACGCGGTGGTGCCCTACATGCACGAGCGCAAGCAGTTCGGCCAGCCGATCGGCGATTTCCAGCTGATGCAGGGCAAGCTCGCCGACATGTATTCGACCTGGCAGGCCACGCGTGCCTATGTCTACGCCGTAGGCCGCGCCTGCGACCGCGCCGACCACGCGCGTAGCTTACGCAAGGACGCCGCCGCGGCGATCCTCTATTCCGCGGAGAAGGCGACATGGATGGCGGGCGAGGCGATCCAGGCGCTCGGCGGAGTTGGCTATACCAGCGAATTCCCGGTCGGACGTCTCTGGCGCGACGCCAAGCTGTACGAGATCGGCGCCGGCACCTCGGAGGTTCGCCGCATGCTGATCGGTCGCGAGTTGATGGCCGAGACGGCTTAAAACGTTCACCTCATTGGAATCACCATGCCGCTCCATTCCAGCATCGATTCGTCTTCATCAGACTTTGCGCGCAACTCCGAGGCCATGCGCGCGCTCGTCGCTGACTTGCGCGAAAAGCTCAGCCAGGTCGCCGGCGGCGGCGGCGAGGCCTCGCGCAACCGCCACACAGCGCGCGGCAAGATGCTGGCGCGCCAGCGCGTCGATCTGCTGGTTGATCCCGGCACCTCGTTCCTGGAGCTGTCGCCGCTCGCGGCCTATGGCCTCTATGGCGGCGACGTGCACTCGGCGAGCGTCATCACGGGGGTCGGGCGCATTTCGGGGCGCGAATGCGTGATCGTCGCCAACGACGCCACCATCAAGGGCGGCACCTATTACCCAATGACGGTGAAGAAGCATCTGCGGGCGCAGGACATCGCGCGGCAGAACAATCTTCCCTGCGTCTACATGGTCGATTCCGGCGGTGCCTTCTTGCCGTTGCAGGACGAGATCTTCCCGGACGAGCGGCATTTCGGCCGCATCTTCTACAACCAGGCGCAGATGTCCTCACAAAGTATCCCGCAGATTGCGATCGTGATGGGCTCCTGCACGGCGGGCGGCGCCTATGTTCCGGCGATGTCGGACGAGAGCATCATCGTGCGCAACCAGGGCACCATCTTCCTCGGCGGCCCGCCGCTGGTGAAGGCCGCGACCGGCGAGGTGGTGAGCGCGGAGGAGCTCGGCGGCGCCGACGTGCACTCGCGCCAGTCCGGGGTGACCGATCACTATGCCCAGAACGATGCCCACGCGATCGGCATCGCGCGGCGCATCGTCGGTACGCTGAAGCCGTCGGCGCGGCCGAACCTGAACATGCATCCGCCGCGCGAGCCTCTCTTTGCGGCGGAAGAGATCTACGGCGTGGTGCCGGTCGACGGCCGCAAGCCGTTCGATGTGCGCGACATCATCGCGCGCGTGGTGGATGGCTCCGAGTTCGACGAGTTCAAGAAGCTCTACGGCACGACGCTGGTGTGCGGCTTCGCCCATATCTGGGGCTATCCGGTCGGCATCATCGCCAACAACGGCATCCTGTTCAGCGAGAGCTCGCTGAAGGGCGCGCATTTCATCGAGCTGTGCTGCCAGCGCGGCATCCCCCTGGTGTTCCTGCAGAACATCACCGGCTTCATGGTCGGCAAGAAATACGAGGCCGGCGGCATCGCGCGCGACGGCGCCAAGCTGGTGACGGCGGTCGCGACCGCCTCCGTGCCGAAGTTCACCGTCGTGATCGGCGGCTCCTACGGCGCCGGCAATTACGGCATGTGCGGCCGCGCCTACTCGCCGCGCTTCCTCTGGATGTGGCCGAACGCGCGCATCTCGGTGATGGGCGGCGAGCAGGCCTCGATGGTGCTGAGCCAGGTCCGCCGTGACAACATCGAAGCCAAGGGTGACAGCTGGTCGAAGGAAGAGGAAGACAAATTCCGCGAGCCGATCCGCGCGCAATATGAGAGCCAGGGGCACCCGTATTACGCGACCGCGCGGCTATGGGACGACGGCGTGATCGATCCGGCCGACACGCGCCTCGTGCTCGGCCTTGGCCTCTCGGCGGCATCGAACGCGCCGATCGAGCCGACGAAATTCGGCCTGTTCAGGATGTGATGCGATGGACCGCTCCAAGCTCTACCGGCGTTTTCGCACGCTCCTGATCGCCAACCGCGGCGAGATCGCCTGCCGCGTCATCCGCACCGCCCGCGCCATGGGCCTGCGCACGGTTGCGGTCTATTCCGAGGCCGACCGCGACGCGATGCATGTCGCGCTCGCGGACGAGGCCGTGCTGCTCGGGCCCGCCCGGGCCCGCGACAGCTATCTCAATGTCGAGCGGCTGATCGAGGCCGCACGGAAGACGGGGGCAGAGGCCGTGCATCCCGGCTACGGCTTCCTGTCGGAGAACGCCGATTTCGCGCAAGCCTGCTTTGAAGCGGGCCTGGTCTTCGTCGGCCCGACCGCCGAGATGATGAATGCGATGGGCTCGAAATCCGGCTCCAAAGCGCTGATGGAGAAGGCCGGCGTGCCGCTGGTGCCCGGCTATCACGGCGAGGCCCAGGACGAGGCGACGCTGTCGAAGGCGGCGGACAAGATCGGCTTCCCCATCCTGGTGAAAGCTTCGGCCGGCGGCGGCGGTCGCGGCATGCGCATCGTGCGATCGGCCGCCGAGCTGGGACCTGCGATCGTCAGCGCCAAGCGCGAGGCCAAGGCCGCGTTCGGCGACGATCGCATGCTGATCGAAAAATATGTCGACAGTCCCCGGCATATCGAGGTGCAGGTGATCGGCGACAGCCACGGCAATCTGCTCTCGCTGTTCGAGCGCGAATGCACGCTGCAACGGCGGCACCAGAAGGTGATCGAGGAGGCGCCGTCGCCCACGCTCAATGCTGCCCAGCGCGAAACGGTCTGCGCCGCCGCGCGAAAGGCCGCCGGAGCGGTGAATTATGTCGGCGCCGGCACGATCGAGTTCGTCTCCGACGGTAAGGACGTGTTCTTCATCGAGATGAACACGCGTCTCCAGGTCGAGCATCCCGTGACCGAGCTGATCACCGGCATCGACCTCGTCGAGTGGCAGCTGCGCGTCGCCTTCGGGGAGGCGCTTCCTTTGAAGCAGGACGAGATCCGCCTCAACGGCCATGCAGTCGAGGCGCGCGTCTATGCGGAGAATCCCACCAAGAACTTCATGCCGTCGGTTGGCAGGATCTCGACCTGGCGGTTGCCGGCGGAAGCCGGAGGCTTGCGCATCGACGCCGGCTATCGCGAGGGTGATGCGGTCTCGCCGTATTATGACGCCATGCTCGCCAAGATGATCGCCTGGGCGCCGACGCGGGATGTCGCGATCGAGCGACTCAATCGGGGACTGGAAGAGTCCGACGTCCGCGGCATCGTGACGAACATCCCGTTCCTGTCGGCGCTGATGACTCATCCCAAGGTGCGCACGAATGCGATCGACACCGGCTTCATCGAGCGCGAGCTGGCGGTCCTGACACAGGCTGCGCCGGCACCCGGGGAGCTCGAGCTTTGCGCCGCGGTGGCTGCGATCCTCAATGACGAGCAGCAGGCCGTACGTGCGCAGGTGAACTCACCCTGGCAGACCTTCGGCTGGCAGCCGGTCGGTCGCCGCCAGCGCAGCTTTGCCTTCCGCGTCGGGCACGGGCCGGAGCAGAAGATCACGCTGAACTACGGGAGTGGTCCCTCGACGCTGGTGATCGGCGAGCGCGAACTGGCGTTCACGATCGCGGCGAAGGAAGGCGGCTTCGACTTGACGCTGGACGGCGTCAAATCGCAGGTTGCGGCCGTGATCGACGGCCATGACCTATATCTGCGCACCCGCAACGGTCGCTTCGATCTGCATTGGGTGGATCCGTTCGGCGGCGAGAGCGAGGAGCAGACCGGCGAGGACAAGATCGCGGCGCCCCTGCCGGGCACGGTCGTCGCCGTGCTCGCCGAGGAGGGGGCGAAGCTCGAGAAGGGCGAGCCGATCCTGACGCTCGAGGTGATGAAGATGGAACAGACTCTGCGCGCGCCCTTTGCCGGCGTGCTGAAGTCCATCAGGTGCAAGGTCGGCGACATCGTCCAGGAGGGCGTCGAGCTCGCCGTGGTCGAGCCTTCCGGAGAGTGACATGAGCGATCCCGTCCGCATCATCGAAATGGGGCCGCGTGACGGTCTCCAGAACGAGAAAACGCCCGTCAGCGTCGAGGCCCGCATCGCCTTCGTCGAGGCGCTGGTTGCGGCCGGCCTCAAGACGGTCGAGGTCGGCGCCTTCGTCTCGCCGAAGGCGATCCCGCAGATGGCAAGCTCGGACGCGGTGCTGCGGGGCGTCCGCCATATCAATGGCGCGGAATTTCACGTGCTGGTGCCGAACGAAAAGGGGTATGACGCTGCGCGCGCCGCTGGTGCGAAGGTCGTCTCCGTATTCGCGGCGGCTTCCGAAGGGTTTTCGCGCGCCAACATCAACTGCACGATTGCGGAGTCCATCGAGCGGTTCAAGCCGGTGCTGGCGCGCGCCAGGGCCGATGGCATTCCGGTGCGCGGCTATATTTCCTGCGTGCTCGGCTGCCCCTTCGACGGGGAGATCAAGCCGAAGGCGGTCGCCGATCTCGCCAATACGCTGTTCGAGCTCGGCTGCTACGAGATCTCGCTTGGCGACACGATCGGGGTCGGCACGCCAAGCAAGGCGAAAGAGATGCTACGCGCGGTCAGCGCCAGCATTCCTCCCGCCAGGCTCGCGATGCATTTCCACGACACCTACGGCCAGGCGCTCGCCAATCTCTATGCCGGGATGGAAGAGGGCGTCCGCGTCATCGACGCCGCTGCGGGCGGCCTCGGCGGCTGTCCCTACGCTCCCGGTGCGACTGGCAACGTCGCGACCGAGGACGTCGTCTACATGCTCGAAGGCATGGGGATCAGGACCGGTGTCGATTTGGACCTGTTGCTGGCGGCCACCAACGCGATGAGCGGCGTGCTCGGCAAGCCACCCGTGAGCCGCGTGGCGTCCGCGCTGAACGCCAAGCGGAAGCGGGCTGCGACATAATTCAGCGTCATCATCTGCTCCCGTCCGGCCCCATCACGAAATCCGGCAGCCAGGTCGAGATGCCCGGCACCAGGCACAGCAGCAGCACGGCGAGCATCATCAGCAGTACGAAGGGCAGGGTGCCCCAGATCACCTCGCGCAAGGGAATATCCGGCGCGACGTTGCGGATGACGAAGATGTTGAGGCCGACCGGCGGGTGGATCAGCCCCATCTCCATCACGATGGTCATGACCACGCCGAACCAGATGATGTCGAAATTGGCGGCGCGCAGGGGCGGCAGGATGATCGGCGCGGTCATGAGAATGATCGACACCGGCGGCAGGAAAAAGCCGAGCACGACCACCATGACGAGGATCGCGAACAGCAGCTCCCAGCGCGGCAGGTGCATCGCAACGATGGTTTCGGCGACCGATTGCGAGATGTGCAGATAGCTCATCACGTAGGAATAGAGCAGCGACATGCCGATGATCATCATCAGCATGGTCGATTCCCGAATCGTCGACTTCATGATGGGGGCAAGGTCGCTCGGCCGCCACACGCTGTAGATCGCGGCGATCAGCGCCAGCGCGAGGAGGCCGCCGAGCCCCGCGGTCTCCGACGGCGTGGCGTAGCCTCCATAGAGGGCGATCATGACGCCGGTGAGCAGCAGCACGAACGGGATCACCCGCGGCAGCACGCTGAAGCGCTCGGCCAGCGTATACTCGTCGCGGGTCAGGATCGCGGCCTCCGGGCCGCCATTCTTGTAGGCCGCCTCGGCCGCGGCATATTCCTGGCGGAAGCGGATCACGGCGTAGGCGCCGAACAGCGTGACCAGCAGGAGGCCGGGCCCGATGCCGGCGAGGAACAGCCGCCCCAGCGACTTTTCGGCCGCGACCGCGAACAGGATCATGGTGATCGAGGGCGGCAGCAGGATGCCGAGCGTGCCGCCGGCGGCGATGATCCCTGCGGCGAAGCCGCCGGAATAGCCGCGCTTGCGCATCTCGGGGATGCCGGCCGAGCCGATCGCCGAGCAGGTCGCAGGCGAGGAGCCTGCCATCGCCGCGAACAGCGCGCAGGCGAATACGTTGGCGACGCCGAGGCCGCCGGGCACGCGATGCAGCCAGGCGTGCAGCGCCGAGTAGAGATCCTGGCCGGCGCGCGATTTGCCGATCGCCGCGCCCTTCAGGATGAAGAGCGGAATCGACAGGAGCGTGATCGAGGCCATCTCCTCGTAGACGTTCTGCGTGACCGTATCGAGCGAGGCCGAGGGCATGTAGATGCCCATGAACACGACGGCGACCGCGCCGAGCGCGAACGCAATCGGCATGCCCGAGAACATCGCCAGCAGCGTCGTGATGCCGTAGGCGAGGCCGATACCGAAAACGCTCATGGCCGCTTGGCTCCGGCGAATGGCAGCGCAAGCTGCACGAGGATCTGGATGCAGAGCAGGCTCATCCCGAACGCCATCAGCGAATAGGGAATGGCGAGCGGCGGCGACCACATCGAGTTCGAGACCTGGCCGTCAACATAGGCCTCATGGGCCAGTGTCCAGGATTTCCAGGTGAAGAAGGCGCAGAACAGGAACGTGGCGGCGTCAACCAGCCAGAGCCTGATCCGGTTCGCCAGCGGCGACAGCAAGCCGACGAAGGCTTCGATGCCGATGTGACCGCGGTTCTGCTGCACATAGGCGGCCGTCATGAAGGTCGCGCCGACCAGCAGGAACACGGCAGCCTCGTCCTGCCAGTAGTTGGCGGCCTTGAACAGAGCGCGGCTGAGGACGCTGTAACTCAGGATGGTGCAGGCCGCGACCAGCGCGATCGCTGCGAACACCACGATGATGCTGTTGAGGACGGCGAGACCGCGATCGATCGCTGCCGCAGGGCCGGTCCCTGCGGCAGCGCTCGTCTTGTCGTCACGATCCGGAAGCGGACCGTGACTCATGCGGCGACGTCGATGGCGAGCTTGAGCAGGTTTGCCGCGGTCGCCGTCTTGGCGCTGTAATCCTTCCACGCGGTGTCGCGGGCGATGTCCCGCCACTTGCCGACGGTCGCGGCGTCGAGCGCGGAGACCTTGGCGCCGGCCTTCTCATAGACCTTGGCGACCTCGATGTCGTCGTCCTGCGCGCCCTTGCGGCCGAAGGCTTCGAGCTCGGTGCCGACCGCGACCAAGATGTCCTGATGGTTCTTCGGCAGCTTGTCGAAGATCGCCTTCGACATCATCAAGGGTTCGAGCATGAACCAGTAGGAGGTGCCCGCGCCCGAGGTCAGGGACTTCGCGACTTCTTCGAGGCGGAACGAGATCAGGCTGGTCGAGGAGGTGATGCCGGCGTCGCAGGCGCCGGTCTGCATCGCCGCATAGATTTCGTTGGAGGGGACCGACAGCACCGAAGCGCCGGCGGTCTGAAGCACCATGTCCATCTCGCGCGAGCCGCCGCGCACCTTCATGCCCTTGGCATCTTCAGGCGCGACGATCGGCTTCGAGCGGCTGGCGACGCCGCCGGCCTGCCAGACCCAGGTGAGCAGGATGATGCCCTTGTCGGCGAGGAAATCCGTCAGCGCCTTGCCGACGGGCTCCTTCTTCCAGCGCAGGCCCTGGTCGTAGGTGGTCACGAGGCCCGGCATCAGGCCGATATTGGTTTCCGGCACTTCGCCCCCGGCATAAGGCATTGGATAGAGGCTGATGTCGAGCGCGCCCTTTCGCATCGCGGAGAACTGCGCGTTGGTCTTGATCAGCGAGGAGTTCGGATAGATTTCGGCGGCGATGTCGCCATTGCTGCGCTTACTGACTTCGGCGGCGAACATGCGGCAGAGCCGGTCGCGGAAATCGCCCTTGTCGATGGTGCCGCCCGGGAACTGGTGCGAGATCTTCAGCGTGGTGGCGGCTTGCGCCGTACCGGTGCCGAAGCGAAGGATGGCGGGCGCGGCGACGGCGGTCGCGAGCAGATGGCGGCGCGTGAGCATGGTTGTGATTTCCTTGGACGATTCTTGTTTGTGCGATTGGGCTTGGTCCTTGAGACCGGCACGTGGGCCCATCCTAGCCGGTCTTTCACCCGATATTCTCTCATCTGATAGTTCGAGACCGAATGTCCGGGCAAGTGCCGGCCGTGCTGCGCTGCACACTCCCGATCCCTGTTGCGAGCGCGGGAGTACGCCGAACGCCGGATAGCACTGGGCTCGCCAAAATTTACCGGCGGCGGCGTAACAACGCCGGCTGGCGATCCGTCGAGATTGAATAGCGGCGTCCGTCGCTGACAAACACCATCTCGAAGGGAAGTTGAAACATGACCATTCGCACCCGCATCGTGCTCGGCGTCTCGGCGGCCGCTCTCTCGCTTGGCCTCGCGTTTGCCCCGGCCGCCTTCGCTCAGGACAAGATGGGCAAGGATGACGGCATGATGAAGAAAGACACGATGTCCAAGGACGGCATGATGAAGAAGGACACCATGTCCAAGGACGACGGCATGAAGAAGGACCACATGTCGAAGGACGGCATGAAGAAAGATGATGGGATGATGAAGAAGAATTGATCTTCGTCGTCATCGCGCAGCGCCTGCCTTGGGCGGGCAGCGCACTCTCGAATTTCGGAGGCGGCCTTTGGGACCGCCTCCGGAACGGTGCTTTAGTTCAAGTTCAATGGGACGTTACGAGCGCACCTTACTTGCGCTTCGCCTTGCGGGCGGCGTAGCGCGCGTCGCGCTTGGCCTTTTGCTCGGCTTCGTGCGCCGCCTGTCTCTCGGCGGCTTCCTGAGCCTCGCGCGCGATCCGTGCGGATTCGGCCGCCTTGGCTTCTTCCTCGAGGCGCTTCTGCTCGGCCCTTTCCGCCTCACGCGCAGCCTTCGCCTCGGCGCGCTTGGCCGCGAGTGCCTCGCGTTCGGCACGGCGCGCCAGCACCGCCGGATCGTCTGGTCCCGGTTGCGATTTGAATTTGTTCAAAAGATTTTTGCGGGCTTCCTGTGCCGCCCGTTGCCGGTCTGTGAAGCCGGGTTCCTTGAATCCACTCATCTACGAGCCTTGTCTTCCTCGCTTTCGATCCTACATCCGTGCCTGTTGGTACGTCGGCTGGGCATAGCAGGCGCCACGCGACGCAGTAGCGTGTACATCGGCGCGCGTCGCGAAGCCACCCATAATCGCAGCCGATCAGGTCAACGAAAAGTCGCCCCCCGACGATCTCTCGTAGCCCGGAAAAACTGCTGAATTGTGATGTCCCTCATAAGGGAGCACGAGCGCGACGCCTAGCGTCCGCCCGGAACGAGACGGAGCACGGGCCATGATGACCTTCCGACCGAGCCTGAAGGCGCTCGCAATCGCCTTCGTCCTGACAGGCGTGACCGGCACCGCAGCGCTGCTCGCGCGCCCGCAGCCCATCGAAAGTGCCGTGCTGGGGGCGGACTGGGAATGCAGCCAGACCGCATTCGTGCTCACGACCTGTGCACCGCGGGTCCAGCGGGCGATCCCGGCGGTCGAAACCTCACGCAAGGATGCGATCCCGTCGACCCGAGGCTGAATGGGGCAGGCTGATCGGGATGTGACGCGACGCCGCAGAGGTGATAAAGCCGGCTCGCCAGCGCGATCAGGCGGCCATGTCCAAGCCCAAATCCGAACCCGAACCCGGCGAGAAGCCCAATCCTCGACCGGACCGTAGGTCCGAGCGCCAGCCCGGTGACGACCGCCGCGGCGCGATCGCTGGATTGATCATCGCGATCGTGATTCTTGGCGTCGGCTGGTGGCTTGCCCGGGATCTCACCGCAGCCAGCAAGATGCAGGATTGCCTGATGTCCGGGCGAAGCAATTGCAACGTGATCGAGCCGGCTCGCTAGAGACGCTCCAGCGCGGTCTGCTGCAGCCCGTTGGGGCCAAAAATTGCCGTGATCTTAATCATTTGTAACGGGACTTAGCCGATCAAGCAGGTCAGTTATGTCGGCCGGCATCAGCCCGGTGCGCGGCGAATTGTCTATCGCGCCGGGGCGACGGCCATCGAGAGCAGGGGGCGAGCACGCATGAGTGCGTCCAAACGCATGAAGATCATCATTCCATTGGTTTCGGCCGTGTCGTTGCTCGCGCTTTCGGCGCAGGCTCAGGACGCCAGGCCGCCGAAGGATTCCGGCCCGCCGCCGGCCCGCCAGGGCGCAGGCGCGCCACCCCCGACCAACCAGAACGTGCGCAAAGGTCCTCCGCAGCAGCAGGCGGTCCGGCCCGCTGACCAGCCCCATGCGGGCCCCGGTCGGCACAGTGCCGGTGGTCCGCCGCCGGGACGTCACGTCGCCCGCGGGCCTGCTCCGGCGCGCGACTGGGGCGGACACGCCTATCGTGGCAATCGTGCCTGGGAAGGCGGGCGCTGGCGTCATGAGGTCCGCAACGGACGCTCCGGCTGGTGGTGGGACGTTGGTGGCGTCTGGTATTATTATCCGCAACGGATGGCTGGCCCGCCTGCCTACATTTCGGAGGACTATATCGACGACATGCCGGTGGCCTATGCCCCGCCTCCGGTCGCCTACGCGCCACCACCTCCGCCTCCGCCACCGGCTGACCCCGGCGCCAGCGCGCTTGGCGGCGCAATCGTCGGCGGCGTGCTGGGCGGCCTGATCTCGGGCAACGCCACAGGGGCTGCCGCAGGCGCGGTGCTCGGCGGCGCGACGGGGGCAATCGCCGGCGCCACCGCTGCATCCCAGCCCGGCTACTACTGGGCGCAGGGCAGCTGCTACTACCGCTATCCGAACGGCCAATATGTGCAGGCCGATCCCCGCGCCTGCTACTGAGTTTTCCAAGCGGATTGGAGCGCGGAGGCGGGCCCAGGCCCGCCTCTTTTTTTGTGGGCCGGCTTCAAATGAGCGCTGGCGCTACTGGCCGCCTCACGCAAGTCTCAAAAGAAAAACATCGGATGATTCGCGGGGATGTGGGACATGCTGGATGCCATCCAGATCAGCTTGGCGCTCTGGGCCATGATCGTTTGCGGCGGGATCAAACTCTCTCAGGCGCTGTCTTGCCTGTTCTAAGGCGCAATGAGATCAGGTTGAAACGTCATGCTTTAGGTTATTGTTGAGCATGATCTCCGCGCAAACGCGTTCCGCGTTTGTCGCGAGGGAAAACCGCTGCACACTTGTCCGGATCATGTCGTAGCGCGCGACCGGCGTCCGCAACCTGTGTGCGCGAAGCGCCAGTCAATCGCCTCGTGCATCAGGACACGAGCCAGCCGAAGAATGCGATCGTGGCCCAGACCAGGCTGCCGATCCAGGCCAGCATGACGACGCCGATGGTGCCAAGATACGTGATGTCGAGCAGGTCCGAGCCATGTCGCGGCTTCTGGACGATGACTTCCGTGGCTGCTTTGCGTGTCATGACCGGACCTCACCCAAGAAGCGTCGAAACGCTGTTTAGCGGGGATGCCGGGGGCAGGCTGTGACGTAGTTCACAGATCCGTCCATGAGGCCCGAAGACACCCCGCAATCATACGGACGAAACGGTCACGCGCTCGTCCAGATGGCCGGCTAGGGTCGGCCTCATGTACACCGGGTACGATCCACAGCACGAAGCCGAGGCCGCGATGAAGCGGGCCGCGGAGGCCGAAGGCGCCGATCGGCAACGGCTCATCCGGCTGGCCCTGGCATGGCATCAGCTCGCCTGCGATCCGCAGGATGAGCATTCTTCAGCCGGGCGCATCGCTCGGGTTGGATAGGACGGCCGACATGAGAAAACCCCGTGCTCGGGGGACAAGCACGGGGTTCTTCAAAGCCGACCGGGGTTGGCAGGTCGGCACCACTCAAGTCGGTCGTTCAACGCTCAGATCACGCGTTCGTTCCGCGTCGATCCGCGGGCGTGGAACTCCTGCACGGCTCGCGCACTCGGCGCGCAGGAACATTCGTTCCGCGGCAGCGTTGTGCGGCTATGACCGATCCCGAGCTACGCGCACAGTCCTTCGAGATCGCCTGGCGGTATCTCGACCAGTCCGGCCTGCTCACGGGCGAGAACAAGGATTCCGCCCGCTTCATTTTGAACCGGATCGACCGCATGATGTTACGTGGAGAGCGACGCAGGCTGCTGCTGTCGAATGCCGCCATCGATGCCTATCGGCTGCGGCCCGTGCTAGTGAGTGCTTGATCGACCTGATTGAACCAGTCGTTAACGAATCCTCGGCTCCGCAATTTGCGATCGCGATTCGTGCTTTGCGAACGAAGGGGAGTCGGATCGTGAACAAACAAAAAGCCCCCGAAGGGGCTCAGTGTTTCAGGCGGCTTCCGTCTTCGGTACGGCGTCGGCATTCACCGACAGCTTGACGATATCGCCTTCGACAGCACCGACATGTTTCCTGTCGATGTAGTGATGATGGTCCTTGTGACCTTCCGGGCTGTTCCTGCGCGTCAGCTTGATGCGATTGCCCTCGACGCGATCGACGGTGCCGACATGTGCGCCGTCCTTGCCGATGATCTTCATGTGCTCTCTGATGTCGGTCATGCTGTCCTCCTTTGCATTGATTCAACTGCGAAGACGTGTGTTCGTTGCAGCAGGCGCGTTGGACCCACGGCGTTTTCCAGACGTTGACGCCCCATCGGATCCGTTAAGAAGCTCATGGAGACCATTCGAGCCTATCTGGAGCGAAAGCACGAGGAACTCGGGCTGTTGAATGACTGCCTGAGAAGCCGGCTCGACTTGGCGCGTCCGCGTTCCGTCGACGAGGTCGTCAGGTCCAAATTCCAGATCACTGCGGCGCTGAGGGCGGAGCACGAACTGCACGAGTGGAAGGCGACGGAGACAGCCTGGTCGCATACGGCCGCTCCCGCCAGCGGGCCGTTCGAGTTCAATTACGACTACCAACGGGCCGATCTTACGGTGCGCGGTCCTTCGTTCTATGAGTTCGACTGCGGCTGCACGAGCACTGCGATCTATACCGCCTCAGGCATGGCCGCGATCTCCGCCGTGCTGCTCGCCTCCGCGCAAATCGTCGAGAAGGCTGATGTCCTGGTGCTTCCGGGCTCCTACGGAGAGACGCTGGAGCTGATCCGGGGCTTCGTCCCGCATATGCGGCTCGGGGCCTTGAAGCTGCCCCTGGGCGATGCGTTTGCTCCGGCGAACTCGCCGCGGATACTTCTGTTGGATTCCTGCTCCTTCGCCGGCGCTTTCGAGGCGGCGCTGCGCTGTGACGGCTCGGGCCTCGATCTCCTGGTTTTCGATACGACATGTTTCGTCGGCAGGTCAGGCCGTATCAGGCGCGTCCTGAGATGGGCCCGGCGATACGGAGTTCCGCTGGTGCTGGTGCGAAGCCACAACAAGCTCGATTCGCTCGGAGCGGAGTATGGCCGGCTCGGCTCAGCCGTTTTCGTGCAAGGGCACGAACATCAGCAGCGGGCAGGGGGCGTTGAATGGGCACGTCTCGCGTCCGAAACCCGAAACGCGGTGCGGCTGCTCGGCGGCGCGGCGTTGCCGGCGCACTTCCCGCCCTTCGCAGGCAGCGCGGCGTACTGGGCCCTCACGCAGAGGCGTGTCGCGGCGATCTTGCGCAACGGCCGCAGCACGGCTCGACATTTCGCCGCGAAGCTCCCGGCGCTCTCGGCCGAGCTTCATTTCACCCACGGTTTGTACGTGACCCTCCGGGGAAAGCGCGTGCTCGACGAGGCGGCAGCGCGGCAGGCGGCCGACGAGATGAGCAGCGAATTGCGCCGGGAGGGCTTCCCCATCCGCCACGCCGGCAGCTTCGGCTTCGATTTCGCGGCGACCGAATGGTTTCACGATGCGACCACGGACCAGTATAGCGTCCGGGTGGCGGTCCCGGATCTTCCGACGGAGCTTTGGAATGATCTGGCTGCGGCGATTGCGCGGTGGTGGACGACGCATCAGGCGTGAGGTGAAGGTGAATGCAGGATAGCCGCGCTAGGCGCGCCTCGCATCAATCGATCGCCAGGCACTGCTCCAAGGCCGGCTTCTCGTGGCTGCGACGCGCCCACTCCTGAACCGCGAAGGCCAGGTGATGCTGCCCCACCGCGGCGCCGACGATCGATGCCTGCGCCACCTCGATGGGCTTTTTGACCACGTTGATATTCACGAGCCCTGCGTCGATTGCCAAGTACGACATCGCGACGATCGCCACCGCAGATGCGATAGCCATTCTCGTCCATTCCGATTGGCGCATCGGGATCCTTTTCGGGTGCAGTTCGCCCGGCCGATAGATAGGGCTGATGTGCTCGGTTGAAAGCCCGGAGCGGAGTTACCCACGCATTCGTGAAGGACGATGGATCGGCACTGGCAAAGAACGCTGGCGATCCCGGCAGGACCACCATTTCGACAAGCGTCAATAGGTTGGGCCGGCGGATCGGCCAACGGCATCCATCGAAACATGAAGGCTTTTGTTTTGCTCTGGCAAAACCGGCGAAAGGCGCCGTGAGGCGAGACATGGAAATCTAGTCTACAGATGGAAGTGACGGCACATCTACAGCCTTGCCCGGGTCCGCGACTGCCTTTCGTTTCGTGCGAACGTTCGATTGATGGCCTGATCGTGGCAGGCCTTCGCTGCGTCTTCTGAGCCGCTCGCCACGTTAGCGGCTAGGTTGAACATTTCGGCAGTTGATTGGTGTCGGCCAGCTGTTTGGGTCGCCATTCAATGCCCCAGGTGCTTGACGCTCGTTCCAAATCCGCCTGTGTGACCTCAGGATGGTGTCTGCAGATATCCTTGACCGCGTCACGGTACTTCGCCTCGACAGTGCTCGTAACCGCCAAGGTTTCCCTGATCAAATAGCCGGTCTTCCTCAGGTAGGGAATGATCGCCAGCGAGCTAACGACAGCCAACAAGATGGCAGGGGCAACATTCAAGGCGAACCGAGAATAGGTGTCCTGATCGCGCGTTGGCGTCCAGTGGTGCCCGAAAATCAAAGCTCTCCCAATGGCGTTTATCGTTTCTCCCGCAATCAAGCCAGCGATAGCACAGATCGCCATGAAACTGTATTGGCCGGTGAAATGGTGGATATGGGTGTGCTGAAACATGATGTAGTACCACGAAAATCCGCCAGCGAGCAAAATGAGCGCTGAGATGGCGGAGCTTCGCTTGTGAAACCACAGCACAACGAGCACGCAGACCGTGGCCAATGCAAACAGCTGAAAATCGAAATTGTAGGTCCACTCCAGGCGGTATTTGACCAGAGACGGATAATTGGACCAATCAGCGGCGAACATGAATCTCTGGTCGGGGAGCCAGGCGCCGCCAGGGACACGCGCATCGACCGTTCGGGCAGCAAAGATCTCAAGCAGTCGTAACCCTCCGCTACTCATCCCTCCCGTAAGCGACATCACCATGATGATCGTGAGGCAAGCCGCCGCCAGGGGAGGCGCAGAGATCATGGCGATGTCGCGGAGTCCGGGGCGACCCCGGTACTGCCACCAGAGCCCGACCATAATGATCCAGGATGACATGTAGTAGAACCAGTAGTTCATGCATGTGAGGAACATCGCCATCAATGCGCAGACGAGATACGCAGGCGCGTTCTTTTTTAGATAGAGGATGAACAGCAGCAGTGTTGCGTTGAAGGAGACGAATTCAAACGGCATCGTATGCGTGGCGCCGGGAAAGAACAGAAAAAATTGGGATAATGCTAGAAATGACGTTGCAAATGCTGCGACAAGCAGGTCGCTGAAAAGAAGATAGACCCAGAAGAAGAAGCAAAGCGCGCCGATATTGAACAAAACGATCGAGAGGATCTCCAGCGGAAGGGGGGTCGTTGCCCCGGCGCGCACAAACAATTCTGCAACCAGCAAGAAGAGGCCGGGATTTCGAACATCGTAGATTGGCAGATATGCATCGATGGCGCCAGGGCGGACTCTGGCCATGGCGCGCTGGTGGATGTTGACGACATGGCTTTCGTAGTCGGGCTTGTCAGCGATCCACCCGATTGCCGTCAGCTCGGGCTTCAAGCGTAGCCAACCGACATAGTTGGCTACCGATAGAGAGATCAACACAAGGGCCGCTGCAAACAGAATACGGGCGGCCCTGATTGCGTCCAATTGCATTCCGTTGACCCGCTTCGAGGATGATAATTCGCGATGGTCTTCGGTATTCGCGGAATGGATGTCTATTTCGATCCGCAGACCGTCCACGAATATCCATGCCGATGGTGCAACCGTACATTGCTGAAACCTGCTTCGGAAAGCAAGGCATGGGCCTGGTCGCGCGAGTAATATTTGGCCCATCGGGGGTTGATCTGATCAAGAATAACGAGGCGACGCTCGGCGGGCGGAAAGCGCATAAAAACATTCGAGAGATAGTTCGATAGAGGAAGTGCCGGGATGAGCCGAGTAAGAGCCGCGTACACCAGAACCATCGGGTAGAGCATCCACGATAGACCTTCGTTCACGACCACCGGCAAGTTTCGCGTGATCAGGCGCACGGGGACGAAGATGCTCTGGTAGGCGCGGCTACCTTCGCGACCGTAGAGCCAAATGAGCACATGGCCGCCCGGCCGTAGTGCCTCATAGGCCGCCCGCACGACTGGCCCCGGTTCCGGAATGTGATGAAGTACGCCGATCGACAGCACCATATCGAAATCATCCCTTGGAATGTCTTCGCCCGTGACATTGAGACAGCGTACCCGCTCGCCAGCGTGAGCGGTGTTGCGAACCAGCACGTCGTAAGCCCGGCTCGGTTCGATGGCCGCCACCGACGCTGCGCCGGCCGCGAGCAGCATGAGGACAATCCGCCCGGTACCCGACCCAATGTCGGCGCATTTGCGGTCTTTGATATCTTCGAGTGTCAGAAACGGCGCGATGATATCGGCTAACAATTCAACGCTGCCGTAATAGTCCGGGTTGTCCGTATGGCGCGTCCACTGCTCTCCGAAGTCGCGGATCGTCTGATCGCGATCGTTGTTTCTTGCCGCCGGATTGTGCTGCATTCTACCGATACGTCCCTTCTTATCCTCACGTCCCGACGTCGAGCATCTTCAGATTAGCCGAGGTGACCGGAGCGGACACCGCACTGCGCGACAACGTTCTGGAGATCCCGAAATGCAGGATCGGCCAGATCGCATAGGAATGGTCGCGTCGATACTCAGCGTGTTCCCGCCAAAGTCGCCGCGCCTCGTCCGCGATGATGAAGGGGGCGAGGGCGTCGGCTTCGCGTTCAAAAATTCGCTCGGCGGTCGACCGCAACTCGTGGCGCAGTAGGCCGGCCAGCGGTGCGTTGAAGCCACGCTTGGCTCCCTCGGTGACAGCGCTGGGAGCTTTCAGCCGGCGGGCGAGTCGCCGCAACAGGGCCTTCTTTTCGCCCTGCCGTGAAAGCAGCAGATCGGCATGGCAGCGCCCCGCGAAGTCCATGATCCGCCGGTCGAGAAACGGAACTCTCAGTTCGAGTGAGTGGGCCATGCTCATCGCGTCAGACTTCGGCAGAAGTCCGGCCGGCAGGTGCCAGCGCTGATCGGCAACCAGACAACGATCGATGAGATCGCCTTCCGCGTTTGCAATCTCGGCCTTGTAGCCGCGGAACGGGTCCTCATCAAGGAGAGGGCGCAGCGCGCTGCCGTAAAGTTTGGAAAGCATGAACTGCGGGACGTAGCGGCGCCAGCAGGCATGCGCCTCATTCGGACCAGCGGCCATGCCGAAGGCAAAGCGGAATGCAATGGCAGACAGCGGGAGCCGCTTTCGTCCTGCCGCTCCGAACGCATAGAACAACTGGCCGACCTGGCTCCAGGCGCCTGACGGCAGAAGCGGGCCGAGACGGGCCGCCCATTTCGATGCGGCGTATGTTGGATAGCCGGCGAAAAACTCATCGCCGCCGTCACCCGTGAGCGCCACCGTCACGTTCTTTCTCACTTCCTGCGAAAGCAGGAGCAGTGCCAACGAAGCCTCGTCGCAGGACTGACCATCATAGTGGTGGACAACCTGGGCCAACAGGTCGCCGAGATCGGTGCGCATCTCGATTTGGACGGAGCGAAGCTTGGCGCCGATCGCATCGGCCACCGTTCGAGCGAGGGGCGTCTCGTCGAATTCCTGGTTGGCGAAGCTCGCTGTGAACATCGGCAACTTGCCATCGGGCCGGTTGGCGCCCAAAGCAACGAGCGTACTGTCGATGCCGCCGCTGAGCAGCACGCCGACGGGGACGTCGCTCACCAGCTGGTCGGAAACAACTTTGCGCCACAACTGTTCGAGCTCGACTGTCGCGTCGTCAATGCTGGTGATTTCGGCAGTTCTGGTCGGTCGCCAAAATTGCCGTTCGGTCCGCTTGCCCTCGCAGTAGGTGACGACGGTCCCGGGCGCGATCTGGTGCACCCCCTCGAATGTGGTGTCCCGTGTGCCGACGTAACCCATCGCGAAGAAAGCATGAAGTCCCGCCGCCGAGACATGGCGGGGCTGAGCTGGATCGGCGAAAATGCCTTTTATTTCGCTCGCGAAGCGAACGGCGTCGCGGTCTTCGGCGTAATAGAGCGGCTTGATGCCGATGCCGTCCCGGGCGAGGATCAGACGGCGCTCATCCCGATCCCAGAGTGCGACGGCGAACATGCCCTCCAAGCGATCGAATATCCGATCACCCCATGCGAGATAGCCCAGCGGAATGATTTCGGTGTCGCAACTGGTTCGGAACGTGAATCCGAAATCGCGGGCCAGTTCAGTCCGGATCTCCCGGTCGTTGTAAATCTCGCCATTGTAGCTGACGATCACTCGACCGGAGGGATCGGCGAAAGGCTGCCGGCCATCGACGCTGAGATCGCGGATCGCCAGCCTCGCATGGCCGAGTGCTACTCCCGGAGCGATCAAGACGCTGCTGTCGTCCGGGCCGCGATGGTGTAAAGCGGCGACCATGGCGCGCACTGATCTCTCGCAGGCGAGCCTGCGATCGCTAGAATAGATGCCCGCAATGCCGCACATGATTGCCTCAGGCGCGCGTCATGCGATTGTCGCGAAGCGGTGGCGCTTCGTCGCGCCTGCCGGGCTCGTAATTCTCCCGCTCGATTCGCGATGATTTGACCATGATCTGGCGGAGCAACACCGCCAGCAATCCGAGCGAGAAGATGATGACGGACGAAATGATGCCGCCGACGCCGACAAAGAAGAACACGTTGAGCTTCGCGATCAGCGCGAGAGCAAAGCTGACAAAGGAGGATACCAGCACGATGCACGCCATCAGGGCGAACATTTTGAGCGGATTATAGTAGATCGCGGCTTCTACGATGTACTGAAGTGTCTTCATCGAGTCGCGTAACAATCTGACCTTAGATTTCCCCACCCGCTTGTGATACTCGATCGGGATGTACGCTACGAACTTCCCGGTCATCATGTACGCTAGCGTCATCGACGTGGTGAAGCTGAAGGTCTCGCAGAGATGGTCGAAGTACTCCAGCGCGCTCGAGCGCTGGAACACGCGAAGACCAGAGTTTATGTCCGGGATGGAGCGTCCGGCAGTGAACTCCACGAGGAAGCGTAGCACCCGGCGCAACGGCATTTTGATCAGCGATTCGCGGTAGTGCTTGCCGCAGCGCGCGCCCACGACCATGTCGTAGCCCTGGTTGTACCGGGCAAGCAGATCCGGAATGGCTTCAATCGGGTAGGTTCCATCGGCATCGTTGATAATGATCGTGTCGTAGCGGGCGGCCCGAATTCCGTCCTTCAGCGATCGGCCATAGCCGACGTTGTGCGGATGACGCAGCACCCGCGCTCCGGCAGCCTCGGCCCGAGCCGCCGTCTCGTCGCAAGAGCCGTCATCGACCACCACGATTTCGTAAGCGCCGACTACACCATTGGACAGTACCTGTCGCAGGCGGGCGATGGTCCTGCCGATCTCATCCTGCTCGTTGAGGGCAGGTATGACGATCGAGATCATCGCTTGCGGCCTACCGCAATGACCGACTGGCCAAAGACCTTCCTCGTTGCGGGGTCGGCGAGGCGTGAGAGCGGAACCAGCCATTTGTCGAAGAGGAGTATCTGCGAATTGACTGCCTTGTCGTTGAGCGAGCCATGGCGAAGCGCGCGATTGGCGAGCCAGCCAAGTCCGCCTATCGAATTGAAGTAGTCGCAGCGAACGACCTCGAGCCCGGCATCGGCAAGCCGCGATCGCATTTGGGCCCGGGTATAGCGGCGGTGATGGCCCGCCATGCGGTCGAGATCGTTGAAAAGAAGTTCCAGAGCCGGAACGATCACGAGGAGATGGCCGCCAGGTTGAAGCGCCCGGGCAAGATTCGTGACCGCCGTGCCATCATCCTCGATGTGCTCGATCACGTTCAGGCACACAATCGTTCTCACCTTGCGTTCATCGGCAAGCGCCACAAATTCCGGACGTGTGATGTCTGAAACGCGCAGATCGAGCCCGGGAAACTGCTGGCGTCCTTCCTCCACCGAAACAGGGTCGATATCGATACCGATATAGTCGCCGTAGCCGCGCAGCACACTGGCATAGCTACCGTGTCCAACACCGATTTCGAGCACCGGCGCGGCAAGGTAATCCGAGAACGAGGCCAGGATCCACGAGATATAGTTCTTCGCGTCAGCCATCGCGGACGAATATGTCTCCGCACCCTTAGGAGCGGGCACGGACGCTAGCCGGGCCTCATCCATCCTCGCGTCCTGAACGTTATTGTGGCGCTCCCTCAACCTATACTACATGGGGCCAGGTCCGTCGAGCCTAGCCGCTGACCTTAGGTCAAACGCATGAGCCTCACTTCACTCTCAACAAGGAGGCAACCCGGTCGCCCGGGTTCAACTGCCTGCAGCAGCAGGATCGCTTCGACTGCTTCCTGCACGAGTTAATCAAAAACGTGGCTGGCGATCCCGGCAGGACTCGAACCTGCAACCCGCGGAGTAGAAACATTCCGGGCGCCTTGCGATTTTGCGCAATCCCGCAAAGCCTTAGACCGCATCGCCGCCGCCCTCCGGGGTTTTCTCCGGGGATCGCATGCGCAGGATCTTCTCGCGCGCCGCCGTGATGCCGCGCGCCTGGCCGGGCTTGTCGATCTGCTCAAGCATCGCTAGCCGCGCCATCGTGATGCAGCGGCCGCGCTCGGTGCCATTGTCGACCGAAACGTGCCAGAGCAGGCCATAAGCCAGCTCGATTGCTTCGCTCTGGCTGCGACGGATCGCCAGCGCGGCTCCGTGGTGCGTTATTTCGGCCTCGGGGCTGGCGCTGCCGCCACCGCGCTCCGGTGATTCCTCCGGTGTTCGGTGAAACTCGGCGGTCGCCACGCATGCGTAATTCCAGGCAAGGATTGCCTCGATGGGGGCGCCCGTCGCCGGTCCGCGCCCATCGCAGCTCATGCATGTCACCTGAAGCCGGGTGCCGTCGCCAACCGCTAGCACGGCCGTGAGGGCGCTCTCGCAGTAAAGGCAGGTCCGCGCCTGGAGCCGCACAGCGCCTCCGTGGTGCGTTATTTCGGCCTCGGGGCTGCCGGAGTGCGGGGCGGGGTCGGTTGGGCGCATGGGCGGGGCTCCTAGCGGGTTTCGCGGGGCTCGAGCCAAAACGTGGCCGCGCCGCCCATAGCCATCGCCGCATGGTGCGGCCGGTAGGGCTTGCCATCGATCTCGACGTCTTGCCCGTTGTCCATGGCTTCGAAGACCATGCGAACGACCGGGCCGCAAATTTCGATGGTTACCATCTCGCCGCCGGCAACTGGCTTGGGTGCATCGGGTCCTTCGCCTGGTGACCATGTCAGGGTCATCACGGCGTCGGCGATCGATTGAATCGTCATGGGCTAGCGCTCCGTGGGGGTTTCAGTCGGTGATGATTTTCACGGTCTCTCGGACGAAGCGGGCGAGGGCGACCAGGTCGATCGCGCCGTCGTAATTCATCTGCAGCGTTCCAGGGATGTCGACGCCGAAGTTCTCCGTCTCGGTGCCGGCCGTTGGTGCCGGCGTGGTCGAGTACGCCATCTCCCGCTTCGCCTGCTCGAGGAGGTGCGAGCCGATCTGCTCGGCCAGCCATTGCTCATATTGGGCTGCGGCTTCTTCGCTGGTCATGGGCTAGCTCTCCGTGGGGGTTTCAGTCGTCTAGCTCGTCAAGCGAATGGCACTGCAACCATCGGGGACTGGCCGCCGCGCCCGGTGTCGCAATGTGGACAATCCGCGGCGGCGCGTCGACCGGCGTGAGCCGATCCTGTATCAGCGTCATCGGCGATCGGCAGCAGCAGCTCCAGATGTCGCGCTGCCAGGCGCGCCATCTCGCTGGCGGCTCGAGGAACAGCATGCCGCCGCGGACAAAGCCGGTGGTCTCGGGCTTCAGCTGCATTTCGCTAGTCCTCCTCGCCGCCCGTGCCCATCGTTGGCCGCGCAAAGTCCGGCCGCACGTCGGCGCGCTCGCCGCATTTGCTGCAGACAAATTGCGCCTCGAGGTCCGACAGCCGAACCTCATCCGGCCAGCGGTCGACCTCGGCCGGCGCCATGCGGATCATGTGGCCGCATTTGTGGTCGGCGCAAAACACCAGCAGGCCGCGCGTGCCGCCGCGGCCGTCCTCCGGCTTGCGCATCTCGCCGAGCGTGATCTTCTGCTCGCGGTCCGTCATTCGCCGCCCTTGTCGACCAGCTTCGCCGGCGCCGGCGCGATCTCGCGCGCGCCGTGCGTTTCCTCCATCGCCTGGCGGACGTCGTCGACCGTCGCTGCCGTGTAGAAGCTCGCCGTCGTTTTGATGTCGGTGTGGCCGAGCAGCTCCTGCACCACGCGCAGGTTGCGGGTCTTGCGCAGCGTCCGCATGCCGGTGGTGTGGCGCAGGTCGTGGATGCGCGCCTTGACGCCGGCCTTCGCCCACGCGCGATCCTTGTGCGAGCCGAGGCCCTCATAGGTGATGGGATGGCGCTCGCCCTTCATCCGGCGATCGTCGGGGTCGCGCCAGTTCTTCCAGTTGCGCTGCGCCTTCGTCGTGAAGACGAATTCGGCATGGTGGCCGCGCCGTCGCCAGAGCATCGCGTAGACTTCGCGCGTCAGCGGAATGGTGCGCCAGCCGCCGCCCTTGACCTGGACCTGGATGGTCGCGTTCTCAAAGTCGACTTGCGGCCAGGTGATCAGCAGCTCGCGCCGGCGCAGGCCGGTGATGATGGCGAAGCGGCGCAGCTCGGCGTAGTCGAAATCCTCCGCTGCATCGAGCGCCTGTTCCTCTGCCGCCGAGATCTCGCGCACCGGGCGCCTGGTCTCTTTCAGCCGGTGTTTTTTCCAAGTCGGCTCGTTCGGCAGATAGGCGTTCCAATTTTCCTTGGCGCGGCGCAGCACGCGGCGCAGCAGGTCGATGGTGCGGTTGACGGTCGTCGCCGTGATCGGCCGGCGGATGATTTTCTCGCGGCCGCGCGCGTCGACGACGGTCGAGTCTCGCCGCGTATCCTTGCGGCGCTCGGCGACCAGGCGCGAGACCGTATCGTCGATGATGTCGTGGAGCTGGGTCTTGGGGCTGAGGATCTCGACGATGCGGTCGAGCGCGCTCTTGATCTTGCGGTCGGCGAGGTGCTGGCCGTGCTCGGTCCACCAGCGATCGCAGGCGCGGCCTAAAGTCAGCGGGGCGCGCTGCTCGGCTCGCTCGCGCTCGAGCTGCTCGGCGGCTTCGCGCCTTTTCTCGGCCTCGATCTGGCGGGCCTCGAGTTCATTGTCCCGTTGCGTGGAGCCGTAAAAGCGACGACGTTGGATTTGGAAATCGTACTGATAGAATTGCGAGCGCTTGTCGCGGTAGATGGGCATGCCTCGGTGTCCCCTGTGCCCGCCAAAAAGGCCTCGATGTCCGCCCGCGAGAACACGCGGCGCGGTTTCTTGCGGCCGGTGCCCTTGATCCGGTTGGGCAGCCGACCGGCGTCAATATGGCGCTTGATGGTTTCCCGGTCCATCGGGAACAGCCGCGCCAGCTGTGGAACGCTGATGGTGGCAAAGGTCGCGAAATGCGACTCGAGGGCGGGGGCGAGCGTCATCGGTTGGCTAGCTCCAGCAGCACGTCGGCGTGGCAGGGCGCGCCTGGCTTGCACCAGCAGGCGAGGTTCTTGCCGCGCAGTTCGGCCAGCGCCGCGCGGGTCGATGCGTGATCTGCGAGCGAGCGCTCGAGATAGGTGCGATACAGCGCGACGGCGTCGGCCGGCGTCACTTCCGGGATCTTGACCATCTCGCTTTCGAAGGCCGGACCGCAGACAAACGGATTGCCCCACTTGCCCGGCCGCGTGACGCTGACCGTGTTCGGCGGCATGCGCGAGCCCTTGGTGCGCTGGCGCTGGATGCGCTGCGGAATCATAGGGCGGCTCCCAGGCAGGCGCGACCGGCGGCCGTGAGCCGGCAGGTGACCTTGTTGTCAATGTCGCGGCCCCACTCGATCAGGCCCATGTCGGCCAGCGGCAGCAACGGGCCGCGGCGGTCCGGGCAGCTCCATGCGGTCGAGAGAGTGCGCAGCAGGTCGCGCTGTTCCTCGTTCGGGCGCGGCGGGACCGAGAGCGCGGCAAGGGCTTCGGCCAGGGTGGCACATGGCGTGGTGCCGTCGACCATGTAGCTCCGCTGCGTCGAGCGCGTTCGCTTGAAAAACTTGTCGATCACCAGTAGGCGCGGCTGGTCGATGCAACGATGGCCGTAGCCAAAGAACGCGCTGCCGCCGTTGAAATGCATGGCGTTGCGGTTGAGTCGCCAGCTGTTGAAATCGGCCTCGGTGAAAGCCGGTTGCTTCGGAATTTCAGGGTGTCCGAACAAGTCCTTGACCTCCGCCGGCTTCGCCCGGTCCTCGACCGGCTGCATCCATTTCGCTGGCGTCACGGCTCGCCCCTTCGCGGCTTCTGGCAGGTCTCGCCCTGGATCGCGTTGCAGGCCTCGCAGCTGCCGTCGTGGGCGACGAGCTCGGTCTCGCAGCGCCGGGCCGGGCCTGGCGCCACCGGCAGCTTGCGCTCGCACATGGCCTCGCGGGTCCGCTCGATCGTGGCGTCGAATGCGTCCGCCTCGCTCGTTACGCGGCGGGCGATTTCGCCGGCGCGATCGAACATGCGGGCGACCATCGCCTCGGCGTCGACCAGCTCGACCCTGCCGAGCCCACGGGCGCGCAGATCCTCGGCGAGCGCGGTCGCCAGCAGCAGGTAGCTCATGGGGCTCCCTCCGATGCGCGTGCGATGGCGTCGACGACCAGCCGGACGTAGTCGAGCGACCACAGGCAGAAATTGTCCGCGATCAGGTCGCGGCGCTGCCCTGCGTCGAGTGTCCGGCCGAGATCTCTTTCTGCTCCCGCCACGCGCGTCCTGGCCTCGGCCAGGTCTTGGGGTGAGACGATCCAATGTGCGGCGCTCGTCATGGTGCCTCCGTCCGTTTGGGGTGCAGCCGGTCGCCCCGGATCTCCGCGCGGCCGCTGGCGATCAGGCTGGCAACCCGGCTTTCACCGATCGCCTTGGTGCCGAACCGCCAGCCGCCGCGCGCGCGCCGCTCGAGGGGCTGGATTTCAAGCAGGCGCAAGATCAGTCTGTTGCCGGCATCGTTCGCCTGCCGGCGCTGCCGGGGCGCTTGTGCCGGGCGCGGTGGCCGCGCGCGGGCCGCGCAGCGCCGTGAGCAGAATTGCTGCCGCGATCGGCTGGGCAGGAAGGCGGCGCCGCAGCCGCAAGTGGGCAGGGGCCGCGTCATGCTGCGCTCGCGATCTCGGGGTCGGCGAGCAGCGGCGCCTCGAGGCCGACGGCGATGATGTGTCCGAAGCTGCGGGGATGCGGCTTGCGCCGGCGGTCCGGCGCCTGCGCGCTCGCGCCGGTTGTGGCTGCCACGTTCTCCCGTCCGCTGTCGATGTGGGTGGGTGCAATGGTCCCCATATTCCTCCCCCGTAACAGACCCGACCAAATGTAATTCGGTCGGCTCGCACTGCGGCCGTATTCTCTGGAAGTGCAACCGGCGCGGGACGCGGAACTATGCCACGCCGGGGCGCATTGGTTACACGGTGTGTTTAATTCTGTCCAGAAAAAACAACGCCGTGTGTAAGTCGATTTGAATAGGGAGTGCTGGGATGTTGACGAATTTCATGCGCGGAACCACCGACGCGACGCGTCGGGCGGCGCTGCAGCTCGCGGTTCAACTGCCGGAGGACGTCGCCGAGGCGCGGGCGGTGCTTGCGCAGGTGGAGGCGGTGCTGGAGGGCTTTCTGATCGCCCGTCCGGCCGTTGTCGCGGTCGCCGTCAGCGAGTCTTGCGTTGTGCAGGGGCCTGCTCGACCGACTGAAGCGCAACGGCAAGCTCATAAGGCAATGACGCCTCAATGCCTCGATAGATGTAATCTAAGGTCGCGCCCGTGAATTGGCAGACCTTCAGGGCTTGGTCGAGCGAGATTCGGCGCGCACCGCGCTCGTAATTGTTCCAAGCCTGCTGCTCGATCTTGACCAGGCGACAGAACGTCGCCTGGTTCATCTTCTTGGCATCGCGAATTCTGCGAAGCCTCTCGCCGATCTCATGAATTTGGTCTGCCATCCTGCCCGGCAGGATGCGGTTAAACGTGCCGTTTTGGCTATCAACGCGTGGGTCGGTTTGCAACTTACACGCTGTGTGTAATAAATTCGCCGCATGATTGATTCGCGGCTCAAGCTCCTGACTAGTGTCACTGCCGTCATCGAGGCGCTCGGCGGCGGCAGTGCGGCCGCCCGCATCGGGCGCTGCACGCCGCAGCAGATCTCGAACGGTCTCGCCCGCCAGCGCCTGCCGGCGGCAACCTTCCTCCTTCATACCGACGAGTTGCGAGTCCGCGGCTTTCGCGCGCGGCCCGAGCTTTGGGGCGTCAAGAGTACCAGTGCCGACCCACGGCTGTGGGGCATCAAGCCGCTGAGGCGGCGGGGCTAGGGGCGGTTCCAACATGGGGAACACGCTAGCGGGACGCGGTTCCGTCCGTCGAGCCGCACCGGGCGCAGAAATCCCGCGAATTTGCGGCCTGTGGATATCCGGTTTGTCCGAAATTTTGGCCTGTGTGTTCGCGTTTCGATCGCACCGCGCAGGCCTGTGGGCCGCTGTGGATAACGCGCGCCGGCCCTGCATTTCACGGGGTTTTTGGAGGGGGTGGCCATGATCGATCCTGCCGTTGCGGATTTTGCTGCGCGGATCGTCGATCCCGACGACCTGCGCTTTCTCGTCATGCTCGGTGCGGTGTTGGTCGCCAGCGCTCTTGCGACGGTTGCCGCCGCCGCGCAGCCCTTCATGCGCCGCGAGGATGGCGGCTTCGGCTTTCGCTGGGCGAGGCGGCAATGAGGTCTGCCCGCGCCATCCTGTTCGGGCTCGATCGGCGCATGATCGTCGGCGCCGTTCGCGTCGTCATCGCCGACGAGGTGCCGCCGGTCATCATGTACGACGGCGATCCGTTCCTCCCGATGCCGGTGCCGCCCGGCTGGTCGGCAAAGGACGTGCTCGCCTACGGCCAGGCGCGTCCCTACCGCGCCGACGAGGGCCTGCTCGAGGTGGCCGGGGCTTTGCGGGGCGGCGAGGCGGCGTCATGACCGTCCGTCCCGTCATCACCGTCGATATGGTCGAGGCCGCGGCGCGGCGCGCTTTGGCTCAAGGCAAGGATCTGCGGCTCTGCACGTCGCACTACATCGCGCAGCACATGGTCGTCTGTGATGCCGAGTGCCGCGGCCTTGACTACACCGGCGCCGTCTCAGCGGCGCGGCGCTGGCTCAAGGGGTTTACGTCGTGACCGAGCAGCTCAACCGCACCGATGCTCGCGAGGAGCTGAAATCCTACATCGAGCGCATTGAGCGTCTCGTCGAGGAAATCGTTGCGCTCAAGGACGACCAGCGAGTGCTGTTCGCCGAGGCGAAAGCCAAGGGCTACGACACCAAGGCGATGCGGCGCATCATCAAGCGCCGGCAGAAGGACCCGAACGAGATCGCCGAGGCCGAGTCGATCGACGGGACCTATATGCACGCGCTCGGCATGCAGGCCGAAAGCCCGCTGCACGTGCAGGTCGCGCGCCTGGTGCGCGACGGCATGTCCCGCGATGAGGTGATCGAGGCGTTCCAGCTGCTGATCCCGCGCAACGGCGAGATCATCGCCAGCGTCGGCGGCACGCCGATGCGGCTGTGGCGCACCGAGGACGGCAAGGCCTGTGCTGAGGAATACGTGCCGCCGCTGTTCGATAGCTTCATGGCGAAGCGGAAGGCCGAGAAATGATGCAGGCGCCCGTCAACGTTTCGGATGCGCGCGCGGTCGCTTTCGACATGTCGGCGCTGCCGGACCTGTCGTTCACGCCGTGTCGCCGTATCTGGCTGTCGCATCGCGAGCCGATCTTCATGCTGGTCGACGCCGTCGACTATGCCTGGCTGGCGGAAAGCATGTGGAACGTCTGGCACGCCGGTAACGGGCGCGGCGACAGGTGGATGCTCTACGCAAAGCGTAATGTCGGGCCGGGCCGTTCGACCGTCCGCGCGCATCGCGAGATCATGATCGCGGCAGATCCAGGTAGGGACGATGCGTTCCTCTCCGCACACGTCGTCGACCACATCAACGGCCAGACCCTCGACAATCGGCGCTGCAATCTGCGCTGGGCCACCAAGCGCGACAACGCCATCAGCCGCCGCACGCGCGGCACGGCGCCGACGCTCGAGTCGATCGTGCAGCGAGTCATCGCCGACGCGCTCGCGGCCGCGGCGCAATTGGAGGAGATGCCGTTTTGACGCTCTCGTTCCACCCTTACGCCAACCTGTTTCCACTGATCGAGGGACAGGAGTTCTATGACCTCGCCGAGGACATTCGGACCAACGGCCTGCTCGACCGCATCGGGTTGATCCCGGCCGAGGGCGGCGAGCAGATCCTTGACGGCCGGAACCGCTACCGCGCCCTATGCTGGCTAGTTTCGACCGGCGAGGTGCTCGGCGACGCGTGGGGTAAGTGGTCCGGTGAGCCGCTCACGGTCGATCGCCTATCTAATCTCGATGACTTCGGCCTGTACTGCGATGCGCCGGTCGAAAACGACGCAGAGGCGCTCACCTTCGTCCTGTCGAAAAACCTCAACCGGCGCCACCTGACCGACGACCAGCGCCGCATGCTCGGCGCCCGGCTGGTCAACATGCGCCCCGGCCGGCAGGCCCAAACTTCGCAATCTGCGAACATTAGCCGCGAGCAGGCCGCGGAGCTGGTGACGGCGGATGTCGCTGGCATCGATCGGGCCAGGGCCGTCGTGGCGCGGGCCGTCCCTGAGGTTGTGGCTGCGGTTGATGATGGCGCGTTATCGGTTGCTGCCGGCGCCGAGATCGCCAAGCAGCCTGTCGAGCGCCAGGCAGAGATCGCCAAGGCGCTGACTCGGGACGCGTCCGGCAAGCTGACCGACGAGGCCAAGAGGGCGTTGGCGCCGCTGATCCGCGAGATCCGGGTCGAGAAGATCGCCGCCAAGAAAGAGCGCCGCGCCGAGCGCGAACAGGAGTTCGGACGCAAGGTGCAGGCGCTGCCGGGCAGCTTCTACGGCGTCGCGATCGAAGATTTCGAGTGGCATCACGCGGCTTGGTCGGAGGCATCTGGCAGCGAAAAAAGCCCGTCGATGCATTACGAGACCGCCGAGGATGCGCAGACGCCGGAGGCGATTGTCGCCCGTTGCGCCGAGCGCTTTGCATGCCTCGCGCCGGATTGCGTGTTGTTCAAGTGGGTAACGATCCCGCACCTGGCGATCGGCATCAAGGTGCTCGAGCTGCAGGGCTTCGAGTACGTCACCAGCCTGGTCTGGAACAAGGAGCGGGCGGGGGCCGCTCGCGGTCCCGGCTATTGGGTGACCGGCGAGCACGAGATCGTCCTGGTCGGCAAGCGCGGCAACGTGGTGCCGCCGGCGACCGCGCATTTCCGCAGCAACTTCTCGGCGCCGGTCGGTGCGCATTCTGAAAAACCCGACAACCTGCACGAGCTGGTCGAGTTTCACTGGCCGAACGTACCAAAGGTGGAATTCAACGCGCGTCGCCGCCGGGATGGCTGGGCTGCGTGGGGATTCGATGCGCCCGACGCCGAGCCGACAGCCGACGTCGAGGCCCTCCGCGAAGCCTTCAACGCCGCGCGGGCAGCTCGTGCGGCCGAGCGGCTGTGGGAACATCCCGCGGTCGATGGCAGCCACGTCGTCAGCATGACGCGCGACTACACCGCCGACGCCTCGTTCGTCGTCGCTACCTGCCGGTGCGGCTGGTCGTTCCGCTGCGTGGGAAAGCCTTTCGACCTCGATCGCGAAGCCGCGGTCGACGCGCATTGGCGCGAGGTGATCGCGCGCGCAGAGATCTCTGTCGACGACGCTCTCCCGGAGCCCTCCGGTGAGGCCGAGGCGGCCGCAGCGGAAGCAACTGACGGGGCCAGCGCCGCTGCGGCCGTCGCGGACGTCGAGGGCGCTCCATACGATGCCGCCGACGTCGTCACCATCGACCAGCTCGCCGGCTCGGAGTGGCTCGCGCCGTCCGACCTGGACGCGCTCGAATTGCCGGAGCACGAGCAGCTCAAGATCCTGTCCGACTTCTGCCATCCCAGGCGCGCGCTGTGCGCCGTGCTCGGCCCGCACTGGCAGGCCCGCGAGATGGCCTATTTGGCGTCCGGGCAATGGGCGTTGCGCGGCGCGGGCTGGGACCGCTTGCGCGAGCTGGAAGCGGCCGAAGCCGCGCCTCCATTGCCCGATGCGGTTCTGACCGAGCCTTACTGCGCGCCGCAAATGTCGTTTTTCGACGTCGCGCGCCAGATCGACGATGCGCCGCCGGCCGAGGTCGTCGATGGCGCGTTGCAGACGCGCCTGCCGGTCGATGCCGACGAGCTGGCCGAGCAGCTCGCGCTGCTCGACATTGCCGCCGGCCGCTGGGACGCGGTCGACAGCGACATGATCCGTCATCTCGTCGGCGGCCGCGGCTTCGCGCACTGCACGACGACCAGCGTCCTCGTCACCGACGAGGGCAGGGCATTCCTGGCGCAGCTGGTTGCGCCGGTATCACCTTCACAACCTGAGGCAAGGCAATGAGCTTGACGTTCGATGCGCTGCGCGGCGCAAATCTAGCGCGACTACCGCAATTCAAAAACGGACGCGGTGAGCCGGCGCATTCCAAAGCCGACGGCTCGGACTGGACGCTCGCGCAGTGGAGTAACGCTGTTCTTGGCGAGCTGGGCGAGGCGGCCAACATCATCAAGAAGATCGAGAGGGGCGACATGACCCTCGATGAGGCGCGGCCGTCACTCGCGAAAGAATTCGCGGACGTGCAGACCTACTTGGACATTCTCGCCTATCGCGCCGGCGTCGATCTCGGCGAGGCGACGCTGCAGAAGTGGAACGAGGTATCGGAGCGCGTCGGCAGCACCGTGCGGCTGTATCCGGATCGCTGGGACGTGTTTTCGAGGCTGGCACGTCCGCCGGGCCTGCGTCCTTCGAAACTGCGGTCGGAGTAGTGCCCGTGAAGCAGTCAAAGCTCATGTCTCTCGCCGAGAGCGTCATCAATATCGCGGTTGGCTTCGGCATCAGCCTCGGCGCGCAGATGTATTTCCTGCCGCTGCTCGGCGTCGGAATTACATTCCGGCAAAACCTGTCGTTTGCGCTGATCATGACCGTGATCTCGATCGCGAGGTCTTACCTGCTGCGCCGCGTGTTCGAGGCGCTGCATATCCGCCGTCCGTTGTCGCCGTTCATGCAGGCTGTCATTGCGGAGCGCTTCCGGCAGATCGAGCAAGAGGGCTGGGATGCGCGTCACGACGATGCGCACGATCTCGGCGAGCTTGCGCAGGCCGGAGCCTGTTACGCCGCTTGGCGCAGGTTGCCTTTGCGGGGCGGCTCCGAGGGGATTGCCGGCGTGCCTGCGCTCTGGCCTTGGTCGACCGATTGGTGGAAACCGCGGGAATTTCGCCGCGACTTGGTGCGCGCGGGCGCGCTGATCGTCGCGGAAGGGGAATCGCTCGACCGTAATCGCAAGGTGCGGTCATGACTGATCCGTCGCTGGTCGCGCAGACCATCACCATCAGCCATAACGTAGCGATCGTCGCGGTCTCGTGCTTCGCCTCCGCGGGCTTCTTGATCGGCTATGCCATCGCCTGGCGCCAGCGCCGCGACGAGCGGAACGATACGGTGCTCGCGCCTGATCCGTTGTTCGTCGGCGGCATCGCCGACGTCGCGCCGTTCGTCTGCGACTGCCAGCTCCCGCCCGGCAAGCATCCCCATTTTGCGGCCGTGAGCTGCGGCTGCCCGATCCACGGCGATGCAGCCGACATTCGGCGGGGGTGGGCGTGACAGAGCGCAAGGTCGTCGTCGATCTCTTCTGCGGCGCCGGGGGCAGCAGCGAGGCCGCCGAGCAGGCCATGGCCGAGCTTGGCTATGACATCGACCTGATCTGCATCAACCATTGGGGCGTCGCGCTGGAAACCCACCAGCGCAACCACCCGCGCGCGCGGCATATCTGCGCCGACATCAGCCAGGTCCGTCCGCACCTGATCGTGCCCGGCGGGCGCGTGCATCTGCTGATGGCCTCGCCGACCTGCACGCACCATTCGGTCGCGCGCGGCGGCAAGCCGACATCGGATCAGCAGCGCAGCGACCCCTGGCATGTGATCCCGTGGATCACCGAGCTGCAGGTCGACGCCATGTTGATTGAGAACGTGCGCGAGTACGTCAAATGGGGGCCGGTCGATCCGGTCACCCGGCGGCCGATCAAAGAGCGCGAGGGGCAGTATTACAGGCAGTGGATCGACACGATCCGCGGCCTCGGTGCGACCAGCATCGCGTGGGATTTCTACAACTCCGCCAACCGCGGCGCCGCGACCACGCGCCAGCGCTATTTCGGCTTCTTCAAGTTCAATGGACGGCCCTTGGTGCTGCCCGTTGCCACGCATGCCCGGCGCGACCGGGCGGCTGCCGCGGGCTTGTCACCGTGGCGGGCTGCGCGCGAGATCATCGACTGGTCGATCAAGGGCAAGTCCATCTTCAAGCGCCCGGTGCCGCTCGCGCCCAAGACGCTGGCGCGCATCCTTGCCGGCGCGGTCAAATTCGGCTGGCCGGAGATACTGATCGCGATGCTGATTGCCGAGCAGCAGCGCTCGCTGGTGCATGCGCTGCGGTTCGCCTTCGCTCGGCGCCATGCCAGGCGCGCCGACCTCCGGCTGCGCAACCGCAAGCGCGTGCGCAAATATGCGGCATGGCTGCGGGATATCCGCAGCGGCGAGGTGCGGGGCGGGCCGGGGCCGTCGTCGCCGATCGTGGTGACGCTGCGCAACAATGTGGTGGCGCGGTCGATGGCCGAGCCGGTGCCTACGCTTGCCGCGAACGGGCAGCATGTCGGCGTCGCCGAGCCCGTGATCATCAAGCAAAGCTTCCGGCGCGACCTGCAGTCCGTCGATGAGCCTGCGCCGACCGCAACGACGATCGCGCGCATCGGGCTGGTCGAGCCGTTCATGCTGTCGCGCCATGCCGGTGGCGCGCCGCGCGGCGTGGAGGAGCCGACGCCGACGCAGGTCGCGAAACACTCTCATGTGCTGATCTCGCCCTATTACGGCTCCGGCAGCGGCGAGACGCTGCGGAGTGGCGATGACCCGCTGCCGACCGCAACCGCAAAGGCGCGGTTCGGCATGGTGGTGCCGGTGACGCATTCGCAGCGGGGCAACGCCGCGCGCGATCTCGGCGATCCCATGCCGACGCTGACCACGGCCAAGGGCGGCGAATTCGCGTTCGTGACGCCAGTGACGCATGCCGACCTGTCCGATCGCGCGCGGGAGCCGTCCGAGCCGTTGCCGACCGTCACCGGCGCAAACCGAGGCGAGCTGGCCTTCATCACCGCGCAGTTCGGCGAGCGTGAGGGGCAGGCGCCGCGCGTGCACGGCCTCGACCAGCCGGCGCCGGCCGTGACGGCCACGGGCCACGTCAACTTGGTCCAGGCTCTGCTGCTGCCCTCCGGCCATGTCGACACCAGCGAGGCCGACATCCTGTTCCGGATGCTCGTGCCGCATGAGCTCGCCGCCGCGATGAGTTTCCCTCCGCATTACCGCTTCGCTGGCAACAAGACCGAACAGATCAAGCAGATCGGCAACGCCGTCGAGATCCGCCAGATGAAGGCGAATATCCTTGCCATCATGGACGACGGCGCCGCCGAGCCGAAATTCCTGGAGGCGGCCGAGTGAAGCACAAATGGAGCGAAAAGGTCCGTTCCGACGACGGCCACTCGTCGCGCAAGGTCTGCGAGCGCGACGGCTGCGAGATCATCTGCGTCTCGCGCCACGAAACCGACGAGCGCGGCTTCGCGCAGCACTGGAAAGAATGGTTCCGCGGCACGGAGCTGATCCGTCGGGGCGGAAACACTCCGGCGTGCGAGGCGGTCGAGGTGCCGGCATGAACGCGATCACAAGACCGCCGGTCCGCTGGCATGGCGCGAAGTTCCTGATGTCGCGCCAGATCCTGCCGCACCTGCCGACGCATCGGCTCTATACCGAAGTGTTCGGCGGCGGCGCCGGCGTGCTCCTGCACAAGCCGCGCAGCCAGCGCCATGACGGCGAGCGCTCGCTGCACTACGTCGACCCGCCTTACGTCCATGAGACCCGTTCGATGTTCAAGGGCGGCAAGTCCGCCTACAAGCACGAGATGGACCTCGCCGGCCACAACCGGCTGCTGGGCGCGCTGCGCGGCCTCAGGGGCATGGTTGTGCTGTCGGGCTACGCGCATGCGCTCTATGACGCCGCGCTCGAGGATTGGCGCCGTATCGAATTCAAGGCCTATGCCGACGGCGCCCGCGAGCGGACCGAGGTGCTCTGGATCAATCCTGCAGCGTCCGCGGCGCTCGATCGCGAGCGCGCTGGTCTCGGCGTCACGCCGCTGTTTACCGAAAGGGGCGCGGCATGAATGCGCCGATGAAGCAGCGCTGGGATGCTGCGCAGGAGGATCATCTTCTGTTCCTGCGTGATCGGGAAAAGCTGCGCTTTGCCGAGATCGGTCCGCGCATGGGTCGCTCGCCGCAGGCCTGCGAGGTTCGCTATTACACCAGGCTGTTCGCGGTCAACGATGCCAGGCACCAGAACAGGGTCTGCGATGCCGTCCGTCCGGCTGGCGGCGCAAGGCCTGCCGCGCCACAGATCCCGTTGCCGGACGAGCATGGCGGCTTTCGCGCAGTCGATCTCAACGGCTTGCGCGAGCGGGCCGAGCTGCTCCTGCGCATCGCCGAGCGCGGCCTTACGGGCGGCGTGTTCGGCGACCCGGCTCCTGGCCGGTCCGCGCTCGACCAGCGCGCCAGGGCGGCTGCGGCGGCCGTGGGGCGGCCGTTTGGCGTGGGGGTGTCCGATGGCTGACACCAGCATCGTCCTGCGCACGCTCGGCGCCGGCGGTCCGTTGGCGCTCAAGCTGTCGACGGTGATCTGCAAGTTGATCGTCAAGGTCGCCAATCGCGAGATCGACGGGCTCGAAAAGTATCAGGTCGTGAGTTTCGGCCGCACCGTGAACGGCGCGCGCTTCCCGGATCGCTGGTGGCCGCGCCTCTCCAAGGCACTCGAAACCGGCGCTTTCGAGCGTCTCTCGGTGCAGGCGATCGTCGATGTGATGATCGAGCACGATAGCCCGTAGGCAGGGACGGTTCCCTCTAGCGTTCTGTTGTTTACCGCGTCCAGTTGAATCCAAAACTTAAGAGCATCACATGACCACCGCGAAACGGCGCGCCCGCCGCATCGCCGCCGACGAGGCGCACGCATGGGCCAGAAATCTCAAGCTGCGCAACCTGCAGGCCTCGATCCTGTTGCGGAGTCTCTCGCTCTACGTCGACGGCGACGGGGTCGCATTCGCTGCCATTCCGACGCTGGCCGAAGATTGCGACGGGTTGTCGGTCGACACTGTGCGGCGCCGGCTTGTCTGGCTCGAGCAGGTCGGCGCCATCGCGCGGCAGCCGCAATGGCTCGATGAGAATGGCGTGCGTAACGGCCATGGGCGGGGCAAGCGCACCACCGACGAGATCCGGCTGCTGTTCGATGCTGATCCGGATCTGATCGAAGCGAGGGCGCAGGGCCGTGCGCCGCACGTCGGTGAAGAAAATGCAGCGGAAACAACGGAGATTAGCCCTAGCAGCCAGCTAGGGCTAAATTCGACGGTTAGCCCTCGGCCGGCCCTCGGCCAGGACTCGGTTAGCCCTAGCAGTACTTGCGACCAGCTAATCTCTGAACCTGAACCTGAACCTGAATCCCCCAAAGCCCCCGAGGGGGGCGAGGAAGGGCGTTGCGCTGACGATGAACGTGAACCGGATGGCTTCTCCGAGGCGTGGTCGGCATGGCCAGGACGTGAGCTACAGGGGCACCGACGCGATCTCGCCCTGGTCGAGTTCCGCAAGCTTCCGGCGGACAAGCAGCGCCACTGCCGACAAGCCGTGCCGCTGTTCGCGGCGGCTCGTGCAAGGGCCGGGTACGACAAGCATCCGAATTTTCATCTGTGGATACGCAATCGCGGCTTCGAGGAGTTTCCATACCGGCCCGACGGCTCGGCGGCGCCGTCGTCGGGGCCGATTGAGGAAGCCTCCGAAGCGGGCCGGGCGATCACTGCGCTCTACGCGGTCGCTAGGACGCGACCGTTCGTCAGCAATGGCAGGGTGATCTATCCGGGCGGCGTTAGCGCGCAGCTCCTCGCCTTCGCGGCTGTGGCCGAGAAAGCGGCTTGGCGATGGATTACCGATCGCCAGCAGATCGCCGCGTGGACGGCATTCCTGGCAGCGCACGTTCGCGGCGGCAGGCCAGCTCTGCTCGAAAAGCGAGGCGAAGAAACCGGCTTTTACGCGCCCGGCCCATGGCCGCCGCGCAAGGACGGCGGCTGGCCCGAGCTGGCCGCCGCGGAAGTATCACAGGCAGGGGGAGACGAATGAACATGGTCTATGCAAAGGGCGAGTTCGTTGGATCTGTTGCGCTGGATCGCGGTCGTCTCGATGTGCCGGTCCCGCAGCGCTGGTATCTTCGCCAGTGTATGCCTGGCACGGATGCCCGCGTGATCACGCGGCTTCGCCTTCTGGACGTCTGTGCTTGGTCTCCGACAGTCGTTCGCTACATTGATCGAAGGACAGGGAAGGTCGCGGCAAAGCCGCATCTCGGAAAGAAGGTGGAGAAGCCGTTCCTTCCGGGCTTGATCTTTATTCCGGATTTTGAGCTGTCCAATCCCCTGGTGCGCCATGGCGATGTCCGCGACCTCGGCGATTACGTAAAAGTTGCGGTGTCGGGCTGCGGTCGGGTGGCGAGGGCATCGAACGCGAACGGCGTTGTGCTGCGCGATGATTATCGGTTTGCGACTCTCGATGTGGACGGGATGGTGCATCTCCGCGATATCGTCAATGCCGAGAACGGCACGCGCGTTGGTCGTGGGCAGAGGGGGCCGGTCAAGTACCGGCCCGGCGATAGGGTCTACATCGTCGATGGCCGCAGCCAGCTGTTCGCGTTTGAAGCCGAGGTGAAACGTGGTGTTGACTCCAAGGGCCGACTCAAGGCTTTCATTGCTGCGTTGATGGGCGGCGTCTCGGTGGATCTAGACGAGACGCAGGTCGAGCCGGTGTAGGGATCGCCATCGCGGCCTAACGGTTCGACGTCAAGCACCTCGCTTGATGCTCTGCTCCTGGTGATTCCAGGAGGGCGCGCGAAGCGTGCGTTTCACATGAAGCAAGCCCGGCCATCGTGCCGGGCTTTTGCATGTCTAGGGTGTGCGGCAGCTCCGTTGGGTTGGCGTTGCCGCTGCCCTCCTTGGGCGTTTCCTCCCTAGACTTCACGGGGCGGGGCCGAGCGATCGGCCTCGCCCTTTTTTTCGTCTCGAGGCCGTCGCGGGTCCCTCTGGCGATCTGAGCCGCCCGCGGGTAATTCGCACCCCGGCGTTTCGGTAGTCCCGGCGGTCCCAAACTTAGGTTGACACGGTTGACATGGTTGACAGGGGCGGTTGACGCGCCCGGTTGACCGCAGGGACTTCGGTTCACATGGACGGCATGACGCAGGCGGAATACGCGCGGCATCGCGGCGTTTCCCGCCAGGCCATCTCCAAACTGATAGGCAACGGCAAAATCCCGCCTTCGGCGATCGTGCCGGGCGAGAATGGCGCGCGTCTGATCAACCCTGCGGTGGCCGATCATGCGCTCGGCGAGGGCCGCGAGCGCGTGCTGCTCGACCCGTCCGAGACTGACGACCTCCTCGCCGACGTCGAGGGCGCCGCGCCTGCGCCGCGTGCGATCTCTCCGGCGCCGTCCGCGCGTCCGGAGCAGCACGAGAACATCGCCGCGCTGACCAAGGCGCGGACCGAAACCGAGGTTTACCGCGCCGAGCGAGCCCGGCTTGAGCTCGAGGAAAAGCGCGGCAAGCTGCTGAAGGTCGAGGACGTCGTCGCCTCGATGGAAAAGTGCGGCGCCGTGATCGTCCGCGAGCTGGAAGCCCTGCCGAATTTTGCCGACGAGCTGGTCGCCGCCATCGCCAAGGATGGCGCCGGCGGGGCGCGGTCGGTCTTGAAGCGCATCGGGCGCGAGGTTCGCGCGCAGCTCGAGCAGAACATGCGCCTGGCCGCCGCCGAGGATCGCGCCGCCGCCGAGATTGAGCCGCAATGAGCTTCCCGCGCGCACTTCCCCTGATTGCCGGACTGTTCGCCGGCCTGTTCGCTCCACCGGCGCCAATTCCGCCGTCGGCATGGGCCGGGCAGCATTTCTACCTGCCGGATGGCGAGCACAAGGCAAAGCTGATCGACCTGCGCCGCACGCCGCATCTGGTCGAGCCGATGGACGCGCTCGGTCCCGACGAGCCGGACAATGAGCTGGCCGTGATGAAGTCGGCGCAGTCGGCGTTCACCACCTTGCTGCAGGTCGTCGCGCTGCATTCGATCGACCGCGATCCATGCGACATGATGGTGGTGCAGCCGACCGACTCGGCCCTGACCGACTTCAACTCGCAAAAGCTCGGCCGCGCGATCGAGTTGTCGCCGCTGATGCGCCGCAAGGTGAAGCCGCAGACCTCGCGCTCAGGCCAGTCGTCGACGACCTATGAGAAAAAGTTCGATCCGGACTGCTCGCTGATCCTGTCTCTGGCGACGTCGACCGCCGACCTGCGCTCTAAGACGATCAAGAAAGCGCTGTGCGACGAGATCGACGAATATCCCGACGATCTCAACGACCAGGGCGACCCGCTCGACATGATCCGGGCGCGGCAGATTTCGTTCCTGCGGTCAGGCACGTGGAAGCGCGCCTATTTCTCGACGCCGACGATCAAGGGCACGTCGAAAATCGAGCAGAAGTACGAGGCCGGCGACAAGCGGCGCTGGACTATGACCTGCCCGCATTGCGGCGACGATGGTCTGCGTTTCGAGTGGGGCGAAAGCTTCAAGTTTGAGAGGGAACCGCCCTATGCCGCGCACTATATCCCGCAGTGCTGCGGCTCGCCCATCGAAGGCTGGCAAAAGTTCGCCGTCTACGAGACCGGCCGCTGGGTGCCGACCGCGCCGGGTCCCGGCAAATTCAAGAGCTACCACTTCGACGCGCTGTCCTCGCCGTTCGTGCCTTGGGACGAAATCGCGAAAGAGTACGTGCAGGCCGGCGACAATCCGACCAAGCTGAAGACGTTCTGGAATCTGACGCTCGGCCTGCCGTTCGAATTGAAGGGCGATGCGCCGGATTATGAGCGCCTGCTCGAGCGGCGCGAGGATTATCCCGCCGGCGTGGTGCCGGCGCGTGGCTTGCTCCTGGTCGGCGGCGCCGACGTGCAGCACTCCGGCATCTGGGTCGAGAGCGTCGCCCTCGCCTCCAACGGCGAGTCCTGGTCGATCCACCACGAGTTTTTTGAGGGTGAGACGACCGACCACAAGGCCGGTGCCTTCGCCAAGCTCGCCGCGTTCTATGAACGGCAGTTTCCCGACGCGTTCGGAGGCCACCGAATTCTCGATTGCCTGGCGATCGACGCAGGCGACGGCGGCCGCTCCAACCAGGTCTATGCGTTCTGCCGCTCGCGGGCGCGGGCCTATGCCATCAAGGGCGTGTCGGGCTGGACCGCGCCGGCGATCGGCACGCCGGTGCAGGTCGACGTCAAGCTGTCCGGCAAGAAGGTCAAGAAGGGCGCCACGCTCTGGCCGGTTGGCACCTGGTCGCTCAAGGCGACGTTCTACACCAACCTGCAGAAGGACGGCCGCAAGGCCGGCGCCGAGGTCGATCCGGACGGCTATTGCCACCATCACCAGGGCTGCGACGAGCGCTACTTCAAGCAGCAGACCGCCGAGTATCTCAAGACCACGACAGTGCGCGGCCGCACGGTCAAGGTCTGGCAGGAGACCGGGCCGAACCATCTGCTCGACTGCCGGATCTATGCGATGGCGATGGCCGAATATCTCGGCCTGTCGCGGCTCTCGCCGGAACAGTGGGCGGCCCTGGCGCGCGAGCGCGGCGTGCCGCCCGTCGTCGCCGAGCCGGATCTGTTCGCGCCGGAGCCGATCAAGATTGCCGCAAAGCCCGCCCTGGTCGGACGACCGAAGCCGGCGCGTGGACGGCGTGTTCTCTCAAGAGGGATTTGAGGACTCCATGGCAGGCATCACGCTCGCGCAGGCGCAGGCGCAGCTCGAGGCATGGCTCGCCGCATCGATCGCGGTCGCGTCAAACCAGAGCTATGAGATCGACACCGGCAACGGCAGCCGCAAGCTGCAGCGCGCCGATGCCGGGGCGATCCAGCAGCAGATCGACTACTGGCAGCGCATGGTGAGCAAGCTGACAAGTTCCGCTGCCGGCGGCCGCCGCCGCACGCGCTACATCGTTCCGGGGTGCTGATCCATGCGTGAGGTCTCAAAGACCGCAAGGGCCGTGCAGCCGACGCTGCTCGATCGCGTCATCGGCGCCATCGATCCGGAGCGCGGGCTCAAGCGCCTGCGCGCGCGGACCATGCTGGCGCTCGCCGGCGGCTACAAGGGCGGCCGCAAGGATCGCCGCCCGACCAAGCTCTGGCGGCCGGAGGGCGCATCGGCCGATGCCGACACGTTGCCGGATCTGCCGGATTTGCGCGCACGGACCCGCGACCTCGAGCGCAATGCGCCGCTCGCGACCGGGGCCATCGCGACCGCGACGACGAATGTCGCCGCCGACGGCCTGCAGCTGCAGGCAAATATCGATGTCTCCGTGCTCGGCATCACGCCCGAACGCGCTGACGAGATGGAGCGCGAGCAGGAGCGCGAGTGGCGCCTGTTCTGCAAGACCGCGGATTTCACCCGCGTGCAGCACATGGACGAGCTGGCGCCGATGGCCTTCCGGGCCTCGCTGCAATCGGGTGACGTCTTCATCGTGCGGCGCTTCCGCAAGGATGCCGGCGATGCCTACGGCACCAAGCTCCTGGTCATCGAGGCGGACCGGGTCTCCAATCCCGGCCGCGCCGCCGATACCGACGAGGTTGCCGGCGGTGTGCACTTCAGCACCGACGGCGTGCCGATCGGCTATCACGTGTCCGATCGCCATCCCGGCGCCCTGGTACGGCCCGGCCAGCTCAACTGGACCGAGGTGCCGGCACGGAGCGGGACGGGCCTGCGCACGGTGATCCACCTCTATGATCGTCTGCGGCCGGAATTGTCGCGCGGCGTTCCGTACCTTGCGCCCGTGATCGAGCATCTTAAGCAACTGTCGGACTATGCGGATGCGGAGGTGTCGGCGGCTGTCGTCTCGGCCATGTTTACCGGCTTCATCAAGTCGGACGTCGACGATAGCGCCGACCCGATCGTGGGCGAGAAGGATGCAGCGCTCGCGGAGAACGAGCTGAAGCTCGGCAACGGCGCGCTGCTCTCGCTCAATCCCGGCGAGGACGTCACCTTCGCCAATCCAGCGCGGCCGAACGAGAAGTTTGACCCGTTCTTTCAGGCGTTCTGCCGTCAGATTGGCGTCGCGCTCGAGCTGCCGTTCGAGCTGCTGATCAAGCATTTCACGGCATCTTACTCGGCCTCGCGTGCCGCGCTCGAGATGGCCTGGCAGTTCTTTCGGAAAAAGCGCGGGTGGCTCGCCCGCAACTTTTACGCCGAGGTCTACGGCTGGATGATGGACGAGGCGGTTGCGTCCGGCCGGCTCGACCGGCCCGGCTATTTCGACGATCCCTTGATCCGCGAGGCCTATCTCGGCGCCGAATGGATCGGCCCGCAGCGCGCCAGCCTGATGCCGAAGCAGGAATCCGACGCCGACAAGCAGGACGTCGAGGCCGGCTTCAAGACCATCGAGCAGGTCTGCATGGAGCGCACCGGCGGCGAGTTCGAAAAGAAGCACGCGCAGCGCGTCAAGGAGCAGCGGCTCCGGCGCGAGGGCGGGCTGCTCGCTGCGCAGCCTGGTGCGGCCGCACCGTCGCCGGCGCAGGGCTCCGAAGATGATCCGGCCGACGACGATGCGGCCGAGGACGGCGCCGAGGACGGCGCCGACGGCGAAACCAAGCAAAGGGCCATGGCATGACCGAGATCCCGTATCATCGCATCGCGGCGCAGTTCTACAACCGGCCGCTGCTGCTCGCGCCGGCGGCGGCCGAGACCATCAGCGCCTTTCTGATGTCGCGCGTCGGCGCCGGTCCGCGGTCGGCTGCGATGAATGACGACTCCGGCTCGTCCGTTGAGCTGTTCCGCCCGACCCAAACCGAGGCCGGCGCCGAGGTGCATCGCGGCCGCGCCAGCCGCTTCTACGGCCAGACTGCGCTTGATGACAGCGGGCGGCCGCAACCGTTCCGCCGCACGCAGGATGGCGTCGGCATCATCACCCTGGTCGGCGAATTCGTGAACCGCGGCGCCTGGGTCGGTGCGTCGAGCGGCCTGGTCTCCTACGAGGGATTCAAGGTGCAGATGGCAGCGGCCGCCCGCGATCCCAACACCAGGGCAATCATCCTCGACATTGAGAGTCCTGGCGGCGAGGCGGTCGGTGCGTTCGAGGCGGCGGCGGCCGTCCGCGATGCGGCGAAGCTCAAGACCGTTGTGGCTGTGCCGAACGGCATGGCGGCCTCGGCGGCCTACGCTATCGCTTCCGGCGCCTCGCGCATCGTGGTGCCGCCGACCGGGCTCGCCGGCTCGATCGGCGTCGTGATGATGCATCTCGATTTCTCGAAGTACCTGCAGGAAGAGGGAATCAAGCCGACCCTGATCTTTGCAGGCGCCCACAAGGTCGACGGTAATCCCTATGAGGCGCTGCCCGACAGCGTCCGCGCCGAATGGCAGCAGGAGGTCGACGACTTCTATCAGCAATTCGTGTCGACCGTGGCGGCTGGCCGCAGCGGTCTGACCGAGCAACGCATCCGCGCAACCGAGGCGCGTGTGCTCAAGGGCGAGGCTGCCGTTGCGGCGGGCCTGGCCGACTCCGTCGGCACCTTCGAAGAGGTGCTTGCGGATCTCTCTCGCGGCAGCTCGGGCCGCGCGCCAACGTCCACAACCATGAAAGGTCAACGCATGAACACCACCACGGGCGCGCCCGCCGCTGATGTTGCGGGCAACGACAAGCCGACCACGTCCGCCGAGCTGCGCGCGGCTTTCCCGGATCTCGTCACGTCGATCGAGACCGCGTCCGCCACGGCCGAGCGCTCCCGCATCCTCGGCATTGCGGCGCTCGCCGACGCCGGCAATGCGGCGCTGGTTGCCGAGATGCAGGCCGATGGCAAGACCTCGCCGGAAGCCGCTGCGCTGCGCATTCTCAACGCGCAGAAGGAAGCCAAGGGCCAGCGCCTGCAGGCTATCGTCGACGTCGAGCAGACCACGGCTGCGGTCAAGCCATCGGCGACGACGCAGCTGGCGGCGGTCGTTCCGCCGGCGGCCGATGCTGACGGCTGGAAGGCCGAGTGGGCCGGCAGCAAGGCGCTGCAGGCCGAATTCGACAGCGCCGACGCCTATGCCGCGTATCAGGGCGGCGTCGCCTCCGGCCGCATCAAGCGGCTCGAGCGCAACACGGCCTGACCGGCCGCGCGTTCCGGTAATCCGAACAGTACCAGTCCCAACCTTCCAACTGCGGCCGCCCATGGAGGCGCGACGCGAAAGGGCTTTGCCACATGACCACGCTTGCCGCGGACGCGCTCCGCACCTTCGAGATCGGCGAGATCCAGGAATATCCTGTCGTCGCCGCCGACATCATCTTCGCCCATGCCGCTGTCGGCCTGGTCGACGCCTCCGGCCATGCCCGTCCGCTGGTCGGTGGCGACCGCTTCGTCGGCTTTGCCGAAAAGCGCTGCGACAACTCGGCCGGCGCCGCGGCGGCGAAGGGAATCCGCGTCATGGATGCCGGCAAGGTGGTGCTGAGCGTCGCCGGCGCCGTCATCACCGACGTCCGCCAGCCCGTCTATGCCACCGACGACGACACCTTCGTGTTCTCGCCTGTCGGCGGCAGCTTCGTCGGCTTCGTCAGCCGCTTCATCTCGGCCGGCGTTGTCCTTGTCGATTTCGATGTCTCTCGGATGCACGATCCCTGGCGCGATTACTCGGTGCGCGAGACCATCAGCGCCGACAAGACGCTCGACGCCGAAGATTCCGGCAAGCTGTTCTGGGTCGATACCGATGCTCAGGTCGTCACCCTGCCGGCGGTCGCGACCGGCCTCGACGGCTGCGTCCTGGTCAATGGCGGCGCGTTCGGCACGGTCGCGGTGACTGTGAGCCCGAACGCTGCTGACATGATCCTCGGTCCGAACATCACCGGCGCCGATAACAAGGATCTCATCAACACCAAGGCGACGGCTCGGCGCGGCGACTTCGCCATCCTCGGCGGCAACGACGCCGACGGCTACTCGGTGCAGCGCCTGCGTGGCACCTGGGCGCGCGAAGCGTAACGCGCGCGCCTCGTTCCATCTTCCTTCCAACCTTCCAGCAGCCGGCGCCGTTGAGCCCGGCAGAAAGAGCCTGCAACTATGGGCGTTGAGAAACTCATCACCAGCCGCACCGTCATCGGCGAGATGTACATGCGGCTTGCCGCCGGCGCGGCGTCCTTCGTCGATCGCTATGCGATGCGGATGGACTCCAGTCAGGAAATCGAGACCTATGCCTGGCTCGGCATGGCGCCGAAGATGCGCGAATGGATCGGCGGCCGCCAGCCCAAGGGCCTGCGCGAGCAGTCCTTCCAGATCACGAACAAGGATTTCGAGGCCACCCTCGAGATCCTGACCAAGGATCTGCGCCGGGAGAAGTGGGGCCAGATCAAGGTGCGGATCGCCGAGTTGTCGCGCCGCACGCTGACGCATCCGGCCTCGCTGCTGACCACGCTGATGATCAACGGCAAGTCGGCGGCCTGCTACGATGGTCAGTATTTCTACGACACCGACCACGCCGAAGGCGACTCCGGCGCGCAGGACAACGACCTGACCTTCGCTGCGGCGACCGCTACCACGCCGACCGTTGCGGAGATGCGTGATGCGATCCTCAAAGCCATCCAGGCCATCCTCGGCTTCAGGGATGACCAGGGCGAGCCGATGAACGAGGACGCGCGCGAATTCGACGTCGTGGTGCCGGTGGCGCTGTGGGCTGTCGCGGTCTCGGCAGTGACCTTGCCGACGCTGGATCAGGGTGCGGCCAACATCCTGACGAACATGTCGGATTTCAAGATCAATGTGGTGCCGAACGCGCGCCTCTCCGACGCGACCGAGTTCTACGTCAACCGCACCGATGCGGAGACCAAGCCCTTCATCCTGCAGGAGGAGGTGCCGCTCAACGTCGCGGCCATCGCCGAGGGCTCCGAGCTGGAGTTCAAGGAAAAGAAGCACTGGTACGGCGTCGATTGGGCCGGCAACGTCGGATACGGCTTCTGGCAGCATTCGGTTCTGACCACCTTCACCTGATTTGGGGCAGGCGAAGGGACGTCAGAGAGGCCCGCGCGGCATCCGCTGCGCGGGCCTTTTGCGTGCATAGGGTAGAGGCATCGCATCAAATCGAGGAGGTCGAACATGCGTCCGTTTCAGATCGTTGGAAAACCCGTGCAGGTAGGAACCGGCGAGCAGCTCGTGCTCCAGCCGGATCAGCTCGCGGCCCGCAAGCATGCGGTGCGCGTCATCAAGACCATGGCGAAGGACGCGACGCTGGTCGAGGCGTTGCAGGTGTTGACCTTCAAGTCCGGCGAGATCATCGGACTCAAGGAAATTCCGAAGCATGCGCGCGATCACGTGATCGATCTGCGCGCCGATGACGACGCGAAGCGCGAGGCTGCGCGCGCCGCCGCTGTCGAGCAGGCCAGGGTGCGCGATGCGGCGGCGGCTGAGCAGGCGAAGCTGCGTGCGCGCGAGAAGTTCGTCACCGAGGCCGGCAAGGCCTATGCCGCGTCGGAGGATCTGCGCACGCAATTCCCGACCGTCGAGGCCTATATCGCCTCGCTCGACGCCGCGAAGTAGTCCGCCGCCATGCCGATCGAGACCGCCGCCGACCTCGCCGTGTTCCTCAATGCCGATGAATTCGGCGCGGAGGGCGTCTACACGCCGGCCGGCGGCGTCGCCAGCAATCCGTTCGCGGGGATCTTCGATCGCCCGTCGATCAGCACCGAGCTCAACCAGGTGGCCTCGATCGACGCGCGCCCGACCTTCTTCTGCCGGGAGGTGGACCTGCCGGCGGCCGCGGATGGCGATGCCGGCGATCGGCTGGCCGTTGCCGGCGTGGGCAGCTTCGAGGTGGTCGCGATCGAGCCGGACGGGCAGGGCATGGCGCTGCTGCGGTTGGGGGCATCCTCCTGATGGTCGCTGTCCGCTACCGGGTCGAAACGTCGGATGTGATCAAGGCGCTGCGCAATCTTGCCGAGCGAGACGCACCGATCGTCACGGCCTATGCGCTGACCAAGACGGCGCAGGACATCAAGGCCGAGGAGGTCGACACCATGAAAGCGGTGTTCGATCGCCCGACCCGCTTCACGCTCAATGCGCTGTATGTGAAGCCGGCGACGAAGACGGATCTCGTCGCCGAGGTCTACTTCAAGGACGGCTTCGGCTCTGTGCCGGCCTGGCGCTATCTCGGCCCGCAGGTCGAGGGCGGTGCGCGCGTCCACAAATCGTTCGAGCGGGCGCTGATCCGTTCCGGGATCATGGCGCAGAGCGAATTCGCCGTTCCCGGCAGTGGCGCGAAACTGGATTCCTCGGGGAATATTTCGGGCGGCACCATCACGCGCATTTTGTCGCAGCTCGGCGCCGCCGAGCAGTCCTCCGGCTACAAGGCCAACCAGACCGCGAAATCGCGGGCGCGTGCGAAAAAGAAGAACGTCGGCCGCTATTTCGTGCTGCGGCCTGGCGCAGGCGGCCGGGCCGGTCGCAACGTGGCGCCAGGCATCTATTACCGTGCGGATCTGCGCGAGATGGTCCCGGTGATCATGTTCGTGAAGCCGCCGCGCTATCAGAAGCGGTTTCCGTTCTATGAGCGCGCGCAGGCCGTGTTCCAGCAAAAGCTGGTGCCGCGCGCGCGCGAGGGCTGGGACCGCTTCGTCGGCTCCAAACTGAAAAGGGCGGCGTGATGCCTGACCATGTGCGAAAGCAGATCCGCGACGCCATCGTGGCCGGGCTGACCGGACTGCCGTCGACGGCAGAGCGTGTCTATGCCGGCCGCACGCGGCCGCTCAAGCCCGGTCACGATCCGACGCTGCTGGTGTACACGCGTGCAGAGACATCGCAGCGCGCCGTGCTCGGCCGCCCGCCGAAGATCGAGCGGCGCTGCACATTGCATGTCGAGGGCCGGGTTTCGACGGCCACCCCTCCGGATGATCTGCTCGACCAAATCACCGCAGAAATCGAGGCCGGCATCGCGGCGCTGATCAACTACGGCACCGCCGTTTTCCTCGGCGGCCTGGCTCAGAACGTCCAGCTCACTGCGACCGAGATGGTGGCGGAAGCCGACGGCGATCGTCACATCGGCGGGGTGCGTGTCGAGTATCTCGTCACCTACCGGACCGTCGAGGGCGCGCCGACTGCGGTGGCCTGATGGAAATTCGTATTTTGGAAAACCGAAGGAGAGACTGACATGACGGTTGCAGGCATTGGTTACGGCTCGCTTTTCAAGGTGAAGATTGCGGGCGTCTACACAACGATCGGCGAGCAGGCCAACGTGACGCCTCCTGGCATGTCGGTAGACTCGATCGATGCGAGTCACGAGCAAAGCCCGGACGGAACGCGCGAGTTCATTCCCGGTCTTGCCGATGCCGGCGAGGTCTCGGCCGACATCCACTACGTACCGACCGGCGCTGCGGAGGCGCAGCTCTATTCGTTCCTGCGCACCACGCAGGAGTGCCGCAACGTGTTTCCGAGCGGCGCGTATGTCGATTACAATGCCTTCATCACCGCCATGGAACCGGACACTCCGATCGACGACAAGATGGTGATGTCCGTGACCTGGAAGGTCACGGGCGTGCCGGAGCGCCACGCGGCGACCGCGCCGAGCAACGATGTGCTCCCCGCGATCTCGGGTGCGCTCACCGAGGGCGCGACGCTGACCGCCTATGAAGGCGTCTGGAATGACGAGCCGACCTCGTTCGCCTATCAGTGGAAGAATGCCGGAGTGAACATCGCCGGTGCCACCAGCAAGACCTATGTCATCACCGTCGGCGACAGCGGTGACGCCATCACGGTTGCGGTCACCGGCGTCAACTCGGCGGGCAGCGCGACCGCGACCAGCGCCGCCGTGACGGCGGCTTAAGGGGAGCGAGCATGGCAAATCCCCAAAAGGGCGAGGTGTCGTTCGAGGCGCTCGGCAAGACCTTCACGATGCGCCTTGGCACGAATGCAAGGGCGCTCGTCGAAGGTAAGACCGGGGTCTCCTGGACGTCGCTGATGAAGCGTCCGGAGGAGGAGTGGCGCGAGCGCGACGCCATCATCATCATGTGGGCCGGCCTTTATCAGCATCACAAGCTGACGGAGGAGGAGGTCGGCGACCTGATCGACGAGGTGGGGTCCGAGGAAGTCTCCATGCTGCTGCTGAAGGCGTTCGGCATCGCCAACCCGCCGGAGGCTGCCAAGGGCACGGCGCGCCCTCCGCGGCGGCGGCGCCGGAGTGGGACTGGGACCGCCTGATCACGGACTGGCTTGCGCTCGGCTATACGCACGAGTCCTTCTGGGACCAAACGCCAAGGACGCTCGAGCTGACGTTCGAGGCGGCCCGGATGCGCCAGCGCCGCGAGCACAATGAACGGATGCTGCTCGCCTGGCAGATCGCGTTCCTGCCTCGGCAGAAACGGCCAAGCTTCAAGAAGCTCCTGGCGCGCGAGGGCCAGGCGTCGCGACCGCGGCAAACCGCCGAGCAGCAATGGGCCGTCTTCGGCGCCATTGCTGAGGCGGCAAAGGTTATGAGGAAAAACTAGCATGGCTAGCGCTTCCGTCATCGGAGCACTCAGGGTGATCCTCGGCGCGGACACGGCCGGGCTCGACAAGGGTCTCAAGGACTCGCGGGTCGGGCTGGCTGCGTTCGGCACGACGGTCGCAGCCGGCATGGCTGCGGCGGCTGCGGCCGTCGCCGCTGCCGGCGTGGCGATCGGCGTTGCCATGAAAAGCACGATCGACGACATGGACAAGCTGTCCAAGGCGTCGGCGAAACTTGGCGTTCCGATCGAGCAATTGTCGGCGCTGGCCTATGCCGGCGAGCTGTCGGACGTGTCGTTCGAGGCTCTCAGCAAGTCGGCGGCGAAGCTGTCAAAGAACCTGGTCGACGCCGCGGCGAAGCCGACCGGCGATGCCGCCAACGCCTTTCGTGCTCTCGGCATCTCCGTTCTTGATTCCAATGGCCAGCTGAAATCCTCCGATGTGGTGCTTGGCGACGTCGCCGACAGGTTCGAGGGATTGAAGGATGGTTCCGGCAAGACCGCGGCGGCTATGGCGATCTTCGGCAAGACGGGTGCCGATCTGATCCCTCTGCTCAATGGTGGCCGCGACGGTCTCAAGGAGATGAGCGACGAGGCCGCGCGGTTCGGCCTGATCGTCGATGGCCCGACCGGCAAGGCGGCGGAAGACTTTAACGACAACCTGACTCGCCTGCATGCCGTCTGGAAAGGCTTGATCGCGCAATCGACCGCGCAGGTTCTGCCGTCCATGGTTGCGATCACCAATGCGCTGGTCGAAAGCGCCAAGAATTCCGGCTTCCTGAGTGCCGCCCTGACCGGCGTGTCGACGGCGATGAAGGCGCTGGTGTCGGGCGGTGTGATCGTTGGCGCCGTGTTCAAGTCGCTCGCCGACTATATCTCGACGGTGTCCTCGGCGATGTCGCTCGTCTTGAAAGGCGAATTCACGGCGGCATTCGATGCGGTCAAGGGCGGCGTCACCGGCGTCGGCGAGACCGCGACCGCGACCTTCGGCATCATCGATCGGCTGTGGAAGGGTCAGCAGGCGGGTGCCGATGCCGCGGCGGCATCGACGGATAAGGCGTCGAAGGCTCAGAAGGATTTCAACTTCTCGACGCTCGGCGGCAAGAACGCAGTCGACAGCTTTATCGACTCTCAGAACAAGTCCCTGCAGTCACAGTCCGCGCAGATCCAGACATTTGGCATGCTGCCAGGCGCCATGGAGGCGACCAAGATCCAGCTGCAGGCGCTGTCGATCGCGACCGCCAACCACACCACAATCACGGTCGCGCAGCAGGCGCAGCTCGATCTTCTGAAGCAGAAGACGTCCGATTACGCTCTGACGCTGGCCGGGCTCCAGTTGGCGCAGCAAAATCTTACGCCGACGCAGCTCTATGCGCAGGAGTTGACCAAGATCCAGTCGCTGTTTGATGCCGGCAAGATCAGCGCTGGGACGTATGAGCAGGCCATGCAGGGCGCCGCCGAGCGGTCCGGCGCAGCCTGGAATATCGCCGGCGCCTCGATGGCCGGCAGCTTCGCCACCATCGCCGCCTCGTTCGGCGAGGAAAGCGCGGGCATGGCGAAGGCAGCTCAGATCTTCGGCGCCATCCAGGCGACCATCTCTATGTTTACCGGCGCCGCCAAGGCGCTCGAGCTGCCGTTCCCGGCCAATATCGCTGCCGTGGCCGCCGTGCTCGCCAAAGGCGCCACGCTCGTTGCGCAAATCAAGAGTCAGTCGGTGCCGACGGGTTTCAAGGATGGTCTGTCGATGACCGTTCCGGGCGGCGTCGGCGGCGGCGATAGTCGGCTGTTCCAGGCCATGGTTGAGCCGGGCGAGCAAATCGACATCACTCCGAACCGCGGTGGTGGGCTTGGTCAACGTCAGGGTAACGGTGGCTCCCCCGCTATCGTCAATGTGGCTGTTCCGATTGCGACAACGCGTGATGCGCTTCGTAGCCTGATCGACGGGCTCAACGATATGGTGGCCGATGGCTACCGCCTTAACGTGGTGCCGGCCTGATGTCGCTCGTCATCTCGCAAAACTTCGTCCTCACCGACTCCACGCCGGAGTTTCCGGTCACGCTCGATCATCCCGTGATCGGCTGGCACAACATTGTGACCACGGCGAACATCGTCGCTGACAATGAGGACCCGGACTTCCCGGCGACGAACCTTGCCAACCCGGCGACGCACGAGGAGTGGCGGTCGGATGCCGACGGCCTGCAATATCTCACTGTCACCACCGGCTATGTCGACGAGATCGACTATGTCGGCATCGCCCGGCACAATTTCGGCAGCGCGCAGATCCCGGTCCGGATCGAGGACGGCGACGGCAACGTGCTGGTGCAGGAGGTGCTGCTTGCCGACGACAGCCCGGCGTTGTTCCGCTTCACGGCGCAGTCGCTGGCCGAGGTCGTCATCCGGATGGATGCCGGCACCGGGAAGCTGCCGCGCGCGGCTGTGGTCTACGTCGGCAAGCTGCTTGTGCTCGAGCGCAAGATCTATGTCGGCCACACGCCGCTGGCGCAGGCGCGCAAGATCAACGTGCAGAACGGCCGCAGCGAGCGTGGCAATTTCCTCGGACGCATCGTGTTAGGGGCCTGGCGCGAGACCACGATCCCGCTCTCGCTGCTCTCGCCAGCCTGGTATCGCGACCACGGCGGTGATGAATTTCTCGCCGTTGCGGCCGAGACGCCGTTCTTCTTCGGCTGGCGGCCAGAAAGCTACCCTTACGAGATCGGCTATTGCTGGACGATCGATGACCCGATGCCGGTGCCGGTCGGCCCGTCCAACCGCATCGCGTTCGATCTCAAGGTGAGCGGGATCGTCTGATGACGCAGGCCGTGACCTATATCGAGATCGACATTCCGTTCTGCGCGCTGACGTATGGCGTCGCGCCGTGCACGGCGTCGATCCCTGCGACAGGGTCCGCGAAGTGCTTCAACTCGATCAAGACCTGCCAGGATCGCGCCAATTTCACCGAGTCCGAGGTGACGCTGCGCTTTGCCAAGCCGGCCGACTATCTGCCGCGCGAGATCGACTGCATTCCGTCGATCGTGTCGGTGGACTTCTCGCCGGCGACGGTCTCGCTCGGCACGGATCTCGGCCAGCGCGCCTCTCTGACGGTGACCTTCCAGGACCATCGTCATTCCGACACCGGGCAGGGTTACGACAAATACCGGAAAGAGCGCGGCTATGATCCGTATTCGCAAGGCACCTATTGGGGCAAGTTTCGCGCGCGCCAGCCGTTCCTGCGCGGCCGGGCCTTGCGCTGGATCAATGGGGTGGTCGGCGAGGCGCTGGCCGACATGGAGACCTGGAATTACATCATCGAAAGCTTCAACGGTCCGACCCCTGACGGCAAGTTCACCATCGTCGCCAAGGATCTGCTGAAGCTCGCGGATGGCGACCGGGCGCAGTGCCCGCAGCTCTCGAACGGCTTTCTGGCAAACGACATATCGGCGTCTGCAACCACGGCGACGCTGCTGCCGTCCGGCATTGGTGATGCCGAATACCCAACGGGCGGAACAGACTATCTCTGCATCGGTGGCAATGAGATCGTGCAGTTCACCCGTGTCGGCGACACGCTGACATTCAGCGCGCGCGGCGCGCTTGGAACCACCGCGGCGACGCATCGCGCGCAGGACCGGGTCCAGGTCGTCAAGCACTTCGCGTCGATGGACGCTGCCGACATCCTGGCCGATCTTCTGATCAATGCGGCCGGGATCGATGCAAGCCATATTCCTTTGCCGGTTTGGCAGGACGAGACGTCAACGCACCTCGGGAACGTCTATACGGCGACAATCTGCGAGCCGACCTCGGTTGCCACGCTCTGTGCCGAGCTGATCGAGCAGGCGGCGCTCGCAGTGTGGCATGACGCGCAGGCGGATCTTCTGCGCTTGCAGGTGCTGCGCGCCGTGCCGACCGACGCGAACACCTTCACTCCCGACAACACCATCGAGAAGTCGCTTGCCATCAAGGAGCAGGAATCCAAGCGGGTGTCGCGCGTGCAGGTCTATTTCGGTCGGATCGACCCGACCAAGCCGCTGTCGAACCTCGACAACTACCGCTCGACTTCGCTTACGGTCGATGAGGATGCGGAGGCCGACTACGGCGCGGCCTCGATCAAGACCATCCTGTCGCGCTGGATTCCGCAGGCCGGGCGCTCTGTTGCCGATCGCCTCGGCTCCGTGCTGCTCGGCCGCTATCGCGATGCGCCGCGCCAGGTGCAGCTCAAGCTGCAGCGTCGCGCCGCAACGGATGCGCAACTCGGTGTCGGCTATCGCGTCGAGGCTCAATGCGTGCAGGACGCCACGGGAGCGGAAAGCGACGTTCCGATCCAGGTGACGCGGCTCAATCCTGGGCCGGATATGTTTGTGATCGAAGCCGAGGAGATGCTGTGGACCGCGCCGGCCGTCGACACTGGCACGCGCTACGTCATCTTCGATGCCAACAATTTCAACGTGAACCTTCGGACCTCGCACGATTCGATCTATCCGCCGGCGCAGGCAGGCGATGTGGTCAATTGCATCGTCAATGCCGGCGTCACGATCGGATCGACGTCGGTCTATCTGGCGGCTTTTGATGTCGGCGCCTGGCCGGCCGGGGTCACCGTCGTTCTGATTGTCAGGGGGCGCGTGCAGGGCGCCGGCGGGCGCGGCGGGCGCGGAGGCACCTATGCGGAGCCGAATGGCGAGCCTGGCGTGCAGGGCGGCACCGCGCTGTTCACGCGCCATGCGATCAATCTCGACATCTCCAGCGGCGGCCAGATCTGGGGTGGTGGCGGCGGCGCAGGCGGCGGTGGCCTGCCATCGCCGATCTACAATGGCTCAGGTGCTGGTGGCGGCGGTGGCGGTGCTGGCACCTATCCCGGTGATGGTGGAAATTCGACCAGCGGCACCGCAGCCAGTGGCGGCGCATCGGGGACCGCGACCGCCGGCGGCAGCGGCGGAGTTGGACACATCGGCGGCGCCGGCGGCAATGGCGGTGGGCCGGGTCTGCCGGGAGCAGTGGGGCACTATGGTGATGGCCCTCACAATTATTCACCTGGTGCTGGTGGCCTGGCCGGCGCTGCCATCAACGGCATCAGCTACATCAGCCTGACGCTCGGCGCCGGCGATATCCGCGGCACGCAGGTCGAATGAGAAAAGAAAGGGGAAATGCATGACGCTGGCTCGCTTCGACCGCACCGTCACCGACCACGAGGGCAACGTGGTTGCGGGCGCGACCGTGACCGTGCGTGTCGAAATTCCGGGGCTGCCCCTGGCGCCGCTTTATGCGGATCGCGAGGGCGCCACGCCGGCGGGCAATCCGATCGCCACGGATGCCAGCGGGGATTTCGGCTTCTTTGCCGCGGGCGGCTACTATCAGATCGAGGTCGTGAACGGGGCCGACAGCAAGACGCTGCGCTATGTCGGCATCGGCTTGGCGCAAGGCTCTGACACTGTGGTGACTGGAACCACCGAGCGCGAGGTGGTCGATCCTGGCACTGTAATCGTCGCTGACGACGACGCCGATGTGATCCTGATCAACAAGACGGTCGGGGAGGCGACGCGGGTCGTCTATCCGCTCTCGGCCTCGTCGACGAAAAAGCGGCGAACGGTCGACCGCAAATACGACGCGGCGACCAACAACATCACCATTGTGCCGTCGCGGCCGAGCACTGTCACGGTGACGATCGCCGCGCCTGCCGTCTTCACCAAGGCCGCCCACGGCCGCGCCGTCGACAATCCCATCAGCTTCGAGACGACCGGGGCGCTGCCGACCGGCCTGGCGGCCGACGTGCAGTATTACGTCAAGACCGTGCCGACGGCCGACACCTTCACCGTGTCGGAGACGCCTGGCGGTGCGGCGATCAACACCAGCGGCTCGCAATCCGGGGTCCACACCATGGGGACCGATACCATCATGGGGCAGGCCAAGTACGTCATCGATTCCAGTGGCGGCTCGATCGAGCTGCTGCCGCTCGATGACGGCACCGGCTGGGTCTGATCTTTCGGCTCTCAATCTTCCAAAGCTAGGAAATACCGACATGAAGCTTCGCGGCATCATCGCGCTGGCGCTTGCGCTCCTGTGGACGCCGGCTCTGGCGCAGAGCAACCCCGGCACCTCACCGCTCTCCGGCGCCAAGGGCGGCACGAACAACGCCTTTATGCAGTTCTCCGGGCCTGCTGCGTCGATCAAGACGTACGCGCTGCCGAATGCCAGCGATACGATCGCGACCCTGGCGGCAATCCAGACGTTCACGGCGGCCAAGACCTTCAACAGCTCAACCCTGTTGCTCGCCGGTTCGTCCTCGGGTGCAACGACCCTCAATGCAAGTGCGGCCGCATCGGGAACGCTCACGTTGCCGGCGGCGACGGATACGCTCGTGGGCCGTGCCACGACCGACACGCTGACGAACAAGACGTTGACGAGCCCGGTCCTGACGACGCCGTCGCTGGGTGTGGCGACGGCCACCTCCATCAACAAGGTCGCCATCACCGCACCGGCCACGGGCGCGACATTGACTCTCCCCGATGGCGTCACCCTGACCGGGCCGGCGGCGTCGGGTACGGCGATGACGCTCGGCAACGCCGAGACCGTCACGGGCGTCAAGACCTTCGGCTCGACCGGCGCCGTCGGGCGGCTGAAGATCGCGGGCAGCACGTCGGGCAGCACGGTGCTCGACGCATCGGCCGTGGCGTCCGGCACGCTGACGCTGCCGGCGGCGACCGATACGCTGGTGGGCAAGGCCACGGTCGACACCTTCACGAACAAGACCTTCGACACCGCCGGCACGGGCAACAGCTTCTCGATCAACGGCCTGGCTGCAACCGCGAACACCGGAACCGGAGCCGTCGTCCGCGCGACGTCGCCGACCCTGGTGACGCCGACGCTCGGCGCGGCGACGGCGACCAGCATCAACGGAAACACCTTCACCGCCGGCACCTACACGCTGACCGGAGCTGCGGGCAAGGCCTTGACCTTCAGCAACAGCCTGACCCTTGCGGGCACCGACGCGACCACGATCACCTTTCAGGGCACCGACACCTATGTCGGCCGCGCCACGACCGACACGCTGACGAACAAGACGTTGACGAGCCCGGTCCTGACGACGCCGTCGCTGGGCGTGGCGACGGCCACCTCCATCAACAAGATCGCCATCACCGCACCGGCCACGGGCGCGACATTGACTCTCCCAGATGGCGTCACCCTGACCGGGCCGGCGGCGTCGGGTACGGCGATGACGCTCGGCAACGCCGAGACCGTCACGGGCGTCAAGACCTTCGGCTCGACCGGCGCCGTCGGGCGGCTGAAGATCGCGGGCAGCACGTCGGGCAGCACGGTGCTCGACGCATCGGCCGTGGCGTCCGGCACGCTGACGCTGCCGGCGGCGACCGATACGCTGGTGGGCAAGGCCACGGTCGACACCTTCACGAACAAGACCTTCGACACCGCCGGCACGGGCAACAGCTTGTCGATCAACGGCCTGGCTGCAACCGCGAACACCGGAACCGGAGCCGTCGTCCGCGCGACGTCGCCGACCCTGGTGACGCCGACGCTCGGCGCGGCGACGGCGACCAGCATCAACGGAAACACCTTCACCGCCGGCACCTACACGCTGACCGGGGCTGCGGGTAAGGCCCTGACCTTCAGCAACAGCCTGACCCTTGCGGGCACCGACGCGACCACGATCACCTTTCAGGGCACCGACACCTATGTCGGCCGCGCCACGACCGACACGCTGACGAACAAGACCTTCGATACCGCCGGCGCGGGCAACAGCTTCTCGATCAACGGCCTGGCTGCAACCGCCAACACCGGCACCGGCGCGGTGGTTCGCGCGACGTCGCCGACCCTGGTCACGCCGGCGCTTGGCACACCGAGCTCGGCCACGTTGACCAATGCGATCGGGCTGCCAGTTGGGACCGGCATCAGCGGACTCGGGGCTGGTGTGGCGACGGCGCTGGCGACGCCTTCGTCTGCGAATGTGGCCGCTGCGGTAACGGATGAAACCGGAAGCGGGGCACTGGTCTTCGGCACCAGTCCGACGATCGGCGGGGTTTTTAACTTCTCCGGCGCGCGCAAGGACTCGACGCAATCGACGCCGGCGCAGATCACGTCCAATCAGAACGACTACAATCCATCGTCGGTCGTGTGCGCCAGCAGCTCGACGCTGATCGTCAATGCCGATGCGGCGCGTGACGTCACGGGCATCGCCGGCGGCGTCGCCGGCTGCGACCTGTTCCTGTTCAACAACGGCTCGTTCGCGATCACGCTGAAGGATGACAGCACGTCGTCGACCGCGGCCAATCGCTTCGACCTCGGCGCCGATTTCATTCTCGCTTCCAAGGCGGCGGCGCATCTCAAGTACGACGGCACCGCCTCGCGCTGGCGCAATACGACGGGATCGGGCGCCGGCGGCGGCGGGAGCGGGACGGTGACGCAGGTCAGCACCGACGGGATCACGACCAGCGGCGGCCCGATTACGACCTCCGGCACCGTGTCGATCGCGGACGAGTACCGTCGCAACGGCTTGCTCGACCGCATCTACCAGGCCAAGGCGCTGGCCGGCTATCGCCGGGGGCTCAATGTCTTTGCCGATGGGTTCAAGGGGTCGGACGGCATCGCAGCCGGGAGTTCGTCCGGCTATACGCTCAACACCGGCACGGGTAGCGTCGCGGCGTCTGGCTATGCCGTGCAGGCTCCGTCCGCAGTCAACACCAGTTTTACCCTGGCGACCAGTGGCGCGGCTCAGGCTCAGCTCTACGATAACAACGACGCCACGCCTGCCGCAGATCCGTCCGGCCTCACGTCGTCGACGCAGGCGGCTTATGATTTCGGCAGCGCAAAGGACATCACGCGCGTCCGGGTGATCACGGCCTCGTCGAGCGGCTTCAGCGCCACGATCACCTTCAATATTCAGTACAGCGATACGGGCCTGACATCAGGCTTCACGACGGCGAGCACCATCGTTGTGCCCTCCGGCACCTCGCAGGCCGTGACCCAGACCTTCAGCAGCGCAGGCGCGCATCGCTACTGGCGGATTGTCTACGTATCCGGAACGACGGGCGGCAATGCCTGGCTCGGCGAGCTGTCGTTCTCGGTCTTCAGCAACATGGTGCTGGTCAGCACGGCGCTAACCGCAGATGCAAGCGTCTCGAATGCGCGGGCACTGCTGGAGTTCGATGCCACGGCGACGCCGACCCTCAACACGGATCTGACCGTCGAGGTGACCTGCAACGGCGGCACCAACTGGAGCGCCGCATCGCTGTCGTCCGTGTCGACCCACGGGCAGGGCGGCCGCACCGTCGCCGAGACGGCCGATACCGCCTGCACCGCCGGCACCTCCTTTGCCGCGCGCGTCAAGTCTTTGAACGACAAGGTGGTGCCGGTCTACGGCCTGTCGCTGTCGGTGCACTGAGGCAACCCCGCGACCCTCTCAACCCATCGGAGCGCAAGACCATGACCACCATTCCCTTCGTCGGGAAATGCTTCCCCACGGCCGCGGAGTTTCTCGGCTATCTCGACACCATCCAGTTCAAGGCATGGACGCCGCGCTTCGTCACCATGCACCACACCGGCGGCCCGTCGCTGGCGACCTGGCGGACCTATGCCCACGGCAATCGCAAGGTGCCGATCACGGATGCGCAGTGGATGAAGAATCTTGCCAGCTGGTACGGCACGCCGGAATCGAACGGCGGCCCCAAGGGCGGCCCTTGGAGCGCGGGGCCGCACTTCTTCTTCACCCCGGACAATTTCTGCGTGCTGTCGCTGCCGGAAAAGCGCGGCGTGCATGCGGTCTCCTTCAACGCAAATTCGTGGGGCGTCGAGTGCGTCGGCGATTTCGACAGCGAGGCCTTTACCCCGGATCTGGCGAGCCGCTACGCCGAGGGCCTGGCCTGCCTGCACGTTGCGCTCGGCATCAGTCCCGACCCGTATGTCTTCAACTTGCGCGGTCTGCACTTCCATCGCGACGATCCCAAGACCACCAAGACATGTCCCGGCCGCCGCGTCGACAAGGCGGCGATGATCGCGCTGGTCAAGGCGAAGATGGCGCAGCTTGCGGGCGCGGCCTCGCACGATGACGACGATCCGCCGCCGGCGGTCGTCGCGATCAAACGCAAGGGCACCGTCGACGTCGCCGCGGGCGATTTCCTCAGCGTGCGCGACGAGCCGAGCGCGAAGTCGCCGGAGACGCGTCGGCTCAACCGTGGCGCGGCGATCGACATCATCGGCGAGGCCATGAACGGCACCACGCGCTGGTACAGGATCGCCAGTGTCGACGGCGGCGACTTCGTCTCGGCGCGTTACGTCACGCTGGGCTGACGCCATGGGCGAGTTCGTCATGTGGGCCGTGGTGGTGCTGATCGTGATCGCGCTCCTGCTCGGTCCCGGCCTCGAGGCCTTGCGCAAGTTCATGGAGCGGATGTTCCGCTCCTGATGACCGTCGCGCGGGCGGCTCCCGCGCATTCCAACTGGAGACGAGAACGTGAATACAAACCTGATCCACAACATCCTCAACATCCTCATGATCGTTGTCGCCGGCCTTGCGGGCTTCGATTTCGTCGGCCTCGGGCTTGACCCGATCCTCGCCGGCAAAATCGTTGCGGGCCTCGGCACTGCCAAGATGATCATCAACGTCATTCGCGACGGCTTCGCCGGCCTCACCAAACAGCAACCGCCGGTTCAATGATCAGCGCGTCATGGTGGACGTTCCTGGTGGCAGCGCTCAAGGCGCTGCCGCTGGTTCTGCAGCTGGTCCAGCAGGTCAAGTCGGCTGCCGATGCCAGGGCCAACCAGGGCGTCGGCTACGACCAGGCTGTCGCCGACGGGCTCAAGGCGGCGAGCGAGCAGCTCGCGCAGTCCGACGCTGCGGTCGCGGATGCGAAGGCGAGGCAGTCCGCGCATCCGAACAGCGACGCCGGCCGCGATACCGAATTCCGGAGGGATTGATGCTTGTGCCGTTTCTGATGCTCGCCTTGCTGCTGCTTGCGCCGCCGGCGCAGGCGGCGACCACGGTTTGCCGGCCGACCCTCGGCGGCCTGCTCGAGTTCGAGTGCCGGGAACAGGAGGGCGTCAAGAATGCGGCGTCCTTCTGCGACGTGATGAACCGGCAGGGTGGCCCGGTGCGATGGTCGCGCAATGATACCGAGGCGACCAAGGATCGCGCCGACCTGATCAACGCTGCCGGCAAGCGGCTTTGCGGATGGGGAAAATAGCCGATGGTACGCAAGCGCCCTCCGGTCGTGATCGATACATCGGATGCCTCCTGGCACCTCGACCGCAAGGTGCCGGTGGCGATCATCATGGCCATCCTTCTGCAGACAGGCGGCGTCATCTGGTGGGGCGCCACGGCGGCCGAGCGCCTCAGCGCCCTGGAGCGCAAGGTCGAGCTGGCCGCTCCGCAGGGCGACCGTCTGACAAAGGTCGAAACCCGTCTGGAGGCCGTGCAGGACGGCATCAGCGAGATCAAGTCGATCCTGCGCAAAGAGCCGGCCGCGCCTAAGGCGCGCTGAATTCCTCCGTCCCTGGGAAGCATCACAAATGAAATTCCGCCTTGTCCTGGCGGCGCTGGCGATCGCCTGCGTCGCGCCTGCGCGCGCCGAGACCTGCATCGCTTCGCAGTACGGTATCGGCGACGGCTATCACGGCCGCCGCGCTGCCGACGGCTCGATCTTCAACACCTATGCCGGCGCCAGCGGCCGGGCCGACGATCCCTACACGGTCGCGCACAAGTCCCATCGCTTCGGCACGGTGCTCGAGATCACGAGCCTGGCGAGCGGCCGCTCGATCCGCGCCGTGGTGACCGATCGCGGGCCGTTCGTGCCTGGTCGCTGTGTCGATCTCGGCCGCGCCGGCGCCGATGCGCTCGGCATCGGCGGCCTCGGCCAGGTGCGTGTCGATCCCGTTCCCTGAATTCGTCCGCGTTCGCCTCCCGGACGAATGTGGCCGCCCTGTTCCGGTTGTCCCCCGGACCGGCGGCCTCGAGCCCGGCGCACCAATCCGGCCGCGGGCGATGCGCGTTGCATCGGCCGCGGGGTGCGCCGGGCTTTTGCGTCAGCTTTTTCCCGTATTCCTACGAACTTCGCACTCTCATCGGTGTCAGGCATATGCTATAGGGCCGCTTGTCCCGGTCGGCTTGAAATCTGGCCGGGGCAAGGCGGCAGAGGTCTTCTCGGCTTACGTCGGGTGGCCCCGGAAATAACCGTTAGTAGCAGCGCCGGGTCGCTCCTGGCGTGGCGGGAATACTGGGGGTCAGCACCTCTGCTGCTGAATTTCAACCACCCGGCACCAGCCGTGGGCAGCAGAGAGCCCGCAAATGACCTTCCTGTATATCTACGCCGCGGCGGGCCTCGCCGTGGGCTGTCTTGTGACTGGGCGCAACCGTCGAGTTGTTCGTCATGGCTTCAGGCGAGTGACGCGCGAGATCGGGCACACCGTTATTGACGGAGTTGCGCCATGATTTATTTGACACTCGCAGCGACACTCACGCTGACCATCATCTGCATGTTCGGCTTTGCCGGCACGTTCTTGCGGCTCAACCGGATCGAGGAAACCGTAAAGCGGGTGCGCGAGGCCGAGACGCGGCGACTCACACATGGGGGTTAGGCATGATCGTGAGCTGTCTTGCGACCTAGCGTAATCGCGGGGTCTTCCGCTGCGGCTCGTGCCGGATGGTGCGAGCGAGCCCGGCGCACCAATCCGGCCGCGGGCGATGCGCTTCGCATCGGCTGCGGGGTGCGCCGGGCTTTTCTTTGGTGTCAGTCGGGCTGCGGGCCGAATTCGATCAGGATCGGCCCTGGGCCGCCGTTTCTCTCGAAGAGGGTTGTTCGCGGATAGGGCTTTGCCGGCTCGGTCAGAATGATCACGGCCGCGACGGCGCTCGCGATCACTGCGAAGATCCCGCAAGTCGCGCCGAGCGCCTTGAGATATCGCAGGACCTGGTGCTTCGCCGCGGTCCGGTCGACGGCCAGGAGCTGGTTGAGCCACCGCATGGCCGGGCGCTGTGCTGCGTCCAGGCTCAGGGCGGAAAGCAGCAGCGATGCGCGCAGGAGCCACCAGCTCAAAACCCCGGCGACCGTGAGCACCTGCACGGCCGCCTGCTTCCCCCTGTGATGCCTCAAGCCCCGTTCCCCATGCGCCCGCCGCAATTGTGCCGCATTGTTACTCATTGCAACCGCTCCGAGCAAGGGGCGGCCTCGCCGCGCGGAGGTAGCTGGGTCTCCGCTGGAATGCCAGCGCGCCGCGCGTTTCGCTGTGCGAAATCGCTCCGGGGTTTTCTCCGGGGTTTTGGTGCCGCAGAAGCCAGCAAAGGCCGGCAATTCCCCGCAATTGTTCTAGTCAATACGTGTATTATTTTATTGCGCGGCGAGCTAAATGTCTTTGATTGCTCAAGCTTTTCGCTGGCGATCCCGGCAGGACTCGAACCTGCAACCCGCGGAGTAGAAATCCGCTACTCTATCCAGTTGAGCTACGGGACCGTCTTGAGCCGGCCGGTCTGGACGGCTGGCCGTTCGTCTAGCATGCCAATATGAAAAATCTGGTGTTTCGCCAAGCCTGAACCGAACCGTTTTCCTCAAAGCCGCGACAAAGCGGAACGGTGGGGTGTCAGGGTGCCGGGTTGGGCGGCAGCGGACTGGACGATGGATCACATCGCCGGGACCGCTGAAGTGCTTCCGGGACACGGCCGCCGGTCGACTGGCCAGGTGTTGCCGCGCCATCAGGGCGGCGTGCGCGGCGATGCTTGATCGGTCTTCTTTGGGCTTGTCATGGCGCAATGCGGCGTTTTTGCACTTCTGGTTCCATGGCCTTGAGTCCGTCACCTTTCCGCGCATTTCATCTGAACGCGGCGTTCGCTGCGATATCCGGGAGTCTATCATGATCGGTCTGGTTCGCGCCGTCACACTCTGCGCCACGCTGGCGTTCGGCCTTGCCGCCGCGCAGGCCGCGGACAAGGCGTTCAAACGCGACGATCTCGCCGATTCCGCGATCAAGCTGGAGGCCCAGATCAAGAGCGAAGCGGGGCCGGTCGCCAAGTCCAGCGCGACGCTGCGCACGGATGCCGACGCCGCCTTCCGGCGCAACGATGTCCGCACCGGGCTGTCGGTGCTCGGCCAGATCGCGGCCACCACGCCGGACGATGCCGGCAACTGGCTGCGGCTTGCCAAGGTCATCTTCCAGATCTCGCCGAAGAGCTCGAGCGAGCAGACCTTCCTGCTCGAGCGCGCCTCGACCGCCGCCTATATCGCCTATCAGCGCGCCGGAAGCCCGGGCGAGGAGGCCGACGCACTCGCCGTGCTCGGCAAGTCGCTGGCCGAACGAAAATTGTGGCGGCCGGCGCTGGATGCATTGCGGCTGTCGCTCGACATGCGTGAGGTCGCCGACGTCCGCGGTCAATATGAGAAGATGCGCGACGAGCACGGCTTCCGGCTGCTCGACTACACCGTGGACTCGGATTCGGCGAGCCCGCGGGCCTGCTTCCAGTTCTCGGAAGAGCTTGCCAAGCGGACCGACTTCGCGCCGTTCCTGGCGCTGGCGGGTCAGGACAAGCCGGCGCTGTCGGCAGAAGGCAAGCAGCTCTGCGTCGACGGGCTGAAGCACGGCGAGCGCTACAACATCAATCTGCGCGCCGGCCTGCCGTCCACCGTGAAGGAGGGCCTGCCGAAATCGGCCGAGTTCAACGTCTATGTCCGCGACCGCAAGCCCTTCGTGCGCTTCACCAGCCGCGCCTATGTGCTGCCGCGGACCGGCCAGCGCGGCATTCCCGTGGTCAGCGTCAACACGCCCGCAGTCAACATCAACGTCTTCCGGATCGGCGACCGCAATCTGATCAACACGGTAGTCGACAGCGACTTCCAGAGGACGCTCTCGACATACCAGCTCTCCGATCTCGGTGACCAGCGCGGCGTCAAGGTCTGGTCCGGCGAGCTCGCGACCGCGATGACGCTGAACCAGGACGTCACCACCGCATTCCCGGTGGACCAGGCGCTGGGCGAGCTCCAGCCCGGCGTCTACGTGATGACCGCCGCGGCCAAGGGCCCGGGCTCGGACGACGAGTACCAGCTCGCGACGCAATGGTTCATCGTCTCCGACCTCGGCGTCTCCGCTTATTCAGGCAACGACGGCATCCACGTCTTCGTCAACTCGCTGGCCTCGACCGATCCGGTCGGCAAGGCCGAGGTGCGGCTGGTTGCCCGCAACAACGAGATTTTGGCCACCCGCAAGACCGACGACAGCGGACACGTGCTGTTCGAGGCCGGCCTCGCGCGCGGCGAGGGTGGGCTGTCGCCGGCGATGCTCACCGTCACCGGCGAGAAGGCCGACTATGCCTTCCTCAGCCTCAAGTCCTCCGCCTTCGATCTGTCCGACCGTGGCGTTTCGGGGCGTGCGGTGCCGGCCGGCGCCGACGCGTTCGTTTATGCCGAGCGCGGCGTCTACCGCTCCAGCGAGACCGTCTATCTGACCGCGCTGTTGCGCGACGGCCAGGGCAATGCCGTCACCGGCGGGCCGATGACGCTGGTGATCGAGCGTCCCGACGGCGTCGAATTCCGCCGCGCCGTGCTGGCCGACCAGGGCGCCGGCGGCCGCACGCTGGCCGTGCCGCTCAACTCGGCAGTCCCCACCGGAACGTGGCGGGTGCGCGCCTTCACCGATCCGAAGGGATCGTCCGTCGGCGAAACCACCTTCATGGTCGAGGATTACGTTCCCGACCGGATCGAATTCGACCTATCTGCCAATGACAAGCTGATCAAAGCTAATGCTCCAGTGGAGCTGAAGGCGGACGGCCATTTTCTCTATGGCGCGCCGGCCTCGGGCCTCCAGCTCGAAGGCGACATGCTGGTGGCGCCTGCGAGCGAACGCCCCGGCTTCGCCGGCTATCGGTTCGGCGTCGATGACGAGGAGACCACCTCGAACGAGCGCACGCCGCTCGAGGACCTGCCCGAGGCGGACGCCAATGGCGTTGCGACGTTTCCGGTCACGCTGGACAAGCAGCCGGCCTCGACCCGGCCGCAGGAGGCGCAGATCTTCGTCCGCATGGTCGAGACCGGTGGCCGCGCGGTCGAACGCAAGATCGTGCTGCCGGTCGCGCCCGCCGCGGCGCAGATCGGCATCAAGCCCCTGTTCGGCGACAAGAACGTCGCCGAGGGCGACAAGGCCGAGTTCGAAATCGTGTTCGTCTCCCCCGAGGGCAAGACGCTGCCCCGCGACGGCCTGCGCTACGAGCTCCTGAAGATGGAGTCGCGCTACCAGTGGTACCGCCAGAACAATTATTGGGAGTACGAGCCGGTCAAGTCGACCTCGCGCGTCGCGGACGGTGACGTCACAATCGCGGCCGACAAGCCGGCGCGCATCTCGCTCAGCCCCCAGCCCGGCCGTTACAGGCTCGACGTCAAGTCCAACGACGCCGACGGCCCGGCGACCTCGGTGCAGTTCGACGTCGGCTGGTATTCCGACGGCAGCGCGGACACGCCGGACCTGTTGGAGACCTCGATCGACAAGCCACAATACGCCTCCGGTGACACCATGACGGTGTCGGTCAACGTCCGTAGCGCCGGCAAGCTGACCATCAACGTGCTCGGCGACCGCCTGCTGACGACCCAGACGATCGACGTCAAGGAAGGCACCGCGCAGGTGAAGCTCCCGGTCGGCAAGGACTGGGGCACGGGCGCCTATGTGGTGGCGACACTGCGCCGTCCGCTCGATGCAGCCGCCCAGCGCATGCCGGGCCGGGCGATCGGCCTGAAATGGTTCGGCATCGACAAGCAAGCCCGGACGCTCCAGGTGAAGCTGACGCCGCCGGCGCTGATCCGGCCGAATTCGTCGCTGAAGATCCCGGTCAAGCTCGATGGGCTCAATCCGGGCGAGGACGCCAAGGTCGTCATCGCCGCGGTGGATGTCGGCATCCTCAACCTCACCAATTACAAGCCGCCGGCGCCGGACGATTACTATCTCGGTCAGCGCCGCCTGAGTGCAGAGATTCGCGACCTCTATGGGCAGCTGATCGACGGGATGTCGGGCACGCGCGGCCAGATCAAGTCCGGAGGCGACGCCGGTGCGGGAGAGCTCCAGGGCTCACCGCCGACGCAAAAGCCGCTCGCACTCTATTCGGGCATCGTCACGGTCGCTGCTGACGGCACTGCGGAGGTTAGCTTCGACGTTCCGGAGTTCGCCGGCACCGCGCGCGTGATGGCCGTGGCGTGGACCGCCACGAAGCTCGGCCGCGCCAGCACCGACGTTGTGATCCGCGATCCCGTGGTGCTGACCACGACCCTGCCGCGGTTCCTGCTCAATGGCGACCACGGCACGGTCAATCTCGAGATCGACAATGTCGAGGGCGAGGCTGGCGACTACGTCATCAACGTGAAGACGGGCGGCCCGGTGAAGATGACCGGCAATCCCGCGACCACGGTGAAGCTCGCCGCCAAGCAGCGCAACGCGTTCTCGCTCGCGCTCGATGCGACTGCGGCGGGGCAGGCGACGCTCGACGTCGACATCAAGGGGCCGAATGGCCTCGCGCTGGCGCGCCACTATGCCTTCGACGTCAAGGCGGCGACGCAGGTGCTGGCACGGCGCTCGATCCGCACCCTCACGAAAGGCGAGAGCCTGACGCTGACCTCGGACATGTTCTCCGATCTCGTGCCGGGCACCGGCAGCGTCTCGGTCTCGGCCAGCCTGTCCACCGCGCTCGATGCGGCGACGATCCTCAAAGCGCTGGATCGCTATCCCTATGGCTGCTCGGAGCAGATCACGAGCCGGGCCATGCCGCTGCTCTATGTCAACGATCTCGCTGCCGGCGCCCATCTCGCGATGGACACCGAGGTCGACCAGCGCATCCGCGACGCGATCGAGCGGCTGCTGGCCCGCCAGGGCTCGAACGGCTCGTTCGGCCTGTGGTCGGCGGGCGGCGACGATGCCTGGCTCGATGCTTACGTGACGGACTTCCTCACCCGCGCCCGCGAAAAGGGCTTTGTGGTGCCGGACGTGCTGTTCAAGAACGCGCTCGATCGCATCCGCAACTCCGTGGTCAATGCCGACGAGCCCGAGAAGGACGGCGGCCGCGATCTCGCCTATGGCCTCTACGTGCTCGCACGCAACGGCGCGGCGCCGATCGGTGATCTGCGCTATCTCGCCGACACCAAGCTGAACAACCTCGCGACGCCGATTGCGAAGTCGCAGCTTGCGGCAGCGCTGGCGCTGGTCGGCGACCGCAACCGCGCCGAGCGGGTGTATGGTGCCGCGCTCGACAGCCTCGCGCCCAAGCCGGTGCTGGAGTTCGGCCGCACCGATTACGGCTCGCAGCTCCGCGATGCCGCAGCGCTTGTCTCGCTCGCCAGCGAGGGCAACGCGCCGAAGGCGACGTTGACGCAGGCAGTGTCGCGGGTCGAGACAGCGCGCGGACTGACGCCCTACACCTCCACGCAGGAGAATGCGTGGCTGGTGCTGGCGGCGCGGGCATTGGCCAAGGAGAACCTCTCCATCGAAGTGGACGGCCAGCCGGTCAAGACCGCGCTCTACCACACCTACAGGGCGGACACGCTGAGCGGCAAGCCGCTGAAGATCACGAACACCGGCGATGCGCCGGTGCAGGCGGTGGTCTCGGTGTCGGGTTCGCCGGTTACGCCGGAGCCGGCGGCGTCCAACGGCTTCAAGATCGAGCGCAGTTATTACACGCTCGACGGCAAGCCCGCCGATATCAGCAAGGTCAAGCAGAACCAGCGCTTTGCGGTGGTGCTGAAGATCACCGAGGCCAAGCCTGAGTACGGCCACATCATGGTGTCGGACTATCTGCCGGCCGGCCTTGAGATCGACAATCCAAAGCTGGTCTCGTCGGGCGACAGCGGCACGCTGGACTGGATCGAGGACGGCGAGGAGCCGGAGGATACCGAGTTCCGCGACGACCGGTTCACCGCGGCGGTCGACCGCGCTTCGGATTCCAAATCGGTCTTCACCGTCGCCTATGTCGTGCGCGCGGTCTCGCCCGGAAAATATGTGCTGCCGCAAGCCTATGTCGAGGATATGTATAGTCCCTCGCGCTATGGGCGGACCGGCACGGGAACCGTGGAGGTGCGGGCGGCGAAGTGAGGTGGTGGATTCGAACGTAAGCGGGATTGTATGAACGACGCGGCGTCACATTCTCAGTCGTCATGCCCGGGCTTGTCCCGGGCATCCGCGGACTTGGGCGCCGCTGGCAAGAGCGTGGATGGCCGGGACAAGCCCGGCCATGACGGAGTGCGGGGCAGGGGCCTTCGTGCCCTCTCAGCCGTCGCACTCGCCTTCATCCTCGCCATCATCGGTTTCGTCGGCTGGGTCTACTCGCTCGGTCCTCTCCCGGTCGACAAGGCTCGGCAAGTCTCCACCACCATCGTCGACCGCCATGGCAAGCTGCTGCGCGCCTATGCCATGGCGGATGGGCGCTGGCGGCTGCCGGTCGACGCCAAGACCGACGTCGATCCGACGTACCTGAAACTCCTGTTTGCCTATGAGGACCAGCGCTTCTACGCCCACAACGGCCTCGACCCGCTGGCGCTGGGGCGCGCCGCGTTGCAGCTCGGAACGCGCGGCCACATCGTCTCGGGCGGCTCGACCATCACCATGCAGCTCGCGCGGCTGATGGAGCCGCGACGGCACCGCTCGCTTCATGCGAAGCTGCGGCAGATCGTGCGCGCGATGGAGCTGGAGCGGACGCTGAGCAAGGAGCAGATCCTCGATCTCTATCTCGCGCTCGCGCCTTACGGCGGCAATCTCGAAGGCATCCGCGCCGCCTCCATCGCCTATCTCGGCAAGGAGCCGAAGCGGCTGTCGCTGGCGGAGGCGGCGCTGCTGGTCGCGTTGCCGCAATCGCCGGAAACCCGCCGGCTCGACCGCTATCCGGACGCGGCGCGCAAGGCGCGCGACCGCGTACTCGACCGCATGGTCGAGGAGCACGTAGTCAGCATTGAGGACGCAACCCAGGCCAAGGCTGTGCCGGTACCGAAGCTGCGCAAGCCGATGCCGATCCTGGCGCCGCATGCCTCCGATACCGCGCTTTCGACGGTCAAGAACACGCCGGTCATCAAGCTGACGCTCGATGCGAGCTTGCAGAAGGTGCTGGAGCCGCTGGCGCGCGACCGCGCTATTGCGCTCGGGCCGAACATCTCGGTCGGGATTGTCGTCGTCGACAACGAAAGCGGCGACGTGCTCGCGCGCGTCGGCTCGGCGGATTATTTCGACGAGAGCCGGGCAGGGCAGGTCGACATGACCCGCGCGATCCGGTCGCCGGGCTCGACTCTCAAGCCGTTCATCTACGGGCTCGCCTTCGAGGACGGCTTTGTCCATCCCGACAGCCTGATCGACGACCGCCCGATCCGCTTCGGCTCCTACGCGCCGGAGAATTTCGACATGACCTTCCAGGGCACGGTGCCGGTGAGGAAGGCGCTGCAATTGTCGCTGAACGTGCCGGCCATCGCGCTGCTCGACCGCGTCGGCTCCAGCCGGTTGGCATCGCGGCTGCGTCAGGCAGGCGGCAACCTGGTTCTGCCCAAGGACGAGGCGCCAGGACTCGCCATGGGGCTCGGCGGGGTCGGCGTGACGCTCCAGGATCTCGCCCAGCTCTATACGGGCTTCGCCCGCCTCGGCACCACCAAGCCACTGCGCGAGGTCGTGACTGACCAGGACGACCGCGAGCCGCTCCGGTTGCTCGATCAGGTCGCGGCCTGGCAGGTCGGCAACGTGCTGTTGGGAACGCCGCCGCCGGAGAACGCTGCCCACAACCGGATCGCGTTCAAGACCGGGACCTCCTACGGCTATCGCGATGCCTGGTCGGTCGGCTTCGATGGCCGCATGACCATCGGCGTCTGGGTCGGCCGCCCCGACGGCGCCCCGGTTCCCGGCCTGATCGGGCGCGTCGCTGCCGCGCCGATCCTGTTCGACACCTTTGCCAGGACCGGCAAGACGCTCGCCCCGTTGCCGAAGGCGCCCAGGGGAACCCTGGTGGCAGGCAACACCAAGCTGCCGCTGCCCCTGAAGCGGTTCCGCCCGGTTGGGGAACTGGTGCGCACCGGCAGCGATCAGGCGCTGCACATTCAGTTTCCGCTCAACGGCTCGCGGATCGATGTCGATCGATCGGGCAGCCGGGAGAACGCAGCCATGCCGGTCAAGGTCGCCGGCGGCGTACTGCCCATGACCGTCATGGTTAACGGCACCGCGCTCGGCGAGATCGACGGCCGGCGTCAGCGGTTGATCGATCCGCCCGGACCGGGCTTCGCCCGGGTGACCGTGATCGACGCCACTGGCGCCGCGGACACAGTCGTCATTCGAATTCAATGACCCTGCCTCAAGCGGTTGTGGCGATGGCGGTTTCAGCGTAAGCGGAACCAATGGCCGAGACCTACCCAAGCCCCCGTTTTGGAGCACCCCGCGAGTCGAAATCACCCGTAAATCCGGGCAGTGGACTCGTTCGCATGTTCGACATCGTCACGGCCAGCCATGCGCGCGCGGTCGGCTTCCTGGTGCTGTGCGCGCTGCTGCTGTTCTTGCCAGGCTTCTTCACCATCCCGCCGATTGATCGCGACGAAGCGCGGTTTGCCCAGGCCACCAAGCAGATGGTCGAGAGCGGCGACTACGTCGATATCCGCTTTCAGGAGGACGTCCGCTACAAGAAGCCGGTCGGCATCTACTGGTTGCAATCGGCGACCGTCGAAGCCGCGTCGATGCTCAAGCTGCCGAAGGCCGAATTGCGCATCTGGGTCTACCGGCTGCCGTCGCTGATGGGCGCGATCGGCGCCGTGCTCATGACCTATTGGGCCGCGCTCGGCTTCGTCACGCGGCGCGCCGCGGTGCTGGCGGCGCTGATGATGTGCGCGTCCGTACTGCTCGGCGTCGAGGCGCGGCTGGCGAAGACCGATGCCATGCTGCTGTTCTGCGTCGTCGCCGCGATGGGCGCGATGGCGCGAGCCTATCTGTCCTGGCAGCGCGCCGAGGACGAGACGCATCCGCCCTGGAGCTGGCCCGCGATCTTCTGGACCGCGCTCGCTGTCGGCATCCTGATCAAGGGCCCGCTGATCCTGATGTTCGCGGGCCTCACCATCGTCGTGCTTGCGATCCAGGATCGCGATGCCTCCTGGCTGTGGAAGCTGCGGCCGCTCTGGGGTCTGATGTGGATGCTGGTGCTGGTGCTGCCCTGGTTCGTTGCGATCTTCTGGCGCGCGGGCGATACCTTCTTCGCCGATTCCGTCGGCGGCGACATGCTGAGCAAGTTGGGGGCCCAGGAATCCCATGGCGCGCCGCCCGGACTGTACCTCGCGTTGTTCTGGATCACGTTCTGGCCGGGCGCGCCGCTTGCGGCGATGGCGGCGCCCGCGGTGTGGCGGGCGCGGCGCGAGCCCGGCGCGCAGTTCCTGCTGGCCTGGCTGATCCCGTCCTGGATCGTGTTCGAGGCGGTGCTGACCAAGCTGCCGCATTACGTGCTGCCGCTCTATCCGGCGATCGCGATCCTCACCGCAGGCGCGGTGGAGCGGCGCGTGCTGTCGCGTTCCTGGTTGATGCGCGGTTCGGCCTGGTGGTTCGCGATCCCCGCTGCCGCCTCGATCATCGCAGTCGTCGGCGCGGTGATGCTGACGCGGCAGCCGGCCTTCGTGGCCTGGCCGTTCATCGCGGCCTCACTGATCTTCGGCCTGTTCGCCTGGTGGCTCTACGACAACAATCGCGCCGAGCGATCGCTGCTCAATGCGCTGGTCGCAGCCCTGATGCTGGCGGTGACGGTCTACGGCATCGTGCTGCCGTCGCTGACGCCGCTCTTTCCGAGCATCGAGATCGCGCGCGCGCTTCGCAACGTCACCTGCGTCGGACCGAAGGCGGCTGCGGCCGGCTATCACGAGCCGAGCCTCGTCTTCCTGGTCGGCACCCGGACCTTGCTCACCGACGGCTCTGGTGCGGCGGATTTCCTGCGGCAGGGGAGCTGCCGCTTCGCGCTGATCGAGCAGCGCTCGGAGCGCAGCTTCGTGCAGCGCGCCGAGGCGATCGGGCTGCGCTACAAGGTCGGCACGCGCATCGACGGCTATAACTTCTCGCAAGGGCGCGCGATCTCGATCTCGATCTTCCGCTCGGAAGGCACCGAATAGGATGCGGGCGCCGACCGACATTGCGCCGCGTGCCGGCTATCCCGCGCAATTGCTCGTCGTGTCCTGGGGCGCGCTGGCGCAACTCGTGCGGTCGCCCTCGCATTCGCGCCGGGCCGAGGCGGCCCGAAAGCTGGCGCGGCACTCGCTCTGGCTCAGCGTAGCGGGCGCAGCGCTGGTCATCGTGCTGATGGTCGGGTTCGATCAGACCGAGATCGAGTTGATGCCGCCGCGCGGCACACCAAGCCTGTGGCCGATCCGCATCCTCACCGATTTCGGCAAGGACGAGTATCTGCTGATCGTGCTAGGGGCTGCGCTGGTGGCTGTGGCGTTCGTTGCGGCAGGGTTGCACGGGTCTCGCCGCGCCCTGCTGCTCGGCTTCGGCACGCGGCTTCAGTACATATTTCTGTCTGTTGCCGTGTCGGCGTTCGTCGCCGAGATCCTGAAATATCTCATCGGCCGCGGACGTCCGTTCGTCGGCGGCAAGGCCAATCCGTTCAACTTCGTACCGTTCGAGGGGACGGGGGCCTATGCCAGCCTGCCGTCGGGACACGCAGTGGCAGCGTTCGCCCTGGCGTTTGCCGTGTCGGCATTGTGGCCGCGCCTGCGCGTGTTCATGTTCACTTACGCAATCGTGATCCTGCTGACACGCCTGGTGCTGCTCGCGCATCACCCGAGCGACGTGGTGGCCGGCGCCCTGGTCGGCATGGTCGGGGCCATGGCGGTTCGCTACTGGTTCGCGGCCCGACGGCTCGGCTTTGCCGTCCGAGCCGACGGCACCATCGTGCCTCTTCCGGGAGCGGCCTGAGGCCGCCTCAAAAGGGTTGCCCACGGGGCATCCGCCCCATAAAAGCGGCTGCCTGCCGGGACCGCCGGTTCCCCAAGGCGCAGGCCAAATCCAACCACGAGCCTCCTTTGTCGACGTCCCAACCTTCGGTTTCCATCGTCGTTCCCGTGCGCAACGAAGCCGATAATATTGCGCCGCTGATCGCGGAGATCGGTGCGGCGCTCGATGGCCGCTGGGCCTATGAGATCATCTACGTCAACGACGGCTCCACCGATGCGACCGGCGAGCGGCTTGCCGCAATCATGACGCAGCGGAGCAATCTGCGTCAGCTCCGCCATGCGCGGTCGGGCGGCCAATCGGCGGCCGTGCGCAGTGGTGTGCGTGCGGCGCGCGGGGACATCGTGGCGACGCTCGACGGCGACGGCCAGAACAATCCCGCCTTCCTGCCGGACCTGATCGCGGCGGTCGAGAAAAGCCCGCGCGTCGGGCTCGCCGCCGGCCAGCGGGTGGGGCGCAAGGACACCGGTTTCAAGAAGTTCCAGTCGCGCGTGGCGAACGGCATTCGCAACGCCATCCTGAAGGACGGCACGCGCGACACCGGCTGCGGACTGAAGGCGTTCCGGCGCGACGTCTTCCTGATGCTGCCTTATTTCGACGGGCTGCATCGCTTCCTGCCGGCGCTGGTGCGCCGAGAGGGCTACGAGATCGCCTATGTCGACGTGATCGACCGACCGCGTCACTCCGGCGTGTCGAATTACGGCTTCTTCGACCGGCTATGGATCGGGATCATGGATCTCGCCGGCGTGTGGTGGCTGATCCGCCGCAAGAAGCCGACACCAGACGTGACTGAGGTGAAGGCATGATCATTCAATACGGCCAGGCGGTCAGCAACTATTTCTACGACGTCTTCGTCGCCAAGTTCGACTTCTGGCTCGCATTCGGCCTGGTCGCGCAACTCTTCTTCACGGCCCGATTCCTGGTGCAGTGGATCGCGAGCGAGCGGGCCGGCAACAGCGTGGTGCCGATGGCATTCTGGTTCTGCTCGATGGGCGGCGGCGTGATGACCCTGATCTACGGCATCGTGAAGCGGGAGCCCATCATCATCCTGGGCCAGATGTTCGCGACCATCATCTATCTTCGCAACATCATGCTGATCTGGAAGAATCACGGCACCGCGTCGAAGACGCTGGATCGCTGATCCTATCGCGGCAGCGCCGATGCCGCGCCCGACGCGGGCAGGGCGGCTGTATCCGCCTCGGTCCTGCGGTAGGGCTCGCCGGCTGCGTCGAGCACGGGATAGGCGACCGAGCAGATATGCGAGTGGATGCGGCGCAGGTCGCGCAGCACGTCCAGATGCAGCGACGTCGTTTCGATGGTTTCGGGGCGGCCCTCGCGCAGGCGGTCGAGATGCCGCTCGACCGCGGCAAGCTCGGTGTTGCGCAGCGCAGTTTTCTCCACCAGCAGCTTGCGCGCCTCGTTGGCGTCGCCCGACATGAAGACGCCGAACGCGATACGCAGCGAGTCCATCGTGCGCTTGTGGAAGGCGGCGAGCTCGTCGGCCCCTTCCGCCGAGAACTGAAAGCGCCGCTTGATCTTCTTGGTGGCGAGCTCACTCAGACTCTTGTCGATGATGTCGCCGATATGTTCGAGGTTGATGGCGAAGGAGATGATCTCCATCGCGCGGCGTCCTTCGCTCTCGTCGAGGCTGCCCCGCATGAGCTTGGTCACGTAGAGCTTGATGGCCTCGTCGAGACCGTCGACGAGATTGTCCATCTTGGAGACCTGGTCGACCAGCGCACGGTCGCTGGTCATCATCGCCGCCATCACCTTGCGCAGCATCACCTCGACGAGATCGCCCATGCGCAGCGTCTCGCGGGCGGCGTCGGCGAGCGCCAGGGACGGTGTCTCCAGCGCGGTCTCGTCGAGATAGCGTGGCCGGGCCGGGTCGGCCTCCTGCACGCGATCCGGCAGAAGGCGGGTGAGCAGGCGCGACATGGTGTCGAGCAGGCCGATGAAGACGATGGCCGTGCCGACGTTGAAGGCGATGTGGAAAGCCGCCGTCATCCTGGCGAGGTCGGGCTGCCAGGCGTGCATGTGCTCGGCGATCACACTCAGGAAGGGCAGGACGACGGCGATCCCGACCACGCGGTTGACGAGATTGCCGACCGGTAGGCGATAGCTCGCGGGATCGTCACGCCTGGCACCCTCGAACACGGGATTGATGGCGCTGCCGAGATTGGCCCCCAGCACCAGCGCCAGCGCCGCATCGGGCGAGATGAACTGCGAATAAGCCAGCGACATGATCAACAGCACGCTGGCGACGCTCGAATGCACCGCCCAGGTGACGAGGGCGGCGATGACGATGCACAGAATGGGATCGCTTGTGATGGCTGACATCACGACGCGGACGCCGGGGGCGTTCTCTGCCGGCGCCAGCGTGTCGAGGAGGATGTGCAGCGAGAGCAGCATCAGGCCGAGGCCGATGCAGACGCGGCCGATGTCCTTGATCCGCGAGCGCGGGCCTGAGCGGAAGGCGACGAGTCCGAGCACGAACAGGACCGGCGCAACGGCTGCGATGTTGAAGGACAGCACCTGCACGATCAGCGTCGTGCCGACATTGGCTCCCAACATGATGGCGAGCGCAGCGGCGAGGCTGACGAGGCCCTCGGCCGCGAACGAGCTGGTGATCAGCGCCGTCGCCGTGCTGCTCTGGAGCAGCGCGGTGAGTCCGAGACCGGCGGCGAAGGCGCTTGCGCGGTTGCTCAGTGCCTTGCCGAGCAGGCGCCGCAGGTCGGGACCGAAGGCACGCAAAATGCCGCTGTGGACCATGTGCAGGCCCCACAACAACAGCGCAACGCCGCCCATGAGATCGAGCAGAACCAACGTTCCCATGCTCCGTATCCGGATTGGAGTCGATTGGTGAGGCTAGCGCCAAACGGCAGCGGATCAAACTCCTTGTTGGCGCATCGGCGTTAACGTTTACGGCAGCGGAGCGTTCCCGCGGCGCGCGATTGCGCGTCCGCCGGAGCGCGATTGCCGTGTCCCGAGGCACGCTGCCTTGCGAGCAGGCTCACATTGCCGCTTTCAGGGCAGCGAAGCCGCGATCGAGATCGGCCTTGAGGTCGTCGACGCTCTCCAGCCCGATGTGCAGACGCAGCGTCGGGCCGCCAGGTGCCCATTTGGTCGCGGTGCGATAGGCATCGCAATCGAAGGGGATCACGAGGCTCTCGAAGCCGCCCCAGGAGAAGCCCATGCCGAACAGCTTCAGCGTATCGAGCATGGTGTCGACCGCCTTCTGCGGCGCGGGCTTCAGCACGATGCTGAACAGGCCTGACGCACCGGTGAAGTCGCGCTTCCAGATCGCATGGCCGGGGTCGGTTTCGAGCCCCGGATGCAGCACGCGCGCGACCTCGGGTCTGGCGGCGAGCCAGCGCGCCATGTCGAGCCCGGAGCGATGATGCTGCGCCAATCGCACCGACAGCGTGCGCAGACCGCGCAGCGCCAGAAAGACATCGTCGGGGCCGGCGCAGACGCCGAGCAGGCGGATGCCCTCGTTGATCTGCGGCCAAGCCTTGGCATTGGCAGAGATCGTGCCGAACATGATGTCGGAATGGCCGCCGATATATTTGGTGGCCGCCTGCATGCTGATGTCGACGCCCTGCTCGAGCGAGCGGTGATAGAGCGGGGTCGCCCAGGTGTTGTCGTCGATGACGAGCGCGCCGCGGGCATGGGCGACCTCGGCGATGGCGCGGATGTCGGGCATCTCGAACGACTGCGAGCCTGGCGCCTCGACCAGTACCGCACGCGTATTGGGCTTGAACAGCTTGTCGATGCCCGCGCCGATCAGCGGATCGAAATAGGTGGTCTCGACGCCATAGCGGGCGAGCATGCCGTTGCAGAAATTGCGCGAAGGCCGGTAGACGTTGTCGACGACCAGAAGATGGTCGCCGGTCTTCAGCACCGAGAGCAGGGCGGTGGAGATCGCCGAAAGTCCGGACGGCACGATGCCGACGCCGGCGCATTGCGGTCCCTCCAGCGCCATCAGCGTGTCCTGGAACGCTCTGGTCGTCGGGGTGCCGTGGCGGCCATACGTGAACTCGCCGCGATGGGCGTGCAGGTCCTCGGCGGTCGGATAGAGCACGGTCGAGCCGTGGAACACGGGCGGATTGACGAACCCCTTCTGCGCCTTGGTGTCGCGACCGGAGGTGACCAGCCGGGTTTCGGTGTGCTGCTCTTGGGGGGGCGAGGAATCCATGCGCCTGCTTTCAAAATCGCGTTTCCACCGGGCGCGTTGCGCCCGGGGGTTAGCCGAAAGGCCGTCGTCGTTAATAACAGAACACAGAAGAGTCTCGTCAACCCCTTGACCCGGCAGGCCAGTCGTTCTGTGATGCGCAGGTGCTATTCAGTCGCCGCATGTTGAGGGGCCTGCCGCGACCTTCGATCCAATGTCTGACCGGACCTTGCGCCGCAGCTATAATGGCGGGCGCGTGCGATGGGGATTAAGGTATGGCCTCCCGGGATCGGCGGGTGTTCGGCAGGGTTTTCCAGCATGACTCTTGCAGGGCTAGCCTTGCTACGATTAGCCCTGGCAGAGATGACCCCAAAGACAACATTCCTGACCTTGAGACGACCTTGAAAGGCCCAAAGCCCATGAAACGCGTAACCCTGGCTCTCACCCTTGCTCTCGCCGCCGGCCTCTCTGCCGAAGCCGCCGATGCGCAAACGCTCAAGACGGTCAAGGACCGGGGCATGCTGTCCTGCGGCGTCAGTCAGGGCTTGCCCGGCTTCTCCTCGCCCGATGACAAGGGCAACTGGACCGGCATCGACGTCGACGTCTGCCGCGCCATTGCCGGCGCGATCTTCAACGATCCGACCAAGGTCAAGTACGTGCCGCTGTCCGCCAAGGACCGCTTCACGGCGCTGCAATCCGGCGAGATCGACGTGCTCTCGCGCAACACCACCTGGACCATCTCGCGCGACACCTCGCTCGGCGCCAACTTCACCGGCGTGACCTACTACGACGGGCAGGGCTTCATGGTGAAGAAGTCGCTCAAGGTGAATTCGGCGCTCGAGCTCAACAGCGCATCGGTCTGCGTGCAGACCGGCACCACCACCGAGCAGAATCTCGCCGACTACTTCAAGGCCAACAACATGAAGTACGAGGTGATCGCGTTCGCCACCAACGACGAAACCGTCAAGGCCTATGAAGCCGGCCGCTGCGACGTCTTCACCACCGACCAGTCGGGCCTGTACGCCAATCGTCTGAAGCTTGCCAAGCCCAACGACCACATGGTGCTCCCCGAGATCATCTCGAAGGAGCCGCTCGGTCCGATGGTGCGCCACGGCGACGACCAGTGGTTCGACATCGTGAAATGGACGCTGTTTGCGATGATCACCGCTGAAGAGCTCGGCGTGACCTCGAAGAACGTCGACGAGAAGGCGAAGCTGGAAAATCCGGAGCTGAAGCGCGTGCTCGGCAGCGACGGCAATTTCGGCGAACAGCTCGGCCTGACCAAGGATTGGGTGGTGCGGATCGTGAAGGCGGTCGGCAATTACGGCGAGGTGTTCGATCGCAACGTCGGCGCGGGCTCGCCGCTCGCCATCAATCGCGGTCTCAACAATCTCTGGAACAAGGGCGGTCTTCAGTACGCGCCGCCGATCCGCTGATCACCCCGATCGGCCGGCAACGGCATGAGCACCGAGGCCCGAAAACCGCCGCCCCAGATCGCGCTGAAGATCCGGCGCATTCTGGGCGGCAAGGCAGGCTGGAACGGCGTTGCCGTCCAGTTTGCCTTCGCGGCGATCCTGGGCTGGATCGGCTATGAGATTGTCTCCAATGCTCGCGCCAATCTTGAGAACCAGCACATCGCCGCCGGCTTCGGCTTCCTCAGGAACAATGCCGGTTTCGACGTCAACCAGACCCTGATCCCCTATACCGGCTCGGACACGTTCCTGCGCGTGTTTGTGGTCGGGTTGCTGAACACGCTCGTGGTCTCCGTGGTGGGCATCGTCTTCGCCACCGTGATCGGCTTCGTCGTCGCGCTGTGTCGGCTGTCGCCCAATTGGCTGTTGTCGCGGGTCGGCGAGATCTATGTCGAGGTCATCCGCAACCTTCCGGTCCTGTTCCAGATCCTGTTCTGGTACCTCGCTGTGCTCGCGGCCTTGCCCAATCCGCGGCAGGGCATTTCGCTGTTCGGCATCGCCTTCATCAGCAATCGCGGCCTGGTGATTCCGCGGCCGGTCGGCGAGAGCGGCCTCGAGCCGTTCCTGGCGATGCTGGCGCTCGGCATCGTGGCGTCACTGGCCCTGCGCTTCTATGCGCGGCGTGCGCTGTTTCGGCAGGGGCGGATGGTCCGGATCTGGCCTTATGTCCTGGGCCTGCTGTTCGGATTGCCGCTCGTCACCATGCTGGTATCGGGTCTGCCGTTGAGCTTCGAGATGCCACAGCTCAAGGGATTCAACTTTGCCGGCGGCTCGCGCATCATCCCGGAATTCGTGGCGCTGACGGTCGCGCTGTCGACCTATACCGCCGCCTTCATCGCCGAGATCGTGCGCGCCGGCATCCTGTCCGTTCACAAGGGGCAGATGGAGGCGGGATCCTCGCTCGGTCTCAGCCGCGGCGCCACGCTCCGCCTGATCGTCGTGCCGCAGGCCATGCGCGTCATCGTGCCGCCGCTGACCAACCAGTACCTCAATCTCACCAAGAACTCGTCGCTGGCGGTCGCGATCGGCTATCCTGACCTGGTGTCCGTGTTCGCCGGCACCTCGCTGAGCCAGACCGGGCAGGCGATCGAGATCATCGCGATGACGATGGGCATCTATCTCCTGATCTCGCTCCTCACCAGCGCCGTCATGAGCGTCTACGGTTGGCGCGTCAGCCGGAGTCTCGGCGCATGACCGACATCACCTCAAGCAGCTTCGTCCGCCAGGACCTGCTCGCCGAGCGTCCCGCGCCGGTCAAGACCACGGGCTTCATCGGCCTGGTGCGCACGCGCCTGTTCAATTCGCCGACCAATATCCTGCTCACGATCCTGGGCGCCCTGCTGCTCTGGTTCACGATCGTTCCTTCCGTCAAGTTCCTGATGGTCGATGCGGTCTGGAGCGGCCAGGACCGCACCGCCTGCCTGACCGAAAACGCCGGCTTTGCGGTCGGCGCCTGCTGGCCCTACATCCAGGCGAAACTCCCGCAACTGATCTACGGCTTCTATCCCGAGGCCGAGCGCTGGCGCGTGAATCTGACGCTCTTGCTCGCGGTCGTCCTGCTGTTGCCGCTGCTCATTCCGCGGCTGCCGGCGAAGGGCCTGAATGCCAGCCTGTTCTTCGTCGCCTTTCCCCTGGTCGCATTCTTCCTGCTGCACGGCGGCGGCATCAAGGGCTTCGGCCTGAGCTGGACGGCCGGCCTGCTGCAATTGTTCGACGAGAGCATCATCGGTGCCGGGCAGGCGCTGCTCAATCTCAGCAAGACGTCCGCCGTCGCACCGTTGCTGTGGGTTGTCGGCAGCCTCGTCGTGCTGGTCGGCACGGCGATCTCCTGGCTGATCTTTCCGCTCACCTGGCTACGCGATTACGTCCAGGGGATGGGCCAGCCGGTCTGGGCCGATTTCGCCGTCACCGCCGCGATTGTCTGCCTGATCGCCTTTGTGCTTGGCGGCGGCGTTCGTACCGGCGGGCGGGCTCTGGCATCCAGCATCGCCACGTTCATTGCCGTCGCGATCGTCATCAAGCTGATGGGGCTCGACCGTGGGGGATTGCCGCTCGTAACGACGAATCTCTGGGGCGGCCTTCTGGTGACGCTGGTGGTCTCCGTCACCGGCATCGTCACTTCGCTGCCGATCGGCATCGCGCTGGCGCTCGGCCGCCGCTCCACCATTCCCTTGATCCGGATCTTCTCGATCGCCTTCATCGAGTTCTGGCGCGGCGTGCCGCTGATCACCGTGCTGTTCTTCGCCACCTACATGCTGCCCCTGTTCCTGCCCGGCAATTTCACCGTCGACGGCCTGGTCCGGGCGCTGATCGGCATCGCGCTGTTCACCGGCGCCTATCAGGCCGAGAACGTCCGCGGCGGGCTCGCTGCGATCCCGCGCGGGCAAGGCGAGGCTGCCGCGGCTCTCGGCCTGTCCTGGTGGAAAACGACCTCGCTGATCGTGCTGCCGCAGGCGCTGCGTCACGTCATTCCGAACCTCGTCAACAGCTTCATCTCGCTGTTCAAGGACACCTCGCTGGTCTCGATCGTGGCACTGTTCGACCTCCTGGGCTCGCTTCGCGCCTCGTTCTCGGATCCGAAATGGTCGACGCCGTCGACCGCGTTCACCGGCTTCGCCTTCGCCGGGATCATCTATTTCATCTTCTGCTTTGGAATGTCGCGCTACTCGCTGTTCGTCGAGCACCGCCTCAACGCCCATCGTCGCAACTGATCGAGGTCACCATGTCCGGCCCCATCGTCGAGATCTCCGGCCTGAACAAATGGTACGGCGAATTCCACGTGCTGCGTGACATCGACCTGGCGGTCGCGAAGGGCGAGCGCATCGTGATCTGCGGGCCCTCGGGCTCGGGCAAGTCGACCTTGATCCGCTGCATCAATGCGCTGGAGGAATTCCAGGAGGGCGAGATCGTCGTCGACGGCATCGAGCTCGGCCCCAACCTCAAGCATATCGATGCCGTGCGTCGCGAAGTCGGCATGGTGTTCCAGAGTTTCAATCTGTTCCCGCATCTCACGGTCCTCGATAATTGCACGCTGGCGCCGATCTGGGTCCGCAACATCCCCAAGAAGGACGCCGAGTCGACCGCGATGAAATTCCTGGAGCGGGTCAAGATCCCGCACCAGGCCAACAAGTTTCCGGGCCAGATGTCCGGCGGCCAGCAGCAGCGTGTCGCGATCGCCCGCGCGCTGACCATGAACCCGAAGGTGATGCTGTTCGACGAGCCGACCTCGGCGCTCGACCCCGAGATGGTCAAGGAGGTCCTCGACACCATGGTCGACCTCGCCGAGGAGGGCATGACCATGCTAGTCGTCACCCACGAGATGGGCTTTGCCCGCGAGGTCGCCAACCGCGTCGTGTTCATGGACGCCGGCCAGATCATCGAGGCCAACACGCCGAGGGAGTTCTTCGCCGCCCCGCAGCATGCCCGCACGAAACTGTTCCTGAGCCAGATCCTGCGGTGAGCACCTGCAACCCGGTGGCCTCGCTGGTCTGACTGCCCCCGCAAGCTTGGCACCATGCGAATCAGCTCGTCTCTTTCCGGACCATCCTCCGGAGAGAAACCTTGCAGAGCAGTCTCGGCGCGCGCGCATACCAGAACGCGCGATTGCAGAAGAAGTTGAGGAAGCAGGCGGACGCCGTCATGTCCTTCGCGATTGAGGCACTCGGGCAGGGCCGACTTGCCGAGGCCGAGGAACTGTGCCGCGAGATTTTGAAAGAGGTTCCGGATCATTTCCACGCCACGCACCTGCTCGGCCTGCGCGCGCTCGACGGTGGCCGGCTCGATGAGGCGGAATTCCTGCTTGAACGTGCCGTTGCGCTCGACCCGCATTCGCCCGATGCCCATGGCAATCTCGGGGCCGTGTATTTCGCGGTCGAGAAATTTCAGGACGCCCGCGCATGCCAGGAGAAAGCCATTGCGCTGAAGCCGAATTGTCCCATCACCCTGACCAATCTCGGCAATACGCTGCTGCACATCGGTCTCGGCGAGGAGGCGATCGGGCTGCACGAACGCGCACTCAGGCTGAAGCCGGACTATGCCGATGCATTATGCAACCGCGGCATGGCGGAGCTGATGACCGGCAAGTTCGAGCGCGCCAAAGAGAGCTTCGATCGCGCCCTGTCGTTTCAGCCGCGTCATGCCGAGGCAATTGCCGGCAAGGGCATGGTGAGCCTCGAGCTCAGGCACTTCGAGGAGGCGGCCGCCGCCTTCGACGCAGCGCTCGCGATCAAGCCAGGGTCACCGAGGATTCTGCTGCAGCGCGGACGGCTCAATTTGAGCCGGTCCCGGCTGGAGCAGGCGGCAGCGGACCTCGATGCCGCGTTGGCACAATCGCCACGGCTCGAGCTCGCGCTGTGCTGGAGGGCGCAAATCGACATCCTCGCAGGGAATACGACGCAGGCGATGGTGGGCGTCAAGACGCTGCTCGAGGTCAATCCGCGATCCGAGATGGGATTGGCGCTTCTTGCGGCTTGCTATGTGAACCAGGGAGACATCGCGACGGCGCTCGAGCATCTCGATGCGGCGCTGGAGGTCGCACCGGACTTTCCTGAGGCGATCGGATACAAGATTTTCGTGCTGGATTATCTGCCGGAGGCCGATTTCGTAGCCCAGCAGGCGGCGCGAAAATACTGGTGGGACGCGATCGGCGCCAGATTGCCGCGAAGGACGCTGGCGCCGCGCAAGCTCGGTCCGGACCGGCGGATCGTGATCGGCTATGTCGCGTCCGAATTCAGGCGCCACTCGGCCGCGTACTCCCTGTTGCCGGTGCTGCGCCATCATGATCACGCCAACTTCAAGATCGTCTGCTATTCCTGCTGGCCGTTGCAGGATGAGATGACCGAACAGTTCAAGCCTCTCGCGGACGTCTGGGTCGATGCCGCGCAGCTTTCGGACGACGAGCTGGCCGATCGTATCCAGGCCGATGGGATCGATATTCTGATCGACGTGTCGGGGCATACGACCGGCAGCAGGCTCCACGTCTTTGCCCGGAAGCCGGCCCCCATTCAGGTCACGGGCTTCGGACATGCCACCGGGACCGGCCTTCAGACCATGGACTACGTGCTCGCGGACCCGATCTTCATTCCGCAATCGGCGCGCCATCTGCTGGCCGAAAAGGTCCATGACCTGCCGTGCCTGATCACGATCGATCCCATCCTGGATGTGCCGCCTTCCGAGCTTCCCATGCTCCGCAACGGCCATGTGACTTTCGGCGTGTTCAACCGCATCTTCAAGATCTCGGACGAGGCGATCCGGGTGTGGTCGAAGGTGATGCGCGCGGTGAGCGGATCGAAGATCATCATCAAGAACGGATTGCTGGACGATCCCATGCTGCGCGACCGCCTGATTGCGCGGTTCGTGGAACAGGGTATCGCCGAAGGGAGCATCGTCTGCATGGGCTCGACCCCGCGCCAGGAGCATCTGCGGGCGTTTGCGAATGTCGACATCTCGCTCGATACGTTCCCGCAAAACGGCGGCATCAGCACCTGGGAATCGCTCTATGCCGGCGTTCCGGTCGTCGCCAAGCTCGGCAACGGCGCATCGTCGCGCGCCGGCGGGTCGATCCTTTCAGCCGTCGGTCTGGAGGACTGGGTCGCCGAGGATGATCAAGGCTACGCCGCACTCGCGTGCAAATATGCGGCGCAGCCAGCTCATCTGGCGAAGCTGCGCGCAGAATTGCCGGCCCGGATCGCAGCTTCGCCTGCCGACGATGTCGAGACCTACACGCGCAAGGTCGAGGCGGGGTATCGCCAGTTCTGGCGCGACTATTGCGCCGCGGCCCCGGAAGGCGGGAATGTAGCGTAGGTCGGGGCCAGTCTTGCCCTGAGCACCGGGAAACTCCGGGGGCCTCGCCGCTCCAGCCGACCGGCCGGCCTTGACGACGAATCAGCTAGACTCTCCGGGCGGCCATCCTTCGGAGAGCAACCTTGCAGACCAGCGGCGCCGGCGCGCGCGCATTCCAGAACGCGCGATTGCAGAAGAAATTGATGAAGCAGGCGGATGCCATCATCTCCGCTGCAGCGAGCGCCTATGGCCAGGGTCGATATGCGGAGACCGAGGCGCTTTGCCGCGAGATCCTGAAGGCGCTTCCGGACCATTTCGATGCCACGCATCTGCTCGGCCTGTGCGCGCATGACGGCCGTCGCCTGGCGGAGGCGCAACAGCTGCTCGAGCGCGCGATTGCGCTCGATCCGCGTTCGCACGAAGCCCACAGCAACCTCGCGACCGTGTACTTCGACCTGAAGAAATTCGAGGATGCGCGCAGGTGCCAGGAGAGGGCGATCGCGCTGAAGCCGAACTTTCCGCTGGCGCTGACCAATCTCGGCAATACCCTGCTGCACATGAAACTCGCCGAGCAGGCAATCGAACTGCACGATCGCGCCATCAAGCTCAAGCCGGACTATGCCGATGCGTTCTGCAATCGCGGCATGGCCGAACTGATGATGGGCCAACTCGATCGCGCCAAGGAGAGTTTCGATCGCGCCCTTGTGTTTCAGCCGCGTCACGCCGAAGCGATCGCCGGCAAGGGAATGGTGAGCGTCGAGCTCCGGCACTTCGACGAGGCCGAAGCCGCGCTCGCAGCGGGGCTCGCGATCAAGCCTAACTCGGCCAGGCTGCTGGCGCAGCGCGGACGGCTCAATTTCGATCTGTCGCGGCTGGCGCAGGCGGCCGCGGACTTCGATGCCGCGCTGGCGCAATCGCCTACGCTCGAGCTGGCGCTGCGCGGGAAGGCGCAAGTCAACATTCTCCTGGGGAATACGGCGCAGGCGATTGCGGCCGTCAAGACCCTGCTCGAGGAAAATCCGCGCTCCGAGATCGGCATGGCCCTGCTGGCGTCGTGTTATGCGAGCCAGGGAGACATCGCGACGGCACTTGAGCATCTCGACAAGGCGCTGGAGCTCAGGCCGGACTATGCGGACGCCATCGAGCGCAAGATTTTCTTGCTGGACTATCTGTCCGAAGCCGGTTTCGCGGTCCAGCAGGCGGCGCGAAAATCCTGGTGGGATGCGGTCGGCGCCACATTGGCGCGAAGGACGTTGGCGCCGCGGGAGCTCGATCCGGATAAGCGGATCGTGATCGGCTATGTCGCGTCCGAATTCAGGAACCACTCGGCCGCGCTCACCCTGTTGCCGGTGCTGCGCCATCACGATCACGCCAGGTTCGAGATCATCTGCTATTCCTGCTGTCCGTTGCCGGACGAGATGACCGCCAAGTTCAAGCCTTTGGCGGACGTCTGGGTCGATGCCGGGCAGCTTTCGGACGACGAACTGGCCGACCGTATCCAGGCCGACAAGGTCGATGTCCTGATCGACGTATCCGGGCACACGACCGGCAACAGGCTCCATGTTTTCGCCAGGAAGCCCGCGCCGATCCAGGTCACGGGTTTCGGACATGCCACCGGGACCGGCCTTCAGACCATGGACTACGTGCTCGCGGATCCGGTCTTCATTCCGCAATCGGCCCGACATCTGCTCGCCGAGAAGGTTCACGATCTGCCATGCCTGATCACGATTGAACCCGTGCTGGACGTGCCGGCGTCGGAGCTGCCCATGCTTCGCAACGGCCATGTGACCTTCGGCGTGTTCAACCGCATCTACAAGATCTCGGATGAGGCCATCCGGGTGTGGTCGACGGTGATGCGCAAGGTGACCGGATCGAAGATCATCATCAAGCACGGACTGCTCGACGATCCCTTGCTGCGCGACAGCCTGGTCGCGCGGTTCGTGGCGCACGGCATCGCCGCAGAGAATATCACCTGCATGGGCTCGACCTCGCGCCACGAGCATCTGCTGGCCTTCGCGAAGGTCGACATTTCGCTCGATACCTTCCCGCAAAACGGCGGCGTCAGCACCTGGGAATCCCTCTATGCGGGCGTTCCGGTCGTCGCCAAGCTCGGCAACGGCGCCTCGTCGCGCGCCGGCGGCTCCATCGTGGCGGCCGTCGGTCTCGAGGACTGGGTCGCCGAGGACGACGAAGGCTACGCCGCCATCGCGCGCAAATATGCGGCGCAGCCGGCTCATCTGGCGAGGCTGCGCGCCGAACTGCCGGCCCAGATCGCGGCCTCGGCCGCCGGCAATGTCGAGATCTACACGCGCAAGGTCGAGGCGGGCTATCGCCAGTTCTGGCGCGACTATTGTGCCGCGACCTCCGAACGCGGCGAAGTTGCGTAGGCGTTGGGGACCGGAAAGCCCCGGAGGCGACGCTGCGCAGTAACCCACCGGCTTGGCTTGCGAATCGGCTAAGCTCTTCCCGGGCGATCCTCCGGAGAAAATCCTTTGCAGAGCAGTGGCGTCGGCGCGCGTGCATTCCAGAACGCGCGATTGCAGAAGAAGTTGAGGAAGCAGGCCGACGCCGTCATCGCCGCCGCGTCGAGCGCTTATGGCCAGGGCCGATATGCGGAGACCGAGGCGATCTGCCGTCAGATCCTGCAAGCTGTTCCGGATCATTTCGACGCCACGCACCTGCTAGGTCTGTGCGCGCAACAGGGCGGGCGCCTTGAAGAGGCGCAACAGCTGCTCGAACGCGCGATCGCGATCGATCCGCGTGCGCACGAGGCTCATAGCAATCTCGCGACGGTCTACTTCGTCCTTCAGAAACTAGAGGCGGCTCGTGCCTGTCAGGAGAAGGCGATCGCGCTGAAGCCGAATTTTTCGCCGGCCCTCGCCGGCCTCGGCAGCACCTTGCTCCAGATGAACCTGCCCGAACAGGCCATCGAGATGTACGATCGCGCGATCAGGCTGAAGCCTGATTATGCCGACGCGCTTTGCAATCGTGGTGTGGCGGAGCTAGCGCTGTATCGGTTTGACCGCGCCAAGGAGAGCTTTGATCACGCGCTGTTGTTTCAGCCGCGCCACGTCGAAGCGCTCGTAGGCAAAGGCGTGGTCGGCATCGAGCTCAGACGTTACGAAGAGGCGGAAGCCGCGCTCGCAGCGGCGCTCGCGATCAAGCCCGATTCGGCGAAGATTCTGGCGCAACGCGGACGCCTCAACGCGGCACTGTCCCGACTGGAGCAGGCGGCAGCGGATTTCGATGCGGCACTTGCACTTTCGCCCCGGCTGGAAGTGGCCTTGCGGGGAAAGGCAGAGGTCTCGCTCAGCATAGGGAACACCGCACAGGCGATCCTGGCCTGCACGACCTTGCTCGAGCAAAATCCACGTTCCACTATCGCATTGGCGTTGCTGAGCTCCTGTTTCGCAAATCAGGGAGAAATCGCCTCCGCAATCGAACATCTCGACGCGGCGCTGGCGATCTCGCCGGACCCAGACTTGATTGCGCGGAAGATCTACTTTCTGGATTTTCTCCCTGATGCCGATTTCACGGTCCAGCAGGCAACGCGAAAGTCCTGGGGTGAGGCGATCAGCGCCAGATTGCCGCAACGGAAGCTCGCCCCCCGGCAGCTCGACCCCGACAGGCGGATCGTGATCGGCTATGTCTCTGCCGAATTCCAGTATCACTCGGCGGCGTTCGGCCTGCTACCAGTGCTGCGCCATCATGATCATGCCAACTTCGAGATCGTCTGTTATTCGTGTTCTCCGACACGAGATGCGAAGACGGCCGAATTCATGTCGGCGGCAGACGTCTGGGTCGATGCCTGGCAGATGTTCGACGACCAGCTGGCTGATCGTATTCAGGCTGACAAGGTCGATATCCTGATCGACGTGTCCGGGCATTCGTCGGGCAACAGGCTCCAGGTCTTCGCCCGCAAGCCGGCTCCCATTCAAGTCACGGGCTTCGGACACGCAACCGGTACGGGCCTTCGGACGATGGATTACGTGCTCGCGGACCCGGTCTTCATTCCGCAATCGGCACGGCATCTGTTGGCCGAAAAGGTCTTTGACCTGCCGTGCCTGATCACGATCGATCCCATCCTGGACGTGCCGCCTTCGGAGCTTCCCATGCTCCGCAACGGCCATGTGACCTTCGGCGTGTTCAACCGCGTCAACAAGATCTCGGACGAGGCCATCCGCGTATGGTCGAAAGTGATGCGCGAGGTGACCGGATCGAAGATCATCATCAAGCATACCCTGCTTGACGATCCATTGGTGCGCGACGGCCTCCTCGCACGATTTGTGGCGCAGGGGATTGCGGAAGAAAACATCACCTGCCTGGGCATGTCCGAGCGCGCTGAGCATCTGCGGGCCTTCGCGAACGTCGATATATCGCTCGATCCATTCCCGCAGAACGGCGGCGTCAGCACCTGGGAATCCCTCTATGCGGGCGTTCCCGTCGTCGCCAAGCTCGGCCATGGCGCATCCTCGCGCGCCGGCGGCTCCATCGTGGCGGCCGTCGGTCTCAACGACTGGGTCGCCGAGGACGACGAGGGTTACGCCGCGATCGCATGCAAATATGCGGCGCAGCCGGACCATCTGGCGAAGTTGCGCGCGGAGTTGCCGGCCCGGATTGCAGCCTCGGCCGCCGGCAATGTCGAGATCTACACGCGCAAGGTCGAGGCGGGCTATCGCCAGTTCTGGCGCGACTATTGTGCCGCGGCCTCGGAACGCGGCGAAGTCGCATAAGTGGACCGAACCGGGCCGCCTTGCGTGCGCGCGTCGCCGACGTACGCCTTCCTGCGATGATTAGACGAAGGGCGGCTTGATGTTGCTGCGCTTCTCCAGCCACTCCGGCACCGGCAGGTTCTTGGCCCGCATGAAGTCCGCGTTGAACAGCTTGGACAGATAGCGGCTGCCGGAATCGCACAGCACGGTGACGATCGTCTTGCCGGGCCCGAGTTGCTTGGCAAGGCGCATCGCGCCGACGACGTTGATGCCGGTCGAGCCGCCGAGGCACAGGCCTTCATGCTGCAGCAGCTCGTAGATCGCGCTGACGGCTTCGGCATCGGGAATGAGATAGGCGTCATCGACCTTGGCTGTCTCGACGATCGCAGTGGCGCGGTTGAGGCCGATGCCCTCGGTGATCGAACCGCCCGGCGTCGCCTTGGCCTCACCGGTCCTGAAATATTCGTACATGCCCGCGCCGTGCGGATCGGCGCAGGCGATGCGGATGTTCTTGTTCTTCTCTTTCAGATAACGGCTGACACCGGCCAGCGTGCCGCCGCTGCCGACCGAGCAGACGAAGCCGTCGACCTTGCCGCCAGTCTGCTCCCAGACCTCGGGCCCGGTGGATTCGTAATGCGCCTTGGCATTGTCGAGATTGTTCCACTGATCTGCGAACAGCACGCCATTGGGCTCGGTCTTGCGCAGCTCGTCTGCGAGCCGCCGGCCGACATGCTGGTAGTTGTTGGGATTGGCATAGGGCAGGGCCGGCACCTCGATCAGCTCGGCGCCGCACAGCTTCAGAAAGTCCTTCTTTTCCTGGCTCTGCGTCTCCGGAATCACGATCAGGGTGCGGTAGCCGCGCGCGCTCGCCACGACCGCGAGCCCGATGCCGGTATTGCCGGCGGTCGCTTCCACCACGAGACCGCCGGGCTTGAGCTCGCCGCGCTTCTCCGCCTCCAGGATCATCCATTTGCCGGCGCGGTCCTTGACCGACTGGCCCGGATTCATGAACTCGGCCTTGCCGAGAATGGTGCATCCGGTCAGTTCCGAGGCGCGCTTCAGCTTGATCAGCGGGGTGTTGCCGATGGCTTCGACAACGTCGTTTCGAATGGTCATGTCGGGGGAAATCACTACCAAGGGGTTGATCAGGTTTGGCCAGAACCTAGTGCTTGGGAGCCCAAAGGGGAAGGCTTTTGCGCTGCGGCGAACCGGACCGAAACGCCTGCCCAGACAGTGATATTCCGAGAGGCGGGTCCGGCTATGATGCGCTCGGGCGCGAGGCCGGATATCGGTAGGAGGAAATGACCGAACTCCGTCGGAGCACGAAACGATAACGCTCGTCATGAGCGGTCTTGCGACCAATTTTTGCCATGGGCGAGACGGGTCGAGATCGCAGCATGGCAGCGTGTGGAAGGCGGACGAAATATCGGCACGATGGACGGCTTGGCTTTCGGCAGTTGACGATCTTGTGAGGTGGCCAGAGGGCGCGACTAGGCTGAAGCAGCGTGGTGCAGTCGGATTGAGGGGCTCAGCACCAGCTGTGGCAGCAATATCACATGAAATCTTGGTAAGCTTGATCCCGCTTCCCGAAGTTTCGTGACGAGAAAAATCACTGCGAGACAAGCACATTTTGTATCCTTGTCAGTTCGTTGCCCGCTCGTTGGCACGGGCATCTCGCAACTGCGGCACTGTCCCCCTGTTCCGCGCCCGGCTAGTATGAAGCTCTAGGTTCCGCAGAAAGCATCGCCTGTGAACGAGTTGCCAAAAGCCCCCCGACGGTCCCGCCGCGAATCGGTTAATCCGGCTGCGCGGTGGCGGCTCGATCTGCCCGGCGGGGGGTGGATGTGACACAGCATGTTCCGGCGATCGCCGTGCGGCGGTCTCTAGGGTCTGCATTCCGGGCGCGTTGGCTTGCGGTACTGTGCCTCACCATTGGCTCGGGTGGTTGTGTGCTGACCCAGGATCTTCCCGATCCCGCGCTCGATGTTCCCACGCAGTACAAATATGCGGGCAAGCGTGATGCGCCGCCGTCGCTGGATTGGTGGCGCGGCTTCCGTTCAACCGAGCTGACGCAGCTGATGGAGGAGGCGCAGACCGTCAACCTCGACATCGCCGCGGCCGTTTCGCGCATCGTCCAGGCCGATGCCCAGGCGCGGCAGGCGGGCGCGGCGCTGCTGCCGAGCCTGTCGACAGGCGGGTCGGAAACCTATTCGCGCACCTCAGGTTCGAGCGCCTCCGGTCTGTCCATCGGCGGGCGCGAGGTCGTCAATTATTCGGCTTCGCTCAGCGCGAGCTATCAGCTCGACTTCTGGGGCCAGAACCGCGACGCGCTGCAGACGGCGGAGGAGACGGCGAATGCCAACCGTTTCGATCGCGACACGGTCGCGCTGACGACGCTCGCGGCCGTCGCCAATTCCTATTTCCAGGTCCTGGCCTCGCAGGACCGCATCAGGACGTCACAACGCAACATCGCGAGCGCGCAGCGCATTCTCGATGCGGTCAGGGAGCGCCGCAAGGCCGGTACCGGCACTGATCTCGATGTCGCCCAGCAGGAGAGCGTGCTTGCGAACCAGAAGGCCCTGGTGCCGCCGCTGCGCCAGACGCTCGACCAGAACGTCAACGCGCTCGCGGTGCTGGTCTCGCGCCCGCCGGAGAGCGTGCGCGTGCTCGGCGGCTCGCTGGACCGGATCTCGATCCCACGCGTGACGCCCGGCCTGCCGTCCGAGCTGCTGACGCAGCGCCCCGACATTCGCCGGCAGGAGGCCCAGCTCGCCTCGGCCACCGCGAACATCGGCAATGCCCGCGCGCAGTTCTTTCCGACCATCCAGCTCACCGGCAATGGCGGCTATCAGAGTTCGGCGCTTGTCTCGCTGTTCCAGCCGCACGCGGCCTTCTTCCAGCTCGTCGGCAGCGCCACGCAGCCGATCTTCGACGGCGGCAGGATCCTCGGCAATTTCGAATTTGCCAAGGCGCGGCAGGACGAGCTGCTCCAGACCTACCGCAAGACCATCGTCCAGGCCTTTGCCGACGTCGACAATGCGCTTTTCTCGATCAAGCAGACCACGATCCGGCTGCAATTGCAGCGCGAGGTCGTTGCGGCCTCGCGCCGCGCCTTCGATCTGTCGGAGCAGCAATTGCGCGCCGGCACTGCCGACATCGTGACCGTGCTCAACACCCAACTGACCCTGTTCCAGGCGGAAGACGTGCTGTCGCAGGCCCAACTCGCACGGCTTCTCGCCATCGTCAGCCTGTACCAGGCGCTCGGCGGCGGTTGGGAGCCGCGAATGGAGAAACCGGTCAATGCTCTTTAAGCCGGATACGAAGCAGGGCGCGGAAGAGGGGACGGCGAAAAAATCGCGCGGCCGCGGCTTCGTCATGACCCTGATCACGCTCGCGATCCTGGGCGGCCTTGGCTACATCGGCTGGATCGTCACGCATCAGCAACAGGCCAATAACCGCAACCAGCGCCCAGATCTGCCGGTGCCCGTGCTGGCGGCGAGCCCGCGCATCCAGGACGTGCCGGTTTATCTCGACGGCGTCGGGGCGATCCGCGCGCTCAACACCGTGACCGTGCGCTCGCAGGTCGACGGCAAGCTGATCGCCGTCAACTTCACGGAGGGCCAGGACGTCAAGAAGGGCGACGTGCTCGGCGAGATCGATCCGGCGATCTATCAGGCGCAGTACGACCAGGCAGTGGCCAAGAAGGCGCAGGACCAGGCCCAGCTCGCCAATCAGCGCATCGATCTTACCCGCTACGAGCAGCTCGCTGCCTCCAATGCCGGCTCCAAGCAGCAGGCCGATACCCAGCGCGCGCTGGTGGCGCAGACCGAGGCGCTGGTGAAAGCTGACCAGGCCGCGATCGACAACGCGGCCGCGACGCTGAGCTACACCAAGATCGTGGCGCCGATCTCGGGCCGGGTCGGTCTGCGCCAGGTCGACCAGGGCAACATCGTCCACGCCTCCGACACCACCGGTCTCGTGGTGATCACGCAATTGCAGCCGATCGCGGTGTGGTTCAGCCTGCCGCAGCAGCAGATCATGCGCGTCAACGCGGCCGCCGCAAAGGGTACGCTCGCAGTCGACGTGTTCGGTAATGACGGCATCACCGTGATTGACACCGGCAAGCTCACAGGCATCGACAACCAGGTCGACCAGACCACCGGCACGCTCAAGCTCAAGGCGGAATTTCCGAACGCTAATTACCAGCTCTGGCCGGGCCAGTTCGTCAATGTCCGCCTCAAGGTCGAGACCTTGACGCAGGCGCTGGTGGTGCCGACCTCTGCGGTGCAGCGCGGTCCGATCGGGACCTTCAGCTACGTCATCGGCGAGGACAACATCGTCTCGGCCAAGCCCGTGACGGTGACCCAGCAGAACGAGCATGACGCCGTGATCGCCAGCGGCCTGTCCGCGAGCGACAAGGTCGTCACCACGGGCTTTGCCAATCTGTCCGATGGATCCAAGGTGATCGTGGGCCGCGACGACCAGACCCCGTCGGCGGATCTCGCTCCGCGCAAACGCTCGCGCGGGCCGGACGCCCAGAAGAAGGATGGTGCCAAAGAAGGCCCGAAGGACGGCCAAGGCAAGGACGGCGAGTTCCGCGCCAAGCGAAAGAGCAGCGAAGGCGACCAGAAGGGACAGACCGGGCCGGCACCGGGGCCGGGGGCATCGGGAAGCGGAGCCAAGCAGCCATGATCCCGACAACAGCCGCTTGAAGCGGCAGGCAGATCCCATGGGTGTCTCCGAACCCTTCATCCGACGGCCGATCGCGACCTCGCTGCTCGGCATTGCGCTCCTGATCGGCGGGCTGCTGGGCTATTTCGCGCTGCCGGTCTCGGCGCTGCCGCAGGTCGATTTCCCGACCGTGCAGGTGACGACGCAGCTCCCGGGCGCCAGCCCCGACGTCATCGCCTCGCTGATCACCGCGCCGCTGGAGCGGCAGCTCGGCCAGATCCCGTCGCTGTCGGCGATGAACTCGACCAGCTCGTTCGGCGTCAGCCAGATCTCGCTCCAGTTCGACCTCAACCGCGATATCGACGGCGCGACCCAGGATGTGCAGGCCGCGATCAACGCGGCGGCCGGCGTGCTGCCCAAGACGCTGCCTTATCCGCCGACCTACGCCAAGGTGAACCCGGCGGATGCGCCGGTGATGACGCTGGCGCTGCGCTCCGACACGATCTCGTTGCGCGTGATGAGCGACATCGCCGACACCATTCTGGCGCAACGTTTGAGCCAGATATCCGGCGTCGGACGGGTCTCGGTGCTCGGCGGGCTGAAGCCGGCAGTGCGCATCCAGGCTGATCTCGCGCGCCTTGCTGCCTACGGCATCGCCATGGAGGATCTGCGCACCGCAATCGCCAATGCCAACGTATCGGGGCCGAAGGGCTCGCTCGACGGCGCTCAGCAATCCTACATCATCGCCGCCAACGACCAGATCGCCGCCGCCGACGCTTACAAGCCGATCATCATCGCCTATCGCAACGGCTCGCCCGTCACCATCGGTGACGTCGCCCAGATCGTCGACGGCCTCGAGAACGACCGCACCGGCGGCTGGTACCAGGGCACGCCGGCCGTCATCATCGACATCCAGCGCCAGCCCGGCGCCAACGTCATCGACGTCGTCAGCCAGATCCGCGCGGAAATCCCGAAAGTGCAGCGGGCGATCCCGGCCGGCGTGAACCTCACCATCGTCTCCGACCGCACCGTCACCATCCGCGCCTCGGTGCGCGACGTGCAGTTCACGCTGGTCCTTGCCGTCGTGCTGGTGACGCTGGTGGTGCTGCTGTTCCTGCGCTCGCTGCGCGCCACGCTCATTGCCGGCGTCGCGCTGCCACTGTCGCTGATCACGAGCTTCGGCATCATGTATTTTGCCGGCTTCAGCCTCGACAATCTCTCGCTGATGGCGCTCACGATCGGCACCGGATTCGTCGTCGACGACGCCATCGTCATGATCGAGAACATCGTCCGCCACATGGAGAACGGCGACAGCGCGATGGAGGCCTCGCTGAAAGGCGCCAGCGAGATCGGCTTCACCGTGATCTCGCTGACGGTGTCGCTGATCGCGGTGTTCATTCCGCTCTTGTTCATGTCGGGCCTCGTCGGGCGCATGTTCCGCGAATTCGCACTGACCTTGACCATCGCGGTCGTGACGTCGGCAGTGGTCTCGCTGACGCTGACGCCGATGATGTGCTCCCGTCTGCTCAAGCATGCCCATCAGGAGCTGGCGGTGCCGGGGTTGGCCGCGATCAGCCGTTTCATCGACCATACGGTCGATGCCTATCACAGATCGCTTTTGTGGGTCCTGGAACGCCAGCGCGCCACGCTCGTCGTGACCTTCGCCACGCTGATCGCGACCCTGGTGCTCTATGTCGTCGCGCCCAAGGGGTTCCTCCCGCTGCAGGACACCGCCTCGATCACGGCGGTGACGGAGGCCGGGCCCGACGTCTCGTTTGCGGAGATGAAGAAACGGCAGGCCGAGGCGGCCGACGCCATCAGGGCCGACCCTGATGTGGTTGGCGTGGTCTCGGTGATCGGTGCGGGCTCGGTCAACCCGACCACCAATGTCGGCCGGCTCGTCATGAGCTTGAGGCCGCGCGGCGAGCGGCGCGAGGACGTCACAGGCGTCGTGGCCCGGCTGAAGGAGCGGGTATCGGGCATCCCCGGCATGACCGTCTATTTCCAGCCGGTGCAGGACGTGCAGATCTCGACCCAGTCGAGCCGCTCGCAATACCAGTACACGCTGACCGGCACCGATGCGACGCTGGTCTCGGAATGGGCGCGCAAGCTGGTTGCGGAGATGCGGCGCGATCCCTTGTTCCGCGACGTCTCCTCCGAGGCGCAGGAAGGGGGCTTGCGTGCCCAGCTCGATGTCGACCGCACCCGCGCCGGTCAGCTCGGCGTCAGCCTCCAGGCCATCACCGACACGCTGAACGACGCCTTCGCGCAGCGACAGATCTCGACCATTTACGGGCAGGCCAACCAGTACCGCGTGGTGCTGGAGGCGTTGCCGATGTACCAGCGCGATCCCTCGATCCTGTCAAAACTCTATCTGCCGGGGGCCGCCAGCAGCACCGTCGGCGCGCCCAGTGCCCAGGTGCCGCTCTCGGCCGTGGCGACGCTGAAGCGGACCACGGCGCCGCTCGCGATCTCGCATCAGGCGCAGTTCCCGTCCGTGTCGCTCAGTTTCAACCTCGCACCGGGCGCGGCGCTCGGCGATGCCGTCGAGGCGGTCAAGTCCATCGAGACCCGGATCGGCATGCCCAACAGTATCGTCGGCGTCTATGCCGGCGATGCCGCCGAATTCGCCAGGGCGCTCGCCGGACAGCCCTGGCTGCTGCTCGCCGCCGTCATCACCATCTACATCGTGCTGGGTGTGCTCTATGAGAGCTACATCCATCCGATCACGATCCTCTCGACGCTGCCCTCGGCCGGCGTCGGTGCGATCCTGGCGCTGATGCTGTGCGGTCAGGATCTCTCGGTGATCGGCCTGATCGGCATCATCCTCTTGATGGGCATCGTCAAGAAGAACGCGATCATGATGATCGACTTCGCGCTGGAGGCCGAGCGCGGGCAGGGGATGTCGCCCAACGAGGCGATCGTGCAGGCCTGCCTGCTGCGCTTCCGTCCCATCATGATGACGACGCTGGCGGCGCTGTTCGGCGCGCTGCCGCTCGCGATCGAGAGCGGCACCGGCGCCGAGCTGCGCTTTCCGCTCGGCATCTCCATCATCGGCGGCCTGCTGCTGAGCCAGCTCCTGACGCTCTACACCACGCCAGTGATCTACCTCGCGCTCGACCGCATCAACCGGCGCCTCGAGCAGGCGCTGCCGCCGGCCGAATCCGGAGGACCGCCGGTCGCAGGCGCGACCGAGGGGATGCAGTGATGGCATCGATCTCGGAGCCCTTCATCCGCCGGCCGGTCGCGACCACGCTGCTGTCGATCGGGCTGTTCCTGCTGGGTGTCGTTGCCTACCATTTCCTTCCCGTCGCCTCGGTCCCGAACGTCGACTTTCCCGCCATCTTCGTCTCGGCCAGCCGGCCCGGCGCCGATCCGTCCGTGATGGCGGCCACGGTGGCTTCGCCACTGGAGCGGCGGTTGGGCGAGATCGCCGGGATCAACCAGATCACCTCGACCTCGACCCTCGGCACGACCAGCATCCAGCTCCAGTTCGACATCGGCCGCAACATCGACAAGGCCGCACGCGATGTGCAGGCGGCGATCAACGCCGCGATGGTCGATCTCCCGAGCGACCTGCCGACGCTGCCGCGCTTCCGTAAAGCGAATACGGCCGGCGCGCCCGTCTTCGTGCTGGCGCTGACCTCGAAGACGCTGTCGGCAAGCGCGATCTACGACGTCGCCGACACCGTGCTGGCGCAGCGCATCTCGCAGGTGCCGGGTGTCGGTGACGTCACGGTGTCCGGCGCCGACCAGCCGGCCGTGCGGGTGCAGCTCAATCCCGTGGCGCTGTCGAACGCCGGTATCGCCACCGACGACGTTCGGACCGCGATCATCAACGCCAACCCGCTCGGTCCCGTCGGCATTTTCGAAGGCGAGCGTCAGAGCGAGACGCTGGCGCTCAATCGGCAGATGCGCACCGCGAAAGAGTTCCGCGACATCGTCATCAAGAGCTCCAACGGCAATTTCGTGCGGCTCTCGGACGTCGCCGACATAGAGGATTCCGTCCGCAACGCCCGCTCGATCGCCTGGTTCAATAAGCAGCCGGCGGTCCTGATCCAGATCACCAAGCAGGGTGATGCCAACGTCATCGACACCGTCGACAGGGTGAAGGCGCTGATCCCCGCACTGAGGCAGTGGATTCCGGCCGGCGTCGAGATCTCCACCCTGGTCGACCGCACCGGCACGATCCGCGCCAGCGTGCTGGACATGCAGTGGACCCTGCTGGCGACCGCGTTCCTGGTGATGGCCGTGGTGTTCGTGTTCCTGCGGCGGCTGACCCCGACGATCGCGGCCGGCATCTCGGTGCCGCTGGCGCTGGCCGGCACCTGCGCCGGCATGTGGGTCGCGGGCTTCTCGATCGACAATCTGTCGCTGATGGCGCTGGCGATTTCCGTCGGCTTCGTGGTCGACGATGCCATCGTCATGATCGAGAACATGTATCGCAATCTCGAGCAGGGCATGCGGCCGTTCCGGGCGGCGCAGGAGGGCGCGAAGCAGATCGGATTCACGGTGGTCTCGATCAGCCTGTCGCTGATCGCCGCCTTCACGCCGCTGATCTTCATGGACGGCATCATCGGCCGGCTGCTGCGCGAGTTCTCGCTGACACTGACCTTCGCCATCCTGGTCTCGACGCTGGTGTCGCTCACGGTCACGCCGATGATCTGCGCCCATTACATCCGGCAGACCACGTCCGGCACCGCGACCCTGTTCGACCGCCTCATCGAGGGCTCGTTGTCGCGCATCGTCGCCTTCTACGCCCGCACCTTGCGCACCGTGCTGGAGTTCCCGCTGCTGACGCTGCTGGTGTTCTTCGCCACGATCGGTCTCACCGTGACGCTCTACATCAACGTCCCCAAGGGTTATTTCCCGACGGACGATTCCGGTTTCATCATCGGCGCGACGCGCGCCTCGGCCGATATCTCGTTCCAGTCGATGCTCGGCCTGCAGCAGCGGCTGGCCGACATCGTACTGCAGGATCCGGCCGTGGCCGGCATCGGCTCGACCGTCGGCAGCGGCATGGGACCGGGCGGGGCGACCTCGAACCGCGGCACCATGTTCATCAGCTTGAAGCCGCCGGAGGAGCGCGACCACGTCTCGACGCAGGTCGTGATCGACCGCCTCAGGCGCGCGTTATACCCCGTCCCCGGCATCCGCCTCTTCATGTTCGCCGCCCAGGACGTGCGCGCCGGCGGACGACAGAGCGATTCCGATTACCAGTACACGCTGACCAGCACCGATCTCGGCCTGCTGCAGAAATGGGCGCCGATCGTGGCTAAACGCATGGAGAGCGTGGAGGGCATCACCGACATATCCAGCAATCGCGACCCTGGCGGGCTTCAGCTCACGCTTTCCATCGACCGCCAGAAGGCCTCGGCGCTCGGCGTCAGGGTTCAGGACATCGACAATGCGCTCAACAACGCATTCGCGCAGCGGCAGATCTCGATCATCTATACCCAGCGCAACCAGTACATGATCGTGCTGGAGATCGACCCGAAATTCCAGGTCGATCCCTCCAACCTCGATCGCATCTATGTCGCCGGCGCGGGCGACGCGCAGGTGCCGCTCTCGGCAGTGGTGCACGCGACGCGCGGGCTCGCCGCGCTGGCGGTCTATCACTCGCAGTCGTTCCCTTCGACCACGGTGTCGTTCAACCTGCTGCCGGACGTGCCGCTGCAGGTCGCGACGCAGAACATCCAGCGCGCAGTCGAGGAATTGCACATGCCCGAAGGCATTCGCGGCAGCTTCGACGGCAATGCCGGGGACTTCGCCAGAACCAGCAGCCGTCAGCCGCTTCTGATCCTCGGCGCGCTGGTCGCGATGTATATCGTGTTAGGGGTGCTCTACGAGAGCCTTGCCCATCCGCTCACGATCATCTCGACGCTGCCCTCGGCCGGGCTCGGCGCGCTGCTCGCCCTGCAGATCACCAATACGCCGCTGACGGTGATCGCCTTCGTCGGCATCATCCTGTTGATCGGCATCGTCAAGAAGAACGGCATCATGATGGTGGATTTCGCGCTCGACGCCGAACGCCAGCGCGGCCTGTCCTCGGCGGAGGCGATCTTCGAGGCCTGCCAGGCGCGCTTCCGGCCGATCCTGATGACGACCATGGCGGCGCTGTTCGCCGGCATTCCGCTCGTGGTCGCGACCGGCCCCGGCACGGAGCTGCGCCGCCCGCTCGGCATCACCATCATCGGCGGCCTGTTCGTCTCTCAGATCCTGACGCTCTACACCACGCCCGTGATCTACCTCTTGATCGACCGCCTGCGGCGGCGGTCCGAGCCGCGGCCGCTGGCGGCACCGGCGGAATAGGTTGTTCAAGCGCCGCACGAAGCGTATAGCGCGCCCATGTCGAACCCAGCAGATACGGCCGCTGCCGATCCCATTCCCGAATGCCCGCACTGCCAGAAGCCGATGCCGCTCTGCATCTGCGACAGCGTCACGCCGATCGAAAACCGGCTGTCGCTCTTGATCCTCCAACATCCGCAGGAGCAGGACAGGGCGCTCGGCACCGCGCGGCTGCTTGCCCGGCATTTCGCCGATGCCACAGTGCGGGTCGGCCTGTCCTGGCCGAGCCTGTCCAAGGCGCTGGGGCGGCCGGTCGAGAACGCCTCGCATTGGGCCGTGCTCTATCTCGGCTCGGCGCGCGCGGCCGATCTCGAGGCCGAAGGCGAGATCGTCGCGCTCAACCGCAAGGGTGAGGTCGCGGAGAACCAGCGCGCGATCCTCGGCAAGCTCGAAGGCGTGGTGCTGCTCGACGGCACCTGGAGCCAGGCCAAGGCGCTATGGTGGCGCAATCCCTGGATGCTCAAGTGCCAGCGCGTGATCCTCAATCCGGCGCACCCCTCGCGTTACGGACGTCTGCGCCGCGAGCCGCGCAGCGACGGGCTCTCGACCATCGAGGCCGCAGCGACGATCCTAGCCGGGCTCGAGCGGCGTCCCGACATCGCCGACACGCTGCATGCGAGTTTTGAGCGGCTGCTGACACGATATCGCGAGGTCCAGGCCGAGATGCCGGAATTGGCGCCCAAACCGGCCCCCAAGGGCCGCCGGCGCGACTTCCGGCGTCGTAAACGCGCCTGACTTCGATCCACATCGGAAGAGCCGCGTCGCCGCCATAGTCGGACGAAGGCGGTTGCCTAAACGCTTCATCCCCTATATTGCTCCGCCCTTACGGGGCCACGTGGCGGAGTGGTTACGCAACGGTCTGCAAAACCGTGTACACCAGTTCAATTCTGGTCGTGGCCTCCATCATAAAGCTCTGAATTTTCTTGCGAAATTTCCTCTCTATCTGACCCGGCAATTCCGACCTCCCAACGGATTGCTAGCCTCCGCCTCCCGTTTTGAGCGGCTGCTTTCAAGGCGATATCGATCACCCCCGCAGCACGCTCCTGTGTGTAGCCAGTCGAGGTTGCTCACGTGGCCGTGCCTTGCAAGGGAACCGGAACTTATCCATGATGGTTCCATTGTAAGTCCGAGTTGCGTTAAGTGAAGCACATTGCACCCGACGGGCTCCAGCGTCGTCCCGTTTTCATCACCCTTGACAAGGTCGCGCTCGCAATCGTCGGGGCTGTGGCCGCGTTAGCGGTCTTCTGGGGGGCGACGAATCCGGGGCTCGAGGCGGCAAAGGGCGCGCCTGCAAAGGCGGATCCCCCCACATGCTATTCGATCGGCACGTCGGTAGCCTCCGGGTGCGCTGATAGAGCCAAGTGACCCGACGAAGCAGCCCGTGGCATTTGCCTTCCGCCAGTTCGACACAGGGCGGGCAATGACAACCGTCGGTATTGTCGGGTGGATTCTTCTGGCGATCGTCATCATCGTTACGCTGACCGCGAGCAAAAGCCCTCCAGCGTGAGAACGCCACAAGGTGCAGGCGGGTCGCGCGCACACCGGGTTTGTCCGGGCCCCGCGCCAACCGGCGATTCGGGCCCGCTGGCATGGAGTTCGCATCGGTCGGGCGAAATAACCGATCAATCGAGCGTTGGAGAAGCCGTGGGCGAGATCGTCCGATTTGTCCCGAAATCCGAGCTGGAGCGGGCTCGCCTCATTCGTGAGGCGCGCGCGATCTATGACAGCATCTTTCCACCGTCTGCACCCGACCGGGCGCCGCAGGACAGCGAGGAACGCGTCAAGAATTGATCGTGGTTGTGCGGTGGCCGGGGCGCCAAACCGCCTGCAAGGCGGGCGCGTCCGTTCACGATGAAGCCGGCCTCAGCAGGCCGCGTACCAGCCGTCGGGAAAGGGCAGGAGGGGCCAGGCGCCCTCGTTGTCATTGGCGGCCTTCGGAGTCGTCCTGGGCGTCGCGTCGAAGCTCCACGAGCGGGACACGAATTCCTCCTCCGGCGCGGGAGCCCGATCTTCAAGGACCATGACGTCCCGAACGGCATCCAGCAGCAAGTTGAATTCGGCTTCGCTCATCACACCCTCCGGAACGCGGATGACGCAATGTCGCAAAGCCGGATTGTGTTCGGATTGACCCGATCGCTCGCATTTTAACGATCCGGCGATCGCGACCCGATTGGTTAGCGATCCCTGAAAAATCCCGGGCGAATCCTACGTGCCTCCACGGCCTCGCCGGTGTGAAAGAGATCACATTCCCGGTGACCTATTTCTCCTAGGTCTTCGCACCAAGTCGGCCGGCGCGGGCCGGGCAGAACGGGAGACTTGGTCATGAAGGCAAGGTTCTTGCGGTTTGCGGGCGTGAAGAGTCGGGCGTGCGGCGCCTCGACGGTCGGGCTGTTCCTGGCGCTGTTTGCCTCCACCGCTCATGCCCAGGGCACGGCGGAGCAGCGGCGGGCCTGCACCCCCGACGTCTACCGCCTTTGCGCCGGCGAGATCCCCAACGTCCGCGCCATCACGGCCTGCTTGCGCCGCAACCGGTCCAGCCTGAGCGAGGCCTGTCGCGTGGTGTTCGATCAGGCTGGCGGCTGAGCCGCGCGGCCTGTGGATTTGTGCGCAGCAAGTACCTCGCACGGGCTCGCGAATTCGGCATGGTAAGCCTGTGGATATGCTGCGGACAGGCTGTGGAGGGCCGGTTGATTTGCTGCGGATGCGCCGGACCTCCATCGGCAAACGTCATATCTCTGTCAAACCGCTTCACCAAATGATTCTCCGGTCGGACAGATCGCTGCGTCAGCCGTGATCATTTGGTTCTCCCGAATTCGAAAATCCCCCACCCGCACCGCTTCGTGGCCTGCGTACAGTTTTTGTGCAGCCGTTTGCCCAAATGCCGGGCGCACTCCATCCAATTTTTTGTACGCCCGCGGACAAGCTTTTCGCGGCGCACTCCCGCACGCTTCCGCCCCGATCACTGGACCATGGCAGGCGCCATGGCATTTCGGAGGAACTGGCGAGATGGAGAAATCGGTTTGGCCCCAGGCGCGGCGGGAGATGGCGCGCGCATCATTGCCACGGCGCAAGCTCATGCTCGGCGCCGCCATCGCTTTCGGTCTCGTCGTCGCCGCACCGCTGAGCGCGCAGGCTGCAGCTCCCGCCGCCTGCGCCGCGCTTCAGGAGAAATACCCGGACTGGAAGGGCAAGACGCTCGTCAACGCCATCAACCCGCACACGCCCGGCTATGAGACCATCGATCCCAAGGATCCCAGCAAGTACATCGGCTTCGATATCGATCTCGGCGAAGCCATCGGCGAATGTCTCGGCTTCAAGCTGACCTACAAGGCGGTGACGTTCGCGGCGCTCCTGACCACGCTCGCCGCGGGACAGGCCGACATCGTGATCTCCGATATCTACGCCACCAAGGAGCGCGCCAAGGCTGCCGACTTCATCACCTACTCGAAGGTGTTCGACGGCGTGCTGGTCGCCAAGGGTAATCCGAAGGGCATCAACGGCATCAACATGTCGCTGTGCGGTGCCGCTGCCGCCGAGAACACCGGCTACGTCGAGGTTCCCCTGATCCAGGCGTTGGTCCCGGAGTGCAAGAAGGCCGGTAAGCCCGAACCGACCATCCAGCTCTACGACAACAACGCCAACTGCATTCAGGCGATCCTCGCCGGCCGTGCCGACACCTACATCAACGACGTCAACACCGTCGACAGCGCCGTGAAAGCCTATCCGGACAAGCTGGAGAAGGCGATTGCGGTGACGATCCCGTATTCCGTCGGCATCGCCGTACCCAAGAACAAGCCGAAATTCCGCGACGCCGTGCTCGCCGCGTTGATCGAGGTGCAGAAGGCCGGCACGCACATGGAGCTTCTGAAGAAGCATGGGCTCGATGTGAACAACTTCAAGGAGCCGGACATCCTGACGGCCGATTAGGGATTTACCTCTCCCCGTCGGGGAGAGGTCGGCGCGAAGCGCCGGGTGAGGGGGCACGACAACTCGGTGCAGCGTAACCCCTCATCCGGATCGCATCTGACGCTGCGATCCCGCCTCTCCCTACCGGAGAGGTCGCCCATGTCCAGTTCGCCCGCCTTCGGCGAAACCTGATCCCGCTCGGATTGACGGACGACTGATGTCCCTGTTCCTCCACTACCTGAGCATGCCGTATCTGCTCGAGGGCATCGAGCTCACCCTCGAGGTGACCGCCCTCGGGCTCGGCGGCGGATTGATCCTCGGACTGATCCTCGCCGGCATGCAGCTCTCCCGCTTCTGGCCGCTGGCGGCGATCGCCAGGGCCTATACCGTGATCTTCCGCGGCACGCCGCTGATCCTGCAGATGGTGTTCGCCTACGACGCGCTGCCGCATATCGGCATCAAGCTGCCGGCGGTGCTGGCCGCCGGTCTCGCGCTCGCCTGCAACGAGGCGCCGTTCATCGCGGAGATGCTGCGTGCCGGCGTTCTCGGCGTCGACCGCGGGCAGCTGACGGCCGGCCAGGCGCTGGGCATGACGCCGTCGGTGCTGATGCGCAGGATCATCGCGCCGCAGGCCATCCGCACGATGATCCCGGCCTTCGGCAACGAGGCGGTGAGTGCGCTGAAGAATTCCTCGCTCGCCTCCGTCGTCGCGGTGCAGGAGCTGACCTTGCGCTCGACGCAGCTCGCGTCCTCGACCTTCGACTTCTTCTCGATCTTTTTCGCCTCGGGTCTGCTCTATCTCGTGCTGACCGCGACCATCAGCGCGATCCAGCTCTTCGTCGAATGGTGGCTCGATCTCGACCGCACCACGCGCCGCGAGCGCAAGCTCGCCGATTATCTGCCCTGGCGCCGCGTCGATCTGGTCTCCAAGGTCGAACTCGCAGATGCGACCGTCGCCGATCCCGAGCCCGCACCTGCAGAGCTAGCGGCCACCCCGCCGCTGGCCCTGACTCGCGAGGAGCGCGCCCGCCGCGCCGCGACGATTGCGCGCAACAATATCGCGGTCGAAGTGAAGGACCTCACCAAGAGCTACGGCCCGCAGAAGGTGCTCGACGGTCTCGACCTCACGGTGCGCGTCGGCGAAGTGGTCGCGCTGCTCGGGCCCAGCGGCTCCGGCAAGAGCACGCTGCTTCGCTGCATCAACCACCTCGAAAATTGGGACGCCGGCACCGTGCGCGTCGGCGGCCGGCGCCTCGGCTTTGGCGAGAATGGCAAGCCGCTGCCGCCGCGGGCGATTGCCAATGAGCGCGCCAGTGTCGGCGTCGGCATGGTGTTCCAGCAGTTCAATCTGTTCGCGCATCTGTCGGCGAAGGAGAACATCGCCGGTCCCCTGCGCTGGGTTCACGGCATGACCCGGATCGACGCCGATCGCCGCGCCGCCGAGCTGCTCGACCGCGTCGGGCTCTCGCATCGCGCCCATGCGCTGCCGCGGCATCTCTCCGGCGGCCAGCAGCAGCGCGTGGCCATCGCCCGCGCGCTGGCGCCGAACCCGAGCGTGCTGCTGCTGGACGAACCGACCTCAGCGCTGGATCCCGAATTGGTCAGCGAGGTGCTGGAGGTGATCCGCCGCCTCGCCATCGACGATGGCCTCACCATGATCATCTCGACACATCAGATCCGCTTTGCCGACGAGGTCGCCGACCGCGTCGCCTTCCTGAGCGGCGGCGCGATCATCGAGGAGGGGCCCGCGCACGAGGTGCTCTCCAATCCCCGCAATCCGCTGACGGCGCGATTCCTCAGCGTGATGGAAGCCGACAAGGCTCCGGAGGCCGTGCGATGAGCCGCGCATCCGCAAGGTTCAAGACTCCCGAAGAGGCCACCTCATGAAGCATGTCACGCTGCCGGTTTCGCCGAAAACCGTCCACTGGGGCTATTTCTCCAAGACAGTCGCGCCCGCCCTGACGCTGCGCTCCGGGGATCGCGCCACCATCGAGACACTGACCCATCATGCCAATGACGATTACGAGCGCATGATCCAGGGCGATCCCGGCGCCGAGAGCGTGTTCCAGTGGACGCGCGAGCACAAGGCGGTCGCGCGCCGCGGCTCAGGCCCGACAGAAGGCCCGTTCATCCGCGGCGCAGGCGAGGGGATCGGCGTGCATTTGCTCACCGGGCCGGTCGCGATCGAAGGCGCCGAGCCCGGCGATATCCTGGAAGTGCGCATCCTCGACGTCCGGCCACGGCCGAGCTGCAGCGCCTGCCATGCCGGCCGCTGCTTCGGCTCCAACGTCGCAGCGAACTGGGGCTTTCACTATCACGACCTGATCGAGGAGCCGAAGCCGCGCGAGGTCGTCACCATCTTCGAGCTGGACACCTCCGGCGAGCCCTACGCGAAGGCGGTCTACAACTATGTCTGGACGCCGCAGACCGACCCTGACGGTATCGTGCATCCGACCATCGACTATCCCGGCGTCCGCGTCGATCACGCCACCATCAGGAAGCGCGAGAACATTCTCTCCAGCGCGAAGGTGCCGGCGCGGCTGCATTTCGGCACCATGGGCCTCGCGCCGTCGGAAGCCGATTTCGTCAGCTCGATCCCGCCGAGCTATACCGGCGGCAACATCGACGACTGGCGCATCGGCAAGGGCGCGCGGATGTTCTATCCGGTCGCGGTCCCCGGCGCCTATTTCTCGGTCGGCGATCCCCACGCCGCGCAGGGCGACAGCGAGCTCGGCGGCACCGCGATCGAGACCTCGCTGACCGGCGACTTCGAGTTCATCCTGCACAAGAAGGCCAACCTTGCCGGCACCAGCCTCGAAGGCCTCGACCATCCCATGCTCGAGACCGACCACGCCTGGTCATTCTACGGCTTCACCTATCCGAACTATCTCGCCACGCTCGGAGCCGATGCACAAACCGAGATTGCCAATCACTCCAGTCTCGACCGTGCGATGCGCGATGCGTTCAGAAAACTCCGCCGTTTCCTGATGACCGTACATCGCCTCAGCGAGGACGAGGCGATCTCGCTGATGTCGGTCGGGGCCGATTTCGGCGTCACCCAGGTCGTCGACGCCAATTGGGGCGTCCACGGCACGATCCGCAAGAACATCTTCCGGTGCGACTGAATCGCTCCACGTGGTCTTGCCCTAACACTTTGAAGGGCAACCCATTTTTCAGGATGTGATGGTGACCAACGAACCTCATCTTCGGCCCGTCGCGGCGACGGACGACCGCGTGCGTCTGGCACAGAGGTTGCTTCGATCGACTGCAACCTGGGTCGATCCGATGAGCTTCCGCCCGTTCACGAGCGAGTCCTACGCGCAAGACGACCGCCCCGAAGCCTGGCGGGACGTGCTGGCTGCGGTCGGCCTGCAACCGGCGGGTGGTCACGGCATATTCGACGGACATGCGACCGCATCGCACCGGCACGCTGCAGGCGTCGCGCTGACGCGCATGGCTGCGGGCGCGCAGAGCGTCGGTCCGCTCTCACGAGCAAGCGAAGACCTTCCCATCGCGCTGATGCCGGTCGAGGACGGAATGGTGCTGAAGAGCGCCGGCAGTCATCGTATCGTTCCCGTCGGTCATCTCGTGCTGCTGCCGCGCAGCGGCGACTGGAGCATCGTGTTCCAGCGCGATATGCGCGCCATCGTGCTGTCGGTAACATCGGAGGCACTGCACGGGCGCCTCTCGGGCAAGCCGCGGCTTGGCGGGCCCCGCGTCGTTCCACCCGGCGGCTTTGCCGACGTATTCTCCCGCCTGCTCGATGCCACTGCACGGACCCTCGACACCTTGAGCGATCCCGAATGGAATTCGGTCGTGCAATCCCTCGTCGATCTGTTGCTGACGCTCGTGCATCAGCTGGCGTCCTCTGCCTCCGATGCTGGATCGAGCGCGACGCAGGCCGCGCTGCTGCACCGGATCTGCCAGACCATCGAGCGTCGTCTCGACGATCCCGATCTGGTGCCGGCGCGCGTCGCGCAGGCCGAGGGGATTTCCGAACGCTACCTGCAAAAGCTGTTCGAGACCGTCGGGGACAATTTCACCCACTATGTTCGCGAGCGCCGCCTCCAGCGCGCCTGGGCCGACCTATCCAACCCAATCGAGGCCCATCGCTCGATCTCGGAGATCGCCTACGCCTACGGCTTTGGCGACTCCGCGCATTTCAGCCGCGCCTTCCGACATCGCTTCGGCCTGCCGCCGCGCGAGTTTCGCCAGCAGGAGGCAGAGCGCGCGATTGCACAGCACGGCGTCGCCGGCCAGCGCGGCTGGCCGCAGGAGGCACTGGCGCAGCTTCGCGCCCATCAGAGCGTGGAGACGCGCAGCAGTGTCGCCTGTGCCGGCGCCGAGGCGCGGACGACCGCCGAACGCCGTCATCACCACCTTCCGGTCGAGGCCAGCCGCGTCCATTGGGGCTATTTCAGCCGCTCGCTGCCGCCGCAGATCGAGATTGCCTCGGGCGACACCATCACCATCGAGACGCTGACCCAGCATGCCTCTGACGATCCCGCGTTGATGATCGCCGGCGATGCCGCCGCCGAAAGCGTGTTCGGCTGGACGCGGGACAAGAAGAACGTCGACCGCCGCGGCGCAGGGCCCATGGATGCCAGCGTGTTCGGCCGCGGTGCCGGCGAGGGGTTTGGCGTGCACATCTGCACCGGGCCCGTCGCGGTGAAGGACGCCCAGCCCGGCGATGTGCTGGAGGTGCGCATCCTCGACATCGTGCCGCGGGCGAGCCGCGATCCGAACCATGCGGGCCGTGTGTTCGGCTCCTCGGTCGCAGCGTGGTGGGGTTATCACTACAACGAGTTTCTCGGCGGTCCCAAGCCGCGCGAAGCGGTTACCATCTATGAGATCTTCGTTGACGCCGAGGTGCCACATGCCCGCGCCCTCTATTCCTACCGCTGGGAGCCGCAGACCGATCCGTTTGGCGTCGTGCACACCACCTACGACTACCCCGGCGTTCCCGTCGCACCTGCCACGATCAAGCGCCGCCATGCCGTACTCGACGGCATCAGGATTCCCCTGCGTCCGCATTTCGGGGTGATCGCGGTGGCGCCGCGCGAGGTCGATTTCGTCGATTCCGTGCCGCCGTCCTATTTCGGCGGCAATCTCGACAATTGGCGGCTGGGGAAGGGGGCGACCGTGTACCTTCCGGTCTCGGTTCCCGGTGCGCTGCTGTCGGTCGGCGATCCCCATGCGGCGCAGGGCGACGGCGAACTCAGCGGCACCGCGATCGAGTGCTCGATGACCGGCACCTTCGAGGTGATCCTGCACAAGAAAGCCGATCTCGGCGGCCAGCCCTTCGCCGATCTCTCTTACCCGCTGATCGAGACCGAGACCGATTGGGTGCTGACCGGCTTCAGCCACCCGAACTATCTCGCGGAGTTCGGCGCTCAAGGGCAGAGCGAGGTCTACGCCAAGTCCTCTCTCGACCTCGCCATGAAGGACGCGTTCCGCAAGATGCGGCGCTTCCTGATGAACGTGAAACGCCTCAGCGAGGACGAGGCGATCGCGCTGATGTCGGCCGCCGTCGATTTCGGCGTGACGCAGGTGGTCGACGGCAATTGGGGCGTGCACGCCATCCTCAGCAAGCGCCTGTTTCAGGACGCACCTTAACAAGGACACCCAGGTGAAATTCCACATGATCAGCGGCGGACCGAAGCCGGTCGCGCCCTTCAGCCACGCGGTGGAAACCGATGGCTTCGTCTTCGTCACGGGCCAGATGCCGGACACGCCGCAGGCGCCGGGCGTGCTGCCCGAGGGCATCGTCGCGCAGACCCGCGCGGTGATGGAGAACCTGAAAGTGGTGCTCGCCGGCCTCGATCTCGGCCTCGAGCATGTCGTGATGACGCGCGTGTATCTGACCCGCTTCAAGGAGGACTACGCCGCGATGAACGAGACCTACCGCACGTTCTTCGCACCGGATCGCCTGCCGGCCCGCACCTGTGTCGGCGTCACCGGGCTTGCCTACGATGCGTTGATCGAGATCGATCTGGCGTGCCGGCGGCCGTGATCGTTCGCAGCCTGGATGGAGCCAACGGGGCTACAAGATCTTGCGCTGCCTGTCGGCCAAAACACCCAATCGCCGGGTAAATCGGCGCGCGCGCACGTGCGTCTGCGACAGAGATTTGCGTCGGTGGGGAGAGGCGTTCCGCCCAGCTCGGTCATTGCCAGTTTGGCAACGGCCGATGGCCTCCTCAGGACGCGTTGCGGATGATGACGAATTCGTCCTTTGCAAGCGCAAGCGGCTTTGTTATACGCAGCCGCGCGCGAACGAACGGTTCGCCTTTTCCTCGGTAGCTCAGCGGTAGAGCATCCGACTGTTAATCGGATGGTCGCTGGTTCGAATCCAGCCCGGGGAGCCAAATTTCGCTGACAATTCAACGAATTGCGCTCGCACTCTCATGCGGTGCGTGATCTTCTTTGCCTGACTTTGGAAGACGATCTCCACGATCCAGCGCGGAATCGCGCTCGAACAGATGTGTGCGCGGGCGCTGTCGCGCCATGCAGGCGGCGCCAAATCGACTCAATTCGAATCGAGCATCGATCAGCCGGACAATTTACGGAGCTGACTCCCATGCCAGACATCCAGGTCGACCGTTCTCTCAAGGCCCCCTCGATTCTGCCGGCCGACGTTCCCGAACTCAGCGACGATGAATGCATCGCGTGTCTGGCGCGCGCGGTCGAGACCCCGGATTCGGCACGGCTGGATGAGGTCGCCGCTCTGATCGGCCGCCTCGCGGTGGCGATCGAGTAAGGCTGGTCCGCCCCTCGATCGGGAATTACGGAAGCCTTGTCCCTCGGGGCCAACGGCCATGTTGCGTTTTGACCGGGCATGCTCCAAAGATGCCGCGAATTTCCTCCGCGGCATTGTCCGCATTGCAGGGTCCGCAAATGTCCGGTTTTTCGACAGCGCGCCAGAAAATGGTCGATGGCCAGGTGCGCACCAGTGACGTCACTGACCGTCGTATTCTCGATGCCATGCTCGCGGTTCCGCGCGAGGCCTTCGTGCCGGCCGACCGGCAGGCGCTGGCTTACCTCGATCTCGACCTCGACGTGAGCGAAGGCGCCGCCAAGCGGTTCCTGATCAAGCCGGCGCTGACCGGTAAGCTGCTTCAGGCCGCCGAAATCGGCGAGGGTGACGCCGTGCTGGTCGTCGGGTGCGCCACGGGCTACCTCGCCGCGCTGACCGCCAAGCTCGCGCGGCAGGTCGCCGCGACGGAGTGCGATTCGGCCTTGGCCGCGAAGGCCAAGGACGCCTTCACCGCCCAGGGGCTTGCCAATGTCACCTGCCGGGCGGCGGCGTGCTCCGAGGGGGAACCTTCCGCCGCTCCCTATGACGTCATCGTCCTCAACGGAGCGGCCGAGGTGATGCCGGAAGCCCTGCTCAGGCAGCTGAAGGAGGGGGGGCGTCTGGTGGGGGTGTCGGCCGAATCGAAGCCGCCGCGCGCCATGATCGTGACCCGTACCCATGGCGAATTCGGCCATCGGGCACTGTTCGATGCCGCAGCCCCGGTCCTTCCCGGGCTGGAACGGGCCGCCGCCTTCGTCTTCTGACCGGTCAAAGCCCGCCAAAATCCTGTTCCGAATCAGAAGTGTGGCCGGGATGCTGCACGTGAAGAGTTTCCACTGAGAACCCCCCTCAGGTAGTTCCGTCGCGCTCGCCCCCGTCCTATGTTGCGGCGGGGCGATGACTCCACTCGTAGACGGTAACCCAGCTCGCGGGCACGGGGTGGGTGTTAGATGAACGGAATTTCAGGGATGCATGGGGTGAAGCTCTTCACCGGAGCTGCGGTTTCGGTCCTGTTGCTGGCGCTTGCCGGGCCGACGCCTGCCTTGGCGGAGACGATGGAAGGCGCGTTGGTGCGCGCCTATCAGGACAATCCGCAACTCAACGCGCAGCGTGCCCAAGTGCGTGTGACTGACGAAAACGTGCCGCAGGCCTTGTCCGGCTATCGCCCGCGGGTCTCGCTGACGGCGAGCGGCGGTTATCAATATCAGGACGTGCAGAGTGCCCCGGGCACCGACTCATTCCATGGAACCAGGCTACCTCGCAGCGCTGCGCTGACCGCTACGCAGACGCTCTATAATGGTAACATCACGGCCAACCGGGTTCGGGGCGCAGAGCACCAAGTCTCGGGCGCACGCGAAGGCCTGCGCAATCTCGAACAGAGCGTCCTGTTCCTGGCGGCGCAGACCTACATGGACTATCTGCGCGATTCGGCGACGGTCGAGGTCAACAAGAGCAACGTCCGCGTCCTCGAACAGACGTTGAAGCAGACGCGAGACCGCTTCAACGTCGGCGAAGTCACCCGCACTGACGTGGCGCAATCGGAAGCGCAGTTGGCTGCAGGGCGGACGCTGGAGCAGCAGTCCGAGGCCACGCTGACGGCGACGCGCGCGACCTATCGCCGTGTGATCGGCAACGACCCTGTCAACCTAGCACCCGGCTCGCCGGTGGATCGTTTGCTGCCGCCGTCGCTGGCGAAAGCCGTCGAGCTTGCGCTGATTGAGAACCCGACAGTCACAGCAGCGATGTTCGGCATCGATGTCGCTTATATGAGCGTGAAGATCAACGAAGGCGCGTTGCTGCCGACGGTCACATTGCAGGCGACCGCCCAGCAGGCCAACGAACAGTCCTTGATTCAGATGCGCTCGTTCACCGCATCGGCGATCGCGCAGGTCTCGGTGCCGATTTATCAGGGCGGCTCCGAATATTCCCTGATCCGACAGTCCAAGGAGTCGCTGGCACAGCAGCGTCTCACGCTCGATCAGACTCGTGACCAGGCTCGCGCTGACACCGCATCTGCCTGGGGCCAGCTCCAGGCATCCAAAGCGCAGGTGACGTCCGCACAAGCCCAGGTGACGGCATCCGAGATCGCGCTGAACGGTGTGCGCGAGGAGGCAAAGGCCGGGCAGCGCACCACGCTCGACGTCCTCAATGCGCAGCAGGCGCTGGTCAACGCCCGCATCAGTCTCGTGAACGCGCAGCATGATCGCGTTGTGAATTCGTACAGGGTGCTGAGCACCATCGGTCGCCTGTCGCCCCGGGTACTCGGCCTTGCGACCACGGTCCACGACCCCAGCGTTCACTACCAACAGGTCCGCGACAGCTGGGCCGGCGTGCGCACCCCCGACGGGCGCTGATTCTCGCAGTCATCCGGTCGACCTCGCGAACAGTCCGGGGTCGACCGGTGCTTTGCTTGCAATCGTCGAAATCCCTGACATAGCCTTGCCAAGAAGATGCGGGTCGATTCGCCCCGCGTTGATGTCGTGTGCGTAACGCTTGAGTGCCGGGGGCAGGGGCGCACTGCTGCACGTTGAGCCGTGATCTGGGGACAAGTCGGGCTGCCGCGACGAAAATGAGGGGCCCCCCGTCCGGAACCGGCCAATCCTGTCGTGCTTGGTGTAAAACAACGCATGCGAGGGCGTTGATGATGTGGAGTCGGAGATGACGCAGCCTGCAAAGGTCACAGAACCCTCGATGGAGGAGATTCTGGCCTCGATCCGGCGCATCATTGCCGACGATGAGGCAAAGCCCCCGCCGGCTGATGCCGCCAAGCCCGAGAAGACTGCGGCGCCCGCGGCGGCACCTAAGCCGCAGGCAATGAACGACGTTCCGCCATCCAAGGTCGCTCCCGCAAAGCCTGTTGCCGAGAAACCCGCGCCATCAGCTGCGAAGCCCGCGCCGGCGCCCGCACCCGCACCCGCCGCGGACGCAGCCAACAGCCAGGACGATATCGACGCGCTGCTGGCGGGGCTCGATGTGGCCACGCCTGCGCCCGAGGTCCGAGCTCCCGAGCCCGAGCCCGAGCCAGAACCAGAGCCCGACGTGCTCGAACTGACTGACGAGATGGCAGTGGACCCGACACCGCCTCCGCCGCCGCCGAGCTTCCGCAAGGTCGAGCCGCGCGACGATCTCGAATTCGCCGAGTCGCCGCAGCCGCGCTCCGCGCCCCCGCCGCCGTCTTATGCCCCCGTGGACTTCGACGCGCCGCCCCTGCCGCCGCAGCAGCCGATCCTCGCGCAATCGACGGTCTCCGCGGTCGAATCCGCCTTCAATTCCCTGGCCCATACGGTGCTCAGCAGCAATGCACGGACGCTGGAGGATCTGGTCAAGGAGATGCTGCGGCCGATGCTGAAGTCCTGGCTCGACGACAACCTGCCGGGCCTCGTTGAACGCATCGTGAAGGCCGAAATCGAGCGAGTCTCGCGCGGCGGCCGCTGAGAATGGCCTTGCGGCCCCGATATAGCCCCGCTCGTACGCCATATTAGGCCCGTCGACCGGACAGGAAAGCCCGTCTGCGCTGACCTTTTCGTTGACTTGGCCCCCTCGCGCGGCTTTCTAGCAGCCCCATGATCGAGAAAAATTACCAACCCGCCGATATCGAAGCCCGCATGTCCGTCGTGTGGGAGGACAGCCTTGCCTTCAAGGCTGGTCGCCCCGACCGGCGTGATGCCGTGCCCTTCACCATCGTGATCCCGCCGCCGAACGTGACGGGCTCGCTGCACATGGGCCACGCCCTCAACAACACGCTGCAGGACATCCTGTGCCGGTTCGAGCGCATGCGCGGCCGCGACGTGCTGTGGCAGCCCGGCACCGACCATGCCGGCATCGCCACCCAGATGGTGGTCGAGCGGCAGTTGATGGAGCGTCAGCAGCCCGGCCGCCGCGAGATGGGCCGCGAGAAGTTTCTCGAGCGGGTCTGGCAGTGGAAGGCCGAGAGCGGCGATACCATCATCAACCAGCTCAAGCGGCTCGGCGCCTCCTGCGATTGGTCGCGCGAGCGCTTCACCATGGACGAGGGCCTCTCGAAAGCCGTCGTCAAGGTGTTCGTCGAGCTGCACCGCGAGGGGCTGATCTACAAGGACAAGCGGCTGGTGAACTGGGACACCAAGCTGCTGACCGCGATCTCGGATCTCGAGGTGCAGCAGACCGAGGTCAAGGGCAACCTCTGGTACCTGCGCTATCCGATCGAGGGCAAGATTTTCAGCCCTGAGGATCCCTCGAGCTTCATCGTCGTCGCCACCACGCGCCCCGAGACCATGCTCGGCGATACCGGCGTGGCCGTGCATCCCGAGGATGAGCGCTATCAGAAGCTGGTCGGCAACAACGTGATCCTGCCGCTGGTCGGCCGCAAGATCAAAATCGTCGCCGACGATTATTCCGATCCGGAAAAGGGCTCGGGTGCGGTCAAGATCACGCCGGCACACGACTTCAACGACTTCGAGGTCGGCAATCGCCACGGCCTGCGCCGCATCAGCGTGATCGACAGGGAAGGGTGCCTCGATCTCGTCGACAACGAGGACTATCTGCGCGACCTGCCTGAAGGCGCCGGGCAGTTCGCCGAGGAGTTCCACAAGGTCGACCGCTTCGCGGCACGCAAGCGCATCGTCGAGCGGCTGGAATCGTTCGGCTTCGTCGAGCGGATCGAGCCGCACACCCACATGGTGCCGCACGGCGACCGCTCGAACAGCGTGATCGAGCCCTACCTGACCGACCAATGGTATGTCGACGCCAAGACGCTGGCCAGGCCCGCGATCGCTGCGGTGCGCTCCGGCGAAACCACTTTCGTGCCGAAGAACTGGGAAAAGACCTATTTCGACTGGATGGAGAACATCCAGCCCTGGTGTATTTCGCGCCAGCTCTGGTGGGGCCACCAGATCCCGGCCTGGTACGGACCTGATGGCAAGGTGTTCGTCGCCGAGACCGAGGAGGAGGCCGTCAGCCACGCGCTCGGCTACTATGTCGAGCAGGAAGTCATCACGCCGGAGCAGGGGCGCGAGATGGCGCTCGACCGCAACAAGCGCGAAGGCTTCATCACCCGCGACGAGGACGTGCTCGACACCTGGTTCTCCTCGGCGCTGTGGCCGTTCTCGACGCTCGGCTGGCCGGATGACACGCCCGAGGTGCAGCGTTACTACCCGACCAATGCGCTGGTGACCGGCTTCGACATCATCTTCTTCTGGGTCGCCCGCATGATGATGATGGGCCTGCACTTCATGAAGGAGGTGCCGTTCTCGACCATCTACATCCACGCCCTCGTCCGCGACGAGAAGGGCGCCAAGATGTCGAAGTCGAAGGGCAACGTCATCGATCCCCTCCACCTGATCGACGAATACGGCGCCGACGCCCTACGCTTCACGCTGGCCGCGATGGCGGCGCAGGGGCGCGACATCAAGCTCGCCACCAGCCGCGTCGAGGGCTATCGCAATTTCGCGACGAAGCTCTGGAACGCCTGCCGCTTCGCCGAGATGAACCACTGCGCCGTGCCTGAAGGCTTCGAGCCGGCGAAGGCGAAGGAGACACTGAATCGCTGGATCGCGCATGAGACCGCGCACACCACGCGTGAGGTGACCGAGGCGATCGAGGCCTATCGCTTCAACGATGCCGCGGGCAGCATCTATCGCTTCGTCTGGAACGTCTATTGCGACTGGTATGTCGAGCTCGCAAAGCCCGTGCTGCTCGGCCCGGACAGTCCAGCCAAGGACGAAACCCGCGCCATGGTTGCCTGGGCGCGCGACGAGATCCTCAAGCTGCTGCATCCCTTCATGCCCTTCATCACCGAAGAGCTGTGGGAGGTGACCGCCAGGCGCGACGGCCTGCTCGCGCTGGCGCCGTGGCCGCTCAAGCCGGTCGAGCCGACGCCGGAGCAACTCGCGATGCTCGCGGCGACGACGGGGCCGACCGATCCACTCGTCTCGCCGGCCTGGGTGCTGCCGTTCTTCGATCATGCCGACTTCACCGATCCCGCTGCCGAGGCCGAGATTGGCTGGGTGATCGACCTCGTCACGCAGATCCGCTCCGTGCGCGCCGAGATGAACATCCCGCCGGCGACGCTGACGGCTCTGGTGCTCGCCGGCGCCTCGGCCGAGACCCGGGAACGCGCGCCGCGCTGGACCGATGTCATCAAGCGCATGGCGCGGCTGTCCGACATCTCCTTCGCCGACCGCGCGCCTGATGGGGCCGTACAGCTGCTCGTGCGTGGCGAGGTCGCAGCGCTGCCGCTCAAGGGCGTGATCGACGTCGCCGCCGAGCGCACGCGCCTCGACAAGGAGATCGGCAAGGCCGACGCCGACATCAAGCGTGCCGAGTCCAAGCTGTCGAACGAGAAATTCGTCGCCAACGCGGCCGAGGAGGTCGTCGAGGAGGAGCGCGAAAAGCGCGAGGCCGCGCTGGCCCGCAAGGCCAAGCTGCTCGAGGCGCTGGAGCGGCTGAAGCAGGCGTCGTGAGACTCCCGTCATTCCGGGATGGTCCGAAGGACCAGACCCGGAATCTCGAACTTCCGGGTTCGATGCTGCGCATCGCCCCGGAATGACAATCACTTCGGAAACGGCTTGCTCAAAAACTTCGAGCCCTTGATACCATAGCGCCAGGGCAGCTCGACCGCCTTGGTGATGCCGATCCGGATGCCCGTTGCGACCTCCACATCCTCCGTCCGCGCATGCAGCGCGATTGGCGGGCGGTCCAGCGGCAGCGCGTTGTGCGCGATGGTGATGCCGAGCGCTTCGGTCAGCTTGCCGGGGCCCGAGCACAGCGCATGCATGTCCTGCAGATGCCGATGTCGGCGCATCGCAGCTAAGCCATGCGTCGGCTCGAGCGCGCGGATCAGCACGGCGCTGGCCGAGCCTTCCTCCTCGCAGACGAAGTTGACGCACCAGTGGATGCCGTAGGAACGGTAGACATAGGCAAAGCCGGGCGGGCCGAACATCACCTGGTTCCGCTGCGTCGGCCCGCGATAGGAGTGCGCCGCCGGGTCGGTATGATGATAGGCCTCGACCTCGACGATGATCCCGCCGACGCCATCGACCAGCATGGTCGCGCCGATCAGGTCGGGCGCGACCTCGTGGACGCTGCGGCCGAAGAAGGCGCGCTTCAGGGCCCTGCCGAGCCGTGGTGTGGATGCCTTCGAGATTGGAGCCATTCGAGGTGAGAATCGCCTGAGAACAGAGCAGGATATTGCCCATATCTGCCATGTTCCCTGAAGCGGCGCGAGCCGGGTTGCGGCAGGCGGCCAGACCGACTAGGTAGGACCTGAACAGACCGGACACCCCATGGTCGTTATTGTCGATACCATCTCGAACCCGCTGCGCCCGCGCCACCCCGAAAAGGTGAACCGGCCCGATTCTGCTTCCCCGCCGAAGCCGGACTGGATTCGCGTGCGCGCGCCCAATACCCGCGGCTATGCAGACACCCGCAACATCGTGCGGGCGAACGGCCTGCACACGGTGTGCGAGGAGGCGGGCTGCCCGAATATCGGCGAGTGCTGGGACAAAAAGCACGCGACCTTCATGATCATGGGTGACACCTGCACCCGTGCCTGTGCCTTCTGCAACGTCAAGACCGGCCTGCCGAATGCATTGGATGCGGCCGAGCCGCAAAACGTCGCCGAGGCCACCGCCAAGCTGGGCCTTGCCCACGTCGTCATTACCTCTGTCGACCGCGACGATCTCGCCGATGGCGGCGCCGAGCATTTCGCAGAAACCATTCGCGCGATTCGAGCCGCGTGTCCTTCGACCACGATCGAGATCCTGACGCCCGACTTCCTGCGCAAGGAGGGGGCACTCGAAATCGTCGTTGCGGCGAAGCCCGACGTGTTCAACCACAATCTCGAGACGGTGCCGTCGCGCTATCTCACGGTGCGGCCCGGCGCGCGCTACTTCCACTCGATCCGGCTGTTGCAGCGGGTCAAGGAACTCGATCCCACTGTCTTCACCAAGTCCGGCATCATGGTGGGCCTTGGTGAGGAGCGCCACGAGGTGCTCCAGGTGATGGACGATCTGCGCTCGGCCGAGGTCGATTTCCTGACCATCGGGCAATATCTCCAGCCGACCCGCAAGCACCACGCCGTGATGCGCTATGTGCCGCCGGACGAGTTTTCGTCTTACGAGAAGGTCGCCTACACCAAGGGCTTCCTGATGGTGTCGGCGAGCCCGCTGACCCGCTCGTCGCATCATGCCGGCGAGGACTTTGCGAGACTGAAGGCCGCGCGGGCCGCTACTGCCCTCTGAACCGATATGCCCCGTTTTTCGAGCAAGCGCCGTGTCAATCACAGCGCATCCGAGATGTTCGATCTGGTCGCCGACGTCGAGCGCTATCCGGAATTCGTGCCGCTGTGCAGCGCGCTGAAGGTTCGTCAGCGCATGGCAAAGCCGGACGGCACCGAGGTGCTGATTGCCGACATGACGGTATCGTTCAAGCTGATCAAGGAGTCCTTCACCAGCCGGGTGACGCTCGACCGCGCCAATCTGAAGATCCTGGTCGAGTATCTGCAAGGTCCTTTCAGCAACCTCGAAAATCGCTGGACGTTCGAGCCCAAGGGCCAAGAGGGGGGTGAGGGCGTCTGCGACGTCGGGTTCTTCCTCTCCTACGAGTTCAGGAGCCGCATGCTGGCGATGCTGATGGGCTCGATGTTCGACGCCGCGTTCGCGCGGTTTTCCACCGCTTTCGAGAAGCGGGCGGACGCCATCTACGGCCGGCCGAAGCTGGCGTCGTCGTAAGGCGCATTCTCTCCGCCGTCATTGCGAGGAGCGAAGCGACGAAGCAATCCAGAGTCTTTCCGCGGAGGGATTCTGGATTGCTTCGCTTCGCTCGCAATGACGATGGTGAGACAGGTGAGCCATCCTCAATCCACCGCCTTCACCACGTCCGGCGGCTGCGAGGCATAGTACGCGGCGGCCTGCTCGATCTCCTGTGGTGTCATCGCGCGCGCGATGTTGCGCATCTGCTGGCTGATGTCGTTGCGCCGTTCACCGGAGGCGAAGGCCTGGAGCTGGGCCTTCATGTAGGCCTCGGACTGCCCCTCCAGCCACGGGCTGCCGATCTTGTTGTCGAGGCTGCCATGGCAGGAACCGCAGGGGGCGATTCCGCGCATCGGCGCGCCATAGATGACGATGTTCGGCTTCGGCAGCTGCGGCGTCGGGTGATAGGCCGGCAGCCGCGGCAGATAGGCGTAATAATTGGAGAGATCGGCGATCTCCTGGTCGGTCAAGTTGACCGCAAACGGCGACATCACGGCATTGGTGCGCGCGCCCGAGCGGAAATCGTGCAGCTCCTTGTAGATCACGGCCGCATACTGGCCAGCGAGATTGGGGGAGTCCGCACGGCTGATGCCGGTGGGGCCGCAGCGCTGCGCCAGCGTCGCGCCGCGGCCGATCGCCTCCCTGGCGCGCTTGTTGTGCAAGTCTTCCGCTCCGTTACGGCCCGAATGCACGCATCGATCTTGTCTTTGGCGACATCGATGCCGACGACAACCAGATCGCTTTGTGTCATCATCCACTCCCTTCCTTGCCTGGTACGGGCTCGCAGCCCTTGCAACTGTTCGGGTTGAGGAAGACACCGGAACTGTCCCTTGCTCTGTTAGCAGGCTCTGTCGCCTTTGGGCGCAACGGGCTCAGTTCCGGCAACAGGCGGTTCTGATCCAACCGCCCGTTGCCACATTCTGGCAGATTTCGGGGACACAAGGGCACAGGGAAGACCGGGTGCCGGCCGGGCACCCACGGTCCACTGTGCGAAGGTTGCGCTACGAGAAGCTGCACAGCGGCATACAGGTGGAGCCAAACATCCGGCCTTCCCTGCGCAGTGGTTTGACGGCTTATGCCGAGTTCTCCCCGGGGAGCGATGCACTATTGCCCCCGTCGCCTTGCGGATGGCTGATGCGCGCGCCCGGTCGGGCCGCCACATCACCGCAAGACTTGGCGCACAGACCCCGGGCGCCAGCGGTTTTGCCGTACGCAGATCACACCGGTCGTGTGCGTGAAGACCGGTCGCTCACGGTCGCCCGCCCTGCGAAGTCTCTCGCGCCGATGCTGCCTGCGTCCACCGCAGCTCACCCCGCGTGTCGTGACGATCGCGATACGCCCCTCTGACCGGGGTGAGGTGGCGGAGGAATACGTCAAAGCCGAATTTCGGTAAAGTGGAATCTTTTCGCGCGCGCCGATTGACCCGGTGATTGGCACAAGGACTGGTAGGGATGGGCTGTCACGCGCAAGCCGCGGCGCACAATCAAGGAGTTATACTTCCTGTGGCGAAGGTGACCACCTGTCGTCTGCGCGTCAAACGTGGAGCAGCGACGCCCCCCCTTGCCGCGAGCGGTACACATGTACGGGGTGTATTTCATGAAATGTTCAACTACAATCCGAGTCGGGGGCGGGGCTGGTGGAGTCGGACTGGACAGATGGCGCGCTGGAAGCAATCGTGGAGCGAGGAGGATCTCAACCGGCTCAGGGAGCTCGCAGGCACCAAGCCGATTGCGGCGATCGCGAAAGAGCTCGGACGGACCACGGGCACGGTGCTCGCGAAGGCGATCGAGCAGAAGCTCCCCGTCATCTATCGTATCCAGCGAGCGGCGCCATAACGGGACTCGCGGTGAACCTGGAATATTCCAGCCGGTCAGTGCCCGAGGTTCACGTCACTTCCACCCATGCGATCCCGCGGCCGGCGCTTGACGATTGGCAAGCCCCGAAGGGGATCATTTTCCGCGACAGCGAGTTCTCAACCGATTGCCTTGGTTGGAGCCGCCATGACCGTCAATTTCGACACGCTGAGAGCCTCGCTCGTTCTCTATGGGCTGAATGCGATCTACGCGATCCTGCTGCTCGCCATCGGCTGGTATCTGTCCGGCGCGATGCAGCGTTTCGTCACGCGCGTCCTGAGCGTCACGCATCGCGTCGATCCGCTGGTGACGTTGTTCGTGGGTAGCCTCGCGCGCTATGGCGTTCTCGCGGTGGTCGGCATCGCCGTGCTGCAGCTCTTTGGCATCCAGACCGCAAGCCTCGTCGCCGTGCTGGGCGCCACATCTCTCGCCATTGGCCTGGCGTTACAGGGTACGCTCTCCAATCTCGCCGCCGGCGTGATGCTGCTGTTGTTCCGGCCCTTTCGCATCGGCGACGACGTCGAGGTCGCCGGCAGGGCTGGCAAGGTGAGGTCGCTATCGCTGTTCATGACCGAGCTCGTCGCGGCCGACAACACGCAGATCCTGCTGCCGAACGGGCAGGTGTGGGGTGCTGCGATCGTCAACCACAGCGCCTATCCCGGCACGGGTGAGGTCAAGGTAGCGTTTCCGGTTCCGGCCGCCGCCGCTTCGGCGCTGGCCGATCGCATGCTGAAGGAACTGCGCAATGACTCCCGCATGGACGGTCAGGCTGCGCCTGCCGTCAACATCTCCAGAGTGGTCGATGTCGCCAATCCGGCGTCGCCGATCCTGGAATTGACGGTCAGTGCGAAGGCAAGGCCGTCACAGGCGGACGCGGTCAGGCAGTGCGTGCTCGACCACGCCAGCGCGCTGCTCGCGGCGGCGTAGGCGTTTCCGCGGCGCTGTCGTTCAGCCTCGCGGCGCCCGCGGCGGCCTGCGCTTCACCGCATGGCGGCGCGGCGAGCGGGTCACGCGCGGTCGCAGGCGGCTTGCGGCGGCGCGTTGCGGCTTGGCCGCGACTTGCGGACCGCGGGCGAGCTCCATCAGCATGCGCAGCGCCTCGACCACCGAGCGGGCGCGCACGGCGCTGCGGCCGATCGCGCCAAAACGCTGCTCGCGATGGATGATGCGGCCGTCGCGCGCGGCGGCGGCGAAGTGCACGAGACCGACCGGCTTGCCGGGCGTGGCGCCGCCAGGGCCGGCAATGCCGGTGATGGCGACGGCGAGATCGACATCGGCGCGCTCCAGCGCGCCGATCGCCATCGCGGTTGCGGTCTCCTTGCTGACCGCGCCGAAATTCGTCAACGTGCTCGCTTCGACGCCAAGCATCGCGCGCTTGGCGTCGTTGGAATAGGTGACGAAGCCGCGGTCAATGACGTCAGACGAGCCGGGGATGTCGGTCAGTGCGCCGGCAACCAGGCCGCCGGTGCAGGATTCCGCAGTCGCGATCGTCAGCTTGCGCATCCGGCACAGATCGAGCAGCGAGCGGGAGAGGGCGCGTGCGTCGCTGCCGCCCATGGCCTAGACGCTCCAGGTCTTTTCGCTGAACGGCAGGCGGATGGTGGCGCTCGCGGTGGCCGCGATGCCCTCCTCACGCCCGGTGAAGCCGAGGCGCTCGCTGGTCGTTGCCTTCACCGCGACGCGGGAGATATCGACGCCGGAGATCTCGGCGATGCGCGCGCGCATGGTGTCGCGCAAGGGGCCGATCTTCGGCCGCTCGCAGATCAGCGTCACCTCGAGATTGGCGACGCGGCCGCCGCGCTGGGCGACGCGCTCGATGGCGTATTTCAGGAACTGGTCGGAGGAGGCGCCCTTCCATTTCGCATCGCTCGGCGGGAAGTGCGAGCCGATGTCGCCGTCGGCCAGTGCCCCGAGGATGGCATCCACCAGTGCATGCAGGCCGACATCGCCGTCGGAATGGGCGAGGAACCCTTTGGTGTGCGGCACGCGCACGCCGCAGATCATGACATGGTCGCCTTCGCCGAAGGCGTGCACGTCATAGCCGGTGCCGGTCCTGATGTCGCCGAGCAGGGCGGCCAGGCGCGCTTCCTCGCGCACGAAATCCTCGGGAGTGGTGAGCTTCATGTTGGCAACATCACCTTCAAAGGTTGCGACCGTCAATCCCGCCCATTCGGCAATCGCGGCATCGTCGGTGAAATCAGAGCGCCCGTCCTTCGCCGCGCGACGATGCGCCTCGAGAATGACGTCGAAACGAAAGGATTGCGGCGTCTGCGCGATTCTGAGGCGCGCCCGGTCCGGCGTGTCCTCGACATTGCCGCCCTCGCCGGTGAGCTTGATGGTGTCAGTGACGGGAACGACCGGGATCGCAGCGCCTGTGCGGCCCGCCGCTTCGATCGCGCGCGAGATCACGCCTGCCGAGACGAAGGGGCGGGCGGCATCGTGGATCAGCACGATGTCCGGCTTGTGCTTCGCCAGCACTTCGAGGCCGGCGAGCACCGAAGCCTGCCGGGTGGCGCCGCCATTGGTCGGCGGCTCGTGCCTCAGCCCTGCGACCGCTGCGGTGAACATGACGCTGTCGTCGGGGTTCACCACCGGCTGCACCGCTGATACCTCCGGGTGGCGGCTGAATGCCTCCATGGCGCGATAGATCACCGGCACGCCGCCGATCTCGCGGTATTGCTTCGGCCCGCCGGCGCCTGCACGCAGTCCACGCCCGGCTGCGACGAGGACGACTGCGGTGCGCTGTGATTTCGCCATAGGACTCAATTACTCAGTTGCTCATCAAGGAGTCGGGGAGGGGTTGCCGGCATGCCTCTAGCACGGCAGGCCCGCAAAAAAAGGGGGTTTCCCCGGATTGTGGGAAACAGCATTTTGCTGCACTGCACTTGAAAGATTTGCAGAACTGTCTAAACTGTAGGCATGATGCTTGACTGCACAAGAATTGTGCGCAAGATAGGTCTGGCAGGCGCGATGAGGCCCTGCCCAGTCAACGAGACCCCTGTGACCGGCTCGGCAGTATCCGGCTCTAAGCCGTTGAAAATAGGCGATATTGATATCGCCACCCCGGTCTTCCTGGCACCGATGTCGGGTGTGACTGACTCACCCGTCCGCCGGCTCGCCGCCGAGCTTGGAGCCGGTCTCGTCGTGTCCGAAATGACCGCCAGCGATGAGCTTGCCAATGGCCATCGGATGTCCCGGTTGCGCTGCGAAGCCACCGGCATCGGTCCGCATGTGGTCCAGCTCGCCGGCTGCGAGACGCACTGGATGGCCGAAGGCGCCCGGATCGCCGAAGCCGAAGGCGCCGATATCATCGACATCAACATGGGCTGTCCGGCCCGCCACGTCACCGGGGGCCAGTCCGGTTCGGCCTTGATGCGCGACCTCGACCATGCCCTCAGCCTGATCGATGCGACGATCGCGGCGGTGAAGGTGCCGGTGACGCTGAAGATGCGGCTCGGCTGGGACGACCGCACGCGCAACGCGCCGGAGCTGGCGCGGCGCGCGGAAGCCGCAGGCGTCAAGCTCGTTACCGTCCATGGTCGCACCCGCTGCCAGTTCTACAAGGGCGAGGCCGATTGGGGCGCGATCCGCGCTGTGCGCGAGGCCATCTCGATCCCGCTCGTCGTCAATGGCGACATCACGTCCTACGAGAAGGCGCTCGCAGCATTGCAAGCCTCGGGCGCCGATGCCGTGATGATCGGCCGCGGCGCGCAGGGCCAGCCCTGGCTGCCCGGTCAGATCGGCCGCCGCCTGCAGGGCGGGGCCGAGGAAGCGACGCCCTCGCTCGAAACGCAGCTGCATTATGTCCGCACGCTCTATGATGGCGTCTGCGCGCTCTATGGCCTGCGCATCGGACTGAGGCATGCCCGCAAGCATCTGAGCTGGGCACTCGATGTCGCAGCGCAGGTGAGCCGTGCGCCGGCGGAAAAGCTGAAGTCCTGGCGCCAAAAGATCCTGGTCTCGGAGGATCCGCGCCTCGTTCACAATTCACTGCAAGACGCCTTCGACGACTTCGCATGGAGCGCTGCTGCATGAGCTCAGCCGCTGAACATCGTCGGCCGCTTCAGTCCGACAGCGACGCGATCCTGGACGCCTTGCCCAACCCCGTGCTCATGATCGGGCCGGACGGCAAGATCGTCGCCGCCAATATCGCGACCGAAGCCTTCTTCGAGATCTCGACGCAGTTCCTGAAGCGGCAGTCGTTGAAGGAGCTGGTGCCGTTCGGCAGCCCCTTGCTGGCGCTGATCGACCAGGTGCGCTCGTCGAACTCGCCGGTCAACGAATACAAGGTCGATCTCGGCACGCCGCGCATGGGCGGCGACCGCCAGGTCGATCTGCACGTGGCCCCTCTCACGGAGCGGCCCGGCCACATCGTGGTGATGCTCCAGGAGCGCAGCATCGCCGACAAGATGGACCGCCAGCTCACCCATCGCAGCGCCGCGCGCTCGGTGATCGCGCTCGCCGCGATGCTGGCGCACGAGATCAAGAACCCGCTGTCCGGCATCCGCGGCGCGGCGCAGCTTCTGGAGCAGCAGGCCTCGTCCGAGGACCGCATGCTGACGCGGCTGATCTGCGACGAGGCCGACCGCATCGTGACGCTGGTCGACCGCATGGAGGTGTTCGGAGACGAGCGTCCCGTGGTGCGCGGCCCCGTCAACATCCATTCGGTGCTCGACCACGTGAAGCGGCTGGCGCAGTCGGGCTTTGCCCGCAACATCCGCTTCGTCGAGGACTACGACCCCTCGCTGCCGCCGGTGCTGGCGAACCAGGATCAGCTGATTCAGGTGTTCCTCAACCTCGTGAAGAACGCCGCCGAAGCCCTGATCGACGTGCCGGACGCCGAGATCCAGCTCACCACCGCGTTCCGCCCCGGCGTGCGCCTGTCAGTCCCCGGTCAAAAATCCAGGGTATCCCTGCCGCTGGAATTCTGCGTGAAGGACAACGGACCAGGCGTGCCGGACGACCTTCTGCCCAACCTGTTCGATCCCTTCGTGACCACCAAGCAGACCGGCTCGGGTCTCGGCCTGGCGCTGGTCGCCAAGATCGTCGGCGATCACGGGGGCATCATCGAATGCGAATCTCAGCCGCGCAAGACCACCTTCCGCGTGCTGATGCCGATGTATTCCACATCGGTGAAACATGCCGATCAAAGCAGTCGCGCCGACTCTGCCGGGAAGTCGTCGCCTGCGTCACAGGGGGCAAAATGAGGATCAACGATGCCCGCAGGTAGCATTCTCGTAGCCGATGACGATACCGCCATCCGCACCGTTCTCAATCAGGCACTGTCCCGCGCCGGTTACGAAGTGCGGCTGACCGGCAATGCCGCGACGCTGTGGCGCTGGGTGAGCCAGGGCGAGGGCGATCTCGTCATCACCGACGTGGTGATGCCGGACGAAAACGCCTTCGACCTGCTGCCGCGAATCAAGAAGATGCGGCCAAATCTGCCCGTCATCGTCATGAGCGCGCAAAACACGTTCATGACGGCGATCCGAGCTTCCGAGCGCGGGGCGTATGAATATCTGCCGAAGCCCTTCGACCTCAAGGAGCTGATCGCCATCGTCGGCCGCGCGCTCGCCGAGCCGAAGGAGCGGACATCGACCCCGGACGAAGACGCCGAGATGGAGGCGATCCCGCTGGTCGGCCGCTCGCCGGCGATGCAGGAAATCTACCGCGTGCTGGCGCGCCTGATGCAGACCGACCTCACCGTGATGATCACGGGCGAGTCCGGCACCGGCAAGGAACTGGTCGCGCGGGCGCTGCACGATTATGGCAAGCGCCGCAACGGCCCGTTCGTCGCGGTCAACATGGCGGCGATCCCGCGCGATCTCATCGAGTCCGAGCTGTTCGGCCATGAGCGCGGTGCCTTCACCGGCGCCAACACCCGCGCCTCCGGCCGGTTCGAGCAGGCCGAGGGCGGCACGCTGTTCCTGGATGAGATCGGCGACATGCCGATGGAGGCGCAGACCCGCCTGCTGCGCGTGTTGCAGCAGGGCGAATACACGACGGTCGGCGGCCGCACCCCGATCAAGACCGACGTGCGCATCGTCGCGGCCTCCAACAAGGATTTGCGTGTCCTGATCCAGCAGGGCCTGTTCCGCGAAGATCTGTTCTTCCGCCTCAACGTCGTGCCGCTGCGGCTGCCGCCCTTGCGCGAGCGCATTGAGGACCTGCCGGATCTTGTGCGGCACTTCTTCACGCTGGCCGAGAAGGACGGGCTGCCGCCGAAGAAGCTCGACGCGCTGGCGCTGGAGCGGCTGAAGCAGCACCGCTGGCCCGGCAACGTGCGCGAGCTGGAAAATCTGGCCCGGCGCCTTGCCGCGCTCTATCCGCAGGACGTCATCACGGCCTCCGTCATCGACGGCGAGCTCGCGCCGCCCTCGGTCAGCCCGGGCGCTGCGGTCCAGCAGGGCGTCGACAATCTCGGCGGCGCGGTGGAGGCATATCTGTCCTCGCACTTCCAGGGCTTTCCGAACGGCGTGCCGCCGCCCGGCCTCTATCACCGCATTCTCAAGGAGATCGAGGTGCCGCTGCTCACGGCCGCGCTGGCTGCCACCCGCGGCAACCAGATCCGCGCCGCCGACCTGCTCGGCCTCAACCGCAATACGCTGCGCAAGAAGATCCGGGATCTCGACATCCAGGTCTATCGGAGCGGGGGCTAGTCTTTCGAAGCCGACGGTGGCTCAGCTCCCCCTACCAAGGCGGAGCTGAGCCTGTCCGGATCGCGCTGGCCGTTGTGGCTGACGCGATGAGCAGAAGTCGGAGTGGGGCCGAAATGTTCCGCGGTCGCACAAGGATGGGACATCCCACCATCGGCGGCGGCGAACACATTCACCTGATGATCGTGCCTGTGGACGGCAGGACGCGCGCGACGTCCGCCGGCGACTCCTGCAGGCCGGGACCGTTGACCAGGAGGTCGGCGGCGACGATCAGCAGCAGAACGGCAGAAATCATGATCGCGAGAAAGAACCTATCCATCTCGGTCAAGCCGCGGCGGCGGGAATCCGTTCCCTCTGGTTAGCCTGCCTGTGGATTGCGCCGGTCCGCGGCGGGCGTCGCGCCGCGGAATTGTCGCAATTCGGCAACAATGTGGTACGAATACATCAGTATCCGCCCGTCGCGGACCCCGTTTTCAGCACCACCATTGCCGGAATGACCAGCGCAGACACCTCGGCCGCACACTTTGACACGGCCCCAGCGGAAGAGCCTCGGCGTTGGTCCGTGCGACGCTGGCTGGCCCCCTTTGCCGTGGCGCTGGCGCTGCTGTCGGCCCTCCTGACCTTCCTGGTCTTGACCGGCCTTACCAAGATCGAGCCGACGCCCGAGGTCGTCCGCTCGTTCTACCTGATCAACGCTGCCACGATCCTGCTCCTGGTCGGGATCATCATCAGGGAACTCTGGCAGCTGATCCTGGCGCGGCGGCGGGGCAGGGCGGCGGCACGCCTCCATGTCCAGATCGTCAGCCTGTTCTCGATCGTGGCGGTGCTGCCGGCGGTACTGGTCGCCGTGGTCGCCAACGTCACCATCGAGCGCGGCCTCGACCGGCTGTTCTCCGGCCCGACCAAGGAGGTGATCCAGAATTCGCTGACGATCGCGCGGGCCTATATGCAGGACCACGCTCAACTGATCCGCGGCGACATTCTCGGCATGGCCAACGACATCGCCCATGCGAGGCCGCTCTACGATCAGGACCGCCGCTCGTTCCGGGAGATGCTGACCGCCAGTGCCGGCTCTCGCAATTTGCCCGGCGCGATGATCATCGACAAGAACACCAACATCCTGGAATCCGCCGACACCGGCATGCGGCTCGCCTATTCGCCACCGGCGCCGGACTTTCTCAGCAATGTCAACGAGAACGAGCCCGAGATCGCGGTGCTCCCCGACGCGAGCTTCGTTGCCGCGGTGATCCGGTTGCGTGCCTTCAACGACACCTTCCTCTATGTCGCCCGTCCGCTCGATCCGAATGTCGTCAATCAGCTCAAGCAGACCGAAGTCAGCGTCGCCGAATACGCCCAGATCGAGTCACGCCGCCTCGGCATCCAGGTCGCCTTCGCGCTGATGTTCGCGGTGATCGCGCTGACCATCTTGATGGCTTCGGTGCTGATCGGTCTCAACTTCGCCAACTCGCTGGTCTCGCCGATCCGGCGGCTGATGAACGCGGCGCAAACGGTCTCGACCGGCGACCTCCATGTCCAGGTGCCCGTGCATCAGTCGGAAGGCGATCTCGCCCAGCTGGGCGAGACTTTCAACAAGATGACGCAGGAATTGCGCAGCCAGCGCGACGAGCTCGTCAACGCCAGCGACCTCATCGACAGCCGCCGCCGCTTCATCGAGGCCGTGCTGTCCTCGGCGAGCGCCGGCATCATCGGCGTCGATGCTTCCGGCAGCGTCGGCATCCTCAACCGTTCCGCCGAGAAGCTGATCGGGCACTCCGAAGCGGAGACGTTGGGCCATCCGCTCTCGGACGTGCTGCCCGAGCTCGACGAGATGATGAAGACGGCGCGGGAAGGGACCCAGCGCCTGGTGCAGGGGCAGATCACCATCACCCGCGACGGTGCCGAGCGCAATCTGTCGGTCCGCGTCAGCGCCGAGAAGAACCAGCCGCACGACAGCTACATCATCACGCTCGACGACATCACCGAGCTCGTCTCGGCCCAGCGGACCTCGGCCTGGGGCGACGTGGCGCGCCGCATCGCTCACGAGATCAAGAACCCGCTGACGCCGATCCAGCTCTCCGCCGAGCGCATCCGCCGCAAGTTCGGCAAATCCATCACCGAGGTCAAGGACAAGCAGATCTTCGAGCAGTGCACCGACACCATCGTGCGCCAGGTCGACGACATCAGGCGCATGGTCGACGAGTTCTCGCGTTTTGCGCGGATGCCTAAACCGGTGATGGAGGGCGAAGACGTCGCCGATACCGTGCGGCAGGCGGTGTTCCTGATGAAGGTCGCCCATCCCGAGATCGATATCGAGGCCGAGTTCAAGGAGGATCCGCTCCGCGCCCAGTTCGACCGGCGGCTGATCTCCCAGGCGGTCACCAACATCGTCAAGAACGCCACCGAGGCGATCGAGCAGGTTCCCCCCGAGGAGCTCGGCAAAGGCCGCATCGACGTCGTGGTGTCGCGCGAGGGCGACGACGTGCTGATCGACGTCATCGACAACGGCATCGGCCTGCCCAAGGTCGCGCGCTCGCGCCTGCTCGAGCCTTACGTCACCACGCGCGCCAAAGGCACGGGCCTGGGGCTGGCCATCGTCGGCCGCGTGCTGGAAGACCATGGCGGGCGGATCGAGCTGAAGGACGCCTCCGACTTCCGCGACGGCCAGCGCGGCGCCTGGATGCGGATGCGCTTCGCGATCTCGGGGCAACCCGCGAAAGCCGGGGGCTCCGAGCCAGCGCCCGCGGCCGACGAAGCAACCAGGCCGGAAAACAAGGCGGCGGTCACGGAATCCGTCGAGAAATCCAGCAACGAGCTGGAAACAAAAGAGCCGGCCGCCGGAACCAAAGCGCCGGCTGAAAAGACCAATGATTCAACGAAAATCGAAGCCTCAACAGGCAGCTGACAACACAGGCGCGATCCATGGCAAGTGAAATTCTGATTGTCGATGATGAGGCCGATATTCGGGATCTCGTTGCGGGCATTCTCGAAGACGAGGGGTTCGTGACCCGGACCGCACGCGACAGCGATACGGCACTCGCCGAGATCGCCAACCGGCGGCCGCATCTGGTGTTTCTCGACATCTGGCTGCAAGGCTCCAAGCTCGACGGCTTGCAGCTGCTGGAGCAGGTCAAGAAAGACAATGCCGATCTGCCCGTCGTGATGATATCCGGCCACGGCAACATCGAGACCGCGGTCGCCGCGATCAAGCGCGGCGCTTACGACTTCATCGAGAAGCCGTTCAAGGCCGACCGGCTGATCCTGGTCGCGACCAGAGCGCTGGAGAACTCGCGGCTCAAGCGCGAGGTCAAGGAGCTGAAGCAGCTCGCGCCGAGCGCCAGTCAGCTCGTCGGTCGTTCGCCGAGCATGAACCAGCTGCGCCAGACCATCGAGCGTGCGGCGAAGGCCAACAGCCGCATCCTGATCGTCGGCCCCGCCGGCGCCGGCAAGGAATTGACCGCACGCACGCTGCATACGGCTTCGGGCCGTGCCGAGGGTCCCTTCGTGGTGATCAACGCAGCGGCGATCACGCCCGAGCGCATGGAGCACGAGCTGTTCGGCATCGAGCAGTCCAATGGCGAGCAGGCGCGCAAGCCCGGTGCGCTCGAGGAAGCCCATGGCGGCACGCTGTTCATCGACGAAATCGCCGACATGCCGCGCGAGACCCAGAACAAGATCTTGCGCGTGCTGGTGGAGCAGTCGTTCCAGCGCGTCGGCGGCACCGCCAGGGTGCAGGTCGATGTGCGCATCATCTCCTCGACCGCACGCAACCTGGAAGAGGAGATCGCGGCCGGCCGTTTCCGCGAGGACCTCTACCACCGGCTCTCGGTGGTGCCGATCCGCGTGCCCGCGCTGTCGGAGCGGCGCGAGGACATTCCGGAATTGATCGACTATTTCATGGAGCAGATTTCCGCCGGCAGCGGCCTGCCCAAGCGCCAGATCGGGCAGGACGCGATGGCGGTGCTGCAATCCCATGTTTGGCCCGGCAATGTGCGTCAGCTCCGCAACAACGTCGAGAGGGTCATGATTCTCGCGGCAGGCGGGCCGGAGGTCATCATCACGGCCGACATGTTGCCGCAGGACGTCGGCTCCATGGTGCCGGCGATGCCGACCAGCAACAATGGCGAGCACATCATGGGCTTGCCGCTGCGTGAGGCGCGCGAAGTGTTCGAGCGCGACTATTTAATTGCGCAGATCAGCCGTTTTTCAGGAAATATTTCCCGTACGGCCGAGTTCGTTGGCATGGAACGCTCGGCGCTGCACCGGAAACTGAAAGCGCTCGGCGTCGGCTAGTGCGATTTCGAGCGGAGTGGAGACCGGTTCGCGTCAAGAAAACGCGTCAAAACAACAATCTAGCTTGCGGCCAGGCGTCAGGAATAAGCGAGTAAGATCATCGATTTCCGTAGTTTTCCGGGACAATAGGGCGTGGCCTGCCGCGTGAAGCGGCTTGCCTAATATCCCGACCTGTCCTCTAATCGAACCGCTGTTCCTTCCGAGGGGGATCTCATGAGGGACAGCAACCGGGAGAGGCCCCGAACGTCACAAGAGGGCCGCAACCGGCGCAATAAAAAGAAACTCAAAGCGAGAAAAAAACAATGGCGGCAGACCGCGCACAAAACCTACAGGACACCTTCCTTAATCACGTTCGCAAAACCAAGACGCCACTGACGATCTTTCTGGTCAACGGAGTGAAGCTCCAGGGCATCGTGACCTGGTTCGACAATTTCTGCTTGCTGCTGCGGCGCGACGGTCACTCGCAGCTGGTCTACAAGCATGCGATCTCGACCATCATGCCGGGCGCACCCATCCAGTTGTTCGAAGGCGGCGAGGATCAGCCGGCTTGAGAGTGATCTGATTGGAACCCCGGAGTTTCGACGGGGATGCCGACCGTCCGCGGTCGGCAGGGGCCAATACGGGGCGGGTGCTGGTCATCGGCCCCTATTTGCGAGTGCGCGCAGGCAATGCCGACGCGCAATCGGAAAGCCATGTCCAACGCGACGCCGAGGCCCGGCTTGATGAAGCCACGGGCCTCGCGCGTGCGATCGATCTCGTCGTTGCCGACGCCATCATCGCGCCGATCAGCCAGATCCGGCCAGCGACCTATATCGGCAAGGGCAAGGTCGAGGAGATCGCCGGGCTGGTCAAGAGCCTCGATGTCGAGCTCGTGGTGATGGATTGCGCGCTGGCGCCGATCCAGCAGCGCAATCTCGAAAAGGAGCTGCATGCCAAGGTGCTCGATCGGACCGGGCTCATTCTGGAAATCTTCGGCCGCCGTGCCAAGACCAGAGAAGGCTCGCTCCAGGTCGAGCTTGCGCACCTCAACTATCAACGCTCGCGCCTGGTGCGCTCCTGGACCCATCTCGAACGCCAGCGCGGCGGCTTCGGCTTCATGGGCGGTCCGGGCGAGACGCAGATCGAAGCCGACCGCCGCCTGATCCAGGAGCGCATCTCCAAGCTCGAGAGCGAACTGAAAAAAGTGCAGGCGACGCGGCGTCTGCATCGCGCCGGCCGCCAACGCGTGCCGTACCGCGTCGTCGCGCTGGTCGGCTACACCAATGCCGGCAAGTCGACGCTGTTCAACCGCCTGACCCGCGCCGACGTGCAGGCGGCCGACATGCTGTTTGCGACGCTCGATCCCACCTTGCGCGCACTCACTTTGCCGCATGGCGGCAAGGCGATGCTGTCGGACACTGTCGGCTTCATCTCCAATCTGCCGACCCAGCTCGTCGCCGCCTTCCGTGCCACGCTGGAGGAGGTGCTGGAGGCCGACGTCATCCTGCATGTCCGCGACATCTCGCATGAAGACGCTGAGGCGCAGCAGAGCGACGTCGACGCGGTGCTGCGCCAGCTCGGCATCAACCCCGATGATAGTGGCCGCATCATCGAAGTCTGGAACAAGATCGATCGGTACGATGCCGAGCAACGCGAAGAGCTTCTGAACATCGCCGCGCGCAGGCCGGAGGATCATCCGGCGATGCTGGTTTCAGCCGTGACAGGCGAGGGGGTCGACGCACTGCTCGCTGCGATCGAGGAACGCCTCGCCGCCAAACGCACCACGCTCGATCTCTCCATCGACGCCGCCGACGGAGCCGGCATCAGCTGGCTGCACCGCAATGCCGAGGTCCTGTCGAAGGAGCTGCACGATGGCCGCTTCGACATGACCGTACGGGTGGACGAGACCAAGCGGGATATCGTGGTGAACAGGTTCGACGCGGTGCCGCATCACGCCACATAACCGGTGTCGTCCCGGCGCACGTCCTTGCCTCCCCCTGACGCCTGCTTCTCCTCACCCTTCGCCGCATTCCACAGCGCGTCCATCTCCGCCAGCGACGCCTGCTCAAGGGTCCGACCCTGCGCCTCCAGCGTCCGCTCGATATAGGCGAAGCGCCGCTCGAATTTCGCATTGGTCACGCGTAGCGCGCTTTCCGGATCGGCGTCGACATGGCGGGCGAGGTTGACGAGGGCGAACATCAGGTCGCCGGTCTCTTCCGCAATCTCCTGCTTGTCGTTGCGGTCCAATGCCGCCTCGATCTCGTCGGCTTCCTCGCGGATCTTTTGCAGCACCGCGCGCGGGTCGTTCCAGTCGAAGCCGACGGTGGAGGCCTTGCGCTGGAGCTCCATCGCGCGCGTCAGCGCCGGCTGGCCGGCCTTCACGCCCGACAGCAGCGATTTGTGTGACGGCACGTCCTCCGGCGGCCGGCGCGCGGCGCGCTCGGCTTTCTCCTCGGCCTTGATGCGATCCCAGACCTCCTTGACATGGGAGGAGGCGAGATTGCCGTCCTTGTCGGCGAAGACATGGGGATGGCGGCGGATCATCTTGCGCGTGATGGCTTCGACGACGTCACCAAAATCGAACGCGTTCTGCTCCGAAGCCATCTGGGCGTGGTACACGACCTGGAGCAGGAGATCGCCGAGCTCCTCGCGCAGATCGTCGAGATCGCCGCGGCTGATGGCCTCGACCACCTCATAGGCTTCCTCGATCGTATAGGGCGCAATCGTCGCAAAGTTCTGCTCGAGGTCCCAGGGGCAGCCGGTCACCGGCGTGCGCAGCGCCGCCATGATCTCGATCAGGCGGGAAATGTCGCGGGAAGGGGTCATTGCGGGGCAGTCTCCTGGCTCTGCAGACTTATGCCAAAAGCGGGCCGCCGTTCCCAGCGCGGCGAGGCGGAACGTGCCGATTTCCACGGATTGGCGGACCAGCCCCACAGTGCTAAAGCGCGGACCATGAGTGACGCACTTTCATCCGAAACTGCGCTGGTGCTGTTCTCGGGCGGCCAGGATTCCACCACCTGCCTCGCCTGGGCCCTCAGCCGCTTTGCGCGCGTGGAGACACTGGGGTTCGATTATGGCCAGCGCCACGCCATCGAGCTGACCTGCCGCGACCGCCTGTTCGAGGGCATCAAGGGGCTGTGCGCGGATTGGGCCGCAAAGCTCGGCGAGAGCCATACGCTGTCGATCCCGACGCTGGCGGCCGTGTCCGAGACGGCGCTGACGCGCGACGTCGCGATCGCGATGGGGGCCGATGGCCTGCCCAACACCTTCGTGCCGGGCCGCAACCTCGTGTTCCTGACGTTCGCCGCGGCACTGGCCTATCGACGTGGGATCAACCACATCGTCGGCGGCATGTGCGAGACCGACTATTCCGGTTATCCCGATTGCCGCGACGAGACCATCCGCGCCATGCAGTCCGCGCTCTCACTCGGCATGGCGCGCAAGTTCGAGCTGCATACGCCCTTGATGTGGATCGACAAGGCCGCGACCTGGACGCTCGCGCATGATCTCGGCGGCGACGGGCTGGTCGATCTCATTCGCGAGCAGTCGCACACCTGTTATCTCGGCGAACGCGGCGCGCAGCACGATTGGGGCTACGGCTGCGGCGAGTGCCCCGCGTGCAGCCTGCGCGCAAAGGGATGGGCGGAGTATGTGGCGGGCAGGCAGGCCCGCTAGAAAGTGTGCTGCAGTTTCACCGAGACGTTTCGACCGGTCTCCACGAGAGGGTTCGTGAAGCTCCGTGGATACGAGCGGTTCACAAAGGTCGAGGCGTCGACATAGGCCGTGTTGAAGATGTTTTCCAGGCCGAGGATCAGCTTGGTATCGCCAAGTTGCGGAGATACCAGTTTCCCCAGTTGAAGCGTCGCATAGAGCTTGGGAATGGCGTATCCCGAGGTCGTATACTCCTGTGCCGGATCGATCCGGGTCTTGCTGGCGGCCCAATCGATCACGCCGAGGATCGAGTAGGCGCCATCCGGGTCCGCATATTGTATCCCCACCCGCCCGCGATACGGAGCGAGAAAAGGCAGCGGCTTGTCGGTCGCCGTGTTGGTACCGCGCAGCTGGGTGAAGTTCGTGAACAGGTTGACGGACGGCGTCATCTGCCAGCGCGCCTCCAGTTCGACGCCGGTCACCTCGGCCTTGCCGACGTTCTGTGACTGGGTGTATCCGCCGACACCGTTGAGCGTCACTGCGACCGTTTGAAGGAAGTTCTCGTAGTGCGTATCGAACGCCGTGACCTTGAGTTCTGCATTGGTCGTATGAAAGCGTGCGCCTCCTTCGTACGTCACGCCGCGTTCCGGCTTCAGGTCCGGATTGGGAAGCTGAGTGGCTGTCACGGCAAACAGCTCGGAGTTCGTCGGTTGACGGAACGAGGTCGCCACGTTGCCGATCAGGTCGACGCTTGGCAGGACGGCGTAGACGAACCCAAGGCTTCCGGTCGGAGCCGTTTGATCCACGTTGGTCTTGCTCGCATACAACGCTCTGACATTTGCAGGAATGGTGGACGCGAGCGGCGAGGTGTCAGTGGTCGTGTTGAACCAGTCGAAACGGCCCCCTGCGGACAGCGTCAGCGGCTGGATCGGCTTCCATTCATGCAGGACGAACGTGCCGATGTTGGATTGCGTCGTGTCGGGGCCTTGCTTGGTGTAAGGCGAAAACACATCGCTCGTCACGATCCCCGTCGTCCCATTGCGGGTGATGGTCTCGGACGTCAATTCGCTGCCCGGCCGCGCTTCCCGGAAGCCGTCGAGGCCGACCGTGGTCTTCGTTGCACCCCACGGACTGAGCCAGGGAATCTCGGCCAGTGAGCGCCCGCCGATTACGAGGGGGCCTATGACGTGGCTGGTGGATTTGACGGTCCTCGTGGTGATGCCCGCGGCGTTGATCGTGTTGTTGATCGTCGAGAGTTTCGTGTCGAAATAGTTGACGTAGAAGGAGCTCTCGACGTGCTTCACCAGGCCGTCGAGTTCGCCGGTATAGGCGATGCGCGCCGAATGCACCTGATTGGGGTCCTGCCGGACCTGGAGATACGGCGCACCCGGCGCTCCGCCGACACCGCCGGCCCGCCCATCGACCTCGCTGTAGGAGCGCAAGGAGAGCTCCAGCCTCTGGCCGATATCGGGCGTGTAGCCGAGCTTGATATTGCCGCCGACGCTCTGATAGTCGCTATTCGGCACCGTTCCGAGCGACGTTTGGTAGTCGCCGCCCCAGCGCCCGGCAAAGCCGCCGATGAAATCAAAGCCCTGTCCGGCGCCCTTGACCCAGTCGTACGTGCTGATCGAGTTGGCGGCGCTTCCGTAACCCGTTGACCAGCCGCCACCCGTAAACCGGAACGGCCCCGACGTATCGCCGGTGTACGACCGGGTCACGACGTTGACCAGTCCGGTCAATGCCTCGCTGCCATAGACGACGGAGCCCGGACCGCGGATCACTTCCACGCGCTCGATTTCGTCAGGCGCAAGATAGCTGAGCTGCAGCGTGTTGCGGCCACGGAAGCGATCGCCATCGATAAACATTGGTGAGCGGAAGCTGTTCGAGGAAAACCCTCGCAGGTAGATCTGACCTCCGATGCCGCCGGAGCGAGCGATCGAGATCCCCGGAACAGAGGCGAGAATATCGAGAAGGCCGGTTGGCGAAGTCGCCTCGATCTGCGCGCGATCGACGACCGTGATGCTCTGCTCTGCCAGATGGGGAATTCCCGGTTGCGGCAGCCTGCCGCCCATGGGCTTGAGGGAGTCGCTGTTCGTGCCTTCGGGCGCTGTTGCGGCGCCTTGCCGGCCTTGCGCCGGCTGGACAGCCTGTGACTGAGTTGGTCGCGTCCCGCGAGCTGCACTCTGCCGCATCGCGCGGCGGGGCTTCGGCGGTTTTCCTGACTCCACGATCACCACTGGCAGCACCGATTGGTGTGACGAGCTACTCGCGGTTTGGGCTTCTGCGACCACGCTCGATGCTGTGGCCATGACACAAGCTAGCCCCACACTCAAACTGCAGGTCGATGAGAAGAACGAATTTCTTCTGGAATCAAACGTGATAGTTCTCCGAAACATCGACAGTATCCCTCAGCATTCACTCAGCCTCAGGGTCCTTATCGTGTCACCATCTCCGGTGCCATCATTCGCGAGCCAGTTTCGAGCTATTCAAATTGCGCCGGTTGCTCTGCTCATCAATCAAGCGTCAATGCATGTCATTCGATCACTCATTGCCGCGGTTGAGCTGCAGCGTCTTTGGAACGATTCCATTTTCGGATAGCGGTACTTCCAGCGTGCGACCAACATTTTGCTTTTGAATTTTCTTCGCGTGGGACTATGTAGCCGTGTCTGCGGCGCCGCGCAGATCATCATTGGCGCCCTCGAGGTCCTTGGATTCATGCTGCCGCCGCTGCGTTGGGGAAGACCATCACTGGGCCTGGCGACGATCCTTGTGATTGCGTTGGCCGAGATTGGCTCGGCAAACGCAATTGATCTGACTGACCAGCGCAACCGCAAGGTGCTCTTCAGCCGACTGCCGGAACGCCTGGTCATCATTCCGATCCCTGCACCATCGACGTTCATGACGATCGATGGCAGCGACCGGAAGATCGTCGGCATGAACGAGTACGCCGCGCGCGCGATGCAAGAGGGCATTTCCGGAAAGCTGTTTCCGGGCTTCAAGCAGATCCAAACGGATGTGACGACCGGCGGAGATGCATCGAATTTCGCCCCGAATGTAGAGGCAATCCTCGCATTGCGTCCCGATGCGATCTTGCAATGGGCCAACAACAACGAAGTCATCGGACCGTTGGATCGGACCGGGATTCCCGTCGTCGGCATGCGCGTGGGTTCGTTCGAGAACTACACCGAGTACGTCAAGTTGATGGGGAAGATCGCAGGCAGGGAAGATCGCGCCGGCGAATTGCTCAGAAGGCAGGAAGAATCCCGGCACTCGCTGGCGTCTCGGTTCGCCGATCTATCGCCGACGCAGCGGCCGCGCGTGCTCTACTTCAATCGCGCCACCAACATGCTGCGCGTCAGCGGCCGGGGAACGGCGCAGGATTTGGCCATTCAGCTGGCGGGCGGCCAGAACGCGATCGGTGACACCGCTTCGATCAGCACCGTGACCATTGAACAGATCCTGACGTGGGATCCGCAAGTCGTCCTGCTTGGAAATTTCGATTCGACGATGCCGTCCGATCTATATCGTGATCCGCGCTGGCAGGGCGTCGAGGCGGTTCGGGCTCGCCGCGTGTATCGCGTCCCGCTCGGTGGCTATCGCTGGGATCCGCCGAGTCACGAGTCCGCCCTTGGGTGGCTGTGGCTGGCAGGTCTGCTGCATCCCGAACGTGTGCAGGAGAACATTCGGATGTCGGTGAGGGACTGGTTCGGCTTTCTCTACGCTTACAGTCCGACGGATGAGGAGATCGACAGCATCCTGTATCTCAAGGAGAACGCCGACTCAGCCGGCTACGAAGCTTATCGGGCGCATTGATGGGAAGTGCTATCTCACGATCGGCTCCGAGGCTCCAGTCGCCGGGTGAACGATCCTTTGCCTTGCTTTACGTTGCGCTCGCCGCGGGCTTGATCCTGGTCTTGCTGTGGTCGGTCGCATCGGGACGGTATCAGGTCCCGTTCGGTACGGTGCTGTCGATCATCGTGTCGCACCTGGTTGCGGTGAAAGCGACGTGGACGGCCACCGAAGCCGTCGTCGTCGAAACGGTGAGGCTGCCGCGCGTGCTCACCGCCGCTATCGCTGGCGCCGGTCTGTCGCTGTGCGGCGCAGTGCTCCAAGCGATCTTCCGCAACCCGCTGGTCGGGCCGCAGACCATCGGTGCATCATCCGGTGCCGCGCTCGGAGGCGTCACCGTCATCTTCCTCGCCGGGTTCGGGCCACTCGTCCAGATTGGCGCTTTTGGGGGAGCTGCCCTGGCGCTCGTCGCCGTGCTTGCGTTTCATCGCAGCGACCGTCTCTCGCCGACCCTCACGCTGGTCCTCGCGGGCGTGGTCGTCAGCGCGTTCTGCAGCGCTCTGGTCGGACTTGTGACCTATCTCGCCGATCCTGAGACGACATTGCAGGTGATCGTGTTCTGGCTGCTGGGCAGCTTTGCGTCAGCGACCTGGCCGCAATTCGGCTTGATTGCGTTCTGCACCACGATCGCATCCGCCGTTCTCATCGGGATGCGATGGCGCGTGAACGTTCTTTCGCTTGGAGATGACGAGGCTCGAACCCTCGGTGTCAATCCAGCTCGCGATCGGTTGATCCTTCTGGCCGCGGCGTGTCTTGCGATCTCGTCCCAGGTTGCGGTCAGCGGGACCATCGGCTGGGTAGGTCTCATCATTCCGAACCTTGCGCGCATGATGGTCGGGGCGGACAACCGCCAGCTTCTGCCGGTATCGACGTTCCTCGGCGCCATCTTCCTGGTTGCGGCGGACACGCTCGCACGGTCACTCACGCCGGCGGAGATTCCGGTCGGAATCATCACCGCGCTCGTCGGCACTCCGATCTTCGCGCTGCTTCTTCGGCGCACCACGAGGAGCGGCGCACGATGATCCGCATCGAGAATGCAGGCCACAGCTACGGATCCGAGCGCTGGCTCTTTCGCGGACTGTCCGTGACCTTTCCTTCGGCCCGGATCGCGGCGATCCTCGGGCCCAATGGCTGCGGCAAGACGACCTTACTGCGCGCAATCAGCGGAACGCTGACCCTCGAGGAAGGAGTCGTCGGCATCGATGGCCATGTGGGTTTCGTTCCGCAGGCCTTGACGGCCGATCAGTCCTATAGCGCCGTCGACATGGTCCTGCTGGGACGAAGCCGCTATCTCGGCAGGTTCAGCTCTCCGGGCCACAAGGACAGGGAACGTGCGTACGCGTGCCTCGAGGAAGTCGGCCTCCTGGCCCTCGCGGATCAGCGTTACGACCGGCTCAGCGGCGGACAGCGGCAGCTTGTCCTGCTGGCCCGTGCATTGGCCAGCGACTGCAAGGTGCTGGTGCTGGATGAGCCGGCCTCGGCGCTCGATATAGCCAATCAGGGCGTTGTGCTTCGCCTGCTGCTGCGCCTCGCGAGCTCCTTTGGTCTCACCGTGCTCTTCACGACGCATCACCCGGACCATGCAATCGGCATCGCCGATACGACCTTGCTGATGCAGCGCAATGGCATGCACATCTCCGGCCCGACAGAGATGGTGCTGACCGAAAGCAATCTCGCGCGGATGTACGGCGTGCCGGTTCGCCGCGTGGATGTTCATGCGGACGAGGAGACGGCATCGGCCATCGTGCCGCTGCACGGCCTGCGGAGCAAGGCTCCGGATCTGCCGGTCGCGCGTTGAGATCAGAGGCCGGGATCGGGTTGGGGTGAGGCCTTTCGCCTGGCCCAGGGCAGGAAACCGTCGAGGAGCTTCGTGGCTGCCGGCATGAAGTTGCTGCCATGATGATAGAATGGATCCAGCGTCGAGACGAGCAGCCGGCCCGGCAGGGTGACACGATCCTCGTAGAGGAGCGCTCCACCGCTGTCGCGGCCCTCAGGATCGGCCGGAACGTCGATCAGCGCCCGAGCCCCGGCAGGCGGGGTCAACACGCCGTGAAAGTGCCATATCGTGCTCTCGAACGGTACCGCCTGGAAAAGCTCGTGGTCGGGAGCCAGCAGGCGGTTCGGCGCACTCGCATTCTTTTCGAGCCACCACCAGAAGTTCGTTGGCCGCGCTTCCCACGTGACGCCTGGCAGCCACGTGTCGGCGCGATTTTCGCCAAACACAACCAGCGTGTGCCCGGCCTTCGCGAAATCGATCAGGACATCGCGCTTGGCGCGAAGGATGTTCGGATTGATGCGATCGGGCACGATCAGGAAGGTGACTCCGGCCAAGGCATCGGCCGTGAGTTCCGGGGCGTAGATGGTCTTGTCGAACAGCTCACGATAGCGCGGGCCGTGAATGGCCGCGTGGTGGTAAAACGTGCCGCCGTCGAGGATGGCCAGGCTCATTGAACGTCTCGTCCCTCGGCGACCCATTGCATGATCCGCGGCGCCAGCTGCTTGTCCTCGCCGCCAAAGGTCCAGAGGTCATTGCCCCCATGGAATAGAACGTGACCTCGACCGACCGGATAGATGAAGTCGAGCGGCATGTGCGGCTGACCGAGGGCGTGAATAATGAGCGCATCCGGCGGCGCGTCGTGCCAGACCCGTCCGTAGAAGCCGGAGACGCCGCGGCGGAAGGTCAGATCATGCGGATCGATGCCGTGCCAGATGGGATGCTCGGCGAGGCGCAGCACCGTGATGTCGCTGAGCCTGTAATTGTCTATAGTGTGGAAACCTGCCATCCGCGGAAGGTAGGAGTAGGCGAGGTGACCGTTTGCAACGACGACGCCGCCGCGAGCAAGATATTCCTCGATCTGGGGAGCGCGAGCCGCCAGGAAACGCTGGTCGCTATGCATGCTCACGAACAGGACGCTGAAATCGTTCAGATCGATAGCGGGCAGCGAATAGATGTCGCGCAACAGGATTTCCGGCTCGGTTCTGGCACCGGTCAAGGCATGCAGCGACCCGTCGTCATAGCCGAAGCTGAGAGCAAGTCCCGGCTTCATGTATCAACTCGCACGTATAGTGAAGAGAGCGCCAGGTTCTTTCGCCAGGACGTCCTCGGCGACGGACCGCTTCAATGCACTCAGCTCACGCTCTTGAACTGTGGTGCGATCCTTGGCGAACACGAGTTCGAAAAACCGCTCAGGCAATACCCCAGGCAGCAACGCCATCTCGGCGGTTCGCTCGCCCAGCGTAATTCGAAAGCTGTAAGAAATGTCGTGGCCGGATACGAACCTCGCTTCGGGCAGCGAGCGGTCTACCATATAGGCCCCCCGGGTCACGGCGCGGGTGACGACTTCGAAAGCGTCCCGCACACCTGGGCCCGGGTGCCCGCTCACGATACTGATGTCGCGTCGCGCCGGTACTGTGTCGGGCGATAGAAAAGCGAACGCTGCCCGCTGCGCTTGAAACACGATCGCGGCCATGGCAAGCGCGGATTGGCCATGATAGGCGGCCACCATCGGAAAACCGATCTCGATGGGTTCTTCCTCGGCCATAATGGTGACCGTAGATCCTGGTCCGGCTGTTGCGCTCACTGGTCCCCACATGACGAAGCGGTTTGTTGGTCGCTTGCGTTATCCCGCGCTTCTGCCTGAGGTCAACAAGGCAAACTTAGATTCAGTTCAAAGCGCGAGCAGCGACATAGCTCTTCCGTCCTTGGGATACAGATGCGAGAGGCCCTAGTTTGGGAGTTTGAATCGCAGGCATCCTACCAAACGCAACGCTGCCGGCCGTCCCCGCTGGATCAGTCGAGAATGACCCGGAACTGCCGTCGATGACTCGCTGCTATGCAGCCTGTTTCCCACCCATAAGCCAGTAGATGATGGTCGTCAGAGCAAGGGTCGATGCGCCTGCAACGATGAAAGTCGCGCGATAGTCGCCATTCGAACTAAGCTGCAGGGCCGAACCCAAAAGTGCAATCCCAAAACTGAAACCGATTTGGCGCATGGTGACGCAAATGGCTGATGCGGTCGCCGCACGATCGCTTGGAACCGCCGACACGGCGGCGGCAGTGATCTGAGTGTTGATCACGGCACAGCCTGCCCCGCTTACGAGCAGCGCAGCTACTGTCATTGCCAGCTTGTCCGACCCCGCATTTGCGCCGGAGATCGCACCAAGTGCCAAGTCAGCCATCCCGATAAGCGCGAGACCACCACAGAAGAATGACCGTGATGGGATGCGGGTCGTCAAAGCCGCTCCATAGCGCGGCAGCGCCATCATCGGCAATGTGAGCGCGACGAGGAGCCAGCCCGCCTCAAGCGGACTGAGACCCAATGGTCCGCGCGCCAATTGCGGTATGTAAACAAGAAGCGACCAGAATCCGATCGATCCCGCGATCGGGACGAGGCACATCGCGATGAACTGCCGAGATCCGAACAGCTTAAGATCGAGCGCCGGGTTGGGGTGTCGGTGTTCCACCCAGACGAACAAAAGGAGCGCAATCCCCGAGGCGGCGAGTCCTGTCAGGAACGCCGCTGACGCGACGCCGCCAAGCGCGGGGGCTTCCAGCAACATAAACGCGAGCGTCGCCGACGTTATCGCAAGAAGGCCGGCACCGAGCCAATCCACCTTAGCGCTCGAGAGCTGCTGGTCGAGCCCACTGCCGATTCTGTACAGCGCCAGAAAAATCAAAACAGCGCAAAGCGGCAAGTTGATCCAAAAAATCCAACGCCACCCGATCGTGCCGGTCAAGAACGATCCGAGCGGCGGGCCAGCGACCATCGAGGCACCAACGATGGTGCCCCAAAGTCCAAACGCCCGCGCCCGCCGCGGCCCCTCGTAGGCACCAGCAAGGAGGGCAGACGAGGTGCTGGTGATGCAGGCACCGGCGATACCTTGCAGTGTGCGGAACGTCAACAAAACCTCGAGCGTGTTCACGCACGCACACAGCAGAGAGGCCAGGCCAAACAGCCATGCACCCCAAGTGAACATTTGAACGCGTCCGTATCTGTCAGCTAGGCTGCCTGCGATCGGCAAACAGAAGATCAAAGCAAGGCTGTAGACGTCGATGACCCAGGCCGCTCGTGCGGAAGCGGCACCGAGGTCGTGGCCAATGTCGGGTAAGGCAGCCGCTAAAGCCGTTAGGTCGACTTGAAACAGAAAGCCGCTCAAGCATGCTGCAAGCAGCGTCGCCGTTTCCAGGGACATCCGATTGCCTTGATGGCCGTTGTCATTAGGCCAACTGGCACTCCGCGTTCCATCATCGTCCTGCTGAAGTTTGTTAAGCATCGTCATTTCGGCCTCCATGGAGCATGGATGGCCGGGCAACAGGCTTTGGTCGAATGATGGTTCCTCAAAAGCTCATGAATCTGTATCATGGCTTGAGGAGATTAAGATGCCACGCCGCTTGCCACCGTTCGCCCCCCTCGTCGCGTTCGATGCTGTCACCCGCCATGGCTCGTTCACACGCGCCGCGGCGGAGTTGGGCGTCACACAGAGTGCGGTCAGCCATCAGATCCGAAAACTGGAGGACCACTTCGGGGTAGCATTGTTGCAGCGGCAGAATCCAGGGATCGAGATAACACCAGCCGGCGCGCAGCTTAGGCAAGAGCTTGCGGCAGCACTCGACGCGCTTGGTGCGCTGGATGGTCAGGTGCGTCGGCGCTCGAACCGAACGACGTTACGTGTGGGCGCCGGGTCGGCGTTGGCAACCTGGTGGCTGGTCCGACGGCTGCCGGACTTTACGGCGCGATATCCGTCGATCAACGTTGATCTCAAACCGCTGGAGACAGGGGACAGCTCAAAGCGGCCGCTCGACGTGCGAATTGTCTGGAACGCGAGCGAGGACGCGCGGCGGACGTCCACTCAATTGCCTCTGTTTTGGGAGCGGATTTTTCCCGTCTGCGCGCCACACCTGTTGCCCCGGCGGCGTCCCCTGACCGACCCCGACGGCCTGCTGGCCCTGCCGCTCATCCACAAGGGCGACAACGCGACCGGCGACTGGGGTTGGCCCTCCTGGTTCAGACGCTTGGGATTGCCGAAATCGGGCGCCGCCGCTGGAAGCTTGACACTGGACGACATGGGAATGTGCATGTCAGCTGCGGCCGAGGGGGCAGGCGTGACACTGGGGCGCTCGCTTCTGGTCGCAGATGCGGTTTCGTCTGGACGCCTCATGTCCGCACTCGCCAATTACCCCACGGTCGAGTGCACGAAAATTCAGGTTGCCCAGTGGCCAGCCGATCTGATCGGCGATCGCAGCGTCGAATTGTTTGTGAATTGGCTTGCTGAGCAAGCCGAGACGACCGTGAAGAATATTTCGGCTGCGTAGTCCGTTTCTTGGCCCTTCGCGACTTATCGCATTCCCTGCGCGCTTGGTCGCTAACCGTACCAAGCCCACGTAGCCTTCGGAGCATCACGCCAACGCGTTTAGGGGAGACCGCCTAGCCAAAATCCTCCGGCCGCAGCTCGATCGGCTTGCCGTGTGGGGTGCGATCCGCGGCGTGGTCCCAGGCATCGCGGTAGCGGTGCAGGGTTTCCATGGATGCGACGCCCTTGCGCGCAACCAACCCTTCGAGCGTGGCGAGCCAGTGCAGGTAGTAGGTCTCGCCGGTATCAGGATCGCCGGCTGCTTGCGCGCGCTTGATCTCGTCGGCGAGCGCGGCGGCCCATTCGGGCCAGGTGAACACGCCGCGCTCGTGCAAGGTCAGCGCCATGGCAAAGGCATGCGCCTCCCATGGCGCCCGGAAAACCGGGCCATCGTCATCGCGGGGGATGCTCGGGATGGCCGCGGTGGCGGCCGCAGCAAGCGTCGTGCTCATCACGCCGAGTCCAGATAGGGCTCGAACGCGTCGATCGAGACTTTTGTGGTCGGATCGCCATCGGGGCCCCAGAGTTCGCTGCCCTCGAACACCACGGTGTAGAGCCATTGTGGATGTTCGCCGAGCTCCATCGCCGCCGTATCAGGAAACACGTGGCAGCCATGGTTCAGCTCGACGACACCGATATGGCCGCGCACATAGCGCGGCAGCCTGGTGTGTGTAGCCGGATGGATGTTCCTGGCGCGCACACGGTCGCCGATCTCGAACTTCGCAGGCTGGGGGGCAGGGCGGTCGAACTTGCCGCGCGCCATCACGCGCTCGACGTTGGCGAGGTCGAACTTGCCGTGCTTGAGCGCCTTGGCCGGCTGGATCGCGCGCCCGGCGGCGACCTCCTCCCGGGTGAGGTAGCCCTTCTCGATCAGCATCTCCTCGAGCCCGAGGAACCACTTTTTGTAATAGGAGCTCGAGAGATAGACGTGCGGCGGCAAGGTCTCGCGATAGAACCGCGACGTGTCGATGTTGAAAGCACCGGCCGCGCCCATCGCGCGCACCATGGCAAGGACACGCGCTTCCCAATCCGCGTGGAACATCGGTTCATTGGCTTCGGGCTCGACCTTGCCGAACCCGTCCATGCCGCCCATGTCGTGCACGCCGTTCATGCCGGCTCTCCCGGCTTCCGCGGAAATCCGGTGCCGATCATGGAATCGCGGGTGACGAGCTCGGCGAGCTGCTCCTCGCTCCAGCCCTCTGTGCCCTCGGGCCGCATCGGCAGCACCAGGAAGCGCGTCTCGGCGGTCGAATCCCACACCCGGATTTCCATGTCCTTGGGCAATGTGACGTCGAAATCGGCGAGCACGCCGCGCGGGTCCTTTACGGCGCGGGAGCGGTAGGGCGCAGCCTTGTACCAGACCGGCGGCAGTCCCAGCATTTCCCATGGGTAGCAGGAGCACAGCGTGCACACGACCATGTTGTGCCGCTCCTTGGTGCTCTCGACCACGACGAGATGGTCACCGACGCGGCTCACATGGCCGAGCGTGCCGATCGCCTTGCTGCCGTCCTCCAGCAGCGCCTTCTTGAACGCCGGATCGGTCCAGGCCTTGGCGACGACGCGAGCGCCGTTATGCGGGCCGATCTTGGTCTCATAGGCCTGGATGATGGCATCGAGCGCAGCCGGCTCGACATAGCCCTTTTCGGTGAGGATCGTCTCAAGCGCGCGCACGCGCAGCTCGGTCTCCGACAGCTCGGAATGGTCGTGGTGATGGTCGTGATCGTGGCTCATGCGGCAAAGATATGCGCAATGGCCCAGGCCTGTCGAGTGTTCCTTGCATCGTGATCGGGTCCCATATTCGTGACGACATTTGTGCGCTAACATCGCCGAAAACAGCTTGGAGATGATGGTGACGGACTACGTAAAGATCGAGAAGGGCCTTGGGCCTGAGGGCCGGATTGCGGTGGTCCGTTTCGACCGCGGCGACGGCATCAATGCGCTCTCGCCGGAGGCATTGCGGCAGCTGACCGCCGCGGCGCGCAGTTTCGAGGATGACGCCGCGACATCGGTCGTCGTCTTGACCGGCAGCTCGGGCGCGTTCAGCGCCGGCTTCGACCTCAAGGATGCGGAGGGACGTGCGCGCAAGGAGATGGATCTCGGCACGCTACGGCGGCATCTCAAGCTCGGACCGCGCCTGACGCACGCCTGGCAGGAGATGGAGCAAATCACGATCGGGGCGATCGAGGGATTTTGCGTCGGCGGCGGCGTGGCCCTCGCCGTCGCGCTGGACTTCCGCATCATGGGCCGCAAGGCGCATTTGCGCGTGCCCGAGATCGGGCTCGGCATGAACATGAGCTGGCAGAGCATCCCGCGCATGCTGCATCTGATCGGGCCGGCCCGCACCAAGCAGGCGGTCATATTGGCCGACCAGCGCATCAGCGCGGACGAGGCCTATGACTGGGGCCTGGTGGAGCAGGTGACCGATCCCGGTCATGCGTTCGATGCGGCCATGGAGCTTGCCCGGAAGGTCGCCGCGCAGCCGCCGCTCTCTGTCGCGATGACAAAGCTGACCGTCAACCGGCTCGCCCACGCACTGGACGATCTCGCCAGCCACATGGATGTCGATCAGTTCGCACTCGCCAGCCTCAGCGAGGATCACAAGGAAGGCGTCGAAGCATTTCTGGCCCGCCGCAAGCCGCGCTTCAGGGGGCGGTAGATCAGGCGCGCAGGAGGATGATCCCGTCGGCAGATGAATATTCTTTGCATCCGACGGATTGGGAAAACTTCGTCCAACTCCTCGCACATATCTGACATTGCAAGGAAGACTGCAAACGGCGATGGTGCGTGCTGCGGTGCAGCACGCACTACCCAGCCGGCATCGCAATTTCACCTCCGTCGCTCCGTGCGACCTGATTCCCGTATGCCCGTGAGCGGCGCGGGCCAGCGAACTATTGTGCATGAAGGCCGTCTCCATGAACGCCCACCAATCGCTCGCGATCGGACAGCCGATCGAAACGTTTGACGCGATTTCACCACCTGTGACCGAGCCGGACGCGATGATCCGTTTCGAAGGCATCTCGAAGACATATCCCGCCTATCGCGGCAAGCCCGGCGTGAACGCGCTGCAGAATATCGACTTTGCAATTCCGCGCGGATCCGTTACCGGCGTGATCGGCCGCTCCGGCGCGGGCAAGTCTAGCCTGGTTCGGCTGATCAACGGGCTGGAGAAACCGACCACGGGCCGCGTGATCGTCGACGGCCGCGACATCTCGGCGCTGAGTGGCCGCGCGCTGCGGCCGGCGCAGCGCTCGATCGGCATGATCTTCCAGCACTTCAACCTGTTGTCGTCGCGCAGCGCTGCCGACAACATCGCGCTGCCGCTCGAGATCGCCGGCTGGGCCAAGGCCGACATCAAGGCCCGCGTCGCTGAGCTGCTCGCGCTCGTCGGCATCGCGGACAAGCACGACCGCTATCCTTCGGAACTCTCCGGCGGCCAGAAGCAGCGCGTCGGCATTGCCCGCGCGCTGGCGACGCGGCCGAGCGTGCTGCTGTCGGACGAGGCGACCTCCGCGCTCGACCCGCAGACCACGCGTGCGATCCTCGATCTGCTCGCGAACATCAACCGCGAGCTCGGCGTGACCATCGTGCTGATCACCCACGAAATGTCCGTGGTGCGCCAACTCGCCAAGGAGGTCGTCGTGCTCGACGCCGGACACGTCGTCGAGAGCGGCCATGTCGCCGACATCTTCACCCATCCCAAGCATCCCATCACACAGTCGTTCCTGGCGGAGGTCATCGGCGACAGCCTGCCAGTGTCGCTGGCGAGCCGGATCGTGCCGGGGCCTTCGGCCGGCGGCCACGCCGTGATCCGCATCCAGGTGCGTGGGGCAGGGGCCGGCGACACGCTGGTGGCGCGGCTCGCGCGCGAACTCGGCCGCGACGTGTCGCTGCTGTCGGCGCGCATCGACGAGATCGGCGGCCAGCATGTCGGCTCGCTCGTTCTCGGCATTCCTCTCGGTGCTTCCAGCGGAGCGGACGCGGTGACGCGGACGCTGGCCTTTCTGTCTCGACATCAATTCTCGGCGGAGCATCTCGGCTATGTCGCCTGAACTCATCAACCTGATCGTCCAGGCGACCTTCGAGAGCCTGTACATGGTCGGCATCGCCGCGCTGCTCGGCACCGCCTTCGGCCTGCCGCTCGGCGTCTTCCTCGCGACCAGCCGCAAAGGCGAGTTGTTCGCAGCCCCCATGGTCAATCGTGTGCTCGGCATCGTCGTCAACGCGACGCGTTCCACGCCGTTCATCATCCTCGTCGTCGCCATCATTCCGTTCACGCGCCTCATTGCCGGCACCTCGATCGGATCGACCGCAGCGATCGTGCCACTGACGATTGCATCGACGCCGTTCATCGCGCGCCTGGTCGAAGCTGCGATCCGCGAGGTCGACGGCGGTCTGATCGAGACCGCATCCTCGTTCGGCGCTTCGCCGCTTCAGATCGTGCTCAAGGTGCTGATCCCCGAGGCGCTGCCTGGCCTGTTGCTGGCGCTGACGCTCGCCGTGGTCAGCCTGCTCGGCTATTCCGCGATGGTGGGCGCGGTCGGCGGCGGAGGGCTTGGCGATCTCGGCATCCGCTACGGCTACCAGCGCTTCATGCCGGAAATGATGCTCGCCGTCGTCGTCGTGCTGATCGCACTGGTGCAACTCGTCCAGAGCGCCGGCGACTATCTGGCGCGCCGGGTCAACCGCCGCCTGCGGCATCGCTGAACCGGATCACGCGGCACGCCTCGCCCGCCGCAGCGTCTCCGAGGGCAGCTCGGAGAAGTGGCGCTTGTAGTCGAGCGAGAACTGGCTGAAGTGCCAGAAGCCGTGCTGCACGGCGACGTCGTAGATGGATGTGCCAGCGCCGCCGGCGCGTTTCAGATCGCGCCGCACGCCGTTCAGTCGCATCGCACGCCAATAGTGCATCGGGCTCGTGCCCAGAACCGCCTGGAAGCAATAGCCGAGCTTGCGCGGGCTCGCGCCCGCCGCCTTGCAGACCTCCAGCAGCGACAGCGAACGATCGCCGTTGCCGTGCATCAGCTCGCGAGCGCGATCGACGGTACGTTTGCGCGCGTTCGCGCTGCGGCCGGGATCGGTGGGACGTGCGGTCGGCAGCATGTCCATGATCTCGACGAGGAGGGCGTCTTCGAGCGCCTGCCGGACGGTCGGATCCTGGAACCGTTCGGGCGCGGTCGCGATGGCCTCGTGAATGGCCTCGAGATGGGCTCGCAATCGTGCGACCGGCGCCTGCGCCATCTCGAACACCCGCAATTGGTGCCAGACCGCGCGCGGCAGATCGATCTCGAGCCGGGCGGCGAGATCCCGGATCAGCGCCGCGCTGGCGACGACACCGCGCAGCTCGAATGACTTCGGCGTGCACATATCGACCTCGGCGTCGACGCAGGCGATGACCTGGGCGCCTGCAACGCTGGCGCCGTTGCAATTGACCTCGCTGTCACCGCGCCAGGGTAGACCAATGCCAAAGCTGTCGGCGCCAAGCTGACCGTATTGGCGAACCTGCTGGCTGGTGATTTCGCGGAACACCTCGACACGGGGCAGAGAGAGCTGGATGAAGCTGCCGCGAAACGCGCCGGCGCTGATCTGGTCGTAGCGCAGCCGCCAGCGGCCGAGCGCGGCGCAGTGCTCATCAACATCGGTGCTGCTCGCCTCGATCAGGCCGGCAGCCGAGTCCTGAATCGGAGGAATTACGTTCAAGGCCATGATAATACGCCGAAAGTTGCCAGCCAAGACCAGCAATAAGTGTGCCAAGACTGACCCGCCGGACGGCCGAGTCTGGCAGAATATTGCCGGATCTCGATAACGTCCGATAGCGCCGCAGTGCAGATTTCCTTCCAGCCGCTCCGACATCGCAGTCGGGATGGCCTTGCGGAGGATCGAGATGCGACCGACCGACGTCATGCGCGGCAGCCCGCCCGCGCCCGAGGCCCAGGTGACGCGCGCCAATTGGCGCAGCTATCCCGCGATACGCTGGGGCTTTACCCATACCCGGGAAGTGCTGCCGACCGCAGAGGTCCGCCGCTCGACGCATCCGACGCCGATGCAAAAGGCGCCGCGCGAATTGTCTCAGCTCGGCCTCAAGGTGCCGGACGGCCAGCCGACGACGATCTCGGCCACGCTGCGTGAGACCTTTGGCGATGCACTGCTGGTCATGCATCGGGGCACGCTGATCCACGAATGGTATGGCGACGGCATGAGCGCGACAACGCCGCATCTGATCTGCTCGATCAGCAAGTCGATTGCCGGCACGCTCGGCGGCGTGCTGGCCGCGCGCGGGCTGCTCGATCCGGAGGCGAGGGTGGTGCGTTACGTGCCGGAGTTGGAGAATTCCGTCTACGGCAGCTGCACGGTCCGCAACGTGCTCGACATGGCCGTCGCCATCAAGTTCGATGAAGATTACGAGGACCCTGCCGGTGACGTCGCGCGCTACCGCTTCTCCTCGGGCTGGGATGTGCCGCCCCCAGGCGTCGAGCCGAGCCATCAGCGCGCCTATCTCGCCACGCTGCGCGGCACCGGCAAGCCGCACGGCAAGGTGTTCCACTATGTCTCGACCAACACCGAAGTTCTCGGCTGGGTGTATGAGCGCGCCTGTGGCATGCCTTACCCTCGCATCCTCTCCGAATATCTCTGGCAGCCGATGGGCGCGGAGGAGGACGGCTCCCTCACGCTCGACAGCCACGGCATGGGCCGCATCGCCGGCGGTCTGTCCGTCACTGCCCGCGATCTCATCCGCTTCGGCGAGATGATCCGCTGCCGCGGCGTGGTCGAGGGACGGCAGGTGGTGCCGGGCTGGTGGATCGACGACATCCACGAGAACGGCGATCCCAAGGCCTGGGCCGACGGCGACCTCGCCGACATCTTCCCGGGCGCGCGCTACCGCAGCAAATGGTACACGATCGATCCCTCGCGGTACGATCTCGCCGCGATCGGCATCCACGGCCAGTGGCTCTACATCGACGCGGCTTCCGACACCGTCATCGTCAAGCTCGCGACGCAGCCGAAGGCGATGGACGTTCCGCTTGACCATCGCTGGCTCGCCGCCTTCCGCGCCATCACCGCCCATCTCGCTCCGCGCTGACTTCTGGACATCATCATGCTCGATCCAGCCAAAGCCCGATCGCCCGCCCATGCCGCCACGGCGCATCCGCTCGATCCTCTGACGACTGAGGAGATCACGGCGGCCTGCACTCTGGTGCGTGCGGCCGCAACCTCGCCGGAGAACTGCCGCTTCCCGACGGTACGGCTGGAAGAGCCGACCAAGCAGGAGCTGGCCGCGGGCGGAGCAGGGCGCCGTGCCTTCGTGCTGACACTTGACATCACCACCGGCGAGGCCGTCGAGCACATCGTCGATCTTGGCCGCGGCGAGATCGTCGATCGAAAGCTCCTCCCCAACCGCGACATGCCTTATGGGCAGCCGCCGGTGATGCTGGAAGAGTTCTTCAAGTGCGAAGCCGTGGTGAAGGCCGATCCCGGCTGGCGCGCGGCGATGCATCGGCGCGGGCTTACCGACAAGGACATCGAGCTGGTCCAGGTCGACCCATTCTCCTCGGGCTTTTTCGACATGGAATTCGAGCGCGGCGCGCGCATCGTACGCGCCGTCAGCTTTTTCCGCGAGCATCTGCAGGACAACGGTTATGCGCACCCGATCGAGGGCGTCGTCGCCGTGGTCGATCTGATCGGCGGCAAGGTCATCGATCTCACGGATGCAGATCCGATCGTACCGATCCCGCGCAAGAAGCGAAATTACGGCGCTCACGAGGTCACCAACCCGCGCACCGACATCAAGCCGCTGCATATCGAGCAGCCGGAGGGCGCGAGCTTCAAGGTCGATGGCTGGAAGGTCGACTGGCAGAAATGGAGCTTTCGCGTCGGCTTTACACCGCGCGAGGGCCTGGTGCTGCACCAACTCTCCTACCAGGACGGCGCGCGCAAACGGTCGCTGATCCACCGCGCCAGCGTCACTGAGATGGTCGTGCCCTACGCCGATCCGACCGAGAACCATTTCTGGAAATCGGCGTTCGATGCCGGCGAATATGGCCTCGGCATGCTCGCCAACGCGCTCGAACTCGGCTGCGACTGCCTCGGCAACATCCATTATTTCGACGTGCCGGCGGCCGACAACAAGGGCGAGCCCTTCGTCATGCAGAACGCCATCTGCATGCATGAAGAAGATTACGGAATTGCCTGGAAACACTACGAATTTCGCAACGGCCTGTTCGAGGTCCGCCGCTCGCGGCGCCTCGTGATCTCGTTCTTCGCGACGGTCGGAAATTACGACTACGGATTCTATTGGTATCTCTACCAGGACGGCACGATCCAGCTCGAGACCAAGCTCACCGGCATCATCCAGACCGCCGCCGTGCCATCAGGCGAAACCTACAAATGGGGTGGCATGGTCGACGACAATTTGGGCGGGCCGACGCACCAGCACTTCTTCAACGTGCGCCTGCACATGGATCTCGACGGCGGCGGCAACACCGTCACCGAGCACGAGTTCGTGCCGCGGCCATGGGGCCACGACAATCCCCATGGCAACGCCTTCACCACCACGACGCGCGTGCTGTCACGCGAGCGCGACGCGGCGGCGATCGCCAATGGCGAGACCGGCCGGTTCTGGAAGATCAGCAATCCGAACGAATCCAATTCGGTCGGCAACGCGCCCGCCTACAAGCTCGTGGTCAATCCGAGCCCGCTGATGCTGGCGCAGGAGGGGAGCTATGTGCGCAAGCGCGGCGGCTTTGCCACCAAGCATGTCTGGGTGACCGCGTTCGATGCCGACGAGAAATACGCCAGCGGCGACTATCCCAACGTCCACGCCGGCGGCGACGGCCTGCCGCGCTACGCCGCGCAGAACCGCAACATCGAGAATGCCGACATCGTGGTCTGGCACTCCTTCGGCCATACCCATGTCTGCAAACCCGAGGACTTTCCGATCATGCCGGTCGAATATGCCGGCTTCATGCTCAAGCCGACCGGCTTCTTCGCGGCCAATGCGGCCGGAGATATTCCACCGGACCGCAACAGCCGCAGCGTGCTGGCGGGGGAGAAGAGCGCCGCCGCAACCTGTTGTCATGCGGACCGGGAGTGACATTCGACAGCAAATGCCTTCTTCGGCTCGCCGCGCTGATCGCGCGATGCAGCTATCGCATGCGGTCGTGTTCCGAACAGACCGCCGAGTTTCAGTCTGGAAATATTCCAATTCTAAAGAAGCGACGTTGGGCGCATTGGTCGCAGAGTCTATTCCCCAGTCTCGATAAATTCTAACACCGCATCTCTCGCACTCCGGACCTGCCTGCGTTAGGGCGGGACATCAAAAATGATACCGGCGAAGCCGGCGGTGCGTGGGGCCTCGAACGACGTGACTGACTTCCAACTTTCTTCGCGTGACGACACACGTCGTCGGCAGATTCAGGTATTTTTCCTCGGGGCGGTCAGCACATTGTCCCTCGTCGTTCCCTTCGGTTCCGTGGAGGCGCAGACGCAAATTCCCGCAGTCACCGTGGAAGCGCCGGCGGAGCGCGCCCGTCCGGCCGCGATTGCTTCGTCGCGAAGGGCGGCGGCAACTCGCACCGCACGCGCCAATCGTCGCGCTCCGGCGCAGCAGGCCACCCCGACTCAGTCGGCATCATCGAACGGCGCCACGGGCGAACGCGCCAATGGTCCGGTGCGCGGTTTCGTCGCGACAAGGAGCGGCACCGCCACCAAGACCGATACGCCCTTGATCGAGACGCCACAGTCGGTGTCGGTCATCACCACCGATCAGATCAGGAACCAGGGCGCGGTCTCGATCGGCGAGGCCCTGCGCTACACCGCCGGCGTGAGCGGCGACGTCAATGGCGGCTCGGACACCCGCTTCGGCGGACTCCAGATCCGCGGCTTCGACATGACCATGCCGGGCCTCTACATCGACGGCTTGCGGATTCCGTCCAGCAACTACGTGCATTTCAACGGCCTCGATCCCTATGGCGCCGAGCGCATCGAGGTGCTCAAGGGCCCGTCCTCCGCGATGTACGGCGGCAGCGGCACCGGCGGCATCCTCAACTACGTGACCAAGCTGCCGACCGCGCAGCAGTTCGGCGAGGTCTCGATCTCCGGCGGCAGCTTCAACCGCTATCAGGGCCAGTTCGACATGGGCGGCCCCGCCAACAAGGAAGGGACCGTGCTGTGGCGTCTCACCGGCGTGGTTCGCGACGGCGAGACGCAGGTCGACTTCAGCAAGGACAATCGCGTCTTCATCGCGCCCGCCGTCACCTTCAAGCCGAACGAGGACACCACCATCACCTTGCTCGCCAACTACCAGCGCGATCGGGCAGGGTGGGGCCTCCAGTTTCTGCCGGCCTCGGGTACGGTGTGGCCGAACAACGGCCGCACCATTCCGGTCTCGTTCTTCGCGGGCGTGCCGAGCTTCGATGCCTTCAACACCGAGATTGCGACCGTCGGCTACCAGCTGGCGCACAACTTCACCGACAACATCACGTTCCGCCAGAACCTGCGATACGCCTATCAGCACAACGAGGAGAAGGTGTTTTACGGCGGCGGCTATACCAACGAGGCCGCGGGACAGCTCGCACGTTATGGCAGCTACAGCAACTCCTACATCAACTCCTTCGCGGTGGACAATCAGCTCCAGGGCAAGTTCACCACGGGCTTCCTCAGTCACACCACGCTGGTCGGGATCGACTACCGCAACACCACGTTCCGCGATACCGCGTATAGCGTCACGACGTCGGCCCCCGAGATCAACGTCTTCAATCCGGTCTACAGCTACGACTGGACCATCGGCGCCATGAGCGACAATACCGGCGTCAAGCAGTCGCAGGTCGGCCTTTACGCGCAGGACCAGATCAAGCTCGGCCGGCTCTCGTTCCAGCTCGGCGGCCGCCAGGATTTCGTGACGACGCAGGTCGATAATGGTCTCGCCAACACCTCGGTCTCGAAGGACGCGTCGGCCTTCACCGGCCGGGCCGCCGTGATGTACAATTTCGACAACGGCATCGCGCCATATTTCAGCTATTCGGAATCCTTCCTGCCGGTGCTCGCGACGGCTTCCGGTCAGTTGCTCAATCCAGAGACCGGAGTCCAGTACGAAGTCGGCATCAAGTACCAACCGATCGGATGGAATGCCCTGTTCACCTTCGCCGCCTTCGACCTGACGCGCGACAACGTCGTCACCTACGCGCCTCCGAGCTATCTCGCGGAACAGACCGGTCAGGTGAAATCGCGCGGCATCGAGCTCGAAGGTACGATGTCGCTCGCCGACGGCTGGAACCTGCGCGCGGCCTATGCCTATGTCGATGCCGTGGTCACGCAGGATCCGGTCAATGTCGGCAAGGCCCCGGTTACCGTGCCGCTCAACCGCGCCTCGCTGTGGAGCGACTATACGCTCCAGAACGGCCCACTGGCGGGCTTGCAGTTCGGCGGTGGCATCCGCTATGTCGGCGCAACCTGGGGCGACGACGCCAACACGTTCAAGGTGGGAGCCTCGACCGTGCTGGATGCGTTGCTCGCTTACACCAAGGACAATTGGCGCCTGTCGCTGAACGTCACCAACCTGGCCGACACGCGCTATGTCGCTGCGTGCTACAGCCTGTCGGGCTGCTTCTACGCGGAAGGGCGCAAGGCCATCGGCAAGCTGACCTACCGCTGGTGAATTCGAACACGAGACGGTCCGGCTCTGAGGCCGGACCGCTGGATGAGAGTGGAAGGCGATGAGAGCGGTATTCGGCAGGTTGCATCGTTGGGCGGGACTGCTCACGGCCGGGTTCCTGTTCTTCTCCGGCATTACCGGCGCGATCATCTCGTGGGATCACGAGCTCGACGACGTCCTGAACAGCCATCTGTTCGACGTCAGCAGCAAGGGCCCGGCCATTCCATCGATCGAACTGGCCAAGATGATCGAGCAGCGCGATCCCCGTGCGCGCGTCGTCTACCTCTTCATGACGCCAGAAGATGGCCACTCGCTGTGGTTCTTCATCATGCCGCGGATCGACCCCGCGACCGGCAAGCGTTACCCGCTCGACTACAACCAGGTCTTCCTCGATCCCAACACCGGTTCGGAGCTCGGCCGGCGCTATTGGGGCGCGGTCTGGCCCGTCACGCGGGAGAACTTCGTCTCGTTCCTCTACAAGCTGCACTATACGATGCACATCCCGGAATTCTGGGGCAGCGACCGTTGGGGCATGCGCGTGCTCGGCGTGATCGCCATCATCTGGACCATCGACTGCTTCGTCGGTTTCTATCTGACGCTGCCTTCACGGCGGCGCGCCAAGGCGGCGCGGGCGCCCGAGGTCGCGCGCCAGCTCGAGCGCGGCTTCTGGGCGCGCTGGGCGCCGGCCTGGACCATCAAGACCTCGGGCAGCGCCTATCGGATCAATTTCGACATCCACCGCGCCTTCAGCCTGTGGACCTGGGGCGTGCTGTTCATCATCGCGTTCACGGCGTTCTCGCTGAACCTCTATTTCGAGGTGTTCTCGCCGCTGATGAAGATGGTGTCGAACTACACGCCGACGCCCTATGAGCAGCGGCCGTATCGCGATCTCGATCATCCCATCGAGCCCAAGGTGACATTCGCCGACATCGCCGCACGCGCCGCCGCCGATGGCAAGGCGCGCGGGTGGAGCATCCCGGTCGGGTCGATCAACTACGGCCCGGCCCATGGCGTCTATGCCGCCGCCTTCTTCCACCCCGGCGACGACCACGGCGCCGGCGGCGTCGGCCCGGCGCAGCTCTATTACGACAGCGAGGATGGCCGGCCCATTGGTGAGCGGCTGCCCTGGGTCGGCACTGCCGCCGACATCTTCGTGCAAGCGCAGTTTCCGCTCCATTCGGGCCGGATCGTCGGGCTGTTCGGCCGCATCCTGATCTCGATGATGGGACTGGTGGTGGCGGCGCTGTCGGTCACCGGCGTCGTGATCTGGTGGCGCAAGCGCCGCGCCCGCGTCCGCGTGCGCGAGACCGCAGCGATTCGCCTGAACCGGCAGCAACTCACGCCGGCAGAGTAGGGCTCAGCCTTCCGCCGAGGGATGAACCTTCCCGCCCGGCACAGGCACAGAAACTGGAGATCGCTCACAGTCGTCCGGAATTGCAATGAGATCGCTCGCCTTGCTCTACCTGCTCGCCCTGGCTGCGCCCGCCCATGCGGCCGCGCCGGAGCAGAATTATCTCGGTCTGCGCGATCGCTACATCGTAAAGTTCTCGAAAGCCAAGGAGAGCGACGAAGTCTATAAGCAGCACGATGCCGCCCTGAAGGAGATGGCAGGAGCGCTGCGCGGCCTGGTCGGACCCGTCACGATCAAGGGGCTGCCGGCCGAGGGCAGGTCGAACGTCGACACGCTCTTCAAGGACGACATTGGCTTCGGCCATCTCGACGGGCTCGCTTTCGCGTCCGAAGGCGGCAAGACGCGGGCCGTGGTGACGACCACGGCCTTGCTCAAGCACTGGCTGCGCGAGCACCGCGACGACGGCGTGCCGCAGGAGACCGGCGCGGCGATCAAGTCGGAGCGCTTCTACTACCATGCGATCGAGGACGCCGCCTTCGCCAAATATGCCGAGCTGCCGGTCACAAAGCCCGCATCCGCCAGCGCGGCGGTCGCCGTGCTCGGCCTGCGCGGCAATGGCGATCTCAAGGGCCCGCCGGACGAGATCGACGTCGTCGCCATAAAGGACGACAAGGTCTTCTTCATCGCCACATCGGACGCCGTGAAGACGGCTGAAATCCCGGCCTGCCAGAAGGTCTGGAAGCAGATGATGGCCAGGAAGACCCCGCAGGACGCCATGGCCCGTGAAGACCAGGCGATGGACGCCTACACCAAGTGCTTCGCCAAGGAAGCGCCAAGCCAGAGCTGGTTCGCGGCGGCCGTGAAGAAGGCGCAGAGCCAGCTCGATCTGCTGCCGCTACGCTGAATTGGAGCGCGGGAGGTGGGCAGCCTACACGGCCAACTCGACCGACGTGCCGGAGTCGTCGATCAGATGCACGCGGTCGATGTCGACACGCGGCAACAACGATCGAATCGCGTCTTCCGACATGAAGCTGAACGCCGTGGACAATGCGTCCGCGGCGGTCGCGCTGCGGGACACGGTCGTCACGCTGCGATAGCGCAACGCGCAGCCGCCCGTTCGCGGATCGAACAGGTGGTTGAATCGTGCCTTGGAATCGAACCGGAAGCCGTAGCCGCCCGAGGTGGACACGGCGCGATCGGCGATCGGCAGCACCGTTTTGGTGTGGTCCACGATGTCTGGATCGGCGATGCCGATGTCCCAGGGCCGTCCGTCCGGACGCGGACCGATCGCGCGGGCCTCGCCCATGTCGACGAGGCTGTGAGAGATGCCCTGCGCCCGCAGCAGGTCGACCACTCTGTCAGTGACGTAACCTTGCGCGATCCCGTTCAGGGTGACGGCCATGCCCCGAGGCATCGCGATCCGGTCGCGGCTGATCGACAGCCGGCCGCTGCCGATGCGCGCGAGCGCCGCTTCGATCTCGGCTGCCGCAGGACCGGCTGGATTCGCGTCGTCTTGCGCGAAGTGGCGGGCGTAGAGGTCCCAAAGCGGCTGCACCGTGACATCGAACAGACCGCCCGTCAGCCTGGAATAATGCTGCGAGGTCGAGAGCAGATCGACCATTTCGGCGGCGGGATCGATCAGGAGACCCTTCCGGTTCAGCTCGACCAGGGCGGAATCGTCCAGGTAAAGGCTGAACAGCCGCTCGAGCCGTCGCGCCTCGGCGCACGCCAGCGATATCAGCCGCTCGGCCCGGCGGCGGTCTTCGTCGTGGATCTCCATCGTCGCGACCGCGCCCAGCATCGTGCCGCGCCAGGTCACCGGGGCAACCTCGGCACGAACGGAAGGTCCGACGGACAGCGGGCCGAGCCCGGCCGCCGCGGCGCTGATCCGGATGAACCGTCGGCGGGTCAGCGCTTGCGTCATGGCGTCCTCCTCGATCGGTCGCGCGACGGGCCTTCGGTTGCATCGTCAGACCCAGCGCCGGCAGCAACATCCCCCGATGCCAGGACATAGTCGCGGGGCACCTCGTCGAAGCCGACGATTCTGCCCCCGTTTTCACCTGCGAACTTCTCCGCCGCCGCCCGGTCCGAGAACGGGACCGCCTCGTCCCCGCCCATGCCGCTCTTGACCCGGCTCTCGATCACGAACAACGCCTTGCGCGCCTCGACCCAGTTGTCGGCGCCGGGCAGGTCCCAGTTCGGTGCCTTGCCCATGTCGGAAACGTAGATCGCCTGGATGTCTTTGGGCTCGTCCGGCAGCATCGTGAAGGCGAGGGTGTCGCGTACCGACGAGAACCAGACGGGCTGAATGAGGCTCGTGGCGAAAATCTGCCCCTTGGGTCCTGGGTGCTCGAGTACGTTCATGCCGCAGTAATGGCCGATGTCCTCCGCCGTCATCCGATGCGGCGCCGGGATCGTCGCAGCCTGCCTCTCGTTGCAGCCCGCGAGCGCCAGCGGCAGCAGCAGGGCGCAAGCGATTGCGAGCCGCCTCATAGCTCCCTCCGCGAGAAGGCGAGCGCGGCCAGGCCCAGCGGCAGCACCGTCCAGCAGAGCAGGGCGGCGAGAAGGACCGGTATCGTCAGGGAGGTGTTTTGAGCAAGGCCCGCCATGCCGGCGAAGGTGCTGACATTGGCGAACCCGGTCAGGTTGATCAGCCGGTAGGCGTCGGTCGGATTGGACAGGAGCAGGGCGTTGAGCATGGTCGCCGAGATACTGCGCCCCTGGTCGAGCGCAAGCACGCCCAGCAATGCCATGTCGTAGATCAGCACCAGCAGCAGCCATAATCCGATGCAGATACCGGCCGCCGTTCCGCGGTCGCGCACGAGCGCGCTGACCAGATAGCCAATTGCGACGAACGCGGCGCCAAGCAGCACCGACGAGCCCACCATCGCCGTGAACGCCAGGAGACTATCGCCATCGATATCGCTGCCCGTCGCCGCCAGTGCCCCGACAGCCGCGCCATAGCCGAGGCAGGTCGCAAAACCGAGGACGGCGAGGTGGCCCAGGAACTTGCCGAGCAGCACCTGCCAGCGCGCGACCGGATAACTCAATAGCAGGAGCATCGTCCCTCGCTCCATCTCGCCGACGACGGCGTCGTGGGAGATCAGAAGCGCAATGAGCGGAACGAGAAAGATCGTCAGGCTCGACAGGCTGACGATGACCACGTCCAGCGTGCGAACGCCCACGTTGCCGGTCGGCGCGCTTCCGAGAAAGGTCAGTGACAGGGCGAGCCCGGCGAGCAGGAGCGTTGCGGCCAGCACCCAGCGATTGCGAACGGCCTGGTGGATCTCCTTGGCGGCGATGATCATGACGTTCATGGCGCCTGCTCCGACTGTCGAAGAAAGTGAGCGTAAAGCTCGTCGAGGGTCGGCGGGACCACGTCGACGTCCTCGATGGAATTGCCGGCGGCCGTCGCGCGATGCAGAAGCTCGATCTTCCGCTCCGGCGCGGCGTCGATCTCGACGATGTGGCCGTTCAAGCGGCGGCAGGTCGCGTCCTTGGGCGCCCAGCCCGGCAGCTCGCTCGGAGCGAGCCCTGCGACCCTGAGGCGGATCCTGGTGGGCAGCCGGGCCAGTCGACGCAGCTCGTCGATCGATCCGTCCGCGACCTTGATCCCGCGGTTCATGATGATGACCCGGCCGGCGCGCTCCTCGAGCTCGGTCAGCGCATGCGACGAGAGCAGCACGGTCGCACCGGCAGCGGCGAGCCGCGCGATGATGTCGTAGAAGGTCTGCCGCAGCTCCGGATCGAGACCGGTGGTCGGCTCGTCGAGCAGCAGCACGCGCGGTTGGCCGAGCAGCGCCTGCGCGAGCCCGAGCCGCTGGCGCATGCCCTTGGAATACGTGTTCACCCTGCGGCGGCTGGCGGCGCCCAGGCCTACGGTGTCGAGCAGCTCCAGAGCCCTGGCGACCGGCTCCCGCTTCAGCCTGGCGTAGAAGGCCTGCGTCTCGCGGCCGGTCAGGGCAGGGTCGAAGGAGACGTTCTCCGGCAGGTAGCCGAGCTGCCGTCGGCCCGCGAATTCACCGGCGGCGGGATTGTCTCCGAGCACCTCGATGGAGCCTTTGGTTGGCCGGATCAGCCCGAGCATGAGCTTCATGAGCGTGGTCTTGCCGGCGCCATTGTGGCCGATCAAGGCGACCAGCTCGCCTTGGCCAAGCGTGAACGAGGCATCGCGCACGGCGTCGATCCGGCCATACGCCTTGGTGACGTTGCTGACGCGTACCGTGTCGATCATCGGGTTTCCTTTGCGCGGCGCGTCGGCGGCGACACTAGCGGATGGCTGTCGACGACGCCGCCCGGCAGCAGTGCCGGAAACTGTGCCTGCGCCCAGCGGATCACCTGGACGGCAGGGCTATTGATCAGGACCTTTGCAGCGGGCGCCGTCCACAGCACGCGATCGATGAGGTCGTTCGGCCGGTATGCCGTGTCGGCGATTCCATCGCCATTGAGGTCGAATGCCGGGTTGTCGCTCCAGTAGTTGCCGCGCCCCCCGATCGACCAGTCCAGATGCCGGGTGCCGACATATTTCACCTGGTTGGCGTTGCTGACGAACGCATTGCCGGTGATTTCGTTGCCTTCGGAGCCGGCCGTGAAATGCACGCCGATGGCGCAGCGTTCGAACCAGTTGTTGCGGAACTTGTTGTGATTGGTGTTGTAGATGAAGACGCATTTTTCCGGGCCGGTCCTGAGAGTGCTCTCCCGTTTCGCCTGTGGAAGCATGCCTCGCTCGTCGTCCGGACCATCGTCCGTCTTCTGCATCGTCAGGTTCAGCGGGCCGCCCGTGACCCGATTGCCTTCGATCTCGGCATAGTTCGCGTAATTGAAGAGAAACCCATAGTCGCGATCGCGATCGGAGCTGTTGCCGCGGATCACCAGGCGGTTTGAGTACATGATCGCGTAACCGACATGGTTGCCGATCGAAACGTTGCCGCTGACTTCGCTATCGTTGGTGTACATGTAATGGACCGCGAAGCGAACCTGCTCGAAGCGATTGTTGAGGAAACGGTCCTTGCTGCTGGATATCGAGAAGATGCCGTCGCGGCCGTAACGAAACGTGTTGTTCGCGATGGTGACGTCGGGCGCATTCCAAAGCGAGACGCCGTTGCCCGCCTCGCTGAGACGTCCGCCGCGCAGTCCTTCAATCTCGTTGCGGACGACCCTGGAGCCCCGGGCGCCATGCACATAGACGCCGAACAGATTTCCGACCAGCCGGTTGTCCTCGATCGTCGCGCGCTGGGCCGTCTTCTGCAGGAAGATTCCGGAATTCATCGCCTGCAAATCGCGGCCGGACCCGCGAATGGTCACGCCACGGACGGTGACGTCGGGCGCGCTGACGGTGACGACGTTGTCGGCGCCGTCGCCGTCAAGCACTGCGCCCTCGGTCCCAACCAGTTCCAAAGGACGGTCGATCCGGATCGAGCCGTGATAGTCACCCGGTGCAAGCTTGACGATGTCGCCGGCGTGCGCGCCATCCAGCACCGCCTGTAGCGGCTCGCCGGGCGCAGCCGTCAATGTCTCCGCTTCAGCGAAGCCGGACAATCCGGCGGCGACCAGCGCCGCCGGAAACATGCGTGACAGAAGACCCACGAGATCGCTCCAATCAGACCGACTTCGGTTCGACGAGCATCCGGCCCTTCATCTCCATATGCATGGCGTGGCAGAACCAGGAGCAATAATACCAATAGACGCCCGGCTTGTCCGCCGTGAAGGTCACCGACGAGGTGGCCATCGGTCCGATCTCCATGTTGATGCCGTAGTTGACGATGCAGAAGCCGTGCGTCAGGTCTTCGACCGCATCGATATTGGTGATGAAGACCGTCACTTCGTCACCTTGCTTGACCTGGAACTGCTCGAGACCATAGGCCGGCGCGGTCGACGTCATATAGACCCGCACCTTGTTGCCGTCCCGGATCAGCTTGGAATCCGCCTCGAGATTGATCCCGTCGGCCTTGGCCTGCTTGACCGCGTCCGCAAACATCGGATCCGCGCGGTCCCAGATCGAGATCGGGTTGATCTTGGAGCGGTGGACGATGGTCGCGTCATGCGGCTCGGCGAAGCTCGGGCCGTCATGCACCAGCTTCATCTGATCGCCCGAAATGTCGATCAGCTGATCGTTCTCGGGCTTGAGCGGCCCGACGTTCAGGAAACGGTCCTTCGAGAACTTGTTCAGCGAGATGAGCCATTTTCCGTCCGCCTCCTTGGTCTGTCCCATCGAGGTATGGTTGTGACCGGGCTGATAGTGCACGTCGAGCTTCTGGATGATGGGATTGACCTTCTCGCCCTTGAAGGCCCGCTTGGCGAGGTCGATGTTCCACTTGCAGACCTGACTGTCGAGGAACAGGGTCGTGTAGGCGTTACCCTTGCCATCGTAGGCTGTATGCAGCGGGCCAAGGCCGAGTTCCGGCTCCGCGACGACGACGTCGCGCGGCTTGATCTTGTCGTCGAACAATTGGTCGAACAGGCGCACATCCATCACGGTCACGGTGGGCGAGAGCTTTCCGGCTGCGACGATGTGGATACCGTCCGGGGCCGTGTTCATGCCGTGCGGATTGTTCGAGACCGGAACGTAGCGCGTGTAGGGCGATCCCTTGCGGCCGTCGAGCACAGGGACGCCGCTCATCTCCTTGAAGTCGCCCTTCTTCACGGCCTCCTCGATCCGCTTGAGGTTGAAGATGACGACCCAGTCCTGCTCACTGGCAGTCATCTCCGCCAGCGTGACGCCTTCCTCGCCGTTGTAGCAGGTCGAGAAAGCGTATTTGCCCTGGAAGTCCGCGTCGACATTGTCGAGATTGCCGCTCACGATCACCTGCCAGGCCACCTTCATCGTGTCGCCGTCGATCGCGCTGAGCATCGAACGATATTGTTTGGGATCGTCGAGGACCTTGCCGTCATTGGGCAGGGGCACCCCATCCTCGCCGTTGGCGAACACATAACCGGTGCGCGGGTATTTCTGCACTCGGAGGCCGTGGACCGTGTGCTGGTTCGGCAGTTCGATGATCTTGTCGCATTTCATGACATCGAGCCGCACCCGCGCCACGCGGCTGTTGGCCTTGTCGTTCATGAAGGCGTAACGCCCGTCATAGGTGCCGTCCGTAAAGGAGATGTGCGGGTGGTGGAGGTCGCCGTTCAGGTAAGTGCCGCCGCGGTTCTTGAGGAATTCACGGGTGGCGGGCTGCATCCCCTCGGTCAGAACCTTGATGCTTTCATTGGTCTGGCCCCAGCCGGTCGCGCTGCAGCGGTTGAAGACCGGAACACGCATCAATTCGCGCATCGAGGGGAGGCCGATGATCCGCATCTCGCCGGACTGGCCGCTCGAGAAGAACACGTAGTATTCGTCGAGCTCGCCGGGCGCGACCTCGGTCTTCTGCACGGCCGGCCGGGCGGAAGGGGCCTTCGGCGCCGCCGCCTTGGTCTGCGCGTCCGCGGATGAGACGAAGCCGCCGTCCTTCAGCGCCGCTCCACCGGCCAGACCCACGCCCGCTGCGGCCGCCGTCGTTCCCAGCACAGTTCGTCGGCTGACGCCCTTTGCTCTATCGTTCTCGCTCATGATTGCCTCCTCGGCTTCCGGTTTCAGTTTGGGGGTGGAGAGATGGCGGCTGAAGCGCCGACAGGTTTGCCGCCGGCGGTGATGACGGTCGCCGGCCCCTTGCCGCCCGAGCGCATCGAGGGCGAGGACATCGCCGCGAACTTCTCGCGCTTGAGCCGCACCTGGATCATGTGCGGGCAGCGGTGATCGTCGTGATAGAGTTCCTGGCAATGCATGCAGTAGATGCACTCATTGACGTTGATGTGGCCCTCGGGATGGATTGACTGCACCGGGCATTCCTTGGCGCAGCGTTGGCAGGGCGACCCGCATTCTTCCCAGCGGCGGAGCCATTCGAACGTCCGCATGCGGCCGGGGATCGCGAGCGCGGCGCCGAGCGGGCACAAATAGCGGCAGAAGAAGCGTTCGATGAACAGTCCGATGACGAGCAGGGCGACTGCGTAGGCGACGAACGGCCAGCTCCGGGAAAACTTCAGGATGATCGCGGTCTTGAAAGGTTCGACCTCGGCGAACCGCTCGGCCATGTCGACCGAATAGAGCGACAGCCCGAACAGACCGAGGAAGATGATGTACTTGATCGGCCAGAGCCGTTCGTGCAGCCCCCACGGCACCGTGATCTGCGGCACCTTCAGCCATTTCGCGGCTGTGTTGGTGAGCTCCTGGAGCGCGCCAAAGGGACATAGCCAGCCGCAGAACGGGCCGCGGCCCCAGAACAGAAGCCCGCCGGCCGTCGCGGCCCACAGAATGAAGATCAGCGGAGCGGCGAGGAAATATTCCCAACGGAAGCCGGTCACCAGCGCATTGGAAAAGGTGACGACGTTGACGACGGAGAGCTGCGCGTTTGCGTACCAGCCAAGCCAGACGAGAACGAAGGCGAGATACCCCCGCCGAACCCAAGTGTACAACACCGGACGGCGCACAAGCAGATTCTGGAAGAAGAAGATGCCGGTGAGGGTGGCCAGCATGAATGCGGTGATGCCGATCGAGACCGTGCTCGAGCGCCAGATTCGCATCCAGAGCGGCTCATCCGCCTCCGCCGGCGGCGCGGCAGCAGCAGAAGCAGCCTGCGAGGCAGGAGGCGTCGCATTCTCCGGCACCGTCACCGCACGCTGCTCTCGGCGTAGATAGCGGTCGGGCAGGGCATAGGCGACATCAAAGGTCAGGAACGCCTTGTCGCGGCCGCCAAGGCTGCGTTGCACCAGCAGCTGAAGCTGCCACGGCTGCGTCGGATCCAGGGTGAACTCGGGAGGGGTGACGAACAGGCCGATCTCCCTGAACTCCGGCGCGCCTATGGCGTCCAGTGCGCCAAGGCGGGTGTGGTTGCGGTCGCGGAAGCGGGTGCTGTTGCCTTCCTGCAGGATCTCGATGCGATCGAAGATGCCGCCGCGCACGTAGGCCGATCCCTTGAAAGAGTAGGGACCGTTGCCGGCGACCACGATCGCCTGTTGTCCAGGCTTCAGCCTGTCCTTCAGCCGTTGATAGCCGTCGTCGCCGAGCAGGCTGCGGCCGATCGTGGGAGCGCTCACGAGCGCCACGTAAAGGTCGATGAAGCTGTCGCCCACGTCACCTGGTTCGGGATACTGACTCGCCGCAGCGCTGCCGGACTTCGCAAAGGCTTCGTTGACATCACCGATGCCGAGATGAAGCCGGCGTATCGAGCCGTCACCGACGAGGCTCTCCCAGTCGCGGACTTCGCTGTGTTCGAGGTCGAGCGTCTTGATGACCGGGGGCAGGGCTGCCGCAGCCGCGGCGCCGTCGCCACCACCGACCCGGCCGCTCCGGATCAGCTTGGACGCCGCACGGACGATACTGTCGCCCATCACCAGCACGGTGACGGTCGCGCCGCTCACGATGTCGACCTGCGGCGGCTTCTCGGCACCACTTGCGACCGGCTTCATGTTCTTGCCGATCAAGCCGTTCATGGCGGCGACGATGCGGGCTTCCGGAATGCCGACCAGCACGATCGGTTCCTTGTGATCGACGAGCTTGACGCCGGTGATGACGCCGTTCACGTCGATCCCGGCCAGGATGTGAATCGGTTTACCCGAGTACCCGACGGCGTTCGCGAAATCGGAGTTGAGAAAGACAAATCCCTGGAGCTGATCGCCACGATACACCGGCACGATCGGCGGATCGCCTTGAGGCGGGCCAAAACGATCCGCTCCCGGGAAGAAGTCGGCAGCCGCCAGTTTCGGCAGATACGCCTGCAAATCACCGGCGGCGCGTGCAGGCGAGACGTACGCCAGACACATCAGCAGCAAGCCAGCGAGCGCCAGCGCCGAACGCCTTGCGAAGGCGGTATCGTCATTCGGCCGCTTCGACATCTGATTCAAATGCCACCTGCGCGACCAATTGGGACGCGCGTGCCTTGAGATTCTTCTTCGATGATTTGTCGCCGCTGACGTGCCACAGTCATCGCGCGCAACCGCATCTGTCAACCCTGCGGAAATATTTGTGTTCGCGCGGAACCGAATCCGAACTATGCATTTGGAGCCATCGCCATGCCACTGCTGCGCACTTCATTGCTGAGCGCTGAGCCCAGAGGTGTATTGGAGTCTCTCGACGAGCTCTTTGCGCTGGCGCACGCAATGGAGCAGGAGGCGGCCGATCGGTACGATGCTCTTGCCGGCGACATGCGCGGGCAGGGCAAGGATGATCTCGCGGACGTGTTCACCCAACTCGCTGCCGCCGAGCGCGAGCACGTCGACAGTGTCGCACAGTGGTCGCAATCGCGCCGCGGCAAGAGCCCGGATCCCGCCCTGGTGCGCTGGGAAGCGCCGGAACCTCTCGATCCGGAAACGGCCGCCGAAGTGAAAACATCCCGTTTGATGACGCCATACCGCGCGCTGGCCATGGCGGTCCGCAACGAGGAACGCGCCTTCGCCTTCTGGTCCTATCTTGCAGCCTATTCGCGCGATCCCGAGGTCAAGAAGGCGTCCGAGGCCATGGCCAAAGAGGAACTCGGCCATGTCGCCACGCTGCGGAAGGAGAGGCGCCGCGCCTATCATCGTCAACACGAACGGGATAGCGCCGAGGCATCCGCCCCGCCTCAGCCGCCGATTGATGCGCGAACGCTCGAGCTTCGCCTGGTTGCGCAACTTGGCGAGATCGAACAGCGCCAGAGCGGGCCGGCCGCCGTCCGGACGCGAGAAATTCGCCAACAGACCGTTGAGATGGCCGATGCCGCCGCGGGCCTCGGCAGTTTTCCGGCCTCCATGGAACAAAAGGATCCACTGGAGATCGCCGAAACCCTGGTCGATGGCTACCTCGACGGCGCCGAGCGCGCGACCGATGCGGCCCGCGTCGAAAGCCTGCAGCAACTTGCCGAGCAAGCGATCTCGAGATTGGCCTGGCTGCGGTCGCTCTTGGCGGACTAAATTAGCTGCTCACCTTGCTCCTTCAGGGGTGCGGCGAAGCACCGAACCCGGAATCCATTGCTTCGCTGGCTCCTCCGCCCGATGAATTCCGGGCTCGCCAAGGGGAGCGTCTCGGAATGAAGGAGCCTGCGGAACGACGGCTTGGATGGTCGACCTTCCTGCATCTTCAATGGCTTGGTCTGGTACTTTGGAGGCCGTAGCACCATGAAGCCCTGAGAGCGGTTGAAGCTTCAAGAAGCGATGCGCAACTCCGATCGGAGATCGTGGACGACCGCGGCCGGCGCGACGGCCTTGGCGATCTCGCAGAGATGGCGATGGTGGGTGAAATACACCACTTGGCCTTGGGCGGCCATTCCGGACAGCAGCCGAAAGGCTTCCTCGGCGCGGAAATCGTCGAACGTCTCCATGATATCGTCCGCAAGGAAGGGGGCCGGCGCATGCGTCCGAGCGAACTCGTAATAGCCTGCGACACGCAGCGCCAGGTAGAGCTGAAACCGCGTTCCCTTCGACAGCTCGGACGCAATCTTCGAGCTGCCGTCCGCTCCCTTCGCGATCAGAACCTCGCTGCCGTTCGACGGCTGGGTCACCAGCTCGGAGTAGGCGCCTCGGCTGATGAGCGAGAAGGCCTCGGAGGCCCGGGCCATCATCGAACTGCGGTGCCGGTCGCGATAGGCCTGCAAGGCGCTGTCGGCCGCGGCGGTCCCGAGCTTGAGCCGGAGATAAGCCCGCGCCCTGTCCTCGATCGTCAACAGCACCGTTCGCCGTGTCGCATCGATGAACGCGACGGCGGCATCGCCGCCGACTCTGGCGATGCTCTCGTCGGCCTTCGTCTTCGCGGCAAACAGATCGCGGATTTGCTCGTCTTCGTTGCTGAAGCGCGAGCGCCTTTCGGTCATCTCGGCTTCGAGTGCCGCTCGATCCAGGGTGTCGAGGACCGTCTCGGCCTGCTCGACGGTCTCGAGCCCAATGGCCTCGAGCATTTCGTCGCGCGCCTCGGACAGACGCGCCGTCAGTTCGGACCGGCGTGCGACCTGGCGTAGACACACGCCGACCTCAGTCAACGAGCCGACCTTGAAGACATCCATCATTCGCTTCGCCTGAGCCTCGACTTGCGCCCATTGTTCGGCGAGCTCGCGAGCCTCGTCCCGTTCGGCCAGAACGGCGGCTTCGGCGTTTTGCCTCCGCTCCAGCGTCTTCGTCGCGTCGGCGACCTCGCTCACGATGGATTGGTATAGCCCGAGAACGTCGAATGGCCGCGGAGCGAGGCTTATCGCCGATGCCAGGTTCTCGACCTCGGTCCGGAACTGCACCAGGTCGCGCTCCATCTTCGCGATGCGGTCGGTTAGCCCGGCCATTTTCTCCAACTCAGGCCCAAGCTCGGCCAATGCGTCCAGCGTCTCCCTCACGGTCCCGATGGTCGGTCGGCTGTCGTTGTCGCCCAGCCAGCACGCGGCGCAGGCTTGCAGCCACTGAGAGCTCCAGGCGCGCTCCGCTCCCAGCGCCTCTTCGCGCTTTGTCTTGCGCGACGTCAGGTCGCGTCGACGATCGTCGACCGCTGTCCGCAATGCCTTCATAACGGCCTCGCGGTCGAGAGTGGCCTGGCCAGCAGCCAAGAGCGCCTGGATATCCGCGTCCGCCGAAAGCGTGACGCCCGCCGCCGATAGTGCCGTCGCCAGCCGCTCCCGCGCGGTCGTGACGTCGGCGAGCGCCTGCCGCGATTCACGTTCCGCGCCGATCAAGCGCGTGCGGAGCTCGATTGCTCGCTCGCGCTTCTGAAGCCAAAGCTTCAGTCCCGCGAGACTGATGGTCTCATCGAGCCCTCCGCCGATGGCGCGAGCGGCGGCGGCGATATCCGCGGCGAGCGCGTCCCGCTGCTGCAAACTCGCCTGGAGCAACCGCACAGCCTGTTCGCGCCGTGTCCGGATGTCGGCACAATCAAGCAGCGCCTTGTTGAGTTCCGCCACGCTGCCGACATGGCTCAAGCGCTGTTCCGAGATGAGATCGAGTTTCCGCATCTCGGCTTCGAAAACCGCAGCCGTCGTCGCATCCAGCCTGTCCTTGTGGGCGGCCCAAGCGGCTTCGCGTGCCGACCTAGCTTCGCCGACCTCCCGGTCGCTGATGGCGCCCGCGACTGAGGCGAGCGCCTCGCTCCTGCGCTGGAGTTGCAGCGCCTCGGCGTCGAGGCGATCGATGTCCTTCTGTTGGAGCGCGATGTTCTGGGAGAGTTTCGCCTCGGTCGCCGTCCACGCCTCCAACTGGTCCGGGCGTGCAACCAGGACCGTGACAAGCGCGTCTCTGCCGCCGGCCCAGGGATGCAGCGCGGCGAGCGCGCCGTCGAACTCCTCGGATCGCTCCTGGCGGGTACGATCCGCCGCACGCAGGCGCGCGGCGGCGTCGCTTTGGCGAACCGTCCCGACCGCAAGCTCAAGCGCGCGCGCCGCCGATCCATCGATCCTGCGCCCCTCGTCCCCGAGCTTGGCCTCGGCCTCAGACAGCGCGTCGCGCGCCTTTGCAAGCTCGGTCTCGGCTCCGTTGATCGCCGTGTCGATGCCGGATCGCTGTTCCATCAGATCGTGGAGCGGCCCGGTCTTCTCCGTCGACAGAATCAATCGCAGCGGGGCCGGGTCCGAGGCTCGGTTGATGCGGGCCAGAATCCGCGACACCGCCTGCTCGGCGAGGCCCAGGGCAAGCTTGCGGTCAGGCAGGTCCTTTTCCGCCGTGACGAAGCGCGCGCGCAGATCCATGAGGTCCTGGATACGGTCCTGAAGACGACAAGCCGCCTCGTTGACGATCGATTCCGCGATCGTGCGCTCCAGTCGCGCGATCTCCTCATCGGTTGCCTGCGCCTGCGTCTGCAACTTCGTCTGCCGCGTTATCAGATCGGGGAGGTCGCTCGCCCACGCCGCGGGAGCGTCCGGCAAGCCGGCGAGCGGCTCGATCTCCGCGCGGAGCCTGCGAACGGCCTGAAGCCGGGGCAGGGCGTTGAGGAGCTGCCCGATCTCGTCGATCCGCGACTGCGTTCGTCCGCGCTGGGCGACAGCGCCGTCATAGGCCGCGGCCGTCTGGTCGCGCTCGAGGACGAGTCGGGAGAACTCCGACGCGAGCGTGTCGATCTTGTCGCGCTCCTCCTTCAGGGCGGCAAGCTCCTTCTTGAGATCGGACAGCACGCCCGTGCGCTTGCCGGGCCGGAAGAAGACGTCCGCGTCCTCTCGCACAGACGCAAGCCTTGCGCTCAGGTCAGTAAGACCTGCGGTGGCGGAGAAGAGGAGAGTGCCGAGATCTCCCTTGCTGGCGAGGATGTTCTCGCCACCGGACTCCAGCGTCTCATCGTCGAGGCAGAACATGGTCTGATAGGCGTTTCGGTCCAATCCTCCGAGCTCGCCGAGCAGCACGGTCTCGGGAATCGGCCGGTCCGCATCGTCGAGCAGACTGTTTTGAAGCTTCTTGACCCGCGAAAGTCTGCGCAGGCCAGCGGAATGCTCGATCTCGGCCTCGATCCGCATGGTCGGGTAGGGGTGCAGGAAGTTGAGCTTGCTCTGCGTGTGGATGCCGTACAGCAGGTCCATGACGGCCGACATCACCGTCGATTTGCCAGCCTCGTTGGGCCCGTAGACGATGTGAAGATCCGGGCCGTCCTCGAGGCGGGCGCCGAAGTCGAGCACCGTGTCGGTGAATTTGCCGTAACGCCTCAGTCCGAGCTTGCGGATGCGCATCAGCGTGCTCCCTCGGCACCGGCGGCCATCAGGCGCGCAAGGACCTCTTCGGAGCCCTCGTCGGACAATTGCCCGATGAGCAGGGCGAGACCGGTCTCGTCCGGCGCGAGGACGCGCCGGCATTCGGCGGGAAGCTGGTCGAGCAGACTGTCGACGATGATCTGCGCTTGGGCGCGGAATGCCTCGGACCCCACGATCTCGTCGCTCATGGTTCGGCGAAGCACCTCGACGGGGTCGGAGCTGTCGGCGGGATCGACGAGGGCCGGCCGTCGACAGTTTGCCTCGAGCTTCTCAATCCAGACAGTGCCGATCGCTCCCGCGCGGCTCTCGGCCTCTGTGTGGAGAAGATCGGCATCGCGTCGGATCGTCCAAGCCAGCGGCGTCGCACCGTAGACGGACAAGCGTGCGACGAGATGATCGGACGCCGAGCGATCGGACGCTTCACCCAGCGCGCTCTCGATGCGTGCGGCGAGTTGGCGCCAGTCCGCCAGCCCGGACGCGTCGACGGCCACCCGCTCGAATTGAGCCATGCTGACGACGCGTTCGTCGAGCGACAACGATCCATCGGCCAGGACGCTCACCAGCGTGACCGACTTTGGTCCGCTTTCGCCGACGTCGCGGCCCTGCGGGATGCCCGGCATCACGATGGCGCAAGCCCCCTCGGTCGCGGAGCGCTTGTGGATGTGCCCGAGCGCCCAATATCGGAAGCCAGACCCGGCGAGATGGGCCGTGCTGCACGGCGCGTAAACGTCGTGGCCTGCCGCGCCGTCCAGGCTGGTGTGCATGAGCCCGATGTTGATCGCCCCCGCGACAGGCGGCCTGTATTTGCCAAGCAAGCTTTCCGGCACCTGCGGCTTGGCGAAGCTGATGCCGTGCACCCAAATCGGTTGCGCGCCGCGATCTCGTGACAGCTCGACGGCGTCGGCCCTTTGGCCGAACACGGTCACGCTGTCCGGAAGCACGAGTTCCTTGGTGATCTTCGACAAGGCATCGTGATTGCCGCGAATGATGAAGACGCGGATGTTGGCGGCATGCAGGCGCCGCAGCTGCTCGGTCAGGAAGCGCGCGGTCTTCATCGACGTTTGGTCGCCGTCGTAGAGGTCACCGGCGAGCAGGAGTGCGTCGACGCGTTCATCGAGACAGAGGTCGACGATGCGGACGAAAACCTGCCGACTGGCGTTGCCGATCAGCTCCGCTAGCTCCGGATTCCGCAAAGCGAGAGACCGCAGCGGAGAGTCCAGGTGGATATCGGCTGCATGTACGAAACGGAACGCCGACATCGAGCGCCTCATCAATCCATCGAATCACGAGACCCTATAGCATCCGGGCCATTTCTCCGTTGTGGTGGAGACGCGCCAACCGTCTTAGGTGTGGATGAAGTGTGGATTTGGCTCGGTCCGCGGCTAGCTCATGCTCCATCCAAATTCCACCCCCGGCCACCCTCGCCAAAGATCTCATGCCCCGTCGCCGTCACCGCAACTGTGTCCTCCGGCTTGATGAGGCCGCGCTTCGGTTGCTCCATGGTCGTCTCGATCGAGGCCCACCATGCCGGGCTCAATCGCAGGCGGAGCGTCGTGTCGCCGTAGGGGGACCCGGACCCTTGGCAGTCAACTGGGCCAGAAGGTTGGTGCAGTACCGCCGGGTGATACGGACGAGCCGCCGCTCGGCCGCAAACTCGGCGCCGGGCAGGGCGTCGGCCAACGCCATCCGTCCATCCACCGGCAAACGCCAACTCGCCCCCGCTTCAAGGGCACACCGGTAGCCTGGATCGGGCCTACGGCACGCGTCCCGGCGTCGCACCGAGCCCGTTGAACACAGTCCTCACTACGGTATCAAAGGCGGCACCAAGGCGCGCTGATGCGGGTGGTCGACGAAGATCGCGCGCAGGTACTGCACGTTGTGTCTGGAGGTGCGAACGGCGGTTTGGACCATCTGCATGTTTCTCGAGATCCACGCTCAGCGCCCGGCTTGTCCGCCGGGAGCGGGGATCTCGGTAGCCGTGGGGGTTCGGCCGACCCAATCCGTCAACCCATACCTGTAATTCGCATAAGGTATATTATGGAATATATTTATCTACAATCAGATCAAATATTTAGACGACATTCCTGCTGCAGCACCTTCGCTTGAGCGGCCATTCTCGGTGGCGTCTCGACCGTCGCCTCGGCTCTCGACCGCTACTGTGCATGGGGTTGTTTTTCAGATTTTGAGACCGGACCCGTATGCCGAACGCCGATATTGCCGTGACCTTGTCCGGCTGCAATAAGCGAGGCCTCGCGAGATCGCAGATGACCTTAAGGCCGACCGTCCGTATAGGTTTGCATCTCAAAACAACAACAAACCTTCCGAGGAAGCAGACCCATGAGCTTTTCCCGACGCACGCTTCTCAAGGCCTCCGCCGCGACCGCGGTCCTGGGCGGCCTCAGTGCGCCCCATGTGGCCCGCGCCCAGAGCGCCGAGTTCACCTACAAATACGCCAACAACCTGCCCGACACCCATCCGATGAACGTGCGCGCCAAGGAGATGGCCGCGGCGATCAAGAGCGAGACCGGCGGCAAGTTCGACCTGCAGATCTTCCCGAACAACCAGCTCGGGTCCGACACCGACATGCTGAGCCAGATCCGCTCCGGCGGCGTCGAGTTCTTCACGCTGTCGGGACTGATCCTGTCGACCCTGGTTCCGGCGGCGTCCATCAACGGCATCGGCTTCGCGTTCCCGGACTACGCCACGGTCTGGAAGGCCATGGACGGCGATCTCGGCGCCCATGTCCGCGGCGAGATCAAGAAGGCCGGCCTCGAGGTCATGGACAAGATCTGGGACAACGGCTTCCGCCAGACCACGTCGTCGACCAAGCCGATCACCGGTCCTGACGACCTCAAGGGCTTCAAGATCCGCGTGCCGGTGTCGCCGCTGTGGACCTCGATGTTCAAGGCGTTCGATGCGGCGCCCGCCTCGATCAATTTCAGCGAGGTCTATTCGGCGCTCCAGACCAAGATCGTCGAGGGCCAGGAGAACCCGCTGGCGATCATCTCGACCGCAAAACTCTACGAGGTGCAGAAGTACTGCTCTCTGACCAACCACATGTGGGACGGCTTCTGGTTCCTGGCCAACCGCAGGGCCTGGGAAAAGCTGCCGCAGGACGTGCGCACCATCGTCGCCAAGAACATCAATGCCGCGGCCGTGAAGGAGCGCGAGGACACCGCCAAGCTCAATGCCGGCCTCCAGCAGGAGCTCGCAACCAAGGGCCTGACCTTCAACCAGCCGGCCGTGGCGCCATTCCGCGAAAAGCTCCGGTCTGCCGGCTTCTATGCCGAGTGGAAGGGCAAGTACGGCGATCAGGCCTGGGACCTCCTGGAGAAGGCCGTCGGCAAGCTGTCGTAACGCGTCGGGGCCGTCATGGCTCATATCGAGATTGAGGCGACCGAAGTAACGGGCGAGGTGGCTGTGCAGTCCCCTCGCCGACCTTCGTTGCTGGGGTCAACGGAACGCGTGCTCGGCCTCCTCGTCGAAGTCCCGGCGGCGATTCTCGTCGTCGCCGAAATCGTGATTCTGTTCGCCGGGGTGGTCGCGCGATACGGCCTGCACCGGCCGCTGATCTGGTCCGACGAGCTCGCCTCGATCCTGTTCCTGTGGCTGGCCATGCTGGGCGCGGCTGTCGCATTCCGCCGCTCCGAGCACATGCGCATGACCGCGATCGTCGCGAGCGCCAAGCCTGCGATGCGGGCCTATCTCGATCTGGTCGCGACCTGCGCGGCGCTCGCGTTTCTGGCGCTGATCGTCTGGCCGTCCTGCGACTATGCCTATGAAGAGAGCTACATCACCACTCCGGCGCTCCAGATCTCGAATATGTGGCGCGCCGCCGCGCTGCCGGTCGGGATCGGCCTCATGGCAGCCTTTGCCTTGCTGCGGCTGCTGCGCGCGGCCGATTACCGGATGGTCGCAACGGCCGTCGTCACCGTTGCCGCCGTGATCGGCCTGTTCTGGCTGGCGGAGCCGCTCCTGCGGCCGCTGGGCAATCTTAATCTCGTGGTCTTTTTCGTCGGCGTTGCCGGATTCTGCGTCTTTGCCGGCGTTCCCATTGCGTTCGGCTTTGGCCTGGCGATCTTCGGTTATCTCGCGCTGACCACGCGGACGCCAGTCATGGTCTTGGTCGGGCGGATGGACGAGGGCATGAGCCACCTCATCCTGCTCTCGGTGCCCCTGTTCGTATTCCTGGGCCTCCTGATCGAGATGACCGGCATGGCGCGGGCCATGGTGGCGTTCCTGGCGAGCCTGCTCGGCCATATCAGGGGCGGCCTGCATTACGTGCTTGTCGGCGCCATGTACCTGGTCTCCGGCATTTCCGGCGCCAAGGCCGCCGACATGGCCGCAGTTGCGCCCGTGCTGTTTCCCGAGATGAAAGAGCGCGGTGCCAAGCCTGGCGACCTCGTCGCGCTTCTTGCGGCGACGGGCGCCCAGACCGAGACCATTCCGCCGAGCCTCGTGCTGATCACGATCGGCTCGGTCACGGGCGTCTCGATCGCAGCGCTGTTCACGGGCGGCCTCTTGCCCGGCGTCGTGCTCGCGATCACGCTGTGCATGCTGGTGTGGTGGCGCTACCGCCACGAGGACATGAGCCATGTCCGCCGCGCCACGGCATCCGAGATCGGCAGGACCTTCATCATCGCCCTGCCCGCGCTCGCGCTGCCCTTCGTGATCCGCTACGCCGTCGTCGAGGGCATCGCGACCGCGACCGAGGTCTCCACCATCGGCATCGTCTATGGCGCCCTCGTCGGCCTCCTCGTCTACCGCCGCTTCGACTGGCGGCGGCTGTTTCCGATGCTGGTCGAAACCGCGGCACTCTCGGGCGCGATCCTCTTGATTATCGGCACGGCGACCGGCATGGCCTGGGGCCTGACCCAATCCGGATTCTCGCGCTCGCTGGCCGCCGCCATGACGGGATTGCCGGGCGGGGCCGCGACCTTCATTGCCGTGTCGATCCTGGCCTTCACCATCCTCGGCAGTGTGCTGGAGGGCATTCCGGCCATCGTGCTGTTCGGACCGCTGCTGTTCCCGATCGCCCGCGCCGTCGGCGTGCACGAGGTCCACTATGCCATGGTGATCATTCTCGCCATGGGTATCGGGCTATTCGCCCCGCCATTCGGCGTCGGCTATTATGCCGCCTGCGCCATCGGACGCGTCGATCCGGCTGAGGGCATCAGGCCGATCTGGGGCTATCTTTTGGCGCTGCTGGTGGGATTGATCATCGTCGCGATCTTCCCCTGGATCTCGATCGGATTTCTTTGACGCGATTTAAGGAGTGTGTCGATGAGTGAGCGGCAGAACCCGTACAATATCGGCCTCGAAAAGACTCCCGCCAACTATGTGCCGCTGAGCCCGCTGAGCTTCATCGCGCGCAGCGCCGCCGTCTATCCCGATCACGTCAGCACCGTTTACGAGGGCCGCAGCTTCACCTGGGCGCAAACCTATGAGCGCTGCCGCCGCTTTGCCTCTTATCTCGCGGGCAAGGGCATCGGCGTGGGCGATACCGTTGCGGCGATGCTGCCGAACATTCCGGCGATGAACGAGGCGCATTTCGCCGTGCCCATGACCGGCGCCGTGCTCAACGCTCTCAACATCCGTCTCGATGCGCCCTCGATCGCGTTCCAGCTCGAACATGGCGGCGCCAGGATCATCCTGGTCGATCCCGAGTTTTCGGGTGTCATCAGCGACGCGCTCGCGCAGATGACAGGCCCCAAGCCGCTGGTGATCGACGTCGACGACGCCGCGTTCAAGGGCGGCAAGCGCATCGGCGAGATCGAATATGAGGCGGCGGTCGCGGCAGGCGATCCGGCATTCACCGCCGTCCTGCCGCAGGACGAATGGGACGCCATCGCGCTGAGCTACACCTCGGGCACCACGGGCAATCCCAAGGGCGTCGTCACCCATCATCGCGGCGCGTACCTGAACGCCGTCAGCAACATCCTTGCCGGCAATCTCGGCCAGCATCCGGTCTATCTCTGGACGTTGCCGATGTTCCACTGCAATGGCTGGTGCTTCCCGTGGGCAATTGCGGCCGCCGCCGGCATCAATGTCTGCCTGCGCAAGGTCGAGCCGACCAGGATCTTCGAGCTGATCAAGCAGCACGGCGTCACCCACATGTGCGGCGCGCCGATCGTCTACAACACGCTGATCAACGCACCCGATGCGCCCAAAGGCAATGCGGCCCACCGCGTCGTCGGCCTGATCGCAGGCGCTGCGCCGCCGGTCGCGGTGCTGGAAGGCGCCGAAAGCATCGGCATCAAGCTGACGCATGTGTACGGCCTGACCGAGGTCTACGGTCCCGCCTCGGTCTGCGCCGAGCAGCCCGGATGGGACGACCTTCCGCCCGCGGAACGCGCGCGCATGAAGCGCCGGCAGGGCGTGCCCTACCCGCTCGAGGAGAGCGTCACCGTCATCAACCCGCAGACGATGCAGGAGGTGCCGCGCGACGGCGAGACCATCGGCGAGGTCATGTTCCGCGGCAACATCGTGATGAAGGGCTATCTCAGGAACGAGAAGGCGACCAGGGAAGCCTTCGAGGGCGGCTGGTTTCACACCGGCGACCTCGGCGTGCTCGACGAGCACGGCTACGTCATCATCAAGGACCGCTCCAAGGACATCATCATTTCCGGCGGCGAGAACATCTCCTCCGTCGAAGTCGAGGACATCCTCTACAAGCATCCGGCCATACTGTTCGCAGCCGTGGTCGCCAAGCCCGATCCGAAATGGGGTGAAGTGCCCTGCGCCTTCGTCGAGCTGAAGGACGGCGCCAGCGCCAGCGAGGCCGACATCATCGCCTTCTGCCGTTCGCAGATGAGCGGCTTCAAGACGCCGAAGGCGGTCGTGTTCGGACCGATCCCGAAGACCTCGACCGGCAAGATCCAGAAATTCCTGCTGCGTAACGAAGTCGGCTCAGTGAAGGCGATCTCGGCCTAAACAGCGTCTGGAGAGCCTTCCGCCCGCCCGAACACGGCGAGCGGAAGCTCTCTCCGTCCTCACATCTTCTTGTAGGTGTCGACCACCGCCTGACCGTCGGCGCCTGCCTTCTTGAGCCAGTCGGCCGTGAGCTGTTCACCGATCTTCTGGAAACCGGCCTTGAGTGCCGGGCTCGGCGGCTCGACCGTCATGCCTTTCGCCTTGAGCTGGTCGATGTACCAGGTGCTCTTGTCCTGCCAGGCCTTCCAGCCGCGAGTTTCCGCGGTCGCGGCGGCCTTGAGGATGGCCTCCTGGGTCGGCTTGTCGAGCGCCTCGAACGCGGCCTTGTTGACGAAGGTGTAGTCCTTCGGAATCCAGGCCTGCACGTCATAGAAATACTTGAGCGACTCCCAGGCCTTCGCATCGTAGCCGGTGCCGCCCGACGACATGAAGGAGTTCACCACGCCCGTCGCCAGCGCCTGCGGCAGTTCCGCCGCCTGGATCGTGACCGACTGGGCGCCGACCAGTTCGCCGATGCGCGCGGTCCCGACATTGTAGGCCCGCCACTTCAGGCCCTTCATATCTTCGATCGTCGCGAGCGGCTTGTTGACATAGACGCCCTGCGGCGCCCAAGGCACGACGAACAGCAGCTTGAGACCCTGCGCATCGAGCTTCTTCGCAATCAGCGACTTCGACGCCTGATACAGCTTCATCGCGTCCGGGAAGCTGGTCGCCAGGAACGGCACGACATCGACGCCGAATATCGGATCCTCGTTCTCGTGGATCGACAGCAGCACCTCACCCATCTGCGCCTGCCCGGTCACCACCGCGCGCTTGATGTCGGGTGCCTTGAACAGCGAGGCGCCCGGATGGACCGTGATCTGGAGCTTGCCGGAGGTTGCGGCTTCGACATCCTTGGCGAAAGCGACCAGATTCTCCGAGTGCGGATTGTCCGCAGGATATGCTGCCGGCAGATTCCATTTGGTCTGGGCCAAGGCCGGTGTCGCAGCCATCACGACGCCGGCGATCAAGGATGCGCGAACTAAACGAGACATCATTGGACTTCTCCTCACAGTAAACTTGAAAACCGGATGCGGTCAGTCTGGGAAAGCGAGCTTGGGCAAAAACATCACGATCTGCGGATACTCCGTGATGATGAACACGGAAGCGAGCAGCAGGATGAAGAACGGAAACGCTGCCCGTGCAACGGTGAACGTATCACGACCGCTCATGTTCTGGAGCACGAACAGATTGAATCCAACCGGCGGCGTGATCTGCGCCATTTCCACATGAATGATGAGATAGACGCCGAACCAGACCAGGTCGAGCCCGGCCTGCCTGACCATCGGCAGCACGATGACGGCGGTCAGAACGATCATCGAGATGCCGTCGATCAGGCATCCCAGGATGATGTACATGATGCTCAGATAGAGCGCGAGCATACCAGGTGTCAGCTCCTGCCCCTGAACCCAGGTGGCGAGCGCGGCGGGAATGCCCGTATAGGCCATCGCAGCCGTGGTGTAGGCCGCACCTGCCAGGATCAGCATGATCATGCAGGTCAGGCGCGTCGCGCTCATGATGCTCTCGAGCAAATTCTTGCGCGTGAGCGTGCCGCTCCACCACGCCAGCAGCAGCGCGCCCGTGACGCCCCATGCAGCGCATTCCGTGGCGGTCGCGAAGCCCAACACGAGTGAAAGAAACACGGCCAGAATCAGAAGCAGGCAGGGTGCGAGCTTCGCCGACTCCTGCAGCTTCTGCCGGAACGGCATCGGCGGATCGCGCGGCGGAACCTTCTTGGGATTGAGGAGCGACCAGATGATGATGTAGCCCGAATAGAGCACCATCACGAGCACACCCGGCAGGAATCCGCCGAGGAACACCTGAAGCACGGAGACGTTCGCCGTGACCGCGTAGACCACCATCGGGATCGAGGGCGGAATCAGGAGGCCGAGCGTGCCGGCGCCTGCGAGCGATCCGAGACTCAGGCTCTTGTCGTAGCCGCGCTTGTCGAGCTCAGGCAGCGCGATTTTTCCGATCGTCGCGCAGGTCGCCGCCGAGGAGCCCGACACCGCCGCAAAGATGCCGCAGCCGATCACGTTGACATGGGTCAGGCGCCCCGGCAGCCACTGAACCCAGGGCGACAGCCCCCGGAACATCTCTTCCGACAGTTTGGTCCGGAAGAGGATCTCGCCCATCCAGATGAACAGCGGCAGCGCGGCCAGCGTCCACGAGGAACTGGCGCTCCAGGTGGTGGTGGCGAGCACGGCGCCGAGCGGCAGGCTCGTCGTCAGCGCCATCGCCACGAAGCCGACAAGTCCAAGCGAGACCGCAATCCACACGCCGCTTCCCAGCAGCAGGATCATGACACCGAGCAGGACGAACGACAGCTCGATCATGCCGAGATTGGCCATGATCAACCTCCGCCGCCCTGCGAGATGCGCTCGATGAACTCGTCCGGCGTCTCATCCGGCGACCCCCGCTCGTAGCTCGGCCGGTTGCCGCCGACGACACTGACCATTTCATCGATCAGCGCGATCGACAGGATCGCAAGCCCGCCGGCAAAGCCGAGCTGCGGAATCCAGAGCGGAAGCGCGACGACACCCTGCGCCACATCGTTGAAGCGCCAGGAGTCGTAGGTCATCTGCACGGCATAGCGGGTGAAATAGAGGATGAACGCGGTGGCAATACCGAGCGCCACGATCTCGGCCATCTGCTTGGTCCGCCCGTGCAGACGCTCCAGCAGCAGACCAACGCGGATCATCTCACCGCGCTTGAAGGTGTGAGCGAGACCGAGGAAAGCCATTGCGGCCATGCACCAGGACGCGAAATCATCGCCGGCGGGAATGTTGATCGCAAACTGGCGCCCGACCGACATGACCATCATGATTGCGAAGATCGCGACCAGGAAGACGCCCGCGGCGTAGCCCGCGCCGAGATAAAGGAGGTCCAGAGCGCGTCGCACTGGCCCCCGAGCCGCTACATCGTCCCCTGCCAACGCAATCCCCATCCTCACACAAGGCGATCCAATCGACCCGTGCGGTCGTGCCTGAATTTCGCCCTGTCCAACGCCTGTCTTTCAAACGTTAGATCAACATGATGGGGCCTGCGCAAGCAAGGAGTATGCCGGCTCGGGCCGGAATTTCTACCCCAGGTTCAGTGCGTCTCCAGCCGCAGCCCGTCATAGGCTGGCACCACGCCTGCCGGTAGCGACTGACGGATGACCTCGTAGTCGACGTCGGCGGTCATATTGGTGATGACCGCGCGCTTCGGCTTGAACCGCTCGATCCAGGACAGCGCGTCGTTGATGCTGAAATGGCTGACGTGGCCGGTGTAGCGCAGGCCGTCGACGATCCAGAGGTCCAGATTTTCCAGTGCGCCCCAGCTCTCGCGCGGGATGTCGTTGAGGTCGGGCGTGTAGGCGGCATCCCCGATACGATAGCCGAGCGCGGGAATGTTGCCGTGCTGCACCAGGAAGGCCGTCATCGTCACGGCGCCGCCCTTCCCCAGAACGGTCTGGCTCTCGCCCGCCTCGATCGAATGCCGAGTCAGGATCGGCGGGTAGTCGCTGCCCTCCGGCGAGATGAAGCAATAGGAGAAGCGCGACAGGATGTCCTTGGCGGTCGACTGGTTGAAGTAGGTCGGGATACGACGGCGCATGTGCATGACGACCGAGCGTAGATCGTCCATGCCGTGGGTCTGGTCGGCGTGCTCGTGCGTCAGGAACACTGCGTCGATGTGGTCGACGTTGGTCGAGAGCAACTGCTCGCGCAGATCCGGCGAGGTGTCGATCACGATGCGTGTCGTGCCGTGCTCGGACGTCCGTTCGACCAGCAGCGAGCATCGGCGACGGCGGTTCTTGGGATTGTTGGGATCGCAGGCGCCCCAGCCGAGCGCCGGACGCGGCACGCCGGCGGAGGAGCCGCAACCCAGGATCGTCAGCGTCAGCGTCATGCCGGCTCCAGTCCTAAGCTTTCACCTTGGAGAACAGGCGGAAGAAGTTTTCGGTGGTCTGGCGTGAGATTTCGTCAAACGACACCCCGCGCGTCTCGGCGAGCACTTTTGCGACCTCGACCACATAGGCGGGTTCGTTGCGTTTGCCGCGGAACTTGCCCGGCGCAAGATAGGGCGAGTCCGTTTCAACCAGGATACGGTCGGACGGCAATTCGGCCGCGAGTTCGCGCAAGGCTTCCGATTTCTTGAAGGTCAGGATTCCCGTGAAGCCGATATGGAGCCCAAGCGACACTGCCTTCAGCGCCAGTTCGCGCCCGCCCGTGTAACAATGCAGCACGGCGCGAAACGATCCCCTTGCCGCCTCGTCTTCCAGGATCCGTGCGCAGTCCTCGTCGGCTTCGCGGGTGTGGATCACCAGCGGCAGGCCGGTGGCGCGGGCGGCGGCGATGTGGGCGCGAAAGCCCCTCGCCTGCGCCTCCGGCGAGCCGTTGTCGTAGAAATAGTCGAGCCCGGCCTCGCCGAGCGCGACGACCTTGGGGTGCTGCGTCAGGGCAACGAGCTCGTCCGGCGCGATACCGTCCTCTTCGTCCGCGTTGTGCGGATGAGTGCCGACCGAGCAATAGACGTCGTCGTAGCGCTCGGCGATGGCCAGAAGCTGATTCAGCTTTCGCACCCGTGTAGAGATGGTGACCATGCGGCCAATACCGGCCGCTCGCGCCCGCGATACGATCCCGTCGAGATCATCCGCAAAGTCCGGAAAATCCAGATGACAGTGGCTGTCGACCAGCATCGCTCGGCGCCCCTAGGCCGCGGGCTCGATGTAGCGCGGGAACGCCGGCGTCGGCGCCGGCAGCGTCGAGCCGGGCGCGATGCGCCTGGCGGCGCCGAGCATGGCGAAGTTGCGCTCGGTTTCGGGGACGCCGAGGCTGTCGAGCAGCTTGCCCGAGGCCGTCGGCATCGCGGGTTGAGCTAGGATCGCGATCTGGCGCACGACATCGGCGGTGACGTAGAGCACCGTTTTCTGCCTGGCAGGATCGGTCTTGGCGAGCGCCCATGGCGCCTCCCCGGCGAAATAGCGGTTGGCTTCCGCGACCACGGCCCAGACCGCGTTGAGCCATTGATGGATCTGCTGCGTCGCCATCGCTTCACGGCTGGCCGCGACCATGCCATCGGCCATCGCCAAAATCGCCTTGTCGTTGTCGCTGAACTCGCCGGGCTCGGGCAGCACGCCGCCGAACTGCTTGGCGATCATCGACAGCGAACGCTGCGCGAGGTTGCCGAGATCATTGGCGAGATCGGCGTTGATGCGCGCCACGATGGCCTCGTGATTGTAATTGCCGTCCTGGCCGAACGGCACTTCGCGCAGGAAGAAATAGCGCATCTGGTCGACGCCGTACTGGTCGGCGAGATTGAAGGGATCGACGACGTTGCCGACCGACTTCGACATCTTCTCGCCCCTGTTGAACAGGAAGCCGTGGGCATAGACCCGCTTCGGCAGCGGGATTCCGGCCGACAGAAGGAAGGCCGGCCAATACACCGCATGGAAGCGGATGATGTCCTTGCCGATGATGTGCACGTTGGCCGGCCAGTAGCGCCAGTTCCTGTCGCTCTCATCGGGAAAGCCGACGCCGGTGATGTAGTTGGTCAGCGCATCGACCCAGACATACATCACGTGCTCTTCGTCGCCAGGCACCTTCACGCCCCAATCGAAAGTGGTACGCGAGATCGAGAGATCGCGCAGGCCGCCCTTGACGAAGCTCACCACCTCGTTCTTGCGGGAGTCCGGTCCGATGAAATCAGGGTGATCCGCGTAGAGCTTGAGCAGCTTGTCCTGATACGCCGACAGGCGGAAGAAATAGCTCTTCTCCTCGACCCATTCGACCGGCGTACCCTGTGGCCCCAAGCGCACGCCGTCGTCGTTCAGACGCGTCTCGTCCTCGGCGTAATAGGCCTCATCACGGACCGAGTACCAGCCCGAATAGCTGTCAGCATAGATGTCACCGTTCGCTTCCATGCGCCGCCAGATCTCCTGGCTGGAGCGATGGTGTTGCTCCTCGGTGGTGCGGATGAAGCGGTCGAACGACACGTTCAGTCGCTCGTCCATATCCTTGAAGCGGCCGGCATTGCGGGTCGCGAGCGCGGAGGCGGACATGCCTTCACTGGCAGCAGTCTGAACCATTTTTTGACCGTGCTCGTCGGTGCCGGTCAGGAAGAACACGTCCTTGCCGTCGAGTCGCGCAAAGCGCGCCAGCGCGTCGGTCGCGATCGCCTCATAGGCGTGACCGATATGCGGGCTGCCATTGGGATAGGCGATCGCGGTCGTGATGTAGAAGACGTTGTCGCGCGCGGGGGCGGCAACGGCCGCGGCGACCTGCGGAGCCGCGATCGGCTTCGGCGCACGCGGAGTCTTGGGCTTCGATACCTTGGGCTTCACGGCCTTCGGCGGCGTGACGGCAGGAGTCGGCGCGGCGGTCACGGCAGGCGCAGCCGCCTTCTTCGCGACCTTCTTCGCTGGAGCCTTGGCCGGCTTTTTGACAGCTGATTTCGTCGAAGCCTTCCTGGCGACGACCCGTCCCTTCGCGGCCTTCTTTCCGGCCTGCTTTGTCGTCTTCGTAGCGCCTTTCGTCACGCCCCTCTTGGCGGCAGCCTTCTTGCTCTTCTTGACGGCTTTGGTCGCGCGCGCCTTCACGGCCTTCCCGGCGGCTTTCTTCACGGCCTTCTTGGCAGCCTTCTTCTTGCTGCGCTTGCCTTTAACGGTCTTCTTAGCTCGCGTTGCCACCACGAATTCCTTTACCGGCTTGTCCGAAATTTGGAAACGAACCTGCGTTAGGTTGTTGTTTTGCGCATGATCTTTTCGGAAAACCGCTCCGCACTTTTCCGGATCATGCTCTAGCGCGTTGCGTCCGCCAGCCAGCCGAACACCGAGAAGACCAAGGGCTTGCGCTCCAGATTGTAGGTTTCGGTGTCGCGCGCGGCGCGGACGATCTTTTCCCATACCTCAGCTAGGCGCGCAAGGCGCGGCAGGTTCTGGTTCGCATTGGCCTCATCCGCATGCAGGCGCTCCGCGATCCAGCGGTCGATGCCGTCGATGAAGGCAGCAAGCGCGACGCGGTCGCTGGTGCCGAGCGAATCGCCGAGCGTGTGCAATTCGCGCGGATCGACCTGCGGCAGGCGCGCAAGCAGCGCCGCCGTGCGCTGCTGAAGTTTCAGGGCGTCGCCGCCGAGCAGCGTCAGCGCCCGTGCGACGCTTCCCTCGGAGGCCTCGGCCGCCTCGCGCAGCGCGGGATCGTTCGGATCGAGCCCGGCAGCCGAAGCTGCGGCCGCGATCACGTCATCCGTGGCGAGCGGCCGCAGGCGCAGCTTGCGACAGCGCGACTGGATCGTGGCGAGCACGCGCGCGGGCGCGTGGCTCACCAGAAGGAACAGCGATTGCTGGGGTGGCTCCTCGAGAATCTTCAGAAGCGCGTTGGCCGCGTTTGGATTGAGCTCGTCGACGGTGTCGACGATGCAGACGCGCCAGCCTTCGGCCGCCGCGGTCGAGCCAAAGAACGCGATCGTCTCGCGCGTCTCGTCCACGGTGATCACCGTGCGCATCACGCCGCGATCATTGGCGGTCCGCTCCAGCGCCAGCAGGCCGCCATGCGAGCCGGCTGCCACCTGCCGCGCGACGGCGTCGTCACGATCGATCGCAAGATCTTCGGCGCGCTGCACGGCGGGTGCCAGCGGCTGAGAATGAGCGAGCACGAAGCGCGCCATGCGATAGGCCAGCGTCGCCTTGCCGATCCCTTGCGGCCCGCCGATCAGCCAGGCATGCGGAATGCGCCCGCTGCGATAGGCCGTCAGCAGCGCGGCCTCGGCCTCACGATGGCCGAACAGCCGCGACGTCTCACGCGGATGGGGAATGGCGGTTTCGCGCTCGGCCTGACGTGGGCTCATACCGATACCACCGATGCAGGCGTGGGAAGCAGACGTTCGCACAGCGCGGTCCAGACGCGCTCGGCGACCGTGTCCGGGTCGGAATTGGCGTCGATCAGCACGCAGCGTGCCGGATCCTCCGCCGCGATCTTGCGGTAGGCCTCGCGGAGGCCCTCATGGAAGCTGAGCTTCTCGGCCTCGAACCTGTCAGGCGTACTGCTGCCGCGGCGCGCGGCGGCGCGTTGCAGCCCAATCTCGACCGGCAAATCGAGGATGATGGTGAGGTCCGGCTTGAGATCGCCGATCGTGACCCTTTGCATAGCGTTGATCAGGCCGGCCGGTACGCGGCCAAGACTGCCCTGATAGGCCCGCGTCGAGTCGGCGAAGCGGTCGCACAGCACCCAGGTGCCCTGGTTGAGCGCTGGCTGGATCACGGTGCGGACATGGTCATCGCGCGCGGCGGCAAACAGCAGCGTCTCCGCCTCGGGGCCGAGCAGCTTGCCCATGCCCGACAGCACAAGGTGACGCATGATCTCGGCGCCCGGCGAGCCGCCCGGCTCGCGCGTGACACGGATGCGCAGCTTTGCCGCCTTGAGGCGGTCAGCGAGCTTCTTGATCTGGGTCGACTTGCCCGCGCCCTCGCCCCCTTCAAAGGTGATGAAGCGTCCGCGTCCGGACGGCCGCTGTACCGCGCTCTCACTCATGATCAGAGCTTCTCGGCGCCTGCGCGGAACATGCCGATCACGAGCTCGCTGGCGCCGTCGATCGCACGGCGCATGGTCGAACCCGTACCGATTGCTTCGGCCGCATAGACCGGCGTCTCGACCGCGATGTTGCCGCTGCGCCAAACCCTGACCACGCCGACCCGCTGGCCGGCCTCGATCGGCGCGCGCACCGGGCCGCTATAGACGAGGCGCGCAATCAGCTTGTCGCTGCCGTTCTTGTGCACCATCACTTTCACCGGCGTCTTGGCGACGAGCTTGACCGAGCGGCTCTCGCCGCCGAACACCTTGGCGTAACCGACGGGCTGCTCGGCCGCGAACAGGATGCGGGTCTCGAAATTGCGGAAGCCCCATTCCAGCATCTTCTTGGCTTCCGTGGCGCGATCCTCGGAGTCTTCGAGTCCATTGACGACGACGATCAGCCGCGTGCCGTTCTGCACGGCCGAGCCCACCATGCCGTAGCCGCCTTCCTTGGTGTAGCCGGTCTTGAGACCGTCAGCGCCTTCCATCGAATTGAGCAGCGGATTGCGGTTGAACTGGCGGATCTTGTTCCAGGTGAACTCCTTCTCGCCGAACAGTTTGTAGAAGTCGGGAAAGTCGAGAATGATATGTCGGGCGAGCATGCCGAGCTCGCGCACCGTCATCTTGTTGCCGGGGTCGGGCAAACCGTTGGAATTGGCGAAGGTCGATTTGGTGAGACCGAGTTCGCGTGCACGCTTGGTCATTAAATCGGCCGCAAAGATCCGCTCATTGCCCGCCATGGCTTCGGCAAGCGCGATGCAGGCGTCGTTGCCGCTCTGGATGATGGCGCCGTGCAGGAGATCGTCGACCGAGACCTTGCTGTTGATGGCCGCGAACATGGTCGAGCCGCCCGAGGGCGCGCCGCCCCGGCGCCAGGCATTCTCGCTGATCCGGTATTCGTCCGTCAGCTTGACGTCGCCCTTCTTGATCGCATTGAAGACGACCTCCGCGGTCATCAGCTTCATCATGCTCGAGGGCGCGCGCAGCTCGTCGGCGTTCTTCTCGAACAGCACGCTGCCGCTCGAGGCTTCGATCAGGATCGCAGTCGGGGCATCGCCATCGAAGCCGGCCTCTTCTGCTTTCTTGGCGCCCTGGACGCTCTGGTTGGCGGCATAGAGCGTCCCGCCCCAGCCGATCCCCGCCACCAGAACCGCAGCGATCAGCCCGCGCGCCAGCGTTCCGGCGGTGAGCCAGTTGCGACGAAGCGAAGGAAGACGAAATGCCATGGCGAAGCCCTGAGACAGGCGTTCTAACAGTTGGAACAGATGCGAACAACACGCGGTTGGACGCTTGCCCTGAGATTGCACGATTCTCCTCGCGCCCCTATCGTGGCATCTCATATTTCCTGACCAAACCCCTGAAACAAGGCGGAAAAGCGAATGTCCTCAACCCGCACGATCAAGGCCAATGGGGTCGAGCTGTTCGTCCGCGAAGCCGGCCAGGGTCCGCTGGTGGTTCTGTGCCATGGGTGGCCGGAACTGTCCTACTCCTGGCGCCACCAGATCCCCGCGCTCGCCGAAGCCGGGTTTCGCGTCGTCGCGCCCGACATGCGCGGCTACGGCCGAAGCGCAGCGCCGCCTGACGTTGCGGCCTACTCGATCTTCGATACGGTCGGTGACGTGGTCGGTCTCGTCCAGGCGCTCGGCGAGACCAAGGCAATGGTGGTCGGCCACGATTGGGGCGCGCCGGTCGCCTGGCACGCGGCGCTGTTCCGGCCCGACATCTTCACGGCCGTCGCGGGCCTGAGCGTGCCGCCGCCGTTCCGCGGCCGCGGCAAGCCGCTCGACCTGTTGCGCCAGGGCGGTATCACCAATTTCTACTGGCAGTATTTCCAGGCGCCCGGCGTCGCCGAGGCTGAACTCGAGCGAGACGTTGGCCGCACCATGCGCATCGTGCTCGCCGGACGCGGCCTCGCCGATCCGTCCGCGGCCATGTTCGTGCAGGAGGGCAAGGGCTTTCTCAGCCACGCGACCGCCGAGGAGCCGTTGCCCGCCTGGCTCAGCGAGGCTGATCTGGCCTATTTCACCGAATCCTTCCGCAAATCCGGCTTCCGCGGCGGGCTGAACTGGTACCGCAACATCGATCGAAACTGGGAACTGACCGCGCCCTGGCAGGACGCCCAGATCCACCAGCCTTCCCTCTTCATCGCAGGCTCGAGGGACGCAGTGATCACCGGCCTGATCGGGGCCAAGCGCGTCAATGAGCTCGAGCGGGTGCTGCCCAATCTCAAGGGCAAGCTGATCCTCGAGGGCGCCGGCCATTGGGTGCAGCAGGAGCGGCCCGACGAGGTGAACGCGGCGCTGGTGAAATTCCTGACGGCGAGTGCGGCTCAGTAGAGCCCGCGTCCGCTCAGGATGTTGCGAGCCTCGGCGGCGCCATCGCCCGACGAGGGCGCGCTCTCGGCGACGTGGCGCCGGTCCTCGTCATAGGACACGGCGCGGGCGTTCTGGAGCGCCCGTCCCCGGCTGCGGCTCGAGGCCGACATTTCCGAGGTCGCATTGAGCGATGCCATGTCGGCCGAGGTGTTGCCGAGACTATAGGGGCGCCCTTCCGGCATCGGGATCTCGCCGCGAATGGCGCCGCGGCCCGAGGACGGCAACTCCGGCACAAACGGCTTCGCCGAGGCGACACGGACCATCGAGGGCGACGGCGCCGGAACGCCGGTGCGCAAAGTAGCCATCAGCTGACGGTCGTCGGAGCCCTCAAGCGGCGCCCGTCCGACATATTCGACACGAACCCTGGCGACACCATTGCCTTTGAATTCAAGGAGTTCGGCGGCCTTGTTCGAGACGTCGATGAGGCGGTTGCCGTGATAGGGCCCGCGATCATTGACGCGGACGATCAGCGACTTGCCGTTCGAGATATTGGTCACCCGCGCGTAGGACGGCATCGGCAGGGTCGGATGCGCCGCGGTCAGCGAGGTCATGTCGAACACTTCGCCGTTGGCGGTCAGGCGGCCGTGGAAATCGTCGCCATACCAGGACGCCATGCCCTCGGCGCGGTAGTTGACGTCCTCCTCCGGCACGTAGGTCCGGCCCGCCACGACATAGGGCTTGCCAACACGGTAGGTGCCACCGCCCTTCGGGACCGGTTCGCCCCAGGCCACCACCCGGGGGCTCGAGGACACGCCGTATTTCGGATCAACGCGGCTGGCGAATTTGCTGGACGAGGCGCAGTTGGCGAGCGCGAGGCAGGTCGCGACCGCCGCAACACCGCGCGCGGCCCGCAAAAACGAATCTGACCGTCGGATCCCCATGCGCCCCAAATACCATTCCGCCGGAGGCGTGCCCAACCCGCTTTGGTGACGGAGAGCGCTGTCCGGTCCTCTGACTCCAAGGCGGCCCACCACCGCTTCGGAAGTAGTAGGGATAACGCAACCCGAACACGGCGGAAATGGGGAGCCCACAGCGATCACGCCGGGATGGTAAACGGGAGGTTCGCTTCCTCCCGTTGAACTACGGAACCTGGGCGCCCTGCTCTGTGCCACGGCTGGACAAGCTGTTGCGCCAAATCCTCACTCCACCCCCATTGTTGTGGCGCTCACCGAAATTCTTTTGACTGTGCAAGGCCGCACGCGTTTTCTCGGCTCGCAGGGGCGGATTGGAATTTAACGATGATCGAGACGGTTTCGGCACTGATGGGTCTGGTAAGCGCGGGGATCTTCCTGGCCCATGCCTTCGAAGGTTACCGCACGAGGGCCTAAAGGCACTCGCGCGGGCGGCAAGCATCACCCCTTTCAAGGCGGCGCGTTCGGACAATTTTGATGGATCCGATCGCGCATCGAAAACGAGAGCGGCAGGTGTCCCATGCGCAACCATGACCTCGTATCCGATGGTTTCCTGGCGTTGACTGCGGGCGGCTTGGTGCTGCTCTGCTCGAGCCTCGTGGCCCTGGCATTTGCCTGAGGCCCCTGCTTCCCATCTCCAAACATAGCTCCATCGCGGCGCAGCAAGCGCGACTGTCCCGCTCCCATTCTGTTGATTGAATTTCTGCGTTCGGCACCTCGACCAATTACGAGAGGCCATCACCGATGAGGGTGACGCAGATGCTTGCCGAGAAATTCTTCCTGGTCCTGGAATCCCTGATCCGCGGCGACCGCACCTATCCGGATGGAAGTCCCCGGGTCATCAGCACCTCCCCGCACGTGCCGGTCAAGCTGTCGGCGCAGAAATAGCCGGCGCGTTCGGACAATTTTGATGAATCCGATCCAGCATCGGAGACGAGAGCAGCAGGTGTCCCATGCGCAACCATGACTTCGTATCCGATGGCTTCCTGGCATTGACCGCGGGCGGCTTGGTGCTGCTCTGCTCGAGCCTCGTGGCCCTGGCATTTGCCTGAGGCTCCTCTCAAGATAGCTCCATCGCGGCGCAGCAATAGCCGGCGCGTTCGCAAGCCTGGATCACGTGCCGCTCAGCGCAGACCCAACAGTGAACGACGGTAGAAGTTGTCGCGGGCCTCGCTCAGGCAGACGAAGCTGCCGTCAAATCCCTCGCCATACCGCTTCTGACCCTTGCGGTAGTAGAGGCCCTTCCTGAAGTCGAGCCAGACCACCCTGTCATGCGGGCAATGACGCTGCGCCTGCGCCTCGTAGCGAAACGGCGTCAGCGGCGTCGCCGAGACCTCGCCGCCACCTGCACCGACCAGCATGGCGCCAGCGCATAAGATTGCGGCGGACCACTTGCCAAGGCCGCTCCGAGACACTCCCCACCTCCGGCTTGCGGCCGTCGCGCGACGGCCGGTCGGCACCGTAGCACGAAACGGCACTGCCCATGGAAGGCGGCAAGCGCGTCGCGTCTTCCGCCGGCCATCTTGTCGGGGTACATGACGGCGAGATCGTCCGAATGCGAGGATGAGGCCTGAATGTCGTTGGTGCCTGACCCCGGAACTGGCCCCCGCCCGCCTTCGCCGCAGCTCGGCCTGCTGCCGACGATCATCTTCGGCTCGCGCTGGCTGCAACTGCCGCTCTATCTCGGGCTGATCGTGGCGCAATGCGTCTACATCGCGCTTTTCCTCAAGGAGCTCTGGCACCTCTCCTGGCACGCCCTCGACCTCACCGAGCAGCAGATCATGATGAGCGTGCTGGCGCTGATCGACGTCGTGATGATCTCCAACCTGCTCGTGATGGTCATCGTCGGCGGCTACGAGACGTTCGTTTCGCGGCTCGAGCTCCGGGGCCATCCCGACGAACCGGAATGGCTCGGCCATGTCAATGCGAGCGCCCTGAAGATCAAGCTCGCCATGGCTATCATCGGCATCTCCTCGATCGCGCTGCTCCGCACCTTCATCGAGGCCGGCAATCTCGGCTCCAACCGCGCCGGCTTCACCGAAACCGCCGTGATGTGGCAGGTGCTGATCCACCTCACCTTCGTCGTGTCGGCGATCGGCATTGCCTATGTCGACAAGCTCAGCGACTCAGGCCCGCGCAAGCACGCCGAATGAAGCGCTGCGGCCGGTCTCATTGCTTGTCCGCCTCGAGCTGCGCCAGCGCCTGGTGCAGACACTCCTGAAGCTTCTGCGCGACCTGCTCACGCACGACGCCCTTGTCTGCGAGATCGCCTGACACCTTGCCGACGACATCGTCGATCGTCCGGCTCTCCAGATGGTCCGTCACCAGCGCGGTTGCGTAGCTTGCCGCGGCATCGCCGCTAAGCCCGAGCTGGCCTGCGGCCCACAGCCCGAGCAGCTTGTTGGATCGCGCGGCGGCTTTGAACATGAACTCCTCGTCGTGAGCGAATTTGGCTTCAAAGCCCTGCTCGCGCTTGTCGAACGTGGTCATGGTCAGCTCCATTCTGGTTCGCTGATGAGGATCGGACTTGTTGGGAGCGAAAGTCTCCGTGCTTCACGTCAGTTTAGGATCATCTGAAGCTTCCTCCCGGAAGCCGAACGCCGTCAAGCCTGCCGATGCACGCGGGTGCACGGCGCCGCATGGAGCGGAGACATCGAGAGCTGACGCCCGAACAGTGAGCTGCCGGAGTTTCGAAGGCTTGAACGGATCTGCCTGTAGCAACGCGCTCTCTCCACCCTGAACCTTGCGCGAAGCGGACCGCTGAAGGTCGCCACCAAGCGGCACAAGCGGCAAAGAGGCCGCCGGGAGAAACGATTCACGGATTGGGCAGCAAGCGCGTCAGCTCAGTCCTTCGGCGCCGCCGCTTCACGCGCCAGGCGCTCGGCCCGTAGCCGTTCCTTGTTGGCGTAAAACGCCTTCTGCGCTGCTTCATGGTCGCGCATGGCCTTCTCGGCCTCGATCCGGCGCGCCGCATCGCGCGCCTGGCGCTGTTCCGGGGTCAGGGGTTTGCGTCGGAAGGAAAGGTCTTCAGTCATGCCAAATCAACGCCGCGGCGAGGAAAAAGTTCCCGCATGGTCCCGCTCACGGGCATAGGCCCGGTCATGAAGATTGCGAAAACAACCCCATGCACAGTAGATAAGTCCTGCTGCCACAACGCTTTTCTGAAGGCGCAACAGCCATTTCTGGAAACATCTGACCGAGCTCCCCTTTTCGGGGGCCACGGCCAAAGGGGAAGTGAAAAGGGCCCGTCGCCGGCAGATCAGATCTCGATGTCCGCGATCACAGGCAAATGGTCCGAATAGGCCCTCGCCTCTTCGTCGGTCCAGACTTTCCCGAAACGGCTATCGCGCGTTGCATAGATCCGGTCGAGCCGAAGCAAGGGCAAGTGCGCCGGGAAGGTTCGCAGCCGCGTACGGTTTGGGCAGGCCTGCGCGAGCACGCGCCGCACCGATTTCACCCAAAACCAGTCGTTGAAATCGCCGAGGACGACAGTTCTTCCAGGCCTCACCAGGCTCACCAGGGCCTGAGCCTGCGCATAACGCTCGTGGATACTCAGGCCGAGATGAGTGGCGACCACGCGGACGTCGCCAAGAGGCGTCAGCAGTTCTGTGGCAATCGCTCTGCGTGGCTCCCGCTCCCGATACGACACGTCGACGATCTCCGGCACGCCGGAGAACGGAAAGCGGCTCAGCAGCATCTGACCGTAGTCACCGTCCTCCGTGACGATCGACTTGGCGTGGACGCGATGATCGCCGACCGCACTCGCGAGCTTCGCAAAGGGATCGTCCGACCGCGATCGGGAATCCACCTCCTGAAGCGCGACGACATCCGGCGACCACTTGCGAATGATGGAGCAAACACCCTCCAGGTCGAATTTCGGATTGAGATTGAACGTGCCGTGCACGTTCCACGTCATGAAGCGCATCAGCGCCTCCCGGCGAGCCACGTCGCGAGAAATTGTGCGCCCGCGCAGAACCCGAGCCAGCCCAGAAACGCCAGTGCGAGCAGCAGAACGTTGCTCCAGGACGCATTCCTGGCCAGATCCGCGATCTGAGCTCCCAGAACGGCCATGGCGAGAATCCCGGGCGTGATACCCAGCAGCGTTCCAACCATGAAGTCACGAAGCGGCAGCGTGCTCGCACCTGCCACGACATTCACGACCGAGTACGGCGCGATCGGAATCATCCGGATGACGACGACGGCCAGAATGCCTCTGCCGACAATGCGTTCCTGGATGCGCGCTGCGCGTCGTCCAAGCAGATGCTGGAGACGTTCTCGACCGAGTACCCGTCCGATTGAGAAAAGGACAAGGGCGCTGAGCAAGGCGCCAGCCATTGCAGTGAAGAAACCCAGCCATGGCCCGAGTGCAGCAGCGGTTGCGGCAATGAGTACGAGAATCGGAAACACGACCAGCCCGCCGACGACAAACGCTGCGATCGCGAAGAATGGTCCCCAGATGGATTGCGAATAGGCAGAGAGGAGCGTCGAAATGCGGCCTTCATCGGCGAAATCGCTCAAGGATGAGTACGACCAGGCCAGCGTCAAGCCAAGAAGCGCCACGGCGATCGATACGATCCCGATTATCGTCTTCGTGCTCCACATGCGAGATGCCGCCCGCTCCAAATGAAGTGGCCTCTCAGGGTCCGCCACCGGCTGAACCATCGTGGCCAGTGTACTGGTCAAACCCGAGGACTCCACTTTCCGCAGCGTCTTCGTCCTATCACCTTTCGACACGTCGTCGAGGAGAGCAAGAAGGCGATCCTCATTTTGCGCGAGGGTCTGTTCTTCGAGACCGCAGAAATGGGCGATCAAGCGATGGCGAACCGAGGCGATGAAATCCCGATGCTCCTCGGATGCGGCCTCGAAAATGAGGTCACATTCGCTGTCGGCCCCCATCGACCGATTGTTAAGGTTAGCCGAACCGATTCTCAATATCCGATCATCGACGATCATGAGCTTGCTGTGCACCATCACGGCAACTTCCGTATCTCCGCTGCGTGAGACCGGATAGAGGAAGCGAATGCGATCTGCGACCCCGGCTGCACCGAAACAGTCGATGAAGGCGCCACGGCCGTTCTGCATGGCCTGGGATTCCAGCCACGAGGAATGCAGTTTTGGAGCGACCACCAGAACCCGAAGCGATGGCGCGCGACGCATCTGTTCCGCCAATTCACGCGCGATCTTGGTGGCGCTGGTGAACTGATTTTCGATGTAGATGAAGCACGTCGCGGACCGGATCGCTTCAATCAAGGAACGCTCGACCTCCCTGATGGTCGAACCTGCGGGACAGACCACCTCGGTCCTGGCGATACCGACCGGCAAGCGCTCGGCCTCGACCGGCACATTGGCTGGCCACCGAACGCTCTTCAGCGCGCGCCGATCATGCCTCGGTTGACCTGCTGCACGCCAGCGTGCCTCCGCTAGCTCGAACAGCAACGCCGCGGCATCCCCGTCGACCATGCATTGAACGTCATGAAAGGGCAGGTATGGCTTCCCCTGGGGGTCGCAGCGCGATGCGTGATCGGCGCGATGGTCACTCGTGTCCCAGCGCCTGATCGTCAGATCGAGCCCGCCGACGAACGCCAGTGAACCGTCGATACAGACGATCTTCTGGTGTTGGGCCGAGCCAAACGGAAGCGTGGAATCCAGATGAAACCTGACGCGGCCATCTGTTTCGGCGGTAAACTTTGCCGCGGAATTCCACTCCCTTTCGGAGGCGTAAAAGGAGACGAAGTCCCAGACGAGAATGTTGATCCGCAAGGTGGGGCGGCGTTGAACCAGCGCGCGCAGGAAGGGGCCGAGCTGTTCCGGCAAGCCATCATCGGCTCGTCCGGAAGCTCCGACCAGCCGGGTTTCACTATGGATGTCCCACCCTACGATATAGACGAGATCTTGCGCTTCCAGCAGCGCCTCCCGCAGGGCCGCGAAATAAGCGGCAGCATCGTTCAGAACCGCCACACGCCGCGCTTCGCACCGCCGCCAGACGGTGTCGCCGGGGATCAGTGTCGATGAACTCTGAAGCAGGTGGCCCTCGCAATTCGCATTCGCGTCTAAACGCGTTGGATGCTCAAGGGGTTCCCACGATCGCCGTTCGGAGCGCAAAGTCAGGCCTTCCAGCTTCCGCCGTCCCTCCGGCGCGGGCGCAGCCTTGGACCCACGCACTGAGGATCAAAACCGGAGTATCCCGAACAGGAACAGCAGCGCCACAGTGATCAAGCCGGAGATCAGCAGCGAGCCGAGACATCCCAGCCGGTTTGAGAACAAGAAGAACATTTGCGTTGCCCGCTGTGAAGCTTCCGGTCAGGCTAATCTCTCAAATTCGATGGCGTTCCTGACGCGCTTTTCCTCCTTTGCGCCAGGAGGAGGTGCGTCACCGACCGTTCGCCAGTGCTTCAGACCACAAGGTCATTGAGACAGGTCAATACGGGCCAGCCCGAGCTCTGGAATTCTGACCTCGGCAAGCAAACGGAGACGGCCATGTCACAGCAGAGCAGCATGCATTTTTACCTCAATTGGGCCAAGGAGCGGATCGACGAAATGGATGCCGCATTGGCCTCCTTCGAGGTCAAGGCCGGCGAGGCCAAGGCCGAGTCCAAGGTCAAGACTGATCAACTCCTGTCCGACCTGAAGAATCGCCGCGATGAATTTCAGGCCTTGCTCAAGACGCAGGCGGAGGCGGGCGAAGCCGCTTGGGCGGGCGCCAAGACAGACCTGGAAAAGCAATGGGCTGGATTTGAAGCCCAAGTGAAGACCTTCTTCGAAACCGCGGGCAAGCAGCTCGAGCAGCAGCAGGCCACGTTCAGGGACGTTGCGGCGGCACAGGCCAAGGCCTGGCGCGAAGCGGCGGACAAATTCCGCGAGGCCGCGGGCAAAGTGGCCACGGCCCGCACCGCCGACGTCGATGCCGCGCTCAAGCAGATGAAATCCGATGCGTCCGAAGCGGAAGCACGTCTGCAAAAGCTGAAGCAGGCCGGCAGTGAATCCTGGTCTGTCCTGAGCGCCGCGCTCGCCGAATCCCGGAAGTCGTTCGATCAAGCAAACCAGGCCGCGTGGAATGCGCTGAAGGGCGCTGATACGAAGAGCTGAAGTCGAGGCCCGCCAGTTCACTGCTGGCGGGCTTCTCAATAATAGCGGCGTCTGGGGCGGCGTTCATAGTCGTCGTAGCCGTAGTATCCCTGTCGACCCTGCTGAAACTGCGGCGGTACTGTACCGTTGGGGTAGCACTGACCGTCTCGAACATCGACGTCTGCGCCGTGACCACAGGGAACACGATATCTGCCGTAGCCTCCACCACCGCGATAGTACCCGAGATCCCCTATGAGCACCGCAGATCGCGAGTGGATGCCTTTGAGAACAAGATCGTGGAAACAGATGATCCCAGTTGGATCGAGGCCGAGTGTGAGGTAGACCGCACGTCGGATGCCGAGACGCAAGCTGCTTGTGATCTGCTGAGTGTACGCCATGGCAGGTCTTATGGTTCTCGTGCAGCATGCGGTCCTGCGGACAGCAAGGGCTGGCCGAGCCATGTGTCTACTGCGAGCGGTGAAAAATCGCGGTCCTGGCACACCGTACTTATCGAGAATATTGCTGTCGTCCTGACGATGGGGTTGAGTGAAGTCGCGCATTGAGCGGCAAACAGCGCCGGCCTCACCGCCGGCGGGTCTGTTCTCCGGATTGATCTGTAAGCCGGCAATATGTAGAAGCACGCTTCTTGAAGCGGTTCTTAGCCGCTTAGGGTGCAAATCGGGTGCCGGTTTCGCGTTCTGTTCGTTCCGAGGCGCGGGCTAAGCATTTGATATTGTTATCTTGGAAGGGTGGCCGAGTGGTTTAAGGCACCGGTCTTGAAAACCGGCGTGCCCGCAAGGGTACCGTGGGTTCGAATCCCACCCCTTCCGCCAGTCAAGCTTATTTTTCAATAGCTTAGGTCGCCCATTCACCAAACGACTAACCACGCTTCTGAACCTTCCCGTTTGTTCCTGATCGATCACGGCGCTTTGACGGGGGATCATCGATTGACGCGGGCGCGAGCAATCCCCCCATCAAACATGCGTCACAGCCTGAACGCTGCTAGCCGGGCTTGTTGTATCGATCGCAGCCGTCTTCCTGAGCTGCTTTGATCGGGCTGTTGGGGTCGGCATTAAAGCTAAAGCAAAAGTCGTATCTTCGCTCTAATCCAAAAATGTCCTGGTATTTGACGCCGCCAAAAACATAGAGCCTGTGATGGTCGATCTTGAGTAGATCGATGGCTTTCTGCGAGAAGTTGACGGTAATTGGCTCTTGGATGGCGTGATCGCCCCCATAGAGAATTGGATAGCTGATGGCCGTGATGCCGTCACCAAACCGATTGAACGGATCGGAAAGGCTGGATCGATCCGCTAACGGGAATTCGCCGATTTCGATGGTGGCGGCCAAGCGCAGCTTGTAAGCCGGCGTAGCTCCGGCCGTTCGAATTGTGATCGTTGGGCCAATTGGCGTCCCAGCGCGGACCGGTCCGAAACTGCCGTGATCCACATAAACATACGCCCGGAGTTGATGTTCTGCCGTGTGTCGAGCGTCGATAACGAGGTAGACCGTGGCAATGAATAGTCCCGCAGTCGCGACAAAGAGCAGCACAGTCGCCGCTGTGAGTGGTTCGCGAAAGCTCCGCAACCACGCCTTTAGCCCCGCGGTGTAGCGTGATGCTCCGCTGTCATTGCCGGCCGCGCCTTGCTGATTGTTACCATCGGTTGCAATTTGCTGGGATTGATCGCCGTCCATTCCGTCCCCTCGATTGATTGTCGCGAATCGATTGTTATCGCAGAACGGGAACTAGGCAACGTCCGGTAGCAGAACCAAATTGCTCCCGTCCGCTTGACGAACCTCGCCTTGGAAGCGAGTTGCCGATGGGGGTAGACTGCGGGTTCCAAATCGATTCGAGGCAATAACGATTTCCGAGGGAATTCGATCGATGGCGGTGGCAGATCGATGCCACTGAATATCCCGATAAGGTTTCTTCCAGTCCTCAATAGTGAAACGCTGAAGAAATGCTTACAACGGATGCATGGGCGTTTCTAAACATCTCGCATCCGGTGTGCGCGTGGGCGACTTACCGAGGTTTTTTGGTTTCTACTCGGTCAGACCCCGGCTTCCTGTCGATTTGGACCCTTTCAATGATCCAAAGCGACGATCAGCATCGCATTCAACGTGAGCTTAGTCTCGAAATCCAACGAGCCGCCTACTATCCGAAAAGGGTTTCGCGCCTCAAGGGAATGTATTGCTTCACAGACCTAGCAAGTGCTGAACGCGCAATGAATTGGGGCAACCACTTCAAGCCGAAGTACCTTGCCGAACTCAGCTTGGCGGAAGCCCGAAAGGTGTCCGGTAGACTAGACTCGAATTGGATTACGTTTGAGCTTCGAGAACCCCCATTTTCGCCATACGCTTTGAACGCTTACTGGAGCGGGCTACCGCATCCACAACATGAGCCGCTCTGGGAAACCCTGGTCGAGGGGCGGCTAATTGTGCTCGGTACCGACTTGAGGGAAAGAGCATACGGATTGGTCGAGCGCCACATGCCATTTAGCACCGCGTTCCTTGAGGCTGCGAGAGTGGCAGCGTGGGGGGGATCCGATTTGGGAAATTGTACAGGATGGGTTCACGAGGAAGGCGACGATCTTGTTTTCGATTACATCATGGACATGGAAGACGCGACCAATGAGAAGTTTCTTGAAAGACTGGGCGCGCTTCGCGCCGAAGGCCATCCCATGAGGCCTGACGCCGTTCAAGCATTCGCTGAAGACAAGGTTCGTTTGCCTGATCTGCGCCCCCTAAGTTTTAGGAGGCCAAAGGCTCTATTGCCGTTTATGGCGAAAGCATCTCGCGATGCGACCGGATGACGTATGATGATCAGAAGGCCGCAAAGTGTGATGGAAGAATTGGTGAAAGAGTTCGGTGAATGACAGTTTTTTCGCGATAGTCAGCGCGAGTTATTCCAATCATTTACACCCCGAACGCGGCGGATGATGTTTCCGCCTGGCCGACCTTAGCGGATTGAGCCTGATGTCCGCTCTTCGGTGTTGAACTGAACTTCGCCGAGCAAGCTGCCGAGGTCTCGGCGCGTAACCCTTCGCAGACATTCGACGTGATGTATGTGGTCGGCTTTCGATCAACTCGCGCGGCTTTGAGCGTTGAGTGATCTACTGAATTCTGTCCCACCCCCACAAACGCGTTAAGCGCCTTTCTTCTTCCTCGGGCCTGTCACGGGAGCGCGCGGCTGCACTTCAACGACACGCGAAGGCTTTTCCTTGCCGATGCGTTCGATGAGGAACCGTGACAGCGCTTCGAACGTGTCAAAGCGGTTTATCGTGTGGCCCTTATAGACGTCCTTGGAGAACCAGAACATGCGACGGCTGAAGGTGAGCCACGTCGAGGGCATCAAGACGTAGTCGAAGATCGCTTCGTTCTTCTCGTCCAGCCGGACCGCGACAACCCACCCCTTCGGCCATCTCACGCGATACTGCAGCGTCCAGCGCAAGGGCCGGTTTTCGTAGTTGCGGCATCTTGCGACCCGAAAGACGACATTCACGGCATTATCGATTCGAAGGCATTCGGTCGAAGGATTGAGAGTAGCATGGCAACCAAGTGTCTCGAAAGCGTCTCGAAGGCGCGCAGCATTGCCAAGCTGCAGGGCGACCCATCGTTGATGCGCGGCGTATGTGTCAAACCAGCCTTGATTGCCGTTGTACCCAATGAGCCGATAGATGTTCCGCAACGTGCCGAAGTGCACAAGATACGAAGACATGGACGGCAAGCCAGGACTTGAATTGATGATGGTTTTACTGAGGCTGCCTTTCTTCATCAGGACCTTGCGAAGGCGAAGCAACATTTCTTCTTCGGGGATACTGACGCGCCCATCGGCCATGATCTTTTGCACGCGCCGGAATGCGTCGCGATGGACGATGGGCTCGATGGCTTCCTCATTTCTGATCCAAAGCTCCCTTGGGTTGCGCGTAACCTTGGCGCCAAGCTTCTTGCTTTTGCGATTGTAGGTCAGAACGCCGATATAGGCTTCGTTTCGGAGGAGTTCGCCGACCGTTTTTCCAAGCCACGGTCTTCCCTGGCTATTCATGATCCCTCGCCGGTTGAGGTCTCGCGCAATGGTGGCCTGCGATTTGTGTCGGAGATACTCGTGGAAGATCGATTTCACGATCTCGACTTGATCGGGCGCCCCGGAGATGAGCTTGACGTGGTCGGTGAGCAAAGATTTGCGCTGGCCCACCGTCAAAATACTCTTCGGCCTGCATTGATCGTCCACAAGACGTCGTTGCAGCCCGTAAGCGGTGGGACCGCCCATTTTAAAGCCGCGACGCGTTAGCCGGATTGACCCTGCAAAAACTTTGGCGGAGAGTTCCCGACTGAACTCAGCCGCCATCACTCTCTTAATGTTCTTCATAATGCTGGCAAGAAGGCTTCCGTCATTGTCGAATTGCTCCGCGCAATAAACGACCTTGACGCCCGCCTTGCGGCAGATGAACTCGTAATGCGCGCTCTCGTCAACATCCTGAAAGCGTCCCCACCGGCTCACGTCGAAGACAAGCAGATGAGCGAAGTCAGCGCGGCCCAATTGCACGTCTTCGACTAGTTCGGTTAGGCCAGTTCGGTTTTCGATCTTGAGGCCGCTTTCGCCCTCGTCACGATAGGTACGGACGATGGTTAGCTTGTGAAGATCGGCGTAGGTCGCGATGACCACTGCCTGATTCTCAATCGAGTATTGCTGGTAATCCGTAGACATGCGGACATACTGCGCCGCACGTAGTACTTTTTGCGACTGAGGCAGACGCTTCGCATGCACGACAAGGGCGTTCGCCATGTTGCCTACACGCGGCGAAGTCGCGCCGCGCCCGTTGGGGCATCTCAAAACATTTAGGCGCGTCATCAGGTCCGCGCCACGGAAAAGTGCATTCAGAAACGGTCAACTGGTATGTCGCATTATTCAAAACCTCGCTGCGGTCATCGGGCGGCTATCACGTGACGATTTCCATAGCCATCTAAGCCCCGGTGGTTAGACATTTTGGTGAGTGCGCGAAATTCGTGAGCGATGACAATGCTCCGGCAGGAGGGCGCGTCCGCCACTCCACCGAGACATTCCCCGGACGCGGTGTGAGTTCGACACCGCGTCCGGGGTGCGCACACCGGCAGGATAGCGACAAACGACCGGTGCTGCATTCAATTAGCGTTTGTCGACGGGCGCGGCAGCCAGCAATGAGCGAAGATGGTCAGCGTGAAGGGTAATGGTGGCTTTGTCTCCGTCGCGCTTCAACAATTCACGGAAGTACGTGAGATGCGATTTCCCGGCCTCTTGCTTTTGCTTAGTGGTCATCTTCATGTGGTTTCATCCTTCGCTGGTATTTGGACGATTTACCCCGGCTCATCCAAGGGGCCGATCCTATTTGCGCCGTTCGCGGCACTTGTCTGGAAACCGCGTTGCCAGTTGATCAACGTAGTCATCGAATAGACGCCCAGCGTCGTTCATAGAATTGGTTTGCTTTTCGAAAAACAATTGCAGGTTCTTCGGCGCTTCAAACGAGTGATCCGGCGTGGTCAAGATGTGCTGACTTACGATGCGAAGGAACGTTTCGCAGCTAATCGAAAGATCTGGCGTCGTGACATTCGCGAAAAACTGAACCTCGCGGGCTGGCTCACTCTGATATCTGTCCAGATAAAGCGCTTCGCATTTTCTGATGACGGCGTTCCTATTTGACGCGTATTCGCCGTTCCTGCGATCGTACTCCGTGGCGCTCGCATAGCACATCAAGCCGTCGCGATTGAATGAGTAAAGCATCGGGACGGGAGCGAATACCTTATAGAGCCGCACATCGCGAAGCGGTGAATTATCGGCGATGCGATGCGCAATACAATGATCACGCATAGCTGTGTTCGCTTCATTGTTCATTGCAGATGTCCATCCATTTGCGGGCTGCGTCGGTTTCGGTGTCGGTCAAGAGTATCTTTGGAGCTTCGTCGAAAAGTGCAGCTTCCACACTACGGCGCATCATCGGCGGGCCATGCCCATCAAGCATGCTGGCGTATGGGCGCGCCTCAATTTCGAACTCGTCATCATGCTTCGCTTTGCGCCCTTCGATCCATTGCTCGAAACGTGCTTTCCATCTTGCGTAATAGGCGCGTTGTTCATCGTTTATCGTATCGAGGCGAGCGGCTAGGCTGCGGGGTGGTTTAATCCGCGCGATGATCGCCGCAATTCTGTTCCTGTCCCGCTCCGTAATTGGCATCAGTGTCGCGCTAGGATTGTTTCGAGTTCTGTTAGGCGTGCGCGCATTTCGTTGATGTCGGTGACGTTCTTTAGTTTCTCCATCGCTGTCGCGATTGCCTTGGTTTCGTCGGCGGTCAATTCGCCTTCGATAAATGCTTGCATGATCGTCGCGGGTTCTGCGTTATCTAACTCAACCGTACGCGCTGGCGGCAGGCAGTAACGCAGGATCAATTCCAAAGCCTTCCAGTGCGACGCGCTGTCTTTGTCGTTGAGCGCATCGCGCAATTTGTTGATTGCGTCCGACCCCATTTCTTTGATGCTTGCGAGCATCGAGGATGACAGCCGATTTTTTGAACCCGGCTTGCGTCCAGAGGTCGTCACAAATCGTCCGCCTTCACCACGAACGACCTCGCTAGAAATAGCGGGATTTGGCGTCGGCGGCATGTCGTTGCTCATAGTTCTATATCCAAGCTACCGCAATTGCCCAGCGTGCGCACCACGCTCCAACTGCGGAACGCGGTACTGATCCGCGTGGCGTGATCGGGCGAGGAAACTCAAAAGCACACCTCCAATGATGCAGACGTGCTTTTGAAATACCGAACGAGCGCATAATTTCAGCCGAGTTGATCGGGGTGACGCCACTCCGCAAAATTACACGCTTTTCGATGTTCGGCCCGCGCACGTGCATCATCCCATAACGAGAACGTAGGCGTCCTGACGCTGCAAACCGCAAGTCAACTCGACGACGGTGATAGTCTCGTTCAACACCCGCGCGACCGCTTCCGCGACTTTCGATCGGGCCTTGATCCCATCGATCTTGGCCCGCGCCGCATTCTCGGCAGCATCGACATCTGGACCGTTCGCCAGCACGTCATCGACGGAAGGGCGCTTCGGGAAATCACCCTGCATTCCGGAAATTCTAACGGCGCGGAGCACGCTGTAGCGCGCCTTTGCCTGCTCAACAATTTCAGGCGGCAGTCCGTCCAGCCCGCCACTCTCGATAACACCGGCAAGTTGTTCCTCGCCGAAGCCCTGCAACAGGCGCACCTTGTTGCCGACGTCCGGGGCAGCGTCCAGAAGTGCCAAGGCGCGCGCACGAATGTTCATCGTCGCAATAGACGTCGGATCGACTGCCGTCAGATTGGCCCACGCTGATGCAATGGTCTGCATTTCACGAAGCGAGGCAACGCGAACATCGCGGGCGGCATTGGCGAGCCCTGTGGACGCCACCGCGAGCCGGTTGTACGCGGGGATTTTATCGATCGCGTACTCAGTGCCGTTGCGAGCAGCAACCGCTCCGAACCGCGCCAGCGCTCCGCCAAGCGCGGTCATGGGCGCGTCCAGGGCACCGCCGACGTCCGGAAGGAACGCGCCGGTTGAGTGGTCGCCAACGCCAAACATGAAATTGGTGCCACGATTGGGAACGTGTGTGCTGGAAAAACGAATTGTCATTTTGACCCTCTGGATTTTGACCTTGACTCAGGCGGTTGATTTGGACGGGTCAAACATGAGTCCGCCAGCCGCCATTGTCGAGAGCAGCGCCGAGCCACTGCCGGACGCTGCGAAACGTGAATTTTGCGATGGTCCGTCGCGCTATTGCGTCGTTACAAATTGATGCGGACAAAAATCGTCGTGAAGCATGGTGCTATTGCGAATTGATGCGTGCGAAGATTGCGATGGTAGCAATCGGCGATCCATACAATTTAGCTGTTGATAAAGTCGTCGGCGCTCCGGTGCGGCCGTATTGGACAGGCGGCCTGTGGCTCTGGGCTGAACACTGATCCGCAGTGCTTTGGTGATGGGCAGTGGTGAGTGCAACGACCATCGCAATATTGATCGTAATGATCTCAGATATTTGGACCGCAATCACGGCGGAAGAGCCATCCGTTTACGATTGGGTCGATCATCGGGACGCAGGTGCTCGCCAAAATCAAGTCATGGAGCGCTGCGACCCATTCGACCCTCGCCCGGTCTTTCCTATGAAATCGCCGTTCCATAGGGCTTTTGGAAAAGGGTCGAATGGGTCGCATTCCAATGTTATGTAATTTTCAAAATCCCATATTTTCTTATAGATCGTATCTAGCGGTGAGCACGTCCAAAATTAGCGCAGCAAAAAGCCCGATGCGACATAGCGTTTGCCTCGCCATGTGAAGAGTGCAACGCCCCTTGTTCGGAGGAAGCCCGTCCGTCACATCATTTGGCGTCAGTTGCAATTCTCGCGGTTGATCGGCATTTGAATGATGTTCGTATGAGCCATCGGTGGCGTGGTTTGACCGGGCATCGTCTGTTTCTCATCATCGGTTGTCAGCACAGGGTGCGGTTTCAATTCGATGCCGCGATAATGGATGAGTCTGCTCTCAACCTTTGTGATGCCGAGTTGCAACGCGATCCACGTTCCAAACTTGGTCTGTGATATTGGTTGTTCGCCGCGCTCACGCTTCCAAATCACATAATTATTGTAAAGCATTCCTGATGTGGGAAGCTGGTTATTCGGGCGAATGTCCGGGTCGATGATTGTCGCGCGTTCGGACAACCACATTTCAGGTGTGCTCTGCGAGTTGAAATATGCGGTTGTGGTTCGCTCAATCTCTCCGCTGACAGTCAATCGCTTTCCGGATTCGATCCATGCTCTGTGGCCTTCTAAAAGCCATTGCAATACCGCGCCAGCGTCCGCGCGCAATTTCATCGGCAGTTCGCGATCTTCTTTTCCGGCGAAATCTGCGCGGAACGGCACGATCTTAAGGCGACTCCTGATCGCGATATCCTGTGTTCTAATCTGTGGCAGGTCATTGCCGATTAAGAACAGCTTGAACGTGCGCTTGAAGGAGAAAAAGTTGCCTTGCATGTATCGCGCTTCAATCGTTTGGTCGCCTGAAACAGTTTTCAAAACGCTGGTGTCGAAATACGTGCCTTCCTTAACTTCGTTCGCGAACGTAAATCGTCCGCCCATTAGCGTTGTCAATCCGGTCGGGTGTTGTTCGTGCCTGTTTGATGCAAACACTTCGCTGGGGACCTGTTTCGCGTAGTCGCCTAGCGCATATGTAATTGCCTCGATCAGCGCTGATTTTCCGTTGCGCCCATTTCCCCACAGGAAGCCAATCCAATGTTCCTCAATTGCGCCTGACAAGGCTGCACCAAGCATGATCTGCAACGTCTTTGCGGTTTCCTGATCGTTACGGGTGATCTCGGTGATAAACGTTTTCCATCGGTCGCTAACAGGTGTCGGTGCTACACTGGCTATGTTGGTGATGTGGTCGGTTGGATTGTGCGGATTGACAGTCCCTGTTCTAAGATCAATCGTCCCGGTTGGCGTGTTAAGCAGATAGTTGTCGGCATCGAATAGTGTCTGGTCGCGCAAAAATTCAGGCATCGTCGTTAGTGTTGTTAAGACGCCTTGCCAGAAATTCAGCGCGCGCGGTCGCTTGATGTCAGGGTTTGATAGGCTGGTGCAGAACTGCCGAACTATTCCTAGCATCGCTTCCGGCTGCAAGTCGGCCCATCGCTGGCCGTCCCATTGCAGCCATTGTTTGCGTGAAGCGTTGTAAAGAAATTGCCGGGTATGTTTCATCGCGAACGCCGTTGCCATATCGGCATGGGTCCCCATCAAAATCAACGTAGCGAAAGTGTTTTGTTCTACCTGTTTCCATGATGGCAGCGGTTGATCATGCGGCATCGATACCGATGATGGCCCCAACGTCATTTTGGCGCGCTGATTATCGGTAAGATTGCCGCTTTTGATCGCCTGATGTCTAAGGTATGACCAACCGAAGTTCGTTCCGTTGTCGGCGGATCGCCATTGCTTATCGTTTGCGCCCGGTTCGTTCGGCTGGGAATAGCCAGTATTCCATCCGTCCCAAACTAGGCGTGCAGCAGTATCGTCTACAAGGCCGGTAACGGCGTGACGAAACGCAAAGCTAATGTCTCGCCATTCGTTGCGGTTGCAGTTTACATCGAGACTGTTTAACGCGATCGTTGCGAGTTGGAAATCTGGCGCGCGATCGGTGCCGAGTGGTTTGCGTCCAGTCGCACTATTCGCTTTCGGTGGCGCGATGATCAGGCTTTCAATCTTGTCGATATATTGCCCGCCATTCGCGCGGAAGCATTGGACCCGATGACCGCTGATCAGCCGTCCAACATAGTAGGATTGGCTATCGATAAAGCTTTCATTGGCGAGAACACCGCCTAGAATGCCGTTGATGCGTCCGACTAGATTGTGACGTTCGGACACGCTACATGGCTGCGACAGGGGCGCGAGAACACGCCATCGCGGCTTTTCCGGTGTGTGTGATGGACTGGTGTAAACGAACGCGATGACGTTTGCTGCGGTCAATCGAAATGAGGCTTCGTGCGGCTGAACCAATTCGGCATCGTAATCGCCTTCGACGCCGTAGATCATCTCGACGTTGGCATTGTTGCGATAGTCGTTCGCGAACGTCGCGAGCTTGATCATCGGCAATTCATATTTGGTTGCTGCGTTCGGTGCGCTTTGTTCGATCCAATCACAAATGCCCGTCCAAACGTTTTGATATCGCGTGCCTTGCGGTTTGTTGGCGCTGTCGAAATGGGTGAACGTGATCTGAGGCGATGGCGGCGGCAAACAGCCAGGGTGAAACGCACGGATCACGAGAGGGCGCTTGACCGCGCCGCACGTTAGTTTTAAAAGCATGGTGCTTTCTTTCAATGTCAGATGATTGTTACCGGGCGCGCTGCTCTCAACGGTGCGCCCGTTCCCTTTTGCGAGCTTGTGCGGCGGCCCTTGCTCGCGAGCGGCGGATGAACGTTCCGCCCTGTGCTTTGAGACAGTTCACAAAATTGACGCCACTAACCGGAACGACTAGCCGTCCGCTGTGGCGAGGGCCGCTTTGCGCCGGTTCGCGATATAGTTCTCGATGTCGCTGGCGAGATAACCAACACGACGCGGGCCTAAAGGGATCTTCGGAGGAAAGCCTTGGCCTGCTTTGGCGTAGCGGCGCAGCGTTGGCGCAGAGATCGTGAGGCGCTGGCAAACCTGATCGGTGGTCAGAATAGTGGTGCTGTCCTGGGACATGGGCCGGGTCCTGCTTTGAATTGATGGCATTGCAGGGCATCCACCCACGTACGCTGCGTCTTTACCGCAACTCAGGCCATCCGACCCTTGCGCCGCTGTCATCCGACTTCGCGACCACTAAGCACTCTCATATTCGCTTACGATGCGTCAAAAAGAAAAAGCCCGCGAACGGGCTTCTTCCGGGGATTATGCACAATCAGCTTTCAGGCGATCAGCTTTTCCCATTTTGCTTTGTACGTTGCTGCGTCCGTTAGGAGATAATCGCACCATTGTTGCATTAGATCGCGGCGACGGTCGAATGCGTTACCCCGTCGATAGGCCCGCTTCGTCTTGTCCTTGATGGTGTGCGCAAGTGCCATATCGGTGATCACGTCCGGATGCAGAGTTGTATCTTCCGCCCAATCTTGGAACGTTGATCTAAAACCGTGTACTGTAAGGCCTTCGCGCATTCCCCGTAGCATCTCCAACATGCTCATGTTGCTAAGCGGCTTGCCACGCTTCATACCGGGAAAGACATAGGGGTTTTCATCTATCGTTGGCAGTGCCCGCAATAACTGAACAGCGGCATCCGACAAGGGAACGCTGTGTTCAACGCCAGCCTTCATGCGTTCGGCGGGGATGGTCCACGTAGCATTGTCTAGATCGAATTCGGACCGTCGCGCGTTTAGCGTTTCGTTCGTGCGCGTTGCACAGAGGATTGTCAGCATCAATGCCTTTGCGCTGTAGTCGGGTCTTTCGCGCAATTCGATCATGAAGGAGGGGGCGTCCTTCCAATCCATCGCTTCAAAATGACGCCTCGATTGCTTTCCATTCAACCAATGTTCAAGGTGATCCTTCCATTGCGCCGGGTTGTGATGGGTGAACCAAATCTCTCGTGTTTCGGGGTTGGTTATCCCTTTTGCTTTCGCAGCGCCGATCACGGTTTCAATTCTCATACGCACTCGCGACGCTGTTTCGCGCGCGCCTGTCCAAAGCGTGCCGTTCTTGCCTGCGCGTTCGTGGTCTTGTCGCAGGACCTTCAACACATCATCGGTCGTGATCTCTTGCGGGAGTAACTTGCCGATGATCGGATATGCATAGGTTTCCAGCGTGTTTTCCCATTGCTGAAGGTGTTTTGCATTTTTCCAGCCATCCTTGTGTTGAGCGATGTACTCGCGCGCTACTTCCTCGAATGTATCGATGGCTGTTTTGCTGGCCGTCGTGTTGGCGGTAGCGATCGAGGCGTGGTCCGCGTCTCGTTCGGCTAACGGGTCGCGTCCAGCTTTGATCAGCTTCCGGAGTTCCGCAGCCCGCCATTCAAGGGCTTTCAGTCCGGCTGCGTCGATCGGTTCGTAGGGCTGTAAGGTCATCAGGCGCCGCCGACCGGCTGCCGTGGAATAGCGGAGGGCCCAGAAGGCCGAACCGCTTTTGGCGACCGCGAGGCACAGCCCGCGCTCGTGCGCCCACATGCCCGGCTGAGCGGCTTGGACAAGGGCTTGAATGGTTTTAAGGGTGAGACCTTTTTTAGGGCCTGTTGGCTGGGCTCTATGGGGATTTGGTGCGTGCACTGCTGGCGACCTCGCTGGTTAATCGCCACGCTAGACATTCACCTTTTCGAGTTCACCACGGCTCTTTGCGCCTGTTTCCTCATGATCGCTCATGATCATCTAAACTTGGGGATAACAAAACAAGCTCAATGCTTTAGGTGCGCTCGTGATCGCTGGTGATGTCGCGTGACGCCCCAACGCTAGGGTCACCCCTTCCGCCAAAAACTCAGCAAGATTAAGTGCTTGAGCTGAGCCTTACCCGCCGGAGCACAAGCGAAGTACAACCGTTTCGGTCCGGCCATGACAGCGGTCGATCTTGTCGGATGGCTTCTGCCGGTGGTGGTGGCAGTCACATTAGGTTTGGCAAAGAGCCCCTCTGCATAGCCAACCGTCAAGGCCGCCACCGAGCAGCATCTCCCGGCAACAATGGCCAAGTTGGGACGCACGCCAATGCGCCACCCAATTCGAACCGCCGCCCAACGCTGCCAAGCGTCAGGGCAATTCCTACCAGGAAATGCGGTCTATAGCTTCGTCTGCACCTGATTTGGTAAAAAATCCATCCCCTTTCGGGGGCGCATTGGCGCCCCCGTTATGCTATTCGGACCGCATGGGGATAAGTTTCAGCCTGGACAGATCAAAGAACGATACATCCGTGACGCTCGATCTGCTGCGCGCGGTTGCCGCTCAGATGGTCTGTGTGGGGCATGCCTATTCCTTCTTCATCGGCCCCTGGCCGGCTGGTCTCCCGTACATTCAAAACGTCGGCGTTCTCCTGTTCTTCCTGCTCTCGGGATTTCTGATTACCCACACACTCGTTTCACGATCGTCAAACCCGGATTATGGATTCCTGCAATTCTTCATTGACCGCTTCGCCAGGATCTATTCGGGCCTCATCCCGGCCTTGATGTTTGTCGTCGTCGTTGATGGGTTCGTGCTTTATCTGACCGCCGAACCGACGATTGCGCGCTACTACACGCTAAAGACCTTCATCGCCAATCTGTTCATGCTGGAGGGCTACCGCGGCGTGTATCCCGACACGCTGCAATGGTCGGCATTCGGGTCAGCCAGCCCGCTTTGGACACTGGCGATCGAGTGGCACATCTATATGTTCGCCGGGTCCGTGTTCTTCATGTGCCGGAATCCCAGGACAATCCCGCTGCTGGCGCCCGTGGCGTTGTTTTTCGGCCAGACCCCGGCTCACTTCCTGTTCGGCGCCTTCCAAAGCGACGGAGTCGGCCGCGGCCTGTTCTCGCTCTGGCTCGCCGGAGCCGCAATCTATGTCGTGGCAAGATTGCCCTATCGGCTGCCCGCGGCCGCCCTCTTGGCTTTCGTCAGCGCCGCGGCCTTTGTCGCGATCACACCCGCCGGCAATGAATACAGCTTCGTGGGATATCCATTGTTGGCAGCGGTGGTGTTCGGCATCGTCGCAGCGACTCAATCAAGTCACCGACTCACGTCGCAGAGGGTGCAGAGAACGATCGGATTTTTTGCCGATTATTCTTTTTCGCTCTACCTGGTTCATCACACCATCATGTCGGCGATTTGGCTGCTGTTCCCCGACCGGGGAGTGCCGGTATTCGTCCTCGCGGTGGCTATCTCCAATGTGGTAGCCATCGGCCTCGCCTCCATCGGTGAGAACAGGCACAAGGTAATTGCGCGCCTTCTCACTGGGAAGTTTCGCCTTCAGGCGCAACCGCGCATACAGGTTCTTGATTAGAACTCCATCGCTTCGAAATTTATCAAGGAGACCGATGATGTGCCGGCTCCAGCGTTTACGGCCAGATCAAACCAGTACGGCGTACTTGGTGCCAGCCCGGTATTTGATGGTTGACATCCCAAAGGGAGTGGTGGCCGCTGCAACGGCGGTTGCGAGGCTTTGAACTGGACCAACTTGAGTTCCTGAAAGCGCGCAGATCCCACCCATCCCTTTCATAACCGGTGAGGCGCTGCTCGTTGCGGTTGGATTGGCTGGATTGGCATTCAGCATTGTTTCATTAAGCGCCAGCCGAATATCGTTCCTTGAACTGGGATTGTTCCAGATCGGACCGCTTCCGAAGGTGACTTCTTCGGTCTCTGGGCGATGGATCCTCACGCGCGGCAAGATACGCGAAGCCCCCACCAGCAACCGTCAATTCGCAGCGGGTTGGCGGCTCGATGACTGTCCCAGCCTGGCACATGAACCTTGGCACGCGCCATGCAGACCTACCTTTAACCGGGGATTTTGCATTTCCCTCCCTGGGGCTGGAGCAACGCCGCCTGCCATCATTTCAAGCAGGCGGCGTTGCTGTTTCCGCAGCCCGCCGATCGGGTGCCCCGGTACCAACGATCGTGAATCCTGTTTGCGCCGGCGATCATGGAAAGTTCTGCCCGTTCGCGCTCCGAAGTGCCGAGGCCGAAGGAATCGCGCAGGTTCCCGGCGTGGTTCAGCCGGATTCCCCGCGACCGCGGGTCCTTGAGCCCCGACCCTGGGCCCAGCCATGCCGTTTCGTTCTGGGCCTGGCGGTTCAGGATCGGCTTCCTTGCACCGGCAAAAAAATGCGCGCCCCCGAGGGAGCGCCGCGCGATGCTCTTTGCTGTCAGCTCAGTAGCCGCAGGACGCGCAGCCCATCTGCACCGGGGCGTAATAGGAATAGCCCGGCGAGACCATCTCGACGCGTTGGCGCGTGGCGTATTGCGGCGGGATGCGCTCGTACTGGACGCTCGGGGGCGCGACCATCACGGTCTGCGGCACCATCACGGTGCGGTACTGCGCCGGCCTGCGGTGCGCGACCACGGCGCCCGGCGACACCATCACGGTCTCGTCGACGCTGCGGTATTGCGGCGGCACGTATTGCTGCTGATAGCAGGTCTGGCACGGCGGCGGTGCGTAGCAATTGTAGCAGCCGGCGGAGGCCGCACCCGTCATGGAAATCGCCGCAACGACCGTTGAGAAAACGACAGCAAGAGTACGAGACATTGTGGTGGTGCCCCAGTTGCCCGAATTGGATTTGCGAAGGTCGGCGCAGTATACGCCGCAAAACCTTGCCTTGCCGAACTTCGTCGGGGCATCCTTAATGCGAACGGCCGGCTTTCGCCGACCGTTCAGAACTTGTTGACCATGCGCGTCAGGCGAATGGCGCGTGCTCAGTTCGAGCGACGCTTCACCTCGCGCACAGCGCCGCGCGCGGCGCTGGTAGTGAGCGCGGCATAAGCCTGCAGCGCGGTCGAGACGTTGCGCTTGCGGCCCGTCGCCTGCCAGGCGGCGTCGCCCTTCGCCTCTTCCGCTGCGCGGCGGCTGGCGAGCTCCTCGTCGGAGACCTCCAGCGTGATGCTGCGGTTCGGAATGTCGATGGCGATGACGTCGCCAGTCCGCACGAGACCGATGTTGCCGCCTTCCGCCGCTTCCGGCGACAGATGGCCGATCGACAGGCCGGACGAGCCGCCGGAGAACCGGCCGTCGGTGACGAGCGCGCAGGCTTTGCCGAGGCCCATCGATTTCAGGTAGCTGGTCGGATACAGCATCTCCTGCATCCCGGGGCCGCCGCGCGGGCCTTCGTAGATGATGACCACGACCTCGCCGGCGACGACCTTGCCGCCCAAGATGTCTTCGACCGCGGCGTCCTGGCTTTCGAACACGCGCGCGGGGCCGGAGAATTTCAGGATCGAGGCGTCGACGCCGGCGGTCTTCACGATGCAGCCGTCCTGCGCGAGGTTGCCATAGAGCACGGCGAGACCGCCGTCCTTGCTGAAGGCGTGTTCGAGATCGCGCACCACGCCCGTCTCGCGGTCCGTGTCGAGCTCCTCGTAGCGGCGCTCCTGGCTGAAGGCGACCTGAGTCGGGATGCCGCCGGGCGAAGCACGGTAGAAGGTGCGCACGGTCTCGCTCTTGGTGCGCTTGATGTCCCAGCGCTCCAGCGCATCGTTCATGGTCGGCGCGTGCACGGTCGAGACCGAGGTGTCGATCAACCCGGCGCGGTCGAGTTCGCCGAGAATGCCCATGATGCCGCCGGCGCGGTGCACGTCCTCGACGTGAACGTCGGCGACCGACGGCGCGACCTTGCACAGCACGGGCACGCGGCGCGAGAGGCGATCGATGTCCTGCATGGTGAACGCCACCTCCCCTTCGTGCGCGGCGGCAAGCAGATGCAGCACGGTGTTGGTCGAGCCGCCCATCGCGATGTCGAGCGTCATCGCGTTCTCGAACGCCTTGACGTTCGCGATGTTGCGCGGAAGGACCGAGGCGTCGTCCTGCTCGTAATAGCGGCGGACGAGATCGACGATGGTGTGTCCGGCCTCGACGAACAGGCGCTTGCGGTCGGCATGGGTCGCGACCACCGAGCCGTTGCCGGGCAGCGCGAGGCCCAGCGCCTCGGTCAGGCAGTTCATGGAGTTGGCGGTGAACATGCCGGAGCACGAGCCGCAGGTCGGGCATGCCGAGCGCTCGATCACCTTGACGTCGTCGTCGCTGACCTTGGAGTCAGCCGCCGCGACCATGGCATCGATCAGATCGACGGCCTTGGTCTTGCCCTGCAGCTTGACCTTGCCGGCCTCCATCGGGCCGCCCGAGACGAATACGGCGGGGATGTTGAGACGCAGCGCCGCCATCAGCATGCCGGGCGTGATCTTGTCGCAATTGGAGATGCAGACGAGGCCGTCGGCACAGTGGGCGTTGGCCATGTACTCGACGCTGTCGGCGATCAGCTCGCGCGAGGGCAGGCTGTAGAGCATGCCGTCATGGCCCATGGCGATGCCGTCGTCGACGGCGATGGTGTTGAACTCCTTGGCGACGCCGCCGGCCTGCTCGATCTCGCGGGCCACGAGCTGACCGAGGTCCTTGAGGTGGACGTGGCCGGGCACGAACTGGGTGAAGGAGTTGACGACCGCGATGATTGGCTTGCCGAAATCGGCGTCCTTCATGCCGGTCGCGCGCCAGAGGCCGCGGGCGCCCGCCATGTTGCGGCCGTGGGTGGTGGTGCGGGAGCGATAGGCTGGCATGGCGGTTTCCGTCCTGGGTTTGGGGGCCGGGCGGGAAAATGTGGAGCCGCCTCAGGCCTTTCCGGCCGGATAGCGCACGGGGTGATCAGGCGCAACGGGAACTTGCCGCGAACCGGCCCGGATCGGCCTATCGCAGGCCTCCCCTGCTCCCGACGCGTGGGCACAGGCGGTCTCAGCCGTCATGCCCGGGCTTGTCCCGGGCATCCACGTTCTTGGTTCTGCGCGGCAAAGACGTGGATGGCCGGGAGAAGCCGGGCCATTACGGAGCATTTACTGCAGGGTCGGATCGAGCCGGTCGCGGAGCCAGTCGCCGATCACGGAGACCGCCAGCGTGGTGACGACGATCGTGGCGGCCGGCGCCAGCATGATCCAGGGTGCCCGGGTAAGGTATTCCCGGCCATAGCCGACCATGTTGCCGAGGCTGGTCATTGGCGGCTGTACGCCTAGGCCAAGGAAGGACAGCCCGGATTCCATCAGGATCACTTCAGGGAAGACCAGCGTGGTCGAGACGATCAGGGTCGAGGCGATGTTGGGCAGGATATGCCGGAGGTAAATCCGCGACGGCGTCGCCCCCAACTGGCGGACGGCCGCCGCATAGCCTTGCGCATTGGCCGAGATGGCGAGGCCGCGCGCGATGCGCGCATAGCGTTCCCAGCCGAACAGGCCCATCAGGCCAATCAGCAGCGGCAGCGAATTGCCGAAGAAGGCGAGCACCGCCAGCGCCATGATCAGGAAGGGCATGCTGGCCTGGAAGTCGGACAGCATCAGCACGAGTTGCTCCACGGCGCCACGGAAATGCGCGGCGAGGAAGCCCAGCGTGGTGCCGACGATCGCCGAGATCGCGGTGGCGCCGAAAGCGATCAGCAGCGAGATGCGGATGGAAACGAGAAGCCGCGACAGCACGTCCCGGCCGAGCTCATCGGTCCCCAGCCAGTGCGCGGCGTTGCCGGGCGCCGCGAGGCGGTTGCGCAGGTCGAGCTGGGTGAAGCCATAAGGCGCAATCTTCTCCGCGAAAGCCGCGATCAGCAGCATCGCGACGATCCAGGCGACCGCGAGCGCGACCGAGACCGGAATTGCCGGCAGGCTGATACGGCGGCGAACCGCAGTGTCCTTCAGCGTCGCGTCGGTCATGCGTGGGCTCCCTTCGCGCGCAGCCGTGGGTCGAGGAAGCCGTAGAGGAAGTCGACGATCAGGTTGGACGTCACCATGGTCATCGCGACCAGCAACAGGATGCACTGCACGACCGCGAGATCGCGATTGGCGACGGCGACCACGAGCAGGCGCCCTACTCCCGGCCAGGCGAACACGCTCTCGACCACGACCGCACCCGCGATCAGCGTGCCCACCATGAAGCCGAGAATGGTGACGGTCGGGATCGCCGCATTCGGCAGCGCATGCGACGTCACCACCTTGCGCCACGGCACCCCCTTGGCCGAGGCGGTGCGGATATAGGGCTGCCCCAGCACCTCCAGCATCGCGCTGCGGGTGAAGCGCGCCAGCACCGCAGCTCCACCAAGGCTGAGGGTTACGATCGGCAGGATGGCGTGGCGCCAACTGTCCTGTCCGCCAGACGGCAGCCAGCCGAGCTGCACGGCAAAGACGAGCACCAGCAGCAGCGCCAGCACGAAGCTCGGCACCGTGAAGCCGGCGACCGCCGTCATCATCACGGCGCGGTCGATCGCGGAGCCGCGATGCAGCGCGGCGTAGATGCCGGCGGGAACGCCGAGCGCGACCTTGAAGAAAAAGGCCGGCAGGGTCAGCGTCAGCGTGGCCGGGATGCGCTCCAGCACGAGCTCGATCGCGGGCCGTCCGTCGCGCATGGAACGGCCGAGCTCGCCCTTGGCTATTGCGCCGAAGTAATCGAGATACTGGAACCAGATGGGATCATCGAGGCCCCAGGCCTTGCGGAAGGCGGCCAGCACCTCGGGCGGCGCCTCGGGTCCCAGAATCATCAACGCGGGATCGCCGGAGAGGCGAAGCACGACGAAGGCGAAGGTGACGACGAGCACGATCGTCAGCGCCGCGCGCCCGATCCGAATGGCGAAATAGCGTCCCATCAGGCTGCGTCCCTTGCCGCGGCGCCCGTGACGAGATGACAGGCGACCTGCCTGTTGCCGCCGACGGCCGCGAGTGTCGGTACCTCGCTCGCACAGCGCGCGATGGCGCGGGGACAGCGCGGGTGGAAGGCGCAGCCGTTCGGTCGTGCCGCCGGGTTCGGCGGATCGCCCGACAGGACGATGCGGCCGGCGCTGCGGCGGCCCGGCGCGGGCGATGCAGAGACCAGCGCCTGGGTGTAAGGATGCTCGGGCCGCGCGAACAGGTCGTCGGCGCTGCCGATCTCGACGATGCGGCCGAGATACATTACGGCAACGACATTGCTGATCTGCCTGACGACGCGCAGATCGTGGCTGATGAACAACAGCGTCAGCGACAGCCGGGCCTGAAGATCGGCGAGCAGGTTCACCACCTGCGCCTGGATCGAGACGTCGAGCGCGCTGACCGGCTCGTCGCAGACCAGGAAATCAGGCTTGGTCGCGAGCGCCCGCGCCAGCACGATGCGCTGGCGCTGGCCGCCGGACAGTGCGCCCGGGTAGCGCCCGCCATGCGCCGGCGTCAACTCGACGGCGCGAAGCAACTCGCGGACGCGCTCCTCGCGCTCGGCGGGCGTGCCGAGACCATGGATGTCCAGCGGCTCGCGGATTTGCGTCGCCACCGGCAGGCGCCGGTCCAGCGCGCCGAGCGGATCCTGGAAGATCATCTGCATGCGTGCCCGCTGCGCACGCCAGGCGGTCGTCCCGGCAGCGGCCATCGGCTTGCCCTGGAAGCGCACTTCGCCCTTATCTGGCGGCTCGAGGCCGAGCACGATGCGTCCCGTGGTCGACTTGCCCGAGCCGGACTCGCCGACGAGACCCAGCGTTTCGCCCTTGGCAATCGTGAGCGACACGCCATCGACCGCGTGCACGGCCGTGCTGCGGCCGAACATTCCGGAGCGCATGGCATAGCTGCGCGAGATCGCGGACACCCCGACGAGCGGCGGGCTCATTCAGCCGCGACCCCAAGCAGCGCGCGGCGCGAGGTCTCGGCGCGGATGCAGGCGACGCTGCGGTCATCCGCGATCGGCGCCAGGCTGGGAGCGGCAAGGCGGCACGGCTCCGCCGCCAGCGTGCAGCGCGGCGCGAAGGCGCAGCCGCTCGGCATGTGCGCCGGATCAGGCACCGTCCCGGGAATGGCGGTGAGACGCCGGCGCGGTCCGTCGAGTGGCGGCAGCGCGCCGATCAGACCCTGCGCATAGGGATGCACGGGATCGGCGAAGAGCTGGTTGCTGGGCGCCTGCTCGACGATGCGGCCGGCATACATCACCGCGACACGGTCGCAATTCTCGGCGACGACGCCGAGATCGTGGCTGATCAGCACCATCGCCATGCCGAGCTCGCGGCGGACCGTCGAGAGCAGCTCCAGGATCTGGGCCTGGATGGTGGCGTCAAGCGCCGTGGTCGGCTCGTCCGCGATCAGGAGATCGGGATTTCCGGCGAGCGCCATCGCGATCATGATGCGCTGGATCTGGCCGCCGGAGAATTCGTGCGGATAGGCTTCGAGCCGCCGCGCCGCGTCGGGAATGCCGACGAGATCGAGCAGCCGTCTCGCTTCCGCCTTCACGGCGTTGCCTTGGAGATCACGATGCAGCGCCAGCGCCTCGCAGAGTTGCTTGCGGATGGTCAGCACCGGGTTGAGCGCGCTCGCCGGATCCTGGAAGATCATGGCAATGCGTCCGCCTCGCACGCGATCGAGTTCGGCAGCCGACGCGCCGAGGATCTCTCGTCCATCGAGCCGCACCGAGCCGGAGACCTGCGCATGGCGCGGCAGGAGGCCCAGCGCGCCGAGCCATGTGACCGACTTGCCCGACCCGGACTCGCCGACCAGGCCGAGGGCCTCGCCCTTCTCCAGGGTGAGATCGACGCCGCGCAGGACCGGCACGCCGCTGAAGGCGACGCTCAGGCCTGCAATGCTGACCAGCTGCGGCACGTCAGGCCTCGAAATTGCCGGCGCGGAAATCCATCGCGAAGGCGGGAGATGCCTTCCACTTGATGGATTTCGGCTTGGCGGTGAAGGTCGCGTTCTGGTGCAACACCGTGTAGGCGGGGTCTTCGCGCTCGGCGATCTCCAGCATGCGGCGGAACGCCTTCTTGCGCGCGGCGCGGTCGGTCGAGGTCTCCAGGAACTCCGAGAGCTTGTTCAGCTCGACATTGGTCCATTCGCCGATCTGCTGCTGCTGGCCGTTCGGCCCGTGCTGGGCGACCAGCGAGGACACGGGATCGTTGAACGCGGCCGAGTTCGACCAGTCGCGCACGGCACGCGCGGGTCCACGCTCCATGACCTGCGACCAGTTCTCCTTGGTCTCGATCTGCACGTTGAGGCCGACCGACTTCCACATCTCGACCAGGATCTGCGCGGTCGCGACCTGGTTGGTGTAGTAATTGTTGAGCAGGCGATAGGGAATCGGGTCGCCCTTGTAATTGGCCTGCTTGAGCAGATCCTGCGCAAGCTTGGGATCATACGCGGGCACGCTCCAGTCGGCGTTGAACATGTCGCCGTAGAATTCCCACTGCAGGCCCTTCGGCACGCGGGTGCGGCCGGCCCACAGGCTGTCGACGATGGCCTGGCGGTCGATCGCATGGGTGAACGCGCGCCTCACCAGCGGATTGGCGAGCTGGGCGTGGTTCTTGTCGAACACGGTCAGGCGATGATTGAGGATGGTGCCGCCCTGCACTTCGAACGCGGCGTTCTTCTCGATGCCGGCGATCTGATCCGGCGGGATGTCGCAGGCGAACTGGTATTCGCCCGACAACAGGCCGTTGATGCGGCTCGCGACTTCAGGCACTTCGAGGAAGCGGATGCGCTTGAGCGGCGGACGGCCACCCCAATATTCGTCATGTGCTTCGAGCGTGAGCGAGACGTCGGGCTTGAGCTCGACGACCTTGTAGGGGCCGGTGGTGATCGGCTTGCGCGCCCAGTCGAGATAGCTCGCAGACTCATCCCAGGCGCGGCGATTCATGATGTCGGAGCCGTAGCGCGACAGCCGGCCCTCGATGGTGACGTCGGGCGTCGCGTTGTAGAAGCGCACGGTGTACTTGTCGACGGCATCGACGCGCACGAGGTCCGGCCAGATGCGGCGGGCGACGGCCGGCACATCCGGCGGCAGCTCCTTGCCCGGCCGCGGCGTCGGGATCTTCTCGAACGCTTTGATGGTGGAGCGGTTCTTGGCCTCGGTCTCGCCGAACATGCGTTCGCGGCTGAAGGTGAAGACGACGTCGTCCGCCGTCAGCTCGTCGCCATTGTGGAACTTGACCCCCTGGCGCAGCTTCACCTCCACGGTCTGATCGTCGATGCGGCGCCATTCGGTGGCCAGGCCGGGCACGGCTTCGAGACTGCCACGCCAGTTCTTCGAGATCAGGCCCTCCCAGACCGACGAGAAGAATACGCGCTCGCCGACATTGGACTGCTCGCGCAACACGTCGAGCACGTTCGAGTTGGTGACCTTCTGCACGGCGATCGTGACCGACGGACGGTTGTCGCCTTGCGCGATCGCAAAGCGCGGGAGCAGCAGCGTGCTTGCGGCGACGCCGCCGGATTTCAGGATGCTGCGACGGGTGAGCTTGCTCATGATGATGACCCTGCCTTTGTGATGACGGTTATTGGGCGAGGCCGAGCGCGGCGAGATGGGCGGCGCCGGCGCGGACGTCGTCGTGATTGCGGAGCTCGAGGATCAACCGCGGATTTGACGTCAGACGGCCAAGGGCGCGGAACACGGCGACCCACGGGATATTGCCTTCGCCCGGCGCCCAGTGCCGGTCGGCAAAGCCGTCTGTGTCCTGGAGGTGCACATGGGTCAGCATGTCACCGGCTGTCTCGACATAGTAGTCGACCGGGGGCGCCCCGGTGGAGACATGCGCGTAGTTGGCGTGCCCGGTGTCGAGCGAGACGCGGACCTTGCTGCTTTCGAGCGCCCTGGCGAGGCGCACGCGGTCGCGCGGATCCTTGTCCTCGATGTTCTCGATGACGATCTCGCAGCCGATGGTTTCAGCGCGCGCAATCACCTCGGCGAGCGTCGCCTTGACGCGCTCGACGATGTTGCCGCGGTTCTCGGGATAGAGGTCGAGATTGTTGTGATCCCACGTCGTGAACGGCGAGTGGATCACCATCTGCGTCGCGCCGAGGAACTCGGCGGCATCCAGCCCCTGAAGCAGGCGCTTGGTCACCGCCTGGCGGATCATCGGATCGTGGCTGTCGATCTTGAAACCCCAGAACGGCCCGTGGATGCCGAGCCGGCCGGTATGGCCGGAAAGCATCTGCTTGATGTCGCCCGCCGTGCTCCGCCAATCGCTGTCGAGCAGATCGGCGCGGAAAAAATCCTGGATCTCGAGATCGCGCTGCCGTTCGAGAAGCCAGTCGCGATGCGCGGGGATCGATTTGATGGACAATGCGGCGCCCAGCACCGGCTTCGACATGGCTTGCTCCTTGACCGTCGACGATGACGGGAGCAGCGCTAGACCAGTTCAATGACAGGCCCGTGAATGTGTCTTCAGCGGCGCTAACGAGATGTGGACATCCTGCGCATTGCAAGCAACGATGTTGAGCAGCGGTGCTGCCGTCAATGCAGGCATCTGCAGATTCCCGCAGCAGCAAGTTCAATTGTGTCCGTAGTGATCCGGATTTGAATCCTATTCAGATCTCGCGTACATCGCGCGACATCGATCGGCGGCACTTCAAGAGGCATCACCTTCTGATCGCGCACCTCGGGGTTGGGGGACCACATGGGGCGGGGGATCTAAGGCTGGGGCAAGGTGACGAGGTCCGGACTCCTAGGCACTCCGGACCTCGAAACTTTCGACATCGAACGCAATCGCGCCGCCCGGCTGGTTTCTGCCGGGCGGCGCGTTGTCGTTTCAGCGTCGTCGCTGTCAGCGCGTCTGCGGCTCGATCGTCACCGTGCAGTCGCCCTGCCCTTGCGTTGCGACCACGATGTTGCCCGCGGAAGCGCCGAGCGCGATCGGCGCGGACGAGCCGCCGTCGGGCATCTGGACCGTCACGCTCAGGGAATCGGTGCGCGCAGTCGAGCCAACGGTCGAGGGTTCCGCTTGGGCGACATTGCCCGAGGCGTCACGCCGCATGATCTGGCAGTTCAGAGGACTTCCGCCGGCCGCCGCCATGCTCGACGATGCGTTGCCGCCCATTTGTGCACGCGCCCGCGACGGATCGCGGGGCACCTGGCTGACGATGCGATGCGTCCGGGGCTCGACAATGACCACCTCGTCGTCCGTTGCGAAATATTCGTAGTCCCGATATTCGGGCTCGATCGAGACGATCTCGGGCGGCAGCCGGTGGAGACGCACGCGCGGCGGAATCGTCTCGCCGATCCGGATCGAGATATTCAGATTGCGCTCCGGCTGCGCGAGGCGTGTCCGGCTCATCGTTTCGGAGATCCGCACCTGCTTCTCGGTCGTCACCTGGGCCTGCTGATTGACCTGCGTGTTGGTCTGGGTGGTCTGATTGGCCTGATTGGTCTGCGTGCCCGATGTGCTGGGCGCAGTCTGCGCATTGTTGGCCGGAGCCGTCCGGCTCGTATCGGTCGCGGTTGCCGGCCGGTTGGTCTGTTGCGCCGGCTGCTGTTGCTCGGCGGCATTGCGCGGCGGCTGAGCCTGGTTGCGCTCGTTCTGGTTGGCCGCAGCTCCCGCGCGCTCGTTCTGCTGAGCAGTTGGGGCGGTCCTGGACTTCTCGGACTCGGCCGTTGATTTCTGCGGCGCAGACTTGTCCTGCTTCGTCTCGGCGCTGCTCTTGCTGTCGCGTCCTGGCTTCGTGCCCTCCGCCTCACGGTTGCGATCGCGCGAAGGCTCTCGGGATTCTTGTGCCTGATCCCTCGCCTTCGGTTGGTTGCGCTCGGCAGAACTGGCTGGCTGCCGCTTGTCGTCATTCGCCTCCTGCTTGGCAGCACCGTCCTTCTCTTCGCGGCCCGCTCCCTGCAGCCGCTCCTGGGCGCTCTGCGCGCGCTCTTGAACGCGTTCTTGAGCCGGACCACCGCGTTGTGGCGCAGCGCCCTTCGCCGGTTCCTCGGTTCGTTTCGGCTCGTCCCTTCGCTCACCGGGCGCCTGAGCGTAGGCGAAGCCGGATGCGAGCATGAGTCCGATGGCCGCAGTCGATAACATCAAGTGTTTACGCATGGTCCCTCTCCTCGACAATTCTCAACAACAGACGCGAACGTTCTGTCGTTGCGAAGGTTCCGAGCGGGAACGTAGCGGTTAGTGAGCAGATCGGGTCGCGTTCACATCGCATCCTTGAGCGTTAGTCGCGCCGTGAACGTCACGCTGGTCTTGCCGACCAGTGCCATGCCTTCGACCTCCGCACCGCCTGGAGAATAGTCGCCGGAAAAGCCGCAGGTGACCTCCCTGCCGCCGAATGCAAGCGTCCTGCCGATGGCCTCGGTGTGCTGGTTGACGATCAAGTCGCCACGCCACTTGCCGTGCCGGAAGGTGTAGCTGCCGGTGTAATAGAAATAGCTGTCGCCTCCCATGATGCGACCGTCGCAGAGCACGACCACGCCTCTCGCCTGCCCGCGCTTGCCGTCGCGCATCTCGATGTCGAAGATGTAGAGGCCGTTTACGACCTTGCTCTCCTCACCCGTCTCTGACGCGCCCACTTCCGACATCAGATCATCTCCCGATACTCGCGATCGGCGACACCGATCAGTCCGGCACGTTCCTTTCGAGATCCTCGAGCCAGGCGGCCGCGCTCGAATCCGACGGCGCGCGCCAGTCACCGCGCGGCGACAGGGAGCCGCCGGCCGAGACCTTCGGCCCATTCGGCATGGCCGAGCGCTTGAACTGGCTGAAGGCGAAGAAGCGGCGCAGGAACACTTCCAGCCAGCGGCGGATCTCCGGCAGATCATAGGCCCTGCGCCGATCATTCGGGAATGCTGGCGGCCACTCGCCCTTGGCGACGTCCTTCCACGCCTGGAAAGCCATGAAGGCGATCTTGGAGGGCCGCATGCCGAACCGTAGCGTGTAGAACAGGTTGAAATCCTGCAGCTCGTAAGGCCCGACGGACGCTTCCGTGCTCTGCGGCTTCTCGCCGGGCTGCACCGGCACCAGTTCGGGCGAGATTTCGGCGGTCAGGATCGCGCCAAGCGTCCGATTGACGTCGTCGCTGAACTGCCTGGATGAGATCACCCATCGGATCAGGTGCTGGATCAGCGTCTTCGGCACGCCTGCATTGACGTTGTAATGCGCCATCTGGTCGCCGACACCATAGGTGCACCAGCCCAGCGCGAGCTCGGAAAGATCGCCGGTTCCAATGACGATGCCGCCGTGATGGTTGGCGAGCCGGAACAGATAATCCGTGCGAAGGCCGGCCTGCACGTTCTCGAAGGTCACGTCGTAGACCTTCTCGCCCTTGCCGAAGGGATGGCCGATGTCCTTCAGCATCTGGGTTGCAGTGGTGCGGATGTCGAGCTCCTGCCAGCTCGTCCGCAACGCCTGCATCAGCGCCAGCGCATGGGACTTGCTCTCGCTGCCGGTGGCAAAGCCCGGCATGGTGTAGGCCAGGATGTTTTCGCGCGGCAGGCCGAGCAGGTCGACCGCCTTGGCGGCGACGATCAATGCATGGGTTGAATCGAGGCCACCGGATACGCCGATCACGACGCGCTTGGTGCCGGTCGCGCGCATGCGCTGCACGAGCCCGGCGACCTGGATGTTGTAGGCCTCGTAGCAATCCTGCTCGAGCAGGCTCTCGTCGCTCGGCACGAACGGAAAGCGCTCGACCTTGCGCAGGAAACCGATGTCAGCGGCCGGCGGCTTCAGCGCGAATGTCACTTTGCGGTAAAAGGCCTCACGCTGCCGCCGGTTGTCGTCGAACGTTCCCATCAGCGCGCGTTCCTGCCTGAGCAGGTCGAGGTCGACATCGGCCAGCGTGATCTGGCCGCCCTGGCGAAACCGCTCGCCCTCGGCCAGCAGCACCCCGTCCTCGTAGATCGAGGTCTGGCCGTCCCAGGCGAGATCGGTGGTCGATTCCCCTGCGCCGGCGGCCGCATAGACGTAAGCCGCGAGACAGCGCGCCGACGTCGATTGGCACAGCAGCGCGCGCGAGCGTGCCCGGCCGATCGTGATCGGGCTCCCCGAAAGATTGATCAGAACACTCGCACCCGCGAGCGCGAGCTCCGAAGCCGGTGTCACCGGGATCCACATGTCCTCGCAGATCTCGACACCGATGGTGAGGCCCGGAACGTCCTCGGCGGCGAACAGCAGATCCACGCCGAACGGTGCGTGCAGGCCGCCGAAGGCGATCGTCTCGCCGACGATGCCGGCGCCGGAGGCGAAATGCCGTCCCTCATAGAACTCGCGATAGGTCGGCAGGTAGGATTTCGGCACCACGCCGAGGACGTTGCCGCGATGAATGACGACGGCGCAGTTGTAGATGCGATGACCAAAGCGCAGCGGCGCCCCGACGATCAGGACCGTCATCAGCCCCGCGGAGGCCTCAACGATCGCGGCCAGCCCGCGCTCGACCGCGTCGAGCAGCGGATCCTGCTTCACCAGGTCTTCGATCGCATAGCCGGACAGGCACAACTCGGGAAAGACGGCGACCGCCGCCGACTGCTCGTGGCACGCGTCGGCCGCCGCCAGGACAGCCTTCGCGTTGGCCGTGGGATCGGCGACATGAGAGATAGTGACACAGGCCGCCACGCGCGCAAATCCGTGAGCGTAAATCGAGTGAAAAGTCATCGAGCGCAGTACCCTCAAATCTCATCGCTGCCGAAGCCGCCAGCTCCCGACCATATGTAGCCCATCGACCGGGTTCCGTGCGAGCCATCCGCCGTCATGCATAACGGATTTGCAGGGCGGCCTGCCCAGCGCCGGCAAGCTCAGGCGCGACGGGCCAGCACGCACGACAGATCGTCGCGCAGCCACTCGGCGATCCGGGGCCAGGCATGCGCGTGGGTGCGCGCGCCCATGAACAGGCCGAGATGGTTGCTGGGCTCGGACGCCGCCGCAATGAAGGCCGGCGGAGTGCCGAGGAGGCCGGCAGTGGCGAGCGCCTGCGCAGCCGGCACGACGTCATCGTCGAGCCCAGCCAGCAGGAACACGGGTACCTTGATGTCCTTCAGATCAACCGTGCGGCCGAGCGCAACGAAAGTGCCCGCGGCAATCCGGTTCTCCCGAAAAATCCTGTTGACGATCTCGAGATAATACGTGCCCGGCAGATTGAGCGTCTCGGCGTTCCAGCGGTCGAAGCGCGCGAGCAGTGCCGTACCCTCCTCGTCCGAGAGATCCCTCTGCAATGCAGCTACGATGTCGTCGCGGTTCGGCGCTTTGGACCACAAGCGCAGCATCTCCTCGCCGCTGACATTGCCGCCGCCGCGCGCGACGAGCTGGTCGTAGACCAACTCGGGCGCGTTGCGGGCGAGCCGGGATAGCGAAGAATCAATCGACAAGTCCACGGGAGCACCGACCAGCACCAGCCGCCGCACCTTGGCCGGAAAGCGCGCCGCGTAGAGCAGCGACAGCCATCCGCCCTGGCAAAGGCCGACGAGATCGACCGGCGCGCCGATCTCGTCGATAGCGACGTTCAGATCGCCGAGATAGCTGTCGATCGAGAGATAGCGCATGCTCGGAGTGGCCGACCGCCAGTCGGTGACATAGATCCGGTCGACACCGCCCTCTTGCAGCGATCGCACGACGCTATGGCCTGGCGCGAAATCGGCGATCAGGGCCCGATGCAGCGCATAGGGGGCGCAGACCAGCGCCGGCTGGCCGGACCGGGTCTGCGAGCAATCGCGCAGCTGCATCGTTGCGAGCTCCAACGCAACACTGTTCGGTGTCGTCCATGCCAGATTGCTCTCACCCTGCTCCGCGGGGCCGCGCTCCAGCCACCAGAAGCAGGCATCCATGGCAAGCTGCGCCGCCGCAAACGGCCACAGTCGTGGATCATCAGGAGCATGCCCTGGTCCACGTGGCTGTTTGGCGGTCTTCTCCACCATGACTACCTCGATATCCTCACAGGAACGCCTCGAGGCTGACGACAGCGATGCCGAGGTCCCTGAAACTCTGATGGGCCACGGCCACCGAGCCGTCGAGATCGATGCCGCGGCAGGCATCCTCGATGACGGCCACCTCCAACCCCGCCTTTCGCGCATCCTCCGCCGAGAAGCGGACGCAGAAGTCCAGCGCCAGACCGGCGACGAAGACGGTCTTCAGTTCGCGTTCGCGCAAATAACCAAGCAGTCCGGTCGGCGTCCGATGGTCGTTCTCGAACAGCGCCGAATAGGAATCGATGCCACGGCGAAAGCCCTTGCGCACCACGAGGCTTGCCCGCGTCACGTCGAGATCGCGATGAAATTCAGCGCCCGCCGTGCCTTGCACGCAATGCGCCGGCCATAGCACCTGCATGCCGTAGTCGAGCTCGATGGCCTGGAACGGCTCCTTGCCCGCATGGTTCGACGCGAACGAGACGTGGTCGCTCGGATGCCAGTCCTGGGTCAGCACCACATTGGCGAATTTCTGGGCGATCCGATTGATGGTGGGGACGACCTTCTCGCCACTGGGAACGGCGAGTGCCCCGCCGGTGCAGAAGTCGTTCTGCACGTCGATCACCAGCAGCACGTCGCGATCGGAAATCTTCATTTCAAGGCCCCAATCCATCCGCCCGGCGTCAGGCGCCGGATGCTTCCTCCCAATGTCGATCTTCCGGCGCAGCTTAGCAACTACCGACCGCGGGCGGCGATACCGCTGACGGCCACGATTTGTCCAGAATGCAACGGTTTGACCTTATCCGTGTTGACTAGGAACAACCAAGCGAGGATTCTCGAACCATCCGCGCTTGCGGATCGGATCAGGAACGGAGGCAAAGGTTCCCGAGGGCCGGCAAGGCCGCGGAAGCCGCAGGGCCATGGGCATCGGCAAGACAGGAACAATTCTTCTCGCCGATATCGGCGGCACCAATGCGCGCTTCGCGCTGAGCCGGAACGATCAGACCGGACCGATCGATTACGTGAAGGTCGCCGACTTCCCGACCGTACGGGAAGCCATCGCGGATGTCCTGGCGCGCCGGTCAGGCGGCGAGCAGCCCCAAAGAGCGGTGCTTGCCGTGGCGGGTCCTGTCACCAACAACCGCTGCGTCATGACCAACAGCCCCTGGATCATCGACGGCAACGAGCTGCAGCCCGCGCTCGGCTTCGACAGCGTCCATGTGCTGAACGACTTCGAGGTGGTGGCCTGGTCCCTGCCCGCCTTGCAGCCTGCCGACCTGATCCCGCTCGGCGGAGACGATGGCTTGCCCGGAGAGCCGTTGCTGGTCGTCGGGCCCGGAACTGGTTTTGGTGTCTCCTGTCTGATCGAACGCCATGGTTCGCGACTGGCCGTCGTCACTGAGGCCGGACACGCGACCCTGCCGGCGGAGAGCGAGCGCGAGGAACGCGTGATTGCCTGCTTGCGCCGGCGCCTCGGCCATGTCTCCATCGAGCGTGGCGCACTTTCGGGTTCCGGACTGCAGAACCTCTACGAAGCGTTGGCCGAGATCGACGGCGTCCAGGTGCCGCACCGCGATGCCGCCGCCATCACCAAGGCCGCGCTGGACGGCAGCTGTCCCGTCAGCCGCGCGACGCTGGAGATGTTTTGCGCCACCCTCGGCTCCGTAGCCGGAAATCTCGCGGTGACTTTCGGCGCCCGCGGCGGCGTCTATATCGCCGGCGGAATCGTGCCGCGCTTTCGCGAGTTCCTTGCGGCCTCGGCGTTCCGGGCACGCTTTGAAGCGAAGGGACGCTTCCAGGACTATCTTCGCAACATCCCGACCAGGCTCGTGATCAAGCCCGATGCGAGCTTCGTCGGCCTGAAGATGTTTGCCGACCACACTGCGGACTGAGGTTGATTGCTCCCCGCCGCTCGCGGGTTCCAGTAATTCACAGATGATTCAGCACGCGCCCGGTTCCAGGCGGGAACGTGCTTGCGTGCATGTTTCAGATGAGAAACAATTCAAGCGTGCGCGGCGTAGTTGCGGGGCGTGACATGCGTAAGCAGGATTTGGGTTTCGACTATCACCGCTATCACCGTCTGCTGAGCGAAGCGGACAATGAAGACAAGCGGTTGGCCCTGATCGAACTCCTGATCGAGGAAAAGGCGCGCGACCGGCTGGCTGTCCAGCGCGCGTCGGACCGCGCGGCCATGACCGCCCACACCATTGCCAGGGTGCTGAGGAACGGTCGCAACTGAGCCGGTTGAATCGCTCTCCGGCCGTGCGCCTCGAGCGTGATCGGTCAGCTTGGGATTTTGGCTGACGGCTCGGGAAACATCGAATCGATCATCGCCTTGAGCTGATCCATTGCGATCGGCTTGCGCAGGATCGGCCTGCGCCGAAGCAGGGACGGCAGCAGTTCCGGCCCGTAGCCTGTGGCGAAGAAGAACGGCTTTCCGCGACGTTCGATCAGGTCGGCGACGGGATCGACGTAGACGCCCATGAGATTGATATCGAGGATGGCCATATCGTATTGCGCGGTCATTGCAAAGGCGCTGGCGTCGCGCACATTGTCCGCCTCCGCGACGACGCGGTGGCCGAGTTCCTCCACCATGTCGGCGATCATCATCCGGATCAACGCCTCGTCTTCGACCAGGAAAACGGAGAGTCCGTCCGCCATATCACCCCCGCAGTCAGCCCTACGAAGCTAACCATAACCGAATTGCGGAGAGGATTCACGAATTCGTGGCGGACGCCGTTAATTCAGACGCGAGCGAGCCGATTCAACTTGATCAATCCAATCCGCGCTCGTGGCTGAGGCGCACCATCTCCTGAATGAAGACCTGCTTCTGCTTGTCGTCGAGGCTCGAATAGAGCGGTTCGGCGGCGTCGGCCACGTTGCGCTGGTCGGCGGCGCGATCGATCAGGAATTGGGCCTCGTTGCGCATCTGCTCGATGATGTCATCGGGTGGATCCCGCTTGGCCCGCGCAACCCGCAGGTTGAGCCGCTCTGCACCATTATGCCCGAGATAGTGCATCGCGCTCGAGAAGCCGTACCAGTGCTTCTCCTGATCCGGCGTGAGATTCAGCTGGGTCTTGATCCGCTCGATGTAGGAATCGCTGTTGGCGACGATCTGCTCGGCGGTGAGCTGCGGGGCGCCGGTCTGGGTGAGGACCGTGACATCCTTATTGTCTTTGCTGCCCTTGCTGTCCTGCGGCGCGTTCTTGGCCTCCTTGCTCGCCTTGGCGCCCTTGCTCGCCTTGGTGCTCTTGGCATCCTTGTCCTTGGCCGCCCCCTGCTGCTTGGCGTCCTTGGCGGAGTCCTTGGTGGCGGGCGGCTGATTGTTGTTGCCGACACCGAGCACGCCGGTGAAGACGCCGACCACGCCGCCGATCGCGCCGCCGAGCACGCCACCGACCGGACCGGCCGCCTTGTTCCCGGCCGCCGCGCCTTCCTGAACGCCTTTGACCAAACCTTGAGCATTCGCCACCGCGGCGGCACCGAGCAACAGCGCGAGCACAGACCCCAGCGCGAACCATCGCCGCACGCAAAGCCGCGCTGGCAGTGCCGGATTGATCATTCTCGTCTCCATCGTCGATCTGACTGGCCTATCGTGCGGGAGCCCCGCCAGCTTCAACTCTATCGTTTCCGCCGCTTCGAGGTCCAGACGCAGCCGATTGCTGTCCACGCCGGAAAAGTCTTTCACGCGAAGCGGTTATGCAGGCTTATTCGAAACTGCGGCGTAAATGCGCAACGGATCGTTCCGAACAGCTCGCCGCGAAGTGTGCGTCGCAAAAACAACGGGCGCCGTGCGCCTGCGACGCGTCGCCTCGACATGCGTCACGACGCTTCCGGACACAACGTTAGTTTTAGACGCGGAGCCGTTCGGCTTCCTCGACAGATGCGATCAATCATGATCTGATCGCGCTACCAATTTGCTGCGGCTTGCGTGAATTGCTCACGCGGGCCGACGGCACCAACAAGAAAAGCCAACAGCAAGAACTCAATAAAGAAGTCTGTCTGAGGAAACTCCAACAACAACACCCAAGCGAGGAAACGAGATGTCACGCAAGACACTGACGCGACGTCAATTTGTGGCTGCCACTGCAATGTCCTCCGCGGCGCTGATCACCGCGCCCTATGTCCGGGGCGCTTATGCCGCCGGAAAGCTCTCGATCGGCTTCTGGGACCATTGGGTGCCGGGCGCCAACAAGGCCTCCACCGACCTCGTCAACGAATGGGCGGCGAAGGAGAAGGTCGAAGTCTCCATCGACTACATCACCAGCAACAACAAGAAGCTCGAACTGACGGTCGCCGCCGAGGCGCAGGCGAAATCCGGTCACGATATTCTCCAGATGCCGACCTGGTGGCCGCACGCCTATGCCGACCAGCTCGAGCCGGTCAATGACATCATGGAGCCGATCATCAAGCAGAACGGCGACGTCAACGGCACCGTCAAGTATCTGGGCCAGGCCGGCGGCAAATGGCTTGCCGTGCCCGCGACCGTCGGCAGCCAGATCAAGGGGCCCTGCTCCCGCATTGACCTGATGAAGAAGCATGCCGGTATCGACGTGCAGGAGATGTATCCGGCCGGTGCCGCGCCCAAGGCGGACAACTGGACCATGGAGACCTTCCTGAAGGCGGCGGAGGCCTGTCAGAAGGCCGGCTTTGCGTTTGGCATCGGCCTCGGCGAGACCACCGACAGCGTCGACACGGCCGGCGCGATCTTCCAGTCGTTCGGCGCCGAGCTCGTCAATGCCAAGGGCGATGTCACGGTGAAGACGGACGCGGTCCGGCAGGCGCTCGAGTTCTACAAGAAGTTGATTGCCGTCCTGCCGCCTGACGCAGCGTCCTGGGACGATGCGTCCAACAACAAATGGCTGATCTCGGGCCGTGGTGCGCTCATCCTGAATCCGCCGAGCGCCTGGGCGGTGGCCAAGCGCGATGCCCCGCAGGTTGCGGAGCAATGCTGGACCCACGGCATGCCGGCCGGTCCGAAGGGCCGCTTCGCACCCTTCCTGCCGTACTTCTGGGGCGTATGGGCCTTCGGCAAGAACAAGCAAGCCGCCAAGAGCCTGCTCGCCCACCTTTCGCAGCCGTCCTCGATTGAGAAATTCGTCGCTGCGAGCGGCGGCTACGACCTTCCGTCTTTCGCGAACTTGACGAAGCTGAAGACCTGGGCCGAGGAAGGCCCGCCGAAGGGCACGCTCTATCACTATCCGGATCCGCACCACAGCCAGACGATGTCGATCGCGGCATCGCCGGCGCCGCCGAAGATCGCGCAGCAGATCTACTCCCAGGCGACGTTGACCAAGTTGGCGCTGCGTTATGCGAGGGGCGAGACGATGGAGCAGGCGCTCGCCTGGGCCGAAGGCGAGTGCGAAGGCTTCATGCGGAGCTGATGCCTGTGCGCCACGGCGGCTCACGTGCTTGGGTGTAAGCCGCCGATGATTCCGCCCGTCACCTTGTCGGGGGAAGCCGGTCGATGCGGCCGGCTTCCCCGTTGAATCTTCCGTAAGAAAGTTTGACCATGGCCGATGTCGTCGTTGAGCAGGGTCGCTCCGTCCGCGCCGCGAACCCGCGCAAACGCACCAGCTTACACAACGCGCTCAGGCGGAAGTCGACGGTGGCGTTCTTCCTGACGCTTCCGCTGATTCTCCTGATCGCGCTGCTGGTGCTCTATCCAGCCATCTACTCCGCGCATCTCGCGACGCTGAACAAGTCGATGCAGAAGTTCGTCGGCCTGAGCAACTTCACTTTCCTGTTCAAGCGCGACACGTTCTGGATGGTCGTGAGGCAGTCCTGCATCTTCGCCATCACCGCGGTGTTCTTCAAGGCGTTGCTGGGCTTCATCGTCGCTCACTTCGTCCACAACCTGCCGGCCAAGGGCCAGCGCAAATGGCGCGGCATGCTGCTGGTGCCCTGGGTGATCCCGCCCGCCATGAGCACGCTGGCCTGGCTGTGGCTGTTCGACCCCTCCTATAGCGCCTTCAACTACACGCTGTCCTTCTTCGGCATCGGCCCGATCCCCTGGCTTGGCGATACCTTCTGGGCGCGTTTCTCGGTGATCCTCGTCAACGTCTGGTACGGCGCACCGTTCTTCATGATCATGTACCTGGCGGCGCTGAAATCGGTGCCGGACCAGCTCTACGAGGCGGCCGCCATCGACGGCGCCAATTGGTGGCAGCGGATCTGGTACGTCACGCTGCCGATGATGCGCAACATCATCGCCATCACGACGCTGTTCTCGTTGATCGTGACCTTCGCCAATTTCGACATCGTGCGCATCCTGACGTCCGGCGGCCCGCTGGACTCCACGCATATATTCGCCACCTGGGCATTCCAGGTCGGAATCCAGAGCAGCGACATTCCGCTCGGCGCCTGCGTCTCGCTGTTCATGGTGCCGATCCTCGCAGTCGCGGCGATCTTCATTCTGCGCGATGTCAGCAAACGTGGGAACGAAGCCTGATGAGCACGCTCGCAATCGACAAAGGCGGTCCCACGCGCAAGGTCAAATACCGGAGCATGAGCCGGGATCGCACCTGGGCGCTGCGCTGGTCCTACTTCTTCCTGGTGCTGTTCGCGATATTCTCGCTCACTCCGCCGATCTACATGCTGATCACCTCGCTCAAGAGCAGCGCGGAGATCTCGGCGGCGACCAATCCCTGGTGGGTGTTTCATCCCACCCTGTCGAACTACGTCGAGCTTCTGACCTCGAACCAGTTTCTGCGCTTCTTCTGGAATTCCGCCATCGTTTCCATCGTGGTCGTGATGGTCACCATGCTGATCAGCATTCCCGCGGCGTTTGCGCTGGCGAGGATGAAGTTCTGGGGCTCGACGACGCTCGCGACCGGGGTGTTTCTCACCTATCTGGTCCCCGACAGCCTGCTGTTCATTCCGCTGTTCAAGATGCTCGCGGTGGTCCAGGACCTGACCGGGATCACGCTGCTCAACCGATGGTATGTGCTGCTGTTCATCTATCCGACCCTGACCGTGCCGTTCTGCACCTGGATCATGATCGGCTATTTCGCCTCCATCCCGAAGGAGCTGGACGAGGCCGCCCTCATCGACGGCGCCTCCTGGCTGCAGACCCTGACGCGGATCTTCATTCCCGTCGCGCTGCCGGGGCTGATCGCCGCGACCATCTTCGCCTTCACGGTGTCCTGGGCGCAGTTCCTCTATCCCCTGGTGTTCACGACGTCGGTGGACCAACTCGTGCTGCCGGTCGGCATCACCACCACGCTGATCAAGGGCGATGTCTTCAACTGGGGGCAGATCATGACCGGCGCGCTGCTCGGCGCTGCGCCGCCGCTGATCATCTACGCCTTCCTGATGGACTACTACATTGCCGGCCTGACCGCCGGCGCGACAAAGGGTTGATGTCTCATGGCTGAGGTTGCTTTGCGGAAGGTAGTTAAGCGTTACGACGATGTCGAAGCCGTGCGCGGCATCGACCTCGACATCGCCGACCATGAGTTCATCGTGCTGGTCGGTCCCTCCGGCTGCGGCAAGTCGACCACGCTGCGCATGATCGCAGGCCTCGAGGATATCAGCGACGGCGACATCATGATCGGCGGCGACGTCGTCAACGACGTGCCGCCAAAGGACCGCGACATCGCGATGGTGTTCCAGAACTACGCGCTCTATCCACACATGACGGTCGCCGAGAACATGTCGTTCGGGCTGCGCCTGAAGCACTACCCCAAGGCCGAGATCAAGGCGCGGGTGACGGAGGCCGCCCGCCTCCTCGACATCACCGACCTGATCGACCGCAAGCCGAAGCAGCTCTCCGGCGGCCAGCGCCAGCGCGTCGCGATGGGCCGGGCCATCGTGCGCAATCCAAAGGTCTTCCTGTTCGACGAGCCGCTGTCCAACCTCGACGCCAAGCTTCGCGTGCAGATGCGGATAGAGATCAAGAAGGTGCACCAGAAGGTGCGTACCACCACCGTCTACGTCACCCACGATCAGGTCGAGGCGATGACGCTGGCCGACCGTGTCGTGGTCATGAACAAGGGCCGGATCGAGCAGATCGGCACGCCGAACGAGCTCTACCACAAGCCCGCGACGCGCTTCGTCGCGGGCTTCATCGGCTCGCCGGCGATGAACTTCATCCCGTGCCGGCTCGAGGATGTCGGCGGCACGCTTCAGATCCGCCTCACCGACCGCATCGCTTTCCCGCTGCCGCCGGCCCGCGCGGCGCGTTACAACGCGCTGTCGCGCACGGACAAGCTGCTGCTCGGCATCCGGCCTGAGCATCTCACCGAGTCGCACGCGCATCTGGAGCCCGGCGTCGAGACCTTCGACACCGTGCTCGACGTCACCGAACCGATGGGGATGGAGACGCTGGTCTATTTCGGGCTCGAAGGCACGCCGATCTGCGGCCGCGTCAATCCCAATGCCGGCGCCAAGGACGGGGCACCCATGCGTTTGGCGATGGACCTCAACAATATGCACCTGCTAAACGAGGCAACCGGCGTCGTGTTGTGACGGCCGGACAAGAAACTCGCGCAGGCAGGGGACGATGGCGACCAACAAGAAGAAGATTTTCGTTACACAAACTTTGTCGCAAGGGGCACGCGCCCTCCTCACCCAGCGGGACGATATCGAGCTCGTCGAGTTTCCGAACCTGATCTCGGCGAAGGATTTCGAGGCCTTGTTGAAGAGCCACGCCCCCGTCCACGGCGTGGCGCTCGGCGCCACCGCCTTCGGCGAGACCGAGCTCGAAGCAGCCAGGGACATGAAGGTGGTGACCCGGATCGGCGTCGGCTACGACGCCGTCGACGTGCCCGCCCTCTCCCGCCGCAAGGTGCCGCTCATGGTCGCCGGCAGCGCGAACTCGCCCTCGGTCGCGGAAGCGGCGCTGTTCATGATGCTGACGCTGGCCAAGCGCGCGCAGGAGATGCACGCCTGTGTCAGGGACGGCAAATGGGCCGACCGGCTCGGCATGCTGCCTTTCGATCTCTACGGCAAGACCGTGCTGATCATCGGCTTCGGCCGCATCGGCAGTCGCACCGCCAAGCGCTGCCTGGCGATGGAAATGAAGGTGCAGGTCTACGATCCCTTCAAGGGAGCTGCCGAGATCAAGGCCGCCGGCTGCGAACCCGTCACCGACCTCGACGCCGCGCTGCCCAACGCCGATTTCGTCACGATCCACTGCCCGAAGACGCCGGAGACGGTCGGCCTGTTCGACGCGGCGCGGATCGGGCGGATGAGGCCGAGATCCTACCTCATCAACACCGCGCGCGGCGGCATCGTAAAGGAAGCGGCGCTCTACGACGCCCTAGTCTCCGGCAAGCTCGCCGGCGCCGGCATCGACGTGTTCGAGGTGGAGCCGCCGCCGGTCAGCAACGCGCTGTTCGCGCTCCCCAACGTCATCGTCGCCCCGCATGTCGCCGGCGTTACGGTCGAAGCCGTCCAACGCATGAGCGAGCAGACCGCGCGCAACATCCTGAGTGTGCTGGATGGCGATCCCATCCGGCAGAACGTCATCAATCAGGACGTGCTGGGCTGAGCCGAACTTCCCGGCGGGCGACGGATGCGCCCGCCTCCGGGACGCCAGAAAGCGTCCCATTTTGGTGCAGATCGAGCCCCAACTCAGCCTTAATCAACCGCGCGTAATAAGGCCGGCTGCGGCGGCCGCGGGACAGACTGGCCGGCCGCATCGAGCTGGAGGATGAACCCTTGTCAGAGATCGACCCGACTGACCACGCGCTGGCGACCATCGCCAGCATCTTGGAGCACCCCGAGCCCGTCCTCGTCATTCGCGAGACCGAGACCATCCGGGAGACCGAGATGGTCGTCGTCGGTGAGGAGCCGTCCGCCGAAGAACATCATGCGGTCGACGAGCATCCAATGGTCGATGAGCAGCCGCTGGTGCCGGAGCACACCGATGCGGACGGCTACAGCAAGGTTGGCCCCGGCCCGATGGTCGCGATCCGCCTCAAATGGACGGTCCATCGCGGCGATGACGGCCAGTTCTACGTCCATGAGACCATCGGCGAGCAATCCGCCCCCGTGGTCAGCGGTCCGATGACGAGCGAGGCCGCCGTGCGCTTCGTTGACGAGCGGGAGGACGAGTCACAGCGTCGCTTCGAAGAGCTGCGCAGCGAGATCGCCGGCCGAAGCTCGCTCGCCGACTACGAGCGCAAGGGCGAAGCGTAAGCTCTACCGCCGCCCGAGATAATCCTTCTTCACCAGCTCGACGCCGGCGTGCCGCAACAGGTCGTAGGCCGTGGTGACGTGAAAGAAAAACTGCGGGACGCTGAACGTCAGCAGCAGCGTCCGTCCGGTGAAGGGCAGCTCGGTCCCGTTCTTCAACCTGAAGAAGACATTCCGTTCCGCAGCCGCATCGATCTCCGCGCGCGACAGGCTTTCGATGAACTCGATGGACGTTGCGATGCGCGCCTGAAGACCGGCCATGTCGTGCTCCAGTGCCGGCAGCGCCACCGGCTCGCACTGCGCCAGCAAGGCCGGCGCGACCACCGCGTGACGGCAGGCTTCGCCGACCTGCTGCGCCAGATCGTACATGTTCGGCGCAAGGCGCATGCCGAGCAGAACCGTCGGGTTGAACTTGCGGGCCTCCGCATAGGCGACGCCCTTGTCGAGCAGCGCGGACAGGTTGCGCAAATAGGGCACGAAGAGGCCGACTGAGGCCTCGTACATCGAGATCGTCACCTCAAGGATTCCCTTCAATTCTGCCGCACCACCGGGTGGCATCTGGTCCAAATCCACCGCTCAAGGGCTGCACAATGACAGCTCGGGCATGGGTGGAAAAGAGATGATCGTTCAGTTATGGACGGCTTTGGCCGAGGCGTTGCTGGTGACATGGCGCAGTCCCTCGGCAAGACGCTCGGCGTCAAGATTGATTGGCTCCAGCGCGACATGGCACTGAAAGCCTTCGTCGACCAATGGCAGCACATTTCCATAGAAGACGGCAGCTACAAATTATCTACGCCGCCTGGTTCGACTAGGCGTTCTTGCCGCGTCCTCCTGTCGCTTGCCTTGGCCAAAGTTTGGACCGGCTCCGGGCCTATTGAACCCGGAACCACCGGAAGACGACTCATACCAACGACAGTGATCTAGATCACTTTTTGCGAGCGAACCGGCGCGTAAGCGTTGGTCCGGGGACCATCTGTTCAGGAGACGGAAATGAGGATGCTGTTGGCCACGGCCGCATTCCTTTTGGCGAGCACCGCCGCACAGGCGCAGTACACTTTCGAATATGGCGGGCGCACCATCCGCATCGATCCCGACCGCGGCACGGTGCAGATCCCCGGCGTCTATGACAACACCGGCCAGGGCAAGCCCAAGAAGGCCAAGAAGAACGAGACGGCCCCGGGCCAGCAAGCGCCGCAGCAGGCCACGGTCGAGCCGCAAACGCCGGCCGCGCCAGCTCCCGCCCCCGCTCCCGTCGCCCCACCGCCCGCGGCTGCGCTGGCACCTGTGCCTGCTGCACCCGCCGCCGCAGCAGCACCGCCTGCTCCGCCTCCGGCGGCAACCGCCAGCAATGCGCCGGCCGAGACCGCCGTGCTGCCGCCGCCCGCGCCGCCTCCCGCGCCTGCACCGGCCACACAGCAGGCAGCTCCCGCCGTGACACCGCCGCCGGTCCCGGCCGTGACTGCGGCCCCTCCGGCGCCGCCCGCTCCGCCCCCGGCAACCGCGCCAGTTCAGGCGGCTGCCGTCGCGCCGCCTGCTCCTGCAGCGGCGCCCACGCGCGATCTCAGTTCGCCGCTCGGCATCTGGCTCACCGAGGAGAAGGAAGGCAAGGTCCGCATCGAGCAATGCGGCAGCAATCTCTGCGGCTATTCGGTCGACAGCAAGTCGAACCAGAACGGCGAGCAGGTTCTGATCAACATGAAGCCCGGCAAGGACCAGAAATGGTCCGGCCGCATCCTCGATCCGAACTCCGGCTCGACCTACGATTCCACGATCGCGATGAAAGGCACCGACCGGCTGCGCGTGCAGGGCTGCGCCTTCGGCGGCATGTTCTGCGGCGGCCAGACCTGGACACGCGTGAACTGAACTCGACATCCTGACGGAGACAAGGGGCCCGTGATCCGGGCCTCTTTGCTTTTGTTCCGAGACATCATCGCGACGTGCGTCGGCTCACAGAGCCCCTTGGGCACGTGACAGCCCTCACATCGCCGGTTCCACGCCCGTGCCACGGTCCCCGCATGGTCACCCACAGGGGCGTGTCATGAACGGCTTTCGCAAAGGTCTCTTCGCTTCCCTCGTCGCCATCGCCTTCCCGCTCGCGCAGGCTGATGCTGCGACAAGCACTTTCGACGGCACATGGAATGTCCGCATCTCGTCGTCGAGCGAAACCTGCGGCAACGGCGCAACCGTCGCGATCGGCATCAACAACGGTCAGATCGCCTCGAGCAGCGCCGCGGTGAACGCGTCCGGGCGCGTTGCCGATGCCGGCAGCATCAACGTCACCTTGAGCACCGGCATCAAGCGCGCCGTCGGCTTCGGCCGGCTCAGCGGCAGCTCGGGCTCCGGCACCTGGCGCGGTGCGATGTGCACGGGAACATGGACGGCAGAGCGGATGTAAGTTGCGGTGTCCCGGACAAGCAGCGGCGTCATGGCGCGTCGAAGACGCGCGTCAACGCGCTAACGGCGTTGTCGCCCAGGGCCGGGACCCAGCAGTTCGATCGCTCGGAAGATTCCGGGTCCCGGATCGGCGACGCATCGCCTCAGGGCGATGCGTCTGGTCCGGGACACGGGAGCGTTAGCCTATCGCGGCGCCGTACTCCGCGTCGGTAACCGGCTCCAGCCAGGTCGAGTAGACGCCGTCGAGCGCCTCCTGCATGGCGATGTGGCACATGCCGTTGGTCGGCGATCCCCCGTGCCAGTGCAGTTCACCCGGCGGAATCCAGACGGTGTCGCCGGGACGGATCTCGCGGATCGGCCCGCCCTTGGACTGGATGCGGCCGACGCCGGAAATGACGTAGAGCGTCTGCCCGAGCGGATGGTGATGCCAGTTGGTGCGCGCGCCCGGCTCGAACGACACGCGCGAGCAGTTCAGCCGTGCCGGCGCTGGCGCCATGATCACGGGGTCCTGCAAGACAGTGCCGGTGAAGTGTTCCTTGGGCGCGTGGCGGGTCGGCCGCGTGCCTGCAACAGTGATCTCCATCGAAATGACCTCTCTTCTTCCCGGTTACTTCTTGCTCGCGGCGTAGCGCGCCTTGGTTTCGGCATTCATGGGGTAGAGGCCCGGCAGCGCCGCGCCATTGTTCACCTCGTTGACGATCCAGGCCTCCATCCGCTCCTGCTCGACGCCCTCGGCGAGGACGTGATCGAGCATCGCCTGCGGGATCAGCACGCAGCCGTCCTGGTCGGCGACGACGATGTCGTTCGGGAAAACGGCAACGCCGCCGCAGCCGATCGGCTCGCCCCAGCCGACGAAGGTGAGGCCCGCAACGGAAGGCGGCGCGGCATAGCCGTCGCACCACACCGGCAGGTTGGTGCCGAGCACGCCCTCGACGTCACGCACCACGCCATCGGTGACCAGCGCGGTGACGCCGCGCTTGACCATGCGCGCACACAGGATGTCGCCGAAGATGCCGGCATCGGTGATGCCCATGGCATCGACCACGGCGATGCATCCTTCCGGCATCGCCTCGATCGCGGTGCGGGTCGAGATCGGCGACGACCAGGATTCGGGCGTCGCCAGATCCTCGCGCGCCGGCACGAAGCGCAGCGTGAAGGCCGGTCCCACCAGGCGCGGCAGGCCCGGGCGGAGCGGACGGGCTCCGCGCATCCACACATTGCGCAGCCCCTTTTTCAGCAGGACCGTGGTGATCGTGGCGGTGGTGATGCCGGCGAGGGTCTTGCGGGCTTCGGGGGACAGCGACATGGACGAAAACGAGCTCCGGATAGGCGGGAAGGAACGCGCGCATCTTGCGAGCCGCAGCCCTTGCGTCAAGGGCCAAGAGGGTCCCAATTACGCAGGGCCGCTGAGCTGTTATGCGACGCGATAACAAGGCTTTATCGGCTCCCCTTGCATTAATTTATTGGACTTGCGGGCGCAATTACGCGAAGCAGGGTGACGCGGAACTCAACGTCGAGCCCGCGCACTTCCAAAAGTCCGATTTCGACAGCTCTTCGACAGCTCAATGGCCGCGACGCTTCCCCCGCCCCGCCTTCTGCCCAGTGGCGACAGCGCCGTCACGGTCGAGTTCAGCCGCACCATCGACGAGGACGCCAACCAGCGCGTGCTGGCGCTCGACAAGGCGCTCGCAGCAAGCCCCATCGACGGCATCACCGAGACCGTGCCGACCTATCGCTCGCTGCTGGTGCACTACGACCCCGAAAAGATCGGTTTCGACGCGCTCGGCGAGAAGATCCTCCCGATCGCCACCCGGCCGCTGCCGCCGGTCACCAAGGCGCGCCGCTGGCGCATTCCCGTCGCCTATGGCGGCGAGCATGGCATCGACCTCGAGGATGTCGCGAAGGCGCTCAACACCACGCCCGACGACATCATCGCCCGGCATGCGGGCGGCGACTACAAGGTCGCCATGATCGGCTTCACGCCGGGCTGGTCCTATCTCAGCGGCCTCGACAAGTCCCTGCACATGTCGCGGCGGCAGAATCCGCGGCTGCTGACGCCGGCCGGCACGATCTCGATCGGCGGCATCCAGGCCGGGATCCAGTGCCTCGCCGCGCCGAGCGGCTGGCACCTGCTCGGCCGCACGCCGGTGCGAACCTATCAGCTCCACCGCAATCCGACCTTCCTCACCGAGCCCGGCGATCGCGTGACGTTCTTCGCCATCGACCACAAGACGTTCGCGGAACTGGACCGCGCAGCGGAAGCCGGCGAGATCATCGCCGAGCAGGTGGCCGCATGAGCCGGCTCGTCGTCGCCAGCATCGGGCCTGCGAGCTCCGTCCAGGATGGCGGCCGTCTCGGCGCGCAGCGCTATGGCTTGACGGTCAGCGGAGCGATGGACCGCTTGTCGCTTGCGGCAGCGAACACGCTGGTCGGCAACGAGCCGTTCGCGGCGGCCGTGGAGATCGGCCCATTCGGCGCCTCCTTCACTGCCCGCGACGGCGCCGTCCGCGTCGCGATATCAGGCGCGCCGCGCAATGCGGACGTCGCCGGAACCCCGGTCGCGATGGACACATCGGTGACGCTGAAGGACGGCGAGACGCTGACGCTCGGTTTTGCCCGCGGCGGCGCCTTCACCTATCTTGCGATCGAGGGCGGCATCAAGGGCGAACAGGTGTTCGGGAGTCTCGCGGTGAATGCCCGCGCCGGCCTCGGCAGCCCCTACCCGCGCCCGCTTCAGGCCGGCGACGAATTCACCGTCGATGCCGCGAGCGATGCGCCGGAGCTACGCATCGAATTGCCGAAGCCAGCGACAGGTCCGATCCGGGTCCTGCTGGGTCCGCAGGACGACGAATTCGACGACGCCAACAAGGCGCTGTTCCTGGATAGCGAGTGGAAGATCTCGGCAACCTCCGACCGCATGGGCTACCGGCTCGAAGGTCCCGCCATCAAGCATCTGCACGGCCACAACATCGTCTCCGACGGCACCGTCAACGGCAGCATCCAGGTGCCCGGCAATGGTGCGCCGATCGCGCTGATGATGGATCGTGGCACCTCCGGCGGTTATCCGAAGATCGCAACCGTGATTACGGCCGATGTCGGCCGCCTCGCCCAGACCTCGGCGGGAACCGCATTCCGCTTCAAGGCCGTCAGCATGGCCGAAGCGCAGGACGAGGCGCGCAAGTTTGCACAATTGATCCGCAGTCTGCCCGATCGCCTGCGCTCCTCCGACACCGTCGCGCTCAACATCGAGGCGCTCAGCGATGCTAACGTGGCGGGCTATGCGGTCAGCGCGGTCGATGCCGGGACCTGGCAGGTCACGGCCGAGCCGTAAGCGACAACAAGACCAGAGGCGGAGAGCACCCATGAAGACAGTCGATCTCAATTGCGACCTCGGCGAGGGTTTTGGCGCGTGGGAGATGGGCAACGACGCCGCGATGATCGAGCTCGCAAGCTCGGTCAACGTCGCCTGCGGCTTCCATGCCGGCGATCCTGATATCATGCGGCGGACGGTCGAGCTGGCGAAGGCCCGCGGCGTCTCGGTCGGCGCGCATCCCGGCTACCGCGACCTGCGCGGCTTCGGCCGGCACCCGATCGCGGGCCTGAAGGCCTCCGAGATCGAGAATCTCGTCGCCTACCAGATCGGCGCGCTGCAGGCGATCGCGACCGCCGCCGGCCACAAGGTGACGCATGTGAAGGCGCATGGTGCGCTCTCCAATGTCGCCTGCGAGGACGACATGACCGCGAAGGCGATCGCCGCCGGCATCAAGGCGGTCGATCCCAGCCTGATCTTCGTCGTGCTCGCCAATTCGAAGCTGGTGAAGGCCGGCGAAGCGGCCAATCTGCCGATGGTGCACGAGGTCTTCGCCGACCGCGCCTATGAGGACGACGGCAACCTCGTCTCGCGCAAGAAGCCCGGCGCGGTGCTGCACGATGCCAAGGCGATCGCCGACCGTGTGGTGCGCATGGTGCAGGACGGCGCGGTGGTGTCAGTGACCGGCAAGGTGATCAAGATGCGCACGGATACCGTGTGCATCCACGGCGACACGCCGGGCGCAGTCGACATCGCGCGTGGTGTGCGTCAGGCGCTGAAGGATGCGGGGATCGAGGTCGCGCCGTTCAAGCGCGTGACATGAGACCTGTCGTCATTCCGGGATGATGCGAAGCATCAGACTAGGGCGCGCAATTGCGCACCTGAGAAATCTCGAGATTCCGGGTTCGGCTTCGCCGCCCCGGAATGACAGGCAAATCAGAACGGATGCACTGAGAGCGTGCCGAACACGATCGCCGCGATGACCGCAAACGCGCTGTAGAGCGCCAGATGATGGGCGTTCGCCCGGGTCTGCCGCGAGAGCGAGCGCGCGTAGAAGTGCAGCCTGGCTTCCGCCGATAGTTCGCGCATGGTCGATCTCCAACGCCCCATTTGTGGGAGTATGAGGGATCAACCACGGCGGGAGGCAAGATGGTGGCAAAAATAGCGATGCGCCTCCTCCGAGGCGGCCGTCTCGCAGACGTAAATTCTCTTAGGACCCAGGTTCCGAGAATCTTATTCGTTCAAATCCGAGCCAGTTGGAACCGGCTCGGATAACGGTGAGCGGCAGCGGTCAGTACACATCCGCCTGGAAGCGGCCGCTCTTCTTCAGCTCGGCGACAAAACTGACGGCTTCGTCGGTCGAACGCGCGCCGAACTGGGCGACGATGTCGACCAGCGCACGCTCGACGTCCTTGGCCATGCGCTTGGCGTCGCCGCAGATGTAGAAATGCGCGCCATCGGCAAGCCAGGTCCACAATTCGCGGCCGACCTCGCGCATGCGGTCCTGCACGTAGAACTTCCTCTCGCCGTCGCGCGACCAGGCCAGCGACAGGCGCGTGAGTACGCCCGATGTCTTCATCGCGTTGAGCTCGTCCTGGTAGAAGAAGTCGCAATCGCTGCGCTGATGGCCAAAGAACAGCCAGTTCTTGCCGGGCGCACCGGTCGCCTTGCGGTCGAGCAGGAAGGCGCGGAACGGCGCGATGCCGGTGCCGGGACCGATCATGATAACAGGCGTCTTCGGGTCCTGCGGCAGGCCGAACCCGTGCGCCTTCTGCACATAGACCTTGAGCTTGTCGCCCTCATTGATGCGCTCGCCGAGGAAGGTCGAGGCGACGCCGAGCCGCTTGCGCTTGCCGATGACGTAACGGACGGAATCGACCGTCAGCGACAGCCTTCCGGGCGTGGCATTGTGCGAGGACGAGATCGAATAGAGCCGGGGCTGGAGCGGCTCCAGCGCCTCGACGAAGGCCTCGGGATGCGGCCGTGTGCCGGAAAACTTCTGCAGCCCCGCCATCACGTCGAGGGTGGCGGCATCGCCGTCGGGGTCCTCGCCCTGCGCCAGCGCCCGCGCCTTCTCGCGTGCCGCGCCGCCGGTGATGAACGAGATCAGCTCGAACAGCGTGTCGGGTGCCGGCGACAGCGACACGTCGTCGATCAGCACCTCGCGCAACGTCTTGCCGTTGACCCTGGTCGTGTGGGAAGCGCCGAGCAGCGCGATGATCTGGTCGACGAGGCCGACATCGTTGCGTGCGAACACACCGAAGGAATCGCCGACGACGTAGTCGAGCTTGCTGTCGGCGAGATCGAACTCGACGTGATAGGTCTCCTTCTCCGACTTTCCCTTGTTGAGAAGACGGCGCGACAGGAAGGTTGCGGTCACAGGGTTGTCGCGCGAGCGGCCCGGCTCTGCGATCGTCACGGTCACGGCCGGCGCCGCCGCGTCCGGCTTGTCGGCCGATTTGGCCACTGGGGCCTTGTCGAGCTCTTCGTACAGCGACTTCAGCATCCGCGCGGTTTCCTTGCCGCCGGGAACGCAGAGGTTGAGCCGTGCCTCGCTGCGGCCTGCGATCGCCTCCGAATAATCGTGGCAGTTGTAGCCGCACTGGCCGCAGTCCTGCTGCGCCATCGCCGCCATCATCTTGCGGCGCAGGGGGCGTCCCTCGGCGAGCTTCATCCGCTCGGCAATCGGCATGGTCTGATCGTGCCACGGCGCTTCGCCATCGTCGCCGTCACCGGCTGCGCCTTGCATGACGGCAGCGCCCTGCTCCGCCGATAGCGGCGCGGCGACGTCGGGCGACAGCAGCCCGGCGAAGAAGCCGTTCAGCCAGGAGCGCTGTGCATCGGAGAACGGTGCGCTGGGCGGAATGATGTCGAGCTTGGGCGGAGGGGTGATCTGGTTCATGCGGACACCTGTGCATCGGCAAGCTTGCGCAGCGTTTCGCCGTCATGGCGGCGCGCAAAAGACAGGAACGTTTCTTCGGGAGATGAGCGATGGGCGATGTAGGCCTTGAGCAGTGCTTCGACCGTCTTCGGCGCGTCCTCGGCCTTGAGATCGTGATAGACTTCCTGGCCGACATCGGCGTCAGGACCGAACCCGCCGCCGGTGAAGAGGTGATAGCCTTCGACCGTGTCTTCCTCGCCGACCGGCACACGCGCACCGATCAAGCCGATGTCGCTGATGTAGTGCTGCGCGCAGGAATGATGACAGCCGGTGACGTGGATATTGACCGGCTTGTCCATCGCGACGCGCGGCTCGCACCAGTCGCCGATCTCGGCAGCATGGCGCTTGGTGTTCGCCGCGGCGAAGCGGCAACCGGCATTGCCGGTGCACGCGATCAGACCGGCGCGAATGTGGGAGGCCTCGACCGCAAGCCCGATCTTATTGATCGCGGCAACGGCGAGATCGACGTTTTCGTCGCGCACGCCCGATATCAGCAGGTTCTGCCAGACCGTGAGGCGGATCTCGCCGTCACCGAGATCCCGGGCGACCTTGGCGAGGCCGCGCATCTGATCGGAGCTGAGCTTGCCGAGCGTCAGCGACACGCCGATCCAGTTGAGGCCCTCCTGCTTCTGCTTGTGCACGCCGACATGCGCCATGCGATCCGCGGCGGGCCGCGGCGCGAACGCCTCTTCCGGCACGCGCGTGAACGGCGTCTTCAGCCGCTCTTCAACCAGCTTGAGGAAGCCGTCATGGCCCATGGCGTCGAGCACATATTTCAGCCGCGCCTTGTTGCGGTTGGTACGGTCGCCATGGTCGATGAACACGCGCACGATGGCGTCGGCGACGGCGCTCGCCTGCTCCGGCTTGACGATGATGCCGGAATATTTTGCAAAGTCCTTGTGGCCGGTGATGCCGCCGAGACCGAGGCGGAACCAGACGCCGGGCTCGACGCCGAACCCGTCCTTCACCTCGTACGCCGTGAAGGCGATGTCGTTGGTCTCCTCGAGCACCGCGATCCTGCCAGCGCCGTCGAAGGCGACGTTGAACTTGCGCGGCAGGCCGTAGAGCGAGCGCTCGTTGAGGATGTGGTAGTGCCACTCGCGCGCATAGGGCCGCGTGTCGATGATTTCCTGCGGATCGATTCCGGCCGTCGGCGTTCCCGTCACGTTGCGGATGTTGTCGGCGCCGGAGCCGCGCGAGCACAGGCCGAGGTCCTGGATACCCTCGATCAGCTTCACGGCATTCTTCGGCGGAATCTCGCGAAGCTGGAGGTTGGCGCGCGTCGTGACGTGGCTGTACGGGCCGCAGAGTTCGTCGGCGAGATCGGCAAGGCCCGACAGTTGCCAGTGCTTCATGATGCCGTTCGGAATGCGCAGGCGGCACATGTAGGAGTCCTGCGTCGGCGCGACGTAGAAGATGCCGTAATAGCGCCAGCGGAAATTGTCAGCCGGGCTCGGCGGCACGTTGTCGAGCGCCTGCTGACGCAACCGCGGATACGCGTCGAAGGGATGCTCGTCGCGCTTGAACTTCTCCTGGTCGGCGAGCTTCTTGCCCGACGCGATGACCTTGTCCTGCGCCTTGATGTGCACGGCATCGGGACCGGTCGGCTCGGCATTCGCCTTGCCGGCACCCGCGCCGAGACCGCGGCCGACCCGGCTGATCTGCAAGCCGGTCGTGAAGCCTTCGAGATAGCGTTTCTGCTCGTCGGTAAAATCGACTGAGAGCGTTTCGATTTTCATGGTCGGTAACGAAGCTCCTGCGGCCACCAAAGTGGCTTCGACGGAAATTGTGCGACCCGCGGGAAACTCGGCCGGCTCAAGAGCCCGCTTCGCAACCCGACGGTCCATTCAGCTTCGTTGCTGTGGGACTTGGCTCAGCAGGCATCTATGACAAGCTGGCCGCACCGCAACATTCAAGTTGCGTGCCAGCTCGGTCGAAATAAAAAGCCTCTTAATATCAGGTGATTAGGAAGCGCCTCCGGGGAATACCGGTCTGAGAACACTCCCGAAATTCGAGCAGTCAGCCCAAACATTAGCCAGCCAACTTACGTGCTCGAAAACGAAGCAGACCCGAATCAGACCTTCCAGCGCCCGACCTCGAAGGCCTCGAGATGCCCCCGGATGTTGTCGGGATCGAAGGCGGGTCCCGCGAAGGCGCCGAACGCCGCTGGAGCTTCAATGGGCGCCCTGTTGCCCAGGGCTGCGTCGTAAAGGTCGGGCCTGAACACCGCCATTGCCGTCTTGACGCCGTCCGGGGTCAGAGCCGTCTGCCCCCAGCGCACCATCTGGGCATAGAGCCAGGCGGCCTGGACCGGATCGGGGCGCCCTGCCCCTTCGCGCCCAACGAGGAGGTAGCGACCGCTTTCACGGAAGGTACCGTCGGGCGAGATCTTGAGGCGTCCGGTGAGGGTGCGCTGGATGACCTCGGCATCGACGCCGATCCGCTCCGGCTGGGCCAGGATCTGCGCCGCTTCCGTGCGGTTCTCGGGATGCTCGATGAACTCGGCGGCTTTCACGGCCGCACGCACCAATGCTGCGACCACATCCGGATTCTTGTCGGCCCAGGCCTGGCGGACTGCCAGCACCTTCTCCGCCGCACGGACCAGGATGTCGGAGACGAAATGCAGGATATGCCCGATGCCGAGATCGACCGCGACCGAATTCCATGGCGCGCCGACGCAGAACGCATCGACATGGCCGTTCTTGAGGCTGTCGACCATGAAGGGCGGCGGCAGCACCACGAGGCGCACGTCCTCGTCGGGATCGACACCGGCCGCGGCCATCCAGAACCGCAATTGATAATTGTGGGTGGAGAACGGGAAGGTCATGCCGAAGGTCAGCGGCTCGGCCCCTGCCTTGCGCCTGATGGCAACGACCTTCGCCAGCGCCTTCGCGGTCGCCATCGGATCAAACCGATCGCCGTCGATCTCCTCCATCAGCGCGGCATGGAGCGCCGGCGACACGGTGATGGCATTGCCGTTGATGCCGAGATTGAAGGGCGCGGCAATCGGCACCTTGACGTGACCGAGCCCGAGCGAAGAGGCAATCGCCACGGGCGCCAGAAGATGCGCGGCGTCGAACAGGCCGATATTGAGCTTGTCGCGGACGTTGGACCAGGAGACCTCGCGCACCAGCTCGACGTCGAGCCCTTCGGCTGCGGTGAACCCCTTGTCGACGGCGACGATCAGCGCCGCGGCATCGACCAGCGGAATGAACCCGATGCGGAGGGGAACGGTCATTTCAGCATCTCCGACGCGGTGATGATCGACTGCGCGATCTCGCCGATTTTCTTCTTCTCGCGCATCGCCGTGGAGCGCAGCAGCACATAGGCCTCGTCTTCGGTCAGGCCCTTCACCTTCATCAGAATGCCCTTGGCGCGCTCGATGATCTTGCGGTCCTCGAGTTGCGACTTGGTCCGCTCCAGCTCCTCCTGGAGCTTGGCGAAGGCGTTGAAGCGGGACACGCAGAGGTCGAGGATCGGCTTGATCCGCTCCTTCTTCAGCCCGTCGACGATATAGGCGGAGACCCCTGCCTCGACCGAGGCCTGGATCGAGGCTGAATCGCTCTGGTCCACGAACATGGCGATCGGACGTTTCACGGCGCGGCTGACCTGGAACATCGCCTCCAGCACGTCGCGGCTGGGGTTCTCCAGGTCGATCAGGATGATGTCGGGGTCGACCGCATAAATACGGGCGAGCAGGCTCTGCATCTCGCTGATATGGACGACCTGCGTGAATCCGGCCTCCCGCAATCCCTCCTCCAGGATCGCAGCCCGGATCGGGCTTTCGTCGACGATCACGATTTTGGGCGACTGTTCGGCGCTCATGGCTCACTCGCGGCGGGTGATTCATCCATAGCATGCCGGTACGCCCTGCAAAGGGTTGTAATTATGGGCAATTGGGACTAGCTCAGGCCGGTCAATCAGGCAGTTCAGATATGGATCAGACGGCTGCGCCCAAGGTCAGCTTCGTGTCGCTCGGGTGTCCCAAGGCATTGGTGGATTCCGAGCGCATCATCACGCGCCTGCGCGCGGAGGGCTATGAGCTCGCCCGCAAGCATGACGGGGCCGACATCGTCATCGTCAACACCTGCGGCTTTCTTGACAGCGCCAAGCAGGAATCGCTCTCGGCGATCGGCGAGGCCATGGCCGAGAACGGCAAGGTGATCGTGACAGGCTGCATGGGCGCGGAACCGGAAGCGATCGAGCAGGCCTATCCCGGCGTGCTCTCCATCACCGGCCCGCAGCAATATGAGAGCGTGCTCGACGCCGTGCATCGCGCGCTGCCGCCGGCGCACAATCCGCATGTCGATCTGGTGCCGCCGCAGGGGATCAAGCTGACGCCGCGCCACTACGCCTATTTGAAGATCTCCGAAGGCTGCAACAACCGCTGCACCTTCTGCATCATCCCGAAGCTGCGCGGCGATCTGGTCTCGCGCCCGGCCAGTGACGTGCTGCGCGAGGCCGAGCGCCTGGTCGGCGCCGGCGTCAAGGAACTGCTGGTGATCTCGCAGGACACCTCGGCCTATGGCGTCGATCTGAAATACGCCGAGAGCCCCTGGAAGGACCGCCAGGTTCGCGCCAAATTCCTCGACCTCGCGCGCGAGCTCGGCGAGCTCGGGGCCTGGGTCCGGCTGCAATATGTCTACCCCTACCCGCATGTCGACGAGGTCATTGCGCTGATGAACGAGGGCAAGGTGCTGCCCTATCTCGACATCCCGTTCCAGCATGCGAGCCCCGAAGTGCTAAAGGCGATGAAGCGCCCCGCCGCGCAGGACAAGACGCTGGCGCGGATCAAGCGCTGGCGCGAGGAATGTCCCGATCTCGCCCTGCGCTCGACCTTCATCGTCGGCTTCCCCGGCGAGACCGATGCCGACTTCGCCTATCTGCTCGACTGGCTCGATGAAGCGGAGATCGACCGGCTCGGCTGCTTCAAATACGAGCCGGTCGCGGGCGCGACGTCGAATGCGATCGAGAACCCGGTGCCGGAAGAGGTCAAGCAGGAGCGCTACAACGCGCTGATGGCGCGCCAGCAGAAGATCTCGGCACGCCGGCTGAAGCGCAAGGTCGGGACGCGACAGCAGATCATCATCGACGAAGTCGGCCCGACCGTCGCCAAGGGTCGCTCCAAGGCCGACGCGCCGGAGATCGACGGTGCAGTCTATCTCTCCAGCCGCCGCCCCTTGCGCGTCGGCGAGATCGTCACCGCGAAGATCGAGCGCGCGGACGCGTACGATCTGCACGGCAGCGTCGCGGGGTTTTGACGGCGCTCGCTACACCAATGCTGCCACAACGTCATGGCCGGGCTTGTCCCGGCCACGCGTTGACACTCGGCATGACGGCCTCTCGAGAATAGGCGCACGCAAGCGCAGCCGCTAGCGTCGCTGAAGCCACAGCTCAATCAAACCAGCCATTTCGTCCCCAGCGTTCCGGCCGCGGCACGCGGGCAAGACCCACGCGTCTCGGCATTCCACCGGCCCGCGTTCAGGCTGCGCGCGCCGTACTACGGGGTTGCGCGATACACGGCGCCGACGCCCCAGGTTCCAACGAGCAGATCACCATTCGCCATCCGGCCGAGCGCGACGGCGCTGCCATCGAGGCCGTTCACGACCACTCGCGACAGGCCGCCAAACGACACGCGGCGTACCACGCCAGCCCCGTTGTCGATCGCAAGGACTGCATCGGGGCCGTCTGCCACGATGCCTACGCCAGGCCGATCGAAGCTCTCGCCAAGTTCTTGGGTCTTGCCATCCGGAAGAACGCGCGTCAGCCGTCCGCCATATTGTGTGGCGACCAGACTGCCGTCCGCCATCTCCACCACGCCCACCGGCAAGGACAGCGAACGCGCGACGACCCTGCGGTCGCCGCTGACGGCATCGATGCTGAGAATCTCGCCTGAAGACCGGTTCGCGACGAGCAGCCTGCCATTTCGGCTGAGGGCGATACCGGCCGGCGTGGCAAGATCCTTGGCAACGCGCGTGCGGGTGCCGTCTGGTGCGACGCGCTCGATATAGTCGCCAGAGTAGGACGAGATGTAGACGCTGCCGTCCGCACCAATGGCAAGGCCCGCCGGTGACGAAATTGCAGTGGCGAACACGGATCGACCGCCATCCGGTGTCATCCGCTCGACAGTGTCGCCGCTCCAGTTGGACACATAGACCGTTCCGTCGGCGCCGACGGCAATGCCGGTCGGCGACTTGAAACCGTCCCATAATTTCTTCGGCGACGAGTGCTCGGCGCGGACCGGCGCCGGGGCAAGGCACGTGAGGGAAGCTGCAATGCCCAGGCTGCCGAGCAGAAAGAGAGTTTGGAGCAGGTTGGTCATGTCGCTTCTCCCGACGCCTGCTGTCCGTCATGCGCGGCGAACACCTCCTTGGCTGCGAACAGCCCGTTCAGCGCTGCCGGGAAGCCCGCATAGACGGCCATCTGCATCATGATCTCCACGATCTCGTCGCGAGACAGCCCGACGTTCAGCCCCGCCTCGATATGCACTTTGAGCTGAGGCGCGACATTTCCGAGCGCCGTCAGCGCGGCGATCGTCGCGATCTCTCGATCGCGCAGGCCGAGGTCCGGGCGGCAGTAAATGTCGCCGAACGGAAACTCGATCACGTATCGCGCGAAATCCGGAGCGATGTCGGCGAGTGAAGCGACGACCTTTTCGCCGGCACTGCCGTCAATGCGTGACAGGGCCCGCTGGCCGCGATCGAAGCGGCTTTCGGCTTGTGTTTGGGCGTGCGTCATTTTCCTTCGTCCTCTGTTCGCCGCCGGCATAGCCGGCGATCTTGGTATCAAGGACGAGCAGGCATTCCTGGAGTTCGGCAATCTGCGTGCGAACCTGTTCCCGGTGGATTTCCAGCATCTGCTGCCGGGCGGGCCCGGTGGCTTCGCCTTCATCACGAAGCGCCGCATAACGCAACATGTCCCGGATCGGCATTCCCGTGGTCTTGAGTCGACCGAGGAATGCGATCCATGTGAGGATCGATGCGTCAAAGTCACGCTGGCCGGAGCGATCCCGGTCAGCGTATGGCAGCAGCCCGATGCGCTCATAGTAACGCAGCGTGTGAGTCGACAAGCCGGTTCGTTTTGCGAGGTCGCCGATCTTCATGTGTGCCCGTTCTCGTACTGACGCACGTACAGATACCCCTTCGAGCGCGCTCTAAGTCAAGGGGGATCGAAGGTGCCGTTCCCGCGAGGTCAGGATGGAGCGACAGCAGAAGATTTGGGGCACGCCGGCTGGGCGGCAGGATCGCGGGATTCCGAGCTTCAGGCTTCCGCCAACCATTTCGGCACCCAGCGTTCCGGGCGCGGAGCGCGGGCGAGATCGGCTTGCGCTTCGGATAGCAACGCAGGTTCGCCATCGATGGTCGGGCGCACATCGTACTCGAAGTTCGGCATGACGCGGCCGTCGGCATAGAGGCCGAATTTCATTGAATACCACAACCCGAGCTCGGGCTGCGCGCGGCGCATCTCCTCGCGCAGATCGCGCAGCAGAGACTCGATCGAGGCGGCTTGCTCGAACGGCTGCGGCCCGCGCGACAGGACGCGCGCCTCGTACTGCTTGCCGACGATCGCGACCTCGAAATGCGTCCTGTCCCAGGGGTTCTTGCTCTTGGGCAGATGCGCGGCCAGGCGCCAGCCGAGCTCGGCCATCAAGCGGTGATTGGCCCAATAATCCTCGCGATCGCGGCTCCATTTTTCAACGAAGCCGCGGAAGTCGGGCAGATCCGGTGCACCATCGTCACAGGTCGTCCTGTCGCCAGCCGACTGCGCGGCGAGCCATTGCGCAAGTTCGACCGTCTGACACGCGACATCCTCATGCGGCCGCATATCGCTCCAGGCGCTGTCGAACTGCCGCGACGTCAGCCTGGCGAGCAAAGCATCAAGGCTTGGCGCCAGCAATTCGTAATCGCCCTCCGACCCCAGTCCCACGATCGGCGGATTGTCGCGGTCGAGACCGGCGCCATACCAGCCGCCGACGGCCGAGCCGTCCGACAATCGCATGAACAGCGAGAACCTGTCGCGCAACGGACTGCCGTCGACGATGGGCGCATGATCTGCGAACTGGCCTTGCAGAGCGAAGCAGCCGACGCTGCCCCAGGGACGTCCATCGAGCCAGCCGGCAAAGTCGACCAGCAGTTGCGGCGCGTCGACGCCCGGTGGAAATGCGCCGCGAATGCTGTCGAGGTCGATCGGATAAGGCGTGTCGGACAAGGCTGCAAACTGTCTGTTGGTCCCGCCCTCTTGGTCTGAGCCGCCGTGCGTCCGGTTCGAACCAAGTCGCGTATCTCAATCACAAACGCGCCAGCGATGCGATGGTTTCTGCGGGGGCGGACAATGAAATGGCGAGAGACCACCGGTATCTGGAGCGGGCGACGCGCGTCCCGGTGACCGCATCGGCCGTGCTGGCACGCTTCGTCGTCTCGACTGTTGCGGCGTTATGCGCGAGACTGCCTGCGGAACGCATTGTGACACTATAGTGCATTCACGCAGGGGTCACGGACTCGGCCTAACTCTGCCCGCGCCTTTCAACGCGAGCGAGGAACAAGGATGAGCCTCTCGGGTATGCTGCGCACGCAGCGCTTCGACGATTACCGCTTCTACCACCAGAGCACCGTCAACCAGACGCTGCACCTCTTCAGCGCGGTGATCTTCCTCTTCTGCTACGCGCTGCTGTTCGTAGACCCGGCCCTCGCCGGCATCGTCGGTTGGCTTGCGATGCTGACGCGGCAGACCGGGCATTTCTTCTTCGAGCCGAACGGGTATGACGCCGTCAACGACGTCAGCAACGAATACAAGGAAGCGGTCAAGGTCGGCTACAACCAGACCCGCAAGATCGTTTTGCTCTTCGTCTGGGGTAGCGCGCCGATCGCGCTGTACTTCTATCCGACGCTGTTCGGACTTTTCGATGCGCCGGCCGGGCGTCTCGACTTCATCCGGCACGTCGGCACGCTCTGGCTCACGATCGGCATCGGCGGCGGACTTGCCCGCATGCTCCAGCTCTTCGTCACGCGCGACCTCACGACCGGCCTGGTATGGGCGTTCAAGGTGCTGACCGACCCGTTCCACAACATTGCGCTGTACTGGAATTCGCCGCTCAAGCTGATGCGCGGCGAACTGATCGACACCGCGATTGCGGACGCGGATTGGGGCGACGAAGACGCCGAGGAAGCCGCTCACCTGACCTGACCGATGCACGCCGGGCGGGTGTTCGGCTAAACGTCCGCTTGACAAGCCCTGCCGTCGGCTGTAGGGACGCGCCCCATGATCAACTCTCGGACCCATCTGCGCACCGAAATGCTCCGTCGTCGCTCCCGCGACGATGAGAGGGTGCGCCATGTCCGACGACGCCGCTGAACCACTAGAATTCAGCCAGGTTTTCGAGAAAGGCCGCACCCGCAAGGTGCGGCCTTTCTGCTTTTTGCGCCCGTTTTCCACCCGCCTCCAGAGGAGTTCGACATGACCACGCATCCGTATGACGCGCTGATGGACATCACCGCACGGCCCAAGGCCGTGTTCGTCCGCGGCGCCGGCTCCTACCTCTGGGACGACAGCCGCAAGCGCTATCTCGATTTCGTGCAGGGCTGGGCCGTGAACTGCCTCGGCCACTCCCCGCCCGCGGTCGCTGACGCGCTTGGCGCGCAAGCCAGGCGGCTGCTGACGCCGAGCCCGGCTTTCTACAACGAACCGAGCCTCAAGCTGGCGCAGGCACTCGTCGACAACAGTGCTTTCGATCAGGTGTTCTTCGCCAACTCCGGCGCTGAGGCCAATGAAGGCGCGATCAAGCTCGCGCGCAAATTTGGCAGCATGCACAAAGGCGGCGCGTTCGAGATCATCAGCTTCGAAGGCGGTTTCCACGGCCGGACGCTCGCGACGATGTCGGCCTCGGGCAAGAAGGCATTCGAGCCGCTGTTCGAGCCGAAGGTCGCAGGCTTCAAGAAGGCAAAGCTCAACGACATCGCCTCGGTCGAAAAGCTGATCAACGACAACACCGTCGCCGTCATGCTCGAGCCGATCCAGGGTGAATCCGGCGTGTGGCCAGCGACCGACCAGTTCCTGCAGCAATTGCGCGCGCTCACCGAGGCGCACGGCCTGCTGCTCATTTTCGACGAGATCCAGACCGGCATGGGTCGGACCGGCAAGCTCTTCCACTATGAGCACACCGGCATCGCGCCCGACATCATGACGCTCGGCAAGGGCATCGGCGGCGGCGTGCCCCTCGCCGCGCTGCTGGCGACCGAACGCGCCTCCTGCTTCGAGCACGGCGACCAGGGCGGCACGTTCAACGGCAACCCGATAATGTGCGCGGCGGGGCTTGCGGTGCTCGAGGAGGTCGGCAAGCCGGACTTCCTGAAGGCGGTCAGCGAGACAGGCCTCTTGCTCGAAAGCGAGTTGCAGAAAGTCTCGGCCCGGCACGGGCTCGGCGGCGTACGCGGACGTGGGCTGTTGCTCGCGCTCGATCTCAAGCTGCCGATCGCGCCGGGAATCGTCGCACAGGCGTTCGAAGCCGGCGTGCTCCTCAACGCGCCGCAGGTCGACACGCTGCGCTTCATGCCGGCACTGAACGTCACGAAGGGAGAGATCGCCGAGATGATCGATTGTCTCGACGGGATTCTGACCAAGGCCGGCGCGGCCCGGCGGGTGGCGTAGATCGAATGTGCAAGGTTCCGTAGCTCAGGGATAGAGCACCGCGTTGCGGGCGCGGAGGTCCGAGGTTCGAGTCCTCGCGGGACCACGATCACGACTGAGTCAAACCGACGCGCCGTCGCACCTGGCGCACAACGGCTCGAGCGCTGCGTCCCGTCACATGACGCGACGATGATGGGGCATGTCGCGGAAAAGGCGAAACCTGTCCCTCAGTATCCGCTCGCATTCGCAGGCCTCCCCGCGCAGGGCATCGATATCCCGGATGCGAATGGCGCCGCGCCTCCCCTCGATGATGCCTTTCGCCTCGAAATCGGAAAGGGCCTTCGACACGCTCGGGCGCCTCACGCCGAGCGCGGCCGCCATGACCCCGTGTGTCACGGGAACGCGGTCGCCCCCAATGCGATCCTGGGCGAGCAACATCCAACGCGCAACGCGCTCGGGGATGTCGTGCCTCGCATTGCACAAGGCAATCTGCGCGTTCAGCGCAATCAACAGCTGGACATATCCCAGCATGTGTTCGCGCGTCTCGGGGCTTTGATGCAGGACATCGCGGAACGCTCCGGCTTCGATGCGTAGCGCACTGCCGGGAACGCGGACAATGCTCCTCTGGACCGTCTGCGCCGCACCAAGCACCAGCGATACGCCGACAAAGCCATACTTCCCGACGACAGCTACTTCGACCAGACCGTCCTTCACCGTTCGTACCATACGCGAGACCACGCCGGACTCGATGAAGTATGCAGCGTCCGGATGACGCAAAGCATCCTGGAGAATCTCGTTCCGCTTCAGCGAGACGACCTTGAGATGCGGTCGAAGCAATTCGAATTGCGGCTCGGGCAAGGTCGCGAGGATCGCATTCTGCACCATGCAAGGCGTCGTGTGCGCCCCGCCGACAAGTTTCGCTGAAACGGGATCGAACATGCTGTACACGGGCCCCGGTATCGCAATCGGCAGATGGTCGTCTCCGAGACGAAGCGACCATCGACTTCGCCGCAAACTAGCCGTCGATCGCCGGGCTGCATTGTGACATAGTAGCGCAGGCGCGACACACGGAACTGCACCGGGATCGAGAGCCCGCATCAACCGCTAACCCGCTTCACTCTCGCGGCTGCGACCAGTGTGCCCGCGCACGCCTCGCGCCGGCATCGCGCTCTCGCCGGATGGCGTCAAAGCAAGAATTCGTTCTCGCGTGCGACTTCGCGCGGAATCGACCAGCATGGTGCCGGCCCAGCGATAGACATTGTTCTCCTTGACCTGCTGCCGCATCAGCTTCATCCGTTCGGCTTGCTCGTCCAGCGGCATGCTCATCGCACGCTTGATGGCGGCCGCGAGTTCCTCCGTGTCATAAGGGTTCACGATCAGTGCTTCCGACATCTCCCGCGAAGCCCCCGTAAAGCTGGAGAGAACGAGGACGCCGGCGTTGTCGTCACGGGAGCTGACGAATTCCTTGGCGACCAGATTCATGCCGTCGTGCAGGCTGCTGACGACACAGACATCAGCGGCGCGAAACAGCTTGAATACGTCGGACGATTCATAATGCCGCACGACCAGACGAATGGGAGCCTGCCGGTCCAGATGCCGAGCATTGATCGCATCGGCAAGGCTCTCAGCCTCAGCCTGTAGCCTGGAATACGTGTCGAGCTTACTCCGCGTCGGGGCCGCAACTTGAACGAAAGCGAGCCGCCCTTCCCAGGAAGGATCACGCGTCAAAAGCGCGTCGATCGCCCTCATGCGATCGGGAATGCCCTTGGTGTAGTCGAGGCGTTCGACGCCGACAATCAGCTTTGTTCCCTCGGCCAGATCGAACTCTCTAAAGACTTCCGCCCGACACGTCTCTCGCGCCGGCACACTCGCAAGCGCGCTGGGAGGCCACTCGATCGAGATCGGATAAGCGCGAATCCTGGTTTCGTGCCCGCCAAGGCTGACTGCCTGCACCTCGCGGTCGATCCGGCTCTCTACAAAGCGATCGACGCACTCAATGAAATTGTTGCAGTGGAACTGGGTGTGAAATCCCAGAATCGTGCTCCCCAACATTCCCTCGATGATCTCCCGCCGCCACGGGCAGATGCTGAACGTCTCGGCGTTCGGCCAGGGGATGTGCCAGAAGGAGATGATCGTCGCCTTCGGCAGACGCTGACGGATCATCTTGGGGACCAGGGCGAAATGATAGTCCTGGACGAGGACGACGGGATCTTCGGTCCGCGCCTCGGCGACGACGGCATCTGCGAAGCGTTGGTTGATCTCTCGATACATATGCCAGTCGCCGCCCCGAAAGGCCGGTCGCACGAAGACGATGTGACAGAGCGGCCACAACCCTTCATTGGCGAAGCCATAGTAATAGCCGTCCTGCTCGGCTTCGGATATCCACACACGCCGCAGAGCGTAGCTCGGTGCACCTTCCGGAACCCTGATCCTGTCGTTTGCGTCCACAGTTTCCCGGTCCGCGCTGCCACTGCCGTGCGCGACCCATGTGCCGCCGCAGGCGCGCATGATGGGCTCCAGCGCGGAGACCAGCCCACTTGCCGGACGCTGGACGACAATTCCGTGATCCGTCCGGTTATGAATGTAGGGCTCGCGATTCGAGAGGACCAGAACCTCGGCGCCCGGCAACACGCCTTGGAGTAGTTCCTGCACTGCTTTCGGGGTCCAGTCGATCTGATGCGCTACGCTGAAATCTTCGGTCCGCCGCAGCAGCTTGTGAATCTCGCGATCAAGGGCCGACCCGGTTGCCGGAGGATGCTTCCCCGCCGTCCCTAGACGAACTTCGTCGACCGCGCGCCTGAGTGAACTCATCCAGCTCCTGAGCATGAACACGGCAAAGATGATCGAGCCGACGGTCAAAACCAGCACGACACCGGCCAGGGAGGCCAGCAAATAGGCCACGACCTGGCTCGATCGCGCGCTGGCAAAGCTCAAATCGGTCAGGATCACGAGGTAGGATCGGCCCTTAGAACCGTTGACGGGAAACGCCGCGACGAGAATTCGGCGCCCGCCGACAGCGATGTCCGCAAAGCTCTCGTTTTCCGATCTCGCGATCTTGTCGCAGCCGAAACTCGGCGGCATTTCGGGCGTCGGCGCGACCAGCGCGCCCGAGTGGCTGCAAAAGCCGACCGCGAGAATCTTCTTGTCCTGCGCAACGCGCCCAAACAGATCGCTCAAGCGGTCCCAGGACTGATCCTCGACGTCTCGGTCGAGGAAGGGCTGAATCGCATTGAAGACAAGCCGCGACCGCGCCTCCACATCGCTGCGCGACCATTGCTGAACGATTCCGCCCGTGAACGGAGAAATACCGAACGCCACGATCAGGGCGACGGCAACGCCGAACACGCCGAAGCGGAGGAAATCCCTGAACCGGATCGGCATGACTTCAACGCGACCGGTTTTTGACCGTGATTGCGGCAATGATCAGCGCAAACACTGCAAGCCTCAGCAGATAGAATACCGGCTCAACCTCATTGGAAACGTGAGTGAGCCCTAGCGCAGTACGCGAGACGGTGTCGATTGTGAACGCGAAGGCGAACAGCAGGAAGAACACGTCGGAGGTCCGGCGCCAGAATCTCACAAAAAGGAGTGTCGTCGCGAATGAACCCATCGCCACGGCGCCGGCGGGAACCGTAGACAGATTGTTCGTCATCATTCCGTATCCCAGATCAATCCGTAGAGGAGCATCGTCATGGCGATCAGCGCAACGAGCAGGCGCGGAGACGACAAGTCCACATCGGGCAATACCATCTTGTCGAGCACGAGGACGCTGTTGTTCGCCGCGAGCCCGACAAAACACAGGCCGCTCCAAAGCAGCAGCCGATATCTGTTCTGGCGGTACGCGCCGAGGGGCATCCCCGCGCAGAGCGCCGATGTCGCCGCATACAGTCCATAGATGAAGGATGACACGGTCACGCCCCCTTCCGGAATTTGAACGCGTCGGCGAATGAGCCGATCCTGCGAGGTTTCGAGTGAACGAGGTTCGTGACTGCAATAAGATGGTGCGAGTACACCTCCACCAGTTGCTCGATCAACATCCGGTTGTGATCGGGGACGCCTTCAAGGCGGTAGATATCATCGGCGCAGGACAACAACTCGGAGGTGCAAAGGCGGCTCAAGGCCTCTGCTGCCTCCGACTTGCTGATGTACAGCCGCTCCGCGAGCCGCGTGGCGCTCCACTGCGATCGAGGATCGGATCGAATGAGAAGAAGCGCCTCGATCTGTGCCACGGAATCGATCCGCTCCAAAATGAAGCCGCGCAACTCCTCGGAAACGTACTGATCTGCCATTGCGAGCGTGCGAGTATTGCGTTTCATGACCGAAGGCGTACGGCGCACGCCTATCGACGGGCGCGGGCGTAGGCCTAGTTCTTGACCAGGTCCGAGGGCCTTTCGGAGTTGCACGCAAGACAAACTGATCGCACTACAACGCGCCCCGCGACCGCACGCCGTTCGTGCAGATGCGGCGTCCGCGCTGCGCAGACCACGCATTGCGCCTCAGGATGCTTGAATTCGGATTTTGCAGTGTTTGACATCTTGCCCCCGCAACAGATCGTCGACTTCCACCCGCCACAACCGGGATCGAATCGTGGCAGCCCCGAGAACTTGATGTGCCGCAAAAGTGGACGCAATCGGGCATAGGACGCTAACGGTCCGATACCGTACCGACAAATCGCCAGATAGCCGGTGCGCGCGCCAGCGTCTCAGGGCTTCAGGATCGAAGCCCCCGTGGTCTTGCGGCTTTCGAGATCGATATGTGCCTTGGCGGCGTCCTTCAGCGCGTAAGCGTGGTTGATCGGCACGTGCAGCTTGCCGTTGATGACCGCGGCGAACAGCGTGTCGGCGCCCTCCAGCAACTCTTTGCGTGTGCCGACATAGTCGTTGAGCTTCGGCCTGGTCGCGAACAGCGAGCCGTGATTGTTGAGCTCGGCGATCGAGAACGGCGGCACGGGACCAGAGGCGTTGCCGAACGAGACGAACATGCCGCGCGGCTTCAGGCAGGACAGCGAGCCCGGGAAGGTCGCCTTGCCGACACCGTCATAGACGACGTCGCAGCCCTCGTTGCGGCTGATCTGCTTCACGCGGGCGACGAAATCCTCCTCGGTGTAGAGGATGACGTGATCGCAGCCATTGGCCTCCGCAAGCTCGGCCTTCTCGCGCGAGCCGACCGTGCCGATGACGTGCGCGCCGAGCGCCCTCGCCCATTGGCAGGCAAGCAAGCCGACGCCGCCGGCGGCGGCATGAATCAGCACGCGGTGATGCGGCTCGACCTTGAACGTCTTGTGCAGGAGGTACCAGACGGTCAGGCCCTTCAGCATCAGCACGGCACCCTGCTCGTAGGTGATGTGGTCGGGCAGCTTGACCAGCTTCTCCCAGGGGATGTTGCGCTCGCCGGTATAGGCACCGAGATTGTGGTAATAGGCGACGCGATCGCCGGAATGAAAATTCGTGACGCCAGGCCCGACCGCGACAACTTCGCCCGCAGCCTCGTTGCCCGCGATGAAGGGCAGCCCCGGCGCCTTGTAGAGGCCGGTGCGGTAATAGACGTCGATGAAGTTGAGGCCGACCGCATGCTGGCGGATGCGCACCTCGCCCGGCCCGGGCTCCGGCACGTCGACGCTCTCATAGACCAGGGCTTCGGGACCTCCGACCTTGTGCACGCGGATGGCTTTGGTCATCATTTGACCTCCTCTTCTCGCGACTGAGCGAAAGCCATCGCGCCAGCCTTGTCAACTCGGGGCCGGCCGCAACGATCAAGCAGACGACTTGCCGGCCTTCCTGCGGTTGCGCTTGGCCAGCACGTTGAAGAATTCCACCGCCGCCGAGAACGCAATCGCGAAATAGATGTAGCCGCGTGGAATATGAAACGCCAATCCGTCCGCGACCAGCGCGACGCCGATCAGCACCAGGAAGGCCAGCGCCAGCATCTTCGTGGTCGGATGCTCCGCAACGAATCGCGACACCGGGCCGGATGAAATGTACATGATCAGGCATGCGATCACGACGGCCGCGACCATGATCTCGATGTCCTGCGCCATGCCGATCGCGGTGATGATCGAGTCCAGCGAGAACACGATATCGATGACGATGATCTGGACGATCACCCAGAAGAAGGCGCTCCCGCCGGACTTGTGGTCGCCCTCGCCGTCATCGGCCTCGACCTCGGCGTGAATCTCGTGCGTCGCCTTGGCGATCAGGAACAGGCCGCCGCCGATCAGGATGAGGTCGCGCCAGGAGAAGTCGTAACTTGCAAACGAGAACACCGGCGCGGTCAGGCCGATCAGCCAGACCAGCACGCTGAGCAGGATGATGCGGAACACCAGCGCCAGCGCGAGCCCGATCTGGCGGGCGCGATACGCCTGCTGCTCCGGGATGCGCGAGACGATCACCGAAATGAAGATGACGTTGTCGATGCCGAGCACGATCTCAAGCGCCGTCAAGGTGAGCAGCGCGGCCCAGGCTTCCGGGCTGGTCAACAGGTGCATCACGCCAAGGATCTCGCCAGGCGGATCAAGGCGTCGCTGAAGCTGATCCAGAGCGCGATGGCGCAGAGCACGACGGTCACGCCGGTGCCGACGCGGAAATCCATCGCGAGCGTGTAGATGCCCAGCACCGCCCAGATCGCGATCAGCGACATCGTCAGCCAGCGCAGCCGCACGACGCGGACCGGATGCAGCACGTGGAACGGCACGAAGGTCAGCACCACGAGTGCGGTCACCAGCAGCGTCGACCAGAGCGGCGGCCAGTGCAGCAGGAACAGATAGAACGCCGCCGCATTCCACAGCGCCGGGAAGCCGCGGAAATGGTTGTCGTCGGCCTTCATGCGCAGATCGGCGAAATATAATGCGCTGGTCACGATGATGGCGACGCCGAGCAACGGAGCCGCGACCGGCAGCAACAGCCCGCTCGCCACGATCGCATAGGCCGGCACGAAGACATAGGTGACGAAGTCGACCACGAGATCGAGCACGTCACCCGACCAGTTCGGCTGCACGTTCTTGACGTCGAGCCGGCGCGCGATCGGCCCGTCGATCGCGTCAATGACCAGGGCCACACCCAGCCACTGAAACATCGCCGCCCAGTGCTCGCGCACGGCCTCCAGCATCGCCAACAGCGCGATCGCCGCGCCGAACGCGGTGAAGATGTGCACCGAGAAGGCGGCGGCGCGGATCGCCGGTCTCGGCTTCAGGGAATCCTGCTGGGTATCCATGGCTTCTGCTATCAGAATGCGGCCCGTTTGCACATCCGCCATTGCGGCGCTCAGTCGCACAATTCGTCATAAAATCAGGCAAAAATCGCAGGCTTGAATTTGCCGCCGGTCGTGTCAAATGTCGTTCCATGACAGACGCATCGACACTCCATGACGCAGCCGTGATCGGCGGCGGACCAGCGGGACTTGCAGCGGCGATCGCATTGGCGCAGGCGGGGGCACGGACCGCGCTGGTGGCGCGGCGCGTGCCCTATGCCGACAATCGCACCACTGCGCTGCTCGGTGCCTCCGTCGATCTCCTGGTAGGCCTCGACGTCTGGCCGCGCTGCAAGGACAAGGCGGCTGCGCTGGAGATCATGCGCCTCGTCGACGACACCGGCCGGCTGTTCCGCGCGCCGGAGGTTCGGTTCTCCTGTCACGAAATCGGCCTCGATGCGTTCGGCTACAACATCGACAACCGTTCGCTGATGCTGGCGCTGGAACAGCGCGCGGCTGAGCTGGCCAACCTCGTGCGCTTCGACGACGAGGCCGAAAGCGTCGTGATCGAAGCCGACGACGTCGCGGTGCGCACAGCCTCCGGTCAGTTTCTCTCGGCCCGCCTTGTGGTCGGTGCCGACGGCCGGCACTCGCTGTGCCGCGAGGCCGCCGGCATCGAGGTGACGCGGCGCGAGCTGAACCAGACCGCGCTGACCTTCAACGTCGGCCACGCACGGCCGCATCGCAATGTCTCGACCGAGTTCCACACGCCGCACGGGCCTTGCGTGTTCGTGCCCCTGCCCGGCGAGCGTTCCAGCGTCGTCTGGGTCTCGGCGCCTGCGGAAGCGGAGCGGCTTCGCGGCTTGAGCGACGAGGAGCTGTCTGCCGCGATCGAGAAGCAGTCGCATTCGATCCTGGGACGCATGACGGTGGAGCCCGGGCGCAACCTGTTCCCGCTCGCGATCGAACGTCCAAAATCGTTCGGCCGCGACCGCATCGCGCTGGTCGGCGAAGCCGCCCACGTCGTTCCGCCGATCGGCGCCCAGGGCCTCAATCTCGGCCTGCGCGATGCCGCCGACATTGCGCGGCTCGCGAACGATGCCATCGCCTCGGGGCAGGATCCCGGCGCGGACGAGATCCTCAGGCGCTACGACCGTGCGCGGCGGCCGGACATTTTGAGTCGCACCTTTGCGATCGATATCGCCAACCGCTCCTTGCTCAACGATTTCCTGCCGCTCCAGCCGGTCCGCGCCGTCGGCATGCACCTGCTCGGCGCCATCGGCCCGCTCCGGCGCTTTGCGATGCGCGAAGGGTTGACGCCGACCTGGCGGCGGTAACGGCAAGCTGGGCCGGCCCGTCCTTACGGGAACGCCAGCCGTCCGGTCTGGAGCAGCCACATCACGCTGGTCAGCGTGATCACCGAGGCGAAGGTGCCGAGCAGCACAGCCACGGAGGCTGATTCGATCCAGGCATCGTTCTGCCGGGCGATCACGAACACGTTCAGCGCCGGCGGCAGCGAGGCCATCAGCACGGCGGTGGCCGCCCAGGGCTGCGCGAACGGACCGAACGCCAGCATCAGGCCGAACGCCGCGAGCGGATGAATCAGGAGCTTGACCGCGATCACGCCCGGCACTTCCCACGGCACCCGATCGAACGGGCGCAGCGCCACGGTCACGCCGAGCACGAACAGCGCGGTCGGAGCGGCTGCGTTCTGGAGGAAGGTGATGGTGCGGTCGAGCGCGACCGGCAGCTCGATATGCAGGGCGGCGACCGCGGCGCCGAAGCAGGCGGACATGATCAGCGGGTTGAGCACGATCTGCTTCAGCACGACGCCGAAGGCGTGCACGAGCGAGGGATGGTCGCGGTCGGAGAGCTCGATCAAGAGCGGCACGATCGTGAACAGGAAGATGCTGTCACAGCAGAAGATCAGCGCGGTCGGCGCCGACGCCTTCGGCCCCAGCACCGCGAGCGCCAGGCCCGGCCCCATGTAACCGATATTGCCGTAGCCACCGGACAGACCCGCCAGCGTCGCTTCGCGCAGCGTCAGCCGGCCGAGCAGCTTGCCGGCCACCAGCGCCAGCGTGAACGCGGCAACCGTCGACAGCGTCGTCGCCACCAGGAATGGCGGGTTGTTCAATTCCGAAAACGGCGTCTTCGACATGATCGCGAACAGCAGCGCCGGCAGCGACACGTAGAGCAGGAAGAAGTTCATCCAGGCGAGGCCCGATTCCGGGAGGGATTTGACCTTGCCGCAGGCGAAGCCGACGAAGATCAAGCCAAAATAAGGCAGCGCCAGATTGAGGATATCGACCATTGATGAAGTGTTTTCTGAAGGCTTGGGGGCTATCCGCCCCGGAAACGAAGGTTAATTCCAGACGAGGGCACTAGCATCGGCCACAATCCTGGTCTATCGACGGGGAATGATTAAAGCGCGGACCGCGAAATTCCAGATCGGACAGGTCGTTCGCCACCGGATCTTCTCGTTCCGGGGGGTGATCTTCGACATCGATCCGGAATTCAACAACACCGAGGAGTGGTGGCTGTCGATCCCCGAGGAGGTGCGGCCCAACAAGGACCAGCCGTTCTATCACCTGCTCGCGGAGAACTCGGAATCGGAATATGTCGCCTACGTCTCCGAGCAGAACCTATTGCCCGACGATTCCGGCGAGCCGGTCCGGCATTCCCAGGTCGCCGAGATCTTCATCAAGGACAAGGCCGGCGGTTATCGCCCCCGCAATCCGTCGCTGAACTGAGTTAAGCCGCCAGCAAGCGGGCCAATAAAAAAGGCGCTCGAGGTGAGCGCCTTTTTCATGTCCGGGATTGGTATCGATTACTTCTGCGCAGTCGGCGGTGCGCCGGGCGCGCCACCCTGCTGCTCGAGCTTCTTGCGCTGCTCGTCGGCCTTCTTCTGAAGCTCTTCCTGGAGCTTCTTCTGGGTTTCCTCGAACACCTTCGGGTCGGTCGGCGGACCGTCATAGGCCTTCTGGAATTCGCCGGCGAGCGGCAGCGGCAGGGTCAGCGGCGCGCCGTTGGCATTGATCGCCTGGACAACGAGATTCTGACCCTTCTTCATGTTGTTGATGAGCTCGGGCGTGGCCTCGTAATCCGACATGCAGCCGTTCTGGAAGCAGATCACATACGGGCTCTGCAGCGGCGGATTGCTGTCCACGATGATGCGGGTGCCGTGCACGAGCTGCATGCCGAGCGGCAGCGTCACGCGCAGGATCTTCTTCGGCTCACCTTCCGGCTCGATGATGACGGCCGCGATGACCGGCTGGCCCGACTCGATGCGGCCGTCCTTGCCGGTGAAGCAGACCTGCTTGGCGTTGGCGTCCTGGCCCTTGAGACAGAACTTGGTCCAGGGGGCGTAGATCAGCTGGATCTGCTGGTCGGCGGGCTGGGCCGCGCCCTGCTGCCCTGGAGCACCCTGGGCGGGAGCCTGCTGGGCCTGCGGAGATGCTGCGGGTGCCGGAGCCTTGGGGGCAGCCTTGGGAGCTGCTTTCGGGGCCGGAGCCGCCTTGGGTGCGCCCGGGGCCGGCGCAGGGGTCTGGGCCTCGGCGGCAAACGGAACGGCCAACGCCGTCGCCGTCAACAGGGCGAGAAGTCGCCCTCGCGGCCGGACGGACGCGGCCAAGTAACGGAAATTCATTGCGGAAAACCCTTTCTGAACGGGAAGTGCCCGAACCGCTCCGAAGCGCCGAACCTGGCCGCCTTGGGCGCGGCTCTCTTCCCGTCAATTGAGGCGGATAAGTGACGGGCTCGACGCTCTTGCGCGATTGCCCGCCTTCTTAACGTGGCCGACGAAAAGATCAATGCCGACAACCGTCTTTGGCCGGCTTGGCGCCAACACCCCACCAAATTCCCTGTGATAGGATTCAGGCCCGCCGGTCGTCGAATCACCGTGTGCCGATGTTCATGTTCCTGCGCCTGCTAGAAGGCTTCGGCGTCCGCCTCTGCGTCCTCGCCCTTGCTGTGGCTACCGGACTTTCGGCAGGCGTCGCCCGGGCCGAGGAGGCCCATGCCATCGCCATGCACGGCAAGCCGGCAATGCCGGCCGATTTCACCCACCTGCCCTACGCCAACCCCGATGCCCCCAAGGGCGGTCGCTTGACCTGGGGTGTTCTCGGAACCTTCGACAGCCTCAATCCCTTCATCGTGAGAGGATTGGCCGTGCAGCAGATGCGGGGCTACGTGGTCGAGAGCCTGCTCGCACGCGGTAATGACGAGCCGTTCACGCTCTATGGCCTGCTCGCCAGGAGCGTCGAAACCGACGACGAGCGGAGCTTCGTCACCTTCCGCCTCGATCCGCGCGCCCGCTTCTCCGACGGCAAGCAGGTAGCGGCCGAGGACGTGCTGTTCTCCTGGCAGCTGCTGCGCGACCACGGCCGCCCCAACCTCCGGCAGTACTACGCCAAAGTTGCCAAGGCCGCGGCGCCCGATTCCCTCACCGTCCGCTTCGATCTCGCAGGTGCCAACGACCGCGAGTTGCCGTTGATTCTCGGCCTGATGCCGATCCTGCCGAAGCACGCAATCGACGTCGCGACCTTCGATGAGACCACGCTGACGGCGCCGGTCGGCTCGGGCCCCTATCGGGTCACGGCCGTGAAGCCCGGAGCCAGCGTGACGCTCACCCGCAATCTCGACTATTGGGGCCGCGACCTCGCCATCAACCGGGGGCTCTACAATTTTGACGAGATCCGGCTCGATTATTTTCGCGAGGCCAACGGCCAGTTCGAAGCCTTCAAGCGCGGCCTCTACGATTTCCGCATCGAGCACGAGCCGCTGCGCTGGCACGACGGCTACGATTTTCCAGCCGCACGAAGCGGCGAAGTGATCCGCGACACCGTCAAGCCCGGCGTGCCGCAACCTTCGGAATTCCTGGTGTTCAACACCCGACGTCCGATCTTCGCCGACATCCGCGTGCGCCAGGCCCTGACGCTGCTGTTCGATTTCGAGCTGGTCAACCGCAATTACTTCTTCGGGCTCTACTCGCGCGTTGCCGGCTATTTCGCCGGCTCGGACTTGTCGGCCTATGGCAGGCCGGCGGATGCACGCGAACGCGAGTTGCTCAAGCCGTTCGCCGCACGGATTCCGCCCGATATCATGGATGGCAGCTATCGCCTGCCGGTCACCGACGGTTCGGGCCGCGACCGCACCACGCTGCGCGCGGCGCTGAAGCTGTTGTCGGAGGCCGGATACGATCTCGACGGCACCGTGCTGCGCAATCGCGCGACCAAGGCGCCCTTCACCTTCGAGATCATGGTCACGACCCGCGACCAGGAGCGCATCGCACTCGCCTTCCAGCGCGACCTCAAGCGCGCCGGCATCGAGCCGACCGTTCGCTCGGTCGATCCCGTGCAGTTCGACCAGCGCCGGCTCGCTTACGAGTTCGACATGATCCAGAACCGCTGGGACCAGTCGCTCTCGCCCGGCAACGAGCAATATTTCTACTGGGGCAGTGCTGCCGCGGACAATCCGGGCACCCGCAACTACATGGGCGCCAGGGATCCTGCGGTGGATGCCATGATCGCCGCCCTGCTGGAGGCCCGTGAGCATACGGATTTCGTCCCGGCGGTGCGGGCACTCGACCGCGCTCTGATCGCGGGGTTCTATACAATCCCGCTGTTTAACGTATCCGAGCAATGGATCGCGCGCTGGAATCGGATAGAACGGCCCAAGGCCACCTCGCTCTCGGGCTATTTGCCGGAGACCTGGTGGGCGAAGGGGCAGCCGCAAGCTCATCAAGCAAAGTGACGCCGTGAACCAGCCAGCAATATCGCCGACGCTCGACACGCTGTTTCAGCGCACGCTGATGCGGCAGCCGCACGCGCTTGCTCTGCTCGATCCCCTCAACAAGGCGCGCGTGACCGGCCACGAGCCGCGGCGGATGACCTATGCCGAGGCCGATACGGCCATCGAGGCGCTGTCGGCGCATTTCGTCGAATCGGGCCTTCCGGCCAATTCCGTGATCGCGATCCAGCTGCCGAATACGGTCGAGTTCGTGCTCACCGTGCTCGCCGCCCATCGCGCCGGCCTCGTCGTCGCCGTGCTGCCGCTGCTCTGGCGGCATGCGGAACTGACCGCTGCGCTGAACCGCACCGCGGCGCGTGCCATCGTCACCATGAGCACGGTCGACGGCGTCAGCTATGCCGACCTGGCGATGCATGCCGCAGCCGAAGCCTTCTCCATCCGTCACGTTTGCGGCTTCGGCGCCGACCTCCCGGAAGGCATGGCGTCGCTCGACGACGTCCTCGCCCGCCCGCCCGGCCTCACGCGCGCCGTGATCCAAGACGGACGCAAGGCGGCGATGATCTCCTTCGACGTCACCGCCGAAGGCTTCCGTCCGGTGCCGCGCCCGCATTTCAGCCTGATCGCCGGGGGGCTCGCCATGTCGCTGGAAGCCGACATCAGGCAGGGTGCGACCGTGATGGCGGCATTCGCCCCGATGTCGTTCGCGGGCCTCGCCTCCTCGCTCGCGGTATGGCTGCTCTCGGGCGGCACGCTGGCGCTGCATCACCCGTTCGAGAACGAGGTGCTGGAGCAGCAGATCAACGAGCACGAATGCGAGGTGCTGATCGCGCCGGGGCAACTCGCGTTGCGGCTCGGTGCTGCCGACCTCGCGGCACGGATGCCCTCGTTGCGCAACGTCATCGGCCTGTGGCGCGCGCCCGAGCAGGTCGCGGCGAGCGATGTCTGGATCGCGCCGCATGCGCCGCTGACCGACGTCTATCTGTTCGGCGAGGCCGGACTGTTCGGCGCCCGCCGCGGCGAGGACGGCATGTCGGTACCGGTCATGCCAGGGCCGCACGGCGCCCCGCGCGAGCAGTCGGGCTCCTCCATTGCCGGCGAAATCCTGCTGACGCCCAAGGGCACGCTCGGCCTGCGCGGCGCGATGGTGCCGATCGCGGCCTACGCCCCGCCGCAGCCAATCGGCGAGACGCTGACCGCGCAGCCGCCGCGCGACTATGTCGACACCGGCTACGCTGCGCGGCTCGACCATCCGAGCGGCGCGATCTGCATCACTGCGCCGCCCTCCGGCATCATGGCCGTCGGCGGCTACCGCTTCCTCTCCAACGATCTCCAGGAATGGGCGCGCCGGCTCGGCCAGGGCGCCCTGCTCACGGCGCTGCCCGACCGCCTCTCGGGTCACCGGCTGGCCGGACGCGCCCAGGACAATGCCCGCGCCCGCGAGGCGCTCAACGAGCTCGGACTTAACCCCCTGATGGTCGAGGCCTTTCGCGACCGCTCCGGGCCGGTCTAGGCATAGTTTTGCGCGTGCCGTTGACGCTGCATTAAGGCGGCCAAACTAGATTGCGCGACATCTGTTGCTTGATCAGAGTTTGTGGATGTCCCAGGCGGGCCCGATCCTGTTTGTGTCCGATGCCGAGCGCCCCGCCTTCGCGGCAGCGCTGGACGAAGCCCGGCTCTTTCCCGTCGTCGACACCGATTGGACGAGTGCGGCGCGCGCGGTCGATGAGGTGCAGCCGGCCGCGGTTCTCGCTGCGCTGCATGCCGGACACGAGCCGCATGTGGCGGCGCTCGCAAAGAAGATCGCCGACCAATCGCCTTACGTTCCCTTTGTGGCCCTGGATGCGGCGGGCACGGTGCCGCACAACGCCCTGCCCTTCTCCTCGCGCGGCGGCAATCCCGAGCGCCTGATCGCGCGGCTCCGTGCCGCGCTACGCGTGCGCACACTGCATGCAACGGTTCTGCGCCGGCTGCCGGAAGCAAAGGTCGCGCTGCCGGACGGCGATCCCGCACGCGATGCCACCGTGCTCCTGATCGGTCGCGGCGCAGCCTACCCCGCGCTCTCCGTCGCGCTCGGTGAGCGCGTCGGCGTGGTCGGCGCGCTCTCGATCGAGGCCGCCGCCAAACACCTCAACACCCGCGACCTCGACGGCGTCGTGCTCGCCGAAGGCTTTACCCCGCGCGTGACCGATGCCTTCCTCACCGTGCTCGCGGAGGACACCCGCTTCCGCAGCCTGCCGGTGGTCCTCACCGCGCATCAGCTGACGCAGACTTATGATCTACCCAATCTCGAGCTGATTGCGGGCGAGCCTGCGAAGGTCGCCGCCAATGCGCTGCCCTTGATCCGCCAGCACGCGATGGAAGCGCAGCTGAGCCGCACGCTGCGCTCGATCGATGCGGGCGGCTGGCTCGATCCGCGCAGCGGCCTGCTCACGGTCGAGGCCTTTGCCCGCGATTTCGCCAGGGCGGTCGAGCAGGCGCTCGCCCGCGGCGGCGGCCTCTCGGTCGCGCGCTTCGCTTTCGATCCCGGCAATTCCCGTGCCCAGCTCGATGCCGCGCGCATCCTCAGCCGCCTGATGCGGCAGATGGATTTCGGCGCGGCGCAGAAGGACGGTTCAGTGATCGTCGTGTTCGCGGAGACCGACTTCCGCACGGCGCACATGATCGCCCGCCGTCTGTCCGCGGTGATGCGGCACACGTCCAATGGCAAGCACGAGATGCGCAGCGATCCCGTGGTCAGCGTGGATTCGCTGTCCCCGTCGGATACAGCGCGGTCGCTGCTGGCACGGCTGTCCGCCGACGCGTCGCGGGCGGCATCCTAGCCGTTTGAAGTATCTCTTGAGCTAACGGGTTCGTTGACGTCCGCCGCTACGTCGACGGCATCACGAGCCTGATCTCGCCGTTCTCGACCTTCCCCAGCGCGAGGGCGTCGCGGGCCATCTTCTCGACGGCCGGCCAGTTCGCGAGAAGATATCGCTGCGCCTGCACCTTGGTCGGCAAGTTCGTCTGCAGGATGCAGTTCTGCCGCATATTCCCATTCGCGATTTGGAAGGCAACGGCTTGCGCGCCCTCGCTCAGCTCTTGTTCGGTGGGATCGGGAAACTTGCGCATACAGCTCTGCTCCGGTCAGCGAACGGCCGGGAGGACTTTGAACGCCTGATTGGAAACAGACGGGTCTTCGGCGATCGTCGGCGCCTTCGCCGGGTTTCGGTTAGGGACGGGGCGCGTGTTGCGGACCGCTTCGGTCAGCATCTCCCGGAGTTCGGCCTTGGACCTGGGTGCTTGTCGCGGACTGGATTTCTGCCAATGTGTCATACCCCTATATGGGTATCACCTGCCCTAAACGCCACCATTCGCCGTCGATTTTGCGTGGACCGGCTGGGCGGGAGTGACCAGGAGAAAGCTGACGGAGTCGCTCAGGAGTTCGTGGGCGCGGTCGACAATGTCCTCCAGAGAGATCGTCTTCGCGAACATGCGCTGCGCTTCGGCCAGCAACTGGTCGCGAGTCGGTACGCTGGGCAGACGCAAATCGGCACGCTGCTGCAACAGAAGGAGCGCGTCCCGCAGCGACAATTCGGTTTCATGAATCGATGTCTTGATCGCCGACGCGATATGTTCGGGATTGAAGCGAGCGGCAAGCTGCTCGGCCGCTTGCCTTATCGCGCGCGATCCCAGCCGATGCTCGTTGCGCAGAACCTGCATGGGTGGCGTCTTCAGATCCCAGACAATTCCGAGCCAGGACATCGCCACCAGAACATAATAGGTCAGATCGATTTCATACCAGTAGAAGCCCTGCCGAGCGCTGGCCTGATAGGCGTGGTGATTGTTGTGCCACCCCTCGCCCATCGTCAGGAATGCGAGCAGCCAGTTGTTTCGAGAGTCATCGCCCGTCACATACCGTTTGCGTCCATGAACATGTGCGAGCGAGTTGATGCAGAACGTGGCGTGATACAGAACCACGGTGCTCCAGAGGAATCCGACCACGAGTCCCGACCACCCGCCGATGAGGAAGCAGAGCCCCGCGAGCACGACCGCCGGCAAAAGCTCCAGTCTGTGCAGCCACATCAACTCGGGATACGACGCCAGATCCGACACTTTCACCAGGTCGGTCCCGTCGTGCTGCCGATAGAATATCCAACCGACATGGCTGTACAGGAAGCCCTTGTGCCGGGGTGAATGCACGTCCTGCGCCGTATCCGAGTGCAGGTGATGATGGCGATGCTTGGCAGCCCACCACAGAACGCTTTTCTGAGCGCTGCTCTGGGCAAGGAAGGCAAGGACGAATTGAAACACCCGGCTCGTCGCGTAGGCCCGATGCGAAAAGTACCGGTGATATCCGGCCGTGATCGCAAACATGCGCAGCCAATACAGAACGATGCAGATTGCGACGGCTTGCCACGAGATGCCGGACCAGACCGCCGCAGCGCATCCTGCATGGATCAACAGAAATGGCAGCACCTGCGGATACATGACGTCGTCATGTTCCTGGCCAGACTCGGTATTCACGGACACGCTCGAACCTCAGCTGTTTCGATGGGCAGACCACCGCGCATGCGGTGCAAAAAACCCGCGGCCGGTAAACCAGTCGCGGGTCGCAAGAACCTGACGCTCTGCCAATACATCCATGGTCAAAGCGACAAGCGCCGGCTGCGGCAGCTTATGCGGCGCGCAGATTGTCCGCAGCAGACTTGCCGGTCCGGCGGTCTGCAACGACGTCGAAGGAAACCTTCTGACCCTCGTTGAGGGAGCTCATGCCGGCACGTTCAACCGCGCTGATATGCACGAAAACGTCCTGGCCTCCTTGGTCCGGCTGAATGAAACCGAAGCCCTTTTGGCTGTTGAACCACTTCACAGTTCCCGTCGTCATGGGGAGCGTCCTTTGAGATAGATAAGTCTTCAGAACCGCACGCACGCGTGCAGTCAGCGAATTCGAGATCTGGAGGGAGGGTCGTCAGTCAGGCGCGCTAACAGCGGCGAGGCCAAGTCGTTCGGCCGAAACTCGAATGACCGAACATGGCTATTCTTTAGTCATTCCGCAAGTGGCCATATGTCGCCCCTTCGGAACCCGAGTGCGGCGCACCGTTTGCGCTGCGCCGCCTTCGGCCGTAGGTAGCCCCCTTACGCCGCCTTCTTGCTTTCGGCGAGTTGCGCCAGTTCCCGCATGATCTCCGTCGTGCCGGCGAGACGCTCTTCCGGGGTCTCCCAGTCCTGCAGGAACACAACCTTCATGTCGGGCCGCACCTTGGCGGCCTGACCCTGGCTGCGGATGAAGGTCACGAGGCGGTCGGGATAGGCGAAGGAATTGTCGCGGAAGGCGATGACGGCCCCCTTCGGACCGGCGTCGATCTTCTCGACATTGGCCCTGCGGCAGAACGCCTTGATCGCGGCGACCTTAAAGAGATAACGCACCTCGTCCGGCAGCACGCCGAACCGGTCGCGCATCTCGGCGCCGAAATTCTCGATCTCCTCCTCGGAAGCGAGATCGGCAAGGCGCCGGTACAGCGACAGCCGCACCGAGAGATCGCTGACATAGTCCTCGGGAATCAGCACGGGCATGCCGATGGTGATCTGTGGCGACCAGCGGTCGGCTGCAGGCTCGGAGACGCCGGCTTTGAGGTTGACGATCGCCTCCTCCAGCATCGATTGATAGAGCTCGAAGCCGACTTCCTTGATGTGGCCGGACTGCTCCTCGCCCAGGAGATTGCCTGCGCCGCGGATGTCGAGGTCGTGGGACGCGAGCTGGAAGCCTGCGCCCAGCGTCTCCAGCGATTGCAGCACGGTGAGCCGGCGCTCCGCCTGTGCCGTGATCTTCTGCTGCGCCGGCAGCGTGAACAGCGCATAGGCCCGCAGCTTGGAGCGGCCGACGCGGCCGCGGAGCTGGTAGAGCTGGGCCAGGCCAAACATGTCGGCGCGGTGCACGATCAGCGTGTTGGCGTTGGGGATGTCGAGGCCGGACTCGACGATCGTGGTCGACAGCAGAATGTCGAACTTGCCGTCGTAGAACGCGGTCATGATGTCCTCGATCACGGCGGGCGGCATCTGGCCGTGCGCGACCGCGACCTTCATCTCCGGCACGTTCTTGTCGAGGAAGTCCTTGACCTCGGCGAGATCGTCGATGCGCGGCACAACATAGAAGGCCTGGCCGCCGCGATAGCGCTCGCGGAGCAGCGCCTCGCGAATCATCAGCGGATCGTGCGGGGCGACGAAGGTGCGCACCGCCAAGCGATCGACCGGGGGCGAGGCGATGATCGAGAGCTCGCGCACGCCGGTGAGCGCCAGCTGCAGCGTACGCGGGATCGGCGTCGCCGACAGCGTCAGCACGTGCACCTCGGCGCGGAGCGCCTTCAGCCGCTCCTTGTGGCTGACGCCGAAATGCTGTTCCTCGTCGACGATGAGGAGGCCAAGGTCACGGAATTTGATCGCCTTGCCGAGCAGCGCATGGGTGCCGACGACGATGTCGACGGAGCCGTCGGTGAGGCCCTTTTTGACCTGGTTCAGCTCCTTGGTCGGGATCAGCCGCGAGGCCTGCGCCACGTTCACCGGAAAGCCCTTGAATCGCTCGGTGAAGGTCCTGTGGTGCTGGCGGGCAAGCAGCGTGGTCGGCACCACCACCGCGACCTGCTTGCCCTCGAGCGCGACCGCAAAGGCGGCGCGCAGCGCGACTTCCGTCTTGCCGAATCCGACGTCGCCGCAGATCAGCCGGTCCATGGGCCGGCCCTTTTCGAGATCCTTCAGCGTGGACTCGATGGCGCCGAGCTGGTCCTCGGTCTCGTCATAGGGGAATCGCGCGCAGAACTCGTCATAGAGGCCCTGCTGCACAGGCAGTTTGGGCGCCTCGTGCAGCATACGCTCGGCGGCGATCTTGATCAGCTCGCCCGCGATCTCGCGGATGCGGTTTTTCAGCTTCGCCTTGCGCGTCTGCCAGCCCGAGCCACCGAGGCGGTCGAGCTCGACATTGGTCTGGTCGGAGCCGTAGCGGGACAGCAGCTCGATGTTCTCGACCGGGAGAAACAGCTTGGTCTCGGCGGCATAATGCAGCTCGAGGCAGTCATGCGGCGCGCCGGCGACATCCAGAGTTTGCAGGCCGATGAAGCGGCCGATACCGTGCTCGACGTGGACGACGATGTCGCCGGCAGCAAGGCTCGTTACCTCCGAGATGAAATTGTCGAGCTTGCGGCTGGCCTTGCGCGGCCGCACCAGTCGGTCGCCGAGGATGTCCTGCTCGCTGATGAGGGCGATCTCGTCAGTCTCGAACCCGCTTTCGAGGCCGAGCACGGCGAGCATGGTCTCGTTGCGCGGCGTCGCCTGCACCGTCCGCCAGGTGTTGACGCTGGTGGTGTGGGCGAGCTTGTGATCGCGCAACATCGACGTCATGCGGTCGCGCGAGCCTTCGGTCCAGAGCGCGATCACGACCTTCTTGCGCTGGGCCTGCAGCGCCATCACGTGCGCGACGACGGATTCGAACACGTTGACGGTGGTGTCGTTGCGCTCCGGCGCGAAGTCGCGACCCTTGCGCGCGCCGGCACCGACCACCGAAGTACCGTCGGTCGGCACAGAGAACGGTGTCAGCCGCGCCAGCGGGATCTCGCCGAGACGCTTGGACCATTCCTCGTCGGTCAGATAGAGCCGGTCGGGGGGCAGCGGCTTGTAGATCGCGCCACCACCGGGATGCTCCATCGCCTCGCGGCGGGCCTGGTAGTAGTCGAGGATCTGCTTGAAGCGCTCGCGGACGGCGTCCTCGGCCTGCGGCTCGATCGCGATAGCCGCGCCCTGCAGATAATCGAACAGCGTGTCCATCCGGTCCTGAAACAGCGGCAGCCAGTGCTCCATGCCGGGATGGCGGCGGCCTTCGCTGACGGCTTCGTACAGCGCATCGTCACGCTCGGGAGCGCCGAACTCGGCGACATAGCCCATGCGGAAGCGGCGAATGGTATCGGTGACGAGCTGGAATTCCGAGACCGGCACGAGGTCGAGCGAACGCATGTCGAGCAGCGTGCGCTGGGTCTCGGCGTCGAAGCTGCGGATCGATTCCAGGCTGTCGCCGAAGAAGTCGAACCGCACGGGCTGCTCGAGGCCGGCCGGAAACAGATCGAGGATGCCGCCGCGCACGGCGTATTCGCCGGGCTCGCGCACGGTCGAGGAGCGGTTGTAGCCGTTGTGCTCGAGCCAGGCGACGACGGTGTCCATCGGCACGACATTGCCGGGTGCGACCGAGAGCGCCTGCGCCGCAACGAGCTCACGCGCGGGCACACGCTGCACGACGGCGTTCACGGTCGTGAGCACGATCAGCGGCTTGTCGCTGCCGGTGAGAGGAGCCAGCCGGGCCAGCGTGGTCAGGCGCTGCGCCAGGATGCCGCCATGCGGCGAGACGCGGTCATAGGGCTGGCAGTCCCAGGCCGGAAAGGTCAGCACCGGCAGATCCGGCGCGAAGAATCTCAGCGCGCGTTCGAGCTGCTGCATGCGCGGGCCGTCGCGGCAGACCACGGCGAGGCTGACGGCCGGCTTCTTCGGCCGTGCCGCGATGGCGCGGGCGAGATCGGAGACGACGAGGCCTTCGGCCCCCTCGGCGACATTGGCAAGCGTCAGCGCGCGGCCGGGCGTGAGCAGCTCGGCCGGCGACTTCATCCCCAGCTTCATGGATTGCCGTCCGCGATCGGAAACGCCTTGATGCGGGCGAACAGCGCGCCGGTGACATCGGCCGGCAGCACCTTGTCGCCGCTGATGGCGGCATAGAGATCGGGATCGTTGACCTCGAGCAGGCGCTCGAGCTCGCCGAGCTCGACGTCGGACAGATTGCCGATCTCGGCATCCGCGAAACGGCCGAGGATCAGGTCCATCTCGCGCGTGCCGCGGTGCCAGCAGCGGAACAGAAGCCGCTTGCGGCGGTCGTCCAGCCCGTCGCTCGATCGTGTCGTGCCCGTCATGTCTCAAATCCAGTCAAACGCAGAAAGCCCGGACGTGCCGGGCCGGGGTGATATAGCCACTCGAGGCGGCCGTGTCAGCCCTTTGTTGCGACAGACACTCAATCCGCTCGTCCCGGCCATCCACATCGGGCTGAAAAAAGACGTGGATGCCCGGCATAAAGCCGGGCATGACGGCGAGGAACGATCTTAGATTCCCCGAATGCGCCCCAGCCTGCTCAATCCTCTGTTTGCTCCCGTGACCAGCCTGCCCGGCGTCGGTCCGAAGCAGGACAAGCTGTTGCAGTACCTGCTCAGCCGCAGCGAGACGCCGCGGTTGGTCGACCTGCTGCTGCATCTGCCGAGCCAGGTCATCGACCGCCGGGCCCGGCCGAAGATCCGCGACGCGGCCGTTGGAACCATGGTGACGCTGGAAGTTACCGTCGATCGCCACCGCCCGCCCCCGCCGCGCAACGCGCGCGCGCCGTATCTCGTCTACGCCAGCGACGACACCGGCGATGTCGTGCTCACGTTCTTCCGCGCCAAGCCCGGCTATGTCGAAAAACTGCTGCCGGTCGGCGAGAAGCGCTACGTCTCCGGCACGCTCCAGATGTATGACGGAATCCCGCAGATCGTGCATCCGGACCGCGTGCTTGACGAGGAGGCGATCTCGAAGCTCTCCGGTATCGATCCGGTCTATCCGCTGACCGAAGGCCTCGCGCTCGGCTCGCTCCGCCGCGCGATCGCGCAGGCGCTGCAGAAGCTTCCTGCCTTGCCGGAGTGGATCAGCCCCGAGGTGCTACGCCGCTGCCACTTCCCGCCGGTCGCGGAAGCGCTCACCCGCGTGCACCAACCGGTCGAGCTCACGGATATCTTGCCGGACCAGCCGTTCTGGTCGCGCCTCGCCTTCGACGAGCTTCTGGCCGGCCAGCTCGCGCTCGCACTGGTCCGTGCGCAGCTGCGTCGCCCGGCCGGCGTCCGCAATGCCGGCGACGGGCACCTGCGCAACAAGATCATCGACGCCCTTCCTTACGCGCTCACGCCGTCCCAGCGCAGCGCCGCCGCCGCCATCGCCGAGGACCTGAAGCAGCCGGTGCGCATGCTGCGCCTGCTCCAGGGCGACGTCGGCTCCGGCAAGACCGTGGTGGCGCTGCTCGCGGCCGCCGCGGTCGCCGAGGTCGGCAAGCAGGCCGCGCTGATGGCGCCGACGGAAATTCTGGCGCGTCAGCACATCAAGACCATCGCCGCGCTCGCCGAGCGCGCCGGCATGCGCGTCGCCATCCTCACCGGACGGGAAAAGGGCAAGGAGCGGCGCGAGATCATCGCCCGGCTCGCCGAGGGGGAGATCGATCTCCTCGTCGGCACCCATGCGCTGATCCAGGACGATGTGATCTTCCATGATCTCGCGCTCGCCATCGTCGACGAGCAGCATCGCTTCGGCGTGCGCGAAAGGCTTGCGCTGACGTCCAAGGGCGAGGCCGTCGACGTGCTGGTGCTGAGCGCGACGCCGATTCCGCGCACGCTGGTGCTGACCTATTTCGGCGACATGGACATCTCCGAGCTGCGCGAAAAGCCCGCCGGCCGCCAGCCGATCGACACCCGCGCCGTCGCCATGAGCCGGCTTGGTGAGGTAATGGACGGTGTCGGCCGCGCGCTCGAAACCGGCAAGCTGGTCTACTGGATCTGCCCGCTGGTCGAAGAATCCGAGGCCGAAGGCACCGAGCACCTGACCAATACGACCAAACGTTTCGAGAGCCTGGAAAAACGTTTCGGCGAGCGTGTCGGCCTCGTTCACGGCCAGATGAAGGGCACCGAGAAGGATCGCGTCATGGGCCAGTTCGCCGCCCACGAGATCGGACTCCTTGTCGCGACCACCGTGGTCGAGGTCGGCGTCGACGTGCCCGCCGCAACCATCATGGTGATCGAGAACGCCGAGCGCTTCGGGCTTGCCCAGCTGCACCAGCTGCGCGGTCGCATCGGCCGCGGCTCGGAAGCCTCGACCTGCATATTGCTCTATGGTGAGCCCCTCGGCGAGATGTCGAAAGCGCGACTGAAGGTGATCCGCGAGACCACCGACGGCTTCCGCATCGCCGAGGAAGACCTGAAGCTGCGCGGCGAAGGCGACGTGTTAGGGGTGCGCCAGAGCGGCCTGCCCGGCTACCGCATCGCGCGCTCGGAGGTCCATGGCCAGCTCATCACGCAGGCGCGCGACGAGGCGCTGCGCATCCTGAAGGACGATCCCAAGCTCAAGGGCGAGCGCGGCGAGGCGCTGCGGTGCCTGCTGTATCTGTACGAGCGGGACGAGGCGATCCCGCTGATCGGGGCGGGTTAGCCTGCCGCTTTTCGGCGCCCAATCTCGTAGGCCGCCACATGCGCGCGGGCCAGATCCAGCAGCGGCGTGTCGATGCCGAGCGCACGGGCGCGATTGGCCATATCGCCCAGGATGTGCTCTGCCTCGGTCATCGAACCGCGCTCGATGTCGCGCAGCATCGAGGCCTTCAGCGGCGAATCCAGGGTGGTGAACAATTTTCGGTCAAACTCGATGAACGGCGCGCGTGGTTCAAATCCTGATGCCGTCGCAACAGCGCAGCATTCCGCAAACAGACGGAAAATGGACTGCTCGCCGTTGGGCACGGCCAGGATGTCTCCGATGCTCGCGCGCATCAGGCAGGTGATGCCGGCGAGCGTCGAGAGCTGCACGAACTTCTCCCACATGTCCTGCATGATGGCTTCGCTGGCACGCACGTCGATGCCGGGGACCTGGAGCAGTGTCTCCACTGCGAGTGCACGTTTGCTCAGCGTCCCCTCGATCTCGCCGAAAACGATCGTCTGATTGGCCATGAACTGAACGACCCGGCCCTCCGCATCGAGCCCGGCACTGACATTCGCGAGTCCGCCGAAGACGCAGCTCGCGCCGAACCTGGCGGTGAGAGCGGCGATATGTTTCAACCCGTTCAGGATCGGCAAAATCACCGTGTGGGGGCCGACGGCGGGCGCAAACTGGTTCATCGCATCGTCGAGCGAGTAAGCCTTCACGCCGACGAGCACGATGTCGAACGCCTCCTTGAGATCGCCAGCCGCAAAAAGCTTCGGCTGCACCGCGAAGTCGCCGTGCGGGCTCACGACCTGCAGCCCGTTCCGCCGCAATTGCTCGGCCCGCTTCTCGCGCACCAGGAAGGTCACGTCGCGGCCTGCTCGGACGAGGCAAGCGCCGTAGTAGCCTCCGAGCGCCCCTGCGCCGATCACCAGCACTCTCATTCGAACTCCCATTGCATGCGTCGACCATTCAGCCATTGCCCTGCCGGAACGGCAAGCCGATTGCGAGAGGCCGACAGCTAGACTTGCTTCTTCGCGCTCTTTTCTGCGAATGCCTTCATCAGTTCCGCATCCACCGCCTCGCCTTTCGCATCCTCGGCGAGATGCTCGAACCAGCGCGCAAAGCCCTCGTAGATCTGGCTGGCGGGATGATCCGGGCCTAGGAAGCCGGAAATCTCGCGCATCTCCGCGACCCAGCGATAGGCTTTCGGGATCATGTCGGGCAGCGCCACTTCGAGCCGCGCCAGGATCGCCGGCTGGCTGAGCGCAAGCTCGTCGCGCAGCGCATCAGCGGCACCCGCCTTCGTTGCCGCGATCACCATGGCCGAGCCGATTCCGGCGAGGCCCTTGACGATGCCGGCGTACGACATTTTCAGGGCCGACGCCGCGCCGACCGGGCCTTCGACGATCCGCACGTCGAGGCCAAGGTCCTTCAGCACGGCGACCTCCTTGGCGTGCTCGCCGGACATGTAGAAGGCCGGGCTCTTGCCGCCGGGCTGCGGCGGAAATCCGATGATGCCGGCATCGACGAACGGTGCCTGCGCCGAGCCGATGATCTCCTCGATCCTTTGCACCGTATCGACATTGACGGCGTTGCAGTCGACGACGACAGGCTTCTTTGCGCGCCGGACGATCAGCGACGCCAGGCGTTCGGCCAGCGCGACGGCTTCGCCCGGCGGCACGATCGAGAGGATGATGTCGGCCTCAGCGATCGCCTCGTCCTCGGCGCCGACCATGCCGGCGTCTGCCGCGCGTTTGAGCGTCGCCTCGCTGCGTCCCTTCAAGGAGGTCAGCACGCGCGCGCCATGTTCGTTGAGTCGACGGGCCACGGCGCTGCCCATGGCACCGGGCGCGAGGATCGCAATGGTCTTGGACATCGTGCACTCCAAATCGCTCCGAGCGAGGCGCCCGGTCAATCGGAGACTAGCAGATGACGAAAACGCCTGCGTGAACGCGGCCATCCCGCCGCGGAATGGCCCTACTCCGCCTTCGCAGGCTCGGGCTGGAGCTTGGAGGCATTGGCGATGCGCGCGGCATTCGCCACACCGGCAAGCGCCGCCGCCTTCTTCGGATCGGGTGCCGAGCCCGGCTGCACCACGCCGGCCGACATGATCAGCGTCGCGGCGTCTTCGGTGCTGAGATCGACCTCGATGATCCTGCTCTTCGGGACATAGAAGAAGAAGCCGGTTGTCGGGTTCGGCGAGCACGGCAGGAACACCGAGACGTGCTCCTCCTGGCCCGGCAGGCTGCGCGCGATGTCCTCGTTCGGCGATTGCGAGATCAGCACGATCGACCACATGCCCGGCGAGGGAAACTCGACGAGGCCGACCTTGCGGAAGCTCGAGCCCTTGCCCGAGAACAGCGTCTCGAACACCTGCTTCAGGCCGCGATAGATGGCACGCACCGCCGGGATCCGGCCCAGAAACGTCTCGCCGACGTCGACCAGCGTCCGGCCGATCAGATTGGCCGCCAGGAAGCCGACCAGCGTCAGCGTGAAGAATGCGACGACCAGTCCCCAGCCGGGAATGACGTAGGGCAGATAGGTTTCGGGCCGGTAGGCCAGCGGCACGAAGGGCCGGACCACGCCGTCGACCCAGGTGACGAACCACCAGACCAGATACAGCGTGATCGCAATCGGTCCCGTCACGACGAGGCCGGTCAGGAAATAATTACGGAAGCGGCCCATCAGGCCGGTATGCGGTTCCGGGACGGGATCAAGAGGCGCAGGCGCGTCGTCGCGGGGGGTCATTCGGGTTCCAGGTCGGTCGCTAGCAACAAGCTAGGGTCTTCTAGCAGGTTTTGGAAGACCACGAAGCGACCGACCGATGTCCGTTTTGCCTATTCCACGGTCACCGATTTGGCGAGGTTGCGAGGCTGGTCGACGTCGGTGCCCATGACGACAGCCGTGTGATAGGCGAGCAGTTGCACGGGGACGGCATAGACCATCGGCGTGAAGGCCGCCGCCATGTCGGGCATGACGATTGTGACGAGGGACTCGACAGTCGCCTCCGCGGCGCCCTTAGCATCCGTCATCAGGATGATGTTGCCGCCGCGCGCGGCGACCTCCTGCATGTTGGAGACGGTCTTTTCGAACACCCGGTCATGGGGCGCGATGACGACGACCGGCATGGTCTCGTCGATCAGCGCGATCGGCCCGTGCTTGAGCTCGCCCGCGGCATAGCCTTCGGCGTGGATGTAGGAGATCTCCTTCAGCTTCAGCGCGCCTTCGAGCGCCAGCGGGAAGCTGGTGCCGCGACCGAGATAGAGCACGTCGCGCGACTTGGCGATCCGGTGCGCGAGCTTTTCGATCTGGGGCTCGGTGGTGAGCGCGTCTGCCATCAGGCGCGGGACCTCGACGAGGCCATGGACCAGCTTGGTCTCGTCCTCGTCGGACAATTCGCCTCTCGCCTTGCCGGCCGCAATCGCAAGGTTTGCCAGCACCATGAGCTGGCAGGTGAAAGCCTTGGTCGAAGCGACGCCGATCTCCGGTCCTGCGAGCGTTTGCAGCACGGTCTCGCTCTCGCGCGCGATCGTGGAGGTCGGCACGTTGACGACGGCGACCGTGTGCACGCCTTGTGCCTTGGCATAGCGCAGCGCGGCCAGGGTGTCGGCGGTCTCGCCGGACTGGGAGATGAAGATGGCGAGATCGCCCTTGCGCAAGGGAGCCTCGCGGTAGCGGAATTCGGAGGCGACATCGACCTCGACCGGCACGCGCGCAAAGCGCTCGAACCAGTACTTCGCGACGAAGCCGGCATAGCTCGCGGTGCCGCACGCCGTGATGTTGATGCGCTGGATGGACTTGAAGTCGAACGGAAGCTTGACCGGCAGCGCGACGCGCTCGGTCGCCATGTCGACGTAGCGCGCCAGCGTGTGGCCGACCACCTCCGGCTGCTCGTGGATCTCCTTCGCCATGAAGTGGCGGTAATTGGCCTTGTCGACCAGCGAGGTCGAGGCGGCGTGCCTGATCCTGTCGCGCTGGACGGTGTAGCCGTCCTTGTCGAAGATCGTCGCACTTTTGCGGGTCAGCACGACCCAGTCGCCGTCTTCGAGATAGCTGATCGTGTCGGTGAACGGGCCGAGCGCGATGGCGTCCGAGCCGAGATACATCTCGCCGTCGCCGTAACCGATCGCCAGCGGCGGGCCGTTGCGGGCGCCGATCATGAGATCGTTGTCGCCGGCGAAAATGAAACCGAGCGCGAAGGCGCCGCGCAGCCGCGCCAGCGTCTGCTTGACGGCTTCGACCGGCTTGTTGCCGCGCGCGAGCAAATCGTCGACGAGATGCAGCACGATCTCGGTGTCGGTCTCGGTGTGAAACACCGTGCCGGTCTTCTCGAGCTCCTCGCGCAGCTCGCGGAAATTCTCGATGATGCCGTTGTGAACGACAGCGACGCGCTCGGTCGCGTGCGGATGGGCATTGTTGACGGTCGGCTTGCCGTGAGTGGCCCAGCGCGTGTGACCGATCCCGGTCGTGCCCTTCAGAGGCTCGGCTTCCAGCCGCTTCTCCAAATTCTTCAGCTTGCCCTCGGCCCGGCGGCGCTCGAGGTGCGCACCTTCGAGCGTTGCGACGCCCGCGGAATCATAGCCGCGATATTCAAGACGTTTGAGCGAATCCACCAGTTGCTCTGCAACCGGCTCGCGCCCGAGAATGCCGACAATCCCGCACATGCGGATCACTATCCCCCAAATCGTCGAAAAATCGCCTAAACGACGCGCTCAGTTTTTAGCGAAATTCCCCGGGAACCAGATACTCAATAATTATTGCCGATTGAGACAGCACCGGGCGATCTGCGCTTCGCCTGCGTCGAATTGGCCGGCCTTAAACCGCGCGCCTTAACTTGTTGTCAACAGATTTGACCAACGATTGACCCAGGAGATACAAGGTCATGAAGGGCTCGTCCGACCGCAAAGGCCTGTCATCGATGTCCGTCCGCGCCAGCGAGACCACGGGCACGCACCTTGCGCATTGGCCGCCTCCCCAGCGCGGCAAGGAAAGCAAGCCTGTCTTCGTCAAGCATGCGCAAGGCGAGCCGGTGAAGCGCGCCAAGCCGCGCGGCTGGCGCCTGACCCGCGCCATCTTCTCCGAATTCTCCGACGACGAGTAGCGCCGCTTACTTCTCCGGCTTCTTGCCGCCCGTCTTCATCTCGCGATAGCGCGCCGCGCCGCCTTCCCTGATGACCTGCTGGCTGCGCTCCAATGCCATCGCGTCGTCGGGAACATCCTTCGTGATCACCGAGCCGGAGCCGATATAGGCGCCCTTGCCGATCGTCACCGGCGCGACCAGCGAAGAGTTGGTGCCGACGAACGCGCCCTGCCCGATCACCGTCCTGTGCTTCTTGAAGCCGTCGTAGTTGCAGGTGATGGTGCCAGCGCCGATGTTGGAGTTGGCGCCAATGGTGGCATCGCCGATATAGGAGAGATGGTTGACCTTGACGCCGGCCTCCAGCGTCGCCGCCTTGGTCTCCACGAAATTGCCGATGCGCGCGCCGTCGCCGAGCGAGGTGCCGGGGCGAAGCCGCGCATAGGGACCGATCGAGACGTTCTTGCCGAGCGTGGTCTCGACGATATGCGAGAATGAATGGATCACGGTGCCATCCGCGATCGACACGCCGGGGCCGATCACCACGAACGGCTCGATGGTCACGTCCTTGCCGAACACGGTGTCTGCGGAGAGATAAACGGTCTCCGGCGCGATCAGTGTGACGCCGGCCTCCATCGCCGCTTTGCGCAAGCGCGCCTGTATCACGCCTTCCGCTTCGGCGAGCTGCGCCTTGGTGTTGATGCCGCGCACCTCGTCCTCGCTGGTCTCGATCACCACGGACTCCCATCCCTTTTCGCGGACGATTTCGACTGCGTCCGTCAGATAATATTCGCCCTTGGAATTCGCATTGCCGATTTGCCCGAGGATTTCGAGCGCGCGGCGGCCGTCGATCGCCATCACGCCGGCGTTGCACAGATCGATCCTGCGCTCGTCCGCACTGGCGTCGGCTTGTTCGCGGATCGCGACCAGGCGGTCGCCCTCGACGATGAAGCGGCCGTAGCCGGTCGGATCGGCGGCGCGAAAGCCGAGCGCGGCAATCGCTGCGCCTCTGGCGAGCGGCGCGCGCAGCCGCGCAAAGGTCTCGGCCGAGATCAGAGGCGTGTCGCCGAAGGCGATGAGGAGATCATCCACGCCGCGCGCGATCGCCTCGCGCGCCGCCAACACTGCGTGCGCGGTGCCAAGGCGTTCGCTCTGCACGAAGGTGAGCGCGTCAGGGCGGATGCGCTTCGCCTCGTCCGCGACAGCCTGGTGGTCGGGGCCGATCACGACGGCGAGCGAGGTGCCGGCTCCCTTGGGTGCGGCGGCGAGCACATGGGCGAGCAGCGTCTGGGACGCCACTTGATGCAGCACTTTCGGCAGGCTCGATCGCATGCGCGTGCCTTCGCCGGCGGCGAGCACGATCGTGAGGCTGGAACGGGCGGTCATCGAAATCCTGTCGGACATTGCCGAATCAATTGGCGTGACGGGCAGCGAGCCCCTCGGAAGCTACCGCCTTGCTACCCCCGCAAACGCCCGGAATTCAAGTGCGAGGCGCTTTTCCTGTTAATGTTCCCTGATTGATTCGGGGAAGCCCGGACAGGGCTGGGCACTTAACGTACATGGCAAAGGATTCCGACCCACTCGCGGATGCCTTCGGCACCAAGGAGACCGGCGGGCTGTTCTCCGGACTTTTGGCGGAGGAAAGCCCGTTCGATCGTCGCATGATGTGGCGGCTGGGCTCGTGGGGCGTAGCGGCCGTGGGCGCGGTCGTCATTGCGGTGATGGCCAACCAGGCCCAGCTCGGCTGGCGGCGCGACCAGGCTGCTGCCGCCGATCTCGCGCGCCAGGCCGACCGGCTCCAGATGCTGACCAAGGAGAGCCAGAACGAGGCCCGCCGGCTCGCCGCCGCCATCGAGACGCTGAACACGGATCGCGACCGGCTCTATTCGCGCGTCACCGTGCTGGAGCAAGGGCTCGATTCCGTCACCGGCGCCATTGCAAAGCAGACCGCCACGCCGCAGCAGGGCGCGAAGCCGCAGGACCCGGCACCCGCAGCTCCCAGCGTCGCGCCGGTCGCCTCCAGTCCAACTCCGGCAAGCGAGAAGCCGCGCACCGAGGCCGCCAAGGATTCAAAGGATACTTCGAAGGAATCGCTGAAGGAGGCACCGAGCCCACCGCCGCAGACCGCAGCCGCCGCCTCGCTCGTGCAACAGACGCCGGCGATGAATTCGGCGCTGCCGGCCATTCCGCTGGTGCCGTCGAAGTCGCTCATGGCGCCGCCGGATTTGTCCGCAACGAAGCTGGTTCAACCGGAGGCCGCTGAGAAGGCTGCCGAGAAGAAGGCCGAGCCGGCGCCCGCCGCGGCCGAAGTCGTCGCGGCAGCAACGAAGCCCCCCGAAGCAGCCGAGAACGAATCCCCTGCGATCGCGGTTCAGCAGACGCGTTTTGCGATCGATCTCGGCGGCGCCAACTCGATCGACGGCCTGCGCGCGCTCTGGCGCGGCCTGACCAAGTCCCATCCGGAGATCGCGGCGTTGCGGCCGATCATCATGATCAAGGAAGGCACCACCGGCCTCGGCATGCAGCTTCGCTTAGGGGCCGGCCCGCTGGTGAACGCCGCCGTCGCCGCAAAATTCTGCGCGGGCCTCGCCGAGAACGACCGTCACTGCGAGACCACCGTGTTCGATGGTCAGCGCCTGTCGATGCGTGGCGGCCAGGAAAAGGGGCAGGAGAAGGGCCAAGAAAAAGGCCAGGAAAAGGCGCAAGAGAAAACTCAAGACAGAGTTCAAGAGAAGAGCTCGGAGAAGAATCAGGACGCGGTGCCGCAAGCGGAAACTGCGCCGAGCGCAAAGCCCGAGAAGCCGCAGCGCCGCCGCAATTCCTCATCGAAACGATCGAAGCGCGAGGAGCCTGCACCCGCTCCCCCGGCGCAGCCTGCGCCGGCGCCGGCGAAACCGGAGGCAGCATCTACGTCTGCGGGATCGACGCTGTCGTCGTTCTTCAGACGCTAGAGAGCATAATCCGGAAAAGTGCGCAGCGGTTTTCCCTCGCGACAAACGCGGAACGCGTTTGCGCGGAGATCCATCGCGCGCGCCGACGGACTCAATTTTCAGCCCGTCATGGAAACCAGCCGCCGAGTGCCAAGTTATCCCGGTCGTGAACCGGAGCGGTCGACAGGCAAAATCGCTCGTGCCCGCCTCCATGACCAAGGGAGACACGCGTGAAGACATTCATCATCGCAACGGCCGCCGTTCTCGCGGCGTCCTCGGCACTTGCGCAGACGACAAAATCGCCGGGCGCTGCGAGCAACGCGCCGGTCAACAGATGCAGAACACCACGAAGCCTTCGACAGGTCCCGGCGCCTCCGAATACGCGCCGGGTCATCAGACCAACACCACCGCTGGACCGGGCCGCTCGGAAAGTGCGCCCGGTCAGAAGATGCAGAACACCACGGGTTCGAGCACCACAAGGAAGTGACGGCGTAAGCCCAAACCGTCAACTCTGGCAGACGGCGCCGACCAGCCCGGCCGGCGCCGTCGCGCTGCAGAGACGGCCCGCACCGCACGATCCCGATGATCGCTCGACCTTGCATGCGACCAACGGCCGCTTGGACGTGAGCCGCTCTTTCGCAGCAAGTTCGCCGTCATTGCCGGCGCAATCCAAATGTCGCCCCGTCTCCGAACTCGTGGATTTCGATGAACGAACTGGATGATGTTCTGAGGCTTCTCGTCGCGGCCGGAACGGGGCTGCTGATCGGCATCGATCGCGACATGAACGACAAGCCGGTGGGAATGCGAACCCTGGCGCTGGTGGCTCTCGGCTCCGCGCTGGTTTCGATCTCCGTGATCGAGTTCCAGAACCTGCGCGACCACCCGGATGCGATCTCCAGGGTCATTCAGGGCGTCGTCGCCGGCGTGTTGACCGGCGTCGGCTTCATCGGGGCCGGCGTCATCCTGCACGACGCCAAGGCGAAGACGGTTCACGGCCTCACCACGGCCGCGACCGTCTGGATTGCGGCCGGCCTCGGCATTGCCTGCGCGTTGGGTGCCTGGCTGCTCGTCGGAGCAGCCATCGCGGTGACGTTGCTCGTGCTGTTCGTTCTGGGCTGGGTCGAGCGCCGGCTGGGGTTGAAATAATCCTGGCGTCGGCAGGAGACGTCCGCCCCATATCGGATCGTCGGAAACATCGCCTGCCCTGTTGCCTGTCCGCCCCATCCCGACCATATTGCGCCCATGACAAAAAAGCCTTTCCGCCTCACGCCCTACCAGGTGCAGTTCCTGATCGTCGTCGGCTTCCTCTCCGTCGGCTATGCCAGTTACCTGCGCTATCTCGGCATCGAGCTCTCGACGGTCGCGCTTGCCTGCGACGCCGGCCTGCAGACTGCGATCTGCAAGGCGCGTTCGGTCGCGACCGTCCTGTTCAAGAATTCGGTGTTCGGCATCGTCGCGCTGGTGGTGGCAACGCTGAATCTGATGCGGCCGTCGATCGTGCTGCTCACCGTCGGCATCGTCGCCGCCGGCCTCGGCATCGTGCTCTACAATGTCGTGCTGTCGGGCCTTGCGATCGGCCTGTTCATTCTCGGATTTGCTCGGCCCGCGCCCGCCACAGCGTGAGAGCGAGCAAGAGGTAGATCGCGCAGGTCCACAGCGACTGCCAGTTGTCGCGGCCTTCGTTGACCAGCACGTAGGCGGCCGAAAGCGTGAGCGCGCCCGCGAACACTGCTTCCGCGATCGGACGCTGGCCGATCTGCGGCCGGTTCAGCGTCAGCAGCGCAAACGGCACCACCGCCATCGTCAGCGCGGCGTAGGGAAAATCCTTGTAGCGCGGGTCGAACACGAAGCCGAGCGCGGTCTGCGCCGCGATCACGGCCGTCACTGCCAGCGTCAGGCCGAGCACGGCGGTGAGCTTCGACCATTTCCGGCCCTCGCGCGGGCCGAGCAGATCGAGGAAGGTCGGAAGGCTGCGGCCGATCACCATCGCCTGCGCGCAGAAGATCGGCGACAGGATGCCGGCGAGCAGCAGCGCACCCCACAGCAGCCAGCCGCCGATGCCGTAGCTCTCGTAGTACATCTTGTCGATGCCGATTCCGAGCAGGCTGCCCGCCGTCGTCGCCGAGATGCCGACGCCGAGCCAGGCCGGGAAGCGCGGCGTCCACGGCCGCCGGCGCAGCGTGATCAGCGCGACCGCGAACACCAGCACGCTGAGGCCCATGCCCGCGCCCATGTACCATTTCCAGTAAGGGAAATTGCTGATCGGCTCGCCCGGCGGATATTTCAGGCTCCGGCGCACCGAGTCATACAGGCCCCAATAGCCGCCGACGGTGCCTTCCAGCTTGCGCTTCCAGGGCTGGTCGTAGGACTCGATCAGATTGACGCGAAACTTCTGCGTCTTCGCAAGGCTCAGGATTTCCGAGACGACGCGCGCCTGGTTGGTGCGCGACGGCAGCGCGCCGTCCCGCATACGGCCCTCGCTCGGCCAGCCGGTTTCGCCGATCAGGATCTCCTTGCCGGGAAACGCCACCGCCATGCGCTCGCGGATCGACTCGACATGGGCGGAGGCGAATTTCGCCTTCACGGGGAAATCCTCCCAATAGGGCAGGATGTGGATCGTGACGAAGTCGACGGCGTCATAGACCTCGCGGTTCTTCAGCCAGTACTCCCAGACATCGGCATAGGTGACGGGCACGCTGACCTGCGCCTTCACCGAGCGGATGATCGAGATGAGGTCCGCCGTCGTCATCTCGCCGCGGAGCAGCACCTCGTTGCCGACGATCACCGTGGAGATGATGTCGGGGAACTCCTTGGTGAGGCGAACCGCGAGCGCGGCCTGCGCTAAGTTCTTGGTGCGGTTGCTGGAGAGCCAGATGCCCTGGAGCACTTTCAGCCCGCCGACCTTGGCAGCGACCGCCGGCACCTGGTCGAGCCCGTTCTCCATCGAATAGGTGCGAACGCAGTCGGTGATTTGCTTGAGCTGGCGCAGGTCCTGCTCGATCTGGTCGGCCTCGATATGGGTCCATGCCTCAAGCGGCGACTGCTCGCCGCGGAACGGCGCGTAGGAGACGCACTGAACCTTGTCGGCGGGGTCGATCGGGGCGCGCGCGAGCGTGATCGGTGTGGCAAGCCACCACCACACGGCAGCGATCGCACCCAGTGAAACGAGCAGAAGCGCCAGTGGCGTACGAAGAGAAATCGGTTCCGTCCTCCGCGAAGGGTCCGTCGATTACCTGCTCGCACGCCTTCTGCCAAGGGGTAACAGGCGACCGACCCGCTCCTCACCCTGCGGAATTTCGCTGCGGCCGTTCGGCCGTGGGCTAGGATCGTGACTTTGCTGGACAAAATTCGAAATACAGGTCATGGGATTCGACGGGAATTTTCCGCCGCATTGGAGACCCATTTGGACGCCATCAGCTAGCGCGTCCGCGAGGTCTCGGCGCGGACGGTCAGCGGATATATTGGGGAATTCATGCGGCAACGGGTGTTCGAGTTACGAAATGCGGTCCTGCGGCAGTTCGCCGCCACCTTGGCCGTCTCCTCCTTGCTCGTTCTGATCAGTGTCGTCGGCGCCTCCGCCCAGAGCGGCACACCGGCCCCCGACCAGGGCAAGGCCACCGCCCAGCCGGCCGACGCCGCCAAGGAAGCCGCCCAGAACCAGCGCCGTACCGACGAATTCGCCGAAGCGGCCAAGGTCATCAACGGCCCGGCCGGCAACCCCGAATGCGTCTGGCTCGGCCGGCGCGTGGTCCGGCTGATGTGGCGGGACGACCTCGATACCGCGTTCCGCCATCTCGACCTCTACGACCGCTTCGGCTGTCCCGGTGGCCACATCCAGGCCGCCTTCCGCTGCCTCACCCGGTTCGGCGGCCAGATCGATCCCAAGGTCGCCGAGACCCTGGACAGCCGCGTGCAGGCGTGCTGGATCAACCCGGCCGCCCAGCCACAGCAGGCGGCGGCCACGGCGGCCCAGCCGGCCGCACCGGCAGCAGGCAATTCGCCGGCACCGCAGCCGGCCGCGAGCCCCTCGCCTGCGGCAAGTCCGTCTCCGGCTCCCCCGAAATAGCCGCGATCGTTTCAGCTACCGTTCAGGAACGATCGGCCATAGACGCGGTTGGCACTGCCACGCGTCTTTCGAAAAAGGCCATGCCCTCATAAGGACATGAGGCCATGACAGTTGTGAAACTGCGTGGCAGAGATATGCTTCCTTTGCCGCGGACACGGTCGGATCTCGGGGTCGGATCCGCTTCCTTGCCACCTCAGCCCCTTTTGGTTTAGCCGCGATGCGCGTTGTCGCCGCCGTTCTGTTGCTCGTATCCGCGCTCCACGCGGGGCTGTGGGGGGTCTTGCGGGACAAGGAACCCGCGCCTGATTTCAAGGGCCTTTTGCCGAGCGTCTCCTACGCGCCGTTCGAAGGCTCGGCCCACCCCGACATCGATAACATCCCGACGGTCGAGAAAATCCGCGCCGACCTGAAGACGCTGTCGACCATGACGCGCGCGATCCGCCTCTATTCGTCCACGGGCGGTGTGGAACTGGTGCCGCCGATCGCGGCCGAATTCGGCCTCAAGGTCACCGTCGGCGCCTGGATCGACAAGGACAAGGATCGCAACGAGCGCGAGATCAAGGCCGCCATCGAGCTCGCCCGCAAGAACAGCAACGTCGTCGGCGTCGTCGTCGGCAACGAGGTCATCTACCGCGGCGAGCAGAAGGTCGAAGACCTCATCGACATGATCAAGAAGGTGAAGGGCGCGGTCCGCGTGCCCGTGACCACCGGCGAGATCTGGAACATCTGGCGCGACAATCCCGACCTTGCCTCCAACGTCGATTTCATCGCCGCCCACGTGCTGCCCTACTGGGAAAACTTCCGCTCGGACCAGGCGGTCGACCAGGCCGTCGACCGCTACAACCTGCTGCGCAACCTGTTCCCCGGCAAGCGCATCGTGATCGCCGAGTTCGGCTGGCCGAGCCAGGGCTACAATTTGCGCAATGCCGATCCGGGCCCGTTCCAGCAGGCGCTGATCCTCCGCGACTTCGTCACCCGTGCCGAAGCCATCGGCATGGAATACAACATCGTCGAAGCGATCGATCAGCCCTGGAAATTCTTTGAAGGCGGCGTCGGCCCCTATTGGGGCATCCTCAACGCCAGCCGCGAGCCGAAATTCGCCTGGACCGGCCCGGTGGAGAATCCCGACTATTGGAAGCTGATGGGCATCGCGCTGCTGGTCGGCGTCCTGCTGTCGCTGCCGATTCTGCGGATTCAGAAAGCGACCGCGAAACAGGCCTTCCTGCTGTCGGCGACCGCCAACGGCGTCGGCGCCTGGGCCGCGACCGTGTTCGCGTTCTGGAACAGCCATTATTTCATCTTCGGCTCGGCCTTCGCGCTGACGCTCGGCATGATCCTCCTCGTTCCGCTCGTTCTCATTGCGATGGCGCGCATCGACGAGATCGCCGCGGTCGCGTTCGGCCGGCCGCCGCAGCGCCTGCTCAGCAAGGGCAGGCCGGTCGCGAACGTGCCCGAGAACTACTATCCGAAGGTCTCGATCCACATCCCCGCTTATTTCGAGCCAGTCGACATGCTCAAGCAGACGCTGGATGCGCTGTCGCGGCTGAACTATCCGAACTACGAATGCGTGGTCATCATCAACAACACGCCGGATCCCGCCTTCTGGCAGCCGATCCAGGACCATTGCCGCGCGCTCGGTGAACGCTTCAAGTTCATCAACGCCGAGAAGGTGCAGGGCTTCAAGGCCGGCGCGCTGCGCATCGCAATGGACCGCACCGCCGCCGATGCCGAGATCATCGGCATCCTCGATGCCGACTATGTCGTCGAGCCCGACTGGCTGAAGGACCTCGTGCCGGCCTTCGCCGACCCGCGCGTCGGCCTCGTGCAGGCGCCGCAGGAGCATCGCGACGGCGACCTGTCGATCATGCACTACATCATGAACGGCGAATATGCCGGCTTCTTCGACATCGGCATGGTCCAGCGCAACGAGGCCAACGCCATCATCGTACACGGCACGATGTGCCTGATCCGCCGCGCCGCGATGGACATGGCCGGCGGCTGGTCGAGCGACACGATCTGCGAGGACAGCGATCTCGGCCTTGCGATCCAGGAGCTTGGCTGGGTCACGCATTACACCAACACCCGCTATGGCGCAGGCCTGTTGCCCGACACCTACGAGGCTTTCAAGAAGCAGCGGCACCGCTGGGCCTATGGCGGCCTCCAGATCGTCAAGAAGCACTGGCGCCGCTTCCTGCCGGGCGCGAGCCGGCTCACCTCCGACCAGAAGCGCGAATACGGCCTCGGCTGGCTGAACTGGCTGGGTGCCGAAAGCCTCGGCGTGGTCGTGGCGCTGCTCAACCTCGTCTGGGTGCCGATCGTCGCCTTCGCCGACATCGCCATTCCCGACAAGATCCTGACGCTGCCGATCATCGGCGCTTTCGTCGTCTCGCTGGCGCACTTCCTGTCGATGTACCGCGCCCGCGTCGCGATCAAGCCGGGCCAGATGCTGGGCGCGATGATCGCCGCGATGAGCGTGCAGTGGACGGTGTCGCGCGCGGTGGCGCAGGGCCTGATCACCGAGCACATCGCGTTCGCGCGCACCTCAAAGGGCGGCCTCAGCCGGATGTCGATCGAGTTCCAGGCGTTCTGGGAGGCCGTGATCGGCACCCTGCTCGTGCTCGGCGCCGGCGTGCTGGTCGCCTCCAACAGCTTCCGGCAGATCACCGAGATCTACATCTTCGCCGGCGTGCTGGTGCTGCAGAGCCTGCCGTTCCTGGCCGCGGTCGCCATCGCCATCCTCGAGCTCAGCCGCATCAACTCGTTCCAGTTCTGGCGCGACAGCGCGATCCGCACCGCCGAGTTGATTGGCCTGCGCCCGGTCGCCCTGCCCCCCGTCGGCGCGCCACAAACCGTGCCGAGCGAGGTGCGACGGGAGACGAACTGACGGCCGAAAAACTCGCCCGGCAGCCATCCTTCGAGACGCCCGCCCGCGGCGGGCCCTCAGGGTGAGGCCGTATTGTGCGGCGAGACTGTCAGACCCTCATGGTGAGGCGCCCGCCAAAGCGGGCGTCTCGAACCATGGAAGGCCCGGCTCTTGCGGCAGCCTCCTCCCTCGCGCAGGAGCTCATCGCTCTTCGGCGTGGACGACGAGCCGCCAATCAGGTTGAAATTCCCGGCCTAACCAGCGGAAGCAGTGAGCGAATCCCCGCTCCTGCCGCGATCTTCGGCAGCCACCCGCACTATTGACCTCCGCAGCCACTGCCCCTACACAGCGCGGGCCGAGAGCATGATCCGGAAACAGCCGGTTTTTCCCCGCGACGCAAGCTTAAGAAGCGCAGCGGCAAGACATGCTTCTCGAATGTCCGAGCACGATGGCGATCTCTGTCGAAGCCATCAGCGGCCATGGGAGCGCGTAGCTCAGCCGGTAGAGCACGTGACTTTTAATCACGGGGTCCTGGGTTCGAGCCCCAGCGCGCTCACCAAGTCCTAATATAATTCAGTGACTTGTAGGCATAGCGGACGATTAATTGGCTTTGTTATTTCGGTGTCCGCATCGTGTCCGAAAACTCGCAGCTCCGACCGCTTGTGAATAGTGGGTGGAAAGGACGCAATCTCCCGTAGGAGATTTCCCAGCATGTCACGCTGCAATCATCGATTCGCCGCGGACCGATTTCATGGGTGACTTACTCAAGACGTTTCTCGACTTCGTAGAGCGCTTTCCAACGCTAGCTTGGCGGATGGGCCTGTCGTGTGCAGGCCTGGGCGCGGCCGTCTACGGCGCGATCTGGATGGGCTTCGTTCGACCTGAAGCATTCAATGGTTACGCGGAAGACGGAGCTCGATTGGCCATCGCCTTGGGCGCTGGCTTCTTCATTATCGGAATAATCTTTGCCGTAGCTCGGACGGCCGTGCGGATATTCACATGGGCAGGACGAAGGAGACAGCGGCACGCTCATGCTCAGGTGCTCCAACACAACATGAGGTTCCTGACGACCCCTGCGCAGCTAATTTTGTATGTCGGTATGACGGAGCCGGGAGGACGATTTCCAAGTTTCGGGGAAATCAATGCGATGCGCCTTCTCAGCCAATACAAGCTGGTTGTTCCAGAAGGATATTACTCTCTGTCAATCGGCCACATGGTCCGCGTGGCGCTCGAGATCTACGCCTTAAGGGATGAGATCATGGTGCCGCTCAAGAAGCAAATTGAGGACGCTATGGGCGTAAGTGTTGATGACGTCGAAGCTGTAAAGTCCAAGTTGGAGGCCATGCTGAAGCGAGAGTCTACTGGTTGGGTGGTCTAATAGCGATGGCCACAAAGACACTTTACTTCGATGGCAAGTTCGTCTGCGCGTACAAAGCGCCGGCGGATCAGCCCGTAGGATGGGTTGAGCTCTTGCCAAATCCATCACCCGTTGCGATCAGCGCCGCTGCGATCCGCGATCGATTATCGGAGCAATCCTCGAAGGACCGCGGAGTCGCCGACCGAATTGCCGGCGATGGGTTTCGCAAGGGCTCAACCCATCCTACGCACTGACAGTGCACTTGATGCAGAGCGATATCGACGTCAATTAAGTGCACTGTCACCGTTCGTAATGTCGTTGCCGGCGATGGGTACGCAAGAGCCCAACCAATCCTACGTGCTGATTGTCACTGCGAGGGTTATGGGCGACCCGGTGGCTGGGGTATTGGTGTCGTGGCGTGTGCGCCACCGGGCCTCGCCGATCCCGAGCCTGGGCTGGGCCGGAGATCGACTACCAATAAGGTAAGTGGCTTGTTCACCTGCGATTTGCGATCCGTCAAGTTCTATCAAGCCCGTAGGATGGGTTGAGCTCTTGCGAAACCCATCGCTCGTTGCGATCAGCGCCGCTGCGATCCGCAATCGATTATCGGAGCAATCATCGAAGGACCGCGGAGTGGCCGACCGAATTCGCCGGCGATGGGTTTCGCAAGAGCTCAACGCATCCTACGCGCTGACTGCGCTCTTGTCCTGACCACGCCGGTAACCTTGTCGCCGCAATGGCTGTTTCCTTAACGTCCGCTCGCAATGTAAACTGCTCTCTTTCGCAGCAGGCCATTTGATGACCAAGACGTTAGGTTCCGCGCTAAAAAGAGCCGAAGACCGGCCCTCTGGATTCGATTATCTCCGACTGAGCCTCGCAGTATCAATTGTTGCCTGGCACACCATAACGATCTGCTACGGCCCGCAAGCCGAAGCGCCACTTTGGACACAGTGGTTTCGGCCGCTGCCCTTCTTCATCATCCCAGCCTTCTTTGCGCTGAGCGGCTTCCTGGTTGCCGGGAGCCTTGAACGCAATTCCATCGGCGCATTTGTCGCCCTTCGTGTCATCCGGATCGCGCCGGCGCTCGCTGTCGAGGTGCTGGTTTCAGCGTTGATCATCGGACCTCTCGTCACGAGGTTGGATCTGTCGGCGTATTTCCATGACCATCTTTTTCAGCGCTATTTTCTCAACCTGTTCGGCTACATCCAATATTTTCTCCCTGGAGTGTTTACCGATCAGCCCGCGCCGTGGGTCAATCTGCAACTCTGGACGGTTCCGTTTGAGCTGGAATGCTACGTCGCGATCACGATTCTTGCGGCGTTGGGAGTCACGCGGCGACCGTCGGTCCTGCTATTGGTCGCAGTTGCCGCAGCGTTTGTCTTGACGGTGAATGGTGTATTCAGATCGCCGCCCACCATGGAAGGAGCAATCCCCGGCCGCGGACTTGTGGTCGCATTTCTCGTCGGCGTTGCTCTCTACAGAATGCGGGAAGTTGTGCCTTTCAGCTGGGCCGCGTTCTTGGCATCGCTCATCGCGTATATTGGCCTCTGCTTCTTTCCACAGACGCTCTTTCTCTCGGTCATCCCAGCGGCCTACGTCACCGTTTATGTCGGGCTGCTCAATCCTCCGCGCGTGTTGCTCGTGAAGGGGGCGGACTATTCGTACGGAATTTTCCTGTACGGATATCCAATCCAACAGACGGTCAGCTTCTTTCTTCCCGAGCTTCGTTTACCCCTGTTCAACTTCATGATGACGCTGCCGGTGGTGTGCTTGCTGGCTTGGATGTCCTGGGTTTTCGTCGAGTTCGAAGGTTCTGAGCCAGAGGAAGGGCATTATCCGATTTATCGAACAATCTACCGGGCTATGGCGAACAGCAGCGTAGTAGCCATGTTGATGATTTGCGCCATCAACTATCAGGGCGATGATGCGGACGGGAAATCGGCGCAAGCCTGACGTCGCGTGGGGACAGTACTCACGAGCTCCGTTGAACCGGAATGGCCGAGGCCTGGACGATCGCCAAAAGCGTGCGGTCGGCGCGGCGCTGATGTTTGGCCGGATTGGAACGGTAAGCCGCCGAAGTCCCTCGCAGCGACCAACCACATGAATCAACAGAGCAATGGGAAAAGCCGCAGCGTGGTTCCAGCCCCACTGCGGCCATTCCCGACAAAAATAGAATCTGGTACTTAAATCGCGCCGGTGTTCTTTCTGTAGAACACCCCGTTCCGAAAATGGATTCCGTAAAACAACCGGAATGCGATGTTCTACGCATTGCCGCCCGGATACGAATATGGCACGGCTCAGGTTCCAGCCCCCAAATGCTCCCGGCTGCCGATTCAATTGCGGATTAGAGCGCCGGGAGTGCCGGGCCGGGCGAGATGAGATGGCGGTCTAGAGTCCCCTCTCCCAAAAAAGAGAAATCTGCCGACCCTGCAAATCAACGGGTCCGTTGTCGCCGCTCAAGTCGCGTGCGTGCCAGGCCGCGAGCCTACTTTCGCGCAACGCCAGCGATGCACAAGGCGCTATCAGCTGAAGCCGCGCTGACCATCCGGCAGAAGCGCGGTTCGCGTGTCATCGGAATTCGATTCTGGCTCTCAGCGCTTTGGCTGATGCCATCATTGGTGAACGCGCCGGCGCTCGCCCCACCGGCTGAGCTTCGCGCCGCTATGTTGGCCTGACCGCCTCGCGATGAGAACCGTCATCGAGCGCGGCGTATTCACCCAGCCGTTATTGACGATCCTCATGCCTGTTGCAGCGGCCATCGCCCATTTGCTGCACTCAACCATGCTTGCCGCCATTGCCTTGCATCTGCGGCCGTTCCAACGGCCCTGCCCCAAAAGCCAGAAGACAACCCGCCGGAAACGTGTAGCATTCAGGAAAACCGGAGGGACAGCATGTTTGAAATCAATGGTTTCGACACGGCGGGCACCGTCAGCCTCAAGCGGCTGTCACTCGCCGCCGCCCTCAAGAAGGCCAAGGAGCTTGTTCAGGACGGCTGCCGGGACGTTCGGGTCGTTGATCCCAGCGGCCGCGTCTATACTTCGTTTGACGAGCAGGCCGCCTAAAGCGCGATGCGATTAGGATGAATCGTCATCGCGCTTTAGGTTGTTGTTTAAGCATGATCTTTTCGGAAAACCGCTGCGCACTTTTCCGGATCATGCTTTAGTCCAAGCGATCATCTGCGCCTGTCGCCGCTATCCGCCTCGGCCGACGTTCGACGAGGCATTGTCAAGCCAGCGCCGCGTTGCTTCGTCGCTCCAGCCGGGAACCGCGAAGCGCGCCGGCGGGGTCGCATTCGTGCGTGGCCGGTCCACCGCAAGGTGGCGTGCGCGGGGGCGATGCACTGTTGCTGCGTCTGCAGCGGTACACAGGACGAGCAACAGACCCATGAGACCCATGGCAAAGGGAGAGCGCATCGCATCAGCTCCAATCGAGCAATCGTTCCTGTTATCTGATGCGCCGACCGGTGCGCCACAATCGATCGCGGCTTCACAAGCAGGCGAGAGAAGCGCGGGCTCTTGCGGCGGCGCCGGCCAATCCTCAACGCGCGCGCGATGCCATTGCCAGTCGACTCGTTTGGGCGCAGGCTCCCTCCAGGCGCTTCAGACGCCGCACGGGAGAGACACATGAAGGAACCGGGCCTGGATGGTCGCCACCGCGACAAGGACGGCCAGATCAGCAAGAAGCACGGCAACGCGCTGGTCGGCACATTGCGCAAGATCTACGGAAAGGGTTTTGCGGCCGGCTATCCCGATGCGACGCAGCTCAGCGAGGTCCTGGCCCAGCTGAACGAGACGTCGCTGAGCCAGTTGCGTCGCGATCACGACACCGGGCACTTGGCGCACAAGATCGATCACGCCTTGAAGTGACGGACGACAATGACAGTGCCCCAAACTGGGCATGGCTAAGGGCGACCTTCCCTGCCAAGGCACCGTCATTCCCTGATTCCAGGTCGGGACGGCGGGATAGAGAGGCCCGTGAACGCGAACCCGCGCCAAACCGGTCCGGACATCGTCCCAAGTGATCAGCTTGGCCTCTCTTCAGCTCTCCGGGGCTGCAGCCGGCACACTCAGCGGCGCTCCTCCCACCGAAACAGGCCCTAGGGGTTTCGGCGGCCGCGCCAGCCGTTTGCGCATCGCGGCGGATAGTCCATAGCGAGCATTCGCTCGTCGGATGGAGGACGTGACGTCCGACATCATCACATTTTGCAGCGAGTCGACCTTCGCGATCAGCGTGGACAGCTGCGAAGATATCTTCTTCACGTCGACCCGCTCGTCCGTGATGCTCTGCCGCAGCGACAGCAGCACCAGTGAGTCCTGCTGCAGCAGGGCTGCATTCTGCTGCAAGGCGTGGTTGTTCGCCTGCAGCGAAGCCGAGTGTTGCTGCTGGGCGGATTGAATGTCCTTCAAGGCGGCGACGACCGGATCGGGTTTTGGCGCGGGCGCTTCCCGGCGCGGGAGCAGCTCAGCCAGGCTGCCGACATTCAGCGACGGCAAACCGGACGGCGACGTATAGACGGCCGCCGCGCCGTTGATGGCCAGGGCACAGACCGCCAGCAGCAGGACCGTTTTCCGGCTGGTCCGCTTGATCGGCACCGGGGCTTCCGGGGCTGCGGGGTCGTGCGCTGCTGCGGCGGCTGCAAGCGCTACCGCGTCGAGTTCTTCGGCGAAGCTTGGCGTTTCCAAGGACGTGGTCATCTGCGTTGACCCCAATGAGCGAGCAACAGGAAGCCGCCGCCGGAACGTCCTCATGACGGCTCCTGTACGCAGCACCCATCTCCAATTGCCTAAAATTGTGGGCTTTTCGGATTAATTCCACGTTAGCGGCCTGACGCGCGCCTCGTCCTTCGAGACGACCGCTCTCCGGTCTCCTCTCCATGAACCACCTGTCGGACGAGGTCTGGCAGGTGGTTCATTGTTCCATGTGCAGCGTCCGCTTTCGGCGCTGGCGACTCTGGATGAGGCTAAGCAGCACTGTGCCCTTTGAGACTGCCGCCACGCATTCCGTCCTCATCCTGAGGAGCCCGCCTACAGCGGGCGTCTCGAAGGATGGCCGAAGGAACGCTCTCAAGTGCGACGGCCCTGCCGCAGGACGTCTCCGTGCTCACGAAGGTGCCCCCGACCCGATCTCCAGCCACAGCCTTTGCGCAGCTGATTTTCCGAAGTTGGCATGATGCCACTGTTTTGCCCGACAGGTCAAACGGGCTTTCTGCGCCTGATATGCAGAAGACATTGCGGCAGAAGCACTTAGCTACTGTGCATGGGGTTGTTTTCGTGTCTCTTGCAGCTCACCCCTCATCCAGCACCTCGAACAGCTCCTCCACCCGCTCGAACGGCGCGTCGCGCATCGCACTGTGATGGACCACCCGATCGCCGTCGCGTTGCAGCGACTTGCCTCTGGATTTCCGCAGGCGGCCCGGCAGGAACGTCGCTGCCACCGCCTCGAGACCGACGTCGAGGCGGATGATGCCTCTGCGCTTGCACTCGATCCTGAGCTTCGCTGCGGCGAAGAAATCGCGCGCCACCTTCGGCAGGGGTCCGAAGCGGCGGGAGGTCTCCTCCTCGAGGTCGTCGAGATCGTCCTCGTTGCTGCATCGTGCGGCGCGCGCATAGAGCTCGAGCCGCACCGGCTCGGACTGCACATAGGTCTCGGGGAGCATGTCTCCGACCGGGAGGTTGAGGTCGGGCACCCACACCGCAGCGCGCTCGTCGGCCTTCTCCGAGGCCATCTTCAGGAGATGGCTGTAGAGCACCGGCCCGAACACCTGGACGTGGCCGGACTGCTGCTCCGAGAACAGGTCGCCCGCGCCCCTGAGATCGAGGTCGCGCTCGCTGATGGCAAAGCCTGCGCCCGGCCGGCTGAACTCCTCGAGCGCGGCCAGCCGCTTGGCGGACTGCCCGGATTCCGTCTCGGTCAACAGATGGGCGAAGGCGCGGATGCCGCTGCGGCCGACGCGTCCGCGCAGCTGGTGCAGCTGGGCGAGGCCGAACTTTTCCGGCCAGCACACCACGATGGTGTTGGCGCGGGGAATGTCGAGACCGCTCTCGACGATGTTGGTTGCGAGCAGGACGTCGGCCCCACCCTCGACGAAGCTCATCATGCGGTCGTCGATCTCGTCGGCAGGCAGCTTGCCGTGCAGACAGACGATGCGCAGGTCCGGCGCCACCGCCTGCACCCGCGCCAGCATCGGATCGAGATCGTGGATGCGCGGACAGATCAGGAAGCTCTGCCCGTGGCGGCGCTGCTCGCGCAGCAGCGCGGAGGCGATGGCCGCGTCCGACAGCGGCGCAATCCTGGTTGCGACCGGAAGCCGGTGCACCGGCGGCGAGGCGATCACGCTGAGGTCGCGGAAGCCGGCAAGGCCGGCGGCCAGCGTCCGCGGGATCGGCGTCGCGCTCATCATCAGCACGTGGACGTTCCTGGCGAGGCCTGCGAGCTTGGCCTTCTCGGCCGCGCCAAAATGCTGCTCCTCGTCGATGATGACGAGGCCGAGATCGTCGAACTTGACGTCCTTGCCCGTGAGCGCCTGCGTGCCGATCACGACCTTGGTCCGGCCGCTGCGCAGGCCCTCCCTGGTCTCCCGCAGCTCCGCGCCCGCCGTGGCCCGCGACAGGTTTCCCACCTCGATGCCGAACGGCGCAAAGCGCTTCTGGAACGTTGCGACGTGCTGCCGGGCCAGCACCGTCGTCGGCACCGCGATCGCCACCTGCTTGCCTGACAGCACCACCGCCGCGGCTGCCCGCAGCGCGACCTCGGTCTTGCCGAAGCCGACGTCGCCGCAAATCACCCGATCCATCGGATGACCGGATGCAAGATCATCCAGCACGTCGCTGATCGCCTGGGCCTGGCCGATCGTCGTGAAGTAAGGGAAACGCGCGACGAATTTCTCGTAGGTCGATCCCGGCGGCACCAGCTTTTCGGCGCGCCGCCGCCGGCGCTGGCTGATGTGCTTGGCGAGCACCTTGCCGGCAACCTGTATCTCGCGCTCGGCCTCGCCGCGGCGGGCCCACCATGTGCTGCCGTCCGCCTTGTCGAGCGCGAGTTTGCCGAGTTCGGCTGCGTAGGGCCACATCAAGGCGAGATCGGGCGGCGGCACCAGAACCGCATTGTCGCCCGCGAACTTGAGGCGGATCATCTCGCGCATGGCGCCGCCGCCGGTGTTGACGGTCTGCAAGCCGTCGAGCACGGCAAGGCCGCGCTGGAGGTGGACGACCACCGTGCCCTGCTCGGGCACATCGGCATGCTCGAAGGCCGCGCTCCAGGCGCGCGCCATCGGTTGCGGATGATGCGCGCGGCTGCCGAGCACGTCGGATGCCGTCACCACGACCAGAGGCTTCTTCCCCGGCACGACGAAGCCGGCATCGAGATCGGCCAGCAGCGTCGCCTCGCCGCCTCGCCCGCGCACCGCCTCATCCCAGTCGTCGCAGCGCTCCGCCTTGACGCCGCTCATCCGCTCCATCACGCGCAGATCGTCCTCGTGCGCGGCGACGAGGATCAGTCGCGATCCGGCCCGGCGTGTCTCCTCGACAAAGGCACGCAGCGCCCTCCTGGAGGACGTCAGCTTCGAAAACTCCGGGATGTGCTGGAAGGGCGCCGTCCGCGGCAGCACCTTCATGCTCTTGGAGAGCTGCTTCCAGTCGCGCCGTCCGAGATATTCGCGCTCCCGCTCCGCCCGGCCTGCGGCCTCCTCGATCGTGCCCAGCCAGGCGTCGGCGTGCAACGGGACCCCGGCGTCCGCGATCCATTTGGCGCCCCCGCAATAGTCGAACAGGCTCGCGCGCTTGCCGCGTTTGCCGGCAAGGCCGAGCCGCTCCGACATGGGATCGACGAGAAGCTCCTTGGTCTCGAAGATGATCCTGTGCTCGTTCGGATCGAACGCCACGATCCGTTTGATCGCATGGTCCGAATGCTCGATCCGGAACGGCCCCAGCGCGCCCGCGGGAAATATCTCGAAGGTCTGCCCGTGGAATAGCGCGCCGCCCGGATAGTCCGGCTCGTCGTCGAGATCGTATCCCAGGGCTTGAAGGCGGGTCTCGAGGTCCCGCTCGGAGAACGTGCCGCCCACTTTCAAGCTCAGGCTCAGGCGGGACAGGCTCGCCGGCGGCGGCAGGCGCTCCATCACCGCTTCCGCGGTCGAGACGAGAAACAGCGGCTTCTTGGATTTTGCAAGGCGCCTCAGCACCGAGGCCCTGCGCCCTGCGAGCTCGTGCGACGGCTCGAGCTGATCGAACGGCAAGGTGTTCAATCGCGGAAACACCAGCACCTCGCAGGACGGGTCGAACGCGTGAATGACGCTGCCCAGCCGCTCCGCCCTGTTCTCGCTCTCGGCGAGAAAGACGATCCCGCTGCGCCCGGACTGCTTCCATTGTGCAAGCAGATGAAGAGCCATCATGCCGAGGGGCGACGACGACGAGATCGTGGCGCGCTGCGATCCTTTGCTCTTCTTCGGCGCCTTCTTGGCCACCCTCGTCTTTTTGGAAAGCCTCACTTGAACCCGTTTCTCGTCTTACACTGTAGCCAACAGAATGCGAGCCGCCCTCATCTCGAATCGGCAACTCGCCGCCATGCATATGGGATTTGCACCGCGAACGCACCCCTCGTGGCAACGTTCAGGGCGGCGCCGCGATCCGGACAATCTGGCTGTTTTGGTCGGGCTGCAGGGCGGAACTCATCCGGCCCGGGATCAGCATCGCTCGATGCAAGCATTGCGACAATCGTAGACGTCGTGCGCGCATGGAGCCACGAAAAAGCCCCAGCGCTTGGAGCCACACTGGGGCGTTTCGTTCAACATGAATAAGTTAAGCAATGACGCCTTCATAGCAGTAGTTTCGCCGCGTGCTTGTGAACTGGTTCACACACTTTGCCCCGAGCAAACGACCTCAGCGCGAGAGGCCCTGAGGTCGCCAACCTTTGTGGGTAAGGTTTTCTCGCGGCCCGGGGGCTTTGGGGCTTGGGGATGGGCCGTGAGCCAGGATTCGACGCGCGCCGTGCAGAGTCGTTCCAAAGCCGCCCGATCGGAGGACCAATGTACGGGGGCGCTCCAACCAGGCCGGAACGGGGTACCTCATCTCCCGGTTTGAGCGCGCACGCGCCGCGCGTTAGGATGCCGCTTTGACGGAGGCTCATTTGAAATCATTCATTTTCATCGGCGCCATCGCACTGCTTGCGACGGCCGCCGCCCACGCACAGACGCTGGTCGATCCCAACAAGGTTGCTCCCGAATACCGCGAGGCCGCAGAGAAGCGTCGAGCCGAGCAGTTGCGCCAGCGTGAATGCGCCCTGAAGGCCGATCTCGAGAAGGTGCTGCCCAGGGATCGCACCGCCTTTCTCAACCATTGCCTGGAGACGATGGCGGCCAAGCAATAACGGCCGACTATTCCAGCCGGCGTCTTGGCGCGATGCGCGCAAGGTCCGCGTTCATTCGCCGGGCGCACGCGCGATCAGCGGGATGAGAGGACTGGCTCAGCTGCGCTGCCGCTTCCTCGGAAACAGGCGGTCGCGGATGTAGCGCGAGGTCGGCGTCAGGCGGATGCCGCGGGGCTTCTGCCAGGCAGCGCGGTCGATCTCCTTCTTGTCGCCGATCGCCAGCCTGCCCTTGGCGGACTTGGCAATGAAGATCGCATCGCTCATCTTGCGGCCGGAGCGTTTGTTCCTCGTCTTCACTTCCTTCCAGAGGCTGATCCTGCCGAGCTTCAGCTTGGGCAGCTCCTCCTTGATCTCCCGCCGCAGGCAGTCCTTCTCCGACTCGCGCGCGCGCCTGCGGCCACCCGGGAACATCCAGAGGCCATCTGACCGGCGTCTGACCAATAATACCTTGCCGCGCCTGGCGGCAACCAGCTTGGAAGACTTCGCCATTGCTGCCGTAATCGAAAAACAGAATCGGTCCGATCGTAACTTGTCTAGTCGAACAGACAAGTTCGCCGCACGTTTTGATCACAGGCCGCGAGCCATCGAGTCCTGCCGCGGCACGGCCGGCAGAGATCAGCCCTTGCCCGCCTCCGCGCGGTCCTCGGTCCTGATCCAGGCCACCATCATTTCCCAGGCTACCGACAGGATGATCGGCCCGATGAACAGACCGACGATGCCGTGGGCCAGCGTGCCGCCGATCACGCCGACGAAGATCACGATGGTCGGGGTGGTCAGGCCCCGCCCCATGACGAGCGGCTTCAACATGGTGTCGATGAAGCCGACGAGGACGAGAAACACGGTGAGCAGCAACGCCGTGGTGACGTCCTTGGCGGTCCAGATCCAGATGATCACCGGCAGCAGCACGAGGAAGGCACCGATCTGCACGATCGAGAGCAGCAGCACGATGAAGGCGAGAAGGCCCGCGCTCGGCACCGAGGCGAGCTTGAAGCCGATGCCGGCGAGCAGCGCCTGCACGATCGCGACGCCGATCACGCCCTGCGCCACGGCGCGAATGGTCGCACCCGCAAGACCCAGGAAATGCTCGCTCTGCTCCGGCACGATGCGAAACAGGAAGCCGCGGCCGGCCGCAACCAGCCTCGGCCCATGTGGAAACAGGAAGCCGGCCACGAACACGGAGACGAGAAACTGGAGCGTGCCGACACCGGCGTCTCCGGCGAGCGAGAGCAGCGGGCCCGCCAGCGGCTGGAGATACGGCGCCACCTCGCGCACCACCGCCCGGATGTTGTTGTATGCCTGGTCCCAGAGCTCGTAGAGCCAGGGGCCGACGAGCGGCCACGATTTGAGCTGCTCCGGCGCCGACTGGAGCACGAGGTCTCCGGTGCCGAGCTGGTGCGCCAGCTCGCGCACGCCGTCCACCGCGCTGATGCCGAGCCAGGTCGCCGGACCAATGACGATGCCGAGCGTGATCAAGGTCAGAATCACTGCTGCCGTCTTGCGCCGGCCGCCGAGGATCTTGGCGACCCAGCTGAACGCCGGATAGAATGCGACCGCGAGCACGCCGCTCCAGGCCAGGATCGGCACGAACGGGCGGATGATCAGGAAAGTCCAGATGATCAGCAGGGCGAGCAGGCCAAGCCGGATCACGAGCTGGATGACGTCCTCTCCCGTCAGGAACTGACGGAGGCTTTTCACGGGCACAGCTTTCCTTGCGGCATGAACGCAACTTCCGGCGCTTGCACGGCCCGGCCGTTATTGCCAGCCACGCATCCGGCGTCAAGACGACTGGAACTGACCACGCCCCACGATCAGGAACCATCGGGCCATTCCTCGTTCCGAGACGATGACCGCCCCCTCCTGGCCTTCACCCCAGCCCGGCTTGGCTAACGCCCGTTAACCGGATTCCCCCGCGCCGGTTTACGCCGCCGCAAAGGCTGGTGACTATCGTGGCTCGAGGTCACCGAAACACATTCTGTGCAATGGCCAACAGCATCTGGACGATCGAAGAGTTCACCTGTGCGGGTTGCGGCATGAACTACACCGCAACCAGAGAGGAGCACAGCGAGGCACACACCGGCAGCTTCAAATGCGGCATCTGTAGCGGCGTCGTGCACGCCTGGTCAGGCAAGCATCATTTCTTCGGCTGGCAAGCCGTGAAGACGAGGCCGCCGGTGTTCGGGAAGCGCTGGTCGGGCGTCGAGTGGTAGGCCGTCCGCGGCGTCGCAGGATCGGCCGAATTGCACCGGCGCCGTTTGCACTCCGTTCACCGGTCGCCGCTAGATCAGGTTGGATCCTCCGCGCCGAACCCCAATCATGGCCGACCTCAACGCCGTCCTGACCAGGCTCAACGACCGTCTGCTCCGCCTCGAGGGCGAGCTGTTCGTGCTGCGCTCGCTGGCGCGCGCGACGCTGACGGCCGGCGACGACCATGCGGCACGCATGCGCAAGCTGGTCGAGGCCGCCAAGGTCGCGCTCGACGACGAGGCCAAGCGCCCTCTCGACAAGCCGACGCGCAAATATGTCGATGCGGCAACCGCACTGGTGGAGGAGCTGCTGGTCGAGCCGACTTCGGCGCGGCCGCTGTTCACGGTCATCGACGGCGGCCGTCGCGACTGAGCGACAGACGCGCTACCCCCGGCGATCGTTCAGCGCCCATCCATGCCGGGCGCGCACGACGCAGACCTCTAGATCGCCCTGGAATTCTCGGCCTTGAGCCGGCTGAGCCCCGCCTCGATGATCGCGATCTCCTCGTCGATCTGACCGATCGGCAAGCTGAAATCATAGCCGGACCTGCTCTTCAGATCGATCGCAAGCCGCTGCCTGTGCATCATCAGCTCGTCGAGTCCGCGGCGATTTTTCAGACGCACATAGGCGTCGACAATCTGCTCGATTGCGCTCGGCATGAAATCTGTCCCGTCGAAAAAGGCCCGGCTGCGCGCCCACGCCGGCGGACGTTTTCAGTGTCGCGGTACGCAATACAAATCCGCGACGGATTCGTCGATACGCCAAGCTGGTTGAGATCGTGTTACCGCCGGACGATTTCGTGATGCGTGGCGTGAAAAGGCCGCCGGCGATCACCGCCGACGGCCAAAACCGGGTTCAAAAATGGATGCGGGTTGAAATGTGGCCAGCCCCGGTCGGCGCACCTTATCAGCCGATCGAGGATATCTTTGTTAAATCGAAACACAGGAACCGCTTATCGGCCACTTATCGTCCGACCGTGGCGGCGCGGCAACGCTGGTCCGTGGCGCAGAAATAGGTGCACCGGCGGCTCGCGCCCGGCGCATTGTTGATAACCCACGCAAACGCGGCGCGGGTGGTGACAGGGCGTGCGGACGTGTTATCGGGGGATGACGCAGTTGCGAAACGGATCGGACCCCCATGCGCATTACCCTCGTCGGCTCCCGCCATTTCGGCGTGACCACCCTGAACATGCTCCGGGCGCACGGCGTCTCGGTCGTCCGGGTCGTGGTCGCCGATGCCGAGGATCGCCTCGCCGCGACCGCCAAGGCCGCCGGCATCGAGGTCGTGGTCCAGGCCAATCCGAAGCTGGTGGTGGCGTCCGAGATTGCCCCCGACACCGATCTGATCATCACGGCGCACAGCCACGCCCGGATCGGCAAGGACGCGCTCGCCGCCGCCAAGCTCGGCGGGATCGGTTATCACCCCTCGCTGCTACCGCGCCATCGCGGCAAGGCCGCCGTGGAATGGACCATCAAGGAAGGCGATCCGATTGCCGGCGGCACGATCTATCATCTCGCCGATCGCATGGACGCCGGCGCCATCGCCGCCCAGGACTGGTGCTTCGTGAAGAAGGGCGAGACCGCACGGGAGCTTTGGGAGCGCGCGCTGGCGCCGCTCGGGCTCAAGCTGCTGGCCGATGTGATCGACTACGCCAAGGTTCACAAGGCGCTGCCCGCCAAAGCGCAGGACGAGCAGTTCGCGACCTCCGCGCCGAGTCTCTCCTGACGTTTACCCTTAATGTGAACCCGCGTTGATTCTGCTTCGAAAACCGGAGTCAGAATCCCAAATAAACCATTGTGCCAACAGGAACAATTTTCGATTTGGCTTCGCAACAAATTTCCGTCACATTTCGCCCGAATATGCGTCAGCATATCAGACAAATTCAAGGACGGAATTCATGCGTTTTGGTCGCATTGCGGTGTTCTGTGCCGCTTCAGTTTTCGCCGGTACCCTCGCCGCCCCCGCCTTTGCCCAGAGCCCCTATGACGGCAATTGGCAGGTCACAATCGTGACCAAGAGCGGCTCGTGCGAGCCGACCGCGAGTTCCATGCTGACGGTTGCCGACGGCAAGATCACCGCGCCCGGCGCTAACGTTTCCGGCACCATCGGCCGCGAGGGACTTGTGAAAGTTTCGATCAATGGTGCATATGCCAACGGTCAACTCAACGGCAACGCCGGATCGGGGAAGTGGAATGGAGCATCAGCAGGCATACCGTGCAGCGGGCGCTGGGAAGCATCGCGCCTCTAAACCAATGCAGGTTCGTGCCCGGAACCGGCGGCTGCTGATCGCGGCCGCCGTATTGTTTGCGGCCGCAGTCGCCAATTCCGAAAGCAATGCGCAGTCCGGTCCGTTCGCTCCGATGGCGGGAAGCTGGAGCGGCGGCGGCACCGTCAGCCTCGAGGACGGATCGACGGAACGCATCCGCTGCCGGGCCAAATACGCTCCCATCGGCCCCACAATGGAAATGACGCTGACCTGCGCCAGCGACGCCTACAAGTTCATCCTCTCCGCCAACGTTCAGTCGGCGGGTGGTGCCATTTCGGGAAGCTGGAGCGAGGCCAGCCGCAACATCTCTGGCTCGCTCCAGGGCCGCGGCGGCAGCGGAAACTTCGAGGTGGTCGCCTCCGCCGCAGGCTTCAACGCCAAGATCGCGCTGAGGACGCACGGCAACAGGCAGACCGTCACGATGCGCGCGGACAGCCAGTTCCGCGGCGCCAACATCTCGATGTCGCGCTAAGGCGGACCACAATTATGACAATCGGCCCGGCGGTCTCGCCGGGTCTTTTTTATGCGCCCGGCACGAACGCCGTGACCTCGATCTCGACCTTGGCCCGGTCGTCCACGAGGCCGCCGATATAGAGCAGCGTCGAGGGCGGGAAATTTCGGCCGAGCGTTTCCTTCCAGGCCGCACCAATCCCGGCACCGGCCGCTTCATACTCGCTGCGGCTGGTCAGGTACCAGGTCAGGCGGACGATGTGCTCGGGGCCGGCGCCGGCCTCGCGAAGGAGCTTGACGATCCGCTTCAGCGCAGTCGCGACCTGCGCTGCCATGTCGGGCCCGTAATTGCCGGCCTCATCGCCGCCGGTCTGGCCGGCCAGAACCACCCAGCGCCCGGGACCGTCGACCACGACGCCATGGGAAAAGCCGCGCGGTTTTTTCCACTCGGCCGGCTGCAAGATATGCATGAGCGACGCTCTCCCGATCTTCTCTTTGTCTAGCGATGCCTAGCACGACACCCGGCATCGCTGCATCCGCAGATTTGGCCGTTGCAAACGCCGGCGATGTCGCCGATACCGACCGTCCCTTCCGGTTTCCATCCCCAGCATCCTGCCCCGATGAGCACGACACCGTCCAAAACGATGGCTGCACTGTGGATGGCCGGCTGGCTGTCGCTGATGCTGGTCATGGCGGTTGCCGGGCGCGAGACCACGCGCGAGCTGAACGTCTTTCAGATCATGGAAGTGAGGTCGCTGGTCGGCTTCTTATTGCTCTCGCCGATCATCTACCGCGCCGGCGGCCTGAAGGTGCTCAAGACATCGCGCCTGCCGCAGCATGTCGGCCGCAACCTGGTGCACTATGTCGCCCAGCTCGGCTGGTTCTTCGCGCTGACGCTGATTCCGATCGGCCAGGTGGTGGCGATCGAGTTCACAATGCCAATCTGGACGGCAATCCTGGCGGCAAGCTTCCTGTCCGAGCGGATGACGCCATGGAAGATCGCCGCCATCGTGCTCGGACTCGTCGGGGTGATCGTCATCGTCCGACCGGCGACCGGGGAGATCAATCCGGGCCAGCTCATCGCGCTCGGGGCCGCCATGGGATTCGGCGTCTCGATGGCGCTGGTCAAATCGCTGACCCGCACTGAAAGCGCGCTCTCGATCCTGTTCTGGATGCTGGTGGTGCAATCCGCCGCAGGCTTCATTCCGACGCTGTTCGTCTGGACCTGGCCATCGGTCTATGTCTGGGCCTGGGTCGGCGTGATCGCAGTCTGCGGCACATTTTCACATTATTGCCTCGCCAGCGCAATGCGCTACGCCGACGCGACGATCGTGGTCCCGATGGACTTTCTGCGGGTTCCGCTGACCGCGACCGCCGGCTGGCTACTGTATTCCGAGCGGCTCGACGCCTGGACCGTGCTCGGCGCGGCGCTGATCCTTGGCGGTAATCTCCTGAATTTGAAGCCCGCCTCGCCCGTTGCCGCTCGCGCGCAGTGAACCTCGCGGCGCCTCGCGCGACAAACGAAGTGGACGTGTGATCTGGATCACGTTGGAGGGGCTCTCCATCGTGCATATTCGGCCACACAGCAGCGGGTTGGACGCAACGGACTGCCGTTTTGGTGGCGCGACGTCGGGCACTTCGTGTAGGTTCGTTGCCAATTTGTTGCTGCCTGCAATTCGATTCTGGGGATTTCAGAATGCGCTATCTCACCCTCCTCACTTCGCTGGTGTGCATGGCACTGTCGATCAGTGCCGCCAAGGCCGACCGCCGCGTCGCCTTCGTCGTGGGCAACGGCTCCTACAAGAACGTCGCGCAATTGCCGAACCCGCCGATTGACGCCAAGTCGATGGCGGCCACGCTGCGAAATGTCGGCTTCGAGGTGATCGAAGGCGCCAATCTCAGCCGCGACCAGATGACGGAGAAGCTGCTCGACTTCGGCCGCAAGGCGCAGGGCTCCGACATCGCGCTGTTCTATTATGCGGGCCACGGCATCGCCGTCGGCGGCACCAACTACCTGCTGCCTGTCGATGCCGACATCAAAACGGAGATGGACGTCAAGCTGGGTGCCGCCATCAACATCGACCTGACGCTCGAACAGACCATGGGTGATGCCAAGGTCAAGCTCGTCTTCCTCGATGCCTGCCGCGACAATCCGTTCGCCGCCAAGATCAAGTCGAACTCGGCGACCCGCAGCGTCAACGTGCAGAGCGGACTTGCAGAGATGAAGTCCGGTGAAGGCACGCTGATCGCCTTCGCCACCGGTCCCGGCCAGACCGCGCTTGATGGCCAGGAGGGCAACAACAGCCCATTCACCCGTGCGCTGATCGACAACATCACCAGGCCCGGCGTCGAGATCCAGCAGGCGATGACGTCCGTGCGCGCCCAGGTGAATGAAGAGACCCACAAGGGCCAGCTGCCCTGGGGCCATACCAACCTGATCGGCGCCGTCTATCTCAACCAGGCTCCGACGACCCAGGTCGCCAATGTGGCGCCGACCGCGGCCGGCAGCGTGCCGGCGTCTGCCGCCAATTCGGATGGCGTCGAGCTCGAATACTGGCGCTCCGTGAAGGAGTCGAACAAGCCGGAAGAGCTCAACGCCTACCTCACCGCCTATCCCAACGGTCAGTTCAAGGCACTGGCGCTGGCGCGGCTTGCCGCGATCAAGAGCGGCCCCTCGACCGCAACCCGCACGCTCAACGCCGGTATCGATCCCGCGACCTTTACCGACGAGGCCACTCAGCTCACTGAGGACCAGATCGGCCTCAGCAAGACCCAGCGCCGCGACGTGCAGCGCCGCCTCACCGGCCTCGGCTTCGACACCAAGCAGACCGGCGTGTTCGGCGAGGAGACCCGCTCGGTGCTCAAGCGCTGGCAGGCCGCGCGCGGTTATCCTTCGTCAGGCTACCTCAACAAACTTCAGCACAAGGCCATGCTCTCGGAGATCGTGGCTGCCCCGCCGACGGCGAGCGACAACAGCCAGAAGGCGGCCCGGCGGGCCAGCGCTCCGGCAGCCAGCAGCGCACCGGCGCCGGCTCCTCAGCGCAGCAATCCCGGCGATGCAGCCGGCGCGGCCTTCGTGGGTGGCGTTGTCGGCGGCATGATGGGCGGCATGTTCCGCCGCTGAGGCAAGACCTGACGCTCAAGATGACTTTCAAGCAAAATGCCCGGCTCGCGCCGGGCTTTTTCTTTGGTTGTCCTCGCAATCTGGTGTGGAGCAGGTGCCTACTTCCCCGCCGCCTTCCGCAGTGCGTCGTTGATGCGGTCCTGCCAGCCTGGACCGCCCTCCTGGAAAAACTCCAGCACGTCCTGGTCGATGCGCAGCGTGACCTGCTCCTTGATGCCGGGAACGGCACTTTGTTTGGGCGGCGCCGCTGCGACTTTCGTCGTCACCTTCTTGAACGCCGCCTCGGCTTCCGTCCTGGCATCGCCAATCGTACGCGGCCGCCTCGGTTGATCCGCCATGTCCTAGATTCCTTCAAACAGAGCCGTCGAGAGATACCGCTCGGAGAACGACGGCACGATCGCCAGGATGGTTTTTCCCGCAGCTTCCGGCCGCTTGCCGATCTGCAGCGCGGCCGCGATCGCCGCGCCCGAGGAGATGCCGCCCGGAATGCCTTCATGGCGGGCCAGCGCGCGCGAGGTCTCAATCGCCGTCGTCGAGTTGACCTTCACGATCTCGTCGATCACGGCGCGGTCGAGGATGTCAGGGATGAAGCCGGCGCCGATGCCCTGGATCTTGTGCGGGGTATGCTGTCCCCCCGACAGCACCGGGCTCTCTTCCGGTTCGACCGCAACCACACGCAGCGAGGCCTTGCGTGGTTTGAGCACCTGGCCGACGCCGGTGATCGTACCGCCGGTGCCGACACCGGCCACGAAGAAATCAATGTTGCCGCCGGTGTCGTTCCAGATCTCCTCTGCGGTGGTGCGGCGGTGCACCTCGGGATTGGCGAGGTTTTTGAACTGCTGTGGCATCACCGAGTTCGGCGTCGTCTTCACCAGTTCCTCGGCGGCGGCGATCGCGCCCTTCATGCCTTGCGCCGCTGGCGTCAGCACCAGTTCGGCGCCGAGAAAAGCCAGCATCTTGCGTCGTTCGATCGACATCGACTCCGGCATCACCAGCTTGAGCCGGTAGCCGCGGGAAGCTGCCACGAAGGCGAGCGCAATACCGGTATTGCCGGAGGTCGGCTCGATCAGCACGGTGTCGGGCTTAACGATGCCCGCCTTCTCCATCGCGATGATCATGGCCGCGCCGATGCGGTCCTTCACGCTCGCTGCAGGATTGAAATATTCAAGTTTTGCCAAAATGGTCGCGTTTGCGCCGTGCATGCCGGGCAGACGGCGCAAGCGCACGATGGGCGTGTTGCCGAAGGCGTCGACGATCGAGTTATAGATCCGGCCCCGGCCGGCTTGGTGCGCTGCACCCGTGGTGGACGATGTGTCCATGATGAACTCCCTGCGGCGACGATCTGCACTTCTGTCGCGATCATTGCGCAGTTACAGACAGCTAGCGGCGACACGCAAGCGACAATCCGACACATGTTAAATACGCTGCATCGCAAAATCGCGTGAGCGGCAAAAAACAGAAAACCTACGCATTTGTGTTGCGACCTCGTCAACCGCTTCTGGTTATGTTAGACTTAAATCTCAAGCAGAGAGGTCACCACGATGTCAGCAATTGCTGAAGTGTTGTCGACCGTCGCGCCGAACCGCGATCCTCGTTGCAGCGAGCTGCCGACCTGTCCCGTCTGCGCCGACTCCATGGTCGCCGCCGAAGCATCCGCCTACATTTCGGATCGCATGATCAGCTATCTCTGGACCTGCGACAATTGCGGCTATGGCTTCGTAACCAAGCACGCCCTGAAGCAGCGCTTCACCTGCAACTGATCTAGCGCGGGGCGATGTCGCCCCTCGCCCAGTCCTCGCGCGTGCGCTGATAGAACTCATCGAATCTTCCCTGCGCAATCGCATCTCTGATGCCCTGCATCAGGAACTGGTAGTAAGCGACATTGATCTCGGACAGCAGCATCGCGCCCAGCGTCTCGCCCGCCTTGACGAGATGGTGCAGATAGGCACGCGCGTAGTTGCGCGCCGCAGGCCATGAGCTCCCTTCGTCGAGCGGACGCGGATCGTCGGCATGGCGCGCATTGCGCAAATTCACCTGGCCGAAGCGCGTGAAGGCGACGCCGTGCCGGCCATTGCGCGTCGGCATCACGCAATCAAACATGTCGATGCCGCGCTTCACGGCTTCGAGGATGTCGTCGGGCGTGCCGACGCCCATCAGGTAGCGCGGGCGCTCTCTCGGCAGCAATGGTGCGGTCTCGTCGATCATCGCCAGCATCACCGCCTGCGGCTCGCCAACCGCAAGACCGCCGATCGCATAGCCATGGAAGCCGATCGCAACGAGACCTTCGGCGCTCGCATGACGCAGTTGGGGTATGTCGCCGCCCTGCACGATACCGAACAGCATGTAGCCGTCGGGGGCGCTCTCGAAGGCGCGCTTGCTTCTCTCGGCCCAGCGCAGCGACAATTGCATCGCGCGCTCGATGTCGGCGCGCTCTGCCGGAAGCCGCACGCATTCGTCCATCTGCATGGCAATGTCGGAGCCGAGCAAACGCTGCACCTCGATCGAGCGCTCCGGCGACAGCTCAACCTTGGCACCATCGATATGCGAGCGGAAGGTGACGGCGTTCTCGCTGACCTTGCGCAAATCCGCCAGCGACATCACCTGGAAGCCGCCGGAATCCGTCAGCATCGGTCCGTTCCAGCCGGTGAACCGCTGCAAGCCGCCGAGCGCGGCGATCCGCTCGGCGCTCGGGCGCAGCATCAGGTGGTAGGTGTTGCCGAGCACGATGTCGGCGCCGGCATCGCGTACCTCGCGCCAGTGCATTCCCTTCATGGCACCGGCGGTGCCGACCGGCATGAAGGCCGGCGTCCGCACCACGCCATGCGGCGTGTTCAGCCGCCCGGTGCGCGCGGCCCCATCGGCGGCGAGCAATTCAAAGTGATTGGGGAGATCATTGTCGGGATTCATGGCGGTGCTTATTGCGTGTCGGAGCAGGCCGATCAACCCGCCAGACCGGGCTCCCGGCCGACTTGTGCTCCAGACTGGGACACCAACCAGCGCAAGGATCGGTACCATTCACCCTTGCTAAACAAAACGACACAGTGTAGTTTCATCGCGGGGGCTGGACGAGATGCCGTGGCGAATTTGCCGGCGGCGGTAAATGCGTGATCGCCAGCCACCGACAATGCCCACCCCTCCATGTTCGACCGACGCATCCGTCCTCTCGCATGAACCGATCAGGCAGACAGTCGTCCGCCTGATCGGATCGCTGGTCCTGATGTGCGGCCTGGCGCTCGGCGCCTGCACCTCCCTGCCGCGCACGCCCTATACGGCCGCTGAAGCCGGCACATCGCGCGTGCTCGATATCGACGGCCTCCGGCGCTACGCGGACGATCCCGTCACGAAATTCGGCTTCGAAAAGTACAGCAGCACCGCGACCAAAACCTATCTGGCGCTATCCGGCGGCGGTGCTGACGGCGCCTATGGCGTCGGCGTGCTCAACGGCTGGACCGCGGCCAGAAACCGCCCCACCTTCTCGGTCGTCTCGGGCGTGAGCACCGGTGGCCTGATCGCGCCCTTCGCCTTCCTCGGCTCGCAATATGACGAAACGCTGAAGGAGGTTTACACCAGCGGCATCGCCGAGAGCCTCTTGAACGATCCCAGCATCGTGCGCGTGCTGTTCGGATCCGGCCTGTTCGGCAACACGCGCCTGCGCGAGCTGGTCGCGCGCTATGTCGGACCCGAGATCATGGCCCAGGTCGCGCGCGAGCATGCCAAGGGCCGGCAGTTGCTGGTTGTGACGACCGACCTCGATACCCAGCGCACCGTAATCTGGAACATGGGCAAGATCGCCGCGGTCGGAACGCCCGAAGCCCTGAAGCTGTTTCGCGACGTGATGGCGGCCTCGGCCAGCATTCCCCTGGTGTTTCCGCCGATCATGATCGACGCCGAAGGCGAGGGCCGCAAGTTTCAGGAGATGCATGTCGACGGCGGCGTAACGGCCCCGGTGCTGACATTGCCGGAGGCCCTGCTGTTCCAGAGCGGACGCCTGCCTGGCAGTGGGAGGATGGACATCTACATCCTCGTCAACAAGAAGATCGAGCGCAACTTCGAGATCGTCTCCAACGGCACCATCGACGTTGCCTCACGCAGCCTGTCGGCGATCACCCAGTCGCAGACGCGCTCGATCATCCTCTCGACTTACGATTTCGCCAAGCGCAACCGACTGGGCTTCCATCTCTCCTACATCGCGCGCGATTACCCCGCCCCGCCCTCGGAAGGGTTCGATACCACCTATATGCGGGCGCTGTATCAGTACGGATACGAGAAGGCCGCATCCGGCCAGGCCTGGACCTCGACGCCTCCGTGAGCCCGCGCGATGGAACGAGGCCGCATCGAGACCGTTGACGATACGGCCATTTCGGCCAGATTCGCGATGACGCCCCGGTTGCTGCGCGTTATAGAGCTAAAGACGACTGTCAGAAACGCGCAGGAATCATTGGGCATGGGATTGACTGCGACCAAGACAAGACCGGCAGCGCCACGGCGCGAAATGCCGAAATCCCGCGGCGGCCGGCCGACGAAAACCGCTGCGATCGAGCGCGACCAGCGGCTGATCGAGGTCGCCACCCGGCTTTTCCTGGATCGCGGCTTCGAGGCGACCTCGCTCGATGCGGTCGCGGAAGCGGCGCGGGTGAGCAAGCCCACGGTCTATTCGCGCTATGGCGACAAGCGCGGGCTGTTCGCAGCCGTGCTGAGGCGCGAGATCGCGCGCTGGCTCGCGCCGCTGTCGGCCGCGGCAGAGACCCAGCTGAGCAGCGCCGCGGACATCCCGGTCGAGCAGCGGCTGGTCGAGATCGGACGCGAGATGCTGACCTTCACCTGCGGCCCCGATGCCGTCGCCTTCAGCCGCATGATGACGGCGCAGGCCATCAACTTCCCCGACGTCGCCAAGCTCGGCAAGGAGGAAGGCTGGCTCAAGGCCGTCGCCACCACGGCGCGCTTCTTCGATCTTCTAGTGGCGCAAGGTGCGCTCGATGTCGAAGACACCACCATCGCCGCCGAGGTGTTCCTCGACGTCGTCGTCGGTCACACCCACCGCATGGCGACGTTCGGAACGGCGCTGGAGCTGAAGGCCGCGGAAAAGCGCATGCGCGCGGCGATCAAGCTGTTCCTGGCGGGCGCGCTCGGGCCTGCCGACCGCGTCCAGAACGTCCCTAAAGTCACGCCGCGGCGCCGCTCCTCCCGCTGACAATTCCGTGAGGTTGCGATCTTTCCCCAAGAGGGCCGGCGCAGGGTCATTGACCAAAATAAAACGATACGGTATGGTTTAGTTGTAAGTTGGTACGGCCGCTTTTTCACCAGCCCCAAAGAGGTCCGGACCGCTTCGATCGTCACGGCAGGTACAGCCCGCCGCGGCGCTCCGCGGCCGGCCTTTGCCCAAGGCCGGCCGCGAATTCTTTACGATCATCCGGCACACTCGCAGGCCGAGGGTTTCGAGCATGACGACAGCCAGACGACGGACCTCGCAACTGCTTGCGATCGCCTTGCCCGCGCTGCTCCTCGCCGCACCGGCGCAGGCGCTCGTGACCGCGAGCACGCCGACCGCGCTCCACAACGACACAGATGGTGATGCTGAAGCAGACCGCCAGGCAGTCGGCCGCGAGATCGAACGCTTCCGCAGCTCGTCGATCACGATCAGTCAGGCCATGGCGATTGCGGAAGCCCGCCATGCCGGTGCTACCACCGCCGATGTGAGTTTCGACGGCGCTTCGGACGTGCCGGTCTACCGGGTGAAGACCCTGCACAACGACCGGATCTGGCGCCACACCATCAATGCCGCGACCGGCGAGCTCGTCGGTGGCGAGGCCGCCCTGCCCCTCAGCGAGCTCGACCACGAGGATCGCAGCAACCTCGCAGCGCTCGGTGCGATCAGGCACCGCCTTGCCGATGCCGTGCGCGTCGCCGAGCGCGCAGCCTCGGGCAAGGCCATCAGCGGTGGCCTCGTGCGCGAACGCGGCCGGCTCAATTTTGCGATCGTCGTGATCAGCGGCGACGACCTCAAGGAGGTCATCCTGGAGCCACCCCGCGCCCGGGCCAGATAGGGACAGGTTGTCCCCGGCACCAACCGGGGCGAAAAGCCATTGACGGCCGCAAGACTCTCCAGCATAAGTCGCCGCCATGTTCACGACCACCAAACGCACGACCAAAACCACCACGGCCTCAGGGGCCCGGGGAGGCGTGCGCGCGTAGTCGTCGACGAAAACGCATCAGCTCTACCGAAGCCCCGCCCTCGATGGTCCGGGGCTTTTTTGTTGTCTGGATTTCAAAAGCAATGGAGGACATCGAGGAGCTGGCCGAGCGCGCCTTCGAGGGCGTCGACATTGCCCTGTTCTCCGCCGGCGGCAGCATCTCCAGGAAGTTCGCGCCGATCGCGGTCAAGGCCGGCGCGGTGGTGGTCGACAACTCCTCCGCCTTCCGCATGGATCCGGACGTGCCGCTGGTGATCCCCGAGATCAACGCCAGCCGCATCCGCGACCACAAGGGCATCATCGCCAACCCCAACTGCGCCGCGATCACCGCGCTGGTGCCGCTGTGGCCGATCCACCAGCAGAACCGCATCAAGCGCCTCATCATCTCGACCTACCAGGCGGCCTCCGGCGCAGGTGCCGCCGCAATGGACGAGCTCGTCGAATCCACCCGCGCCAACCTCAACGGGCAGGCCTATGCGCCCAAGGTGATGCCGCATCCCTACGCCTTCAATCTCTTCAGCCACAACACCGCGGTCGATCCCGATACCGGCTACAACGACGAAGAGACCAAGGTCATCAAGGAAACCCGCAAGATCTTCGAGGACGAGTCCATCGCAGTCGGCGTCACCTGCGTCCGCGTGCCGGTGCTGCGCGCCCATTGCGAGGCTATCACCTTCGAATGCGAGAAGCCGATTACCGAGGAGCAGGTCCGTGCCATCATGGCGCAAGCGCCGGGTGTGAAGGTCGTCGACGATCGCGCCAGGAACTACTTCCCGATGCCGATCGACGCCTCGGGCCAGGACGATGTCCTGGTCGGCCGCATCCGCAAGGACCTCAGCGACCCCTCCGGGCATTCGATCTCGATGTTCGTGGCGGCGGACCAGCTGTTGAAGGGCGCGGCACTGAACGCAGTGCAGATCGCGGAGCTGTTGCCGCAGCGGGTGATGGCGTAGCACATTCTCTATCCGTCATCCTGAGGTGCGAGCCGTGCAGCGCAAGGCGCTGCACGGGGAGCCTCGAAGGATGCACGGCCGAGGTGTCGCAGCGGGGCCGTCGCCCTTCGAGGCTCGCCGAAGAGGCGAGCACCTCAGGGTGACGGTGATAGATTTGCTCTACGCTCGAAACAGCAAACACGCATCGCCGTACGAATAGAACCGGTAGCCGTTCGCGATGGCGTGCGCATAGGCCTGCTGCATCGTCTCGAGCCCCGAGAAGGCCGAGACCAGCATGAACAGCGTCGACTTCGGCAGATGAAAATTGGTCATCAGGACATCGACCGCGCGGAAGCGATAGCCGGGCGTGATGAAGATCGAGGTCTCCGCCGCGAAGGGCCGGATCGTGCCGTCCTCGGTCGCGGCGCTCTCCAGCAGCCGCAATGACGTCGTGCCGACCGCAACGATGCGGCCGCCGTTCTTTCGCGCGGCGTTGAGCTGCTCCGCCGTTTCGGCCGAAATCGTGCCCCACTCGGCGTGCATCTTGTGGCCCTCGGTGTCGTCCACCTTGACCGGCAGGAACGTCCCTGCCCCGACATGCAGCGTCACCCGGTTGAGGCCGACGCCGCGCGCGCGCAACGCCAGCTCCAGTGCCGGCGTGAAATGCAGCCCCGCGGTCGGAGCCGCCACCGCGCCCTCGTTCGCCGCGAACATTGTCTGGTAGTCCGCAAAATCCTGATCATCGGGCGTGCGCTTCGAGGCGATGTATGGCGGCAGCGGCGGGCTGCCGAGATCGGCGATCGCCTGGTCGAGCGCCGGGCCATGAAACGAGAACGACAGCGTCACCTCGCCTTCGCTGCCCTTGGCCTCGACTTCGGCATCGAGATGGCCGAGCAGGCAGACCTTGCCTTCATTGCCGAAGCGGATGCGGTCGCCGGCCGTGAGCTTTTTCGCCGGCTTCACCAGGGCCTGCCAGCGCGAGCCGTCGAGGCGCTTGATCAGGGTCGCCTCGATCTTCGGCTCGGTCTCGCGACCGATGCGGCGGCCCTTCAATTGCGCTGCGATCACCTTGGTGTCGTTGACGACGAGCTGGTCGCCAGGCTTCAGCCACTGCGGCAGGTCGGAAATGACCTGATCCCGCAGCGCGCCGTTCTCGACGACCAGCATTTTCGCGGAGTCGCGCGGGCTCGCCGGACGCAACGCGATGCGCTCGGGCGGCAGGTCGAAATCGAAGAGATCGGTACGCATGTCTCACTGTCGCCGTCATTCCGGACGCCGCGCATCGATCGCGGCGATCCGGAATCCCGGGATTGCGGCGCGAGATTTCTCAGGTGCTCAATTGCGCACCATAGCTCGCGCCAAGGCGCGCCCCGGAATGAGTCACTGTTCCTTATCAGCCGCCATCCGCGCCTTGACGATCTTGTCGGGATTCATCACGGGCTCGCCGCGCTTGATCTTGTCGACGTTCTCCATGCCTTCGGTGACCTTGCCCCAGACCGTGTACTGGTTGTCGAGGAAGCGGGCGTCGTCGAAGCAGATGAAGAACTGGCTGTCGCCGGAATCGGGGTTGGCGGCGCGGGCCATCGAGGCGGTGCCGCGCACATGCGGCTCCTTGTTGAACTCGGCCTTCAGCTTCTTGCCGGTGCCGCCGGTGCCGGTGCCGTGCGGGCAGCCGGTCTGCGCCATGAAGCCCTCGATCACGCGGTGGAACACGATGCCGTCATAGAAGCCCTCGCGCACGAGCTCCTTGATGCGCGCGACGTGGCCGGGCGCGAGATCGGGCCGCATCTCGATGGTGACGGGGCCCTGCGTGGTCTCGAGGATCAGGGTGTTTTCGGTGACGCTCATGCTCGTCTCTCTTGTGTTGGGGGTGAAGTCTTCCGGTTGCGGAACTGGATCGCGAATGGACGTCCCGCGGCGGCGCCGGCCATTGCATCGGTAAATGGCATCGGCGTGCAGCGTTGCAACGCCTCCATCACCGCGATCCGGTATTGCAGCCGGTCATTGTCGGAGGCCTCCGCGGATTCATAGGTAATCCTCGGATGGCCCAGAATGTTTCCGGCCCGGTTAAAGCTCACCACGACAGTGATGTCGAGTGGGCGCGCCTTGGCCGGCGACGGCGGTCTCCAGCAGGTGCGCAGGTGCCGGAAGATGTCCTGGATGGTGTTGACCTGCGCGTCCTCGGCGGCCGTATTTGAGACGCCGAGCAGCAGCATCGCGGCAACCAGCAGGAGCTTGCCACCGCGGCGCGCCATGGCCGCTCCTATTTGATGTCGGAGGCGACTTGAACCTTCACCATCTTGTCGGGATCGGTCACCGAGCCGCCTGACGAGCCCGGGGGCGCCTTCTTCAGCTTGTCGACGACGTCCATGCCCTGCACGACCTCGCCGATCACCGTGTACTGGCCATCGAGGCTGCCGCCATCGGCGAACATGATGAAGAACTGGGAGTTGGCGCTGTCGACACTGTCGCCGCGACGGGCCATGCCGACGATGCCGCGGGCGAAATGCACCTTGGAGAATTCCTGCTTCAGGTTCGGATATTTCGAGCCGCCGGTGCCGTTGCCGTTTTGACCATCACCTGTCTGCGCCATGAAGCCGTCCATGACGCGGTGGAACGGCACGTTGTTGTAGAAGCCCTCGCGCGCGAGCTGCTTGATACGCTCGGCGTGCTGCGGCGCGATGTCGGTCCTGAGCTTGATGACGATGCGGCCCTTGGTGCTGTCGATGACGATGGCGTTGGCCTTGTCGAGGTTTGCCGGCAATTGCTGCGCCACCGCCGGCACCGCGAACAGAAGCGCGGCAAGAACTGCGAGAATTCGGATCATGACAACTCCGGTCAGGATGAGAAAGGAAGCGGGCCGTTATCCGGCGAATTTTGCCTTGAGCTGTGCCGCGACCTGCGGCGGGACAAAGGCCGAGACATCCCCGCCCATGCCGGCGATCTGGCGCACCAAAGTGGCGGTGATCGGGCGGACCATGGGGGAGGCCGGCAGGAAGACCGTATGCACCTCGGGCGCCATCGCCTCGTTCATACCGGCGAGCTGCATCTCGTAGTCGAGGTCGGAGCCGTCGCGCAGGCCCCGGATCATGATCGTCGCGCCGTACTTGCGCGCCGAGGTGACCGATAGATCGTCGAAGGTCACGGCGTCGAGCACGCAGCCGGCCTGGGATGCCACCGGCCCACAGACGTCACGGAGCATCTTCAGCCGCTCCTCGGTCGAGAACAGCGGCTTCTTGCCCGGGTGCACCCCGATCGCGACCACGAGCCTGTCGCACAGTGAAACGCTGTGCCGGACCACGTCCAGGTGGCCGTTGGTGATGGGGTCGAAGGAACCGGGATAGAAGGCAATGCGCGGCATGGCTCCCTCCTACCGCGCCCGGACCGGCCCGGCAAGCCGGGCGGGTTCCTTGTCCGTTTGCGGCCCGTCACCCGGAAAATGTCTCGCGGATGGGTCGGGCGACGCCTTTTGTTTCGTCCTCGGGCGGCCACGAAACAAAACGGAGCGCGAACGAAACCATTTCCCGCATCGGCGAAGACGTCCGGAAACTGGCCATGGTTACCAATCCGGTCAACGAATGACGGGCCGCACGCTGGGCGTGAGCGGCCGCATCACAGGGGACCGTCAATGATCAAGACCCTTTCAGCGATCGCACTCTCTGCATGTGTTGCCGCGGCCCTCACCCTCCTGCCCGGCTTCGCCCCCACCGTCGAGGCCAGCGTGCCGCAGCCGCTGGCCAAGAGCGACCGGCTCGACATCCGGAACATCGGGAAGGACTGCTCGCAGCAGGCCTGGCCGAACTTCGAGGCATCGTGCCTGCGCCGCGCCGGCACCAAGGCGAATGTGCGTGAGGCGCGCCTCGTGACCGCCGACCGCACCCCGTAGCCGAGGTCCGGCGATGTCGTGCCGGCTAAGCGGTTCGTAGTGCAGCGCGATTCGGGCTAAGAGGCTGAACGTTACTCGCCGTTCGCGCCGTTGCTCTCCGCCTCTTCCGTGATGTGCTCCACCGAGACGACATGCTCGTCCTCGGCGGTGTCGAACACGATCACCCCTTGCGTCGAGCGGCCGGCGATGCGGATGCCTTCGACCGGGCAGCGGATGAGCTGGCCCTTGTCTGTGACCAGCATGATCTGGTCGGCGTCTTCCACCGGGAAGGAGGCAACGAGGTTGCCGTTGCGGTTGTTGACGCTCATGGCGACGATGCCTTTGCCGCCGCGGCCCGTGGTGCGGTACTCGTAGGACGAGGTCCGCTTGCCGTAGCCGTTGACGGAGACGGTCAGCACGACCTGCTCCTGCGCCGACATCTCGGCATAACGCTCCTGCGACAGCTGGAAGCTCCCGGAGGTCTCATCGGCCTCGGCATCGGCCGGAGCCTCTTCCGCCGCGGCTTCGCCGGCCACTGCTCGGCGCATCTTCAGGTACGCCGAGCGCTCGTCGGACGCGGTCTCGACATGGCGCAGGATCGCCAGCGAGATCACCTTGTCGCCCTCGGCAAGCGCGATGCCACGCACGCCCATCGAGGTGCGTCCGGTGAACACGCGCACGTCGGTGACGGGGAAGCGGATGCACTGGCCGCCGGCAGCCGTCAGCAGCACATCGTCGCGCTCGGTGCAGATTTGCACGTCGACGATTGCTTCGGTGTCATCGAGCTTCATCGCGATGATGCCGGAGCGGCGGACGTCGACGAAGTCGGACAGCTTGTTGCGCCGGACGTTGCCGCCCGTGGTGGCGAACATCACGTCGAGCTGCCCCCAGGTGGATTCGTCCTCCGGCAGCGGCATGATGGTGGTGATGCGCTCGCCCTGCTCGAGAGGGAGGATGTTGATCAGCGCCTTGCCGCGCGCGTTCGGCGCGGCCATCGGCAGACGCCAGACCTTTTCCTTGTAGACCTGACCGCGCGAGGAGAAGAACAGCACCGGCGTGTGCGTGGAGGCCACGAACAGGCGGGACACAAAATCCTCGTCGCGGGTCTGCATGCCGGAGCGGCCCTTGCCGCCGCGGCGCTGCGCCCGGTAGGCCGACAGCGGCACGCGCTTGACGTAGCCGGCGTGCGAAACGGTGACGACCATGTCCTCGCGCTGGATCAGGTCCTCGTCCTCGACCTCGCCCTCCTGCTCCATGATCACTGTGCGGCGCGGCGTGGCGAACTCCGCCTTCACCTCGGCAAGCTCGGTCTTGATGATGCCCAGCACGCGCTCGCGCGAGCGCAGGATGTCGAGATAATCGGCGATCTCGCCGGCGAGCTTGTCGAGCTCGTCGCGGATTTCGTCACGGCCGAGTGCGGTCAGGCGCTGAAGGCGCAGATCGAGAATAGCCCTCGCTTGTTCCATCGACAGCCGGATCGTGCCATCCTCGCTCATGCGGTGACGCGGATCGTCGATCAGCGTCAGCATGTCCTCGACGTCGCGGGCCGGCCAGTCGCGCGACATCAGAGTGTCGCGGGCGGTGGTCGGGTCGGGCGAGCTCCGGATGACGCGGATCATCTCGTCGATATTGGCGACCGCGATCGCGAGACCGACCAGGATATGCGCCCGATCGCGCGCCTTGGCGAGCAGGTACTTGGTGCGCCGCGTGACGACTCGCTCACGGAAGTCTACGAAGATCGTCAGCAGGTCCTTCAGATGCATGATCCGCGGACGGCCGCTGTCGAGCGCCACCATGTTGACGCCGAAGCTCGTCTGCAGCGGCGTGAATTTGTAGAGCTGGTTCAGCACCACATCCGGCACGGCGTCGCGCTTCAACTCGACGACGACGCGGTAGCCTTCGCGGTCGGATTCATCGCGCAGGTCGCCGATGCCCTCGATCTTCTTTTCCTTCACCAGCTCGGCGATGCGCTCGACCATCGTCGCCTTGTTCACCTGGTACGGAATTTCGGTGATGATGAGCGCCTCGCGCTCCTTGCGGATGGTCTCGATCGCGACCTTGCCGCGCATGACGACCGAGCCGCGACCGAGGTGATAGGCGGCGCGGATGCCCGCGCGGCCGAGAATGACGCCGCCGGTCGGGAAGTCAGGTCCCGGCACGATGTTGATGAGTTCGTCGATGGTGAGCGCAGGGTTGTCGATCAGAGCGACGCAGGCGTCGATGACCTCGCCGAGGTTGTGCGGCGGGATGTTGGTCGCCATGCCGACCGCGATGCCGCCCGCGCCGTTGACGAGAAGGTTCGGGAACTTGGCCGGCAAGACCGACGGCTCGGTCTCGTTGTTGTCGTAGTTCGGCTGGAAGTCGACGGTGTCCTTGTCGATGTCGGCCAGCAGCGCCAGCGCCGCCTTCGTCAGGCGCGCTTCGGTGTAACGATAGGCGGCCGCCGGATCGCCGTCGACCGAGCCGAAATTGCCCTGGCCGTCGATCAGCGGCACGCGCATCGAGAAGTCCTGCGCCATGCGAACCATGGCGTCGTAGATCGATTGGTCGCCGTGCGGGTGATATTTACCGATGACGTCGCCGACCACGCGAGCGGACTTGACGTACTTCTTGTCGGGTGTGTGCCCCTGCTCGTTCATCGAGTACAGGATGCGGCGGTGCACCGGCTTCAGACCGTCGCGCGCATCGGGCAGCGCCCGCGCCACGATCACGCTCATGGCATAGTCGAGATAGGACTTCTTCATCTCCTCGAAGATGGAGACGGGGCGAATGTCCGTGGGATGCGCCGGCTGGTCGCCGGGCTTGTTGTCGTCGTCAGCCAAGGGGAAATCCGGTGAGGTTTATCTGGGAATCATATAGCGTATCGAGGGTCGGATAACTACCCTCGCGGGCGACCGAGAAGCGCTTTTTCCGCTTATTCTTCCAGATACTTACGGCTCTGGGCAAGGCATCTCCGACACCCCTGGAAATAGCTTCGCGGAACCGCGTCCAGCACCTCGGAAAACCGCGCCGCCCGACGCGCCCACCAGCCCGTTCGCAGCGGTCAAGAGCCGCGGTGCGCCATGGTCTCAATGCCGGATGAGTTTGAATTCAAGCCGAACATGAAGCGGGCCCGGAAAACCCGAGCCCGGCCCGTCGACTAGGCAGAATTGCTGACATGACACGCCAAGCTCCGTCCGCTCGGCGCGTCTCGATAGCGCGATCCGCGTCCTCAGAACGGGATATCGTCGTCCATGTCGCTGTTGCGGCCGCCGCCGGCGGCAACGGGACGGCGCGGCGCGCTGCTGACGGGACCGGAGGAGCCGAAATCGCCGCCCGGTTCGTCGCCGAAGCTGCCGCCTCCACCGCCGCCACCGCGACCGTCGAGCATTGTCAGCGTCGAGTTGAAGCCCTGGAGCACGACCTCGGTCGAGTACTTCTCGACGCCGCTCTGGTCGGTCCATTTGCGGGTCTGCAGCGCGCCCTCGATGTAAACCTTCGCGCCCTTCTTCAGATACTGTTCGGCAACCTTGCAGAGCCCTTCATTGAAGATCACGACGCGGTGCCACTCGGTCTTTTCCTTGCGCTCGCCGGTCGCCTTGTCACGCCATGTCTCCGAGGTGGCGATGCTCAAATTCGCGATCGGCCGCCCGTCCTGGGTACGGCGGATTTCAGGATCCTTGCCGAGATTTCCAACCAGAATGACCTTGTTGACGCTTCCCGCCATCGCCGCTCTCCACTCCGAATGCCACTGAATTTCAAAAGGGCGAATCCCGCTGCCCGCGTTCCTCTGCGCCCTGTTGAGGCGACCCTATACGCTTGCAGGCACCGATCAGCCCGCCACCCAAAAGGTTATCCCCACATATAGCATCCCGCTCGGCGCTGTTCCAGATTTGTTCTTCGCGCCGAAAGCACGGAGCAGATGCTGGCCGCTCGCGCGGCTGACAATGGAACCCGAATGGAACTTTTCCGGGTTCCCGAGCAGGACGAAAACCGCTTAACATTCATCAAGTTGCAGCCACTTCAATCAGTGGGCGACTGTGGCATTTCGGAGACGGATTTTGTCCGTTCCTTTGGCTATGATCGCCTTGGAATTAGTTCATATGGGCGTCGCGCCTGATCAGCCGCTTCGGGCACTTCGAGAAGCGGGCGAAACTGGGGAGACTGCAATGAATAAGATTCTTTTTGGTACAATCAGTGCAATAGCGTTGGGGCTGGCGGCTCCAGCAAACGCGGCGGATCTTGCCGCCCGTCCCTACACCAAGGCTCCACCGCCGATTGCCGCCATCTACGACTGGAGCGGCTTCTACATCGGCATCAACGGCGGCTACGGCACAAGCCGCAAGTGCTGGGATCTCGTGACCGCGGGGACCGGCGTACTGACTGGCGAGGGCTGCCACAATGCGACCGGCGGCACCGTCGGCGGCCAGGTCGGCTACCGCTGGCAGTCGACGAACTGGGTGTTCGGCTTCGAGGGCCAGGGCAACTGGGCCGACTTTACCGGCGACAACATCAGCGCGGTGTCTGGCCTTCGCAACCAGTCCAAGATCGACTCTTTCGGTTTGATCACCGGGCAGGTCGGTTACGCCTGGAACAACGTGTTGCTCTACGTGAAGGGCGGCGCCGCCGTCGTCGGCGATCGCTATCGGACCTACGATGTGGCGACCGGCCTCGAGTTCGACCGGGCCAACGAGACGCGTTGGGGCGGCACGGTGGGCGTGGGCGTCGAGTTCGGATTCGCGCCAAACTGGTCGGTCGGCTTCGAGTACGATCACATCTTCCTCGGTCACCGCACGATCGACTTCACCGGATCCGGCAATTTTGCCACGGCTCCGCTCGGTGCTTTCACGGCCTCCGATCGCATCGGCCAGGACGTCGATCTCGCCCTCATCCGGGTGAATTATCGTTGGGGCGGTCCGTTGATCGCGAGGTACTGATATCCCGCTGATATTGTTGGAGATCAAAAGGCCGGCCTCGCGCCGGCCTTTCTGTTTTGGGCGCAAATGTCGAAGGGGTAATGAGTCAATAACCATTACCTTTTGTGGCATTGTGTCTTTTCGGAGACACAACTTGCGGCTTTGTTGATGTAAGCACAACCCCAGTTGGACGTTTGAGTCCGCTGCCCTTCCGGTCACGGAAGGCAACAACAGAAACTGGGACTGGGATTTAGTTAAAGATGAAGAAGGTTTTGTTGGCTTCGGCCTGTTTGTTCGCTCTTGCGGCTCCCGCTTCGGCTGCTGATCTCGCAGCCCGCCCCTACACCAAGGCTCCTGTGGCTGTTGCCTCGGTCTACAACTGGACCGGCTTCTACATCGGTATCGTCGGCGGTGGCGCTTGGGAAGCCAGTTCGGGCGACCCAAAGATGCAGGGTGGCTTCGTCGGCGGCACCGCCGGTTACAACTGGCAGACCGGCAACGTCGTGTTCGGCATCGAGGCTGATGGTGCCTGGGCCGATGTCAGCGCCTCGGCGGCTGGTACGGTTGTCGTCCCCGGCCTCGGTGTCATCCCGGTTTCGGTGACCTCGAAGACGGATGCGATGGGCACCGTGCGCGGCCGTATCGGCTGGGCCGTCAACAACGTCCTGCTCTACGGCACCGGCGGCTACGCCTGGATCGACAACAAGATCACTGCCACCGCGGGCGCCGCCTCGGTCTCCGACAGCAAGTTCCACTCCGGCTGGACCGTCGGTGCCGGCGTCGAAGCGTTCTTCGCTCCGCAGTGGTCGGTCAAGGGCGAGTACCTCTATCGCAGCCTCGGCGGCGAGACCTATTTCTCGGGCGCCGTTCCCACCGGCACGCTCAACTTCCACACCGTGCAGGTCGGCGTAAACTATCACTTCGGCGCCCCGGTTGTTGCCAAGTACTGATCTGAAGTACTGATCGCGACCGACGTCACCTCGTCACGAAAGGCCGGCTTCGCGCCGGCCTTTTTTGTTTTGGCGGGCACGTCCCGTACAGTTCCACCGCTTCTGCTGCCAGGTGCCGCCAGCGCGCCAACAATCCGTTGACGATTCGCAAGTCGCACTGGAAATCCGCCGCCGTTCTTCCTACGTTCGCTGCCATACCCATCGGCGCCGTTCCCGGTTCCGGGCGAAGCGCGCCTTCAACATTGGCGCGATCGCGCGTCTTTGGATTCCTTAAGGACCAGCGGGATGGACGAAGTGATCAAGGCGAAGCGCCAACAACAGAACGCGGGCTCCAGCCTGCGCGCAATTACGATCCGTGGCGCGCGCGAGCACAACCTCAAGAATATCGACGTCGAGATTCCCCGCGACAAGCTGGTGGTGTTCACCGGCCTCTCCGGTTCCGGCAAATCCTCGCTCGCCTTCGACACCATCTACGCCGAGGGCCAGCGCCGCTACGTCGAATCGCTGTCGGCCTATGCCCGCCAATTCCTTGAGATGATGCAAAAGCCCGACGTCGACCAGATCGACGGCCTGTCGCCGGCGATCTCGATCGAGCAGAAGACGACGTCGAAGAACCCGCGCTCCACCGTCGGCACCGTCACCGAGATCTACGACTATATGCGCCTGCTCTGGGCCCGCGTCGGCGTACCCTATTCGCCGGCCACGGGCCTGCCGATCGAGAGCCAGACCGTCTCGCAGATGGTCGACCGCGTGCTGGCGCTCCCCGAAGGCACCCGCCTCTATCTGCTCGCGCCGGTCGTGCGCGGCCGCAAGGGCGAGTATCGGAAGGAGCTCGCCGAATGGCTCAAGAAGGGCTTTCAGCGCGTCAAGATCGACGGCACCTTCCATGAGCTCGCGGAAGCGCCGACGCTGGACAAGAAATTCCCGCACGACATCGACGTCGTCGTCGACCGCATCGTGGTGCGCTCCGACATCGGCCAGCGCCTTGCCGAGAGTTTTGAGACCGCGCTGAAGCTTGCGGAGGGCCTCGCCGTCGTCGAGTTCGCTGACGCGCCGGCGGCCGCGCCTGCGGAAGAGAAAGAGAAAAAGAAGACCGCGAAGATCCACGACAAGAGCGGCCCCGAGCGCATCCTGTTCTCGGAAAAGTTCGCCTGTCCGGTCTCCGGCTTCACCATCCCCGAGATCGAGCCGCGGCTGTTCTCGTTCAACAATCCCTATGGTGCCTGCCCGGCCTGCGGCGGCCTCGGCGTCGAGCAGCATGTCGACGAGGATCTCGTCATCCCCGAAAAGGATCTGACGCTACGCAAGGGCGCGATCGCGCCCTGGGCCAAGTCGTCATCGCCCTATTACGTGCAGACGCTCACCGCGCTCGGCAAGCACTACAAGTTCACGCTCGACACCAAGTGGAAGGATCTTCCGAAGAAGACGAGAGACGCGATCCTCTACGGGTCCGGCGACGATGAGATCAAGTTCTCCTACGAGGACGGTGTTCGCTCCTACGACACCAAGAAGCCGTTCGAGGGCGTCATCACCAACATCAACCGCCGCTATCGCGAGACCGAGAGCGAGTGGGCCCGCGAGGAGCTGGCGAAATATTTCCACGACGTGCCCTGCGAGGGCTGCAAGGGCTTTCGGCTGAAGCCCGAGGCGCTCTGCGTCAAGGTCGGCGGCAAGCATATCGGCGAGATCTCGGAGCTGTCGGTCAGAAAGGCCGGCGAGTGGTTCGCGAGCGTGCCTGATACGCTGAACAAGCAGCAGAACGAGATCGCCGGCCGCATCCTGAAAGAGATCCGCGAGCGCCTGACCTTCCTGCTCGACGTCGGCCTCAACTATCTCACGCTATCCCGCTCCTCCGGCACGCTGTCCGGCGGCGAGAGCCAGCGCATCCGCCTCGCTTCGCAGATCGGCTCGGGGCTGACGGGCGTGCTCTACGTGCTGGACGAGCCGTCGATCGGCCTGCACCAGCGCGACAATGCCCGCCTGCTCGACACGCTCAAGCGGCTTCGCGACCTCGGCAACACCGTGGTCGTGGTCGAACATGACGAGGACGCCATCCGCCTCGCCGACTACGTCCTCGACATCGGTCCCGGCGCCGGCATGCATGGCGGCCACATCGTCGCCGAAGGCACGCCCGCCGAGATCATGCGCAACCCGAAATCGCTGACCGGCAAGTACCTGACCGGCGAGCTCGAGGTCGAGGTGCCGGAGCGGCGTCCGCCGAACCATCGCCGCACCATCAAGGTGGTCAACGCGCGCGGCAACAACCTCAAGAACGTCACGGCGGAGATCCCGCTCGGCCTGTTCACCTGCGTCACCGGCGTCTCCGGCGGCGGCAAGTCGACGCTGCTGATCGACACGCTCTATCGCGCCATCGCGCGCAAGCTGAACAATGCCAGCGAGGGCGCCGCGCCCCACGACCGCATCGAGGGCCTCGAGCACATCGACAAGATCATCGACATCGACCAGTCGCCGATCGGCCGTACCCCGCGCTCCAATCCGGCGACCTACACCGGCGCCTTCACGCCGATCCGCGAATGGTTTGCGGGCCTGCCCGAATCCAAGGCACGCGGCTACGAGCCAGGCCGCTTCTCCTTCAACGTCAAGGGCGGCCGCTGCGAGGCGTGCCAGGGCGACGGCGTCATCAAGATCGAGATGCACTTTTTGCCCGACGTCTACGTCACGTGCGACGTCTGCAAGGGCAAGCGCTACAACCGCGAGACGCTCGAAGTGCTGTTCAAGGGCAAGAGCATCGCCGACGTGCTCGACATGACCGTCGAAGAGGCTGCGGAATTCTTCAAGGCGGTGCCGCGCGTCCGCGAGACGTTCCAGACCCTGCACCGCGTCGGCCTCGACTACATCCATGTCGGCCAGCAGGCGACGACCCTCTCGGGCGGCGAAGCCCAGCGCGTGAAGCTGGCAAAGGAGCTGTCCAAGCGCGCCACCGGCCGCACGCTCTACATCCTGGACGAGCCCACCACCGGCCTGCATTTCCACGACGTCAAGAAGCTGCTGGAAGTGCTGCACGAGCTGGTCGCGCAGGGCAACACCGTCGTCGTCATCGAGCACAATCTCGAAGTCATCAAGACCGCCGACTGGGTCATCGATCTCGGCCCCGAAGGCGGCGACGGCGGCGGCGAGATCGTGGCGTGGGGCCCGCCCGAAGACATCGCGAAAGCGCCGCGGAGCTATACCGGGAAGTTCTTGGCGCCGGTGCTGGAGAAGGCAAGGAAGCCAAAGCGGAGACGCGCGGCGAGCGAGGCGGCGGAGTAGGTTGCGCGCCCGGAATGTGCCGACGCACATGTCTGACGGAGAACGAGTTTTGCCTGCCGGACTTGTGCAAACCTATCGCGCGTTCGCCCACAATAATGCCTGGGCAAACCATCGGCTGCTCACGGCATGCGCTGCTCTGCCTCAGATTGATTTCGAAGCCGAGCGGACCGGCTTTTTTCCAAGCCTGCAGCGCACACTAAACCACATCCATGTCATTGACCTCTTCTATGTCGATGCGCTGGAGGGCGGATGGCTGGGCCCGGCGGCCTGGAAGAACGAGGTGCCCTACCCTTCCCTTGCCGCGCTCAAGCCCGCGCAAGCCGCGGTCGACGAGCGCTTGATCGCTGTCTGCGATGCATTGACGCCCGAGATTCTCAACACCATTGTGAGGATCAACCGCGACACGGCCGTGCAGACCGAACGCCGCGACCGGCTGCTCATGCATCTCTTCCAACATCAGATTCATCATCGCGGACAGGCACACGCCATGCTGTCTGAAACGAGCGTCGCACCGCCTCAGCTTGACGAGTTCTTTGCAGAGGGAGAAGCATCGCTCCGCGCCGGCGAATTCGCCGAATTGGGTTGGACCGAAGACACTGTGTGGAAACTCTAGTTCAATAATTGGATGAACGAGCAGATATTGCCTTCACGTGCCCTACTCCCTCGCCATATTCGACCTCGACGGCACCCTCGCCGACAGCTTTCCGTGGTTCCTCCGCACCATCAACGATGTCGCCGATCACTTCAATTTTCGCCGCGTGAAGGATGAGGACATCGAAGAGCTGCGGCATGCGTCGAGCCGCGAGATCCTCGCCCGGCTCGAAGTGCCCTTGTGGAAGCTGCCGGCGATCGCGCGGCATGCGCGGCGGCTGAAGGCGGAGGCAGCTAGCGAGATTCCGCTGTTCGCGGGTGTCGAAGCAATGCTGCGGACGCTGGCCGAGCATGGCGTGCAGCTCGCGCTGGTGACGTCCGACAGCGAAGCCAATGCGCGCGAGAAGCTCGGGGACTCCGCCGCGCTGTTCGCGCATTTCGACTGCTCTGCGTCGATATTCGGCAAGCCTGCGAAATTCCGTCGCGTCATCCGGCGGGCGGGCGTAAGCCCTGAGCGTGTGATCGCGATCGGCGACGAGGTTCGCGATATCGAGGCCGCTCGCGCCGTGGGCATCGCCTGCGGCGCCGTATGCTGGGGCTATGCCGCGCCCAAAGCGCTGCGAGCGCATGCGCCGGACCACACGTTCGAGCAATTGGACGAGATCGTACGGGCGTTGTGCCCGGCGCGGTAGCCCGGATGCGCACAGCGATATCCGGGTCCTCAGCCATTCCCGCATGTCGCCTCGCTCATGCGGGCTCGCGCCACGTCACCAACTCACATCAGGGATCGACCGTCAGTCTTGCGCGAGTCAGTCTTGCGCGAGGACTCCCCTTCCGATCTCCTGGTCCAGGCATGCAAAAGCCTCTCTCAGGCAAATGGCGAGAGGTCGCTTCCCCTGGTCGCGGTTCCAATTATCGATCGCAAGACGTAGTGCTCCGACCGACATCATGGCGACCATGCGGAGCGCAGGTTGCCGCTTGTGTTGCGGCCACATCTGGCAGAGCGCGGCGAGTACCGCTTGTTCTTTCTCTACATATTTCGCCTGTTGTCGTATGCGAAGCGACTCGTTCGCGCACATCAGGCGTTCGATCACCTTGGTTTGCTTGTAATCGGCCGGAAAGCGGGCCGTCAGCTCCAGCAAGGCGTTCTTCACGGCATTGAGGGGTGACTGTTTGGTCGATTGCTCCAACACGGCGGCTCGCAGGGTCTCGGTGAAGCCGCCGTCCTGCCACGCCACCAGAATCTCTTCCTTGGACTTGAAGTAATAGAAGAACGTCCGCCGCGAGATCCCGGCTGCCTCCGCGATCGCGTCGAGCGTCGTTGCCTCGTAGCCGTGGGTCAGAAACAGTTTCAGGCCTTGCTCGGCGATGCGATGCAGCGTCTCGCGCCGCTTCCGTTCGCGCAGACCTTCCTCCTTTCGGGGCGAATTTTTCATCGCTTGTTTCTGCCATGAAATCGACCAGTTTGCAAAATTACACTAAGTGCAGCTAAACATTACACTCGGTGCGGGTTTACGCAAGGTGCATTCATGGTGAACCGGTTGGGCGGCGACACTTCCTCTTGGCATGTTCGAGCGGCCGCCGCGCGCAGCGCCGGCGATACAATCGCCCCGGAAAAGATGACGCGACGGCGTTTCGGCGCCGCGCTGCTGGCGATCGCAGTCACAACCGCGCTCACCGCACATCCAGCGCAAGCGCAGTCCGCCCCGCCCGCCTTCATCGACTTCGACTGGGTCGATCCCGCGCGTTCGCGGGATGTTCCGGCGCGCCTGCATTGGCCGACGAGTGTCGCGCCGGGATCGCGCGTACCGCTCATCGTGTTCTCCCATGGCCTGGGTGGCTCCCGCCGGGGGTACAGCTATCTCGGGCGATATTGGGCGGCCCGTGGCATTGCGAGTTTGCATGTTCAGCATGCGGGCAGCGATTCGTCGCTCTGGCGAGGCAATCCTCTCACCGTCGTGGACCGTTTGCAGCGAGCGGCTCATGAGAGCGAGGCGCTGGCGCGGGCCAGGGATCTGCACTTGGCTCTGAACCTTGTGCTGTCGAGCCCTTACGGCGCCCAGATCGACCGCCAGCGTATCGTAGCGGCCGGACATTCATATGGCGCAAACACGGCCCTTCTTGCGGTTGGCGCCCGCGTGATGCGTGAAGGGCGGTGGGTCGAGGCCCGCGACCCGCGCTTTTCGGCGGCAATCGTCATCTCTGCGCCGCCCTTTTACGGCGAGTCAGACCTTGCCTCGGTACTGGGCAACATCGCAGTTCCGAACCTGCACGTGACTGCGACAAACGACGTCATCGAAATCCCGGGATACCACTCGCCCGCTGCCGATCGATTGGCTGTCTTCAACGCCATCGCCACACCGCGCAAACTGCTTGCCGTGTTTGAAGGCGGGTCGCACAGCATCTTTACCGATCGCTCGTTCACAGGTGGTCCGGCTCTCAATCCGAGAGTGAAGGCTGCGACGGCGGAACTCACTCTGGCTTTCCTCGATCTGGCCTTCGACGGCAACGAGACGACGCTGGCGCGCTGGAATGCGACCTGGCAGCCAATCCTGGCGTCCGCGCCCGGCGTCGCGCCGTCTCCCGTTCCGGTCGCGCGTTCCCGGCGCTTGGCCCAGAGGGCGGCGATCGGTCTTGCTCCCTCGCCATGAGATGGTCTGTCGTAGCGACCTTGAGCTTGATGGCTGCTGGTTGCGCGACCGCACCGCTGGAGCGGTCCGGGTCCCTGGCCTCTTACGACAATCTGACGCCGTCCGACGGTCTTCTGACCAAGTCGCAGGTTCGGATCAACAAGGCTGATGTTCTCGCCGCGAAGACTGCGCGTATCGAGCCAACTGCGTTCGCGGTAACCGCCGCCAGCCAGCCGTTCTCCGACCGGCAGCGCAGCCTGATCAAGAATGCGATGAACAGAGCGATGTGTCTTGCGCTGAGCGAGCGGTTCCGGATTGTAGCACCGACGGAAGCCGCAGACTTGAATGTTCGGGCGGTCATCACCCACATTGCGCCGACCGATGCGACGGCAGCCGGCGTCTCCAAGGTCGCGAGCGTTGTACCGTCCATCGTTGCTCCCGGTGTGCCCATCCCTGTACCGCGGCTTCCGATCGGACTTGGGAGCCTGTCCGTAGAGGCCGAGGCCCGTGATCGCAGTGGCAACCAACAAGCTGCCATGATCTGGGCGCGCGGAGCGAATTCCTTTACCAGCGCTCCGCGCGCATCGAGCGACGGGGATGCCTATGATCTCGCCAGCGCTTTCGGAGACGATTTCGGGAAGATGCTTGTTACCGGCGAGAGCCCGTTCGGAAAGGTCTCGGCGCCGCCATCCATCGGCAGTCTGCAGGCCTCTCTCGGCGGCGCGCCCAAGGAGGCGATCTGTGAAACATTCGGGCGAGCGCCAGGACTGATTGGAATGGCCGGAGAGAGGATTGGGCTGCCGCCGGATTGGACCGACCGGGGTGCGCCGGCCAACGCAGTCTCGGAAGCGGCGGTTACCGATCAGGCCGGCCCCCCGCAAACTGATCAGCGCTGACTGGTGTTACTGAATGAGCGATCGGCAGCAGCTTCATGCAGTGTCGTCGTTTGGAACGCCGCGGGTTTTGACGAACTACTCGGTCCTGCGCAAAAACGCCCCGAATGCGCGCGGGCCATCGCCGGTCTTGATCTCACCCACGACTTTCAGCTCGGCCGCATCGATGATGCTGAGCGTGTTGCTTTCCCAGCAGGCGACAATGACGCGCCTGCCGTCAGCGGTTGCCGCAATGCCTTCGGGATAGTCGCCGACAGTGATGCGCTTGATCGGCTTCAAGCTCGCCAGGTCAAACACGCTGACGGTGCCGCCATACTGATCGGTGACGAAGCCGCGGCCCTGCGTCAGCGCCACCGCATAGGGGCGCATCCCGACCGGCACACGGCCGATTTCGCGGGCCTCCGCGATATCGATGACCGAGACATCGTCGGAGCCGACATTGGCGGTGTAGGCCCGCCTGCCATCGGCGTCGATGGTGACGCCGAACGGGCGCGTGCCGACCTTGATGATCGCCTTGCGCTGGCGCGTCGCGGTGTCCACCACCGAGACGCTGTCGTCGTCACGGTCGGCCGAGAGCAGCAGCTTGCCATCCGGCGTCACCGCGAGGCCCGATGGCGAGGCGCCGACCGCGATGCTGGCCGTGACGCTGCGCGAGGCCGTATCGATCACCCGCACCGCGGCCGCATACCAGTCGGCGACATAGACGGTGCGGCCGTCTGGCGCCACGGCAATGCCGAGCGGCCCGCCGCCGACCTCGATCCGCCCCGCGACTTGCCGCGCGGCCGCGTCCACCACCGTCACCGCCTTGGCGTCGGGACTCGTCACATAGGCAAAACGCCCGTCGGCGCTGACGGCCACGCCCGCCGGCTTGCCGCCGATCGGAATCGTCGCAACGCTGCGCGACGTCGCGAGGTCCACGACCATCAGATCATCGCTGAGTTGGTTGGTGACGAACGCCTCTTCAGCTGACGCGCCGCCGACACGGGCAAGGCAAAGGCCGGCGGCGAGCGCCGCCAGGACCAGCACCCGCACGATCAGCTACCGCTCTCGATTTTCTTCTTGAGCGCCTCGAGCCCGGCCTTGTACAGCCCGCTCACCGCAGTCCTGGCGGCCTCGTCGCTCAGCTCCGGCGGCGGATCGTTGTTGGGATAGCCGCGATAGAACGCGCCGGCCCATTCCAGCTTCGCCTTGCCGTCCGGCGCCGGCGACACCGTCAGCGTCGAGGAATAATTGGTCACCGGCAGCACCTTCACGTCGACCTTGGTAATCCGGTACGAATAGCTCAGCAAGTCGGGCTCGTATTTGTAGAGCTCCTCCTCCACCGTCGCGCCGCCCGTCAGGGTCAGCGTCCGCGTCGCGCCGATCTCGTTGCCCTTTTCGCCCGTGGTCTTGGTGACGGGTGGAAGCCAGCTCATGTCCTGAAAGTTGCGGATCGCAGCCCAGACCTTGTCCTGCGGCGCATTGATCTCGATGGATTCCCTCACCTTCTGCCGCGTCGGCCCGTGCGCCCAGACCGGCTCGAACGCCGTCGTCAGTGCCATCCCCGCCACCGCCAGCGCCGCGACCCCGGCGAGCGCCGGTCCCATCGTCATCCTCATGTCGTTTCCTCACTTGATCCTGCGCGACTTGAAGCGCGCTGGGAGCATCGTAGCGCATTTTTGGACGGTGGGGAGACCGGTTCGTGGCGCGGCTGTGGCGGCGCGCTCCCCACCATCACACCATCTGTTGCGGTGCCTGACGGGCAAAACACGCCAGACCACGGTCAACGCCTGCGGGCGGAAATAATTCGCTTTACTAGAATTCGGAATTAGCGCAAGTTCTGGCCATCCCAGCCCGGGCCGAGGGGCGTATCGCGATCGTCATGACACGCGGGGTGGGACGTGGTGGACGCGGGCGGCATCGCGCGCAGGCGGCTTGCGCGCACACGACGGGTGCAGCCTGCGTACGGCAAAATCGTGTGGTCCTGGCGCCCGGGGTCTGTGCGCCAAGTCCTGCGGTGACGTTGCGGCCCGACCGGGTTCGCACCGTCAGTCATCCGCAAGGCGACGGGGGCAATAGTGCATCGCTCCCCGAGGAGATCACGACATAAGCCGTAAAACCACTGCGCAGGGAAGGCCGGACGTTCAGGCTGCCCTGTATGCCGCTGTGCAACACTTCCAGCGCAATTCGCGCACAGCGGACCACGGGTGCCAGCCGGCGCCCGGCCTTCCCTGCGCCCCCGGCACTTTTGAGGGCGGCGATCAACCAAAGCTCGGGCACGATGTGCCGCGAGAACGGGGAACTGCGTCCGCAACCAAACCGAATGTCGATTGAGGCTACGCCGATGCCACACACTCCGTCATTGCGAGCGCGGCGAAGAGAGACCAAGTGTCGGTCGCCCGTCTCAACTACTCCGCCAGCGTCGCCTCCACGAACCCGCGCGGATCGTCGCAGAACTCCCGCATCACCCGATAATGATCGGTCTGTTCGACCATCGTCGGCTCCAGGCCGTATTTCCCGAGCCGCAGCAGCCGCGCGTTGGGATAGGCCATCAACATCGGCGAATGCGTTGCCATGATCACCTGGCAGATCCGGGACTCTTCCATGCGGCGCAGCAGCTTCAGGAATTCGATCTGGCGAGCCGGCGACAGTGCCGATTCCGGCTCATCAAAGATAAAGATGCCCTGACGCTGGCAGCGCTCTTCGAAGAAGCGCAGGAACCCCTCGCCATGGGAATGCGACAGGAAATCGGGGCCGACCTGGCCGGCATCACGCGCGGCCTTGTCCAGATATCGCGCGACGGAGAAGAAACTCTCGGCGCGGAAAAACCAGCCATTGGTGATCTTCGGCAGCCAGCTTGCGCGCAGCGCTTTGGACAATTGGCCGCCCATCTTCTCCCGCGCCTCGGAGTGATCGACCGGCATATAGCCCTTGCCGCCCCCGGCATCGTCGTAGCCGGCGAGCGCCGCGATCCCCTCGAGGATCGTCGACTTCCCGGTGCCGTTCTCTCCCACGATGATGGTGATGGCCGCGTCGAAGTTGAGCTCGAAGTCATCGGGGAAGATGGGCAGGCAAAACGGATAGGCCTCGCGATCGTGAACTTGCGACGGATCGAGCCAGACCCGCTTCAGATAAGGCGCAGGCAGATTGATCGTCCGATTGCCTTTTCGTGCCATTGCCCACCCCTGAAACCTCCGCTAGAACATAACAGGAACATAAGAATTGCAAAGCGATATCTGCCCCGCCCGCCCAGGCCTGACCAGCTACGCCAACGCCTCCAGCACCAGCTCCATGGTCATCAGCACGGGATTGTCGCCGCGGATCAGGCGGCCCTCGGCGATGCCGCCGGTGTAATCGATCAATGCAACATCGAGCGCGGCCTGCAGTTCGCCGGAAGCGCCGGGCGCGATCGCGCCGGCCGTGATCGCCAGCTCGGTGGCAAAGGGCTCGGTGATGCCGCCATGGGTGAAACGCGCGCCGATTGTCGAGCCGACGCCGCCGTGAATTTTCGCACGCGCGATGCCATGTGCACGGCAGAAGTCCTCGAGGCCGCCGGCAAAATCCTGATTGGGCCGCAGCCGCAATGCGAAGCTTCGGCTCGTCGTGCGGGCGCCGGTGCTCGCGACCGCGACGGGCCCGAACAGCTTGAAATTGGTCTCCGGATCGGGCTCTGCGGTGAACATCGCGCCATCGACGCCGAACGCCTGGACCTCGAAAGGCTCGGCAACAACGGTCTCATCCGGCAGCATGTGGCCGCCGCTTGCCTTGCCATCGGCTTCGGTCCAGAGCCCGTGGCAATGAAAGAACGGCGCGCCATCGCGCATGCCGAGCGTCATGCTGCCAAGCTTCGTGCGCGTCACGCCTTCGGGCCGATACGTGTCGCTGTAGAACGCCGCATTCTCGCCGGTCTTCGACAGCGCCGGCATGACATAGGCGAACGGCCCGAGCGCACCGCGGCCGAAATTCAGTACGCCGCCGGCAAAACCCTCTGCCGCAAATCCGCGACGTGCAGCTTCCAGCAACGGCAGACCTGCCTGAAGCGTGAAGGAAAAGGCACGCCCCCTCGCCTCCACCCATTGAATGCGTTCGGCGGCGGACGGGCCCGGCTGCTTGATACTCCGCATCACCTGGGCTCAGCCCGCCTTGGTCTTGTCGAGATCGAGCAGCCCGCGCGCCTCGAGCTCGTCACGCACCATCCGCTTCGGCACCTTGCCGTAGCCGGATTTGGGCAGCGCCTCCCAAAAGAAAAACCGCTTCGGCATTTTGTAGCGCGGCACTTTTGGCGAGAGGAACGCGGCCATCTCGGCTTCGCTCACGGCCTTCGCGCCTTCCCGCGCGACGCAGACGGCGACGCCGACCTCGCCCCAGGTCGCATCGGGCACGCCGAGCACAGCGACTTCGCCGACCGCGGGATGCGTCAGGATCTTCTCCTCGATCTCGCGCGGATAGATGTTGGAGCCGCCGGAGATATACATGTCGGAGGCACGTCCCGTGATGTAGACGAATCCCTCCTCATCCATGTGGCCGAGATCGCCGGTGCGGAACCAGCCGTTGCGAAACGCCTTCGCATTGGCTTCGGGATTGTCGTAGTAGCCGGCGAACACGGCAGGCCCGATCACGCAGATCTCGCCGCTCTGGTTGGCGGCAAGCTCCCGGCCCTCGTCGTCCTGGATCGAGACCTGCATGCCAGTGCGCTCGAAGCCGCAGGTGCCGATCTTGGCGTGCGGGCCGTCGTCGGGATCGTGCAGCGCGGCCGGCAGCACGGTGATGTTGCCGGTGACCTCGCCAAGGCCAAAATACTGCACGATCACCTTGCCGAGCTTCTTCAGCGCAGCCTTCTGATCCTCGCGATACATCGGCGCCCCCGCATAGATGATCTGGCGCAGCGAGGAATGATCGTATTTGTCGGCGGCGGGATGCTCCACCATCATCTTGAGGATGGTCGGCACCGTGAAGAGATTGCTGACGCGATGCGCCTCGATCAGGCGGAACGCCTCGTTGATGTCGAATTTTTCGGTCGGCAGCAGCACGGTGCGTGCGCCGCGCGCGGTCTGCATCAGCTGGTGCACGCCGGCGCCGTGCGACAACGGCGCCACCACCAGCGAGGCATCCTGCTCCGTCACACCCGGTGTCAGATCGGCCAGATGATTGGTGACGACGAACCCCATCTGGCCGTGGGTGAGCACAGCCGCCTTGGAACGGCCGGTGGTGCCGGAGGTGAAGAAGAACCAGCAGGGATCGTCGTGTTCGACAGCGGCGTTCTCGACTGCCGTTTCCGCCCGCGAGGCCATGGCCTCAGCAACCGACATATCCGCGAATGGCGCCTTGCCGTCGATGCTCCAGGTGAATTCCAGCGCGCCGCCGCTCACGGCCGCAGCGTGCTCGGGAAAATCAACATGGCACAGAAACGCCTTGGCGCCGGAGGCCTGCGCGAGATAGCTGACCTCGTCCGGCATCAGGCGGAAATTGGTGGGCACCCAGACCGCGCCGAGCCGAAACGCGGCGAACATCGAGACGAACATCTCCTCGCCGTTCTTGGAATGGACAAGAATGCGGTCACCCTTGGCAACGCCGCGCGCGGCGAGTGCGGCCGCCAGCGCCGAGACCTGCGCATCGATCTCGCGCCAGGTCCAGGATTTGTCACCCCAGACGAAGCCGGGGCGCGATCCATGCCGCCGCGCATTCTGGGTCAGCATGTAGGCGAGATTCATGACGCGGCGGGACATGCGCAGGGGCTGCATCGGGCTTCCTCTTCGACGACGGACAGCGCACAAGCTGCCCGCTCATTGCCGCCCATTTATCGCCATCGCCAGCGCCCCTGCAAGGCCGGCTGCCGCGGACCTGGCTGTCGCATTCCTCCTCGTTGACGTCGCGCAGCGCCTTCTGCACGCCCGGTGGATAGTCGGCCGGATTGAATGGCTTTGCGTCGTCGGCGCGCGCTGGTCACGAGCAAGGTGAGCAGGAGGATCAGAGATCGCATCGGCGCTGGTCGCAGCCACAACCGCAATTGTTCAGTGAATTTTAAACATGATCGGCGCACGCTTCATCCGTCTTCGCGTACAGAGTGCATTCCATGATCAAAGCGCCCGCCGTCATCCTGCTCACGCTGGCGCTCGCAGGATGTGCCGTTGCGCCACAGGCGCATCTGGCTTCCGATCCCGCCTTCAAGCCTGCGCGTTACGCCTGGGATGGCGCCGGCGAGGATCCCAACCGGCCGCGCGCTGCTTCACAACCAACGCGGACCGCTGCCCGCTCCGAGCGCAACAGGTCGCAAGCCGGCGTTCAGCCCTATTCGAAGGAATGGTGGCAGGCGCAGGACGGCATCGAGGCCGAGCAGGACGCCAAGGTCAACCGCGCCCTGGTCATCTGCCAGGGTTGCCTCCGCCCGCCGCCGCAGCCCGAAGATTCCAGGCTGGCCAAAGCGACCGATTGAACCGAACGACCTCAACATTGAAGATCTGCCGACCCGACCGCGCGTTGCGGCATGGCGCGAGGCTGGTGGCTGGAAGGGCGACGACATGAGCGACGTCATCAACAACAAGGCCCAACACCGCTACGAGCTCGCGGTGGAAGGCCATCTTGCGACCGAGCATTACAAGCTCGATGGCAACGTGATCACGTTCGAGCATACGGACGTGCCGAAGGAACTTGGTGGCAAGGGCATCGGCTCGAAGCTGGTGCAAGGCGCACTCGACCAAGTCCGCGCCGCTGGATTGAAGCTGATCCCACAATGCCCGTTCGTGAAGGCGTGGATCGACAAGCACCCGGACTATGCAGATCTCGTAACGACATGAGTACACAGGCCCGCCCCGTGGCCGGCGGGCCTTCCGATATCTAGGGCCTATTGCCCATGCTTGAGCAAGTCCTGGTCAGTCTGACCCCAGTCTTGCCACAGCTGGAGTATGCCGAGCAGCACCACCACCGCACCGAGGGTCGTGTGATAGATGCGGAGGAAGCCGTCGGCGGAATAGCCAATCACGTAAGGCGAGGCGATGAGCCACAGCCCGACCAGGATCGTGGTCACCTCTTGCCACCGCTGCAAGGCCACGTACTCGAGCTGGCTGAGACCAAACACGATCAGACCGATCGCGACGGTGTTGAGGATGGCCGTCTGGTGTCCGGTGATCCCCTGATCCTGGACGGGAAACCACGGCGAAGCCACGATCGCCGCGCCAAGCAGCATCCCGCACCAGTCTTCCCATGTTCGATGAGTCTTCAAGAAACCAGAGTCCGACATCGTACCCTCCTGCAAAAGAGGCATACGTCTGCGGCTGGCGATCACGACACTCCGAATATCTGGCGACCCTGCCGGCCGCATTCGGGCGTATGTCCTCTCCAGGACGTGGGAACCGAACTTCGGCTTGCAAGAGCCGTAGCGAGGAATATTTGCGGTCGCCGCGCCATGCTCGCAGGGCGCGATTTCCATACTGCACTGCGGTCACCGCGGCGCATTTGCGGATATCTCCTCTGCGCCAATCTGCCTTGGCCTCACCTTGGCAAGGGCGAAGTCGGCGTCCTAGATCAAGAGGCAATCTGCATTTCGGAAGGATCCCTCATGGCGGCATCGGTACGCGACAACAAGGACAGGAGCCGCTTCGAGCTCGATGTCGGCAGCGACATAGCCTTCGCCAATTACCGGCTGACGCCGTCCGCCGTCATCATCACCCATACCGAGACGCCGCGCGCGCTGCGCGGCCGCGGCATCGGCTCCGAGCTGGTCAAGGGCGCGCTGGACTTGATCCGGCGCGACGGCAGGAAGGTGATCGCCGGCTGCAGCTTCGTCGTCGACTATCTCGACAGACATCCGGAGGATGCGGATCTGGTCGCCTGAAGGCAAAAGGGCCCGCGAGATCGCGGGCCCTTGGCACGACCCGGGCGGGTCAGTGCTTGATCTCCGGCGGCAGCTTGCCGCCGTTGGCGGCGAGCTTGGACATCACCTGCTTGTGCAGCCAGACGTTCATGCTAGCCGAGTCGTTCATGTCGCCGCTGTAGCCCAGCTCCTTGGCGAGATCCTTGCGCGCAGCGAGGCTGGAATCGATGTCGAGCGCCTTCATGAGGTCGACGATCGAGGTGCGCCATTCCAGCTTCTCGCCCTTGTGTGCGGCCGCCGCCTTGTCGACGATCGCCGCCACGTCAACGGCAGCCATGGGCGCTGCGGCCGAAGCGCCTGGCGCCCCTGTGGGCGCGCCGGGCGAAGCTGCGCCGCCGGCGGGCGCGGCGGAGGCCGGCTGGCTGCCGAAGATCGCGCTCATGATTTTCCCGAAAATGCTCATGTCTGCTCCCCGAAAAGGAATCCGTTGGAAGGGCCTTGAGTGGCACTTATAGACGAAGTTACTGCGCTACGCCCGCGAAGTTCCGCAAGCTACCAGCAGCATCAGCTTATCTGCGGCGAAATGACGACAGAATGACGTCGTTGTGGTTGCGCCGCGACATCGAATTTCACCCAAGCGGGAGGGACAGGACTCGGACTTCGGAGTATGCTTGTTGTTTAGCTCGCGATGCCAGCCGGAATTCGCGTCTGGTCGGGATCGCGGGATTTCAGAGAATGCGGCCGCTTGCGCCGTTTGCTGGCGCCGGGTTCGGCCGCCTGGCAAGGGAGCTAGCGACCATGGCCACACTCTACCAGGGCAATGTCCCCAGGATGGCCCAGCCCGAGGATGCGGCTGGACCGGCGATCCGAACCATCCGACTGTCCGATCTGCAGGACGCACTCAGGCGCGGCTGGGAAGACTTCAAGGCCGTTCCCAGCCACGCCATCATCCTGTGCGTGATCTACCCGGTGCTCGGCCTCGTGCTCGCCCGCGTGGTGATGGGGTATTCGGTGCTGCCGCTGCTGTTTCCGCTGGCTGCCGGATTCGCGTTGATCGGGCCCTTCGCCGCGCTGGGACTCTACGAGCTCTCCAGCCGGCGCGAGCGTTATGAACCGGCGAGCGCCTGGGATGCCATGGAAGTGCTGCGCTCGCCTTCGTTCGGTGCGATGCTCGGCCTCGGGACGTTGCTGCTCGCCCTGTTCGTCACTTGGGTTGCGACCGCGCAGGCGATCTATGTCGCAGCCTTCGGCTACGAGGGCGTAACCGGACTCTCGGACTTCATGACGCGCGTGCTGACGACGCAGCAAGGCTGGTGGCTGATCGCGGTTGGCTGCGGCACCGGCTTCCTGTTCGCGCTCGCCGCGCTCTGCATCAGCGTCGTGTCGTTCCCCTTGATGCTCGACCGTCATGCCGGCGCGTTCGAGTCGATGGTGACTTCGCTGCGCGTCGTCGCAAGAAACCCGGTACCGATGGCGGCGTGGGGCTTGATTGTGGCGGTGCTGCTCGCGCTCGGCACAATACCGGCCTTCCTCGGGCTCGCCGTGGTGATCCCGCTGCTCGGCCATGCCACGTGGCACCTCTACCGCAAAGTGATCATCTCGGAGCCCGAGGCACGTCCGGTGCCGCCCCCGCCGCATCGTCCGCGTAAGCCGGCCGCCGACTTCCCGGCCAACCTCTTCCCGTGGCGGAATCGGACGGACGCCTGACGATATCGTGACATGCGATCCTGCACCGGCTCGGGCAGGATCGCACCCTGTTGTGCGCCTTGCTTTGGCCGCGGTTCCGACCGAGATTGCGCCCACCGGTCAGATCGCTTCACGGAATTCATTTACTCGAATGACCCCGACGATTTCTCGTCTCGCTCTCGCAGCCTTGGTCCTCTCCGCGTCAATTTCAGCAGCCCAGCCAGCGCTTGCCGCTGTTGCCTGCGGCTCGGGCAATTTCGACTCCTGGCTTGCGGATTTCAAAACCGATGCTGCAGCGAAAGGCATCTCGCAGCAGGCCATCAACGCCGGGCTCGCCGGCGTGACGCTCGATCAGAGCGTGCTCAACCGCGACCGTTCGCAAAAGGTCTTCAGCCAGACCTTCGAGGAGTTTTCCGGCCGCATGGTGCCGCCACGCATGCAGCGCGGCTCCAACATGTTGAAGCAATACGGCTCGGTGCTGTCGCGCATCGAGCGGGCCTATGGCGTGCCCGGCGAGATCCTGGTTGCGATCTGGGGTCTGGAGACTGATTTCGGCGTCAACACCGGCAAGTTCGCAACGATCCGTTCGCTGGCAACGCTGGCCTATGACTGCCGCCGCTCCGAGCAGTTTCGCGCCGAACTGATGGATGCGCTGCGCATCGTCCAGCGCGGCGATCTCGCCCCGGCCGATATGAAGGGCGCCTGGGCCGGTGAGCTCGGCCAGACCCAGTTCATGCCGTCATCCTGGATGAAATATGCCGTCGATTTCGACGGCAATGGCAAGCGCGATCTGCTGCATAACGCGCCTGACGTGCTCGCCTCCACCGCCAACTATCTCGCCGGCTATGGCTGGCAGCGAGGCAAGGATTGGCAGCCGGGCAGTCCGAATTTTGCGGTGCTTCAGCAATGGAACAAGAGCGAGGTCTATTCCAAGACCATCGCCTATTTCGCCACCCAGCTGGCGCGCGCCCCCTAAACCCTCGAACAGGCGATCGAGGGACGATCGCGCAGCGACCGGCCCTCTCTTTAGTGCGCTGACGTCTCGACGTTTCTATTCGACCATGGTGGCCTGCATCGCCTTGTTCAGATGCGCGCCGCACACACCCATCTTGCCGTTGAGCAGCGCGTCCTGCGCAGCCGCGATTCCCTCTGCGCGTCGAACTTGCCGTCGCCGTCGGCCATGTTCTCGATCTCGGTCTCCGTCTCGGCACGACTTTCCTTTGGGGCGCGGCAACTTGCCGCAACAAGCCCTGTAACGAACGCTGCACGGAAAGCGTGTGCATGCGCCGAGGGGCGTTTGCCAGTCGAAAGGTGGCACAAGCCCTCCGCTCTCGCTCGCATCGCTCGGGATCCACGCGGCAAGGCGAATCGACAAGCGAAAAAATGATTTTCAATTCATATTTTGACCCCTGCACACATGCGATCCGCGCATGTGTGACTTGGGTCCAGACGCTGGTTCAAGTACTTGGCGGGCGCAGGACGCGCAACATATTTCCTTAGCGCGCCGATCCTATGCAGAGCCATAAGTCCGTGAATTCACGGGCATTTGTCCCGATTACCCGGACGCGCTGCCTGTTGCTTGGGCGGGAGCGCCGTCAGGTTAATCGTCCGTTACGGGCGCTATGCAATCTACGCTTAGCTGCATCGCAACATAGGAACTTTCGCACTGCACTACGCCCATCTATATTCACTTCAACGATGAAGCCCGGGCAAGGGCTGAATCGAACTACAGGAGACTACCAATGCTGCTCTCGCTCATCCGCATGATCCAGGCCTTCCGGGACTATCAGCGCAATGTTGCCGAGCTGTCCCAGCTCAGCGATCGCGAATTGGCCGATATCGGCCTCGATCGCTCCGACATCCCGCGCGTTGCCGCCGGTCAGTATCAGGGCTGATACGTTCAGCCCTCGACTGGACGACCCGATAGCGCCCGCCTTGTGCGGGCGTTGTCGCATCTGGTGGCAGAAAACTCGATCTCGGCGATTCCACTCTCCGCCGAAAAGCGCTACCTGTCCGCCCCATGACAGGATCCCAATCCAACATCGTCCACGTGATCGGTGCCGGCCTCGCCGGTTCCGAAGCTGCTTGGCAAGTGGCGAAATCCGGCGTGCCCGTGGTGTTGCATGAGATGCGGCCGACCCGCATGACCGAGGCGCACCGCACCGATGGGCTCGCCGAGCTCGTCTGCTCGAACTCGTTCCGCTCGGACGACGCCGCCAACAACGCCGTCGGCCTCTTGCATGCGGAGATGCGCCGGCTCGACTCGCTGATCATGCGCGCGGCCGATGCCAATCAGGTGCCCGCCGGCGGCGCACTCGCGGTCGACCGCGACGGTTTCTCGGCGGCCGTCACCAAGGCGCTGAACGATCATCCCCTGATTGAGATCGCGCGTGGCGAGGTCGCAGGCCTGCCGCCGGCCGACTGGAGCAACGTCATCGTCGCCACCGGCCCCCTCACCTCTGCGCCGCTGGCTGACGCCATCCGCGAGCTGACCGACGAGAACGCGCTCGCTTTCTTCGACGCCATCGCGCCGATCGTGCACCGCGAGTCCATCGACATGTCGGTGGCCTGGTTCCAGTCGCGCTACGACAAGGTCGGCCCCGGCGGCAACGGCGCCGACTACATCAACTGCCCGATGACCAAGGAGCAGTATGACGGCTTCGTCGCCGCGCTGATCGCTGGCGAGAAGACCGAATTCAAGGAATGGGAGACCAACACGCCCTATTTCGATGGCTGCCTACCGATCGAAGTGATGGCGGAGCGCGGCCCCGAGACGCTGCGCCATGGTCCCATGAAGCCCGTCGGCCTCACCAATCCGCACGATCCCGCCACGAAAGCTTATGCGATCGTGCAGCTCCGTCAGGACAACAAGCTCGGCACGCTCTACAACATCGTCGGCTTCCAGACGAAATTGAAGTACGGCGAGCAGCAGCGCATCTTCCGCACCATTCCCGGGCTGGAGAAGGCCGAGTTCGCCCGACTCGGCGGCCTGCATCGCAACACCTTCCTGAATTCGCCAAAGCTGCTCGACGGCCAGTTGCGGCTGCGCGCACAGCCGCGGCTACGCTTTGCCGGCCAGATGACAGGCTGTGAGGGCTATGTGGAATCCGCCAGCGTCGGCTTGATCGCCGGCCTCTATGCAGCAGCGGACGCGCGCGGCGGAGCACTTGTCGGTCCGCCGGGCACGACCGCGCTCGGTTCGCTACTCGGCCACATCACCGGCGGCCATATCGAGACCATCGAGCCGGGCACACGGTCGTTCCAGCCGATGAACATCAATTTCGGCCTGTTCCCGCCGCTTGCGACGGCGCCGACGAAGAAGGCCGACGGCACGCGGTTGCGCGGCAACGAGAAGACGGTGGCCAAGAAGCAGGCGCTGAGCGCACGGGCCCTCGCTGATCTCGATCGCTGGATCGCCGATCACCTGCACATTGCCGCCGCCGCGTGAGTTTTCGATGAGCCTCCCCAAAGACGACGCCGCAGAGCTGTCGGCGCGCTGGACCGAAGGCGTGCTGCTCAAGCGCGACGTGTTCTCGACCGTCGAGCGCGGCCGCTTCCGCACCGAGAGCGGCGAGACCGACGCGGTGCTGCGCCGGCTCGACGAGGTGCCATGGTGGTCGTTTCTGCTGGCACGCCATCTGTTCGCCCGCGAGAAGCATGCGCTGGTGCGCGCCAAAGGCCTCGACGTCGGTCCCGAGCTGCTGTGGGCCGGACGCCGCGCGTTGGTGCGCGGCTTCGTCGACGGCGTCGCGCTGCATCTGGCAAAGCCGCATGGCGATCTCGCCTATTTCCGCTCGGCCAAGGCCGCGCTGCGCCGACTGCGCCGCGCCGGTATCTGCCACAACGATCTCGCCAAGGAACAGAACTGGCTGGTCGGCCGCGACGGTCGCGCCTATGTGACCGACTTCCAGCTTGCGGCTTGCTTTGCTCGGCGCGGCCGGCTCTATCGCATCCTCGCCTATGAAGACCTGCGGCATCTGCTGAAGCACAAGCGCTCCTACGCGCCGGAGGCGCTGACGCCGCGGGAGCGGAAAATCCTGGCGAAGAAGTCGTTCGCCGCGAGCCTGTGGCTCGCCACCGGCAAGAAGGTCTATCGCGCCATCACCCGCGGCCTGTTCAACTTCACCGACCGCGAGGGCGGCGGCCGGCGGCTCGTCAACGACGCGCCGGTGCTCGCCGAGCTGATCCGCCGGAATCCCGCCGTGCGCGACACCGCCATCGTCGCCTTTGCCGACCGCCGCTCCGGCGTCGGGCTCTATGCCTTCGTCGAAGCCGATCAGGCCGCGCTCGAAGGCCAGCTCCGTAGCGAGCTTGCCGCGGCCAAGGGACCGAAGCCGCCCGAGCACATCCAGATCGTGCACGCCTTGCCGCGCAACACCAGCGGCAAGCCGCGCACCGAGGTCCTGCAGCTGGTCGCGATGAACCAGCTCGACCTGATCGAGCCCATGATGAAGAACGAGCAGGACCGTGCCTTTCTCAAGGACATCCTGGAGCAGCGCAAGAACCTGCGCGACCGCTTCAATTTCGAGGCGAACCTGCCGGCGAGTTAACATTGCGGCGTGCCTTGAAGCGTCCACATTGGCGATAGAGAAACTGTCGAATAACGCGGGGCCGGCAAGGATCATGGGCACTGGGGGGACGATGATGCAACGTGTGGCTGGCGGGATGATCGCTGGCCTTCTGCTGCTGGCGGGCGCGCCCGCGATGGCCGACTTACCGGCCGAGCTGATCTCGGGCTTCCGTCTCAAACATGGGGAGGCCCGCGTCGTCCGCGATGCCACCCTCGACCGCATCGCCATGGATCAGGCCCGCGCGATGGCGGCGAAGGACGACCTCAGTCACGACGCGCTCGGGCCCTTCAACCGCCGCGTCGCGCCGGCGGGCGCGGGCCGCGCCGCCGAGAACATCGCCTACGGCTACGACAATTTCGAGAAGACGCTGGGCCAGTGGATCGACTCCTCCGGGCACCGCAAGAACCTCCTGCTGCACAACGCCTCCCGCGTCGGCATTGCCAGCGCCAAGAATGCCAGCGGCAAGCGCACCTATTGGGCCATGGTGATCGCCGGCGATTACGAGCCGAAGGGCAAGAGTAAGGGCAAGAAGGACAAGGAGCCGCTGGTTGCCGTGAAGCGCGAGGCGGCGCCCGCGAGCAAGCCCAAATCCAGCAGCTGCCACATCAAACTGCTCAGCCTCTGCATCTGAGACAGGACTACGCCGTCTTGCTCGCAGTCCTCGGCGCGTCTAATTCATTCCATGAAGATCGCGAGAAGCGGAGGCGTCAGTGATCGACATCAACCGGATACGTGCCGACACGCCTGCCGCCTCCCGACTAGCGTACCTGCACAATGCGGGCGCGGCGCTGATGCCGGCGGCAGTCGTCGCGGCGGTGAAGGGTCATATCGACCTGGAAAGCGAAATTGGCGGCTATGCCGCTGCCGACAGCGTGTCCGATCGGCTCGATGCGGTGTATGGCTCGGTGGCGCGTCTGCTCAATGCCTCACCTGACGAGATCGCCCTGGTGGAGAACGCAACGGTCGCCTGGCAGATGGCGTTCTACGCGCTTCCGATCCGCAAAGGCGACCGTATCCTGACGGCCGAGGCGGAATACGCTGCCAATTATGTCGCCTTTCTTCAGGTCGCGAAACGAACCGGCGCGACGATCGATGTCGTGCCGAGCGATGCCAGCGGCGAGCTCGACGTGCACGCGCTCGAACGCATGGTCGATGAGCGCACAAGGCTCATCGCCATCACCTGGGTTCCGACCAATGGCGGGCTGGTCAACCCCGCGGCGGCGGTCGGCAAGATCGCGCGGGCGCACGGCATTCCCTACCTGCTGGACGCGTGCCAGGCGGTCGGCCAGATGGCGGTGGACGTCGAGGCGATCGGCTGCGACATGCTGTCGGCCACGGGGCGCAAGTTCCTGCGCGGCCCGCGCGGCACCGGCTTTCTCTACGTCCGCCGGGCGCTGCTGCAACAGCTCGAACCTCCGATGATCGACCATTTCGCAGCGCCCTGGGTCGCGCGCGATGAATATCGGCTGCGCGACGATGCGCGCCGTTTCGAGACCTGGGAGAACAATTATGCGGCCCGGCTGGGGCTCGGCGCTTCCGTCGATTATGCGCTCGATATCGGCATGGATCACATCGAGCAGCGCTGCCGTGTGCTGGCGGACCGCCTTCGGGACGGCCTCGCGTCCGTCCGCGGCCTCACCATTCGCGACCTTGGCCGAGCACCGGGCGCCATCGTCAGCTTCACGATGGACGGGTATGAGGCGGACGCCATTGTGAGCAGCGCCGCGGCCGCCGGCATCACGATCGGCGCGTCAGATCCGTCGAGCACCCGCATCGATGCCGAACTCCGCTCGCTGCCGCCGCTCGTGCGGGCCTCCCCGCATTATTACAACACCGAAGCCGAGATCGATCGGCTGATCGGTCACCTCGCAGGTCTGCGGTCGCGATAGCGGCATCGCCGCGCGCCGCTCAGGTGCAGCGCGCGCTCAGTCCGGATGCGCTCAGCCTTGCCATCACCTCGTCGAGATGCGCGCTGTCGCGGGTCTCGATGACGAGCTGCAGCAGCGTCGCCTTGGCCGGCAGGTCGGAAAAGGTCCGCTGATGCGAGACCTCGATGATGTTGGCGCCAGCTTCGGCCAGCAGCGCGGCCACGGTGGCAAGCTGCCCGGGCCGATCGGGAATATCGAGCGACAATTGCGTCAGCCGCCCCTCGCGCGCCAGCTCTCGGGTGAGGACGGAGGCAATCAGCCGCGTGTCGATATTGCCTCCGCTCAGCACCAGGCCGACCGTCTGGCCGGCAAAGCGGGACGGGTCGGACATCAGCGCGGCGAGGCCGGCTGCGCCGGCGCCCTCGACCACCGTCTTCTCGATCGAGATCAGGGTTGCGACCGCACGCTCGAGCTCGGCTTCGTTGACCAGCGCGATGTCGTCGACGAGCCGACGGACGATTTCGGTGGTGATCTTGCCCGGCGATTTCACCGCGATGCCTTCGGCCAGCGTGTCGCCCCGCGCCGGCAGATTGCCGTCATGGATCGCGTTGTACATCGACGGATAGAGCCAGGCCTCGACGCCCAATATCCGCAGCGACGGCTTGATCGATTTCGCCGCGATGGCGATACCGCTGATCAACCCGCCGCCGCCTATCGGAACGACCAGCGTGTCGAGATCCGGTACCGCCTTCAGCATTTCCAGCCCGATCGTGCCCTGTCCCGCGATGACAAGCGGATCGTCATAGGGGTGGACGAAGATCATGCCGCGCGCTTCACCGTGGCTGCGCGCGAAGGCGGCCGCCTCTTCCAGCGTCGCGCCCGTGACCACCACCTCGGCGCCGTGGTGCCTGGTGTTCTCGATCTTCACCATGGGCGTGCCGATCGGCATGACGATGGTGGCGGGAATGCCGAGCCGCTTGGCGTGGTAGGCGACGCCTTGCGCGTGGTTGCCCGCGGACATTGCAATCACGCCCCGCGCGCGCTCTTCCGGCGTCAGCGCAGTGAGCCGGTTGAGCGCGCCGCGCTCCTTGAACGAGGAGGTGAACTGGAGGTTCTCGAATTTCAGCCAGATGTCGCAGCCGCAGATACTGCTCAGTGTCCGGCTATGGCTGCAGGGCGTCTCGACCACGGCGCCGCGGATGGTCTCGGCGGCGGCAAGAACGTCGCTTGGTGCGACCGGAAAGCCGCTGAGATCGGACGCGCTTTGGGACAAGTCAGCCATAGGACAGCATAGAGCATTTGGCCGGCTCAGGCGACAAGCCAGGCGCTATTTGGTAAATTCACGCGATCGCGAGGCGCGCCACAGTGTCCAGAGCGTGCGCAGCCGCGACGACGGCTGCAGCGTAAACGGGTTGCGTTCCGGACGCGACAGGCGCTTGAGATCGGCCTGCGCCTGGGTCAACGGCAGAAACGCCGGCCGCATGGACGGCGCCACCTGCGCCAGCAGCGACGACGCCGTCGTCAGATGCTGCCGGGCTTCCCCCGCAAGCTGCTCCAGCACCGCATGCAGATTGGGTGTCTCCTTGCCGGCGAAGACATCCTCGATGCTGCAATTGTGCCTCTCCATCAGCTGCTGCGGCAGGAACAATTGCCGGTGCGCGGCATCGCGCGGCAAATTGGCGATGACCTGCACGATGCCCTGCGCCAGCCCGGCATGGCGGGCGAGATGCTCGACGGCCTCCGACGGCGGTCCCAAAACCTGCGCCGCCAGACGGAACAGCGCCGATGAGGTCGCGGCCAGATAGCCTTCCAGCGCGGCCATCGTCGGCATCGGGTCGTTGTAGAGATCGAACTGGTGCTCGTCGGCAAGCAGCGACAGCGGCTCGACCGGCAGGTTGAAATCACGGATTGCGCGGAGCAGCTCGGCTGCCACCGGATTGCCCTCGGCGCTGCCATGGACATGACCCGACAGCATGTCGGTCCACCATTGCAGGCGGATCTCGCCGGGCAAGGGCTGGCTCACCTGGTCGCGGACGCGGACGATCTCGACGTTGAAGGCATACAGGGCCAGCAACGCACGGCGCTCGGCGACCGGCGCGAACAGGGTCGCGGCGTAACGCGGAAAGTCATGGCTGCGCACCAGATCGGCGCAAAAGGCAACGGAGTCGGGCGGCGGCGCAGGGCTGCTCATGGCACGGCGATCAGCGCAGCAGCAACCCGCCGCCGTTCGCCGATCATGATGTTGTAGGTGCGTACGGCGGGTCCGGTCTGCATTGTGTCCAGCACCACCCTCACCGCCTTGAGGGCCTGACGCAGCTCCGGCAGCGGCAGCCACAGCCCGGTTCCGGTGCCGATCAGGAGCGTGTCGATGCTGTTAGCGGCCGTGAAGACCCGATCCAGCGAATAGCGATCGATCTTCGCAGGGTCCGTCACGTCCCAGGCCCAGATCGCGTCCGGCAGGCAGAGCAGCGAGCCCCGATGCGACATGCCGGCAAAGGCGAAGCCGCCCTTGCCATAGGCATCGATCGGCGCCGAGCGCGGGAAATGCGGAGCATTGGGATCGCCGGCCATGAGCTTTCGTCCGAATGGGCTTACTGCCCTCGCAAACTTCTGCGAGGGCACGAGGTTCGGATCATGCCTTGCTTTTCTTCGCCGGCGTAGCCGTATCGGGCGCATCTTCGCGATGCTCGCCGACGCCGAGGTAGATCAGGATCGGGGCCGCAATGAAGATCGAGGTATAGGTGCCGACCAGCACCACGCCGAACATCATCACTGCGGTAAAGCTGTGGATCGCGTGCCCGCCGAACAACAGCAGCGCGAGCAGCGCCAGCGTCACCGTGAAGTGCGTGATGATCGAGCGCGAGAGCGTCGAGTTGATGGACTCGTTGAGAAGCTGCGGCATTGGCATCTTCTTGTAGCGCCGCAGCATTTCACGGATACGATCGTAGATGACGACGGTATCGTTGAGCGAATAGCCCAAGATCGTCAGCAGTGCGGCGATGCTGGTCAGGTCGAAATCGACCTGGCTGATCGACATGAAGCCGATGGTCAGCACGATGTCATGCACGTTCGCGATCATGGCGCCGAGCGCGAACTGCCATTCGAAGCGGAACCAGAGATAGATCAAGATGCCTAGGATCGCGAGCATCAGGCCGAGCATGCCGTAAGCCAGCAATTCGCCTGAGACGCGCGGGCCGACCACCTCGACGCGGCGATATTCGACGGAATCGCCGAGCGCGGCGCGAACCTTCTGCACGGCCTCCTGCTGGGCGGCGTCGCCGCCCGGCTGCTCCGCGACGCGGATCAGGACGTTCTCGGGTCCGCCAAACTGCTGGAGCTGGACCTCGCCGAGACGCAGAGCATCCAGGGTCGTGCGCATCGCCGCGATGTCGGCGGCGCCCGACTTCGCCTTGACCTCCAGCAGCGTGCCGCCGCGGAAGTCGATACCGAAATTCAGGCCATGGGTGAAGAATAACACGATCGCGAGGATCGAGAGCGCGGCCGAGATCGGGAAGCTAATGCGGCGGAAGCGCGTGAAGTCGAAATGCGTATCGTCAGGGACGATGCGGAGCGACGGCAGCCAGCCAAACACCGAGACCACGGTGAGAATGGCAATGAGGACGCCGAGCCCGATGAGAACGGTGTGAGTCAAGATCAGGCTCCTAGATCGGCACGCTCTGCGGCCGCTTCCACCGCACCCACCCGGCGACAATCAGCCGGGTCATGGTGAAGGCGGTGAACACCGTGGTGATGATGCCGATGCCGAGCGTCACGGCAAAGCCGCGCACCGGGCCGGTGCCGATGTAGAACAGCACCGCGGCAGCAATGAAGGTGGTGATGTTGGAATCGAGGATGGTCGCGAGCGCCCGCTTGAAGCCGGCGTCGATGGCGGAGATCGCGTTGCGACCGCCGCGCAGCTCCTCGCGGATACGCTCGTAGATCAGCACGTTGGAGTCCACCGCGATACCGACGGTGAGCACGATGCCGGCGATGCCTGGCAACGTCAGCGTGGCGTTGAGCAGCGACAGCAGCCCGAAGATCATGGCGACGTTGATGGCCACCGCGATATTGGCGAACACCCCGAACAGACGGTAGGTCAGCAGCATGAAGACGATGACGAGGATCGAGCCGACATAGGCGGCCAACTCGCCCTTCTCGATCGAATCCTGACCGAGGCCCGGACCGACGGTGCGCTCCTCGACCACCGTGAGCGGCGCCGGCAGCGCGCCGGCGCGCAGGAGGATCGCGAGATCGTTGGCCGATTGCACCGTGAAATTGCCGGAGATCTGACCCTGACCGCCGGTGATCGGCTCGCGGATCACGGGCGCCGAGATCACCTTGTTGTCGAGCACGATCGCGAAGGGCAGTCCGACGTTCTCCGTCGTGGCCTGCGAGAACTTGCGCGCGCCCGAGGTGTTGAACTTGAAGCTGACGACCGGCTCGCCCGTACGCTGGTCGAAGCTCGCCTGGGCGTCGGTCAGGTCGCCGCCCGCGACCAGCACCTGCTTCTTGACCACGTAGGGCGTGGGCGGCGGCGATGCGCTCATCAACAGCTCGGATTCCGGCGGCAACCGCCCCTGCTGCGCCTGGTCCGGCGGAACGGAGGTGTCGACCATGCGGAATTCCATCTTCGCGGTCTTGCCCAGCAGTTCCTTCAGGCGCGTCGGGTCCTGAAGACCCGGGACCTGCACCAGGATGCGGTCATTGCCCTGGCGCTGGATCACGGGCTCGACGGTACCGAGCTCGTTGACACGGCGTTCGACGATCTGGATCGACTGCTCGATGGTCTTGCGCATGCGGTCGAGCATGGCGGCCTGCGGGATGCTCAGGCGGATCACACCGCCGCCGGCATCTGCCACATCAAGGTCGCGCTGACCACTGGATCCCATGAGGCCGCCCAAGGGCTGGGACAGCTCCCGCAGCTTGGCGAGTGCGGCCTGCGCATCGGATTCCTTGGTGACACGAACCTCGACCGCGTCGTTACGCACGGTAACGCCACCGGTGAAGCCGATCTTGGCATCGCGCAGCGTCCGGCGAACGTCGTCGCGGACCTGGTCGAGCCGCTCCTTCTTCACGTAGTTGGAATCGACCTCGAGCAGCAGGTAGGAGCCGCCCTGGAGGTCGAGGCCGAGCACGAGCCGGCGCTGCGCCCAGGCGGGCCAGGTCTTGACCTGCGCCTCGGGGAAGAAGTTGGGGACCGCGCAGAGGCACACGATCAGCGCCGTCAGGATAATCCCCAGCGCCCTCCACCGCGTGAAATACAACATCGACTGGACCTGTCAGATCAGGAGACTTGAGAGACTCGCGCGGGCGCTCACTTCGCCGCGGTGTCGTCCTTGGCGCTTTCCTTCGAGCTTTCCTTGGCCGGCTCGCCCTTGGCGCGCACGCCCGAGATCATCTGGCGCATCTGCCGCACGCGCACGCCGTCGGAGATCTCGAACTCGATCTGGTCGTCGTCGACGACCTTGGTGACCTTGCCGACGAGGCCTCCCGAGGTCACGACGGTGTCGCCGCGGCGGATGTTCTTCACGAGTTCGGCGTGATCGCGGACCTTCTTCTGCTGCGGACGCAGAATCAGGAAGTACATGATCACGAAGATCAGCGCGAACGGCAGCAGCGACATCAACATGCTGTTGGTGTCGCCGGCGCCCGCGGCCTGGGCATACGCAGGGGTAATCAGCATTCGGACGATCCTCGTGAGAACGGGGGAAAGCCGGTCAGGCCCTCAAAGGCGACCGGTTCGGTCAAATTCGCGCGGACTATAGCGGCCATTGTCCCAATTGCAACGCTGCCAGACCGCCCTTTTGGGCCACCTTGCGGCGCGCCGTCAGGCCCGATAAGGCTGCGTTCTCAGGAACTTCGGACATGCCCAAAAACCTTAGCAAAAGCCCGGCCGGCAAAGGCCCCCGCACCCCTGCCAGGAAGCCCGCCCTCATCGCGGCAAAACGCCCCACGGCAGCTTCCAAAGCCATCGCCAAGACAGTCCCGGACCTCTCCCAGGAGCGGATCGTCCGCGCGCTGGAGACGATCGCGGCGCACCTCTCCGCCCAGAGCAACCCGGCCGTCGAGCGCGAATCGTTCGAACGGGCGGATGCCTATGTCTGGCATCCGGACGGCCGCCTTGCGGCCGTACCGCGGGTCAGCCGCGTCGAGCTGTTCCTGCTGAAGGGCGTCGACCGGATGCGCGACATCCTGATGGAGAACACCGAGCGCTTCGCCAATGGCCTGCCGGCCAATAACGCCCTGCTCTGGGGCGCACGCGGCATGGGCAAGTCGTCGCTGGTGAAGGCGGCGCATGCCAGCATCAACGCGGAGCGCAAACCGGCCGACAAGCTGAAGCTGATCGAGATCCACCGCGAGGACATCGAGAGCCTGCCCGCGCTGATGGAACAGCTGCGGGCCTCGTCCTTCCGCTTCATCGTGTTCTGCGATGACCTCTCCTTCGACGGCAACGACGCCTCCTACAAGTCGCTCAAGGCCGTGCTCGAAGGCGGCATCGAGGGCCGGCCCGAGAACGTCATCCTCTACGCCACCTCCAACCGCCGCCATCTGCTGGCGCGCGAGATGATCGAGAACGAGCGCTCGACTGCGATCAATCCGGGCGAAGCGGTCGAGGAGAAGGTGTCGCTGTCGGATCGCTTCGGCCTCTGGCTCGGCTTTCACCGCTGCAGCCAGGACGAATATCTCGCCATGGTACGCGGCTATTGCAGCCATTTCGGCATCAAGATCGACGACGCAGCGCTGGAGCGCGAGGCGCTGGAATGGTCCACGACGCGCGGCTCGCGCTCGGGCCGCGTCGCGTGGCAGTTCGTGCAGGAACTGGCGGGACGGCTGGGCGTCAAACTGACGGCGAAGTAGCGACCAGTTTCGCCTCACCCACAACTGTCATTCCCCGCGCAGGCGGGGAATCCAGTACGCCGCGGCTTATCGGCTCAACAACTGGCGCTCTGGAATACTGGATCGTCCGCCTTCGCGGACGATGACAGCGTGTTTTTGGCGAGGGTGCGCCCGACCAAAGCGGTGCTCCTCACGCCCCGTTCAGGAATTGAAGCGGGTCAACCGGGCTCGATCCCTTGCGGATCTCGAAGTGGAGCTGCGGCGACGCCACCTCCCCGGATTGACCCGACTTGGCAATGACCTGGCCGCGCTTGATGGTATCGCCGCGCTTCACCAACAGCTCACTCGCATGGGCATATGCGGTGACGTAGCCGTTGGAGTGCCGAACCAGGACCAGATTGCCGTAACCTTTCAGCTCGTTGCCGGAATAGGCGACGACGCCATCTTCAGCCGCCTTGACCGGCGTCCCCTCGGGCACCGCGAGATTGATTCCGTCATTGGCCTTGCCATTGGTTTTGGCGCCGTAGCTTGTGACCACCTTGCCGCGGACCGGCCAGCGGAAGGTCGGCAGTGCGCCGGTCGCCTCCGCGGCTTTTGCCTGGGTCTCGGCGGGCTTCTCTTCGACATTGGCCGTTGCCTGGGCCAGGCGCGCACTCTGCACCGGCGCGGCGGCCGCAATCTTGGTGGCAGGCGCGGCTGCGGCCGCGACGGGCTGGAGCGTTCCCGCAACCGGAGCAGCCCCGACCGGAGCCGCAGTCGCCGCAACGGCAGCAGTCTTGGTGCCAGGCACGGTCAGCCTGGTGCCGAGCTTGAGCTTTGCAGACGGATCGAGGCCGTTGGCGCGGGCGAGTTCAGCCGCCGAGATATGATTCTTCCGGGCAATGCTGGCGAGCGTGTCGCCGCGATTGACGAAATGGGTGCTCGACGGCGCAGCCATGGCCGCAACCGGCTTGGCAGCGGGCGCCGCCGCAACGGGCGCCATGGCCGGTGCCGGCGCAGCGGCGGTCGCCGGATGCGGGATGATCAGCTGCTGCCCCGGCGAGAGCGCGCGCGGGCCCTTGTAGCCATTGGCGGCAAGGATCGCCTGCGGCGTGACGCGATAGCGCTTGGCGAGGACCTCGAGTGTATCGCTGGTGCCGACGATGATCTTGGTCCCGCCGGCCGGCGGGGCGGCCGCAACCGAGCGCGGCGGCACTGTGGCCGTGGTCTCGAGATGCGGCTGCGCCGGAGGCGCATAGGAGCCGACGCCGCGTCCTCCACCGGAGACCCCCCCGCCGGACGCGACGGGATAGGATTGCGGCGCGGACACGGCCGGCGGCGGCAAGGGCTGCGACTGATAATGGCCGGGCTGCGTCTGCGGCCGCGCATACTGCGGCAGCTCACGCTGCGGCGGCGGTGCCTGCTGCACCGACCCCGTGGATTCCGAGGCGAAGGGGTTGGAGAAATTTGACTGGGACAGCCGCGACGACATGTCGGCGCTGCACCCTGCAAAGCTGAAGGAGATCAGCGCCAGCACCGCGACCTGCGGCACGCGGCGCGAGTAAAGCAACTCGGCGACAGCGGACATGGTTACTCACTCGTACGCAACAGAACTGGTGTTTTAAGTAAACACGCGCCGAGTAAATAACGCCTTAACCCTCCCAATAAGGTGTTGGCGGCACAGCCGATCCGGGATTCTACAGCTCCCGCGCCACGCCAGGCAGTGCCGGCACGAAGCGGACCTCGACGAGTTCCCTGCGCTCGATCCCGGTTTCGCTGCGGGTCAGGCGGGTCAGCGTCTGTACGCCCTGATGCGGGCCGACGGGGGCGATCAGGATGCCCCCCGCCTCCAGCCGCTCGACCAGGTTCTCCGGAATCTGCTCGATCGCGGCGGTGACGATGACGCGATCGAACGGACCGATATTGGAAGGCAGATTGAGACCGTCGCCGAGCATCACCTCGACATTGTGACAATCGAGCTTTTCGAGCCGGGCGCGTGCCGTGTCGGCGAGATTGCGATAGCGCTCGACGGTCAGCACCTGGCCGGCGAGCCGCGACAGCACGGCCGCCTGATAGCCAGAGCCGGTGCCGATTTCGAGGACCCGGTGCTGCTTCTGGAGCTGGAGCTGCTCGGTCATGTAGGCGACCACGAAGGGCTGGCTGATGGTCTGCCCGCAGGCGATCGGCAGTGCGCTGTCACGATAGGCGCCGTCGCGATCGGCCTCGTCGACGAAAAGCTCGCGCGGCACCGCCTCCATGGTCCTAAGCACGGCCTGATCGCTGATGCCCCGACGCCTCAGCGTCAGCTGAAACATCATCTTCTCCGGCGGGTGCTGATGGGACGTCATAGCTGCTGTTGCTCATCTCGTCTGGCGGATCGCGTACTGCACCGCAAGAACCCGAGACGAGAATCTTGTTCCGGCTCAGGAACTCATGATAGCCTTTCGGCGCAGCATTTGACCACAACCGGGCTTTCAAAGCGCTAAGCCATTTGCGGGTTTGCGCTCGCCGAAACGCGCATTGCGTCCCCTATCGTTATCTGCGAACGTTTACGAGAATGGGCAAGGACTCACCTATGACTGCGACAGGGCTTTCGGGCCGCTCTGTTTTCCTCGTCGAGGACGAGGTCATGATCAGAATGATGGTCGCGGACATGCTGGAGGAGCTCGGCTACAAGGTTGCCGCCGAGGCGGGCGACATCACCGAGGCCATGCGGCTTGCGCAATCAACCGAGTTCGACCTCGCCATTCTGGACGTCAACGTCAATGGCAAGGTCATCTCGCCGGTGGCCGATGTCATCATGGCGAAGGGCTGCCCGTTCATCTTCGCCACCGGTTACGGCTCTTCCGGCCTGCCCGAACAATACCGCGACCGGCCGGCGCTCCAGAAGCCGTTTCAGCTCGATGCACTCGGCAAGACCATCGAAGCCGCGCTTCGCGGCGGCTAGCCCTATTTCAGCGTCCGGCTCAGCTCTTCCGAAAACGCTTCATTGGTGCGATCGAGCCTGAGCGGCGTGACGGAAACGTAGCGCTCGCGCAGCGCCGCGAGATCGGTGCCGTCCGCGGGCGTATCCATCATCGCGGTGCGCTCGAAGCCGATCCAGAAATAGGGATTGCCGCGGCCATCGCTGCGCTCGTCGATCTTGAGGAAGCCGAGATTGCGCTTGCCTTGGCGCGTGACGCGGACGCCCAGCACATCCTCCGGCGCACAGGACGGAAAATTGACGTTGATGACGGTGTCTTTGGGAACGCCGGCAGCGATCACCTTGCGCAGGATGTCGGGCCCGAATTTGCGCGCGGTGTCCCACGGCGGCCGTTCGCGGGTCTCGACGCTGAACTCCTGCGACAGTGCGAATGACGGCAGGCCCAGGATGGTGCCCTCCAACGCGCCGGCAATGGTGCCGGAATAGACCACGTCCTCGGCGACGTTGCGGCCCTTGTTGACGCCGGACAGTACGACATCAGGCAGCTTGGCCCCCAGGATATGGCGGGCTCCCATGATGACGCAGTCCGTCGGCGTGCCGCGCACCGCAAAGTGCCGCGGGCCGACCTCGCGCAGGCGCAAGGGATCGTTCAACGACAGCGAATGCGACACGCCGGACTGGTCGAGCTCGGGCGCCACCACCCAGACGTCGTCCGACAAGGCGCGCGCGATCTCCTCCACGACCTTGAGGCCGGGAGCGTGGATGCCGTCGTCATTGGTGCAGAGAATGCGCATGCGCGAGGTCGATTCCGAAAAGCCGTTTGATCAGTCATATCCGGCCGTGGCCCATCAGGCAAACCGGCTGATCGGGGCCCGGCACCAGGTTCCCGGCCTGGTCCCGCTAGCGGCGAATGCGCCATTGCGGCAGGAAGCGCGCGAGCCGGCCCTCCGCACGCAATTGCATCGCCGGCACGACCGGATTCACGACGGGAGCCTCGATCACACCGAGCGCCTCCAGATGCGCGACAAACGGATCAGACACGGGCGTCTGCGGAAAGCGCTCGCGCGCCACGCCCAGCGCCTTGTCGAAGTCGGCAGCATTGACTCCGGGCTTGGCCCGTCGGCTCTGCACGAGATCGTCGTCCCAGAGCCGCGCGATCTCGATGTCGAGCCCGCCGCGAAGGCGCTGATCGATGGCCTGGATCCCGGCACCTGTCACCGCCCATTGTCTGCCGATCCAGAAGATGTCGCGGTGCAAGGGCATGAACGGTGGGGTCGCGTTGAGGGGCTGGCAGGATAGCCGGCCGCCCGATCTTCGCAACGCGATTCTCGTCATGCCGCGTTTTCGGACGCGAACCGGTGCCCACTTCGCGGGAAAACGCTTTAGTCGCGCGCGATCACCTTCAGCCCGCCCATATAGGGCTGGAGCACGCTGGGGACCGCGATCGAGCCGTCCTCTTGCTGATAAGTCTCCATCACCGCAATCAGCGCGCGGCCGACTGCGGTGCCGGAGCCGTTCAGCGTGTGCACGAAGCGCGGCTTGCCGTCCGGCCCGCGCGAGCGCGCATCCATGCGCCGCGCCTGGAAGTCGCCGCAGACCGAGCAGCTCGAGATCTCGCGGAACATGCCGCCGTCGCCCTGCCCGGGCATCCAGACCTCGATGTCGTAGGTTTTTTGCGACGAGAAGCCCATATCTCCTGCACAGAGCGTCATCACGCGGTAGTGCAGGTCGAGCTTCTGCAACACCTGCTCGGCGCAGGACAGCATCCGCTCCAGTTCGTCCTTGCTGGTTTCCGGCGTGGTGATCGAGACCAGCTCGACCTTGGTGAACTGGTGCTGGCGGATCATGCCCCGCGTGTCGCGCCCGGCCGCGCCCGCCTCGGCGCGGAAGCAGGGCGTCAGCGCGGTGAGGCGCATCGGCAATTGCTTCTCGTCGAGGATGGATTCTCGCGCGAGATTGGTGAGCGACACTTCGGCCGTGGGGATCAGGCCGAGGCGCTCGGACTTCAGCCGCTCATGGTCGGGCGAGGCGAGCAGCTCGCCCTTGATCGCCCAGAACTGGTCGTCCTCGAATTTCGGCAGTTGCCCGGTGCCGAACATCACCTCGTTGCGCACCAGGAGCGGCGGATTGATCTCGGTGTAGCCGTGCTCGGTCGTGTGCAGATCGAGCATGAACTGGCCGATGGCGCGCTCGAGCCGCGCCAGCCCCTTCTTCAGCACGACGAAGCGCGCGCCGGAGAGTTTGGCCGCCGCCTCGAAATCCATATAGCCGAGCGCGGTGCCGAGATCGTCATGCAGTTTTGGCGCAAAGCTATAGTTGCGCTTGTTGCCGAACACGTGGTGCTGGACGTTGCCGTGCTCGTCGACGCCATCAGGCACTTCGTCGAACGGAATGTTCGGGATCGCCGACAGCTCTTTCGTCAGCTCCTCGTCGGCAGTCTTCGCGGTCGCTTCGAGCTGCGGCATCGTGGTCTTGAACTCGGCGACCTCGGCCATCAGCTTGGCGGCGCGCGCCTCGTCCTTGGCCTTCTTGGCATCGCCGATCTCCTTGGAGGCCGCATTGCGCCGCGCCTGCGCCTGCTCCGAGGCCAGGATCGCCGCGCGCCGCCTCTCGTCGATCGCCAGCAGCGAGGCCGACATCGGCTTCAAACCGCGCCGTGCGAGGCCGGCGTCGAAGGCTTGCGGATTGTCGCGGATCGATTTGATGTCGTGCATGGCTGTTTTCCCGTCATGGCCGGGTTTATCCCGGCCATCCACGTGTCTGCCGCCTTAGATCAAGTCGTGGATGCCCGGGTCAAGCCCGGGCATGACGAATCATGGGCTGAGCAGTGCGATGATAAAGCGAAAGTGCCCTACTCCGCCGGATTGGCCGGCGTCGACACGTCGGTACTGGTCGTGGCCTGCGCGGCCGCCACCCTCTTCTCCACCATCGCCACCGCGATGATCGAGCCCTCATAGAGCGCCATCAAGGGAATCGCGAGCGAGCACTGGCTCAGCACGTCCGGTGGCGTCAGCACGGCCGCGATGACGAAGGCAATCACGATGAAATAGCGACGCTTCTCGCGCAGCATCTTGGAGGTCACGACGCCGATGCGGCCGAGCAGCGTCAGGATCACCGGAAGCTGGAAGGCGATGCCGAAGGCGAAGATCAGCGACATCATCAGCGACAGATATTCGCCGACCTTGGGCAGCAATTGGATCTGCGCGGTCTCGTCGCTGCCGGCCTGCTGCATGCCGAGCGAGAAGCGGACCAGCATCGGCAGCACGACGAAATAGACCAGCGCCGCGCCGAGCACGAAGAAGAACGGGGTGGCGACCAGATACGGCAGGAAGGCCTGCTTCTCGTGCTTGTAGAGCCCGGGCGCGACGAACTTGTAGATCTGCGTCGCAATGATCGGGAACGAGATGAAGCCGGCGCCGAACAGTGCGAGCTTCAGCTGTGTGATGAAATATTCCAGCAGCGCCGTGTAGATGAATTTGGAGTTCTCGGGCCCTGCGACCCACACGAACGGCCAGACCAGCACGTTGTAGATCTGCTTGGCGAAGAAGAAGCAGAAGATGAAGGCAATGCCAAAGCCGAGCAGCGCCTTGATCAGCCGCGAGCGCAGCTCGATCAAATGGTCCATCAGAGGGGCTTTGCTGGCCTCGATATCGGCGTCGGTCATGACGCTTTGGCGTCCTTGATCGCCTCGGATGGCGCGGTGTCCTGCGCAACCGGTGCCGGTTCGACATCACGGGTGATCGCGAGCGGCTCGTTCGCAGTTGCATGCGCTTCGGCTTCCACGAAGGTCTCCGGCGTCGGGGCTGCTGGGGTGGTCGGAGTCGCCGGCGGCTCAACAGACGTGGCGCTCGACGTCTCTGCCGGCTTGTCCAGCGCATCGACGCGGAGCGCGTCGCTGACATCCTTCTGCAGCGAGGTCAGTGGATTGTTGCTGGTAAAGCCGGTGGCGGCTTCCTTGACCTCGTCAAAGCTCTTCTTGAGGTCGGCCATCTCGGCCTCGCGCATCGCTTCCTGAAACTGGCCCTGGAACTCAGCAGCCATCTTGCGGGCCTTGCCCATCCATTGCCCGACCATGCGCAGCACGCCCGGAAGCTCTTTCGGGCCGATGGCGATCAGGGCCACCACGCCGACGAGGACCAGTTCACTCCACCCGATGTCGAACATGAGGTCTTCCGTTCACGCCAGCCGGAGCCGGCCCAATCCTCGCGCGCAGGATCGGGGCCGCTGCCCGTGTCTCGCGTGCTCTCTGGCTCAGACGGCCTTGCTGCCGACGTCGGACCGTGTGGCGGTCGGAGCACCATTGTGCTCGATCGACTTGGCCGGCTCGGGCTTCTCGGCGGGCTTGTCGTCGTCCTGCATGCCCTTCTTGAACGCCTTGATGCCCTGTGCCACGTCGCCCATCAGATCCGAAATCTTCCCGCGGCCGAACAGCAGCAGGACCACTGCGATCACCAAGATCCAGTGCCAAATGCTGAGTGAACCCATCCTGCAACCCTCCAAACGCGCATGGCCGGGGACCCGGCCGATCTTCACCGAAACCTAGGCTTGGCAGGTCTCAAAAACAAGGACCAAGGCAGCGCCAATTCGCTGTCGGCACTACGCAATCTTGCTAGTGTTAACCGGTCGCAGGGCCCGTAAACGGACGGGCGTCACTCCTCAGTGCCGCCTTCGCTGCCGCCCTCATTGCCGCCTTCCGGCGTCTCGGGCTCGACCGCAGGCGCCAGCGCAAGATCGAGGTCCTCGCCCGGTTCCAGCGGATCCTCGTCCTCGCGCAGAGTCGGGTCATCAGACGGCGTCGGTACGCTAAATCCGGTTGGCAGGCGCGAATCCAGCAGGCCCGTACCCTTCAGCTCTTCGAGGCCCGGCAGATCACCGAGCTGTTCCAGAGTGAACTGCGACAGGAATTCCTCGGTGGTTCCGAAGGTCAAGGGACGGCCGGGCGTCTTGCGGCGGCCACGCGGCTTGATCCAGCCGGTCTCCAGCAGCACGTCGAGCGTGCCCTTTGAGGTCACGACACCGCGGATCTCCTCGATCTCGGCACGTGTCACCGGCTGGTGATAGGCGATGATCGCCAGCACCTCGATCGCCGCACGCGACAGACGGCGAGTCTCGGTGCTCTCTCGCGTCATCAGCCAGGCGAGATCACCGGCGGTGCGGAAGGTCCATTTGTTGGCGACGCGGACGAGGTTGACGCCGCGCGAGGCATAATCGGCCTGAAGCTGCTGAAGCGCGACCTTCACGTCCACGCCCTCGGGCATGCGCTTGGCCAGCGTTGCGGTATCCAGCGGTTCACTCGACGCGAACAGCAGCGCTTCCAGCAGCCGCAATTCCTCGGGACGGGCCTGGGATTCGTTGTCCATCGGCTCGGCCTCTTCTACCCGCACTTCAGCCAGGCTTGCCATGGGTGATTCTCCTTCTTGCACTTAAGCGACCGGCGCATCAGGCGCAGGAGCTGCGTCCGGGACCGGTTTTGGGCGCCCCTTCCGGAAATAGATCGGCGCAAATGCCTCTTTCTGGTTCAACTCGAGCTGACCTTCGCGCACCAGTTCGAGCGCGGCGGCAAAGCTCGAGGCGAACACGGTTGCCCGCTGCGTCGGATCGGCGACATGCCGGATCAGAAAATCGTCGAGCACGCCCCAATCATCCTGTTCGTTGAGGCTGCCGACCAGTCGCTCCAGCGTGGCGCGCGCTTCCGCAAGCGACCACACCGTGCGCTTGGCCAGATGCACGCTCGCCAGCACGCGCGACTGGCGCTGCGCGGCGTAGGCGGTGAGCAGGTCGTACAGCGTCGCGGTGTATTTCGGATGCTTGATTTCGGCTATCTGCTCGGGCTCGCCGCGCGGGAAGATGTCGCGCTGCAATTGAGGCCTGTTCATCAACCGGTTGGCGGCTTCGCGAATGGCTTCCAGCCGGCGCAGGCGGTTGGCGAGCGCCGTCGCCATCTGCTCCGCGCTCGGACCTTCCGCACTCGGCGGCTCCGGGAGCAGCAGGCGCGACTTCAGGAAGGCGAGCCACGCCGCCATGACCAGGTAGTCAGCGGCAAGCTCGAGCCGGATCTTCCGCGCGGCCTCGATGAAGTGGAGGTACTGGTCGGCCAGCGCCAGGATCGAAATCTTGGCGAGATCGACCTTCTGCTGCCGCGCCAGTGCGAGCAAGAGGTCGAGCGGGCCCTCATAGCCCTCGACGTCCACTACCAACGCCGGCTCACCCTCGGCGAGCTCTGCGGGCCGCCCGGTTTCGAACGATAGGATTTCTGCGGTCATGCCGATGCCGTGTTTGCCCGTGCGATCAATGCGTCAAGTTCCGCGCGTGCGGCCGCCCGATCGAATGGCTGTGGCGGCTTGCGTGCGGCGAGCGCGGCTTTCGCCCGCTCCAATGCCCTGCCCGACAATTCAGGTGTCTGGCCGGCGACGTCGCGCATCTCCTCGATGTTGCCGTTGCAATGCAGGGCCACGTCGCAGCCGGCCGCGAAGATGGCGCGGGTCCGCTCGGCGATATTCCCCGACAGCGCGTTCATCGACACGTCATCACTCATTAACAAACCCTGGAACCCGATTGCGCCGCGAATCACGTCAGCAATCATTGTCGCAGATGTCGTCGCCGGATGGGCGGGGTCGACGGCGCTAAACACAACATGTGCAGTCATGGCCATCGGCAGATCCGCGAGTGGCTTGAACGCGGCGAAATCGGTCCGTTCCAGCTCGTCCCGGGGCGTGTCGACCGTCGGCAGCCTGAAATGGGTGTCGGCAGTGGCCCGGCCATGACCGGGAATGTGCTTGAGAACCGGCAGGACGCCGCCCTGCTCCAGGCCCTCTGTGACCGCACGGGCAATCGTCGCGACCTTGCCCGGCTCAGTGCCATAGGCCCGGTTCCCGATGACGGCATCGGCGCCTGGCACGGGCACATCGGCCAGCGGTAGGCAATCCACGGTGATGCCGAGATCAGCAAGATCGGCTGCGATCAGGCGGGCGCTGAGGCGCGCCGCGGTGAGCCCGAGCGCCGAATCAGTGTCGTACAAGGTCGCGAATACAGCGCCCGGCGGATAGACCGGCCAGTGCGGCGGGCCGAGCCGCTGCACCCGTCCGCCCTCCTGATCGATCAGGACCGGGGCATCGGGAGCATTGGCCACCGCCCGCAATTCCGCAACCAGTGCAGTAACTTGGGCTGGATTCGCGACGTTGCGCTTGAAAAGGATGAAGCCCCATGGGCGTTCGGCACGGATAAACTCCCGCTCGGCGGCGGTTAGTTCCGTTCCGGATACGCCGGTAATGAAGGCCCGCGTGCTCATAACGGCCGATTAACCCTGCCCCGCGAGGGGGTCAAGGAAACGGCCGTTAATTCCTCTGGACGAAGCAGGCAGACAGGCCTGCGGACTTCAGGCTGTTGCAAGCCTGCGTCGCCTCCTCGGCCGAAGCGTAGGGACCCGCGAAGGCGCGGTAGACGATCCCCTTGCCCTTGTCGGTCAGATCGACCCGCTTGATCACCGGCGAACGGCCGCCGAGCACGCTGCCGTACTTGCTCTGAAGCACTCGGTAGGACGCGGCGGCGCTGTCCTCGCTCTGCTGCGAGGACACCTGCACGATGTAGCCGCCACCACTGCTGGTGTGCGCGAGTTGCGCCGGGTTGGTCGCGGCCATCCGCTGCGGCGGCTCGGCGGACGATCCCGACTGCGGCGCGAGCGACAGCGGCTGATTGGCGCTGGCATGTGCCGAGGTCGGCGGATTGCGCGGCGCGGCGGGCGCAGCAACGGGCTTCGGCACGGCTACAGCCGATTGCGGCGTGGTGCTATCGGTCTGGTCGCCCTTCACGGTGACGGTCCGGATCGGGCGCGGCGAATTGCTCGACAATGTCCCGTTGCTTGGGATCGGCCCGGTGCTCGGCGACGGAACCGCGGATGGCGAGACGCTCGCTACCGACGGAGGGTTCGCATTCTGGTTCAGCGGCGGGAACACGACCCGGGGGCCGCCCGCCTTGGCGTTGACGTCGACCGGCGCCTCCTCGCGCGGCACGATCTTTTCAGTGCCGTCACTGACCATGCGGTCCGGCACCTTGGCCGAGGAGTCCGTCGTCGCCGGCACGATCTTGGTCGGCGTGTTGTCGGCCTTGATGACCGGCGGCTCGCCGCTGCGGGGCGAGCCGATATAGGTCTTGTAGGCGAAGGCCGCACCGGTGCCGACCACGGCTAGCGCCAGGATCACCGCGACCGTCATCATGCCGCCGCGTCGCTTCTTCGGCTCTTCGAGTTCGGCGTCGTCGGGGTAGTCGTTTTGGAAGGCGTAAGGGTCGTCCGGATAGGCGGGATCGCGCTGATAGTCCTGCTCGCCTGTCTCCAGCCGGCCGTAGAGCGCATCGTCGTAGCGCGACGCATCGGGCTGCGCGTGCGGCTCCTGATAGGCCTGATCCAGGTAAGCCTGGCCGTGCTGCTCGTAGGCCTGATCTTGATATGCTTGATCCTGATAAGAGCGATCCTGATAGGCCTGCGGCTGATGAGCATCAGGCTCGGGCACGGCGGGCTTGGCCGAATAGCGATGCAACGGATGAACCGGGCTGACGGAGACGGGATAGTCAGGCTCCGGCGCGGGTGCCGGCTGCACGTTGGCGCGGCGCATCCATGAGGGCGGCCCGGGCGGCGGCGGGGCCTGCTCGGCGTAATCCTGCGGATCATCGTGCTGGCGATAATCGTCTTCATGATAGCTCTGGGCAGGCGCCGCCGGCGGGCGCACGGTCGGCCGACCCTGCGCTGCAAACGGATCGGTTTGTCCGATCAGACGGGCGAGCTCGGCCAAGGGATCATTTTCCGGCTTCTCATGCTGATCGCCACCGCGACCATAGCCATCGGAAGGAAACTGTCTGTCCTGATATCGTTCGGCCATCGTGATGATGCGTCCCTTCGGGAAAGCCGCGCGCCCCTCGACCAAGGCGCGGCTTTCGACCCACAAGGCTGTCAACCAAGTCTAAGCGATCCGGCTTCTGCCGGTTACCCCCCGAATTCCCCTTAGGTAGCTCGCCCCAAACTACCGCATCTCGTCCGGGGCATGGACGCCGAGGATGGCGAGGCCCGATGCCAGGACCGAGACGACGCCCTGGACCATGGCCAGTCGCGCCTTTGTAAGATCTGCATCATTATTGATAATGAAGCGTAAATAGGGCAAATCACGCCCTTTCGTCCAAAGTGCGTGAAATTCGCTGGCTAAATCATAGAGATAAAAGGCAATTCGGTGCGGCTCGTGGGCTGCTGCAGCGGCCTCGAGCATGCGCGGATATATTGCAAGGCGCTTGAGAAGATCGAGTTCGACGGGGTCCGACAGCCGCTCGACGGCCGACTCACTGAGCCAGGCGATCCGCTTGCCGGTATCCTCAGGTAGTTCAGGGAACACCTCGGCCCGCGCGTTGCGGAAAATCGAGTGGCCGCGGGCGTGACCGTACTGGACGTAGAACACCGGATTGTCGCGCGACTGTTCCATGACCTTGGCGAGATCGAAATCGAGCACCGCGTCGTTCTTCCGGTAGAGCATCATGAAGCGGACAGCGTCCTGACCGACCTCATCCACCACCTCACGCAAGGTGACGAAGTCCCCGCTCCGCTTCGACATTTTGACCGGCTCGCCGTTGCGCAAGAGCTTCACGAGCTGGACGATCTTGACATCGAGCGCACCCTTGCCGGAGGTGGTCGCCTTCACCGCCGCCTGCATGCGCTTGATATAGCCGCCATGGTCGGCGCCCCAGACGTCGATCATCTCGGCAAAACCGCGATCGAACTTGTTCTTGTGATAGGCGATGTCGGAGGCAAAGTAGGTGTAGGAATTGTCCGACTTGATCAGCGGACGATCGACGTCGTCGCCGTAAGCGGTTGCCTTGAACAGCAGCTGCTCTCGGTCTTCCCAATCCTCGACCGGTGCGCCCTTCGGCGGCGGCAGGCGACCTTCGTAGATGTCGCCCTTGGCACGCAGGAAATCGATGGTCTCGGCGACCTTGTTGTTGCCCGCCTCGATCAGCGAGCGCTCGGAGAAGAACACGTCGTGACGGATGTTGAGAGCGGCGAGATCGTCCTTGATCTCGTCCATCATCATCGCGATCGCCTTGGCACGCACGGTCGGCAGCCACCCGGCCTCGCTCATTGAGAGAAGCTTGTCGCCGTGCTCCTTCGCCAGCGTCTCCCCGACCGGCTTTAGATAGTCGCCGGGATAGAGACCTTCGGGAATGGCACCGATGTCCTCGCCGAGCGCTTCGCGATACCTCAGGAACGCGGAGCGTGCGAGCACGTCGACCTGAGCGCCGGCATCGTTGATGTAGTACTCGCGCGTGACGTCGTGGCCGGCGAACTGGAGCAGGCTCGCCAGCGCGTCGCCGAACACGGCACCACGGCAATGGCCGACATGCATCGGACCGGTCGGATTGGCCGAGACGTATTCGACATTGACCTTGGAGCCGCCGCGGATGCGGCCGTAATCGGCGCCTTCGCGCAGCACGGTCCGCAGCGCCTCGGCCCAGGCGGCCGGCTTCAGTGTCAGGTTGATAAAGCCGGGACCGGCGACATCGACCTTGGCGATCAGCGCGTCCGCACGGAGCCGCTCGGCGATCTGCTCGGCGAGGTCGCGCGGCTTTGCCTTTGCCTCTTTCGCAAGCACCATGGCAGCGTTGGTCGCCATGTCGCCATGGGAGGCATCGCGCGGCGGCTCGACCACCACGCGCGAGAAATCGATGCCGTCCGGCCAGCTGGCGTCCGCCGCGAGCGCGCGGCAGGCAGCGTGCACGCGCGCGAGCACGTCGGCGAACAGATGCAGGGATGAGGATGTCTGGGACATGGCCGCCGCCTAACGCAAATCCGGGGTCGAGTCAAAGAGCCGCTGGTGCTCGGTCAGTGCGAAACGATCCGTCATTCCGGCAATGAAATTGCCGATCCGCCGGGCCCGGTCGCCCTCGTCGTCCGCCTCCGCCCCCAGCAGCCATTCCGGCGGCAGCTCGCCGGGGGATTTCAGGTATTTTGCGAACAGGTCGAACAGGATCTGCTCCGCCTCGCCCATCACCCGCATCACCCGCTTGTGGCGGTACATGTGCTGGTACAGGAAGGCCTTGATGGCAGCCTCTTCCTCCGCGACCTCGGCGGGGAACGCGACCAGGGCCCGGCTCTGCTGGCGCACGTCCTGGGCCGATTGCGGTTTCACCGCGGCAAGGTTCTTCTGCGCCTCCGCAAACACCGCCCCGATCAGGTGCGAGATCAGCTCGCGCACCAGCTCGGCGCCGCGCCGGACGTCCTCGAGATCGGGATAATGGCCGGCAATCCCGGAGATGATCTCCGCGGTCAGCGGCATCACCTTGAGATCGTCGAGGTCAAACAGGCCGGCGCGCAGGCCGTCGTCGATGTCGTGGGCGTCATAGGCAATGTCGTCGGCGATCGCGGCGACCTGCGCCTCCAGTGAGGCGAAGCTCCACAATTCGAGATCGTAGGTCTTGATGTAGTCGGCGATGCCAACGGGAATGCCATGCTCGCGATAGCGCCCGACCGGGGCACCGCTGCGGTCGGTCAGCGGCCCGTTGTGCTTGACGATGCCCTCCAGCGATTCCCAGGTTAGGTTGAGCCCATCGAACTCGGGATAGCGGTGCTCGAGCGAAGCGACCACGCGGAGCGTCTGGGCGTTGTGGTCGAAGCCGCCAAATTCCTTCAGGCAGGCGTCCAGGGCCCGCTCGCCGGCATGCCCGAACGGCGGATGACCGAGATCGTGGGCGAGCGCGAGGGTTTCAGTGAGGTCCTCGTCTAGCCCGAGCTGCCGGGCCAGCGCCCGGGCGATCTGCGCCACCTCCAGCGAATGGGTCAGCCGGGTGCGGTAGTGGTCCCCCTCGTGGAACACGAAGACCTGGGTCTTGTACTTCAACCGGCGGAACGCGGTGGAATGGATCACCCGGTCGCAATCCCGCCGGAACGGGCTGCGGGTCCGGCTCGGGGGTTCGGAGACCAGCCGGCCGCGGCTGCGATCGGGATCGCAGGCATAGGGCGCGCGAGGGGCTGCCATTCCGACGGACACGGCGAATTTAGTCCCTATCCATTTGATTCTGCGTATGGTGGCACTTAACTATGTCGGGCGCGGGATACCAAATGAATTGGGTATGACTGCGGGACTATCGGAGACGAACGATGACGACTGACGTGACCATCAGCGACCGGGCCGCGCGCCGGATTGGGGAGATCCTCAAGGGCGAAGGTTCTGGCGCGATGCTGCGCATCTCCGTCGAGGGCGGCGGCTGTTCCGGCTTCCAGTACAAGTTCGACATCGACCGTGCCCGCACCGACGACGATCTCGTGATCGAGCAGGACAATGCGGTGGTGCTGGTCGATTCCGCCTCCCAGCCGTTCCTGGCAGGATCGCAAGTCGATTTCGTCGACGATCTGATCGGCGCCTCGTTTCGCGTCAACAATCCCAATGCCACCGCGTCCTGCGGCTGCGGGACGAGCTTCTCGGTCTGACTGGCTACGCGCCGGTTATCTGCCTTTCCTCCTCCGTCCACTCCACCTCGACCGGCGTCAGCTCCGGCTGGAGCGGCGCATCCTCCGACATGACGTGGCCATCCAGCGCGCGCAGGAGTGCCGCGATCAGCGCCGGCTTGCGCAGCGGCTTGGCGAGGAAGTCCGACATGCCCGCCTCCCGGCAAATCTTGATGTCCTCGGGGAAGGCGTTGGCGGTGAGCGCGACGATCGGCAAGGCTTCGAGGCGCCCGCCTTGCGCACGGATCGCGCGGGTGGCAGCAAGTCCGTCCATGTCGGGCATGCGCACGTCCATCAGCACGACGTCGTAATTGCCCTCGGATGCCGCAGCGACGGCCTCGGCGCCGTCGGCGACGACGCGCAGCTCGACGTCGAAAGATCCCAACATCTTGCTCACGACCATGCGGTTGACGGCATCGTCCTCCGCGACCAGCACCTTCAGAGGGCGGTCGAGGCCGGCAATGCGGGCTTTGAGATCATCGGCCTCGTCGCGGCCGTCTGCCTGATCGGACGCCTGCGCCTGGCTCCAGGGCAGCACCAGCGTGAAGCGGAAGGTCGAGCCTTCGCCCGGCGTCGAGGTAACGCCGATGGTGCCGCCCATCTGCTCGATGATGCGCCGTGAGATCGCAAGGCCGAGCCCGGTGCCGCCGAAGCGACGGCTGATCGAAGCATCGGCTTGCGCGAAGTCGCTGAAGAGCTGGCCGAGCTTTTCGGGGGCGATGCCGATGCCGCTGTCGGTCACCGTCCATTCGACGGTCGCCAGCAGGTCGCGTCGCGCCTGGCAGGTGACCGAAATCGTCACCTCGCCTTCGTCGGTGAACTTCACCGCATTGGACGCGAGGTTGAGCAGCACCTGGCGGATGCGTGCGACGTCGCCGCGCAGCGTCGGCGGCAGGCTCGGATCGAATTCGACTTTGACCGTCAGCCCCCTGTTCTTGGCGCTCGCGCGAATGACGGTCGCGACAGCCTCGACCAGCGCCTGCGGGGCGAAGTCGATCACCTCGAAGGTGAAGCGCCCGGCCTCGAGCTTGGACAAATCCAGAATGTCATTGAGGATGCGCTGGAGATTGTCGCCGGAGTCGCGGATCGTGGCGACGGCTTCGCGCTGCTCCGGATCGAGCTTGGTTTCGAGCAGCATGCTGGCGAGCCCGAGCACGCCGTTCATCGGCGTGCGGATCTCGTGGCTCATCACGGCCAGGAAGTCCGACTTGGCGCGACTCTCGGCCTCGGCCTTTTCCGCGCGCCAACGCTCAGTCACGTCGCGCCCGAAGCCGCGATAGCCGAGGAAGTGTCCCTCGCGATCATAAGCCGGCTTCGCCGTCAGCGACCACAGCCGCGCCTCGCCGCCGGCAACGACCTTGAGGTTCATCTCGTGCAACGGCTCGTTCTGCTCCATCAGGCCGACAACGTTGTAGGCTGCACTCTTGTCCTCCGGGCAGAGCATGTCGAGCACGTCGGCGAAATGCGATCCCTTCAGCAGCGGAAGCGGCAGCTGCGCGACGTCCGCGAAGCGTTGGGGCACGTCGATCAGATGCCCGTCGGCGTCGGTCTGCCACAGCCAGTCGCTGGCGTTCTCCTGAAAGTCCTTCAGCAGCAGCGAGATGATCTCGGTCTGGCGCTCGAGCTCGAGCTGGGCCTTGAGATTGCCGAGGAACAGATTGCCTTGCGAGACGATGTTGCGCGCCATGAAGAATGCGAACAGCAGCAGGAACACCGAGGTCACGAGATAGGGCCCGGTGCCGCACAGCAGCAGCGCGCCGGCGCAGGCGACAGTCATGGTGGCGAGATAGATGAGGCCCGCACGCGGGAAGGTCGAGAGCGTGAAGGCGCCGCCCGACATCATGCCGACCATCAGGCAGGCCAGGATGAGCTGGCTGGTCGGCTCGACGCGGCTGAACAACGCGAGCGGCAGCGTGCTCCAGATTGCGGCGAGGAAGAATGCCTGCCGCAGCATCCGCCGCGCCGCGCGGGGCGAGGCCTCTTGCGGCAGGTTCTGATGCGACCGCGGCCACGAGCGCACCGCGAGCGAGGCGGTGGCGGCGAGCGTCAGGCCCCAGATCGCGAGAAAGTCGTTCCAGCCCCTGCCCCAGAACAGGATCAGCACGACGGCGACGTTCAGCATCGTCACCGCCATCGTCACCGGGATCAGCCGCCTCACGGCGTCGATCTGCTTGGCGCGAATGCGGCGGATCTCGCGCTCGCTGAGATCGGCAGTCAGGCCGTCCTCGATCTCGAAGCCGCCGAGCCAATACAGGAATGCGCCGATCAGGCCGTCACGCGGTTCAGTTCGCTTCATCGACTTGTCCGGCCAACCCATCCGCGGAACCTTTCGACGATCAATGGCCCACCGCCTGCTTAGACCGGGTTAATTTTGTGGGAGATCCTGCGGCATCCTTGACGGGCGCGTTTGCAGTTTGTTCTAACCATGGCCCCCGCCCGGAGCCTTCCCTATGTCCATCAGAGTAGCCACCTGGAACGTGAACTCGGTCCGGCAGCGGATCGATCTCCTGCTGACCTGGCTGAAGGAGTGCCAGCCCGACATCGTCTGCCTCCAGGAGATCAAATGCGTCGACGAGGCCTTTCCGCGGCTGGAGATCGAGGCGCTGGGCTACAACGTCGTCACCCATGGGCAGAAGACGTTCAACGGCGTCGCCCTGCTCTCGAAGCTGCGGTTCGACGAGACCAAGTCGGGGCTTGCCGGCGACGACGAGGATACGCATGCCCGCTTCCTGGAAGGCGTGGTCACGCTCAAGCGCGGGGTGCTGCGCATCGCCTGCCTTTACCTGCCCAACGGCAACCCGGTCGGGAGCGACAAATATCCCTACAAGCTCAAATGGATGTCCCGACTTCTTGAATATTCGAAGGAGCGCCTCAAGACTGAGGAGCCGCTGATCCTCGCGGGCGACTTCAACGTCATCCCGCATGCCCGCGACGTGCACAATCCGGCCGCCTGGACCGAGGACGCCCTGTTCAAGACGGAGACGCGCGAGAGCTTTCAGTCCCTGCTCGGCCTCGGCCTGACCGACGCCTTGCGCGCCGTCACCGACGAGCCCGGGCTCTACACCTTCTGGGACTACCAGGCCGGGGCCTGGCAGAAGAACCAAGGCCTGCGGATCGACCACCTGCTGCTGTCGCCACAGGCCAGCGACCGGCTCGCCAATGTCGGCATCGACAGCTATGTGCGCGGCTGGGAGAAGCCGTCGGACCACGTTCCGGTGTGGGCGGATCTGGATCTCGACGCGGCGTGAGCGCCGATCAGGTGGCGGGCAAGGCGCCAAGGCGCCTTTGCCCATCCTACGGAACCTAACCTAAAGCATGATCCGGAAAAATGCGCAGCGGTTTTCCGGATCATGCTTAAACAACAACCTAAAGCGCGATGACGATTCATCCTAATCGCATCGCGCTTTAGTCCCGGCGGCCCTGCACCCACTGCTCCAGCATCTGCAGGCACATGGCGCGGTCGTCGTCGGAGGCCTTGGCGAAGGCGCGGTTGTAGCTTTCCTTGATCCAGGTCTCCTCGGCGCCGGCGCTGTCGCGCGCCAGGGTCAGCCACATCAGGCCGCGCGCGGCCTGCCGCGGCAGGCGGTCGCCGTTGAACAGCATCTGGCCGAGCAGCGCCTGCGCCTGGTGCTGGCCCTTCTGCGCGGCAAGGCCGAGCCAGCGCGCGCCATAACGGAAATCCTCGCGCGAGGCGTCCGGTGTCTTCAGGTACAACCGCGCAAGATCGTATTGCGCGTCTGCATTGCCGAAATAGGACGCCGCATAGGAGAACATCTCCCGCGCCCGCTCCGGGTCCGACTTGATCTTCGAGTTCGGGATGCCGCTGAGATAATAGCGGCCGAGTGCGACGAAGGCATTGGCCACGATCTGCGCCTGCGGCGCCGACGGGCTGTCCTCGGCATGCGCGTTCGCGATCCGGCTGAAATACTCGAAGGCACGCAAATCGTCCTGGGCGACGCCGTCGCCGTTGGCGTACATGCGGCCGAGCTTCCACTGCGCGATGGGGTGGCCACCCTCGGCGGCATATTGCAGCGCGCTGAGCGAGGTTTCCCGGGTCGCGACTGCCGGCGGAACCTTGGTGCGCACGGCACCCGCGGCGCCCGGCAAGGTGGTCACGACAGGGATGGTCGCGTCCTTGGGGTTGACCGGCGCGCCGTCGAAGGCAAGCGCCGGCGCGGCCAGCGCGGCCGCTCCCAACACAAACGCAACAATGGCACGCCTAGATGTCCGCATAGCACTGTTTCTCGTGCGCGCCGCCCGGATGGGTTACCGCCCCACCGACCGCTGGTCCGACCTGCTGAGCATATTTCCAGAGCGCACCCGATGTATGGTTGGTCGCGCGAGCGCTCCATTTGGTCTTGCGCTGGGCGAACTCGGCGTCGCTCAATTTTACGTTAAGGGTGCCGGCGACCGCGTCGATCTCGATGATGTCGCCGTCCTCGAGCAGCCCAATCGGGCCGCCGACCGCCGCCTCCGGCCCGACATGGCCGATGCAGAAGCCGCGGGTGGCGCCCGAGAAGCGGCCGTCGGTGATGAGCGCGATCTTGCCGCCCATGCCCTGGCCGGTCAGCGCCGCTGTGGTCTGGAGCATTTCCCGCATGCCGGGACCGCCCTTCGGCCCCTCGTAGCGGATCACGATGACTTCGCCTTCACGGTAGGTACGCTTCTGAACCGCCTCGAAAGCATCCTCCTCACGGTCGAAGCACCTGGCCGGACCGGTAAACCTGAGGTTGGACATTCCCGCGACTTTCACGATCGCACCTTCTGGCGCCAAATTACCCTTCAGACCGACCACACCGCCCGTGACGGTGATGGGTTTGTCTGCCGGGTGCACCACGTCCTGGTGCGGATTCCACTTAACGCTCTTGAGGTTTTCGGCGATCGTGCGGCCCGTGACGGTAAGGCAATCACCGTGCAGGAAGCCGTTGTCGAGCAGCGTCTTCATCAGAAGCGGTATGCCACCTACTTCAAACATGTCTTTGGCGACATAACGGCCGCCTGGCTTCAAATCCGCGACATAAGGTGTCTTTTTGAAGATTTCGGCGACGTCGAACAGGTCGAACTTGATCCCGGCCTCGTGCGCGATCGCCGGAAGGTGCAGCGCAGCATTGGTCGAGCCGCCAGACGCCGCAACAACTGCGGCGGCATTCTCCAGCGCCCTTAGGGTGACGATATCGCGCGGCCGGATGTTTTGGGCGATCAGGTCCATCACCTTCTCGCCCGCGGTCGTGCAAAAGGCGTCGCGGACTTCGTAGGGCGCCGGGGCACCGGCCGAGTATGGCAGCGCGAGGCCGATGGCCTCGGAGACGGTCGCCATGGTGTTGGCGGTGAACTGCGCGCCGCACGCGCCCGCCGAGGGGCAGGCCACACGCTCGATCTCGTCGAGGTCCTCGTCCGACATGGCGCCGACCGAGTGCTTGCCGACGGCCTCGAACATGTCCTGCACGGTGACCTGCTGCCCGCGGAAATTGCCGGGCAGGATCGAGCCGCCATAGATGAAGATCGAGGGCACGTTGAGGCGGATCATCGCCATCATCATGCCCGGCAGCGACTTGTCGCAGCCGGCAAGGCCGACCAGCGCGTCATAGGCATGACCGCGCACCGTCAGCTCGACCGAGTCGGCGATGCATTCCCGCGACGGCAGCGACGAGCGCATGCCGTCATGGCCCATGGCGATGCCGTCGGTGACGGTGATGGTGCAGAATTCGCGAGGCGTGCCGCCGGCCGACGCCACGCCCTTCTTCACCGCCTGGGCCTGGCGCATCAGCGCGATGTTGCAGGGAGCGGCTTCATTCCAGCAGGAGGCGACACCGACGAAAGGCTGGTGGATCTGCTCGGTGGTCAGACCCATGGCGTAGAAGTAGGACCGATGGGGGGCGCGCGCAGGGCCTTCCGTCACGTGACGGCTCGGCAGCCTCTGCTTGTCAATCTTTGCAACCATCGCAACCAGTTTCCCCGGCCAACCCTTTCAGACCCGAAAAATCAGAGCCAAGATTTGAATCGACCTTGGGATTTTCTCGTCGCCTTCGAAGACCGCCACTGCCCTTAAAACATGAGAGTGATTTTATTCATGTTAGGGTGTGGCCAAAAAGCGGCGACGATGCGAACCGCCGGTGGTGAGGGTTAAATCTGGAGCGACTGTTGCACCGGCGGCACAATCGTGGCTCAGAAGCCACGGGCAGGCCTACCAAGATACCTCGCGAAGATGGCCATCCACAACCTCGGCTTTTGCTGCACGATGATTGCACCCGCTTTCAGCTCCGCGATCTCGCGTACGAAAGTGAGTCGCAGTTACGGAGCAAGGTGAGCTGACGTCGTTTTCAAGCTCGGACTGACCAGACACGTCTTCCCGTTCTCGCGGCTGATTTCGCCCGAGCTTTGCTTGGTCGCGCCACCCTCATGAAGCCAAAAGGGCGCAGGGAAGGCCGGGTGCCGGCGGCACCCGCGGTCCGCTGCGCGAAGATGTAGCGCAAGAAGACCGCAACAGCAGCATACAGGTGAAGCCCAACACACGGCCTTCCCTGCGCGATGGTCGGACGGCTTATGCCGTGCTCTCCCGGGAGCCGAGTTCGTTCTGGCCTCCCTCACTTTCGCGAAACTCACCGGCACCGCGCCGGTTGACGCGACTGCCGCCTCCGCAAGAGCTTGACCGTAGCAACGACGGCCAGGACCACACGGTTTTGCCGTACGCACGGCCCGCCATTTCGCCGCAGTTTTCCCAGCCCTGTCGACGGAGCCGGAAACTTACAGACGAGACGAACCTGACAGCGCCGCTCGTCCGCACGCAGTTTCGGGCTCACGGAGAGCAATCCGCCCGGCCCTTGACCTCTCGTGCACGACGCTGCCGCGTCCACCGCAAGCCCGGCTCGCGAAAATGACGACCTCATGATCGCCCCTCCTGGATGAGCCAGGATGGGCGACACATACGCCGTTTCCGAATTTCGGTAAAGTGGAATATTTTCACCGAGACGGATTGACACCGAAAGTTGTGAAACGACCAGGTGTTTCGCCTGTCGGGCGATATCCCGCTGCCGGATTGCGCCAGGCTCCGTCAGGCCGACATCGCTCCCTTGCGCCCGAACGGATCGAACAGGCGCACGACCTCGCAGACGGCGACGAGGCCGGCGAGCCAGGCGGCGCTGGTCAGCCCAATGCGCGTCACGATGGCGGCGGTGAAGGCGCCCTCTCCGCCCAGGAACGGCGTCGCGGCGAGCAGCGCGAGCTCATAGGCCGCATAGGCGGCAAACAACGCAATCGCGAGCATGAGCGGCGTGCGGCCCTGCGGCAGCATGCGAAGCACGCCCGACGCCGCTGCGGTCGCCAGGAGCGCAGCCGCGCCGATCACGAAACCCCAGGCGATGCTGCTGCCATCGATAGGATAATGCAACGCGCTAAAGCCGATCGTCTGGTTCACGAGCCAGGCGCCGGTGACGACGAGCAGCGCCGGACGCAGCGTCAGCATCGCAGCCGCGACGACGGCGAAAGCCGCGAACGGCGTCGCGCAGGCGAACGCAAAACTCGCGAGCGCGCACGACACCGTCAACAGCGCGAAGCCGAACATCGGCGCAAGACGCGGCGCCACCGGATGGAGGCGGAAGCCGTCGTCGTTGGACCGCAGGATGTTGAGAGCCATGATGATCTCTTTCTCTTCGAACTCTAGTCCGTTTGGGGGGCCTGTGACAGCTCCAGCAAAATCAAAACGTGGCGCCGGCCTTGAGCAGATAGGTGCGACCGGGCAGCGGATAGGCGCTGAAGCGACCGTCCGTGAAGGTGCTTGCGATGGCGTAATCGTAGTAGAGCGCGTTCAGCACATTGTTGACGCTGAGCGACCAGAAGTAGCGCTCAAATTGACCGCTGAGCTTGAGGTCGATGGTGCCGTTGGCGGGAATCGGCTTCTGGGTTCCGGCCTGGTCGTTATCCATGCGACGCTCGCTCCAGAAGCGCGCGGTGGCGTCCAGCACCAGATAGTTCTGCCAGATGTTCCAGGTGAGGCCCGCACTCGCGGTGTAGCGCGACACCAGCGGCACGTCGTTGCCCGCCCAGACGCCTTCGCGGAAGACAGCCCGTGTATAGGCCATGCCGGAACGCACAAGCAGGGCGTCGTTGATGCGATAGGAGACACTGGTCTCCGAGCCGTAACGGCGGGTCGGATCCAGGTTGGTGTTGTAGAACAGGATTGGATTGAAATGGATCTCGTTGGCGAGGTCCATCAGATAGAGACTGCTCTGCATCTGCAGTCCGCCTCCTCTGATGCGCAGCCCGCCCTCGATGTCCTGCGAGGTCTGGGTCTTGAGCCGGAACGTTTGCGGGAGCGGATTGAAGAACGGGTCGAATGAAGGGCCCGACGACACCCGCTCGTCGACATCAGGCGTGCGGAAGGCGCGCGCGGCCCGGCCGAACAGCGCGACGGTCTCATTGAGACGATGCTCGGCACCGAGGTGCAGCGCATATTGCGTCTCGTCGCTCCTGAGCGGGAGCGCGCCGATGTCGGCGTTGAACGGAGCCGCCGCATCAAAATCGTCACGTGCCGAAAGGCCGATGTTCTGCACCCGGGAGCCGTAGGAGATGTCGGTCGTAGCCGTCACGGCCAGTGTGTGCTGGACATAGCCAGCAACCGTCTGCTGCCTGAGGACGTAATTGTGCCAGGGGGCGAGACCCTGGCCGGCACCGCGGTTCTGCTGAAAGCTCGCATCGTAATAGTCGACGCCGGTCAGCAACTGCGACGGCATTCCGAAGAGCAGGCTCTTCACGCTGAGCCGCGGCGTGATCGACCATGTCGTCAGATCGGCCTCGACATAGGTCGACGTGAAGAAAGCCGGAACCGGCGTCGGGCTCGAGAAGAACGCACTCTGCTGCTTCTTGTCGCGCAGGCCGCCGTCGACGATGAGATCGACGCCGTTGACCAGGGTTTTCGTGAAGCCGGCGGTCGCGCTAAAACCCTGCTGGTTGGCGTAGTTGAAGGGCGTGCCGGCCCCTCGCCGGTTGGTCGCGAGCTCGTCGAGACCGATCGACGGATCCACGGTGCGGCCGCCCGGCAGTCGCAGCTCCTGATTGTCACCGGTGACGGTCAGGAAGGCGGTCAGGCCAGGCATCGTGTAGTTCAGGTTGCCGACGCCGTTCTCCTGGGAATAGCGATTGTTGTCGCGGTAGCCGTCGGTCCTGACGGCATTGCCGTGGAACGAGGTCGACCACGGACCGGAATTGAGCGCGGTCGAGACGTTGCCGAGCCCAGCGTTGAACGAGCCGAAACCGGCCTCGATGCGCGCTGTCGCGGGCGGGCCGCCGACGCCGTTTTTGGTGACGATGTTGATGACGCCGCCAACCGCATTGTCACCATACAGCACTGCACCGGAATTGCCGCGCGTGATCTCGATACGCTCGATGGCATTGAGCGGGATCGTGGAGAGATCCACCTGCGCCATGTCGATGTCGTTCAGCCGCCGTCCGTTGACCAGCACCAGCGTATTGGCCGTGGCGAAGGCACCGAAGCCGCGCAGATCGACACTGGTCTTGGCACCGATCTGGCCGCCATAGAACGTCGTGATCTGGGCGCCCGGTACTTGCGTCGCGATGATCTCGGCCAGCGTTTGCGACGGCGCATGGGCGATGTCTGCGGCCGTGATGATGGTCGTGGCCGCGCCGACGATGCCGTCATTGCCGGCGGCCGCTCCACTGCCCGAGCCGGACGAGCCGGTCCCGCCCGGCGCACCATTCGGGCTCACCCGGCGCCTCACCGCATCGCCATCGCCGGCCGCCCTGGCCCGCGTACGGCTCTGATCGTCAGGCTGGGTCACTTCGACCGGCGGCAGCTGTTCGGCACCGGCCTGCTGCGCGTGGGCGATGGAGGGATCGAGCGAATAGAAGGAAGCGGCCGCAACGATGCCGGCGCAGCAGCGCCTGGCGGCAGTGACAAAACGGGACAAAATCATAACCTCGGCATGACGTCAGTGGCACGTCACAGCGAACGAGGCTTTACGGCGGAGCGATCGATTGCTCCGGTGAAGCTAATGTCTGTACTCCCCGACCGACATCCTCGCGTGTGACCACGGCTGACGGCAGGTCTCCTGGCTCGCGGGTCGTTACCTCTGCGTCGCCTTCCCAGGACCGAAATTCCCAGTGGCATAGGACGAGAGATTCACCGCTTACAGTTGCGGGGGCAGCCATGGCATTGAGAAGATCCCGCCTTGGGACATCTCGCACCACGTTCCCTTTTGATCTCCATGAGGAGAACCGCCAGCGGCCAATCTACGGGGCGCCCAGGCCGGGAGTCAATCGACCGCTGGCATCTTGGCCGCAGACGCGATCGGCCGGCTCCACAACGAATCGAGCAATGCCCTGCGCCGCCTACGTTCGCCCCCGCGGGCGCTGGGCCTGAGCCCAGGCCACAGCGACATCCCGCGGCGGAGCGTCGAGGCGCTTGATCGGCGTCAGTTCGCCGGAGGCCGAGACGATCGCGGTCTCTTCGCGCCGGCAGCGCGTGCAGACGAAACGGACCTCATGCGGGGATGCCGACCAGCTTGAACGTTTCACGTTGGCGGCCATCGGCCAGGCATCGCAATGCGAGCACGATACCAGGAACCGGCCGGGATCGAGCATACCCATTCCATTGGACTCCGCGTCCTGCCCACTGCTTCCAATGACTATCCTATGTGAATCGTTCCGGTGCCTCGGCACCGTCGACGCCACGTTCGCTGGAAGCCTGCGCGCTGCTCGCCGTTCCCACGAGACCTCCGGCGTTGTCGATTTCAAAGCTTGCGAATTTCATCCGATGTCCCCCTGCTCCGATCGACCCTATCAGGTCGAGACGGCGAGGACGATTGGGGAGCCGGGGATCGCGCGTTGCGACGCCTCGCAAGGCAGAAGGTAATCCGCTCAGCGAGCCCCCTTGAGGGTGCAGGATGTCGTGCAGGTGACCGTGGTGCCGCGATCGCACGATCTGCAGGCGTTGACGCACTGGTTCATGTCGCGTGGATTGTAGTTGTAGTTTCGTAGCGGACAGGTCGACGTCGTCGAGCCGGTGATGTCCCGCTCCTGGTCGCAGGCCGCCGTCATGAGCGCGAATATGATCACGGCAACGAAGCGCATGGGACCTGCCCTGTCAGGCACAGCACGATGACACTCGCGAGGTGCGCTGCATCGCAACGAACCCCGGCCACCACGAGCCACCGCCGATCGGCGATGCCCGCGTGCTGCGAGAATGCGCGCTAAATGTTAAGAACGGATTTCAGCCGGTCTCAGGCCGCGGCCGTCGTCGCGATCGCCTGCCGAATATCCACCGCCAGCTGGCGATACTGTTCCCCGAGCCTCAGATAGAACTCGCGCTTGGTGCTGTCGGTGGCGAGCTTGGCGATCAGCTCGCATTCGGCAGTCAGCGTCTCGAACCGTTCCAGCCTGTCCTGAAGTTCTGTCATCGGCGTGTCCCCATCAAACGCCACAAGGACACCAAACCTAAACCCGAGGAATAGGTCACAGCGAACATCGTTATGGGGTAGCATCAATTTTTCCGCGGCAGCCTATTTCTGCTCGAGCCGCCAGGCACCATCCCAATTGGCATCCGGCGGATTGGCCGCGAACTGCGCGATGCGGCCGAGCATCGCGCGCGAGGGGCCGTCGCCGGGGACCGCCTCGAGCGCCGCGTTGAAGGCGGCACGAGCGTCGTCGAAGCGCCGGGCGCGATAGGCGGCGAGACCTTCGACATAGTGCGTGCGCAGGCTCACTTGCGCATCGGTGAGTGCGCCCAGTCTCGCCATCACCTCGAAGATCGCCTGCGGCGCGCTCTGACCCGCAACCGCCAGACGGTCGATCTCGCGCAATTCGAGGCGCGATCCAATCGCGTCCGCAGTCGCCTGCGAGATCAGGATGCGGGTGCCGTAAACCTTGTTGACGGCCTCCAGCCGCGAAGCGAGGTTCACGGCATCGCCCATCACGGTAAAGCTCATCATCAGCTCGGAGCCGATGCTGCCGGTCAGGACCTCGCCGGTGGCGATGCCGATGCGCAGATCGCACGGCGCGGGCATGGCGCGGATACCGAGCAGATCGGGCAGCTGCTTCTGCAGCGCGGGCACCTGGTCGGCCATCTCGATGGCGGCAAGCCCGGCGAGCAGCGCCTGCTCGTCCTCTTCGACGAAGGGCGGGCCCCAATAGGACATGATGGCGTCGCCGATATATTTGTCGATGATGCCACGATTGCTCCGGATCGGGCCGGACATCACGGTGAAATAGTGGTTCATCACCTTGACGAGGCCGCGTGGGGTCATACCCTCGCTCATCGAGGTGAAGCCGCTCATGTCGCAGAACATGATGGTCATCACCCGGCGCTCGCCGTCGATTGCGACCTCCGGCCGGTCGATCAGCCCCTGCACCACCTTGGGATCGATGTAGCGGCCAAAGGTCTCCCGGATCTGCTCGTTGTGCCGCAACTGCTCGATCATGCGATTGAATGCCGCAGCGAGCTCGCCGATCTCGTCTTGCGTCGAGACGGTGATGGGCTTGTCGAACCGGCCCGCCTCGACCTCGCGGGTGCCGGCGAGCAACAGCCGTACCGGACGCGTGATGCCGCTGGACACCAGCAGCGCAAAGGAAAATCCGACGATCGCCGCGAGCAATGTCACGACACCCGAAATGATGATGGTCTGATGCTGGCGGCTGATCACCTGCGACGTCGAGAAGAAGACCTGCGCCAGCATATCGCCGCGGATCGTATCGACCTTCCGGTTGAACTGGTCGCGCAGCATGTCGATGTGCTCCAGCGTGCCGCGGGCCTCTGCCATCTGCCTGGCGTCGACCTGCTTGAGGAGCTTCGCGTGGTCCTCGCTCAGGTCGCGGCGCAGCTCGGTGACGGCGGTGTCGATGCGGATATCGATTCGCGCCAGCGCGGCATTGTCGGAAAACGTCCTGGGGTCCTCGATGATCGCGTTGATCAGCTTGCGCGCGGCCTCGGCCTCGTCCTCGATCTTGCGGTCCGATTCCTCGAAGTCGCGAAGGCGCGCCGCATAGGCCTCCTCATCCGACGGCGCCTCCATCCGGGTCATGACCATCCGCCGCAGCGCCAGCCCCCGCTCCAGCGAGCGACTGTTGGAACGCGCCAGATGGCTATAGGCCGGGATGTAACGGTTGGTCAGCTCGTCGAGCAGGACGCCGACCTGGCTGGACATCACCATCGACAGGATCGAGGTGACCAACATCAGGACGATCAGTCCGAGGGCGATGCCGACAATCTTGCGCCGGATCGACTGGTTGAAAATCGGCATGTAGGTGCGGAGGCAAAGGGAAAAGGCTAAAGGACGGAGCGAGGGAACTCCATACACCGGACTGGCTGCGGGAACACGCGCAATCTGGCCCTCCTGGCGCCCTGTCCATGCGCAACCGGCGCGCGAGAGTTAGAAAGGTCAATGGAACTGCCCTTTTCTCCTTTGCGGAAATTCCAGCGCCGCATCCGTTTTTTGCCGTATTGTTGCGACAGGGTGTGGAATGCGGGCCGATGCCCCGGCATCGTTCGTATCTTTGATTCTCAAGCCGCATGTCGTCGCGGACCTTGGTTTGTAGTGGTTTCGCAGGGGGGACCATCGAATGAACCAGTGCCTACGCTCGCTCGCGTGTTTCGTTGCCGTGGCCGCGATGGCCCTCTTTCCCACAGAGCTCGCGGCGAAAAGCGGTCATAAATCAGCCGCGCCGAAGAAGACGCATGAGGCGAAAGCCGGCAAGCACCGCCTTGCCTCCGCCGGCAAAGCGCGGCACGGCAAGCACGCCGAGGCCAAGCGCAAGTCGAAGAAGACCATCGACGAGCCCGCGGACAGGCCGGCACCGCCGCCGCTGACCGGCGATCTCGCCGCGCTGAAGGACGCAATCGATCTCGCGCGCAAGGGCAAGACGCAAGACGCGAGCGCGGCGCGCGACCGCATCGCCGATCCCGCCGGACAGAAGCTCGCCGACTGGTTCATGCTGCGCCATTCCGAGAGCACCGCCAATTTCAAGCATTACGCCGCGTTCCTCGCCGCCAATCCCGACTGGCCGAGCAGCGCCCTGCTCCGCCGCCGTGCCGAGGCGCGGCTGTGGCAGGAGAAGGCCGACGCCGCCACCGTGCACCGGTTCACGATGGACCGGCCGACCAGCGCCAAGGGCAAGTTTGCGCTCGCCCGCGTGTTGCTCGCTGAAGGCGATACCGACAGAGCCGCCCGGCTCGTGCGCGAAGCCTGGCGCGCCGACGAATTGTCCGAGCGCAGCGAAGAGGATTCCTACGAAGCGTTTCGCGATCTTCTGTCCGCTGACGATCACCGCGCGCGTATGGACAAGCGCCTCGGCGCCAAGGATTACGCTGGCGCGAGGCGCGCGGCGAAACGGCTCGGCGAGGATGCGCTCGCGATCGTGAAAGCCTGCGCCGCGGTCACCGGCAAGGCCAGCACCGCCAAGGACTATCTCGATGACGTCTCCGCTGACGGCCGCCGCGATCTCGGCTACGTGCTGTGCCGCGCGCAATGGTACCTCCAGAAGGACCGCATCGACGACGCCGCCGAGGTGATCCTGGCCGCCGCGCCCGATACCATGGCGGACCAGGACACCGACGCCTGGTGGCGCGAGCGTCGCATGCTTGCGCGCAAGCTGCTCGACCAGGGCAAGTTCAAGACCGCCTATGATGTGGTGCGCACGGCCGCGGTGCCGGAAAAAGAAGTCTATCGCGTCGACTACCACTTCATGTGCGGCTGGATCGCGCTGCGCTTTCTCGACGATCCCACGACGGCGATGATGTACTTTGCCGCCATCGACGAGGGCTCGTCCAATCCGATCGCGCTGTCGCGGGCCCATTACTGGCGCGGTCGCGCCGCCGAAGCCCTGGGCGCAATGGCCGATGCCCGCATGAGCTATCGGGCTGCGTCGCGCTATCCCACCGCCTATTACGGCCAGCTTGCGCGCGCAAAGCTCGGCCTCGACCGGATCGAGCTGCGTCCGCCTGCGCCCGTGCTGGCCTCGGATGACACGCCCCCCGCGGATGAGCGCGTGCGCGCGGCCGACATGCTCTACGGCATCGGCGAGCGCAACATGGTGTTCTATTACGCCGAGAATTTCGCCAAGGAGAGCAGTGACGTCGCAGCACTCGAAGCGCTCGGCGAGCTTGCCCGCCGGCGCAACGATGCGCGCGTGATGCTGGAGGTCGGCAAGACGGCGCTGGCGCGCGGGCTCGCGCTCGACCATTACGCCTTCCCCACCATCGGCATCCCCGAGCACAAGCAGGTCGCGCCCGCGATCGAGACCAGCGTGATCTATTCGGTGGCGCGCACCGAAAGCTCGTTCGACCAGCGCGACAAGTCCCATGCCAACGCGGTCGGGCTGATGCAGGTGACGCCGGAAGCGGGCCGCGATACCGCCAAGCGGTTCGGCCTGACCTATGACTGGAGCAAGATGGTCTCCGATCCCGTCTACAACACGCAGATGGGCGCAGCCGAGCTCAGTGCGCTCTTTTCGGAATACCGCGGCAACCAGATCATGACCTTCGCCGGCTACAATGCCGGCCGTGGCCGCGTGCGCGAATGGGTGCAGACGCGTGGCGATCCCAGGGATGCCAATGTCGATCCGGTCGACTGGGTCGAGCGCATCCCGCTGTCGGAGACCCGCAACTACGTCCAGCGCGTGATGGAGAACGTGCTGGTCTACCGCACGAGGTTCGAAGGCAGCGGCATGGTCGCCGGCAAGAGCGATCGGCGCGTCATCACGCAGGAGGCCGGCGCAACGGCACCCGTGGCGGCCGCAGCGCCCGCTCCCTAGGCGACGTCGCCGGGGCTGGACACGGCGCCTGCCAGGTTGCGTCGCTGCGGCTTCCACGCGAGCGCCGTCGCGTAGCTAGGTGTCACCTCCTTCCATCGTGATCGGATCGCGACCGTCCAAATATGCGCCGGTCAAGGTTCTTGCGAAGGTCCAGGCGTGGATCGTGCAGCTCCAGCAAAAGACGGCACCCAGGACCGCGAACATCTCGATCGCGTTGCGAGCGGCGACCTCGACGTTCCCGGCGGCCGGCTCGTTGCGCCTAGGCACCGACCATTGCGTCAGCAGCGTCACGAGTTCGCCGCGCCGGTAGCAATCGTAGTCGCAGTAGCGGCGCTGCGTCCGCACATGCCGGACATAGCCGGACCGGATCGACCGCGAGCAGGTGCTGCACGTGGACGCGCACAACGGGGGCTCGTGATTGACCACCATGAATTTCATGAAGCCGCCCTCATGCGATCTTTCGCAAGCGTCTCGCAGAACAGCGCGTAACACTGATGATCGCAGTAAGGCAGACGGGTCGCGATCTCGCGGAGATAGCTGCCGCTGAGCGGCTCGCAGCACTGCATGCACCAGGCCTGCCGGAACGGGGTTCGGCCGTTCACCAGCACGAACGCGAATCTCATGTGGCACCTCCCAAAGCGAAGCAGTAAACGCCGTCCAACGGTGACAGTGCGGGCGGCGGAGCGCAAAGATGGTTTCGGCCGTCCGGATTATCCCTGTTTCGCTCCACCTTTTGCGGTGGAATCAGAATGTATCTCCCGTCCTCCCGGCGCCGGGCATAGATCTGGTCGTCGATGTATTTGATGTCGGTCGGATAGCAGTCAGCACTGTTGCAACAACTGACGCCCGGATTATCCGGCATGTGCCAGGTCGAATAGAATTTCTCGTGCAGCGCCTGGTCCTGGGGTGGGTGCCGGCGATGTACGGCATCGTGTCCTGTCTCCTGTGCCCGGACCGTCGCAGTGGAGCCGAGGAGAACCATCGAGCACAACAGCTTGCATGAACGGTTCAACGTACGCTCCCGGATCAGACCCTCGGACGATGTCAGCTCTCTAATTCGGCCTCACGCGGCCTGAACCCGGAACAACCACCGGTGATCGCGCTCGCGGCGCGTGCGGAAGCGATCGACACACTTCTTGGAGCAGAGCGCGGTGCGCCAGGAATAGTAGCGGATCAGGCCAAACTTGCCGCCACACACCGCACAGCCATTGACTGAAGAGCAGCATTCGGACTCTGATCGGCCACGCTCGGGAAGCACCGATGTCACGCACATTGTCGTCTTCCTCCCTTGCTCGCGCTTTGCCAGTTCGTTTCCTTCGACTCATGCGGATCGTGAATTGCCACAAATTGCAGCGGCATCGTCCTTGGTCTTTGCCTGCCGGTAAGACGCCTCCGCCGCAAGCTTCAGACCGGTTCTCGTGCGCTCGCTGCAACACTCCCGATTTATCATGAGGCTATTCCCCAGGGCACGAGACGCTCAATTGTACGGAGGTAAATGACCGATATGATTAGGAATGGAGGAGCTATACCTAGGTTTGTCCGTACTCGCCCGGGGCTCTCCGACGGCTCATGTGCAACGTGACGGCGCACGATGCTCCGGCCGCACGGTCACCGTGAAAATCATGCCATGGCGTACGTGATGCGCCGCACCGGACAGGGTGGCAGCGGTCAAGTCACAGGCGAGCGTCATAGCTGCCCATCCGACTTTGGCGGGAATTGCTCGTCTCGCTGCAACGTGCTCTACTCGTATTCACGCAGAGAGCGCCGGGAGCGTCTGCGATGAAGCCTGGCCGAGCAGCGACATTCGGGAAGTCAGCCGCGCAATTCCTCGCCGGCTGCGTAAGGCAAACCGTCGCCGCTAAGCCGCGCAGCGAGCCCGAAGGTGACGACTTGCTCGAGGCGGTCAAGCAGTGGCAGCAAGTCTTCGAGCACACCCCGGTCATGTACTTCATGGTGGATCCAGCCGGGACCGTGATCAACGTGAACACGTTCGGCGCCGCGCAACTGGGCTATGCCGCCGCGGAGCTGATCGGCCGATCGGTGCTGGATGTCTTCTTCGAGGAGGATCGCGACTTCGTCCGCGCGTGTGTCAAGCTGTGCCTTGAGACCGTCGATCAGTCCCACACCTGGGAGATCCGGAAGATACGCAAGGACGGCTCGGTGCTATGGGTGCGCGAGAATGCCAAGACCATGCTGCGGGGCGATGGCGGACCAATCGTCCTGGTTGCCTGCGAGAACATCACCGAGCGCAAGGAAGCCGAGAATGCGCTGCGACAAAGCGAGGCCTATCTCGCCCAGGCGCAGGAACTGAGCCACACCGGCAGTTTCGGATGGAAGGCCGCAACCCGCGAGATCACCTGGTCCAAGGAGACCTATCGCATCTTCCAGTGCGACGAGGGAACCAAGCCAAAGATCCCGTTCATGCTACAGCGGATCCATCCGGACGATCGGCTCGCGGTGCAACAGACAACGGCTCGGGCCGCGCGAGAGGGAAAGGACTACGATCACGAATACCGGCTCGTGATGCCCGACGGCTCCATCAAGTATGTCCGAGCGGTGGCCCGCGCGATGCGAGATTCAAACGGGTGCATGGAGTTCGTGGGATCAGTGACCGACATCACGGCGACCAAGGAGGCAGAGCGCAGACTGCGTGCGAGCGAGCAGCGCTTCCGCGACTATGCTGAAACCGCCTCTGACTGGTTCTGGGAAACAGGGCCAGACCATCGCGTCACCCAAGTATCGGAGCACTCTGATACCATCACCGCTCCCGCCGGCCTGATCGGACTCACGCGTTGGGATATCGCTCCTGACGCCGATCTCGAACCCGAGAAATGGCAACAACACCGGGCGGCGCTCGACGCCCACATCCCCTTCCGCGACCTGGTGTATCGCAGCAAGGATCGCAGCGGGCAGCCGATCTACGTCCGGACCAGCGGCAAGCCGTTCTTCGACGCCGACGGCGCTTTTCTGGGCTATCGTGGCGTCTGCACTGACGTAACCGCGGCCATCCGGGCCAATCAGGCCGAAGATGCACTGCGCAAGGCCCAGGCCGAACTCGCCCATGTGACGCGTGTCACGACTCTGGGTGAGCTGACCGCTTCCATTGCCCACGAAATCAATCAGCCGCTCGCCGCTGTGATCGCAAACGCCGATGCCTGCCTCGCCTGGCTGCAGCGCAATCCGCCCGACCTCAAAGCGGCCGGCCGCTCCGTCGAGTGGATCATCGAGGATGGCACGCGTGCCAGCGACGTGATCCGTCGCGTTCGAGCGCTCGCCAAGCGCTCCGACATCGACATGGCTCCGCTCGACGCCAATGTCGTCGTACGGGAGTCGGTGGCGCTCGTTCAGCGTGAGATGGCCAGCCACGCCGTGTCGGTGCGAATGGAGCTGTCGTCGGCACTGCCGAAAATTTTCGGCGATCGAATCCAATTGCAACAGGTCCTGATCAACCTGATCATCAACGGGATCGAGGCCATGGAAGACGTCCAAGATCGCCCGCGCGAGATGGCGATCCGTTCGGCGGCGAGCGACGATGGCGCGGTGCTGGTGAGCGTTTCCGACTGCGGAGTCGGCATCAGTGAACAGGCGATTGACCGCCTGTTCACGCCGTTCTTTACCACGAAGTCCACCGGCATGGGCATGGGGCTGTCGATCTGTCGATCCATCATCGAGGCGCATGGTGGACGGCTTTTCGCCGCACCCAACCAGGAGCACGGCGCGACTTTTCAGATCACCTTGCCCCTCCATCGAGAGGAAACTTCGTGACCCAGCGCGGGGAACCTCCGTCACCGCAGGAGAACGACGGCGATCAGCCAATTGTCTTTATCGTCGACGACGACGCGTCCATGCGCCGTGCGCTCACCAATTTATTCGAGTCGGTCGGCCTCAAGGTCGAAGCATTCGGCTCGGCACCACAACTCCTCCACGCCAAGCCGCCGGAAGTCCCCAGTTGCCTCGTGCTCGACATCCGCCTTCCCGGAGCCAGCGGCCTTGATCTTCAATCCGATCTCGCCAAGGCGAATATCCACACGCCTATCATCTTCATCACCGGTCACGGTGATATTCCCATGACGGTTCGGGCCATGAAGAGCGGCGCGATCGACTTCTTGACAAAGCCGGTCCGCGACCAGGACATCCTGGATGCAGTCCAGGCCGCGATCGAGAGAGACCGCAAGCGCCGCGACCTCAACAGGACGGTCTCGACCGTGAGATCCCGCTTCGAGTCACTATCCTCGCGGGAGCGAGACGTATTGTCACTGGTGACGGCCGGCCTGATGAACAAGCAAGTGGCCGCCCAGCTCGGATTGGCCGAAATCACCGTCAAAATCTATCGCGGCCAGATCATGCGGAAAATGGGCGCGAAGTCGCTGGCCGATCTGGTGAGAATGAGCGAGGCGCTCGGGATAGGGTCCAACAAGCCCGACGCACAAACCTAAGTATGAGTTTCCAATCGTCGCTGGCAGGTCCACCTTATCGGTTTATGTGTAGCCGTGGCGACGGCAAGCGTGATGCCGGGTGAGGAGCGGACGTCTTGTCAGCGGCTTCGGTCATTTCGGTGCTTGACGACGACCCTTACGTGCGGGCCGCTATCAACAATCTCCTGGAATCGCGCGGGTACGTCGTCCACACATTCGCCTCAGCCGAGGAGTTTTTGAGGTCGCCCGATTCGAATGGCACCTCGTGTGTGATCGCCGACGTGCAGATGCCGCTGATGACTGGAATCGATCTGTTGACGCAGATGCGCGCGCATGGTTCGGCGACGCCGTTCATCTTCATCACAGCCTTCCCGGATGAGAGCGTACGGGTGCGCGCCCTCAAAGCCGGGGCAATCTGTTTTCTCGGCAAACCGTTCGCCGCCTCGGATCTGATGCAGTGCCTGGACCGTGCGCTGGCGGCAGGTCACGAAACCTTGCAGCGTGCGCCCGGCGGCCAGCAGACGCGACGATGACGGCGATCAGAATCAATCCCGCTTCTCGCGAGGGCTTCCCGCGAGATGGCCCGCGCCGCCCTTGCAGAACCTCACGACATACCGCGAGGCATGCGTTGCCCGCTTCAATCCACCTTGATGTTCGCCGCCTTGATCATCGGCCACCATTTTGCGATCTCGGCCTTCTGGCGGGTGCCGAGCGCTTCGGGCGTGAGCTGATCCTTGGGGGGCATCTCCAGGCCCTGGCTTTCGAGCTGCTTCCTCACTCCGGGATCGTTCAGCGCTTCCACGGCGGCCGCATTGAGCTTGGTTACGATCTCCTTCGGCGTGCCCTTCGGAACCCACATGCCCGACCACAGCGTCATGTTGAAGCCTTTCAGGCCCGCCTCCTCCGCGGTCGGAATGTCGGGCGCCGAGCGCAGGCGCTTGTCGTCGGTGATGGCATAGGCGCGGATGGTGCCGGCGCGAACCTGGTTGATGGAGTTGGAGGTCTGGTCGACGATGAGGTCGATCTGGCCGGCGATGAGGTCGTTCAGCGCGGGCGCGGTGCCGCGATACGGCACGTATTGCAGCTTGATGCCGGAGACGTTCTCGAAATAGACGCCGGCGATATGGCTGCCGGAGCCCGCGCCGGCGGTGCCTGCGGTCGGCGGCGACGGCCGCGACTTCAGCCAGTCCACCAGCTCCTTCAGCGAGGTCGCAGGCACCGCGTTCTTGCTGACGACGATCATCGGATTGCTCGGCAACAGCACCACCGGCTCGAGGTCGGCGACGAGATCGTATTTGAGCTTGTAGACGGCACCGTTGGCGACGTGGGTGCCGAGGTGGCCGAACGAGATGGTGTATCCATCCGGCGGCGATTGCACGGCGCGAGCGACGCCGATCGAACCGCCCGCGCCGGTGACGTTCTCGATCACCACGGGCTGCCCCAACGTCACCCGCATCCGGTCAGCGAGGACTCGCGCCATCGCATCCGACGGTCCGCCGGCGGCGAAAGGTACGATGACGGTGATGGGACGTGAGGGATAGTCATCGGCGCGCGCGGCGCCGGTCACAGCGAGAACAGCAATCAGCGCAGCCCAAGCGGCCTTCTTCATTGTCTTCTCCCCAGCGATGTCGTTGTTTTTTTTGGCCCTCTGCCCGCGTACGGGAAGAGGGATCATTCGTAGCCTGTTGTCGCGCTAAAGCGCGATGCGATTAGGATAAATCGTCATCGCGCTTTAGATTGTTGTTTAGCATGATCTTTTCGGAAAACCGCTGCGCACTTTTCCGGATCATGCTTAGAACTGCGCGTAATCGATCGGCTTGTGACGGTCGAGCGTGCGGGTGACCGGCGGCAGCGGGTACTTCAGGCCGGTCGCGCAGTTGAACAGCATCACGCGGTCGGTCTTGCTGACGCGGCCGTCGGCGAGGCTCTGCTTGTAGGCGGCGTAGGTGGCGGCGCCCTCGGGGCACAGCAGCAGCCCCTCCTCGCGCGCGACCTCGTTCAGCGCCGACGAGATCTTGTCGTCGTCGACGGCGATCGCGAAGCCCTTGCTTTCGCGCACGGCGCGCAAGATCAGAAAATCGCCGATCGCCTGCGGCACGCGGATGCCCGACGCAATGGTGTGGGCGTCCTCCCAGCGCGTAGCGTGCTCGGTTCCGGCTTCGTAGGCGCGCACCATCGGCGCGCAGCCCGACGCCTGCACCGCAACCATGCGCGGGCGCTTGCTTCCGATGAAGCCGATCTTCTCGAGCTCGTCGAAAGCCTTCCACATGCCGATCAGGCCGGTGCCGCCACCGGTCGGATAGAAGATCACGTCGGGCACGTCCCAGCCGAGTTGCTCGGCGAGCTCGAGGCCCATCGTCTTCTTGCCCTCGATGCGATACGGCTCCTTCAGCGTCGAGGTGTCGAACCAGCCGACTTTTGCCTTTCCTTCACCGACGATCTTGCCGCAATCATCGATATAGCCATTGACGCGGTAGACGGTCGCCCCCTGCAGCTCGATCTCGCTGACATTCACCTCGGGCGTGTCGGCCGGGCAGAAGATCGTGGTCTTGATGCCGCAGGACGTCGCATAGGCCGCAAGCGCCGCGCCGGCGTTACCATTGGTCGGCATCGCCATATGCTTGATGCCGAGCGCCTTGCCCATCGACACCGCCATCACGAGCCCACGCGCCTTGAACGAGCCGGTCGGCAGCCTCCCCTCGTCCTTGACGATGATCTCGCCGCCGCCGAGTTTTGCACCCAGCTTGGGCAGCCGGATCAGCGGCGTCGTGACCTCGCCGAGCGAGACGATGTCCTTGCATTTGCGCACCGGCAGCAGCTCGCGGTAGCGCCACATGTCGCCGGGGCGCTGGGCGAGCGCGTCCTTGGTCAGCGCCTTCTTCACGCCCGCGAGGTCGTAGCGGACGAGCAGCGGCTTGCCGGCCTTGGAGAGGTTGTGGACCTGGTCCGCGGCATAATGGTCGCCCTCCATCGCGCATTCGAGATGGGTGACGAACGTCGGGCGTTCGATGGTGAGGTTGTCGTTGTCGTGCATGGCTTCTTTCTTCTTCGTTATGCCGATGATCTCTATTGTCCGTCATTCCGGGGCGATGCGAAGCATCGAACCCGGAATCTCGAGATTCCGGGTTCGCCTCTTCGAGGCGCCCCGGAATGACGCGTGCCTTAAATATTCAACACCCTTCCATACGCATCCAGCACGGCTTCCTTCATCATCTCCGACAGCGTCGGATGCGGGAACACCGTGTGCATGAGTTCTTCTTCCGTGGTCTCCAGGTTCATGGCGACGACGTAGCCCTGGATCAGCTCGGTGACCTCCGCGCCAACCATGTGGGCGCCGAGAAGCTGACCGGTCTTCTTGTCGAAGATCACCTTGACCAGGCCCTGGTCCTCGCCGAGCGCGATGGCCTTGCCGTTGCCGACGAAGGGGAAGCGGCCGACGCGGATCTCGCGGCCGCTTTCCTTGGCCTTGGCTTCGGTGAGGCCGACGGAGGCGACCTGCGGCTGGCAATAGGTGCAGCCCGGGATCAGGTTCTTGTCCATGGGATGCGGATTGAGGCCCTTGATCGCCTCGACGCAGACCACGCCTTCATGCTCGGCCTTGTGCGCGAGCATCGGAGGGCCGGCAACGTCGCCGATGGCATAGATGCCGGGAACGTTGGTCTTGCCGTAGCCGTCGACCACGATGATGCCGCGGTCGGTTTTGACGCCGAGTTTCTCCAGGCCGATATTCTCGATGTTGCCGACGACGCCGACCGCCGAGATCACGCGCTCGAACTCGGTCGTGACGGGCTTGCCCTTGCCGTCGTCGATGGTGGCGACGACGCTGTCGGCCTTCTTCTCCAGCTTCGTCACTTTGGTCGAGGACATGATCTTGATGCCCTGTTTCTCCAGCCGCTTGCGCGCCAGGCCCGCGATCTCGGCATCCTCGACGGGCAGGATCTGCGGCAGCACCTCGACCACGGTGACGTCGGAGCCCATGGTGTGGAAGAAGGAGGCGAACTCGATGCCGATCGCACCGGAGCCGACCACCAGCAGCGATTTCGGCATCCGCTCCGGCACCATCGCCTCGAAATAGGTCCACACCAGCTTCTTGTCGGGCTCGAGCCCGGGCAGCACGCGCGGCCGCGCACCGGTCGCGACGATGATGTGCTTGGCCTGGTAGATCCCCTCGCCCAGCGCGCCTTTCGGGCCCTCGACGTCGGACTTCTTCACGGTGACCTTGCCGGGCGCGTCGATCGAGGCGGCGCCCCAGATCACGCTGACCTTGTTCTTCTTCATCAGGAAGCCGACGCCGTCATTGAGCCGCTTCGAGACGCCGCGCGAACGCTGCACCACCGCCTTCGGATCGAACGACACCTTCTCGGCCGACAGGCCGTAATCCTTGGCGTGCTGCATGTAGTGATAGATCTCGGCCGAGCGCAGCAGCGCCTTGGTCGGAATGCAGCCCCAGTTCAGGCAGATGCCGCCGAGATAGGATTTTTCTACAATTGCCGTCTTGAAGCCGAGCTGCGCGGCACGGATCGCGGTGACGTAGCCGCCGGGACCGGAGCCGATGATGATGACGTCGAAAGATGTGTCGGCCATAGCGGCTCCCGTTCAACTCAAGAGGCGCCGCGGGCGCGGCGCTTGACCAAAAGAGACCTCACCAGCCATTCGAGCACCATCACCAGGACCATCACGGCCAGTGCGGCGAGCACGATCGGCTGGGCGATGTTCCGTGCCAGTTGCTCGCCGGCAAAGAACGCAGATTGAAGAAAATCGAGCCCGATCGGGTTGAGCGCGACGACGGCTCCGAGCAGCAGCGATATCCATGGCCAGCGGGTCCGGACATGCAAGGTTGCCCCCTCTGCCGCCGCGTCAGACCATCATCATCACGGGGTTTTCGATCAGCTGCTTGAACGCGCCGATCAGCTCGGCGCCGAGCGCGCCGTCGATGGCGCGGTGATCGCAAGACAGGGTCACGCTCATCATGTGCGCGATCTCGATCTTGCCGCCGCGCACGACGGGGCGCTCCTCGCTGGTGCCGACCGCAAGGATCGTCGCATGCGGCGGGTTGATCACGGCGGTGAAGTGGCTGATGCCGTACATGCCGAGGTTGGAGACGGCCGTGGTACCGCCCTGGTACTCCTCGGGCTTGAGCTTGCGCGAGCGGGCGCGCGCGGCAAAATCCTTCATCTCGTTGGAGATGGTGGAGAGCGTCTTGGTCTCCGCTTTGCGGATGATCGGCGTGATCAGACCGCCGGGCATCGCCACGGCAACGCCGACGTCGGAATGGTGATGCTTGACCATGCCGCTTTCGGTCCAGCTGACGTTGCAGTTCGGGATCCTCTGCAGCGCCACCGCCATCGCCTTGATGACGAAGTCGTTGACCGAGATCTTGTAGAGCGGCTTCTTCTCATTGTCCTTCGGCGCGGCAGCGTTGATCTCCTCGCGCGCGGCGAGCAGCTTGCCGATGTCGCAGTCGATGGTGAGGTAGAAGTGCGGGACGTTCTGGATCGATGCGGTCAGGCGCTGCGCAATCGTGCGGCGCATGCCGTCATGCGGGACGATGTCGTAGGAGCCGGGCTCGAACAGCGACAGGATCTGCTTGTCCGACATCGTCGGCGCGATCGCGGGCGCACCTGACGGAGCAGCAGCTGGCGCCTTGAGGCCCTTGCCCGATTTGGCCTGCTCGACGTCGCGGGCGACCACGCGGCCATGTGGACCGGTACCTGCAATCATCGAGACATCGATGCCGGCGTCCTTGGCCAGACGCCGCGCCAGCGGCGACGAGAACACGCGGCCGCCATGGCCGTTGCTTTGCGCTGCCGCCTGCGGCGCAGGTGCGGCGGCGGGCGGCGGAGCGGCCTTGGGCGCGGCGGGCGCCGGAGCAGCAGCCTCAGCGGGCTTGCCTGCCGTCTTTTCAGCAGATTTGGGCGGCGCGGCCGAGGCGCTGGGCTTGGCGCTACCCGCAGCCTTGACGTCCTCGCCCTCGCCGGCGAGCACGGCGATCACGTCGTTGACCGGGACATCCTGCGTACCCTCGGGCACCAGTATCTTGGCGATCGTGCCTTCGTCGATCGCCTCGACCTCCATGGTCGCCTTGTCGGTCTCGATCTCGGCGATGACGTCGCCGGATTTGACCTTATCGCCTTCCTTCTTCAGCCACTTGGCGAGGTTGCCCTTCTCCATCGTCGGCGACAGAGCGGGCATCAGGATGTTGATGGGCATGCTGACCTCACGAAGAACTTCTCAAAAACGTCGTCTTCGATGTGAAGACGAACAGACCAGGTTTAGTTGCCGATGTCGCCCTGCCACAGGCGCTCATTGGCTGGGATGGAACGCCAATTCTTCATCATGGTGATGGAGCGGTCGTCGGCAAGGTCGATCCAGGGGATCCCGAACTTGTCGAGGATGTCCTTGGAGCCTTCGAAGGTGACGGATTCCCCGATCACCACCAGCTTGACCTTGAACAGCGCGAGTGCGCCGGCGCACATCGAGCATGGCGACAGCGTGGTGTACATGACGGTGTCGTGGAACTTGATCGCGCCGGCTTCGCGCAGGCAGCTCATCTCGCCGTGCAGGATCACGTTGTTCTCCTGCACGCGGTTGTTATGGCCGCGGGCGATGATCTTGTTGTCGCGCGTCAGCACGGCACCGATCGGCAGGCCGCCTTGCGCGATCGAGGCTTCAGCCTCGCGGATCGCCTCGAGCATGAAATCGAAGTGATAGGATTCGATCGCCATGGTCAGTGCCCCTTCCCGCGCGGCGTCGTGGTGCCGGTGTCGGTGGGACGCTCGATCTCGGCCTGGAACATGTCGAGGATCCGGTTCAACGCGTCCTCCTCGGTGTATTCGCTTTCGCGCGCATAGGCGCGCGCGGCATGGCGGGCGAGATCGACGAGCAAGAGGCCCCACATGTCGGGCTCCTCGAAGGCGCGCTGGAACGCCATCGACAGCCCGCCGTCCAGCACGAACACGCGCAGGATCTCGACCGCGTCCTCGCGGTCCATGACGTCGGGTGGCAGTGGCTGCTCCTTGGGGCCCGCCATGATCTACCTGTAGCAGACGGCTTTGGCGGCCTCGACGACTTCCGCCGCCGAAGGCAGCGCGAGCTTCTCAAGGTTCGCGGCATAGGGCATCGGGACGTCCCTGCCGGAGACGCGCGCGACCGGCGCGTCCAGATAGTCGAAAGCGTTCTCCATGATGCGCGCGGCGATCTCGGCGCCGACGCCGCTCTGGGCCCAGCCCTCTTCCACCGTGACCGCACGGCCGGTCTTCTTGACGGAGTTGATGATGGTCTCGGTGTCCATCGGGCGCAGCGTGCGCAGGTCGATCACCTCGGCCTCGATGCCGTCCTTGGCGAGCTCGTCGGCGGCCTTGAGCGCATAGGTCATGCCGTTCGACCAGGAGATGATGGTGACGTGGTTGCCGGAGCGCACGATGCGCGCCTTGCCGATCGGGATGATGAAATCATCCAGCTTGGGCACTTCGCCGGTGTGACCGTAGAGCACCTCGTTCTCGAGGAAGATCACCGGATTGGGATCGCGGATCGCAGCCTTGAGCAGGCCCTTGGCGTCGGCTGCCGAATACGGCGCGACCACTTTCAGGCCCGGAATGTGCGAGTACCAGGACGAGTAATCCTGGCTGTGCTGGGCGGCAACGCGCGCGGCCGCACCATTGGGTCCGCGGAATACGATCGAGCACCCCATCTGGCCGCCGGACATGTAGAGCGTCTTGGCCGCGGAGTTGATGATCTGGTCGATCGCCTGCATGGCGAAGTTGAAGGTCATGAACTCGACGATCGGCTTCAGGCCGGTCATCGCGGCACCGACGCCGACGCCGGCAAATCCGTGCTCGGTGATCGGGGTGTCGATGACGCGCTTGGCGCCGAATTCCTGGAGCAGTCCCTGGGTCACCTTGTAGGCGCCCTGATATTCGGCGACCTCTTCGCCCATCACGAAGACGTCCGCGTCGCGGCGCATCTCTTCGGCCATGGCGTCGCGCAGCGCTTCGCGGATGGTCTGCGTCACCATCTCGGTGCCGGCGGGTACTTCCGGATCCGGCTCGGCAACGGCCTGCGGGGCGGCAGGCGCGGCCTTCGGCTGCGGCGCCTCGGCCTTGGCGGCGGCAGGCGGCGCTGACTCGGCAGCTTTCTCCTGCTTGGCCGGTGCGGACGCCTTGCCGAGATCGGCGGCGCTCTCGCCGTCGGCGAGAATGGTGGCGATCGGCGTGTTCACGGCAACGTCGGCGGTGCCCTCGGGGATCAGGATCTTGCCGAGCGTGCCTTCGTCGGTCGCCTCGACCTCCATGGTGGCCTTATCGGTCTCGATCTCGGCGATGACGTCGCCGGACTTGATCGTCTCGCCCTCTTTCTTCAGCCATTTGGCGAGGTTGCCCTTCTCCATCGTGGGCGACAGCGCCGGCATCAGCACTTGAATTGGCATATCAACTCCAAAAGAAAGCTTGCGCGCGTTCAGCGGTAAACGTCAGTCCAGAGCTCGGCGGCATCCGGCTCGGGATCGTGCTGGGCGAAATCGGCGGCGGCGTTGACGATGTCGCGCACCTCGGCATCGATCGCCTTCAGATCCTGCTCGCTGACCTTCGCCGCCAGGAGGCGGTTACGCACCTGCTCGATCGGATCCTGATCGTGGCGGACCTTCTCGACCTCCTCGCGCGTGCGATATTTTGCAGGGTCGGACATCGAATGACCGCGATAGCGGTAGGTCTGCATCTCCAGGATGAAGGGACCCTTGCCCGCGCGGCACCAGGCCGCCGCCTCCTCGCCCGCCGCCTTCACGGCACGGACGTCCATGCCGTCGACCTGCTTGCCGGGGATGTTGAAGGAGACGCCGCGCTTGGAAAAATCCTGCTGCGCCGAGGCGCGCGAGACCGCGGTGCCCATGGCGTAGCGGTTGTTCTCGATGACGTAGATCACCGGCAGCTTCCAGAGCTCCGCCATGTTGAAGCTCTCGTAGACCTGACCCTGGTTGGCCGCGCCGTCGCCGAAATAGGTAATGCTGACATTGTCATTGCCGCGATAGCGATTGGCGAAGGCAAGACCGGTGCCGAGCGAGACCTGGGCGCCGACGATGCCGTGCCCGCCGTAAAAGTGCTTCTCCTTGCTGAACATGTGCATGGAGCCGCCCTTGCCCTTGGAGTAGCCGCCGCGGCGGCCCGTGAGCTCGGCCATGACGCCGTTGGCGTCCATGCCGGTGGCAAGCATGTGGCCGTGATCGCGATAGCCCGTAATGACCTGGTCGCCCTGCTTCAGCGCCATCTGCATGCCGACCACCACGGCCTCCTGGCCAATGTAGAGATGGCAGAAGCCGCCGATCGCGCCCATGCCGTAGAGCTGGCCTGCCTTTTCCTCGAACCGACGGATCAGGAGCATGTCGCGGAGCGCCTTGAGCTCCTGCTCCCTGGTGAATTCCGGAGGCGAACCGCCGTCGGTCCTGTCCTGTGGAGTGCTCGCGGCGGCTTTCTTGGGTGCGGCCATAGGAATTCCGGGTCAGAGAAAACTTTCGCCCTCTCTAACCCAAGTCAACCGCGTGCGAAAGCACCGCGGCAGCATGACACGCCTTTCATTATGCCGCACTGCAACCTGATCGAAATATTGCAAAATCTTTGGCGCCGATCGGGCAACAAATCTATGCGCGCATGGGCGCGCGCGGATTCGTGAGCGGACAAGAACCTGCGAACCAACAGAATCCTGCCGGTCGAATACTCGTCGCACGAATGGGGCGCTGCAGCTTCCGCGACGTCATGGCCGGGCTCGTCCCGGCCATCCACGCCTTGCCCCGCGGCACGGAGGACGTGGATGCCCGGGACAAGCCCGGGCATGACGGCCTCCTGAGCGGCACATCCCTCATCAGAAGAAGCCGAGCTTCTTCGGGCTATAGCTGACCAGGAGGTTCTTGGTCTGCTGATAGTGATCGAGCATCATCTTGTGGGTCTCGCGCCCGACGCCCGACTGCTTGTAGCCGCCGAAGGCCGCATGCGCGGGATAGGCATGGTAGCAGTTGGTCCAGACCCGGCCGGCCTGGATATCCCGGCCGAAGCGGTAGCAGCGATTGGCGTCGCGACTCCAGACGCCGGCACCTAAGCCGTAGAGCGTGTCGTTGGCGATCGCGAGCGCTTCCTCGTCAGTCCTGAAGGTCGTGACCGAGACGACGGGGCCGAAAATCTCCTCCTGGAAGATTCGCATCTTGTTGTGGCCCTCGAACACGGTCGGCTGGACGTAGAAGCCGCCGGCGAGATCGCCCGCGAGCTCGGCACGGCCGCCGCCGGCCAGCACCTTGGCGCCCTCCTGCTTGCCGATGTCGATGTAGGAGAGGATCTTGGACAGCTGCTCGCTGGATGCCTGAGCGCCGATCATGGTCGTGGGATCGCGAGGATCGCCCTGCTCGATCGCGGCCACGCGCTTCAGCGCCCGCTCCATGAAGCGGTCATAGATATCCGCGTGGACCAGCGCCCGGCTCGGGCAGGTGCAGACCTCGCCCTGGTTCAGCGCGAACATGACGAAACCTTCGATTGCCTTGTCGAAGAAGTCATCGTCTTCGGCGATGACGTCCTTGAAGAAGATGTTCGGCGACTTACCACCGAGCTCCAGCGTGACCGGAATGAGGTTCTGACTGGCGTACTGCATGATCAGCCGGCCCGTCGTGGTCTCACCGGTGAAGGCGATCTTGGCGATGCGCGGGCTGGACGCCAGCGGCTTGCCAGCCTCGAGGCCAAAGCCGTTGACGATGTTGAGAACACCGGGCGGCAGGATGTCGGCAATGATCTCGGCCCAGACCATGATCGAGGCGGGCGTCTGCTCGGCAGGCTTGAGCACGACGCAATTGCCGGCGGCAAGCGCCGGGGCGAGCTTCCAGCAGGCCATCAGCAGCGGGAAGTTCCAGGGAATGATCTGACCCACCACGCCGAGCGGCTCGTGGAAATGATAGGCGATGGTGTCGTGATCGATCTCGCCGATCGAGCCTTCCTGGGCGCGGACGACGCCGGCGAAATAGCGGAAGTGATCGATCGCGAGCGGCAGGTCGGCGGCGCGGGTCTCGCGGATCGGCTTGCCGTTGTCCCAGGTCTCGGCAATCGCAAGGCGCTCGAGATTCTCCTCCATGCGGTCGGCGATCCGGTTCAGGACCGCGGAGCGTTCGGCGACGCTGGTGCGGCCCCAGGCGGCCTTGGCGGCATGCGCCGCGTCGAGCGCCGCCTCGACGTCCTGCGCGTCGGACCGCGCAATCTTGCAGACGACCTGGCCGGTCACCGGCGAGGCATTGTCGAAATACTTGCCGGAGATCGGCGCCACGAACTTGCCGCCGATGAAATTGTCGTAGCGTTCGGCAAAAGGAACTTTGGTGACGCTGAGGAATTCCACCTTGTTCATTGCTCACTCCCGATGTTTGCTGCTTGCGCTTGTCGTCGTGTGTTCACGACTTGCGCCGACGATGATGCGGGAGGTGTTCTCTGTCAGCCCGGACGGGAGCCATGGTGGGGCGGACCTGTCGCAGTTCTGCGACAGTCGTGGGCCAGCCCGTCACTGCGATTGACGAAACAGCGCGGCTCAGTGGTTCAGCTCGAACCGCTTGAGCTTCCTGTGCAGCGTGGCGCGGCTGACGCCGAGGGCCTTGGCGGCCGCGGATACATTGCCGCCGGCGCGGAGCAGCGCGCGCTGCAACACCGCGCGCTGGCCGCCGGCAAGGTGATCGCGTGCGGTATCGCCGCCGAGAAGGTCGGCGGCAGGCACCGGCTGCAAGGCCCGGCCGGGCGCGATTCCGAGCGCCACCCGGGCGGAGCGGGTCGCGCCGATCACGAGATCGTCCGCATCGACCGCAACGAGGCCACTGCAACTTCCGTCCGCAGCCTGCGTCAGCACGATGCGGGCGTTGGCAAAAGCCTTTCGAAACAGGTCGGCCTCGATACGCTTGGCCGCCTCGCCGGTCGCGAGCGCGATCAGGCTGGCGAAGGCGTCGGTGCGGTCGGCGCGGCAGGAGGAGACGTCGAGCACGCCCGCGAGCGCCGCCTCATGGTCGTAGATCGGAACGGCGGTGCAGCTCAGAAGCGTATTGCGGGCAAAGAAATGCTGGTCGCGATCGATCGTCAGCGGACGCTGCTCGACGAGGCAGGTGCCGATGCCGTTGGTGCCCTCGTGCTCCTCACTCCAGAGCGCCCCCGTCCACAGACCCCAAGACTGAAACGTCGCGTCGTCCGCCACCGTGCCGCGGCGATCGACCGGCACGCCATCGCCGTCGGCGAGCAGCACGCAGCAGCCCGCGGCGCCGACGGCCTGATACAGCCGATCCATCGCGCCTTGCGCCGCGGCCAGAAGCGGCGCGATACGTTCACGCGCCCGGTGCAGCTCGGCTTCGGTCAGCCGCATCGGCGCGGTGCGGCCGCCGGGATCGAGATGATGCAATCTGGAGGAACGACGCCACGAGGCCACGAGCGCGGACCGAGCCGCCTGGCCTGACGCGATGGCGGCCTCGACACGGGCCGCGTGATGCCGGGGCATTGACCCATTCATCACGGTTTCCTCCGGATGGCAGTCTAGAAACTGCCGGTGCTGCCCCGTTGATCTGCGTCAACCAGGGACAACAGAAGCCATGCGCCCGTTGCGGCGCGGCCGTCAAGGCGGCCGTCCGGGTTCCAGGCCTACGACTTTCGCTGCAATTGAGACCCGCATGTCGGATTTCGGCGGCGGCTTTCGATACCGCTTTCGAAAGCTGCGGATGCGCTAAAGCGCGATGAGATTGGGACGAAGCGTCATGGCGCTTTAGGTGTCTGTTTGAGCATGATCTCCGCGCAAACGTGTCCCGCGCTTGTCGCGAGGGAAAACCGCTGCACACTTTTCCGGATCATGCGCTAGTGCGCTGGGATCATCCGAACGAGATCGCGCGGATTGACATAGTCGAGCTGGAAGCGCGCCCGCTCGTCCAGCATGTCGGGGTCGATCTTCTCGGACCGCAGCAGCGAGACCCGCTGTTCGCTCCTGGCACGCTCGCGTTTGAGCTGGGCCAACTCGCTGGTCAGCGCGATGATCTCCTGGTCGAGCTCCTGGCGCGCGGTGAGGCCGTATTTGCCGGTATAGGCGTTGACGCCGAAATAGCCGACGATGGCCGCCGCCATCGCATAGAGGGCAAGGCCAGTCAGGATCGATTTCAGGCGGGCGCGGGAGACCATCCTGGCAGGATGGGACAGGTTGGTTAAGGGAGTGCTAATTGCCGAAACGAGGCACACTATCCCGTCATGGCCGGGACAAGCCCGGGCATGACGGAGAGTTGAGCAGCCTTGGCTTAGACCTCAGCCCTGATTTTTCGCCACATGCGCAGCGAACGCGTCGATGTATTGCTGCAGCACCGTCTTGAGGGAGTCCTTGGTCAAATTGCCGTCCGCGCCGAAGGCGTCGCCGACGCCACTGAGGTAGATTTCCGGCTGCTGGAGAACCGGACCGGAAATGCCCGGCAGAATGTTCTGCAGATGCTTGGCCGCGCTGACTCCGCCGAGCAGCCCCGGCGAATTGGAGATGATGCCGACCGGCTTGCCGAGGAACGAGCTCTTGCCGTAGGGCCGCGAGGCAACGTCGATGGCGTTCTTGAGGACGCCCGGGATCGAGCGGTTGTATTCGGGCGTGACGAACAGGACGCCGTTCGATTTCTGGAGCTTCTCTCGGAAGGCGAGCCAGTCCGCGGGCGGCGCGCCCTCGAGGTCCTGGTTGAAGAACGAGATGCCTGCCGGCGTGACGACCTCGAGCTTGAGCGAGCCAGGCGCCAGCTTGGCGAGCGCATTGGCGATCTTGAGCGAGAAGCTGTCCTTGCGCAGGCTGCCGGCGATCGTGACGATGTTGTAGGCCATGAAATGTCCTTGAGGGCTTGAGCGGGAGCGCCCGGAAGGCACTTAAGCCATCCGGGCCGATGGATGCAAGTGCATGAACCGGCCCAATTTGGAAACGCTGCGTTTCGCGAATGCAGCCCGAACAAATCGGGCCGCCAAGCGGCGGCCCGATGGTTCGCGCAGACGTCGCGTGCAGATCAGATCGTCGGATTCCACGCCGACGGGATCAGGCGATATTTGGCGCCGTCCTTCTCGACATGGCCGACCGAGGGGAAGTTGAAGTGGAAGCCGATCACGGTTGCCTTCTCCGCCGCCGCCATGTCGTAGAACTTGTGGCGCGTCGCCTGCGCCATCGCGGCATCGTTGTCGAACATCACGTGCCAGTCCGGATTGCGCAGGAAGAATTCCGGGATGTTGGTGACGTCGGACTGGATCAGCACCTTCGCATCGCCCGATGCGATCGCGAAGGAGGTGTGCCCCGGCGTGTGGCCGGGCGTCGCGATGGAAGTGATGCCGGGCGCGACCTCCTTGCCCCACTCGTACTTCGTCACCTTGGACTCCAGGCCGGCGAAGGTCTTCTTCACGTTGGCGAAGTAGTTCTTCATCATCGGATTGGACTCGGCCTTGGCGGTGTTGTCCGCGCTGGTCCAGAACTCCCAGTCCTTGCCCGGCACCATGATCTCCGCATTCGGGAAGGCCAGCGCGCCGTCGGCCAAACGGATGCCGTTGGTATGGTCGGGGTGCAGATGCGACAGCAGCACGACATCGACGTTCTTGGGGTCGACGCCGGCGGCCTGAAGGTTTTGCAGCGTGCGGCCGACCGCGCCCTTGCTCGCCTCGAAATTCGCAATGCCATTGCCGGTATCGATCAGCACCAGCTTGGAGCCGGTGTTGATGAGCTGCGGGTTGAACGGCACAGTGACCATGCCCTTCGGCATGTAGGCCGCCTCGCCGGCCGCCAGCGCCTCTTCCTTCGGAATGTTCGCTACGAACTTGTCCGGCATCGGGAAGGTGCGAGCGCCGTCATTGATCGAGGTGCATTCGAAACTGCCGACCTTGTAGCGATAGAAGCCCGGCGCCTGCGTCCCGGCTTGCGGCGCTGCGGCATTGGCGGCGATGGGGCCAAGCCCGGTGACGGCCGCCGCGCCCATGGCGGCGGCGCCTGCGAGCAGGTGACGGCGATTGAGATCGGTCATGAAAATGTCCCTTCTGAGCGCCTTGCGGTTTTTCCGCTTCAAATGGCGGCGGAATAATCTCCCGCTTCGCTCAGAAGGCAAGTCCTTCCCTCGGTGACATGCCGTCGCTCGTCACGATTATTTATTTAGGGCGATGGGGAATTTTTTCGCGGGTTGCGCGTTTAGTGTGCACCGGCGCCGTGTGGGCCCCGGTGCGGCGGCCGCGCCGCGCGAGTTGGCTGCCCGTCGGTCTTAAGCCGTACTGTCGTCCGACGCATCAGGGATCGATAGTTCGACGCCAATATCGCTTCGGCGCATGGCCATGCACGCGCTTGAAGGCATGTCCGAAAGCGCTCTCCGAAGAGTACCCCACTTGCGAGGCCGTAGCTGAAACGGTCGATCCACGTCGCAGCAGATCGCGCGCAAGCCGCATTCGCCACTGAAGGAGATAGTCGAGCGGCGTCCGCCCCACCAGCAACCTGAATCTCTTCGAGAACACGGATCGCGACATCGCCACCGCGTTGGCCAGTGCCTCCAAGGTCCAGGGGTGGGCGACGTCCTCGTGCATCAGCCTGATTGCCTTGCCGATCCTCGCATCCATCAGCGCGCCGATCCATCCGAACCCTTCGCCGGTGCGCTGGTCCAGCGCCGCGCGGAACACCTGGACGAGCAGGATATCGACGAGCCTGTCGGTGAGGACGGCCGCGCCGATCTGTGTTTTCCTGATTTCGAGATCGAGAATGTGGAGTGTGGAGTGAATGACGGATGCCGACTGACGGTGCGACGGAATGAGCAGAAAGCGTGGCAATGAGTCGAGCAAAAATTCGGCGTCTGACGCCTCAAAGGTGAAACTGCCGGCAAGCAGAACCGTGTCATTGCCCCCGTGACGAGCGACGTCCGAACGGATCCAATCGAACGCAGCGATCCCGTCTTCGGGAGCCAAGCCTTCGTCATTGGCCAGAACATAGGCCGGGGCGTTGGCCAGAAGAAAACAGTCGCCGCTGGCAAGCGGGTGGCGTGCTTCGTCGCCAAAATCGATCCAGCAGTCACCTTGGATGACCGCACCGAACTTCAGGGCGGGCTTGGCCGGAAACCGATACGACCAATGGCCACCCGCCTCGAACCTCGTGCAACGCCCGGCACGAATGTTCAAAAGAGAGAAGACTTGAGAAAGAGGGTCCAGAGCTTGATCCAAAGGCTTGATCCGATCTCGACGATTTTCGAGCACTCCGAGCATAGATCATCCTCGTTCCCGATGCGAAATTCATCTGGCAAACGAGTTGGATGGAACACCCATGACAGGTATCGCAGGCAAGGTCATCGCCATTACGGGAGCCAGCAGTGGAATTGGCGCAGCGACCGCCCGGCACCTCGCAGCCAGCGGCGCTATCGTGATACTCGGCGCAAGGCGCGCGGACAGGCTCGAAATGCTGGCCGCGAGCATCGCGTCCAACGGAGGACAGGCGTCCTGTCTCGTCACCGACGTCAGACGACGAAACGATGTCGCAAGGCTCGTCGAACGCGCGATAGAGCAACATGGAAAGCTGGACGTCCTGATCAACAATGCGGGGATTGCGCCGATTTCTCGTCTGGACGATCTGAGGGTCGACGACTGGGAAAACATGATCGACGTAAACGTGAAGGGCGTGCTTTATGGAATCGCAGCGGCGTTGCCGATCTTCCGCCGTCAGGGCTTCGGTCATTTCGTCAACACACTGTCGACTGCGGGCCTCAAGATTGTTCCGACGATGGCCGTCTACGCGGGATCGAAGAACGCCGTCAGAGCGATTTCCGAAGGCCTTCGTCAAGAGGCTGGGCCATCTCTTCGGGTGACGACCATCTCACCCGGTTATGTGGACACCGAGCTTCCATCTTCCATGACGGATTCCGCGCTACGGGAGCAAGGGCAAGCAAGCATGAAGTCGCTGGCAATTCCAGCGAGCGCCATCGCAGAAGCGATCGCTTTCGCAATAGCTCAACCCGATAGCATAGATGTCAGTGAGATCGTCGTTCGCCCAACTGCGCAGGCTTGAACAAGTCGATCAAGCCTGGCCGAATGTAGCGTAACGCGGCATGGAGATGTTCGCGTCCCAAACTTGCGATTTTCCGCTTTCGGTGACGCGCCGTCGCAGGTCACGATTATTTATTCGGGTTGATGAGGAATTTTTCGCCGGTGGCGCGTTTGGCGTATGCTGCGATGTTGGCGGGATCGAGCGCCTCGGGAAGCGACACCACCTTGGTGTAATGGCTGGCGAAGGTGGTCTTCAGCTCGGCCGCCACGCGCTGGCGCAGGCGGCCGATCTCGGCCGGGCCGATCTTCTGAAGGAACGGCGTCAGCAGCCAGCCGCCGACGCCCCAGCTCAGGCCGAACGAGCGGTTCAGCTCGGTCGGGCGCGTGTCGAGGCTGCCATAGATGTAGACCTGCTTGTACACGTTGGAGCCGTAGCGGCTGTATTCCTTCGCGGTCTTGTTGGCCGCGATTTCCATGGCGGTCAGAATCTGGCTCGCCAGCTTGCCGCCGCCGATCGCGTCGAAGGCGATCGTGGCGCCGGTCTCGACCAGCGCGTTGGTGAGGTCGTCCATGAAATCAGGCGCGCTGGAATCCACGACGTACTTGGCGCCGATCTTGTGCAGGATGTCGGCCTGCTCCTTGTTCCTGACGATGTTGACGAGGCCGATGCCGTCCTTGATGCAGATCTTGTTGAGCATCTGGCCGAGATTGGAGGCGGCGGCCGTATGCACGAGCGCCTTGTGGTTCTCCCGCCGCATCGTCTCGGTCATGCCGAGCGCCGTCAGCGGATTGACGAACCAGGACGCGCCGTCCGCAGCCGTGGTGCCCGCCGGCAGCTCCATGACGTCGCGGACCTTGAGCACGCGGTACTGCGTGTACATCCCACCGCCGATCATCGACACCGTCTTGCCCATCAGCGCTTTCGCCGCGTCCGACGATCCGGTCCGGATCACCGTGCCCGCGCCCTCATTGCCGACCGGCAACGACTGATCGAACCTGGCCGCCATCATCCGCATCGCCGCCTCCGGCATTGTGGCGGTGATGACCGGCATCTCCCTGGTGCCGGAGGCCTTGGCGGCCGACATGTCGGCCGCCCCGATCAGGAGCCCGAGGTCGGACGGGTTGATCGGCGTGGCTTCGACGCGAACCACGACCTCATCGTCGGCCGGCTCCGGCGTCGGGACATTCACGAGGGACAATTCCAGCTCGCCGCTCTTCTTCAGCAGCGAACGCAACTGCAGTCCGGTCTTGCCGTCGCTCATGTCGAACCTCCCTGTCCGTCTTTTCGCGGTCGAAGCGCCGGCTTATGCCAGCGCCTTCAATGCCGCCTTGCCGCCGTAGAGCGCCTGCTTGCCGAGCTGCTGCTCGATGCGCAGGAGCTGGTTGTATTTGGCGGTGCGGTCGGACCGCGCAAGGGAGCCGGTCTTGATCTGGCCGCAGTTGGTGGCGACCGCGAGGTCGGCGATGGTGGAATCCTCGGTCTCGCCGGAGCGGTGCGACATCACCGAGGTGTAGCCGGCCTTGTGCGCCATTTCGACGGCGGCCAGCGTCTCGGTCAGCGTGCCGATCTGGTTGACCTTGATCAGGATCGAGTTGGCGCGGCCGGCCTTGATGCCTTCGGCGAGGCGCTTGACGTTGGTGACGAAGAGGTCGTCGCCGACCAGCTGGCACTTCCTGCCGATGAGGTCGGTGAGCTCCTTCCAGCCGTCCATGTCGTCTTCCGACATGCCGTCCTCGATGGTCACAATCGGATAGCGCGAGACCAGGTCTGCAAGATACTTCGCCTGCTCGGAGATCGAGCGGGTCTTGCCCTCGCCTTCATAGACGTATTTGCCGTCCTTGAAAAACTCGGTCGAGGCGCAGTCGAGGCCGAGCACGATGTCGGTGCCCGCCTTCAAGCCGGCCTTGCCGATCGCGTTCATGACGAAGTCGAGCGCGGCGTCCGCGGACGGCAGGTTCGGCGCAAAGCCGCCCTCGTCGCCGACATTGGTGTTGTGGCCGGCTTTCTTGAGCTCCGACTTCAGCGTGTGGAACACCTCAGCGCCGTAGCGCAGGCCCTCGGCAAAGCTCGACGCGCCGACCGGGAGGATCATGAACTCCTGGAAGTCGATCGGGTTGTCGGCATGCACGCCGCCGTTGATAATGTTCATCATCGGCACCGGCAAAAGGCGCGCCGAGGTGCCGCCGACGTAACGGTAGAGCGGCATGTCCAGCGAGTTCGCGGCAGCCTTGGCGCAGGCGAGCGAGACGCCGAGGATGGCGTTGGCGCCCAGCCGGCTCTTGTTCGGTGTGCCGTCGAGATCGATCATGATCTGGTCGAGCTGGGCCTGCTGCTCGACATCGAGGCCGCTCAGGGCCTCGAAGATCTCGCCGTTGACGGCGCCGACCGCCTTGGAGACGCCCTTGCCGAGATAGCGGGCCTTGTCGCCGTCGCGCAGTTCCACGGCCTCATGGGCGCCGGTGGAGGCGCCCGACGGCACCGCGGCACGACCGAGCGCGCCGTCCTCCAGCACGACATCGACCTCGACGGTGGGATTGCCCCGGCTATCGAGGATTTCGCGGCCGATGATGTCGATGATGGCGGTCATGATGTTCACTTCCGTTCGTTAGGGCTGATCGGTGCCGGGGGTCTTACACGGGCCGCAAGCAAATGTGAACGCTTGGAAGAGCCGCTTCGACTGACGCGTGAAGCGCCTGAGATTAAGCTCGACTGCATCTGGTCCGCGTGCCCAACCTCAATCTGAAACAGTCGGGGTAACGCCATGAATCGCCGCCAGTTTCTTGCTTCGAGCGCCGCGCTGCTCACCGCCCGCCCAGGGTTTGCGCAGGACGCCCCATTCCGGACAAAATACTATCCGGCCAGCCCGGGCGTCGGCCTGCACGATCTCACGCCCGCTCCTGACGGCGCGATTTGGTTCACGGCGCAGGGCAAGGGCCTGCTCGGCAGGCTCGATCCCCGGGATGGCAGTTTCAAGACGGTGAGCCTCGGCCAGGGTGCAGCGCCGCATGGCGTGACCATCGGCCCCGATGGAGCGCCCTGGATCACCGAGGGCGGCCAGAACGCGATCGCGCGGGTCGACCCCGGCGATCTCAAGGTCACGCTGTTCCGCCTGCCGGAAAAGCTCGCCTACGCCAATCTCAACACTGGCGTGTTCGACAAGGAAGGCACCTATTGGTTCACCGGCCAGTCCGGCTATTACGGCCGGCTCGCGCCGAAGACTGGCGAAATGAATGTGTTCAAGGCGCCGAAGGGCATCGGTCCCTACGGCATCACGGTTACGCCCAAAGGCGAGGTCTGGTACGCCTCCCTCGCTGGCAGCCACATCGCGAGGATCGACCTCGCGAGCGGCAATGCGACCGTGGTCGAGCCGCCGACGCCGAACCAGGGCTCGCGGCGCGTCTGGTCGGATTCGAAGGGGCGGATCTGGGTCAGCGAGTGGAACAGCGGCCATGTCTCGGTGCACGATCCCGCTGACCGATCCTGGAAGACGTGGAAGCTGCCGGGCGAACGCCCCCGCGCCTACGCCGTCTACGTCGACGACAAGGACAAGGTCTGGCTCACGGATTTCTCCGCCAACGCCATCGTGCGCTTCGATCCCACCACCGAGCGGTTCAACGTGTTCGTCAGCGACAAGGCCAACGCCAATGTGCGCCAGCTCGATGGCAGGCCGGGCGAACTCTGGGGCTGCGAGTCCGGCAACGACCGGATCGTCATGATCCAGACGATCGCGAGCGGTTGACGGCAGCGGCATTTGCGTCCATCCCGGCACCCGAAACAGGATGTGACGACGATGGCGAAGAAACCCCTCCAGCTCGGCCGGGCGGTCGAGTGGCCGCATACACCGGAACAAGCCCAGCTCGACCGCGTGCCCAATCCGCAAAAGGGCACCGATTACCTGGTGCGCTTCACCGTGCCGGAATTCACCTCGCTCTGCCCGGTCACGGGCCAGCCTGACTTCGCGCATCTGATGATCGACTACGCGCCGGGTGCGTGGCTGCTGGAGTCGAAGTCCCTCAAGCTCTACATCGCCAGCTTCCGCAATCACGGCGCCTTCCACGAGGACTGCACCGTGATGATCGGCAAGCGTATCGCCAGCGAGATCAAGCCGAAATGGCTGCGCATCGGAGGCTACTGGTATCCGCGCGGCGGGATTCCGATCGACGTGTTCTGGCAGACCGGGCGCGTGCCGAAGGGCCTGTGGGTGCCCGAGCAAGGCGTCGCGCCGTATCGCGGGCGGGGCTAGGGCATTGCTCGGTCACGTTTGACGATCGAGAGAGAATGGCCTCGGTCGACAGCGACGAGGCCACCCTCGCATCATGGTCCTAGCTTGCCAAGCGCTGCCTCAGGCTCTGGTAGAACGCCGTCTCGAAGTTCATATAGCCGATGAACGATGTCGGATCGCCGAAGGGCAGAATCTGGGTGGCCCAGAACCCGCCGACGTTGTTCTGCCGATCGATCCAGTAGAACAGGTTGGCGAGCCCGGCCCAGCCCAGCGCGCCGGCGGGACGTCCCGTCGGGGCTTCCTCGTCGTTGACCATGAAGCTCAGCGCCCAGGATTTGGATTGACCCGGAAAGAATTCCGCGTCGTTGCAAAGCGACGGGATGACGCCTGTGATCGGCGTTACCTTCTTGTCGCCCATATGGTTCTTTTCCGCCATCCGCACGGTTTCGGCTTTCAGCACGCGGCCGTGCTCGCCAGCCCCGTCATTCAGCCACATGCGGATGAAACGCATGTAGTCGCCGACCGTGCCGTACAGGCCGTGGCCGCCCATATGGACTTCGGGCTTTGCCGGAAGCTCGAAATCCATCGGCGTCAGCGACCCGTCGGCGTTTCGCGCGTGGATGCCGGCCAGTTTCCGGCGCATCGCGTCGGTCAGCTCGAAGGTCATGTCCTTGATCCCGAGCGGTTCGAAGATGCGCGTCTTGAAGACTTCACCGAGTCGCTTGCCCGTGATGGCCTCGACGATCTGGCCGCACCAGTCGAGATTTGTCCCATAGTCCCAGCGCTCACCGGGATCGAACAGCAGCGGGGTCATCAAGCAGGCCTTGGTCGCGGTGATCACGCTGGGCTGACCCTTCTCCTGGGCCAGTCGGTTATAGGTGTGGTTGATGAAATCGTAGCTCAGGCCCGCCGTGTGGGTCATCAGCATGCGCGTGGTGATATCGCGCTTCGGTGCACGCAGGATCGGCTCGCCCGCTGCATCGAAGCCCTCGATCACCTGCAGCTTTCCGATCTCGTTCGCATAGCGCTTCGCGGGTGCATCAAGATCGAGCTTGCCCTCCTCGACGAGTTGCAGAACGGCCGTGCCGGTAATCGCCTTGGTCGTGGAGAAAAGGGCAAAGACGCTGTCGGTGGTCATGTCCGCCGGCTGATCGAGATGGCGTTTGCCGGCTGCGCCCTCATAGATGTTGCGCCGGCGGTCCGTCACCATCGCGACAACGCCGGGCACGCGCGGCGTGGACGTGACGACGCCGTCGAGAACGGCATCTGCCGTCGCGCCAAAATTCATGATCATGATCGTCCTCCCGTGCTGGATTGATTGATGTGGTCGACGCTCGCGCCGCGAGCGCTCATTGCATCACGAAGCCCTCGTAACCATTCACCGCGACCTCGTCGCACTTCTGCCGATACGCGCCGACGCCGCCGCAATACGACAGGACACGGCGCGGCTTGCCTTCGACGTTCGAGCCCAGGTACCAGGAATTGGTCTTCGCGATCAGCGTCGCGTTCGCGATCTCGTCGTGATGGGCCACCCAGCTGTCCTGGGCGTCCTTTGTCGGCTCGACCACCTTCAGATCCTTGCTGCGCATGTACCTGATGCAGTCATCGATCCATTCGACCTGCTGCTGCAGGCACGTGGTCATGTTGCACAGCGCGGCCGACGGAGCGAGCGGAACGGCGGTCGTGAACAGGTTGGGATAGCCATGAACCTGCAGGCCCATCGTGGTGCGGATGTCCCTGCCCCAGTCCTCCCTCAGCGATCGACCGTCGCGCCCCCTGATATCGATGCGCGTCAAGGCACCGGTGCCGGCGTCGAAGCCGGTTGCAAGGACAATGACATCCAGCTCATGGACCGTACCGTCAGCGGTCTGAATGCCCTGCGGCGTTACGCGTTCGATCGGATTGCTCTTGACGCTGACGATCTCGACGTTGGGACGATGGAAGACCTCGAGGAAGTTCTGCTCGAGCGGTACACGGTGCGTTCCGAAGCCATATTCGGCCGGAATCAACGCATCGCACAGTTTCGGATCCCCGAGCCGTTCGCGCATCTTCCCGCGCACGAATTCCGAGATCTCGGCATTCACCTCCGGGTCGAAGAACAGCTCGGCGAACGAGGATATCCATAGTTTCAGGGAACCGTCATTCCAGCAATCCTCGATCACCGCCCGGCGGCGCTCCGGCGTGAGGTCTGCCCAGGCGTGCTCGAAGTCGTATTCAAAGCCGGTGAAGGTGCGCGGCAGGCGCTCCGTGAGCGACTTGAATCTCGACTTGTAGTCCTCGGCCTCCGCGGCTCCAAATTTCGGATTCTTCATCGGGATGATGTATTGCGGCGTGCGGATGAACACCTTGAGATGGCCGACATCGCCGGCGATCGTCTGGATGACCTGGATGCCGGTCGCACCGTTGCCGATGACTCCGACGCGCTTGCCTGCGAGGTCGACAGGCTGCTCCGGCCAGCGCGCCGTATGGAACAACTGTCCCTTGAAAGTCTCCTGCCCCGGAAAGGATACGTAGGGAGCCGACAGCATGCCGCAGCAGGTGACTAGAAACTGGGCGTCGATCACGTCGCCCCGGTCGGTCGTGACCAGCCAGCGCTGCGTGACCTCGTTGAAATGCGCGCTCTTGACCGCCGTGCTGAACTGGATGTCCTTGCGCAGATCGAGACGGTCGGCGACGTAGTTCATCCAGCGTTCGATTTCGGGCTGGCCCGGAAACTTCTCGCTCCAGCTCCAATCCTTGTAGAGCTCCTCGGAGAAAAGATACTGATAGATGTAGGCCTCGGAGTCGAAGCGCGCGCCGGGATATCGATTCCAATACCACGTGCCGCCGACGCCTGACGCGGCGTCGATCGCCCTGACGCTCAATCCCTGCTCGCGCAGACGATAGAGCTGATAGAGCCCGGCGACGCCGGCTCCGACAACCACGGCATCGAACCTCGCTGTTCCATGCGAACCGTTACTTCCATTGGACTTGGTCAGGGCTTCCGCCATTCTTTCCTCCTCGGTGATTTTTGAGTGCGCACGATCTTCCCCACCCGTCATGCGATCGGATGGTGGTGCAGCGCGTCATTGTTGATCCCGTCAGTGCGGGACGGGGGAAGCTACGAGTCTTCCGGCGGTTGGAGCTTGAACAAATCGGACAATCCTTTGAACGAAGCCGCACGTTCCCTTGCCGGTCCTGCAGTTCGGCAACGCGGCTCGCTTGGCAAATGGCAAAACCGGCTTATGCTCGTCTCCGCCGTACGGCCAATGAGAAGCAGAAGCGGTCAACGCGCCTTACAATTCAGGGAAGGAGTCTCACGCGATGGGCCAATTCATCACGGTCGAGGAGCTGCCACGCTACGCTCCCGGCCAATTGATGCTGGACAGTTCCGCGGTAGGCAAGGCTGACTTTAGGCTGCGCGTCTTCCGCTATGCGCCGTCCGACATCTGGGTGCCGCCGTCGGAGAACTTCCTGATTGTCGTCTATCGCGAAGGCACAACGTCGATGAACCGCCGCGTCACCGGCGCCTGGAAGCAGGATCACGTCGGACGCGGCGTCACAACCCTGCTGACACGCGCGGAGCCTTCGAACTGGCGCTGGAGCAATGACCTCGAGGTCAGCCATCTCTACATCTCGCCGGGCCTGATGACGAAGACCGCGAGCGAGGCATTCGACCGCGACTCAGAAGGCGTCGAGCTCCACGATCTGCTCAAGATCGAAGACCCGGTGCTAACCTGGATCGGCGACCGAATGGTGCAGGAGGTGTCCGAAGGCGGTCCGGGCGGCCGGCTCTGCTACGATGCGCTGGCACTTCAGGCGAGCGTGCACATCTTGCGAAACTATGCCTCGGTGGAATTCAAGCTGCCCTGCTCGCAGGGGCGCTTCAGGCCAGCGCATGCAAGGCTGATCCAGGACTATGTCGAGCAGAACATCTCCAGGAACATCACGCTCGAGGAACTGGCCAATATCTGCAACTGCTCGCCGGTGCAGTTCGCGCGCAAGTTCCAGGTGCACTATGGCATGCGCCCGCATGCCTACGTCCTGAGCCGCAAGGTGGAGCGCGCCTGCCAATTTCTGCGCAAGGATCGGCTCGCCCTGAAAGAAATTGCGCTCTTGAGCGGATTTTCCGATCAAAGCCATCTCAATCGGATTTTCCGCAGACACATGAACGTCACGCCGGCCGAGTATCGCAAGAACTGCTTGAGCTAGTCTCGTGTCGCTGTCCGTCAGTTGCGCGCGTCCGCCGGCGCGCGCTGCTTGAGCAGTCGGGCGCAGACGAGGCCCAGCACCACCATGATCGCGGCGCTCACGAGCAGCGTCGGCACCTTGCCGCCGTGCTGGAGGCCGAAGCCGTAGGCGAGCGGTCCCACGGTCTGCCCCATGAAGAAGAAGAACGAATGCAACGACAGCGCGGTGGCGCGCGCCTCGACCGAGAGCTCGCTGGCAAACACCTGGAGACAGCCATGCGCGATGTAGAACCCCCAGCCCATGACGACGAGGTTCAGCGCCTGAACTTCCCAGCGCGGGCCGAAGGCCACGGCGACGAGCTGCGAGGCCACCAGCGTCATGCCCGCGATCATCATACCCTTCACGCCCAGCCAAGGCAGCAGGCGCGACACCGTCAGCGTGTAGAACAGGCCGCCGACGGCAAAGCCGGCGATGACGATTCCGGCGATCGACAGCGAGGTCTGGCCGAGCTCGAACAGGAACGAAGCGATGTAGGGAAACAGCCCGAGCACGCAGCAGCCTTCGATGAACACCGCCGAGTAGCAGACATAGGCATTCGGATTGGTGAAGATGGTGCGATAGCCGGCCTTCAGCGCCGACAGGCTCGTCTTCGGCGTATGCTTGACCTTGGCGCCGCGGAAGCCGGCCGCAACGGCGATCGAGGCGACGATCACGAGCGCGCCGAGCACTGCCAGCACGCCGCGCCAGCCGAGGAAATCGCCGATCAGGCCGGACGCCGAGGCGCCGAGCAGATTGCCGGTCATGGCGCCGGCGAGCGTGCGGCTGATCGCGACCTGGCGTTTGTCGGGCCCGACGAGATCGCTGGTGAGGCTCAGCGCCACCGGAAACACGCCGCCGGAGCCGATGCCGGCGAGAATGCGGGTCGCGAACAAAACCGAGAACGAGGACGATAGCGCGCCCAGGATGTTGGCAAGGCCGAGCAGCGCGAGGCAGCCGATCATCAGCCGCGTCTTGCCGAACAGATCGGCGGCGGCGCCGATGATCGGCTGGATGATCGAGAAGGTAAAGGCGAACACCGCGGCAAAGCCCGCGGCAGTGGCGATGCTGACGCCAAAATCCTCGGCGACGTGCGGCAGCACCGGATCGAGCGCACGTGCCGAGAGTGCAGCGGCGAAGCTCGCGCCTGATATGACATAGAGCGCTGGCGGCAAGCCGTGATCGTGTGGCCGCGCCTCGCCTTCCTGCATCAGCGCGGGCCGGCTTTGGTAGATTCTTTGGCGAGCGCGTCGAACGCCATCAGTCTGGCGATCAGCGCCTCGAACTCGCGCAGGGGCACCATGTTGGGTCCGTCCGAGGGCGCGTGGTCGGGATCAGGGTGGGTCTCGATGAAGACGCCGGCAACGCCGACCGCAACGGCCGCGCGTGCGAGCACCGGCACGAATTCCCGCTCGCCGCCCGAAGAGGTCCCCTTCCCGCCCGGCTGCTGCACCGAATGGGTGGCGTCGAAGATCACGGGCGCACCGGTGGTGCGCGCCAGGATCGGCAGTGCGCGCATGTCGGAGACCAGCGTGTTGTAGCCGAAGGACACGCCGCGTTCGGTGACGAGCACGTTGGGATTGTTGGCGCCGGTGATCTTGCTCACGACATTGGCCATGTCCCAGGGCGCCAGGAACTGGCCCTTCTTGACGTTGACGACCTTGCCGGTTGCGGCCGCGGCCAGAAGGAGATCGGTCTGCCGGCACAGGAACGCAGGGATCTGCAGGATGTCCACGGCCTGCGCCACCGCGGCGCATTGCGTGGCCTCGTGCACGTCGGTCAGCACCGGCAGGCCGAGCGATGATCGGATCTCGGCGAAGATCGGCAGCGACTGGGCGAGGCCAAGCCCGCGCGCCGCCGACGCGCTGGTGCGGTTGGCCTTGTCGAAGGAGGTCTTGTAGACGAGGCCGATGTTCAGCCGCGCGGCGATCTCCTTCAGCGCGGAGGCCACCTCCAGCGCATGCTGGCGGCTCTCGAGCTGGCAGGGTCCAGCAATGATCGAGATCGGCAGATCGTTGCCGAACTTGACCGAGCCAATGGTGACGACCGGCGCCGCTGAATTCGAAGAGCTCAAGGCAAATCCCTCGTTTCGGCGCGACCATAGCCGTGATGAGGGTCGGATCAACCCTCTTCCGCCCGGGCCGTTCGAATATCAGGGTTGCGCCAGGGTTCTCCGCTGCGGCAGGCAGCGCTACTTAACCGAGGAGAAGGCGGTCGGCGCCAGGATCTGGCTGACGATGTTGGCGACGATCTGGCCGTCCGCTTCCGACTTGGCGCGCGCCTCGAGCCAGTCCGGATCGGTCATGAACGCGCCCCACTTCTTCTCGCGCTCGGCGAGCGACTCCCACGCCAGGAAATAGGTGAGCTCCTGGTTGGATTCACCGATCAGCGTCGTGAAGAAGCCGGCCTGCTTGATGCCGTGCTTCTCCCAGATCTTCAGCGTGACCGTGTCAAAGCGCTTCAGCAGCGCCGGCAGACGGCCGGGCACGCAGCGATACTGACGCATTTCGTAGATCATCGGAGTTCACTCCCTGCATTGTTGTTCTTGCGGCAGGGAGTTGTCGCAACAAACGGCGCGATCGTCAAAGGCCCAGAGCGCGCTACACCAGCCGGCTCTGCTTCGCCGCCGCCTCGATGAACGAGGCAAACAGCGGATGCGGCTCGAACGGGCGCGACTTCAGCTCGGGGTGGAACTGGACGCCGATGAACCAGGGATGATCCTCGTACTCGACGATTTCAGGCAGCACGCCGTCGGGCGAGAGCCCTGAGAATTTCAGGCCGTGCTGCTCGAGGCGATCCTTGTAGGCGGTGTTGACCTCGTAGCGATGGCGGTGACGCTCGGAGATTTCGGTCGCGCCGCCATAGACCTGCGAGACGCGGCTGCCGCGGTTCAGGGTCGCGGGATAGGCGCCCAACCTCATCGTGCCGCCGAGGTCGCCGACTTGCGAGCGCTTCTCGAGCTCGTTGCCGCGCAGCCATTCCGTCATCAGGCCGACCAGCGGCTCCTCGGTCGGACCGAATTCGGTGGAGTTGGCATTCTCGATGCCGACGAGGTTTCGCGCGGCTTCGATCACCGCCATCTGCATGCCGAAGCAGATGCCGAAATAGGGAACGTCGCGCTCGCGCGCGAACTGCGCCGCCTTGATCTTTCCTTCCGCGCCGCGCTGGCCGAAACCGCCGGGCACCAGGATGCCGTTGACGTGCTCGAGGAACGGCGCCGGATCCTCCTTCTCGAAGATCTCGCTCTCGATCCAGTCGAGATTGACCTTGACCTTGTTGGCGATACCGCCATGCGAGAGCGCCTCGATCAGCGACTTATACGCATCCTTCATGCCGGTATATTTGCCGACGATGGCGATGGTGACGTCGCCCTCGGGATTGCGGATGCGTTCGTTGATCTGCTGCCAGCTCTTGAGCACAGGCGGGATCCGCGATTCGATACCGAAGGCGGCGAGCACTTCGTCGTCGAGGCCTGCGTTGTGATAGGCCTCGGGTACGGCGTAAATGCTGTCTGCGTCGCGCGCCTCGATCACGGCGCTTTCGCGCACGTTGCAGAACAGCCCGAGCTTGCGCCGCTCTTCCTTCGGGATCTCGCGGTCGGTGCGGCAGAGCAGGATGTCCGGCTGGATGCCAATCGAGCGCAGCTCCTTCACCGAGTGCTGCGTCGGCTTGGTCTTCAGCTCACCGGCGCTCGGGATATAGGGCAGCAGCGTGAGGTGGATATAGACGGCGTGATCGCGCGGCAGCTCGTTCTTCAGCTGGCGGATCGCCTCGAAGAACGGCAGCCCCTCGATGTCGCCGACGGTGCCGCCGATCTCGACCAGCACGAAGTCGTAGTCGTCATTGCCGTCGAGGACGAATTCCTTGATGGCGTTGGTGACGTGCGGAACCACCTGGATGGTCGCGCCGAGATAGTCTCCGCGGCGCTCCTTGGAGATGATGTCCTGGTAGATGCGCCCCGTCGTGATGTTGTCGGCCTTGGTCGCCGGCCGCCCGGTGAAGCGCTCGTAGTGACCGAGATCGAGATCGGTCTCCGCGCCGTCATCGGTCACGAACACTTCGCCGTGCTGGTACGGCGACATCGTTCCGGGATCGAGGTTGAGATAGGGGTCGAGCTTGCGGAGGCGGACCTTGTAGCCCCGGGCCTGCAACAGGGCACCGAGTGCCGCTGAAGCCAAACCCTTGCCGAGCGAAGAAACCACGCCGCCGGTGATGAATATGTACCGCGCCATGGGACTTAACCTCTAATCCCTCGAATTCGATTCGCCAAAGCGATTCGTATTCCGCCCCAAAGATTTTGCGGGCCTGTGGGTGAGCCAGAACTAAGAGTGGTGACAGTGCCTTGATGGGGATTGTTGATGCAGGACGGTAGCAGCCGGCCTGCATGGCCCCCCTGCTTTATTGCGAGCGCGGTACCTGCGGACCTGATGGCGCCTGGTTTTGCTGCTGCTCGTCGGCCTTCTTCAGCGAGTCCAGGATGCCGCCCGAGGTCGGCGGCGCGATCGGCGATCCGCCGGCCGGCTGGGTCTGCGACGGCTGGCCGATGATCGATGACGGCTTGCGGTCGTAGCCGGCGTACCAGGACAGGAACAGGCTGGTGAGGAAGAAGCCGACGGCCAGGATCGCGGTGGTCCGCGTCAGAAGATTCGCAGTGCCACGGCTCGACATGAAGCCGGCGCCTCCGCCCATGCCGAGCCCGCCGCCTTCCGACTTCTGGAGCAGGACGGTGCCGATCATGACGGCAACGATCATGAGGTGGATGACGATGACAACGGTCTGCATAGTATCCTTCACAAGCGGACGGCGCCTGACGGCGGCCGATCGCGCTTCGCGGGTTTTCCTGAAGTTGCGCGGTGTTACACGATCGGGAGGGGTATTGCCACCCCCGATCGGATCCGAACCAAGGGTTTGAACGAGCTGGGGCAGCGCTTAGTTAGTTAGGACAGCCTTTGGCGATCGCAAGGAAATCGGCCGCTTTCAGGCTGGCGCCGCCGACCAGCGCACCGTCGACGTTTTTCACCGCCATCAGCTCGGCCGCATTCGAGGGCTTCACCGATCCGCCGTAGAGGATGCGCATTCTGGCACCTTCGTCTTTGAACCGGGAGATCAGGAGTTCCCGGATAAAGCCATGAATCTGCTCGACATCCTTGGCTGTCGGCGTCAGCCCGGTGCCGATCGCCCAGACCGGCTCGTAGGCCACGACCAGATTTGCTGCGGTGGATCCGTCTGGCAGTGAGCCGTCGAGCTGGCCACGCAGGACGTCCAGGGTTTGCCCGGCATCGCGCTGGCCCTGCGTCTCGCCGATGCAGACGATCGCCGTCGCCCCGGCGCGCCAGGCGGCCTCGGCCTTCTGGCGGACCAGAGCATCGCCCTCGCCGTGGTCGGCGCGGCGCTCGGAATGGCCGACGATGATGGCGGTGGCACCCGCATCCACCAGCATTTCGGCGGCGACATCGCCGGTATGGGCGCCGGAGGCCTTGGGATGGCAGTCCTGGGCTCCTACCGCGACCTTCTTGCCCCGCACCTTGTCGGCGAAGGCGGCGACCAGGGTCGCCGGGGGGCAAACAAGCAGGTCGGCCTTGCCGGCCACTTCTGCCGCACCGTTGAGCATGGCGTCGAATTCGGCAGCCTGGGCCTTCAGGCCATTCATTTTCCAGTTGCCCGCGATCAGCGGTCGGATGGTGTCGGTCATGTCCAAGGTCCAGCAAAAAGAGGTTTGTGGATGCGCTAGCAGAGCTGTCGCGGCAGTTCCAGATTCTTGTTTTGACGCGTTTTCTTGAAGCGAACCGGGTCCACTTCGCTGGAAAACGCCTTGGGGCCTTTAACCGCAGTCTTGAGAGGCGGCGAGACGTGAGGTTGCGGGGGGAAAGCCGCCACTTTATGATGATTGATCAATTTGGTGACGCGCTTTTGCGGAATCTGCATTAAGACGCGCTCCGTTCCCCTCCTGACCAAACAAGTTGGACCAAATGCTTCGAGGAATGCGCAAGGCCTCATCAAACTGGCTCGGCAAGACCATTATGGCCGTGGTAATGGGCGTGTTGATCGTCAGTTTCGGCATTTGGGGCATCGCCGACATCTTCAAGGGCTTTGGACAGTCCACGGTGGCCAAGGTCGGCAGCACCGAGATTTCGCTTAACGAGTTCCGCCAGATCTACACCGACCGCCTGCAGCAGATCAGCCGCCAGTTCGGCCGTCCGTTGACGCCCGACCAGGCCCGCGCCTTCGGCCTCGATCGCCAGGTGCTCCAGCAGACCATCGCGGAGGCCGCCCTCGACGAAGAGGCGCGACGGCTCGGGCTCGGCCAGACCGACGACCAGATCCGCCAGGTCATCTTGAACGATCCCAACTTCAAGGGCGTCGGCGGCAATTTCGATGCGAACCGCTTCCAGGCCGTGATCCGCAATTTCGGCTATACCGAGCAGCGCTATGTCGCCGAGCAGCGCAAGGTGTCGCTGCGCCGCCAGATCACCGGCACGATCGGCGCTGGCATCGAGCCGCCGAAGACCATGATCGACGTACTGACGCGCTACCAGAACCAGCAGCGCGCCATTGAATTCGTCAAGCTCGACTCAGCTCAAGCCGGCCAGATCGACGCGCCCTCTCCTGAGGCCCTCGCCACCTATTTCGAGGATCACAAGGTCCAGTTCCGCGCGCCCGAATACCGCAAGATCGCCTTCGTCGTGGTCTCGCCGGAGGAGATCGGCAAATGGACCGAGGTCTCCGACGAGGACGCCAAGAAGGTGTTCGAGCAGCGCAAGGACCGGCTCGGCACGCCGGAGAAGCGTCAGATCCAGCAGATCGTGTTTCCGAACGTCGCCGAAGCGCAAGCCGCACGCGAGCGGCTCGCCGGCGGGCTGTCGTTCGAGGATCTCGGCAAGGAGCGCGGGCTGAGTGCCTCCGACGTCGACCTTGGGCTCGTGACCAAGTCGTCGCTCGATCCCGCGGTCGGCGACGCCGCCTTCGCACTTCCCGTCGGTGAGATCAGCCAGCCGATCAAGGGCGCTCTCGGCACCTCCATCGTCAGGGTCGACAAGATCGAGCCGGGCAAAGAGGCGGACTACGCCAGCCTTGCCGGCGACATCAAGCGCGAGATCGCGACCGAGCGCGCGCGCGTCAAGGTCGCCGATCTCCGCGACAAGATGGAAGACGAGCGCGGCGGCGGCTCCAGCGTGATCGACGCGGCGCAGAAGCTCGGCCTCACCGCCGTGACCATCGACGCCGTCGACCGTTCCGGCCGCGCCCCGAACGGCCAGCCGGTCGCCAATATCCCGCAGGGTCTCGACGTGGTGTCGCAGGCCTTCAATACCGACGTCGGGGTCGACAACGACGCAATCTCGTTCAAGGGCGGCTATGTCTGGTACGACGTGCTCGCCATCACGCCCTCGCGCGACCGCAATCTCGACGAGGTCCGTGATCAGGTCGAGGCGCGCTGGCGCCAGGACCAGATTGCGGCCAAGCTGAAGGCCAAGGCGACCGAGATGGTGCAGAAGCTCGAAGCAGGCGGCAAGCTCGCCGACGAGGCCGCCGCTGTCGGCGCCAAGGTGGAGACCGCAGCCGGCTTCAAGCGCGATGACTCGCCCGCCGGCGTGCCCGCCACCGTCGTGTCGGCCGCCTTCCGCACCGCCAAGGACGGCGTCGGACAGACGGCCGTGAGCGGCGGCAGCGAGGTGATCGTCTTCCGCGTCACCGACATTGTGGATCCCGCGGTCGACTTCGCCTCCGACGCGGTCAAGCAGCTGAAGGAGAGCCTCGACCGGGCCCAGACCGAGGAGCAGGTCGCCTCCTACGTCAACAAGCTTGAAACCGACATCGGGACCACCATTAATCAGGCCGCCTTCGCGCAGGTGACCGGCGCGAACCAGTGAGTTGAAAGCACGCGATGGACGACCTGAAATCGATCATTGGAAAAGTGGCGACCGGCGCCAGCCTGTCGCGTGATGAAGCCGCTTCCGCCTTCGACGCCATGATGTCGGGCGAGGCCACGCCCTCGCAGATGGGCGGACTGTTGATGGCGCTGCGCGTGCGCGGCGAGACCGTGGACGAGATCACTGGCGCCGTTTCCGCGATGCGCTCGAAGATGCTGACCGTGACAGCGCCGCCTGACGCCGTCGACATCGTCGGCACCGGCGGCGACGGCTCCGGCTCGGTCAACGTCTCGACCTGCGCGTCCTTCATCGTCTCGGGCGCCGGTGTGCCGGTCGCCAAGCACGGCAACCGCGCACTGTCGTCGCGCTCGGGCGCCGCCGACGTGCTGGCCTCGCTCGGGGTGAAGATCGACCTGAAGCCGGAGCAGGTCGGGCGCTGCGTGCGCGAATGCGGCATCGGCTTCATGTTTGCTCCCGCCCATCATCCCGCCATGAAGAACGTCGGCCCGACCCGGGTCGAGCTTGCCACGCGCACGATCTTCAACCTGCTCGGCCCCCTGTCCAACCCGGCCGGCGTGAAGCGGCAGATGGTCGGCGTGTTCTCGAGGCAATGGGTCCAGCCGCTCGCACAGGTGCTGAAGAACCTCGGCTCGGAATCCGCCTGGGTCGTGCACGGCTCCGATGGCCTCGACGAGATCACCCTCACCGGCCCGACCTTCGTCTCCGCGCTCCACAATGGCGAGATCCGGAATTTCGAGGTGACGCCTGAGGAGGCCGGACTGTCGCTTTGCGAGGCCGGCGCGCTCCGGGGCGGTGACGCCGATGCCAATGCGATCGCGCTGCAAAGCGTGCTCGACGGCAAGCCGAGTCCCTATCGCGACGTGGCGCTGATCAACGCCGCCGCAGCGCTGATCGTGGCGGGCCGCGCCAAGGACCTCAAGGAAGGCGTCGCGATCGGCGCCCGCTCGATCGACAGCGGCGCGGCCAACGCGAAGCTGAAGCACCTGGTCACAATCTCCAACAGCTGAATTGCGCATGTCCGACATTCTGGCCAAGATCGAGACCTATAAGCGCGAGGAGATCGCGGCGGCGAAGCGTACGCGGCCCTTGTCGGCGGTGGAGGCGCAAGCCAAGGCCGCTTCCGCGCCCCGTGGTTTCCTGCGTGCGATCAAGAGCAAGCTTGCCAGTGGCGACTACGCGCTGATCGCCGAGATCAAGAAGGCCTCGCCCTCCAAGGGTCTCATCCGCGCCGATTTCGACCCGCCGGCACTCGCAAAAGCCTATGAGGCGGGCGGCGCGGCGTGCCTGTCGGTGTTGACGGACACGCCCTCGTTCCAGGGCCATCTCGACTTCTTGGTGGCGGCGCGCGCGGCAACGTCGCTGCCGGTGCTGCGCAAGGATTTCATGTTCGACACGTATCAAGTGGTCGAAGCGCGCGCGCACGGCGCCGACTGCATCCTGATCATCATGGCGGCGCTCGACGATGCCGCCGCGAGGGATATCGAAGACGCCGCCATCGCCTATGGCATGGACGTGCTGATCGAGATCCATGACCGCGCCGAGCTCGAACGGGCGCTGAAGCTGCGGTCGCCCATGATCGGCGTCAACAACCGCAACCTGCGCACCTTCGAGACGACGCTTGCGACCAGCGAGGCGCTGGCGCCGCTGATCCCTCAGGACCGGCTGATGGTCGGCGAGAGCGGCATCTTCACGCCAGAAGATCTCGCCCGGCTCGAGCGCGCCGGCATATCGACGTTCCTCGTCGGTGAAAGCCTGATGCGGCAGGCCGACGTCACTGCGGCGACACGCGCGCTGCTCGCGCGCAACACGACAGGCACGCGCTGATATGGCGCGCAAGCCAGCCAAGACGAAGCCGGCCAAGACGAAGCCAGCCAAATCCAAGTCCGGCCCCGCCCTCACCCATATCGGCGCTTCCGGCGAGGCGCGGATGGTCGACGTCTCGGACAAGCCCGCGACCGAGCGGCTTGCTGTCGCGGAAGGCCGCGTCATCATGACCAGGGCGACGCTCGACCTGATCGTGTCCGGCAACGCCAAGAAAGGCGACGTGCTCGGCACCGCGCGCATCGCCGGCATCATGGCCGCCAAGCGGACATCGGAGCTGATCCCGCTCTGCCATCCGCTCGCGCTGTCGAAGGTGACGGTCGACATCGAGCCTGACGCGAAATTGCCGGGCTGCCTCGTTCGGGCCAGCGTGAAGGTGACGGGCCCGACCGGCGTCGAGATGGAGGCCCTCACGGCCGTCTCGATCGCCTGCCTCACCATCTACGACATGATCAAGGCGGTCGAGCGCGGCGTGCGCATCGAAGGCATCCACCTGGTCGAGAAGCTCGGCGGCAAGTCCGGCCACTACAGCGCCTGAGACGCGCTTGCTTCGGCGAACGGCCTCTCGCGCGGCACGCATCAATTGCATTTGTGCGCGGCCCTTCATGTTGCGTTAACCGCGCTTCCTAACTTTACCTCCACACCGTTTCCGTAAACCAACGGGTGTTTCCGGGGTCAAGAATTGATCCTGAGGTGTGCCCGGCAATGATCCAGCATGATGACGAAACTCGGCAGTCGCCTCTTTGACCAGGCCTTCGTGCGCGGCGGACCGATCCGCTGGCTGGTGGTGGGCGGCACGCTGCTGATCGCGGCCATCGCCATAGGCTCGGTCCTGATGGCGCAGAATTTCCGCGAGCGGGCGCTGCGCAACTCCGGCCGCGAGCTGGAAAACACCGTGCTGCTGCTCGCTCACCATTTCGATCAGCAATTGCAGGATTTCGCGGTCATCCAGAAGGATTTCGTCGACCACGTCCGCTCGAGCGGAATCATGACCGGGGAAGATTATCGCAAGCGCCTCTCGGGCGAGGACGTCCACCAGATGCTGCGGTCGAAGATCGAGGCGCTGCCCTACATCGGAGGCGTCAACGTCGTCGATGCCGAAGGCAATCTGATCAATACGTCGAGGGCATGGCCGGCTCCAAGAGTGAACGTTGCCGATCGCGCCTACTTCCGCACCTTCAAATACGATCCCTATTCACCGGATGTCCTGATCGAGCCGCTGCATAGCCGCGTCTCCGGCGCATGGACGATCCTTGTGGCCCGGAAGATCGTCGGGCCAAGCGGCGAGTTCCTCGGTGTCGTCGGACGTGGGATCGAGCCCGCCAACTTTGAAAAATTCTTCGCCTCCGTCGTGCTCGGCGAAGGCGCGACGATCTCGATGCTGCATCGCGACGGCACGCTGCTCGCCCGTTATCCCCATTCCAGCGAATTGATGGGACGCAATTTCAAGACCGGTTCGTTCGCCAATCAGAGGGTTTTCGGCCTCGATCACTTCGCCGGCCGTTTCACGAGCCCCGTCGACGGCGAGGACCGGCTGATCTCCGCGCGTGCCCTGCCGCACTTCCCTATCCTGATGATGGCCTCCACGACGCGGGCGGCGGCCCTGGCGGACTGGCGCGAGCAGATCGGAATCCTGATCTCGGTCGCCGTCTCTTCCGCGCTCGCCATCGCAGGCGTGCTGATTGCGATCGTGCGCAAGCTGCTGGAGCAGCACCGCCTTTCGCGGGAACGGCTGACTCTGGAGAAGCAGCGGCTCGACCGCGCCGTCAACAACATGACGCAGGGCCTCTTGCTGTTCGACGCCGAGCAGCGGCTCGTGGTCTGCAACCAGCGCTACATCGAAATGTACGGGTTGTCGGCCGAGGTCGTGAAGCCCGGCTCCAGCTTCCACGACATCATCGCCCATCGCAAGGCGACCGGCTCGTTCACCGGCGACGTCGACGCTTACGTCGGGCTCGTGCTGAAGGACATCCATGTGCGCAATTCCATGGTGGTCGATACCTCCGACGGCCGCTCGATCCACGTCCTCAACGAACCGCTCGCGGATGGCGGCTGGGTCGCGACCCATGAGGACATCACGGAGCGACGTCGTATCGAGGAGCGCATCACCCACCTCGCCCATTACGATGCGCTGACCGACCTGCCCAACCGCACCATGTTCCACGAGCATCTGCGCGAAGCGCTGGCCGCGGTCGGCGACGGCGAACAGATCGCGGTGCATTACATCGACATCGACGAGTTCAAGGGCGTCAACGACGCGCTCGGCCATCTCGTCGGCGACGAGCTGTTGAAATCGGTAGCCGCGAGCCTCCACCGCTGTGCAGGGCCGGCGGACTTTGTGGCGCGACTCGGCGGCGACGAATTCGCCATCGTACAGAGCGCGGTGACGTCGCTGGACCAAGTCAACGAGCTCGTCGCTCGGGTCTTCGACGCCATCCGCACGCCGTTCGATTGCATGGGCCATCATCTCACCACCGATGCCAGTATCGGCATTGCGCTTGCGCCGGAACACGGCACGGTGCTGGACCAGATCCTCAAGAACGCGGACATGGCGATGTACGCGGCCAAGGCCGCCGGACGCCGCACCTACCGCTTCTTCGAGCCGGAGATGGACGCCAGGGTCCGCGAGCGCCGCCAGCTCGAGAGCGACCTGCGCCACGCCATCGCCCAAGGGGGGTTCGAAGGCGGGCTCGAGGTCTATTACCAGCCGTGCCTCAGCCTGAAGGACAACCGCATCACCGGCTGCGAGGCATTGGTGCGCTGGCGCCATCCCGAGCGAGGCATGGTCTCGCCGGCGGAGTTCATCCCGATCGCCGAAGACACCGGCCTGATCAACGAGATCGGCGAATGGGTGCTGGCAACTGCCTGCCGGGACGCAGCCGCCTGGCCCGACGACATCCGCCTCGCCGTCAACGTCTCGCCGGTGCAGTTCAAGAGCGGCACGCTGGCGCTGAAGATCATGGCGGCGCTCGCCGCGTCGAACCTGCCGGCGAGCCGGCTCGAGCTCGAGATCACCGAGGCGGTCCTGATCCGCGACGATGATGCCGCGCTCGCGATCCTGCACCAGCTCCGTGCCATCGGCGTGCGCATCGCGCTCGACGATTTCGGCACCGGCTACTCATCCCTGAGCTATCTGCACCGCTTCCCCTTCGACAAGATCAAGATCGACCGCTGTTTCGTCGACGACATCGCCCGCCCCGACGGGTCCGCCAGCATCGTTCAGGCCGTCGTCAACCTGGCGGCCGCCCGCCGCATGACCACCACGGCCGAGGGCGTCGAGACCGAGGAGCAGCAGCGCCTGCTTCGCGCGCTCGGCTGTTCCGAGATGCAGGGCTATCTGTTCAGCGCCGCCAGGCCAGCTGACAAGATGCTGGAGCTGTTCGCGCTGCATCGCAGCCGGCGCGAAGACAGCGAGAGCCGCCGCCGCGAGGCCGGTTAGGCCTTCCGCCGCGATGGAGGGGATGACTCCGAGAGCGCCCCTAAAAAAGCATTCGCCCGGAAGCGGTCATCCGCTCCCGGGCGATTCATGCCTGGAGGTCGTAAGGTCTAGTTCGGCACCGAGGCCTTCGACGCGGGCTTCGAGGCGACGGCATTCGCGGTCACGCCGTGGAGGAAGTCGTAGGCCGCATGCAGGGCCTTGTCGTCCTTCTCTTCCGGCGGGACATAGGACTGCGATCCGGTCTGCTCGGTGCCGTCGGGAGCCGACAGATGGCCGCGCATCTGGGATTCCGCCATGGTGTCCATCCGGCCCTTCAGCTCAGGCGGCACGTCCTGGAGGATCTCGATGTCGGGCGCGATGCCCTGAGCCTGGATCGAGCGGCCCGACGGCGTGTAGTAGCGCGCCGTGGTCAGCGCCAGCGCGCCGTTGCCGGAGCCGAGCGGAATGATGGTCTGCACCGAGCCCTTGCCGAACGAGCGCGTGCCGATCAGCGTCGCGCGCTTGTGGTCGTGCAGCGCGCCGGCCACGATCTCCGAGGCCGAGGCCGATCCGCCATTGATCAGGACCACGAGCGGTTTGCCCCTGGTGAGATCGCCGCCATGCGCGGTGAAACGCTGAGTCTCGTCCGGATTGCGGCCGCGGGTCGAGACGACCTCGCCGCGCTGCAGGAAGGCGCTCGACACCGACACGGCCTGATCGAGCAGTCCGCCCGGATTGTTGCGCAGATCCATCACGTAACCTGCGAGCTTCTCCGCCGGGACCTGCTTGGAGATCGATGCGATCGCCTTCTTCAGGCCGTCGGTGGTCTGTTCGTTGAAGGAGGTGACGCGGATATAGCCGATGTCGCCGTTCTCGACGTGGAAGCGCACGGGCCGCACATGGATGATCTCGCGCGTGATCGCGACGTCGAGCGGCGCGTCCGCGCCCTTGCGCACGATGGTGAGCTTGGTCTTGGTATCGACAGGACCCTTCATCTTGTTGACGGCCTGTTCGAGCGTCATGCCCTGCACGGCCTCGCCGTCGATCTTGCTGATGAGGTCGCCGGACATGATGCCGGCCTTGGATGCCGGCGTGTCGTCGATCGGCGAGACCACCTTGACGAGGCCCTCCTCCATCGTGACCTCGATGCCGAGCCCGCCGAACTCGCCGGAGGTGGTCTCCTGCATCTCGGTCCAGGCCTTGGCGTTCATGTAGCGCGAGTGCGGATCGAGCGAGGTCACCATCCCGGTGATCGCGCCCTCGATCAGCTTGGCGTTGTCGGGCTTCTCGACATAGCTGGCCTTGACCCGCTCGAACACCGCGCCGAACAAATTGAGCTGGGAATAGGCATCATCCGCGCTCGCTGCCGCCCGTGCCGCCCATACTCCACCGTGCGGGCTGGCTACCAGAAGGGTCAGACACGCTCCGGTGAGCGCGCCGAGGGGGAACAGCAGGGTTTTCCGCATGGATGAGGTAGCCTTTTGCTTGGCGGTTCTCTTTGGGTTGGGAGCGCCATAGAAATGGCGGTCCAGCCCGCTTCTCACAATACCATTCCGGTTTCTTCAAGGCCGGGATGCCACGCTGGCGGGTATACCAAAGAAATCCCTTCGCCTTGGACTAAACTTTTGGCAACGTTCCGAAACTGTTTCGCGCAAAGCGGGAAACCGGTCGGGCCGACCATGCCTCGCAGCTATGCGATTTTAGAATGGTTTTCGAGGGCCGGACGCGATAGGCGATGGCGATAAGACTTCAAATTCTCGGGAGGACAACAATGAACGAAGCGCCCCGCATCCGGCCTGAAAGGAACGTCGAACTCGGCGCCAGCAACGAGACGTTCCAGAACCTGCACGAATTCATCCGCAAAGCGCGCGCCAACCTGAACCAGAATGCCTGGGACTACATCGTCGGCGCGGCCGAGACCGAGACCACGATGCGCCGCAACCGCATGGCGCTGGACGAGATCGCCTTCCGCCCGCGCGTGCTGCGCGATGTCCGCAAGGTCGACGGAGGGGTCAATCAATTCGGCCGTAGGATGCGCCTGCCGGTGGTGCTCGCCCCGGTCGGCGCCCTCGAGATCTTCGATCCGGATGGCGCGGCAAGCGTGGCACGCGCCGCCGGCACTTTCGGTGCGGCGCACATGCTGAGCTCGGTGTCCGAGCCAGGACTGGAGAAGACCGCCGAAGCCGCGCCCGACGCGCTGCGTCTCTATCAGCTTTATGTCCGCGGCGACGATGCCTTCGTCGCCGATGTCGTCAGCCGGGCCGAGAAGAACGCCTATGCCGCCTTCTGCCTGACCGTCGACACCGCCCATTACAGCCGTCGTGAACGCGACATCGCCAAGCGCTACGTTCGCGAGAGCCGTCTGCGCGCCACCGGCGGCGATTTCCAGAAGGGCCTGGAGTGGCGGACCGTGAAGATGATCAAGGACAAGTTCAAAATACCGCTGATCCTCAAGGGCATTGCCACGGCAGAGGACGCGCTGATCGCGCTCGATCACGGCGTTGAGTGGATTTACGTCTCCAACCATGGCGGCCGCCAGCTCGACCACGGCCGCGGCGCCATGCATGTGCTGCCCGAGATTGTCGATGCCGTGAAGGGCCGCGCCAAGATCATGGTCGACGGCGGCTTCGGCCGCGGCACCGATATCGTCAAGGCGATCGCGGCGGGCGCGGACCTCGTCGGCATCGGCCGGCTGCAGTGCTGGGCGCTGGCGGCGGCAGGCGAAGCCGGTGTCGCACGGATGCTGGAGCTGCTCGAGGACGAGGTGCTGCGCTGCCTTGGCCTCCTGGGCGCCACCTCATTCGCCGAGGTCGACAAATCCTGCCTGCATCCGGCGACCGCCACCAACGCGCCTAGCGTGTTCAGCGCGTTCCCGCTGTTCGACCATGAGCCCTATCGCTACTGACTTGCCGATACTGAAGTGAAAAGGACGCAATGACATCGCTCTCTCCCGGCGGCGCGGATGCGCTTCTGTTCGACCTCGGGCGCGTGGTGCTCGATATCGACTTCTCCAAGGCGATCGCCTGCTGGGCGGGACATGCCGGCTGCCAGCCCGAGGCCATCGTCGCGCGCTATGTGCGCGACGAGGCCTACCGGCTGCACGAGATGGGCAAGATCAGCGACGAGGACTATTTCGCCTCGCTGCGTGCTTCACTCGGAATCGGCATCTCGGACGCGCAGTTCCTGGAAGGCTGGAATGCGATCTTCGCCGGGGAGATGCCCGACATCGCCGAGCTGTTGCCGCGCGCGGCAAAGCAGATGCCGCTCTATGCGTTCTCCAACACCAATCGGCCGCACGTGGACTATTTCTCGAAGGAATATGCCGGCGTGCTCGGCCATTTCCGCGAGCTGTATCTGTCGTCCAGCATCGGCCTGCGCAAACCGGACGCGGAGGCGTTCGACCACGTCGTCGCCGCGATCGGCGTGCCGGCCGGTCGCATCGTGTTCTTCGACGACCTCGCGGAGAACATCGAGGGCGCGCGGGCGCGAGGCTTGAACGCCGTGCACGTGACGTCGCCCGGCGACGTCGGGAACGCATTGAGGGCGCTTGGCATCTGAATTAGGCGGCGACGACCGGTAGCTTGGGGGCGCGACCGAAGATTGTCCTAGACCTGCTCCCGCTTTGTCGGAGTTCGTCGGCAGCACCTGAAGCAGGATTCGTTGAACGGCCCGCTTAGAACCGCCACATCAGATTTGCCTTGATCGCGTGATCAGTCACCCGATCCGAGAGCTGCCCGACGTAAGAGAGGCCAATGGTCGCAGTCGGGCTGAAGTGCACGTTTAGGCCCGCTTCGACGAGGGCGGCGTTCCGTGCGAGCGAATTGCCGCTAATGTTGAATCCGGCACCGCCGCTGGCAAAGGCCATGGCCATGACCGGCGCAATGTCGCCGAAGGCGCGGCGCCAGCCGAGCATGCCAAAAGTCGTGATCGTCGCGCGATCGGCGAGCGCATAAGTGATTGCGGCCCGTGCCCCCAACGTCGTGAAGACCGCATCATTCGACTGTCCGTTTGCAGTGAGCACCGCCGCGCCGCCGCTTTCCGTAAAGCCATTGGTGTGGACGTTCACATAGGCAGCGTTCGCAAACGGCTCGATAGCAGCACGGCCGGCAAAAAAGCTCGCGCCAATTTCGCCGAACACCTGCGCGGTGCGAGCCGCGAAGCTGGCCGTCGCCGTATCGCTGAAGATGGAGGCGCAGCACCCTTCCCCGCCTGCAAAGGCTATGCTGCGGCTCGTCTCCACGTCGTGCCACGTATGGACCACGCCGGCCCGCAATCCGAGGGCGCCGAATTGGCCACCGCCATAGAGACCGAAATGGTAACTATCGACCGTTCCGGACGACATCCGCTCGTCGGCTTGAAGCCAGGAGCGCGCATAACCACTGGCAACGCCGAACCGCCACATTTCGCCGACATTCGCATCGAACCCGGTCATGAAACCGCCGACCGAGCGCGAAAGCGCGGACGCGTTGCCGTCACCCGCATTACGCCCCCAGGCGCCGATGGTTTGAGCCCACCCCGCGACAACGTTCTCCGCAGGCATAGCCGTTTTCTTGGCTCCGAAGCCAAGTGCGGGATGATCGTTCGTCGTCCTGGCGTACGCCAACACCGGACCGCCGGGAGTGAGACTCGCAAGCGGATTGAAACTGCCGCCATAGGATTGTCGCAGCCGCCCAAGCAGCGCGTCGCGGACATGGCGCGAATCGTCGAGCACCATGCCGACGGCGCTGGCATGAACCTCTCCCGAAAGCAGGTCAAACGCGGTGCGGGCCTGCTCTGCGCTGCCGAGTACGATCACGTCATAAATCGGATTGCCCACGCCGAGTCCTTCAACGGCGCCGCCCGTAGCAATCTGGTTCGGAGTCTGCCCGACGCCCGCGAACGTCAGCCCCGTGCTTGTGATCTGCAGGTACACATTGTTCGCATCGTAGCTGAGACAGGCACAGAGGAAGTCGGATGCGAAGTTCGAGCCTGAGAATGCTCCGCTCAACCCGCCGGTAGCGGTGAGGATGACATACGTCGTATTCCTCGGATAGCTTCCGGCGCCGGCGATGACGTGTGCGGTGCCGGCGAGTGCGGCGGTCCCGGTCACGTTCGTGCGATCGCTGGACGCAGGGGAAATTTCCACCTGGTACGTGGAGTTGGGCGTGAAACTCAGAGTGCCCTGAACGTTAAGTGTGGCAATCGCAGGTCCGGGGGAGAGTATACCGCCATTGATCGCTGTGGCCGGCAAGGTCCCCGTTCCGCCCAGCGTACTGCCGCTGTTTGCTGTAACGCCGCTCGATGATGCAATGGAGCCGTCCACCAGCAGCGTTCCTGCATTGATGGTGGTGGCGCCCGTGTAGGTGCTGATCCCGGTTAGCCTTTCCGTGCCGCCGTTCAGCGTCAACCCGCCTGAGCCCGAGATTGCGCCGCCGAAGGTCCCGGAGGCGCTCGACAGTGTCAGGGTCTGATTGCCGAGCGTAACCGCGCTGCCGGCCACACCTGAGAGCGACGCGATCGTTCCCCCCGCCACTGCGCCAGAGATGTCCAGCACGCTGGTGGCGCCGTTCAGGGTGACAATCGAATTGGAGATGTTGCCGGTGCCGACCAGCGCCAGCGTTCCGCCGTTCACGCTGAAGTCGGTGTTGGGCATCGTCGCCTGGATGGAGAGCAAGCCCGCATTTACGGTCCAGTCGGAGATCCCGGTGTTGGTGCCCGTCAGGGTCCATTGGCTTGCGCCGACCTTCTCGAAGATCTCGAAATCCCGATATTGCGCGGCCGAGCCGATCCGCGAGACATCGAAGCTCCCGGTGCCAGTCCCCCCCAACGCAAGCGTATCGGTGCCCGGTCCGGCGAAGACGGTGCCGTTGATCACCGCGGTCGGATGCAATTCCAGCCGGTCAGCCAGCGCCGATCCTTGATGGAAGCGGACTGCGCCGCCCGTCCCGCCGTTCAGTGTGCCGGCGACCGTAAGATTGGTGGCTCCGTTAGCGGAAGCAAAAGTGGACGTGTCGACGGCATAACCAGTGCCGTTGGAGGTCACACTGCTCCCCGATCCGACGTTGATCGCAATGGAACCGCCGGCGCCTGTTCTGGCGTAAATGGCCGTATTTCCCGTGACGTCGCCATTGACGGTAATATTCAATGCACCGGCGCCGTCGCTCCGCGCGGATATGCCAATTTCTTGCCCGCTGACAGTTGTGCCGGCCGCCGTTGTCACAACGACGTCTGCGGTCCCGCGCGCAAGGATGCCGACGTCTGTTCCCGTCGTGCCACTGGCTGCGACATCCCCATTGGCGGTCACAGTTGTCGTGCCGGTGCCGTAGTTGCGGCTCAAGATGCCGTATCGCAATCCGCTCACGGTGGTCCCGACTCCCGTCGTCACGCTAAGGTCGGTTCCCGAACTCACGGCAACGATTCCGCGCGACAGCGAAGCCACGCCGGTGCCGGTGCTGATGACATCTCCATTGGCCGTGATCGACAGCGCTCCGCTACCGAAGTTTCGGCCGCGAATGCCGTAGTTGCGGGCGGTGACGGCACCGTTGGTGTTGATGGTAATGCTGCCCGGGCCGGCGGCATTGGATACGTTCAACCCATTGCCTGAGGTCGCGGTCAGGGCCGAGAAATTCGTGTCCGTGTAAAAGAGATCGCCGGATCCGGTAATGGCCAGGGCATTGGACGACACGGTCGTGACTCTGAAGCCGGGCAGCGTCGAGACATTGGCATTGGCAGCCGAGACCGACTGGGCCGTGCTGGCGCCGGAGCATAGGAAGTTCGATCCGCCGGCCGGAACACAGGCGGCGTACGCGCGGCGGCCATAACCGATGACCGCGCTGGCGAGCATCGAGGAGGACAAGATCAGATGACGCAATGACCGTTCGGCCAATAAGGCCTCCAGCAAATGCAGGTTCCAACCCACCTAAATCGCGCTACCTGCGTTTTTACACAGTAACGACCTCCCGCGCTAGTAGTCAGCCCGGTCGGGGGAGACCCGGCTTGGTGTTTCCGCAAGAACTCGGCTAGTGTTGACGTTGTCCAGGAGCATCACAGGCAACGAAGTGATCGAGCAACCTGCCGATCGACTGCGCACAGACGCCGCCGCGGAGCACGGCGGCAATGCGGTCAAGTATTCGATGTCGCCTGGGCTGCCGGCCTTTCTTGGTTCAGAGCGCATCGCACTCGCCGTTTCGTCCTATCAATCAGGCAAGTTCTATCTGATCGGGCAGAACGTCGATGGCGGGCTTCTGGTGCATGAGCGTTTTTTTCACAAGGCGATGGGGATCTGCGTCGCGGATCGAGACACCCTTCTTCTCGCCACACTGTTCCAGATCGTCAAGTTCAGGAACGTGCTCGAGCGCGAGCAGACAATCAACGATCTGCATGACGCGTGCTACGTCCCGCGTGAACTATTCATCACCGGCGAGCTCGACGTTCACGACATCGGCTTGACGAAGGATGGCGGCATTGTCTTCGTCAATACGCTCTATAACTGCCTTGCCACGACATCCGAGCGGCACAGCTTCACGCCATTGTGGAAGCCTTCCTTCATTTCGAAGATCGTCAAAGAGGACCGGTGCCACTTGAACGGACTCGCCATGGAAGCCGGCGTGCCGCGCTACGTGACGGCGGTCAGTAGATCCGACACCGTCGATGGCTGGCGCGACCGGCGCGCCAATGGCGGCATCGTCATCGACGTGCAGTCCGGTGCCGTCGTTCTCGGAGGCCTCTCAATGCCCCATTCTCCGCGCATGTATAGCGGCCGATTGTGGTTGCTGAACTCCGGAACCGGCGAGATCGGCTGGATCGAGCGCGGCGCCCTGGCGGAAGATGGGCGATTTCGGGTGCTCGCCTTCTGCCCGGGTTTCGTGCGCGGGCTCGCCTTCCATGGCAGGTACGCATTCGTGGGACTGTCAAAACCACGCTACGAGCGCTTTGAAGGGCTGGCCCTCGACCGCAGACTCGCCGAGGCCGATTCGGAGCCGTGGTGCGGGGTGCAGATCATCGATCTCGATACGGGTGCGTGCGTTCATTGGTTCCGTATCGATGGATCTGTGACGGAACTCTACGATCTCGGCGTGGTCCCGGATGTGGTGCGGCCGATGGCGCTCGGCTTCACCTCCGACGAGATTCTGAACCTCATCACTCACGATCCGCTCGAGACCGACGGCAGCGCTTGACGACGATTATCGGGGCATCGGCGCTGCACTCATCCGACGCAGGTCCGTGGCGGAGATATCTTCCGTTGCCTCGTCGAGCACGATGCGTTCGACTGCGTAACCAACGTCGCGGCCGTAATAGACATTGGTAATGTTGGGCATCGGCAGGACAATGAAGCGGCCTACATGGGCCGACAGCGCAGCTTCGATCCGTTGCTTCACCGCGAAGAACGATAGCGGGTTTTTCTGATCGATTCCGTGCGTATCGCGAACAGCGATGCACACCTGGCCGACACGACGCAGGCCCTCTTCGATCAGGCGCTGATGGCCAAGGTGAAACGGCTGATAGCGGCCGATGAACAGCGCGGTCGGCAGTTGTGGATCAAATGCCGGTCGCAGGCGTGCCAACACTTGCTCCGCCCAATATCGAACAGTGCCATCCGCATTGACGCGCACATCAAAATGGCTGGGCGGTGTAAACATACGATTGGTGTCTGCGAATCGGCTCTCCTGAATGCGATCAATCCAAACTGTGAAAGTAGAACCAAATGCAGCCCGCGTTTCCTCCGTCGGGCAAATGAAGTCCGCGATCGCCGTTCCTCCCGCTTCGACTACCCGGTCACACATCCAGCTCATGCGGCGGGCATGTTCAACGCGATCTTCGTGACTAAAGCCGAGGTCTCTCGATACGTTGGCCCTAACCGAGTCCGCATTGAAAACAACTGCATTGAGTAGCGGCGCCAGAGTATTGGCGAGCGTCGTCTTACCCGCGCCCGGAAGCCCCATGATGAGAATTTTTCGTGTCATGGGCCGCTCCTCGCTTCAAGAGAACGTATGCCGTAAAGCTTACACCAGCTTGGCTGTGGAGCCCCAACGGGCTGTCGGTTTGAACGCCGTGCACGTGATGTCGCCCGGCGACGTCGGGAACGCATTGAGGGCGCTTGGCATCTGACGCCAACGGGCTCCAGCGAGAGGCCGCAGCACCCTCGGTTCCCGGAACTCAATTTGCAGAAGATGAGGAACCCAACACCTCTGTGCATTTTTGTACGAAGTTCCGGGAACGGAATACCACCTTTCGGACTCATGAGTCCGTTGGGACCTCTACATCGGACTGATCGACGTGCTGGGCAAAAGCTATCTCACCAGGCAAGCCTCTCTCCTGCTTGAATTCGCCAGAACCACCTCGGATTCTGACCTTTCCGCCAAGCTGATCAGCAAGGCGGCCGACCTGAAGTCCCTGGCCGATCCGCTGCCCGACAAGGATCCGGATCCCAGAGCTCCCGACGTCGCACCGGACGTCGGTCCGAGCGATCCGGCAGGACGTTGACCGATGTTGGCCGTGGCGCTCGTCACTCTCGTCCTCGCCATGGCTATCCTCGTGCCGGTCTGTCTCGCCTTCCGGATCATGCCGCGGCGGACTTGAGCTCCCTGCACCACGACGGAAATCGCGCCGGATAAATCATCCTGCGTGCTGCTTTGCCTCGCGCCTGCACTCGGCTAGAACTCTCGCCACCCATTTGCAGGAGTTTCCGCCCGTGGCCCTCATGCCCGTTTCTGACGCGCTAGCCGCGGTGCTGGCGGGTGCAGAGCCGCTGCCTGAAGAGATGGTTTCCCTCGATGAGGCCTACCATCGCGTGCTCGCCCGCGACGTCGCGGCGCGGCGCACGCAGCCACCGGAGGCCATGTCGGCGATGGACGGCTATGCGGTGCGCGCCGCCGATGCGGCAACGGTCGATTCCAGGCTCGCGGTCACCGGCGAGGTCGCGGCGGGTCGACCGTTCGCGGGAAGGGTTGGGCCCGGCGAAGCCGTGCGGATCTTCACCGGCGGCGTCGTTCCCGACGGCGCCGATGCGGTGGTGATCCAGGAGGACACCGTCGCGGAAGGCAAGCTCATCACGATCAAGGAAGCGGCGATTCCCGGGCGGCACATCCGCCCCGCCGGCATCGACTTCCGCGAGGGAGACGTGCTGCTCCGCAAGGGAAGCCGTCTCACGGAGCGCGATCTCGCGCTGGCCGCCGGGATGAACCACCCGCATCTCGCCGTCTTCCGCCGTCCGAGGGTCGCGATCCTCGCCACCGGCGACGAATTGGTGATGCCGGGCACCACGCCAGGTCACGGCCAGATCGTCTATTCCAACGGCTATGCCCTGCACGCGCTCGCCCGCAGCGAGGGCGCCGAGACCATCGACCTCGGCGTTGCCGCCGATACGCTGGAGGCCACCTCCGCCGGCATCCGTCGCGCCCGGGAGAGCGGCGCCGACATCCTGATCACGACCGGTGGTGCGTCGGTCGGCGACCACGATCTGGTCCAGCAGGCGCTCAAGGACGAAGGCATCTCGATGGCGTTCTGGAAGATCGCGATTCGGCCCGGCAAGCCGATGATGCACGGACGGCTCGGCGCAATGCGCGTGATCGGCCTGCCCGGCAATCCCGTGTCGTCTTACGTGTGCGCCTTCCTGTTCATGGTGCCGCTGATTCGCGCCATGTCGGGCCGCTCAGTGATCCATCATCACCGCGAGCGCGCCGTGCTGGGCCGCGATCTCGGTGCCAACGACCAGCGCGAGGATTATCTGCGTGCGCGCCTGGAACAGCGTGACGACGGCACGCTCGTCGCCCTTCCCGTCAGCCATCAGGACTCCTCTCTGCTTGCGAATCTCGCTGCAGCACAGGTACTTCTCGTGCGCGCACCGTTCGCGCCGAGGGCCGAGGCCGGCACGCCTTGCGAGGTGCTGCGGCTCCCCGCCTGAGCTGCGCGGCCACACGCATTCCGCGAGCCTCGTCCTGTTCACCATAAATTAAGCAGTTGCGGAACACATATCGAACATATAGTGTCCGTTCATGATTTGTTTCGAGGATGTAGCGGCTTATCGCTGACATCATCATCTCGGAATCAAACGACATCAACCGGGGGACTTTGGTCGAGATGTTGACGCGCAAACAGTACGAGCTTCTACGGTTCATCAGCGAACGTCTGAAGGAAAGCGGCGTGCCGCCCTCCTTCGACGAGATGAAGGATGCGCTCGACCTGCGCTCGAAGTCAGGCATCCATCGCCTGATTACCGCGCTCGAGGAGCGCGGCTTCATCCGCCGCCTGCCCAACCGCGCCCGCGCCATCGAGGTGATCAAGCTGCCCGAGCTCCAGGCCGCCGCCGGCAGCCGCCGCGGCTTCACCCCGAGCGTCATCGAAGGCAATCTCGGCAAGGTGCGCACGACCTCCAGCCCGCCTGTGGACGAGGGCGAGCGTCCCGTCGCAGTGCCCGTAATGGGCCGCATCGCGGCCGGCACGCCGATCGAGGCGTTGCAGACGCGCAGCCACACCATCAGCGTGCCGCCTGACATGCTCGGCTCGGGCGAGCACTACGCACTCGAAGTGCGCGGCGACTCCATGGTCGAGGCCGGCATCCTCGACGGCGACATGGCGCTGATCCAGCGCAACGAGAGCGCCGATACCGGCGACATCGTGGTGGCGCTGATCGACGACGAGGAGGCCACGCTCAAGCGCTTCCGCCGCCGTGGCGCCTCGATCGCGCTCGAGCCCGCCAATGCCGCCTACGAAGTCCGCATTCTTCCGCCGAACCGCGTGAAGATTCAGGGCAAGCTGATCGGGCTGTACCGGAAGTACTGAGCGGTCCTGCGGTCGTTCGACACCTATTGGAGCGGATCATTCTCCGCTCCGGCTGGATCGTCTTTCCGGTTCTGCTCAGACTATCCGGCCCCTCCTCCGGCGCGACATCCTCGACACGCCGCGCAGCAGAATCGCCTCGCGGCCTGAGAGTTCGAGGAGACGTCATGCGCCAGATCGTTTCATGGACGATCGTCACGGCGCTGATCGCAGCATCAGCGCCGCAGGCCGTTGCCACACAATCGCACCGCCAGATGCGAACGGAATGGGCGGCCAGCGAGCATACCCGCAACGTGCGAAATGCAATTGCACAGCCTCTGCAATCGGGCTGGCAATATTCGCGTCGGTCGGCAGCCGCGGGGCGCTGACGCACGCGCCTTCCGAATACGCATGCATCGGCTTTGTTCCTATCGAGTCAGGGAAAGATAATGTGATCGCGGCTTGCGGACGCAGCCGCAGATTTGCCTACAACCAAGCAGAGCGTTGCGTGCTTCCACCCTGATAGAGGCCAGCGCCTCCAAAGGAGGTGCGGGTCGCTATCTTCGCATGAGGAGCACCCGATGTGTGACTACAGCCTGCATGCCGTCGCGACACGCCCCGCCGAAGTCGGCGAGACGATCGTCACGACAACCTTCCGCGGCACCTCGACGCGTGGCTTCGCCTCCGAAGCCGATCTCTCCGTCGCGGTCTGCTTGCTGCCGGGAACGGAGCTCGCTTTCGCCGACAACGTCCGTTACGACAATCGCTGGATCTGGACGCGCACCGTGAACTCCCGCGTCGGCAAGTTCGGCAAGATCGACCCGCACATTCCCGATCGCCATCATGACGCGATCGAATTTCCCGACGGCAAATACGTGCTGGTGACACAGCTCGTCGAAGGCCAGCGCGCGACCGTGCTGCAACTGCCGGTGACCCAACCGGTTGGCGAACGCGAGCACAAGCCGCAGATCGTCGCCGACACGCGGTCCACGATCACGCGCCTGCCGATCGGCTGACGTCGTCGTCGCCCCCGGCCGATGGTCGTGGGCCAGGAATGAAATGCCATCGCCGGCCGAGGCCGGCGAGATGGTATGGTTTGCGTCCTGCGAAATCCCGCCCGATCGACCTCCCCCGCATCGCTCCTCAATCGTCCGCCTGCAAGTCCGTCTCCGATGGCGTTGCGTCCCGGTTGCGGGGCACGGCCGTCTTCGGCGCAAGGCTGCCGTCGAAATTCCCCTCGCCGGCGCCGGCCGGCAGCCAGGGGCGGCTTGTGCCTCTCGCCCTCACCGCCTGAACCGAGAAGCCGTCACCGCTCTGCGTCAGAGCCAGCGCGCCCTGACTGGCGAGCCGCGGCCGATCGACAATCATCGCCGCACAATCAGGCGGCGCGGGCCGTGCCGTCACCACCAGCGCGGCGCGGGTGCAATCGTCAGCCAGCGCGTCGATGCGCAAAGCCAACGCGACCAACCGTCCGTCCGCGAGCGGCGTCACGCAGCCGGCCTCGTCACACGACACCCCGTTGGCCAACGAGGCGTTGCCGGCGTCGCGCGGATCGGCATCGGCAGCCAACCATTCCCTCAGCAGGAAGCCATCCTTGCTCGCGCGGATCACATGCAGCTGCCCGTCCCTGCCCCGCACGGCGACGCTCGCGCCGTCCCCGGCAATCAGGATATCGGGCTGCCGCACTGACAGCCCCGAGAGGATGGCCGCAAGCAGCACCAGGGCACCGGACCAGCGCAGGGGTGTGCGCAACAGCCCCATCACGATGATCCCGAGGCTCGCCGCGATCAGCGGCGCGATCCCGAACGCGGGAATGCGGCCGACTGCGCCCGGCAGTGCCGCCACCCAGCGCGAGACCGCGACCATCCAGTCAATGCCGATCCCCATCAGCCACCAGAACGCGCCGTCGAGTCCGAATGGGGCTGCGAGCAACCCCAACAGCCCCGCCGGCATCACCAGCGCCGAGACCACCGGCATCGCGCCGAGATTGGCCAGCACGCCGTACGGCGTCACGCGGTGAAAGTGGAAGGCGGCATAGGGCGTGGTCGCAAGCCCCGCGATCAGCGAGGCCAGGAACAGCATCGCGATCTCGCGGCCGCCCCACAGCGCGATGCGCGCCGTTGCGGAATGATCGGGCGATGCGAGCAGGTTCGGCATGCCGATCTGCACCAGCGCCACCAGCCCGAGCGTTGCCGCAAAGGACATCTGGAAACTCGGATGCACCAGCGCCTCGGGCGCGACGGCGAGCACGATCAGCGCGGCCACCGCCAGCGTCCGGAACGTGATGGCGCGGCGGTCCACCATCACGGCGATCAATACCACCGCCGTCATGAGGAACGATCTCTGTGTCGCGACCTCCGCGCCGGACAGCAGCAGATAGAACGCAGCCGCAACCAGCGCCGCGGCTGCCGACCATTTCTTGATGGCAAAGCCGGCCGCCAGCCCCGGGACCAGAGCGAGGAGCGCGCGAACCGCGAAGAACACGACACCGGCGACGACCGCCATGTGATAGCCGGAGATCGACAGCACATGGCCGAGCCCTGAGACGAACATCGCATCGTTGACGGGCGCGGTGATCGCGTCGCGCCGCCCCGTCAGCAGCGCGGTCGCGATCGCGCGATTGTCGCCTTCGAGCGTCGCACGGATGCGGGCATCGATCGCATCGCGCAGGCCCTGCATGAAAGCCGCATAGCCCAGCCGCAAGCCGACGGCATCCGGCGGCGGTGCGGCCGTGATCGCGCCCATCACGAAGCCGGAGGCGCCGATGCCCTGGAAGAACATGTCGCGCGAGAAATCGTAGCTGCCGGGGCGCACAGGCGAGATCGGCGGCAGCAGCCGCGCCTTCAATTGCACGAAGCTGCCGACCTCCGGTGCCGTCCCCTTGCGCACCGAAAGACGCACGCGCTCGAGCTTGACGTCGCTGCGCTGCGCCTCCATCGCGCTGACGCGCAGCACGAAACGATCGGTGCGCTCGCGGATGTCGCGCGCCTCCACGAAACCGGACAGCGACACCGAATAGAGCGGCTTGGCCAGCACGGTATGGGCGATGCGCGCCGTCTTCCAGGTCGCGACGGCAAAACCGGCCGCGACCGCCGCGATCATGATCACGGGAGCAAACAGCCGGCGCCGTCGCAGCAGGACCGCACCCAGCATGAGCGCGACAGCCGTTGCGACAACGACCCACAGCACCGGCTCATGATCGGCGGCGAAATACAGCGCGATGCCCGTGCCGAAAGCGACGGGTACCCAAGGCAGCAACCGCCCGGCGCCGGCCTCGGCGCGAGCCCATTCGCGCAGCGTTTCGACGATTGCCGGCCAGACGCCAAAGCCCGCCGGCGCAAAGCCGCCCGCCGGTGCGGCGCGGCCGACCGGCCACGTCCCCGCAACTCCCTGGGAGCGCACTGGCCGGCCCGGCTCCGCCATTCCCCTGCACCTTACGATACGCGACGGGTGCGGAGGCTACCGGAACGTGCGACTGTGCGAATAGCGGTACAGATCAGGAACAGGCGGCGGAGCGCCCTACTTTTCCTCTTCCATCGTCACCGCGACCGAGGCCTTGGCCGACAGCCGGACCTTGTTGCCTTCGACGTCGGCAACGAGGCCCTTGTCGATGAAATGATGGTGACCCTTGTGGCTGCCCTCGCCGCTGTCCTTCCTGGTCAGCTTGATGCGGTTGCCCTCGACACGATCGACGGTGCCGACATGGACGCCGTCGGCGCCGATGACTTCCATATGCTCTGTGATGTTCTGCATGGCGGGATCCTTGGTTGGAGCCACCTCAACGCGCGGAGAGAGCTTCGGTTCGTATTCTTCTGTCATTCCGGGGCGCGCCACCTGGCGCGAGCCCGGAATCCATACTCACGCTGGTGGTTATGGATTCCGGGCTCGCGACTTTGTCGCGCCCCGGAATGACGAAACCAGTTGGTTAAGCGCGATCGCTAAATCAGCGGCGCCTGCGACGAGGCGTGATGATTGACGATCTTCCACTCGCCCTCCTCGCGGATGAGGACCCAGCTCATCTTGACGACGAGATCGTCCCGCTCGCCGGCGAGATCGAACGCGATGGTCGCGGCCATGTTGATCAGATCGGGGCTGGCCTGCACCGCGTTCACCTCGGAGAAGGTCGCGCTGGGTTTGCGCCAGCGCGGCAACCCATCGAAATAGTCGGCGACGCCGCCCCTGCCCCGATAGAGTTTCGGGTTGGAGCCGAAGAAGAACGCGTCCTTCGCATAGAGCGACGACAGCGCGGCCGCGTCGAGCTTCGCAAAGCCGGCGCACCATTTCGCGATGACGGCGGAAACGATGGCGTCGGCTTCGCTGCTCATGGGCGCATCAACCTTTCGCGACTTCCTTCGCGAACGTGTCGCGCAGGCCGATGGTACGGGAGAACACGAGCTTGCCGGGGGTCGAGTCCTTGTCACGCACGAAGTAGCCCTGGCGCTCGAACTGCATCGGCGCGGTCGAATTGCTCTCCGCAAGGGAAGCCTCGATCCGCGCATCGGAGAGGATCTCCAGCGAATTCGGATTGAGATCGGCCGCGAAGTTCGAAGCGTCCGGGCTCGGATTTGCGAACAGCTGGTTGTAGATGCGGATCTCCGCCGGCTTCGAGGCCGCCGCCGGCAGCCAGTGCATGGTCGCTTTGACCTTGCGGCCGTCGGGCGCGTTGCCGCCCTTGGTCGCGGGATCGTAGGTGCAGCGCAGCTCCACCACCTCGCCCGCGTCGTTCTTGATCACGCCGGTGCACTTGACGAAATAGGCGTAGCGCAGCCGCACCTCGTTGCCCGGCGACAGGCGGAAGAACTTTTTCGGCGGGTTCTCCATGAAGTCGTCCTGCTCGATATAGAGCTCGCGGCCGAACGTGATCTTGCGCGTGCCGGCCGAGGGATCGTCCGGGTGGTTGATCGCCTCGAGCTCCTCGGTCTGTCCTTCCGGATAATTCTCGATCACGACCTTCAGCGGCTTCAGCACCGCCATGCGGCGCTGCGCCGTGCGGTTCAGTTCCTCGCGGATGCAGAACTCCAGCATGCCGACGTCGACCACGCTGTTGGCCTTGGCGACGCCGATGCGCTTGACGAATTCGCGTAGCGCGGCCGGCGGCACGCCGCGGCGACGCATGCCCGCCATGGTCGGCATGCGCGGATCGTCCCAGCCCGCGACATGGCCGTCGCGGACGAGCTGGGTCAGCACGCGCTTGGACAGCAGCGTGTAGGTCAGGTTCAGCCGCGCGAACTCGTACTGGTGCGGCTTGGACGGCACCGGCAGCTTCTCGATGAACCAGTCATAGAGCGGCCGGTGGTCCTCGAACTCCAGCGTGCAGATCGAATGCGTGATGCCCTCGATCGCGTCCGACTGGCCATGCGCATAATCGTAGCTCGGATAGATGCTCCACTTGGTGCCGGTGCGCGGATGATGCGCATGCAGGATGCGATACAGCACGGGGTCACGCAGGTTGATGTTGCCCGCGGCCATGTCGATCTTGGCCCGCAGCACGCGCGCGCCGTTCGGGAATTCGCCGGCCTTCATGCGGCGGAACAGGTCGAGGTTCTCGTCCACGCTGCGGTCACGGAACGGCGAGTTCTTGCCGGGCTCGGTCAGCGTACCGCGCGAGAGGCGGATCTCCTCCTGGGTCTGGTCGTCGACATAGGCGAGCCCGTCGCGGATCAGCTGCTCCGCCCATTCATACAGGCGGTCGAAATAGTCAGAAGCGAAGAACAGGTTCTTGCCCCAGTCGAAGCCGAGCCAGCGCACGTCGGCCTGGATGGAATCGATATATTCCTGCTCTTCCTTGACCGGGTTGGTGTCGTCGAAGCGCAGATGGCAGCGGCCCGGAAACTCCTGGGCGATGCCGAAGTTGAGTGCGATCGACTTGGCGTGGCCGATGTGCAAATAGCCGTTCGGCTCCGGCGGGAACCGGGTCACGATCTCCTTGTACCTGCCCTGATCGAGGTCGGCCTGAATGATGTCACGAATGAAATCGCGCCCAGCCTCAGCTGCCACCGGTTCTGTCATTACGAAAATCCTGTAGGGAAATCAGCGGTCCTTCTGCCAAATTCGCGCGGCCGCGCCAAGAGCTTAAGCAAGGGCCGCCAGGTCCGCCGTCGGGCTTTAGTTATGTCCCGTTCCTGCTATACACCACCGCCTCAAATGCATAGGCCCTGCCAAGAATGTCCGATTCCGTCGTCACGCGCTTCGCTCCCTCGCCGACCGGCTTCCTCCATATCGGGGGCGCGCGCACGGCGCTGTTCAACTGGCTCTATGCGAAGAAGCACGGCGGCAAGATGCTGCTCCGGATCGAGGATACCGACCGGGAGCGCTCCACCGAGGCCGCCATCGCAGCCATCCTCGACGGCCTGAAATGGCTGGAGCTCGGCTGGGACGGCGAGGTCATCTACCAGTTCGCCCGCGCTGCCCGCCACCGCGAGGTCGCCGAGCAGCTGCTGGCCGACGGCAAGGCCTACCGCTGCTACGCCACGGCCGAGGAGCTCGCCGCCATGCGCGAGAAAGCGCGCGCGGAGGGGCGCACCCGCCTCTATGACGGCATGTGGCGCGACCGCGATCCTGCGACCGCCCCCGCCGACGTGAAGCCCACCATCCGCCTGCGCGCGCCGCAGACCGGCGAGACCGTGATCGAGGACCAGGTTCAGGGCCGCGTGGTCTGGCAGAACGAGAACCTCGACGACCTCGTCCTGCTGCGCGGCGACGGCAACCCGACCTATATGCTCGCCGTGGTGGTCGACGACCACGACATGGGCGTCACCCATGTGATCCGCGGCGACGACCATCTGATCAACGCCGCGCGTCAGAAGCAGATCTACGATGCGATGGGCTGGGCGCTGCCGAGCATGTCCCACATCCCGTTGATCCATGGCCCGGACGGCTCAAAACTGTCCAAGCGGCACGGCGCGCTGGGCGTCGATGCCTACCGCGCCATGGGGTACCTGCCGGCTGCGCTGCGCAACTACCTCGTCCGGCTCGGCTGGAGCCATGGCGACCAGGAGATTTTCTCGACCGAGGAGATGATCGCGGCGTTCGACCTTGCCAGCGTCGGCCGCGCCGCCGCCCGCTTCGATTTCGCCAAGCTGGAAAGCCTCAACGGTCACTACATCCGCCACACCGACGATCAATCGCTCGTGAAGATGTTCGAGGACGTGCTCGGCCACGTGCCCGGACGCAACGAGCTTAAGGCCAAGTTAAACGACACCACGCGCGCGCAGCTCCTCAAGGCCATGCCGGCCCTGAAGGAGCGCGCCAAGACGCTGATCGAGCTGATCGACGCCGCCCATTTCATCTTCGCCGACCGGCCACTGGAGCTCGATCCCAAGGCGCAAGCGTTGCTGACACCCGAGAACCGCAGGCTGATCGGCCAGCTTCATTCCGCGCTGGAGAAAGTCGAGACGTGGAGCGGCACCGCCACCGAAGCCGCGCTGCGCGCCTTTGCCGAGGAAAATAGTCTCAAGCTCGGCGCGGTTGCCCAGCCGCTGAGGGCGGCGCTCACCGGACGGACGACGTCGCCTGGTATATTTGAGGTTTTGGACGTTCTGGGGCGCCAGGAAACCCTGGGACGGCTTAAGGACCAGTCTACGACGTAAGTCGACCATGCGTGCGGCGATCTTGCAGCGCACATAGCAATAATATACCCATCTCCCCCGTACATTCTGGAACATCCGGCCTGCCCCATGATCTCCTGAGGGGCCTCCGGCTTCGGCCCGTTTCACCACACATCGGGGACTACGATGGACGCAAAACCAAGCAATAAGACCGCCACGCTGACGGTCGGAAACAAGAACTACGAGCTTCCGATCCTCAGCGGCAGCGTCGGGCCCGATGTCGTCGATATCGGCAAGCTCTACGGCCAGTCCGGCCTGTTCACCTACGATCCGGGCTTCACTTCGACCGCGAGCTGCCAGTCCAAGATCACCTATATCGACGGCGACGCGGGCGTGCTGGAATACCGCGGCTACCCGATCGAGCAGCTCGCCGAGCATGGTGACTTCCTGGAGACGTGCTATCTCCTGCTCTACGGGAACCTGCCGACCGCCTCGCAGAAGAGGGATTTCGACCACCGCGTGACCCATCACACGATGGTGCACGAGCAGATGGCCCGCTTCTTCCAGGGCTTCCGCCGCGATGCCCATCCGATGGCGATCATGGTTGCGGCCGTCGGCGCGCTCGCCGCGTTCTATCACGACTCGACCGACATCAACGATCCGAAGCAGCGCATGATCGCGTCCATGCGCATGATCGCAAAGATCCCGACGCTGGCGGCGATGGCCTACAAGTACACCGTCGGCCAGCCCTTCATCTATCCGAAGAACTCGCTGGGCTTTGCCGAGAACTTCCTCAACATGTGCTTCGCGGTGCCCTGCGAGGATTACAAGGTGAGCCCCGTGCTCGCCGATGCGCTCGAGAAGATCTTCATCCTGCACGCCGACCACGAGCAGAATGCCTCGACCTCGACGGTGCGCATCGCCGGCTCCTCCGGCGCCAACCCGTTCGCCTGCATCGCGGCGGGCATCGCCTGCCTCTGGGGCCCGGCGCATGGCGGCGCCAACGAAGCCGCGCTCAACATGCTCTACGACATCGGCACGGTCGACAAGATCCCCGAGTTCATCGCCAAGGTGAAGGACAAGAACTCCGAGGTCCGCCTGATGGGCTTCGGTCACCGCGTCTACAAGAACTACGATCCGCGCGCCAAGATCATGCAGAAGATGTGTCACGCCGTGCTCAAGGAGACCGGCCATGGCGACGATCCGATGCTGAACGTGGCGATGGAGCTCGAGAAGATCGCGCTCAGCGACCAGTACTTCATCGATCGCAAGCTCTACCCGAACGTCGACTTCTATTCGGGCATCACGCTGAAGGCGATGGGCTTCCCGGTCTCGATGTTCACCGTGCTGTTCGCGGTCGCCCGCACCGTCGGCTGGATCAGCCAGTGGAGCGAGATGATCGAGGATCCGCAGCAGAAGATCGGCCGTCCGCGCCAGCTCTACACCGGCGTGACCAAGCGCGATTACGTGCCGATCGGCGATCGCAAGTAAGTTCGGCCATCACGGCTTTCGAAACGGCGCCATCTCGCGATGGCGCCGTTTTTGTTTGCGGGATTTGCAGGATGGGCGAAGCCGCTTACTGCCGGCCCCCACGCATCGTTGCGAGCACGATATCGGCGGCGAGCTCGCTCGGCGACTTGTTGCCGGTCGACATGATCTGATCGAGCTGGGCGAATGCCTCGACCTGCTGCCGGCGGAGCGGCGAATCCGTCAGCAGCTCGGCGAGCGCTGGTGCCAGCTTCTCCGGCGTGCAGTCCTCCTGCAAATACTCGGGAATGACATCCCTGCCGATCACGAGATTTGCAAGGATCACCGAGGAGACGCGGATCGCACGGCGCAGAATGAAGGCCTCGATCGCGCCGACGCGATACGCCGTCACCATCGGAATGCCCGAGAGTGCGAGCTCGAGCGTCACCGTGCCGGATTTGGCCAGCGCAGCATGGGCAATGCGGAAAGCGGCACGCTTCTCGTGCTCGCCGATCACGATCTGCGGCTTGACCGGCCATTTCGCGACGCCCTCGTGGATGGTGGCTTCGAGATGCGGCATGGTCGGCAGCATCAGCTCGAATGTGCGCCCCTCCGCCTGCAACCGGCCGAGCGCCGCGCCGAACACGTCGAGGTGATGCCGGATCTCGCTGCGGCGGCTGCCGGGCAGTACCAGCAGCACCGGCGGCGCGCCGTCACGGCGGGCCTGCTCCTCTGCGTTCGGCCGCAGCGAGGACAATTGCTCGATCAGGGGATGGCCGACATAGCTGCAGGGCGGCCCGCCGAGCTTGCGGTATTCCTCCGGCTCGAACGGCAGCAGGCCGAGCACATGATCGACATAGCCGAGCATGGTCCGTGCGCGTCCTGGCCGCCACGCCCAAAGCTGCGGCGAGACGTAATCGACGATCGGGATTCCGGGACTGCGCGAACGCACGCGCCGGGCGACGCGATGGGTGAAGTCGGGGCTGTCGATGATGACGAGGGCGTCGGGCGCGGCCTCGGCCACCGCGTCAGCGGTCTTTCTGATCAGCCGCAGGATCTTCGGCAATTGCTGCACCACGGCGGCAAAGCCGACGATCGACAGCTCCTCGATCGGAAACAGCGATTCGAGCCCCTCGCGCGCCATGGTGCGGCCGCCGACGCCCACGAACTGCACACCCTCGCCGAGGCGCTGGCGCAACACCTTCATCAAGGCGCTGCCGAGCCGGTCGCCGGATTCCTCCGTGGCGATCAGGAATATCTTGCGCATGGGATCGCGCCCCTGCATCACGCGGGCAGGCCGATGATGAAGAGATATTTTGCGTCGGCAAGCGCGATCATCGCTTGCGGCTCCGCGGCAATGGTGTTGCCGGCGATGACGGCGATGCCCGCAAGGCCGGCGGCCGCGACGCCCTCGATCGTGCGCGGGCCGATCGTCGGCAGGTCGAAGCGTAGATCCTGGCCGCTCTTCGGCGCCTTCACCAGCACGCCGCGGCCCGTGGCGGCGCGGATGCGGCCCTCCTCACGCAGCCGCGCGACGCGGGCGAGCAGCGCGTCGGTGCCCTCGATGTCCTCGACCGCCACGACATGGCCGTCGATCACCACCGCGGCCTGGCCGATGTCGAACGGACCGAGCGCGGTCAGCACCGCGCGCCCGCGCTCGATGTCGGCCTTGCCGGTGTCGCTGGGCCAGGCGCGACTGATGCAGCCCTCGGGCATCAGGAGATCCGGTGCGACGTCCTTGATGCCGACCATGCGAAAGCCGTCCTGCTCGAGCATGCGGCCGACACCGGACAACAGATGATCGTCGCCGCCGCGAAAGGCGCGGATGACGTTGCCGAGCAGGCGGAGCGTCTTGACGTCGAAACGGATCTCCGACAGCGAGGGCCGTACCAGCGTGCCGATGAAGATCAGGTCGCGGCAGCCCTCCTCGCGAAACAGCCGCATCGCGCGGCCGAGCTGGCCGACCGAGATCCAGCGATGGCGGAATTTCTCCACCCGCACGGGATCGCAGGCCCCGCGCAGCGGAAACAGCACCGGCGTGATGCCGTGCGCGGCGAGTGACTCCGCGACTGCGAACGGCATGGCGCCGCCGCCGGCGACGATGCCGATCGGTGACGAAACCTGCGAAGCCGCCGATGTCATGCCCGCGGCCATCCCGGACTCACTTCGCGATGGCGGGAAGACAGAGCGGACGCTTGCCCTTGCCGATGAAGTCGAGGATTTCGGCGATCGCGGGGTCTTCGCCTGCGAGCGGCCGCGCCGCCTCCAGACGCTCTGCAAACGTGCCGGACCCGTGGAAGAGCTTCTGGTAGAACGCGCGTACCGTCGCGAGCCGCTGCCTGGTGAACTTGCGACGCTTCATGCCGATCAGGTTGAGGCTCTCCAGCACTGCGTACTGGCCGTTGACGAGCCCATACGGGATAACGTCGTCGCGCACACCGCAGACACCTCCGACCATGACATAGGAGCCGATGCGGGTGAACTGGTGCACCGCAGACAGGCCGCCGATGTAAACGGCGTCGCCGATCTCGCAATGCCCGCCGAGTGTTGCTGACGTCGCGAAGATCACGTTGTCGCCGACCACGCAGTCATGGCCGACATGGCTGTTGTTCATGAAGTAGCCGCCGCTGCCGACGCGCGTCAGTCCGCCGCCCTTGATGGTGCCAACATTCATCGTCGCACCTTCCCGGATGGTGCAGCCCGAGCCGACCTCAAGCCGGGTCGGCTCACCCTTATAGCTGAGATCCTGAGGCGCACCGCCGAGCACCGCGAACGGCGAAATCACGCAGCCGTCCCCGATCGAGGTATGGCCGATGATTGTGGCCTGTCCGATCAACTTGCAATTCGCGCCGATCACGACGTTCGGGCCGATGATGCAATAGGGTCCGATCTCGGTGCCCTCGCCGATCACGGCGCCGTCCGCGATCCGTGCGGTGGGATCAATCTTGCTCATCAAGCCAATCTTACTCGTCAAGAAGGTCTGGTTATGTGTTGAAGTCGCTTGGTTTTCCGGTGGTTAGCGCGACTATGCCCGATCTGTCCAGTGACGTATCATCTCGGCGTATTTCAAGTGCCGGATGAAGCGGTCCTGCCGGCCCATCAACACGTTCATACGGAGCTTCAGCTATCGTGGTCAGGGCCCTGGTCCTTCTGCTTGCGCAGCTCGCCGGTACACCGATCGTGTCCGAGACGGTCGAGACCGGTGAACGCCAGCTGATCGATCTCGGCACGTTCGAGTGCCGCGACATCACGAGGAGCACGGTGCTTCAGCGGGTCTGCTACGATCGCGCGCGGCAGGATCTCGTCGTCGCGGCTGACGGGGCCTATGACCGCTATTGCGGCGTGACGGCTGACACGGTCGAACGCCTCTTGGGCGCGCCGTCCATGGGCCAGTTCTTCAACCAGAATATCAGGCGCAAGACGGCCAGCAGCCGCTACGCTTGTCGCGCGTGAGGCCCGTGCGGGAGCATCTGGCCGCTCAGTCCGTCAGCATCGCGCCAACGTCGGCCTCCGCGACGACCTGCCCGTTGACCTTGGCGTCGCCATGAAACCACCACATGGCCTTGCGGCGCCCGAGCGAGCGCATGTGATATTCGATGGTGTCGCCGGGCAGCACCGGCTTGCGGAACTTGCACTTGTCGATGGTGAGGAAATAGACCGCCCGCGGCTTCTCGGTGCCTTCGACCGACTTGATGCCGATCACGCCCGCGGTTTGCGCCATTGCCTCGATCATCATGACGCCGGGATAGACCGGGCGCTCGGGGAAATGCCCCTGGAAGGCCGGCTCGTTGAAGGTGACGTTCTTGATACCGATGCCGCTGTAATCGGCCCGGATGTTGATCACGCGGTCGATGAGCAGCATCGGAAAACGGTGCGGCAGGGTCTGGAGGATGGCGTTGATATCCACCAACTCGAACTTAACAGGTGATTCCGCCGTCATTCCCGTCCCTCGTCCTTCGGATCGGCCTTGCTGTCGCGTACCAGGCGCTCCACCGCGATGATCTCCTTGAACCACTGTTTGGTCGGCTTGGCGAAATGCCCGCCCCAGCGGCCGCCCGGCGGAATGTCGTCCTTGACCGCGCTCATGGCGGTCACCTGAGCCCCATCGCCGATCTTGAGGTGATTGTTGATGCCAACCTTCGCTCCGAGCGCCACGTTGTCGCCGATGGTCAGGCTGCCGGCGAGGCCGATCTGTGCCGCCAGCAGGCAGTGCCGGCCAATCGTCACATTGTGGCCGATCTGGACCTGATTGTCGATTTTGGTCCCCTCGCCGATCACGGTGTCCCGCAAGGACCCGCGGTCGATCGTGGTGTTGGCGCCGACCTCGACGTCGTTCTGGATCAGCACCCGTCCGGTCTGCGGCACCTTCAGATGGCCCTCGGGGCCGAAGAAGATGAAGCCGTAGCCGTCCTGGCCAATCGAGCAGCCAGGATGGATCAGCACGTTGTTGCCGATCAGGGTGCACTGGATCGCCGTGCGGGCGCCGACATTGCAGTCCCGGCCGATCTTGACGCCGGGGCCGATCACCGCTCCGACGCCGATCACGGTGCCGCTGCCGATCTCGACGTCCGGGCCGATCACGGCCAGGGGATCGACGATCACGCCGTCCTCGAGCCGGGCCGAGGGATCGATGATCGCCGAGGGCGCGATACCGTCATTGCCGACCCAGGATTGCGGCCTCAGCCCGTCCCCGTGCCATTCCCGCGCGATCCTGACGAAGGCGCGGAACGGCTGCGCTACCCGCAGCACGGCCACATGTGCGGGCACCTCCGCCTCAAAGCGCGGACTGACCAGACAGGCACCCGCCCTGGTTGCCTTGAGCTGATCGGCATATTTGAGATTGTCGAAGAATGCCAGATGCATCGGGCCGGCTTCGTCGAGCGACGCCAGGCCCGTAATGACATGGCCGCCCCTCGCGGGGTCGACCAGCTGCGCCTTGGTCAGCGTGGCGATATCGGCCAACGCTGTGGCAGGCGGCTTTGTGAAGAAGATCGGCTGCGCCATTCCACCCTGTCGCGGTCCGGCTTCGGCATGAAGCGGTCAGGCCGCATCATGCCTCATGTCTTGGATTGGCGCGATCCCTTCGGAAACCGGCTCCAGTGATCCGGATCGTGCCGTGCTGATCGAATTAGAACGTGGTGCCGCCGCCGAACCGGAACTCCTGCGTGCGGTCGTACTTGCCCTTGGTGAGCGGCACGGCGTAGTCGAAGCGCAGCGGGCCGAATGGCGACTGCCAGATCAGGCCGACACCGACCGACGTGCGGACCACCTTGCTGTCGTCAAACACGAGACCGGTACAGGTGCCCGCTGATGACGGATTGATGGTCGACGGGATACAGCCGGGCGCATTGACCTCGTTGGTCGTGGTCCAGCTCGTTGGCCCTTGGTAATCAAAGAGGCCGCCGGCATCGGCGTAGACCGCACCCTTCAGACCCACTTCCTTCGGCAGGAACCAGAACGGCATCTGCAGTTCGAGCGAGGCGCCCCAGTACTTGGTGCCGCCGAGCGCGTCCTGCGTACCGAACGGATTCAAATCGCGCGGGCCGATGCCGTTGGGTGCAAAGCCGCGGACGAGATTCGGGCCCATCTGGAAGTGGTCGAGCATGCGCAGATCGCTGCCTACCTTGGTCAGGATACCGCCCTGGAGACGGATGATGCCGACGATGTCCGACACCAGCGGAGCGTAGTACTTTCCGTCCGCCACGGTCTTCAGATAGCTGACGTCGCCGCCGACGCCGGCGAAATCCTGCCGGAAGTCGATGAGCAGACCGTCCGTGGGGTTCTTGTTGTTGTCCAGCGTGTTGTAGGTGAGCGTATAGCCGAGCGCCGAGGTCAGGGTCTTGCCGTTGGCAAGCTCCTTGCGCACCGGCAGCGAGGCTTCGCCATCGCTGTAACAGCCAAGGCCGTTTGTGGAGGCAAGACTGATACCGTTGGCGGCGGCGTAAGCCGGGCTCGGATTGAATGCCGCGGAGAGCGGGTCATTGTTACAGTTCGCCAAGTAGCCCGGCAGCGTAATTTCCTGCTGGTAGATCGAGTAGCGCAGCTGGAGCGCCAGATCTTCGCGCAGGGAGAAGCCGAGGCGCGGCGAGAAGCCGAGCGTCTTGGTGCCGTAGGAGATGTAGCTGTTGGCCAGCTGCTGGCGCTGATAGAGGTCGAGGCCGAGCGCGACGCGGTAGTCGAGCAGATACGGTTCGACGAACGACAGCGAGTAGCCGCGGGCGTACTGGCCATAGGTCACCGACGCCTTGGCGAATAGGCCGCGACCGAGCAGGTTGCGCTCGGAAACCGACACTTCGGCCAGCGCGCCGTCGGTGGTGGAGTAACCGCCCGAGATCGAGAAGTCGCCGGTCGATTTCTCTTCCATGTCGACGTTCAGGATGACGCGATCGCTCGACGAGCCCGGCTCGGTCGTGATCTTCACGCTCTTGAAATAGTCGAGGTTCTTCAGACGCCGCTCGGCACGATCGACCAGCGCGCGGTTGTAGGCATCTCCTTCCGAGATGTCGAACTCGCGGCGGATCACGTAATCGCGCGTGCGGGTGTTGCCGCGCAGGTTGATGCGCTCGATATAGGTGCGCGGGCCCTCGTCGATGTTGAAAACGACGGACACCGTGTGCGCTTCGAAGTTGCGATCGCCGCCGGGCCGGACCACGGCGAAGGCATAGCCGCGGCGCGAGGCCTCGATCTGCATCTCCTCGACCGACTTCTCGACCGATTCGACGTTGTAGAGCGAGCCGACATTGACGCGCGAATAGACGCGCATCGAGGATGGATCGAAGTTCGGAATGCTCGAGCGGAAGTCGACCGCGCCGACGCGGTACTGCGCGCCCTCCTCGATCTTGAAGGTGACGTTGAAGCCCTTCTTCTCCGGATCGTATTCGGTGAGCGCGGCCACGACCTGGACGTCGGCGAAGCCGTTCTTGAGGTAGAAGCGGCGGATCAGGTCGCGGTCGGCTTCGACGCGGTCGGGATCATAGATGTCGCCGCTGGCGAGGAAGCTCAGCAGGTTCGATTCGCGCGTCTTGATGACGTCCCTGAGGCGGTAGGACGAGAACGCGTTATTGCCGACGAACTCGATGGACTTGACGCCGGTCTTGGCGCCCTCCTCGATCACGAAGATCAGGTCGACGCGATTGTTCGGCTGCTCGATGATCTCGGGCGTGACGCGCACGTCGTAGCGGCCGGACCGGCGATAGATTTCGGCGATTCGCAGCGTGTCGGACTGCACCATGGCGCGGGAGAAAGTGCCGCGCGCCTTGGACTGGACTTCAGCGGAGAGTTGCTCGTCCTTGATCTTCTTGTTGCCTTCGAAGGCGAGGCGCCCGATCACCGGATTTTCCACCACGGAGACGATGATCTGGCCGCCGGGACCGCGGTTGATCCTGACGTCCTGGAACAGACCGGTCTCGATCAACGCCTTGAGGCCGTCGTCGACGGCAGCCTGATCCAGACGGCCGCCCGGACCCGGCCTGAAATAGGAGCGGATCGTCTCCACCTCGACCCGCCGATTTCCTTCGACGGAAATCGACTGGACGGTCTGAGCGAATGCAGACGAAGACACGAAAACAGCCCCAACCGGGGCAATCACCGGCGCGCCGAACATGATCAGGGTTGCGAGCAAGCCCCCCCGGAGTCGCAGTCCAAACTTCATCGCGCAACGCGCCCTTATCATTCCCTGCCAGACCCAACCCCAACGCCGGTCTGGAGATTCCCCAAGTTCAGGCCGCTTGTAGCCAATTTCACCGACGGCGCAAACGGCCGAAAGCGCCGTGATTTCAATTTCATTCCGGGACGTTGCTGAACAGCAACGCCACAAAAAAGCCTCTATCAGGAGGCGGCCATCCGCAGGATGTCGTTGTAGGTCGCAAACACCATCAACATCAGCACCAAGCCGAGCCCGATTCGGAACCCCATCTCCTGGGTTCGTTCGGACAAGGGCCGGCCACGGACCACCTCGGCCGCATAGAACATAAGGTGGCCCCCATCGAGCAGCGGAATCGGGAACAGGTTCAACAGGCCGATCGAGACCGACAGCACCGCGCAGAGATTGATGACGAACTGGAACCCGGCGCTGGCCGCCTGCCCGGACATTTTCGCGATGCCCAGGACGCCGCTGACCTCGTTCGGATTGCCCTGCCCGACGAACAGCGAGCCCAGGAACTTGAAGGTGCTGGTGATGATGAACCAGACCTGCTCGACCCCGATCTTGAGCGCCTCACCGACGCCGACCGGCGCGGTCGAGGCCTCCCCGGCCTGCGACTTGTGCTCGATACCGAGCACCCCGAGACGATGGCTGTTTCCGAACGGATCCTTGCGCTCCAGCAGCGCCGGAGTCGCGTTCAGCGAGACGACGGCGCCGTCGCGCTTCACCTGGAACACAAGCGTCGAACCTGCGTTCATCGCAACGATTCGCTGCATGTCGGCAAAGCTCTCGATCGGCTTGCCGTCGATCTGGACGACGACGTCCCCGACCTTGAAGCCGGCCGCGGCCGCCGCGCCATCGGCGACGACACCGTCGACACGCGCAATCGTGCTCGGCTTGCCGTAGTAGAGGGCCATGCCAGCGAAGATCAACGCGCCCAGGATGAAATTGGCGATCGGTCCGGCCGCGACAATGGCGGCGCGAGGGCCAACCTTCTTGTGGTGGAAGCTGCCGGCGCGCTCCTCGGCCGTCATCGCCGCGAGCGTCTGGGCCGACGGTGTCGAGGCCTCGCTCTCGTCGCCGAAGAACTTGACGTAGCCGCCGAGCGGGATTGCAGAGATCTTCCAGCGGGTGCCATGGCGGTCGTTGAAGCCAACCAGCTCAGGTCCGAAACCGAGCGAGAAGGTCAGCACGCGAACACCCGCCCAGCGCGCGACCAGAAAATGGCCAAGCTCGTGGAAGAACACGACGATGGTCAGGACGAACAGGAAGGGAACCGCGTAGCCGAGGAGCCCATGGCTCAACGTATTGAAACTATGGACGAAAAAGTCGATCATCGATTTCCCTCACCCAGCGCCGCAAGGCCCTGGCACCGAACCAACTAGGATGCCTTTAAGGCAATTTGAGGCAATAGGGCGGCAGCCCTATTTCGCGCAACATGGTCAACGGATATTGCATCGTCGGCGGACGTCAGGGGCGCCTGGTTCCCGCCTTTGATCCAGTCGTCCAGGGTCGCCTCGACCAGCCGGGCAATCGCGCCGAACCGGATCTTGCCCGCGATGAAGGCGGCGACCGCGACCTCGTTGGCGGCATTGTAGACCGTGGTCGCCCCCTTCCCCGTCCGGAGCGAATCGTAAGCCAGCCGAAGTCCGGGGAAGCGCTCGAAGTCCGGCGCTTCGAAAGTCAGCTGGCCGATCTTGGCGAGGTCCAGCTTGGCCGCCGGCCCCTTGATGCGATCGGGCCAGCCGAGGCAATGCGCGATCGGCGTCCGCATGTCGGGCGCGCCGAGCTGGGCGACGACGGAGCAGTCGGAGAACTCGACCATGCCGTGGATGATCGACTGCGGATGAACGAGCACGTCGATCTCGTCGGGCGCGAGCGCGAACAGATAGGACGCCTCGATCACCTCGAGCCCCTTGTTCATCATCGAGGCGGAATCGATCGTGATCTTCTGGCCCATGCTCCAGTTCGGATGCTTCAGCGCCTGCTCGAGCGTGGCCTGCTCGATGTCGGCGGGCTTCCAGGTCCGGAATGGACCTCCCGAGGCCGTGATGATGACGCGGACGAGTTCGTCGCGATTGCCTGAGCTCAGCGCCTGGAACAGCGCATTGTGCTCGGAATCGGCCGGCAGGATGCAGGCGCCCGCCTTTGCCGCGCGCTGCATGAAGAAATCGCCGGCGCAGACCAGACACTCCTTGTTGGCGAGCGCGACATGGGCACCGCGATCGACCGCCGCCAGCGCCGGCTTCAGTCCGGCTGCGCCGCTCACGGCCGCCATGACCCAGTCGGCCGGACGCGCGCCGGCCTCGATCACCGCGCTTTCGCCGGCGCCGCATTCGGTGCTGGTACCGGCCAGCGCGGCCTTGAGCTCAGCGAGCTTGGAGGTGTCGGCGATCGCGACGTAGCGCGCGGAGAATTCCCTGGCGAGCTTGGCCAGCGCCGCGACATTGCCGTTCGCCGTCAGAGCCTCGACGCGGTAGCGCTCGGGCGAGGCGCGCAGCAGGTCCATCGTGCTGTCGCCGATCGAGCCGGTGGCGCCGAGAACCGTGACGCTGCGGACGTCGGACGCCGCAAGCCTGTTGTTACGCAATGGGACCGCGCTCATATCCTCACCAAACCATAAGACCGCTTCCGGCGCTATGCACACCGTGGCGGAGAAAGCCGATAATCCATGCCGCCAGGATGGCGGCGACGAAACCGTCCAGGCGGTCCATAAGCCCGCCATGGCCGGGAATTAAGTGACTGGAATCCTTGACACCGAAGCGCCGCTTCACTGCGGATTCGAAGAGATCGCCGAGTTGCGATACCACCGACAGGACGGCGCTGACGAGGAGCAGTGGAACCGCCTTTCCGATCCCGCAGGCGGCAAAGCCGGCCGCAACCGCAAGGCTCGCCGCAAAGCCGCCGAGCGCTCCGGACCAGGTCTTTTTCGGGCTCACGCGCGGCCACAGCTTCGGCCCGCCGATGTTGCGGCCGGCAAAATAGCCGCCAATGTCGGTCGCCCAAACCACGAGCAGCACGAATATCAGCGCAGCGAAACCGTTGACGAGATCCTGCCGCACCAGGATCGAGGCCAGCAGTGCCGCCGATGCATAGGCAAACCCGGTCGCCGCCCAGATGAACTTCTTCCGCGCAATCAGCGTCACGATCGCGCCGCCGATGAAACCGCTGATGACGGCGGTCTTCAGGGCGCCGAAGGTCACGCAGAACCCCATGATGGCGATGACGATCGTCCCCGCCCCCGTCAGCGCGACTGAGCTCGCGCCCACCACCATCAGCCATTCGGCGAACAGTCCGATCGAAACCAGGGTGACGAGAAGTGCCCAGAGCCAGCCGCCCGCGTAGGCGAGCGCAATGGCGAGCGGCGCCAGCACCAGCGCGGCGAGGATTCGCAGCACGAGATTGCTCTGGGCAGGCTGAGAGCCCGCCGGTGCGGCGTCGGGCTCGCTCACGAGGCGGTTTTCGCGACAAGGCCGCCGAAACGGCGCTCGCGCCTGGCAAATTCGGCAATCGCGCCTTCCAGCGCCGCCTTGTCGAAGTCGGGCCAGTGGATCGGCACGAAGACGAGCTCGCTATAGGCGGCCTGCCACATCAGGAAGTTGGACAGGCGCTGCTCGCCGCTGGTGCGGATGATGAGATCCGGATCGGGAATGTCGGGCGCATCGAGATGCGCCCCGAGCGTCTCGGCGTCGATCGTGGCGGGATCCCGCTTGCCCTCCGCGACCTCGCGGGCCAGCCTCTGCGCCGCCTTCGCGATCTCCTGCCGCGAGCCGTAGTTGAACGCGACGACGAGCGTCAGGCGCGTGTTGTCGCGTGTGAGCTCCTCGGCCTCGTTGAGAAGCGTGCAGATGTCGCTATCGAGCCCTTCGCGCTCGCCGATGATGCGAACCTTGACGCCGTCGCGATGCAGGCTCGCCAGATCGTTGCGGATGAAGCGCCGCAGCAGGCCGAACAGGTCGCCGATCTCGCTCGCCGGGCGCGACCAGTTCTCCGAAGAGAACGAGAAGATGGTGAGATAGCGAATGCCCAGCTCGTGCGAGGCGCGCACCACGCGGCGCAGCGCGTCCACGCCGCGGCGATGCCCTTCCGCACGCGGCAAGCCGCGCGCGGCCGCCCAACGCCCGTTGCCATCCATGATGATGGCGACATGCGCAGGCGCCTCGGACCGGTCGGGTCCTTCCGTTGCTGGCGCGGCGGCGTTGGACATGAAAGCGGCCTTAGACGGTGAGGATTTCTTTTTCCTTGGCGGCCAGCAACTGGTCGATCTCGGCGATGATACCGTCGGTCGCCTTCTGCACCTCGTCGGCGTGACGCTTCTGATCGTCCTCCGACATCTCGTGATTCTTCTCGAGCTTCTTGAGCACGTCGAGGCCGTCGCGACGGACATGGCGCGCGGCGACCTTGGCGGCTTCGGCGTATTTGTGCGCGACCTTCACCAGCTCCTTGCGCCGCTCCTCGTTGAGCTCGGGAATGCGCAGGCGCAGCACCTGGCCCTCGGTCGCGGGCGACAGGCCGAGATTGGAATCGACGATCGCCTTCTCGACCGCCTTGACCATCGACTTGTCCCAGACCTGCACCGAGATCAACCGCGGCTCCGGCACGCTGACGGTGGCGAGCTGGTTCAGCGGCATGTGGCTGCCATAGGCCTCGACCTGGACCGGATCGAGCATCGAGGCGGAGGCGCGGCCGGTGCGCAGGCCGCCGAGTTCGTGCTTGAGGGACTGGACGGCGCCCTGCATGCGGCGCTTCACTTCGTTGAGGTCGAAATTACCCGTGGCCATCACGTTTCTCCTTCAAAATCCCGGCGACCGCTCCGTGCCCTTCCCTCGGGGCGCGCAAGACGAGCCGTCAGCCGGCGACGATGGTTCCGTGGCCGACGCCACGCAGAATCGCGCCGATCGACCCCGGCTCCGCGATCGAGAATACGATGATAGGCAGCGATGTCTCGCGGGCAAGCGCGAAGGCGGTCGCATCCATCACCTTGTAGCCGCCCTCGATCGCCTGCGAATGCGTCAGACGGTCGAACCGCGTGGCGGTCGGATCCGTCTTCGGGTCGGCCGAGTAGACGCCGTCGACATTGGTCGCCTTCAGGACCGCCTGCGCCCCGATCTCGGCGGCACGCAGCACCGCGGTCGTGTCGGTGGTGAAGAACGGATTGCCCGTCCCGCCGCCAAGCAGCACGATCCGGCCCTCGGCCAGGTATTTGTGTGCCGCAGTGCGGGTGAACAGCTCGGAAATCTCCGGCATGACGAAGGCCGACAGCGTCCGCGCCGGCGTGCCCTTGCGCTCGATCGCCGCTTCCAGCGCGAGGCAATTCATCATGGTGGCGAGCATGCCCATGGTGTCGCCGGTTGTGCGCGACACCCCGCGGGAGGAGACCTCGACGCCGCGGACCATGTTGCCGCCGCCGATCACGACCGCGACCTCGGTGCCGAGATGGCGGGCCGCGATCAGATCGTCCACAACCCGGTCGACGGTCGGCTGATCGATGCCAAAGCCTTGCTGTCCCGCGAGATATTCGCCGGACAGCTTGATCACGACGCGACGATAGACCGGATCAGTCATGAGCACTTTCCTTGTCCGGGCGCCGCTTCCGGCGGCACGCCGGAAGGAACGTTCCGGCGCTTACTTCTTGCCGCTGGCGGCGGCGACCTCGGCCGCGAAGTCGCTTTCCTGCTTCTCGATTCCCTCGCCGAGAGCATAGCGCACAAAGCCCGCAATCTTCACAGCGCCGCCGACCTTGCCCTCGGCCTCCTTCACCGCCTGCGCCACCGACTTGCCGGTGTCGTGGATGAAGGCCTGCTCGAGCAGGCAGACTTCCTTGTAGTAGGTCTTGAGGCCGGACTCGACGATCTTCTCGATCACGTTCTCAGGCTTGCCCTGCTGACGGTACTTGTCGGCGAGCACGTCCTTCTCGCGCTTGACCACGGCCGGATCGAGGCCGGACGGATCGAGCGCCAGCGGGTTGGCGGCCGCGACATGCATCGCGATCTGACGGCCGAGCGCGGCGAGTTCGTCGGCCTTGCCCGGCGATTCCAGCGCCACGATCACGCCCATCTTGCCGGCGCCTTCGATGACGGCGCCGTGGACGTAGTGCGACACCACGCCCTGGCTGACTTCGAGCTGGGCGGCGCGGCGCAGCGTCATGTTCTCGCCGATGGTGGCGATCGCATCACTGATTGCGGTTTCGATCGTGACGTCGCCGACCTTGGCGGCCTTGATCTTCTCGACGTCGGCGCCGACGTCGAATGCGACCTGGGCGATCATCTTGACCAGCCCCTGGAACTGGCCGTTGCGCGCGACGAAGTCGGTCTCGGAATTGACCTCGACCACGACGCCCTTGGTGCCCTTGGTGAGCGCGCCGATCAGGCCCTCGGCCGCGACCCGGCCCGACTTCTTGGCGGCTTTGGACAGACCCTTCTTGCGCAACCAGTCCTGCGCCGCTTCCATGTTGCCGTCGTTCTCGGTCAGCGCGGCCTTGCAGTCCATCATGCCCGCGCCAGTCGACTCGCGCAGATCCTTGACCATCGCAGCTGTGATCGTTGCCATCCTTGAAATCCTTTGTGCCTGCCGGTTTGCCGCAGCGTGGCATCGTATCGCCCCGCCGCGGTCCATCTCAGCAATTCGCGTCAACTGAAATGGTGGCCGGATCCTATCCGGCCAACCCATCGCTCTATTTGACTATTCCGCTTCCGCGGTCAGCGCCTTGGCCTTGGCCACCCAGGCATCCGCGCGGCTCGGCAGACCGACTTCTTCGCCGATCGTGTGCGCGGTGTCGTGGTCGAGCTCGGCGAGCTGCCAATAGTGGAAGATGCCGAGGTCGTTGAACTTCTTCTCGATCGCACCCGACACGCCCGGGAGCTTCTTGAGGTCGTCGGCGGTGCCGCGGGGACCGGCAAGGCCCTGGAAACCGCTCGAGGACGCCGCCGGCAGCTCTTCGGCGAGCGGACGGGTCGAAGCGCCGATGTCCATGCCCGAATCGCCCTGGGCGCGCGAGATGCCGTCGATCGCCGCACGCGCGATGAGTTCGCAGTACAGCGAAATGGCACGGCCGGCGTCGTCATTGCCCGGCACCACATAGGTGATGCCCTTCGGGTCCGAATTGGTGTCGACGATCGCGGCGACCGGGATGTTGAGGCGCTGGGCCTCCTGGATCGCGATGTCTTCCTTGTTGGTGTCGATCACGAAGATCAGGTCGGGCAGACCGCCCATGTCCTTGATGCCGCCGAGCGAACGGTCGAGCTTGTCGCGCTCGCGCTGAAGCGTCAGGCGCTCCTTCTTCGTGTAGGAATTGGCTTCGCCGCCCGAGAGCACGTCGTCGAGGTGACGCAGGCGCTTGATCGAAGCCGAGATCGTCTTCCAGTTGGTCAGCGTGCCGCCGAGCCAGCGCGAATTGACGAAGTACTGCGCGCAGCGCTTGGCCGCGTCCGCAACACCATCCTGCGCCTGGCGCTTGGTGCCGACGAACAGGATACGGCCGCCCTTGGCAACCGTGTCGCTGACGGCCTGAAGGGCCTGGTGCAGCATCGGCACGGTCTGGGCGAGGTCGACGATGTGGATGTTGTTGCGGGTGCCGAAAATGAACGGAGCCATTTTCGGATTCCAGCGGTGGGACTGGTGACCAAAGTGCACGCCAGCTTCGAGCAGCTGACGCATGGTGAAATCGGGTAGCGCCATCGTTCTAATTCTCCGGTTGGTTCCTCCGGAAACGTGTGAGCAAAACGGAGCGTTCTCGCCCCGGTTGCCACCGGACGGCCTTGTGAGCCATGTTTCCGTGTGAGATGGCGCGCTATATAGCGCCATTTCGGCCAGAAGCAAGGAAATAAGGGGCCGTCCCGGCCGCCCGCAAGCTCCTGTCGCTTCCGGGCGTCCCTATCCCTTCAGCCTCCTAGCACTTCGGCTGGCCAGGCGGGCAGGCCTTTGGTGGCGGGCCGGCTGGCCGTGGCGGCGGAGGCGGCGCCGCACGCGGCGGCGCGGGCCGTGCCATCGGAGGCGGAGGTGGCGCAGGACGCGCCATCGGAGGCGGCGCCGGTCGAGCAACGGGCGGCGGTGGCGCCGGTCGGGCCACGGCCACGGGCGGAGGCGCCGCGCGCGGCGGCGGGGGTGGCGCGACTCGCGGCGGAGGCGGCGGCATCGGCTTCGCCAAGGCCCGAGGATGCGGTGGCGGAGCGGCAGGCCTGGCGGCCTGCGGCGGCGGCGCGGGTTTGACCATGGTCGGGACGGCCGGCTTGCCGTGGGCCGCGCTCGGCGGCGGCAAAGCGCCCGGCTGGGACCCGGTCGGCCTGCCGCGCAGGTCAGTCGCAGGTGGGGTCGTCGTCCCCGACGGCTTGGGTAGGCCGGCGGACGGGGCCGTCGAACTTCCGGGAGCCGGCCGGTGGTTCGGCGCCGTGGCGGTTGCCGCGTTCGGCGGCGCCGGCGAGACGTTACCGGTGGGCGCCGTGGCGGTCGCAGCGGGTATGCCATGAGGCGGGGCAGCGCCGGGGGCGCCTCCTGACCCGGCCGAAGGCGGTCCGCCGGGAGTTCCGGGCACCGGCAGCGTGTTGGCCTGCGGCAGCCTGGTGGGCGCCGGTGCTTGCGGTGTCGCAGCAGGAGCGTTGCCGGCCGGAGCCGTCGCGGTCGGACCGCGCGTGCCGCTCGGCGTCACAGCGCCGGGCGCCGCCCCCGCCGGCGGGCCGCCAGGAGTCCCCGGTGCTGACAAGGTATTGGGTGCCGGCAAGGTATTGGCCTGGGGTAGCTTGGCCGCGGCCGGCGGCTGCGGTGTCGTTGCAGCAGGGGCGACATTGGCCGGAGCCGGTGCCGCGATGCCGGGCCTCACCGTCGGCTGGATCGTCGCGCTCGGCGGCATCGGTGCCTTGCCCTGCTGGATCAGCGCGGCGCGCTGCATGACTGCCTGCGGCACGGCGGCACCTGCCGGCGTGGCGCGGCCGGCAACCGCCGGGGCCAGATTGCCCGGACCGGGCGCCGGCCCCGCGGCCGGCGGCGGCGCCGGCGGGCGGTTGATCACGGTGTTGATGACCGTGGTGTTGTGGATGTTCTGAAAGATGATGTTGTTCGGCGGCGGCGCGACATAGACCGGCGGCCTGACGAACACCGGGATCGGCACGAACACCGGCTGCGGCAGCACGAACAGACCGACCACCGGCAGCGGCGGCGGCAGCACGACGAAATCCGGCGGCGGCGGCGGCAGATAATAGACCGGCGGCGGCGGTGGCGGCACGAAGCCGAAATCGGGATCGCTGAAATACAGCACCGGACGGTCGACATAGATCACCTCCTCCGGCGGCGGTGGCGGCACGTCGTAGTCCAGCATTGCGAAAGTCGGCGGCGGCTCGAGCGGCGCAGTCAGGATCGCGAGCCTGCGCCGGGCATCGCCTGCATGCGGCCCGCGCGGGTAGCGACGCAGATACGACCAATAGGCGTCCGGCGTATCGGCGCGATAGGTCCGCCGCCAGGTGATCGCCTCGCGGCGGGCCGCCACGATCGCCATGACGCGCTTCGCAAGCGGGTCATTTGGATAGGCCGCGAGAAACTCCTCATAGGCCGCCAGCGTGTCGCGCTCGAGCGCGGCGGCATAGGCATCCTGCACGCCGAGATCGCGGATCGGCTTGTTGCGGATCGCGGCGACCTGGTCGGGCGTGGTCTCCGGCGGCGGCGCGTCGGGCCCACGCTCGAAGAACGAAAATTGCGCCGATATCTTCTGCTCGTTCCAGGGCACCTGCGCGCCCTTGGAGGCCTCGTTGACGCGCAAGCGCACGCGGTCGAACAACTCGGGCAGCGGCAGGCCGCCGGTGCGGATCATCTCGGCGAGCGACTGTGCATAGATGCCGTAAGGCCCCGGCTCCTCCGGCGCCACCGTGCCGGGCGCGGCATTGAAGGCGATCAGCATGTTCGCCTCGGGCTCGACCAGCGCCAGACCGCTCGCGATCGGCTGACCGCCTTCGACGAAGGGCTGCGCACGCGCCGCGTCGAGCACGACGATGCTGGCCTTGAGCGGAATGGAGGCGAGCTGGCGCGCGTAGTCGCTGATGCGCAGGGCCTCGGTCGGTATGTCGGTGTCGCGGGCGATGTTGGAGTCGACCGGGATGAAATAGTTCTCGCCGGCAAGCTGCACGCCGTAGCCGGCGAGATAGATCATCGCGACGGTGCCCGGGCCCGAAGCCTGGGTCTTATGGATGAAATCGCGCAAGCTCTTGCGTAGCGTGTCGCCGTCGAGATCGCGCGCGCCGACGACGTCGAAGCCCGCCGCCTGGAGCGTCTGCGCGATCAGGCCGGCATCGTTGGCCGTCGTTGCCAGCGGCGATTTGGCATAGGCGCCGTTGCCGACCACGAGCGCGATGCGCTTTTCCGGCTGCTGCGCGCGCGCCGGGTCCGGTACGCCGGTGGCAAGGGCCACGATCGGCAGCACAAGGCAGATGAAGGCTCTGAGCGTCCCACGCATGCTTGCTCGCCCGCTATTGTTGTCGAGGTGCCGCCACGCATGAGGCGCGCAGCCGGCTGAACGGCGGTTGAACGAAAGGCTTGAACAACGAAAAGCTTGGATTGAGGCGGTGGCATGGCCGCCCCGTCGCCGGCGCCGGCCTCACCGCGACGATCTCACGACACGTCCCCTCGCCCGCGGATCACGCGGCCAATTTCAATTCGGCGACGGTCGTCCGCGCAGCCGCCCCATAGAAATCGACCGGCCCCGGATTCTTGTACGCCGACGTCATCGCGAGGGTGAGCCCGTACCCCAGCAGTCCGGTGCTCGCATTGGCGATCACCGCATTCTTGCGGTCGCTGTTTCGGGCCAGATAGAAATAGGTTCGGCCGGATTGGACCGAGATGGGCTCAGCCCTGGGCAAGCAACTCGACGCTTCCCGTCCTCAGCCGATAGATACCGCCGACAACCTTGAGCTTGCCCTGCTCGGCCGCTGCGTTGAGGATCGGGGCGGCCGATTTCAGCTTGGCGACGTTGTCGAGGACATTCTGGCGAATGGCGTTGTCGAGCGCGTTCCCGCTCTGCTGGGCCGCCGTCTTCACCGCCGGCGCGATCGCGGCGACGAGCGAGGGGATGTGCCCCGGCAACGGCTTGTCGTCCTTCAGCGACTTGATGGTCGCATCGACGGCGCCGCAATTGTCATGGCCGAGCACCAGGATCAAGGGCGTGCCGAGCACCGCGACGGTGTATTCCATGCTGGCGACGGTTTCGTCCCCCGCGAAGTTTCCGGCGACGCGGCACACGAACAGGTCTCCGCGTCCACTGTCGAAGGCATATTCGGGCGCGATGCGCGAATCGGCACAGCTCAATACGGCCGCGTAGGGATTCTGGCCGCCGACCAGTGCCTCGCGCTCGTGCTTGAAGTCGTGCCGGCGCGACACGCCCGAGACATAGCGCGCATTGCCTTCCATCAGCCGCTTCAGCGCCGCATCGGGCGACAGCACGTTCTGCGGTTTCGGCGGCACCTTCGCCTCCTTGGCCAACGCGGCCCCGCCAAACGCCGCCGCCGCAAGCGCCGAGGTGGCAAGGAGCATCATGGAGCGCCGGGAGGGAGCAACAGGTTGATGCAGATTTTCAGAGCATTTGTCGCACATGGTTGTTGTCCTTCCAGGGTTCCCGCCGAACGAGATTGTCGCGCCGACAACTGATAGCTGCGCTCGAGCAACTTCGAAACCACGCACGGGCCGAATAGTTAAGCTTTGGTTTGCGGCGGTGACGGCAACGTCAGAGCTGCTGCACGTCCACCACGCCCGCGACCGCCTTGATCGCGCCGGCGATCTGCGGCGAGACCTTGAAGCGGCCAGGCAGCTTCATCTCGACCTCGGTCTCCAGGTCGAGCATCATCACCAGCGAGACCTCGCCGTCGCCGTTGGAGCGCGGCGCAAGCGCGGGACTCCCGACCTTTGGCGCCCCGCCGTTCGAGGCCGCCATGTCGGGTCCGGCGAGACGCTTGGCGATCGAATCCAGCGGCTTGGTGTCGCGCAGGAAGATGCGCAGGCCCTTCTGCGTCTTGGCCGCGGCGTCATCGAGCGGCTCGGCATGCAGCACGCGGGCGCGCACGTCCTCGCCCTGAAGCTCGGCCCCAAGCTGCAGCAGCACGGCCGCGCCCGGCTCCAGCACGTCGCGATATTGCGCGAGCCCTTCGGAGAACAGCACCGCCTCGAAATGGCCGGTCGGATCCGACAGGCCCATGATGCCCATCTTGTTGCCGGTCTTGGTGCGCCGCTCCATGCGCGAAACCACGGTGGCGGCGACCTTGCCGGCGGTCGCGCCGGTCTTCACCGCGCGCGAGAACTCGGCCCAGCTCTGCACCCGCAGCCGCTTCAGCACGGTCGCATAGTCGTCGAGCGGATGGCCGGACAGGAAGAATCCGATCGCGTCGTATTCGCGGCGCAGCCGCTCGGCCGGCAGCCACGGCTCGACCTGCGGCAGCATGATGGTCGGCGCATCCGCCGACATGCCGAACATGTCGTTCTGGCCGATGGTCGCGGCCTCGTGCGCGCGCTGGCACGCGGCGAGGATCGAGTCGGCACCGGCAAAGACACGCGCCCGGTTCGGCTCCAGCGTATCGAAGGCGCCGGCGGCAGCGAGACTTTCGATGATGCGCTTGTTGATCGCGCGCGGCGAGACCCGCGCGGCGAAATCGGCGAGCGAGGTGAACAGGCCGTTCTTCGTCCGCTCCGCGATGATCTGCTCGATCGCCTGAATGCCGACGCCCTTGAGCGCTGCGAGCGCGTAGTAGATCGTCTTCTCGCCGACGTCGAAGGTCGCGCCTGACCGGTTGATGTTGGGCGGTTCGACCTTGATGCCGAGCCGCTGCGCCTCGGAGCGGAATTCGGAGAGCTTGTCGGTGTTGTTGAGATCGAGCGTCATCGACGCCGCGATGAACTCCACGGGATAATGCGCCTTCATGTAGGCGGTGTGGTAGGACACCAGCGCGTAAGCCGCCGCGTGGCTCTTGTTGAAGCCGTAGTCGGCAAACTTCGCCAGGAGTTCGAAGATGGTCTCGGCCTGCCCCTTCGGCACGCCGTTCTTCACCGCGCCCGCGACGAAGATGTCGCGCTGCTTGTCCATCTCGGCGCGGATCTTCTTGCCCATGGCGCGGCGCAAGAGGTCGGCGTCGCCGAGCGAATAGCCCGACATCACCTGCGCGATCTGCATCACCTGTTCCTGGTAGATGATGACGCCGAAGGTCTCCTTGAGGATCGGCTCCAGCACGGGATGCAGATATTCCGGCTCCTCGTCGCCATGCTTGCGCGCGCAGTAGGTCGGGATGTTCGCCATCGGGCCCGGTCGATAGAGCGCGACCAGCGCGATGATGTCCTCGAAACGGTCCGGACGCATGTCGATCAGCGCCCGCCGCATGCCCTGGCTTTCAACCTGGAATACACCCACCACGTCGCCCCGGGCCAGCATCTGGTAGCTATCGGCATCGTCGATCGGCAGCGTGGCAAGATCGACATCGATGCCGCGCGGCTTGAGCAGTTTGACTGCGACGTCGAGGACTGTGAGCGTCTTCAAGCCGAGGAAGTCAAACTTCACGAGCCCCGCGGGCTCGACCCATTTCATGTTGAACTGGGTCACCGGCATGTCGGATTTGGGATCGCGGTAGAGCGGCACGAGCTCGCTCAACGGGCGATCGCCGATCACGATGCCGGCCGCATGGGTCGAGGCGTGGCGCGTCAGGCCTTCGAGGCGCTGCGCGATGTCGAAGGCGCGCGCCACCACCGGGTCTTCGTCGCGAAACGCCTGGAGCTTCGGCTCGCTCTCGATCGCGGCGGCCAGCGTCACCGGTGCCGCGGGATTCTGCGGCACCAGTTTTGTAAGCTTGTCGACCTGGCCATAGGGCATCTGGAGGACGCGCCCGACGTCGCGCAGCACGCCGCGCGCCTGCAGCGTACCGAAGGTGATGATCTGCGCGACCTGGTCGCGGCCGTAGCGCTGCTGAACGTACTGGATGACCTCGCCGCGGCGGTCCTGGCAGAAGTCGATGTCGAAGTCCGGCATCGAGACGCGTTCGGGATTGAGGAAGCGCTCGAACAGCAGGCCGAACTTGATCGGATCGAGGTCGGTGATGGTCAGCGCCCAGGCGACCAGCGAGCCGGCGCCGGAGCCGCGGCCCGGCCCGACCGGAATCCCTTGCGACTTCGCCCATTTGATGAAGTCGGACACGATCAGGAAGTAGCCCGCGTATTTCATCCGCATGATGACGTCGAGCTCGAAGGCGAGCCGCTTGGCGTAGGTCTCTTCCGTCGTGCCCTGCGACAGGCCATGCACGCGCAGGCGGTTGGCGAGCCCCTCCTCCGCCTGGCGCTTCAGTTCAGCCGCCTCGACTGCAGCGGCGTCCGAGCTCGACGCGGCGCCGACGGTGAAGAAAGGCAGGATCGGCTTGCGTGTCATCGGCCGGAACGAGCAGCGCTCGGCGATCTCCACCGTCGAGGCCAGCGCCTCCGGGATGTCGGCGAACAGCACCGCCATTTCGGCGCGCGTCTTGAAGCGATGATCCGGCGTGAGCTGCTCGCGCTCGGTCTCGGCGATCAGTCGCCCGCCGGCGATGCAGAGGAGCGCGTCATGGGCTTCATAATCGTCGGTCGCGGCGAAATACGGCTCGTTGGTCGCAACCAGCGGCAATCCCTTGGCGTAGGCGATGTCGATCAAGCCGCTTTCGACGCGCCGCTCCTTCTCGGTGTTGTGGCGCTGCAATTCGACGTAGAGGCGGTCGCCGAACAGGCCGGCCAGACGCTCGCAGCGCTGGGCGGCGAGCTCGGCATGACCGCCGGCGAGCGCCAGCGAGATCGGCCCGTCCGGTCCGCCCGTCAGCGCGATCAGGCCTTCGGTCTCGCCCTCGAGCCAATCGAACTTGATGAAGGGAGCATGGCTGTCCGGCGATTCCAGGAACGCGCGCGAGTTCAGCCGCATCAGGCTGCGATAGCCGCGCTCCTGCGCTCCCAGCAGCACCACCCGCGACGGCCCCATCGCGTTCCGCGCATTCGGATCCTGGTCGCCGAAATCGACGGCCAGCTCGCAGCCGACGATCGGCTGGATGCCGGAACTCGCCATCTTGTCGGAGAACTCCAGCGCACCGAACAGATTGTCGGTGTCGGTCAGCGCCAGCGCGGGCTGGTGGTCCTTCTTCGCAAGCTCGGCGAGCTTGGCGATCTTGATCGAGCCCTTGAGCAGCGAATAGGCCGAATGAACGTGAAGGTGAACGAATCCGGCGCTCGGCATGGTCGCGTGACGGCCTCTTGCAGATGAAATGGAGCGGTGGCCAACGCCGGGAGGTGTCAGGCAGATCAAAAGAGGATCCTGCACCGCCCGGGCGACTCGCCTCACAATGGTGGGGCGTCACTGCTCCAGAGTCCACGCCGGAGCGGCCGATCGGCCGAGTCGTCCCGCTTTTCCCCAGCGGCAGCAGCAAGCTCACCGGCCCAGAGCATGATCCGGAAAAGTGTGCAGCGGTTGTCCGAAAAGATCATGCTCAAACAGAACCTGAAGGGCGATGACGACTCATCCCAATCTCATCGCGCCTTAGAGCTGAGGAATCACCTGCGCCCAGATCGCGATCATCCCGACGAACAGCGTGATGGACGCCAGTGCGGCGGCCTCTTCCACGAAAACCCTGAACATGGCCTGCTCCCTTGTTGGAACGTATGAAGAACATTGTTCTCATTTTGTTCTTTGGAGTCAAGCGATCCGAGATCTCGCGAAGCGGGATGGTTAACTCGCAGAATGCAAACAACAAAAAAGCCCCGGCCGAAGCCGGGGCTTTCGTCAGCCGCTCGCGTTGAGCGATCTGTCTTAGTAGCGGGCCAGCAGCGGGCCGCCGAACTTGTAGTTCAGGCGGACGAGGCCCATGTCGACGTCCTGCTTGATACGATCGACTGCGCCACTGGCGAAGGTGACATTTTGGTCGCCGAGGAAGATGTGGTTGTACTCGACACCGACTGTCCAGTTCGGAGCAAAACCGAACTCCAGGCCCGCGCCAACCGTGCCGCCCCAGCGAGTCTCGTCCGCATTGTCGAGGTTTGCACCCGTAACAGTGCTGTAGACGTCGTACTTGTTGCTGACAACAGCCGCACCGCCCTTCACGTAGAGCAGGACGTTGTTCCAGGCATAGCCGACCTGGCCTGTGATCAGACCGAACGCATCGAGGCGCGTACGGTTCCGGAGCCCGGTGACGGCGCTGATGTTGTCACCCGAGAAGTCGGCCCAGTTGCCTTGGCCTTCCACACCGAAAACGAACTGGCCGGTCTGCCAGCGGTAGCCGATCTGACCACCGACCGTGCCGCCGGTCGAGTTGTGCGAACCTTCAGAGCCGAAGTTGACGAGGTCCCACGACGTATCCGCCGAACCGCCACCGCCGTTGATGCCGATATAGAAGCCGCTCCAGTCGTAGACGGCGGCGATCGCCGCGGGCGGAGCTTTGGTGTAGGGCCGCGCCGCGAGGTCAGCAGCCATCGCCGGCGCAGCCGCGCTGAGCGCGACGAGGCTGACAGCGGCAAGCAACAAATTCTTTTTCATTTGGTTCCCGTTCCAGTTTCTTCAGTAGGCCCCCGGGCCGTGCGCAATGTCTTAGCAGCGGACGACGGAATTGCTGTAACCGCGACGCAACAGTTGGGTCGAAAGGACCTTGCTGCATTAACGAATGTTTATCGGCAGGTGTGTGGAAACCCTTTGGAACAAGTGTTTTCACGAGTTCCAATGTCGACTACAGGACACAAGCTGCATATGCACGTAACGACGTCGCGCGCACATTCGCGTGATTGGAGAATCGAAATGCGCGGTCGAGTTCCATTACCCATTGTTGCCACATTTTCGCTCGCATTCGTCACATTTGCATTCGCATCGGGTGCAAGCGCACCGGCGCACGCATTCGGCAAAAATCATCCTTTCTGCCTCACCGGTGATGAATGGCCGGGACTGAGCAATTGCAGGTTCGACACCTACGCGCAGTGTCAGGCGAGCGCATCCGGTCGCGCGCTGACCTGCATCGCCAATCCGTATTTCGTCGGACAGAGCGACGATCCATACGCGTATCAGAATCGTCCGCGCGCGCAGACGCCGGGCTATTTCCTGCCGCGCTGAGATGCGCCGCGCCCGCCTCGCACTCATCGCGATCGCCCAGCTCTCGGCCGGCGGACTTGCGCATGCACAGACCTACGATCCGAGCTATCCGGTCTGCATGCAGATCTACGGCCCCGTCGGCTATTTCGACTGCCGCTACGGTTCGCTTGCGCAGTGCCGATATCTCGCCGTGGGTCGTTCGGCGACATGTGTGGTGAACCCGTACTTTCCGCTAAAAATGCCTCCTCGCCAATCGGGGTCGGCCAACCGAGGTTCGGCACATGCGGGACGCTGATATGCAGAAGGCTCTCCGCCGATGCTCGGATGTTGACGCGGACTGATCGCAGTTTAAGTACGACAGACAAAGCTTGCAGGGGTGGCGACGTTCTCTGGGCTGGTTCCCGTTGACGCCACCAATGCAGGACTCATGACGACTTCGTCTCAAGCGGCCTCGCGACGCGCAAAATCGGCTTCGGCTTCCGCGCCCCCTCACCTTGCCATTGTGCTGTTCTCGCTCGCGATGGGCGGCTTTGCGATCGGAACCACCGAATTCGCATCGATGAGCCTGTTGCCGTTCTTCGCCGCCGATCTCGGCATCGACGAGCCGACCGCAGGCCACGCGATCAGTGCCTATGCGCTCGGCGTGGTGCTGGGGGCGCCTCTGATTGCCGTGCTCGGCGCGAGGTTCGCGCGGCGCACGCAGCTCTTGGCACTGATGGCCGTGTTCGCTCTCGGCAATGCGCTCACGGCGCTTGCGCCCGGCTATGGCGCCATGATCGCGGCCCGCTTTCTCTCCGGATTGCCGCACGGCGCCTATTTCGGCATCGCCGCACTGGTCGCGGCCTCGCTGGTTCCCCAACATCGTCGCTCGCAGGCGGTCGGACAAGTTATGCTCGGTCTGACCTCAGCCACCATCATCGGCGTCCCGCTCGCCAATCTGATCGGACAGGCAGTCGGATGGCGCGCGAGCTTCGGCCTCGTCTCGGTGCTGGCGTTGCTCACGGTGTTGCTCTGCGCCTTGTTCGCGCCGCGCAACCAGGCCGGCAAATCCGATCCGTTGCGCGAGCTCGGCGCGCTCAGGAGCGGCCGTGTCTGGATCACGCTCGCGATCGGCGCCATCGGCTTCGGCGGCATGTTCGCGGTCTATACGTATCTTGCGACGACATTGATCGAGGTCACCAAGGTCAGCACAGTGGTCATCCCGTTCTTCCTGGCTGTGTTCGGCATCGGCGCGACACTGGGCAATCTGTTCGTGCCGCGCTTCGCCGACCGTGCCTTGATGCCGACGGCGGGCGTCATCCTGCTGTTTGCCGCAGTCGCGCTGCTGGTATTCCCGCTTGCGGCCGGCAATCCCTGGCTGCTCGCGGCGGACATCTTCGCCATCGGCGCCAGCGTCTCGCTCGGCGCCATCCTGCAGACGCGGCTGATGGATGTTGCGGGAGATGCACAGGCACTCGCGGCCGCGTTAAATCATTCGGCATTCAACACGGCCAATGCGCTCGGCCCGTTCCTCGGGGGTCTTGCAATTCGCGAGGGATTCGGCTGGACCTCCACCGGTCCTGTCGGCGCCGCGCTCGCACTTCTCGGTCTGCTGATCTGGGCCATCGCCTCCCGCGACGCCGGGCCTGCGCCGGCCGGCATCATCCCGCGACGCGAGGCAGCTCCACTTGCGCCAGCGCTGGCACCGGACCACCGAAGCCGCAAGGCTTCCGCCAGCGATCCGGTGGCCTGACGTCGGTGCAGGTCAGGCGAGGCGTAAGGCGTCCCCGGCCCCGGTCGCCTCAGCCCGCCATCGTCACGATCAAAGGGCCGTGCTTTGTAGCGACAACAGTGTGCTCGTACTGCACCGTCGGCGCTTCAGGACTGCTGTAGAGCGTCCACGGATCGTCGCCATTCTCCGCCCACTCCGCGCCCATGGAGAGGAACGGCTCGACGGTGAACACGAGGCCGTCGCTCATGATGCGGCGTTCGGAGCGGTCGGGCCATGTTGCGATCTCCGTCGGCTCCTCATGGAGCGACAGGCCGACGCCATGACTGGCAAGGTTGCGGACCAGGCTGTAGCCGTTCTTCCGCGCAAAGGTCCCGATCGCCTGGCCGATGCCGGCAATCGGTTTGCCGGCGCCCACCTGCCGCAGGCCTGCCCACATCGCCCGCCGGCCGTCCCTGCAAAGACGTTCGATCCCGCGGGTGACGGGTGGAACGGCGAACGAGGCTCCCGTATCGGCGAAGAAGCCGTTCCTCTCGGCTGAAACGTCGATGTTGACGAGATCGCCGCGCGCGATCCGTCGCTCGCCCGGGATGCCATGCGCGATCTCCTCGTTCACGCTGATGCAGGTCGCTCCGGGAAAGTCGTAGGCCAGCTCCGGAGCTGAACGCGCCCCGGCAGCCTCCAGGAGCTTTCTCCCGATCTCGTCGAGCTCCGAGGTGGTCATGCCCGGCTCCAGCGCCTTCCCCATCGCCTCGAGCGTATTGGCAACGATGCGCCCGATCTCTTTCAGGCGGGTGAGGTCGTTGTCGTCCGAGATCGTCATGTCAGGCTGTTCCAAAAGCCGCGACATAGCGCTTGCGAAGCAGCCTTGCAAACGGAGATGGAGCAACTGTTCGTTGCCACGGTGGAGCGCTCAACCGCGATCTCGATCGCGGTCTCCTCATGACGCTGCGTCATGCGGGCGATGGACGGACCTAATCGGCTTTCGAACGTTCAATTTCGCCTGCGTAAGCAGCCCACTCGAATTCGAATGGCTCAAGCGCGCGCTCCTCCCTCGACCGGCGTATAGATCACGAGCTTCAGTGCGGGATCGTCGTTGGCCTGGAAGCTGGTGTGCTCGAAGTGCAGCACGCCTTTGGCCGGATGGTTCATGGTCTTGCGGCCCGAGATGGTGCTGCGGATATCGTGCGCCTCCCACCATTTGACGAATTCCGGACTGCCCTTGCGCAGGCGCGTGAGCAACTCGGTGAAGGCGGGATCGCCGGCCCAGACGTCGTGGGTCGCGCGAAACATCGCCACCATGGCCTTGGCGACATCCGCCCAGCCGGCGCCGTAGGATTTTCGCGTCTGCTTGTTGGTCATCATGAGGAGCAGCGTGTTGCGATCCTGCTCCGGCAATCGCCCGAAGGCGAAGACGTCCTCGGCCGCCTCGTTCCAGGCCAGCACGTCCCAGCGCCGGCCAGTGATGTAGGCCGGCTGGTGCAGGCTCTCGATCATCCGCTGGATCGGCGGCGGCACGATTTCGCGCGTGAACGCGCGCCTGTCGCCGTCGCGCGCCAGCGCCTTCAGGTGCGCATGCTCGGTCTTGCTGAGACGCAGCGCGCGGGCCAGCGCGTCGATCGTGGTGACGGACGGGCTGACGGTGCGGCCCTGCTCGAGGCGGATGTACCAGTCGACGCCGATGCCGGCGAGTTGCGCGACCTCCTCGCGGCGCAGCCCCGCGGTGCGCCGGCGCCGGCCCATTGGAAGCCCGACGGTCTTCGGCGACAGCTTTTCGCGGCGGGACCTCAGGAAGTCGCCGAATTCAACCCGGCGCGGATCGGCCATGACGAGCGTCCTGCAATGGAGGGCCTGTGGAATACTAGGATAATACCAGGCCTTCCTGTCCCCTCCAAGGCGGCGCATAGGGCTTCACCCAACCTTGAGGTGAACATCATGAAAGCTGCCGTGCTCAAATCCTTTGGATCGCCGCTGGTGATCGAGGACGTTCCGGACCCAGCCATCGGCACCGGCGAGGTGATCGTCGACGTCGTCGCCACGCGCGTGCTGTCCTACATGAACGAGGTCCTCGACGGGACGCGCAACTATGCGCTCGACCTGCCGATCGTGCCGGGCCCCGGCGGCATCGGCCGGGTCCGCGCGATCGGTCCAGATGCGACCAGGCTTGCCATCGGCGATTGGGTGTTCTGCGACCCGACGGTGCGCTCGCGCGATGACTCCGTTGCGCCCGATATCGCCCTGCAGGGGCTGACTGCCGCCGGGCCCGGCGGCATGCTTCTGCAAAAGCACTTTCGCCATGGCTCCTTCGCCGAGCAGATGCGCCTGCCGACCGAGAACGTCAAACGCCTCGGCGCGATCACGTCGGAGGAAGCGACGCGTTGGTGCGCGCTGGGGACGCTGCTGGTGCCTTATGGCGGCTTCCTCGCTGCAAATCTTCAACCTGGCGAGACCGTGCTGGTGAGCGGCGCCACCGGCAATTTCGGCAGCGCGGCGGTATCCGTTGCGCTGGCGATGGGCGCAGCCCGCGTGGTGGCGCCGGGCCGCAACGAAGAGATCCTCGCCGACCTCGTCCGTCGCTTCGGCGACCGCGTGAAGCCGGTCAGGCTCACCGGTAACGAGGACGACGACCGCGAGAGCATGAAGCGCGCCGCACCAAGCCCGATCGACTGCGTGTTCGATATCATGCCGCCTTCGGTGAGCCCGACCGTCGTGCGCGCGGCGGTCATGACGGTGCGCGCTTATGGCCGCGTCGTGCTGATGGGTGGCGTCGGCATGGCGGGCGGCGCGGGCCTCGAGCTGCCCTACCCCTGGATCATGCGCAACTGCATCAGCATCCATGGCGTCTGGATGTACCCGCCGGATGCGGCGAGCCGCCTGATCGCGCTGGTGCGCGCGGGGCTGCTGCGACTCGACGAGTACGAGACCACGGCCTTCGACCTCGACCATGCCAACGCGGCGGTCGAGCACGCCGCCGCCAATGGCGGGCCGTTCAAATTGACGGTGATCAGGCCTTGAGCCTTCGGCGAAGCGCGTTTTCGCCAATCCCACCAAGCACTTGGCTACTGTGCATGGGGTTGTTTTCGCGGCTTTGCTATTCGAGCTCGACCACCTGGCCGTTCGACAGCGAGACGCGCCGGTCCATGCGGCCGGCGAGCTCCATGTTGTGGGTCGCGATCAGCATCGACACCCGCGTCGCCTTGACCAGCTGCATCAGCGCCTGAAACACGTGATCCGCCGTGTGCGGGTCGAGATTGCCGGTCGGCTCGTCCGCAAACAGCACGCGCGGCGCGTTGGCGACCGCACGGGCGATCGCAACACGCTGCTGCTCGCCGCCGGACAGCTCGGCGGGGCGGTGGGTGATGCGGTCGCCGAGGCCGAGATAGCCCAGGATCTCCTTGGCGCGCTTGACGCTCTCGGACTTCTTCAGGCCGCGGATCATCTGCGGCAGCATGACGTTCTCGAGCGCCGAGAACTCCGGCAGCAGCCGGTGCGACTGGTAGACGAAGCCGATGTCGGTGCGGCGAAGCTGCGTGCGCTCGATGTCGGGCAGCTGCGAGGTCGGCGCGCCCGAGACATAGACCTCGCCGGAATCCGGCGCTTCGAGCAGCCCCGCGATATGCAGCAGCGTCGACTTGCCCGAGCCCGACGGCGCGACCAGCGCGACGGATTGGCCTGCCCACAGCGCCAGCGTGGCGCCGTCGAGGATCGTCAGCGGCACCTCGCCCTGCAGGTACTGCCGCTTTATCTCGTGGAGATAAATGACCGGTACATCTTCCGCCCCCTGCTGCTGCTCCATCAGCCCCTCACTCGTACCGCAGCGCTTCGACGGGATCGAGGCGCGCGGCGCGCCACGACGGATAGAGCGTCGCCAGGAACGACAGCGTCAGCGCCATGATGACGACGGCCGTGGTCTCGCCCACGTCGATCTCGGCGGGCAGTTTCGACAGGAAATAGAGTTCCGGCGAGAACAATTCGGTGCTGGTCAACCAGGACAGGAATTGCCGGATCGATTCGATGTTGAGGCAGATCACCAGGCCGACGAAGAAGCCGACCAGCGTGCCGACCACGCCGATCGAGGCGCCCGTGATCAGGAAGATGCGCATGATCGATCCCTGCGAGGCGCCCATCGTGCGCAGGATCGCGATGTCGCTGCCCTTGTCCTTCACCAGCATGATCAGGCCGGAGACGATGTTGAGCGCGGCGACAAGCACGATCATCGTCAGGATCAGGAACATCACGTTGCGCTCGACCTGGAGCGCATTGAAGAAGGTGGAGTTGCGCTGCCGCCAGTCGACCAGGAAGACCGGCCGGCCCGCCGCCTCCGTCACCGACTTGCGAAAGGCGTCGATCTTGTCAGGGTTGGTGGTGAATACCTCGATCGAGGTCACGTCGTTGCTGCGGTTGAAATAGGCCTGCGCCTCGGCCAGCGGCATGAAGACGAAGCCGAGATCGTATTCGGACATGCCGATCTCGAACACGGCGACGATCTTGTACGGCTTGATCCGCGGCGTCGTGCCCATCGGCGTGACCGCGCCCTTCGGCGCCACCAGCGTCACGCTGTCGCCGGCATGCAGCGACAGCTGGTCGGCGAGGCGTCGGCCGATCGCGACGCCCTGCCCGTCGTCAAAGCCTTCGAGCGAGCCCTGCTTGATGTTCTTGGCGATCGAGGTGAGGTTGTTGAGATCGTCGGAGCGGATGCCCCGCACCAGGACGCCCGAGGCGTTCCACGGCGACGACGCCAGCGCCTGACCGTCCACGACGGGCGCTGCGAGGCGGATGCCCTCGACCTGACTGATGCGCTCGGCGACGTCCTTCCAGTCGGTCAGCGGCGATTCCAGTGGCTGGACCAGGATGTGGCCGTTGAGCCCCAGGATCTTGTCGAGCAGCTCTTTGCGAAAGCCGTTCATCACGGCCATGACGATGATCAGCGTCGCAACGCCAAGCATGATGCCGAGAAAGGAGAACCCGGCGATGACCGAGATGAATCCCTCCTTGCGCCGCGCCCGCAAATAGCGCGCCGACAGCATCCACTCGAATGGCGCAAAAGGTGCGGTTTGCACAGTCTCTGTCATGGTCTCATCCATCGCTCGATAATCCCATGATTCGGGGTCAATTGTGGCCGGATTGGCGGCCGCGACCTCGGGCGATGAACAATATTCAGCCGACCAGCCGGGCGACCGCGTCGGCAGGCGACATGGTCTCGCGCGCGCCATCGCTGCGTCGTTTGATCTCGACCTTGCCGTCGGCAAGCCCCTTCGGCCCGATCATGATCTGCCAGGGGCTGCCGATCAGGTCGGCGGCGGCGAATTTGGCGCCGGCGCGCTGATCGGTGTCGTCGTAGAGCACGTCGACGCCCTTGGAGGTGAGCTCGGCATAAAGCTTCTCGCAGGCCGCGTCGACGGCCGCATCGCCTTGCTTGAGGTTGAGAATTGACACGCGGAACGGCGCGACGGCCTCCGGCCATTTGATCCCGGCATCGTCATGGCAGGCCTCGATGATGGCGCCGAGCAGGCGCGAGACGCCGACGCCGTAGGAGCCGCCATGGATCGGCACGTCGACGCCGTCGGGGCCCGCCACCAGCGCCTTCATCGGCTCGGAATATTTGGTGCCGAAATAGAAGATCTGCCCGACCTCGATGCCGCGGGTGTTGACCCGCTTGTCCGCGGGCACCTCCCGCTCGAAGCGCGCGGCATCGTGGACGTCCTCCGTCGCCGCATAGAGCGAGGTCCATTGCTTGATGATCGGCGTCAGGTCGCCCTCATAATCGACATCCTCGCCCGGCACCGGCAGGTCCAGCACGTCGCGATTGATGAAGACGCCGGATTCGCCGGTTTCGGCGAGCACGATGAACTCGTGGCTGAGATCGCCGCCGATCGGGCCGGTCTCGGCGCGCATCGGGATCGCCTTCAGCCCCATCCGCGCGAAAGTGCGCAAATAGGCGACGAACATCTTGTTGTAGGCGACGCGCGCTGCGGCCTCGTTGAGGTCGAACGAATAGGCGTCCTTCATCAGGAACTCGCGCCCGCGCATCACGCCGAAGCGCGGGCGCTGCTCGTCGCGGAATTTCCATTGGATGTGATAGAGATTGAGCGGCAGGTTCTTGTAGGACTTCACGTAGGCGCGGAAGATCTCGGTGATCATTTCCTCGTTGGTCGGCCCGTACAAGAGCTCGCGCTTGTGACGGTCGGCGATACGCAGCATCTCCGGGCCATAGGCGTCGTAGCGGCCGCTCTCGCGCCAGAGATCGGCGAGCTGCAAGGTCGGCATCAAGACCTCGATCGCGCCGGACCGGTCCTGCTCCTCGCGGACGATCTGCTCGATCTTCTTCAGCACGCGAAAACCGAGCGGCAGCCAGGCATAGATGCCGGCGGCCTCCTGCCGGATCATGCCGGCGCGCAGCATCAGCCGATGCGAGACGATCTCCGCTTCTTTCGGATTTTCCTTCAGGATGGGCAGAAAGAACCGCGACAACCGCATGGTAGCACTCTGGGAATCAGTGATCGTCCGCAGTGAAACCGGATTAAGAGCGAAAACACAAGGCCGGGAATGAGGAAAAGCCGCTAACGCAGCGAAATTCCTTGTCATTTTTCCGTCGGCTTCAGGTTCAGCTTGAAGCGTTGCTTGCGAAGGCGGCGTTCCAGGGAGGGCCGTCACGAAAGCCGGCAGCGGGTGCTCGACAAGATCAAGGCCCAACCCTCAACGAATGAGCGCCGCATGCGCACCGCTCGCGAAGCTGGCAATGAAGAGCAGCGTCGCGAGCGCAACAGGCACATCAGCCTTTTGACAGGAGCTTCACGCCAGGCGCGGGCGCCTTGACCTCATGCGAATGCCCTGCCCCCTCGGGCGGGACTTCGATCCAGCGGCTGACGCCGGCCTCGCATTGCCTTGGCTCCCGAGAACCTTGATCCGTCTCATTTCATCTTCATTCCCGAGTGATCCGGCATTTTCTTCATGTCCATGTGACCCGAGTGCCCTGCATCGCCCGGCGCCTGCGCGCCGACGCCCTGGACGTCGAGAGAGACGGCGACCTTGCCGGCCTTCTCGAATTGCAGCGTCACGGGCACCTTGTCGCCCTGCTTGAACGGGCCCTTCAGCTCCTGGAGCATCAGGTGGTAGCCGCCGGGCGCGAGCTTCACCGTCTTGCCGGGATCGATCGCGAGCCCCTTGTCGAGCGGGCGCATCTTCATCACGCCGTTGTCCATGGCCATCTCGTGGATCTCGGCCTTGCCGGCGATATCGGCGGACACGCCGACCAGCCTGTCCGCCGCGGTCCCCTTGTTCTCGATGATCAGATAGCCGCCGGCGACCTTGGCGCCGCCCGGCGTCGCACGGCTCCACGCCTGTGAAATGACGAGATCGCCGGCCTTGACGTCGTCGGCGACCGCCGGTGCTGCGCAGAGTGCAAGAGCGAACGCAGCGAGGAGCACATCTTTCAACTTTGTCTTCATATCGGTATTCCCTTTGCAGACTGAACTTTAGTGTTTGGAGAGTTGCTGCGCCGACCATTGTTCCAGATCGGAAATTTCGGCGGAGCCTTCGATGGTCGTGATGATCCCGTCCCGAGAGATGAGCATTGTCCTGGGGATGTCGCCCTGCCAGGCAGGATCGATCTCGAACCGCAAGCGTTCGACAAAGCCGTCGTTGAAGATGAAGTTCTCGGTCGACGACAGCCCCGCTTTATCGAGCATCGATTGCGTCGCGGCCGGCAGGTTCGGCACGAGATCGGCGCTGACCGTGACGACATCGATTTCGGGATGGTCCTTCGCAAACTTCCCGAGCAACGGCAGCTCGACTTTGCAGGGCCCGCAGGTCACGCCCCAGAAATGCACGAGCGTCGGGCGACCTGCATGCCCCCTCAGCACGCCTTGCCAGGTGCCGCGCTCGAACGGTTTGAGGCCCGCAGGCGATCCGAGGGCAGACGCCGATGCGATCAGGATACCCAGACCCAGAATGGCTGCAGATCGTTTCATCGTTGGTCCTCGATCGCTGTGAGGCGATAGCCATCTGCTTTCGTCATCCATGACAGATAGACATGTTCCCCATTGGAGACGAGCAAGGGATGATCGGATGTGTCGGTCGTGCTCGATATCGCCTTCGGTGGCGACCAGGTCTCGCCATCGTCGTGAGAAATCGTCATCTGGACCGTCGTCTTCTCGCCATCGAACTCCTTCCACACCATCACCGTCCCCGCCGGGCCCGCGAGCACGAAGGGGCGCGTCGGATTGCGATCCGGCCGCCCCAACGCCATCGGCGCAGAGAACGTGCGACCTTCGTCGCGCGAGTGGGCGTAGAACAACCCTTTACGAGCCTTCCCGTTCGTGTACCAGGCGACGTGATAGGTTCCGTTCGGCGCAACGGTGAGGCTCGGCCCGTGGTGCGGGCAGGCATTGATCTGCCAGTCGTCGTTGCTGACCCGATGGAGTTTCCCTGGCGTCGAGACGTCGGTGAATGTCATGATTGCGTGGTCGCGCACGCCCCCGTCGAATATGTTTCTGAAGATCACGGCCGGCCGCCCGGGCGCCGCGAACGTCAGACCCAATCGGCAGCACTCGCAGGTGCCGTCGCGTGCGAGACTGGCCTCGGCGTAGGTAGCGCCGCCATCGCGAGACGAGGCAAAGAACAGCGCTGCTCCCTCGTACTTCCGTCCCGCCTCTCTTGCGGGAACACGATTGCGCTTGTCGAGCCAGGCTGCGAAGACCGTTCCATCCTGATCGAGCGCCAGCGCTTCGAAACGCTGGCTCTCATTGCTTGCGGTGATGGGCTTCAGCTCCGCGAAGCTCTTTCCGCCATCGGCCGAACGCGTGTAGAGGACCTGGCCGTTGAAGGCTTCGTCCCTGAAGATCGAGAACGCAACGGCAATGCCGCCCTTGCGATCGACCACGATCTTCGGCCGCGCATCCGGCCCCCAGTCAAGGTTCAGCCGCTTCGTCGTGACCTGGATGGGGACCGAGAAACTGCGGCCCGCATCCAGCGAACTCGCGACCGAGACCTGCCCTCCCGCCATCCAGACCAGCCACAGCTTTCCGTCCGAAGCGAATGCGGGCGTCGCCTTGGTCGCACAGCGCAGCGTCGGCTCTTCACAGGCCGCTTCGGACGCATGCGGAGCCCGCATCTGTCCGAGCGCCGCACCTTGCAAGAATGCGAGAGCGACGATCCCGAGCAAGCCAATTCGGATCATGGCCCTACTCCCTTCAAGAGCCCGGATCATTTGAACGCCACCTTCATACCTGCAACAAAGGTGCGCGGCGAGCCCGCATAGATCGATCCTGTGGTGTTTGCGAGCACACTCGCAGGATTTTGAAGGCCCGTTGCCGTCACCGTGTTGGCGATGTTGTTTGCCGAAGCGATGTAGGTGCGGTCGAATACGTTCCTGACCTCGAGAAACAGATTCAGGGATCTGAAAGTGTCCGACACCAGATCGGTCTTGTAGTGAACGTTCAAATTGACCAGCTCATAGCCGGGCGCCTTCAGCAGATTCGCATTGTCCATGTAGAAGGAGTCCTTCCACTGGAGTTCGACAAAACCTCCGAGACCTGCAAGCGGCCCGGCGAACTCGTCGTAGCCAATTCGAGCCGTCAGCTCGTTGGGCGAGATACCGGGAATCTTGTTGCCGGCACGGTTGAAGCTGAACACGGCGCCATTGGTGATGTTCTCGACATATTCGGTGTAGACCTCGTCGAGATAGGTATACGCCGCCATGAACCGCCAGCCTGGATAGAACTTCCAGTCGGCGGCAAGCTCTATGCCGCGGTGCTCCGACCGCGGCGCGTTGAACGTATAGGATATGCCGGAGATCGGTGTCGCCTGACTGACGATCTCGTTGCGGAAGAACTCGTAGAAGCCGGTCGCGCTGAGCTTGAGCGTGTTGTTCGGAGTCCAATCGAAACCGAGGTCGTAACCCAGAGTCCTCTGAGTTTGGAGCTGCGTATTGTTGCCCGACAAACCCGTCGGAAGGACGAAGAGGTTCGAAACCTGCGGAGTGCCGTATCCCGTGGCAACTCGTCCGCGGAAGAGCCATTCGTTGTTGAGATTGTAGAGGAGTGCCAACTCTGGCGCAGCATTTTGAAACTGCCGGTCCGCGGTCGTCAGGGTTGTTGTGGTGATGCCGGTCGGACCCGCGTACGCATACGCCGTGTTTATCCCCTTCATTAGGGTGGTCTCCCAACCAACGCCGGCGACCGCCGTCAGCGAGGTCGTCAGCCTGAGCTCTTCCCTGGCACGCACACCATAATTGGTCGTTTCGCTGAAGAGATTGCTCGAGAGCCTGCCGAGCGTGGCATTGCCCCCTGGCATCACGTTTCGCGTGTCGCTCGACGCTGTCAGCGTATTATAGAAGGCGCCGAAGAACGTGGTGGACTCCAGGCCAAGAAGCTCGCCGCGCTTGGTCAGATCGCTCATGTAGTTGTACGATGGAAAATCTCCGATCGAGCTGGTCTGTCCGGTCGGCTGGCGGATGTTTCTGTCGTCGAACACGAACTGGTTGCGCCACGTCATCGTGTTGTCGAAATCATGCTCCCATCGACCGCCGACGATGGTGCGGCGATCGTTGCGGCCGAGCCCGGCCTGCAGGGCCGTCTCCGTGTCGGTCCCGCCAGTTGCGTTGAAGCCGTTGTTGAACAGCCTGACCGTACCGCATCCCGGCGCGGCGGTGGCACCGGTAGCACATCCCTGCTGGAACGGGTTGAGGTAATACTGGTTCAGCGACTGCCGGATCGGCAACCGCGTGCTGAGGTCATTGTTGATGATCTTGACCGTGAAGCGGTCATCCGGCGTCGCCTTGAGCGTGCCGAGAAAGTTGACGGTCTGCGTGTTGAACCAGCTGTTGCCGATGTAGCCGTCGCCTCGGGTGTCGCTCGCGAACAGCGAGCCCTCGAAATTCCCGACCTTCTTGCCGGCGGCGAGGTAGTTGTTGAGATAACCGTAGCTGCCGCCGTCCACGCCATATTCGACGCCGTCGATCGTGCCGCCGGGCCGCGTCCGGAAATTCAGCGCACCGCCGGTCGCGTAGTTGCCGTAGAGCGCCGACGAGGGGCCGCGGATCACGTCGATCGCGCCATAGGCGTGAGGATCGATGAGGTCGCTCCGCGACAGGCCATCCGGCTGCGTGACGGGGAAGCCGTCCTCGAAGATCACGAGATTGCGGATCGCGAAGCCGTTCCGGGCGTTGGAGCCACGAATCGAGATACCGAAATCGCGGGGACCGTTCCCCTGCTTGATCGAAATGCCCGGACTGTCCCGCAAGACGTCGCTGACCGAAAACGCCGGGCGATTGTCGAACTGGCTGCGATCGATGGTCGTCGAGGTCTGGCCGGCCGGCGACTGATTGAGACCAGCCCGCGCTGCGCCGGCAGACGCGGCCAGGTTTTGGGCCGGCGCGCTGGCGGTCGCGTTCTGAGCAACGGGCCTCGCTGCGCGTCCCGCCGAAGCTGAGCGCAGTCGCGATGGCCGGGTGATTGGTTTGGGGCGCGAAGGCGCCTCAACCGTCACCGCGGGAAGCGATTCCGAGGCGCCCTGGGCCAGCGCGTCTGAGCCGATCGAGGACACCAGCCCGCAAAGCACGGGCAAGCTCGCGCGGCTGATCGCACGAATGCGTAACATCTCTTGAATTCCTGACATCCGGCACGTCGGCCGGTCCATTGAGCACGCCATCGGCACGGCAACGGCGCGCGCCAATGGTTCGGTTTGTCGCTACGTCAGGAAAATTGAGGGGGTGCGCGAGCCTGGGCGCTCGAGCCCTTGTAGGCGGCGATGGCGGACACATCGGCCGCAAGCCACACCACACGTTCGACGTGACGGAAGGGAGTGGCGAGAGCAACCTGCGGCGGCGAATCGAGCGACGCATTGGCCTGGGCCAGGCAACACAGGGCGCACGCGCCGGCATGCGCGGTCGGCGTACCGGTCGGATCATTCGGACCGCCGCCCTGCTCGCTCGCGCTATGGCAGATGACGGCGGCGGAAAGCGGATCGGCCATAGCCTGGCCGGTCGCCCAGCACGCGGCAATCGGCGCCAGCACCTGCATCACCAGGGCGAGCAGGACGATGGGAAGGAATTTCTGTAGCCGAGCGCGCATCCGCGAACCATTCGTTCGTCAGTCAACTAAACACTGCGGTCAGGGCCGAGTCGAGGTCAGTTCCGCCGCCTTCTTGGCCCAGCGCAAATTTCTCGAAGACTGTGGTCGGCGCGCTCCACCGCCGCCCGTCCGCGATTTGAGGCAGGGAAACCCTCCCGCCCCGTCCACAAATTTCTTATATTTGTCATATATTTAGGTGACCTGAAGCTCGATCGTTTCGTTAACTGCTCGAATTTTGAACATTCGTTGCCGAAAATGATGACAAGTGAGAAAAGTTGATTTAGCATCTCCCTTGCTCAGGCTGGCCGCGAGGTCGAAGTCTGGTGGTCCAAGTCTCGGGAGGAGCCCCTGGCGCGCAAAACGCAGCGTCGCCCCGTCAATCAAGAGCAAATCTTAGAATCGGGGATAATAGGGTCGACACAATTTTCGAGCGGGGCCAGGGCCCCGCTCTTTTTTTGCCCGCGCGGCTGAACTGCCGATGAACACGGCCTCTCATCCAATCCAGGACAGCTTCGAACGCGCGGCCTCACGCTGCGGCGATCTCACCCCGCACGTCTATCAACGGCTGTTCGAGCTGCGCCCGGAAACGCAGGCGATGTTCCGTTCGAAAGGCAGCGAGTTCGTGAAGGGATCGATGCTCGCGTTGACGATCGAAGCGATCCTCGACTTCGCCGGTGAGCGCCGCGGGCATTTCCGGCTGATCGCCTGCGAGATCGCCTCGCATGATGCTTACGGCACGCCGCGCGAGCTGTTCATCGCGTTCTTCGCCGTCGTCAGGGATACGCTCCGCGATCTGCTTGACGATGAATGGACGCCGGAAATCGCGCAGGCCTGGGATAGATTGCTCGCGGATATCGACGCATTCGCCGCCGCTCCGGCCTGACGCTTTGCGCTGCACCAACACTGGCTGCGGCGATCTCGCGGTTGATTGCAGATTGAGTGCCAACAACTCTTGTGAGAGACTTTCGGAGATCGGTCGCGCAGGCAATGACGCGCCGACGACAAAATACATGGGAGCGAGCGATGTCCGGGACGAAAGATTTCTCGACGACGAGGCGCGATCTTCTTCAGGCGGCAGCGACCGCCGGCGCCGCAACTGCCATCTTCGGCAGCATGGGCATAAACCCTGCACTGGCCGCCGCAGTCGGACGCAGCGAAAAGCCGCTAAAGGCGGCGTTCTCCAATGCAGGCCTCCAGGCCACCTGGTGCGCGCAGGGAAAGCAGGCCGCGGAGTTCTGGGGCAAGCTGTTCAACGTCGAGGTGACCTGGTTCGACGGCCAGCTCGACGCGGTGAAGCAACGCGCGGCGATCGACAACATGGCCTCGCAGAAATGGGACTTCGTCGCGATCCAGGCCTTCGGCATCGGCACCCTCACCCAGCCGGTGCAGAAGATGATCGACGCCGGCACGCCCGTGATCGACATGGACACGCTGATTGCGCCTCTCGATCAGATCAACGTCCACTCCTTCCTCGCGCCCGATAACGAGTTCATGGGCGCCTCGGTGACGCAGGCGCTGTGCAACGCCATGGGCGGCAAGGGCAAGATCATCATGACGCAGGGCGCGCTCGGCCATACCGGCGCGCAAGGACGGGCCAAGGGCTTCAATACGGTGGTCAAGCAATTCCCCGGCATCGAGGTGCTCGACACCCAGCCGGCCGACTGGGACGTCTCCAAGACCGCCCGCCTCTGGGAAACGTACCTGACGAAATACCCGCAGATCGACGCGGCGTTCTTCCACAATGACGACATGGCGCTCGCCGCCGCCAACATCATGAAGGCGCGAGGCCGCACCAACATCCTGATCGGCGGCGTCGATGCCATGCCGCCGGCGATCCAGGCGGTGAGCGAAGGCCGCATGTTCGCCACGGTGCGCAATCCGTCCTGCCGCATCCATGGCGGCGCCATCATCGCAGGCGTGTCGGCCGTGGTCGGCGGCGAGAAGAGCGGACAGGGGATCCCGAAGAACGTCGTCACCGACGGCCCGGTCGTCACCAAGGCCAACGCCGCCGGGATGCAGTGGATGCAGGACCACTTCCTGATCTGAGCCTCCAAGATCTGAACTTTCATGCCTGAGGCACAACAGCCCATCCTGGAACTTCAAGGCATCACGAAGAGCTTCGGCGGAGTCGAAGCGCTTCGTGGTGTCGACTTCGCGCTCTATTCCGGCGAGATCCATGGTCTCGTCGGTGAGAACGGCGCCGGAAAAAGCACGCTGATGAAGATCATCGCCGGCGTGCACACCGGGTTCTCCGGCCGCTTCCTGGTCGACGGGAAGGAGATGCATTTCCGCTCGGCCCGCGATGCGCATGCCGCCGGCATCGCCATGGTGCATCAGGAGCTCAGCGTTGCACCCGACCTGACGGTCGCGGAGAACGTCTTCCTGGGCAACCAGCCGACCAACCGGCTTGGCCTCGTGCAATGGCGGCGGATGGCGCGCGAGGCGGGCGAGCAGCTCGCGCGCTTCGGCATCGACGTCGATCCGATGAGCAGGCTCGGGGATCTCCCGATCGGGCTGCAGCAGCTGATCGAGATCGCGCGCGTGCTGTTCTCCGGCGCACGCATCGTCATCCTGGACGAGCCGACCTCAGCCCTCTCCCCGCCCGAAGTCGAGCGGCTGTTCGCCACGCTCAAGCGGCTGCGCGAGGGTGGCACTGCAATCATCTTCATCTCACATTTCATCGAGGATATTCTGCGCGTGTCCGACACGGTGACCGTGTTTCGGAACGGGCGGAAGGTCGCGGAGACGGCAAGCGCGGCAACCAGCAAAGGCGCGCTGATCGAGGCCATGATCGGCCGCGGCGGCGAGGCGCTCGAGCATAGCTACACCGACGACCTGATGCTGCCGCAGCCCAGCGACAGCAAGGTCGTTCTCAAGGTCGATCAGCTGTCGCTGTCCCGCAGCCTTCAGGACATCTCGTTCGAGGCGCGCGCGGGCGAAGTGCTCGGCATCTACGGCTTCATGGGCTGCGGCCAGCAGGAGCTGTCGCGCATCCTGTTCGGCAAGCTGAAACCGGACGGCGGCACGCTTGCCGTCGAGGGCACGCCAAGAACCTTCGCCAGCACGGCAGCGGCGCGGCGCGCCGGCGTGGCGCTGGTGCCGGAGAGCCGGCGCGACATGTTGTTTCACCAGGAGCCGGTCTACAAGAACATCTCGATCAGCATTCTGGACCGCATCTCGTCCCTGCTGCTCAAGCCGGCGCGGGAACGCGAGATCGCCAAGCGCCAGGTCGAGCAGCTGCAGATCCGGCCGCCGGTGGTCGGCCTCGATCTCGGCATGCTCTCTGGCGGCAACCAGCAGAAGGTCGCGCTGGCGAAATGGCTGACCTATCCGCCCAAGCTCCTGGTGCTGTGCGAGCCGACCCGCGGCATGGATGTCGGCGCCAAGAACGACGTCATCAACATCGTGCGCGACCTCCGCACCAGGGGGCTCGCCGTCATCGTGCTGTCGACCGAGCCGGAAACGGTGCTGTCGCTGGCCGACCGCATCCTCGTGCTCAAGCGCGGCGCAGTGGTGCGGGAATTCAGGAACGAGCCGGTCAGCAAGGACCGCCTGCTGGAAGCGGCGTGACGGAGAAGCACATGAGCAGCGAGACGGCTTTGGCGACAGGACGGCGGGCGCGGGGCCTTGCGCCCTTCCTGCGCTCGCAGATGCGCAACATCGCCCCCTTCCTGACGCTGATCTTCCTCACCGCCTTCTTCGCCTTCGCCAGCCCCTCCTTCGCGACACTCGACAATCTCGGCAACATCCTGACGCAGGTGTCGGTCACAGGCATCATCGCGGTCGGCCTCACCTTCGTGATCCTCTGCGCCGAGATCGACCTGTCGATCGCCAGCATCGCCAACGTCACGGGCATCGCAGTCGCCTACTTCACGCTGCAGGAATCCTACGTCAACATCGCCAACATCCCCCTGCCCGGCGTGGTCGCGATCATCCTGTCGATCCTGCTCTGCGCCCTGCTCGGCCTCGTGAATGCGCTTGGCCTGACCGTGATCGGCATCCCCTCCTTCATCATGACGCTGGCGATGATGCAGATCGCGGCCGGCATCTCCGCGCTGCTGGTGCGCGGCCAGATCGCCTACAAGGTGCCGAGCCTGATCACGACCCTCGGCTCCGGCTCGATCGGGGGCATCCCCTGGATCGTCATCGTCGCCGCGCTGATGCTGCTCGGCGGCCATCTGGTGCTGACCTACACGCGCTTCGGCCGCTACGTCTACATGGTCGGGGGCAACCGCGAGGCGGCCGAATATTCCGGCCTCAACGTCAAGCTCATCCTCGGCGCTGTGATGGTGATCTCGGCGGTCTGCTCAGGCATCGGCGGCATGCTCGGCGTGGCCCATTTCGGCAGCGCGCAGCAGAACGAATTCGACACCTACCTGCTCGATTCCATCGCGGCCGTCGTGGTCGGCGGCACCAGCCTGTTCGGCGGCCGCGGCGGCATCGGCAACACCATCGTCGGCCTGTTCGTCCTCGGCGTGCTCAACAACGGCCTCGACCACGTCAACATCGACAGCTTCCTGAAGATCCTGATCCGCGGCCTGATCCTCTTGGCGGCGCTGGTCATCAACGTCTATGCGCAGCGCTTAAGGGAAAAGGCGGCGGACTAGACGGCGCTCAAAACAAAACCGCGAAAACAACCCCATGCACAGTAGCCGGCGCTAATGGAATCAATGACTTGCCGGCGACGCCGCAAAGATGCGGATTTTTCGAAGTGACTTTGACTCGTCGGGCAAAACAGGGGTATGATGTCATTATGGCGGTTGCTCCGATCAGTCGTGGCTTACCCCGTCATTGCGAGCAGCGAAACAATCCAGGATCTCTCCGCGGAGACAGTCTGGATTGCTTCCGCCTTCGCCAAGGCTTCGGCGGACAAGTCGCTGCGCTCACAATGACGACGCGGCAGCGGCAGCGCTGAACAACGCGCGGAACGTTTAACTCCCGATCTCCCGGTCGGGTGGCAGCCGCGAAAATCGAAAATTGCAATGGCTGGCGCCGCCAGCCAGCGTCTGCGTCCTTTCCAGACGGATACCTCGCGTGGCGTAGGCATCGAAATCGAGGCCACAGATGTTCGGCAAAATCTCCGTGTCGCCATGTCGCGCCGCGAGCTTGCAGAACCCGCAGGCCCGGTAGTTGATGCCGAATTCAAATTCGTCTCCTGGACCCGGCTCTACGAAATCGTAGACGAAGTCCTCCGGAAACTCCTTCTGATGGCTCTCCGAAGCGCTCCTCACAGCCTGCTCGCGCAGCAATGCCTGGTTCTCGGACGACATGAACTGACGTCCCGAGGCAAGGCGTTCCGCTTCCGACACGGTGAGCAATTGCGCCTTGTAGGTCTCCCGCTCGATCTCACCGATCACCGGCACCGGCACGCCGTGGCGCCGGAGCACCCGACTGATGGCCATGAAACCGGTCAGGCGCATGAAGAAATCGCTCATGCGGCTCGTCGCACCCCCGACATAGGGCATCTGAGTGAGGACAATCTCGAATTCGTCCATAACTTCCTGCCTGATCCCGTGGAGATCGGAGAGACGCGCGCGCTCGCGCAGCATCGCCTCCGCGATGTCGAGGCGAGCTCGCATGGCGGCCTCCATTGCTTCCCGATGCGTCTGATAGAAGGGATGGATCTCAGCCATTGGACACCTGATATGATTGGCTCTGCGACGCCGGCGGCGCCGGCTTCACTCCGCGGCGATCGCCTCGATCTCCAGCAGCCATTTATTATCGACGGTTTGCGCAATCATGACCGTTAGCGCGGGTTCGTGGCCCGCCAGCATCTTGCGGCGGACGGCACGATTGGGCACGACTTGACTGAGGTCAGTCAGGAACGTGGTGACCTTGACCAGATGCGTGACGCCGAGGCCGGCAGCAGCGAGCACCTCGATGACATTGCGCCAGGCCTGCTCGCATTGCGCTTCGAAACCTTCAGGCACGCTGCCATCGGATTTCCCCGGCACCTGGCCGCTGATAAACAGCAGGCGGCGATGCTGACTGAGTTCAAGTCCCATGCTGTAACCACCGGCGGGCGCATGGACCGTTGCGGGATTGTGGCTGACGATGTGAGCTGGGGACATAGGTCTTTCCGGATTACGCGTTGACCGTATCCGGCGGCAGCGCCGCGCCGCAAAGCATCATTCCTGCGGTTCAGCGCAAGAAAATCTATTGCAAGGGCTCAGTTCATCAGTGTCAAACTGCGTTGCGATGACCTACGCCCTTCCCCCGCTCAATGCGCTCCGCGCCTTCGAGGCTGCCGCCCGGCATCTCAGCTTCAAGCTCGCCGCGCACGAGCTGCACGTGACGCCAGCCGCCGTGGGGCAGCAGGTGAAGGCGCTGGAATCGCGCCTCGGCGTGCAGTTGTTCGAGCGGCTGCATAAGCAGCTCATCCTCACCGCGGCAGGCCGGTCCTATTTGCCCGGAATATCCGAGGGTTTTCGCCACATTGCGGAGGCGACCTCGCAATTGAAGCCGCCAGGTGCGGTGCAGCTGCACCTGGGAGTCCACGGCGGCATCGACCTGCGCCGCCTGGAACTGGCGGAATTTCGCAGCGCGCATGCAGAGATCGGTTTGCGCGTCCTGCAGCCGGCCGGCCTGCACGAGCTCGTCGAGGGCAAGGTGGACCTCTTAATTGCCCGCGGCGTGAGCCACCATCCGGGCTATCGCTGCGAGCGGATCAATGAGGGGGCAGGCGTGGGCGATTGGCTGATTGCGCCTGAAGGCACCGCGGACTGTCCCGAGATCATCAGTTTTCGCGCGTGGCTACGCGCCCTGCCCGCGGCGAAACCGCTCGCAATTCGCCGCCCACGTCTGGTCGGCGGCGTCGGGAGTTGAGGGTGCCCAACGTGCGTGCCGAGGCCCAGGGCTGCCGTTCAACTCAACGCACCCTATCCCCCGGCTAACTTAGGTTTCTGTGCCTCTTCGATATGCCGCCGCTGATCGAGAAACGCCTGGCTGGACCGCGTCTTGTACAAATCCAGACTCGCGGTCTCGTCAGCCTGCAGTGTGATCGCCGCATCGACATAGGCGAGCCGGTGCGGATCCGACTTGACCTTGCGCGCCAGCCGGTGGAGGCGCAGAGCGAGCGAAGCCCATTGTACGGCCTTCACGACGGTGTCGGCGGCATAGCGAGGATAAAACGACCAGGCCGGCTCGACCGGCAGATGCGGACGGCGCTCGTCGCGGCTCTTCAGCCGCAGCACACCTCCCTCGAGCGGATGGACGCGCTCGATGGGATGGTAGCCTTTGAAATAGAGCGCGTAGGTGCCGATCTTGCCGACATTATTGCCCGTCGCCGCGGCACGCCGCATCAGCGTCTCGATGTGCTCCCAGCTGTAATAGGTGTTCCAGGCGAGCTCGTAGGCCCGCTCCCAGTCCGCCCTGGACATGGCGGGGTGGTCCGTCGTGACGTGGTCCAGGTCGTATTTGTTGAGGTCGGCATCCATCGCGACGCCCTTCAGGTAGAGCGTCTTGTGGTCTTCCGAGCCCGGCAGCGGCGTCAGGAAGAAGAACTCCAGCATGTCGATCGGCAGCTCATGCTTGATGATCTCGATGTCGCGGACGATCGATTCCGGCGTGTCGTTGGGAAAGCCAATAATGTAGCCGCCGACGGTCATGATCCTGGCCTTCTTCCAGGCCATCATCATCTCGCGATAGTCGGTGATCTTGTTCTGCCGCTTCTTGGCGCCGAGCAGACTGTCCGGGTTGATGTTCTCGAGGCCAATGAAGCATCGCCGGACGCCGGCCTTGGCGCATTTCTCGATGAAGTTGGGCAGCTTGTGGCAGAGCGTGTCGACCTGGATCGTGAAACGAAGGTCCCAGCCCTCCTTCTCGCGCAGCGCGATGATGCGGTCGAGCAAAATTTCCCAATCCTTGTTGCGCGCAAAATTGTCGTCGGTGAGAAAGAAGGCAAAGACGCCCTGAGCGACGTTGGCGCGGATCACGGCCTCGATGTCGTCGGCGCTGCGGCGTCGCGACTTGCGGCCCTGCACGTTGATAATGGTGCAGAACGAGCACTGGAACGGGCAGCCGCGCCCCGCATCGAAGCTCGTGGTGTGGCCGATGACCCGTCCGATCTGCTGGCGGGGAATGATCGGCAAAGGCTGGCTCTCCAGGTGCGGCAGATCCTCGATGTAGTTGTAGAGAGGCCGCAACCGCCCGGCGACCGCATCCTGCAACAGCTCCTCGAGCCGTCCCTCGGCTTCGCCTGCGAAGACCGACACACCGAGATCCATCATCTCCTGAACGCCGGCATCCCGCTCCGGCAACATCGAGAGGGTGCCGGATACATGGAAGCCGCCGATCGCAACGTGGATGCCGAGCTTGCGAAACTGCCTCGCCAGATCGAGCGATCGGGGAAACTGGTTGGACTGGACCCCGACCAGCATCACCATGCCGGCCTCAGCGGCCTTGATCGCGCGCGCCAGATCCGCGACGCGCACCTTCCAGTTGGTCTCATCGATGGCGTCGATCTCGATGTCGCAATCGGGCCCGAGAACCCCGCGTTCGCGACAATCGAGCGCGATGCCGTAAAGGCAGGCTAGCGAATTCGAAGGCAGGCCGCCGCGCCACCATCGAATGACATAGCCTTCGTCGTCGTAATGTGACGGCTTGATCAGAACAAGCCGGAAAGTCTTGTTCTTCCTCATGAGCAACGGGTAGCTCGATCTCGGTCAAAGGCCAACTGGTTTCCGCCAGCTCCTCGCGAAAAGACGATGAGCTGTGGCCCGAAAACATCCTGTCAGCTGACCGCAGACGGCGCCATGGCAGGTTGAAAGTGCGAAGCGGTTTTCCGGAAAGGTCATGCGCAAACAACGACCTAAAGCGCGATGATTGCTGATCCAAGTCTCATCTCGCTTTAGCGCGCAAGACGTCCGCTCCGGGTCACGCGCGATAATGCTCTGATTGATCGCAAGATTTCCCCATGCCCCTTTGCGCTGACATGTTCGACCCTGGTGAGTACACGCCCTGGTGGAAATGGACGTCGCCTTCCCCCCATCGGCGCATTGGCCCAGCGCCCTGGCGCATCGCGCGAGCATGTCGAAGTGACCCCTGACGGACGGAGAAGCTCCGTCTCAGCCAGACAATTCCGGCTGCCAATCGCGCAGTTTTCGCGCGGCGCCGGTGACGTCGGCGATCACCGAAAATGCGTCCGTCTCTACCATCATTGCGCGTGCGAGTCGCACGGCACGCGCCTCGCTGGTTGCGCGCCTCCGCGGGTCCTCGATCAGCTCGAAGTCGATGTTGTGGGCGAGACCGAAGATGCGGCGGATGATCTTGGCGGCGGCGAAGCCGACCGTGTCGGCGAACAGCCGTTGCATGTAGGCGTGGCGCTCGGCTTCAAGACGTGCGGCGCCCTGCTCACCGGCGAAAAGGGAGGCGGGATAGGCGTCGCCGGCGGCTTCACCGCGCCAGAGGTCGAGGAATTTGCGGGAAAACTCATTCCAGACCTGCTCGACCGTCTCCAGCACCCAGCCTTCGAACGCCTGCCGCTCGCCCGGTGCGCGTTCATGACCGGCGGAGGCGAAATAGGCCATCAAGAGGTTCGCCAGCACCGCGCCGACGTCGAATCCCATCGGACCATAGAACGCAAATTCCGGGTCGATCACCCGCGTGTGGCTTTCCGTCACCATGATCGAGCCGGTGTGGAGGTCGCCGTGGATCAGCGCCTCGGGGCTCGCCATGAACTTCAGCTTCAAGCGCGAGATCGCGACATGCAATTCCATGTCCTCGCGCAAGGCCGCCGCCAGGCCGTCGAGATAAGGGGCGGTCCAGCGGTTCTGTTCGGCGATGCGGTACGGTTCGGTGAAGATCAGATCCTCCGTGATCTTGCACAATGCGTGGTTGCCGGCAAAGGCCGCGATGCCCTCTTTCTTCTCGGCGGCGGAGAGCGCGAGGTCGGAGGTGAAGAACAAGGTCCTTGCCATGAACGTGGTGATGTCGTCCACGAAGCGCGGATATTGCGTTGCAGCGACCAGCCCCTTGCGCATGATGATGTGGGGTTCGAGCAGCTCCATCACCGTCAAGGCCAGCGTCTCGTTGTGATGCAGCACGGCCGGCACGAGGCCGGGCGCGAGTTCAGCCTGCCGCGTCAGCGCCAGGTATTCGTAATGAGCGCGTGACAGCGGCAGCGGCCAGCTTTCACCGACAAGACGGACATAGGGCAGCGCCTGCTTCACCGCGACGCCGCCGCGCGCACCCTTCACGATGAAGACGAGATTGAGATTGCCGTCCCCGACCTCGATGATCGCCCAGGAGGACGGTTCACCACCGAGTCCGGCCGCAAGCATGGGAACTCGGGCGATGTAATCCCGCAGGTCGGGTTCATGGAGAATTCGATAGTCTTCCTGCCGCGGATCAACCAATGGTCGGTGCGCTGAACTCATGCCGGTCCCCCCGTGCCGGCGCTGGAGTAGTTGTCGACTCCCGTTTCAGGAATTCAAGCCGGCCGCTTCTTTGACCGCCATCCTATCCATAAGGCGCGACCTGCGGCTAGCGCGACTCCTGCCGCGACTTGCCGCAGCGTCTCAAAGGCGCTGCGCCAGCCAGATGGTGTGCCCACCGCAATCGGGATCCTCGATCGCATGCGACACGACGCGGAATCCATTCCGGTCCAGCAGTGAACGATATTCGGCCGGATCCAGGCTGGCATGATACAGCGGCTCGCCGCCGAACATACCGATCGCCTCGCCCTGCGCCGGGCCACTTGTGAACATCAGCGCCGCATCCGGCTTCGCGTGGTCGCGAAAGATCGGGAACATGCGGCGCTGGTCCTCAAAACAGAGGTGGAAGAAGCTATCCCAGGCAATGATGCCGCAAAATTGCCGTCCCAACGCAAGCTGGCGCATATCGGCAACGATCCATTCCTGCTTCGGGAAACGCTGTCGGCACGCATCGATCATCGCCGGCGAGGAATCCACCCCGGTCACGGGATGATCAAGCCCGATCAGGTATCCCGCCATCGGCTCTGCCGAGCCGCAGCCGAGATCGAGGACGGAGCCGGCAGGCGGCAGCAGCGCACGGAAACGGTCGAGCCAAGCCTGTTCGAACAGACCGCTCCGTGCACGGCTGTCGATCCAGTCCGATGCCTTGCGCTGATAGAGATCGATGATGTGGTCGGCGGCTTGCGATGCCATTCGGGAGCTCACGCGCTTCGCTCGCGACTAAAGCGCGATGCGATGAGGATGAATCGTCATCGCGCTTTTGGTCGTTGTTCAAGCATGATCTTTTCGGAAAACCGCTGCGCACTTTTCCGGATCATGCTTTAGAAGGTCTCCCGCTCCAGGAAGCTCGAGCCGATATCGGCCTTCCTTTTGATCGGATCGAAATCACAATAGACGCCGTCCGCCACCAGCGTGTAGCTGGCGCTGACGGTGTATTTGTCGAGCTTGACCGAGTTCAGGCCGATCACCGAGGTGCTCTTGCCTCCGTTCCACCTGAACGGCGTCGAGCTCTTGGCCTGCTCGCAGACCATCACCGCCTCGTTGAAGACAGAGCCCTCGACGAACGCCTTCAGGGTGCGCACCTGCACGGCCATCTTCCATTCAAAATAGCCGATGGCGCCAAGGCCGGCGACGATCAGCACCAGAAGCGTGACGACGATACGCTGAAAAGTCATTTTTTTCCCCCGAACAATCAAACAAGCGCAAAATTCTAAGCACGCAGCGAGATGAAGCAAGCGCCTCGTCCTTCGAGACGACCGCTTCGCGGTCTCCTCAGGATGAGGCTAACCGACAGCGATGCGCGTTGAGACTGCTGCCGCGCACTCCTGTCCTCATCCTGAGGAGCCCGCAAAAGGCGGGCGTCTCGAAGGATGCCCCGATAGATCTAGAACGGCATTCCCATCAATTTCGACAGGCGCTCGATCGAGAGATAGCCGGCATGATAGGCCGCTACGCCGATGCCGTAGATCACCGCCGAGATGATCGTGGTCCAGATCAGCTTGCGGCCCATCCGCGTCAGGATCGGCGCGCCGGGGTCGGTGCCGGGTGCGCCGACGCCATCCTCGTGCTGACTGCGCACGCCAAACGGCAGCGTCAGGAACAGCGCGACCCACCAGATGACGAAGTAGATCGCAAGCGCTGTCGATATCTGAATGGCCATGGGGCGGCCTTACGCCTGCTCGATCTCGACCAGCGCGCCGGAAAAGTCCTTCGGGTGCAGGAACAGCACCGGCTTGCCGTGGGCGCCGATCTTCGGCACGCCGTCGCCGAGCACCCGCGCACCTTCCTTCACCAGCGTATCGCGCGAGGCGATGATGTCCACGACCTCGTAGCAGACATGGTGGATGCCGCCGTCGGCGTTGCGTTCGAGGAACTTCGCGATCGGCGAGGCCTCGCCAAGCGGCTCGATGAACTCGATCTTGGTGTTGGGCAAGGTCGCGAACACGGTGGTGACGCCGTGCTCGGGCAACGGCACGGCCTCCGAGATATCGGCCCCGAATGCCGCACCGTAGATCCTGGCGGCCTTGACCGCGTCCCTTGTCGCGATCGCGACATGGTTGAGGCGACCCAGCATGGTTCTTCTCCCTCAGCGCGTGATCCGGACAAGCGGCGGGCCGCCTTCCCGGAGATGCTGACACAATTACACTGTCAGTACGTGTACCAGACAGGGAGGCTTTTTGCCCCAATGTTCGTTGATCACGGCCCGGACCGCGCGTCGCACCGACTCGGCCAGGGCGTCGGGATCACGGCGGCGCGCCTTTGGCAGGCCCTCGATAGTGGACATCACGGCGTCGAAGACGATGTCGTCGAAGAGCTCGCCGGCCCTGTTCTTCTCGGGGATGCCGACGAGATCGACCTCGGGATCGTCGGCGAGCTCGCCCTGCCCGGTCATGGCGATGGCGACGAAGGCGCAGCCGGAAAAGGCCATGCGGCGACGCTCGATCACCGCGCGGGACTTGGAGTCCTCCAGGATCGTCCCGTCCTTGTAGAGACGGCCGAAAGGCACCTCCCCGACGATGCCGGGATCGCCGGGGCCGAGCTTGACGAGGTCACCGTCGCGGCAGACCAGCACGCGCGGCACGCCGGCGGCGCGCGCCAGTTTTGCGTGCTCGTGCAGATGCAGGGCCTCGCCATGGACGGGGATCAGGAGTTGCGGCTTCACCCAGGAGATCAGGTCGCGCAGTTCGTCGCGGCGGGGATGGCCGGAGACGTGGACCAGAGCGTCGCGGTCGGTGATGATCTCGATGCCCTGGAGCACGAGATTGTTGACGATCGAGCTGACAGCCTTCTCGTTGCCTGGAATGGTGCGCGAGGAGAAGATGACGCAGTCGCCGCGGTTGAGCGTGATCTCGGGATGGTCGTCGTTGGCGATGCGCGCCAGCGCCGCACGCGACTCGCCCTGGCTGCCGGTGCACAGGGCCAGCACCTTATCCTGCGGAAGGTGGCCGTAGACCTCGGGCGAACGGAAATTCTGCACGCCGTCGAGATAGCCGGTCTCGCGGGCGACCTGCACCACGCGCTCCATGGCGCGGCCGACCACGACGACCTCGCGGTCGGCGGCCTTCGCCGCGTCGGCGACCGCCTTGATGCGGGCGACGTTGGAGGCGAAGGTCGTCACCGCGACGCGGCCCTTGGCTGACTTGACGAGCTCGATGATGGTCCGGGCGACCTCGGCTTCCGACGGCGAGCGGCCGTCGCGCACGGCGTTGGTGGAATCGCCGATCAAGGCCAGCACGCCCTGCTCGCCCAATTCGCGCAGCCGCTTCTCGTCGGTCGGCGCTCCAAGGGTCGGAGTCGGGTCGATCTTCCAGTCGCCGGTATGCAGCACGATGCCGGCATCGGTGTGGATCGCCAGCGCATGGGCTTCCGGAATCGAATGCGCGACGGGAATGAACTCGACGTTGAACGGGCCGATATCGACGCGGCCGCCGGACGGGATCACGGTGACAGGGATCTCAGGCGCATTGCGCTCGGCAGCGCATTTGGCCTCGAACAGTGCCGCGCTGAACCTGGTGGCGTAGATCGGGCACTTCAGTTTCGGCCAGAGATCGATGATGGCGCCGAAATGGTCCTCATGGGCGTGGGTCAGCACGAGGCCCATCAGGTTCTTGCGCTCCTTCTCCAGGAAGCTGATGTCGGGCATGATCAGGTCGATGCCCGGCAGATGCTCCTCGTCGCCGAAGGACACGCCGAGATCGACCGCCAGCCAGGAGCGCTGGTGGCGGTTGCCGAGGCCGTAGATCGACAGGTTCATGCCGATCTCGCCGACGCCGCCGAGGGGTGCAAACACGAGTTCGTCAGGCCTTGCCATCACGCAGCTCCCACGGAGGCGACGGGGCCGAAGAACACCTCGCCCGCGGCCACCGGCACAAGGCGGCCCTCCGCGGTGCGGACGATCAGGCAGCCGGCGTCGTCGATGGTGTCAAAAATGCCTTCCAGCGTCATCGCTCCCGTGTGGATCGCGACCTTCTCCCCGAGGCCGGCAGCGCGCTCGAGCCAGAGCTTCCGGATCTCGGCAAAGCCGCGGCCATTGTCCCAGATCCCGCGGAATTCGACCCAGGCATCCGAGAGGGCCGAGAACAGCTCCTCCGCGCTGATCTGGACGCCGAGGGCGGCCAGCGACACCGCGGGCGTCGGGGTGCCCTCCGGTGCGGCCACGACGTTGGTGCCCATGCCAGCCACGACAGCGAGACCGTTGCCGACGGCCTCGGCCTCAAGGCCAATGCCGACCAGCTTCTGGCCGCCGGCCAGCACGTCGTTCGGCCATTTCAGGGCGTAGCGGGGGCGGCCCTCGCCGAGGCGCAGCGCGGCCTCGAGACTGACCTTCTCCAGCGCCGCCTCCTCCGCCAGTCCGGCGGCGAAGCCCAGCGTGGCGGCGACGGCCGGGGTAACGTCCATCACTTCGAGGATGCTGGCGGCCAGATTGCCGCGCGGCGCAATCCAGGCGCGCTGGCGACGACCGCGGCCGGCGGTCTGCTCCGACGTGACGAACCACATCGGGCCACGCTCGCCGGCCCTGGCGTGCTCGATCGCCTCGGTATTGGTCGAGCCGGTCCGCTCGAAAGCTGCGAGCTTGTAGCCCGCCGACAGTGCGCGAGGACCGAGCGTGAAAGCCATCCTAGAACAGCGACTTTGCCGCGGCGGAGGCGACGCTCACCACGGGACCTGCGAACAGCGCAAACAGGATGTTGAACAGGCCCGCGACCGCCAGCACCGTCCGCACTTCGATGCGCACTGGATCGACCTGGCCGGCCGGCTCGTCGAAGTACATCGTCTTGACGATGGCGAGGTAGTAATAGGCCCCCACCACGCTGGTCAGCACGCCGATGACGGCGAGCGTGAACAGGTTCGCCTTGATGGCGGCGACGAAGACGTACCATTTGGCGAAGAAGCCGGCGAGCGGCGGGATACCTGCGAGCGAGAACAGCAGCATCGCGAACATGAAGGCGAGCAGCGGATTGGTCCGCGACAGGCCGGCGAAATCGCTGATCTGCTCCACCGCCTGGCCGTTGCGCTTCATCGCAAGGATGATCGCGAACGAGCCGAGCGTCATCGCGACATAGATCACGATGTACATCAGGACGCCCTGCGCGCCCTCGACCGTGCCGGAGGCAAGGCCGACCAGCGCGAAGCCCATGTGGCCGATCGACGAATAAGCCATCAGGCGCTTGATGTTGGTCTGGCCGATCGCGGCGAAGGAGCCGAGCGCCATGGAGGCGATCGACACGAACACCAGGATCTGCTGCCACTGCGAGACGATGCCGGGGAATGCGGTCAGCGTCACGCGGGTGAAGACGGCGAGCGCGGCCACCTTCGGCGCCGAGGCGAAGAAGGCGGTGACCGGCGTCGGGGCGCCCTCATAGACGTCGGGCGTCCACATGTGGAACGGCACCGCGGAGACCTTGAAGCAGAGGCCGGCGAGCAGGAAGACGAGGCCGAAGACCAGGCCGACATTCGAGACCGTGGCCGCCGCGGCGATGCCGGTGAAGCTCACCGTGCCGGTGAAGCCGTAGATCAGCGAGGAGCCGTAGAGCAGCATGCCCGAGGACAGCGCGCCGAGCACGAAATACTTCAAGCCGGCTTCGGTCGACTTGGCATTGTCGCGGTTCGAGGCCGCCACGACGTAGAGCGCCAGCGACATCAGCTCGAGGCCGAGATAGAGCGAGATCAGGTCGCCGGCCGAGATCAGCACCATCATGCCGAGCGTCGAGAGCAGCACCAGGATCGAATATTCGAAGATGCGGCGCGACGGGTCGGACAGGAACTCGGTCGACAGGATCAGCGTCACCGCCGAGCCGATCAGGGCCAGGGTCTTCATGAAGCGGGCGAAGTCGTCGGCGATGAAGCTGCCGCCGAAGGTCACCTGCTTGCCCGCGGGCTGCATGTAGACGAGCGCGCCGACCACGATCAGGAGCACCACCGACAGCAACGTGACCGTCCTGGTCGTCTCCTGCCCGCGATAGGCTCCCAGCATCAGAAGCGCCATCGCGCCGACCGCGAGCACGAGCTCGGGCAGCACCGGCGCCAGTTGATAACCTGCAGTCTCAAAGCTCATGGCGATATCCTGACCTGCCCGATCACTGGAGCAGTGCGGCGGCCTTCATGGCCGTCACAGCGGTGTTGTAGTTGTTCACGAGTTGCTGGACCGAGGCGGCCGACATGTCGAGCACCGGCTTCGGATAGACGCCGAACAGGATCGTCAGCGCGATCATCGGGAACAGCGTCAGGCACTCCCGGAAGGTGAGATCCTTCATGCTCATCAGCGATGGCTTGACCAGGGCCCCGAACACCACCTTGCGATAGAGCCACAGCGCATAGGCCGCCGACAGGATCACGCCGAAGCTGGCGAAGAACGCGGTCGGGATCGAGACCTTGAAGGTGCCGAGCAGCGTCATGAACTCGCCGACGAAGCCGCTCGTTCCGGGCAGGCCCACATTGGCCATGGTGAAGACCATGAAGGTCATCGCGTAGAGCGGCATCCGGTTGACGAGGCCGCCATAGGCCGCGATCTCGCGGGTGTGCAGGCGGTCGTAGACGATGCCGACGCAGAGGAACAGCGCGCCGGAGACGATGCCGTGCGAGATCATCTGGAACACGCCACCGGCGACACCCTGCATGGTGCCGGCGAAGATGCCCATGGTGACGAAGCCCATATGCGCCACCGACGAGTACGCGATCAGTTTCTTCATGTCCTCCTGCATCAGGGCCACCAGCGAGGTGTAGATGATGGCGATGGCCGAGAGCGTGAACATCAGCGGCGCGAAATCATGCGAGGCCAGCGGGAACATCGGCAGCGAGAAGCGCAGGAAGCCGTAGCCGCCCATCTTGAGCATAATCGCGGCCAGAACCACAGAGCCGGCGGTCGGCGCCTCGACGTGCGCGTCGGGAAGCCAGGTGTGCACGGGCCACATCGGCATCTTCACCGCAAAGGAGGCGAAGAAGGCGAGCCAGGCCCAGGTCTGCAGGGACCGCGGCACGGCAGTGTGCATCAGGGTCGGGATGTCGGTGGTACCGCCGTTCCAGTACAGCGCCATGATGGCGAGCAGCATCAGGACCGAGCCGAGCAGCGTGTAGAGGAAGAACTTGAACGATGCATAGACCCGGCGCGGGCCGCCCCAGACGCCGATGATCAGGAACATCGGGATCAGGCCGCCCTCGAAGAACAGGTAGAACAGCACGAGATCGAGCGCCGAGAAGGTGCCGATCATCAGCGTTTCCAGTATCAGGAACGCCATCATGTATTCGCGGACACGCCTCGTGATCGCCTTCCAGCTCGCGATGATGCAGAACGGCATCACGGCGGTGGTGAGGATCACCAGCGGCAGCGAGATGCCGTCGACGCCCATGTGATAGGTGATGCCGGTGGCAAGCCAGTTCGCCTTCTCGACGAACTGGAAGTCGGGGTTGGACGGGTCGAAGCGCAGGACCAGGATCACCGACACCGCGAAGGTGATCAGCGTGGTCCACAGCGCGATCCAGCGCGAATTGCGCTTGGCCGCCTCGTCATCGCCGCGGCTGAGATAGACGATCAGCGCGCCGACCAGCGGCAGGAACGTCGTGACCGAAAGAATGGGCCAGGTTGTCATTTACTGGCCTCCAAAGCCGAACATGAACCAAGTGATCAGGCCGGCGGCGCCGATCAGCATGGCGAATGCGTAGTGGTAGAGATAACCGGTCTGGATCTTGACGACGTTGCGGGTGACGTCCAGCACGCGGGCCGAGACGCCGTCGGGGCCGAAGCCGTCGATGATGAGGCCGTCGCCCTTCTTCCAGAGCTGATAACCGATCCACTTCGCCGGACGGACGAAGATGACGTCGTAGAGCTCGTCGAAGTACCACTTGTTGAGCAGGAACTGGTACAGCATCGGCTGCGTCTTCGCGAGCTCGACCGGCAAATAAGGCCGGCGGATGTAGAACAGGTACGACACCAGGAAGCCCAGCACCATCATCACCGTCGGCAGGAAGGCGATGGTCTCGGGGATGTGGTGCATCTCCTCGATGATGTGCGGGTTCATCTTCACGGATTCGCGGAAGAACTCCTCGATGCCGTGACCGGCGAACAGTTCCTTGAACGGGAGCCCCGCGACGAACGAGCCGACCGCGAGCACGCCGATCGGGATCAGCATCCAGATCGGAGCCTCGTGAGCGGCCTCGTAGTGGTGCTCGTCATGCGGCTCGCCGTGGAAGGTCTTGAAGATCAGGCGCCAGGAGTAGAACGAGGTCAGGCCGGCCGCGACGACCGTCATCAGGAAGCCGTACACCGCAAACGGATTGTGCGAGGCGTAGGCGGACTCGATGATCGCGTCCTTGGAGAAATAGCCGGCGGTGAGCGGGAAGCCGGTGAGCGCCAGCGTGCCGACCACCATCACCGCATAGGTATAGGGGATCTTCTTCCAGAGGCCGCCCATGTTGCGGATGTCCTGCTCGTGGTGCATCGCGTAGATCACCGAGCCGCTCCCTAAGAACAGCAGCGCCTTGAAGAAGGCATGCGTGAACAGGTGGAACATGCCGACCGAATAGGCCCCCGCTCCCATCGCCACGAACATGTAGCCGAGCTGCGAACAGGTCGAATAGGCGACGATGCGCTTGATGTCGTTCTGGACGAGGCCGATGGTCGCGGCGAAGAACGCGGTGGTCGCGCCGAAGAACATCACGACGGCCTGTGCGTTCGGGGCGAGCTCGAACAGCGGCGACAGGCGCGCCACCATGAAGACGCCGGCGGTGACCATGGTCGCGGCATGGATCAGCGCCGAGACCGGGGTCGGGCCTTCCATCGCGTCCGGCAACCAGGTGTGCAGCAGGAACTGCGCCGACTTGCCCATCGCGCCCATGAACAAGAGGAGACAGGTCAGGGTCAGCGCGTCGGCGTGCCAGCCGAGGAAGTTGATGGTCTTGCCGGTGAGGCCGGGCGCAGCGTGGAAGATGGTCTCGAAATCGGTCGAGCCGACCAGCATGAAGATCGCGAAGATGCCGAGCGCGAAGCCGAAATCGCCGACGCGGTTGACCACGAAGGCCTTGATCGCGGCCGCGTTCGCCGACGGCTTCTGGTACCAGAAGCCGATCAGCAGGTAGCTCGCCAGGCCCACGCCTTCCCAGCCGAAGAACAGCTGCACGAGGTTGTCCGCCGTCACCAGCATCAGCATGGCGAAGGTGAACAGGCTGAGATAACCGAAGAAGCGCGGCCGGTTCGGGTCCTCGTCCATGTAGCCGATGGAATAGAGGTGCACGAGCGAGGACACGGTGGTCACCACCACCAGCATCACGGCCGTGAGCGTGTCGACGCGCAGCGTCCACCAGACCTGGAGGTCGCCGGAGAAGATCCAGGGCAGCAGCTGGATCCTATAGTCGTGGTGCATGAAGCCGACATCGACCAGCGTCATCCAGGACAACGCCGCCGAAACGAACAGCAGCGCCGTGGTGATCAACTCGGCGCCGCGCGAGCCCGCCGCCGGCGGCTCGACCGGACCATGGCCGTGATCGTCGTGACCATGATCATCATGGGCGGCCGTCGCATGAGCGTCGCCGTGGCCATGCCCGTGATCACCGTGATGATCGAGCTCGTCGCCCGAGGGGTTGCGAGCATGCGCGCCCACAAGCGAGATCAGGCCAGCCAGAATGGCGCCCAGCAGAGGCAGGAAAACGATTGCCTGAACCATTTGAGAGCTCAGCCCTTCATCAGATTGACGTCCTCAACCGCGATCGAGCCGCGGTTGCGGAAATAGACCACCAGGATGGCGAGACCGATCGCAGCTTCAGCAGCCGCAACCGTCAGCACCAGCAGCGCGAAGACCTGGCCGACGATGTCGCCGAGGAAGGTCGAGAACGCGACGAGGTTGATGTTGACCGAGAGCAGGATCAGCTCGATCGACATCAGGATGACGATGATGTTCTTGCGGTTCAGGAAGATGCCGAGGATGCCGAGCGTGAACAGGATCGCTCCGACCGCCAGATAATGTCCGAGCCCGATCGTCATTTCACCCACTCCGCCGCATCGGCGTCCGAGAGCCCCTGCCCCGGCGCCACCTTGCGCATCGCCATCGCCATCTCGGGCGTGCGCGCGTTCTGAACGTTGATGTCCTGCCGCTTCACGCTCGCCTTGTGCCGGAGCGTCAGCACGATGGCGCCGATCATGGCGACCAGCAGCACCATGCCCGAGAGCTGGAAGTAGTGGATGTACTTCGTATAGAGCACGAGGCCGAGCGCTTCGGTGTTGCTGACATTGGCCGGGATCGCCGCCGTGATCGTCTTGGAGACGCCGGGATTGATGACCCAGAAGCCGACGGTGAGCAGCAGCTCGAACAGGAAGATGCCGCCGATCACGAGGCCGACCGGCAGGTACTCGATGAAGCCCTCGCGCAGCTCGGTGAAATCGACGTCGAGCATCATGATCACGAACAGGAACAGCACCGCGACCGCGCCGACATAGACGACGATCAGGATCATCGCCAGGAACTCGGCGCCCATCAGCACGAACAGGCCGGACGCGTTCACGAAGGCCAGGATCAGATACAGCACGGAGTGCACGGGATTGCGCGAGACAATCACCATCACGGCCGAGGCGACGCAGACGCCGGCGAAGAGATAGAAGAACAGCGCGGGAAGGATCATCAGGCATTCCCCGTCATTCCGGGGCGCGGGCAAAGCCCGCGAACCCGGAATCTGGAGGTTGTGGCGCGAGATTCCGGGTTCGCGCTTCGCGCGCCCCGGAATGACGAGGATATGGCGGGAAGGATCATGCTCTCATCTCACCGGTACGGCGCGTCGAGCTCGATCGCTTTCGCGATCTCGCGTTCCCAGCGGTCGCCATTGGCGAGCAGCTTGGCCTTGTCATAGAACAGTTCCTCGCGGGTCTCGGTCGCGAACTCGAAGTTCGGACCTTCGACGATGGCATCGACCGGACAGGCTTCCTGGCAGAGGCCGCAATAGATGCACTTCACCATGTCGATGTCGTAACGCACGGTGCGGCGGGTGCCGTCGTTGCGGCGCGGGCCGGCCTCGATGGTGATGGCCTGCGCCGGGCAGACCGCTTCACACAGCTTACAGGCGATGCAGCGCTCTTCGCCGTTCGGATAGCGGCGCAGCGCGTGCTCGCCGCGGAAGCGCGGCGAGATCGGGCCCTTCTCGAACGGATAGTTGAGCGTCGGCTTCGGCTGGAAGAAATAGCGCATGGCGAGGAAGAACGCCGAGACGAATTCCGACAGAAGAAGCGAGCGTGCAGTGGCGTTGACGTTGATACCCATGACGGCCCTCACTTCGGCGCGATGCCGGCGAAATGCAGCACGCCGGCCACCACGATCACCATCGCCAGCGACAGCGGCAGGAACACCTTCCAGCCGAGACGCATCAGTTGATCGTAGCGGTAGCGGGGCACGATCGCCTTCGCCATCGCGAACAGGAAGAACATGAAGAAGAGTTTCAGCGAGAACCAGATGATCCCCGGCACCCAGTTGAAGGGCGGCAGGTCCACCGGCGGCAGCCAGCCCCCGAGGAACAGGATGGTCGCCATCGCGCACATTGTGACGATCGCGACATACTCGCCGAGCATGAACAGAAGGTATGGTGTCGAGCCGTATTCGACCATGAAGCCGGCGACGAGCTCGGATTCCGCTTCGACGAGGTCGAAGGGCGGACGGTTGGTTTCCGCCAGCGCCGAGACGTAGAACACCACGAACATCGGGAACAGCGGCCAGACGTACCAGTTCAGGATGGTGAGCTGCGGCAGCCCGATCAGGCTGGCAAGGCCGCGCGCGTGCTGGGCCTCGACCACGGCCGAAAGGTTCAGCGTGCCGGCGCAGAGCAGCACCGTGATGATGACGAAGCCGATCGAGACTTCGTACGACACCATCTGCGCCGCCGAGCGCAGCGCGGCCAGGAATGGATATTTCGAGTTCGACGACCAGCCGGCCATGATGATGCCGTAGATCGACAGCGACGAGATCGCGAAGATGAAGAGGATGCCGACATTGATGTCGGCGATCACCCAGCCGAGATTGGTCGGGATCACTGCCCAGGCGGCGAGCGCCAGCACGCAGGACACCAGCGGCGCCAGCAGGAACACGCCCTTGTTGGCGCCCGCAGGAATGATCGGCTCCTTCAGCACGAACTTCAAAAGGTCGGCGAAGGATTGCAGCAGGCCCCACGGGCCGACCACGTTCGGGCCGCGGCGGATCTGCACCGCCGCCCAGATCTTGCGGTCGGCGAGCAGGATGTAGGCGATCGCGACCAGGAGGACGACGAGCACCAGGACGCTCTGCGCGACCATGATGATCAGCGGCCAGAGAAATCCGGTCCAGAATGCGCTTTCGAAGAATTCCATCAGATCACGCTCACTCCGCTGCGGTCAGCATGTGCCCGGAGGCGAGGCGCGAACATTCCGCCATGACGGCGGACGCACGCGCGATTGGGTTGGTCAGGTAGAAATCCTCGACCAGCGGCTTGAACGGCGCCTTTTCGGGCGAACCGCCCTTCCCCGCAAGCTTGTTGATCTGGTCGGCAGAGCCGGCCTCGATCTGGCCGAGACGGATCAGATGCGGCACCGCCTTGAAGATCGCCTGGCGCAGCGCTGCGAGCGAGTCGTAGCCGAGCTTCTTGCCGAGCGCTTCGGACAACGCGCGGATGATCGCCCAGTCCTCGCGGGCCTCGCCCGGCGGAAATGCGGCGCGGCCGGTCATCTGCACGCGGCCTTCGGTGCTGACGTAGATCGCGGACTTCTCGGTGTAGGCTGCCGCCGGCAGGATCACATCGGCGCGATGCGCGCCGCGGTCACCATGGGTGCCGATATAGACGACGAAGGTGCCGTCCGGCGCCTTGATCTCGTCGGCCCCCAGCAGGAACAGCAAGTCGAGCGTGCCGAACGTCGTCATCTGCGCAGCGTTGAGCCCGACGCCCGTGGCGGAGAAACCGATATCGAGCGCACCGACGCGCGAGGCGGTCTCGTGCAGCACGCCGAAACCGTTCCAGCCGTCCTTCACCGCGCCGACGTCGAGCGCGAGCTTGGCGGCGGCGGCAAGGATGGCCGCGCCGTCGTGACGCGAGGTGGCGCCCCCGCCGACCAGGATGATCGGGTTCTTGGCGTTCTTCAGCACGTCCATGAAGGAGTGCTTGCCGGCCGCGAGGTCGGCGAGCGTCTCGGTGCCTGCGCCGAGATGGTCATAGTCGTAGGTGAGATCGGCCTTGGGGCCGATCACGCCGACCTTGAAACCACCGGCACGCCAGCGCTTGCGGATGCGGGCGTTGAACACGGCCGCCTCCTTGCGCGGATTGGCGCCGATGACGAGCAGCGCGTCGGCCTGCTCGACGCCCGCGAGCGTGGGATTGAAGATGTAGGAGCCGCGGCCAAGCGCCGGATTGAAGGCATCGCCGCCCTGCACCGCCAGATTGGCAGAGCCATACTTGGCCAGCAGATCCTTCAGCGCGAACATCTCCTCGACACCGGCGAGGTCGCCCGCGATCGCGCCGATGCGCTTGCCGTCGGTGCGCGCCGCCTTGGCGGCAATTGCGGCAAAGGCCTCGGGCCAGGTTGCCGCGCGCAGCTTGCCGGCCTCGCGGATATAGGGCCGGTCGAGCCGCTGGGTGCGAAGGCCATCGACGACGTGGCGGGTCTTGTCGGAGATCCACTCCTCGTTCACGGCCTCGTTGATGCGCGGCAGGATACGCATCACCTCACGGCCGCGCGTATCGACGCGGATCGCAGATCCCAGGCCGTCCATGACGTCGATCGACTGGGTCTTGCCGAGTTCCCACGGGCGTGCCGCGAACGCATAGGGCTTCGAGGTCAGCGCGCCGACCGGGCAGATGTCGACGAGATTGCCCTGCAATTCCGACGTCAGCGCGTGCTCGAGATAGGTGGTGATCTCCATGTCCTCGCCGCGGCCGGTGGCGCCCATCTCCGGCGCGCCGGCGACTTCCGCCGAGAAGCGGACGCAGCGCGTGCACTGGATGCAGCGGTTCATCGAGGTCTTGACCAGCGCGCCGAGATATTTGTCCTCGACCGCACGCTTGTTCTCGGCGAAACGGCTGGTGTCGACACCATAGCCCATCGCCTGGTCCTGAAGGTCGCACTCGCCGCCCTGGTCGCAGATCGGGCAGTCCAGCGGATGGTTGATGAGAAGGAACTCCATCACGCCTTCGCGCGCCTTCTTCACCATCGGCGAACGCGTCGAGATCTCCGGCGGCTCGCCCTTGGGGCCCGGACGGCAATCACGCACGCCCCAGGCGCAGCTCGCGACCGGCTTCGGGCCGCCCTTCACCTCGACGAGGCACATCCGGCAATTGCCGGCGATCGACAGCCGCTCATGATAGCAGAAGCGCGGAATCTCGGCGCCGGCCGCCTCACACGCCTGGAGCAGCGTGTATTCGGCGGGGACGTCGATCTCTTTGCCGTCGATGATGAGCTTGGTCATGTCTCTTACTCCGCCGCGACCATGTTCACGGGATCGCGGACGCCGATATCGTCGATGTCGGCCTTGTGCGAATACTGGTCGATGCGCGCTTCGATCTCGTGACGGAAATGCGTGATCAGGCCCTGGATCGGCCATGCGGCTGCATCGCCGAGCGCGCAGATGGTGTGGCCTTCGACCTGCTTGGTCACTTCCATCAGCATGTCGATCTCGCGCTTGTGGGCGCGGCCCTCGGCCATGCGGGTCAGGACCCGCCACATCCAGCCGGTGCCCTCGCGGCACGGCGTGCACTGGCCGCAGCTCTCGTGCTTGTAGAAATAGGAGATGCGGGCAATGGCGCGGATCAAATCGGTGGACTTGTCCATCACGATCACGGCCGCGGTGCCGAGGCCCGAGCGCAGCTTGCTCAAGGAATCGAAATCCATCGGCGTGTCGATGATCTGCTCGGCCGGCACCATGCGCACCGACGAGCCGCCGGGGATCACAGCCTTGAGGTTGTCCCAGCCGCCGCGAATGCCGCCGCAATGCTTCTCGATCAGCTCACGGAACGGAATGCCCATGGCTTCTTCGACGTTGCAGGGCCGCTCGACATGGCCGGAAATGCAGAAGAGCTTGGTGCCGACGTTGTTCGGGCGGCCGATGCCGGCGAACCACGCCGCGCCGCGGCGCAGGATATCCGGAGCAACGGCGATCGACTCGACGTTGTTGACGGTGGTCGGGCAGCCGAACAGACCAACGTTCGCCGGGAACGGCGGCTTCAGCCGCGGCTGGCCCTTCTTGCCTTCGAGGCTTTCGAGCAGCGCGGTTTCCTCGCCGCAGATATAGGCGCCGGCGCCGTGGGCGACGTAGATGTCGAACGGCCAGCCGTTGACGTTGTCCTTGCCGACCAGCTTGGCCTCGTAGGCCTGGTCGATCGCGGCCTGGAGGTGCTCACGCTCGCGGATGAACTCGCCGCGGACATAGATGTAACAGGCGTGCGCGTTCATCGCGCAGCTGGCGATCAGGCAGCCCTCGATCAGGAGATGCGGATCGTGCCGCATGATCTCGCGATCCTTGCAGGTGCCGGGCTCGGATTCGTCGGCGTTGACGACCAGATAGCTCGGCCGGCCGTCGGTCGATTCCTTCGGCATGAACGACCATTTCAGACCGGTCGGGAAGCCGGCGCCGCCGCGGCCGCGGAGCCCCGAGGCCTTCATCTCGTTGATGATCCAGTCGCGGCCCTTGTCGATGATGTTCTTCGTGCCGTCCCAGGCGCCGCGGCGCCGCGCGCCCTCGAGCCCCCAATCGTGGAGGCCGTAGAGGTTCTTGAAGATGCGGTCCTTGTCCTCGAGCATATCAGTGCTTTCCGATCAACGATTGGACTGCTTGTAGGCAAGTCCGGCGGCGCAGATGCCAAACGTCAGCGCCCAGAGCAGACTGGATTCCAGCGACGCGTTCAGGCCGAAGCGCTGAAGCAGGAAGATGAAAGCGGCCGCCACGACGGCGTGCATCGCGATGAAGCCCCACTTCTTCATGGCACCGCTCCCCTGCATTGCCGGCGACGAGAGATCGCGCATCAGGTGATCTCCTTCAGCGTGGTCGGCCCGGTGATCGGCGCCGAGAACTGGCGGCCGTTCTGCGGACCGGGCTTGGGCGGATTGCCCGAAGCAAAACCGTCGAGCACCTTGCCGAAGCTTTCCTTGGTCAGATCCTCATAAGTATCTTTGCCGATCAGCACCATCGGCGCATTCACGCAGGCGCCCAGGCACTCCACCTCTTCCCAGCTGAAATTGCCGTCCTTGGAGAGATGGAAGGGCTCGTGATGGATGCGGTGCTCGCAGACGTGGATCAGATCCTCGGCGCCGCGCAGGCGGCACGGCGTGGTGCCGCAGACCTGGACATGGGCCTTCTTGCCGACGGGGGCGAGCTGGAACATCGTGTAGAAGGTCGCGACCTCCAGCACGCGGATATAGGGCATCTCGAGCATGTCGGCGATGACGCGGATCGCAGCCTCCGACACCCAGCCCTCGTTCTGCTCCTGCGCCCGCCACAGGATGGCGATGACGGCGGAGGCCTGGCGGCCGGCCGGGTACTTCGCGATCTGCTGCCTGGCGAATGCGAGGTTCTCCTCCGTGAACGCAAAGCTCGCGGGCTGGACTTCCTTCGGTGCTAATCGGCGAACGGACATCTCTAATCTCTCACTGCATACGGCGCGCGGTTTTAGCATTCAGGGCATCGATCCTGTCCTGCCAGAATGCGCTTGCGGTGCCGAAAACGTTGTAGCCGACGTGGGTCGAGACCTTGATGCGGTCGAGGATCGACAGCTCGGTCACGGTCTCCATCCGGTTGCTGCGCGGATCGAACACGATCAGCTTCAGCGGGGTCTGTTCGAGGATGAAGCGCGACACGGCATGAGAGCGGTCGCTGCCGTGCTCCTCGCACATGATGACGCTGTCGGCCTCGAGCAACCGGGCGCCGCCCTTGATCGCCTCGATCTCGACGCCCTCGACGTCGAGCTTGATCAGGTATTTGCCGGTGGGCGCGATCTTGCCGTCGTCGATGAGGTTGTCGAGCGCGATCACGGACACGTCTTCACCACCCACCGACGGATCGCCGGCAATGCTGAAGGCCTCGTGCTTGGTGCCGGACAGCCGCGCGGTGCCGCGGGCCGCGCCGATGGCGCATTTCATGGTCTCGAAGCGGTTGCCGTTGACGCGGGCGTTGTTGGCGAGCTTCGGATAGTTCTGCCCGGATGGCTCGATCGCGATCGCCTTGTGCGAACCGAACGGCCTGCTCGACACCAGCACCGACCAGTAGCCGTAATTGGCACCACAATCGAGCAGCGTGTAGTCGACGTCGATGGAGTCGGCGAACAGCAGCTCGAGCTCGTCCTCGTAATTGTAGGAGCGGTTGAGCAGCTTGCTCCAGTAGCCGTCGCCGTAAGGGAATTCGAACACGGCGTCGGGATTGAGCCTGATCGCGATGTTGCGCTCGGGCAGCGTCTTGCGCAGCAGATTGGCGCAGGCGATGTAGCCCATATGCGAGAAGTGCGAGGAGATCTTCGATCCCGTCACCAGCGCCAGGGCAGCCGTCCGCTCCCACAGGTTGGCCCCTTCAAGCGCCCCCGAGGCGCGGTCGAACTGGATTGGCGCCTGCTGCCCCATCAGCGATCGACCTCTCCGAACACGATGTCGAGAGAGCCGAGGATCGCCGAGACGTCGGCGAGCAGATGGCCGCGGCAGATGTGATCCATGGCCTGGAGATGCGCAAAGCCCGGCGCGCGGATCTTGCACTTGTAGGGCTTGTTGGTGCCGTCGGCGACGAGATAGACGCCGAACTCGCCCTTGGGCGCTTCGACCGCGGCGTAGACTTCGCCGGCCGGCACGTGGACGCCTTCGGTATAGAGCTTGAAGTGGTGGATCAGCGCTTCCATCGAGCGCTTCATCTCGCCGCGGCGCGGCGGAGCGACCTTGTTGTCCTCGACGACGACGGGGCCCTTGCCGTCAGGCGCGTTGAGCTTCTGGATGCACTGCCTCATGATGCGCACGGACTGGCGCATCTCTTCCATGCGGATCAAATAGCGGTCGTAGCAGTCGCCGTTCTTGCCGATCGGAATGTCGAAATCCATCTCGGCGTAGCACTCATAGGGCTGCGACTTGCGCAGGTCCCAGGCCGCGCCCGAGCCGCGTACCATCACGCCCGAAAAGCCCCACTCCCAGGCTTCCTTGAGCGGCACCACGCCGATATCGACGTTGCGCTGCTTGAAGATGCGGTTGGCGGTGAGCAGGCGATCGAGGTCGTCAACCACCTTCAGGAACGGATCGCACCAGGCCTCGATGTCGTCGACGAGCTTCTGCGGCAGGTCCTGATGCACGCCGCCGAGGCGGAAGAAGGCCGCATGCATGCGGCTGCCCGAGGCGCGCTCGTAGAACACCATCAGCTTCTCGCGCTCTTCGAAGCCCCACAGCGGCGGGGTCAGCGCGCCGACGTCCATCGCCTGCGTGGTGACGTTGAGCAGATGCGACAGGATGCGGCCGATCTCGCAATACAGCACGCGGATCAGCTGGCCGCGGCGCGGCACCTCGATGCCGAGCAGCTTTTCGGCAGCCAGGCAGAAGGCGTGCTCCTGGTTCATCGGCGCGACGTAGTCGAGCCGGTCGAAATAAGGGATCGCCTGGAGATACGTCTTCTGCTCGATCAGCTTTTCGGTGCCGCGGTGAAGCAGGCCGATATGCGGGTCGACGCGCGCCACGATCTCGCCGTCGAGTTCCAGCACCAGGCGCAACACACCGTGCGCGGCCGGATGCTGCGGACCAAAGTTGATGGTGAAATTGCGGAGGGTTTCGGGTTGCTCGTTCATGATCAGACCTTCGGCCCCGCCTTCTCGTCACCGGGCAGCGGATAGTCCGCCCCTTCCCACGGCGAGAGGAAATCGAACTTGCGGAATTCCTGGTTGAGCCGCACGGGCTCGTACACCACCCGCTTCTCCTGGTCGTCGTAGCGGACCTCGACGAAACCGGTGAGCGGGAAATCCTTGCGCAGCGGATGCCCCTCGAAGCCGTAATCGGTGAGGAGGCGGCGCATGTCGGGATGACCGACGAAGAACACGCCATAGAGGTCGTAGGCCTCGCGTTCGAACCAATCCGCACCCGGGAATACGTCGATCAGGGATGGCACCTGCGTGGTCTCGTCGGCCTGGGCCCGGAGCCGGATCCGCGTGTTCAGCGTCGGCGACAGGAAGTGATAGATCACGTCGAAACGCTTTTCGCGATCGGGATAGTCCACCGCCGTGATGTCGGTGATGTTGACGAAACGGCAGTTCGGATCGTCGCGGAGGTACTTGACCACCTCGACGATCTTGGCGGCCTCGATATCAACCGTGAGCTGGTTGAAGGCCACCGAATGACCGGTGGCGGCGCCCGGAAGCGCGCTAACGATCGTCTGCCCCAGGGCGTCGAGCTTGGCGTCGTCCATGACGTAAAACCTTAGCGTTCGATGGTGCCGGTGCGCCGGATCTTCTTCTGCAGCAGCAGCACGCCATAGAGCAGCGCTTCCGCCGTGGGCGGGCAGCCCGGCACGTAGATGTCGATCGGCACGATGCGGTCGCAGCCGCGCACGACCGAGTAGGAATAGTGATAGTAGCCGCCGCCATTGGCGCAGGAGCCCATCGAGATGACGTAGCGCGGCTCAGGCATCTGGTCGTAGACCTTGCGCAGCGCCGGCGCCATCTTGTTGGTCAGGGTTCCCGCGACGATCATCACGTCGGACTGGCGCGGCGAGGCACGCGGGGCGAAGCCGAAGCGCTCGACGTCGTAGCGCGGCATCGACACCTGCATCATCTCGACCGCGCAGCAGGCGAGGCCGAAGGTCATCCACATCAAGGAGCCGGTGCGCGCCCAGGTGATGAGATCGTCGGTCGCGGCCACGAAGAAGCCCTTGTCGGACAGCTCGGAATTGACCTCGAGGAAGAACGGATCATTGGCCCCGACCGGCCTGCCGGTCGACGGATCCAGGATGCCCTTCGGGGCCGGCGCGATTACCGGACCGGCGGACGGTGCAGGGTTCAATCCCATTCCAGTGCTCCCTTCTTCCACTCATAGGCGAACCCGACCGTCAGCACGGCGAGGAACACCACCATGGACCAGAAGCCTGTCGCGCCAAGCTTGCCGAACGCCACCGCCCAGGGAAACAGGAACGCCACCTCGAGGTCGAAGATGATGAAGAGGATGGCGACCAGATAGAAGCGGACGTCGAACTTCATGCGGGCATCGTCGAAAGCGTTGAAACCGCACTCATACGCCGACAGCTTTTCCGGGTCCGGCTGCTGGAACGCCACGATGAAGGGCGCGATCAGCAGCACCAGGCCAATGAGGCCCGCTACCCCTATAAAGACCACGAGTGGAAGATAGTTCTGAAGAATGCCGCTCATTGACGAGCCCTTTTTCCCGCAGCCTCGGGACAGCCACGGATTCGTCCGATTTGGAATTATTCTGAGCCTTAGCGCAGTGCACCAATGGGCGCAAGACACGCTCTTTTCAGGCCCTTTGCCGCTCCCAGAACGGTGAAAATCCCGGAATCACCCCGCGGCTGGTATGGAGCAGATCGCCAGACCCAGCAAGGGCAGTCACGGTTTCCCAGGTCAGCAGCTCTGAGATTGCGGCGCTCGGGCCGCGGTAGCTATGCGCGATGCGCTGACGACCAAAATGCTCGGCTTTCTTGGTGCGGCAGCCCGCTCAAACCCCAGCAATGACTGCCGCAGGGCCCCCTCCCGCCGCCGCAGCAGCATATTTTGCCGACTGCCCCCCAGAGCAGCGCAGCCAAGGGAGCCAATGATGGTGCGCGCCGCGATCAGGACAGGTGCTGCAAGGACACTATCCACAGCTGCGAATGATCGGAAGAGCCATGCGTCACGACGGGGCCGGGGCTCGTCTGGCGAATGCGTCGGACCGCACCCCATCCCGGTCCGGCCGCGAGCGCGGCGGCGGCGACTTGCTGGCTGGTCGCTCGCGCCGCGCTCGGATGAGCTTCGGGCTGGGGGGCATGGCCCGTGAGCTCATCGATCTCCTGGCGGAAGATCCGTGGTTGCCCGGTGAGGCGGAGCAGAAGGACGGTCGCGATCGACTGGCCACCTCTCGCAGGCTGTACGAGGTCGCGCCCTCGCTCACCACTTGTAGGAGACGCTGGCGGTGATGCGCCGACGGTCGCCGTAGAAGCAGGACGAGGCCGACGCGCAGCTCGCGACATAGATCTTGTCGGTCAGGTTGATCACGTTCAGCGCCGTGCGCCAGTTCTGCCATTCATAATGGAGCGCGAGATCGCCGAGCACGACCGCGGGAACCTTGAGCGTGTTTGCGGTGTCGGCCCAGGACGAGCCGACATAGCGGACGCCACCGCCGAAGCCAAACCCTGCGAGCGGCCCGTCCCTGAAGGTGTAGTCCGCCCAGCCCGACACCAGGAGTTCAGGCGTGTTGGTCGGCGTCTTGCCGACGAGCGCCGGATCGAGATCCTTGCTGGTAAAGAGATGATAGGCCGTGAAGGCGCCGATCAGCTTCAGCTCCTTCGTGGCGTTGGCCACCGCTTCGAGCTCGATGCCGCGCGACGTCACTTCGCCCGTCTGGTTCTGCAGCGTGGTGATCACCGGATCGGTGGTCGGCACATTCTGGCGCTTCAGATCGAACACCGAGGCGGTGAAATGGCCGTCAAATCCCTTCGGCGCGACCTTCACGCCGATTTCGGCCTGCTTGCCGGTCTCCGGCACGAACAGCTGGTTCTGTGCATTGAGACCGATGATCGGGTTGTAGCTGGTGGCATAGGAGACGTAGGGCGCGATGCCGTTGTCGAAATTGTAGATCAAGCCTGCGCGACCGCTGAAGCGGCTGTCGTTGTTGCTGGCGAGCGTTGCGCCTGTGTCGCGGGCGACCTGCGTCGTCTCGACCCAGTCATTGCGCCCGCTCAGCACCAGCGTGAAGTTGCCGAGCTTCATCTGGTCCTGAAGATAGGCGCCCGCCTGCTTCTGCGTGATCTGGTAGTTGCGGAACGGTGCGCCCGCGAGCGGGATGTTGATACCATAGGCCGGATTGAAAACATTGATCGACGGAACAGTGCCGAAGTTGAAGGCCTGATAGTCGTCGATCTGATAACCCTTCAGATCGACGCCAAACAGCATCGTGTGCCTGATCGGGCCGCTGTTGAAGCGATACTCCAGCTGGTTGTCGAGATTGGCCTGGTTCGCTGTGTTCTTCGCGTACCAGTTATAGCGGCCCATCGTCGCCGTATTGATGTTGTCCCAGCCGTTGCCGATGTAACCGCGATAGGTCAGGTCGATATGCGCAAATCTGGCATTCTGCCGGAAGGTGAGATCGTCGGTGAGATTGCGCTCGAACTGGTAACCGAGCATCTCCTGCTCGCGCGTGAACTTGTCGACACTGGGATCGCCGACGAAGAAGCTGGTCGGAATCTTTCCGAACGGCGCGTTGGTCACCGTGCCCTGGTAAGGCAGGAAATTGATGCCCCGGGTATCCGTCTTCGACGCCGACGCGAGGACCGTGAAGGTCGTATCGGCATCAGGCTTCCAGGTGAATGACGGTGCGATGAAGTAGTTGTTGTCAGGCGTGAAGTCGACCTGCGTCCCGCCGTTCCTGACCTCGCCGACGACGCGGTAGAACAGCTTGCCGTCCTGGGGCTGCGTTGCGACGGGACCACCGACATCGAAGCCGACATAGGCGTTGCCGAAATTGTTGACGCCGGTCTCGATGTAACGGATCGGTTCGGCCGGCGGCATCTTGCTGATGACGTTGACGATGCCGCTCGGGCTCGATCCGCCGTAAAGCACGGCGGATGGACCCCGCAGCACCTCGACGCGCTCCATGTTGGACGGCGGCAACCGCCAGCTCGCATAGGAGGTGTAGAACAGCTGCATGCCGTCGAGAAACAGTCCGATGTCGTCGGACTTGAAGCCGCGGATCAGCCACCAGTCGTTGCGCGTGTCGGCGCCGAATGTCCCGGCGCGCACGCCGGCGGTGTAGCGCAGGGTTTCGTCGAGCTTCATCGGCTTCTGATCGCGGATCTGCTCGGCGCTGATCACCGACACGGACTGCGGTGTTTCCATGATCGGCGTGTTGGTCTTGGTGCCGGACGAGCTGCGGTTCGCGACATAGCCGTGCACTGGGCCGCGCGGCGTCTCGACGAAGCCGACATCGCGCTGCGGCTGCTGCGGTCTGCTTCGAGTGGCAACCTGTTCCGACGCCCGCGGCAGACGGCGCTGAGGAGTTGCGGCCGCGCGGCGGCGCACTTCCGGCGCGGTGACGGTCACCGAGGGCAGGTTCTGCGCGCCACTCTGCGTGGAAGATTGTGCGAGCGATGCCTGCGGCATCAAGATGCAAGCGGATGCGGTCGCCAACACGGCCGACCGCAGCGATCCAAGACTGTTCAACGCGCCACCCCAAAAGCTGCATGTTTTGATGCAACATGCCGCCTGTCCCCGGAACGGCATGCGCTTGCGATGACGCTTATGTGAGAGCGCGCGGAATCCCTAATTGAAAGCTTCTTAGAAAGACTCTTAGAAGCGCTCCAACATTTCCCGTTGTTGCAGCGAGATCAGCGCGCATTCTTCTCGCTCTCGAGCATCTCGGCGGCCATCGCCGTGAGCTCACCGACCTGTCGCAGCACTGCAAGGAACTCGGCTGCGCCGAGGCCACCGCGATCAGGAGGTCTGGCTCTCGCCGCAACCTCGAATTTCGGATTTCACGATCACCTTGCGCGACAACGGATCTGCGAACGTGGGGCTGATCTGTCCCTGTCCTGACCGACGGCCTCGGCGCCGCTGTTCGTCCGGGCCGACATCGGCCTGCCCGCTCCGTCCCCGGACGAAACCGGCCAGGCGGGGAGATGAAACCATTTTGCGGAACCCGCGAAACCATCCGGAAACAGATCGCCCTTAAGACAGAGCCATAGACGGCGGCAAAGCCCGTCGGGAGGCTCAGATGAACCACTCTTTTCACTCTGCTGATCGTGCGACCCACCTGAAAATCGTGGTGGTGGCGCTGGTGGCCGGCATCGTCGTGGCCGGCTTCGGGATCGCAGCCCGCACCAATGCCGACTACAGCCAGACGGCCCAGTCGACGCCTGTGATCAAGGCCGGCAAGCCGCTGGCGGTGACGAGTGCGGCGAGGTCGGAGATTCGCTAATAAGTCCTCTTCCGGGCTGACCAATGGCCGCCTCCGGGCGGCCTTTTTCGTTTTCCAGGGCAATGCTTAGCCGAGACAGACTGGCAGAGCGCAACGTCCTTGACTTCACCATGTCCCCCCTTTAAGTCCCCCCTCGTTCCGCGCGCGTCGAGCGAACCACGCGGGAGTAGCTCAGTTGGTTAGAGCGCCGGCCTGTCACGCCGGAGGTCGCGGGTTCGAGCCCCGTCTCTCGCGCCATTTTGGCAACCCCTTCATAGCCTTAGCCCGAATTTCTCGACTTCTGTCGCATCTGCGCCAGTGATTGCCGACGTCCGGCGGGAACTCTCGCCATAGTCAGCCCACGCCCGAATCGTCTACGCCTTCCGAGACTTAGAGGGATCCCCACGCGTTTCCGGCTCTTGCGGGCTTTCCTGTCAGTGGAATCGAGGAGGCCAGTCATGGCTAAGAAGGATTCGGCGAAGAAGGCAGCCGCTCCCGCGACCATCACGCTCAAGCACCTCGCCGCAGACATCGCTGAGCGCCAGGACCTCTCGAAAAAGCACGCCGAAGCCGTCCTGACCGACATGGTCGACCTGATCACCAAGCACCTCAAGAAGGGCGACCGTGTCCGCATCGTGGGGCTTGGCATCCTCCAGGTCCGCAAGCGCGCCGCCCGCACCGGCCGCAATCCCGGCACCGGCGAAGCGATCCACATCAAGGCCAGCAGGAAGGTCGCATTCCGCCCCGTGAAGGAACTGAAAGAGGCGATCTAGCATTGACGATTCATTAGGCCTGATCGGAGCTCGTTCGGCCGCATCGCGGCCGGCTTTTCTGATATACCGCCTGCTTCCCTCAAGTTCGGCGGTTCGACCAGAAATGTCCTCCCTCACCTTTTCGCACACCGTGACCGAGCGCTTCCTGCGCTACGTCACCATCGACACCCAGTCCGATCCGGAATCCCCCAGCTCCCCCTCGAGCGAGAAGCAGAAGGATCTCGGCCGCGTGCTCGCCGCCGAGCTGAAGGCCATGGGCGTCGAGGACGCGCATCTCGACGATTACGGCTACGTCTACGGAACGATCCCGGCCAACACCGACAAGAAGGTGCCGGTGATCTGCTTCTGCTCGCACATGGACACCTCGCCCGACTGCTCCGGCAAGAACGTCAAACCACAGCTCGTGAAGAACTATCGCGGCGGCGATATCGTTCTGCCAGGCGACACCAGCCAGGTGATCCGCCTTGCCGAGCACCCAGCACTCAAGAACCAGATCGGGAACGACATCATCACCAGCGACGGCACCACGCTGCTGGGGGCCGACAACAAGGCCGGTGTCGCCGAGATCATGGATGCCGCGCATTTCTTCATCAACAACCCCGATGTGAAGCACGGGACCATCAAGATCCTGTTCACGCCGGACGAGGAGATCGGCCGCGGCGTCGACAATGTCGATCTGAAGAAGCTGGGCGCCGATTTCGGCTACACCATGGACGGCGAAAGCGCCGGCTGCGTCGAGGACGAGACCTTCTCGGCCGACGGCGCCACCATCACCATCAACGGCGTCAGCGCCCATCCCGGCTACGCCAAGGGCAAGATGGAGCACGCGATCAAGATCGCCGCGGCCATCGTCGAGCGGCTGCCGAAGGAAGGCTGCTCGCCGGAGACGACCTCAGGCAAGCAGGGCTTTCTGCATCCGATCGGCATCGAGGGAGCCCTGGAACAGGCGACGCTCTCCTTCATCGTCCGCGATTTCACCGAGGAAGGGCTGAAGGAGAAAGAGGTTCTGCTCGAGACTATCGTCAAGGACGTGATGAGAGACTATCCGCGCTCGACCTACAAGTTCGAGATCAAGGAGCAGTACCGCAACATGAAGCAGGTGATCGATCGTCACCCGCACGTTGTCGAATACGCCGTCGAAGCCATCCGCCGCGCCGGCCTGCGCCCGATGCGCACCGCAATCCGGGGCGGCACCGACGGCTCCCGCCTGTCCTTCATGGGCCTGCCCTGCCCCAACATCTTCGCCGGCGAGCACGCGTTTCATTCGCGGCTCGAATGGGTCAGCCGGCAGGACATGGAAAAGGCAGTCCAGACTATCGTGCATCTGGCGATGATCTGGGAGGAACGGGCCTAGCGCCCGTCACCGTCGTAAATCGAAATGGCGGGCTCACGCCCGGCCATTTGCTTTGGGACTACGGCACCGGCATCGCGCGCGGATTGCGGTGGAAGCGATTTGAACTCGCCATCCAGTTCGGCAACGGTGCGCCGTCGCGGTGCCGTCCACCGGCGGCTGCCGCCGCCCATGCCACCACCGCTCCGATCAGGGTCGCGGCTGCGACCGAGAACGCAACGATGATCGAGTTGCGCCGCGCCCGGTTGATGGCCGTCCTGGACTCCGCGATCAGCGCATCGACCCGTTTTTCGGAATCGGGCGCCGCCAGACCTGTGAGCGCGGCCACCTGCTGCACCAGATAGGTCCTGTCGTCGGAGGTGATGCCGCTGTGGCTCGAAGACGTCATCAGGATGCGTCCCGCTTCGGCGCGCGGTTCGCGAAGGTCCGTATTCGGCGGACGCCGCGGCGCGCGGAACAGCTTGTCGAGCTCATAGCTCAACAGGGGTTCGGCCGCGGACGTGTTGCTGGCCGAGCTGCGCATCGGTGAACGGTCGACCGCAGATGCGCCGAGGAGCGCGAGCAGAGCGGCTCCGAACAGCACGGCGAGCGCCCAGGACGTCAGCCCATGCAGCCCGTCTCGCCGCTCGCTGTCGTCCTCGATCGTCGCCAGCGCGGGCGCCGGTCGCGTTGTCCGTCCGGCGATGTAGCCGCCGAAGCCGAAGCTGATGACCGCCTGGATGATCAGATACAATCCGGAGAGCAGCGCCAGCGCAGCCGAGGTATCGCGCCAGGTCGGCGAGGCCGAACTGACACCAAGGCCGATGGCAACACCAAAGCTCAGCAGGATGAACGACATTGCGCCCGCCGCAAGCGCGCCTGCGAACACCGAGCTCCACTGGATGGTTCGAGGTGCCTCGCCCTCCAGGCCGCCTTCCATGATCTCTTCGCGCATGAGCGTTTCGATCGTCATCGCAGCGCTCTCAGCGCAGGCCGAAGAACGACAGGATCGCCATGATGACGACGATCAAGCCGATCAGATAAATCAGTCCGTCCATTGTCCGTCCTCCTCAGTTTCTCGTCGCTAATCGCGAGGCATGAGGAACGTTCCAAATTGGACAGAGCGGCGGGAACGAACTGCCGCAGCGAGGATTATCTGCTCAAGTCCCAGGGATAGAGATTGTGAGCACATGAGGCCTCAGCCGGTTTGTCCGGGCTGGGGCCTTTTCGCGTCTGCAACCAGCTTGTCCGTGCCTGTCCTATGTTAACGACGAAGGATCCGGGATCATCAAAGATGCGATTGGGGCGGACCCTCCAGATCAGGAGCACCGCGTGGATCGCAGAACGGCGTGCCTGCATCAGGCGAATGCATTCCGGGAGAAGGCCATCGCCGATCCCGAGCACCACGACCAATGGATCGACGAGGCCATCAAATGGCTGGAGCGGGCGATGGAAGCGAGCTGCCACGCCGTCATTACCGTGGCGGCCGACGACGGCAGCGACGTTCCGGAGCCGGCCCCCACGACCGCCATCGAAGCCATGGCCTTGCACCGGCGGGTCATTACCCGTCAGTGAGAGGCGCTGGCGATGCAGGCGCCGCTGCGGCAATTGTTCCAGCGACGTAACAATGTTGCGGGTCGACACTGTTCCCGCGCCCATGCTAGGCCGGGCATAGACCGCAACCAGAGTGACGTCGTGCTCGCAAACCGCCAGGCCTCAGGATCTTGCCGCCCGCGCAACTGGCGCGGGTTGCTGTCTGTGCTGATCGCGGCTGTCTATCTGCTCGCGAGCGCGTTGCACGGCTCGCACGACATCGACGTCACCACGCCCGGCGGCGGCTCGGAGATCGTAGCGGCCCTGGATGGCCCCGCAGGCCACAGCGACCACAAGATCATCGGCAGCCATCATTGTCATGGCTGCTTCTCCCTGACGGTGACACAGCCGGCGCCGTCGAGCGCATCGGTCGCGCTTGTTTCCGCAGCGCCCCCGCAACATGCGCCCCGCCTCGCCGGAATTGTCCTCGACACCGACTCCCCGCCTCCCAAACATATTGCCTGAACGGATTGGTCGGGCGTCCCGCGCCCATTGGGTTCATCCTTCACAGGTCGACTTCATGTTCGTCAGAGGAATGGCCGCGCGCCTGGCGTGCGCGGCGGCGTGTCTGATTGCCGGACTCGCGATGGCGCCGTCTTATGCCCAGACTTTGACGATGCGGAGCGCGTTGTCGCGCGCGCTGGCCGCAAGCCCGCGGCTGACGGCGGCGGAGCGCGACGTCGGCATCGCCACGGGCCAGCGCATCCAGGCGGGCGCCCTCCTCAACCCGGAACTGTCCTACGAACAGGACGATTCTTTCGGCTCGGGCAAATATCGCGGGACGCGATCGGCCGAGACCACGCTGCAGATCAGCCAGGCCTTCGAGCTGTTCGGCAAGCGCGATGCGCGGATTGCCGCAGGCGTCGCCGGCGTCGAAGTCGCCGCAATCCAGCGCAAGGCCGTCAGGCTGGAGCTGCTGTCGGAGACCGCGATCGCCTTCCTCAGCGTGCTCGGCGCACAGCGGCGCATTCAGATCCTCGACGAGCAGATTGCCGCCATCGACCGCTTGACGCCACTCCTGCGCCGTCGCGTCGAGGCCGGCGCCTCCTCGCCCGCCGAGACCGGCCGCGCCGAGGTCGCTTCCGCCCTGGTGAAAGCTGACCGCGAGCGCTTGAGGGCGACGCTGGCCAGCGCCCGGCGCGAGCTTGCGGTGCTGATGGGCGATCCAGCCGCAAAATTCGGCGAGGTTTCCGGCCGGCTCGACACCACCGGACGCCCGCCCACGTTCCAGGCGGTGGTCGCCGCCATCGATGCCAATCCGCAACTGGTGCGCTGGACCGCCGTCTACGCGCAGCGCAACGCCGAGCTGCTGCTGGCGCGGCTCAAACCCTATCCCGACGTGCGGATCGCCGCCGGCTGGCGCCACTACAACGAGACCGGCTCCGATGCGGCGCGCCTGACCGTCTCCGTGCCGATCCCCGTGTTCGACCAGAACCAGGGCAACATCCTCTCGGCGCAGGAAAGCCTCGCCAAGACCAGAGCCGAGCGCGAGGCCAATCGCAACACGCTGATCGTAATTGCCGGCCGCGCCTATGACTCGGTCCAGGGCTCGCTGCGCGAGCTCGCCGTGCTGCGTGAGACCGCGATCCCCAAGGCCGTTGAAGCGTCCGAGGCGATCTCTCAAGGTTACGGCCAGGGCCGCTTCACCCTGCTCGAGGTGCTCGACGCACAGGCGAGCGTTACCCAGGCGCGGTTGCGCGAGCAGGAGGCGCTGCAGAATTTCCACGCCGGCGTTGCGATTATCGAAGGCCTGGTCGGCAATCCCTTCACGCTGGCGCGGGAGAGCGCACGATGAGGACATCCTCTACCATCGTCGTTGCCATCGTTGCCGCCGCGCTTGGTGCTTACGGCTATTCCCTCCTCGCCCCGGCCAAGCTCGCACACACCGAGCATGCCGAGCATTCCGAAAAGAAGCCGAACGACCATGTCGAGCAGGACGAGCACGGCGCCGACCGCATCCGGATCTCCGACGTCAAGCTCGCGGCCGCGGGCGTCACGCTGGCCGAAGCCGCGGGCGCCACGCTGACCGACACGCTCGCCTTCAACGGCATCCTGCGCGCCAACCAGGAAGCCGTGGTGCAGGTGACGCCGCGCTTTCCGGGCGTCGTCAAATCCATCCTGAAGCGCATCGGCGACAAGGTCGCCAAGGACGATCTGCTCGCCGCGATCGAGAGCAACCAGAGTCTCACCGTCTATGAGCTCAAGGCACCGTTCGCCGGCACCATCATCGAGCGGCAGATCTCGCTCGGCGAATACGCCTCCGAGCAGAAGCCGGCCTTCGTCGTCGCCGACCTCTCCACCATCTGGGTCGACCTGTCGATTTACCGGCAGGACCTCAGGCGCGTCCGTCTCAACGACGAGGTGCTGATCGATCCCGACGACGGCCGCGGCGAGATCAAGGGCACGATCTCCTACATGGCGCCGATCGGCAGCAGCGAGACCCAGACCGCGCTGGCGCGCGTGGTGCTGGCAAATCCCGACGGACGCCTGCGTCCCGGCCTGTTCGTCACGGCGCGGCTGATCCTCGCCGCGCGCAACGTCGCGGTCGCCGTGCGCCGTAGCGCGATCCAGACGCTGGAGAACAGGACCATCGTGTTCGTGCGCGAGGACGGCGACAAGATCGAGGCGCGCCCGGTCGAACTCGGGGATTCCGATCCGAGGTTCGTCGAGATCAAGGCCGGGCTCGCGGCCGGCGAGCACTACGTCGCGGAGAACAGCTTCGTCGTGAAGGCGGAGATGGGCAAGGGCGAGGCCGAGCATGATTGAGCGCCTCATCGCCGCCTCGCTGCATCAGCGCTGGCTGGTCCTCCTGCTCGCGCTCGGCGCCGTCGCCTTCGGCGCCTGGAATTTTCAGCGCCTGCCGATCGACGCCGTGCCCGACATCACCAACGTCCAGGTCCAGATCAACACCCGCGCGCCCGGCTATTCGCCGCTCGAGACAGAGCAACGCATCACCTTCCCGGTCGAGACCGCCATGAGCGGGCTGCCGAAGCTCGACTATACCCGCTCGCTGTCGCGCTACGGCCTCAGCCAGGTGACGATCGTCTTCAAGGACGGCACCGACATCTATTTCGCCCGCCAGCTTGTGGGCGAACGCATCCAGCAGGTGAAGGACCAGCTCCCGGCGGGCGTCGAGGTCGCGATGGGGCCGGTCTCGACCGGGCTCGGCGAAATCTTCATGTACACCGTCGAGGCCAAGGCGGGCGCCAAGACGCAAGGCGGCCACGACTATTCGCTGACCGATTTGCGCACCGTGCAGGACTGGATCATCCGGCCGCAGCTCCGCAACGTGCCGGGCGTGGTCGAGGTCAACACCATCGGCGGCTTCGAGCGGCAATTCCACGTGCTGCCGGACCCCGGCAAGCTGATGGCCTACCGGCTCGGCTTTCGCGACGTCATGACGGCGCTGGCCGCCAACAACGCCAATGTCGGTGCCGGCTATATCGAGCGCAATGGCGAGCAATATCTGGTGCGCTCGCCGGGGCAGGTCGGCAACATCGCCGAAATCCAGGACATCGTGATCGGCTCGCGCGGCGGCAATCCCGTCAGGATCAGGGACGTCGCGACCGTCATCGAAGGCCGCGATCTGCGCACGGGCGCGGCGACGCGAGACGGCGAGGAAACCGTGCTCGGCACCGCCATGCTGCTGATCGGCGAGAACAGCCGCAGCGTCGCCCGCCGGGTCGCAGCCCGCATCGAGGACATCGCCAAATCGCTGCCCGAAGGCGTCGTGACGCGGACTGTCTACGATCGCACCGACCTCGTCGAGGCCACCATCCGAACGGTCAGGAACAATCTGCTGGAAGGCGCGGCGCTGGTGGTGGCCGTGCTGTTCCTGATCCTCGGTAACATCCGCGCCGCACTGGTCACCGCCTGTGTCATTCCGCTCTCGATGGCGATGACGATCATCGGCATGGTCGAGACCAAGGTCAGCGCCAACCTGATGAGCCTGGGTGCGATCGACTTCGGCATCATCGTCGACGGCGCCGTCATCATCGTCGAGAATTGCCTGCGCATGCTGGCCGAGGCCCAGCGCGAGAAGGGCCGCCTGCTCACGCTCCCGGAGCGGCTGCAGGCGATCCAGCGCGGGTCGAGCGAGGTCATCAAGCCGAGCCTGTTCGGGACTCTGATCATCGCCGTGGTCTACCTGCCCGTGCTGACGCTGACCGGCGTCGAAGGCAAGATGTTCACGCCGATGGCGCTGACGGTGCTGATGGCGCTCGGCGCCGCCGTGCTGTTCTCCATCACCTTCGTGCCGGCGGCCGTTGCCATCTTCGTCACCGGCAAGGTGTCCGAACACGAAAACCTGTTCATGCGGGTCGCCAAGCGCGCTTATCTCCCCCTGCTCCGCTTTGCCATCGACAACCGGGCCGCGGTCGTCGTCATGGCCGTGGTCATCGTGATTGCGAGCGGCATCGCCGCCGCGCGCATGGGTGGCGAGTTCATTCCGAGCCTGGACGAAGGCGACGTCGCGCTGGCGTCGATCCGGATTCCCGGCACCAGCCTCACCCAGTCGCTGGACCTGCAGAAGGCCTTGGAAAAGCGCATCAAGCAGATCCCTGAAGTGAAGGAGTTCTTCACCCGCATCGGCACCGCGGAGATCGCGACCGACCCGATGTCGCCGGCGCAAACCGACGGCTACATCATGCTCAAACCGCGCGCCGAATGGCCCGACCCGGACAAGCCGAAAGCCGAGGTGATCGAGGCCATCGACCATGCTGCCGACGAGATTCCGGGTAGCGCCTATGAGATCTCCCAGCCGATCCAGTTCCGTGTCAACGAGCTGATTTCCGGCGTGCGCAGCGATGTCGGCATCAAGGTCTTCGGTGATGACCTCGACATCCTGCAAGGCGCCGCAAAACAGGTGGAGGCCGCGATCCGGGGCATCCGCGGCGCCAGCGACGTCAAGATCGAGCAGGTCGCGGGCCTGCCGATCCTCACCGTGCGGCTCGACCGCCAGGCGCTCGCCCGCTACGGCCTCAGCGTTGCCGAGGTGCAGGGCATCGTCGAGATCGCGGTCGGCGGCAAGTCGGCCGGCAAGCTGTTCGAGGGCGACCGCCGCTTCGATATCGTCGTGCGCCTGCCTGAGCATCTGCGCGGCAATCTCGAGGCGATCCGGGCGATCCCGATCCCACTGCCGCCCGGTGAGGAGGCCACGGCCAACACGCCGCTCCGAACAGCATTGTCCGCCTCTTCCCTCACCCAGATGCGCTATGTGCCGCTGTCGTCGGTCGCAACCGTCGATGCGACGCCCGGACCCAACCAGATCAGCCGCGAGAACGGCAAGCGGCGGATTGTCGTCACGGCCAATGTCCGCGCCCGCGACCTCGGCTCCTTCGTGGCCGAGGCCGAGGCGGCCGTCGCCGAGAAGGTCAGGCTGCCGCCGGGCTACTGGATCGGCTGGGGCGGACAGTTCGAGCAGCTGGTCTCGGCCACGAAGCGGCTCACCATCGTGGTGCCGGTGGCACTGCTCCTGGTGTTCCTGCTGCTGTTCATGGGCATGGGATCGGTGGCCGATGCGGCGCTGGTGTTTTCCGGGGTGCCGCTGGCCCTGACCGGCGGTGTTGCGGCACTGCTGCTGCGCGACATTCCCCTGTCCATCAGCGCCGGCGTCGGCTTCATCGCGCTGTCGGGCGTTGCCGTGCTCAACGGGCTCGTGATCATCGCCTTCATCGAGCGTCTGCGCAGCGAGGGACGATCCGTTGCCGAGGCCGTTCGCGAAGGCGCACTGACGCGGCTGCGTCCGGTGCTGATGACGGCCCTCGTCGCCTCCCTCGGCTTCGTGCCGATGGCGCTCGCCACCGGCGCCGGCGCCGAGGTGCAACGGCCGCTCGCGACCGTGGTGATCGGCGGCATCATCTCCTCCACCGTGCTGACGCTCCTGGTGCTGCCGGCGCTCTATGTTCTGTTCCGTCGTGACGTGGCGCGGGAAGCGCCTACAATGGCGCCCGACTTGGCAGCTTCCGGGGAGCGCTAGAGGTGGGAAGCCACGACCATCACGGTCATCACCACCATGACCATGCCGGCGACGCCCATGGTCATGGCCACGCCCATGTCCATGCGCCCGCCAGTTTCGGCAAGGCGTTCGCGATCGGCATTTCGCTCAATATCGCGCTGGTCGTGGCCGAGGCGATCTACGGCTATATCGGCAACTCCACAGCCCTGCTCGCGGACGCCGGTCACAATCTTTCCGACGTGCTCGGCCTGGTCGTGGCCTGGGGCGCCTCGATCGCAGCGCGCCGCGCCCCGAGCGGCCGCTTCACTTACGGCCTGCGCGCCTCCACCATCCTCGCGGCACTTGCGAACGCGGTGTTCCTGCTGGTCGCAACCGGCGCGATCGGCTGGGAGGCGATCCTGCGCCTGCAGCAGCCGGAGCCGGTCGCAGGCGTTACGGTGATGGTGGTCGCCGGCATCGGCATCCTCATCAACGGGTTTACCGCCCTGCTGTTCGCGAGCGGACGCAAGGACGACATCAACATCGAAGGCGCCTACCTGCACATGGCGGCCGACGCCGCAGTCTCGCTCGGCGTCGTGGTCTCGGCGGCGCTGATCATCTGGACGGGCTGGCTCTGGATCGATCCCGTCACCAGCCTCGTCATCTGCGCCACCATCCTCTGGAGCACCACCAGCCTGCTGCGCGGGTCCATCGACATGTCGATGGCAGCGGCGCCCAAAGGCATCGACCTTGCCGCGATCAGGGCGTTTTTGCTGGCGCGGCCGGGCGTGTCCGCAATCCACGATCTCCACGTCTGGCCGATCTCCACCACCGAGACCGCGCTGACCTGCCACCTCGTCATGCCCGCCGGCAGCGGCGACGCATTCCTGAAGGAAACGGCGCAGCTGCTGAAGACGTCATTCCGCATCGGCCACACCACGCTTCAGGTCGAGACGCATCCCGACAACGGCTGCGCGCTGGCGCCGGATGATGTGGTGTAGAATTCTCAGGCCCATCCCACATCGTCATTGCGAGCGGAGGGCCTACGCCGCCTTCGCCGTCACGATCCAGATCGCGCCTTGCAACTCGACGCTCTGCCCTTTCTGAAACGGCGCGAGCGCTTCGCGGATCGAGGCTTTTGCGGCCTCATAGGTCTCCGGCGGATGCCCCTGAAGCGCGCGGCTGGCCGGGCCGATCTGGAGCGAGCCGTCGACGGCGGCATCGAGGCCGCCGCCGATCGCGATGTCCATTGCGAGATCGTGCGGTTCCATCGCCACGTCCACGAAGCCTGCGCCTTTCAGGATGCGCATCACGCGCTCCTCCGAGGCGAAGGCGAACGGGCCCGGCTCCTCCGGACCGACCGGCGGCATTTTCGGCACGTGCTTGTAGACCGCCATCAGCGGCGCCATCATCCACGGGTTCTCCTTCGGCTCGCGCCAGCAGGCGAAGGCGAGCCGTCCTGACGGTTTCAGCGCGCGGCGGAGATTGGTGAAGGACGCGATGGGGTCGGCGAAGAACATCACGCCGAAGCGCGACGCCAGCAGATCGAAGCTCGCCGGCTCGAACGGATGAACGGTCGCATCCGCCAGCACGAAATCGAGCGGCAGCCCCTTTGGCGCCAACGCGCGCGCCTGCGACAGCATCGGCTCGGACACATCGAGCCCGAGCGCAAAGCCATCCGGCGCCACCGCCTTTGCGAATGCGACGGTGGTCGCACCGGAGCCGCAGCCGACATCGATCACGCGCTCGCCCGGCTTCGGCCTGGCACGGTTGATCAGGAGATCGGCAATGGGCCCGAGCAGCTTCTCCTGCACCCCGTGGCGATCGGCCCAGCGCTGCCCGCTCGGGCCGTTCCAATAGGCGATCTGATCGGTGTTGAGTTCGTGTCCGCTAGGCTGTTGCATCGGGGCCTCCATGGCTTGGCTGCGAGGTCATACCACGCCGGAAGCAGGTCAAGCGATCAACTGAAGTCGGGGCGCAATGTCACCGCCCCCTTGCTCCGACACCCGTGGCAAGGCTAAAGAGGCGCCGTAGGGCGGTTAGCTCAGCTGGTTAGAGCATCTCGTTTACACCGAGAGGGTCCGCGGTTCGAATCCGTGACCGCCCACCAGCCTTCGCCTGTTCGCCCGCTACGGCTCGACGAGCCCGACCTCAATCCCCCGGCCTTCCCGGCAGCAGCGGCACGGCGTCGATCCACACCGCCGCCGACTGGCACCAGATCTGCCGCACCGGCCGCAATTGGTCGCGCTGGCGGATGCTGCCCCAGCGGATGCCCCAATCGTCGGCCTGGTCGCCCTCGCCGCTCGTGAACAGCGGGGAACCGCAGTCGGCGCAGAAGTGCTGGAAGCGCATCCGGCCGTTGTCGCCGCGCTTGCCGTAGATTCTTGGCGTGCCGGCGGTCAGGCGGACATCGGCCGCGGAACAGATCGCGGTGACCCGGAACGGTGAGCCCGTCAGCGTCTGACAGTCCCGGCAATGGCAGACCGAGACGGCCTCGGGGTCGATCTCGGCGTCAAAGGTGATCTGCCCGCAATGGCATTGCCCGTCGATGTGCATTGCCTCCTCCCCTTCCCCCCAAAACAAAAACGGCGCCCGAAGGCGCCGTTTTATCATCTCTTGCCAAACCTCAGTGAGCGGTCAGGCCGCCGGCGGCCTCATCTCCGTCCGGCTTCACCGTCACCTTGGTGTCCTCTTCCCAGACGATCGGCACCGGCTTCCTCACCAGCGCCTTGGCGATGACGTCGTCGAGGCGCGAGACCGGGATGATCTCCATGCCGCCCTTGATCGCATCGGAAATCTCCGTGAGATCCTTGGCGTTGTCCTCGGGGATCAGCACCGTCTTGATGCCGCCGCGGGCCGCAGCCAGCAGCTTCTCCTTCAGGCCGCCGATCGGCAGCACGCGGCCGCGCAGCGTGATCTCGCCGGTCATCGCGACATCGTGGCGGACCGGAATGCCGGTCATGACCGAGATGATCGCGGTGGCCATGGCGACACCGGCGGACGGGCCGTCCTTCGGCGTCGCGCCTTCCGGCACGTGCACGTGGATGTCGCGCCTGTCGAACAGCGGCGGCTCGACGCCGTAGTTGATCGCGCGCGAGCGGACATAGGACGCCGCCGCCGAGATCGATTCCTTCATGACGTCGCGCAGATTGCCCGTGACCGTCATCTTGCCCTTGCCGGGCATCATGACGCCTTCGATCGTCAGCAGTTCGCCACCGACATCGGTCCAGGCGAGGCCCGTGACGATGCCGACCTGCGGCTCGCTCTCGATCTCGCCGAAGCGGTACTTCGGCACGCCGAGCAACTCTTCCAGAGTTTTTTCGGTGACCTTGACCGACTTCTTCTTGGAGATCATCAGCTCCTTCACCGCCTTGCGGGCGAGTGTCGAAAGCTCACGCTCCAGATTACGCACGCCCGCTTCGCGGGTGTAGCGGCGGATCAAAAGCAGCAGCGCGTCGTCGTCGATCGAGAACTCCTTGGAGTCCAGGCCGTGCTTGGACACCGCGTTCGGGATCAGATGCTTGCGCGCGATCTCGACCTTCTCGTTCTCGGTGTAGCCCGCGATCCGGATGATCTCCATGCGGTCCATCAGCGGGCCGGGAATATTGAGCGTATTCGCGGTCGTGATGAACATCACGTTGGACAGATCGTAGTCGACCTCGAGATAGTGGTCGTTGAAGGTCGCGTTCTGCTCGGGGTCGAGGACCTCGAGCAGCGCCGAGGACGGATCGCCGCGGAAGTCGGCGCCCATCTTGTCGATCTCGTCCAAGAGGAACAGCGGATTGGACGACTTCGCCTTGCGCATCGACTGGATGATCTTGCCGGGCATCGAGCCGATGTAGGTGCGGCGGTGACCGCGGATCTCGGCCTCGTCACGCACGCCGCCGAGCGACACGCGCACGAATTCGCGCCCGGTCGCCTTCGCGATCGACTTGCCGAGCGAGGTCTTGCCGACGCCGGGAGGCCCGACGAGGCACAGGATCGGCCCGGTCAGCTTGTTGGCGCGCGACTGCACGGCGAGATACTCGACGATGCGTTCCTTGACCTTCTCCAGCCCATAGTGATCGGAGTCCAGGATGGCCTGCGCGGCCTCCAGATCCTTCTTCACCTTGGACTTCTTGTTCCACGGAATCGACAGCAGCCAGTCCAGATAGTTGCGCACGACGGTCGCTTCCGCGGACATCGGCGACATCTGGCGCAGCTTCTTCAATTCATGCTGCGCCTTCTCGCGCGCTTCCTTGGACAGCTTGGTCTTGGAAATCTTCTCTTCGAGGTCGGCGAGCTCGTCGCGACCGTCGTCGTCGCCGAGTTCCTTCTGGATCGCCTTCATCTGCTCGTTGAGATAATACTCGCGCTGGGTCTTCTCCATCTGGCGCTTGACGCGCGAGCGGATGCGCTTCTCGACCTGCAGCACCGAGATCTCGCTTTCCATCAGGCCCAGCACCTTCTCCAGGCGCGTGGTGACGGACAGCGTCTCCAGGATGCCCTGGCGATCCGCGATCTTGACGGCGAGATGCGAAGCAACCGTGTCGGCGAGCTTGGCGAAATCGGTGATCGCCTGCACGACGCCGACGACCTCGGCCGAGATCTTCTTGTTGAGCTTCACATAGCTCTCGAAGTCGGACACGACCGAGCGTGCCAGCGCTTCCGCCTCGACCGACTTCGCATCGGTGTCGGCGAGCGCAACGGCAGTCGCCTCGTAATAGTCGGCGCGATCGGTGTATTTTGCCACGCGCGCGCGCTCGAGCCCTTCGACCAGCACCTTCACGGTGCCGTCCGGAAGCTTCAAGAGCTGGAGCACGCTGGCAAGCGTCCCGGTCTCGTAGATGGAATCGGGCGCCGGATCATCGTCGGACGCGTTCTTCTGCGTCGCGAGCATGATCAGCGCATCGTTCTTCATCACCTCTTCGAGCGCGCGAATCGACTTCTCGCGACCGACGAAAAGCGGAACGATCATGTGCGGAAAGACGACGATGTCGCGCAGCGGCAGCACGGGATAAGCGTGTGTTTCGCCATGGACGATGGTTGGCCGGGGTTTGGGATTGGTCATGGCCTTTTCCTTTTGCTTTGCCCCCTTGCACGCAGCCCGCTGATGATGCGCAACCGCCACAAGGTGCCGAGGTGATCCGCAGAACCGATCGGTCCTCTACGAGTTGGACCGGCTCGCCGGATGGAACTGAGGCGAATCTTGAAGAGAATTTTCGCTCGCCGCAAACATAAGGTGGCTATCGACCCAGGGGGTGTCAAGTCATTGAAAAACGCGCGCCATCAGGCGCTTACGCACGCAAATAAGCGACGCAACACCGGCTGCGGAGATACAGTTCCGCAGCCCATTTCGAGGAGACGATTGGAGCGTTCCAGCGCCGCCGGATCAGGCGCTGGCGTTCTCGACGGCGCGATCGGATCGATCGGCGTAGATGTAGAGCGGACGCGCCGTTCCTTCCACCACTTCGCGGGAAATCACGACTTCTTCCACACCTTCCAGGCCCGGCAGGTCGAACATGGTCTCGAGCAGGATCGCCTCGAGGATCGAGCGCAACCCGCGCGCGCCGGTCTTGCGCTCGATCGCCTTGCGGGCGACCGCGCCAAGCGCCTCGTCGGCGAAGGTCAGCTCGATGTTCTCCATCTCGAACAGCCGCTGGTACTGTTTCACCAGCGCGTTCTTCGGCTCCGTCAGGATCTTCTTCAGCGAGGTCTCATCGAGGTCCTCGAGCGTCGCCACGACCGGCAGACGGCCGACGAACTCGGGGATGAGGCCGTACTTCAGGAGGTCTTCAGGCTCGACGTGACGGAAGATCTCGCCGGTACGGCGATCCTCCGGGGCGAGCACCTGGGCGCCGAAGCCGATCGAAGTCGACCGTCCGCGTGCCGAGATGATCTTCTCGAGGCCGGCGAAAGCGCCGCCGCAGATGAAGAGGATGTTGGTGGTATCCACTTGCAGGAATTCCTGCTGCGGATGCTTGCGGCCGCCCTGCGGCGGGACCGAAGCCACGGTGCCCTCCATGATCTTCAGCAGCGCCTGCTGCACGCCCTCACCCGACACATCGCGCGTGATCGAGGGATTGTCGGACTTGCGACTGATCTTGTCGATTTCGTCGATGTAGACGATGCCGCGCTGGGCGCGCTCGACATTGTAGTCGGCGGCCTGAAGCAGCTTCAGGATGATGTTCTCGACGTCCTCGCCGACATAGCCGGCTTCGGTCAGCGTCGTCGCATCCGCCATCGTGAACGGCACGTCCAGGATGCGGGCGAGAGTCTGCGCGAGCAGCGTCTTGCCCGAACCGGTCGGACCGATCAGCAGGATGTTCGACTTCGCGAGCTCGACGTCGTTGTGCTTGGTCTGATGGTTGAGGCGCTTGTAGTGGTTGTGCACCGCCACCGACAGGACCTTCTTCGCATGGCTCTGGCCGATCACGTAATCGTCCAGCACCTTGCAGATTTCCTTCGGCGTCGGAATCCCGTCGCGCGACTTGACCAGCGAGGACTTGTTCTCCTCGCGGATGATGTCCATGCAGAGCTCGACGCACTCATCGCAGATGAAGACGGTGGGACCCGCGATCAGTTTACGGACTTCGTGCTGGCTCTTGCCGCAGAACGAGCAATATAGCGTGTTCTTGGAGTCGCTCGTGCCGACCTTACTCATTCCTGTCTCCGTCCGCGGTTCGATATCGTTCCGCTCGATCGCTCCATTCCGACACGATGGCCGGCATGAAGCTTAAGTAGAGCAAATTCCGTACCAAAAAAGACCCTACGCATCACATCCCGTGCGAATCACGGTCACTCGATTCTCCCGCGATCATAGCCGATCAATCGTAGCCAACCATGCTGTCACCCGACTATCAAGAATTCGCTAATCGGGCGCCGCCGGCTACCCGTGACAATACCGTGATTTCCGGTCTTGGCACGGACGAAGTGATCGAAATCGCCCCGGCGTTGCTGGATTGCCACCAAAAACAAGCACGAAAGCGGAACTTTCTGCCTGTCGCAGCGCGTAAAACCACGTTTTGCGGCGCGCACACGCGCACCTAACGTGAACGCACCCCGATGGGTCCACGGCGATCCGAGGATCGCCGTGACGACCCCGTATTGCTACGGAGACTTCGTCGGCGCCGGCTCCTCGGCGCGCTTGTCGATGACCTTGTCGACCAGACCAAACTCCTTGGCGTCGTTCGCGGTCAGGAACTTGTCGCGTTCCAGCGCATCCTCGATCGCCTTGTAGGTCTGGCCGGTGTGCTTCACGTAGATCTCGTTGAGCCGCTTCTTCAGGTTCAGGATTTCCTGGGCGTGCAGCATGATGTCGGTGGCCTGGCCCTGGAAGCCGCCGGAGGGCTGATGCACCATGATGCGCGCGTTCGGCAGCGAGAAGCGCATGTCCTTCTCGCCGGCGGCGAGCAGCAGCGAACCCATCGAGGCCGCCTGGCCCGTGCACAGCGTCGAGACCGGCGGGCGAATGAACTGCATGGTGTCGTAGATCGCAAGGCCCGACGTCACCACGCCGCCCGGCGAGTTGATGTACATCGAGATTTCCTTCTTCGGGTTTTCCGCCTCGAGGAACAACAGCTGCGCGACGACCAGCGTCGACATGCCGTCCTCGACCGGCCCGGTCAGGAAGATGATGCGCTCCTTCAGGAGGCGCGAGAAAATGTCGTAGGCGCGCTCGCCACGGTTGGTCTGCTCGACCACCATGGGCACGAGGTTCATGTAGGTTTCAACCGGATCGCGCATGAGTCACCTAGGGTTTTCGGAGACGGACATCGCCGGGCCTGGCTGCCAGGTTGGCTGGATATGCCGGAAGGGCGAATGGACGTCCTGTGATGCAGGAACTTGGTAGAGGTAGAAGGCGTAGCGACAGATATAGCCCAATTCGCTTCTGACAAGTGCGGAGCGCATTAAGGCTTAATCCGTGCGGCAGTTGAAGCTGATTCGCACAAAGAGGCCCAGCCGGCCATCTGGCTAGCTGGGCCTCTTCGCTGATCATCCTTAATAGAAGACTGTTCCAAGGCCCTCAGGCTGCGGTCTTTTCCGCGTCGTCGTCCTTGTAGAGGTCCTCGCGCGAGACCTTCTTCTCCGTCACGTTGGCGAGCTCGAGGATGAAGTCGACGACCTTGTCCTCGTAGATCGGTGCACGAAGCTGGGCCAGCGCCTGGGCGTTGTTGCGGTAATAGTCCCAGACCTCCTTCTCGCGGCCGGGCATCGAGCGCGCGCGCTCGATCACGGCACGGCCGACCTCGTCGTCGGTCACGGTGATCTTGTTCTTCTCGCCGATCTCGGAGAGCACGAGGCCGAGCCGCACGCGGCGATCGGCGATCTTGCGGTACTCTTCCCTGGCGGCGTCCTCAGTGGTGTCCTCGTCGGCGAAGGTCTTGCCGGCGGAATCCATCTCGGCCTTGACCGAGTTCCACATCAGATTGAACTCCTCGTCGATCAGCGAGGGCGGCGCCTCGAAGCGATGCGCCTCGTCGAGGCGATCGAGCAGCGCGCGCTTGACGCGCTGGCGCGTCGCGGTCGCGAACTCGGCGGAAAGGCGCTCGCGCGCGGCTTCCTTGAGCTTGTCCAGCGATTCCAGGCCGAGCGACTTGGCGAATTCGTCGTCGATCGCAAGGTCCTGCGGCGCCTCGATCAGGGTCGCGGTGGTCTCGAACTCGGCGGGCTGGCCGGCGAGCTTGTCGTTCATGTAGTTCTTGGGGAACGACACTTTCAGCGTGCGGGTCTCGTTCGCGCCGATGCCGATCAGCTGCTCCTCGAAGCCCGGGATGAAGGTGTTCGAGCCGATCACGACCTGGATGCCTTCGCCGGTGCCGCCCTCGAAGACTTCGCCGTTGATGCTGCCCTTGAAGTTGACGGTGACGCGGTCGCCCGACTCGGCCTTGGCGCCCTCGCCCTTGGCGGCATAGGTGCGGTTGGAATCGGCAATGCGCTTGATCGCATCGTCGACATCGGTGTCGGTGACGTCGGCGACGGGCTTCTCGACCTGGAAGGTCTTGAAGTCGGCGAGCGCGATCGCCGGCACCACCTCGATCGCGACCGTGTAGGTCAGATCGGACTTGCCGCTCAGCAGCTCCTCGACGTCCTTCTGCTCCGTCGGCATGGTGATCTTCGGCTCGGTCGCAAGGCGGAAGCCGCGTTCGGAGAACAGCTGCGTGTTGGTGTCGCGAATGGTCTGGTCGATGGTTTCGGCCATCACCGAGCGGCCATAAACCTTCTTCAGGTGCGCGACCGGCACCTTGCCCGGACGGAAGCCGTTGATGCGGACCTTGTCCTTGAGGTCGACCAGCTTGGCGCCGGCCTTGGCATCGAGATCAGACGCGGGAACGCTGATCTTGAACTCGTGCTTCAAACCTTCCGAGAGGGTTTCTGTGACCTGCATGGCGTCCAATCTTCTTCTCGTTCGGTCCCGGCACATCGCGCGTCGGGACGCTCTCATTAATCGATCCGGCGCGAGGCAAACGCCTCGACACCGGTGGTTCATCGAACCGGCTCCAGACGGACGATCATCCGCAGAAGCAGGTCTCGTAATCCGTGCAAACGCGAAAAGCGCTTGGTGCGGGCGGAGGGACTCGAACCCCCACAACTTTCGTCACTGGAACCTAAATCCAGCGCGTCTACCAGTTCCGCCACGCCCGCGTGAATTTGCATCAAGACCGGCCGCGATGCCGCGGGCGGCCGGGCTTATAGCATGTGCCTGACTGTTCGCAGCAAAAAAATGGCCGGTTGGACGCATGCTTCAAGTAGGCACGATGGCTGGACTTATCCAGCACGGCATGGTCCGGATCACGTCATGACAACGCGGATCTTTGCCCCACATCGGCGCGAGGTGTTGGCAGGCCTGGGAGCCTCGGCAGCCGGGCTGATCGCCGGCGGCGCAGGCCCATCCGTGACGGCCCAGCTCGCGCTTCAGGCGAGGCCGGCAACGCTGGCTCTGAAACCCGATCAGCCCGCTGCATCAATCTGGGAGCTGGCCGCCATAAGCCACCTCAGGGCCGTCCGTCTCAAGCGCGGCGACCGCTGCGAAGTGGTGTTTCGGAACGACCTGCCCGTGCCACTTGCGCCGGTCTGGTACGGCCTCAATGGCGCGACCGCCGCCGACCCGCCGCGAGGGCGCGCGCCCGCCGCGCCGGACACGGCCGAAACATCAATTATTTCAATACCAAGCGCGGGCACCCTGCTGGCTGACTTCCGTCTCTTTGAAGCCGACCTGAAGCAGCCCGCGCGCCCGCTCCCGATCATCGCGGCCGAGACCAGCCTGGTTGCCGTCGATCGCGACGAGGTCCTGTTGATCGAGGAATGGCGCCTGCGGCCGGACGGCACCGCGGTCCCGCCGGGCCAGGACCCGAAGGACGCGACACGGCTCTACACGGTCAATGGCAGAACTTCATTCGAACTCTCAGCCGCGGCCAATGAGCGGCTGCGACTGCGCTTCATCAACGGCTCGCAACGTACTGTTCTGGCGATCAAATTGGGAAGCCACGAGGTCCGCGTGATGGCCCTGGACGGACAGCCGGCCGAGCCGTTCCCCGCGCGCAACGGGGCCCTGGTGCTGGCCCCCGGCGGACGTGCCGACGTGTTTGTGGATACAGCCACATCGGCCGCATTCCTGCTGCATGACGGCAAGGAGACGCACCCGATCGGGCGCCTTTTGATCTCCGGCGCAAGGGAGCGGCGTGTGCCGCTGTTCGAGCCGCAGCCACTCCCGTCGAACGACCTTCCCGAGAAGTTCGATCTGAGAGGCGCCCTGCGGTTCGATGTCGCGCTTGGCGCAGCCGACGCCGCCTGGACGCCGCCCGCGAATTTCTCCACCGCCTCCGCCCCCGCGTTCCGCGCCAAGGCCGGGCGCACCGTCGTGCTGGCGCTGAAGAACCCCGCCCCGATCACGACCGTCTTCCACCTGCACGGCGCTCCCTTCCGCCTGCTCGACACGCTCGACGATGGCTGGAAGCCCTATTGGCTCGACACGCTCGCGATCGAGCCCGGCCAGACCCAGCGCATCGCCTTCGCGGCGATCTCACCCGGACGCTGGCTGATCGAATCCGTCGCAACCGACTGGTCCGCGCCGCGCCTTGTGCGCTGGTACGCGGTGGAGTGAGCGATCAGTATTCTATACCGAGCGCATCATAGATCCGCCGGTGCACGGCCGGCAGCGTCTCCGTGAGATCCTCTGCGATCAGGCCCGGCCCGGCTTCATTCGCCGCCTCGCCGTGCATCCAGACGCCGATGCTGGCGGCTTCGAAGGCCGGCACGCCCTGCGCCAGGAGCCCTGCGATGATGCCGGAGAGCACGTCGCCGGCACCCGCCGTGGCGAGCCAGGGCGGCGCGTTGGCGGCGATGGTGGCGCGGCCGTCAGGGGCGGCGATGGTGGTGTCCGGGCCTTTCAGGAGCACGACGGCGCCGGAGCGCTCGGCGGCGGCGCGGACGCGCTCGAGCTTGGAGCGGCCGGGATGCTTGTTGCTGAGGTCGGAGAACAGGCGCGGAAACTCGCCCTCGTGCGGGGTCAGCACCACCGCATTGTCCTGCGAGGACTTGATCGATTCGAACAGGCGCTCGGGGGTCGCGGCAAAGCTCGTCAGCGCATCCGCATCGAGCACCAGATGCCGCTGCGCGTTCAGTGCGGTGTGAACGAGATCGCAGGTGCGTTCGCCGATGCCCGCGCCGGGGCCGATGATGCAGGTATTAAAACGCTTGTCGCCGAGCAGCTCGCCGAACTCGATGGCGGTGTCGACGGGGCGGACCATCACCGCAGTCAGTGCGCCCGCATTGATCGCGAGCGCATCGCGCGGGCTCGCCAGCGTCACGAGACCCGCGCCGGCCCGCAGCGCGCCGCGCGCAGCGAGCCGCGCAGCGCCTGTCGCTGCCGCATCGCCGGAGATCGCAAGCACATGGCCGCGCGCGTATTTGTGGCCGTCGATGCGGGGCACCGGAAAGGCGGCGCCCCAGAGGTCCGGATCATTCTCGAAGGTCTGCGGCGCGATCTCGTCCAGCACCTGCGCATCGATGCCGATGTCGGCGACGCGCACCCGGCCGCAATGCATCCGCCCGGGCAAAAGCAGATGCGCCGGCTTCTTGCGGAAGAAAGTGACGGTCTCGGTGGCGTTCACCGCCGCGCCCATCACGGCCGCGCTGGTGCCGTTGATGCCGCTCGGCAGGTCGACCGCGAGCACCGGAGCACCGTTGGCGTTGATCGCCTCGATCATTTCGCGCGCCACGCCGTCGACGGGACGGCTGAGACCGGCACCGAACAGCGCATCGACGATCAGCGCAGGCTTTCCAATTGCCTGGGGATTGAACGGAAGCACCGGATGCTTCCAGCCGCGCGCCGCGGAGGCCGCATCGCCCTGGAGCTGGTCGCGCTCGCACATCGGGATCACCGAGACCTCCCGCCCCTGGGCGGCGAGCTCGGCGGCTGCGACAAAACCGTCGCCGCCATTGTTGCCGGGGCCGGCCACGATCAGGATCGGCCCCTCCTCCACCAGCGCATGGGCGGCCTCGGCGACCGCCTGGCCCGCGCTCAGCATCAGCTTGAAACCGGGCGTACCGGCCGCAATGGCGAGCTGGTCGGCGCGCTGCATTTCGGCGTTGGTCAGAACTTCCATGCCACTTCCCAGTACAAACGCCTCTTCAACAGGCACCTTCCGTGCCGATCCGACGGCGGAAACATCGATCTGCACATATATTGAACCGTTTGCCTATTTCGTAGTCTTCGGTATTTTGTGCAGATCGGCGCCACCACCCAGGATGCTCGTTAAAAGGCTGATAACGCTCCGATAACCAGGGCATGTGCAACTTGGCATAGACCCTGCTTTCGAGGAAGCCGCTTCGGTTTGTCGTGCTCACTGGCATCTTACAGGGTGTGGCCGGCCGTTGTTGCCGGACTGGTCAGGGATCCCGGCATAGAGAAGACAAGATCGTGCGTTGAGAAATGCGCATCCTGACGAAGACGTTGCTATTTGATCGAAAGGCCGGGAGTCGCGCAGTGAAGAAAATCGAAGCCATCATCAAGCCATTCAAGCTCGACGAGGTGAAGGAAGCGCTTCAGGAAGTCGGTCTTCAGGGCATCACCGTCACCGAAGCCAAGGGCTTCGGCCGGCAGAAAGGTCACGCCGAACTTTACCGCGGCGCAGAATACATCGTCGACTTCCTGCCGAAGGTAAAAATCGAGATCGTGATCGGCGACGATCTGGTCGAGCGCGCCATCGACGCGATCCGCCGCGCCGCGCAGACCGGCCGCATCGGCGACGGCAAGATTTTCGTCTCCAACATCGAAGAGGCGATCCGCATCCGAACCGGCGAATCCGGGCTGGACGCTATCTGAGCCGGGTGCTATCCCGCATTTTGCGACACTGCGACAAGAAATAAGGCTGCTTCGGCGGCCTGATTTCGTTTGTGCGGGCGCGCAAAACTCGCCCAAAGCGAGAACGATCTTGCTCATCTGGAAACCGATCCGCAGAGCCAAAAGGGGTATGCATGAAGACCGCCAAAGACGTCCTGAAATCGATCAAGGACAACGACGTCAAGTACGTCGACCTGCGCTTCACCGATCCGCGCGGCAAGTGGCAGCACGTCACGTTCGACGTCAGCATGATCGATGAAGACATTTTCGCCGAAGGGACGATGTTCGACGGGTCTTCGATCGCCGGCTGGAAGGCGATCAACGAATCCGACATGTGCCTGATGCCCGATCCGGTGACCGCGACGATCGATCCGTTCTTCGCCGAGACCACCATGGTCATCACCTGCGACGTGCTCGAGCCGACCACCGGCGAGCCTTACAACCGCGACCCCCGCGGCATCGCCAAGAAGGCCGAGGCGATGGTGAAGTCGATGGGCGTGGGCGACACCGTGTTCGTCGGCCCCGAAGCCGAGTTCTTCGTGTTCGACGACGTGCGCTTCTCCGCCACGCCCTACAACACCGGTTTCCGCCTCGACTCCTCGGAGCTGCCGACCAACTCCGACACCGAATATGAAGGCGGCAATCTCGGCCACCGCGTCCGCACCAAGGGCGGCTATTTCCCGGTTCCGCCGCAGGACTCCGTGCAGGACATGCGCTCGGAGATGTTGGGGGCCATGGCCAAGATGGGCGTCAAGGTCGAGAAGCATCACCACGAGGTTGCTTCCGCCCAGCACGAGCTCGGCATGAAGTTCGACACGCTGACGCTGATGGCCGACCACCTCCAGATCTACAAATACTGCATCCACCAGGTCGCCCACATCTACGGCAAGTCCGCCACCTTCATGCCGAAGCCGGTCTACGGCGACAACGGCTCGGGCATGCACGTGCACCAGTCGATCTGGAAGGACGGCAAGCCGGTGTTCGCCGGCAACAAATATGCCGACCTGTCGGAGACCTGCCTCCACTACATCGGCGGCATCATCAAGCACGCCAAGGCGATCAACGCCTTCACCAACCCCTCGACCAATTCCTACAAGCGTCTGGTCCCGGGCTATGAGGCCCCCGTGCTGCTCGCCTATTCCGCGCGCAACCGCTCGGCCTCCTGCCGCATCCCCTACACCGCCTCGCCGAAGGCCAAGCGCGTCGAGGTGCGCTTCCCCGATCCGCTCGCCAACCCCTATCTCGGCTTCGCCGCGATGCTGATGGCCGGCCTCGACGGCATCAAGAACAAGATCGATCCGGGTCCGGCGATGGACAAGGATCTCTACGACCTGCCGAAGGAAGAGCTGAAGCAGATCCCGACGGTGTGCGGCAGCTTGCGCGAGGCGCTCGAAAACCTCGACAAGGACCGCGCCTTCCTGAAGGCCGGCGGCGTGTTCGACGACGACTTCATCGACGCCTATATCGAGCTTAAGATGACCGAGGTCGAGCGCTTCGAGATGACCCCGCACCCCATCGAGTTCGACATGTACTATTCGGGCTGATCGGCACGAACAGACCACGACAGGCAAAAGGCGCTTCCGGAAGGAGGCGCCTTTTCGTTTGAGGAGGCCGTAGCCGCCTCACGCGGCTGACGGACGCCAACGACCGGCGCCTGCTTCGGCTCGCGCCGCCGAGCCATGGCCCATGTCGCATCGTATCGTGTCGAGTCCCGATTCTGCGGGCAGCCTGGGAACGCTGCAGCGCGTCCGGGACACAAGAGTGAGCTTAAGCCGCAGCCTTTTGCCGCGCCACCAGCGCCTCGCCAAAGGCCTCGAACAGCTTGCGGTTGATCGGGTTCTGCTGCGGATCGTACTCCGCATGCCATTGCACGCCGAGCGCAAAGGTCGGGGCTTCAGCGATGCGGATCGCCTCGATGGTGCCGTCCTCGGCGACGCCCTCGATCAGAACGCGCTTGCCGGGTTCGAGAATGCCCTGGCCGTGCAGCGAATTCACCCTGATCTTCTCGCAGCCGAGAATCCTTGCGAACGCCCCGCCCGGCGTCAGGTCGACGTCATGGCGGTCGGCGAACACCACCGTCGGATCGGGATGTATCTCGCCGTTCTCCAGCCGGGGCATGCGGTGGTTCATGCGGCCCGGGATCTCGCGGATTTCGGGATGCAGCGAGCCGCCGAAGGCAACGTTCATCTCCTGGAGGCCGCGGCAGATGCCGAACAGCGGGATGCCGCGGGAGACGCAGGCGACGGAGAGCGCCAGCGCCACCTCGTCGCGGTGGATGTCGTAAGGCTCGTGCTTCTCGCAAGGATCGACGTTGAAACGGGTCGGGTGCACGTTGGCGCGGGCGCCGGTGAGGATGATGCCGTCCACGGTATCGAGCAGCGCCGCGATATCGGTGATATCAGGTGAGCCCGCGAACATCACCGGCAGGCCGCCGGAGACCTCGGCCACGGCGCGCAGGTTTCGCTCGCCGACCATCTGGACCTGAAATCGATTTTCGACGCGATGGGAATTCCCGATCACGCCGACGACCGGCTTTCTCATCTGTCGTTTCGCGCCTCCCGGTGAGAAGATTCTGCAAACATGCCCCTCCGATGGAACAAATTCAACAGAAGGGATCGCGGGACGGCAATGCTATTTTCGCGCAAATGCCCGGCCTGGAGCGTCGTGGCAGACAGGGCGACGGCGTGTCCGATCGCTCGGAGGGGATCTACAGCCCCCGCAAAGACGACGAACGCGCCAAACCGGCGCGTGTCCCGCTTGATCCCCGCCGGGATTTCGCGAAAGAGTGCGCTGGCGCCGCCTCCCTCGAAAAGGACCCAATGTGACGATTCCCAGAGATGAACGCTCCCGGACCCGCAGCGACCTGGCGCGGGACCAGGCCTGGGCGATTTCGGTCGGAGGCATCGGCGTCGTGCTGTTCACCGCGCTGCTCGCCTTCACCTGGTATTTTGCGGCGACGCTGCTGTTGATCTTCACCGGCATGCTGCTCGGCCTCGGCCTCAACGCGCTGATCCATGCGCTCGGCCGCCGGGTTCACCTGCCCCACTCGATCCGACTTGCGATCGTCTGTGTCGCGCTTGCCCTGCTTCTCGCAGGCATCGCCTATCTTGGCGGCGCCACCATTGCCGAGCAGGCGTCGCTGCTGAGCAAGACCATCAAGTCGCAGATCGTGAATGTCAGGTCCTTCCTCGAGAACCACGGCATCGACACCAGCTTCTTCGATCTCGGCAACGCTGCGTCGGACTCCTCTGCCAACACTTCGTCGGAGGCGACATCCCCGCCAGCGGCGCCCTCGCGCGGTCCCTTGCCCAGCGCCGGCGCGCTCGCCTCCAGCGGCGGAGCGATCGTGAGCCAGACCTTCAAGCTGCTGCTCGGCACCATTCACGGCGTGGGCAATATCTTCATCGTGCTGTTCCTGGGCCTCGCCTTCGCCGCCCAGCCCGCCGTCTATCATGACGGCCTGCTGTTCTTGGCACCGGCGAGGCACCGCGCGCGTGTCGCCCTCGTCATCGACCGTACTGCTGAGACGCTGGAGCGCTGGCTGATCGCCCAGATCGTCGTCATGATCGCGGTCGGCGTCGTGACCTGGATCGGGCTTGCGATCATCGGCATCCCGAGCGCGTTCATCCTGGGAATCCAGGCGGGCCTGCTCGCCTTCATCCCCACCGTCGGAGCCATCATCGCCGGCGTCATCGTGGTGCTGGCAAGCCTCGCCTCGGGCTGGATCCCCGCATTGTCGGCCTTTCTCCTCTTCATGGGCGTGCACGCCATGGAGAGCTACGTGTTGACGCCGATCCTGCAGCGGCAGGCGCTCGACATCCCGCCGGCCACGCTGTTCGCGTTCCAGATCCTGCTCGGCGTCGTGTTCGGCATCTGGGGCCTCGCGCTGGCGCTGCCGCTGGTCGCCATCGCCAAGGTCGTGATCGACCATTTCAAGACGTATGAGGCGCCGCCGCTCGCCGAGGCAGCCTGACGTCGCTCAGGCCGTCAGGTCGCCAGCACGGTCTCGGTGTGCTCGACCTCGGGGGGCGAGGCAAAATACTGGCCGACGAGGCCGCGCCATTCGGTGAAATTCTCCGAGCCGCGGAAATCGACGGTGTGGTTCTCCAGCGTCGCCCATTTCACCATCAGCCGGTAGCGCTGCGGCTTCTCGATCGATTTGTGCAGCTCGAAGCCGTAAAACCCCTTTGAACGGCCGAAGGCGGCCTTGGCCTTGGCGACGGCCGCCTCGAAATCCTTCTCGCTGCCCGGCTTGACGTCGATTTGCGCGATCTCGGTGATCATCGGTTTCCACCCTTTTCTCGTTCGATCGGCGTGTCTACCGCAGACGGCGACAAAGAAAAAGGCGCCGAAACGGCGCCTGGCTCGCTGGAATATGCAGGTCTCTTGAATGCACGCCTGTCAGGCGAGCAGCAACACGGTGCCCGCCACGATGAACACGCAACCGGCGAACATTGCGAACGGCCAATAGCTGCGGTGCTGGCCGTAGCGCCCCTGCGCGCGACGCTCGGCGATCAGCGCCGTCTCGTATTCGTCGGCGGTCGAGAACAGACAGGCGAAGCCGCCGCGTGCGGAGGTGGCGGCTGCTTCGAGTGACATCAGGGTGATTTGCGGATTCTGTCGACGGATCGATTCCATGACCGCAATGGTAGGAATCGAACGGTAAACAGAGGATTACCGCAAGCCCCCAGCGGCTCAGGCCGTGACCGGACGCGCCTGTGGCGCGCCGATCCGTGCCGCGCTCTGGCGACGCCAGTTCTCCAGCGACAGTGGCAGCTCCTCGGCCGCCTCCACGCGGTTACGGCCGCCGCGCTTGGCCTGGTAGAGCGCGGTGTCGGCCGAGGCCAGCAGCACTTCGAGCTCGGTGCCGGCCGGACCGCCGGCGACGCCGATGCTGACGGTGGTGTCGACCGGCCCCTCGTCGACCACCACGCCGGAGGTCTCGAACGCTTCGCGCACCCGCTCGGCGACCAGCACGCCTTCCTCCAGCGAACACGGCAGGAGCGCGGCGAACTCCTCGCCGCCGATGCGGCCCGAGAGATCGGAGATGCGCAAGCTGCTGACGACGACGGTCGAGAACAGCTTCAGCATCTCGTCGCCGGCGGGATGGCCGAAGCGGTCGTTGATCGACTTGAAGTGGTCGATGTCGAAGATCATTACGGTCACGGGCCGCCCGGCCTTGGCCTCGCGCTCGATCACGCGCGCGCAGGCTTCCGAGAAGCCGCGGCGGTTGAGCATGCCGGTCAAAGGATCGGTCGACGCAGCGGTCCGGTGCGCGGTGACGGTGCGCTCCGACACCAGCATGAAGATGACGAACACCGTGCCGACGGCATAGAGCACGAGCTCGACCGCGAACAGGGTGACCCAGATGCTCGAGGAGAAGTCTGCATCGTGCGGACGCAGGAAGCTGCCGACCAGGATCGGCAGCATCAACACACAGCCATGCATCACCGGCACCACGAAGGCGGGCCAGCGCCGTTGCAGGCTCTTGCGCCGCTCGACCCAGAGCTCGCTCGCGGTCAGCGCCGCATAGATCGAGACGATACCTGCACCGGCGAGCATGCGCAGCATGGACGCGGCGGGATCGAGCAGCGTCGCAGCAGTGACCCAGGCGAGCGCACCAAGCACGAGGCCGGGCCAGTTCGGCTTGCGGCCGTGGAAGACGCGCGCCGCATTCCACACCATGCCGCAGGCGACGAAACCGACGGCGTTCAGCGCAAGGTGAATATGGGGGCCCAGCCTGTCGCCCGCCGCGGTCCACAGCGCGACCGAGGCTGCACCGAGGAGATAGGCGGCGCCCCACCATTTCAGCGCGGGGCTGTTCTCCTGCTTGCCAAAAAACACCATCATGGCGCCGAGCAGTGCGGCGACCATGGTGGCGACCAAATAGAGCGTGATGCTATCGAGCGACATCATGTCGGCCCCCTCTAGAACATAGCAGTTACGCGATCGGCACATCCGATTTGCGCGCCCTTCCGAATGCGACGCTATGTCCGGCGAGTTCCATTCAGGTTTTCGCGGGTGGCCAAGTTTTCGGGAAACACGCCGTCAATTTGCATACAAACGAACAGCAAAAAGGGCGCTGAAATCAGCGCCCTTTTGCATCTCATTGAAGCCGCTTTCGCGGCGAATGCGACAAAAGCGATTAACGCTTCGAGAACTGGAAGGACCGGCGGGCCTTGGCCTTGCCGTACTTCTTGCGCTCGACCACGCGGGAGTCGCGGGTGAGGAAGCCGCCCTTCTTGAGCACGCCGCGCAGCTCCGGCTCGAAATAGGTGAGCGCCTTGGAGATGCCGTGACGAACCGCGCCGGCCTGGCCGGAGAGGCCGCCGCCGGCGACGGTGCAGATCACGTCGTACTGGCCCGAACGCTGGGCCACCGAGAACGGCTGCTCGATCATCATGCGCAGCACGGGACGGGCGAAATAGACCTCGACCTCGCGCGAATTGACCGTGACCTTGCCGGCGCCCGGCTTGATCCAGACGCGGGCGACCGCGTCCTTACGCTTGCCGGTGGCATAGGCGCGGTTGAATTTGTCGACCTTCTTCTCGTGCTTGGGCGCCTCGGGCGAGGCCGCCGTCTTGAGCTGCGAGAGCTGGTCGAGCGACTGGATGGATTCGGCCATGTTATGCGGCCCTCGTGTTCTTGCGGTTCAACTTGGCGATATCGATCTTCTCGGGCTGCTGCGCCTCGTGCGGATGATCGGCCCCGCCATAGACGCGAAGATTGCCCATCTGCACGCGACCGAGCGGGCCACGCGGGATCATGCGCTCGACGGCCTTCTCGAGCACGCGCTCGGGATGACGGCCCTCGAGGATCTGGCGCGCGGTGCGCTCCTTGACGTGACCGACATAGCCGGTGTGCTTGTAGTAGGTCTTCTGCTCGCGCTTGCGACCGGTGAGGACCGCATGCTGCGCGTTGATGATGATGACGTTGTCGCCGCAATCAACGTGCGGGGTGTAGGTCGGGAGGTGCTTGCCGCGGAGCCGCATGGCGACGATGGTGGCGAGACGGCCGACGACCAGACCCTTGGCGTCGATCAGCACCCACTTCTTCGTCACCTCGGCCGGCTTTGCCGAAAAGGTTTTCATGTCAGAATTTCCGTGAGGGAGACATCGGCGCGAACACCGCACCGGACTGCGCGGTTTTCTAGAGAAGAGACGCGCAACGGTCAATGCCCGGGTACATAAATTACATCAGCAGAATCAATCGTTTAGAAATATGGTGCTATATTACCTGCAAAAAGCTCAAACGTTTGGAATGGAATAGGTGGAAGTGACATGGGCAATCGGGTCGGGTGAGGTTCCCGACAGGAGGTTCACTTCCCCGACCGCGAGGCGCTTGCCGAGCTTGAGCAGCCGCGCCTCAGCCAGCACGTCCTGCCCGGGCTGGCCCTTGCGCAGGAAATTGATGTTGAGATTGGTGGTGACCGCGAGCCCGATCGGCCCGATCGCCGACAAAAGCACCACGTACATCGCGAAATCGGCGAGCGCCATCAGCGTCGGGCCGGACACGGTTCCGCCCGGCCGCAGCATCCGTTCGCTGTAGCGCTGGCGCAGGAGGCAGGTCTGGCCGTCCGCGCTCTCGATCGTAATGTCGTCACCGCTGAAGGCCTGGGGAAATTCATCACGGAGGAACAGCTCGAGCTCCGCCACGCTCATTTTCGCTACCGCCATGCCGTTCCCCACCCTCGCTTCGCTTGTGCTGTTACATTAAGTTATCTGCGTCATCCAATTGCAATCATTTAGCGGAAATCGCGTCAATGTCCGTCCAGGTTGCCCGCGCCCCCTCCCCACAACCACAGATCCTGCTGCGCGAGACGATCGGCAGCATCGCGGTCCTGACGCTCAACCGCCCGGCCGCACGCAACAGCCTGTCGGAGGCGATGATCGCGAGCCTGCATGCCGAGCTCAACGAGATCCGCGACGACAAGGCCGTGCGCGGCGTGGTGATCGCCGCCAACGGTCCCGCCTTCTCCGCCGGCCACGACATGAAGGAGCTCACCGCACGCCGCACTGATCCGGATCGCGGCCGCGCCTTCTTCGCCGAGATGATGAATGCCTGTAGCGCGATGATGCAGGCGATCGTGCTCCTGCCGAAGCCGACGGTCGCCGCCGTCCAGGGCATTGCGACCGCGGCCGGCTGTCAGCTGGTGGCGAGCTGCGATCTCGCGATCGCCTCCGAGGCAGCAAGCTTTGCGACGCCCGGCGTCGACATCGGCCTGTTCTGCTCGACGCCCATGGTGGCGCTGTCGCGCAACGTGCCGCGTAAGCAGGCTATGGAGATGCTGTTGACGGGCGAGCCGATTCCGGCCGCGCGTGCCCGCGAGATCGGGCTCGTCAATCGCGTTGTCCCCGCCGGCACCGAGCGCGATGCCGCGATTGCCTTGGCGCAGAAGGTCGCGTTGAAATCCGCCTACACGATCAAGCTCGGCAAGGAGGCGTTCTATCGCCAGGCCGAGATGAGCCTCGCGGACGCCTATCGCTATGCGGCGGCGGTGATGACCGAGAACATGATGGCGCGCGACGCCGAGGAAGGCATCGGCGCCTTCATCGAGAAGCGCACGCCGACATGGCGGGACGAATAGTCAACTCCTCATCCTGAGGAGCCGCGGAACGCGGCGTCTCGAAGGATAGAGGCCCGACTGCGGCTTCATGGTTCGAGACGCGCGTGCCGCAGCTCCTCAGGATGAGGGTCAGAGAAAGAAAGAAATGAACCACGACGCCTATCCCGACAATTACATCCGCGGCATCCTCAACAGCGTGAAATCGATCGCGATGGTCGGCGCCTCGCCGGTCAACGTACGGCCAAGCTATTTTGCGTTCAAATATCTGGCGCAGCGCGGTTACGACATGATCCCGATCAACCCCGGCCATGTCGGCAAGGAGCTGCTCGGAAAGCCGTTCGTCGCCTCGCTCTCCGACATCGGGCGTCCCGTCGACATGATCGACATCTTTCGCAATTCCAGCCACATCATGCCTGTCATCGAAGAGGCGCTCACGCTCGATCCGCTGCCGAAGGTGATCTGGATGCAGCTCGGCGCGCGCGACGATGCGGCGGCGGCGAAGGCGGAAGCGGTGGGCATCAAAGTCGTGATGAACCGCTGCCCCAAGATCGAGTATGGCCGGCTGTCGTCCGAAATCTCCTGGATGGGCGTGAATTCGCGCACGCTCAGCTCCAAGCGGGCGCCGGCACCGACGCAAGGCATGCGGCTGTCCCTCAATCGGATGAGCGTCGGCGGCGGCGATACCGCAGCATCGGATCGCGCCGCGAAAAACAAGAGCGAACAGAGCTGACGCAATTGCGAAGGATTTCTTTCGCGAACGCGACAATGCGTAGCACGATCATTCCGATGTGAAGCCGCGCCTTGACGGCGAGCGCGGCGCCGATCAGCATGCCGCGCGATTTCAGACCACAAGAAACAGGACGCCCATATGAGCGATCGCCTTCCGGGATTTTCGACTCTCGCCGTGCATGCCGGTGCACAACCCGACCCCACCACCGGTGCGCGCGCAACTCCGATCTATCAAACGACGTCCTTCGTCTTCAACGATGCCGACCACGCCGCTTCTCTGTTCGGCCTGCAGGCGTTCGGCAATATCTATACCCGCATCGGTAACCCGACCAATGCCGTGCTCGAAGAGCGCGTCGCCGCGCTTGAAGGCGGTACGGCCGCGCTTGCCGTGGCCTCGGGCCATGCCGCGCAGGTCGTGGTATTGCAGCAATTGCTGCAGCCCGGCGACGAGTTCATCGCCGCGCGAAAGCTCTATGGCGGCTCGATCAACCAGTTCACGCATGCGTTCAAGAGTTTTGGCTGGAACGTGGTGTGGGCCGATCCCGATGACATCGCAAGCTTCGAGCGCGCGGTGACGCCGCGCACGAAAGCCATCTTCATCGAGTCCATCGCCAATCCCGCCGGCAGCATCACCGACATCGAGGCGATCTCGACGGTCGCGCGCAAGGCGGGCGTGCCGCTGATCGTCGACAACACGCTGGCTTCGCCCTACCTGATACGCCCGATCGACCACGGCGCCGACATCGTCGTACACTCGCTGACGAAATTCCTGGGCGGCCACGGCAACTCCCTCGGCGGCATCATCGTCGACGCCGGCACCTTCGACTGGTCCGCGGGCGGCAAATATCCGATGCTGTCGGAGCCGCGCCCCGAATATCACGGCATCCGCCTCCAGGAGACCTTTGGCAATTTCGCCTTCGCGATCGCCTGCCGCGTGCTCGGCCTGCGCGACCTCGGCCCGGCGCTGTCGCCTTTCAATGCCTTCATGATCCTCACCGGCATCGAGACGCTGCCGCTGCGCATGCAGAAGCACTGCGAAAACGCCAAGGCGGTCGCCGAATTCCTCGCCGGCCATCCGGCAGTGGCCTCGGTGAGCTATGCCGGCCTTCCGAGCGACAAGTACAACCAGCTCGCCCGCAAATATGCGCCGAAGGGCGCCGGCGCGGTGTTCACCTTCAGCTTGAAGGGCGGCTATGACGCCGGTGTGAGCCTGGTGTCGAAACTGCAGCTGTTCTCGCACCTGGCCAATGTCGGCGACACCCGCTCGCTCGTGATCCATCCGGCCTCGACCACGCACAGCCAGCTCGACGACGCCGCCAAGATCAAGTCCGGCGCCGGCCCCGACGTGGTGCGCCTCTCGGTCGGCATCGAGGACAAGGAAGACCTGATCGCGGATCTGGAACAGGCGCTGGGGGCTTGAACTCGGAGTCGTTCCGGGTTCGGTGCTACGGACCGCCCCGGAATGACTGGACTCGGTTAACAGTCATTAACCACATCTGCCCCATACATCGTCTTTGGATCGCCCCTTTTGATTCGGAGCCGACGATGCTGCGCTGGATGGTGCCTGCCCTTGCGGCGATGCTGACGGTTTCCAGCACGCTCGCCGCCGATCTGCCGGCGACGCCGAAGCGGCGCGCGGCCCTGCCGCCGCAGGATCCGCCGCAGGTCTATGTCGAAACCGATCCGGATGCGCTGATCTCGCCGGCCTACGGCATCGGCAGCTACATCCGCAACCTGCCGGGCACGCCGCTGCTGCCGGGATCCCACGCGCTGCCGGGCTATTACGGCCGCCCCTGGAGCTACGATTATCAGGGCGCGTATTACGGCGGGAAGCAGGTCGATTATTTCTGGCGCTTGCCCTACGCGTGCGGCGTTTACGGCTATTGCTGATCCATGATCAGCCGGGCTGATGGCGATCAGCCGGGCTGACTGACCGGAACCGCGCGCGGCTGGGCTTCCGCAGATTGTCGCGAGGCCAGCCGTTCGACCTGCATCACCGCAAGCGTCAACACCACGATCGCGACCGCCTGGTGGGCGAGCGCCAGATCGATCGGCACCTGGTTGAGCAGCGTGAGGATGCCGAGCACCGCCTGCAGGCTCACCGCCGCAAACAGCCAAAGGGCGCCGCTCGCTGCCGACCCTGCGCGCGAGCGCACCGCGTCGATTGCGTGCAGCGCCGCCAGCGCGAACAGCAGGTAGGCGGTCATGCGGTGCTCGAACTGCACCGTCAGCACATTGTCGAACATGTTGCGCCACCACGGCGTCTCGAACCACAACCGTTCCGCCGACGGGATGAACGCCCCGTCGATCTGCGGCCAGGTGTTGTAGGCGCGCCCGGCGCGCAGGCCCGCGACCAGCGCGCCGAAATAGATCTGCACGAAAGTCACGGCGAGAAGCAGCGCGCTCGTGAGCCGCAGCCGCGCGGGCGCCGAGATCTGCGGCCGCTCTTTGAGCCGCCGCACCGTCCAGACGATCCCGGCGAAGATCAGAAGAGCCAGCACCAGATGTGTCGCCAGCCGATATTGCGAGACCTCGACCCGCTCGGTCAGGCCCGAGGCGACCATCCACCAGCCGACCGCACCCTGCAGACCGCCGAGCGCGAACAGCAGCCACAGCCGCCGCTTCAGTTCACCGGACAGGCCGCCGCGCCAGAGGAAGAACAGGAACGGCAAGAGATAGGCGACACCGATGAAACGTCCGAGCAGCCGGTGGCTCCACTCCCACCAGAAGATCTCCTTGAACTCGGACAGGCTCATCCCCGCGTTGAGCTCGCGATATTGCGGAATCTTCTTGTAGGCCTCGAATGCTTCGGCCCACTGCGCCTCGGAGAGCGGCGGAACACTGCCCGTGACCGGCTTCCATTCGACAATCGAGAGGCCGGATTCCGTCAGCCGCGTCGCGCCGCCGACCAGCACCATCAGTGCGATCAGTGCGGCCACTGCGATCAGCCACCATCGCACGGCGCGATGCGGCTCGGACGGGGTGGAAATCGTCGTCATTCGGGACAAAAACCAGACTTGAACCGGACTGTGTGCCCCTTATAGTCCCCCGCTCCCTCAGTGCAAGTTACGCGAAAGCAGCAAGCACCCGCCATGACGATCCGCACCCGCAAGTTCCTCGGCGCCATCCTGCTCCTGGTACTGGCCACCGTCTGGGCCCTGCTCGGCATGGCGGCGGCGCAGATGCCGTGGATCGCCGAGTCCGGCTGGCGGCAGGCGATCTACTACGTCGTGGTCGGCATGGGTTGGGTGCTGCCCGCAATGCCGATCGTGAGCTGGATGCAGCGGCCCGACCGCGTCAAGACCACTCGCTAAGTCCGGCCCACAGCGCTCCCCGTCGGTTTCACCGGCGCAACGGCGACACCCGACGCCAGTACGCGCATCATCCGCAGCGAACGCACCCGTCCGTCCCAGGAAACTCGCGGCAGCGCGCGCAGATTGGTGCGTCCCTGCGCGTCCACGATGCCCGGGATCGTCGACACAGCGCTGGCAAATCCGGCCTCCTCCGCCATCACGACGTGGCTGCGCCGAAACGAAGAGCGGTCGCCGAACGGGAAAGCGAAATGCCTGATCTCGCGGCCGAAAGCCGCTTCCGCGACGGCCTTGCCCATCGTCATCTCGCGCAGCGCGGCCGCATCCTTCATGTTGGCGAGAACGGGATAGTTGACGGTGGCGCTGCCGATCGTCACGAGCGGATCGGCGGCCAGCTTCGCAAGGTCCTCCCAATCCATCGACGCCTCGCGCGAGAGCGCGGCGAGATCGATCCTGTAGCGCGTGCAGAGATCGGCGATCGCAGCCGACAGCTCCGCGGGCGGCAACGAGCGCAGCCAGCTCTCGAGATACGAAAACAGCGCCTGCTTCTCGGCATTGTCGGTGACGGTGAAACGCTGCTCCTTGTCGCCCATCATCAGGCTAATCCGGTTCTCGCGCGCGATCACCTGTTCGAGACCGAGCCACCAGGCTTCGCCGACGCCGTCGGGAAAGGCGGTGGGCACATAGATCGTGAAGGGTACGGCATGGCGCGTCAGCACCGGATAGGCGAAGTTGATGAGATCCTTGGGCACGCCATCGAAGGTCAGCGCCACGAAACGGCGCTTCTCCGGCAGCGTCACGGCTCGCCGGCAGACCTCGTCCATGCCGAGGAAATCGTACTTCCACCGCTTCAGCGCGCGAATCGCGCGGTCAAGAAATTGCGGCGTGATCTCGTTCGCGCGCATCGGCTGAAATCCGCGCCGCCGCGGCCGCACATGCGCAAAGCGCAGGATGACGCCGGCACCGCGACTGTGCAGCATGGCCCGGCCAGTGAACCAGGCCAGCTCGAGACGCAGCCGTTCCACCCATCTGTCGTCGGATGCCAAAATCCCATCCTTCGCGGCCCGCCGGCGCCCGTTCCCTCTCCCATCGTCATTACCCTTTGTTGACCTTTGTTTGCAAAGGTCGGCAACAGGCTGAAATACGTATTTTCGATTTCTCGACAGGTTTCGCGAATGACCATGGCTGCGGCGATGCAAAGCCGGACGGCAGAAGCGCCAGCGCGGTCGGAAGCGAGCCGTATCGCGCAGGTCGATGTCGTCACCGATCTCGCCGAGGCAGAGGCGGTCTGGCGTGCGTTCGAGGCGAACGGCCACCTCTTCACGCCTTACCAACGCTTCGACCTGCTCAGCCCGTGGCAACGCCTGGTCGGCGCCCGCGAAGGCGCCTGGCCGTTCATCGTGATCGCCCGCGACGCCGAGCGAACGCCGCTGCTGCTGCTGCCGCTCTCGCAACGCCGGAGTCGCGGCGTGCGCACGGCCTGCTTCATGGGCGGCAAGCACACAACCTTCAACATGGGCCTGTGGAATGCGGAGTTCGCCGCGCGGGCCGGCAGCGCCGATCTCGACGCACTGCTTGCGCCGCTGCGTGAGCATGTCGACGTGCTCGTGCTGACGCAGCAGCCGCAGCGCTGGCACGGCCAGCAGAACCCGTTTGCGCTGCTGCCGCGACAGAGCGCGATCAACGGCTGTCCGCGACTGGTGATGGAGCCGGGCGGCACGCCCGCATCGCGGATCAGCAATTCGCTCCGCCGCCGCCTCAAGAGCAAGGAAAAGAAATTTCAGTCGCTCGCCGGCTATCGCTATCACCTAGCCACGTCGGATGCAGACATCACCCGTCTGCTCGACTGGTTCTTCCGCGTCAAGCCGGTGCGGATGGCGGAACAAAAGCTCCCGAACGTCTTCGCCGAGCCCGGCGTCGAACAGTTCGTCCGCAACGCCTGCCTTGCGCCGCGCGATGAAGGCCGCGTCATCGACATCCATGCGCTGGAATGCGACGAGGAGGTGATCGCGATCTTCGCCGGCGTCGCCGACGGCGAGCGCTTCTCGATGATGTTCAACACCTACACGATGTCCGAGCACGCCCGCTACAGCCCGGGCCTGATCCTGATGCGCTACATCATCGATCGCTGTGCCGAACACGGCTACCGCTCGCTCGACCTCGGCATCGGTTCGGACGACTACAAGCGAATGTTCTGCAAGGACGACGAGGACATTTTCGACAGCTTCGTGCCCCTGACCTCCCGCGGCAAGCTCGCGGCAATGGCGATGTCCTCGCTCAGCCACGGCAAGCGGCTGGTGAAGCAGAACCAGGTGCTGTTCGACATGGCCCGACGGCTGCGGCAGGCGTTCGGGTAGCGAGCGCGCGAAGCGCAACTGCGTAACCGGGTTGGTTGATCTCTCCCCAATGGCCAGGGGCGATCGCATATGAGAGCATTCCCTGCGGCCATCCTTCGAGACGCCCGCCGTTGGCGGGCCCTCAGGATGAGGGCGGAGTGCGCGGCAGCAGTTTCAGCGGGCACCGATGCCACTTTAGCCTCATCCTGAGGAGACCGCGAAGCGGTCGTCTCGAAGGACGAGGCGCGCGCTCAGGGCCCGCCAAAAACTCATATGCGATAGCCCTGCCCCAAAGGCGGTGAGCGCCCCGCTCACGCCGCCACGACGCGCGGCGCCTCCATGGCATCCGACGGCAGCACCGGCTTGCTCAGCATCGTCACCTCGCTGAAGCCGACCGCCCTCAGCTGCTCGCACATCAGCGTGCGGGCATCAGGTGCCATCGACGCATCGGGCACCACGACGGCGCGGGCATGCGCCGTCAGCAGTTCGGCCGGAAGATCGGAGGCGCTGCCGGCGTCGATCAGCACGTGATCGTAGGCGCGCAGCAGCGCGTCGATCGCGAGCGCCACGCGCGGCGATTGCAGCAGGCTGCGGTCGAAGCCGGGACGGCCGGCCATGACCAGATGCAATCGCGAGAGCTTGTCGCGGGTGATGATCTGGGCGAACGAGGCCTCGCCCTGCATCAACTCGGCAAGGCCCGGAGCCGACGCATCGACGGACACCGCGGCAATGGTCGGCGAGGATGCGGCGAGATCGACGACGACGACGCGGGTATCGCGCGCCAGGTGCCGGGCGAGCGTCAAGGTCGACAGCGTGATGGCTTCGCCGGGCGCGGTGCCGAGCACCGTGACCTTCTTCGCCGCCGCGCCCGCGGCGCGCAGGCGGTCGGCGAGATGCTCGATCTCGGCGAACTCCGTCGCATCGGCATCGGCCGTCATCTCCGGCTGAAGCGGCGCCGGCTCTTCCATGACGGGTTCGACGACCGGCTCCACCACCACTTCTTGCCGCACCATCACCGGCTCTTGCCGAACCGCTGCCGGCGCAAACACAGCCGCCGCGCGCGGCGCGGTCTGACGCAACAGCTCACCGGTGACGACGACACCGGACGACAGCAGCAGCGTCGCGATGGTCGCGATCAGCACGATCGGCAGCTTCTTCGGATAGGCCGGCGTGTTCGAGACGATGGCGCGCGAGATGATGCGGCCGTCCGTCGGCGCAGTGTCGATGGTCTCGCGGGTATTGGCTTCGCGATACTTGGCCAGATAGGTCTCGAGCAGGTCGCGCTGCGCCTTGGCTTCGCGCTCCAGGGCGCGGAGCTGGACGTCCTGACCGTTGGTCGAGGCCGCCTGCTTCTTGAGCTGCTCGAGGCTCACGGTCAGGCCATCGACCCGGCCGCTGGCGATCCGGGCGTCGCTTTCGAGCGAGCGCGAGATCTTGGCCGCTTCGTCGCGGATTTGATTGTCGAGATCGCCAAGCTGCGCCTTCAGCTCCTTGATCCGCGGGTGATTGCCGAGCAGCGTGGATGATTGTTCGGCGAGCTGCGCGCGCAGCGTCACCCTTTGCTCCGACAGCCGGCGCATCAATTCGGAATTCACGACCTCGGATGCCTCGATCGGCTTGCCGCTCTGGAGCATCTCCTTGATCAGCCGCGCCTTGGATTCCGCATCCGCCTTCATCGAGCGCGCATTGTTGAGCTGGGTGTTCACCTCGCCCATCTGCTGGTTCGACAGCGTGGTGTTGTTGGTCCCGACGAACAGGCTCGACTTGGAGCGGAAGTCCTCGACCCTGGCCTCGGCCTCCGAGACCTTCTTGCGCAAGCTCTCGATCTCACCGGCCAGCCACTGGCTGGCGTTCTTGGCCTGCTCCTGGCGCACGCCCTGCTGGAGCACGAGATAGCCGTCGGCGATCGAATTGGCGACGCGGGCGGCAAGCTCGGGATCGGCGGACTGGAATTCGATCACGATCACGCGCGACTTGTCGACCGCATAGGCCTGGAGGCGTTCGTAATAGGCATCGAGCACGCGCTCTTCCGGCGTCATCGAGAACGGATCGCGGCCGATACCGATGAGCGCGGCAAGCGACTTCAGCGGCGAGACGCCTTGCAGCACCGGGTCGAATTCGGGGCGTTCGGCGAGCTTGTTCTTCTTGATGATCTCCCGCGCGAGATCGCGCGACAACACCAGCTGCACCTGGCTGGTGACGGCCTCGGCGTCGAGCGCCTGCCGCTCCTCGGCGCGGTCGCTGTTCGGGCGCAGGAACACGTTCTCGCGGCCATCGATCAGGATGCGGGCTTCGGACTTGTAGCGGGGCGTGACGAGATTGACGACAGCGAGAGACGCAACGAGCGCCAGCACCGTCGGCACGATGATCCAGCTGCGCTTGCGCGCCAGTGCCGTTCCAAGCGCGTGCAGGTCGATATCGCCGGATTCGACCTGAGCCTGTTTCGTGACAGCCGGCGCAGGGCCTGCTTCAACCTTGGCTTCGATCTTGGGCGCGGGTTTGGGTCGGGACTTCGAGACTGCCCGCTCGATCACCGCCTTGGCCTTGCCGGCACGCCAGAACGCTAAACGCATCGAACACTCCCGCAGGGCAACGCTGCGACTCTACCTCAACCGGGGCGATTACACTCCATTAAGGTTGCCGCGGGGTTAATCGCGACCGCCGATGGCCGGCCGACGCGCGCTCGTCACCGTTTGTTAACCACGACGCCCCTTAATCCCTCGCGATAATTTTCGTGAGAATTGTTCGGCAGTCGCCGTCGAGCTGGTTTTGATCATGTCCCCCTCTCCCGACCGGCCACTTCGCATCCTGCACGCCGTGCGTGCTCCGGTCGGCGGCATCTTCCGCCACATCCTCGACGTCGCCAACGGCCAGGTCGACCGCGGCCATCACGTCGGCATTCTCGCCGACAGCCTCACCGGTGGGGAGCGTGCCGACAAGGCGCTTGCCGAGCTCGCGCCTCGGCTGAAGCTCGGCGTGCATCGGCTCGCGATTCGCCGCGAGCCGTCGCCCGACGATGTCCTGGTATGGCTTCGCATGCGGCGCCTGATCGCCACGCTCAAGCCCGACGTGATGCACGGCCACGGCGCCAAGGCCGGCGCCTTCATCCGCATGCGGCGGCGCTCGGACGAGACCATCCGCATCTACACCCCGCATGGCGGTTCGCTGCACTATCCCCTCAACACCCTCAAGGGCGAGTTCTACGCACGGCTCGAGCGCGCGCTGATGGATTCGACCGACCTATTCCTGTTCGAGAGCGCATTTGCCCGCGACACCTATCAACGCATCGTCGGCACGCCCAAGGGGGTGGTGCGTTGCGTCTTCAATGGTGTCACTCCCGAGGAGTTCGAGCCTGTCGTGACGGCCGACGATGCCACCGACCTCGCCTATGTCGGCGAGTTCAGGCATATCAAGGGTGCGGATCTGCTGGTCGATGCCGTGGCGCAGCTGCATGCGGGCGGCAGGAAGGTCACGCTGACGCTCGGCGGCGACGGCGAGGAAACCGCGGCGCTGAAAGCGCAGGTCGAGAGGCTCGGCCTGTCCGACGCAATCCGCTTCATCGGCCACGTCAAGCCGCGCTATGGCTTCTCCAAGGGGCGGCTGCTGGTCGTCCCCTCGCGCGGCGATTCCATGCCCTACGTCGTGATCGAGGCGGGTGCCGCAGGCATTCCGATGATCGCGTCCCGCATCGGCGGTATTCCCGAGATCTTCGGCTCCGACAGCCCGGCTTTGTTTGCGCCGAGCAATCCCGAGGCCATGGCGGAGGCGATCGCCGCGGCGCTGGACGATCCGCAAACGACCGCGCAGCGCGCGGCGTCCTTGCGTGAGCGCATCTCGGCACATTTCTCGCAAGCCGCCATGGTCGAGGGCGTGCTCGCCGGCTATCGCGATGCGTTTGCCAATCATTAACCATCCTTAAGCTCGCTTTAGAAAATCTTCCGATTTGTTCGATAATCGAAGCGCCAGGGGATGCTTGCCCGGGGCGCGCAAGACCGTGCCGCAAGTTTTGGAATGGACGTGGACGCCCGTGGAACCGCTCAACGCACGCTCGATGCTCGATGCCGCGACCAGCGCTGCGGCAAAGCCCGCTGACCAGCCCTTCGTGGAGCGCCGTCGCCGGCTCTCGTCCGCCGCGCTCGAAGTGGTCAACCAGAAGGTCGCTCGCGCCTATTCCCCGATCGTGATCGCCGGGTTCGTCCGCCTGGCTGATTTCGCGCTGCTGAGCCTCGTCGGCATTGCGCTCTATGTCGGCTATGTCATGCCGCTCTCCGGCGCCTTCAGCTGGATTTATCCGGCCGAGGTCGTCGCCGTCGCGGTCGCCGCCGTGGTCTGCTTCCAGGCCGCCGACATCTACCAGGTGCAGCTGTTCCGTGGTCAGCTCCGGCAGATGACGCGGATGATCTCGTCCTGGTCCTTCGTCTTCCTGCTGTTCATCGGCATCTCCTTCTTCGCCAAGTACGGCAGCGAAATCTCGCGACTGTGGCTTGCCGCCTTCTACTTCCTCGGGCTCGCCGCGCTGATCGCCGAGCGTCTGGTGCTGCGCGCGCTGGTGCGCGGCTGGGCACGCCAGGGCCGGCTCGACCGCCGGACCATCATCGTCGGCTCCGACAGCAACGGCGAGCAGCTGGTCGAGGCGTTGAAGGCGCAGGAAGATTCCGACATTCACGTGCTCGGCGTCTTCGACGACCGCAACGACAGCCGCGCGCTCGACACCTGCGCCGGCGCGCGCAAGCTCGGCAAGGTCGACGACATCGTCGAGTTCGCCCGCCGCACCCGCGTCGACCTCGTGCTGTTCGCGCTGCCGATCTCGGCGGAAACGCGCATCCTGGAAATGCTGAAGAAGCTCTGGGTGCTGCCGGTCGACATTCGCCTGTCCGCGCACACCAACAAGCTGCGATTCCGTCCCCGCTCCTATTCCTATCTCGGCGAGGTGCCGACGCTGGACGTGTTCGAGGCGCCGATCACCGACTGGGACCTGGTGATGAAGTGGCTGTTCGACCGCGTCGTCGGCAGCATCGCGCTGCTCGCAGCGCTGCCGGTGATGGGACTGGTGGCACTGGCGGTGAAGCTCGACAGCCCCGGGCCGGCCCTGTTTCGCCAGAAGCGCTTCGGCTTCAACAACGAGCGCATCGACGTCTACAAATTCCGCTCGATGTACCACCATCAGGCCGACCCGACCGCATCGAAGGTCGTGACCAAGAACGATCCGCGCGTCACCCGCGTCGGCCGCTTCATCCGCAAGACCAGCCTCGACGAGCTGCCGCAGCTCTTCAACGTGGTGTTCGCCGGCAATCTCTCGCTGGTCGGCCCGCGGCCGCATGCGGTGCAAGGCAAGCTCCAGAGCCGTCTGTTCGACGAAGCCGTCGATGGCTATTTCGCCCGCCACCGCGTCAAGCCGGGCATTACCGGCTGGGCCCAGATCAACGGCTGGCGCGGCGAGATCGACAATGAAGAGAAGATCCAGAAGCGCGTCGAGTTCGACCTGTACTACATCGAGAACTGGTCGGTGCTGCTCGACCTCTACATCCTCCTGAAGACGCCGATCTCGCTGCTGACCAAGAACGAGAACGCGTATTGAGTTGAGTTTCTCCGTCATGCCCCGGCTTGACCGGGGCATCCAGTACTCCGCAGCGCCAGCCGTTTTCCGCAATGGGCGCCGCAGAGTACTGGATCGCCCGGTCAAGCCGGGCGATGACGGCGTGTTTTGTGGCGTAAGAGTTGCGTGAGCGTATGAGCGTGCGATGACGTATGCGGCGACAGCCGGGGAGATGAATGCAGCGGTCCGTGCTGCGCCCGGCGTGCTGGCGCTGCAGCGCGCGCTGGTGTGGCTGGTCGGCGCCTCCGGCGCGATCGTTTTCATCGAGCCGAGCCCCTACGAGATCGCGACACTGCTCGCCACCGTCACCTTCTTCGCCACCGGCCTGCGGCTGAAGCTCGTTCTGATGCCGCTGGTCGCGCTGCTGGTCCTGCTCAACGTGGGCTACACCATCAGCGCGATCCCGCTATTCGATAAACCCGAGGTGGCGAGCTGGATAGCGACCTCCTGGTACATGGCGGTGACCGTGGTGTTCTTCGCCATGGTCGTTTCGGAGGACACGACGGCCCGGCTGGACATGCTCCGCCGCGGCCTCGTGGTCGGCGCGATGGTTGCCTCGCTATTGGCAATCGCCGGCTACTTCCACCTGGTTCCCGGCGGCAACGACCTCCTGACGCTCTATGGACGCGCGCGCGGCACGTTCAAGGACCCGAACGTGCTCGGCGCCTTCCTGATCCTGCCGGCGCTGTTTGCGCTCCAGAGCGTGGTCTCAGACAAGTTCGGCAAGGCGTTCCGCAACGTGATCGCCTTCGGTATCATGTCGCTGGCGATCCTGCTCGCCTTCTCCCGCGCCGCCTGGGGCGGACTGGTGCTGACCGCCGCCTTCATGCTGGCGCTGATGGTGCTGACCAGCCGCACCAACGCGCAGCGCTCGCGCATCATCGTCATGGCGATCGTCGCCGCGGTGCTGGGCCTCGCGCTGATCGCGGTACTGCTGTCGTTCGATTCCACCGCCGAGATGTTCAAGCAGCGCGCGAGCTTCGACCAGAGCTATGACGAAGGCCGCTTCGGCCGGTTCGGCCGGCACATCCTCGGCGCGGAGATGGCGCTCGACCTGCCGTTCGGCATCGGCCCCCTGCAATTCCACCGCTACTTCCCCGAGGACACCCACAACTCGTACCTGAACGCCTTCATGTCCGGCGGCTGGCTTTCCGGCGTGTGCTATCCCGCGCTGGTCTTCACCACCGTCATCATGGGCTTCAGGCACATCTTCGTGCGTGTGCCCTGGCAGCGCGCCTATCTTGCGGTCTTCTCCGCTTTCCTCGGCACCGTCGGCGAAAATTTCGTGATCGACACCGACCACTGGCGGCACTTCTGGATGATGCTGGGCGCGATGTGGGGTATGATCGCGGCCGCGCAGGCCTACAAGATCAGGGCTGACGAGGAAGCCTAGCCCTTACTTCTCCACCTTGAACGTCAGCCCCGCATTGTCCTGCAGCCGCTTGATCAGCTTGTGCTGCATCGCCGCGCCCGGCGTCCAGAAGCCGCCCGGAACATCCGTCGCATCACGCAGCAGGCAGATCGCGCATTCGGAGATCATCTTGGAGGTCGAGCCGTAGCCGGGATCGCGGTCGCCGGTGACGCCGGCGCGGACCTGGCGTCCGTCCGGTGCGATCGCGACATAGAGCAGATCGAACAAGCCCTTCTCGCGCTCCTCCTTCGACGGCCCCTCGCCCGGCTTCGGCGCGTTCGGGCCGGTCTTCTCGGCATTCGCCGCCATCACGCGCTTCGCGTTGGCCTCGCCCTTCTCGCCGGGACCGGTCAGAACCATCTCGTCGTAGACAAACTCCTTGCCGTAGGGAAAGCCCATCAGCATGTTGGAACGATGGACGTTGCGGGTGTTGATCAGCGCCATCATGAACGGCGCCGCCCAGGATTGCAGGTCCTCCTCGTAAGCCGCCCTGTTGCCCTTGGGCTGCTTCGGGCCGGTGAACCCCGGCGTCAGCGCAAAATGATCGTTGAGAATGGCGACGAGGCTGAGATCCTTGGCGACCGCATCGAAGGTCGCTTTCGCGCTTGCCGCGGTGCCGCCTGACAGCGTGCCGCGCATGTCGCGCACGCGGCCCTTCACGCGCGCAGCGGGCGCACCGAACACGCGCTTGGCCTCTTCCTGCACGAAGAACGTACCGAGCTCGAACGGTACGGAATCGTAACCGCAGGAGAACACGATGCGCGCGCCGCTCGCCTTGGCCGCCGCCTCGTACTTGTCGATCATCTGCCGCATCCAGACCGGCTCGCCGCAGAGATCGAAATAATCAGTGCCGCCGGCGACGCAGGCCGCGAGCAGATCCTCGCCATAGAACTGATACGGACCGACCGTCGTGATCACCGACCTGGTCTGCGCCACCATCGCCTTCAGCGACGCCGCATCCGACGCATCCGCCACGATCAGCGGCGTGTCCGCCGGCGCACCGATCGCGTCGCGCACCGATTTCAGCTTGTCGAGGCTGCGGCCCGCCATGGCCCATTTCAGCGCCCTGTCGTCCTTGTAATGCGTTGCCAGATACTCGGCGACGAGCTGGCCGGTGAAACCGGTCGCGCCGTAGACGACGATGTCGAATTTCGCAGAGCTCATGGTCGGCCTTTACTTCTTCGCGTAACTCACGCCCATGCCGGCACGGACGTCGCTTTGAATGCCATAGGGCGGGATCGGATAGCGCAGGCCGTTCCTGGCCAGCGCCTTCATGCCTTCAACTGCCTTGGCGAGATGGGACGGCTGCAAGGCCATCAGCATCTCCTCGTCCGGCACGCCGCCATAGCGCCGTTCGGCATAGCATGGCAAGGACAGGCTGGGCTCCCCGGTCTTGAGCGCCCGACCCCAGGAATCGGCGCATGCGGTCTCGCCGACCACGCCCCATTCGAACTTCCGGTAGCCGGTATATTGCAGCCCGTTGATCAGGATGATCATCTGCCCGGGCGTCGCATAGACGAGGCAGATGTCGGGCGGATCGAGCCGGCCGCTCGCCAGCGGACTGACGGCGAGCGCCTGGTATTGCCCGAACGGAACCACATCCAGCGCCTGCTGGCGCTTGCGCGCATCCTCTGCGGTACCGTGCCAGACCCCGACATAGTTTTCGCCGGCGAGCCAGTTCTCGTCCTGCGGAGCAAGGCCGATCACCGCGCGGCATTGCGCGCCGACGAGGTCGTCGGCGGTGATGCCGACGGTCCATCCCAGGCGCGCGGCCATGCTGACGATCTGGTCGGTGGTGTGAATTGCGTTCGGACGGCGGATCTTCGGGATCGCCTCCATCTCCGCGGCCGTTGCGAACAACTTCATGCCGATCACCGTCGTCTTCAGCCGCAACAGGCTGTTGAGGTCGGCGACGACGCCTGCAAGATCGATCCTGTCTACGCTCTGCTGTTGCATGACTTCCTCCCGGCCGGCGATCGCGCGCCGTGTGTTGTTGTTTTGCGGCCCTCGTTCTAGTCCTTGGCCGGTCCCGGAAGCAACTCGCCGGTCCTTCCCATCAGACGGTAGGCGACGAGGCCGATCCACTCGCGTACGGCCACATCAGTTCGGCGGAGCCCATCCGCGCCGATATTGGTGAAGGAGAAAAGATCGTCACGTCCCCCCATCCGCCAGTCCACGGGATAGGCCTCGACGTCAAATCCGGCCTTGCGGAAGATCCCCATCGAGCGCGGCATGTGGAAGGCCGACGTCACCAGGAGCCAGCGCTCGCCCCGTTTTGGAGCCACCATTTGCTTTGTGAAGATCGCGTTCTCCCAGGTGTTGCGGGAATTGCGCTCGAGGATCAGGCGCTGCTTCGGTATGCCGAGATTCTCCAGGATCGGCGCGGAATAGTCGGCCTCCCTCGCCTCGGTCGAAACCAGGTTCGCTGAGCCTCCGGTGAAGACGATGCGCGCGTTCGGATAGCGCCGCGCGAGCTCGGCCGGCGCAAACAGACGATCGGCCGCGTGCGCGACGACGGGCGTGCGGTGTGCCGCCGACAGATCGGTGTCGACGGAGCCGCCGAGCACGATGATGCCGTCGGGCGCGCCGCGCGAGGGATCCCACGCGGGAAAGCGCGACTCCAGCGGATAGATCAGGAGATTGCCGAGCGGCGAGAACGCAGCGAGCCCCAGCACCACCAGCGTGATCACCGCGAGCCTGCGGCCGAGCGCGGCAAAGCGCGTCGCCATCAGCACGACAGACAGGATTCCGAGCTCGGCCAGAAGATTGATCGGCAGCAGCGCAACGCCAAGGGTCTTGGAAAGAACAAAAAACAGGGGAGCCTCGCTGAAATCATCGTGCCCGTCTGCGCAGGGCTTGACCGGCCCCGCCATCTTCAGAAATCTTCTTGAAAGAGGATCGATCGCCGGGTCAAGCCTGCGGCCGATGAAACCAACCGGACGCGGCAAATGACCCATCATCACCTGCATTCCAGCCCCGAAACCTGCCATTGGGGCTTCTTCGAAGCCGCGCTCAAGCCCGTCCTCACCATTGCCAGCGGCGACGAGGTGACGGTCGATACCATCAGCGGCGGCCCCGACATGCTACCCGACCGCGACAGGTTTCACATTCCGCCCGAGATGCACGAGGTTCACGCGAAGAACGAGCGCATGCTGCCCGGCCACATCCTCACCGGTCCGATCGCGGTCCAGGGGGCCGAGCCCGGCGACGTGCTCGCGGTCGATATCCTCGACGTTCAGCTCCGGCAGGATTGGGGCTGGAACATGATCAAGCCGCTGTCCGGTACCCTGCCCGACGATTTCCATGAGACGCGCATCCTGAACATCCCGCTCGACCGGTCACGGATGACCGGCCGCATGCCGTGGGGCCTCGACCTGCCTCTCAAGCCGTTCTTCGGCGTGATGGGCGTTTCGCCGCCGCCGGCCTGGGGCCGCATCTCCTCGCTGATCCCGCGCGCGATGGGCGGCAATCTCGACAACAAGGAGCTCGGCGCCGGCGCGACGCTGTATCTGCCGGTGTTCGTTCCGGGCGCGATGTTCTCCTGCGGCGACGGCCACGGCGTGCAGGGCGACGGCGAGGTCTGCGTCACCGCGATCGAGACCGCGCTCCAGGGCCGCTTCCGCCTGACGCTGCGCAAGGACCTCAGGCTCGACTATCCCCGCGCCGAGACGGCGACGCACTACATGACCATGGCGATGGACCCCGACCTCGACCAGTGCGTGGTGCGCGCGCTGCGCGACATGATCGCGCTGCTCGGCGAGACGCGAAACCTGTCGCGCGAGGACGCCTACACGCTGTGCAGCCTGGCGGCCGATCTGCGGGTGACCCAGACCGTCAATGGCGCCAAGGGCATCCATTGCATGATCGAAAAGGCGATCGTGCACGGCTGAGCCCGCCGGGCCCTTCCCCGACCTGCCGACATCAAGCCGCCGCCCGGTGTTCCCTGCGGCGCGCCGCGCCGTGTCCGATTCTCAAGCGATTCCAACTAGGTGAGCGGCCGCCCCGGCGCTGATTTGACTTCCACCCCCAAACCTAAATAGAGTCTTAATCGTTACTTTTATGTACCCGAGTAAGAGGCTAGCGTTCGGCCATGGCCACCGAAAAAGCCGAGACTGACCGCATTCCCGTTACCTTGGCGCTCTCGACCATCGCCTATCTGGAGAAGCTGGTGAGACAGGGCACCCACGGCACTAGCGTTCCCGGCGTCGCACGGACATTGATCGAGGAAGGCATCCGTCTCGCCATCAAGGACGGGCTTTTGTCGATCCGCGACAATGGCAGGACGTGAGCGCGCGCCGGACGTGAGGCGGACGGATCTCGAGAAGGCGGATGGCCGACATCTGCAACCTGGGACCGTTACACATGCGTGCCGTCTCACCAATCTCTTCACCAACCTGGACCGACGAACGCATTGAATTGTTGAAGCGGCACTTCGAGGCCGGCCTCTCCTGCCGCGAGATCGCCGCCGACATCGGCGTCAGCCGCAACGCCGTGATCGGCAAGCTGTCCCGGCTGAATCTGACGCGCGGCCGGGCGGTCGACGACCGCAGGGCCCAGGACAGAGGCCTTGCGCCGGCGCGCACGCGGAGGGCCGTGCCGCGGCTGCAATATGAGATGCTCGCCACGATCTATGGCGAGACCGACGCCCCCGCGGTCGCCGGCCCCATCGACGAGGCCAATCGCTGCTCGCTGCTGGAGCTTGCCGAGAACCGCTGCCGATGGCCGATCTCGACGCCGGGCGAAGACGATTTCTGCTTCTGCGGCAACACGGCTCCCGACGGCCAGCCCTATTGCGCCGGCCACAGCCGCCTCGCCTACCGGCCGAACGCGCGCGCTCGGGTGATGCGCGGCTGATGCTGCACCATGCTCCAGAAAACAAAAAACCTCCGGCGGGGCATCACCGGAGGTCTCTGGAGGCTTAGCGTGAAGCTAAGAGCCGCAACTTTCGTATTTGGCTGGGAGTTATATAGCTTAGTAACTCAGGTAAGTAAATAAGTTTGAGGCGATCGAATCGCATGGCTCGTCATCGTCGTCTGCACAGCCGCCAGGCTTTCCGAACCCCTTCTTTGCGAAAAAGCCCCGGCGGTTTTCCCGCCGGGGCTATGTCGCATTGCGAGGCTCTTACCAGTTGCGCTGAGCGCGGAGCAGCAGCGTAAAGCTGTCCTGATCCTTCAGCTCGTAGACAGCCGCCGGCTTGGCGGTGGCTGCGCTCCCGCCGTAGGCCACCGTGCCCGAGTACTTCTGGTCGATCCGGCTCCAGTTGAAGTCACCCGAGAAGGTCAGGTTCTTGACCGGAGTCCAGCGGGTGATCACGCCAACCTGGGCAATGTCAAAGTCCGGATTGCAGGTGCCGGTCAGGGCCAGGGCCGCCATGCCTGCACTGCCACAAATCAGTCCCTTAGCGGCGCTGCTGTAACGGACCGCACCGTACGCACCGTAAAGCGCCGTGTTCCAGTACGGATTCCAGTTGTGCGTGAATGCGCCGCGCATACCGTAGGTCTTCGTGAGTTCGAGGCCGGTGCCGGCTCCGAAGACTGCGTCTGAGACGCCAGCGAAACCGACGCTCTGGTAGGCACCGTTGCCGCTGCCGCTGAACATCGAGTAGCTGGTCGCCGCAAGGCTCTGGAAGTTGTAGCGGCTGGCACCCTCGGTGTAGACGCCCTGGATGTTGATCACGTCGCCTGCACCGGTCGGGATGTTCTTGATCGACAGAGCCAGTGCAGCGGCCCACCCCCATTTGTCGGACGGTGCGCCGGTCGTTTCGCTGGCACCATAGTATCCGGCGTGGTTGTCGTGGGCCGCCACCGAGGCCTGGAACAGACCCCAAGCCTGGTCGACACGCACCATACCGACGATATCAGGCGAACGCGAACCGCCGATGTCATTGAGACCGTAGGCGCCACCGACGATGCCGGCAGCCGTCGCTCCCGAAGTATTCCAGATGTTGGTCTGGTAGTACGCGGTCTGATCCTGCGCCGAAATCGCGGCCGTGATGCCCTGCCCAAAGTCCGCAGTGTAAGTGAACTGGTTCACGCCGGTAACGGTGCCACCGCCGCCGACCAGCTGGTCGAAGTTGTTGCCCGGATAGTTCGTCCACGGCGCGTCGAACTGCGACACGGACTTACCCATCGTAAAGCCTGCGAACTGGATGAAGGCGTAGTAGACGCCGAGCGAACCGCCGGAGACCGAGCCCGAACCGCTCGTCCCGGAGGGAGCCGAATCATAGCTGGTCCCACCAGCCCCGGTGCCGCTATAGCTGCCGGACGTCCAAGTATACACCGCATCGAAATAGGTGCGGACGACGCCGTATTCGGTCGCGGTGCGCGTGTCGATGTTGAAGTCCGCGCGGGACCGCATCGAGTAGTAGTTGGTCAAACGGTTGTGGCCGCCGGCCACGCCGCTGAACTGACCGTTGTAGTGACCGCCCGAGTTGAGCGCGACTTCAGCACGCAGATAGCCACCCAGCTTGATGCAGGTGTCGGTGCCCGGGATGTAGTAGAATCCGGCGCCGTACAACGAGCAGATCTTGACGTACTCGACCGCCTTGGCCTTGACGGGCAGATCGGCTGCCTGCGCTCCGCCCACGGCAAACAGACCCGCCGCGGAGCCGAGCAAAAGGCTCTTCACCAATTTCATATTAACCTCCAAGTTGTCATTCACGGCGAGGCGGGCCGTTAGCGCCCCCCAATCCCCGCTCTCAAAAACCGCTCAGCCGCTTCGCGCCTTCGGACCCACGCGCTTGAACGCGAAGGACCAGAGCGACCCACCTGCAACGGAACGGTCGAGAATCCCCCCACCGTCGGGCGGCACTATGCATGTGAGAATTTGGTAATCAAAATAGTTTATGAAATCAGCTTTCTGATTTGCCGATCGCTGTGTCGCGGCAGCAACAGCAAAGAATGACCCGATCGACTGAGTGGGTCATATTTGTCAGTTCTGTAACAAATTTGTCCTGCTCTGCACTTGCGTCAGAGCAGGCTTGCGTGGACTATGACGTTCCACGAACACCGACCTGAACAATCGGTTCACGGAGTGACGCTGTGTCCGCGACGAGGAAAGAAGGAGCGCGCCTGCGCACCATCGGCAATCTGGATATCATCAGGCGATTCACCTGGGAGATATCGTCGATCAACATGTATCTCGAGGAGCTGCGTCAGTTCTGGGCGAGGACGCTCGGCATCAGCGGGCCGCAATGGTTGATCCTGATGGCCATCTCCGACCTCGACAAGGACGACGGCATCCCGGTCAACGTCGTGTCCAAGCTCCTCCACGTCGATCCGTCCTTCGTCACCACCCAATCCAAGCTGCTCGAAAAGAAGGGCCTGTTGCGCCGCCGCCCCTCGCCGACCGACGCCAGGGTGGTCCGGCTGTCCCTGACCGAGAAGACGCAGAAGCACCTGGCGAGCCTCAACGAGCAGTACAAGACCATCAGAGAATTCGTCTTCCAGGAATTCGACGAAGCCGAGCTCACCGAATTCACCACCAAGCTCGCGACGCTGAAGACCCGCCTCGAGAAGGCCTGCGTCCGTCTGAGCCTGGACTTCTGACGCCCGGTCCGGACCGCGCCGCTAGATGTGCCCGATGGCACCGAGCCGCGATTCGAGCCAGTCGAAGATGTATTCGTTGGCAAGGCTCGGATTGTCCGCATGGGACTGTGCCGCACCGGTCTCAGCCGCAGTGAACACCTTCAGCATGACGTCCGAGCTGCCGAGCCTCGAGTTCTGCACGATCTGACGCGCCCGATCGGCTTTGAGCCAGCCGTCCTCGCCGAGCGTGATCAGCACCGGGCACTCGGCGCTGGATGCCATGAGCGGCGCATGCGGCACCGGGACGATGCTGACGTCGCTCTTCGCGAACCGGCTGGCAAAGAAGGCCCGCTCGTGCAGGTCCCACAGGCCGCCGTCGCAGACGGCGGCGGCAAGCCGCGGCTCCTGCAACACCGCGCGCGAGACGAAGGACGAGCCCCAGCCATCGGCGATGATCCCGACGCGCGCGAAGTCGACGTCACCGCGCGTCTCCAGATAGTCCATGACGCCAGGGATCGCGCTCTCGAGATCCCGGCGCCGCAACAGCGCGTCGAGAAAATCGTCGCGCTGGTCGCCGAAGAGGTCGAGGGCCAGCATCGAGAAGCCGCGCTCGCGCGCATGCGGCACGAGCTTGAACAGGAACTCTTCCTTGCGGTGGCCGGGCTCGCCGATGCAGATCACGGTCGGAGCCCGCCCGCCGGCTGACGGCGCAGGAAGGAAATAGCCCTGCAGCGAGTGCCCGTCGAGCCAAGGTATCGTCACGACTTCGCCGGCCGGGCTGCGCGCGGCGAGGTAGCGGCGGGCGCAGTCCTGCATGGCCAGCACCGCAACCCAGCGGCGCTCGTCCGCCGGTTCGAGCGGCATCGCCGCGGCACCATAGTAGTTCATCGCGCGCAGCCAGTTGCGCTGCGCGCTCGCCAGATGGCCCTCCGCGAACGCGGCCTCGGCGCGCTGCCGATTGGTCTGCGCCAGCCTCTTCCACTCGCGATGCCAGGACCGGTCGTCGCCGCGCTTCAGCTGCCGCGCGATCATGAGGCATTCCGCGATCGTGGCGCCGCCCTCCTGGGCCGCAGTGAGCAGCCGCGTGAACTCAGCGGAGATGTCCTCTCGTTCCGGGCAAAGGGTCCAGTCGTCGGAGAGACATGCGGGCATCATCGGCAGCTACGCTCTATCGTCGCGTTACTCCTGACGACTAAACCATTTCAGTCCGTCAACCAAGCGGCCGTGCGCCCGATGAGAGGCGTTTCAGATCACCATCGCTTGAACATCGTCATGTCGCATGCGTGACATTCCGATGGGTCATGGAGCGGGCGAGCATTGGCAAGAGGTGGCACGCAAAATTGCTGACGCATCTCTTGCCATGATGAACATCATACCCATATTCGCGCCCGCCCGGAGGCAGTCTCAGCCGAGCCGCCAGCCGACCTCCTGCGTGAAACTTTCGTAGAAGGCACGGTCGTAGGCCTGCTCCGGCGTGGCGCGCACGCGCTCGTCGAGGCGCTTGGCGTCCTCGCCGACGAGGATGCGCCAGCGCTCCGCCTTGACGCCGTCGAGAATGATCGTCGCCGCCTGCGCGGCCGTCGTCGGCGCTTCCTCGAGGAAGCTGCGGGCGCGCTCGGCGAACACCGCCTGGATGTCCTCGTCCGACATCTTGTCCGCATCCGGCACGCCGGCCGCGATCATGCGCTTGCGGGTCAGCGCCACCTCGTCGTCGTTGAGCCGCTCCGACCCATCGGCGCTCTGCACCTTGCGCGAATTGGAGACGATCGAGGTGCCGATGTGACCGGGCATCACCACCGAGCATTTGACGTGCGGCGCGTGCAGGCGGAGGTCGTTGATCAGCGCTTCGGTAAATCCCTTCACGGCGAACTTGGCCGAGCTGTAGGCCGTGTGCGCCTGGTTCATGCCGATCGAGGCCCAGAAGCCGTTGACGCTCGCCGTGTTGACGATGTGCGCCTCGTCCGCTGCCACCAGCATCGGCAGGAAGGTGCGCACGCCGAGATAGACGCCGCCCCAGCAGATGTTGAAGGTGCGCTCCCACTGCTCGCGCGTGTTGGTGAACAGGCTGCCACCGCCGCCGATGCCGGCATTGTTGAACAGCAGATGGATCCTGTCCGTCTTCTGCTGCTCGGCGAGCTCGTCGCGAAAACGCTTCAGATGATCCTCGATCGCGACGTCTGCGACATGCGTGGTGACACTCAGGCCCTGCGGCAGCTTCTCGGCCTCGCAGAGCCGCTTGGTCTCGGCCATCGCGGCCTCGGAGACGTCGCACATGGCGACATTGCAGCCTTCGGCGACGAGCTGCCGCGCGAGCTCGCGCCCCATTCCCGTGCCGCCGCCGGTGATGACCGCGATCTTTCCAGCAAAATCTTTCATGGGACTTCGGTCCCTCCCCTTGTCGGTATGTTTCTTCGTCACAGCGCCGCTCAGCGGGCCGCGTGCAAAACTGTAGCAGCGCTGCATCCGCAAAAGAAAGCGGATCGGCGATGTCATCTCCGGCGTCAGTTATTTCGGCACGCGGACTATTGGCCGCTCAGTGCGGTCTCCACCGTACCTGTGACGCAGCTTCGCCCGCGGCACATCCTTCGAGACGCCCGCCGTCGGCGGGCCCTCAGGATGAGGCTGGACCGCGTGGCAGCAGTTTCAACAAGCATCGATGCCCAGTCAGCCTCATCCTGAGGAGACCGCAAAGCGGTCGTCTCGAAGGACGAGGCGCTTGCTCCGTCGTCGCTGGAAAGCACATTCGATCTCGCTGCTGTGATCGGCCTGTGAAACACCGACGGCGCTGCGCCGAGCTTTGCAGTGGCTCCCGTATTTGTCCGGCTTCGGGTTAAGGGCATTTCTTTTACGATCCGAATCATCAGACCGGGTGGACGCTGGGTTGAGTCGGCCGGGCCAGCGTGTCGTTTGCGTGTAACAGGCTCTGGCACTCCGCTTGCATCCTCTTCGTGGTCAGAAACAACCGATGAGGTGACAGGAATGTTCGTGACCGTCGTTGCCGTGCTGTGCCGGCTTGGCGCAGCCAGCTCAGGCAGTTGCGTCGAGGAAATCGTGACCGACAGCAACATGACGCCCGAGATTTCGATGATGCAGTGCGCGGTCGGCGCACAGGCTCCGCTCGCGAAATGGATGGGCGAGCATCCGATCTATCACGCCAACTGGCGCCTCGAGCGCTACAAATGCGTGCCGGGTCACTACGAGATCAAGGGCCACGCCTGACGGCCCCGCAAAACTACTGATCCGAACACGACGGATCGAGGAAACGCCCCGGAGGCCGCCTCCGACGGGCCGCACAGCGCCAGTCCCGATGACGCGGCGCACTCAGTGACAACGATCACATCGCCTTCCTTATGCCACCGCGCGCATGATAAGCGCACGCGCACGCCGCCCTTCCGACGTCGGCATCGGCGCATAATTGTGCGGCTGGTCACAGAGCAGATGCAGTTCCACCGGCAACGCCTACCGCCCTCGCCCGCGCCGCGAGATCGACGCTGTCAGGGTAAAGCAGATCACGCGTCTCTACGGAGATCGTCATCGACGCCAGCGCGCGGAAAGCGCGGTTGAGAGGACTGACGAAAACAAACCAGTGAGTTGATCGGCTTCGAAATCGCCTCTCCGAGGAAGATCGCTTCAGTCGGCGCTAGTATCTAGCGTTGACCGGGGGACGGCATTCGTCTTAACCGCCTGACATTTCTTACAAAGCTTCACGCAATAGCGCGAATCACTAGCTAGAGTCCCAAGAGTACGGGCCTGTTCAGGATCGAGCGTTTTCGATCAGGGCAACGAAGATTCTGCATGCCATTCGCGATCAACGTGGTGGCTGGGAAGCGAGAAGGAGCTACATGTTAGCTAAAGCGAGTTTGCCAGACTGGATTGCAGCCGCCGCGGCCGTCGTTGCGTGCTATGTCGCCTACGACGCACTTGTCGCATCCACGCGGGCTTGGGTTGGCCCACTGAAGCCACGGCCACAATCGCTGAAGACGGCACGGTTACGCTGAAGGTGTCTTACAAGAACGCAGGCAAAGAGCCCGCACTGAAATTTGGCGACGATTGGTCCGACGATTGGGCCGCGACAATTGACCCGAGTAAGAACAATCAACCTGACCTGTTCTTCGACGCGTGCCAAAGCGACGGTGGCTTAGGTAGGTGCTCTGCCCGCGCTGAGAAATGGCAGCGAGAAAATGTTGGGACAAGAATGTTTTTCAGAACAGGATTGCATTGCCAGATTTTCCGTATCAGCACGTCAAGACAACAGGATTGAAGATTAGCCCCATGGATAGCAATCGCATTGTGGTCGTACAGGGTTGTTTCGTACACAAGAGCGACATAACTCTGCTTCCTGTGCATCGCACGTCGTTCTGCTATTTCTATCGCGTTGGACAGACGGATAAGGTGATGCAGCCCTGTCCCGTCGCAAATGACGCAAGTTAGACGGTATTCCTTCTTTGAAGGGCTGTCAGAGAACCTAACATCGCCGCAGACGCATCAGCAGCGAGAGGCGATTTGATTGAAGGTGCGCGCATCCTTAGCGCTTAAGGAAATTTGAGAAGCGCAGGATGTATTCGATGGAATGCAGGAGCGCCCGACCACGAGCGACTTTGAACAACGTAGTCGATTTGTTGGGGGCGACATAGATTGTGTACCCCTCCTCGACGCCCGCGCGGAGAATGCGGACACATTCAGGTGTGCAAGTTTTGAAACAAGACGTACTTGCCTCTGATCCGCCGATTGTCGGCGTCGGGGTCGCCGGACCAAAGTCGATTCGGAAAAATCTTATTCAATCAATGACACGCTACTGTGCATGGGGTTGTTTTCGATGTTTTAGTATACCGACCACCGAACCAGCCATTCGCCGCTGGCCGCCGCGCACGCATCGCTGGCGCGAGCAGGCCCACGCCAACAGTCAATCCACCCGAAAGACGATTTGAAGAAATGGTCGGAGCGAGAGGATTTGAACCTCCGACCCCTAGTCTCCCAGACTAGTGCGCTAACCGGGCTGCGCCACGCTCCGAACGTCGTTCCATTAGCTAGGATCGCCGCTTTGCGCAAGGCGAGGCCGCAGCATTTTGGTGTATCCGCCCAAGGCGCCCGGAACTATCCGCCAAGCCGGTGGGCCACCGCCCCTACCCGTCCTTCAGCGCCTGATCCAGCATCTCCCGGCAGGCGACGAGGTCGGCGAGCGCCCGGCCCAACCGCTCCCGGTCCAGCGCGCTGGGGCCGGCGGGCGCAGCAGTGGCGCCGCCCTTGCGGAAGGTGGTGAGGATCTCCTCGTCGTCGATCTCGCTGAAGCGGAAGTCGATGCCTTCCTCTTCGTTGCCCTGATAGTCGTCATCGTCGGTGTCGGTGACGCCCTTGATGGGCGCCTCATCCTCGGGCTCCATCAGGCTGGCGCCGATGGCGTCCTCGATGGCCCCAAACGAGACCGCGGCCGCGCTGTCGGCGAGGCCCTGCACCGATTTGACGCCGTGCTCCTTCAGGATCCGCTGCACCCCGCGGATGGTGTAGCCCTCACCATAGAGCAGCCGGCGGATGCCCTTGAGCAGATCGACGTCGTCGGGGCGGTAGTAGCGGCGGCCGCCGCTGCGCTTCATCGGCTTGATCTGGGAGAACCGGGTCTCCCAGAACCGCAGCACGTGCTGCGGAATGTCGAGTTCCTGCGCTACTTCGCTGATGGTTCGGAACGCATCCGGCGCCTTGTCCAAATGCCAAATCCTTTGCGAAAGGGTTACGCCTCTTGTTGGGCCTTGCTGGTGGCGTCGCCATTGGCGCGGTGCTGGCCGTTGATCCGCTGCTTCAGGATCGCCGACGGCTTGAACACCATGACCCGGCGCGGCGAAATCGGCACCTCGGTGCCGGTCTTCGGGTTGCGTCCGATGCGCTGGCCCTTCTTGCGGACCATGAAGGACCCGAACGAAGACAATTTCACCGTCTCGCCCTTTTCGAGGCAATCGGTGATCTCCTTCAGCACGAGTTCCACGAAAGCGGACGATTCCGTGCGCGACAGCCCTACCTTCTGGTAGACGGCTTCGCACAGATCAACTCGCGTTACGGTTTTACTTTGATCGGTCATCGCCCTGCCCCACATCACGGCGAACAATTGTTGTCTGAAATTATGAGGTTACGATACGGCGGTCAACAGCGCTCATCAATGCAGACGCATCGATTATCGGCGCGAATTCCGGCAAAATTTTACCGACTGTGGCTTACCAGCGCAGCAGCGCAGAGCCCCAGGTGAAGCCGCCGCCCATCGCCTCCAGGAGAATCAGGTCACCCTTCTTGATGCGGCCGTCCTTGCGCGCCACCGCCAGCGCCAGCGGGATCGATGCGGCGGAGGTGTTGCCGTGACGGTCCACCGTCAGCACCACCTTTTCCGGCGCGATGTGAAGCTTGTGGGCGGAAGCGTCGATGATTCGCTTGTTGGCCTGGTGCGGCACGAACCAGTCGATGCTTTCGGCATTGAGCCCGGTCGCCTCGAAGGCGTCGACGATGACGTCGGTGATCATGCCGACCGCATGCTTGAAGACCTCGCGGCCTTCCATGCGCAGGTGGCCGACGGTCTGGGTCGAGGACGGGCCGCCGTCGACGAACAGCTTTGCCTTGTGCCGGCCGTCGGAGCGCAGATGCGTGGTCACGACGCCGCGATCGGTCGCGGCATTGCCTGGCTGCTCCTGCGCCTCTAGTACCACCGCCCCGGCGCCGTCGCCGAACAGCACGCAGGTGCCGCGGTCGTTCCAGTCGAGGATGCGCGAGAAGGTCTCGGCGCCGATCACCAGCGCGCGCTTGAAGGCGCCGGTGCGCAGGAAATTGTCGGCCGTGGCAAGCGCGAACACGAAGCCCGAGCACACCGCCTGGAGGTCGAAGGCAGCGCCATGGTTGATGCCCAGCCCGTGCTGCACGGCGACAGCCGTCGCGGGGAAGGTGTTGTCCGGGGTCGAGGTCGCCAGCACGATGAGGTCGATCGACTGCGCGTCCATGCCGGCATCGCTGAGTGCGGCCTGCGCCGCCTTGATCGCCAGGTGCGAGGTAAACTCGCCCTCGGCCGCGATGTGCCGCTCGCGAATGCCCGTGCGCTGAACGATCCACTCGTCGGAGGTGTCGATGCGGGCCGCCAATTGGGCGTTGGTCACCACTTGCTCCGGCAGATATGAGCCGCAGCCGAGCACGACCGAACGAATTTGAGTCACGAAACATCCTCCGGCGCGGGCTGCACGAAACTGAGTGCACCACCCTCGCGGTTGAGCATCTGATTGATCTTGTTCAGGAGATCGTAGTGAGCCATCTCATAGCCAACATCGATCGCATAGGCAAAGCCTTCAGCGTTGGTTCCGCCATGGCTTTTGACCACCACCCCCCTTAACCCCAGCAGCACGCCGCCATTGGACTTGTTGGGGTCCATCTTGTCGCGCAGGGCCTGGAAGGCGCTGCGGGCGAAGACATAGCCGAGCTTGGAGAGCCAGCTCCGCTGCATCTCGTTACGGAGCAATTCCGCCATCTGGCGGGCGGTTCCCTCGGCGGCCTTGAGCGCGATGTTGCCGCTGAAGCCCTCGGTCACAATGACGTCGGCCAGCCCCTTGCCGATGCCGTCACCCTCGACGAAGCCGATATAGTCGAGCTCCGGCAGGTTTCTCGCCCGCAGGATCTCGCTGGCCTCGCGGATCTCCTCGTGGCCCTTGATCTCTTCGGCGCCGATGTTGAGCAGTCCGACCGTAGGTCGCTTCTTGTTGAACAGCACGCTCGCCTTGGCCGCGCCCATGACCGCCATCGACACCAGATGGTGCGCATCGCCGCCGAGGGTGGCGCCGAGGTCGAGCACGACGGATTCGCCGCGCATGGTCGGCCATATCGCCGAGATGGCCGGGCGGTCGATGCCCGGCAGCGTCCGCAGGTGGAAGCGCGCCATCGCCATCAGCGCGCCGGTATTGCCGGCGGAGATCGCGACATCCGCCTCGCCCTTCTTGACCGCATCGATCGCGAGCCACATCGAGGAGGTCTTGCGGCCGCGCCGCAGCGCCTGGCTCGGCTTGTCCTCCATGCTGACGGCGACGTCGGTATGGACAATCCTGGAGGCGGCTTTGAGCTTCGGATGCTTGTCGAGCTCGGGCTCGATCCTGGCGCGGTCCCCAACCAGCAGGAACTCGGTATCACGATGCCTGCCAAGCGAGATGGCAGCGCCCGGAATGACCACGGCGGGGCCGACATCGCCTCCCATGGCGTCCAGCGCGATGCGAACCTTGCTTGGCATAAAAGTCCTGGAAACCTGGTCTGGTGCGGTCTTGAGCTAGCGGGGCCGCAAAATGAGTTCGCCACGGACATGGCGATCGGCCAAGCGCCACGCCGCACCCGGACCGGGGCGCGACAATAGCGTTTTGTTACCCCGAAACAACCTCTTGCCCCCAGCCTTTTGCATTTGGGGCGACGCGGCCACGAACCCCGGATTTAGCAGGAAGTGCATTGAAATCAGAAAGATAAACGCTCCTTTCAAACCATCGAGGAAAATGGCTCGCGTCCCCTCGCAAGGCGGGCACAAGCGGACAATGCCCGCCTATTGGTCCTTCTTCCTGTCCTGAAGCGCCTTCAGTGCCGCGAAGGGATGGTCCTCGGGATCGGGCGCAGCGACCTCCGCCTCGAACACGGCCCCCTCCTTGCGCGGATAGGGATCGATCGCCAGGAACAGCGCGTCGGTGGCGAGCCGGCCGAGGTCGATGATGCCACCGGCGATTGGCTCGGGAGCGTCGGCGACCGCAGGCGGCCCCTCATCGTCCTGCCCCTCCTCGATCAGATCGGCCAGGCGCCGCGCCTCGGCCTCCGGGGCGAAGATCAGGTCGACTTCCTCCTCGACCTCGCTCTCGATCGGATCCAGCGTGACGACGCAGGTCTGGCCGATCCGGCCCCGAACAAGCCCCGTCACCTGGACCCGCCCACCGCTTTTCGGCACGACATCCAAGCTGGCATGCGCGGACAGGATCTCCCGCACACCCGCGAGCTGCGCCATAGCCTGCCGCTCGGCCGCTGAGGCCTCGAGCTCGCGATGAAGGCCTGCGTCGGGTATCTGCGCAACGATGACGGGCGCCCGCCAGGGATCGGGCTCGGATCCGGCATTCGGTCGACTCATGGCGTGACATCCTCTGGGAGCGCAGGAGGAAACTTGAAGGAGGCGCGCAGCAGCGCGGCCTCGTCGGTCCGGCCAAGCTCGGCCTCACTGGCCCGGGCATAGGCCGCGAGCTGCTGCGCCTGGCCGAAGCCGGTCCCATTCAAGATATTCTTGCAGATCGCCGATGCCAGCGCCTCGCCGCCGCCTTCCATGGCCTGATCATAAGCCTGGACGCGGCCGTAGAACGCCTCGCCGAAGGCCCGCATCCGTTTCGGCACGGTCTGGTCGCCCACCCCCATCTCGCGCAGATTGTCGTCCATGTCCTCGCAGAAGCGGTCGAACAGCGCCTGGGACAGCTCGGTGGCGCCTCCAGTGCCGCCTTGAGCCGCGCGCAGGCGGCGCAGCAGCAGCCAGAGATGCAGCAGCAACAGGTCGAAACGCCCGTTAACCGTATCGGGCACGCCCAAGTCACGGTAAAATATGGGTTCTCGCGCCTGCGTCACGATCATGCCATAGATGGCTTCAATGGTGCCCGACGGGGTTAATCGGGGTTTCCTGAAGTGATTGAACGGCCAAAGCATTGTGGTTTCCGCAAGCGGGCGCGCGCGTGTTGCATTCAGAGCCTCCGCCCGGTACTTCAGCGCCTCGCGCGACGCAAGGGGACGGAATCAGTTCCGCTATGACGACAACGAACCAGACCAGCCTGCGCGCGGATCAGCGGCGCGGCTTTCACGCATGCTGGCGCGGCTTGCGCATGCTCGCAGCCGCGGCCGTGGTCGGCGCGGCACTTGCGGGCTGCACGGGCGAGCAGTTCCAGAAGGGTTACATCCTGCCGCCCGGCGCGCTCGAGCAGATTCCGATCGGCGCAAGCCAGGACCAGGTGCTGATCGTGATGGGCACCCCCTCCACGGTCGCGACCCTCGACGGTGAGGTGTTCTATTACATCTCGCAACGCTCGGAGCGCCCGGTCGCTTTCATGAACCAGAAGGTGGTCGACCAGCGCGTCATCGCGATCTATTTCGACAAGAACCGCCGCGTGCGGCGGCTTGCGAATTACGGTCTCCAGGACGGCAAGATCTTCGACTTCATCAGCCGTACGACGCCGACGTCGGGCCAGGAGATGAGCTACCTCACGCCGCTGTTCAAGCTGCTCAGCTTCAACTGAGACTCCGGTGCGGTTTTCGCGCGGAGTCGATATCGGCTCGCGCAAAAGAAAAAACGCGTCCAACACGAAACCAGAGCCTTCCAATTCCGTCGGAAGGTAAATGGCTCGAAGCTGCGGCGTCGTGCCGCTCTGCGCGCGGCACTTGCCGTCGCACGCGACTTGCGGTCGCACGAGCGGTTCCCTACGGTCCCAGCAAAGTAAGAAGCAGGGAGTGGATTCGTGCCTAAGCCTTTGTTGTCCCGCCGTCGCGTGCTCACCGGCGCTGCCGGCCTTTCAGCCGCAGCCATACTGCCGCGATCGAGCCTCGCCGACTGGAAGCCCACCGAAAACGTTCGCCTCGTCGTGCCGGCTGCGGCCGGCGGTTCGACCGACGTGATGGGCCGGCTCCTAGCCGCGCATCTGCAAACCGCGTGGGGCCAGTCGGCGGTCGTGGAAAACCGCTCGGGCGGCGGCGGCACCATCGGGACTGCCGAGGTGGTCCGCGCCAAGCCTGATGGTCACACCATCCTGGTCGGCAATCCCGGTCCGAACGCGATCGCGTACAGTATCTTCAAGAATCTCACCTACAAGCCCGACCAACTCCAGCCGGTCTCGAACATGATCCGGATCCCGAACATCGTCTCGGCGCATCCGAAGACCGGCATCAAGTCGATCCCCGAGCTGATCGCCTATCTCAAGGCCAATCCGGACAAGCTGAGCTACGCCTCCTCGGGCGTCGGCCAGAGCCCTCACCTCACCGGCGCCTGGTTTCTCCAGCTCACCGGGCTGAAGATGACGCACATCCCGTTCCGCGGCGCCGGACCCGCGCTCCAGGCGACCCTCGCCGGCGACATCCAGATCCTGTTCGACAACCTCTATCCGAGCCTGCCTCAGGTGCAGAACGGCACGCTCAACGGTCTTTGCGTCACCACGACCGAGCGCAGCGACCTCGCGCCGAACCTGCCGACGATGCGGGAGAGCGCGCCGGAGCTGGCAAATTTCGACATATCGTCCTGGTTCTCGGTGTTCCTGCCGAAGGGCGTCTCACCCGAGGTGCTCAACGCGCTCAATCTCCAGGTCAAGGCGATGCTGGAGCGCGAGGACATCAAGAAGCAGATCGCGGCCATGGGCGCCCGCGCCGACTACGGCACCCCGCAGCAATTTGCCGCCTTCCTGGAGGCCGAGACGAAGAAGTTCGCCGGCATCATCCAGAAGGAAGGGCTGCAGATGGACGTGCAGTAGTTTCTCGTGTCCCGGATGCCGCCTGCGGCATCCGGGACTTGAGCACTGCTATCCGGTCGTGACCCCGTCGATCGGACTAATATCTCCGACGAAGCGTAAGAGATCGCTCATCAGGAACGTGCCCGCAGTCTTCGCCGGCAGCGTCGGTTTCCAGTTCCGCTGGCTGAGATAGGATTGGCTATCGCCAGCGACGATGCCAATGAACACCTCGGCCACGATACGCGCACCGGCCGGACCGAGCCGAAGACCGCCGGTCTTCACCTGGGCCTCTTTGAGGATGTAGTACCAGAGCGGCGTCTTTCGATCGAAGCCATGCGCGGCCGCAACCGCGCCGTCCGTGCCGGTTGCGATCTCCGCCGGCTTGAGCGCTGGAATCCCCATCGCACGAGCCACATCTTGACCAGACGGCAATCCGAGATTGACTCCGCGCTGCAGGTTGCGGAGCGGCAGGCTACCGCCGCCACCTGGAAGATCGTGCAATTTCGGAATGAGGAATGGATCGATCTTGCGCGAATGGTTGAACAGGAAGTTTGGCGTCGGCGCAATCGCCGGATCGAATTCGTAGAAGCGGCTCCAGTCGATGATCCAGTCCGTGGGCAAGGTGCTGACGTTGGGTGGGGAATTGGGCGCGTTGGGAGTGGTACCGGCGATTTCGCCCAGGATGCGGCCGGAGAGCCCGGAGAAGAAGAACTCGAGGTTGAGGGTCGCCGCAGCAAAGCCGCCGGGCTGCGTGAACACATGGTTGTGGCTATAGGTCTCGCGAACCATGCTGTGTCCGAGCCGGTAGGCTGCCGCCGAGAACTCGACCGGCATATAGGGCACCTTCTGGAATCGATAGAACTTCCGGCCCTCGTGCAGAATCTTGGCGACGATGCCCTTCTCCGTTAGGCGCTCGACGAAATCGTGCAGCACCATCCATTGATAGTGCCAAGTCACCAGCTTTCGTGCTTCGGAGAAGAGCTTGTCGGGCGCCGGCGCATTGGGGCCGGCCGCGAGCATGTCGACGACCTTGTTGTGGAATTTCAGGAACGCAAGGTGTGTCTGTGCGACCAGCAGATTCTCGTCATTGCGATGGTCGCCGATCAGGGCTCGCCCTTCCGAATTCCTCGTCAGATCATTCGGAAAGACGCCGGCCGCGCGCGGCGTGGGCTCTGTCTTGCCGAGCAGGAACTTCGGCCCGGGCTGTGCGACGTTGTTGGTGTCGCGAGCGTAGAGTTGGGGACTGCCATCCGGTCCCAGACCGTAGATGCTGTCCAGATCGAGCCTCGGCGTGCGGAAGTTCGTGGTGGCGTTGGGATCCTCCTGCTTCTCGGCAAGCGAAGTGAGATCAAGCGTAATGTCGTGATCGACGAATTGGCCGAGATAGGTAAAGCCCGACGGAATGTTGGAATTGTCACCGGTCACATTGTCCGGACTGGCGTCCTTCATCGCGGCCGCAAGCGCCTGCAGCGCAGCCTCCGGCGCCGTGAATGCCGGCAAGTCAAACATCCGGCCGAACAAGCCGGGGTCTGCATTGGCGCTGGGCGGTTTCAGACCGGCTCTGGTCGGCTGGCGTCCGGCTTTCCCGTGTCTTGGGTTCAGGTTTACAGCTTGCGTCATTCTTCCCTCCAGTGGGTGAGACAGCAGCTGCACGGTAGTCCCCGGAGGGAAGACACTTTGTAATTGACGTCACAGTTCCGCTGCGACAAAGCAGCCGCGAAGGCACGATATCGTGAAAACAAAAACCCCGCGGCTCGCGCCGCGGGGCTCGTCTTGCAAACTCGTGACGCCGCTCAGTGCGCCAAAATCGCCAGCAGCAGCAGGGCCACGATGTTGGTGATCTTGATCATCGGATTCACCGCGGGGCCCGCCGTGTCCTTGTAGGGATCTCCGACGGTGTCGCCGGTCACGGCGGCCTTGTGGGCATCACTGCCCTTGCCGCCGAAATGACCGTCCTCGATGTACTTCTTGGCGTTGTCCCAGGCGCCGCCGCCCGAGGTCATCGAGATCGCGACGAACAGGCCCGTCACGATCACGCCGAGCAGCATTGCGCCCACGGCCGAGAACGCCGCCGACTTGCCGGCCGCGCCGCCGCCCGCGATCGCATAGATCACGAAGTAGACGAAGATCGGTGACAGCACGGGCAGCAGCGAGGGGATGATCATCTCCTTGATCGCTGCCTTCGTCAGCAAGTCGACCGCCTTGCCGTAGTCAGGCTTGTCGGTGCCCTGCATGATGCCCGGCTTCTCGCGGAACTGGCGTCGAACCTCCTCGACGATCGCACTTGCCGCACGGCCCACGGCCGTCATGCCCATCGCGCCGAAGAGGTACGGCAAGAGGCCGCCGAACAGCAGGCCAACCACCACATAGGGGTTGTTGAGCGAGAAGTCCGGATTGACGCCGGCGAAGTAGGGATGCTGCGCGGAGCCGGCAACGAAGAACTTGAGGTCCTGGTTGTAGGCCGCGAACAGCACCAGGGCGCCGAGACCGGCGGAACCGATCGCGTAGCCCTTGGTCACCGCCTTGGTGGTGTTGCCGACCGCGTCGAGCGCATCGGTCGATTTGCGCACCTCCTTCGGCAGGCCCGCCATCTCGGCGATGCCGCCGGCGTTGTCGGTGACGGGGCCGAAGGCGTCGAGCGCGACGATCATGCCGGCCAGCGCCAGCATGGTGGCGGTCGCGATCGCGATGCCGAACAGGCCGGCGAGGCTGTGGGTGACCAGGATGCCGGCGATGATCACGATCGCGGGCAGCGCGGTCGCTTCCATCGAGATCGCAAGGCCCTGGATCACGTTGGTGCCGTGACCGGTCACCGAGGCCTGGGCGATTGACTTCACCGGACGGTAGTCGGTGCCCGTGTAGTATTCGGTGATCCAGATGATCAGCGCGGTGACGACGAGGCCGACCACGCCGCATTCGAACAGCGCCATGCCGGTGTAATCGACGCCCTCGAGCTTGCCGAAGCCGATCAGGTAGTAGATCACCAGCGCGATGCCGATCAGGGACAGGATGCCGGTCGCGATCAGGCCCTTGTAGAGTGCGCCCATGATCGACTGGCTCGGCCCGAGCTTGACGAAGAAGGTGCCGATGATCGAGGTGATGATGCAGATGCCGCCGATCGCGAGCGGCAGCGTCATCATGTTGGCGAGGATTGTCGTCTTGGCGAAGAAGATGGCCGCCAGGACCATGGTGGCGACCGCGGTCACCGCATAGGTCTCGAACAGGTCGGCGGCCATGCCGGCGCAGTCGCCGACATTGTCACCGACGTTGTCGGCGATGGTCGCCGGGTTGCGCGGGTCGTCCTCGGGAATGCCGGCCTCGACCTTGCCGACGAGGTCGCCGCCGACGTCCGCACCCTTGGTGAAGATGCCGCCGCCGAGACGGGCGAAGATCGAGATCAGCGAGGCGCCGAAGCCGAGCGCCACCAGGGCATCGATCACCACGCGACTATCGGGCGCGAGCTTCAGCGAGTGGACCAAAAAGCCGAAATAGAGGGTCACCCCCAGCAGCGCGAGACCCGCCACCAGCATACCGGTGATCGCTCCCGCCTTGAAGGCGAGTTCGAGCCCGCCGGCAAGCGACGTCGTCGCGGCCTGGGCGGTACGCACATTGGCGCGGACCGAGACGTTCATGCCGATGAAGCCGGCAGCGCCGGACAGGATCGCGCCGATGGCAAAACCGATCGCGACATAGAGCCCGAGGAAATATACAAGCAGCACGAAGATGACGATGCCGACGAGACCGATCGTGGTGTATTGGCGCCGCAGATACGCCTGTGCGCCTTCGCGCACGGCTCCTGCGATCTCCTGCATGCGCGGCGACCCCGCATCCGCGCTCAACACCGAAGACGTCGCCCAAATCGCGTAGACGACGGAAAGCACTCCGCAGAGCACTATCAACCATAATGCTGTCATGTGATTTTTGCCTCAGATCCTTGATGTACCCCCGGCGCCTTTTGTTGTCCGTCGTGCGGTGCGGCGCCTTGATTTCGAACAAGGCCGCCCCCTTGCCCAAAAAGGGGCGGCCTCAGTCGGTCGCAAGCTTGCCAAAATCAAATAGAGGGTGCAACGCCGGATAAGGCCGAAACCGCCGATCTCGGCAGGTATTTAGGACCAAGTGCTGAGAACTAAGATGCCGGTTTGGAGCAATTCTCACAGCTGATCCGGAAAAGTGCGCAGCGGCTTTCCGAAAAGATCATGCTCGAACAGTGACCTCAAGCGCGATGGCGATTCATCCTGATCGCATCGCGCTTCAGAAGTGGCTGTAGGAGAGCCGCGTCAAGAGCAGTTCCTGGCCCTGCCCATCCAGGAAGCGCGGCCGCTCCTGCCCCTCCACGATCGTGCCGATCGTGGTCACCGCAACGCCCTCGGCCCGCCCGGCGGCCATCAGCGCGTCGCTTTGCGCCGGCGGAACGGTGCACAGCACCTCGTAGTCATCGCCCCCCGCAAGCAGCGTCTCGACGCAAACGACGTTGTTTGCGAGCAGGCCGGCCGCCGCGGCCGAGAGCGGCACGCTTGCCACGTCGACCGAAGCCGAGACCCCGGACGCTGCACAGAGCTTGGCCAGATCGCCAGCGAGGCCGTCGGAAACGTCCATTGCTGCGGTCGCATGATCGCGCACCGCCCGCCCCAGCACGTTGCGCGGCTGCGGCACCCGATAGCGTGAGACCAGAAAATCCCGTGCGGCAGGATCGGATATCAGGGCCCCGGCGGCGGCGCCGCCTTTGAGCACATCGAGGCCGAGCGCGGCATCGCCGATCGTGCCCGTCACCAGGATGCGGTCGCCCGGCCTTGCGCCGGTACGGCCGATCATCCGCCCCCGCGGCACACGGCCGAAGGCCGTGATCGAGATCATCTGCGGGCCCGGCGTCGACACCGTGTCGCCGCCGAGCAGAGGACAAGCGTAATGCTTTGCGTCCTCTCCCAGCGCGTCCGCAAAGGGACGCAGCCAGGCATCCTCTTGACCGCGCAGCGCGAGCGTCAGCACGAAGCCGGCTGGCAGCGCGCCCTTGGCGGCGAGATCGGACAGGTTCACCCGCAGCGCCTTGCGCGCGATGGTCTCGGGCGGATCGTCCGCAAGATAATGCACGCCCTCGACGACGGCATCGGTGGTGACGACGATGTCCTCGCCGGATGAGGACAGGACCGCGGCATCATCGACCAGGCCGAACGCGCCGGGGTCGGTCGCCAGCGGCTTGAAATAGCGCGCGATGAGGGAGTCTTCGCCGGAAGGATTTTGCGGGTTTGTCATCGACAACGACCCCAGAAACAGGTGTCATCGCCCGGCTTGACCGGGCGATCCAGTATTCCAGAGACGGTCGCGTAGAATCGATAGGCCGCGGCATACTGGATCACCCGCCTTCGCGGGTGATGACAGCGGAATATGGGGCAGCCGTCTCGCATCAATTCACCGCACCCGCGGGAAATTACCCCCGCCCGAACTCGTCACCGCGAAACTGCCGGCCGATCTGGTCGAGCACTGCGTTGACCATGCCGGTCTCCTCGCGGTCGACGAAGGCATTGGCGACGTCGACATATTCCGAAACCACCACCCTGCCCGGCACGTCCTTGCGATGCTGGAGCTCATAGGCCCCCGCTCGCAGCACCGCGCGCAGGATGGCCTCGATCCGCTTCAAGGGCCAGCCCTTCGACAGCGCCTCGTCGATCAGCGGATCGAGCTTCTTCTGGTCCCGCACCACACCCGAGACCACGTCGCGGAAGAACGCCGCCTCGGCCGGCAGGTAAGTGTCGCCCTCGACCTCGTTGCCGAGCCAATGACTCTCGAACTCGGCAAAGATGTCGTTGATGCCGGCACCGGCGATATCCATCTGGTACAGCGCCTGCACGGCTGCGAGCCGCGCCGCGCCGCGCCGGTTCGCCTTCTTCTCCGGAGTGCCTGCCGGCTTCTTGCTGTTGTCGGCCATGGCTTCAGGCCTGCGCCAGGCGGCGTTTGATGCGCAGCATCGCCAGCGCGGCGCGCGCGGCATCGCCGCCCTTGTCGAGCTCGCTGGCGCGCGCCCGCGCCCAGGCCTGCGCCTCGGTGTTGACGGTGAGGATGCCGTTGCCGAGCGGCAGCTTTCGCGCCACCGCGAGATCCATCAGCGCGCGCGAGGATTCCTGCGACACGATCTCGAAATGAATGGTATCGCCGCGGATCACGCAGCCGAGCGCGATCACCGCATCATAGGGCTTGCCGTTCGCCGCCGCGGCATCGACCGCGATCGCGACTGCCGCCGGGATTTCCAGCGCACCGGGAACCGTGATGACGTCATGGGTCAGGCCGGCCGCCTTCAGCTCGGCCACCGCGCCATCCAGAAGCGCGTCCTGGAGATCGTCATAGAACCGCGCCTCGACAATCAGCGCGCGCGCGCCGGAAATGTCGGTCTGGTCCTTCAGGGGTGCGCGCCGCGCGTCTGCCATGGTCAACCTATTCTGTCATTGCCGGGCTTGCCCCGGCAATCCATCGGGCTAGCCCCTCTTAAGAGGATGGATGCGCGGGTCAAGCCCGCGCATGACGATCTTTGGTCACCGTCACTTCATCTCCGTCAGCCGCGCCGCGTAGCGGGCCATCAGGTCGACCTCGATATTGACCTCGTCCCCCGCCTTCCAGTCGCCGATCGTCGTGACCGTCAGCGTGTGCGGGATGATCAGCACCGAAAAACTCACGTCCTTGACCGTATTGACCGTGAGCGACACGCCGTCGAGCGTGATCGAGCCCTTGGTGGCGATGAACCGCGCCAGCTCCCGCGTGGTGGAGAGCTCGAACCGCGCCATGTCGGGCAGATCCTCGCGGCTGAGCAGCGTCGCGATGCCGTCGGCATGGCCGGCGACGATATGCCCGCCAAGCTCATCGCCGATCTTCAGCGCGCGCTCGAGATTGAGCTTCGTCCCCACCCTCCAGTGCTTGGCCGTCGTCAGCGCCAGCGTCTCGGCGGCGGTATCGACGTCGAACCAGGTCCTTTGAGCAGAACCCTTGCCGCCTTCGACGCCCGAGCCGACCACCGTCAGGCAGACGCCGTTGCAGGCGATTGAGGCGCCGTCGGCAATCGTGCTCTGATCGTAGCGGCAGGCGATGCGCAGGCGGTGCAGCTGCCCCTGCGCCGTGGGCGTGAAGCTGACGATCTCGCCGATATCGGTGACAATGCCGGTGAACATTACGCGCGCTCGTAGATGGTGAGAGTATCCTTGCCGAAGGTCTCGCTAGCATGAACCTTGTAGGTCGGCGACTGCGTGATTTGCGACAGGGGCAATGCATCGAGCGCATCGACACCGCCGGAGCCCACCGCTTCCGCGCCGCGGAACAACCATATCTCGTCGACGAGATCGGCCGCGACGAAGGACGCGGCAACGCGGCTGCCGCCCTCGACCATCAGCCGCGTGATCCCTTTCCCGGCCAGCGCGTGCAGCACGGCCGGAAGATCGAGCCCGGACGCGCCCCCCGGCGAGATGCGAATGATCTGCGCACCGGCCGCGCCAAGCCGCATGGCGGCAGCAGCCTCGGCGAGCTCGGAACCCACCACCCAGAGCGGCGTCTCGCGCGCGGATCGCACGAGCTGGCTCGATGCGGGAATGCGCAGGCTCTGGTCGAGCACCACGCGCACCGGCGAGCGCGCCATCATGCCCGGCAGGCGGCAGGTCAGAAGCGGATCGTCCGCCAGCACCGTTCCGATGCCGACCAGGATCGCATCGCTGTGTGCGCGGAGGAGATGCACGCGGTCGCGCGCGGCTTCACCCGTGATCGCGAACGGCTTGCCGCCGGCCGCGCCGATCTTGCCGTCGGGCGAAACCGCGAGCTTGAGGATCACATGCGGGCGGTGATCGCTGATGCGGCGGAAATGGCCGGCATGGTCGAAGGCAGCCTCCGCCGCGCAAACACCGACATCCACATTGATGCCGGCAGCGCGCAGACGCGCATGCCCCTGCCCTGCGACCTCAGGATTGGGATCCTCGATCGCCGCCACCACCCGCTTGATGCCCGCAGCGATCACCGCATCGGCGCAAGGCGGCGACTTGCCGAAATGCGAGCATGGCTCCAAGGTGACATAGAGCGTGGCGCCACGCGCCGCCTCGCCCGCGCGCCGCAGCGCCTCAGGCTCACCATGCGGTCGTCCTCCAGGCTGCGTCCAGCCGCGGCCGACAATGACGCCGTCCTTGACGATGACGGCGCCCACGGCCGGATTGGGCCAGGTCCGTCCCTGCCCGCGCTTCCCCAGCAAGAGCGCCAGCTCCATGAAACGGCGATCGGCGTCCCTGGCCTCGCGGGCCTTCTGCGCGAATTGGTCTTCCAGGATGCGGAAGATCATTTGCGGATCGCGGCGAGCCGCGCTTCCTCCTCACCGGAGAGCTCGCCGAGCACGTCGGCGAAATCCTTGGCTTCGCGGAAATTGCGGTAGACGGAGGCAAAGCGCACGTAGGCCACGTCGTCCAGCGTGCGCAGATGCTCCATCACGGTCTCGCCGATCACCTCCGATGAGATCTCGGCCTCGCCACCAGTCTCGAGCTCGCGCACGATGGTAGAGACCATCTTTTCGACCCGCTCGGGCTCGACCTGCCGCTTGCGCAACGAGATCTGTACCGAGCGCATCAGCTTGTCGCGGTCGAACGGCACGCGGCGGCCGTTGCGCTTGATCACCGTGAGCTCGCGCAGCTGCACGCGCTCGAAGGTGGTGAAGCGGAAATTGCAGGCGACGCACACGCGCCGCCTGCGGATCACGGACGAGTCCTCGGTCGGACGCGAGTCCTTTACCTGCGTATCCAGACTGTTGCAGTTCGGGCAGCGCATCCGCTTGGCCTAGCCTTACTGGTAGATCGGGAACCGGTCGGTGAGCGCCTTGACCCGTTCCTTGATCGCAGCTTCCACCAGCGGCGCCTTGCCGTCGGAGGATTGCGCGATCGCGTTGAGGACCTCGGCGATCATGCCGGCGACCTGCTGGAATTCGGCCACGCCGAAGCCGCGCGTGGTCGCCGCCGGCGTGCCCAGACGAATCCCGGAGGTGACGAAGGGCGACTCCGGGTCGAACGGAATGCCGTTCTTGTTGCAGGTGATGGCGGCGCGAACCAGCGCCTTCTCCGAGGCGTTGCCCTTCAGGCCCTTCGGCCGGAGGTCGACCAGCATCAGATGGTTGTCGGTGCCGCCGGAGACGATGTCGAAGCCGTGGCTCTTCATCGCTTCGGCCAGCGCCTTGGCGTTCTCGACGACGTTCCTGGCATAGACCTTGAAATCCGGACGCAGCGCCTCGCCGAAGGCGACCGCCTTCGCCGCAATGACGTGCATCAGCGGGCCGCCCTGCAACCCCGGGAAGATCGCCGAGTTGAACTTCTTGGTCAGCGTCTCGTCATTCCACAGCATGAGGCCGCCGCGCGGACCGCGCAGCGACTTGTGCGTCGTCGTCGTGGTGACGTGCGCATACGGCACCGGCGAAGCATGCACGCCGCCGGCGACGAGCCCGGCGAAATGCGCCATGTCGACCAGGAGGTACGCCCCGACGCTGTCCGCAATCTCGCGGAAACGCTTGAAGTCCCATGCGCGCGAATAGGCAGAGCCGCCGGCGATGATCAGCTTCGGCTTGACCTGCTCGGCCTGCTGGGCCACCGCATCCATGTCGATGACATGGTCCTCGCGGCGCACGGTGTAGTGCGCGGCCTTGAACCACTTGCCGCTCATATTGACGGGCGAGCCATGGGTGAGATGGCCGCCGGCGGAGAGATCGAGGCCCATGAAGGTGTCGCCGGGCTGGAGCAGCGCCAGGAACACCGCCTGGTTCATCTGGCTGCCGGAGTTCGGCTGCACATTGGCGAAGTTGGCGCCGAACAGCTTCTTGGCGCGATCGATCGCGAGGTTCTCGGCGACGTCGACCCACTCACAACCGCCGTAATAGCGCGCGCCCGGATAGCCTTCCGCATATTTGTTGGTCATGACCGAACCCTGCGCTTCCAGCACGGCCCGGCTGACGATGTTCTCGGAGGCGATCAGCTCGACCTCATGGCGCTGCCGGCCGAGCTCACCCTTGATGGCGGCGGCGATTTCCGGATCGGCCTGCTCGAGCGAGGCGGTGAAGAACGAATCGGGCGCGGAGGCGGTTCTGGGTGCGTTCATCTTGCGAATATCTCCACCGCCGCAGCCTCTTGGCGGGCTACGGACGGGTCTGGTGTGGCGATCGGAAGCGGCGAGCGCGATCTACCACATCGCCCGCCCCCGGCCAAGTAGTTGCGGGTCGGGCCTGATATTTATGCAAGATGTGGTGGGGATTGGAGGTTTTCGGCGCGGGAGCGGTTCTATGGAACCACTCCTCTGCAATTTCTTGACGGCCGCTGTGGGCCTCATCTCGCGCCAAGAGCCACCGGCCCGACCCGGTGCCGTCTCACAGCCCCGTATACCCCGCCTTTACCGGATCGACGCTGCCGTCGAGCTGGCGCAGATAGGTCAGGCCGCAAACCGTCAACCTGTGAGGGTCCTTCTCGCCGGCTTCCATCAACGTATTGAGGTAGTTCGTGACCTTGGCCCGGGCCTCCTCGCTGGCCGCGGCGGTGCGGTTGGCGAGCAGGTCATAGGTCTGCATGATGCGGTCGATGGCAGCTTCCATTGCACCCTCTGGTTTTCGGATATTTTGTGAGTTCTGATCAGGCAACCGCTCGGGCCTCGGACTGGCCCTCAAACCGGGCGATCGCCTTGTTGGCCAGCCTGATCCTGTTGAATTCGCCGTGCTGGATCAGCTTGACGATGATCCCGAGCAGGCGCTCGTCGGTGACCAGCGAGTCAGGGATTGCGCCGGAGCGGCGAAGGTAATTCGCGGCGATGCCATAGGCCTCGCTGACGAGTTCCACGTTCATCGCCCGAAGCCCGCGCTCGACCAGCATCGACATCTCTCCGATCCGAAAGAGATAAGCGCCCGGCCCGGAACTGGTTCCTCACGGCCGGCACATTTTTTCGCAGGTGCGAGAACACAAAACGCACCGGTCCGGAAAATCCGGGCCGGCGCGCTTGGGGAGGTCAGGCACGTTCGGGAGGGCTGCCGGTCTTGTTGCGGGCCGGCTTGGCCTAGATCCCTTTAGAAAACTCAGAGGCGATAGAGGATCTGGTCGGTCCAGAACCGCTCGAGGCGGTGCAGCGACTTGTTGAGGGTCGCGAACTCGTCGCCGGAGATGCCGCCGACCTGCTCCACCGTCTTGACGTGCTTCTGGTAGAGCGTATCGACGATGCGGCGGACTTCCTGGCCCTGCGGGGTCAGGCGGATGCGCACCGAGCGGCGATCAACGCGCGAGCGCTGATGATCGAGAAAGCCGAGCTCGACGAGCTTCTTCAGATTGTAGGAGACGTTGGAGCCGAGATAGTAACCGCGCGTGCGCAGCTCGCCCGCGGTCAGCTCCTTGTCGCCGATGTTGTAGAGCAAGAGCGCCTGGACCGAGTTGATGTCCGCACGGCCGCGGCGATCGAATTCATCCTTGATCACGTCGAGGAGCCGGCGATGCAGCCGCTCCACCAGAGTCAAAGCTTCCAGATAGAGCGACTGCACCGAACCCTGCTGGCCGGAGACGCGCTCTGCGGTATCTGCCGCAGTTGCGACGGCTTTCATCATGACACTTCCCCTGTTGTCGTTTTTATCGACACTTATTCGACGAAACTTGTGTCCCGCCTGATAGGTGCAACTTAAGGGGCGCGTTTGAAGATCGGCTTAAATAAGAGAATAAAGAGATCATGAATTTAAGACAGTGAATTGCGGATTAAGCCTGTGCCACAAGGGCTTTTCGCAACCGTCTGTTGACCCTCGCAAGGTCCTGTTCACCCTCCGTCCGCCCCTGTTGTCGCATTCCAGAACAGCCCCGCCCCGTTTCGAAACGAGCGCGTAACAGCTGTGGCGGAAGAGGCTGGTTAGCGAAAACTTACGTCGAATTTTACGCAACCAACGGTCAACCAAGAGCAACACTCTCATGTCCCGGACAAGCGCCGCGAAGCGGAGCGCAGAGCCGGGATCCAGATGTCGCAAACTGAGATCGCGGCGAAATGGGCCCCGGCTCAGCAGCGCATCATTTACGTGCTGCGCTGCGTCCGGGGCACGAATGTTCGCGCGTCGAGAAACGCTGCTACGGCGGCCGTTCGCGCGCGGCCATCCAGGCGAGCGCGAGATAGGCGGCGAGCATGAAGACCTCGACGCCGACCACGACGAGGCTGCCGCCGTAGATGCCGGGGAACATCAGCTCGATCACGGCCATCGACACCACGGTCGTGAGCCACACCACCGCGCCCCAGGGCGTCGCGAGCCAGAGGCCGACGGCGGCCACGAGCTCGATCACGGCGAAGTAGACGGTCGCGGCCTGCCAGGCCATCGACTGGTTCTCGAACGCCTCGTCCTCGCCACCGACGAAACCCGTCACCTGCGCCCAGTGATAGAGGCCTTTCAGGATCGAGAGCAGCGCCATCACCCGCAGGAACAGCACCAGCCGCCGCGTCCAGACATTGTCATCGGACTGGGCGCGCTCCGACGAAATCGCCGCCACCGACAATGCGCTCTCTCTGGCATTGTCTCGGGCGGCGTCCCTGGCATTGGGGCCGTCGCGGGCCGCATCGCGGGTGGAAATTTCGGACATAGCCCCTTCTGGCTGCTTCGCCCCGCAAAATCAATCGGCTGCCATCCCTTGCGGCAGGTCAAGCCGCGGTGACGGGAACCATGCGAGCTGGTATAAGAATAATTCCAGCCGGAGGAAGAGTGATGGCGATCAAATACGGACGTCCGATCGAATTGCGCGAGGTTTCGCGCCGGGATAGCACGGCAGTGCCCCATGCCCTCGATCTGACCGTCCGTCCGCGCCGTAACCGCAAGGCCGAGTGGGCCCGGCGCATGGTGCGCGAGAACGTCCTCACCACCGACGATCTGATCTGGCCGCTGTTCCTGATCGACGGCCACAACAGGCGCGAGCAGGTCGCCTCGATGCCGGGTGTCGACCGCCTCAGCGTCGACCAGGCCGTGCGCGAGGCCGAGCGCGCGATGAAGCTGACCATCCCCTGCATCGCGCTGTTTCCCTACACCGACCCGTCCTTGCGCGACGAGGAAGGCTCGGAAGCCACCAACCCGGACAACCTGGTCTGCCAGGCGGTGCGCGCCATCAAGAAGGAGTTTCCGGAGATCGGCATCCTCTGCGACGTCGCGCTCGATCCCTTCACAAGCCACGGCCATGACGGCCTGATTTCCGACGGCAGGATCCTCAACGACGAGACGGTGGCCGTGCTGGTGCGCCAGGCGCTGGTGCAGGCCGAGGCCGGCTGCGACATCATCGCCCCCTCCGACATGATGGACGGTCGCGTCGCCGCGATCCGCGAGGGGCTGGATCGCTCAGGTCTGCTCGATGTGCAGATCATGGCCTATGCAGCCAAATATGCCTCCGCCTTCTACGGCCCGTTCCGCGACGCCATCGGCTCGGCCAAGGCGCTGACCGGCGACAAGCGCACCTATCAGATGGACAGCGCCAACACCGACGAGGCGCTGCGCGAGGTCGAACTCGATATCGCCGAAGGCGCCGACATGGTGATGGTGAAGCCCGGCATGCCCTATCTCGACGTGGTCCGCCGCGTGAAGGATACATTTGCGATGCCGACCTTCGCCTACCAGGTCTCCGGCGAATACGCGATGATCGTGGCCGCCGCGAACAACGGCTGGCTCGACGGCGAACGGGCCATGATGGAGAGCCTGCTCGCCTTCAAGCGCGCCGGCGCCGACGGCGTGCTGAGCTATTTCGCGCCGAAGGCAGCGGAGAAGCTGCGGACGCAGGGGTAGCCCCCACTGCATCTCCACTGTCGTCCCGCGTTTGCGAGGACGACATTGGGATGTCGCGCCCGCGCGTCTCTTCGACCACCAAGGCCCCGCCCCCGAATCGCCGGAATATTTCGGCTTGTTATTGCCCGCGCGCCCTTGGCAGCGGGATGGCCTGCTCCCATGTCGTGCATCGAGGGTTTTCATCGGCTTCCTCTCGAGAGGACGGACCAATGTCGTATGATACGGGCAGTTCAGGCGTCTGGCGCAATGACGGCGGGGTGCAACCGCACGCTTACGATCCCTACCTGCACCCGGAACTGTTCCGCGGCGTGGCGACGCGGCGAGTGTTCGCGTTCCTGATCGACATGGTCGTGATCTCGGTGCCCGTGATCCTCGGCTACGTCTTCATCGCATTGTTCGGCGTGGTCACCCTCGGCATCGGCTGGGCCCTGTTCTGGATCGCCTGGCCGGCCTCCGTCATCTGGGCCATCGTCTATTACGGCGCCTGCATCGGCGGTCCGTCGTCCGCGACGATCGGCATGCGGGTCATGGACCTGGAATTGCGCACCTGGTACGGCGCGCCCGGCTACTTCGTGCTCGGCGCCACCCATGCCGTGCTGTTCTGGGTGACGGTCTCGTTCCTGTCGCCCCTGGTGGTGCTGGTCGGCTTGTTCAACGGCCGCCGTCGCCTGCTGCACGATTTCGTGCTGGGCACGGTCGTGATCAACAATTCCGTGCGCGCCCCCGTGCCTCAGGCGGCAAGGCCGTACTGATCAAGAACCTATCAATCAGGACCGACTAAGCTGAGTGATCCGACCCGCCGAGCAGACCGATTGACCAGGGGCTTCCGTAGCGCGATGCTGATGCTCAGTTCGGAGGCCCACGACGTCCCTTGACCCAGCACTCGCGCGACACCCCCCAATTCTACCTCACGGCGCCCTCGCCATGCCCCTATTTGCCCGGCCGGCATGAGCGAAAGGTGTTCACGCACCTCGTCGGCGACCGCGCCGGCGACCTCAACGACCTCCTGACCCATGGCGGCTTCCGCCGCAGCCAGTCCATCGCCTACCGGCCGGCCTGCGACCAGTGCCGCGCCTGCGTCTCGGTCCGGGTGATCGCCAACGAGTTTCGGCCCTCCCGCAGCTTCCGGAAGGTGATGGTGCGCAACGCCGACATCATCGGCGAGCAGCGCAGCGCGGTGCCCACCTCCGAGCAATATTCGGTGTTCCGCGCCTATCTCGACGCCCGCCACCGCCACGGTGGCATGGCCGACATGACCGTGCTCGACTACGCCATGATGGTCGAGGACAGCCACGTCGAGACCCGCATCATCGAGTACCGCAAGCGCGGCCCCGACAGCGGCATCACCGGCCGCGGCGAGGAACTGATCGCGGTCGCCCTGACCGACGTGCTCAGCGATGGTCTGTCGATGGTCTATTCGTTCTTCGAGCCAAACCAGGTCGGCCGCTCGATGGGCACCTTCATGATCCTCGACCACATCGCGCGCGCCCGCCGGCAAGGCCTGCCTTACGTCTATCTCGGCTACTGGATCGAAGGCTCCAAGAAGATGGACTACAAGGCCCGCTTCCTGCCGCAGCAGCGCCTTGCACCCTCAGGCTGGCTGCGCATCGACGCGCAGGGCGACGTGGCGTCCGAGCCGCAGGATTGAAGGAGCGAATGGTGAGTGGCGAATAGCGAATAGGAGAAGCACGCTCCATTCGCTACTCGCTATTCGCCACTCACCCCACTCACCCGAACAGCGTATCGGCGAGCAGCTTCAGATTCAAAACGACGATGACGCCCGCGACGATCCACGCGATCGCGGCGACAGACATGGGTATCGCGAACTGCCCCATCTTGCGGCGGTCGGAGACGAAGCGCACCAAAGGGATGACGGCGAAAGGCAGCTGCATCGACAGCACGACCTGGCTGAACACCAGCAAATCCGCCGTGCCGCGCTCGCCATAGATCGCCGTGACGATGATCACGGGAATGATGGCGATGCCGCGCGTCAGCAGGCGGCGCGCCCAGTTCGGCAGGCGCAGGTCGAGGAAGCCTTCCATCACGATCTGGCCGGCGAGCGTCGCCGTCACCGTCGAGTTGAGGCCGGAGGCAAGCAGCGCCACCGCGAACAGCGTCGAGGCGATGCCGAGGCCGAGCAGCGGCGACAGCAGCTCGAAGGCCTGACCGATCTCGGCGACATCGGAATGGCCGCTCTTGTGGAAGGTCGCGGCAGCGACGACGAGGATGGCGGCGTTGATGAACAGCGCCAGCATCAGGGCGATGGTGGAGTCCGTCGTCGCCCATTTGATCGCCTCGCGCCGGCCCGTCTCGTTGCGCTCGTAGGCGCGCGTCTGCACGATCGAGGAGTGCAGATAGAGATTATGCGGCATCACGGTCGCGCCGATGATGCCGATCGCGATGTAGAGCATCTCCGGATTGGTGAAGATCTCGGTCTTCGGCAGGAAGCCGTGCAGGACCTCCGCCACCGGGGGGGCCGCAGCCACGATCTGGATCGCGAAGCAGACGGCGATCACCGCCAGCAGCGCGATGACGAAGGCTTCCAGGAAACGGAACCCGCGGTTCATCAGGAGCAGCAGCAGGAAGGCGTCGAGCGCGGCGAGCAATGCGCCGCCGATCAGTGGAATGCCGAACAGGAGTTTCAGCGCGATCGCGGTCCCGATCACCTCGGCGAGATCGCAGGCGATGATCGCCGCCTCGCAGGCGAGCCAGAGCAGGAAGTTCACCGCCGGTGAATAGGTGGCGCGGCAGGCCTGCGCGAGGTCGCGGTCGGTGACAATGCCGAGCCGGGCGGCTAGCGACTGCAGCAGGATCGCCATCAGGTTCGAGAGCAGGATGACGGACAGCAGCGTGTAGCCGAACTTCGACCCGCCGGCGAGATCGGTCGCCCAATTGCCGGGGTCCATGTAGCCGACCGAGACGAGGTAGCCCGGACCGACGAAGGCCAGCAGCCGCCGGGACCAGTGGCCCCGCGGGATCGCGACTGTGGAATTAACCTCGGCGAGGCTCTTGGTAGTGGGCGCGTCGGCACGCCAGGCGGTGGCGTCGGGAGTCAGGTCGGGTGATCGGGCATCCATACCGGCAGAATAACCAACTTTGTTCTTATTGCAACTCATTTGCAACTGCATCTAGCGGCACCGTTCCGGCGCGGACCGCGGGGGATTTTGCCTCTTGTCGGGAAGCGGGTGGGTCTGGTGGTCGTCGGGGGCGAACATTGGCGAAATTCGCCTTTGCAGGATATGAGCCATGTCAACGCCCCCCCGCCTCCCTGACACCTTCAATCGCCTCGCCTGGTCGAACCTCGCGGCGCAATCGGCCGAGCAGATTGCGCTCGCCGCTGCGCCCATCGTCGCGGTGTTGACGCTGGGGGTTGCCGAAGGTCAGACCGGCCTGCTCCAGACTGCGCTCACCTTGCCCTTCGTCCTGTTCGCCATTCCCGCCGGCGTCCTCGCGGACCGCATCTCCCGCCGCAGGCTGATGGCGGGCGCCGAGGCGTTGCGGGCCGCCGCGCTCGCCGCCATCGTGCTCCTGCTCGCGCTGGGGGCCCTCGACTTGCCGCTGCTGGCGCTGCTCGGCTTCGCTGCCGTGTGCGGCACCGTCGTCTACAGCGTCGCCGCGCCGGCGCTGGTGCCCTCGCTGGTGAGCTCGGAGCTGTTGCCGGCGGCGAATGCACGGATCGAGCTCGCGCGCACCATCGCCTTCGCCAGCGGCCCTGCGCTTGGCGGCGCGCTGGTGGGATGGTGGGGCGCCAGCCCGGCCTTCGGCTTTGCCGCGGCACTCTCGGCCATCGCCGTCGTGCTGCTCTCCGGCATTTACGAGCCCGCGCGCGGGCCGGCGCCGCGACGTCATCCGTTCCAGGAGATCCGCGAAGGCGCGGCCTTCGTGTTTCACCATCCGCTGCTGCGGCCGGTGTTCATCACCCAGTTCATTTTCAACACCGGCTGGTTTCTGCAGATCGCCGTGTTCGTGCCCTACGCCGTGCGCCATCTCGGCTTGACGGCGGCCGGTGTCGGCGCGGTGCTGACGATGTACGGTGTCGGCATGGTGATCGGTGCGCTCCTCGCCACGCGCGTGATGAAGCGCATTGCCTTCGGCACCGTCGTCGGACTCGGCCCCGTCACCGGCTTCGTCGCCGCATTGGTGATGGCGCTGACGGTGCTGCTGCCCTCGCCGTGGCTCGCGGCCTTGAGCTTCTTCCTGCTCGGCGTCGGTCCGATCCTGTGGGTGATCTCGACCACGACGCTGCGCCAGTCGGTGACGCCGCCGCGCCTCCTGGGACGCGTCTCCGCCATCAACATCATGAGCTATGGCGCCCGTCCGCTCGGCTCGGCGCTGGGCGCGATCGTCGGCGGCCTCTGGAGCGCGGAAGCGTGCCTCTATCTCGCCGCCGCCGTCTTCGGCCTGCAGGCGCTCGTGATCCTGCTGTCACCGGCGGTCGCGCTGGACCGGCAGCCGGACATGGTGGGGGACGAAGCTGCGGCGCAATGCTAGCCACGTCGTTGCGGGTTCAATTCGCCAGGTAGCGTTCGTAGCTCCCCGTCACCGGCTCGTTCGCGTCGACCTCCGGATCGAGCGTATAGAGATCCTGCGCGCGGCCGATGCCGCGTAGCGCGTAGCGGCCAGTGGAGACGAGATAGCGGCGGCCGGCGGCATCGAGGCCACTATAAAACTCGGATGAGGCCAGCAGCTCGCGGTCGACCGAGCGGCTCATCGAGGCGATGCGGCTGACCTCGTTGACGGTCGGGCCGACCACAGTGAAATCGAGCCGGTCCTCGCTGCCGATATTGCCGTAAAAGACCTCGCCGACATGCAGGCCGACATAAGCCGACGTGGTCGGACGGCCCTCCGCCACACGACGCTTGTTCAGCGCGGCGACATTCTTGCGGAACAGGTGCTCGGCCCGGAGCGCGGCCCGCCGCGCATCCGCCATATCCTCGCCCCAGAACATCGCCAGCACGCCGTCGCCGATCAGTTTCAGCACGTCGCCGCCGGCGTGGTGGATCGCGTCGATCACCGTCTGCGCATAGTCGTTGAGGAAGGGAATGATCTCGTCGGGGCCGATGCTCTCGCTGATCCCGGTCGAGCCACGCAGGTCCGAATACCACAGCACCGCGTTGATGCGCTCGGTGACGCCGCGGGAGATGCGCCCGCGCAAAACCTGTTCGGAGGCATCGCGGCCGAGATAGACCCGGCCGAGCGTGCGCACGATGTCGACCTGCTGTGCCGACTTGATCGCCAGACCCAGCACCGGCACCAGATCGCGCAGCGCCTCCAGCTCCAGTCCGGAGAAACCGCTCTCGCGGCGGGTGGTCCAGCAGGAATAGAGGCAATCCATCAGGCCGAGCGCGCCATTCTCGCCGAACCGATGCACGAAGGCGAGATAGTGCTTGTGGCCCTTTTCGGCGAGCTCGCCGATTTGAGAGAAATCCATCGACGGGGCCTCCGCGAGATCGATCACCATCTCGTCGTGGCCATTCTCGAGCATGTGGAAGAACACCGAGCGGCGCCAGCTCTTTGCCGCGTCGCCGTCGGCGGTCGAGCCGTATTCGAACGCATCGCTCTCGTTGCTGGGCCGGTCGCTCCAGCGGAAGCCCCTGCCCTCATAGATCGGATGCAGCGTGTCGATGACGACGAGCCCGCGCGACAGTTCCAGCCCCTCGGCGCAGCAGCGCTCGCAGAAGCCGCGGAGCAGCTCGTTCTCTGGCAGGCCCGTGAGCCCCTGGCCGGTCAGCCAGTTCATCAGCGCAAGGCGCGAGGTCAATTGCATGCGCCATTATGGCGTGCATTCGTGACGAGCGAAAGGCGCAGGCCCGGCGTGTGCACCAGGCTCCCGTCCCCTGCAGGTCGAATATGTCGCGGCGCCGGTTGACGCCCTCGCCACGCGAACGGCAAATATCGGCGATGATGACTTCGTCGGCCCAAATCGGAAGCCCGCGCGGATGACCCGGCGCCAGCTCCCGATCATCCTGGCGCTCGGTACCACGCAGACCCTGGCCTGGGCCTCGAGCTATTATGTGCCGGCGCTGCTCGCCGATCCCATGGCGCACGACCTCGGCGTCTCCTCCAACTGGATCTTCGGCGCGTTTTCGGCCGCGCTGGTGATCTCGGCCATGCTCGGCCCGCGCATCGGACGGCAGATCGATCTCGTCGGCGGCCGTCAGGTGCTGTCGGCCTCGAACCTGATCATCGCCGCCGGCCTCGTGCTCCTTGGGTTCTCGCAATCGATCGCGGTGATGGCGATCGCCTGGCTCGTGCTCGGCATCGGCATGGCGATGGGGCTCTACGACGCCGCATTCGCAGCGCTCGGTCGCATCTACGGCACCGAGGCACGCCGGCCCATCACCGGCATCACGCTGATGGCAGGCTTCGCCTCCACCGTCGGCTGGCCGCTCACGGCCTGGGGCATCGCCCATATCGGCTGGCGCGACACCTGTTTTGCGTGGGCCGCCGCCAACATCCTGATCGGACTGCCGCTCAATTTGTTCATGCTGCCGGCGATCAAGGGCGCGAAGCAGGCCGCGGCCACGGCCGAGAAGCCGCATTTGCCGCTCGACCGCACCATGATCCTGCTGGGCTTCATCTTCGCGGCGGTCTGGACCGTCACCGGCGCGATGGCCGCGCATTTCCCGCGCATCCTGGAGGCGACGGGGGCCACGCCTGCCGAAGCCATCGCGGCCGGTGCGCTGATCGGCCCGGCGCAAGTCGGGGCGCGCATGCTCGAAGCCGGCTTCCTCAGCCGCTTCCATCCGCTGTGGTCGACACGGCTCGCCTGCCTCACCCACCCCGTCGGAGCCGTGATCGTTGCGATCTTCGGCGGCGCGGCCGCGAGCGCATTCGCGCTGTTCCACGGCTCCGGCAACGGCATTTTGACGATCGCGCGCGGCACGCTGCCGCTGTCGATCTTCGGCCCGAAGGATTTCGGCTACCGTCTCGGCATCATCGGCGCCCCGGCAAGGATGGCGCAGGCGGTGGCGCCGCTCGCCTTCGGCCTGCTGATCGACCTCATGGGCGCCAAGGTACTGATCGTCTCGTCTGCGCTCAGCCTCTCGGCGCTTGCGGCGCTGTTCCTGATCCGCCCCGAGCGGCGGCCCGATTGACGGCGCAGCCGCTTTCGCGCACAAGCGGGCCATGAGCGACGACGCCGGCCCGCCCCGCACAATCAAAGGCCTCCTGCGCTGGGCGACCACGCCGCCGCAGGCGTGGGGCGTCTATTTCCTCGCCGTGCTCCTGGTATGGCTGCTCTCGTTCTATGCCGGAACGCTGAAGCCGAAGAAGACCCCGGACGCGAGCCCGCCGACGGCGACCGCGCCAAAAGGCTGATCCGCGGCCCGGCCATAAAGCCTCCGCGCCCGGTTGTCCGCTGATTTCCCGTAAAGCCCCGTCAATGCGGGCAGGTCTCGACCTCGACGGTGACATGGCTGAGGCCCTTCAGCCCCGCGAGCCGCCGCTTGTAGACGGCCGGATCCTTGGCCTTGTCCGACACCACCGAGAGCAGCACGGCACAATGGCCGGGGCCGACCTGCCAGAGATGGAGGTCGGTGACGCGATCGTCGCCGACCTCCATGCGGGCCCGGATCACCCGCTCCAGCTTCTCGTCGGCGCGCACGTCGAGCAGCACCGCACCCGATGACTTGATCAGGCCGAACGCCCAGCTCGCGATCACGACGCTGCCGATCAGCCCCACCGCCGGATCGGCCCAGACCCAGCCTGAATACATGGCGACGGCGAGCGCTGCGATCGCCAGCACCGAGGTCGCGGCATCGGTCATGACATGGACGTAGGCCGCGCGAAGGTTGTTGTCGTGGTGATGATGGTGATGGCCATGATGATCGTGGTCGCGGTCATGGTCGTCGTGGTCATGCGCATGGCCATGGTCGTGACCGTGCTCTTCGCGCACAGGTCACGGCGGATCGAGATCGCCCCAACCTCGCTTCTCGTCCGGAGGACTGGCTGGAGCATCGTGTACCGTTAAAGGTTGCCCGCCAGCAACCAGTCGCGCGAGTTGCGGCGCGGCGGCGCTGGTGCCGACGAGGCGAAACACGGCGCCGCTTCGATTGCCCCCGGCGCATACGCCCTGGAGAGCATACGACTCGTCGCAGAACAGCGCGTAGTCGGGACCGACTCGCAGTGGGTGGGGCCCGGGTCGTGCAGGGCCCGCCGACGAATAAGGCGACTTGCGCTTTGGCGCCGAAAGAATGTAGCCGCCGGCCACGTGCACACCCGCGACGCTATCCGTACCAATCCCGTTAAGGGTGCCCAGGCGAGAAACAAGCGATCCGCTCTTGTCGAACTCCCCACCGGCATACGTGCAGCCGGCCTCGGCCGCGCGGCCCGCCTCCCATCCGGCATCGACAAAATACGAGCGCTTGGCGCCGGTGCGCATGTTCATGTTCGGATCGGTACGTGCCACATAGGCATGAACCTCGTGGCCCGCCTCGATGCCCTCGACCTTGATCTTCCAATTCCCATGTTCGGGCACCATGCCGGCTCCGGCGATGGTGGGCTCGACCGCAATCAGCCACACCCTGTTGTCACCCCAGTCAACCGGGGCATACGCGCCGGTGTAGGGCGGAAGCGCGGGTACAGCCGGCGGCGGAGGTGGTGGGCCGGGGGGCGCAGGTCCGGTGGCCGACGAGGAGCTACGACCGCCGGGCGAGGTGAGCGTAACAATGACACTGTCCGTGTGGTTCGTCTTCATCCAGATTTCGGCAAAGCAGAGCACGGTGTTGTCGGGAGGAAGACGCCACGTCCATTCGACATGGTCGGGGTCTGCCATGGTCTGCCTCACGAAACGGACGTGCCCCTCGCCCAGATACGTGTTGCCGGCGGACAGAAAAATATCCAGCTTTGGATTTCCGGAAGTGCCGTCGTAATAGGTGACAAGCTCCCTCAGCTTGTCCTCAAGTTCCGAGGTGCCATCGTGAGATCCGGTCGTCGGTCCGTAGCTGACATTGATCACCACGTTCGTTATGCGGGAATCGACAAATGACATGATGTATTCGATCCCATCCGCGACGTAACCCTTCAGCCAAACGCCGGTCGCATCACGAAGGCAGCTCTCCGGAAACTGCACGAACACGATATCGGCTTCGCAAGCGGGATCTGTTAAGGGATGCCCGGGATTCCAACTCGGCGGATCGCGCCGCGCGATGCGTGCCGAGGGCGGAATGCGTCCTGCGAGGACGTCCATCACGTGTGCGCCATGCGAGCGTTGATGCTTAAGGGTCTTGAAACCCGCATCCGCGTAGCAGCTATCCTCGTCGATCGTGTTTACTCTCTTGTGCAACTGGATCCAGTCGTTCAGCCCAACTACGCCCGGTACGGACTCTCGAAAGAACTCGAGGCCGTAATTGAAATCGAACGGCTTCTCGCCGAAGACGTCGGGACCTACCGGGATCGGGGCTCTGGCTGGGTCCTCGTTCTGATCCCAAATGCCGCGCACGCGTGTGCCGGTTGCGACGCCCGCGGTCCATTTGACGAACTGAGCGGCGGCGAACGGACAGCCATCGTCGATCACGCCAACGAGGAGAGATGTCGGTGCTGCTGCGCTCGCGGACCTGACGCGCTGCGCGCCTTTTTCTATGGCCGTCGGCTTCAACGGAAGCGACAACTCGACCCGGGATACGTTGTCGTTCCACGCCCGGAAGCTTTCCGGCTTGATCGCTCTCTTGTAAGCCCGCATGGTCAGATGTCGCGAGTTCGGACTGGTCAGTCCGAATTCGGCGCCGAAGATGTCACGACTCATAGCTCTCACAAAATCACCGGCCAGCCCGGCGTGCTTGAGCTCCACGAACAGGAATAGCTTGGACTCCTGCTCGTCGAAAACTTCGAAGTTCTTGAACTCGCTCCTGATCGCGTACCGGAGATACGGGTCAAAGCATCTCGGCAATTCCTCGGCCATGGAATGCGCTCCACTTCGGTTGCAGGGACGTGTTTCCTACGGGAACCTCGTCGACACTTCGGAGTAGGCCTTGTCCCATAGCTCCTTCATCAGCAGAGACTGCGTGACGGTCCCTCCGGTGGTTTCCGAATAGAACTTGTTGGCATTGAGCGCCTGGTCAGCATGGAAGGGATTGAAGTCCGTGCTGGAGTTGCTGTTCGCGTAGCCCGCGTTGAACGTGCGGATCTTGGTTGCTGTGCTCCCCAGACAACGCCCGACGAAATACTCGCCCAGGGCGACGCCCAGCATCCGCCCTGCCATGCTGTCGACCGGAAAATGGACTCCGGCCACGACCCGGTTGGTTGCGATCCGTGCCGCCTGGCGCTCGAGCTGCTCGACGATCTGGGGGAATCCGGGTGTCGCCTTATGCAGGCTCAATAGCCGTTTCAGCACGTAGGCTACTGCATAGGCCTGCGTCGCATGTCCGCTCGGGAAGCTTCCGTGTCCCGGCGTCGTGATCATCGGCTGCACCTCGGCGTTGTATTCGACGGGCCGCCAGCACGCCAGCGCATGCTTGAAGCGCATTTCCACGTAAACGCAGAACTGCAGGACCATGTTGATGAGCTCGAACGTGCGTCTGGTCCTCTCGGGATGCAGATACACGACCGAAGACCAGAAGGCATGCTGTGGATCGATCTGCGCCATGATTTCCGTGGCGCGTTCGTTGCGCAGCTCGGCCCAACTCAGGACCATCGCAATCTGGTTTTTAAACGTCGACTCGCTCGGACGCCCTATCTCCGCGATCACGTATGAGGGCGACCGAACGAGGAATGCGTTTGGATCGGCGCCCGACACCTGAAGAGTGATGCCTTGCAGCATCTCCCCGACCGCTGTGTAGGCGCGCACCCACGGCTCCCAGCGGTCCAGTTGGGCGGGATCGTCGATCGTTGTCGGCAAGACCGGCGCGTAGAAGTAAAAGTATGGAGACGTCGAGATTTCGGGAACAACGATCGTCCCTTCGCGAGCGTGGATGAGTGCATCCACCATGATGGGATTGGCCCAGACGTCGCCGAGTGTGCCAAGTATCGCCCCTCCGGCCCCTCCAGCGCCGCCCGCTCCGCCTGCACCTCCTGCTCCCCCTGCGCCGCCGGCTCCGCCAGCACCACCTGCGCCGCCTGCTCCTCCCGCTCCGCCTAGTTGAGCCATTGCCTGCCTCCTTATGAAATAAGTCGGTATGAGTTCAGTCAGCCTGTCGTCGGTAAACCTGCGATCTCCAGGCAGCGGGCCCAGTGCCTGCCTGTTTCGAGCTGCGCATTCGGGAGGCGCCCGATGTATCGATCCACGGTCAACTGCGGCTCGAGCTCGCGCATCTTGCCCAACGCTTCGCGCGCCTCCGCTATCCGTCCCTGCGAAACGAGTGCGATGGTAAGGACCCGCCAGGTGGACGGATGCATGCGATTGAGAACGAGGGAGGAGCGCGCGAGCTTTTCCGCCTCGCCGTATCGATGTGCAGAAAGGAGAGCCGTAGCTCCGAGGGACTCGAAATAATAACGCTGCGGATCAAGCGGAGAGAGCTCCATCGCACGCCGCGTTGCTGCAACGGCCGCCTCGCCCTCGCCTTTGAAGGCGTTGACGGTGCCGCGGTAGAGCCAGCCCAGCGCGTGGCTGGGGTTGGCATCGACGGCCTGCTCGCACCGCTTTCGAGCGGTGTCCAGATCTCTCAACATGTGACAATAGACGAAACCTTCGGTCGCGAGCGCAAGCGCATCGGAGGGGTCGCGGTCGAGCGCCGCGCGAGTGGCGCTCAATGCCTCAGCGGCCTCGCGCTTGCGGTCCTCGGACCAGCCGCGCGTCATGCGCAGGATGTACCAGTTGGCGAGCCAGGCGCGTGGGGCAGCTATCCGGCCGTGGCGATCGATTAGTTCGTCCAGAGCCTTGCGCGTCTGGAGAAATTCATCCTTGTTCGATCGGTGCATCAGGCGAATGCTGCCAAGCAGCAGGGAATAGCTCTCCAGCGTCGGCAACGGCTGGGTCATGATATGCTCGACCTCGGCATCGAAGACCGACAGATGCACTGCAGCGGCGATGCGGTGCGCCAGTTCACTCTCCGGCTGCAGCAGGTCGCCGATACCCCCGCTCAGGCGGTCGGTCCAGACGACCTGGTTGGTTCGCGCCGCCGAGAGCTCCGCTGTCACCAGTATCCGGTCCGCAGCGAGCACGTAGCTGCCGCTGAGAATGTAGGTGGCACCGAGATGCGCCGATACTTCCGCGACATCGCTTACCCTGCCGCGGAATGTATCGGTCGACAGACGCGAGATCACCTTGAGGTTCGCCGATTTGGATAGGCGCCAGATCACGCTGTCCGCGATCAGGTTACCGATGTCGAGATGTTCCTCCGCGTCCTTGCGCGAGTCGAAAGGGATTACGGCGATCGTCGGTTCCATGGGAGTCCCATAGTCTCGCCGAGCGGCGAGGCTCGGGTGCGGACTCGCCGGACCAACGCGGTAGGCGCGAACCGGCTTGTCAAAGTGCTTGAGGATGCAGTCGCCCAGATCTTCGCAAAGCGCGTCCACACCGTGCGTCAGCTCGTCGCGTGCCGCAGCGCTGCCAATCGTCTCGCCCGGATTGGCAAGGCTGGCAAGAGCCGCCAATTTTTCATGCGCGGCCTCGCTGGCGATCGTTTCACCGGGACCGGCAAGGGTTGCGAGCCGGGCTGCAAGATTGATACCGGTGCCGTAGATGTCGATGCCGTCGCTCCACGCGGTGGAAGCGTTGATCCCTGCACGAAGCCGGAAGTGTTGATCTTCGGGACGCCCCGTGTTCTGAACAGCGATACTCCGGTGCATGTCGGCCGCGGCATTGACGGCGTCAGACACAGACTCGAAGCGGACCATCAGCCCGTCTCCGAGGCTTTTCACGAGGCCGCCGCGATAACGCGGCAGAATTTGGCCCGTGGCAAGTTGGACGAAGTCTGTCCACCGATGCACGGCGGACGCCTCATGCTCCCGCATCAGCCGCACAGACTCGACGAGATCGACCAAGAGGACCACTGTGTCCTGCTGCACGAGGCCCATGCTGGTCTCTCCGAACCCGGCCTCAGTTGACCGGGCTCTCAGGTGAATGGCCTCTCAAGGCCGGTGCTATTCCACTTACCTGATATTGACCGGGATCTTGCCCGGGGCAGTCGCGCATTCGGCGGATGCCCTCATAGAGCGCACCCAAATCCATACTGCGCATCCGGTCGCCCGGTTATGAACCAGATCACGCTCTGCGAAGGGCCCGGGCTGGTTGCATCCGCGGCAGCTATGCACAACTCAGAATAAATCACACAAATTACTTCTCTCTGCGAGAAGTCCCATTCATTCTCCGCTAATGCGGACACGTCTCCACCTCAACGGTGACATGGCTGAGGCCCTTCAACCCCGCGAGCCGCTGCTTGTAGACGGCCGGCTGCTTCGGCTTGTCCGACACCACCGAGAGCAGCACGGCACAATGGCCGGGGCCGACCTGCCAGAGATGGAGGTCGGTGACGCGATCGTCGCCGACCTCCATGCGGGCCCGGATCACCCGCTCCAGCTTCTCGTCGGCGCGCACGTCGAGCAGCACCGCACCCGATGACTTGATCAGGCCGAACGCCCAGCTCGCGATCACGACGCTGCCGATCAGCCCCACCGCCGGATCGGCCCAGACCCAGCCTGAATACATGGCGACGGCGAGCGCTGCGATCGCCAGCACCGAGGTCGCGGCATCGGTCATGACATGGACGTAGGCCGCGCGAAGGTTGTTGTCGTGGTGATGATGGTGATGGCCATGATGATCGTGGTCGCGGTCATGATCGTCGTGGTCATGCGCATGGCCATGGTCGTGACCGTGATGGTGATGATCGTGGCTATCGCGCAGCAGCCACACACTGGCGAGATTGACGCACAGGCCGAGGACAGCCACGGCCATGGCCTCGCCGTAGACGATCGGCACCGGCGTGATCAGCCGCAGCACGCTCTCATAGGCGATCTCGACTGCGATCAGGCCGAGGATGATCGCACTGGCAAAGCCGGCAAGATCCCCGAACTTGCCGGTGCCGAAGGTGAAGTGCGCATTCCCCAGGTGCCGGCGCGCGAAACGATAGGCGAAGGCGGCAATGCCGAGCGCCGCCGCGTGCGTACCCATGTGCCAGCCGTCGGCCAGCAGCGCCATCGAGCCGAACAGCGAGCCTGCCACGATCTCGCCGACCATCATGACCAGCGTCAGGACGACCACGAACCAGGTGCGGCGCTCGTTCTCGTCGTGCTTCTCGCCCAGGAACGCGTGGTCATGGGTCCATTGCTCGACGGAATGGGAATGCATCGAATTCTCCCGAAGATTCAGGTCTGTCGGCGCGCAATATAGACCGCGGGCACCAATTTTCTAAGGTCCAATCGTCCCGCGGATTGACAGTGCAACTTAGTTTCGCTGTAATCTACGCCATGGGGATTTGAGCGATCTCCCCACGAGGCGACAGGCCCAAGCATCGCGTCCCGTTCGTTTCTTGCGAGGACGCATCATGTCTACATTCACGACCATTTCGTCTGACAAAATGGCACGGCTGATCGGCACGGCGAACGCGCCTGCACTGATCGATGTGCGCACCGAGGAGGATTTTGCCGCCGACCCGCGGCTGATCCCCGGCTCCATCAAGCTCAGCCACGACAATGTGACGGACTGGGGCGGCGCCTTCGCCGGCCGCCGCGCCGTCGTCTCCTGCTTCCGCGGTGAGAAGCTCGCGCAAGGCGCCGCGGCCTGGCTGCGGCAGCTCGGCGTGCAAGCCGAAACGCTGGAGGGCGGCTTCGAGGGCTGGAAGGCGGCCAGGCTGCCGCTGGTCGATGCCCGCAAGCTGCCGCCACGCGATACCAAGGGGCGCACCGTCTGGGTCACGCGAGCGCGACCGAAGGTCGATCGCATCGCCTGCCCGTGGCTGATCCGCCGCTTCGTCGATCCCAATGCAGTGTTCCTCTATGTGGCGCCATCCGAGGTGGTCGCCGTCGGCGAACGCTTCGGCGCGGCCCCCTTCGACATCGAGAACGTGTTCTGGAGCCACCGTGGCGAGCTCTGCACCTTCGACGTGATGATCGAGGAATTCGGGATCGCAACGCCGGCCCTGCTTCGCCTCGCGACGCTGGTGCGCGGCGCCGACACCGCGCGGCCGGATCTGGCGCCGGAGGCACCGGGCCTGCTCGCGGCCTCGCTCGGGCTGTCCCGGATGTACGACGACGACCTCGAGCAGCTCGAGGCCGGCATGACGCTCTACGATGCCTTCTACCGCTGGTGCCGCGACGCCACCACCGAGACGCACAACTGGCCGACCAACAAGGTGAAGGCGTAATGGACACCCGTAACGTTCAAGCAGGGGCTGACGCCGGTCACGGCGTCAGCTTCAATGAGGCCTTTCGCGTCTGGCTCCGCGTCGCCTGCCTCAGCTTTGGCGGGCCCGCGGGCCAGATCGCGGTGATGCACCGCATCCTGGTCGAGGAGAAGAAGTGGATCTCCGAGGGCCGTTTCCTGCATGCACTGAACTACTGCATGCTGCTTCCGGGACCTGAGGCGCAGCAGCTCGCGACCTATGTCGGCTGGCTGATGCATCGCACCGCCGGCGGGCTGATGGCGGGCGGGCTGTTCATCCTGCCCGGCATCATCGCCATCATGGGCCTCAGCTACATCTATGCCGCATTCGGCAATGTCAGCGTCGTCGAGGCACTGTTCTTCGGCCTCAAGGCCGCCGTGCTCGCCATCGTCGTCGAGGCCGTTGTGCGCGTCGGCAAGCGCGCGCTGAAGAACCGCATCATGATCGCGCTCGCGGCCGCCGCCTTCGCCGCGATCTTCTTCTTCGCAGTCCCCTTCCCCATCATCATCATCGCCGCCGGCATCATCGGCTATGCCGGCGCGCGAGCTGGCCGTCCGGAGTTCGCGCCGGCCGGTCACGGCCATGGCGGCAGCGGCGCCGCGATCGACAGCATGCTCGGCGAGGCCGTGCCCGATCATGTCCGCCCCAACACGGCACGGACGATCCGCGTCGGCGCGCTATGGCTGGGGCTCTGGCTTGTTCCGGTGATCGCGCTGCTGTTGTTCGTCGGACAGGCCAATGTGTTCAGCCAGATTGCGCTGTTCTTCTCGAAGATGGCGCTGGTCACCTTCGGCGGCGCTTATGCGGTGCTGGCCTACGTCGCCCAGCAGGCGGTCGAGCATTATCACTGGCTGAAACCGCACGAGATGCTGGACGGCCTCGGCATGGCCGAGACCACGCCGGGCCCGCTGATCATGGTGCTCCAGTTCGTGGGCTTCATGGCGGCCTACCGCGATCCCAGCGGCCTGTCACCGTTGCTCGCGGCGACCTTCGGCGGACTGCTCGCGACCTGGGTCACCTTCACACCCTGCTTCCTCTGGATCTTCGTCGGCGCGCCCTATATCGAGCATCTGCGCGGCAACACGGGCCTTGCCGGCGCGCTCAGCGCGATCACCGCAGCCGTCGTCGGCGTGATCCTCAACCTCTCGATCTGGTTCGCGCTGCACACGCTGTTCCGCGAGACCGTGCCGGTGCACGCGTTCCCGCTGAACTTCGACATGCCCGTGCTGAGGAGCGTCGACATCCCCGCGTTCGTGCTGTCCATCGCGGCGGCGACCGCGATCTTTCGGTTCAAGCTGGGCATGCTGACGGTGCTCGCCGGCAGTTGCGCCGCAGGCGTGGCGCTGCGGCTGGCGGGAATCATCTAGGACGTATGGTGGCCACAAAGGCACGGTTCTCGGGAGAGCGCAGAGGACCAATCGTTGAAGCCTGATGTGCTTCTCTCCGGGAACCAGCATAAGGTGGCTGATCATCTGCGAACTGGAGGGCGAAGCTCCCCCGATCTTTCAATCGTGTAAGGCCGCCGCGAATCCGAGCGTCATTTTGATAACTTCGGACTTTCCATATCCTTGAGACAGATCAAGAGACCTCGATCTGGACTGAGGCATAAATTACCAGGGGCTGTCCAACCTCGGAGAGTATCATGCGAGTTGCACTCTTCTGGCCAACCATTGCCGTTGCATCGACTGCTGCGGCAGCAGCAGCCGCTGCTACCGAAAATCTCAAGGGGACTTACTCGCTGGTCGGTGCTCAAACCTGCTTGGTCGCACCGGCCGGGTTCAAGCAAGACAGCATGGGAAACTTCACAATCCCAATCGGCGAAACCAACCTCAGCCATCTCACCACCGAAGGTCAGGTCATCTACCATGGCGACGGGACCGGCGAGGCGAGACAGACGTTCGTGACCATCGTCCCGCCCCCCAATCCTTTGGGAGCGGCAGTAAGCGCGGGCACACTCTCTTACTCGTTCACTTACACAGCCGAGGGAGAGCACGCTTATCGTATGGCCCTCAAACCCGGCACCTTTCAGGGCAGGCTGAATGCGGGGCCAAATGCCGGCCAGCAATTCTCCATAGAGGGAGACAGCAGGCTGTTCCATGTCTCTGATGACAGAAAGAAGATTACGGTTGCGATAGACAAGCCATACGTTCAGAAGATCACCTTTTCCGGATCATCCCAGCCTGTTCAACGAGTATGCACGTCGATCAGCAATCAGTTGCTAATCGACGAATCCGCTACAGTGGGGAAGGTCAAGTGACCGAGTGGATTGCGATTGGCTAGAGTCCTCCCTCCGGTCGCAACATCGGCGCAAACTTGCTCGGATTTCGGAAGCTTGCGCCGATGATGATCAACCGGCGACTTCCGCTGTGCCCCGCGGAAGCTGCCGTTCATGAGTTCACGTCCTTAAGGCAAAAGCACGTCGCCAATGCCCGGTCGACCATTGGCGCGGTCGCGCGCAAAACAGCCGCACGCCCTGACCTCAAGCCTTATCAAGGCCCCGACAGTTCAAATATTCCGCTTTACCGAAATTCGGTTTTGTCGTACACACAAAACACCCTGGCCCGAGACAAGGGGCGGATCGCGATCGTCACGAACCGCGGGCCGGGCAGCGATGGACGCGACGGCGTCGGGCGTAACAGGCATTGCAGGGCGGCTTCGGCTGTGAGCAACTTGCCGTCGCGCATACGACACGGCGCTGACAGCGTCTTCGCATGGCTTCGGGCGTGAGCACACGCCAGCTCTCGAAGCGACATGCGAGGACGTGCGCGGACGGAGAAGTCGTGTGGTCCTGACGCCCGGGGTCTGTGCGTCAAGTCCTGCGGTGATGCCAGCGGCCCAACCGGGTCCGCACATCAGCCAGCCGCGGGGCGACGGGGGCAATAGTGCATCGCTCCCCGGGGAGAGCACGAAGGACACCGTTAAAACCATTCGCGCAGGGAAGGCCGGGCGGCCGGCGATACCTGTGGTCCACCCCGTGTGCATTTCTTGTGGCGCACGGATCTCGGGTGCCGGCCGGCGCCCGGCCTTCCCTGCGCCCTTGTCTTTCCGAGGGCGCTGAGAGAGGTAAAACTCGGGCGATACCCGCCGCGAGAATGCGATGCCATGTCTGCTGTTTGAGACGTGAATTGGAGAGCGATGGCTTCGCCACTTGCTCCGTCATTGCGGAGCGAAGCTTCGCCGCACTCGCAATCACGATGTGGAAGCGGCTCGCTGTCGTCGCCCGGCTTGACCGGGCGATTCAGTACTCTGAGACGGTTGCGATTGAGAAGAGAAGCCGCGGCGTACTGGAAGCCCCGGTCAAGCCGGGGCATGACACCATCGTTGTGGCTCTACCGCATCATCATTCGCGCAATCGCCTCCCCAATCACCACCGTCGTGAAGTGCGTATTGGCGCGGCAGTCCGACGGCATGATCGAGGCGTCGGCGACGCGCAGGCCGTTTATCCCTTTCACCGTGCCGTCAGGGTTGACCACGCCGTCGGCATCCCCAACGCCGCTCATGCGGCAGCTGCCGGCGGCATGCTGGATGTCGCCGGTCTCACGGCGCAGCAACGCCTCGAGCTCGTGATCCGGCAGGCTGGCTGCCTGCGGCAGTGTCAGGTCGGTGTCGGTCAGCCGGATCCAGTCGGCGATGCCCGAAAGTGCCGGCTGGGACGAGATCACCGCCAAGCGCTTCACCGCATCCATCATGCGCAGCATGTCGCGGGGATCGGCCAGCATGTTCTCCTCGACGACGGGATCGATCACGGGATCGGTCGAGGCCAGCTTGAGCGTTCCACGAGAATAGGCGTTGAACAACCCGGCGCCGATCCCCCCGGGCACGCCGATGCCGCGGTGGTTGAAGGCAATCAGGATCATGTCGCGCTTGCCGCCATTGGCGAGGCCCGAGGAATAGGTCACGCAGCAATTGGTGTGGCGGGTGTCCGGATCCGTGGGTCTGAGCTTCTCATGCAGCTGGATGGTCGCGCGAAACAGCGGGTGGTCGAAGAAGTGGCGGCCGACCGGCAGATCGCGCGTGACCGCGATCCCCATCGCCCTCAACTCCTCGGCCGGTCCGACGCCCGAGCGCAGCAGGATCGCCGGACTGTGAATGGCGCCGGCGCAGAGCACGATCTGGCGCGCGCTGATCTCGCCTGTGCCCTGCCCCTCGACATGAACGCGGACGCCGGTCGCGCGGCCGTCGCTGATCAGCACGCGATCGACCAGCGCATGCCCGCGGATCTCCAGGTTGGCGCGGCCGCGCGCGGGCTCGAGATAGCCCTCATTGGTGGTGATGCGGCGGCTGTCGCGGCTGTTGATGGGGTAGCAGGCAACGCCCTCGCCATCAGGGCCGTTGACATCGGCACACCAGGGGTAACCGCTCGCCAGCGCCGCGTCGCGCAAGCTGCGATCGATCGGGCCCCATGTCTCCGGCGGCGCGCGATAGACCGGCAGCGGCCCGCCGCGTCCGTGGCCCTCGGCATCGCCGAATTCCAGATCGTCCTCGATCACGGAGAACAGCGGCATCACCTCCTTCGCCGACCAGCCGGCGCAGCCATTGGCCGCCCATTCGTCGAAGGCATCCGCAACGCCGCGAATGGCGATCTGGCCGTTCATCATCGACGAGCCGCCGAGTCCCTTGCCGCGCCAATAGAAGCGCGGCTCCTGCCCCGCCACACGGCGCGTCAGAAGATCAGGCCATTGCCATTTCTCCTGGTATTCGCGCTTGTGGATGATCGGAATGGGATTGGGCGTCCGCACCTCCCAGGGCGCCTCGTCGGCGCGCCAGTCGCGCCCCGCTTCGAGCAGCAGGACGCGCCGTGCGGGATCCTCGGAGAGCCGTGCCGCAACAGCGGCGCCGGCGGACCCGCCGCCGACTACAATGACATCGTACATCGCGTTACTTCTCGACGTTCCAGAACACGGGGATGGCGGACGGTATCAGACCGCGCAAGGTCGCGCGATAGGCAGCCGGCTGGGCGAACTGGCCCCACGGAATTGCGGGCGCCTGATCGTACATGACGGCCTGGATCTCGCCGGCGATCTTCTTGCGGTCCTCCTCGGCCGGCGCCTTGGCGAAGGCTTCCATCAATGGCTTGATGCGCGCATCGCATTGCCAACCGGTGAAGTCGGCGCAGTTGAAGGCCACCATGACGTTGGTCAGCGGCGAGCCCAGGTCGAAGCCGCCGGCGTGAACGCCATAGACGCTCCAGCCTTCCTTCTTGGCACGGCGCGCCAGCACGCTGGCCCAATCCATCACCTGCAGATCGACGTTGAAGCCGGCCGCCTTCAGCCGCTCGGCGAGCACCTGCGCCGAGACACGCGGGGCTTCGAGATCGTTGGCCTCCATGACGACGACGGGCTCGCCGGCATATTTGGTCGCCTTCAGCGCGGCCTTCGCCGCTTCGATCGACGGCTTCGCCGCCGCTTCGGTGCCGGCCTTGCTTTCATAGGTTGTGCCGCAGGTGAAGAACGTCGCGCAAGGCGTGGCGTATTTGGCATCGAGCCCGAGCGCATCCAGCACTTCGCGCTGATCGACCAGTTTCCACAGCACGCGCCGGATCTCGGGATCGTCGAACGGTTTCGACGCGGCGTTGAGGCGATAGGCGCCCGCGAACATGTTGCCGCCCGTGAAATTGACCAGCTTCACGCGGGAGTTCTTCTCCAGCGTCGGCAGCAGATCGAACGGCGCGTATTGCATGAAGTCGACTTCGCCGGCCTGGAGCGCGGAGGCCGCGGTCGCACCGTCGGGAATGACGCGGATCTCGAGCGTGTCGACATTGACGCGCTTGCCGCCGGCGAGGAAGTCGGCAGGCTCGGGGCGCGGCACATAGTCGGCGAATTTCTTCAGGATCATGCGATCGCCGGTGCGGTGATCGGCCTTGCTGTAGACGAACGGGCCGGAGCCGATGATCTCGGTGATGCGCTGATCGCCGGGCGTCTTCGCGATGCGCTCGGGCATCATGAAGGCGACGGGGCTGACGGGATTGCCGAGCGCGTCGATGACGAGACCCGACGGCTCCTTCAGCGTCAGCACGAAGGTCTTGGCGTCGGTCGGCTCGAGCGATGCGGTGATCGCGAAGATGCGGCGGCCCAGCGCGCTGCGGGTGCCCCAGCGGCGCAGCGAGGCCACGCAATCGGCCGCCGTGACCGGCTGGCCATCATGCCACTTCAGGCCGTCGCGAAGGGTGAAACTGTAGGTCAGGCCGTCAGGCGAGACTTTCCAGTCCTGCACCATCTGCGGTTTGATGTCGCCCTTGGAGTCCTTCGCAAACAGCGTATCGAACACCATGTAGCCAAACGTGCGCGAAATATAGGCCGTGGAGAAATGCGGATCGAGGGTGACGATCTCCGCCTCGAGCACCGCGACGAGATTCCCCGCCGCATGCGCCGGCGCCGCCATCAGCGCGATGGCGAACAGCGCCGGAATGAAAGCCTTCAGTTTGAACATGGATGTGTTTTTGCCTTTTGACCAACCGTTTGCAGTCGCCAGCAAAAAGCAATGTTCGTGCCCATACGGCGGAGGCACGTATGCGCTCATGACTATCAGCCGCGCGTTTGCGCACCACACCGTCGGTGTCATCATCGCCCGGCTTGACCGGGCGATCCAGCATTCCAGAGACCATGCGATGATACGGAAAGGCCGCGGCGTACTGGATGCCCCGGTCAAGCCGGGGCACGACACCAATGGTGTGGCGACGGCCTGCGCGCCTACCCGATGCCCCGGCCGAACTTGTTCGACTTCGGGAATCCCTTCGGCGGCAGGCGGCCGGCGTCGGCGCGGGTGCCCTGCCATTCGGCGAGCTCCTTCATGGTCGCGGAGAATTCGCGACCGGCGGAGTCCTTCCAGGTCAGGCCGGCCTTGGCGTCGAACACGGCAATATCCGAAAGGCCGCCATCCTTGTACTTCTGCAAGCGAACGCCGCGGCCGCGGGCCATCTCCGGCACCTGGTCGAGCGGGAAGACCAGCATCTTGCGGTTCTCGCCGATCACCGCGACAGTGTCGCCGAGCACCTCGGTGATCGCGCGCGCCTCGTTCGGCATGTCGACGTTGAGGACCTGCTTGCCCTTCTTGGTGGTGCCGACGCAATCGTCCTCGTTGACGACGAAGCCCTGGCCCTCGTGGCTCGCGACCAGGAATTTGCGTCCGCCCTTGTGCACGAACAGCGCGACGGGCGCGGCTTCCTGCTCGAGGTCGATGAACAGGCGGATCGGCTCGCCGTGACCGCGGCCGCCCGGCAGCTTCGCGACGTCGAGCGAGTAGAACTTGCCGTTGGTCGCGAACAGCAGCAGCTTCGAGGTCGTCTCCGCGAAGAAGGCGAAGCCGAGCTTGTCGTCCTGCTTGAAGGCAAGGCCCGAGAGATCCTCGACATGGCCCTTCATGGTGCGGATCCAGCCCTTGTCGGAGACGACGACCGTCACCGGCTCGCGCTCGACGAAGGCCTCCTCGATCGCGGCGAGATCGTGCTCGGGCGCGTCGGCAAAGGTGGTGCGGCGCTTGCCGAGCGGCGTCTTCGGCCCGAACATGTCGCGGACCTTGCCGACCTGCTCACTGACCTTCTTCCACTGTTCGGCTTCGGAGGCGAGCACCGCGTTGATGCCCTTGAGCTCGTTGCGGAGATTCTTGTCCTCGGTGCGGATCTCCATCTCCTCAAGCTTGCGCAAGGAGCGCAGGCGCATGTTGAGAATGGCTTCGGCCTGCACCTCGGTGAGCTTGAAGGCCTTCATCAGCTCGGGCTTCGGCTCATCCTCGGTGCGGATGATCTTGATCACCTTGTCGATGTTCAGATAGGCGATCAGGAACCCGCCGAGGACTTCCAGCCGGTGCTCGATCTGCGCCTTGCGATAATTGCTGCGCCGGATCAGCACGTCGCGCAGATGGTCGAGCCATTCGCGCAAGCACTCGGCCAGGCCGACCACTTTTGGCACCTTGCCCTTGATCAGCACGTTGAGGTTCAGCGGGATCTTGTTTTCGAGCTCGGTCAGCCGAAACAGCGATTCCATCATCAGCGTGGGATCGACGTTCTTCGACTTGGGCTCGATGACGAGGCGGACGTCTTCGGCGGATTCGTCGCGGACCCCGCCAACCAACGGCAGCTTCTTCTGGTCGAGCAGCTCCGCGATCTTCTCGACCATCCGCGACTTCTGCACCAGGAACGGGATCTCGGTGACGACGACCACCCAGGTGCCGCGCGCGCCTTCTTCCTGCTGCCATCTCGCGCGGACGCGGAACGAGCCGCGGCCGGTCATGTAGGCTTCGGCGATGGCCTGCTTGGAATCGACGCAGATGCCTCCGGTCGGGAAATCCGGGCCCTTCACCCACTTCATCAACGCCCTGGATTTCGCATCGGGCTTCTCGATCAGATGCAGCGCGGCATCGCAAAGCTCGGCGGCGTTGTGCGGGGGAATCGACGTCGCCATGCCGACCGCGATGCCCTGCGCGCCGTTGGCGAGCAGGTTCGGGAAGCCGCCGGGCAGCACGACGGGCTCTTTCGACTGGCCGTCGTAATTGGCGCGAAACTCGACGCCGTCCTCGTCGATGCCCTCGAGCAGAAGCCGCGCGACATCGGTCATGCGCGCTTCGGTGTAGCGGTAGGCGGCGGGGTTATCGCCGTCGATGTTGCCGAAATTGCCCTGGCCGTCGACCAGCGGATAGCGCGAGGAGAAATCCTGCGCGAGGCGGACCATGGCGTCGTAGATCGCCTGGTCGCCATGCGGATGGAACGAGCCCATCACGTCGCCGACGATCTTTGCGGATTTCTTGAAGGCCGTGCCGGGGTCGAGCCTGAGCAGCCGCATGCCGTACAGGATGCGCCGGTGCACCGGCTTCAGGCCGTCGCGTGCGTCCGGCAGCGCGCGGTGCATGATGGTGGAGAGCGCATAGGCGAGATAGCGCTCTTCCAGCGCCTCGCGCAGCGGCACCTCATGGATTTCGGCCGGTTCTTCCGGCGGAACGATTCGTTTTCCCATGCCGCCCGGTTAAACCGTGGAAGCGAATCGGGCAAGGATCGAATGGTTCCCTGGGGGCGGCCTACTGGCCTGCCCAGCCGGCCGTGAATGTCTGGGTTTTGGCCTGACCAGGCGTTTGGGCGGGTGCCGGCGCATTGCTTACGCAACGGCGGGCAACCGCGATCTCAGCCTCGGTCGCGCCATGGGCCCGTGCCCATGTCTCTGCGGCGGCAGCGGAATATTTCGCCACATAATACCGGACGACCGTGCAGGATGCCCGGCGAAACAAGCCAGGTTGCGGCTCCCCGGCCGTTGCATCAGGCACAAACGTAAGTAGCGCCGCGGACACGGCGAATCCCCTGATCAACATTTAGGCTGTCCCCGTTGTGGAACCTGAAGGCGAACTCGACCGGCCCCGATTTCGTTCCGGGGAACTCCATGCGTAGAGGCAATGCAGAGTCCCGATGAGCTCATGGCGCTGGGATCGCCGCCCTCGCCTGCTGGCGTATCAGGGCATTGATGAAGCCGGCCCGGGCATCGGAATGGCCCTGCCCGCGCGGCTCCAGCACGTGACGGAGCAGGAACAGGCCGGTGAGCCGAAAGCCGTCCTGGAGATCCTGCTCGGTGAGATCGCTCGCGGTTTCGCCATGGCGCAGAAAGGGCGGCAGCCGCAACAGCCGGTCGCGCCACGGCTCGCCCGCGCCGCGCGACACCGCACCGCCGGATTTCGGCGACACGTAGATCAGGTCCGTGGTCTCGCCGGTCACCGCGCAATTGTCCAGCGCCAGGCCGAACCCCAGCTCGGCGAGCATCGCCAGCTCGAAATGGATCAGGTGCACGGCGGCGCTGCCGATATCCTCGAAATCGTCGAGCGAATGCTCGAGCAGCGCAAAGATCTCTTCGTGCGGATCGCGCTCCGGCAAGAGCCGCGCAACCGAGGCGAGATGGGTGACGCCATAGACCCCATGGGACGATGCCAGCAGCGTCGCCGCACGCAGCTTCAATCCCTCGACGGCATAGGTACCGAGATGCTCGTCGAGCCGCGCCCGCCACACCGCGCTGACGCTGTTGCCGGGCTGCAAGAGGGGCCGCATCCGCGAGCCGGCGCCGCCGCGGACGAGGCCGAGATGCCGGCCATGGGCGCGCGTCAAGAGCTCGACGATGGCGCTGCTTTCGCCATGCCGCCGCACCCCCAGCACGATGCCTTGGTCGGTCCATTCCATGGGAGAAGCCTAGCGGATTCCGCACTTCAATCGTAGGCCGGATTAGCCGAAGGCGTAATCCGCCGATCGTCTCCACGCAATAAGCGGTGGATTAAGCTTCGCCAATCCACCCTGCGCTAGCTTCACGCGTTGAACCAGCCCTGCGCATCGCCGGTGAAGGAGAAATAAAGGCCTATCGTGGTCAGCGCGCAGGAGACGATCTCGATGGCGCTGTCGAACTCCATGCCCTTCTCCCCGATGATCTGACCGAGCGAGATCACCGACAACACCAGGGCCGCCGCCAGCACCCAGCGCGGCCAGTTCTTGCGCCGATGCGCAGCGAGCCAGACGAAATAGACCAGCAGCAGAATCATGCCGCCGGCGAGCAAGGTCGCCGTCATGATCATCTGCTCGGTCATCTCGGCATTGGGCGTGCGGTCCTGCACCGCGACCGAGAGGGCATCCAGCATCAACGATGCATAGAGCAGCGCTTCGAAGCGCCGGACGTTGCTGGGCACGCTCATCGGATACCGATCTTTTCTTGGTTATTCCCTGGGGAAGTCCAGGCCCATCTCGCGGTAGCGATCGGGATCGTCGCCCCAGTTCTCGCGTACCTTGACGAACAGGAACAGATGCACCGGCACGTCGAGGATCTGCATCAGTTCCTTCCGTGAATCCGCGCCGATCGACTTGATGGTTGCGCCGCCCTTGCCGAGCACGATCTTGCGCTGGCTTTCGCGCTCGACAAAGATCGTCTGCTCGATCCGCACCGAATGATCCTTGCGCTCCTCCCATTGGTCGGTCTCGACCGTGGACTGGTAGGGCAATTCCTGGTGCAGCTTCTGATAGATCTTTTCGCGCGTGATCTCGGCCGCGAGTTGCCGCATCGGCGCGTCCGACATCTGGTCCTCGGGATAGAGGAACGGGCCCGGCGGCACCATTTCCGCGAGCGTCTTGCGGATGTCGTCGACGCCATCGCCCGAGATCGCCGAGATCATGAAGGTCCGCGCGAACTTCATGCGCTCGTTGGCGGCTTGCGCCAGCGCCAGCAGCTTCTCGCGCTGGACCAGGTCGACCTTGTTGATCACCAGGATCTTCTCGTGATTGACGCTGGCGGCCTTGGCGAGAATCGCCTCCGCTTCCTCGTCGATCCCCGTCTTGGCATCCAGCAGCACGCAGACGAGATCGGCGTCATGCGCCCCGCTCCAGGCGGTCGAGACCATGGCGCGGTCGAGCCGGCGCTTGGGCGAGAAGATGCCGGGCGTGTCGACCAGGATGATCTGCGCGTTGTTCTCGATGACGATGCCGCGGATCAGCGCGCGCGTGGTCTGCACCTTGCGCGAGACGATCGTGACCTTGGCGCCGACCAGCGCGTTGACCAGCGTGGACTTGCCGACATTCGGCGCGCCGATCAGCGCAACGAAGCCGCAGCGCGTCGCAGTGGGCTCCTCGCCGCTTGTTTCAGCCATCATTGCCGCCGCCAACGCCTTCACGCTCGATCATCACTGACGCTGCCACTTTCTCTGCCGCGCGCTTGCTGCCGCCGATACCTTCGGCCGGCGCCAGCCCCGGCAGATCGACCGCGACACGGAACTGCGGATCGTGATGCGGGCCGGTCCGCTCGACCTCGCGGTAAACAGGCGTCGGCAGTCCCTTGCCTTGCGCCCATTCCTGCAGCACGGTCTTGGGATCGCGCAAGGGACGGCGCGGCTTGTGCATGCGCTCGGTCCAGTTGCGCTTGACGAATTCGGCTGCCGCCGCATGGCCACCGTCGAGGAAGATGGCGCCGATCACGGCCTCGCAGATGTCGCCGAGCACCGACTTGCGCAGGCGCGCGTCGGCGCTGGGGCCGACCGAGCCCAGCTTGATGTCGTCGACCAGACCGAGCGACTTGGCGACGTCGGCGCAGCTTTCCTTGCGCACGAGCTCGGCGAGACGCTTGGACAGCTCGCCTTCGTCGGCGTTCGGGAAGGCGTGATAGAGCATGTCGGAGACGACGAGCCCGAGCACGTGGTCGCCGAGAAATTCCAGCCGCTGATAACTGTCGCCGCGCTTGCGTCCGGACTTCAGTGCCGAGACATGCGTGATCGCCTGCATCAAGAGGTTCGGGTCCGCAAAGCTGTGGCCGATGCGCGCCTCCAGCGCCGCGTTCGCATCCGTGCCCTTGGCCTTGCTGCTCCGCACCCGCTTCTTCTTCGCAGGCGGCGTCTTATCTACAGGCGCCTTGGTCGCGGCTTCCCCTTCGGGGCCCGCTTGTGCCTCGAGCGGCTGGGTCGCGATGTCCTTGGCTTCGTCTTTCATCGGACGATTTTGAAGAAACGATTCCAGCGTACCGCCCACGGCCAGCGCCAGAACATCCAGGCATGCTCGCCCTCGGCGATGGAGAAGAAGATCATCTGGGCGCGGCCTATCAAATTCTCCTGCGGCACGTAGCCGACCTGGCCGAGGAAGCGGCTGTCGGTGGAGTTGTCGCGATTGTCGCCCATCATGAAGAAGTGACCGGGCGGCACCGTGTAGATGTTGGTGTTGTCCATGTAGCCGTTGTCGGCGCAGTCGAGCGTCTCATAGGACACGCCGTTCGGCAGCGTCTCCTTCCAGCGCTTCACCCGGGAGATGCCGCCGCCTTCCGAGCCGCAGGGGTCCTCGCCGACATATTCGCTCATGCGCTGCCGCTCGACGGGCGTGTCGTTGATGTAGAGCAGACCGTCCCGCATCTGGACGCGGTCGCCGGGAAGGCCGATCACGCGCTTGATGTAGTCGGTGGAATCGTCCTTCGGCAGGCGGAACACGACGATGTCGCCGCGGTTCGGATCCGAGCCCCAGATTCGTCCCGAGAACAGCGGCGGCGAGAACGGAATCGAATAGTGGCTATAGCCGTAGGAATATTTCGAGACGAACAGATAGTCGCCGACCAGCAACGTCGCCTTCATCGAGCCGGACGGGATGTTGAAAGGCTGAAACAGGAAGGTGCGGATCACCAGCGCGATCAGGAGAGCATGAATGACGACCCGGATCGTTTCACCGACGCCGCTCTCAGTTTTCGTTCCTGAAGTCACGCTCATTGCTCTCTCAATTCCGGCCGGCGGTCACAGAACGCCCTCCTGGCGCGAACAGCCCATCGCTTCGCGGCCCATGGAGATTGTCCTGATTCTGATAGTGAGGGCCAATTCCGGCGTAAAGCCGAATTCGCCCAAGGCTGATTTGCGTCGGCGGACTTTTAGACGGTTGTCGGAGGCCACGCAATCAAGGATCGCATCAAAACTGAACAAGGTATTGATTTTAAACACGAATTATAAAATCGGACGGATCTCTTCAGGGCTTCGCCAGCGGCACTGCGGAAATGATGACAAAGGCCTGCGCCAACGGCCAGTCGTCGGTGATCGAAACGTCGATCCGCGCCTCGAACCCGTCCGGCGTCAGGGCCTGAAGCCGGGCCAGCGCGCCGCCGGTCAGTTGCATGGTCGGCCGCCCGCCCGGCAGGTTGACCACCCCCATGTCGCGCCACCAGACGCCGCGCCTGATGCCGGTGCCGAGCGCCTTGGAGCAGGCCTCCTTGGCGGCGAAGCGCTTGGCGTAGGTCGCCACCACCATCTTCTCGTTCTTGGCGCGCCGTTCCGCCTTGGCCCGCTCGGCCGCGGTGAAGATGCGGTCGAGGAAGCGCTCGCCATGGCGCTCGATCACCTTGGCCACGCGGGTGATGTCGATCAGGTCGGAGCCGATGCCGATGATCATGCCCGGCCCCGGCCACGGTCCATCGCCGCGCGCATGTTGCGCACGGTCTCGGCCAGACCCACGAACAGCGCCTCGCCGATCATGTAGTAGCCGATATTGAGCTCCATGATCTCAGGCAGGGCCGCGATCGTCTCCGCCGTGGCATAGTCGAGCCCGTGCCCGGCATGGACCTCGAGCCCGGCATCCTTGGCCAGCTTCGCCCCCGCCACGATCCGCCGCCATTCGGCCTCGGCCTTGTCGGTGTGGCCGTCGACGACGGCATCGCACCAGGCGCCGGTGTGGATCTCGATCACGGGCGCGCGCAGCCGTGCCGCCATTTCGATCTGGGCGGGATCGGCGGCGATGAACAGCGAGACCCGGATGCCGGCATCGTTCAGCCGCGCGATATAGGGCGCAAGCGCGTTGTGCTGGCCGACCACATCCAACCCGCCTTCGGTCGTCACCTCCTGGCGCCGCTCCGGAACCAGGCAGACCGCATGCGGCTTGGTGGCGAGCGAGATGCGCAGCATGTCGTCGGTCGCCGCCATCTCGAAATTGAGCGGCTTGGAGATCTCCGCCTTCAGCCGCGCCATGTCCTCGTCGCGGATGTGCCGGCGATCCTCGCGCAGATGCGCGGTGATGCCGTCGGCGCCGGCCTCGATCGCGAGCAGCGCCGCGCGCACCGGGTCCGGATTGCGGCCACCGCGCGCGTTACGCAGGGTCGCGACATGATCGACATTGACGCCGAGGCGGAGCGGAGTTGCGGGCATTTCAGGACTCACGAAATCAGGGCGACAGACGCATACGCAAGGCGTCTATCCATTAACACGTTCGACGCGGGCGACGACCGCCTTCGCGCGCAACTGAGCCAGGATCGCGCTCAGGTGCTTCAGATCGTAGACTTCGAGATCGATCGTCGTCTCCGTGAAGTCCGGCGAACGGCGCTGCATGCTGATGTTGTCGATGTTGCCGTCGTGCTCGGCGATCACGGTCGCGATCTGCGCCAGCGCGCCGGGCTCGTTGACGTTCTCCACCTTGATGCGGGCCGGGAAGCGCTGCGGCGCGGAATCCTCGATGTCCCAGCGGACGTCGAGCCAGCGCTCCGGCTCCTCCTCGAAATCCTTCAGGGCGGGCGCCTGGATCGGATAGATCGTGATGCCCTCGCCCGGCGTGACGATGCCGACGATGCGATCCCCGGGCACGGCGCCGCCGTTCGGAGCGAACTTCACCGGAAGGTCGGAATTGATGCCGCGGATCGGGATCGCAACCGGGCTGCGCGGTTCCGAGGACTTCTCCTTGAACTTGGCCGCAAGCCCCTTCTTGATGCCGTAGCGCGCGATCCGCTCCTCCTTGTAGTCCGGGTACATCGCACGCGCGACGTGCGACGCCTTGATCTCGCCGCGGCCCACCGCCGCCATGACGTCCTCGATCGAAGTGCGCGCGAGCCGCGGCAGCGCGCCCTTGAGCTTGTCGTCGGCATATTCGATCTTGGCGCGCTCGAACAGGCGCTCGACGATGCGCCGGCCGAGGCCGACATATTGATCGCGCACGGCGGTGCGCGTGGCGCGGCGGATCGCGGCGCGCGCCTTGCCGGTGACCGCGAGCGTCTCCCAGGCCGACGGCGGCGCCGATTGCGCTTCCGATGTCAGCACCTCGACCTCGTCGCCGTTCTGGAGTTCCGAGGACAGCGGCGCGAACTTGCCGTTGATCTTGCAGCCCACCGCGCTGTTGCCGACGTCGGTGTGCACCGCATAGGCGAAGTCGATCACGTTGGCGTGGCGCGGCAGCGCGATCAGCTTGCCCTTCGGGGTGAAGCAGAACACCTGGTCGTGGAACAGCTCGAGCTTGGTGTGCTCAAGGAATTCCTCGGGATTGGCGCTCTCGGAGAGGATTCCGATGGTGTGGCGCAGCCAGGCGAACGCGTTGGACTCGCGCTTAAGGTATTCGGTCGGCGAGCCCACGCCTTCCTTGTAGAAGACATGCGCGGCGATGCCGCGCTCGGCGATCTGGTCCATCGCCTCGGTGCGGATCTGGAGCTCGACGCGCTGGTTACCGGGACCGATCACCGTGGTGTGGATCGAGCGGTAGTCGTTCTGCTTCGGCGTCGAAATGTAGTCCTTGAAGCGCCCCGGCACGACCGGCCAGGTGGTGTGCACGATCCCGAGCGCGCGATAGCAGGCCTCGATATCGTTGACGACGAGGCGGAAGCCGAAGATGTCGGACAATTGCTCGAAGCCGACCGACTTGCGCTCCATCTTGGTCCAGATCGAGAACGGCTTCTTGCGGCGGCCATAGACCCGCGCGCCGAGCCCCCTGTGGCGCAGATTGTTGGAAAGCTGGTCCTCGATCTCGCCGATCAAGTTGCGGTTGCGCTCGGCGAGCGCGTCGAGCCGCTGCATCACCACCGAATAGGCTTCGGGATCGAGGGTGCGGAAGGACAGATCCTCCAGCTCCTCGCGCATTTCCTGCATGCCCATGCGCCCCGCCAGCGGCGCGTAGATGTCGAGCGTCTCCTCGGCGATGCGCCGGCGCGATTCCGGCGGCACGAAATCCAGCGTTCGCATGTTGTGCAGGCGGTCGGCGAGCTTGACCAGAAGCACGCGGACATCGTCGGCAATGGCCAGCAACAATTTGCGCAGGTTCTCGGCCTGCTTGGCCTCGCGCGACACCAGTTCGAGCCGCTTCAGCTTGGTCAGGCCCTCGACCAGCGCGCCGATCTCCGGCCCGAAGATCTGGTCGATCTCGGCCCGCGTCGCCTCGGTGTCCTCGATCGTATCGTGCAGCAGCGCGGCCACGATGGTGGCGTCGTCGAGCTTCAGGTCGGTGAGAATCGCCGCCACTTCGAGCGGGTGCGAGAAATACGGATCGCCCGAGGCGCGGGTCTGCGAACCATGCGCCTTCATGGCATAGACATAGGCACGGTTCAGCAGGTCTTCGTTGGTGTTGGGATTGTAGGATCTGACGCGCTCGACGAGGTCGTATTGACGCATCATACGCGCGCGGGGCCTTGCCGGGCGCGCGACCGGCGCAGTCGGGGCCACGGCAACCGATTCGGTTGCGGCCTGCATCTGCGTGGATCTGCGGCGCCGATATACCATTCCGTCCTGCCTTCAAACGGGCGCTGAGCCGGTCCGTTGTATACATCCTAGCTCCGATCGCGCTTGTGTCCGATCAATTCAGTGACAGGGCGCAGCGCCAACCGGCAACGTTATGGTAACCACGAAAACGTCAACAAAAGCAAAGGCCCGAACAAGGGTTCGGGCCTTTGATCAGATCACAAGGAGTCGATGGATCGCGACGGAGGAATCACTCGTCTTCCTCGGGCTGCTCCTCGGGAGGCGCGAGGCCTTCCAGACCCTTCAGGAGCTCCTCTTCGGTCATGCGCTCCACGGCGACTTCGGTGTCGTCGGCGTCGACGCTCGCCCCTGCGGAACCGATCAGCGGCACCGTATCCGGCTCAGGCTCGTCCACCTCGACGAACTTCTGGAGCGAGTGCACCAGCTCCTCGCGGAGGTCCTCCGGCGAGACCGTCGTCTCGGCAATTTCGCGCAAAGACACAACAGGGTTCTTGTCGTTATCGCGGTCAACCGTTAGTTGTGAACCGGACGAAATCATGCGGGCACGGTGGGCGGCCAGCAGGACCAAGTCAAACCGGTTGTCGACCTTGTCGATACAATCTTCTACGGTGACGCGAGCCATGGACTGTCGCTCCGTTGTGGGTGGGACGAAATATGTGGATGATTGGGGCTAGTTATAGGGGCCGGGACGATTTCGCAAGGCCAATTTGTGATTTGGCCTCGCCAAACGGCTCTGCTAACTGCACATTGGGGCTGGGACGGGTGGTTTTCCGGGCTGCCATCGAGGGCAGCCCCGGGTGTATGCAAGTCCGCCATAACTATACCTTGATTGCCACGGCTTCTCCGGACTTGCGGTTTCGACGGGTCTTAGCGGCACTCTAGACTGCGCGGCTTGCTGTCGCCGCGCCAACAATAAACGATCAATCACGAACGCTACGCGAGCAAACTGAATGTCACTTTCTCCTACCAACAAGATCGCGCTCTTCATCGATGGGGCCAATCTCTACGCGACCGCGAAGACTCTGGGCTTCGACATCGATTACAAGCGCCTGCTGAAGGAGTTTCAGAGCCGCGGGACGTTGTTGCGGGCGTTCTATTACACCGCCATCATCGAAGACCAGGAATACTCCTCGATCCGCCCGTTGATCGACTGGCTGGACTACAACGGCTACACCGTCGTCACCAAGGCAACCAAGGAATTCATCGACGCCTCCGGCCGACGCAAGGTCAAGGGCAACATGGACATCGAGCTCGCGGTGGACGCCATGGAGCTCGCCGAACACATTGACCAGATGGTGCTGTTCTCGGGTGACGGCGACTTCCGCTCCCTGGTCGAGGCCGTGCAGCGCCGCGGCGTGCGGGTCACGGTGATCTCCACCATCGCCAGCCAGCCGCCGATGATCGCCGACGAGCTGCGCCGCCAGGCTGACGTTTTTACCGACCTGGTCGAGCTGCAATCCAAGCTCGGCCGCGATCCGTCCGAGCGCCCCGCCCCGCGTGACCGCGGCGAGCGTGGCGAACGCCACCACGCCCCGCAATTCCTCCAGCGCGCAACCACGATTTCGCCGAGGGGCGGCGATGAAGACTTCGAGGAGTGAGGCGGCCCGGTCAAGCCGCCAACCTCTCGCCGTCGTTCCCGACCGTGACTGTCCGCTCTGTCCGCGCCTGGTCGCCTTTCGCGAGGCGAACCGCACACGCGAGCCATCGTGGCACAATGCGCCGGTTGCGCCGTTCGGCGACCTCAAGGCGCGCCTTTTGATCGTGGGCCTCGCGCCAGGAATGCAGGGCGCAAATCGCACGGGACGGCCGTTCACCGGCGATTATGCCGGCGACCTGCTCTACGCCACGCTGATCGAATACGGCTTTGCTAGGGGGACCTATCAGGCGCGTCCCGATGACGGCCTGAAACTGGTCGACTGCCGGATCGCCAATGCGGTGCATTGCGTGCCGCCGCAGAACAAGCCGCTGCCGGTCGAGATCAATACCTGCCGCCAGTTTCTCGTGGCGAATCTGGCGTCGATGCCGAACCTGCGCGCGATCGTCGCGCTCGGGCGGATTGCGCACGACAGCGTGCTCAAGCCGCTGAATCTGAAGGGCTCGCAGGCGCCCTTCGGCCACGGCGCCGTCCATCAGGCCGGCGCGTTCAAGCTCTACGACAGCTATCATTGCTCGCGCTACAACACGAACACCGGCGTGCTGACGCCAGACATGTTCCGGAGCGTTTTCGCGAAAGTGAAGGCCGGTCTCGATTAGAGCCTGATGTCGTCGAGCCGATCGGGTTTTGCCCTTATGGACGATCTAGGCCTTGGCGGGATTGGCCTTCAGCCAGTCGAGCACGTCGCCGGCGTTCCGGTCGGGTGGAAATACCGGATAGAACACATGGGTGATCCTGGCGTCGTCGACGATCAGCGCGAGGCGCTTGATCAGCGTCAGGCCTGCGACCTCCATGGTCGGCAGGTTCAAGGCGCGCGTGAGCGCCAGCTTCTCGTCCGAGAGCACCGGGAACGGCAGATGCAGGCGCGAGGCCATCTCGGTCTGGTACGCGTTGCTCTGGGTCGAGAGGCCGAACACGTGCGAGGCGCCGGCAGCTTTCAGCTCGGCGAACAGATCGCGAAATGCGCAAGTCTGGGGCGTGCAACCGCGCGCCCCCGGGATCATGTCCCAATCGTCGACCAGCGCGATCTTGCCGGGCTCGCCGGTGCGGGGATAGGCGAACACGACGGTGCGGCCGCGCAGCGCCGACAGCGTGACCGATGTGTCGTCGGTCGCGAGCATGTTGATCGGTGGCAACGTCATGCCCTCGAGATGCGCGGCGCCGCCGTCGTCGGAGGGTGCGGGAATCTGGCTCCAATCGACCTCGAGCAGGTTCCGTTGATTCATCGCGTCATCCCCTCGCCCGCATCAGCCGGCCCTTCTCCCGACTCCAGTCGCGCTTCTTCTCGGACTCGCGCTTGTCGTGCAGCTTCTTGCCTTTTGCAACCGCCAGCTGCAACTTGGCGCGCCCGCGCTCGTTGAAATAGAGCTTGAGCGGGATCAGCGTCATGCCCTCGCGGTCGACCGCACCCATCAGCTTGTTGATCTGGCGGCGGTGGAGAAGCAGTTTGCGCGGCCGCTTGGGCTCGTGATTGAATCGGTTGCCCTGGAGATATTCGGGAATGGTGGCGTTGATCAGCCAGATCTCGCCGTTCTTGGAATCGGCGTAGGATTCCGCAATCGTGCTCTTGCCGCTGCGGATCGATTTGACCTCGGTGCCGGTCAGCGCAATGCCCGCCTCGATCGTGTCCTCGATGGCGTAGTTGAAGCGGGCCTTGCGATTTTCCGCCATGACCTTGATCGGACGTTCGTTCTTATCGGCCATGTCGGGCAAACCTGCTTGTGAGATGCGCGCGGAATCTAACAGTTCGGATGAAGCGCGCGCGTCACTTCTTGAGGAGATCGCGGATCTCGGTCAGCAGTTCGACCTCGGCCGACGGCTTCGGCGGAGCGGCCGGCGCCGCCTCTTCCCTGCGCTTCAGCGTGTTGATGGCGCGGATCACCAGGAACAGCACGAAGGCAATGATCATGAAGTTGATCGTCAGCGTGAGAAAGCTGCCCCAAGCCAGCACGGCGCCTTGCTTTTTCGCATCAGCTAAGTTGGTGGCTGTGACCTTCGCCGACAAGGGGGTGAAGTAATTCGAGAAGTCGAGGCCGCCGGTGACGGCACCGATGATCGGCATGATCACGTCGCCGACCAGCGAATTGACGATGCCGCCGAAGGCTGCACCGATGATGACGCCGACCGCGAGGTCGACGACGTTGCCTTTCATGGCGAACTCGCGGAACTCCTTGAGCATCCGCCTGCCCTTTTCCTCGACCGCGCTCATGAAACGCTCCCCCGGAAAAGCTAACGCCTCAGTTGATCAGACCCGCGTGCACCATCGCGCTGCGCACGGCAACGCGGGTCGGCTCGGAGACCGGCACCATCGGCAGCCGCAGCGTCTCGTCCAGCTTGCCGAGCAGCGACATCGCGTACTTGATCGGCGCCGGATTGCTCTCGATGAAGAGGTTGTTGTGCAGCGGCATCAGCTTGTCGTGGATCGCGAGCGCCGCCTTGGTGTCGCCCTTCTGCCAGGCGGCGTGGAAATCCGAGCACAGGCGCGGCGCGACGTTCGAGGTCACCGAGATGCAGCCATGGCCGCCATGGGCCATGTAGCCGATGATGGTGGCGTCCTCGCCCGAGAGCTGGTTGAAATCCTCGCCCATCGCCGCGCGCTGCTGCGACACGCGAACCATGCTGGCGGTGGCGTCCTTGACGCCGGCGATGTTCTTCAGCTCCCACAGCCGCTTCATGGTGTCGACCGACATGTCGATCACTGAGCGCGGCGGGATGTTGTAGATGATGATCGGAATCCCGATCGCATCGTTGATCGCCTTGAAGTGCTGGTACATCCCTTCCTGGGTCGGCTTGTTGTAGTAGGGCGTGACGATCAACACGGCGTCCGCACCCGCCTTTTCGGCGTGCTGGGAGAGCTCGACAGCCTCCTTGGTCGAGTTGGAGCCGGCACCCGCGATGATCGGCACACGCCCCTTGGCTTCAGCGATGCACCATTCGACGACCTTCTTGTGCTCGTCATGGCTGAGCGTCGGGCTCTCGCCGGTGGTGCCGACCGGGACCAAGCCATTGGTCCCCTCCGAAATCTGCCAATTGACCAGGGATCGGAACGCCGCCTCGTCCAGCGAGCCGTTCTTGAACGGCGTGACCAAGGCGGTGAAAGACCCCCGGAATTTCGTCTTGGCTGCCATGGACTTCCTCCGTACGCGGCTATCTCTTGAGCAAGCCCCATTCATATCGGGTCTATCCTGCCGGTAAAAGGCCCGCTTCTGGGTGAGGGCAACGTTTAGGCCGCGATTTTGCCGCGGTGATGGTGCAAATCGGCCCGAGGTAAGCGGCTGTTGGTATTTTGTCCGCATATTCAATCAAACTTAGCTAGGTCTTGAGCCACTTCACTGATTCGGGGCGACGAAACGCCGTGACCTCCTTTGCTCGTGCCGCATGGCGATCCACCGGTCTGGCCGTGTGCCTGACGGCAGGGCTGTCGCTGGGTTGCGCCGCCCTCGCCAAGTCCAATGAGACGGCCGCGGAGACCGCCAAGGAGACAGGCAAGGAGACCGCGAAGCCAGCGGCCAAGGACGCCGCGAAAGGACCGGTCAAGGGCTCGACCAAGGAAACAGCGAAGGAAACGGCCAAAGGTACAGTCAAGGGAACCGGCAAGGAGGCAGCGAAGGGCAAGGGTACGGCTGGCACACCGGCCAAGGAAGCCGCCAAGACGCCAGCCAAGGATGCTGCCGGTCGGGAACCCGCGAAGGACAAGCCGAAACCCGCAGCAGCAGCGCCCTCGCCAAAATCACACCCGACGAGCAACGGGTCGCCCGCAAAAACCGCACCCGTGACGGCCACCGTCAGGCCCACCGCCCCGGCCGCCGCCAGACCGGTCGCAGCTCCCGTGCTGGCCCCTGCGACCCGCCAGCATGCGGCGCCGCGCAAGCCGGTTATCCCGGCCGCGGTCGCGGCGACATCGTCGACGTCGCAAGCCGACAAGGACACGCTGGAGAGCGTCATCGAGCTCGTACGCAAGCGCAAGGCCGGCGATGCCACCAATGCCGCGGCCGGCATTTCGGATCCGGTCGCGCGAAAGCTCGCCGAATGGATCATCCTGCGCAGCGAGGACAACGGCGCGACCGTGGAACGCTACCGGGCCTTCCTCTCCGCCAATCCGAGCTGGCCATCGCAGACCTTCCTGCGCCGGCGCCTCGAGGCCGCGATGTGGGACGACAGGCGCGACGATTCGGTCGCGTGGTCGTGGTTCGAGAACGAGTCTCCGATCTCCGCCAAGGGCCGCTTCACGCTCGCCAAGGCGATGCTGGCGCGCGGCGACCGCGCCAATGCCGAGCGGCTGGTGCGCGAGGCCTGGCGCAGCGATCCTATGTCGGAGGACACCGAGAACAACGCGCTCGACCAGTTCGGTGCCCTGCTGACGGCGGGCGACCAGAAAGCGCGGATGGATACCCTGCTTTACGGCAGCGAGACCGAGGCGGCGCTCCGCGCCGCAAAGCGCCTCGGCGCCGGCTATGTCGCGCTCGCCAGGGCCCGCATCGCCGCCGTGAAGAAAGCGCCGAACGCGCGGGCGCTGCTCGACGCGGTACCGCGCGAGCTGCACAATGACCCCGGCTTCATCTTCAGCAAGATCCAGATCCTGCGCCGCGAGGAGAAGTTCGCCGAGGCTGCCCAGCTGATGCTGTCGGCGCCGAAGGATCCGGGCCGCCTCCACAATCTCGACGAATGGTGGATCGAGCGGCGCCTCCTGGCGCGCAAGATGATCGACACCGAGGAATTCCGCACGGCCTATCTGATCGCGCGCGATGCCGCCCTGCCCTCGCGCGACATCTACAAGACCGAGCAGGAGTTCACCGCCGGGTGGATCGCGCTGCGATTCCTCAACGACCCCGCGACCGCCACCCAGCATTTTGCCCGCATCGGCGTCGGCAGCGTCAATCCGACCGCGCTGGCGCGGGCCGGCTACTGGCAGGGCCGCGCCGCGGAAGCTTTGGGCCGCCAGCAGGAGGCGCGCAACGCCTATGCCCGCGCGGCCGAGCAGTCGACCAGCTATTACGGCCAGCTCGCCCGAGCCAAACTCGGCCTGCCGCAGATCGAGCTCAACAGCCAGCCGCGCGGGCGCGGCGCCGGGCGGCTGGAGATCGTGCGCGCTGCGCAACTGCTCTACGAGCTCGACGAGCGCGAGTTCGCGGTGCCCATGCTCGCCGACATGGGCGAGAACGGCGATCCCGAAGTGCTTGCCGGCCTTGGCGAGCTCGCCCAGCGCCACAGCGACGCGCGCGGCATGCTGCTGCTCGGCAAAGCCGCGCTCAATCGCGGCCTGCCGTTCGACTTCTATGCCTACCCGGTCAACGGCATTCCGCAGTTCACGCCGATCGGCCCCGAGGTCGAGCGCAGCATCGTTTATGCGATCGCGCGACAGGAGAGCGCGTTCAATCCGCGTGTGGTTTCACCGGCGCAGGCCTATGGACTGATGCAGGTGACGCCGGACGCCGCCCGCTATGTCTGCAAGCGCCACGGCGCAATCTACGACCTGGGGCGGCTGAAGAACGATTCGGTCTACAACGCCACGCTCGGCTCGGCCGAGCTCGGCGGATTGCTCGAGGATTATCGCGGCTCCTACATCATGACCTTCGCCGCCTACAATGCCGGCCGCGGCAGCGTGAGGAAGTGGGTCGGGCGTTACGGCGATCCGCGCGACCCGAAGGTCGACGCGGTCGACTGGGTCGAGCTGATTCCGTTCTCCGAGACGCGCAACTACGTGCAGCGGATCATGGAGAACCTTCAGGTCTACCGCGCCCGTTTCGGGGGCGGCACGCGGTTACAGATCGAGGCTGACCTACGACGGGGCGTCGGAAGCGTCGAGTGACGCTGCCCCGTTCCGATTTGCGGCCGAGCATGAGGGCGAGCGCCGCCCTCGTCAGGACCTGCGTCGCCGAGGCATAGCCGGCGACCGACCACGATCCTCAGCGAGCCCTTTCGACCCGCACCGCGAGCGCTGCGACGGTTGCGGCCTGGTCGGCACGTTCACCGGTGCCGCGGCTGGAAGATGAAGGCGTGATCGCTCCTGCGGCAAGGGCCACATCGTCGGGGCGTTTTTACGGCTGGGCCGGGCCCCGGCAGGCCTTCGCTGCGTGCCTCGGCCGGAGACAGCTTGCAGCGCGCACCCTGCACAGTGACTTCCATCAGGTCGCAGCAAAGAACGACGAAATCAACGCAGAGCGGCGCACCAGCTCGGCCCAACGCGCGACGCGAGAATCAGCACGGCCGGCAAAAGAAAAACCCCGGCGGTTGCCCGCCGGGGTTCTCTGTCAGGTCGTTAGACCGAACTTACCAGTTGCGCTGAGCGCGGAGGAGCAGGGTGAACGAGTCCTGATCCTTGAGCTCGTAGGCCGCGACAGGCTTAGCCAAGGCCGCACTGGCGCCAGCAGCGGTGACCGTTCCAGCTGCGTACTTCTGGTCCAGATGGGTCCAGTTGAAGTCGGCCGAGAAGGTCAGGTTCTTGACCGGGGTCCAGCGGGTGATGAGACCCAGCTGAGCGATGTTGTAGTCGGGGTTACAGGAAGTCGAGGCAATGCCGAGAGCAACCGAGATGGTGCCACCCACGCCGCACATCGCGGTCTTCGCTGCGCCGCTGTAGCGAACTCCAGCGTACGCACCGTAGATAGCCGTGTTCCAGTACGGATCCCAGTTGTGGGTGTACGCACCGCGCATACCCCAGGTCTGGACCAGCTCCAGGCCACCACCGGTCACGAACACCGCGTCAGGCGCGAAGGCAATGCCGAGGCTCTGATACGCACCGGCCAAGCCCGTGCTGCCGTAGCTCGTCCAAGCACCCGCGCCACCGGCGAGGTCCTGGATGTTGTAACGGGTCGCACCGTCGGTGTAGACGCCCTGGATGTTGATCGTGTCACCCGCACCGGTCGGGATGTTCTTGATCGACAAAGCCAGCTGAGCCGCCCAACCCCACTTGTCGCCGGGATGACCGGTGACTTCGGTGGCGCCGTAGTAGCCCGCATGGTTCTCATGAGCCGCAACCGACGCCTGGAACAGACCCCAAGCCTGGTCGACGCGAACCATGGCAACGAGGTCCGGCGAGCGCGAGCCGGCGGTATCGTTGGTGCCGTAGCCGAAGGTGCCCGGCACAGCGAGGTTGTTGATACCAGCCTGATAGTACTGGACCTGATCCTGCGCCGAGAACGACGCCGTGATGCCCTGACCGAAGTCAGCGGTGTAGGTGAACTGGTTGACGCCGGTAACCGTGCCACCGCCGCCGACGAGACCGTCGAAGTTGTTGCCGGGATAGTTGGTCCAGGGAGCGGAGAACTGGGAGACCGCCTTACCCATCGTGAAGCCAGCGAACTGGATGAAGGCGTAGTACACGCCAAGCGCACCACCGGCCACCGAGCCGCTGCCCGAGGTACCCGCGGGAGCCGAGTCGTACGCGGTCGTACCGCCACCGGTGTAACCGCCGGTCGTCCACGAGAAGGTCGCATCGAAGAACGTGCGGACCACGCCGTATTCGGTCGCGGTGCGGGTATCGATGTTGAGATCTTCACGAGCCCGCATGGTGTAGTAGTTGCTGAGGCGGTTGTGAGCGCCAGCAGCGCCGCTGAACGCGCCGTTGTAGACGCTGTTGGTGCCCAGCGCGACTTCAGCGCGCAGATAACCACCCAGCTTGATGCAAGTGTCCGTGCCCGGGATGTAGTAGAATCCGGCTCCGTACAGGGAGCAGATCTTCACGTATTCGACCGCCTTGGCCTTCACGGGCAGATCGGCTGCCTGCGCTCCGCCCACGGCGATAAGACCCGCCGCTGAGCCGAGCAAAAGGCTCTTAACCAACTTCATGTTAAACCTCCAAGTTGCTCTTCAGGGATGGTCACTGACCGGACGGCCAATTTCCCCAACCCCCTCTAAATCACCGCTCTGGGCCCCTTCGCGCCTTCGGACACACCCGCATGAACGCGAGGGACTTAAGCGAAAGACCTAAACGGGACGACCTCGGGATGCCCCCCTCCGTCGCTCAGTCACAATTACCGAACGCCCTTGCACACACAACAACAGAACGCTCCGAAGCGGGCCGATGAAGCGTGTTTTCCGAAGGGTGTTGCACAAATAACACGCGGATGTGATCGAACCGCCCTCGCAACGCATTGTATTTACTTATATTTTTTAGACGGTTCCATTTGCCTTCAGAATTCCCCACATGAGGCGCCCAGCCGAGACCTCGGCCTGGAAGGGCTTTTGACGGGCTCGAATCGTGGAATCAGAAAGGAGACTCAATGAGGGGGTCAACCGCCTCCGCAGCAGCCAGTTTGATGCAGGCAGGGCCACTGCTGCGCCTAATGTAGCCGGCAAACACTCTTTATAGAGGCGGGATTATGTTCCAGCCTTGCGTCCGTTCTCCCGGCGCCACACTCTCGCCCCGAGAACAAGGCCCGCCTGGCCTGGAAAATCACTGGGAATATTCGAGCGAAAACACTCGCTTCCAAATTGACCGGCCCAAGTAATTAGAGGCATAAGGCTCGCACCGGAGAGGTGGCCGAGTGGCTGAAGGCAACGCTTTGCTAAAGCGTCATACGGTCTCAAGCTGTATCGAGGGTTCGAATCCCTCCCTCTCCGCCACCCAGCAGCAGAATCAATCAAGGTCTCTGCGTTCCTTCAGCTGAAAGCGATCGCGAAGCCGGCACAAAAGCCTGCGCCAGGATGAGCACAGCGAGCTCGGCCCGATTCGCGTGCTCCTTATATATGTGTGCGCGCACCTAGATACCGGATCGCCATATCCGCCAATGCGAGGGCGATATCAGCACAGCCTCGCCGGCCCAGACATTGAACCAGACGCCGCCCTTGCGCCGGCACGGAAATGACCAGGGCGCAATTCCCGTCTTGTGCAGACGCCCGAGTTCCAGATCGCACTCGTCGGGAGCGATCTGAATCGGAAGCCATCGCCCATTCGTGTCTTGGTCACCCATGCCGTCCGGTCTTATGCGGCGGCACGACGAGGAAGCTTGATTCAGCGCAACCGGGCCCACCCGTGCAACCACGGGTCAGACGCGTTTCTCATCTCAGTGCGCAGAGACCCAGGCCCTCGCCTCGCGCTGGGCCACCGAGATCTCGGCATCCGACATCTGCCCGGCGACTTCCTGGCGCAGCGCCACGGCGTCCTTGCGGCCCTTCAACGCGGCGAGGTTGAACCATTTGTGCGCGGCGACGAGATCGACGATCCCGGAGCGGCCGCTCGCCCAATAGATCCCGCGCTCGAACAGCACGTCCGACAGCGCGCTCGCGTCGATCGGCGTTGCCGTCTCCAGATCGAAGGTACCCTGAAACATCACGCATCCCCTTTATTCTTGTGCCGTCTCGCTCCACCGAGCGCGGCTCCCGTCCAAACAACTGCTCAACTCTTCCCCATGCCGTTTGCCGGCTTGTTGGAGGCGATGATGGCGGGCAAATTTGAATGGCAGTTTAAGTATCGCGATGAAGCAGACGTAAACGCGAGCGCGCGAGGCGCGTCCGCGAAATTCAGAAAGTCCCTGATTTGCAGGCACTTCTGCAATTCGTCAGATTCGGTTTACCCTGGGATCTTGGGACATCGATAACCATCGCGCACGGTGGCGCGTCTCATGTGCCGCCCCACCCTCTGTCGTCACCCGCAACCCGGCTACGCCAAGGCTTCGCCGGGCCATGCGGTCTCAGGCCGCCGAAGCTTCAGCGAAGGCGGCAGGCGGGTGACCCTATCCCGGAAGCAGCAGTGATCCGCCGAGAAGCTGCGGCGTACTGGATCGCCGGGTCGAGGCCAGGCAATGACACCGCACACGTGGAACAACCCGCGGACTGCGGCAGGCACCCGACGACATGCGCGCAGCCCTACGCCTGCTCGATGGCAGCGCGGCCGCGTCGCGGTCAGATCAGCAATGTGTGGGGGAAAAGGAATGCCGGCAATACCCCGGCCTCAGGAGAACGAGGGCGTCGGCGAACACGTCAGGACCAGATTCCACTTGGGCCCGAAGGCCTCTCGTGAAATTGCGGAGCCCTTGAGGAGAACCGCACCGAACGAAGAAAACTCGTTTCTTCTGCCGGACCGCGAAAGAGAACGGTCCGACCGTTGACCTGATGTCTCGCCGACACCCTCTATCGTCGACCAGAACCCTCTAGGAGGCGCTGATGACGTGCCGGCTATCTGGAGCCGGCAACTTCAGAAGCGAAGTTACTTCTTCTTCTTGGCGACCTTGCGGGTCTTCTTCGCAGTCTTCTTCACTGCGCTCTTCGCCTTCTTCGCCTTCGCCTTCTTCGCTTTCTTGGCCATGTTGCCCTCCGATGTGTGAGATGGCTTTAATCGCTGCGTGCACTCGGGGATCGAATGCACTTCATCCCGAATACACCAACACGAAGAAAAAAACAGCTTCTCGCTTAAAGAAGTGTTGACGGCGCAACGCGCCTGCGCTTGGCGAGCGCGACGCAAACGCACCGCACGACCTGCACCTGCGATCACGGAGAACAGGCGCATCGTCGATGTTCGCGACAGATGCGATTGCAGGAAAACACTATGCAGCAAGTATTTTTCTGCACGCGCACATCGCGCGCGATCGACGCGACGATGCGCACCGCCATTCCCCCGATCACCTCGCAGAGGCGCTTCGCGGACTCTGAGTCGCGACTTTTGGCAACGAAAAAATTTTCTTCGTTAACGGCGCGAACGCTCGCCGGAGCGCGTGCAAGTCACCGTTTTGCGCGAATCGCGCACCGGCGATTCGGTCGCCGCGACGCTGTCGATCGGGATGAAGTTTGCTGCCGAGGATGCGCGCGAACGTCGCAGCGAGAACCGAAAGCGAGGTGACGAAGCGTGTCCGTCACCTCGTTCGAACGCGCGAGGCTAGAGGCCGAGCTTGGACTTGAGCAGGTCGTTGACGCTCTGCGGGTTGGCCTTGCCGCCGGACGCCTTCATCACCTGACCGACGAACCAGCCGAGCGACTGCGGCTTGTCCTTGACCTGCGCGGCCTTGTCGGGATTGGCCGCGATGATGTCGTCGACCACCTTCTCGATCGCCGAAAGATCCGTCACCTGCTTCATGCCGCGGCTTTCGACCAGCGCGCGGGGATCGCCGCCTTCCTGCCAGACGATCTCGAACAGATCCTTGGCGATCTTGCCGGAGATCGTGCCCTCGCCGATCAGGTCGATGATCGCTGCCAGCTGCTCCGCATTGACCGGAGAGCCCGTAATATCCCGGCCTTCCTTGTTGAGACGGCCGAACAGCTCGTTGATCACCCAGTTCGCCGCCATCTTGCCGTCGCGGGCGCGATTGGCGATCTTGTCGAGCACCGTCTCGTAGAACACCGCGCTCTCGCGCTCGGCGACCAGCACGCTCGCGTCGTAAGCCGACAGGCCGAAGTCGGCGACGAAGCGGGTCTTCTTCTGGTCCGGCAGCTCCGGCAGCTCAGCCTTCAGCGCGTCGACGAACTCCTGGCCGAACTCCAGCGGCAGCAGGTCGGGATCGGGGAAGTAGCGGTAGTCGTGCGCCTCTTCCTTGGACCGCATCGAACGCGTCTCGCCCTTGTTGGGGTCATAGAGCCGCGTTTCCTGGTCGATCTGGCCGCCGTCCTCGAGGATCTCGATCTGCCGCCGCGCCTCGTACTCGATCGCCTGGCCGATGAAGTTGATCGAGTTCATGTTCTTGATCTCGCAGCGGGTGCCGAGCGGCCCGCCCGGCTTGCGCACCGAGACGTTGACGTCTGCGCGCAAGGATCCCTTCTCCATGTCACCGTCGCAGGTGCCGAGATAGCGCAGGATCGAGCGCAGCTTGGTCACATAGGCCTTGGCCTGCTCCGCGTCGCGGATGTCCGGCTTTGACACGATCTCCATCAGCGCCACGCCGCAGCGGTTGAGATCGACATTGGACAAGGTCGGCGACCGGTCGTGCAGCAACTTGCCGGCGTCCTGCTCCAGATGCAGCCGCTCGATGCCGACGGTGACGCTGCGGCCGCCGTCGAGCTCGACCAGCACCTCGCCTTCGCCGACGACCGGCGATTTGTACTGGCTGATCTGGTAGCCCTGCGGCGAGTCCGGATAGAAATAGTTCTTCCGGTCGAACACCGAACGCAGATTGATCCTGGCGTTCAGACCGAGCCCGGTTCGGACAGCCTGCCTGACGCACTCCTCGTTGATCACGGGCAGCATGCCCGGCATCGCCGCATCGACCAGCGACACGTGCGTGTTCGGCTCGCCGCCGAATGCCGTCGAGGCGCCCGAGAACAGCTTCGAGTTCGAGGTCACCTGGGCATGGATCTCCATGCCGATGACCATCTCCCAGTCACCGGTTGCGCCCTTGAGAAGCTTGTGCGTGGCCGTGCTCATGTCCTGCTCCCGAGCAGCGTGGCAGCGATCCGCTCCCACTCCGCCTGTAATGAATCCTTTGCCGCCGGCTGGCCGGCCTGGCGATACCAGTAGCCGGCATTGCCGAGATCGCCTTCGGCGCGGTGCAGATAGGCGTGCACCCAGGCCGCATCACGGCTGCTCTCGTCCTGAACGATCTTGTGGGCGCGGTCCCAGTCCCCCTTCGCGGCCCACCAGAGGCCGGCGAGCGGCGCGTTCAGATCCGGCGCCGGCGCCGCGCCGCCGAGGCTCGCGATGAAGGCCGCGACATTCACCACCACCTCTCGGGCGTGAAGCGGCCGGCAGCCTGCTCGATCACCTCGCCGAGCGAGAACAGCGTCTCCTCGTCGAACGGACGGCCGATCAGTTGCAGGCCGAGCGGCAGGCCCTGCGCGTCCTTGCCGGCGGGCACGGCGATGCCCGGGAGGCCCGCCATGTTTACGGTCACCGTGAAGATGTCGTTGAGATACATCTCGACCGGATCGGCGCCGCCCTTCTCGCCGATGCCGAAGGCCGCCGACGGCGTCGCGGGGGTGAGGATCGCGTCGACGCCTTTCGCGAAGCAATCCTCGAAATCCTTCTTGATCAGCGTCCGCACTTTTTGCGCGCGCAGATAATAGGCGTCGTAATAGCCAGCCGAGAGCACATAGGTGCCGATCATGACGCGGCGCTTCACCTCGGCGCCAAAGCCTTCGGCACGGGTGTTCTCGTAGAGCTCGATGATGTTCCTGCCCGGCTCGCGCAGGCCGTAGCGCACGCCGTCATAGCGCGCGAGGTTGGAGGAGGCCTCCGCCGGCGCCACGATGTAATAGGCCGGCAGCGCATATTTGGTGTGCGGCAGCGAGACCTCGACGAGCTCGGCGCCGGCGCTCCTGAGCCAGTCCGCGCCTGCTTGCCACAGCTTCTCGATCTCGGCCGGCATGCCGTCGAGCCGATACTCCCTGGGAATGCCGATCTTCATGCCCTTCACGGACTTGCCGATCGCGGTCTCGTAGTCCGGCACGGGAATGTCGACCGAGGTCGTGTCCTTGGGGTCATGGCCCGCCATCGAGCGCAGCAGCATCGCGGCATCGCGGACGCTGCGTGCGATCGGACCGGCCTGGTCGAGCGAGGAGGCAAAGGCGACGATGCCCCAGCGCGAGCAGCGGCCATAGGTCGGCTTAATGCCGACGGTCGCGGTGAACGCCGCCGGCTGGCGGATCGAGCCGCCGGTGTCGGTCGCGGTCGCGCCCATGCACAGCAGCGCGGCGACGGCCGAAGCCGAACCGCCGGACGAGCCGCCCGGCACCAGCGTGGTGTTGCTGCCGTCGCGCCGCCAGGGATTGCCGACGGGCCCGAAGCAGGAGGTCTCGTTCGACGAACCCATCGCGAACTCGTCGTTGTTGAGCTTGCCGAGCATCACGGCGCCGTCGCGCCAGAGCTGCGAGGTGACGGTGGACTCGTAGGTCGGCACGAAATTGCCGAGGATCTTCGAGCACGCCGTGGTGCGCACGCCCTTGGTCGCGAACAGATCCTTGATGCCGAGCGGAATGCCGGCGAGCGGGCCGGCATCGCCCTTGGCGATCTTGCTGTCCGCCGCGCGCGCCATCGCGCGCGCCTGGTCGGGCGTCTCCATCACGAAGGCATTGAGCACGCGCGCGGCCTCGATCGCGCTCAGATGCGCGTCGGTCAGCTCGAGCGACGTGAAAGTCTTGTCGGCGAGACCCTTGCGGGCCTCGGCGAGCGTCAGCGATGTCAAATTGGTCATTTATTGATCGGGCTGCAGAAGAACGGAGACAGGGTCTTGTCGTTGGCCGGGTCGTCTTTTCTGGCGGCGGCTTTCGCAGCGGCCTCGATCTCGTCGAGCACGGCATTGACGGCGACATTGGGGTCGGCAGCCTTGCCCTGCCGCTCCATCTTGTCGAGGTAATTCATGTAGGCCTGATAGGCCTTTTCATCGTCGCAAAGCAGACACATCGGACCACGTCCTAAGACTCTTTGATTTGACGCGTTGTCTTCGCGCGAACCGCTTCCGCTTCGCTCGAAAACGCCATTCTATTCGACGACCTTGGGCACCAGGAAGAAATGGCCTTCGGTCGCGGGCGCATTGGCAACGATATCGTCGGCGATCTCGCCGTCATTGACCACGTCCTGCCGCTTCTTCATCTGCATCGGGGTGACCGAGGTCATCGGCTCCACGCCCTCGACATTGACCTCCGAGAGCTGCTCGACGAAAGCGAGCATGGCGTTGAGCTCGCCCTGCAGATGCGGAACCTCGTCCTCGGAAACCGCAATGCGCGCCAGATGCGCGATGCGGCGGACGGTAGCGGCGTCGACGGACATTATATAAGGCCTCTCACGGCAAAACCCATGTGCCGTATAGCAGAGGCCGCTTTTGCGCCGCAACCGGCGCTAGCGCATGATCCGGAAAAGTGTGAAGCGGTTTTCCGAAAAGATCATGCGCAAACAATAACCTGGAGGCTTATCCGGCCAGCGCTTTCAGGCGAGCCACGGCCGATTTGGCCAGATCGCGGGTCAACTCGGCGGCGGGGACCTCGCGGCCCAGCGCAATGGCCTGTCCCGCCCAGAGATTGGTGAAATCCACCCTGCCCTGCTTTTCGGCAGCGGCCTTGAGCGGCCCCAGCGCGGTCGCGGCATGGGGAAACGGCGGCGCATCCGGCGAGACCGGGCCGGCCTCGCGCATCAGGCGGTTCAGGACGCCGCGTGCCGGCCGGCCGGTCATGACGTTGGTGATGACGGTGGAATCGTCCCGCGCTTCAGCGAGCGCCTTGCGGCCGCCCGCGCTGACCTTGGATTCCGGACAGCGCAGGTAAGCGCTGCCGATCTGCACGCCGGATGCGCCGAGCGCGAAGGCCGCGGCAATGCCGCGCCCGTCGGCGATGCCGCCCGCCGCGATCACCGGCACCTTCACGGCATCGGCGACCTGCGGCACCAGCGCGAAAGTGCCGGGCTGTTCTGCGATCCTGTCGGTCAGGAACATGCCGCGATGACCGCCCGCCTCGGCGCCTTGCGCGATCACCGCGTCGACGCCGCGCTCTTCCAGCCAGACCGCTTCCTTCACCGTCGTGGCGGACGAGATGACGAGGCAGCCGGCCGCCTTGACCCGCTTGAGCAGCGCCTGTTCCGGCAGGCCGAAATGGAAGCTGACGACCTCCGGCTTCAGCTCCTCGACAACCTCGCAGAACGCCGCGTCGAACGGCGCGCGGTTCGCCGCAGCGATCGGCGCCGCCGGATCGAGACCATGCTCGGTGTAATAGCTCGCGAGACGCTGCTTCCAGCGCGCTTCAGCCTCGGCCGTCAGCTCGACCGGCCTGTGGCCGAAGAAGTTCATGTTGACCGGCGCCTTCACGCGCTGGCGGATGAGACCGACCTGCTCGCGCGCTTTCTCGGCCGAGATCATCGCGCAAGGCAGCGAGCCCAGTGCCCCGCCTTGCGCGGCTGCAATCACCAGCTCCACATCCATCGCCCCCGCCATCGGCGCCAGCACGATCGGGAATTCGGTCTTGAAGAGGTCGATCAGTCGACGGTCAGGCCACATGGTTGCTCTCTCGCATTGGTCCTCTACCCTCCCCTAGAGGGTGAGGAATTCCGTACCGCTGTCACCGAGTTGCGCCGCCCGTCCAGCAATTGCTCCGCTTCGGCCGCCATCCGTTCGACGATCTCGGCCGCCGGTGGGATATCATGAATCAGCCCCACGGCCTCGCCCGCGATCACGGCCGCGATGTCGAAATCGCCGGCGGCCTTTGCCGCCGCATAGTCCGCCGCGACTGCGGCAACATTCTGCATCAGCTCGACCTCGCGCCCGATCCAGCGCCGGGCATGGTCGTTGACCAGACACCGTCCCGTGAACGGTGCCGGCCAGACATTGTTGCGGGAGAGATCGAAGATGATGCCGCGCACGGTCGAGCCGCTGTTCGCCGCACAGATGCGCCGCTTCGCCTCCTCCGGACCGTCCGCCTCCCGGCTCGCATAGAAGCGCGTGCCGAGCAGCACGCCGCTTGCGCCCAGCATCATCATGGCGGCGAGCCCGCGCCCGTCGGCGATGCCGCCGGCCGCCACCACGGGAGCACGACCCGCAACGAGATCGACGATCGCCGGTACGAGATCGACGGTGGTGCGCGAGGCGCCATGACCACCCGCCTCCGTCCCCTGCGCGACCAGGATATCGGCGCCGGCATCGAGCGCCTGTCGCGCCATCGCCTCGTCCTGCACCTGGCAGATCAGGCGTGCGCCGGCGGACTTGATCCTGGTCGCGAACGGCGCGGGATCGCCGAACGACAGCATGATCGCCGATGGCTTTGCGCCGAGTGCGATGTCGAGCAGCTCGGGCCGCTTGGCGAGGCTCCACGTGATGAAGCCGATCCCGAACGGCGCACGCAGTTCGGCGAGCTTCGCAGTCTCCTGCTCCAGCCACGCTCGCTCGCCATAGCCACCGCCGAGAATGCCGAACCCGCCGGCGCGGCTCACTGCCGCGACCAGGCGGCTGCCGGCGACGACATCCATCGGCGCCAGCAAGATCGGATGCTCGATCTCCAGCAGCGTGGTCAGCGACGTCGTCATCGGCATGGCTCCTCCCCGATCTGGACAGCGAGACTAAGCGGGTCTAGCATTCTCCAGAAATGAATTGTTGCGAACGCTGCCATCTCGAAAGCGAAACGACGCTATGGAACTCAGCGATCTCCAGACCTTCGCGGCCGTCGCCCGCACTGGCGGCATCACACGCGCCGCCGAAGAGCTCAACACCGTGCAGTCGAACGTCACCCAGCGCGTGAAGGCGCTGGAGGCGGAGATCGGCACGGCGCTATTCGAGCGCCACAGCCGCGGCATGACGCTGACCGGCGCCGGCAAGCGCCTTCTCCCCTACGCACAAAGAATGGCGGCTCTGTCGCGCGAAGCCTTGCTCGCCGCACGTGACGATGGCGCACCGAAAGGACCGCTTGCGATTGGATCGATGGAGACGACGGCGGCCGTGCGCCTGCCGCCGCTGCTCGCCGACTTCCACCGCCGCTTCCCCGCCGTGCGCCTTTCCTTGCGTACCGCGCCGACGGCCGACCTCGTCACCGGCGTGCTCGAAGGCTCGCTCGACGGCGCCTTCGTCGCGGGTCCCATCACGCATGCCGATCTCGTCGCGACGAGCGCCTTCCGCGAGGAGCTGGTGCTGGTCAGCGCACGGCGATGGGCCTCGATGGCCGAGCTGCGCGCAGGAACGCCGGAGTCCGGGCCGACCGCGCTGGTTTTCCGCACCGGCTGCACTTACCGCCAGCGGCTCGAACAAGTGTTCGTCGAGTTCGGCTGGCCGTCGGCCGCGCGCTTCGAGCTCGGCACGCTCGACGGCATGATCGGCTGCGTCGCCGCCGACATGGGCGTAACGTTGCTGCCGCGCGCGGTCGTCGAGCGCAGCGCGATGAACGGCAGCATCGCGATCCACTCTCTGAGCCCGGCGCACGCGCGCGTCGAGACACTGTTCATCCACCGCCGCGCGGGCCATCAAACCAGCGCGCTGAGCGGTTTTGCCGACTGCCTGAAGAAGGACGACGACGTCATCGCGGCCTGACACGACGCAGCGTTCCACTCCACGAAATTCGTCACAAATCCATCGCGCTCCCGCGTCGTGTTCTGCCGCGGCAACGCAGCACATCAAAAAACTTTGAAGCCCGCGATCATTCTACGTTAGGATGACTGACTGGCCAGCGCAAAACCATAACGAAGCCAAACATCGGCAAAAACATCGGGAGGACTATCGATGCGCAATACGCTCGTGTTGTGCTGTGTCGCTGTGTTGTCGGCGATATCAGGAACTGCAAGCGCACAGGACTGGACCAAATCGAAATGGGGGCCGAACGACGAGATCGGCGCCGCCAACTACATGACGCCCGAGCTCGTGCTGAAGGCGGCATCACTGGTGAAGACCGGCAAGACCTACCCCCTTGGCATTCCCGTCACGTCGCAGACGCCCGCCTATCCGCCGCGCACCTACAAGATCACGGTGGTGCAGCCGGGACAGGCCGGCAGCGCGGGGCTTGGTCCGAACAAGGCCACCTACAACGATGACATCCTCGACACCTGGGTCGGCATCGGCAGCCAGCTCGACGGTCTCGGCCATCTCGGCGTCGAGCACGTCTATTACAACGGCAACAAGCTCGCCGACTTCGCCGATCCCAACGGGCTGAAGAAGCTCGGCATCGAGAAGGTGCCGCCGATGGTCACCCGCGGCGTCCTGCTCGACATGGCCGCCTATTTCAAGACCGACGTGGTGAAGGAAGGCACCGCCTTCAACGTCAAGGAGATCGAGGAAGCCGCCAAGCAGCAGAACGTCGAGATCCGCCAGGGCGACGTCGTCATCTTCCACACCGGCTGGCTCAGCCTGCTCGGCAAGGACGACAAGCGCTATTCGGCCGGCGAGCCCGGGCTCGGCGTCGAGGGTGCAAAATATCTGACTGGCAAGGGCGTCGTCGCCGTTGGCGCCGACACCTGGGGACTGGAGGTGCTGCCGTTCGAATCCAAGAACGTGTTCGAGGTGCACCAGATCCTGCTCGCGATGAACGGGACCTATATCCTCGAAAACATGGACACGGCCGCGCTCGCCCGGGACAAGGGCTATGAATTCCTGTTCGTGCTGGGACAGCCGCGCTGGACCGGCGGCGTGCAGGCAATGATCAACCCGATCGCGATCCGCTGACGCGCGGCCCGCGTCGCAAGCGCCCCGGGTGAGGGTCATCGGTGTCTCGACAGAGCACACCGCTCCCCTCACCCGGACCCCCCTCGTTCCGCTACTCCGAGAACAAGGCCCTAAAGCGCGATGCGATCAGGATGAATCGTCATCGCGCTTCAGGTTGTTGTCTAAGCATGATCTTTTCGGAAAACCGCTGCGCACTTTTCCGGATCATGCTTTAGATCCGAATGTCCTCGTAGGATTCGATCCGCCGCGGGCCGACCGAGGTCGCCTCGTGCGAATCCGCGTCAGCGAGATTGCCGAAGTCGAGCTTGGTCAATTTCGTCAGATCCGCGATCGAGACCTGGAAGACGCTGACATCCTCCTCGGACATCCGCTCGAGCAGATCCGCCTCCTGAATTCGGTCGATCTCCATCACCTGCTTCCGCTGGCTCATCAGGAATGCCGCCGCCTTGAGAGCGTCGTCATCCTCGTTGCGGCGGATCAGTATCTTCCAGAAATACTTCGGAATTTGAACGCCCCCGAAGCTCGGATCCTTGTGCGGCCGGCCGGCCGGATTGGGCAGATCGGATCCGTCGGCATCCGGCCCATCGAACACCGGGCCATTCATGACGATGCCCTTCTCCTCCCCTTCGAGCAGGACATCGCGCGTGTAATCCTCCAGTCCTGCCCAGAGCTGCTTGCCCTGGTTGAACGAGAAGAACTGCGGCGAGCAGTTGGTGAAATGGAAGGAGTCGTCGCCATGCTGCTTGGCCGCAGCGACGGTGTTGCCCCAGGTCGCATCGAGGCGGCGCACCAGATGACCGCGATCGAACGGATTCTTGCTGCGGTCCGCCTCGAAAGTGGCCTGCTTGCGGTAGAACTCGTCGCCGATCTGGGCATCCTCGTCGATGCGTGGATCGCGCAGCCAGGAATCACCTTCACGCTTGCCGACGTCCTGCTGCTTGCCGCCGTCGATATTGACGCAGCTGAAGAAGGCGAGCCTGCGCTGCTTGTTCATGACGACGCTGTAGTTGAAATATTTCAGCTCGGATTGCCTGGAGCGGCCCTTGAGCATCGCGATCCTCGACTTGAGGGCGGCCGGAATCTTCGGCAGGGGGACCGAGAACTTGCCGGTGCCCAGAAAATTCGCCTTGTAGCCGGGACGCGATTTCAGCGTGCTCTGATCGATATGAACGGCCTCCATCGGCAAGCCGTTCCCCGCACTGATGTGAGGCAACAGGCCGGTCGGCGGAACAATCAGTGGCGTACCGCCGTTGCGCATGCCGCCGTCCGTGCCGCCGTTCGGCGTCCGGCCATTGCCATGACCTCCCGCCGGGCTCGGTAGCGGCGCCGCTGGAGTGAGAGGAATCTCCTTCCTGAACATCGGAAGCGGAACGCGGATCGGGACCACCAGAGACGTGCCATCGACGGTTTGCTCGACCCAGACATTGGCGCCGTACGGCGTCGCGGCAACCGGCGACGGCGAGGCTCTCTCGATTTCGTGCCGGCCTGGCGGGTCCATCTCGTCCAGCACCGGCCTGATCAGAGGGTGAGAGCCGACGGCAACCTTGAGATCGGCGACGATCGCGCTGGTCCGGATGCCTTCGTTGGCGATCCAGTCGATCGAGGATTCGTCCATCGACGGCTTCCACACCTTGCCGTCCTTGGTCAGGGTGCGACCCTGCGCATTCTTCCGGGGAACACCGCTGTGGTGCAGCGCGACCACCTGCCAGAAGCGGTTGAACGCCGGCGCCCCCGACGATCCGGCCGTCGTATCGGTATTGTACCAGAGGAAGTCGCCGACATATTTGAGCAGCTTGTTCTCGCGGACGCAGACCTGCTTCATCTGCCCGCTGGGATGCTGCACGATGGTGAGATACTCCCCCGGGTCTGCCTTGCCGGGCGCGCCACTGAGCGGCAGCCATCCCCAATCCTCGAGTTCCTCGTGGCCCGACAGCGAGGTCGGCGCCACCGCAACGACCGAGAAATCCAGCCGGTCATTGGTGTAGAAGAATCTGCCCGGCTCGAAGCCGAACCGCACCGGCGCACGCTCTTGTCCCGAAACGTCCAGTTCGTAGTTGAAATCGGCGATCGAATTGGCTGCGTCGGCCGGCCGGCCGAAGACATGGTGGTTCGTCAGCAGCAGGCCGGGCCCGATCAGAAAGCCGGAGCCATAGCCGAGCAGATTCGACTTGAGATCCCTGAGCTGAATGCGGCAGACCGAGCGCGCGGCGGCGGTCCCCTTGGCGAGATAATTGATGCTGTCGAGATCATTGCCCTGGATGATCCGCTCCAGGCCGATCTCGGCCGCTTGCATGTCGTGCGTCTCGGCCAGGAGCTGGCGCTGGCGCTGGCGCATCTTTTCGACGGTCATCTCGATCGGGCCGTCGCCCAGTTTTCGGTTCAAGGCATCGGGTGAGAACTCGGCTTGCTTGAATCGCCTTTCTGAGCCCGCGATCAGGCTTGGCTTGATGAGCATCGTGACCTCTCAAAATATAGGGCGAGTATTGGACGTGGTCGGCGCCTGAAAATCTGCGCCAAGGCTGCAGCGCGGACCGGACTGCCGGTCGCTGCCGATCTTTCTAAAAATCGGGGCATGCGCCCCACACTACCTTAGAACTATATTTCTATCGCTCCGCAACCAGAGCGTCAATCGACGTGCGCTGCCGAGGACGCGACATCATGCCATGGCCTGCAACGTCGCCCGTGTGAGATTCGCCACAAATGATCGTTGCATTTGTGCGTGGCCGTTCTCACACGCTTCTTGCTGTCGCCTTCAGGTGCCACCGCCGCAGCGCCACGACGGACCAGATCGCCTCGACCAGCCCGAACGGCCAGGCGCCCTGGAGAAAACCGTAGACCGAGCCGAGCGCGCAGGACGCGGCGAACAGCAGCACGAACCAGTGGCTGCGATCCTCCAGGGCGTAGGTGATCAGCATCGCCGTGACGGCGAACAGGCCGAATAATGTCAGCACGTCCATCTTCCGGGTTCACTCCGCTGCGTGACGCGTGATATGCGCTACGCCATGCCGGCTCTTATCCTGCCCCTCGTCGATGCTGCAACCCACTGGCCCGTGCGCGGCGCGCTGGTCGGGCTCGATCTCGGCACCAAGACCATCGGCGTTGCCGTGTCCGACCCCGATCGTCGGCTTGCGACCGGCGTCGAGACCATCGCCCGCAAGGCGTTCAAGCAGGACGCCGCCCGGCTGCTCGCGATCGCGGCCGAACGCAAGGTGGTCGGCTTCGTGCTCGGCCTGCCCATCAACATGGACGGCAGCGAAGGCCCGCGCGCGCAATCCACCCGCGCCTTCGCCCGCAATCTCGCCGGACTGACCCAGCTCCCCATCGGCCTCTGGGACGAGCGTCTCTCGACCGCGGCGGTCGAGCGCGAGCTGATCGGCATGGACGTCAGCCGCGCCAAGCGCGCCGAGGTGATCGACGAGCACGCGGCGATCTTCATCCTGCAAGGCGCGCTCGACCGTCTGGCAAATCTGCGCGCGGCGCCGGGGACGGACTGATCCATGCCGGTCGTCATCGCGGCGCTGCTACCGGTCTTCATCCTCATCGTGCTCGGCGTCGTGCTGCGGCACAGCCTGATGCGTCTGGACACGCAATGGCACGGGCTGGAGCAACTGACCTATTTCGTGCTGTTTCCGATGCTGCTGATCCAGACCCTGGTCAAGGCCGACCTCTCCAGGGTGCCGGTCGCCGGCGTCGGCGGCGCGCTGCTGCTGTCGGCGCTCGCGATGTCGCTGCTCTGTCTCGCGCTGCGGCCGGCCCTGTCGCGGCTCGGCATCGATGGCCCCGCCTTCACCTCGATCTTCCAGGGCGCAACGCGCTGGCAAACGTTCGTTGCGCTGTCGATCGCCGCCAACATGTTCGGCGATCTCGGGCTGGCGCTCGCCTCCGTGGCCATGGTCGCGATCATCCCGCTGGTCAACGTGTTCAGCGTCGCCGTGCTCGCCCACTACGCCGCAAAGGAGAAGCGATCCCCGCGCGTCATCGCCATGACGGTGATCCGGAATCCACTGATCTGGGCCTGCGCGATCGGCCTTGCCGTCAATCTGATGCACCTGCCGCTGCCGAAAATCTGGCATGAGGTGGCGGACGCGCTGAGCCGGTCCTCGCTCGCCATCGGCCTGCTCGTGACCGGCGCGGGCCTGCATCTGAAGGGCCTGTTGCGCCCCAGCCTGGGCGCAGCCATCGGCGTCGGCCTGAAGCTGGTGCTGATGCCTGCGCTCGCGCTGGGGCTCGCGGCCTGGTTCGGCATCACCGGCAACAGCCTCGCGATCGTCGCGATCTGCGCCTCTGTGCCGACCTCGCCCAGCGCCTATGTGCTGGCCCGCCAGATGGGCGGCGACGCGCCGTTGCTGGCGCAGATCATCACGCTGCAGACGATACTGGCGGCAATCACGATGCCGATCGCGATCGCGCTGGCCTAGGATTCTGGGTTGCTGTGCTGCCCTCGCAATGACGGAGTACGAGGCCTAGCTCCCCAGCCACATCGTCAGCACCACCGCGGTCAGATTGTTCAGCGCGTGGAGCACGATGGTGATCCAGAGCGAGTCGGAGCGATAGCGCATGTAGCCGAACCACAGGCCGATGGCGAGGACTTCGGTGAGGAAGTACAAGTCGTATTGCAGGTGCACGACCGTCCAGATCAGCGACGACAGCAGGATCGCGCCGGGCACGCGCAGGAAGCTCGCCGACCAGCCGCGATAGAGGAAGCCTCGCGCCAGAATCTCTTCCGACATGGGCGCGGCCACGCTGAAGGCGAACAGGAGCAACAGGGCAGCGCCCTTGTCGCGTCCCGATTTCAACAGATCGGTCATGGAGCCCGGCGTCGCCTCGCGCCCCAGCGCGCGCGACATCGTCTCCCACACCAGCACGATCAGGATGAGGCCGACGGCGCCGAACAGCAGCTGCTTCCAGGAAGGCCAATGCAGCGCGAGATAGTCGACGAAGGACGCCTTCTTGATGCGAATGGCGAGCCAAACCGCAAGAAGCGTCGCCGGCAGCCCCGTGATGACCGACAGCGCGAGCGTCTGGGGCTCGCGGCCTATGAGCTGGAGCGAAGGGAGGTCCATCGGAAGACCGCGCTGCGACGCCAGCAGAACGACGGCGCCGATCTGCCCGACGAACATCGCGGCGAAGATGAAGAGGCCCCACAGCGCCGTGCCCCAGAACTTCCAGACGCGTGGTGCGAGGTCCGCAGGCGCCGCGGTGATCGGCGGATGGTCGGGATTGAGGGAATCCATCAGGAGGCTTTCGTTAGAAATTCACCGTCATTCCGGGGCGATGCGCAGCATCGAACCCGGAATCTCGAGATTCCGGGTTCGGTCCTTCGGACCGCCCCGGAATGACGGGATCAACAATCACGGCAGCGCCCGCTCCAGCAGCGCGCGCACCTCGCCGCTATCCAGCTCCACCGCGCCATACATGCTGGCGTGATTGGCCGCGAGACGCGTGCTCGCGAACAATTCGGCATTGTGCGGCGACACGCCGTTGAGCGCAGCCGTCGCAGCAAGTAGCGCCAGCTTCTCGACGGCAAGGCGCGCGACGCGTTCGCCGTCGGCGCGGCGGAAGGTCTTGCCGATGAACGCGACCGCCTCACCAGCCCCCGGCAGGCCCTTGGTCTCGGCCGCCAGCGCTTGCAGCACCGCCATCGCCGCCTCCGGCTCGCGCGAGAGCGCGCGGAGCACGTCGAGGCACATCACGTTGCCCGAGCCTTCCCAGATCGCGTTGACCGGCGACTCGCGATAGTGGCGAGCCAGAATGCCGTCCTCGACATAGCCGTTGCCGCCGAGGCACTCCATCGCCTCGTAGAGGAATGGCGGAGCGCTCTTGCAGGTCCAGTATTTGATCGCGGGCGTCAGCAGCCGCATATAGGCTGCCTCCGCGGCATCCTGCGGCGTAAGGTCGAAGGCGCGGCAGAGCCGCATCACCAGGGCCGTACTGGCCTCGACATGCAGCGCCATGTCCGACAGCACGGCCTGCATCAGGGGCTGGTCGGCAAGATGCTTCTGGAACACGCTGCGGTGCCGCGCATGATGCAGCGCATGTGCGAGCCCCGAGCGCATCAGGCCGACGGACGCAATCGCGCAATCCTGCCGCGTCAGCTGCACCATCTGGATGATGGTGCGGATGCCCTTGCCCTCCTCGCCGACCGCTTGCGCATAAGCGCCGGCGAACTCGACCTCGGACGAGGCATTGGAGCGATTGCCAAGCTTGTCCTTCAGCCGCTGGAACTGGATGGCGTTGACCGAGCCGTCCGGCGCAAAGCGCGGCATGAAGAAACAGGTCAGCCCGCCATCTGCCTGTGCCAGCACCAGGAACGCATCGCACATCGGCGCCGACATGAACCATTTGTGACCGGTGATGCGATAGCCGTCCCCGTCGCGCACGGCGCGCGTCATGTTGGCGCGCACGTCGGTGCCGCCCTGCTTCTCGGTCATGCCCATGCCGATCGTCATGCCGCGCTTCTGCCACCACGGCGCAAAGCTCGGATCATAGCTCTTCGTCGACAGCACCGGCATCACGCGCGCGAGCAGGTCAGGCTGCATCGCCAGCGCTCCCACGGAGGCGCGCGTCATCGTGATCGGACAGAGATGGCCGGTCTCGACTTGCGCGGCGATATAGAATTTCGCGGCACGAATGACTTCGGCGGCATCGCCAGCGGGTCTTCCATCTGCCGTCCAGGTCGAATTGTGCACGCCCGCATGCGCACTGTGCGCCATCAGCTCGTGATAGGCGGGATGAAACTCGACCTGGTCGCGGCGATTGCCCTTGGCATCGAAGGTGCGCAGCTTCGGCGTGTTCTCGTTCGCGAGGCGCCCGCGGTCGGCCATCGCCGCCGAGCCCCATTGCTTGCCGAACTCCGACAGCTCCCGCTCCGCCGCCGCGCCGCCATTGGCCCTGACCGCTTCCACCAGCGGCCGGTCCACCGCGAACAGGTCGACGTCCTCGAACGGCGGCGACTGGTTGAAGACGTCGTGGGTCGCAAAGCTCGGCTGGGTCATGGTGTTTCCATCGATTTTATCTCGGCTCGGGCAGTGCCACCTCTCCCGACGGGAGAGGTCGCGCCGGAGGCGCGGGTGAGGGATTGCGCTCCACCGAGGGACCTGATCCCCTCACCCGGCGCTTCGCGCCGACCTCTCCCCTTGGGAGAGGTAACCCCGCTCGTGGCTGCTTTGGTTTCAATCGAACTCTACCTCGTCCGCGGCTGGATCGGGAAATCATAGGCTGCCCCGCCTGCTCCCGGCAGGGAAAAATGCCACCACTCCTTCGAATAGTTCACAAAGCCTTGCCTGGCCATCGCAGCGACCAGCCGCTTGCGCCAGGTGCGTTGCTCCGGGTTGATCGACGGTGCAGCGGTATGCCCCTTTGCGTCGGTACAGTCGTAGCCCGAGCCCATGTCGACGCTGCCTTCGGGCGCGCGCATCGCGACCGGCGCCGTGCAGTCGGCATAGGTCGTCGACGGATCGTATTTGGCGGAATTGTCGGCCTTGAGATCGACCAGCGTGAGATCGAGCGCTGCACCCGTGGAATGCTGCGAGCGGCTCGCAATGTAGCCGAGCCGGAACAGCTCGGTCTTCGGAATCTTGGGATTGTAGCGCCGCTCGGCCGCCGTCTCATGACCGTTCTGCGACCACTTCACCATGTCGCGCGAGGCCCGCGCCGGCCGGTAGCAGTCGAACATCTTGAGCGAGAGATTCTGCGCGGCCAGTTCCTGTTGAATCGCCTTCAGCCGCAGCCCGACCTCGCGCTTCACCACGCATTCGCCGGCGCCGTAGCCGGCGAGCGGACGGCCGACGAAATTATTCGAGGTCGCGTAGCGGATGTCCTGGATGATGCTAGGATCGATGTCGCGCAGGTACACGAAGCCGCCGGGGAGAGGTCGGGCGTGGGCTGCCGCGAATGAGGCAATCGCGAGAAATGAAATCGAAATCTTGACAAAGCGCATTCGCTCTCCCCTGTCATTCCGGGGCGATGCGAAGCATCGAACCCGGAATCTCGAGATTCCGGGTCTGCTGCTTCCGCGCCATCCCGGAATGACTGAGCAGGAGACAGATCAGGGGATAACTCACATCCTCGCCTTTGCCCCTTGCTCCCCCCGCCATCCGCCCCTATAGCTCTGCTTTTAATGACATCGAAATCGACCTTCGTCCTCGGCCACCGGCATTTGCTGGGCATCGAGGGCCTTTCCGCGGCCGACATCACCGGCCTCCTCGACCTGTCCGAAGAATATGTCGAGGTCAACCGCCAGGTTGACAAGAAGCGCACCGTCCTGCGTGGACGGACCCAGGTGAACCTCTTCTTCGAGGCGTCCACCCGGACTCAGTCCTCGTTCGAGCTCGCGGGCAAGCGGCTCGGCGCCGACGTCATGAACATGTCGGTATCATCCTCCTCGATCCGCAAGGGCGAGACCCTGATCGACACCGCCGTGACGCTGAATGCGATGCACCCGGACATCCTGGTGGTGCGCCATCATGCCTCCGGCGCGGTGGAACTGCTGGCGCGCAAGGTTGACGGTTCCGTGATCAATGCCGGCGACGGCGCGCACGAGCATCCGACGCAGGCGCTGCTCGACGCGCTCACCATCCGCCGCAACAAGGGCCGGATCGAAGGCCTCGTGGTCGCCATCTGCGGCGACGTGCTGCATTCGCGCGTCGCCCGCTCCAACATCATCCTGCTCAACACCATGGGCGCCCGCGTCCGCGTCGTCGGCCCCTCCACGCTGCTGCCGCCCGGCATCGAGCGGATGGGCGTCGAGGTCGCGCGCGACATGCGCGAGGGCCTTGAGGGCGCCGACATCGTCATGATGTTGCGGCTGCAGCGCGAGCGCATGAACGGCTCCTTCGTGCCCTCGTCATCGGAATACTTCCATTATTTCGGGCTCGACCAGAAGAAGCTCGCCTACGCCAAGCCGGATGCTCTCGTGATGCATCCAGGTCCCATGAACCGTGGCGTGGAGATCGACTCGATCGTGGCCGACGGCGCGCAATCCCTGATCCGCGAACAGGTGGAAATGGGCGTCGCCGTGCGCATGGCCGTGCTGGAAGCGCTCGCCCGCAACCTGCCAAACGCGTGATGCCGATGTTGACCGACCGCCGCCCCATCCTGCTCGCCAATGCCCGCGTCGTCGATCCCTCCAGGGATTTCGACGGCATCGGCGACGTTCTCATCGCCGATGGCGCCATTCGCGAGACTCGCCGCGGCATCGGCGCGGCCGGGGTCCCCGAGGGCACCGACATCGTCAACTGCTCCGGCAAGATCGTGGCGCCGGGCCTGATCGACATGTGCGCCTTCGTCGGCGAGCCCGGCCTCAGCCACCGCGAGACCTTTGCCTCCGCGAGCCAGGCCGCCGCGACGGGCGGCATCACCACCATCATCTGCCAGCCGGCCACCTCTCCCGTCATCGACAATTCGGCAACCGTCGACTTCGTGATGCGCCGCGCCCGCGACACCGCGATCGTCAACATCCAGCCCATGGCCGCCCTCACCAAGGGGATGCATGGCGAGGAGATGACCGAGTTCGGCCTGTTGAAGGCGGCCGGCGCGATCGCCTTCAGCGACGGCGACAAAAGCGTGACCAACGCCCTGGTGATGCGCCGCGCGCTCACTTACGCGCGCGACTTCGACGCGCTGATCGTGCATCACACCGAGGACCCCGATCTGGTCGGTGAGGGCGTGATGAACGAGGGCGAGTTCGCCACGCGCCTCGGCCTGATGGGCATTCCGAACGCCGCCGAAGCCATCATGCTGGAGCGGGATTTGCGCCTGGTCGCGCTCACCGGCGGCCGCTACCATGCGGCCTCGCTCACCTGCATCGATTCCCTCGACATCCTCCAGCGCGCCCGCGATACCGGGCTCGCGGTCAGCGCCTCGGTCTCGATCAACCATCTGGCGCTGAACGAGAACGACATCGGCCCCTATCGATCCTTCCTGAAGCTGTCGCCGCCGCTGCGGACCGAGGACGACCGCCGCGCGCTGGTGGCGGCGATTGCCTCCGGCCTCCTCGACGTCATCATGTCCGACCACAATCCGCAGGACGTCGAGGTCAAGCGCCTGCCGTTCGCGGAAGCGGCGCCCGGCGCCGTCGGGCTCGAGACCATGCTGCCGGCCGGCTTGCGGCTGGTGCATAATGGCGAACTGGAACTGAAGACGCTGATCCGGGCGATGTCGACCCGGCCGGCCGAGCTGCTCGGGCTGCCCGGCGGAACCCTGCGCGCCGGCAGCCCCGCCGACGTCATCGTGATCGATCCCGATACGCCCTGGGTGGTCGATCCCGCCGACCTCAAATCGCCCTGCAAGAACACCCCGTTCGACGAGGCCCGCTTTACAGGCCGGGTGGTGCGCACCATTGTCGGCGGACGGACGGTCTACGAGCATGTCTGACATACGCGATCGTTCGACATGGGGATCCTGCCTTTGGAGCTGCCGCCATGGGGCTTGAAACATTTTTGCCGTTGGCCTTCGTCATCGGCTATCTCCTCGGCTCGATTCCGTTCGGGCTGGTCCTGACCAGGCTCGCGGGCACGCAGGATATCCGCTCGATCGGCTCCGGCAGCATCGGCGCCACCAATGTGCTGCGTACGGGACGCAAGAGCCTTGCCGCAGGCACCCTGCTGTTCGACGCGCTCAAGGGCACGGTGGCCGTCGTGATCGCCGGCTACATCGCGGGCCCCAATGCCGCGATGGTGGCCGGGCTCGGCGCCTTCCTCGGCCATCTCTTCCCGGTCTGGCTCAAGTTCAGGGGCGGCAAGGGTGTTGCCGTCTATATCGGCGTCCTGCTTGGCCTGTTCTGGCCGGGCGCAGTGGTGTTCTGCCTGCTCTGGCTAGCCACCGCCGTCACCACCCGCTACTCCTCGCTCTCCGCGCTGGTGGCGGCATTCATCACGCCGATGTTCCTGTGGTGGTTCGGCCACCTCGCATTGTCGGCGCTGACAGCGGTGCTGACGCTGCTCTTGTTCTACGCGCATCGCGAGAACATCAAGCGTCTGCAAACCGGCAAGGAAAGCCGGATCGGCGAGAAGGCCTAGAGCGTTTTCGAGCGAAGTGGATGCCGGTTCGCATCAAGAAAACGCGTCAAACAAGAATCTGAAGCCGGAAAAAGTACGGATATCGCCGCACACCTTCCGCATTATACGCCAAATCCTGTTCGCAACTTCCGCACCGCTCGGTGCAGACAGTAGCGAACGGGTTCCATGCCTGTCATCCTGACACAGGAAACGGCGTAACGCGGTTGCTCAGAATGAGCGAGATGATTGTCGGCGCGCATGACGGGGTTGGTTCGCTCAGTGCTTCCGGCAGCGCGGCAAGCCGGCTGCTCTCGGCGATCAATATCTGGTCCGATGCGCCGCCGCCCGCCCCCGCGCCCGTTTCGCCGCAAGTGCCGCAGCCCGAGCCCGTCGCGCAAGCCGATGCTCCGCTCGTCGTCGTGGTCACCAAGGCTGCACCGGTCGCGCTGCCACGGGCGCGTTCCGACCAATGGCCGCCGCGAAAGCTCTCGCTGGCGCTCCAGGGCGGCGGCACCTTTGCCGCCTTCACCTGGGGCGTGCTGGAGCGGCTGCTGGAAGAGCCTGACATCGCCATCGACACTGTCAGCGGCGCCAGCGCCGGCGCCATCAATGCGCTGCTGCTCGCTTGCGGTCTTGCCGAAGGCGGACGCGAAGGCGCCCGCAGCCGGCTGAGCCGGTTCTGGGTCCGGCTGATGCACGAGGCCTCGTTCCGCTCGCTGATGCTGGTCGGCGGCTTTTCGCCGGCGGGAAGCTCGGTCGCGTTCGGCCCGACGCTGCGTTCCGGGCAGTTCGATCCGTTCGATCTCGATCCGCTGCGGCAGGCGCTGTCGCGCGACATCGACTTTTCCATCTTGCGCGACGCGCGATGCCCGAAGCTGCTGATCGCGGCGACGCGGATCCGCGACGGGCAACAGCAGATCTTCGCCAACGACGCCATCACCGCGGACGTCGCGCTGGCCTCCACCTGTCCGCCGCTGGTTCACTGCGCCGTCGAGATCGACGGCGATGCCTATTGGGACGGCGGCATCGGCGGCAATCCGCCGCTGCTGCGGGTGATCCGGGAAACGGCGGCGACGGATCTGCTGCTCGTCCAGGTCACGCCGACGCGCGACAGCTATGTGCCGATTACGCTCGCCGCGATCGACCGCAGGCTCGACCAGATCGCGGCCAACGCCGCGCTCAATGCCGAGATCGCGGCGATCGAATGGGCGCAGTCGTGCGCCACAGCTTCGCTGCGCCTCACCAGGATCGCGGCAGAAGACTCCGTTGACGGCCTGGCGCAGCGCTCATCGACCGATCTCGGCCGCGGCTTCATCCGCCTGCTGCACCGGAGCGGTCGCGAGGCCGCCGAGCGCTGGCTCGGGCAAGATGCAAGGGCCGGCGCAGCGCCCGCTCAGGCCCTTGTTTCTTCCGAACCAGCGCTAGCCTGAACTCGCCAACGCCTGCTCGAGGAACCACGCCGTCGAGAGCGCGAGCGGATCGTTGCCGAAGCGGGCGATCACCTGCACGCCGATCGGCAGGCCGCCGACCTTCAGGACAGGCACGTTGACGCAAGGATTGCCCATCAGCGTCCAGAGCCGGTTGTAGCGGGGATCGCCGGTGCTCGCGAGCTCCTTGGCCGGCGCCGTACCTGGCGCCGAATAGGTCAAGAGCACGTCGACACCTTCGAACAGCTCGCCGAGCTCGCGCCGGCCGCGACGGCTGATCCGGCGCGCCTCGTCATATTCCTTCGGCGTCAGCCCGACCGTCGCATCGAGACTGGCGCGCAGCATCGGCGCGATCTCGTCATGACGCTCGGAGAACTCCCAGGCCAGCGCGCGATGCGCCTCGAAATCCTGGATGATCGGATGGATGCGCCAGGCTTGCTGCACCGCCTCGGGCAGATCGATGGCCTTCACGCTGGCACCGGCGCGCTCGGCCGCCTTGATCGCGGCCAGCAGCCCCTCTTCGGCCGCCGGCTCAACAGCGCCGGCAAACTCCTGCCTGACGACGCCGATGCGGGGCGACTTCGCCGGAGCGATGCCCGAAAATTCGGTGCGGCCCGTCATCGCCAACAATCCGCGCGCAAGATCCTCCGCCCGGGCGCCGAACAGGCCGACGGTGTCGAGCGCCCATGAGTAGCACTTCACACCGACTGTCGGCAGCATCCGGAACGACGGCTTGATCGCTGCCGTCCCACAATAGGCGGCGGGCCGGATCACCGAGCCGCCGGTCTGGGTGCCCAGCGCCAGCGGGATCATACCGGCGCCGACGGCCGCCGCCGAGCCCGAGGAGGAGCCGCCCGGCGAATGGCCTGTATTGTGCGGATTGCGCGTCGGCGTCGGATCGCGCGAGGCGAACGCGGTCGTGGTTGTCTTGCCGATGATGGTGGCCCCTGCCCGCTTCAGCATCATCACGACGGGTGCGTCAGCGCGCGGCTGCCAGCCACGATAAATCTCCGAACCCATCTCGGTCGGCATATTGGCGGTGTCGATGATGTCCTTGATCCCGACCGCAATGCCGCGCAGCGGCCCGGAGCCTTGCGCCTTCGCCGACTTGTCGTGGCGGACGAAGGCGTGGACGTCCTTCTCCTTGGCTTCGATGGCCGCGTGCGATTGCGCGATGGCGGCGTCAGGCGACAACTCGCCCGCTTCGATGCGGCGCTGGAGGTCGGCGAGTGAGATCATGGCAAAATCCTTCTTATTGGGATCGCTTTTAGCATCGCAGCAAGGCCGCGCAAGCGCAGGTGACTGTTGCGCGACGCCCTCAGGTTGTTCCATGCTGTCCCTGCAAGGAGACACCGTGGACGCCATCAATCCGAGCGTAGAGCTGACCGAGCCTGACAGGATCGACCGCCTGCGGCTGATCCGCTCCGACAATGTCGGACCGCGCACCTTCCGTTCGCTGGTCGATCATTTCGGCACGGCGCGCGCTGCGTTGGAGCGCCTGCCGGATCTGGCGCGCCGCGGCGGTGCGCAGCGAACGGGCCGTATCTGTAGCGCCGATGAGGCGAAGGCCGAGCTTGCCGCGAGCCGCAAGTTCGGCATCGCCTGGCTGGCGCCCGGCGAGGACGGCTATCCGGCACGGCTGGCGATGATCGACGACGCACCGCCGCTGCTCGCCGTACGCGGCGACACGAAAACCCTGATGCGGCCGATGATCGCCATCGTCGGCTCGCGCAACGCCTCCGGCGCGGGCTTGAAATTCGCCGGCCAGCTCGCGCGCGAGCTTGGCGAAGCCGGCTTTGTCGTCATCTCGGGCCTCGCCCGCGGCGTCGATCAGGCCGCGCATCGCGCGAGCGTTGAGAGCGGCACGATCGCCGTGCTCGCCGGCGGCCATGATTGCATCTATCCGCCCGAGCATGGCGACCTGCTCGCCGCGATCCTCGACCACGCGGGTGCGGCGATCTCCGAGATGCCGCTCGGCCACGAGCCGCGCGCCCGCGACTTTCCCCGCCGCAACCGGCTGATCTCGGGCGCCTCGCTCGGCGTCATCGTGGTGGAAGCGGCGCACCGCTCGGGCTCGCTGATCACCGCGCGCATGGCGGCCGAACAGGGTCGCGAGGTGTTCGCGGTGCCCGGCTCGCCGCTCGATCCGCGCGCGGCCGGCGCCAACGATCTGATCAAGCAGGGCGCGACGCTCGTCACCGAGGTCGCCGACATCGTCAATGCGGTTCAGCCGATCATGGAGCGGCCGCTGATGCACCCCGCAGGCGAGCCCGACAGCGAGCCGTTCGAGAGCGATCCGCAGGGCCATGACCGCGATCAGATCACCAACCTGCTCGGCCCAGCCCCTGTTACGATCGACGATCTCGTGCGGATGTCCGGCGCCTCGCCTGCGATCGTGCGCACGGTGCTATTGGAGCTCGAACTGGCCGGCCGGCTAGAGCGCCACGGCGGCGGATTGGTGTCGCTGCTTTAGTGGTGTGCCTTCGGCGTCGTTGACTGGAAAGGCGTCATTCCGGGGCGGCTCGAAGAGCCGAACCCGGAATCCATTCGTCCACCTGGCCTGCGGCTAAATGGATTCCGGGCTCCCTCGCTTCGCTCGGGCCCCGGAATGACGGCGTGAACTGTCGAGTCGCAACGCTAGCCGTCGTTGCGCGCGTCGAACCGCGTGCGCGCGGCCGCGATCTGCTCCTGATGTTCGATCGCCCACTCCCCGAGCGCCTTTACGGGCTGCTGAAGACCGCGGCCGAGGTCAGTCAGCTCATAGTCCACCCGCGGCGGGATGGTCGGGAAGATCGTGCGCGTGACGAGGCCGTCGCGCTCGAGGCCGCGCAGCGTCAAAGTCAGCATTCGCTGCGAGATGCCGTTGATCATGCGCTTCAGCTCGTTGAAGCGCTTCGGCCCGTCGCTGAGCATCATGATCACGAACACGCTCCACTTGTCGCCGACGCGGGACAGCACGGAGGCGACCCCGCGGCAGTCCGCGTGGTTGCGATCCGGCATTGGATCGGGACTCCGATTTGGCCCTGGGTTTGGCCTCGGCGGAGCAGGCAAATCGGTGTTCTCAGGTTTCAATGATGTGCCCATGGCTCAAAAAAGTGCGTTCTTGCGGGGATTTTGACAGTCACTCATGTAGCGCTGGTTACAAACCTATACCAGGGTGACCTCAAATGAAACTGCTCCACATCGACTCCAGCGTCCTCGGCCCCCACTCCGTCAGCCGGCAGGTCTCCGCCGCCATCGTCGACCGGCTCCGGCAGACGACGCCCGGTCTCGACGTAACCTATCGCGACCTGACCCGGACCCCGCTTGCCCATCTCTCCGGCTCGCATCTCGCGGCCGCGCAAGGCGCCCCCGCGCCGGCGGAACTCGCGCCCGATCTTGCCGCAAGCGCGGCCGTGCTGGACGAGTTCATGGGCGCCGACGTCGTCGTCGTCGGTGCCCCCATGTACAACTTCACCATTCCGAGCCAGCTCAAGGCCTGGATCGACCGCATCATGGTGGTGGGGAAGACTTTTAAATATGGCGCGGCCGGGCCGGAGGGGCTGGCCGGCGGCAAGCGGGTGATCGTCGCGATCTCGCGCGGGGGCTATTACGGCGCGGGCTCGCCCGCCGCTGCGCTGGAGCATCTCGAAAGCTATCTGCGCGGCGTGTTCGGCTTCATGGGCATCCACAATGCCGAATTCATCATCGCCGACGGCATCCAGGTCGGACCGGATCACCGCGAGAAAGCGCTCGCGGGTGCGCTCCAAGCGGCCACCAGCCTGCGGGCGGCCTGACGCCGCGCCGAGATCGGCCGCCGCCAAAATGCGCGGCGGCTGACGGCTGCACGATCTGCAAAGCTAAAGCATGATCCGGAAAAGTGCGCAGCGGTTTTCCGAAAAGATCATGCTTAAACAACAACCTAAAGCGCGATGACGATTCATCCTCATCGCATCGCGCTTTAGTGCCAGACGCCCTAGATGCCCAGGATCACGGCAACGAGCGAGACGAACAGGCCCATCCCGGAAAACAATGCGATGGCGACCAACTCGGACGTGTCGGAGCGCTTGGCCGGAACGGCGGATCTTTCGGTGAAGATGCGCGGCGATGAAAGCGACGAGAAAAAGCGGGCTGCTTTCGGCATGCTAGACTCCTTATAAATAATGAGTCTGCCCCGCCCCATAAGAGGGTCTTCGCAGCTTGCGCGAAGGTTCAATATCTCACGCAAAGGTTCGGTCAACGCACCTCACGGCACGTCGGAACCGACCGGCGCAACCGCATGGACCGCGCCGGCCAGTTCGATTTTCGCCTGGTTTGATCAGCCGCGATAGATCGGCGCGCCGCTCGGGGAGGCCACCGCGCCGCCGTCGACGAAGATTTCCTGGCCCTGCACATGCGCGGAATCATCGGAGGCGAGGAACAGCACCGTCTTCGCAACGTGATCCGTTTCGCCGATGCGGCCGAGCGGCGTCGATAGCGCGATCCGCTTCTCGAACGCCTTCTCGGCTTCGGGCGTCGCGGTCGCGGGCCCCCAGATCGGGGTGCGGATCGCGCCGGGCGCCACGACATTGACGCGGATTCCGCGCGGCGACAGTTCCGAGGCCATGATCCGCGCCATCGCCCGCACGCCGGCCTTCGCGGCACCGTAAGCGGAGTAACCGGGAATGCCGAGCACGGAGATCACCGAGCCGTTGAGGATGATCGAGGCATTGTCGTTGAGATAGGGCAGCGCCGACTGCACGGTGAAGAACACGCCGGTCAGATTGGTGCTGATGACCTTCTCGAAAACCTCAGGCGTCGCCGAACCCAGCGGCGTGCCGCCGGCAATGCCGGCATTGGCAAACACGATATCGAACTTGCCGAACTTTTCCCCGCCCTGCTTGATGGCGGCTTCGGTCGCGGCGATGTCGGTGGCGTCGGCGGCGAGTGCGAGCGCGTTCGGCCCGAGCTCCTTCGCGGCAGCCTCCAGCGTCTGCTTGTTGCGCCCGGTGATCACCACCCTGGCGCCTTCGGCCGCGAACAGCTTTGCCGTCGCAAGCCCGATGCCGCTGTTGCCGCCCGTAATCAATGCCGTCTTGTTTTTCAGTCTCACGCTCGCCTCCAGTAGTTGCATGATGAAACTATATTGCCATCTAGGGCATATGGTTTTATGATGCAACCACACAAGCGCGTGATCGGCGCCGGCGCCGTGCGAACGCGATAGGACAGACTGCGATGGTGAAACGAACCAGCTTCGAGGGCGATTCCTGCCCGATCGCGCGCTCGCTGGAGGCGCTCGGCGACTGGTGGTCGCTGCTGATCGTCCGCGAGGCGCTGCTCGGCGTGCGCCGCTTCGGCGAATTCCAGAGCAAGCTCGGCATGGCCAAGAACATCCTGTCGGCCCGCCTGCGATCGCTGGTCGACCACGGCATTCTCGAGACCGCCCCCGCCTCCGACGGCAGCGCCTATCAGGAATATCTGCTGACGCCGAAGGGCCGCGGCACCTTCCCGATCCTGGTCGCGCTGCGGCAATGGAGCGAGGAGTTCGACGATCACCCCGAGGAGATCGCGACCATCCTGGTCGATCGTGCGAAAGGCCGCCCGGTGAAGAAGCTGGAAATGCGCGCCGAGGACGGGCGGCTGCTCAGTCCCGCCGACACCACGCTGAAGCCGCGGCCGGCGCGACGGCGGTCGGCCTGATTGCGGCGTCGAGCCCCCACCACACCGTCAATGCGCGCGGAGCGAACTCAGGCTAGCATCCGACCAGGGTAGCCCTGCGAACCATTTTCAGGCGATCGGCGCGCTGGCGCCGGCCGAACTCGGCCTTGTAGTTCAGATCGTAAACGCAGCCGGCCTTCATGGCGGCAAAGTCTGCATTCCGCTCGATCGCGTAATGACCGGAAGGCTCCGTCTTGAGATGGACGCGACCGGGCTCGGACCAGGCTTGATCGACGCCACGATAGAGCACCCGATCGGTCAAGCCGAGGGCCGCAAACCACAGGATCAACCCTCCGATCAATGCCACCATGATCACGAGGCTACGAACATCGTTGCGGAGCTTGTCCGCAAGGCTCGGGAGATTGGACGCGTTCTTCACATTGGCTTTGTCGTCGGTCGAAGGCGACAGTTCACGCCAATCCACCCAGCATTGTCACGACAGCTTGCGCTTGGTCCGCAGCCGCAGATGCTCGTCGGCCTCGAGCTTGGTCATGCCGAGGAGATAATACAGCACGTCGAGCTTGTGGCGCTCGGCGAGCTTGCGCAATGCTCCGGTCTGCTCGGCGATGAAGGCCACCGCCTCGTCCGCGCCGCCCTCCCCTGGTTCCTCATGACGCGAGCCTCCGCGCGCGCCTGATGCGGCGCGCGTCCTTTTCTTTGGCTTAGTCACCAAGACCCCACCCGAATCCATGCCCCACGGCAACTTTAAGCCCACATCGACCGCAACTCCAAGGTGGTAATTTGCAACTTTCTCGATATGAAACTTTTCCCATCGAGGCGGCTTTCAACACCCCTCGATTTGACAGCGGAGGCCTCACCACCCATGTTCGGGTCGAAACGGCCGACCCGAGTCCTTTCGTTTTCGGCCCAAGATTTTCCCGTAAGTTACTGGAACTACATGAATATCGTCATCGTGGAGTCGCCGGCGAAAGCCAAGACGATCAACAAATATCTGGGCTCGTCCTATGAGGTTCTGGCCTCGTTCGGCCATGTCCGCGACCTGCCCGCGAAGAACGGCTCCGTCGATCCCGATGCCAATTTCAAGATGATCTGGGAGGTCGATCCCAAGGCGGCCGGCCGGCTCAACGAGATCGCCAGGTCCCTGAAGGGCGCCGACCGCCTGATTCTCGCAACCGACCCTGATCGCGAGGGCGAGGCCATCTCCTGGCACGTGCTGGAGGTGCTGAAGGAAAAGCGCGCGCTGACGGACCAGAAAATCGAGCGGGTGGTGTTCAACGCCATCACCAAGCAGGCCGTCTCGGACGCAATGAAGCATCCGCGCCAGATCGACGGCGCGCTGGTCGACGCCTATATGGCGCGCCGTGCGCTCGACTATCTGGTCGGCTTCACTCTCTCCCCCGTGCTGTGGCGCAAGCTGCCGGGCGCCCGCTCGGCCGGCCGCGTGCAGTCGGTGGCGCTGCGCCTCGTCTGCGACCGCGAGCTCGAGATCGAGAAATTCGTGGCGCGCGAATACTGGTCGCTGATCGCAACCCTGCTGACGCCGCGCGGGGATGCGTTCGAGGCTCGCCTCGTCGGCGCCGACGGCAAGAAGATCCAGCGTCTCGACATCGGCACCGGCGCGGAAGCCGAAGACTTCAAGAAGGCGCTGGAGACAGCCAGCTACACCGTGACCGCGGTCGATGCGAAGCCCGCCCGGCGCAATCCGCAGGCGCCCTTCACCACCTCGACGCTGCAGCAGGAAGCCAGCCGCAAATACGGCTTTGCGCCGGCGCACACCATGCGCATCGCCCAGCGCCTCTATGAAGGCATCGACATCGGCGGCGAGACCACCGGACTCATTACTTATATGCGTACCGACGGCGTGCAGATCGCCCCCGAGGCGATCACGCAGGCGCGCAAGGTGATCGGCGAGGACTACGGCAACGCCTACGTGCCCGATGCGCCCCGCCAGTACCAGGCCAAGGCCAAGAACGCCCAGGAAGCGCACGAAGCGATCCGCCCGACCGATCTTTCCCGCCGCCCCGACAGCCTGAGCCGCAGGCTCGATGCCGATCAGGCGAGGCTCTACGAGCTGATCTGGAAGCGCACGATCGCGAGCCAGATGGAATCTGCCGAGCTCGAGCGCACCACCGTCGACATCGCGGCGAAGGCAGGCTCCCGTGCGCTGGAGCTGCGCGCCACCGGCCAGGTCGTCAAGTTCGACGGTTTTCTCGCGCTCTACCAGGAAGGCCGCGACGACGAGGAAGACGAGGATTCACGCCGCCTGCCCGCGATGAGCCAGGGCGAGGCCGTGAAACGGCAGAGTCTGTCCGTCACCCAGCATTTCACCGAGCCGCCGCCGCGCTTCTCGGAAGCTTCCCTCGTCAAGCGCATGGAGGAGCTCGGCATCGGCCGTCCCTCGACCTATGCCTCGATCCTCCAGGTCCTGAAGGACCGCGGCTACGTCAAGCTGGAGAAGAAGCGCCTGCACGGCGAGGACAAGGGCCGCGTCGTGATCGCGTTCCTAGAGAGCTTCTTCAGCCGCTACGTCGAATACGACTTCACCGCAGGCCTCGAGGAGCAGCTCGACCGCATCTCCAACAACGAGATTTCCTGGCAGCAGGTGCTGAAGGACTTTTGGCGCGACTTCATCGGCGCCGTCGACGACATCAAGGATTTGCGCGTGGCGCAGGTGCTCGATGTGCTCGACGAGATGCTGGGGCCGCACATCTATCCGCCGCGCGCCGATGGCGGCGACGTCCGCCAGTGCCCGAACTGCGGCACCGGCCGGCTGAACCTGAAGGCCGGCAAGTTCGGCGCCTTCGTCGGCTGCTCGAACTATCCGGAGTGCCGCTACACCCGTCAGCTCGCCGCCGATGGCGAGGCGACCGCCGACCGTTCGCTCGGCCAGGACCCTGATACGGGTCGCGATGTCTGGGTCAAGGCCGGCCGCTTCGGCCCCTATATCCAGCTCGGCGAGCAGAAGGATTATGAAGAAGGCGAGAAGCCCAAGCGCGCCGGCATCCCGAAGGGCACCTCGCCCGGCGATGTCGACCTTGAGCTCGCGCTGAAACTGCTGTCGCTGCCGCGTGAGATCGGCAAGCATCCGGAAAGCGGTCTTCCGATCACCGCCGGCCTCGGCCGCTTCGGACCGTTCGTGAAGCACGACAAGACCTATGCCAGCCTGGAAGCCGGCGACGAGGTGTTCGACATCGGCCTCAACCGCGCGGTGACGTTGATCGCCGAAAAGGTCGCCAAGGGCCCGAGCCGCCGCTTCGGCGCGGATCCCGGCAAGGCGCTCGGAGATCATCCGACGCTCGGCACCGTCACCGTCAAGAGCGGGCGTTACGGCGTCTATGTCACGGCCGGCGGCGTCAACGCGACGATCCCGGCCGAGTTCGAAAAGGACACCATCACGCTGCCGCAGGCGATCGCGCTGATCGACGAACGCGCCGCCAAAGGCGGCGGCAAGGCCAAGACCACCAAGTCGGCGAAGAAAGCGGCGAAGCCGGCCAAGGCCAAGAAAGCTTCGGCCAAGAGAACTTCGGACAAGAACGCTGCGGACGGCGAAGACGCCGCGCCAAAACCGAAGAAGCCGGCCGCGAAGAAAGCCGCGGCCAAAACCAAATCCGAATCCACCAGCAAGGCGCGCGCCGCCCTGCCGTCGACCGCCAAGACGTCGCCGACCAAGTCCGCCGCCCCCAAGAATCCTGCAAATACTCCGGCCAAGAAGAGTGCCGGCAAGAGTTAGAGGCTAAGTGAAACGCAAGAAAGACCATGGCTTTCCCGACAGGAGCGCCATCGTCGCCTTCATCAAGGCAAATCAGGGGAATGTCGGGACCCGCGAAATTGCGCGCGAGTTCGGCCTGAAGAACGCCGATCGCGTCGAGCTCAAGCGCATGCTGCGCGAGCTCGCCGACGACGGCATCATCAAGAAGAAGCGCCACAAGGTCTCGGAGCCGGACGTTCTTCCGCCCACACTGCTCGCCGACATCACCGGCCGCGACAGCGACGGCGAATTGATCGCCTCTCCCGCCGAATGGGACGAGGTCGAGAGCGGCGAGCCGCCAAAGATCCTCATCGAGATGCCGCGCCGGGCCAAGCCGGGCATCGCGGCCGGCGTCGGCGACCGCGCGCTGCTGCGCGTCGAGCCGACCGACGAGACCGAAGGCCCCGCCTGGCGCGGCCGCATCATCAAGGTCATCGACAAGGCCAAGAGCCGCATCCTCGGGGTGTTTCGCGAGCTTCCCGAAGGTGGCGGACGGCTCGTCCCCGTCGACAAGAAGTTCGCCGACCGCGAGCTGAATATCGCCAAGACCGATGCGCAAGGCGCGCAGGACGGCGATCTCGTCAGCGTCGACATCGTCCGCTCGCGCGGCTTCGGCCTCGCCTCCGGTCGCGTGAAGGAGAAGCTCGGCTCGGTCAAGTCGGAGAAGGCGATCAGCCTGATCGCGATCTACGCCCACGACATCCCGCTGCAATTCTCCGCCGCCGCCGAGCGCGAGGCGGAAGCTGCGGAGCCCGCCAATCTGAAGGGTCGCGAGGACTGGCGCGACGTCCCGCTCGTCACCATGGACCCGCCGGACGCAAAAGACCACGACGACGCGGTCCACGCGCAGCCCGACGACGATCCGAACAACAAAGGCGGCTTCATCGTCAACGTCGCCATTGCCGATGTCAGCTTCTATGTCCGCCCGGGCACTGCGCTCGATCGCGACGCGCTCGACCGCGGCAACTCGGTCTATTTTCCCGACCGCGTCGTGCCGATGCTGCCCGAGCGCATCTCCAACAATCTCTGCTCGCTCGTCCCGGGCGAGCCGCGCGGCGCGCTCGCGGTGCGGATGGTGCTGGGGCCCGACGGCCGCAAGCGCTCGCACAGCTTTCACCGCATCCTGATGCGCTCGGCGGCCAAGCTGAGCTATGCGCAGGCACAGGCCGCGATCGACGGAAGGCCGGATGACACCACCGGCCCCCTGCTCGATCCGATCCTGAAACCGCTTTATGCCGCCTATGCCTGCGCCAAGCGCGCCCGCGACGAGCGCGATCCGCTCAATCTCGATCTGCCCGAGCGCAAGATCCTGCTGAAGAGCGACGGCACGGTCGATCGCGTCGTCGTGCCTGAGCGGCTCGATGCGCACAAGCTGATCGAGGAGTTCATGATCCTCGCCAACGTCGCCGCGGCCGAGATGCTGGAGAAGAAATCGCTGCCGCTGATCTACCGCGTGCATGACGAGCCGACGCTGGAGAAGGTCCACGCGCTCGCGGAATTTCTGGAGACGCTCGACGTTCCCTTCACGAAATCAGGCGCGCTGCGCCCGACGCTGTTCAACCGCGTGCTGGCCCAGCTCGAAGGCCATGACTACTATCCGTTGGTCAGCGAAGTCGTGCTCCGCGCCCAGGCGCAGGCCGAATATTCCTCCGAGAATTACGGCCATTTCGGCCTGAACCTGCGCCGCTATGCGCATTTCACCTCGCCGATCCGTCGCTATGCCGACCTCGTCGTGCACCGCGCGCTGGTCCGCGCGCTCGGCCTTGGCGAAGGCGCCCTGCCCGACAGCGAGACGCCGGAAACCTTGAGCGAAGTCGCTGCCCACATCTCTGTGACCGAACGGCGCGCGATGAAGGCGGAGCGCGAGACCGTCGACCGCCTGATCGCCCATCATCTCGCCGATCGCATCGGCGCAAGCTTCCAGGGCCGCGTCTCCGGCGTCACGCGCGCCGGCCTGTTCGTCAAGCTGAGCGAGACCGGCGCCGACGGGCTGATCCCGATCCGATCCCTCGGCGCGGAATATTTCAACTATGACGAGAGCCGACACGCGCTGGTCGGCACACGCAGCGGCACGATGTATCAGCTCGGTGACGTCGTCGACGTCCGTCTGATAGAAGCAGCCCCGATCGCGGGCGCGCTGCGCTTCGAACTGCTGTCGTCGGAGGCAGACGCCGCGGCGCGGGAGCGCAGGCCGTTCCGCCCGCAGCGCAAATCGTCAAAGGCCCATCCCGGACGCAGCCCAGAGAAAAAACGCAAGCCGGAGAAGCAGAAATCTGCCAAGGGCAGCAAGGCCAAAGGAAAGAACAAGAGCAAAGGCAAGGGACAGAAAGGCAAGGCATGGTGACGATGAGCACGTCCCCAAAGATCTGGACGCGCGAGAGCGGCCTGGTCGAGAAGCGCGATGTCTGGACGGCGATGAAGCGCGGCTTTCGCGGCCGCTGCCCGCGCTGCGGCGAGGGAAAGCTGTTCCGCGCCTTCCTGAAGACGGCGGACAATTGCGCGACATGCGGCCTCGACTTCACGCCGCATCGCGCGGACGATCTGCCCGCCTATCTCGTCATCGTCATCGTCGGCCACATCGTGGTGCCGGCGGTTTTGTGGATCGAGACCAATTACACCACGCCGGTCTGGATCAGCTTCGCGGCCTATCTGCCCTTCACCTTCCTCGCCTCGCTCGCGCTGCTGCAGCCGGTGAAGGGAGCTGTGGTCGGCCTGCAATGGGCTCTGCGCATGCACGGGTTTGACGAGAACCCTCCGGATGGTATTCCGCCTGTGTAAGCAGAATAAGCAAGAACGGTTTGGGTGAGGACATGACGGATACGGTGCAAGTCGCGGAGAAAACCAAGGTCCACGAGGAGAAGGAAGCCGACCATCATCCCTATTTCCGCCCACGGGATGCGGCGACGCTGATCCTGGTCGATCGCAGCGGCGCCAGTCCGAGAGTGCTGGTCGGCAAGCGCCACGACAAGGTCGTGTTCATGCCGGGGAAATTCGTCTTCCCGGGCGGACGCGTCGACAAGGCCGACCATCGCGTGCCCTGTGCGGCGCCCATCACCGCCGAGCTGGAGGTCAATCTCGCCAAGGGCAGCCCGAAGACGCCGGCCTCGCGCGCGAAATCGCTGGCGATTGCCGCCATCCGCGAAGCCTGTGAGGAGACCGGTCTCTGCCTCGGCCGCAAGGCCGAGGGCAAGGTGACGAGGCTCGACGGCCCCTGGAAGCCGTTTTCGGATGCGGGCCTGCTGCCCGATCCCTCCGGCCTGTTCCTGATCGCGCGCGCGATCACCCCGCCCGGCCGCGTCAAGCGGTTCGACACGCGCTTCTTCACGGCCGATGCGTCCGCGATCACCCATCGCGTCGAGGGCGTGATCCATGCCGATGCGGAGCTGGTCGAGCTGGTCTGGGTCGAGCTCGGCTCAAAACCGCTCGCCGATCTGCATCCGATGACGCGCAACGTGCTCAACGAGCTCGACACCCGCCTTGCCACCGGCCCGCTCAGCCACGATGCGCCGGTGCCGTTCTTTCATTTCTATGGCGGCAAGATGCAGAAGGATATTCTGAGCTGAGCCGTCATTGCGCGGCGCGGCTCTCTCCTCGTCATTCCGGGGCGCGCGTAGCGCGAGCCCGGAATCCATCCATCGGCAGCCTCTGCGGCCCAATGGATTCCGGGTTCGCGCCAAGTGGCGCCCCGGAATGACGTGCTGCGAGATCTGCAAAAAACAAAATAATCTTCCCGCCGTACCCAATGGCGGAGTTCCGCCGCGTCCCTATGTCTTCCCGAGCGTCACCAAGAACGGACACCGGGCGATGGCACAACGGCAACTCAAGCTTGGCGCGTTCATGCGCCCGATCAGCATCCACACCGGCGCCTGGCGCTATCCCGGGGCCTGGCCCGACGCCAATTTCAACTTCGGCCATATCAAGACGCTGATCCGAAAGCTCGAGGCCGGCAAGTTCGACGCCTTCTTCATGGCCGATCACCTGGCCGTGCTGAACATGCCCACCAACGCGCTCAAGCGCAGCCACACCGTGACCTCGTTCGAGCCGTTCACGCTGCTGTCGGCGCTCTCGGCCGTCACCGAGCGCATCGGCCTGATCGCGACGGGCTCGACCACCTTCGACGAGCCCTATCACGTCGCCCGCCGCTTCGCCTCGCTCGACCATCTCAGCGGCGGGCGTGCGGGGTGGAATATCGTCACCACCTCGAACCCGGACGCGGCGCTGAATTTCGGCCGGGACGATCACATGGAGCACGCCGAGCGCTACAAGCGCGCCCGCGAATTCTACGACGTCGTCACGGGCCTGTGGGACTCCTTCGCCGACGACGCCTTCGTGAGAGACGTCGAGAGCGGCCTGTTCTTCGATCCCGCGAAAATGCACACGCTCGACCACAAGGGCAAATATCTGAAGGTGCGCGGGCCGCTCAACATCGCCCGTCCGGTGCAGGGCTGGCCGGTGATCGTGCAGGCCGGCGCGTCCGAAGACGGCAGGCAGCTTGCGGCTGAAACTGCGGAAGCCGTGTTCACCGGCGGCGGCAGTCTCGCCGACGGCCAGAAGCTCTACGCCGATATCAAGGGCCGCATGGAGAAGGTCGGCCGCGATCCCGAGCACCTGAAGATCCTGCCCGGCGCCTTCGTCGTGGTCGGCGACAGCGTCGATGAGGCCAGGGAGAAGCGCGCTTTGCTCGACAGCCGCGTGCATTACGACAGCGCCATCGCCTCGCTCTCCGTCATCCTCGGCACGGATGCCTCCGGCTTCGATCCCGATGGCCCCCTTCCCGAGATCCCCGAGACCAACGCCAGCAAGAGCGGCCGCCAGCGCATGGTCGATCTCGCCGCCCGCGAAAAGCTCACCGTGCGCCAGCTCGCCCAACGCGTCGGCGGCTATGGCGGCCTGTCCTTCGTCGGCACCGCCAAAACCATCGCCGACCAGATGGAGGAATGGCTGGTCGGGCGCGGCTCTGACGGCTTCAACATCATGTTCCCGTTCCTGCCCGCCGGCCTCGACGATTTCGTCGACAAGGTGGTCCCGGAGCTTCAGAAGCGCAGGATTTTCCGCAAAGAGTATGAGGGGGCCACTTTGAGGGAGAATCTGGGGCTGCCGCGGCCGAAAAACCGGTTCTTCGAGGCCTGATCGGCCCGTTTTGAGTGGTTTTTGGGGTGTAAAACCTTGACATCAGGCGGTTTCTGGCTAGGTTGCCGGCCAACGCGGGCCGTTTGGCCGGCTCCAGATTCCCCGATATTCTGAGGTTCAGAACATGGCCAAAGCGGTCACCATCAAGGTCAAGCTCGTGTCCTCGGCCGACACCGGCTTCTACTACGTCGCCAAGAAGAACTCGCGCACCATGACCGACAAGCTGGTCAAGAAGAAGTACGACCCGGTCGCGCGCAAGCACGTCGAATTCCGCGAAGCCAAGATCAAGTAAGATCGCGGGACGTTGAAGACTTTGACGGGGCCCTCTGGGCCCCGTTTTCATTTGCTCCGCGACATGTCCCGGACGCGCTGCAGCGTGCAACGCTGAGCCGGGAACCCAGAACGCAACACGGCACACCGCGAAGACATGGGCCCCGGCTCTCGATCCCAACAGTCAACGAACATCAACGCCAACTTGTGTGCGAGCGGCCCGCGCAACGACGCTAAGCGCATTCATGGCGGTACCAAGCCCTATGGAAATGTGAGCTGGTGCACAGATTTTCGCTCAGAAGTATGTCAACCTGGCTAACAGGTTGGGCGATAGGGATGAGAGCAGCATTCATGGAAACCGTGAACCATTGTCGTGCCCAGTCCACTGAATGCCTCAGCCTGATGCGATCAGCGCGGGACGAGACTGAAGCAAGACTCCTCAAGTCTCTGTCGCAGAGCTGGGTCCGCCTCGCAAACCAGATCGATCGGTACAAATCGTTTCGTTCGACGCGTGACAAGGGGCCTGCCGCTTAGCTACACGCGCAACTGCACGATCCACTCTGATCCAGGAAATCCGCGAGGGGATAGGCCGGAAGCGCCCGGCGCCAGACGTCGGAGATGACCGACGTCCAACTCGAGGACAAGTCTGCTCGGCGACGCGCTCACCACCCAGCTGCTGATGACCGTTGCATCGCCAAGGATGATCGGCAGGTCAATTCCTGCCGGCGGATAATCGTGCAACCCGGAATTGGTCCTCAGCCACACCTTGGCTCCGGTCTCGAGTGTCCAATGCGTCGTATGGCCCGCCCATTCCATGTCCTGGTCCCTGTGGCGAAGGGCGTGCTAGCGGTTTTGCGATGAGACGACTTGACGTCCGACAAGTCCGGCAGGGCAGATTGCAACATGGCTCCCGATGAGCTGGGCCTCGTCCCGCTGAACCTTCTCGATAAGACCGAGCTTGGGTGGCTAGCTGGGGGCGCTGTTCTCTGCCACGCAAGTGAGCAGGTTTCTGTGGCTCATATCCCGGCAAACGTGATCGGTCGGTCTGGGTCACGACCTCAACCGAAGCCCTGGACGTTCGCTCTGGGTCCGATGCGGCGGTCGGCGCGAGCACGCTCCCGCGTCCGCTCTGCCGTCGATAGCCGACATCACAACGGATCAACGTGGTTCCGCTAAGGGCCAGGAAGCGGAAGTTGTGGGCCCATGGCATTTCTTCAGTGTGCAAGGCGCTTCTTCGCTTACGCCCGTCAAAGCCCCATAGAACGAGCAGCGCACAAATTCACGTGGCCGCAGCAACTGAGCTAAGCGGCACATCTAGCGAATAAATGAAGCCGCTTGGCTCGTAAGAAAGGCTCACCTGACCCGTCAATTGCTGTCCGAGAGACCCCATCATTCGGGTGCCGAAACTCCGCCGCACCGGCGGCGTGACGGCGGGCCCTCCCCTTTCCGTCCACACAAGGCGGAGCCTCTGCTTCAACTCGTCGATTCCCCAGGCAATCTCCACGCGGCCTGTGGGGACTGACAAGGCTCCAAACTTGGTCGTGTTCGTGCACAACTCGTTTATCGTCATTGCAAGCGTGATGACAGCTACGGAGGTAATCCTGATATCTGGTCCATTAAAATGAAAGCGTCTGTCTCCATGACTATCATAGGGCTCGGTCGCACTGCTCAGTGTGTGGGTAAGGCTTGCATCCGCCCAACTGACTTGCATCAGCAGATCGTGGGCCCGTCCCAATGCGAGCAGCCTCCCTTCCATGGCCTTCTGTCCGTGCTCGATACTCAGCGCTCCGCGAAAGCTTTGGGACGCAATCGCGCTAACCATGGCAAGTGTATTTTTGACGCGATGATGGAGCTCGGCGAGAATCAGCTTCTGCAGTTTGTCGGCGGCGGTTCGCTGCTCGGCGTCTATCCCGGCTTGAACAATGAGTGCGCGGGCGTCTATTTCGGCCTGATCGAGCAGCAAGCGAAGACTGTCGTTTTCAGCCGACAGAATGGTCTCGTGTGTTGATCGCGATGAAGGATCATCCATTTGCGCGGGGTGAGACGCTCCGTCGGCGAGCCGATCAGCTGCAATCGGAACTATCTGCAGCGCTCCTGCACCAACCATCGCCTGCAACTCGGTGATCATTTGCTCGACACCAAGCGGTTTGCCGAAGAAACGACTATTCGCCGGCCTTTCCGCCTCGGACGGTTTCGCTCGACCGGAAACCAATATGATCTTTATCGAGGGCCAGCGCTCATGCACTGCGTGGGCGAGTTTCAGACCGTCGATACTGCCAGGCATTTGAATATCTGTGAGAAGCAGCGAGATATCCGAGCGAGATTCGAGAACCGAGATTGCCTCGTCGGCATTAACGGCCTCGACGGGGCAGAAGCCGGCGTCCTCAACGATATCGACTGCACGCATGCGCAGGATCATCTCGTCTTCCACAATCAGAACGTTCGGCACCTGAATTGGATTTGTAGACATGGCAATATCTCTCTAATTCACGGCGGCCGATGCAGTCTGACCAACCGAGAGCGCCGATTCTTTGGATTACCGCCGACCATCGGCCGCGGCCGCTTGGCAATTGCTCCACTCTGGAAAACCGATAGCGGAGCTGGCCCGGAGCGCACGAGCGCGTCTCAACACGATCACTGGTGTCCTGACGGGCTAGAAGCAGCAATAACTCACGGCAAGCGGTGGAACAGAGACTATCGACGGGCAGTTACCAGGCGAGATTCCTGTAGCTTCGCTCCAGAGCCGGCCTGTCGCAAACAGGAAGCGGCAAAGTTCGGCCAGACCTGGGTGGAGTAGTTCGAAATTACGGCTCGCACCTGAAGCCGGTCGCCTTTCGCCAGCGCCGCGACTTCATCCGCCTGCACTTTAGGAGTAAACCCCGGCAAAGCGATCACCGAAGTTCCGAGCAGCATGAAAATCGTGACGGACAGTAGGGATTTGATCATTAGAGGAGGCTGCTGACTTTTCAGTCTTCGCTCCTCGACATTCGAGGATCTCCATGAAAACAACCAATGCGAGATATCGTTCCATATCTTCATTTAGTCGTTGAATCTGTCTTGCTTTGCCCATTGCGTCTAAGCGCTCTTCACTTGGAGAATTGGTTACGGGCGGACGCCGGCATGAAGCATGCCTCACCATTCCCGATGCCGGACCGACTGCAATAAGCGGGCGCAGGATTGCGTCACTTCAATCCGCGAGATTGTGTTTACTCATTCGCAAGGCGACAACCACACCCTCGCCTGACCAATCGAAAGCTATAGTGCCGCCGAGCTGTGAAGCCATGCTTCGGTGCACCATCTTGCTTCCAAAGCCTTCCAGCTTTGTGGGTGCGGCGACTGGAGGGCCGCCGCGTTCGGTCCACATAACCACAACCTCGTCTTCATGAGCATTGCACGACACGTCCAAGGTGCCACTTGGAACGGACAATGCGCCGTATTTCGCAGAATTTGTCGCCAGTTCGTGAATCACGAGGGCCAGTGCTGTGCTCGAACTCTCTCCCACATTTATCTTGGGGACCGAGACGCGAATACGAACACTAGCTCCCTTCTCGTCGTACGGTGCGAGCAGGACTGAGATGAGGTCACCGAGAAGCGTGGCCTCGGTCTTCTGACCGGGTACTCGACGAATGAGTTCCTGAGCACGGCCCAGAGCGATCAATCGACTTGTCAGCTCCTGGGCCATGTCTTCTTTTGTCTCGGTCGAGCGTGATGTGATTTGAGTAAGGGCCGTCGCGATAGTCAAAAGGTTTTTCACCCGATGGCTCATCTCGCCTGCCAGTAACTCATTTGCTTCCTCCGCTTGCTTGCGTTGGGTGACATCGAGAAAGATGCCGAACATAACTCGCTCTGCTATGTCAGCATCGTCTCCCTGGCCCCGAGCGGAAATCCAGCGAACATCGCCTGCTGATAAAATTCGAAAATCGATCTCATAGGCGCCCACTACGGCTCGCGTTGCCGAAAAAGCTGACCTGACCCTTTCGAGATCGGCGGGGTGGATATTCTTCGAGAGTATTTCGAAGGTAATTGTCCGTTCTTCTTTGGGAACATCCCAAAGCTCGTATGCGGCCTCGTCCATCGTGATCGCGTCCGTATCGACGTTCCAAGACCACAATGCGACGCCGGCGGCGCGCGTTGCGGCTCGCAGGTGCTTTTCGTGCCATACGGGCATGCTCACGTCTCGAGGAGACATCAGTCTTAGCTTTCTGCTAATTCAGGTAAGGCGTCCTCATCTTTATGTTGAGCCGGGCGACCTTGGGGAACGCAGCCATTGCTGGATATGCAAGGCGTTCTCACTCAGTCGCGCGGCCTTTAACAGAGCTTCCCGCTGGGGACCAGGAGGCGCGGCCTCTGCACGAGTGCGAGCGACACTGGCCAGTTCAGTGAGGCGTTCAGCCAGGGAAGTGGTTGGCTTTAGCATGAATGGCTCCGCGCATTCGGCAAGAGCACCAAGGCTCTCAGTCACCGATAGACGCCGTGATGGGCCTGTGTTGGAAATCACTAGGCGCCGGTTCGCTCGAAATAGATACAGAATTTCACAGCGAAGCAGGTCGTACGGGCAATGCAAACCCAAGGCATCTCCCTGCAATCGCTGATTCGGGCACTTCCGGTACGGCTGAAGTGCGATCCAGTGCCTCGAAAGATCAAGCTCCCAGTCTCGCCCCCCTTGTATGCGAAGACTAAGATGCCTGCAGCTCCCTCGCTTCGGCGACGGCGCCTCTGTGTTGATGCGCGCGTCGTCTGCGGCTGCTTCGCGGTCCTGACTGCTCAATGCAATGTCTGGGCGGCAGCTTCGTCGATGGCGGCCATGACGTCTGGCATTGCAGACTGGTGAATCATATGACCCGCTCCGGCGATGCGGTACAATTTGCTTTGCTTGACCTCTTCATGAAGCCTGACCGACTGCTTGTTGATATCGATCAGTCGGTCCTCCTCACCCCCGATGATGATCGTGGGCATCTTTAGTTCGTTATAAGTCTTCGCAGCCGCGAATGCGCCGGGGATCATCAGTGCTGCTTCTGCGGCGCTCGCACGCATCTGTCTCGGTCGGAGGGCCATTTCTCTGGGAAAGCCAGCGAACTTCTCGGGAACCGACTGCGGTCCGAATAATTTCCGCAACATCGCAGGCCACATGAAACGACCGAGGATGGGTGAGGCGGTGTAGCTGATGATATCCCCGAAACCCGGTATTGCAGGCACCAGGGAGGCCGCTGCGTCGCTTCGGGCGGTAGGGAAATAGTACCCCGACGCGAGCACCAAGGCTTCAACCAACGATGGGTGCCGAATCGCGAGCGCGACCGCGACTGACGCTCCCCATGAATGTCCAAGCACGACGGCACGGTGGACACTCAACTGACTGAGTGCCTCCTTGAACAGATTTGCCTGTGCCTCCGCAGTCCAAACGGCATTGCGGGGTCGGAGGCTGTGTCCAAAGCCAGGTCGGTCAAACACGATCACGCGGTAATTTTCAGCCGCACGATCAATCAGACCGCTCGACTCGAAATCCTGAATCATGCTGCCATTGCCATGGAAGAGAACGAGAGGCCGACCATTGCCGCGTTCCACATAGTGCAGACGAGCACCGCCAACCTCGATAAATTGCCCCTGCGGAGGATTATCGCGGTCGGCCTTCTTGGCAAGCTGCCGGTTAATGAGCGCCGCCCCGGCCATGAGGGTCGCTGCACCAGCAACGGTGGTGAGTGCGGGGTATCGCCGGACAGCGAAGACACAGTCAGATATGAAGCTGGGAAAACGAGCATGCTGAAAGGTCATTGCAGTACCTCGGCTGGGTCTGCACGATGCCTCAGGGCACATGAGAGATGTTGCAGGTGTGATAAACGGGCCCGCCTCGCCTTCGTTCCTCAGTCTACCCGGAAGGCGAACCGGTCGGGCACCAGATGGGACACTTTGGCCCACATCTGGTATTTCATTCCCGCAGCCTTACATAGAAGCGGACCTGCGTCCTGCCTGAGGGCGGCTCGGCCTCATTGCGTGGCCACTTGGACATCAGCGTTGCTGCCAGCGGAGTTGTCCTTGATCACGTTGGAAATTCAGCATACGACGACTTATCGCTTCAACGAGCCGGTAAGCCTTCTTCCACATCGCCTAATGCTTCGTCCGCGCGAAAGCCGGGATGTTCGGTTGCTAACCAGCCGAATCTCGTCGACGCATGATGCGGTCTTGACCTGGGCCAGCGATGTGTTCGGGAACGCGGTCACAACCGCAACGTTTTCCATGAAGGCTAGCAATTTGGTGATCTCCAGCGTTGCAAAACTTCAGCTCGCGTCAGTTGAATGGCCTATTTTTGACATCGCGGTCTCTGCAACATCCTACCCCTTCCTCTATTCCGATCATGATTGGGCCGATCTTGGTGCTTTGGCCACTCCGCAGTTCGCGGACGCCGAGGGGACTTTGCGAAACTGGGCACAAATGTTTGTTTGCGGAAGCCAGACTGACACATTGGCGCTGCTCAAGGACCTAAGCGTTGGGGTTTCGGAAGCGGCTCGATATCAGAGCCGTGACGAGGAAGGTACCCAAACGCCGCTGGAGACCTTGAGCCGCGGCTGGGGCTCATGCCGGGATCTGGCGGTGCTGTTCACCGAAGCGGCGCGCGCGTTGGGCTTCGGGGCGAGGATCGTTTCTGGCTATCTCTACAACCCGAACCAGCAAGGAGTGGGCTCCGGTGGAACAGGATCAACGCATGCGTGGGCGGAGATCTTCGTACCGGGAGCAGGCTGGATCACGTTTGACCCAACAAACCGCAGCTTAGGCGGCTTCAACTTGGTTCCCATCGCGGTAGCACGCGATATCCGCCAGATAACGCCTGTATCTGGCAGCTACATCGGCAGCACCAATGCCTTCGCTGGTATGTCAGTTGAGGTTCTGGTCACCTCATAGCTCGCGACCGAGCAACTTCTTCGTCGCCAGCCAATTGTATCAGAGTAGCTGAGTGCTGCTCATCGCGGCGGATGGATCGCCAAGCGTTTGCTTTTCCAGTCTCTTGAGAGCATGTGGGCACAGTGACAGCAGCCGAGCCGCTACCTTCTCCGAACATCGCACCACGACACGCCTGCTAACCTGGATTGGACCGCCGTATGATCGAGTTTCCAAATCAAAGTCGCTCCTATGACCGGACGAGACGTGCGGTGCATTTCTGGGGCTCAGACAGTGCGATCGAGGCATCATTCTTCATTGAGGAAGGCGCCTTGAGACGACTTCAATCGGGTGCCTGTCACGACGAAGCTGACTTCCTGAATGCGTTTGATCGCCATCGTGATGTGATCTGCGCCACAGCCGCAAAGGTTTATGTGCGCGGCAGCAGGGGCTCTTATGATCTTGTCGCCAGTCAATTCTCAAAAGGGCGGCCCGATGAACGATAAACCCGATTCGCTTTTCGCCCACGATTCCGCGAGTTGAATGGATGGGCAACTTCAAGATCACACTCGCACGCATTGAGATGATTTCGCCGAATGAGCGAGGTGAGGATATGGGTTTGACGTTTCGATTTGAGCGCGATCAAACCATTTTTACCCTACCGATCCTCCTCGACTCCCGTGAATTTGACGACACGGAAATGGTTAAGGTCGCCCGGAGCAAGCTACACGACGCTTTTCAGCAGCTCTTCAGTCAATGCGAGGATTGGCAATTGTCGGATGACGAGCGCCGCGAGCTCGCAAGGCTCAACGTGCGGTCGGAAACGCCGGTCCAATGAGCCCACTGACGTTTCCATGTGCTTCCTACATCGAAATATCTTCGTTGATGTGTGATGAGAAGTTAGGACTTCGTTCAGGCTGCTGGTCGGACTATGGCGGCGGCCTCACCATCGAATACACGGGCCAGGCCTCCCTTTAGCCCCACGGTTTACAAGTTAATTCCAATAGAGCAGCGGGCCTCCTCCGCCGACCGCGTCGTCAACGGTCGAAGATCCGCTTCGGGTTACAAGCGGCCCATCACGACTAAACAGCGCGGCCCGCTGTAAGCTCCCAAACCGACGAAAGCGACCAGTCGCCCCTGCTACGCCGTCCGCAACACCGGCGCCGGCGGCTGCGACGGCCGGATCAGCGCGAACGCGACCTGCACGATGCCGCCGGCAAGGCCGAGCGCGACGCCGATGCGCCAAGCCATGGTGTAGGAGCCGAGCGCATCGTAGAGCACCCCTCCCCCATAGGCACCGAGGAAGCTGCCGATCTGGTGGCTCATGAAGGCGAGACCCTGGATCATCGCCTGCCAGCGCAGGCCGAACATCTCGGCGACCGCGCCCGCGACCAGCGGGCCGACGCCCATCCACAAAAAGCCCATGATCGCGCCGAACAGCAGCGTCGAGAACGGCGTCGCCGGCAGCGTGAAGTACCAGGCGAGCGCCAGCGAGCGCAGGATGTAGATGCCGCCGAGCAGTGCCAGCTTGTTCCAGCGCTGGCCGGCCCAGCCGAAGAACAGCGAGCCCAGCACGTTGAAGCCGCCGATCATACCGAGCGTCTGCGCGCTTAGCATCGGATCGAGGCCGCAGATCGCCAGATACGACGGCAGGTGCGTGGTGAGGAACACGAGCTGCATGCCGCAGACGAGATAGGCACAGGTCATCACCACGAAGGACGCATTGCCGAATGCGGTCCTCGCCGCCGTCGCGGCCGTGGCATCCCCGATATCGTCGGCCGCCGGTTTCGGCAGCGGGATCCTGTCGATACGGCCGGCATACCAGGCGGCGGGGATCATCAGCACCGACATGACGACGAAGCCGGCAAGCCCGATGCGCCAGCCGAAACCCTCGTTGAGCATCTGCCCGATCGGCGCCGACAAGAGCGCGCCGAGCGAGCCCGCGCCGGAGACGATGCCGAGCACGGTGGAGCGCACCGTTTCCGGCACCGCGCGCGCCGCCACCGACATCGCGATCGCCGCCGCGGTGCAGGCGAGCGACGTCCCGATCAGCACGCCCGCTCCGATCATGATGCTGACGAGCCCGTTCGCGGTTGCCATCAGCGCGAGCCCCGCAATGTACATCAGCGCGCCCGCGATCATGATCGGACGGAAGCCGTAGCGCACGGTGAGCGCGCCGACGGGCGGCTGGAGAAAGCCCCAGGCGAGGTTCTGCACGGCCAGCGCCAGCGTGAAATCCGAGATCGAAATGTGGATGTCGTGCGTCAGCGGCTGCATGAAGATGCCGAGGCTCTGCCGCAGTCCCATGCTCAACGTCAGCATGATCGAGGCGCCGATCAGGATCGGCAATGTCGGACGCAGGACCTGCAGCAGGGGCATTTCTTCTCCCTCATGGACACGGCGCAAATGCCGCCGTCTGCTTTTGCCGTTGATTTTGGTTACACAGACCTGTTTACTTAGGCTATGGATGTCAGATGCTGTCAAGCGAACAGGACGTCTGCCGCCGCATGGCTCCCCCGCCCAAACAACAGACGATGAAAGAGCGGATCCTCGAGACCGCCGACAAGCTGTTCTATCTGCAAGGCATTCGCGCCATCGGCGTCGACACCATCGCGGCCGAGATCGGCATCTCCAAACGCACGCTCTACAACCACTTCCCCTCCAAGGACGCGCTGATCGCAGCCTATCTCGCGCGTCGCTTCGTCGCTCAGCGCCCGTCCGACAAGCCGCCGGCCGAGCAGATTCTCGCGACGTTCGATTCGCTGGAGCGGCGGTTTGCGGCGAAGGATTTTCGCGGCTGCCCGTTCGTCAATGCAGTCGCCGAGCTGGGACCTGCGGACCGCGCCGTGAAGAAGATCGCCATCGCCTTCAAGGAAAGCCGCCGCATCTGGTTTCGCGAGCGGTTGACCGAGCTCGGCGTTGCCGATGCGGATGCGCTCGCCACCCAACTCGTGCTGCTGGTCGACGGCGCCATCGCCCAGGACCTCGTGCGCGACGATCCGGCGATGGCGCGCGCCGCGAAGGAAGCGGCAAAGGTGCTGCTGCGCAATGCGGGCGTGGATGTGGGCGACGATGCGAAGCCGGCGACGTCAGGCAAGCGCACACCGCACTGAACACTGTTGCCGCAGTATTCGGTGTCATCACCCGCGAAGGCGGGTGATCCAGTATTCCAGAGACAGTGAGGCTAGAACCGAGAAGCTGCGGCGTACCGGATTCCCCGCTTTCGCGGGGAATGACAGCGGAGTTTGCAGGGCCGTCTCGATGCTACCAACATGCTCCTGTTTTGCCCGACAAGTCAAACGGGCCCGCGACCCGCGCAGGCGATTCTTGCCACCCGCGTAAGTCCTTGATCCGACTGGCGCCGGCTACTGTGCATGGGGTTGTTTTCGCAGTTTTGTGCGAGCAGCCTCACGCCGCCTGCGACACCACGCGATTGCGGCCGTCGTGCTTGGCGCGATACAGCGCTGTGTCGGCGCGCTTGAGGACGTCGGCAACCGCCTCGCCCTTCCGCTCCAGCGTGGTGAGCCCGATCGAGATCGTGACCTCGATCCGCTTGGTGCCCTTGTGGATCGCGAACGGCTCGCCCGCGATCGAGCGGCGCAGGCGCTCGGCGACCATGCCGGCGACGTGAAGATCGGTCTCCGGCATCACGATGACGAACTCCTCGCCGCCGTAGCGGCAGGCGAGATCGATGCCGCGGATCGACTTGCGCACCCGCACCGCGAACTCGCGCAGCACGTCGTCGCCGGCGTCGTGGCCGTAATTGTCGTTGATCGACTTGAAGTAGTCGATGTCGAGGATCATCAGCGCCAGCGGCTTGCCGCGGAGCGAGGCCTGCTCGGCGAGGGTCGCGAGATGGCTCTCCATGTAGCGGCGATTGTGCAGGCCGGTGAGCGCGTCGGTGATCGCCATCTCGATCGAGTTCTGCACGTTGTCGCGCAGATGATCGGTGTAGCGGCGGCGGCGGATCTGGGTGCGGGCGCGGGCCAGCAGCTCGGTCTTGTCGATCGGACGCAGCAGGTAGTCGTTGACGCCGATCTCGAGGCCGCGGAGCAGCCGCGTCGAGTTCTCGGGGTCCGCAATGGCCAGGATCGGCACATGCCGCGTGCGCTCCAGCGAGCGCGCCTGGCTGCACAGCCTGAGGCCATCGAAATTGTTGAGGTCGAGCGAGACGATCAGGAGGTCGTAATTGCCCTCGGCGGCGTGGAACAGCGCCTCCGTCGGGTTCGACTCGACGTCGACGGTGTGCTCGGCGGCGAGGATCGTCGCCAGCCGCTCGTAGGAGGACTCGCGGTCGTCGACCAGCAGGATGCGGCCGCCCTTGCCGGTGTCGGCCACGGCGCTGCGCTCGGGCGCTTGCATGCCGATCTCGAGCGAGGTGATGGCGCGCATGCGCAGCTCGTCGGTCATCATCTTCAGCCGGGTCAGCGAGCGCACGCGCGCGATCAGCACGACGTCGGAGACGGGCTTGGTGAGGAAGTCGTCGGCACCGGCTTCCAGGCCGCGGTTGCGGTCCGCCGGGCTGTCGAGCGCGGTGACCATCACGACCGGAATGTGGTGCGTGGCGGGATCGGTCTTGAGGCGGCGGCAGACTTCGAAGCCGTCCATGTCAGGCATCATCACGTCGAGCAGGATGATGTCGCATTCGGCGCGGCGACTGATCGCCAGCGCCTCGGTGCCGTTCGAGGCGGTCATGACGTCGAAATATTCGGCGGACAGTCGGGCTTCGAGGAGTTTGACGTTGGCGGGAACGTCATCGACAACCAGGATACGCGCGGACACTTTGAACTCACTTCCTATCCGATAAAACGCCGGACCGTCTCAATGAATTTGCCGACCGAGATCGGCTTGGACAAATAGGCCTCGCAGCCGCCCTCGCGGATGCGCTCTTCGTCGCCCTTCATCGCGAATGCCGTGACCGCGACGATGGGAATGCTGCGCAGCTCCGGATCGTCCTTGATCCAGCGCGTCACCTCGAGCCCGGAGACCTGCGGCAACTGGATATCCATCAGCACGAGGTCGGGCCGCATCTTGCGAACGAGATCGAGCGCCTCGTAACCGTTGCTGGTGCCCGAAGTCTGATAGCCATGCGCCTCCAACAGGTCGCGGAAGAGCTTCATGTTGAGCTCGTTGTCTTCCACGATCAGGACGGTCTTAGCCATCCCGCCCTCCTGATTGGCACGAAGCCGGATACATGTGACGCCTCAGGCGCCGCTTCCCGGCGCTTCGAAAACTGGATTCAAACTAGCCTCAGATTCGCTCTAGTTTCGTTAAAGCCGAGGGGCCACTTTCTGCGATGTGGTTTCCAGTTGCTTGCCCCGGGTCGCAAGACTCAGGCACGAGACTCGGGCATGATGCAAAGTAGACACCGAAAGTTAACGGAAAGGCAAACCGGGCCCGTGAAAAAGCCTGTTCACAACCCCCGCGAAGTCGCTGAAATCGTTGCGATTCAGGCGCTGTCCTTCGTCGCGAGCGAGCCCGAGCGGCTGGGCCTGTTCCTGGCCGAGACAGGTGTGGGCCCGGAGACCCTCCGGAACGCCGCCTCGGACCCGAATTTCCTCCTTAACGTGCTGGATTTCGTGCTGCGCGATGACGCCACCGTGAAGGCCTTCGCGAGCGCCTCGGAGCTGCATCCGACCAACGTTGCCGCAGCGCGGCAGGTCCTCGGGGACGCGCTCGGCGACCGCTCCTGGGAGCGCGACGTGCCGTGACCGCCCCCGACCCGGCCGGGCCCCGCTGCTTCTGCCGGGATTGTCTGGCCGATCTGGATATGGGGGCGCGGCGCTGCTCGGCCTGCGGTTCCCCTCGCCTCGTCCGCCACCGCGCGCTGGCTGGCCTGACCATCGCTCATATCGACTGCGACGCGTTCTACGCGACGGTCGAGAAGCGCGACAATCCTGACATCTCCGACAAGCCCGTCATCATCGGCGGCGGAAAACGCGGCGTGGTGTCGGCCGCCTGCTACATCGCACGCACCTATGGTGTGCGCTCAGCGATGCCGATGTTCAAGGCGCTCGAGGCCTGCCCGCATGCGACCGTGATCCGGCCGGACATGGCCAAATATGTCCGCGTCGGCCGCGAGGTACGCCAGGCCATGCAAGCACTGACGCCGCTGGTCGAGCCGCTCTCGATCGACGAAGCCTTCCTCGATCTCTCCGGCACCGAACGAGTGCACGGCATGATCCCGGCAAAGGTGCTGGCGCGCTTTGCCCGCGACGTCGAGCGCGACATCGGCATCACCGTCTCGGTCGGCCTGTCCTGCAACAAGTTCCTGGCCAAGATCGCCTCCGACCTCGACAAGCCCCGCGGCTTTGCCGCGCTCGACCAGGAGGAAGCCCGATTGATGCTGGCGGAAAAACCGGTCGGCTTCATCTTCGGCGTGGGGCCAGCGACGCAGGAGCGCCTCGTGCAGCGCGGCTTCCGCATCATCGCCGACCTGCAGAAGGCCGACGAGATCGAGATGATGCGACAGCTTCCGAGTGACGGCCGCCGGCTGTGGCGGCTCGCGCGCGGCATCGACGACCGCCGCGTCGAGCCCGACCGCGGCGCCAAGACGATATCGAGCGAAACCACCTTCGAGACCGACATCCGCGACTTCGCGACGCTGGAGAAGATTTTGTGGCGGCTGTGCGAGAAGACATCGTCCCGCCTCAAGAGCAGCGAGCTCGCCGGCTCGACCGTCACGCTGAAGCTGAAGACCGCCGACTTCCGCCAGCGCACCCGCTCGCAGTCCATTGCGGCCCCGACCCAGCTCGCCGCAAAGATCTTCTCGATCTGCCGCGAGATGCTGGCCAAGGAGATCGACGGCACCGCCTTCCGTCTGATGGGCGCCGGCGTCAGCGCTCTGCGCGAGGGCTCGCCCGCCGACGACACCGACATGCTCGACCGCCGCGCCGCGCATGCCGAGCGCGCGGTGGACAGCCTGCGCAAGAAATTCGGCAGCGCCGCGGTGATCCGCGGCATTGCGTATGAAGGGCCGGAGAAGGCGCAGGAGTGATGACGGGTGAACGCGATCTCGACGCGCTGCTGAGTAACATGAAGCCGGAGATCCTGGACGGCATCTTCGTGTTTTGCACGCTTGCGCCGAACGTGAGCATTCCAGCCACCATCAGCCCGATGCTGACGTTCCGCGAACGCGAAGGAACAACGCTGGTGATGCTGCACGAGCAGGCCGAGCGTGCCGGACTACGCCATGAATTTCCCTCGCGCCTGATCACCTTGACAGTTCGCTCCGCGCTTGATGCGGTGGGCTTTCTGGCGGCAATCACGGCGCGTCTGGCCGAAGCCGGCATCAGCGTGAACGCCGTGTCGGCCTTCCACCACGACCATCTCTTCGTACCCGCCGACAGAGCCGACGAGGCGATGGCTGTTCTGCGGGAGATGTCCAAGGCGACGCACTCGTCGCCCAGATAGAGCGCAGCGAAATCAATCCGTGACCGCGATCGCCTCGATCTCGATCAGCCATTCCGGCGCGGCGAGCGCGGAAACGCCGACGAGCGTCGAGGCCGGCGGCTCCATGCCTTCGAAGAAGGCGGAGCGGGCCTTGCCAATGATCGGGCGCAGCTCCGGCTTGTAGTTCACGACGAAAGTCGTGATCTTGACGATGTTGGCGTAGGTCGCCCCCGCCGCTTTGAGCGCGTGGCCGAGATTCTGCATCACCTGCGTCGTCTGCGCGGCGATGTCGCCCTCGCCGACGATCCGTCCCTCCTCATCCACCGACACTTGGCCGGAGATGTAGATGGTGCGCGCACCGGAAGCAGTGACGACGTGGGAATAGGCCGGGTTGTGATGCAGGCCGCTGGGGCGGAGATGGTCGAGCTTGGGCATGGTGCTTGCCTCCCGGAGTTTGTGGTTGGGAGGAAGCGTAGCGGGAGACGGTGTCGAGGGCTAGATGCAACGAATCCTCAATTGCAGGGCTTGGTGTCCTTGACGTCGAACTTGCCCATCGCGCCGGAGATCACGAAATCGTTGTAGTCGAGCACGAGCTGGCGCGAGACGCCGTTCTCATAGAGTTCGAAGGACATCGCATAGACCGGCGTCTGCTCGCCTTCTTTCTGCTGGGCGTCGCGATCGAAATAGCTGACGGTGACGGGCCAGCGCTTCAGCGACTTCATGTGTTCGTCCGATGTCGACGGATCGGACGCGGTGGAGCGGTCGGCGGGGATCGGCTGGCCGATCACGGTCAGCGTGTTGTAGACCTTCTGGCCGTCGTCGGAGCCGTCATAGACGGAGAGCTCGAGCAGCGACTTGCCTTCTTTCGCGGCGGCGATAATGCGCTGGATCTGCTCGGTCGGAAACACGACCTTGCCGTCGAGCGTAAAGCTCTTCGGCGCCGGTAGCTTCAGCTTGACGTTGATATGGTCGCCGTCGCGCTCGGCCGAGCCGTCGACCCGGCCGGCATCCGCCTCGTTCATGCGCGTCTCGATCTTGAAGCGGTAGCTCTTGCCCGCGCCGTCCTCCCATGAATTGGAGCGGAGGTCGCTGAGCGTGATCTTGCCCTCGCCGCTGTCGAGCTCGGAGACCTGGCGGAATTCCGAGGTATAGCCCTCGCAGGCGTTCCCCGTGAAATTGTAGAGGATGCGGCCGCGGGCGCTGTTGACCGAATTGGAGCGCGATTTGACCAGGCTGAGGTCATAGAGCGCCTGATGCGCGAGGAACGGACCGTTGGCGGCCAGCGCCCCGCCGCCGGGGCCAAAAGCGGCCGCCGCGAGCGCCATCACACCGAGCGAAGTCCGGAAAAGGTGCATCATATCTGTTCCCTGAGGAAAGCGCAGATTCGACATTTTAATGACCGTTCCATTGCGTCGCAACTGAGGCGGCTTCACGCAAAGTTACCCCTTCGCGTTGGTCTGCCTCAACAATATGCGCCCCCTTCCGGTTGCTTGCATGTGACGGCACGATAGGCGAAACAGGGCGCGCCCGGCCTTCAAACGGACGCGCCGGGGCGAATGAGTTTGGACAACGAGGTCGGACATGGCGGGCACGGTCGAGCAGAAACTGGCGGAACAGGGCATCAAGCTGCACGAGGCCCCCACTCCCGTCGCCAACTACGTCCCGTTCGTGCGCACCGGCAATCTGCTGTTCGTCTCCGGCCAGGTCTGCTTCGACCCCGCCGGCAAGCTGATCGCCAAGGGCAAGCTCGGCGCTGGCGTCTCCATCGAGGAGGGTGCGGCGGCCGCGCGCGGCTGCGCGGTGAACCTGCTGGCCCAGGTCAAAGCGGCGCTCGGCGATCTCGACAAGGTCGTGCGGGTGGTGCGCCTCGGCGGCTTCATCAACTCGGCGCCGGACTTCCTCGACGGGCCGAAGGTGCTCAACGGCGCCTCCGACCTGATGGTCGCCGCCTTCGGTGACAAGGGCCGCCATGCCCGGACCACCGTCGGGGTCGCCTCGTTGCCCGCCGATGCGGCGGTCGAGGTCGACGGCGTGTTCGAGGTCGCCTGACACGAATGCGTGCTCCGGATTGGCTGACAGCCCGGCCGGTCGCCCATCGCGGCCTGCATGACATTTCGCGCGGCATCGTCGAGAACATGCCGGGCGCGGTGCAGGCTGCGATTGCGGGCAATTTTTCCATCGAGGTCGACATCCAGCTCTCGTCCGACGGCGAAGCCATGGTGCATCACGATCACGCGCTGGGCCGCCTCACCGAGGCCACCGGGGACGTCATCTCGAAGACCGCGGCGGAGCTGAGGGCGGTCAAGTTCAGGGATACCGCCGAGCGGATGATGTCGCTCAGCGACCTCTGCGCCATGGTCGCCGGCCGGGTACCGCTGGTGATCGAGGTGAAGAGCCATTTTGGCGGCGACCGCAAGCTGGTGAAGCGGATGGCTGAAGTCTTGGCGTCCTATGACGGCCCGGCGGTCGGCATGTCGTTCGATCCCGACCAGGTGCTGGCGCTGCGCCAATTGCTGCCCTCCCGTCCGCGCGGCATCGTCGCGCAACGGACCTATGAGGACGAGTACTGGGCCAAGCTCACCCGGGAGCAGCGCGACAGCATGCTGTACCTTCGCCATGGCTTCCGGACCCAGCCCCACTTCGTCGCGTTCAAGGTCGATCACCTTCCGGCCCCCGCCCCCTGGATCGCGCGCAACGTCTTCGGCTGCGCCCTGCTCGGCTGGACCGTCCGCACCCCGGAGCAGCGGACGCGGGTCGGCCAGTATGCGGATCAGATGATCTTCGAGGGGTTCGTACCGTAAAGGGACCGCCGCTGCACGGCGCCGGCTCTCGTGTCCCGGACGCGCTGCAACGCGTAGCGTTGCTGCGCAGAGCCGGGACCCAGCAGGCGGCACGCTGAGCGGAGAGATGGGCCCCGGCCCTGCATCGCACCGCTGCGCGCTGCGATGCATCCGGGGCACGAGAGAGCTCAATTCCCACCCCTTGAAGTCGCTGCTGCAATGCACGATCTTGGGCGCAATGGCATCATCCGACATTACGCTCGAGGCCGTACCGTCCATTGGCGAAATCTCGCCCGAGGATTGGGACGCTTGCGCCAATCCGGGCGGCAAGTGCGAGGGGCATCGTGCGGGAACCTCATCCGCCCCTCCAGGCGATTCCCTTGGGCTCTCAAGACCTGCCTATAACCCGTTCGTTTCGCACGCATTTCTATCCGCCCTCGAGAAATCGGGTTCGGCGACCATCCGCACCGGCTGGGGTCCGCGGCATCTCGTGGCCAAGGTCGATGGCCGCGTCGCCGGCGTCGTCCCCTGCTATCTGAAATCGCACAGCCAGGGCGAATACGTCTTCGACCGCGGCTGGGCGGACGCTTATGAGCGCGCCGGCGGGCGCTACTACCCGAAGCTTCAGGTCTCGGTTCCCTTCACGCCGGCGACGGGGCCGCGGCTGCTGGTCCGGGACGGCGTCGACCGTGCGCAGATCACCGACGCCCTGGCGAGCGGACTGGTGGCGCTGTGCGGAGTCAGCAAGGCGTCCTCAGTCCACGTCACCTTCGCGCGGGAGACGGAATGGAAGCTGCTCGCCGAGCACGGCTTCCTCCAGCGCACCGACCAGCAATTCCACTGGCATAACGAGGGCTTTGCGAGTTTCGACGACTTCCTGGCGACGCTGAACTCCCGCCACCGCAAATCGATCAAGCGCGAGCGGCGCGACGCGCTCGCGGCCGGCATTACCATCCACGGGCTCACGGGCAAGGACATCACTGAGGATGCCTGGGACGCCTTCTTCGAATTCTACATGGAGACCGGCTCGCGCAAATGGGGCCGGCCTTACCTGACGCGCGAGTTCTTCTCGCTGATCGGCGAGACCATGAGCGAGGACGTGCTGCTGGTGATGGCCCGCCGCAACGGCCGCTGGATCGCGGGTGCGATCAACTTCATCGGCTCGGACACGCTGTTCGGCCGCAACTGGGGCGCGGTCGAGCATCATCCGTTCCTGCATTTCGAGGTCTGCTACTATCAGGCGATCGACTTCGCGATCAGACACGGCCTGAAGCAGGTCGAGGCCGGTGCGCAGGGCGAGCACAAGATCGCGCGCGGCTACCTGCCTCGCACCACCCACTCCGCCCACTTCATCGCCGATCCCGGCCTGCGCCGCGCCATCGACGATTACCTCAAGCGCGAGCGCGCCTATGTCGCCGAAGCTGGACGGGAGCTCGCCGAACTCGGCCCATTCCGCAAAGGCGCCGATGAGGCGTCTTGACGCCTCGCCGTTGCTGGTGACAGTAAGCGCAAAATCTCGAGGAGCCGCCGAGGAGCTATCATGACCGCCTACGACACCAACAACATCTTCGCAAAGATTCTGCGCGGTGAGCTGCCCTGCTACAAGGTCTACGAGGACGAGCACGTCTTCGCCTTCCTCGACATCATGCCGCGCGTCCCCGGTCACACCCTGGTGATCCCGAAGGCCCCTGCCCGCAACATCCTCGATATCAAGCCGGACGACTACGCCCACGTCGCCCGCGGCGCGCACAAGATCGCGGCGGCCGCGATGAAGGCATTCAACGCCGACGGCATCACCGTGCAGCAGTTCAACGAGCCCGCCGGCGGACAGGTGGTGTTTCACCTGCACATGCACGTGATGCCGCGCCACGACGGCGTCGCCATGCTGCCGCCGGCGAGCCGCAAGGAAGACGCCAAGGTGCTGGAAGAGCACGCGGCCAAGCTGATCGCGGCGTTGAAGGGCTGATTGTCATTCCGGGGCGACGCAAAGCGTCGAGCCCGGAATCCATTCCACCACCGTCGCTGACGCCCGATGGATTCTCAGGCGCGCAATTGCGCACCATAGCTCGCGACTTCGTCGCGCCCCGGAATGACGGACCTTACTCCGTCTGGAAATCTCCTGCTTGCGGCGCGGCCAGCGGCGTGAACTCGCAACGATCCGGCTTGATGTCGATCAGCGGCGTGTTGTCGAGGCAATCGAGCCCACGCACCAGGATCGCATTGCCCTCGATGCCGACCAGCTTCACGATCGACGTGCCGATCGGGTTGGGCCGAACCGGCGAGCGCAGCGAGAACGTGCCGCGGGTCTTCTCGTTGTTCTTCGGGCTTTGCAGGATGATGTCGCGGCGCGACTGGTCGAGCCAGTAGAGCACTTCGAGATTGCTGTAGAAATCGACGCCCTTGATCGCCGGCACGAACGGCTCGAAGATCTCGAGCCGGCATATCGGGCCGTCCTGACGCCCCTGCCGCGGCGTCTCCAGGCGCGACGTCCAGGGCGTGCGGATACGGCCGATGAAGACGAGCCCGGCATCTTGCGTCGGCGGCAGCTCGATGGCGACTTCGCCCTCGCGGAGCTCCTGTTCGCGAACCATATTTCAGTTCCTTGCTGTTCGCCGGCGGTTTTAGCCCAACCACCACTTGCCGGCCAGCATGAAGACTTCGCCCGTGATCACGCCGGCGAAGATCGAGCGGCGGGTCAGCAGGAAGACGACGAGCCCGGCACCGACCGCGCCATATCGCAGGACGTCAGGCACGGTGGCAAGCGCCCCTGGCGGCTCCACCACGATCTGGGCGATGACGCCGGCCAGGATCGCGGTCGCGACCGCTCGCACCCAGACCAGCAGCTCGGAGCCTTCGTCGATGCCGCCGCCGAACCACAGGCCCAGCATGCGCCATATCTGGTTGGGAACGACGCCGGCGACGAACAGCACGACGAGCGCCTGCCAATCGCCGATGAGCTGCGCAAAACTCATGCGCGCACCTCCCGCAACCAATGCACGCCATAAGCTATCGTGCCTGCCACGACGCCGCTGATCAGGATGTCGAGGCCGGAGTTCATCCTGGCGGCCAGTGGGTAGAGCAAGATCCCGAGCGCCAGCGCGCCACGTCGGCGATTTCGCGGCTGTTGCGCGCGGTCGAGAACAGGAAGGACAGCGGCGTCAACAGCAAGATCGCCGCTCCAAGCGTCTGGGTCAGATTGGCGGCGAGGAAATAGCCGACCGTGTTGGCGACGAGGCACACCGAAACGAGGCCGCAGCCGAGCCCGTGGACGAAAGCGATGCGCCGCTCCCGCGGCACAAGCGGCAGGAAGCGGTGGCATTCGACCCACAGCGTCACCGCAGTCAGATGCGCGGCGAAGACCAGCTCGCGCCGTTTCGTCGTCGGCGTGCGCATCAGCGGCAGCACCGAGACGACCATCGGAAACAGACGAATGGCGCTGACCGTGACTGCAATCGCCGACTGGATGATGGTCGCGCCGGAGCCGAGCGTGGTGATCAGGATGATCTGCGCGGGACCGGCCCAGACGAACAGCGTCGAGGCGAGCGCCCAGACCAGGCTGAAATGGGTGTCATGGGCGAGCGCGCCGATGCCGAGGTAGGTCACGAACAGCACGATGGTGAGGATCGTCTGCGTGATCGAGCGCAGTCCCCACGCAAACGCGCGCCACGGACTTTGCCATTGAGGGGAATCGAGCGGAGGAAGCGCCACGGAGAGCTTCGGCTGGTGAGGAATCCTGGCTGCATAACGCGCGAGACGGCGGCGCGCGTCAAGGAAGGGCACGGCGGGGCTGACATGCGCGAGGCCCAGGCCCACCGTCGTCATTCCGGGGCGCGCCACTTGGCGCGAACCCGGAATCCATCTCGCGACGGTCTCTGTGGCCCGATGGATTCTCGGGTGCGCAATTGCGCACCATAGTTCGATGCTTCGCATCGCCCCGGAATGACGGCCAGAGCGAATGCGCTCTATCCGCTCACACCACGGTTCTTCAGCACGAAGCAGGCGCCGCCCGCCTTGCGGATGCGGCTGCACAGATCATCGGCCTCGGCTCGCGTATCCGCTCCAATGCGCACCTGGTAGAAGGCGCGCGTGCCGCGGCTGCGCATCACCGAGCTTAGCAGGCTCGGATCACGCTCGCCGATCACGGCGCTCAGTTTCGTGACCGCCCTGGAATACATCGCCAGCGCCTTGTTGCGGTCGAAGCCGGCTGCGAGCTGCACCCCCCAGATCTTTGCAGCGGCAAGCTCCACATGCTGCTCAAGCTCGGCGACGAACGGATTCGGCGCGCGCTTGAGCAGCGCCATCAGATCACGGCAGCTCGTCGGCGGTGAACTCGGCGGTCCCTTGCCGGTGCTGCCGGCCTTGGCCCAGGCGTCGACGCTCGTGCCGGTGATGGCGAAGACGTAGTTGCGGGTCTGCTCCGGCATCGGCCCGGTGCCGACGAGCCATTCCTGCACGCGCCGGGGACCGGCATTGTAGGCGGCAGCGGCAAGGCCGAGATTGCCGAACTGGTTGCGCAGCTCGTTCAAAAACTCGGCCGACTTCGGCAATGCCTGCACCGGATTGAACGGATTGAGCAGTCCGCGCTCGCTTGCAGTGCCTGGCATGAACTGCGCGATCCCTTGTGCGTGCTCGCCATTGCGCGTCATGGGGCCTACTGCATCGGCCTGGAAGCGGCTTTCCTGCCAGATCACCCGGGCGAAGAATTCGAGTGGGAGATTGGCATCGCGCGCAGCCGCCTCCACGATCAGGCAGATCGACTCCCGCGTATCGCTCTCACGCGCATCCGCGGGTTTCTCCGCAGGCTTCGCGGGTTCCTCGGCATTCGGAGGCGCGACGGGAGGCGGCGTCTCCTCTGCGAGCGCCGGCGACAGCACGAGAGCCTGGGACAGGACGGCGACAATCCGAGCTATTCGCATGGCATTTGACGTTATCGGATAAATCGGACCTTGACTTGGAACCCCAGCCAACTAGCAACAGGCGACAGTATCAACGCAGGTCCCGCCTGATGGTGACAATCTTTTTTGATCTCGACGGCACGCTGACCAACCCAAAACCCGGGATCACCCGCTCGATCCAGTATGCACTGGAACGGCTCGGCGTTTCGGTGCCGAGCGAGGACGAACTGACCTGGTGCATAGGCCCTCCGCTGCATGCCAGCCTAAAAAAGCTCACCGGAACCGACGAACTCGCCGATCGCGCGCTGCTGCTCTATCGCGAGCGCTTCAGCGATATTGGCCTGTTCGAGAACGAAGCCTATGCCGGTATCAGGGATACCCTCAAGAGGCTTGCCGCGACAACACCGCGCATGTTCGTCGCAACCAGCAAGCCCGCGGTCTACGCCACCCGCATCGTCGATCATTTCGGCCTGAAGCCGTATTTCGAGCGTGTGTTCGGCTCCGAGCTCGACGGCACGCGCGTCGACAAGCGCGACCTGCTCCGCTATGCGCTCGACGAGTCCAAGGTCGATGCGAACAGCGCAATCATGATCGGCGACCGCAGCCACGATGTGGTCGGCGCCAGGACCAACGGGATGACCGCAATCGGCGTGCTCTATGGCTATGGCAGCGAGACCGAGTTGCGGGACGCCGGCGCGCATCATATCTGCGCCGCACATCCCGAACTGCTCGGGCACTGTCTCGCGTAACGCAAGCCCGTCTTCGCGGCGGCGATCAGCTCGCCGCCGCCGCGATCTCCGTGGGCTCGACGGCATCGACCGGCAACGCGAACTGCTCGACGCGCTGGTACCGCTTCTTGTTGAGCAGCAGCCGCGTCACGTCCGGCCGTGAATAGTGGCCGGCGGGATCGGCAGCGTTCTTGGCGACACCGATGGCACCGAGGTCGATTTCGGCGATCAGCAGCCCCTCCTGGTCTGGCGCCAGCCTGTCGCCGATCTGGCTGCCGTCGGGGCCATAGATCGCGGCAAAGCCGCCGCCGGCATGCAGCAGCGCGTGCTTGTCCGGTCGGTCGCAGAGCTCGTCGATCATGGCCTGCGACACCGTCGCGCAAGGCGCGAGCACGAAGCAGGAGCCCTCCACCGCATAGACGCGCGAGGCGGCGTTGTTGACCTCGGCGCCGAGCGCCGGCGCGAACGGATCGTAGAGCGAGAAGCTCGGCCAGGCCGCGACATGGACCTGCTCGTTCTGGGCGTACATCGCGTATTTCGACAGCGGCTGGAGGTGCTCCCAGCAGCACAGTGCCCCCAGGCGGCCAATGTCGGTCCTCGCATGCACGGCGAGATCGCTGCCGTCGCCTTCGCCATAGACAGTGCGCTCGGCATGGGTCGGCCGCAGCTTGCGGCGTTTTGCGATGGTCTCGCCATCAGGGCCGATCAGCCATTGCGCGAGATAGAGGCTGCCGCCGTCGCGTTCGGACAGACCGATCACGGCAGTGAGCTTTGCCTTGCGCACCGCCTCGCGCAGCCGATCGGCCTGCGGGCTGTCGTAGGACAGCGAATTGTCGAAATAGCGCTGCACGAAGCCGCGGCCGATCGCCCAGGCCGGCGAGTCCATCCAGATGTGCCAGGGGTAGCCGGGAATGAAGGCCTCGGGAAAAGCGATCAGCTTGGCGCCCTTTTCCGCAGCCTCCCTGATCAGCGCGATCGACTTGTCGATCGAGGCGTCGAGGTCGAGCCAGGCCGGCGCCGCCTGTACCACCGCGACCTTGTACTTCGGATGTTCGATGCCCATTCCCGCCTCCATTGCCGGTTGATCGGAAGCCATGTCCGATGCAGTCTATTGGGCCAAGCCAGACGGCGGGCGCTCGACCGCCGCGGAACAAAAACTCGACTGGACGCTGCCGCGAGCCGGTACGGGATTTGCCTCCGGTCAGGCTAGATCTGCGCCAACATGCGATTTTGCTGGATGTGAAAGGGAGGCTCTCCAGATGCCAATCCAGTTCACGACGGACGGCAGCCCCGGCTATCGGCGGCTCGCCCTCTGGCAGGACATCGTCTGCGACGTCTTCGTCGGGCTCGACTGCAAGTCCGACCTCGGCAGCGCGTTTCGCGGCTCGGTCACGCAGGCTTCGCTCGGCAAGGCCGCATGCTCCGAAGTCTGCTCGGACCGCCAGCACGTGTTCCGCACACCCTCGCGCATCGCACGCTCGGACCAGGATTTTGTTCTCATTGCGCTCGGCAACCGCAGCAGCGGTGGCGTTGTGCAGGACGGCAGGGAGACCGTGATCCATCCCGGCGAGTTCGCACTCTATGACACCACGCGCCCGTATGAGCTGAAATTCAACGATGCCTTCACGCAGACCATCTTCAAGGTGCCGCGCGAGATGCTGCGGCGCCGGCTCGGCGGCACCGAGACGCTGACTGCAATGTCGTTTGGCGCCGACGCGCCGCTCGAGCGGCTCGCCTATGATTTCATCTTCCGGCTTTGCCAGAGCGCGGACGGGCTGGCCCCGGACACCGCCACCGCGCTGTCGGAGCAGGCCGTCGATCTGCTCGCCATGGCGCTGAGCGAGCGGCTCGGCAGGACTTCGCTGCCGTCCTCGACCCACCGCTCGGCCCTGCTCTACCGATTGAAGGCGCACATCCGCGCGCATCTCTCCGATCCCGACCTCACGCTCACGGAGACCGCGGCCGCGCTCGGTATCTCGCCGCGCTACGTCAACGACCTTCTCGCCGACGAGGACACCTCCTTCCAACGCTACGTCCTTGCCGAACGCCTCGCCCGATGCCGGCGCGACCTCGCCTCGCCTGTGCTCGCCCATCGCCACATCAGCGAGATCGCGTTTGGCTGGGGCTTCAACGACCTCTCGCATTTCGGCCGGGTCTTCCGCGAGCATTTCGGAATGTCGCCGCGCGACTTCCGGCAGAGCCAGTTGCGGCATTGAGATCCCTTTCAGTCAGCGATCCCCTGCACGACCAGGCCATCCCGAAGCAAGGCCGGTATGTGAGCGCGTGATAGGACGCGGCGCCTGCTTGCACTATCCTCTGCCACCGAGCCGCAGTGATCTATCGGCGGCCAGCCAGGGAGCACATCGATGGAATACCGACGCTTGGGCCGGTCAGGCCTCATGGTGCCCGCCTTGAGTCTTGGCACCGGCACCTTCGGCGGCGTCGGCCGCCTTGCGGCTTGGGGCACGACCGACGCGACCGAAGCGCGGCGCCTTCTGGACATCTGCCTCGAAGCCGGCGTGTCGATGTTCGACACCGCGAATGTCTATTCGCTCGGCGAGTCCGAGCGGGTGCTCGGCGAAGCCATCAAGGGCCGCCGCGACAAGGTTCTGATCTCGACCAAGGCGACGTTCCGCTTCGGCGATGGCCCCAACGATATCGGCTCGTCGCGGCAGCATCTGCTCGCGGCCATCGATGGTTCGCTGAGCCGGCTCGGCACCGACTACATCGACCTGTTCCAGCTGCACGGCTTCGACGCCTTCACTCCGCCCGAAGAGGTGCTTGGCACGCTCGATGTGCTCGTGCGCGCCGGCAAGATCCGCTATGTCGGCGTCTCGAATTTCTCGGGCTGGCACCTGATGAAGTCGCTTGCGGTTGCCGACAAGCACGGTTTTCCGCGCTACGTCGCCAACCAGACCTACTATTCGCTGATCGGGCGCGATTACGAATGGGAGTTGATGCCGCTCGGGCTCGACCAGGGGTTGGGTGCCGTGGTCTGGTCGCCGCTGGGATGGGGACGCCTCACCGGAAAAATTCGGCGTGGCCAGCCGAAGCCGGAAGTCAGCCGGCTGCCCAAGACGGCCGAGTTCGGACCGCCCGTGCCGGACGAGCATGTCTACCGTGTCGTCGATGCCATCGACGAGATCGCGAAGGAGACGGGCAAGAGCGTCTCGCAGATCGCGCTCAACTGGCTGCTCCAGCGTCCGACCGTCTCGACGCTGATCATCGGCGCGCGCAACGAGACCCAGCTGCGCGAAAATCTCGGCGCGGTCGGCTGGTCCTTGACCAAGGACCAGGTCGCAAAGCTCGACGCCGCGAGCAAGGTGACGCTGCCCTACCCCTATTGGCACCAGCGCGTGACTTTCACCGATCGCAATCCGCCGGCGGTGTAGCGGGCAGCTGGCGCGTATCGACCCGCATTGAGCTGCATCAAGTCGGCACGCGTGGACCGTGGCACTGTCCCGGTTCTCGCGAGGCTTCTGATGCGTCGATTTGCCATGAAGGCCCTGTTCATGGTTCTCGGCTTCAACCGCGCCGGGCGACCGCGGATCGATTGGGATCGCGCCATCCTCATCTTGTCCACGGCAGTGACGTTCGGTCTGGTTGCGCTTTACTTCTTCGGAAAATCAACAGCGCGCTGGTGAGGCTGCGGAGGCCATCCAGTCCCATGCTTGCCGCGTCGGGAGATCTGCTTCCGCTACGGGAACTGCCGGTGTCCTGACGGGTTGCTGTCGATCCGGCAATTTCCTATTGGGAGATGAATCACGGCTCCAATCCACCGCGCCTCCATCATGTCGTCCGCCCCGATCGAGCATGCCGACGGCCTGCCGCAGCCGCAGCGCAACCAGGCGGTGCTGACGATTGCGCTCGGCATCATCATGGCGGTGGTCGACAGCGCCATCGCCAACGTCGCGCTGCCGACGATCGCGGCCGACCTCGACGCAAGTCCGGCCTTCTCGATCTGGATCGTCAATGGCTATCAGCTCGCGATCACGATCTCACTGCTGCCGCTGGCTTCGCTCGGCGAGATCGTCGGCTATCGCCGCGTCTATCTGGTCGGACTGGTGCTGTTCACGCTGGCCTCCGCCTTCTGCGCGCTGGCGCACACGCTGCCGCTGCTGACGGCCGCGCGCATCCTCCAGGGCTTTGGCGCGGCCGGCATCATGAGCGTCAATGCGGCGCTGGTGCGCTTCACCTATCCACGCAGCCAGCTCGGCCGCGGCATCGGGCTCAACGCGCTCGTGGTCGCCTTCTCGGCAGCGGTCGGCCCGACGCTCGCCGCCGGCATCCTTGCCATCGGAAGCTGGCCCTGGCTGTTCGCCATCAACGTGCCCCTCGGTGCGGTGACATTGCTGATCGGCCTGCGCAGCCTGCCGCACACCAAGCCTGCGAGCCGTTCCTTTGACTGGCAGAGCGCGGGTCTGTCCGCGATCACGTTCGGTGTCGGCATCGCCGCCGTCGACAGCGTCGGTCATGGTGAGGCCGCCATCACCTGCCTCGCGCAATTCGCCATCGCCATCGTCGCTGGCGCGCTGCTGATCTATCGCGAAACCCACATGAGTTCGCCGCTCTTGCCGGTCGATCTGTTACGCATTCCGGTGTTCGCGCTGTCGATTGCGACTTCGATCGCATCGTTCTGCGGACAGATGCTGGCCTTCGTCGCGATCCCCTTCTATCTCCAGAGCCGCTTCGGCTATTCGGCGGTGCATATGGGGCTCTTGATCACGCCCTGGCCGATCGCGGTGGCATTCGCAGCGCCCCTTGCCGGCCGCCTCGTCGAGCACTATCCGGCGGGCCTGCTCGGCGGTATCGGCCTCACGCTGTTCGCCGGCGGCCTCGCCGCGCTGGCCTTCCTGCCTGCGACGCCGACCCCGTTCGACGTGATCTGGCGCATGGCGCTGGCCGGCGCCGGCTTCGGCCTTTTCCAGACCCCCAATAACCGCACCATGATCGCAGCCGCCCCGCGCGAGCGCGCCGGCGGCGCCAGCGGGATGCTGGGCACGGCGCGGCTGCTCGGCCAGACCACGGGGGCGGCGCTGGTGGCGCTGCTGCTCGGACGGTACCCGGTTGAGGGCACCAGGCTGGCGCTGCTCGCAGGAGTCGGGTTTGCTCTCTGCGGCGCGGTGCTGAGCATGCTGCGGCTGTCTCCCGTGGGCGCGCGCGGCGCCGAGCACGTTCGCGTCCAGGACGACCAGCGCCTGCGGGGCGATTAGCGCAGGCCCACGCCGAGGTCCGCTCTGTTTTCGTGCACAACTGTTGCGTGACTTAACTATCCCGACCTGTGACCTATTGCCCTCGCGCTCCGGTTGCGCTTCATTGGCGCTGGGACAAGGGGCATTTCATGCGTTCATTTGGAATTGTGGCGCTCAGCGTCATGCTGGGCGGCTGCGCGTCGGTCACGCGCGGCACGACTGAGAATATCAGTATTTCATCGACACCGTCAGGCGTGGAAGCTGTGGTCTCCGGGCTCGAAGTGCCCACCACCTGCACCACTCCTTGCGCCGTCGTCGCCAAGCGCAGCGCGGACATCACGATCACCTTCGAGAAGGAGGGCTACCAATCCCAGACGGTGCAGCTCACCAAGGAAGTGTCGGGTACCGGCGCCGCCGGGTTCGCCGGCAATCTCCTGGCCGGCGGCCTCATCGGCATGGGCGTCGATGCCGCAACGGGGGCGGCCACCGATCACAAGCCGAATCCGGTGATCGTGACGATGCAGCCGTCGGCCCCGCACGCCACACCGCGCACTCCGAGAAAGCCACGGCCGCCACGCGCGCCGGAGGCTGGAACTTAATACCGCTGGCTCAGCGTCCGCATAAAAAAAGGCCGGCTTTGCAGCCGGCCTTTTGATTCATGGCGTGCCAATCAAGCCTTGACCAGCGGGCCCTTGGAGGTCGGCCCCTTCGAGCCGCCGGGACCGCCCGGTTTCGACTTGCCTGGCGGACGCTTGCGGGCACCGGGCAGCTTCTCCTGCTTCGGCGTGACCGGCCCCTCGACGAATTCGAAGCCGATCTTCTCCTTGGTCTCGTCGGCCTCGTCCTTGACGAGAACAACGCGGACGTGACCGCCGCCCTTCAGCTTACCGAACAGCACCTCGTCGGCCAACGGCTTCTTGATGTGCTCCTGGATCACGCGGGCCATCGGGCGCGCCCCCATCTGCTCGTCGTAGCCGTGCTGGACCAGCCAGGTCTTGGCCGGCTCGGACAGCTCGATGGTGACGTCGCGGTCGCCGAGCTGCGCTTCGAGCTGAAGCACGAACTTCTCGACCACGGTGCCGATCACCTCGACGCTGAGATGGCCGAACGAAACGATGGCATCGAGACGGTTGCGGAATTCCGGCGCGAACTGCCGGTTGATCGCCTCATGGTCGTCGCCTTCCCGCTTCGAGCGCGTGAAGCCGAACGCCTGCTTGGCGAGGTCCGACGCACCCGCATTCGTAGTCATGATCAGGATCACGTTGCGGAAGTTGACCTGCTTGCCGTTGTGATCGGTGAGCCGGCCGTGATCCATGATCTGGAGCAGCACGTTGTAGAGGTCGGGATGCGCCTTCTCGATCTCATCGAGCAGCACCACGCAATGCGGATGCTGGTCGACGCCGTCGGTCAGCAGGCCGCCCTGGTCGAAGCCGACATAGCCCGGAGGCGCGCCGATCAGGCGCGACACAGTGTGCCGCTCCATGTATTCGGACATGTCGAAGCGCAAGAGCTCGACGCCGAGCGATGCGGCGAGCTGCTTGGCGACCTCGGTCTTGCCGACGCCGGTCGGGCCAGAAAACAAATAGCAGCCGATCGGCTTCTCCGGCTCGCGCAGGCCGGCACGTGCCAGCTTGATCGAAGCAGCGAGCGACTCGATCGCCTTGTCCTGGCCGAACACGGTGCGCTTCAGGGTCTGCTCGAGATGCTTGAGCACCTCGGCATCGTCCTTCGAAACGCTCTTCGGCGGGATCCGCGCCATCGAGGCGATCGTGGTCTCGATCTCCTTGATGCCGATGGTCTTCTTGCGCTTGTTCTCGGCCACCAGCATCTGCGCCGCGCCGGACTCGTCGATCACGTCGATCGCCTTGTCGGGCAGCTTGCGGTCGTGAATGTAGCGCGAGGACAGCTGCACGGCGGCCTCGATCGCCTCGTTGGTGTACTTCAGCCGGTGGTAGTCTTCGAAATACGGCTTGAGACCCTTGAGGATCGCAATCGCGTCCTCGACCGTCGGCTCGTTGATGTCGATCTTCTGGAAGCGCCGCACCAGCGCGCGGTCCTTCTCGAAGTGCTGGCGATATTCCTTGTAGGTGGTCGAGCCCATGCAGCGGATGGTGCCCGACGCCAGTGCCGGCTTGAGCAGGTTCGAAGCATCCATCGCCCCGCCCGAGGTAGCGCCCGCACCGATGACGGTGTGGATCTCGTCAATGAACAGGATGGCGTTGGGATGCGCCTCGAGCTCCTTCAGCACCTGCTTCAGGCGCTCCTCGAAGTCGCCGCGATAGCGCGTGCCGGCGAGCAGCGTGCCCATGTCCAGCGAGAACACGGTCGCGGCCGCCAGAACCTCCGGCACCTCGCTATCGACGATGCGCTTGGCAAGACCCTCCGCAATCGCGGTCTTGCCGACGCCGGCCTCGCCCACGAACAGAGGGTTGTTCTTCTGCCGCCGGCACAGCACCTGGATCGCGCGGTTGATCTCGGAATTGCGTCCGATCACCGGATCGATCTTGCCGTCGCGCGCCTTCTTGTTGAGGTTGACGCAATAGGTCTCGAGCGCTTCGCCCTTCTTCTTGGCGTCCTCGCTGCCCTTGGTCTCGGTCTCCTCGTCGACGCCGCGCACGGGACGCGCCTCGGACACACCCGGGCGCTTGGCGATGCCGTGGCTGATATAGTTGACCGCGTCATAGCGCGTCATGTCCTGCTCTTGCAGGAAGTAGGCGGCATGGCTCTCGCGTTCGGCGAAGATCGCGATCAACACGTTGGCGCCGGTCACCTCTTCGCGACCGGAGGATTGCACATGGATCACCGCGCGCTGGATCACGCGCTGGAAACCTGCGGTCGGCTTGGCATCGTCGGCGCCATCCGTCACCAGGTTCTCGAATTCGGTTTCAAGATAGTTGACGAGGCTCGTGCGGAGCTTGTCGAGATCGACGCTACAGGCGCGCATGACGGCGGCTGCATCGGAATCGTCGATCAGTGAGAGCAAAAGATGCTCGAGCGTCGCGTATTGGTGATGACGCTCGTTTGCGATCGCCAGCGCACGATGCAGGGATTGTTCAAGGCTTTGGGAAAAAGTCGGCATTCGCGTCCTCTATGGCCCCCACCATCATGATCGCCATCGCCCGGTCAGGCAACAACAACCTTTGTCACATATAGTTATACAAGATCGCGGCGAAAGACCGGTTCCGCGACTCGGCGGTGACACACCTGCGGTATTTTTCGATGCAAGACCCGTTCCGATTTGGGCGGGATCGGCGCCGGCGCAGAATTCCCCAGTTTTGCCGGCGGCAACGGGACATCGCGCGCAGCCGTCACTGCAACAATCACGCCGCGATTTACGCGAGAGCCCGCTTCAAACGCGCCGCAAGGCGTCTTACTTCTTTTCCATCACGCATTGCAGCGGATGCTGGTGCTTGCGGGCAAAATCCATCACCTGCGTCACCTTGGTCTCGGCGATCTCGTAGGTGAACACGCCGCACTCGCCGATGCCATGATGATGGACGTGCAGCATGATCTTGGTCGCCGCCTCGACGTCCTTGTTGAAGAACTTCTCCAGCACGTGGACGACGAACTCCATCGGCGTGTAGTCGTCGTTCAGGATCAGCACGCGATAAAGGTTCGGCCGTTTGGTCTTGGGCTTGACCTTGGTGATGACCGAAGTGTTCGGACCCGAGGGGCTGCCCGAACGGTTCTCGTCATTGCTCATGCGAGGAGCGTCGGCGGCGGATGGCGCGGACAGGTCAATACTGGAAGTCAATTGCGGCATGGCACAGGCGTTCAAATTCCCCACGGAAGCGCATGGCGGTCCCCGCGCGACTCCGCCCTTCGGAGCCTGGCGCAGGCGCGCCGCCTTGTTGGATCGCCGCTCCCGACATATCCGGCTCAAGCCGGACCGTTCGCCAGCAATATGGGCCTGCCCACGGCTGGCCGCAAGCATGCGGAGATCAGGCCGATGCGGCCGCGGCAGTCCCGATTCCCGGTCCGGGCGATCCAGGTCAGGTTAATCAATCCGGACCGATTTGACAAAAATTTCCGCTCGGCATGTTTAGAAGATGTTGACCAGGAACCCGGCCGTTAACCCGCCTGCGACGGTTTTTCGCGGATGGCTCCGGCTTTCTACGGTTCAATTTACCTGCCGTTCAATGGCGTGCCCCGAAATCAGGCAAAACACGGATTTCGGGGATCGTCATGTCTCGCCTGCCCCTCCTCAGCCGCCTTGGTCGACAACTCGCCCGCTTTGCAGCGGCCGAGCAAGGCAATATCGCCATGATCTTCGCCATCGCGCTGGTGCCCGTGCTGGGTTTCATCGGCGCCGCGGTGGACTATAGCCGCGCAGTGCAAGCACGTACTTCGCTGCAGGTTGCGCTCGATTCGGCGGCGTTGATGGTTTCCAAAGATCTGACCAACGGCATCATCTCGGAATCCGAGATCGAGTCTAAGGCAAAATCCTATTTTACTGGCCTCTACACTGGTCGCACCGGCACAGTGTCGACGGCGGATATCCACGCCACCTACACACCCAAAGACTCCAATGGAATCTCGAACGTCGTGATTACCGGATCCGGCGCCATGCCTACGGATTTCATGACGATTGCTGGTTACCCGACGCTTGGATTCAACGCGAGTTCTACTGCGGCATGGGGAAATACCCGCATGCGGGTGGCGATGGTTCTGGATAACACGGGATCGATGGCCCAGAACGGCAAAATGACGGCCATGCAAGCCGCGGCCAAGGACATGATCGACACTTTGTCCAGCTATAACAAGCAGACGGGCGACGTTTACATTTCGATCATCCCGTTCTCGAAAGACGTCAACGTCGGCACCACCAATGTCAGTGCCTCATGGATCAATTGGACTGAATGGGAGGCAGAGCCTCCGATTCTCGTGAACAACAAATCCAGCGCCTTCAACTCGGCCGTGGCCGGATCGGCTTGCCCGTTCACGAAATACAATCAGGGCTTTACCTGCATGGACCGGCCCGCGACCTTGAGCGGCGCCAAAAGTACCAACACAATCCCGTCGAGCGGCACCTATGCCGGATATATCTGTCCCAGCGTAGACAGCGGCAATAAGCGCTCAGGAAAGTCCGGCATCTATTACAACGGTTGCTACACCACCGCCACCGGGGCGAGCGCTAGCTGCGGGTCGAGCACGAGTTGCACCTGCACGGGCAGCGGATCGGGCAAGATCTGCCACCTGTGGCGCGGCGACGGCACCGCGGCAACGGCCGCGGCAGCGCCAGGTCACAACACCTGGACCGGATGCATCAACGATCGCGATCAGGACTACGACACCAAGAACTCCGCCCCCGGCTCGGGCAGCGGGAGCCCCTCCTCGCAGTTCTATGCCGAGCAGTGGTCCGGTTGCCTTCCGGCCACCGTGTTTCCAATGAGCAATCAGTGGCAGACGCTTAAGGATCAGATCACGGCGATGTCGCCGAGCGGCAATACCAACCAGGCCATTGGTCTTGCCTGGGGATGGCAATCCCTCAGCACGACAAACCCGCCAATCGCGGCGCCGGCCAAAGCCAGCAACTACATCTACAAGGATTATATAGTGCTGCTGTCTGACGGCTTGAATACCCAGAACCGCTGGAGCACCTCCCAGTCCGCCATCGACGCCCGCCAGGCGATCCTCTGCCAGAACATCAAGGCCGACACGGCAAACCCGGTCACGATCTTCACGATCCAAGTCAACATCAACAATGCGGACGCAAAATCTCAAGTGCTGCAGGATTGCGCGACCAATGGGAACTTCCAAATGATCACGAGTGCCTCTCAGACATCGGACGCGTTCAAGAACATCCTAACGCAGATTTCCAAGCTGCGCGTCGCGAGGTAATTCTCGTCCGCAACCCGCAAACGAAAAGCCCGGCCAATCTGGCCGGGCTTTTGATTCTGGGAGCGTGTTGAGCGGGTCAGTTCGCGGCCGGGGTGAACTTCGACACGATGGTCTCGACCGGCTTGAACGCCTGCTTGGCGAGGTCGCTGTAGAGGCCGGCGATCTTCTGCGATTCCGCAACGAAGGTCTCGTAGGCGGAACGGGCAAAATCGGTCTGCGCTTCCATGGCCTTGTCCAGCGACTTCACGCCGGAAAGCTTCTCGACGAAGGACTTGGTGTCTTCGAACGACTTCTTCGTATAGTCGCCATAGGCGCTGGCGATCGCCTGGAGGCCGTGCTGCACCGAGGTCGCGGAGGCAACGCACTGCTCGAACTGCTCTTTCCCGTAGCTCTGAAAGTCTTCAACCTTGAACATGTCGGAATCCTTTTCCCTGGCTCGTGTCGGGAAGCCCCGGCTCCCTGACTTCGCCCAAAATTAGTGCAACGCACAAAAAAGTCAAGAATCTTGTGCGCCGCACAAAACTCGACGCAAATCGCCGATATTCCCGGGGTTTCCCGCAAGGGTTTCTTAAGCTTTTGGAAACCGCAGGCCCCTACCTTGATTCCCTGGACGTGTTCACTTCCGCAGGCGGCCAAAGCCGTTTGAGAACATCACCTTAGCCAGAACAGCGGCTCGGGTCCAACTTCCCCCGCGGCAACCACCGGCGGAGGGACAGCCTGAGCAGGTAATGATCCCGGGACCATTGGGCACAATTTCGCCTCACGGGCCGGTGATCAAGTCAGAAACGGGGACGGGGTTCCATGCTTCGTAAAAACTTGTCTTCCTCGCGCTTGGCGCGGGTTGGCGTTTTGGGGCTTCTTACGGTCACCATCGCAGTCATTATCACCACCGATGCAGCGGAGGCGCGGCGCCATCGCCGCCACCATGCGCATCACCGCGTCCAGCGCGATGTGTCCGAGAGCTCGAGCCCGAAATTCGCATCCATCATCGTCGACGGCAATTCCGGCACGGTGCTCCAGGCAACAAGCCCCGACGGGATCCGCCATCCGGCCTCGCTGACGAAGATCATGACGCTCTATCTGCTGTTCGAGCGCCTCGAATCCGGCAAGATGAGGCTCGACACCGAGATGCCGGTGTCCCAGCACGCCGCCGATCAGGATCCGACCAAGCTGAACCTGCGTGCCGGCCAGACCATTCGGGTCGAAGACGCGATCAAGGGCCTCGTCACCCGCTCGGCCAACGACGCAGCCGTGGTGATCGCGGAAGCGATCGCCGGCAGCGAGAACGATTTCGCCCAGATGATGACGCGCAAGGCGCGCTCGCTCGGCATGTCCAGGACGGTCTACCGCAACGCCAATGGCCTTCCCAACGACGAGCAGGTCACGACCGCTCGGGACCAGGCCACGCTCGGTCGCGCCATCCAGGAGCGCTTCCCGCGCTACTATCGCTATTTCGCGACCTCGACCTTCAATTGGCGGGGACAGTCGATCCGCAACCACAACCACCTGCTCGGCAGCGTCGAGGGCGTGGACGGCATCAAGACCGGCTACACCCGCGCCTCCGGCTTCAATCTCGTCACCTCGATCCGCCGCGGCAACCGCCACCTGATCGGCGTGGTGCTGGGCGGCCGCAGCGGAGGCTCGCGCGACGCCATCATGCGCAACCTGCTCGCGGAGAACCTCGAGAAGGGCGCGACTGTCCACACCGTCGCCGCGGTCACGGAGCGCAACGGCGCCGAAGCCAATACCGACGTCGCCGACGCCTCGGATACTCCGGCACGCTCCGCGCCGCAGGTTCAGGCCTCTGCCCCTGAAACCGCCCCGTCGCGTCTCGCCTCGCGGCTTTCGACGCTGGCCGCTGCGGCTGCCGCGATGCCGCCCGCTCACGCCAGATCTGAAGCCAGCAAGCCTGAAGTTCGCCCGACTGAATCCAAGGTCGAGCCTGCGCCGCTCACCAATGGTGTGATCTCGAGCCAGCCGCTCTCCATCATCCCCGGCTCGTCCGAGCCGATGAAGCCGGTTCGGGTCAAGACGGTTCAGGTCAGGGCCGGCGCCGTGAAGGTCGCCTCCGCGGCCCCGGCTCACGTCGCGCCGCCGGTCACCAACACCATCCCGCCCCGTTCCGACGTCGCGGAAACCTCCGGCGCCGTCGTCGCCCGGGCGGATCTCATCAACAGGCCCGAGGCAGTCAGCCAGCCGGAAGCACCGAAGGCCGAGATTGCCCGCACCGAACTGCCGCGGCAGCCGGCTGGCTTCGGCACCGGCAACGGCATCCTCGGGGTGCTGCCGGCGGCAACCGCCGCTGCGCCCGCCCCCGCCGGTCCCAGGCTTGCGTCCGCCGACCCGGCGCCCCAGCCGATCCAGATGAGCAGCACCAACAAGCCGGCCGTCACTCACAGCGGCTGGATTGTCCAGGTCGGCGCGCTCGAGAGCGAGAATGAAGCCCAGCAGCGGATCGACGCTGCCCGCAGCTCGGCCCGCGGCCTGCTCAGCAAGGCCGATCCGTTCACCGAGCCGGTCGTCGCCAAGGACAATCGCAAGCTCTACCGTGCCCGCTTCGCCGGGCTCGAGCGCGACCAGGCCGAAGCCGTCTGCCGCACCTTGAAGCGCGCCGAGATCTCCTGCATCACCGTGCGCAACTGATCTCCCTGCTCCGTTCCGGACCAAATGCCCGCGCCTTGCGCGGGCATTTTCGTTTTGGGGATGCGGTGATGCCGAGGCTGATCATGACAAGGCTGCTCCACGACAACCTCTCGTCAAGGATTTACGGTTAAAACTTTGCTCAAGGGATCGACCACGCCGACAATGGCGGGCATCGAGGCGACGGCAGACGGAGCAAACGGAGCTCACGCGGTACGGGCGTTTGTAGCGTAGTGCCGGAGTTAGCCGTTATGCGTGCGAAGCAGAGTATCCTTGGCCTCGTTTACCCGGGCAGCGAGATACGTCGAGCCCCCCTGGTCGGGATGGAGTTTCTTCATCAGGGCTTTGTGGGCCCGGCTGATGTCGTCGCGCCCCGCCCCCGGCTGCAAGCCAAGGATCTGATAGGCTTCCTCCGCCGTCATTTTGCCGCTCGCCGCCGTGCGGCGCTGCCGCCCTGCCGCATCGCCCTGCGCGTTCTGACGCCAGGCGGGAAACCGGCGGTCCAGATAGCTTTCAAGTAAGGCCACGCTCTCGGCGTCGAACGTCGGGACCATCGCCAGCAGGCTGGCGAGATCGAACTCGTCGAGACTGCGCCCGGCGTGAGGTCCCGCGACGATCTGGCCTGTAAGCTGCCCGGAATCGTGGTCGAGCCGCATGTCGAGGAATTGCGAGCGCACGCGTGAAGCCTGCCCTTGCGCCGGCGCCGCACCGCCACCGAACCAACCGCCGATATTGCCGAATCCGGCATTCGCCAGTGGCGTCCAGCCGAGCAGCCCGGCGCCGAAGATTCCGAGCGGGATCGCAACCGCCAGCTCGCCCCGCAAACCCGTGAAGGCCGCGACCGCCAGCGCCAGCACGCCGCCCCCAAACTTGATAGTGCGCGCCAGCGCCGCCGGATTGGCGGCGCGAAACATCTGAAGCAGCAGATAAAGCGTGATAACGGCGACAGCGCCGGCAATCAGGGTCATGGCCGGAATATAGTCGCCCTCGCGGCAAAATGCATCGCGTCTACCGCCGCCGCGAGCCGCGCCAGGCTGATCGCTACTTCATCTGGCCGATCAGATTCGCCGCGCCGCTCGCGGTCTTCGCCAGTTTCAGCAACGCTTCGCGTCCGCCAGCTGCATAGGCCGCAGCTGCCCGCAACAGCTCGCGCAGCTGCGCCGCCGCGCCGGGATCAAACCGGCACCAGGCGCCACCGGTCAGGTGCGCGATCTGGCGGAAGGCCTGCTCGGCGACGGCGTCACGGCCTTCCTGAAACACGAACACGGGCACCTTGAGCATACCGAGCTCGCCGGCCTTGGCGCAGAGCTCGTCGATCCTTTCCTCCATGGCATCACCGACGAAGACCACGGCCCGCACGCCGGATGCGACCGCCTCGCGCCGGGCCTCGCTCAGCACCTTGCCGATCTGGGTATCGCCGCCGCGGCAATCGATCTTGCTCATCAGCGCCGCCAGCTTGGCGCTGTCGGAGATCCATCCCGTGGCACGGCACTCGTTGAGGCCGCGATAGTAGACCAGCCGGATATCGAGACTGCCGAACGCCGCGGTCTCGCGAAACATGTCGGCCTGGAGCGCGCAGGCCATGTCCCAGGTCGGCTGCCGGCTCATCGTCGCATCGAGGGCGAAGATCAGCCGCCCCTTCGCCCCCGGTGCATGCGGTGACAGTCCCCGCGCCTTGGCGACGAAGGCGGCGATGTCTTCCGAGGTGGAGGTCACCGCTTGCGGGAGCGCGCCGTCGGCTTGCGCCGAGACGGCATCGCGACCGCGCGGTTTGATGGGTTCGCCCGACATCGCTCCTTGCACCTTGCGTGAGCAGCTAATGTGGTCAGCGCATGCGGCCCGGTCAATGCACAAAGCCTCCGCGGGCAGCGCCGGCGGAGGCTTTGACGAGCGGTGCAATCGAGTGGCGACGTGAACTCTTGTATGTCAGCTTTTCGCGGGTGCCATCAGGGCGACCGGACCAGGCTCGAGGATCTTGGGCGGGGAGGATCGCGTATCGACCGGCGCCACGTCGCTGTCCGTCGCGCTCAGGAACTTGTCGAGCATGCTCTGGATCGAGCTCTTGGCCGCATCCGGACCGGTGTCGCGCATGTCGTTGTGCTGGAATTCGGTCTTCACGACCTGAATACCGGCCTTCTCGCATTCCTCGTCGGTCGGCAGCACGCCTGCATCGGTCTTGAACTGCGGATCCTGGGAGCGGAACGACAGGATCTTGAACTTGCCGGCGGTGACGAAGGGCACGCGCAGATTGTCGAGCGTGACGACCTTCTTGACCTCATCCGGATAGTGCTTGGCGAAGTACATCGTGATGTCGCCGCCCATGGAGTGGCCGACCATCGTCACCCTCTCGTAGTCGGCGTTGGGCTGAACCTTCTTCATCTCCTGCACGGCGAGATGAATGTTGGCGACGCCGCGCAGGATCTGCGGCAGCCGGCCGACATAGAGCTCGCCGGGCTTGGTCACCATCGGAGGATCGGTGGGCAGGTCATGCTGCGGGCTCAAGACCATGTAGCCGCGCGCAGCGAAGATGTTGGCGAGGAAGCCGTACTCGGTATTCTTGACGGTGTTGCCGTGATTGATCACGGCGACCGGCAGCGTGATCATGCCGGCGTTGGCCTGCATTTCCTTGTCACGGCGCACCGCGACATAGACGGGCACCGGACGATTGTCGCGCGACGCGTCGTAGAAGGTGATGGTCTCGTGCTTGATCGCCCACTTGCTCGCCGTGAAATAGGCGATGCCGCAGAGGGCACTGACCGAAACCAGAACGGCAATTCCACGCTTCATTTTCGTCCTCAGCCTCAGGCCTAGAGGCCTGAATCCCTGTTGAAAATCGTGTTCTTCCGGGGCTCTTTGGCCCCTTGTCGCCTATTCGCTAATATATGTCACAGCAGCGTGACAGGAAGGCTAAATATTGTGAAATCGCCGCCCTTCCATTGTGCGTCGCACACGTTTTCTGTGCACCCCATTCTCTTACCACCACGTCAGGTGCAGCTTACCATCCGACGCAACCGGGCTCGATTGGGTTCATTTCGCAGTCAACACGGGGTGAAAACGCGGCGAGCGCGGCCACGGTTCCCGCAGGGGCCGGCTGCTCGGATCGGCGAAAAGTAGCAACTTACCGCCGCCTCAGACGCCCAGGATGTCGTGGACCTCGAGCGGCTTGTCGACCTGGTTGAACCACTCGGCCCGGTTGGCGGCGCGGCGGCGACCGCGCTCGTCGAGCGGCAGCTTGAGCTGGCGGAGCAGGCTCGTCACCTCCTCCCGCGCGGTAAGATGGCCGAGATTGGGCCGCATGCCGAGCGTGGCCTCGTCGATCTCGTCGAGGGCGGTCAGGCCACGCGGGAAGAATTCGCGGTAGACGACGCGTTCGGCGAAGCCGTCGACATAGCGGAAGCCAAGCCGCAGCGACAAATCCTTCAGGCCTTCGGCGACGAGCTGCTTGTTGCGGGAGCCGAGCATGGACAGGCGATTGCGCACGACGATCCAGTCGGTGGTTGCGCCGTCGAGCTGGCGGCGCTTGCGCCTGACGTCGCGCACCATCTCGGCATAGTGGCTCTCGCCCGTCACCGCGTAGTTGGCGGGATCGACGGTCCCGAGCACGTCGAAATCGAGGAAGCTGTCGTTGATCGGCGTCACCAGGGTGTCGGCCATCGAATGCGCGAGCCGCATCAGATAGCTGTCGGTGCCGGGCGTATCGACGACGATGAAGTCGAAGCTGCTCTCGACCGCCGAGACCGCTTCCATGAACTGCTGGAACTCCGAATTCTCGTTCTCGGCGATCTGCATGGTCTCGCCGAGCTTGATGCAGCGATGCACCGGCAGCTCGAGATCGAGCTTGGTGCGGCGGGCCCAGGCGGCGCGGTTGTCGATATAGCGGGTGAAGCTCTGCTGGCGGCAATCAAGATCGATCGTGGCGACGCGCTGGCCGGCCTTCAGGAGCGCAACGGCGATGTGCAAGGCGGTGGTCGATTTGCCGGAGCCGCCCTTCTCGTTGCCGAGCACGACCACATGCGCCGAGCCGGATTGGCCTTGGCTAGCCTGCACAAGCATGGTGATCCTCAACGCCCCCTGGCGAATATCTTCGAGTTGGCCGCGCCTGCGGTCAAGTGAAATGCGTGACAGGTAAAGCAAGTCGCAACGTGCCCTGCTTCGCCATGAATCGCGGCGCCGTCTTTCGTCTGTGATCCTGCCTGCAATGTCGCGACGTGCTGTGCCACTTGCGCGGGATGCTGTGCCGCATTCGGATGCATGGCGTCCACGATCGTCACTTGTTAAGGTTAGCCGGCCGGGCACGACGCCCGCTCCTGCCCCGATTCCCAATCCGTCGAGTCCTGATGTCAGCAAGCCCATTGATCGCCCGCACGGTCCCTGCCCTGCGACGCGCCGTCGACAATCTCCGCAAGCGAAAGGCCACGATCGCGCTGGTCCCGACCATGGGGGCCCTCCATGACGGGCACGTGTCGCTGGTTCGCCTCGCCAAGCGGCGCGCCAGCCGCGTCGTGGTGTCGATCTTCGTCAACCCGACTCAATTTGCCCCGACCGAGGATTTTGGCGCCTATCCGCGCACCTGGAAGGCCGACATCGCCAAGCTCGCGGCCGAGGATGTCGATATCGTCTGGCACCCGGGCGTCGAGGCCATGTATCCGGAGGGCTTTGCCACCCGCATCGTGCCGGAAGGACCGGCGCTGGCCGGCCTCGAGGACCGCTTCCGCCCGCACTTCTTCGGCGGCGTCGCCACCGTCGTCGGAAAGCTGTTCACGCAGTGCCGGCCGGATTTTGCGATCTTCGGCGAAAAGGATTTTCAGCAGTTGCGGGTGGTGACGCAGATGGCGCGCGACCTCGACCTCGGCGTCAAGGTCCTCGGCTCCCGCACCGTGCGCGAGCGCGACGGGCTCGCGATGTCCTCGCGCAACGTCTACCTCTCGCCAGAGGAGCGGCAGACCGCCAGCGTCCTCTACCGCGCCATGAAGGAGAGCGCCGGGCGCATCCGGGCCGGCGATTCGATCGCACCGGCGATGGCGGGCGGCGCCGAGATGATCACGGCGGCCGGCCTGGCGCTCGACTATTACGAGGTCCGCCATGCCGAGACGCTGGCGCCGGTCACCTCGCGCAAGGACGGGCCCCTGCGGATCCTGGTCGCAGCCAAGCTCGGCACCACCCGGCTGATCGACAATATCGCGGTTTAGAGCAGCCCGAGATCACGCAGCTCGCGCCGCATCGGCTCCGGCATCGCCGCGATCGAGCCGGCTGCGGACTTGCCGAGATCGGCCGGCACGGAATCGTCGGTGAGATAGCGCCAGCCCTGGAACGGGCGCATCGGCCGCGGCGAGACCGGGATCACCTTCGGCTGCATCACGATCCGGCAGCGCCCGATCCCGTCCTTGTCGCGGAACGGCTCGATGCCGATGATCTTTTCGCGCGCGGCAATCTCGCCCTTGATCACCCAATAGAGCGAACCGCCGGCGAGGATTTCGGCATCGCGCTTGGGCACCATGCGGGTGATGTGGATGTGACGTTGCGGCAGACCCTTCTTCTTGGCGGTCTGCATCCGTTCGGCCACCCACTCCTTCAATTCCTTGACGGAGTCGCAGCCGACGGCGAGCTTGATCAGATGGAGTGGCATGCCGAAGCTTTAGCCGGGCCGCCACGCATTGGGAACGCCGATCTACTCGTTATCCGCAGCTGCCGGAGCCGGCGCCGAGGCCGGTGGCGCGAGCGGAACCGGAGCGGCAGCCGGCGCACGCGCGGCCTTCGGCGCCGGCGGTTTCTTGGCGGCGGGTACCGCAGCCTGCGCCGAGGCTGCAGCCGGTGCGCGCGGCGCTGCATTGGCTGCCGGCGCCGCCTGACGCGCCGCCGTGGACGGCTCCGGATTCATGATGCTCACCGGCGGCGTCGACGAGGCGCTCGGGAACTCCGCATTGGTCGGCCTGCCCGTTGGCATCGACGGCGGCAGCCCGGCAAGCGCGGCGGTGGCCGGCATCGCCGGCGCTGTTGCGGGCGTGTTCCAGGTCAGCGCATAGCGCGCGACCAGCGTGTCGTAGAGATGGGATCCCATGTTGGCGGCGACCTGCTGCTGGTCGGTCAGCGAGCGGAACGCGGCGCAATCGAACTGCGTGCAGCCGTCGCGCACGATCAGCACATGCGCGACAAGGCCGTAGCGATCACGCTCCAGCGACTTGCGCAGCACCTTCATCTCGATTGTCAGGCTCTTCTCGGCCGTGGCGACGTCGCCGAGCGCGGTCAGCCGGTCGATCCTGGCGGCGGTGTGGGAGACGGCGGCAGCCGCGGCGTCAGGCGCGCCGAACAGCGCCTTCTCGCAGCCAGCGGCGACGGCATCGCCGGCGAGATCGTCGAGACAGGACAGCGCCGGCAGGCTCGCAGTAGCCGTGTGCACGCGCGCTTCGGCCGGGGCGACCTGCCCGTCCGGTCCATAGACGCGCACGGTGGCTGCCCCCGCGATCGCGATGGATAGCAGCGTAATGACGGTCAGCGCACCGTTGGCGACCGATCTGTCGGCGCGCTGCAGCGTGATCAGGAGGATCAATCCGAAGAATCCGGCGGCCGCCAGCGTCATCCACATCGGGAAGGCCGGCGAGTGCCAGATTTGGTCGAGCGAAGTGGCCCATGCCCAGTTCATGCGCGACGTCCCCTCACGCGAGCAAAGAGCGAATGGTCAAGCGAGCACCGCGTGTCGGCAACCGCCCCGGCCCACCTTGTGAAGGTGAAGCGGGCCTTTTGACGGCGCAGGACACAAATCACGGATGGCACCAATGCGCGGGTGCGGTCAGCCTTCAGGAGAGCGCGAGCTGGCTTTCCTTGGCGACGCGCTCGAAGGCTTCGGTCGAGCTCTTGATCCGGTACTGGCAGTCGTCGCCGTCGGTCGGCAGCAGACGGATGACTTCGTACGAGCCGCTGGCAGCAGGACGCGCAACGTTACTGGCCGTGAACAGGACGCGCGATCCCACGGGAAATTTGTGCTTCAACACCCTCTCCATTACTCAAACAGCGCCTGCCTCGCCCAGTGTCCCACTGCGATGGCCGGCCGGAAACCCGGGCGGTTATATAGCACGCACTGCGCTGTTTTGGCCAGCGCCATGGCAGCATGGCAAGTGCTCGAATTTTTCAGTCATTTCAGAATGATAACGGGACAATCGGCGGGCCGATGATACCATTGGAGCCGCTCGTTCCGCCGACATGTCGCAGGCCGGTGTCGCAGCCCCCCCGATCCCACCGCCCCTCGCTCATTGCCGGCCTGGGGGCCGCCGGCCGGCGCACGGCGGCCGCCCCGTCAAACCTGCGGTCAGGCGTCCTCGAACTTCGCGATGACAAGCGTTTCGGCAAGCCCGTCGCGCGTCCATTCCTGGAATGATGGCAGCGCCATCATCGTCTCCATGTAGGCCTTGGTGTCCGGCGTCACCTCGATCGCGTAGGTGCGAAACCGGTGCACGACCGGGGCATACATGGCGTCCGCCGCGCCGAAGCGGCCGAACAGGAACGGTCCCTTCGCGCCATAGCGGATGCGGCACTCGCGCCAGATCGCCTCGATGCGCGCGATGTTGGCCTTGGCGTCCGCCGACAGCGCCACGGGGCGGATCTGCCGATGCAGGTTCATGCCGCATTCGTTGCGCAAGGCCATGAAGCCGGAATGCATTTCGGCGCACACCGAACGGGCATGCGCGCGGGCCGCGGCATCGTCGGGCCACAGCTTCTTCTCAGGAAAGCGCTCGGCGATGTATTCGATGATGGCAAGCGAATCCCACACCGTGATGTCGCCGTCGACCAGCACCGGCACCTTGCCGGCACGGCTGAAGGACAGGATCTGCTCCTTGTCCGCGGGATTGTCGGTGTAGAGCGGGATGAGCGTCTCCACAAACGGGATGTCGTTGGCGCGGAGCGCGAGCCAGGGCCGCATCGACCATGACGAGTAGTTCTTGTTGCCGATCGCGAGTTTCAGCGCAGCCATGTCACCAGTCCTTCTCGATACGCCTTGAAGCGAGCCGCTTTTAGCGCCATCGCGTGCCGCCAATCAATCGTTGCTGCGCCCCGTCATGCGTGGCAATCGTTGCGGTCCTTGCCAGGAGACGGACATGAGCAGGCATTGGGTCGATATCGCCGCCATCGGCTTCTTCATCATCGAATGGCTGGTCTATGCCCTGACGCTGGAGCATTCGGCCTACGGCCGCGATAGCCTGTCGGCGCGCATGAACCGCTATCGCGAGGTCTGGGTGCGCCGGCTGCTCGACCGCGAGACGCGCATGGTCGACATGCAGATCATGGCCTCGCTCCAGAGCGGCACCGCCTTCTTCGCTTCCACCAGCCTGTTCGCGCTCGGCGGCGCGCTGGCGCTGCTGCACGCCACCAATGACGCGATCACGATTCTGAGCAAGCTGCCGATCGACCTCAGCACCTCCCCCGCGATGTGGGAGCTGAAATGCGTCGGCCTCGTGCTGATCTGCGTCTACGCGTTCTTCAAATTCGCCTGGGCCTATCGCCTGTTCAATTATGTCGCGATCCTGTTCGGCGGCATGCCGCCGGCTGACCGGCGCGACACGCCCGAAGCCGAAGCCCATGTCATCCGCACCTCGCGTCTGTTCGAATCGGCCGGCCGTCATTTCAACCGCGGCCAGCGCGCCTTCTTCTTCGCGCTCGGCTATCTCGGCTGGTTCGTCAGCCCATGGGTGTTGTTCGTGACCACGGCGGCCGTGGTGGTCGTGACCTGGCGACGGCAGTTCGCGTCCAGTGCATGGGCCGCGATGGCGCCGGATGTGGTGGATGGTGAGGAGATGAAGCGCGGACATTGAGGCGCGTGTCCCGGACAAGCTGCAACGCGCAAGCGCAGCGCAGGGACCCGGGGCCACAGTACGATACAGCAACATAGGCCCCGGCTCTGCAGCGCACCGTCGAAGGGACGCTGCGCTGCGTCCGGGGCACGAGAGTGGAGTTTGGCGCAGGCTCTCTCCTCCTCGTCATTACGAGGAGCTCTTGCGAGGAAGCAATCCAGACTGTCACCGCGGAGGGATTCTGGTTTGCTTCCGCCTTCGTGCGAGCGGATTGACAGCGGAGCGAAACAGCAAGATCCGGCTCCAAGCTATCCGCCGAAATCCCGCGGGCTGAACGGCAGGTCCAACACCTTCCATTCCCCGTACTTGTCGGCCGGCAGCATCTTGTAGGGCTGGCAGTTCTGGAGCGCGCTCATTGCGGACTTGACGATCGCCACGCCCTTCGCGGACGGCGGAGCTTCGATCAGGATCGGCTCGCGCGCCAGCGTGCCGTCGGTGGCGAAGACCGTGCGCAGCTTGACCTGGACGTTGTCGGTCGGCGCGACCCCGGCCGGCAGCTTGGCGCAGCTCCGCAAATGGCGGCGAAGCTCGGCGATGACTTCGGGCGGCAGCTTGGCTCCGATCGAATCCTTGGCGTCGCCGCCATCGTCCTTGGGAGCATCTTTCGGCAGCTCCGGCGGCAATTCAGGCGGCAGGCCCAGCATGACGCCGTATTTGACGGTGACGTCCGGCTCCGGAGGCAGATAGGCCGGCGGCGGCATGGCCTGAGGCTGCTGCATCGCCTGTGACGGTTGGGACAGCAGCTGCTGAGGCGGCGGTTGCTCGGGCTGAGGCTGCACATTGGCCTCGTGCTGCTTCGGCGCCTGTGAGGATGGCGGCTGCTTCTGCTGTGGCTCAGGCGAGGCCTGCGGTGATGGCGATGGTGCAGCAGCCTCCTGCTTGGCCGCGGTCTTCGAGGCTGTGTCCGTCTTCTCGGTGACGTCAAGCTTCGGCAGCTTCAGATCGGGGAGCAGCTCCGGCGGCTTCTCCTTCGCCTCGTCCTTGGACTTCTCCTCGGCCTTGGCCTCTTCCTGCTTCACCTGCTCCGGCGTGACGATGTCCACCGTCACAGTCTCGGGCGGCGCGGCGTGGAACGGATGGACTTCGCTGATCAGGATGATCAGCCCCACCAGCATCAGATGCGCGATCGCCGACGCTGCAATGTCCGTCCGTATGGTCTTCCGCAGTTCCATCGACCGATCTTGGGTTGCCGCCGCGGTCCTAGCATAACGGAAGTTCCCCTCAATCCCATTTCGGCGCGAAGCCAAAGTCGGTCAGTCGGCCTTTCGGATTGGCGAGCGCGGCAATCCGGCCCATCTCATCCTCCGACAGCTCAAAATCGAAGATATCGACGTTTTCCGACAGGCGCTCGACGCGCGAGGTGCGCGGGATCGCAGCGACATTTTGCTGCACCAGCCAGCGCAGGCACACCTGCGCCGGCGTCTTGCGATGGGCGCGGCCGATCTCCACCAGCGTCTGGTCGGACTTGATGCGACCCTTGGCGATCGGGCTGTAGGCGACCAGCGCGAGGCCGTGCTGGTCGCAGGCCGCCCTCACCTTCGCCTGGTCGAGGTAAGGGTGGTATTCGACCTGGTTGCAGACGAGCGGCTCCGCCGACAGCGCGACCGCCTGCTCGATCAGCGCCACCGTGAAATTGGAGACGCCGATGTGGCGGGTCAGTCCCATTTGCCTGGCATGCGACAGCGCGCCCAGCGTCTCTGCCAGCGGTACGTGGGGATTGGGCCAGTGCAGCAGCAACAGATCAACGGAGGGAAGCCGCAACCGGGCGAGGCTCTCCTTGACCGAGCGTTCGAGATCGTGGGGCGCGAAATGGTTGGTCCAGACCTTCGTCGTCAGGAAGACGTCGTCGCGGCGCACGCCGGAGGCGCGCAAGCCGTCGCCGACCTCGCGCTCATTGTCGTAGACCTGCGCGGTATCGATGTGACGATAACCGAGCCGCAGCGCCTGCTCGACCACGCGCGCGGCAGGCCTCCCGCTCAGCTCCCAGGTCCCGAGCCCGATCGCCGGGATTCTTGCGCCGTTGGCCTCGACGAACAGCATGAGGAATCCTCTCTGTTGCGGCCCGAAATCTCATTATGGACCCGGCCCATGATGCTGCCAACGGACGCCGCAACGGCCGGGCCGAATATTCAGTGCAAGACTAACGAGAGGTGTGCGTCAGACCTTGGCGAGCGCCTGGAACACGGTATCCGGCGCATGCGCGATCACCGCGAGCAGCGCGCGGGCGGGCCCCCGCGGAGCGCGCTTGCCCTGCTCCCAGTTGCGGATGGTCTCGACGGGGACGCCGAGCTTGGCGGCGAACTCCATCTGGGTCAGGCAGGCGCGGCGGCGCAAATCGCGCACCGCAAGCGGGCCGGTATCACCCGGCGCGGCATTGGCCGCAGGCTGGACCGGAAATTCCTGCCCATCCCGCAATTCGACGATCCGTCCGTCCGCCTTCAGCCGCAACCGCATGCCCATTCCCCCAAGCGCGGGCAATGATGCGGCAGGTCGCTTAAGTTCGGATTAAAGGGTCTCGCGCCCCGGACACGGCGCAGCGCCTCTTCGGCGGTGCGCTGCAGAGCCGGGGCCCATATTGCCACAGTGTCGTGCCGCTCTCTGTTGGGTCCCGGTTCTGCGCAGCAACGCGAAGGCGTTGCAGCGCGCCCGGGACACGAGAGCGAGGGCGCCGCTACCTCAACCCGAACCAGAGCGTCGCAATCCCGAGGAAGGAGAAGAAGCCGACCACGTCGGTCACGGTGGTGACGAAGGTGCCGGAGGCCACCGCCGGATCGGCCCTGACACGGTCGAGCGCCATCGGGATCAGGATGCCGCCGAGCGCGCCGGCGATAAGGTTGCAGATCATCGCAAGCCCGATGACGATGCCAAGGCCCGGAATCTTGAACCAGGCCACCGCCGCAATCCCCGTGATCACGGCGAAGGCGAGACCGTTGACCAGGCCGACCAGCGTCTCGCGCATCACCACGCGCCAGGCGTTGGAGGAGCCGAGCTCGCGGGTGGCAAGCGCGCGCACCGCGACCGTCATGGTCTGGGTCGCGGCATTGCCGCCCTGGCTCGCCACGATCGGCGCCAGCACCGCGAGCGCCACCATCTGTTCCAGCTGGCCCTCGAACAGGCCGAGCACGGAGGACGCCAGAAAGGCGGTGGCGAGATTTACCAGCAGCCAGTTGAAGCGTCCGCGCGCAATCGTCAGGAAGGTGTCCGACAATTCTTCGTCGCTGGTGACGCCGCCGAGCGCCTTGAGGTCCTCGTCCGCCTCCTCCTCGATGACGTCGACGACGTCGTCGACGGTGATGACGCCGACCAGGCGGTCCTGGGTGTCGAGCACGGGCGCGGCGACGAGATTGTACTTGCCGAACATGCGCGCCACCTCTTCCTGGTCCTCCAGGACGGAGACGCGACGGCGGTCTTCGTCGGTCAGCTCGGTCAGCGCCACCGGGCGGCGCGTGCGCAAGAGCACGTCGAGCGGCACCGCGCCGAGCCAGTGCTGGTCCTTGTCGATGACGTAGATCTCGTAAAAGCGGTCGGGGAGATCCGGCGTCTCGCGCATGTAGTCGATCGCCTGGCCCACGGTGAAATCCTGGGACACGGCGATGAATTCGGTCTGCATCCGGCGGCCGGCGGAGTTCTCCGGATAGAGCAGGCTGCGCTCGAGCGCGACGCGCTCCTTAAGCGGCAGCTTTTCGAGGATCTCCTCCTGCTCGGCCTCGTCGAGGGTTTCCAGCAGTTCGACCGCATCGTCGGATTCGAGCTCGCGGACGCCCTCGGCTACCGTCTCCGGCGGCAGCTCCTCGAGGATCTCCTCGCGGACGGCCTCGTCGACCTCGTTCAGGGCCGAGAAGTCGAAGTCGCGCCCCGTCAGCTCGACCAGGCGGACGCGGTCGTCGGGCTCCAGGGCGCCGATCAGGTCGCCGAGATCGGCCTCGTGCAGCTCGGCGACACAGGCACGCAGCGCAGCGCTGTCGCCAGCCTCGATCGCACGGGCAATTTCTTCGACGAATTCGTGCCGAATTTCGCCGTCCTCATTGCGCATCGGCACGTGGTCGAGTACCGAATTCGAGGCGGATGGGGCAACGTCCATATGTTCATCCATGGCGCGCCTCGCCGGTTGACAGGTTGGAACCAGTGGTCTGAGCTGATGGTTCAGGCAATACCCACAAGGCAACTCTGAGCGCAATGACAAAGATGCTTCGACTGAAATGGACATCGATGACGGCGGGCGCAGTCATCGCGGCCATCATCGGCATCGCCTCCGCCGATGCCGCCGAGTGCCCGCGCAAGGACGCGCTCGGCACCTCGCGCATCCTGAGGGTTGACGCCAAGACGTATCCGCGCGTCGGCTTGAAGAGCTTCCCCGAGACGCTGCCGCTGGCAGATCACGAGGTCGTGCTGACCTTCGACGACGGGCCGTTCCCGCCGACGACGTCGAAGGTGCTGGCGGCGCTGGCCAATGAGTGCGTGCGCGCGACCTTCTTCCTGATCGGCCAGCACGCCGCCGAGTATCCCGACATGGTCAGGCGCATCGCGCGCGAGGGCCACACCGTCGGCCACCACACCTGGTCGCATCCGTTCATGGCGCATATCCCGTTCGACAAGGCGAAGGCCGACCTCGACCGCGGCATCGCTGCCGACGAGATGGCGCTGCACGGCACCTCGACGACGATACCCTCGACGCCGTTCTTCCGCTTTCCCTATTTCGAGTCGACGCCTGCACAGCTCGACCTGCTCCAGTCGCGCGGCATCGTCGTGTTCGGGGCCGATCTCTGGGCCAGCGACTGGGAGGAGATCACGCCGGAGCAGGAATTGAAACTCGTCACCGAACGCCTGGCGGCGAGCGGCAAGGGCATCATCCTCTTCCACGACAACAAGGTGCGCACGGCCGCAATGATGCCGGCCTTTCTGCGGTATCTGAGGGAGAACGGCTATCGGGTGGTCCACGTCGTACCGGCGGGCACATCACAGAAGAACGCCGATGCGCGTTGATGCCGGAATGTCACGCCGGCGCAAAATGGGGTGATCCTGGCCCAATTAACACTCTGTTCATGCTACCCCATGCAAGGTTGTAGCGGATATTGCACCTGAACCATTGCGGGGCGTCTCCGACCTACTAAGGCGGCAATCGCATGAGGGCAGACGGGGTTCATGATCGGAAGTAGCGTTGTTTCGCGGACGCGATCGTGGATCGTCTTCTGTCTGGGAATGCTCACTATCGGCACACCGGCGGTCTTCGCGGCCGACTGTCCCGGCCACCCGGGGGCCCTCGGCACCTCCCGCACCCTCGTGGTCGATCCGCGCGAGCATCCGCTGATCGGCACCATGCAGTACCGCGAGACGCTGCCGCTGAAGGACCATGAGGTCGTCCTGACCTTCGACGACGGTCCCCTGCCGAAATATTCCAACCAGGTGCTCCAGATCCTCGCCGACGAGTGCATCAAGGCGACCTTCTTCATCATCGGGAGTCAGGCCAAAGCCAATCCGGAAGGAGTGCGCAAGCTGGTCGCGGCAGGCCACACCGTCGGCACGCACAGCATGGACCATCCGCTGACTTTCGACCGGATGCCGATCGAAAAGGCCGAGGCCGAGATCAACGGCGGAATCGCGTGGACCTCGGCCGCGATGACCGATCCGACCCAGCTCGCCCCGTTCTTCCGCATTCCCGGCCTGATGCGCGCCGAGGGCGTCGAGAAGTATCTGATCTCGCGCGGCATCCAGGTCTGGAGCGCCGATTTCCCCGCCGACGACTGGCGGCACGTGGCGTCCGACCGCGTCTACCAGCTCGCGATCCAGCGGCTGGAGGCCAAGGGTAAGGGTATCCTGCTGCTGCACGATATCCAGGCCCGCACGGTGGCGGCGCTGCCCAAGATCATCCGGGACCTCAAGGCGCGCGGCTATCGCATCGTGCATGTGGTGCCCGCGACCGCCGAGCGGCCGGCGACGCCGACCACGACGGTAGAATGGCTGCTGCATCCGCCGACCGAGACGACGCCGATCGCACGCTGGCCGCGCGTGCCGAATTTCGTGTTCACGCAGACCCGGACGCTGCCGGCGCCCGATCTTGCCGACCTCAATGCGCGGGCCGAGCACCAGCCGCTGCTGCCGCTCCGGACCATGGCGCAGGCCAATGTCGCGGCCACCCTGCCCGTGCCCGGCCGCGCACTCTTTGCGATCCCCGAAGGCTCGGTCGAGGTGCTGCTGTCGACGACCTTGTCGCGGCGTGCCGCGACGCGGGTGGCGATGGCAGCCGAGACGTCTCGTGCGGCCAGGGACAAGGCAGCACATGCCAAAGCAGCAAAGGGCAAGGCGGCCAAGCTGCAGGGACGGCGCACGGCGCATGTGGCGCCGGCGACACCGGATCATCCCGAGCAGCTCAAAGGCACGACGACCACCGGCACTGCACCCAAGGGCTCGGCATCCAGGAGTGTGACCACCCGCCCGACCCGCGTTGCCAGCCTGAAGAAGCGCGCTTAAGCCCTCACTGCCGCATGATTGCGGCGACGCAGAGCAGCACGATCAGCGCCAGGAAAAACAGGTCCATATAGGACTTGAGCTCGCCATCGCGCCGCAGCCGCGCAACGTCGGCGACGACCTGCCTCCGCGCCGAGGCTCCGCCCGAACCGTCATTGATCGAACCCTGCAGGCGCCTGGTCTCGACCTCCAGCTTCTCGATTTTCTGGAAGAAGTAGAACGCACGCAGCGTCGAGGCGGCGCGCATGCCGGCATAGACCAGCACCAGGATCGCCAGGATCGCCCGGTTCGGATACTTCTCCATGAAGTTCAGGCTGAAATAGACCACCGCCATGAAGGCGAAATTCGTGAGGAAGCGGTAGACGAAGCTAAGAAAGGCCATGCTGGCTCGAACCTTTGGGGACGCGCAACTCATTCATGTTGCGAAATTTCGGGATCGGGGGACCCGGACCGGAACGGCCGGCCTGGATGCGGCAGCGGCCCGTCTACGCCAAGTTTGTTTCAACAAAGATACTATCGCCCCGCAACTTGCCGCCTTTCAGCCGAGACGCGGCCACAAGTCGGGCCGGAGCAAGGCCCATCCGCCTGCCCGCGCGGCATGCCGCGACGGGCTCAATGGCGATTTGGCGGAAGTCGCGGTACACTGTCGACCGCCGCCATATGTGGGGTCTGCCGATGCCGAAGAAGGGAATCACGGGCCACGACGACTGGGTTCTGACCGAGGCGCTCGCAACCGCCCTGGTCGCATTGGAGCAACTCGAACCGAAGCACCAGCCGAACGCGCATATGGATGACATCCGCAAGCTGCTCGCGAACGGCAAGGAGCCGGCGGCGGTGAGCCTGCACCTCGCCCAGGCCAAATGCCGCCTGTTTCCCGAGCTCGACCCGCTGAAGATCTACCGGGAATACGGCATCGGCGAGGAGTATGGCTGAAGAGGCGCTTTGAGTGTCGCAAGGCCCGGCGCGGGGCAAAGCGCTAGTTTTGCGAGGTCTTCAGCAGCGGGCATTCACTCTGGCTCAACGGGAGATAGGCCTCCTCGGCAGGTATTCTCTCGACGACGTCGTAATAGTCCCAGGGCGTCTTCACGTCCGAGGGCTTCCTGACCTCGACGAGATAGAAATCGTGCACCAGCTTGTTGTCAGCGCGCAGCCGCGCGCCAGGCGCGTAGAAGTCGTCTACGGGCATTGACCGAATCTGCTCCAGGACAGCATTGGTTTCATCCGTCCCTGCAGCAGCCGCGGCCCTCAGGTATTGCAAAACGGCCGAATAGACGGCGGCTTGTGGCGCGGTCGGCATGGCGTTGTGAAGCTTGTAGAACCTCTGGGCGAACGCCCGCGTCGCCTCGTTGAGCGCCCAGTACCAGGCGGTAACCGTCGTCAATCCCTTGGCCGTTTCGGCGCCCATGGCGTGCACATCGGTCAGAAACATGAGCTCGGCGACGGCCTTCTGAGACCCGGCATTCATCCCGAACTCATTCCATTGCTTCATCGAGGTCACGAGCTGTTCGCCAGCATTGGCGAACGCGACCACTTTGGCCTTCGAGGCCTGGGCCTGGAGCAGGAAAGAGCTGTAGTCGGCATTTCCCAGCGGATGAAAGACCGCGCCGAGCGACTTAGCACCAGTCGCCGCGAGCACGCGCTGAGACACTTCGACCATATTGCGCCCGAACGCATAGTCGGACGCGATGAAGAACCAGCTGTCGTATCCTTGCGACACCAGCTTTCGGACCGAGCTGGCGACCAGATTGTAATTGTCGTGCAACCACATCAGACCGGTCCGCGAACATTGCTTGCCGCCGACATCGGTGGTCCCGACCGCCGAGTAGATGACGATCCTGTTCTTGTCGCGCGCGATCGACTGGATGGCGAGCGCGACCGCCGAGTTTCCGACGTCGGCCACCATGTCGACGCCATCCACGTCGAACCATTTGCGGACGATCTGGGCGCCGATATCCGGCTTGTTCTGATGGTCGGCGACGACGATGTCGACCTTCAGGCCCGGCGCGACCTTCTGGAAATCCTGGACCGCCATCTTCGCGGCGACGACGGAGCCAGGTCCGGCAAGGTCGGACAATGGTCCCGCCTGGTCGTTGATGATGCCGATCCGGACAACGTCACCGGAAAAATCGGCTGCCAGGCTCCGTTCGGCGAATGCGACCGGACCCAGCGTCAGGATGATGCCGAAGGCCGAACGGCAAAGTCGGATGTGCCATGACTGCAATGCCCCTACGTGATCCACCATCTTCCCCTCTGCTCTGGCACCGCGACGACTGTCGGCGATGATTGCCTCGAAACGCCGCGCTATCCCTCCTGATGAATGGCTCTCCTGACGAACTCCAGACGCCTCGCCTGCGCGGGCGCGACCAGCTCCTTCATCGCTGCAACGATCGCAGCCGGTGCGGTATCCGGCGAACCGGCCCGGAAAGGCGGTACGGGATTGTACTCCATGCGCAGCTGGATCATTTCCGCAGCCGCGCGGCCTCTCAACATCGAAACCAGCGTGAGCGCGAAGTCGATTCCAGCGGTGATGCCGCCGCCCGTCATGCGGTTGCGATCGATGCAGACCCTCTCGCGCGACACCTCGGCTCCGAAGAACGGCAATGCATCGGTCGCCGTCCAGTGCGTGGCCGCGCGATATCCCTTCAGGAGACCGGCCGCACCGAGAACGAGCGACCCCGTGCAGACCGAAGTCAGGTATTTCGCGCCCCGCGCCTGCGCTTTCAGAAACGCAAGCACCTCCTCGTCCAGCATCAGCTCGTCGGTGCCGTAGCCGCCCGGGACGCAGATCACGTCGAGTTGCGGGCAATCGGCGAAGGTGATGGTCGGCGTCAGCGCAATCACGGAATCGCTCGGCACGGGCTCGATGCGTTTCCAGATCAGATGCACCGTCACGTCAGGCAGGCTTGAGAAGACCTGGGCGGGACCGGTGAGATCGAGCTGGGTAACGCGGGGAAAAACCAGAAGACCGATCTGCAACGGACCCGACATATCCAACCTCGACATCGCGCTTGACGGTGGCAGCCTGCCATGTTGGCCTTGGGGGCGGAAACGGCGTAATTCCCTCATTTTTGGACGCGTTCATGATCGGCTTCCTGATCTTTCCCGAATTCCAGTTGCTGGATGCCGCCGGCCCGATATCGGTGTTCGAGATCGCAAGACGCCACACGCCGCATGCGCCGCGTGTGATAACGGTTGCCACGAAGGCCGGCGCCGTGCGCAGTTCGTCGGGCACCGAGATGCTCGCGCGCAACTTGCGATCGGCAAGCTCAGTCACGACGCTTTTCGTGGCAGGTGGCGAAGGCGTCGAGGACGCGGCGCGCTGCAAGACGACGATCGCATTCATTCAGAGATTGGCGCGCCGCGGCGTGCGTCTGGCCAGCGTCTGCTCGGGAGCCTATTTGCTCGCCGAGGCGGGAGTCCTGGACGGTCGTTGCGCGACCACGCATTGGTCCTGCACCCGTGACTTCATCGGACGGTACCCGAAAGTCCGGCTCGAGCCGGACCAGATCTTCACCCGCGATGGCGGCGTGTGGACATCGGCCGGAATCACCGCAGGAATTGATCTGGCGCTCGCCATGATCGCCGAGGACCACGGTGAAGAGATTTCGCAAGCGACCGCTCGGCAGCTGGTGCTGTACCATCGCCGCAGCGGCGGACAATCGCAGTTCTCGTCCTTGCTCGAACTGAAGACGCCGAACGGGCGCTTCGGCAACCTTCTTTCATGGGTGCGCGAGAATCTGGATGCGCCTCTCACGGTCGAGGCACTTGCCGAGCGCGCAGGCCTGAGTTCACGGCATTTCGTCCGTTCCTTCATCGCCGAGACCGGATCCACGCCAACGAAGGCGGTCGAGCGCTTGCGGGTCGAGGTGGCACGGGAGCGCGTGCAGTCCTCCGGAGAAGCGATAGAGCGCGTCGCTCAAGCCACCGGCTTTCGCGACCCCGAGCGGATGCGCAGAGCCTTCATCCGCGCATTCGGTCAGCCGCCGAAGTCCCTGCGGCGTTCCGCCCGAACTGCATGAGAGCTGCAGTTGACCGGCGCCAGTCTAAGGCCCGCCCGCGACCGATCCCGCGATCACCATGGCCAGCGCGCCGAGGTCGATCTTGCCGTTGACCGTCAGCTCCTCCGAGCCCTTCGCGTCTCCCGCGCCCTGGACCTTCAGCGCTTGCGGCCGGTCGGCGGCTTGGCGCTTCAACTCGTCGATGATGGCTTCCTTGAGCTTCTCTTCCAGCATGGACATCTCCTCAGGCCACCGATGCAATCCTCGGCGCATTCGCCGCAGATTTCTCCGGTCGATCGCGAGGCTCACCGCAAGCGGCCCGGTCAGGCCAGTCGCGACGGCAGGCTGTTGTGGATCGTGCAGGCGGCAATTGCGGCATGGCCGAACGCGACCGCGATCTGGTGCAGGTCGGTGACGACGTCGCCGATGCCGTAGAGCCCATCGATCGACGTGCGCTGACGGTCGTCGACCTTCAGATAACCCTCCCCGGTATGTTCGGCGCCAAGCGACACCGCGAGCTGCGAGCGCACCTCCGCACCCATCGCGGGATAGACCATGTCGAACTGCGCCGTGCGGCCATCGGCGAACACGGCTTCGACGGCTTCGCCTCTCCGCCGCAAACGCAGATCGGGCGCGAACAGGACCTCCACATCCGCCTCGGCCAATCGTGACGTTGCCGCCTGATCGTCATCACCCTCCGTTGCGAGCAGCGTCACGTCGCGCGAATAGCCGCGCAGGAACAGCGCCTTGCCCGCGGCACGCGCGAGCGGGCCGATGACGCCGATGCGGCGGCCGGTCGCCTCGAAGGCATCGCAGACGGGGCAGTAGCGCAACAGCCCATCCGCGACGGCGGCGCGCCATTCGTCGAACGGCGGATGGGTATCGACGATGCCGCAGGCGAGAATGACGGCGGCGGCCGCATGCGTGCGGCCATTCCAGCTCGCCAGAAAGCCCTGATCGTGTCGCTGCAGGGCGGTGACCTCGGCGTCCACGCGCGTAATGCCGAGCTCGTCCAGCTGGGCCGACATCCGTTTGATCAGTTCCGTGCCGGACAGCCCGTGGACGAAACCCGGGACATTGTGGCTGCGTGGGATCAGCCCCGCCCGGCTGGCGCCGGCGTCCACGACGAAGACGCGGCGGCGGAATCGCGCCAGATAGATCGCGGCCATCAGCCCAGCCGGCCCACCGCCAACAATCAGGCAATCGAGCGCAGGCGTGCCGGTCATTTGGGGTTCGGGTCCGCAAGACCGGCATCGGGATCTGCAAGGCGGCCGCTCCTTGCAAGCCGGACCGCGTTGCCCAGCGCGCGCGCCGCATTCTGCACCTTCTGCTGGAATTCCCTGTCCTCATCGAGAGAGCGATGCGAGGTGGCGTATGGCTCCATGTAGCCGACATAGCCGTCGAGCTCGGCGAAGCGCCCCGCCGAGATCAGCTGCATGTCGGTCAGCCAGTCGGACAGGGCCCGGCGCACGCCCTCGGCGCCGACCGCATCGCCGTGAACGACGACGCCGAAATGACGGCCGGCGAGATGGCGCGGATAGGGCCAGCCCTTCAGCTCCATCGCCTTGGCTTCGGTGGCGTTCTTGCCGTGGGTCGAGGTCGGATCGGGATTGCCGCCGTCGGCGCAGACCATGCGGTCCATCATCGCCTTGAGCCCGGCGGGCACCTGATACCAGTGCACCGGCGTCACGATCAGGATGCCGTGGGCGGCAACCCAGAGCGGATAGATCTCGTTCATCCAGTCGCCGGTCTGGCCCAGTGAATGGTTCGGATAGCAGCTGCACGGCCAGTGGCAGAGCGGCATGGCGGTGCCGACGCAGGACTTGCAGGGATGAATGGTCTTGCCGAACTCCGAGGCGAGGCGCGACAGATCGAGGATGTCGACTGCATATCCCATCTCGATGAAGACGGGCTCGGCCAGCTTGACCAGCCGCCAGGTCTTGGACATCTCGCCGGGACAGGTGTGTTCGCTGCGCACCGAGCCGTTGATGACGAGAATGCGCGGCATCTCGTCCGCATCGTCGTGGCGCCGCTGCGCTTCCAGGATCTTTGCGCGCGCATCAAGCCAGTCGAGGGCAAGATCGTAGTCGGGGTCGGAGAAGCCTGCACCCGCCTTCCGCGTCAACGGCGCCTTGCGCGAATGGCTATAGGCGTCCCAGGCCGCAGCAGTGACGGCATCGAGCTCGCGTTGCAGCGGGGCAAAGGCAGGGTCGACGAACTGCTCCTTGTAACGCCGCTCGAACTCCTCGCGCGACAGCTTGACGGGCGGCATTCCCTTGCGAACGTCGGCTTCCGTCATGCTGGCTCCTGGCAAAGTCGGTCATCGACCAACCCGCCGCGCAGCGCGCGGTTCCCACAGCTCTACTGCCGAGCAGCCTCCCGCGGCAGATCGAATTTCGCGATCCGCCGGTCGAGCCGCCACAGCTCGATGCGGTGGGCCAGCACGAGCGCGCGTTCCCGGCCGGGTGGCAGGCTGCGCGCGCGCTCGCGGCTGCCTTCGGCGAAGGCGGCCAACCGCTCCTGGAGCGATTGGGTCTGTTTCCTGCGGTTACGTTTGGCGGTCATGGTTTTTCACGTTGGATCTGGATGGAAGAAAGCTGGCCCGAAGGGAGGTTGGGCGCCGGGGCCCAAGCCGCTCGTCAGTAAGTCGCTGCCGGTTGGGGCGGCCCGGTTCCGGAAGCGCATTTGTAGGTTCCGCCGCAACTCGCGGTTCCGGCATTTCAATAAGTTAACGCCACGCAATTTTGCGCGGCAGACGGGCGCGCGCACATCGTCGCCGCACTGCGCCGGAACCGAAATGCCGATTCGCATGTTCAAGAACGACTTGAAGGAGGATCATCATGGCAAAAGCAGCATGGAAACGGCCGGGCTCGCCGATCGGCCGCAAGGGACCGCGCAAGGCCAATCCCGCGTATAAGCGCCGCGCGCGCGAGCCCTGGACGCCGGCGGACGTGAGCAAGCTGAAGCAGCTCGCGAAAGGCAACACGCCGACAGGCGTGATGAGCATCAAGCTTCAGCGGCCGGTCGCGGCCATCCGCAGCAAGGCGCAACGCGAAGGGATTTCGCTGAGGCCCGTCAACCGCTCGCCCTATAACCGGCAAACCAAAGCAGCCAAGCGGCGTTGATTTCCCGCACCGCCGGGTGACAACCGGACGCAACGGGGACGATGGACGTGGTGCTCATTTTTCCGGTTTCTGCCCACGACACCAGCGCATCGGTACGCGCCGACATCTGACCCGTTCCCGGCGCGTGCAGCCTGACAGGCTGCACGCTGCAGCGGCGGTCCCTAACTGGGCGGCTGCAAGCCCGGCGATCGCAGCCATTCGCTCATCTGAGATCCCGTCTCGGCCTGGCGCGCCTTGCGCAGCATCTCCTCGCGCGCCGCGCCCGGCGGGAGCGATTTGGCCTCTTCGCGCAGCCGCTCCGCTTCGGCAGCCAGCCGCGCCTCCAAGGTATCCTCATGCTTGACCCGACGCCGCATCATCGTCATGGCGTATCCCTGTCAGTCAGTGCAGCGCGCCGTTGCGTTCACATGTTGATGATGCCAGGCAAAATCGCGCTGGCGTGCATCCAACGTTCCTGATGCGGAACGGTTGCTCGGCTCGCCGAAAAACTCCGTCCCGGCGCAATGTAAGTTACTCAAAGGACGTCACTTGCTCAGAACGCTCTGCGGCCGCTGTGCATGAGGCTATGTGAATCGGCGATCTCCTTTGTCCGTCCGCAGGACGGTTCGCGTAGCTCCGCGAGATTGCGACGGCTCTACGACCGCGCGGTGCCCGGCTCCGCCATCTTGCGATGCTGCTTGGCCAGCAACTCGTTCGGCGTGACGTTGGCGACCGTCGTCTGGATCTTGTTCTTCAGCCCGGTGACGATGTCGGCTTCCCCGCGCAGCATCGCATCGAAACCGGCCTTGGCGACATCGTAGGCGCCGTCCTTCGTCTCGGTGCCGACCTTGGTGTCCATCATGCCGGCGCGGCGGAAGAACTCCGTCTCGGTCGCACCTGGCATCAGGCAGGTGACGGTCACGCCGCTGTCGCGCAGCTCCTCACGCAGCGCAAACGATGAATCCAGGAACGCCTTGCTGGCGTTGTAGGCGGCCTAGAAGCTGCCCGGCATGAACCCGGCGATCGAGCCGGTGATCAGGATCCGGCCCGCATTGCGGCGAAGCATCTCGTTGCCGACGCGGTGGATCAGATACAGCGTGCCGGTGATGTTGGTGTCGATGAGGCGTTTCACCCTGGCAAAGTCCTGGTCGAGGAAGGCCTTGCCGAGACCGATGCCGGCATTGGCGAACAGCGCATCGATCGGCCGGTCGGCGACGGCGGCACAGAGCTTGTCTACGCCCTCGGTGGTGGCGAGATCGGCCTCGACCGGCTCCACGCTGCCGCCGAGCCGGCGCAGATCGACGGCCACGTGCTCGATCGCGGATTCGTCCGCCGCGATGACGAGGTTGAAACCTGCCTGGGCGCAGCACCTGGCGAGTTCCAGGCCGATACCGGTGGAGGCGCCTGTGACGACGGCGAGTTGATTGGCGGGCATACGCACATCCTTGGAATTGAGGTGACGACGCTCAATCGCCGCCCTGCTCCCTCGTTCCTATTTGCGCAGTGCGAAGAATTTGCGCGGGGCGATAGCAACCATCGTTCATTCCTGGACTTGGATGGCACGTGGTTCAACCGGGAGGACGGAAGATGAAGGCGCTGGTCTGGCACGGCAAGGAGGACATCCGGTGCGACACCGTCACCGACCCGGAGATCCAGGATCCGCGCGACGCGATCATCAAGGTCACGAGCTGCGCCATCTGCGGCTCCGACCTTCATCTCTTCCACAATTTCATTCCCGGCATGCTGCCCGGCGACATCATGGGCCACGAGACCATGGGCGAAGTGGTCGAGGTCGGCTCGGGCGTCGACGGAAAGCTGAAGAAGGGCGACCGTATCGTCGTGCCCTTCACGATCATTTGCGGCGAATGCGACCAGTGCAAGCGCGGCAATTTTTCGGTGTGCGAGACCACCAACCGCAAGCGTCATCTGGCCGATAAGGCCTTCGGACACGCGACGGCCGGCCTGTTCGGCTATACGCATCTGACCGGCGGCTATCCCGGCGGCCAGGCTGAGTATCTGCGCGTGCCCTTTGCCGACGCCACCCACATCAAGGTGCCGGCCGGCATTCCCGACGAGCAATTGCTGTTCCTCAGCGACATCTTCCCGACCGGCTGGCAGGCTGCCGTGCAATGCGACATCGAGCCGACCGATACCGTCGCGATCTGGGGCTGTGGCCCGGTCGGGCAGATGGCGATCCGCAGCGCCATCCTGCTCGGCGCCAACCAGGTGATCGCGATCGACTGCCTGCCCGAGCGGCTCAGCATGGCCGAGGCCGGCGGCGCCACCACGATCAATTTCGAGACCGAGAGCGTGGTGGAGCGGCTGAACGAGCTCACCGACGGCAGGGGTCCGGAAAAGTGCATCGACTGCGCCGGCATGGAAGCTCACGTGATGCCGTCCCAGCCCGACACCGTGCTCGACCGCGCCAAGCAGATGGTGATGCTGGAAAGCGACCGGCCGCACGTGCTGCGCGAGATGATCTATGTCTGCCGGCCCGGCGGCATCATCTCCGTCGCCGGCGTCTATAGCGGCCTCTCCGACAAGATGCCGATGGGCGCCTTCATGAACAAGGGCCTGACGATGCGGACCGGCCAGACCCACGTCAACCGCTGGACCGACGACCTGCTCCGCCGCATCGAAGAGGGCGAGATCGATCCGTCGTTCGTCATCACCCACACCGTGCCGCTCAGCCAGGGCCCCGAGATGTACCAGGTGTTCCGCGACAAGCGCGATTCCTGCGTCAAGGTCGTGCTGAAGCCCTGAGGAGCAAGACCAATGTTTCATTTCTCCAATATCGTACGCACCAAGGGCGACCCGAAGATCGTCGAGGGTGGACCGAGCCTGAAGCAGCCCGCGGACCAGCTCGCGCGAGCACTCGGCTGGTTCAGCATCGGTCTTGGCGTCGTCGAGCTGTTCGCGCCAAGGCGCGTCACGCGCACGCTCGGCATGGAAGGTCATGAGACGATGGTCCGGGCCTTCGGGGTGCGCGAGATCCTGGCCGGGATCATGTCGCTCTCGGTGGACAAGAACGCCGGCCTGTGGGCCCGCGTCGGCGGCGACGGCCTCGATGCCGCCGCGCTGCTTTCGGGGCTGACGCTGGACAACCCCAAGAAGGGCAATATCGCGCTCGCACTGCTGATGGTCGGCGGCATCGCCATGCTCGACTACCGCGCCGCGCAGGACACCAAGCCGCGACGCCCGCCGCGCGACGCACGGCGCAAGCTCTATCCGAATCGCAGCGGTTTCCCCAAGGGCATCGAGAGCGCCAGAACTGCGGCAAGGCAGATCGCAGCTCACGCTGGGCACAACGAGATGAAGCAAGGCGATGAGCGTCGCGCCCCGTGACGAGGCTGCGTGGTGGGAATCCGCCGTCATCTACGAGATCGCGCTGATCTCCTTCCAGGACTCGAACGGCGACGGCAAGGGCGACCTCGCCGGACTGATGTCGCGCATCGATTATCTGAAGTAGCTCGGCGTCGACGCGGCGTGGCTGACGCCAATCTACAAGAGCCCCTTCCGCGACCTCGGCTACGCCCTGTCGCTGCAAGCGACGATCGACGCCTATCTCAACGCCATTCCTGACCATGCCTGGCCGGTCTGGGTGATCGGCGGGCACGACAAGCAGCGGATCGCGAGCAAGATCGGCGAGCCGCAAATGCGCGTGCTGGCGATGCTGCTGATGACGCTGCGGGGAACACCGTTCTTCTTCATGGGCGACGAGATCGGCCGCAAGCGCGTCCCGATCCCGCCCGACCGCGTCCGCGATCCCTTCGAGAAGCTCGTACCGGGTTATGGCCTGTGCCGCGATCCCGAACGCGCCGATGCGATGGGATGACAGTCCCGACGGCGGCTTCACCACCGGGAGTCCATGGCTGCCATTGGAGCCTCCTGAGCTCGCCGCCAACATCGCCGGACAGCAGCGCGACGAGCATTCGATCCTGGCGCTGTTTCGCGCGCTGATAGCGCTGCGGCGCAGGCATTTGTGCCTGCGTCGGGTCGGTTACGAGCCGCTGCGGTCGCAGAACGATGTCCTTGCCTACAGACGGATCGACGGCCGCAACGAAATTCTAGTCGCGCTCAATGTCGCGGCTGAACCGCGGACATGGCAATGGCAGGGTCGCGGCCGCCTCCTGATGTCGACGCAGCTGGATCGGGCGCCCGAGCCATTGCCGGATGCTTCCATCCTGCTCCGGGGCAACGAGGGCGGGATCATCGCGCTCGAACCTCGGTGACGGCCTGACCATCGGCGCCTCGAAGAGTCTCATCAACGCTTCCGGCATCTCCCCCGCCGCCGGAGGCAATTTGGACGAAACCGCACCCCCGGCGCTCAACGCCCCCTTCATGCGCCGACGTCGCCCTCGCCTGAATCGCTTCGAAGGGCGCCAGCGCGCGTTGCGCGCCTCCGCGATTGCGGATCAAATTCCGCTTCCTACTCCCGCCAGAACTCGGCCAGCTCTTCCGCTCCAACCAGGTCGACCTGGCCGTGAAACCGGGTGCGATACATCGTCATGAGCGCATCGTGCCCGACGTCGGACGAGCTACACAGCGCGTCCTCGACGATGACGACTCTGAAGCCGAGATCGACGGCGCTCAGGACGGTCGAGAGCACGCAGACGTCCGTCTCTGCGCCTGATATCACGACGGTGGCAACCTTCTTTTCGACCAGCAGGCTCGCAAGGCCGGGATTGCTGAACGCGGAATAGGCCGGCTTGTCGATGACGGCAGCAGGCGGAACGAAGCGGTTCAAGGCCGGCACGAGCTCGAGGGCAGATGGAGGCAGATGCCTGCGGGTCGCCTGGTGCCAGCGGCGAAAATAGCTCTGCCACTGTCCCGGACGATCCTCTGGATCCCGCGGCGCGATGAAGCGCGTGAAGATCGTTCTCGCCGGATGGCGCGAGACGACTGAAACGATCGTCGGCAGGACACGCTCCATCCAGGGCGTCGCCCAGAGGCCGCCGGGCGTGAAGATGTTCTGCATGTCGATGCACAGGTGAACGGCGTCCCTGATGTCGGCAACATCCGACGTGCTGTCCCTCATCGTCCTCCACCCCTGATCATGTAGTCCTCATCCAGCATTTGGAACGCTCGCCTTCTGCCGCATAACGCATTGCCTGGTTTCAAGTCCCGCACACAAACCCGAGACGCCATCGCAAGTTCCCGAATACCCGCGCTTGCGGTACGAACGGCCGAGGCCAGTGGCATTCACACTTGTCGGTATCGCGCGGGGAAACGAGTTCGAAATCTTCAGCCATCCGACGAGGGTCGCGATGCCCGCGGCCGAATTGGGTCGCGCCCGCAAGCCTCGACCATAGAGCTGGGATTGGCCTTGACCTCTGCGCTGCCCAGCAAAGATCAGACCGCACTGTCGCAGCTCTCTGCAACACCAGACAGTCTTATCAATGCTGGCGCCGGCGCTATCATCGGTCTGCTGGCAGGCAGCATACGTCGTCTCGATCGGGCTGATGCGGGCCGGCTATCTGGGCGCGCTCGTCTGTGGTCTCTCCGGAACCGCACGGGCTCGGCGGCGCGGCGCTCGGACTCGGCGGCATCTTCCTGCCCGGGATACTGGTCCTGCTCGGAGTTCTTTCATTCTGGGACTCGTTCCGGAAGCGCGCAGGCGATGATGCGGGGTGTCAACGCCGTGGTCGGCGTGCTCGGTGCGGCGCTGTACGATCCGGTATGGACGACGACCGTGCATTCGCCACGAGACTTCGGCATCGCACTTGTCGGCTTCGTTCTCCTGGTCGCCTGGCGCGCCCCGCCTCGCGCGCCGGTTCGATCTGCTGCGTGAGTGCCGCATCCCTCACGCAGCAGATCGGTAATGAGTTGCGGGCCGGCTATAGCCAATTGATCCCCGCCAGCGGCAACAGCCGTTGGAGGATCGCGGCCAGGCAGACCAGCCCCACCAACAATTTGAGAAGACCCGCCAAACGGGATTCATTGACGAACTTGTCGATGACCCAGAAACAAATTGCCCCGACGACGCAAATGATCAAGATCCCGATGATGAGTGAAAGCATGGAAGCCCCTTGTTCTGTCGTGGCAGCGACACGCATGCGCCACTGCGGATGAAAGGAAGAGATCAGCGCTCGTTCATGCGCAGGGCGCTGCTTCGCGGACGTCTCCGACGATCAAACTAAGTCTGTCCAATCGATGCGCGCTCACGTTGCGCTGAATCAATATACGTAAGCTTTCCTGGATCATTATGACGCGTCCCTTCCCGGAGATGGCCGGCTGCGCTGAAGGCAGCCGCTCTGCCAAAATGCAACTGGAGATGCTGTCATGAACAAGACGTCCAAGACTGTGCTTCTTGCGCTCATCGTCGCCGCCACACCGTGGTTCGTCGCGCCAGTCACAGCGGCGCCGGTCACCTCCGCGCTGATGCTACGCGACGCGGTGGCGCCGCCGGTGGAGACCGTGCAATATCGCCGCGGCTGGCGCGGTGGTTATCGTGGCGGCGCAGGCATTGGAATTGGTGCAGGCATCGCTGGCGCGCTGATCGGCGGGGCAATTGTTGGCGCAACGCAGCCCTACGGCTATTACGGCTACGCTCCCGGCTATTACGGGCCGGCCTATGTCGTTCCGCCCCCCTATGTTGGTGGCGACGCGGTCGGCTATTGCGCGCGACGCTTCAGGTCCTACGACCCCTATTCCGGCACTTATCTCGGCTACGACGGCCTAAGGCATCCTTGCCCGTGAGGAGGGCGACCTAATGTCTCGGCAGTTTGATGTAAGTGATCTTAAATCAGGCTGCCGACAGGCGTTCGCAATTGTCATTGATCCACGTCAACTGACGCGCAAAAACAAATCCGCCATAACTGGAACGCCTGCCCGCCGTTTCTATTCGTTCATTGTCCAGTTCCGGACGAACAAGAATTGGTGGATTCCATGAAAAGCACCCTATTGGCGACGGTCGCAGTCCTTGCGCTCGCTTCGCCGTCATTCGCGGCTGAGAAGGGCAAGACCGTTGGGCAATCGCCCTCATCTTTTTACCTGGCTCAGGATAGCGCGACCATGAAATGCCAGATCGTCGAGAGCCAGCCTGCGACCGGCAGCAACATGAAGGTTGTCGGCGCCGCCCACACGACAAAGGCTTCCGCAGAAGCGGCTTTGAAAGCCGACAGGACCTGCGCCAAGTGATCGATCAAGTCGCGGCGCGAGTACAGCGGCGGGTCTATTGCCTCGCTGGAAGCACGAGACCTTAGACCTGCCACGTGACCTTCAGAGCACTCTGCGTTGGGGCTCTGCGTCAGCAGCTGCAACAAGGGCCAACCATCAAGCAGGCCAGCGACACGCAAGCCACTTGCCGCTTGAGATACTCCAAGTTCGAGAGGATACAGCGATGAACAGGCAGACCAGGATATGCGCGATTGGCGCAGCGCTCTTCGGCGCCGCGATGCTCGGCTCGGTACTCCCTTCGGGGGCAGCTCCGATCTCGCCGAGCGCGCCTCTTCTGACAGAAGGGACGTCCTCGTCCGGAGTGACGGAGGTCCGCTATCGACGCCATTACCGCGGTCGCGTCTATCGGCGTGCTCCCGGGGCGGCCATTGGTCTTGGAGTTCTTGGTGCCGCGGCCGGAGCCGCCGCCTATGGGGCCTACGGCCCCGGCTACTACCGTCCGGGTTACGCGCCGGGCTACGCACCAGGTTACTACGGCGGTCCCTACCCGTATCGCCGCCAATACTACGCCCCGTACTAAGGGCAACTTTGACGCCGTTTGGGCGCGGCAGGCTCGGGCGCAGGCCCGCGCCACTGAACGCGCTCTCAAGCGGCGGTCGCTCGAAAAAACGATCAGCGCTGCGGTTCAGCGAACGCGATGACGTGGCAGCGTATTCAATCTGAAATTTGGAGACACACCATGGACTGGAATCAAATTGAAGGAAACTGGAAGGAGCTCCGAGGCAAGGTGAAGGAGCAATGGGGCAAACTTACCGACGACGATCTCACCGCGATCAACGGCAAACGCGAGCAGCTCGAAGGTCGGCTTCAACAGCGATATGGCTTTGCGAAAGATCAGGTTCGCAAGGACATCGATAGCTGGTTCTCTTCCCTCAAGTAGGTTGCCAACCGAGGCCGGGGGATCCTGCTCCCGGGCGAACGATGCACGCAAGCTAGCGCTCCCACCGCTCTAAATTGAGTGCAATGAGTGCGATGGTTTCCAGCGTCATGTAGCGGGCGCGTTGGACGGTCTATTCATCGTTCTGTTCGAGCAGGATCGCGCCGATGAGGCGAACGATGGCGTCCTCATTTGGGAAGATGCCAACCACCTCGGTCCACCACTTGATCTCGCCGTTGAGACGCTCGATCGGGCTGGTCGAGTGCAGCTTGGTCCGATGCTGCGGCGGGAACGTCATGTAGGCAAGTACATCAGTCTCGGCCTCGTCGAGGAAGCCGGCAAGCTTCGGCAGATTGGGCCGGAGTTGGTCTGCGACCTTGCGCCACTGCGTTCGCGCGGCTTCGGCGTCGTCCTGGGCAAACGCGGTGGCGATGAAGGCGGACACGACGCGCCGCCACGGGCATTTCCCATCGTGGCGGCGAGCGAGCATCAAGCTGTAGCACTTGCCCAGCACCGCGATGAGCGGCTCGAATCGGACGCCGTCATTTCCGGATCGCAGCCGGAAATCTCAATGATTTCAGAGAGGAACATGAACTCTGGTGCGCTCGGAGGGCGTTCGCATTTCCTGTGATTTCAACGGGCTACGGAGTCGAACGAAGGGCAGAGGTGCATTTCGCAGCTATTGGTGCCTTTCAGGCCGAGCATCAGACCCAAGTGGGCAAAACTGGCCTCCACTCGCCTGCATTTCGACAGTCCCGGCCTGTCCGGTACCGCCGATGGGTCAGAACGCGAAACGGCATGTCGAGCTATTGGGCCAATTTCGCTGCGACCTGGCCGCCGGCACTCTTCGAAGCAGCTTCCTTCGCCAGCTCCTCACCCTGAATTGGCATCAGCACGTCCCTTTGCCGGCCGCCGCTGACGAACCCTCCCCTGCCCCCACGCTCTGCTGCAACGCTTCCATCAGATCGACCACGTTCTCCCCCTTCGCCCGCTCCTCCGGTCCGATGTCTTGTCGGCGCGCTTCTGGTTGATCAGGTCGATCAGCGCGGCCTCGTAATGATCCTCGAACTTGTAGGCGGCCGCGTTCATCTTTGCACACTCCGCCGTGGGTCTAGTCAGCGTCTTCTCGCGCCAGTTCCGATTGCACCACCCTGGTTGGCGCCGTTGTGGGCACAACAATTGGCTTGGGCTGGCTCGGCCAGACGGCGACGAGGTTCATTCTCGCGGGCATCCTCCTCACGGCCGAATCACGTCGCGCGGCGTCGTCTTGATCGTCAGCGGCTCGATGTCGCGCTCAATGAGTTCGGTGCTCGCCTCCTGATCCGAGGAACTCCATCAAATAATACCATCAAGAGCCGCGCGTCGCATCTAGTGAGCGCGAGGGTGCATCCTCACAGTCAATCGATCTCAGGCGCGAAGCGACGCCGCTAGCCATGCAGCCACTGTATGGTATTCCGTTAGCTCTATTCCATCGGTGGTGATGGCGCTTGCCTGTACGCGCCGTTGTCCTTCGTAGTGTGGAAGCCCCGCAGAACCCATGCGGAAAACCGCTGCAAACTTCCCAAACTCATCCTCCACGTCTTTTGGCCCGAGAAGATTCACTCTGACCAACTCACGAAGCGCATCGATCATATATGGTATCGACACGATTCCAGATGGTGCTGCAATATCGAATGCTTTCGTTGCCATCGGCCAGTTGATTTGCCGCATAAGCCCGTAACTTCCCGGAGATATCGGCTCAGGTGGCCAAATCGGTTGTGCAATGGCGTTGCCATCTGTCTCTTCTACAGATCCAAATCCATCGGCGCTCAATGCGGGCGCGACATGGTTGCGTTCGACATTGAGCTCCCAATTTCGGCCGAACGTGGAGTTGACGTCACCCCGGGCTAAAGCCAGCCGGACGTACCTCATTCCGTGGGTACGCTCGGCTCTCTTTCGACTGAAGATGTGATCAACATGGATCGATCGGTCTAAGAACGCATGGCGCGGCAAGTCGTAATATTTGTTCAGAAACTTGTGAAATAGCCGGCGATAGTCGACGTCCTTGTTAACGGAAACCCAGCATTCTGGCTGTCCGTGCGGCCGCACCTTTTCAAAAACGAACCCATTTTCAGGACTATCTTCATCGGGCAGGTTCTCAATATGTAGACCCTGCATCTTTGCGACCATATCTGCCGCTTCAAGATGGGCTACGGCGACGTATGGCTGGCGGTCCGTGTCGACGCACCAGCATTCACGAAGATCCACCATGGCCTTTTCTTTAAGCGCGACAATGTAAGGATCTGTGGGCAAGAGAACGGTCGGCATGGGATAACCCGTGTCGTTGCAAGGCCAATGTCGCGGTATCCGTGAATGCATTCAATGATGCTGCCACCAAGCAGCATTTGCAATGTCTCGCCCAATGCATCGTGGGACAGCTCTGGCCTTACGCGCCAAGTAGCGCTTTTTGGTTTGGCGCCACACTTTTCCTTTGCGAACTGCTTGCCGCCAACTTGAACAGCATCTTCAGTGAGGGCAATGAGGATATTCAGCGAATACGGCATATGATCATGAAGCCGCACAGATGGGCTATCAGACGAAGTCTAAATAAGCCTAAGCGCTTTCTCTATTTCGATTTACAGTGACTTCGTTTGTTGAAGTATACGATTTAGTCCTGCAATATTCCGCCTCACCGAAAATCTAAACCCTTTTCAGCGGAGGCGCTTATGGCGATCGACGATGCTCGCCCCTGCCCGTGCGGCAGCGGCTTATCTTCTCACTGGGTAAACGACGCCCGCGGAATTCCGCTTTGCCGGATTTGTCCGACATGCGCGAAAGAGAAGCTTTCGACTTACCGGCCGGAGGTGCTGACCGACAGCAACTACTACGCCGACGAGGATATCGATGGCGACTACCATGCATCGCCATTGGTACCGGTGCGACTGGGATCATGCAGTTGCCCCCGTTAGACCGGACACTCGGCTGGTTTGAGTGATGCAATGTACTCCCGCGGTGAGTGGTAGCCCAGGCGGGAGTGTGGGTGTTCTGAGTTGTAATCCTCCATCCATTGGTCGATCCGCTGCAGCGCGGTACTCGCGTCAGGGATCGGATTCACACGAACATAGTCACGCTTGAAGGTCTTTACGAATGCCTCGGCCATGCCGTTGCTCTCGGGGCTTTCGACCGGCGTGAAGCAGGGCTCGAGGTTGAGGGCCGCGGCAATCTCAAGAGTACGATAAGCGGCGAAGATAGATCCATTGTCGGTCAGCCATTGCACCTTGTGAGGAGCCCGGATGTCGGCGAACCGCTGCTCGACACAGTGGACCATCATGTCTCGGATCATCTCGCCAGAGATCCTAGCCGTTGTGGCCACCCAGCTGATGACCTCGCGGTCATGGCTGTCCAGGGCAAAGGCAACCCGCACGATCTCGCCATTCCAGCAGGTGAACTCCAGAGCGTCCGAACACCAACGCTCGTTGGAGCGGCTTGTCATGATCGTTCCGTCATGGGCCCGCGGGAAGCGGCGCCCTGTATGCCGGGCCAGCAACAAGCCACTCTACTTCATCAGCCGGTAGACGCGCTTGGCGTTGACGGGGTCGTGGCCGGCGGATCGCCGCTCGCGCTTGAGGAGCGCGGCCATCCGCCGGTATCCATAGCTCGGGCGGCTATCCACTAGGCGCCGGATACCAGACGTGAGCTCCGCATCCCCGGCGCGAGTCTGGGGACCGCGGTTCGGACGCTTGCCACCCGCTCGCTCAACCAGGTTGGAACGGGCCACCCGGAGGGTTTCTGCGATCCGTTTCACAGGGTATCCTCCGGTGCCTGCGATCGCGACAGCAAGGTCGGTTTTTTACCCGTGCAAGGTCAAGAGCCTCCTTGAGGATCTCGACCTCCATGGTCTTGCGGCCCAGCAGGCGTTCGAGGTCTCGAACCCGCTCCTCGAGCCGCCGGACCTCGGACGCGGCGACCACATCCTCGTCGGCTCGCACCGCTTCCTTGCCCCCTTCACTCATCAGCCGTCTCCATCGGAAGACCAGGCTCGGGGAGAGCCCATGGCGACGAGCAACATAGCTGATCGACATGCCCGGTTGCAGCGTCTCGTTGACGACCACAAGCTTCTGCTCCGTCGTAAACCGCCGCCGGCGGGCAACGCCGGTGATGACTTCCACCTTCGAAAACGTGTCGGACATAGGCGTATGCCTAGGACTAGGGTGCGTACTCATAAATTTGCCGCTGAGAGTAGGCGTACCTGATGTCCGCTTGTCCCCCAACAGCGGCGCGAAAGCGGACGTTGTCGGACTTCCGAGAAGGGGCCGATTTTGTTGCAAAAGTCGGCTGCAATGGATTTGGCTGGGCCCTTCGTTGAGCCGCGCTCTGAAGCGCTGGCCCTGACGCATTTTACGCAACTTCGACGCTACGCTACGCGCTGCGCAGAGCCTGAGCCGGTGGGGGTCGTGCGACCAGCGATGCAAACCGCCTCAGATTCTGGGCGATGGCGGCTAGAACAAACTCATCCTGGGCACCTTGCGGGCCGCGCAATCGGAGCCGACCAAGCTTCAGGATGCGCTTCAAGTGTGCGAAGTTCATCTCGATCTTCTTGCGCTGATGCCGAGAGAACTCGAAGCCCTCGGTGCCAGCGATCGACCGGGCAATGTCTCGGGCATGCTCATGGATATCGCGCGGGATCTTGCGTGATGGTTCCTTTGGGCAGCACTGCGGTTTGAGCGGGCATACATCGCAGTCGAGCTTGCTTGCACGATACAGAAGGGTCTTGCCCTCGTGCACGGTACCGCTCGTCCCAAGCCGCTTACCACCCGGGCAGTGGTAAACGTCGCCGGTCGGATCATATCGAAAGTCGCTCCGCGAGAAGGTGCCATCATCGCGCTTCGACTTATCGAACACAGGGATATGCGGCGCGATGCCCTTCTCCTCGACCAGCCAGTTCAGCATCGGAGCCGCTCCGTAAGCGGTATCCCCGACAAGTCGCTCTGGCTTGAGACCGAAGCGTTCCTCGGTCCGTTCGATCATGGTCTTTGCTGCACCGACCTCGGCCTGGCGAATGGCGCGGGAGGCCTCGACATCAACGATGACGCCGAACTTCACGTCGATGAGATAGTTGTCGGAGTACGCGAAGAATGCCGGCCCCTTGTGAGCGCCGGTCCACTGCGCTGCCGGATCGGATGGCGAGACAAACTTCGGGACGACATCGCTGGCGGCGCCCCACGCCGGATCGTCGAGGGTTGCCAAATACTCCTTCACCGCGCGGCTAGACCTGGCCGGATCGCGATCCCTGCGCCAGTCCTGACCTGCGATCGAGCGCTGCTTGTTCGCGTCGGCCGCAATCAGGCTCGCATCGACTGCAAATCCTTCGCCACCAACCAGACCGGCGGCAATGCATGTCTCGACAACCCGTTCGAACACGCGGCGGAGAACATCTCCACCGCGGAAGCGCTCGTTGCGGGCCCGCGAGAACGCCGAATGATCCGGGACAGCGTCCTCGATACCGAGCTTGCAGAACCAGCGATAGGCGAGGTTCACCTGCACTTCACGGCAGATCAGCCGTTCCGAGCGGATCGCAAAGACATACCCCACGACCAGCATCCGGATCATCAGTTCCGGATCAATCGACGGGCGCCCCAGCGACGAATAGTGGGATGCTAGTTCACCGCGAAGCCAGGATAGATCGAGAGCAGCATCGATCTTCCGCACCAGATGATCTTCAGGAATAGCGTCGCCAAGACGAAACTCGTAGAACAGTTGACCTTGGTCACTATTCAGACGGCCCATCATGGATCGACCTCGCCGAGATTCGCGTCAACACAACGGAATCACGCTTCGTGACTTGTCTCAACCGACTTTTACAACAAAATCGGCCAGAAGCGGACGCGCACTGAACAGCGCATCCGTCATCAGACTGATGGACGCTGGTGCAGGTAGATCTTTTCGAACTGGCCAACTTCCTCAAGTTTGGCTGGGTCTAGCAAGTGGAAAGTCTTGCGCTCGGTCGCGAGAAGGCCTTCATGGCGAAGCTGTTGGAGAGTCCGGTTCACGTGCACGACAGAGAGGCCAAGGCAGTCTGCCAGCTCGACTTGCGTGATCGGCAACTCAAACGAGCCGTTTAGAGTCCGGCCGATTAGTGCGAGGCGCTCGTGAAGCTCCGCGAGCATGTGTGCCAATCGAGCGCGCGCTGACCTACGGCCGAGATTGACGATCGATTCCCTGAAGATTGCCGCATCGACCAAGGTCTCCCGCCACAGGGCGGCAGCTACGTTCGGCCGCGCTTTGTTCAGTTCGCGCAAGGCGTCGTGCTTGATGAAGCCGAGCGTGCATTCCGTAAGCGTCGTCAGGTCATGGTCCATGACGGGCAAATGAAGGCTTTGAAGGTCCGGGATCTCGCCCGGAATATGGAGTGACAGGATTTGCCTCTGTCCGTCTGGCGTTAGTTTGGACCGGAAGGCGAAACCATCAATGATCAGGCAGGATTCCGACGGACGGTCCCCGTCGCGCACAAAACGGTGCTGCGCCTCGACCCGCTTGGAGTGAATGGGAAGCTGTTGAATGGCCAGGATGTCATCCTGGTCTATGTGATTGACCTTGCTGAGTTTCTGAACGAGTGCAGCCGTCAATGTACCGGGCATCACACCACTCCGCGCGCTTGAAGACGCCTGAGCCGGAATGCGAACTGCTCCGGTCGGCAAGGCGGGAGCACTCGACTCTCAGCCACCGGCGCCCAAGTGTCTCGGCCAGTGATACCGGATAATCACAGGTTGAACGAAAAGTTCCAACTTAATTTAGGTTAACCGGTCGGATGTTTTCGATCTCGAAGCGTAATGAGACGCGGAGAACCGGGCCCAAGTCGTCACGAACTTCGATCGCAAGCGTTCTGAGGACTGAGTCAGGCAGCACATCCTTGGCAAGTTCGGCCAATGCCGTCGTGGCCTGAGCCTTCACCTCGTCCACGGACGAAAAGGCTAACCCCTCATCGTCGGCGACAAAGACATCGTTGTCTCGCATATCGAAGTAATAGCGCGGCATCGGGGACAATCAGAACCCCTCACGCCCGTTCCTAGCTCTCGTCCGATTTGGGTCATGAACGACAAAACTCAAGTTGAGCATAATAGGTCCGCTTTCGAGTGCATAGCGACCAGTTGAGCCCGACAGCCGAGCCATGATTCAAGCAACCCAACGGAAGGGGCCGAATCATGCGCTACGAACTCACGAACTATGAGTGGTTTGCCATCAAGCCGATGTTGCCTAATAAGTCACGCGGCGTGCCACGAGTGAATGACCGTCGTGTCCTCAATGGTATCTTCTGGGTCTTGCGATCCGGAGCGCCATGGCGCGACCTGCCAGAAAACTTCGGTCCGTACACGACTTGCTACAATCGGTTCATTCGCTGGCGACGGGCGGGCGTTTGGGCCACGCTCATGAGCGCACTGGCCGGCGCCCATGATGCTGCCGTGCCGATGATCGACATTTCCATTGTTCGCGTACATCAACATGGGGCCTGCATTACAAGAAACCGGCGTCAATCGATGGGAAGGTCACGCGGCGGTCTGACGAGCAAAATCCACGCGGTGGTCGAATCCGGATCAATGCTGCTTGCCGACCGTGGCTACGACGCCGATTGGATCAGAGAGCTTGCCATGAAGAAAGGCGCGTGGGCCAACATCCCGCCGAAAAGCAACCGAAGCGATCCGATCTGCTTTAGCCCGTACCTCTATCGCGCTCGCAACCAGGTCGAACGGTTCTTCAACAGGATCAAACAATGCCGTCGGGTGGCGACGCGCTACGACAGACTTGCGGGAAACTACCTTGCCTTCATCCAACTCGCGTCTATCCGGCTATGGTTGGCCGCGCGTTATGAGTCCGCGCCCTAGTTAAACTCCGCTCGTATCCATAATTTCAGCGAGCAACTCGTCGATATTTCCGGCTCGTGTAGCAAGTCTCCCGTCAACGCGATGTGAGTAGCCATAATCCTCTTCGTAAAGATATCTTGATTCAAATTCCTGGAAGGCCTCGCCGTTGAGAGAGATCCCAGCCTCGGTCATCCGTTCGTAAGCGGACACCACGTAATTAAAGAGCGCCGGATTGATGTTCACAACGGTGCCGTACCAATGGAAGACGACCCCACATGCCAACCTGGTTTCCTCTTTGTGCCGCCCCCTCGTTTCATTCACCGCACTCTTAACGATATCGCTGGCTACCAAGCACAAGGTCATCAGATCAGTGACGATCGGATAGTTTCCCGCTGGAACGAGCCTAACCACATGCCGTAGTTCTTGGTGGTGATGAAAGAAGTTTCTTAGGCATTTCAGGGCCGAAAATTCCGGCACATCGAAGAAATCGAACTGGTTTGCGATCCGCAGCCGATCGTTCAGGCTATGCGCCGCTTCGAGAAATGAGAACAGCGTGTCAACATCTGGCGAAACACAATGCGAGCGATACAACCGGAAGAACCGCTCTGCCGCGCTTGAAGCGTTCGCCACATCGCCCGCTTTATTCATACTTTCTTTCTTAGCATTTGAGTTCCATCGAGGCCAAGAGACGAAGTTGTCTTATAGCAAAATGCAGCGAAGCTTCTTCTTCTGCGTTGGAGACCGCTACAATTTCTAGCGGAGAAAAAGCGAAAGACCGCGCAGCAAGAACCCGTGCGAGGAATTGTCCTCCGCATTTCTCGCGATAGCCGCTAGCATCGCCCCCTTGCGGAATCCGCTGGTGACATCACCCGTTGACGGAAATAGCCTGGAAGCTATATATAACCTCTGATTGTATCAAGCCCGCCAAAGCGAACTCCCTGTGTCTTTTGAGCGCAAGGTCCGGATCCAAGTCCAACGGAAGCCGGAAGCGTTTCTACTCGCGGCAGATAGCCGGTCATCCAGATGGCGTGAAATTCGGAGACAACGGATCATCCAATGGGTCGGAAGCTGGACGAAATCATCGCTAGGCTGCCGCGCGACGGGCAAGATCAAATCGAGGCGCGTTTCGTGGACCCCGAAGAAGGGGTCGAAGGATTGCGCAAGCTGCGCCAGCTCGCTGGCAAGGCCCAAGATGATATCGCAACCGCGCTTAACATCAAACAGCCGTCTGTGTCGAAGATCGAGAAGCAGACGGATATGTATCTGTCGACACTCCGAAGCTATGTCGAGGCGATCGGCGGAAAGCTTGAATTAACGGTGAAGCTGCCTGCGCGGCCTGCGCTTCGCCTACATAATCTTGGCGATATCGCTGTGAAGGCGGCACCGAACCGACGTCGCAAGCAGGCGGGCGCACGATGAGTGGAGCCGCCCAATGAGCCGGCCGACACAAAATCAGCACGGAGGACTAGATGGCTGAAACTCAGATCGAGTGGACGGACGCCACTTGGAATCCAGTCGCCGGTTGCTCAATCGTGACCGCCGGCTGCACGCACTGCTACGCCATGGAAATGGCGAGGCGCCTTGAGGCAATGGGCGTCGACAAATATGCCAAGCTGACCCGCAAAACGGGAAAGCGCACGGTCTGGAACGGTGTCGTGCGGGAAGATCGTGAAGCGCTGTCTATTCCGCTTCGTTGGCGCAAGTCTCGCAAGATCTTTGTGAACTCGATGAGCGACCTCTTCCATGAAAGGGTTAGTGATACGTTCATTCGTGACGTCTGGCAGGTCATGCGCGAGACACCGCACCACCACTACCAGATTCTGACTAAACGTCCCGCGCGCATGGCGAAGCTGGTGTCGACCCTGATTGACGACGTCCTGCCCAACGTTTGGCTCGGCACCAGCATAGAGAACGCAGATGTCGTCGATCGCATAAAATACCTACGCCAAGCACCAGCCGCCATACGATTCATTTCCTTCGAACCTCTCATTGGAGCCGTCGGCTCTATCGATCTTCGAGAGATCCATTGGGCAATCGTCGGCGGAGAGAGCGGCAAGGCAGCTCGGCCAATCCGTGAGGAATGGATCGACGAAATTCATACGCAGTGCCTGTCAGCAGGAACAGCCTTCTTCTTTAAACAGTGGGGCACCTGGGGCAAAGACAATAAAAAGCGTTCAAAAAGAGCCAATGGACGCGAGTATCGGGGACGCACGTGGGATGAGATGCCCACCGTTCCGACCGCTGTACCTTAAGGGTGCATCGATGGAGGGGGCGACGTGGTAGAAAAACCATACGAATGGGCTGACGGTGCAAAGCTCGAGGAGCACTCCAAGCGCAAGCATAAAATTCTGCGCGAGTACGTCTTCGACTATCTCAGCGTCCGCTGCAGGCTGCCGCAGCAGGAACGGTTTCGGCTTGCAATTGTGGACGGCTTTGCCGGCGGCGGACAGTACCAGTGTGGCACATCTGGATCACCACTTATATTCATTGAAGAACTGCAGCGCGCTGTCGAAGCGGTGAACACACATCGGTCAGCACAAGGCCTTAGCGCAATCGAGGTCGAATGCCTTCTCATCTTCAACGATGCCAGTCGCGACGCCATTGAATTGTTGAAGACACATGTCGCGCCGATGCAAGCTGCCATCGCCCAGACAAGCCCGAAACTGCACCTGCGCGTCGAATATTTGAACGAGTTTTTCGAGGCGGCCTACCCGCAGATCAAGACGCTCCTTGAACAAGGACGGTATCGGAGCGTCATCTTCAATCTGGATCAATGCGGCGACAGTCACGTCGAGCGGGATACGCTCCTCGACATCATGCACTCCTATCCCGCCGCAGAAATCTTCTACACTTTCATGATCAGTTCACTGCTCGCTTTCCTGCAGAAGAATCAGCCGGAACAGCTCAGAACACGACTTGCTCATCTTGGACTGACGACCGCGAGCATCGATGCGCTCAATGCCTTGATGAGCAAGAACGATTGGCTCGGAACTGCGGAGAAGATTGTCTTCGACGCCTTTCGCCTATGCGCGCCCTACGTCAGTCCCTTTTCGATCAACAATCCGGGCGGATGGAGGTATTGGTTGATCCACTTTGCCAACGCCTACCGGGCACGGCAGGTCTACAACAACATCCTTCATGACAATGCGAGCCTCCAGGCGCATTTCGGTCGCTCGGGCCTCAATATGCTGTCGTACGACCCCAGGCACGATGAGGGAATGCTCTACTTGTTCGACGATAAAGGTCGAGCGTCCGCGAAGAACCAACTCTTGGGAGACATTCCACGCCTCGTGACGGAATCCGGCGATGCCATGTCCGTAATCGACTTCTACGAGAGCATCTACAACATCACCCCTGCTCATGCAGAAGACGTCCACGCGGCGATCATCGAGAGCCCGGATTTGGAGGTAATCACTCCAGCGGGCGGCGAGAGGAGGAAGGCAAATACGATCGGCGTCAACGACGTCATCAAGGTGAAAACGCAGCGAAGCTTCTTTCCGATGTTTCTCAACGCGGCGGTGAAGAAGAAAGGCCGCGAGGAATGACTGCTCGTCGCCGCCAAGATCCCGAATGGCGCGAGTTCGAGCGTTTGGTTGCGCGGATCGAGGCCGACGCCGGCCCGACCGGCATGGTCGTAAAGTCCCCTGACCGGATCAAATGCAGGGTCACTGGCCGGCTGCGCGAGGTCGATGCGAGCATCCGCACGCGAGCCGGGACATCGGAGCTCCTCATAACGGTAGAGTGTCGGCGGAGAAGCAAGAAACAGGATGTCACCTGGATCGAACAGCTGGCGGCCAAACGCCAAGCAATCGGCGCAGATCGCACCATAGCAGTCAGCGCATCAGGTTTTTCGCCGGAAGCCGAAGCCGTAGCACTGCAACATGGCATTGCGCTTCGGCGGGCGTCGGAATTTTCAGTCGCAGATATCAATCAGTTCTTAAAGCTGGATTTTGTGATCTTCTGGCACAAAGCGTGCGCCCTTGCAGGGGTCGGTATTCGGACCTTTCGCTCAGCCGAGTCCGGCACAACACCGCCGGATGAATTCGACTTCACTTTGCCGGAAGATACCGACTTATTCGCACCTATCTTCCGAAACACAGGCGATGGGTCCACTTGGTCACTCAATGATGTTTGGCAGGAAGTCCAAGCGGCACTGAATCCCTTCGGCGACATTGCGAAAGGCGCACCACCGATTATTCGAACCGCGCGTGTTCCATATTCCGGCGACGTCGCGATCGACCATGGCGGCGGCACTCATCTGCTGGGCCACGTTTTCCTGGGGGTGGCTCTTTGGATCGAACCAGAAATGGTCCCTCTCGAAGATGCGCAAAGAGTCGAGTACGGGTCGTCCGAAGCACTTGCAATTCAGCGCGTCGAGTTCGCTTCGAAGCGAACCCTGCCTCGAGATTGGCACATCTCGTTACAAATGCCAAAGGACTCAACCGATATCGCCGATCTCCGAACTGGCGGCAACTGGCCAGACAGCGAGGGATAGATCGTGAGCGTTCAAGAAACACGCCGCACAGCCGAGCGCCGATCGGTCCCCAATTCAGACTTCTATGGCAATCACGACAATGATTCACGCGGACCATATTTGCTTGCCGATCTCACGGTTCATGGAGCGCGGCCACTCCTCCAATACGACTGGCGAGGACATCTTCCTCCGAACGGCCGGCACTGGCGGTTCACTCTAGAACGGGCGCAAGCCGAGGATGCGGACGGCCGAATCGTGTGGCCGGCCCACGGCAGCCGCCCCCGACTAAAGCGCTATATTTCAGAACAACAGGAAACGCTGCGGGACCAAGATGACGCTCCCGGGGCATCGGTCGAACGTGCCCTGCGTTCCATGTTGCAGGCCTTAGCTCAGGAAATCGTTCGTAGCCCCGATTACCTGATGCACGTCGAGTGGCGTGACCTTGAACGATTGCTGGGCGAGGTACTTTCCGGGTTGGGATTCGACGTTCTGGTCACACGCCCGGGACGCGACGGCGGTTTTGATTTGGAATTACGTTGCGCAGAGGCCGGTCAGCCTGTGATCTATCTCGTTGAAATCAAGCACTGGAAGGCGCCATCGAGACCAGGACCCCACATTCTGGAGCGCTTCTTTGAGGTGGTTATGGTGTACGGAGCAAGCCGCGGTCTTCTCTTATCCAGCTCCGGATACAGCGTACCAGCCCTTTCCGGGCGTACAGAAATCGCCCGGCAACTTGTTCGTTTGGGGGACGCCGACAAAATTGTCGCCCTCTGCCAGTCCTATGTCAGGCATACGCTTGGAGCTTGGACGCCTACCGACGCCCTCCCCAATATTCTATTTGCGGATACCTTCTAGCCGCTCGCAGCAGGGCGACGAAAAGCCAACAATCGAAAACCCTAGCGCCGCTCATATCGAAACGTAGTAACAAGAAGTAGCACGATGTTCGGACCGCAGCACCTGAAGCACGTCATCCAATACCTCGACGGCATCGACGACGCTTTATCTCAGCGGATGCTCCGGAAACACCCACCGGATGAACCGGCTCTCACCAACGAGCTTTGCGCCTTGCTCGATGTAGAAACCCAGCGGAGCGAAGAGAATCTCTCCTATAGCCTGGACCAGCTCAACGCCGACCTTGCCTCCATTGGCGACGGCCTCGATTTCGAAGTCGCGCTCGATACGTATCCTCATAACACGGCGATGGAGCGCCACGTCTCCCAGTCCGATTTCGGTCTCGTCCTCACCTACGAAAACCACATTCTGCCCAAAGAAAGCTGGTCCACGGCCTATCTGGTTCAGGCGAAGCGGCTCTTTCGAAACCCGAATTCTGGCGAGTACGACCAGCGGGCAAACTTCCAAGCCGTCGATGCTGAGCAACAAACCCGGCTCGACCGGCTCGCTTCGATTCTTGGCAAGGGCGCGCTGCTGTATGGCCTCTATTGCCCACAAACTCCGAAGATTTCGGACACGACCCGTACCCAAGTGCGCGCCCTTCACACTCGAAACTTAAGTGGTCAGATCTTTGATTTCGGAACCGGGCTTGCTCTAAGAGACACCTTGATAAGCAACGGTGGAATCGACGCCGGTATCTGGCTTCGATCAATAGAAGGTAAGCCCACAGGCTTTGTTGGGCTGCACGACGAGGCATTTCGTTCGGCTCTGCCATTTACCTGGTTCATCATCGAGCACTTTACTCCACGCTCTCATCATGGAGCCTTCTCTGGTTTGATACGAAGTGGTCCAATTCTGGCCGAGCCCCGCGACAATGATCGCGTCAGACGCATCGTCACCGGAGATCAACAGGCAGTCCGCGACCTGATCGATGAAGTACACGAGGCTGGCGAGGAGGCCGTTGCGCCCACGACTATCACCGTGCTTCCGCGCCATACGATCACCGTCAAGGTGAGTGTCGGAAACTCGCTACCACCAGATAGCGCACGCGTTGAGATCGACTGAGCCGCCAACGTGCAACAGAACAGTCTCGGTTAAACTGCTCAGACCAGCAACGAAGAACGCTTCAGGGACCACAGCATTCCGAGAGAACCACAAAACAAATAAGCTTGGCCGGGGAGATGGGGGGCTCAATGCGCGTCAGAAGAATAACAATTGAGAATTTTCGAGGCGTCGCACACGGGGTTGTCGATCTTCCGGGACATACGCTGCTGGTTGGCGGCAACAATGTCGGCAAATCGACCGTCTGCGAGGCGCTGGACCTGGTTCTAGGCACAGAACGTCTATTCCGTCGTCCGATCGTCGACGAACACGACTTTCACAACGGTCGATATTTCGACGATGCCGGCAACCTCGCCGTCATCAAGATCGATGTCGTCTTGATCGATCTGCCTGAGGACATGCGTCGGAAACTCTTTCACAAGACCAGACCCTGGCGTGAAGAGCAGCAGGGTTTCGTCGATGTAGACGGTTCGACACCATCCGACACCGACGCCCCCGGCGTTATTCGCGCCCTCCCGATCACCTTTCTCGGCTGGTACGATCGAAAGACCGACGATTTTGAGGGGAAGACGTTCTTCTCCCATCCCACCAAGGAGAGCCCCGACGAACCGGACGATCCCACACCGGGCAACGGGCTGGAATCGTTCGGTCGCGATTGGAAGCAGGCATGCGGCTTCATCTACCTGCGAACGCTCCGCACCGGCCGTAGAGCGCTCAGTCTTGAGCGAGGCTCCCTGCTCGATACGATCCTTCGGCTCGGCGATAAGGGCCGCGAGTCGATGTGGGAGGATACCGTCAAACGCCTGAAGGCGTTTGACCCGCCCGTCGGCTCCATCCCGCAGCTCAAGGCAATTCGCGAGCAAGTCCGGAAACGGATGCAGCGCTTCATTGGGATAGCAGACGGGGAGGATGCGACGGCGTTCTTCGCATCGGATCTCACGCGCGAGAATCTCAGGGAGGTCATTCAGTTCTTTGTGCGGTCCAAGGGGAGTGAATACGCCGTCCCGTTCCACAGATTGGGCACGGGGTCGGTCAACACGCTTGTTTTTGCGCTACTGACCCACATCGCCGACCTTCGCGGAAACGACTCCGTCATCTTCGCGATGGAAGAGCCGGAGATCGCGTTGCCCCCGCACTCGCAGCGTCGGCTCACCCGCTACCTTCTCAAGAGGATGGGCCAGGCGATCGTCACCTCGCACTCGCCGCAGGTCATCGACGAATTCGAGGTCACGCAGATCCTCGCAATCGACCGCGATGAGAAGCATCGCCTGTCGAGCACCGCAATTCCGACGGAGGGGATCAAGTTCAAGGCGGTGCGCCAGCGCAAGCTTCAGCTTGCAGAAGCAATCCTGGCGCGCGGCATCATCGTTGCGGAAGGCGCGACCGAGGTTGCTACACTTATCGCGACATCCCGCGCGCTGGAGGCACACGGTCCCGAAAACGCATATGATGCGTTCGACCTGACCGGCATCTCCGTCTTCGAGGCAGGAGCCCACGGTGAAATCCCCAAATGGGGACCCGTTTTTGGAAGCCTGCGAAAGGCGTTCTTCGCATTCCACGATCTGCCGAAGAAAGACTGGACCGCGGAGCAAACCGCAAATCTCGCCCTGTATTCGGAGAACTGCCAGACGACCTACAAGGGGATCGAGGCGCTGCTGGTCGCAGAAGTTGCGATCGACGCGCAAAGACGGTTTCTATCGGCGGTCGCGGAGTGGCCCGACTATCCGCAACACCATGGCAAGCCGACGGTGGAAGCCGACGACGATGCGGTCAGAAAGCTCACCTACGGCGTGCTCGCCGACCGCAAGGGGGATGGTTACGCGGCCCACCTGATCGAGTGCTGCCAATCGCTGGCCGAGCTCCCCAAGACGATTACCGAGTTTCTGCAGCGCGTGAACGCGCTCCTGAAACTTCCGCCGCTGGATGGCGACGACGCGGACGACGAGGGCAAGCCCGGATGATCTTCGTCCTGAACGACCGGCGCAAATCGGTGCTCGAAGAGCCAGGACACGTCCTCGTATTGGGCGGACCGGGAGCGGGAAAGACCACCCTTGCGATCTTGAAGGCGCAGGCCGGAATGCCGCGGATGAAGCAAGGTCAAACGGCGCTTTTCCTGAGCTTCTCTCGCGCGGCGGTGCAGCAGATCATCACGCGCTGCAAGACCGTCCTGAGCCGCGAGGAACTATCGAGGATCGAGGTCAGAACCTATCACTCGTTCTGCTGGGAACTCCTGAAGGGGCATGGCCGTGCACTCCGCGGCTCACCCATCGCCATGATCTCTCCCGGGCAGGAAGGGATGATGCGGACGCAGTTCGCGGGCGATTGGGAGGTAGAACGGCGTCGGCTTCTCGACGAGGAAAGCCGAGCATCCTTTGACGCGTTCGCCCATGCGGCCGCCCGCCTGATCGAAGAAAGCAAGCATATTCGCGACGGTATCGCCGACATTCACCCCCTCATCATCCTCGACGAATTCCAGGACACAGATGATGATCAATGGCGGCTGGTGCAGGCGCTCGCCGAAGCGACCAAGAGCGTCTTTCTTGCTGACCCTGAGCAGCGGATCTACGATTTCCGCAAGGGCGTCCGCGCCGATCGCCTCGATATCCTGCGTCGAGGCATCAAGTTGCTGGAGGCCGACCTGGAGGCGGACAATTTCCGTAGCCCGACTTCGGATGTGCTGCGCTTCGCGAACGCGGTGGTGACGGCAAAAGCACCGGGCCGATCAAAAGACGTCATCGAAACGACCTACAAGCGCTTCCAGAACATGTTCAACTCCACCGTCCACTTTCATGTCGGTCAGGCGTTCGCTGATTTGGCCCGGCGCGGTGTGACAGAGCCTTGCGTGGCGGTCTTGGCGACGAGCAACGATCTCGTCGCGGACATCTCCGAGCTGCTCTCGACCTCTCATAATTTCGGGAAGAACGCGCTCTCCCCCATCAGCCACGACATCGCCTGGGACGGTGAGCAATCATCAGCGGCGGCCCTCGTTACGGCCGCGTTGCTGGAGCAGACCTCTGCCTATTCGGTCGCATCCCGGACAGCAGCGCTACGGCGTGCGGCCGATTTTTGGCTCCTGAAGAAGGATTGGTGCGAACAGCAGAATGCCCTTGGAGCCAAGACGGCCGGGGACCGCGCCGCCAGGATGACGGCCGCAATCGACTTGCTACGCAGGGACAAGCCGATCCGCGCATCTGGACCGAACCATCTCGCGCAATATCAGGGAGCATGTACCGGCGACCCTGTCAGCGATTGGCGCCTGGCCCGCCAGCATTGCACCGGCCATGACGACCTCCGGGATATCGCGGTTCAAGCCGGAATGGTCCGCCTCTCGAAAGCCGGCGATCCGATCGCGATGGCATTGAGCGAACTCTGGGCGCGAACCGCGACATATTCCGGCGCGGTCGAGCGCGTCGCCGCCATTCTCGATCAGCAGCGCCTCGTCGGCGCTGATCGCCCTCCGCGCGGATGCATCCTGATGACCATCCACAAGTCGAAAGGAAAGGAGTTCGATGCCGTTGTTATCGTTGAGGGCTATCGCGGTGGCGCACTCCTGAAGGAAGAGGAAGCTCCCAAATTCGAGAACAGCCGCCGTGTTCTGCGGGTTGGGATCACCCGAGCGCGGCATGCCGTCCGCATCGTCCGCCCGACCGATGCCAGACCTCTCTTCGACGCGGTGTAACGCAGCGGATAGTCCATTCAAGGCGCGGCTAGCCCCTTTGCTTGAGCTGCCAGCGGCTGCGTTCCGACGCCATTCTCTTGTAACCCTGACCTCTCGAACACCGCGGCGACGGCCTCCCCCGCCTCAACCAGCAATTCTGCGGATGGATTTTCGTCCGGGGTGTGGAGGACGGCCCCATCGACGACGTCGTGACGAGTCAGAGGCGTGATGGCGTGAAACGTCGCGACCGCCTCGGCCAGCAGCGTCTCGTCAGCGCAATTGATTCGACGAACACGTCTCGGTCGTCGTCGTATACGTAGAGGCTCGCGTCATAGATGAAGGAGCTCAGCGACCGGCTGGACGGGTCCGAGAACTTCGCCGCGAACAAAGTGTCGGTGTAGCGGCCTGGATAGCCGCTGTGGACACCGAACCCAAACTTCTCAGCCGCAATATCCACCGCCGGCTCGATCGACAACAGGCTCATGTAGCCAGTCTCAACCGGCATATCGCCTTGACCCAAGCTCTCGGTCACGAGCGCCAGCGCGCTGCCGGACTGGTCGAGCGCCACTCCTCCGCTGAATCCGCCGCGCGCCATGGCCGATGCGATGAAATGCAGGACCGGAGAATGACGCACGCGCACGACTGCGTTGATCTGCCCCAGGGCGACGACTTGGCTGGGCACGGTGGTGAATGGGATCGGAGGATAGCCAACGACGAGGATATCCGAGAGAACCAGGTCGTTTTCCTCGAGTTGGTAGTCCGTGTGCTGACTGACGGTTATCGCAGGCAAGGGCGTGGCGCCGAGGTCGACCCGGAAGACTGCGACATCGAGATCGTCCGGCCCGAAATATGGTCCATCGATGATCTCCAGCCGTCGCGGTGGGATAGCCTTGCCGCCGGCCTCTTCTGTGAGGTGCGCCGACTTGGTAGTAGCGATCTCCTTGATGGTCACCCCATCGATCACGTGCCGGGCCGTTACGAAGATCCCGCTGCCGATGTGAAACGCCGTGCCGATTCCCTCGTCCCCCTTGGCATCGATGACGGCGACGAACGCGACGGCTCCCGCCGCGCGCACATAGGTCTCATGGAAGGCGCTTTTTTCAGTCATCAGAAGGCATCTCTCAATTCGACATCAATCGGGTCCCATTGGTCGACCGCGACCGCTGTACATTCCGCGATAAGCAGATCGAGAACAGCCTCGATCTTGCGAACGTCATACGTTCCTTCGGCCAAAGTCTCGGCCGTCTGTTGCAAGAATTCCTTGCTATAGGAATCCTTATATTCCAACGCCCCCTGATAGGTGCCGAGGCTCTTCTTGTAGTTGGTCCAGAGCACCTTCGCCGGCGGATGACCCGCGACGTGGAGATCGAGATAGCACTCGATCGCCGCAGCGCGTCGGTTGATGTCCGAATTGTGGAGCCCCTCGGGACCTTGAGCCGGAAACGAGCGGAACTCCTCGAGCTCGGGCAACATGATGCCGCGCATGTTCACAGGCAGGGTGAGCGTCGACAGACGCTGATGCGCGTCGAGCCCCTCCGCGTCATTATCGAACACGAAGACGACTTGATTCTGAACGTCTATCTTCGCGAGCCCTTCTGCGAACTTCACAAGGTTGCCCGTGCCCGAAAAAGGGTGGCTCTCGCTCACGTCGATGAAGCGGAAGAAATCCGCGATCCCTGGCCGCAACAGCGCGAGCGCACGCTTCAGGATATGGACGTCAGAGCTGCCCTCGGTCGCGATCAGGAATGTCTCGGTTCGCCGGGCGTGGGGTACAAACTCCTGCTCTGTGGCCCACCCGGCCTGCACCAATGGTCCATACTGCCAGACGACGGGCGCATCCTCGTTCGCCTTGGCCTCCGCCAAGAGTCGCAAGACCGAATACGGGTGAAGTATATCCACCAACGCGCCGAAGAAGCTTCGCTCCGAGTAGGCTTGGATATCATAAGATCGGTAGGTGGGAATCCGCTCGAACTGCATTCCCTCGAAGCGACCTTGGATCTTCGCTTCGCTCGCATCGTCCGTGCCCGAGATAAAGGTGTGGTCGAGACTGTCCAGCGGGTGCGCGGTGGCAAATGCGAGGAACTCCGCAAAGCTCATCAGGTCAGGAATAGGCTCGTCGTCGTCCTCGTCCTGAAGGGACTGCCTCTCCTCCAGCCAGTTTTGAGCGACAGCGTCATATTCACGCCGGACGCGCTCCAGATTGAAGCCAAGGAGTTCAAGACGGGGAACGACGTGTTTGAGCGATCGCGTGAACCCCATCTCGGAGGGTGTTGGGTCCTCGCCCTCCTCCTCGTACCAGTCGTAGTCGAGCTGGTCGCTCTTGATCGCCTTTCGATCTTGCTCCTGAAAAATCGATCCATGATCGATTCCGCGGTGGTTCTTGCTATACGTGACCGACATCCCGGCCACATCGAGCGTAATTTCCGTACCCAAGCTCCCCCCCAATCATACTAAGGCGTCCGTCCACGCCGTCATGTTGCACGTTTGCCCTACCTATTCGACCTTGAGCGATCTTGGCCGCAAGGGCTTGAGCAACTCCCGAGCCGACACGGGCAGCTCCAGCTTCAAGGTCGCGCCTACGAAAACACCACGTCCAGCGCGCGCTGGCGTTCTGAAATCCTGATCTACGCATCTATGGCTCTACGGCTTTGCGGGGAAAGCCTTCCCTCGTCCGAGCCCTACGGTCTCAGCCGACCCCTTCTGCGGGGCCGGCTGCCCAACGCCCGTCGAGAGCGAGAGTGCGGACGGGTTCGCCGTGACGGGTTGAGGGATGGGAGAGAGGCTCCCGACGCCCGTCGCGGAGATCCGCTATGACCAAGCATCAGCTCCGGGCGGCCCACGATCGGGCGAGCCTCTACGACGAAATCACCAACAAGATCATCGGCGAGCTGGAAGCCGGCCGGCTGCCCTAGGCGCCGCGGCTGCCAAAGCGCCGCTCGCAATGCCGCGAAACGCCTCGACCGCCTGACTTTCCATAGGCTTGGATCGCAAAGGGATCTTGCCCAAATGTAGCCCATAGGTTACAATTGAACAGATTCGGGAGCGCGAATGGCGATAGTCAAAATCAATCCGATCAAAATAGAGGGGCGCTGGAACTCGGGCGTTTCCCTGGATCTTCACACGACCAGTAGCACGCCGACTGGATACAATGAATTCGGTCACATGCAATTCGACACCGTTCGGCCGGAAATTGCCGAGTTTCTGTTTCGGCTGAAGAATCGCGCCGACAAGGAGGCAGCGGGCCCGATCATCGAAACCGCCGCCAACTTTCTCGCCCCGTATCGTGACAAGTTCGACAGCATCGTGCCCGTTCCGCCATCCCACCAGCGCGCATTGCAGCCAGTCATTGTCCTCGCCGAGGGAATCGGAGCTGCGCTCGGGGTGCCGGTGCTATCCTGCATCGCGACGACCCGACCGACCACGCAGCTCAAGAACGTGACCGACCCGGAGGAGCGGAAGAAGCAGGTCGACGGTCTCTATCAGATCGATGCGACGCAGACACGGGGCCGCAGTATCCTCCTCTTCGATGATCTTTTTCGGTCGGGGACCACCATGAACGCCATCACGGATCAGCTGCTCGGCCCAGGCCAAGCTGCCGTCGTCCGTGCCCTCACCATCACCAAGACACGGAGCAACCATTGAACACGATCTTCATAGGCGGCTCGCGACACGTTTCCCGGCTTCCCTCCGAGGTTAAGAAGCGGCTCGACAATGTCGTCGCGAGCGGCCACCGCGTCATCGTCGGAGACGCCAATGGCGCTGACAAAGCCGTGCAGAAGCACTTCCACGACATACACTATGACAAGGTCACGGTGTTCTGCTCGGGCGCGTCGCCGCGCAACAACCTCGGAACCTGGCTCACCCACCACGTCGACGCGCCCAAGAACGCGAAGGGTTTTCAGTTCTACGCGGCCAAGGACCGGGAGATGGCGCGTGAGGCCGACTTCGGCCTGATGATCTGGGACGGAAAGAGCCCGGGTACCGTCCTCAACGTGCTGCGCCTCGCCATCGTTGGAAAGATCGCGGTGCTGTTCAACGTACCCGACAAGCACGTCGTCAACATCAAGTCCGTGGACGCATGGAGGAACTTCATCGCCCACTGCAGCGACGAACTGCGCCGGGATGTGAAGGAGCGCGCGACGCCCGACGAATGGCGGTTGGTCGAGACCAGCGACCAGCCTACCTTCCTGCCGGCGATGGAGAAAGCGCCGTCTGCTCAAGCGCCCGAGGAAGTTGCGGGCGAGGACGCCACGTTGTTGGCACCCCAAGCTCCGGCGCTCGACGAGGTCGTCAAAGCGCTCAACGAAGCGCTCGCCCGCGCTGATGCGACCGCAATCAGGGAAACGCTTGGCCAGATCGCGCGCGATCGTGGCATGAGCCAAGTCGCGCGCGAAACAGGACTGGCGCGCGAGAGCCTCTACCGATCGCTCGACCCAAAGGGAAATCCCGAGTTCACCACGGTCCTGAAGGTACTCTCGTCGATCGGCCTGCGGCTCGAGGTCAAGCCTCACAAGACGGAGTCGGAGCGTGCGCCGGTCGCGTCGCACGGCTGAGCCGCGGCGTACCTGATCGGGCGTCGCCGCGAGAGAGAGGTAGAGAAGTGCAGGCATTTCCCTCGTCGCCTGGTGCCGGACTTGGTTCTGCAGCACCGCAACTACCGCTCCTGAAATAGGACAACAGGGTCGATATCGAGCGCTGCGGAAATTTGCTCAAGCGCGTCAACGGTCGGCGCATTCTCCTCGCGCTCAATCATTCCGATGTAGTTGCGATTCAGGCCCGCTCGATCAGCCAACTCTTCTTGAGTAAGGCCGCCTTTCCGTCGTAGACGCCGAACATTTTTGGCTACCAACCGCCGCAACTTCATGCGGCAAGACGGCACCAAACGTTACTTGATCTCCACCCAGTATACTAGGTATTGTCGACCTATTCAGAGTGTTTCACATGGCCGATGCTCAGCCCCAGGCGGTTGAACCGTTTGTAGATCTCGTCAGTCGACCCGACGGTCGTTTCGCTTGCGTTGGTTATCGAGCGGCGGGATTGGGCCACACATTGGCAAGTGTTGAACTTCCCATTCACGTACTCGAGCAGGCGGTCACGTCCGGTCTCGAGCTATTCACTATGGTTACCCCTGCTGGGGAAATAGTGTCTCACATTTTCGGTTCGTCCAAGTCCGAGTTGTCGGATCTTCGCTCCGTCAACTCGATCGATCGTTTGGTCTCGCAAACTGTCAGCCCCAAAAATCTCCGCCTAGAGGAGGCTTCAACAACAGAATTAGGTGAGCTTTTGAAATCACTCGAATTGGCGATCGAACACGTAAGGGCAGCTCTTATGCAGGCAAGCGTCGAGACTTAGTTCTCCACCTCATTTCTCGTCCGGACTGTCGCTCAGAGATGGCTTTGAACTCCTGACGATTTTGATTCGCTTGAAGGACGGATCGCTTTCAAGAAATGCTTCGAGCATGAACGGTATCAGCTCTGATACTTCTTCCTTGTTGCCGTAGGTCTCTGCGTAGAAAGCAGCATACTCGCGCAGCCGCTGCGCCAGGACCGGCGTAAGCACGACATTCATCTTAACCGGTGTCCGATCAGGTAGCTTCGCAAGCTTCATCCTTACCTGCCCTTCGCCATTGTCTGAATGTCCTGATACGGCTTCAGCACCAGATCCTTCGAAACAATCACTCGTAGTGGCCAACCCGGCCTCACCGTGATCGTCGGCTGCACGTCGAGTTCGCGCTCCACCAGGCGCTGGCCGGCGCGATTGGTCGTCTGCTGCGTGCTCTCTCGCAGGGCCTTCACAAGATCACTTTCGTCATTGCCGATTGATAGTTGGGTCCCCACTCCGATCAAGGTCGCCAGCGCTACGCCTTTGAGCAGTTGCCAAGTGTGAAAGTCCACCTCGTCCTCGAGTCCGGCGTAGCCCGCGACATCTGTAGCCGGAAGGTTCTCGATCACGATCGAGTTGCCGTTCGGCAGGATGAGCCGGCTCCAGATGACCAGCGCCCGCTTCTGGCCAAAGGCGACGACGCTGTCGTACTTGCCTACGATCCTTGTGCCCTGCGGGATCAATAGGTGCTCGCCCGTTACCGTGTCATAGAGGTTCTCGGTGACCTGACCGATGGTCGTGCCAGGCAGGTCCGAATTCAGCCCCGTAACGAGGCTCGCCGGGATGATCGATCCCGCCATCACAGCATAGGTGGATGGTGCTGGTTTGAGCGCATGGGGATTGGTGGTTTCCGTGTCAGCTTTAGCTTCCACGAAGGCCAGCTTTCGCGCCTGCGACGAGGGAATGATCTCGCTGGACCGATCGATCATCGTCTGCGCCCTCTTTGCAAGTTCCGCAGCAGATGGACCGGTGTCGGGCGTTGGAGGCCGGAATGCCGATGGAGTGGTTGCCGGAGCATCAGTCGGGCTCGCCTGCTTGCGCTTCTCCTGTTTTTCCGACAGACGGACGAACAAGCCCGACTCCTTTGCCTGTTGAGCGACCCGTGTCTGGCGGATCCGTTCAGCCCGCTCGGCGTCTTCCTCTGGGTTCGTGCGGAAGCCCGTGTCCGATGCGACGCCGGCCTTCTTCTCATTTTCGGCAAAGGCCCGGCCAATGTCCCCAGGCGACGGCGGTCCAAGCCGCGGCGTCGATGGCGGCAGGTCTTCATAGGACTTTGGCAGCTTGCTCAAACCCTCTGCCGTCTGCTTGCGGTCTGTATTGTAAAGCTCTGTCCGCTCAGCCTGCTTGAAGGAGTGCGGTCGGAGCGCAATGAGTATCGCTCCGCCAACAAACAGCGCTGCGACGGCGCAGCCGATCATGAGAGCGCGCCTGTTGAGCCGCCGCACGGGCCGCGGCCGTGCTCGCAGTTCCAACGGCTCCGGATCCTGATCCAATCCTGTCGTCATGAGGCGCTCCCGGTGCTGAAGACCTGCGACACCGGTCGCGCGTCGATACGAATGATCCGGACGATGCGCTGCGGATCTTCGCCAAGGCGAAGCTCGGCGGCACCGAACATCCGATCGACGATGTAGTAGGAACCGCGGACCCGGTAGTTGACGAGGTTCGGCCGGCCGTCGGCTCCGGCGACGAACAAAGGCGGCGCCTCGCCTTGCGACAGCCCGGACGGCATCTGGATATAGACCTTGCGGCCGTCATCGAAGGCACGCACCGGCCGCCACGGCGGATCGTCGCCTTCGATGCGATAGCGGAAATTCAGGCTGTCGAGCCGTACGCCGCGATCCGCGATCCGCTCCTCGCCCTGTTGAGCAGCGGCGTTTTGCTTGTGGAGCGCGACGAGCGTATCGGTCGGATAGGTCCATGAGATGGATGCCATGTAGGTCTGCTTGGTCGAGACAAGCTCGAGGTGATAGGCCCGACGATCGGTAAGGACTACGAGGTTGGTCTGAATATCCGGCAACGTCGGCTTGACCAGGATGTGCACACGCCGGGAGTTGCCCTGCCCGCTCAAGGTATCGCCGACCACCCAGCGAACCGTATCGCCGGTGGAGACGTCGATCAGCTCCTCGCCCGGTTGGAGCGCGATGGTCGAGACCTTCTCCGGGCTTGCATAAAGCCGGTAGAGCGCACCTTCCGTCCAGGGATAGACCTGGATGGCGTTGATGTATCCGGCACGTGTCGGCTCCATCCTCGCTGCCTTGTTCGCCTTGGCGATCGCCTGCTCCGGCGGCAGTTTTTCTTCCTTTGCGCCCTTAGCCGGAAGGGGCTTCAACTGGCCCGGCAACGGAAGGACCTTGGGTGTTTCGACGACCTGCACCGGCGCCGGCGGATCGCTCTCTGGGAGCGCCTTCTCAAAACTCATCTCATCATAGGGCGCTTCGAGATTGAGCTTGGTGGCGCATCCGGCAAGCCCAAGCGACAATGCGACGACGCTGGTCGACGCGAGCTTGGTGAGGGCTTTGGAATTCATTTGGCGTCTCCGATGAGGTCGCGCGACCAGTTGAGGGAATGGACGTAGAGACCGAGAGGGTTCTTCCGCAGGGTTTCGGCATCCGCCGGCGGCTTGAGAACGGTGGTGACGAGACCTGTGAAGCGCTCGGTCTTTGCGATCGCGCCGTTCTCGTAGGTGTTCTCTTTCCAGCGGATCTCGAAGCTGTCGCCGGACGCGCGCACCACGGAGGTGACTTCGGCGGTCACGGTCTTGGAGCCGATCTTCGTGAACGGATCGGCCTCGCGCGCATAGTCGTTCAAGGCTTGCGCGCCGCGGTCGGTGACGAAATCGTAGGCACGCAGCCAGTTCGCCCGGACGATGACCGGATCGATCGACAGCGAGCGGACATTCTCGATGAACCGCGCCAGGAAGTGCGCGATCTGCGCGTCTGACGGCTGGTAGGCCTCGAGCGCCGGCCCGACTGCTCGCACTTCGCCGAGCCGGTCGACCTCGACCACGTAGGGAACGACACCCGACCGAGCGATCTGGGTGAAGATCGCCAATCCGAGGACGCTGGACAGGCCGATAGCTGCCAGCGCTGCCAGCCGCCAGTTGCTGGCCTGAACACGGGCGGCCCCGAGCCGCTCGTCCCAGACCTGGGCTGCCTTCTGATAGGGCGTGACCGGCTCGGGCGTTTCGCCGTAGCGGACGGACACGCGCTGAAAGGGGTGACCAGCCATATCTTACTCCTCCCCCAGCTTCGGGCCCGACGAATGTCCGCCTTTGTCACCTTCTTTCAGGGTGTGAGCAGCGACCTGGGCCGCTTCCCTCGCGTGTCCGCGTCCTGACGGCGACCCCGCGCGCCCGCCGCCTGACGCAGCTACTCCGTTCGTTGCGCCGCCAGAGCTCGCGCTCGCTAGCTGATCCACGGTTGCGGCCCGAGCTGATGCGCCGGCGGCAGAAGATGCGCCACCAAGCGATGCTGCGGAGCGAACCGCAGTCATTGAACCGCCTGCGGCAAGGCGTAAGCCTCCCGCGGCTGCCGCTCCGCCGCCGATCACGACAGCCGCCGCACCCGCCACCGTTCCGGCGGCAGCTCCGGCGCCCAGTTGGGGCGCACCTGAGACCAATCCGGCCGCGATTCCTGGGCCGAAGATGCCAAGGCCAAACAGCGAAAGGGCCGCCAGCAGCAGGCTCATGGCCGACACGATATCGACCGGCCGCGTCAACGTGCTCGCGAGCTGACCGAAGATGGTCGAGCCTATGCCGATGATGATCGCGAGAACCATCACCTTCACCCCTGAAGCCACCACGTTGCCTAGCGTCTTTTCAGCCAGGAATGCGGTCTTCCCCCATAGGGCGAACGGCACGAGAATGAAGCTAGCAAGCATCGTTAGCTTGAACTCGATCAGCGTGACGAAGAGCTGCACCGAGAGGACGAAGAACGCGAGCACGATCAGGATCCAGCAGAACAGCAGGATCAAGATTGTCGGTAGGTTGGTCAGGACATCAAAGCCCGAGAATTGGCCGGTCTCCTCCAGAAGAGGATGGGCCGCCGTAAACCCGGCGGAGGCGACAAAGCCTGGTCGCGCCAGGTCCGCGGCGCTCAAGCTCCCGCCCGATGCCTTCAGGCCGATGCTCGAGAACGACGCAAAGACAATATCGGCGAGACTCTTGAAGTTACCGATGATGAACGCGAAGGCGCCGACATAGAGCACCTTCTTGGCAAGCGTGACCAGGACGTGATCGTCCGCGCGCATGCTCCAGGCAAGCCCGGCGAGCGTCAGGTCGATGCCGATCAACGTCGAGCTCAAGAATGAGACGTCGCCGGACAGAAGACCAAATCCCGAGTCGATGTAGCGCGAGAAGGTCTCGGTGAAGCGGTCAATGACGGAGAGATCAGCCATGGCGCCCTCACCTACTTGCCGCTGGTGTAGGCGTGGCCATCGCCGATGAAGCGAGTAAAGCGCTCCTTCGCGGCGGCGGACGACGCTTGTTGTTCAGCAGCACGCAACGTGTCCGCGCGCGCCTGTGTTACCATGAGCGCCTGGGTTTGTAACGACTGTTTGATCTGCAGGCCGAGCAGTTCGTTGCCAGACTGTTGGGCCTGAAGCGAGCCGACCGCAGCGGACGAATTCGCCATCAGCGTTCGAAGCGTCTGGCCGTCCTGGTCCAACGAGCCGACGATAGCGGACTGAAGCGTGAGCGACTGCTTCAGTCCATCGTAGCTGTTGTCCCAGCGCGAAGTCGCGTCCCGAACCATCTTGTCGGACGAAACGACTGCCGCGTATTGGCGAGGATACAGCCGCTCGAAATCCTGCTGGGTTTTCTGAACATCGAATGAGATGTTCTTGGCCTGACCAATCAGGGTGTTCATCTGATTGATCGTTGATGTGAGCTGGCCGACGACGCTCGTCGGCAGGCTCGTAAGATGCTTGGCCTGATTGAGCAGAGACTGCGCCTGGTTTTGCAGGCTCCTGACCTGATTGTTGATCTGCTCCAGCGTGCGCGCAGCCGTCAGGAGATTTTGGCTGTAGTTCGATGGATCGAAGACGACGACTTGCGCCCCAAGCCGGCGGGATCCGTTCAGTGCAATGACGAAGGACAGTGCAATGATTGCGGTCGCCCTCACCGCCTGGCATGCGGCAGGTGTGCCGAAGATCTTCAGCATGGATAGCTCCTTGATCGTTGGGATTGGGGGTCAGGCCTTCTGGGCCTGTTCGAAGGTGCTGATCAGGTTCGCCGCCCAGTGCAGGTCTCGTTCAGCGAGAAAGCGCTTGGCGAAGTGATGGGGGCCGGAGCGGGACAGGACCGCATCGACGGTCCGTTGATCCTCGGGCGAGGAGGCCGCGACCAGCGCGAGCGCCACCGGACCGAGGCCGAGCTCAAACAAGCGGTTTCCAGCGCGGGATTGCAGGTAGTAGTCGCGCTTCGGGAAGGCTTCCGCGATCAGCCGAATTTGGGTGTCGTTCAGGCCGAATCGCCGATAGGTCTCGGTCTGGGTCGGCTCCAGCGCTCTGGGGTTCGGAAGGAAGATGCGACTTGGGCAGGATTCGATGATTGCAGGGGCAATCTGGCTGTCGGCGATATCGGCCAGCGATTGGGTCGCGAAAATCACCGAAACGTTCTTCTTGCGCAGCGTCTTCAGCCATTCGCGAATGCGGCTCGCGAATAGCGGGTCATCTAGAAAGCTCCAGGCCTCATCGAGCACCAGCAGCGTGGGCCGTCCATCGAAGCGGTCCTCAAGGCTGTGGAAGAGATAGGTCAGGACCGGCGCCACCAGCCCTGGCAACGCCATGAGTTCTTCCATCTCGAAGGTGAGCACGTCGGCACCGGAAAGACGGTCGGCGTCTGCGTCCAGGAAGCGGCCGTAAGGTCCTTCCAGCGTGTAGGGCTGCAGCGCCTGCCGCAGCGCGTCGCGCGCAAGCAGCGCCACGAGGCCGGTCATGGTCCGCTGGGAGACGGGCGCAGACCCGAGGCTCCTCAGCGCTGACCAGAGCGTCTCCTTGACGTCGGGGGTCACGGTCACGCGCTCATGGGCGAGCACGCCACAGAGCCAGTCGAGCGCCCAGACTCTCGCCCCTTCTTCTGCGACATCCTTGAGTGGCTGAAAGGCAATGCCTCCCTTGGCGCCGAGCTCGTACCAGGACCCGGACATTGCGAGCGTAGTGACCCGTGCTGACCGGCCCTTGTCAAAGGTGATCAACTGCGCACTCGGATAGCGACGGAATTGCACCGCGAGCATCGAGAGCAGGACCGACTTGCCCGCTCCCGTAGGACCGACAATGATGGTGTGCCCGACATCGCCCACGTGGAGCGACAAGCGGAACGGGGTTGCCCCCTTGGTCTTGGCGATTAGAAGCGGCGGGCCGTCGAGGTGCTCACACCGTTCGGGTCCGGCCCATACTGCCGACAATGGGCACATATGGGCGAGGTTCAGGGTGTGGACGATCGGCTGGCGGATGTTGGCATAGGCTTGGCCAGGCAGACTGCCAACCCAGGCTTCCACGGCGTTGACGCTCTCGCGGATGGCGGTGAAGCCCCGGCTATTGATCACTCGCTCGACCGCACGGATTTTCTCATCAGCCTGATGGGAGTCCTCATCGCTTACGGTAACGGTCGTGGTGATATAGCCGAAGGCAACCAGATCGTCGCCGAGCTCGGAGAGCGCCGCGTCGGCATCATGCGCCTTGTTGCTGGCGTCAGTGTCGAGCAGCGCTGCCTGCTCGTTGAACATGACCTCCTTGAGGATCGCTCCGAGCGACTTCCGCTTGGCAAACCACTGCCGACGGTAGCGCGACAGGGTTGCGTTTGCCTGCGTACGGTCGAGCGGAAGAAACCGGGTCGCCCAGCGATAGGCAACGCCGAGCCGATTTAGTTCGTCGAGCAAGCCTGGAAAGGTGACGTGCGGAAACCCAAGGACCGTCAACACGCGCAGATGGCTCCGCCCGATCGCCGGCGACAGGCCCCCAGTCAAAGGCTCATCGCTTAGGAAACAATCGAGATAGGCCGGGATCTTGGGAACGCTGACCGGATGGCGCTTGGTCGAGATGCAGCTATGAAGATAGGTGAGCGCCTCCGCGTCGCTGAGAGGCCAGATCTCGGGCAAGACTGACGAGAGCAGATCGATCGCCCGATCGGTTTCCTGGATGAATCTTTGGAGGTGATCGCGATAGCCCTTCTGGTCGCTGTCAAATCTTCGTTGGCCGTCGGTCTCCCCGTCGTCAATGTCACCGCGCTCATGAGGTTTGGGTGTTTGACCGCTACGAGCGCGTTGTCCCCCAGCCGCGCGAGTCCTCGCCCGGGGACGCTCCAGAAACAGGCCTTCGAGGCGCGAGACCGTTTCGGCCGGCGGCAAGTACATCAAGGTCAGATGCAGCACACTTTCGAAGTGCTGCCCGCCGGGGCGTGAAGGATCCTCCCACGCCACCCCGGCCGGCCCTTCGAAACCGGCCCGCCGCTCCTCATCCACCAGCCACGACACCGGATCGGGGAATTCCGACCGCGGATATTCGCCAGTTGGGATGCGCGTGGCATCGAAGAAGAGCGCCCAGCCTGAGCCAAAGCGCTTTAGAACGTTATTGACGCGAGATACGACGCTCATCAGCTCGGCCTCGGTCGCACTGTCGAGGTCCGGTCCGCGGTAGCGTATCGTCCGCTGAAAGCTGCCGTCCTTGTTGAGGATGACGCCTGGCGCGACCAGGCATGCCCAAGGCAGCCAATCAGCCAGCCGATAGGCGTTGCCGCGGAATTCTCTCAAGTTCAGCATGTAAGCCGGCCTTTGTGCTTGGTGTGACGGATGGCGACTTCGACGAAGGCCGGGTCGCGTTTTGCGAGCCACACGGCCGCGCTGTGGCCGATGACCCAGAGGATGAGACCTGCGAGCCAAAGGCGCAGGCCGAGCGCCAGCACGGCCGAAAGGGTCCCGATCAGGATGGCGGCCGCACGCGGGGCGCCGCCGATCAGGATGGGTTCGGTCAACGAGCGGTGGAGCACGAGTTCAAAGCCATCGGGACGCATTAGATCAGAGCTCCGCCGCCGAACGAGAAGAACGACAGGAAGAACGAGCTCGCAGCGAAGGCGATTGAGAGGCCAAATACGACCTGGACCATCTTGCGGAATCCGCCGGAGGTGTCGCCGAAGGCCAGCGATATGCCTGTTACCGTGATGATGATGACGGCGACGATCTTGGCGACGGGTCCCTGCACGGATTCCAGGACTCGTTCGAGGGGAGCTTCCCAGGGCATGCCTGAACCTGCGGCGTGCGCCGCCGTGACACTGAGGAGCACGCAGGCCGAGGCCACGCCGAGTTCGACCAAGGGCAACCTGCTGATCGAACAGAAGCCGCGAAGACGCGAACGCACGTTTAGACGGAGTCGAATGGACATATTTCAGTCTCCTTTAGGTCAGGGGCGGTGGGAGGTTTTTGGAAGTCCGGGTGGCGTTTCGAGGAGGTAGTCGCCTGACGGATCGAGACCTCTAAGTTCGGCAACGGCTTCGATGCGCCGTGCGGGTCCGCGCCCCTTGATGAAGACGATCAGGTCGATCGCCTCGGCAATGAGCCGGCGCGGCACGGTTGCGACCGCTTCCTGGATCAGTTGTTCGATCCGGTAGAGCGCAGCTCGTGCCGAGTTGGCATGAACCGTGGCAATTCCACCGGGATGACCGGTATTCCAGGCTTTCAACATGTCGAGGGCTTCAGCGCCTCTGACCTCACCAACGATGATGCGGTCCGGCCGCAGGCGCAGCGTGGAGCGGACAAGATCGGCAAGGCTCGCCACACCTGGCTTGGTCCGGAGCGTCACCGCATCCTTTGCATCGCAGCGAAGCTCACGAGTGTCCTCGATGATGACCACCCGCTCTTCGAGGCCGGCGATCTCCGCAAGAAGCGCGTTGGCAAGCGTGGTCTTGCCCGAGCCGGTTCCGCCGGCGATCAGGATGCTGCGCGCCTCGGTGACTGCGGTGGTCAGCACCTTCGCCATCAGCGGCGAGGCAATCTGCGCCTTGACGTAGTCGGACAGGCGGAACGTGGTCGTTGCGGGCTTGCGGATAGCAAAGCAGGGCGCGAGCGCGACCGGCGGCAAGAGGCCTTCAAAGCGCTCACCCGTTTCCGGGAGTTCCGCCGAGACGATGGGAGACGAACCGCTCGCTTCCGCCCGCACGTGACTGGCGACAAGCCGGATGATCCGCTCTGACTCCTGCGGCGTCAGAACAACGCCGGTATCAGCGCGGCCCGTCCCGTGCCGATCAAGCCAGAGCCTCCCATCGGGATTGACCATGACCTCGACAACATCAGGCTCTTCCAGAGCGAGCGCGATTGCAGGTCCCATGGCGGTCCGCAGCATGCCCCGGCGTCGTTCACGGGTTTCTGGCGAGAGGAGATCAGACATTGCCGATCTCCTCTCGCCCTGCCGGAGAGTGCTCCGGCGGCTCACCCGGCGCGCCGTGCGCGCGGGATCCAGTGTCGCTGGCTTGGGCGGCGCCGAGAGGGGCGCCCTCCTCGAGATTCCGCATGAAGAGATCCGGCTTCGAGGCGCTGACGCGGTCCATGACGTCGGCGACAAGCCTGCCGCCGGAGGCGACGCGCTTGCCGACCTGGGCGACGAACATCTCGAACCGCTCACGTCCCAGCGCACGCGCTGCGTCCTGATCTTGCGAAGGCAGCGGCGGGGTGATGGTCAGGTAGTAGCGGATGAAGAATGCAATGGTCTCCGCCAGGACGCCAAGGTCGCGATCGGCTCGTTCGAGTTGCCGGCTCATCCGGTCCAGCCTTCGGATCAGTGCCGCATCGCCGCTGGCATCCCGCTCGGGATTGAGAAAGCGATCCAGCGCAGCATCGACGATGGCTGACTTGTTGGCTCCAGGACGCTTGGCGGCAAGCTCAAGGCGCTGCGCCACACTTTCAGAGACGTAGGCGGATAGCTTCGGTTTCATCGGGATTCTCTTCAGAACGAGGGGAGAAGATCGTCGTCGTCGCGGGTGACGGCATGGGCTCGACGTACGGCGCTGGACGCGCTTGCTTGCTGCATCTGGCTGCGGTCGGCGGCCACGTCTGTCTCATCGTCGAGCAGTCGTTCCTCGAAGGCGCGCGGCTCGTTCGCGGCCGGCGCGGCCTCGTCGAACAACGCCAATTGCTGCTTAAGGCCGCCTTCCTCGCCGCCCGTCTGCATGAGTTCGCGATACGGCAGGGTTGCAAGACGAAGGTCGGGGTTGCGCACCTCGCCGCGCCAATCGTCAGTACGAGCCGGCGGCCGATCGGCGTACTCATCGCCCACCAAGGACGGCGGCTTCCGCAGACGGCTGACGAAGTTTGCGTCCTCATAGTGCCGCAGCTTGATCGCGCCGACTGGTGCGAGCCCTGAAACCAGCACGATGGCCTGGTCGGGCGGCAGTTGCATCACTTCGCCTGGCGTCAGCAAAGGACGCGCAGTCTCCTGACGGCTGACCATGACATGGCCAAGCCATGGAGCCAGCCGATGGCCGGCATAGTTGCGCTGTGCGCGTAGTTCCGTCGCGGTGCCGAGGGCGTCTGAGATACGTTTGGCAGTGCGCTCGTCGTTAGCGGCGAAGGCAATGCGGACGTGGCAATTATCCAGGATCGCATTGTTCTCGCCATACGCCTTTGCGATCTGGTTGAGCGACTGCGCGATCAGGTAGGCGCGGATGCCATATCCGGCCATGAACGCGAGCGCGCTTTCGAAGAAATCGAGCCGGCCAAGTGCGGGAAACTCATCCAGCATCATCAGGAGCTGGCGACGCGTGCGGTCACCTGCCTTGGTGTTCAGCGTTTCGGTCAGCCGGCGGCCGATCTGGTTGAGGATCAGCCTGATCAGCGGCTTGGTCCTACTGATGTCCGACGGCGGAACGACGAGATAGAGCGTGACCGGCTTGTCGGCGCTCACGAGGTCGGCGATGCGCCAATCACAGGACTCGGTGTTTCGGCTGACGACGGGATCGCGGTAGAGCCCGAGAAAGCTCACGGCGGTCGACAGAACGCCGGAGCGCTCGTTTTCGGACTTGTTCAGCAGCTCGCGTGCGGTCGCGGCGACGACGGGATGCACCTTCGGCTCCGCCTCCGTGCCGAGGTGATTGGTCGCCAGCATGATCCTGAGCGTCTTCTCAAAGGACTGCGCGGGGTCAGCCAGGATCTCGGTGACGCGGGTGAGCGTCTTCTTCTCTTCGGCGTAAAGGACGTGAAGGATGACACCGACCAGCAGGGAATGACTGGTCTTTTCCCAATGGGTGCGGCGTTCAAGCGCCCCTTCGGGGTCGACCAGGATGTCGGCGATGTTCTGGACATCGCGGACTTCGGCCGCCCCCTTGCGCACCTCGAGCAGGGGATTGTAGCGGGCGCTCCGCTCATCCGTGGGATTGAACAGAAGGCAATGCGAGAACATCGAACGCCAGCCGGAGGTCAATTCCCAATTTTCGCCCTTGATGTCGTGCACCACCGCCGACGACGTCCACGAGAGCAGTGTCGGCAAGACCAGCCCGACGCCCTTGCCCGACCGGGTCGGGGCAAAGCACATGACGTGTTCTGGTCCGTCGTGGCGCAGGTAGTTGTTCTCGAGGCGGCCTAAGAAGACGCCCTTAGACGCGAACAGACCGGCTGTCTTGATTTCCTTTGGCGTGGCCCATCGTGCCGAACCATAGGTCGTCACCAACTGGCTCTGGCGCGCGCGCCACACCGAATTGACGATCGCAAAGAGCGCGCCTGCGATGCCGCCGCCGGCGGCAATGGCTCCGCCCTCCTCGAAGATCTCGGGCGCATAGGCCTCGTAGGCGAACCACCATTCGAACAGCCGCCAGGGCAGATAGACGGGGTAGCTGACGACCAAGAACCAGGGCTCGCCGAGGCGCTGCTGATAGCCGAGAGCCGCGGCGGTCCATTGCGTCGCGCCCCATGTCGACACAACGACAATGCCGAGTACGACGGCAATCTGACCGACATAGATTTTTGCTGGAAACATTCCGCTCGCCCCACTCACTCACCCCACGTGAGCGGTGCGATGAAAGGGACGAATGGGCTTTGCGTTCAATCGAAATAAAAATGCCGTCCGGCAAGCAAGAGCAATGTCGATCAGGTGGGTGAAGGCGAGAAGGACCTCGGTCCAGTCTTGGCGAGGATGATCCAACACCTCAACAAAAGGTGAGCGACCGGCTCAAGCTGGACGATTCTTGATGCGGACCCGGCGCGACCGAGGCGGGCATGGAACTGGGCGCGGAACCAGACGGACATTGCAACTGATGGGGCTGGCGCGCCGATTCGCCTCTGAAACCAGGGCTAACCGCTTATACTCACCCCGCGAAATGAGTATAAACCCGCTGGACGCCGGGTTCCATTCCCCTTATACTCAATCCGCATACTGAGTATAACTCTGGACAACGACCATGCCGGCCCCTTCCCTGGTGAGCCAGACGACCTACGCCGAGCTCCTCGAGCGCACCGCGACCGCGGCCTTCCAGGACGCCTTTGCGGACAGTGGCTCGTTCACGGCCAAGAGCATCAATGGCCGCAAGTATTGGTACTTCCAGACCGGCACTGGCGCCCAACGGTCGCAGCGCTATGTCGGACCAGAGACACCGGAGCTGCTGGAGCGTATTGCTCACCATCAGGAAGTTCGCGAAGACGAGCGCGAGCGCCGGGCGCTCGTGTCCACCCTGGTCCGCTCGTTCAGCTTTCCTCGCCCCCTTCCCGAGATCGGCGACGTCATCGCGGCGCTTGCAAAGGCCGGCGTGTTTCGTCTTCGCGGCGTGCTCGTTGGAACGATCGCCTACCAGGCCTACAGCGCCATGCTTGGCGTTCGCCTCTCCGCAGGCTCACTCCAGACCGGCGACGTCGACATTGCCCAGTTCAAGAATGTCTCGGTGGCTGTCGAGGACTCGACGCCCCCTGTTCTGGACGTGCTGAAGGAAGTCGACAAATCCTTTCGTGCCGTCCCTCACATATCTGATGGCCGGCGCGTGACCAGCTATGCCGCCAAAGGCGGCTTGCGCGTCGATTTTCTCACGCCCCACGAGGGCAAGGAGACCGGCCGCCCCCAAAAGCTGCCCGCCCTGAACACGGACGCCCAGCCGCTGCGCTTCCTGGATTTCCTGATCCGCGATCCCGAGCCCGCGGTCATCCTGCACGGCCCCGGCATCTACGTGCACGTGCCGGCTCCGGCGCGCTATGCCGTCCACAAGCTCATCATCTCCCGCAGGCGCCCGGAAGGGTTTGCAAAGCGCGACAAGGACCTGCAGCAGTCCGAAGCCTTGCTTGCGGCCCTGGCTGAAAAGCGCCCCCATGATCTGAAATCCGCTTGGGAGGAGGCTCATGCGCGCGGTCCCAAATGGCGCCAGTTGATGCTCGAAGGGCTTGCTTTGATCGCGGCCTCGGTTCGGGACGCGGTGCTCAAAGTCATTGGCGCCCCTCGCTCCATCATTCCCGGCATCGATCTTGCCTTCGACAATCCACCGGCTCGCTATGACTTCAGCCGCGACGTCGTGACGTTCCAGGGAAAGGAGCTCGGCGGCGTGGTCAACTGCGCAGTCAGCCGCGAAGCGCTGGACGACCATTTCGGCGCCGATGGTCTCGGACAAGAGGGTCGGGTGGAAGCGTTCCTCAAGAATAGATCGAAGATCGAGGAGATCGCGCGCGCCAAATACCTCTCCTCTCCGGTGGACGAGGCCGGTACCGTCCTGGTCAAAACCTCCGACGTCGAGAGTTTTGCGAGACGATCCCCCAAGCGAAAGTAAGTCCCCCGTCATCGTCCGATCCCGCGCTTGATGCCGATCGACCAGGATATGCCCTCCCCGCCGACCTGCCCGGTGACCAATTGCCCGCGCGCTCGCTCCAGCACCGGCCGCCACGGTACCAGCGCGAACTCATGGGATCGCTCGATCAGGGCGAACCGCCCGCTGTTTAGCGTCAGCATGCGCCGGTAGACGCCCTCGATCTTGTCGCCGGCCTTGACGTCGACATGTTCAAGGCCGGTGCGCGAGGATATGTCAGCCGCAGTCCTTGCCAGCTCGCGCGCCTCGAGCGTCTCGAGCATGTTCCGGGCAAAACGCATCTGGCCGCCTTCCTCTCGCGCCAGCCCCTGCTCGATCAACCATTGCCGTCTTGTTCGGAGCGCCGTCTCCACCTCCGCCCCAAAGCCGGTCGATGCGAGCTCATCGGGCTCCTTCCCAACAAGCTTGCGGTCGAGCCAGGTGGCACCCAGCGCGTGCGGCAGATCCTCGAGCCGTTGCCATGACAGCACCGCGGCCCGCACCGGATTGCGCGTTTGCCGGAGCTTCTCGTATTCAAGCGCCCGGTCCAGATAATTCCGCCCCACGCTCCAGCTGCCGTCGGCAAGGCGGCTGACCAATCCTTCGCGCCGCATTGCCTCCAGGCGCCGCACGTGCGACCCGACAAATTCGCCGGATGCTTGCGGATCGAATTCCCGATGCAAGCGGTCGCTGTAGATGCCGCCATGGCGGGCCGCGACGCTAGCGATCATGCGATCGGATGCGCGCGGCTCCGCGACGCGCGCCCGGAGCTCCAGGATCGTGTTCCGAACGGGCGCCTCTTCGTTGGCCCAAAGGCTACCGATCTCGGCATAGTGTGTCCGCCCGTCCACCCCGTCGATCACGACATAACGACGCTCCGTCAGTTCATCGGCAAACCCCTCGCCGACGACCCGCCCGACTAGGCGATGAGCGCTTCCTTCCGGATCGAAGATCGCATAGTCGCCTGCCGCCTGCCTAACTCCTGCCGCAGCCATCTCGCGGTGCATGGTCTTGATGATGTCGCCTCGTTCCCCCATGCGTCTGAGCTTCGGCTCAAGCTCTGGGTCGATCCGCCAGCGCCCTGGCTCGGCCTCTTCTGCCAACCCCATCCGCTCCAGGGTTCGCAGCCGCCCGATTCGCGCCGTTTGCCAGCTTGGCTCCCGGCCCAACATCGCACCCAACTCGAGTACTCCGTCCCCGGCATCTCGCAGGATGCCTCGGTCAAGCCGCGTGAGCCTCTCGGCCGTGATCTCCTGCTGAAGCTTGCGCGCGAGTTCGATCTCCGTTTCAGGGCCGAGCTCTCGCGTGATGAGCTCCGCTGCCCGCGACCGAAAGCCGTGAGCGATGTAGTCGCGTGCGATGATCAGGTCGTTTCCTTCGCCGTCCTTGCCGCGCAAGACGATGTGCGTATGGGGATGGCCGGTGTTGAAATGATCGGCAGCGACCCAGTCGAGCTTGGTGCCGAGATCCTGCTCCATCTGCCGCATGAGGTCGCGGACGAATGGCTTCAGGTCCGCCAGTTCCGCGCTGTCCTCTGGCGCCACGATAAGCCGGAATTGGTGGCGATCGCCGGCGCTGCGTTCCGTAAAGCTCTTGCCATCGGCGCGGTCGTTGCCGGCATCGTAAAGCTCCCCTGGCTCACCCTCGCGCGTGACGCCGTCGCGCTGGACGTATCGGAGGTGAGCTCGCACGGCACCTAGGTCGCCGGACTTGATCCGCACGATCCGTGCCTTGACCACGACACGGCGTTGTCCGTGGCTTCGTCCGCGCCCGGCCAACACCGCACCTTGCGCGTGGCCGCGGCCGATGCGACCGCCGCTGAACGACGAAGCCGTCCGCGCACTGGCGCCGGCCTTGGTCGCCTCTTGGCGGACGCGTCGAAGATAGCTGGTCGCCCTCCGAGCCCTGCGGTTGCCGATCCGTCCAAGCTTCACTTCGAATTCGTCGTCGATCTCTCGCATGGCCCGCATCCGACGTCTGAATGAGCCGGCGATATGTGAAGCCGAGGAGCGTTCGCCAAGACGCAGACACAATTGTCCAAGTTCGCCATTGCGTTGGGTCTCACTTGGCGACAGCGAAGCCACGGAGAGCGCTAAAAATTGGATGTGCAGACAACGGCTTAGACGCTCCTGAGCGCCAGTGCTTTTATCTTGCCCTCCCGCTTTTTGTTTTCCTAGCGAAAGAGCCGCCGCAACTTGGCAGTCGACTTGCGAAGCTCCACTGTTTCCGAGCGCTTGCGATAGCGATCGTTACCCGAAGGGCCAAGACACCCGCAGGGTGGCTCGGTGAGGAGCGCAGCGACGAGTAGAGCGCGGGCCGAAGGCATCGCCCGTACTGCCATCAGCATCGCGAATTCTTGCTCCCGTGAGCGAAGATCCTTTCGTAGCAAACTCGAAAGTCTTAGCGTCGTGATCGTGTTGCAGCACCTCAAATGCACACCGAATGTCCGCCACGGGGTGCCAGCGAACTTGGAAACTGACGGCTGATGTCACGAGCTGCCCGACGTGCAGCCGCCGGACGCTTACTTGGCGTTCCCTGACCACCAGGCCAAAGGTGGTCCGCGACTGAATGAAACGGCTGAAGCCATTTACGGCCCGTTGGGCCGCACCGACGAGCGCCGAAGTCATCAGTCGCACGGAGGCCGACTGAGTGAACCAGGCTTGGCAGCCTGGCTCGCTCGGGCAGTTCGCGAGACGAAATTCGCCGCAGCGACCGTCAGCGCTCGGGCGCAGAAGGCCCAAGATCAGTGAACAAGTCCGGCTGAACGGGGCGTTCTTCAAACCGAATTCCGCCCCTGGCTTTGGCCTCGACCTCGCGAATTATCGCGTCCTGCTGGTCCTCCGGAATGCCGTTTTTGCTCCACAGAGCACGCAGCTCGGCCTCCCGGTCGGCCGAAGATCGCGCCTTGTTGCGAGGGATGTCCCCGAAGCTGGCGCAGACGATTTCGACATTGGGCGCGACGCCCTTCCATGTGTCACGATAGAAAGAGCAGTCTACGCCGCAGCCCGCTTCAAGATGAATTCCGGTCTGTTCATTGAACTTGAGATAATCCGCGCTCTTGCGTTCGCGGTAGCACTGCACGCCGCTATACTGGAACGGCGCAGACGTCTGCGGGATGATGAACGCGCCATAATCCGCAATATCGGAGGCGATGTCGATCGCATGAAACTCGAAAGACCGCCCGGTGTACCGCGGTCCGCTTCCGATCCGCGGCGTGGCTCCGAATGGGGGATTTGCGATCGCGCAACCGAATTGGCCTAGGCTTGCGAAGTCCAGATCGAACACATCCGCGCAGATCCATTTGGCTTCCGGCAACACCTTGCGCCCGACCTCGACATAGGCAGGATTACGCTCGATACAGACGATCTCTTTCTGTGGTTCGTCCTGGCCGCGCGCGTAGTGGGCTCGCCAATAGACATGGAATGCAAGCGCGCCAATGCCAGCGCAAAGGTCAATGGTTCGGCCGCCGTAAGCATCGATTGCGAAGTCTCCAGCAAGGCCCGTAGGGGTAAAGAACGCGCCCGCCGATCCGTTGATGTGGCTTGCGCCCTCGTGCCAATTGTCGAGCACGAACACACGCTCATCGTAGGTAAGGACGTCTTTCTTGAGCAGTTCGACAGCCTCGGCATGTGCCTTGGCCTCCGCCTTCGTCAGTTTTGCCATCGTGATGTCTCGCTTTCTGCCTTTGCTGGGCATTTGATTGGCGCGGCGCGCATGGCCTTCGCCATGCCGCCTGCCCGTCGGCGAGACCGGGGTTTCGGGGGGCAAGAGCTTGTTTCGGCGCCGGCTTTTGCCGGCGCGCATCCGATGGTGCGCAACGCGGTTGCACTGAGCAGCGTGAGCTGCGACGTGCGACCGACTTGCTGCACCTAAAGGACGAAAGAAGGTCTTGCGGGGGTGACGGGGCAGCGCCCCTCAAGTCCCCCATTCAAGAGAAAAGCGGCTTACGCGTGCCAACCCGCGCGCGAGCTAGCGAGATCGAGGACGTGACTATCAACGTCTCGATCCGGTCGCTCGTCGTGGAGCTTTGATAGGCCCTGTGCTGGGAGACCTTACCCTCCAGGCGCGACGCGGATGCTGCCGAATGGGCTCGAGCCGAGCGAGGAATACGCCGGGAGCGCGCGCCTTGTTGCAGACGCGCGCCCATAAAACCAATTGCTCACATATCCGGATTCCATGTCCAGAGCGGACGTGCGACGCCCAGGATATCGCAGCGAAGCACCGGCCCGAAGTACCGCGAGTCAAAGGAATTCGGGTGGGGCTGCAGCAGGAAAAATTCCCCTTCCACGAGCCGCATGCAGCCTTCCCAGGCCGGCAAAGGCCGCCCCTGCCGGTCTTTGTCGAGCACTTCGGCAACGACTTTTCCGTTGATGGAGATCGTACCGGTCGGATCCTTGGCGCGGCAGATTTCGTCTCCGCCTGTCGCCTCGACCCGCTTCAGGAGAGGCACGGGTATCGGGAGGATCTCGTGCGCGATGATCAGGATCTCGATCCCGGGAGGGGGCTTGAAGACGGCGAGCTCGCCGCGCGCCGGCAGCCGCGGCTCCACATAGTAAAAGCCGAGCGGCGCGCTGCCGGTGGCGTTGTAGATCAGCACCGGCACCGCGGGAGCAGATGACATCAGAAGCGTAATGATGCCGGCACACATGGCCGAGAGCGTCGAGGCCTGGGGCCAAATTCTCGTGCGATCAATCGGCATCGGAGGTCGACCTCCTCTTGCTCGCGTGCGACCATTCGACGAGGTCTTCGATGTGATAGCGGACATAGCGTCCGTGCTTGCGGTAGGCCGGTCCCCTGCCCTGAACCCGCATCTTCTCCAACGTGTTCTTGGTGAGCCTGAGCCAGGCGGCCGCCTCCACGGTGTTGAGGAACGGCTTGTCTGGTTCCTTACCGTCGTTGTTCGTAGTCATTCCAATGTCCTTCCCGCAGCTCGTGCAACCAAGAGCTGCGAGAAGAAGCGTCGTCCGAACGGGAAGGCTTTGTGGAGTGGCGAAGATAAGAGCTTCTGTTTCGCCATCCCGCGCGGGCAAAGTTCATCAAAGGAGAAGGAAAAAATCCATCAGGCCAAAAGGTGGCGGTAACCGCCCTTCATCAAGTCGGTGCCCTTTGCCACGAGGCGTCTCGTACGATCGCGCAAGAATTGACTATGACTGTGCCATTCTTCAGCGACTTTCTTCTCTCCAAAGATCGCTATTGCGATCTGTCGATAGGTCTTGCCTTTCAGGCTCTCGTCGAGCGCGATGAGAGCCTGATGGAGGCGCTCGTCGGCTGCAAAGGAAGGCTTTCGAACCGCTCTGAAGTCCGCGTCAGTGAAGCGCTGCAGACACTTTAGAAGCTCGGCCTGGGCTGTGAGATCGTCGAGATCGTGCAGCTCATACACAGGCGTAAAGGCCGCGGTCAGCACAGAAAGACCGCGGATTTCGAGAGGGACGCGGACGCCATTGCGCTTCATGACCACCAGCGGGACACCGTCCACGCCGATCACCGCATGCCGCTCGGCGTTGAAATCGGCAAGCCGCCGGACGCTTGCCTCGCCCTCGCTCGGGTCCCTGGCACTGAGGCGAACCACCCGCTTCAGAGCGCTGACATGCCAAAACGCGGTTGTCTTGTGAGCGCAGAGTCTTGGATCGGCGAAGGCATAAAGCCCCCACTTCTCTGCTTGCGGAAACCGTCGCCTGAGCCGCAACAGCTTGGTGCCATCCTTCAGCATGATGCAGGGCAAGTGCTGAGGAACGCTTCTTCGCCAGTCGGCGACATAATCGTCATTCCGCCGCAGGAACTCCCACGCCCAGTCTCCGGCATCATACGCGGCGGAGAGGCAGGAAGCGGCGTCATCGTCGTCTCGACCTGCCTTTGAATTGACCGAACGGTTCAATACTACTCCCCACCAAATTACTTATACAACTTTGGATGGTTCTGTCCAAATGGGGCAAGAGCACGGCCCCCGCGAGCAGCTCTCGCGGGGGCCGGCAGGTCAGTCCGCCGGATTCCAGATCAGGGCAAACACGCTGTCGTCGTCCTGGCCGGCGGCGCGACCGAGATTGGCGTAGAGCTTGCGCGGGCCGAACTCGGGTGCTGCCAGCGACAGGCTCACATAGTCCTTGCGGCTGTTCTCTCCGCGGCGGATCCAGCCTGCCCCGATCTCGACGCCCTGGGTGAAGACGCGGAAGTCGGGCTGGGTCTCGGCGCTCTTGTCGCGGTTCGGGATGATGTCGATGTCGGCCCGGATAGAAACGGTCTTGAGCTGACCCTTGTAGCTGCCGTTGTCGTTCTTGGTGACGTATCCGATCGCGGTCATGGTCTTGTCCTCTTCTGTTGTTCCCGCGAGGGGCCGATCCCCTCGCGATGGCGAGACCGTGATGGGAGGCGAAACGCCTTCGAACCCATCTTCGGGGCGCAGCGCATGCGGAGCACCTGAGCCGACGGCTTTTTTGGAAGCGAAGCGGCCGCGAGGAGCCGGACCTTTTGTCCGGCGGGGAAAAAAGCTGGCGGGGAAGGTTTTGACAGGCGGAGCGCTTCCCATAGGTCTGTTCGCCACGCATGAGGGGATCGGCCCTGCCGACAACAGACGAGGACAAGGCCCGCCCGATCGGAACAAGACGATTGAGCAGCTACGTTGGGAAGACGTGACAGGCCTTGCTGCCGGCCCACATCTCCACCATCCAAACCCGCGGGAAGAGCGCCGAGACCCAGCCCGATTTCCGCGTCTTCACTCAAGGCGCCAAGATCGGTCGGGCTGGAGCCCCCGCAGAGAACAGCCGTAAGGATTATGTGAGCCCATCGACGGCAGCGGCTGACTTGGCGCCGAGGCAGGCTCCCTCCCCGTCTCGGCGGTGCTTCCGGCCAGGACGACGACAGTGTGTTTACACTGACCTGTAACGCCGGCGGACCAACACTCATCGGCGCAACGGGGCTGCTCGCGAGGGCCGTGCCGCTCCTCCTTGCAGCAAACTTGAGAGGAAGAAGGGCGCGACTCGAAGGCGTAACACGCGTGTCGGCGTGCCGTGATGTCAATCTCGCATGTTCGATGTTACGATCATGTCATGCATGCCGATTCCCGGTCTGCACCTTTAGCTTGATGCATTGACGGAGGGCACATGGCCAAGAAAGCGAAGAAGGCGAAGAAGACCGCGCCGAAGAAGGCGAAGAAGACCACCGCGAAAAAAGCCGCGAAGAAAAAGAAGTAGCTCTTTGCTTAACCCGCTTTCAGTCTCAAGTGACGCCGTGGCCGACGCAACGTGCTTGCGTGAAGCCGATGAGGCGTCCTGGCCGAGAGGGGTCTGAACCAACTGTGAGGCCGGTTCGCTAAGCGCGATATGCGTGGAACGGTCCGGTTCTCTTTCTAAGGCCTGCTTTCCTCGGGTTTGGCCTTCATGCCGGATACAGCACGATCAGTTGAACCCGCTGATCATGGTCGGCAGAACCTTCGACAACAGGACGACATTGGAGGCGAGCGCGGAGAGGCAGACGACGGTTTGCGCGAGGCAGATGCGGCTAAGCCTCACCGTCTGCGGTTCAGGAAACAGCTTGTATGGGTTCGCCATCGTCGGCTCCATGATGCAGTGCGCTTAACTCAACGGACCGAGCTATAGGATGAGTCGTCCCATTCTCGATTCCCGGAATTTGCTGTTCACCGGATTGACTCAGATGCGACTCGGACGCCGCAAAATCGGGCGCGGAAGGGCGTTCCGCGCCCGAATCGTCAGGCCTAAATTGAGGTAAACAGAGCGTTAATATTCTCCGACGCCCGGGCGATTTCAAAAGCCTTGTTGGGATCGTAGTGGCTTGGCGGAAACGCCATGTAGCGCGGCACGAATCCCTCCACGCGCTCCCGTCCCTCGCCTTTTAGGCAGTCGCGAATGATGGTCTTCTGCACCTTACCGGTCTCGGTCACGTTGCCGTCGGCCGTCGCCTGGCCTGCGACCTCGGCAACCAGCGCATTGATCGCGGTGCGGTCCTTTAGAAGGTCGAGGAAGGCGTCGTCGAGTTTCCACCATCGTTTGACGTCGGGCTGGATCACGAGGCCTGCCGCCTCGGTCAGCGCCGATCCCGCGGAAAGCGTCTCGGCCATCGCGAGTGCGATCACCCTGAGCACCTCCTCGTCCGAAAGCGCAAGCAGCCGGGCGAACAGGACTGCCCCCGTATGGGCATCGCCGTTGCCTCGGGTGAGCGTGCCGTAGTAGCTCTTCTCGATCTGGAGCAGGTCGAGCACTGCGTCTCGTTCAGTTGTCAGCGCGGCCTGCGCGGGGCTGCCAGCTAAGCTTTCCGCGATTGTTTCTTTCTCGGCGCGCTGCGGATCAGGCTTGACGCTCCAGAGCGGAGAGCCGGCGATCATATGCACGGCCGCAAGGCGCAGCGCAATGGCGGGACGGGCCAGCAACTCGGCGCGAACGATGGCATGCCGGTGCAGCGCCAGATAGTTCTCGGCAGCCTTGGTGAGTTCGGGCTTCGCGGCGGGCGTCTTGCGCTTGCCGTCGCCATCCCAGCTGTCCTCACCGGCGGCGTGCGGGCTGTCATAAGCCCGGTAGCCTCGGTGAACCTCGACCTCGCCGTTGGTCCGGACCTCAATGAAGGCTTCGCCGCCCTCCTCCAGCTCGGCTTCGTCATATTGCCATGCCGGAAAGCGTATTCCCTTGTCGAGCACGGTGACCGTCCAGCCCTGCCCCGCCAGTTCGTCCCTCAGCCCGGCTATGGCTGCATTCTGCAAAACCCAGAAGGCATCGACATCGGCGAAGTAGCTGAAATCGCCAAAGAGGTCGGTGTTTACATCGCCCTTGTAGGTATCGAGCGGAAATCGCGCCACGCTGATCGCGATCTGGCTGCTGCCGAACAGCCATTGCCTGAGCTCCCGCCCTCGTGGCGCGCCCTCGTCAATGGCCGGGTCCTTATCGGCCGCAAATGCCGCAACCCATTCCTTTTGCTGTCGCCGGGTGGCGGAGGCGAGCAGTTGCAGCTCCTCGGCTTCGATGTCGCCGTTGCGGTAGGCGTCCTTGATGGCGCTTTGGAGCGAAGCGAGCGCAAGACGCTGTTTGACGTAGCGCTCGCTCTGGCCGAACGTCCGCGCGATGTCGGCGACGCTGCGCCCCTGTTTCAGGAGCTTGGCGAAGGCCTCGTATTCCTCAAGCTCGTCCATGCCGGCGCGCGCCACATTCTCGATCAGGGATGCTTCCAGGGCGTCGGCGTCGTTGCCCCCGACGGCGATCGCGCAAGGTAGCAAGACCTCGCTGATTGCCATCCCCTGTTCTTCGGCGACCTTGTTTGCCGCGAAGTAACGCCGCCTGCCCGCGACGATCTCAAACGTCTCGCCGTCAGGCCGGACCAGCAGGGGCTGCAGGACGCCGCGCGCGCGGATCGACGGCAGGATATCGGAGATGTCGGGGGCTTTCCGGCTGTGGCGGACGTTGACGCTTGCGATCTTGAGATCGCTGAGAGCGATGTTGCGCAGTTCCATGTTCGTTTCCTCTCGTTTGCAAAGATGGGCTCGGCTGGTTGGGGGTGAGGCCTCGTCGGAGGCCCGATGTCGCGAGGCGATGGGGTGTGTTGGCCAAGAGCTGCGGCGGTCGGCCGACACCGTTGGCGGCGCGGACGGCGTCGGCCGCAGCTAACCTGCGGCGCTCATCTCGGCGGCTGGCATTGCCGCCTGCCGGTTATCCAGCCCTTCGGGCGCGGCCTCGTGCTCGCCGGAGGAGATATCGCCTCCGAAGGCGAGCAGGAAATCGGCGGCCTTGCTCGCCTTGCTAGCCGCTCGGAAGATCGCGCGGTTATCCTCGCGAAGCACCTTCAGCCATGAGCCCAGATAGTCGGCATGTCGGACGGAGGGTCTGATGCACAGGGCGGCGCAAACGAAGGCTGCGGTCAGCTCGGCGACCAGCTCTTCATTGGCGTAGGGCTTCGAGCCAAAGGCGCCCGAGAGATCGCGGTTCAAGCGGCGCGGATGGCCGGTCCAGTGCCCGAGTTCATGAAACAGCGTCCGGTAATAATTGATCTGCTCGAAGAATGCAGGTTGCGGAGGAATATGGACGGTATCATCCGACGGTTGGTAGAAGGCCTTGGCGCCACCGATGCGAACGTCGGCGAGCGTCGCGGCGGCCAGCGCCTCGGCCTGTGGCACGATCTCGCGCTCGGGAAGCGGCGGCCGCTCAGCGATGCAGTGATCCGGCAGGTTATCGCATTGATCGACATTGAACACGGTATATCGGCGAAGGAATGGAACGGACGCCTCTTCCTTTGCGGGCTGTTCCTGACCTGTGGTGCTCGTGCCGCCCTGCTCGCGCTTGGGAACGAAGCGATCGGCATAACAGACGGTGACACCGCGTTCGCCCTTGCGCACGGTGCCGCCGAGGCTTGAGGCCTGACGGAAAGTCAACCACCGCTGCGAAGAGAAGCCGCATTCAAACAGCCGACCCCAGAGGATCAGGACGTTGATCCCGGAATAGGCCTTGCCCGCTGCGGCATTGCGCGGCAACGCGAATGCCTGATTCCCGCCCCCGCTCCCCCATGGCCGGGCCCATGGAAAGACGCCAGCCTCAAGATCCGCGACGATGTGCGCTGTAATCTCCTCATAGAGGCTCGCTTTCTGCTTAGTCGCTTTGCTGTTCGTTGGACGTTTGGACATGACGATCTCCGCTCGCTTCCCTTCCGCGCCCTGCCCCCGGAAGGCGGGGTGGGCGGCGAAGAGCGACCGGACAGCCCCGAACAGTTGAGGCGGAACGCACCGGAACGGCCGGAGCGACAGCGGAGGACCGCGCAACGAAAGAAGTCGTCATTTCGAACTGTAAGAACGCGCGGTTGCGGCGCGCCGGTTCGGGGCTAAACGGGAGCGCCGCCCACCCCGCCTGCCGGGGTCAACGAAATGCGCCGGCCGCCTGCGGCCGGCTCAATAAAGGGCTGCTGTAGCGTCCCGTCAGATCTGCCGCGCCGTTGTTTGAACCCCATGTCCGCATCGACACATAAGCAACTGCTCATTCACGAACGGAGTGTTTCCGCCAGGGATCGAAGCCGAAGGCCGAGACCGCGGAGCGGGCTCGGTTCACGAGAGCCCGGCCCGCAAGCACAGCTTGAGGGGGCGGCCTATGACAGCAGATCCTGAATTTTCCTGCTCACGATTCGATCATCTTTCGATGCTGCCCATTCCAGCAACGCCTGACGCAGAGTGGTTGCGAGGATTCCATGATGAGCAAGCCGGTCGAGTACAAGCGCCCGGTCAGACTCATGGCGGGCAATCGACAGATCCGAGAGCAGCCGGACGTCATAGCCAAGTCTCGCGCCTTGCAAAGCCGAGATCAACACCTCTTCCTCCAGAAAAGCTCCCCCTAGAAAAATCGAACCAACATCCAAATGCGCCAGCCGCTCGGCAAGCCGTCTGTCGCGCCAGATGGACAGCGCGTCGATATCGACATGCTCAAGGGACGAGGAGATCTCGTCCGGTACGAGAGTCTGTTCGTATTCGCCGATCGCAAATTGAGGAATCGCGAAGAACGCGCGGCATGCCGAGAGCAAAGACAAATTCGCGCGGCGGCGTCCTGCGCACGCGTCGATGGCGCTCGTTGCTGCCCGCCGCGTGACGTTCAACAGGATGATGCAGCTATGGTGTGGATCGGCCAACATGGGGGCATCCCGAGCCACAGGCGGCTCTGTCGATTACGCGGCCCTGCGCTCGGCGCCGGGGACGACGAGCACCGGCCCCTCGATTCCGGCCTGGCAGTACATGGCCGCAAGCGCGTGGTCGGAATTGTAGAGAAGTCCCGCAAGCGCCGTGGTCTGTCCAAGCGGCTGCGGCTCCGCCAATCGTTCAATCGGCCATCCTGCTCGCCTGAGGATACGTTCCATTCTTATATCCGTGACCGTAGCAATCGCCCGCGCGCCTCTGGCGCGCATCGCCTCGATCATTGCGGCGAACAGGACGAACGTCACGCGATTGAGATTGCCTCGACCAACCTCGCCGGCGCGCGCGGTGTCGACGCAGAAGCGCGAACTTTCCAGGATGTCATCGCTACGCGGCGCCTGGCCATCACCGAGGAGAAACGGGAATGTATCGGCCAACATGTTTGGGCCCGTCGACGGAAGGAGACGGACGCATCCCAGCACGTCGTTGGCATCCGAAATCGCCAGGAGATGCGTGGGATTGAGCGCATCATAGATGTCGATCTCGAAATCGCCGGAGACGGAGACGGTCCAGTCGAGGCGGTCCTTGAAGACCCGCCGGCGCAGGCGAAACATCTCTGCGAGCAACGCAAGGTGCGGCCCGGCGTGACGGTAGTCGAGGGACAGGACGTGCATGAGGAGCTCCATGAAGAGAGGGAGCTCAACTGAACAGAAACCCAAACGGCCGACACCTGTGGCTTTTGACAGGTCAGTGGGAAGGATCAGGAAGTTTGAGCAAGTGTTAGCAGGCGAACGGCACCGCTTCCAGACAAAAGCTTCTCCAGCTTTTGGGATGGTCGCATCCGCTCTGCGAATTCCGTTCTAGGGTAGGAAGCCCCGGCGAACCGCCTGCGCCACCGCGTGCGCAATGGTCACTGCGCCGAGCTTTCGGCGGGCATTCTCGAGATGAAACTCGACAGTTCGCGGCGTGATGCCCATCAGCACCGCCGCCTCCGCCAATGTCTTGCCACGAGCCGCCCAGGCGAGGCATTGCCGCTCACGCTGACTGAGGGGCGCCGCTTCTTTGTCTGCGACCGAGGTCGCGATTGTCCGCTCGGACAGATGTGCGTGAAAGTAGATTCCGACAAATTGCACGATGTCGCCCGAGCCGGCGAGCACGTGGTCCGGCCGCATCAGCGGATCGTCCGTTGCCAAGGTGAAGGCTGCCATCTGGCCGAACCCGCCTCTGATCGGCACGGTGATGCCTGACCTGATCCCGTACGTTGTCGCTTCTTCGAAGAACCTCAATTGCGCCCTGTTCGACCGCGGCATCGCACCCTGCGCATCCCAACTGAAGACACCGCGCTCGGCCCGGGCGCGCTGCACAACCGGATCCAAGCTCTGGTAGTTCAGGCGAAAATACCGGCTGGTCCAGGACTTTGGATACGATGAGATGAGGCTTGGCTGGCCGTCGCCCACGCGCAAATAGGCGAACCAGCGGAAGCCAAGCCCATGCGCTACGCGCGACGCGACCCGTTCAAACGCGTGACCGTCCTCTGCCGTCTGCAGCGCATCAACGAACTCCTCGAACAAGTACTCAGTGCGCTTCATCTGGAATCGAGCCAAGCCCCTGACTATGCGCTCATACCTTCCGCGGATCTTCGGCGTCCACGGCCAAGCGGGTGCGCTGAACGACCGTTAGTCGAGCTCTTCCGTCAGCTCCGGAACCGCCTGGTAGAGGTCGGCGACCAGGCCGTAATCGGCGACCTGGAAGATCGGCGCGTCCTCGTCCTTGTTGATCGCGACGATCACCTTGGAATCCTTCATGCCGGCCAGATGCTGGATAGCGCCGGAAATGCCGACCGCCACATAGAGCTCGGGCGCCACGACCTTGCCGGTCTGCCCGACCTGCCAGTCGTTGGGGGCGTAGCCGGCATCGACCGCCGCGCGCGAGGCACCGACACCAGCCCCCAGCTTGTCGGCGAGCGGCTCGATGTACTTGGCAAAGTTCTCGCGGCTCTGCATGGCGCGGCCACCGGAGACGATGATCTTGGCCGAGGTCAGCTCGGTACGGTCGCTCTTGGCGACTTCCTCGCCGACGAAGCTCGACAGGCCCGGATCGGCTGCTGCCTGAACGGCCTCGACCGGCGCGCTGCCGCCTTCACCCGCGGCAGCGAAGGTCGAGGTCCGCACCGTGATGACCTTCTTGGCGTCCTTCGACTTCACCGTCTGGATGGCGTTGCCGGCATAGATCGGGCGCTCGAACGTATCGGGCGCGACCACCTTGATGATCTCGGAGACCTGCATGACGTCGAGCAGAGCGGCGACGCGCGGCATCACGTTCTTGAAGCGCGAGGTCGCCGGTGCAACGATCGCGTCATAGCCCGAGGCCAGCGAGACGACCAGCGCGGCCAGCGGCTCGGCAAGATCGTGCGCGTAGAGGTCGCCATCGGCGAGCAGCACCTTCTTGACGCCGGCGAGCTTGGCGGCGGCATCCGCCGCGCCCTTGGCGTTCTGGCCGGCGACCAGCACCTCGACATCCGCGCCGAGCGCGCTAGCTGCGGTCAGGGCCTTGTTGGTGGCGTCCTTGAGCGACGCATTGTCGTGTTCGGCAATCAGAAGCGTCGTCATCAGAGCACCCCGGCTTCGTTCTTGAGTTTCGACACCAGCTCGGCGACGTCCTTGACCTTGACGCCGGCCTTGCGCCCTGCGGGCTCAGCCGTCTTCAGAACCTCGAGGCGCGCGGCGACGTCGACGCCGTAATCGGCGACGGTCTTCTCCGCGATCGGCTTCTTCTTGGCCTTCATGATGTTGGGCAGCGAGGCATAGCGCGGCTCGTTGAGGCGGAGGTCGGTTGTGACGATCGCCGGTCCCTTCAGCTTGACGGTCTGGAGGCCGCCGTCGACTTCGCGGGTGACCTTGAAATCAGAACCGTCGACCTCGAGCTTCGAGGCAAAGGTCGCCTGCGACCAGCCGAGCAGCGCGGCCAGCATCTGGCCGGTCTGGTTGCTGTCGTCGTCGATCGCCTGCTTGCCGAGGATGATCAGGCCCGGCTGCTCTTCTTCAGCAACCTTCTTCAGGATCTTGGCAACTGCGAGCGGCTCCACACTGCCCTCGGCCTTCACCAGGATGCCGCGGTCGGCGCCCATGGCAAGACCCGTGCGGATCGTCTCCGACGCCTGCGCAGGTCCAATCGAGACCACCACGACCTCGGTCGCCTTGCCGTCTTCCTTCAGGCGCAGCGCTTCCTCGACTGCGATTTCATCGAACGGATTCATGGACATTTTGACGTTGGCGAGTTCAACGCCCGATCCATCGCCCTTAACGCGGACCTTGACGTTGTAATCGACCACCCGCTTAACCGGCACTAAGACCTTCATCGATCCTCTCCGACGCTACGTCGCGGCTTCGAGCCGAATGATCGGCTTGCCGCGGTTTCTGCCTTCATACAGGCCCGCCAATGCTGCCGGCGCCTGTTCCAGCCCAAGAAGAACATCCTCGTCGTAGACGAGGGCGCCGCTCAAGGCGAGGCGCGTCAGTTCGTCGGCGGCCTCTGGAAAGGCCGCGACATGATCGAAGATTATGAATCCCGCCCAATGCAGGCGACGTGTCAGCACCTCGCGTTCGGGACGCAAACCCGTCGGCGGCGGCGACCAGGACGCGATCGATGCCGTGCCGCACTGAATCATCCGCCCGCTCCTGCGCATCGATCGAATGGCCGCATCGGCGATTGCGCCACCGGTGTTGTCGAAGAAGATGTCGTTGCCGTCAGGGCACGCGCGGCGAATGGCCGCCGTCAGATCGTTCTCGCTGCGGTAGTCGATCATGTCGGCATAGCCGTACCGCTCCCGCGCAAGCGCCGCCTTCTCCGCCGAGCTGGTCAGACCGACTGCCCTGCACCCGGCAAGTCGGGCCAGTTGCCCGACGAAACTGCCGACGCTGCCGGCCGCCGTCGACACCAGCACATGTTCGCCCGGCTGCGGCCTGCCGAGACCGTTGAACGCGAGATAGGCCGTCAGGCCGTTTATGCCGAGCAGGCTGAGATTTGCGCTGAGCGGCAGCGCCGACGGCGTCACCCGCCGCAGGATCGCATCGGGCGTCGTCGTGCAATGTGACTGCCACCCGAACCATCCGTACAGGAAGTCGCCCTCTCCGATGCCGGGACTGCGGCTCTCGACGACCTCGCCGACCGCGAGCGCGCGCATCGGCGTATCGAGCGGCACAGGTGCGCTGTAGTTGCCTTCATCATTGGCCCATCCGCGTTGCGCCGGATCAACCGACAGATAATGGTTGCGCACGAGGATCTCGCCGTCCGCCGGGCGCCTGACCGGCTCGCGCACCAGCGCGAAATCCGCCAGCTGCGGCACTCCCCTCGGACGGGTAACGAGCCGCATCTGCAGGTTCACGGTCCGCGTCATCTCGCCTACCTCCCGGATATCGGGCCCGGGAAGGCTCTGCCTCCAAGACCCGTTTTATCGGTGTTATCGCTTGGCGTATTGCACGGCGGCGCGTCCGATGCGTTCGCGGGCGACAATCAGCTTCATGATGCCCGCGGTGCCGTCCCCGATCTCCAGCCCCATCACGTCGCGCATGCGTTGCTGATGCGGTGATTCCAGTGTCCAGCCGTAGTGGCCGAAGGTCAGCAGGCACTGATGGATGGTGTCGAAAGCGGTCTTCGGACCCATCCATTTCACCATCGCCGCCTCCGCGGTGTGAGGCTGCCCGGCATCGCGCAGCGCGATCGCGTGATAGGACAATTGCCGGATCGCGGCCAACTGGCTTTCATATTCGACGAGCGGAAACGTCACGCCCTGGTACTGGGCGATCGGCGCGTTGAAGGCGTTGCGCGTCTTCGTGTACTCCCAGGCTTCGTCAAGGGATGCCTGCGCGCAGCCGATGCATTCCAGCGCGATCAGCGCGCGACTATAGTCGAACCCGCGCATCACATGAGTAAAGCCCTGGTTCTCCGCGCCGAGACGGTCGGCCACGGGGACACGGACATTGTCGAAGAACACCGACCCCCGGCCGATGATCCGGCTTCCGACGTCGTTGAACCGCGTACGCGACAGACCCGGGCTGTCCGCCGAAACGACCATCGCCGTGATGCCGCCGGCGCCGCTTTCGGCCGTGCCGGTGCGCGCGAAGACGATGAAGGCGTCGGCGCAATCGGCGAAGGTGATCGAGGTCTTTTCACCGTTCAGGACGTAGTGATTGCCTTCGCGGCGGCAGCGCAATTTCATATTGCCCGCGTCCGACCCGCCGCCCGGCTCGGTGACGCAAATGCCGAGCAGCTTCTCGCCGCTGATCATGCGTGGCAGCCATTCCTGCACGAGATCCGGGGAACCGCTGTTGGCGAGGATGGCACCCAGCAGCGAGACGTTGACCTGCACGGTGCTGATGTTGAAATCGCCGTAGGCCAGCTCCTCGGCGATCACGCCCGCGGTAACGCCCGGTGCCGCCAGACCGCCGAACTCCTCGGGCAAATCAACTCCTAGCAGGCCGAGGTCACCCAGCTCCCTGACGAGATCGCGATCCATGACTGCCGCTCGTTCGCGGGCCTGATAGCTCGGAGCAAGCCGCTGCCGCGCGAAACGGCGTGCCAGGTCGCGAATTGCCAGTTGATCCTCATTGAGCAGCATTCGATCTGGTCCTTCCGGTCAACTCAACAGACTTCGATAGAAGAGCCGATTGCCCTAACGCGCCTCGAAAGTCGGCTTCCTCTTGCCGAGAACCGCCTGCATGGCATTCCACGCATCCTCGGTCCGAGTGATGCGCGCCATGGCCCTCGCCTCGTTCTCGAGCTGTCCTTCCAAGCCCTCGGTCTCGCTGCTGATCAGAAGGTTCTTGATCTCGCCATAGGCCAGCGTCGGGCCGGCCGCCAATAGCCTGGCCAGCGCCCACGCCTCGTCGTTGAGCGACTCAGCGGCAACGACCCGGTTGATCAATCCCGCCGCGGCGGCTTCGTCGGCCGAGAGCGTCTCGTTCAGCATCAGGAATTGCGACGCCCGCCGGCTGCCCATGCGCCGCGGCAGATAGTATGAGCCGCCGCTGTCGCTTACGATGCCGATCCCAGCGAAGGCTGCGTAGAACTTCGCCGCTGGCGATGCCAGCACGAAATCCGCGCCTGCGACCAGCGCCACAGCTCCGCCCGCGGCGAGGGCATGGACCGCCATGACGACAGGTGCGTTCATCCGCGCAAAGCGCGAAATCGCCATGTGCAGGTCGGCCGTTGCAGTCGACACGAAATTCGCCAGATGATGCCGGTCGCGCGCCAGCGAGTTGAGATCTCCCCCCACGCTGAAAAAGCGGCCCTTGGCATCGATGAGCACGGACCTGACGTCCGGATTGACCGTGCATTCCGTCGCAAGCCTGTTCAAATCCTCGGCGAACTGTCCGTCCAGCAGGTTGCCGCGCTCGGCTTGATTCAAGGTAATATGCGCAACGCCGTCCTTGATTGCGAACTCAAATGCGGTGAGCTTCATCGCTGCCTCCCCATACCCGACATCTTGCTTGTTTGGTAAACTACATTACCTTTTTCTCGCGCATCGTGCCAAGCTCTTTTTTCGCCGCGCAAAGCCATTGGGGCGACTGTGCAAAATGCAGCCGCAACCGGCGAACATTGCGACCCGATGTCAGGCTGGACAATTTGGTGTGCTAGTTTATCATAAGTCTCGGCAGACGGCGCATCGGTCGTCTTTCATCCCGGACCCTTGAGGGAGCATGGACCAGGCCGTGACGCGGCAGCAGGAAGATATTCAACGTCCGGCGGGACGCTCGGCGCAGACAGCACAACGTGGTCTCGCGCCGTTCGAGGATCCATTGGCCCTGCAGACTGCGATCGGCGATTTTCTTAGCAAGGACGCGGGGCGTCCCATCGTCATCGAGCGGCTTCAGAAATTTCCCGCCGGCTTTTCGTGGATCACCTACGGCGTCAAGCTGCGCGGGCATCCGCGCGCCGACGACATGATCCTGCGCATCGGTCCTCCCTACGGCCTTTTCGCGCCTTACAGCGCGATGCCGGAATTCCAATCGTTATCCGCGCTGGAGGGCAGCGGCGTGCCCGTGCCCCGGGCGTTCGCGGCCAGCGATGATCATTCCATCCTCGGCGCTCCGTTCTTCTTCTGTGAGCGCGTCGCCGGCGATACGCCGCTCCCCTGGGGCGGTGGCGATGGCGCCATGAATGATGCCCGTCGCGAGAGCCTCGCAGCGGACTTCATCGATTCCCTCGCCGCGCTCCACAATTTCGATTGGAGGCGCACCGAGCTGGAGCAGTGGGACCCTAGCATTACCGTGGACAACGCCGCCGATCGTCAACTGGACTTCTGGTGGGAGCGGTTCCAGCGCTGGGCCCTGCGCGCGCACCCGATGGCACATCGAACCTTCGCTTGGCTGCGCCGCAACAAGCCGCGGGCTCCCCGCGTCACCCTTGTCCATGGCGACTATCGGCTGGGAAACTTCCTGGAACAGGATCAGCGGATTTCCGCCATTCTCGATTGGGAACTGGTCCATCTCGGGGACCCGACCGAGGACCTTGGCTGGGCGTTTTTGCCGCAATATCGCGGCGGCACCCGCATGGTCTGCGCCCTCGCCGACGAGGACGCCTTCCTGACGCGCTACCAGGACAAAGTGGGCTACAAGATCGACCGCGCGGCGCTTCACTTCTATATCGTGTTCTCGCTGCTCAAGCTCGCCCTCACCCACATGGCGGCGGCGCGGTGCTTCGAGGATGGCCTGTTCAACGACATGCGGATGCCCGCGATGGCGACGCAAATCGGCCCGGTATTTCGCCAGATCGCCAAGATCATGGAGCGCAGCTCGTGAACAACTCGCTTCCCAGGCTGATCGACGGGATGATCGCCACCTTGCGGCGTGAAGTCCTTCCCAACCTCGAAGGGGAGTTCGCGCGCGGCCAGGCTATCGGCATCATCTACATGCTCAACAGCATCCAGCGCCGCGCCAGCTGGTCGAACCGCTTCTTCCAGGAGCAGCTGATCGCTTTCAGCAAGGCCAGCAAGGAACTTCAGGCCATGGCGGGCGAATTACCCGGCGCGCCTTTGCCGGGTGTCACGAACATCCCCGATCTGCCGGATGAAGGCGCGCTGGAGGCCAGGCGCAACGCCGGTGATGAGCAGCTCTGCCACATGATCGACTGGCTGGCCGAACGCCGCGACAGCCTGCCCGCCGGCGTCGTGGCTCAAGTGGAGACCATCCTGGACGACTATCTCCACCGCCAGCTCAAGTGGGACATCGAAACCAGCGCCAAACCGATGTTCACCGAGATTTCGCGGGGCCGCGAAGACTGAAGAGGAATACCCGCATGCTATCAGCTCAAGACGACTTTATCGGGCACCAGCTTCCCACGACGTTCGACCACGTCATGAACAGCGATCCGAGCTGGATGGAGCGCTACTGGTACACCGGTCACCCGAAGCCGGACGGCGATTTCATCTTCGATGTCGGGCTCGGCTGGCACCCGAACCGCAACGTGATGGACGGCTTCGCTGGCGTTACCGTCGACGGCCGGCAGCACAACTTCAGGGTCTCCCGCAGGATGCGGCCGAATCCGCTCACCACCTCGATCGGCCCCCTCCACATCCAGATCCTCGAAGGGCTGCGACGCCATCGCCTTCTGCTCGAGCCGAACGAGTCCAGCCTCGCGTTCGACATCGAATTCGTCGCCACAATGAACCCTCACGAGGAAGAAGAGCATTTCCGTCGTCGTAATGGCCGGGTTACGGAGCACATGGCGCGCGCCCAACAGCTCGGCGCCTACCGCGGCTGGATCGCGGTCGACGGCAAGCGCCGTGACATCGAGGCCGCGCGCTGGCTCGGTCAACGTGATCATTCCTGGGGAATTCGCGGCGAGATGCGCACCGACGAGACGAGCCCGCCCGTCACGTTCTATCCGCCTTTCTTCTACTGCTGGACGACGGCGCAATTCGCCAACCGCGGCCTGCACCTGTTCTTTAAGGAGCGCGCCCCCGGCGACCTCATCTACATCTCCGGCGAGGAGGTGACGACCATCGGCGAGCGGTCGAGGACGACGCGGAAATTGGCTGGAATCGCTCACGACGTCGTCTGGGCCAACGATCCTCACGGCCAAACGGTCGAGCGCGCCGTGTTCGACGCCGTGTTCTCGGATGGAACCCACCGGAAGGTGGAGGTCCGCACGTTGCCGGCACGCTACTTCCTCAAGGGGGGCTTGTACGGCGGCCTGCGCGGCTGGTTCCACGGCGACGACAAGGGCAAATTCTACTCGGAGCACGATGTCTGGACCCTAGCTGACCCGGACACGCGGCGGCTGGTGCGCACACTTTCCGACCACGTGATCGAAGTCGTCGATGGCGACGAGGTCGGATACGGCATCATCGAGTACGGCGTCGGCAAGGGCTACGAGAAGTACGCCGAGGTGCAGCAGCATCCGCCGATCTGACGGCGCGAACCAGCCAGCCGCAATCAAAGGATCAGGCAAAGCGGCTCCCCGCTCTGCCGTCTTCCATTCCGGGGCTCCCAGGGGCAGCGCAGAGCGCTACACTGCGGCAATCGCGCGCCGCGCCCGAGCGTAATCGTCGGCCAGCCATGCAATGAAGTCGGCAGCAGGTTCGACCCGTTTGACCGCGCCAATGCCCTGCCCCGCGCTCCAGATATCGCGCCAGGCTTTCCGATCGGATCCACCGCCCGAGATGTCAACTGCCCCGCGATCCGGGCGCCACAACGATGCGGGGTCCAGTCCGTTGGCTGTCACGGAGGGCAGCAAGAAGGACGCATTGGCCCCCGTGAAGCAATTGGCGATCACGACATCTTTGGCCGCGCAATCCACGATCATCTGCTTGAAAGCCGGCTCCGTGTTGGCCTCGGTCGAGGCCAGGAAGGGCGAACCGACATAGGCCAGATCCGCCCCGAGCGCCTCAGCTGCCAATATGGCGCTTCCCGTGGCGATACAGCCCGAGAGGATCAAGAGCCCGTGCCACCATTCGCGGATCTCCGCCATCAGCGCAAATGGAGACACATTGCCGGTGTGACCACCGGCGCCGGTCGCGACGGCGATGATGCCATCAACCCCGATATCTGCACATTTGCGCGCCTGGCGATCATTGATCACATCGTTGAGCACGATGCCGCCGTAGCCGTGAATGGCATCCACGATCTTCGCACTTGCCGCCAGCGCCAGAACCACGATCGGCACCCGATGCTTGATCGTCAGTTCCAGATCGGCGTCGAGCCTGTCATTCGACTTGTGCGCCACCAGATTGACCGCATAGGGAATCTGACATCCTTCCAGCCCCTGCTCGATCCGTGTCAGGTCATTGTCAAGCTCTGCGCTGGTGCGCGCATTCAGCGCCGGGATGGAGCCGATGATGCCAGAACGACATTGCGCGATCACAAGATCGGGGGTTGACGCGATGAACATCGGTGCAGCCATGACAGGGATCTTCAGGCCGCTGCGCAACCGCTTTGCGACATCCCGATTGGACTTCACGCTGCTTTTCTCCCGCGCGCGGGCTTCCACGTTCATCAGACGGGATCCCAAGTGAAGATGTCGGCCGAGCGATGCAGCGGATAGAGATCGTTCGCAAACATCGGAAACACTCGGTCGATCACCGTCTCCGGCGTCCACCCCTCTGCCGTGTGCGCGGTGCGGACGGGACGCGGCTGCGAGAACAGGTAGATCTCGTTGTTCCTGACCCCGAAGATCTGTCCGGTGACATGTGCCGCCGCATCGCTTGCGAGCGCGACCACGAACGGCGCGATCTTCTCCGGCACCAGCTTCTTCAGGCCGTCGACGCGCCGTTGCTGCTCCGGCGTATTGGTTGGAATGGAATCGATCATGCGGGTCCATGCGAATGGCGCGACGGCATTCGAACGGACGTTGAAGCGCTGCATGTCGAGAGCAATTGATTTCGACAGGCCGACGATGCCCAGCTTGGCCGCCGCGTAGTTGGCTTGCCCGAAATTGCCGACCAGCCCGGATGTCGACGTCATGTGAACGTAAGCACCTGAAGCCTGGGTCTTGAAGAACGGCGCCGCGGCGCGGCTGACGTGGAAGCTGCCCCGCAGATGAACGCTGATGACGGATTCGAACTCCTCCTCCGTCATCTTGTGAAACAGTCCATCGCGCAGATTCCCGGCATTGTTCACGACAGCATCGATCCGGCCGAACGTGTCGATCGCCATCTGCACCATGGATTGAGCGCCCTTCGCACTTGTGACGCTGTCCGTGTTGGCGACGGCCCGGCCCCCGGCCGCATTGATCTCGTCAGCCACCTCCTTGGCCGGCGTGCTCTCGCCGGCCTCGCCTGCAAGATTGACCCCGAGATCGTTGACCACCACGGCCGCCCCCGCTTTGGCGAACGCCAACGCGATGCCTCGTCCGACCCCACGGCCCGCGCCCGTGACCAGTGCGACCTTTCCGTCCATAATTCCCATAGTGTGCACCTCAATAGCTTTTTGGCAGGCCAAGAACCTTCTCGGCCACGAACGAGAGGATGAGCTGTTCGGTGATCGGCGCGAGCCGCGTGAGCGAGACCTCGCGATAGAGCCGCTCGACGTGATATTCCTTGGCATAGCCGAAGCCGCCATGGGTCATGACCGCCTGCCAGGCGGCGTCGTGCCCGGCGCGGGCGCCGAGGAACTTCGCCGAATTCGCTTCGGCTCCGCACGGCAGTCCCTGGTCGTAAAGCTCAGCCGCCTTGACCGCCATCAGCCACGCGGATTCGAGATACATCCAATTCTCGGCCAGCGGATGCTGGATGCTCTGGTTCTGCCCGATCGGCCGGTCGAACACGACGCGCTCCTGGGCATAGCGGGTCGCCCTGCGCAATGCATCCTGTCCGATCCCGATAGCCTCCGAGGCGATCAGCACGCGTTCCGGGTTGAGGCTATGAAGGATATACGAGAAGCCCTTGCCTTCCTCGCCGATCCTGTCCTCTTCGGGAATGAACAACCCGTCGATGAAGATCGCATTCGAATCCACGGCTTTGCGCGCCATCTTGGGAATGCGCTGGACATCGATCTTGCTGCGATCCAGATCCGTGTAGAAGATCGTGATGCCGTCGGTCGGCCGCGCACAATCCTCGTATTTCGTGGTGCGCGTCAGCAGCATGATCTTGTTGGCGACCTGTGCCGTCGACGTCCACACCTTCTGGCCACGCACGATGTAGCCGCCCTTGACCTTCTCGGCGAAAGTCTTGATCCGCGTCGTGTTCAACCCAGCGTCCGGCTCGGTGAAGCCGAAGCAGCACTGGTCCCTGCCGGCGATCAGCTGCGGTACCCAACGGGCCTTTTGCTCGGGCGTGCCTTTCACCACGATCGGGTGTGGTCCGAAGAGATTGATGTGAACGGTCGATGCCGCCGCCATCCCGCCGCCATGGCTCGCCACCTCATGCATCATGATGGCGGCTTCAGTGACACCAAGCCCGGATCCGCCGTACGCCTCGGGCATCGTAATGCCCAGCCAACCGGCCTCGGCCATGGCGCGATGGAATTCATGCGGGAACTTGCCGTCCTCGTCGCGTGCGAGCCAGTACTCGTCATCGAACCGGGTGACGACCGCGCGCACGCCCTCGCGGATCGCATTTCGTTCGTCGTCCGTCGGTAAGGGTCTCACTTCCGTCATGGGCATATGCTCTTCGCAAACCAGCTGAACCTAGAGAGAAGCCAGCGTCTTTCGCGCGGCCTTCAGGTGGGGAATGTCGTACATCTTGCCGTCGATCCCGAGCGTTCCGGCACCGGGATTGGCTTCGAACGCCGCGATAATCTTGCGCGCCTGCGCAATCTCGGCCTCGGACGGCGCAAAACACCGGTTGATCACAGGAACCTGGTCGGGGTGAATCGCCACGCGCCCGACGAAGCCGTCTCGTCGCGAGCGACGGCAATCGCGCTCGAGCCCTTCCGAATCCCTGAAGTCCGCAAACAGCGTATCGATCGGCGCGACCTCCGCTGCGGCCGCGGCGAACAGGCATTGCGTCCTTGCCACCTGATACGGCCAGGTCCAGCTCCCGTCGCTTTCCTTGTTGTCGGTCCCACCGATCACCGCAGACAGATCTTCTGCGCCCCAAGTCAGCGCCGCGAGCCGCGGGTGTGCTGGCGCGTAGGAGCCCAGCGCAAACATTGCCCGCGGGGTCTCGGTACAAACCACGGCAATCCGCACCGAACCGCGCTCCATGCCGGACCGCACTTCGAGGGCATCGAGGTAATAAGCGATGCGCTCGATGTCCGCGGCACCGTTGGCCTTTGGGATCAGCAGCCCGTCCAGCCCGGGTTTGACCACCGCGGCCATGTCGTCGAGCGTCAAGCCGGTATCGAGCGCGTTGACGCGTACGAAGAACGCCCAGTCACGGGACGCCTGGCCTTCGAGAAGCTGGCCCACATGACCTCGAGCCGCTGCCTTCTGGGGAGGCGCCACGGAGTCCTCGAGATCGAGGATCAGGGCGTCAGCGCCTGACTCCCGCCCGCGGGCAAATTTACGTTCGGAATCGCCGGGTACGAACAATAGTGAACGCAGCCTCATTGTCGGGGCACTCGCAACATGAGCGCGGCCCGCTTGCAGGTCGCAATGAGTTCGTTCCGCTGGTTATAGCCGCGATGCTCGAAGGTCACGATGCCCTGCTGAGGCCTCGACTTGCTGTCGCGCAGGGCGACCACCGTCGTCTCCGCGCGGATGGTGTCGCCGGCAAAGACAGGTTTCGGAAAGGCGACTTCCTCCCAGCCAAGATTGCCGACGGTCGTTCCCAGCGTAGTCTCCTGCACCGACAGGCCGACGACCAGGCCCAGGGTGAAGATCGAATTGATCAGTGGACGTCCGAATTCGGTGGTTTTCGCGTATTCGTGGTCGATGTGGATCGCCGCAGGATTGTGCGTCAACGTCGAGAACAGGATGTTGTCCATATCGGTAACCGTACGCCGCACCTCATGAACGAACTTCTGGCCGATTTCGAACTGCTCGAAATATTTCCCCGCCACTTGCGGTTCCTCCTAATGCAGGCGCCCGAGAATCGAGACCGCCGCGATGCTGTTGAAGGGAGCCCCTCCGAGATTGTGCACCAATCCGAGATCGACCGTGCCGCGCTGCCGATCTCCGGCGCGCCCAAGCAATTGGGTGTAGACCTCGTAAGCCATCCGGAGGCCGGAGGCGCCGACGGGGTGACCGAAACACTTGAGTCCGCCGTCAATCTGACAGGGCTGCACACCCTCGCGATCGAATCGACCATCCAGAATGTCGAATGGCGCCCGCCCCTCGTCGGAGAGATTCAGATCCTCCATCGTGACGAGCTCGGTGATCGAGAAGCAGTCATGCACCTCGGTGACCGATAGATCGCGCCGCGGCGCTTCGACGCCCGCTTCGGTATAAGCGCGCTTCGCAGCCTGCCGCGTGTTTGCGACGTAGCTTCCGTCCCATTCGCCATACTGGAGCTCCCAACCATGGCTGGCGCACAATTGGATTGCCTTGACGGTGACGGGATTGGCGATGCCCAGCCCCTTCGCGATGTCAGGCGTCGTCACGATGGCGCAGGCTGCGCCGTCCGACACGCCGCAGCAATCGAACAGCCCCAGCGGATCGGCGATCATCGGCGCCTTGAGGATGGTCTCCACGTCGACCGCCTTGCGCAGATGCGCCTTCGGGTTCAGGGCCGCGTTCTGGTGGCTCTTCCAGCTCACGTGAGCCATCGCCCGCTTTAGATCGGATTTGTCGATACCGTGACGCGCCGCATAGGCACCGGCCAACTGCGCGAATGATCCCGGCGCCGAGCCGTAGGGCATCCACAGATCGTTGGCGAGGCCCTTGGTCCGGAGCGGCAGCCCGCCATAGCCCGTGTCCTTGAGCTTCTCGACCCCGACCGCAAGCGCGATGTCGACCGCGCCGGCGGCTACGGCGTAGCTCGCCGCACGCAACGCTTCCGAGCCCGTGGCGCACATGTTCTCGACCCGCGACACGGGTATGCCGCGCAGGCGAAGCGCGTGCGCGAGCGGCAAGGCGCTGTTGCCGACGTTGATGTCATCGAGAGCGTTGCCCATCCAGGCAGCCTCGATCTGACTCTTCTCGATGCCGGCGTCGGCAATCGCCTCGACAAAGGCGTCGACCATCAGGTCCTCGGGGCCCTTGTTCCAGTGCTCCCCGAACGACGTGCAGCCCATGCCGATGACGGCGACCTTGTCCTTGATGCCCGTGGCCATATCTATCCCTCGATGCTGGGACGGTCCGCGGGAGCCGCCTTCCAGAAATACGTCCTGAACCCGCGCCGGGCGTCGCGCGACTTGATGCGCAACAGCGGCCGCACCGTGTCTCCGACCGAAAAGCCGCGGCCGTCCCCGTCCGTGAACTCCATCATCACGCGCGCACCGTTGTCGAACTGCACGAGCCCGAACCAGAATGGTGGATCAGGCGTGAAGTTGAGCCGGTCAGCGGTCACCGAGACGATCCTGGCAGTACAGTCCGCCAGTCGAACGTCCTCGAACTGTTCGGGAGCCGCAGCGTCCGGCCGTACCGGAAAGCGGCTCTTCGGAAACTGGACATTGCCCTCGGCGTCGCGGCCGCCGACGAAGCCGATCATGTCGCGGCCGTAACGCTCCAGCACCGTCGCCTGGGCCTTCTGCTCGAACTCGGATCGTACGCCCCAATCGAGCTGGACGGCCCCCGTCAAGCTCAGGAAGCGCATGTAGTCATCGAATGCCACCCCTTCGCTCAGCAGCGCCGCCGCTTCGCGCGCGCCCGGCATCTCGCCCGTGAGCTGGAACACCATCGCATCGCAACCACTGCCGAACCCGGCCAGCAGGACGAGATCTCCCTCGCGCGCGCCCGCGCAAGCCACGGCAAACGCGAACAGCGCGTGCGCCGCTCCGAGATCACCCACGGCTTGCGCCAGATCAGCCGCGGCATTCGGAGCAGTCACCCCCGTCAACCGCGAAATCTCGCGCCAGCATCCTGCGAGCGGCTCGTGCACCGCTGCGCGCGCGATCTCCGAGGGCGCGACCCCCGCCGCAGCGCAGGCGGCCTCGATCGTCGGCGCGATCACTTTCCCAATTGCGGTATCGCGGACGAATCGCTCCTCATACGCGTACGATTGCGGACGTTCGCGGGACGCGTAGATATCAACGAGGTCATACGACAGGCTCGCGTGACCGAGCAATTGCGCGGCGCCGCGGTTGGAAACGAAAGCGGCCGCTCCCCCATCGCCGTCGGACAAATGCTGCACGCTCCCGGCCATCGCCGGTCGCTTCTCCCCGGCTGCGATGAGCGTATCGCCGTTCCCCAGCAAGGCATCGCGAAGCGCCGAAACCGCACATCGGCGCGAGCCGGCCACGTCGCCCGTGCGTACGGCTGGATCCAGCGCGAGAGCGTCGACGAGCAGAGTCGCCTGCGATCGCTCGATAAACGGCGCGGAGGTCGATGCGAAAATCACGGCCTGAGGCCGCGGCAATCCACGCGCCGCCTCGACGGCGAGCGTCAACGCGTCTTCGTCCCACCCGGCAACGGCACGCCGACCGGACGGCCTGCCGCCCAATCCCGAAAATTTGAGAGCTTTACCGGCAGCGGCGCGCTCCAGCCGCAGCAGCGGGGCATAAGCTCCAACTGCGGCAACGAAGCGCCCAGTCCGAGATTGACTTGGCGTAGTGGGCAATTTCCGTCCCTCGTTGGTAGGCGCGCAACTTGACAGCAATGCCCAATCTTGTAAATAGGTTTACGAATTTTTCGGGCCAACGTCAAAAAAGGCCATGAATGGAGGCTTTGCCCTATTATGAGCATAGATATCTTTCGGCCGGATGCGTTGGCGGGGAAGTCGATCCTGGTTACCGGCGGGGGCAGCGGTCTCGGCAAGGAGATCAGCAAGGCGCTGGCGGACCGGGGAGCCACCGTTCACATCTGCGGGCGACGCGCCCAGGTGCTGGAAGCCGCGGCCCGCGAGATCGCGTCTTCGGACAAGGCAAAGGTTTACACGCACGTTTGCGACATCCGCGATGCCGACCAGGTCGACCAGACGATGGAGGCCATCTGGAGCGTCGGCCCCCTCACCGGTCTCCTCAACAACGCTGCCGCCAATTTCATCGCACCGACCAAGGAACTCAGCCCGCGCGGATTTCGCGCCGTCACCTCCACCGTCATGGACGGCAGCTTCCACGTCACCTTGGCGGCCGGCAAGCGATGGATCGCAGGCGGCCTCAAAGGCTCCGTGGTCAGCAATCTCGTAACCTGGGTCTGGACCGGATCGGCCTTCGTCGTTCCCTCCGCAATGGCGAAAACCGCGTTGCACGCGATGACGATGTCCCTTGCGGTGGAATGGGGCCCTTACGGCATCCGGCTCAACGCCACCGCGCCGGGACCGTTTCCAACCGAGAGCGCCTGGGAAAAGCTCAATCCGTTACCTGACACCAAATCCAGCGCGACCAGTGCCGATACCGTTCCGATGCGCCGGTTCGGCCAGATGCGCGAACTGCAAAGCCTCATCATCTTTCTGATGTCGGACGCCTGCGAATACCTGACCGGGCAAACAATCGCGATCGATGGCGGTCAACATCTCGCCGGACCTGGGACGTTCGCCGACCTGTCGGTGCTCACCGACGAGCAGTGGAAGGCCGCGCGTGATGCGATCGTCAAGTCGACCGAGCGCGACAAGTCACAACGGGCCTAAGACAGAGACAGGCAGGCGGGCAGAGCACCAATGATCGAGCGCTCCATTTTTCGCGAAGAACATGAGATCTGGCGCGCGACGGTTCGTCGTTTCGTCGAGAAGGAGATCGTGCCGTTCCACGCCAAGTGGGAGGAAGACGGCATCGTACCTCGGGACCTCTGGCTGAAGGCTGGCGCGGCTGGCCTCCTCTGCTGCACGGTGCCTGAAGAGTTCGGCGGCGCCGGCCTCGACTACCTATTCGACGTCGTCGTGTTCGAGGAATTGTGGCGCGTCGGGGCGAGCGGTCCCGGCTTCCTCATCCATACCGATCTCGTCGCGACCTACATCCTCTCGTTCGGCACCGACGAACAGAAGCGCCACTGGCTGCCCAAGATGGTCCGAGGCGAAGCCATCGGTTCATTGGGCATGACCGAGCCGCACGCTGGCAGCGATCTTAAGGCGGTCCGTACCCAGGCCGTACGTGACGGCAACGAGTACGTGATCAACGGCCAGAAAGTCTTCATTTCCAACGGCCAACTCTGCGACGTGATCGTCCTGGCAACCAAGACCGATACGTCCGCCGGCGCGAACGGGATTACGCTGTTCCTCGTGGAATCGAATCGCGAGGGCTTCCAGCGCGGACGCAATCTCGAAAAGCTCGGCATGAAAGCCCAGGACACGTCCGAGCTATTCTTCGACAACGTTCGGGTTCCCCCGGCCAACATGCTCGGCTCGGAAGGCCGCGGCTTTCAGCACATGATGACCAAGCTGGCGCAGGAACGACTCGCCCAGGCGATCCGCTCCGCAACGGTCACCGAAACCGTGATCGGATGGACGGTCGACTACACGACCGAACGCAAGGCATTCGGCCAGACCATCGCCGATTTCCAAAACACCCAGTTCGTTCTCGCCGATCTGAAGGCCCGGGCCACCATGGCCAGGGTGTTCACCGACCGATGCATCGACCTGTTCATCTCTGGAAAGCTGGACGCCGTGGACGCCGCCATGGCCAAGATGGTCACGTCGGAGCTGCACTGCGAGACGGTCGACAAATGCCTGCAGCTTTTCGGCGGATGGGGCTATATGTGGGAATATCCGATTTGCCGGGCTTATGCCGACGCACGCGTCGTCAAGATCGCCGGCGGATCGATCGAGGTGATGAAGACCATCATCGCGAGGGAAATGTTCAAGGACCGCCCAAAATCGAGGGCACGGCGCGAATGACGACGGAATCGCGCGCCGCCCCGGAACTCGACCAAGGGCGGTCGCATCCGTAAGGACCTTCGATGGCTAGAGATCTCAATTCAAGTCTCCGCTTCGGCTTCCTCATTCACGACGTCTCGCGTCTGCGACGGGTCGTCGTCGACAGGTCGCTGAAGCCACTCGGCATCACCCGTTCTCAATGGTGGGTGCTCGCCTTCCTTTCGCGGCGTGATGGCATGACGCAAACTGCCCTTGCAGCAGATCTTGATCTGACAAAAGTGGCGATCGGCGGTCTGCTCGATCGCATGGAAGCTGCTGGCTTCATCGAACGTCGCGCCGACCGAAATGATGGGCGCGCCCGACGCGTGTATCTGACCCGCGCCGGCGCAAAGATGGTCAACACTATTCGCGAACACGTCGAGGCGGTCGAGCTTGAAATTCTTAGCCGCGTACCCGAGGAGCAACTGAATCAGGCGGCGGATACGCTGCGCACGCTCAAGGATACGCTGCTCGAGATGCTGGGCGGTGAAGCCGAAGAGGCCGAAGGCGCCGAATTGGACCTCATGGGATGAAACACGGAGACTTACGATGCGTGGATTGAAGGACAAGGTAGCGATCGTCACGGGCGGCGGACAAGGCATAGGCCGCGCGCTGAGCCTTCGCCTGGCGCAGGAAGGATGTAAGGTCGCCATTTTCGACCTCAAGCCCGAAACCGGCGCCGAGACCGCCAAGCTGGCGGGTGCTGGCACCACCGTCAAGACTTACGAGCTCGACGTCGGCGATTACGCGGCGGTCAAGGATGCGGTGGGCAAGGTTGAAGCCGAACTCGGTCCGATCTGGGCCCTCGTCAACAACGCCGGCTGGGACAAGCCGATGCCCTTCCTCGCGACTGACCAGGCGCTCTGGGACAAGATCATTCGCATCAACATGCTTGGCCCGCTCAATACCCACCACGTCGTTGCGCCGCTCATGGTCGAACGTCGGGCCGGGCGCATCATCAACATCGCGTCGGATGCGGCCCGCGTCGGCACCAGCAACGAGGCCGTCTACTCGGCCTGCAAAGGCGGCCTGATCAGCTTCACCAAATCGGTGGCGCGCGAGCTCGCCAGCAAGGGCGTCCTCCTCAACGCGGTCTGCCCCGGCCCGACCAATACGCCGATGATGGCGGCCGTTCTCGGCGAAGGCGAGCAGGCGGTGAAGTGGAAGGACGCGATGGTTCGCGGCATCCCGCTCAAGCGGATGGGTGAGCCGGAGGATTACGCGGGTATCGTCGCATTTCTCGCCTCCGATGACGCTGGCTTCATGACCGGACAGACCATCTCCGTCGCCGGCGGCATGAACATGATCTGACCGCGACCGCGGTCCTTCCCATTAAGACTTTCGACCCAGCAGCGCGCCTCTTCGTGCGCGCAAGAGAGGAAACCATGACCAATCTGCCGACATTCGAAGACATCATCTACGAAAAGCGCGACCGCGCCGCCTGGGTCATCATCAATCGCCCCAAGCTCTACAACGCCTTCCGCGCCAAGACGATCGACGAGCTCATCCGCGCGTTCCAGATTGCCGGCGACGACAAGGGCGTATCGAGCATCGTTCTGACGGGCGCGGGCGACAAGGCCTTCTGCACGGGTGGCGATCAAAGCGCGCATGAAGGGCAGTATGACGGCCGCGGCATCGTCGGTCTTCCCATCGACGAGTTCCAGTCGATCATCCGCGACGTGCCGAAGCCGGTGATCGCTCGCGTGAACGGCTTCGCCATCGGCGGCGGCAACGTTTTCGCAACCCTGTGCGATCTCACCATCGCGGCGGACACTGCCATTTTTGGCCAGGTCGGGCCGAAGGTCGGATCGGTCGATCCGGGTTGGGGCACCGCCCTGCTTGCCCGGCACGTCGGCGACAAACGCGCCCGTGAGATCTGGTATCTGAACGAGCGCTATAGCGGGCAGCAAGCCTACGAGATGGGCCTGGTCAACAAGGTCGTCCCGGCCGTCGAACTCGACGCGGCCGTCAAGGTCTGGACGGACACGCTTGCGGAGCGGTCACCCACTGCGCTCGCTCTTGCCAAACGGTCGTTCAATGCCGACAGCGAGAACATCCGCGGCATCAGCATGGCTTCGCTGTACTCCGTGAAACTGTTCTACGAGACCGAGGAATCGAAGGAAGGCGTCCGCGCGTTCAACGAGAAGCGCAAGCCCGACTTCCACAAATACGCGAAGTGATCGACTGGAGAGCGAACGTGGCGCCTCGCCGCATTGAGCCCACCTCGCTCGCCTCCGTCCTGCCCCCGGACGGGCGCACCCTCGTGGTCGCCTGTTCCGGAGAATCCCTTCTTCTCGCCGACGCGGTCATGCGCGCCGGCGAGGCCCTCGGGGCCATGACGTTCACCGGCATCTTTGTCCCCGGTTTGAACACCCGGACATATCTCGCCAATCCGCGCTGCCGGGTCGAGACATTCTTCATGACGCCCGAGCTTAGGGTTGCCGGCGGCGCGGTGTCATTCTTTCCTCTTTGCTATGGCGACATCCTCGCGCGCTTGCGGACCGTGCAGATAGACGCTGCGCTGTTCATGGTCGCTCCGCCCGATGACAACGGCATGTGCAGTTTCGGTCCCATCGCGGATTTCCTTGCGGACATCTGGCCTCGCATTCCCGTTCGGATTGCGCACATCAATCCGCTGATGCCGAGAACGCATGGCCATCACGGCATTCCTGTCTCTGCGCTGACCGCGGTGATCGAGGCAGAACAGCGGCTGCTCGGCTTCAGCGAGGGGACGCCTGACCCGGTTGCCCAAACCATCGCCAGCCATGTCGCTGGATTTATTCCGAACGGCGGGACCGTACAGACAGGACTCGGAAAGATCCCGACCGCTGTCCTGCGCGCTTTGACCCGCCACCGCGACATCAGAATCCATTCTGGACTGATCGGAGATGCCGTCCTCGATCTCGCCGACGCAGGAGCCCTCGTCTCCGGCTGTGCTGTGACCGGCGGCGTCGCCATCGGCTCGCAACGGCTCTATTCCGCCGTCTCAAGCCCCACCTTCGCGTTCACGCCCGTCTCCAACACCCATGGTCCGAGGGTCGTCGCCGACATTGATCGGTTCGTCGCGGTCAATTCCGCGATCGAAGTCGACCTGTTCGGCCAGGTCTATGCCGAGATGACGGCTCAAGGCCTCACTTCGGGGCCGGGCGGCGCTTCGGACTTCGCGCGCGGCGCCTGGTGCGGCGGTGGCCTACGCATCATCGCACTTCCGGCGACTGCCGCTGGTGGCACCATCAGCCGTATCGTCGGACCGAATGGCGGTGCCGGCCCCGTATCGCTCGGACGCATGGACACCGACATCATCGTCACCGAGAACGGCGCGGCCGACCTCCGTGGACTCTCTCATCGCGGCCGGGCCGAAGCCCTCATCAAGATTGCCGCCGGACATCACCGCCAGACTTTGGCCAACAGCTGGACCGCCTTCGAGTCCAGATTCTAAGTGGGAGGATACACATCATGGCGAAGAACAAAGTCATCATCAGTTGCGCCATCACCGGCTCCATCCATACGCCGTCGATGTCGCCGCATCTGCCGGTGACCGCAGAACAGATCGCGAGCTCAGCCCTCGAGGCGGCCGACGCCGGCGCCGCCATCGTCCATCTGCATGCCCGCAATCCCGAGGACGGCCGGCCAGATCAGAGCCCCGAAGCGTTTGAGCCGTTTCTGCGAGTCATCAAGCAGTCGTCGAACGTGGTCGTGAACCTCACGACGGGCGGCTCGCCGTACATGACCGTCGAGGAACGCGTTCGTCCCGCGGCCAAGTGGCGGCCTGAGGTTGCTTCTTTGAATATGGGCTCGATGAATTTCGGGCTCTTCCCGATGCTGAAGCGCTACAAGGAGTTCAAGCACGACTGGGAGCCGGCCATGCTTGAAGGCTCCCACGATCTGGTCTTCCGAAACAGCTTCAAGGACATTCGCTATGCGCTTGAAACGTTGAACGCGACCGGAGCGCGCTACGAGTTCGAGTGTTACGACACCAGCCATCTCTACAATCTGCATTACTTCTTCGCCGAGGGTCTGGTTCAGGCGCCCTTGTTCATCCAGACCTGCTTCGGCCTGCTCGGCGGCATCGGCGCGCATCCCGACGACGTCATGCACATGAAGCGTACGGCCGACCGTCTGTTCGGAAACTCCTACCGCTGGTCCGTGCTTGGCGCAGGTCGCAATCAGATGCCCGTCGCGGCCATGGCTGCGTCCATGGGCGGGCACGTCCGTGTCGGCCTCGAAGACAGCTTGTGGGTCGGCGCCGGTCAGCTCGCGACCTCGAATGCGGCGCAGGTGCGTCAGGTTCGCAAGATCATCGAAGGCCTTGGCCTGGAAGCGGCGACCGCCGACGAGGCTCGGGAGATCCTCTCGCTCAAGGGTGGCGACCGGGTCGGATTTTGATCGCCCCGTACGCCTCGCTCCCCTCAAGAAGGACAAGGAATACTCCATGACGCTGGCTCCGCCCGAGCTCGAACAGTTCCGGCTCGAATTGAAAGACAGCGGCCTCGCTCACTTCATATTCGACGCGCCCGGCCGCACGATGAACGTGTTTTCGGAAGCCGCCATCGTCGAGCTCGGCGCATTCGCCCGCTGGCTCGCGCAGAGCGACGTACGAGGCGTCGTCGTTCGATCCGGCAAGAGCAGCGCATTCTGCGCCGGCGCCGATCTCACCGAACTCGGCGTCGCCTACGACATGATCATGGCGAAGCCTGCTCACGCTCGGTTCAATGCGGCTTACGATCATTTCTTCCGCCTGAGCCTGGCCATCCGCGCCTTGGAAAGCTGTGGCAAGCCCGTCGCGTCCGCAATCGCGGGGCTCGCCCTCGGCGGTGGCTGCGAGCTCGCGCTCGGAACGCACTACCGCGTGCTGACCAACGATCCGCGGGCCGCGCTCGGCCTGCCTGAATCCCTGGTCGGCCTGTTGCCGGGCGGAGGCGGTACTCAGCGCCTGCCACGGCTGATCGGCGTCGAACGCGCTCTCCCGGTGCTTCTGGAGGGCGCAAGGCTCTCAGGCACTGCAGCTCTGGAAGGTGGGCTGGTCGACGCGCTCGTCGCCCCTGGCGAGGAAGTGGCGGCCGCGGAATCGTGGCTGCTCTCGACGCCGACCGCTCAGCAACCGTGGGATCGCGCGGATTGGAAGGATCCGTTGCCGCTCGAGGTGAGCAAGCTTCTCGGCCCCGTCCGCGAGCGCGTGCTTGCGGAAACGCTCGGGCACTATCCAGCGCCCCTTGCGATCCTCGATTGCGTCGAGTTCGGCCTGCCGCAATGTTTTGATGGCGCCATTCGCAGCGAAATGGCGATCTTCTCCCATCTGATCCAACGAGCCGAAGCTCGCAACATGATCCAGACCCTTTTCCTCGGTCGAACCGATCATGATAGGATGGCAAAGTCCGGCGAACGACCTGCCTTCATCGCAGATTTCGTCACCACGATGAAATCGGTGCTTGAGGAGGCAAGCCCCAGCGACGAACTCCTCGCAACGCTCGGTTTCACGCGTCCCGGTTTGCCGAGCGTGCCGGCGCTTCGGCGCAGTGCAGGCGCGGGCTATTGGCTGGACCAATCGGATCCGGATCCTCGGCGCCTGCCCGCGCTGGCACTGATGCAGCGCCTGAGCCAGGCGGTCCTCCCGCTGACATTCGATTTGACCGCTGAGCAGCTTCGCATGGCCGACTACGCCGTCGTACGCGAGCTCGGTTATCCCGCCTATCTGGGCGGCCCTGCTGCTTTCGGCCAACGCGAGTCGTCCGCGCCCTGACGATCGCTCAAGGACCGCTGATCCAACGCCTCGAGCGTCGTCAGCACGGCGCGAAGCACTAAGCTCGCGTCCCATCCTAGAGATCGCTATAGCTCGGCTCCCGCTTTTCCCGGAACGCCGCCACGGCTTCGCGGTGGTCGGCCGTTTCGAGCAGCATGACCTGCTGACGGTCTTCCATCGCGAGCGCGGCCTCCAGGCCCGGCGCATCGATCAGCGAGTTGAGCGTCTGCTTTGTCATGCGCAAGCCCATGGGCGCTGTCCGCAGCAGGTCGCCGGCATAGGCCAAGCCCGTGGCCAGCAATTGATCGGCTGGCACGACGTCGCTGACCAATCCAACCGCCTTTGCTCTTTCGGCCTCGATAAATCGGCCGCTCAGCAGCAGCTCCGAAGCCACTGACAATCCGATCAATCGCGGCAGCAGATAGCCCGATCCCATGTCGCAGCCACCGACCCCCACGCGAATATAGGCGGCATTCATCCGCGCATGCGGGGAGGCAAAGCGGACGTCGGCGGCGAGCGCCAGGGAAAAGCCGGCCCCGCACGCCGCACCTTGAACCAGTGCGACGATGGGCTGAGGACAGCTCCTCATCAGGCGAATGATACCGGAGTATTGCTGCTGCATTCGCAGCTGGCGCTGCGGCCGCCCCTCTCCAGGCTTGGCGAAAGCCTCTGAACCAAGCTCCGCGCCGGCGCAAAATGCGCGGCCGTTGGCACGAAGGATCACCACACGTGTCCTGAGCTTGTCGTGCAGTGAAGAAAAGTAGGCGGTTAGCTCCGCGGCCATCGCCGGCGTCACCGCATTCAGCGTCTCCGGCCGGTTCAACGACACAATGTCGATCCCGGGCCGCTCCTCGATCATGATCGTGGTGAAATTGTTCGCCGTTGGCTCGCTCATCGATATCCTCCCTCTCTCGTCCTTCTATACCTCATCCGATGATGCCGGCGCCGCGCAACGACTCGATCCGCTCCGACGACATGCCGAGTTCGGACAGCACTTCGTCCGTATGCTGGCCGAGCTCAGGCGGCGGCTTTCCCGCCGTCCGCGCCTGGCCGTTGATGCGGACGGGGTGTGCCACGCCCTTCAGATGCCCGGCCGCGGCATGATCATATTCGACGATGATCCCACTGGCATCGGTATGCGGATGGCTCAGCACTTGGGCGAGCGAGTTGATGGGCGAACAGGGCACGCCGGCCGCCGCCAGCACCTCGTTCCACGCCACGGCAGAGCGCGACATCAGCGCCTTCTGCACAAGGCGGAGCGTCTCTGCCCTGTTTTGAACCCGATCGGCATTGGTCCGGAAACGCGGATCGTCCACGATCTCCGTGAGCCCCACAACGCCGCAGAACTTCCGCCACAGATTGTCGTTCGCTACGCCGATCATGATCGGCCCGTCGCCGGTTTCGAAGGCTTGATAAGGGCACAGCGACTCGTGGCTCGAACCGCATTTTGCCGGCTGGACCCCGCGCTCCCAAAAGGTCTGCAGATTATAGCCAAGCAGTCCCATCGCGGTCTCGAACAGCGACACCTGAACCGTTCCGCCTTGCCCGGTCTTCTCCCGTGCATAGAGCAGCCCGAGAATCCCGCTGAATGCATGCACACCGGTCATCTGGTCGATCGGCGAGATCGGGCTGCGGATATACCCTCCGCCCTCGTCGCCCGTCATCGCCATGATGCCGCAAAAGGCCTGAAGGATCACATCATAGCCAGGCGCATTCTTCAAAGGGCCACTTCGGCCGAAGCCCGAGATGCTGCAATGGATCAGTCGCTCATTCAGCGGACGCAGTGTCGCAGCATCGATTCCGAGACGCTCGGCAACGCCCGAGCCGAAGCTCTCGATCGCCACATCAGCCGTCCTCGCCAGTTCATGCGCGATTTTCCGACCGCGGTCGGTCTTGAGATCGATGGCAATGCTGCGCTTGTTGCGGTTCGCGCTGAGAAACACCGTTCCGAAGCCTGGCGCAGGAAATGGGGGCCATCCCCGGGTTTCGTCGCCCTGCCCCTTCATTTCGACCTTGATGACATCCGCCCCAAGGTCGCCGAGATACTGGCTGCATAGTGGGCCCGCCAGCACCTTGGAGAAATCCAACACCTTGATCCCTGCGAGAGGCTTCGACATGGACATGTCCTCAATGATCCGCGCCGTCCAATTGATACGCTGGCGTACTTGATCTGTAAATCTCACATCAGGAAGCGGTCGCATGTGATGACCGCAAAGGTGTGCCGCAGGGGTCTGCGCCAGTGAATGGCTCTCGAAAATATGAAGATAATTGGCGAGACATCGGAAGCAGTGGCGTAGCTCTGCTCGCTTGACACATTAGTTCACCACTGTACCATATTCCAAAAGAATGACGGTCCAACCTGCCGCTCGCGGGTTGCTGCCGGAGAAGCGCATCTGGGACGGACCATGAAAATCATTCTTGTGCGCCACGGCCGGCCGGACGAGAACGATTCCGCGAACCCCGGCGATCCGCCCTTGAACAACGACGGACGGCGGCAGGCGGGCGCCATCGCCGATCTTCTTAGTTTAGAAACCATCGACCGCATCGTCGCGAGCCCGTTGCGGCGCGCTCGGCAAACGGCGGAGCCGCTGGCGCAACGCATCGGCCAGCGAATCAACGTCGTCGACGGCTGGGCCGAGGCTGACCGGTTCGGTACGCGATATCGCTCCACCGAAACGCTGCGCAGTCTGGGGCAGGAAGAATGGAAGCGCTTCCTGACAGACCCGATCCGCTACCTCGGAGGAGATCCCGATCGTTTCCAGGCCGAGATCCTCGGTGCCCTCGAGACCATCGCCGCCGAAGGCCACGCAACACAGAAGGTTGCGATCTTCACTCACGGCATGCCCATCAACGTCGTGCTCTCGCAGGCACTCGGATTGAACGGCTTCGTGCATTTCCTTCCAGGTTACGGCTCGGTCACCCGCCTTCGCCTGCGCAGCGACGGAGACATCGGCATCATCAGCATCAACGAGAGCGGTCACCACGCACTCGCGACGCCGATAGCATCAACAGGCCCATGAGGAGTTCCAGGTGATTTCGTTCGAACTGAGCGAGGAACAGGAGATCGCCCGCTCGGCAGCATCCAGCCTGGCGCGAGCCACGCTCGCGCCAGCTGCCCGCGCCGCTGATGAAGCCACGCAAATTCCTTCCTCCACACTCAAGGAGGCCTGGGCGCTGGGCATCGTACAGGCGGTTGCCGACCCCGCGTTTCGGACAATGGAGCAGCCGACCGTCCTGAACGCGCTCGTCCTCGAAGAGCTTGCGGCCGGAGACGCAACCGTGGCGACCGCCATCGCCGCGTCCGTCGGCTTCGCCAAGGCCGTCGCCGAGCAAGGGTCCGATCGGCAGCGCGAAGAATTGCTCCCGTCGTTCGTCTCGGACGTTCCGCGATTCGCTGCGGTGGTCGAGCTCGACGGCCCCTTGCCCGACGACACGGCGGCGAGGGCCAGCGTCACGCGAACAGCCGATGGATTTCGGCTGCGAGGCGGTGCGACGATGGTGCTGCTCGCAAAGCCCAGCACTCACCTGCTAACGCTGGTCAAGTGCGATGGCCGCGACGAGGCGCTCATTGTCCCGCTCGATACGGACGGCGTGCGCGTCTCGAAAATCGATGGCACGCTTGGGCTGCGCGGCCTCGATTGGGCATCGGTCGCATTCAACGGCGTCACGGTTCCCGCATCCATGCGTCTCGGCGATTCTGCCGGCGCCAATGTCCAGCGTATCCGCGACGCGTCCCGGATCGCCCTCTGCGCGATGCTTTCAGGACTGTCACGCGCTGTGTTCGACTTCGCTCTTCCCTACACCAAGACCCGCATCGTCCACGGCGAGGCCATCGCCCGCAAGCAGGCCATCGCATTCAAGCTGGCGGACATGCATGTCGCGATCGATGGGATGCGCTGGATGGGACTGAAGGCGGCCGCCGAGCTGGATAGAAGCCCCGAGGCGCCGCGCAGCGCACGCCTGGCGCAGCTCTATGCGAGCGATGCCACCATGCGCATCGCCGATGAGGGCGTGCAGGTGTTTGGCGGCCACGGCTTCGTCCGCGACCTTCCGCTGGAGATGTGGTACCGCAACGCCCGCGCCCTGTCGGTTCTCGATGGCCTGGTCGGCGCATGACTGGCGGAATTCGGAGAGACCCCTCATGATCAGCTTTGAGTTCACCGAGCGCGACCGCCAATTGATCGAAGAGGCACGTCGTCAGGCAAAGTTGGCGGCCAAATATGCCCGCGATTTCGAGGACGCCGAGGACAGCCTTCTGCCGCACGCCTATCCCGAGGCGGATGGATGCCCCGACGTGCGAGCTCTGCTCGAGGCCTTTGTCCATGAAACCAGTGGGCACAAGATCATCACCGCGCTCCTGTACCTCGAAGATTGGTATGGTGGCGTTCCACTGCGCGAGCACAGATATTCGCTCGGTAACACCGTGCTGAAGATCGCCGGAACTGCCGAGCAATATGACCGTTGGCACGACCGCACCATCGCGATCGGGTTGACCGAGCCGGTTGGCGGTTCCGATCCGGCTTCGGTGAGGACCACGGCGCGGTTCGATCCGGTCAGCCGCAACTGGATCATCAACGGCGAGAAGATTTTCATTACCTACGCTGAAGGATGCGACGCGGTCCTCGTCCTCGCGCGCGTGCTGCATCCGGATCAGCCGCAGCGCCTGTCCACCTTCATCGTCGAAAAAGGCACACCGGGATTCAACGTCGGCCCTCAGATCCGAAAGATGGGCATCCGTTGGGAAGATACCGCGGCGCTTTCCTTCGTCGATTGCCCGGTTCCGGCCTTCAATCATGTCGACGGCGACCTGAAGAAGACGCTCCAATCGTTCAGCGAATCCCGTCCGGTCGTCGCGGCTTACGCTCTGGGCGTCTCGCGGGCGGCGCTCGACTACACCTGGATCCAGCTTGGCAACGCCGGCGTCAAGCCCGACTACAATGCGCGGCTGGCGACGCAACCGATGGCGGCCGCCCGCCTCCTGTCTCTGGAAGCCGAATGGGAAGCGACCTGGCTCACCGTGGTCCGTGCCAAGTGGATCGAGCAGCAAGAGGGGCCGGGCAAAGTCGACTCGTCCATGGCCAAAGCCATGGGCGGGATGTTGGCACGCCGCGTCACCCAGGCCTGCATCGACGTCCTCGGCGCCGCGGGTCTCTCCGCCGCCGGTCCCCTGGAAAAGCTGTTCCGCGATGCGCGGATCTTCGACATCTACGAGGGGACCGGGGAAATCCAGCGGCTAATCATCGCCCGCCATATCCTCGGCTATTCGCCCAAAGAGCTTAACTAAAGAGCATCGCGCGCATCGCTATACCCTCCGGCCTGGCCCTGGAGGGCTGAGGGCCGTTTCTTGATCGCCCGTTAAAATACGCTAGTGTATGGTATGAGCTCAACGGTCCCATCGGGCCTGCTCCAAGGGACACTGGATGGTTGATCAGCCGGCCTGGGATCTGCGACTCGGATACCTCATTCATGACGTGTCGCGACTGAGGAGGATGATGTTCGATCGCGCCCTTGCGCCGCTCGGAATTACCCGTTCGCAATGGTGGGTGCTGGCGTTCATTTCCCGCAAGGACGGCCTGCCCCAGGTCCAGTTGGCCAACGAGCTCGATGTCGGCAAGGTTGCGGTGGGTGCCCTGATCGACCGCTTGGAATCGTCGGGATTTGTGGTCCGTCACCCCGATCCGGTCGACCGGCGTGTCAAGCGCGTCTTCGTGACCAAGCAAGCCAAGGGCTTCCTCGAACGAATCCGCAAGGAGACCGACAAGTTCAACGCCAGCATTGCCAAAGGCATCGACCGCAAGGAACTGGAAGCCGCCTCCCACGCCCTGCTGGCCATGAAGCACAACCTGCTCGCCTTGTCTGACGTCAACGCGTCCAACGGAACAAAGGAGGAGCCGGTCACCAAGCCGAAGCCGCGACGGCGGCGGCGCGCCGCCTAGTCTCCCCTCGAGCCCGGCGCCGGCCTAGCGTGGCTTATTACTGTCAGCATCGAGAAGATGCCATGTCGATCCTTCGAACCGCATCAACCGCCAGTCCTTGATGGGAGCGAAGTCGTCGGGCGACGTATGCAGGCGAATTCCGGGCAACAGCATCCCCAGCTCGACATCCTTGAGATTTGCCGCAACGCTCATGACGTCCTCTCGCGAGAGATCATCGCCGCACTGCTTCAGCACATGAACCAGTGCCTGTGCCGTATTGTAGCCGTTGACGATCAACGTATCGCTGCGGTCCGCGGCAGGAAGATACTGGTCCACGAATTCACTGAATGCGACAAACCCGGCGTCGGCTTTCCACGCTGGGTCGTTCGGATCCTTGAAATAAGCCGCGGAAATCGCGCCCTGAGCGGTCTCGATGCCCGCTGGCTTGATCACGCTCCCGATTGAGGCCGATACGTAGCTCAGAATGTGCAACGGCCGCCAGCCGATTTCCGCCATCCGCTTGAGGACTTGGGCGGCGAACTTCGGCGTTGCGACGTCGAGCAGCACGTCGGCGCCAGTCGCCTTCAGCTTGACGAGATGAGAGTCAATGGTCGGCTCCGATACGTCGAATGGCTCTTCAGTGACGATCATCGATTGCGCTTTCAGGCCTAGCCCTCGCTTCAGTCCCCGAACGTAGTCCCTGCCGAGATCATCGTTCTGAAACAGGATCGCGATCCTTGCCTCGGGCCGATGTTCCAGAAGATACTTGGCGTAGAATTCCGCCTCGGTCTCGTAGCTGGGCGTGAATCCGATCGTCCACGGGAAATTCCTGGGATCGTTCCACTTCGCAGCTCCGCTCGACACGAACAGTTGCGGCACTTTCTTCGCGTTAAGGTACTTCTGAGCGGCGGAGTTCGTTGCCGTTCCCATGGCGTTGAACACCAACAGCACCTCGTCGCTCTCGACCAGCCGGCGCGTCTGCTCGACGGTCTTGGGCGGCGAGTAGCCGTCGTCATACGACAGAAACGTGATCTTGCGGCCGTTGATACCACCTTCCTCATTGATTTTCCTGAAATAGGCCGCCTCCGTCTTGGCGACCATGCTGAAGGCAGACGCCGGTCCACTGTAGGGCGACGTGTTTCCGATCTTGATCTCGGTGTCGCTGACGCCGGGTCCGTATCTCTTGTCAGCAGCCAAGACCCACCCGCAGGAAACGATCGTGGCCATCGCGATGCAGACGGCAGGTAGGAGATTTCGTCCGAAGGTTCGGGCTTTCGTTCCGACGGTCGCGTCCCATGACGGTGCGCCCGGCACCGACCGTTGATCGAGGCCTCGCATGACATTGCTCCCATCCGCAGCGCACTTACATCAGCCATTTTATTTAGTACACTATCGTACTATAAGGAGCCTTTCTTGGAAGCAACTGCCAACCTGCGCAATCCGGAGCATCACGTGAACTTGGAAGCCGTCCGCAATTTCCGCTTCAACTCCGTCTCCCAAGACTTCAGCCGCCGCGACACGATCCTGTACGCACTCGGTCTCGGCTTCGGCTCCGATGCGCTCGATCCCAATCAATTGCGTTTCCTGCTCGAAGACAGGCTCCTGGCCGTCCCGTCGATTTGCTGCGTTCTTGCGCATCCTGGCCGTTGGGTCGCAGCGCCCGAACTGGCCATCGACTGGATCAGGCTGCTGCACGGAGAGCAGACTTTCGAGATTCACCACCCGATTCCGCCCGAAGGCTCCGTCAAGGGCGACTATCAAATTGCCGCGGTCGAGGACAAGGGCGTGGACAAAGGAGCCATTCTTCACCTCGTGAAAACCCTGAGCGACGCAGCGACGGGAACACGCCTCGCAACCGTCCGCTCGGTGCTATTCCTTCGCGGCGATGGCGGCTGCGGCGGCTTTGGCGACCCGGGCCAGTCCGCCGGGCCGCTGCCGGGCAGTCCGCCGACGCTCACACTGGAAATTCCGATGCTGCCGCAGTCGGCGCTGATCTACCGGCTCAGTGGCGACTACAACCCCATTCACGCCGATCCGGAGGCTGCCCGCAAGGCGGGGTTCGAACGGCCCATCCTGCACGGCCTCTGCACATTCGGGGTCGCGACCCGTGCCATCCTGTCTGCTTTTGCCGGCAACGCTCCGGAGCGGCTCCAATCGCTTTCAGCTCGCTTCAGCCGCCCCGTATTCCCGGGCGAGACAATCCGCACCGAGTTTTTCCCCTCCGGCGACGAAATCCGCTTTCGCTCGATTGCGGTTGAGCGCAACCTCGTCGTGCTCGATCGCGGCACGGCTCGCTTGACGATGTGAGGCCGCTCCACGCGCGACCGCTCGCCAAATTACTTCTTTTCGATCTTCGCGATTTCCACGATCTGCGCCCATCGCCTGGTGTCCGCGTCGGCGAACGCGCCGAGTTCTGACGGCGTCGTCAGGAACGGCTTGGCGCCAACCGATTCCAGATAGGCGCGTGTCTCCGCGCTCTCCAGAAACGCGGCCACAAGACGGTTGAGTCGATCGACGACATCAGGCGGCGTCCCCGACCGCACGAACACGCCGACCCAGGCGGTCAGCTCCGATCCCTGCAGTCCAATCTCCCTCATCGTAGGCGCATCCGGGAGGCTCGCAATCCTCTCTCCGCTGGTGACGGCGAGCACCCGAAGCTGGTGATCCTGAATCAACCCTTGGGCACTCGCTGGGTCGGCGAAAACACAATCGATCTGACCGCTCAGCAAATCCGTCAGCGCTTGCGGCATGCCGCGATAGGGCACGTGCTGCATCTGGATGCCGGCGTCATAGCGAAACAGTTCCGCGGCGCCCCTGCTCGATGTGTTTCCGCTGCCGAAGGACAAGGGCTGCGCGCGCGTCTTTGCGAGTGCGACGAATTCTGCGACGGTTCGCGCCGGGAAGTCGTTCTTGACGGTGAGCAGCAATGGAATGCTCATGACGCCCGCAACCGGCGCAAAATCCGCCTTGGGGTCGAACGGCATCGCATTGAACAGATTGACGTTGGCGGCATGGGTCGAGTTCGTGGTGACAAACACGCTGTAGCCGTCCGCGTCCGCCTTCAGCACCGACAGCGCCGCGAGATTGCCGTCGGCGCCGGGCTTGTTCTCCACCAGGACCGTCACGCCGGCCTGGTTCTGGATGCTCTCGGCGAGGTGCCTGGTTACGCCGTCGGTCGCGCTGCCGGCCGGAAACGGCACCGTCAAGGTCACGCGCCGCGAAGGAAACGTCTCCGCGGAGGCGCTTTGCGCAGTAATCGTCGTGGAACTCACGGCTAAGGCAAGACAGGTAATTGCGAGCATGCGAATTGTCATGAAAGACGGCTCCGAGGGGACAGCTTCAACACAGGCGACATTGCTCCGCCGCACGGCTCGTGGCCAGCGGATGCCACACTAGCGATATTCGTCGTTGATGCATTCAACCGCCAGATCGGCAAGCGTCGTACCGGATATGCGCGTTAGGGAACAATGACCGATCCGCAACTTGCTCCGACTCTCGAGCCTGAGGGCGTGCTGCACCAGAACCTTGACCGGCGTACCGTGGCTGAAGACCGCGATGACGCGCGCTCGCGAAGCCAGCAGTTGCTCGCACGCGCGAAGTACCGTGGCATTGAATTCGGCCTCATCCTTTCCGAAGAAAGCAGCGGGCGATGCCAGGAACTCCGTCCATCGCTCCGGATACTCGCGCTTGATGGTCTCGGGCGAGCGGTAACGGTCGGTGTGCAAGTCGACCTCGGCAAGCCCCTCGACAATTTCAATGGGCAGATCAGTCAGGGACGCCAATGGGTGCGCCGTCAGACGCGCCCGCCGCTGCGGGCTCGACACGATCCGATCGATGCCCTCGCCGGCGAGCAATTCGGCCACACGGCGCGCCTGCAAAGCCCCCTCCCTGGTCAAGGCAGGATCCCCGGGATCCAGCGGATTCCCCTCGTCCGGCTCACCGTGCCTGACGAGAATGAGGCGGGTCGCACCCAGAAGCGTTTCAGCCATGTTCGTTCTCCGCTCGAAGCGCATCGGCAGGTTTCGCTCCGAAAATCGGCCGCCGCAATCAAGCGGCGGCCAAGTCACAGGAGAGCAGGCATACCGGCCTGCCAGCGGAACCTTTCATTGCGAAAATCAGCATCGTTTCAGGGATCAGCCATCGCGCCGGCGGCCACCAAAGCCTGACGGTCCCCCGGGGAAATCCCCCAGTCCGCCAAGGCTGCGTGGCCATCCGCGCCGTGGCGCGACGCCGGTCGCGCGAGTTCGGATACGGTGCGCGAAAACCGGGGCGCCGGACTTGGATGGCGGACACCGTCAAACATGGCGTAAACGTCGCGCGTCTTCATCTGCGGGTGCGACGGCGCTTCGTCCATGGTCAGTACCGGAGAAAGGCAGGCGTCACGTCCGCTGGCGGCCGCGACCCATTCGTCCCTCGTCCGCGACGCGAAAACGCGCGCGAACACGCTGCGCATCATGGGCCATGCCGATCGATCGTTCTGTGCGGGCATCTGCGGCGGATCCAGGCCCATGACCTCGACGAGATTGGCGTAGAAGTGCGGTTCGATAGCCCCGACCGCGACGTACTTCCCGTCTTTGGTCTCATAGGTACGGTAGAACGGCGCACCGCCATCCACGATGTTGTCCGCACGTTTCTCCGACCATGTGCCCTGTTGGCGAAACGCCTGGAATGCCGACATGAGATGGGTGACCCCATCGATCATGGCGACGTCGATCGTTTGTCCTCGCCCCGATCGCTTCGCTTCCCATGCCGCCGCCAGCACGCCGACGACGAGATAAAGAGCGCCTCCGCCCAGATCGGCCACCAGGTTGAGCGGCGGCGGCGGCGGCCGATCATCATCACCGAGGCAGTGCAGCGCGCCCGTCAGCGCCAGGTAATTGATGTCGTGACCGGCCTCCTTCGCCAGCGGTCCGGACTGCCCCCAGCCCGTCATGCGTGCGTAGATCAGCGACGCATTGGCGGCATGGCATGCCGCTGGCCCCAGCCCCAGTCGTTCCATCACGCCCGGCCGGAAGCCCTCTACGAGGATGTCCGCCTGCTCCAACAACTTGAGGATGGTCGCGACCGCCTCCGGCTTCTTCACGTCCAACGCAATCGAGCGCTTGCTCCGATTGTAGAAATCGAACTGCGGCGGCAATTCCGGCTCGCTTCCCGGCTTGAGAATGCGATCGATCCGCAACACATCGGCTCCAAGATCTCCCAGCAGCGCGCAAGCGAACGGCGCGGGGCCGATGCCTCCCATTTCAACGACACGAAAACCATCGAGCGGGCCCGTCACGATTCACTCTCCGTCTTTCGATATTTCGATAATCCAGCGCCACCGCGCGCGAGTTCGCGCAGCCACGGGCTCGGCGCAAACCGCTCGCCATGGGCAACCGCGAACCGACCGCATAGTTCGACGAATTCGTTGATGCCGAATGTCTCGATCCAGCTCGCAATCCCTCCCGAAGATTTTGGAAATCCGAGACCGAGAACAGAGGCCGTATCGGCGTCATCCGCGCTGGAGATGGTCCCCTCCTCGAGACAGCGCATGGCCTCGCGCGCTTCGGCGGCGAGCAGACGCAGTTTCACAGTTCGCGCGTCGGGCTGGCCGTCTGCTCGCGGATAGAGCGAAACGAGACCGGCCCATAGCTTGCGTTCGCCGCTTGCCGGCCAATCGTAAAAACCGCCGCCACGACCGCGACCGCATCGACCGCTCTCGACCAGAACTTTGAGCACCGGTTCGGCCAAAGGCCGACAGAAGCGGGCTTGCTGGCCGTCGGCGCGGGCTTGCCTTGCCTGCTGCAAATTCAGCGCGATCCCGGTCTCGTCCAGAGTTGCCAACGGGCCGATCGCGCGACCGGCGGCGATCGAGGCCATTTCGATGCGTTCGGCTTCGACGCCCTCCTGCAGCATGCAGACCGCCTCGTCGAGATAAGCGGCGAAGACGCGTGTCGCGAAAAAGGACGGACCATCGCGGACGACGATCGGCACCCTGCCGATCGCCTTCACGAAGGCAAGACCGTCCTGCAAGGCAGGCTCCAAGGTTCGCTTCCCTCGGACGACCTCGACCAGGGGCATGCGTTCGGCGGGGGAGAAGAAGTGCAATCCCAGGAACCGCTCCGGACAGCGCAGCGCCGTAGCAAGACCCGACACCGCGAGCCCCGACGTATTGGTCGCCACGACCGAGTCGGTTGTGACCGCCTGCTCGATCTGCTGCAGCACGCCCTCTTTCGTGGACCGATCTTCTGCCACGCTCTCAATGACAAGGCCGCATCGGACCAACTCTTGCGGCGTGAAGGGCTTGATTGCGATCAGGTGCAAAATCCGACGGCTTTCGTCCTCCGACATCCGGCCCCGGCTGACCTGACGCTCGACCGACGTTCGGATGCGCGCTGTCGTGTCCGAGGCTCGGTCCGCACTCCTCGCGCAAAGGACGACCTGCCGCCCGGCAGCCGCGATGGCCTGAGCGATGCCGCACCCCATGAGGCCCGCTCCGACGATCCCAACCGGGTTCGCCCTATCAGTCATGGAATTGGACCACATCATTGATCTCAGCGCGGCCGACACGAGCCGTGTTCGCTTTCACGTCTGGGTCTTCGTATCCGAACGATATTCCAAATAGCAATTTCAAGTTCGAGGGCACCCCGAGATGTTCGCGAACCACATCCGGAAACAGGCCGAGAGCCCCTTGCGCGCAGGACGCAATTCCATACGCCGTCAGCAGAAGCATCACGCTCTGCGCATACATGCCGATATCGGTCGCCTCACGCGTATCGAACGGCTCGGACATGAAGATGAACACCGCATGTGGCGCGTCAAAGAAGGCGTGGTTTCGGATATAGGCCATCTTCCGGCCGACCGCGTCGTGACGCTCGACACCCATGGCTCCGTACAACGTCCTCGCGGCATCGACCTGACGCTCGCGATAGATGCCGGTGAACACGCCGTCGGCAGGCCAGTCCGGCTTGATCGGTTCGTCGCGCATCCCTGCCGACGTCAGCGCCTCACGCAGCCGCTTCAATGTTTGCCCCGAGACGACGTGGGGCGACCAGGGCTGAACATTGCAGTTCGACGGCGACCACTGCGCCAGTTCAAAAATCTTGTGGAGGACATCGTCGGGAATCTCGCGCTGGAGAAATCCCCGAACCGAGCGCCTCGTCCGGATCGCTTCCTCAACGCTCATGGCGCCTTGTTCACTCACGGTCGCCGCCCTCCTCGATCAAGTCGAGCCCTCTCTTGGCATAGGCACGCGCAAGCTTGCGTCCAATCCGCGCCGCGTCAGGCAAGACGTTGTTGCCCTGATCACCGCGTACGGCGACGCCCGCGCTCCCGACGGCTCCGCGGAACATCGCGAACACCTGGTGAAACCGCCCCAACTGCTCCCGTGCGCCCGCCAATTCATAGTAGCGCTCGAGATAGTCCTGCTCGGGAGGAATCCCCAGTTCCTCCAGTGGAAGGCCGAGCAGGCCACCGTTCTCGTCGGGCGCCATCTGATAGGCCTGACTGTTGAATGCCAGATCGACCAGGGGATGACCCAGCGTCGACAGCTCCCAGTCAAGGACGCCGATGACACGCGGCTCCCTTGCGCCGAACATCACATTGGCGATGCGGAAGTCGCCGTGGCATAGCGCAAGTGTCTGGCTCTCCGGAACGCGCTCTCCCAGCCACCTGACGATCTTGTCCAGGTCCGGATTATCGTCGTCACCGCGCCGGAACTGCTGCCATTGCGACGACCAACGCGTGAACTGGCGAGCGAAGTAGTTTCCCGGCCGTCCGAAATCGCCAAGCCCGAGCTTCTGGTAGTCGAGACGATGGATCGCGGCCAGCGTCGCGCACATAGATCGATAACATTCGGTACGTTCGGCCGGAGTCAGGCCGTTCAGGGCAAATTCCTGAAAGACGCGCCCATCCAACCACTCCATCAGATAGAACGGCGTGCCGAGGACCTCGCGGTCCTCGCAGTAACGGTAGGGCTTGGGCGCCTTCACGTCACTGCCCTGCAATGCGGTCAGCACCCGATATTCACGGTCGATGGCGTGCGCCGAGGGCATGAGGACACTCCCCGGCTGCTTCCTCAGCACCCCCCGCCAATCGCCCCGCGTGACGAAATAGGTCGGATTGGACATGCCGCCGCTGGTCCGCTCGACTTGGGTGCGAGCGGCGCCGCCGAGCCAGGACCTCAGGTAGTCGTCCAGACGAGCGATATCGAAATCGACATTGCGATCTGCGGCTGTCGCGCCCATGCCGGTCAGCTCGCGCGCTTGCCGCTGAAGCCGAATAAGTATTGGGCCACGCGCCGCATCTGGACCTCTTCGGTCCCCTCCGTGATCCGGTAGCGACGATGGTGACGATAGATGTGCTCGAACGGCAGGGCACGGCTGTATCCCATGCCGCCATGGACTTGCATGGCACGGTCCGCCGCCTCGCAGCAGAGGCGATTTGCGCGGAAATTGCAGATCGAAACCATGTCGCTAATCTGCAGCGGATTCTGCCTGTCCATCTGCCAGGCCGTGCGGAAGATGAAGTTCCGCACCATCTGGTATTCCGCCCACAGCTCAACGAGCGGGAATTGAACCGCCTGCTTCTTGGCGAGGGGCTCGCCGAAGACCTCTCTCTTGTTGGCGTATTTGACCGTTTCCTGGATGCAGTAGCGCGCAGCGCCGGCGCTGGCGGCCGCCTGCCGAATCCTGTTCTCGTGCACAAAGCGCTGAGCGACGACCAGCCCTTCACCCTCCTTGTGAAGGATTGCGCTGTCGGGCACGCGTACGTCCTTCAGCTCCGTCTCCGCGTGATCGCTCGGCATATTGAACGTCCAATGGTTGTAAAGAACATTGTGGCCAGGCGCGTCGGTCGGGACGATGAACGCGGTGATGCCCTTGGCATCGCCTGGCTTTCCCGACGTTCGCGCGAAGATCAGATTGGCATGGGCCCTCGCAACCTGGCTGTTCCAGCGCTTGCGCCCGTTGATGACCCAGTGCGCACCGTCTTTCACAGCGTTGGTTTCCAGCCAGGTTGCGTCGCTGCCGTGTCCGGGCTCGGTCAGGCCGAAGGACAGATGCTTCTTGCCGGTGATGATCCCTTCGACATAGGTCTTCTGCTCCTCGCTGCCGTAATCGGCGAGCGCGGGGATGATCGGAAAGTTGCCTACGATCGAGGATTCATCCTGCAGATCGTTGTGCAGTCCGAGCCCGCGCGCCGCGAGGTGCTCGCGAATGGCGGCGATCGCCAGGTTGGAAGCGGCCTGCCCGCCGCAGGATTTGGGCAGCCCGTAGCGCAGATGCCCTGCCTTGTCCGCTCTGCGTTCCATCTCGCTGATCAACGCGCGCCACTCGGCGCGGGGCCGGCCATCGTCGTCCCAATCGGTCCGCGCATTCTCGCGGCGATGGTCGAAGAACTGCATGTTGTCGCGTTCAAGGGGCTTGATCTCGTCCTCGATGAAAGCATCAAGCTCCGCGAGCTTGTCTGTAATCTCCTGCGGCAATTCGAAATCCACGGCCTGCTTCCTTCCTTTTTGTTATTTGTTCGGGAGTGCGATCCGCCCGTATGGATGCGTGCTGCTGACGCCCCCGTCGACCGACAGCAACTGGCCGTCGACATAGGATGAGTCGTCGCTCGCCAGGAACGCGGCCGCGGCCGCGATCTCCTCCGCGCGCCCGGGGCGCTTCAGCGGCGTGACGTGACCGAGCTTGGCCTCGATGCCGCGCGACCGCGCATCTTCGAAGACCTTGCTGGTCAGTTTGGTCTCCACGAGTCCCGGCAATACGGCATTCACGCGCACGCCCGTTCCGGCAAGGGCGTTGGCGGCGGTCTGCGCGAGATTGTTCACGGCCGCCTTGCTGGCGCTGTAGGAGATTGCGCCGGCATTTGCGCGCAGAGATGCCGCCGACGACGTCAGGATGATCGATCCATAGCCCTGCGTCACCATGTGCCTGCCCGCGTACTTGATCGCCAGGAAACAACTGATGGTGTTGATCCGGTAGACTTCGCTCCATTCCTCCGTTGTCTGCTCGAGCAGCGGCGTGTTTGTTCCGGTCACGCCGATATTGGCGAAGAAGACCTCAAGTCCGCCGAGATCGGAAACGCACCGCGACACGATGGCTTCGACGTTCGCCTCGACGGAGGCGTCCGTGATCATCGCCGCTGCCTTTCCGCCACCTGCATTGATGAACGCCGCGGTCTCTTCCGCATTGCCGGCCCGCCCGACGACCAGTACCGAGGCGCCCTCGTGCGCGAAACGAATGGCGCTGGCGCGCCCGATACCGCTGCCGCCACCGGTGACCACCGCACGTTTGCCCTCCAGCCGCTTCATCGTGGCGCTCCTATCTGCTGGGAACAGTCCATCCGCCGTCGGCCGTGACCGACGCTCCCTGGACGTAACTCGCCTCGTCGCTGGCAAGAAAAGCGGCCAGCGCCGCGATCTCCTCCGGCTCACCGAAGCGGCCCATCGGCATCTCGCCACGCCTCTTGGCGATCGTCGTGTCGTCGTATTGGGCGATCGAGGCAGGGGTTCCGATCATTCCCGGCGCGATCGCATTGACGCGGATGTTGTGCGCGCAGAGCTCGACGGCCGACGCTCGCGTCAGCCCGACCACCCCGGCTTTCACCGCGGCATAGGCGATGGCATCCTTGGTCGGGTGCTCGGCTGCGATCGAGCTCAGATTGACGATCGATCCTCCGCCCCGCTGCAACATTTGCGGGACAGCCGCCTGTGTGGTCCAGATCAGGCCAAGCAGGCCGACCCCGATCATCTTCTCGGCAGTCTCGGCATCGATCTGATCGAGCGGCTGAAACCTGGCGAACACAGCGTTGTTGATCAGCGACGCAATCGGCGATGCAAAGTCTCGCTGGATCGCCTCAAATGCGGCATGAACCTCGTCGCGCTTTCCGACATCGGCCGCGTAGGCCCGGGCTTGGAAGCCCTTGGACTGCAGCTCCTCGACCGCGGGTCCCAACCTGTGCGCGCTGACATCGACGCAGGCGAGGTGCGCTCCCTCGCTTCCAAGGCGCTCGGCAATGGCCAACCCGATGCCCCGTGCCGCCCCGGTCACGACGCAGACGCGGCCCGAGAAGCGCCCGCTCATGCACTCGCCTTCTGAGCGTCGTCTACGAACTCCTTCGCTTTTTCCTTCAGCAGGAATTTCTGAACTTTGCCGGCGGGCGTGCGCGGCAGATCGTCGATGAAAATGATGCGCTCGGGCCAGTACTGTTTTGCGACCTTGTTTCCGGCCATGTAGGCCTGAAGACCGGGAAGATCGAGAGTCTGCCCCGGCCGCAGGACGACGAACGCACAGGCCTTTTCACCCAGCCGCTCGTCCGGATATCCGACGATCGAGGCCGACAGCACCGATGGATGTTTGAACAGGAGGTTTTCGATTTCGAGGACCGGCACGTTCTCGCCGCCACGGATGATGATATCCTTGGAGCGCCCGTTGATGCGGATATAGCCTTCGTCGTCCATGAAAGCCAGATCACCGGTGTCGAACCAGCCTTCCGCATCGAAGGGATCGAGGTCCTCGCGCTTGTAATAGCCAAGGCACATCTGCGCACCGCGAACCTTGAGCGGCCCCGTCTCTCCGACAGGAGCGGAAGAGCCATCCGGCCGCACGATTTTCACTTCGACGCCATCCAAGGGACGACCATCGGTCTTGGAGGATTTCTCGAGTGCCCGCTCGGGTTCGGTCAACGTACTCGACAGTGATTCCGTCATCCCCCAGAGCGAACAGACCTTCAGATTGAGCTCGCGATAGACGCGATCAATCAAGGCAGGAGGAATGGGCGCGCCGGCACAAAGGAACTTTCGCAGCTTCTCCGGTTTTGGTGCCCCCGCCCCGACCGCCTCACACATGTCGGCCAGGAACGTGGCGGCACCCGCCGAATAGGTAACGCCGTTCTCCGACATGATCGACACACCGCGTGACGGTTCCCAGACATCCTGGAAGATCACTGACGCACCGATCTTCAGACCAAGCAACATCCCCGCAGCAAAACCGGTCATGTGCCCGAGAGGCGAGCACACGAGCATCGTATCGTCGCTGCCCAGACCAAATCGTCCCGCGAGGGCGATGTTGCATGCCAGGAGGGTATTCAAGCAGTGCATAACGCCTTTGGGAGATCCTGTCGTTCCCGACGTGAACATCAGGACCGCCATCTGATCGGGCGGAAGCGCGCCGATTTCACCTGGAGGAGGCGCTTCGAGGCGCTCATCCGTTGCGAGCAGCGCTTGACGGAAGCTGTTGGTCCCCATTCCGTCGACGACGATCACATGCTCGAGCTTCGGCTGCGCCGCCTTCAGGGCCTGCGCCATTTCCTCATGATCGAAGCCCCGGAACGACTTGGGGACGACCAGCAGCTTGGTCTCGGCAAATCCCAGCATGTAGTTGAGTTCATGCTCGCGAAAGATCGGCATCAGGGGGTTGACGACAGCGCCGACCCGAAACGCAGCCAGGGCGATGACGGCGGACTCCCACCAGTTTGGCAGTTGCACGGAGACCACGTCGCCCCGCCCAATCCCCAGCCGCTTCAGCGAAGCCGCCGCGCGCGCGATCCGGTCCGCCAACTCACGATAAGAGAGCCGGACCGGCTCATTGGGACGATCCGCCCGGTAAGCCAGCAGCGCAAGCTTGTCCGGCGTCGAGGACACGCTGGCCTGGAGAAACTCGTCGAAATTCTTGTCAATCCAGAAGCCCTGCGATCGCATCGACTGCGCATGCTTCGCTGCATCGAACCCCATGCTGTCCTCCCTGAGCCAAACCGAGGCCCCCGCGACTACGGGTTTATTTGATGTGCTAGTTTACTATTTTTTCTTCGGCGCGCAAGTGTGAATATTCCGCGCAACAGCGGTTATTATGACGGCGACGTCACTTTCGTGCTTTCATTTCTGGTACACTAGCATCCTAATGCGAAGAAGATCTCGAAAGCCGGACAGGGAAGACGCGAATGAAGGCAGCAGTTCTAGAGCGACGCGGAGCAGATGGCCTGAGCTGGCGCGAGTTTCCTGACCCCGCTCCGAAGCCGGGCGAGTCGATCCTGAAGGTTGTCGCATCGTCGCTCAATCGCGTGGATCTCTACATGCGCGACAACGGCACTGGCATTACGCATACGCTCCCGCAGGTCCTCGGCGTGGAGGCCGTAGGCGAAATCGTCGAGACCGAGCCCGGCAGCGGATTGCGCAAGGGCGCAAAGGCGATCCTCTACTCCGTCGCATTCTGCGGCAAGTGCCGCTATTGCGAGGCCGGCGACCAGCCGCTCTGCGTCAGCGCGCGATTGATGGGAGAGCATCGCCATGGCGGCTTCGCCCAATATGTTGCCATGCCCAATCGGTGCTTTTTTGAGCTGCCGGACGAAGCGGACCTGGCCTCGGCCGGGTCGCTGATGGTCGGGCATCTGACGGCGTGGCGAATGATCTTCGGCAAGCGCGCACTTCAGCCGGGCGAAAGCGTTCTCATTGTCGGCATCGGCGGAGGGGTCGCTGTCGCCTGCCTTCAACTCGCCCTTCTCGTGGGAGCTCGCGTCTACGTTACATCCTCGAGCGATGCGAAAATCGCACGTGCGATGTCCCTGGGCGCCTCGGGCGGGGTCAACTACACCAGGGACCCGGTTTCCAGCTCAATACTGGAACTAAGCGGCGGCGGCGTCGACATGGTGATCGACTCCGTCGGGCAGTCGAGCTGGGGCGAGTCTCTGAAGTCGCTTCGTCGGGGAGGCAGGATCGTCACCTGCGGAGCGACGAGCGGCTCAAATCCCTCCGCGGATCTGCAGCGCCTCTTCATTCGGCAGCTTGAGGTGTACGGCTCGACGGGCGGCAGCGTCGGCGAGTTTCGTCAGCTGCTCGACGTCTTCAACCGCGGGCTGATCAAGCCTGTCACCGATGAGACCTTCAAGATGGCTGACATCCGCTCCGCCTGTGCTCGCCTTGAGGCCGGGTCTCAGTTTGGAAAGATCTCGCTCCAGACTTGAAACCATTGGTGAAAGCCCGCGGCTGCACACCGCGGGCTTTCTGTCGTCGGTCACATCTTGCAGGCGGGATCGACCGCCGGGATGATATCGGAGCCGGCCTCGATCTTCTTGATCTCATAGGTGGGCTTGCTGTCAGAACCGGTGACGATCTGATTGATGGCCATCGGACGTATGGTTTGATGGTCCCCTGCCCGGATTTCGACATCACCCAGAACTGTCGTGGCCTTCAGGCCTTCGAGCGCGGATCGCAAGGCATTAACATCGGTTGACTTCGCCTTGTTGAGAGCAGCAGCCATCAGCTCGATCGCCGCGTATTGGTCGGCAGCGGTATAGGGAGGCAATTGGCCGTTGTACTTCTCCTTCCACGCCTTGACGAACGCTTCTGCCTTCGCGCCCGGAAAACCCGGCACGAAGCCGAGCGGCTGATAGACGCCCAGCACGGTTTCACCCATCGCAGGAAGCACCTGCGGAATCACGAACGAGTTGCCGAGCACCATCTTGTACTTCTTGAACAGGCCGAACTGTTGCTGCTGCTTCGCAAGGTTGATCGCATCGCTTCCGAAGATCGTGACGAAGAGCCCTTCCGCTGGATCGTTGCCCAACTCCGAGATCTTCGCGCCGAAGTCGGCCGTTCCGGACGGCGTGAACAGGACTTTTCCGACCGAACCGCCGAGGCCGGCGACTAGCGTCTTGAACTTGTCCGCGGCGTCGCGTCCGGCTGCGTAGTCAAGCGCAAGAATGTCCCATTTCTTGACGCCCTGCGTCTTCAGGAAGTCCTTGACCGCTCCCATGATGATGGAGTCGCTCACATTGACGCGGAACAGGTTCGTCGAGCAGCCCTTCCCCGTGAGGCCATCCGCCTGGGCGAACACCTCCAGCATCAATGCTCTCAGCGCCGGCAGCTTGGCAGCGAGCGCCGGCGAAACGGCCGAGGTGTCCATGCCGGTGATGAAGACGGCTCCGTTCTTCTGGATCGCTCTCGTCGCGCCGTCGACCGCTGTATCGGGCGTGCCGGGATAGGTGATGAAATCAGCCTCGAGCTTCTTTCCCATGACGCCGCCCGCCGCGTTGACATGCTCGATCGCGAGGTTGACGGCGTTGGTCTGGCTTTCCTTAAGGCCAGCCAGTGGACCGCTGTCGATCAAGAGGACGCCGACCTTCACGGACTCTTGCGCCGATGCCGCCCCGGCGACCAGACCCAAGGTGGCACCGAGCGTCGCCAATTGGATCGACCGCAGGACAGATTGACCGAAACTTCTCATATGTTTCCCTCCTCCTCTGATGATTGATTGCTCGCCTTACAAGGCCATGAGCGCCTGGTTTTCGGCGGCGCCGATCAGTTCGATCGGCCCCGCCCCGACAACCTCTCCCTTGGAGAGGATCACGAAGCGCTCGGCTGCCCGTTTCACGAGACTCAAATGCTGTTCGACCACTAGAACGCCCGTGCCGGCCCTGCGGATGTCGATCAAGGTATCGACCAAGCCGTCGACCAGCACCGGTGAAAGTCCCTCCGAGGGCTCGTCGAGCAGAAGCAAGTTCGGGTTGGCCATCAGTGCGCGGCCGATCGCCAGCATCTGCTGCTGACCGCCGCTGAGCATCGTTCCCATCTGGCCGGCCCGTTCCTCCAGAACCGGAAACAGCTTGAAAATGCTGCGCAGATCCCATGGCCCGGCCCGTCCGGTCGCCTTGCCGAGAAGCAGATTTTCCCTGACGGTCAGATTCGGCAGGAGCCGGCGTCCCTGGGGCGCGATCGAGATGCCCAGCTTGGCGGCCGCATACCCTGACATCCGCTCGATGCGGGTGTCGCCGACCCAGATCGCACCACCGGTGATGTTCGTTTCCCGAAACAGGGAGAGCAACAGAGTGGATTTTCCGGCGCCGTTGCGGCCCACAACCGCCACCGACTCCCCGGCTTCGATCGTCAGGTCGGCACCGTGCAGCACCGTCGATGCACCGTAGCCGGCGAACAACGCTTCGATCCGGAGCAGGCTCATGCCGCGCTCCCAAGATATGCAGCGATCACTCGGCTATCCTTGCGGATCTCGGCTGGCGTCCCGGTGGCCAAATGCCGTCCAAGGTCGAGCACCGTGACCATCCCACAGCAGGCGAACACGGCTTCGACATCATGCTCGACGACCACGGCGACAATCTTCTGTTCGCTGACGAGCTCGCGAAGATGCTCGAACAGCCGTAAGGTTTCGACCGCCGACAAGCCCGCGCCCGGCTCGTCCATGAGAAGGATGTTGGGTCGACCGAGAAGCGCCAAGGCGACGTCGACCCTGCGCTGCACGCCGTATGCGATCCGGCCGGCCTGCTGATCGAGATAGGACCCTAGATCCATGAGGCGGATGATGTCGTCCAGGCGGTCGTCACCGAGATGCGCGGCGACCAGCTCGAGCTGCTCTCGGACGGTCAGGTCGGGAAAGATGCTCGTGCGCTGGAACGAGCGCGACATGCCATTGCGTCGCCGCCAGGCCACCGACCGCTTTGTGATGTCCTCTCCCCGATAGCGAACCAAGCCGGCGGTGGGACGCCGCCGGCCGCAGGCCGCGTCGAGCAAGGTGGACTTGCCCGCTCCGTTCGGGCCGATGATCCCATGCAGGACGCCTTGGTCATGCACGTCGAGATCGACGTCTGCAAGCGCTCGAAGCGAGCCATAGTTGACCGATAGTCCCTCGATCTTCAGCATGTTCAGGACTTCCCTCGCGGACGATCGATACCCGGCACGACGCGTCGCACGGCCGCAACGAGGCCGCCGACGACTCCGCGCGGAAACACCACGATGAAGAGCACGATCGCTGCACCGGTCAGCAACTGCGTTGCGCCCCGCGCTCCGAACTCATCCTGCGCGAACGCAAAGATCAGGCCGCCGGCCAAGGGCCCGACGGATCCGGCGGTGCCGCCCATGAGCGCGGCGACCAGCGCATTCGTGCTCACCCCGAGACCAAGGCTTTCCGGCGACACGAAGCCGGCGTTCAGGACGTGAAGCAGGCCGGAAACCGCAGCGACGGCGTTGACCAGGATGTAGGCAACGACTCGCGGGACATAGGTGTTGAACCCGGAGAAGCGCATGCGCTCCTCGTTCTGACGGACCGCGCGCAGCGTCGCGCCGAGCCTCGACCGCGAGACGCTCCAGAGCGTCACTCCTATCAACCACACTGCGGTCCAGCCGATCGGCCAGAAATGCTGCGGATTGGCGAAGTCGGCCGCTTGCATGCCCAGAATCGACCCCTTGAAGCTGACGACGAGGCCGTCGGCGCCGCCGGTATAATCGTGCACGGCTTCCAACATCACGACATGCCTGATCATTTCGCCGGCAGCCAGCGTCAACATCATGAAGGCGAGCGGATTGGTGCGGACGATCAATGCGCCCAGCACAGCCGCATATGCGACCACCGCGAGAAAAGCGAAGACGATCGCAGCGCCCGGGCTCATGCCCCATTCGCTCATCGCGATCGCGAACAGATATCCGCTGCCGCCGTAAATGCTCGCCGCACCGAGCGCCACGAGACCGGCCTCGCTCATCAGGAAGGCGACACTCAATGCGAGCAAGCCCAAAAGCAGGCCTTCATTGGCCAGCTTGAGCGTGAAATCGCTCGCGAGATATCCCGGCAACACGCCTCCCAGGCCGATCAGGATCGCGCCTGCAACGATCGCAGCTGGCACACGAAAGGACGAACTCGCGTGCACCAACATCGTGACCTCACGCAGATTCTTCTGAACAGGGGTTCCACTGGTCAATTCAACACCCTTCCCCGACCGATCCCCCCGGGCGCGATCAGCAGCACGATCATGAGCAGCACATAGGGCACCAGCGCTGCCACATTCGGCAGAAATACCGAGCCCGCAACCTGGACGAAGCCGAACAGCAGAGCGGCAATGATCGCTCCCGCGATGCTCCCGGTGCCGCCAATCACCACGATGATGAGGCAATCGACGATCATGACGATGTCCATGCCCGGATCGATCGACAGATACGGACCGGCCAGCACGCCGGCGATTCCAGCGAAGGCCGCACTGAGGCTGGTGACCAGCAAGCTCAGCTGATCGGAATTGATCCCCATCATGCGAGCGACGCCAGGATCCTGGCTGACGGCCCGGACAAACAGACCCGACGACGTGAATCTCAGCCACACAGCCAGCGACACGCAGGACCCTAGCCCCATCAGGATCAGGAACACGCGGTACACGGGATAGGACAGGCCCAACACTGTGACTGATCCCGACAGGATCGCCGGCGCATCAATGCTGCGCGCCTCGCCGCCATAGATGAAGATAATGATCTGACCGAGAATGATACCGAGACCGAGCGTCACCAGCGCGACTTCGATGTGTGAACGGCTCTTGAGCGGCCGCAATACGAGAAATTCGAAAACGATCCCGACGAGGGCCAGCAGGATCGGAACGATCAGCAGCGCGAGCCAGAACCCCGTCACCTTGGCGACGGTGTAGCCAAGGTACGCACCCAACATATAGAGCGCGCCATGTCCGAAATTGATGACGTCACGCAACCCGTAGATCAATGCCAGACCGCTCGCGAGCATGATCAGGAGAGAGGCGAGCGCCAAGGAATTGGCGATAAGAAGCGCGATCAAAGTGAAGCCTCAGACCGCTGGGCGACACCGTCGCGCATGCTCAATGACCGCGCCGAAGGCGCGCCTTCTTCCTCTCGCAATTTGGCCTCCCTTTGCGCCTTGTCGAACCGGACCGGCACCGTCTTTATATTCCCCAGCTGAAGGGATAACTCCTAAACTGGTACACTTCTTTATTATATCTTGGCGTTCCTCGCAAACGATGTTTTGTCGCATTCTTTGCTGTTTTTGCGATGCATTGAGGATTTATCGCAGCACAACACAATCTGACGAATGCAAATCGATACGCATATAAACCAATAATCTCACCTAGCATCACCGGCCTTGCAGTGGACGATAGGATGAACCTCGAGAACGTCAGGACGCGCCATTTCCCGCCTATTTTCCAAACCTACGACTGGCGGTCCGCCGCGCTTTATGCGCTGAGCCTGGGAATGGGGATGGACTCGACGGACGAAGAGGAACTGCCTTACATCTACGAAGGCCGCGATCAACGACCCGTGCCGAGCATGTGCGTCACCCTCGGTTGGCCGCCCCTCTGGATCGCCGAACCGGCAATGGAGATCAACTGGCCCCGCGTACTCCACGGCGAGCAACGGTTCGAACTTCATCGCTCTCTTCCCCTTGGCGCAACGATAAGAGCCTCCCATCGGGTGAGAGCGGTCGCCGACAAGGGTGCCGGCCGTGGCGCGGTGCTATACTTCGATACGGAGATCGAGGACGCCGCGACCGGAACGCCCTTGGCGAGCCTGACGGCCGCCAATTTCTTGCGGGACGACGGTGGCTGCGGGAATTTCGGAGACGTACCGGCCGCCTTGTCCACACTTTCTTCTCGGGATCCCCCTGATCACGCGATCGACTATTCCACGTCGGGACAGGCCGCGCTGCTGTACCGGCTCGCCAGCCACGACTACATGCCGATTCATGCCGATCCCAAACTCGCGCGCCGCGCCGGCTTCGACCGTCCCATCGCCCACGGCCTCAATACGCTGGGCATCGCCTGCCGCGCGATCCTCAAGCTCGTCCTGCCGCACGCGCCTCACCGCCTGCGAACGATGGCCGTGCGTTTCGTCTCGCCGGCATTCCCGGGCGACACTATTCGGGTTGAGCTGTTCAGGAGACCCGAGGGCATACGCTTTCGCGCATGGGCGGTCGGGCGGCAAACCCTCGTGCTCGACCGCGGCCACTGCACAATTTCTGATGGGTAACGAGCCTTCGCCAGGATATGGCCAGGCTATCGACCAAGTCTGGCCCGGCTGGGTCTAGCTCGTGATGGCCGGTATCCTGTCGGTCCACCGGCGCCCGCGCGGCCGCGCCTCCACGGCGAGAGAATGGTTCTCCTGCGCCGAGCCGTGGCCAATGCGCCCGTCGAGCTCCCATCGCACCAGCAGATGGCATTGCCATACGCCCGCCAGGGCGCGCCAGTCAGCGGTACACCACGGAGCTGATGCTTGCGGCCGCGTTGGTCGGTCACGAGCGCGTCGATGACGATCGGCGTGACGCCAAGCCTCGAGGTCGTCATCTCGACATTCATGATCGCCATGACCTCTCCCTTGTCGAGCAAATACCCGTGGGCGAACCGCTGGTCCACACCGGTGAGCTTCTCGGGATCGAGGTGCATGTGGAAGCGGAAGCCAAGTTCCTCGCCGAACTGCGCCCACAGCGAATTCATCGGCGGAATTTCCAGTTCAGGACGCGGTCCCCAGCTGTGGTTCATCCGATCGACGATGTCGATCTTGTAGTCCTTGCCACGCAGCCTAAGCCGGCCGGTAAAGCGGCCGTGCATGTCGAAATGTTCCTTGTAGCCGCTGCCCATCGAGGTCCGCGCCAGGCGCTCCTCGTCGGTGGCTCCTGCAAGCGGGTTCTGCCGGGGATCGTGGATGTCGAACGGATCCATGATGCCCACGATCTTCATCTCCGGCTCGACGCCGTCCCGCCCGCTGTACTCGATGAAATAGTCCCGGGGCGGCTTGACCGCCTTGACGCTCAGTCCATTCGGTCCGTGAAGGTGCGAGAACCGCGCAGGCGCAGGAAGATGGAAGCGCGTGTCGACATAGAGCGCCTCAAATTCCGTTTCGCTCACCGAGCCGATGAAGCGGACGTCGTTCTGCATGCAGCCAAGAACCGGCCGGACACAGACATAGACGTGACCGAAGATGCGCTCTTCCGAGATGGAGACCGGCGAATAGTAGGTTTCGGCCCAGGTCGTCATCCTTGTACGTGTGGTGCGTCGCGCCGCCAGCGCTGACCGTTCCGTTTTCCCTGGTCTGGCGGAGCGAACCCACAACCTGGTCGTCGACCGCTTCGTGACGATCGCGCGCGAGATGACCGGCTGCGAGGTCAACTAGCGATATGGAGGGCGCGCCGTCGAGACCGGCACGCGCCCCGTCTCGGCTATCGATCTACTTCGCGCTCGCCGACATTCCGGTGGCGTCCAGCAGTTTCCAGGACTTTCCCTCGAACTTCGCGAGCCGCAGGGATTCGTACGGGATGTAGTCGTCCGGCGTCGTGCTCAGCGTGATGCCGGGCAGCATCATCTTGAAGCGCTGACCTTTCATGATGGTTGCCTGCTTCAGAAGGTTCTCGCGCGTCAAGTCGTCGCCGCATTGCTTGAGCGCCTGCGCGATGCCCTGTGCGATCACGTAACCCGACAGGGCTATGAAATCGCCAGGGTTATCGTTTGGCGCCCACTTCTTCATGAACGCGACATATTCCATTACTTCGGGATCGTTTTCCCAGGCCGGATCCCCAGCTTGCTTGGTAAACTGCGTCGTGATGACGCCCTGCGCGTTCTCGAAACCCGCCGGCTCGATGACCGCTTTGATGGAATTTGACGGGCTCACCAGGAACTGCAGTGGCGCCCAGCCAATTTCCTTGATCTTCCGCAGCCCTTGGGCCGTAAATTTCGGCGTCGAGAAATGCAGGACGACATCCGCGCCGGCGTCCTTAAGGCGAACGATCAGGGAATCGATCGTCGGCTCCGTGATCTCGTACGAGACTTCCGCGACAGGCCTGTTCTTGTCGCCGAGCTCGGCCTTCAGACCCGTGAGGAAGTCCTTGCCGTAGTCGTCGTTCTGATAAAGCACTCCGATTTTTGCGTCGGGCTTGTGCTTCATAATGTACTCGCCGAAAGTTCGCCCCTCCATCTCGAAACCCGGATACATGGGCACGCTCCAGGGGAAGTTCTTCTTGTCGGCGAAACGGCGCCCGCCTGCGGAGATGAAGATGTGAGGCACCTTCGCGCCATTGAGGTACTTCTGGATGGCGACGTTGGGCGTCGTGCCCACGGTGCCGACATCGGCCAAAACTTCGTCACCTTCCACAAGCTTTCTCGTCTGCTCGATGGCCTTGGGCGGGCTGAAGGCGTTGTCTAGGGAAATCAGATTGATCTTTCGCCCATTGATGCCGCCAGCTTCGTTGATCATCGCGAAGTAACCCATCATGGTGCGTCCGTAGCTCGCGAAAGCCGAAGCCGGACCACTATACGCCACCGTTTGACCAAGCTTGATCTCGGTGTCGGTCACACCCGGCCCGTACTTCTTGTCTGCCGACCAAGCTGTCCCTGCCGCCGATAGCGCCACGATCGAGACCAGCGCCCTCATCGCTGCCTTCATGCCTCCCTCCCTTGCGGCTTGCCGACGCATCTGGCGCAGCAAGTAGCGTTACACATCCCTATCGCACAGCCCTTTTGGCGGGCTTTTAGGCGCACGAACGCTACCAGACAGAAATTTTACTTACAAGCAGGCTGACCTGTTTCTTTTGTCGCGCCGCATACGCTTCTTCATTCGGCTGCTTCGGCAAACCTAGCGTCGATGTCGTCGACGATCCGCTTGCATTCGGCGTGATAGCGAGCCACGCCGGCCTCCTTGACGTGCCCATAGCCCCGGACGAGGTCAGCAGCTTTCGCCAAAGCCACGAGACGCGTTAGATCGAGCGGTTCTTTGCTGCCGACGCGACGCAGTATCATGGCTGAATACTCGCTCGCCAACGCGCGTTCCATTCGTCGTTCCGCGGTGTAGCCAAATATATCGAACGGCGTGCCGCGCAGACTCTTCAGCCGGGCCAGTATGCCGAGTGCCCCAAACATCCAGGCGCCATACTCTCGCTTCCGCAATCGGCCTGTCACCTTGTCTCGGCGCGCCAGCAGCGGTGGCGCGAGCAGGACCTTAAGCTTCGGGTTGCCATCGAACTGCTCCTTCAAAGACTTGGCGAACTCGCCATCGGAATAGAGCCGAGCGACTTCATACTCGTCCTTGTACGCCATGAGCCTGAAGAGACCTCTCGCAAAGGCTTCCGCAAGTTCGGGTTGCGAACCCGAGGCGACTGCGCCCTCGGCCGCCCGCACTCTTGCGACGTCGGCGAGATAGCGTTTCGCGTAGGCCTCGTCCTGGTAATCCGTGAGGAATTTGGCACGGTAGGCAATCGTCTCGTCTAGCGTCAGCTTGTTAGGCGCAGCACCGACACTTTTGAAGCGGGCGGCGCTGGCGACGCGCGGAGGATCGTGCGCAGCGAGCCTCCCCCACGAAAACGCCATCTTATTCATTTCGATCGCTGCACCGTTGAGCTCGATCGCCCTCAATATTGCATCCAAGGACAAGGGAAGCAGTCCATGTTGGAAGGCAAAGCCGAGCATGAAGGCATTTGTCGCGATGCTGTCTCCCATTAGCGCTGTCGCAAGCCCTGTTGCATCTAGGATATTGAGATCACCCGGCGCCACGGCGCTGTGAAGCGCATCACGCATTGCTCCGGCCTCGAAGTCGATGTCTGGGTTCATGACGAAGCTGGCGGTCGGAAGTAGGTCGGCATTGACAACGGCACGGGTCAAGCCTCGCTCCGCGCGGGTCAACGCAGGAACGCTGGTCGCGACGACGAGATCGCAGCCTAGTATCAAATTTGCGGTCCCTGGCGCTATGCGGACGGTCGTAAGCATGTCGGCTGTTGTGAAGGTTTGCGGATGCCGGCCCCATGACGGTGGCGCGGCACACACCGGGGCCGGCGTACGCAAACCTCCAATGGAGGAAACCGCGGGATGTGGGGCGAGGTGGCGCGTCAGACGCTGTGGGGGTTTGGCGGCTGTGAGTGCGAGTACAACTTTTGCGATATGGCACGAACTTTGCGAATGGGTGAAAACGCCTTTCGCCGCTCCTGTAATTTCAGAGAGTTAGGCGTTGTAAAAAAGGCACATATTACAACTTGTGCGTTATGTGCCTGATGGCAGCCTTTGTACCGCATCGGTCGAACAAATATTTCCACGTGATGGCGTCCAACGGAAATGTTTCGAGCTCGGCTTATATATCATCACTGCATCTCCAATCGCACCGGTTCGGGTATTCGAAGTTGCGCTCCCAACGCTGTCGGTGCGAGATCCGCGCGATCATCGTGCTGAACCATCATCGGTTCTGGGGATATGCTTCTGGCCCTTCATCGTCGGGCAACACGCTCCTATCGTCCACCCATGGCCATGCCGCCCGCCGCAGTGCCCTACCGCGCGAGCGGTTTAGTCCATTGGAGCCAACCGGACGTGGCTCATTACCGCGCCGTTCTTCTGCGACAACCCTGTAAAGTCCAACGTCGAGCAAGCGAGGCCCTGGACGTGCGCTGCCATCCCAAGCAGTGCGCCGATCGTGATAACGCCAGTACCGCCGATGCCGGTGATCAATATATTATAGGGATTAGTGAGAGATTGCGTTGATGGCGCCGGCAGATCGGCGAACAACGCTGTGGGATCGTCTAGGGCACGATCATTCTTGCGCAGCTTGGGGTTTAGAACGGTGACGAAGCTGGGACAAAACCCCTCGTTACACGAAAAGTCCTTGTTACAGTTCGACTGATCGATACGTCGCTTGCGACCGAGCTCGGTTTCTAACGGCTGTACAGAAACGCAATTCGACGCTTCCGAGCAGTCGCCGCACCCCTCACAGACTCGTTCGTTTATGAATACCCGCTTCGGCGGATCGGGAGAGAGACCGCGCTTGCGCCGGCGCCGCTTTTCAGCCGCGCAGGTTTGGTCGTAGATCAGGACAGACAGGCCTACGATGTCACGCAACTCGCGCTGGACGGCATTGAGCTCGCGACGATGATGAACCGTGGCGCCGGCCGGGAAGTAACTTGCCGGATACTTTTCAGGGTCGTCGGAGACGATCGCCAGCCGTTTGGCACCTTCGGCGGCGACCTGGTGCGCGATCTGCGATACAGTGAAGCCGCCCTCTGCCGGCTGACCGCCAGTCATCGCAACCGCATCATTATATAATATCTTGTAGGTAATGTTTACACCGGCGACAGCCGCCGCGCGCAGCGCCAGCAGGCCGGAGTGCGTATAGGTTCCGTCGCCGAGATTCTGGAAGACATGGCGTTCATTGGTGAAGGGCGACTGCCCGATCCACGTCACCCCCTCCGCTCCCATGTGCGAGACTGTTGCTGTGCGGCGGCTGGGCACCGACAGCGCCATTCCATGACAGCCGATGCCGGCCATGGCGCGGCTGCCCTCCGGGATTTTCGTCGAGGTGTTGTGCGGGCAGCCCGAGCAGAAGTACGGCGTGCGCTGCAGCTTGGCGGCACTGGGGCTCGCGGCCGGCCGGTCGAGGGCTTCGAGCTTGGCCAGTCGCTGCTCCAGCACGGGGCTACGGTGACCGAGGCGGCGCAGCCGCGCCACCACGGCCGCCGCCACCATGGTCGGCGTCAGCTCGCCCTCGCTCGGCAGCAGGACCGCGCCGCTCTCGTCGCGCTTGCCGACGACCGAGGGCCGCTTCGCGGCATCCACGTTGTAAAGGATGCGCAGAAGCTGGTCCTCCATGAAGCCGCGCTTCTCCTCGACGACGAGAATGTCCTGCAAGCCGTCGGCGAAGGCGCGTGCGCCGCTTTCCTCCAGCGGCCAGGTTAGCGCCACCTTGTAGATGCGCAGGCCCAGCGTCCGGGCCTCCTCGTCGGTGATCCCGAGATCGGCCATCGCCTGACGCAGATCGAGATAGACTTTTCCGGTCGCCAGGATACCGAGCCGCGCCGGCTTGGAATCGAGCACGATGCGATCGAAGCGATTGGCGCGGGCAAAGGCCGCGATCGCCTGCATCTTCGGACCGTGCAGCCGCCGTTCCTGCTCCAGCGGCGGGTCCGGCCAGCGGATCGAGAGGCCACCCGGCGGCATCTCGAAATCGTCGGGCATGACGATCCTGATGCGATCGGGGTCGCTGACGATCGACGCCGAACTCTCGACCGTTTCCGAGATCGCCTTGAAGCCGACCCAGCAGCCGGAGAAGCGCGACAGCGCAAAACCCAGAATGCCGAGATCGAGGTAGTCCTGCAAGGTCGACGGATTGATCACCGGCATCAGCGCCGAGGCGAACACCTGCTCGCTCTGATGGGCCAGCGTCGAGGACTGGCAGCCATGATCGTCCCCGGCGAGCGCGAGCACGCCGCCGTTCGGCGAGGTCCCGGCCGAATTGGCATGCTTGAGCGCGTCCAGCGAGCGGTCGACGCCGGGGCCCTTACCGTACCAGATGCCGAACACGCCATCGACCCTGGCGCCGGGAAACATGCCGACCTGCTGGCTGCCCCACACTGCCGTCGCAGCCAGATCCTCGTTAAGGCCGGGCACGAAGGCGATGTCGTGCTGCTGAAGGAACGATTTCGCCTGCCACAGCGCGTTGTCGTACATGCCGAGCGGAGAGCCGCGATAGCCAGAGATGAAGCCGCCCGTGGTCAGCCCCTGCGCGCGGTCGCGCTCCCGCTGCAGCATCGGCAGCCGGACCAGCGCCTGGGTGCCGGAGAGAAAGATCCGCTTTGCATCCAGCCGGTATTTGTCGTCTAGCCCGACGTCCATCAGTGCCATCGTGACGCGTCTCCCCCTCGCGACTGTCCTGCTGACGCTATTCGCATGGGCGCGACCGGCCGACTGTCTTCTGCAGCTCGATCCGGTCGATGCGATCGAACATGGCATCGTCGATATCGAGGTCGGCGGCGAAATGCATGGGATCGGCATGACCGCAGATCACGTCGGCGAAATGCCAGCGCGCGACGCCGAGCACCTTGTCTCCGGCGAGGACGGCGATCTTCAGCGGATGATCCGTGCCGACGCCGCGGGCGCTCTGGTAGCCGTCCGCCACGCAATACAATTCGACCCGGACCTTGCCTTCCGCGATCCGCTGGACCGACAGCTCGATGTCGCAGAAGCCGAACGCCGCATCGTCATCCGAACCTTCGGCATAAAAATAGAACGCGCCGATTACACCATGGGCGCATTTGCCGAGCTTGCGGTCCTTCGGCACCTGCGCGTCCGGCCGCGCCGGCGTTCGCGGCGGCAACGGGCCCAGCGAGCAGAGCTGGGCATAGGAATAGCAATTGGTCATCGCGCCGCTCATGCCTCAAGCCCGAGCCAGCGCCGGGCGTTCGCCGTAAACTCCTGCCGCGGCATCGCCAGGGCTCGCTCGGCAAACTCCGCCGGCCGGTCCTGCTTGATCGTGAAGGGGTAGTCGGACCCGACCAAGATCCGGTCCCGGCCCACCTTGCGCAGGAGATAGTCGAGCGCCTCCCGGTCGTAGAGGATGCTGTCGAAATAGAACGCCTTCACGGTCTCCGCGGGATCGCGGGCGAACAGGCTGTCCAGGGGCGGCCCGATACCGCGGGCGTGCTTCAGCCGCGGCAGGATCGACGGCAGCGCGCCGCCGCCATGGCTCAGCATGATCCGTAGCTTTGGAAAACGCTCCATCACGCCATGAGTCATCAGTGAGACCGCCGCGAAGGCCGTCTCGAGTGGAAAGGCCGCTACGGCCGCCAGCTCCGGGCGGCCGCCCATGCGTTCGAGCCCGGCCGGGTGCAGGGGATGGACCAGGATCGCGAGATTCGCCTGCTCGGCCGCCGCATAGACCTCCTGCAGCTGCACGTCACCGAGAGCCATACCGTTGATATGCGTGCCGATCTCGAAACCGCGCAAACCTTGCGATTTCAGCTCCTCCAGCCGCTTCACGGCAAGCCCGGGATCCTGCATTGGCAACATGCCAATGCCGATGAAGCGCCGGGGGTCGGCGCTGCAGAGCTCGGCGATTCCCTCGTTGATGTGACGGCTGATCGCGTCTGCATCGTCGGCCGGAAACCAGTGTGACAACAATTCCGGCATCGGCGAGACGATCTGCACGTCGACGTCGTCGGCCGCCATGTCGTCGATGCGGCGGCTCGCATCCCAGCTCCGGGAATCGATCACGCGGAACACTTTTCCGCCGACCATCACCGCGGCACCATCGCCACTACGAAGCTCAACGGAGGGCCAGAGCGGATTGCGGCCGGTTGCGACAGGAAAGCTGCGCGGCACGAAATGCGTATGGGTGTCGATCGCCTCAGCCAAGGCTCGTTTCCTCTGATTTTTGTTATGCACTGCAGCGCGGTTTGTCCGATTGCCGGGGACCGCACTGCAATTCACTTTACAAGCAGGTTGGACTGTTTTTAATATGGAAGCAATCGAAGAATAATCACGGACGGGTGTTGCGATCGCGCAATCGCCGCCCCAGGGAGCGAAGATCTAGTTGCTGGCCGCATCAGCCCATATCGTGATTGCAGGCGCCGGACAGGCCGGCGGCCGCGCGGCCGAGGCCTTGCGGGCCCGCGGGTTCCAGGGCGGGATCACGATGCTGGGCGAGGAAGCGCACCCGCCCTATGAACGCCCGCAACTCTCGAAGGACATGCTGGGGACTGCGGACAAGCCGGTCACCTTTATTAAGCAGGCGCGGGATTGGAGCAGCGTTCTGGACGTGCGGCTCGAAACCGGCGCGCCGGTCGCCGATTGCGATGCGGACCGCCGCACCGTGACGACGGCCGACGGCCGCGTCTTCGGCTTCGACCGCTTACTGATCGCAACCGGGACCCGGCCGCGCCGCCTGGATGGACTCGAGGGACGCGGGCCCAAGGTGCAATATCTGCGCAACGTCGAGGATGCGCTGCGCTTCCGCAAATCGATCCGCGACAAGTCGCGCATCGTCATCGTCGGCGGCGGCGTGATCGGGCTGGAGGCGGCCTGCGCCGCGGCGAAGCATGGCTGCCGCACCACGGTGATCGAGAACGAACCGCAGCTGCTCGCCCGCGCGCTGCCCTCCCTCGTCAGCGATATCGTCGCCGACAGACATCGCAGCCACGGCGTTGATTTCATTTTCGGAACGACCGTGACCGGCGCGACGGCGGGCGGTGTCCAACTCGGCAACGGCGCGGAGATCCCCGCCGATCTGATCCTGGTCGGGATCGGCGTCGAACCGGTCGCAACCGTCGCCGAGCGGCTCGGGCTCCTCGCCACTGCGGGTATCGCGGTCGATGCGTGCGGACGCACGGCGGTGCCGGACGTGTTCTGCGCGGGCGATGCCGCCCTGCAATGGAGCCGCTGCCACGGCCGCGACATCCGCGTCGAGACCTGGGCCAACGCCCAGAACCAGGCCATTGCCGTTGCCGGCAACATGCTCGGCGAGCAGAAGGATTATGTCGATCCGCCCTGGTTCTGGACCGACCAGTACGATCTCAACATCCAGGTCGCCGGCGACATGTGCGACAGCGACCACATCGTCCGCGGCGAGCCGGCCTCCGGCCGCTTCTCCGTCATCGCGATGCGCGGCGCCGACCTGGTCGGAGCGCTGTCGGTCAACGCCGCCAAGGACATGGCGATGCTGCGCCGGCTGCTCGCGGCCAACAAGCGCCCTGCCCGCACCGACCTGGAATCACCCGCCTTCGATCTGCGGGCTGCATTGAAATGAAGAACATTCGTTTCCGAGGGAGAGACCGCCAATGAACGCGTTCGAGCGGATGAACACGGCGCTGATGGTCGACGAGACCAAGCAGATCTTCAGGGTGTCGCGCCAGGCTTTCGTCGACCCCGACATCCTCGCGGCCGAGCGCAGCCAGATCTTCGACAAATGCTGGCTGTATCTCGGTCACAGCTCGGAAGTCCCCAAGCCCGGCGATTTCGTCACCCGTCAGGTCGGCGGCCGCAACATCCTGTTCGCGCGCGATGCCAAGAGCACGCTGCGCGCGATGCTCAACACCTGTCCGCATCGCGGCGCGCAGGTGTGCCGCGAGAAGCACGGCAGCGCGAAGTCGTTTCAGTGCTTCTACCATGGCTGGGTGTTCGGGCTCGACGGTGCCCTGCGCAGCCAGCCGGGCGAAGCCTCCTACGCACCCGATTTCAAGGAGCGGAGCACCTCAAACATGCAGCAGGTCGCGCGCTTTGAGGGTTACCGCGACTTCAACTTCATCTGCTTCGACAAAAATGCCGACAGCCTCGACAGCTATCTCGGCGCGGTGAAGGAATATCTCGATGTCATCGCCGACCAAGCCGAAGCCGGCATGACCATCGTCGGCGGCACGCAGGAATATTCCATGCGCGCCAACTGGAAGTTGCTCACGGAAAATTCGATCGACGGCTACCACGCACTGACCACGCATGCGACCTACTTCGACTATCTGAAGGCCACCAATGGCGGTCTCGCCCCCGTCCCGCTCGAAGGCGCGGCGCGTGATCTCGGCAACGGCCACGCAGTGCTCGAATACAAGGCGCCCTGGGGGCGTCCGGTCGCGCAATGGGTGCCGATGTGGGGCGAGGACGGCAAGAAGGAAGTCGACCGGCTCTTCCAGAACCTGGTGGCAAGACATGGCGAGGAGCGGGCCAAGCGCATCGCGCTGTTCAACCGCAATCTGTTCGTCTTCCCCAATCTCGTCGTCAACGACATCATGGCGGTGACCGTCCGGACCTACTACCCGATCGCGCCCGACTTCATGAATATCAGCGCCTGGGCGCTGGCGCCGAAGGAGGAGACCGACTGGGCCCGCAAATACCGGCTCTACAATTTCCTCGAATTCCTGGGCCCCGGCGGCTTCGCAACGCCCGACGACGTCGAGGCGCTGGAGCAGTGCCAGCGCGGCTTCCGCAACTCCGCCGAAGCACAGTGGAACGACATCTCCAAGGGCATGGGCAAGCCCGTGCCGGCCTATGACGACGAATTGCAGATGCGTGCGTTCTGGTCGAACTGGAACAGGCACGTGTTCCAGACGCCGATCTGAGAGGGGAACAGGACATGCAAGACGTCTCCCGCTCCGATATCGAGGACTTCCTGTTCACGGAAGCCGATCTGCTCGACGAATGGCGGCTGCCGGAATGGCTCGAATTGTTCACGGAGGACGCAATCTATTACGTCCCCTCGACCGACGTGGCTGCGGATTCCTCGCCCGACAAGACCCTGTTCTATGTCGCCGATGATCGCTTCCGCCTGTCCGAGCGTGTCAAGCGCCTGATGAAACGAACGGCGCACGCCGAGTTTCCGCACTCGCGCACCCGGCATCTCGTCAGCAACGTTCGGATCCGCAATCGCAGCGATTCCGAGATCGAGGTGGGCTCCGCCTTCATCACTTATCGCACCAAGGACGGCGTGACCGACACCTATTTCGGCAGCAACCGCTATCGCATCGTGGTCGAGGGCGGCCGCCTCCGCATCAAGGAAAAGCGCTGCCTCCTTGACAGCGAAGGCCTCCGCACGCAGGGCCGCGTCAGCATCATCCTCTAGAGAAGCCGGATCAATGGACAAGAAACTCCACAACAACGTTGCCATCGTGACAGGCGCGGCTAAGGGCATAGGGCTCGCCATCGCGGAGCGGCTGGCGCGCGACGGCGCAAAACTCGTCATCGCCGACGTCGATGACAACGGGCTGAAGCAGGCCGCGAGCCATCTGAAGTCGACATTCGACGCCGATGTCGCGAGCTGCGCCGGCGATCTTTCCGAGCAGAGCGTGGCCGAGAAGACCGTCAATCTGGCGAGCGATGCCTTCGGACGGCTCGACATCCTCGTCAACAATGCCGGCGGCGGCATCATCAAGCCGTTCGCCGAGCACACGCCCGAGACGCTCAAGACAACGATCGACCGCAATCTCTGGACCGTGCTTTGGTGCTCCTGGTACGCGGTTGCGAATATGCGAGCGCAACGCTACGGCCGCATCGTCAATCTCGGTGCGGATTCGGTGCGCAACGGGCTGTGGGACCACGCCGCCTACAACGCGGCCAAGGGCGGCGTGCACGGCCTCACTACCGGCATGGCGCGCGAATTCGCCAGGGACGGCATCACCGTCAACACGGTCGCCCCCTGCGCCGTGAATACACCTCAGATGGTGGCGATCACCAAGAGTGATCCGGCGCTCGCCGCCAAATTTGTCAGCGTCATTCCCATGGGCCGTCCGGCCGAGATGGAGGAAGTCGCGTCCATGGTGTCCTATCTGGCTTCCGCCGAGGCGTCGTTCGTGACCGGTCAGGTCATCAGCGTCAATGGCGGCAGCGCGATGCTCTAGGTCGATCCGGATGGCTGAAACGATTGTTCTCTGCGCCGCGGACGACGTCACTGAAGGCGAAATCAAGCAGGCGCCCCTGCCCGACGGCTCCAACGTCGCGCTCTACCGCGTCGAGGGGTTAATCTACGCGACCGCCGACATGTGCACGCATGGCGAAGCCTCGCTGTCGCTGGAAGGGCTCCTGAACGGGAAAATCGTGGAGTGCACCTTCCATTTCGGGACCTTCGACGTGACCACCGGCGAGCCGACCGGTATGCCTTGTGACATCCCCCTGAAAACCTATCCGGTGACCATCGTCGACGGAAAGGTCCAGATCGAGGTCTGACATGGCAACACGCCCCGACCGTTTCGCATCCTCGCAGAAATCCGCCCGCCGGTCGCTCGGCGCCACGCGGCGGCGCACGCAGGCTGAACGCACCGAAGCAACCCGCACGCAGATCCTGAAGGCGGCCGCCAACCTCATTCGCAGGCGCGGCTACGCCAGGTTCCGAACCGCCGACGTCGCCGCAGAAGCCGGCATGTCGCGCGGCGCGCAGCTGCATCATTTCCCGACCAAGGATTCGCTCGTCGTCGCCACGCTCGAATATGTGTTCGAGCAGGCGCAGATCATGAGCCGGCGGCGCGCCGCGGCGGTCAACCGCCCGCGCGATCTGATCGAGGCCGTGATCGAGGACGCGCGCGAGTTCTTCTTCAGCGAGCACTTCATGGTGGCGATTGACATCGTGCTATCGACCTCCACGGACGATGCCGTGCGCAAGCAGATCTTCGAAATCTCCCGGAAGGCGCGCCGCCCGGTCGAGACCGCCTGGACCGAAGCCCTGACGGCCAGCGGCGTCCCCGCAGCCCTGGCGGCGGATATCGTCGCTCTCACTCTGAGCCTTGTCCGGGGCATGGCGCTGCGCACGCTCTGGGACAACGACCCGAAATGGTTCGACGAGCTGTTCTCGGTGTGGCGGCGCATGATCAAGATTTTCCTGGACTCGCAACCTGCGAAGGCGCGGACGAGATGAAGAACGGCCATGCTACGCCCCTCGTCACCTCTGTCTGCTACGTCCGTCTTGCGGTCAGCGAACTGCATGCCGGTGCCCGCTTCGTGTCCGACATCTTCGGCCTGCAGCAGGTCGCGGCAGAGGACGGCGAACTCGCGTTCCGCTCGGACGACCGCTACCGCACGGTCAGCCTCGCCAGCAATGCGAGCGACGCCGCCAGCGTCGGGATCGAGGTGTGGGACGACCATGCGCTCGCAACGATCGGCGAACGCCTCGGCGATCTCGGCTTCACGGTGAATCGCGCGGAACCCGAGGAGTGCCGGCGCCGCTACGTCCAGTCCGCGCTGCTGGCCGAGGATGCCTCGAACAACCGGATCGATCTGGTGGTGCGCCCCACCCGTAGCGGCAAGCGCTATTTCCCGTCCCGCGACGCCGGCATCGTGCAGTTCCATAGCGTCGGACTCCGGACCACCGACAACGCGCGCGATCTCGCGTTTTGGAAGGCGCTCGGGGCCGAGGTCAGCGACTGGGTCGGCGACATCGCGTACCTCCGCATCGACGGAATGCACCACCGCGTCGCGCTTTATCCGTCGACGCGCAACGGGTTGCTCTATGCCGCGTTTGAGGTCGAGGCGCTCGATCAGATCATGCAGAACAGCTATTTCATGCAGGAAAGCCAGATCAGGATCGTGCAGGGGCCCGGCCGTGAAGCTGCCTCGCGCCAGATATTCCTTCACGTCGAAGGCCCGGACGGGCTGATCTTTTCCTACGTCAACGGCATGGCGGAGCACGGCGACAAGCCGCGGCTGGCGCGGCAGTTTCCGCTGACGGCGGCATCACTGTGCGACTGGGGCAGCGAGAGTAAGGACGTGCCGGAACTGAGCGCGTCCGTCTGAACGAAAAGAGAGAAGCAGCATGATCCAGCTCAAGGATGTCAGCTACGTCCGTCTAGGCTCGCCCGATCTCGAATCCGCCGAGACCTTTGCGACGACCTGCCTCGGCCTGCAGATCGCGGAACGCGGCCGGAAGGAGCTCTATCTGCGCTCCGACGATCGGGCGCACACGCTGTGCTATTCGGAAGGCGATGCGCGCAGCCAGACCGTCGGCTTCGAGGTCGAAGACGAGGCGAGCCTGCAGGATGCCGCATCCACCCTCGAAACGCTCGGGCACCCTGTCCATGCCGGAACGTCCGAGGAAGCCGAGCAGCGCAAAGTGAAGGCCTTCATCGGCTTCCGCGATCCGACCGGCAACCACATCGAGCTGGTGGTGCGGCCCGAACGCAGCGGGCGACGCTACTTCGCCAGCCGCGATGCCGGCATCACCGGCTTCAGCCATATCGGACTTAACTCGACCGATCCCGCCCGCGACGAGCGGTTCTGGACCCAGGTCTGCAACGCCCGTGTCAGCGACCGCATCGGCGACATTCCGCTGATGCGCGTCAACGCGATCCATCACACGATCGCTTTGGTGCGGGCGCCGAACGCCGGCATCCAGCACATCAACCACCAGGTCGAGAGCAGCGACGACGTGCTGCGCTCCTACTACTTCCTCAACGACAAGCGCGTGCCGATCGTGTTCGGCCCCGGCCGGCATCCGACCTCGGGTGCCCGCTTCCTCTATTTCAAGGGTCCGAACGGCATGATCTTCGAATACTCGGTAGGCGTGGACGAGATCGAAGACGAAGCGACGCACCGGCCGCGGCAGTTCGGCTTCGAGCCGACCAGCTTCTGCATGTGGGGCGCCAAGCCCGCCGGGATGACGCTGCCGAACAAATAGAAGAAACGACACGCGGCGCCGAACAACGGCGTGGGCATATCAGGCGAGGACATATGGATCTGGGATTGAAGGGTCGCAAGGCCGTCGTCTGTGCGGCGAGCCAAGGACTTGGTCGTGCCAGCGCCGTCGCGCTGGCACGAGAGGGCGTCGAGCTGTTCATCGCGGCCCGCCGGCGCGAAGTGCTGGAGGCGACGGCCGACGAGATTGGCAAGCTGACGGGAAATCGTCCCACGCCGGTCGTCGCCGACGTGACGATGAAGGAAGGGCGGGATGCGCTGCTGGCGGCGTGTCCCGCGCCTGACATCCTGGTCAACAATGCCGGCGGCCCTCCCCCCGGCGACTTCCGCAAATTCGAGCGGGACGACTGGATCAAGGCGCTCGACGGCAACATGCTGGCGCCGATCGCGCTGATCAAGGCGACCCTGGACGGCATGATCGAGCGCAAGTTCGGCCGCATCGTCAACGTCACGTCTCACGCGGTGAAGGCGCCGGTCGCCATGCTCGCGCTGTCCAACGGTGCACGTGCCGGCCTGACTGGCTTTATCGCCGGACTGTCCCGCTCGGTGGCCGAGCACAACGTGACCATCAACAACCTGCTGCCCGGCACGTTCGAGACCGACCGGTTGAAATCGAACCTGGCTGCGCTCGCGAGAAACTCCTCGCGCGACGTCGCGGAGGTCACGAAGGAGATCCGGACCGCCAATCCGACCCGGCGGTTCGGTCACCCCGACGAGTTCGGCGCAACCTGCGCCTTCCTGTGCTCGGCGCAGGCCGGATACATCACGGGTCAAAACATCCTCATCGACGGCGGCGCTTATCCCGGCACGTTCTGACTTCGAGGGAAGCGGCACCGAATGAAGGTGGGGACGGCATGACTGACGTACTGATCGTGGGCGGCGGGCCAGTGGGCCTGATGACGGCGCTTGGGCTCGCCCAGCAGGGCGTCTCGGTGCGATTGCTGGAGGCAGAGGACGGCGTCGTGTATTCGCCGCGGGCTATCTCCTACGCTTGGACGATTTTGCCGGGACTCGAACTGCTCGGCGTGCTCGACGACCTGATCGCGGCGGGGCATCCGATCGACGACCGTTGTTGGCGCATCTTCAAGACCGGTGAGACCATCGTCTACAACCACGATGCGGTGCGCAACATCACCGACCGTCCCTACAATCTGACGCTGGGACAGGACGTGCTCGCAAAGGTCGTGCTGCAACATATCCAGCGCTATCCGAACGTCACGATCGATTGGAGCACGAAATTCATCGGCCTGACCCAGACGACGGACAAGGTCGTTATCCGCGCCGAGAAAGCCGGTACGCCCGTCGAATACGACGCCCGCTGGGTCGTCGGCGCGGATGGCGGCCGCAGCGCCGTGCGCAAGGCCATTGGCCTGACCATGGACGGCTTCACCTGGCCGCAGCGTTTCGTGGTGACCAACATCTATTACGACTTCGAGAAATACGGCTGGAGTTCGGGGTATCTGGTCGATCCGGTCTATGGCGCGGTCGTCTACAAGATCACTCTCGACGGCCTGTGGCGCTTTACGTTCGCAGAGCAGACGACTCAGCCTTTGGAGACGGTTGGCAACCGGATCCGTAGTTTCATTAAGGCAACCCTCCCGGGTGACCAACACTATGAGCTGGTGCTTCACACAGCCTACAACATGCACCAGCGCTCCGCCGCGACCTATCGCGTCGGGCGAGTAGTCCTCGCGGGTGATGCCGCTCACATAACCAACCCAACGAGCGGGTTCGGGCTCATGGGCGGTTTGTACGATTCATTTGTATTGAGTGAGGCGCTGGCATCCGTCGTCGACGGACGTACCGGCGACCAAGTACTCGATCGCTATTCCGAGCAACGCCTGAAGATTTATCACGAAGTCACTTCACCCATATCGAGCGAAAGTCTTCGCTTGGTCTTCAACTCTACCGATGAGGCCCGCCTAGAGCGAGACCTTTCTGTCTTGCGAGCGCGCAAACACGATCCTGAAGCGATGCGGAAGTTCTTATCCGCACCGGCCGGGCTCGAGACCCCCTCATTGATCTCGGGGCAAACGCTGGTCCAGCGCGTGAAGGAAAAACGGCTCTAGCCGCGTAGTTGGCGTCTTGGATCATCTGAGCCAGCGTTTGACTTTGATTGAACTTATTGAGAAGAGGACCAAGGATGAAAGCTCTTTCCCGCCGTTCAGTTATTCGCCTTGGCGCTGCTACGGCTGCTCTCGCCGGCATCCCCAGAAGCACTAAAGCCGCGACAAGTGCCGGTCCTGGCGTCACCGACTCCGAAATAAAACTCGGGACGACGGCCTATTATAGCGGCCCCGCCTCAACTGCGGCCGCCTATGGCCAGGCGCAGGTAGCCTACTTTCAGATGGTCAACGAAAGGGGCGGAATAAACGGACGCAAGGTCAATCTGATCTCTCTCGACAATGCATTCAGCCCGCCCAAAGCGCTGGAGCAAACGCGCAAACTTGTCGAGTCCGAAGATGTTTTTGCTATCGCCGGTTCGCTCGGTACGCCCACCAACGTCGCCATTCAAAAGTACCTGAATAGCAAAGGCGTACCAAACCTTTTCCTGACTTCGGGCGCCGAGCGGTTTAACGATCCCAAGACGTTTCCCTGGATCGTTCCATTCTACCCTATCTATGCCGCCCAAGGAGCGTTGTTCGCGAAGCACATCTTACGAGAGCGCCCTTCGGCGAAACTCGCCATCCAATATGAGAATGACGACCTGGGCCGCGACTATGTGAAGGGTTTGAAGCAGGGCCTCGGCGACAAGGCATCCAGCATGATCGTTAAGGAGCTGAGCCACGAGCTCTCCGATCCAACGATCGACGCGCAGATTGTCGATTTCAAAGCTTCCGGAGCTGACGTGCTAATCCAGTTCACGCAATCCAAGTTCGCCGCGCAAGGCATTCGCGCTGCCGCTGGCATGGATTGGCACCCGATGCACATCGTCGCCTCCAATGCAGGCTCAATCGGCACCACCTTCATTCCGGCTGGCATCGAGGCTTCCAAAGGCGTGATCACGGCGATATGGGAGCGCAATCCCGCGGATCCGACCCAAGCAGATCATCCGGCGGTGAAGGACTTCAAAGCTTTCGCCGCCAAATACATGCCGAACCTTGACCTCAATAACGCTGCGGCGGTCCCGGGCTACAACAATGCGTACATGATCGAACAGGCGCTGAAGCGCTGCGGAACTGAACTATCGCGCGAAAATTTGCTGAAGCAATCAACCACTCTTCGCGACATAATTCCGCCAATGTTCATTGACGGGATTGGCGTATCGAATTCCCCGACCGATTATCGTGCAATCCATCACCTGCAGCTGACCCGGTTTGACGGCAGCACACTGGCCCCAATCGGGAGTCCAGAACTTATCGATCATCTCGGGTGATTCCGAGTTTCTCTGATCCTGAAGATCCCAACCTTTGATAAGAGCATCAGAAGGCTGATCGAGCCCTGCTAGTAGCTGCGCTCCAGTTTCACAAATGCCAGCCAATTGTTAGGGCGCGCAAACCTCGGATTTCGCGTGGAGACATCGTGCAGCAACGATCGTCGGAGACTAAACGCGCGAACCGCCACGCGGGTCACTACAGAGTACTGGCGAGGAGACGACACTCCGCTTTCTGTTCCACATCCTGTATGCCCGTTCCCTCGCTTGATCGGATCATCACCTCGGATTTTCGTCCTTGTCTGCACTGTAGTAATAGCCTGTCTGGCGGCCAGTCGCGCCCCGCGAAAGACGATACGCTGGGCCATGTGAGAGTGGCCTTTACTGATTCAGCGGCCAAGGCCCAGGTAACCGGCCCCGGTCCTCTCGGCAACCAACCATGCGGCGCATATCCTCCTGGTCAATTGACACCAGAGACGCGCCCCTGCTCTCACTCATATACACTGCCGCGACGAGACTGACCGCGCTCGCGAGTAGGATGTACGTCGCGATGGGCATCCACGTATCGAAGCGCCGTAGCAGCGCCGTGCCGATCAGCGGAGCCCATGAACCAGCGACAATTGCCGTTACCTGATAACCAAGTGAGACACCGGAGTATCGCATTCGGGTAGGAAACATCTCGGCCATGATCGCCGGCTGAGGAGCATACATCATGGCGTGAACGACCAACCCAAGCATAATCGCGACGAGGATCAGCCATGTGCTCCCCGTGCCAAAGATCGGGAAGGCGACGAACGGCCAAATCATCCCAAGTGTCGCGCCAAGAATATATATCGGCTTGCGGCCTCGCTGGTCGGTCAGATGACCAACGAGCGGAATTGCGATGGCATGGACAATGTGCGCAAAGAGTAAAAGCGTCAGTATCCGCGTGGTGTTTAACTTGAGATAGCCGAGATAGGTTATCGAGAACGTAACGACCATGTAATAAAGGATGTTCTCTCCGAAGCGCAGTCCCATGGCGGTGAAAACCCCGCGCGGGTAGCGCCTAAATACCTCGACCAGGCCGTAACCGGCGTCCGCCTGCTTCTCGACCTGTTGCTTGGCAGCGTGGAAGATCGGGGAGTCGGTCACCTGGGTGCGAATATAATAACCGATGCCGACGATGACCACGGACAGCCAGAAACCGACACGCCAGCCCCACGACAGGAACGCCTCCTGAGACAGACTGGCAGACAGCACCAGCAGTACTATCGTGGCCAGAAGATTGCCAAGCGGTACCCCTGCCTGGGGAAAGCTTCCCCAAAAGCCGCGGCTCCTATTGGGGCTGTGTTCTGTCACAAGCAACACCGCACCGCCCCATTCGCCACCGAGAGCAAAGCCCTGAATGAAACGCAAAGTGACTAGCAAGACCGGCGCCCAATAACCGATCGAAGAGAAGCTAGGCAGGCATCCCATCAGGAACGTGGAGCCGCCGATGAGCACGAGACTGAACTGTAGCAGCGATTTGCGCCCAATCTTGTCACCGATGTGACCGAATACTATGCCACCTAAGGGGCGCGAGATGAACCCCACGGCATAAGTTGCGAAAGCAGCAATGATTCCATCCAACTCACTAGCCGTTGTGGGGAAGAAGAGCTTGCCGAACGCTAGCGTTGCGGCCGTGCCGTAGAGAAAGAATTCGTACCATTCGACCACCGTACCAGCCATGGAAGCGCCCACGATTTTCTTCAGGTACGACAAATTGGCAATGCGCTCGTGTTCCATATCCTGCCTCAGCTGATCATATCTAGAGTGCGAACCAACATGCTTGTTCGTGGGGCCCGAGCTCGGTGCCCCCTGTGACTGTCATTGGGTATTTTGTCTCTTAGTGCGGGGAAACTGCTGAATATTCGAACAATGTGCATTTTTTCTCGGAGCAATTGGTGTCAACCGACTTGCTTGACGGCGTTGTCTTTCCTCGCGCGAAATCGTTGCTCTCGGATTCTCTGAAACACAACGTACAGCATCGGAATCAGGAAGATGCCTATCGTGCTCGCACCTATCATCCCTGCAAAGACCGACGTTCCTACACCGCGGCGGCTGATTTCGGCGGCGCCATGCGCAACCACCAGCGGGGCCAATCCAAGGATGAAGGCGATCGAGGTCATGATTACCGCACGAAAGCGCATTCGCGCGCCGAGCACCGCGGCCTCTTCGATTTCTCTCCCTTGCTCGCGCTGCTCCTTGGCGAACTCCACGATGAGGATACCGTTCTTGGCGGCAAGGGCGATAAGGACGACGAGCCCGATCTGAGCGTACAGATCAAGTGTGAGGCCGGCGAGCAGAATGCCAATGAACGCAGCGAGCACGCCTACCACGACGGAGAGCAGTACCGGCACCGGGATCATCCAACTTTCATAGAGCGCAACCAGAAACAGGAACGCGAACAACAGCGCGAGAGCCAAGATGATTCCCGCCTGCCCGGCGGCCTGTTGTTCCTGATATGCGGAGCCAGTCCACTCGAAGGAGTACGACTGCGGAAGGGTCTTGGCCGACACCTGCTGCATGGCCTCGAGGGCCGACCCTGAGGACGCGCCTGGCGCGGGGCTGCCGTTGATGGTTACGGAGCGATAATTGTTGTATCGGGTAATGACTTGAGGACCGAGAACGATGCCGAGGTCCGCGATCGATCTAAGCGGTACCATCTCGCCGTCCTTGTTTCTGATCTGGATCTGCCAGAGCGCCGAAATATCCTGGCGATTTGCCGCCTCTCCCTGGATGTTGACCTGCCAGGCACGACCAAAGAGGTTGAAGTCGTTGGCGTAGAGGCCTCCGAGCGTAGCCTGCAGCGATGCGAAGATATCGCTTAAGCTTAGGCCCAGGGCTTGTGCCTTTTCGCGATCAATGTTGAGAAAGAGCGAGGGGGTAACCGTCGTGTAGGTCGAAAACACCCGGGCAAGCCGCGGGTCCTGATTGGCGGCACCAATCAGACCCTGCATCGTGCTGCCCAAGACAACCGGATCTTGGCCTTCCAAGGCTTCTAGCATGTATTCAAACCCGCCGCTGGTCGAAAGGCCGATGATCGGCGGCAAATTGAACGGCAGGACCGTGGCGCTTCGGATCAGCGATCCGTCACGGAACACCTTTCCGATCAGTGCTTGGGCCGAATCACTTGCCGACCGCCGATCCTCGAACGGCTTCAGCTTGGCGACAACGAAAGCCGCATTGGATGCCGCCGCCGAATCCAAAAGCGAGTAGCCCAGGATGGAGAAGGTATCCTTGACTTGGGGCATGGAAGAGACAAGCCTCTCCACTGTCCTTACCGCATCACTGGTCCGCGCCAGCGACGCGCCGTCCGGCAATTGGACCGCGATGAAGAATGCGCCTTGATCCTCCTCGGGAAGAAAGCTGGTCGGCGTGATCTTCGCCAGACCGAAGATGCCAACACCGCTCAGGGCGACCGCAACGAGCGACAGCGCGGCGACTCGCACGAGCCGTTTGACTACCGATGCATAGCCATTCTGCACGATATCAATTCCGCGCATGACACGGGCGATCAGCCCCCGGCGGGGGCCGGAATGGCGCAAGAACACGGCGCACAACGCCGGCGACAGCGTCAATGCATTGACTGCCGAGATCAACATAGCCGCACTGATCGTTACCGCGAATTGCCGGAAGAGCTGTCCCGACAATCCGGGCACGAATGCGATGGGAACGAAGACCGAGAGGAGTACAAGCGTGATCGCGATGACCGGCGCCGTGATCTGCCGCATCGCCTTCTTGGTCGCGTCCGCCGGACTGAGGTCCGGTTCCTCTTCCATGACGCGTTCCACGTTCTCCACCACGACGATCGCGTCATCGACAACGATGCCGATCGCCAGCACCATCGCCAGCAGCGAAACGGTATTGGCCGAGTACCCCATCGCGAGGAGCACAACGAAGGTGCCGATCAGGCTCACCGGCACTGCGACGGTCGGGATGATCGTCGCGCGCAGATTGCCGAGAAACAGGTAAACGACGACGACGACGAGCAGGAATGCCTCGAACAGCGTATGCAGCACCTCGCTGATCGTATCGTTCACGAAGGTCGTGGAGTCGTGCACCACCCGCGCAGTCATGCCTTCCGGGAATCGCTTGCTCAACCGCTCCAAAGCCTGATTAACAAGCGCCGACGTTTTTACCGCATTGGCGTCGGGCGCCAGAAAGATGGCCGCGGCCACCGTGGGCTGGCCATTGAGACGGCTGTCGATATCCTCGTTCTGGGCTCCGATCTCGACCCGCGCGACATCCTTCACCCGCAGCACCGATCCGTCCGGATTGGCGCGCAGCACGATATCCCCGAACTGCTCCGCCGTCGTCAGACGGCCCTGGGTCTGGACGTTCATTTGGACCTGCTGGTCCTTGCCGATGGGCGGCGCTCCGATTCTCCCCGTCGGAGCCTGAACGTTTTGCGCCTGAATGGCCGCCGCGACGTCCGACGGCGTAAGATTGAGGCTGATCAGCCTCTGTACGTCGAACCACACGCGCATCGAATATTTCAGGCGGGCAAAGAGTTGGGCCTGTCCCACGCCTGGAATGCGCGAAAGCTCGTCCAGAATATTGATGGTCATATAGTTCGCGATGAACAAGGTATCGTGCTTCTCGCTGGAGAAGGCGATAAACTGCAGGATCGCGGACGAACGCTTTCTGACGGTAATGCCCTGGCGCTGAATTTCCTGTGGCAGTTGGGGAAGCGCGGTTTGAACCCGATTGTTGACGTTGACGGTGTTGACGTCGGGGTCGGTCCCCAGCGCGAAGCTGATGGTCAGGTTGTAGCTGCCGTCATTTCCGCTCGTCGACTTCATGTAAAGCATCTTGTCGACGCCGACGATTTGGGCTTCGAGCGGCTGTGCCACACTCGTCTCCACCACAGCAGCTGACGCGCCGGGGAAGTTCGCGGAGACCTGAACCTGCGGAGGAACGATGTCGGGAAACTGTGCAACCGGCATCCTCATCATGGCGATCGCGCCGGCAAGGGTCATCACGATCGCGATCACGATCGCCAGCCGTGGGCGATCGACAAAAACGGCGGAGATCATCGATTATCTCCGCGGCTCAGAGGCTGGACTTGGCGTGGCCGGCGTCGCCAGTACCGCCACGCCCGGGCGGACACGTTGCAGGCCTTCTACGATTACCTGCTGGCCCTCGTCAGGGCCGCTCGCGAGAACGGCTAGGGTTGGAGTCGTAGAGGGATCCAGCTTGATTCCGCGCCTCTGTGCTTTTCCATCGCCATCGACGATGTAAACGTAGTCGCCGCCCTGGTCAGTGAGGACGGCTGCACGAGGAATGGTCAGCATGTTGACCGGTTCGGCCCCCTCCAGCAGCACGGTGACCAACTCGGCGTCAATCAGTTGGCGCTGCGCGCCCGGTTCGGCGCGAGAGCCCGCAACCGTCGGGTTCGGCACCACCGCGCGAAGCGTCACCGTATCCGTGTTGCCAGAGACGCTGTTATTAAGGAAGTCGAGTTTTCCAGGCTGACCATAGATGCGCCCGTCCGGCAGCCGGATCTTGACCTTGAGGGCGCCGAAGCCCGCTTCGCCGGAAATTCGCGCGCGAAGCTCAAGGACCGTTCGTACCGACACCGGAAAGACGACGTACATGGGGTCTTGGCTCACAATGGTCGTCAAAACCCCTGAATTGGGACTGACGACGTTCCCTTCGGTGACGGATGTCTGACCGATTTTTCCGTCGATCGGCGCGCGGATCTCGGTGTAAGCCAAATTTATCTCGGCCTGTCGAAGCTGCGCCTGTGCCGCCAACAGAAGTGCTTCCTGGGACTTCTGGTTCGCCTGGGCAGTATCGAATGTGGCCACGGTTCCGGCGGCGCTTTTTAGCAGTTGTTGAGCGCGATCCAGTGTCAGATTGGCGTTCTGCAGTTGAGCCTCTACCTGCTTGACCGACGCCTGCTTGCTTTGAAGATCGGCGGCGAAAGGCTCCTGTTCGAGCTGATACAACAGATCGCCCTTCTTGACCTCCGTCCCTTCCGTAAACAGGCGCTTGGTCAGAAATGCTGTCAGGCGAGGCTGAATGTTGACGCGTTCGACCGCCTGTATTCGCCCGAGAAATTCTGATGTTTCGGTGATGGGCCTACGCTCCACCTTTACGACACCTACCGGCGACAGAGGCGCCGCCTGTTGCGCTTGGGTCGGCGCGACGACCGCGCACCCGATCAATACAAGATGACGAAGGGAACGCATGGCCTCACTTTAGGATTGATCTGCCGCCTACAAAACGATACGGTTTCGTTTTATCTACCTCCGTTTATCTCCCTGTCAAGAACTTTGGAGACATTGGTTCTGGCGAGTCGCGTCGATTGGAAGTGCAAGCATGCGAAAAGCAAAGGTAGCTGTTTCTATTTCGCCGCATGCGCGTCTTGCGCGCCCGGGCAGACCGCGGGCCGCCGAGATCGTCGACCGCAACGAGTACATCCTTCGGGTTGCGAGCGAGGTTTTCCTGACTTCCGGGTTCGACCGAACGTCCGTCGATGCGATTGCCGCGTCAGCCCGAATATCGAAGCGCACGCTCTACAACCGATATACCGATAAAGCGACGCTCTTCCGGGCTGTCCTCAGTGACTTGATTGACCGCTGGCTCGTACCGCTCCATCAGTTCAGCTCCGAGGAAGGAGATCTAGAGCAGACGCTACTTGCGCTTGCCCACTACCTCGTAACATTCGTATTGCAACCACATTCCTTGAACATCAATCGCGTCGTGATATCCGAAGCTCAACGTTGGCCGGAGTTTGGACGGCTGGTCACGGAGAGGGCGAGAAAGCCGGCAATTCAGGTGATCAAATCGATCCTGTTCCGGCATCGCGGGCGCTTGCGCGAGACCGATCTCGAACTCGCCGCGAAGCATTTCATGAGCCTTACCGTCGACAGCATTATGCTTTCAGCCCATCTCGGCGGCGTAGAGTCCGCATCCGAGAACGTCGACGTATGGGTTCGCGCATCCGTGAAGCTCTTTCTTGGTGGACTCCCGCACCGAGATTAACCGGCAAGGCTCTTATCGTATGTCGAACCTGCGGCGTACAGTAGCGCGACGATCACATCGTCAACGGAAACCCGGCTCGAGAGCCGGCGACGTGGTATGCCCGACGCCGCATGAAAGATCTGTCAACACACGGAACCTCATTGTAAGCGCGGCCCGATGCCTAATTCGCGAACTCGGCTTGGCGCGCACAACCACAAGATTGATCGCGCAAACTGCGGGCGTTTCTGAAGCGCTCATCTTCAAGCACTTCGGGCAAAAGAACGATTTACTTTTGGCGGCCCTTCGAGGCGAGAACAGTGCAATTGTCGTTGTATCGGGGCGCGAGTCCGCGGGTACCGACGAGGTTCGAAATCACCTGAAAAGAAGCGCACAAGCGGCGCTACGCTACTACCAGCAAATCGTGCCATCGATCGCAGCATCGTTTGCGGATACCACTCTGCTTTCCGAGCATCGACGATGGATCCTCGATCTTCAATCCGGAAACCAGGACATCATCTATGACCGACTCAGTGGGTACGTAGCCGAAGAACAACGCCTGGGACGACTCCGAACCGAATGCGAGTCGTCGGTCATCGCCGAAATGCTGCTCGGCCCATGCTTCCGTCGTGTATTTCGTCACTTTTTCTTCGGCTCGAAGGAAGCGTTTCCTGAAACGCAGTTCCTTTCTGATTTGGTTCAGGCGCTCGAGAGCGCCTTTGTGGTCCCGTGTTCTAGTCGCTCCTCCGGATAAGTCATGCCGGACGACTGAACTCTTGATGAAGCCACCGTGGCGGCGATCGTAGCGACGATAGCATCGCTGATGCGATACGCCATTCGTTGAAAAGATGTGGCAAGGCATGCAAGTTCCGCCGGCCGCGAGAAGCGATCGATTTTCAAAACCGCCCGAGGCAACAACAACGACGCAGTGTATGGTTCAGAATTGATTGCATATTGAATCGCAGAACCCGGCCCAATCGTGCCCGCTTGGCACGAGCGGTCGATCTCGCCCGAGCGTTGAAGGCGCCTCGCCAGGAACTTCGTGCGTGGTGCGGCTAGCCCGCCAAGGCCCCGTTCTCCTCACCGGCTGGGCAGTGAGAGATTTCTGATCCACGTGCAACCATGAGGGCCCGCGTTGGACCTCACAGGCGATATCGCCCCCTCTTCCTAACGAAATCGACAAACACCTGCAACGGCATAGGCTGTTGCCGCCGGCTTGGATAGTAAAGGAACATGCCCGGAATAGAGCTGCTCCAGTCGACCAGCAACTCGAGCAGCCGAGCTTCCGCGATATAGCTCTCCACCACCGACTCCGCCATGAAGGAAATGCCGATCCCGTCGAGGGTCGCGCTCAGCAGGAGATCAACGTCATTGACGGTGAGAGAGCCTTCGAACTCTGACCTCGATATTTTCGCGGCCCTTGCGGAAAATCCACGGCTGCATCGTGCCGTCCCAAGGCCATCGGAAACGGATGCAGTTGTGGCCGTGCAGATCCTTCGGAACGAAGGGAACAGGGCGACTCTCCAGGTATCTAGGAGCGGCCACGACGATCATCTTGGGGTCGTCGGAAAGGCGCAAGATCGTCATGTCCTGTTCGATGCTCCGACCGACCCGGATCCCAGCATCGAACCGGCCGCTCACCATATCACGGTCCGTGTCGTCAACGACAACATCGAGGCGAATAGCGGGATACTCCGCAAGAAACGGTGAGATCAGTGGAGCAAGCTGTCGAATTGCGGCCGGTCGAGAGACGGCCAGTCGCAACGCACCTATTGGTTTGTCCCGATAGAAGTTGACGCTCTCAATCGCGTGATCAAGGCCATCGATGATAGGTTTTATTTCACCGAAGAGCCGCTCTCCAGCTTCGGTCAGCGCGACGCTGCGCGTCGTGCGATTGAAGAGCCGCACGCCAAGCCTCTCCTCAAGGGACCGGATCCTCTGACTTATCGTGGGTAGCGAACTCCCGACCTGGACCGCTGCCTTCGTGAAACTGAGTTGCTCGGCAACTGCGACAAAGGCAGTTAATTCGACGAGCTGTGGGTGCACCATTCTTCCAAACATCCAAATAGGCTCTTTGACTTCTGAGGCATTCTCAAACTCTCGCTCACTCTTCAAAAGTGAATTTGAGGCGATGACGAGGTCATCGCGCTGGTCCCCTTGCGAAAGAAAGAAGAGAATGAAAGCTCTTAAGTTGATTGCCTTGTCTGCAGCGTTGCCACCGCCCTGTCGCCAGCCCTTGCGGGAGCGTACTGCATCAGCGACAGTTTGATATTCAAAGGGTGCGGCTACGAAACGCTGGCGCAGTGTCGGGCCTCCAATTCCGGAACGGGCGGCACTTGTGTGCGTAACCCTCTCTATCTGGACGGCACGACTCCGCTGGCGTACTCGCCGAAGCGAAACCATCTGCAAAACAAGCATTCGGTCGAATAAAGCCCTGTGCCGCGCTTCGAGCCCGGACTTCATTGCCGGGCTCGAAGCGGGACCGATCGGGACTCGTAGCCTCACGCCCGTCTCGAAATCGGTCCTGATAGGTCGAGCGCCTCCCCCGTCGTCGTTTGAGTAGGTGCCCTCTCCATCTTCACAGAAAGCCAACAAAACGAGACGGTATCGTTGTGTTTGACGATGTCAAGCGAACCGCCCCATCGAAAAAGTGAAGGATTGCTTGGATGCTGGACGTTGTTGAGGTCTTTGATGTCATCCGCGTTGATCCGGACACCGGAAGGGCCGTTTGGACAGGACTGACGGGCACCCGTGCTGCGCTTGAGCGTGATGGCTTTTCCGTGGACCAAAGGTCAATTAACCTCTGTCCAAGGGATTGGGTGAACGACAGCGGATATCTCGACGTCGACCTCGCTCGAGAACATCCGAGACCCTGGGGCATCTGAAATCGCCTTGTCGGATATGGCGAACGAGTCGCCGCTCGACTGGTTGCTCAACGGATAGTGGCAAGGCTCGCAGCATTGCGCAGGGTCTGTTGCCCAATGTGCGGTCTCTGACCCGTCTTTCCAGGACAGCGCTTAAGGCAGCGGTTCGATCAGCAGTTCGCGTTGGTGGTGCGCCAATTCAAAAAGGGTCGCGATGGTCCAGCCCTGCCTCCATTCCGAACTGTCATCCAGCGACGACTTCTCAAGGGCCAGCGCATAGGTACTATTCGGCGATGCAGCCGAACGAGACCCACGGCCGGCGCGAACTTGGTCGCCGGTCTTCCAAGGGACGGTGAAAGCAACCTGATCCGCGCCCCCGGCCAAACAGTGGTGTCGAACCTCATCCGCACATCGTCGTTCGCCCGTCTCAGAAAGCGCTGAAGGCAATGTCGAGAAAGAGAGCGAGAGGATGAAGGCAGTGATCGTCGCGACTGCCACCTGCCAGCAGCCCGCAACCAACACCGCTTTGGATCGTCGCCGCAACAGCCGACATCTGCGACCTGCACACCTGACTCATCGTTCCTCCTTCAACGAGAGGCCGTATCCGGCGATTGCCATGCCTTGAAACAGCGTATCGAAAGCGAAGATGAGAGCGACCGTCGTCTGCGTGGAGAGAAGCCACAAGAGCGCGATCCAGAGTCCGGTGCAGACGTCAACCAGGCCGGAGCACAAGATCCAGCTTGCTCCCTCCTCGGGAAACGCCGTCAAACCGATCCAAATTCGGATGGCACCGCATGAAATCATGAGAGAGCACACGCAAAACAGTGACGAGGCAGACGTAAGATTCTCGTCCCAAGAAAGCGCCAACCCCGCGAGGAAATAAAGTACAGCGCTCAGCAACCAGTCCCAATAGAGCGCTCCCCGTGCAATCTTAACTACAAAGAGTACGACTGCAATTCCCCCAAATATGGCCGAACTTCCTCCAAAGTGTCCCGGAGGATGTTCATCAGCGAGCGCATCGGCGATCGCAACAGTGCTTAGCGTGATAAGGATTACACCGAGAAACACAACTCTCAGCCAATCGCGGTCGTTGCCAAACCGGTCCTTGAATATCCGCCGGCTTCGTTCGGTTGCGGTTTCGTTTCCGCTTGCATTTGACATCGCCCATGACCGAAGAAATCGGGCGACGTTCGCCTTACCATTCTGAGCCATCATGGAACACCTCACCTCTTGATTTGACCAGGAGCCTCGTGAGGCTCTTCGACTCATTGCGAAATCCTGCCGCGGTCTCGCTCGCGGGCGACGTTACGAGAATTCCGACTCTGCACGACGCCGACCTTTTCTGCATTATGCTTCCGCTGGAGTTTCCGGCGGTGTGCTCGCACTCCTAAGCCTCCGCTGCGCGTCGAGGTCGTAGAGGATCGGTACGACAAAGACGGTGAGCGCGGTCGAGACCACCGTTCCGAAGATCAGCGATATGGCGAGCCCGCCGAACACAGGATCGGTCACCATGACCGCTGAACCGAGAACGATGGCGAGCGTCGTCAGCAGGATCGGGCGAAGGCGCACCGCGCCGGCCTGCCGAACGGCAACATCGAGCGGCATCCCGTGCTTGAGATTGTCCTGGATGAAATCGATGATCAGCAGCGAATTGCGGATGACGACGCCAGACAGCGCGATAATGCCGACCATGGAAGTCGCGGAGAAGTCCGCACCCACCAGCCAGTGTCCCGGAAAGATCCCGATGATGCCGAGCGGCACCGACGACATGGCGATCATGGGCACAAGGAAGGAGCGGTAGTAGGCGACGAGAAGGAAATAGACGAGCAGCAAGGCGCCGCCGAGCGCGATCCCCATGTCGCGGTAGATGTCGAGGGTCATGCGCATCTCGCCGCCCCAAAGCAGTTGGTAGCCGTCAATGGTATCTGGTGCGTCCTGATTGAAACCGAGATTGCCGGTCTTCAGCGCCCGGCCGTCCGGCGCGGTAATGCCCGCAAGTCGCCGCTGGAGATCGAGCACAGCGTAGAGCGGCACGGAATGTGACAGTTCGGCCCCGACGAAGGTGACCTTTTCGTCGTCGCGATGCTGGATCGGCCGGTCCGCTGCGGCAGGCTGGATCTTGACCAATTCAGACAGCGGCACAGGCTTGCCATCGACATTGTCGACGAAGATCCGGTCGAGACGGGCCGGGTCGACCGCGAAGCGACGCGGCACGAAGGCCCTGACGTCGACCGGATTTTTCTCATTCGGCAGATGAGCCCGGCTCAGGTCCTTGCCGCCATAGACGAGAGACAACGCCTCGGCGATCTGGGCCGGAGAGACCTTGGACAGCGCGGCTTTCTCCTTGTCCGGAATGACGCGGTGCTCCGACACGTCGACCGGCTCGGTGTTGGAGAGGTCGACGGTGTCGTAGGTTTCCTCGAACGCCTTGAAGACTTCGGCCGACAAGGACCGCAATCCTTTGGAATCCGGGCCGTACAGCTCTGCAAGCACGGTCGAGCGAAGCGGCGGGCCGGGTGGGTCCTCAACGAGGGCAACCTTGGCGCCCGGATAGGATTTGCGGATTGCGTCGACCTTCGGTCTCAGCTTCCGTACGATATCGATCGAAGTCTCCGACCTGTCGTGTTTATCGGTCAGGTTCACGCGGATTTCGGCCACGTGATTGCCCGTGCGCCCGGCCGTTCCTTTGAACAGGCCGTTGAAATCGTCGACGCCCGCCTGCCCTATCCAGGTCTGGTAGTTGATGACGTTCCTTTCCGTCGCGAGCAGCGCTGTGATCTCGCGGACGAATCTGTCCGTGGTTTCGACCGGAGCGGTTTCCGGCAGGGAGACCACGACATTGAAGGTATTCTTGTTGTCCTTCGGCAGGAAGCCGATGGCGACGCCCAACGGTGAGACCGCCCCGCCCACTCCGGCGGGGCGAACGAATTGCCAGGCGCCCTGCATGATGGAAGCCCCCATCAAGAGGAAGATCACGGCCCCGAAGGCCAGTCGCGTTGAGCGGTGCTGTTGCAAAGGCGCGATGAGACGCAGATAGAGACGCTCCATCCATCCTGGTTCGCCGTGGCTCGCCTCCTGGGTGTGCGCGTCCTCCTCCTGAACGGTGTGCCGGTGGAGCCAGCGATTGGCCGCCCAGGGCGTGACGATGTAGGCCACAACGACCGAGGCCGCCATGGCGATCGGCACGTTGTAGGCGATAGGATAGAAATATTGCCCTGGCATTCCGGTGATGAGGAACAGGGCAGCGAACACCAGCATCACCGCGAAGGTTGCAAGGTTGGTGGCGTTGCCAATCTCATTCGTGGCCCGGATCGTGGTTGCTTCCTTGGTGGATTGGGACCGCCTGATGCCATAGTGCCGATGGATGTTCTCGATCACAACGATTGCGGCGTCCACCAAGAGGCCGAGGGCCAGGATGAATGCGAACAGGGTTACCCGGTTGATGGTCACCCCTCCGAGCAGGTCCGCGGCAAGCGTAATTGAGAGGATGAGCGGGACGGTGACCATGACGATCATCGCCTCGCGCCAGCCAAGGAAGAAGATCAGCACCAGACCGACCGTTCCAAGCGCAACGAGGAGGTGTTCAAGCAGCAGGTTTACGGCGGCATCCGCCTTCTCTCCGTCATTGCGCGTGACGACGATCTGGACGTCCTTGGGCACGAAGGAGGCCTGCATGCGTTCGACACGGTCGATCACGGCATTGGCGACCACGACCGCATTGGCGCCCTTCTTCTTGGCGACGGCGATGGTCACCGCCGGGAGATCCGCTGAGTCCGCTTTGCCGAAACGGGAATCGCCGCGTCCGAATGAAAACCGGCTCAACGCGGTCACCTCCGACGGTGGGCCATCCGTCACCGTCGCCACGTCGCGCACATAGACGGGGCGGCCGTCATGGATGGCGACGATCTGGTTGAGGACGTCCTCCGCCGACGTAAAGGAGGCCGAAAGCTTGATGGCCTCGACCTTGCCGTCGCGCACGGTCGGCTGCATCGGCACGGAAAGATTGCTGGCGGCAAACGCCGCATAGGCCTGGCTCAACGTCACCCCGAAGGCCTGTAGACGATCCGGATCGAGCTCGATGGCGATTTCGCGCGCGCGCCCGCCCTTGACGTTCACCACCGAGACGTTGTCCGTGCTGCGCAGCCGTTCGGCCATACGCTCGGCCACCCGCCTCAGCGCGTAATCGTCATATTGCGACGAGGCCAACGTGAAGGTCACGATGGGAACATCGTCGGCATCGACGCTCCGCACGACTGGCCCGCCGGCATCGGAAGGCAGGCGGCTCCGGCTCGCAAGCACACGGTCATAGAGCTTCACCAGCGACTCTTCCTTCGGCTGGCCCACCTTGAACTGCACCTGAACCATGCCGAGAGAGTTTTGCGCCGTGCTCTCGACGTGATCGACGCCAGGTATTTCGCTCATGATGCCTTCAAGAGGCGTAATGATCAGCTCCTCGACCTCCGCCGCCGAGGCACCCGGCAGGCTCACCGTGATCAGCGCGGCAGGCACCACGATCTGAGGGTTTTCCTCGCGCGGCGCCTTTACGACCGCCAGGACGCCCGTCAAAGCCACTGCAACGATGAAGACGATCGTCAACTTCGAGGTGATGAAGGCCTGAGCGAGGCGTCCGGCAATGTTCAGGCGGGGCTCGTTCATCGTGCGCGCTCCACCTTCTCAACTACCGAACCGTCGCGCACCGTATCGTTCACAACGGCGAGAATCGTCTCCCCGCCCGCCAATCCCGCAACAACCTCGACGGAATCGCCGAGGTCGCGGCCGGTGCGCAGCCAGCGGAAGCGCGCGATCTTGCCGTCAAGCACGAACACGCCGTCGATTCCGCCACGGCGGACCAAGGCGCCGCGCGGAATCGTCGGCGTCTTCTGCATGCCAAGAACGATTTCCGTGCGACCGAACATGCCCGGCACGAGAGATGGGTCGTTCGGCAGGACAATGTTGATCTCATAGCGGCGGGTGATTTCGTCGCCCGAAGGCACGATACCTCGGATGTGGCCCGCGAACGGGGTATCACTCAGCGTGTCGATCCGCACCACGACCGGCGTATTAGGGTTGATCAACGCGAGATTGCGCTCCGAAACGAACGCCTTGAACAGCAGAACCTCGCGGGATTCCACAATGAGGATGGTGGATCCCGCCGTCGCCATCTCGCCGCGGCGCCTGGCGACAGAGACGATGACGCCGTCCACCGGACTCGTGATCGTGGCATAGCTCCTCTGCGCTTCCGCGGCGGCGAGAGCCGACCGAGCCTTATCGAGCGCCGCGCGGGCGATGTCGGCTCTCACCCTTGACTTGCGTAGCGTCTCGGACGCCACCGCGCCAGACGGCGCAAGCGTGGCGTATCTCTGGGCGTCCCTCTCAGCATCCTCCAAATCTTCCTGGCTCGCGCGAACGCCGGCCTGCGCTTGGCGGATGGCCTCGTCGATATCGGATGGGTCGATGCGCACGAGCAAGTCGCCACGCGAGACTTTCTGCCCCTCCCGGACATCGAGTTGCTCGATAAAACCAACCACACGGGAGGACACGACGATGCGTCCGTCGGAGATGACCGAGCCCGGAACAGTGTAGCTGACGGGAATATCCACCACCTCGACCGTGGTCACGGGAGCGCCGATCGGTTTGCCTGAAGTCTGATCGTTCACCGCCTTTTCGTTACAGGCGGCGAGAAGGATAAGAAGAGAGAGAACGAAGAAGCTGCGCGCAGGCTTGGTCATTTCATTTCTCGCCTGCCACGTTGTGAAACGCGCGTTGCAGCACGACCGTGACGTGTCGGGCAATGATCGACGGGTCCGCGTGCTCAGGGCGTCCGCCCGATAGGTAAGGGAGCAGCGCCGCGAGCTGCACATGGCCGAGCATCAGGCTGATGATCGACACCGCAGTGAGAAAACGCTGGTTTTCCGACCTCTGCGGATCGGCAAGACTACTCACGAGCCTAAAAGGACGTTCGAGTACCGAGTCGGCGAGAGCTTTCAGACGCGCCCCGTCACCATCGACCAGTTCGCGCACAAGCAGGCGAAAGAAAACGCGATCCTCCACCAGCAACCGAACGAACCAATTGACGAAGGCCGTGAGCCGCTGGCTGGATGTGCCCGCCCCCTCTAGGAGTTCCACCATCGGAGCGGTCTTCTGGGCAAAGACGTGGGCAAGCGTCTCGCGGATGAGATCATCCTTGCTCCTGAAGTGGTGGTAGAGATTGGCCTGCGTGACCCCCACCTCACCCGCCAGGTCCCGCATCGAGACAGCGCTGTACCCGAGATCAGCATAAAGGCGGGCGGCGACATCCAATATCTCGCCGCGGGTATCGACGGCATGCATAACGGCCTCGGTCAGTTACTGAACGTTCGTTAAGTGTAGCTCGAGGTTTCACTGCGGTCAATCTTGTAAGTTCGTTCGAACGAACTATATTTGGCCGGAGAGGGACAGTCAGTGATCGTAAAAGAGCCATCACTAAGTGGACACGGGGCACGCAGCGCCAAAACGCGCTCGCAGTTAATCGAGGCTGCGATCGAGGTGATCGGGGCCGTCGGCTACGAAGGTGCCAGCACCCGTGCGCTCGCGAAGGCTGCGAGCACCACACTGTCGGCCATTCCCTACCATTTCGGAGGGAAGAAAGAGCTCTATCTCGCGGCCGCTCAGATGATCGCGGAATATGCTCGTGGGCGCTTCGAGGAAATAACAGACATTCTGGAAAGTGGGTCGGCCGCCGACGGAGGCGCCCACCTCGAGGAGGCCTTGATAGGCCTCCTGCACATCATGCTAGACGATGCTGAGCCACATTCCTGGACGTCTTTCGTTGGACGTTGCGTCTACGACAACGACGATGCTTTCGCCCTGATCCATGAGCAGGCGATCGCCCCCTTGCTTGAGCGCCTTGTCCGCGCTGCAACCGATTTGTCCCGACGCAATTCGGAAGATGAGGCGCTGCGGCTGCGCATCAGCGCAATTGTCACGGCGGTCATCAGTTTTAGATTTCTTCGCGGCGTCATGCTTCGTGGCATGGGTTGGAAGAGCATCCAGGGTAACTATGCTCGCCAAATCGAAGAACTGATCCGCGACTTGTGCCGCAGCGAGTTTCTTGACGTGCGGCATTCCCAAGAGACCGCCTGAAACAGGCTCGGCTCGACAACAGTTTTCACACACGCCAGAGAAGGAAATTTCCGATGAGCGATCAATCCAATGCGCACGAAGCCGTCATCTGGGCGAAGCAGCGCCTCGATGATCTCGACACGATGATATCGGAAGGCGAGAAGACCGCCGACAAGCTGAAGGCAAGCGCGAGCAAGGAAGCCGAGATCGCGCTCGCCAGCCTACTGGAATCTCGTCACAAGTTGCAGAAATACCATGAAGAGCTGCTCGCCCAAGCTGATGGAGCGAAGCGGGGCGCAGAGAACATTCAGGATGTGATTGAGGCCGAATGGGTTGAGGTCGAAACCGCATTTCGGTCCTTCCTCTCCGCTGTCGAGGGACACGCCAATACGGCTCGCGACATCGTTGCCGCGCGTGTGAAGACCCAACGCCAGTCATGGGAGGCATCTCTGAAGGACTTGCGTCACCGCGCGACCGAAACAGTGGAAAAAGCACGTTTCGATCTGGATGCCGCAATCAAGCGCCTGTCGGATCAAGCCGAAACATTCCAGAGTCGGATTGGCGAGGCCAAAGACGCCGGCGACGAATCTTGGAAGGCCGTAAAGAGCGGGCTTGCCGAGGCCAAGGCCGTGCACGACCGGACGATCCAGAGGATCAAAGACGCCTTCGCGGGCCTGCTCTAGTCGAGCCGCTTCGACCAGCAGCTTTTCAAGCTATCCTAAGAAGGAAACAGACATGAAAATCCCTTCATCGGCCACTGGCCTTGCGATCCTCGCTCAGGCTACTCTATTCGCGGCTCCAGTCACCTTCGCACAAGACTCGACCTCGCACCCCTCTTCCAGTCAGGGCAAGCCGTCACCTGCGCGGCAGGCCATACAATGGTCGCAGGATCGGCTCGCCGAATTCGACGCCACCATCGCCGTCCTGGAACGGGACGCTGCCAAGCTCCAGGAAGATGCCCGCGCAAAGGCCGAGAGCGCACTGAACGAACTTCGCGACAGGCGCGACGCCTATCGGACTAAAGCTGAGGAAGCCGTTGCCAATGCCAAAACTTGGACGGATACCCAGGCGGCCGACGCGCGCAAGTCACTCGATGAAAGCTGGACCGCGTTCCAGACCGCGACGGATAAGTATCTCGAAGCGACAAAGGCCGATCTCGCGACCCGTCGGGCCGTGCTGGAGGCCGAACTCGAGGCGCGCCAGAAGGTGTGGCAGAAATCGATCGATGAGTTGCGCGCCCAGGCAAACAAGCTCTCCGCCGAGCAGCGAGTGGCCATCGAAGCCCGCATCGATGCCCTCAAAGCGCAGGCAGACGAAGCGAAGGTCCGGATCGGACGCCTGAAGGATGCCTCCAGCGAGACGTGGAATACGGCGAAGAAAAGCTATGCGGACACGCAGAAGCTCTTTTTCGACACCTATGCTTCGATCCGCAAATCCATAGAGGACGCGTCGAAGTAGCTCCTTATCCCGCGCGCTCGGGCGGCGTCCAACCCTGCGCCGCCTAAACGCTACGGAGAATACGAATGAGTCTCAGAGATGAAATCTCGGCGCTGCGCGCGGAAATTGCCGCCCGACCTCACAGAGCGCGCGCCGAGGCAACGGGCCCTAGCAACTCCTCGCCCAGTGCGCACGGGCTGCAGAGCCCGGATGACCGGCTCGGAACCGAAGAACTCTTGAAGTTAATGAACGAAACGCTCGACGAGTTTTCCGAAGAACTGGATAAATTTCCCCGATTGACAGCGCTTGCCGCGCTCGGCGTCGGCCTTGCGGTCGGGATCATCATCGGCCGTCAACTCCGTTAGGCATCCGCCGCATTGTTCGAAAGGCACCCATGTCCGCCCTCAGTTCAGCAAAATATATGGCCGGGTGGCACTACTCCGCCGCCAGGTTCTTCTTCGGCAATTGGTCCGGCGCGCGATCGCGGGCGCACTGTCGATCGCCGCGCTCATCGTCGCCGCTGGCCTTGCGACCTATGTCCTGTTTCTTACGATCCGGGCTCCGTTCGGAGATCTTGGCGCAACCTTGGCGATTGCGGCGCTCTATCTCGCCGTAGCTGTCATCTTGCTGGTCTACACCATGCGGGAGACAACGTCCCCCGAACTCGAAGCGCTATCTGAGATGGAGGCGGCAGCGCTTGAAGAGATTGCGGCCGACGCACAAGGTGCGGTGCAAATGTTCAGCGCCACAGGACATCGCATCGAGAACCTCGGCAGCAGCGTCACGCTCGGCATCGGCATCCTGTCTGCGCTGCGCAAACTGTTGGCGTCTCGGAAATCGTGAACCGACCAGAGGATCATTGGTTCACGTCTATGACCGACAACCAGATAGCAACGAACACAGCAGCAATCAGCGATCCAAGAACGAAACCTTGCATAGCGTTTAGAAACGGGCTGCCGCGCGTCGATATGAGAACGACGTAGTCGAGCAGGCAAGAGCCCAACGTATTGGATTCAAACCGACCACCTCGCCTGCTTCGCCAAAGCGCCCGTGTACATGCTATGATTCGATTTCCTGGGCGGCCAGTGGATAGCCGTACCCCTGCTGTGACTTTGGCAAAAGTCCGGTCAAAAGCATCCTGATAGACAATCGCAGCCGCTTGTCCTGCCCTTTGGGATCGATTGGTATGCCGTACATGGCACAGCGCATGTTGTGACCGAGTACGATGTGAAGGAAAGCTTCCGCCACGATCTTGCCGTCCGCGATCTCCAGCAGGCCTTTGGCTGCAAGACGATCAAAGAGTTGCGCCGTCGTCACAACGGCCTTCAGCCAACCTTCCTCATTGGCCAGCGACGCTAGCTCGGGAAAATTGCCGGCCTGCGCAGCGAGAATGCGTCCGACAGACCAAGCGCCCGCTTCGCCGCTTACCGCCTGCAGCTTACGCCCCAAGTCGACAAGGCTCTTCTCGATGGACAGTCCCGAGCGATTGCTAACCGGCATTTCCGCGGCAGTCGCTAACGGCGCAAGCCAACGTTCGATCTCCTGTCTCAGCACGGCCCCAAACAGGCCGCGCTTGTCATGATACTGGGAGTAGAGCGTGAGCTTGCTGACCCTAGCGGCCGCGGCAACCGCATCGATCGATGTCGCGTCAAATCCTCGTTCCAGAAACAGCGCAGTGGCTACATCGATCAGCCGTCGATCACGCTCCGCGGCGTCGCTCTTGGTCGGACGCCCACCATGTGACTTGGACCTCCTCGCCCTCGCCGTCTTGGCCACCGATGGCATCAAGCCTTTCCCCGCACGACTGGCTTTCTTGCTAGATCCGTCCGCGTTCATGCCTTGCCTTCACGGAACTGTCAGCGTGAGTCGACAGAAATTGCAAGGGCTGACCGGGCTTACTAAGACTTGGGTAGATGCCGTTCGATAGGGAAAAGCCGAAGAGACGTCAAGGAACAAGGCACGCCTGCGCCGACCTTCTCTCGGCCTTCCAATAGAGTTCCGCATATTGCCGGTCTGAATCCGGACGGGGCCGGTGAAGAACTCCTCGATCGACAGAAATCAGATGGAGGCCGAGGCGGTCGCGCCAGGTGAACTCCCAAGTGAAGCCGCTTGAGCCGACGCATCGTTCGATTCCCGCTCGTGACCGCGGAGCGCGCGACCGAGGGCCATCAGCGGGAAATAATGACGGTAGAGGTCGTATCGCAGCATGAAGGCGCGAGAGAGTTCCGGCCCCTGCACAAGTTGCTCCCGAAGTCGCGAGTCGTCGGGCCGGATCGACTGGCCGACGCCATAACCGGGGAAGCCGGTTCCGGTGAACTCTGCCTCGTCCCAACCACCAGCGGACTGCCGTTCGACGAGGAACAGACAACCGCGCCGGATACCGTCACGGTCCTGCGGGCGATTGGCGGCGAGAAGCGCCATCAACGCCCATGCAGTCTGCGAGGCCGTCGTCGTACCGTGCCCAGCCAGACTCGCATCCACATAGGACGCGCAGCTCTCACCCCAGCCGCCGTCCAACTGCTGACGCTTGGTCAGCCAGTCGCAGGCGCGCGCAATATAGGGCTGGCGCATATCCTCTCCGATCGCCGCCAGGGCCGGCAGCACCGTTCCAGTGCCATAGAGGTAGTTGACGCCCCATCGGCCGAACCAGGGCCCGTTACACTCCTGCTCGCGCCGAATATAGTCGAGGGCACGCACCATGGCGGGGTGGCACCGGGACAGGCCGAGCTTGCCGAATGCCTCAACAACATGGGCCGTCACGTCCACCGACGGTGGATCAAGCGCCTCCCCGAAATCGCAGAACGGAATTTTGGTCAGGATTCGCCTATTGCTATCCTTGTCGAACGCACCCCAGCCGCCTTCCTCGCTCTGCATGCCGATCAGCCAGTCGATCCCGCGCCGGATCGCCTCGTCTATTCCGCCCTCGCGCCATTTCGGCTCGTCACGAAACGGCGCCAGCGCGATGAGAGCCACAGCGGTGTCGTCGGTGTCAGGATAGTGATCGTTTGCATATTCGAACGCCCAGCCACCCGGCGCCAGATGAGGCAGCTTGATCGCCCAGTCACCCGGCACTCTCACCTGACGATCCAGAAGCCACTGGACTGCCTTCTCAACCGCTTCCAGGTGTGCACCGCCCGCACCCGCGTCATCCAGCGCGACAAGCGCGAGTATCGTGTCCCAGACGGGGCTGTTGGTTGCCTGAATCCAGCTTGCTTTGCCCCGATCCCTCCGCCAGCCCGGATCGTCGAGGGCGGCTACAGCCTTGGCCATCACCGGATGATCCAGCGAATAGCCTTCGACATGCAACGCCATCATACCGTAAATCCACGGCGGCTGGATGCCGCCCCATGCACCGTCGGCATCTTGATGCCGGATGATCCACTCCAAGACACGGCGAATGGCGGCCTCGCGCGGCTTTTTCCAGCCCAGCCGTCCTCCCAACGACTGCACTCCATGCAGCACCCTGTCGATCCACCTGAACAGACCGTCCGTCAGGCCCGCCCCCAATCTTGCTGGAAGGCGGTAATCGAACCGGTCGCGTCCCTCGGGGAACAGGGCATCGAGCCCATTGCCGTGTGGCAGTGGCCGCGACCGGCGCCGCGCCGACAGGATCGACAGCGGCATCATTGTCGCCCGCGCCCATTGCGCGAAATTGTAGATGGAGAAGGCGAACCAATGCGGAAGCCATATCACTTCCGGCGGCAGGTTGGGCGTCTGCTCCCAGGGCCATTCGCCGATCAGCGCCAGCCAGTAGCGGGTGAACACCCGGACGTTGCGCAGCCCGCCCTTGCGCGCGATCCACTCGCGGGCGCGCGCAAGGGCGGGCTCATTGTCGGACCAGCCCATCGAGCGAAGCGCCGCATAGGCTTCGACCGTCGCGTTGATGTCGCCGTTCGGGGCTCCATGATAGACGTGCCACGAGCCATCCGTCCGCTGCGTCTCCAGCAGCGAGCGGGCAAGGCGCGGACGCAGCGGGTGATCCTCAAGCTCCAGAAACCAGAGCGCGAGGCACCATTGGGCTTCCATGCAGGCGTTGGATTCGACATGGCCGACCCAATGGCCGTCGGGCTTCTGCCGCCGCAGCAGCCATTCAATCGCCGCGCTCACGGTTGCCCGCAGCACGAGGTCGTCGCTGTGCGCGCTTGAACTCGGCAAGGCCGCTTCGGCCAAAACTTTCATTTTTCGTCAGCTTTCAGCAGGGTGTTCTCGCCGTTCCATTTGAAGAATCGGCCGGTGCTTTCCATGTCGAGCGAGCGATGGATTTCCCGCGCGCTTTTCTTCGGGTGTCATATCCGCAGCGGCACCATCACGACGAAATTCGGATAGTGCTGGATACCTCATTTCGGGTTTGGCTTTTTCCTGGCGGAATCCCGATCTGACATGACTACGCGGCATGGTTCGCTCAAGCTCTGGAGGTTCTCCTTGAGGCATACGACGATGCGGTCCACACTTGGTATGTAGCTGCTACAGAGGCGGAACACATCCGGTGTACAAGCTTCTCGCTCCTCCAACGTCCCTTGCCTGTCTTCGGCTTCCGCGGCGGACGCGACATTGAAGATCAGCACAATCGCGAGACCGATGATCAACCGTCTGACCTGCTGTGGTGTTTCGTAGCTTCCAAAGCGATGGCTCTCTTGCTTGCTATGGTCGATCTTCTGTGTTTGTCGCTCGGTACTTCCTCGCACGTACGGCCCTTCCTACGTCAAGCCTGCCCCGCGCCGATCAATGGTGTCGCTCACGGCGACTGCTCACTCCAGCCAGCATACAGCAGCGTGCGCTTCATGGCCGCGCACACCGCCAGCGCTTGCCACCCCTCTTGAAAAGAGAAGGCGCCCCACCTGGAAAAGTCCCGATCGGTCGGCCGGACGGCGCAAGCCGGCGGGTGGACTGTTGCGACAAACGAAGTTTGCAATCAGGGGGCCTTCTGCAACCATTTTACAAACAAAACAGTACCGTATCGTTTTGTTTCTGTCAATGGCATTCCGCCTCATTCCGACATCGGCTCCAGAGGGGCTGGAAGGATCACCCAACAACAGCTTCTTACCGAACCCGGTACGAGGTATCCGAACTTTGGAGACACCACATCTCATGCCGCCCGTTCGGCGATTGGCGGCGGCTATCGCGTGCCTGTGTGGGCCTAAATCCAACAATAGTGGAATGAACCCCGCCAAGCAGGGCGCCTGAACGAATGACGCCGGTGCGCTGTACCAAGCGAGAGAAGAAGTCTTTTTCGAGAGATAGATTGCATACGGATCATTAGTATGTGAATTATCTTGTCGTGGATAACATCGAAAACCCGCGCTTTCGCCTGACTTCGTCCCTGCTTCTGGCCGGCCGGCAGTGGCGCCGCCTCGCCCAGCAAGTCCTTGCGGCGCACGACATTTCGGAGGCACGCGCCGCGACGCTGATCTGGGTGCGGCGTCTCGGCGGAGGCGTGCGGCAAGTGATCTTGGCCAGCTATGTCGGCATACGAGGGACTTCCGTCGTGCGGCTATTGGACGAGCTCGGCGCGATCGGCCTGATCGAACGGAGACCCGATCCTGACGACCGGCGCGCCAATCTCATCTGGCTAACGCCTGCCGGAGAACAACTGGCAGAACAGATAGAGGCTGCTCTCTCCAACTTGAGGGAGCGTGTTCTTGGAGACATACCTGACGCTGACGTGGAAGCCGCCTTGAGGGTCTTCGCGGTCCTTGATCACGCCGCTGGAGGTTTTCGCGCGCTGGCTGTCCTGCCCGACCCGGAACTGACGCCATGATTTTGCCGACCCGGCGAGACTGGCTCTTCTCGGCCAAAACCTACATGGCTGCGATGCTGGCCCTTTACATCGCGTTAGCCTTTGGCTTGCCGCGGCCGTATTGGGCGATGACGGCCGTCTATGTCGTGGCCAATCCCATTTCCGGCGCGACGGTTTCGAAAGCGCTTGATCGCACGCTGGGGACGCTTCTTGGCGCCACCGGTACCGTCATCCTTGTGCCGCTGCTCGTCAACGCGCCCGAACTTCTGACATTCGCGATTGCAGCCTGGGCTGGCACATTCCTTTACATAGCGCTTCACGACCGGACGCCGCGCAACTATGTGTTCTTGCTGGCCGGCTACACCTTGCCGCTGATCGCTTTGCCGAGCGTTGGCGCGCCCGAGTCCATCTTCGATGTCGCCGTGGCGCGAACCGAGGAAATTACTGTCGGCATCGTCGTGACCGCCGCCATCGGGACAACGGTGTTTCCAGTGAGCGTCGGCTCGGCGCTCAATGCGCGTATCACGAAATGGTTGAGCGACGCTGGCGCCTGGACTCGGGAAATTCTACTTGCCGGTGGCGCGGAACACTTTACGCCCCTCGCTCGCCAGCAACTCGCCGCCGACATATCGCCGCTTGCCGCCTTGATCAGCCAGCTCGCCCACGACGCCGGCACACGCGATGTCAGGCGGCATGCGGAGGAGCTGAGAGGACGCCTGCTCTTTCTCCTGCCCATCCTTTCTTCGATCGCCGATCGCCTCCATGCCCTCAAGCTCGAATTGAAAGAACTCCCGCCGGATTTGCAGGCGCTGACCGGATGCATCGCGGCCTGGCTCAAGGCTCCCTCCGAGACCGCCGACCCGCAAATCCCCGATCGGCTTCGGGCGGGCCTGAGTGATCTCAAGCCGCCCGTCGGAGACCCCCACCTTTGGCCTGGACTTATTCGCCTGAGCCTCGTTGCCAGGCTCGGTGAGTTGATCGATCTCTGGCAGGATTGCCTGATCTTGCAGAAGCAAATCCGCCTAGGACGGGCTTCCGCCCGCTGGCGGCCGATGCTCCGTCACCGTCCAATTGTCGCACGTGAACAGCACTACGACCAAGGTCTCATGCTGTTTTCCGTCGCCTCGACGATATTGGCGACCTTCACGGCGGGCTTGCTCTGGATCTGGAGCGGATGGTCCGGCGGCGCAAACGCGGTCGCGTTCGTCGCCATCGCATGCTGTTTTTTTGGTGGCGTGGATCGGCCCGCCCCTTTCGTGCGTGCCATGCTCATCTGGTGCTGTGTCACCTCTGTCCTGACAAGCATCTATGTTTTTGTCATCCTGCCGTACGTCAACGACTTCGAGCTGCTTGCATTGGTGCTCGCGCCGCCGTTCCTCTTGATCGGCGCGTTCATACCGCGGCCGGAACTGTCGCTCATCACTCTTCTGCTGGCGACAAATCTCGCAGGCGATCTTGCACTGCAGGGCCGTTACAGCGCGGATTTCATATCCTACGCGGAGGGAGGAATTGCGATCGGCGCAGGCGTTCTCTTCGCCCTGATATGGACACTGGTCACGAGACCGTTCGGGGCCGAGCTTGCCGCTCGACGTCTCATTCGGGCCGGCTGGGATGATCTGGCCGAACTGGCAGCAGGGACGCACGCGCCCGACCATGCGAGGTTGACCGGTCGCATGCTTGATCGGCTGGGACAGCTTGTGCCGCGACTTGCTTCAGACGAGACCTCGTCGCTCAGAGGAGTGGACGGCCTGGCGGAATTGAGAATAGGTTACAATGTCCTCGCCTTGCAGCGGAATCGTAGGGCGCTACCAGGTGACGTCAGGGCGCTCATCGACTCCCTGCTTCAAGGCATAGCCGAATATTTCCGCCAATGCGCGGCTGAGGGTGAAAGACTGCCAGCACCCGAAGCTCTGCTGCACGACATCGATCGGGCGCTGCGTGTGGTCCTGCATGTCCAGCAGGGGCAACTCCTTCGCACATCATTGGACCCGCTGGTCGGGCTAAGGCGTGCCCTCTTTCCCCTGGCGATAGGTCCGACTGACGATGCCCCTGGAACCGCTCGTCGGGATGCGCTGCATCTGATGCCGGTGGCTGCCGAGTAGACCCATGCCTTTGGAGCTCGATCTCTACGGAGTTTACTTGCCTGGTTTCTTCGGACTGATGCTGGCGGCGCATGTCGTGACCTTGGGCATCCGATACTTCGCAAGCCGGGCAGGATTCTACGCGCTGGTCTGGCATCGTGCCCTGTTCGATCTTTCCATCTACGTGCTCGTCCTCGGGGCGCTCTTCTCACTCGCCTCCAACCTGATCAGCCAATGAAATATCTCGCAAGTACTGGACGGATCATCCTGACCCTGGCTGTCGCAACGGCTGCTGCATTCGTCGCGTACGGATTGTGGGACTACTATATGAACACACCGTGGACACGTGATGCCCATGTGCGGGCAGACGTCGTTCAGGTCGCGCCTGATGTTTCAGGACTCGTGGAGCAGGTTCTCGTCAGGGACAATAGCGCCGTCCATCGGGGCGACGTGCTCTTCCAGGTAGATCGCAACAGATTCCAGATCGCAGAAAAACAGGCCGAAGCTGCGGTGTCCGGCCGTCAAGCAGCCATGGATCAATCCCAACGCGAGCTGGCGCGCGCGCGGACTCTCAAGGAATTTGCGTCGCGCCAGCAAGTCGAGCAGGCAACCACCGCTGCCGATCAGGCCGAGGCAGCGTACCAACAGGCTCTGGCCGACCTCGCTCTCGCCAAGCTTAATCTCGCCCGGTCTGAGGTGAGAGCCCCCGTCAATGGAGTCATATCCAACCTGTCCCTTCAGCCTGGCGACTATGCATCTACCGGCAAATCGGTCTTGGCGTTGATCAACACCGATTCAATCCGGGTGGAAGGCTATTTTGAGGAAACTAAACTTCCCCGGGTTCGTATCGGCGACCGCGCTTCAATCTACCTAATGGGCCGATCCGGCGTGCTCCACGGCTGCATCGAGAGCATTGCCGGCGGAATAGAGGACAGGGAGCGCTCGGACAGTTCCAGTCTGCTGGCCAATATCAACCCCACGTTCACGTGGGTCCGTCTCGCCCAGCGTATCCCCGTCCGCATCAAGCTCGACGCTTCTGCTGCGGAAAGACTGGTTGTTGGGCAAACCGCAACAGTGCGTGTCGAAGAGAGCCAATGATGCGGCGATCGGTTGCTGATTCGCGCCGACTGTCAACAGGACGAGGGGGCAGCCCTCCTCGCTCAGGTGGTTTCACGTGCAGATTTTTCCTGCTCGCCAGATCAACAAAAGGAACAACGCATGTCCACATCCAACAAGGTCATCATCACCTGTGCCGTCACCGGCTCAATCCACACGCCGACGATGTCGCCCTATCTTCCCGTGACAGCCGAGGAGATCGCCGACGCTGCGATCGGCGCGGCGCAGGCCGGCGCCGCGATTATTCACCTGCATGCACGCGAACCAAGAAACGGCAAGCCGGATCAAAGCCCCGCAGCCTTCGAACCGTTCCTGAAGATCATCAAGCAGGGCTCTAACTGCATCGTCAATCTGACCACCGGCGGAAGCCCCTTTATGTCGGTGGAAGAGCGTCTGAGGCCCGCATCGACCTTCCTTCCCGAGGTCGCGTCCCTCAACATGGGATCAATGAATTTCGGCTTGTTTCCGATGCTTCAGCGCTACAGCGAGTTCAAATATGCCTGGGAACCGGAGATGCTGGAGGCGTCCCGCGACCTCGTCTTCCGGAACTCGTTCAAGGAGATCGAGTACGCTCTGACCACGATGTCCAGATCCGGCACGCGCTTCGAGTTCGAATGCTATGACACTTCTCATCTCTACAATCTGCATCACTTCCTCCAACGTGGCCTGGTGAAGCCACCACTGTTCGTTCAGACGGTTTTCGGATTGCTCGGTGGAATCGGCGCGCACCACGAAGATGTCATGCATATGAAGCGGACAGCCGATCGTCTCTTCGGCAGTGACTACAAGTGGTCCGTGCTCGGCGCCGGCCGCAATCAGATGCCAATCGCCACGATGGCTGCCGCGCTGGGCGGCAACGTGCGGGTCGGACTTGAGGATTCCCTCTGGATCGGCCGAGGCAAACTCGCCGAGACCAATGCGCAGCAGGTTGCGGCCATCCGGAAGGTAATCGAGGGACTGGGGCTCGAGATCGCCTCGCCGGATGAAGCGCGCGCGCTTCTCGATTTAAAGGGAGGTGACCAAGTCGCCTTCTAGAAGAAATGCGCGCCGGACAGGATGCCCATTCAAGCGAAGCCGGCGGGTGCAGATGTTCGAATTAACAACAGTTCAAGAACAAGGAGAATAAAATGAGACGATTGGCATTTGCCTTCGCCGGGGCCGCCTTCCTTTCACTCGGGGTGGCATCGGGTGTTTGGGCGCAGGACAAGAATGTCAAAATCGGCGCGCTGAGCGATCAATCCGGCGTCTATGCCGATCTGACCGGGCCAGGTTCGATGCTTGCGGCCCAGATGGCCATTGAGGATTCGGGTCTGCTGGCAAAGGGTTGGAAGATCGATCTGACCTCCGGTGATCATCTCAACAAGCCCGACGTCGGAGCAACCATCGCAAGGAAGTGGTTTGACGTCGACAATGTCGACGTCATCGTCGATGTCCCGAATTCGGGCGTGGCGCTGGCGGTCAACAATATTGTCAAGGAGAAGAACGGCGTATTCATCGTTTCCGGCGGAGGCAGTTCCGATCTGACGAATGCACAGTGTTCACCGAACACGGTCCATTGGACCTACGATACTTATATGCTCGCCCACGGCACGGGCACCGCGATCGCGAAGAGTGGAGGAGACAGCTGGTTCTTTCTGACCGCGGACTATGCCTTTGGCGCCGCGCTCGAACGCGACACGGCGAACGCCGTCACCGCTGCTGGCGGCAAGGTGCTGGGCAGCGTCAAGCACCCGCTGAACTCGTCCGATTTCTCATCATTTCTTCTGCAGGCCCAGGCCTCGAAGGCTAAAGTCATAGGGCTGGCCAACGCCGGCGGAGACCTGACCAACGCGATCAAGCAAGCTTCGGAGTTCGGCATCACGGACGGCGGACAGAAGCTCGCGGCTCTGCTGATGTTCATTCCCGATGTTCACGCTCTCGGGCTGAATGCCGCGCAAGGCCTGAACCTGACCGAGACCTTTTATTGGGATTTGAACGACCAGACCCGCGCATTCTCCAAGCGCTTTCAGGAACGCGCTTCGAAGCACCCGATGCCCTCGATGGCCCATGCTGGTGTCTACAGTGGGTTGCTGCACTATTTCAAAGCGCTCGAAACGCTCCGCACCAATCCTCATGATGGCGCCAAGGTCGTCGCCCAGATGAAAGCGATCCCGACCGACGACGCGTTGTTCGGCAAAGGCAGCATTCAGCCGAACGGCCGCGCGCTGCATCCGGCTTATCTGTTCCAGGTCAAAAAGCCGTCCGAATCCAAGGGCCCGTGGGATTACTACAACCTCGTGGCAACGATACCCGCGGACCAGGCCTTTCTTCCTCTCGCGGAAAGCGCCTGTCCGCTTCTGAAGAAATAGAAGACCCGACTCGGGGGTTTGCGGGCGAGCTGAGCAACCCGGAGATCATGCGGACGAACCGGATTGCTTCGGCGCCCGCAGGACTCGCGCCGATACGTCCTTCGATCGACCTGCGAATCTTTCCGTCAAGCCTGATTTGCCAATTGTGATAGTTGTCGTCAGACTCAATCAAAGGATGGCAGCCGCGGATATAAAGCGGCAGATATGGCGGCGCAGGGATCGCGGAGATCTTCGTCGATTACGTTGACATCGATCTGGGCCGCCCGGTTCGCCAACAACAGGACTCCCATCGAAAACTGCGGCTTAACGGCTCCATCATCGATAGGAGCCGAGATGCTCGTCACCCCGACATACCACTCGCCCCGGTCGATTGCCCAACCACGAGGTGCCGTGAGTTGTATATCTCGGCTGTAGGCTTCCAACGATGGTGGATGCTCCCAGCTGAGGTTCGCATAGATCGCAGACAAAGTGGCTGCAGAGCGATCCGTCGCGGCCGCTAGTCCGTGACCGTCCGTCGGCCGGCGCTCCTACAGCGCCTGCACGGTCCAGGCGATCATGTCTTTTGCCATTCGGCCGAACGCCACGTTGAAGGCGGCCACCGCCACCGGCGGATCGAGCTTGGCGAGCTTTTCATTCTCTTCGAACAGGCGCGACGCGACGACCGTTCCGTTCTTGTCGACAAGCTTCACCGACAAGCCGATCTGGGCCGCCGGTTCGGACTCCACGGAAATCCGAAGACGCCGGACATCGATCAGCATCTGGTAGTCCGCCTGCCCGACATCGGCATTGCGCAACGGCGCATGCGCCAGGTCGTAGTTCTCAAAGCCTTCGATCAGGCGGGCCTGCAGCAATTTTGGAATGGCATCGGCCCACATCGTCTCGTTGAATTCCGGGTAATCGCCGGCCGGCTGGAACAGGAAGCGCTGCGTCTCGAGCATCGCCACCGCGGTAGGCTCGGGAATTGCCAGGGATCCCTTCAACGTCTTGTTCGCGGGACCGAGATTGTTGGGCGCAATAAGATCGTGGGTGATCTTTTGCGGCGCTGGCGTGGCGCCGGTCATTCGCTCGAGGCCGGCGACGATGCCGTCGAGCTTGCCGGTGTTGCGCGCCAGCCCCTCCGAGAACACCTTGAAATTCGCGATGGTGTCCTTCAGCGAGTCCGAATTCTCGCTCAGCACGGTGTCGACCTTGCGCAAGGCATCGCGGGCGGCTTGGGTCATGCCCTGCCCCGCTCCCGGCTCCGCCTTCAAGGTCGGCACCGGGCCGGAATTCGCGACGAGCTTGCCACCTTCCAGCGCGATAACGGGAACGCCGGTCAGCCCCTGAAATTCCAGGCCGACCGTGGTATCGGATCGCACCGGGGTCGTTGACGCCACCGAGATCGTCGCGTTGACGCCACGCGGGTTGTCGGGCGCAAGTCCGAGTTCGGTGACTTCACCGACCCGGATGCCGTTGAACAGCACGGCGGCGCCGACCAGAAGGCCGGGCACCGAGCCTTCGAACTGAACGTGGTAGGTCGCGCGCCGACCGAGGCCGGCGCTGTTTTCCAGCCAGTAGACGAAGCCGAACACGGCGACGATGGCGGCCAGCACGAAGGCGCCGACAACGACGAAGGGAGCGCGGGTTTCCATTTCTCAACTCGCTTTTGGCTGCAGCATCTGGGAGCGCTTGCCGTGAAAATAGGCCCGTACCCAGGGATGCTCGGATTGAAGGAGCTCGCGCATCGGTCCGATGGCGACGATCTTGCCGTCCGCGAGCGCCGCGACGCGGTCACAAACAGTATTGAGGCTGGCGAGGTCATGGGTGACCATGAACACCGTCAGCCCCAGCGTGTTCTGCAATGTCTTGATCAGGGCGTCGAAATCGCCGGCCGCGATCGGGTCGAGTCCCGAGGTCGGCTCGTCGAGAAATACGATCGCGGGATCGAGCGCGAGCGCACGTGCCAGCGCTACGCGTTTTGTCATCCCGCCCGACAGTTCGGACGGAAACTTGTCGCCGTCCTCCGCGGTCAGCCCGACCATTTCGAGTTTCGCGGTCGCAATCTCGTCCATCAACGCTTGAGACAGCAGGAGGTTCTCGCGCAACGGAAACTGGATGTTCTGCCGCACGGTGAGCGAAGAGAACAGCGCGCCCTGCTGGAATAGGATGCCCCATCGGCCCGCGGCGCTCTGGGTACTGCGGTCCTCGCTGCGCCCGATCGCGTTGCCCATCACCTCGATCTCCCCGCTCTGCCGCGGAATGAGGCCGATAATGGTTCGCATCAATACCGACTTGCCGCCGCCGGAAGCGCCGACCAGCCCTAGGATCTCGCCCTTTCGGACGTCCAGCGTGAGATGATCGATCACGAGGTGCCTGCCGAATCCAACCACGAGATCGTGGACACGGATGGCGAACTGCACATCCTGTTCCTGCATCGCTACATTCCGATCGATGCAAAGAACACCGCGAACAGCCCGTCGAGCACGATCACAAGAAAGATCGATTTGACGACGGACGTCGTGGTCTGCTTGCCGAGCGACTCGGCGCTGCCCTTCACCCGCAGTCCCTCGCTGCAGGCGACGATGCCGATCGCCAGCGCCATGAACGGTGCCTTGGTGATGCCGACCTGAAAGCTGGTCACCGAGACCGCCTCATGCAATCGCGCGATGAAGATCGCCGGCCCCATGCCGCCATAGAATTCGGCCACCAGGCCGCCGCCATAAAGCGCCGCCATCGAGCCGATGAAGGCCAGGATAGGCAGCGCGAGTTCGGCGGTGTAGGCGCTGCCCGAACGACCCGCCACCATGATGGCGACGATCAACACGCCGAGTTCGCGCAGCACCAGGATGCCCACCATGTCGACGGTATAGGATTCCGCACCGAATTTCCGGAAGTGGAAGAAGCCCTGCTGCGCAATAATCGCCCCGATCAGGAACGTGATCAGCACGATGATCGGGATCGCCCGAAAGCCGACCCGATACAGCTGATAGACCAGCGAGGTCAGGCGCAACGATCGCGGCCGGCGCAGCACGCCGGCAAACGCCCAAAACAGCAAACCCAGCATCTGCAGGAAAACCGTCACGTCCTCCATCGAACCGATGGCGGCGCGACCGATGTCACCGACCTTGGCCACGACGGGGTTTTGAGCCGGCGCCGGCGCCGGGTTGTGGCGGTTGACCTGACGAACCTCCTCGATCAGGCCGGCATAGTTGTCGGGCACGCCGACCATTTCGGCACGAGGAGCGCGTCGTAATCTTCTCGAGCAACCAGGCGCCAAGCGTGTCGAGTTCGGTGACGCCGGCCATGTTGAGCTTCACGGCCCGCGAGCGCTCAAGCTCGGCCGCAACACCGTTCGAGAGGTTTTCCAAGACGGTCACATTGGCCGCGGTCCACGAGCCGCCCGGGCGTAGCTCAAGCACGTCGCCCGATGGCGTAGCCATTAACTGAGGTGCAGTTGCCAAAATTCTTATCCCTTTGAGTGAAGTGGCTTTCGGCGACCTTCTATGTCGCATCCAGAATGCTTGTGCATGCGAAGTACTTGTTCTTGCGCTACCTCAAGAACTGCCTGAAGCGCCGGAGCGACAGAACGAAAAGTGTTGCTCCAATTCCGAGCAGTGCCAGGAGCTGCGGCCAGACGACATCAATGCCGGCGCCTCGGAACAGGACAGACTGTGCCAGCATCACGAAGTGGGTATTGGGCGCAGCGAGCATGATGTTCTGGATGATCTCGGGCATGCTTTCGCGCGGTGTCACGGCGCCTGACAATGCCTGTAGTGGTAGAAGAGTGAGCATCAGTAGCAGGCCGAACTGCGGCATAGTGCCCGCCATAGTCGCAAGGAAGATGCCCATGCAGGTCGTGGCGAACAGATGCAGCGTCGCACCCAGGAGAAACAGCGTCATCGAACCTCTGATCGGGACGGACAGGAGGCCCTGGACGACCAGCAGTAGGGCTACGCTGGAAGCGACGAGAACGACGAGGCCCATCGACCAGATCTTGCTCGCCATGATCTCGAACGGCGTGACCGGCATAACTAGCAGATGTTCGATGGTGCCGTGCTCTCGCTCTCGGATCAGCGCGGCGCCGGTCAGGATGATCGACAGCATCGTGATAGAGGTGATGACCTGATTGATGGCGCCAAACCAGCCCTTGTTAAGCTGCGGGTTAAAACGCGCGCGCAGCGCCAGGTCGACCGGCACAGTGGTCGTGCCGCGATAGTGGTTCAAAAACTCACTAACTTCGCTCGACACGATGGATTGGATATAGCCTCCGCCGGTAAAGGCCTGCGACATACGGGTCGCGTCGATGTTGAGCTGGATGGTCGGCGATTTGCGCGCCAGAAGGTCGCGTTGGAAATCCGGCGGAATGTCGAGCGCGAAAGTGTCGAGACCGGCGTCCATGCGGCTGTCCATCTCTCGCTGTGTGATGAGCCTGGGTATCGAAAAATATGGCGGATTGAATGCAGTGATGATCCGGGACGACACCGGTGACTGATCCTCGTCGACCACGGCGATCGCCGCATGGTTGAGGGTCTCGGGTATCGCTTTCGATGCTGTATAGATGGAGAACGTGAAGGCGTAGCCGATCAGGACCATCAGGATCGGATCCCGGACGAGGCCCCGCAGTTCCTTGACGCCGAGTTGGAGAATATTGGCCAGACGCATGCTCAGTTCGCCTGTTTCTTGAGGAGAGCTGCGCCGAGACCCAGCAAGACCGGAATGGTAATGAGCAGCGGCAGAAACGAATCCCACAATTCAGCAAAGCCGAGTCCTTTCGAGAACGTGCCCCGCGTGATGTTGACAAAATAGGTGGCCGGGTAGATTCGCCCAATGATGGCGCCGAACCCCTGAAGCGACGACACTGGGTCAATCAGCCCCGAATACTGGATGGCGGGAATCAAGGTCAGGAGCGCGGTCCCGAAAATGGCGGCGATCTGACTGCTCATGAACGTCGAGAGGACGAGCCCCATGCTCGTGGCGACAACGACGTAGAGAAATGCGCCGCATGTGAAGGTGAGAAGGCTTCCAGTAAACGGCACGCGAAACGCGAAGATGGCGAAGGCGGCCAGCAGGAAGGAGTTCAGCATGGCAAGCGCAACATAGGGAATCTGCTTGCCGATGAGGAATTCGAGCCGCGTGACCGGAGTTGCATAGAAATTGATGATTGATCCGAGTTCTTTCTCCCGAACCACGCTGAGCACCGCCAGCATGGCCGGTATCATCATCAGGAGGAGTGGGATCACCGCCGGTGCCATGGCAACGAGACTCTTGATGTCGGGGTTATACCGGTAACGCAGCTCCAGCCGGAAATTGCCGAGAGTTGCGGCGTCGCCATACAACTCGCGCGCTTTCTGCGTCAGCCAGATCGCGTGCATCCCCTGCACATAGCCGCGGACGGTCTCTGCCCTGGTGGGCATGGCGCCGTCGATCCAGGCGCCGATTTCGACGTTGCGGCCGCGGGCCACGTCACGCCCGAATCCAGGCGGTATTTCAATCGCCAGGCTCAGTTCGCCGCTACGCATGCGTCGGTCGAGATCGGCGTAGTCAATAATGGCCGGCTTTTCCGTAAAATAGCGCGAACCGGCGATCTGCAGGATGTAATCGCGGCTGATGGTTGTGTCGTCGCGATCTAGAGCGGCGAAAGTCAGGTTCTCGATATCGATATTGATGCCGTAACCCATGACGAACATTAGGATGACGCTGCCGACGGTAGCGAGCGTGGCGCGGATCGGATCGCGGCGCAGTTCAAGCGTCTCTCGCATTGTGTAGGCTAACATGCGGCGGAGATCGAAGAGCCGCTTCGTCGGGCCCTGCGACGCGGCCTTATTGCCGGCAGACATTGCTTCGTCGGGCACTGCTGCGGCCGTAGACGTCGCCGCCGGCCCGGCCTTTGGTGTCACATTTCTTTCCGCCTCGCCGATCGCGTCTTCCAGATAGGCGACGAAAGCCTCTTCGAGGTTGCTGGCAGACCGCCCTTCGACAATTCTGGCAGGCGTGTCGCTGACAAGCACCCTGCCCGCATGCATGAGCGAAATGCGATCGCAGCGCTCTGCTTCATTCATGAAATGCGTCGAAATGAAAATGGTGACGTTGTCCTTGCGAGAAAGGTCCGAGAGGATCTGCCAGAAACCGTCGCGCGCCACCGGATCGACGCCGGAAGTCGGCTCGTCAAGGATCAACATATCGGGTGAATGGATCATCGCCACGGCAAGCGACAGGCGCTGGCGGATTCCGAGGGGCAAAGGATCGGGTAGCGAATCCATGACATCGTCGAGATCGAAACGCTGCGCCATTTCTTCGATCCGCGCGGGAATGGCTTCGGAAGACATGCCGAATAAACGCGCGTGCAGATCGAGGTTCTGTTGTACCGTAAGCTCGGAATAAAGCGAGAAGGCCTGCGACATGTAACCGACACGGCGACGGACATCCATATCGTTCGGATCGATCTCGTGCCCGAACAGCTTCGCATTGCCTTCACTGGCCGGCAAAAGTCCGGTCAGCATTTTCATTGTCGTTGTCTTGCCGCAGCCGTTGGAGCCGAGAAAGCCAAAGATTTCACCGCGCTCGATGCGGAAGCTCACATCATCGACGGCGATGAAATCGTCGAAGCGCATGGTGAGATGCTCGGCCTCGATGGCGACATCGCCGTCGAGATCCGCGGATCGGGGCGGGATCACCACCTCCGAGTAGCCTCGGCGTTCTTCTTCGGGGAGCAGGGCAATGAAAGCCGCGTCGAGCGTGGCCGCGCCGGTCTGCCGGAGCAGCTCCGCCGGCGCGCCGGTAGCGAGCACCCGGCCGGCGTCCATCGCCACCAGCCAGTCGAAACCGGCGGCCTCCTCCATGTACGCTGTGGCAACAATGACGCTCATGCCCGCACGCTTGCTGCGGATATCGTCGATCAATTCCCAGAACTGCCGGCGCGACAGTGGATCGACGCCCGTCGTTGGTTCGTCGAGGATCAGAAGATCAGGATCGTGGATAAGTGCGCAGCACAGGCCGAGCTTCTGCTTCATGCCGCCCGAGAGTTTGCCCGCTGGCCGATCCGCGAACGGAGCGAGCCCCGTGTTTTGCAGAAGCTCCTTGATTCGGCGCTCCCGCTCGCGCTTGTTGTGCCCGAACAGGCGGCCGAAGAAGTCGACATTCTCGAAGACGGACAGCGTGGGATAAAGATTCTTGCCGAGCCCCTGCGGCATGTAAGCGATGCGCGGGCAAGTAAGCCCCCGATGCCTGGCATCGGCCATATCGCCCCCGAGGACCTGGACATGCCCTACCTGGATGACGCGCGCACCAGCAATCAGCGAGAGAAGACTAGACTTGCCTACGCCATCGGGACCGATCAGTCCGACCATGCGGCCCGCTGGCATGTCCAAGGTGACGGCCTCGAGCGCCACGGTTTTGCCGTAAGTCAGCCCGACCGCGTCCAGGCGCACCACGGGCGCCGCAGCAACAGACGCTTCTTCGGTGGAGCGATCGCTCATTGCATCAGCGTTCCCTTGAGGCTCGCCGGCCATTCAGCTTTAGGATCAAGCTGGACATAGGCCATGCCGGGAAGACCGGTTTTGACCTGCTTGATATATTTCTGGAGCAGTTCCGGCGAAATATGCGCCTTGACCCGGAACATGAGCTTCTGGCGCTCTTCTTCGGTCTCGACGGTTTTGGGCGTGAACTGGGCAACGTCTGCGACGAAGGTGGCTCTGGCGGGAATCACGTATTGCGGAGCGGCGTCTAGCACCAGACGAACATCGGCTCCGATCGCAACACGGCCCGCCTGCGCAGTCGGCAGGAAGAACGTCATATAGACATCGCCAAGATCGACGAGATTGAGAACTCGCCCTCCGGAGGAAAGCATTTCGCCGGGCTGCGCAACCCGGTATTGCACACGCCCATCACGCGGGGATTTCAGCGTGCTGTCGTTGATTTCGACGGTGATGCTCTCGACCGCGGCCTGGGCCGCGTCAATCGCGGCTCCTGCGTCGATGACCAGAGCCTTGGAGGCGGTGATCGCAGCCTCCGACGCGGCGATCTGGGCTTTGGCCGCAGCGACTGCGGCCTTCATTCCTTGAGCGGCTGCGCGGTCATCGTCGAGCACCTGCTGGGAAACGGCGCTGGTCTTGATCAATTGCTCTGAGCGCGCAAGCTTCCTATCCACGCTGTCTAGCTGCGCTTCGCGCTGCGCCAGTACGGCCACGGCCGACTCTCGTTCGGCTTCGCGCTGAGTGACGAGGCTCTTGGCGGTATCAACGTTGACAGTCGCCCGGTGCAACTGCGCTGCGGCCTGGCGGCGCTGAGCTTCCAACTGGTCCGTGTCCATGCGGGCGAGCACTTGTCCGGCTGTGACGAAATCGCCCTCAGTGACCAGGATTTCCCTGATCCGCCCAGGTGTCTTGGTCGAAACGTCTATTTCAATCGCTTCGATACGCCCGTTTCCGCTGGCGATCCCCGGTGGGAGATCGCTTCTTCCAAATCTCTGCCAAGCATAGTAGCCGCCCCCGGCGACAATCACGACGAGGGCGACAACAAGCCAACTCTTCCATGTCTTCATCATTGATGAGCCTGCCTCCAGCTTAGGAGCAGTGCGCAGCGAATGGTCTTCGCTGGCGCAGAAGTGAGAAGCGACCAGGGTCGACAATGATCACGAACGCTCTCAGCCATTGTAAGACTTGGGAGAATCCCCACTGATGGGAAACTAAGCGGGAGGCATGGCAGACGAAAGCTTCGTACGCGCGCTTTCGATGATTTTTGATCCTTCGTCGCAACATCTGGTCCAGGATTTTTGCGCGAACTCGGCCTGACACTTCAGCACTTGCGCTGGATCGGTGCATTCGGCAAGCTTGGTAACGTAATCGGCCTGGTCCTTTAGGAAGCAAGCCGTAAACTCAAGCGCATCCTTCCATTTAGAGGCGAAAAGCCCGGTCGGCACCTGAGTGAACGATTTCATCCATTCAGTGCTGCCTGGCACCGGAAACTGGAAGCTGACCGCCTCTGACTGCGCACCATTCGCATTTTTTTCGATTCCCATGAAAACTCTCCATTACCGGTTTCAATCTATCGCAATGAAAGTTTATGCGCTTCGCACGACAGCAACTTGATCCAAGTCAACAGATGTTGACTTCAGTATATAGTAAGATGACATTGGTTGCTGGCAATAGATTTCTTGCGAGGTTCCATGCGCCGTAAGTCCGCAGTGCAGCCCAAGGTCGCCACGCGCGATCGCATTCTCAATGCTGCAGTGCTGCGATTTTCGAGCCATTCCTATGAACAGACTGGGCTGCGGGACATTGCGGCTGACGTCGGCATCGATGTTTCTTACGTGCACCGCTGCTTTGGCTCGAAAGAGCAGCTTTTCGCCGAAGCGGTCGAGGCCACGGTGCACCCCGCCCGCCTTCTCACCGGCACCGCGGGCGACCTCCCCGGTACGCTCGCCAAGCACGTTTTCGCACGCGACGCCACCCAGGCTCGAGACGAGGTCGGCCCTCTCGACATCATCATCCGCTCGCTTTCAAGTCCGGAAGCGTCGCCCGTCTTGCGGGATTTCATGCTGAACGATTTCATCACCCCACTCGCCAGCAAGCTCGATCAACCGGCGGCGCGGCGGGCCGCTCTAATCGCCGCATTCCTGGCCGGAGTAGGCATTCTGAGGAACGTGCTTGGCGTCGCACCGCTGCTTGAGGCCGAGGGCGGCGACCTCGAAAGCCTCATCGCAAAGACCCTTGAGGACATGATGAAATCTACCGCTGTCAAGCGGTGCGCATAAGCCAAAGATAAAAGGGACCCGCAAATGAGCCCAACGACAAATATGGACAGGAGTCTGGCCCGGCCCGCACGGATGCCTCGGCTCGAGGAAAGCGTCGGCAGCGAGGCGTTCCGTTCGATCGACCGGATGCGCGAAGCCTTGGCCGCACAGACGACAGGAGGTTTATCGCCTGCCTCTCTCGCACTTGCCTTCTTCGATTGGTCGATCCATCTGGCGTCGGCCCCCGGCAAGCGACTGGAACTCGTTGACAAAGCGTCGCGCAAGACAATCCGGTTGCTGTCCCACGTGGCTGCAGCGGGCGCCCACTCTGGCACGCCGCCGTGCATCGAGCCGCTACCCGGGGATTATCGGTTTCGCGCGGAAGGATGGAGAAAACAACCCTATAGTTTCTGGGCACAGGCCTTCTTGCTGAATCAGCAATGGTGGCACAACGTCACTCACGAAGTGCCTGGCATCATGCCGCATCATGAGGATGTGGTGTCTTTTGCCGCTCGCCAGCTCCTCGACATATTTTCGCCGTCGAACAATCCCTTCACCAACCCCGAAGTGGTCGAGAAGACGATCGAGACCGGCGGAGCGAATTTCATTCAAGGGGGGCAAAATTGGCTGGAGGACATAAATCGACTCGCCACGGGGCAGCCGCCGGTAGGCACCGAGCTTTTCCAAGTTGGCAAGGACGTCGCTGTTACGCCCGGAAAGGTCGTCTACCGAAATCATCTGATCGAGCTGATCCAGTATGCGCCGACCACGGAGACGGTGCTCGCTGAACCAGTGCTGATCGTGCCGGCATGGATCATGAAATACTACATTCTCGACCTTTCACCGCAGAATTCTCTGGTCCGCTACCTCGTGGGACGAGGCCACACGGTCTTCTGTATATCATGGCTCAATCCGACTGCTGATGATCGCGATCTCACCATGGACGATTACCGGAGATTGGGTATCATGGCGGCGGTCGATGCCGTCGGCGCCATTGTTCCAGACCGCAAAATCCATGCAACGGGATACTGCCTGGGAGGTACACTTCTATCTATTGCGACCGCCGCCATGGCGCGCGCCGGTGATGACCGACTGGCTTCCGTCACACTATTCGCCGCCCAGACAGATTTTACCGAGCCCGGCGAACTCGCGCTGTTCATCGACCACAGCCAGATGCATTTCCTCGAAAGCATGATGTGGAACAGAGGCTATCTCTCCGCCGACCAGATGGCGGGGGCCTTTTCCCTCTTGCGCACCAACGACCTCGTCTGGTCGCGGCTTGTGCACGATTACCTGATGGGCGAGCGCACGCCGATGGTCGACCTCATGGCGTGGAATGCGGACTCCACACGTATGCCCTACAAAATGCATGCGGAATATCTCCAGCGCCTCTATCTCAATAATGAGCTGGCAGCTGGGCGCTTCATGGTCGATGGGCGGCCGGCGGCGCTTCAGAACATCCGCGCGCCGATGTTCGTCGTCGGGACGGAACGCGACCATGTCGCGCCGTGGCGGTCGGTCTATAAGATCCACTATCTCACCGATACCGACGTCACCTTCGTGCTCACAAGCGGCGGGCACAATGCCGGCATCGTCAGCGAGCCTGGCCATCAACGCCGCCGTTTTCGCGTCGCTTTGAAGCGTACCGCCGATCCCTGCCTCGGAGCGGATGAATGGGCTGCTGCCGCCGTATCGAAAGATGGGTCATGGTGGGTGGATTGGGCCGATTGGCTCGCCACCCATTCCGCGCCGGAACCCGTGCCGCCGCCGGCCCTGCGCTCCGCCGAAAAGGACTATGCGCCGATCGAGGATGCCCCCGGCACCTACGTCTTCCAGCGGTGATGCTATATGGCCGAGATATTCGTCAAGAACCGGACTTTCGACGAACTGCAGGTGGGCGATGCGGCCTCGATTGTGCGCATCGTCGGACGGGATGACATCGATCTTTTTGCGGCCGTCTCCGGCGATACGAACCCGGCGCATCTCGATGCGGCATTCGCGGCCACAGACCTGTTCGGTCACATCGTTGCTCACGGCATGTGGACCGGCGCGCTCGTATCGGCCGTGTTGGGGACGAAGCTGCCCGGCCCGGGCACGATCTATCTCGAGCAGGACCTGAAATTCCTGAGGCCGGCCGCACCCGGCGATACCATCACCGCGACCGTCACGGTCAAGGAGAAGAGGTCGGAGAAGCACATCGTGCGCCTCGAGACTGTCTGTACCAATCAGAAAGGCGATCCAGTGCTGACGGGTATCGCGACCGTGATTGCTCCTGACCACTCGATCGAATGGCCGCGAACAAAGTTACCTGACGTTTCGCTCCGTCGGCACGACCGTTACGAGGCCTTCATGAAGATGGCACGCGATCTTCCGATGATTCCGGCGGCCATCGTGCATCCTTGCTCGCCGGAAGCGATCCTTGCCGCCATCGAGGTTCGGGACGAGGGCTTGCTCGAGCCACTGTTGATCGGACCGGGGGCGAAGATTCGCGCGGCTGCGGAAGCTGCAAAGGTTTCGCTGGACGGCATCGCCATCGAAACCGTCACGCACAGCCATGCTGCTGCGGCGCGGGCCGTCGAACTCGCGGTCGCCGGCAGGGTCTCCTTGCTGGTGAAGGGCAGCCTGCACACCGACGAGTTGCTTGGCGCGGTAGTGGCTCCCGGCTCGGGGCTCCGGACGGAACGGCGGATCAGTCACGTCTACGCCATGGATGTGCCGGCCTATCCCAAGCCGCTCATCATCACTGACGCGGCGATCAACATCCAGCCGACGCTGGCTCAAAAGCGCGACATCTGCCAGAATGCGATCGATCTCCTGCACAAATTAGGCATGGCAGAGCCACTGGTGGCCGTGCTCGCCGCTGTCGAGACGGTCAACCCCAAGATGCCGGCAACGCTTGATGCCGCCGCGCTGACCGTAATGGCGGCGCGCGGCCAGATCAGCGGCGCCAAGGTGGACGGGCCGCTGGCCTTCGACAATGCCATCAACCCGGACGCAGCCCGGACCAAGGGCATCGTCTCGCCTGTCGCGGGCTATGCCGACGTCTTGCTGGTGCCAGATCTCGAAGCCGGCAATATGCTGGCCAAGCAACTGATCTATTTCGCCGGCGCTATCGCCGCCGGTCTCGTGCTCGGCGCGCGCGTTCCTATCGTGCTGACCAGCCGCGCCGATTCCCTGGCCGCGCGGATCACGTCGGCGGCGCTCGCCAAATTGGTCGCCGCGCCGCGACTCGTGAAAGGACTATCATCATCATGAACCCTGAGCTGCTGCTTACGTTCAATGCCGGTTCCTCGACGGTCAAGATCGGCCTCTTCGAGGTCATACGACCATTGTCTGCCGGGTGGCTAAGGGAGTGATCGACTTTCGCCGGAAGCCACTGAGCTTCCGCGTCACGGAAGGGCCCGCGACCTTTGAAGTTGATCTTGAGGCCGTAGCTGCGGGAGGTCATGGCGGAGACCTTTGGCTGGCTCGGCAAGCATTTCGACATGGGCCGCCTCACTACTATCGGCCACCGCGTGGTTCACGGTGGTGATACGTTCGCCGGACCGGTCAGAATCGACGATCCGACGATCGAGACGATCGACAAGCTGACGATGCTCGCGCCGCTGCATCAACCCCAGAGCCTTCGGCTGATCCGTGCGATCAAGCATCTTCGGCCGGAACTCGTACAGGCGGCTTCCTTCGATACGGCATTCCATCGCACGAATGCGGAGGTCGTCCGGCGCTTCGCCATTCCGCGCAGGCTTCACGATGACGGCATCAAGCGCTACGGCTTTCACGGACTATCTTACAAATTTATCGCCGGTGAACTGATGCGCCGCGCACCCAACGCAGCCCAAGGCAAAATGGTCGTCGCACATCTCGGCAGCGGCGCCAGCCTGTGTGCGCTTGAAGCGGGTGTCAGCCGCGACACCAGTATGGGTTTTTCCACGCTCGACGGCGTTCCCATGGCGACCCGCTGCGGCGCGCTCGACCCAGGCGTTCTGCTGCATCTGCTCGGTCCCGGCGGTCGCACCGTGGCGGAGGTCGAGGACATTCTTTATCATCGCTGTGGCCTTCTCGGAGTGTCGGGCATCAGCGCCGACAGTCGCGAGTTGCTGGCGAGCGATCAGCCGGAGGCCGAGGAGGCGCTCGACCTTTTCACCTCCCGCACCGCGGGCGAAATCGCGCGGCTCGCAACGACGCTTGGAGGTCTCGATAGCATCGTCTTCACGGCGGGCATCGGCGAGAACCAGCCGCAGATCCGCATGGCGATATGCGAACGCTTGGCTTGGCTCGGCCTCGAAATTGATACCGCCGCCAACGCCGCGAACGCCGAAACAATTAGCTCCGCATCAAGCCGGATCATTGCCTTCATCATTCCGACCGATGAGGAGCAGGTGATCGCGGACGAGGCTCTTTCCGTATCGAACAGGAAGGAATGACACTGCCCGCCGTTGTCGATCTTGCCGGCAAATGCGACTTTGTGGTGAAGGCCGAAGAGAACTCGCCGATCACCTATTCGAACGAGAACGCCGAGCCCTACGTGCGGCCTGTTGGCGAGTCAATTGGTGCCGATCATTGTCTCCTACGATGTACGTATTCCCGGTCAGTTGGATAGCGTATTCGAGACGATCGGAAACAACGGGGGGCGACTCGAGACGTATAAAGGTTGTAATTCCCAGTCTTGGCGCGAGAAACCAAAACTAAAAGGTGATGATCACCTTCAGTGCCTGGGTATCGGCGGCGCGGGCGAATGCGTCATAGGCATCGAGAATGTTGTCGAAGCCGAAATGATGCGTGATCAGGCGCGTCGGGTCGATCTTCTTGGATTGTACTGTTTTCAAAAGCATCGGAGTCGTCACCGTATCGACCAGCCGCGTGGTGATTGTGATATTCTGCGACCATAGCCGCTCGAGATGAAGATCGACCTTCTGGCCATGCACGCCTACGTTGGCGATGACGCCTCCGGGAGCGATCAGTTCCTCGCAGAGAGCGAAGGTCGCGGGGATGCCGACCGCCTCGATGGCCGTGTCGACGCCGCGATTGCCGGTCAGAGCTTTCACCGTCTCGGCCGCCTTTCCGTCCTTGCTGTTGATCGTATGCGTCGCGCCAAACTGCCGCGCCATCCCAAGGCGACTGTCGTCCAGATCGATCATGATGATTTCCGCCGGCGAGTAGAACTGGGCTGTCAGCAAGGCGGCCAATCCGATCGGTCCGGCGCCCACGATCGCAACCGACGAACCCGGCGCGACCTTTCCGTTGATGACGCCACACTCGAAGCCGGTGGGCAAAATATCGCTCAGCATCACCAGCGCCTCTTCGTCCGCGCCGTCCGGAATCCGATAGAGACTGGTTTCAGCGTGCGGGGTGCGGACATACTGGGCCTGTGTGCCATCGATCTCGTTGCCGAGAATCCAGCCTCCCGTCGTACAATGCGAATACATGCCACGTCGGCAATACTCGCACTTGCCGCAGGAGGAAATGCACGAGATCAGCACGCGATCGCCCGGGCGGAATGCTGTGACGCCGGCGCCGACGGAGTCAATGACCCCGACGCCCTCGTGCCCGAGGACGCGCCCCGGCGCACAGGTGGCCACGTCGCCTTTGAGAATATGCAAGTCCGTGCCGCAGATAGTAGTCTTCACCATCTTGACGATCGCATCGCCGGGGGCCTGGATTTTGGGCATCGGATGGTCTTTGACGGATTTCGCCGCTGGACCGTGATAAACGAGTGCCCTCATAACATTCTCCTACGAATCTGACGGCGACCGACGACGCGTTAGCTACGACCATGTTTTTGCACAATGCCTGCACGACTTCAGCACGCAAATATGCATTACCTGTATGAATTGAAATCCAAGTGACGGGCTTGACCTCGATCAAACCACGCGTGCCCAAAGCATGACTACGTGACAGCTGGTGCCGCGTCGGAATGGGAGACCCAACAGGTGCAGGGGTCGATCACGCGCCCCCAAGAAATCGGTTAGCAGGAGAGCTCGGACCACATGTCATCCGTCCGGGAAACGTAAAATGGCAGGCGATATCCCTCGACCAGGACAGAAGCTGAGCGCCGGGCTGCCGCGAGGCATCTGGGCGCTCGGCTTCGTTAGCATGTTCATGGACATTTCGTCCGAGATGGTCCACGCGCTGCTCCCCGTCTATCTCGTAACCGTGCTCGGTACGTCGACATTGGCGGTCGGCTTCATCGAAGGCATCGCGGAAGCGACTGCAAACATCACAAAGATCTTCTCGGGCGCACTGTCCGACTGGCTCGGCAAGCGCAAGCTGCTGACGGCGATTGGCTATGGTCTTGCAGCTTTTACCAAGCCCGTCTTTCCGCTTGCGGCTAGCGTCGGTTGGGTCGTCACGGCGCGCTTCGTTGATCGCATCGGGAAGGGCATCCGCGACGCCCCTCGGGATGCGCTCGTTGCGGACATTGCGCCAGAGGACCTGCGGGGCGCGAGCTTCGGCTTGCGTCAGTCGCTCGATACGATCGGCGCTGTTGTCGGGCCGCTCGCCGCCATCGCCCTCATGGCGCTCAGCTCCGACAATTTCCGCTTCGTGTTCTGGATCGCGGTGCTGCCGGCCTTCATCTCGTTGGCCGTGATGGTATTCGTCGTCCAGGAACCGTCTCGGCACGAAACAGATACTAAGCCGCGCCTACGTCTAGCGGATGTCAGGCGTCTGCCCGGCCGGTTCTGGGCCGTGGTCGCCGTCGCCACGATCCTGACTCTTGCCCGGTTCTCCGAGGCGTTTCTTATCCTACGTTCACAAAATGTCGGGCTTCCGATCACGCTCGTGCCAGCCGTCATGGTTGTGATGAACGTCGTTTATGCGCTCGCGGCCTATCCGGCCGGCGTGCTTTCCGACCGGCTTGGCCGCGGTGGGCTGCTCGCGGTCGGCTTTGTGTGCCTGATCGTAGCAGATCTTATTCTCGCCCTCGGCCCGACCATTTCGCTTTTGATGCTCGGCGTCGTATTCTGGGGGCTCCACATGGCACTTACTCAAGGTCTTTTCGCAAGTCTGGTGGCTGACACCGCACCGGAAGACCTTCGGGGGACGGCGTTCGGCATGTTCAACTTCGCCGGAGGCATCGCGATGCTGGTTGCAAGCGTCCTCGCAGGTGGATTGTGGGATGCTTATGGACCGGCGGCAACTTTTTTGGCGGGCGCAGGATTCACCGCCGTCGCGTTGATTGGTCTGACGCTAGTCCTAGGCAGAGGACACGAAATGCCCTTTGATTCTCGCAAAGGTTGATACTCAAGAGAGTCCAGACAACGGAACGCTAAAGTTTCGGTTCCAACTACCCAACGCCTTTCTCAAATTTCGTTCTCTCGCGGTTTACCTCGTAGCTGCCCCAAACTTCGCTCCCATCACCCACCGCGTCTTGATGGGCTCGTTATCGGCGTTGATCTCGACATCGCTCTGGCGACAGGATGGCTTCGAGGATCATGCTGGCAAGGTCGGTGTGCTTTGATCACTTGGACACGCACGGATTGATCCTTCAAACCGCCGCGGCAATGCAGGCCCTTGGCTTCCTGGAGCACTTCATGGCTAGGTTGAATCGGTAGGGATTCCCATGAGGGTCGGCTTGTGATTCAAGATGTTAGCTGGGCCGGGGGGCCAGCATCTGATGAGCCGACCTCTTTCCAGTGATCTACGTGAGCGGGTGGTTGTAACGGTGATTGGTGGCGAGAGCTGCCGGGCGGCGGCGACTCGATTTGGCGTTGCAGTGTCCTCGGTGGTGAAGTGGTCGCAGCGCCATCGGGCGACTGGTTCGGTAGCACCGGGCAAGATGGGCGGGGACCGCAAGCCGGTGCTGGAACCCCATCGCGCGTTCATCAAGGAGCGTATCAGCCAGACGCCGCATCTGACCCTGCACAAGCTGAAGGACGAACTGGCCGCGCGGGGAGTTAAGGTCTCGCACAACACGGTCTGGATGTTCCTGCGGCGCGAGGGACTGGGGTTCAAAAAAAACACTATTCGCCCCTCGAGCAGGCGCGCTCTGACGTTGCGCACCGGCGTCGCCGCTGACGGTCGTGGCAAGCCAGCTTGGATCCCCGGCGCCTCGTCTTCATCGACGAGACCTGGATCAAGGCCAGCATGGCCCCGTTACGCGGGTGGGGACCGAAGGGCGAGCGGGTGCGGGGTTTTGCCCCGCACTGCCATTGGCAGACGCTGACCTTTCTCGGCGCTCTGCGCTGCGACAGCCTCATCGCCCCTCGCGTCTTCGACGGGCCGATCAACTGCGAGTGCTTCCGAGCATATGTCGAACAGCAGCTCGTTCCAGTTCTCAGACCCGGCGACATCGTCATCATGGATAATCTCGGCAGCCACAAGTCGGCTGCTCTGCGCCGCCTCTGCCGCGGGGCCGGGGCCAGGCTCTGGTACCTGCCATCTTACTCACCCGACCTTAATCCGATCGAGCAGGCGGCCGCCTTGTGCTCGACGCGCATGCGACGTTCTGCGCGCGGCAGCCGGGGCCGCGACACGCCATCTCGTCGTCGGCATTGACGGAGGACCCAGAGAGTTTGCCGGAGCTGACAACGATTCCGGATGTCCCCATGCGGCAATTGCGGACGCTCGGCCCCCTACTCTCGCCATGTGAAGCCGAGCATGGATTTTCGCGTTCCAGACATCGAGCAGCAGCTTTCTGCCGCGACCGCGCAATCACGCCTCAGTTCTGGCTTAGAGGACGGCATCTCCTGGCTGCCAACTCGCGGGCCCAACAGGCGGTCTTTGCGTATCTCTCGGACTGGTGTCTGAATTTCGGCAGCGTCGGCGGCCATCTTCGCGATCTACATCGAAGGAGCCGCTCTATCTTTCAGGCCTCAATCACTGCATCTGGTTTCACCACGCCTTCTCGCCGATGGCTGGATGCATTTCGAAACCGAAAGTCCTTGTGCCGAGGGAGGCCACGGACTGTCCGTCGCACGTGTTCACGACTCCACCGGAACGATGATCGCGACAGCGATCCAGGAGACTCTCATGGTGCATTTGGCGGAGTCCTGAACTCTCGTAGCAATTGGTGACGGTTTCGCAACTATTCCTGGACTGTCCACCAACCTCTGGACTGACCAAGCAGCCGGGTCGGGCATCAGCTTAGCGGCATCCTGATCTTGTCAGATCCAGTGTCCTAACTCGAACGGCGAAGCCTGTGCGCGTTTCTGAGGTCACGATCTCTACTAGAAGCTCTGCATCCATGCTCCGATGTTGAATAGCGCTTCCTCCGTCGTGGGAAACTGTGCGCCGATAGTCATGAATCCATGAATCTGTCCAGAGAAGTGACGATGAAGCACGGGTACGCCTGCATCGAATAGCTTTGAGACATAGGCCGCTCCTTCGTCCGCGAGCGGATCGAAACCCGCTGTCAACACGTAGGCCGGCGGAAGACCCGAGAAGCGCCGCGCGAGCAGCGGCGATGCGCGCCAGTCCCTCTGTTCGTCGACCGAGCTGAGGTAGAGATCTCGGAACCACAACATCGTGCTTCCAAGTACAGGCAGGCCGACCTCGTCGAGCCTGTGAGACGGATGACTGCAGGTCATTTCGACCGCCGGGTAGATCAAAAGCTGGAACGCGATCTTGTGGGATTCCTCGTCGCGACACTGATGAGTGGCAGCGGCCGCGAGATTGGCTCCGGCACTGTCGCCTCCGACGCCAATTCTGGCAGGATCGAGCTGCAAGGCCGAAGCATTTTCAATCACCCATTTCACGGCGGCAATCGCGTCGCTGACCGCTGCCGGGAATTTGCTCTCAGGCGCCAGCCGGTAATCAAACGCAATGACATTGCACTTGCCCGCTAGCGACAGCCTGCGGCAGAGAATGTCGTGCGAGTCGAGATCGCCGAGCACCCATCCGCCGCCGTGGAAGAAAACCAACGTGGGCCGCAGTTCCGCGTCGGCGGCCGGGCGATAGAGGCGAGCGGGCAGGCTTCCATCCGCGGTCTTCGCCACCATGTCGCGAGTTTCGGCGATTGCAGGCGGCACAAGTGCAGCCGCCTTTCGGGCAGCGGCCATCGCTTCACGGGCTTGCAGCGGCGTCATCGTTTCATAGCGCGGGAGATTAAGGTCGCGAAGACGCGTAACGAGCGCGGCGCAATCCGGATCGAACGGCATGATCTAAGGTTCCTTCCACAATTCAAAATTTGCCATCAGGACACGCATGGGTCTGTCATCGAACTCCATGGCGGGATGGACGGATCACCACGGCCCGACTTGTGCCTCGAAGAGCTTCCCTCGACCGGTTTCGCCACGAGCGACGGGCGCGTCGCAAATCGAATGCGGATTTGTCCACCGCCTCCACTTGTCGCCTTTGAATTATCCGGCCAATAGTTGTCCGGAGCGACGCCCCTTCCATTGGCAACCCGGGACCCAAGTGCATGACGATCAGGACGACCACCCGCAGGCAGACCCATCTCCATCTCGAGAGGTATGTACCCGGTCTGCTGCTGTGGCTTTCGAACAAGCTCGCGGGGAGCGCTTCGCAGGTCTATCGGAGACAATTCGGAATCAACATCGTGGAGTGGCGCATTCTGTCCTACCTCGCCGTCTATGAGACCGGCACGGGTGCGCAGATGAGCCAGCTGATGGGATCCGACAAGGCCGGACTCAGCCGGGGAGCGGCCATCCTTCAGGAGAAGAAGCTGATCAAGAGCCAGCAGGGGCGGGGACGAAATCTCGTGTTCATGCTGACGGCGAAGGGCGAGGCCATGCATGACCGCATGATCCGCCTGGCCCTCGCCCGCCAGGATGCCCTGCTGACCGGGCTGAGCAAGAGCCAGGTCGACGACCTGATCGCTTCTCTCAATGTCCTCTTGCGCAACCTGCCGGCCGTCGAGGCGATCGACGCCAGCAAGTACTAGGGGCCGCCCTGAGCGCACCTGCGGATGCATGTCCCGATCCGCCCTACAGCGATAGCGCGCCGTCGATTGAGATTTCAGCACCGGAGATGTACGCGCTTTCGTCGGAGAGCAGATACAGCACGAGATGCGCAACATCCGCCGCGGTGCCCATTCGCTTCAGCGGAATGAGCGCAGCCCGACGCTCCAGGTCCTCGCGCGACCGTGCGCTCAGCATTTCAGTGTCGATCAGGCCGGGATGGACGGAATTGACACGGATGTTGGACGGCGCGAGCTCGAGCGCGGCTGTCTTTGTCATCCCGCGCACGGCCCATTTCGTGCCGACATAGGCGATGGCGTTGGGAATTCCCTGCAATCCGGCCGTGGACGATATGTTGACGATCGAGCCGCCACTGCGGCGCTTCAGCAAGGGCGCGGCCATCTTGAGGCCGAGAAACACTCCGAGCTGATTGACGCGAAAGTGTGCTTCCATCAGCGCCGCGTCGGTCTCCTGGATCGTCGTGGGCCGGTATATCCCGGCATTGTTGACGAGGCCGTCGAGACCGCCCATGTCCTCGCAACGCTTCATCGCGGACTGCCAGCTCGCTTCTTCGGACACATCGAGGTGCTGGAACTTGGCGCCCGCGCCCAGACTTGCCGCAAGCGCATGCCCCTCTTCCTCGCGCACATCGGCGAGCACGACCCGTGCACCTTCTGCCACGAGCAGACGCGCTTCCTCCGCCCCCTGACCACGAGCGGCCCCCGTGATCAGCACGATCTTGTTGTCGAACCGGCCCATTCTCGCCTCCCGATCAAGGTGAGCCCCCCTGCGAACGTATTCCGCAGGGGGCCGCTCGTTCGCTCAAAGCGCCTCCATCGCGCAGCCGATCTCGTCCTTTGAGCCGAACAGCTTCTCCAGCTCGCCAGCGCTGGCTTCCGCCTGGGCTTTCATCTTCAGCGTATCCCACTGATCGGCGGGATTGGCCTGGGCGGTCCCCATCACCGGCCGGTTGATCAGCTGGTGGTCCCATTCGCGGAACGAGGCGGTCGACGATCCGACCTTGAACTTCAGGCTCTCCAGCGACTCGACGAGCTTGTTGCTATCGGTCGATTTGGCTTGCTCGATCGCCGCAAGGACGAAGCGGGCCATGAACCAGCCCATCCAGACACGATCCGTCGGCGGCTTGTTGTTGACCTTGCGGTAGGTCTCGACCATGTGCCTGTCTTCAGGCGGATTCGCGGGGTCGTTGAAATACCAGGTCTTGCCATAGATGCCGGTCAGCGCTTCGCGCGGGACGCTCCAGAGGTCGGTGTCGCTCACCGCCGGACCGGCAACGGTCACCTGGGCGGTCATGTTGAATTCCTTCAACTGCTTCAGGATTGGACCGACATTGGCCAGACCGCTGACGAGAACATCGGGCTTGGCCTGCCTGACCTTCAGGATGAACGAGCTGATGTCCGTGGTCTCGACAGGCACGCGATCCACGCCGGCGATCGTTCCACCCGCAGCCTTGAGAATTTCGCTGTAGGTCGACAACACGTCGTCGCCGAACGCGAAATTCGCGATCAGGAAGTACCACTTCTTGCCGACGGCAAGAAGCTCGGGTGCCATCGCACGGGCGTAGACCGGCACCGACGCCGGGGCGCGGAACATGAACCGGTTGCACGCCTTGCCGGTCACTTCCCGCGCCGCCGCGTTCAGGCCGATGAAGGGGATGCGGCTTCGCTTTGCGACTGCTCCCATCGCGAGCGTGTTGGCGCTTGAGGTCCCGCCCAGGACGATCGATACCTTGTTGTCCTGGATCAGTTTGGTGATGTTCTGCGTTGCGCTCTGCGGATCGGACTCGTCGAGCCACGTCATCTCGATGTTCCGGCCGATTGCACTGTTATTCGCTTCCTTCAGCGCGAGCTGGAGGCCGGCCACGAGATCCGCACCCTGCTGCACGAAGGCGCCCTGCTTTGCGATCATGACACCGATGCGTACCGGCTCTTCCGCGAGCGCTCTGCTGATGAAGGGGGCTCCAAACGTGAGCGCACCGCCGGAGGCAGCCGCCGCGCCCAGCAATGTTCGTCGGGAGATTCCGCTCCCACGCAGTCCTGATTTCCGTCCCTGGCCTTCCATGTCGTTTCCTCTGCTTTGTTGTTGCTAGTTCCGAGCCCGGCTTTGAGCGATGTCGGCCTCCTCGTGCGCAATGCCGAGGTACTTGGCCTGGAGCGCATGATCGGCGGCAAGCGTGGCTGCCGCGCCCTCAAACACGACGCGGCCATTGACCAGGACATATGCGCGGTCGGCCATATCGAGGATTGCCGACGCGTCATGCTCGACGATCACGAGGCTGGCCCGTTCGCGAAGCTTGATGATGGCCGCCATGATGTCGTCGACGACTGCGGGCGCCAGTCCCTCGAAGGGCTCGTCGAGCAGGATGAGGCGGCTCGGAGCCATGAGCACGCGTGCAATCGCCACCATCTGCCGCTCACCGCCCGACAGGTTCTGCGCCTTGGTGTCGCGGCGCTCCCGCAGCCTCGGAAACAGCCCGAAGATCTCCTCGACCGACGCTCCACCCGGGCGCACGGCAAGCCGCAGGTTTTCCGCGACCGTCAGGTTCGGAAACAGCCGACGCCCCTCGGGAACGATAGAGACTCCCCTGCGATTGATCTCGTGGGACGGCATGCCGAGCAACGACTGGCCGTCAAAGCGGATGTCACCGGCGTTGACATCGCAGGATCCGAGAATGGCGCGGAGCATCGTCGTCTTGCCGACACCGTTGCGGCCGAGGATGGCGACCACCTCGCCCTCCCTCACCTCCAGGTCGACGCCGTTGAGAATCCGGCTGCCCGCGTAGCCACCAGTCAGATCGGACAGAAGGAGGATCGGAGCCGAAACGGCTGTGGCCGGCACCGGGACAGCTTGACCTGCCACCGCGCCCGCACGGCGGGCACCGTGCCGCTTGCCGAGATACGCGGCGATCACCGCCGGATCTCGCGCAATTTCAGCCGGCGCACCGTCAGCGATGAGACGGCCATTGTGCAGAACCGTGATCCGATCAGAGATCGCCAGCACACGATCGATGTCATGCTCGACGAGAAACACCGCGTGCTCCTTGCTCAGGCGCACGATCAGATCGGTGATGATCTGACGGTCGTGCTCGGCGAGACCCGCCAGCGGCTCGTCCAGCAGGAGCACCTTCGACCTCGTCGCCAGCGTCACCGCGATCTCGAGCAGACGCTGCTCGCCATGGGCGAGATTTTCGCACAGCGTGTCCGCCCTGTCCGCGAGTCCGACGGTGTCGAGGAGCGTCCATGTGTGCTGATTCAGGTCATCGAACCCGTAGGCGTCCTTCCAGAAGACGAACCTGCTCGATGCGCCGGCCTGGGCGGCAATCCTCACGTTCTCGTAGGCCGACAATTGCGGGAAGATGCGAACGATCTGGAACGATCGCCCGATCCCCATGCGGGCGCGTTGATGGACCGAGGTTCGCGTGATGTCGCGTCCCTCGAAGAAGATACGGCCCCCACTCGGCGACAGCACGCCGGAGAGCATGTTGAAGAACGTCGTCTTGCCGGCGCCGTTGGGGCCGATGAGGCTGTGCAAGCCGCGCGACTTGATCTGCAGGTCGATCTCTCGCGCGGTGACCACCGCTCCGAAATTGCGTGACAGCCTCCTCACCTCGAGGATTGGGCCCGTCGCCACACCATCGAAGCTGCCGGGATCGTAGGGCCTGATCGTTGCGGGCCGCGGCGGGATGCCGTCCTTCACCAGCGTATGGCGCTGCCGACCGAACAGCCGCTGATAGAGCCCGTGTAATCCCTGGGGCGAGAACAGCGCCAGCATCATCACGATCGGCGCGAACAGCAACCACCAGTTCTCGATGATCGAGCTCAGCGCGTCCTGCAGCAGCAGGAACGTGATCACGCCCCACAGGGGCCCAAGGAAATGATGAACGCCGCCCAGCACGTTGGCGAGCAGCGCATCGCCGGCATGCTGCCAGCTCAGATTGTTGGCGTAGGCGCCCTGGACCAGAAAGGCGAGCAGGCCACCCGCGAGCCCGATCACGGCGCCCGACATCACGAAGGAGCAGAGTTTCAGCCCATAGACGTTGTAGCCGAGACTCCTCGCCCGGGTCTCGTTCTCCCGGAGCGCCTGGAAAGTGCGACCAAGCGGCGAGTGGCCGAACCGCCAGATTCCCCAGAGCACGCTGACCGCGATACCGAGGCACAGCAGATGAAAGGCCCGCGGGTCCCTGATCAGCACGCGCGGAACGTCCTGAAGTCCATTCTCGCCGCCCGTCACGTCGGTCCACTTGAATGCGATCTCGAACGCGATCTGCGAGCAGGCGAGCGTCAGAAGCGAAAAATACAGGCCCCGCCTGAGCAGCACCACGGCGCCGAGAACGACCGCCACCAGGGCCGTGAGCAGCACCGCGAGCAGCAGAGCCTCCACCTCGTTGCCGACGTAGCGCAGCGCGGCGATCGCCGCGATGTAGGTGCCTGTGCCAAAGAACACCGACGCGCCGAAGGGCACGAGGCCGGTATACCCCAACATGATGTTGAGCCCGGCGGCGTAAAGCACGTAGATGACGATCTCGGTAACGATCGACAGATGCGCGTCCGTGACGAAGGCGTAAGCCGTCAGCCCGCCAAGCACGACCACGAGCATCAGGATTGGATTCTTCAGCGCGGCACGGATCATTCGAACCGCTCCCACGCCGTTCCGAACAATCCCCGCGGCCGCAACAGCAGCACGACCGCCATCAGCACATACATCGCGATGCCGGAGAGCTCGGGCGCAAACTGCACCGACAAGGCGGTGACGACACCGACCAGGAGCCCGGCCACGATCGCGCCGGGATAGGACCCCAGCCCCCCGATCGTCACGATCACGAAAGCAGGCATGCTGGCCGCCGACGACATCGCAGGCGTCACGGTCCACAGCGGCCCGGCGAGCACGCCGCCGGCGCCGGCGAGAAAGCAGCCGAGCGCGAATGCCCCGGTGCGAACTTTCGGAAAGTCGATCCCGATCCAGCCCAGCATCTCGGGATCGCGGCTGCCCGCGCGCAGAATCCTGCCGTAGGGCGTGAGCGCAAAGAAGGCCCAGAGGAGACCGAGAATGACGACGGTGATTCCGAGCACGGCGAGACGGTAAGTCGTCAGCAGGATCGGTCCGATCTCGACGATGCCCGCGAAGGCCGACGGTGGGCTCATCGGCAGCGCCATGGTACCCCAGACCGAGCGGATCGTCGCCTCGATCAGCAGCGCGAGCGCAAACGTCACGACCAGGCTCAGCAGCGGCCCCTCGCTGTAGAGACGCCTGACCACGAGTTTTTCGCAAAGGACGCCAACGATGGCGACGCCGATCGGCGCGAGGATCACGGCGGACCAGCCGAACAATCCGATGATTGTCACCGCGATATAGGCCCCGAGGACGAAGAAGGCGCCGTGCGCGAAATTGATGATGCCGAGCAGGCCGAAGATGATCGACAGGCCGATCGCTATCAGGATGTAGAGAACCCCGAGCACCAGTCCGTTGGCGAGCTGCGATACGATGGCTTCAAGCATCGGCGCGATGTCCAACCGCCGCGGCGCCGGACTGCGTCGTCACATCCATCTCATGCGGCCGCCCGTCCCGCGCTGGCGCGGTCCTGACGTCCCCTCCGCGGAACACGACGCGCGCAAGAGCGCCGCGAGTCACACGCATCAAAACTCCTCCCTCTGACACCGCCATTATTCACAATCATGTTGAGGTCGCAACACAATGCCGACTTGAGGTCGCAACATAATGCTGACGGCGCAAGATGCCCTCGCCGCGTCACGACGTCGCGACAATCTCAGATTTCAAATTCCGTGCCCTCCGCGCGGCACGATCCGCCCAGCCTGCTACGCCGGCCGGGCGTCAGCCGGTCGGCGCCACTCGCCGAGCCCGCGCCCTATGCAAGGCTGAAGCCCTCATAGTTCTTTCTGGCGACATCGGCGATGTAGTCCTGATACACGGCCGCACCGCCTAGATACGGCATGAAGATTCGCGGCTTGCCCGGAATGTTCGCTCCCACATACCAAGAGTTGGCGTTGGGCATCATCGTCTTGCTGGCAAGGTCATTCGAATGGGCGACCCACCTTGCCTCCGCTTCGGCGGTCGCCTCGATCGCCTTTCGCCGGTTCGTCTTCAAATGGGCGATACAGTCCGCAATCCAGTCGACGTGCTGCTCTACCGACGTGACCATGTTCGTGAACACGGACGGACTCTGCGGCCCCGTGATGAGGAACATGTTCGGGAAGCCCGCGACCGCCATGCCGATATAGGTCTTCGGGCCTTCGGCCCAGCGATCGGCGAGCTTCACGCCCGCCCGCCCCGTGATATCGATCCGCTTGAGCGCGCCCGTCATGGCGTCGAAGCCCGTGGCCATGACGATGACGTCGAGCTCGAACGACTGTGACTTCGTCTTCACCCCCGTCGCCGTCAGCCGCTCGATCGGATCGGACCGGATGTCGACCAGCGTGACGTTGCTGCGATTGAAGGTCTCGAAATAAGCCGTATCGACGCAGATCCGCTTGCCGCCAATGCCGTAGTCGCTCGGCATGAGTTTCTCGGCCACGTCCGGATCGTGCACCAATGCGCCGATCTTGCGCCGCACAAATTCGGAGGCATGCGCATTGACCTCGGGGTCGCTGGTCATGTCCGGATAGGCATACATGAAGCTGATGCCACCGATCTGCGTCCAGCGTCGCTCGAACTCGGCCTCGCGCTCGTCCCTGCTGACGTCACGTCCGGGCTTGGAGCCTGCCATGTTGAGCGTGTTGTTGCGCGTCTTGCGCGCAGCGAGGCGGCGCTCCGGATATTCGTCTTTCCAGGAGCGCTCGTACTCCCTGGTCATCGGCCGGTTCAGCGCCGGGATCGAGTAGTTGGGGGTGCGCTGGAAGACATACAGATGCGATGCTTGGGCGGCGAGGATCGGCGTCGCCTGGATGCCCGACGAGCCGGTGCCGATCAGACCGACCCGCTTGCCGGTCATGTCGACGCCCTCGTGCGGCCAGTCCGACGTCCGGTAGACCGGTCCCTTGAAGTCCTTCAGGCCCGGGAAATCGGGCACCATCGGGATCGACAGGCAGCCCGTGGCCATGATGCAATAAGGCGCGACAAGGACCTCGCCGGCCTCGGTCCTGACCTCCCAGGTGCTGCTTGTCTCGTCGAAGCGCGCCGACACCACGCGCGTGTTGAGCTGCACGTCGCGCTTCAGGTCGAGCCTGTCGGCGACGAAGTTGATATAGGCGAGAATTTCCGGCTGCGCGGCATAGAGCTCGGACCACTTCCATTCCTGCTGGATCTCGTTCGAGAACGAGTAGGAATACTGCATGCTCTCGACGTCGCATCGCGCCCCGGGATACCGATTCCAGTACCAGGTCCCCCCGATCGACTCTGCCGCTTCCAGCACCTTGACCGAATAACCGTCCTGACGCAGTCGGTGCAGCGCATAGAGACCGCCAAATCCGGCCCCCACCACGATCACGTCAACTTTGGCAGTCATTTCGGTATCCTCCGAGTATTCTTCATTGCTCAGCCTAAACGGCTTTGGAGAGCGTATATACGCACTATGTTGCGATCGCAACATAGAAATTGGATGCCGATCCATGCGCGGGAGATCGATGGACGACAAGATGTTGATATCGCAATACTTGTGATGTCTCACGGTGTCGAATGCGCAGCAGAGCTCCGCCATCACAAGCAACCGCCCGTCGACGCCCGAGCCAAGTTGCCGGGCTGGAACAACAGACCGCGAACCCAACCAGGAGCAACCGCGAATCCGGTCCGACGATGGCGAGCCGCGACCTCCCTCGGATAGCTTCATCAATCCGTGAGACGTTCAACCATCTGCAACAGCGGAATTGAGGAATCTAGATCGCCGTATAGCCTCCGTCGGCGTTGATACAGGCGCCGGTGATGATCGAGGCCCTGTCGCTGGCGAGAAAGGCCACGACCTCTGCAATCTCCTCGGGCCGCGCCAACCGCCCGATCGGCTGCCGCAGCAGCATCATCTGGCGGGTCGCCTCCGGCAGCTTTGCCAACAACGACGTATCGACATAGCCGGGAGAGACGCAATTGGCCCGGATCCCCTGACGCGCATAAGTCAGCGCCACTGAGCGCGTGAGATTGACGACTGCAGCTTTCGCGGCCGAATAGGCGTTGCTGTTCTCCTGGCCGACATGGGCGAGGATCGATGCCATGTTGACGATGGCTCCGCCGCCCGTCGCGAGCATGGCGCCTGCGGCGAACTTGTTGCAGATCGCCACGCCCGTGAGATCGACATCGATCACGTGCCGCCAGTCGGCGAGATCGAGCTCGTGGATCGGCGACTTGCGCTCGGGAATGCCGGCGTTGGCAACGAGGATGTCGAGCCGGTCGAAGCGGTTGACGGCCGCCTCCATCAGCGCGGCAACGGCCGCCTCATCGGTGACGTCGACCGGTTGAAACGCGGCCGCATGTCCGGTTGCGACAAGCTCGGCCGCAAGCGCAGCGCCGCTCTCGGTGAGATCTCCGAGCAAGACGTTCGCCCCTTCGGCGGCGAACAGCCGTGCGATCGCGGCTCCGATCCCGGAGCCGGCGCCGGTGATGACGGCAACTTTTCCCTCTAGCAGCATGTCCCCCACCCGGCGTTGTTGCCTGCTTGACATTCAGTTCTTCTCGAAGCCCGGACGGGGAATTGTGCCCATGAGGGTTCGGGTGAAACCACCGTCCACGACGATCTCCTCGCCGGTGATGTAGCTTGCGCGTTCGCTCGCGAGGAAGACGACCGCATCTGCGATGTCCTCGGGCCGCCCGATCCGCTGCGCTGGCACCAAGACCCGCCGCGCGCCATGCACGCCGGGGGCCTGATAGATCGCCTCGGTCATCGGCGTGCGGATCATGCCCGGACTGACGACATTGCTGCGCACGCCGCGCGGTCCCCATTCCACAGCGAGTTGACGGGACAACATGACCACGCCGGCCTTGCTCGCGCTGTAGGCGCCACTGTAGCTCTGCGGAAACGAGGCCGAGATCGATGCCACGTGAACGATAGCGCCGGAGCCCCGCGCCAACATCGGCTCGCCGAAGATCCGCGCGCAGCGCAAGTAGCCGGTCAGATTGAGCGACAGGATGCGTTCCCAATTGCCCATGCTCGTGGTCTCGAGCCCGCCGGGCAGCATCGTGCCGGCATTGTTGACGAGGATCTCAGTCTCGCCGACCTTCGCCGCCACCTCGCTGGCGGCCCGCGCGACGCTGTCATCACTGGTGACATCGCAGGCAAGGAACTCTGCGCGGCCGCCATTTGCCCGAATCTCCGCTGCCACGGCCGCGCCGGCCTCGTCGCGGTCGAGCACGACAACAGTGGCGCCGACTTCCGCAAGACCGAGCGCAATGCCGCGCCCGATGCCGGCGCCACCGCCGGTGACGACTGCGACTTTCGCCGTGAGATCGATCCATGCCATGTAGAGCTCCGAGGGTTCAAAGAACGAGACCGCCGCCTCAGGTGGCGAGGTCTGCCAGGGACGGCAGCTCGATCCTCCGGATCAGACGGTTCTCCTGGGCGACAATGAGATGCTGGGAGGCATGCAGGTAAGCCGGCCACTCCGAATCCTTGTCGCGCGCGACGTGCGCCCGCTCGAATTCGCCCATGTCGGGGAAGCCCCAGAGATGGACGACCTGATTCAGCGGGCCAACCGCGCTCGTGAACATCCCGAGCGGTCGCCCCAGATATCTGAGCTGGACCGGCATTGCGAGACGATCGAAGACATCGATGAACTCCCCCATCTTTCGCAGGCGAATGGTGTAGACCCGCAAGTCGACAATGGCGTGCTCGGTCATTGGCTCTCTCATCCGGCTTTGGGCAATCAACTGCGCACGAGTGCGCAATTCCCCTCCTCGAGGGGGCGGAACGCCTCGTCCGCGCTCAGCGTCGAGACCAGCTTGTAGACGTCGCCGGTCGAACTGCTCTCCGTCGGCTTCTTTACTTCGAACAGATAGGCCGGATGAATCTTGCGGCCGTCGGCGCGGATCAGACCCTGACCGAAGCAGTCATCATCGGTCGGCATCTTCTTCATCAGTTCGACCACGCCGCGGCCGTTGCGCTTGGCCTGTTCGACGCCAAGCTCCTTCACCGCCTTGAGGTAGTGCAGCACGCAGGCGTAGTCGCCAGCCTGGCTCATGTTGGGATAGACATTGGAGGCCAGGCGCGGCTTCACGCGATTCATGAAGGCGCGGGTCCGGTCGTTGAGATCCCAGTAGAAGGTCTCGGTGAGCGACAGGCCCTTGGCCGTCGACAGTCCCATGCCGATGACGTCGGTGACATAGCCGACCAGGGCCGCCATGCGCGTGCCGCCCTGGTCGAGGCCGAACTCCTGGGCCTGTTTCAGGCAGTTGATCAGCTCGTTGCCGGAATTGGCGAAGGCGATGACATTCGCGCCGCTCGACTGGGCCTGCAGCAGGAACGACGAGAAGTCCGAGGTCGAGCCGAAGGGATAGCGCACCGAGCCGAGCACCGTGCCGCCGGCCGCCTTGACGAATTTCGCCGCGTCAGCTTCGGCAGCATGGCCAAAGGCATAGTCGGCGGTGACGAAAAACCATTTCGAGCCGCCGGTGCGCACGAGCGAGGTCGCCGTCGAATGGGCGAGGCACCAGGAATCCCAGGACCAGTGCACGAGATTGGCGCTGCAGCTCTTGCCGGTCAGGTCCGACGAGCCGGCGGTGGTGATCAGCGCGACCTTGTTCTTGTCCTCGATCAGGTATTTGGCGCCGAGCGCGATCGAAGAGTTGCCGACATTCTCGATGACGTCGACGCCGTCCTGATCGAACCATTTGCGGATGAGCGCCAGCCCGACATCGGCCTTGTTCTGATGGTCAGCAACCAGGACCTCGACCCTGATGGAGGGATTGGCCGCCATGAATTCGGCCGCCGCCTGCTGCGCGCAGGCAACCGTCGTGGGCCCCGATACGTCGCGATAGATGCCGGACATGTCGGTGATCACGCCGATCCGGATTGTGTGGTCGGATTGCGCCCGGACGAGGCGGGGCGCCAGCGCTGTCGCGAAACCGGCACCGACGAAACCGCGGCGTGTCAAGGTCATGTCGTTTCTCCCTACCTGGCCGGCTTTGCTTTACGGGCCGCCGTTGATGCGATTGAGGAATGTTGATCAGGCTTGCTGGCCGGCGAGATGACGGCCGGTGATGTAGCCGAAGGTCATGATCGGCCCGAGCGTGATGCCGGCCCCGGGATAGTTGCCGCCCATGATCGAGGCGCGATCATTGCCGACGGCATAGAGCCCAGCGATCGCCGAGCCGTCATGGCGAACGACGCGGCCGACCACGTCCGTGGTCAGACCGTCGAACGTGCCGAGATCGCCCATGATGATCTTCAGCGCGTAGTAGGGCCCGGCACCGATTGGAGCGACGTTCGGATTGGGCTTGTGCTCGCCATCGCCAAGATAACGATTGAAGGCCGTGCTGCCGCGCTTGAATGCGCGGTCGATGCCCTGAGCGGCTCCTTCGTTGTACTCGCCCACAGTTGCTTCCAGGCCGCCGGCATCGATGCCCGCGGCCATGGCGAGCTCGCGCAGCGTCGCGCCGCGCTTCAGATAGCCGTTGCGCACGAAGGTTCCGACCGGCACCGGCGCCGGCTTGGCGTAGCCGAGCCCATACTTGCGGATCGTCGCGTGGTCGCAGATCAGCCACGCCGCTGTCTCCCTGCCCCCGGCGCCATCGGCGATCATCGCCGCGCCGACGTCGTGATAGGAGTCCGACTCGTTGGTGAAGCGGCGCCCGTGCCGGTTCACGGCGATCACGCCGGGTTTGTAGCGGTCCACGAGATGCGGAAACGCGCCGGTGCGATTGCCGAGCGGCACGCGCGACACCGGCATCCAGGCCGCCGCGTTCGAAAAACGAATGTCGCAGCTGCCGCCCGCCTCCTCCGCCATCCGGATGCCGTCGCCGGTATTGGACGAGGGGGCTGGCGACAGATGCTCTCCGCCTCGGGCAAGATGCGGATATGCGCGCGCAATGCGCGCCTCGTCGTGAGGAAATCCGCCGCTCGCCAGAACCACCGCGCGGCGCGCCGTGATCTCGTACTCCCCCTTCGCATCGCTGACGACCGCGCCCGCGATAACGCCGTTGCAGCTGATCAGCCGTAGCGCCGGCGTTGCCGTCAGCAGCGGGATGCCGAGGTCGAAGACTGTTCTGGCGAGACGCGCGGCAAGCGCGTTGCCGCTGGTGATCTTCACGCCGCGGCGATAGCGCGCGAGATCCCAGAGGTGACTCGCAAGCCGTTTGGCCACGTAGATCGCGGAACCGAGCGAGCTGGTCACGCGGAAGAAGTGCTTCAGCTCGTCGTTGGACGAATTGAACATCATGCCAATGAAGGTGATGGTCTCGAGCGGCGGTCGCAGCCGCCGGATCTCCTCGCCCAGCGCGCGGGCATCGTAAGGCGCCACCGTCACCGAACGGCCGAGCTTCGCGCCGCCATCGACGTCGGGGTGATAGTCGGGATAGGCCGACAGCACGAACTTCGCTTCGGTCTCTGTCTCGAAAAAGTCGAGCATGCGCGGGCCGACGTCGAGAAAGGCGTCGATCGCCGCGTCGTCGAAATGATTGCCGGTCTCGTGCTTGAGATAGGTGCGCGCCGCCTCGCGGCTGTCCGCGACGCCCGCATCGCGGGCATGTCGATTGCCGGGAATCCAGAGCACGCCGCCGGAAAAAGCCGTCGTGCCACCGAAATACTGATCCTTCTCGACGACGATCACGTCGAGCCCGCACTTCCGCGCCGTGATCGCAGTGGACAATCCGCCCGCGCCCGAGCCAATGACCAGCACGTCGCACGACAGATCGCGCCCCTGTCCTGACATTGCCGTTTCCTCCCGTGGCCTCGCGCGCTGTGCTTTGTCAGCTCTGAACGCGCGAGGCTCTGGATAGCCGCGGCCGCGGACGCCGCCAATGGACGAAACTCCCATTGTATTGTACTTTTCGCACGTGCGTGCAGCAGCCGGCACTGGCCGCAGCCGCCGCGGAGGGAACCGAAGGCATGATTCCACACTATTTTTTGTATGAGGAAGCGGCTCCGGAGGTGGCGCCTTCGTTCCTCCATATCGAGCCGATTCCTGTGCGCAGCGGCCGTCACAATTGGACAATCCGGACCCACACGCATCCCGACCATCACCAGATCCTGGCGATCAGCAAGGGCGGCGGCGCGATCGAGGTCGAGGGCGTGAGCTGGGAGGTCGTACCGCCGTCGCTGGTCATTATCCCCGCGCTGACGATCCATGCTATCCGCTTCAAGCCCGGCACCGACGGCTATGTCATCACCGTGGCGCCGCCCTTCCTGCAATCCGCGCTCGACGACGATGCCGATCTCGTCGACGGCTTTCGCGTGCCAACACGGTTTCTTCCGCAACAGATCGGCCGCGACATCGACCTCGTCGACCTGTTCGCTTCCCTCGAGCACGAGTTCGTCTGGTCAGCCCCTGGCCGCCGCACGGCCATCAAGGCCTATCTGCAACTGCTCGCAGTGACGGTACGCCGGCTACTCGAACAGGAGCGCGCTCGCCCCGTCTCCACTGCGAGAGAGGCCGACACCGTGATGCGCTTTCGCGAGCTCGTCGAAAAGCATTTCCGCAATCACGCCTCGCTTGAGGTCTACGCGCACAAGCTCGGCGTGACGACGGCGCGGCTCAACGCCTGCTGTCGGATGACGACGGGCAAGTCGTCACTCGTCCTGGTCAACGACCGGCTGCTCACCGAAGCCAAGCGCAACCTGCTCTATTCCGACATGACCGTGAACGAGATCGGCGCCGCGCTCGGCTATGCTGATGCGGCCTATTTCAACCGGTTCTTCTCCCGCAACGTCGGCCTGTCGCCGGGCCGCTTTCGAAAGGATCTATTGTCAAACGACAGCAATTGCACCAGCCTAGTGAAGATCTAGATATGCCACGCAGGATCGACTGCCCGCCCAGCGCAAACTTCTAGATTCTTTACCTCAAGCATGGTTACGACTTTCCCCGAGATAGTGCCGGCGCACTCCATGGGGGGCCATCCGCAAACAATTCTCCCGTCGCTAGGCACGGCGCCCTGTTGCATAACGACAAAACGACCCCGACGTTACCCTCGGTGCTGCACTAATGCAGCAACCGGCAACATTCCTGAACCGCAATGAGCCTTGTCGGCGATCTAACGTCGCAGTTGGAGAGCTCCTCGCGCACCTTGCGTTGTATGGTGGTTGTATGGATCTGAAGTGAGCTTCAGCCAAATCCGTACCTGAGACGATGACAAGCCGCTCTACCTGAAGGAAAATGAGCGGCCCGAGACATAGGTGACATTTCGTCCCGGACACATGGGTTACACTTTTCGCTTTTTTGCAAGCGGGAGGTGTGGATGCCGTGGAAAGCGAGTTCGGTTATGGAAGAGCGCCTTCGCTTTGTCGCCCGAGTACTGGACGGGGAGGCCATGACGGATGTCTGCCGGGAGTTCGGGATATCCCGCAAGACCGGCTACAAGATTTTCGATCGGTACAAGGAGCACGGGCTTGAGGCCCTGAGCGATCGCTCGAGGCGGCCGGTGCGCTATGCCAACCAACTGCCGGAGCAGATCGAGAGCCTGATTGTCCAGCTCAAGGCTGAGAAGCCACACTGGGGCGCGCGCAAGATCCGGGAACTGCTGATCAGGCGGCTAGGCTATTGAGAAATGGCAGTCGAGATGGGGTCACCATCGGCGCCGATCGGGACCCCATCGCGACGCGGACTCCTTTATTCGCCACAAGGGATTGCCGTAGTTGGTTCAAGGGGCTCAGTTCGGCGCCGATACACACACGGCGGTGCCAAGGACGAGCCGAAGACGAAAGGCGCCCGGGGGCAGACGGCCTGATCCTTGGTGAGCCCGAGCACCTTCGATCGACAGCACATATTCCGAAAGAGGGCTTTCCGGTCCCACCTCATTCATAGTTAATGGCTGAAATCGGGAGGCCCGGATCGCGAAGAAGGCGGTTAACGAAGGAACCGAAGAGCGGAAGCGGGCCTAGGGTGCCTAGGGCAAGAAGCCACTGATGTTCATCATCAACGAGGACGCAATCAAGGCGGCCAAATTTGCGGCGGTCGAGCAGTTCCTCGACGATCCCCGAGACCCTCCAGACTTCCTTCCAGAGCTGGCTGGCGAACCGTTGGATGCCCTTTCTTGTTGCTGATGAGCTGCTAATATCGCCAAGCAAAGCCGGTTAGGACCAATGAGGCTCACGGACGCGGAACGTGCCGAGATCGTCGCTCTGGCGAAGCGTTGCTTCGGCCACGAATGGGTTACGGCGGCTGCAGGACACGATGCGTGCCTGGCGCCCGTGCTGACCATTGACGAAGCCTGCCCATCCGCAAATGATGGCTCGCGATGTGTCCACGCTGTTCGACGGCGTCCGTCATCCGAGCCCAGCCTCCCGCTTTTCCCGCACGCCCTCGGAGCTAAGCCGGCCGGCTCCCAGGCCGGGCATCGACGGCCGAACCGCATTGGACGACTGGGGCATTTCTGCCGAGGAGTATCGAACTCTGGGGGCCGCAGGAGCGCTATCTGAATCGTAGGCTGTAGCGCACAGTGTATCAAGGCTGTGCATGCAGATAGCTTGAACCACACACCGGTTCCGCTGGCAGGCCGGTCAGTCTGCTCTCCTGCGACTTGGCCGCCGCGCAATTGCGGCTGCCACTTTTCGCCGAAGGGACGGCGAGCGTGCGCTTGATCATTCTGTTGCGGCGACCCGGATCAGCGATTGGGGCAGGTAGTCTCCGTCAATTGCCCTGATCCAACGGACGGTCGCACCTGAAGTCGCTTGAATGGCACACGACGTTGATCGGAATGTCCGAATTGAAGTGAGGGAGCGGACCGACGCATAACCGGTTAGCCAAACTCCATCAGATTCAACGATCCATTGAGATTCAATGCGAGTTTGCGCCGGGGGCGATCGTCTCGCGGGCTATGGCAACAAAATGATCCACCGCGCAATTGCTCGGCTGGTTTCGCCATACAAGCGAAAACGGCACGGTGAGCGCAGGTTCGACAAAGGGCCGAAGGACGATGCCATCCGGAACCAGACCTGCGAGAGACAGCGTGATGAAGCAAACGGCTCCCTCGGAGGCGGCAAATGCCAGCATCGCCGACACGCGCGATATGCGCGTTACCACATTTGGCCGAATATCTGCACGCGCGAAGGCTGCAACAATCAAGTCGCTGACGCGGCTGCCTTCCGCCGGCAGGATCACAGGATTGTCTCGGAGCTGTTCAATTCGCACCGACGGACTGGCGATCAAAGGCGACGACTCCGGCAAGCATGCCAGGATCAAATCCTCGCCGATGGTGAGGCTTGAGATCATCGGATGCGCTTGCAGGTTGGGTACAAACAAGCAGTCCAGGACTCCATTGAGCAAGGCCCTCTCGGATCCACTCGATGATTGCTCAAGCAGGACCGTGTCCGCATCGGGATAACGGCGGCGGAAGTTCTGGATGATCTTGGGCATCGGCGAATTTACTGCCATCTCGGAAAATCCGATCCGCAGTCGCTGCCGGGAGATGCCTCCGGCCTCCCGAGTTCTCTCGACCAGCGTTCCGACCTGCTCAAACAGCTTCCTGGTTTGCTGCTGCAGCACCTCGCCTGCGGGTGTCAGGCGGACCCGTCTTCGGTTGCGATCAACAAGGCGTACGCCCAGAACGTCCTCGAGCCGCTGCAGTTGCTCAGTCACCGAAGACTGGGAAACATGGGCCTTTTTTGCGGCGCGGCAGAAATTCAGCTCGTCTGCGAGATGCAGGAAATAGCGAAGCTGGCGCAATTCCACCGGCGACATTTGGCACCTCGGAGCGTCTTATCGGCTCATCCGATAAGCGTACTGTCTGAGGTTCGCGTATGTCAACGTTCGGCGGTCAGCTATTTTGCGCGTAATCAAACAATCAGGCTGCATAAGCAGCCGCGGGGGAAACAAATGACTGCACGCTTTCCGACGTCGCTGGCAGAAGTCGATTCTGCTTGGCTCACGGGCGTTTTGAGGTCTCACCGACTTTTGTCGACGAACGAGGCTGTCGAGAGTTTTGACGTGCTGCCAGTTGGGTTGGGTTTTGGCCAAACTGGGGACTCAGCGCGGTTGATCTTGAACTATGCCGGGTCTGAAAAGCCCGAAATGGCGCCGACAAGCCTATTTGCAAAGTTTGCAACGAGCAATGCGACGCGCCGCCAAGCATCAAAGGCCATGGGCATCTACGAGAGAGAGGTTAACTTCTACAATGTTCTGGTGAAGAGCACGAATGTCAGAGTCCCTCGTTGCTATTTTGCTGAGACGGAGGCCGACGGTGAGTTCTTCGCACTCCTTCTTGAAGATTTTCCTGACCATCGCCCAGGCGATGAAACGGTTGGCCTCACAGTCCCTGATGCCGAGCTTGCGGTTGATCTCATGGCACAGCTTCATGGTCCTTATTGGGGAAAGATGTCTCAGGTTGCGCTTGCGCCGTTAGTCATGCCGCCCCGAGACAAATATGTGAAGGCCTGGGCGGAAATGGAGGAAACGTTCGCGGAATTCGTACCCGATAAGTTTCGTAAGGTACGCGACGCCTATCTCGATGCGATCGTGCCGCTGCAAAAATGGCTCGTCGCGCAGCCATCGACGCTCGGTCATGGTGATATGCGCCTAGACAATTTGCTGTTTGGCCCGGCGGGCAAAACCGACAAAGACCCAATCGTGGCGTTGGACTGGCAGGCCACCCGCCCTTCGAAAGGCGTACGCGATTTCGCCTACCTCGTAAGTCACTGCATGAATGTGGAAGAACGGCGTGCAAACGAGCTCGATCTGTTGCGTCGTTACGCAGAGCATATTCGGTCGTTCGGACTTTCGTATTCATTCGAGGACGCCCGGTCGGACTACCGGAGAGCGATGCTCTTTGATTTCTGCACGGTCCTCTACATTGTCGGCATCAACATCAACACCCATGAGCGCGCTCTGCGGCGCAAGCGCGCCTTGATGCAGCGGGCGACGACCTCAATGCTCGATTGGGACGTTCTGGAGCTGTTGCGCGAATTTTCGTGAACAAAGAGATCGCGCAAAATCGAGCAGGGCGATCGGCTGGCCGATATGCGGCGTGCAGGGGCTGCGCGATGAAGCCAGACTACGGCGTGTTGGGAGTCCGATATGCCGGTCCGCAACAATTGCAGGATAGGGGGAGTGCCAAGTGGCGTCGTACATCGAAGTAGACTCTGTTGCCTTCAGCGATCGGCTATATACGAAGATGGCGTGGCGACTTTCGCCCGTGCTCATCGCGATCTTCTTCTTTGCCAATCTGGATCGGGCCAATGTCGGGTTCGCGGCATTGCAAATGCGGGAAGAACTGGGCCTAAGCAACGCCGCTTACGGCCTTGGCGCCGGGATTTTCTTCCTTGGCTACTTTCTGTTTGAGATTCCGAGCAATATTGCTCTGCAGAAGGTGGGCGCCAAACTGTGGTTCGCACGGATCGTCCTGACATGGGGCATCGCGACAGCGGCACTTGCGTTCGTGAAGGATGCCACGTGGTTCTATGCCTTGCGTTTCATCATTGGCGCCGCCGAGGCCGGGGCTGCGCCGGGCGTGATGTGGTACCTCTCGCAGTGGGTCCCGAATAGGCAGCGCGGTCGGTTCAATTCTCTCTATTGGGTCTCGGTACCGATAGCGTTCGTGGTGTCCGGTCCGCTATCTGGCTACATCATGACATCGCTTGACGGCTTATCGGGATATTCTGGCTGGCAATGGCTGTTCCTGGTTGAGGGAGGGTTGACGGTCCTCGTTGCGCCGCTGATTTTCTTCGGGCTGGCCAACGAGATCAAGCATGCAAATTGGCTGACCGATGATGAAAAGCGGATTGCAGAAGAAGGTGTAAAGGATCTCGCGAACGCAGCGGGCGCGCACAGCTATAAGGACGCCCTGCGGAAGCCGGAAACCATTCTTTCCTGCTTGGCCTATTTCTTCCTGCTGATTGGTTACTACGGAATTGCCTTTTGGCTGCCGCAACTGATCAAGCAGACCGGCATCTCCGGCACGATGGCTATTGGCTGGTTGTCGGCATTGCCGTGGCTGGTGGCCGGGCTCTCGGTGGTTCTTGTGGGACCGTTTTCGGATGCCGTCGGACGCAGGAAGCGCGTGCAGACAATTGCGCTGACCGTGACCGCCGTGGGGTTCTGGATGAGCGCCTACTTCAGCAGCAACATAACGGCATCTCTTTTCGGGCTGACGGCAGCTGCCGCCGGTATTCTCGCTGTTTCGACGGTCTTTTGGGCCAACCTTGCGCGCATCTATGTTGCTGGTGCCGCGGCGATCAGCTTCGCCGCGATCAACTCAATCGGAAATCTCGGTGGCTTCGTAAGTCCCTACATGCTCGGAGTCATTACCGACATCACCGGGAAGCCAGTCTTTGGCATGTATGCAATTGCAGCAAGTATAGTGATTTCCGGGGTATTGACGTTCATCGCCTTCCGAAGATCTGAGGCATAGCCTCGAGCCTTTGGCCGGCTCGCGGCAGTCACGCGCGCAGGTGAAGTGCCGATGATAGCGCATATAGCGGCAGAACCGATAACTGCAATTCGCGACTTACAAATTTACTTTCCACCGCTGACGGCGTTAGGTCCGCGACGAGGCGGGCACATGTTTCGTCATCGATGCGACTGTAGCTGACGCTGGGCGAAAGCAAAGGAAGAGGAAATGATCACTTCTGAGGATCTAGAATATCACTTCAGCGACAAGGACGATTATACTTGGGGAGAGACGTACTATATCCCGGTATCAATCCCGGAAGAGCGGATCTTCGGGCACATCTATGTTGTTGTTCGCCCGGTTCTGGGCTGCATGCAGAACGATATCCGCTTCATGGGCTGCGTCAGCGAGACGGAATTCGAGGCACTATACGCTGATACTCGTTTCCATCTTCCTGCGCCCAAAAGATTCTCGCACATTCAGGGCCCGAATGGGCTGAGCATCAAGGCGATCAAGCCGCCGCGCGACTATCGGATCGACTACGTTGGGCGCGACGGCACCGAGCTGCGGATGGACATCATCGGTATCATGAATCCGTTTGATATTCATGATCCCAAGGAAAATCCGCTCGCCGGCAAGACGGAAGACGAGCGGTGGGCGCGTTCTTCAATGGGAAGCGGCTACAAAGGCCACTACGACATGCATGGTCGCTTCACCGGAACGCTCAAACTGCGAGGCAAGGAATACAAGATCGATATCGTCGATAGGATGAACCACAGCTGGGGCCCGCGGCCGGAACTGGATATCCCACCCATGAATTCTCTTTGGGCCCAGTTCGGCGAAGACCTGGGCTTCCGATTCCACATGCATCTTGATCCTACAAGGCCAACCGGCCAGGATCAGAAATTCGCGCATGGATATCTGCTCGACAACGGCGATGTGATGGCAATCATGGATGTCGAGATGACGACGACGCGGTTGGGCGTCACGCCGATCATCTTTGATGCGTTGGTGACCGACCAGCGTGGCCGTAAGCACCAGCTACGTGGCGTTCCGATCGTGGGGGCACCGTGGCGCGCGTACGGCAATGCTATTTGTTGGATCGGACTGATCAGGTGGGAGCTCAACGGAAAGATCGGTCATGGTTCTGCGCAGGAAAATCATTCGCTCGTGATCGAGGCCGGCTTGCGTGGGCGACGGTGGGACGAAAGGATTCCGGCGTTGACGGGCTAGCGCAGGACGCCCTTGCGCTTGCAGGGTTAGCCGCGACTGCGGAGCCGAGGACCTGGTGAGGACAAGCGGCTGCTGTGTGAGTGACGGCACCCAGCAGCCCCGACGGCGATCTCAGCCGGCTCCAGCGCACCGCGCACCCTTACAGCGTGTTCATACAGCCAAAGCCAATAGCTGCCACTTGCCTCGCAGGACGACGGGCCGAGAGATTGATCAATCTCGAGACAATCTACGAAAAGCAAGGATAAGCAGACCTTCCGAGGATTGCGCCAATAAAAGCGCAGGGAGCGTTGTCGATAGACCTCAAATCCGGGCTCGCCCTTAAGCGCAAACGGGGCATCTAGATTGGCTCTCGTCATTTTCGCCTCAACGACGACGCGCTCCGTCGGCAGATGGAAGTCAACTCTGGAGGATGATCCCGCGTAGCTCGGCGTCACCTCTTCTGGTCTTAGATCATCGAAATGCAGCTTCAGTATTGCGTGGAGTAGATCTTGAACGTCATATTCGTCCTTTATATCGAACGGCGCCCGTTGTCTCTGACGGCTACGTAGCCGTTCTGCGAACAGCGAAAAACGCCGACACAGAGCAACAATCTACTCCACGGCACTTTCGGGCTTCCCAAGGTTAGTCCTGTCCAGAATGCGACCTGTCAACACAGCAAGAGCGGCAGCCTCTGCCTCGTCAGCGATGCCAACGGGGCCTGAGAGCAGCCTTCGCACGAGCTCGTCCTCCAAATCACCGACGAGCATGCATGCACTGACGCCCACCGCGTGGTCGATACAGGCCGCCATGATTGCTTCATTCGTCGGAAGCTCGCTCACCGCAACGGCTGACGCGCTCACCGTGCTGGCCTTCTCTCTATCTAATGGAGCGCCGCCAGCCGCGACGCACTTGTTTTGAACTGGCTTTTCCCGAAGCCCCGCACGCTCGTTCCGGCCAGCCAATCCCGGTGCGCTGCTGGCATTCGCGGCGAGCAGACACCAAAACATACGCCTAGAATTTCCACTGGGTCGAATATGAACGAATTGCGATCAGCTGGGTAAATCTCTCGACCGCGCAGGTGTTCAAGCTCTTCGATCCACAGCGCGACGGTCTCCTCCGGTGCAGCATCAATCACATAGCCATAGGCGGCTAAGACAGGTTTGCGTCGCAAAAGTCTTGCCGCGCAGCTCAAAATCGGTCGGTCGAACAGCCCGACCGATAGTGAGGCGTCGCGCTGCAGAATCTTGGATGCCAATCGAGAGGAGGCGGTCGGCCAGGCTTCAGAACTCCGCAAGACGCGGCGAGCTTCTTCGGGTACAGCCGCAATTGCGCTCAGCACAACCGCGCTCATAGGAACCATCGGCTCCATTTTAGCTTCACCGACAGCGCCGTAGTGGAGAAATCCGGTACGTCCTTGAGACGCCCGAGCAACTCGGCGATACGCTCCGAATAGAATATCGTCACGGGGCTGCGCGCGGGCAGGGTTGACCGCCAGGATAAGCTCGTGAACTTTAGCGCCTGCTCCGCAATATGATCCACATCCTTGAAGGTCGAATCAGGATGCAGGCAAAGTAAGTAGCGGCGCGGGAAGCGGGGAGTTCGCCCGCTTTATGAGCTTGTGAGAATTTGTCGCGAGCAATCGCGTGGACGGACCAATCCGCGCTATTGTGCCACGGACCGGTGCGAACTCCCTTTTACTATGTTGCTTTCGCGCTTCACGGGTTTTGCCCTTTTCGGCGCGATCCATAATGCAAAATGGGTGATCGTGCGAGACGGTAACGAATGCCATTTGCAGGACCTGCTCCGCGCCGATTTCTCGCACACACGCGAAGACAATCTTGCCCACATCGATGCGCTTTAATGGTCGATGCGCATGAAACATTACGCGTACCGTGTCTCCCGGCCTCCAGTTATCTCTCGCCTTGAGCTCACGCAGCACGGACAGCATCGAGTCCCGGACCATCTTTGGATAATCGGCGTAATTACATTCCTTTGACACATTGCCGAGCAGATACGTGCCGTCTCCACTGAAGACAGTCGTGATGTCCACAAAACTCTATCGATCCTCAAATCGACTGCCTGAAAATTCCGCGAAGCCCATGCCAACAACGAGTTCATCGCTGATTGCTTTATCCTGGTTTACCGTCCAAGGCGTGCCGTTGATCGGCCAGCCAGCGATAATGATTGGACACAACATCCGCAAAGCAAAGTTGCAGTTGCTGTGGAAGCTGCTGAAGATCACTGCGAACCTTTTGCAACTCGTTGACGGCTGTTTTAGCCAGGACAAGCGCCAAATTTCCATCGCCAAACTCAAAAATCCGCCGGCTCGATTTGGCATAGAGACACACCCGAGCGAGAGCGCTCGGAATTGGCCCATTGAAAATGGCGCTCACGCCTTCGAGTTGGATTTCCGAATTTAGGCTCGCAAGTTCGAGCTCAACCGTTGGGAATAGTTACGGGTTGCCGACACCAACCCGGCACTCACACCCCCCGAGCGGCCTGGTCGCGATATCACGCCGCGTAGTGGTCGAATTCACCGACCGCGGGCTTTTCGCTGACGGGCTGTATCTTGTTCTTGAGTATCTCAAGGAAGATATTCGCGTCCTCATAGCCACGCTCAGCTGACAATTGCAAGAAGCTCTGCAGTTCGTTAAGGCGCGGCGTCTTCAGCGGCGGTTGCGACAGCAGTCGCGCGATCACCGTGGTTGCGAGCTGTATGCGTGCTCGGCCCCGCGGAGCTCTTGTTGAGAAGCACTTGCGCGGCTCGGAAGTCTCCGTAGTAAGCCAGCACATCAATGAAAGCGTCGATTGCCTCGTCATCTTTCTTTCCAGATTTGATGGCCTGCACCGAAGTACGCGAGAGGAACTCATAGCCGTAACTGACCAATCTGTGGTCGATCGCGCCAATCGCGAGTTGGTGCGCAAATTCAACGCAGTTGACCGATGTACGATCTTTGCTGTACGGCTGGTCTACGTCGCAAAATTCCGGCGACATCCTCTTTGTCAGGCGCTCGATGAGCGTTGCAGCGGCGGGCTGATCCTTCGTTGCATCCAAATCGAAGAGCAGCAGGGCTGCTTTCGATTTAGAGACATTGTGCGGCCGCCCCAGCACCTGCAGAACCTCCTCATTCGACAGCGCAAGTTCGAGCTTTGCGAGCAGCAGCCGCGCCAGCCTGTAGGCTCGTTCGTCCAAAGAGTCTTCGTTAGCGTTTTGATCCTGATCGGCCTCAGCTAAGTCGCTCAAGAGAAAATGATCGCTGTCTTCTTCTTCGACTTCACTACCTCACGATGATTTTTGCCTCTCTTGGGCATCTCACAATACTCCAAGTTTTATCTCCTTTCTCTGGAAGGACTACTGAACGCCGTGCTTGACTAAGTCAGCGAGGCGCTCTCCCCGTGTCAATCCGCATCCGATTTTGCGGTCGCCAGCGCGGAAGGATACCAAACGCGCTGGGGTCGTACTCGGAATGATTGGTGTCGCGTGATGGGGGAAGCGCGCAGCCTGAACTTTCACGCGTTAGGAGAAACGTCATGCCGCGGCGTCCGGCAAAGGTTACACAAGCCGACCTAGCTCGAGCAATCCGTGCGGCCAAAGAAGCCGGCGCGAGCGCGGTCAGCGTTGATGCAGACGGTGTTATTCGGATTGCGCTGACGACGGGCCCCGCGCGGACCAAACCCACAGCAGGTGTAGACGAAATATGGGTGCCATCGGAGGCGCTGCAGCGTTACCTGAAACGCACCGAAAGCGGGTGAAACGCACCTTATACAATTGATGCGGAGTCACCGCACCGTTAGACTCCAAGCATTGGTCCACGGAGTAAGCCAATGCTTGGAATGCAGCGACGCGATCCCCGCGCCCCCGGGGACACGCGAATGTACCTTTACTTCGACTATTCCCCGCTCGGCGCGCTGCGCTGGTACGTGAAGGTGAGCCGCAAGGGTCGGCGGATCGGGATCAGAGAGCGATATGGCACCGAACCCTTCGATGCCGCCTATGATGCGGCGGTTGCGGCGCTCGGAGGAGTGATGCGTAAACGGCGAACCGAACCCGATCCGTTGGTGCAGCCGGAACGTCGCTATGTGCTGGCCGATCGCTCTCAACGCGGACAGACGCGCTATTATGTCCAGATTCGCAACGGATTGCCGAAGATCAGGATCAAGGCGGAGTTCGGCACCAGGGCGTTCGACGACGAGTGCGACGCGGCCATTGTTTCGCAGATCGCGCTTTATGGCGACGCTACCGATTACGTCAACGCGCAGAAGCAGCGCAACGAACCGCGTCCGGAACTGCCGACCGAGCCGCCGAAGCCTCACACGCTGCGCTGGTACTGGACACTTTACAAACATAGCGACCATTGGCTGGGCGACCTTGCCGTTGGCGAGGCAGGACTGTCGGACTCGACACGGCTCCAGCGCACCGGGTTGATCGAGTCGCTCCTGCCCGAGAATGGCGAGAAGCCGTTTGGGGTGCTGACACGTAAGGTCATCAAAGCCGAGATGAAGGCACGCACGCCGTCACAGGCGGGCAATCTGTTGTCGGCGCTACGTGGTATGATCCGCTGGATGATCGATGAAAGCCATCTCGACGAGGACGACGATCCGACGATCGGGTTGAAGTCCGGCAAGGCGAAGGCGAGCCGCGAGAGCGGCGGTTTCATGCCCTGGACGGAAGAAGATATGGCGATGTACCGCGCGAAGTGGCCGCTCGGCACCGAGGCGCGGCTGATGTTCGACATCCTGCACCACACTTTCCTGCGGCTGGGGGACGCGCATCGCTTCGGGCCGTCTCATCTGCGCCAAATCGTGCGCAAGATGGCGGTACAGATCTCAACCGAAAAAAGCCGTGGCAACACGACCGTCACGGTGCCGGTGCATCCGGAGTTTGCTGATAGCCTCCGCGCGGCGCGTGCGGCCGGGATCATCGGCGCTGACGTTTTCACCGGGAAGATCGTGAAGGGCCGCGTGCTGCCGATGAACAAGAAGGCGTGGGCGGCGAAATTCAAGAAGTACGCGGTCCTGGCGGGCGTCAACGAACCCAAGAAAAGCTGCCATGGGGTGCGGAAGGCCCGCGCCGAGGTCGCGGCCTACGCCGACTGTACCGAAAGCCAGATGATGGCGATGTTCGGCTGGACTGATCCAAAGATGCCGGCGCACTACATCGCCAAGGCAAACCGGGAAAAACTCGGAATCAGTGGCATGGAGAAGATCGTAGCGTTCGATCAGAGCCAGTTATTTGACGATATCACGGCTTTACCTGGCGCGAACAGGTCCGGAACGTCGGCCGAGAACAGAGTAGTAACTTTGCGTAGTAATTTTGGAAGAAAAACGCCGTAATTTCAATGGATTAGGCGTGGGTATGGTGCGCTCGGAGGGACTCGAACCCCCACGATTTTACTCACTGCCACCTCAAGGCAGCGCGTCTACCAGTTCCGCCACGAGCGCTTTGGGGATGCCGGCCTGAGGCTTGAGGGCCGACCGGATCAACGGCGCCGATCTAACAAATCCATCAGAGGGGTACAAGCCTGCAAAGGCCCTGAATTCCACAAGCTTTGCAGGAAAGTTCCGACCCTCTGCCCGAATCGGCCCGTGCTGGTCCCCAGGACGCTATCGCCCCGGGGCCCTACCGGGTCCCCGGCGTGCGCGGCAGCATCTGTTTGACCTCGACCGCGATCCGGTTGCGGTCGACCAGCACGACGCCGGAGGCGACGGGCAGATTATTGGCCAGAACCTTGACCTCGTCGGCCTCGGTAGCATCCAGCTCGATGATGGCGCCGCGGGAAAGACGCAATACTTGATGGATCGGCATGGTGGTGGTCCCCAGGACGACCATGAGATCCACGGTGACTTTATCGAGAGTGGGCACTGTCAGGACCGCCGCGACATGGGACTCTTCATTTGCGCCTGCGATCATCACCACGTTATGGTTAGCCAATGGTTAATTCGCCTGAAAACCCCCGTCAAAACCAGCGTCAAGAGCTCGATCTGACATCGTTTTCCGCCGCAGGAGGCGAGCCCGTCGAATGGCTCATCTCGGATGCTCCGGTGCCCTATCCGGATGCGGTGGCCGCCATGGAGGCCCGGGTCGCCGCGATTGCGGCAGGCGAGGCCCCGGAATTGGTGTGGCTGCTCGAACATCCCCCGCTCTACACCTCGGGCACCTCGGGCAAGCAATCCGACCTGCTCGATGCGCGATTCCCGACTTTCGCGACCGGGCGCGGCGGGCAGCTCACCTATCACGGGCCGGGCCAGCGGGTGGCCTATGTCATGCTGGACCTCAAGCGCCGCCGGCCGGACGTTCGGGCCTATGTCGCGAGCCTGGAGGAATTGATTCTGCGCACGCTGGCCGCCTTCAATATTCGCGGCGAGCGGCGCGAGGACCGGGTTGGCGTCTGGGTCAGGCGGCCCGACAAGGGAGCGGACCACGAGGACAAGATTGCGGCGATCGGCGTCCGCCTGAAGCGCTGGGTGTCGTTCCACGGCATCGCCATCAATGTCGAGCCGGAGCTGTCGCATTTCGCCGGCATCGTGCCCTGCGGCGTCGCCGATCCCCGCTACGGCGTGACCTCTCTCGTCGACCTCGGGCAGCTCGTGACCATGGCCGACGTCGACATCGCGCTCCGGCAGGCGTTCGAGGAGTTGTTCGGATCGACCCGCGCATTGCCGGAAGTGGTCGCCTAAGCGCTTTCCTGTTCGCCGTGCGCGGCTCTCTTTCTCTGTGGCCGCGGAATCAGCTAGCTTTATTCCGGTGCCGCCCACGCCTCCCCCCTCCGCCGGGAAAGCAGACTTCATGCCGGGCGAATTGATCATCGGACCGACTGTTCGAGCGCTCGGCATAAGGAGGGATTGCGATCATGCTCGCAATGGGAGGTTCTCACGATGAGATTGTCTGCGCCGATCTATCATCTCAAGCGCAAGGCGAAGCGCCTGTCCCGCGAGGAAGGCGTTCCACTCCACGACGCGCTTGACCGCGTCGCCACAGCGGAAGGGTTTTCCGCCTGGAGCTTGCTCGCGGCGAAAGCCGCGGCGGAGACGCCGGCCGGCAAGCTGTTTCCTCAATTCCGGCCGGGCGAGCTGGTGCTGCTCGGTGCGCGGCCCGGTCATGGCAAGACCCTGATGAGTCTCGAACTTGCGGTGGAGGCCATGAGGAAGGGTAGCCGCGCCGCGCTCTTCTCGCTCGAATACACCGAGAGAGACGTTCTGGATCGCTTGCGGGCGATCGGCGTAGATCCCGCGCAGTTCGACAGATTGTTCGAGGTCGATTGTTCCGACGCGATCAGCGCCGATTACGTCGTCAAGCAGATGGCCCCCGCCCCGCGCGGTACATTCGTGGTGATCGACTATCTGCAACTGCTCGACCAGCGGCGGGAAAACCCCGACCTGACCGTTCAGGTGCGCGCACTGAAATCGTTCGCACGCGACAAGGGGCTGATCGTCGTCTTCATCTCGCAGATCGACCGATCCTATGATCCCGCAGTCAAGCCCTGTCCTGATCTCAGCGACGTTCGCTTGCCGAACCCGCTGGACCTGAATCTGTTCGACAAGACGTGCTTCATCAGCAATTCAGAAGTCCAGTTCCGGGCTGCGAGCTGACGATCCCTTGCAACCGGTCGCGGGTGAGATTGCTCACCCGCGATCGGGCATCACGCCGCCTGCAGCGAAACCTCGAGCTTGCCGGCGATGTAGCGCCGCTCCTGGGTCAGGCCGCCAAAGCCGTAGGCATCGCCCTTGACCTCGTCGACATGCAGATAGGTCTCGGGATGCAGCGGGCCCAGGATATCGGCCATGCGCTCGAACATGGCAGCGAGATAGGCCGCCTTCTCGTCCTTGGTGTTGGTGCCTTCCGTGACGTGGATGTCGATCCAGTAGCTTGCGAGCTTCTGCTCGGCGAGCGACTTGCCGCCCGCGAACCAGTCGCCCGCATCCACGGACTTCACGATGATGGCGGTGACCCTGGGATCCTTGTGCAGGATCTTTGCCGTGAGCTCGGACACGGCATTGGCGACGTCGGCCTTCAGCGACCGCGACTGGCGGGACGTGGCGTAGGACACGGTGATCAGGGGCATGGTGGCTCTCCTCAAGACGCGGCGCAGGGTCTTGCGCGGCGTTGGTGAGAAGCTAGACCTGGGGGCATGATTTTGGTATCTTATCTATACTGATATCAGTGATAATAGTTTCTAATGATAGGAACACTCGACATCGCCACGGTCCGGGCCTTCCTGCTGGTTGCCAACCTCCAGAGCTTTACCCGCGCGGCCGAAGCGCTCGGCACGACGCAGGCGGCTGTCAGCCTCAAGCTCCAACGCCTGGAGACGTTGCTGGGAAAACGCCTCGTCGAACGCTCGCCGCGCGCGGTTCGGCTCACTGCCGATGGTGCTGATTTCCTCGATCGCGCCCGCTCACTCATGGACGCGCATGACCGTGCGCTCTCCGGCGAGGCTTCCGCCCCGCAGTCGCTTTCGCTCGGCATCTCCGACCATGCCGCGGGCCCCGAACTGGTGCCGCTGCTCGAACGGCTGCACGCGATGTCCGCGAATCTCAAGCTCGCCGTCACGATCGGCTTCTCGCGCGAGATGCAGGATGCCTATGACGCGGGCGAGCTGGACGCCGTGATCGTCCGCCAGGAGGGCAGCCGCCGTGGCGGCGAGAAGCTGGCAGATGACGAGTTCGGCTGGTTCGCATCGCGGCGTTTCACGTTCCCGAAGGGCGAAGCACTGCCGCTCGCAACGCTCGCCCCGCCCTGTGGCGTCCGCGCCATCGCCGTGCGCGCGCTGGACAAGGCAGGCATCGCCTGGCGCGAGCGATTTGTCGGCGGCGGTGTCACGGCGGTGGTCGCGGCTGCGCTTGCCGGACTTGCAATTGCGCCGCTGGCGCGGCGGATCGCGCCTCCGGGCTTGGTCGATCTCGGGCCGGCGCACAAGCTGCCAAGACTCGGCAGATCGAAGGTGATGCTGCATTCGAAAGTCGGCGATCCCGCCAAGCTCGCGGCCCTGCGCGCGGTGGCCGCGACGTTCCGGAGCCTGGCGACGAGCTAGCGGCCACCCCGCCTGATCGCCCGGCGGCCTCTGTATTCGGTGCGCGATATTGCCTAAAAATGTCCCATACAATGGGAACAAATCTGCCATGTGCGGCGTTTGTCCCCGTCGAGGCGGGTCCGGAATGTCCGAAAAGTTCAGTCAACAGAGAGACTTGTTCGAAAGCGAGCGCAGTTTCCGGCTGTTGGTTGAGGGAGTCGCCGACTACGCCCTCTACATGCTTGATCCCAAGGGGATCATCACCAGCTGGAACGTCGGCGGCGAACGCATCAAGGGCTATTCGCCCGAGGAAATCCTCGGCCAGCATTTTTCCCGTTTCTACACCGAGACCGACCGCGCCAATGGCAAGCCCGCGCGGGCGCTCGGTATTGCGCGGGAAAAGGGCCGATATGAGGAGGAAGGCTGGCGCGTCCGAAAGGACGGCACGTTCTTCTGGGCCAGCGTGGTGATCGACCCGATCTACGAGGGCGGCGCGCTGATCGGCTTCGCCAAGATCACGCGCGACATCACCGAGCGCCGCAATTCCCAGCTCAAGCTCGAGGCAATGCAGAAGCAACTCGCCGAGTCGCAGAAATTCGATGCGCTCGGACAGCTCACCGGCGGCGTTGCCCACGACTTCAACAATCTTCTGATGATCATCAGCGGCAGCCTTCACATCCTGAAGAAGAGCGCCGCCGACGACCCCAAGCTCGAGCGCGCCATGTCCGCGATCGAGACCGCGACCAAACGCGGCGCCGCGCTGACGAACCAGCTCCTCACCTTCGCGCGGCGGCAGAGCGTCAACCCGCAGGCGATCGATTTCGCCGAACGCGTCGCGGCCATCCGCGAGGTGCTCGACGCCGGCGTGGGCAGTTCCGTGCGTCTCGCTTTCGACATCGGCTCCGACGCCTGGCCGATCAAGGCCGACGTCTCCGAGCTCGAGACCGCGCTGCTCAACCTCGTCATCAATGCCCGCGACGCGATGCCGGACGGTGGCACGGTGACGATCGGCACGCGCAACGTCGTGCTTAACGAACCTCCCCTCGCCGGCGACTTCGTCGCAATCGACGTCACAGATACCGGGCTCGGAATTCCCTCCGACGTTCTCGACAAGATCTTCGAGCCGTTCTTCACGACCAAGCCGATCGGAAAAGGCACGGGCCTCGGCCTTTCGCAGGTGCACGGCTTCGCTCATCAGGCCGGCGGCACCATAGCGGTTGCAAGCGAGCTCGGAAAGGGCACGACATTCACCATCATCCTGCCGCGCGGCACAGATGCGCCGTCGCGCGAGACATCGGGGACGCCTCTCCGCGGCAGCGGCACGGTGCTGCTGGTCGAGGACAATCCCGACGTTGCTCTGGTCAGCATCGGTCTTCTGGAGCAGCTCGGCTATCAAGTGCGCCGGGTCGCCGATGCCGAAGCGGCATTGCGCGAGATCGAGAGCAACGGCGTCGACTTCGTGTTCTCGGACATCGTCATGCCCGGCAAGATGGATGGGCTCAGCCTCGCCCATCGCCTCCGCCAGATCCGCCCCGGCCTGCCGATCCTGCTTGCCACCGGTTACAGCGAGGTCGCCGCCGGCGTGCGCGGCGATTTCCCGATCCTGCGCAAGCCCTATGAGATCCACGAGCTGAGCGAGGCGATCGCCAAGCTGCCAAGGTGAAATTTCCCTTCGAGAGCTTGGGGCACCTCAGCCTCTACGTTGTCATGGCGGGGCTTGTCCCGGCCATCCGCGCATAACCACACGGCGCGAAGAACGTGGATGCCCGGGACAGCGCCCGGGCATGACGGTCTTCTCTGAAGCTACGCCGTCGGCAGCACCGAGAACGCCTCTCCTGCCCGGCGCAGATTCAGCTCATCCACGCTCGCGGTTTCACTCGTGACACTGTCGACGCGCGAGGACGGCGGGCCGTGGCGGCACAGCGCGACCATGTCGGCAACGTGCTTCGGCGCGCCAGCGAACAGCGCTTCCACGCTGCCGTCGCGACGGTTGCGGACCCAGCCTTCGAGGCCGCTCGTCGTCGCCTGATACTCGACCCAGGCCCGATAGCCGACGCCCTGCACGCGTCCGCGGATCATGACCTGCAGAATTGCCCGGCTCACTTGTTCAGTCCGAGGACATCGGCGCTGCGCACCCTGGCCTCGCCCTCGCGCATGACACGGGCCATCAGCTCCGACGATGCCAAGCCCCTGAGGCTTTTCGGCGCCGTGCCCTCGCGCAGCGCCCTCTGCGTCTCGTAGACGGCCTGCGTCGCGGCGGCGATCGGCGCATGGCCCTGGAGTGCGATGCGTACGCGCTGGCTCGCAAGGTAATCGAGCGCGTTCAATTCGTCCGGCGCACCGCCGAGCACGATCGGCAGGCGCGTGTCAGATGCGATGGCCTCGAGCGCGGCGCGCGACTTGATGCCTGTGAAGAACAACGCATCGACTCCGGTCGCCTCATAAGCCTTGGCGCGGCGAACAGCATCCTCGATCGAGGTGATCGCGGCAGCGCCCGTCCGGCCCATGATCACCAGCGACGGATCGCTGCGGCCGCCAAGCGCCGCCTTCATCTTGCCGACGCCTTCCTCGAGCGAGATCAGCTGCGTCTTCGTCTCGCCAAAGGCAGCCGGCAGCAGCGTGTCCTCGATGGTGAGGCCGGCCGCGCCCGCCATCTCCAGCTCCTGCACCGTGCGGCGCACGTTGAGCGCATTGCCGTACCCGTGATCGGCATCGACCAGAACGGGGAGTGTTGCGGCGCGCGACATCCGCCGCATCTGCTCGGCAAGCTCGGTGAGCGTGATCAGCGTGATATCGGGGTCGCCGAGCACGGCGAGCGAAGCCACTGATCCCCCGAACATGCCGAGCGGAAACCCGAGGTCCTCGGCAATGCGGATCGAAATGGCGTCGTAGACCGAGCCGGGATGGACACAGGTCCCGCCCGACAGGATGGAGCGAAGTTTCTCGCGGCGGGAACGAAAGGCCATGGTTGCCTCACTCTCAGTTCCTCGTCCTGAGGAGCGCGCTTTTGCGCGCGTCTCGAAGGATGAAGGCCCGGCTGGTGGCCTCACCCTTCGAGACGCCACGCAAGCGCGGCTCCTCAGGGTGAGGGTCGGCTTCGTGCTTCGGCGCCTACGCAAACTCCAGGATCAACGCGTCCACCGCGAGTGTCGCGCCCGCGCTGGCGTGGATCTTCTTCACGGTGCCGTCCTGCTCGGCGCGCAGCACGTTCTGCATCTTCATGGCTTCGACCACCGCCAGCGTCTCGCCGGCCTTGACCTCCTGCCCCTCGGTCACCGCGATCGAGACCACGAGGCCGGGCATCGGGCAGAGCAGCTTCTTGCCGGTGTCGGAAGCCGTCGTCACCGGCATCAGCCGCGCGGAGGCGGCCTCGGCCTCGGTCCAGACATAGACCGGCACCTCGACGCCCTGATGCGCGAGGCGGATGCCGTTCGCTATCGGACGCGCCTGCACCGCGACGAACTGGCCGTCGATGGTGCCCTGCCAGACCAGATCGCCCGGCTTCCACGGCGACTGCAACAGATGCGCATCGCCGGCCTTGCCGTCGGGATCGATGAAGCGGATCGCGATCGCCTCGCCCTCGCGTCCGACTTCCAGCAAGATCTCCTCGCGATCGAGCCAGACCGCGCGGCGCCGCTCGCGCTGCACGACGCGGCCGCCCATCTGGCCGGAGATCTGCCGCTTGCGCTCGCCGAGCACGTGATCGATGGCAGCGCCGACCGCGGCGATCCGCCGCGCGACCTCGCCTTCGGGCACGCGCACTGCAAAGCCCCTGGGGAATTCCTCGGCGATGAAGCCGGTCGAGAGCCGTCCCTCGCGCCAGCGCGGATGGTGCATCAGCGCCGACAGGAACGGAATGTTGTGCCTGATGCCGTCGACGTAGAACGAGTCCAGCGCGGTGGCCTGCGCCTCGATCGCAGCCGCGCGCGACGGCGCATGCGTGACGAGCTTGGCGATCATGGGATCGTAATGGATGGAAATCTCGCCGCCCTCCTGCACGCCGGTGTCGTTGCGGATGGTGATGCCGTCCTTGCTGGCTTCCGCCGGCGGGCGATACTTCACGAGCCGCCCGATCGAGGGCAGGAAGTTGCGGAACGGATCTTCGGCGTAGAGGCGGGATTCCACCGCCCAACCCGTCAGCGTGACGTCCTTCTGCGCGATGGCGAGCTTCTCGCCGGCGGCGACGCGGATCATCTGCTCGACGAGGTCGATGCCGGTGACGAGTTCCGTGACGGGATGCTCGACCTGGAGACGCGTGTTCATCTCCAGGAAGTAGAAGCTCTTGTCCTGCCCTGCGACGAACTCGACCGTGCCGGCGGAGTCGTAATTCACGGCCTTGGCCAGCGCGACCGCCTGCTCGCCCATCTTGCGGCGGGTGGCCTCGTCGAGCAGCGGCGACGGCGCTTCCTCGATGACCTTCTGGTTGCGGCGCTGGATCGAGCATTCGCGCTCGCCGAGATAGATCACGTTGCCGTGCTTGTCGCCCAGCACCTGAATCTCGATGTGGCGGGGATCGACGATGAACTTTTCGATGAAGACGCGGTCGTCGCCGAACGAGGCCTTTGCTTCCGCTTTTGCCAACCCAAATCCCTCCTCGACCTCCTGGGTCGAGTGGGCGATCCGCATGCCCTTGCCGCCACCGCCGGCGGAGGCCTTGATCATCACGGGATAGCCGATCGCGTCGGCGATCCTGACCGCATGCTTGGCGTCTTCGATCACGCCGAGAAAGCCTGGCACGGTCGAAACGTCGGCGTTCGCCGCCGCCTTCTTGGATTCGATCTTGTCGCCCATCGCCGCGATCGCGCCGGGGTTGGGGCCGATGAAGACGATTCCGGCCGCCTCCAGCGCGCGCGGAAACGCCTCGCGCTCGGACAGGAAGCCGTAGCCGGGATGCACCGCCTCGGCGCCCGTCTTGCGGCAGGCTTCAACGATCTTCTCGATCACCAGATAGCTCTCGGCCGCAGCCGGCGGACCAATCAGCACCGCCTCGTCGGCCATCTCGACATGGAGGGCATCGCGGTCGGCCTCGGAATAGACCGCAACCGTTTGAATTCCCATCTTGCGGGCGGTCTTGATGACCCGGCAGGCGATTTCGCCGCGATTGGCGATCAGAATCCGTTTGAACATGCTTTTCTTGAGTCTCGACCTTGGGCGGGACCCGTCTCCTGGCCGTTGGGGCCTATGGGGACGGGCCGTGTGGCCTCCGTGGTACATCAAAATGGGCCGGAGGCAACGGTCTAAATCCGGGGCCTCTGGCGTACCAGCGCAAGACCGAAATGGGCCCGGCGAGCCCTAGGGACGCCGTGCCGCTTCCCGGGGCTTCCCGGCCTTGGCCGCGTCCCGGACCAAGCCGTGAATGAAGCCGAGCTTGGCAACCACCGCGAACGACAGGATGAAGGGATAGAGGTCGCGCAGGCCCATGGCGCGGTTGACGCTGTTCATGGCGAAGGTGAAGGGCAGCCATGCGTTGACCAGCGCCTCGATATCCCTCGCCTCGTAAGGGTTGAAGCGGATGCGCGCCGTCAGTTCCCCATCGCGGTCGACCCTGGGACGCACCTCCATGCCAAACTCGGCGGCCATCTCCAGCGTGTCGACGATGTGGAGGTAGTGCGCCCAAGTCTCGGCAAAGTCTTCCCAGGGATGCGTCGTGGCGTAGGCCGAGACGTAGCTCTGCCGCCAGTCCGGCGGCGGGCCTTCGGCATAGTGCCGCTGCAAGGCCTGACCGTAATCAACGGAATCGTCGCCGAACACGGCGCGACATTGGTCCAGCTTGCCGCCGTCCCGCACCAGCACATCCCAAAAATAGTGCCCGACCTCGTGGCGGAAATGCCCGAGCGGCGTCCGATAGGGCTCGCCCATTTCGAGCCTGCGCCGCTCGCGCTCGATGTCGTCCGCCTCCTTGAGCGCGATCGTGATCAGGCCGCTGTCGTGGCCAGTCATGACCTTCTGTCCGCTGTTCGGATCGTCGGCAAGGAAATTGAAGATCAGCCCGTGCCCGGGATTATCCTGCCGCGTCTGGAGCGGCAGCCTCCAGCGGATCAGGGAATAGAGCAGACGGTGCTTGGCCACCTCCAGCTCACGCCATCCAGCAAGCTGCGCTGGATCGGAGAGGTTCGGCACGGTCCCGTTGTGACGGCAGGCGCGGCAATAGCCGGTGGTATCGTCCGTGTCTGTCAGCCAGTTGCAGGCGTCGTACTCGGCATTGCGGCACAGCATCCGGCTTTCGCCATCGTCGGCCAATGTCCTCCAGGCTTCTCCGTCGGGCTCGATCGCCGACATTGTCTCCTTCTCCGGCAGGAAGGCGACACGATGGCCGCAACGTTCGCAGGCACGGTTCTCGAAATAGAGAACGTTGCCGCAGGCCTGACAGACGAAGAGCTTCAAGATTTAGCCTCTTTGGAAAGGGATTCTTACGAGAGAGTTGGCACCTCGCGAAGACGCCTCGATCAGCCGATCGTTCCAGTCTCCGGAACAAATTGCCAGACCAGACGTTGCCACCGCGTCGTTCTTCGCGTGCAGGCACGCGCTCCTATTTTCCGATACTCTGCCCTCTAAACAATGGCCATCACGTTCCGTCTGTGTGAATATCGGTCCGGCACGTGCGCACCCGCATCACAACGGCCGATGCCTTGAACGATCCCTTGCCCGAGACCATCGCCGCCGAAAGGCTGCGCCAGCACCTCGAAGACGTCGCGCGCGAGCGCGATAACGCCTATCGCGCGCTCCAGGAACGCGAGGCCGAGCTGGCGCGCATCCAGCGCATCGGCAAGGTCGGCGGCGTCGAGGTCGATTTCCGCGAAGGCTTCAAGAACCGTCGATCGCCCGAATATCTGATCATCCACGGCCTGCCGCCGGAAGCTGCCGAGGAGTCGCACGAGGATTGGGTCAATCGCATCCATCCCGACGACCGCGAGGCAACCGTCAAGCATTTCTTCGAGGCTCTCGCCGGAACGAGCGAAGACTACAGCGCCGAATACCGCATCATCCGTCCCAGCGACGGCGAGACCCGCTGGATCCGGGTCGTCGCCAAGATCGAGCGCGACAAGGACGGCCGCGCCATCCGCCTCGTCGGCGCCCATATCGACATCACCGACCAGGCGCTGGCGCGCGCGACGCTGCGCGAGAGCGAGGAGCGCTTTCGGCTGATCGCCGACAGCGCGCCGGTGCCGATCTGGGTCACCAAGCTCGATCGCAAGCGCTCCTTCGCCAACCAGGCCTATGTCGATTTCGTCGGCCTGCCCTACGATCAGGCCATCGACTTTGACTGGCGCAAGGTGCTGCATCCCGACGACCTGCCGCACGTGCTCCAGCAATCCGTCCAGGGTGAAGCATCCCTCAAACCCTTCGTGCTGGAAGCGCGTTACAAGAACGCCAGCGGCGAATGGCGGTGGCTTAGATCGGAATCGCAGCCGCGCTGGGACGCGACAGGCAAGCATATCGGCTTCATCGGCGTCGCCCACGACATCACCGTCGCCAAGCAGGCCGAGATCGAGCTCAGGCAGCTCAACGAGACACTTGAACTGCGCATTGCCGAGCGCACCGCCGAGCTCGAATCCAACGAGGCACGGCTGCGCGCGATCCTGGAGACCAGCAATCAGTATCAGGGCCTGGTCAATCTCAGAGGTGAGCTGCTTTACGCCAACAAGACCGCGCTGGATGGCATCAAGGCGCTCTCCTCGGATGTGATCGGAAAGCCGTTCTGGGACACGCCCTGGTTCACTGGCACGGACGGCATGAGTGCCGCCGTGCGAGAGGCCTTCGACAAGGTGCTCAAAGGCGAAGCGGTGCGGCTGGAGATGCGCCTGCACCTTCCCATCGGCGAGCGCGATTTCGACTTCGGCGTGCGTCCCGTGCTCGACCGCCACGGCAACATCACCGGCGCGGTGCCCGAGGCAGTCGACGTCACCGAGCGCCGCCGCGGCGAGGAAGCGCTGCGGCAATCGCAGAAGATGGAGGCGATCGGCCAGCTCACCGGCGGCGTCGCGCACGACTTCAACAATCTCCTCACCATCATCCGCTCTGCCACCGACTTCCTGCGCCGCCGCGAGTTGCCGGAGGAACGCCGCCGCCGCTATGTCGATGCCATATCCGAGACGGTCGAGCGCGCCTCCAAGCTGACCGCGCAGCTTCTGGCGTTCGCGCGCCGGCAGCCGCTGAAGCCGCAGATCTTCAACGTCGGCAGCCAGGTCGAAGGCGTGGCGCAGCTGGTCCGGCCGCTGGTCGGCGGTCGCATCGAGATCGCCGTGGAGGTTCAGGATCCCGATTGCTTCACCGTGGCCGACATCGCCCAGTTCGAGACCGCGCTGATCAACCTCGCCATCAACGCCCGCGATGCGATGAATGGCGAAGGCCACCTCACCATCGCCGTGCGCAAGGTCCAGGGTATCCCTCAGCTGCGCGCGCAATTGGCACGCAGCGGCGACTACGTCGCCATCTCCGTCACCGACACCGGAAGCGGCATCGCGCCGGAACATCTCGATTCGATCTTCGAGCCGTTCTTCACCACCAAGGAGGTCGGCAAGGGTACCGGCCTCGGCCTCAGCCAGGCCTTCGGCTTCGCAAAACAGTCCGAGGGCGACATCGCGGTGACGAGCACGCAAGGCAAAGGCGCAACCTTCACCATCTATCTGCCGCAGGCCCAAAGCCCCGCGACGGACAAGGAAGCCGCGGCACTGACCCATGAGGTCGCGGCGACCGGACGCGGCTATCGCGTGCTCGTGGTCGAGGACGACGACGAAGTCGGTCGCTTCTCCACCGAACTCCTGGAGGATCTCGGCTATGTCGTCCGCCGCGTCGCCAACGCCAACGCGGCACTGGCGATCCTCAGCGAGAACGAATTTGCCGTCGACCTCGTGTTCTCCGACGTGATCATGCCCGGAATGAACGGCGTCGAGCTTGCCGGCATCATCCGCGAGCGCTATCCGGGCCTGCCCGTGGTGCTCACCAGCGGCTACAGCAACGTGCTCGCCGAAAGCGCCCATCGCGGCTTCGAGCTGATCCAGAAGCCCTACTCTGTGGAGTCGCTGTCGCGCATATTGCGCAAGGCGATCACGGAAAAGCTGTCGGTGGCACGGTGATTAATTCTCCCCCGTCGTCCCGGATAAGCGCGGCCGCTTGTCCGGGACGATAGCGGTGCATTCGGCGGACCGCCCTTCGCAGACAAAACGTTCACAGCTCAAGCAGTACCGTCGGTGCCGGCCGGACGAATTTGAGCCTCGATCGAGAGATGCATGTCGAGCCAAGATCCCGATCAGACGAGGCGCGCCGGCCGCGCGCTGGACGCGGCCAATTTCTTCCTCGCCGACGTCCGCGACGGGCTCGGTCCCTATCTCGCGGTCTATCTTCTCACCGAGCAGCGTTGGAACGAGGCTCGCATTGGCCTCGTGATGTCGATCGCGACGATCGCCGGCATCGTCGCGCAGACGCCGGCCGGTGCGCTGGTTGACGGCACGCGGGCGAAGCGGCTGGTGATGGTGGCCGCTGCGATTCTGGTGACACTCGCCTCGCTCTCGCTGCCGTTGTTCCCCAACCTCCTGCCGGTGATAATCTCGCAAGGCATCGCACAAGCCGCTGCCGTGGTTTTCCCGCCGGCGATCGCCGCTGTCTCGCTTGGCATCTTCGGGCATGCCGCATTTACCCGGCGCATCGGCCGCAACGAGACTTTCAACCACGCCGGCAACGCTGTCGCGGCGGGCATCGCCGGCCTCTCCGCCTATTGGTGCGGACCGACCGTCGTGTTCTACCTTCTCGGCGCCATGGCGATCGCGAGCCTCGTCAGCATCCTGACGATTCCCGAACGGGCCATCGACCACGATCTCGCGCGCGGACTGCACCACTCTCGTATCAATGGCGCGCCCGAACAACCCTCGGGCCTTGGCGTGCTCCTGACCTGCCGTCCGCTGCTCATATTCGCTATCTGCGTCGTTCTGTTTCACCTCTCCAACGCGGCGATGCTGCCGCTGGTCGGACAAAAGCTCGCGCTCCAGGACAAGAACATCGGCACCAGCCTGATGTCGGCATGCATCGTTGCGGCGCAAGTGGTGATGGTTCCGTTCGCGATGCTGGTTGGCGCACGGGCCGACCGCTGGGGGCACAAGCGGTTCTTCCTTGCCGCATTGTTGATCCTGCCGGTCCGCGGTGCGCTCTATACGCTCTCCGACAATCCGTTCTGGCTGGTCGGCGTGCAGCTGCTGGACGGCGTCGGAGCCGGCATTTTCGGGGCAATCTTCCCCGTCATCGTCGCCGATCTCATGCGCAACACCGGCCGCTTCAACGTCGCACAGGGTGCCGTCATCACGGCCCAGAGCATTGGTGCGGCGCTGTCGACGACACTGGCGGGCCTGGTCGTGGTCGGCGCCGGTTACAGCGCAGCATTCATCACCCTCGGCGCCGTGGCGACGATCGGTGCGGTGATCTGCCTCCTCGCCTTGCCCGAAACGCGGCAAGGCGACGACGGCGATCCGCGCCCGCGGGGGAAGACAGCGGCGCCCGCATCGGCTATCGCTGCCGAATGACTCCATTCCCATTCGAGAACTGAACCGTGCCGTCTGACGCCATCTGGACCTGGAGCATCATCGTCGTCGCGACCGCAGGCGTCATCGTCCGGCCCTTTCGCCTGCCCGAGGCGCTCTGGGCCGTGATCGGCGCCGGCGCGCTGCTGCTGTTTGGTTTGCTGCCGTGGCCCGATGCGTTGACCGGTATCGAGAAGGGCGTCGACGTCTATCTCTTCCTGATCGGCATGATGCTGATCGCAGAGCTGGCGAGGCTCGAAGGCCTGTTCGATTATCTCGCCGCGCTTGCAGTGGAGTATGCACGTGGCTCCCCGCAGCGGCTCTTCCTGCTGATCTACCTCGTCGGCACGCTCGTCACCGTGCTGCTCTCCAACGATGCCACCGCGATCGTGCTGACACCGGCCGTCTATGCCGCGACGCGCGCGGCCGGCGCAAAGCCGCTGCCCTATCTGTTCGTCTGCGCCTTCATTGCCAATGCCGCAAGCTTCGTGCTGCCGATCTCAAATCCGGCCAATCTCGTCGTGTTCGGCGCGCGCATGCCTGAGCTCACCGAATGGCTGCGCCTGTTCGCCCTGCCCTCGGCGGCCTCGATCCTGCTCACTTACGTGGTCCTGCGCCTGAGCCAGCACCGCGCGCTCAAGGAGGAGACGATCGCCCGGAGCGTGCCGCATCCGAAGCTTGGACGCGGCGGCAAGCTCGCGGCAATAGGAATCGTCGCGATCGGCGTCGTGCTGGTCACCGCGTCAGCGCTGGACCGGCAACTGGGCCTGCCGACCTTCATCTGCGGCGTCGCGACGGCGGCGATCGTGCTGCTGATCAACCGGCAATCGCCCTTGCCCGTGCTGCACGGTGTCTCCTGGAGCGTGCTGCCGCTGGTCGGTGGGCTCTTTGTCATGGTGGAAGCGCTGGTGAAGACCGGCGTGATCGCGCAGTTGAGCGCACTGCTGCACCAGGCGGTCGCGCAATCGGTGCCCCAAGCAGCCTGGAGCGTCGGCATCGCCACCGCGCTCGCCGACAACATCGCCAACAACCTTCCGGTCGGCCTCGTCGCCGGCTCGGTCGCCGCCAGCGATCATCTGCCCGCACCGGTCGTCAGCGCCATCCTGATCGGCGTCGATCTCGGGCCTAATCTGTCGGTGACCGGATCTCTCGCCACCATCCTCTGGCTGGTCGCGCTCCGGCGGGAGAAGATCGAGGTCGGAGCCTGGCCATTCCTCAAGCTCGGTCTGCTGGTGACGCCACCTGCCTTGATCGGTGCACTGGCGGCCGCCATCAGATAGCGGCAAAGCGCGCCGGCTGAATAAGTACCCAGCCGTTTGCGGTGCATCAATGCCGGCATTGCGGCGGCGGCTAGACTTCACCTGTCGCGAGCTTCAGACAGGTCGCGGCAAGGAAGGTTGATCATGCAGATTCGATCAAAGTCGCTGCCGCAGCGGTTCTCGCTGCGCCGCGGAATTCAGAGCTTCGTCGCGCCCGGCCAAGGCCGCACGGAGACGTCCCATCCCCTGCTCGTCTTCTCCGTCGTGGTGCTGCTGGCCTTGTTCGCCATCCTGGAGGTCGACGTGCACACGGCCCAGCTTCAGGCCATCGGCCTGCTCGGCCATGGCACCGGAATCGATCCCGTCTTCCTGAGCCCGTAGCGGAAGGAGCCCGATCGCGGCCACAAGGCCGCGACCGGGTCACACGTCAGTCGTTCTCGTAGCCGTAGACTTCCGGCAGGATGAAGATCGCGGCGAGCAATCCGATCAGCGGGAAGATCGCGACGAACAGCGTGGCGTTGGCCTGCCCGATCGCCGCGAACAGCGACGGGAACAGGAAGATCGCCAGGAACGACGGCAGCTTCACGAACATGTAGGCGAAGCCGCTGGCGGTGCCGCGATATCTCGGCTTGGCGACCATGGTCGGGATCGTCATGCAGTTCGACGCATCCCAATAATGGCCCCACAGCATGGCGGCGGCCGCGAACGGCAGCAGTATCTTGTTGTCGGTGTAGAGCGCGAAGGCCGCGACCAGAAGCGAAACCAGGACGATGCCGAAACCGGCGATGGCGATACCGCGATGGCCGATCTTCGGCGTCAGCAGCGGACCGACCCAGCCGGACAACGCGGCGAAGCAGAACAGTCCCATCGTCACCAGGTTGTTGCCGAGCACGCTCGACACGCCGACCATCACGAACAGCACCGGCAGGTAGAACGCGAAGGTCGAGAATTCGCTGCCTTGCGCGAAGCAGGCGATCCAGCCGTAGATCGTCGCACGCCAGCGGATCGGGTCCTTCTTGAGGTCGGCGAGGAACGCGCGGGTCGAGACCTTCGGCACCTGGACGTCCCGATCCGGCAGCATCTCGAGATTGTCGTTGAACATCTCGCGCGCGACCTGCTTGGCCTCGCGGTAACGCCCCTTCTGCACCAGCCACACCGCCGTCTCCGGCACGTCATGGCGCATGATCAGGATGATCAACGCCGGCACCGCACCGAGACCGAGCGTCACGCGCCACAGCATCTCGTGGTTCATGTCGATCAGGAGGAAGATCACGATGACGCCGATGGTCAGGACCTCGCCGACGGCGAACATGAACTGCCAGCGGTTGCCCATGACCTCGCGCTCGCCCTTCGCCATGGATTCCATGATGTAGGTGTAGCCGGTCGAGATGTCGGAGCCGAGCGGGATGCCGAGCAGGAAGCGGATCACGACGAGCCAGGCGACATCAGGCACGAAGGCCTGCGCCAGCGCCAGCACGATGAACATCACCATCGTCACCAGGAACATCACGCGGCGGCCGATCTTGTCGGACAGCCAGCCGCCGAGCAGCGCGCCGATCAGGGCGCCGCCTTGCGTGCCGGCCGCCGCAAGGCCCAGCATCAGCGGATCGGGATTGTACTGCTCCTTGATGAAGATCAGCACGAAGGCGATCGAATAGAGATCCCAGGCCTCGACCAGGATCGAGGCCATCATCAGCCAGCCGACCTTGTTGCCCTTGGGGCTGTAGTTCGTGATGAGGTAGCGGACCGCGGCCTCGCTCACGGTCGGTTGTGGCATCGCCATCGTTGACATTTTCTTGGTCCTCTCTTCGAAACTCTCTACGTGTCGAGCAGCGGCTCGATGCTGCAATCGAGCAGCCGCGGATCGATCCCCGCCTCCATGCCGGTGAACATCGAGTCCATGTAGTCGATCAGGGCATCGCTCGCCTTCACGGCGTCCTCGACATGGCGGCCGGCAACGGCACTGAGAATGGCGAGGTGACAATCGATCGTGCCTGACAGATCCGCCTGCCCCGGCATGAAGCGGTGGTGGATGTAGCCGATGCGCCGATACAGCGTGTGCAGTGGCCGCATCGTATGCACCAGGAACGGCTCGCCGGCCGCCTCCAGCACCAGCGCGTCGATGCGACGGTCGAGGCTGTTGAATTCGTCGAGCGTCAGGCTGGCGCGGCGCTCGCGCAGCAGACGCTCGATGTGCAGCGCCTGATTGCGATGCGAGAGGCTGGCGCGATCGGCCGCGAGGCGGATCACGAAGCGCTCCATGTCGCGGCGCAGACCGAGCAGCATGCGTTCGCGCGCCAGATCGATCGGCGCGACGTGCAGGCCGTGACGGGGCCGGATGATGATGAGGGTATCGGCGGACAGACGATTGACGGCGTGATGCACCGGTGTGCGCCCGAAGCCGGTGATGTGCTGCAACTCCAGCATCGTCATGAATTGTCCGGGCTTGAGCTCGCAGTGAACCAGGAGCTCCTCGATCTTCTGGTAGGCCAGCTCGAAGAAATTGAGCCGGTTGCGCCGCGAGGGCTTGCCCTCGCCGTCGTCGTCGTTTCTCACCACCTCGAGCGCGCGCTTGCGCTTTGCCATGTCGTTCTCTCCCGTTGGCCCGCGCTCTCGTTGATGGATGGCGCCCTATTTGTTCGAGCCTTAAAACATGTTGTGATATATTACAAGCCGGCGTAAGACTCCGGCACGACCTGCAACATGCTGCAGCGCAAAATGAGACGACGGGCGCGCGACGTCTGTGATGGGAGGATTGTTGCCGTGAAGATCACATCGATCGAGACGCTGCGCACCGAGGAATTTTCCAACGTCATCTGGGTGCGCGTTCACACCGACACGGGTGTGATCGGGCTCGGCGAAACGTTCTACGGCGCGGGCGCGGTCGAGGCACAGATCCACGACACCTTTGCCGGCCGCCTGCTCGGCCGCAATCCCCTGCACATCGAAGCCATCCATCGCGACATGCTGAACCTGCCGATGGCGCAGTCGTCGACGGGTGTCGAGTATCGTGCAGCCTCCGCGATCGACATCGCGCTGTGGGATTTGTTCGGCAAGGTCTGCGGCCAGCCGGTGCACCAGATGCTCGGCGGTCTCTGCCGCGACAAGCAGCGCATCTACAACACCTGCGCCGGCACGCAATATGTCCGCTCGACCAATATCAGCCCCGTCGCGAACTGGAATCTCGGCGCCTCCAAGGGACCGTACGAGGATCTCGACGGTTTCATGCATCGCGCCGACGCGCTCGCCGAGAGCCTTTTGGAAAGCGGCATCTCGGCCATGAAGATCTGGCCGTTCGATCCGGCGGCGCAGGAGAACAAGGGCCTTTACATCACCGCCGCGCAAATGAAGCAGGCCATCGAGCCGTTCGAGAAGATCCGCAAGGCGGTCGGCGACAAGATGGAGATCATGGTCGAGCTCCACTCGTTATGGAACCTGCCGACAGCAAAGCAGATCGCACGCGCGCTCGAGCCGTACAAGCCGACCTGGTACGAAGACCCGATCCGCATGAACTCGCCGCAGGCGCTGGCCGAATATGCGCGCTCGACCGACGTCTGGGTCTGTGCCAGCGAGACGTTGGGCTCGCGCTTTCCCTACAAGGACATGCTCGACCGCGACGCCATGCACGTGGTGATGGCGGATCTGTGCTGGACCGGCGGCCTCACCGAGGGCCGCAAGATCGCCGCGATGGCCGAGACCTATCACCGGCCCTTCGCACCGCACGATTGCATCGGCCCGATCGGCTTCATCGCGGCCATCCACATGTCGTTCAGCCAGCCCAACACGCTGATCCAGGAATCGGTGCGCGCCTTCTACAAGGGCTGGTACAATGAGCTCGTCACCACGATGCCTGTTATCAAGGACGGTTACGTCTATCCGATGGAAGGACCCGGCCTCGGCGTCGACCTCCTGCCTGATGTCTTCGACCGCTCCGATCTCACCGTGCGCCGCTCCAACGTCTGAGGACTTCCCGAGATGAGCACTTCCCTTTTCGATCTTTCCGGCCGCACCGCACTCGTGACCGGTTCCTCCCGCGGCCTCGGCCGTTCCATCGCCGAGGGCATGGCCAAGGCCGGCGCCAGGATCATCATCAATGGCGTCGATCCCAAGCGCGTCGAGCAGGCCGTCGCCGAGTTTCGCGCCGCCGGGCATCAAGCCGAAGGCGCCGCGTTCAACGTCACCGACGAGCCCGCCATCGTCGCCGCCTTCGAGCGCTTCGATCGCGAAGGGCTCGCCGTCGACATCCTCGTCAACAATGCCGGCATCCAGCACCGCAAGCCGCTGGTGGAGTTCACCACCGATGAATGGCGCAAGGTGATCGAGACCAACCTCACCAGCGCCTTCGTGATCGGCCGCGAGGCGGCCAAGCGCATGATTCCGCGCAAGCATGGCAAGATCATCAATATCGGCTCGCTCGGCAGCGAGCTCGCGCGTCCCACCATCGCGCCCTACACCGCGGCCAAAGGCGGCATCAAGAACCTGACCCGCTCGATGGCGGTGGAATGGGCGCAGCACGGCATCCAGGCCAATGCGATCGGCCCCGGCTACATGCTGACCGACATGAACGAGGCGTTGGTCAACAACGCCGACTTCAACAATTGGCTGATGGGCCGCATCCCCTCGAAGCGCTGGGGCAAGCCGGACGAGCTGGTGGGCGCGGCGATCTTCCTCGCCTCGGACGCCTCGACTTATGTCAATGGTCAGATCATCTATGTCGATGGCGGCATGATCGCCGCGATGTGACCGCGAACCAGGAGCAGCTCATGCGCGCCGTCGTCATCCACGCACCGAAGGACCTGCGGATCGAGAGCTATCCCGATCCGGCGCCCGGTCCGGGCGAAGTCCGCGTCAAGATCGCCAATGGCGGCATCTGCGGCTCGGACCTGCATTATTACCATCACGGCGGTTTCGGCGTCGTCCGCATCCAGCAGCCGATGGCACTGGGGCATGAGATCGCCGGCGTGGTCGCCTCCGTCGGTGACGGCGTCGCCAGTGTGAAGCCCGGCTCGCGCATCGCGGTCAACCCGAGCAAGCCGTGCGGCCAGTGCCTGCATTGCCAGGAGGGAATGCGCAACCAGTGCCTCGACATGCGCTTCCTCGGCAGCGCGATGCGCTTTCCCCATGTGCAGGGCGGCTTTCGCGAATTCATCACGGTCGATGCGACGCAGGCCGTGCCGATTGCGGACAAGCTCTCGCTCGCCGAAGCCGCGGTCGCCGAGCCGCTGGCGGTCTGCCTGCATGCCGGCAAGCAGGCCGGCCCCCTGCTCGGCAAGCGCGTGCTGATCACCGGCTGCGGTCCGATCGGCGCGCTGATGATCCTCGTCGCACGTTTCGGCGGTGCCGCCGAGATCGTCGTCACCGATGTGGCGGACGCACCGCTCGCGGTCGCGAAAAAGCTCGGCGCCACGCACGCCATCAACGTCGCGACCAATGCCACCGCGCTCGATCCCTGGCGCGCCGGCAAGGGCGTGTTCGACACGCTGTTCGAAGCCTCGGGCAATCAGGCTGCGCTGCGCGCCGCGCTCGACGTGCTCAGGCCGGGCGCGACGCTGGTGCAGCTCGGTCTCGGCGGCGAGATGACGCTGCCGATCAACTCCATCGTCGCCAAGGAATTGCAGCTCCGCGGCACCTTCCGCTTCGATCCCGAGTTCGAGCTCGCGGTGCGGTTGATGGGCGAAGGCCTGATCGACGTCAAGCCGCTGATCACGGCGACCATGCCGTTCGAGAACGCGGTCGCCGCCTTCGAGCTTGCCAGCGACCGCTCGCAGTCGATGAAGGTGCAGCTGACGTTCTGAACCGCGCTACTGGCTCTCGATCAACCGGTCGCTGATCAGCCGCACGGCGCCGCGCTTCCACGAATAGTCCGCGCCCATGCGCAGGCCGCTGTCGCCGCGCGCCAGCACCGTGCCGGTCCTGGCATCGCGCAGCTGGAAGCCGAGCGTGTATTCGGTGCGGCTCACCCGCCGCACCACGCCGATCAGCGACTGATCCGCGCCGAGCTTCTGCGCAATGGAGACCTCGCAGCCGCCGCAATCCCGCAGAGCGCCCGCCTTCCCAGCCTCTCCGCCGACATCGACGAGCCGATAACGGCCGGATTGGCCGAGAACCTCGCGCACACCACCGGTGACCTCGGCCAGATACGAGGCGTCCGAAGCGGCCGACGCCCCGGCCGAGGCGGCCGTCATGTCCTCGAGCTCGAAATCGAAAACGGCCAGCGCAATCGGCGCGGGCGTTGCGAGCGCAGCCATGACCTCGCGGGACACGAAGGTCTCGGCCCGCTGCCAGGATTCATCATTGTCGCCGCGGAAGCTGTAGAGCTTGTCCATCACGAGCTTTTTGGCGCCGATTTCGATCACGGCGACCTTGGCCCATTGCACCAGCGTGCTCGTCTTCTGGATGCCGCCGATGACCTTGAAGGCCGCGCCGTCCCGGGCAGACGGAACCAGGCGGTAGCGCGAGTCCGCGCCGATATCCCTTCGAAGCGCGGCCATGAACGCCGCCAGCCGCCGCTCGTGGGCGGCGGTCTGGTTGGTCGGCTCGGCCGAGGTATCCGTGTAGCTGAAATCGTCGATGGCAACGCCAATGGCGCCCTCGGCATCGGCCCGCGAACAAGAGAGGACGAACAGGAGACAGACGAAAATCAGCCCGGAACGGTGCATGAAACGGCCTCATGGGATGGAACGGCAACGCAAATCTGGACGGGTTGCCTGACGCCATGCAGCCGTGGCCGTCCCGACGAATGCCGGGAAAATTTCACGACGTTGCACTGCGGCAAAGCGGGAACGCTTCCCGCGGCTTGCGTTCTGCCTTCTAATGAGGGCGCGACAAACCCGTTCGCGTCAGGTGCCCCATGTGGAATCGCCCGAGGTTCGATCTCAAGGTCCGTCTGACGCTGCGCGTGGCCGCCATATCGGCCGCCTGCTTCGCCGCGATCTCCGCCTATTTCCTCGTTACGGCCAACAGCGCAGCGCATGCGCGCATCGACAGTATCGCCGCCATCGTGGCGAAGACACTGGAGCTGCAGCAGGGCAAGGTCCAGTGGGTGGCCAGCCCGCGCTCGGACTTTCCGAACCTTGACCCGGTTTCGGCCCATGTGATGACGCCCGGCCTGTGTCTTGGATTCCGGAGCGCGAGCGGCGAGATGCTGCAGCGTTTCTGTAGTGGCGCGCCTGCCCCGGCGAGCCCGCCGCCGCAGGCCTTCACCGCCTTCTATCGCAGCCTGTTCGACCCCGGCCGCGAGGCGGCACGGCCTGTGATCGTCCGCGGAACGAAGCTCGGCGAGACCGTGGTCTCGGTCGATGCGGCCGTGCAGACGGCCGAGGCCTGGCACGAGGCCGGCCGCCTGATGATCGCGCTTGCAATCGCGTTGCCACTGCTCTGCGCGCTGGTCTATGCCGCGCTGGCGCGCGCCCTGCGCCCCACCCGCATGATCGGCGACGGCCTCGAGCGGATCGCCGCCGGTGACCTCACCGCGCGGCTGCCGCCGTTCGACCTTGCCGAGCTCTCCGCCATCCGCGATGTCTTCAACCATCTCGCCGAAAGCCTCGACACTGCGCTTGCTGAACGCAACGAGCTGACGCGGAAACTGATCGCGCTCCAGGACGAGGAGCGCCGTCATCTCGCGCGCGAGCTGCATGACGAGTTCGGCCAGTCGCTCGCCGCGATCCGCGCGCTTGCCGCGTCCGCCCGCCAGACTGCGGCGCAGGACTGTCCCGGATTGCTGGGAGAGTGCGACAGCATTGCCAGGACCGCGACCGGCATGATGGAGACGCTGCGCGGCGCGCTGTTCCGGTTGCGGCCACCCGATGTCGACGAGCTCGGCCTCGTCGCGAGCCTCGAAGGACTGGTGTCGGGGTGGAACGGCCGCAGCCGCGGCCAGACCCGCTTCGATATCCGGTTCGACGGTGCCTTCGAGAGCGTGCCCGCCTCGGTCAGCGCCAATCTGTACCGCATCGTGCAGGAGGCGTTCACCAACGCGGCCAAGCACGCCGGCGCAACCAAGGTCGGCCTGCATCTGACGATGGCCGACGATGAGATCGCGCTCGCGATCGAGGACGACGGCGGACCGAACGAGGCTGCCGTCAAATCCGGCATGGGCCTGCTCGGAATGCGCGAGCGCGTCGCCGCGCTTCGCGGCCGGCTGAGCTTTGAGACCGGCCCCAACGGCTCGGCGCTGCACGTGTTCATTCCGCTCGCGGCCGCCGACCGGCAGGCGCTGGAGCACGCGGCATGAGCGCGGCCGACGCCACCATCCTGCTGGTCGACGACCATTCCGTCGTCCGCGAGGGCTACCGCTCCGTGCTCCAGAAGCAGCCGGGCCTGCGCGTCGTCGCCGAGGCGGCCGATGGTGCGGAGGCCTATCGTCTGTACAAATCCGAGGCGCCCGACCTCGTCATCATGGACCTCAGCATGCCCGGCATCGGCGGCATCGAGGCCGTCAGGCGGATCAGGCAGTGGGACAAGACCGCACGAATCCTCGTCTTCACCATGCACGAGAATGCCGGCTTTGCCGTGCAAGCGATCCGCGCCGGTGCGAGGGGGTACGTCACCAAGACCAGCCCGCCCGAGACACTGGTGCGCGCGGTCAAGGACGTGCTCGCCGGCAAGATTGCCATCAGCCCCGACATCGACCACGAGCTTGCGCTCAGCCGCATCAGCGGCGAGAACTCGGCCGCCGACGTGCTGACGCCGCGCGAATTCGAGGTGCTGCGGCTGCTGCTCGCCGAGAACACGACGGAGCAGATCGCCGAGACGCTGCATGTCAGCCCGAAGACGGTGGCGAACCTGCATTCCCTGATCAAGGACAAGCTCGGCGTCGGCTCCGACATCGAGCTGGTCCGCCTGGCGCTGCGCCAGGGACTGTTGACGGAAGTCTGATTGCCGCTGCCTTACGGCTCCAGCCTCGCGCCGTCAGGCGAGAACGCCTCCACCGTGTCACCGATCCTGAACGACATCATGTCACGGCCGACGAGCAACGGCCCCTTGTAAGCGGTGCGCGTACGCAGGATCAGCGGCTCCTCGGGAATATCGGGCGCGGGCTTCACCGTGCCGAACACGATGTGGGAATAGACCGCGAGTTTTGGCCTGGCGGCCGCAAAGATCTGGCCGGCCTCCTCGGGCGAGGTATGGTGCGCCTGAATGTCCTTATAGACGGGATTTTTAACCAGCAGCTCCGGCTCGATGACCGCGACCTCGTGGATCAGCAGGTCGGCGCCCTCGGCCGCCTTCGCGATGCGCTCATCGTACTTGGTGTCGCCCGACAGCACGACCTTGTGGCCGCCATATTCGACGATGTAACCGAACGAAGGCTTGATCTTCTCGCCATGGTTCACCTCGATCGCGCTGACTTTCACGCCGTTGTTCTCATAGATCCGCCCGGCTTCGATATCCGTTGCCGAGAACGTGACCGCTACGGGATCGAGGTGCTCGTCATCGATGCGGATGCGGACATCATCGGCGAAAGCCTTGGTGAGGTTTTCCGTCATGGCGACGGTCCCCTTCGGGCCAAAGAGCTTCATCGGCCCCTTACGCGAAGCCCAGGGCGTGGCGAGCCAGCCGGTCAGCCACATGTCGGGAAGACCGACGATATGATCGGAATGCAGATGCGTGAGGAAGTTCGCGGTGATCGCGCCGAGCGGAATCTTCAGCTTGTAGAGCTGGATGGTCGCGCCGCGGCCGAGATCGAACAGCAGTTTTTCGCTCCCTGCTTCCACCAGCGTCGACGCGCTGAAGCTGGTCGGTCGCGGCGTCGGCACGCCGGTGCCGAGCAGCGTGACCTTCATCGGTTCCGCGGAGGCGACCGTAGCGAACGCGAGCAGCACAAGGCCCGCCCGCAGGAGCGTTTTGAGCATATTTTCTCTTCCTGAGTGTTAGATTATTGACGGCGGATCATTCGCGCGCGATCACCGAATCCAGCCATGCGCAATTCAGCGGCGGCACGCGCGGGTCGGCGACGCGCACGCCGCGCGCGGCCGCATCTAATCGCATGTCGCGCAATCGCTTGCGCTTCTCCTCGGGCATATGGAGCCGCTCGTGGCCCCATAGCGAGGGCCCGTCGAAGGTCTCGTGCGGCTGCCAGGTCTCGGGATCGATGACGCGTCCGCCCCAGCCGTATTCGATGAAGAAGCCGGACGGCGTATTTACGTAGAACGAGGTCATGTGGTCATTGGTGTGCCGGCCCAGCGTGTAGGCGATGCGCCCCTCGTCCATCTGCGCGAGGTCGTAGCCTTGCCCGACATCATCGAGACTGCCGAGCTCGACCATGAAGTGATGCATCGCCTTCTGCCCCGAGCCGACCATTGCAAAGGAGTGGTGGCGGCCGTTGACGTGGAAGAAATAGAGCCCGTATGGCTTCAGCCCGAAATCGGAGACGTGAAAGCCGAGCACGTCGCGATAGAACGGCAAGAGCGGCTCGACATCCTCCACATTGAGCACGACGTGCCCCATGCCGAGCGCGCCGGTGCGGAAGCCCGAGATCGGGCGGCCCGGCCTGAAGGGCTCGCTCGCAAGCTCCGGCTTGCAAAAAGCTTCCAGCCGGTTGCCGGCGGGATCGGCAAACGCGATCAGCTCGGCGACATGCCGCTCGTCAGCGAGCGCGCGCGAGCCTCGGATCACCTTGATGCCATGGCTTTCCAGCCGTCCGGCCAACTGGTCCAGTTCGGCAGTCGAAGGAACTTCCCAGCCCATCACCGCGAGGCCGGCGTCGCTGCCGCCGTCGACGATCAGCCGCTGCTTGCGATCGTCCATGCGGAAGGCGCGCATCTTGGCGCCGCGATCGACCTGCTGCATGCCGAGCAGCCCCGTCGCCATCCGGCTCCACTGGTCGATCTGGGATGAACTGATTCCGATATAGCCGAGCGCTGTGATTTCCATCGACGTCCTCCCGAAGGCATCGCGATCGCCGCACTGCGGCGAGCTTGATACCGGCCGCGCGCGACCCTACGGTAGCGTTCCGCAATCGCTTCGCGTTCGCAACGACGATAGCCGCGCCGCGATATGCCACAAGGGAGGAAATACGAAGTGTCCAAGGAGCGGACGCGGAACGGCCAGCCTCGGCAGTCTGAGGGCGTCCGCGCCTTCAAGCGCGGGCTCGACGTGCTGCACGAGGTCAACCGCTCCGGCGGCATCCGCGCCGGCGACGTCGCCCGCGCGCTCGACCTGCCTCGACCCACCGTCTACCGCCTCCTCGAAACTCTGGAGGAACTCGGCTATATCGCCCGCAGCGCCAGCGACGACCGATTTCGGGTCACCCGGCGCGCGCTGAGCCTCGGCGACGGCTATGATCCCGGCGTGGTGATCTGCCAGGCGGCGGCGCCTTATCTCGCCGATCTCAGCAAGAAACTGGTCTGGCCGGTCGATCTCTCCACCTATGAGAACGCGGCGATGGTGGTGCAGGAGACCACACACTCCCGCAGCCCGCTCTCGATTGACCGCGGCATGATCGGAAAGCGCCTGCCGATGCTGCGCACGTCTGCGGGCCGCGCCTATCTCGCCGCCTGCCCTGCGCGCGAACGCGATCTGATCGTGACCCATCTGCGCCGGATCGATGAGGCCGACGACCGCCCCTTCCTCGAGGCTGGCCGCCTCGACCGCATGATCGCCGAGACGCAGGCCCGTGGCTACGCCATTCGCAGCGAGGGCGAATACAATCCGAAAACCGCTTCGATCGCAGTCCCCATCGTCCGCGACGGCGCCGTATTCGGCTGTATCTCCATCATCTGGATTCGATCGGCACTTGGAACAGAAGATGCGATCTCACAATTCGTGTCATTGATGAGCGAAACCGCTGCCGCAATTCCAGTCAGTCCCTAGGAGACGCGAACCGGCAGCGAAGCAAGCCCGCGCAGGACGTTATTGAGTGCCAGCACGGGCTCACCGATATCAAAGCGCGCCACTTTCTCCACCAGCACCTCCAGAAGCGCCGTCATTTCCAGCCGGGCCAAGTGCAGGCCGGCGCACATATGCGTGCCGTTGCCGAAACCGAGATGATCGCTGGCGCGGCGACGCACGTCGAAGCGCTCCGGATCCTGCCATTTCCGTTCGTCGCGGTTGGCCGACGCATAGAGCAGCAGGACCCGGCTTCCGGCGGGGATGACGGCGTCGCCGATCGTTGCGTTGGCGGTCAAGTGACGCGTGAATCCGCGGAGCGGCGATTCAAGCCGCAACGCCTCGTTGATCGCATTCGGGATCAGCGCGGGGTCCTGGCGTACCAGGTCCCATTGATCGGGATGCTGCCCAAACAGCAGGATCAGGTTCGCTGTGGCGAAGATCGTGGTGTCGAGGCTCGGCCCGAGATAGTCGCGCATCAGGACCGGACAGCGTTCCGGCTCGACCTCGCCGCGATCACCAGCGTCGAAAATCCGTTGGCCCCAGCTGCCCGGTCGCAGTCGCTCGCGGATCGCAACGCTCCCGAGATACCCGCGCATCTCCTGAACGTCCTTCATGGCCGTGCAGCCACGCTCGTTCATGGTGCCAAGGACGTTGAACGTCGCTGACGCCCAACGCAGCATACTGCTCTGACCGTAGTCCTCGAGCCCGACGAGCTTGGAGACGATGGTCAGCGGCAGGTGCCGCGCCAGATCCGCCACCGCGTCGAACCGTCCGCGCCTCACGAGGTCGTCGACCAGTTGTCTCGCTTCCGCGCGAATCCGGGGACCGATGTCCTCCAGCGCTCGCGGCAGCAACGGCGCCGCGATGATCGCCCGCAACCGGTCATGCAGCGGGGCGTCGCTTGCAAGCGTTGTACCCTTCGACATTTCATTGACCACCTCGTTGGCGGCAACGCCTTCGGCCGACGAGAACAAGCCGGGATTGCGCAATGCCGCGCGGACGTCCTCGAAGCGGCTCAGTGCGTAGAGGCTGTTGCGCGGCAGCCAGACCGCAGCGCCCAGTTCACGCAGCGCACGATAGTGGGGATAGGGATTGCGCAGGACCTCGTCGTCGTAGAGATCGACGTCGTAGGCAGGACAGTTCGTGACGGTCGGCATCGTCCCCGGCTCCTTCAAATCATGACGATCCGCCTCAGCGCACGGCAATCCACTCGCCGTTTTCGAGCTTGCCAAGCATGAGTGCCGTCTGGTCGAGCCCGGTGTGATCGTTGGAGCCGTAGCTATAGACGCCGCGCGAGCCGGCGACGCCCTTGAGACCCTCGATCGCGCTACGCAGCGCTTCCCGAAACTCGGCCGTGCCCGGCTCTGCGACCTTTAGCGCAGCCGGCACCGCCTGCTCGATCAGGATCAGTGCATCATAGGCGGAGCCGGCAAAGATGTTGCGGCTGCCGGGGCCGAACTTGGCCTCGTAACGTTGAATGAACTCGAGCGCAGCTTTCTTCGCGGGATAGTCGTCCGGGAAAGACGCTGCGCCGACCGCCGGGCTCAGCGGCACCAAAATGCCGTTGCCTTGCACGCCGGTCAGCTTGCGAAAGTCGCCGAAGGTCGCGCCGAGCGTGCCGTAGACCTGTCCCGCAAATCCCTTCTCGCGCAGTTGCAGCAGCGGAAGGGCCGCCGGCGCTCCAGATGCTGCAATCAACACCGCATCGGGCCCTGCCGCGATGATCTTCAGGATTTGACCAACCACCGTAGTATCCGTTCGCGCGTACTTCTCATCGGCGACAAGCTCGATGCCAGCGGCCGCACACATATCCGCACTGACCTTGCTCCAGGCGTCGCCATAGGAGTCGCCGAAGCCGATCAGCGCCAGCTTCTTGACCCCGGTCTTCTTCATGTTGGCAAAGAGCGGCGTGGCTTCGTGATCGTCATTGGTCGTGGTTTTGAAGATCCAGCGACGCCGTGCGTCGACCGGCGCAACCAGCGCATTGACCGGGGCGAGCGTGATCACCGGCAGCTTGTATTCGACCGCAGGGTCGATCGCGGCGAACGAGCCCGGCGTGGTGGTCGGACCGACCAGGATATCTATGCTGCTTTCCTGAAACAGCTTGCGCAGCGCAGCCACCGCGGCCGTGCTGTCGGAAGCCTCGTCGAGGAAGAGATAGTCGACCTTCCTGCCCGCGATTTCGGCAGGACCAAAAGCGGTACCATTGCGCTCGGCATTGCCGATTGCGGCCGCCGGCCCCGTGGCAGACAGGATGATCCCGACTTTGATATTGGCCGCGAAAGCTGGTGACGCCAGCATTTGCAGCGCAACGCATGCGCCTAGCACGGCTCGCAGCATCGCCATTCCTCCCATCGCCTGCCCGAAGGCAGCCTGCATTTTACTTCCTTTTCTCTTTCCCTAGCCAAACGCTGCCGCCGCGCGTAGCGCCATCACGGAGGTGTCCGGCTGGTGGACAGCCGCAAAGGACCAGCCCAACATGCCCGTCCGCTGGGCGGACACTTGGCGCGGCGGCGTTGAAGGGGTGGCATCGCTTGGGGAAGAGATAGCCCCATGCAAGATAAATCCGTCCCTGAAGAGTTTGACGTCGTGATCGTCGGTCGCGGCCCGGTGGGCGCCACGCTCGCCAACCTGCTCGGCCTGTGCGGTGTGCGGACGCTGGTGCTGGAGCGCGAGGCGCGGACCTATCATTTGCCGCGAGCGGTGCATTTCGACGATGAATGCATGCGCGTGTTCCAGACCCTCGGGCTCGCCGACGCGATCCTGCCGCATGTCATCCTCAGTCCCGGCATGCTCTTTCTCGACGCCGCCGGTCGCATGCTGCTGGACTGGTCGCGGCCGCAGACGCTGACGCCGATGGGCTGGCATCTCAGCTACCGCTTCCACCAGCCGGATCTGGAGGACGCGTTGATCGGCGGGCTCGCCCGCTGGCCACACGTCACCCTGCGCAACCGCTGCGATGTGTTCGCGCTGGACCAGGACGAGACCGGCGTGCGCGTCCGCTACGAGGATCTTTCCAACGGAAAGCTCACCGAAGTCCGCGCCGGCTATGTGGTCGGCTGCGACGGCGCCCGCTCGCTGGTGCGCCGCTTCATCGGTTCTGGCATGACCGACCTCGGATTCCACGAGCGGTGGCTGGTGATTGATGTCCTGCTCAAGCGCGAGCGCGACGATCTTGGCGATTACAGCCTCCAGCATTGCGACCCCAGGCGGCCCGCGACTTATGTGCGCGGCACCGGCACGCGGCGGCGCTGGGAGATCACGGTTCTCCCGGACGAGGAATCGCAGGAGATCGCGCAGCCCGCGAAGGTCTGGGAGCTGTTGTCGCGCTGGATCACGCCCGACGATGCCGAGATCGAGCGCGCTTCGGTCTACACTTTTCATTCGGTCATCGCGCAGCAATGGCGGAACGGACGATTGCTGCTCGCGGGCGATTCTGCGCACCAGACCCCGCCCTTCCTCGGCCAGGGCATGTGCGCCGGCATCCGCGATGCCGCGAACCTCGCCTGGAAACTCGATGCGGTCATCCGGGGCGCCGCAGGTTCCGGTGTGCTCGACACCTACCAGAGCGAACGTCTGCCGCATGTGCGCGAATTCATCGAGCTCGCCATTCGCCTCGGCGGCGTGATCAATACCAAGGCGATCGAAGCTGGCCTTGCCGCCGGCGAGATTCGCGAGAACGCGCCCGTGAAGCTCGAGGTGAAGAAGCCTCTGCTCGGCCCCGGGCTGGTCCTGGGGGATCTACCGCTGGCCGGGCATCTGGCGCCGCAGTTTACCTTGGCCGACGACAGCCGCAGCGACGACCGGACCGGCTACAGCCACGTGCTGCTCGTCGAGACGGCGGCGGCACTCTCATCGAGTCTCGCGCTTTCGCAGGCAGGGATCAAGATCCTGACCAGCGACGATGCCAACGGCCTTGGGCCCTGGCTGCGCGAGCACGGCATCATTGCCGCGCTCGTCCGCCCGGACCGCTATGTGCGCGGCACCGCCTGCAACGAGACCGAACTCGACCGGCTCATCGCCGCCATCGTGCCTCCAACCCATGTGCCCTCCGCGGCCTGACCGAACCTTCTCAAGGACATCTCATGAAGCTGCTCTCATTCATTGTGGACGGACGCCCCTCCTTCGGCGCCGTCAAGGACAACGGCGTCGTCGATCTCGGCGCGCGCATGACGGGCTGCACCACGCTACGACAGCTGCTCGAAGCTGGTCGCCTCGCCGAGGCGGCAAGGCTGGCCGCTTCCGTGATGCCTGATCATCCGCTCGACAAGGTCAGCTTCGCTCCCGTGATTCCCGATCCCGGCAAGATCATCTGCGTCGGCCTGAACTACCGCGACCATGTCGCCGAAACCGGGCGCACAGTCACCGAGAAGCCCGCGCTGTTTGCCCGCTTCGCCTGTAGCCAGGTCGGTCATCTCCAGCCCATTGTGAAACCGAGGGTGAGTGACGACTTCGACTATGAAGGCGAGCTCGCGCTCGTCATCGGCGAGGCCGGCCGTCACATTCCCGCCGACCGCGCGCTCGACTACGTCGCCGGCTATTCCTGCTACAACGAAGGCAGCATCCGCGACTGGCAGCGCCACACCAGTCAATTTCTCGCCGGCAAGACCTTTGCCGAAAGCGGCAGTTTCGGTCCGTGGCTGGTGACGACGGACGAGATTCCCGATCCGTCAAAGCTCACTTTGCAGACCCGGCTGAACGGCAACGTCGTGCAGGACACCACGACGAATCTCCTGATCACCGCCATCCCCGGGCTGATCGCCTACATCTCCACCATCTGCCCGCTCGTGCCGGGCGACGTCATTGTCACGGGCACGCCGGGCGGCGTCGGCGCCAAGCGCACGCCGCCGCTGTGGATGCGCCCCGGCGACACCGTCGAAGTCGAGATTTCCGGCATCGGCACCTTGCGCAACACGGTGATCGCCGAACCGGCCTGACCGTCAACACCGATCAATCAACGATAAACTCAGGAAACGCCATGGGCACGCCCCGCACCACCTCCGCCGCCACCCTCCTGATTACACTCGCGCTCGCGGGCTCCGCTGCGCGGGCCGAGATCAAGGGCGACGCCATCCGCATCGGCGTGCTCACCGACATGAACGGCGTGTTCGCGACCGCCATGGGCCCGGGTTCGGTCGAGGCGGCGCGCATGGCGGCGGAGGAGTTCGGCGGCAAGATCAATGGCAAGCCGATCGAGATCCTGCAGGCCGATCACCAGAACAAGCCGGATCTCGCGGCATCCCTGGCGCGAAAATGGTTCAGCGACGGGGTCCAGGCAATCGCCGATGGCGGCAGCTCCGGCGCGGCGCTCGCCGTGCAGGAACTCGTGCGCGGCAACGGCAAGATCTTCCTCGTCTCGGGCGCCGGCGCAAACCAGCTGACCGACGAGGCCTGCGCGCCGACGAGCGTACAGTGGACACAGGACGCCTATTCCACCGCAACAGCAGTCGTCTCCGGCATCATGCAGACCAGCAAGGAGCCGTGGTTCTTCATCACCGGCGATTACGCCTTTGGCCATTCGATCGAGGCGACCGCGCGCGACCGCATCGCCGCGCTCGGCGGCAAGGTCGCCGGCAGCGTCAAGGCACAGCTCGGCACGCCCGACTACAGCTCATTCCTGCTCCAGGCGCAGTCGTCGGGCGCCAAGATCCTGGCCATCAACGTCGCCGGCGACAACGCGACCGCGATCAAGCAGGCTGAGGAATTCGGGCTCGCCGACCAGGGCATGAAGATCGTGCCGATGTCGTTCCAGAACGTCGACATCGAGGCCGTGGGCTTGAAGGCCACGCGCGGTGATCTCATCGTCACCTCGTTCTTCGAGGATGTCTCGCCGGCAGCCCGGAAATTCTCCGATGCGTTCCATGCTCGCCGCAAGGCGATGCCGTCGCAGATCCAGGCCGGCGTCTATTCCGCCGTGCGCCACTATCTGCAAGCCGTGAAGGACACCGATTCCGACGACAGCGCGACCGTGATGGCGAAGATGAAGGCAACCCCGGTGTCGGATGCCTACACGCCCAACGGCCGCATTCGCGAGGACCAGCGCATGGTGCACGATCTCTATCTGGTGCAGGTCAAGACTCCGGAGGAATCGAGAGGCCCGTGGGACTTCGTCAAGCTGGTCGCGACGATCCCGCCCGACCAGGCCTTTCGTCCGCTCGACCGCAGCAAGTGCCGCCTGGTCGGCAAATAATCGCTAGGCCAGATAGCGCGTCAGATAGCCTTCCATCGCATAGAGCGCGCAGAGCGCGAGGCTCGACCAGACGGCTGCACTGAAATACAGGAACATCCAGGTGAGCTCGCCCCTCCAATGCGCGATGTCGTGGGTCACCACCCAGCGCGTCGAGACGTCATGCAGGCCTTCGAAGAAGCCGAGGAAGTTGTTGCCCTCGGCGTGCCCTGCCCGCCAGCGGCTGAGATACATCGGCACGTCGACGGTGACGAGGAAGGCGAGGAAGCAGGCGATGCCGACGATCCCCGCGGTCAGCGCCCAGCGCACCACGCCCTGGAATTCCGGCATCAGACGGCACAGCGCAATGCCGGCCAGGAAGAAGGTCACCGCCCACAGCGAATTCTCGATCGCGTTGTAGAGATAATTGGTGGTCACCACCGCGTACCAGGAGAAACACTCCGCAATGATGATCACAGGGACGATCACCCACGCGATGTTCACCACCGTCTCGGCGCCGGTCATGGTCCCGAGCTGATGCAGGATGATGGCCCATTGCGCGGCGAAGCAGACCTCGGCGACGGTCGCGACCGAGCGGCCGACGAAAACGCTCGATAGCCAGGTGTCGAACAGGCAGATGCGCTGCACGTCGGCGCGCGGCAGCACCGAGCGGAAGGCACAGCCGAACACATAGCCGGCGCACAGCAGGAACATCAGCCCGATATCCGAGCCGCCACTGATGCTGCCCGCCACCGTCGGATAGAACTCGCGATAGAGCATGAACCAGACGAGGATATTGGCGCTGCTCACAAGCGTAAGGGATCCCCACCACCACGCGAGGGGATTTGACCGCGCCTGCCACTGCAACATGAGCCGCTCCACAAAATTATCGATCTGACATGCCGTCGTAATAATCCTGTCACAGGACGGCATGCAATCGCGACAAAAATCTGTCTGTTCGGTCCTTCCAGAGATGCCTCTCAGGGAAGTGACGAGCACAAACGACGTCCACATATCGGACAATTTTCGTAGCTTTAGCGAATCTATTGGACATTCAAGCTGCAGCCGTCTGATACTTGGGAATGGCCCCGACTAGCTCATCCAAGACGCGACTTCCGCTCTCCTCCGCCGCAGCCGTGCTGGCGGAGAGCGCCGACGACGCCGCTTTCGCCACGACGCTGGCAAAAGGGCTCGTCGTGCTGGAGGCGTTCAAGGCCGGGAGCACGCTGCTGGGCAACATGGAGCTGTCGACGTTGACGGGCATCCCGCGGCCGACAGTGGCGAGGCTGACCCATACGCTGGCCGAGCTTGGCTACCTCCGTTACGACGCCGAACGGGCGAAGTACCGCGTCGGTGCGCGGGCGCTGCGGATGGCGCATCCCCTGCTAGCCGGAATGCAATTCCGCCAGGTGGCGCGGCCCATGATGCAGGAGCTGGCCCATGGCGTCCGCGGCACGGTCTCGATCGGCCTGCTCGATGCCACCTCGATGATCTATGTGGAGACCGCGCGCTCCGGCGATGTCGGCCCGCACGTGCCCGACATCGGCATGCCCATTCCCGTCGTGATGACCGCCATGGGCCGCGCCGCGGCGTCGACCTTGCCGCCGGCCGATGCAGACCGGCTGGAACGGAACATCGCCGCCGAAGACGCTGAGCTGTGGTCGACGGTCCGGGACAAGTACCGCGCCGGGATCGCGCAATGCAAAAACCGTGGCTTCTGCACCTGCTGGGGCGAGTACATGGCCTCGATCCATGCCGTCGCCGCGCCGCTGTTTCATGCGAGCGAATCGAAGCAGTCGTTCTCGATCAATTGCGGCATCCCCGCCTTCCGGCTCCAGCCAGGTCAGCTCGAGGGCGAGATCGGTCCGCGCATCGCGGCGCTCGCCGACAGCATCCGCGCCATCGTCGGGCATGCCGAGCCCACGACGCCGCCGCGCAAAACCAAGAAGATCACAAGCGGCGGGACATGACATGGCTGGGCCGCTCGAAGGATTGAAGGTTCTCGACATCGCGACGATCATCGCCGCGCCGTTCGCTGCCACGCTGCTGGCCGACTACGGCGCGGACGTGCTCAAGATCGAGATGCCCGGGCACGGCGACGGCGTGCGGTCGTTTCCGCCGTTCAAGGACGGCAAGCCGCTGTGGTGGAAGGCCGCCAACCGCAACAAGAAGTTCGCGACGCTCGATCTGCGCACTCCGGAAGGACTTGCGCTGTTCAAGCAGCTCCTTCCGCGCTTCGACGTGCTGATCGAGAATTTTCGTCCGGGAACGCTGGATCGCTGGGGCCTTCCCAAGGAGGTGCTGTGGTCGATCCAGCCGCGCCTCGTGATTCTGCGCGCCACCGCCTTCGGGCAGGACGGGCCCTATCGCGAGCGCCCCGGCTTCGCCCGCATCTTCGAGGCCATGGGCGGACTGACCTACATCACCGGCGAGAGCGAGGGCGAGCCGACCCATCCGGGATACCCGATCGGGGATTCGATTGGCGGCCTGTTCGGCGCCGTCGGCGTGCTCGCGGCGCTCTGGAAGCGGGCGCGCGACCCCGACGCTCCCGGCGAGGAGATCGATCTTTCGCTGACCGAAGCGACCTTCCGCCTGCTCGACGTGCTCGCCATCGAGCACGATCAGCTCGGCACCGTTCGCAGCCGCATCGGCAATGCCAACGGCTATTCGGCCCCGGCCGCCGTGTTTCGCACCAGCGACGATCACTGGGTGACGCTGGCAGGTTCGACCAACGCCCTCTTTGCCGCGAACTGCCGGGCGATCGAACGGCCCGACCTGATCACCGATCCGCGCTTTGCCAGCAACGACCGGCGCGTCCAGCACGCTTCCGAGCTCAACAGCATCTTCGCCGGCTGGTGTGGCGCCCATCCCCTCGACGAGGTTCTCGCGCGATTCAATGCCGCGCAAGGCACGCTCGCCCCGATCTATTCGATCGACCAGATCGCCGACGACCCGCAGGTGAAAGCGCGCGAGGTCATCACCCGCGTTGCCGACCGGGATTTCGGCACGGTCGCCATGACCAATGTCGTCCCGCGCTTCGCAAATGATCCCGCGCAAATGCGCCACGCCGCCGGCGACGTCGGCCAGGACAATGACGAGGTGTTTCGGAATTGGCTCGGCCTTTCCGACCAGGAGGTCGAAAGGCTCACCGAGCGAAAGGTGATCTGAACGCAACAAGAAGACCAATAAAAAGCAGAGAAGAAAATAGGGAGGAAGAAAACAGTGGCATCATTCAAGGTCACACGCCGAACCCTGCTGGGCACGCTCGCAGGCGGCCTTGCAGCAGGATCAGGCTTGGCAGCGCATGCCGAGGACGCCTGGCCGACGCGCATGGTGCGGCTGATCTCGCCCTACGGGCCAGGCGGCTCCAACGACATCTCGCTGCGCTTGCTGGCCGAGGAGTTCGGCCGCAGCCTGCGTCAGCAGTTCATCGTCGAGAACAAGCCGGGTGCCGGCACGCGCATCGCCAACGACATGGTCGCCCATGCGCCGGGCGACGGCTACACGATCCTGTACGTCGCGGCGCCCTACGCGACCGCCGAGGCGCTGTTCGGCAAGCTGACCTATGACCGCAAGGATCTGCAGCCGGTCGCGATGGCCGTGATCGCGCCGTTGTTCCTTATCATCAGTGCCGACGCGCCGTTCAAGACGCTGCCCGAGTTGATCGCCTACGGCAAATCAAAGCCGGATGGGCTGACCTTCGCCTCTCCGGGGGCGGGCTCGCAGCCGCACCTTGCCGGAGAGCTTTTGTTCCGCGACGCCGGCGTCAAGGGGCTGAACATCCCGTTCCGCGGCGATGCGGCCTCCTACACCGAGCTGCTCGCCGGCCGCGTCGATGCGACGCTGACGGCGCTACCGACCGCCCTGCCCTACATCCAGAGCGGCAAGTTCATCGTGCTCGGTGTCGCCTCGGCCGAGCGCAGCGCGCTCTACCCGCAGGCGCCGACGCTGCGCGAGCAAGGCTTTCCCAACGTCGCCGCCGCCGGGTGGTACGGCTTCATGGCGCCGTCCACGACGCCGCGCGCGATCGTCGACAAGCTCCAGGCCGAGGTCCTGCGCGCGCTCGCCGAACCCGCGATCAAGGACAAGCTGACCGCTCAGGGCCTCGAAGTGCGCGCCGGCACCGGGGCCGAGTTCGGCCGGTTCATCGACAACGAGACGCAGAAGTGGACCAAGCTGATCCGCGACGCCGGCCTCAAGGGCGAATAACGAAAAGGGGGAAATATGAAAAACGTTCTCGTCAGCCGCATCGCGGCCTCCGCGCTCCTGCTCACGCTCTCGATCACGGCAGCGGAGGCGCAGAAGAAATACGACCCCGGCGCATCCGATACCGCGATCAAGGTCGGTCAGACCGTGCCGCTCAGCGGCCCGGCCTCGGCCTACGCCGTGATCGGCAAGACCCAGGCCGCCTATATGAGGATGATCAACGACCAGGGCGGCGTGAACGGCCGCAAGATCGAGCTGATCCAGTATGACGACGCCTATTCGCCGCCGAAAACGGTGGAGCAGACCCGCCGGCTGGTCGAAAGCGACGAAGTGCTGCTGACGTTCCAGATCATCGGCACGGCGCCGAACGTCGCCGTCCAGAAATATCTCAACGCCAAGAAAATCCCGCAGCTTTTCGCCGCGACCGGCGCGGCGCGCTTCACCGACCCCAAGAACTTCCCCTGGACCATGGGCTTCAACCCGTCCTACCTCGTCGAAGGCCGCATCTACGCGCAGTACCTGCTGAAGAACCACCCGAACGCGAAGATCGGCGTGCTCTACCAGAACGACGACCTCGGCAAGGATTATCTCGCCGGCCTCAAGGCCGGCCTCGGCGAGAAGGCGAACATGGTCGTGGCCGAGACCTCCTACGAGATCACCGAGCCGACGATCGACTCGCAGATTTTGCGGTTGAAGGATGCAGGTGCCGACGTGCTGTTCAGCGCGACGACCCCGAAGCAGGCGGCCCAAGCGATCAAGAAGGTCGCCGAGATCGGCTGGAAGCCGCTGCACATCATCGACATCAACGCCTCCTCGGTCAGCGCCGTGCTCAAGCCCGCTGGGCTCGACAACTCGAAGGGCGTGATCAGCGTCGGCTACGTCAAGGATGCCGCCGATCCCGAATGGAAGGACGATCCCGGCATGAAGCGCTATTTCGCCTTCATGGCCAAGTACTATCCTGACGGCGACAAGGACTCGAACCTGAACGTCTACGGCTACATCACCGCGCAGCTGCTGGTGCAGGTGCTGAAGCAGTGCGGCGACGATCTCACCCGCGACAACGTCATGCGACAGGCGGCCAACCTCAAGAAGGTCGAGCTCGACCTGACGCTGCCGGGGATCTCGGTCACGACCTCGCCGACCGACTATCGGGTCAACAAGCAGTTCCAGATGGTGCAGTTCGACGGCCTGCGCTGGCAGAAGCTCGGCGACATCGTGACGGACGAGGCGAAAGAGTGAGGCGGAGCACACCGCCTCTCCCCATCACGGCCGGGCTTGCCGAGGTCAAGCCCGGCCATGACGGCTGGCTTAACGCTTCATCCCCGCCACATACACCGCGAGCTTGTCCAGCGTCTGGTAGCCGTATTCGACGGCGCCGAAGCCGATCATGCCGTCGCGCTGCTCGGTGCTCGAGGCCAGCTGGCGCATCATCAGAACGGTCTTGCCGTTGCTCTGCTCGGCAAAGGTGACGGTGAAGCGGAACATGCCGGGATCATCACCCTGGTCGAGGCCGTGATCCATCTCCATCAGAGAAGGTCGCTCGATGCGGCGGAACCGCATGCGGTTCGGATACACCGTGCCGTCGGGTCCGATCATGTTGAAGCGCCAGACGCCGCCGACCCGCACGTCGATCTCGAAGGTCTCGACCTTGAATCCTTTCGGCCCGAACCATTGCGGCAGATGCTTCGGGTCGGACCACGCCTCGAATACCAGATCGCGCGGCGCGTCGATCACGCGCGACATCACGATCTCGCGGTCAAGCGACCATTGCGACAGGGCGGGATTGGCAGAATTGGTCATCACTCGGAACCTTTCCGTTTGGTTGTTCGGGACGGCCGCTTTGCGCCCGCCCTCTCCTTCTCTTTCTTGAGCTTCATCACGTAGGCCTCGAAGCGGTCGAGCCGCGCCTCCCAGATCGCGCGCTGCTGCTGGAACCAATCCTCCGCGCCGACAAGCGCCTCCGGACTGAGACGGCAGGTGCGCACCCGGCCGGACTTTTCCGAAAGAACGAGCCCGCTCGTCTCCAGCACGTGGATGTGTTTCATGAAGCTCGGCAGCGCCATGTCGAAGGGATTGGCGAGCTCGCCGACCGACGCCTCGCCATCGCAGAGCCGCATCACGATCGCCCGCCGCGTCGGATCGGCGAGCGCTGCGAAAACATGGTCGAGGCGGGACGATTGGTTAGCCATGAAGCTAACTATAGCGCCGCTGCCATGCGACGTCAATGATTGTTAGCTCAGAAGCTAAGTAATTTTGGAGGCGCAGTCGCCGCCTCAGACCGAGCGCGTCAGGCCGCCGTCGACGCGGATGTTCTGGCCGGTGATGTAGGCCGCCCCATCGGAAGCGAGGAACGAAATCGTCGCCGCAATCTCTTCGACCTTGCCGTAGCGCTTCAGCGGCACGCTGTCGCGGCGCGCGTCCAGCTGCGGCAGGCTGTCGATCCAGCCCGGCAGGACGTTGTTCATGCGAATGTTGTCCGCCGCATGGGTGTCGGTGAAGATCTTGGTGAAGGCGGCAAGGCCCGCGCGGAACACCGCCGAGGTCGGGAACATCGCGCTTGGCTCGAACGCCCAGGCCGTCGAGATGTTGATGATGGCACCGCCCTTCTGCGCCTGCATCACCGGCGTCACCAGCCGCGTCGCGCGGATCACGTTCAGCAGATAGGTGTCGAGGCCGGCGTGCCACTGCTCGTCGGTAATCTCGGTGATGGGCGCACGCGGCCCGTGCCCGGCGCTGTTGACGAGCACGTCGATCCGCCCCCACTTCGCCATCGCGGCATCGACGAGGCGCTTCAGATCGTCGTTCGACTGGTTCGAGCCGGTGACGCCGCAGCCGCCGAGCTCGGCGGCCAGCGCCTCGCCCTTGCCGGAGGACGACAGGATCGCGACGCGAAACCCGTCCGCGGCCAGCCGCCGCGCGGCCCCCGCCCCCATGCCGCTGCCGCCGGCGGTAACGAGCGCAACCTTCTCTGCTGCCATGACCGATCATCCCTGTGTTGAGGCGAGCCGCAGGCTCGGACTATCATGAGGCCTTCTACAGCCAGACCTCTCGACAGGTCCATGCTCGAAGGCATCCATCATGAGCGACTCGAGATGAGTGATTTGCAGATCCGCAATCTGCGCCCCGACGAAATCGCCCTCGCCGTCGACTGGGCCGCGGCCGAGGGATGGAATCCGGGCCTTGCCGATGCCGCCTGCTTCGCTGTCCCCGATGCGCAAGGCTTTTTCGTCGGCGAAATAGACGGCGAGCCGGTCGCGACCGTCTCCTGCGTCAATTACGACGACCGCTTCGCCTTCCTCGGCTTCTACATCGTGCGCCAGCGCTTTCGCGGCGCGGGCCATGGCCTGCGCATTTGGAACGCAGCCATCGCGCATGCAGGCGCGCGCGTGATCGGGCTCGACGGCGTCGTGGCGCAGCAGGACAATTACAAGAGGTCCGGCTTCCAGCTCGCTTACGCCAATATCCGCTATGGCGGCGTCGTGGCGGCGCCACCGAGGCCACCTGCCGGCGTCGTCACCCTCGACAAGATCCCATTTGCAATCGTTGAAGCTGATGACGCCACCGTGTTCCCTGCCGCGCGCAGCGCCTTCCTGCGCGCCTGGATCAACACACCAGGTCACATTGGCCGCGCATTGCTGCGCGAGGGCAAGCTCGCGGCATGGGGCCTGATCCGTCCGTGCCGGACGGGCCACAAGATCGGCCCGCTCATCGCCGACGACCGCGCGGCAGCGGATGTGGTCGTGCAGGCCCTGGTCGGAAGCGCGGGCGGCGGCGAGGTCTTCCTCGATGTCCCCGCCATCAATCGCGAGGCGATCGCGCTCGCGGAGGCGCTCGGCCTCAAGCCGGTGTTCGAGACGGCACGGATGTACACGGGGCCGATCGTACCGCTGCGGCTCGACCGCGTCTTCGGCGTGACCAGCTTCGAGCTGGGCTAAAGCATAATCCCGACCCGAAGGGCCGCGCTAGCGCAAAGCGTGAAGCGGCTTTCCCGAAAAGATCATCCGTCGAATGCCAACTAAGCCCTTCAGTAGCAGCGCATGATGTTGACGGTGTGCTCGCTGCCGCCGCGGCCGGGCACCGTCACCTGCTCCGTCGGGCAACTCGGCACATAGGGCCGGTTGGACGGCACGACGTTCGGCGGGTAGCGATGCGTCCAGTCCCAGGGAACATCGTAGGTGTAGGTGTAACGCACGTCGCTGGAGAGTGGCTGGGCGGCATCAACAAAGGGTTGGCTGTAGCCAGCGCCATCATACAAGAAGCCGCCGCCGCCCGGCCAATAGACCCACGGAGCGCTGCGGCGATGGAACCGGGCGCCCAGCGCGATCGGCGGACGTGCTCCAACCGGCGGCACGGTGGCAACGACGCCGGGCGCCGCGGCGACAGCGGGTCCGGCAGAACTGTCACTTGCAGTCAGGAGCAGCGCGGCTGCGCTGAGCGAGGCGAACAGCGCCCCATGTGATCTGGCAATCATGATACGCACCACACTCGTTTGGCTTCGCGATAGCGGCTCCCCGCAAGAGGCTAGGCCGGGCTGCCGCCCACCCGCAAACATATATTTAACTATTGGTTAAGGCACGCGATTAACGGGGAACATGGTGCGGCAGAACGCCCGGGATTCGCATCTACACTTCAGCCACTTCGTTCCGCGGCAGGCGCATCATAACCAGTTGATCGGAGGTGACCGCCCCCGGCCCATGCGTCCGGAACGCTCCCGCATTGCAACCGTTGGCCCCACACAAGCAAGTTGGCCACACACAAGCAAGGAACATCTCCAATGCAGAACAAGTCAAAACTTCTCGGTCTGATCACGGCATCGCTGGTCGCGGGCACTGCCGCCGCCTCGGCGCAGGGCTACGACTGGAACAGACCGTCCGCGGGTTGGGACCGCACTGCGCCCGCCTATGAACCGGTTCAGCCGCGCGCATACTATCCGGACGTTGCCGGGCCGTATGGCGCACTCAACGGCACCAATCATCCAACTCCGAGTTCGACGCAGGGTGATGTCGGCCCTGGCGGGAATAACAACGGCACGCTGACCGGCAGATATCGCTGGTAAGGCTGCTTGACGTGCGGCCCACCGTCCGCAACGGACGGTGGGCCTTCGTGCGTCAGCGATCCTGCTGCTAGCGCAGCCGACCGCACCGGGGCGAATCTCCGGGCACAATCCGTTGCGTTGCCCGACGGCAAAACACCCAAACCATCGGTCAAGGCGCCTCGCCGAAAACATTCCACTTTACCGAAATTCGGAAACGGCGTATGTGTCGCCGCAACCCGGCCCAAGGAAGAGGGGCGTATCGCGATCGTCACGAACGCGGGCCGGGCGGCGGTGGACGCAGATGGCGTTGGCGCGAACGGGCTTGCAGGGCGGGAGACCGTGAGCAAGGTCGTCGCGCATACGACCGGTGCCATCAGCGTACGGCAAAATCGTGTGGTCCTGGCGCCCGGGGTCTGTGCGCCAAGTCTTGCGGTGACGTTGCGGCCCGACCGGGCTCGCATCGTCAGTCATCCGCAAGGCGACGGGGGCAATAGTGCATCGCTCCCCGGGGAGAGCACGACATAAGCCGTCAAACCACTGCGCAGGGAAGGCCGGATGTTTGGCTCCACCTGTATGCCGCTGTGCAGCTTCTCGTAGCGCAACCTTCGCACAGTGGACCGTGGGTGCCTGGCCGGCACCCGGTCTTCCCTGTGCCCTCTTTCATTTGAGGTGAGACAACGAAGCAAAGCTCGGGCGAGATGCGCCGCGAGGATACGAAGGTGTGTCTGCGATGAAGGCGCGAGCTAAAGGAGCAACGGTGGCCAACCGCGCACTCCGTCATTGCGAGGAGCCCTTGCGACGAAGCAATCCAGAGTCTTTCCGCTGCGGGATTCTCGATTGCTTCACGGAGCCTGTCATCGGCGCGCCCTGCCGGGTGCCGTCAACGCTTGGGGCGTTGCAGCGCGTCCGGGACACAGAGTGATCGCCCCCTCCCCAGCCCTTGCAGCGGCGATGGGCCTTGTAACAAGACTGTCATCCAGCGAAACTAAACGAAGCTCCGGGGCCGAGGTCGCGGCCACGCCGCCTCACCGCAGGAGAGAATTGATGCGCCGTTCACTGGTGTTGCTGTCCGCCGGGCTGACAGTGCTGTCCACCGGACTTGCCTCTGCCCAGAACAACACGCCCCGCAACCTGATCCTATTCATTCCCGACGGCCTGCGCGCGCTGAAGGTCACAACGGAGACGGCGCCGGCGATGGCCGAAGTCCGCGACAAGGGCGTCAACTTCAAGAACCCGCATTCGCTCTTCCCGACTTTCACCATGGCCAACGGCTCGGCGATGTCGACCGGCCACTATCTCGGCGACACCGGCGTGTTCTCCAACACGATCTGGACCAATTACATCTCCGCACCCGCAGGTGACACCGTCGTCCCCTTCATCGAGAACGACGCCGTGCTCGGCGACATCGACGAGCATTTCAAGGGCGACTACCTCAACGAAGAGACCATTCTGAAGATGGCTCGCGACAAGGGGCTGAGCACCGCGGCGATCGGCAAGGTCGGCCCGACCTACCAATTCGACCACACCGACAAGCCTGAAAAGCCCGGCCAGCATTCGATCGTGTTCGACGATTCCACCGGCGGCAAGAACGGTGTCGCATTGTCGGACGAGGTGAAGGCCGCCTTGACCAAGGCCGGCCTGCCCCTCGCCACGCCGCCGCGCGGCGACAACTCCAAGGCGGGCAATGCCAGGACGCCGGGCACGACGGTCGCCAACGTCGCGCAGCAGGCCTATTTCTCCGACGTCGCCACCAAGGTGGTGCTGCCGATGTTCAAGGCGCGCAACAAGCCATTCGTGCTGGTGTTCTGGTCGCGCGACCCTGATGGCAGCCAGCACAATACCGGCGACAGCCTCAACCAGATCATGCCCGGGATCAACGGGCCGACCTCGATGGCCGGCATCAGGAACGCCGACACCAACCTCGCCCAGCTCCGGAAGGCGCTCGACGAGCTCGGGCTCGCGGCCTCGACCAACATCATCGTCTCCGCAGATCACGGCTTCTCGACCATCTCCAAGGAGAGCAAGTCGAGCCCCTCGGCCAAGGTCAGCTTTGACGACACGTCGAAGGATTTCTTGCCGATGGGCTTCTTGGCCCTCGACCTTGCGAAGGCGCTCGACCTGCCGCTGTTCGATCCCAACGACAAGAACGCGAAGGTCGAAGGCAACAGGCATCCCAGGGCCGGCAACGGCGTGCTCGGCAAGGATCCCACCAAGCCCGATCTCGTCGTCGCCACCAATGGCGGCTCAGATCTGATCTATCTGCCGAACAAGGACAAGAAGCTGGCGGCGAAGACGATCAAGGCACTGCTCGAACAGGACTACGTCTCCGGCCTGTTCGTCGAGGACTCGCTCGGCCGCTTCCCCGGGACGCTGCCGCTGTCGAGCATCAACCTGCGCGGCAAATCGGCGACGCCGACGCCGTCGATCGTCGTCAACTTCCGCTCCTACGCCAGCCATTGCGGCGAGGCGCCGACCAACTGCTCGGTGCAGGTCGCCGATACCGTGCTGCGCCAGGGCCAGGGCATGCATGGCAGCTTCAGCCGCGGCGACACCATGAACTTCATGGCCGCGATCGGTCCGGACTTCAAGGCGGGCTATGTCGACGAGATTCCGGTCAGCAATGCCGACGTCGGCATGACGGCCGCCCGGCTGATGGGCCTGCGCGGCTCGCAGAACGGCGGCCTGATCGGCCGCGTGATGTCGGAGGCCATGCCCAACGGCATCGTGCCGAAGGCTCATGTCGGCACGCTGAAGTCGAAGCCCGCCGAGGGCGGCCTGATGACAGTGCTGAACTTCCAGCGCGTCGGCAGCCAGCGCTATTTCGATGCCGCCGGCTTCCCCGGCCGCACGCTCGGGCTCGAGCCTGAAGCCGGCAAACAAAAAACGGCGGGGAAATGACCCCGCCGTTCTCTCGCGTCCTCGAGTGACGCACAAATCTTACATGCCCAGTTTCTTACATCCCGATGTCGAACACGTTCGGCAACTGGCCCGCCAGAGGCAGCGCAGTGGCGCCGACGAAGGTCGCCACCATCGCCATCAGGCGACGGTTGTTCTGGCGCTTGCCGCGCATCTGGCCGGCGATCCACTCCAGCATCTCGCTGTTGACCTTGGAGGCATAGGACGGCGCCCAGCTCTCGATCTCGGTGTCGGCCGACAGAGCCACGCTCCGCGGCGGCACCTTCAAGCCCGAGGCGCTCGCCGCGTAGTGGGCAACCGCCTTGGCGAGCAGGTCGTCGAACCGGCCGCCATCGGTCCGCTCGGTCGCAGCCTCGTTGATCTCGAACAGGACTTCGGCTTCAGCGCGGCTGACCGGCTGGTCGTTGACGGCGGTCGCGGTCAGGATGCGCAGGCACCAGGCGGTGTCATCGGCATCGAGCGAGCGGGAGAAGTGGACACGGCCCCTGGTGGTCGGGCCTTCGCCCGTGATCACGCCGTCCCGCACGATGGAGAGTGCATGAGCCGCGGTATCGCGGCAGGACGGTTCGAGGGACGGCAACTCAACAGACTTCTCAGCGGACTTGGGCACAGCGGCAGACATAGTTCACTTCCAGATTTCTTCTGACCGGCCAGCATTTTCATGCCGGCGTAAAGGGGTGGTTAACGATTCGATACGGGGATCGCGACTTTTCTAGATGGTTGCCAATTGGTCGCTGTCAGGACCATTTTGGTTCCGGGACGCGCCGGGCGAGCGTGATGGAAGTCATAAAAGGCTTTATCGGGGCGAGCGAGACCGTCTGACCCCGGATGGGGATGTTTCGACGCAGGTGCCGCTGTAACAATAAGTTGCCCGGAAATCGGCCCTTCAAGGAAGGAATTCACATTTTACTTGAGCCGGTTCAGTTGTCGTTCACTTGGCCTTGTAAGGGCCCTATACTGAGGACGACGGCCAGAGAAGAATCTTCCAGTAAATTCAATGCGATGAGGTAAAATCATGACACTTCCGATCGGCGCTACCGCACCCGACTTCGAAGCCGAGACCACCGAAGGGAAGATCAAGTTTCACGACTGGATCGGCAACAGCTGGGCGCTCCTGTTCTCGCACCCGAAGGACTTCACGCCGGTTTGTACGACCGAGCTCGGCGCGCTCGCCCGGCTGAAGCCGGAATTCGACAAGCGCGGCGTCAAGCTAATGGGGCTCTCGGTCGATCCCGTCGACAACCATGCCAAATGGTCGGAAGACATCAAGGAGACCCAAGGCGCCGCGCCGAATTACCCGATGATCGGCGACACCGATTACAACGTCTCGAAGCTCTACGGCATGCTGCCGGCCGCGATCTCGGGCGATCCCCTCAAGCGTACCGCCGCCGACAACCAGACCGTCCGCAACGTCTTCATCATCGGGCCGGACAAGAAGATCAAGCTGGTGCTGGTCTATCCGATGACCACGGGGCGGAACTTCCAGGAGATCCTGCGCGTCATCGACTCGCTCCAGCTCACCGCCAAGCATCGCGTCGCGACCCCGGCCGACTGGACCCAGGGCGATGACGTCATCATCGCGGGTTCGGTCTCCAACGACGAGGCCAAGACGATCTACCCGCAGGGCTGGAAGGAGCCGAAACCCTACCTCCGCATCGTGCCGCAGCCGAAGTGATTTCGGCTTGATCGGCGAGCATCATCCCGGGGTCCGTATCCTCGGGATGATCTGCTGATGAAACTTTGCTCGTGTGTCTCGTATATTGAGAACCTGCTCAGCGAGATGCGCTCCCGACTATGCCAAGCCCGCAGCCGGTCATCGTCTGGTTCCGCGATGACCTTCGTCTGTCCGACCACCCCGCCCTCCACGCCGCGGTGAAAACCGGTGCGCCGGTGGTCTGCCTCTATGTCCTCGACGACAGCGTCGGGCGATCGCCGGGCGGCGCGGCGCGCTGGTGGCTGGCGCAATCGCTGCGGGCGCTCGGTGCCGCGATCGCCGTGCGCGGCGGATCGCTCGTCCTGCGCAGGGGAGCGGCGGCCACGGTCATCGCCGAATTGGCGCGCGAGATCGGCGCCCGCGGCGTCTACTGGAATGGGATCGCGCAGGCGCCGCATCGGGCAGCCGAGCGACAACTCGAAGCAGCACTGGTCAGGCTCGGCGTGGGCTCGCAAAGCTTCCCCGGCGACCTCCTGGTCCCGCCCTCGGCGATCCGCAACAAGGAGGGCCGGGGCTTGCGCGTGTACACGCCGTTCTGGCGGCGCGCGTTGTCGCTTGGTGATCCACCAAAACCGCTGCCGGCTCCGAGGCAACTGGGCCCGGCGTCGAAGATCGCCGGGGACGGACTGGAGAGTTGGGGACTGGAGCCGAGCAAGCCTGATTGGGCCGAAGGCCTGCGCGAAACATGGACCCCGGGGGAATCCTCTGCACGAGAGCGCCTGCGCGACTTCCTCAAGCACACCGCACGCGGCTATGTCGGCGACCGCGACCGCCCGGACCGGGACGGCACCTCACGGCTATCGCCGCACTTGAGGTTCGGCGAGCTCAGCCCGCGCCAGGTGTGGCACGCTGCGCGGTTCGCGGTGGCCGAAGATCCGGCGCTCGAGCCGGGCATCGAAAAATTTCTGAGTGAGCTCGGCTGGCGCGAATTCTGCCGCCACCTCCTCCACGACCATCCCGACCTCGCCACCGAAAACCTGCAGACGAACTTCGATGGCTTCCCGTGGACGCGCGATAGCAAGGCGCTCGCTGCCTGGCGGCGCGGGCGCACCGGCTACCCGATCGTCGATGCCGGTCTGCGCGAGCTCTGGCACACCGGCGTGATGCACAACCGGGTACGGATGGTGGTCGCCTCCTTCCTGGTCAAGCACCTGCTGATCGACTGGCGCGAGGGGGAAGCCTGGTTCTGGGACACGCTGGTCGATGCGGACCCCGGCAGCAATCCCGCCAACTGGCAGTGGGTCGCCGGCTGCGGCGCGGACGCTGCGCCCTATTTCCGCGTGTTCAATCCGGTGCTTCAGGGCGAGAAGTTCGATCCGGATGGCGCCTACGTTCGGCGCTGGGTGCCGGAACTGAAGAACGTGCCGGCCAAGCTGATCCACCAGCCCTGGCAGGCAACGCCGATCGAGCTTGCGAGCGCGGGCGTCACGCTCGGCAAGACCTATCCGCAGCCGATCGTCGATCATGCCAGGGGGCGCGAGCGTGCGCTCGCCGCCTACGCACAGATCCGCAGAGGTTGAGCGATGCTTTGACACAATTTCGAAACCCGCTATCGTCATCGCTCCTGTCAAACCGCGGGGGACGATATGGACGACGAAAAGCCGATCACCGAACAGGCGATGGACACGATCACCAGCGCCGTGGATGCGACCCAGGACGCGGCGGTCAACGCCGTCAAGCAAGTCAGGAAAGCCGCCAAGAAGGTCGCGAAGAAAGTAGGCCCGAAGAAGACGTCCAAGAAGAAAGCCAAGAAGAAGGCCAAGAAGGCGAAGACATCCTCGAAGAAAGCGGCCAAGAAGACCGTGAAGAAGGCCGGCAAGAAATCTGCGAAAAAAGCCGCCAAGAAAGCCGTCAAGAAGAAGAAAGCCAAGAAGGCGAAGCGCTGATCACGACGCTCAGAACAGGTCTCCGGGAGTGGACACGCGCCTGGAGACCTGCCCGATCGCCGCGCCGGTCCAGCTGACGGCGAACGTGCCCTGCTCAGCAGGGATGTATTCCGACCCCCCGCCCTGTCCGCCTAAAGCATGATCCGGAAAAGTGCACGGCGGTTTTCCGAAAAGATCATGCTTAAACAACAACCTAAAGCGAGATGACGACTCATCCTAATCGCATCACGCTTTAGAAGCGCCGGTTGACGACGAACACCGCCGCCGCGCACATCGCCATGCCGGCAATCGCCAGCGCATCGAGTCTTTCGCCGAACAGCAGATAGGCCATCAGCGCGGTGACGGCGGGCACGAGGTAGAACAGGCTCGCGACCGAGGTTGCTGCAGCGTGGCGGATCAGCCAGTACAACAGCCCGATCGAACCGATCGAGAGCGCCACAGCGAGCCAGGCGAGCGCGAGCACGAACTCCTGTGTCCAGTGCACCACCCGGTCTTCGAACAGGAATGCCCCGATCGCGAAGAAAATGGTGACGGCAACGTATTGCACGAGATTGCCGGCTCGCCAGTCGATGTTGTTGCAGTAGCGGCGCTGATAGAGCGTACCGAGCGTGATGCTGATCAGCGAGACCACCGAGGCAAGCCAGCCGAGCCCGGCTTCGCCGGTCATGGGACGGTTGTGCAGGATCAGCACGACGCCGCCGAGGCCGAGGACGAGGCCGGCCCATTGCACCGGCGTCACCTTCTCGCCGAGCCAGCGATTGGCGATGGTCGAGGTCAGGATCGGCTGCAGTCCCGGAATCAGAGCGGACAGGCCGGCCGGAATCGAATGCGCGATCGCGATGGCGGTGCCGCCGAGATAGAAGCCGTGGACGAGAATGCCGGCGACCCCGCTGTGCGCGATGCCAATCCGGTCGGGCCATTTCGGCCGCGCGATCCCTGCGATGATCGCCATCAGGCCAACCACGATCGCCATGCGGATGGCGAGATAGGTCAAGGGATCGGCATTGTTGACGACGTATTTGGTGCCGATGAATCCGGTGCTCCAGAGCAGGACGAACAGGATCGGCGCGGCGCGGGCGGTCAGGTTTTCTTGATTATGGTTCATTGCCGCCCTCATTGCCTCAGTGGAGGCCATGCGGCAATGCGAATTTCATCCGGACGATGCTGCGCTGCGGCGGATCACAGCGGCCTGGCTCAGCTGATCACCACTCTTCCGGACAGGGATTGATGATCTTCCAGAGCTCGACGCCGTTCTTGATCTTCTTCATGTCGGTGGTGAGCCCACCATTGCGACGAATCCAGTCCTTCACCTTGTCGGGATAGTAGGACATGAGATCGGAGGTGCCTTCGGCGCTGGTGACCTTGATGCCGAAGGTGAACGCCTTGTCGTAATAGGCCTGGTGGAAGCCGAGGCTCGCGCGCGGCGTCACGCAGATCTTGTTCATCGGCACGATGCCGAGCACCAGCGTGCAGGCCGAATTGCAGATGCCGTCGATGATGACGCGCTCGCCTTTCTCGCGCACGCGCTTGTATTTGGCCTTGTACTCCTCGACATAGCCGCCATGGTCGCGGGTGATGTGCAGTTCGGCCCGCGCGGGCGTAGCGGCAGCGAAGGAGAGCAACAGCAGGCTCAGAAGCGTGATGCGCATGGCGAGGTAACGGCGATGGCCTTCAGGAATGAACCGGCCTCGAAGGACCCACAAATGATCCCTGGGGCCGGCGACAGGATTCTTACCAGAATACTCTTTGGTCATACTTGTGTGGGGAATCCGTTAAGCATCCCGAAAAGGCCAAAAATGGGCAGCTTTCGACCGCATGTCCGGCAATTCTGTCACACCCACCCGGAAATCTGCGGGACTGGCCATGATTTCGAGCCTCCGCAGCGATGCCTCACCGCTCGAAATTGCTATAAATAGCTGATCTGTTCGAGCGGGTTCTGGAGAATCGAGATGAGCAAGTTGACGCTTGTAGCCGCGGTTGCGGCCCTGACGGCTGCAATCCTGGCCCCTGGCCTTGCGGAGGCGCACGGACATCACCGGCACCACCGCTCCTATGCCAACGCGCTGCCCTACCCGATCAGCTACCTGCACAATTACGGACCCGGCATCACCCCCGGCACCTTCGCCTATTACGACGGTCCGTCGACCAACTCCTGCTATCGCAGCGCGGCCGCTTATATCGGCCAGGACGGCCGGCGGCACCCCTGCCACTGAGGCGCCGCGCCCTCTGCGGGTGCCCTATTTCGCGGCGCCCGACAGCAGCAATTGCTTCTCGATCTCGTAGACCGGCAGCTTGACGAGATCCTTGCTGACCTCCCCCTGAAGCGCCTTGCGCACGACGTCCGAATAATCGGCGCGGATCATGCCGAGCGCGCGCGGTGAGGCCACCATGGTCAGGGCCTTGGTCTCGCCGGAGCTGACGGCAGCATCGAGACGGCCGGCCAGTCCCCGCAAGAAGGCGCGCTCGGCCTCATCGTGCCAATCGGTCTGCTCGACCGAGCTGCGCGCCCCGCCGGCCGCCGGGTGCAATCGGCCCGGCGCATCGCTGCCTTGCGCGGTGGTCGAGGGGTTGGGCTGCTCATGCACTTCTCTGGTGTGGAGATTCGGAAACTTGTCGTCGCCGAGATTCTCCAGAATCAGCGCCTTGCGCCCGTCGCACACGACCAGCCAGTCACCCTTTTCCATTCTCATCTTGTTCATCACAACTTCTCCTTGACACTTGCAGATGCCGCTTCGGCATCAGAGCTGCTCTTCGAATTCCTCGAAGGACTCGCCGAATTGCGCCATCGCTTCTTCCAGATAATCGGCGAGCATGGGCGTGCCGATCAGGTAGGAGGCCGTGCGCGGGTTGTGCGCCTGTGCGGCCTGAGCGCGCAGTTCGCGCCAATCGGAGAGATCGCCGTCGCCGCGGCCGAGCCAGGTCAGCGCCACGAGATCAATCTGCTCGTCGACATTGAGATCGCGGATGAAGCCCGCAAGCTCCGCACGATCGGTGGTTTCGCCGCGGCCGCCGCGGCCGTAGCTCATGTCGTCGTCACCGGAGTCCGGGATGACTCCGCTTCCGGCCGCTTCGCTGTCGGACCGGCGCGACTTCGAGATGACGAAGAAGACCTTCTCCGGCGAGATCGACAGATTTGGAATGACTCGCATCCAGCTCACCTTGTCCGGCAGCAGGCACCACGCCGCTGCCATATCGGCAACACTAAAGCCAAGGCAGACTTGCGAATTGCGCAGGATCAACGTCTAAGGCACGGCATTGCTCTACGGCCAAGCCAGCTGGCGGGTTGGGCCGGGCCAGCTCGCTGAAGGTCTATTCATCAGTATTACATTTCGGCTCCGCCACAATTTGATCAGAACAACTTCGATATCCTGCATCGCGTAAGTGGAGGAAGACATCATGAATCTCAAGACTGGCCTCGTCGCCGCGACCCTGTTCGGCGCCCTCGCGGCATCGTCGGCGGCATCCGCCATGCCCATCGCGCCCGCGCCTGCGATACCGCAGGTCTCCGGCGTCGAGCAGGTCCGCATGGTCTGCAACGCCTGGGGGCAGTGCTGGTGGCGCCCGAACTACTACGGGTACTACCGGCCGCGGCCGTATTACGGCCCACGGTACTATGGGCCGCCGCGCTATTACGGTGGTCCACGGTACTACGGTCCGCGCCATTACGGTTATCGCGGCTATCGCCGCTGGTGACGTTTGAAGGGGCCCTCGGGCCCCTTCGTTTTTGCGGGATCATGTCTTGGCGGCTGCCATCGGCTTGGAGCCATTACCGATCTGATCTAGATCAAAGATGAAATCGGCCGATTCGTCATGCTTTCAATGCTGTCAGGCATGAACGTGTAGACGCATTCGGGGATGCAGCAGACACGAGCGACTGAGCTTTGCGCCTTTCGCGCGTCACGCGCGTATACGGCAGCGGGAACGTTGACGGTGGCGTTGATCCGGCGGACTTCATGGCATGATGTCCGCAATACTACGGCCTGGAATCCGGTTTACTGAAACGCGATGTTTCGCCATTGATGGTGCATCGACGTTCATTTGATTGTCCTATTTCAGCGCCGGTCAGAACCATGTTGTTCGACGAACTCGCCCCATCCTCCGCCCTTCAACTGATCGGCTTTTCCGACGTCGACGCGTTTCGGCCGATCGAGATGATGGAGGATGCGAGAAGCATTCCGCTCGACATCCCGAGCTTCGCGGCGGCCCGCGCCGTCGTCTCCCTGCCGGCGTGCCGCATCATCATGATGAGATCGTTCGCGCGCATCCTCGACACCGCCTATCGCATGCCGGGCGGGATGGTGATCCTGTCCATGACCGACGACCTTCAGGTCAACTTCAAGGGAGTGGATCTCGACGCCCGCTTCTTCGTAGCGCTCCGCGGCAACGATGGATGCCATTTCGTCGAGCCGCGGACCAATCATCATGCCATGATCATCTTCTCCCCGGCGCTGAGAGACCGGGGCTGGTTTGACCACGTCGACGATTTGCGGGTCCATGTCGCGAACCGGCCCGCCCTGCTGCACACACGACAACTCCTGCTCGATATCCTGCGCACCGCGTCAATGCAGCCGCGCCTGTTCGAAGCCACCGAGGTTGCGGCCCATCTCCAGGAAGGCCTGCTGCTCGCGCTCGACGATCTATTCCGGATCGATTCGATCCCAGATCGGAGCACCTCGGTCCAGGGCGGGCGAGCGATCAAGCTCGTGCAGCACATCGACGATTACATCGCGGCCTATCCCACCGCGCCGATCTATACAGCCGATCTCGCCCGGGAGTTTGGCGTCTCGATCCGGACGCTCGGCGGCGCCGTCGGCAAGGTGCGCGGCATGAGCCTACACCAGTACATTCGCCTGAAAAGGCTGTGGGCGACTCGCGTCCGCCTGCTCAAGGGCGGCGGCGTCACCGTCGCCACCTGCGCACGCGCCCACGGCTTCCACCATCTCGGTGAATTTGCCGCAGCCTACCGCGCAATATTCCACGAGGCTCCCTCCGACACGCTGGCACGCGGCCGGCGAAGCGGTGTCCCGGCAGGCTGATTGACGCCGCAGGCCCCGCGACCGTGATCCGGCATCAACGCCGCTCCGGAACATATCTAGAACAACGGAGGACTGGCGCGCTCGGAAGGATTCGAACCTCCGACCCTCGGAATCGAAATCCCAAAAATTTAGAATCCAGCGCTGTCTTAGCTCATCTAAGGCCGTCCATCTAACGCATTGATCTTACGGCACTTTAATTGACGCCGTCTCCAGGCTTGTCTTAAACAGAACAGGAACGAACAAGCCGATCTTGGTGCAAAAGTTTCCCGGGGAAACCGCGCGCCGAACCCCGGAGCCGGAATCCGATGCCCCGTTTTACCGACCGTTACATCGCCTCGCTCAAAGCCCAAGGGGCTGAGCGCTTCGAGGTCAAGGACGACGCCTGCAAGGGATTGGCGATCCGGGTGACCGCTTCTCGAAAGACCTTCTGCTTTCGCTTCAAGCGTCACGGGAAGATGCAGCGCATCACCCTCGGGGAATACCCTCTCATGACGCTGGCGCAGGCAGTGATCGCGGCTAACCGCCGATACGCTGACCTGCACGAGGGCCGCAACCCTGTTGCAGAGGCGCAGCGAGAGGCTACAGAGGCCTCGGTGGGTGCCGATGAGCTGACCTTCAATCGGCTGGCGGACCGCTACGTCACTGAATACGCTAAACCCCGCAAGAAATCGTGGAAGGATGACGAGTGGGTCCTGAAGCGGGCGAAGGCCGAATTCGGTCCCCGGATCGTATCCACCATCACCCGCAAAGAGCTGGTCGTCTTCCTTCGAGGGCTCGCCGCGACCTCGGTGCGCAACGCCAATAAGACCCAGGCGTCAATCTGCACCATGTACAATTGGGCCAACCTCGAAGACGAAACAATCATCAACCCCCTCGCCCGCATCCCCAAGGTTGGCGGAAAAGAGCGGGAGGAAGACCGCATTCTGAACGACGATGAGCTGAGGGCCGTTTGGCCTGCCTTCGTCACGCCGCCCGACGCCGTGTTTTCGGTCGCGATGGGCATCGCTGTTCGCCTGATCTTCTTGACCGCACAACGCCCCTTGCAGGTCTCAGGCATGCGCCTTGACGAACTAATCGATCTAGACGGCCCCGCCCCGCGCTGGGACCTACCCGCCTCCCGAATGAAGCGGCCTAAACCCCATTCAGTCCCGCTGAGCGCTGAGGCCGTAAAACTGATCAAGCAGGCGCTGGCTGAAAGGCTGTACGACGATAGTCCGTATGTCTTCCCGTCCACTCGGGGCAAAGGCGATAAGCCGATTGATCGGCATGCGCTGTCGCAAGCAGTCCGCCGACTTCGGCTGAAGCTAAAAATGTCCGAATGGTCTCCGCACGACACGCGCCGATCAGCTACGACCTGGGCACGCGCTATGGGTATTCCGCGCGACACAACGGAGGCACTCACGCATCACGCGATTGTCGGCAGCGGAAAGACCTACGACCGATATGATATGCAGGCCGAGAAGCGACAGGCAGTCGACTTCATCGCGGAATATATTGCCCGCACCTTGCAAAGCAGAGTCACCACAGCCGAGAAGGCTGCTGATCGAGCCGCTTGATCTAACAACTGACTTCAGAGGGCGGTATATCTTTGCGCTTGTGCCTCGCTCGTTCGGAAGCAGTTATCCTAGCGCCCTTCTAAATGGAGTGCTCGGCGCGGATTACAGCCCATTAAGTGGTTTGGTATATGTCTGCGCCCTAAGGAGCGGCTTTGAGCTGCTTATGGAGTACGACCGGATGAGAGTCATTGTTGGGATAGCCCTCGCAGTACTACCGCTAAATGCATCACTCTCTCGTGAGCTTCAATGCCCAAATACAGTACCTGAAGCGCCGATGGTCGCGCCTCTGGAGAAATGGACGCCGCAGTATATGGGCCTGCTCGACAATGTGAGCATGGGCCGCTATTTCCGAGAAGGGACCGTATATCAAAGCCATATTTCTTGCAGCCGCACAGTCGGAGCGGTCAAGATCGTTACGCAAAGCGCGTGCCGGATAGTAGAAGGTGACGGGAAGATGCAGACAATTCAAACTGATAAGTTCAGCGACATCACGCTCTGCAAGATTCCTCTAGGCGCGCGTGAAGCTTGCAAGATTGTTTGCGATTAAACTCCGCCCTTACAGGCCGAAACCGGTTACCTCCGCCTCCCCAACAAACAGAGTTTCCCACTGAGGCGTGTCACTCGCTTCGCCTCTCCAATACTTGCGTGCCCGATCTTTGGTGACGGAAAGCGGCTCGCTATCACCTAAAAGCAGACTGGCGTCGACCCGAGCAGTCGTCCCCCTGCAAGTCAGCTCGCAAATTGTGCTGCCGAGGCCAACGAACTGCTTCCAATAACGGGCCTCATCAATCGATTCGCAGGCGTATAGGCAGCGCTGACGAGACGGCGGTTCGCCGCTAAACTCCGCGAGCCGAATTTCCTCCATAATTAGCTCGCGGCACAGCATGACGTAGTGTTGTGCGACCTCAGCCGCAATTGTGGGTAATATCTGACAATTGATGTTTCCGGCCTGAACCTGCTTTAGGAACTTGACCGCGGGCACCTGGACCGTAGCCCCGTTTTCCAGAGTAACTGGATAGGTGCGAGCCCCCTCGTAAAAGCCAAAGTACGGTGTGTACTCCGCTCCAACGTTGAGGACTTGCCCCTTGTAAAGTGCTTGCTTGTACGGCTTCGTCTCGGTCAGATGATACAGTTTTCGACCATCAATCTGCTTGATCATACTTCCTCTAGATGGCGGCTGTTCTCGGAGGGGCAACCATATCTTTACTTCGCAATGTCGGCAGGTACGGAAATCTTCCGTGCTTCGAATCCTTAATCAGAAGCCGAACTTGATGTAATCGCACTTGGCGTAGATGTCTCGCGACTGCCAAACGAATTTGTACTCGCCCTGCTCAATCACGTCTGCGCACTTCATGCTACCAAAGTTAGCAGAAGGAATCGTTACGACCTTCTTCTGTATGTAGTTGTAGAAGTTCGGGGACTTAGGGTCAGGCTCTAAGCGCGCGACCGTCACCACCCCACAAAGACCATCGGGACCGGTGTTAGACGCCCACGTTTGCGAGCCAGGAACTCGCTTGAATTGCAACGAAAAACTGTTCGTCCCAACAATGCAGGTGCGCGCTTCCCTTTCGAAGTTCAGCGTTGTCAGCCTCGTCATTGTCTGCTCGTTCGGATTCTTACAGAACTCTACTAGCGTGCTCATCGTTTTGAGCAAGTCTTGCTTGGCCGGCGGCTCCATGGAGCTGAGCTGTGCATAGCCCTCATCAGCAGGCTTCGGATTCTTTATCTTCTCAATTGCCTGCTCCCATTGTGCGCACTCTTCTGGCTTGATGGGCTTCTCCGTCTTTAGTTGCGCAAGAGCTTTCGAGATTTCCTCTTGAAGCTTTTTGCCTCCACCTTGGCGGCGCACGGACGCCTGCGTCATATCGCAGTCTAGGTTTGCACCGGATCGAAGATGGCACTCGTATTGGAGGCTTGACCATTCGGAAGTATTGTAAATGATGCCTGTTGTCGGCTGGCTCTGCGCATGTGCAAAATCGGTCAGGAGCGCCGATACAGCCACCGAACACACCAACTTAGCAATCAAAATTGAGCCCCGCATTACTACCCCCCGGTTTTAACGGTGCGCGTTCGCGTCGTCCGAGCACTCGCGCGGTCTTCCGCCCTGCTCGACGCACCCCCGATAGGACCAAGGGGCAACGTAGCTTCCAGCCCACACGCCACGCCCAATTCTATGCGCTTCACGCTGCGCCTTTTCGTACTTTCCCTTAGAGTATTTCGGCCAATCGAACGCAAGCCCACTGTCCACTAGCCATTCGGCCAAGTCGCTTCCATTCACCGAACACCTTGCGACTGTACGCCCATAGACATCACGGCTCACGGGCTCACAGCTAACAACCTTTCCGGCTATGAAGCCGTCCAGCTCATTCGCGGCCTTCGCTCCGCACCGATACGGCAAGCTGTCCTCACCTCAGCAGAGCTGCGAGGCTTCGGGCGCATCAATGCCCCATAGCCGAATACGCGAGCCATGGATTTCGAGCGTGTCGCCGTCAATGATGCTGGCCTGCCCAATGAGACCAACGGCCAACGCCGGGCCAGCCAAAGCGGAACAGACAAGAGCTATCGTAACGAAAGCCAATGTGGAGGCAGATGATCGTTAGCTGATCTTCTTGACGTCGACCCACTCATCCATATCCTCGATTTTCAGCTTTCCTCGCGATCCCCAGGCATCTAGTTCGGCGTCAGGTCGATAAGCGTACTGGTACTGATATTCGGGGCTCGTCTGCTCCCATACCTGCCCATTCGTGAGTTCGAAGGTGTTGCCCCGTTTATATCCGCGACACGCGCCCTTTATCGTTACGGTATCCGGCATCCTCAGTCCTTGCTTAGCCAACAATGCACGCGATCAACCTTGACTTGCTTAGAACATAATGGGAACATGATGACCGGTCAACATGAGCAACCCACAACCCGAAACGCCTGCGCCGGAGGTATCCGACGCGGCACGCCTAGATGCGGCTGCCGATCAGGCCATAGCAGCTTGCGGCGGTGACGCACGCGAAGCTGTGAAGGCCCTGTTGATTGCGAACGAGTTCTTAGAGCGCGAGATGGAAGAGCGCGTGTCGCACGGGTACATTCGAGGCGTGAGGCACGGCAGGTTCAACAGTTATTCTGGATAATTAGTATGAGCGAACTTTCCCCCCAGGAGGCCAAGAGCGGCAATGAGCTTCTGACGCTGATGGGTAACGTGTTGGCAAGTTGGCAAGGTGTCGAGCACGTTGTTGCTGACCTCTATCTATTGTTCTTTCGTCCCTCTCGGGCGGACGCCGCTTCCGTTGCCTTCTACGCCGTGAGAACATTCGACATGAAGTTGGGCGTGGTGAACGCGCTAATTTCTTTCTTTTGCTCCGAGGAACAAAAGGCAAGTTGGAATGATCTGCTTCGTCGGATTCGAAAACGAAGCGGATCACGGAATGCTGTTGCTCATGGTCTAGTATGTCGCCACGGGCCGATTGGAAGGAGCGAATTCGTAGTCGGAGAAAGCATCTATAATATCGCGGAATTCCCAGACGATGTTACGACGCGAAATGGCTTCTACACTCAGAAAGAACTGAAAGAGATGTGCGTCTCATTCCTGACTTTGACGCGCGAGGTCGATGCCTTCCGACAGCAGTTGGCAAACGATGCGGCACTGCGAGCTACTCTCGACGCACCAAGCTCCAGAGTTTTGCAGCATGAAGCTGCGTTTCCCCTAAAGGCGCAGATGCCGACCCAGCCTTGACCCTATCCTAGCCACACCCTGAACGTCCTAATCCTTAGGCGCCTTGACTCTGTTCAAAGTCAAGCGCAACGCAACCAGGGCGGCGTGCGCGTGAGCAGCCCTTGTCCTTTCATCCGAATTGCCCTCCGGGTGAGTCTTACGGTGAGGCGGGGCCTGCCGACACTTCTCTATCATCGCTTCTATTTGCCGCCGCGTCGTGAAGTGCGCCCGACCGATTTTGAAAAGTTCAAGGTTGCCCCGCCCATGCTCCGCTTTGAGGGTCGCGGGCGTGATGGCGCCCGCGAACATGATCTCACAAGCAGCCTTCAGCGAAATCGGCAGATCGGGCGGCAGCCGATCAAGCGGGCTCATGGCGCCTCAATTCGGCCGGTTGTTTGGGGCGGACTTCGAGGCCTCTGCAAACGCCCGTCCAACGTCACCTAGCTCGGGGCTGAACTCGATATCCAAGCGCCCGCCTTTCCCATTCCTAACACTGACAAGATGACTGCGGCCTTCATCTAGCGCAGACGCAAGCTTCGCCTGCATCTGCTCCGCGCTTAAGCCCCGCGCCCATACGTGCCGGGTGACGACTAGCTCCATGAGCCTCATCAGATCGAGCGGCAACGCGTCGACTCGTTGACGATCACTGCCCTCTCGATTTGCCATGTGCACTCGCTCAACCACTCAAACACACTTGATAGACTGTACGACTGTTCGATTGCAGGATCTCCGGGCAGTGGCCCTGCGACTATAAGCACAAACGAGCCATCTGGCTTTCTGTACATGCGGTCTTCGAGATCGAACGGCTCCAACGTGACTGGATGCCAATCGTCGTAACGTCGTGTAGCGATCAGTTGCATTGCACTTGCCCCGAACGATGATACGCCTTCTCTGTCGCAAGCGGAACAATCGCCGTCAAAGCATTTATTTCGAGGGCGATTGTCGTTTGGTGTTAGGTGTTAGGTGTAGGTTACGAATCTAACAAGTCTAGGCGTCATACCTAACGAGACCGGCACATGCTGCCCGCTTCGGATAGCGCTTCAACAGCTCTTGCGAACGTTTGCGCCCCAAGCACCGTTCTAGGAACGTCGGCCCGCAGTACGTCACGACAGCCTGGACCGCATCGCTCGGAATGTGCTGTCGACGCGAAGCGACATAAGCCAAGCCGGGCAAGATCATATCCGGCAACGAGTCGATCAGCACCAGGACATCAATCGAGTTCCTACACTCGCGCAGCCGGGCGAGTGCGGGGACCAGGATGTCTAGTGACGGCTCATAGGTCGCGCCTTGCCTCGGGGCGTATTGAATGCGCTCCACTAGAACTCCTCCGCTGCGATGCCAAGCTGAACCACCTTGGCTTCGATCCGCGAAACGCCATCGAGCTTCACGTCTGTAATCTCGAATGGTGCGCGCCGCGCTCAGTGACCCCGAGGTTCTTTCGGCCCCAAGCGCGGCGCTTCCGGGTGTAGGTCAGGCCCCGATTGCCCTTGCGACCCTCCCGAATGAATTTCTTGGAGCACGCCTTGTCTGACCGTCGCTTCAGGTCTCCCAATCGTCCGCGACAGCGCAGGGCGCCGTGCTGGCCGACCGTCACCGGTCGTTACGACCGCCCGTCCTGTCGCGCCGGTTTGGAGGCGGCGTGCGGGCGGGAAGCCTGCCTGCCCTGTCGGCATCCGTTTTGCGCCCAAATGGGAGCAACTCGACAGAGGCGGCCGTCTCATAACGATGGGGACGGCGGGGTGACTTAGTGGCGCGGCCTTTGCCCAACCGCCCCGGGAGATCGAACGCCCCATTCGAGGGCGGCTCCTAGAGACATAACGGCCGAGCGATGCCGTCTGTGACACATTCCGACGTTACAGATTTGCAACCTTCGGCTCTTCGAAACGGCCCGCGGCTGCAAGACAACTCCTCCCACTGTGCAGCCCACCGTGCAGTCTCCCCCTTAAGGGGGAGAGCCTCTGCACGGTTGATGGGAAAATGCGTGCACGGTTACTGCACGGTCATTGCACGGTCAGACTAAGTGGCTGATAATCTTAGAGAACGACCGTGCATCCGACCGTGCACGAACCGTGCAGCACGACCGTGCACCTTACTGTGCAGCGACCGTGCACGGTGAAGGGCTGCACGGTCGATTGCACGGTCGTATCGGTCCTTCTGCATTTTCGAGCATACCGTCATGGATTATCTGTCTGACTTCGAGTTCAGTAGACTGCCCCGCGCGTATCGAGAGGAATCCCGCATCGCTGAAGAGACGCGGTTTACAACTGAGCTATTACTTACGGTGGGAGCGATGGTCGCCCCGGCTAACCTTCGGCCGATATACGCGAGCAGAGCTTATGCAGAGGAGGTCCTTGGCTCGGTTTGGGAGGAGAGCGAGTCTTCTGCTTTTTTTGCGATGGATTGCCAGGAAATAAGACGGGTAATCAAAATACTAACTAAGGTCGACCCGCACCGTGAGACTTCAGGATTCGCACCTGCCGGTGCTCCTAGTGTAGCGATCCATGTAGTGCATGGGGCGTATCCGATTTTGCGCGGGCACATCGAGCTTATTGAAACTGTGCCCCTAACATCGGTCGAGCACGATCCTTTGGCGATGAAGCTCATCATCGGCCTAGACGACAGAAACAAACTCGCTCGCGATAACCATCAAAAAGGCTGGCATTACCACTATTGCAACTCGAAGGGTCAGCGCTCCGACACTATGTTGTCATTCGACACGGAGGCGGCGAAAGCGAATGTGCCGCTCTTTTGGGAGCGGCACGGCGAAGGTAAGGCCAAGTTTCGGGCGAAGGCTCACCTGTGGGGTGATCAAAAACGGGAAAGCATTTGGACTTCCGCATCCCCTGAGTTGACCAAGCATCCACTGCACGAATTTCGCAGGCCCAAAAACGAGGCTTCCCCAGTTTGGCCTCTGGATGCAACTCTAAGCGCGCGAGCGCGCGCCTAGTCACGCGCGAAGCCTGTACTCTGTCCGCTTATTGTCTCCCGACCTAACCAATTCACGGGCCTCCACCAATTTCGCTAGCAATCGCGGGACGGCCGTGCGCTCTTTAAGCTCCCCCAAGCCACTCCTCCTGCGATCAACGTTCAGTGCTTCCATCACGTCCTTAGATGCCAACCCGACCTTTTGGACCTCGTCGCCCGTCTCGGCAGCAATGCTTTCGGCCCGCTCTCTGAAGACTCGCAGCGTCGCAGCGAGTTTATCGGACGGCCCGTCCGGGGGCGTCGGCAAGCTATCGTCATCGGAATCGTCGAGGCGCATGTCTACAGCCGGCCGATCTTCTGCGAGAACCACGCTGATCTCGTCTCCGTCTTCGTCCACTCCAATGGCTTGCGACCTAAGCCGATAGTAGAAGTTCACCTTGGCAGGATCGCCAATGCGGAACTTCGAACCAGCTTTGATCTGCCCTACCCCGGTAGTCTTATCCCGACTCACCTCAATCACAGTATCCACGTTGGCTTGCAGCGCACCGCTTCCTCGCACTCCCTCTCCGGCCTTTGTGGGATGCGCGAGCACCGTCACGTTTGCCCCCGTTGCGGCGGCAATCCTCTGCATGCTCGCAGTGTAGATACCTGCATCCTTCGCGTCGTTATCGTTCCCGGGCATAATGCTTTGAGCGAGAGTATCGATAACAATCATTGCCACCGACAGCCCGTAATGATCCGCTGCAAATTTGGCGATCTTCACGAGTTCCTTTTCGTCCTGGGTAGGCTTGCCGCTCTGGTCGTAAAGGCGGCACGGCCCGCGGTGCAAAACGAACGCACCGTTGCTTAGGTCGCGCCCTGCCCTCTCCATTCCCTCACACCAAGCTGCGACACGGCGCTCAACATCTTCCGAATTCTCCAACGCCACATAGATTACAACGCCCTGCTTCACCTTGCGCCCACGCCACTCAAAACCATGACCGATATGAAGCCCGATGTCGCTAAAGACGGCGGTCTTACCTGCACCCCACATTCCCGTGGCTACAGTGGTAGTGCCTCTAGCCACGAAGAACTTGACAGCCCAATCGAGCAGCCGAAGCGTTGCCCCGCGTATTTTTTCGATCAGGACAAAGCGCTTCGAGAACTGGGAAGCCGTTTCCGCTTGTCCCTTCGCCTCCTCCTCCTCGTCCTCATCGACCGGCCCAAGAACGTCACCGTTGGAAGGCTTTTCCTTTTTGAGACCTTGATTCTTGATCCATTCGCGCGCGATCTGCCGGTTGTCGTACTCGCCTGACTGCGGCTTCTCATCGCAGTATGCGCCCGCCCCCTCCCAATTTAAGAAGAACACAGCAAGCGACTGCGGCGCCATGTCGGGCCACTCGCGCATGATATGGCGTGCGGCAAGAAACCGATTCGTCGAGCAGTCAGAGGCGGGAGACTCGTACAGCTTCGCAAACTCGGTGTTCTCGGCCTTGAGCGCCTCAAGGTCGTACTTACCGAGATCGGCATCAAAGGCATGCTCGTGATTCTCCCAATCTGCGTCTTCGAGGCGCTTGATGACCTCGCGCTCCTGGGTGGGGGTGACTTGCTCGCCTTGGGCGTCGGCGCTCTGTGCGCCGATCAGCTCGACGATCTCTTCGGGCAGCGTGGGAATCTTGCCGCTCGTGATCGCGCGCAGGAAGTTCAGGCGGTCGGCGTCGGTGCCGTATGTTTTGCCGTCCTCGCGGATCGAGCCAGGGCCGACGAACTGCCCGCCCTGGCCGCGTACGTCGGTGCCGTACTGCTTCTTGAGCAGACCCGCCTTGTTGGTGAATTTGCCCTCGGGATCGGCGAACACATAGTGCGCGCCGCCGCTCTTCGTCGGGTTGACCGGCACGCCCTCGGGTACGCCGCCGATCTCGGCAAACAGCTCTGCCATCTTGGCAGGGCCGTCGTCCTTCTGGTCGGCATCGAGCACGACAAGCTTGGAAGGACCGCACGAGATCGACGGCACGGCATCGGGAAACTTGCGCCACATGCGCTTGATGACTTCGGGATCACGCGTCGCGCCGACATGTGCGGGCGCAACCTCGTGCTTCTCCATGAATTCTTCGACGGCGGCCTCGATGTCGGCTTTGGTCAGCGACGTATCGGCGCGGTTGTACCTCGGGACAAGGGGAACCTTGCCGTCGCTCGGAAAGACATAGAGCCCAACCTTTGCAAATTGGAACGCATTCATCCTGTTGCGCGATCTGCGCGCGCCCGAGTTGTCAACTTGCCCGAGCTTCATCGTGACTTTTTCCTGATGGACTTAGAGACTTTGTGTTTGGGGTCCGCGCGTAGAGCTTCCATCGCCTTGCGACCGCGCGAGACGTTCTGCCTCACCGCCGCGGCGCTAATGCCGAGTTCAGTCGCGATCTCATCCGACGTGAAGCCCTTTGCCGTTCGCTCCAGGCATTCCCACATTTCGGCGCCGATGATTTTTGCCGCAAGCTCGATGAGGTTTTTCGCATCAAGCTGCTTCTCTCGTTCGCCGAAAGTCGTCGGGTCAGAAACGGTCGACGCAAAGTCTTCCGTGTCACTGTCAGAATGCTCGTCTGTGGTATCGGGATCGAGTTCACAGAAGAGCTTGCATCGCTGGCGGCTCTTGTGCTGATCGTGGGCGATGTTTTTCAGGATTTGCCGCAACCATGCGGACATTGCTCCTTGCGTCTGGTAGACCGCTTCGTACTTGAGGGCGCGCGCGAGCGTTTCTTGCAGAAGGTCATCGGCGTGATCGGCGCCACCTAGCGTGTGGGCGTATCTCCGCAGCGTCGGAAGAGCCTCAAGCAACTGCTCGCGAAACGGAAGTACGCTGCCCCGTTGGGAATCAGCGCGCATCAGTGCGCCGGGCGGAATATGTTTCAAGTTAAGGCCTCGGAGAGCTTCGTTCAGGCCGCGAGAACGGCAGCGATTACGCTGGCGCGGTAGCGGCGAGAACCACCGAGCTTGAAACCGTCCCCGACCACGGCGCGGCCTGCCTTGGAGTAGAGCCAAGCGCGGCTCACTCGAAGAGCAGTGCAGACCTCCTCCACGGTCAGGGCAGCTTCGCCGGAGAGGGCCGCGAGGCTGCGCTTCGTCGCGTGACGCTCGGAGAACGACAAGGGCTGGTCGGACGGGTGTAGGGAAGTCATGGCGCAAGTCTCCTCATCCCCGGCAACTAGTTGCTCCGAGGGTTTGTCAGTGATGACGCCCGGCAGGCGGGCAATGGTGCTTAGTTTGAGACGGTCTCGTGAAGTGCGCCGGTCTAAGGTATCCGCGCGCGATCTGCCGCTGTGGCCGCCCTGTAGCTTGAAGGTCTCACAGCCCGGGGCAGACCGTCAATTTAATGGACAATCGAAGGCATTCCCGAACTGCTCCGGTTATCTCACGTCGAACGAAGCTTGGTCGACTTAGGGGGCACCCGCTTAGGGGGCACGCGGCATAACGGTGAAAAATAAAATTCTCGGGGAACCCCCCTCCCACCCGCGCCACGGTCCGGTGCGTCCAGCACCGAGAAAGTTTCCCCGCGGTTTCCCGGGCCGAAGAACGGAGGGACGGAACACCTGTTAAGTTATTGATTTTACTGGCGCGCTCGGAAGGATTCGAACCTCCGACCCTCGGAATCGAAATCCGATGCTCTATCCAGCTGAGCTACGAGCGCACTGGCCCGGGCACCGGGCCACCGAGATTCGTCCGACCGCTGCTGGTGATGAACCAGCACACCGGACGGCGTTCGGATGGGTTCGAATTAGCAGAGAGGCCGCCCAATAAAAAGCCCTTCCGACACCATCGAGGGGTCGAAGGCGCTGTCACCAGGTCGTGTTGAAGAGGCCGAAATGCGGCTGCTGAGCGACCATCATCGGCCGGCCGGACTGCGGCGCCGGATGCGTCCTGACGATCTTGCGCTTGGTCGGAGCCGGCACCGGAGAAGCTTGAGCCTGAGACATCTGAGGCTGAGTGGCCCCGGACTTCCTGGCCGCGGCGGTATTGGCCCTCGGCGCCGGCGTGAACTGGGCGAAGGTCTCGCGCACCCGCGTCTTGGCCGACATCTCGGCCAAAGCCGGCGATAGGCCCTCCTGTACCGGCGGCTGGGGAGCCGCAACAGCGGCAGTCTTCACCGCGGGTGCGGCAATCGTCGGCTGGCTGGTGTCGAGTACGACGCGCTCAGGCAGGTGCCGATCGGACCGGATTCGGATCAGGGGCTGGTCGTTGGCCGCGGTCGCAACAGCTTGCGCTACGGGCGCCGCCGGGAAAACGAAATCCGCCGCGAACAGCAGTGCGAGCAAGGCGCCACCGACAAAAATGAAATACCTAAAGATGGGCATTGGCCGCGCTCCGCCCCCCGCATTCCCGCGTAGGCTCTCCGCCTCAACAGGCGATCTCTCAATTGGTTCCTGGCCCAGCCGTTCGGTTCAAATGGCGATGCATGGTTTTTTCGCCAAGTCCGCGGAGAGTAACTTTTCCGCTACCGGAACGTGCCGCCTTCAGGCGCGGCGCGCTGCGACCAGCGAACATTTCGCCTGATCGGCATTCACGTTAACGAAGCCGACGGGGATACGCGCAAAGGTCTTGCGGCTCTTCATGCTGACCGCATCCGCCAGCACGCGGCTGCGGTCGGTAAGATGAGTGCCATCGCGCCGCGTGAAGGCGCAGACGATCTCGACATCCTTTACGGCATAGTCATTGTCGTTTCGCAGCGTGAACGTCACCAGAGCTTTGGAGCCAAGGCCGCCGCGGCGCCAGGTCTGCGATGAAATCCTGAGACGGCTGAGTTCCGCCGAAGCCGGTGCCGGAACTTCGGACGCCGGCGACATCACCGCGGACGCATCGCCCGAAGGAGCCGGCTTGACAGCCGCCAGCTCCGGCCTCACCGGCTCGGCACTATTGCCTTTGGAAAGGGGCAGCAGCATCCAAATGCCGCCGCCGACGATGATTGCGGCCAGCAGCCACAGAAGGCTGCGGCCAAACGAGACGCTCGCGATCGTTACGGCCCGCGCCAATCGTTCGCCGCTCCCGGCGAAGCGCCCCAATCCGATCCGGTCGAGCCTGGCACTCATGGTTGCATCACCGATCGCGCCCGGGCACCATCAACGAGGGACTCGGCCACTGCTTACCTTAATCCGGGCGACGAACTAAGGTTCCCGCACTTGATGCGAGTCGGCGAGAGCGGTGGCGACCACCGGCCGAGGCCGCTAACATGCGCCCGCAACATCGAAAGACCCCGTTGGGAGAATATGAAATGCCGATCGCCGTCACTTGGGATCATGTCCATCTGCGCAGTCCCGACCCAGAGGCCACGGCGGCCTGGCTGCGAGACATCCTTGGCGGCGAGATCGTGCACGCTCCCGGACGGATCGACGTGAACCTCGGCGGAGCCAGGATCTTCATCGCACCGCTCGAGGGCGACAGCGCCGTCAACCCGCCGCCTCCGCATCCGCATCAGGGTCTCGACCATTTTGGTCTGACGGTGAAGGACATCGACGCCGTCGCCGCCGAGATCAAGGCCAAGGGCGTCACCCTCACGCGCGAGCCGACGACCATCCGGCCCGGCGTGCGCATCTGCTTCATCCGCGGCCCCGAAGGCATCTCCATCGAGCTGCTCGAGCGCGACAAGAAATACACCTGACGTGACGCGGCGCGGGCCGTCTCAGGCTCCCACCGGGGGACGCGACGCCCAGTGCGGCTAAGTCATGCTACCGGGCATAAAGCAGCGGATAGTGACGCCCATGTAGCCGTAGATCGGCCAGACCATGGTGCGTCCCACTCGGTTCGGTTCCGAGATTACGGCCTCCTTGGGCACATCGACCCAGACGAGCTCCTGCTGCTGGCCGTCGAGCGCGTAGCCGTAGCGCGGGACGCGGACGCGATAGTGCCCGTCCTTGCTGTCCCAGTCGGAGTCCGAGAGCGCCGAACCATCAGCATCGGAGCAGCAGGGTCCCTTGCCGCTGCGCAGACTATCGAACCATGCTTTCAATTCGGCATTGGTGTTGACGAACTGCCCGCGGTCGCGAGCGTGCCCGAAGGGGGCCGCGAGCGCAATCAAGGCCAAGGCGCACGCCAGCCTTGTCAGGCTTCGCCAGCGTATCGCGCTGCCGATCCGCCGTTGCTCGCTTTTGCAATTCGTGGGACGCGCACGGTACAGACGCGGCTCATCGCCGCCGGAATCGATCCAGCTGGTCACGTTCGTCTTGCTCCAGCACCCCGCGGCCAGTGCAACAATGATTATGCATTTCGCGGGCCAACTCTGATTCGTAACGGCGGGCCGCGCTTCACCATCAGAGCGTCATGACGGCGTCCCGCACAAGTCGGGACAACTACGGCTCGCCGCTGCAGGGCTCCCGCGACCTGCCGCCAAACTGCCGCGTTGCGCGAGGGGATCGGCTTTGGCATAAAAGCCGGACCGGTGACGCCATTGGGCGATGGCGGCCGGCCCACGGGACGTTATGAAGAACGGCCTCTATTCAATTCACGTGACCCTGCTCGATGGGCGAGCCGGCAAGGGCAGCGGCGTGATTCTTTTCCGCGACGGCAAGATTCTTGGCGGCGATGCCTACCTCTATTACACCGGCAGCTACACGGTGAAGAACAACAACACCTTCAAAGGCGAGGTGCTGGTGCAACGGCACACTTCGCCTCGGGGCGACGACAATCCGCTGTTCGGCGGCCCTGCCCCAGTCGGCATCGGCGTCAGCGGTACCTACACGGACACGCGCGCGGAGATGACGGGCACGGCGCTGGTCGGCAAGGCCAGCCTGATTTTCGGCGCCACCCTGCACAAGCTCGCAGAGGTCGATTAGCTATTCCGCAGCCTGCTCGAGCGGCGCCACGCGCGGCAGGATGATCTGGATACGTGTGCCGCCGCCCGGCTCGGAATCGAGATCGAGCCGTCCGCCGAGCCGGTTCGTAACGATGCTGTAGACGATGTGCAACCCGAGGCCTGTGCCGCCCTGGTCGCGCCGTGTCGTGAAGAACGGATCGAACGCACGGCGGCGGACGTCGAGCGACATGCCGCAGCCATTGTCAGAGAAGATGATCTCGACATTGTCCTTGCCAGACTCGCGCACCTGGATCTCGATGGTTCCCGGCCGGCCGTCCGGGAAGGCGTGCGCCACCGAATTGAGAAACAGGTTGGTCAGCACCTGGCCGTACGGGCCGGGATAGCTGTTCATGGTCAGGTCCGGCTGGCACTCGACGTTGAGCGTCAGATTGTGCTTGCGCAGGCCCGGCCGCAGGCTCATCACCACCTGCTCGGTGAGGTCGCCGAGATCGAAAGTACGCTGGTCCGAATAGTTGCGGTCCGCTGCGACCTGCTTGAACGACTGGATCAGCTCGGCGGCACGGTTGAGATTGGAGACGAGTTGCGAGGACGCATCGCGACTGGTGTTGAGGAAGTCGTTGAGCGTCGAGCGGCGCAGCTCGCCGCGCTCGACTTCGGCCGTGAACATCGCGGTCTTGCGCTCCAGCGCGGAGGCGACCGTGAGGCTGATGCCGACGGGATTGTTGACCTCGTGGGCGACACCGGCGACCAGGCGTCCGAGCGCGGCGAGCTTCTCCGCCTCGATCAAGGAGGCCTGGGTCTCGCGCAGATTGCGCAGAGCGGTTTCGGCGGCTTCCTTGGCCTTGCGCATCTCCTGTTCGCCGCGCTTGCGCTCGCCGATGTCGAGCGCGACGGTCACGATCCGCTCGATCTCGCCCTCGGCGTCGAGCAGCGGCAGCTTGTTGACAAGCCATTGCCGCATATTCCCTGTCGCGTCCTTGTACTCCTCCTCGTAGAAGCCGAGCCCTTTGCGGAGCTTGAGCACCCTCTTGTCGCTCTCGTCGGACTTGGCCGCGCCATAGCGCGACATCAGATCGGCCGTGGTGCGGCCGAGCGCATCGCCGGGCTCGATGCCGAAAATGCCTGCCATGTAGCGGTTCATCAGCACGTAGCGCAGATCGCGGTCCTTGACGTTGATCACCGCAGGCACGGTGTCGATGACCTGCTGGAGCAGGCGCCGGCCCTCGGCGATGGCGTCTTCCGCGCGCTTCTGATCGGTGATGTCGCGCAGCGTACCCTCGTAGCGGACGATGTTGCCCTGCTCATCCCGCACGCCCGTGGCGCTGTCGGAGAGCCAGAGGATGTTGCCGTTGCGCTGGCGCACCTGGTACTCGAACTCGCGCACCATGCCGTCGCGCGCCATCAACCGCTGATATTCGGCACGCGCCTCGGGATGGACATAGATCGTGTGGGCGATGTCGTTGATGCTGTCGATCAGCTGCTGCGGGCTGTCATAGCCCATCATCCGCGCCAGCGCCGGATTGGCATTGAGGAGGTCGCCGGCCGGCGTCGTCACATAGATGCCGTCGACCGAGCCCTCGAACAGTTTCCGGTAGCTCTCTTCGGCGAGGCGCTGTTCGGTGAGCGCGTGTACCGCCGCCTCGCGCGCCGTGTCGGCCTCCTCCAGCGCGCGGCGGAACACTTCGGCCGCCCGCGCGATGTCGCCGATCTCGTTGTCGAGCTCGGCGGACGGAATCGAGGTGTCTTTCCGGCCGGCCGCAAGCGCGCGGATGGATCGCGCAATCTGGGCGAGCGGACGCACCGTCCTGCGTACGACGAACAACGCAGCGGCGATGCCGATCAGCACGCCGATCGTACCGAGCACGATGCTCTGCCACCGCGCCTCGGTCAGGGTGCGGGCAAAGTCGCGCGACAGCACGTGGCCGCGCCTTGCGCTGACCTCGCGCAGCAATTCGGTGACGCGGCCGATCAATCGGCCCTCGGTGCCCAGCACCTCGCGATCGATGTCGGCGATTTGCCGTTCGCGGACGGCGACGGCCATGATGGCCTCGGCATAGTCGTTCACCGCCGACTTCAGGTTGGCATCGCCAATATCAAGCGCCCGCATCCCCTGCGCGGCTTGCTCGGCCGCGGACGGATTGCGCGCGAGCAGCCCGACCGCGATCCGGCTCTGCGCCTCGGACAGGCGGGATGCCAGCTCGCGGTCCGCAGTGCCTGCGATGGCTGCATCGAACCGTTCGCGCAGCGGCGGCAGGCCGGCGAGCAGCTGGGCGCGGCGGTCGATCAGGGTCGAGATCCGCTCCAGACCGTTGCGATAGGTCGCAAGCCGCTCGGTGACCCCGTCGATCATATCCTGCTGTTCGGGCGCGAGCTCGATGCGGGTCTTCTTCAGGATGTCGCTCAGGGTCGAGGCCGCCTCGCCCACCTGCTGGAACTGGATGCCGGCGCCGGGGTCTGTGACGAAGTCTCGCGCGGCGACGCGCAGCTCGTTCATGCGGCGATCGATGTCCTCGGCGAGATCTCCGACGCTCTGGAGCCGCTGCAACTCGGCGAAGGTCGTGTCGATGTGCCGGATCGCGATCACGCTCGCGGTCGAGGTGACGATGATCACCGCCAGCATCAACAGAAAGCTGCCGAAGGTGAGCTGGCCGATGGAGAGCGAAAATGTTCGCCTTTTCTCAGGGGACGGCGTCAATTCGGCGGACATTGGTGGTTTGAGGACCGGGGCTGCTGAAGACCCAATATACGACGTATTGCCGCCCGGGGGGAACATGCCTCGGGGCACGGAATATCCTTAATATCGGGGCCTGCCGCCCTCTCCGGCCTCGGCCCTACGACAGTTTGACGCTGGCTGCCCTGCGGGCCGGGATGGTCATGGCGGCGACGCCGAGGACGACGCAGGCAAGGCCGATCCAGGCGGTCCGGCTCAGGGTCTCGCCGAGGAACGCGACGCTGATGGCGACCCCGATCGGCACACGCAGATAGGCCTGCGCGGTGGTGCCGACCGAGCCGAGGGTCTGGATCAGGCGGAAATAGATCGCGAACGCTGCCGCGGTCGAGAACACCGCGAGCGCTGACAGTGCGAGCACGGAACTCAGCGAAGGCGACAGCGTCCAGGGCTGCTCGAGCACCAGCGAAGCCGGGATCAGGACCGCAGCGCCCGCCAGCAGCGAGCCGGCCGCCGGCGCCATAGGATCGAGGTCCTTGAAGCTGCGGCCGAAGATCGCGGCGCAGGCGTAGCAGATGGTGGCGGCGACGATGGCGGCCTCGGCGAGGAGGCCGCTGCCGATGCCATGAAAGGCATCGGCCCCGACGATCAGCAGGATGCCGGCCATCCCCGCCAGGACCCCGAACAGCTTCCGCGGCGTCGTCGCCTCGTGGCGGGTGACGACCGCCGTGAGCAGGAAGGTGAAGATCGGTCCGGCCGAGTTGAGGATGGTGGCGAGCGCGGCATCGACGTGACGCTCGCCCCAGGCGATCAGCGTCCAGGGGATGACGCTGTTGAGCACGGCCTGGAACGCGAAGCGCTGCCAGGTCGCGGCATCCGTCGGCATTTTGATGCCGCGCGCCCACATGACGCCGAGCAGCAGCAGCCCCGCGATCGCGGTGCGCGCCGCGATCAGCGTGATCGGTGGAATGGTGGCGACGCCGAGCTTGATGAAGGTGTAGGAGCCGCCCCAGAGCGTTGCGAGCAAGACCAGCAGTGTCAGCTCGACGGCGATGTTGGTGTTCTGCCAGTTGTCCACGAAGCGCATTCCGTCCTTCTCGGTGGACGGAACCTAGCGCGTTCGCAATCGCAAATACTTCGTTGCCTATCGAAGTGTACTAGCCGACCGCTCCGACCTCGAACACCTCGCCGTCATAGCCGGCTTCGCGGGGGATGCGGAGCTGGCGGCCGGTTTCGGTCTTGGTCATGACCGGCATCACCGTGACGATGGACAGGCCGCGGGCGTGATCGAGCGCCGCGCCCACGTTGGGCTGCTTCGCAAGCCGGATCAGATTGCGCGTGGTCGGAAACGGCAACTTGAAGCGGCCGGTCTCACCGCCCTCCACCGCTTCGCGCGGCGAGACCCAGATCGAATCCGTGGACTCGCGGCCGTCATGAGCGCCCAGTTGATCGGGCGGAGCTGCCGCGAGGAAGAACCAAGTGTCGAAGCGCTTCGGCATGCCCTCCGGCGTGATCCAGTGCGCGTAGGGCACGAGAGTGTCGAGCGCGAGCTGAAGACCGTTGTCGGCCAGAATCTCGAGGAAGCTGATCTTGTGCTCGTTGAGCGCGACGCGGTGCCGATCTGCGATCTCGCCGGCGCGTCTGGCATCGACCGGCGTCCCTATTGCCTTCGACCGCGCCAGCAGGATGCCGCTCTCCTCGAAGGTCTCGCGGATCGCGGCGATACGAAATCCGCGGTCCGCTTCGCCGAGGCCCTCGCCGCCCGAATACAGATCCGAGCGCGCGACGATCTCCTTGTCGCCGGCATCGACGCTGCCGCCGGGAAACACCAGCGCACCCGAGTTGAACTCGATCTGATGATGGCGAACCATCATGAAGACCTCGACTTCCTGCGCGGCACCGTCACGCAGCAGGAGGATCGTCGACGCGGGGCGTGATGCTGATGTCTCGGCCATTCAACTAACCCGCGGCACTGGATTGCGGGCCGAGATTGGCGCGCTTGTCGACGCGGGCGACGCGCGACAGCAGGTACTCGACCTCCGCTTTCGCCGCCGGTGTGATGGTCGCGCCGGGCTTGCGCTGGGCGCTGGAAGCGATGACACCGCGCTTCTGGAGCACGTATTTGCGCACGGCAAGGCCGGCGCCCGGTTGCTGCTCGTAGCGGATCAGCGGCAGATGCGCGTCGAACAGGTCGTGCGCGGCGTCACGCTTGCCTTGCTTCGACAGGCGCACGACATCGATCAGAAGCTCGGGGAAGGCGTAACCGGTCATGGCGCCATCGGCGCCGCGCTCCATCTCGAAATCCAGAAAGAGCCCGCCATTGCCGCAGAGGATCGAGAGCGGCCGCAGCGAGCCGTCCTTCTGGAAGCTGCGCAGTGCCGAGATCTTCTCCAGGCCCGGCCAGTCCTCGTGCTTGAGCATCACGCAGTTCGGATTGTCGGTGACGATCTTGCGGATCACGGCAGGCGTAAACACCACCGACAAGGTCAGCGGATAGTCCTGGAGCACCCAGGGCACGTCGGGGCCGATCGCTTCGGCCGCCTGCTTGAAATAACCGACAATCTGATCGTCGGTCCGCAGCGAGGGCGGCGGCGCGATCATCACGCCGGCCGCGCCCGCATCCATCGAGGCCTTCGCCAGCGAGCGCATGGTGGCAAAGCCCGGCGCGGAGACGCCGACGATGACCTGCATCTTCTTGGCGCGCTTGATGAAGCGCACCGCCACCTGCTCGGCCTCGGCCGCATCGAGCTTGGGGGCCTCGCCCATGATGCCGAGCACCGTGACGCCGTCGCAGCCGACCTCCTCGTAGAAATCGGTCAGGCGGTCGATCGAGCGCTCGTCGATCCGGCCGTCGTCGTGGAACGGCGTCGGCGCGATTGCGAAGGTGCCCTTGGCGTCGGCGGTGAGTTTCATCGTGTTTCCTTGTCTCTCTGTCGTCATTCCGGGATGGCCCGCAGGGCCAGGCCCGGAATCCATAACCCCGGCTGGTTATGGATTCCGGGCTCGCGACTTCGTCGCGCCCCGGAATGACAGTGTGGCTAAAACCGCCGCGCCCCCATCTTGATCTGCTCCTCGGAAAAGAAGATCTCCTTGGCGTGATCGACGATGTCCTGGGCCTTCCAGCCCGTGTGCGACGGTTTCCAGCCTTCCATTTCCATCATCCGCATTTCGCGCACGCCGCGGGGCCCGGACACGCCCAGCACCTTGCCGGTCTGGTCGCCCGACAAGTCGCTGACCATGTATAGCACGGCCGGCGCGATGCCGTCCGGGCCCAGGGCCGCGCCGGGGTTCTCCTTATAGCGGGGCAGGTCTGCGGTCATGCGGGTCAGGGCGCCCGGAGCCAGCGTCCAGATCCGGATGTTGTATTTGCGGCCCTCGATCGCCAGCACGTTGGACAAGCCCCAGATACCGCCCTTGGCCGCGCCGTAATTGGTCTGGCCGAAATTGCCGATCAGCCCTGATGTCGAGGAGGTGTTGACGATGACGCCGCCGCCATTTTCCCGCATCCAGCGAAACACCGGCAGGGTGCAACAAAAGGTGCCCTTCAGATGCACCTTGATGACCTTGTCCCAATCGGCTTCCGAGGCCTTGGCGAAGGTCTGGTCGCGCAAAATGCCGGCGTTGTTGACGAGGATGTCGGCGCGGCCGAAGTGCTTGATGGCGTCGTCGAACACCGACTGGCCGCCTTCCATGGTGGAAATGTCCGCGCCATTGGCGATCGCCTTGCCGCCCTCGGCCTTGATCGCGTCGACCACCTGCTGCGCCATGGATTTGTCGGCGCCGGAGCCGTCACGAGGACCGCCGAGATCGTTGACGACGACCGCGGCCCCTTCCCGGGCGAACAGCTTTGCGTAGGCCTCACCGAGCCCCCCGCCCGCGCCGGTGATCAGCGCAACCTTGCCATCGAGCAGTCCCATGGTGGCTTCTCCCTGTTTGTTTTTCTTGCTCCGTCATGGCCGGGCTTGACCCGGCCATCCACGACCTTGGTCGCGAACTGCGCGAAAGAACGTGGATGCCCGGGACAAGCCCGGGCATGACGAGATAATTCAGAGCGCGCCGAGCGGCGTCATCACCCCAGCACCGTCTTGCCGTTCTTGATCACGGTGACGCCGCGCGACTTCACCTTGGCTTCGAACGAGATCACGTTGCCGTCCTTCCAGAGGTCCATGGTCACGGTCTCGCCGGGATAGACCGGCGAGGAGAACCGCGCGACGTGCTGGCGGAAGGCGCTCGCGTCGTAGTCGGCATAGGTCTGCAGCACGCCGCGGCAGGTGATGCCATAGGTGCACATGCCGTGCAGGATCGGGCGCGGGAAGCCGGCCTTCTTCGCGAACTCCGGATCGGAGTGCAACGGGTTGCGGTCGCCGCAGAGGCGATAGACCAGCGCCTGATCCGGACGCGTCGTGATATCGATGGTCTTGTCGGGGGCGCGCGAGGGGATCTTGTGCGGATCGGGTTGGGTCAGGTTCGGCCCGCCAAAGCCGCCGTCGCCGCGGGCAAAGCGCGAGGCAACCAGCGTCGCCAGCTTCTCGCCTTTCTCGTTCTTCAGCACGGTCTGGTGAACGATGACGACGCCCTTGTCCTTGCCCTTGTCGTAGACCTCGAGCACGGAGGAATCGGCAGTAATGTTGGCGGCGACCGGCAGCGGCTGGTGGAAGGTAATGTCGCGCTCGCCGTCCACCACCATCACGCGGTTGAGATTCATCTCGCCCGGCCCCGAACCCCAGGCTGCGACGGAGGCGAAGGTCGGCACCACCTTCAGCGGCCGCGGCGTCAGCGTGCCCTCGTTGACGAAGGCGAGCTCCTTCTCGTCCATGGGATCGGCGCCGAGGCCGATGCCGTAGGCGTAGAGCATCACCTCGCGGTCGGTGTAGGCGTATTTCTGGCCGATGTTCTTCAGGCCCTTGAGCTCTTCGTATCTGGCGGACATCTTGTTTGTTTCCTCCCGGATTCTTATGCGCCGCTGCCAGTCGAAGTGCCCTCTCCCCTTGTGGGAGAGGGCTGCGAGAGCCGTGCGGCAAACTCGTTTGGGTGAGGGGTTGGCTCCGCAGTGAAAGTCTCTCTGTGGAGAGAAACCCCTCATCCGGCGCTTCGCGCCACCTTCTCCCACAAGGGGAGAAGGGAAGATGCTAGGCCGGCGTGAAGAACGGCAGCGGCGCGCCGTCGGTCGGTTTGAACACCACTTTCACCTTCTGGCCGATCTTCAGCTTCTCGAGATCGCAGTCGACGAAATTGGTCTGCACCGACGGCCCCTCCTTCAGCGTGACATAGCCAATCGCGTAAGGCCCGGTCGGCGACTTCCGCATCAGGCTCCAGGTGTAGATCGTGCCTTCGCCCGACGCCTCCTCCCACACCGTCTTGTCGGAGTAGCAGAACGGGCAGATCGAGCGCGGGAAATAGTGCGCCTCGCCACAGGCGGTGCAACGCTTGATCATGAACTTGCCTTGCTTCGCCGCGTCCCAGAACGCCGCGGTTTCCGGGTTCGTCACCGGTGCCGGATACTTCTTTGCTTCACTCATCACACGCGCTCCAGAATGGCGGTCGAGGCGGCGTGGCGGACGCCGAGCAAACCGCCGGTGCCGTGAGCGATGGCGAGATCGCAATTCTTGACCTGCACCTTCGGGTGCGCCTCGCCGCGCAGCTGCCTGACGGCTTCGAGGATCTTGGTCATGCCGCCGCGGTTGACCGGATGGTTGCTGCAGAGGCCACCGCCGTCGGTGTTGAACGGCAGCTTGCCCACGCCCGAGATGAGGTTGCCGTCGGCGACGAACTTGCCGCCCTCGCCCTTCTTGCAGAAGCCGAGGTCTTCGAGCTGCATCAGCACGGTGATGGTGAAGCTGTCGTAGATCGAGGCGTATTTGATGTCCTTCGGCGTGATGCCGGCTTCCTCGAACGCGCGCGGGCCGGACCAGACGCCGGCAGAATACGTGAGGTCGAGATCCTTGCCGCCGCGCGGACCCTTCATGGCCTCGCCATGGCCGATCAGGCGCACGAGAGGCTTCTTCAGGCTCTTGGCTATCTCGGGCGTCGTCACGATCAGCGCGCCGCCGCCGTCGGAAACGACGCAGCAATCCATGCGATGCAGCGGATCGGAGATCATCGGCGAGTTCAGCACGTCCTCGACGGTGACGACGTCCTTGAGCATCGCATGCGGATTGTATTGCGCGTGGTGCGAGGCCGCGACCTTGATCCAGGCGAGCTGCTCCGAGGTGGTGCCATAGTCGTGCATGTGGCGCATGGCACACATGCCGTACGCATTGTGCGTGGTCGCGCCGTAAGCGGTTTCGAAATCGACCTCCGCGCCGGCTGCGCGCGGGGGCATTGCCCCGGTGCGCGGCTTGCCGGCGAGCGTGATCAGCGCGATCGAGCACTTGCCCGCCGCGATCGCCTCGGCGGCGTGACCGAGATGGATGATGTAGGAACAGCCGCCGGTCTCGGTGGAATCGACGTGGCGAAGCTTCTTGGTGTTCAGGCCGAGATAATCGACCATCGGCCAGGCGCCGCCGGGCGCGTCGCCCGCGCAGAAATAGCCGTCGATGTCGTCCTTGCTAATCCCCGCATCCTCGATCGCCCCCTTGGCGACCTCGGCATGGAGCTGGGCGGTGGATTTATCCGGCGCATGCCGGGTCGGGTGTTCGTAGATCCCGGCAATGTAGGCCTTGCCCTTGATGGTCAAACTTCAGGTCTCCGCTCGCGTTTCTTGTTGCTCCGGTTTTCTGAACCGCGGTGGCCTGCTTGGCAAGCGCGGAAATATTCCGCCCCGCGAGAGGGCGGCGGGTTGGCACAAGTGGGACGATGTTCTTGTGTCCCGGACGCGCTGCAACGCTCCAGCGCTGCTGCGCAGAGCCGGGGGCACGAGAGCTCGACTGCAAAAAATCCTAAAGGTGTTTTGCCCGACGACACAAGCCGATTTCAATTCCGCGAAAACAACCCCATGCACAGTAGAAGGGTGGTTGATTTCAAAGAGGAAATCGTAAGGTCGATTGTGGCCCGGATGAGCGAAGCGACATCCGGGATTTCATGAGCAACATCCCGGGTCTCGCTTCGCTCGCCCGGGCTACGAGCAAATCAATGCCCTACTCCGCCGCGATCTGCCTTGGCGCCGGCGGCGGGCTCGCGAGGTCCGCGGCGAGCTGGGCGTAGCGGGCTTTTGCATCCGCGACCGCCTTCTCCTTCACCGGGCCGTAGCCGCGGATGCGGTCGGGCAGCGACAGCAGTTCGACAGCGGTGTCGATCGTGAGCGGCGACAATAGGCCGAGCACGGTCGCGACATCCTTCTCGTAGCCCGTGATCAGATCGCGTTCGAGCTTGCGATCGGCACTGCGGCCGAAAATGTCGAACGGCGTGCCGCGCAGGAACTTGAACTTTGCCAGCACACGGAAGACGTTCAGCATCCACGGGCCGAAGGCGCGCTTTTTCGGGCGGCCGAGCGCATCGACGCCTCGGCTGAGGATCGGCGGTGCCAGGTTGAAGTTGAACTTGAAATCGCCCTCGAATTGATCGCGGAGCTGCTGCTCGAAGGCACCGTTGGTGTAGAGGCGCGCAACTTCGTATTCGTCCTTGTAGGCCAGGAGCTTGGCGTAGTTCACCGCGACTGCCCGGGGCAGCGCATCGCCATAGCCGCCCTGCTTGGCGGCATCGCGAACCTGGTCGACCAGCTTGCGATAACGTCTGGCCAGCCGGCCGTTCTGATAGGCGGTCAGGTGCCTGACGCGATGCTCGATCACCTCGTCGAGCGTCATCGCATCCAGCGTCTTCGGCGCGATGACCTCGTCGGTCCCCTTCAGCATGTCGGCGAGGCGCTTGGGGTCTGCGACCGCGAGGCGGCCCAGGCGGAAGGCCTCCTTGTTCATCTTGATCGAGACGCCGTTGACCTCGATCGCCTGCTCGATCGATTCCGCCGACAGCGGGAACAGGCCTTTCTGATAGGCATAGCCCATCATCATCATGTTGGTGGCGATGCTGTCGCCGAGCAGCTGCTCGGCCGGCTTGGTAAAATCGAAGAAGACGGAGTCCTTGTGCAGCGCCGTCTCAAGCAATCCGTTCAGCTTGCGGGTCTGGAAGTTGAAGTCGCGGTTGAGGACGAAGTCGGCGGTGGGAATGACGTGGCTGTTGATGATGCCGCGGGTGCGGCTGGAATCGCAGAGCGAGATCGTGTCCTTGGCGACCGCGACCACCTCGTCGGCGGCCAACACGAGATCAGCCGTGCCGGTGACGATGCGCGAGCAGGTCACCTCGGCCGGATGATCCGACAGACGGACATGGCTGAGCACCGCCCCGCCCTTTTGCGCGAGACCCGACATGTCGAGGATCATCGAGGCCTTGCCCTCGATATGGGCAGCCATGCCGAGCAGCGCGCCGATGGTGAGCACACCGGTGCCGCCGACGCCGCCGACGGCGATGTTGTAGGGTTTGTCGAGTGTCGGGCGTGAGGCCGGCTCGGGCAGCGCACCGATCTCTTCAAGCTCGGCCGGCGCCCGGTGGCGCGGCTTGCCGCCGTCGACGGTGACGAAGGACGGGCAGAAACCCTTGAGGCAGGAATAGTCCTTGTTGCACGAGGACTGGTTGATGGCGCGCTTGCGGCCGAATTCGGTCTCGAGCGGCTCGACCGAGATGCAGTTGGACTGCACCGAGCAGTCGCCGCAGCCTTCGCAGACCGCAGGATTGATCATGACGCGGCGCGCCGGATCCTCCATCAGGCCGCGCTTGCGGCGGCGGCGCTTTTCGGCGGCGCAGGTCTGCACGAAGACGATCGCCGAGGTGCCCTTGTACTCGCGGCACATCTTCATGACGCTGTCGAGCTCGTCGCGGTGATATTTCTTCACGCCGGGCGCGATGGTGTCGGCCGGATAGGCGTCGGGGGTCTCCGAGACCAGGTAGATCTCGCGGATGCCCTCGGCATGGAGCTGGAAGGTGATCTGCTGCGGCGAGAGATCGCCGTCATGACGCTGGCCGCCGGTCATGGCGACCGCGTCGTTGTAGAGGATCTTGTAGGTGATGTTGGTCTTGGAAGCGACCGCCTGGCGGATCGCCAGAAGCCCGGAGTGGAAGTAAGTGCCGTCGCCGAGGTTCGCGAAGATGTGGTTCTCGTTGGTGAAAGGCGCGATGCCGACCCACGGCACGCCCTCGCCGCCCATATGCGTGAACGTCTCGGTCGAGCGGTTCATCCACAGCGCCATGAAGTGACAGCCGATGCCGGCGAGCGCGCGGCTGCCTTCGGGGACTTTTGTCGAAGTGTTGTGGGGACAGCCGGAGCAGAAGTAGGGAGTGCGGGAGACAGGGGCGACCGCCTGCATCTGGGTCGCCTGGCGGCCGTTGAACCAGTCGGCCTTGGCGCGGAGCATCTCCGCGATCTCGGGGTTGAGGTTAAGTCGAAGAAGTCGTTCGGTCAGCGAGGTCGCGAGCGAGGCGACGCTGAGCTCGGCGGAGAAGGTCAGGAAGCGCTTGTCGTGCTCGTCCATCTTGCCGACGATGCGCGGGCGGACGTCGTCGCGCCAGTTGAACAGCTCCTGCTTGACCTGGTTCTCGACGATCTCGCGGCGCTCCTCGATGATGAAGATCTCCTCGAGGCCGACAGCAAACTGCCGCACGCCTTCCGGCTCCAGCGGCCAGGGCATGCCGATCTTGTAGAGACGTAGACCGATCCTGGCGGCGACCTCCTCGGTGATCCCCAGCTCGCGCAGCGCCTGGCGCACGTCCTCATAGCTCTTGCCCGACGCCATGATGCCGAAACGTGCGTTCGGCGAATCCATGGTGACGCGGTTGACCTTGTTGGCGCGCGCAAAGGCGATGGCGGCAAAGCCCTTGTAGTCCTGCAGGCGCCGGTCCTGCTCGAAGCGGTCGTCGGGCCAGCGCAGATTGAGCCCGCCGGGCGGCAGCTCGAAATCGGTGGGGATGATGAAAGGCTTCATCTCGTCGGTGAGGTCGATCTCGGCGGTGGTCTCCACCGTCTCGGTGATCACCTTCATGCCGACCCAGCAGCCGGAATAGCGCGACATCGCGATGCCGAGCAGACCCATCTCGATCATCTCGTGGATGCTGGAGGGATAGAGATAGGGCATGAGCGCCGAGATGAAGGCGTGGTCGGACTGATGCGGTACGGTCGAGGATTTCGCGCCGTGGTCGTCACCGGCAAGGCACAGCACGCCGCCGTTCTTGGCCGAGCCGGCGGCATTGCCGTGGCGGAACACGTCGCCGCAGCGGTCGACGCCCGGGCCCTTGCCGTACCAGATTCCGACCACGCCATCATATTTGGCACCGGGCGAGAGGTTGAGCTGCTGCGAGCCCCAGACGGCGGTGGCCGCCAGATCCTCGTTCACGCCAGGCTGGAACTTGATGTTGTACTGTTCGAGATGCTTGCGGGCGGCGAAGAGCTGCTGGTCGTAGCCGCCGAGCGGCGAACCGCGATAGCCGGAGATGAAGCCCGCGGTATTGAGGCCGTTGGCGCGGTCGCGCCGGATCTGGGCCATCGGCAGGCGGACCAGGGCCTGGATGCCCGTGGTGAAGACGTGACCGGTTTCCTGGGTGTATTTTTGATCGAGACTGATCGGACCCTGGTTGATGCCCATGCTGTCCTCGTTTGGCCCTGCTCAGGCCTTTGTTACTTAAGGTCGCTTAAGCCGTTGCCTCCCCGTCGTTTTTAGCTAGGGCGCGCCGACCATCACCGCCACTCTATGTCGGATATTTCATGATCCGCACCACAAATCTGGACGAAAGGGCGCGCCGGGTAAAAATCGCAATTTCGTGGCCTCAAACACGCCGGGCATTTTCAATTTGTGTCACCATACCCCCGCCGTCGCGAAATGAATGGCCGCCCCCATGGTGCCGATGACGGCGATTGGTCGCAGGAGAGGCCGAGCATGCGCACGATTCTGGCTTTGATCGCGTTGTGCAGTGCAGTTGCCGGCGCGGCGCTTGCCGCCGAGCCATCACCGGAACTGATCGCCTATGGCAAGACGCTGGTCGAGGCCGGCGACTGCGCGGGCTGCCACACCGCCGATCCGGCCAAGCCGTTCGCGGGCGGCAAGCGGATCGACACGCCTTTCGGCGCGATCTTTGCGCCGAACCTGACGCCGGACCGCGACACCGGCATCGGCGCCTGGACGGATGCCGATTTCGTGCGCGCGGTGCGCACCGGCATCGCGCCCGACGGCTCGAACTATTACCCGGCCTTCCCCTATCCTTACTTCACCAAAATGACGAAGGACGACGTGCTGGCGATCCGCGCCTATCTCGGAACGCTGGCGCCCGTGGCGAGCCGCAACAAGCCGCCGGAGCTGCGCTGGCCATTCGGCTATCGCGGCCTGATGCGGCTCTGGAACGCCGTGTACTTCAAGCCCGGCCTGTTCGAGCCGGACCAGAGCAAGAGCGCGGCCTGGAACAGAGGCGGCTATCTCGTCACCGGGCTCGGTCATTGCGGCGCCTGCCACACGCCGAAAAACTACCTCGGCGCCGACAGGGACACGCAGGCGCTATCCGGCAACGAGGTCGGCGGCTGGTTTGCCCCCCGCCTCGATGGCGCCGTCCGCACCGGGCTGAAATCGTGGAGCGAGGAGGACATCACGGAGTATCTGCAAAGCGGGCGCAACGCCAAAAGCCATGCCGGCGGGCCGATGGCGGAGGTCGTCGTCAACTCGACCGCGAAGATGAGCGATGCCGATGTGCGCGCAATCGCGCAGTATCTGAAGAGCCTGCCGCCGACGCGGCGCGAGACGATCGTGACGCCGCCTGATGATGCCGAGATGAAGGCCGGCCAGGCGGTCTACGCAAAACTCTGCATCGCCTGCCATGAGGCCGACGGCTCCGGCGCCCCGCGCATCTACCCGCCGCTGCCAGGCAATGCGCTGCTGCAATCCAACAACCCATCCTCCACGTTGCGCATCATCCTCGACGGCGCCCACACCGTGACCACGCCGCGCGCGCCCAACACCGGCGAGATGCCGGGATATGCCAAGCAACTGTCCGACGACGAGATCGCGGCGGTGACGAATTACATCCGCAATTCCTGGGGCAATGCGGGCCTGCTGGTGACGCCGGCCCAGGTGGCGAGGGCGAGGAAGCAGCCGTAGTAACATTGGAAGACCCTCGCCTCAGCCCCCTTTTGTCGTTGCGAGCGGCGGAGACTCCCCCTCACCCGGACGAAGTCAGCGCTCCTCATCCCCGGTGAACACGAATTTCGGCATCTCCCATTTGTAGCGCACCGCGAGCAGGCGGAAGCTGAGGCCGAGCACGAAGGTCAAGGTCGTCCAGAGCTCGGCATTGAGATTGAAGCCGAACGCCGTGGCGTAGAACAAGCCCGTCACGACCGAGACGCTGGCATAGAGCTCGGATCGAAACAGCAGCGGCACGTCGTTGCAGAGCACATCGCGCAACACGCCACCGGCACAGCCCGTCACCATGCCCGAAACGATCACGATCGGCAGCGAGGCATCCATCTGCCAGCCGACGTTGCAGCCGATCATGGTGAAGACGACAAGGCCGATCGCATCGAGCACGATGAAGGCGAGATACAGCCGATGCACGAGGCGCGCGATCAGGATCGTCAGCAGCGCCGCCCCGCCCGGCAGTGCAAGGTAAATCGGGTTGGCCACCCACACCAGCGGATAGTGACCGAGAAACAGATCGCGCAGCGTGCCGCCGCCAAGCGCGGTGATGCAGGCGAGAAGACAAACGCCGACATAATCCATGCTGCGCCGCCCCGCGGCCAGTGCCGCCGTCATGCCCTCTGCCGTCAAGGCGACGAGGGCCAGAAAGTGCAGCACGCTATCGGTTGGCGGCAGACTCCACATCGGTTTCGTTCCCTCGTCGCAGCCATGGAACTCGCGTCCAGTTCCCGAGCGAACAGGTTCCCGATTCCCGTCACGAGGGCAACATGCGACGAAAGCATGGGGTGGCGCGGAACGGAATCTCGCACCTGAGGGTTGTCCCGACGTCATAACCGAGGAGATCCAATCGATGGCTGACGACCGTTTTCCCAACGATCCGTATCGCCCGAACCTCGCCGACGATGAGTTTTCTCGCGCGGCGCGCCGGGATGCCGACCTTCAAGCCGATCCTGAGCTCGGGGAAGGCCCTGCCTCCAGCGGCAAGATCGCGCTATTTGCGGTAGCGGTCGCCCTGGTGCTGGGCGCCGTATTCTACGGCTTGAACAATACCACCACGACCAACGAGGCCAGCAACACGCCGGCCTCGCAGACTGCGCAGACGCAGCCGACCAATCCGGCGGCGCCTCCTGGCGTGCGCGACGTGACGCCGCGCAACAACACCGAGCCGGGCGTGACCACGGGTGCGGCGCCGAGCAGGCCTGCTGCCCCGGCTCCCGATACGCCTGCTGCAAAGCCGGCGCCGGGTTCGCAGACGCCGTCTGACGGCGCGAAGTAACAGTTCGCAATGAGACGTGAGAGCGGCGGGATGCAACATCCCGCCGCTTTTTCGTTGGCCTAGCTGAACATCTTGTTGAGCTCGCCGCCGGGATAGCCGCCGGCAAGCTCTGTGAACGTTCCCTTCTCCGCCATCTCCTTTGCAGCGCGCATGAAGCCGCCCCAGGCGGCGCGGGCGAGCGAGCCGCCCACACTGATGCGGCGCACGCCGAGATCTTGGGCCTCCTGCAACGACAGGCCGGACGCGCCGATCAGGAGATTGAACGGCTTCGGATGCACCGCCTTCACCACCGCGGCGATGTCCTCGCGGCTCTTCAGGCCCGGCGCGTAGAGGCAATCGGCGCCGGCATCGGCATAGGCGGTGAGCCGATCGATGACGAACTTGAGGTCGGTGACGCCCCACAAGTAAGCCTCGCAGCGGCCGACCAGCAGCGTGCCACTGTCGCCGATCGCCTTGCGCGAGGCCTTGATGCGCTCGACCGCAAGCGCGCGGTCGTAGATCGGCTTGTCCTTGTCGCCGGTGGAATCCTCGATCGAGAGACCCGCGACGCCGGTACGCACACAGCGCTCGACATTGTCGGCGACCCTGTCCGGCTCGACGGCGAAGCCGCCCTCAAAATCGGCGTTCACGGGAATGTCGACGGCCGAGCTCAATGCTGCCAGGTGCTGACAGACGTCCTCGACGCTGACGTGGTTGTCGGCCTTGCCGATGGTCCAGGCAAAGCCTGCGCTCGAGGACGCGATCGCCTTGAAGCCGAGATGCTGCAAGGCTTTCGCGCTGCCGACATCGACCGGATTGGGCAGGATGAAGCAGCCGCTCTGGTGCATCTTCCTGAACGTCGCGCGCTTGTCCGCGGTCGTCACGTGCATGTTTCTCTCCGTTGTTGCTGCGCAGAGATAGGCGCGCATCTTCAAGTGCGCTAGTGCGCGTCGTGTACGGCGCGGCTATCCTTCGGAGCCTGCTCGCGGTCGGTCATGCTGTAATCCCGGATCACGCTGGCGATGCGCAGATGATAGTCCGCGAAGATCTTTGCGCGGCCTTTCGCCTGCGTGCGGCGATGCTCCATCGTGTTGCGCCAGGCTTGCACGGCAGCCTCATCCCGCCAGAACGACACCGACAGGATCTTGCCCTTCTCCGTCAGGCTCTCGAAGCGCTCGACCGAGATGAAGCCGTCGATGGTCTGCAGTAGCGGCTTCAGATCGGCCGCGAGGTCGAAATAGTCCTGGCGGTGTTCCGGCTTGGGCCAGACCTCGAAGATCACAGTAATCATGAGCATCTCCTTTTGCGTTGATGGCCTACAATACCACCTTGCGCAGGAAGGTGCGCTCTTCGGCGAGGATGAATTTCTCGGACTCGGCAAAATTGAAGTTTGCCATGCCGTCGAGATCGGCCCGCAGCCGTTTGCGATAGGCCTCGTAGGCGGCCAGGCTCTCGAACGAGATCAGGGCGGACGCGATGTTGTTGGTGCCCTCATGCGGCATGAAATAGCCGATCAGGTCGCCGCCGCATCTCGGGATGATGGTGAGCCAGCGCTTCGCGTATTCCTCGAACTGCGGGCGCTTGAAGGGATCGAGCTGGTAACGAATGAAGACGGTGACGGGCATGATGGGCTGCTCTTTCAAAATCGTGTTGAAAGACTACGCGCTTGCACCACAACGATGCTTCGGCTATCATCGAAGCATGAAATCGGGCCCCGACATCGCGATGGTCGCCTCCCTTGTCGGCGACCCCGCCCGCGCCAACATGCTGACCGCGCTGATGAACGGCCGCGCGCTCACCGCGAGCGAGCTGGCGCAGGAAGCCGGCATCACACCGCAGACCGCAAGCTCGCATCTTTCGAAGCTCGAGGCCGGCGGCCTCGTCGAGCCGGAGAAGCAGGGCCGGCACCGCTATTACCGCCTCACCGATGACGACGTCGCCGGCGTGCTCGAGGGCCTCGCGGGCCTTGCCGCGCGGACCGGCCACATGCGCGTGCGCACCGGACCGAAGGATCCGGCGCTGCGACGGGCGCGGATCTGTTACGACCATCTCGCCGGCGATCTCGGCGTGCAGATGCTCGACACCATGCGCGAGCGAAACCTGGTCGGGCAGAAGAAGCAGGACATCGAGCTGACGGCCGAGGGCGAGCGCTTCCTCGCCAAGCATCTGCAGATCTCGCCCGAGATGCTGGCGCATCCGCGCCGCCCGGTATGCAAGGCCTGCCTCGACTGGAGCGAGCGGCGGCATCATCTCGCCGGCACGCTGGGCGCCGCCATGATGCAGCGCTTCGCCGAGCTGAAATGGGCTTCGCGCGATGCCACGCCCGGCAGCCGCGTGGTGAATTTCACCCGCACCGGCGAGAAGCATTTCGCCGTGTTGTTCGGCAGCGGGCAGGACTGATCACGCAACGCGCGTGAGATCGCACGTTTGCGTGTGAATGCGCACTCTGGTCATGGCCGGGCTTGACCCGGCCGTTGACGTCTTTATGCGCACAGTCGTTCCGGGATGGTCCGAAGGACCAGACCCGGAATCTCGAGATTCCGGGTTCGCGCTGCGCGCGCCCCGGAATGACTGCTCCAATTACGAGACCCTCCATGACCCGCATCCTCCCGGCCGCACTCGCCGCCGCCCTTCTCGTCTCTCCGTTCACCTTCGCCATGGCCGCCGACACCGCGCCGCGCGAGCCCTATGGCATCGCGCTCGAAGGCTTTGCCTATCCCTACCCCGTGCACCTCCTGCCGGTCGTCAACGACGGCGAGCAGCTCAGCATGGCCTACATGGACGTGTCGCCCGCGCAGCCGAACGGCCGCACCGTCGTGCTGCTGCACGGGCGCAATTTCCCGTCGAGCTACTGGGCGCCGGTGATCAAGATGCTGAGCGAGGCCGGCTTCCGCGTCGTGGTGCCGGACCAGATCGGCTTCGGCAAATCCTCCAAGCCGCAGGGCGAACTGCATTTCGACACGCTGGCGCGCAACACAATCGCGCTGCTCGATCATCTCAAGATCGACAAGGCCGAGATCGTCGCCCATTCGCTCGGCGGCATGCTGGGCGTGCGCATCGCCCGCGCCTATCCGGACCGCGTCGCCCATCTGGTGCTGACCGCGCCGATCGGGCTCGAGGATTACCGCCTCTACGTGCCGCCGACGCCGACCGGGAAGATGATCGAGACCGAGGACAAGCTCACGCCGGAAGGCTATCGCAAGCAGCTCCAGACCAACTATGCGATCAAGCTGCCGGCCGAGGCGATCACGCCGTTCATCGATGCCCGCTTCAACATCAAGGGCAGCCCCGATTATCCGCGCTGGCTGCGCGCTTTCGTCAGCTCCGGCCAGATGATCTACCGAGAGCCGGTGGCGCACGAGATTCCGCTCATCGCGCTGCCGACGTTGTTCATCATGGGGGCCGACGACCACAACGCACCGGGCCGGCCACTCGCGCCCGAGGCGCTGCGGGCCAGGATGGGGCAGAACGCCGAACTGGCGAAGGCGCTTGCCGCCAAGATGCCGAATGCGCGGGCCGAAGTGATCCCGAACACCGGACATCTCGTCTTTCTGGAGGCGCCCGAGAAGTACAAGGAGCTGGTGCTTGGTTTTCTCGGCCGCTAGCGACACTTGCGTGTCGTCTGAGGCAGGATGCGCGGACCGTTCATGCCGCATTCAGGTCATGATTGGCAGGTTTGGATCGCGACGTGTCGGCACGCTCCGGATTTAACGTGTCGAATCGTGTCTCTTGATTCATTGTGCGCCGCAAGCGCCGTTCCCCTAGCCTGCCTAAGGACGAGAAGGAAGACCACATGAAATACCTGTTTGCCGCCGTCATGCTCGCCAGTGCGGTCGTCGGTTTCAGCGAGGCGGCCAGCGCCGCCGGCGGTTGCGGCCCGGGTTGGTATCGCGGCCCCTATGGCGGCTGCCGTCCGATGCGCGGCCCGGTCGTCGTCCGCCGCGCTCCGGTGGTGGTCGCCCCGGCGCCGGTCGTCGTTGTGCCTCGCGCGCGCGTGTGCCCCTACGGCTTCCGCTGGTACGCCGGCCGCTGCCGTCCGTTCTGATCTCGTCCATTTGCGTTACTGAATGGCCGCGCGGCTGAAGCCTGCGCGGCCATTTTATTTGGGGTTGCTACCAAACGATCCATCCGCCGTGGAACTGAAGCGCCTCCAGAATCGAAACGGGGACCGCCGGCGGCGATCCCCGTCCAATCCGCGACTTCGCGAGCTTATCAGTGATGGCGGCGGTGCCAGCGTCGGCGATGCCGGCGCCAATGACGGCGGTGCCAGCCCCAGTGGCGGTGATGGCCGTAGTGAACCTGCTCTGGCGCCAGCTTCGCGGCTTCCTCGCTGGTGGTGACCGCGGGATGAGCGTCGGAATTGCCCTGCGGAATACGGGCGGGATCACCGACCGGCTGCGGTGACAGCGGCGCGGCCTGCGCGGCCGTCGCTGCGAAGGCGGCGGCGCCCGCCGTCACCCCCAATGCAAGTTTCAAAAAGTTCCGGCGCTCCATCATTTCTTCCTTTGGTCATCGTGACTGTGATGCAGAGGAAGTGTCGCGTTCACGACATGAACCGAAGCTGAATCGCGCGTTCAGTTATTGAGCTGCGGATGTCTCCCGCCTATTTCACAAACTCCTGCGCCAGCACAAGCGTTTCGCGCGTGCGCTTCACGTCGGGCCAGTCGCGATTGAAATCGGCGACGAGCTTCTGTAGTGCGCCACCTTTCAGCATCGCATTCAGCTTGGCTTCGTCATCGAACTGATACATCGCCTCGTGCAGCGAGGGATCGTCAAGGCTCCAGAACCGCAAGACCTTGCTCACGCCGAACGCCTTCACCGCATCGGGCAGGTGTTCCGTCTCGTACCATCTGTCGAAAGCAGCGCGCTTATCGGGATCGGTGACGATGGCGCGGACGATGAAGAATGCTGATGGCATCGGGTTTCCTCCCATTGTGTGGAGCGAGACTAGCCGCTTCAGTCGCCGGCGACAAAAAATTCGGCACCCGTGTCGGAACGCGCGCCCCTCGCGCGTCCTTGCTTCGAACGGCGACATGGAGATGCAGAATGGCCGACCTCACGCTGACCACCTTCGACTGGGTTCCCGAGATGCCCAGGGGTTTCGTGCGCGACCTTCGCGTGCGCTGGGCCCTCGAAGAGGCCGCCATGCCCTATCGTGTCGCCGGCGTGCCGTTCGGCGACCGCGATGCGGCGCATCTCGCGCACCAGCCCTTCGGCCAGGTGCCCTGGCTGACCGACGGCGACCTCTCGATCTTCGAGAGCGGCGCGATCCTGCTGCATCTGGGCGAACTGAGTGAGGCCCTGATGCCGTCCGATCCGCGCGGTCGCAGTGAAGCGACGAAATGGGTGTTCGCTGCGCTCAATTCGGTGGAGATGGCGAGCCTGCCATGGGCGATGCTGAAGTTCATGGGCAATGCGGACGATACGCCTGCCTGGAAATTCGTGGATGGGTTCCTGAAAATCCGCCTTAGACATCTCGAGCCGGTACTGGCAGGGCGCGAATGGCTGGCGGGCTCCTTCTCCGTCGCCGACATCCTGATGGCGGACGTGCTGCGCCCCGTCGATCGCTTCGATGGGCTCGCGGACCATCCGGCCTGCCGCGCCTATCTGGCGCGCGCCACCGCCCGCCCGGCTTTCGTCAAGGCCCACGCCGACCAGATGGCCCATTTCGCCGCGGCGGATGCGGTGCGCAAGGCGTGATGTGGCTCACACATTCAATCCGGCTCTTGCACCAGAGTCCCCGCCGCCGGAATGAAGCAATTCGCCTGCGATGATTTCCACGAAAGGGTGAACATGGCTCGCATCGAATATCTCAAGCAACAGATCGCCCGCGCCGAGCGGTTGGCAAAAGCCATCCTCGACCGGCAGACGGCCGAGCGGCTTCAAGCCTTCGCCGCAGAATGCCGCACAGAATTGTCGGTGCTGACGCTCAAGACGGCCGCGTGAGGCGTGGTGGCGCTGGATGCGTCACACCAGCTTCAACGGAGCATCGGCGACCAGGCGAAGGTCGATGCGTCCGATCAACGCCGCACGCCGCGCCTCCGCAGCGCTGATGGCATCGTCCGTCTGCCGCAGCGTACTGACATTCGAGCCAAGCGAAACGATCCCGCCGAGCACCAGCGCGATTGATCCCAGCGCTGCGGTCTGACCTGTGCCAAATAGGCCGAGGATCGTCACCAACAGTAGCGCTGCTCCCCCACCGATGGCGATCTTGGACGCCAGGATGTACTTCCGACACCGCTCGGCGATCTCGGCGAGCGCCTCGATCCGATCTTCGATATCGGAGATTTCGTCGGTCGGATCGTCTTCGGTCATTGGATCGAGGATGCCAAATCAGAAGGAACCAGTGGCCCGCATGAGCGAAGCGACATGCGGGACTTGGACAAAGAACCCGGACGTCGCTGCGCTCATCCGGGCTACACGTCCTCACAACGGCAGATTGTCGTGCTTCTTCGCCGGCATTTCCGTTTTCTTGTCCTTCAGCATCGCCAGCGCCCTTGCGATGCGCTTGCGGGTCGAGTGCGGCATGATGACGTCGTCGATGTAGCCGCGCTCGGCCGCAATGAAGGGCGACAGGAAGCGGTCTTCGTATTCCTTCGTTCGGGCCGCAATCTTGTCGGGGTCGCCGATGTCACTGCGGAAGATGATCTCGACAGCGCCCTTGGCGCCCATCACCGCGATCTGGGCGGTCGGCCAGGCGTAGTTCATGTCGGCGCCGATCTCCTTGGAGGCCATGACGTCGAAGGCGCCGCCATAGGCCTTGCGGGTGATGATGGTCACCAGCGGCACGGTGCACTGCGAATAGGCGAACAGCAGCTTCGCACCATGCTTGATCAGGCCGCCATATTCCTGCGCGGTACCGGGCAGGAAGCCCGGCACGTCGACGAAGGTGACGATCGGGATGTTAAAGGCATCACAAAAACGAACAAAGCGCGCCGCCTTGCGTGATGCGTCGGAGTCGAGCACGCCCGCGAGCACCATCGGCTGGTTGGCGACGAAGCCGACGGTGCGGCCGGCGATGCGGCCGAAGCCTGTCACGATGTTCTTGGCGAAGCTCTCCGCGATCTCGAAGAAGTCGCCCTCGTCCACGACCTTCAGGATCAATTCCTTCATGTCGTAGGGCTTGTTCGGATTGTCGGGGATCAGCGTGTCGAGCGACATGTCGACCCGCTCGATGTCGTCGAAGCTCGGCCATTCCGGCACGCCATCGGAATTGTTGGACGGCAGGAAGTCGATCAGGCGACGCATCTGCAAGAGCGTCTCGACGTCGTTCTCGAAGGCGCCGTCGGCGATCGAGGAGCGCGTGGCGTGCACCGAGGCGCCGCCAAGCTCCTCCGCCGTGACGACCTCATTGGTCACGGTCTTCACGACATCGGGGCCGGTGACGAACATGTAGCTGGTGTTCTTCACCATGAAGATGAAGTCGGTCATGGCGGGCGAATAGACGTCGCCGCCGGCGCAGGGCCCCATGATGACGGAGATCTGCGGGATCACGCCCGAGGCCAGCACGTTGCGGCGGAAGACGTAGGAGTAGCCGGCGAGCGCGGCGACGCCTTCCTGGATGCGGGCGCCGCCAGCGTCATAGAGGCCGATGATGGGCGCCCTCGCCTTCATCGCCATGTCCTGTAGTTTTGTGATTTTCAGCGCGTGGGTCTCGGACAGCGAGCCGCCGAACACGGTGAAATCCTTGGCGAAGACAAACGTCTTGCGGCCGTTGACGGTGCCCCAGCCGGTGACGACACCGTCGCCGGGCACCTTGGTCTTCTCCATGCCGAACTCGGTGGAGCGGTGCTCGACGAACATGTCGAACTCCTCGAACGACCCCTTGTCGAGCAGCAGTTCGATGCGCTCGCGCGCAGTCAGCTTGCCGCGGGCGTGCTGCGCCTCGATGCGCTTTTCCCCGCCGCCGAGTTTTGCGGCGGCGCGACGGTCTTCGAGGGCGTCCAGGATGTGTTTCATTTGCTCCCGCCAGTTCTTAAGCCTTAAGTGACGCCGGGGGTTCTAACACGGCATTTTGCGGGCCGGGAAGCGGCTTTCGGCGTCGCAGGGCCGTCCTGCCGCAGCGTGAAAGCGCAAGGAATTACAAAGTTTTGCCTGGGAGACGAGCATGACCGAAGGAACCGCAGGGACCGGCGCGGCGACAGGCGGTGTCAACATCCTGCTGCGGTTGGAGGGCCTGACCTTGTTTGCGGGGATGGTGACGCTCTACTGGGCCTGGGACGGCTCCTGGTTGGTCTTCGCCGTGCTCTTCTTCGCCCCGGATTTGAGCTTTCTGGGCTATCTTGCCGACGCCAAATTCGGCGCGATGGTCTACAACGCCGCCCACAGCTACATGGCGCCGGTGGCGCTGCTGACGTTGGGCTTCGGCCTCGCCTCGCCGCTTACGCAGTCCATCGCCTTGATCTGGCTCGCCCATATCGGCTTCGACCGGGCACTGGGCTACGGCCTGAAATATTCCGCCGGATTCGGCTTCACGCATCTGGGGGCGATCGGCCGCCAGAAGGCCGCCTGATCGGCGCGCGACCTCGCAAAACCCGGTGTTCCGGCCCGATTGACCGGGCAGCCCAATCAGGCTTGCTTCGCGCTCACGGGCTGGCGCCGAATGTGGCGTGGGCCCAATCGGCACGGCGGCGATCACGACACCTTGGCCCGCGCATCACGCAAGCATCGCCGAGATGCTCGCGACGGTCGTCCCCCGGCGCCGTGGAGGAGTTCTTGCAGGCGCTCTTCAAGCCAGGTCGGGCGGCAACGGCGTTGGAGCTAGATCGCGCCGATCTCGGCAAGGCAGGCCTGTGTCAGCGGCATGCGCTCGCCGACGAGACGCGGCTCCTTACAATCCATGTTGAGCGCGAACACGGTGTGCGCCTCGCCCTTCTCGGCCCAGCCGACCATCCAGCCGAGCGACGGCTCGCCGCGCTCGGCACCCAGCAATCCGGACTTGGCGCGGATGAGGCTGTCGCCCACCTTGGTCACCGGCAGGATGTCGGCGACGAGATCCTGGCTGCGCTTTGAGATCGGCAGCACGCGGCGGCGCAGCCGGTCGACGAAATCGACCTGCTCGACCGGATCGATGCGCAGGGCGCCGGTGAGCCAGAACTGGTCGATGCCGCCGCCGATGTCGCGATTGCCGTAGTCGAACTCGTCGACATATTTCTGCATGCGCTCCTGGCCAATGCGGCGTGCAATCTCCTGAAAGACCGGCACCGCGCTCACCGCGATGGCGCTGCGCAGCGTGAGATCCTTGTTCCAGGGTTCGATCGAGCGCTTGACGCCGTCCCAGGGAAACACGTCCTTGTCGGGGTCAGCGACCACGCCGGTCTCCAGCGCAATCAGCGCGTTCGGAATCTTGAAGGTCGAGGCCGGCAGCTTGCCCTCGCCCGAGCGCTCCTTGTCGCTGGCGACGATCAGATAGTCCTCGACCTTGTAGCCGACGAAGGTGCCGGATGTGCCGAGATCGGTGAAGCGTTTTGCAAGACTGTCACGGATTTCATTGCGCGGCGGCGCGACGTGGGCGCGCGCGGGGGATGGCAGCACCGCGGCTGCGGCGAGAAGACCGAGGGTGGAACGACGGGTCAGCAAAAGCGATATCCGTGAACTGTGAGAAGCCGCGCGACCATGCAGCCGCTACGTGGTGAAACGATGACAGGTTATGTTTACCGCCCCCGGCCCGACAGCCGCAGCACGAACACCAGCACCTCGGCGACGGCCTTGTAGAGATCGGGCGGGATCTCCTCACCAATCTCGACCTTGGACAGCGCGCCCGCCAGGATCTCGTTCTCCTCGATCGGGATGTCGTGGGCCTTGGCGATCTCGACGATCTTATCGCCGATCGTGCCCCTGCCCTTGGCGACGACGACAGGGGCGTTGGTGCCCTTCTCGTAATGCAGCGCGATCGCAAGCTTGGATGGATCGCTCATGTCGCGCGATCCAGGAAGTGCCCGGCGCGGGCCGGCGCCGGCTGCGGCGGCGTGCCATCGCGGACCACGATGTCGCCGGGCTTGAGTTCGGCTCTCGTCAATGCCTGGCTGAGCTCACCGACGCCGGCACGAAGCTGCTGCGCCGTCGCCGGCCGCTCCGCCCACATCCGTACGAATGTCTTGTCGCCGTTCAGCGTGATCAACGCATGCACGGGTCCGGCCGGCTCCACATTAAGGGAGAAGCGCGCGCGCCAGGTGCGTTGGGCAGGATCGGCAGATTCGTTGCCGCCATCGCGCGAGATCTCGAACTGCGCCATCGTAGTGCCCTGCGGGGTCGCGAACGGAATCTCGAAATTCCACTGCGGCACGGCCGGATCGATGCGGTGCCCGCTGGCGTCGATGCGATCGGGGAGCGAAGCAATCTGCAAGAGCGTCTGCCGCGCGAGCGCCGCATCGGTGTCGTCGAGCAGGCGATGCACGGTGGCAGCGAGCGGCGTATCCGGCGCGAGCGATGGCGCGGCGATGGACTGCGGCGCCGGCAGCGCACCGCGGAATGGCGGGGGCGTCGCGTGTGCGGCAGCTTCGAAGACGTGGCCATCCGGCACGGCCTTGTTGGACCCTGGCACGTTGCCGGTCAGGCGCGGCAGGTTTTGCGTGACCTCTTGCAGCAGGCTCGCGGCAAGGCCAGCGGACATGGTCCGCGACATCGCCGCCGCCGAAGCGCCGGCGATGTCGGCGAACACGACCGTCGTAGGATTGGCGCTGCGCGGCGTTTGCGGCTGTTGCGCGGTTGATGGCGATCCCGCCTGCGCCGCCCCACCTGGTGCCGGAGCCGGCGAGGCGCCTTGCGTCGATGGCCCGGCCGGCTCAATCGTGGCCAGTGTCTGGCGCAGCACCAGCAGCGCGGCCTTCAAATCGGGCATTGCGCGGGACGACGGCGGCGCGCCTGCGGCGAGCGAAGCCTCGAGGAACAGCCCTGACTTCTGGAAGGCGGATTCAATATCGTCGCCGGCGAGCCCGGTACTGAGCGGGGTCTGCTGCGCCAGCACGTCCAGCACCGCCTGCTTCAAGCCGGCGGGCAGATTGCTGCCGGTGACGACGGCGGCCAGATTGGCAAACAGCGGCGCCTGGCTGCCCTGCCTGGTGACGGCCTCGGCCGAAGCCACCGTGACGGCGACTTGCTCCGCAGACGTCAGCGTGCCGCGCGCTGCGCCTGCCGACGGGGCAAGCGGCGGGCTCTCCACCAGAGAGGCAGCACGCGGCGTCAGCGTCACCACGTCGGCGGCCGCCTCGCCTGCCCCGCTCACGACGGCAAGGCGGACGGTGCTGTCGTTCTGCGACACCGCCAGCTGGAGATTTTGCCCGGGCGACAGCGCGACTTCCGACATCACGTCGAGCGATAGATTTGCGATCGCGATCCGCACCAGATTGTCGGCGAGGACGCTGACGACCCTGGCATCGACGACACTGCCGGCTTGAAGCAAAAGATCGGGTGTTGCCGCATCAGCCGAGGGGCTGGCGGCGCTGACGGGAGCAATGGAAGTGACCGGCGTCGGCATCTCAGCGGCCTTAGGGAGCGCCGGCTACCGTAACGCTGCGTCGTAAACCTCTCGTTAAGGACCTGTGGTTGCGGCCGGATTTACGGCTGCCAGCACAGCGACGGCGGCCTCGAAATCCCTGAGGCGGATGGCCCGGCGGCTAGCTGCTTCCTCGTCCACGCCCCATTGCTCGGCGTTCCAGTCCTCATCGACATGGGCGGCGACCCAGACCTGGCCGGCGTCCCGCGCGCCATGGGCGAGGGCCAGTGCCAGCAACGCCGAGCCTGTCAGGGTCGTCACCACATGGAGGGCGGCGACCGACCAGGCATCCTGCGGCAGCGCGTCGCGCGCCGCCCGAAGCGCTTCGTCCGGCTGCTTCACATGCATGATGCCCTCGGACAGGATGAAATGCGCTCCCAGCGTCTCCGCCGCCCAGAACAGCACGGGATCCCAATGCGTGGCCTCGCGGGCGACCAGTCCCTGGGGATGGCCGGCACGATAGAACAACAGGTCGGACTCGAAATATTTGGCGAGGTCGTCGCTGACGAGTTCGACGCGATCGACGACACCCTCCACCACGCTGTTGGCCATCCGCGTCAGGGGCATGCTCATGGGGTCGATCGTCTCGCCCTGGGCCGCCCATTCCGCGGCCACCGCATCGGCGAGTTCGCGCGAAGGGATCACGACCTGGCGACCGGACGGCGTGCGGATCGGCCTGCCGTCGAGCGCAATGGCATACCCGCCCTCGGCCTCGCTCACGCCCGCCTCCTTGTAGAAGCGCTTGCGCTGGGGCGGGCGCGCCGACTGACGAGCCGCCTCGCGCGGATCGGGCGGGCTTTGCCCCGCAGCTTCATCGAACAATTCGCGCATGTCGTTTTTCGGTCCCTGCCGCTGAATGCCAGGCTTTTACGATATGACCGGCGGCCGATAAAGCGAGCGGTGGGCATGAGGGAACTTGCGGGTATCGGGGCCCTGTGCGCCGGGCGGACAGGAGACCCAATCGACCCCCGAGCCTTTCCCGTTCCGATGGAATCGGAACGGGACTCCAGAATCTTGTTTTTGGCACGTTTGACGCGAAACCGGTGACCACCTCGCTCGAAAGCGCTCTAGTTCGCGCATCTGAGCGCATAGGTGCCGCGGTGACCGGGGCTCAGCCCCGCGCCTGCGGCATCCTCGAGGCACTTCGAAAAGCGATCACCGAACGAATTACGCGGAAGCGGCCGGTAATTGTAGCTCGGCGGCGCATCGAGTTGCGGCATCTTCGGCACCTCGAGCTTCGGCGGCGGTGGCGGCGAAGGCAGCGGAACGACCTGCGAGGGGCCCGGCAGCACCAATTGTGCCTGAGCCCCCTGCCCCATGAGCAATGCGGTCAAAACCATCAGACAGATCGAGAGCCGTTTCATGAGCGATATGTTGTGCTCCGATCGCCCCCGTTCAACCTGACTTAACTATTCTTCAGGCGCGTTCTCGATCGGATCAAACCGGGTTGCATCCAGCCCGAGCAGGTTCCACGACTGCTGCATATGTGGCGGCAGCGGCGCGGTGGCGTCGATCACGCCGCCGCGCGGATGCGGGATGACGATGCGGCGTGCCAAGAGATGCAGCCGGTTCTGCAAGCCGCCCGGCAGCTGCCAATTCTCGATGTTGAAATATTTGGGATCGCCAACGATGGGATGGCCGATATGGGCCATGTGGGCGCGCAGCTGGTGGGTGCGGCCCGTCACCGGCTTCAGCGACACCCAGGTCAGCTTGTTGCCGGCGGTCTCGACCACCGCATAGTAGGTCACTGCGTGGCTCGCGCCCTCGTCGCCATGCTGGGCGATGCGCATGATGGTGTCGTCCTCGCTCTCATCTTTCGCCAGGAAGGTCGAGATGCGGCCCTGCTTGGGCTTCGGCAGGCCCGGTACCAGAGCCCAATACACCTTTCGCGCCGACCGCGAGCGGAATGCGCCGGTCAGGTGCGAGGCGGCGAAGCGCGTCTTGGCGATCAGGAGACAGCCCGACGTCTCCCTGTCGATGCGGTGCACGAGGCGCGGCTTCTGGCCCTTGGCGTCGCGCATCACCTCCAGCATCTGGTCGATGTGCCGCGTCATGCCCGACCCACCCTGCACGGCAAGGCCGGCCGGCTTGTTCAGCACGAGGACATCGTCGTCCTCGTAGATCGTCATCTCCTTCAGCGCCTTGAGCGTTTTTTGCGCAGCCTCGGAGAGCGGGTTGGCGGTCTTCGGCGCGTCGAGCTTGAGCGGCGGAATGCGAACGCTCTGGCCCTCCTCCAGACGGTCCTTGCTGTCGACGCGCTTGCCGTCGACGCGCAGCTCGCCTTTGCGGACGACGCGCTGGATGTGGGAGAACGACAGGCCGGGAAAGCGCGCTTCGAGGAAGCGGTCGACGCGCATGTTGTTCTCGTCGGCCGTCACGGTGACGGTCTGCACCTTGGTCGGCAGCAATGCTTCGACCGGCTGTGCCGGTGCTTCTGGTGCGCGCCGCTCGGGACGTTCGGGCGCACGCCGCTCGGCGCGGTCCGCTGCAAACCGCGGCGGCTTCGCGCCGGGCTTGCCGCCCAGGCGCGGGCCCGCTTTCTTCGCGCCGCGCGCCTGATGCGGACGCGCTTCCTTGCGCTCGTCGCGCTCCCGAGATTTCGGGTTCATTCTCTTGATGCGGCGGCTCATGCGGTTTTTCCAAGCTTTCGTGTCGACTGCACGCTGGGGCGGCGGGGTAGCGACGCAACCTGCGCGCCCACCTCTTTCTCCGCCAGCCGCAGCTCATATTGCTGTTGCAGGTTCATCCAGAATTGCGGACTCGTGCCGAACCAGTGACCAAGGCGCAGCGCCGTATCGGCAGTAATGCCGCGTTGCCCGTTGATGATGCCGGTAATGCGATTGACCGGCACGTCAATCTGACGCGACAGCTCTGCAGCTGTAATGCCGAGTTCGCGCAGCTCTTCGGCGAGATGCCCGCCGGGATGGATGGGTGTCTGGGACATGGGAATTCCCTGGCCGAGTAGCAAGATTTACGTGTTACGTAAACCGTAAAGGTACGCCCTACGGCGAGCCTAAGTCCTACTTCCCACCCCGCTCCTTGCGCAGCTTGGCCCAGTAATCCAGCCGCTTCCGGATCTCCCGCTCGAAGCCGCGTTCGGGCGGGTCGTAGAAGGTCTGGCGGCCCAGGGCTTCCGGGAAGTAGTCCTGGCCCGAGAAGGCGTCGGGAGCGTCGTGGTCGTATTCGTAAGCTGCACCGTAGCCTTCCGACTTCATCAGCTTGGTCGGGGAATTAAGGATGTGCTTCGGCGGCAGCAGCGAGCCGGCCTGCTTGGCGACCTGCATCGCCGTGCCGAACGCGGTGTAGACCGCGTTCGATTTCGGCGCGGTGGCGAGATAGACCACGGCCTGCGCGATCGCGAGCTCGCCCTCGGGATGGCCGAGGAAGTCGAAAGCATCCTTGGCGGCATTGGCGATGACGAGCGCCTGCGGATCCGCAAGCCCGATGTCCTCGACCGCCATGCGCACGACGCGGCGGGCCAGGAACAGCGGGTCCTCGCCGGCATCGAGCATGCGGGCGAGGTAATACAGCGCGGCATCGGGATCGGAGCCGCGCACGGACTTATGCAGCGCGGAGATCAGGTTGTAATGGCCATCGGCCGACTTGTCGTAGATCGGCGCGCGGCGCTGCAGGATGTCCTGCAACTGCGCGGCATTGAAAATCTCGTCCGCCCGCGCCGAACGCCAGACCTCTTCGGCAAGCGTCAGCGAGGCGCGGCCGTCGCCGTCGGCCATGCGCACCAGCACCGCGCGCGCCTCCGCATCGAGCGGCAGCTTGCGGCCCTCGACCGCCTCGGCATGCGCGAACAGCTTTTCGATCGCGGCGGCATCGAGCGAACGAAACACCAGCACGCGGGCGCGGGACAGGAGCGCCGCGTTGAGCTCGAAGGATGGGTTCTCGGTGGTGGCGCCGACCATCACCACGGTGCCGTCTTCCATGACGGGCAGAAAGGAATCCTGCTGGGCACGGTTGAAGCGATGCACCTCGTCGACGAACAGCAGCGTGCCCTTGCCCATCTCGCGGCGGGCGCGCGCGGCATCGAAAGCCTTCTTCAAATCGGCGACGCCGGAGAACACGGCCGAAATCTGCTCAAAATGCAGATCCGTCGCGTCCGCCAGCAGCCGTGCCACCGTGGTCTTGCCGGTGCCCGGCGGGCCCCAGAACACCAGCGAGCCGAGCGTGCGCGTTTCCAGCATGCGCGTCAGCGCACCGTCGGGGCCGAGGATATGGTCCTGGCCGACGACCTCCGAGAGCGCGCGCGGACGCAGCCGGTCCGGCAGCGGATGCGGCGCCTCGTGGTCGAGCCCCGCCGCGGCAAAGAGAGTCGGCGTCTGCTGTGGTCGCTTCGGACTCATCCGCCCAACGTGACGTTGATCTGCTGGCCGCCGCGCACCAGCGTGATGCGCCAAACGCGCGGCCGCTCGCTTGCGGCCTTCTCGAGGTCGCCGGTCTTGCTGATCTTCTGGTTGTTGACGGCCAGGATGATGTCGCCTTTCTGGAAGCCGACGCTCGCGGCTGCGGTATCGCCGCCGACATTGGTGATGACGACGCCTTCGGCGTCGGCGTCCAGATGCAGCTCGTCAGCGACGGCCGGCGTGATGGTCGAGACCTTCGCGCCCTGGAACGGCGAGCGCGCGGTGACGACGAGCTCGTTGCGGCCGGTGTCGGGCGCGGTCTCCAGCGCCACGGTCAGCTTGAGCGGCCTGGTGCCGCGCTGCACGTCGATCTGCGCGGTGCCGCCGAGCGGACGGGTCGCGAAACGGTAGTCGAAGGCGTTGGGATCGTCCACGGTCTGGCCGTCGATCCCGGTGATGAGGTCGGAGGATTTCAGCCCGGCCTTCGCTGCGGGGCCATTGGGCACCACGCTTGCGACCAACGCACCGGTCGGCGAGCGCAGGCCGAGGCTCTCCGCGATGTCGGGCGTCACCGCCTGCAACTTTGCTCCCAGCCACGGCCGCTTCACCGCCTTGCCACCGCTCTTGGCGGAGGCGACGACGACGCGCACCATGTTGGCGGGAATCGCAAAGCCGATGCCTTGCGAGCCGCCGGAGCGCGAATAGATCGCGGTGTTGATGCCGGCGAGCTTGCCGCTCATGTCGACCAGCGCGCCGCCGGAATTGCCGGGATTGATCGGCGCATCGGTCTGGATGAAGAACTGGTAGTCGGTGATGCCGACTTGCGTGCGCGCCAGCGCCGAGATGATGCCGTGGGTCACGGTCTGGCCGACACCGAAGGGATTGCCGATCGCCAGCACGACGTCGCCGACCAACAGCTCATCGGAATTCGTGAAATCGAGCGTCGGGAATTTTTCCTTGGCGTCTTTCAGGCGCAGCACGGCGAGATCGGTACGCGAATCCTTCAGCAGGATCTCGGCCTCGAACTCGCGCTTGTCCGACAGCGACACTTTCACCTGGTCCGCGCCTTCGATGACGTGGACGTTGGTGACGACGAGACCGGAGGCATCGACGATGACGCCGGAGCCGAGCGAGCGCTGCATCTGTTCGGGCTGCTGACCCGGCACGCCGAAGAAGCGGCGGAAGATCGGGTCGTCCAGCAGCGGATTGCGGTTCTGCACCACCTTGGCGGCATAGACGTTGACGACCGCGGGCTGCACCCGTTGCACGATCGGCGCATAGGACAGCCGCAGCTCGGCCGGCGATGACGGGACGCGGCGGTCCTGCGCTGAGGCCGGATTGAAATGGGCCGAAAAGGCTATGCACAAGGCCGTGACGACGGCGGTCCAGGTCGATCGAAACATTCCTACCTCTTGGAAAAGACGCCGGAATATAGGCGCGTTCGCCCCTCAATAGAAGGGCGCGGGGCGGCAATATTCGGTCTCCTTCCGGTGTCTCCCGAATGCATGCCCAGCGTGCGATTCGGGAATCTGCCGGAGCGATGGATTGGCATGATGCGCGTCATCCAGCATTGTGGGGTAACGCGGGTTCGGTTGCGGCGAATTTGCACCAGTGGGAACCGCGCAACCGGGCGCAGCGTCGCGGGGCAGTCATCGATCACACCTAGGCTCCGCAAACAACTTGGGGAAGTTCGTCAAACGATGGAGTCATGACGTGAGCAGGACAAGACTTGCAGCAACAGCGATTGGTCTCGCCGGTGCGCTGGCGGCCTCGCAGGCCCAGGCCCAAGCCCAATCGGCAAGCAGCAGCGAGCAGGAGATCGCGCTGCTGAAGCAGCAGTTGAAGATGCTGGAGCAGAAGCTCGACAAGCTCCAGAGTCAGACCGCGGCGAACACGGCGGCCACGGCGAAAGCCAGGGCCGAAGCGAAGGCGGAGGCCAAGGCCGAGGCGCGTTCGGAGGCAAAGGCCGTCGTTGCCAACGCCAATGCGGCGATCCCCGTCAAGGGACCGGCCCCGGCATCCGGCGTCGTCGTGACGATGCCGAACAATCGCCCGACGATCTGCACCGCCGACCAGGCCAACTGCGTTGCCATCACCAGCCGCCTGCATTGGGATGTCGGCGGCTATGACTATCGTCCCAATACCGCGGCCACCGTGCCGCAGAAGCTCGACAGCGGCCAGAACGTCCGTCGCGCGCGCATCGGCGTCGCCGGCAAGTTCTTCAACGACTGGAACTTCGCGCTGGTCTACGATTTCGGCGGCTCGTCCGACGGATTTGGCGGTGCCGCGCCGGGATCGCTGCCGGGCGGCGGCGTCTCCGGCGTCGAGAACGCGTATCTCAGCTACACCGGCTTGAAGCCGTTCGGCGGCAAGATGGCGATCGAGGCCGGCATCATGGATCTGCCATACACGCTCGACGAAGCGACGAGCTCAAACGACATCATGTTCATGGAGCGCGCCTCACCCGGTGTGATCGCGACCAACATCGCCGCCGGCGACTTCCGCTCTGCAGCCGGTGCGCGCTGGTTCAACGACCAGCTCTGGATCGGCGGTTATGTCACGGGGCCCTCGACCGGCGCGATCCATTCCGCCTCGAGCGCTTCGCCGCCGGGTACGAGCGAGCAATATGGCGCCGTGGCCCGCGTGGCCGGTAATCCCATCAGCGGCAAGGACTACTCGGTACATATCGGCGCGGACGCGCAATGGCTGATCCAGCCGCCGCGCAATCTGATCGCCAATACGCAGACGCTCGCGCTCAGCGATCGACCGGAATTGCGTCTCGACCCGACCACCCTGATCTCCACCGGCGCCATCGCCAATGTCTCGGGGGCGCAGGTCTACAGCGTCGAAGCGGCGGCGACCTACGGGCCGTTCATCGTCCAGGGCGAGTACTTCTGGTACAACGTCGATCGCACCGCCAATACCGGCGTGCCGCTGGTCGGCGCACCGAGCCTGAAATTCCAGGGCGGCTATGCGCAGGCCGGCTACGTGCTGACGGGCGAGGGCCGGACCTACAACGCCGCGACCGCGGCCTATAATGGCGTCAAGCCGGCGCATCCGTTCTCGCTGGACGGCGGCGGCTGGGGTGCGTGGGAAATCGCGGGGCGCTTCTCGACGATTGACCTCAACGATCAGCTCGCGACCGCGACCGGTGTCGCCGGTGGCCGGCAGACGGTCTACACCCTCGCGCTCAACTGGTACGTCAACGGCAATGTCCGCTTCATGCTGGACTATCTGCACGGCACGGTATCGCGACAGGCCTCGCCGATCTCGACCGCCGATGTCGGCTCGAAGTTCGACGCAGTCGCGATGCGCACACAGTTCGCGTTCTGACGCTCACCTTTTCCGGGAGCGGTACGATCCGCTCCCGGAAACTCACGCCGCGCGCTTCGGCTTGCTCACCACCACCGGTGGCGGCGCGCAGGACAGCCGCTCCTGATGGCTCTCGCCCCAGGCTTTCAGGATATCGATGACCGGCCTGAGGCTCTCGCCAAGCTCGGACAGGCAATACTCCACGCGCGGCGGCACCTCGGCATAGACCTTGCGGATGACCAGCCTGTCCTCCTCGAGCGCGCGTAGCTGTTTCGTGAGCATGCGCTGGGTGATGCCGGGCATCCGGCGGCGCAGTTCGCCGAAGCGCTGGGTGCCGCTCTGGAGGTGGTAAAGGATCACGCCCTTCCACTTGCCGTCGATCAGGTCCAGCGTCGCCTCAACCGAGCAGCCGGGACGACGGGCAAAATTGCGCCGCTTCATGCGTGTTTTCCCAATAGTATCCAAACAGGGACTATATCCCCAAATTTACAGTACTTGCCAATTTGAAGCCAGGGCGACAGTTAGAGCGGCAGGCGAACAGCCCATCTGATGGAGACAAGCCATGAAGGCCGTCGGCTACAAAAAATCGCTTCCGATCGAGGATGCGGATTCACTGATCGATTTCGAGACCGCCAAGCCCGAGCCCAAGGGGCGCGACATCCGCGTCGCCGTGAAGGCGATCTCGGCCAATCCGGTCGATTACAAGGTGCGCAAGCGCGCAGCTCCGCCCGAGGGCGAGACGAAGATCCTCGGCTATGATGCGGCCGGCGTGGTCGATGCCGTCGGCCCCGACGTGACGCTCTTCAAGCCGGGCGACGAGGTGTTCTACGCCGGCTCGATCCTGCGCCAGGGCACCAACGCCGAGTTCCACCTGGTCGACGAGCGCATCGTCGGCAACAAGCCGAAGAGCCTGTCGTTCGCGCAAGGAGCCGCCCTTCCCCTCACTTCCATCACCGCCTGGGAATTGCTGTTCGACCGGCTCGGCGCGGTCCCCGGCAAGAGCGTCGATCCGCGCACGCTCCTGATCACGGGCGGCGCCGGCGGCGTCGGCTCGATCCTGATCCAACTTGCCCGCCGCCTTACCGGACTGACGGTCCTTGCCACCGCGACGCGGCCGGAGTCGCAGAAATGGTGCCTCGATCTCGGCGCCCATGCGGTGATCGACCACGGCAAGCCGATGAAGGAGCAGATCGAGAAGCTGAAGCTGCCCCCAGTCGCGCTGGTGGCGAGCCTGACCTTCACCGACCAGCACTACAAGGCGATTGCGGAGTTCATGGCCCCGCAGGGAAGGTTCGGCCTGATCGACGATCCCCCGGAATTTGCCATGAGCACGTTCAAGGGCAAGGCGATCTCGGTGCACTGGGAATCGATGTTCACGCGCTCCTCGTTCCAGACGCCCGACATGATCGCGCAGCACCATCTGCTCAACGACGTCGCCGACCTCATCGACAAGGGCGTGCTGCGTACCACGCTCGACCAGACCTTCGGCACGATCAACGCAGCCAACCTCAAGCGCGCACATGCGCTGCTCGAGAGCGGCAAGTCGCGCGGCAAGATCGTGCTGGAGGGGTGGTAGGCGAACTTCGTAGGGCAAACAAGTCAGTGGTGGGCAAGCTTCGCCTTGCCCACCCTACTGTATCTTTTCCTGCGGACGCGTCGCCCGCTCGATGAAGCCCTTGGCGAGCGCGTGATAGATGCCCTCCTCGCAGATCATTCGCGAGGTCGCGTGCGCGATCAGCGCCGCCGCCATCAACGGCACGACCATGCCGTGATTGTCGGTCATCTCCGTCACAATCACGAAGGCGGTAATCGGCGCCTGCACCACGCCCGCGAAATACGAGACCATGCCGAGCAGCATGATCGCGCCGAGCGGCGCATCGTGGAAGAACGAGGCGATGTTGCTGCCAATGCCGGCACCGACGGCGAGCGACGGAGAGAAAATGCCGCCCGGTATGCCGCTGATCGCAGCAAAGGTGGTGGCAAGAAATTTGAGGGCGCCGAAATCGTGCGGCAGCGGCGAGCTGTGTTCCAGCGCCGCCTTCACCTGCTCGTAACCGGTGCCATAGATCGTATCGCCGGATACCAGGCCGCAGATCGCGACGGCGAGACCGCAGGCGAATGCAAACCACAGCGGATGGCCCTTGATCGCGCGTCCGAGGGGATTATTGAAGCCGCGCGCCATTGCGATGACGGTGCGGCTGAACAGGCCGCCCGCGAGACCACCGGCCACCCCGCAAAGTGGTACGGCGAGCCAGTCCGCTCCACGCGCCAGCGTCGTCGCACTGCTGCCAAAATAGGCGTAATTGCCGGCGAGCGCGAGCGAGGTCAGGCCGGCGGCGATGACGGCCGCAATGATGAGGCTGGACGTCCGGGTTTCAAAAGCGCGGCTCATCTCCTCGATGCCGAAGACGATGCCGGCCAGCGGCGTGTTGAACGCCGCGGCCAGGCCAGCGGCGGCACCAGCCAGGATCAATCCGGGCTGGCGGCGCGGCGAGACGCGGCCGAGTGCGAACATGATGGAAGCGCCGACCTGCACCGTCGGCCCCTCCCGCCCAACGGAGCCGCCACACAACAGACCGAATAGAGTGAGGATCACCTTTCCGACCGCAACCCGGATCGAGACCAGGCTCTCTCGCGCGCCCTGATCGGTCAGGTGCCGCGCCGCAATTGCCTGCGGGATACCGCTGCCCTGCGCGTTCGGGAATAGACGGATGGTCAGATAGGCCGACAGCATGAAGCCGAGCGGCGTCACCGCCAGCACGGCATAGCGCGACTTCGCGAGCAGCAGCGCAAAGGCGTGCTGGGCGAGGTCGGCAACTTGCGCTAGCGCCACCGCAGTGGCGCCGACTCCGATCCCACCGAGCAGAAAGATCGCCTGCCGCCGCCACCGCGCGGATGTCAGCCTGAACAGACGTCTATGGCGGGTCGATAGGGGCCAGAGCATGGAAGTTCATTTTAGCCTGCCGGGCGCCAAATTGAAGCACCAAGTAGGCAGGTCAGCTAAGCTGGCACTACACCTTCCACGAATAGCAGCCGCCGCTCGAGCGCCGTCTGCCGAAGCTTCAGTGCATCGGCATATTCTGCCGATGCGTACCATTCGCGCGCGCGGGCCATCGAGGGAAACTCGACGATGATGGTCTTGGCGGGCGGACCACCCTCCACCACTTCGGCAGCGCCACCGCGCGCGAGATAGCGGCCGCCATATTGGGCAATGGTCTGCGCCGCGAGCGTGCGGTAGGCCGCCATCGCGGCTCTGTCGCGCACCTCGACCTCCGAGATCACATAGGCCGCCATGCGCATCGTCTCAGGCGATCGTGTTGACGATGCCGCCCTCGGCGCGCAGCGCTGCGCCGTTGGTCGCGGACGCTTCCTTGGATGCGACATAGACCACCATGTTGGCGATCTCCTCGACGCTGGCAAAGCGCTGCAGCAGCGAGCTCGGGCGATGTTGTTTGACGAAACTGGCGGCGGCTGCATCGACAGATTGGCCGTTCTGCCTGGCGAGATCCTTGACGAAGGTCTCGACGCCCTCCGACATGGTCGGGCCCGGCAGCACGGAGTTGACCGTGACGCCGGTGCCGCGGGTGAGCTGCGCCAGACCGCGCGCAACCGAGAGCTGGGCCGTCTTGGTCATGCCGTAGTGGATCATCTCGACGGGAATGTTGAGCCCAGACTCCGAGGAGATGAAAACGATGCGGCCCCAATTGCGCTTCAGCATGCCCTTCATGTACGCGCGCGACAGCCGCACGCCGCTCATCACGTTGACCTCGAAGAAGCGGCTCCAGTCTTCATCCGGGATGTCGAAGAAGTCCTTGGGCTCGTAGATGCCGGTATTGTTGATGAGGATGTCGACGTCAGGCAGAGCGGCAACGAGTGCTTCGCAGCCCGCTGCGGTCGAGACGTCGGCGGCGATGCCGCGCACCTTGGCCCCCGCGCCCTCCAGCTTGCGCACGGCGGCCTCGACCTTGTCCTGGCCGCGGCCGTTGATCACGACGCTCGCGCCGGAGCCGGCGAGGCCCTTGGCGATGGCGTAGCCGATGCCGGCGGTCGAGCCGGTCACGAGGGCGGTCTTTCCGGAAAGGTCGATGTTCATGCGATGTCTCCATGGATGAAAGTGGAGATATCGGGAGCGGCCCGTGACACCGCAATCGGTCTCACTGACGCGTGAGGAAGCGCATCTACAGGACGAAGCCACCCCTCGTATCCAAACAAAAACGGCGCCCGCAAAAGGCGCCGTCTTCAATTCATATCCGCTGACTGGCTTACGCCGCCTCGGCTTCCTTTTCCTGCACCGGGCCGGAATCCTGGCCCTTGGCATCGACGTCGCGATCGACGAACTCGATCACGGCCATCGCGGCATTGTCGCCGTAGCGGAAGCCGGCCTTGATGATGCGGGTGTAGCCGCCCTGGCGGTCCTTGTAGCGGGGCGCGAGCACGTCGAACAGCTTCTTGACCTGGTCCTTGTCGCGCATCTCGGAGATCGCCTGGCGGCGCATCGAGAGGCCGCCCTTCTTGCCGAGGGTGACCAGCTTCTCCACGATGGGGCGCAATTCCTTCGCCTTCGGCAGCGTGGTGACGATCTGCTCGTGCTTGATCAGCGCGGCCGCCATGTTTGCGAACATCGCGCGGCGATGCTCGGCCGTGCGGTTGAGCTTGCGATGAACCTTGCCGTGACGCATGTGTGTAGTCCCTACATAGTTACTGCCGCGACGGTTCGTCGGACATGTTGCTCAGGTGGGCTGCCTGCGTTCGCCCAGTCAGTCATTCCGGACGGCGCAAAGCGTCGATCCGGAATCTCGAGGTTCCGGGTTCGATGCTCGCGCATCGCCCCGGAACGACAATTGCTCAGTAGTGATCCTCGAAGCGCTTGGCGAGCTCGTCGATGTTCTCCGGCGGCCAGCCCGGCACTTCCATGCCGAGGTGCAGACCCATCTGGGCCAGCACTTCCTTGATCTCGTTCAGCGACTTGCGACCGAAATTCGGGGTGCGAAGCATTTCCGCTTCGCTCTTCTGCACGAGGTCGCCGATGTAGACGATGTTGTCGTTCTTCAGGCAGTTGGCCGAACGCACCGACAGCTCGAGCTCGTCCACCTTCTTGAGGAAAGCCGGGTTGAAGGCGAGGTCCGGGATGATCTCCTGGGCGACTTCCTTGCGCGGCTCTTCGAAGTTGACGAACACGTTGAGCTGATCCTGCAGGATGCGCGCAGCGTAGGCCACCGAATCGTCCGGCGTGAGCGCGCCGTTGGTCTCGATCGTCATGGTCAGCTTGTCGTAGTCGAGGATCTGGCCCTCGCGGGTGTTCTCGACCTTGTAGGAGACCTTGCGGACCGGCGAGTACAGGCTGTCGACCGGGATCAGGCCGATCGGAGCATCTTCGGGACGGTTGCGCTCGGCAGGCACGTAGCCCTTGCCGGTCGAGACCGTGAACTCCATGCGGATCTCGGCGCCCTCGTCGAGCGTGCAGATCTGCAGATCGGGGTTCAGCACGACCACATCGCCGACGGTCTGGATGTCGCCGGCGGTGACGACGCCCGGACCCTGCTTCTTCACGACCATGCGCTTGGGGCCCTCGCCCTGCATCTTGATCGAGATGTCCTTGATGTTGAGCACGATGTCGGTGACGTCCTCACGGACGCCCGCGATCGAGGAGAACTCGTGCAGCACGCCGTCGATGTGCACCGACTGCACCGCCGCGCCCTGGAGCGAGGAGAGCAGGATGCGGCGCAGCGCGTTGCCGAGGGTCTGGCCGAAGCCACGTTCGAGCGGCTCGGCGACGATGGTCGCGAAACGCGAGGGATCGCTGCCGGGCGTGACCTGGAGCTTGTTCGGCCGAATCAGTTCTTGCCAATTTTTCTGGATCGTCACTGTTTCACCCATACAGGCCAGTCAATTTGACAGTTCAAATACTGGCGTTGGAGAAAGGCCGCAGATCATTCCCGCGGCTTCTTAGTAAAGTCATCGCGGGCGCCAATGCGCCCGCAACTTGGTATCAAACGCGCCGACGCTTACGGGGACGGCAACCGTTGTGCGGGATCGTGGTCACGTCACGGATCGAAGTGACGGTGAAGCCCGCGGCCTGAAGCGCGCGGAGCGCCGACTCGCGGCCCGAACCGGGGCCGGCGACTTCGACTTCCAGCGTGCGCATGCCGTGCTCCTGCGCCTTCTTGGAGACGTCTTCGGCGGCGACCTGAGCGGCGTACGGGGTCGATTTGCGCGAGCCCTTGAAGCCCATCGTGCCGGCCGAGGACCAGGCAATCGTGTTGCCCTGCGCGTCGGTGATGGTGATGGTCGTGTTGTTGAACGACGAATTCACATGCGCAACGCCGGAGGCGATGTTCTTGCGCTCACGACGACGAACGCGGGTGGCTTCCTTGCCCATTGGGTCCCTTTCCTGAAGATCTCAAACGCCGCCGTAGTGCCAGCGGCTACACCTGTGGAACGAAAAGCGCGTGGCGAACGGGTCATCCCCTCTTCGCCACACGCCGCGACTGGATTCGAAAACTTACTTCTTCTTGCCGGCGATCGCCTTGGCCGGGCCCTTGCGCGTGCGCGCATTGGTGTGGGTGCGCTGACCGCGTACCGGCAGACCGCGACGATGACGCAGGCCGCGATAGCAGCCGAGGTCCATCAGACGCTTGATGTTGATACCGACCTCGCGACGCAGATCGCCCTCGACGAGGTAGTCGCGATCGATGACTTCGCGGATCTGGAGCACCTCGGCGTCGCTGAGCTGATTGACGCGACGGTCCTCGGGGATCTTCACCTTCTCCATGATCTCGCCGGCGATCTTCGCGCCGATGCCATGGATGTACTGGAGCGCGATCAGCACGCGCTTGTTGGTGGGAATGTTCACGCCGGCAATACGGGCCACGGCCTTCTCTCCTGTTGCCGACCCCTCGTCAGGAATCGGGCTTTAAGTGCTTGCTTTCTCGGGCAGGTGTTCACAAACGCGAACACGACGCCCACCCCCGGTCTTCCTGGGGCCCGGCATCGTCTGAAACTATCCGACTTGGATGCGGGGCTTATTAGGGGATTCCAGGGGCTTTCGTCAACCGCTGCTAGCGCTTGGCTCGCTTTTTCGTGACCTTTTTTGCGGACTTTTTGGCACCCTTTTTGACGGCCTTCCTGGCGGTCGTTCTGGCTGCCTTTTTAGCCGCTTTCTTGGCCGATTTCTTGGTCCCCTTCTTGGGGCCCTTCGCGGCTTTTTTGACCGTCTTTTTGGCGGCTTTGGCCGATTTGGCCGCCTTTTTGACTGCCTTCGCCGGCCTTTTGGCCGATTTCTTCGCCGCCCTGGCCTTTTTGGCCGGCGCCGCCTTGGCCGCGCTTCTAGACTGGGTCTTGGGCTCGACCGCGCCGAGCGCCACAAGCTGGCGGTGGATGGCTCGGGTGACCTCGTCGATGGCCATCATGCCGTCGATGGTCGAGAGCTTCCGACGCTCAGAATAGTAGTGAATCAGCGGTTCCGTCTGGCTGCGGTAGCTGGCAAGCCGCTTGGTCAGGACCTCCGGGGTGTCGTCGACCCGAACCTCCTCGCCACGCTCGCGCATCTGGGCGACGCGGGTCTCGACCCTGTTCAGCAACGCGCTCTCGTTGACGCGGAGCTCGATCACGGCGTCGAGCTTGAGATGCTTCTGCTTGAGCAGCTCATCCAGCGCCTCGGCCTGCGGCACGGTACGCGGGAAACCATCGAGGATGAAACCATTCCTGGCGTCCGGCTGGTCGATGCGGTCGGAGATGATTCCGACCACGACCTCGTCCGGCACGAGGCCGCCGCTGGCCATGATCTCCTTGGCCTTCAGCCCGACCGGCGTTCCGGCCGCAACCGCGGCACGCAGCATCTCGCCGGTCGAGAGCTGGACGATGCCATAGCGCTGCACCAAGAGTTGCGCCTGGGTCCCCTTGCCCGACCCCGGCGGTCCCAGAAGTATAATTCTCATCGGCGTACGCCCCCCCCGGATTGGTGAGCGATACGTCGCGCACCTGCGTTTGAAGATCAAGAACAGTGCAAACCATAATCAGCGCGGCACCGCTACCCATATCATAGGGGAGCGAATGCCCGGACGCCAAGAAGGCCTTTGAAATCAGTGATTGCATCGACGTGGGAGCGTCTCTGCCGATGCGACCGAGCCGCTGACTGATCGCCTCTGCGGCGCCGCGTGTTGCTCGTGCGGCGAATCGGCGGCGCGGTCGCGCCGCCTCTCGATCGACTCCGTACTTAGCGGCGGCGGCCCCGCAGCTTGGACTTCCGGATCAGGCCTTCGTACTGGTGCGCCAGCAGATAGCCCTGGACCTGCGCCACCGTGTCCATGGTGACGCTGACGACGATCAGCAGCGAGGTGCCGCCGAAATAGAATGGCACCGACGCGTAGGAGATCAGGATCTCGGGAATCAGACAGACGATCGCCAGATAAACCGCGCCGAGCACTGTAATGCGCGACAGCACGTAGTCGATATATTCCGCCGTGCGCTCGCCCGGACGGATGCCCGGAATGAAGCCGCCGTGCTTCTTCAGATTGTCTGCGGTCTCGGTCGGGTTGAACACGATCGCGGTGTAGAAGAAGGCGAAGAACACGATCAGCGCGAGATACATGATCAGGAACAGTGGACGGCCGTGGCCGAGCTGGGTGGTGATCCACTGGAACCACTCCGGCCCACTTCCCGCGTTGAAGTTCGCAACCGTGGTCGGCAGCAAAAGCAGCGACGACGCGAAGATCGGCGGAATCACGCCCGAGGTGTTGAGCTTGAGCGGCAGATGCGAGGACTGGCCCTCGAACATCTTGTTGCCGACCTGGCGCTTTGGATACTGGATCAAGAGGCGGCGCTGCGCGCGCTCCATGAACACGATGAAGGCGATCACGGCAACGGCCATGATGATGACGACCAGGATGAGGCCGGTCGACATCGCGCCCTGACGGCCGAGCTCGAGCATGTTGGCGAGCGCCGCGGGCAGCTCGGCGACGATGCCGGCGAGAATGATCAGCGAAATGCCGTTACCGATGCCGCGCGAGGTGATCTGCTCGCCGAGCCACATCAGGAACATGGTGCCGCCGGTCAGCGTGATCGCCGTGGACAGGCGGAAGAACATGCCCGGCTCGCTGACGACGTTGCCGGCGCCTTCGAGGCCTACTGCGATCCCGTAGGACTGGAATGCGGCAAGGATGACCGTCAGATAACGGGTGTACTGATTCAGCGTCTTGCGGCCGGCCTCGCCTTCCTTCTTCAGCGCCTCGAGCTGTGGCGAGACGGTGGTGAGGAGCTGGATGATGATCGAGGCCGAGATATACGGCATGATGTTCAGCGCGAAGATCGCCATGCGGTGGATACCGCCGCCGGCGAACATGTTGAACATGCCGAGGATGCCCCCCGCCTGGGACCGGAACACCTGCTCCCAGATGTTCGGATCGATGCCGGGCAGCGGGATGTAGGTCCCGAGCCGATAAACGAGCAGCGCACCCAGGGTGAACCAGATGCGCTTCTTCAGTTCGTCGGCCTTGGCAAACGCGCCGAAATTGAGATTGGCTGCCAGTTGTTCCGCTGCAGAGACCATCTTGGACTTTCTCCCGCCGCCTGTTGCGCCGTCATGCCCGCGGCCGGGCTAGTTTAGCGGACGCCGGACATTATCTGGGGCTCGGCTTCGATAAGTCCACGTCCCGCATGCGTAAAGGCCCGCGAGCCGCGGGCCAATGACGCAGTTGTTACGCCGCCTCGCCTTCTTCCTTGGCAGGGGCGAGGATCTTCACCGAGCCGCCGGCCTTCTCCACCGCCGCGATTGCGGTCTTAGTGGCGCCATGCACTTCGATGTTGAGCTTGGACTTGAGCTCGCCGCGGCCGAGCAGCCGCAGGCCGCCCTTGGCGCGGCGCAGCACGCCGCCCTTCACCAGGGCCTCGACGTTCACGACGCTGCCGGTGTCGATCTTCTTGGCATCGACCGCTTCCTGGAGCCTGTCGAGATTGATCTCGGCGAACTCGATGCGGAAGATGTTGTTGAAGCCGCGCTTGGGCAAACGGCGATGCATCGGCATCTGGCCGCCCTCGAAACCCTTGATGCGCACGCCCGAACGCGCGGTCTGGCCCTTGCCGCCGCGGCCGGACTGCTTACCCTTGCCGGAACCGATGCCGCGGCCGACGCGCATACGCTTCTTGCGCGAGCCGGCGTTGTCGGCGATATCGCTGAGCTTCATCGCCCTTCTCCTTGTGTCTTGCGCACGATCTTCACCGAAAACCGCTTCCCGCTCTTCGGGATCGTGCGCCTTTGCTTACTTCTCGTCGACGATGCGGACGAGATGGTGAACCTTCTCGATCATGCCGCGGACCGCCGGGGTGTCCGGCAGTTCGCTGATTCGGCCGATCTTGTTGAGCTTGAGCCCGATCAGCGTCGAACGCTGCGAGTGATGGCGGCGGATCGCGCTGCCGGTCTGCTCGAGCTTGATCGTCTTTGCGGCGTTGGCCATAGGAGTCTACTCCGAAAAGCTTCCGTTAGTCGGCAGCCGCCTCGGCGTCGCCGCCGATACGACGGGACTGGAGGGTGGACACCTTGATGTTGCGACGGGCTGCGACCGACCGCGGCGAATCCTGGTGCTTCAGCGCGTCAAAGGTCGCGCGCACCATGTTGTACGGGTTCGACGAGCCGATCGACTTCGCCACCACGTCCTGGACGCCCAGCGTTTCGAACACGGCGCGCATCGGACCGCCGGCGATGATGCCGGTACCGGCCGGCGCTGCACGCAGGTAGACACGGCCCGCGCCATGACGGCCGGCGATGTCGTGATGGAGCGTGCGGCCCTCGCGCAGCGACACGCGCGTCAGGTTGCGCTTGGCGGACTCGGTCGCCTTGCGGATCGCCTCGGGCACTTCGCGCGCCTTGCCGTGACCGAAGCCGGCACGACCCTTCTGGTCGCCGATCACGACGAGCGCTGCGAAACCGAAGCGCTTGCCGCCCTTGACGACCTTGGCCACGCGGTTGATGTGGACGAGCTTGTCGACGAACTCGCTGTCGCGCTCCTCGCGCTCCCTGCGTTCACGTCCGCCGCCGCGTTGATCGCGTCCACCACGTTGTTCGCGTTCAGCTGCCATGGTTTTTCCAATCCTTCAGAGGCTTACGCCCCAATCCTCAAATTCTGTTAGAAGCTCAGCCCACTCTCACGCGCCGCGTCGGCCAGAGCCTTGACGCGCCCGTGATAGAGATAGCTGCCGCGATCAAACACGACTTCCTTGACGCCCTTCTCGGCAGCGCGCTCGGCCAGCAACTTGCCGACCGCCTTCGCCGCATCGATGTCAGCACCGGTCTTGCCGCCGTCGCGCATCGACTTCTCGAGCGACGAGGCGGAGGCCAGCGTCTCGCCCTTCAGGTCGTCGATGACCTGGGCGTAGATGTGCTTGGACGAGCGGAACACTGACAGGCGCGGACGGCCGCCGGCGGAACGGCGCAGCTTCAGCCGCACACTCCGCTTGCGCCGGGCATTCGTAACCTTGGCTTTCGACATGACCGGCTCCGTTACTTCTTCTTGCCTTCCTTGCGGAAGATGAATTCGCCCACATACTTCACGCCCTTGCCCTTGTAGGGCTCCGGCGGACGATAGGAGCGGATCTCGGCGGCGACCTGGCCGACGCGCTGGACGTCGCTGCCCGCCACCGTGATCTCGGTCGGCTTCGGCACCGTGATCGTGATCCCCTCGGGGATCGGATAGATCACGTCGTGGCTGTAGCCGAGCGCGAGCTGCAGGTTCTTGCCCTGCATCGCGGCGCGATAGCCGACGCCGGTGATCTCGAGCTTCTTCTCGAAGCCCTTGGTGACACCCTCGACCAGATTCGCGACCTGGGCGCGAGCGGTACCGTACAGCGCCCGCGCGCGGTTGGTCTCGGTCCGCGGCTTGACCTTGACCTGGCCGTCCTCGAGCTTCACCTCGACGTCATCATGAACGATGAACTGAAGCTGGCCCTTCGGCCCCTTCATCTTGACGGTCTGCCCATCGACGGTCGCGGTAACACCCGACGGCACCGGGACAGGCCTTTTGCCAACACGTGACATTGATCAAAAATCCTTCTCAGAACACCGTGAAGAGGACTTCACCGCCCACATTCGCGTCGCGCGCGCTGTGGTCGGCCATGATCCCCTTCGGCGTCGACAACACCGAAATGCCGAGTCCGTTGTTGACCCGCGGCAGAGCCTTCACCGAGGCGTACACGCGACGCCCGGGCTTGGAAACGCGCTCAATCTCGCGGATGACGGGCTCGCCGTCGAAATACTTCAGCTCGATCTCGATCTCGCTGCGACCCGAGGAATGCTCGAGCGTGGCGTAACCGCGGATGTAGCCCTCGGCCTTCAGAACCTCGAGCACGTTCTCGCGCATCTTCGAGCCAGGCGTGGAGACCTTGGTCTTCGAACGCATCTGCGCGTTGCGGATACGGGTGATCAGATCACTGATTGGATCGTGCGTTGACATCTAAACGACCCTCCTTACCAGCTGGACTTCACGAGGCCCGGGACCATGCCCTTGGAGCCAAGGTCGCGCAGCGCGATACGGGACAGCTTGTTCTTGCGGTAGTTCGAGCGCGGGCGGCCCGACAGCTCGCAGCGCAGGCGGATGCGGGTCGCCGACGAATTGCGCGGCATTTCCGCCAGCTTCAGGGTCGCGGCGAACCGCTCCTCCATCGGCAGCGTCTTGTCGGCGATGATCGCCTTCAACCGCTCGCGCTTGGCGGCGGCGTTCTTCACCATCCGCTTGCGCCTGTTGTTCTTCTCGATTGAACTCTTCTTTGCCATGCTTGGCTCCTGGGTATCCGCGTTTGAGAGGCTTTAGGTCAGCGTCTCACTGCCGGAACGGGAAATTGAAAGCGGTCAACAAGGCCCTCGCCTCTTCGTCGGTCTTGGCCGTGGTGCAGACGGTGATGTCCATACCGCGGGCTTCCGTGACCTTGTCGAAGTCGATCTCGGGGAAAATGATGTGCTCCTTGATGCCGAGCGAGTAGTTGCCGCGGCCGTCGAAGCTCTTCGGGTTCAGGCCGCGGAAGTCGCGGACGCGCGGCAGCGCGACCGTCACCAGGCGATCGATGAACTCGTACATGCGCGCCTTGCGCAGCGTGACCTTGCAGCCGATCGGCTGGTTCTCACGCAGCTTGAACGTCGCGATAGCGATACGCGAGTAGGTCACGATCGCCTTCTGGCCGGCGATCTGGGTCAGCTCGGCAGCGGCGGTCTCGGCCTTCTTCCGGTCGTTGACGGAATCGCCGACGCCCATGTTCAGCACGACCTTGTCCAGGCGCGGAACCTGCATGACGTTCTCATAACCGAATTTCTCGGTCATGGCCGTGCGGATCGTCGCATCATATTCCGCGCGCAGGCGCGGCGTGTAAGCGGCCTCAGCCATCGATCTCAGCTCCCGAGCTCTTGGCGATGCGGACCTTCTTGCCGTCCGCCAGAATCTTGAATCCGATGCGGGTCGGCTTTCCGTCCTTCCCGACATACGCGATGTTGGACAGTTGGATCGGCGCCTCTTTCGAGATGATGCCGCCCTCCTGGGCCTGCGTCTGCTTCTGGTGACGCTTGACCACGTTGATGCCGCGCACCAGCGCGGTACCGGCGTCGGGACGCACCTCGAACACTTCGCCGGTGCGGCCTTTGTCGCGGCCGGTCAGCACGACGACCTTGTCGCCCTTGCGGATCTTCGCAGCCATCACAGCACCTCCGGCGCGAGCGAGATGATCTTCATGTGGTTCTTGGCGCGCAGCTCGCGCGGCACGGGCCCGAAGATACGGGTGCCGACCGGCTCGGACTGGTTGTTGATCAGGACGGCGGCGTTGCGGTCGAAGCGGATGACCGAACCGTCAGCGCGGCGGATGTCCTTGCGGACGCGCACCACGACGGCCTTCATCACGTCGCCCTTCTTCACCTTGCCACGCGGAATCGCTTCCTTGATCGACACGACGATGATGTCGCCGATCGTGGCGTAGCGGCGCTTGGAGCCCCCGAGCACCTTGATACACATGACACGGCGTGCGCCAGAATTGTCGGCCACGTCGAGGTTGGTCTGCATCTGAATCATTGATGCACCTCGTCCTCTTTCTCTTTGCGCCAGCCCAGCCGGCGCTCAACATTTCCCTGAAGTCAGTCGGCCAGAGCCAACAGATCAGGCGCTTTTCTTGTGTTCGCCCCGGATCACGACCCAGCGCTTCAACTTCGAAATCGGCTTCGTTTCCTCGATCCACACCATGTCGCCAGGCTTGAACTCGTTGCTCTCGTCGTGCGCGTGGTAGTTCTTCGACCGGCGGATGGTCTTCTTGTAGATCGGGTGCGTGAAGCGGCGATCGACACGCACCACGATGGTCTTGGCTTGCTTGTCGCTGACGACCACGCCCTGCAAAGTACGTTTCGGCATCTTCGTAAGCCTCTTACTTCTTCTTGGCGCGCGTCTGCGCGGCGACGGTCTTGATCCGGGCGATGTCACGGCGAGCCTCGCGCAGGCGCGAGGTGTTCTCGAGCTGCCCGGTGGCGCGCTGGAAGCGCAGGTTGAAGCGCTCCTTCTTCAGGTTCAGGATGGCGTCATCCTGCTGGTCGGAGCTCATCGCGCGGATGTCTTCGATCTTCATCTGGGCCATGGCCATTACTCCGCAATGCGCTCGACGAAGCGCGTCTTGATCGGCAGCTTGGCTGCCGCCAAGGTCAGCGCCTCACGCGCGGTCTGGGTGTTGACGCCGTCGATCTCGAACAGCACCCGGCCCGGCTTGACGCGCGCGACCCACAATTCCGGCGAACCCTTGCCGGAGCCCATGCGGACTTCGGCCGGCTTCTTGGACACCGGAACGTCGGGGAACACGCGGATCCAGACGCGGCCGGCGCGCTTCATGTGACGGGTCAGCGCGCGACGGGCGGCTTCGATCTGGCGCGCGGTAACGCGCTCAGGCTCTGTCGCCTTCAGGCCGAACTGGCCGAACGCCAACGTCGCGCCTGAAGACGCAACGCCGTGGATGCGGCCCTTATGCGCTTTCCGGAACTTCGTTTTCTTAGGTTGCATCATGGCTTTAAGCCCTCAAATTCCTGTGCGGCTTTAGGCTGCAGCCGTGTCGCGGCGCTGACGGCCACGGTCACCACTGCCACCCGTCTCGCCTTCGGCCATTCTCTTGTCCTGGGCCATCGGATCGTGCTCGAGGATCTCGCCCTTGAAGATCCAGACCTTGACGCCGCAGGTGCCGAAGGTGGTGAACGCGGTCGCAACGCCGTAATCGATGTCGGCACGCAGCGTGTGCAGCGGCACGCGGCCTTCACGGTACCACTCCATCCGCGCGATTTCCGCACCGCCCAGACGACCCGAGCAGTTGATGCGGATGCCCTCCGCGCCGAGGCGCATCGCCGACTGCACGGCGCGCTTCATGGCACGGCGGAACGCCACACGGCGCTCGAGCTGCTGCGCGATCGACTCGGCCACCAGCGTCGCATCGAGCTCCGGCTTGCGGATCTCGACGATGTTGATGACGACGTCGGACGAAGTGATGTCCGCGACCTTCTTGCGCAGCTTGTCGATGTCCGCGCCCTTCTTGCCGATCACCACGCCCGGACGGGCCGAGTGGATGGTGACGCGGCACTTCTTGTGCGGACGCTCGATCACGATGCGGGCAACGGCCGCCTGCTTGAGCTCCTTGTGCAGGATCTCACGGATCTTGACGTCCTCGTGCAGCAGCTTGCCGTACTCCTGCTTGCCGGCGAACCAGCGGGAATCCCAGGTCCGGTTGATGCCGAGACGCAGACCGATCGGATTGATCTTTTGACCCATCGTGTTCTCCTGCGCCCTTAAGCGGCTGCTTCGGCTTCGACCTGACGAACGATGATCGTCAGCTGCGAAAATGGTTTGTAGACACGGCCCGAGCGGCCGCGGCCGCGGGCGGCAAAGCGCTTCATCACGAGGCCGTTGCCGACAAAGGCCTGCGCCACGACGAGATCGTCGACGTCGAGGTCATGGTTGTTCTCGGCGTTGGCGATAGCCGATTCCAGACACTTCTTGACGTCGACCGCGATCCGCTTGCGCGAAAACTGCAGGTCGGCGAGCGCGGCAGACGCCTTCCGGCCGCGAATGAGCTGGGCGACCAGGTTGAGCTTCTGCGGGCTCACCCGCAGCATCCGGGCGACCGCCTTGGCCTCGTTCTCGGCGAGGCTCCGTTCGCGCTTAGGTTTGCTCATCGTTTAATCCTCAAGCCTTCTTGGCTTTCTTGTCGCCGGAGTGGCCATGGAAGGTCCGGGTCGGCGAGAACTCGCCGAACTTGTGACCGACCATTTCCTCGTTGACGGCCACCGGCACGTGCTTCTGACCGTTGTAGACGCCGAAGGTCAGGCCGACGAACTGCGGCAGGATCGTCGAGCGACGGCTCCAGATCTTGATGACGTCATGACGGCCGGACGCGCGCGCGGCATCTGCCTTCTTGAGCAGAGAACCCTCGACGAACGGGCCTTTCCAGACTGAACGAACCATGTCCGGCGTTCCTTACTTCTTCCGCTTGTGGCGGCTTAGGAGAATGAATTTGTTGGTCGACTTGTTGGTACGGGTCTTCTTGCCCTTGGTCGGCTTGCCCCACGGAGTGACCGGGTGGCGACCGCCCGAGGTACGACCTTCACCACCGCCGTGCGGATGGTCGATCGGGTTCATCGAGACACCGCGGTTGTGCGGGCGACGGCCCATCCAACGCTTGCGACCGGCCTTGCCGATCGAGGTGTTCATGTGATCCGGGTTCGACACCGCGCCGATCGTGCCGCGGCAACGACCGTGAACCAGGCGCTGCTCGCCCGAATTCAGGCGGATGATGACGTAGTCCTGGTCGCGGCCGACGAGCTGGGCATAGGTGCCTGCGGAACGCGCGAGCTGACCGCCCTTCCCGATCTTGACCTCGATGTTGTGGATGATCGTGCCGACCGGCATGTTGCCGAGCGGCATGACGTTGCCGGGCTTCACGTCGACGTAGTTGCCGGCGACGATCGTGTCACCCACGGCCAGGCGCTGCGGCGCCAGGATGTAGGCCTGCTCGCCGTCCTGATACTTGATCAGGGCGATGAAGCCGGTGCGGTTCGGATCATACTCCAGCCGCTCGACGGTCGCGGGGACGTCGATCTTCTCGCGCTTGAAGTCGACCGTACGCAGCGTCTGCTTGTGACCGCCACCGCGAAAGCGCACGGTGATGCGGCCGGTGTTGTTGCGGCCGCCCGAGGACTTCTTGCCCTCGGTAAGCGCCTTGACCGGCTTGCCCTTGTACAGGGCCGAACGATCGACCATGACCAGCTGGCGCTGGCCCGGCGTCGTGGGATTGAATGTCTTCAGTGCCATCGTCGTACGACCTTACAGACCGGTGGTCACGTCGATCCGGTGACCCTCTTCGAGGGTCACGATCGCGCGCTTGGAGTTCGACTGCGAGCCGAGATTGCCGCGGAAAATCTTCGTCTTACCCTTGCGGACCAGCGTGTTGACGCTCTTGACTTTGACGTCGAACAGCTTCTCGATCGCTTCCTTGATCTGCGGCTTGGTCGCCTTTGCGGCCACCTTGAACAGCACCTTGTTGTGCTCCGAGGCGATCGTCGCCTTTTCGGTCACGACCGGCGACAGGATCACGTCGTAGTGGCGAGGCTCGATGTTCTTCGTCATTTGAAGCGCGCCTCCAGCGCATCGATGGCGGCCTTGGTCAGAACAAGCTTCTGACGGCGCAGGATGTCATAGACGTTGATGCCCTGGATCGGCAGCACGTCCATGTTCGGGATGTTGCGGGCCGCAGCGGCGAAACCGTTGTTGAGCTCGGCGCCGTCGATGATCAGCGCGTTGGTGAGCCCGAGGCCTGAGAAGTGACCGAGCAGCGCCTTGGTCTTGGCGGCCTCGAGCGCGGCCTTCTCGATCACGACGAGATCGCCGTCCTTGGCCTTGGCCGAGAGCGCATGCTTCAGAGCGAGCGCGCGGACCTTCTTCGGCAGATCGGTGGCGTGCGAACGCACCACCGGACCGAAGGCACGGCCGCCGCCGCGGAACTGCGGCACGCGGGCCGAACCGTGACGAGCACCGCCGGTGCCCTTCTGCTTGTACATCTTCTTGCCGGTGCGCCAGATCTCGGCGCGGCCCTTGGCCTTGTGCGTGCCGGCCTGGCGCTTGTTGAGCTGCCACTGCACGCAGCGCGCGATGATGTCTTCGCGCGGCTCGAGACCGAAAATGGCGTCGGAGAGCTGGACCGAGCCGGCTTCCTTACCTTCGAGGGTGGTGACTTTCAATTCCATCTCACGCCTCCTGCGCAGCCGGAGCGGCTTCCGCGTCGCCAGCAACCTTGAACTTGCCGGGCTTCGGAGCTTCCTTCGGCAACGGCTTCTTGACGGCGTCGCGCACGCGGATCCAGCCGCCCTTGGAGCCGGGAACGGCGCCTTCGACGAGGATCAGGCCGCGCTCGACATCGGTCTGGACGACGCGAAGGTTGAGCGTGGTGATGCGGTCGACACCCATGTGGCCGGGCATCTTCTTGTTCTTCCAGGTCTTGCCGGGGTCCTGACGACCACCGGTCGAACCGATGGAGCGGTGCGAGATCGACACACCGTGCGTGGCGCGCAGACCGCCGAAGTTCCAGCGCTTCATGCCGCCGGCGAAGCCCTTACCGACCGAGGTGCCGGTGACGTCGACGAACTGACCGACGACGAAGTGATCCGCCTGGATCTCGGCGCCGACGGGGATCATCGCATCTGCGCTGACCCGGAACTCCTCGACCCGGCGCTTCGGCTCGACCTTGGCGACCGCGAACTGGCCGCGCTCGGCCTTCGGCATGTAAACGGTCTTGCGGCTGCCAGAACCGAGCTGGAGCGCGACGTAACCGTTCTTCTCTTCGGTACGGTGGCCTACGACCTGGCAATTGCCGAGCTTCAGCACGGTCACGGGGATATGTTCGCCGGCCTCCGTGAAGACCCGCGTCATCCCGACCTTTTGTGCGATCACTCCGGAGCGCATCGGCTTGCTTCCTGTTCTTTCTGTCCGCTTTGAGCGAACGGGATCCAAAATCTTAGAGCTTGATCTCGACGTCGACACCGGCGGCCAGGTCGAGCTTCATCAAAGCATCGACGGTCTGCGGGGTCGGATCGACGATGTCGAGCAGGCGCTTGTGAGTGCGCATCTCGAACTGTTCGCGGCTCTTCTTGTCGACGTGGGGCGAACGGTTGACGGTGAACTTCTCGATGCGGGTGGGCAGCGGAATGGGTCCGCGGACCTGCGCGCCGGTGCGCTTCGCCGTGTTCACGATCTCACGGGTCGACGTATCGAGGATACGATGGTCGAACGCCTTGAGACGGATACGAATGTTTTGGCCGTTCATTGCCGTGGTCTCTCTTCAGTGGGTGGCGAATAGCGAATAGCGAATGTCACCCATTCGCTACTCGCCGTCCCTTTTCTCGTAATTACTCGATGATCGAGGCGACGACGCCGGCGCCGACGGTGCGGCCGCCTTCGCGGATCGCGAAGCGAAGCTTCTCTTCCATCGCGATCGGCACGATCAGGTGCACTTCCATCGCGATGTTGTCGCCCGGCATCACCATCTCGGTGCCTTCCGGCAGATGCACGACACCGGTCACGTCGGTGGTGCGGAAGTAGAACTGCGGACGGTAGTTGGTGAAGAACGGGGTGTGGCGACCGCCCTCTTCCTTGGTGAGGATGTAGGCCTCAGCCTTGAACTTGGTGTGCGGCTTGACCGAACCGGGCTTGGCCAGAACCTGGCCGCGCTCGACGTCCTCACGCTTGGTGCCGCGAAGCAGCGCGCCGATGTTGTCGCCGGCCTGACCCTGATCGAGCAGCTTGCGGAACATTTCAACGCCGGTGACGGTGGTCTTCTGGGTGGCGCGGAGACCGACGATCTCGATTTCCTCGCCGACCTTGACGACGCCGCGCTCGACACGGCCGGTCACCACGGTGCCGCGGCCGGAGATCGAGAACACGTCTTCAACCGGCATCAGGAACGGCTGGTCGATCGGACGCTCCGGCTGCGGGATGTACTCGTCGACGTTGCGCATCAGCTCGAGGATGGCGTCGTGGCCGAGCTTCTTGTCGGAATCTTCGAGAGCGGCGAGCGCCGAACCCTTGATGATCGGGATCTTGTCGCCGGGGAATTCGTACTTCGAGAGCAGCTCGCGGACTTCGAGCTCGACGAGCTCGAGCAGCTCCGGATCGTCGACCATGTCGCACTTGTTGAGGAACACGACCAGCGCGGGGACGCCGACCTGGCGGGCGAGCAGGATGTGCTCGCGGGTCTGCGGCATCGGGCCGTCAGCGGCCGACACGACCAGGATCGCACCGTCCATCTGGGCGGCGCCGGTGATCATGTTCTTCACGTAGTCGGCGTGGCCGGGGCAGTCGACGTGGGCGTAGTGGCGGTTCTGCGTCTCGTACTCGACGTGCGCGGTCGAGATGGTGATGCCGCGGGCCTTCTCTTCCGGCGCCTTGTCGATCTGGTCGTACGCGGTGAACGTCGCACCGCCGGTCTCGGCGAGGATCTTGGTGATCGCCGCGGTCAGCGACGTCTTGCCATGGTCGACGTGACCGATGGTGCCGATGTTGCAGTGCGGCTTGTTACGTTCAAACTTTGCTTTGGCCATTTGACTCTCCGTTCAATCGTCAGCTTGAGACCGACGACAATCAGGCAAACTTCTTCTGGACTTCTGCCGACACGTTGGCCGGCGCTTCTGCGTAGTGGTCGAACTGCATGGTGAAGGTCGCGCGACCCTGGCTCATCGAGCGCAGATTGTTCACGTAACCGAACATGTTCATGAGCGGCACCATCGCGTTGATGACGTTGGCGTTGCCGCGCATGTCCTGACCCTGGATCTGACCGCGCCGGGAATTCAGATCGCCGATGACCGAGCCGGTGTAGTCCTCCGGGGTCACCACTTCGACCTTCATGATCGGCTCGAGCAGGACGGACTTGCCCATCTGCAGCGCTTCGCGGAAGCAGGCGCGCGAGGCGATTTCGAAGGCGAGCGCCGACGAGTCGACGTCGTGATACTTGCCGTCGACGAGCGTCACCTTGACGTCGACCACGGGGAAGCCCGCGACCACGCCGGACGACAGCACGCTCTCGAGGCCCTTCTCGACGCCGGGGATGTATTCCTTCGGCACCGCGCCGCCGACGATCTTCGATTCGAACTCGTAGCCCTTGCCGGCCTCGTTCGGCTCGACGATGAACGACACGGCCGCGAACTGGCCGGTACCGCCGGTCTGCTTCTTGTGGGTGTAGCTGTGCTCCACCCGCTTGGTGACGCGCTCACGGAACGCCACCTGCGGCGCACCGATGTTGGCGTCGACCTTGTAGGTGCGCTTGAGGATGTCGACCTTGATGTCGAGATGGAGTTCGCCCATGCCCTTGAGGATGGTCTGGCCGGACTCGTGATCGGTCGACACGCGGAAAGACGGATCCTCCGCAGCGAGCTTGGCCAGCGCCACGCCCAGCTTCTCCTGGTCGGCCTTGGACTTCGGCTCGATCGCGATCTCGATGACTGGCTCGGGGAATTCCATCTTCTCCAGGATCACCTGCTTGTCGGGATCGCACAGCGTGTCGCCGGTGCGCGCTTCCTTCAGGCCGGCCAGCGCGACGATGTCGCCGGCATAGGCTTCCTTGATGTCCTCGCGGTTGTTCGCATGCATCAACAGCATGCGCCCGATCCGCTCCTTCTTCTCGCGGGTCGAGTTCACGACGCCGGTGCCGCTCTGCAGAACGCCGGAGTAGATGCGGCAGAAGGTGATGGTGCCGACGAACGGGTCGTCCATGATCTTGAACGCGAGCAGCGCCAGGGGCTCCTTGTCGTCCGCCTTGCGCACGACTTCGTTGCCCTTGTCATCGGTGCCCTTGATCGCAGGCACGTCGAGCGGCGACGGCAGATAATCGACGACGGCGTCGAGCAACGGCTGCACGCCCTTGTTCTTGAAGGCCGAGCCGCACAGCACGGGATAGAAGGCGCCGGTCAGCACCGCCTTGCGGATCAGCCTCTTCAGCGTCGCCTCGTCCGGCTCCTTGCCGTCGAGGTAAGCGGCCATGGCGTCGTCGTCGAGCTCGACGGCCGCTTCCACCATCTTCTCGCGATATTCCTTGGCCTGGTCGACAAGGTCTTCCGGAATGTCGACATAGTCGAACTTGGCGCCGAGCGCTTCATCGTTCCAGACGACGCCCTTCATCTTCACGAGGTCGATGAGACCCTTGAAGTTGTTCTCGGCACCGATCGGCAGCTGGATCGCGACAGGCTTGGCGCCGAGACGGTCGACGATGTCGGACAGACACTTGAAGAAGTCCGCACCGATCTTGTCCATCTTGTTGGCGAAGACGATGCGCGGAACCTTGTACTTGTCGCCCTGGCGCCAGACGGTCTCGGTCTGGGGCTCGACGCCCTGGTTCGAGTCGAGAACGCAGACGGCGCCGTCGAGCACACGCAGCGAACGCTCGACCTCGATGGTGAAGTCAACGTGGCCAGGCGTGTCGATGATGTTCAGGCGCTTGCCGTTCCAGAACGCGGTGGTGGCAGCCGAAGTGATCGTGATGCCACGCTCCTGCTCCTGCTCCATCCAGTCCATCGTCGCGGCACCTTCGTGCACTTCGCCGATCTTGTGGCTCTTGCCGGTGTAATAGAGGATGCGCTCGGTCGTCGTGGTCTTGCCGGCGTCGATATGAGCCATGATACCGAAGTTACGGTAGTCCTCGATGGCATGTTGGCGGGGCATGGGCGTTCCTTGCGAGTCCGAGTGTGTCGCCGTTACCAGCGATAGTGCGAGAAGGCGCGGTTGGCTTCCGCCATGCGGTGCACGTCTTCGCGCTTCTTGACGGCGTTCCCCCGGTTATTCGATGCATCCAAGAGCTCCGCCGAGAGCCGCTCGGTCATCGTCTTCTCGTTGCGCTCGCGCGCAGCCGCGATCAGCCAGCGGATGCCCAGAGCTTGCCGGCGGGTCGAACGAACCTCGACCGGAACCTGGTAGGTCGCGCCGCCGACGCGGCGGGAGCGCACTTCGATGGTCGGCATGACGTTCTCGAGCGCCTGCTCGAACACGCCGAGCGGGCTCTGCTTGGTCTTGCTTTCGATGAGACCGAACGCGCCGTAGACGATACCTTCGGCGACCGACTTCTTGCCGGCGTACATCACCGAGTTCATGAACTTCGTGACGATGATGTTCCCGAACTTCGGATCGGGAAGGACTTCACGCTTTTCAGCAGAATGGCGACGAGACATGGACCTGGTTCCCGCTTACTTCGGACGCTTGGCGCCGTACTTCGAACGACGCTGCTTACGGTTCTTGACGCCCTGGGTATCCAGAACGCCGCGGAGGATGTGATAGCGCACGCCCGGCAAGTCCTTGACGCGGCCACCGCGGATCATGACCACCGAGTGCTCCTGGAGGTTATGGCCCTCGCCGGGGATGTAGCCGATCACCTCGAAGCCGTTGGTCAGGCGCACCTTGGCGACCTTACGAAGCGCCGAGTTCGGCTTCTTCGGGGTCGTGGTGTAGACGCGGGTGCAAACACCACGCTTCTGCGGCGACTGCTGCAGCGCCGGCACCTTCTTGCGCGACTTCTGCACTTCACGCGGTTGAGCGATCAGCTGGTTGATCGTCGGCATCCTGGCCTTACCCTTTGTTTCTGCCGCGGCCCCTTCCGGGCCCGCTGTCTTGCCGCGGCCCGTTGCCGGAACCGCAAATTCTTTCGAGCCACCCGCCCGACGAGGCCGCCTCATGCGGAACAATCCACACAAAGCGAAATTGCGCCAACCGCTCCATCAGCGAGCGGAAAGCGCTTCGACGCCACAGAGGACCGCAGTAATGAGGCCATTCGGCGTAAAGCCGCGGCCCGCGCACTGAGGTCATGCATCCGAATTCGATCTCAAGAGAACTTGCTCAAGAGAACTAAAGTCGCACTGGCATTGCCTAGCTATGATCGACAGCGTTTGAGCGGCATTCGTCGAGGTTGGTGCCCGTCTTTCGCGATCCCTCGTGGACTTGGTCCTTTGGGATCAACGGGTGGCCCGTTCCGACTCTGGCGATGCTCACCGCCTGTCGTTAAGTGAGGCGCTTTCTATAGGCGAGAATCGGTCCAGTCAAGGCGAAACGACAGTCACAAAGCGCTTCATGCGCCTGCAGAAATAGCCTCTTCGGCGCCCTCACCGCGCCAGCCCGATCGGGGAACGAAGGGCCTGTGCAGTCAGCTCCGGCAAGATTATACCCGGATTAAATATACTTTTATTCCCAAACTGAGCTCTTTTCACCCGCCTATGAACAAATCCGCTGTCTGCGGGGGGTCCAGCGCGATCGCCTGCCGCAACACCCGGTCAGGCCAGCGATCTCCGGCAGCGCCAATCGACTGGCGAGAGAGCCGATGCGACCAACCCAAGGAGGCCCAAAAATCAGCGGCTCCGCGCCAGCCGAACGATTTACGTCCGGGAATCACCGAGCCGGAGCTGCACTGCGCGGTCCTGCGGGAAGGCATCGATCGGACAGGGCGGGCTTCTTCCGGAACTGAACGCCCGGCCCCGCGGTCACTCCTCGTCCTCTTCGTCATCGCGATCGTCTTCATCGCCTCTGTCGTCGTCGTGAGCCGACGCGCCATACGGCTGATGGATCTGGTCGTTCCACAGCTTGCGATAGGTGCCGTTCTTGGCGAGTAATTCGGCGTGGGAGCCGCGCTCGATCGCCCTGCCCCCTGAAATCACGATGATCTCGTCCATCTCGACCACCGAGGTCAGACGGTGAGTCGACCAGATCATGGTGCGGCCCTTGGCGATCTTGAGCAGCGTGCGGTTGATCGCGGCCTCCGTGGTCTGGTCGAGCGCCGAGGTGGCTTCGTCCAGCAGCAGTACGGACGGGTTACGGATGATTGCGCGCGCGATCGCGATGCGCTGGCGCTGGCCGCCGGACAGCGTGTCTCCACGCTCGCCGACCGGCGTGTCGTATCGCTGCGGCAGGCTCATGATGTAGCGGTGGATCTCGGCCTTCTTGGCCGCCTCCTCCACCTCCTCGTCGGTCGCCCCCTCCTTGCCCAGCCGGATGTTCTCGCGGATCGACATGTTGAACAGCATGTTTTCCTGGAACACCACGGCCATGCTCCGGCGCAGCGAATCCAGCGTCACCTTGCGGACGTCGACGCCATCGATGGTGACGCGGCCTTCGTCGGGCACGTAAAGCCGCAGGATCAGGTTGAGCAGCGTACTCTTGCCGGAGCCGCTCGGACCGACGATCGCGATGCGCTTGCCGGCATTGAGCTTGAGGCTGAGATTGTCCAGCACCGGCGTCTGACTGCCCTCGTACTGAAAGGTGACGTGATCGAACGTAATGTCGTGGGTGATGCGCGGCAGATCGGGCGCGCCGGGGCGATCGGCGCCCCGGGTCGGCTCGTCGAGCAGTTCCTGGATGTGGCGGATCGCGGCGGCCGAGGAGATCGACACCGGAATGAAATGCATCACATGAGCGATGTTGTAGGAAACCTCCCAGAACGCGCTCTCGAAGGTCACGAAGGTGCCGATGGTGATCTGGCCCTTGGTCGCGAGATACGCGCCGATCGCGAGCACCACGAGGTGCAGGAGGAGCACCGAGATGGTGACCGTCCGCTCCACCATGGTCGAGAGGAACGCGGCCGAGGCGATCTTGCTGCGGGTCTCGTCGTTGCGCAAGGTGAAGAAGCCGAACATCTTGCGTTGCAGGCTGAACGCCTTGATCACAGCCTGGGCGGCCACGTTCTCCTGCACCATGCCGAGCAGCGCGCTCTCGTTGAGCTTCTGCTCGTAATTGGCCTGCACCGCCTTGGGCGTCAGGATCCGCGGGCCGATCAGCGTGATCGGGAACACGAGCAACGCGACCACCGCAAGCTGCCAGTTCAAGAACAACATCAGGATAATGCCTGCGATCAGTTCCAGAAATGGCAGCGCGGCGCTGTTTGCAAAGGTCTTGACCGAGCCTTCGAAAGCCGAGAGGTCGACGGAGAAGCGCGACAGGATCTCGCCGCGCTTGGTGCGCCCGAAATAGGCCGCCGGCAGGTCCTGGACGTGCTCGAACAGGCGCTTGCGGACATCGGAGATGATGCAGGCGGCAAGCCGCGCGTCCCAGCGCTCGTACCAGACCGCCACGATCGAGGTGAAGATGCCGGCGACCGCAAGCACGCCGAGGATCTTGTACAGCGCCTGGAAATCCTCCTCCCCGAGCGCCTCGTCGATCAGGAACTTGAGGCTGAGCGGCATGATGACGTTGAACAGCGTCTCCACGAAAACGCCGAACGCCACGAATGACAGCATCCGCTTGTAGTTCGTCAGATAAGGTTTGACGAACCCGACGATTGTCGCGAGCGCGCCGGCCGCTTCGCGCGCGGTAAAGACGACGAGATCCTCGTCCTCATCGTCATCGTCGAGCTCCAGCTCGCCATCTCCCTCGTCTTTGCCGTCCTCGTCCTCCTCGAGGTCCGGCTTGGCAGCGGAGGCGAGCTTGTCGTCGAGCTCGGCCGCCTCTTCCGCGGCGAGCTTCTGTTTGTCGGGCGAGAGAGGCTTGGACGCCATGAAACCAACCGATGCCGACGGCCGGCATGACCGCAGAGAATGCAGGAATAGCGGCAACCGCTATTGCACTGATTCTATGCGATCAAGATGAATTCGGCAAAACAATTGGCGAATCCGATGCGCACCGTGCGGCTAGTCCTCGTCCTCATCTTCGACCTTGTCGAAGAAGGAATAGCGCAAGCTGTCGGCGTCGGCGTACCACTGCCCCGGCCCCTTGTTGGCGGCGAGCGTCGCCTCCCAGAGCGCATCGGTGCAATCCTTGCGGTGCATCGACAGGTCGAAGCCGTTGCCGAAGAACAGCTCGGACCATTCCCACCAGGTGCCGAGCTTCTTGACCCCGCGCAGGAGGTCGTAGCGGTCGATCAGTGCCGGTGCCATGTCCGAGGTGATCGAGCCGAATACGAGGCCGGTTTTGACCACGCGGTTGAGCTCGCGGATCGCACGGGCCACCTGCTTCGGGGAAAGATGGCAGAGGCTGGTCTCGAACACGAAGTCGAAGGCACCGTCCTTGAACGGCATGTCCGTGATCGAGCCGAGCTTGTTGTACTTCTGCAGCGCTTTCGGCGTCTTGGCATGGATGGCGCGGTTGTTCTCGATTCCCCATGCATCTATGCCGCGCTCGCGCAGCGCACCGACCAGTTCGCCGCTGGCGGAGCCCGCGACCAGCAGCTTGGTGCCTTCGGCCTTGTTCCAGACGATGCTGATCAGCTTGGCGAGATAGTCGGGATCGGTGAAGTGGCGCCAAGCCTCGTGATAGGGACCGAGGCCGCGGTAGTTCTCGAAGTAATCGCGATCGATCTTGTCGGAGAGCGGCTTGTCCCCCTGCGCGCGCTGCCGGCGCAGACGCATCATCTCGGTGAGGATGATGTCTGTGGCGGCGTCCGAGGAGTCGAGCAGTCCGTTCAGCGTCGAGTCGAACAGGTAGTCGCCGACCACGACGACGCCCGGATGCTCCTTCGGCTCCGGCCGGTGGTTGGTCATGACGTCGCGCACGGGCAAGCCGCCCGGAATCGCGTTCACCGACGACAGCCAGCGGTGGATCTTGCCTTCCATGAAATGCAAACGCGCATCGCCGAGAGAAGCCGGCAGCGATTTCAGGGCGGCATCGATCAGCTCCTGATCCGACAGATTGGCAAAAGCCAGCGCGTCGGACCCGGGAATGAGCCAGTTCAGAACGCCATGCTTGCCGACGTCGTGGCGTGCGCCCTCGTTGTAGACGCAGCAGCCGCCGAAAGCGTCCGACATGAACCAGGCGCCCGGAATCTTCTCGCCCCAGAACGGCTCGTCAAACAGGATCGAGACGCGCAAATAGTGCGCGGGGCGGTCGAAATAGGCAACGTGCTTGACCATCGACTTGCGCAGCTGCTCGCCCTCCCAACTGAGGGTGGCGAGCCAGGAATGCGGCAGGCAGACCAGCACGAGATCGAAGTCGCGGGTCTCCGGCCCCTTGCCGTTCATCATCTTGAGCTGATAGCGGCCGGTCGGCGCCTTGCCGACGGTGAGCACGCGGTGATTGAGCTGGATGTCAGCATTGACCTCCGATTGCAGGCATTCGATCAGCTGCTCGTTGCCGTTCTGGATGGAATAGAGGCCGATATAGCCGTCGACGTCCATCAGATAGTTCTTGAGCGCGTTGAGACCGTTGGTGTTGTGGCTCTCGGTCGCAATGTCGGAGCGCGCCATCACCTTGAAGAAACGCTTTGCCGTCTCGTCCTCGACCTCCTCGTCGAGCACCTGCTCGGCGGTCTTGTAGGCCCAGGGATTCTCGTTGTCGTGCGCGCCGACGCCCTCGTAATATTCGATCGGCGACATCATCTCGGCGCATCGCTTGCGGAATGCCTCGATCGCGGCCGCGGTCTTGGCGCCGTATTTGCGGCGCATGCCCGGCACGTCATTGAGGAGCTCGCCGCCGAACTGCACCTGCTCGGCGTCCATCGGAATGGTCTGGAGGCCGAAATGCTGGATCAGCTCGCGCAGCGGATCCGGCCCCGTCATCGAGTAGTCGTAGATCTCGGCAACCCCGGCTTCGTACATCGCGGGCGCCGAATCGAATTTGCGCGTGGCGATCTTGCCACCCAGCCGGTCGGAGGCCTCGTAGATGGTGACGCGACAGAGATCGCCGAGCTTACGCTTCAGATACCAGGCGCTCATCAGCCCGCCGGGGCCGCCGCCTACGATTGCGAGATCAAGCATGTGAGTTCCGTGGTCCTCCGGCGCTGCCCCCCATCACGGGACCACCGGTCTAAGCTCTCCTAGCAGAAGCGCTTTTACGGCTGAAGGAAAGATGAACAAAGGCTGATCACGCATCGCAACAAGGAAACAAAGCAGCAAAAAGGCCGGCAAAAAGCCGGCCTTTTCATTGTCCTCGGTATTCCTACGGATGAACGATCATTCCGCAGGCGGCAGCGCAGGAAGCTCGGCTTCCGGCGCGGGCGACACGACGGCCGCCTGCTTCTCGCGCTCGTCCAGGATCAGCTTGTCGCGCTTCATGGCGACTTCGCGGATCTTGGCCATGGAGGCGCCGGTGCCCGCCGGGATCAGCCGGCCGACGATGACGTTCTCCTTGAGGCCTTCGAGCGGATCGATCTTGCCGTTGACCGCCGCTTCGGTGAGGACGCGTGTGGTCTCCTGGAACGATGCCGCCGAGAAGAAGGACCGCGTCTGGAGACTCGCCTTGGTGATGCCGAGCAGAACCGGCGTTCCCGTGGCGGGCTTCTTGCCCTCCTCCTTGGCCTTCACGTTCAGCGCGTCGAACTCGATCTTGTCGACCTGCTCGCCGGAGATCATGTCCGTATCGCCCTGATCGGTGACTTCCACCTTCTGGAGCATCTGACGGACAATCACCTCGATGTGCTTGTCGTTGATGAGCACGCCCTGCAGCCGGTAGACCTCCTGGATCTCGTTGACCAGATAGGCCGCGAGTTCCTCGATGCCCTTCACCGCAAGGATGTCGTGCGGCGCCGGATTGCCCTCCACGATGAAGTCGCCCTTTTCGACGACGTCGCCGTCCTGAAGGTGGATGTGCTTGCCCTTCGGGATCAGGTACTCGCGCGGCTCGTCGGTCTTGTCCATCGGCTCGATCGAGATGCGGCGCTTGTTCTTGTAGTCGCGCCCGAACCGGATGGTGCCCGCGATTTCGGCGATGATCGCCGCATCCTTCGGCCGCCGAGCCTCGAACAGTTCCGCCACCCGCGGCAGACCGCCGGTGATGTCACGCGTCTTGGCGCTTTCGGTCGAGACACGGGCGAGGATATCGCCTGGCTGTACCTTGGCTCCGATGTCGACCGAGAGAATGGCGTCGACCGACAGCATGTAGCGGGCATCGCCACCACGGGCGAGCTTGAGCACCTTGCCGTCCTTGCCCTTCACCACGATGGCCGGACGCAGGTCCGAGCCGCCGCGCGTCGAGCGCCAGTCGATGACCACGCGCTTGGCGATACCGGTGGCTTCGTCGAGCGTTTCCGAGATCGACTGCCCCTCGACCAGATCCTCGAAGCCGATGGTTCCTTCGACTTCGGTGAGCAGCGGACGGGTGTAGGGATCCCACTCGACGATGCGCTGGCCACGCTTGACCATGTCGCCCTCGTCGACGTGCAGGCGCGAACCGTACTGGATACGGTGCGTCGCACGCTCGGTGCCGTCGGCATCGACGATCGCGACAACCATGTTGCGCACCATCGCGATCAGGTGACCTTCGCTGTTGCGGGCGATGGCCTTGTTCCTGATCACGATCTTGCCGTCGAAGTTGGCTTCGACGAAAGACTGCTCGTTGAGCTGCGCCGCACCACCGATGTGGAAGGTGCGCATGGTGAGCTGGGTGCCCGGCTCGCCGATCGACTGCGCCGCGATGACGCCGACCGCTTCGCCGTGGTTGACCGGCGTGCCGCGGGCGAGGTCGCGCCCGTAGCACTTGCCGCAGATGCCGTTGACGAGCTCGCAGGTCAGTGCCGAGCGGATCTTCACCTCCTGCACGCCACCCTGCTGAATGGCCTCCAGATGGCTCTCTTCCATCAGCGTATCGCGCTTGATGATCACCTTGCCCGAGCTGTCACGCACGTCTTCGCAGGCCGTGCGTCCGAGGATGCGCGAGCCGAGCGAAGCAACCACGGTGCCGGCATCGACGATGGCGCGCATCTTGATGCCGAGCTTGGTGCCGCAGTCGCTCTGCGTGATGATGCAGTCCTGCGCCACGTCGACCAGACGACGCGTCAGGTAGCCGGAGTTCGCGGTCTTCAACGCGGTGTCCGCGAGGCCCTTGCGGGCGCCGTGGGTCGAGTTGAAGTACTCGAGCACCGAGAGGCCTTCCTTGAAGTTCGAGATGATCGGCGTCTCGATGATCTCGCCCGACGGCTTGGCCATCAGGCCGCGCATGCCGGCGAGCTGGCGCATCTGGGCCGGCGAACCGCGGGCACCGGAGTGAGCCATCATGTAGATCGAGTTGATGTCGGCTTCGGCTCCGCTCGCCGTCTTCTTGGTGGCGGAGATCTCCTTCATCATCGCCTTGGCGATTTCTTCCGTGGCCTTCGACCAGGCGTCGACGACCTTGTTGTACTTCTCGCCATGCGTGATCAGACCGTCGTTGTACTGCTGCTCGAAATCCTTCGCCAGCGTACGGGTGGTATCGACGATCTTCCACTTGCCGTGCGGCACGACCATGTCGTCCTTGCCGAACGAGATACCGGCCTTGAACGCGTTGTAGAAGCCGAGCGCCATGATGCGGTCGCAGAAGATCACCGTCTCCTTCTGTCCGCAGTGACGGTAGACTTGGTCGATGACGCCGGAGATCTCGCGCTTGGTCATCAGCTTGTTGATGATCTCGTACGAGATCCGCGGGTTCTTCGGCAGCAGGTTGCCGAGCATGACGCGTCCGGCAGTGGTCTCGATCCAGCGCCTGGAGACCTTGCCGGTCTCGTCCATGCCTTCCCACCGGTACTTGATCTTGGTGTGGAGGTGGATGACCTTCGCATGCAGCGCGTGCTCGAGCTCGGCCATGTCGCCGAACACCTTGCCCTCGCCGGGCAGGCCTTCGCGCATGATCGAGACGTAGTACAGGCCGAGTACGATGTCCTGCGACGGCACGATGATCGGCTGGCCGTTCGCCGGATGCAGGATGTTATTGGTCGACATCATCAGGACGCGCGCTTCCAGCTGCGCTTCGAGCGACAGCGGAACGTGCACGGCCATCTGATCGCCGTCGAAGTCGGCGTTGAACGCGGAGCAGACCAGCGGATGAAGCTGGATCGCCTTGCCCTCGATCAGCACGGGTTCGAACGCCTGGATGCCGAGGCGATGCAGCGTCGGCGCGCGGTTGAGCAGCACCGGATGCTCGCGGATGACCTCGTCCAGGATGTCCCAGACCTCGGGCCGCTCCTTCTCGACCAGCTTCTTGGCCTGCTTCACGGTGGTGGATAGGCCCTTGGCGTCAAGCCGCGAATAGATGAACGGCTTGAACAGCTCGAGCGCCATCTTCTTCGGCAGGCCGCACTGATGCAGGCGCAGCTCGGGACCGACCACGATCACCGAACGGCCCGAATAGTCGACGCGCTTGCCGAGGAGGTTCTGGCGGAAGCGGCCCTGCTTGCCCTTGAGCATGTCGGCGAGCGACTTCAGCGGGCGCTTGTTGGCGCCCGTGATGACGCGGCCGCGGCGGCCGTTGTCGAACAGCGCGTCGACGGCCTCCTGAAGCATGCGCTTCTCGTTGCGGATGATGATGTCGGGCGCGCGCAGCTCCATCAGCCGCTTCAATCGATTGTTGCGGTTGATGACGCGGCGGTAGAGGTCGTTGAGGTCCGAGGTCGCGAAGCGGCCGCCGTCCAGCGGCACCAGCGGACGCAGGTCCGGCGGGATCACCGGCACCACGGTCATGATCATCCATTCCGGCTTGTTGCCGGAGTGGCGGAACGCTTCCACGATCTTCAGGCGCTTGGCGAGCTTCTTGTGCTTGATGTCGGAGTCGGTCTCCTGCATCTCGACACGCAGCGTGGCCTCGAGCTTCTCGAGGTCCATGCCCTTGAGCAGCTCGCGGATCGCTTCGGCGCCGATCATGGCGGTGAAGGAATCCTGGCCGTACTCGTCCTGCGCCTTCAGATACTCGTCTTCCGACAGCAGCTGACGGTCCTTCAGCGCGGTGAGGCCCGGCTCCAGCACGACGTAATATTCGAAGTAGAGGATCCGCTCGAGATCCTTCAGCGTCATGTCGAGCAGGAGGCCGATGCGCGAGGGCAGCGACTTCAGGAACCAGATGTGGGCGACGGGAGCTGCGAGCTCGATATGGCCCATGCGCTCGCGCCGGACGCGCGACAGCGTGACCTCGACCGAGCACTTCTCGCAGATGATGCCCTTGTACTTCATGCGCTTGTACTTGCCGCACAGGCACTCGTAGTCCTTGATCGGCCCGAAGATGCGGGCGCAGAACAGGCCGTCGCGCTCGGGCTTGAAGGTCCGGTAGTTGATGGTCTCCGGCTTCTTGATCTCGCCGTAGGACCAGGACAGAATCTTCTCTGGGGACGCGATCGAGATCCGGATCTGGTCGAAGACCTGAGCCGGCGTCGTCGGATTGAAGAGATTCATAATTTCTTGGTTCATCGTCTTCTCCTCGCGTGCCGGTCGCCTCCGGCCGCAAATTCGAAAATCACTCAAGCGGGGCGCCCTGCCCTCAAGGCCTCAGGCGGGGCGCCGATACCCGGCCGTGACGGCCGGGCATGAAAGGTCGAATTACTCGGCCGCTTCCGACGTCGGCGCCGGTCCCATCTTGGAGTTGTGCAGGTCGACGTTGAGGCCGAGCGAGCGCATTTCCTTGACCAGCACGTTGAACGATTCCGGAATACCGGCCTCGAACGTGTCGTCGCCGCGCACGATCGCCTCGTACACCTTGGTACGGCCGGCGACGTCGTCCGACTTCACCGTCAGCATCTCCTGGAGCGTGTACGCCGCGCCGTAAGCCTCGAGCGCCCACACCTCCATTTCGCCAAAGCGCTGGCCGCCGAACTGCGCCTTGCCGCCCAGCGGCTGCTGGGTGACGAGCGAGTACGGACCGATCGAACGCGCATGGATCTTGTCGTCGACCAGATGGTGCAGCTTGAGCATGTAGATGTAGCCCACCGTCACCTTGCGATCGAACGGATCGCCGGTGCGGCCGTCATAGACGGTCGACTGACCCGAAGCGTCGAGACCGGCAAGCTTCAGCATCTCCTCGATGTCGGCTTCCTTGGCCCCGTCGAACACCGGCGTCGCGATCGGCACGCCGCGGCTGAGGTTATGGCCGAGTTCGAGCAGCTCGTTGTCGTTGAGCGACTTGATCGTCTCGTCCTCGCCGTAGACCTTCTTCAAGGTTTCCTTCAGCGGCTTGATGTCCTGCTTCGACAGGTACGCATCGACCGTCTGGCCGATACGCTTGCCGAGACCGGCGCAGGCCCAGCCGAGATGGGTCTCGAGGATCTGTCCGACGTTCATGCGCGAGGGCACACCTAGCGGATTGAGCACGATGTCGGCATGCGTACCGTCTTCGAGGAACGGCATGTCCTCGATCGGCACGATCTTCGACACCACGCCCTTGTTGCCGTGACGGCCGGCCATCTTGTCGCCGGGCTGGATCTTGCGCTTCACCGCGACGAAGACCTTGACCATCTTCATCACGCCGGGCGGCAATTCGTCACCACGCTGAAGCTTCTCGACCTTGTCGAGGAAGCGCTGTTCAAGCCCCTTCTTCGACTCGTCGTACTGCTTCCGCATGGCCTCGATCTCGGCCATCAGCTTGTCGTTGGGCGAAGCGAACAGCCACCACTGCGACTTCGGGTACTCCTCGAGCACCGCACGGGTGATCTTGGTGTCCTTCTTGAAGCCCTTCGGACCCGCAATGCCCTGCCGCCCCTCGAGGAGCTCGGCGAGACGGTTGTAGACATTGCGGTCCAGGATCGCCTGCTCGTCGTCACGGTCCTTGGCGAGGCGCTCGATCTCTTCCCGCTCGATCGCCAGCGCACGCTCGTCCTTGTCGACGCCGTGACGGTTGAACACGCGCACTTCCACGATCGTGCCCTGCACGCCCGGAGGAACGCGCAGCGAGGTGTCGCGGACGTCGGAGGCCTTCTCGCCGAAGATGGCGCGCAGGAGCTTCTCTTCCGGCGTCATCGGGCTTTCACCCTTCGGCGTGATCTTGCCGACCAGGATGTCGCCGGCGCGCACTTCCGCGCCGATGTAGACGATACCGGCTTCGTCGAGATTCTTCAGCGCTTCTTCCGAAACGTTCGGAATGTCGCGGGTGATTTCCTCAGGTCCGAGCTTGGTGTCGCGGGCCATCACCTCGAACTCCTCGATATGGATCGAGGTGAAGACGTCCTCCTTCACGATCCGCTCGGAGAGCAGGATCGAGTCTTCGAAGTTGTAGCCGTTCCACGGCATGAACGCGACCAGCACGTTGCGGCCGAGCGCGAGCTCGCCGAGATCGGTCGACGGACCGTCGGCGATGATGTCGCCCTTCTTGACGATGTCGCCGACCTTCACCAGCGGACGCTGGTTGATGCAGGTCGACTGGTTGGAGCGCTGGTACTTCATGAGACGATAGATATCGACGCCCGACTTGGTGGGATCGAGATCTTCCGTGGCACGGATGACGACGCGGGTGGCGTCGATCTGGTCGATCACGCCCGAGCGGCGCGCCGCAATCGCGGCACCCGAGTCACGGGCAACGACGCCCTCCATGCCGGTGCCGACGAACGGCGCCTCGGCGCGAACCAGCGGCACCGCCTGGCGCTGCATGTTCGAGCCCATCAGCGCGCGGTTGGCGTCGTCGTTCTCGAGGAACGGGATCAGTGCCGCGGCGACCGAAACGAGCTGCTTCGGCGACACGTCCATGTAGTCGACCTTGTCGGGCGTCATCGGCACGACGTCGCGGGTCCCGCTCGAGCGGCAGACCACGAGGTCTTCGGTGAAGCGGCCCTTGGCGTCGATGGGCACGTTGGCCTGAGCCACCGAATAGCGCCCCTCTTCCATCGCCGACAGGTACACGACCTCGTCGGTGACACGACCATCTTTGACCTTGCGATACGGCGTCTCGACGAAGCCGTACTTGTTCACGCGCGCGAAGGTCGCGAGCGAGTTGATCAGGCCGATGTTCGGACCTTCCGGCGTCTCGATCGGGCAGATGCGACCGTAATGCGTCGGATGCACGTCGCGCACCTCGAAGCCGGCGCGCTCGCGGGTCAGACCGCCCGGTCCGAGCGCCGAGAGGCGCCGCTTGTGGGTGATCTCCGACAGCGGGTTGGTCTGGTCCATGAACTGCGACAGCTGCGAGGAACCGAAGAACTCGCGCACGGCGGCGGCCGCGGGCTTGGCGTTGATCAGATCCTGCGGCATCACCGTGTCGATATCGACCGAGGACATGCGCTCCTTGATCGCGCGCTCCATGCGCAGCAGGCCGATGCGGTACTGGTTCTCCATGAGCTCGCCGACCGAACGCACACGGCGGTTGCCGAGATGGTCGATGTCGTCGATCTCGCCCTTGCCGTCGCGCAGATCCACCAGCGTCTTGATGACGGAGAGGATGTCTTCCTTGCGCAGCGTGCGCTGGGTGTCGGGCGCATCGAGGTCGAGGCGCATGTTCATCTTGACGCGACCGACCGCGGAGAGGTCGTAGCGTTCGGCGTCGAAGAACAGCGACTGGAACATGGCCTGCGCCGATTCCAGCGTCGGCGGCTCGCCCGGACGCATCACGCGGTAGATGTCGAACAGCGCATCCTCACGCGTCATGTTCTTGTCGGCCGACAGCGTGTTGCGGATGTAAGGGCCGACATTGACGTGGTCGATGTCGAGCAGCGGCAGCTCCTTGTAACCCTGCTCGTTGAGCGCCTTCATCAGCTTGTCGGTGATTTCCTCACCGGCCTCGGCGTGGATCTCGCCGGTCTTCGGGTTGACGAGATCCTCGGCGACGTAATTGCCGACCAGTTCCTCGTCAGCCATGCGCAGCGCCTTCAGCCCCTTCTCCTGGAGCTGGCGGGCGGCGCGGACGGTTAGCTTCTTGCCGGCCTCGAGCACGACCTTGCCGGTGTCGGCGTCGATCAAATCGTTGACCGTCGAGTAGCCGCGGAAACGGTTGGCGTCGAACGGAACGCGCCAGCCTTCCTTGGTCCGCTTGTAGAGAATCTTCTTGTAGAACGTGGACAGGATCGCCTCGCCGTCGAGGCCGAGGGCGAACATCAGCGACGTCACCGGAATCTTGCGGCGACGGTCGATACGCGCATAGACGATGTCCTTGGCGTCGAACTCGATGTCGAGCCAGGAGCCGCGATACGGAATGACGCGGGCGGCGAACAGCAGCTTGCCCGAGGAATGGGTCTTGCCCTTGTCGTGGTCGAAGAACACGCCGGGCGACCGGTGCATCTGCGAGACGATGACGCGCTCGGTACCGTTGACGATGAAGGTGCCGTTCATCGTCATGAGCGGGATGTCGCCCATGTAGACGTCCTGCTCCTTGATGTCCTTCACCGACTTGGCGCCGGTTTCCTCGTCGATATCGAACACGATGAGGCGAAGCGTCACCTTGAGGGGCGCAGCAAAGGTCATGCCGCGCTGGCGGCACTCGTCGACGTCGTATTTGGGCTGCTCGAACTCGTAGCGGACGAATTCCAGCATCGAGGTGCCCGAAAAATCGGAGATCGGAAACACCGAGCGGAACACCGCCTGCAGACCTTCGTCGAGACGGCCACCCTGGGGTTCGTCGACCATCAGGAATTGGTCATAGGACGCCTTCTGAACCTCGATCAGGTTCGGCATCTCGGCGACTTCCTTGATGTGTCCAAAGAACTTGCGAACGCGTTTGCGACCGGTGAATGTCTGCTGCGCCATCGTGGCCTCTCATTTTCGTCGCCCGCTCTGGGCGCGCCGTCCGGAACGCGGCTGCCACCGCTCTCCGGGTTGAATTTTCGAACCCGTCTTGGGGGCCGGAGGCGCAGTTTCAGGTGCGAATGTCCTGAATCCGTTCTTCAGACCTTCAAAACGCAAAACGACGCGCGGGGCGCAAGAGCGCGCCCGCCCGTCACAACGATCGTCTTCACGGACTGAAAAAGCCCGAAATAGCTTGCTCTCCCAACGGCTTACAGGGAAATCCGACATCCCTGCCCACCGCGCTTTCGTGCTGCCGACCCGATATGGGGCGACAATAGTGTAGATTCGAGGGTTAGACCCTCAAATCCCCACACTTTTTCGTGTTCGGCCTGCGTCGGGAGGTTCCGTCGCACGCCTTTTGCATCTGGCCCACCCTCTTGAGGAGCGGACCGGGATCCCGGACCTCGCCGATGCGCGGCCGGAATCCCGCCAGCAAGCGTTGCTTACTTGAGCTCGACCTTGGCGCCGGCCTTCTCGATCTGCGCCTTGATCTTCTCGGCTTCTTCCTTGTTCACGCCTTCCTTCAGCGGCTTCGGAGCACCCTCGACGAGGTCCTTTGCTTCCTTCAGGCCGAGACCGGTGATGGCGCGGACTTCCTTGATGACCTCGATCTTCTTTTCGCCGGCGCTGGCGAGAACGACCGTGAACTCGGTCTTCTCTTCCACCGGAGCGGCGGCAGCGCCACCACCAGCCGGGCCGGCCACGGCGACAGCCGCGGCAGCCGAAACGCCCCACTTCTCTTCGAGGAGCTTCGCGAGTTCGGCAGCTTCGAGCACGGTGAGGCTCGAGAGGTCGTCAACGATCTTCTGCAAGTCAGCCATTGTTCAGTTTCCTTGAGTGTAAGTCTGGTTCGGGTTTGAGTTTTGCGAAGGGCGTCAGGCCGCTTCGCCCTTTGAGGCATGAGCCTGGATGACGCGCGCGAGCTTGCCCGCGGGCGCGTTGGCGAGCTGGGCCAGCTTGGTCGCCGGGGCCACGATGAGGCCAACGATCTTGCCGCGCAGTTCGTCAAGCGACGGCAGCGAGGCAAGCGCCTTCACGCCGTCGACATTCAGGACGGTCTTTCCCATCGAGCCGCCGATGATGACGAACTTTTCGTTCGCCTTGGCGAATTCGATGGCGACCTTCGGCGCCGCTACCGGATCGTTGGAAGTCGCGATCACGGTCGGCCCCTTCAACATGGGGCCGATGGCAACGACGTCGGTGCCTTCAAGAGCAATTTTGGCGAGACGGTTCTTCGAGACCTTCACCGAGGCGCCAGCCTGCTTCATCTGCGTGCGCAGCTTCTGCATCTGGGCGACGGTCAGGCCGGAATATTGAGCAACGATCGCGACGCTCGTGGTCTTGAAGACCTCGTTGAGCTGTTCGACCGCTTCTTTTTTTGCCGCTCGTTCCACAGCAAGCTCTCTCCGGTTGGCGGTCATCGCGAGAAGCGGGACCGCCGGGTTGCACCCATCGCCCCGCCCGAACCTGAACCTCCGGGCTAAAAACCCATCGGACACGCCGGGCAAGACGACAATTCAAAGCCTGCCCTCCGGGAGCCCCCTTGGAGGCCCACGGCGTGTCGAGGTCCGAACCAGACCCGTTTCGCGAACCCAGTCGTTAAAGCTGGGCGCGAAGTGAAATCCGGTCTTCACCCGTCTATGCAGGCCATGCGATTAAGCCATTGAGAAATCGAAATTTCCCGCAGGCGCCTGCAGTCTTGGACAGGACGAGGCCAGCCGGCGAACCGCCCGACCTCTGCCCGCACTCCACCAACCGATGGGTTTTCCTTCCTTTTCCGGCAAATCCTTGCGGACGTCCTGAAAAGGAATGATCTCCCGTCGTGTCAGGTTTTCGGAATGCGTGCACGAACGCGCCAGCCGAGGCCGGCACGTCCGGAGGCGGTTCTTTAACCGCTCGGAGCCGGCTTGCCAAGAGCAAAATTCACACCAGTTCCAATCGATTGCCAACCGGGCTTGATCTCGACCGACAAGGCCCGATTCAGGCCGATTTGACCGCGTAAGGAAGCGGTTTGCCCTCGAAGAACGCGATCAGGTTCGCCAGGACGCAGTTCTGCATGGCAACGTGCGAATCCAGGGTGTGGCCGCCGATATGCGGGGCGAATACCACGTTCGGCAGCGCCGTCAGCGCATCGGGGGTGTGCGGTTCCTTCTCAAAGACGTCGAGGCCGGCGCCGGCGATGGCCTTGTCGGCGAGCGCCGCGACCAGGGCTTTCTCGTCGACGACAGAGCCGCGGGAGACGTTGACGACATAGCCGTCCGCGCCTAGTCGCCGAAGAATATCGGCATTGACGACATGCTGAGTCTCGGCCCCTGCCCGGACCGCGATCATCAGCACGCTGCACCAGTCGGCCAGCGCCTCCAGAGACGGGAAATATCGATAGGGCAGATCGTATTGAGTGCGGCTGAAATAGCCGACCTCGCTTTCGAAAGCCGCGCAGCGCACGGCGATCTTGCGGCCGATCTCGCCCATGCCGTAGACGCCGATGCGGCGGCCGGGCATGCCGGCCTGGGGCCGCATCAGCGGCGACTGCTTTGACGCCGCCCAGTCGCCACTGCGGACATATTGGTCGGCGACCAGGAGCCGTCGCGTCGCCGCGAGCATCAGAGTCATCGCGATATCGGCGACCGAGGCTGCATTGGCGCCCGGACTGTGGCCGACGGCGATGTTGCGCGCGGCAGCCGCCTTCAGATCGACGCCGTCATAACCGGTGCCGTAGCAGACGATGGCGCCGAGCTTTGGAAGCAGGTCCATCGCCTCCGCACCGAGCGAGGTGCCGCCCGCGGTCAGCATCGCGCGGACGCCGCTGAGCGCATCCGGCGGAAACACCTCGCGCGCGGGCTTGCCAGCGGTGTCGAGCAGCTCGAACCGCTCGGCGAAACGCGCCATCATCGTTTTCGGAAAGCGCGAGTAGATCAGGACCTTGTCAGCCATTGTTCTTGTTTCCGGTGAGCGCCGCCACAAATGACGAGGGGCGGAATCGGTCACCCGATTCCGCCCCTCGCCTCATGCAATTTCCAAGCCTTAGCCGAGAATGGTGCCCGGCTCGACCTTCACGCCGGGGCCCATCGTCGAGGACACCGCAACGCGCTGGATGTAAGTGCCCTTGGAGCCCGCCGGCTTTGCCTTGGCGACGGCGTCAGCCAGAGCCTTGATGTTCTCGACCAGCTTCTCCTCGGAGAACGAGGCCTTGCCGACGCCGGCCTGCAGGATGCCGGCCTTCTCGACGCGGAACTCGACCGAGCCGCCCTTGGCACCCTTCACCGCGCCGGTGACGTCCATGGTCACGGTGCCGATCTTCGGGTTCGGCATCAGGCCGCGCGGGCCGAGCACCTTACCCAACCGGCCGACCAGCGGCATCATGTCGGGGGTGGCGATGCAGCGGTCGAAATCGATCGAGCCGTTCTGCACCTTCTCGACCAGGTCCTCGGCGCCGACGACGTCAGCACCGGCCGCCTTGGCCTCGTCGGCCTTGGCGCCCCGGGCGAACACGCCGACGCGGAGCGTACGGCCGGTGCCGTTCGGCAGGGTCACGACGCCGCGGACCATCTGGTCGGCGTGACGCGGATCGACACCGAGATTGATCGCGACCTCGATGGTCTCGTCGAACTTCGCCTTCGCGCGCTCCTTGACCATCTTGATGGCGTCCGCGAGCGGGTATAGCTTTTCGCGATCAATGCCTTCGCGGGCTTTGTTCAAACGCTTTCCGATTGCCATGACCGCTTACCCCGCAACTTCCAGACCCATCGAACGGGCAGAGCCCTCGACCATCTTCATGGCCGATTCGATGGTGTCGCAATTCAAGTCCTTCATCTTCTTCTCGGCGATCTCGCGCACCTGCGCCTTGGTCACCTTGCCGGCCTTGTCACGGCCCGGCGCCTTCGAGCCGGACTGGATCTTGGCAGCCTGCTTGAGGAAGAAGGACATCGGGGGGGTCTTCATCTCGAACGTGAACGAACGATCGGCGTAGATCGTGATCACGACGGGAATCGGAGTGTTCTTCTCTTCCTTCTGGGTCTGGGCGTTGAACGCCTTGCAGAACTCCATGATGTTGAGACCGCGCTGACCGAGCGCGGGGCCGATCGGGGGCGAAGGGTTCGCCGCACCGGCCGGGACCTGAAGCTTCAGGTATCCGGTCACTTTCTTTGCCATGTATCACTCCTGTTGTGCCGGCATGCCGCCGGCGGTTTCAGGTTCGTGGTCTGGGTCGGATGCGGCTGGCAACCGCTCTCTCCCTCCCACGGCCTCACTTTGCGCGAAACCTCTCGGCTTCACGCGCTACCCGGTCAGACCTTCTCGACCTGACCGAATTCCAGCTCGACGGGCGTAGCGCGGCCGAAGATCGACACGGCGACCTTCACGCGCGAGCGCGCCTCGTCGATTTCCTCGACCACACCCGAGAACGAGGCGAACGGGCCGTCGGCCACGCGCACATTCTCGCCGATCTCGAACGACACCGACGCCTTCGGGCGTTCCACGCCCTCCTGCACCTGGTGCAGGATGCGCATGGCCTCGGCTTCCGAGATCGGCATCGGCTTGTTTTCCGCGCCGAGGAAGCCCGTCACCTTCGGCGTGTTCTTGATCAGATGGAACGCCTCGTCGGTCAGCTTCATCTTCACCAGCACATAGCCCGGGAAGAACTTGCGCTCGGCATCGATCTTGCGGCCGCGGCGCACCTCCGTGACCTTCTCGGTCGGAACCAGCACCAGCTCGAACAGTTCCTCGAGCCCGCGCTGCTTCGCTTGCTCGCGGATCGATTCGGCGACCTTCTTCTCGAAGTTCGAATAGGCGTGAACGATGTACCAGCGCTTGTCGGACACTTGAGCGGTTGCTGTTGCCATCAGTGAATGCCCAGGAGGAAGGTGATGAGGTAGCGGATGATCTGGTCGGCGGCGAAGAAGAAGATCGAGGCGACGGCGACCATGACGAACACCATGATGGTGGTGATCGTGGTCTCACGACGGGTCGGCCAGGTGACCTTGGCGGTCTCCGAGCGCACTTCCTGCAAGAACTTGAACGGGCTGACTGCCATCGTTTGATGTCCAACGTCCGTCGACAGACGCGAATGAATTTCGGGGATCCGAACAGCCGCCGTTGGCCCAGCCCTCTATCTCGAAGGATGAGCCGGAAATCGGGCTCGATTGTTCGGGGATTTCAAAGCCGCGCCGGAGATCCGCGTCTAACGGGCCGGCTGCGAGTGCGGGGTAGATACTGCGGATGGGGCCAAAGGTCAAGGTATCGGGGCTGGTACGGGCAAGCCGGCGTGCTCGGCGCCCGTGCCCAGCCCAAGGAGGATCGAGGGCTTATTTCCCCGTCCCAGCGGAGGCGAGATCAGCGTCCGCCCGGGCCCTCCCCGGCCAACCCGCCGCCCGGGTCAGTCGGCCCGGTCGACCATGGAAACACCCGGGAGCGGCACCACGAATTTTCCACCCTCGGCGAAATAGCGGGCGTGCTTGGCTCTGATCGGGTCGACATAGCGCCAGGCGAAGACCACGACGAACGCGGGCTTGCGCTCGTAGAGGGCGGCCGGGGGCAGGATCGGAATGTCGTAACCCGGGCCCGCCATCACGTTCCCCTTCTTGGGGTCGTCGTCCACCAAGAAGTCGATCTTGTTCTCCAGACCGAACTGCGGCAGCAGCGTCGTAGTGCCGACCGAGACACCGTAGCCGGCGACCAGCTGCCCCCGCGCATGGGCGGCATCGGCCATCGCGACCAGCTCGTCGCGGATGGCCGCGATCCTCTTCACATAGGGCGCATAATAGGCCGGCTGATCGACGCCGAGCCGGTCTTCCTCGGCGATGAACTTCGCGACCTCCGCGGACGGCTTCTTTGCACCGCCGGCGCGCTGGACCGTCACGCGGATCGAGCCGCCCTTGGTCCAGATGTGCTGGACGTCGATCACTTCCATGCCGAGCCGCGCGAAGAAGCGCGTCAACGGCTTGATGTTAAAATACGACAGATGCTCGTGATAGACGGTGTCGAGCAGGTTCTTCTCGGTGACATCGACGCCGTACTGCGTCTCGAAGACGAACAATCCGTCCGGCGCGAGCACGTCGCGAACCCCGATCACCAGCGGATCGAGATTGTCGACATTGGCGATCATGTTGTTGGCGATCACGACGCTCGCCGCACCATGGCTCTGCAGGATGCGGTGCCCGATGGCATCGGTGAAGAAATCGCCGATGGTCTCGATCCCGGCTTCCGTCGCACGCCGCGCAATGTCGACGGCGGGATCGACGCCGAGCACCCGCATGCCACGCTCCTTGAAGAAGCCGAGCAGCGATCCATCGTTGCTGCCGAGCTCGACGACCAGCGAGCCCGGCGCGACGCCGAAGCGACTGACGACGTCGTTGGCATAGCCTGCGAAATGCTCCCGCAGGCCGAGCGAGAGCGAGGTGGTATAGACGTAGTTGCGGTACTGGATCTCCGGATTGCCAACATGGAGAATCTGGAGGTGGCCGCAGTCCCTGCACAGATGCAGCGCCATCGGTACCGCAGCCCGGAAAACAGGATCGTCGACGCTGGCGTTCGGCACCTGGAAGTTCGGCGTGCCGATGGGCATGCCTGCCATCGGGACGACCAACTCCTGCTTGTCCGAATGACAGAGGCGGCAAGTATGGCGGACGTAGAACAGGTTTTTCATCGTGGAACCGAGATATGAGATACGCGAGCGAGTGAGACAATCCCACCCTGTGAAGACCAGATCGGCAACGGGCTCAAGCAGGTCATGAGTGGCTCGAGACTTCGGTGCCCTGCCCCAGCGCGAAGCCGGGCCCTTCCTCCGCCGCCTTGGCGGCCTTGTCCGCGGAATACGACCCGCGCTCCGGACTGGCCAGCCAGATCACGCCGCCGAGGAGCCCAATGATCACGCTGATGGCACCCAGCAGAAGCGAAACCGACAGCGCCTCCTCGGACGGCACACCTGCCAGACCGAGGCAGGCGACCATCGCCCCCTCGCGCACGCCCCAGCCGCTGATCGAGATCGGAACGGCCGTCAACAGCACGACCGGCGGGATCAAGATGCCCGCGTCCAGCACGGAAAGCTGCGCTCCGACGCCGCGCGCCAAGGCGTAGCAGGCCGCCGCCGTCACGAGATGGATGAGGAGCGCCGATCCGAACAGCAAACCGCGGCGCTCGGATTGCAGGAGAAGAAACCTGACGAGCGTTCCGAACCGGACGAAGCTTGCGATCGCGGGAAGCGCGATGAGGCGCTTCGGCAGACGGTCGAGCGTCAACAGGACCACGGTGCCGGCGACGCCCGCCAGCGTCAGTCCGCCGATCGCCAGGATCGCGGCCGGATTGGACACGCGTGACAGCAGAAACGGCAATCCGGCCACCATCAGCACGATCAGCCCGATCAACGCCGTGAAGCGGTCTGCTGCAACGCCCTTGACCGCCCCCGACCACTGCACGCCACGTTGGCGGAGCAGCCACATCCGCACCGCGTCCCCGCCGACCGACGAGGGCAACACCTGATTGAACCAGAGGCTGATCATGAGGATCCGCCAGCCAGCGAGCCAGTCCAGCGACACGCCGAGCGCGCGCATGATCAGCTCCCACCGGCCGTTGAGCACGAAGGTCTGAAAGAAGATCAGCGCCAGGGCGACGACGAACAGGACGGGATCGACGGAGACGAGACGAGTTCGCAATTGGCCCAGGTCGAGGCCACGCGCGATGTAGACCAGCACCGCGACCGACAGCAGCAGCTTCACCGAAAACAGGGCCGCATGCTTGAATCGCAACTGCATCGGATGCCCGCCTCAGGCCGCCGGATATTCCGCACGACCGATGACGAGGTCGATTGCGGCCATCATCCAGAACTGGTGCGTGGTCTCGACAATGTTGTAGCTGCGGCTGTCGACCCAGAAATTGACGTCGCCGAGGTTGCGCAGCGGATTGTCCGCATTCATGCCCGACAGCGTGATCACGTCGAGCTTCATCCTGCGCGCCTGCGCAACCGCATTCAGAATGTTCTTCGAACGTCCCGACGAGCTGATCGCGACGAGGCAATCGCCGGCGCGGGCATTCAGCCGTACTGCGTGCGCGATCCAGTCCTCGAAGCCGTAATCGTTGGCAAGGCACGACATCATGCTTGCATCGCTGAAGCAGAGCGCAGGCACCGACGCGTTCTTCGCCAGATCGATCGCCAGATGCGAGGCGATGCCGGCCGAACCGCCATTACCGATGAAGATGACGCGACCGCCCTGCTCTCGCGTGCGCAACCAGGACGCGCGCGTGGCGGAGATCCTGGCGAAGATAGCGTCGTCGATCGCCGTCGCGCGATGCAGGCGCCCCACGTAGTCGTCGAGGAAGGCCTTGTGAGCGGGATCGACGGACTCGGCAGGCATGGGCTGGCGGCTCGATTGCAACATGTCTGGGTGATACCGACTATTACCAAGGATTGCAAAGGTATAATACTTGCAAAGTTTGCGAGCGGCTGGTAGTCGGCTTTCGGGTTTCACTCAACATTGGCGAGCCTGTTTCGCTGGGCATTCGCGTCACGGATGTTCCCCATGAAATGCATCGTTACTGGCGGCGCCGGTTTCATCGGAAGTCACCTCGTCGATCGGCTGCTCGATGACGGCCACGAGGTCATTGCGCTCGATAATTTCGTAATCGGACGCGCCGAAAATCTGGCCGGACGCGCCAATTCAAGCCAGTTGAAGGTCGTGCGGGCGGACGTCACCGACCTCGACTCGATCAAACCGTATTTCCACGGTGTCGACTGGGTCTTCCATCTCGCGGCGCTGGCGGACATCGTTCCCTCGATCGAGTCCCCAATCCCGTATCACCGGGCCAACGTCGACGGCACGGTCAACGTTCTCGAGGCTGCACGGCATGCGGGCGTCAGCCGCTTCGTCTATGCGGCATCATCGTCCTGCTACGGTATTCCCGACGTCTATCCGACGCCGGAGAGCGCCGAGATCCGGCCGATGTATCCCTACGCGCTCACAAAGAATCTCGGCGAGCAGTGCGTCATGCACTGGTGCCAGGTCTACAAGCTGCCCGCTGTCGCGCTGCGCCTGTTCAACGTGTTCGGACCACGCCATCGCACCACCGGCACCTACGGTGCCGTGTTCGGCGTGTTCATGGCGCAGAAGCTCGCGGGCAAGCCCTTCACTGTGGTCGGCGATGGCGAGCAGACCCGCGACTTCACCTTCGTCAGCGATGTCGCCGATGCCTTCGTGACCGCCGCGCGCTCCGATGTCTCGCACGAAATATTCAACGTCGGTTCGGACAACACCTACAGCGTCAACCGGCTGGTCGAGCTTCTCGGCGGCGACAAGGTCCACATTCCCAAGCGTCCCGGCGAGCCCGACTGCACCTACGCCGACATCACCAAGATCAAGCGGGTCCTGAAATGGACGCCTAAGGTGAAGTTCGAGGACGGCGTCGCGACGATGCTGAGGTCGATGGACCAGTACAGGGACGCGCCCCTGTGGACTGTGGACAAGATCGCCGATGCCACCAAGGACTGGTTCAAATATCTCGGTGACGGCGGCGATGCGGCGTCCGGCACTCCGCAGAAGGCGGGCCGTTGAGCAGACTCGTTCGACCTCGACATCCGCGCCGCCGACCGATCATTTCCGGGCCGGCCAGACCGACCTGCGCTTTGGATAATTCACATGGGTAATACTCCGACCGACAAGCCGACAGTCCATCCGGCACCGCACCAGAAGATCAAGACGATCGAGGAACTGGGCGAGATCGCGCGGGCCGCTCAGGCCGAGGGCCGGAGCGTTGCGCTCTGCCACGGCGTGTTCGATCTTGTGCATCTCGGCCACGTCCGGCACATCCTGGCGGCACGCAACGAGGCCGATGTGGTCATCGTGACCGTCACGGCGGACCGCTTCGTCAACAAGGGCCCGGGACGGCCGATCTTTCCGGAGAACATGCGCGCCGAGATGCTCGCCGCGCTCGGCACCGTCGACTGGGTCGGCATCAACCGGACATCGAGCGCCGAGCCGATCCTCGATACCGTGCGCCCCGACATCTACGTGAAGGGCTCCGATTACGAGAATCCCGACGATGACGTCACCGGCAAGATCGCCGTCGAGCGGGAGGTCGTCGAACGCCATGGCGGCCGCGTCGTCTTCACGCGCGACGTGACCTTCAGCTCGTCGTCGCTGATGAACCGCTATTTCGACATCTACGATCCTCCTCTGCGCGATTACCTCCAGAAGGTGCGCGAGGGCGGTGGCGCCGAACGCCTGCTGAAGCTGATCGACAAGATCCAGGACATGCATGTCGTGCTGGTCGGCGATACCATCATCGACGAATACCAGTACGTCACGGCGCTCGGAAAGGCCTCGAAGGAGAACATTGTCGCCACTCTGTTCAAGAATGGCGAGCAATTTGCCGGCGGCGTCATTGCCGCGGCCAATCACGTGGCGAGCTTCTGCAAGTCGGTGGAGATCGTCACGACACTGGGCGGCAACGACTACCCTGAAGAGTTCATCCGCGCGCATGTCCGCCCGAATGTCACGCTCACCCCGATCCGCATTCAGGGCCGCCCGACCACCCGCAAATTGCGGTACGTCGAGATGGGCTATCTGCACAAGCTGTTCGAAGTCTACACCATGGACGACACGCCGCTCGACGAGGCCGAGCGCAAGGAGATCGACCGTGTCACCGCCGAGCGCGTGCGCGGCGGTGACGTGGTCATCGTCACCGATTTCGGTCACGGCATGATCGCACCCAGCACGATCGACACGCTGATCGCGAACTCCAAGTTCCTGGCGGTCAACGCCCAGAGCAACAGCGGAAACCACGGCTACAATCTGATCACGAAGTATCCGCGCGCCGACTACGTCTGCATCGACGCGCCGGAAGCGCGCCTTGCGGCCACCGACAAGTTCAACGACATAGCGTCGGTGATCCAGGACCGCCTGCACCGCAAGATCGATTGCGACAACATGATCATCACGCACGGCTCCTTCGGCTGCTACCCCTTCTCGTCGAAGACCGGCGTCGCGCGCGTGCCCGCCTTCACCAAGACCGTCGTGGATACGGTCGGTGCCGGCGATGCCTTCCTGACGATTACGGCGCCGCTGGTGGCAGCCGGCGGAAACATCGAGGACGTCGCCTTCATCGGCAACGCGGCGGGCGCGATCAAAGTGGGCATCGTCGGTCACCGAAGCTCGGTCGAAAAGGCGCCGCTGGTCAAGTTTGTCACCGCGTTGTTGAAGTAGCGCGATCTAAAAAATCTGGAGAACGACAGTGATTGATCGGAAATGGAACGTGATGGTCACCGGTGGCGCCGGCTATGTCGGCAGCGTGCTGGTTCCCCAGTTGCTGGCGGCCGGCCACAAGGTCACGGTGCTCGACCTCTTCATGTACGGCGACGACGTCTTCGACGCCGTTCGCGACAATCCGAATCTGCGCCTGATCAAGGGCGACATCCGCGATGAGGCCGCGATCAACGAGGCCCTGCGCGGCAACGACGCGGTGATCCACCTCGCCTGCATCTCCAACGACCCCTCGTTCGAGCTGGATCCGGGGCTCGGCAAGTCCATCAACTACGACTGCTTCCGTCCGATGGTGCGCGCCGCGAAGAAGGCCGGCATCAAGCGCTTCATCTACGCCTCCTCCTCGAGCGTCTACGGCATCAAGGACGAGGCCGAGGTGACCGAGGAGCTGTCCTGCGAGCCGCTCACCGATTACTCGAAGTTCAAGGCGATGTGCGAGACCGATCTTGCCGACGAGGCCGCATCCGGCTTCGTCACCTGTACGGTTCGTCCCGCCACCGTCTGCGGCTACGCACCGCGGCAGCGGCTCGACGTCGTCGTCAACATCCTGACCAATCTTGCGGTCAACACCGGCCGCATCCGCGTGTTCGGCGGAACGCAGAAACGGCCCAATCTGCACATCGAGGACATGTCCGCGGCCTATCTGTTCCTGCTTCAGCAGGATGACGCGAAGATCGACGGCAAGACCTATAACATCGGCTACGAGAACCACTCGCTGATGAAGATCGCCGACATCGTCAAAACGGTGGTCGGAGACAATGTCGACGTGGCCGTCGAGCCGACCGACGACCTGCGCTCCTATCACGTCTCCTCGGAGAAGATCCGCCGCGAGCTCGGATTTGCGCCGACGCACACGATCGAACAGGCCGTGTCTGGCCTCGTGGACGCCTTCAAGGCCGGCCGCCTGCCGAACTCGCTCAACGATCCCAGGTATTTCAACATCAAGATGATGCAGAACATCAGCCTGAAGTGAGCGGCGTGCGGATCGGCATCGACTTCGACAACACGATCATCTGCTACGACAAGGTCTTTGCCGCCGTCGCGCGGCAGCGTGGGCTGGTGCCGGAGAGCTGGGACGGGCTGAAGACCGAGGTGCGGGACTATCTGCGCTCCCGCGCGGGCGGCGAGCTTGCCTGGCAAGGACTGCAAGGCTTCGTCTATGGCAAGGGAATTGGCGGCGCTGAGATCTATCCTGGAGTCCGCGAGTTCCTCGCAACGTGTCGCAAGGCCGGCACGAGCGTCTATATCGTCAGCCACAAGACGCAGTTCGGCCATCAGGATCCCGACCGTGTCGACCTGCGCGAGGCCGCGCGCGGCTGGTTGAGGGGTGCGGGTCTCATCGACGCCGCCGGTGCGGCGCTGGCCGTGGGCAATATCTACTTCGAGGACACGCTGGCGGCCAAGGTCGAGCGGCTTGCGAGCCTGCAGCTCGATATCTTCATTGACGATCTCGTCGATGTGTTCGAGCAGCCGCATTTTCCGAAGACGACGCGATCGATCCTGTTCACGCAGTCGCGGCCTCCCCATCCTGATCATTGCGAGCCGATTGCGAGCTGGGCCGATATCCACCGCGGAGTGTTCGCGCAATGAGCGAGCCGGACATCAGCGTCCAGGATGCGGCCTCGATCGGAAGCCGCCTCTCTGGCGCGCGGGTCGCGGCCGCCCAACCGGCGCGGTCCGGCGGCAACAACCGGGTGTTTCGGCTGGAGATGGCGGAGGGACCACCCCTCGCCCTCAAGCACTATCCGTCCGACGGACGTGATCGCCTGGGACAGGAATATGACGCGCTCTCGTTTCTGTCGCGCCACGGCATCATGTCGACGCCTCGGCCGATCGCGAAAGATCCGGCTGCGTTCTCCGCGTTGTATCAATGGTTCGACGGTGATGCGGCGGTCCTGCATCCCCAGGACGATGATGCCGACCAGCTGGCCGATTTCCTGATCGAGTTGCAAAAGCTGCGCAACGCGGACGGCGCGCAGAATTTGCGGAACGCGTCAGCCAGCATCTTTTCGCCCGAGGAAGCCATCGCGCAGTACGAGCAGCGCCTGGACGGACTACGGCGCGCATCGCAGGATCATCCGGACCTGCGCGCGTTCATGGACGGCAGCCTGGTTCCCAGCACCGCCGTCGCGATCCGGCAGCTCCGTCGACGCTATGCGGAACTGGGCCTGGATCCCGCAACGGACCTCGCACCCGCCCATCGCGCATTGAGCCCGTCGGATTTCGGGCTGCACAACGCGCTGCGCGCCGACGACGGCAGACTGCGATTTATCGACTTCGAATATTTCGGCTGGGACGATCCGGTCAAGCTCGTGTCCGACACCGCGATACATCCCGGCAGCGATCTGCCCGAGGCCGGCGCCAACCGATTGATTGAACGGCTTTCGCGCGCCTTCGAAGCTGGGGATGACGCGTTTGCGATCCGCCGTGACGTACTGTATCCTGTGTTCGGGGCGATTTGGTGCCTGATTGTCCTGAATGCCTATTTGCCGGAAAGCCGCTCCCGGCGCGCTCTGGTTGCGCAAGGTGGCGATCTGACGGTCCGCCTTGCCGGCCAGCTCGACAAAGCCCGCCGGCTCCATCAAACGATTTGCCAACGTGATCCAGATCTCACCCCACGCTGAAGCCGCTCTCACCTGCACGCTGGACGAGCGCAGCCTTTATTTGCGCCGCCTGGTCCTCGGTTCTGTCCGCTCGGCCGGACGCGGACATGTCGGTCCGGCCCTGTCGCTGATCGAGATGGTCCGCGTGCTCTACGACGACGTGTTGCGGATTGATCCGAAGAATCCGCGCGATCCCAATCGCGACCGCGCGATCCTCAGCAAGGGACACGGTTGTCTGGCGCTCTATGCGCTCTTGGCCGATCGCGGCTTCTTCCCTCTGTCGGAGCTGGACGGCTTCTGCGGTACCGACAGTATCCTGGGCGGACATCCCGAATACGGCATGGTGCCGGGGGTCGAGGCCTCGACCGGCGCGCTCGGCCATGGCCTGTCGATCGGTGTCGGCCTCGCGCTTGCCGCGCGCATGCGCGAGCGCAGCTACCGGACCTTCGTGCTGCTCGGCGACGGCGAGATCAACGAGGGATCGGTGTGGGAAGCCGCCATGGGCGCGGCCAAGCACGGGCTCGACAATCTGATCGCGATGATCGACTACAACAAGCTCCAGAGTTACGGGCCCACCGACTACGTGCTGCCACTGGAGCCGCTTGCGGACAAATGGCGCAGCTTCGGCTTCGCCGTGCAGGAGCTCAACGGCCACGACGTCGGCGCCCTGCGCACCGTCCTGAAGCAGGTCCCGCCCGTTCCGGGCAAACCCACCGCGATCATCTGCCATACCGTCAAGGGCAAGGGTCTGCCGGCTGCGGAATCCAACGCCGATTGGCATCACAAGAACAAGCTGACCGACAGCGAGCTCGACGCCATCCGCGTCGCCGTCGGCGATTTTTGATCGGCTCCCCATGCGCAACACCGCCATGAACATGGTCCACAAGCTCGCCGCGCGCGACGAGCGTGTGCTTTACATCGGCTCCGATCCCGGCGCGGGCACCTTGCGCGCGATGAGCAAGGAGTTTCCCAAGCGCCATCTGATCGAGGGTATCTCGGAAGCGCACATCATCGGCATGTCGGCCGGTCTCGCGATGGAGGGCTTCGTGCCCTACGTCAACACCATCGCGACCTTCCTCACCCGGCGCTGCTACGAACAGGTGGCCGTCGACCTCTGCCTGCACAATCTGCCGGTGCGGCTGATCGCCAATGGCGGCGGGCTCGTCTACGCGCCGCTCGGTCCCACCCACCAGGCGATCGAGGACATCGCCATCATGCGGGCACTGCCGAACATGACGGTGGTCTGCCCGTGCGACGCCGACGAGGCGGCGCGCATGATGGAGCAGACGCCCGACTGGAAAGGTCCGATCTACATCCGGCTCGGAAAGGGCGGTGACGCCATCGTCTCCAAGGCCGAGCACGGCTTCGAGATCGGCAAGGCCATCCTGATGCGCCCGCCGGGCGAGGTGCTCATGGTGACCACCGGCATCATGCTCCAGCGCGCCCTCGCTGCGACCGACCTGCTGGCCGCGCAAGGCATTCGCGCCGGCATCCTGCACATGCATACGGTGAAGCCGCTCGACACCGACGCGCTGCTGCAGGCCATTCGCGGCATCAAGCTCCTGGCCACTCTGGAGGAGCACGTGCCCTCCGGCGGCCTCGGCAGCGCGGTCGCCGAAACGCTGATCGACAAGCTCGGCTCCGGCCTGCCCGCAATGCTGCGGCTGTCGCTGCCGGATCGCTTCATGCACAATTACGGCTCGCAGGACTCGCTGTTGAAGAAGCATGGCCTTTCCGCTGGCGCCATTGCGACCTCGATCGAGCATGCGCTCGCCGCCTCGCACACCTCCTCTCCTCAACTTCATTCCACCTGACGGGTCACATGTACGACGTTCGATATTCATATCTGCTCGAGCAATTCTCCGACCCCGCTCCGATCCTGGCCGAGATCGGCCGGCTGGTGGCGACCGGTGACTTCACCCTTGGCAAGCCCGTCGCCGAATTCGAGAAGCGCTTTGCCGAGCTGATCGGCGTGCGCCACGCCATCGGCGTCGGATCGGGCACCGACGCGCTGAAGCTGCCGCTCAAGGCGCTCGGCATCGGTCATGGCGACGAGGTCATCACCGCCGCCAACACCTTCATCGCCACCGTCGGCGCGATCGCGGAAACCGGCGCCACCCCGGTGCTGGTCGACTGCGACGATTCCTTCTGCATGAACGTCGACCAGGTCGAGGCCGCCATCACCGGGAAGACCAAGGCGATCATGCCGGTCCAGCTGACCGGCGAGGTCACCGACATGGGCAAGCTGATGCCGATCGCGCAGCGCCACAATTTGCCTGTGGTCGAGGACGCCTGCCAGGGTATCCTGTCGGAATTCGCCGGCAAGCGCTCCGGCACCCACGGCATCGCCGCCGGCTTCTCCCTGCACCCGCTCAAGAACCTCAACGTCTGGGGCGATGCCGGCGTCGTCGTCACCAATGACGACGGCATGAACGAGAAGCTCCGGCTGATCCGCAACCACGGCATGAAGAACCGCGACGAGATCGCGATCCTCGGCTGCAACTCGCGGCTCGATTCCCTTCAGGCCGTGGTCGGCAACTGGCTCATCGGCCAGACCGGCGAGATCACGCGCCGCCGGATCGAGAACGCGGCCTACTACGACGCGGGCCTTGCCGGCCTGCCCGGCTTGCGCGTTCCGCAGCGCCGGCCCAACGTGAAGCACGTCTACCATCTCTACATGGTGTTCGCCGAGCGCCGCGACGAGCTCTACAAATACTGCCTGGACAACGGCATCGAAGCCAAGATCCACTATCCGATCCCGCTGTATCAGCAGGAAGGCCTCAAGCATCTCGGCTACGCGCCCGGCACCTTCCCGGTCACCGACCGCCACGCAAAGGAGGTCATCAGCTTCCCCGTCGACCAGCATCTGACGCGCGCCCAGCAGGACCGCGTCATCGAGACCGTCCGGAAGTTCTGCCATGGACGCTGACACCGCCCGCCGGCGCATCGGTTACGTCAATCTTCCCGCGCAATTCGAGGAAGAACGCGCCGAGATCATGCAGGCGGTCGAGGGCGTCTTCCAGCGTGGCGATTTCATCGGCGGGGCGGCGGTTGCGAAGCTCGAGGAGGAATTGTCCGCCTATCTCGGCTCGTCGCATGTCGTGACGCTGAATTCCGGCACCGACGCGCTGATCCTCGCCATGCGGGCGCTCAACATCGGCCCCGGCGACGAGGTGATCACCCCGCCGAATTCGTTCGTGGCATCGACCGCCGCGATCATCGCGGTCGGCGCCACGCCGGTGTTTGCGGACGTGCTACCGGACCAGAACATCGATCCTGCCGCGGTCGAGGCTGCCGTCACTTCGCGCACCAAGGCAATCATGCCGGTGCATCTGACCGGGCGCATGGCCGACATGACCCCGCTGATGGCGATCGCGGACAAGCACGCGCTCGCCGTGATCGAGGACAGCGCCCAGGCGATCGGCTCGACCTATGACGGCCGGATGAGCGGCACCGTCGGCACGTTCGGCTGCTTCTCCGCCCACCCGTTGAAGAATCTCAACGCCGCAGGCGATGCCGGCTTCCTCGTCACCGCCGACGCGGAGCTCGCCGCGCGAATCCGCCGGCTGCGCAATCACGGCCTCATCAACCGCAGTGACGTCCAGGAATGGGGGATCGTGTCCCGGCTCGATACGCTTCAGGCCGAGGTGCTGCGCATTCGACTGCGCCACCTGCCGTCGGTGATCGAACGCCGGCGGCGCAACGCCGCGCAATACCGCACCGAGCTCGCCGGCCTGCCGCTGTTCATTCCGCCCTGCCGCAACATCGAGTTCAACACCTTCCACACCTTCGTCGTGCAGACCGACCGTCGCAACGATTTCCAGAAATATCTTGCCGACAAGGGCATCGAGACCGCGATCCACTATCCGGTCCCGATCCACCTGCAGCCGGCAGCGGCGCAGCTGGGTCATGGCCGCGGCGCGTTCCCGGTGACGGAACGGCAGGCGGACCAGATCCTCACCCTCCCCATCAACCAGTTCCTCTCGGCCTCCGACATCAGCTATATTTGCGCGACCGCCCGGGAGTATTTTGCATGACGGACACGGACTTCCTGCACGCCGACGAGCAGGCGCTGGCGCAGCGCTTCATCGACGATGGCTTCGTCACCACGCCGGCCGACGATCGGGCCGGGCTCGACCGGATCCAGCGTCGTGCCGCCGAACTCGCGGCGGACTATCTCAAGCTGCCGCACAGCAACGATCCCTACGCGATGCTCGACACCATTCACACGCGGGTGAGCGTGGATGATCTCAACGGCCTGCGGCTACACGTCTTCAATGGCCTCAACGCCGAACCGTGGTTCCGGCCGACCTACTTTCGTCTGGCGCGCTCGACGATCGAGACCATCGTCGGCAACGAACTCTGCATGCAGCGCCGCGTCAATCTCAGCATCCAGCTCCCCGGAGACAGCTCGTCGCTGCTCGCAACTCATTCCGACGTGTGGTCGGGCGACTCGCCGTTCGAGGTCGTGGTGTGGGTGCCGCTGGTCGATGTCCGCCGCACCAAATCGATGTATCTGCTGCCGCCGTCCCTCAACAGTGACATGCAGGACCGGATGGCCAGCCTGCGCAGCGCCGAAGAGCTGTACAAGACGATCAAGCCGCACGCGACCTTCATCGAGATCCCCTACGGTCACGTGATGCTGTTCAACCAAACCCTGATGCACGGCAATCGCGTCAACGAGGAAGCCGGCACGCGCTGGAGCATGAACTGCCGCTTCAAGAGCATCATGTCGCCCTACGCGGACAAGCGCTTCGGCGAGTTCTTCGAGCCGATCCTGCTGCGGCCGGCGACGCGGGTCGGCATGCAATACAAGCTGCCGGGAGGCTTCCATGGCTGAGAGAGCCGGCCATCGCGGCTATATCGGCGCCCGGCCGCTGAACGGCAGCCGCACACCGCAGCACGTCCAGAACATCGTGATCCGCGACTACGCGCGGCGCAAGAACCTGCATTATCTGCTCAGCGCCGCCGAGCACACCATGCCCGGCAGCTACATGGTGCTCGAGGACATCCTGGACGAGCTGCCGCGGCTGCATGGTCTGATTCTCTACAGCATTTTCATGCTGCCGCCCGACGAGGCACGGCGGCGGCAGATCTACGACCGCGTGCTGCGCGAGGGCTGCGACCTTCACGCAGCGGTCGAGGAGATCACGCTGTCGTCGCAGAAAGACATCCAGGCCGTCGAGGACATCCTGCTCGTCAATAAGTTCGCGACGATCCTGTGACGATGCCGCGGACCGGTTGGCCCCCATGACCGCGATCAACCTGCTCCAGCCGATGCACGCATCGACAAAGCGGAACTACGTCCAGCGCGTGGTCGAGCACGACAAGGCGGAATCCGCCACCGTGGCGCGGCAATGGGGACGCGACTACTGGGATGGCGACCGGCGCTACGGCTATGGCGGCTACAGCTATGACGGTCGGTGGCGCCCGCTGGCCCAGACCCTGATCGATCGCTACGGCATCAAGCCCGGCATGAGCGTGCTCGACGTCGGCTGCGGCAAGGGCTACCTGCTCTACGAATTCACCCAGCTCGTCCCCAACCTCAGGATCGCCGGCATCGACATCTCCGACTACGGCATCGCCAATGCCAAGGAAGAGGTGCGGCCGCTGTTGACGGTCGGCAGCGCCGTCGAGCTCCCCTATCCCGATCACAGCTTCGATCTCGTGGTGTCGCTCGGCGTGCTGCACAATCTTCCGCTCGAGGACGTCTTTCGCGCCGTGTCGGAGATCGAGCGCGTCGGACGCGGCGCCTCGAAATATCTGATGGTCGAGTCCTTCCGCAACGAGCGCGAGAAGGCAAATCTGCTTTACTGGCAGCTCACCTGCCTGAGCTTCCACGGTCCGGAAACATGGGCCTGGATCTACGACAAATGCGGGTATCGAGGCGACCATGGGTTCATCTTCTTCGAATGAAGCAGGCCAGCGCCGGCCGACCTCGTTGCGCGCGCAAAATCCGGAAGTGTACTATTCGGACGACGCCATCGTCACGGCAGACGACACCACGATCGCGGAGCTGAAGCGTATCGCCGCCGGCAACCCGCGTCTGCGCAGCCGGCTGTGCACGCATCCTGATCCCTCGTCCGGCCTGCACGAGATGCTGATCGTGCATCATCGCGAGGCCTATGTCCGGCCGCACAAGCACTTTGGCAAACCTGAATCGTTTCACCTGATCGAGGGTACTGCGCAGGTCGTGATCTTCGAGGACGACGGCCGAATTCGCCACGTGCTCGAGATGGCCCCCTACGGCCAGGGCGCCCTCTGCTATTACCGGATGCCCGAGAAGGTCTACCACTCGATCCTGATCACCTCGGAGTGGCTGGTGTTTCACGAAACCACCGCCGGCCCTTTCGATCCCTCCCGCACCGCATTTCCCGACTGGGCCCCGGACGGCAGCGACGCTGCCGCGGTCCAGGACTATGTCACGAAGATCGGCGCGCTCGCCGCGGAATATCTGAACAAACGAGCCAAAGCTTAGGACCATGGCCAATTCCGCCGGGTTCGATGATTCTCGAGTGAATGCAGGTCCAAGAGCAGCGGCTCTCCGAGAACGGGAGCGAGCGGGCGCTGGATATGTCTACGTGGCTCTGGCTCTCGCCTTTGTCATGAGCGTGCCCGCGCTGTTCGCGCGTGAGGTCTTCGGCGACGACTGGACTGTGTACTACATCTACTGGACCCAGGGTCCAGCCGGCGTTGCCCGCGTGCTGTGGGAGTCGGCACACGCCGGCTTCGCGATTCCCATGACGCTGTTCGTCTGGCTCCTGAACGATACTCCCGACGTCGCCGCACGCTTCGCTGGACTCGCTTGCCATCTTGTGAACGGCGTATTGCTCTATTCCGTCCTATCGCGGTCAGCTCTCACAAGAATGATCGCGGCACTCGTTACCGCTCTGTTCTTGCTCAGCCCGTTCTATGCAATTCGCCTGACTCAAAATGCGGTCTATGATTTCTTCCTGCTCTTCTATCTGCTGTCTTATGAGCTGTCCTATTCGAAAGTCCGCGCGTTTCGATGGGCCGCGCCATTTAGTCTGCTTTTCTCGTTGTCGCTCGAGACTCTGATCGCCCTCGAACCGCTCCGCGTCGTGCTTGCGTGGTCCAGCTCCGAGCATTGGAGGCAGAAGCTCGCGCGTCTTGTACCGTTCTGGCTGGCTGTTGCGGCCATGATCGTTCTGCGACTGACAATTCTGGGGAAGAGCGGTCACTACGCCGGACAATATAGCTTCGCGAACGATTTCACGATCATAGGCAATGCGCTTTATGCTCATCTCATGGCCTTCCCGCGCGGCCTGAGCTACGCCTACTCTCACGGGTTCGCGCTGCTGGGGCGTCCTGTTTCCGCGGTACTGACATTGGCCGCGATCACCGTGTTTGCTCTGTTCTCTTCGACCGCATTGTGGACGCCCTGGGTGCTGAACAGCCGCTCGACCAGGATCGCGACACTTCTGCTGCTGATGTTGGGAGCCGCGATTGCCCTTATTGGCGCGCTGCCCTACGCACTTACCGGAATCTATGGCGACGTGACGCGGGGCGAGTCGAGGCTGCTCTTTCCCTCGCAGTTTGGCGTCTTGATCCTGATGGCGACTATTGTACAGGCAATTCCGGGATTGCGCGTACGCGCGGCGGTCGCGGGGGGCTTGATCGCGATCTTCGCATTCTCGTTGGCTCACGATTCCAAATGGTTGCTCTACGACGGATTGTTCAGTAGCGACATGCTGCGGCAAGTTCGAGCAGCTTTGCTCGCGGATCCCGAGCCAAAGGTGGTGAAGCTCCAGGTCGAGAATTCGCACGTGTTCTCGTTCCGCTCACGATGCCTTGGCGCCAATGATATGAACGTGGCACAGATGATCTTGCGCGACGAAAATCGCGAGCGGTCGTTTGTCTACACGGATTACTGCGGGGATTTCACCGATCCTCATTTCGTCGTGAACGGCAACTGCCCGGTTTCCTATCTCGAGACCTTTCCTTGTCCGCCCCGTCGCGAGACCTGGCGTTATCGCGCCGCACCGGGACTTCCGCGGCCCGACGACATTGGCTTCGTCGCGTTGCTGACAGCGGTCCTCGGAAACAGCCTCTCGGCCACGGAAGGCCGCGGTGAACTGATGCAGCTGAAGGACGGAGAGCCGGCGCCTTTGGCGAGAGCCGAGTATCGGCCACCTTGCAACCGATCCGGCGTCCGTGCGTCGGCCTGGTTGCTGGCTCTCCCCGCCCCCGCATGTGAAAGTGCCGCCTCTGGAGTTCGCTAGACCACGCGTCACGATGATCGAGCCGGCACGCGCGTCCCGGACTTTTGGTCCGAGATGAACAGGCATGCCGTCAGCCATGGAGAGTTCCAGCGGCCGTCATTCCGGCCGCGAACATGCCGTGCCGGAGGCAACCACGGGCTTCGCGGGATTGTTCAAGGAACGCTGTGGTGGTAGAAGCGCGGCGCAAGGGGAAGTTGAGGCATGGGGACTGGACGTGATTTCAGAGAGAGTTAGATTTTCGGCTGTGTTCGACGCAGCCTGCTCCCCGACTTCGATCGTAGCCAGCCTCGAGACCTCCTAGTGCAATACACAAGGGAATACTCGATCGCCGCCAGAGCCGTCGTGGCCGCCCTGCTGGGATGCGCCGTCGCCTACGTGGTGCTGCTGCTGTTGAAAAGTCACCTTCCGTCGTTTCAATCGAATTTCGTCGAAGGCTTCGATATGGCCTTGGCAGATAGGAATTGCGACTTCTGCAAGAAGGCGTTCTACGGCTCGTTCTTCCTGTCCGGGCCGATTGCGGCCGCAGCTGCATTGTATGCGACGCATCGATCATCGGGCTCGCTCACACTGAGCGCCATCACGGCGAGTCTCGTCTACCTTGCACTCCACGCCGCCAACGATGCGGGCAGGACCGGGATCGCGATCGCCTTGCTGGCGGCCGCGGCCATCACCGTCGGCCTCAATCGAGGCGCCAACAATTACTTTCCTCCCGCAAAACCCTCGACCGACACCCGGTTCAGCGTGGGGGTGGCCGATCTGCTCGTGATCGTATTCCTAGCCCTGCTGCTGATCCCCTCCGACCTTGAAGGCGTAACGGCGGCCGTGAGGGACGAAGCGCATAAGGTGAGTTACTTCATCGGTCCGGCGCTCTATGGCTACGCCCCCGGTCTCGTTCCGGGATTGGACTTCCATTCGCATTATGGCCCCGCGCTCGGCTGGTTCTTTCATCTCATCATGGGAGATGGCTGGAAATCGGCGGCCATGCGAGCGGTCGGATTGAACATCGCGATCACGCTTGCGACGTACATCCAGGCCTACTTTCTTCTGAACTACCTGATCCGATCGAGACTCGCCGCGATCGCTATCATCACGGCTCTCGCCGTGCTGGCTTTCTCCACCGGCAATCAGTTCTACTCGCCGTCTGCCTACCCAACGCGATTTCCTCTATTGATCGTCTTTGCGCTCGCGATCAGCCTGCACTGTACCGCTCCCGGGCGCCTCACATGGCTGATCGTATCGGCCATCATGTGCGCCCTCTCGCTGCTCTGGCAGACCGAGATCGGACTGTTCTTCCTTGTGACAGGTACCTTTGTCGCCGCGATCGCCGGAGGTTTTCCGAGCTATCGCAATGCACTTGTGTTCGCGGTCACATCGATTGCCGCCGCAATCTTGATGTGCCTGGTGCTGTTCGGTTTGAGAGCCTTCTCCCTGGACTTTCTGATCGAATGCTTCCGCCCCCTCGTACTCTACGGGACGGGTTGGGGAAGCACGCCCATCAAATGGGACTTCGGTTGGGGCATCATCTACAATCTGCCGCTACAAATCGTCGGATGCATCACCGTCGGCTGGGCCTCAATTCGGCTGTCACGGCCCTCTGAGTCCGCGCGGGACCGGTTCGTGACAGGGCTTCTTCTGACACTGTCGATGATCGGCATCGCGCTGATGATCAAATGGGTCAATCGAACGCTGGACGCTGTCTGGCACCAGAACGCGTTGCCGCTGGTGATCGTCTCGGCTTGGTGGATCCGTCAATTTTCAGCCGGGTGGCAACCGTCGTTCCAGAGAGCCGCCGGCGCAACAGCGGCCGTTGCTACCATTCTTGCGCTGCTGTTCGTGCAGGACAAGAATAACCCACACCTGTACGGACTGAGATCGTATGCAACTTATCCCAGCCTTCTGAGGTGGCCATTCGTCTCGAGCCCACCAGTCACGTGGCAGGAGGACTTGGACCAGATCACCGAGGCTGATACCAAATTCATCCAGGACAAAACCAGGCCAGACGAGAGGGTCCTGGTCATTGCCCTCAGGGATTGGGCCTATCTGGCGCAGGCCCATCGGGCGCCACTGGCCTATTTCATGCCGTTCCTGGTGTCCTTTGACGCGCGGTTCCTGGATCGCTCGATGAACCCGGCGGACCGGCTGTTTTACGATAGCATGGTGGAGCGCAGGCCGGAGTATCCCTACGTCCAAGAGGTCATGAAGCGGATCAAGCGGGATTTCGTGGCAGTGGAGACCAGGGGTAATTTGACACTCTATGAGCGACGGCATTGACCTCGGCCGTGCTCGCGGCCGTTGAGAGCGCACATAGCCGGCCGCATCTACCTCCGATTGATGGGCGGCGGCACGTCTTGCAAGACCTATCGACGGCTGCTACCTGCTTTGGCCGAGGACGCATCGGCCGGAGGAATGCTCCGCGCAACCCGGATATGATGTATCCGGGACCGTCTCGTTGCCGGCCGCGCCGGTTTCCATTGAAGGTCGCCTCGTCAGACCTGCCCAAATGCGAGAATAATCAGTGACCGATCATTGCCGCCTCTGCCATTCGACCAACCTGCGACCGGTGATCGACCTCGGCCTGATGCCGATTGCGCATCGGCTTCGGCACAGCCGGAACGAGCAGGAGGAGCGGTATCCGTTCGAGGTGCTGGCGTGCGGCGAGTGCGGCCTGCCGCAGATCGTCAAGCCGATCGATCCCGACATCCTGTATCGGCAGTTCAACTACAATTTCAGCAGCTGGAAGCCGGAGCCGCACCAGGTCGACGAGCTCGATACCATCGCGAAATTCTCGACGCCCCAGTCCGTGTTCGAGATCGGATGCAACGATGGCCTGTTCATGGACAAGCTGCGCGAGCGCGGCGCGAAGGTCTTGGTGGGCGTGGAGCCCAACCCCGTGTCGGGCAAGATCGCCCGCGAGCGCGGCATCAAGGTCTACTCCGACATGATCAGCCCGGAGCTGTGTCACGACGCCGTTGCCCAGGCCGGCAAGTTCGACCTCGTCGTCTCGCGCCAGGTGCTGGAGCACATCGTCGATTTCGAGAACTTCTTCGACTGCGTGAAGATCGCGCTGCGCGACGACGGGCTGCTGTTCATCGACGTGCCTGATTTCGCGCCCGGGTCGACGGCGGGCGATCTTTCCGTCCTCTGGGAGGAGCACGTCAGCTATTTCACCGAACCGACCCTGCTCGCTCTGCTGGCGCGCCACGGCTTCGAGGCGGTTTCAGTGAAGAAGTACAATTTCAGCGGCGGCAGCCTCGCGATCGCAGCCCGTCGTGCCGCGGGCCGCGTGACGCCGCCGCCTGCGCCGTCCGGCGTCGGCGAGAAATTCGGTCAGCGCGCACGGGAATATGGCGCGCGCCTCCGTCCGATCCTCGCCAAGGCCCGGGCCAATGGTGCCGAGATCGCCATCTATGGCGCCGGCTGCCGCGCCTGCACCTTCACCAACGCCCACGAGCTGGCGGATCTCGTCGACCTCTCGGTCGACGACCAGAAGGAGCGCCAGGGCTTGTTCCTGCCCGGCACCGGCATTCCGATCCGCTCGCCGGAGGATCTCGCCGGCAAATCGGATCCGCTCGTCTGTCTGCTCGCCGTGAACGAGGAGAACGAAGCCAAGGTCAGTAGCCGGCTGCGCGAGAACGTGAAGCGACCGCTGCACATCGTTTCGATCTTCGCGCCCTCCGACATCTGGAGCGAGCTCGATCGTCTCGAGGCGGCCGCAGGGTCGCGGCATGGCTGAGGACAAGCTCTTCAACTACTACGAACGTCAGGACGTTCTGCCGACGTTCGGAAATTTCAAGTCGTCCGCCGAGCTCGAAGCCTACGCGAGCCAGCGGCGCGAACTGTTCTCGGACAAGCTGGTGCTGCCGCCGCGGCTGTTCCGCAATGCCGAGGTGCTCGAATTCGGTCCTGATTCCGGCGAGAACGCTCTGGTGTTTGCTGGCTGGGGCGCGAATATGACGCTCGCCGAGCCGAACCGGCATGCACACCCGAAGATCCAGGCCTATTTCGCGCATTTCGGCCTGACCGAACGTCTCCGCGAGCTCGCACTGGCGGATGTCGAGGGATTCCGCAGCGACCGCGGGTTCGACATCATCGATGCCGAAGGATTCATCTACACGGTGCAGCCAACCGAGAATTGGCTTGGCATCTTCCACCGGCTGCTCAACGCCGACGGTTACGCCGTCGTGTCCTATTACGAGCGCCATGGCGGCTTCTTCGAGCTCGCGCTCAAGGCGATCCATGCGGCCGGCAAGGCACTGACAGGCCGCCCTGCGCGCGAAACGGCGACGATGCTGTTCGATGCGAAATGGAACAGCATCCCGCACACCCGCAGCTTCGAATCCTGGCTGATGGACGTGCTCGAAAATCCCTTCGTCCGGCATCGGTACTTCCTCGACGCGGCGGCCTTGTGCACGGCGGCGCATGAACAGGGATTCGACGTCCATTCGGCATGGCCAGCCTATCGCGACAGCTTGGACGTCTACTGGCACAAAAAGGTTCTGTCCGGCGACGAGAAGCTGCGGCGCACGGCACGCCATCTCGACCGCAGCCGCCTGAGCTTCCTTGGCGGACGAAAGCTCTATCTGGTCGGCAAGGCCGATGCAGTGGAGGCGATCACGGCATCGATCGAGGCGCTGGTTCTCGACGTTGATGCGATGATCGACGATCCCTTCGGCGAGAGCCTGCCGCGGGTGGTCGCGAGCCTCGCGTCCCTGCGCGAGACGATCCGGACGGCGGACATTCTCGCCGACGATGCTGCCGACATCGAATCCATCTCGGCAACGCTCGACAGTTTCCATCGCATCTTTGGCGCGATCGGGCGACGGGATGCGTCCGCGGTCACCGCCCTCACCCAGACGGATCCAGCGTTCATCAACACCTGGGGACAGCCGGCGCATTTCCTCGTCATCCGAAAGCGCTCCAAGGGATCATAGCCAGTGAAGCCAGGCATTGGCATCATCGGGACGGGCATGGTCGGCCAGATGTGCCACCTCGCCAATTTCGCCGCCAATCCCGCCTGCCGCGTCGTCGCAATTGCCGATCTCCGGCCGGATCTCGCTGCCGCCGCGGCGCAGAAGTTCGGCGTCTCGCGGGTGTACGGCACGCACCGGGAGCTGCTTGCGGACAGCGAGGTGTCCGCCGTGGTCATCGTGACGAAGCGGCGCGCGACCGGGCCGATCGTCCTGGACGCGTTGAACAGCGGCCGCCACGTGCTGTCGGAAAAGCCGATGGCCTACACGACGGTTCATGCCGAGACGCTGGTCGAAGCCGCACGGCGACAGGACCTCATCTACAGCATCGGTTATATGAAGCGACACGACGCCGGCGTGGCACGCGCGCTGGTCGAGCTGGCGCGCATCCGCGCAGACCAGTCGCTCGGACGCATCGTCGCCGCGCGAGGCTGGTGCTTCGGCGGCGACACGGGCCGAGCGCAGGACAATTTCGTGATGACCGGCGAAGCACGGCCGGACGGGTTAGAACTCTGGGAGGATGGTCCCGACTGGATGCCGCGTGCGATGCGCCCCGGCTACGACAGTTTTCTGAATGTCTTCAGCCATATCATCAATCTGGCGCGCTACGTGCTCGGACCATCGCCGAGGGTCGCCGAAAGCTCGATCGAGACCACCGGAGCCGCGCGCATAACCCTCGACTTCGACGGCATCGCTTGCACGCTGGATCTCGTGAACGGAGCCGAAGGTGCCTGGCGCGAGGGACTCACGATCGATTTTGAGCGCGGTGCGGTGACCATTGAATTGCCCGCTCCCTTCGCCGAACAGGAGGCACAAGTCATCGTCGGTCATAACGGCCAATCCACTCGGCTGGTGCGCGCAGCCAGCTGGGCATTTAGGCGGCAGGCCGACGCTTTCGTCACCGATATCGTCGAACGAAGAATGCCCCTGGCTTCCGGCGCCGACTCGGTGACCGACATCTCACTTGCAGAGACGGTCTGGAAGCGGCGAGCTAGCGGCAGAGCATGATCCGGAAAAGCGCGCAGCCGTCTCCAATGATCATACTCAAGCAACAACCTGAAGCGCGATAGCGATTCATCCCGATCTCCTCGCGCTATAGCCGCGGCAGCCTTGCTCGCGCCGTCGAGCGGATGATCGGTGCCATTCAGCAGGAAATCGAGACGACGAAATAATCCTGGCCGCTGCTGGGCACCACGTCCCTGAAGAGGCTCTGGTTCAGGAGCATCGGCGCCGGGCTCTCTTGACCGGAAAAATACGACCTCCTATAGACTTTTGCTCTGGCTGGGCCTGAGAGGCGTCCGGGGCGATTTACGCAATGAACATGCTACCGGGCCCGGCGCAGGCCGCTGCGATTGGTCTCAGCATCGCCTTTCCATTGCTGTTGCTGTGTTACGCGCGCATCGCCGCCACCGGCGGATCTGGCCGCCGCTTCCGGCTGGGCTGCGTCAGCGTCGTCGTGCTTTTCGCGATCGCCTGTATTGCGCTTCCAGGTCGACGCCACCTCGACGACGTGCTTGGCGGTCTGCTCCTGTTGGCGACGGCGATGATGTTTTGCTACATCCTTTTCAGCCTGCTGGCCTGGGGCTTTACCGTGACGCTGCTCACGGCACTGGTCAAGACCGGACGTCCCCTCACCTTGGAGCAATGGGCTGCGGCCTACATGCAGGGCGGCGATCTCGACACCTTCACGTACAACCGCCTGAAACTCCTGATCAGCTCGGGGCTGGTGGTGACGGCAGACGGCCGGCTGGCCCCGACGGCCAAGGGGGTAGCGGTCGCGCATCTCGTCAAGCTTGTTCGTCTGTCGACGGGCCTTGGGTGAGCGGCACAATGTCCTTCGCTGTCGGACTCGTCGCCGCCGTCGTCTTCGCCCTGCTGGCGCCTGCCGTGCAACTCATGGCCCGCGCTCGCGCATGGTCGCTCGGACCCGTGATCCTGCTCGCGATCGCCGCAGTCATTTCGCATGGTCTCAGCGTGATGCTCGGAATTTTCGCCGTCCCGCAATTTCAGTATTGGGACGCCGCGTCGATATTCGGATTTTGCGTCATGGCTTACGTTTTCGCCTTTGGCGCAGTGTATAAATCGGTTTCCCTGGACATCCTGCGCGGCCTCGTCGACCGGCCCGATCGGAGAGCCCCGGTTTTGGAGATCGCTGAAAGGCAGGTTCCAGATCTGTTCCGGGGACGAATTGGGAACCTGGTCGATGGCGGCCTGGTCGAACCGGTCGATTCGCACTTCAGGGCGACGACGGAGGGCCGGAACATGGCAGGCCGCATCGGACGGCTGCGCCGCGCCTTCGGCATTGGCGATACCGGTCTCTACGATTTTTCCGACTAGTTGCGCGAAACACACACATCTCGGGTTTCGTGTCGGGTTGTGTGGATCATGTCCGGGAGCCACATTGTTCGCCCGGCTCAGATGACCTAGAGTTGCGCCGGGGTTCTACCAGTCAAGGGTAGCCGGCAACGGCGGCATAAGATGACACCTTCCAGGGCGGCAAAAAAGCTTACGATCGTCATCCCTGCACTGAACGAGCAGGACAAAATCGCCGACACCATCGACGGCGTGCTGCCGCTCGCCCGTGAGCTGCTCGATGATTTCGAGATCTTCCTGATCGACGACGGCAGCACCGACGCCACCGGCGCAATCATGGAAGAGTTCGCGGCCGGCGAGCCACGCATCATCGTGCATCACAACGCCGAGCGGCGGGGTGTCGGTGCCGGCTTCGAATTCGCCCTGTCGCGCGCGAAGTTCGATGCCATCACGCTCATCCCCGGCGACCACGCCTTTCACAACGAAGGGATCGCCCGGATGTTCAAGGCGGCGGGCGCCGCCGACATCGTCATCACCTATCGTGACAACCAGTCGGACCGCTCCATCAACCGCTCCCTCCAGTCGCATTCGCTGCGGTTCATCCTGAACTGCCTGTTCGGCTTCTGGCTGTCCGACTACCACAGCATGATCGTCTATCCCGTGAAATGGCTGCGCCAGATCGCGGTCAAGGCCGACGGCTATGGCTATCAGATCTGTGCGTTGATCTCCCTGCTCCAGCTCGGCCTCACCTACGTCCAGGTCCCCGTGAGCCTGAATGCGGAGCTGAAGGGATCGTCCCGCGCGCTGCGGCTGCGCACCTATTTCGAGCTCGGCGGGACCATCGTTTCGCTGCTGCGCCGCGTTCCCATCCGGAACGTCGATTTCAGTCAGATTCCGCTCGACGCGGAACGGACCCCCGCACGTTAAGCGACGCCCCGCAGGCTCGGCGCGGGACTTCGGACATTTGGGCCGGCTCTTGGCTGCTCGTACGTGGGACGCCTTGTCCCTATCCCGCCAGCATCTAATCTAAGTAACTGATTTTACTGGCAGGAGTGGCAGGGCTCGAACCTGCGACCCCCGGTTTTGGAGACCGGTGCTCTACCAATTGAGCTACACTCCTACGAACCCGCGTCACCGCGGATCAGGGGCGCTTTCAAGCACAGGGGACGGCCGGTTTGCAAGGGTGAACCGCGCCGGCTTCGCTTGTTTGTGCCGGGGTTTCTGGGCCACAGTCCGTTGACGATAACGAAAAGCAACCGGGAGTGCCCATGACCGCTACAGCGACCGCCACAGCCGCCCCACAGGCCACGACCGCGCTCCAGACCCCGCCTGTGCCGGAAGCCCGCCCCGAGACGCTCGGGCTGTCGCGTCCCCGTCTCCAGGCCATGTCGGACGCGTTCAAGCGCGAGATCGACAAGGGAACCGTTCCCGGCGTCACCGTGCTGGTGGCCCGGCGCGGCCAGATCGGTTGGTTCGAGGCGCTCGGCAAGCAAGGCCCGGCAGGCGCACCGATGGTGCGCGATTCGATCTTCCGCATCTTCTCGATGACCAAGCCGATCGTCTCGGTCGGCATCATGGCCCTGGTCGAGGATGGCCAGCTCCTGCTCAGCGACGCCGTCGCAAAATTCATCCCGGAATTTGCGAGCCAGCAGGTCGGCGTCGTCAAGGACGGCAAGTTGGAGCTGGCGCCGCCGACACGGCCCATGACCGTGCAGGACCTGCTCCGCCACACCTCCGGCCTCACCTACGAGCACCAGGGCGACGGCCCCGTGCACAAGCTCTACCAGGAGTCCCGCGTCCGCAGCCGCAAGATCAGCAACGCCGAGCACGCCGCGCTGGTGGCGAGCTTTCCGCTGGTCTGCCAGCCCGGCGCGGCGTTCAACTACAGCCGCTCCACCGACATCCTCGGCCGCATCATCGAGGTCGTCAGCGGCAAGACGCTCGGTACCTTCCTCACCGAGCGCGTGCTCGCGCCGCTCCAGATGGCCGAGACCGGCTTCTCGACACCGGAGGCCAATGCCGGCCGGCTCGCCGAGCCGTTCGCGACCGATCCCTGGACCGGCGACAAGGTCGCGCTGTTCAACATGCTCGAGCAGCCGGTGATGGAGTCCGGCGGCGGCGGCCTGGTCTCGACCACGATGGACTATGCCCGCTTCTGCCTGATGCTACGCAACGGCGGCACGCTCGACGGCAACAGGGTCATCGGCCGCAAGACGCTGGAGCTGATGGCCGCCGACCACCTCGGACCAGGCGTTGCGATCAACGGCACCCTGCTCTCGCCCGGCCACGGCTTTGGCCTCGGCTTCGCCGTGCGCAAGGAGGCCGGCATCGCGCCCTTCCCCGGCAGCGTCGGCCAGTATTTCTGGAGCGGCATTGCCGGCACGTTCTTCTGGATCGATCCGAAGGAGGATCTGTTCGCGGTGTTCATGAGCCAGGGCCCCGGACAGCGCGACTACACGCGGACCTTGGTGCGGGATCTGGTTTACGCGGCGGTGGAGTGAGGCGGCGTCCGCATAATCTCGCACGGTGACGCTGCATCTTCACATTCGCCGTCATGCCCCGGCTTGACCGGGGCATCCAGTACGCCGCGGCGGATGTGGTAAGAGCGAGCTCTCCAATGAAGGCCTCTGGAATACTGGATCGCCCGCCTCCGCGGGCGATGACACCGGTTATTGGGTGGGCTGCGTGCCTCTTCTACGCTCTATCGCTCAACTGATCGTCGCGCCGCCGTCGATCACCATGGTCTGGCCGGTCATGAAGTCGCCGGCCTTCGATCCCAGGAACACCGCGGCGCCGGCGATCTCGTCGGGGATGCCGATGCGCTCCAGCGGCGACCGGGAGGTCGAGGCTTTCAAATTCTCCGGATTGTCCCACAGCGCTTTGGCGAAATCAGTCTTGATCAGGCCGGGCGCGATGCAGTTCACGCGGATGTTGTGCTTGCCGTATTCGCAAGCGAGGTTGCGCGCGAGCTGCATGTCGGCGGCCTTCGAGATCGCGTAGGCGCCGAGGATGGTCGAGCCCTTGAGGCCGCCGATCGAGGAGACGATGATGATGGAGCCGTCCTTGCGCTCGATCATCTGCGGCACCACCATCGAGATCAGCCAGTTGTTGGCGACGATGTTGTTGTCGAGAATCTTGCGGAACTGATCGTCGGAGATGCCGGCGAGCGGACCGTAATACGGGTTCGATGCGGCGTTGCACACCAGCACGTCGATCTTGCCGAAGGCGCGGTTGCTCTCGTCGATCAGGTTTTGCAGATTTTCCTTCGAGGAAATGTTGGCGGCGATCGCGACCGCGGTGCCCTTGCCGTACTTGTCGTTGATGCCCTTCGCCACCTGGTCGCAGACATCGGCCTTGCGCGAGGAGATCACCACCTTGGCACCGTGCTCGGCCATGCGCTCGGCGATCGCGAGCCCGATGCCGCGCGTCGAGCCGGTGATGACGGCGACTTTCCCCTTCATGTCGAACAAGGTCATGTTTCTCTCCCTGATTGATCTTCGAATTCCATGTCATTCCGGAGCGACGCGAAGCATCGAACCCGGAATGACAGGTTACTTAGGCGAGCTTCTTGACTTCCGGCCCCGCCGGCTGGTGCATCGCCGCATGCGCGGCATCCGCAATCCACGGCTGCTGGTTCACCATCGGCAGCCGCCAGACGGTGCGCTCGGGACTCGCAAAATGGTCCAGCCGCGTCACCGAGCAATTGTCGATGTCGAACGAGAGCCCGCGCTCCGGCTGGCCGTCGAGCGCGAGACCCAGTGCCGCCTTGATCGTGCCGCCATGCGCGACAGCGATGATGTCCTGTCCTGCCGCCTCATTGTTGATCCGCTCGATGGTGCGGCGCGTGCGGTTGTAGAGATCCATGAAGCTTTCGCCGCCGGGCGCGGGCTCGTTGATGTCGGCGAACCAGCTCGTACCAACGGGGCGGCTGGCGATGAACTGGGCTCGGTTCATACCCTGCCAGCGGCCGAGGTTTTGCTCGGCGAGATCCGCTTCCCACTTCATCGACGCAGGCCTTTGGAAGCCGGCGGCCCAGATCGCCTCGGCGGTCTGGTGGGTGCGCATCAGATTGCTCGAATACCAGACCGCCGTGCGTGGCAGCACCTTGGCAACAGCATTGAACACATAGGTATCGCTGGTGTCGCAGGCGATATCGCTCTGCCCGTAGATGTTGCCCCCGTCATTGCGCACCGGCGCGTGACGGACCCACCACCACCGCGTGACGACCACATTGGGCTTGTCTGCACCTGCCATCGAAACCCTTCCATCTCGTTTGATGTCGCTGTACGTCAGTAGCGAACGTGTCTCAAGACACTTTACCGTTTGAAATCTTGTTTGAAATTCCGTCGCGCGGCAAGCGTCGCGCGCGAGCAAAAGGGAGCAACGCATGGGCCGCCTGCAGGGCAAATCCGTCATCATCACCGGCGCCGGCAGCGGCATCGGGCGCGCCGCTGCGCTGCTGTTCACTCGGGAAGGCGCCAGGCTGATCGCGGTCGACCGCACCGAGGCCGTGAAGGAGACCGTCGACGAGGTGAAGAAGGCCGGCGGCATCGCGGAAGCCATGATCGCCGATGCCGGCTCCGAGAAGGACGTCATCGCCGTCATCGACAAGGCGGTGAAGACGCACGGCCGGCTCGACGTGATCTGGGCCAATGCCGGCATTTCCGGCGGTCTCATTCCGATCGCCGAGCAGACGGTGGAGCACTGGCAGGAGATCTTGCGCGTCAACCTGATCGGGCCGTTCCTCGCGGTGAAATACGCGATGCCGCATATGGTCAAGCAGCAGTCCGGCGCGATCGTGCTGACCGCGTCGGTTGCGGGCCTGAAAGCGGGCGCCAGCGGCCATCCCTATGCCGCCAGCAAGGCCGGCGTGATCAGCCTGGTTCAGACCACGGCCTATTCGCTCACCGGCACCGGCGTGCGCATCAACGCGGTCTGCCCCGGCCTGATCGAAACCGGCATGACCAAGCCGATCTTCGACCGCGCCAAGGAGCGCGGCACCCAGGACAAGATCGGCCAGCTCAATCCGCTCAAGCGCCCCGGCCAGCCGCACGAGCTCGCGGCGATGGGACTGTTCCTGGCAAGTGACGAGGCATCGTATGTCAACGGCCAGGCGTTCCCGGTGGACGGAGGCCTCACCGCCTCGATGCCGTATACGGGCAAGCCGGTTTAGCACGGACGCTCTCGTGTCCCGGACGCGTTGCAACGCTCTTGGCGTTGCTGCGCAACATTCGGGGCACGACCTTGTTGTTGAATGACTGACATGGGATCGCATCCTCGCGGCGCATCCCGCCCGAGCTTTGTTTCGTCGCCTCACCCTCAAGTGAAAGGGCACAGGGAAGACCGGGTGCCGGCCGGGCACCCACGGTCCACTGTGCGAAGGTTGCGCTACGAGAAGCTGCACAGCGGCATACAGGTGGAGCCAAACATCCGGCCTTCCCTGCGCAGTGGTTTGACGGCTTATGTCGTGCTCTCCCCGGGGAGCGATGCACTATTGCCCCCGTCGCCTTGCGGATGGCTGACGCGCGTGCCCGGTCGGGCAGCGCACATCACCGCAAGACTTGGCGCACAGACCCCGGGCGCCAGGACGACACGATTTTGCCGTACGCCGATAACACCGGTCGTGTGCGCGACGCCTCCGCTCACGGTCGCCCGCCCTGCGAAAGCCATTCGCGCCGATGTCACCTGCGTCCACCGCCGTCCGGCCCGCGTTCGTGACGATCGCGATACGCCCCTCTTCCTTGGGCCGGAGTGGGCGTTACATACGCCGTTTCCGAATTTCGGTAAAGCGGAATGTTTTTGGCGAGGCGCGTTGACCGACATCTGGGGTGTTTCGCCCGTCGGGCAGCGCAAGGTTTGGTAGACCTCCCGCGTCATTCCGGGGCGCGACGACGTCGCGAACCCGGAACCCATTTCACCGCGCGTGTTGCGGGTCGATGGATTCCGGGCTCGATGCTGCGCATCGCCCCGGAATGACGGCTGCGGTGTTGATTTGCCCGAGGCGGCCTCACGTTGGTATGGTTCGTGCAGGCACCTCAGCCTCCATCTTCCTCCGACAAAAACGTGACAATGCCAAGCTCTAGACCCGATCGCATCCGAAATCTCCTCGCCGACCTTGTCGCCTTCGACACCGTCAGCGATCGCACCAATCTCCCCCTGATTGCCCATATCGAAAGCTATCTCGCCGCGTTCGGCATCAAGGGTGACCGCATCGTCGACGAGACCGGGCAGAAGGCCGCGCTGTGGGTCACCATCGGGCCGGAGGATCGTCCCGGCCTGGTGCTGTCGGGCCATACCGACGTGGTGCCCGTCGTGGGCCAGGACTGGAGCCATGATCCGTTCAGGCTGATCGAGCGCGAGGGCAAGCTCTATGGCCGCGGCACCACCGACATGAAGGGATTCGTCGCAGTGTGTCTCGCCATGGTGCCGGAGATGATGGAGGCGAAGCTGACGACACCGATTCATCTGGCGATCTCCTATGATGAGGAGATCGGCTGCGTCGGCGTCCGGCCGATGCTGCGCGAGGTCGCGAAGAAGAAGGTCAAGCCGCTCGGCGCCATCATCGGCGAGCCGACGCAGATGCAGGTGATCATCGGCCACAAGGGCAAGCACGGCGTGCGCGCGACATTCCATGGTCTCGCCCGTCACTCCTCGATCGCGCCTGAGGGTGTCAACGCGATCGAATATGCAGCCGAGTTGATCGTCGAGATCCGCCGCCGCGCCGAGAAGCTTGCGGCCGCGCGATCGACGGACAGCCTCTACGACGTTCCGCATTCGACGCTGCTCACCAGCATCGTGCACGGCGGCGCGGCACTGAACATCGTCCCTGACACCTGCACGGTGGATTTCGAATGCCGCGGCATCGGCATCACCGAATCCAGAGAGGTGACGGATGCGATCGTCGCCTGGGCCAAGGCCGAGATCGAGCCGGCGATGAAAGCGAGACATCCTGAGTGCGGCATCGATTTCGAGGAGATCCTCGACTATCCCGCGCTCGACACGCCAGCGGATGCCGCGATCGTCACGCTTGCCAAAAGCCTGGCGGGGCGCAACGACCATGCCAAGGTCGCGTTCGGCACCGAGGCGAGCCTGTTCTCCAGCATGACCGATATCCCGTCGGTGGTGATTGGCCCGGGCTCGATCGCGCAGGCGCATACGCCGGATGAGTTCGTGGAGATGGCGGAGCTGGAGAAATGCGCAGGCTTCGTGGAGAAGCTGATCGCGCATTGCGCGAAGGGCTGAGGTGCCTCCTCGTCATTGCGAGGAGCTCTTGCGACGAAACAATCCAGACTGCCACTGCGGAGGGCACACTGGATTGCTTCGCGGAGCCTGTCATCGGGCCGCGCTTCGCGCGGACCCGTTGGCTCGCAATGACGGTGGAATGAGTCGCCTCATCACCGCTGTCATGCCCGGGTTGACCGGGGCATCCAGTACGCCGCGGCTTCTCGATTCAAGCACTGGCGTCTCTGGAATACTGGATTGCCCGCCTTCGCGGGCAATGACAGCGAACGAGTGGGAATGACGCCGCCCCCCAGAACAAAAAGGCGCGGCCATCAGCCGCGCCTTCGTTCTACCTACACCGCGCCCGCCTTCTGCGCGTATTCCCATGAGGCCTTCGACAGCGGCACGGTGCGCTTGGCGGATTCGAGCGCCTTGGCGTTGGCGGCGGTGCCGTCGCGGACGCGGCCGGCGATGCCCTGGGTGATGCCGGCGAGACGGAACAGATTGTAGGCAAAATACCAGTTGAGATCAGGCACCGTCATCTTGGTGACGTTGCAATAGATCTGCGCAGCCTCTTCCACGCTTGGGATGTTGAGTGCCTTGAGGTCGGCACCCTCGAGTCCCGGCATGATCCACTGCATCAACAGATAAGTGAAGTCGGCCATGGGATCGCCGAGGGTCGACAGTTCCCAGTCCAGCACGGCCTGCACGCGCGGTTCCGTCGCGTGGAAGATCATGTTGTCGAGGCGATAATCGCCATGGACGATGGAGACGCGCGCCTGCTCCGGCACCGTCTTCGGCAGCCATTCGGCGACTTTCTCGAATTCAGGAATGTGCTGCGTCTCGGAGGCGCGATATTGCTTGGTCCAGCGGTCGATCTGGCGTGCAAAGTAGTTGCCGGGCTTGCCGAAGTCGCCGAGGCCGATGGTAACAGGATCGAACATGTGGAGCTTCGCCAGCGTCTCGATCTTGCTGGTGAAAATCTTGCGCCGGTCGTCCGGCGCCTGGCTCGGCAGCGTCGGATCCCAGAACACGCGGCCCTCCTCCATCGACATGATGTAGAAGGCGGCACCGATGATGCCGTCGTCCTGGCACAGCGCGTAGGCACGCGCGACCGGAAAGCCCTGTTTGCCGAGCGCTGCGATCACGCGATACTCGCGATCGACCGCATGCGCCGACGGCAGCAGCTTGCCGAACGGCTTTCTGCGCATCACGTAGGAGCGGTTCGGCGTGTTGAGGCGATAGGTCGGGTTGGATTGGCCGCCCTTGAACTGGAGCACGACCAGCGGGCCTTCAAAACCTTCGACATGCTCGCGCATCCAGGCTTCGAGGCGCAGCTCGTCGAAACGATGCCGCTCCTCGACCGGCTTGGTACCCGAGAACTCTTCGTCTTTCCTGACGCCGTCCGCCACAGTGACGCTCCCTCTTCAGTCCTGACCATTTCAGGTCGAGCATGATCCTAGTCGGTAACCGCTGACGCACTTGCGTCAAGCGGTCACCGGATCATGCCCCTCATTTCGTCAAGCCGGGAGCGCCTCCAGGCTCTCCCGCCTAATGACCGGGAGAGTTTGCATACTTCCGAACCTCGAGCCTGGCAATGGCGCGGTTGTGCACCTCGTCCGGACCGTCGGCAAGACGAAGCGTGCGGATGTGGGCGTAGTCCTTGGCAAGGCCCGCCTCGTCCGACACGCCGGCACCGCCAAAGGCCTGGATCGCCTCGTCGATGATCTTCAGCGCCATGTTGGGCGCGGCGACCTTGATCATGGCGATCTCGGCCTGCGCGGTCTTGTTGCCGACCTTGTCCATCATGTCGGCGGCCTTGAGGCACAGAAGGCGGGTCATCTCGATGTTGGTACGGGCTTCGCCGATGCGCTGCTCCCACACCGAATGCTCGACGATCTTCTTGCCGAACGCAGTACGCGAGCCGAGCCGCTTCACCATCTTCTCCAGCGCCTCCTCGGCCTTGCCGATGGTGCGCATGCAGTGATGGATACGGCCCGGACCGAGGCGGCCCTGCGCGATCTCGAAGCCGCGACCCTCGCCGAGCAGGATGTTCTCCTTCGGCACCCGCACGTTCTCGAGCAGCACCTGGGCATGGCCGTGCGGCGCGTCGTCGAAGCCGAACACCGGGAGCATCTTCTCGACCTTGATGCCGGGGGTGTCGAGTGGAACCAGGATCTGCGACTGCTGCTGGTGCTTGGCCGCCTTGAAATCGGACTTGCCCATCAGGATCGCGATCTTGCAACGGGGATCGCCGACGCCCGATGACCACCATTTGCGGCCGTTGATGACGTAGTGGTCGCCGTCACGCTCGATGCGGGTCTCGATGTTGGTGGCGTCGGACGAGGCAACCGCCGGTTCCGTCATCAGGAAGGCGGAGCGGATCTCGCCGTCCATCAACGGGCGTAGCCATTTGCGCTTCTGCTCCTTGGTGCCGTAGCGCATGAACACTTCCATGTTGCCCGTGTCCGGCGCCGAGCAGTTGAACACCTCCGAGGCCCAGGTGATGCGACCCATCTCTTCGGACAGGAGCGCGTATTCGAGATTGGTCAATCCCGCACCACGGAATTCATCATCTTCATGCTCGTTCGGCGGCATGAACATGTTCCAGAGGCCTTCGGCCTTCGCCTTCTTCTTGAGGTCTTCCAGGACCGGGATGACCTTCCAGCGGTCGCCGCTCTTGTCCTGCTGATCGTAGACCGGCACCGCCGGGCGCACGTGCTTGGCCATGAAGGACCGCACGCGGTCAAGCCATTCCTTCTGCTTGGTGGACAGATCAAAATCCATGGGACGCTCCTCGTTTCTCTCTCGCAAACCGTTTTGCGCCGGACTGTCCTCCCGCCGCGCGCGGCCCGCAAGCGCGAATGCGCAAACTTGCGAGGTGCACCGGAACCCATCGCAGTTGCGAATGAGTCCTGATTGCGGATTGACTTTTCCCGGCCTTCAAACGATAGTTTCATACAACTGTTTGAATTGCAACTCCCCTCCCTGAGGGCTTCCATGGCCAGCGATCATACGAGGTCTGCCATTCTCGCCGCCGCCGAACGGCTCTATGCCGACCGCGGCTTCGGCGACGTGACGCTGCGCGACATCGTCGCGGAGGCCAATGTCAACCTGGCGGCAGTGAACTATCATTTCGGCTCGAAGGACGAGCTGATCGCGGAGCTGTTCGTCACACGCTCGATCGCCACCAACCGCGAGCGCCTGCGCGAATTGAAGGCGGCGGAAGAGCAAGGCGGCGGCCGCGCCCCAATCGAGGTGATCTTGCGGGCCCTGGTCGGCCCGACCTTGCGCGGCTGCCTTGGCCCGCAGAACCAGCGCTCCACCGCAGCGCGCTTCATGATCCGCGCTTCGATCGAATCCGTGCCGCCGATCCGCCGCATCAAGAACCGCGAGATCGACCATTTGCGGAAATTCGCCGGCGCGATGCGCCGCGCCCTGCCCGAGCGCAGCGACGTCGACATCTACTGGGGCCTCAACTTCGCGCTCGCGATGGCGCACCACACCATCCGCGAGAGCGAGCGGCTGACGAAGCTGTCGGAAGGCAAATGCGATCTCGACGACGTCGAGGACGTGGTCGCGCGCGTGGTCAGCGTCGCGACGATGGCGCTGACGGCGGGAAAGGTCGAGGCAAAGCCGCGCGCACTGGCGCGGGATGCGCGCTGATCAATGAATATCGGTCGGGAGCCGAGCTCGGTCCCGCTTGCGCGGCAGGACCTTCGGAGTTCCGCGTCTAATTCAGCAGCGACAGCGGTTACACCCGCTGCGGCATCTCCTCGGCCTCTTCCTTGGCGAGCAGCAGCAGCATCTCGATACCCATCTCGCCTTCCTGCGGCGATCGGATGAACTTTATCTCGTCGGCGCTCTGCCGCAGCGCGGCAATGATGGCGATGGCCTGATTGGCGGTGGCCGCCTCGGTCGCCAGAATCGCGTTCTGGTCCTTGGCCTGGAACCCGATCGTGTAGGACATTCGCTTCCCTCCCGAACTCAAGTGGAGAGATCGAATCAGAGTCGGACGCAAAGCGGAAGCCTGTGCGACTACGGATCGGGATTATCTGGGGATTGCGGGCAAGCTTCAGGCAAGCCCCGGCATCGCACGTGCGTCCTCGGCTGTCGCACGGTCGCGCCGAGGCTCGCGCTCCCTCCGGCTAGATGATGCCCTGCTGCTTCAGCTGCTCGATCTTGCCCGCATCATAGCCGAGCTTGCCGCCGAGCACCTCCTCGGTGTGCTCCCCTAGCAGCGGCGGAGCGCGGTAGGTCTCGATCGGCGTCTCCGAGAGGGTCAGCGCGTTGCGGACCAGCGAAAGATCGGGCTTGAAGGGGTGCTCGACCTTCACCCGCATGCCGCGCGACTGGACGTGCGGGTCGGAGAACACCTGCTCGAAATTGTTGATCGGACCTGACGGCACACCCGCCTCCTCCAGCTTCTCCAGCCAGTAGGCCACCGGCTGCTTCAGGAACAGGCCGGCGAAGATCGCCATGATCTCCTTGCCGTGGACGACGCGGTCGTTGTTCCTGACGAAGCGCGGATCGTTCGCGAGCTCGGGCTCGCCGAGCACGGCGCAGGTGCGCTGAAACTGGCCGTCATTGCCAACCACCAGCATCAACTCGCCGTCGGCGCAGCGGAACACGCCGGCCGGCATGCCGCCATTGCCCCAGGTGCCGCGGCGCGGCGGCGTCTTGCCGTTGACAAGATAAATCTGCAGCCAGTGCGACAGGGATGCGATGACGGTATCGAACAGGCAGACGTCGATGTGCTGTCCCTGTCCGCCATTGGCGTCGCGATGATAGAGCGCCGAGAGAATCCCGATCGACGAGTTCATGCCGGTCATGTAGTCGACGATCGACGGGCCGACCTTCATCGGGCCCTCGCCCGGCTCGCCGTCGATATGGCCGGTGACGCTCATCAATCCGCCCATCGCCTGCAGGATGGCGTCATAACCGGCACGCGGCGCATACGGCCCGGTCTGGCCGAAGCCGGTCACCGAGCAATAGATGATGCCGGGATTGATCGCCTTGATGGTCTCGTAGTCGAGGCCGTAGCGTTTGAGATCGCCGACCTTGTAGTTCTCCATGAAGACGTCGGCGTCCTTGGCGAGCTCCCGGACGATCGCCTGCCCTTCCGGCTTGGCGATGTTGACGGTGACGGACTTCTTGTTGCGATTGGCGCAGAGGTAGAACGAATTGTTGTTGTTGGCCTTGCCCTCGGGGTCGTTGAGGTAGGGCGGTCCGAAGGCACGCGCGTCGTCGCCGGTGCCCGGCCGCTCGATCTTGATCACCTCCGCGCCGAGATCGCCCAGCATCTGGGCCGACAGGGGCCCGGCAAGCACGCGGGTGAGGTCAAGGATCTTGATGCCTGAGAGCGGCAAGGCCGACATGTCGATTTCCTCCGGGGAACTGATCTTGGCGCGGCGGCGAGATCGAAAGGCCACGCTCCCTGCGGATACACTATTTTCGCGCCCTGAGCACTGCACTGACGGCATACGGCCATCTCCTGCCGGGCGGCGGCGCCAATTCCTGCCCGCAACTTTCCGCGCCGCGAATATCGTTTCAAGGGCTCAGGTTGCGCCCGCCGCGACCACCCTCGGCCGGCGGCGGCCGAGCAGGACCAGGATCAGCACCGCGGCACAGGAGAAGGCAAAGGTGAGACCGAGCGCACCGCGGCTGCCGAACTGGGTCAGCAGGCCGACGAGGAGCGGCGGCGAGACCGCAGATGCCAGATTGAGCGGCAGCGCGATCATCGACATGGCCTTGGCGAACTCGGCCTGGTCGTAGAACACGAGCGGGATGGTCGCCCGCGCCACCGCCATCGCGCCGCTGCCGGCGCCATAGAGCAGGATGAAGACCGCGACCGCCCAGGTGGCGCCCTCGCTTATCATCAGGAGCAGCATGGAGATCGGCAATGCGGTGCCCGCAACGAGCCCGGTCGTGATCCCGTCCCACCGGCCTCCACCGAGAAAGTCCAGCCCGCGGGCGCTGACCTGGATCACGCCGAGCATCGAGCCGAACGCCAGCGCCTGAGCCGGCGCCAGCCCCTCCGCCCGCAAGAGCTCGATCAGGGTGGCGCTGATGCCGAAAGTGACGAAGGCGTTCAGCGTAATTGCGGCGACGACGAGGCCGAACGTGCTCCTTGGAATCGCAGGCGGCCGCGACCGCTTGGCCGGCGCGGCGCCATCGTCCTTCGCGACGGTCCGGCGCGGCGCGAGAAACGCATAGAGCGGGAGGCTCACGACGAGCATCATCGCCGCGTAGACGAGACACGTCCCCCGCCAGCCGAGGTGACCGCTCAGGAACGAGGTCGTCGGCCAGAAGATGCTGCTGGACAGGCCCGTCACCAGCATGAGCGCGCCGATCGCGTTCTTGGCCTTCCGCCCCGCGATCTCGTTCAGCATGATATAGGCGCCGGTCGACAGCGTGGCGCTGCCGGCGATGCCGAGCACGATCCACGCGGCGAAATAGAGTATCGGCTCGCGCGCGAGCGACAGCAGCACGAAGCCGGGCGCAGTGACGATCGTGCCGACCATCATGACCGTCCGCGCCCCATGCCGCGCAAACGATTTGGCGAGCAACGGGCCGCACAGCCCCATTGAGACGTAGAGAACGGATGTCCCGGCGAACACCGCCGGCAGGCTCATGCCGAGATCTGCGGCGAGATCGCGCCCGACGATGGCGGGAAGGCCTATCGTGCCCCATCCGACCAATTGCGTGATCGCGAGCACCAGCAGGACGCCGATGAGCCTGCCGTCAGATTTCAACAACCGCATTCCAAACGTCGCCTGCCCACGAGGCGCAGATCGCGCCCGGCGGCACGTCATACCCGGTATACGGGCCGAGCGGGAATGTCGGTTCCGAATGGCACCGCGGCGCCAGCCGCAGAGCGATTGTCAGGAGGTGTGGCCGGGATCGATGTGCTTCGGGGTCTTCTTGTCGCGCTGGGGCGTCATCTTGGCCGGGTCAGGCGCACCGGGCACGCCGCGCGGACCGAGCTGCTCGCGCTGGATGTCGTCCTCGGACCGGGGCGGCTCGACGCCGTTCTGCTCACGGAGTTTGGTCACCTCGGCCTCCTTCTCTCGGACGCTCTACACACCGAGCGCGTTGTCGCCGGCTTCGCGGCCAGGCACGCTGACATGGACTTCATGTCCCTCTCGAAGGGCCAGGGATGCCGCGGCCACCGCGGACTCGAAGGCGGCTTCCTTGGTGGCGTATCTGCTCTTGACGTCGCCGTCATGCGCACGCCCCATTCTTCCTGCACCGGCACGATGGCATATTGAGCAAGGCCCATTGTCGAACTCCTCCCGTTCTCGATGTCTAATGTTGCGTCAGTTGCGGATGCGCCGCGCTCACCCGCCAGACCGTGTTGCCGCTGTCGTCTGCAACCAGCAGCGCGCCGGTCTTGTCGATGGCGACACCGACCGGACGGCCACGCGCCTGGTTGTCGCTGTTGAGAAAGCCCGTGACGACGTCTTGCGGAGGGCCGCTCGGCTTGCCGTCCGTGAACGGCACGAACACGACCTTGTAGCCGTTGAGCACGTGCCTGTTCCAACTGCCGTGCTCGCCGACAAACGCGCCGCCGCGATAGGCGGCCGGCAGACTGGTGCCGGTGTTGAAGGCGAGCCCGAGCGGTGCGACATGCGAGCTCAGGGCATAGTCCGGCACGATCGCCTTGGCGACGATATGCGGCCGCTCCGGCTTGACGCGGGGATCGACGTGCTGGCCGAAATAGCTGTAGGGCCAGCCGTAGAAGCCGCCGTCCTTCACCGAGGTCATGTAGTCAGGGACGAGATCGGGGCCGAGCTCGTCGCGCTCGTTCACAACCGTCCACAGCGCGCCGGTCTGCGGCTCGAAGCTGAGCCCGTTGGGATTGCGCAGGCCGCTTGCGAACACGCGCCAGCGGCCGCTGGCGCGATCGACCTCGAGGATCGCAGCGCGATTGTGCTCGGCCTCCATGCCGTTCTCGGTGATGTTGCTGTTGGAGCCGACGCCGACATAGAGCTTCGAGCCGTCGGGGCTGGCGACCAGGCTTTTGGTCCAGTGATGGTTGATCGGACCGCCCGGCAGCGGCGTCAGCACCGTGCCGGGCGCGGTGATCTTCGTATCCCCTTCCGTGTAGGGATACCTGACGATGGCGTCGGTGTTGGCAACGTAGAGGTCATTGCCGACCAGCGCCACGCCGAACGGCGAATTGAGATGGTCGAGGAAGACGCTTTGCGTCTCCGGCACGCCGTCGCCATTGCTGTCGCGCAGCAGCGTGATGCGATTGCTCTCGCCGGTATCGCCGCCGGAGGTCGCCCAGGACTCGACGAAGCCCATCACAATCTCTTTGGGTCGCTTGATCGGCGCTCCCTTCGGCGCCTTGGATTCCACCACCAGCACGTCGCCATTGGGCAACACGTAGAGCGAGCGCGGGTGCTGCAAGCCCGTGGCAAAGGCCTTGGCCTGCAAGCCCTGCGCAACCGTCGGCGTCTCGTCCTTCTTCCAGCCGACGATGCGGGCGATATGGATCGGCGGCAGCAAATATTGCTGGATGCCGGGGAGTGTGGGATTCGCGCCGGTTTGCGCCCTGGGATCGCCGCTGCCGTCATTGCAGCCGGCCAGAAACAGCAGCGCCGAGCACAACAGCGCATGAGAAAACAAGAGCTTCATCGCGCAACTCCCACGCCGTGGCGATAGACCATGGCCCAGCCGAGCCAGCCCGTGATCGCCAGGATCAGCACGGTGATCGCGGACAGAATGAGCCCGCTCGGCCATACCGAGGTCCAGGCATCGCGCGTGTGGATCATCGTGTTGAAGGTCGCCAGGATCAGCGCCACCGTATTGCCGATCAGGTGCGGCCAGGCCGGCGTCTGCGCACGCACCAGCCGGTTACCGAGGAAATCGGTCAGGCCCGCGATGGCCGCCAGCACGCCGAAGATGACGCCGGCGAGCAGAAGCCAGGCCGAAAAATCCGCCCACATGATCTCGGCGCTGGCGACATAGGCGATGTCGGTCAGCAGCGCCCCGACAAAACACGCGATCGGGATCGGCACCAGCATCGGATGAATCGGATGACCCGCGATCTGCGCGGTGGTGCGCACGCGCACGTCTTCTTGCACGATTGGCCTCGTGTGACTCTTGGCCCTGCCCGTGCGGCCAACTCATGCTTGCGATGAAGGTTCCAACCGTTGTGCAGCAACCCGTGCGCCGACCTGACCGGCCGCCTATGCGCGCCTTAGCCATCGTGAAGCGAGGTCATGCCTCGCCCGCGTCCCTATATCCGCCGGGAACATCGGCCGGACCAAATCCTTCACAGTCCATAGCGAACCCGCGACGCAGCCTCATCCGCTGATCGGCTTGACGTCGATAACATCTCCGTCATCCACGTGGTCCCGGATCGCTTCGAGCTCTGCCGCGTTGATCTCAAGCAGCCACTTTCTCCACTCCCGCGGATGTCCCTCCGGGGCAGCGAGTTCGCCGCCCGCTGTGTACCGGTATTTCGCCAGCGCGCCCATGGCCCGTTCCATTGCGCTCCCGTCCTTCAAAGTTACAACGCACCGCATCGCAAACCTCACGTGTTTCAGTCGTCGATGAGATTTCCACGGCGGCCCGACGTCACGTTGACTGGGATCAAAGAGCCAAATCAGCGCCTCAGCAGTCTTCGCAGACTGGACAGCGGCAGCGTATTGATCACGTCGGAGGGCCCCAGCCAGCCGCGGCGTGCCTGATCGACACCAAATCGCATGTTGTCGAAACCAGCCACCGCATGCGCGTCGGTCGAGATGGCGAGCTTGACGCCCGCCGATTTGGCCGCATGGGCGTGAATGTCCGTGAGGTCCAGCCTGTCGGGATCAGCGTTCAGCTCGAGACAACAACCGCGAGCGGCGGCGGCCGCGACCATCGCCTCGACGTCCACCTCGTAGGGTTCCCGCTCACCGATGAGCCGTCCCGTCGGATGGGCAATGATGGACACATGCCTGTTGTCCATCGCACGGATGATGCGCTCGGTCTGCAGCTTGCGTGACATATCGAACTTGTAGTGCACGGCCGCGACGGCGATATCGAGCCGCGACAGGATCTTGTCCGGCAGATCGAGGTGCCCATCGGCAAGGATGTCGACCTCCGCTCCCTTGAGGACGACAAAGCCGCCCAGTTGCTCGTTCAATCGGTCGATTTCATCGATCTGCCGACCCAGCCTTGCGGCATCCAGACCATGGGCCACCGTGACATGCCGGCTGTGGTCGGTGATGGCGATGTAGTCGTAGCCTCGAGCTTTCGCCGCGGCAGCCATGTCCGCAACCGGCACCGTACCATCGCTCCAGTTGGAATGGACATGCAGGTCGCCCCTGATATCGTCGAGCGCAATCAGCCTGGGAAGCTTGCCGGCCTTTGCAAGTGCGATCTCGCCGCGATCCTCGCGCATTTCCGGCGGAATCGCCGCAAGGCTGAGCTTGCGGTAGATTTCCTCCTCGCTTGCGCCTGCAATGCGCCGCTCGCCGTCGAACAGGCCGTATTCATTGAGCTTCCAGCCATGGTCGTTGGCAAGGCCGCGCAGGACGATGTTGTGGGCCTTCGATCCCGTGAAATACATCAGCGCCGCCCCATAACTCGCCTTTGGGACGACCCGCAGATCGACTTGAAGGCGAGAGCGGAGGACTACCGTCGTTCTGGTCGGGCCGTGCGCGAGGACCTTGGCGATATTCTCGTACCTGGTGAGCTTGTCGCCGATCGCCGCGCCGCTATGCGCGGCCACGACAATGTCGAGATCACCCACGGTATCGCGCCTGCGGCGATAGCTTCCCGCAACCGCGATCTGATCCGGCTTGGTACTGCGCAGATAGTTCAGCAGCGCCTCCGCTTCAGCCTCGGCCTCTGAGAGCTTGAAGCGCCTTTCCGCCTGCGGCTTGGCCAGCGCAGCCGCGAGCTTCTCCTCGCTCTTGGCCCCGAAGCCTTTCACCTCCCGCAATCGTCCCGACCTGATCGCCCGCCGCAAATCCTCGAGCGAACGGACACCCAGCTTGTCGTACAGCAGCTTCACTCGCTTGGGACCTAGCCCGGGAAGCGCCGCAATCTCACCGAGATCACCCGGCAGCTCACGCTTGAGCCGATCGAGCACATCGAATTTGTGCGTCGCGACGATGGTTTCGATCTTGCCCGCGAGATCCTTGCCGATCCCCGGTAGCTCGGAAAGATCCTCGCCTGCTTTCAGCAAGCTCGTAATGCTCTTCGGCAGGCGCTCGATCAGACGGGCCGCATTTCGATAGGCGCGGGAGCGGAAAGGATTGTCGCCCTTGATCTCCAGGAGCTCGGCGGTCTGGTCGAACATCTCGGCGATTTCAGCGTTCTGAACCGGCACAGGCGCTCTCCATGCCATGATACGCTAGGCGCACACCTGTCGTTCGCTTTGATCCAGATCAGAAGGGACTTGCGGCAGGGGCCTATCTTATTTTCAGGTCGACAGCGGCTGCCAATTGTTGGAGCCGGGCCGCCACATGGACGGGATAGGACGAGCGGCCTTGAAGGCCTTCGAAGCCCCTCGGCAATCGCTCCAACTGCGTCCGGGCGTAGGCGCGGATGTCCTGGAGCGACGGTTGACGCGCGATCGGACGGCCCTGTTGCAGCACAGGGACGATCAGGGCCTCTCCTTCTTGAACGTCGTCTTCCGTCGACAGAACGTCCGACGCCATATGGCCGTCGGCATCGTAGCGGCGCCACACCTGCTTGCGGCCGGGCCAGGTTGCTTTGCCGGTCGAACGCTTCCGCCGCGGCTGGCCGGCATATTCCTGCAGCTTATAGGCGCAATCGAGCGCCGGTACGTCGGACGACGTCGCCAGGCTGGTGCCGATCCCGATGCCGTCGATGGGAGCGGCCTCGCGGACAAAGGACAACAACGTTTCTTCCTCGATGCCGCCGCTGACGAAGATGGTCACGTCCTTGAGGCCACCCTCATCAAGGATCCGCCTCACACTTCTCGATAGCGCCACCAGATCGCCGCTGTCGATCCGCACCCCGCGGATCGCAATTCCGAGCGCCCGCAGCCGCGGGGCCAAGGTCACGACCTTCCTGGCCGCCGCCTCGGTGTCGTATGTGTCAATCAACAGCACGAGGTCCTTCGGCCGCGCGCGCGCAAACGCTTCGAAGGCGGCCGTCTCGTCGTCGAACGACTGGATGAATGAATGCGCCATCGTGCCATAGGCAGGAATCCCGAAGCATTTTTCCGCGAGAATTGTCGCGGTGCCGGCAAAGCCTCCGATATAGCTGGCCCGCGCAGCCAGAAGACCGGCTTCGGCGCCATGGGCCCGGCGCAGCCCGAAGTCAACCAGCAGCTTGTCCGGTGCGAGCAGCGCCATGCGGGCGGCCTTGGACGCGATCAGCGACTGGAAATGCAACACGTTGATCAGCCGGGTTTCGAGAAGCTGGGCTTCGGGGAGCGGCGCCGTGACGCGGAGGATCGGTTCGTTGGCGAAGAACACCGTGCCCTCGGGCATGGCATGAACGTCGCCGCTGAATTGGAAATCGGAGAGATAGTCGATCAGGCGCGCGCTGAACCTGCCGCTGCGGATGAGCCAGCTCAATTCGTCATCGGAAAAGCGCAGACCTTGGAGGAACTCCAGCGCCTGCTCGAGCCCTGCCGCCATCAGGAAATTGCGCTGCGGCGGAAGCTTGCGGACGAAGAACTCGAAGACCGCGATCCCGGTCTGGCCCGCCTCCAGGTAGGCCTGCACCATGTTCAACTGGTACAGATCGGTCAGGAGTGCGCCTGATGACGTGTCCATGCCAATCCCGGAAATTCTCGCCTCCCCGGCAGCCTGAAAGCTCATGAGGTTGGTGCCGTCGTCTTCTTGGCCGGGAACCGCTTCAGGATTGCGACGACTTCGTCATCGCTGACCTGGCTGAAATCACGGTAGTAGTAGCCGATCGCGCCGAAGTCCCGCGGCGTATCCAGGCAAACGATTGCGTCGACCTCTCCGTGCAGCCGCTGCAGCGTCTCGAGAGGCGCCACCGGTACTGCGAGGATCAATTCCTTTGGCCCCCGATTTCGCAGCGCCCGGATCGCTGCGAGGGTCGTCGCGCCCGTCGCGATACCGTCGTCGACGATGATCGCGACCTGTCCCTTGACGTCAGTCCGGGCGCGATTGCCCAGATAGCGTTCGCGGCGCCGGTCGATCTCCTCAAGCTCCTCCTTGCAGATGGCGTCGAACGTCTCCTCGCTCACGCCGGTCAAATCGACGATGTCCCGGTTGCGAACGATGACAGGCTGCTCCCCGTCCACGACCGCGCCCATCGCAAGTTCCGGCTGCATGGGCGCGCCAATCTTGCGCACCAAAACCAGATCGAGGGGCGCCTCCAACCGTTCCGCCACTTCGGCCGCCACGGGAACGCCGCCGCGCGGCAAGGCCAGAACGACGGGATGGCGGTTCTTGTACTTCACCAAGGCTTCGGCCAACTGGCGGCCGGCATCGTTTCTGTCTCGAAACAGCATATCGGCAGATCCGCTTGAATTTGGCTCAGACTATTGCGCCAGCTGCCAGGATCGTTGATCAGCGTCAAACCGCATCGCTGTTCATTTGGCAATAAGTTGTCATGTTGGAGCGCCAGGACGAAGTTTCGATCGAGGATGCCGCGAACGACAGCATCTCTGCCTTGATCCGCAAGGTCGCTTTCCTGAGCCGACCCGAGAGCTACAGCCCCGTTCCCGATCGCCTTCAGGCGCGCGAGACCCACATGTCCTGGGTCTTCATGAACGGCGCGCGGGTCTACAAGCTCAAGAAGCCGGTACGCTTTCCCTATCTCGATTTCTCGACGTCGGCTCGCCGAAGGACCGCGTGCCTGGCGGAAGCCAGCCTCAACCGCCGGCTTGCGCCTGACGTCTATCTCGGCGTCGTGCCGCTGACCGAAAGTGCCTCGGGCTACGCGATCGGCGGCCACGATCCGGTCGCTGACTGGCTTGTCGTGATGCGCCGGCTGAACGAGGATGAAACGCTCGAAGCCATGCTTCGCAGCGGCAAAGCTCGCAGCGCCGACGCCGAGCAGCTGGCCGCCGTTCTCGCCCGCTTCTATTCGCATGCCGCGCGGGTCCTGATCGAGCCAGAGACTTACCTCGCCTCGCTGCACGAAGCCGCCATCCTTGATTGGCGAGTTCTCCTGAATCGAAGTTTCGGCCTGCCACATGGTACGATCCTGCGTGTCGCGTCCGCTCAACGGCGATTTCTCGAACAAAATGCTCGAACACTTATCGAACGGGTCTCGCGAAGGCTCGTCGTCGATGGTCACGGCGACCTGAGACCGGAGCACATCTGGCTGACGCCTCCTTATCCCATCATCGACTGTCTCGAGTTCAACTCCCGTTTGCGAGCCAGCGATTCAATGGACGAGATCGCGTTTCTGCACCTGGAATGCGAGAGGCTCGGCGGCCGATGGTTCGGTGACGCGATCCGCCGACGGCTGGCACGCACGCTGCACGACGATCCCGCGAGCGGCGTATTCCTGTTTTATCGGATTGGTCGCGCGATGCTGAGGGCACGCTTGTCCATCGCGCATTTGTTCGATGCGCACCCGCGCACACCCGAAAAATGGCCTCGCCTCGCGCGTGCCTATCTCGCCCTCGCCGAAGCCGACGCAAGGCAGCTCGAACGGCTGCTCGTCCGATGAATGAAGCAAGGCTCCGTCAGGCTTGGTACATCAACAGGTCAGCCAGAGATTCGTTCTGATGTAGCCGTCTGATGGCTTCGGCGAGCAGCGGGGCCGCCGAGATCACCTCGAGCTTGGCACGCACAGGCCCGGGAGGAAGCCTGAATGGCGGAACGGTGTCTGTGGCGATGATGCGATCGATCGAGGCGTCCGCAAGCGTCGTCTCGGCCCCCGGCATGAACAAGCCGTGGGCAACACACGCAACGACGGTTGTTGCGCCATGCGCCCGCGCCGCCTTTGCCGCACGGACCAGGGTTCCCCCACTGCTGATGAGGTCGTCGACCACGACACAGAATGCATCAGTCACATCACCGGCAAACAGGTCGCCGGACACCCGGCCCGAGCTCCGATGCTTCTCGACGAAGGCCTTTCCTATCGGCCTCTGCAACGCCTTCTCAAGAGCCTCGCGCAACAGATCGGCTCGCTTTCCACCACCCAGATCCGGGGACACGACGCTGATTGGCCTGTCGCCCGCGATCGACCTGATCTTTTCGATCAGCAGCGGCGCCGTCGTGAGTGCAACGGAAGGACAGCGAAAGGCGTTCTCGAAGGCAGCTTCGTTATGCACGTCCAGCGCCACGATCCTGCTCGTACCGACCGCCTCGAACAGGGACGCCAGATAGCGGATGGTCACGGGATCATTGTCCTTGGTTCGGCGATCCTTTCGCGCATAGCAAAGATATGGCGTGACCGCGGTCACGCTCGCGGCGCCCGCGTCCTTCAGCGCGCCGATCAAGAACAGCAGGCGACAAAGCTTGTCATTCGGGCTCTCGACGGGACCACCGTGAAGACTGTGAACGACATAGACGTCGCAACCGGCCACCGTATCGAGCGGACGGACTTTGTGCTCGCCGTCACCAAAGCTGCGCTCTTCGTGGGCAGCCAGCTTGCAGCCCAACGCTGTCGCGATGTGCTCGCCCAATTCGGTGCTGCCGTCCAGGGCGAACAGGCGCAGCCGATCGCTGCGCGTCAATGCGGTCCGAGGCATCCATCTACTATCCATCATGGGCACTCCGGAGTTCGGTGATGGAGCACCTAGGTCCGCAAGCTGTGCTTGTTCAGAACCTTGACCGTACTGGCCTGCGGCCCCTTCTCTCCGAGCTCCTCAGCGAAGGTCACACGCGAGCCGACGGCAATGTTCGCGCGCCCCTCCACAACGCTGTTACAATTGAAATAGATCTCTTGGCCATCGGTCCCTTCCAGAAAGCCGAACTCGCCGCTGGGATCGATGCGCACGACGGTTCCAACCGGCTCTCCTTCGTGGAGCTTGGTCTGGCCATGCATCACACGCACCTGGTCCTGCAGCTGCCGCCGCGCGCGCTTGAATGCATCGTCCACCGCAAAGGTCAGATCGGCGTACCGCTCGTCCTCCTTGGGTGTCCGTCCGACATTGACCTCGCGCCCCTCGGGAAGGGACAGTTGGATGCTCACCTGGTATTGACCGCCCGTCTTGTGACGATCACCGGGGCCTCTCACGATAATGCGGCCCGCTGTCGCTCGACCGTAGCGCTTTTCCAGCTCAGCGATGTGCCCGTCGATCGCAGCTTGCAGCTTCGGGGACGGCATCACGTGTTCGAATTCGATTTGAGCCGGGGTTTGCATGGTTACGCTCCTCCTGTCAGGCGATTGATCTGAGCACACAATGCGTCCGGAGCTTTGCGCGAGATCAACCCGATCCGATTGGCAATCCAGGGTGGGGAACCTTGCGGCACATCAAAGCAGGCTGGCCCGAGCCTGCAGATAATTGCCAACCTGTCTCTGATCCGGGAGAAACATTATGAGCACGTCCACGGGTGTGACTGCGTTGGACCATTCGGTCCAGGAAACAAATGTTTGGCTCAAGGCCATCGACGAGCAGCTGGCCCTGGAGAACCGTCATCAAGCCTACAATGCCTTGCGAGCCGTCCTGCATGCGTTGCGCGATCGCCTGCCGCCGGAGGTCGCCGTCAAGCTCGGGGCTCAGCTGCCGATCATGGTGCGCGGCATCTACTACGAAGGCTGGCATATGGCGGCAACGCCGACCAAGGAACGGCATATCGAGGAGTTTGCGGCACATGTCGCCAGGGAACTTCCGCCGCAATTCCCCATCACTGCGCTCGGCGCAGCCCGCGGCGTTTACGAAGTGCTGTGGGAGAAGCTGGATCCCGGCGAATTCGAGAAGTTGATGGCCCATCTTCCGGCGCCGCTCAAAAATCTGCAGGGCTGACCGGACCGTGGACGATTCATGAAACGCGATCAATCGCTCGACGTTCTCATTCCGCCGCTGGGGCTGGCAGGAACGCTGACGCTGCCGGAAAAGGCTCGTGGCCTGGTCGCGTTTGCGCACGGCAGCGGCTCGAGTCGGTTCAGCACCCGGAATATCGCGGTCGCGCAGGGACTGAACGCACGCGGCTTCGCGACATTGCTGTTTGATCTTCTCACGCCGCAAGAGGAGCAGGACCGCTCGAACGTCTTCAATGTTGCAATGCTTGGACAACGACTGGTCGCAACTGTCGACTGGCTTCAAGGCCTTGAACCTGCGGTTGCCTGCCTCCCTGTCGGATTGTTCGGCGCCAGTACCGGCGCGGCGGCCGCCCTCATCGCGGCCGCTCAGTTGCCTCACCGAATTGCCGCCGTGGTCTCACGTGGCGGACGTCCGGATCTTGCCGGCGAAGCCCTGCCCCAAGTCCGCGCGCCGACCCTGTTGATCGTCGGCGGCGCCGATTTCGGCGTGATCGAGCTCAACGAGGAGGCGCTCTCCTGGCTTGGCGGACCGTCGGCACTGGAAATCATTCCCAATGCAACGCACCTGTTTCCCGAGCCGGGCGCCATGGACGCCGTCATCGAGCATGCCGGCCGATGGTTTGAGCGGTATCTGCAACCGCCTGCGTCAGTCCGCGCCGTAAGCTAGGGGAGAGACCATGCAGCTCCTGCCCAGCGCTTTTGCCGACCGATCGGCTATTCCGCGGCGCCCGGCACGGCTTGAGCTGGATCAGTACGGTGCCGATCAACCCCGGCAGAATGCTCAAAAGGCCCAGGGGACTTTCTCATGACGAACATCATGGTGGCAACCGACGGATCGAGCGGTGCTTGCCGCGCGATCGACGTGGCAGCAGAGCTTGCCAGAGCGTTGGCATGCGATCTCCTGATCGTCACGGTTGCCGATCGACTTCTGGGGGAAGAGGTTCGCCAACTTCCGCATACCGGAGCCACCGCCGGTGACCTGCTGGAAGCCTTGACGGGACAGACCCTCAAGGCCGCGCAAGCCCATGCGCGCGAAGCAGGTCCCATCCGCATTGAAGTTCGGACATGTTGGGGTGACATCACCCAATCCCTGATCGATCTCGCGACCCAGACGTCGACCAAGATGATTGTCGTGGGACGGCGCGGACGCGGCCAGCTGGCAGGCTTGCTGCTCGGCAGCGTCTCCCAGAAGCTCGTCAGCCTCGCTCCTTGCGCAGTGGTCGTCGTTCCCTAAAGCATGATCCGGAAAAATGCGAAGCGGTCTTCCGAAAGGATCATGCTTAAACAACAACCTAAAGCGCGATGACGATTCATCCTCATTGCATCGCGCTTTGGAGCCGGATCGGCCGCAAGCCGCGTCAAGGCTCTGAGGCCAGTCGGAAGGTGGCAGCTGGGATGGTTTTTCGACAACGCGCACTTTCGAAGGTCTACCAGCTGATCGAGCCCGGCCCTGTCGTTCTGCTGACGACGGCCGGCCGCGGGCGTCCCAATGTCATGACCATGTCGTGGCACATGATGGTGGAGTTTGAGCCGCCGCTGATCGCGTGCATCGTCAGCGAAGCCAATTTCAGCTTCGCCGCGCTCCGCTCGGCTGGAGAAGCCGTGATTGCAATTCCGACACGCCGCCTTGCCGATACGGTCGCTAGGGTCGGCAATTGCTCAGGCCGCAACAGCGACAAGTTCAAGCGCTTCGGGCTAACTCCTCTCCCGGCGACCCTGGTCGACGCCCCCCTGATCAAGGAATGCTTCTGCAATCTCGAATGTCGCGTGACGGATACCAGCATGGTCTCGCGCTACAATCTGTTCGTTCTCGAGGTCCTCTGCGCATGGATCGATCCCGCCCAGAAGAATCCCAGGACGCTTCACCACCGTGGATACGGCTCCTTCGCCGTCGACGGCGCCACGATCAAGACGAAGTCAAAGATGAGGTAGTCGCGCAATGCCGACTGCCGGACCAACTCAGGCCGCGGGAGCGATGCTTCAGCGGTACCAGCAATGACCGCGCCGGCAGACGCGATGGTGGGGATAGATCCAGCGCGGACCCCAGCAGGAACGATACCAGTGATAGCCGGTCTCGCCCAACCGGTAGCAGCCGGCCACCGCGCTCGTGGGAGCTAGCGCACCGGCCGCAACGATCGCAGCGGCGGCGGCGAGCATGGCAAACTTTCGCATCTTGCTCTCCTCGAAGAGTCCAGAAGCGATGTATTTGTCTCGATTAACCGATGGTGCGCGTTGAGCTAAGTCAACGCATGAGAAGGCCTCGCCGCGGCTCGTTCATGGCCTCTCCGGACATTATCTCCGGCCGGCGAGTTCAGCGCCAAGGGGCCCATCCGGTCATCGCGTAGCGTCGCCAGGCGAAGGGGCAGATTGGAGCGGGTGAAGGGAATCGAACCCTCGTATTCAGCTTGGAAGGCTGCTGCTCTACCATTGAGCTACACCCGCATCACGGGCTCCCTAACACGGCCGGGCGGCGGTCTCAACTGCCGAGGAGGTCGCTTTCCCGGCTCTCACAGGCTTTGCGGACCGGCCCGGGTTCCTCCGGATCCGCCTCCCCTTAACAGCGGCGGCAAGGCCGCCTATATTGATGTTTCCCGAAACCAACGAAAGGAGGTGATCCAGTGTCTTATCTCAAGCGCTGTCACCTCGCTGGGATCGCCCGCTGAGCTTTGACCAAAGCTTGGCTTCGGGGCGCTCTCAGCCCTGGACCAGCGAGCAAGAAATCGGGCGCGACGGGGCCTCCCCGCCGCGCCTTTTCCTTGCGATGTCCTTGAAGCCGGAACGCCGGGTCAGCCGGCGCGAAGCCGCTCGCGCAGCGCGACGGCGGCGATCAGCAGGCCGACGCACCAGGCCACGACGGCGCGGTGCGGCTCCCCGCCAAGCAGCACCGTGAAGAGGCTCATCAGAAGGCACGGCGCGATGGCCTTTCCGGTCCGGCTCATCAGTGCGAGCAGGAACGGCATCGCCGCGATCGATATTTGCAGGACGTTCATTTTGAACGACCGGCCCGTCGAAAGGCTTCAGAAGCCGCAGATGTTGAGCGCGCGCGGCCGTTTGCCGCGCCGGCTCTCCGCGATCCGCTCGCCGCCGTTCTCGGCCGAGCTGCCATAATAGCGGTGATGACCGGCCTGGTCATGCAGATCGGCCGGCGCCGACTGTCCAGCCCGCCGCGCGTCGCAGATGATCTTGATGGTGTGACCCGACATTGCCGCCTCCAGCAGAAGCCTGTTGTTTATGGTCCATCAGTCGCGACCCGCTCCGGCGGCGTTCACATGGCGGGGCCGCAATCGGGTTTCAGGACCGTTTCGCCGCTTGCCGGCCACGCAATATTTCGTATCGGGATTGTCGGGACGGGCTGCCGTGCTACGTCCTTGGGACTTTCGTAAAACCTTGCGCAAAAAAGAGGTGACGATGCTCTACGCGATCCTGGCCTACCACGTGGAAGACGAGATCTTGTCCTGGACGCCGGAGCAGGACGCCGCCGTCGTAGCCAAAGTCATCGAGGTTCAGGCACCCCTCCGGGCAAGTGGGCAGTTTGGACCCGCGGCCCGCCTGGACGAGACCCGAAAGGCCCGCACCTTGCGTGGCCCCGGCACTGGAATGGTGCTGGACGGGCCGTTTGCCGAGACCAAGGAACAGCTTCTGGGCTTCCACCTGATGCAATGCGCCAGCGAGGAGGAGGCGATCGCGGCGGCGCGGAAGCTGCGTGCGGTCAATCCGACGGCGGTCTACGAAATCCGCCCGGTCAAGCTTTACGTTCCGGCCGATGGGTTCGGCGCGACAGAGGGGTGAGCTAAAGCGTGATCCGGAAAAGTGCGCAGCGGTTTTCCCTCGCGACAAACGCGGAACGCGTTCGCGCGGAGATCATGCTGAAACACCAGCCTAAAGCGCGACGGCGATTCATCCTGATCGCATCGCGCGTTAGGCGTCCGGCCCGGTCCGCGCATTGTAGAAACGCTGGATCACGATTCCGCCGAAGGCGATGAACCACAAGAAGGGCGCGACGCGCGGCGCGAACGCCGCAACGATCGTGCCCGGGATGAACACCAGCAGCGGAAACAGCGAGGCCATGGTTTCCTGGCGCCAGCCGCCCAGGATCGTCCACCACAGCCAGGCGTTGAGGCCCGCGATCGCGGTCAAATGCAAGCCGTAGAGCACGGCGACGGCGCTGCTCATGCCGTAATTGGTGTAGAGGCCGTTGGTGACCGGCAGCAGCACGATCGAGAGCAGAAAGAACAGGTTGAGGATCACGTCGCCGCGGCTGCCGACCGGCTGGCGCGCCAGCCGCCGGTGATGGCTGATCCAGAACACGCCGGCGATGATGAAGCTGAGCGCAAAACCTATCAGCTTGCCCGAATAGACCCGGGCAAGATCGTTCCAGTCCGGCGCGCTGGTGAACACAGCGGCCTTGGGCAGATCATAGGCGAGGAGCGTCATGCCGACACCGAAAATGGTGTTGCTGAGCGATTCCAGCCGTCGCATCTCGAACTGGTCGGGCTTGAGCTCGGTCATGTCGGGCACGGGGTGCGCTGGAACTGGGGGGCGTCTTCCCCCTAAATCCTAATTCCGGTTCCGTCCAGCTGCATTGCGATTCGCGCCGGGATCGCCGACTCTCATCCTTTCACCGGGGCGATTCGTGGCGACATATCTGGACACGCTCAATGCGGAGCAGCGCCGCGCCGTCGAGCATGGCGTGGTCGAGGGCTCGACCGGGGGCGCCCCCCTGCTCGTCATCGCCGGCGCGGGCTCCGGCAAGACCAACACGCTGGCCCACCGCGTCGCGCATCTGATCGTCGCAGGCAGCGACCCCCGCCGCATCCTGCTGATGACGTTTTCGCGCCGCGCGGCGGCGGAGATGGCCGGCCGCGTCGAGCGCATCGCCCGAAAGGTGCTCGGCGAGAACAACGCCGCGATCATGCGCGATGCCCTCACCTGGGCCGGCACCTTCCATGGCATCGGCGCGCGGCTCTTGCGCGAATATGCCGAGCGGATCGGCCTCGATCCCGCCTTCACCATCCACGACCGCGAGGATTCCGCCGACCTGATGAACCTGGTCCGGCACGAGCGCGGACTGTCGAAGACCGCGAGCCGCTTTCCCGCCAAGGGCACCTGCCTGTCGATCTATTCCCGCTGCGTCAATGCCGAGATGGAGATCGAGAAGGTGCTGGGAGTGCACTATCCCTGGTGCAGCGGCTGGGCCGCTGAGCTGAAGGGCCTGTTTGCCGCTTACGTCGAGGCCAAGCAGGCCCAGCACGTGCTCGATTACGACGATCTCCTGCTCTATTGGTCCCAGATGATGAGCGATGCGCTGATCGCGGAAGAGATCGGCGGCCGCTTCGATCACGTGCTGGTCGACGAATATCAGGACACCAACCGTCTGCAATCCTCGATCCTGCTGGCGCTCAAGCCCGACGGGCGCGGCCTCACCGTGGTCGGCGACGACGCGCAGTCGATCTATTCGTTCCGCGCCGCCACCGTGCGCAACATCCTGGACTTTCCGCAGAGTTTTTCGCCGCGTGCCGAGATGATCACGCTCGACCGCAACTACCGCTCGACGCAGGCGGTGCTGGCGGCGGCGAACGGCGTCATCGGCCTCGCGCGCGAGCGCTTCACGAAAAATCTCTGGACCGACCGCACCTCCGGGCAGAAGCCGCAGCTCGTCACCGTGCACGACGAGGCCGACCAGGCGCGCTACATCGTCGAGGCGGTGCTGGCGAACCGCGAGCAAGGCGCGTTGCTCAAGCACCAGGCGGTGCTGTTCCGCACCTCCTCGCATTCGGGTCCGCTGGAGATCGAGCTCACGCGCCGCAACATTCCCTTCGTCAAGTTCGGCGGGCTGAAATTCCTCGACGCCGCGCATGTCAAGGACGTGCTGGCCCTGTTGCGCTTTGCCGAAAATCCGCGCGACCGCGTCGCCGGCTTTCGCATCCTGCATCTGTTGCCGGGCATCGGCCCCGCGACCGCGCAGCGCGTGCTCGACCAGATCGCGGAGAGCACCGATCCGCTTGCCGGGCTCGGGCGGCTCCCGGTGCCGGCGCGCACCGGCGACGACTGGACAGACTTCGTCCGCACGGTCGAAAATCTGCGCTATTCGGAATGGCCGGTCGACCTCGAGCGCGTGCGGCTCTGGTACGAGCCGCATCTCGATCGCATCCACGAGGATTCCGAGACGCGCCGCGCCGACCTGATGCAGCTCGAGCAGATCGCAAGCGGCTATGCCTCGCGCGAGAAATTCCTGACCGAACTCACGCTCGATCCGCCGGATGCCACCAGCGACAAATCCGGACCGCCCCTGCGCGACGAAGACTACCTGATCCTCTCCACCATCCACTCCGCCAAGGGCCAGGAGTGGAAATCGGTGTTCGTGCTCAACGTCGTCGATGGCTGCATGCCGTCCGATCTCGGCGCCGGCACCAGCGCCGAAATCGAGGAGGAACGCCGCCTGCTCTATGTCGCGATGACGCGCGCCAAGGACGACCTCCATCTCGTCGTTCCGCAGCGCTTCTTCACCCACGGCCAGGCCGCCAAGGGCGACCGCCACGTCTACGCCTCGCGCACCCGCTTCATCCCGGAATCCCTGGTCTATCTGTTCGAGCGCACCGCCTGGCCGAAGGCCGCCGCAGGTGCAGCCCGCACCGCGGCGCAGGGGCCGAAGATCGACATCGGCGCGAAGATGCGCGGGATGTGGCGGTAGGCCGGCCACGGAAACCGAGCATTTCCACATGTGCGCTTGTGACGGGGACCCCGCCCCTTAGATCTGGTCGATCATCCCACAGAGACCTGATCGATGACCGCACCGCTTGAATTCGGACTGGATACCTTTGGCGACGTCACGAGAGATGCGTCCGGCGCCATGATCACGCATGCGCAGGTGATCCGCAACGTGGTGGACGAGGCGGTGCTGGCCGACGAGCTCGACCTTGACTTCATCGGGCTCGGCGAACACCACCGCGCTGACTTCGCGATCTCCTCGCCCGAGACCGTGCTCGCGGCGATCGCATCGCGCACCAGGCGCATTCATCTCGGTTCGGCCGTGACCGTGCTGAGCTCGGACGACCCGATCCGCGTATTCCAGCGCTTTGCCACGCTGGATGCGCTTTCCAACGGGCGCGCCGAGGTAATCCTCGGCCGCGGCTCGTTCACCGAATCCTTCCCGTTGTTCGGTTTCGACCTGCGCAAATATGAAGAGCTGTTCGAGGAGAAGCTCGATTTGTTCGCCGCGCTCTTGTCGCAACAGCCGGTGACCTGGGAAGGCAAGCTGCGTCCGCCGCTGTGGGATCAGCTGGTCTATCCCCCGGTCGAGAACGGCACGCTGAAAACCTGGATCGGCGTCGGTGGTAGCCCGCAATCGGTGGTGCGTGCCGCGCATTACGATCTGCCCTTGATGCTCGCCATCATCGGTGGCGATCCTGCGCGCTTTGCGCCTTACGTCGATCTCTATCACCGCGCCTTCAGGGAGTTCGGCCGCCCGTCCAAGCCGATTGGCGTGCATTCGCCGGGCTACGTCGCCGAGACAGATGCGGAGGCGCGCGAGGAGCTATGGCCCGACTACAAGGCCATGCGCGACCGCATCGGCAAGGAACGCGGCTGGCCGCCGATGGGACGCGACGAGTTCGTCAGCGAGGCCGAACATGGCTCGCTCTATGTCGGCTCGCCGGAAACGGTGGCGCGGAAGATCGCGAAGACCGCGAAGGCGCTCGGCATTTCGCGGTTTCAGTTGAAGTACTCGGCGGGAACTTTGTCGCACGAGAATCTGATGCGGAGCATCGAGCTCTATGGTCGGAAGGTGGTGCCGATGGTGCGGGAGATGATGGGGTAGCCTGCGTCTGGAGCCGGTCCGCCTACGCCCTGCGGGCTACGGCGTGACAGCCTTCGCTCACTTCGCGCCACGAGCATTTATGGTGGCTTGCCTAGCCGTAGCTCGCGAAGCGAGCGAAGGCTGGTGGGGGAGGCAGGACTCGAACCTGCGAAGCCATGAGGCGGCTGATTTACAGTCAGCTCCCTTTGCCACTCGGGACACTCCCCCGCTCAACGGCAGCACAATCGGGCCGGACCTTGCCGGCGACCGAAGTCGGCCATGGAACGTGAAGGCCGCGACAACCCGGATCGGGGCGCGACCGGGCGCGTTTATGGGCGATGCGGTGGGGCAAAGTCAACCGAGGCGATCAGCTAAAATCGCCCTCGCCGGCACCGAAATTGCCATATTCCGGAACCCGTGACAGAAGCGAGCCCATGAAGGATCGAAAATTCGGCCCCAAGGGGGCTCGCGGCGGGGCTAAGCCCTTCAACCGGCCCGGGAAATCGGCCGGCCGGTCGGCGTGGCGCGACCGTGATTCGCAACTCGACGGTCCCGTCGTTCTCTATGGCTGGCACACCGTCACCATGGCGCTGGCCAACCCCCAGCGCCGGATCCGCAAACTGACGCTGACCGAGAACGCCGCAAGGCGCCTTGCGGAAGAAAACATCGAGACCCGCGTGGCGCCGGAGATCGTGCGGCCCCAGGAGATCGACCGGCTGCTGTCGCCCGATGCCGTGCACCAGGGCCTCCTGGCCGAGGCCGATCCCCTGCCCTCGCCCGATATCGAGACCCTGACGCAGGAAGGCATGGTGCTGGTGCTCGACCAGATCACCGATCCCCACAATGTCGGCGCCATCCTGCGCTCGGCCGCAGCGTTCGCGGTGAAGGCGATCGTGACCACAGCGCGGCACAGTCCGGAAGCGACCGGCGTGCTGGCCAAGGCCGCCTCCGGCGCGCTCGAACTGGTCCCGATGATCACGGTGCAAAACCTCGCCCGTGCGCTGACGGCGCTGAACGAGCGCGGCTTCCAGACAGTCGGCCTCGACAGCGAAGGCAGCGAGGAGATCAGCGACGTCGCGCTGCGCGAGCCGCTTGCACTCGTGCTCGGCGCCGAAGGCAAGGGCCTCAGGCAATTGACCCGCGAGACCTGCAGCGTCGTGGCGCGGCTCGACATGCCCGGCGAGATCAAGAGCCTCAACGTCTCGAACGCCGCCGTGCTCGCGCTCTATATCGGCGCGAGCCGGCTCGGCCTCATGAAGCGCTAGCACAACAAAACGCCCGTCCGCATCTCGCGGACGGGCGTCTCGTTGGCTCCAGCCGATCAGAGATCAATAATGGCGGCGCAGCGCGCGGTGACCGCCATGATAATGCGGCGCGCGGCGATGGGCGTAGCCATAGCGCGGACCGTGGCCATAGTGCACGCGCGGCAGATAGCCGTAGCGGGGGCCGTAGCCATAGCGATACGGACGGTAGTAGGGGCGGCGATAGGGGTAAGCGGCCGGCGGCGCGACCGCAGCGGCACGATAGCCGTAGCCGTAGCCGTAATTGGCGGGCGCAACGACCGCGTCCTCACGGTAGGTCGGATACGGCGCGAACGCGCCCGGACCGGTATAGGTCGGGCCCTGGTTCACGTAGTAATACTGCGTGGTCGGCTCGACGAGACGCTCATAGGCGCCATAACCGTAGCCGTAGCCGTAGCCGTAGCCGCCGCAGCCGGTGTTGCAGCCGGAATAGACCGGCGCAACCGGCGCGCACGCGGTGAAGCCGCAGGCCGCGGCGGGCGCGGTGGCGGCGAACGTCACGGCTGCTGCCGCGACCAGTCCCGAAATCATCTGACGCATTACTCTCTCCTGTTGATTTCCGTTTTTTTGGATTGTCACGTTTCTCAACCCGGCGGCCTGCCGGGTAGCTCTGTACGCGGCCGCGGCCGAGGGGGCCGAGGACGGTCGTTGATCTCGGGCGCGTAGATCACCGGCGGCGGATCGACCGGCGGGTCCATCTGCGCCGGCAGCGGCGCGGACGAGGCGCCCAAACTCTCGTGGTAGCTCTCTGCCGGTTTCGGCAGTTTGCGGTTCGCGGGCGGCTCGACCTCGAGCCGGCCATAGCCGGGCCGCAGGCCCAGCGTCGGATAATAATGACCGACGTTATCGGGCTGCCGCTCTGCGATATAGCGTCCGCCATAGATCGTGGGCTGCACCTGCTGGTTCTTGCCCAGGCCCCAGACGCCCTCGACCACGGTGTAGGACGCATCGATGTTGTTGATGATGATCGGCACGCCGGGACGGCCCGGAACGACGATTTCGGAATCGGCAAACGCCGTCGCAGGCAGTCCGATCAGAAAGGCGGCGAGCGTCACAGCGCGCATGAGAGGATCCCGGTTGTCCGGCGCCACGCTATCTGATCGCCACGCAGAGAGGGTTAAGGCCTGCTCACCAATTTCCGGTAAGCCTAATGTGTAAGGGCTGCGCGCCGCTCAAATGCTGCAAAGCAAGCTAGCGAAGTGTTAACGCGCAGGGCTCCGCCGCCGGAACAGCGCCGCCGTGCTCACATCCGTTTGACTGTTCAGCTGCGAAAATCCACGGTTGCATCGGAACGTCCTGCGCCGTCGACGTTTAGCCCCCGTCAACGAAATGGGAGTGAACAGCCATGAACATCAAGCTTCTCGGGGCGACGGCGATTGCAGCGACCATGCTGGCAGGCTCCGCCATGGCGCAGGCGGTCGTCACCAATCCCGGCCGCTGCGCGGCGCAATTCCCCAACGCCAACTGCCAGAACCTCGGCCCCGGAAACCCCTACACCGATAGCGGCTATCGGCATCGCCGCGTGTCCTATCGTCAGACCAACAGCGACTGGAATAACGACTGGAACAGGAGCCGCACCGGGTTCTGGCCGACCGACGTTGCGGCGGGCGTCGCCGGCGCCGCGATCGGCACCGCCGGCGCGATTGCCACCGCCCCATTCCGCGCCTGGGACAATTCCTACGCCTATGACAATTCGTGGGACCGTGGCTGGAACAATCGTGGATGGGACACCCGCACCTACGCCCAGCGTAACGGCTTCGTCTGCACGCCAGGCACCTGGTTCAAGGGCGAAGACGGCCGCCGGCACATCTGCCAGTAGGTCAACGAGAGTGAGCGCGATGAATCAGGCGGCCTTCGGGCCGCCTGTTTCGTGCCTGCAACAATCATCGCGGGTTCTGGCACTTTCCAACCAAGTCTGATATTGCGACGCGCGGGCGGACAACCGGCGCATATGCCGTGCCCCGCTCCGCTTTCAAGCGTCGCCGGCTTAGCTCAGCGGTAGAGCAGCGGTTTTGTAAACCGAAGGTCGGGGGTTCAATCCCCTCAGCCGGCACCACGTCTTGACCGCAGTTTCAGTTCGAAGTCTTCAGGGCGCTGCTATTCCGAGCCGCCATCGGGCTCCGCATTCGGCAATTGGTCCAGCCGCCAGAGCCCGAGGCTCTTGTCGCGCCAGCCACCACCGCCCTCCTCGCAACGCTCGTTGATCAGCGCGTGCGGCGCGGGCCAGTTGAACGGCGCCTTCTCCATGTTGAGCGCCCGCCAGTCGCCGTCCTCGCAATCCTGATTGCCGTCCCATCCGGGAAAGGTGGTGACCAGTAGGAAGCGCGTGCCGCTCATCCGAAATTGCGCGAGGGCGCGATCGACGTTCGCAAAGCTCAGATGCACCAGGCAGTCCCGGCAGAGAATGATGTCCGCACACGGCAGCGCATCGCGCGTGATGTCGGCGACGAGAAACCGGCCCGGCGAGCCGCCGCCTGCGACACGCCGGCGGTTGGCTTCGATCAGCGACGGCACGATGTCGATGCCGATGTAATCGACATCGAGCTTGAGCCGGCCAATCCATCCGGCATCGCCGCAGGGCGCATCCAGCAGCGAGCGCACGCAGAGCCGTTGCAGCAGCGCAGGAAGCGCCTCGCGGACCGCGCTGGTCGCGGGATCCTCCGAGCCGAGGCCGGATACCGAAGTGGCCGCGCCCCAAAGGTTGGCGCGCTCGATGCGCTCGAACCGTGCGGCGAGATCGAGGCCCGCGAAATTCTCACGGTCGGCGAGGAAACGTTGGTGGGCGAGCACGGGTGGACGATTGGAGATCATCGGACGAGCCTCGAGCCAAGTCGCGAGCCAGTGTACGGGCAGTGCGTCGCCGCCGAAATCGCCTGCCTTTCCCTCAGGCCGGCTTCTGCCACTCCATGACGTGGAAGAAGGGCACGCGGCGATGACGGGCGACCTGCTCGGGACTGCCGCCTGTCGGCTGCGGCTCGACGAACAGACGCAACTGGAGACCGTGATCGAGCAACAGCGTCATGTAGGTGCTGAGCGGACGGTGCCAGTTCTGGATCCGGATGCCGTGCCAGGCGGCCCAGATCGGACGCTCGTCCATGTAGTGGTCGATCGCGAAGCGCCAGGTGCCCTCTCCGTCACGCGTCCAGCCGTCCGGCTGGCCTGCGGTGTTGAAGCTCGTCAGGTTGGCGATCAACAACGTACCGCCGGGGCGCAGCGCCGCCACCATCCTGGCGATCGCCGCATCGAGATCGGGCATGTCGATCAGGCTGAGATAACTGACGACCAGATCGAAGCGCGCATCAATCTCCATCGTCTCGGCGCGGCCGAGGCGATAATCGCCGTCCGGGTCCAGCTCACGGGCCCGCACGAGCAACGCCTCGGTCGGATCGATACCGGTGGTGCGGATGCCGGCGCGCTGCATGATGCGGCAGAAGCGTCCTTCCCCGCAGCCGACATCGAGCGCATTGCGAAAGCCGCGGCCTTCGATGCGCCCCTGCATCGGCGCGTCGAGCACGAAGCGGCGACCATAGTCGCCATCCTGTCCCTGCTCGATGATCCATGCAGCCGCGGACGCGGCCCAGCCGTCGCTGATATCCTCGTTCAAAGGCAGACCTTCAGGAATGGATATTGGCCGCGCGCATCGCGGGGCGCGGCTACTGACCACAGATCGGATTGGAGTTCAACATGAGGTAGCATGCGCATAGAATGCGCTCCATCTCGTTCAAAGAGAAAGCCGGGATCGCCGCCGGTGCGGTTTCAGCCGTCGTGACGACGGCCATGCTGTTCGCAATCGCAATGGGGCTTTTGCTGGCACGATAGGTCGATGAATGCCGGATCGGAACCAAAGACGTGCGTCACTCGTTCTTGACCCATGCGGATCAGCGAAGAAAACCGAAATATAGTTCTGCTGGCGACAGTGATGCTGTGCTGTGGCGCCGTGGCCGGCACGTTGACGCAGCTCGAGCCGGCGCTGGGGCCAGCCCCTGAAGAACGCGTCGCCGAGAGAGCCGTGATCGACGTCACCCGGACATCGATCCAGGCCCCAGTCCGCGTGGTCGGCGCGCCTTTCGAACCCAACGTCAATCCGCGCGAGCGGTAGTGCTCACCGCGGCGAGGCCACAGGGCGCTCAGCCGGCCGGCCGTGGGCACGCGCCAATTCTTCCGCAAACGCGATCACCTCCGCCCGCTTGTCGGGCGGCAGAGACAGGAACGCGCGGATGAGCCTCAGCCCCTCCACTTCGTCCGACCGTTCTTCTCCTGCAACCATTCGCTTAATGTCGGGCGATCGGGAAAATTATGCAATCCCTTTCAAACCTCCCTTGATTCGACGCAGCCGCTTTGCTGGAATGGGCGCGGCTGAGGTGGATCATGAAATGGATCAGGGAGCGCGACGCACTGATCGCGCAGACACTGGCCTTCGTCCAATCGGTGACCGGTGGGAAGGATGACGTCCCTCAGCCGGATGCGCCCGTGGCTGGCTCGACAGTCGCCGTCGAGATCGAGCCGCCGCAGGACCCGCTTCCGCCCCGGCCCGCATCTCTTCCGGCGCTGCGGGCAGGCGGCGATTTCCGCACCGAGATGCAGGCCCGCATTGCCGATTTCCGTAAGCATCAGGAGCGCTTCGAGCGCGAGCGTGAGGAATATTATGCGACGACCCTGACCAGATTGCGTGCCGCCATCCGCGACGTTTCCGGCCCGCCCGCCCAAAAATAAGGCCACCCGGTCAAGGGCCTACAGCCAGGACCACACCAGCAAGAGATTGGCCGCGCAGGCCCCGAACAGCCCCAGCGCCAGCGGCAGGAGCATGTGCCCGCAGGATGTCTTCAGGTCGCTCGTCATGGCGGAAAACATCCGCTGATTCCGGCTGAAGAGTCCCAGGGATTCTTTTTTCCGGGATTCAGGACTCGTTAAGGACTCAGAGTCCGCGACGACCGATCACGGCGCCGTGATCGGGCCGCAAGCCGGAACCCGTTACCGGGGAAACTCGTTAATTGGGTTTCTTGGAGCGGGAAGAATGCCCTACGCCCTGTTCTGCAAAGAGGCCCAGATCAGCAAGGCCTATCCGAGTGAGTCCGATGTCTGGAAGCTCGCTCAACGGAGCGGTCTCGTCGTGGACGTGATGGCGGACGACGAGCGGCCGGGACCGCGCCGGGTGCTCGACAATGACTACGAGATCGCGCCATGCCAGGCAGCTCAGGGCGAGGACCCCGCCAAGAACAAGGCTGAGGCCGACCAGCAGGCGAGGATGGAGCTTGAGCTGAATTCCTGAGTTCCGGCGCGAAACCGGAGCGCGGCTTTAGGGCGTTGCGGCCGCCAGCGAGGCCTGTTCGCCCGGCATAGCCACGCAGGCCTTGCGGCGATGCAGCCCACGGATGGCGCCGGTGACCTTCATGACCTTGCCCGACGGACAGGAAGCGTCCTTGACGAAGGCCACCTCATACGGTGCCAGCATCAGAGGCTCGGATTTGAGGATTGTCTGTGCAGAGCACGGCAGGCAGGAGAAGCACGAGAGCACCACTGCCGACACCAAGATACGCATGTCCGTCGTCCCACCAGCCCGGTAATTGTCATATAACGCGTTCCGGAGCGCGAGTTCCGTAAATCGCAAAAATTATTTTTGCTTTACCCCGGCCCCATGACGCGCGTGAGAAGGCGCGCCAGCCACCGTTTGCAAGCAAATGACGCGCCAGATGGTTCACGCAAAGCAAATAACGGGCTGACAAACCGGCAAATCAAAGGCCGGCGGAGCCGGCCTTTGTCGGGTCTTCAATCGCCGCTGGCAGTCAGTAGCGGGAGCCTGCCGGACCGCCCCAGCCGAAGCGGTAGTTCACCCCGACCTTGACGGTATGCTCGTCCTCCCGGCCACGAACCCCGACGATGTCGGCCGGGCCGGAGGTAAAGGTGGTGCTGCCGAAATTGTAGTACTGATACTCGGCCTTGGCCGACCAGCTCGGTGCGAACATGTATTCGAGGCCGGCACCGACGGTATAGCCGTCCTTGTTGTTGCCGGTGGTGGTGAAGGCCTGCGGCACCCCGGCGATGTTCACGCCAAGGCCGTTATTGCGCCAGGCATAACCACCCTTGGCGTAAAGCAGCGTCGGTCCCCAAGTGTAGCCGATGCGACCGGTCACCGACCCGATCTGGTCGGTGTTGGAGGTCACCTGCGTGCCCAGCGGGAAGGTCACACCGTTGTTGTTGGTCGGCAGCCAGGAATACTGGGCCTCGATACCCACCACCCAGTTGGGCGCGAACTGGTAGTCGAAGCCGCCCTGCACGCCGCCCATGAAGCGGGCGTCGCTGGATTGGAAGCTGCTGTCGCCGGCAAACGCTCCACCGACATGGCCGCCGATGTAGAAACCGGTCCAGTTATAAATGACCTGCGGCGGCGTATAGGCCGGAGCCTTGGTGTAGGTGCGCGGCTGCATGTCCGCGGCGGCGGCCGGCGCGGCCAGCGCAAGCACAGCGGCTACACCCAGCAAAATCGACTTCATGATCATCCCCGTTCTCTCAATACGACACTCAGGAAACAACGTGGCGTGAATTGGGTTGCTTCGCGGCGATGCCGGAACGTTGATCGTTTGCAACTGTGATGGGGTGGCAACAACGCGCTTTTGTTCCGTCACATTGCCCTGAGCTAACTTTTTTTGTCGCGTGCGCAAGGCCTGGCGCAACGATTCGTCGCAAGGCGAAACCACCCCGTTCAAAGCTCGCCGAAATGTGATCCAGCGGCTCCGGCTGCGTCTGCCTAACATCAGGCGATGAAGGCGGGCTTTGCGCTACCGCGCCATCTTTTCCAGTTCCGGAAAGGGTGCGTAAACCGCACCGGCGCAGAGATCGCTGGTCCGGTCGACCACGCGGTCCGCTCGGCCGTTGACGAAGATCACGGCCCGCTCCCGCATGGCCTTGTAGCTGCCATCAGTCTCGCGCGGAGTGAAGTGCAGGCAGCTCACATAGAACTGCCGGCCGCCGACCTCGCGCTGCACCGGTTCAGCCATGCTAGCATCGCGCACGCCGACCGGATTGTTGAGATAGGTCCGCATCAGAGCCAGCGTGTCGCTCCGGAAATTGTCGGGAAACGGCTGCGGCCCACCGGCCTGGGTCCCACCCATCAGCGTTGGACGGTCACCGTCGCTGCCGAAACATGCCGCAAGCGCCAACGGCAATGCCAATATCACCGCACATCTCGCCAATCGCCCCACAGGCCCCGCTCTCCGCTCGATCCGATGAGGAGACGTTCTAGCCCCAAGCCTGCACGAAGGGAATTCGCTTGCGGCGGCGCAAACAGCGCACCGGCCCGCCGCCGGCGCCTCGGGCTTTCGCATGAGACGCCGCGAACGGGCCGGGCCTAAAGTCCACGCGCGGCGGCAGGGCAATGCCAGGGATGCCGCCGCGCGGGATCAGCCGTCAGTTGCGCTTGTCTGATGCCGCCGGCTTGGTCACGTCCGACTGCACCTTCTGCGACTCTTTGGAATGATGGCGATCTTTGCGCACGGTCTTGTGCTCGTCGGTGGTGACTGCGGCATTCGCGTTCATCGCCTTCGACTTGGCATCCACCTTGGCGTCGGTGGCCTTGGCGTCAGCAGGCTTGAGATCGGCCTTGGCGTCGGCCTTGACGCCGGCGTCCGGTTTCGCGGCGGTGGTCGCCGCCTTGGTCTGGCTCTGGTCCGCCTTGATCACCGGGGCAGTCGTGGTGGTCTTGCCGGCCTCGGCAGCGAAGGCCGGGGCTGCGATCACGGATGCGAGCAAGGCTGCGGAGATGGTCTTCAACATGGTGGTCTCCTCTTGGAAGGATCTCGAGGCGGCCCCCTCTCACCTGCCCTTCGATTGTAGGTGGGAGCCTAGGCGGGGCACATTGAACCCAGTCTGAAGCCCCTTGCAGGCTTCCGTTCATCTCGATGACAAGTTTGTCATCAGCGACCGGGCGAATAGATCGTGCGAAGCGGGAATGTTTTCGCGCGATGGGTGTTCCGGTCTTCGGGCAATCGTGTAGGATCGCCACGTTCCATACGGGAGAATTTCGATGCGCAAACTCTCAATGCTAGTTGTGCCGGGCCTCGTCGCCATGTCGCTGGCGGCGGCGCCGGTGCTGTCGAGCGCCTACGCCGCGGGCAGCGACGAGCCGTCCTCGCCGCCGAAGTCGGATAGCTCGTCCAAAAAGGGCAAGAAGAAGAGCTCCTCCGTCAGCGATCCCAAATTCCTCGCGGCCTATCGCACAGCCTACGCCACGATCTACGACAATCACGATTACACGGGCGCGATCGACCAGTTGAAGTCGCTCAAGCGCGACGACGTCGCCGACGTCGCCAATCTGATCGGCTACTCCTATCGCAAGCTCGGCGACTACCAGTCGTCGAAGGCCTATTACGAGCTGGCGCTGAAGGACGATCCGAACCACGTCCGCACCTGGCAGTATTACGGCCTCTGGCAGCTCGAACAGGGCAACCGCGAACAAGCGCAGTATCATCTGAACAAGATCGCCTCGCTTGCCGGCACCGACAGCTCGGAGTATCGCTCGCTTGCCGCAGCGCTCGACAAGCCGACCGGCGCGACGCTGGTCTACTGAGACATCGCATCCTAAAACGAAGTCAACGGGCGCAACCTTTCGGTTGTGCCCGTTCCGCTTTCTCGGCTAGCCTCCGCCACCGATCTTCTCTGCAAATTGGTGCGCAATGGACACGTGGCTGCGATCCGCGATCGACTACATCGGCTCCTGGATCGAATTCCAACTGACGACGATCCAGCAGCCCGGCGTCATCGTCGCATTCGCCCACCGCGGCGAGGTCGTCGCCGAGCATGCGTTCGGCCTCGCCAATCTCGATACCGGCGAGAAGCTCACCCCACGCCACCGCTTCCGCATCGCCTCGCACTCCAAGAGCTTCACCACGGCCGGCATCATGAAGCTGCGCGAGCAGCGCAAGATCCGGCTCGACGATCCCGTGGGCGATTATGTCGGCGGCCTGCATCCGCGCGTCGCCGAGACGACGATCGCGCAAGTGCTGTCGCACAGCGCGGGTCTGACGCGTGACGGCGCCGATTCCGGCCAGTTCATCGACAGCCGCCCCTATCTCGACACGAAACAGCTGCTCGCGGAATTGAAGCTACCGACCGCAATCGAGCCCGGCACGCGCTTCAAATATTCCAATCACGGCTTTGGGCTGATCGGCCTCGTGATCGAGGCCGTGACCAGGGATCCCTACCCGGTCTGGATCAAGCGCGAGATCATCGAACCTGCGGGCTTGCGCGAAACCGAGCCGAATGCGCCGCTTGCCAGGGGCACGCCGTTCGCGTGCGGTCATACGCGCAAAGTCCCGCTGGGCGAGCGCTGCGTGATCCCCGGCGACAATCCCGCACATGCGATGGCATCCGCCGCAGGCTTCGTCGCCACCGCCGCCGACACCGCCCGCTTCTTCGGGCAGCTTGCACCCAACGCGAGGAAGAGCGTGCTGTCGGTCGCGAGCCGTCGCGAGATGACGCGACACCATTGGCGCATCCCGCAGAGCTTCGAGACCTACTATGGCTTGGGCGTCAATGCCGGCAAGACAGACGGCTGGGACTGGTTCGGCCATGGCGGCGGGTTCCAGGGCTACATCTCGCGGACCTGCTCCATTCCCGCTTGCGAGCTCGCGATCAGCATCCTCAGCAACTCCATCGACGGCGCGGCCCCGTTCTGGATGGACGGCGCGATGCAGATCCTGCGCACCTTCAAGACCCGCGGCGCACCCGACCGCCGCGTACGCGACTGGACCGGCCGATGGTGGACGATCTGGGGCGCGACCGATCTCGTCCCCGCAGGCAACCGCGTGCTCGTCGCCAATCCGCAGTTCAACACCCCCTTCATGGATGCCGCCGAGATCGAAGTCACCGGCCGCGACACCGGCAGGCTCGCCTGGGCGGCCGGCTATTCCAGCCATGGCGAGCCGGTGCGCCGGATCCGTGACAAGCGCGGCAAGATCAGCGACATCTGGATCGCCGGCGCGAACGTGAAGCCGGCCAAAGTCGTCGCGCGCGAGATCGCGCGGAGATACAAGCCGCGCAAACGCCGGCCTACTCCCTGATCAATGTTTCGACCTCGCTCCGGAACGCCTGCCGAGATCCGTCGCGCGAATAGAACATGTGGCCGCCGGGATAGACGACGAACTTCACGCGTTGCGTCACGAAAGCCGGCAGCTGATCGAGCACCCGCCTCGTTCCGAAATAGGGCGTGGCGAGGTCGAACAGCCCGTGTCCGACCAGGACGTTCAGCTTCGCATCTGTGGCGAGGATCTGGCGCAGCTCGGAGACCGACTGCGGCGGGTTGATGCCGCGGCCGAAGTCCCAGTGGCCTTCCACGGCGCCGTTCAGGACTTCATAGGAGCCGTCGGGCCGCCAGTTGAGCTTGCGCGTCAGCACGTCGACCGCTGCGCTCGTCAGCGGCGCCTGGAGCGAATCGCCGGAAGGATCGCCGAAGCGTGAGCTGCTGGAATCCGGATAGGGATCGAAGCCACGCACGGAGGCGTCGTAGCGTCCCGTCACCTTGCCGTTCTTGCGGTCGAATTCGCGGCGGAATTCACCGACGTCGAAGCGGCCGGCGAGCCTGCGGCTCACCGCCTGGTCGATGCCGGTGAGTTCGGCGACCTTGTCGGCCAGGCGATTGGTGGCTTCCTTGTCCGCCTCGCCCTTGACGAGGTCGGCCAAAAATTCGCCGCGCGCGTAAGCCTCGACGTCGGCGAGGTCGGCGCGCTTGACCGGTCCCTTGGTCTCGCGCGCCACCGCCACATAGCTCGGCAGCGTCGCGACATATTGCAGGAGGCTGGTGCCGGTGAACTCGCGGAAATCCAGCAACGGCGACACCATGATCAGTCCCCTGACGCCGACGCCGTGCTGAAGCTGCAACTGGCGCACCACCTTGGGCCCGCGGATGCCGCCATAGCTTTCGCCGGCGACGTATTTCGGCGAGGTCAGCCGATCATGTTTCTCCAGCCAGCGACGGATCACGAGTGCGATCGAATTGGCGTCACCGTCGACGGAATAGAAGGATTTTCGCGCGTCCTCGCCGCTGGCGACAAATCGGCTGTAGCCGGTGCTGACGGGATCGATGAAGACGAGATCGGTGAAGTCGAGCCAGGTTTCCGCGTTCGGCTTCACCTCGGGCGAGGCCGAGGGCGACAATGCTTCGCCATCGAGCGGCAGCCGCCATGGCCCGGCCGCGCCAAACTGAAGCCACGCCGAGGACGCGCCGGGGCCGCCATTGAACAGGAACGTCACGGGGCGCGTGGCGCGGTCGGCACCTGCGAGTTCGTAGGACGTGTAGGCGATGTCGGCCAGCGGCTCGCTCTTGCCGTCGAACACGCGGATCGAGCCGGCGGTCGCGGCGAAATTGAGGGTTCGACCGGGCAGATCGAGCGTCTGCTTCGTGGTCGAATCCGGCGGGAGACGGTGCAACTCGGCCGCCGATGGAGACGCCTGCGATGCGCTCTGCGTACCGCCGCCGCGACCGCCCTTCTGCCCGGCCGGAGCAGCGGTCTCCGGGCGCGGCTTCGGCGGATCGTCGGCGCGCGCAAATCCAGCAAGCGCGAAAGCCGAGACCGCCAGCACCAGGACCGTTCGACGGAGCGCCGGCAAATTCGTGATCATGATCGTTCTCCCTGCCCGGCTGTGGCAGCCGGTGAGGACAAAAGGATTAGCCCGGAATTGCGACGCTTTGGGGAATCCTGGTCTGGCGAGGGCCTGAACAGGCCGCCCAGGCTCAGATCACCCGGTTCTGCCCTCAAATCCGGAGCGACCGTCTCCGTTAGCTTTGGAGGGCGGTCCCTCCTCGACAATACAGGCCCACCTCGTATAGACGAGCCCGGCGGAACTTACTCGAGCCAGCGGCACCTGCCTGGGAAGCCATGACCAAGCCCTCGCGATACGACCGGATCGCCTTCGTCGCCAGCCCGAGCAGCGAGGCGCAGGCCGCCTTCGGCCAGCTCACCAGGGACTACGGCAATTACGACCCGAAGGACGCCGACGTCGTCGTCGCGCTCGGCGGCGACGGGTTGATGCTCCAGACGCTGCACCAGAACATGCACACGGGAAAGCCGATCTACGGCATGCACCGCGGCACGGTCGGCTTCCTGATGAACGAGTACTCGACGCACGATCTGCGGGCGCGGCTCGAGGCCGCGCATGAATCCGAGATCAACCCGCTCCTGATGCGCGCGACCGACATGCATGACCGGGTGCATCTGCACCACGCCATCAACGAGGTCGCCCTGTTCCGGCAGACCTACCAGGCGGCGCGCTTGAGGATCCTGATCGACGAGCGCGAGCGCATGTCCGAGCTGATCGCCGACGGCATCATGGTGGCGACGCCGGCGGGCTCCACCGCCTACAACCTGTCCGCGCAGGGACCGATCCTGCCGATCAACGCCGCGCTGCTGGCACTGACGCCGATCAGCGCCTTCCGCCCCCGCCGCTGGCGCGGCGCACTGCTGCCCAACACGGCCTATGTCGTGATCGAGGTGCTGGAGGGCGACAAGCGTCCCGTAGCGGCGGTCGCCGACCACGACGAGGTCCGCGACGTCCGCCGCGTCGAGGTGCTCTCCGACAAGACCATCTCGATGCGGATGCTGTTCGACCCCGGCCACAGCCTCGAAGAACGTATCCTGCGCGAGCAGTTCGGCTACTGAACCGCCTGGCCCGCCACGCCTCCGCGGGCCCGGTCGCAACCCTTCGTTAACTCCCGGCACGATATGGTTAACGAAGGTTGACCGCTCTGGCCCGGACGTCATGTTTCGCATCGACTTCAACAAGCTGCGCTTCCTCGTCTGCGACGACAATCCGCACATGCGTCGCATCCTCCGGACGCTGCTGCATTCCTTCGGCGCGCGCGAGGTCTATGAAGCCGAGGACGGCGCCACGGCGCTCGAAATGTACAGCCATTACGTGCCCGACATCGTCATCACCGACTGGGCCATGCCGATCTTCGACGGGCTCGAGCTTGCGCAGATGATCCGGCAACCCGAATCGAAGGGTAATCCTTACGCACCGATCATCATACTGACCGGCCATTCCGAGAAGCGCCGCGTCACGGTCGCGCGCGATGCCGGCGTCACCGAATTCCTGGCCAAGCCGATCTCGGCCAAGGGCCTCTACCAGCGCATCCTCAACGTGGTCGCCAATCCCCGCCCCTTCATCAAGACCAAGACCTATTTCGGGCCGGACCGGCGCCGCAACACCAATTCCGCCTATATGGGCCCCGAGCGCCGCGTCGGCGAAAAGCACGAGGTGCTGCAGCAGCCCTCGCTGCTCGACAAGGCCCGCTCCTCCATCTAGCGCAACGTCTTCAGACGAGGCAGGTATCATGGCGAAGAACAGCGCAAAGGACATCGAGGTCAAGGCCTTCGCCACGCACCACGTCATCACGCAGCCCAACCCGCTGCGCAAGGTCCTGCGCCGCGTCGACGAAAAAGACATGGACGATCCGGTCGGCCGCGCAGAACAGGCGCTCGCGGGCCTCTCCGGCGAGTTCAAGGACTGGATGGCGATCGAGGTCCAGAGACTGTCCACCGCCTGGACTGCCCTGCAGAAGGATGGCTTCACGAAGAAGCTGCGCGACGAGCTTTTCCACGCCGCGCACGACATCAAGGGCGATGCGGCGACGTTCGGCTTTCCTTCGGCAGCGGTTATCGCCGAGAGCCTGTGCCGCGTCATCGAGCACGCGCCTGATCTGGAAAAGGTGCCGGCCGAGCTGTTCACGCACCACATCAATGCCATTCTCGCCATCGTGCACGAGAACACCAGGCTCGACAGTATCAGCGTCTCCGCCGAGCTCAGCCGCCGCCTGCGCAAGGTCGCCGACGATTATCTCGCCAACGTGAACCGCGACCGCCCCGAGCATCTCGAGATCATCCTGGCCCCGAGCATCGCGCCGGTGGAGTAGGCGCTCCGCTCTCTCCTCTCGTCATTCCAAGCGCAGCGAAGCAAACCAGACTGCCTCCGCGGCGGGATTCTGGATTGCTTCGCTGCGCTCGCAATGACGGAGTCTGCGGGATCCGGCTACGCCGCGATCAGATCGTCGTACACCGGATCGATCGCATCGTCCGCGACGAGCTCGTCGCAGAATAGTCGTGCCTCTTCGCGCGCGGATTCGGTGGCAAAGCGGCGCAGCAGGACCATCAGCGGCTCGGTGGCGCCCCGGTCGGTCTCGCAATGGGTGAGCACGCGCTCGACCATGCGCCGGCGCAGTCGCGCCGCGCCGTCGTCGCTATCGACGAAGCCTTGCTCGTGGCAGGCATCGAGCGCGACCTGGAACGCCGCAAACGTCGCCTCCGGAAGCCCGGCGCGACGGAGCAGCGCGTGCAGGCTATTGCCGCCGCGATCGTGCAGCAGCGCGGAGACGCGCGCCAGCGGCAGATCGGCGAGTTCGGCGAGGGCCGCGTCGAACAGATCGAGATTGCCCGAGAGCAGTGCACGCAGGATCAACCCCGCGGTAAGCTGGCCGGTGATGCGCAAATGCCTGACCAGGCCTTGCATGTCCTCGCCGCGCGATCGCGCCGCGATGTTCATGGTGGAGCGGTCACGTGCCTCGATCGTGATGCGGTCCGCACGGTCGGCGGTGAGCCAGTTCCGCGCCACGACGAATTGCGCCAGCGTCTCCGAGAGCTTTGCCACCAGCGCCGCGCGCGTTGCGGCCGGTAGATCCTCCAGCACCAGCATCGCCTCACGGATCGCGGCGAGATGGCCGTGGCGCTCGACGATGCGGTCCCAGGAGAACGGAGCGAGCTCGGCGTGGGGATTCTCGATCAGCTCCAGTGCGGCAGCCGCGCAGCCGACTTCGGCGATCGCGGCGCAGACCGACACCGGCAGCGCGATGCGGCGGGCCACCGCGCATTGCACCTCCTCGTTGCCGGTCGCGACGATGTCGACGAGGTCGGCGTCGATCAGCAGCGGGGAATGTTCGAGCAAGGGCAGCGCGACGGTCGGCTGGTCTGCCGACAGCGCCCGCACGATTGCGGCCGGCGCCTCGGCGCTGCGGGCAAAGGCCTCGGCCATCGCCTGCCGCACCAGCGACGAGGGATCGTCGAGCAGCATCAGAAGCGCGCCTTCAGCGGCGATGCGGTCGTCTGCAGAAAGGTCTGAGATCAGCCAGGCCCGGGCCAACGCCCGTGTTGCCTCGGCCCGCTCGCCTGCGGGCGCCGTCCTGATCCAATGAATGAAGTGCCGAACAATCATCCTGCTTCTGGCTTACACAACAAACGAAAATGGTGACGGCTCGTCACCTGCAACACAAAATAAACCACGACGCTTAACAAAGCGTTCACCATAACCGACTGGTTTTATTGACGTTTTGTTAATGGAACAAGACGCCGGCCACACGTGCCGCGAGTACCAGCGCAGCGCCCTTTGGCGATGCACTGCTGAGCCGGGCCCATCCTTCGAGAGAGGCGCACGCGGCATGGGCGCGGCTCCACACTGCAGTGTTTCAGCTGCGGCGCGTCCGGGACATGGGAGCGGAGACTAGCTCGAGAACGTGCCGCTACGATCGCTGAAGAGATCGAGCGGCTGCGGCGGCCGCACGTCGGGCGTCGCTGACGCGACCGAGGTGAGCGAGGCGTTGTTGCCCCATAATTTCTGCACTGTGGTCGAGACCGGCTGCGTGGCATCCCCGGGCTGATAGATCGAACGAAACGCCGGCGTGCTCGGCGCATTGTCCGTGAGTGTCGTCGGCGACGTCGCACTGACGGGCGTCACGGCCCGTGTGTTCGGGAAGGTCTGAAGATAGACGGCGTTGTCGATTGCCGGTGCCGTCGGCTGCACGCCGATCGCGCTCGCGACCTCGGTGGTCGACGGCGTGTCGCCATACATCGCCATCGCGCTGCGCGTCACTTTCGAATTGGCTGCATTGGCGTAGCGTGCGTCGAGCACCGAATAGACTTCGGAGACACTGCGGGCGCGGCCGTCTTTGGCATAGAAGATCGAGCGATTGGCGGACGCCGCGTTAGGGAACAGCCGCGCACCGACCGCCTGCGGATTGTCCTCGGCATTGGCGATCAGCCTGGCCGCACCGCCGACCCCCATGAAATGCGCCATGTAGAGCTCGCTGTCGGATGGCCTGCGGCCGAGCAGGCCGGTGAGCTTGAAGCTGTTCGACTGCGTCAGCGCCGCCGCCATGCTGGAGGCGGCTTCGGGGTCGTCGCGCAGCTTCATGATCGACCGCTTCATCACGGGATCATCGACGGTGTAGGTGCCAGCCGAGGTTCTGGTGATGGCGTCGGCATAGCTGCCGTAACCGAGCTGGATGCCGGCTTCCTTCACGGTGCCAAGCCAGGTCTGGTCGATGAACTGGTAGAGCCCGTGCGCGGAAGAGGTGGTGGCGCCCGCCGTCGGATCGAAATCCGATTCCATCTTGGCTGTGGTCAGCATGTACTGGAAGCTGACGCCGGAGATGTTCGAGGCCTGCTTGATCGCACCGGCGACGCGCGCCCGCGACGGATCGAGCCCGACCGTCTGCGTGGCACTGGAATTGTCGACCGACATGATGAAGTGCCCGCCCCACGCGGCATTGAGCGGCGCCGGCAATTCGGCACCCGTCTCACCGTGGGACAGGTATGGTTAATGCGGGGTTAATTCAGCCCTCACTGTCATTCCGGGGCGCGCGCAGCGCGGGCCCGGAATCCATCGCAAGGCATTGCGCGCGGCCGAATGGATTCCGGGCCCGCACCTGCGGTGCGCCCCGGAATGACAGCGAGTTATTTCTTGTAGACCGCGTCCGGATCGAACAGCTGCTCGGCGTCGGCGAACACCAGCTTCGCTCCCCTGCCCTCCGCTTCGACCTTGCGATAGAAGCAGGACCGGCGCCCGGTATGGCAGGCCGCGCCGACTTGCTCGACGCGGATCCAGACCGCGTCCTGGTCGCAATCGGTGCGCATCTCGACCACGCGCTGGGTCTGACCCGAGGTCTCACCTTTTCGCCACAAGGCATTGCGCGAGCGGCTGAAGTACCAGGCATCCCCGGTCGCGATCGTCTTGCGCAGCGCCTCCTCGTTCATGTGTGCGACCATGAGCACGTCGCCGGTGGCGACGTCGGTCGCGACGCAGGTCACGAGGCCGCTCGCATCGAACCTGGGCAGGAAGGCGCGACCTTCTTCGATCTCATGGGAGTGAGCGGACACAGGAGCCTCGCGAGTCTACTTGCGAGGTCAGCGCGTGCCTCGCACCAGGGACAGGAAACGGGCCTGCTCCGCGGGGTTGTCGCGGAACATGCCGGTGAAGCGGCTGGTGAACGTGGAAGCGCCATGCTTGGCGACGCCGCGCACCGACATGCAGGTATGCTCGGCCTCGATCAGCACCGCAACGCCGCGAGGCTTGAGAACCTCGTCGATCGCCGCCGCGATCTGCGCCGTCAGGTGCTCCTGGGTCTGGAGCCTGCGGGCGAAGATGTCGGTCAGGCGCGCAAGCTTGGACAGGCCGACGACACGTTCCACCGGCGTATAGGCAATGTGCGCCTTGCCGTAGAACGGCATCATGTGATGCTCGCACTGCGAGGTGAATTCGATGTCGCGCACCAGGACGAAGTCGTCATAGCCGGCGGTCTCGCCAAAGGTACGGTCGAGCACCTCGGCCGGGCACTGGTGGTAGCCCTGATAGAGTTCGTCGAAAGCCTCGACGACCCGGCGCGGCGTGTCGAGCAGGCCCTCGCGCTCGGTGTTCTCGCCGATATAGGCGAGCAGCGTCTTCACCGCGGCTTCCGCCTCGGCGCGAGCCGGGCGCGGCTGGTCGGCGCGAACGGCGGCCGCGAGGAATTCGGCAGGATCAAGCTCGGCCGGGCGGCTCTCGGGCTGCCGGTCGGAGGGCTTGTTGGGGCGGATTGATTTGATTGCAGCGTCCATATCGACTCCGTTCGACGGCCTCGCGGCCGGAGTGTCACCGGCAGACGGGGCGGCCAAGCCGCCGGACGCCTGAACAGAACAAGTTTCGGCGGAAAGTCCTGAGGTCGTAACGCCGGCAGCGCATATCTGGATCACCGCCACCGCACCGCTGGACTGTTTTTCCACCAGTTCCGACCTTATATAGGACCGTGGACGGCGCCCGCCAAGGCCGATCCGGCCCGGAAGTGGCTGTGGACGTGTTGGACTCCATCACATGCTGAACGACATCTACAACAAGCGGATCATCGAACTGGCCGGGAATATTCCGCGCCTCGGGCGGCTGACGGATCCCGATGCCTCTGCCACCGCCCACTCCAAACTGTGCGGATCGACCGTGAAGGTCGACCTGAAGATGAATGGGGACACCGTCACCGACTTCGCGCATGACGTGAAGGCGTGTGCCTTGGGCCAGGCCTCTTCATCCATCATGGCAAGTCACGTGGTCGGCTCGACTGCGAGCGAACTCCGTGAGTTACGCGAAACCGTTCGCAAAATGCTGAAGGAGAACGGTGCGCCTCCTGAAGGCAAATGGGACGAGATCAAGTTCCTCGAGCCGGTCCGCGACTACAAGGCGCGTCATGCCTCGACGCTTCTCACCTTCGATGCCGTGGTTGACGCCATCGGCCAGATCGAAGCCAAGGCCAAGCAGCCGGCCGCAGCGCAGGGCTGATCCCCGATCGACGTCATTCCGTGGCGTCCGAAGGGTGAGCCGGGACTCTTGCGCCAGAACATCTGGCTTCTGGGCTCGTCGGGTTGCGACGCCCCGGAATGACAGCGCGGAGAGCCTACTTCTGCGTCGCCGCAGCCGGCGCGGCCACGCCACCCGTCGGCACCAGGGCTTCCGCCGTCTTGGTCGATTTGGCAGGCTGCGCCTGCTCCGGTTCCGCGCCGAACCTGGCCTGCGTCTTCGGTGCCAGCTCCGCCATTGCTGGCGCTGAAATATCCACATGCGGGAGCACATCGGCCACGAGTTCGGTCGTGACCAGATTGGTGAGCTTGAGCTCGCCGGCGTCGAGCTCGTGCAGGTCTTCCCAGGGCGGAACACTGAGCGCAAGCGACAGCAAGTCGCCGGCGCCCCCCATGTCGAATGTGTATTTGGCGAGCCGGCCGATGTCGCGCTCCACGATCATCAGATCCTGCGCGCTGTAGCTCGCCGCCTTGGCGTCGTCGGCCCGGTCGCCCATCCAGATCTGGTGGACCCGGACATGGGCGGCTTCCGGCACGTAGCGCTTCTTGCCGGCGAGCAGCAGGAACACACACATGGATTCGCAATAGGCCTCAGGCGCGACCGCCGGGCGAGTCGATGGCCCGCCGCGGAGGCTTACGCCGACCGTGGTCAAAAGCCCGAGATTGCGGAAGCGCCGGCCGAGCGTGATCGCGTCATTGACGGACCCGCCGCTCGAATCGAGCACGACGGTCGCGCCCCCGAGCTGGCGTCCGCGCGAAAACTCTTCGAATTCCCTTGGCGTATCGGCGGTGATGATGCCGACCGCGCTGACCCAGCCGCGGCAGTTCGGCTCGCAGGCGACCCAGCTGAACTTCATCGGCAGCTTGCGCTCTTCGAGGGCGTTGCCCGCCCGGGCCGACGACCCGAAAGTCGCAACGGCGCCAGCCAGCGCGACTCCACAGACGGCGGTTCCCACCAGCAACCAGCCGCGAAGATTGAGCGACGTCAGACTTTTCAAACTGGTCCCTTCCCCAAGCCCCAAGGCGATTCAGGCAAGCCCCGTTTTGCGCGTTCAATGAGTCTACACATGAACGTCACAAAAATGGTATCCGGGGGAATACAGATCGTCCAGAGATACTTGCTGCACTGCTCCCAAAAAGCACGCAAAATAGGGCGCGCAAACAACAGCTTACGGTTCCCTGCGCCGGAACCGGGCAACCCCTGGCTTAACGTCGCAGCAAAGGCACATGAAGCATTCAGCATGCGAGCACTGTTCCAGTTCCGCTGTGCTCCGGCTGCCGCGCAGATTCGGCCGCGCGCTGATCTGGCTGTATCGGCATACATTGTCGCCCCTGGTCGGTTACAACTGCCGGCACTTGCCAACATGCTCCGTCTACGGCGATGAGGCGATCGAACGGTTCGGGCTCTGGGCCGGCGGCTGGATGACGCTCGCGCGCCTGCTCCGCTGCCATCCCTTCGGCACGTCCGGCATCGACAACGTGCCCCTCGCCGCGCCGCAAGGCGCACGCTGGTATCTGCCCTGGCGTTACGGCCGCTGGCGCGGGGTCAATGCACCCTGATGAAGGCAGCGGCGCTGGTGCATCGCCGCCCTGACCGGAACCGGCACTTTCCTCTCGCGTTGTTTCGATGCTCCCGCGGGAGGAAACAACAATGCGCTGGAAAATCAGCCCTCATTTTCACTTCAGGCCTGGTCCGAATTTCGGTCACAGGGGACACGATCCCAGAACCATCGACCTGCTCGCCGTCATCGTGCTGCTCGCGCTCGTCCTCGGCTCAGGTTGGTATCTGGCGAGGAGCTTCGCGACACAGCCAAGCACGACGACGTTCATCGTGCCGAGCCAGAGCGTGCATTGGTAGCTACCGGAACCAGAAGAACCGTCCCTGTGACGGTGGGACCGACTCCGGCGGCCGCAGCCGCTTCGGGCGCGGCGGCTTTGGCGGCGGCTCGGCAGCCGAAGTGGTTTCCGCGGCCGGCGCGGTCTCGCTGCCCGGCACCTTCACCGACAGCAGCAAATTCGATTCGTGCATCCGCCAGCGATAGCCGACGCCGAAATCGATCGGCTGGGCGCGCGTGAACAATGCCGCATAGCGCTCCTGGTAGCGGCCGGGGAATTCGTCGATGGGGCCGAGATAGCGGCCGAATGGGAAGAACCGCCATTGCCGCGCATTGTAGTTCGCGAGCGGAATGCCGGAATCGTCCTGGATGATGGTGGCACTGTTGGCGAGCAACCAGTCGCGAACGACGGTGAAGTTGCCGGAGTGCAGCAGATAGGACGCGCTCTTGAGCAGGCTGTTGCCGGGCCCGAGTGTCTCGCAGAACTTCAGGAAACCTGCGGCGCGAGCGCCGGAATTGGAGAGATCGGTCGAGAAATAATACAGCGTACGCCCTTCCCCATCGCTGCCCGCAAAGGTGATGCGAATGCCGCGCGTGGCGTTCGGTCCGGGATTGTCGCCAGCCGGATGCATGCCGCCCCTGTCGTCGAGCGCGATCATCTCGACATTGCGGATGGTCTTGCCGGAGCGCGCGAGAAAGACATAGAGGATCGGCAAGGTGCCGTTGACCTGGTTGGCGCGCAGGTCGACCTTCATCTGCTTGGTGATGAAAAAGGAGAAGCTCAGGATCGAGCCGAGCGAACGCTCGACATTGTAGAGCGCGGCGGCGACAGAACCTCGCGGCAGCCGCGTCAGATCGGGCACGGCGCCGACCGGCTCCAGCGCGCCGAGCACGTAGGTGCTGGCCTTGGAATAGAATGCATTGGCGTAGAGGAAATCCGGGCCGCTGAACATGTAGAACATGGTCGGCCGGGGCGCGGCCAGATTGGCGTCGGCCCAGCTGCGGATCTTCGAGAGCTGTCGCTGTTCGAGCTGAGCGAAGGCGTTGTCGAAGAACTTTGCATGGCGCTGCCAGCCCGGATCCTTTGTGAGCGGCACCAGTGGCGAGTCTGCCGAGGGCTGCATGCCCGCAAGAAAGCGCGCGGTGTCATCGAAGCTGGCGTCGGCAGCATGCGCGGACGAGACGACCGCAGCCAGCAGGGCGAAGGCGACGGCCGCAATTCTCATGAACTGAAACATCTCTATTCGCGGTGTGATGAATTGCCAGCGGCAACCGGCCGCCTGCGGAAGACAGCATAAATCAACAGGCCCGCGAGCATGACCAGCATCCCCGCGATCGACTGCACCGGCCGTTCGGTCAACAGGTAGTACATCATGAACGCGGTCACGAGCAGGAAAACGAGGGGCGTGAACGGGTATCCCCAGGCGCGATAGGGCCGCGGCAAGTCGGGATCGGTGATGCGCAGCTTGATGACGCCGGCGACCGTGAAGAACGAGCAGAACAGCAGCGCGAACTGGATGAAGTCGAGCACCGCCTCGAAGCTGCGCGTGAACAACAACAGATTGGCGACGGCGAGCTGGAACAGGACGGCATAGGCCGGCGCACCGCTCACCGATCGCTTCGAAAACACGCGCAGGGCCGGAATGTCCTCCCCCATCGTCATCATCACGCGCGGCCCGATCCACATCATCGCGCTGATCGAGGAGATCAGGCCGACGCAAATCATGGCGCCGACGATCCGGCCGCCGAGGCTGCCGAAGATGGCGCTGCCGGCGACGCTGGCGACGTCGATCTGGCCGGCGAGCGCACTCACGGGCGTGGAATAGAGAAAGACCGCGTTCAGCGCGACGTACAGCACGAGCACGATCAGCGTGCCCGCAAGCAGCGCGCGCGGCAGGCTCTGCTGCGGCGTGTTCATCTCGCCGATGATGTAGGTCGCGGCATTCCAGCCCGAGAAGGAATACATCACGAAGACGAGGCCGATCGCGAATGGCGCGCTGACGATGTGGGCGAGATCGCCGGGCTGCGGCGTGAAGGCGATCGGCTGCGGCACGCCAATAACGAAGCCGGCGACCAGGAAGGCGACGATCAGGACGACCTTGAGGATGGTCGAGATCAGCTGGAAGGTCGAGGAGTGCCGGACGCCGGTGAGTTGCACGAGCGAGACCAGCCACACCACGCCGATGGCAAGCGGGATCGGCGGCAGATCGGGGACAACCGATTTGGCGTATTCGCCGAACGCCATCGCTGCGAGCGCAACCGGCGCCGCGAAGCCGACCGTGGCCGACACCCAGCCGGCGAGAAAGCCGAAGGCCGGATGATAGGCGCGGCCGAGGAAATTGTACTCGCCGCTCGAGCGCGGAAACATCGCGCCCAACTCGCTGTACGCGAACACCCCGCACAGCGCGACGATACCGCCGACGGTCCAGAGCAGCAGGATCGAGAAGCCGGACGGGATGTCCTTGACCTGGAAACCGAGGCTGGTGAAGACACCGACCCCGATCATGTCGGCTACGACGATGGCGGTTGCGACCGGAACGGAGATCCCGGCCCCGCCCCCGGTCAGCCGGCCCATCCAGGCAGCGGTTCCCGCATGTGATGCCGTCATCGCGGTCCTTTAACTCAGGCGTCTCGCCTCGCAGGCCATCGTGCAGTTCGGCCCAGTCAATTCAAGCAGGGTTAACAAGGGTTAAATGAGGCAACGATAGCGGGTACCAAAACACCGACTAATCACGCTTTTGGACAACGACGCCTGGATTTGCCCGAGATTTCCCGCTCCCCCTCCCCACATTCAGGACACGATTGCATGGTCCTTTCGAGCGTTCCGGATGTGGGGAAGTTGCTCCGGATACTTAACGTCGCCTAAACGCCAGTCGGCTCAATTGTCTCAAAGTATGCCGACGGACTTGATGTCGTGGCTTGGGGTCATGGGTGGATGTTCGGGGCCGTTCCGACACTGACAGCTGACTTTCGTGCCGATCGGACGACGTCCGGCGCGCGCAGTCGCGCGCTCCGCGTCGGCCTGATCTCAGCCTTGGTGCCGCTGTCGCTGTCGCTGATTCAATGCAGCCAGGCGCCCGATCCGGCGGCGCTGGCGATGAGTTCGCAAGCGAATGTCCAGGTCGTCGCCAAAACCAATTCGCAAACCTCCAACCCGCGAGTGGCAAGCGGCGACACGTTCGAGGACCGCTTCCCGGCCCCGCAGTTCAAGGAGCGCTTTCCCTCGGCGAGCGAAAGCTTCCTGCAGCGGCAGGTGTCGGACTTCTCGCCCAAGCGCGCTGTTCAGCAACAGCCGCCGGAGCAAGCGTCCTACAAGGTCGCTTCGCTCGAGCCGCAGGTCCCCTACAAGCGTCCGGCGCGCGACGACCTGACGACACTCGTCAGCATGAAGTCGTCGGCCTTCCCTTACTTCGGCAACAACCCCGCCTCCGACGCGCCCTTCCTCAACATTTCCAAGGGCGAACGCCGCGGCCACCGCAGCTTTTCCGGTCGCGTGTTCTGGCAGGACGAGACCTACAATGACAGCCGGGTGCTGGTGCACGTGCCCGAGCATTTCGACGTGCGCAAGCCGGGCGTGATCGTGGTGTTCTTCCACGGCAATGGCGCAACGCTCGAACGCGACGTACGCGACCGCCAGCTGGTGCCCAAGCAGATCACCGATTCCGGCGCCAATGCCGTGCTCCTTGCACCGCAAATGGCGGTCAATGCCGCCGATTCCAGCGCCGGCAAGTTCTGGCAACCGGGCGGGTTCAACCGCTTCATGGCGGAATCGGCCGACCATCTCGCCCGCCTCACCGGCGATCCCAACAGTGCGCGCGCCTTCGCCAACATGCCGATCGTGATCGTCGGCTACAGCGGTGGCTTCCTGCCGGCGGCCTGGAGCCTGGAGGTCGGCGGCATCAGCGACCGCGTCCGCGGCGTGGTGCTGCTCGACGCCGTCTACGGCGAACTGGACAAGTTCGCGTCCTGGATCGAGAGCCACCGTTCCGGCTTCTTCGTCAGTTCCTACACCCGCTACACGGCGCGGCGCGACCGCGAGCTGATGAGCATGCTGCGGCAGAAGGGCATCAGCGTCGCCGAGGACATGGACGGGCCGCTCCGTCCCGGCAGCGTGGTGTTCGTGGAGACCGGCGACGGCATCACCCATCGTGATTACGTGACCCGCGCCTGGACGCGGGATCCGCTCAAGGACGTACTGGTGAAGATGTCGACAACGCCGTCGCTCGCGCTCGCGCGCGTCGCCTCGACCAATCCATCACCGAGCCGCTAAGCCTGTATTGCTTAGCCCGATCGGCAGCCGAGCCTTCGCCCCGCGAATATCAGTTCTTGGGCAGCTTCGGAATGCTCTCGGCAAAGCCGTTGAAGCAGGCCAGCCGCTCGTCCTCTTCCTTGAAGAATCGGCAATCAGCGTAGCCCTTGGCCTTCGCCGGCTTCGGCTTCGGCGCCGGCGGGATCACGGCGTCATAGCAGTTGAGGCGATCCTTGGTGCCGTCGTCGATCTCGAGGCAGGCCTGGAGCCGGACGGCAATCGACTGCGGCTTGCCCTTCGCTGCCGCGGCGGGCTTGGCCGCGGCCTCGTTGGTCCCCTTGGGCTTGACCTGCACCAGCGGCTTGTCCCCGACCATCGGTGGCTTCTCGGTTTGCGCAAATGCGGAGGCTGAATAGAGCACCGCGGCAACCGCCAGAATCATCCTCATTTCAGTCAACTCTCTTTGGTCCCCATCCCGGCCTTCTAGCGCCCCCGCGCGCCGTTTGCCAAGCGCCTTGCGTATATGAAACGCGGCGTTCAGGCGGTGGCGGCAGCCGTCGACCGGGGCCGGGTCAGGACCACCAGGATCAGTGCCAATACGACGAAACCGACCGCGACGAAGCCGAGCATATGCAAGAACTCGTGGGCAAACAGCAGCCCACCGATGGCGGAGCCGACGGCCTGGCCGATATAGAGGACCGAGGTATTGAGCGCGACGGTCGCCGATGCCAGCGGCGGCGCAGCCGCGACCAGCCGCACCTGCTGCATCGAATTGGTCGAGGCGAAACCAAGGCCCCAGGTCGCGACCGCGCCCGTCATCAAGACGAGCGAGCCGGCGCCGAGCGCCCAGCCGGTAATCCCGGCAAGCAGCAGGCAGGTGAACAGCAGCGAGGTGCGATAGGGCCCCGAGGTGTCGACGATGCGGGTCGCGATGACAACGCCAAGCAAACCGCAGACGCCGTAAAGCGCGAACACCATGCCGATCGCATCGGCACCGGCGCCGGGGAGCTTGTTGAGCAGCGGCCCCATGTAGGTGAACACGACGAACTGCCCCGACATCTGCAACATCGTGATCGCAAGCAGCAGCAGGATCGTCCTGCTCCGGCCGACTGCGGCCCATGTCTTCAGATCCACCGGTGCGCCCTTCAGGCCCGCCGGAAGACGCAGCAGCAACAGCAGCAAGCTGATGCAGCCGAGCACGCCGATCCCGCCATAGGCCGCGCGCCAGCCATAGCGGCTGGCGATGATGGTGATCAGCGGCAGGCCGACGGCGGCTGCCAGCGACCAGCCAAGGAAAATGTACGCAATGGTGCTGCCGCGCCGTTCCGCCGGCACGATCAGCGCCGCCGTGCCGGCTGCCTGCGGCGTGTAGAGCGCGCCGACCGCGAGCATCACGAGGCGAATGACAAGGAGGCTCGCGTAGTCGGGCGCAAAGGCTGACGCGAGATTGCCGAAGGCGAGCACCGCAAGCGTCGTCGCGAGCAGCATCCTCCGTTCGATGCGGCTGGTGAGCCAGGCCGTCAGCGGCGAGCCGATGCACAGCGTGACCGCGCCGAACGTGATCAGGAGCCCGGCCGCATAGATGCTGACCTCAAGTCCCGTCGCCAATTCCGGCAGCATGCCCGCCGGCGCGAGCACCGAGCAGCCGGTGACGAGATTGCCGAGCATCAGGGCGGTGGGCGCGAAACGGCCGGCGGCGGGGCTTTTTTCCATGCAAGTGCATGTAGAGCAGGCTTGCGGCCAGTTGAAGGGCGTTGCTCGAAATAGTTGGTGCAATGTCCCGGCTTTTGCGCGTCACTTTCTTGGATTTGCCGGATTGCGCAGGCCGAATCGCCTGATATATCGCTCGTTCCCGCTTACCTGCGTTCGTTCGCAGGAGTGAGCCTCAGGAGAAAAGCATGACCGACCAGCCAAAATCCGAGTCCGGCTTCCAGTACAGCCTGTCCAATCTGAAGCCCGTGACCCCTGCCGCCAAAGTCACCCTCACCTTCCCCGACGGCGCCCAGCGCCAATTCGAGAAGAGCATCACCGGCCTCGAGATCGTCAAGGGCATCTCGCCGTCGCTGGCCAAGCGCACGGTTGCGATGGCGCTCGATGGCGTGGTCGCCGATCTCAACGACCCGATCGAGGATGACGCAAAGATCGAGTTCGTCAATCGCGACGATCCGCGCGCGCTCGAATTGATCCGCCACGACTGCGCACACGTGCTGGCCGAAGCCGTGCAGACGCTGTGGCCGGGCACCCAGGTCACCATCGGTCCCGTGATCGAGAACGGCTTTTACTACGACTTCTTCCGCAACGAGCCGTTCACGCCGGAAGACTTTGCCGCGATCGAGAAGAAGATGCGCGAGATCATCGCGCGCGACAAACCGTTCACGAAAGAGGTTTGGGATCGCGAGAAGACCAAGCAGGTGTTCCGCGACAAGGGCGAGGCATTCAAGGTCGAACTGGTCGACGCCATTCCCGGCAACGAGCCGATCAAGATCTACTACCAGGGCGACTGGTTCGATCTCTGCCGCGGCCCGCACATGACCTCGACCGGCAAGGTCGGCAATGCCTTCAAATTGATGAAGGTCGCCGGCGCCTATTGGCGCGGCGACAGCAACAACCCGATGCTGACCCGCATCTACGGCACGGCGTTCGCCAAGCAGGAGGATCTGGACGCTTACCTCAAGCAGATCGAGGAAGCCGAGAAGCGCGACCATCGCAAGCTCGGGCGCGAGCTCGACCTCTTCCACTTCCAGGAGGAGGGGCCGGGCGTCGTGTTCTGGCACCCGAAGGGCTGGACCATCTTCCAGCAGCTGATCGCCTACATGCGCCGCCGTCTGACCGGCGACTACAACGAGGTCAACGCGCCGCAGATCCTCGACAAGGTGCTGTGGGAGACCTCGGGCCATTGGGGCTGGTATCGCGAGAACATGTTCGCGGCGCAGTCGGCCGGCGACGAGGCCGAGGACAAGCGCTGGTTTGCGCTGAAGCCGATGAACTGCCCGGGTCACGTGCAGATCTTCAAGCATGGCTTGAAGAGCTACCGCGACCTGCCCTTGCGGCTTGCCGAGTTCGGCGTGGTGCATCGCTATGAACCGTCCGGTGCCATGCACGGCCTGATGCGCGTGCGAGGCTTCACCCAGGACGACGCGCACGTCTTCTGCACCGAGGACCAGCTCGCCGACGAGTGCCTGAAGATCAACGATCTCATCCTGTCGACCTATGCGGACTTCGGCTTCACCGGCGATCTCACGGTGAAGCTCTCGACCCGGCCGGAGAAACGTGTCGGCACCGATGAGATGTGGGATCACGCCGAGCGCGTGATGGCCACCGTGCTGCGCGAGATCCAGTCGCAGAACAATCACATCAAGACCGAGATCAATCCCGGCGAAGGCGCCTTCTACGGGCCGAAGTTCGAATATGTTCTGCGCGATGCCATCGGCCGCGACTGGCAGTGCGGCACCACGCAGGTGGACTTCAACCTGCCGGAGCGGTTCGGCGCGTTCTACATCGACCATGACGGCGGCAAGAAGCCGCCGGTGATGGTGCACCGCGCGATCTGCGGCTCGATGGAGCGCTATATCGGCATCCTGATCGAGCACTATGCCGGCAATTTCCCGCTCTGGCTCTCGCCGGTGCAGGCGGTGGTCACGACCATCACCTCGGAAGGCGACGAGTACGCCAAGCAGGTGCTGGAGCAGGCGCGCCGCGCAGGGCTTCGCGTCGAGATCGACCTGCGCAACGAGAAGATCAACTACAAGGTCCGCGAGCACTCGCTGGCCAAGGTCCCGGCGCTGCTCGTCGTCGGCAAGAAGGAAGCCGAGACGCATTCGGTCTCGGTCCGCCGGCTCGGCAGCGACGGCCAGAAGGTGATGACGACGGCCGAGGCCATCGCCGCGCTGGTCGACGAGGCGACCCCGCCGGATGTCCGGAGGGCGCGCGGCGGCGTCTGATCCCTGAAATCGATCTAAATTCGCTTCCGGTTGCGGGCGTGCATGCCTATCTCGGCATGGCACGCCCGACGACCAGCCGAAGAGGATATCGCAGTGCCCGACGCCATCGAACTTCTGAAGACCCGCCGCTCTGTCAAGCCGCGCGAAATGACCGGGCCCGGCCCTTCGCCGGCCGAGCTCGAGACGATCCTCACCATCGGCGCGCGCGTGCCCGATCACGGCAAGCTCGCCCCCTGGCGCTTCATCATCTTCGAGGGCGATGCCCGCCAGCGCGCCGGCGAGGTGATCGCGAAGGTCTTCGCCCGGAAGAATCCGGGCGCGCCAGCGGCCGACGTCGAGATCGAGCGCAACCGCCTCACCGATGCGCCATTGGTGATCGGCATCGTCAGCTTCACCAAGCCGCATCCGAAGGTGCCGGCGTTCGAGCAGGAATTGTCGGCAGGTGCCAGCGCCATGAACATCGTCACGGCCGCCACCGCGCTCGGCTACGGCGCCTGCTGGCTGACCGGCTGGTTCGCCTTCGATCGCGACGTGCTTGATGGGCTCGGCCTCAAGCCAGACGAGAAGCTCGCCGGCCTCGTCCATATCGGCATGCCGACCAAGCCGAGCGAGGACCGTCCGCGACCGTGCCTTTCGGAAATTGTGACGCGCTTCTAATCGAAGGCTTGTTGACGCCCCAAACGTAGTGCGGCTTTGATCCCGGCGAGGGAGGAAGCCCGGATGCGACGGCGTGAATTTCTTGTCGGGGCCGCAATGCTCGCCGGCTCGATGGTGCGAAGCCGGGCCGGCGATATTCCCGCTCCCTCGTCCGAGGGGCTCGACCGCATCACGGCGTATTTCGACAACGAGGTGACGAGCGGCCGACTGCCGGGCGCGGTGATCCTCATCCAGCAGCACGGCAAGCCGGTCTATCTGAAGACCTTCGGCGTGCGGGACACCAGGACCGGCCTCGCCATGACGCCGGACACGATCTTCGCCATCCACTCCATGACCAAGCCGATCACGTGCCTTGGCGCGATGATGCTGATCGACGAGGGCAAGCTTGCGCTCACCGACCCCGTATCCAAATACGTCCCCCTCTTTGCCAAGACCAAGGTGGGCCTTCAGGTCACCGAGCCAGACGGCAAGCTGGAACTTGACCTCGTGCCGTCGGTCCGTCCCGTCAACATCGAGGATCTGCTGCGGCAAACCTCCGGCATCAGCTACGACTATATCGGAGCCGAATGGGTCGAGCAGGCCTACAAGAAGGCCGACATCTTCGAAGGTCACTTCAACAACAGGGAATTCGCCGACCGGATTGCCAGGCTGCCGCTGGCACGACAGCCTGGAACGCTGTGGCGCTACGGCCATTCCACCGACGTGCTCGGCAGCGTCATCGAGATCGTCTCGGGCCAGACGCTGTATCAATTCCTGAAGCAGCGCATCTTCGACCCGCTCGGCATGAACAGCACCAAATTCGTGCTCGCGACCGAGGACGAGCTTGCGCGGATGGCGCGGCCGCTGCCGAACGATTTCATCCTGCTTGCCGGCGAACGCGAGCGCCTCGACCATCCCGAATGGCAATCCGGCGGCGGAGGCCTGCTCTCGACCATCACCGACTATCAACGCTTCTCGCAAATGCTGCTCAACGGCGGCGAGCTCGCGGGCAGGCGCTACCTCAGCCCGGCCGCGTTCAAGGCCATGACGACCGATCACATCGGGCCGGGCTCCGGCGTCGCACGCGACTATTTCTATTTCCCGGGCGACGGCTTCGGCTATGGCTACGGCCTTGCGGTGCGGACCGATCCCGGCAACGCGAAGCCGCCGCCGCCGGGCTCGCTCGGCGAATTGAAATGGGACTCCGGCAGCGGCACCTATTTCGGCGTCGATCCCAAGCTCGACATGGTCTACCTCATGATGCAACAGACCCAGAACGAACGCAGCCGCATCACGCCCGCGTTCAAGGCGCTTGTCTACGACTGCTACCCGCCCGCACTACGCCGCCCGTGAGGTGCGCTCGCCGAAATCGGCGAGGAGCTTTCCGATCTCGGCCGCGGGCCGCGCGGCGCTGAACAGAAATCCCTGCACCTCGTTGCAGCCTTCGGCGCGCAGCCAGTCGAGCTGATCTTCGGTCTCCACGCCCTCCGCGGTCGTGGTGATGTTGAGGCTGCGGCCGAGCCCGGAGATCGCGCGCACGATCGCGCCGCAGTCGGGCCGCTGCGCCAGATCCTTGACGAAGGAGCGGTCGATCTTGATCTTGTCGAATGGAAAGCTGCGGAGATAGCTCAGGCTGGAATAGCCGGTGCCGAAATCGTCCATGGAAATGCCGACGCCGAGCTCGCGCAACTGATGCAGGATCGCGAGATTGGCATCGGTCTCGGCCAGAAAGATCGACTCCGTGATCTCGAGCTCGAGCCGCGTCGGCGATAGGCCGGACTGCGCCAAGGCCGAGATCACGATCTGAACCAGGTTGCGGCTGCGGAACTGCGCCGGCGACAGATTGACCGCGACCTTGACCTCGGCGGGCCATTTGACGGCCTCGGCACAGGCTTCGCGCAGCACCCACTCGCCGAGCTGGATGATGAGGCCGATATCCTCGGCAACGGGGATGAACTCCGTCGGAGAGATCATGCCTTTGTCCGGGTGGCGCCACCGCAGCAGCGACTCGAAGCCGGAGATGCGGTCGGAGGCGATCGACACCAGCGGCTGATAGTGCAGCTCGAACTCGCCATTGGCGAACGCTCGACGAAGGTCGAGCTCCATGTCGCGGCGCCTCTGCGCCTGGAGGTCCATCTCACGCTCGAAGAAGTGGTGCACGCCACCGCCTTCGGATTTCGCCCGGTACAGCGCCATGTCGGCATTGCGCATCAACTCTTCCGGCGTCGTGCCGTCGCCCGGCGACAGCGCGATGCCGATGCTGGCGCCGATCACCATCTCCTGTCCGTCGAGATCATAAGGAGCCTTCACCATGTCGATCAGCAGGGACGCGCAGGCGCTGGCCTCGTTCGGCGAGACGTCGGCGGCCAGAATGACGGCGAACTCGTCACCGCCGAGCCGCGCCGCGAGATTGGCGCCGCGGACGGCGGTGGTCAGGCGCTCGGCGACCTGCTTCAGCAGGCGGTCGCCCACCGGATGACCGAAGGAATCGTTGATGTTCTTGAACAGGTCGAGATCCATATAGAGCACGCCGACCCGTTTTCCATCGGCCTGCGCCAGCGCCTGCTTCAGGCGCTCCTGGAAGTGTTCGCGGTTCGGCAGGTCGGTCAGCCCGTCATGGTGCGCCATATGGGCGATGCGGGCCTCGGCCTTGCGCCGCTCGGTGATGTCGACCACCGCCACCAGGTAGCCGTCGCGATCGTCGAAGGCGACGCGGCGGCCGAAGGTGAGTACCTCGATCTCGCTGCCGTCGGCGCGCAGATGCCGCCAGTTGCGCGAGGAGTGATAGGCGTCGCCGACGCGCTCCAGCGCCTCGGCGTGGCTGTCCCACTCGTCCTCCGGCCAGATCTCGTGCAGCTTCATGCGCAGGAAGGTGGCGCGGCTGTAGCCGTAATGCTGGACAGCGGCGTCGTTGACGTTGAGGAACGCCTTGGTCTGCGCGTCGAACACCCACATCGGCATCGGGTTATTGTCGAACAGCAGGCGGAACGAGGCATCGCGCCGCTTCAGCGCGGTGACATCGGAGATCGTCAGCGAAACCACGTCGGCGAAGGCGGTGGCGCTGAGCCTGAGGTAGCGTCCCTCGCTCTCGATCTCGAGCTGCTCGCCGCGGCCGCTCAAAACGGCCTTAAACAGGAATTCCATCACCTCGGGCAAGGCCAGCAGCGTGCCGCCCTCGCCGATCCGCCGCCACAACAGGCCTCCGCTCGCAACGTTCAGCAACGCGTCCGCGCTTTTGTTGTGATGCACGACCTGAAGATCGGACGGCTTGCCGCCCGCATCGCGCAGCATCGCCAGGGAGACCACCGCGTCGTCGGTCGAGGAGAAGATCGCGTCGAGGATATTGTATTGCGCGCCGCGCTCGTTGACATAGACGCCGACCAGCGTTGCGCCCCAGCGCGAGGACGTCGGCAGCGCAAGTACGTCGTAGGTCCTGACCATGCCGTCGCGCACGCAATGCGCGCTCGCCTGATGCGGCCGTCCGCTTGCAAGCGCGCACGCCGAAGCTTCCGACAGCGCCGTGGCACAATCGGGCGACAGCTCGGAGACGGGAATGTCCCAGCGTTCCTCGCCGAGCCATTTCTGCACGTAACGTCCGCTGCGCGACAATTCGAGCGCGCCGTCGTTCTTCAGCAGCGCGATGTGGTCGGCTAGCCGTCCGAGGCTGCCGAGCATCACGTCCTCGTAGCGCGGCAGCCGCTCGCCCGGCTTCAACGCCGCATGCCATTTGCGCAGAAACACCGGGATGTCGTCAAACATCTCGGCGGCCGGTTTTTCCGACACCCTCTTCGCGGCATTCATGGCAGTCCCCAACGCACTTTGCCGGCGCATCCAATGCAGACGCGCTTAACGCCGTGTAAAAAGCGCGCAGGCGCGGGTTCCATTCAGCGATTATGACAGTTTTAAGTCGGGCGTTGGTTAGTGGGCGTTAGAGACTATGACAGTTGTGCAAAGGCGATACTCACGTGTGGCGCAACCCGCAACGCGCTGTCGCATGGGCCCCGGCTCTGCAGCGCACCGCTGAAGCGGCGCTGCGCTGCGTCCGGGGCACGAGATGTGATGTTGGGATGCACTGGCTCAGCGCCGTCATTGCGAGTGTAGCGAGACAATCCGGACTGCCGCCGCGGAAAGAATCTGGATTGCTTCGTCGCGAGGGCTCCTCGCAATGACGGAGTTTGGGTAACGGCGTCTTTTTCGATTTGCATCTTCATTGAAGAACATGCGGGCGCATCCTCGCGGCTCATCTCGCCCGAGCTTTGCTTCGTTGTCTCACCCTCATGAAAGAGAGGGCGCAGGGAAGACCGGGAGCCGGTTGGCTCCCATCGACCGCCATGCCAGGAGCAGATTGCGTATGCTTCATGCACAGCGGGTAACAGGGCAACCGGAGACATCCCGGCCTTCCCTGCGCAGTGGTTGGAACGGCTTATGTCGTGCTCTCCCCGGGGAGCGATGCACTATTGCCCCCGTCGCCTTGCGGATGGCTGATGCGCGTGCCCGGTCGGGCAGCACACATCACCGCAAGACTTGGCGCACAGACCCCGGGCGCCAGGACGACACGATTTTGCCGTACGCCGATAACACCGGTCGTGTGCGCGACGCCTCCGCTCACGGTCGCCCGCCCTGCGAAAGCCATTCGCGCCGATGTCACCTGCGTCCACCGCCGCCCGGCCCGCGTTCGTGACGATCGCGATACGCCACTCTTCCTTGGACCGGGTTGCGGCGATACATACGCCGCTTCCGAATTTCGGCAAAGCGGAATATTTTCGGCGACGCGTCTTGACCGATGGTTTAGGTGTTTCGCCTGTCAGGCAACGCAAGGGATTGTAGCCCTGTCGTTGGCTCCGTCCGGGCTGCTACGGGTGCGTGCCCGCCAACCGCTCAATCACCAGATCCAGCAGCGCGCGCAGGCGAGCCAGGCGCTTGAGGTCGCGGTGATAGCCGACGAAGGTATCGCGGCCGGGCGGCGACGTACCGATGTCAAGCGCGACGAGGCGGCGGTCGCGGTCGCCGAGCGGTCGCGGCAGCACCGCCAATCCCCCGCCGCTCGCGCAGAGCTCGGCCTGCGCCTGCCTGTTGTTGCTGCGCGAAGCGACCTCCGCGTTGGGCAACGTGCGCTTCAGCCAGACCGCGTCGGGCATGTCGGCGAATTCGACGTTCATGGTCACGACGCGGACCCCACGCCCGTCGCCGGCGCGCGGCGGCTTGCTGCCCTTCTTGCCATAGAGCGCGTAGGGGATGTGCAGCAGCTTCCTGGAAATAATCTCGGGCTCGCTAAACGACTTGATGCGGAAGACGAGATCGGCTTCGCGGCGCGGCAGGCTGTAGAGGCGCGCATCGGTCAGGAGCTCGACGGTCACCCCCGGATGGCGCTTGCCGAAGGCGGCGATCACCGGAGAGAGCATCACCGTCCCGAACCAGTCCGACGACGACAGGCGCAAAAGGCCGTCGAGCTGCGTCTCCGCGCCGGAGGCGTGACGTTGAAGCGCGAGCGCTTCCTCCTCGATCCGCTCGGCGTGGCGCAGCACCGCGGTGCCCTCGTCAGTGAGGACAAAGCCGTCGGCGGTCCGCTGGAAGAGCGTCTGTCCCAACGCCTGTTCGAGCGCGCGAAGCCGCCGGCCCATGGTCGGCTGGGTCTGGCCGATCTTTCGCGCCGCAGCCCCGAGCGTGCCTTCGCGCGCGATCGCCAGGAAGATGCGCAGATCGCTCCAGTCCATCGGATGCCTCATGCAATAATGCACAGTGATCGTACATCGTCGTTGCTTTCCATGCAAAAATTTATGGGCATATTGGGGGGAACAACCGGAGCAGAACGATCATGACCAAACGATCGACAATGCGTGCAGCCGTGCTGGAGGCGCACAACGCGCCGCTGCGGCTCTCAACCATCTCCACGCCCGGAATCGGCCCGCGCGAGGTGCTGGTCAGGGTGCGCGCGAGCGGGGTCAATCCGCTCGACACCAAGATCCATGCCGGCGCGGCGCCGCATGCGCGGCATCCGCTGCCTGCAATTGCCGGGATCGATCTCGCAGGCGTGGTCGAGCAGGCTGGACACGAGGTGACGCGGTTCAAGCCGGGCGATGAAGTCTATGGCATGACCGGAGGCGTCGGCGGCGTGCAGGGATCGCTGGCCGAGTTCGCCGCTGTCGATGCCGACCTGCTGGCGCAGAAGCCCGCCAATCTCAGCATGCGGGAAGCGGCAGCCCTGCCCCTGATCTTCATCACGGCCTGGGAAGGCCTGATCGACCGCGCGTCGCTGGAGGCCGGCCAGAAGGTGTTGATTCATGGCGGCGCCGGCGGCGTCGGCCATGTCGCGATCCAGATCGCGCGCGCTTTCGGAGCGGACGTGTTCGCAGCCGGCTCGGCGGCGCAGCGCGCCACGATCGAAGGTTTTGGCGCGGTGTTCATCGACCGCAACACCCCGGTCGAAACCTATGTTGCGCAGCATACCGGCGGCCGCGGCTTCGATGTCGTCTACGACACCGTCGGCGGCAAGGTCCTCGACGCCTCCTTTGAAGCGGTGCGTCGCTTCGGCCATGTGGTGAGTGCGCTCGGCTGGGGGACGCACGCGCTTGCGCCGCTGTCGTTCCGCGCCGCAACATATTCCGGCGTGTTCACGCTGCTGCCGCTGCTGTCGGGCGAAGGGCGCGCGCATCATGGGGAGATCATGATGGAGGCGACGCGCCTGGTGGAGGCGGGCAAGTTGGTGCCGATGCTCGATCCCAGGCGTTTTACGCTGGAGAATGTCGGCAACGCCTATGTGCTGATCCGCGATCACGCGGCGAAGGGCAAGCTGGTCGTCGATGTCTAGGCGAGCCCGTAGCCCGTTGGTTCCGCTAGTCCTCGCTGGACGCGGCGGAGCGGTTGCGCAGATAGGCCTGCGACAACAGAAAGAACAACGCGCGCTCGCCTTGATATTTGGCAGACGGCCGGGTGCGCTCGAAACCATCGGCAAATATCTTGCCGGACTGGTCGCACACCTGCCACCGCCAGCCAAACCGCTTGCGCCTGGTAAGGATCACTTCGAACATGCCGACGGGCTTGGTCCCTGCTCCTTGCCGGTCTCGCAGACGCACAAGTCTGCTCCGGCTACCCCCATTAGATGGATGCCCGACATATAACCCAGCGCGGTGGAAAGAGAATAAAATTGATGATCGGAAATTCGTATCGCCCACCGGAGTGTGATGAAGCCGCAGGTGCGGGAATAAGCCCTGATCAGCGGTGTTTCCTCCGCCCCAAGGGGCCCTTTGGCGAAACAACGGGCGTGGCAAAGAGCCGGTTGCTCCCAGCACCCAGAACGGACCTGGCGGCAAAACGGACTTGGCGGTAACGAGAGATGCATGTCCGTGCGCTGGATGAGAACGATCGCGCGGTGCGTCGAGTCAGGCGCCTGCTGCAGGCACCGCCGCCCGGGCTCTACCGCGCGACGACTTCGACTTCGCCGTCGACGCCGTTGACGACGTTGAAGCCGCGCTCGTAGACCTTGCCCTCGTTCTTGGCGATGGCGCGGTATTCGCCTTCGGAGAGCACGACGCGCGGGAACGCGCCGATCGATTCCTTGATGACGTCGCCGCCCGGGGTCAGCACCGACCAGGCGGTGTTGGCGAGCGCCTCGCCGCCCCTGTCGCTGACCAGCTTGAGGGTGATGACCGCAGCGCGGTGGGTGATGGTGACGTCGGTGAGCTTGCCGGCCTGGACGCGGATGTCCGAGCGCACCACCGAATTGGCGTCGCCGTAGTTGGAGACGATGTAATAGGTGCCCTCCGGAATCAGCACGACGTCACCGGCGGCGACGTTCGGCACCAGCGAGGCGCGCTCGCCGGACTCGAACTGGCTGCCCTTGTAGATCGCGAACGAGATCTGGTTCTGCGGAATGCGGCTGGTGCCGACGCGGCCCTCGATGCGCAGGCCGCCGGCCGGCAGCACGAAGGATTCGCGGTCGGTCTCGGCCTTCAGGCTGACGGTGCGCACCGCGCTGACGAGGCCGAAGGCGACGTGCACGACGTAATTGCCCGGCGGCAGCACGATGTTGGGCGCGGCGTTGCGGTCCTCGCGGATCAGCTTGAAGGTGCCGTTCTCGTCGGGACGGTCGGTGAACACGCGCCAGACCAGGCCACTGGTAATGGGGGCTGAATCCTTGCCGTATTTCGCGGTCAGCGACAGCACGCCCTGTCCGGGCACGGCCGCGTTCAGCGGGGCGGCCGGCGGCACGGTCGTGACCGCGGGCGGCGGCATGCTGGGCGTAGCGGGCTGCATCAGGGTCGGCGGCAGGCTCGGAGGTCCCGCGCCCGGCCCGGAGGGCGGTGCCAGGCTGACGGCGCCGCCGGGGTCGGGCACCGATGCCGGCGGCACCGGCGGCGGACGATCGGAGAAAAGCTGCGCCTGCGCAGTATTTTGGCCTGAGGTAACGAAGCACGCGGCAAGGATCAGCGCCGGCAGCAGCCTGCCGCTGCGCCGCCATCCGATGATGCCGTCACCCCCGCGTGTCATGCCCCCTGCTTTCACCGAAAACGCGGCAAATTCAAGCCTCTGAAACCCCAGCAAATACGGCCCGCCCCGCGCACGATCGCTGGAACCCGATTGACGCTTACGTGATTACCCCAGAGCCGACCATCCCTCGCCATACTCCTGCCCCGTGCCCTTCGCAAAGCGGCATAAACCATGCTTCACCCCTGATATGGCGGAGCGCAAGAGCGGTGCCTAGTCTGGTGTGCGGGCGGGCCTCGGCGTAGGAGGGTTTCGGTGCTGGACAGATTGAAGGGTCGAGGCTCCAATGGCGAGAAAGTGGGGCTCGGCAGCATTCGCCGGCCGGTCATCGGCCTTGCCCTCGGCGGCGGCGCGGCGCGCGGCTTCGCCCATATCGGCATCATCAGGACCCTGCTCGCCAACGGCATCGTGCCTGACGTCGTGGTCGGCACCTCGATCGGCGCCGTGGTCGGCGGCCTCTATGCGGCCGGCCAGCTCGACACGCTGGAAGAATGGGGCCGCAGCCTGCAAGGCATGCGCAACATCCTCGGCTATCTCGACATCCGCCTCAACGGCTCCGGGCTGATCGGCGGCGAGAAGCTCGCAATCCGGCTCGAGGAGGCCTGCGGCCAAACCCAGATCGAGGACCTTCCGATCAAGTTCGCGGCCGTGGCGACCGAGGTCCGCACCGGCCACGAGATCTGGCTGACGCGCGGCCGCGTGGTCAACGCGATGCGCGCCTCCTATGCGCTGCCCGGCATTTTCGCGCCGGTGCTGATCGGCGACCGCTGGCTGGTCGACGGCGCGCTGGTCAATCCGGTGCCGGTTTCGGCCGCCCGTGCGCTCGGTGCCGAAATCGTCATCGCCGCAAACCTTTCCAGCGACATCTTCACCCATTCCACGACGATCTATTCGCACGGCGCGATGCCGGAGACGGTGGCGCCCGTGGCCGGGGAGACGACGGTCAAGCGGCGCTTTCCGCGGTTGTTCTCGCCGGAGAAAACCGTCAAGCGCGAGTTCTTCGGCGGCGGCGGCCGGCCCGGCATCTCCTCGGTGATGGTCGATGCCTTCAACATCATGCAGGACCGCATCACCCGCGCCCGTCTTGCCGGCGATCCGCCTGACATGCTGATCACGCCGCGGGTCGGCCAGATCGGCTGGTTCGACTTCCACCGCGCCGATGACCTCATCGCCTTCGGCACCCGCGCAGCCGAGCGCGCGCTGGATTCGATCCAGGAGGCCATCCATGTGCTGGCGCCGGCGCCCGAGGGCACCGCGCCGAAAGCACAGGAATGAGGCCAGCTATGAGGCCGGTCAGGCCGTCTTGATGTAGTCGCGCAGGGCTTCCTGCTCCGACTCGTATTCCTGGACCCGGCGCTTGACGATGTCGCCGATCGAGATCAGGCCGACCACCTTGCCGTTGTCGATCACGGGCAGATGGCGGAACTTGCCCGACGTCATCATCTCCATGAGCTCGGCCACGGTGTCGGTCTCCTTGCAGGTCACGACCTTGCGCGTCATGACCTCTGAGACCGGGGCCTCCAGCACGCCGGCGCCGCGCTCTCCGAGCACGCGCACAATGTCGCGCTCCGACAGGATGCCCTCGAGCCGGCTCTGGTTCATCACCAGCACCGCGCCGATCTTCTTCTCACCGAGCAGCTTGATCGTGGCGGCCAGCTTGGCGTCGGGCTCGACGCTCACGATCTGGTGCCCCTTGGTGTTCAGAATGGAACGTACCGTCATTGCAGCCTCCCTGAATCGGAGCCGTCCGCCCTTGAGGCGATCCGCACTTGTTCTTCGAGTCTTCAACTAACAGTTTTGGCGCCGGTTTCACGCTCAGGCGCGTTGCGAAGCATCGCCGCTGTCAGCTTGCGGCTTCGGAACATTGTTCTCGGGGATGATGGATGAATTCGGGCCGCGCCGCAAGCGCCGCTTCAAATACGGTTTGAAATGTCCTGTGATGACGCATCCGCAGCATCGCTTCGGACGCGCGGCACGGGATCGAACAGTGCGAACAGCAACAGGCCGGCAAAGAAGCCGCCGATATGCGCCTGCCAGGCGACGCTCGTGGTTTCGGAATCGATCCCGATCGCGCCGACGCCGAAGATGATGTTGACGCCGAACCAAACGCTGAGGAAGCCGATCACCCGCCCGTCGCGGAGCGCGCGCGACAGCGGCAGCGCCGGAACTCTTGCGGCGGTATCGGCGTCCGAGCGGCTGAACGACAGGAAGCTGCCGCGGACGAAGGCGAAGCGGATTGCGGCTGCCATCGCGCCCGACACCGAGGCCGAGGCGCCGATCATCGGGGCCACCGCATGCTCGTGGGTGACGAGATGGGCGAGCGCGCCGGCCGCCGCCGTCACCGCCAGGAAGACGAAGAACCTGACCGCGCCGAAGCGCCGCGCCAGCGCGCTGCCGAACGGCAGCAGCCACAGCACGTTGAAGCCGAGATGGGTCAGATTGGCGTGCAGCAGCGAATAGGTGACGAAAGTCCAGACCTTCGCACCCGCCCCGCCCGGGATCTGCAAATTGAGCAGCGAGGAATCGTAGCGCTTCGGGATGAAGCCGAACACGTCGATGGTCCAGTTCTCGAGCTCCGGCGGCAGCAGCACCCGCAGATGGATCACCGCCAAAAGCAGGATATAGGCGGTCAGCGCCGCGGGCAGCGTCAGGATCGGCTCGCGCGGAGCCTCCTCGACGACGGCGGGCACGTCCGGTGACGAATCTTGCGGGGAATCCAAGGCAGCTTCGCTTTCAGGCGCGATCGGAGCGGTAGGCTTGGAGATAGTCGCCTTTACCGTCCCTGCGCAAGTGCACAAACGGAAAAGGCAGGGCCCTGGGAAGCCCTGCCTGTCCGTGTCGGTCTTCCGGTGGCCGAGAGATAAGGAGTATCCCCACCCCTCCCCGCGGCCCGTGACCAAACTGTTTGACGCCCTGTGTACAGGCCTTGCCGAGAACCTGGAGAAAGCGGCGAGGCTTGCGATCGCGGTCACCATAGCAGGCGCGCGGCCGGCACAAAGCGCATAGTTAATTTAACGTTAACGACGCAAAGGCAGGCACAAGAGGGCCGAAATCGCCGCTGCGGCATGGACGCTGCAAATCCCCTCCTGCACAACAAGAGAAGGGATCGCGGGTGCACTGAAGCGGGACAGGTTTGTCCCGTGAGGTGGCGCCCCCGGGCGAGCGTTCAATCATGAAACATCCGTCGAGCCGCGCGTTCTTCGCGTATTGGAACGAGAAGCGCGGCACTGCGCGAGCCCCTGACCGGGCCGACATCGACCCGGCTGCGGTCCGCGGCCTGCTCGGCGACATCTTCGTGCTGTCCTGCGAGCCGAACCTCGGTTTCCCGTTTCGCGTCGCCGGCACGCGCGTCTGCGCGCTCGCAGGAACAGACCTCAAGGACCAGAGCTTCGCGGCGTTGTTCGCCGATGCGAGCCGCATCGAGATCGAGGAGATTGCGACAATCGTCGCCGACGAGACGCTCGGCGCGATCGCCGGCATCAGCGCGGTGCGCGAGGACGGCAGCAGGGCGCATCTCGAACTGCTGCTGCTCCCCTTCAACGCCCGCCCGCACACGCCGGTGAGCGTGACAGGCGTGCTCGCGCCGTTCGACGACGAATGCGGCTCGCTCTCCGCCTTCACCCTCACCTCCTGGCGCTATCTGCACCAGCCGGAGAAACTCCTGCCGCGCGCCATCCGCAAATTGCAGATCGCACGCGGGCTGATGGTGTATGAGGGCCTGAGATAGTCTCCGCCGCGCGACGCGCGACACATCAACGCGCATGCGGATGGCCGTTTTTGCTGGATCTGCGTCATTCCTGACGTCGTTGCCAACGGTTAGCTTCCGCCTCGCGTGAAGCAACGAGGATCGGGTGACATCATCATGATAGGGCGCATTCTGACGTTGAGCGGCGTCGGCTGCGTGGCACTGCTGGCGGCGATCGGCGGAACCTGGCTGTTCCTGCTGCCTGGATCGCCGGCCCAGGGAACCGCGCCTGCGATATCCAAAGACGAGACCGAGGCAACGCTTGCGGCGTTGAAACCGCCAAAGCGCAAACGTCCCCTGATCGCGATCGTCGGTATCAACGACATGACCGAGACCACCGACTATCTGATGCCGTACGGCATCCTCGCGCGCGCCGATGTCGCCGACGTCCTCACATTGGGAACGCAGCCCGGACCCGTCGCACTCTATCCCGCGTTGAAGGTGCAGCCGCACGCGACGATCGCCGAGTTCGACGCCGCGCATCCCGACGGCGCGGATTACGTCATCGTGCCGGCGATGAGCCGCGAAGACGATGCCGTGGCCCTGCAGTGGATCAAGAGCCAGGCCAGCAAGGGCGCGATCGTGATCGGCGTCTGCGTCGGCGCCAAGGTCGTTGCCAATACCGGACTGCTTGACGGCCGCCAGGCCACCACGCACTGGTATTCCGTGCGCGATCTGCAAAAGCATCCCGCGATCCGCTATGTCGCGGACCGCAGGCTGGTGGTCGACCGCGGCGTCGCGACGACGACCGGCATCACCGCGTCCATGCCGATGGCCCTGACCCTGGTCGAGGCCATTGCCGGCCGCGCCAAGGCGCTAGCCGTCGCCAGCGACATCGGACTTGCGGAATGGGATGCGCGCCACCGCAGCGAGGCCTTCCGGTTCACACGCCCCTTTGCGCTGACGGCGATCGCCAACACGCTCGCATTCTGGAACCGCGAGCAACTCGGAATCGCGCTGACGCATGATATCGACGAGGTGTCACTTGCGCTGATCGCCGATGCTTGGTCGCGCACCTACCGCTCGCACGCCATCACCTTCGCCGCCACGGCAGAGGCGCGGACAAGCCGCAGCGGCCTCCGCATCCTGCCGGACAGGATCGCGGCCGACTGGCCGACACAGCAGACGCCGCCGGCCGCCGTCGACCTGCCGCCGGCGCGAGCGCTGGACCAGACGCTGCAATCCATCGATGCGCGCTACGGGCCGCGCACGGCCGACTTCGTCGCGATGCAGCTCGAATATCCGAGATAACGGCGCGGCAATACGTCGGCTGTCGCGTGCAACGGCCGACGCACCGTGTTTGCGCAGAGCGCCGTTACGGCGTCGCCAGATGCCAGGCGCCGTTCAAGAAGCCGTCGCCGGTGATGTCGCCGGGCTTCTGGTCCTTGGCGAAGGTGTAGAGCGGCTTGCCCTTGTAGGCCCATTGCCTGGAGCCGTCGTCGCGCGTGATGATGGTGTAGCCGTCACCGGCGGCGTCGCCCGCCTCGGCCTTCAGCACCGGCCAGTTCGTCGCACATGGACCGTTGCAGGCCGACTTGCCGCCCGCATCCTTGTCGAAAGTGTAGAGCGTCATGCCCTTGGCATCGGTAAGCACACTGCCCTTCTCGGTCTTGCCCGTCTTGGTCGGCGGTGCGGCCAAGGCGGCGGGAACGATCGCGAGCGATATTGCCAGCGCGAGCGCGAGGCGGATCGAGGACGTCATGATATCTCCTGTCATGCAATTGGCTTGCATGGGTTAGGACGCCGCGCGCGGCCTCGTATTCCTCGGATGGCCGGAAGATTTTTTTCGCTGCGCGCATCAACGCAGCGGAATAAACTGAGCCAACCGAGACGGAACGACAAAGTGACATGAGCAAGCCGCATTGGCGTCCAGCGCACCCATCCGATCTGCCCGCGATCGGCGCCATCGCGGCGCGGATCCATCCTGAGCTTCCGGAAGGCCCCGAGGTGTTCGCGGAGAAGATGCGGCTCTATCCCGACGGATGCCGCGTGCTTGTCGCCGGCGATGAGATCGCCGGCTACGGGCTCGCGCATCCCTGGAAGCAGCATCAGATCCCGCCGCTCGATCGTTTCCTGGAACGACTCCCAGGAGATGCAGACTGTCTCTACGTGCACGATATCGCCGTGCTGCCAGATCGGCGCGGCGGCGTTGCGCGCGCCTATATGACCGCCATCGCGGAGCTGGCGCGCGCATCCGGCATCGCGACGCTCGCGCTGGTCTCGGTCTACACCACGCGGCCGTTGTGGGAACGTCTCGGCTTCCGTCCCGTGGCGGCAGATGCGGCGCTGCGCGCGAAGCTAGCCTCCTACGGAGAAGGCGCGACCTATATGTTGCGCGACCTCGCTGCGACGTAACGTCCCTCCCCGACCGCCCCCGGCTCACGCAGGGCAATTGCATATGGATTTCGCGAGGACCGCGCGGGCTTGCTCCGCCTCTCCCGCTTGCAGAGCGCGGCGGGTGAGGGCTCTCACCACACAGGGACATCCTCCGCAATTCTCGACAATCCCGACGCGGAGACACCCCCACCCCAGCCCTCCCCCGCAAGCGGGAGAGGGAGCCCACCGCCGATGCTGCCGCATCGTGCACGTCATATGCGATTGCCCTGCCGGCTCACGCGGGCGTGAAACCGCTTCCTCGAACCGAGTCAGATCAGCCTCCGTCGAAGGTGTGTGCGAGCCCTTCCGGTCTCGCCGAACCGAGGCTGGAGAATATCCATGAAGCTCACATTGTCGAAAGTTGCTTTAATTGCCTGCGTCGGGACGGTCGCGTTGACCGCGACCAGCGCCAACGCGGCGCAGTACCGGACCTATGGCTGCGACACCGCCTTCTTCGAAGGCTGCGGCTTCCTGATCGAGACACCGAACGTGGGCAGAAAACCCACGACAGTAATCCATCGCGACACCTCGCCCACCTACATGAAGCAGGCCGATCCCCGCTACAGCTCGTCGATGCGCGATGGCGGTGGCGGTGGCGGTGGCGGAGGTGGTGGCGGCGGAGGCCGCTGAACCCACACTTGGCCTTTCAGATGATGTCGCCGGTGCAATCCGGCGGCATCATTGCCGTCATCGCCGAACGGCAGAAGCTCAACCTCGCCGCTTCTTGTTTGCCTTCTTTCCCGACGCGCCCTTCACCGGCCACGGCGTGACCGCCGGCTCTGCGTGGCCCGGCCTGTTCTTGTGCTTCTTCTTTCCGACAGAAGAAGCATCGCCGAAATTCGGCGCGCGCTCGCCGTGAGCTTTGCTGCGTGGCTTGAATCCACTTGCCTCGCGCGGGCGATCGTCGCGCCGTTCACGATGCTCGCCGGCCTCGCGTCGGGGCGCGCGAGAGCGCTCCTCCGAAGCTTCCGGCCGGCGCGGCGCGTCCGCCATCGGCTCGATGCGGATGCTGTCTTCCTTGTCCGGACGCTTGACCTTGGCAGCGAACGACTCCGCGACCCGCTCGGAAATCTCGAACTCGGTGGTGGTGTCCATGATCCTGATAGCGCCGATATCGTGCTTGTCGATGCCGCCGCGGCGGCAGATCATCGGCAGCAGCCAGCGCGCCTCCGCGTTCTTGCGTCGTCCGATCGCGGCGCGGAACCAGACGCTGCCCTCCGCCATGCCGTGCTTCGACGACGATTTCCCCGGCTTGGATCGGGGCTTGTCTTGCCGGTCGCCGCTGTCCGCACCTTGAGGTTTGTCGCGACCGCGATCGTCGCGCGTCCGGCCGCTTCGCTCGCCGGGATCGATGATGTCCTCGGGCGACGGCAGCCGCGCGCGGTAAAGCCGCGCGAGCGCGGCGGCGATATCCTCGGGCGGGCGCTCGGCCAATAGCGCCTGCGCCAGCACCAGATCGTCGGCCGTCGTCTCCTCGGTGAACAGCACGTCCTTCATGCGCTCATGATCGAGCTTGCGGATTTCATCCGCCTGCGGCGCGGTACCCCAGACCGCGTCCACCCCTGCGAGATTCAGCAGCAGCTCCGCGCGCCGCCGACGTGCGGGCGGCACCAGGAGGACGCTGGTCCCCTTGCGGCCCGCGCGCCCGGTGCGGCCGGAGCGATGCTGCATCACCTCGGCGTCGTTGGGCAGATCGGCATGAATGACGAGGTCGAGGCTCGGCAGATCGATGCCGCGGGCGGCGACGTCGGTCGCCACGCAGACGCGGGCGCGCCCGTCGCGCAGCGACTGGAGCGCCAGGGTGCGCTCGTTCTGCGTCAATTCGCCGGAGAGAGCGACGACCGAAAAGCCGCGCTCCAGCAGCGCCGCCTGCAAATGCCTGACGGCATCGCGCGTGCTGCAGAACACCAGCGCGCTCGGCGCCTCGTAGAAGCGCAGCACGTTGACGACGGCGTGCTCGACGTCGGCGGGCGCGATGCGGATCGCGCGATACTCGATATCGGCGTGACCGCCTTCGTCGCCGGCGACTTCGATCCGGAAGGCATCGCGCTGATACTGCCTGGCCAGCGCGACGATGCCGCGTGGAAACGTCGCCGAGAACATCAGGGTGCGGCGCGTCTCCGGCGTGGTCTCGAGAATGAATTCCATGTCCTCGCGAAAGCCGAGATTGAGCATCTCGTCGGCCTCGTCGAGCACGACGGCGGCGAGTTCGGAGATGTCGAGACGGCCGCGCCGCAAATGATCGCACAGCCGCCCGGGCGTGCCGACGACAATGTGCGCGCCTGCCGCCAGCTCGCGCTGCTCGCGCCGCGGATCCATGCCGCCGACACAGGAGACGACGCGCCCGCCTGTATGCCCGTAGAGCCAGGCCAGCTCGCGCTGAACCTGAAGCGCGAGCTCGCGGGTCGGCGCCACGATCAGGGCGAGCGGCGCTGCCGCGGGTCCGAACTGCTCGGCGTCATCAAGAAGATTTTTCGCGATGGCCAATCCGTAGGCGACCGTCTTGCCGGAGCCGGTCTGGGCCGACACCAGAAGGTCACGGCCGCTGGCTTCGTGGGCAAGCACGGCGAGCTGGACGGGGGTCAGTGAATCATAGTTCCGCTCGGCCAAAGCGCGGGCGAGCGGCGGGGTCAGGGCCGGAAGGGACACGAGATGGAGAACCTTGGTTGATTCAGGCGCGGAGCGGTGATCCGGCGGACCTGAGCTGCATGCACGGCGAACGGCCTGGCCGCACGCTGGCGATTTGATCTGGGCGCTCTTTACGCCAAGCGCCGGCAAATCGCCATGCCTATGTTGCATGGCTTGACGGAAAGAGCCGCTCCTTAAGGTTGCATCAGACTCTTGCAGCCACCTCCATTAACCTGAGACCGACCGGATTCTCATGGGAATGACCGCGTGACGCCCTCCGTCAAACGCAGCTGCGGCGACTGCACGCTCTGCTGCAAGATGATGGCCATCGAGGCGCTGGCCACGCCGCAAATGCCTGGTGCCGGCACTGCAAGCCCGGCCGCGGCTGCGCGATCTACGCCGCGCGGCCAGGTGAATGCCAGGACTTCGCCTGCCTGTGGCTGGTCAACGATCTCATCGACGAACGATGGAAGCCGAGCCGGTCGAAACTCGTCCTGACAACGTCAGAGGATGGCATCGAAGTCCGCTGCGACTCGGGCTCTCCCAACGCCTGGCGCAGGGAGCCCTACGCCGGCGACATCCGCGCATGGGCGGCAGAGGGCGAGCGCAACGACATGACGGTGGTGGTGATCGTCGGCAAGCGCTCGATCCTCGTCACGCCGGATCGCGAGTTCGATCTCGGGATGGTGGGACCGGACGAGCGGATCGTACGGGAGCTCGAGGGTACGAAGGTGGTGGGCGCGAGGGTGGTGAAGGAGTGCGATCGGCTGGATGCGAGCCCTTGTCGCATCGGCAATTCGATCCCAAATCGAGCCTCACGGAACAACAAAACCGGGGGATACATGGCCGACGGAATATCTCTTGCCGACAAGCTCGCGACCTTTGGCGATTTCTGGTCGCCGCGCACGGTCACGACCTTCAACGATTGCGACGTGATGGTGGTGAAGGTGAAGGGCGAGTTCACCTGGCACAAGCACGACGACACCGACGATTTCTTTCTCGTGCTCAAGGGCACTCTGGACATCGAACTGCGGGATCGGACGGTGACGCTCGGTCCGGGCGAACTCTACGTCGTCCCCAAAGGCGTTGAACATCGCCCGGTGGCTCGCGAGGAGGTTCATCTTCTGCTGATCGAGCCGACCGGGACGCCGAACACCGGCGACAAGGCAACCGCGGCGGCGCGCAAGCTCGCATAGAGGGCCACTGGCTCGGCGTCATCGTTCGTGCGCTCGGATCTCCGCGTACACCTCCAGCAGATTGCCGTCGGGATCTCGGAAGAACAGCGTACGATGACCGAAGGACTGGTCCGTCGGCGGCGACAGCAGCGCCACGCCTTGCCGCAGGAGTTCATCGGCGCATTGGTCGACCTCGGCGGCGGAGACCTTGAAGGCCAGTTGCAGCGAGGCGCTGCCTGCCGGGATCGGCGCATCGGAGGCAGTCCGGCTCGGCCTCGCCAAGGCCAGCGTGTTGCTGCCCAAGCCGTATTCGATCCAGTTCGGCGACAGCTCGCGCAGCAGAGGGAACGCGAGGACATCCTCATAGAAGCGGCGCATCGCCGCCATGTCGCGCACGAAGATGACGGTGTAGTCGATCGCGCGGATGGCGCTGAAGGGAGAGCGTCGGTTCGGGTAGGCAGTCTCTTCGTTTGTCATTTCGTCGCTCAATCCAAACTCCGACGCGTAGCCCGGATGAGCGAAGCGACATGCGGGAAATCATCAGCAGGCCCCCGGATATTGCTTCGCTCATCCGGGCTACACGTCTTCACTCCACCAGCTCCGGCCACGGCACGATGGTCGACTTCACCGTTTTCATCGCCATCGCATCCCTCACCGCCTGCGCTACGCCCTCTTCCGTGAACGGATAGATCGTCTGCATCTTCAGCCACGGATATTTGCCGGCCGTGCGGTAGAGCATGTCCACGCCGAGCGGCAGATCGTTGCCGGTAAAACCCCAGGATCCCAGCACGTTGAGATCCTTGGTGCAAATGCGGTGCCATGACGTGTCGATCGAGCCGGCGTCGGTGAACTGGCCCATCTCGACATAGGTGCCGCCGTCGCGCAGCATCTCGACGCCTTCGGGGCCGGCGGTGGGATGACCCGAGCAGTCCATCACGAGATCGGCGCCGAAGCCGCCGACGATTTTCCGCACGCGATCGATGCGCTCCTGCGGCGACTTCAGCTCCTCGATGTTCACCGTCGCCTCCGCACCGAACTCGCGCGCCAGCTTGAGCCGCGGCTCCTCGGGCGCGCCGACGCAGATGACGCGCCCTGCTCCCATCTCCCGTGCGGCTGCTACGGCGAGAATGCCGATCGGGCCGGAGCCCTGGATCACCACGGTGTCGCCCCAGCTGAAGCCGCCGGCGCGGGTCGCGCGATTGAAGGCGCGGATGCAGGAGGTCAGCGGCTCGGACAACGCCCCGAGCCGCAGCGACATGTCATCGGGCAGCTTGTAGATCTTGGTGCCCGGCAGCATGTCGAGGTCGACATAGACATATTCGGCCCAGCCGCCCCACATGTGCGGCGCCTTGTCGAAGCCGAGATAGCGGCCGTAATAGACCGGGGTCAGGCACTTGTTCGCGGTCTGCGGATAGTGGATGCAGTAGTAGCAGCGGCCGCAGGGCATCAGCGGCGGGATCATCACCTTCGAGCCGACCTTGAGCGGCTTGCTCATGAAGTCCTCGGTGAACTCATCGCCGCATTCGACGATGACACCGCCGAGTTCGTGACCCAGCGTGAACGGCCACGGCAACGGCTTCGGCCAATGTCCCTTCAGGATATGCAGATCAGTGCCGCAGACCCCGCAGGCACCGACCTTGATCAGCGCGGCCTTGCGGCCGACCTTCGGCCACGGCACGGTGCGGATGACGGGTTCTGAGCCGGGACCAGCGTGAGTGCAGACGCGGATTTGGTCCATGATGGTTTCCTCGTTGCCCGCTTGTTATGATTTGTGGTGCGAGCGTATCGCGCAGCGTATCATAGCTCAGCCCGCGACGGCGGAAGTGGCCTATGTGACCGGCGCACCCGCATTGCGTTGCAAACCCGCATTTCGGCAAGAAATTTGCAACGACGCGCAGTGCCGCACCAATTCGATTTCGGAGAGCCCATGACTGAGAACATACGCGCGCTCTTCGATCGCTGGGAACGGGTTTGGCACGAGGGGCGATTTGACTTCATCCCGGACTGCGTGGGATCGCATTACATCCGTCATGACGAAAGAGGCGACAGGACCGTCACGCGGGACGAGTATGCTGCGGAATTGCAGACTGTGCACCGAGACCGGCCCGGAATCCGCGTCGTGGTGTATGATCATTCTTTCTCGACCGACCGCGCGTGGTTCCGATTTGCATTCGTTTGGCCCGATCCGACGACCGGCGAGAAGCGCAGCCGCGCCGGCATGCAAAGCTATCGTATTGAAGGCGGCAAGCTGGCCGAGACCTGGATTGCGATGCTTGGTCTTGGGACCGCATGGGCCGACGAGCCCCAGGTAAGCTGGACCCGCCGCAAGGAATGAGCAGCTCTAAGTTCGATCCCGCCGCATCCAATGCCCGCATCGGGGCGACCATCCGCATTATGGACGGCCAACAGGTCATGCCCAGATGGCGGGCTTTGCCCGCGATCTCGGCCGCGGTGCTGCTGGCGCTGCTGGGCCTGTTGCATCGGCAGGGGCGAGGACGGCTTGAACGGTGACGCCGGCCCTCTGGACGTGGCTTTCGAACGCATTGTTTCCGTTCGTGAACCGACGTCTCCAATCCTAACGCGGCATTAACCCTATGCACCTTAGGGTCGTCCCGGACTCCGCCCGGGCGGGGGGTCGGGTGTTGAAAATGGCGTTGGCGAACAAAAAATTTCTTCCGGCCGCCGAGGAGCGCAGGCGCTTCCAGCGGGTGAAGGTGCACCTGCTCGGCCGTTACATGCTGCCGGACCGCCGGGAATTCCCCTGCCAGGTGATCAACATGTCGCCGGGCGGCCTCGCTTTGCTCGCGCCCGGCATCGGCAATGTCGGCGACCGCGTCGTCGCCTATCTCGACCATATCGGCCGCGTCGAGGGCAAGATCACCCGCATCATCGACAACGGCTTCGCCATGACGATCGGTGCGACGCCGAGGAAGCGCGACAAGCTCGCGGCCCAACTGACCTGGCTCGCCAACCGCGACATCCTCAATTTGCCGGAGGACCGCCGTCACGACCGTATCGTGCCGCGCAACCCCATCGCGGTGCTGACGCTGGAGGACGGCACCAAGATGACCTGCCGCATCATCGACCTCTCGCTGTCAGGCGCCGCGATCGCCGCGGAGAACCGCCCGCCGCTGAAATCGACGGTGCTGCTCGGCCGGGTCCAGGGCCGCGTGGTCCGAAACCTCGAAGACGGCTTCGCGCTGGAGTTCCTGCACGAGCAGCCGATCGAGACACTCGAAGAGAGCGTTACCGCGCGGTAAAGCGCGAGGACGCGAAAACCCCGTTATTTCCAGGCTCGAAGGCGGCCTCCGCGATGCGGACGCCGCCTTTTTCATGTCCCGCGGCGAGCCCCCTTGCGGTTAACGCGTCGGTTGCGGATGGGCGCAAACCACGCTTCTGCCAGCGTTTCCGCCTTAACCGGTAAAATTTGAATCAATTGCAGTCATGTCGAATTTTACTCGAATTCGATTCAAGTATAGATCGAATTCGCCGCGCCTTTTACTTGCATTCGTCTCGACTTGACTTGACTGACTTAGCGGCAGCTCAAAAGCTCCGTGCGCAATGTGGTCCCAACAAGAAACGGGGACCGCAATGTTTGACTTCAGGGGACAGGGGAAGAGGCTGGCGCTGGCCGCCATGCTCTTCGGGATCAGCGCAGCAGCGCAGGCCGGCGAAAGCCGTATGCTCTACGCGAGCCTCGGCGACACCACGCGTTCGCCGATCGGTTGGGTCGAGTTCTGCGCGGACAACGCCGCTCAGTGCCAGGGCACGCCGCTGCAGCCACGCGACATCGTGATGTCGCAGGCCGCATGGCGCGACCTCGTCAAGGTCAATCGCTGGGTCAACGAGACCGTCAAGCCTTTGACCGACCAGGAGCACTGGGGCGTGATCGAGAAGTGGTCGCTGCCATCAGATGGCTACGGCGACTGTGAAGACTACGTGCTGTTGAAGCGCAAGATGCTGATCGACGCCGGATGGCCGCGCCAGGCCCTGCTGATCACCGTCGTGCGCGACAAGAAGGGCGAAGGCCACGCGGTGCTGACGGTGAAGACCGACAAGGGCGAGTTCGTTCTCGACAATCAGAACGAGAACGTCGTTGCCTGGACGGAGACCGGCTACCGCTTCGTCAAGCGCCAGTCGCAGAGCGATCCCAATGTCTGGGTCTCGCTGGGCGATACCAAGCCGGCGGTCTCCACCGCCAGCGCGAAGGATCAGTAGGAACGAGACAACGAGTTACGCGGCCCGGTCACATCCCCACCCCTCCCCGTCCCAGACCGGTTCGCGCGCGGCCAGCCATCCCCCAATGGCTGGCCGCAACTTTTTCCGGGATGTCCGCTCACTCTGCGGCTTCAAGAGCGGCGGGCTTGTCGGCCTCGCCCAGCGGCGACATTGCGGGGCCATTGAGCGCAGTGCCATCAGCGGCGAGCTGCGACCCGTGACACGGGCAATCCCGGCACTGCTCGAGTGAATTCCAGTGCACGCTGCAGCCGAGGTGGGTGCAGCTTGCAGAATGCCGATGCCCGTTCCGGTCCCGGTACGCCGCGATCCTTTTCAGGCCGCTGCGGACAAGCGGCCCTCACCCGGCAGCCGGCGCGCGGAAATGCCAGAAGTCGCCGCGTTCATTAGGAACCTTCATCGTGCTCGCGCTTGAACCGGCATGAAAAATCCATCACCCGGAATGCGCAGGGCGCTACGCCAGGCTCAATTGTACGGGCACCTGCTCGTCCGAAATGACAGGCTGTATCACCCAGGAGGCAATCATCCGATCTGCTCGATCCAGCTTGCACGAGAGATGGTCAGGTCAGGATGGATGACCAAGCAGAACGGCGAATACGAGATCACGCCTGACGGGCAGCTTGCCGCCGAAAGCGAACTCAATCGCTGACGTGGACCGCCTCCCTGCCCCAGACCGGTTCGAGCGCGGCCAGGCCTCTTCCAAAGGCCGACCGCAACTTTCTGGGCTATGCCGGCGCTGGCTCGGCGGGAGCCGGAGACGCAGCTGGCCGCGCGATCAGGGCATAGGCGACCGGCACCACGAACAGCGTGAACAGCGTACCGATCGACAGCCCCGTCGCGATCACGAGGCCCATGTTGTAGCGCGACACCGCGCCCGCCCCGCTCGCGGTGATCAGCGGAACGACGCCGAGCACCATCGCCGCGGTCGTCATCAGGATCGGCCGCAGCCGGATCGTCGCCGCCTCGATGATCGCCTCGGTCACCCCCTTGCCCTCGAGGCGCAGTTCGTTGGCGACCTCGACCATCAGGATGCCGTGCTTGCTGACGAGGCCCATCAGCGTGAGCAGCCCGACCTGGGTGTAGATGTTGAGGCTGGCACCGCCGATGCCGAGGCTGATGAAGATCAGGGCGCCGGCCAGCGACATCGGCACCGACACCAGGATCACGATGGGATCGAGGAAGCTGTTGAACAGCGCCGCCAGCGCCAGGAAGATGATGATGACGGCGAAAGCGAACGTCGTGACGAAGCCGCCCGACTCCTGCTCGAGCTGCCGCGAGGCGCCACCGAAATCCACCGTGTAGCCGGCCGGCAGGGTCTTCGCGAGATCCTTGAGCGTGGCGAGCGCGCTGCCCATCGACACGGTCGGCATCGCAACGCCCGAGATCGTCGCCGCATTGATCTGCTGGAAATGATTGCGCGATTGCGGAACGGTCCTGTTCTCCAGATGGGCTACGGTCGAGAGCGGCACCATCGAATTGTCGCTCGCCTTGATGTAATAGCCTAGCAACTGGTCTGCCGTCAGCCGATCGTTCTGCTTGGCCTGAGGAATTACCTTGTAGGAGCGGCCGTCGAGGCTGAAATAGTCGAGATAGTTGCCGCCGAGCATGGTCGCGAGCGCACCGCCGAGATCACTCATCTTCAGGCCGAGATCACCGGCCTTGTCGCGGTCGAAGGAGACCAGCGTCTGGGGCCTGTCGATTTTCAGGTCGGTATCGAGGAAGATGAATTGGCCGCTCTTCAGCGCCTGCACCATGAAGTTGCGCGAGACCTGGTCGAGCTCGTTGTATGAACCGGTCGTACCGATCACGAACTGGATCGGAAGGCCGTTGCTGCCGGGCAGCGGCGACGGCTGGAAGGCGACCGAGCGCGTGCCGGCGATGGTGTTGAGCAGGTTCTGGAAATCCGGCTGAAGAGTCTTCGTGGTCAGGCTGCGCTGGTCCCAGGGCTTGAGCACCCAGCCTCCGATCGCCTGGGTGGGCGTGTCGATCTGGAAGAGGGTCTTCGTTTCCGGGCGCTTGGCCACGAGATCGTAGACCTGCTGGCTGTAGAATTGCCGCTGCTGAAGTGTCGCTGAGGGCGCCGACGTCGTCAGCGAGAGCACGACACCCTGGTCCTCGTCGGGCGCGAGCTCGCTGGTCGAGGTCGCGTAGAGCCAGGGAATGCCGGCCAACAGCAGCAGCGCGAACACGGCCACGACCGGCTTCATCGCAAAGACGGCCTCCAGCCGGCGGCGATAGGCGCCTGAGAGCCACTCCAGCACGTGGTCGATCGTCCGGACCAAGCGCGCCTCCCAGTTCGTCGCATCGCGCTCGGTCTTGCGCAATAGCCAGGCGCAGTTCATCGGCGACAGCGTCAGCGCGATCACCGCAGATACCGTGACCGCGCCTGCGAGCGTGAAGGCGAACTCGGTGAACAGCGCGCCGGTGAGGCCGCCCTGGAATCCCACGGGCACGTAGACCGCGATCAGAACCACGGTCATGGCGATGATCGGGCTCGCCAGCGCGCGTGCGGACTGGATCGCGGCCTCGACCGGCGCGACGCCTTCGTCGATCAGCCGGTGCACGCTCTCCACGACGATGATGGCATCATCCACCACGAGCCCGATGGCGAGCACGAGTGCAAGCAGGGTCAACAGATTGATGGAAAAGCCCATCAGCAGCATCAGCCCGAATGTTCCGATCAGCGACAGCGGGATCGCGATCACCGGGATCAGGACCGATCGCCACGAGCCCAGGAACAGGAACACCACCACGATCACGATCAGCACCGCTTCCACCAGCGAGTGGACGACCTCGTCGATCGAGGAATTGACGAAGTCGGTGGAGTCGTAGAGCACCTCGCCGACCAGACCGTTCGGAAGCTGCGCCTTGATGTCGGGCAGGACCGCCTTCACACCGTTGATGACGTCGAGCAGATTGGCCGTGGGCGCCGTCTGGATGCCGATATAGACCGCCGTCTTGCCGTTGAATTTCGTTTCGCTGTCGTAGTCGTCGTTGCCGAGCGTCACGTTCGCGACGTCACGCAGGCGGATGATGGCGCCGTTGACGGTCTTGACCACGAGGTTGCGGTACTGCTCCAGCGAATGGAGGTTGGTCGAGGCAGCAAGGTCGACCTGCACCAGCCGGCCCTTGGTCGTGCCGAGGCCGGAGATGTAGTCGTTGCCCGACAGCGCGGTCGATACCTCGGTTGCGGTGAGGCCGTAAGCCGCCAGCTTGTCGGGATCGAGCCAGGCCCGGAGCGCAAACTTCTTGGCGCCCAACAATTCGGCCGTCTGCACGCCGGAGACGGCCTGAAGGCGCGGCTGCACCACGCGCGTGAGGTAGTCGGTGATCTGGTTCGGCGCCAGCACGTCGCTGGCAAAGCCGATGTACATGGCGTCGATGGTCTGACCCACCTTGAGCGTCAGCGTGGGCTGCTGCGTACCGCTCGGGAACTGATTGAGCACCGAATTGACCTTGGCATTGATCTCCGTCATCGCCTTGCCGGAGTCGTAGTTCAGCCGCAGATTGATCGTGATGGTGCTGGTGCCGGTGACGCTGCTCGACGTCATGTAGTCGATGCCGTTGGCCTGGGCGATGGCGTTTTCGAGCGGAGTCGTGATGAACCCGGCGATGATGTCGGAATCCGCGCCGGCATAGGCGGTGCTCACCGTGACGATGGCGTTCTGCGTGCGCGGGTATTGCAGGATCGACAGCGTCGCCATCGAGCGCAGGCCGAGCACGAGGATCAGGGCGCTGACCACGAGCGCCAGCACCGGCCGGCGGATGAAGATATCAGTGAAACGCATCTTGTCCTGAACTCGTTTCTCGGCACTCTTTGTTGCGGTATCCCGCGCCGTCGCGAAGCCTACTGATCGACGATGTTCGGCGCGGCTTCGGCCTGCGGCACGTGCGTATTGTCGATCTTGACCGGGCTGCCGTTGCGCAGCTTCAACTGGCCGGCGATGACCACGGTCTCGCCCGGCTTGATGCCGTCGTTGACCGCGACGCGGTCGCCTTTCGGGGGCCTCGTCTTGACGAACATCTGCCGCGCGGTGCCCTGCCCATCGCGGAGATCGTCGACGAGGTAGACCAGGTCGCCGTAGGAATTGTTCACGATTGCGGTGAGCGGGAGGGTGACGACCTGCTCGGGCTTGCCGACCGCGATCTCGACCTTTGCGAACATGCCCGGCAGCAGCCGGGCCCCGCCATTGCGCAAGGTGGCGCGAACCTGGACGTTGCGGCTGCTCGAATCCACCTTGGCGTTGATTGCCGTGATCTGCCCGGTGAAGCGCTCGGCCGGAAAGGCATCGACCGCGACCGACACGTCCTGCCCGATGCGGATCGAGGCCAGCGCCTGCTGCGGCAGGTAGAAATCGACATAGATCGGATCGAGACTCTGCAGAGTGACGATGCTGGTGCCGGCGGAGAGGTACTGGCCGAGATCGACGGCGCGGATACCGAGGCGCCCGGAGAACGGCGCCTTCAGCGTCTTCTGCTCGAGCAGGGCCTTCTGCTGCTCCACCAAGGCCTGGGCGTTCTTCAGGTTGGCCCTGTCGCTGTCGACCGTCGCCTGGCTCACCGCGTTGAACTTGATCTGCTCCTCGTCGCGCTTGAGCACGATGGCATAGTTCTCCGCCGTCGCCTGCAGTGAACGCAGCTTGGCGAGGTCGTCGGTCGCCACCAGCGACAGCAGGGTCTGTCCCGCCGTGACGCTGTCGCCCGAGGAGAACTCGATGCTCTGCACGATGCCGGCGACCTGGAGCGCGAGATCGGCGCCGTTGACGGCGCGCAGCGAGCCGACCGCGCTCAGGCTGGACTGCCAGGGCGCGTTCGCGGCGACCACGGTGGAGACGGTCTGCGGCGGATTGGCCAACGCGCCGATGGCCCTCCTGATCATGATCTCCTTGAACGTCTGGAATCCGTAAAGGCCGCCGAACAGGATCGCCATCCCGCACAGCATGATTGTCATCCGCTTGATCATCGCAACGCGTCCTCGGTCTTCTTGTCGGTGCCGGCGAAGTAACCGGCATTGGCGCGCGGCAGCGCGTCCGGCGTTTCATCCACGCGATTCCACCAGCCGCCGCCGAGCGCCTGAAACAGCGCGGCGGTGTCGGTGAAGCGGGTCGCCTGCGCCTTGACGCGCGACACCCGTGCGTTGAGGTAGGATTGCTGGGCGTTGATGATGTTGGCGTACGGCACGGCGCCGGTCTTGAACTGCTCGACCGCCATCGCGAGGCTGTCGGCCGTCGCCTTCTCGGCCGCGGCCTGCGCCTTCAACGTCGCGGCGTCGTACTGGATGGCGCGCAGGGAATCCGCGACGTTCTGGAACGCGGTCACCACCGTGCTCTTGTAGAGCGCGAGATCCTGCTCGAACGCCGCCACGTCGGCTTCCTTGGTGTGGTACAGCGTTCCGCCGTCGAAGATCTTCTGGCTGACGCTGGAAGCGGCGCTCCAGACGATCGTCTCGGGCGAGAACAACCGCTCGGGGCTGGTGGCGCCGTAGCTGCCCGAGAGCGTGAGCTGCGGCAGCAGGTTGGCGATGCCGACACCGACGGTTGCGGTCGCCTGATGCAAGGTCGCCTCGGCCTGACGGATGTCCGGCCGCTGCCGCACCAGCTTCGAGGGCAGCGACACTGGCAGCCGCCCGGGCAGGCGTAGATCGGCCAGCCGCACATGCTCGCCGCGGTCCTGGCTCGGCAGCCGGCCGAGATACGCCATCAGCTGGTTGCGCTGTTGCGCCAGCTGCTTCTGCAGGGGAGCCAGCGTCGCCTTGGCTTGCGCCAGCGTCGCCTCTTGCGACAGCAGGTCGGATTTCGAGATCGCACCGATCTCGAACTGGCGCTGGATGCGCGCCAGCTGATCCGACTCCGCCTTGATGATCTCCTCGGTCGCAAGGATTTGATCGCGGAGCGAGGCATCCGTGATCGCGGCCGTCACCACGTTGGCGGTGAGCGCGAGATAGGTCGCTTCGAGCTTGAAGCCCTGATAGTCGGCCTGGGCTTGCAGCGCCTCGACCTGACGCCGCGTGCCGCCCCAGATGTCGAGCGTGTAGGATACGCTGACGGAAGCGTTGTAGAGCGTGTAGGTCGAACCTTGCGCCGGCCATTGCCCCGATTGCGACGTGCTCGTCCGGTCGCGCTCCGCCGAGGCGCTGCCTGACACCTGCGGAAACAGGCTGCCCTGCTGCGCCAGTGTATTCTCCCGCGCATAGCGAAGGGCGAACTGCGCCGCCTGCACGTCGGGATGATTGCGGATGGCCTCCTCGACAAAGGCGTTGAGCTGCCGCGAGCGGAATAGCGCCCACCAGGCGCCGGGAATGTCCCTGCCTGTTTCGAAGCCCTGCGAATTGCCGCCGGTCACCGGCGCACTCGTGGTGGCGGCCGGGCGCTGCTCGCGTGTATAGCCGGCCACCATCGGTCCGTCCGGCGACACGAAGTCCGGTCCGACGGCGCAGGACGCCAGCACAACGCCGCAGAGCGAGACGCCGGCCCAGGCCGAGGCCCGCGCCGGCCGCCACCCTCCTGCGACGACGGGGACGTGCCTGGACCTGCCTGGAAGATGAGCTGTCAAAGAACTAAACCGTTTAGTTTTTGTCCGGGAGGCTGTATGTTGCAGGTTGGAACCAAAAGTCAAGCCGTGGGGTTACGGGTCAATGACGACGACGGTGCATAAGGCGCAGATGCGAGAGACCAAAGAGCTGGCCGAAACGAGTCAGAAGCCGCGCGCCAGGGCCAAGCACAGCCGGATTCTCGACAGCGCTCGCGTTCTTTTTCTCGATCAGGGGTTCGATGCCACCAGCATGGACGCGATCGCGCGCGCGGCCGGGGTCTCGAAGGCGACGCTCTACGTTCATTTCGACGACAAGGACGATCTGCTGCTCGCGCTCGTGAACGAGGAGTGCAAGCGCTTCGGGCCGAAGACGCTATGGCGCGACCACGGCGGCAAGATCGATCTCAGGGCAGAACTCCACGCCATTGGCACGGCGTTCCTCGAAGCCTTTCTCGACCAGCGCGGGCTTGCCGTGCACAGACTCGTGATGTCGTGCGCCTCGCGCTATCCGCGCGTGGCGGAAGTTTTCATGAAGTCCGGACCGGAGCGCTGCGACGCCGAGGTGGCTGCCTTCCTGCGTGCAGCGCAAGCGCAGGGCCTTGTCGAGGTTCCCGACGTCGGCGTGGCGGCGACGCAGTTTCTCAGCCTGATTCAAGGCAAGGAGATCCTGAAATGGACGCTCTCGATGAAAGCGCCGAGCCCGGCCCGCCATCGCGCGCTGATCGAGAATGGCGTCAACGTATTTCTCGCCGCCTATGAGCGACGTCCCGCCGCCGCAAAGCAGATGCGGCGAAAGCCGACGAAGGCATCTGCACGCCGCTAGTATCAGGATCGCTCAGGCGCCAAGCAGCACGTCGGCGAGCCGCCAATCCCCTGCAGCGAGCTCCTTCAGGAACAGTTCGGCCTCGATCTCCTGCAGATGCGACAACATCAGCGCGCGCGCGGCCTCGCCGTCGCGCCGGCCGATCGCCTCGACGATTCCCGCGTGATGATCGGTGCCGCAGGCCGGCGTGTCGTGGCGGCGGTAGAGCAGGATGATGAGCGAGGAGCGCGCGATCAGCTCCTTCAGGAATCCGAGATAGATGCTGTGGCCGCTCATCTCGGCGACGAGACGATGAAACTCGCCGGAGAGCCGCACCGATGCGCGCGCATCGCCGCGCAGCTCCGCCTCGCGCTCCTCGGTGAGATGGCGCTGCAGGCGATCGAGCCAGGCCGGCGACGCCGCGTCGATCGCATGATCGACGATGGTGAGCTCGATCAGGCGCCGCGCCTCGAACACTTCGCGGGCATCCGCGGGCGTCGGGCGCGCGACGAAGGCGCCGCGATTTTTCTCGATGTTGACGATGCCCTCATGCGCGAGCTGCTGGAGCGCGGTGCGCACCAGCGTGCGGCTCGCGCCGTAGATCTCGCCGATCTCGTCCTCGCCGAGCTTCGTGCCAGGCAGCAGGCGATGTTCAAGGATCGCGGCGGTCACGCCCTCCCGGATACGGCTGACGCGATCGCTCGCATCTGGCGCATCGGATTTCTGGCGGGTCTTGGCGGCCATGGCGTGAGGGCTCGATCGGCGACGTTCCCTCGAATGTTAGTCGACGAGCTGTATCCAATCACAGGCGAAACTTTATACAATCCTCGCTCGTTTTGTGTGCAGGCGTCCGCGCATGTGCCGGCAGGCCAAACTGCGCCGGCATTGACCTAACGATCTGACTCCGCTGCACAGTTCTCGAAATTCGACTGGCCGCGGGCTGTTGGCACGGACCTTGCGGAGAGAGGCCGGACGCATCGCCCTCCTCGGACACGCCATGGCCACTCCCGCCGCTCTCGAACTGGTCGCCGTCACCAAACGCTACGACGCCACGCTGGCGGTCGACAACGTCAACCTGAAGATCCCGGCCGGCACCTATTGCTGCCTGCTCGGCCCCTCCGGCTGCGGCAAGACCTCGACCCTGCGCATGATCGCGGGGCACGAGGCGGTCAGCGAGGGCGACATCATCCTGGGCGCGCAGAACGTCACCGACCTCGAGCCCGCCAAGCGCGGCACGGCGATGATGTTCCAGTCCTACGCGCTGTTTCCGCACCTCTCTGTGCTCGACAATGTCGCATTTGCGCTGAAGATGCGCGGCGTTGACAAGCCGACGCGGCACAAGCGTGCCGGCGAATTGCTCGAGCTGGTCGCGATGAGCCAATATGCAGGCCGCCTGCCGGCGCAGCTCTCCGGCGGCCAGCAACAGCGCGTCGCGCTCGCCCGCGCACTGATCACCGAGCCGCAGATACTCCTGCTCGACGAGCCGCTCTCCGCGCTCGATCCGTTCCTGCGGGTGAAGATGCGCGGCGAGCTGAAACGGCTGCAGCGCGAGCTCGGCATCAGCTTCATCCAGGTCACCCACGGCCAGGAAGAGGCGATGGCGCTCGCCGACCACATCGTGGTGATGAACCACGGCCGGATCGAGCAGCAGGGTACGGCGCGCGACATCTTCCACCATCCCCGCACCGAATTCGTGGCCCGCTTCATCGGCGGCCACAATGTCCTCAGCGACGCCGGCAACCTCATCGCCGTCCGCGCCGATCAGCTTGGCATCGTGCCGTTCGCTGACGGCGCGTTCGGCGCGCCGGCGCTGCTGACCCAAACCGAGTACCAGGGCTCCTACATCGCCGTCTCGCTCACGCTCGACGATGGCACCGCCCTGTTCTCCCACATTCCCGAAGCCGCCTTCGACGTCCACCCGTTCCGTCCGGGCGACCGCGTGCTGGCCACCTGGGATCCCGCCAAGGCGCGACGCCTGCAATAGCGCCGATCGATCACTGGAATGCGCAACAGAGGAGTGACTGATATGAGCGAGACCACCAGAACGACCGGCGTCAGCCGCCGCACGCTGCTCAAGGGCACCGCAGGTCTCGCCGGCCTTGCCGCCGGCTCGGGCGCGATCACCGGCTTTCCCTACGTGAAGTCGGCCGACGCGAAGGTGCTGCGCTATCTCGGCACCGCCGTGAACGAGGGCGACGACATCTCCAGGCAGTGCCTGAAGGACACCGGCATCAAGATCGAATATATCACCGCGACCACCGACGACGTCACCAAGCGCGTCATGACCCAGCCGAATTCCTTCGACGTGCTGGACACCGAATATTTCTCGCTGAAGAAGATCGTGCCGTCGGGCAACATTCTTCCGCTCGATGCCAAGAAGATCAAACAGTTCGACAACATCACGCCTGTTTTCACCAAGGGCGAGACGCCCGGCGGCAAGAAGATCGGCGGCCAGGGCACGGCGCCCTGGAAGGTGCTCTACCTCGAAGGCAAGGACTCCAAGAAGTTCGCGACGTCGGCGACCGAATTCGTGACGCTGATCCCGACCGTCTACAACGCCGACACGCTCGGCATCCGCCCCGACCTGATCAAACGGCCGATCAATTCCTGGTCCGAGCTGCTCAACCCCGAGTTCAAGGGCAAGGCCTCGATCCTCAACATCCCCTCGATCGGCATCATGGACGCTGCGATGGTCGTGGAAGCCTCCGGCAAATACAAATATGCCGACAAGGGCAACATGACCAAGGAAGAGATCGATCTCACCATGAAGGTCATGACCGAAGCCAAGAAGGCTGGTCAATTCCGCGCCTTCTGGAAGGATTTCAACGAGAGCGTCAACCTGATGGCCTCGGGCGAGACCGTGATCCAATCAATGTGGTCGCCGGCGGTGACGAAGGTGCGCTCGATGGGCATCCCCTGCACGTTCCAGCCGCTCAAGGAAGGCTACCGCTCCTGGGCCTCCGGCTTCTGCGTCTCCAAGGGAGTCTCGGGCGCAAAGCTCGAATGGGCCTATGAGTTCGTCAACTGGTTCCTGTCCGGCTATGCCGGCGCCTATCTCAATCGCCAGGGCTATTACTCCGCCGTCCTCTCCACCGCGAAGGCGCACATGGAGCCCTACGAGTGGGCCTACTGGATGGAGGGCAAGCCGGCCGAGAAGGACATCAAGGCGCCCGACGGCTCGCTGCTCGAGAAGGCCGGCGCGGTGCGCGATGGCGGCTCCTACGAGGACCGCATGGGCGCGGTCGCCTGCTGGAACGCCGTGATGGACGAGAACGACTACATGGTCCGCAAGTGGAACGAGTTCATCGCGGCGTGACCTGATGGACACCTCCGAGGACATCCTGCATCACGCATCCCCGGACCTCATCCGGGGATCGGAGACGGCGCGCCGCAGCAAGGCGGCGCGACTGTCACCGTCTTTCATCTCCTGGCTTCAGGCCGGGCCGATGATGCTGGTGTTTCTCGCCTTCTTCCTGATCCCGCTCGTCTTCGTCGTCATCGTTTCGTTCTGGGATTACAACGAATACCAGTTGCTGCCGGCCTTCTCGGGCCGCGGCTACACCGACACGTTCGAAGGCTGCATCGCGCAGCTTCCCGAGCTCTGCACGATCGGCAAGACCTATCTGAAGACGCTGAAGCTGTGCTTCCTGGTCTGGGCCATCACGCTGTTCATTGGCTTCTGGGTCGCCTATTTCCTCGCCTTCCACGTCAAGTCCAAGACCTGGCAGATGGGATTGTCGCTGCTGTGCACGATCCCGTTCTGGACCTCCAACGTGATCCGGATGATCGCCTGGATTCCGCTGCTCGGGCGCAACGGGCTGGTGAACTCAGGCCTGATGAAGACGGGCCTGATCAATCATCCCGTGGAATGGCTGCTGTTCTCCGAATTCTCCGTCGTCCTGGCGCTGGTGCATCTCTTCACCTTCTTCATGGTGGTGCCGATCTTCAATTCCATGGTGCGCATCGACAAGTCGCTGATCGAGGCGGCCTATGACGCCGGCGCCACCGGCTTCCAGACCCTCGTCAACGTCATCATTCCGCTCGCAAAACCCGGCATCGTGATCGGCTCGATCTTCGTCATCACCATCGTGATGGGTGACTTCATCACCATCGGCGTGATGGGCGGCCAGCAGATCGCGGCCGCCGGCAAGATCATCGAGACGCGCGTGAACGCGCTGCAGTTCCCGGCCGCCGCCGCCAATGCCGTGATCCTGCTCGCGATCACCTTCCTGATCATCACCATGATGTCGCGCATCGTCGACATCAAGAAGGAGCTCTGAGCATGAGGGAAGGACGTCCGCGCTCTTTCTACCTGCTTGCGATCTTCTTCGCGACCTATGTGCTGTTCCTCTATGGGCCGATGATCGCGATCTACGTGCTGTCGTTCCAGGGGCCGCAGGGCGGCCTCACCTTCCCGATGAACGGCGTCTCGACCTTCTGGATCGCAAAACTGTTCCAGGGCACCGGCATCGTCGATCTCGGCGCGGCCTTCCGCCGCTCGCTGCTGCTTGGCATCATCGTGATGATTGTCACCGTCGTGCTGTCGGTCGCTGCCGGCATGGCGTTCCGCCGTAAATTCAGGGCGCAAAGCATCCTGTTCTATTCGGCGATCGCGAGCCTGATCGTGCCCTCGATCATCACCTCGCTCGGCATCTCGCTGGAATTCCGCATCGTCGACGACCTGATCAAGGCGCATTGGAACGAGAATTTCGAAACCTCGATGGGCCTGCTCACTTCGGGCCTCGGCGCGCATCTGACCTGGACGCTGCCGTTCGGCCTCCTGATCATGTTCGCAATCTTCAACCGTTTCGACCCGCGCCTCGAGGAAGCCGCCCGCGATCTCGGCGCGACGCCGTGGCAGACGTTCCGCTACGTCGTGCTGCCGATCATTCTCCCCTCCGTGATCGGCATCGGCCTGTTCGGCTTCACGCTGTCCTGGGACGAGCTCGCCCGCTCCAGCCAGGCCATCGGCGCGGTGAATACATTGCCGCTCGATCTGCAGGGCCTCACCACCACCGTAACGAACCCCGACATCTATGCGCTCGGCACCGTGATCTCGGCCGTGTCGTTCACGATGATCGCCCTTGCGCTCGGCACCATCCACATGCTCAACAAGCGGCAGGCGGCCAAGGGTTCGGACGCCGGCAAGGGACTCGTCTGACAAGGGACTTGTCTGATCCGATGCGGCTGCACGTCGTCAATCCCAACACCACTGCGTCGATGACGGCAAAGATCGCCGCTGCGGCGCGCAGCGTCGCCCTGCCCGGCACGGCAATCGACGCGCGTCAGCCGTCGATGGGCCCGGTTTCGATCGAGGGGTTTTACGACGAGGCCTTCGCGGTCCCCGGCATGCTCGGCTGCATCCGCGAGGCCGACCGCGACGGTGCGGAGGCGCACATCATCGCCTGCTTCGACGACACCGGCCTCGACGCCGCGCGCGCCGCCGCGAAAGCGCCGGTGATCGGCATTGGCGAAGCCGGATTCCACATGGCGAGCCTGATCGCCGCGCGCTTCGCCGTGGTGACGACGCTCGGTGTGTCCATCGTGCCGATCGAGCACAATTTGCGGAAATACGGACTCGCCGAGCGCTGCGCCCGCGTCCGGGCGGCCGAAGTGCCGGTGCTCGCACTGGAAGAGCGCAACACCGATGCGCTCGGCAAAATTTCGGCGGAGATCACTGCCGCGATTCGCGACGACCGCGCCGAAGCCATCGTGCTCGGCTGCGCCGGCATGGCCGACCTTGCCGCCGAGTTCGCCGCCATGCACGGCCTGCCCGTGATCGACGGCGTCACTGCTGCGGTGACGCTGGCGGAAGCGCTGGTGCGGCTGGGGCTGAAGACCTCCCGGCTCGGGCCCTATGCCGTGCCGCGATCGAAGCCCTACGATGGACTGCTGTCGCAGTTTCGGCCGTAGGCGCGGCACCAGACACCTATGGACGGCAAGACCGGAATCGGGTTCGACGACCGCTTCACCGCCCACGTCACGGCCCGCACCCATACCGCGACGGTCGGCCTCGCCTAGCGATTCTGATGCGGAATCGCTAACGAGCGAAGCCCTGATCAACCGGGGTCAGCAACGCGTCCTCGGGCGAACGCCTGCGACCCGGATTGAGCGAATCTCACGAAACCCGGCGGAAAAGGTGTTATTGAACCTCCTTTTTTGAAGACGCCGCCCCCTTAAGCCCAACCAGCCTCTTTTTGGTCCCATTCCTTGCTGAAACCTAACGCTTTCGAGACGCCCCGGTCGCCCCTCTGGGTTGCCGGCCTTCGCCACTCACCAAGTTTCAATTTGGGTCTTGTAAGCGATGATCGATCTCGCCCGGGACACACCGTCCACATCCCTCCTTCGCCTTGGCGGCCAGCCCATCGCGCTGACCGCTGCAGCCCTGTTGCTCCTGATCGCGGGCGTGACTTCAATCGCGATCTGGCGTGCCTATACCGGCGCCGCCCCTGAGAGCGACCGCGTGGTGGCATCCCGGCAGCTCCAGGCCCGCGCGGCCCAGGCATCCGAGCAGTTGGTCGAGAAGACCAAGGGCCTGGAGGCGACCCAACAGGAGTCGATCGACCAGCTCCAGGTGGTGCAGGACCAGCTCCAGACCATGAAGCGGCTGCTCGCCGCGCAGCAGGCCGACACCAAGCGCCTGTCCGAGCAGGTGGCGGCCCTGAACGAATCCATCGACGGCTTGCGGCAGTCCTTTGCCAGTGCACGTGCGACCGAGGTCGAAACGCCGTCGGTCACCCGCAGGAAACCGGCGCGGCACCGCGTCCAAACCAGCGCGCGCAAGCGGTCGCGCGGCTGAGCCGATCAGTTTCGGGAACTTTATTTTCGCCGTTTGTGAACTGGATCACATTCGCCCGTTTGATTCCGCGCGATGTTGGCGCTTACCGGATGGCGTGAGCCGATTTCAATATCCGGGGCTGGCAAGGTCGTTGACGGTATACTGCGTCAACGGCCTTGTTTTTTAACAGCTATTCCGCGCCTCACTCGCAGACGTCAACCCGACGGTATCGCCATCCGGACGGCGTCTTGACGCGCTTCCGCGCGACATAGCAGCCGCCATAACCATCGTTGTAGCCGGTACCATAATAGTAGGGATCACCGTAGTAGGGATAACCGTAGCCGTAATAGCCGCCGTAGTAGCCGGCACCGAAACCCGCCCCAATGGCAACACCTGGCCAGAAGCCGCCGCCATACCAAGGGCGATGCCCCCAGCCTCCGCCATGGAAGCCACCGCCGTGAAAGCCTCCACCATGGAAGCCTCCGCCACGTCCGAAGCCGCCGCGCGCCTCGGCCGCCTGCGGCACCAATAGTCCGAACGCCGCCACAGTCAGCGCCGTCATGATCATCTTGCGAAACATCACTCGATCCTCCGCGTGGACACGCTCCACGCTTCAAAGCAGGACCAAGCTAACGTCGGTTGGGAGTTCGTGACAGCGACGCTGTCTCACTTCCGCGCGAGCATCAGCAGCCGCGGCAGATGCTCTTCATTTTCCTGTCGAGCTGCCGGTTCTCAGCGTTCACCGTTGCATCAGCCGCCCCACCTCCGCCGGTGCCGGTGGTGACTCCGGAGCCGGGGCCGGATGATTGAGCCGTACCCAGGCTGTTGGTACCGGGCGGCGGAACTGGCGCGCTGGCGGTGCCACCCATCGACCCCGCCGAACTTCCGGTCGATCCCACTGAGCCTCCGCTCGATCCGGTCGTGCCGCCGGTGGTTTGCGCGAACGACAGGGCGGGCATCGCCGCGACTGCGAGGATCATGATCGTTGTCTTGATTGAACCGCTTGCAGACGATCTGGCCATCGGAAGTCCTCCTTCGCCGGTCAACCGACGCGGTGAAGACCGGTTCCGGAGCAAATGTCGTTACATCAGCTTGTAAGCGAGAGAGGCAAGATTGCGATGACCGATCGCGATCCCCTTTTCCGAGGGCGAACGCCCCGCAGCTGAGCTCAACCGATCCGCTTCAGGCCCTTCTTGAAACGCGGGCCGTTGGCGACATAGAACTTGGCCGCGCTTCCCATTCGCTGCACCTGGGCGTCGTCGAGCGGGCGGATCACGCGCGCCGGTGAGCCGATGATCAGGGATCGTTCAGGAAATTCCTTCCCCTCGGTGATGACGGAACCGGCGCCGACAATGCTGTTGCGGCCGATCCTGGCCCCGTTCATCACGATCGAGCCCATGCCGATCAGTGCGCCCTCCTCGATGGTGCAGCCATGCAGGATGACATTGTGGCCGACCGTGCAATTGCTGCCGATGTGAAGCGGAAAACCGAGATCGGTATGGCAGGTCGAGCCGTCCTGCACGTTGGCGCCCTCGCCGATCTCGATCCACTCGTTGTCGCCGCGCAGCACGGCGCCGAACCAGACGCTCGCGCCCGGCTTCAGGCGCACGCGGCCGATCACGGTCGCGGTCTCCGCGATGAAATAGTTGCCGTCGGCGGGAAGATCGGGCGCCTGCCCGTCGAGCTCGTAGATCGCCATCAAGGTCTCCTGTCGGGTTGACCCAGCCATAGCGAAACGACAGCCCCGACGCAAAGGGCCGCCCGCGCTCAGAGCGCGGGCCTCAGACCAGAATGCCGGCCGCGCGCAGCGTCATCAGAAAGAAGGTGCCGCTCATCATGCTCCAGAAGCCGGCGATGACGGTCGCCATCATCACGAATTCCACGCGGCGGCTTTCCACCTGCACGCCGCGCAGCGTGTTGCGCATGATGATGAAGGGTGCGGCGAACACCAGGAACGGAACCGCCGCGAACGTTTTCGGCGCCACGCCATCCTGCAGCAGGCCGAAGCCGGCGGGCCGCTGCGCGAGCGCCTGGTAGCCGTTCACGAGCGCGCCCGCGAGCGCGAAACCGATGCAGATCGAAAAGAAAGTATTGAGGGCTTCAGGTGTCATCGGAACAGTCCGCACTTACGCAACGCCGGAGCCTTCCTGTGACAAAGAGTGCCGGTTAACGCTACATTATCCTTAAGGGAAGGTTAACGCGGCCGGCCGGTCGACGCAGAGCCATCCCCGCTCGCCGCAGCCGGCAACGCTCCGCGAAACCGCCATCGCGTGGCATATTCGCCGCTGATTCGTCGGCCATCGGCCGACTTCCGACTCGACTTGCGCAATTCATGACGGTGTTTTCGGCAGCTTCCCTCAGGTCCCCCCGCACGCGCACCCGCGCGCATGTCGTCCCGATCCTGCTCGGGGGCACTGCCGCGGCATGCGCGGTTGCGCTCGTCGCCTATTTGCTGTGGCCGACCTGGGGCAGCAGGGGCGCGAACGCCCCGGACAAGCTGCCGGTGAGCATCGGCGGTACGCTGTTCAACCTGCCGGTGACCGCGATCCGCATGAAGATCCAGCGGCACTCGGGGCCGCAGGAGCGCATCGATCTCGACTTCCTCTATCCCTCCCTGGAGCCGCCCGGCCCGCCGAAGCACGTCACCGCCGACACGGTGGAAGCGGCGGTGCAATCGATCGACCGCATCTTCCTGTCGATCGCGGCCCATCACGATGCGCTCTCGCCCGAGCAGCGGACGGCCACGATCTATCCGCGCTATCTCGATCAGGCCGCGACCATGCCCGTGGACGGGCTGACGATGCGGATGTTCCGCACCGACACGCCCTACGGCAGCGAGGATCTCTATTCCGCGGCAAACCCCGCGCTGACCGCGCGCTGTACCCGCGATGCGGCGACACCCGGCATGTGCCTCTCGGAGCGCCGCGTCGGCGGGGCCGACCTCACCTTCCGCTTTCCGCGGAACTGGCTGTCGCAGTGGCGCGACGTGGCGGAGGCGATGGACAGGCTGACGGCGCAATTGCGCGGACCGCACAGCTGAGCTCGGCCGCTCGCCCGCAGCAAGATCGAAGCCTCCCTGAACAAGAACATCGAAAACAACCCCATGCACAGTAGCCAAGTTGTTGCGCTTATTCGTATTTTTCGAAGTCAATCCTGACCCGTCGTGCATGGGGTGACGGTCGCGGAGGCGACCGCTCGGCTCCGCGTTCTCGACAAGACATGGCTCTTGCGGCGAGGTCCGCCCTCCCGTGACGGAGGGAGGCCTCAGTCCCGAACCTTCTGCGCCCGGTACAGGCTCGGCGTCGTCCCGACCGCCTTGCGGAAGGCGCGGTTGAAATTGGCCTGCGACGAAAATCCCGTGGCGTAAGCAATGTCGACCAGCGGACGATCGCTGGTCGACAAGAGGCTCCTGGCGAGGTCGAGGCGCTGACGGCTGACATATTCATGCGGCGCGCTACCTGTCGCCGCCTTGAAGCTGCGGGAGAAATGCGCCGGGCTCATGCACGCCACCGACGCCAGTTCCTTCACCGTGAAATCTCGATCGACGGACGCCGCGATGAACTCCGTCACGCGCGACAGCCGCTTGGCATCGAGCGGCTTCTGGACGGCATGGGATTGCTTCAGACGGACCGAGGTGGCCGCATAGCTGTGCACCAGATGAGCCGACAGGGCCCGCCCCAGGCTCTCGACCAGGAGGCGGCCGGTCGAGGTCTCATGTTCGAGCTCGCCGAGGATCCGGTCCGCGACGTGCTCGATGAAGATGTCCCGGTCGATGCTCTCGTAGCGGATCGACATTCCGGACGGGTCGATGTCGAGATCCCGAAGCATGGTGTCGTCGAACGGGTGTCCGGGAAGAAAGATATGCAGGCACTCCTGCATCTGGTTCTCGACGCGGATGAAGTCCTCGCGGATGCCGGCCGGACATAGCCACACGGTGCCCCTTCTGCCGAAAGTGCGCTGCCGCATGCCTGCACCTTCCCGATCGACGACCGAGTTGCCGCGCAGCAGGATCGCGATCTCGGTGTCGCGCGGCAATTGCGGCGGCAGATCGCCCGGATCATGGCTCCACCGCTCCGCGAGCAGGTGCGACCATCGCCGCTCATTGGAGGTCTGAAGCATTCTGCCGGTAACATATTTATCGACAGAATTGCCGAGCATACCCATCGTGTCTCTCCGTCAGATAACGCGATGTGCGGGTAAAGGTAGTGCCGGGTCCAGCAATTAACATGCCAGAGACCGGCCCGGGCGTCCACCGGCCGAGAGCAGGCTGGGACAACAACACCGCACGTTTTGAAAAGCCAGGCCGGGCCCGGCGACCGCATCCTTCGGATTGCCTCAAATCAGGAAGCGGAGAGATCCATGGCAAGGACCACGGTCATCGGCGCATGCCCCCACGATTGCCCGGACACCTGCTCGATTCTGACCACGGTCGAGGACGGCAAGGCCGTCGCCGTCCGCGGCAATCCCGATCATCCGTTCACGCGTGGACGGCTTTGCGTCAAGGTCAACAACTACGAGGAGCGCGTCTACAGTGACAAGCGCGTCCTGTATCCGCTCAAACGCGTCGGACCGAAGGGCACCAGGCAGTTCCAGCGGATCTCCTGGGAGGAAGCCCTGGAGACCATCGCGGCGCGCTGGACATCCGTCATTGCCGAGGACGGCGCGCAGGCCATCCTGCCCTACAGCTATCTGGGCACGCAGGGCATCATCAATGGGCTGAACGTCGGCGATCCCCTCTTCAACAAGCTCGGCGCGACGGTTCTGGAGCGCACCTTCTGCGATTCCGGCTCTTGCACCGCGTACATGATGACGATCGGGCACACGCCGGGCGTCGATCCCGAGAGCTTCGTGCACTCGAAGTACATCATCCTGTGGGCCTGCAACACGCTGAGCACGAACTCGCATCACTGGCCGTTCATCGAGCAGGCGAAAAAGGCCGGCGCCAAGCTCGTGGTGATCGATCCGGTCCGCACCCGCACCGCGCGCCTCGCCGACTGGCATATTCCGATCCGTCCCGGCACCGATGCCGCGCTGGCGCTCGCGATGATCCACGTCATCATCAAGGAGAATCTGGTCGATCGCGACTATATCGACAAATACACCGTGGGCTACGACGAGCTGGCCGAACGGGCGTCCAGCTACACACCCGAATTCGCCTCGCAGGAAACCGGCATTCCCGTCGACGACATCGTCAAGCTGGCGCGGGAATATGCAACGACACCTCCGGCCGTCGTGCGCATTGGCGTCGCGGTCGAACGGCATGCCGGCGGCGGTCAGACCGTGCGCGCAATTGCCTGTCTTCCGGGACTGATCGGCGCCTGGAAGCACGTCGGCGGCGGGCTGCTCCAGCTCCCGATCTGGGCCTTCCCGGTCAGATGGGACGTGCTGATGCGTCCCGATCTCCAGCCGGAGAAGATGCGCGTGCTCAATTCCTGGCGCCTCGGAGCGGCGCTGACGGGCGAGCTCGGCTTCGATCCGCCGATCAAGGCGCTGTTTGTCTACAACGCCAATCCAATGGCCATGGTGACCGAACAGGGCAAGCTCGAAAAGGGATTGGAACGCGAGGATCTCTTCACCGTCGTCAGCGAGCACTTCCTGACCGACACCGCCAAATACGCCGACATCGTTCTGCCCGCAACCACGCAGCTCGAGCAGAAGGACATCATGTTCTCCTGGGGGCATCTCTATCTGTCCTACAACAACCAGGCGATCGCGCCGCTCGGCGAAGCCGTGTCCAACACCGAGCTGTTCCGCCGGCTCGCGCGCGCGATGGGCATCACGGACCCCTCCTTCTTCCGGAGCGACGACGAGATCATCGAGGCCTCGCTCGACTGGAGCAGCCCGGTGCTCGCAGGCATCACGCTCGACGACGTCAAGGCCAAGGGCTATGCGCGCCTCAACATGCCCGCGCCGGCCGACTGGGCGCCGCACCGCGAGGGCAATTTTCCGACCGCATCGGGCAAGTGCGAATTCAGCTCGACCATCGCCGCCGGCGGCAACTTCGTGGTGCCGCTGTTCCGCCAGGGCTACAACGGCGATCAGGACGCCGCGCCGGTCGATCCTCTGCCCCACTACATCCCGCCGAACGAGAACCCGCGCACCGCGCCCATGCTCGCGACGCGCTATCCGCTCAGCCTGATCTCGCCGAAGAGCCACGCCTTCCTGAATTCGAACTACGGCAACTTGCCGGCGCAGACCGCGCAGGCGGGCGAGGAACAGGCGGTGCTCCTCAATCCGGACGATGCGGCACAGCGTGGCATCGTCGCGGGCGCGCCCATTCGCGTGTTCAACGACCGTGGCGCGTTCGAGGCCTTCGCGACCGTTTCGGCCGACGTCATGCCGGGTGTGGTGGTGGCCCCGTCCGGCTACTGGCAGCGGTCCAATCGCCGGGGCGCAACGGTTCACGTGCTGACGTCTCCCGCCTTCGCCGACCTCGGCCGTGCCCCGACATTCTCGGACATCCTCGTTCAGGTCAGCGGGGCCTGACGATGACATATGTGGTCACCGACAATTGCCGCGGCTGCCGATACACCGAATGCGTTACCGTCTGCCCCGTGGAGTGCTTCCACGTCGACGACGCCATGACCTACATCGATCCGGAAAACTGCATCGATTGCGGCGGCTGCGCGCCGGCATGCCCGGTCGGCGCGATCGAGCCCGACTATCGCCTCGCCGCGGACAAGAAGCACTGGATCGACGTCAACCGCAAGCGCGCGACCGAGACTCCCGTCATCGGTGCGCGCCTGCCGGCTCTGCCGGGGGCCGATGAACGCAGGCGGGCGCTGGGCCGATGACGGGGTCCGCCGCAAACGAAAACCGCATCGCCGTCGTCGGCAGCGGACCAAGCGGCTTCTACACCACCGAGGCCCTGTTGCGCTCGGGCGTGCCCTTGACTGTCGACATGTTCGAACGGCTCCCGGTGCCGTACGGGCTGGTGCGGTTCGGCGTGGCCCCCGACCATCCGAAGCTCAAGCAGGTCACAACGGCCTTCGACCGGATCGCCGCGATGCCCGGGTTTCGCTTCATCGGCGGCGTCACGATCGGAGACGATCTCACGATCGACGAGCTGCGCGAGGCCTATGACGCCGTCGTGCTCGCGACAGGCGCGGAACTGAGCCGGGCGCTCGACATCCCCGGCGAAGCACTTCCGGGCAGCCACACGGCGGGCGATTTTGTCGCGTGGTACAACGGGCATCCACAGTTTGCGGATCTGCGGTTCGATCTTCATCATGAGACCGCGATCGTCATCGGCCATGGCAACGTCGCCCTCGACGTGGCGCGCATCCTAGCCAAGACCGCGGACGAGCTGCGCCGGACCGACATCGCGCGTCACGCGCTCGACGTGCTGGCTGAGAGCCGGATCCGCGAAATCCACGTCGTCGGCCGCGGCGGACCGGCGCAGGCCAGGTTCACCGCAAAGGAATTGCGTGACTTTCTCGAACTCGACACATGCGTCGACATGCGCAACGTCAGCTCCGATGAATTCGAGCCGCGATCTCCCGACGATCCGGAGCTGACCGAAAAATTGTCGTTGCTGCGCGCGTTCTCGCAGACGTCCGTGACGAAGCCGCGGCGCTGCGTTTTTCGATTTCGTCTGTCACCTGTCGCGCTCCGAGGACGAGGCCGCCTGGAGGCCATCGCGTTCAAGCAGGAATCGGGCGCTATCGAGGACATCGCATGCGGCCTCTCGCTCAGCAGCGTCGGCCGGAAGACCACGCCGGTGGCTGGGGTTCCCTATGACGCGCATCGCGGCGTGCATGCGAACGTCGACGGACGTGTCGCGGTCGATGGTTCGGTGATCGAGGGCCTCTATGTCTGCGGATGGAGCAAGCGCGGACCGAACGGCACGATCGGCACCAATCGCGGCTGCGGGATTGCGACCGCAGAGGCCGTCCTGGCGGATATCACCCATCGACGGCCGCGCTCGGATACGCCTGACGCACTGCTTGCGCGCCTGACCGGCCGCGTCGCACGCATCGTGAGCTATCCGGATTGGCGCACGATCGACGCGGCCGAGAAGCGCAGGGGAGCCGCGCTCGGCAAGCCCCGGGAGAAGTTTGTCACGATTCCCGACATGCTCGGAGCGATGGATGCGTGACTCCGAGGCACTGCAAGGCGCCTGCTCTACTCCTGATCGACGAGATCGTCCTCGAGGATCGCCATCTGGAACTGGAACGAGCGATCATCGTCCTCGTCGTCGACGAAAAGCACGCCGATGAATTCCTCGCCGATATAGACTTCGGCGGAATCGTCCTTCTTCGGCCGCGGCACGACGCGGATCTTGGGATTGCCGAATACGCGCTTCAAATACGCGTCGAGCTTCCTTACTTCCTTGACGTCCACGGCAAGTCTCCAATCGAAATCTAACGTGGCGGGGTTTTAGGACGAGACGCGACGAACCGCCAGCATGAATTGCCAAAGAATTTGGGGACGACAAGAGCCGGAGAATCCGGCCCTTCACAACATCAAAGCCCGGTCTCAAAGCCCCATGGCGTTGATCATCTGATCCATGGTGCGCGACGGCTCGGCGCAGCCGGCTTCGCCGACGATCTTGGCGGGCACGCCTGCAACCGTGACGTTGTGCGGCACCGGCTTGACCACGACCGAGCCGGCGGCGATGCGGGCGCAATGGCCGATCTCGATGTTGCCGAGGATCTTCGCGCCGGCGCCGATCAGCACGCCATGGCGGATCTTCGGATGACGGTCCTCATTCTCCTTGCCGGTGCCGCCGAGGGTGACGCCATGCAGGATCGAGACGTCGTCCTCGATCACCGCGGTCTCGCCGCAGACGAAACCGGTGGCGTGGTCAAGGAAGATGCCGCGGCCGATGCGCGCGGCGGGATTGATGTCGGTCTGAAACACCGCGGAAGCGCGGCTCTGCAGATAGTACGCAAAGTCCTTGCGGCCCTTCAGATAGAGCCAGTGCGCGAGGCGATGGGTCTGGATGGCGTGAAAGCCCTTGAAGTAGAGCAAGGGATCGATGAAGCGCGAGGTCGCGGGATCGCGATCGTAGACGGCGACGAGATCGGCGCGGAAGGCGTTGCCGAGATCGGGATCGTCGCGCAGCGCCTCGTCAAAGGTCTGGCGCACCAGATCGCCCGACAGCGCGGAGTGATCGAGCCGGTCGGCGACGCGATGGACCACGGAGTCTTCGAGGCGGCTGTGGTGCAGCACCGTCGAATAGATGAAGGTCGCAAGCTCGGGCTCGCGGTGGACGATGTCCTCCGCCTCGCCCCGAATCCGGTCCCAGATCGGATCGAGCGATGCGAGCTTTCCTCCCGGATTGACCTGATGCACTGCCATGCGATTTGCTCTCTCGAATTGGCCTCTTTTACCGGCTGTATAGCACAGTCTAGGCGACAAAGTCCTGACGGGCTTGCCTGAGAGTGAACAGCCCCTTGCCCCGCGGGGGTACGCCAAGGCTTTGAAACACAAGCATTTCTTCTGACGCCCCCAAGCGGCAAGGTCGGCTCAAAGTGGTCAGAGTTCTGCCAAATTCAAGCGGGGCGGCATCAAACTATTGGTGAATTCGCTCCGAGCCGCTATTGCAGGCGAGGTCCGAACGAGGGGCACGGAACCGATTTGACCATCACCACCGATCAATTGCGCGCACGCGCCGCGGGCTCGTTGTGGCTGCGGCTCGCGGCGGCGGCCCTGCCCCTCCTGATGATCGCGCCGGCGTTCTGGAACGGCTATCCGCTGTTGCAATGGGATACCGGCGGCTATCTGGCGCGCTGGTACGAGGGCTATCTCGTCCCAAGCCGCTCCACGGTGTTCGGCCTCTATCTGCACTATGGCGAGAGTTTCGGCTTCTGGATCAACCTCGCCGTCCAGTCGCTGGCGACGCTGTGGCTGCTGCAGCTCACGCTTCGTGTGCTCGGATTGATGCAGACCTTCCGCTTCGTCGCGATCAGCCTCTGCCTGATCCTGTCGACCGCGCTGCCCTGGCTTGCGAGCCTGCTGCTCACCGACATCTTTGCAGGACTCTCGGTGCTGTCGCTGTTCCTGCTTGTCATCGGAGGACAGCGCACGTCGCGGCTCGAAAAGATCGCCCTGTTCGCCTTCACCGCCTTTGCCGCCGCAACCCACAGCGCCACGCTCGGCGTGCTGCTCGGTCTTTGCGCCGCGGGCTGGATGGCACGGCCGTTCGTGGGCAAGCGGCTTCCGCTTGCCGGATTGACACAGGCGAGCCTCACCATCGTTGCGGGCGGCCTGATGCTGGTGTCGGCAAACTACGCGCTGTCCGGCAAGCTGGCCTGGACGCCCGGCGGCTATGGCGTCGCCTTCGGCCGCATGCTGCAGGATGGCATCGTTGCGCGCTATCTCAACGACCATTGCCCCCGCGAACGCTACAAGCTCTGCCCCTATCGCAACGAGCTGCCGGCGACCGCCGACGAATTCCTGTGGGGCAAGAGCATGTTCAACACGCTCGGCCGCTTCGAAGGCATGAACGAGGAGATGGGCTACATCGTCGTGCATTCGCTCGCGGACTATCCGGCCTGGCAAGCCGGCGCGGCGTTGCGCGCGATGGGACAGCAATTGCTGCATGTGGCGACCGGCGAAGGCACCAATGGCTGGATCCCGCACACCTACGGCATCATCGAGCGCTACATCCCCGCGCAGGTTGCGCCGATGCGGGCGGCGCGGCAGCAGCACTGGGACATCAATTTCGACTACGTCAACTGGCTGCATGTCCCCGTCGCGCTGGCCTCGATGCTGGCGCTGGTTTGGTTGCTTGCGCATGCGCTGGCGAAGCGCCGGCTGGACGACCTGACGCTGCTGGCCGCGACGGTGACGCTGGCGTTGCTCGGCAACGCCTTCATCTGCGGCGTGATCTCCGGCCCGCACGACCGCTACGGCGCGCGGATGGTGTGGGTCGCCACCTTCGTGGTGCTGATGGCGCTGACGCGCCGTTTTGGCGACGACGTCAAAGCGCGATGAGATTGGGATGAAGCGTCATCGTGCTTGGTTTCGTCCGAGCAGCGAGCGCATTCATCGAAAAGAAGCACCCAGAACTGACTTGGCGTTCAACAGCCTATCCGCGTCGGCAAAGAAGTAGAGTCCGATAACAGCCCTTGGCGGACTCTGGGCGCTCTCGAGCGAGCCGCTTGCACGTCCGCTCGTGACCCGAAGCGGTCGTGGGGCTACCAGATTCACAAGCGGCCATAGATGGAAGCATCGGATGGTCCCCACGCTGGTGCTGCAGCTAGCCAGAGAGACAACGTCGGCGGGTTTAGCCTATTTCTGCTTTTCGGCACGCTTCCTGAGGTGAGGACTGTCGTGCAACACCACGTTCAGCAGAGAATTATGGACCTCCAGTGATCCGTTATATTTGATGAACCCAAGCTTGCGGAACTTGTTCATAAACATGCTGACCCGCGACCTCGTGGTCCCGACCATCTCCGCGAGTGTCTCCTGGCTTATCTTCGCTATGACCGGCTCGGGCTTACTTTCCTTGCCGAAGTTCGCCATTAGGAGGAGGACCCTCGCCAAACGTTTCTCGCTGGAATTGAACAGCTGGTCGACCAAGTCTTCCTCGACTCGGGCGTTCCTAGACAACAGATGAGCCATGAACATCTCAGAAAACTTCGGCTCGTCGCGAAGCGCACGCATGATAGCCGTCTTTTCGAGCCGCATGATGACGCACTCCGTCACCGTCACGACCGTCGCCACCCGCAGCGGATGCCCATTCAGGCAACTCTCACCAAAGAAGTCCCCATTTCCGTGGAGGGCGACTACCGCCTCCTTGCCCTGCTCGGAGACGACGCAAACCTTGACCTTGCCTTCCTGTATGTAGAAGACCGCATCACCGGGGTCTCCCTGAGAGAAGACCTTCCGATTCTTCTGATACTTCGAAACGGTCCTCCCCCCGGCCACGGTGTGGAGGAACACCTGGACGTCGAAGGGCCGCTTCTTCATTGCCTTGGCCATACTTTCCGCCTTTAATTATTCACTAGCATACATTCTAGGACAAACCGAACATCAAGAAAATTCCGACCGCGTATCGGCGCGGTCTAGTGGCACGTGTTCTCCGCCGCCAAGTGAGCACTAAAGCTCAGACTCTCGCTCCAGATGTACGCAGACTCTTCGTTATGAAGATGCCGAACCAAGAGGCGTCCAGTTAAAAGAGGAGTTGAATTATGGGTGTCATCCTTCCGTTCGTATCAGCAGGCGCATTCGAGCCCAACGATATTGAGGCGATGTCCCTAGCTTGTGAGGAAGTTTGCAATTATCTTCATATCAATGGCGACGCGCGGGCTCGTGAGACCATCGCCGCGAGAGTCATCGAGCTAGCCCAGCGCGGCGAACGTTGCCCCTCGGTCTTGCGCGGCCAGGTGCTTGCGGAAGCGAACGCCGGCCCCGGACGATGGCTGATGAGGCTCGGCGTCGCCTCACGGACACGCGCTAACGATGACCTCAGGCTGAAGAATGCTTGAGCGCGAGATAATGTCTGCCCTCGCCGGCAGACCGGACGTCGAACCGTATTTGCCTCGACCGCCGCTTGTGACCCGAAGGCGACGAACTGTCCTAATCTCGTTCTCATTAACTTTTCGAGGGTGATCAAAATTGACCATATGCCTGGTATCGCACATGACAGATTGCATTGATCACCGCACGGCCCTCGGCAATTCTTCGGTGATGAGAACGCCATCACGCGCTCCCGCCATTCCCTCTGGAAAGGGGCTAACCCATGCAGCTGCGCATCAAACAAGCCACATCCCTTGAAGAACGCCTTACTGCAGAGGCTCTGCGCCTCCGTGAGAAAGCTAAATTGCTTCCACCCGGCATCGAGCGGGAACATGCAATCCGCAAAGCCCGGCAGGCCGAAACAGGCTTGCATATCAACGAGTGGCTGCGATCACCTGGCCTGCGAGCGCCGACATGATGCGTCGAGCGCGCATTGGCGTGAAGAGGATGGTCGACTTCCGAAGGAAATGGTCAAATAAGAGCGACAGGGCCATCAACGCCGTCCTAAGTCACTTCTGGAATAAGCTCCACGCGACCCCGGCTCAGAGGGACAAGAACAGGCCGTCCAGTTAACTCGGGCGCGTGGCCGACTCACTGGGCGGCCTATTTATCCTCGTCTTCCAAGACTGTCCCGCCCCTCACGGGAGAGGCAAATGCTTCAACTACAAGAGCGTCAGCAGCTCCCTTAAGGCGAAAGCGGAGGCCGTCGCCTCAATGCTTCACATCGCCTTGGCGAGCGCGAACAGCCGGAAATCCTCGAGCGCCGCGTGGCGATGCGGGGCGACTTCGCGACGGTACTCCTCGGTTTCGACGATCGCGCGGAACGTGGCGAAATCGCCGTATTCATTGATCGCCGCTTCGTCCCAACGTTCGCCTGGCGAGCCGACGATGTTCGCCAGGACCGGGACGGAAAACACCCGCACGAGTGGCTTACCGGCCGCCAGACGCCGAAATGCCGGCCTGTAGCGTTCATCGAAGGCTTCGCGGCCTGAGCAGGGCGCGGCTTCGAATCCGTCCTCGTAACGGGCCTGCGTGCGGTAGCGCAGCAGATTGAGCATGTAGACCGGCTGGCCGACTGGAATCGCCCGCTCGGCGGCGTCAAGGGCTTGCATAGTGATTTCGATGGGGTTCATCGGACTTCCCGCGTTTCCAGCGCCGCTGAATGCGCGCTGACGCCCCGTAATTAGCCGTTCAGACAGAGCTCTTGTAGTGACCGCGTAGCCATGATGATGTTGACTGCATGTCCACAACCTTGCCTCCCGACCTCTCGCGTCTCCTCGCCTTCGTCCGCGTCGTCGAGGCGGGCTCCTTCGCCGAAGCCGCGCGGCGGGCGGGGACGACCACCTCGGCGATGTCCAAGGCGGTCGCCCGCTTGGAACAGGCTCGCGGGTTGCGGCTTTTGCATCGCTCCACCCATTCGCTGGCGCTGACCGAAGAAGGCGACCGGCTGATGACGGCGGGACGCGCGCTGGCCGAAAGTCTCGCCCGTGTCCAATCCGCGCTCGGCGAAGTCGCGCGCGACGATGGCGGACGGGTGCGCGTGACCGCCCCCGCCTCGTTCGCGCGCGCCTGCATCCTGCCGCGCCTGCCCGCGTTCCTGCGGGAGCGGCCGGAAATCGAGATCGAGGTCAAATTCCGCAACGAGATTCTCGATCTCGCGGCGGAAGGCGTCGACGTCGCGATCCGCTCAGGGCCCCTCGACCGCGCGCCCGGCCATCAGGCGCGGCGGCTTTGCACGTTCTCCTGGATCGCTTGCGCCTCGCCTGCCTATCTGAACGCGCGCGGCGCGCCGGTGACTCCATACGAGCTTTCCGCGCACGACCACGTCGGCTTCCGGAATCCCGCGAGCGGCCAGATCCTGACCTGGCGCTTCGCCGACCCGCGCGGCAAAGGACCCGTTCGCGTCGCGCCCAAGCCCAAGCACATTTGCGACGACGCGCACGCTTCACTCGCTTTGATCGCGAATGGGTTCGGCATAGGCTGGGGGCCGGCGTGGCTCGTCCATGAAGACCTGCGCGCCGGCCGCCTCGTCGAAGTGCTTGCGCCCTGGCGCGCGCCGGCGGAGCCCCTATGGATGCTGCGCACCTCCAACCGCCGCCCGCCCCTGCGCACACAGCGCGTCATGTCGTTCCTCGCCACGCTTCCCGCCGCGTTCAGCGACAGGGCGGTGTGAAGCATCGGTCGTCACCGAAATTTAGGCCATGATCTTTTCGGAAAACCGCTGCGCACTTTTCCGGATCATGCTTTAGGGATTGGCAGGCGAAGACCCTCTTGGCCCTTTGCCGACTCAGCCGCGGCGGGAAAGGAAATCGAGCACGCCGGTCTTGTAGACCTTGTCGCCGACCGCACGCATGTGGTCGCGATTGGGAATGTCGAGCACTTCGGAACGGGGGATGATCGCGCCGAGCGCGCTGGCAGAACCGGCGACATCGTCGGTGCTGCCGACCGCGATCAGCACGGGCACGTCGATCCGCGCAGCCTGGTCCCTGGTCATGAGATCGCGCGTGCCGCGCAGGCAGGCGGCGAGCGCACGGCGGTCGGAGCGCGTCTGATCGGCAAACGCGCGAAACGTGCGGCCGACGGGATCGGTGACGTCCTCGAGCTCCGGCGCTTCCAGCGCCCTGGCGACGTTCTCGCCGGGTCCGGTGCCCTCGATCAGGCCGCCGATGCCGATGCCGCCGAGGATCGCCGAGCGCAGGCGCTGCGGCTCCTTGAGGGAGAGCCACGCCGCCATCCGTCCACCCATCGAATAGCCCATGATGTCGGCCTGCGGGATGGCGAGGTGATCCATCAGCGCGAGCACGTCGCCGGCCATGGTCGGGATCGAGTACTGTTCGGGCTCGTACAGCTTCGCGCTTTCGCCGTGGCCGCGATTGTCGAGCGCAATCACGCGGCGGCCGTTCTTGCGCAGTTCCGAAACCCAGGTCGGATAGACCCAGTTCACGTTCTTGCTGGAGGCAAAGCCGTGCACCAGGATGATCGGATCGCCCTCGCCTTCGTCGAGATAGGCAATTTCAACGGCGCCGTTGTGAAAGCTCGGCATCATCAGTTCCACGGGTCTCCAAAGCGCGATGCGATTGGGATGAATCGTCATCGCACTTCAGGTTGTTGTTTAAGCATGATCTTTTCGGAACACCGCCGCGCACTTTTCCGGATCATGCTTTGGGAGAAGGTCGATCTTAGAGCATGATCCGGAATTGTGTGCAGCGGTTTTTCCGCGCGACAAACGCGGACCGCATTTGCGCGAAGATCATGCTCAAACGATGACCCAAGGCGGCGACGACGAATGACCTCGATCTCATCGCGTTTCAGACCCTGAGGGCCGCATCCGCCAAAGCGGCGTCAGCCGCGATCTGCGCCCGGCGGAGCCGCCGCGCCCGCCTGCGATCGCACCAGGCCTGGGTCAGGCGCTCGGTCGTCGCCTTGATGGAGGAGAGAAGGCCGAACAGCGTCAGCGCCGCGCCGAACAGCCAGAGCGCCAGATCGAACGCGCCGCCGATGAGCAGCAGCGCGCCCCGGCCCAGGAGCTTCATGATCGCGCGCGTCTTGCCGCCCTGCGCTTCCGCAAGCCGCGCCGCGCGCGCGACGTCCTTGGGACCTTCGGCCATGCGCAAGGTGTCCATCGCCCCGCGCGTGCCCGTCTTTTCGGCAACACGCGTGACGTCCTTGCCGAGCCGGACCAGCGCACCGGCCTTCTCGGCACGGAACGCGGCCTTGATCGCGCTCGCGGTCTGGCTAGGGCGCAGCACCGAGCCTGATACCACCGCGTTCCGGAGCATCGGCGTGTCGACGACCTCGCGCGCCGACCGGCCGGCCCATGCGGCAAGCCCCTCGCCGAGCCGTCCGACCTTGCGCGCATCCTTCACCAGCGTCAGCCCGGCGCGCACCGGCGCGGCACCGCCGACGGACACGTAGGTTGCCGCCGTCACCGCAAGTCCGGCAGCCGCAAGCCCGAGCACGAGTCGGTCGGTGTCCTCGCCCATGGCAAGATGCTTGCCCTCGCGCACCACGTCCCTGACGTCGCCGATCACGAACAGATCTCCGGCCACCGTTCCCGACAGGCTCGCGACGTCGTCCGCGTTGCCGGTGACGAGACCGGCGGCGAACCGCTTTGCGTAATGCAAGGTGGAGTTCTCCACCTTGACGGCGTCACCGACACGGTTCAGGAGGTCGTCGGGGAGCGCGATGTTGCGATCGCGCGCCAGCGCAACGAAGCTATCGGCGAGATCGGTATCACCAGCGGCGAGCGCGGCCTCGATATTGTCCTGAACCAGCCGGTCATTCTGCCGCAGCAGCGCATCGACCTTCAGCTCCGAAAGCGCGGAGGGATCATCCTGGGCAGCGAGGATCGCGCCGGCCTCACGGGCATGCGGCGCCACCTGCACGAGCATGAAGCTGCACGCCGCGATACCGGTCAACGCTGTGCTGATTCGCAGCCACTTCATGCGGAAAGCCTGGATGGTCCCTTCGGATCGCTTGCGCCTGAGATTCGTCTTTCGTCGCAAATTGCGCTCGTCCACAGAGATAGTCTGCCAAAATTGCGACACAACGTCCCCGACGAAAGAAGGGCTTCTCTCAGGCCTCAAGATTGTGTCGAATTTGCATGAGCAAATGAGCATGGGGCAATTGCGAACCTTTCGGTTCCGCTGGACTAGCAATCATCTGTACCCGCAAGTATGGTCCGCGGCGCCTTAAAGATGCCGCGTCAGTTGTTGATTGTATCTGCCGCCATTGCCACTCCAGGATGAGTTACGATGTCCGACCATGTCGTCCCGCACTTCCATAACGATGCCGGTGTTCCCGTCATCGAGATCGGCTCGCAAGAGTTCATGTGTGTGGGCGCCAACCCTCCGTTCGATCATCCGCACGTCTTCCTCGACCTCGGCAACGACAACGAGATCATCTGCCCCTATTGCTCGACGCTGTACCGCTTCGCGGCCGACCTGAAGCCGGGCGAAGCCCGCCCGCCGGAATGCGTCCTGAAGGACAAGGTGGCCTGACCGCTTCCGTCGGTCAGGGGTGGCGCTCTCCCGAACGATTGTCATCGCCGGTGCCGGTATCGGTGGCCTGACGGCCGCGCTCGCGCTCGCGGCCCGCGGCTTCCGCATCGTCGTTTTGGAAAAGGCCGAGCGCCTCGAGGAAGTCGGCGCCGGCCTGCAGCTCTCCCCCAATGCCAGCCGGGTGCTGGTCGAGCTCGGCCTGACCGAACGCCTCAAGCTGCGCGCGGTAATACCGGAGGCGGTCTCGATCATGAGCGCACGCGCCGGCGGCGAGCTCTTGCGCATGCCGCTCGGTGAAGCAGCTTCCGCGCGTGCCGGCGCCCCGTATTGGGTGGTGCACCGCGCCGACCTGCAATCGGCGCTGGCGGGCGCTGTCGCCGATCATCCCGACATCGACCTGAAGCTAGGCGCAGCCTTCGAGGATGTCGCGCCCCACGCCAAGGGCCTGACCGTCGTCCATCGCAGCGGCACGATCCGCCGCAGCGATCTCGCGAGCGCCCTGATCGGCGCCGACGGCATCTGGTCGACGGTCCGCCAGCACCTGTTTCCCGAGGTGCAGCCGCGCTTCTCCGGGCTGATCGCCTGGCGCGGCACGCTCGAGGCCATGCAACTGCCGAAGGACCATACCGCGCGCCGGGTGCAGCTCTGGATGGGGCCGAACGCCCATCTGGTCGCCTATCCGATTGCGGGCGGACGGCAGATCAACGTGGTCGCGGTGCTGCCCGGCACATGGAACAGGCCCGGCTGGAGCACGCCCGGCGATCCCCTCGAGGTGATGGATGCCTTTGCTGCCGCGCGCTGGCCGCAGCCGGCGCGGATGATGCTCGCCGCGGTCGACAGCTGGCGGAAATGGGCGCTGTTCGGCGTGCCCGAGGGCTGCCCCTGGAGCAAAGGTCCGGTGGCGCTGCTCGGCGACGCCGTGCATGCGATGCTGCCTTTTGCAGCCCAAGGCGCCGGCATGGCGATCGAGGATGCCGCCGTGCTCGCCCGGCATTTGAGCCTTGAGGCCGCCGAGAGCAGCAAGGGCGTCACAGCCGCACTGACGCAATACGGCCGAGCGCGCCGGGCGCGGGTCCTTCGGGTGCAGCGGACCGCGCGGCAGCAGGGCCGGATCTATCATCTCGGCGGGCCGCTCGCGATCGCACGCGATCTTGCGATCCGCGCGCTCGGTCCCGAGCGCATGCTGGCGCGGCAGGACTGGATCTACGGCTGGCGGCCCTGATGCGAAGCGCCGCCGGCGCGGCGCCTCAGCAGGTCACCTTGTTCCGGATTTCGAAGTGGACTTGCCGGAGGGTGTCAGCGGCAGCGGCGCAGGCGGTGCCGCCTCAGGCGTCTCCCGGCACTTGTTGCGGCTCCAGGCCTCCTCGGCCAACTGCGACTGCCCGCGCACCGCAATATAGTCGTTGCGATAGGCAAGCTCGGATACGACCGCGCCACCCGTCCCCGTCTCGGCCTTCTGCATCAACTTCTGCAACTCATTGGTGCGCTTGGCGAGCAGCTTGCGCTCAGCCTGCAGCTGCTTGCAGTCGTACAATTCGTATCTGGCGGGATCGGCAAAGGCCGGCGCGATCGTCTCGCTCATGCCGGCGCAGCCGGACAGCGCGGCGCCGGCCGCAAGCAGCGCGAGGAGCGCGCCAAAGCCGCGCAGCGAAGAGGAAAACGAAGCCGCCATGCCGAATGAATAGCCCCCGTGGATTGAGAATGCCTAAAGCAACAACAGTTGTCCGGATTGAGGCTTTGCCTTGTGCGTCCGCCTCGCTTAAGGAAGAACCGTCCCTCCGGGTACGCAACGCGCCAATTCCAGACGGCCGGAGATGGACTTAAGTGTTTGATCTCGTTGGATCAAGCGGGCATGGCGGAATTGGTAGACGCAAGGGACTTAAAATCCCTCGGTGCGCAAGCGCTGTGCCGGTTCGACCCCGGCTGCCCGCACCAACGGAGCTGAGGGCAGGCCGTGCTCGGCCCGGGGACGACCGCGTCATGGACCGTAACGTCCGGCCAGACGCTTTCGCTTCGCGCTAAATCGAGCGGCAGAATCCAGAAGCATATGAGCGCGGTGAAGAGCAGGACAAGTGAGCATGGATACGCTCGCCGAGAAGGCCGGCGTCACCAGGAAGACCCTCTATTATCACTTCACCGGCAAGGACGAGATTGAGCGGGCCCGCAGCACCCGCTGACCTCATTTGCGCTTCCGCTCCGACGGCTCTCACCAAATCTTGTCCGGACCTGCTCCGCCTGCCAGCCATCCCGAAACATGGGTTGTGCAACGCAGCATGCACGGAGATAAAGTCGCTCGATTTCAGGGGTAATCTTCTTGTCCGACGTCAATGCCGACGATTGGGTGTCCGCGGGACACCGCCCGATGGGTTTTCCAGAATTCGTCATCGTGATCGCGTCCATCATGGCGCTCAATCCGCTTGCGATGGACATGATGCTGCCGGCGCTGCCCAGCATCGGCACTGCCCTCAACATTCCCGTCGCGAACCACCTCCAGCTGGTGCTGTCGACGTTCCTGATCGGCTTCGGCGCCGGCCAATTCGTCATGGGCCCCCTGTCGGACCGCTTCGGCCGCCGGCCGGTGCTGCTCGGCGGCATGGCGGTCTATGCGGTCGCGAGCGTGCTGGCGGTCGCAGCGCCCTCGTTCGAGACGCTGCTGCTGGCGCGTGCGTTGCAAGGACTCGGCACCGCGGCGACGCGCGTGATCGCGACGTCGATCGTGCGCGACTGCTATGTCGGTCGCCGCATGGCGAGCGTGATGTCGCTTGCCATGATGGTGTTCATCGCGGTGCCCGTGATCGCCCCCTCGTTCGGACAGGCGGTACTGCTGGTGACGGCCTGGCGCGGCATCTTCGTGGTGCTGATGCTCTACGGGCTGCTCGCGCTCGCATGGTGCGTGCTGCGGCTGCCTGAAACCCTTCCCGAATCCGAGCGCCGGTCGCTGGCACCCGCCGACGTGCTCTCCGCGTTTCGGCAGACCCTGACCAATCGCCAGACCATCGGCTATGCCACTGCCGCCGGCAGCGTCTTCGGCGCACTCTTTGCCTATGTCTTCTGCGCCCAGCAGGTCTTCACCGGCATCTATCATCTCGGCCACTACTTCCCGCTCGCTTTCGCGGTGATCGCCGCCGGCACCGCCATTGCCGGCTTCCTCAATGCGAGGCTGGTCGGACGGCTCGGCATGCGCGTGATCTCGCACGGAGCGCTGACGCTCTACACCGTCGTGGCCGGCGTGATGCTGCTGACGGAAAGTCTCGGCGTGCTGCCGCTCGCCTTGTTCATGGTGCTCTCCGCCCTGATGATGTTCTCGTTCGGCATGATGGTCGCCAACTTCACTGCGCTCGCGATGGAGCCGCAGGGACATATCGCCGGCACCGCCTCTTCGCTTTACGGCTCGATCACGACGCTGATCGGGATCGTGGTCGGCACGGCGATCGGGCAGAGCTTCGACGGCACGCTGCTGCCCTTCTCGATCGGCTTCTTCCTGTCGACCCTCGCCGCGCTCGCGATCGTGCTGGTGGTGGAGAAGGGGCGGCTGTTCAAGCCGCATCATCGCCCCGCCTAAAGCGCGATGCGATGAGGATGAATCGTCATCGCGCTTTAGATCGTTGTTCAAGCATGATCTTTTCGGAAAACCGCTGCGCACTTTTCCGGATCATGCTTTAGGGAACCACGCGGCGGCCTCGATGTTGTCCTGCAGCAATTCGAAAGGCGCTGCAATGGAACCGGAACACCGCGAAGACCACGCCGAGGTAAAGCGGCAGAATACGGAACGATCCGAGCCGCGCGCTGAGCAGGCCGCCTTCACCACGCCGCTTGCGAGCGAGGGGCTCGAAGGGGTTCGCGACAGCCACTGCTGAGCACGATGCCTACTCGGTCGCTCGCAGGCTGGCGCCGAAATCATCCGCAGCGCTGACGCAAAACTGACAAACGAAAACGGCGCCGCTGATGACAGCGGCGCCGCGTTCGTTGGCACGAAAGGGTGCGAGATGCACCCTGTGCATGCTCGGTCCTATCCTACTCCAACTTGTCCATATTCCAGAACACCGGCGTCGCCGGACCGTCGATCACCCCGCTGATCGACTTCCGCCATGCGCTCGGACCCTGATACTGGCCGAGCGGCACGTAGAGCACCTGATCGTAGACTTCCTTCTGGATCTCGACCGCGATCTTCTTCTGATCCTCCGCCGTGGTCGCGCGAACGAAGGCGTCCTTGAGCTGCTCGACCTTGGCGTCCTCCGCCCAGCCGAACCAGCCCCCCTTCTTGCCCTGCCCGCCGACGGCGACGTTGGAGATCGGGTTGACCACGTCGGCGCTGACCCAGTTCGTGATGAACATGTTCCAGCCGCCCTCCTTCGGGGACTTCTGGCTGGCGCGCCGGCTCACCACCGTCTGCCAGTCGGTGGCCTGCAGGTCGACCTTGAAGCCGGCTTCCCGCAGTTGCTGGGCCACCACGATCGGCTGAGCCTTCAGCGTCAACACGTCGCCCGGCGCCATGAGCACGACGGGCGTCCCGTCGTAACCGGACTCGGCGAGCGCCTTCTTGGCCGCGGCAATGTCACCGCCCTTCGCGAGGGTCTCACCGCCAATGTCGGTCGCGAAAGGCGTGTCGCAGATGAAGATCGCGGCGCAGGTCTTGTAGTACTTGGGATCGCCGATCAGCGCATCGAGCACGTCCTTCTGCTTGACCGCCAGGAGTGCTGCACGGCGAACCTTGACGTTGTCGAATGGCGGATGGAGGAAGTTCATCCGCGCACCCGTCTGGAATCCGAACTTGTTCAGGATCTCGGTTTTGAGCCCCTTGTCGGCTTCGATGGTGGGCAACATTTCAATGGCAGGATTTTCCATGAAATCGATGTCGCCCGACTGCAGCGCGTTCAACGCGGTCTGGGCGTCCGGCATGGTGATCCACTCGACGCGGTCCACCTTCACCACCTTGCCGCCGGCAGTCCAACTCGCCGGCTCCTTGCGCGGCACGTAGTCGGTGTTCTTGACGTAGATCGATTTCACGCCGGGCTGGAACTCACCCTGCACGAACTTGAAGGGACCGGAGCCGATCTGCTCGGGGATCGGCTTGTCGGACGGCGTCTCGGCGAGACGCTTCGGCATCATGAAAGCCACCCGCGAGGACGGCTTGCCGATCGATTCCAGCACGAGCGCGTACGGCTCCTTCAGCTTCAGCGTGATGGTCTTGGGGTCGGTCGCCTCGATGCTCGCGGTAAACAGCATCATCTGCTGCCCCATGCCGTCGACAGCGGCCCAGCGCTTCAGGGAGGCAACGCAATCTTCCGCGGTGACCGGCGTGCCGTCATGCCACTTCAGCCCCTCGCGCAGCGTGAAGGTGTAGATCAGCTTGTCGTCGGAAATCTTCCAGTCCGCCATCTGCGGCTGGATCTTGAAGTTCGAATCCGTCGCGATCAGCGTGTCGAAGATCATGTAGCCATGATCACGCGAGATGTAGGCGCTGGTGTAGATCGGATCGAGGACGCGCAGATCCGAGTGCATCACGGCGGTAATGGTCTTGCCTGCGGCAAGAACTGGCGAGGCCAGAGCCGAAAGCGCCACGACCGACAGCGCAAGTTTGGAGGCGAACGCGCGACGCCCCAGGCTCATGAGTTGGAACATCGAGGCCCTCCTGGCAGCGGCGCCGCTGATATCAGCGGCGCCGCATGTTGATCCGGACGAAAGTCGCGGCAAGGATGCCCCGCCTACTCCGACTTACTGACGTTCCAGAACAGCGGCGTCGCCGGGCCGTCGAGTACACCCGTGAGCGACTTCTGCCAGGCGCTCGGGGCCTGATACTGGCCGAGCGGAATGTAGATCACCTGCTCAAAAGCTTCCTTTTGGATGTCGGCTGCGATCTTCTTCTGCGCATCGGGCGAGGACGCGCGAACGAAGGCGTCCTTGAGCTCTTCGATCTTGGCGTCTTCCGCCCAGCCGAACCAGCCGCCGTTCTTGCCGCGTCCCCCGATCGAGACGTTGGCGATCGGATTCATCACGTCCGCGGCGACCCAGTTGGTGAAGAACATGTTCCATCCGCCCTCCTTCACCGGCTTCTGGCCGGCGCGGCGGGCAACCACCGTCTGCCAATCCGTTGCTTGGAGATCGACCTTGAAGCCAGCCTCACGGAGCAGCTGCGCGGCGACGATCGGCTGAGCCTTCAAAGTTGTGACGTCGCCCGGGGCCATGATCGCGATCGGCGTCCCATCATAGCCGGATTCGGCAAGCAGCTTCTTGGCCTCCGCCATGCCGCCGCCCTTCACCAAAGTCTCCGAACCGATCTCCGTGGCGAGCGGCGTGTCACAGATAAAGAATGCGCCGCAAATCTTGTAGTATTTCGGATTGCCAACAAGCGCGTCCAACACGTCCTTCTGGTTCATTGCCAGAAGCGCAGCGCGGCGCACCTTGGGATTGTCGAAGGGAGGCAGCAGGAAGTTCATGCGGCCGAGCGTCTGGAAGCCGAACTTGTTCAGGACTTCAATCTTGAGGTCTTTATTGCCCTCGACGACCGGGAGCATGTCCCAGGGCACGTTCTCCATGAAATCGATATCGCCCGACTGCAGCGCGTTTACCGCTGTCTGGGAGTCCGGCATGGTAATCCACTCGACGCGATCAACCTTCACCACCTTGCCGCCGGCGGTCCAGCTGGCCGGCTCCTTGCGAGGCACATAATCGGTGTTCTTGACATAGACCGCCTTCACGCCGGGCTGGAATTCACCCTGCACGAACTTGAAGGGACCCGAGCCGATCTGCTCGGCAATTTGCTTGCCCGCCGGCGTTTCTGCGAGCCGCTTCGGCATCATGAACGGCACCAGCGAGGACGGTTTGCCGATCGATTCAAGCACCAGGCCGTAGGGCTGCTTGAGCTTCAGCACGATCGTCTTGGCATCTGGCGCCTCGATGCTGGCGGTGAAGTCCATGAGCTTCTGGCCCATGCCGTCGTTCTTGCCCCAGCGCTTCAGTGAGGCGACGCAATCCTCGGCAGTCACCGGTGCGCCGTCATGCCACTTCAGTCCGTCGCGCAGCGTGAAGGTGTAGGTCAGCTTGTCGTCGGATACCTTCCAATCCGCCATCTGCGGCTGAATCTTGAAATTCGAGTCGGTCGCAAGCAGCGTGTCGTAGACCATGTAGCCATGGTCACGCGTGATGTAGGCCGTGGTGAAGATCGGGTCGATGATGCGCAGATCCGAATGCATCACCGCCGTAATGGTCTTGCCGGCCGCAAGCACTGGCGAGGCCAGCGCGGTCGAAAGCGCGACGACCGACAGCGCAAGTTTGGAGGCGAACGCGCGACGCCCCCGGCGCATAAAGTGGAACATAGAAAGTTCTCCTGACGTGAAACTGTTCAAAGGCAGGTTATCGGTTAAGCATGCGGTTCATTCGTTGGGCGAACTAACCTCATGCAATGCCTTTGTCTTTTTGAGACTTGCAGACAGTGCCCAGCGCGTCAATCCGGTTTCGTTGCAGGCCCTTACGGCGCGCGTACGGGCTCCACAAAGATCGGTTTGGCTCTACAACACCCTCCGCTTGTCCTACCCCGCGCAGATGCAATGCGCGTTCCATCTTTCGAAGCTTGAGAGACATTGAGATGAATCCTGCCAATCTTCCCTTTGATTCCGAGGCGATGCTCGAGGGCCTGCGCGGCTGGGTCGAATGCGAAAGCCCGACCTGGGACGCAAGCGCCGTGGACCGCATGCTCGACATCGCAGCGCGGGATATGGCGATCATGGGTGCGACGATCGAGCGCATCGCCGGCCGCCAGGGCTTTGGCGGCGTCATTCGCGCGCGCTTTCCTCATCCCAAGCAGGGCGAGCCGGGCATCCTGATCGCCGGACACATGGATACCGTTCATCCGGTCGGCACCATCGAGAAGCTGAAATGGCGGCGCGAGGGCAACAAGTGCTATGGCCCCGGCATTTACGATATGAAGGGCGGCAATTACCTCTCGCTGGAAGCGATCCGGCAACTGGCGCGCGCGTCCTTCACCACACCGCTGCCGATCACCGTGCTGTTCACGCCGGATGAGGAAGTCGGCACGCCTTCGACGCGGGACATCATCGAGGCGGAAGCGGCGCGCAACAAATACGTGCTGGTACCCGAGCCCGGCCGCGCCGACAACGGCGTCACCACCGGACGTTACGCCATCGCCCGGTTCAATCTCGAGGCGACGGGCCGGCCGAGCCACGCCGGCGCCACGCTATCGGCGGGACGCTCGGCGATCCGCGAGATGGCGCGGCAGATCCTCGCCATCGACGCGATGACGACGGAGGACTGCACCTTCTCGGTCGGCGTCGTCCACGGCGGCCAATGGGTCAATTGCGTTGCTACGACCGCGACCGGCGAAGCGCTCTCCATGGCCAAGCGTCAGGCCGATCTCGACCGCGGTGTCGAGAGGATGCTGGCGCTGTCGGGCACCAGCAACGACGTCGCGTTCAAGGTCACGCGCGGCGTGACGCGTCCGGTTTGGGAGCCGGATGCCGGCACCATGGCGCTCTATGAGAAGGCGCGGGGCATCGCCAAATCGCTCGGCGCGGAATTACCGCATGCAAGCTCCGGCGGCGGCTCCGACGGCAACTTCACCGGCGCGATGGGAATCCCGACGCTCGACGGCCTGGGCGTGCGCGGCGGCAACGGCCACACGCTGGAGGAGTTCATCGAGGTCGATAGCCTGGTCGAGCGCGGCCGGCTGATGGCCGGATTGCTGGCGACGCTGGAGTGATGGCGCTGCCGTCATCCCGGGGCGATGCAAAGCATCGAGCTATGGTGCGCAGTTGCGCACCTGAGGATATCGAGATTCCGGGGCGCGCTGCGCGCGCCCGGACTGCCTCGGCTATCAACTTCGCACTGCACAATACGTCGGCAGTTGCGGTCGAAATTTAGCCTTGTCTAAAAATGAGGCGTATCGTACTGCTCGGCCGTCCACGCGACGATGCGGGAGAGATCGCGGCGAAGGCTTTCAGCTTTCGTTGCGGCGCCGACGGAGCAACCGCCCCGGAAACTCTCAGGCAAAAGGACCGTTTCGTCAGGACGATCTGGAGAGAGGCGGCGCGATTTCAGGCAATCGTGACGTCCACCGAAGGGGATAGTTCGTTGCGAGATCCGCAGCGGATCAAGCTCTCAGGTAACCGTGACAGATGGGGCGCCGCCAACGGCTTTTGGCCGGCGGTTAGCCGACTCTAAACACGGGAGCCCCGAACCTAGTCATGACCCATATCGCCATCATCGGCGCCGGCATCACCGGCGTGACGACCGCCTATGCCCTGCTCGAACGCGGCTACAAGGTGACGGTGCTCGACAAGCACCGCTACGCCGCGATGGAGACGTCCTTCGCCAACGGCGGGCAGCTCTCCGCATCGAACGCCGAAGTGTGGAACAGCACGGCGACGATCCTGAAGGGTTTGCGCTGGATGTTCCGGCGCGACGCGCCGCTGCTGATGAACCCGCGGCCGAACTGGCATAAGTATTCGTGGATGAGCGAATTCGTCGCCAACATCGGCAACTACCGCGCCAACACCATCGAGACCACGCGGCTCGCGATCGAAGCGCGCAGATATCTGTTCGACATCGCGGCACGCGAAGGGATCGACTTCGATCTCGAACGCCGCGGCATCCTCCACATCTATCGTGACAAAGCCGGCTTCGAATCCGGTCTGCGCGTCAACGCACTGCTGCAGGAAGGCGGCCTCGACCGCCGCCCGGTGACGTCAGAGGAAATCCGCGCAATCGAGCCGACACTGCGCAAGGACTACTATGGCGGCTTCTACACGCCGTCGGATGCGACCGGCGATATCCACAAGTTCACCCGCGGGCTGGCGGAAGCCTGCAAGCGGCGTGGCGCGACCTTCATCCACGAGGCCAATATCGATTCGATCGCGCGTGCCGGCAGCGGCTTCGTCATCGGCTGGGCCGATCTGGCCGCGAGCGATGGCGTGGGGGCCGGGCGCGGCGCGCTCAACGTGGACGGCGTCGTGGTCTGCGCGGGCGTTGCGAGCCGTCACTTCGCCGCCCTGCTCGACGAGCGCGTCAACGTCTATCCGGTGAAGGGCTACTCGATCACCGTGCAGCTCGACACCGCCGAAAGCCGCAATGCCACCCCGACGGTGAGCCTGCTCGACGAGGCCGCAAAGATCGTCACCAGCCGGCTCGGAGCCGATCGCTTTCGCGTCGCCGGCACCGCTGAATTCAACGACTTCAATCGCGACATCCGCGCTGACCGCGTGCAGCCGCTGATCGACTGGGTGCGCAGCAACTTCCCCGCCGTCGAAACGTCGCGCGTCGTGCCGTGGGCCGGGCTGCGCCCGATGATGCCGAACATGATGCCGGTCGTGCGCGCAGGGCGGATACCGGGCGTGTTCTTCAACACCGGCCACGGCCATCTCGGGTGGACTCTATCGGCAGCGACGGCGCAGATGATCTCTCAGACCATCGACGGCTGGCGCGGCCTCAACGCTCCACCGACGGCACCTTCACTTGGGGTTGAGCATGAACTGCGACATGCATCCTGAGTGGTCGATATTGGGGACATGCCGGCCTCTTGCTACGGCGCAGCCCTTGGCACACAATTTGCCCTAAGAGGACGGCGTCTCCGGGCGGCCTTTCCAGCCCAAGTGTTAGGCATGATAGACACGACAGAGTTCACGGGAGCCTCGATGTTCCACACGTTCCGTAGCCGGAGATAAGTGCATGCTGGGTTATCTTATTCGACGCGTTCTGGCCGCGGTGCCCGTGATGGGCGTCGTCGCGCTGTTCGTGTTCCTGCTTCTGCGGCTGACTCCGGGCGATCCCGCCGCGATTCTCGCCGGCGACAACGCGACGCCGGAACGGCTCGAGCGCATCCGCACCTCGCTCGGCCTGAACGAGCCCCTGATCGTGCAGTTCATCACCTGGGTGAACAAGCTTCTGCACGGCGACCTCGGGACATCACTGATCTCCAACCTGCCGGTGATGAAGATGATCGGCCAGCGCGTCGAGCCGTCGATCTCGGTCGCGCTGTCGACCATCATCCTCGCAGTCATCATCGCCGTTCCCTTGGGAGTGATCGCGGCCTGGAAGCACGGCACCTGGATCGATCGCTTCGTGATGGGCCTGTCGGTGCTCGGCTTCTCGGTGCCGGTGTTCGTGATCGGCTATGTCCTGATCCAGATCTTCGCCATCGACCTGCGCTGGGTGCCGGTGCAGGGCTTCCGCAGCATCTCGAGCGGCTTCGGGCCGTTCTTCGAGCGCATCATCCTGCCGACCTGCGCACTGTCCTTCATCTACGTCGCCCTGATCGCGCGCATGACGCGCGCAGCGATGCTCGATGTGCTCGGCGAGGATTATGTCCGTACCGCGCGCGCCAAAGGTATCAACGAGGTCGCGGTGATGATGCGCCACGCGCTGCGGAACGCCGCGGTACCCGTGATCACCGTGATCGGCACCGGCTTTGCGCTGTTGATCTCCGGCGTCGTCGTCACCGAGAGCGTGTTCAACATCCCCGGCATCGGCCGCCTCACCGTGGATGCGGTGCTGGCGCGCGACTATCCGGTGATCCAGGCGATGATCCTCCTGACGTCGCTGATCTATGTCGTCGTCAATCTTCTCATCGACGTCGCCTACACCCTGCTCGATCCCCGGATCCGGTACTGAGGCAAGGATAAGATACAAATGTCGGTCGATACCCTTCCCCAGTCGTCCATTCCGATCACGTCGCCGCTGCGGCCGCGATTCGGATTCCTCACCTCGACGCCCATCATTGCGACTGCGACGGTCCTGCTCACGCTGGTCGTGGCGATCTCGATCCTCGCGCCGCTGATCGCGCCGCATGATCCGATCCAGCTCGCGCCGTCGCAGCGGCTCAAGCCCTCCTCCGCACAATTCCTGCTTGGCACCGACGCCTACGGCCGCGACCTGTTGTCGCGCGTGATCTATGGCGGCCGTATCTCGCTTCTGATCGGCATCGGCGCGGCGATCATGTCGATCGCCATCGGGCTCGCGATCGGCCTCGTCTCCGGCTTCTTCAAGCTGGTCGATTCCATCCTGATGCGCGTCATGGACGGCCTGATGGCGATGCCGAGCATCCTGCTCGCGATCGCCGTGGTCTCGCTGTCCGGCGCCAGCCTCTGGACCGTGCTGATCGCGATCACCATTCCCGAGATTCCGCGGGTGGCGCGCCTGGTCCGCTCGGTCGTTCTGTCGGCGCGCGAGGAGCCTTACGTCGAGGCCGCGATCTCGGTCGGCTCCAGCCTGCCGAAGATCATGTGGCGCCACCTGATGCCGAACACGGTCGCGCCGCTGATCGTCCAGGGCACCTATGTCTGCGCGAGCGCCATTCTGACGGAGGCCATCCTCTCCTTCCTCGGCGCCGGCATCTCGCCGGAGACGCCGACCTGGGGCAACATCATGGCCGAGGGCCGCCAGTATTTCCAGATCAAGCCGTCGCTGATCTTCTGGCCGGGCCTCTTGCTCTCGATCGCCATCCTCAGCATCAACCTGATCGGCGACGCCGCCCGCGATGCACTCGATCCGCGCATGAAGCAGCGGGAAGGCAAGTGATGACCAACACCATCCTCGACATCAACAACCTCGTCGTTTCCATCGGCAAGAAACCGAAGGGCGCGAACATCATCGACGGCATCTCGATCCAGGTGCGCGAGCGCGAGACGCTGTGCCTCGTCGGCGAAAGCGGCTCGGGCAAGTCGGTGACGTCCCTCACCACGATGGGCCTCTTGCCGAAGGGCACGCTGGTTCCCACCGGCGGCAGCATCAAGCTGGTCGGCGAGGAGCTGCTCACCGCCACCGACCGCCGCCTGCGCCAGCTTCGCGCCACGCAGATGGCCATGATCTTCCAGGAGCCGATGACCGCGCTCAATCCGGTGGTCCCGGTCGGCCGCCAGATCGACGAAGTGCTTCGCGCGCATACCGATCTCGACGCGAAAGCGCGGAAGAAGCGTATCATCGACATGATGGAGCAGGTGCGCCTGCCCCAGGTCGAGCGCATCTTCGCCTCCTATCCGCACGGTCTCTCCGGCGGCCAGCGTCAGCGCATCATGATCGCGATGGCGCTGGTTCTGGAGCCGAAGCTTCTCATTGCCGACGAGCCGACGACCGCGCTCGACGTCACCACGCAGAAGCAGATCCTGACCCTGATCCGCGACCTTCAGCGCGATCACGGCACTGCCGTGCTGTTCATCACGCATGACATGGGCGTGGTCGCCGAGATCGCCGACCGCGTCGCAGTGATGCGGCAGGGCCGCCTGGTCGAGACCGGCGCGCTCGAGACCGTGCTGCGCAATCCGACCATGGAATACACCCGCAACCTGCTCGCCTCGGTGCCGAGCCTGGTGCCGCGGCAGCCGCGCGAAGAGAGCCGCGAGCCGGTCGTGCTGGAGGCCAACGAACTCAGCAAGGTCTATAAGGAGCGCGCCTTCTTCGGCAAAGGCCGTGAGGTCGTCGCCGCCGACAAGGTCACGCTGACGCTGCGCAAGGGCCGCACCCTCGGCATCGTCGGCGAAAGCGGCTCGGGCAAGTCGACGGTGGCGCGCTGCATCGTCCGCCTGATCGATCCGACCTCCGGGGGCGTGCGCCTCGCCGGCCGCGAGATCGCCGACATCTCGCGCCGCCTGCTCCAGCCGCACCGGAAGAAGATCCAGATCGTGTTCCAGGATCCCTACCGCTCGCTGAACCCGCGCGTGACCGTCGGCGACAGCATCGCGGAAGGCCCGATCAACTACGGCGTCTCCCAGGCCGATGCGATGAAGCGGGCGCGCGAGCTGCTCGAGCTCGTCGGCCTGCCGGCAGATGCCGTGTCGCGCTATCCGCACCAGTTCTCCGGCGGCCAGCGCCAGCGCATCGCCATTGCCCGTGCACTCGCGCTCGATCCGGACGTGCTGGTCGCGGACGAAGCGGTCTCCGCGCTCGACGTTTCCGTGCAGGCACAGGTGCTGGAACTGCTCGACGAGATCCAGAAGCGACTCGGCATCGCCATCCTGTTCATCACCCACGATTTGCGCGTCGCTGCGCAAATCTGCGACGAGGTCGTGGTGATGCAGCATGGCCGCGTGGTCGAACAGGGTCCCGCCGCCGAAGTGCTGACGCATCCGAAGGAGGCCTACACCAGGGCTTTGCTGGAGGCCGCGCCGGGCCGAGGCTGGGACTTCGCGAACTTCCGGCCGGTGGCCGAGGGCGTGGCGGCAAGCGCGTAAAATCTCTCCTCCGTCATTCCGGGGCATCGCGAAGCGATGAGCCCGGAATCCATCGGACGGCAGACTCTGCAGCAAAATGGGTTCTCAGGTGCGCAATTGCGCACCATAGTTTGCGCCCAAGTGGGCGCGCCCCGGAATGACAGCGCAGCAGCATTCCCAAAACGTCTTGACCCTATGCATGGCGCGATTGCTTCCCGGCTTGCTCTTGCGGCAAGGCCGGGGCTAACGTCGCGCGCACTTTCAATTGGGACTGAACTGAATGACACGTATCGCCATCGGCGGCTTCCTGCACGAGACCAACACCTTCGCTCCGACCAAGGCGACATTTGCGGACTTCCAGCATGGCGGCGGCTGGCCGGCGATGACGGAAGGCGCCGACGTGCTGAAGGTGATGCGGCGCATCAATGTCGGCCTCGCCGGCTTCGTCGACAGCGCTGCAGCCAGCGGCTGGGAACTCGTTCCGACGATTGCCTGCGGGGCGAGCCCCTCTGCCCATGTCACCAAGGACGCATTCGAACGCATCGTGAAGGTGATGGTCGACGGCATCGCAGCCGCCGGGCCGATCGATGCGGTCTATCTCGACCTGCACGGCGCCATGGTGACGGAGCATCTCGATGATGGCGAAGGCGAGATCCTGGCGCGCGTGCGCCGTGTCATCGGCAAGGATGTTCCGCTCGTCACCAGCCTCGACCTTCATGCCAACGTCACGCCCGAGATGATCGAGCATGCCGACGCGCTGATCGCCTACCGCACCTATCCGCATGTCGACATGGCCGAGACCGGCCGCGCCTGCGCAAGACATCTGGCGCTGCTGCTGCAGACGAAGCAACGCTTCGCAAAGGCGTTCCGGCAATTGCCGTTCCTGATCCCGATCAGCTGGCAATGCACCAACGATGAGCCGACCAAAGGCATCTACGAAAAGCTCGCCGCGCTGGAGGGCGATGCGGTTCCGACACTTTCTTTCGCGCCCGGCTTCCCGGCAGCGGATTTCCGCGACTGCGGGCCGAGCGTATTCGCCTATGGCAAGACGCAGGCGGACGCCGACCGCGCAGCCGATGCGATCGTGAAGCTGATCGAAAGCCACGAAGACGATTTCGACGGCAAGATCTGGTCGCCAGACGATGGCGTGCGCCATGCCATGGAACTTTCGAAGCACGCGAGCAAGCCGATCATCATCGCGGACACCCAGGACAATCCCGGCGCCGGCGGCGACTCCGACACGACAGGCATGCTGCGTGCGCTGGTGCGCAACAAGGCGAGCGCCGCGACCGGCGCGATTTACGATCCGGCATCGGCCAAGGCCGCGCATGCGGCCGGCGTCGGCGCCACCGTAACGCTCTCGCTCGGCGGCAAGTCCGGCATTCCCGGCGACGAGCCCTATCGCGAGACCTTTCTGGTGGAAAAGCTCTCCGACGGCCGCTTCACTGCACCCGGTCCCTATTATGGCGGCCGCGAGATGGAGATGGGACCGTCCGCGTGCCTGCGCATCGGCGACGTCCGCGTGGTCGTTTCCTCGCACAAGGCGCAACTCGCCGACCAGGCGATGTACCGCTATGTCGGCATCGAGCCGACCGCGCAGAAGATCCTGGTCAACAAGAGTTCGGTCCATTTCCGCGCCGATTTCGAGCCGATCGCGGAGAAGCTGATGATCTGCGCCGCCCCCGGCGCAATGCCGGCCGACACGGCTTCCCTGCCCTGGACGCGGCTGCGGCCGGGCATCCGCATCAAGCCGAACGGCCCTGTTTTCGATCCTCCCTCACGCTAACTGGACAGGACACATGCCCACGATCGACCGCATCGACGGCTACGCCGACGAACTCACCGCTATCAGGCGCGACCTCCACGCTCACCCCGAGATCGGCTTCGAGGAAGTGCGCACCTCCGGCATCGTCGCCGACAAGCTGAAAAGCTGGGGCATCGAGGTGCATCGCGGCCTCGGTGGCACCGGCGTGATCGGCGTCATCAAGGGCAAGGGTTCGAGCGGCAAGCGCATCGGCCTGCGCGCCGACATGGACGCGCTGCCGATGGAGGAGAACACCAACCTGAAATGGAGCTCGAAGATCCCCGGCCGCTTCCACGGCTGCGGCCATGACGGCCACACCACCATGCTGCTCGGCACCGCGCGCTATCTCGCCGAAACCAGGAATTTCGACGGCACCGTGCACCTGATCTTCCAGCCGGCCGAGGAAGGCCTCGGCGGCGCCCGCGCCATGATCAAGGACGGCCTGTTCGAGAAGTTTCCCTGCGACGAGCTCTACGGCCTGCACAACGCGCCCGATCTCAACCATGGCGAGATCGCGATCCTGCCCGGCCCCGCAATGGCCAGCGCCGACTTCTTCGACCTCCGCATCACCGGCTACGGCGCGCATGGCGCGATGCCCGAACGCTCCAAGGACGCGGTGATCATCGCCACCACGCTGGCGCAGGCGATCCAGACCATCGTCAGCCGCAACGTCGAGCCGCTGCAGGCCGCGGTGATCTCGATCACGCAGATCCATGCGGGTTCCGCCTACAACGTCATTCCCGGCGACGCGCATCTTTGCGGCACCATCCGCACCTTCTCGAAAGAAGTCCGCACCCTGATCGCCGAACGCATCCGCACGATCTGCGCCGGCATCGCCAGCGCCTATAGTTGCGTGATCGACGTCGACATCCGCGACACCTTCGACGTGCTGGTCAACCAGGTCGAGCAGTCCAAGGTGGTCGAGGAGGTCGCGCGCACCATCGTCGATCCCGCCAACGTGATCACCCGCACCCAGCCGAAGATGGGCAGCGAGGATTTCGCCGACATGCTGCAGACCGTCCCCGGCGCGTATTTCTGGGTCGGCCATGACGGCTCGGTGCCCGTGCACAATCCCGGCTTCGTGCTCGACGACAAGATCCTGCCGATCGGCGCCAGCATGTTCGCCCGCATCATCGAGACGCGCATGCCGGTGGGAGCCCATGCATAAAAAGAGCGTCGAAGAGGCGGTCACCTCGCTGCACGATCTGTCCGCGGTCGATCTGATCGCGGGCTATCGCGCAAAGCAGTTCTCGCCGAGCGAGGTGCTGGAAGACCTGCTCACGCACGTCGCTGCGTGGGAGCCGTACCTCAAGGCACTCTATGCGTTCGATCCCGACGGTGCGCGCGAGGCCGCAAAGGCCTCGACCGCGCGCTGGACCGGCGGCGAGCCGTCCGGCGCGCTCGACGGCGTGCCTGTCACGGTGAAGGACAACATCGCGACCAAGGGCGTGCCGGTGCCGCTGGGCGCGGCCAGTGTCAAGCTCGTGCCGGCCGAGAAGGACGCCCCGCCGGCTGCGCGGCTGCGCGAGGCCGGCGCGATCATCTTCGCCAAGACCACCATGCCCGATTACGGCATGCTGTCCTCCGGTCTCTCCAGCTTCCATGCGCTGGCCCGCAATCCCTGGGACCTCTCCAGGAATCCAGGCGGCTCAAGCGCAGGCGCAGGCGCTGCCGCAGCGGCCGGCTACGGTCCCTTGCATCTCGGCACCGATATCGGCGGCTCGGTGCGCCTGCCCGCCGGCTGGTGCGGCCTCGTCGGCCTGAAACCGAGCTTCGGCCGCGTGCCGATCGATCCCACCTATGTCGGCCGTGTCGCCGGTCCCATGACCCGCACCGTCGACGACTGCGCGCTGATGATGAGCGTGATCGCAAAGCCCGACCGGCGCGACGGTATGAGCCTGCCGGCCGAACCGCTCAACTGGAAGGGGCCGGAGAAGTCGCCGAGAAAACTGCGCATCGGCCTGATGCTCGATCCCGGCTGCGGCCTGCCCCTGGAGAAGCCGGTGCGCGAGGTCGCGGTAAAAGCGGCGAAGACGTTCGAATCCGCGGGCGCGGTCGTGACCGAAGTCGACGGCATCCTCACGCGCGAGATGCTCGACGGCCTCGACAATTTCTGGCGCGCGCGGATGTGGGACGACCTGTCCAAGCTGGCGCCGGCCGAGCAGGCAAAGGTGTTGCCCTATATCTTCAAGTGGGGCGAGTCCGGCGCCAGGCTCTCCGGCGTCGACGTGATCCGCGGCTTCAACCAGACCATGGCGATCCGCGCGGCGGCGTCAAAGCTGTTCTGCGAGCTCGACTATGTGATCTCGCCGACCGCGCCGAACGTGAATTATCCGGCGGAGTGGGCCTCGCCGACCAACGATCCCATGAAGCCGTTCGAGCACATCGCCTATACCGTGCCGTGGAATATGTCGGAGAACCCCGCGATCTCCGTCAATGGCGGCTTCGACGCCAAGGGCTTTCCGATCGGCGTGCAGATCGTCGGCCGACGCTTCGACGACATCGGCGTGCTCGGCATGGCCAAGGCGTTCGAGGGCCTGCGTGGTCCGCAGCGGCCCTGGCCCAAGCCGCCGGCGACGTAAGACGCGCAGTCATCCCGGGAAGCGCGCCCTTTAGGCGCAAGCCCGGATGACCTGGGACAGGCAACCTGCGGAGCCTCTTGCTTACCCTCCCCTGGAGGGGGAAGGTCGGCTCACGTGGAGCGCAGCGACATGTGAGACGGGGTGGGGTGACGGTCTCTCCGCGTCCGACAGTGCCCGAGAGGAGAGATCACCCCACCCCGCCCGCGCTACGCGCGATCGACCCTCCCCCTCCAGGGGAGGGTAAGGAAAACTCAAGCCCTCTGCCGCTCACGCAACGAAAAGAAACAAAGGAAGGAGACCACCCATGGCGTATGAGACGATCAAATACGAGGTCGCCGAGCAGATCCTCACCATCACGCTGAACCGGCCCGACAAGCTCAACGCCTTCAACGCGCAGATGCAAGCAGAGCTGATCGACGCGTTCGATGCCGCCGACAAGGACGACAACGTCCGCGCCATTATCGTCACCGGCGCCGGCCGCGGTTTTTGCGCGGGCGCGGATCTTTCGTCCGGTGCCGACACGTTCGACCGCGACGCGCGGCGGGGACCTGTAAGGCGTTCGGCCGACGGCAAGGTCGATTACAGCGATCCGCAGGTTCGCGACGGCGGCGGCCAGGTCACCTTGCGCATCTTCAAGTGCCTCAAGCCGGTCATCGCCGCGGTGAACGGTCCCGCGGTCGGAATCGGCGTCACCATGCAACTCGCGATGGATATCCGCATTGCTTCGGAGGCCGCACGCTTCGGCTTCGTGTTCTCCCAGCGCGGCATCGTGCCGGAGGCCGCCTCGAGCTGGTTCCTGCCGCGCATCGTCGGCATCTCGCAGGCGCTGGAATGGTGCTATTCGGGCCGCGTCTTCCCGGCGCAGGAGGCGCTCGCCGGACGTCTCGTCAGCAAGGTCGTCGCGCCGGATGATCTGCTGCCAACCGCCCGCGCGCTCGCCAAGGAATTTGCCGCGAAGACCGCGCCGGTCTCGGTCGCGCTGATCCGCCAGATGATGTGGCGCATGATGGGCGCGGACGATCCGATGGAGGCCCACAAGGTCGACAGCCGCGGCATCTACGCCCGCGGCCGCTCCGACGACGTCAAGGAAGGCGTGGTGTCGTTCCTGGAAAAGCGTCCCGCGCAGTTCAAGGACAAGGTATCGACCGACATGCCGGATTACTTCCCCTGGTGGACGGAGCGGGAGTATAAATAACTTACGATCATTCCGGGGCGCGCGAAGCGAGAACCGGAAATCTCGAGATTCTCTGGTGCGCAATTGCGCACCAGAGTTCGCCCTTCGGGCGCCCCGGAATGACGGCGAGGAATATCACTCCATCACCAGCGCCACGCGCCCGATCGCCTTGCGGTCGATCAACAGCCGCATCGCCTTCGCATAGTCCTCCAGCGGCAGGCGGTGCGAGACGTTGGGGCGCAGCTTGCCCTCCTCCGCCCATTGCAGCAGCATCTTCAGGCGCGCTTCGCCAAGCGCAGGATTTCTCCGCACCGCTTCCCCGGCGCGCACACCGAGCACGCTGGCGCCCTTGATCAGCAGCAGATTGGTCCTGGCCGAGCCGATGCCGCCGGTGAAGCCGATCACGAGGAGCCGCGCGCCCCAGGCGATGCAACGCATCGAGTCTTCAAAAACCTGGCCGCCGACCGGATCGAACACGACGTCCGCCCCGCGACCCTCGGTGATGCGCTTGACCGCATCCCGAAACGGCTCGCGGTCGTAGCGCACGAGATGATCGGCGCCGCGCGATTTCGCAATCGCAAGCTTCTCGTCGCTTGAAGCCGTTGCAATCACGATCGCGCCCAGCATCTTGCCGATCTCGACCGCGGCCAGCCCGACGCCGCCGCCAGCGCCATGCACCAGCAGCACCTCGCCCGGCTCGACCCGGCCGCGATCGATCAGCGCGTGATACGCGGTGCCATGGCCGGCGAGATAGGTCGCGGCCTCGGCGTAGTCGAACGTCGATGGCATCGGCGTGAGTTGGGCCGGCGTTACCGCCACTTCATCAGCGAAGGCACCATGGCGCATCTTGACGATGACCTTGTCGCCAACCGCAACGCCCCTTGCCTCCGATCCCACCTCGGTGACATCTCCGGCAGCTTCCATCCCGGGCGTGAACGGCAGCTCAGGCTTCAGCTGATAGTCGCCGGCCGCCATCAGCACGTCAGGGAAATTCAGGCCGGCGGCGCGGATCGCGACGCGCACCTCGCCCGGCTTCAGGGCGCGCGAGGCAAGCTCCTCCAGCCGCAACGTCTCGGGCGCACCGAGCGCGCGGCAAACGACAGCGCGCACCATCAGGCCGCGCTCGCCTTGTTGCGCAGCAGCGCCTCGCGGATCAACGGCAGGCGGTCGTTACCGAAGTACATGTCGGTCTTGTTTACGAAGATGGTCGGCGAGCCGAAGCCCCCGCGGGCGACGACCTCTTCGGTATTGGCCTTGAGCTGGTCCTTGATTCCCTGCTCCGAAATGCCGGCAAAGAATTTCTGCTCGTCGATGCCGATTTTCTTGCAGATTTCGGCGAGCACCGCGTCCTGCGAAATATCCTTGTCCTCGCCCCAATAGGTCTCGAACACGGCCGTGGCAAACGGCACCATGTCTTTGCCCAGCCAGAGGCAGCCGCGCATGGCCTTGACGCTGTTCACGGGGAACACGGTCGGCGGCATCTTGATCGCAAGGTCCGCCGAGCGCGCCCAGTCCTGAAGGTCCTTCTTCATGTAGCGCGCCTTCAGCGGCACCGGCTTTTCGCGCTGGGCGTAGACGCTCGGATTGACCGTGTTGAAGATGCCGCCGACCAGGATCGGCCGCCAGGTGATCTCGGCGCCCAGCTCCTTGGCCAGCGGCTGGATGTTGTGGAAGGCGAGATAGGTCCAGGGGCTGGAACAGTCGAAGAAGAATTCGATCATGGCGTTTCCTTTGCTGACGGACCTCATCCTGAGGAGGCCGCGGAGCGGCCGTCTCGAAGGATGGCCACCCGCGATAGTCGGGCCTTCATGGTTCGAGACGCGCCTGCGGCGCTCCTCACCATGAGGAACGGGCACTACGTCTTTCCTAACAATTCCTTCGCACGCCGGCCGAACATGATCTTGCGTGATTCATCGTCGAACGGCTCTTTCACGAACTTGCCGATCGCGAGCCCGGCCTGCACCTGCGGCCTCGCACGAACCTCGGCATACCAGCGTTTCACGTTCGGATAGTCGTCGAGCGTAAAGCCTTGCGCCTTGTGGGTCATGGTCCAGGGGAAGCAGGCGATGTCGGCGATGGAATAGTCACCGGCCACATAAGTACCGGTTTTGCCGATCTGCCGGTCAAGCACCCCATACAGCCGGGCCGCCTCGTCGCGATAGCGCGTGATCGCGTAAGGGATCTTCTCGGCGGCGTAGAGCGCAAAATGTCCATGCTGGCCGAGCATCGGTCCCAGCCCGGCCATCTGCCACATCACCCATTGGATCGTGGTCGAGCGCCCGCGCAAGTCCGTCGGCAAGAACCGGCCGGTCTTTTCCGCGAGATAGATCAGGATGGCGCCGGTCTCGAAGGCCGAGAACGGCGGCCCGCCGTCGGCAGGATCGTGATCGACGATGGCCGGGATACGGTTGTTCGGCGAGATCGCGAGAAACTCGGGGTTGAACTGCTCGCCGGCACGGATGTTCACGGACTTCACGCTGTAGGGAAGCCCGAGTTCCTCCAGCATGATCGAGATTTTCCAGCCGTTCGGCGTCGGCGCGTAATAGAGATCGATCACGACCTTTCCCCTGGCCTTCTTTGGGCCTTCCTGTCATCGCCGTCGGAATAGAGAGCGACTTTTGTTGTTCTGTACCTTGACGTTAAGTCATGGCAGGAAGAGGCGCAACACAACTGCCGGGAGGGCCGCCATGCTGTTTCCAACCACGATCGCCGGCTCCTTGCCGAAGCCGGAATGGCTGGCCGAACCCAACATGCTCTGGGCGCCCTGGAAGTCACAGGCCGACGAGCTTCTCCGGGCCAAGCGCGATGCGACCCTGATCTGGCTGAAAATCCAGGAGGACGCCGGCATCGACATCGTCACCGAGGGCGAGCAGGCACGTCAGCATTTCGTCCACGGCTTCCTGGAGAAGATCGAGGGCATCGATTTCGCCCACAAGGTCGAGATGGGCATCCGCAAGGACCGCTATAAGGCAATGGTGCCGCAGGTGGTCGCCCCGCTCCGGCTGAGGGGACGCGTCCATGCTTTCGAGGCGCGCGTGGCGCGCACACATACCAGGAAGAAGTTGAAGTTCACCCTGCCCGGCCCGATGACCATCATCGACACCATTGCGGATCGCTACTATGGCGACCGCGTGAAGATGGCCTTTGCCTTCGCCGAGCTGCTCAACGAGGAGGCCAAGGCGTTGCAAGCCGACGGCGTCGATCTCGTGCAGTTCGACGAGCCGGCCTTCAACGTCTACATGGACGAGGTCAACGACTGGGGCATCAAGGCGCTGGAGCGCGCCGCGCAGGGCCTCACCTGCGCCACCGCCGTTCACATCTGCTACGGCTACGGCATCAAGGCGAACACCGATTGGAAGGAAACACTCGGTGCGCAATGGCGGCAGTACGAGCAGATCTTCCCGGCAATCGACGCGAGCCCGATCCAGCAGGTCGCGATCGAGTGCCGCAATTCCAAGGTGCCGCTCGACCTGCTGGCGCTGCTCAAGACCAAGATCGTGCAGGCCGGCGTGATCGACGTCGCCAGCGACACGGTGGAGACCGCCGAGGACGTCGTCCAGGTGATCGACGCGGTGTCGAAATTCGTGCCCAAGAGCAACATCATCGCCACCACCAATTGCGGCATGGCGCCGATGCGGCGCGAGATCGCCGAGGCCAAGCTGATGGCGCTCGGCGCTGGCGCCGCGCTGGCGCGCGAGAAGCTGGGGTGAGACACCTAATTGCGCGGCAGCGACGTTCCGGTTCCGGGCGCGGACTCGAGCGTTCTGACGGCGCTTTGCTGGTGATCGCTCTTGCAAGCATGGCCGTCTAGCGACTTCAGCCCGAGCAGATATTGGCCGTGCTCGTGCATGTTGCTCGTCATGTATCTGTCAATGCGGGTCAGAAAGTTCAGCATTTGACTCTCCTCGATGTTGCACGAGAAGGTAAGCTGCCGGGTATAGCCGATCGATGGGACTGTCAGGACAATGTCATAAAGGCGATATAGCCGTCGCCGGAACGACTTGCCCGCAAGAGCAATAAGATGTCGTCCGCGCCTCGATAATTCGCAATATGAGGAATACGGGCGCCGCAGCACGATGGGAAGTCATAGTGCACGTCTAGCCGAGTGCCGTCGGATGCAGCCTGGGTTGATAACCCGCGCTCAGCGCACGCACCGTCGAGGGCGGCGTCAAGAGCTTGGCGTTGTCGAGCCGCCCCTGAGCACCGGCATAGCCCGCCGGCGACCACCGCAGCACCCTGCCCCTTGTCACTAGAAAACTGGCTTCGCTCTGCAGCACCATCGCCCCATCCGGAAGCTGCTCGATCGGCATCACGAGCTCATGAAGTCGCTTCCTGCCGTGATCTAGTCGCTCGCGATGCAGGACCTCATCGATATCGTGCATGCGGACATCGTGGAGGCGATTGCCTTTCTCCCAGGCGGCGCGAAACCGTTTGGCGTCGTCGCGGCGGCAGAAGAAGCAGGGACGATGGCCGGCGGCGAGCGCGGTGGCCTCATCGAGGAAGAACAGCTCGGTCCAGCTCCGCCGTGCCATCACCGGCCGCCGCCAGCCGCGAAATTCGCACAGGCAGGTGATCCACGCCGGCGACGACCAGCGCCTCTTCAGAAGCGTCTTCGTGGCGGGATCGTGGATGATGCCGCGATTGCCGGTGAAGAGCCCGCGATGTGGGGTGACAATGATGTCGCCGGTGGGCGTGACGCGGTTTTGAAGGGGCATTGAAGCGCGCCAATTTCAGTTTCCGTCATTCCGGGGCGATGCGAAGCGTCGAACCCGGAATCTCGAGATTCTCAGGTGCGCAATTGCGCACCATAGTTCGGTCCTGCGCACCGCCCCGGAATGACCTGTCGATCACGCCGCGCCGTCGCGCAGCGGCGGGTGGTAGGATAGCGCGGTATCCCAGGGGAAGAAGATCCAGGTATCCTGAGAGACCTCTGTGATGAAGGTGTCGACCAGCGGGCGGCCCTTCGGCTTGGCGTAGACGGTGGCGAAATGAGCGTCAGGCAGCATCTCACGCACCAGCTTGCCGGTCTTGCCGGTGTCGACGAGGTCGTCGACGATCAGGAGCCCCTTGCCGGTGCCGCCGCCGAGCTTCATCGCCGCTTCGGAAATTCCCTTGAGGACCTGGAGCTCGCCCTGCTTGTCATGGTCGTAGCTCGCGATGCAGACCGTATCGATGACGCGCACGCCGAGTTCACGCGCGACGATCGCGGCCGGCACCAGGCCGCCGCGGGTGATCGCGATCACCGCGTGGAACGGGCCAACCTCGTTGAGCCGCCAGGTCAGCGCCCGGCAATCCCGGTGGAACTGGTCCCACGAGACCGGAAAGGCCTTGCCTGCCCGCTCCTGCGCACTCAGCTCCGGTGCTTCACCAGCCATCATCGTCTCCTGCTTCGTCTGCCAGCAGCCACGTGCCACAGCATGATCCGGAAAAGTGTGCAGCGGTTTTCCGACAAGATCATCCTCAAATAGCCGCTATAGCGCCCGGCGCGCCGGGGCTCTAGCGGTTGATGTTCAATCCCGCCAGCATTTCCTTCACCGCAGCCATCGCCGCCGCCAGCTTCTCCGGATCGCGCGAGCGCACCACCAGATGGGTGTTGGGCTTCTGCTCCTCGTCCATGAAGGGATAGCTGCCGATGATGGTGTCGGGATGGGCCGCGGCGATCGCTCGCAGCGGGCCGCCGATGTCGCCCTCGCGCGCATTGGCGCGGACCGATTCGGAGAGCATGCGCACGCCCGATTTCAGCTTGGGCGAGACGATATCCATCATCGCCTGCATGATCGACGGCACGCCGGCCATGACGATGACGTTGCCGATCTTGAAGCCGGGAGCGAGGATGGTAGCACTCTGGATCAGCTCGGCACCGTCGGGGATGCGGGCCATGCGCAGGCGGGCCTCGTTGAGGTCCTGCTCGCTCCAGCGTTCGCGAAAGCGGGCGACGACCTCCGGGTGATGGTCGATACCGACGCCGAACGCCTTGGCCACGGCATCAGCGGTGATGTCGTCATGAGTCGGTCCGATGCCGCCCGTGGTGAAGACGTAGGTGTAGCGATGCCGCAGTGCGTCCAGGGCGGCGATAATGTCGGCCTCGTCGTCCGAGACGATCCGGACCTCCTTCAGGTCGATGCCGATATTGGTCAGGTATTCGGCGATGAAGCCGATATTCTTGTCCTTGGTCCGGCCGGACAGGATTTCGTCCCCAATGACCAGGATGCCCGCCGTGACGATGTCGCTCATGCCTTAAGTCCCTCACCTGTGACGCCGACTTTGCCGAGGTAACACGTTGAAGTCACGCGGTTTTGCTTCTGAAATAAGCAGTCCTCAGCCATTTTTTCAGGCAAGCCGCCGGCCGTCCCCGGCAAATGCCCCTCCTCCATGCTTATCGCGCTGGCCCGGCCCTTGCTACCTCCTACGGAAGTCATGCACTCTCACGGCATGGCCACAGGACGTTGCGGTCCTCAGCAAGGCCGAAATGACCTGATCAATGGCGCAACGCCCTGGGGGAGAACAGTCGGATTCTATGGCAGTCGCGTTTGACGAAATGAATATTCCCGGCGGAGACCTTCGCCCCGCCTATCAGGAGCTGGCGCGCTGGCTCGAGGAAACGCCGCCCGAAGCCCTCGAATATCGGCGCCAGGAGGCCGAGCTCCTGTTCCGCCGCATCGGCATTACCTTCGCGGTCTACGGCGATTCCGAGTCGACCGAGCGCCTGATTCCCTTCGACGTGATCCCGCGGATCATGTCCGGCAAGGAATGGGCGCGACTGGAGAAGGGCCTGAAGCAGCGCGTGCGCGCGCTCAACATGTTCCTGCGCGATATCTATCACGGCCGCGACATCCTCCGCGCCGAAATCGTGCCCGACGATCTGATCTTCCAGAACCCGGTGTTCCGCCCCGAGATGAACGGCCAGCAGGTGCCGCACGACGTCTACGTGCACATCGCCGGCATCGACATCGTCCGGGTCGACGCCGACGACTTCATCGTGCTGGAGGACAACGCCCGCACCCCCTCGGGCGTGTCCTACATGCTGGAGAACCGCGAGATCATGATGCGGCTGTTTCCGGATCTGTTCGCCCGCCACAGGGTGGCGCCGGTCGAGCGCTATCCGGACGAGTTGCTCGCAGCCCTGCGCTCGGTCGCGCCGCTGAGCGCGTCCAGCGAGCCGACCGTCGCCCTGCTCACGCCCGGCGTCTACAACTCGGCCTATTACGAGCACTCGTTCCTCGCCGACAAGCTCGGCATCGAGTTGGTCGAAGGCCGCGACCTCATCGTCAAGAACAACGAAGTGTTCATGCGGACGACGGAAGGGCTGAAGCGGGTCGACGTGATCTACCGCCGTGTCGACGACGATTTCCTCGATCCCCTCACCTTCCGTCCCGACTCCGTGCTCGGCGTACCCGGGCTGATGTCGGCCTACGCGGCCGGCAACATCACGCTTGCCAACGCCGTCGGCACCGGCATCGCCGACGACAAGGCGATCTACTCCTACATGCCGGACATCGTGAAATTCTATCTCGGCGAGGAGCCGATCCTGAAGAACGTGCCGACCTGGCGCTGCCGCGAGCCGAAGGACCTCGCCTATGTGCTGGACAATCTGAGCGAGCTCGTCGTCAAGGAAGTGCACGGCTCCGGCGGCTACGGCATGCTGATCGGCCCCGCAGCGACCAAGGCGACGATCGAAGCTTTCCGCGACAAGCTCAAGCGCGAGCCGGAAGGTTTCATCGCGCAGCCGACGCTGGCGCTGTCGACTTGCCCGACCTGCACCGCATCCGGCCTCGCCCCGCGCCACGTCGACTTGCGGCCCTTCGTGCTCACGGGCAGCAAGAGCACCACCATCGTGCCCGGCGGGCTCACACGGGTCGCGCTCAAGGAAGGCTCCCTGGTGGTGAATTCAAGCCAGGGCGGCGGCACCAAAGACACCTGGATCCTGGACGAGTAGAGAGATGCTGTCGCGTACCGCCGAAAACCTCTACTGGCTCGCCCGCTACGTCGAACGGGCCGAATATCTCGCGCGCACCATCGATGCGACGCTGCGCGTCACCGCGCTTCCCGCCGCCTATATCGGCAAGACCAATGAATGGGATTCGGCGCTGCTCACCGCCGGGGTCGCCGCCAGCTTCTATCAGGCCTATGAGGAAGCCAACGAGCACAACGTCGTCGAGTATCTCTCGTTCTCGATGGACAACCCGTCCTCGATCAGGAACTGCATCGAGGCGGCGCGGCTGAACTCGCGCTCGGTGCGCACCGCGCTCACCAGCGAGATGTGGGACACCATCAACTCGGCCTGGATCGAGCTTCAGGCGGTCTGGAGCAAGGGCGCCTCGACGCGCGAGGATCTCGCCAAATTCCTCCGCTTCGTGCAGGAGACCTCGCTGCGCTTCGACGGTTCGGCCTACCGGACCATGCTGCGCAACGACGCCTACTGGTTCTCGCGGATGGGTGTGCACCTGGAGCGCGCCGACAACACCGCGCGCATTCTCGACGTGAAATACCACGTGCTGCTGCCCGAGGAGGAGCATGTCGGCGGCCCGCTCGACTTCTATCAATGGAGCTCGATCCTGCGCTCGGTCTCGGCGCTGACCGCCTATCACTGGGTCTACCGCGAGACGCTGAAACCGTGGCTGATCGCGGATCTCCTCATCCTCAACGACACGCTGCCGCGCTCGCTCGCCAGCTGCTACGGCAATCTCGTGCGCAACCTCGACCAGATCGGCGTCGCCTATGGCCGCCAGGGCCCGGCCCAGCGCCACGCCCGCGGCATCCGCAACCGGCTGGAACACAGCAATATGAACGACATTTTCCAGCATGGCGTGCATGAATTCATTCAGGAATTCATCACGGACAATTCCAGGCTGGGCGAAATCATCACGAGGCAGTATTTGATCTGATACACGCCGTCATTCCGGGATGGTCCGAAGGACCAGACCCGGAATCTCGAGATTCCGGGTTCGATGCTGGCGCATCGCCCCGGAATGACGACGCAAGAACAGCGGTCCACCATGCGCCTGCGAATCCAGCACACCACGACCTATCGCTACGAGCCGCCGGCCACCAGCGTGATCCAGATCCTGCGCATGACGCCCGGCAGTCATGATGGGCAGTACGTCGCGGAATGGCAGATCGACGTCTCCACCGACACCAAGCTCGACATGCATGAGGATGCGTTCGGCAACGTCATCCACGTGCTGTCCTGCGGGCCTGTCGGCGACATCCAGATCACCGCCGAAGGGCTGATCGAGACCCACGACACCGGCGGCGTGCTGCGCGGCACGGACGAGCGTTTCCCGGCCGGGATGTTCCTGCGCTCCACCGACCTCACTTCCGTCAATCCGGCGATGACGGCGGTTGCGCGCCAGTTGCGCAGCGAGGCCGAGAGCGACACGCTGGGCTTCCTGCACGCGTTGATGACGCAGATTGCCGATCACATGACGTTCGACGAGGACCCTACCAACAGCGGCACGTCGGCGGCGGAGGCGTTCGGGCTCAAGCGCGGGGTCTGCCAGGATTACGCGCACATCTTCATCGCCTGCGCCCGCGCCGGCGGCGTGCCGGCGCGCTTCGTCTCCGGGCACTTTCTGCGATCGGACGACACGGTGCATCAGGAGGCCGGCCATGCCTGGGCGGAGGCTTACGTGCCGGATCTCGGCTGGGTCGGCTTCGATCCCGCCAACAGCATCTGCGCCACCGACGCCCATGTCCGCGTTGCGATCGGGCTCGACTATCTCGGCGCAGCCCCGGTGCGTGGCACGCGCTATGGCGGCGGCACGGAAACGCTGGCGGTGACTGTGAAGGTCGAGCAGACCGGCCGCAGCGGGCAGTCGCAATCGCAGTCCCAGCGGCAGAGCTAGATGCTGCCGGACGAGCGCATGCGCCGTGCTACAATCGCAGGATCAGATCAGACCAGCGAGGTAGCCCATGGCGACTGTAAAACTGCTTTCGGATGAGGAACTCTCCGCCGACGCGCGCGCCGTTTTCGACGACATCCGAAAGGTGCGGAAGTCGGATTTCGTCAACAATTTCTGGCGCGCGCTGGCGCATGATCCGAAGACGCTGCGGCGGACCTGGGAAAGCATCAAGGAAGTGATGGCTCCGGGTGCGCTCGATCCCAAGACCAAGGAAATGCTCTACGTCGCGGTTTCGATCGCCCATGGCTGCAGCTACTGCATCCATTCACACACGGCCGCCGCACGGGCCAAGGGGATGACCGAGGCCGAATATGGCGAGCTGCTCGCCATCGTCGGCATGGCCGCGGAGACAAACCGGCTGGTCACGGCGCTCGGCGTTCCCGTCGACGAGGCGTTTCTGGTCGATGCGGCGGATTGAGCGACAAGTTAGCTGTCATTGCGGGCCCGGAATCCATCAGGCGGCACGGTTAGCGGATGAATGGATTCCGGGTTCGCGCTGGCGCGCGCCCCGGAATGACAGCATTCCCCCGCGGGAATCGGGGGTTTCATGGCTCCCTGAAATTGGCTAGTAATTCCGCGCAAACGCGTTCGGGGACTGGAAATGACCTATTGTTGCGGAATCCTGGTTCGGGACGGTCTGGTGATGATCGCCGACACCCGCACCAATGCCGGCCTCGACAACGTCTCGACCTTCCGCAAGCTGCACATCTTCTCCAAGCCCGGCGAGCGCATCATGGCGATCGCCAGCGCCGGCAACCTCGCGATCAGCCAATCGGTGCTCTCCACCTTGACCGAAGGCCTCGAGGATCCCAACACGGGCGAGATCGAGACGCTGATGAACGCACCGACCATGTTCCAGGCCGCCCAGCGCATCGGCCGGGCGATCCGGTCGGTGCATGCCACCGAAGGACCGGCGCTGAAATCCGAGGACGTGTCCTTCGACGTCTCCTTCCTGTTCGGCGGCCAGATCAAGGGCGCGCGCATGCGTCTGTTCATGGTCTACACCGCCGGCAATTTCATCGAGTGCACCACCGACACGCCCTACCTGCAGATCGGCGAGCACAAATACGGCAAGCCGGTGCTCGACCGCGCCATGCATTACGACGTCGAGCTCTACGAGGCGCTGAAGACCGGCCTGATCTCGATGGACTCGACCATGCGCTCGAACCTCGGCGTCGGCCTGCCGATCGACGTGCTGGTGGTGCGCACGGACGCCTGCGAAGCCGATCTCAACCACCGCATCGAGGCGGGCGAACCTTATTTCCACGATTTGCGCTCGCGCTGGTCGGCGGCGTTGCGCGCTGCGCACCAGAACATTCCACGCCCGCCCTACAAGAACGAAAAAGAACCCAAAACCTGACAGCTTGAGAGAAAAGGCAGGAAACGATGAGTGAAGCGAAAAAGATCGCCCTGGTGACGGGCGCCGGCACCGGCGTCGGGCGCGCAGCGTCGCTGGCGCTGATGAACACCGGCTTCACCGTGGTGCTCGCAGGGCGCCGGCTCGACATGCTCGAGGAGACGGCGAAACTCGGCCCCGCCGGAAAGAGCCTCTGCGTCACCGCCGACATGACCAAGCCGGACTCCATCGCCGCGCTGTTCGACAAGGTGAAGACGACCTATGGCCGCCTCGACGTGCTCTTCAACAATGCCGGCATGGGCGCGCCGGCCGTGAACTTCGAGGATCTCAGCCTCGAGCAGTGGCAGGCGGTGGTGAACACCAACCTCACCGGCCCGTTCCTGTGCACCCAGCACGCCTTCCGCATCATGAAGGACCAGACCCCGCGCGGCGGCCGCATCATCAACAACGGGTCGATCTCGGCGCATGCGCCGCGGCCGTTCTCGGCCGCCTACACCTCGACCAAGCACGCCATCACGGGCCTGACCAAGGCCAGCAATCTCGACGGCCGCATGTACGACATCGCGGTCGGCCAGGTCGACATCGGCAATGCGGCGACGCCGATGACGGACCGCATGGTCAACGGTCCCGGCGTGCTGCAGCCCGATGGCACCACCAAGCACGAGCCGCGCATGGACGCCAAGGCAGTCGGCGACGCCGTCGCCTACATGGCGGGCCTGCCGCTCGACGCCAACGTACTGACCATGACGGTGATGGCGACCAAGATGCCGTTCGTCGGACGGGGCTGAACAAAAACGCGAAAACAACCCCATGCAAAGTACCGTCAAGGGGATTGTGGTAATTTTCGACGATCGGGCTGGGGTGACGTAGGTCCAAGCCCTGCCTCGACAATCGTCATTACGAGCGAAGCGAAGCAATCCAGACTGCCACTACGGCAAGATTCTGGATTGCTTCGTCGCTTCGCTCCTCGCAACGGCGGGGAGAGACCGCCGCCCTACTCCCGATGCTCCACGTGGCGCAGGCTGGGAAACGGCTTCATCCAGAGCAGCGACACCGCAACAGTAACAATGCCGCCGAGCGCTGCCCGGATGACCGAGCCGGACGTGTTCGTCAAAAAGCAGCAGGTTTTGCTGACGTCCCGGCATTGCCTTTGCAGCGCCTGCCCGGCCATAATCATCGAGGGTTTGGGAGCATCATGCTGCGGCTGCAATCGGCACTGGGCATTTTCGCGTTGCTGCTGATCGCCTGGGCGCTCAGTGAAAATCGCCGCGCGGTCTCGCTGCGCCAGGCGGCGATCGGCCTCGCCGTCGCCTTCCTTACCGCGCTCATCCTCCTGAAGCTTCCGGTCGTCGCGCATGCGTTCGGCGGCATCAACGACGCCGTTGGCGCGATCTCCGCGGCCTCGCGCGCCGGCTCCGCCTTCGTGTTCGGTTATATCGGCGGCGGCGCCCTGCCGTTCGACCTCAAGGTGCCCGGCGCCGACTTCATCCTGGCGTTCCAGGCACTGCCGATCGTGCTGGTCATGAGCGTGCTGACGACGCTGCTGTTCTATTGGCGGGTGCTGCCGCCGATCGTGCGCGGCATGGCCTGGCTGCTCGAACGCACGCTCGGCGTCGGCGGCGCGGTCGGGCTATCGACCGCCGCCAATGTCTTCCTCGGCATGGTCGAGGCACCGCTGTTCGTGCGGCCGTATCTGGCACAGATGACCCGCAGCGAGTTGTTCCTGGTGATGACCGGCGGGATGGCGGGCATCGCCGGCACGGTGCTGGTGCTCTATGCGACGCTGCTTGCGCCGCTCATCCCCGACGCCGCCGCACATTTCGTCATCGCCTCGGTGCTGGGCGCACCGGCCGCGATCCTGGTCAGCCTGATCATGGTGCCCGAGACCTCCGACAAGCGCACCGGCGGCACGCTGGAGGATCCGGAGATCGAAGTCTCCAGCACGATGGATGCGATCGTGAAAGGCACGAGCGCAGGGCTCGAGCTGCTGCTCAACATCGTCGCCATGCTGCTGGTGCTGGTGGCGCTGGTCTATCTCGTCAACGCCATACTCGGCCTCCTGCCAAACATCGGCGGCGCCGCGATCTCGCTGCAGCGCCTGCTCGGCCTCGTCATGGCGCCGGTGTGCTGGCTGATGGGATTGCCGTGGGATCAGGCGATCACCGCCGGCAGCCTGATGGGCACCAAGACCGTGCTCAACGAATTGATCGCCTATGTCGACTTTTCGAAGCTGCCACCCGACGCGCTCGATCCGCGCTCGCGCCTGATCATGCTCTATGCGATGTGCGGCTTCGCCAATTTCGCCAGCCTCGGCATCATGATCGGCGGCCTGGGCGTGATGGCGCCGGAGCGGCGCGAGGAGATCAACGCGCTCGGGCTGAAGTCGATCGTGTCGGGGACACTGACCACGTGTCTGATAGGAGCGATGGTGGGGGTGCTGGCATGATTCTCACCACTCGTCATTCCGGGGCGCCGCGAAGCGGCGAACCCGGAATCCATTTCACTGCACGCACCGCCGCCTGATGGATTCCGGGCTCGATGCCGCGCATCGCCCCGGAATGACGGCGGAGAGCTACGGCGCGCAATTGCGCTAAGACCTACGCCTTCAACTCCACCGTCTTGAACTCCGCCGGCAAGATCACTTCCAGCAGCTCCACGTCGTCCGAATAGTCCAGAATCATGTGCTTGATCTTCGGCGGCTGGGTCCAGGCGCTGCCTTCCTTCATCAGGGTCTCGCCCTGCCCGTCCATATAGGTCTTCACCCAGCCCTTGAGTACGTAGACCATCTGGAATTCGACGTCGTGATAGTGGAGCTTGGAAACCTCCGCCGGATTGCAGGGGCCCTGCAGCCGGATCACGTGCGCCTGCGCGAGGCCATGGGTCGCCCCGGCGATGCCGAGATCGCGGTACTTGGCGTAGGCACGCAGGCCGTCGGCCTTGAAATCCTCCTCGCGGTGATGGCTGATGGCGATGCGCTGCTTCGGCCGCACGGGCTTCTTCGGAGCGACGGTGCGCACCTTCGCCTTCACCGCCTTGCGCGCCGAGGATCGCGCCGCTGCCTTGGCGCCGCTCCGCTTCTTCACGGCGGTCTTCGTTGCGGGCCTTGATGCCTTTTGCCTGGCCATTGTCTGCCTCCCTGATCTGAGCCGCGCCCGTCGCACGGGTATGACCCGAGGGCAGATTATCCAGTCCTGGGCGAGGCAGCAATTGCGAAGCTTGGGCCAGTCACCCGATCACTCGATCGTAGCTTGTCCCAGGCTGTCGTGGCTCGCGGCCATCGTCTCGTATTCATTCTCCCGCTGAATTAATCTCGCCAGGAGATCTGGGGGAATTGATTCATGGGCGGCAGCGTCGGTCAGCGTGCATTTCAAAATGCCCGGCTTCAGAAACGGCAAAAGGCCGAAGTGCTGCCATTGCTCGGGCGCGCACTCGAGTTGCACAAGAAGGGGCTTCTCTCCGAGGCCCGGGGTGCCTATCGCCAACTCCTGCAGATCGCGCCCAACCAATTCATCGCGCTGCATATGTTCGGCGTTCTGGAGTCTGATGCCAAAAACTATCAGCAGGCCGAAATTCTACTGAGCCGAGCGGTTGCCGTGGATCCGCGATCTGCCGAAGCTCATATGAGCTTGGGCGTCGCGCTGAACGGGCTGAAACGCCACGATGAGGCCCGGGAATGCTATCGAAAGGCCCTCGCCTTGCGGCCTGACTACGCCCTGGCCCTGTCCAATCTCGGCAACGCGAGCGCGGCCCTTGATCTGCACCAGGAAGCGATCGAGAGTTACGACAGGGCACTCGCAATCGACGGAAACCTTGCCGAAGCCCACAACGGCCGGGGTGGCGCGCTCTGCCGACTGCGCAACTATGACGAGGCTCTCGCAAGCCTGAACCGCGCGCTCTCGATCAGGCCTGACTACGCCGCGGCCCTGGCGAACCGCGCCGTTGCACTACGGGAGCTTCAGCGGTTTGACGAAGCCATGGCGGATTGCAATCGGGCAATCGCCCTGGCACCCGACGACGTGAACGGATGGCTCTGGCGCGCCAATGTCTTGCTCCAGACCCAGCAAATGGCGCAGGCGATGGCCGATTGCGAGAGGGCTCTCGCGATCGCTCCCGATTCCGCTCAAGCTCACCTCGTGCTGGGCCTTTGTCTCGCCGGACTTGGCCGGGTCGACGAAGCCCTCGTCAGTTTCGACAGAGCCCTCGACATCCAGCCCGACCTTCAGAGCGCAATTTCCAGCAAGATATTCACGCTCGATTTTGTGGCGGACGCCAGCGTTGAACAGCACCAGCAGGCGCGGCAAGTGTGGTGGGAGCGGGTCGGCACGAAAATCGCTTCAGAAGCGGCGGCACCGCATGACAACAGCCGCGATCCGGATCGCCGTCTGGTGCTTGGCTATGTCTCGTCGGATTTCAACGCGCATTCGGCCGCGTTCATTTTCAAGCCCGTCCTGCAACACCATGACCGCGCGCAGTTCGAGATCGTGTGCTACTCCTGCTCGTCAAAAGTGTGTACGACGACAAGCGAATTTCAGGGGATCGCCGATCGCTGGCGTGACGCCTCGCAATGGACCGACGATCGCCTCGCCGCTCAGATTCGCGCCGATCGCGTCGATATCCTGGTCGATCTGTCCGGCCACACCAGAGGAAACCGCCTCGGCGTGTTTGCGCGCAAGCCGGCACCGATCCAGGTGCACGGCTGGGGCCACGGCACCGGCACCGGGCTGCCAACGATCGATTATCTGTTCTCGGACCCCGTCGCGATTCCTTCCGCGGTTCGGCATTTGTTTGCGGAGACCGTTGTCGACCTGCCGTGCTTCGTGACGCTGGCGCCACTGCCGGCCGGGATTGTGCGGGCGGAGGCGCCGGCTCTCTCGAACGGCTTCGTCACGTTCGGTGTCTTCAACCGCATCAGCAAGATTTCGGACGAGGCTGCGGACGTCTGGTCCAGGATTCTCGAGCGGGTCCCGGGCTCGCGACTGCTGATCAAGGATGTTGCGCTGGACGATCAACTGGTCCGCGACAAGCTGCTGGCGCGGTTTGCGGCTCACCTAGTGCCGGCCGAACGCGTCGACCTGCTCGGAGCCACCTTGCGGAGCGAACATCTGGCATCGTTCAATCGCGTCGATATTGCGCTCGACCCGTTCCCACAGAACGGCGGCGTCAGCACGTTGGAAGCCCTGCAAATGGGCGTGCCCGTGGTGGCGAAGCTCGGGAGCAGTCTGCCCAGCCGTGCCGCCGGCGCCATCCTCACCGCGCTTGGCATGCCGGACTGGGTCGCGGACTGCGATGAGGCATATGTCGAGATCGCAGCCGGCTGCGCGGCGCGGATCGACGATCTTGATCGATTGCGCCGCGAACTGCCCGGACAGATCAACGCTGCGGCCGCCGGCAACCCCATCTCATATGCGCGCGCCGTAGACGACGCCTATCGCGCGATGTGGATACGCTATTGCAGCGGCGGCGCCTGATCTCTGGCTCAATGCAGCCGGAACACGCCGTCCACGGCGCGCAGCTCGGCCGGCTTGATCAGCTTGGAATGCGCCACCGTGACCGAATGGAGGGGACCATCGAGCTTCTCCTGCCAGAACGCCAGGAAATCCTTCAGCGCCGGAAATTTCGGAAACATGTCGTAGTTCTGCCAGACGTAGGTCTGGAGCAGCGACGGATGATCCGGCATCCGATAGAGGATTTGCGCCGTCGTCAGTCCGTAGCCCAGCATCTGTTTCCGGAAATCCTCGGAAACGCCCCCACTCCGCAGTCCCATGCCAAACCTCCTTTGCAGGAGCGCATTCAGGGGGTGGCTTGATCCGTGCCCCGGGAGCCACCCGGAAACGATGCGCTCACATGAGAGAAATGTGACGCAAACTGACAACCCATCTCAAGCCCAAAAGTTTAACAAGCTGTTGAAATTCAATGCGTTAGCAGCAGACATAACTCCGTGCTAATACGGCCTCGGGCGCTGGTTAACGATGGAAATGAGATTCTGGCAGTCCACGCTTCCGGGTGCTGATTTTTCTGCTAGAAGCCCTTGCCCCCGCAAAATTCCTGTCCTATTTCAGCTTGGCTCGTGCTAGCACTCGCGGGCAACGACTGCTAACAATCTCAAAATCCTCAACACGTGCAATTGCTTAGGAGGACTGCATGAAATTCCGTCCGCTTCACGACCGCGTCGTGGTCAAGCGCATCGACGCAGAAGAGAAGACCGCTGGCGGCATCATCATTCCCGACACTGCCAAGGAAAAGCCCTCTCAGGGCGAAGTCGTCGCCGTCGGCCCGGGTGGCCGCGACGAGTCCGGCAAGCTGATCCCGATCGACCTGAAGGTCGGCGACCGCGTGCTGTTCGGCAAGTGGTCCGGCACCGAGGTCAAGATCGACGGCCAGGACCTGCTGATCATGAAGGAGAGCGACGTCATGGGCGTTCTCGAGGTCAGCGAGTCCAAGAAGAAGGCGGCCTAAGAGCCCCCTCTCCCTCCAGTCACATCATTCCAAGGAAAGATCCAGATGGCAGCCAAAGAAGTCAAATTCTCGGTTGAAGCGCGCGACAAGATGCTGCGCGGCGTCGACATTCTCGCCAACGCGGTGAAGGTCACGCTCGGCCCGAAGGGCCGCAACGTCGTGCTCGACAAGTCGTTCGGCGCTCCCCGCATCACCAAGGACGGCGTCACCGTCGCCAAGGAGATCGAGCTCGAGGACAAGTTCGAGAACATGGGCGCGCAGATGGTGCGCGAAGTCGCCTCCAAGTCCGCTGACGCGGCCGGCGACGGCACCACCACCGCAACCGTGCTCGCCCAGGCGATCGTGCGCGAAGGCGCCAAGTCGGTCGCCGCCGGCATGAACCCGATGGACCTCAAGCGCGGTATCGACCTCGCGGTCGAAGCCGTCGTGGCGGATCTGCAGAAGAACTCCAAGAAGGTCACCTCGAACGACGAGATCGCCCAGGTCGGCACCATCTCGGCCAACGGCGACCAGGAGATCGGCAAGTTCCTCTCCGACGCCATGAAGAAGGTCGGCAACGAGGGTGTCATCACCGTCGAGGAAGCCAAGTCGCTCGAGACCGAGCTCGACGTCGTCGAGGGCATGCAGTTCGACCGCGGCTACATCTCTCCCTACTTCGTCACCAACGCCGACAAGATGCGCGTTGAGATGGACGACGCCTACATCCTCATCAACGAGAAGAAGCTCTCCTCGCTGAACGAGCTGCTGCCGCTGCTCGAGGCCGTGGTGCAGACCGGCAAGCCGCTGGTCATCGTCGCCGAGGACGTCGAAGGCGAAGCCCTCGCGACCCTCGTCGTGAACCGCCTGCGTGGCGGCCTGAAGGTCGCGGCCGTCAAGGCTCCGGGCTTCGGCGATCGCCGCAAGGCCATGCTGCAGGACATCGCGATCCTGACCGGCGGCCAGGCGATCTCGGAAGATCTCGGCATCAAGCTCGAGAACGTCACGCTCAACATGCTCGGTCGCGCCAAGAAGGTGATGATCGACAAGGAGAACACCACGATCGTCAACGGCGCCGGCAAGAAGGCCGACATCGAGGCGCGCGTGGCCCAGATCAAGGCCCAGATCGAGGAGACCACCTCGGACTACGACCGCGAGAAGCTCCAGGAGCGTCTCGCCAAGCTCGCAGGCGGCGTCGCGGTGATCCGCGTCGGCGGCGCGACCGAGGTCGAGGTGAAGGAGCGCAAGGATCGCGTTGATGACGCGATGCATGCGACCCGCGCGGCTGTCGAGGAAGGCATCGTCCCGGGCGGCGGCGTCGCCCTGCTCCGTGCCTCCGAGCAGCTCAAGGGCCTGCGCACCAAGAACGACGACCAGAAGACCGGCGTCGAGATCGTGCGCAAGGCGCTCTCCGCGCCCGCTCGCCAGATCGCGATCAACGCCGGTGAAGACGGCTCGGTGATCGTCGGCAAGGTCCTGGAGAACAAGTCGTACGCTTTCGGCTTCGACTCCCAGACCGGTGAATACGGCGACCTCGTCAAGAAGGGCATCATCGACCCGACCAAGGTGGTCCGCACCGCGATCCAGAACGCAGCCTCGGTTGCCGCGCTCCTGATCACCACGGAAGCCATGGTCGCCGAGCTGCCCAAGAAGGGCGGCGCCGGTCCGGCGATGCCTCCGGGCGGCGGCATGGGCGGCATGGACTTCTGATCCAGCCTCTCAGGCAAAGTCGAGAAATGCGAAACCCCGGCAGCGATGCCGGGGTTTTTGTTCTTTCCAATCTTGTTTCGATTTTGGAGGGTAAGTTTACATCGAGTCAGAGCGTGACGATTCAGCAAGGAGTGATTGGTGCAGAGCCGTCACACGTTATGATGATGCTGAAATCGCGCCGTCTCAATGTGCCCCTGCCAAATTCGGTGAATATCGGCATCTCATATGCGAGACTTCAGAATCTCTCGTTCAACTTTCTGAACCCCAAGAGGAGAAATTTGAGCCCGCTGAGATTTCTTGTCATATTCCAACAATCGCTGATCGTGAAATGGCTGGAGGATCAAACGTTTGAAATTAGCCAGCGTGCTGTATTCGACCCACTTACATAGTTCGGAATCTGATACCCAGCCGGGCCTCTGGTGCAACAGTAGCAGGGCCTGATCTTTCTTCTCCATATTTGGGTCGAGAACGCGCCTCACGTCGCCCACCTCCCAAATTATGGGATGCTTGCGTTCGATCAATGCATCAACCGCGTATTGGGCCTCTTTGGTAGAGACGTGGTGGAATATCCTCACTAACTCCGCGAGAATCCAGCTAGCCATTCCGTATACAGCTGTAGCGTCAAGAAAATTGGGATTGACGTCACCACCTACGTGACCAACTCCTCGATTATTTCGAATCTCATAGAGTACTGGTAGCGTCCGGGGAATTAGCACTCGCAGACTTTGGTCGCCGGCGCGGTTGGGATCGCGCGGCACCTGCTCAAGCGCTCTACAGGCATCAATCATCCGCGCTGGCTTGGATGGAATCGTCGGAAAAGTACCTAACAATCCTCCCTGGACAATAGTGTACGCCACCTCGCAGAATTTTCCGCCATTGAGTTCGGCGGGCTCCCATCGGCGCTCAACATAGTTTGCGCCAATTTCCTGGTAGCATTTGATCAACGGATCCCTAAGACCGTCAGGAATTGACTTCAATAAGTTTGACGCATCAATCATCTGATTTGCTTATTTGCTTTACCAGAGTTGCGGCATGTCGCAGGCCGGGAGCAGTAACGGTCCAACCTGCATTGGCAGATCCGGTCAACTCATTACCTCCCTTAAATGCCTTCGAATGATTGGTCTTGTCATAGATACCGAAGCGCTCACACACAGAACGCCCCGCCTTGTCACCGACCGTCGGCGTGCCATTTACTAAAAAATTGGAAAGCCCCAGCAACACGTATGCGTTCTTGACCTTGTCCCTAGTGGAGCTCCCCGGCACCTCACTTGCGATGATTTCTGCTCCGCTATCCTCAAAGTGAAAGACTTCTGAGAGGTGGAGAGCCGTCAAGCCATTCTGCCGCATCCACAACGCACCCTTGGACGAAACAGGCGTCTCTTGAACAGTATCATTCGGTTCAAGGCTCTTCGTCTCGGGAGAATTTGGCTTTAGAGTCTGGTGTCCTTGAATAGAAAGCTTTTGCATAGCCCAAGCAACCACTCGCGCTCTTTCCTCGGCGTCCAGCGGCTCCAGAGCTGCGAGCACTGCTCCCATTGCGTTTAGTTCTCGATCCAACTCCATTAAATAATACCTCCTCAACAACCAACCGATCAGTGAAACCGTTACGCCGCGCTAGCTAGCTTTGCCTGAAGATCCTGGCGCTCCTTACTCGACAGAGCAAATGTGTCGGCAGCCACCAATCTTAGGCGGTCAGCTTTTGTGAGCCCCGCTAGATATTTCGATAGATTGTTCAGGAACGCTTCCTTGAAGTGAGCTGGGGCAGTCCTCATTTCAGCGGTTATCTCTTTCCTAGTAAAGCGTTGCTTGTTTTGGACGAAGTGAATCTGCGCCGCCGCAGCTATAATTAGGTCTGCTCCAGACTCGGCTCCTAAGATGTTGGCTATGGTATCCGTTGAAAGATCGAAGTCCTTAGCAGCCAGACTCTCGCGTGCGATGGGCGGCTGACGTTCTTGGTGAGGAACGGAGACCGTGATCCCCAATTTTTGAGTCAACCATTGAAGAATTCGTTTTCTGGCCTCCGCATCGAGCGGCTCCATCAACTCCAATACCTTCCCCATAGCCGACAATTCTTGATCTATACTCATGCGAAGAGGCCCTATTAAAAGACGTGGCTGTCCGTGAACATACTAGGAATTCTCGGCTCGCTTTGCAACCTAGACTAGGCACAAGACCTACTTTAACGGGTAAGAGCCTGTGGAAAATTCGAACAGCTAAAATGACCTGAATACGAAGATTGATTGCAAAAAGCTTTTCTGTAAAAAATATCAGTTATATCAAGTAGTTCTACTATGTTATCCTAATAGATGGCAATCCAACTGCAATATCAGCCCCCTATCCCAGGCGGCGGCGTCGCCCTGCTCCGTGCCTCCGAGCAGCTGAAGGGCCTGCGCACCAAGAACGACGACCAGAAGACCGGCGTCGAGATCGTGCGCAAGGCGCTGTCGGCGCCCGCCCGCCAGATCGCGATCAACGCCGGTGAAGACGGCTCGGTGATCGTCGGCAAGATCTTGGAGAACAAGGCCTACAATTACGGCTTCGGCTCCCAGACCGGCGAATATGCCTCGTCAAGAAGGGCATCATCGACCCGACCAAGGTGGTCCGTACCGCGATCCAGAACGCAGCCTCGGTTGCCGCGCTCCTGATCACCACGGAAGCCATGGTCGCCGAGCTGCCCAAGAAGGGCGGCGCCGGTCCGGCGATGCCTCCGGGCGGCGGCATGGGCGGCATGGACTTCTGATCCGGCCGTTCAGGCACAGTCGAGAAATGCGAAACCCCGGCAGCGACGCCGGGGTTTTTGTTATCACACAATACACGTGGAAGTGGTAGTTTCGGTCATTCCGGGGCGCGACGAAGTCGCGAGCCCGGAATCCATCTCACCGCTTGCTCATGGCCTATTACGTCTATCTCCTCGCCAGCAAGAAGTACGGGACGCTCTACATCGGCGTGACGAACGACATCGTCCGCCGCGTCCATGAACACAAGAACAAAGTCGTCCCCGGTTTCAGTAAGCGATATTCCGTCGACAGGCTTGTTTGGTTCGAGATTTACGACGATCCCATCACCGCCATCACGCGCGAAAAGGAATTGAAGAAGTGGCGGAGGGAATGGAAGGTGCGGCTTATTGAGGAGAGGAATCCTCAGTGGATCGATTTGTATCCGCAAATTGCAGGCTGAAGCCGCGGATCAATGGATTCCGGGCTCGCGCCCAAGAGGGCGCGCCCCGGAATGACAGAGCAGGCCTCACTCCACTTTCCCCAACCGCTCGAAGCGCGGTTCGCCCTCTTCGTCGAGCGACCAGAAGATCCGCGTCACCTTGCCGATCAGATTGTCCATCGGGATGAAGCCCATCGTACCCATCATGCGGCTGTCGGTGGAATTGTCGCGGTTGTCGCCGAGGACGAAGAAATGACCTGGCGGCACGGCATAGACGCTGGTGTTGTCGAGGAAGCCACTGTCGAGGCAGTCGTAGGTCACATAGCTCGCGCCGTTCGGCAGCGTCTCGCGCCAGCGCTTGACCTTCGCCCCGTCATCGCCACCGCAGGCGGCACCGGCTTGTGCCTCCTTCAGCGCGACGCGCGTCACCGGACGATCGTTGAGGATGAGACGACCCTGCCGCATCTGGATGCGGTCGCCGGGCAGTCCGACCACGCGCTTGACGTAATCGGCCGAGGTGTCCTTCGGGGTCCTGAATACGACGATATCCCCATACTCCGGCGCGGCGGCGAGGACGCGGCCCGAGATCCAGGACCGCGCGAAGGGGAAGGAATAGCGGCCGTAGCCATAGGCATATTTCGCCGCAAAGACGTAATCGCCGACCGCCAGCGTCGGCGCCATCGAGTTCGAGGGGATGTTGAACGGCTGGTACAGGAAGTAGCGAAACAGGAACGGCGGCGACCACAGCACCGGGATCAGCAGGATCAGGATGACGATCGCTTTCCATTCCCGCGATTGTGCCGAGGGACGGATCGTTTGCTGAAGAACCGTCATGCGCCTCCCCTGATCAAGACCGTCGTCGTCGCGAGACTACGCAACCTGCGCGCGCGTGCAATCCCCGGCGAACTTGCGAATTTGGTCGCACGCCGCGCGGCCCGCGTTCAATGCGAGGCCATGAACGTCGCCAGCGGTCAGCCGTGCGACAAATCCCTGAAGCAGTGACGTACCCAGTCGATCGTCACGCGGGTCGCAGGATCGCGCTTGAGGTGGTTCTGCACCAGGAGCCAGACGTCGCGACGCCTCGGCAGCAGCGTGGCGCGCAGGCTGCGGTCGGCGAGCAGCGGCCCGCAGCTGTGCTCGGGCAGCACGCCGATGGCCTGATGCGACTGGATCATGGTGCGGATGATGCGGACATTGTCCGTGACGCAGCGCACGTTTGTCAGACGCTTGGCGCGCAGGAACTGCTGCTCGGGGATGGCGTCGAGTTCGTCAGGATAGACGCACGCGACCGGCTCGGCACCGCCGCGGTCCGTAGGCTCGAAGAAATACAGCCTGACCTCGCCGAGCTTGGAGATGGTGAAGTCGCCCTTCTCCGGCTTGCGCAGGCGGATAGCGAGATCGGCCTGCCAGCGCGAGAACTTGACGTTGCCGCTCGAGGTGAGGAATTGCAACGTCAGCCCCGGATGATCGCGCAGGAAGCTGCTCACATGCGGCGCCAGCAGCTCTTCGGCGACCGCATTGGTCGAGGCGATGCGCAGCCGTCCGACCGGGCCGGGCTGGCTCTCCTTGATGCGGTCGATCGCTGCGGCATGGGCCGCCATCGCACCGACATGCTCGAGCACCGCCTCGCAGTGGCGCGTCGGCCGGCGCAGCCCGTCCACCGCGTCGAACAGCGGCACGCCGAGATCGCGCTGGATGCGCGCGAGCCTTCGGCCGACGGTAGTCTCGTCGATGCGCAGCCGCGCGCTGGCGCCGGCGTAAGTGCCCTCGTCCCTGACCGCGGCGATGATGCGCAGGTCGTCCCAGTTCATTCCGCGAGCCTAGCAGGCGGCGGCGCCTCCTGCAAATTCGCAGCCATATGCCGCAATATTCCTGCACAATGGCAGGCATCGGCTGCGCTAGTGTCGCGTCATCCGACATCCCCTGGAAGGCCTGACCAGCATGACCGCTCCAAAGACCCTGCTCGAACTCGCCGGTGCCGATCTCAATCCGCCGAAGCTCAACGAGGCCTGCCTCGTGCTGATCGACATCCAGAATGAATACTGCGCCGGTCCGCTGGCCCTGCCCGATGCACAGCCCGCGATCGCCGCGGCGGCGCGCCTGCTCGCGCGCGCACGGGACAGCGGAGCTGCGATCATCCATGTCGCGCACAAGGGCCGCGCCGGCGGCCTGTTCGACCGCGAGGCCGCGCGCGGCGCGATCGTCGAGCGCCTGGCGCCGCTCGCCAGCGAGCCGGTGATCGAGAAGGCGCTGCCGAATGCCTTCGCCGGCACCGACCTGCAGGCCCGGCTGGCGGCGACCGGACTCAAGAATATCGTGCTGGCCGGCTTCATGACTCACATGTGCGTCAGTTCGACTGCCCGCGCCGCGCTCGACCTCGGCCTGCGCACGACGATCGCGGCCGACGCCTGCGCCACCCGCGACCTGCCCGACGGCCGCGGCGGCACGCTGGACGCCCGGATGATCCATCAGGTCGCGCTGGCCGAATTGTCGGACCGCTTCGCCATCATCGCGCAAGCCGAAGCACTGACTTGATGGAGCATGCAATGCTGCAGCTCCATTTCTTCCCGATGCCCTGCTCGCTCTCGAGCCGCATCGCGCTGAGCAGGTTGAGCAATCAAAGAAAATTCGTAGAAATAATGCGACGAAATCCGGCAGAGGCAATGAACAAGGCTCGAGATCGAAACGCAGTTGTTGCTTCGGTCCAAGCACAACCTTCAGGCAAATCGGTTGCGCGGCCAAGTTGAGTCGAGCCGACTCGCATCAAGGCCGGTGAAATTGCGGTCATGGCGGTTTTAGCTGTTCGAGCAGTGCATCTCGCTCTTCGCGCAGCTTGCGAAGCATGAGCGCGTTGTCGGCTTGAAGCTCCTGCCACTCGATGCGATCTTCCGCGGTCCAAAGGTAGGACTCGCGATTGAACCGCGCCTTCTCGGCCAGATCGAAAGCTTCGTAGGTTTCAATCTGTCTCTCGATTCGCTTGATCTCCTCTTGGATGGTTCCGGGCATCGATCGAGCCTAGGCGTGTCGGCCAGCGCACGTCAATCTATCAACCCAATGCATTGCAAAGACTCGAATAATCTCGCCAAAGTTGTAGCTTTCCTTCACGATCGCGCGGACACCTGCCGCTCCTGAAACTCCGTCCGCAGTCGGTACTCCCCCGCATTTCCAGAAGCGCGTCCTTTATGCTGATCACTCGTCAGCGCCGCTTGCCGTCGTGCCGCGCGATGTCATGCCGCCTGATATCAACGTTCGACGACGGGCGCATTTAACTAGGTAAGGGAACCGCGGCTCCAAGGGGAGAACTCGCATGGACCGACGATCGCTTGCGGCGAATGAAGGCGGTCGATGGCAAAGCAACTGGCCGAGCCGGTCTATGGCGGCCTGGCCGGCCGCTCGATGCGAGGCAGGTTCGGTTCGCATCCGCTACAATTGCGGCTATGGCGGCACCAGCAATGGGATGCTGCGCCAGTTCAAGACCGGAATCATGCTCGGCGTCCGCGCCTGGTGACGCCGACCGCGCGCCGAGATCGCGCGCCTCACTCCACCCGCGCCAGCACCGCGAGCTTGCGGATGCCCTTGTTGCGGTAGGCGTCGAGGAACGCGTAATAGTCCTTGAACGACACGCAGCCGTTGGAATCGCCGTTCGGCCCGAGCATGAAGGTGTGCGCGAGCAGGCCGTCGCGGCCGTGGATCGCGCTCTCGCCGCCGATCGGCGTCAGGCGCAGCGCCGGCACGCCGTGGAACAGCGCCTCGCGCGGCTTCAGCGTGTAGATGTGCGGCGGCGTTACGCCCCGCATGCGGATTTTCGAGGAGCGCGGATCGTCGAGATTGGAGCCGAGGCCCGAATGCGCCTCGAGCTTGGTACCGTCGGGCAGATACACGGTCCTGGCGGTGATGTCGTAGACCGCGGTGTCGCGCTCATAGGGCGGCGCGCCGCCGAACATCGGATTCTGCTCCTTCGGCGCGATGGACGCGGTCACGCTGGCATCGGCCGAGGCGTAGGCGAGCAGCCCGCCGGACGGCTCGCGCTTGCCCCAGAGCTTTTCCACCATCGACTGGCGCGGCCCGGTGATCGACATCACTGCGGCCTTGGCGCGGTCGGCGAACGACTTGGGCTTCTCGGGCGCCGGCACGATCTGGGGCGGATCGGCCGAGGCCAGCTGCATCTGGGCATCCGGCGCGCGCTTGGCCTTGTCCGCGGCCTTGTCAGTGACCTTGGCTGCCGGCTTCAGCGCGTCCGCGACCTTCGCGATCACGCTCTGCTTCGGGGCGTCCTTCGACGTTTCCCTGGCCAGCGCAACCTGGGTCGGGGGCGCTGCGCTCGCCGCATTCGATGGCACGCCTTGCGTCGCGGCCGCGGCAAATCGCTCGTTGAACATCTCGCGCGAGATCGGAGCTGCGACCTGGAGCCGGTCGGGCAGCAGCGCGAAGGTTTCCTTGATGGCCTCGCCGGCCTCGCGCAGCACGACCTTGGGTGCGCGCCTGACCACCGGCTCGTCATAGCCGACGCTGCCGACGGTCGGGTAGACGCTCGCGCCGAGAATGTTGCTGTAAATGATCCAGCCGGCGCCCATCACGACGCAGCCGATCGCCGCGGCGCCCAGCCAATTGGCCGTGGTCATTTTCCGGGAAGGCTTCCGAAGAGAATTCTTGCCAGGATTTTTGGACTTCCGTGCCGCGATACTCTGCGCAGCGATACTCGTACTCATTCGCCTTGCGTCCAGGACGGTGTCACCCAGTCCCCCTTCAAAGTGCCGCTGGTCACGATCCGGGAACAGCATCTCGCAGAGGGTCGGAGCGTCATTAAGGCGACTTTTAGTTAAATGCAGATTAAGTTCGGGCGGATATTGGGCAGCTGGTCAATGCTGTCCCGTTTTGAGAAAAACCCCGCAGAATTACGGACTTAGACGCATCTGTTAACCATGTTTCTCGACCGGTTCATGTCGGTTCTTCGACGCTTGCGGCTGCACCCACGAGACATTCAACAACGTCATTTTCGTGGTCGCCAAACTGGCGCTGACCGTAGCGCGGAAGCATTGCGCGAGGCTGGCGGGCTCCGCGTCCGTCGGCCCTGCGCCCCTCACGCGGCACGGCGCCGTGACCGAAAGTTGATCACGTCGGTTCTGGTAATCGCCGCCGCGAGAAAGTAGCTCCTGTCTCGGCACTTTTCAGCAGCCTCTGCGCGTGATACGGTACCGTATCGACTTGCCCTGAACTGTGCCGTGCACGCAAACGGAGGCTGGCATGAGAGGGATCGCGCGCGCAGGGTTTTTCGCCCTGGCGGGGTCGTTTCTGTTGATTGGATCTGCGACTGCACAGCCGGGTGCCGATTTGGGCTGCACGGCATCGCCGTCGGCTGCCGGGACGCAGACCTGGCGCTGTGACAACGGCATCACCATCGTTGCGGAAAACGGCGCCAAATTTGAACTTAAGGACGCCAACCGCGACGGACATATAGACTCCGTGGAGTTGAGCAGCAAAGCCTTGCTGGTCGAGGTGCCCCGGAAGCCGCGGGGCAATCCGTTCAAGGTGCTGACGCCGCAAGCGATCGCCGCGGTGCGCGGCACCAAATGGGCGGTCGATGTCGCTGACGCCAAGACCTCCGTGTTCGTCGCCGACGGCCGAGTCGGCGTGACCCGAAGGGCTCGTGGACGCGGCGTCGTGCTTGGACCCGGCGAAGGCGTCGACGTCGAGGCGACCGGCCCGTTGACCGTCAAGACATGGGGCCAGCCGCGCGTCGACGCGCTCATGGCAAGACTCGGACAATAAGACCGGGTCGCAAGGCTCGCCCATGAGATTCGATAGAAGATTGCAGAACGAGCGCATGCGCAGCCGACGCCTTCAGATCCTGGTGGCACTCGTCCTCACCGCGCTGTGGGGCGCGAGCATCTTTGCCGCGCATGCCAACGGCCATCTGCGCTTTCTCGACCGCCTCGAAGCCACGCTGACCGACTGGCGGACGCAAGCCCGCGGCGTGCGGCGTCCACCCGATCTCGTCACCATCGTCGCGATCGACGACACCGTGGTGAAGCGCGGCGGCAGCTATCCGCTGCCGCGCGCCGATCTCGCCCGTGTCGTCGACACCATCGTGCAGTTCAAGCCGAAGGTCGTCGGGATCGATCTCCTGCTCGTCGACCGCAGCGCTGCGATCGGCGACGCCACGCTCGCCAACACGCTCGCCACCGGTCCCATGGTGCTCGCCGCCGCGGCGATCTTCCCCTCCGCCAGCGAAACCGTGGATCCGAGCAGCGAAGGTCCCCTCGCCGTCCTCCCGCAGGCCGAGCGCTTCCTGCAGCCGTTGCCCGCATTCGCCGATCACGCCGAGGTCGGCGTCGTCAACGTCGCGACAGGACAATCGGGCTCACCGCTATCGGTGCCGATGCTGTTCCGGACGCGCGACAAGGTCGAGCTGTCGTTCCCCTTGCGCGTCGCGGCCCGCGCGCTCGACAAGCCGCTGACGGTCGCGCCTGACCATCTCATGCTGGGCGATCGCGCGGTGCCGACCGACGGCGATCTGGCATTGCCGATCACCTATTACGGCCCGCGCCGCACGATCCGCACCGTCAGCGCACAGAGTATCTTCGACGGCACGCTCGATCGCGCGGCGATCGAGAACCGGATCGTCGTGATCGGCGCCTCGGTCGCCGGCGGCGGCGACTTCTATCCGACGCCCTTCGATTCGCTGATGCCCGGCGTCGAGGTGGTCTCGACCGCGATCACGCACCTCGTCGCCGGCGACGCCATGGTGCGCGACCGCAGGGTCCGTATTGCCGACGCGCTCACTGCGATCCTGCTGCCGATGCTGCTGGTCGGGCTGCTCGCCTGGCGGCGTAGCGCGCCGGGCATCATGACGGCGGCCGCGGTGATGATCGCCTGGGCCGGGGTCAACCTGTTCGCGTTCACGCACGGTGTCTGGCTGAATGCCGCAACCACGCTCGCCGCGGCAATGCCGCCGGTTGCGGTCTTTGCCGGCGTGCAGCTGTGGGCCGGAGGCCGCCGCACGCAATATTTCGCCGCCAAGAGCAGGTCGCTTGCGCAATTCCAGGCTCCGGCGGTGCAGGAGTGGCTGGCGCGAGATCCGAACTTCCTGTCGAAGCCCGTCCGGCAGGATGCAGCCGTGGTCTTCGTCGATCTCTCCGGCTTCACCGGACTGAGCGAGCGGATTGACCCCGACGAACTCAGGAATCTTCTGAAGGCGCTTCATGCACTGGTCGACAAGGCCGCGATCGATTGCGGCGGCATGATCACCGGCTTTCTCGGCGATGGCGCCATGATCCTGTTCGGGCTGCCGCGCGCGATGCCCGACGACGCGGCGCGCGCGCTGAAATGCGCGATCGATCTGCATCGCGGCATCGAACGCTGGATCGCCTCGCTGCCGCCGGCAATCGCAGGTCAGCTCGGTTTCAAGATCGGCGCGCATTGCGGCCCGATCGTCGCATCCCGGCTCGGCGAAAGCCATCAGCACATCACGGCGACCGGCGACACCGTCAACGTCGCAAGCAGGCTGATGGAGATCGCCGCCCAGAACGATGCGCGGCTCGCGCTGAGCGATACGCTGCTGGACAATGCCGATTTCAGCGGTGCTCCCGACGGCGTCCTGTCCGGCCCCCTGCTCGCCCAGGTCCGCGGCCGCTCCGGAGTCGTGGCAGTCTGGTTCTGGCGCGACCGGGATGGGCCGGATCAGGCTTCGACCAAGGCCGAGATGATCGGCTGAGGTCCGCTACCGCGCCTCCGGCGGCGGCGAGCGATCCAGCACGTCGCCCTTGGCGCCCTCGAGCAAATCGATGCCGTAGGTTTCGACCACGAGCGGCCCGCGCTTGCGCTGCAATTGCGCAATCTGCGTCACCTGCGCAAAGAGAGCGTTGAGGGCGGGATGGCCTCCTGCGCGCAGCTCGTCGACATAGAGCAGCTTGCCGGCGAGCAGCCCGGGATCGGGCTCGGGCATGTTGACCCAGCGGATGCGCTGGGTTTGCTGCGCTACGCAAGTGCCACGCGGCAGATAGAAGGCGAGCCAACCCGTGGTGCCGTAGTCCTGCGCGAGCACACAGGTCGCACCACTGCGTGCGCGCACCGTTTCGATTTCGGCGGCAAGCTCGCGCCAGCCGACACCGACGCTGCGTACCGTGGCATCGCGGCGATATCCGGACAGCCAGCCGGTATTGGCCTGCACGATCAGGGCCGCAAACATCACGATGCCCGTTGGCGCGGCCCAGCGCAGGCAGAAATCGGCCAGGCGCCGCTGTCGCGGCTTCCACTGCACGAGGTTGGCGGCGGCGGCCGCGGCGATGACGAAAGGCGGATAGACCGGCGCGAACCAGTTGGCCTCGACGCGGGCATGCAGCGAATGCCAGACGAAGTAGGCGACGATGGTCCAGAACATCGTCTCGATCAGCACGCGCGAGGCCAGCGCGCCGGCGCGCCGCCAGGTCAGCGCGTGCAGGCCCATCGCGCCGAGAATGAACACCAGCGGCGTCGCGAACGCGACCTGGGTCGGGATCAGCTCGGCGATGAAGGCGGGGCGGAAGTCCTCGATCCTGGCGCGGCCGAGCTGCTTTGCGAACGAGACCCATTGATGGTCTGCGTTCCAGACGATCACCGGTGAGAACAGCGCCAGAGCAACGAGGCCGCCGAGATAGGGCCAGGGCGAGAGAAACCAGCGCCTGAGCTTCGGCACGGCCGCGAGCCAGATCAGGATCGCCGGCCCAAAGAACATCGCGGTGTATTTCGACAGCAGCGCCGCGCCGACGGCTGCACCGACCGCGAGCCACCAGGCGCCCCGGCCGGTCTCCAGGACCTTGGCGAGGAAGAACAGCACGAAGCTGGAGGCGACCAGCAGCGGCGCATCGGGCGTGACGATCAGCGTGCCGACGGAGGCCAGCAGCGTCACGTTGAGCAGGATGGCGCTGGTCGCGGCCACGCGCGCGCCGCCGAACAGGATCGCGGCAGAACGATAGACCGCATAGCTCATCGGCAGCGCCAGGAGGATCGAGACGAGGCGGACGCCGAGCTCGGTATCGCCGGCAATCATGGTGCCGGCGCGGATCACATAGGCGACCATCGGCGGGTGGTCGTAATAACCGCCCGCCAGATTCCTCGACCACATCCAGTAATACGCTTCGTCGAACGTGATCGGCGTGAACGCGGCCGCAACGAGCCGCAATCCGACCAGCGCGAGAATCAGCAGCGCGGTGTTGCGGACGATCCGCGCGTCAGCCCCGCCCATCGCCTGCTATTTCTTGCGCCAGACGAACAGTCCGGACATCGCGTAGTTCCACACCACGCCCATCAGCGCGCCGGCCATGCCGGCCAGCCACCAGATCGGCTCCTGGTCGTACACCGAGAAGGCGACGCCGACATTGGCGAGCAGGCCGACGCTGCATACGATGTAGAAGGCGATGAGGCCGCGCAGCAGCGCAAAACCCTTCAGCCGCTGGTCGCGATAGGTGAGGAAGTTGTTGAGGATGAAATTGCTGGTCATGGCGACGATGGCGCCTGCGGCCTGCGCCTCCGGGAACGGCGCCTTGAACAGCTCAAGCGCGATGAACAGCGTGATCAAGTGCACCACGAGGCCGATGCCGCCGACCATCGCGAACAGGATGAAGCGCAGCGAGACGATGTCGTTGGTCAGCTTGGCCAGCACGAGACCGAGAAAGTCGAGTGCGACCATCGAATCGAGCTTGCTCTCGCCGTGTTGGCGGGCGCCGAAAGTGTAGGGGATCTCGACCGCCCGCAAGCTGCCGTGCGCGCTCGCAACGACGTCGAGCAGGATCTTGAAGCCGTGCACGGAGAGCTTTGGCGCGAGCTGCTCGAAACGATCGCGGCGGATCATGAAGAAGCCGCTCATGGGGTCGGCGATCTCGACCCGCAGCATCTTCTTGGCGACCTCGGTCGCGAGCGCACTGGCTCCGGCGCGCTGCTTGTTGAAGCCTTCGCTCTTGTAGCCCTCGATGTAGCGGCTGCCGACCACGAGGTCGGCCTGATCGCTGGCGAGCAGCAACAGCATCTTCGGCAGTTGCGTCTCGTCATGCTGGAGGTCGGCATCGATCACGGCCACATAGGGAGCGCTCGAGGCGAGGATGCCCTCGATGCAGGCGCCCGACAGGCCGCGACGGCCGATGCGGCGGACACAGCGCACGCGGCTGTCGCGCTGCGCCAGCGCGCGCACGACGTCCCAGGTGCCATCGGGCGAGTTGTCGTCGACGAACACGACTTCCCACGCGATATTGGCGAGCGTCGCCTCCAGCCGCCGGTACAGCACCGTGACGTTGTCGCGCTCGTTGAAGGTCGGGACGATGACCGACAGTTCCGGCCCCTCTTGAGCCTGCGGCGGGATGTCGGCGCCGGGTCTGATCGCTTCGTTCATGACGGCAGCGTATATCCGCCGCGTCCTGCGCTGCCAAGCCGGGGTCTCTGGGGAACGGTCGAAAAGGGGCCCTAAAATGCCAACGACCCCGGAACGGCGGACCGCGCGTACATCCGGCGCAGGCCTGAGCTATTCCAAGGTCGTCCCAGCGACGGAGTTTTCGCTCAACGTCGCCGTTACAAGCTAGATGGGGACGGCAGAAGCACTTCGCAAGGGGGCGAAAACCCCATTCTCGCGCCCTATTGGTTGGGCACTTCCCGGATTATCGGCCCGCGTGGCGCGGGCGCAGCGGGGGCGGCCGGTGCCGCCGCCGGGGCCGGCTCGACCTTCGCCGGCTTGGGCGGCTTGCCGTACTGGCCGATCGGCCCAAACATGACGGCAACCGCAAGCACGATCGCTGCGACGATCGCCCCTAGAACGCCCCCCATCGACTCAGACGACATGCATGCCCATCCCTGCTCCAGATGCGGCGAGTGATACCATGGATGAGCGCGCGGCCGGAAGAGCTGCCGGAAAGGGCGAGTAGCAAATGGGGAGTAGCGAATCGGGAAACCGGCCTCCTGCCCCTATTCGCCATTCGCCACTCCCTACTCGCTATCTCGCGGGCGGCCGGTGCTTGACGAAGGCCATCACAATGTCCTTCTGCGCCGCCTCCACAGCCCTGTTCGCGGTGGCGAGATGGGCGCCGGCATCGATGTTCGGATACTGCGTGGTGAGATAGTCGAGCAGTGCGACCCGGTAATATTGCCGCTCCGATGGACAGGCGCCGGCAACCGAGCGGCCGAAATCCTGCTCCGACAGGCCTTGATTGGAGTCGCGCGAATATTCCCGCGCCAGGCAATGCCAGTAATCGTCGCGGCCCTGCTGGGCGAGCTTCTGTGCGCTTCTCGCGTCGTCATCATCCGCCATGGCAGCAGATGTCATCATGACGAGCGCGGCTCCCACCGACAGCATCCGCATCTTGTTCTCCTTTTTTCGCGGGTCCGGGCGCAAGCTTAGACGGGGCGAGCCAACTGGCCAATCACAACTGGTTTGACTAGGATGGGGTCCCTCCCCGTCGATGCGAGAAATTCCGTGGCCAAAGCAAAAACCGCGTCAAAAAAATCCGGCAACATCTTCATCGGCATCGGCGGCTGGACCTTCGAGCCCTGGCGCGGCGTGTTCTATCCGGAGAAGCTGGCGCAGGCGAAGGAGCTGTCCTATGCCGCCTCGAAGCTGACCTCGATCGAAATCAACGGCACCTATTACGGCTCGCAGAAGCCGGAGAGCTTTCGCAAATGGGCGAGCGAAGTTCCCGATGGCTTCGTATTCTCGGTGAAGGGCCCGCGCTTCGCCACCAACCGCCGCGTGCTCGCCGAGGCCGGCGATTCCATCAAGCGGTTCTATGATTCCGGCGTGCTGGAACTCGGCGACCATCTCGGGCCGGTGCTGTGGCAGTTCGCCCCGACCAAGAAGTTCGACGGCGCCGATTTCGGCAAGTTCTTGGAGCTGTTGCCGCGCAAGCTCGACGGGCGCGCGCTGCGCCATGTTGTGGAAGTGCGCCATGACAGCTTCTGCACGCCGGACTTCGTCGCGCTGATCCGCGAGTTCGAGACGCCCGTGGTGTTCGCCGAGCACGGCAAATATCCGGCCATCGCTGATGTCGCCGGCGACTTCGTCTATGCAAGGCTCCAGAAGGGCAATGACGAGATCAAGACCTGCTATCCGCCGAAGCAGCTCGATGCCTGGGCCAAGCGCCTCCAGGACTGGGCTTCGGGCGGTGAACCGGACGATCTTCCGAAGGTTGACACGGGCAAGCCGAAGAAGGAGCCGCGGGACGTGTTCACCTATGTCATCCACGAGGGCAAGGTGCGCGCCCCGGCCGGCGCCATGGAACTGATCGCGCGGGTGAGCTGAGCGGGCGATGGCCAATTGGGAGCACCAAGGCTTCCTCACGTCATGGCCGGCTTGTCCCGGCCATCCACGACTTGCCTCGCGGCACGAAGAACGTGGATGCCCGGGACAAGCCCGGGCATGACGACCTCCCGTGTCGTGACCTGAGGAGTCCGCATGGCAAAGGCGAGGAAGCTCTTCACCATCGGCTATGAGCAGACGCCGCCCAAGGCCGTGCTGGACGAACTGGAAGAGGCCGGCGTCAAGCTCGTGGTCGACGTGCGCGCCGTGACGTCGTCCCGCCGCCCGGGCTTTTCCAAGAAGCAGCTTGCGGCAGGCCTCGACGAGCGTGGGATCGCCTATGTCCATCTCGCCGCGCTCGGCACACCGAAGGAAGGCCGCCTCGCCGCCCGCAGCGGCCAATACGACGTGCTGGAGAAGATCTTCTCAAAGCACCTGAAAGCGCCAGAAGCCAGGGAAGCGATGGACGAACTCTCGGCACTGGTGAAGAAAGGCCGGGCCTGTCTGCCTGCTCTGCTTCGAGCGCGACCACACCCACTGCCACCGCCAGATGATCGCGGAGATCATCGAGGAGCGCGACGGGGTGACGGTGAGGAATTTGGCGGGACGGCAGGTGTAGCCGTCGCCGTCATGCCGGGGCGCGCCTCTTGGCGCGAACCCGGAATCCATGCACCCACCGACACTGCGGCCCGATGGATTCCGGGTTCGCGCTACGCGCGCCCCGGAATGACGGGCTAAGCCTCTCCTGCCAGCGTGAACGTCCCTTCCATCATCTGAACGCAGCTCCCGCCGACATGGGCGGAGACGATCTTGCCGTCCTGCTTGCGCACGCGGGTGAGAAGCATGCTCGGACGGCCCATGTCAAAACCCTGGCCGATGGTGAGCTTCAATTCGCCGTCGCGCATGGGATCGAGATCGGCGAACAGCGCGGCGGCGGCGACCGTCGCACTGCCGGTGGCGGGATCTTCGATCAGGCCGCTTGCCCCCGGAAAGAACATCCGCGCCTGACGCTCGCAGGGCGCCTCCGCTGCCGGCACATCGCGCGTGTAGAAGTAGACCGAGAAAGCGCCGTCGCGCGGGAGCATCCGGCCAAACGCTGCCGCGTCGGGCTTGGCCCTGCGCACGGCTTCGCGCGATCCCACCTCCGCCACCACGAACGGCGTTCCGACGCCGACGACCTGCGGCGCGTGATGATCGGTCGTGATGTCATCCGCCGCCAGGGAAATGCAGGCGGCGACGTCGGCTGCGGACAGCTGCGCAAGCCTCGCCAGTTTCTGTGGGGCGGTGAGCTCGGCGCTGATCACCCTGCCCTGCTCCCGCACGATATCGACCGGGACCAGACCGGCCTTTTCCTCGAACAGCAGCCGCGGCTTCGACTCCTTCGCGATCGTTGCCAGCACGAAGGCCGTGCCGACATTGGGATGGCCCGCAAACGGCAGCTCCCGAACCGGGGTGAAGATGCGCACCTCGGCGTCGTTGGCCTTGTCGCGCGGCGGCAGCACGAAGGTCGTCTCGGAATAGTTGAACTCGGTGGCGATCGACTGCATCTGCGCGGTCGTGAGCCCGCCGGCATCGAGCACCACGGCGAGCTGGTTGCCGCCGAAGGCGCGGTCGGTGAACACGTCGACGGTGACGTAGCGGCGCTGCATCGTCTCTTCCTCATGCAAGTGACGGCCGCGACCGGCCGCGTCGCCGGCACTCTACAAGCCGGCCGCATCGCTCGTCATGTCCCAAAATTCGGAGCAATCGGAGCAATCGCCGACGATGGAAGAGACCTGCGTGCGGCGACGCATGATGCGCGCTACCCCAGCTGAAACACCTGCATTTTCTGCACGTAGCCGCGCACTTCGACTTCACCGAGCGCGACGGCGTCGCTGCCGTCGTCGCCCAGCGCCTCGCGCACGGATGCGGAGATCAGGAGCTGCGAACCGAACTCCTTGTTCAGCGCCTCCAGGCGCGAGGCGAAGTTCACGGTATCGCCGATGACGGTGTATTCCTTGCGCCGGGGCGAGCCGATATTGCCGGCAACGACCTCGCCGAAATGGATGCCGATGCCGATGCGAAGCGGCCAACTCGTCTGTGCGTTGATGCGGTCCATCGCGGTCAGCATCTCGCGGCCGGCGGCGACCGCCCGCTGTGCAGCGTCGGAGGCCTCCAGCGGCGCGCCGAACAACGCCAGAAAGCCGTCGCCCAAGAACTTGTTCACGATGCCGCCGTGACGGTCGAGGATGTCGACCAGGACCGCAAAGGCGCCGTCGAGCCGGTCGACCACCTCCTGCGGGGTGCGCGACTGCGCGCCGGCGGTGAAGCCGCGGAAATCGACGAACATCACCGCGACACGGCGGAGATCGCCGCCCGCGCTGGCTCCGGCGGCCATCAGCCGCTCCACCACCTGGGGGGAGACGTGCTGCCCGAACAGGTTCGTCACGCGGTCGCGCGCGGTCGCTGCGGCAATACTCGCGGCGAACTGCCGCCGCAATTGCGCGCCGACGGCACCCGCCAGCACGCCGCAGATCAGGATGACCATGCTGCGCACGGCGTGGAAGTAGATCAGGGGCTCGCCGGTCTCGCTCGTCAAGTTGTAGTACAGCGCGGCCGCCAGAAGCCCGGCGGCAGCCACGAAACCCGTGAATGTGGAAAGCCAGAAATCAAGCCGCAGGGTCGAGAGGATGATGAAGATGAAGTACATGAGCGGTACTGCGAAGCCGAGAGCCTGGCTCGGGCCCATGGACCGGATCTGCAGGATAAGGATGACGGTCGGCAGCGAGGTCTCGATCAGCGTGCCGATATAGCGCCTGATCACCGGCAGGTCGCGATCGAGGCGGAGATTCTTCCTGATCTGGGTGTGGATCCAGACCTCGAACAGGATGAAGCCGAGGAGAAGGCCGTAGACCTGAATGATCCCTTCCGTCCCGCGCCAGACCCGGTCGACGACAGCGGGATCGAGCAAATAGATCGCGGTGAGGAACAACATCATGACGCACCCCGTCAGGATCAGCGCCCGCACCCGCAACAGCTCGGTGCGCAGCACTTCCCGCGTCAGCTCGCGCTCGAAATCCTTCGAGAGCACGGCATGCTGCCGTGTCTTCCTGCTCGCAAAACGAACCATCATCCCCCCTTGTCATTCCGGGGCACGCGCAGCGTGAACCCGGAATCTCGAGATTCCGGGTTCGCACTTCGTGCGCCCCGGACTGACGTCACAGGGCAGTTTGCCTCAATCCAGCGTGCGGCGGAAGCGCGTCACGGCGATGGTCATGGCGAGCAGCATCAGGGCCGCCAGCGCCAGGGTGTCGAAGTGCAGGTTCTGCATGGTCGCGCCCTTCAGCATGATGGCGCGGACGATGCGCAGATAGTGGGTCAGCGGCAGACCCTCGCCGAGATATTGCGCCCACGCCGGCATGCCCGCGAACGGGAACATGAAGCCGGAGAGCAAGATGCTCGGCAGGAAGAACATCATCGACATCTGCATCGCCTGGAGCTGGTTCTGCACCAGTGTCGATATGGTGTAGCCGATCGACAGATTGGTGGTGATGAACAGCGTCGAGAGCAGCGCCAGCAGGACGAGGTTGCCGAGCACGGGCACGCCGAACAGGCCGACGCCGATGCTGATGATCAGGAAGGCCTGGACGAAGCCGACCAGCACGTAGGGGACGATCTTGCCGACCATCACCTCGACCGGCTTGATCGGCATCGACAGCAGGCTCTCCATTGTACCGCGCTCGACCTCGCGCGTGACCGACAGCGCGGTGAAGATCAGCATGGTCATAGTCAGGATGGTGCCGACCAGCCCCGGCACGATGTTGAGGCTGGAGGCCGCGGCCGGATTGTAGCGCGCGTGCGCGCGGATCTCGAACGGCATCTCCGGGGGATCGCCGATGTAGAGATCGTGCTTGAGCGCGGTCTGCACGACCATGCCGAGCGAACCGATCGCCGCACTCGCCGCGACCGGGTCGGTGGCGTCGGCGGCGACCAGCAGCGCCGGCTTGTCGCCGCGCCGCACCGCCCGCTCGAAGCCGCGCGGGATCTCGACACCGAACAGCACCTTGCCGGATTTCAGCAGATTGTCGAATTCGTCGATGTCGTGCACTTCATAAAGGAAGCGAAAATAGGCGGTGTTCTCCAGCGCCTTCAGGATCGAGCGGGCGAGATCGGAGTCCTCCTGGAGCAGCACGGCGCTCGGCAGATGGCGCGGCGTGGTGTTGATGGCATAGCCGAACAGCATCAGCTGCATCACGGGCAACATCACGATCATCGCGAACGAGACGCGATCGCGCTTGAGCTGGATGAACTCCTTGACCAGCATCGCATAGGAGCGTCGCAGAAAGCCGAAACGCTCGCGGATCTCGCGTCGTGGTGCAGGATGGTCGACTGCGCTCATTGGAAATTGTCCCTGGAGCGCCCCATCAGCTCGATGAACACGTCTTCGAGCGACGGGTGCGACATCTGCCAGCGCAGTCCGCCCTTCTCGCGCCAGGGCGCGATGCTGTCTTCGAGCGCCGCGACGTCGCGGCCGGAAACATGCAGTGAGGTGCCGAACGGCGCCACCATGTCGATCCCAGGCTTACCCGAGAGCGCGGCCCCAAGCTCGTTCAGTCCTTCGCCCGTGACGGTGTAGGTCGTCAGCGCCGATTTCGCGATCACCTCCTCCACCGTGCCGTGCGCCAGCAGATAGCCGTAGGCGATGTAGGCGATCTCGTGGCAGCGCTCGGCCTCGTCCATGTAATGGGTCGAGACCAGCACGGTGAGGCCTTCGGCGGCGAGTGCGTGGATCTCGTTCCAGAAATCACGCCGCGCCTTGGGGTCGACGCCGGCGGTGGGCTCGTCGAGCAGCAATAATTGTGGATTGGGCAGCGTGCAGGCCCCCAGCGCCAGCCGCTGCTTCCAGCCGCCGGAGAGCTCGCCCGCAAGCTGTTCCTCGCGCCCTGAGAGCCCGAGCCGCCTGATCATGTCGCGCGCGGCGCCGCGCGCGTCGGTGACGCCATAGAGCCGCGCGACGAATTCGAGGTTCTCGCGCACCGAGAGGTCCTGGTACAGGCTGAAGCGTTGAGTCATGTAGCCGACCTGGCGCTTGATCTTCTCGGCATCGCGACGGATGTCGTAGCCGAGGCAGGTGCCCTCGCCGCTATCAGGCGTGAGCAGCCCGCAGAGGATGCGGATGGTCGTGGTCTTGCCCGAGCCGTTGGGCCCGAGGAAGCCGTAGATCGAGCCGCGCTTCACCTGCATCGACAGATCGTGCACGACCTCGCGGCCGCCGAACGACTTGGTCAGGCCCTTGACGTCGATCGCGATGTCGTTGCCGCTGTTCATCGCTTGTCCGCCACGGGTGTCTTCGGGTTGAGATAGACGTCGATCGGCTGTCCCACACGCAAGGCATCGGGACGAGAGGGCCGCGCCTGGATCAGATAGACGAGCTTGTTGCGCTCATCGAGGCTGTAGATGACGGGTGGGGTGTATTCGGCCGACGTCGCGATGAAGTAGATCTTTGCGGTGAGATCGGCCGCGCAATTGTCGCACGTGACGCGCACCGTGTCGCCGATCGCGAGCTTGGGCAATTCGGTCTCCGGCACGAAGAAACGCAGCTTCATGTTGCCGGGCGGCATGATCGACAGCACCGGGCGCTGCGCCGCCACCATCTCGCCCTCGCGAAAATAGATCTGCTGGATGGTGCCGGCGACGGGCGCAAAGCCCTTGCGCCGCGCCATCCGCGTCTCCGACGTCGCCACCCGCGCTTCCGCGACGCGCAGGGCCGACACGGCGGCATCGAGATTGGCCTGCGTGCCCGAGCCGGTCTTGCTCAGCGAGGCCGCCCGATCATAGGTCTGCTGCGCGTTCGCCAATGTCGCCTTGTTCTGATTGAGATCGGCGCGCTGGAGATCGTCGTCGACGGAATAGAGGGCATCACCGACCTTGACTTCTTCGCCTTCGCGGACGTCGAGCTTGGTGACCCGCCCCGCTTCATCCGGGCTGACGAAGATCATGTCGGCCTCGACCCAGCCCTGGAAGCCGGGATCGCGCTTCTCCGTGCACCCGGCAAGCGAGATTGCGAGGACCAGCGCCACGATCGTACCGAGGCGCGGCAGATTGTGCTGTCGATCCCTCACCCTGAGGAGCTGCGAAGCAGCGTCTCGAAGGGCGAGGAGCCACAGCCGGGCCTGCATCCTTCGAGACGCGCGTTCCGCGCTCCTCAGGATGAGGTGAGAGATGGTGTGCGACGACATCATGTCGTCCTCCGTTCGCCAAAAATCAGATCGAGATGGACGCGCAGCATCTCCTGCGCATCCAGCGGCGCATGCCGCGCAAACAGGCCCTGCCAGATCACGGCGATCATCGCGGGCGCGACCAGGATCTGCGGAAAGCGCGCGAGGTCCTTCTGCCGGATCTCGCCGCGGGCGATGCCGAGCTCGATCAGCGCGCGCATGGCGGCGATCCCGCGTGAGACGACCTCCCGGTAGTAGAAGTCGGCCACGGACGGAAAGCGCGGGCCCTCCGCCACGATCAGGCGCACCAGATCGCCACGCCTCGTGCCGATCACCTCGTTCAGGAAGTTGCTTGCGAAAGCCTCGATCAGGTCGCGCACCGAGCCCGCCGGCGGCGGCAGCGTAGTCAGCTGTGCGACCACAGGAACGATGACGATACGCACCAGCTCCTCGAACATCGATTCCTTGTCCTTGAAGTGCAGGTAGATCGTCCCCTTTGCCACGCCGGCGCGCTTGGCGATGTCGTCGAGTCGCGTCGCCGCAAACCCGCGCGCGATGAATTCCTCCATCGCCGCTTCCACGATCGCCGCACGCCGCTCCGCCGCGCGCGTCGCACGGTTCGAGGCAGGCGCCTCTTCGCTGCGAGCAGGCAGAGGGCCCTTGGCACTGGCGCGAGTTGCTGGCGGCAAGGCGGCTTTGGTCGGCTTCATGGTCATTCGGAATATATGACTGACTGGTCAGTCATTGTCAAGCTGGGCGAGCAACCGCACCCCTGGGATTAGATTAGTATTGACTAATGCATTAGCGGACGCTAATCGATCTGCATGATCGAAGCCGCCCAAAACCCCGTCACCACCGTGATGCGTGCCCTCGCCGACCCGACACGGCGCGCCGTGTTCGAGCGCGTGTTCGAGAGCAAGGAGATCAGCGTCGCCGAGCTGACGCGCGGCAGCGGGGTCACTCAGGGCGCGATCTCGCAACACCTGAAGTCCCTCAAGCAGGCCGGCCTCGTCGCCGAGCGCGCAGAGGGCCGCAACGTCTATTACCGCGCCGCACCGCAAGGACTCGAGCCGCTGGTGACCTGGATGGATCATTACGGCGTCTTCTGGCGCGAGCGTTTCCAGAACCTGCGTGACCTCTTGAAGGAGATCGATCCGTGAGCGCTGCCGCGTTGAAAGCCGAAACGAGGGACATCGTCATCGACGAGGTCTTCCCTCACACGCCCGAGACCATCTGGAAGGCGCTGACCAGCGCCCAATTGATCGCGCGCTGGCTGATGCAACCGACCGGCTTCGAGGCCGTCGAAGGCAAGAGATTCACGTTCCAGACCACCCCGGGCGGCAACTGGGACGGCGTGATTCACTGCCGGGTTCTGGAGGTCGTCCCGAACCGCCGCCTCGTCTACGCCTGGAAGGGCGGCGATGAGCGCAACACCGGCTATGGCGCACCGCTCGACACCGTCGTGACGTGGTCCCTCACCCCGGTCGAAGCCGGCACGCGGATCCGCCTGATCCATGCGGGCTTCGTCCTGCCGAAGAACGAGTCGGCCTACACGGTCATGAGCGGCGGCTGGAAGAAGGTCGTCCGCAAGCTCGACGAGATCAGCGGCGAAGAGTGAGTGGGAGATATCGCGATGGACAAGCCCTATACCGGCGGCTGCGCCTGCGGCGCGATCCGCTATTCGATTTCCGGCGAGCCCCTGTTCAGCAATCACTGCCAGTGCCGGGACTGCCAGCGGGAAAGCGGCAGCGGCCACGGCTCGTACGCGACCTTCGCGCGCGCCGGCGTCACGCTGACCGGCGAAGCGAAGCATTGGAACATGGTCGCCGACAGCGGCAACGTGAAGACGCGCGGCTTCTGCACACGATGCGGCGTGCCTGTTTACATGACCTTCGCAGCACAGCCCGACGTCTTCACGATCCGGGCGACAAGCCTCGACGAGCCCGCCCGCTACAGGCCGCAGGCGGTCACCTTCGCCGCGCGCGGTCACGGCTGGGACCGTCTTGACCCCGACCTGACGAAATTTGCAGGCATGCCGCCGGTGTAAGGTACGGCGCGCTGGGGGTGGTGGTCGGTCGCTCAGATGCATGGCCGGATGTAAGGTCGGTTGATCTCCCACAACTCCTCGAGCAGGCCGCGCGCGGCCTGCTCGGAATGGATGACGGGGTCGAGCAGCAGCGCTTGCAGCGCCATTTCCTTCGAGGCATGCATCGCCGCCTCCACCGCCATCTGCTGAACCTGAACCTGGGTCGTCATCAGCTTGGCCACGCCATCGGGCAGCGGCCCGAGCGAGACAGGATGGATGCCCGCGGCATCTACCACCACCGGCACCTCGACCGCGGCATCGGCCGGCAGGTTCGGGATCACCTGTCGATTGTGGACGACGGCGGATTCGATGAGTTGCTTGCGGTTATGAACGATGGCGGCGATGATGCCGATCGCGCGTTCCCCCGACGGCACCGACCACCAGTCCGGCACATCGGCACGACCGGCGAGCACGTCATCAATTATCCGCGTCAGTTTCGCGCGTTCGCTCTCGTCCCAGTCAAAGTTGTAGCCACCCTCGCCGGCCTCCCAGCCGAACGAGAGATACTCGCCGACGTGACCGTCGCCGCAGCCGAGCCAGTAGCCGAAGGCATGCAACAGCTTGCGCGTCAGGGGTGAGAAGGTGGGATCGAAATCCCGCTCCTTCTCACGCAACAGCGGATAGAGGTCCTCGCCCGTCTCGCGATCCCGGATCTCGGTCAGGCATTGGAAGTGATTGAGGCCTGCACCCCACACATCCACTCGGCTTTCCGGCATCCCCAGGATTCGGGCGACATCGCCGCGCGCAAGGAATATTCCGTGGCAGAGGCCGACGCTGCGAATCCTGCTATACCGCCCGAGCGCCAGGATGATGCGGCTTTCCGGATTGGAGAAGTTGATGAAGGTCGCGCGCGGGCAGCGGAGCTCCATCTCGCGCACGAAGTCGAAGACCACCGGCAAGGTGCGCAGCGTGAAGAACAAGCCGCCGGGCCCACCGTTCTCACCCAGCGTATGATGGATGCCAAACTTGCGCGGAATCTCGAAATCGAGCCGCCACAGCCGATTGCGATCGATGGCGGTGGAATGCACGACGAACTCTGCCCCGTCGAGCGCCGCGCGCCAATCCGTCGTGGCCTCGATGGCATAGCCGGCGCCGGATCTCTCGTTGAGCAGTCTCGCGAGCCGCCTCGACCGGCCGAGCCGGTCGACGTTTCGTCCGACCAGGACCAGTGTTGAACCGGCCAGATCGCGGGTCGAGAACAGGTCCCGGAACATGCTCATCCCAAAGGATGCGCTGCTGGCACCGAGAAAGACGATCTTCGTTGGCCGGACCATGCCCTGCTCCTTGCAGAGACTAGCTGAAGTCGAGCACCATGCGGCCCTCGATCTTGCCGGCCTTCATCCGATCGAAGATGTGGTTGATCTCCGCGAGCGGCGCCTTGGTCACCTCGGCCTTCACCTTTCCGTCGGCGGCAAACGCGATGGCTTCGTCGAGGTCGCGCCTCGTGCCGACGATGGAGCCGCGCACCGTGATGCGCTTGAGCACGACGTCGAAGATCGGCGTCGGGAATTCACCCGGCGGCAGGCCGACGAGGCTGACGGTGCCCTTGCGGCGCACCATCTTCAGCGCCAGCGCGAACGCGGCCGTCGAGACAGCCGTCACCAGCACGCCGTGGGCTCCGCCCCCGGTCGCCGCCAGCACCTTGTCCACAGCGCCGGCTGCGAGCGCATCGACCGCGAGATCGGCGCCAGCCTCACGTGCAAGCGCGAGCTTGTCCTCGGCAATGTCAACCGCGACGACCTTGAGCCCCATCGCCTTGGCGTACTGGATCGCGACATGGCCGAGCCCGCCAACGCCTGAGATCACCACCCACTCGCCGGGCCTTGCTTCCGTCTCCTTCAACCCCTTGTAGGTGGTGACGCCGGCGCACAGGATCGGCGCGATCGCGGCGAAATCGACCGTCGCCGGCAGCTTCGCGGCGAAGGCGGCCGAGGCGATGACATATTCGGCGAAGCCGCCGTTCACGCTGTAGCCGGTGTTGTGCTGGTGCTCGCACAACGTTTCCCAGCCGGTCTCGCAATATTCACAAGCCATGCAGGCATCATGCAGCCAGGCAACGCCGACGGCATCGCCGACCTTCAGATTCTTGACGCCGGGCCCCAGCGCGGCGACGATGCCGGCGACCTCATGGCCGGGGATGAAGGGCGGCACCGGCTTTACCGGCCAGTCGCCGGAGGCTGCGTGCAGATCGGTATGGCAGACGCCGCAGGCCTTGACCTTGACCAGGACCTCGCCGGGACCGGGCTGCGGCACCGGCACGTCCTCGATCACCAGCGGCTTGCCGAACTGTCTGACGATTGCGGCTTTCATGGTGGGCATATCTCTGCTCCCTCGCATTGCGAATGGCAGAGTAGCGGCCGGGCGCGACTGGCACTTGATCCGAGTCAAACCGCCCAAGCGTTGCGCAGCGTGCTGCCGTCATGACAGCGCGATGACAGGACTTCCGCAGGTGAATGTCAGCTATGGAACTTCAGGCCGTCGACGATCTTGTCGATTACCTTGCGCTCGGCGCGCATGGCGATGCCGACGAGATTGAGCTCGGTGCGCGCGACCGCCCTCACCGCCTCGCGGTTGGCCGCATCATGCGTGGTCTTGAACATGTCCTCGGTATAGACGGCTGGCGTAACGTTCCGAGCGAGCGCGCGGTCCAGCGCGCGCGACAACGCCGGACCGTCGGCGCCATAGATCAGGATCGGCTGGCCGATCAGCGCATGATATTTCGTGCCTGAGGCGTCTTCGTAGGCTTCGCCGATGCATTCGGGAAAAGCGGCGGCGATGCCGCCGGTGAGGAAGGAGGCGACGTTGAGCTTCTGCCAGGTCTGAAGATCGGCGCGGATCACGACCGCGATCTTGGTGTCGAAGTGCATGGGGCTCCTCAGTGTCATTCCGGGGCGCGCCATTTTGGCGCGAGCTACGGTGCTCAATTGCGCACCTGAGAATCCATCGCGCTACCGAGCAAGTGGACGAATGGATTCCGGGTTCGATGCTACGCATCGCCCCGGAATGACAGCAAGAGAGATGGATGGAATCAACCCTTGGCGTCGCAGGCCCAGGCGCGGATCACGCATTCCTTGCCACCATACTTGTAGCATTCGCGCGTGGCGGCATTGAGCGAGGCCGATATCTTCGGCTTGACGGCATAGCCGTAGGCACCGCAGGGATTGGTGAGATCGACCGACATCGCAGCGCAGGCGCGCTTCATCGTCACGGTCGTGCAATCGCCCTTGCACTGCTTCTGGGCGGCAGCGCGCGCCTCGTGTTCGGCGCCGTAATCATACGCCTGGCCATAGGCGCCACACTTGCCGACCGCAAAGGCGCCGGCGGCATGGGCTTCGGTGATGTAACGGGCACCGGCGACACAGACGGACAGCGCAAAGAAAAACATCGCGCAACGGCGCGCGACGATGTTCGAAGCCATGGAAAACCCCTCCCCCCAAGGCAGGTGGAGGTACTCTAAGCGGCGGTCGTTTCCAGATGGTGAACGGGTGGTTGAAATCGGAGGCTTGGGGAGATGCCTTGGGGTGGGCAAAGGCGCGAAGCGCCGTGGCCATTCATCCACCGGCTATCGAAAATTGGTGGGCCACGCTTCGCTTCGCCACCCTACGGCGCCCTCATCCCCGCCGCGCCGCTTCCAGCGCCTGCGGCGTGTCGATGTCGAGGAAGGCGCTCTCGCCGTCGACGGGCACTTCGGCCACCGCCTCGGCATGCCTGGCGATCAGGTGGCGCGCGCCGACGTCGCCGTCGAGCGTCATCAACTCCCCGAAGAAGCGGCGCGACCACAGCACGGGATTGCCGCGGCGGCCTTCGCTGACGGGCACGACGATGAGATTGCCGCGGTCGGGTGCAAAGCTGTCGATGAGGCGGTCGATCAGGCCGGCGTCGATCAGCGGCATGTCGCCGAGGCACACCACGGCGCCGCCGCAGGTCTCCGGCACGGCCGCGACGCCCGCCTTGACCGAGCTGGCGATGCCGCCGGCGAAGTCCGGATTGCGGACGAACCTGACTTTCAGGCCTTGCAGCGCCTGCTCGACGAGCTCGGCCTGATGGCCGGTCACGACGATCACCTCCGATGCTTTCGAGGCCAGCGCCTGCTCGGTCGCAAGGCGCACCAGCTTTTTGCCGTCGAGCTCGGCGAGCAGCTTGTTCGGGCCGCCCATGCGGGTCGAACGGCCCGCCGCGAGCACGATGGCCGCGACCTGGCTGTTGCCCTCCGTCTCCGGCTTTGCGCGCGGCTGCGGCCGCGTCACGATTTCCATCAGGAGACCGCCGACGCCCATGCCCATCAGCTCGGACCGCGTCACCTTGATGCCCGCGAGCAGCCGCATCAGCACCCAGTCGAACCCGTTTTCGACCGGCGAGCGCGCACAGCCAGGCGCACCCAGCACCGGCACGCCGCCGGCACGGGCGATCAGCAACAGATTGCCGGGATCGACCGGCATGCCGAAATGCTCGATCTCGCCGCCGATGCCGGTAACGGCCGCCGGAATCACGTCGCGGCGATCGGCAATCGCAGAGGCGCCGAACACAATGACGAGCTCGGCACCAAGGCCGAGCAAGTCCTTGATCGCGGCCGACAGCGCCTGCTCCTCATGCGGGACACGCCGCTCGGCAATGACGCTGGCGCCGGCCGGCGCGAGCCGCTCGGCGGTGACGCGCAGGGTCTTGTCGATCACCTTGGAGGACAGGCCCGGCAGCAGCGTCGAGACGACGCCGACGCGCTTGATCACGTAAGGGGCGATCTTAAGGACGTCCTTGCCGGCGGCCTTGACTGCGGCATCGCGCAAAACGCCCTCGACGCCGAACGGGATGATCTTGACGGTGCCAACCATCTCGCCCTCGACCACCGGCTTGTAGGCGGTGAGCGTCGCGAAAGTGATGGCCTCGTCGACATTGTTGATACGGTCGACCGCGGCGCGGTCGATCACCAGCACGCCGGGCTGCGCGGCAAACAGATTGGCACGGCCGGTGAAGGCGCGCTCGACATGAATACCCTCGCCGCCGATGGCGAGCGCGATGCTGGCGGCCGCGACGTCCTCGGAGACGTCACCCGCCTCCATCCGCACCACGACGATGTCCTTGATACCGGCGCGCTCCAGCGCCTCGACCTCGGCGGCGCCGATCGTCGTGCCTTTCTTCAGCACCAGCGGTCCCTGACGCAGGGTGTGGACGGTCACCCCGCCGATCGCATCCCTAGGGCTCGCCGGTCCGAACTTCATGCCGCTTCTTCTTTTTCTTTTGGAGGCAGTCGAAGCACGGCCGTGATCTCGGCCATGATCGCCACCGCGATCTCGGATGGAGAGACCGCGCCGATCGGAAGGCCAATGGGCGCGTGGATGCGCGCGATGTCGCTTTCCTTGGCGCCCTGCGCCCGCAACCGGTCGGCACGCTTGGCATGGGTCTTTCGCGAGCCGAGCGCGCCAATATAAAAGCAGTTGCGCTCGAAGGCGTGCAGCAGCGCGGGATCGTCAATCTTGGGATCGTGCGTGACCGCGACGAAGGCGGTGTAGGCATCGACGTTGAGCGGCGGCAGCGCCGTGTCGGGCCATTCGGCGATCAGCGGAATGTCCGGGAAGCGCTCGGGGCTTGCGAAAGCCGTGCGCGGGTCGACCACGGTCACGTCGTAGCCGAGCGAGCGCGCCAGCGGCGCCAGCGCCTGGCTGATATGGACCGCGCCGACGATGACGAGCTTTGCCGTCGGTGCGTAGACGTTGAGGAACAGCTTCTTGCCGCCGACCTCGACACTGGCGCTCTTGCCCATGCGGAGCTGCTTCTCCAGTTCGGTGCGCAGCGGATCCCTGGCGAAATCCTTCGCCTTCACCAGCCGCTGCTCGCCGCTCTCGGTGTCGGTCACCAGGATCACCGGCCGGCGCGCGGCGCGCTCGGCATTGAGTTCGTGAAGAATTGCGAGCTTCACGGCTAACCGACCTTCTCGACGAAGACGCGGATGGTGCCGCCGCAGGACAGCCCGACATTCCAGGCGGTCTCGTCGGCCACGCCGAACTCCAGCATCCTCGGTTTGCCGCTCTGGATCACATCCATGGCCTCGGTCACCACGGCGCCCTCGACGCAGCCGCCGGAGACCGAGCCGAGGAAGGTGCCCTCGTCATTGATGACGAGGCTCGAGCCCGCCGGGCGCGGCGCCGACCCCCAGGTCTCCACAACGGTGGCGAGCGCGACGCCACGACCGGCCTTCTGCCAGTCCTCCGCCGCCTTCAGGATATCCTCGTCGCGATCGAGCATGGGGTGCCTCTCAAGCTGCGGAGCGGATCAGGCTGCGGTGATGCGGCGGCAGCGGCTGGGAGAGCGTCATGATCAGCTCCTGGATCGAACTCAAATTATGCACCGGGCGGAATTCGTCAACGTGGGGAAGCATCATTTTGATGCCCTGCGCCTTGGCCTCGAAACCGCCGAACCGCAAGAGCGGGTTGAGCCAGATCAGCCGCCGGCAGGACCGGTGCAGCCGGTCCATCTCGAAGGCCAGCTTGGAATCGGCCTCCCGTTCCAGCCCATCGGAGATCAGCAGCACGATGGCGCCCTGGCTCAGCACACGCCGCGCCCACAATTTGTTGAAGTTGTGCAGCGAGGCCGAGATCCGGGTGCCGCCGGCCCAGTCCTCCACCGAGGCCGAGCAGCTCGCCAGCGCCTCGTCGGGGTCGCGCTGGCGCAGCGCGCGGCTGACGTTGGTCAAACGGGTACCGAACAGGAACACCGAGACACGCTTGCGCGCGTCGGTGATGGCGTGGAGGAAGTGCAGGAACAGGCGGGTATACTCGTTCATCGAGCCCGAGATATCGAGCAGCGCGACGATCGGCGCCGGCTTCTGGATTCGCCCGAGGCGATGGATGTCGATGATGTCGCCGCCGGTGCGGAGCGATGCGCGGAGCGTGCGGCGCAGGTCGAGCCGCAGGCCCCGGGCGTTGGGCTGGTGCCGGCGCGTCAGAAGCTCCGCCTGCGGCAGCCGCATCCGCTCGACGGCGCGCAAGGCCTCGGCGATTTCGGCCGCGCTCATCTGCGCAAAATCCTTTTTCTGAAGGATCTCCTTGTCGGAGACGGACAAGCGCAGATCCTGCTCCTGGTGCTGCGGCGTCTCCGTCATCCGCGGCTGCGACATCGCCTCCTGCACGCGGCGCGCGCCCGCCTGCGGCTTCTTCCTGGCCTGCTCCGGCAGCGGCACCGAATCCAGCATGTGCTTCCATTCTTCCGAGGCGCGGAAGAACAGGTTGAAGGCCTGCTTGAAGATCAGCGCATGCTCGCGGCGCTTGACGAAGATCGCCTCCAGCGTCGTGAAGACGTCGGCGCGGTTGCCGATGTCAATCACCTCAAGCGCATTCATGGCATCGATCACCGCACCCGGCCCGACGGGAATGCCGGCAGCACGCAGCGCGCGGGCGAAGCCGACGATGTTGTCGGCGAACTGCTCGGTTTGCTCCGGGGCAAGGTGGTTGATGGCCATGGGTCCACACTCTCGGTCGTCATTCCGGGGCGCGCCACTTGGCGCGAGCCCGGAATCCATTCAACCACCGTCGTCGCTGCACAATGGATTCCGGGTTCGCGCTACGCGCGCCCCGGAATGACGGGGTAGTTACGAGACGCGCGTCAATTCTCGCTCGTCGCTTCCTTCAGCACCTTCTGCAAGGCATCGCCCTGCATCCGGGTGATGTCGTCCTGATATTTGAGCAACGCACCCAGCGTGTCGCCGACCACTTGCGGGGTCAGCGAACGAGCATCGAGCTCGGACAGGGCGGTCGCCCAGTCGATGGTCTCGGCGACACCCGGCGACTTGTAGAAGTCCTGGTTGCGCAGCGCCTGCACGAAGCGCACGACCTGCTGCGAGAGCTTGGCGGAGATGCCGGGCACGCGCGTCTTGACGATCGCAAGCTCACGCTCGGCGGCAGGATAATCCACCCAGTGATAGAGGCAGCGCCGCTTCAGCGCGTCGTGGATCTCGCGGGTACGGTTGGAGGTGATGATGACGATCGGCGGATGCGGTGCCTTCACGGTGCCGAATTCGGGGATGGTCACCTGGAAGTCACTGAGGATTTCGAGCAGGTAGGCCTCGAACGCCTCGTCGGCGCGGTCGAGTTCGTCGATCAGCAGCACCGGCGGACCGGCGACGTCGGGCTCCAGTGCCTGAAGCAGCGGCCGCTTGATCATGTAGCGGTCGGCGAAGATATCGCTCGAGAGCTGGTCGCGATCGGTATCGCCGGCGGCTTCCGCCATCCGGATCGCGATCATCTGCGCGGCGCTGTTCCACTCGTAGACCGCGGAGGAGACATCGAGGCCTTCATAGCACTGGAGGCGGATCAGCTTCCGCCCCAGCGCCGCCGAGAGCACCTTGGCGATCTCGGTCTTGCCGACGCCGGCCTCGCCCTCGAGGAACAGCGGCCGGCCCATGCGCAAGGAGAGGTAGGTCACCGTCGCAAGCGACCGTTCGGCGAGGTAGCCCCGCGACGTCAGAAGGTCGAGCATCGCATCGACCGATGCCGGCAAAGCACCGGACGAGTTGGGCGTTGAAGTCATGAGAAAGCCAGTCTTACTACGCCCTCATCGGGACAAGTTTGGCCAGGGCGTGAGGTCACCTCACGCCTTGGCGTTGGCGGCGTCGACGGCACGCCGCGTGAGCACCCCGATGAGGTGCGCGCGGTATTCGGCGCTGCCATGGATATCGCTGTTGAGACCTTCCGCCGGCACCGCGATGCCTTCCAGCGCCTTCGAGGCGAAGCGCTTCTTCAGAGCCTCCTCGAATGCGGCGACGCGGAACACGCCTTCGGAGCCGGCACCGGTGACGGCAACGCGCACGTCCGAAGGACGACGCGCCACGAACACGCCGACCAGCGCATAGCGAGAGGCCTGGTTGCGGAACTTGATGTAGGCTGCCTTTTTCGGCAACGGAAACATCACCTTGGTGATGATCTCGTCGGCTTCGAGCGCCGTCGTGAACAGGCCCTGGAAGAACTCTTCCGCCTTGAGGCGGCGCTTGTTGGTGACGATGGTGGCGCCGAGCGCAAGCACCGCGGCCGGATAGTCGGCGGTCGGATCGTTGTTGGCGAGCGAGCCACCGATCGTACCCTTGTGACGCACGGCCGGATCGCCGATCTGGCTCGCGAGGTTCGCCAGCGCCGGGATCGCCTCACCGACGATGGCGGAGGTCGCGACCTCGGCGTGCTTGGCGGTGGCGCCGATCACGAGCGAGCGGCCCTTCATCTCGATCGCGTTGAGCCCCTCGACATGGGAGAGGTCGACCAGATGCGGGGGGCTTGCGAGGCGCTGCTTCATGACGGGAATCAGCGTGTGGCCGCCGGCGATCACCTTGGCGTCTTCGTTCTTCACCAGGAGGTTGGCTGCCTGGCGAACGGTCCCGGGGCGATGATATTTGAATTCGTACATCTGAATGTCCTGATCGCGGGATGCGCGTTACGCGAGGTCGGATTTCGCCATCGCCTTCGCGCCGGCGGAAATCGAGGCGACGATGTTCTGATAGCCCGTGCAGCGGCAGAGATTGCCTTCGAGCTCCTCGCGAATCGTGTGGTCGTCGAGTTCGTGGCCCTTGCGATGCACGATGTCGATCGCGGTCATGATCATGCCCGGCGTGCAAAAGCCGCACTGCAGGCCGTGGTGTTCGCGAAAGGCCTCCTGCATCGGATGCAGCGGCGCGCCGTCGGCGGCCAACCCCTCGATCGTCCTGACCTCGTGGCCATCGGCCATCACCGCAAGCGTGGTGCAGGACTTCACGGCCTTGCCGTCGAGATGCACGACGCAGGCGCCGCACTGCGAGGTGTCGCAGCCGACATGGGTGCCGGTAAGCCGCAGATTCTCGCGCAGAAACTGCACCAGAAGCGTGCGGGGATCGACATTGGCCGTCACAGGATTGCCGTTCACGATGAGGGAGATTTTTGCCATAAGCACTCTCTATCAGCGCCCCGACGGGTCCCGTCGAAGCGGTTCTTATAATTATTCCAACCCATCATATGGGCCATTGTCCCCTGGGGCAACATCACCCCGGACGCAAGCCGCCATGCCGAAAGGCGATAGGTTTCAGCCTTGTACCGCCTTGGCGAAGTTCGAGAAAAACTCGTCGGCGAGTTTCTTGGCGGCGCCGTTGATCAGGCGCTGGCCGAGCTGCGCCAACTTGCCGCCGATCTGCGCCTCGACGTCGTAGGAGAGCAGCGTGCCGCCGTCCTTCTCCGCGAGCTTGACCACCGCGCCGCCCTTGGCGAACCCGGCGACCCCGCCCTCGCCTTCGCCTGAAATCTTGTAGCCGTTCGGCGGGTCGAGATCGGACAGCGTGACCTTGCCCTTGAAGCGCGCCGACACCGGGCCGACCTTCATTTTAGCCGTTGCGCGGAAGCCGCCGTCGTCGGTCTTCTCCAGCTCCTCGCAGCCGGGGATGCAGGACTTCAGTACCTCGGGATCGTTGAGCTTGGCCCACACGGCCTCGCGCGGCGCCGCAAGCTGGACTTCGCCGTTCATCGTCATGGCCATGAGATGCCTCCTGGATCGCGCAACTATAGTGCTGATTCAAGTAACGCAGCGGCGCGGCAAAGGAAAGGGCGGGGCCGGGTCACGTGCAATGCATATTCGCAACTGCAAAAAGACGTGTGGGGCCGGTTGGGGATTGGCACGGCCGGGGCATGATGATTAGGTCGCGCGCAACATGAGCACCTCCCTCTCCCCCCTGCTCGCGCCGATGCTGTCGAGCGCCGCCATGCGCGCGGTCTGCGACGATCGGTCTACCCTGCAGAACATGCTCGATTTCGAGGCAGCCTTGGCGCGCGCCGAGGCCGCCACGGCCGTGATTCCGGCATCCGCCGTCGGCCCGATCGAGGCCGCGTGCAAGGCAGATTCCTTCGACATGGCCGCACTGGCCGAGGCCGCGACGCGATCGGGCAATCTCGCGATTCCCCTGGTCAAGACGCTGACCGCCAATGTCGGCAAGGCCGACGCAGAGGCCGCGCGCTACGTGCATTGGGGCGCGACCAGCCAGGACGTCATCGACACCGCGACGATGCTGATGCTTCGCGCCGGCATCGATGCATTGGATGTCGACCTCAGTCGCGCCATCAGGGGCTTTGCCGCACTGGCGCGCAGCCATCGCAACACCGCGATGGTGGCGCGGACCTGGCTCCAGCATGCGCTGCCGATGCCGTTCGGGCTGAAGGCGGCTGAATATGCCGCAAGCCTTGCCCGCGCCCGCTGCCGCCTGCGGCGGCTCTCTCGCGAGGGCCTCGCGCTGCAATTCGGCGGTGCCGCCGGCACGCTCGCCGCGCTCGGCGACAAGGGGCTCGCGGTTGCCGAACGGCTGGCGCAGGAGCTCGGTCTGCCGCTGCCCGAGGCGCCCTGGCACACCCATCGCGACCGCATCGCCGAGGCTGCATCCTGCCTCGCCATTCTCGCCGGTAGCTGCGGCAAGATCGCGCGCGACGTCTCGCTGCTGATGCAGACCGACGTCGCCGAAGCCTTCGAGCCCGCCGGCGAAGGCCGCGGCGGCTCCTCGACCATGCCGCACAAGCGCAACCCGGTCGCCGCCGCGAGCGCGCTGGGCGCCGCCACCATGGCGCCGCAGCTCGCCGCCACGATTTTTGCCGCGCAGGTGCAGGACCACGAGCGCAGCGCAGGCCCCTGGCACGCGGAATGGCCGACGCTGCCGCAACTGATGCTGGTCACCTCCGGCGCGCTTGCGGCGATCGTCGACATCGCCGAGGGTCTCGAGGTCGATGCGGTGCGCATGCGCAGCAATCTCGATGCGACGCAGGGGCTGATCATGGCCGAGGCCGTCACCTTCGCGCTGGCCGAGACGATCGGCAAGAGCAATGCGCATCATCTGATCGAGGCCGCGAGCAAGCGCGCGGTCGCCGAGAGGAAGCATCTGCGTGAGGTGCTGTCGGCCGATTCGCAGGTGACCGCGCACCTTACGCCGGAAAAAATTGCGGCATTGTTCGAGCCGATGGCCTATCAAGGGGCTTCTCAGGCCTTGATCGACCGCCTGCTCGACAGCCTCGACCGCGAATGAGAACCGATAATACGACGGAGACACCGCATGCCCATGATCGATGCCGACGGTTGCCTGCTCAACGTCTCCGTCGAGGGCCGCGACGGCGGGCCCACCTTGATGCTGTCCAACTCGCTGGGCTGCACGCTTCAGATGTGGGAGCCGCAGATGAAGGCACTGACACAGGTGTTCCGCGTCATCCGCTACGACCGCCGCGGCCACGGCAAGTCCAACGTTCCCCCGGGTCCTTACTCGATGGAGCGGTTCGGCCGCGACGTGCTGGCGATCCTCGACGATCTCAACATCGAGAAGGTGCATTGGTGCGGCCTGTCGATGGGCGGCATGGTCGGGCAATGGCTCGGCGCCAACGCGCCGGAGAGGTTCGGCAAGCTCATCCTTGCCAATACGTCCTGCTACTATCCCGATCCAACAAACTGGCATAACCGCATCAAGGCGGTGAAGGATGGCGGCATCGCCGCCGTCGCCGATGCCGTGATCGCGGGCTGGCTGACCCAGGATTTCCGCGAGCGCGAGCCTGAGATCACCGCGAAGATGAAATCGATGCTGCTCGCCTCGCCGGTCGAGGGTTATCTTGCCTGCTGCGAGGCGCTGTCGACGCTCGACCAGCGTGAGCTGCTGCCCAGAATCAAGAGCCCGACGCTGGTGATCGCCGGCCGCCACGACGTGGCGACGCCGATCTCGGCGGGCGAGTTGATCCGCTCGAGCATTCCCGGCGCGAGCATGACCATCATCGATGCCGCGCACATTTCCAACGTCGAGCAGCCGCACGCATTCACCGATGCGGTGGTCGGCTTTTTGACGCAGCGTTAGCAACGACCTTCGTCATTCCGGGGCGATGCGCAGCATCGAACCCGGAATCTCGATCGGCATTCGCAACCTCGAGATTCCGGGTTCGCCTCTTCGAGGCGCCCCGGAATGACTCATTCGGAGGAAACACATGGACGACCAGAAGCGCCGCGATGCCGGCATGACCGTGCGCCGCAAGGTGCTGGGCAATGCCTGGGTCGACAAGTCGATCGCGAACCGCAACGCGTTCAACACCGACTTCCAGGATATGATCACGCGCTACGCCTGGGGCGAGATCTGGACGCGGCCGCATTTCGACGAGCGCACGCGGCGCGTGCTGGTGATCGGCACCATGGTGGCGCTCGGGCAATGGGACGAGTTTCGCCTGCACGTGCGAGCCGCGCTCGCCGAGGGTGGCTTCACGCCGGACGACATCAAGGAAATCCTGCTTCAGCAGGCGATCTATTGCGGCGTGCCGGCGGTGAACCACGCCGTCAAGGAAGCCTCAGCTATTGTGCAGGAGCTCGGCCTGCTCAAGACCTAGCGGCGCGGCGATCTCCGACGTCTTCGGTGCTGCCGCCGGCTTCTCGATCACCACCACGATCGCGGCACCGAGCAAGAGCAGGAGCTCGGTGGCATGCAGCCGGAGCGCGGCCATCTCGCCGACCTTCGAGGCCATCACCATGCTGGCAAACGAGATCAGGCTGCCGATCGCCAGCGCAATGCCGAGCGCCTCGTCGCTGCCGCCGCTCTTGCGGATTCGGGGAATGCAGAGCAGCACGAGGTAGATCGCAAAGAACGCCACCACGGTCAGCCGGCCCAGCGCCAGCAGCCAGGCGGCGCGCACCGTGTCCATCCCTGCCATCTGGAGATGGTCGCTCAGGAACAGCGCGACGGCGACGCTCGGCCGCTCGTAGAGGCCGTGCACAGGCGCGACAATGATGTTGAAGGCGACCAGGGCCCAGGCCGGAATGAAATAGGCCGCCAGCAGCGCGCCGTTGACCGAACCGATCCGCCAATTCCTGAGCATGCCGCTTCCCGCCTGGTTTGCCGGCCTTCGACGAAAGGCCGCGGCTTCGCCGAGCTAACTCGCATCAGACTATGGCGGCAATTTAAACTCTTTGTTTACCTTAACTGTCCCAGGGACCGGGAACTGTCCCAAGGACTGGGCGCCAAAAAGAAAGGCCCCGCCTCTCGGCAGGGCCTCCTCACTCCTGGGCTCCCAAACTCGCTATTCCTGACCGCGCTGGCCGCCCTGTTGCTGGCCTGGGCGATCGCCTTGGCGCATCGGGTCGTTCTGCTGCTGCTGTCCGGGTTTCTGGCCGCCGCCCTGCTGCTGCCCGGGCTGTTGACCTGGGCGCTGCTGGCCGGGGTTTTGACTCTGCTGGCCCGGATTCTGGTTCTGCTGCTTCGTCATTTCGGGAAACTCCCTTGTTGGACGTCAGAGCTGAGACAACGGCGGGCATCCACTTTGGTTGCCTGAGGGAACCCGGTTCCTCGCAGTTGCGGAACCGGAAAGACGACAGTCGTAACGAAATGACCATTGTACAAGCGCGTCTGCCGCGCCTTCGCTAGTTGCAGCCGCCAGTTCCCTCCTGTTACAAAACCGGAAGATTGCTCAAGGGCTGCCGGGGCCCGAGAAGAAACTCAAGACCTCTCTCTCGAATAGCTCCCTTTGAGCGGCGTCAGGTTTGGTAAACGGCAGCCCATGGATTATTTCGCCCAGCAGCTCATCAACGGTCTCGTCCTGGGCTCGATCTACGGCCTGATCGCGATCGGCTACACGATGGTCTACGGCATCGTCGGCATGATCAACTTCGCCCATGGCGACGTCTTCATGATCGGCGGCTTCATTGCCCTGATCACCTTCGTGATCCTGATCTCGCTCGGGCTGACCGCCATCCCCGTGATCCTGCTCGTGGTGCTGCTGGTCTCGATGGCGATCACCGCGCTGTATGGCTGGACCATCGAGCGCATCGCCTACCGGCCGCTGCGCCACTCCTTCCGCCTCGCCCCGATGCTGTCGGCGATCGGCATGTCCTTCGTGCTGACCAATTATTCCCAGGTCGCGCAAGGCGCGCGCGTCAAGCCGATCCCGCCCTTCATCACCGGCGGCTACACACTGCATGAGAGCGCGGACGGCTTCGTGATACAGCTTTCCAACATCCAGATCATGGTGGTCGTCACGACCATCGTGCTGCTGGCGATCTTCACCTGGCTGGTGTCGCGCACCCGGCTCGGGCGCGACATGCGCGCCTGCGAGCAGGACCAGACCATGGCGGCGCTGCTCGGCGTCGATGTCGACCGCACCATCTCCATGACCTTCGTGATCGGCGCCGCGCTCGCTGCGGTGGCCGGCCTGATGTACCTGCTCTATTACGGCCTCGTCGATTTCTTCATGGGCTTCGTCGCCGGCATCAAGGCGTTCACCGCTGCCGTGCTCGGAGGCATCGGCTCATTGCCCGGCGCCATGCTCGGAGGGCTTGCGATCGGCCTGATCGAGACGTTCTGGTCGGCCTATTTCTCGGTCGAATACAAGGACGTCGCGGCGTTCTCGATCCTGATCGTCGTGCTGATCTTCATGCCGACCGGCCTGCTCGGTCGTCCCGAAGTCGAAAAAGTCTGACGGTCACGCGTGACAGCTCCCCCGACCATGACGACCAAACGTACAACGGGCGCCACCTCCCTCCTCAAGACGGCTTTTATCAACGCGCTGATCGCGCTGGTGCTGTTCTCGCTGATGGTCGGCATCCGCACCGAGGCGGGCTCCTCCGGCCAGCTGACTTATTGGACGCGCTTCGGCGACCTCGCCTCCCTCGTCGCTGCGGTGTTCGGCGGCTCGATCGTGATCGAGCTGTTGCGGCAATGGATCGGCCCGACCGGCACCGAGAAGCTGGTGCCGCCGGCCGTGCAGAGCGGCATGTCCTTCATCGGCCGCTACCTCGCGCCGGCGCTTCTGATCTTCACGGTGCTGGTACCCGTCATCTTCTATAACCAGCGCTACATCCTCGACCTCGCGATTCTCGTGCTCACCTATGTCATGCTGGGCTGGGGCTTGAACGTCGTGGTCGGGCTCGCCGGCCTGCTCGATCTCGGCTACGTCGCCTTTTATGCGGTCGGCGCCTATTCCTACGGACTGCTCGCCACCAATTTCGGCTGGTCGTTCTGGATCTGCCTGCCGCTCGCCGGCATCCTCGCCGCGTTTTGGGGCGTGCTGCTCGGCTTCCCCGTGCTCCGCCTGCGCGGCGACTACCTCGCCATCGTGACGCTCGCCTTCGGCGAGATCATCCGCCTCGTCATCATCAACTGGCAGGAGCTGACCGGCGGTCCAAACGGCGTCTCGGGTATTCCCCGCCCCTCCTTCTTCGGCATCCCGCTCGACAACAGCGATGACGGGCTCGCCGCCAGGCTCGGCATCGAGTACTCGCCGACCCACCGCATCATCTTCCTGTTCTACCTGATCCTGGCGCTGGCGCTCCTCACCAACTGGGTGACGATCCGGCTGCGCCGCCTGCCGATCGGCCGGGCCTGGGAGGCCTTGCGCGAGGACGAGGTCGCCTGCCGCGCGCTCGGCATCAACACCACGACCACCAAGCTCACGGCGTTCGCGACGGGCGCCATGTTCGGCGGCTTCGCCGGCGCGTTCTTCGCAACGCGCCAGGGCTTCATCAGCCCGGAATCCTTCACCTTCCAGGAATCGGCGCTGGTGCTCGCGATCGTCGTGCTCGGCGGCATGGGCTCGCAGCTCGGCGTCGCGCTCGCAGCTCTCGCCATGATCGGCGGCTTCGAGCTGTTCCGCGGCCTCGAGTCCTACCGAATGCTCGTGTTCGGCATGTCGATGGTGCTGATCATGATCTGGCGGCCGCGCGGCCTGATCGGCCATCGCGCACCCACCGTATATCTGACCAAGGCGAAGACGATCTCCTCCGATCTCGTCAAGGAAGGGCACGGATGAGCGCCGACCAGATTCTCAGCGTCGACCGGCTCGCCATGCGCTTCGGCGGCATCGTCGCCGTGCAGGACCTGTCATTTTCGGCGGAGCGCAAGAAGATCACCGCGCTGATCGGGCCGAACGGCGCCGGCAAGACCACGGTCTTCAACTGCATCACCGGCTTCTACAAGCCGAGCGGCGGCAGCATCCGTCTTGCCCACGACGACGGCGGGGTGTTCGCACTGGAGCGGCTCAACGATTTCCGCATCGCCAAGCAGGCCAAGGTCGCGCGCACCTTCCAGAACATCCGCCTGTTTCCCGGCATGACCGCGCTGGAAAACCTGATGGTGGCGCAGCACAACGCGCTGATGCGCGCTTCCGGATTCACCCTTCTCGGTCTCCTTGGTGTTCCTGCCTACCGCGACGCCGAGAAGCGCGCGATCGATCTCGCCACCGACTGGTTGAAGCGGGTCAATTTGCTCGACCGCGCCGACGACGCCGCCGGCAATTTCGCCTATGGCGACCAGCGCCGGCTGGAGATCGCGCGCGCAATGTGCACCGAGCCGGCCCTGTTGTGCCTGGACGAACCCGCGGCCGGCCTCAATGCGCGCGAGAGCGCGGCCCTGAGCGAGCTCCTGCTCTCGATCCGGGACGAGCTCGGCACCTCGATCCTGCTGATCGAGCACGACATGTCGGTGGTGATGGAGATATCCGACCACATCGTGGTGATGGACCATGGCGTGAAGATCGCCGAAGGCACGCCGCGCGAGGTCCGCGACGATCCCAAGGTGATCGCCGCCTATCTCGGCGCCGACGAGGACGAGGCCGTGGCCGTGATGGAGAGCGGGACGTGACATCGGCGCCCACTTCCCTGCTCGCGATCCGGGGTCTTCGCGCCGCCTACGGCAAGATCGAGGCGCTGAAGGGCGTCGACATCGAGATCAATGCCGGCGAGATCGTCGCCCTGATCGGCGCCAACGGCGCCGGCAAGTCGACACTGATGATGACGATCTTCGGCAAGCCGCGCGCCCGCGCCGGCCAGATCCTCTATGAAGGCCGCGACATCACCGACGTTCCCACCCACGAGATCGCGCATTTGCGCATCGCGCAATCGCCGGAAGGCCGCCGCATCTTCCCGCGCATGAGCGTTGCGGAAAATCTTCAGATGGGGGCGGACTCCACCGCATGCACCGACGCCGAACGCGAGGCGACACTGCAACGCGTATTCACGCTGTTTCCGCGGCTGAAGGAACGCTATGCCCAGCGCGGTGGAACCCTGTCCGGCGGCGAGCAGCAGATGCTGGCCATCGGCCGCGCGCTGATGAGCCGTCCCCGCCTGCTTCTGCTCGACGAGCCCTCGCTTGGCCTCGCACCGCTGATCGCACGCCAGATCTTCGGTGCGATCCGCACCCTGAACCGGCAGGACGGCCTGACTGTCCTGATCGTCGAGCAGAACGCCAACCATGCGCTCAAGCTCGCCCATCGCGGTTACGTCATGGTCAATGGCCTGATCACCTTGGCCGGCACCGGCACCGAATTGTTGCAACGCCCGGAGATTCGTGCCGCCTATCTGGAAGGCGGCCGCCACGGCTGAGCCAGCGCTGAGGCCGACGAGTGCGGCCGAATGTGGCGAGATATCTCCGCAAATGCCCGTATTTTGCCGGTGACTTCTCCTCGAATTCATTCAAGAATGGCGCCGGTTTGAACCGGGCATCCCGGCAACTTCCACAGGCGACCACCCGCGAGGTATCTCATGAAATCACTGAAGCTCATCGGTCTGGCATTCGGCGCATCGATCGCGCTGTCGAGCGCGGCATTCGCGCAGGATGTCACCGTCGCAGTCGCAGGCCCGATGACCGGCGGCGAGTCCGCCTTCGGCCGCCAGATGAAGAACGGCGCCGAGATGGCCGTGGCCGATATCAATGCCGCTGGCGGCGTCAACGGCAAGAAGCTCGCGCTCTCCGTCGAAGACGACGCTTGCGACCCGAAACAGGCGCGCTCGATCGCCGAGAAGATCGCCGGCGCGAAAATCCCGTTCGTGGCCGGACACTATTGCTCGTCATCGTCGATCCCGGCTTCGGAAGCCTATGCCGACGGCAACGTGCTCCAGATCACGCCGGCCTCGACCAACCCGCTGTTCACCGAGCGCAAGCTCTGGAACGTGGCTCGCGTCTGCGGCCGCGACGATCAGCAGGGCCTGATCGCCGCGCAGTACATCGCCAAGAACTTCAAGGGCAAGAACATCGCGATTCTCAACGACAAGACCACCTACGGCAAAGGTCTTGCCGACGAGACCAAGAAGGCGCTCAACAAGGCCGGCGTCACCGAGAAGATGTACGAGTCCTACAACAAGGGTGACAAGGACTTCAACGCGATCGTCTCCCGCCTGAAGCGCGACAACATCGACCTCGTCTATGTCGGCGGCTATCATCAGGAGAGTGGCCTGATCCTGCGCCAGATGCGGGACCAGGGCCTCAAGACCGTGCTGATGGCCGGCGACGCGCTCGCCGACAAGGAGTACGCCTCCATCACCGGCCCTGCCGGCGAAGGCACGCTGTTCACCTTCGGCCCCGACCCGCGCAACAAGCCGACCGCGAAGAAGATCGTCGAGGCATTCAAGGCCAAGAACATCGACCCTGAGGGCTACACCCTCTACACCTATGCGGCGATGCAGGTTTGGTCGCAGGCGGCCAAGAAGGCGGGCACGACCGACGCCAAGAAGGTCATGGCGGCGATGAAGGCCGGCAAGTGGGACACCGTGATCGGCCCGGTCGAATATGACTCCAAGGGCGACATCAAGCAGATCGACTACGTCGTCTACAAATGGGACGCCAAGGGCGGCTACGCCGAGATCAGCGGCAACGGCACCTAAAGCGCGCTTGCCGGGCCTTTAAGCCGCCATCCAATCATCACCGCGCCCCGGCTTAGCCCGGGGCGTTTCTTCTTGCGGCAGGATCAGACAGCTGCGGCCAGCTTGCCGCCGGCCGCGGCCTGGGCCTTCCGCAAGGCCTGCAGCAGATCGTTCGGCCGAAACGGCTTTTGCAGGCAGACCACGTTGGCGAGGTGGGGCGATTGATCCACGAAGTCGAGCGCCGTCATGCCGGATACCGCAATGACGGGGAGCGCCGGTGCGCGCTCGCGCAGGGTCGCGATGACGTCGGCGCCGCTGGCGTCGCCGAGAAAAATGTCGACGATCGCCGCGTCAAAGGGGCTTTCCGCGAAGGCCTTCAGCCCAGCCGCGCCGCTTTCGGCCTCCACGACCTCGAAATGATTGACCCGAAGCACGATCGCGACCATCGCACGGACGTCCTTCTGGTCGTCGATGATGAGAACGCGGGGCATGGGGGGACAACTCCCGATATCCGAATCAGAATCGCCAGGTTCGACCCTGGAACCCGCCACGGCGGAGGTGCATTGTGGCATCACCCGGTAAAGGGCACCTTACCCAATCCCTGTTCCGTGTTCCCACCGCGGTTAAGAAAGCTGTAACCTTCGGTTGAGTCGTGGCCGGTCCTGTTCACGATCCGCGCCCAGAACCGCTACCATGAACGGACTGCCGGCCGAATGAGACCAGCGGAGATGCTCAAACCCGACCAGCTCAAGACCGACCCGCGAGAGGTGGATGTGCCTGCGGCGGTCGACCGAAGCACGTTTCTTTCGACCCTGCCCGCCACTTCGGCAGACCGCACCGCAGCATTGACGATCGTCGGCGTGTCCTCCCTCCTGTTTGCAGCGGCCGTGCCCTTCGCGGGTACCCCGCTCCTGCCGGTCCCGGCCTTCGTCGCGAGTTATCAATCTGCGCTCGCCGTGAGCGACACCGTCACGGCCGTGCTGCTGCTGTCGCAATTTGCGATCTTGCGGACCCGCGCGCTGCTGTGGCTCGCGACCGGCTATCTCTTCACCGCCGCGGCGGCGCTGGTTCATGCCCTCACCTTCCCCGGACTGTTCGCACCGGCCGGACTCTTTGGCGCGGGCAGGCAGACCACGGTCTGGCTCTACATGATCTGGCACGCCGGCTTTCCGCTGTGCGTGATGGGTTATGCGTGGCTGAAAGAAAATGACGGTGGTCCCCGGATCCGCGGCACGGCAAGCCGGGCGATTTATGCCAGCGTGCTCGGCGTCATCGCCGCAATGGGCGTCTTCGCCTGGATCGTGACCGCGCAGCACGATCTGCTGCCGGTCCTGTTGCGCGACGGTCGGTACACGCCAACCATGATCGGAGTCGTGTCCTTCGTGTGGTCGCTGAGCTTTGCCGCGCTGGTCTCGCTCTGGTTCCGCAAGCCGCACACGGTGATCGACGTCTGGCTCATGGTGGTCATGTGCGCCTGGCTGTTCGACATCGCGCTGTCGGCGATCGTCAACGTCGCGCGCTTCGATCTCGGCTTCTATGCCGGCCGGCTCTACGGCCTCGCTGCGGCGACCTTCGTGCTCGCAGTGCTACTCATCGAGAATGTCCGCCTCCAGGCGCATACGGTGGGCCTCGTCGGAAGGCTGCGCCAGCAATCGGCCTCGGAACGCGACTATTACGGCAAGCGCCTCGCGCTGTACGGCGCAGTCGTCGAGTCGTCCAACGATGCCATCATCACGAAATCGCTCGATGGCATCATCACCGGCTGGAACAAGGCCGCCGAACATCTTTTCGGCTATTCTGCGGCCGAGGCCATCGGCAAGCCGATCGACATCATCGTGCCGCCTGATCTCAAGGGCGAGGTCAGGAGCATCCTCAACCGGATCGCCAGCAATGAGTCGATCGCCCAGCACGAGACGATCCGGATCCGGAAAGACGGCCGCCCGCTCGACGTCGTCCTCAACATTTCACCGCTGCGGACCGATGAGGGAGAGATCATCGGCGCCTCCAAGATCGCCCACGACATTACCGAAGAGAAGCAGGCGAGAGAGAAGCTGCGCCGCGAGACCGAAGAACGCCAGCGCATCTTCGAGACATCGCAGGACCTGATCCTGGTCACCGACGGCTATGGCAATTTCGTCCAGGTCAGCCCGAGCGTGAAGAGCATTCTCGGCTACAGCCCCGAGGACATGGTCGGGCACAGCGCGACCGAGTTCATCCATCCCGACGATCTCGAGAGGACGCGAAACGAGATGCGCGCAGCCCGTCGTGGCGCGGTCAAGCGCGGCTTCGAGGCGCGCTACTACCATTACGACGGTCACGAGGTCACGCTGAACTGGATGGGCACCTGGTCCGAGCCCGTGAAGCGCCATTACTTCATCGGCCGCGACCTCACCGACAAGCAGGCCGCCGAAGCCCAGCTCCGGCAGATCCAGAAGATGGACTCGATCGGCCAGTTGACCGGCGGCGTCGCCCACGACTTCAACAACGTGCTGACCGTCATCACGGGCACGATCGGCATTCTCAGCGATGCGGTCGCCGACCGGCCCGAGCTTGCCGCCATCACCAGGCTGATCGACGACGCCGCCGAGCGCGGCGCGCAGCTGACCAAGCATCTGCTCGCCTTCGCGCGCAAGCAGCCGCTCCAGCCGCGCGAGATCGACGTCAATGCGCTGGCGCTCGAAGCCGCCAAGCTGCTGCATCCGACGCTCGGCGAGCAGATCACCATCATGCCGCAGCTCACCGAGGATGCCTGGCCGACGCTGGTCGACCCGGGCCAGCTGTCCACCGCGATCCTCAATCTCGCGCTGAACGCGCGCGACGCCATGCCCGACGGCGGCACCCTGGTGCTGGAGACCCGCAACGTCTTCCTCGACGACGGCTATGCCAGCATGAACCCCGACGTCGCTGCCGGCAATTACGTGATGATCGCGGTCAGCGACACCGGCAGCGGAATTCCCGCCGAGCTGATCGACCGGGTGTTCGATCCCTTCTTCACCACCAAGGAGGTCGGCAAGGGCACGGGCCTCGGCTTGAGCATGGTGTTCGGCTTCGTCAAGCAGTCGGGCGGCCACATCAAGATCTACAGCGAGGAAGGCCACGGCACGAGCGTGAAGATCTACCTGCCGCGCTCGACAGGAGTGCAGGAGACCGAGTTCGAGGCGCTCCAGAACGCGCCCATCGCCGGCGGCAACGAGAAGATCCTGATCGTCGAGGACGATGCGCTGGTGCGGCAGTATGTCGTGACGCAGGTCAAGAGCCTCGGCTATACCGCGCTCGAGGCTGCCAACGGCGCCGAGGCCCTCGATATCATCGACAGCGACGAGACCATCGACCTGCTCTTCACCGACATCATCATGCCCGGGAACATGAACGGCCGCCAGCTTGCTGACGAAGCGGCCCGGCGCCGCCCCGACCTGAAGACGTTGTTCACCTCGGGCTACACCGAAAATGCCATCGTCCATCACGGCCGGCTCGATTCCGGCGTGCTGCTGCTGGCCAAGCCCTACCGCAAGTCCGAGCTCGCCAAGATGCTCAGGACCGCGCTCGCCAGTTGAGCCTGCGGCATCGCTGCGCTATCGCAGATCGCGAAGTGCTCTCAACAACGAGGCCATCTTGAAAAACCTTCTGACCGATATCGCCGGCGTCCGGGTCGGCCATGCCGAGAATATGAAAGTGGCCTCCGGCACGACCGCCATCATTTTCGACCAGCCCGCCGTCGCGGCGATCGACGTCCGCGGCGGCGGACCCGGCACGCGCGAGGTCTCGCTGCTCGAGGTCGCCAACACGGTCGAGCGGGTCGACGCGATCGCGCTCTCGGGCGGCTCCGCGTTCGGCCTCGATGCCGGCGGCGGCGTGCAGGCCTGGCTCGCCGAACAGGGCCGCGGCTTCAGGGTCCGGGAGGCCGTGGTCCCCCTCGTTCCGGGCGCGATCGTGTTCGACCTGCTCAACGGCGGCGACAAGGCCTGGGGCCGCTTCTCGCCCTATCGCGATCTCGGCTATGCCGCCGCTGCCTCCGCCGGCACCGACTTCGCGCTCGGCAGCGTCGGTGCGGGCCTGGGTGCGACCACCGCCACCTTCAAGGGCGGTATCGGCTCGGCATCGGCCGTCACGTCGAATGGCGTCAAGGTCGCCGCGATCATGGTGGTGAACGCGGTCGGCAGCGTCACGGTCGGCAACGGACCCTGGTTCTGGGCCGCGCCGTTCGAGGAAAACGGCGAGTTCGGCGGACGCGGCCTGCCGCCTGCGTTCACGCCCGACATGCTGGCGATGCGCATCAAGGGCGGGCCGGCCGCGAGCGAGCGCGAGAACACCACGATCGGCCTCGTCGTCACCGACGCGATTCTGAGCAAGGCGCAGGCCAAGCGGCTCGCGATGATCGCGCAGACCGGATTTGCCCGCGCGATTTATCCGGTGCACGCTCCGCTCGACGGCGACGTGCTGTTCGCCGCAGCCACTTGCGAGAAGCCGATCGAGGCGCTGGTGGAGCTCACCGAGCTCGGCATGGTCGCCGCCAACGTGGTCGCGCGCGCGATCGCAAGCGGCGTGTACGGTGCGACCGCGCTGCCGTTCCCCGGTGCGCAGCCGGCGTGGAAAGACAAGTTCGGTTAGAAACGAAACGGCGGAGACGGCGTTACCAGACGGGGGCAGAGGTGCACCGTCATGCCGTCTTCCGTGATCCGTTTCTTCCGCTATGCGCCCGACACGCGCGAGCTGAAGGTGACTTTCGTCAGCGGACGACTCTATGTCTACGAGGACGTTCCGCCCGAGGTCGCCGACGCGTTCAGGGACGCGCGCTCAAAGGGCACCTTCTTCAACCACGAAATCCGCGACCGGTATGTCTACCGTGACATCACGCACGAGTATGCAGGCTGACCTCGGACCTCATTCACACGCTCATCGACAGCGATGAAGCGGCGGACGCCGCCGAGGCCTGCGCCTGACGCTGCATCATCTGTCCGAACCAGTCATAAGGCGAGTTGTTGGCGCCTGATCCATTCGAGCTGCTGGAGGCACCCGGCACCGTGGTCGACATCTTGAAGCCGTCGGCATAGGCGACGGTGGTGGTGGTCGAGCCGTCGGCATTCGTCGTCGTGGTCGAGGTCGATCCACCGCCGGATTGCGACGAGGAATCCGATCCCTCGCCCGCGCCATCGGCACCTTGCGCTTGATGGCCGCCCCTCAGCGCCTTCGTCATTTCGCCGAGGTTGATGCTGCCATCTGCATTCGCATCCATCTTCGAGAACACGTCGTCGGCCTGCGCGAGATTGGTGCCGCCGGCGCCGAGTGTGTCCTCAAACTCGGATTTGGTGATCTTGCCGTCGCCGTCCGTATCGATCTGCGCGAACAGGTCCTTCAGCGCATCCTCCCGGCTCACCGACGTCGAGGAGGTCGCGCTCGAGGACGTCGCGCCGTCCGCCGACTGGCTCTGCGCGGCGATCAGCGCGTTCATCGTCTCCGGCGAGATCTGCGCGCGATTGCCCGAGTTGACCGACGAGGCCGCGCCGCTGGTCGTGCTGCTGCCGCTGTCGATCGCGAACGGGTTGGTCGCGCCTTGCGTCGATCCCGTCTTCTGCGTCGATGAGGACGATTTCGAGTTGGTCAGCGACTGGATCGCGCCGAGCGCACTCGATACCGCACCAAGGGCAAACAACATTGCACAACTCCAACCGATGCCGCATGCCGCGGCCAATGTTCAGGAATGACGTCAGCAAGCGTCGTGCCAGCGCGAAAAGCTCAATGAAATCCGCCTCTGCCGCGCTTGGCGCCGCCGGGGAACACCGGCAATTCGTGCCGGTCGCGGCAGAAATTTCCGCCCACAGGAAGCACGGCTCCCCTGCATTGCCCGCCACGGAGGCCCATGTTAGGCGAGGCCATCTTTCACGGCCGCCACGGGAAAACGCGCCAATGACCCAAGCCTTCGCCCCTCGCCCCCTGGCCATCGCGCCCTCGATCCTGGCCTCGGACTTCTCCAAGCTCGGCGAGGAGGTGCGCGCGGTGGATGCCGCCGGCGCCGACTGGATCCATCTCGACGTGATGGACGGGCACTTCGTTCCGAACATCTCCTACGGCCCTGATGTCATCAAGGCGATGCGCCCGCACACGAAGAAGATCTTCGACGCGCATCTGATGATCTCGCCCTGCGATCCCTATCTCGAGGCCTTCGCGAAAGCCGGCTGCGACCACATCACCGTTCATGCGGAGGCCGGCCCGCACCTGCACCGCTCGCTCCAGGCGATCCGCGCGCTCGGCAAGAAGGCGGGCGTCTCGCTCAATCCGGCGACGCCGATCAGCGCGCTCGAATACGTCCTCGACCTCGTCGACCTCGTGCTGGTGATGTCGGTCAATCCCGGCTTCGGCGGCCAGGCTTTCATCCCCTCCGCGATCAGCAAGATCCGCGACATCCGCGCGATGACGGCGGGCCGTCCGATCGACATCGAGGTCGACGGCGGCGTCGGCCCCGACGTTGCCGGCGCGCTCGCGGCGGCTGGCGCCAACGCCTTCGTCGCCGGCACCTCCGTGTTCAGGGGCGGCACGCAGGACGCCTACAAGACCAACATCGCCGCGATCCGCAACGCGGCGCTGGGGGCCCGCGGCGAAGCGATTTGAGCTGGATCAAGCCGCGCAGGCTGACGAGGGGAAGTCCCCGTGGCGTCTCCGGGTGCTGCAGCGCATCGCTTAGATTGCAATCCTGATCCGTACTCATCCGGACTTCACTGATTCGCGCAAATCACCGCAAGTGACTCCTGTCTGCTTTTGACGGGAGCACATCATGACGACGACCCTGATCTGGACTGGCGTAGCGTTGTGGTTCGGACTCAACGCGGCGATCGAGGCGGCTCGCAGCCTCTACGCGGCACGGCCGGTGAAGGCCGCGACTTCTGCCCGCATCATTCCCCTTCATCGTCACCGCGGCTGAGCGCCATGCAGATCGCCCTGGTGAAGCGCCAGCCGAAGCGCAGATGCCGGATTCCGCGTCGCCCGCATCCAAACCTCGAGGACTTCTTCGGCCGCTTCGAACGCGCCGACAGCATGCTGGACGACGATGCCGGGCCCGACACCGACCTCGACCATTCGTTCTCCTCGCAGCGCCGACACTGAGATTTCCTTTTCCGGACCCGACCCAATGAAACCGCATTGCCCGACCTGCCTGAAGGAAATGACCAGGGCGTCCGCGTCGCGTAACCTGTTCAGTTGCGAACCTTGCCGCGAGATCATCCAGTATTTTGGCGGCGGCGCGGATCACGGCGAGCCCGGCCCGCAATTCTGCTGGCCCATCCGCCGCAAGCGCGCCGCCCACTCCGTCCGCGCGGCCTGATCCAAACCCGCAAGACGCCAGGCGGGCTATCCCGCCATGTCGCCGGCATCTGAGCCGCCGCCATTGCCAGCCAGCCGCTGCGGCCGCACCACAGTAACGGTGCAGGTCGCTTCCGCGGCCACCTTGGCCGAGACGCTGCCGAGCAGCGTGCGCCTGAACGAGCTCTGCCGTGCGCCGATGATGACGTGATCGACCTGGTTGGCCTCGGCGAATTCCAGGATCGCGGCGGCAGGATCGACCGCCTCCAGCACATGAGCCGACAGCCGGCTCTCATCCAGCTTGAGCGGCGTCGCCCAATGCCTGAGCGCGACCAGGCGGTCGATATGCTTGTTGGAGCCCTGCTCGTCCAGTGTCCGGTCGATCGCGATCCGGTTCAGCTTGAGCACGTTGACGCAGGCAAGCCGCGCTGACGGCAAGGTGGCGAGGATGCGTTCGGTCGTCACGCGCAGCGCCTCGTTCAGCTCCGATGCGCCTTCCACCGTGTCCAGCGCGACAGCGAGGATCGGGCTCGATGCGATCTGGGCGGCGACGTCCGATTTCGCGCGCGGCGCCATGACACCCAGGTTGAAGCGGCGCCGCCAGGCGACGCTGAGGGAATCGCGCTTCACCCGCTCCGATCGCGCGGTGAGCTTGACCTGATCCGGATGGGCGAGATCGAAGGCAAGCTGGGACGCCGTCGGATAGCGCCACACCGGCTCGATCTCGAGGCACCGCAACACCACCTCCTGGAGCCAGGGCGGATAGTCGGCGCGCAAGCAGCGCGGCGGATGCGGATCACGCCAGAGCCGACGCCGCATGGCGCGCAGCGTCTCGCCCTCGCCGAACGGCCGCTCGCCCGTCGTGAAGAAATAGAGCAGCACGCCGAGCGAAAACAGATCGCTGCGCGGATCGTCGCGAACGCCCAGGAGCCGCTCGGGCGCCATGTAGGGCGCCGTGCCGTAAGGCAGGCGGAACTCTTCCTGCAACAGATCGGGCAGATGGTTGTGGTGCGACAGGCCGTAGTCGATCAGAACCGCCTCGCCTGAATCACGAAACATGATGCTGCTCGGCTTGATGTCGTGATGGATCACGTTCTGCCGGTGCAAATCGGCGAGCGCGAGCGCGATCTTTGCGACGAGCTGCCGCGCCTCGTCATAAGGCAGCGGCAGGTCGGGGAGCCGCTTGTAGAGCGTGGCGCCGGGGATGCGCTCGATCACGACATAGGCCTGATGCGCGAAATCCCCGGTGCCGAAGCAGGCCGGCACGTGCGGACCTGCAAGCCGCGGCAGGATCATCATCTCCATCTCGAAGGAGACGATCGCGGCGGGGTCCTCGCCCTCCGACACTCGCGGGATCTTCATCAGCAAGGGCACGTCGATGCCGGGATGGGTGACGGTCCATAGCGTCGCCATGCCGCCGGCATGCACGCATTCACCGATGGTGTAGCCGTCGATCTCCGCGCCTGACTTGACCAGGGGTTTCGGCATCGCAGTCAGCGCCCCTGCGACAGCCTGTCGGCCAGCCAGGGCGGCAGTCCGTTGTCGCGGATCCTGCTTGCTGCGGTTGCGATGTCATAGGGTGCGCGGCAATAGGTGATCTGGCATGAGACCGTGTCGAACAGCGCGAAGGATGCGGACGGATCGCCGTCGCGGGGCTGGCCGACCGAGCCGAGCACGGCGAGCCATTGCCGCCCGCGCAGGAGCTGCACGGGAACGTCGGTCTTCGGCACGAAGCTCGTCATCTTCGCCGTCACCGACATCGAATAGAGCGCGGGGCGGTGGATGTGGCCGCAGAACGTGACATGGGCAGGCGTCGCGATCAGGCTCTTGGCGGCGTCCACCGTCGAGCGGACATAGTGCCAGCGCTGGGGGCTGGAGGCCTCCGAATGCACGAACAGGCGATCGCTGTCCTCCACCAGCATCGGCAACTCGGCCAGGAACCGCCGCTGCTCGATGTCGAGCCGGCCGCGGGTCCATTCGATCGCGATCTGCGCTTCGGCGTTCATGGTCTCCGCCGAGGAATTGACCGCCTGGTCGTGGTTGCCGCGCACGGCAACGGCACCCTGGGCCACGAGCTCCATTGCGTTATCCACCACCCATTCCGGATCGGCGCCGTAACCAACGAAATCGCCGAGCAGGACGAACTGCTCCGCGCCCTTCGCACGGGCGATTTTCAGGCAGGCCTCGAACGCCTGCCGGTTGCCGTGGATATCCGAGAAGACAGCTAGGAGCACGCACCCTCCACCCCTCGAACTCATATTGAAAGCCGATAAGGCCAAATTGAGGGAGATCAAGACCATGCGCCAGCGACACGCTGTTTACCAGCGCCGGCCTACGGTGATGATGAAGGGTCTATTGCTCGTCCTTGGGCGGCATCCGGGGCGGCGGCAGCGGCGTGAACACGGCGCCTTGCGCGCCCGCCGGCGGCGCATTGAATTCGCCGGTCGAGGAATCGCCGCCGCTGGTCTCCAAAATGGTCTTGGGCGTCACATATTCCCGGACCATGTCGATCAGGCTGCCGTCGCCGCCGCCGAAATCCGCGGCACGCCCGCCTTGGGGATGACCGGCCGCGATCTCGTTCTGCGCGGCATGGGTCTTGTCGGCCAGCCTGTCGTCGTACGGCACCCGGAAGGCCCGGGGGATGCCGCTCGGGCGATTGTCCTCATCCAGCGCCTCGATCCACAGATAGATCGAGCCGGGATCGCCTTCCAGCGAATGCGGCTCGACGATGCGGGCCTGGAGCAGCTTGAAGGCGGTGGGCATCCGGTCGGAGCTGGCCCAGCCGAGCAGCCCGCGCATCTCGGTGAAGCTCACGACATAGAAGGTGCTGGTCACGACCACGGCGACCGCCTTCAATGACCAGTGCAACCGCGCATAGACCAGCACGACCAGCAGCAGAGCGCCGATGACGGCGTAGGCGACCGACAGCGTCAGGATGACCGTTTGCAGATTACTCACGGCGCATCCTCACACCGGTCTTCGGATCGAGGTCGGCACCGTTGGCGCGCACGTTGCGGAACGTCTCCAGCAGGGATTTCGGCCGCTGGTCGACATTGACGACCTTGCCTTCGGCATCGAGCCGGAAACGCACCGCGGTCTTCTCGTCGCCGGTATGGCCGAGCGCCAGCTTGTTGTCGAAGATCACCTGTGCGGTCGGGTTGAGCTTCTGCACCTTCACGCTCGCCGTAACGGGTTCGCCGGTCGTTGCATGGAAATGCGAGATGTTGACGGTGTATTCGCCGGCGACGATGCCGCGCACGGTGACGATCTCCTCGCGGATCGGCGAAGCGATCTTCTTGCCGTTGACGATGATGAAATCATTGGCTCCGCCGCGATCGTCGCGGTCGAGCGTGAGGAAGCCGGCCTCGCGGTGGCGATACCAGGCGATGTTGCCGGCCGGATCCTGCACGAACAGGTCGAGATCGTCGGGGTGATTGTCCGGCCAGTCCATCGTGATGATGAACTCCGCCTTGGAGTCGATCTTGCCTTCCTTGGCGTCCGGCGAGACAGCGAGCAGCGCCAGGAAGAACAGGAACGCGATCACCTGGAGCGCCTTGAACAGCATCACGCCCAGCGGATCGAACGGCTCCTCGCGTGGATAGAGACCGAAATCATCCATCATGACGGCGCACCAGAACCCTTGCGCTCCAGCACCGGCGTCACATAGGTCTCGGTCAGCACCACCGCGTCCGAGAACACCCGCTGGGTCGCGGTATCCAGCATGTAGTACTGGATGCGGACCAGGATCGAGCCGACGAGGCCGGCGAGCGTCGTGTACATCGCGACCGCCATGCCGTCGCTCATCAAGCCCATCGAGGAGCGCATCGCGACCTTGTCGGCGGCATCCAGCCCCGCGATCGGCGCCAGCATGATGATGAAGCCGATGATGGTGCCGAGCAGGCCGAGCTTCATCAGCGTATCGGAGACGAAAGCACCGAAGCCGTTGGAGCCGCGCAAGCGATCGGCGAGGTTTCGCAACAGCAACGTCTGGTCGACCGGCCGGTAGTCCTGCGCCGCGGCTTTCGTCACCAGGCTCTGGATGTGGTCGCGCACGAGGCCGCGCGGCAGCACCGCCGCGCTCGCGTCCAGCACCTTGCTGCCGTCCGGCGCCGCCAGCACCGCCCGGCAGCGCCGCGCCGCTGCGCCTTCACGCGCAATCGCGCGCGTGCGCAGGAAGCAATGGCCGCAGGTGAGGAAATAAAGCAGCGCGATCACGCTGGAAATGTAGGTCCGGTCCGAGGTCAGCATCAGGTGGATCAGGCCGAAGCGCCACAGCAGCACGACGGCGAAGACCGAGAGCCCGGTGAAGATCATCCAGAACAGCAGCGCACTGCGCTCGGACGGGTCGGTCGCAGTCCCCGCGATCGGTCCAATCGTGATCGAACTCATGCTGCACCGCTCCTGGCTCGCAAGCACCGGCTTGCAACGTGTCCCCACCGATTAGATCAAAGCCGCCGTTTCCGGTCCAAAGACGCATGCCCAATCCGGCTTGGGAAATTTGCCCAAGCTGCAATCCACCTCAACCACCGCGATTGGCAAGGCGCGGCGGCGTTGTTAGGCTGACCTTACCAAACGTCGGGGGTGATCGCATGCGCCTCGTGCTCCAGCTTGTCGCCCGTCTGCTGCTCATCGTCCTGCTCTGCCTCGGAGCCGCGACCTTGTGGGCCACGTTCGATGCCTATCGCAGCGTCGACCGCGCGACTGCTGCCTCGGCGCAGCGGGTCGCGCAGGCGCTACAGGCGCTGTATTGGCGCGAGCTTTTGTTGCGCAGCAGCAGAGCGCGCGAGCATCTGCTGCCGGTTCCAGACTGGCGCACGCTGGAGACGGTGAAGCTGATCTCGCCCGGGGTCTGCGTCGAGTTCCAGCCGGCGGTGGCGTTCGAGAAGCCGCTCTGCGGCCAGAGCGAGGGGCTGGGCAAGGCGCCGCCGCGCTGGTTCGCTGCCATCGTGCCCACCTTCCTCGGCAGCCACGCCGAGGTCATCCGGCCTGTCAGCCCCCGCGCCGCTTCCGCCGGCACGGTGGTCGCGACGCCGGACGGCGCGGCGGCCGTCTCGCTGGCCTGGGAGTACATCCTCAACGTGATCGATGTCGCGCTGCTCATGGCGGCGGCAATCGCGCTGCTGGCGTCGCTCGCGATCGCACATGCGCTGGCGCCGGCGCGCGCGATCGTGACCGCCCTGCAGCGCATGGCGCGCGGTCAATATCGCACGAAACTGCCGCGCTTCCGCTCGATGGAGCTGGCGATGATCGGCAGCGCCGTCGGCGAGCTCGGCGACCGGCTGGAGGAAGCTACCGAGCAGCGCGCCGCCCTGACGCGGCGCCTGATCGAAATCCGCGACGACGAGCGCCGCGCCCTCGCCCGCGAGCTGCACGACGAGTTCGGGCAGAATCTCTCCGCCATTCTCGCCTTCGCCAACACAATCGAAACAGCGAGCACCAAGGACAACAGCACGGGAATCGCTCAGGATGCGCGCATGATCTCGCAGGCCACCCATCATCTGATGGCCTCGCTCCGCGATGCGCTGAAGCGGTTGCGCAATCCGCTGCCCGAGGAACTCGGGCTCGAGGTAAGCCTCGTCAATCTCGTCGACAGCTGGCGCTCGCAGAGCGCGGCGCGGCCGACGATCCAGCTCGATCTCAGGGGTGACCTCACCGACATCAGCGGTCCGGCCGCCACCACGGCCTATCGCGTGGCACAGGAATGCCTGACCAACGCGCTGCGTCACGGCGTGGCGCGCGAGATCAGCTTGCGCGTCGAACGCCGTGCCGGCGAGCACGATGCGCTGCTGATCCGCGTCGAGGACGACGGCGGCGGCGACGCGGCCCGTGTCGCGCAGTCGGCCGGTTTCGGCCTTACCGGCATCCGCGAGCGCGTCACGGCAGCCGGCGGATCGCTGTCGATCCTGCCTGCCCGCGGCGGCCTCAGCGTTGCCGCCACCATCCCGCTCGCTGCGTGAGGCCGGGATGAGCGAGGTTGCAGCAACAGGCATCTCCGTGCTGCTGGTCGACGACCACCCGATCGTCCGGCAAGGCTACCGGCGCGTGCTGGAAAGCCAGGGCGATCTGCATGTCGTGGCGGAAGCCGACAACGCCGCGGACGCCTACGGCGCGTTCAAGGCACATGACCCCGACGTCGTCGTGCTCGATATCTCGATGCCCGGCGCGAGCGGGCTGGAGGCGATCCGCAACATCCGCGCGCGCAGCCCACGGGCGCGGATCCTCGTCTTCACCATGCACAACGAAGCCGTGCTGGTGAAGGCCGCCTTTGGCGCGGGCGCCAGCGGGTTCGTCACCAAGAGCAGCGAGCCCTCTGCCGTCGTGACCGCGATTCGCAGCGTCGCCCGCGGCGAGCGCGCGATGAGCGACGACATCGCGCATATTCTGGCCGAGGACAGCCTGTCGCCGACGGGTTCGGCGCTGGACCAGCTGGGCGAGCGGGAGATCGAGATCCTGCGCCAATTCGCCGGTGGCGCCACCACCGAGCAGATCGCGACGCATCTCAATCTCAGCGTCAAGACGGTGCAGAATTATCACTATCTGATCAAGACCAAGACCGGCGCGCGTACGGATGCGCAGCTCGTGCGGCTGGCCGCGACCTGTGGGCTGACGAGGATCTAACAGCAAAGCTGCCGCACTGCCTTGTCGCTTGAAGCTTCTCAATCTGCTGAACGAAATTGGAACGGAGCCGATCCGGCTCCTGTTAGTACGAACAGAGAAGGAGCAAAGGGTCATGAGTAAGGGTCACCACAAAGCAGTCGACCATCCCCCGATTATCACCGTAGGCGAGCTCATTGACGAACTTTGCCGCCTGCCGGACACGGCCGTCGTCCACTTTCGCTGCCCCATGTTCGACCAGGAGCTTACGTTCTACCGCCTTCGAAAGCGGTCAAAGGACGCCGTCGAAATCGCGGTCAATGCCTACCCGGATAGTCCGCCGGTCGTGCCATCGTCCGATCCTGCCTTGCACACGCGAAAACATCCGGCTTCATCGCCCTCGCGTCGCGATGGCGCCGCTCTCCAGAAGACGAGAGGTTGATCGGCAGCACCCCCGGGATGAATGGGTCCTGCTGCCTCAGGCCGCCTTCAACCCACGCAGCAGCAGCGCCAGCATCGCGTCGACGCGCGCGGAGAGATCGGCATCCTTCCAATCGTCGGCATGGGCCGGATGGTGGAAGCGGACGGTCGCATCGAAGATCGCGCGCGCGGTTGCCTTGACGTCGCCCACGGCGAATTCGCCCTGCTTCACGCCATCGGTCAGGATCGCCTCGATCTGGTCGATCATGGTGTCCTTGTGACATTTGACGGCCGCGCAGGCCTCGCGCGCCAGCGTCAGGTAAGTCTCGAACATCTCGGGATCGTCGAGCACACGCGAACGCTTGGCTGCGAACAGCGTGCGCAGCCAGCGGTCCAGCCTGTCGGGCGCCGGCCCCTGCTCCTTGGCGATCGCCAGCAAGGGCGCGTCGATGCGGTCCAGCCAGCGTTTGGCAACGGCCTCGCGCAGCGAGGCCTTGCTGGGAAAATGGCGATAGACGCTGCCGTGGCTCACATCGAGCGCACGGGCAACGTCGACCACAGTGGCCTTGGCAAGTCCGTAGCGCCTGAGCACGTCCTCGGTGACTTCGAGGATCCGCTCCGGCGTCAAGACAACGGCTTCATTCATGCCAGCACCATGTTCCCGTTTGGGGCTCAGTTACCCGGCAGTAGGGCTGCTTCCGAAGCGCCCTTGCCGGTCGTTCGGAAAGCCTATGCCTTAATGAGGCAGTTTTGCAGCCTGCGCCGCGATCTGGCGCGCCACCAGCAAATTGAGCCAGTGCCCAATCACGCCGGTGAAATTGAGGATTTCGGTCGTCATTGTCGTAAGTCTCCATTCGTCCGCGATCCCCGTTCTTCAATCCGCCCACCGATCCGAGCTTGTTTCGGATGGCGGGCTCCCCGGGGGTTGTCGCGGGACACCCAATCGGAGCGTCCGGGAACGGATATACACGTCTCGCTGACAGATTTCAATATCTGTCAGTCAATGATCCGTGATTGACCGCTGATTTCTGGGGCCGGTACGTCCCCCTCTCGGAGACCGCTGCCAGCCGAGCCTGGGCGGCTGGCGGCCTGCTCGGTCCAATCATCCCCCGCTACCTTGCCTCCGCCGTTTGTTTAGCCCTCCCCGCTCTGCTAAATCACGGCGTAAAAAACATTTTGGCCGGTACAGCCCCCTCGGGCCGCCCGCCTACCTTGTTGGAGCCGTCAGATGATCCCCCGCTACACCCGCCCGGAAATGGCCTCGATCTGGGAGCCGCAGACCCGGTTCAAGATCTGGTTCGAGATCGAGGCGCATGCGGCGGACGCGCTCGCGGAGCTCGGGACCATCCCCAAGGAGGCCGCCAGGACCGTCTGGGCCAAGGCCAAGGACGCCATCTTCGACGTCGCCCGCATCGACGAGATCGAGCGCGAGACCAAGCACGACGTCATCGCCTTCCTCACCCACCTCGCCGAGATCGTCGGTCCCGAGGCGCGCTTCGTGCACCAGGGCATGACCTCCTCCGACGTGCTCGACACCTGCCTCAACGTCCAGCTCACCCGCGCCGCGGACCTGCTGCTCGCCGACCTCGACAAGGTGCTGGCAGCGCTCAAGAAGCGCGCGTTCGAGCACAAGATGACGCCGACCATCGGCCGCAGCCACGGCATCCACGCCGAGCCCGTCACCTTCGGCCTCAAGCTCGCTTATGCCTATGCCGAATTCACCCGCGCCAAGGAACGTCTGATCGCGGCGCGCAAGGAGGTTGCGACCTGCGCCATCTCCGGCGCGGTTGGCACCTTCGCGCAGATCGATCCGCGCGTCGAAGAGCATGTCGCGAAAGCCATGGGCCTCGTGCCGGAGCCGATCTCGACGCAGGTGATCCCGCGCGACCGTCACGCCATGTATTTCTCGACCCTTGGCGTGATCGCTTCCTCGATCGAGCGCATTGCCGTGGAAATCCGCCACATGCAGCGCACCGAGGTGCTGGAGGCCGAAGAGTTCTTCTCCGAAGGGCAGAAGGGCTCCTCCGCGATGCCGCACAAGCGCAACCCGGTGCTGTCCGAAAACCTCACGGGCCTCTCCCGCATGGTGCGCGCCTATGTGACGCCGGCGCTGGAAAACGTCGTGCTCTGGCACGAGCGCGACATCTCGCACTCCTCCGCCGAGCGCATGATGGGCCCCGACGCCACCGTGACGCTCGACTTCGCGCTGGTGCGCCTCGCCGGGCTGATCGACAAGCTGCTGGTGTACCCCGCCAACATGCAGAAGAACCTCGATCGCCTCGGCGGCCTCGTGCATTCGCAGCGCGTGCTGCTGGCGCTGACGCAGAAGGGCGCGAGCCGCGAGGACGCCTACAAGCTCGTGCAGCGCAACGCCATGCCGGTCTGGCGCGGCGAAGGCGATTTCCTCCAGCTCCTGAAGAAGGACACCGAGGTGAAGAAGTATCTCACCGACGCCGAGATCGAGGAGCAGTTCGACCTCGGCTATCACCTCAAGCACGTCGACACGATCTTCAAGCGCGTGTTCGGGGAGAGCTGAGCGCGCGTCCGTAGCCCGGGGTGAGCGCAGCGATACCCGGAAAATCTCACGCGAAAGATCCCGGATGTCGCTTCGCTCATCCGGTTTACAACCAATCAGAAACGGATCCCCACCTCATGCCCATCGTCAACCGCGTTGCCGCCCTCTCCGACGAAATGGCCGCCTGGCGCCATGACTTCCACGAGAACCCCGAACTGCTCTACGAAGTCCACCGCACCGCCGGCATCGTCGCGGACAAGCTTCGCGAGTTCGGCTGTGACGAGGTGGTGACGGGCATCGGCCGCACCGGCGTTGTTGGCGTGATCCGCGGCCGCAAGGCGGCCTCCGGCAAGGCCATTGGCCTGCGCGCCGACATGGACGCGCTGCCGATCATGGAGACGTCGGGCGTGCCTTATGCCTCCAAGGTCCCCGGCAAGATGCACGCATGCGGGCATGACGGCCACACCGCCATGCTGCTGGGCGCCGCCAAATATCTCGCCGAGACGCGCAATTTCGACGGAACCGCGATCATGATCTTCCAGCCTGCCGAAGAAGGCGGCGGCGGCGGCAAGGCGATGGTCGAGGACGGGCTGATGACGCGCTGGAACATCCAGGAGGTCTACGGCATGCACAACATGCCGGGCCTGCCCGAAGGCCATTTCGCGACCACGCCCGGCGCGATGCTCGCGTCCTCCGACAACATCCAGATCACCGTCCGCGGCAAGGGCGGACATGCCGGCGCAGGCCCGCACAAATCCGTCGACAGCGTGCTGATCGGCTCGCAGATCGTGGGCGCGCTGCAATCGATCGTCGCGCGCAACGTCGACCCGCTGAAGTCGGCGGTCATCTCGATCACGCAATTCCATTCCGGCACCGCCTTCAACATCATCCCGGAGGTCGCCGAGCTCGGCGGCACCGTGCGCACGCTCGACCCCGAGGTGCGCGATCTCGTCGAACGCCGCATCGGCGAAGTCGCCGACAGCGTCGCCCGCGCCTATGGCGGCTCGGCCGAGACGAAGTACACGCGGATGTATCCGGTGACGATGAACCATGCCCGCGAGGCCGGCCTTGCCGCCGACGTCGCTCGCGACATCGTCGGCGCCGATCGCGTCAACGACAAGTTCATCCCGATGATGGGTGCCGAGGACTTCTCGTTCATGCTGGAAGCACGCCCCGGCGCAATGGTGCTTGTCGGCATGGGCGACGGCAACGAGTGCCACCACCCGGGTTACATCTTCAACGACAACATCCTCGGCCATGGCGCGTCGTTCTGGGCGCGCCTGGTCGAGACGCGGATGCCGGCGGGTTAAGACCGCAATCGCTGCGCGTGCCCGGATGAGCGAAGCGACACCCGGGAAGCCACACCTCCCGGATATCGCTTCGCTCATCCGGGCTACAGTTCAACGCAAGCAGCTACGCCTGCACCACCTCGTGACGCATCACGAACGGTGCAAGCAGCTTGTGCACCTCGTTCGCAACGGCCTCGCGCTGATCCTCCGCAACACCGGCGAGCGTCACGGTCGCGATCGAGCCGTGGCTGCCGTGCGGACCGACCTTCACCTTGCAATCAATGCCGCGCTCGACCAGCGGCGTCAGCACCTTGGTAAACACGCGCTGCGCCGCGTCCCAGCGCAGCTGCGGCTTGAACACTTTTCCGACACCTGTCACCGGCATCGGATCGATCGGAATGACCTGCACCGGGACGGCGGCGCGCTCCGGCGTACGCTCGCGCACCCACGCTTCCAGCTCGCCCGGCTCGACCTTTGCACCCGGCTTCAACTGCACATATCCCACCGGGAGCTCGCCGGCATAGGCGTCGGGCTGGCCGACCACCGCGGCGAAGCCGACCGCGGGGTGACGGAACATGATCTCCTCGATCGGCGCCGGATCGATGTTGTGGCCGCCGCGGATCACGAGATCCTTGGCGCGGCCGGTGATCCAGAGATAGCCGTCGGCATCGAGCCGGCCGAGATCGCCGGAGTTGACCCAGACCTCGTCGACGAAAGAACCCTTGTTGTGCTCGTCATTGAGATAGCCGCCGAACACGCCCGGCCCGGCCATGATGACGACGCCGATCTCGTCGGTCGCGCAGTCGCGGATCAGGCGTCCCTCGGAATCGAGCTGCACGATGCGCACGCGCGCATAAGGCATGGGAAGGCCGACCGAGCCGAGCCGGATCGGCCGCGACGGATAGGCCAGCGTGTGCACGCTCGAGGTCTCGGTCATGCCGTAGACCTCGACCACCGGCAGCTTGAGCTTGTCCTGGATCGCCGAGCCGACCGCGACCGGAATCGCCGAGCCGCCACCTGCTGCATATTTCAGGCTCGATATATCCGCGTTGCCCGGCGGCACCGCGAGGGTCGCGGCGAGCACCGTCGGCACGCTCGACAGCGCATCGGGCTTGAAGCGCTCGACCAGCTGCCAGATGTTCTTCACTGCATTCGGATTGCGCCAGCCGCTCGGCGACAGCACGACCAGCGAGCCGCCGCTGGACAGCGTCAGCAGCACCTGCGTCAGCGATCCACCGACGTGAAACAGCGGCATGCCGAACAGCAGATTGGCGCCTGGTTTCGCCTTCAGCAACAGATTGAGGGCCCAGGCCTGATAGACTTGGTTGGTATGAGTGTGGCGCACCAGCTTCGGCGTACCCGTGGTGCCGCCGGTGTGGAAATAAGCGGCGATATCAGCACCCGAGATCTTGCGTCCGCTGACGAGCCGGTCCGACGGCTGCTGCTTGATCAGGTCGCTGAAGGCAAAGATGCCTTTCGCCGGATCGCCGCCGCCGAATACCTGCACGACTGCCTTCAGGTGCTTGAGCTGCGGGCGGATCTGCTCGACCTTCTGCCAGATGTCGGTGCCCGGCATCGGCCCGAGCGCCACCAGGATCTTGGTGTTCGCGGCCTCCAGGATCTCGGCGATCTGGTGCGGCTCGAGCAACGGATTGACCGGATTGGCGATGCCGGCGGCCTCCGCGCCGAACAGCGTGACGAAGGCATCCGGCACCAGCGGTAACATGAAGCTGATGACGTCGCCCTTCTCGGCGCCGAGGGCGTGAAACATGTTGGCGGCCTGCGTGACACGCGCGATGAAATCGCGATAGGTGACGACCAGCGGCGTGTCGGCGGGATCGGCATTTTGCAGGAACTGGATCGCGGCCCCGTCGGGGTTGCGTGCCGCACCTAACCTGATCGCATCATAGGTGCTCTCGGCCGCGACGCGGTCGGCGTAAGGGACCTGCTCGAACGCCCGGACCTCCTCGTCCGTCAAAAGATCCGGATAGTCGTTGCCGATGAACCGATCGAGCGCGTGGATGCCCGCCATGAAATTCCGTCCTCCCTCAGATGCATGTCCCCGCCGCGTATCTTCTGACATCTTGGTTCGGCGAGGCCTCGGCCGATGGCCGGCCGAGCGCGGACAGAATGATGGATGATTGGACGTTCGTCCATTGCCTACCGGCTGTGACGCTTGAACCTCTGCGGCTGATCGGGGGACCAAGAACTGGCACTGAATTCGTCCGCCAGCGTCCTGCCGCAAGACTTGAGGTCATCATGACGACGCCCCCGCGGAATCGCATTGCACGGCTGATCGCCGCGTTCGCGACGGCATTCGCAATCGCTCTGCCCTCTGCCACTCTCGGCGCGGACACCCAGTTCGACAAGATGCGCGCGAAAATCGCAGCCTTCGTCGCCGACAAGATGGAGAAGCTGGGCGGGTCCCGCATCATCTACAAGGTAGACACCGACGGCTTGCGGGAGGCGGTCGTCACGGATCTGCGCGACGACGTCTACAAGATCCTGCGCGAGGGCCGGATCGCCTTCTCCGGCCTTGCGATCCGCGATGGCGGCGTCGACGTGAAGATCGCGGACGCGAAGGGTCGCGACCAGCTCACGCGCAAACTCGCGTCGGCGTCGGAGGGGCTGCCCGCCTATGCGCTCGCCGTAACCGATGGCGGAGATGGTCTGCTCAGGCTCGCGCCGACCGATGCCGCATCCGCCGCGCGGCTGCGCGACCTCGTGGAAGATTCCATTGCCATGATCGAGCAGCGCCTGAAGGACGCCGGCATCGCGCTCGCCAGCGTCCAGCCGGAGGGAGCGGACCGCATCCGCATCTTCCTGCCGGGCGCGATGGAGCCCGAACGCATCACCGCGATCTTCGCCAGGAAGGTGCGGGTCGGCTTCCGACTGATCGATCTTTCGATGCCGGCGGAGCGGGCACAGACGGGCACGCCGCCGGCAGGCACAGAAGTCCTGCTCGGCTTCAAGGACAAGCTTCCTTATCTCGTCGCCAGGGATAGCGCGCTCGAGGGCGACGACATCAGCTATGCGGGCCCGGGATTTGCGAGCGACACGAAAGAGCCGATCGCCTCGTTCCGTTTCAACGGCCGCGGCACGCGGCGCTTCGCCCATGTCACCGCAGAGAACGTCGGCAGGCCCTTTGCCATCGTGCTCGACGACAAGGTGATCTCCGCACCCGTGATCCGCGAGCCCATCACCGGCGGCTCGGGCCAGATCGCCGGCAACTTCACCCTGGAAGAGGCCAACAGCGTTGCGATGCTGCTGCGCGCCGGCTCGCTGCCGGGACGCCTTGGCCTCGTCGAGCAGCAGGTCGTGCACCCCGTCACCAGGCCGTAAGCGAAAGTCGCCCACCCCCAGGCCGCGTCGGCATCCGGGCCCGTCCCGCGACGGCGAAGGCCGCAGGGCTGCCCCGAATCACGGCCGCGCCGCGGCCAGACGCACAACCAAGGGGCAATTGCCGAAACGCCCGATCACGCTAGAATTTGCCTCTTGCGGCATGACGGCCGGAAGCATCATTCAAGCGGTCGTCATTCGATTTCGGCTATACGGGTGCCGACCAGGATTGAAGGCCTTACGCGGGGACCAGATCATGCCGTCCGGCAGCGCAGACATTTCGTCGATCCTCGACCGCATTCTTGATGCGGCAACCGACAATCTCAGGATCGCCAAGATCCTGGTCCAGATGGGCCTCGACCCGAACAACGTCACTTACGACGCGATCTTCAATCGGCTGCTGGAGATCTTCGTCCAGAACATCACGCTGGCCAATCTGTTCGCCGCGGTTGGCGCCGGCTTCTTCGTCGCCACCCTCTTGATGCGGACGATGGTGCCGCTGCGCGTCGCCAATATGATCGGCTGCGCGTTCTTCACCGTTTTCGGTGCGCTCTCCGCCAACGTTGCGACATTCCTCCTCTATCTTCTCCTGCTTCCGATCAACGCGCTACGCCTGAGGCAGATGCTCAGGCTGGTGAAGAAAGCGCGTCATGCGGCCGAAGGCGACATGTCGATCGAGTGGCTCAAGCCGTTCATGACGGAACGCAAGTACCGCCGCGGCGACATCCTCTTCAAGCTGCGCGATCCCGCGAAGGAAATGTTCCTCACGGTCACCGGCAAGTTCCTGGTCAAGGAGATCAACGTCGAGATTCTGCCCGGAGCGCTCATGGGCGAGCTCGGCTTCCTCACGCCGGACAACCGGCGCACAGGAACGGTCGAATGCATCGAAGACGGACAGGTGCTGACGATCACCTACGACCGCCTGCTCGAGATCTATTTCCAGGATCCGCAGTTCGGCTATTACTTCCTGGTGCTGACCAGCCAGCGCCTCCTGCAAAACATCGATCGCCTGCAGAAGCAGCTGGCAACGGAGCGCGCGGCCAGCACGAACAGGATCGCGTGACCGCCGCGGACCACGTGACGGCGTGATGTGAAGAAGGCGCCCATATCTCTTGCTCTCGTGCCCCGGACGCAGGGCAGCGCTTTTCGCGCTGCGCTGCAGGGCCGGCGCCCATGCCTCCAAGAGCAGCCGTGCGGCATGGGTCCCGGCTCTGCGCAGCAACGCTCAGGGGCGTCGCAGCGCGTCCGGGACACGGGACGTCAACCCTCCGGGTCTTTGCGGGGCCCCGCCGCAAAATCGCCCTAAAAACCGAATGGTAACCATGGCGGGCTAGGGTATTGACGTGACCAATTCTCCGACGATCCTGTTGTTCGATTCCGGCCTTGGGGGGCTCACGGTGCTCCGCGAGGTCGTGGCCGCGCGCCCGGAGGCGCATTACGTCTACGTCGCCGACGATGCCTTCTTTCCCTATGGCCACCACCGCGAGGACGAGATCATCGCCCGCGTCGTGCCGCTGATGGGGGAGCTGATCGGCACGCATGATCCCGACCTCGTCGTCATCGCCTGCAACACGGCATCCACCCTGGTCATGTCTCACTTGCGCGCAGCCTATTCCCTGCCCTTCGTCGGGACGGTGCCGGCGATCAAGCCGGCCTGCGCGCAGTCCAAGACCCGCCGCGTCTCGGTGCTGGGCACCAAAGGCACGGTGAAACGCGAATACACCAAGGCGCTGATCCGCGATTTCGCGCAAGGATGCGAGGTGACGCTGGTCGGCTCGCCCGAGCTCGCATCGCTCGCCGAGGCCGCGCTTGGCGGCAGCCCGATCAGCGACGAGGCCATCCTCGCCGAGCTCGCCCCCTGCTTCGTCGGCGATGCCACGGATGCCAGCGCGCGCACCGACACCGTGGTGCTCGCCTGCACCCATTATCCGCTGCTGCTCGATCGGCTGAAGCGGCTGGCACCCTGGCCGGTCGCCTGGATCGATCCGGCGCCGGCGATCGCCCGTCGCGTCTCGGATCTGCTGGGTGCGCGCACGAGCGGCATCGCACAGTCCGGTGCCGAGATGATCTTCACCTCGAATCGCGCTCACGGCCTTTCAGCCATGCTGACGCCGTTCTTCGGCGGGCGCGCACCGGCCTGACTTTGCGCCACAAGCGCGCGCTGCTAGGCTTCGCCGTCGTCACCTGCCCGCAGGCCTCTCTATGTCGATCCCGACCACGCCGCTCAACCGCCTCCGCCAATTGTGGCGCGAGGGCCGCCCCGCCTTCGGCGCCATTGCGACGATCCCGAGCGTGCAGACCGTGCAGATCATGGCGCGCTCACTCGACTGGATCATCGTCGATCTCGAGCACGGGCCGATCGGCTTGACTGAAGCGCATGCGATGATCGCCGCCACAACCGGCACGCCCTGCACCCCCTTGGTGCGGATCGCCGCAAACGAACCGTGGCTCGCGAAGGCCCCGATGGACATCGGCGCCTTCGGCATCAACTTTCCGATGATCACCACGCCCGCGGAAGCCGAGAAGGCGGTCCGTAGCGTGCGCTATCCGCCGCGCGGGGACCGGCTCTGGGGTCCGTTCCACGCCCCGTTCCGCTGGGGCCAGTCGATGCCGGACTACATGGCGAGCGCCGATGACGAGATGATCTGCATGATCACCATCGAGCATGTCGACGCGGTCAATCGCATCGACGAGATCATGGCGACGCCGGGCATCGACGTCGCCGTGATCGGCCCCGGCGATCTCGCCACCTCCATCAACAAGCGCGGCCAGATGGACGATCCGGAGTTGCTCGAATTGATCGCGCGCGCCGAGGCCGGCATCCTCAAAAGCGGCGTGCCGATCGGGGGCGTGGCGCGCACCGCCGACCAGGCCAACCGGCTGATCGACCGCGGCTACCGCGCGATCGCGCTCGGCTTCGACTGGTCGCTGTTCCAGCGCGGCATCATGGCAGCGTTCGAGGGCATCAAACGCTGAATCGCCGCACCGCCTGTGGCCGGCCTTGCCGGGAACCGCGGCGTTGCCAGGGTCCGGGGTTCAGGAGGGAGAACATGCTCGAGGAGACCTTGCTCGCGCTGTCCTCTGCTCGCCTTGCCTCAAAAGGCCCTGCCTTCGGCGACAAATAATTGAAAATATTAGGAATTTTCGTCGCCAACCAAGCCGCTGGCTGCGCCGGAGCCCTGAAACGACGAACCGATCGGTCCCAAGCCGGTTGGTTCATGCTAAGAGCACGCGGCGAGCGGACGATCCGCTCGTTGCACATATTTTAATCTTATCCGCAGGAACCATAGAGCGATGCGCGGGACGCCCAAGACCATTTCGCTACGGCGCCGCCTGATCTGCGATCTCATGCACGCCTCGATGGGCGTGCCCTTCGTTTCGCTCTCCCGTTCGCTCAATATCCGCCCCCTGCTGGAGGCCCGCGCAGGCACAACGGCGCCCGCCGGCTGGGCCGCGACATTCGTCAAGGCCTTTGCCCTGGTTGCCCGAGACGAACCGGTGCTGCGCACCGTCTACGCCAAATGGCCTTGGCCGACCCTCTATGAGCTGCCGAAGAGCGTGGCGCTGGTGGCGATCGCTCGGGTCGATGCCGGCGAGGAATGCGTGATGCCGCAGCGAATCGCAGCCCCAGAGGCCCTGTCGCTGGCGGCAATCGATGCCGAGATCCGACGCGGCAAGACGGCACCGATCGCTGACGTCCCCATGTTCCGCAAAATCATGCGGGCGACCCGCCTGCCGCTACCGCTCCGCCGGCTGTCGTGGGCCATCGGGCTGAATTTCGGCCGCCAGCGGGGCAATTGGTTCGGCAGCTTCGGGGTGAGTTCGGTGGCCGCCTATGGCGGCGGCGAGCTCCACCCCATCACGCCGGGCCCCTATATCATCAGCTATGGGCGCGTCGAGCCCGACCAGACCATCCATGTCGTGATCCGCTGGGACCACCGGGTTACCGACGCCGCCCCGATCGCCCGGGTCCTGACCCGGCTGGAGCAGGTCCTGAACACTGAAATCGCTGCCGAATTGCGGGCGGCCGGCCCCAAGCCGATCCGGGCGGTCGGGACCTGAACGCGCGGCGGTCATCCCCGGGGGGCGTGCGCAGCACCGAACCCGGCATCTCGAGATTGCGGGCTCGACCTGCGGGCGCCCCGGAATGACGGCTAATGAATTGACAGCCGGCCCTAAACTCCCCTAAAAGCCGCCTGCTCGCGGGCCGATTTCGGCCCGCGAAGCGTTTCGCGACCCGTGGTCAAATCCCTTAAGCTTTGGGGATCGGACCTGTCGGTGCCGGGCCAAGCCCGTCACACAGGAGGGCGCGTTTCCTCAAACCATGCAACCGAAGAGGACGCGATGACTAAGCGCAGTGAGGCGAAGTACAAGATCGATCGCCGTATGGGCCAGAACATCTGGGGCCGCCCGAAGAGCCCCGTGAACCGCCGCGAATATGGCCCCGGCCAGCACGGCCAGCGCCGCAAGGGCAAGCTCTCCGACTTCGGCGTGCAGCTGCGCGCCAAGCAGAAACTGAAGGGCTACTACGCCAACATCTCCGAGCGTCAGTTCCACGGCATCTATGTCGAGGCGAGCCGCCTCAAGGGTGACACCGGCGAGAACCTGATCGGCCTGCTCGAGCGTCGTCTCGACGCGGTCGTGTACCGCGCCAAGTTCGTCTCCACGATCTTCGCTGCCCGCCAGTTCATCAACCACGGCCACGTCAAGGTGAACGGCCGCAAGGTCAACATCTCGAGCTATCAGCTCAAGGTCGGCGACGTGGTCGAGGTCAAGGAAGCCTCGAAGCAGCTCGCCCACGTGCTCGAAGCCAGCCAGCTGCCCGAGCGCGACACGCCCGACTATCTCGAAGTCGATCACGGCAAGATGACGGCGAAGTACATCCGCATCCCCAACCTCTCCGACGTGCCGTTCCCGGTGCAGATGGAGCCGCATCTGGTCGTCGAATTCTATTCGCGCTGATAGTTTCGGCAGATCGACGTACAAAGGCCCCGGTTTCCGGGGCCTTTTTGTTTGAGCCAGCCATTCCCATGTCTCAGGCCATCTGTGCTATGATCTCTCATCGCGGAGTTGAGCATGACTCGTCTTCTGGAAGAGGCCTTCAGCAAGGTTTCCGGCCTGCCCGATTCAGAGCAGGATGAACTCGCGCGGACCCTGCTTGAGCTTGCCGGGGTCGATCAGCCACCGATCCAGCTGACAACTGCGGAAGAGGCGGATCTTGCCGAGGCCGAAGCCGAAATTGCGCGCGGCGAGTTGGCCAACACCGACGAAGTCCGCGCGATGTGGGCCAAGCACGGGCTGTGAACGTCCGTTATACGAAGCGGGCGCTCGCCCAAATCGACCAAGTTCTGACCTACATCGAGGCGCGCTCGCCCCAAGGCGCAGGCCACGTGCGCGACCGCATTGTCGCTCTCATAGCATTGCTAGAGACCTCCCCCTACGCAGGACGAACGACTACGCGCGCATATGTCCGTCGCTTGCCGGTCAACCCTTATCCCTATCTGATCGACTATCGTGTGACCGAGACGGAAATCGTTATTATGCGGTTTCGTCACGCCGCCCGGCGTCCACCCCCTTAATGCTCCGGTTTCCGGGGCCTTTCTGTTGTGGTATCGTGCTCTCGATGTCCCAAACGACCAACCAGCTCGCCAACCTGACCCCATCGGCAGCGCCTTCCGAGGCGGAGCTTGAGGCATGGGCCAATCTGCCCCGCGACGAACAGGTCCGCCGATACCAGGCGCTGTTCGCGCAGCCCGATTGCAACGAGTTCACCTCGGACACGCCGGACGACATTCTGGCTGCCGCACGCCAACGCGTTGCTCAACGCCGCCATGGCTGAGTACCGGTTATCGGAGCGTACCCGAGCCGATTTGATCGACATCTACGACTTCACCGAGAGCCGGTTCGGCAAATATCAGGCCGGCTTACTATGCAGGTCTGATCCGCTCCTTCGGGCTTCTCGCCGATTTCCCTCTCATTGGCCAACAGGTGGATGAACTCGCGGCTGGCTATCGGCGTTTCCGCTTCCAATCACATCTGATTTTCTACACGGTGCAATCCGACCATGTCGAAATCCGCGCCATTCTCCACGGTGCGCAAGACATCAGGCCGCAACTGTTCGACTAGACGAGACCAGCCATGCTCTACACCCCTCCCCCGATCGATCCCAAGGCGCCACCCGTCCGAATCAACCTGCTCTCGGACACGCAGACCAGGCCGACGGCCGCGATGCGCGAGGCGATGGCGCGGGCGGAGGTCGGCGACGAGCAGGTCGGCGACGATCCGACCGTCAATACGCTGTGCGCGCGCGTGGCCGATCTGCTCGGCAAGGAAGCGGCGGTCTACATGCCCTCCGGCACGATGTGCAACGTCACCGCGACGCTGGTGCATTGCCGTCCCGGCGACGAGATCCTCGCCCATGAGACCGCGCACATCATCGCGCGCGAGGGCGGCGCGCATGCGGCGATCGGCGGTTTCCAGGTCACGCAGCTCAAGGGCGAGGGCGGCCAGTTCACGCCGGAAACTCTTCGCAAGGCGCTGCACCCGCGCACGCGCTACCAGCCGCCGCAGACCGTCGTCAGCGTCGAGCAGACCGCCAATATCGGCGGCGGCACGATCTGGAAGAAGACCGCGCTCGACGAGATCGTCGCGATCGCCAGGCAACACGGCCTCGTCACCCACATGGACGGCGCACGCCTGCTCAACGCCACCGTGGCAAGCGGCATCTCCCCGCGCGACATGACCGCGGGCTGGGATTCGGCCTGGATCGACTTCTCCAAGGGCCTCGGTGCGCCGATCGGCGGCGTGCTCGCGGGCTCGCGCGCCTTCATCGACGCGGTCTGGCAATGGAAGCAGCGCCTTGGCGGCTCGATGCGGCAGGCCGGGATCTGCGCGGCAGCCTGCATCTACGCGCTCGACCATCACGTCGAGCGCCTGGCCGACGACCACGCCAATGCACGGGCGCTCGCACGCGGGCTGTCGCAGATCTCAGGCATCGAGGTGCAGGAGCCCGAGACCAATCTGGTGTTCTTCAAGCCCGATGGCGCCGGCGTTCCCGGCGACAAGATGGTCACCGCGCTCCGTCAGCGCGGGGTGACGCTTGCGATGATGGACGGCCGCATCCGCGCCTGCACCCATCTCGACGTCAATGCGAGCCAGATCGAGGAAACGATCGGATACGTGCGCGAGATCGTGCGCGGCGCCTGATCACCGCCCCATCGCCTGATAGATCAGCGTCTTCAGCTCGAGTTGAATCCGGCCGCGCTGCGACGGCGTCTGCGCCATGAAGATCCCGAACAGATCGTCTTCGGGATCGATGAAGAAGAACGTGCCGGCAACACCGTCCCAGCGATATTCGCCGAGCGGCCATGAGGTGCCCAGCGGCACCGAGGTGCGCACCGCGAAGCCGAGGCCGAAGCCTGAGCTTTCCCCTGGGTAGTACATCCGGTCGCGTGCGATCTTCGTCTCGGGTCCGATGTGGTCCGAAGCCATCAGCGCAATGGTCTCGGGCTTCAGATAGCGACGGCCCGCATAAGTGCCGCCATTCAGCAGCATCTGCGCGAAACGGGCGTAGTCGCCGATCGTGCCGACCATGCCGGCGCCGCCCGATTCCCATCTCACGGGCCGCCTGATGTCGCGGACCTCAGTCGTCGGGCTGATGCTGCGGTCCTCCGGCATCGGCTCGGCGATACGTGCAAACTTGGCGGGATCGGCAACGTAGAATGCAGTGTCGGTCATGCCGAGCGGATCGAGCAGCCGCTCCTTCTCGAACTGGAGCAGCGTCTTGCCCGAGACCACCTCGACGACGCGGCCGAGCACGTCGGTGGCAAAACCGTAGGTCCACACCGTGCCAGGCTGCTCGGCGAGCGGCAGCGTGGCGAGCTTCGCGACGAACTCGGCATTGGAAAGATCGCTGTTGAAGAGGTCCGCCGCGGCATGGAGCTCTCGCACCAGTCCACCGCCACGAAAGCCGTAAGGCAGCCCCGCTGTGTGGCGCAAGAGGTCCTTGATCGTGATCGGACGTTCCTGCGGCTCCAGCATCAGCGAAACCTTGCTGTCCGCTGCTTTCCTCTCAATGCCCACCTTCATGCCGGCAAAGACCGGAATGTATTTGGACACGGGATCATCGAGCGAAAGCCTGCCTTCCTCGACCAGCATCATCACCACGACTGATGTGATCGGCTTCGACATCGAATAGAGGCGGAAGATCGTATCCGCGCTCATCGATATCTGGGTGCCGACATCGCGAACGCCGAAATTCTCGTAGTAGACGGGCTTGCCGTGTTGCTGGAGCAGCAGGATGGCGCCGGGAATCTTGCCGGTAGCGACCTCGTTCCGGATGTAGTCGGAAACCTTCGCCAGCCCTTCCGTGGAGAGCGTGCGGGCAGCGCGTCCCTCGGAGCCGGCCTTCGCACCGACGACCCCGACGAGAAGAACGAGCCCCGCGATGAACGCACGGCGCCCACGCATGTCATTTCTCCACGGCTTCATAAGCCAACTGCTTCGATGTTCGCTGCACGCGCTGGCGCTCGGTCGGGGTCTGCTCCAGGAGGACGAAGAACATGTCCTGCTTCGGCGCGATCACGCAATGGCGCCGGCGATCTTGCCGGGGCCGCCGTGTCGCGCAAGCGCCTCGGCATGGAGTTCGGCGCCAGGTTCGGCGAAGCAGCAGAACACCACGCGAGCAACGGACGGCGCAGCAGCGAGCGCCACGATCGTGGTGCGCACCGCGATATCGGCCGCCCGGTCGGCAGGAAAGCGGAAAATGCCGGTCGAAATCGCGGGGAATGCCACCGAGGTCAGCTCGTGCCGACCGCACAGCTCCATCGATCGGCGATAACAGGAGGCGAGCAGATCGTCCTCGCCGAGCGTGCCGCCATTCCACACCGGACCGACGGTGTGGATCACATGTGCGGCCCTGAGCCGATAACCCCTGGTGATCTTCGCATCACCCGTCTTGCAGCCGTGGAGCATGCGGCATTCGGCGACGAGCTCGGGCCCGGCCGCCCGATGGATCGCACCATCCACGCCGCCCCCGCCAAGGAGCGACGTGTTGGCGGCGTTGACGATGGCATCAACGCTCAGTGTCGTGATGTCGGCAACGACGACATCGAGCTCCGCGTCGCCAATCCGGCGCGAGAGCACGGTCACGCCCTTAGGCCGCGACGACGACGCCCTTTTCGGAGAAGAGCTGCTGCAATTCGCCGGCCTGGAACATCTCGCGGATGATGTCGCAGCCGCCGACGAACTCGCCCTTCACGTAGAGCTGCGGAATGGTCGGCCAGTTGGAGAAGGTCTTGATGCCGTTGCGCAGTTCGGCGGATTCGAGGACGTTGAGGCCCTTATAGCCGACGCCGAGATGATCGAGGATCTGGACGACCTGGCCGGAGAATCCGCACTGCGGAAATTGCGGCGTGCCCTTCATGAACAGGACCACGTCGTTCGACTTCACTTCGTTGGCGATGAATTCCTCGATGCTCATATCCATGTCCTTCTGGGCCGAGCCCTCACCAATCTTTTCGGGCCGGCTCGACCAATTTAACCCGATACCTACCCATATATGTAGCCCAAACCGTTGTGCATCCAAAGTAAAATGGCGGCGACGGGCCCCTGGCGACAGTGTGGAGCCCAACAGGTCCATAGGCTGATGACATCAATATCATCGCCGGAGAGGACTTTCATACCGTAACGGAGCCCCTATCTAGGACGAACCCTGTTTGTGGAACCGGGTCGCGCGAACAACGTTCTCTTGTCCTGTCTGGAGAAAAACGTGACGAAACAAGCCTCAGCTACGGCCGCCCCCCAGCTTTCGTCACCGTCTTCCCGTCCGGACGACCTCGGCCAGCGGCTGGAAGCGGCGTTTCTCACGGTCCGCAACGAGACCGAACGGCGGGCCGCGCCGCTGTCACCTGAGGACCAGCAGATCCAGTCCATGCCCGATGCCAGCCCGACCAAATGGCACCGGGCCCACACGACCTGGTTCTGGGAGCAATTCCTGCTCGGCGAGCATGCTGCGGGCTACCGGGCCTTCCACCCCGATTTCGCGTTTCTGTTCAATTCCTACTACGTCAGCGCCGGCCCACGACATGCCCGCAATCATCGCGGCGACATCACCCGACCGAGCGCCGACCAGGTCGGCGCCTATCGCCGCCATGTCGATGCGGCCGTCGTCGAATTCTTCCGTGAGGCCGGTGCGGACAAGCTTCGCGAGATCGCGCCGCTGGTCGAGGTCGGGCTCAACCACGAGCAGCAGCATCAGGAATTGATGTTCACCGACATCCTGCACGCCTTCGCGCAGAATCCGGTCTCGCCGGCCTACGATCCGGACTGGCGCTTTCCGGCTTCCACCCGCGCCGGCGAGGATTGGCTGGCGCTGAACGAGGGCATCCACACCGTCGGCCATGTCGACGACAGCTTCCATTTCGACAACGAGAAGCCGGCGCACCGCGCCCTCGTTGGCCCCGTCAGAATCGCGCGCAACCTCGTCACCAACGGCGAGTGGCTCGCCTTCATGCACGACGGCGGCTATCGGAGCGCAACACTGTGGCTGATGGACGGTTTTGCCACGGCAAGCAGGGAGGACTGGCAGGCGCCGGGTCATTGGCGCGAGGTCGATGGCCAGTGGCATGTGATGACACTGGCCGGCCTCAAGCCGGTCGATCCGGACGCACCTGTCTGCCACATCAGCTACTATGAAGCCGACGCCTTCGCGCGCTGGTCCGGAAAGCACCTGCCGACCGAGATGGAATGGGAGGTCGCCGCCCGCGCCGGCCAGCTCAACGACGCCTTCGGCCTCGTCTGGCAATGGACCCGCAGCTCTTACTCACCCTATCCCGGTTACCGCGCCGTCGAAGGCGCGCTCGGCGAGTACAACGGCAAGTTCATGGTCAACCAGCTGGTGCTGCGCGGCTCCTCGCTTGCAACTCCGCAAGGACACAGCCGTATCACCTATCGCAACTTCTTCTATCCGCACCATCGCTGGCAGTTCACCGGACTGCGGCTCGCCGATTACGACTAGGGCATGTTCCGGAGAAGTGTGCAGCGGTTTCCCGAGAAGATCATGCTCAAACAACAGCCTGAAGCGTGCCCCCATCGCGCTTCAGGTTCATCCGACGATCAATGCGCGCCGGACAGCGCGTTCAGGAGAGTATCATGAATGTGCACGCCAGCGCTTTGGCCGAAGCCCATCTTCCCGACGAGCAGACCACCGCCTTTGCCCGCGAGGCCATCGAGGACCTCTCGCAGCAGCCGAAAAAGCTGTCGCCGAAATACTTCTATGACGCGACGGGATCGGAGCTGTTCGAGGCGATCACGCGCCTGCCGGAATATTATCCGACGCGCACAGAGCTTGCGATCCTGAGAGAACGCGGGGGCGAGATCGCAAATATCATTCCGGAGCACGCGGCGCTCGTCGAATTCGGCGCCGGCGCGACCACGAAGGTCCGCCTGCTGCTCAATCATTGCAGGTTCGCGGCCTATGTCCCCGTCGATATCTCTGGCGACTTCCTGAAGGCGCAAGCGAACGGGCTGAAGCGGGATTTCCCGACGCTCGGCATCTATCCGGTCGCCGCCGACTTCACCACGCCGTTCGAGCTGCCCAACCAGGTTGCATCCATGCCGAAGGTCGGCTTCTTCCCCGGTTCGACCATCGGCAATTTCGAGCCGCAAGAGGCCCAGGCCTTCCTGAGGAGCGCCCGCAAGATTCTCGGTAAGGGCGCGCAGATGATCATCGGCGCCGATCTCGAGAAGGACGAGCGGATCCTCTTTGACGCCTACAACGACGCCGCCGGCGTCACCGCGCGCTTCAACCTGAATGTGCTGGTGCGTATCAATCGCGAGCTGGGCGGCAATTTCGATCTCTCCGCCTTCACCCATCGCGCGATCTACAATCGCGAGCGGCACCGGATCGAGATGCACCTGATCAGCAAGAAGAACCAGACCGTGCGGCTGCTCGGCACCAGCTTCTCGTTCCGCCCGGGCGAGAGCATCCACACCGAGAACAGCTACAAATACAGCATCGAGCGCTTCGCCGCGCTGGCGCGGGGCGCGGGCTGGCGCGTTCGCGAGAGCTGGACGGACGCGGCGAACATGTTCTCGGTGCACGCGCTCGAGGTGGCGGAGTAACGCCGGGGTTCAATGCTCCGCCGCTTCTTCCGCCTCGGATCCCAGCGACACCGATTCCCACACCGCCACGACGATCAGGATCATCGTGGTGGCGACCGACAGCCACAGCGGCGAGAGGTCGGCTGCGAACCACCACAGCACCAGCAGCAGGATGATGCCGATCCCGTGCGAGAGCTGGAGGAAGCCGCGGATCGCGTACTTGAAAAGAATGGTGCCGACCAGGAACACCAGTGGGCCGCCGACCGTGCTCACGATGGTGCGGGTGTCGGAATGGCCGGTCGGGTGCTTCAGCACCAGCTCGTCCGAGACCGCGGTCAGAATGATGCCGGCGACGATCGGCGTGTGCAGATAGGTGTAGGCGAGCCGGGCCAGACGGCCGGATTCGGCGGACTTCGAGATGCGCTCAGCTCCGGCCTCCGCGCCCTTGTGAAAATAGATCCACCACATCGCGATGGCGCCGACCAGCGCCGAGACGAAGGCCAGGATGTTGTTCGCGGTCCAGTCGAGCTCGGCGAAGGTGGCGCCGTTGACGACGACGGCTTCGCCCAGGGCGATGATGACGAACAGCGCGCAGCGCTCGGCCATGTGGCCGCCTTCGACGGCCCACGCCTCGAGCGAGGAAAACCCGAGCTTCGGAATCCAGAAGCGTGCCGCCGGCGAGATGTATTCCCATGTCACCGCCGCGATCCACAGCCATAGCCGCGTATCTCCCTCGGACAGACCGCCTGCGATCCATAGGACCGCGGAGATCGACAACCACGTCAGGATGCGGATCGCGTTGTGCCGCACGGCCGTTCGATGCCGCGGCGTTGCGAACAGCCAGAATGCGGTACGTCCGACCTGCATCGCCGCGTAGGCAATCGCGAACCACAGGCCGCGCCCCTCGAACGCGGTCGGGATCGTCGTCGACAGCACGAGGCCGCCCAGCATCATCGAAAAGAGCAGGAGGCGGACCGGCGTCAGCTCGGGGTTGAGCCAGTTGGTGACCCAGGCGGTGTAGACCCACACCCACCACACCGCGAGAAACAGCACCGCGACGTGCACCGCGCCGAGCGGCGTGAAATGATGCAGCAGCGTGTGCGAGATCTGCGTGACGGCAAAGACGAAGACGAGGTCGAAGAACAGCTCGACAAAGGTGACGCGGCTGTGCTGGCTCGGCACGATAACGCGAAACATCGCGCCGCGAGGATTGTCCGCAGCCATCATCGCCCCCGTGACACGGTCAGGTCAGGTGCCGGGTACGCCGGTTTGCAGCGCCAGCGCGTGCAGGACGCCCCCCATCTGGCCCCGCAGGGACTGGTAGACGATCTGGTGCTGCTGGACGCGCGACTTGCCGCGGAAGGATTCCGAGATCACGGTCGCGGCATAGTGGTCGCCGTCGCCGGCGAGGTCACGGATGGTCACCTCGGCATCGGGGATCGCTGCCTTGATCATCGCCTCGATATCGTGGGCGTCCATGGGCATTCGGGTCTCGCTCCTTCTCGTCCAAGCGTTCGAATCGCTGCCGGGGTCCCCTCGCCGGCAAGCTCAAACTTAGCGTGAACGGCCTTCTCCGTCACGCCTTCCGGCACTATATCCGTGATCCCATCAGGATAAAGGCACGACAAAGTGCCGCGCGCGGCAGATTGATCGAAAAGGCGTGAAATCATGAAGCTTCCAGGGCCCGACCACCCCATCACCATCACCCCAAATCCCCGGCGCGTCCGGGTGACTGCCGGCGACATCGTCATCGCCGAGACCAGCAAGGCGCTGACCCTGAAGGAGGCCAAATATCCGGCGGTACAATATGTGCCACGAGAGGACACCAAGATGGCCCTGCTGGAGCGCACCGACCGCGTCACCCACTGCCCGTACAAGGGGGACGCGAGCTATTTCAGCGTCAAGGCCGACGGCAAGACGCTGGACAACGCAATCTGGACCTATGAGACGCCCTTCCCCGCCATGACCGAGATTGCCGGCCATCTCGCATTCTATCCGGACAAGGTGAAGATCGAGGAAGTGGGGTAGTTTCTGCGCCGACTCGTGCCGTCATGGCCGGGCTTGTCCTGGCTTGTCCCGGCCATCCACGCTTGTTTGACAGCCGCGATACCGAAGACGTGGATACCCGGGTCAAGCCCGGGCACGACGACTGCGGGTGATGACGCAGGCCCGGCTACGCCCTGAAGATCGTGAGGCCCAGTATCAGCAGCACGAGGAAGATCACGACAAAGACGTAGAACAGGAAACGGGCGATATCGGCGGAGGCGGCCGAAATGCCGGTGAAGCCGAGCACGCCGGCCACGATCGAGACAAGCAGGAAGATCAACGCCCATTTCAGGATCGTCATGGCCAGCTCCGAAATTGCTGCCGCCTTTTGCGGCCCCTCAAGCCCTTTTCGCGGATGCTAACTGCGCTATGCGGAACTGGTTCCTAACCGCATCAGAGCCCGGGAAGCCTCTGACCCTTGCTGAATCAGGTTCCCGGCGGCACAGTCCGGCCGGGACAGAAGCGTTATCGGGGCGGCCATGATCACGGTGTCACATTCAGCGAGAATGGGCGCGGAGGCTCACGACGCGCCCATGAGCAAGGCGCGTAATTTGTCGCTCGACCGCGCCCGCACCTTCCTGACGCTGGTGGTGCTGCTGCACCACGCCGTCATTCCCTACACCTATTTCGGCCACACCGATCCGACCTCCTGGATCGGCTTCGATATCGTCGTGCTCGCCACCGACAGCTTCTTCATGGCGATGTTCTTCTTCCTGTCGGGACTGTTCACCTGGCCGGGCATCGCGCGCAAGGCGCCATCGGTTTTTCTGCGCGACCGCCTGTTGCGGCTGGGGCTGCCGTTCGTGATCGCAGCCTTCACCGTCATCCCGCTCGCCTATTACGCGATCGCGCTGCGGCAGGAGCCCGAGCTGACCTTCGCCGCGTTCTGGTGGAAGACGGTGACATCAGGCCCGTGGCCCAGCGGCCCGATCTGGTTCGTGTGGGTCCTGCTCGCCTTCGACCTGGCTGCAAGCCTGCTCTACCGGGTCTCGGCGCATCTGGTCGATCCGGTCAATCGCGTCTCGCTTCGTGGGTTTAAACAGCCGGCCGTCTTCTGGCTGCTGCTCGCCGTCGTCAGCTTGGTCGCCTACGTTCCGGCGCTGGTCTATTACGGCGTCAACGAATGGTTCGAGTTCGGGCCGTTCTCGGTGCAGGCGAGCCGTGTCCTGCTCTACTTCGCCTATTTCTTCATCGGCGCCGGCGTCGGTGCCGCGAACCTCGATCACGGCATCCTCGGCGCCGAGGGCCAGTTGCCGAACAGCCGCTGGCAGTGGGGCATCATCACGCTGATCCCCTACTGCCTGATGTGGGGCATGATCTACATCAAGCGCGAGATTCTCGGTAATCCCGATCCGCTGCCACACTGGTACGATGTGTTCTACGGCACGTTCTTCGTGCTGTTCTCGGCCTCGATCATGCTCGCGATCCTCGCCTTCTTCCTGCATTCGAAAGCGCCGGGGCCGAACCTGCTCGACCGCATGCAGGCCGATGCCTATGGCATGTTCCTGGTGCATTACCCGATCGCGCTGTGGATCCAGTACGCGCTGTACGATTACAGCCTGCCTGCGATCGTGAAGGCCGCGGTCGGCTTCGTGCTCACGGTGATCCTGAGCTGGGGCGTGACGGCGGGCTTGCGGAAGATTCCGGGAGCCTCGCACGTTCTGTGAGGGCGAACTCGTTCCACTCGTCATTGCGGGTCCCAACTCGCAATGACGGAGTTTGTGGCGCCGCCTCAGGCCGCCTTGCCGCCCATATATTCCGGCAGCCAGCGTTCGAACGACTTGCGCAGCGTGTCGATCGCAACCGGCGCTTCGCCTGCGATCGCGATCGCATCGCCCCCGGTGGTGCCGATCCGCACGCACGGCACTTCGCAGCCACGCATCTTGGCGAGCACGCGGCCGGCTTCCGCTTCCGGCACGGTGACGAGATAGCGCGCCTGGTCCTCGCCGAACCAATAGGCCTGCGGCACCAGCGCGGTCGGCGCCGCGAGCAGTTTTGCGCCGATGCCGCTCGCCATCGCCATCTCGGCAAGCGCGATCAGGAGGCCGCCGTCGGAGAGGTCGTGCACAGCCGTCGCGGTGCCCGCATGGATCATGCCGCGCACGCAATCGCCGTTGCGCTTCTCGGCTGCGAGATCGACCGGCGGCGGTGCGCCCTCCTCGCGGCCGCAGATGTCGCGCAGGTAGACCGACTGGCCGAGCCAGCCGTGGGTCTCACCGACCAGCAGGATCGCCTCGCCTTCGGCCTTGAAGGCGAGCGAGGCGGATTTGGTGAAATCGTCGAGCAGGCCGACGCCACCGATCGAGGGCGTCGGCAGGATCGCGCGGCCGTTGGTCTCGTTGTAGAGCGAGACGTTGCCGGAGACGACCGGGAAGTCGAGCGTGCGGCAGGCTTCCGAGATGCCCTTCAGGCAGCCGACGAACTGGCCCATGATCTCGGGCCGCTCAGGATTGCCGAAGTTGAGATTGTCGGTGATCGCGAGCGGCTTGCCGCCGACCGCGGTGATGTTGCGCCAGGCTTCCGCCACCGCCTGCTTCCCGCCCTCAAACGGGTCGGCCTCGCAATAGCGCGGCGTGACGTCGACGGTCAGCGCCAGCCCCTTCGGCCCGTCCTGCACGCGCACCACGGCGGCATCGCCGCCCGGGCGCTGCATGGTGTTGCCCAGGATGACGTGGTCGTACTGCTCCCAGACCCAGCGCTTGGAGCACATGTCGGGCGTGCCGATCAGCTTCTCCAGCGCAGGCCCGAGGCCCATGGGCGCCGGCACCTCGCGCGCATGCACGACCGGCAGCGCGGCGGACGGGACATGCGGGCGGTCATAGAGCGGCGCCTCGTCGCCGAGCTCCTTGATCGGCAGATCGGCCATCACGTCGCCGCCATGCTTGACCACGAAACGCTTGCTCGGCGTGGTGTAGCCGACGACGGCGAAGTCGAGTCCCCACTTCCTGAAGATCGCCTCGGCCTCCTTTTCCTTCTCGGGCTTGAGCACCATGAGCATGCGCTCCTGGCTCTCCGAGAGCATCATCTCATAGGCGCTCATGCCGATCTCGCGGGTCGGCACCGTATCGAGATCGAGGTCGACGCCGAGATCGCCCTTGGCGCCCATCTCCACCGCCGAGCAGGTCAGGCCCGCCGCGCCCATGTCCTGGATCGCGATGACGCAGCCCTTCTCCATGATCTCGAGGCAGGCCTCGAGCAGCAGCTTCTCCGCAAAGGGATCGCCGACCTGCACGGTCGGACGCTTCTCCTCGGACTTGTCGTCGAATTCCGCCGAGGCCATCGAGGCGCCGTGGATGCCGTCGCGGCCGGTCTTGGAGCCCAGATAGACGATCGGCATGTTCACGCCGGAGGCGGCCGCATAGAAGATCTTGTCGGCATCGGCGAGGCCGACGGCCATCGCGTTGACGAGGATGTTGCCGTCATAGCGGGTGTGGAAGCGCACCTGGCCGCCGACGGTCGGCACGCCGAAGGAATTACCGTAGCCGCCGACGCCGGCCACCACGCCGGAGACGAGATGCCGGGTCTTGGCATGCTCGGGCGCGCCGAAGCTGAGCGCATTGAGGCAGGCGATGGGACGCGCGCCCATCGTGAACACATCGCGCAAAATGCCGCCGACGCCGGTGGTCGCGCCCTGATAGGGCTCGATGTAGCTCGGGTGGTTGTGGCTCTCCATCTTGAAGACGACGGCCTGGCCGTCGCCGATGTCGATCACGCCGGCGTTCTCGCCGGGCCCCTGGATCACCCAGGGCGCTTTGGTCGGCAGGCCGCGAAGATGGATGCGCGACGATTTGTACGAGCAATGCTCGTTCCACATCGCCGAGAAGATGCCGAGCTCGGTGAAGGTCGGCTCCCGCCCGATCAGCTTGAGGATGCGCTCATATTCGTCGGGCTTGAGCCCGTGGGCGGCAACCAGTTCGGGGGTGATCTTGGGTTCGTTCTTCATGGATTCGGGGCTTTCGGCGGCGGTTGGCCGTTCTTAGGAACATCGGGGGCTCGCGAAAAGCCCTTTATGGCGCATTTTCCCGCTGTCCCACGTTTTGCGCCGGGGGCCCCGCGGGAACAGGAATTGCACGGCACGGACGGATCGGATTTAAGGGCTCATGACCCGCAATTGAAGGCCCATTTCCTTGCACGAATTGACCAAAACACCTCCGCCCCGCCGCCCTGATCTCCACGTCGCCACCGAGGGGGAATTTACGGGCTGGCGGACCTGGATTCGCGACAGTTTCGAGTCCCATATCGGCCCCTTCTGGCACCGGATCGAGGAGGACGGCAGTGTCCGCAGCGCCTTCCGGGTCGAGAAAAAGCACCTCAACGGCTCAGGGAACGTCCATGGCGGCTGCTTCATGGCGTTCGCCGACTATTGCCTGTTCGCAATCGCCACCCACGAGCTGGATGGGCCGGCGGTGACGACCAATTTTGCCTGCGATTTTCTCGACGGGGCCCGCGAGGGCGAGTTGGTCGAATGCGTCGGCGAAGTGTCTCGGGCCGGCGGCTCGCTGATCTTCCTGCGTGGCAGGCTCACCTCCGACGGACGGCCGCTGTTCACCTTCTCCGGCACGATCAAGCGGGTGAAGCGGAAACCGGCACCGCAGCCAAACGCATAGCTCGACCGCTTCCCTTTTCGCGCCCCCTCGCCCAAAGTTGGCCAAGCGCTTTTGCGCCGGGGAGCAGGAACAAGGTGCCGCAGAGCACATCGGAGGCGGGTCGCGCGGCGGCATCCGCATCAACGCCGTTGCCGTCCATGCCCGCCACCGGCGCGCGCAGCTGGCGCGACTACGCCCTGCTGTTGGCACTGGCCTGCTGCTGGAGCTCCACCTATCCGCTGGCGAAGCTGGCGCTGGATACGATCCCGCCCATCACCTTCATCTCGGCGCGCTCGCTGATCGCGGCCGCCTTCCTGTTCGCGATCCTGTGGGTGCGCGGGGTCGGCATCCCGACCGACGCGAAAGCCTGGAAGCTGTTCGCGACCCAGCAATTGATCAACTCGACCTTCCCGTTCCTGATCATCACCTGGTCGCAGCAATATGTGCCGGCGTCGAACACGGTGGTGCTGGCCTCGACGACGCCGATCTTCGCCTTCCTGATCACCTCGCTGATCACGCGGCACGAGCCGGCGACGCTGCTCAAGCTCGCCGGCGCGATCCTCGGCCTTGCCGGAACCATCGTTATCGTCGGCCTCGATGCGCTGCGCGGCTTCGGCAGCGAGATCATCGCGGAGATCGCGATCCTGCTCGCCACGATCTCCTTTGCCTGCGCAACGATCTTCGGCCTCAGGCTGTCCGAGTACGACCCGATGGTGGTGGCGGCCGGCTCACTGCTGTTCGGCGGCATGATCCTGCTGCCGCCCTCGCTCCTCATCGACCAGCCCTGGACGCTGCAGCCGACGCCGACGGCGATCATCGCCACCATCGTCATGGGCATCGTCTCCAGTGCCTTGGGCTTGATGCTGTTCTATGTCTGCCTCGGCCGGCTCGGCACGCTGACCACGAATGCGCAAGGCTATCTGCGCATCCCGATCGGCGTCGGCCTGTCCGTGCTGCTGCTCGGCGAGAGCGTGCCGTCGAACCTCGCACTGGGGCTGCTGCTGGTGATGGCCGGCGTCGCCGCGATGACGGTCCCGGCGGAACGGTGGAAGGGGCGCTAGCGCCGACCATGAGCGCTGCCTGAAAGCCCGGTGGTGGATCGGATCTCAGGTGGAAGAAGAGCCAGGACGCCCGGAGAACCAGTGCAACTGGTCAAAAAACTCGCCGAAAATCCCCGCTGCATAGCGCGACGCTTCGATGTGTTCGGCGAGTTGAAGCATCCGATGGATCCGCATGCCACGCTCAAAGGTCCCGGTAGAATTCTGCAATTTCGCTCCAGGGCCTGGGCACGCTTGCGCCCTGAGCAGCGCTCACTTCCGATCTTTGGCATCGTCAGCGAGCATTTTCCGATGAGCCGCCGGCGCCGGCAACGTTCTCGATCACGATGGTCTGGCCGAGCGCGATGCCATCTGCTCGGCGACCGTGCGCGCGAGCACGTCCGCGGTGCCGCCGGCCGCGAACGGCACGATCATGGTGATCGGACGTTCTGGAAATCCTGTGCGAACGCTGCGGTCGCGGACGACGCCGCCGCAATCGCGGCGAGCGTCCGCTTCAACACCGGCAGGATCACGCGGCCCTTTCCAGATGCTGGACGAGGCCGGCGAACAGGCCGCGACCGTCGGTGCAGCCCATGATGTCTTCGACGTGGTTTTCCGGATGCGGCATCATGCCGAGCACATTGCCCCTGTCGTTGACGATGCCGGCGATGGAATGCGCCGCGCCGTTGATGTTGGCGGCCTCGTCGACCACGCCGTCGGCGGAGCAGTAGCGGTAGAGCACCCGCCCCTCGCCTTCGAGCCGCTTGATGGTTTCTTCGTCCGCCTCGTAATTGCCCTCGCCGTGCGCGACGGGCACGCGGATCACCTGCCCGGCATTGTAGCCGCGGGTGAACGGGGTGTCGGAGCGCTCGACGCGCAGGTGCACATCCTTGCAGATGAACTTCAGCCCCGCATTGCGCATCAGGACGCCCGGCAGCAGGCCGGATTCACAGAGAATCTGAAAACCGTTGCAGACGCCGAGCACGAGCCCGCCCTTGGCCGCATAGTCGCGCACCGCGTCCATCACCGGGGCCCGCGCCGCGATCGCGCCGCAGCGCAAATAATCGCCATAGGAGAAGCCGCCCGGCACCACCACGAGATCGGTGCCCGCAGGCAATGACGTCTCGGCGTGCCAGACCATCGCCGGCTCGCTGCCCGAGATCAGCCTCAAGGCACGCGCCATGTCGCGCTCGCGGTTGATTCCGGGAAAGACGAGGATGGCGGCTTTCATGGCAGAGGTTCCGACGGTGGCGGGAATTGGGGCTGGCCAACGGGCCAATTCGGCAAGAGACATAACCATTTGACGGGGATTTTACCAGTGCTAGCCTTGGTCGAGCGCCTTGTACACAGGCGATAGTCGCACGCCGATCGGCCAGTCGCTTTGCCCGGGATTGAAGCCATGAACGTCCCGTCGCTGCCCGCATCCCCCTCCGAGCCGGTGCCCACCGAGGGCGTCGTCGCCGCCGGCGCCTATGTCGATGGTCGGCGCGTCGCCAATATCGCCATCGGTGAGGCCTCGAGCTGGCGGGCCAAGCCCGGCCACGTGGTCTGGATCGGGCTGCACGAGCCCGGCATGGCGCTGCTCGGGGCGGTGCAGAAGCAGTTCGACCTGCATGAGCTCGCCATCGAGGATGCCAACCACGCCCATCAGCGGCCCAAGATCGAGCAATATGGCGACGCCCTCTTCATCGTCGCGCGCACCGCGCAATTGATCGAGGGCCGGATCGCCTTCGGCGAGACGCACATCTTCGTCGGCGAGGGCTATCTGGTCTCGGTGCGCCACGGCGCTTCGACCTCCTACGCGCCGGTGCGCGAGCGCTGCGAGAGCTGCCCGCGGGCGCTCGCGCGCGGCGAAGACTACATTCTCTACGCCATCCTCGATTTCATCGTCGACAACTACTCGCCCGTGCTCGAAAGCATCCACGAGGAGGTCGAGGGCATCGAGGACGATGTGCTCTCCAAGCCGATCAGCAAGGCGCAGATCGAGCGGCTCTACATGCTGCGCCGCGACCTCTTGCGGCTCAGGACCGCGATCGGCCCGCTGGTGGAGGTCTGCCGCCGCCTCGAGCATGACGAGCTGGCGATGGTGCGGCAGGCCATGCAGCCGCTGTTTCGCGACGTCACCGACCACGTCAGGAACATCCAGGAGCGCATCGATTCCATGCGCGAGGTGCTGGCCTTCGCCTTCGAGGCCAGCCTCCTGGTCGGCCAGGCGCAGGAGACGGCGGTGTCGAAGAAGCTCGCCTCGTGGCTTGCGATCATCGCAATCCCGACCGCGCTCGCCGGCATCTACGGCATGAACTTCAAGCACATGCCGGAGCTGGAATGGGATTACGGCTACTACATGCTGCTCGGCGTGATGCTGACGGCCTGCACCGCCCTGTACTGGCGCTTTCGCAGCGTGGGGTGGCTGTGAGGCGCCGATCCGATCTACGAGGCAGACGCCTCACTTAGGACTTCAAAGATCAACTCGTTGTTGACCTCGCCCATCGCTATCTCTCAGCCCTTCATCTCGATAGCATAATTCTCGATCACGGTGTTCGCCAGCAGCTTGTCGGCGGCTTGCTTCAGCGCGGCTTCCGCCTTGGCCCTGTCGGCACCGGCGAGCTCGATGTCGAACACCTTGCCCTGCCGGACGCTGGCGACACCATCGACGCCCAGCGATTTCAACGCGCCTTCGATGGCCTTGCCTTGCGGATCGAGGATGCCCGTCTTCAAGGTAACGGTGACACGTGCCTTCACGTCAAAATCCTCTCTCAGCTCTTCACCAGCACCGGGCCGGAGCCCTGCGGACGCTCGTTCTCCATGAGGATGCCGAGTCGCTTTGCGACTTCGGTATAGGCCTCGAGCAGGCCGCCGAGATCCCTGCGGAAACGGTCCTTGTCGAGCTTCTCGTTCGATTTAATGTCCCACAGACGGCAGGAGTCCGGCGAGATCTCGTCGGCGACGATGATGCGCATCATCTCGTTCTCGAACAGGCGCCCGCACTCCATCTTGAAGTCGACGAGGCGGATGCCGATGCCGAGGAAGAGGCCGGTGAGGAAATCGTTGACGCGGATGGCGAGCGCCATGATGTCGTCGATCTCCTGCGGCGTCGCCCAGCCGAAGGCGGTGATGTGCTCTTCCGACACCATGGGGTCGTTGAGCTGGTCGTTCTTGTAGTAGAATTCGATGATCGAACGGGGCAGCTGCGTGCCCTCCTCGATGCCCAGGCGCTGCGACAGCGAGCCGGCGGCGACGTTCCGAACCACCACCTCGAGCGGCACGATCTCGACCTCGCGAATCAACTGCTCGCGCATGTTGAGCCGGCGGATGAAATGCGTCGGCACCCCGATGTCGTTGAGGTGCTGAAACAGGTACTCCGAGATCCGGTTATTGAGGACACCCTTGCCCTCGATCACCTGATGCTTTTTTGCATTGAACGCGGTGGCGTCGTCCTTGAAGTGCTGGATCAGGGTACCGGGCTCCGGACCTTCGTAAAGAACCTTTGCCTTGCCTTCATAAATGCGACGCCGACGGCTCATTGGGATGTACCGTGTTTTGTTGAAATCCATGAATTTGGTGTGCTCCGGTTGACTAGGATTACGACCCACAGCGGAGCTGCCGTGAACGGCTGGGAACCCATCTATAAACCCTTGGAAACAGAACGGGAACCAAGCCTTTAGGCAACCTATCCGATTGGCTGTCCCAGCACAATCGATCCGGCCGTCCGGCGCCAACTTATACCATCTTGCCTGCGGCTTAACGGCCCGTTGTTTTGCCGATTCGTGCTATCTATGTAGGCATGCAGCCGGGGCGCCGCAACGGAAGGCTCCCGCGCCATTCAGCAGGGATTTGGAACAAGGCATGAGCGAGTTCGACAAGCGCCAGGAAGGCTTCGAGAAGAAATACGCCCTCGACGAGGAGCAGAAATTCAAGGCGGAGGCCCGCCGCAACCGGCTGCTCGGGATGTGGGTGGCCGAAAAGCTCGGCATTACCGGCGATGCCGCCACCGCCTATGCCAAGGAAGTGGTCGCGGCCGATTTCGAGGAGGCCGGCGATGCCGACGTCGTGCGCAAGATCACGGCCGATTTCGCCGCCAAGAACGTCGCGGTCACCGAGCAGGCGATTCGCGCCAAGATGAGCGAACTGCTCGCGGTGGCGGCCGCCGAGGTGAAGGCGGGGAAGTAATCGCTTCAGCCGACACGCTGGCGCGCAATGCCGTTGCGCGCCAGCGATTTCTTTCTGGGCGTGGTCGAGACATCCGGCCCGGCATAGTTGCGGCGGATGGTCTCGAGCAGGCGCTTTGCGGCAGCGCTCAGAAAGCCGCCGCGACGCGTGACAAGGACGATGTCCTGGTCCGCGGCGAGATCGCCCACGGCGATCGTCGCGATCGAGGCCGCGCGCAGCTCCTCCGCCACGTGGCTTCGCGCCAATAGCGCAAGGCCAAAGCCCGACTCCACGAGCCGCTTCTGCGCGGTGAGGCTGTCCACGGCCGTCCACTCCACGTCGCCGAGCCCCTGCGTGAGAAACAGCGCGAACACGTGAGCCGCGGCGACCTCGCGACGCCCGCGCGTCTCCGGGAAGGCGATCCAGCGTTCGCCGTGAAGCTCGGCGAGGCGCTTCACGCGCCGTCCGGCCAGCGGATGATCGGGCGCACAGACGACCTGCAGCGCCTCGCGCAGCACCAGCTCGCAGGCGAGGTCGCCGGAGCGGTCGGTGTCGTAGCGCAGGCCGATCGTGGCCTCGCCGCGCCGGATGAGATCGCTGACCTCGACGCTGGTCGCCGTCCGCAAGGTCAGCGTGACGGCTGGATTCTCTCTGGCGAACCGCTTCATGATGGTCGACAGGCGGCCGTCGGCAAGCGTGCCGGTCACGGCCAGCGAAACCGGCCCCGAATTCTGCCTGGTCAACGCGCGTATAGCCTGCTCGGCGTCCTGCGCCGCGGCAACCGCGCGCTCGGCGTAAGGGATCAGCACGCGCCCGGCATCGCTGAGCCGCGTGCGGCCTGCCACCCGCTCGAACAGCGGCACGCCGAGCTCCTGCTCCAGCAGGGCAATGCGACGCGAGATCGCCGGCTGCGAGCGGTGCAGGAATTTCGCGGCATTCGAGATCCCACCCCTGCGATGAATGGTCAGAAAGGTGTTGAGGGCGTCGCTGTCCATCCCGAAGCTCATGCAAAAAGCTGATGACCTCAGAAAGAATAACAAATTTGGCGGATGGCGAGAATGCTCCTAAGGCTGCCTGAACCGACAACATGGAGGTGAGCCATGACAAGCCAAGTGGACAAGGCGACGGCGTTCCGCGCGCTGCACGAGCGGCCCGGGGCCTTCATCATTCCCAATCCATGGGATGCCGGTACGGCCAAGCTGCTCGCAGCGATGGGCTTCGAGGCCCTGGCGACCACGAGCCTCGGGGTGGCCAACATGCTCGGCAGCAGCGGCGTCAGTCTCGATGTCATCCTCGCCAACGCGCGCGCAATCGCCGAAGCCACCGACCTGCCGGTCAGCGTGGACCTCGAGAATTGCGGCGCAGACGAGCCGAAGCGCGCCGCCGAAGCGATGCAGCGTGCCGCCGAGGCCGGCGCGGTCGGGGGCTCGATCGAGGATTTCAGCGGCGACCGCGATCGTCCGATCTACGACTTTTCCCATGCCGTCGAGCGCGTCCAGGCCGCCGTGGAAGTGGCGCGCGCGCTGCCGATTCCGTTCACGCTGACGGCGCGTGCGGAGAACTTCCTGCACGGCCGCAAGGACGTCGACGACACGATCCGCCGCCTGCAAGCCTTCGAGGCCGCGGGCGCCGACGTTCTGTATGCGCCCGGCCTGTACGATCTCGCCACGATCCGGACTGTCGTCTCCTCACTCGGCAAGCCGTTCAACCACGTGATGGGCTTTGCCGACCCGACGCTGACAGTTGCGCAATTGTCCGCCGCTGGCGTCAAGCGCATCAGCGTCGGCGGGGCCATGTCGCGCTACGCGCTCGCCGCGTTCCTGAACTCTGCGCGCGAGATGAAGGACAAGGGATCCTTCACCTACGTTCGCGAGATGGCTGCGGTCGGCGAGCTGCGCGCCGCCTTCGCCGCGGTCACCCCTCCTTGAAGCCGTATTCCGGCACGTTGCCGCTGGCGCCGTAATATTTGTACGGCAGGAACTTGCCGCTCATGGTGATCTTGACGCGATCGCCCTTCGGGTTCGGCAGGCGCTCCATCACCATGTCGAAATCGATCGCCGACATGATGCCGTCGCCGTACTCCTCCTCGATCAGCGCCTTCCATGCGGGGCCGTTGACCATCACCAGCTCGTAGAAGCGGTAGATCAGGGGGTCGGTCGGCGGCATCGGCATGCCGCGCATCGGCGTCTCGTTCAGCATCGCAACTTCCGCCTTCGACAGGCCGAACAGCTCGCCTGCATTGGCCGCCTGCGGCTTCGTCAATTTCATCTGGCCGAGGATGGCGCCGACGATCAGCACTTCGGAATAGCCGCCGATCTGCTCGCAGATGTGCTTCCAGCTCCAGCCCTTCTCGCGCTTGATGTCGAGCAGCTTTTCGGTGAGGTCTTCGCGCTTCATGTCAGGGTCTCCTCTTCAAAAGCATGATCCGGAAAGGTGTGAAGCGGCTTTCCGTAGATCATGCGTCTACAGATTCACGCGGTCAGTCCAGGATTGGTCCCGGAGTTCCAGGTCTGTCGTTGCTCTTCGCTGGCGGACGCGATCGTCAGCCCGGGCTTGCCGATGTGCACCATCGGCACGTTGCGTGGATCGTGATCGGGTGTCTCGGCGACGAAGGTCTTGCTGCGCGTCACCAGGAAATCGATGATGTGGTTGCGCAGGGCGTAGTAGAGCGGATGGCGGTGCAGATCGGTACGGCCGCGGTCTCGCGGCAGCGGGTTCTCGACCACCTCGGCCAGCACCGCGCCGGGACCGTTGGTCATCAGGAAAATCTTGTCGGCGAGATAGATCGCCTCGTCGACGTCGTGGGTGATCATGAACGTGGTCTGCCCGGTCTCCAGACAGATGCGCCGCACCTCGTCCTGGAGCGTGCCGCGCGTCAGCGCGTCCAGCGCCGAGAACGGCTCGTCCATCAGCATCATCTTCGGCGTGATCGATAGCGCCCGCGCGATGCCGACGCGCTGCTTCATGCCGCCCGACAGCTCCGACGGCCGCTTGTGCTCGGAGCCGGAGAGACCGACGAGATCGATGAATGTCTGCGCATGCGCCCTCACCTTGGCGCGATCCCAGCGCCGCCATTTCGAGCTGACGGCATAAGCGACGTTGCCGAGCACGGTGCGCCAGGGCAGCAGCGCATGGCTCTGGAAGATCACGGCGCGGTCGAGGCTGGTGCCCGAAATCGCCTGCCCGTCGACGATGACGGCCCCCTCGCTCGGCGCATCGAGCCCAGCGAGGATGTTGAGCACCGTCGTCTTGCCGCAGCCGGAATGGCCGATCACGCAACAAAACTCGCCGCGCGCCATCGAGAGCCAGAGATTCTCGAACACGGTTGTCGTCGCGCCGCCCGCGCCGGGATAACGCTTGGCGATGCCTTCGATGGAGATGAACTTGTTGGTCATCGTCTCTACTCCGGAAACGTGACCATGCGCGTGAAGCGCGCCAGGATCTGGTCGAGCAGCATGCCGACGACCCCGATCAGCAGGATCGCGATGATGACGTTGGTGATCGATAGATTATTCCACTCGTTCCAGACGAAATAGCCGATGCCGGTGCCGCCAACGAGCATCTCGGCCGCGACGATGACGAGCCAGGCGATCCCGATCGAGATGCGCATGCCGGTCAGGATCGTCGGCGCCGCCGCAGGCAGGATCACGGTGAAGGCGCGCCTGACGGTCCCGACCTCCAGCGTCCGCGCGACGTTGATCCATTCCTTGCGCACGCTGGCAACGCCGAAGACGGTGTTGAGCAGCATCGGCCAGATCGAGCAGATGAAGATGACGAAGATCGCGGAGACCGAGGAATCCTTGATGGTGTAGAGCGCGAGCGGCATCCAGGCCAAAGGCGAGATCGGCTTCAGCACCTGGATGAAGGGATCGAGCGCCTTGCTGAGCAGCGGCGACATTCCGATCAGGAAGCCGAGCGGGATCGCAACCAGCACGGCCAGCAGATAGCCGATGCCGACGCGAGCGATCGAATAGCCGAGTTGGATGCCGAGCCCTTTGTCGTTCGGCCCGTTGTCGTAGAACGGCCGTCTCAGGTGCTCCCAGAGCTTGGCGCCGACGTCGAGCGGTCCGGGCATCGCCGATTTGCCCTGCGTCGCGGTCAGGCCCATCAGCTTGGCGTATTCCGGACTCATGGTAGCGACGGGGCCCGTCGAGCGCGTGGCGAGATGCCAGACGCCGAGAAACGCGGCGAGCAGCACGATGGAGACGAGGCCGGCACGGAGACGGAGGGAAGATGTCATCGCGCAAGCCCTCTCCGCGCGTCGTCCCGGCGAATGGGTCCCGGCATTCGCCGGGACGACGATGGCAAGAGGGGCATGCTCACGACGCCTTCCTGATCTTGAAGCTCGCCACATAATCCTCGGGCTTGGCCGGATCGAACGTCTTGCCCATCACCGCGAACGATTTGTACGCACTGCTGGGGGGCGTGAGGCCCATCTCGGTCATCAGCTTCTTCGTATCGGTGGCGAGATACACCTGCTCGGCGATCGCCTTGTAGTCGACCTCGCCCTTGATCTGGCCCCAGCGCTTCATCTGCGTCAGCATCCAGACCGCGAAGGACTGCCAGGGGAACGGATCGAAATCGACGCGCTTTGGATCGGTCTTCACCCCGCCGAGGCCGTCAGCGTAGGTGCCGGTCAGAACCTGCTCCAGCACCGTGACCGGCGCGTTGATGTAGTTGGCCGGCGCGATCGCTTCCGCGATCTGTTTGCGGTTCTCCGCCTTCGACGCATAGGCGGTGGCATCGACGATGGCCCGCGTCAGCGCCGCAAAGCTGTTCGGCGCGCTCGTGATGAATTCGCGGCTGGCGGCGAAGCTGCAGCAGGGATGGCCGTCCCAGATCTCCTTCGACAGGATGTGCATGAAGCCGACGCCGTCATAGATCGCTCGCTGGCAGATGTTGTCGGGCGCGAGAAAGCCGTCGATGTTGTCGGCGCGCAGGTTCGCGACCATCTCGGGCGGCGGCACCGAGCGCAGCTGCACGTCGGTATCAGGATCGATCCCGTGCTCGGCCAGATAATACCGCAGCAGATAGTTGTGCATGGAATAGTCGAAGGGAATGGCGAACTTCATTCCCTTCCAGTCTTTCGGGTCGCGCTTGTCCTTGTGCTTCATCGCAAGCGTGATGCCCTGCCCGTTGATGTTTTCGATCGCGGGGACGGCGAAGGGAATGGCGTTCGAGCCGAGGCCGAGCGAGATCGCGATCGGCATCGGCGCCAGCATGTGCGCGGCGTCGTATTCCTTGTTGATGGTCTTGTCGCGGACCACGGCCCAGCCGGCGGTCTTGACCACTTCGACGTTGAGGCCGTGCTTCGCATAGAAGCCGAGCGGCGCCGCCATGATGATCGGCGTCGCACAGGTGATCGGGATGAAGCCGACCTTGAGGTCCTTCTTCTCGGGCGCGCCGGTCTCGGCGAACGCTTCAGTCGCGGTCCGAAGCGGGAAGAATTGCGACAGCGCCGCGAGCGCGGTCGACGCACCGACCGATTTCAGGAAGGCTCGGCGCGCCACGTCCTGCGGAAACATCGCGCGCATCACTGCAGAGGCAACGACGCCCTCGTAGCGCTTCTCCTCGCTCTCGGCGGGCTGGCAACGCAGCGCCGTGGCTGCCTGGTCATGCTCTGCCGCGGATCGGTGCTGGCCACAGGCACAGCCAGCCCGAAGGTTGCGGTCGGGATCAAACGGATTGTCGAACGTGGACATCGGCCCTCCTGCGCGTCGTTGCGAGGAAGAATTACGCAAGGAGCATGCCACGGCCTCCAGATCGGCCAGCGCCTTGACGACGCAGCACTTTCGATCGAGCTTGGTCACTACGAAAATTCGTGATAAACGAGTTTTCGTAGTTCAATTACGAGATTTCGCAATGGCAACGACGCCAATGCCCGTCCACGACGATGTGGCTCCCTCCATCGATCCGCGCGTCGCAGCGTTCGAATCCTCGGTCGAGGCGACGCTGCTGGTCGATCCCTTCAGCGACCAAATCGTCGACGCCAATCCGGCCGCCTGCGCCCTGCTCGGCTATGACCGCGCGCTGCTGCGGCAGACCAGGCCCAGCACGCTCCACGCCGGCGAGCTTCCGGCCCTCACCGTCTTCACCCAGGCCGTGCTGCACAAGGGCGCCTACTGGACCACGGCGCTCACTCCCCGCCACGCGACGGGGCAAGATCTCCAGCTCGAATATGCAGGCTGCATGCTGCCGCATGACGGCCGCACGCTGCTGCTGCTCACACTGACCGATCTCGACGCCCGCCGCCGGCGCAATGTCGATGCCGCCGCCGAAGATCACATGCGCAGCGGCATATCGACTTGGCAGCGGGTCGAGCGCGTCTTTCAGGACATCGAGCGCGAGAACCAGCTGATCCTGCGCGCCGCCGGCGAAGGCATCTATGGTGTGAACGCGGAAGGAAAGACCACCTTCGTGAACCCGGCGGCGGAGCGGATGCTGGGCTGGACCGCCGAAGAGCTGGTCGGCAAGGAGATCCACCCGATCGTGCACCACACCCACCACGACGGCCGGCACTATCACAACCATGACTGCCCGATCTATGCGGCGTTCCGCGATGGCGCCGTGCATCAGGTCGACGGCGAGGTGTTTTGGCGCAAGGACGGCTCGCCGGCCTGGGTCGAATACACCTCCACGCCCATCCGCGACCGCGGTGTCGTGGTCGGCGCGGTCGTCGTGTTTCGCGACGTCAGCCAGCGGCGCGAGGCCGACGAGAAGCTGCACGCGGCGCTTGCCGAAGTCGACCGTCTGCGCGAGCGGCTCGAGCTGGAAAACGCCTATCTGCAGGAGGAGATCCGCATCGAGACCAATCCGCGCGGCATCATCGGCGGAAGCGAGGCGATCCAGAAGACGTTGCGCCAGGTCAAGCTGGTGGCGCCGACCACGGCGGCGGTGATGATCACCGGCGAATCCGGCACCGGCAAGGAGCTGATCGCGCGCGCCATCCACGAGGACTCGACCCGCAGCGACCGGCCGCTGATCCGGGTCAACTGCGCCGCGATCCCCCGCGAATTGTTCGAGAGCGAGTTCTTCGGCCATGTCCGCGGTGCCTTCACCGGCGCAACCCGCGATCGCATCGGCCGCTTCGAGCTCGCCGACGGCGGCACGCTGTTCCTCGACGAGGTCGGCGAAATTCCGCTCGAGCTCCAGGGCAAGCTGCTGCGCGTGTTGCAGGAAGGCCATTTCGAGCGCGTGGGCGAGGCGCGCACGCGCGCGGTCGACGTCCGCGTCATCGCCGCGACCAATCGCGACCTCAAGCAGGAAGTCCAGCGCGGCCGTTTCCGCGAGGACCTCTATTTCCGCCTCAACGTGTTCCCGATCGAGACCGTCCCCTTGCGCGAACGGCGCGAGGATATTCCGTTGCTCGCCCAGCACTTCCTGACGCGCGAGGGCAAGGCGCTGAAGTCGAACCTGCGTCTGTCCGAGGGCGATGCGCGGCGACTGACCCGCTACGACTGGCCCGGCAATGTCCGCGAATTGCAGAATGTGATCGAGCGCGCTGCGATCCTGTCCCAGAACGGCCGTCTGCGCATCGATCTGCCCGACGGCTCCGGCGCGCAAGTTCTGACCGGCGCCGCACGCCCGAAGGCCGATGCGCGCCCGACGGTCATGACCTCATCCGAGATGCGCGACCACGAGCGCGCCAATATCCTGGCTGCACTCGAAGCCTGCGCAGGCAAGGTGTTCGGCCCCAGCGGTGCCGCCGAGATGCTCGACGTCAAGCCGACCACCTTGGCCTCGCGGATCAAGGCGCTGGGAATTGCGCCTCGTCCGCGGGCAACGCATCCTTCGAGACGCCCGCTTTAGGCGGGCTCCTCAGGATGAGGGCGGAGTGCGCGGCAGCAGTTTCAACACGCACCGATGCCGCTTAGCCTCATCCTGAGGAGACCGCGAAGCGGTCGTCTCGAAGGACGAGGCGCGCGCTCACGCCGCCTTGGTCGTGACACCCGTTGCGACCGGCAATCCCTGCTCGATCGGCAGCGACGGATCGCGCGACCATTCGTTCCAGGAGCCGAAATACATCCGCACGTCCTTCACGCCGGCGTTCTTGAGCGCCAGGAACGTGTTCGAGGCGCGCGCGCCCTTGAAGCAGTAGAGGTAGACCGGCGTCGTCTGCGAGATGCCGACGGTGGCGCATTCGGCAAGGATCTCGTCCTTGGACTTGAAGCGCGGGCCCTCGGCCGTCGGCTTCATCATGCGGTACCATTCCAGCCACACGGCGCCGGGAATGCGGCCCTTGCGCGGGCAAAAATCCTTCCCATAGGGAGAAGAGCTGTCGCCGATCCACTCGTCGACGTCGCGCACGTCGAGGATCGCGATGCCCGGCTTGCCGACGGCGGCGAGCATGGTCTTCGCATCGATCAGGATCTCGCCCGCTTCAGGCACGATCGGGAACGAGGCCTTCACCGGGGTCGGAACGTCCTTGGTCACCGGCAAGCCCGCGGCTTCCCAGGCATCGAAGCCGCCGTGCAGCACCTTCACTTTGGGATAGCCGAGCATGGTGAGGAGATAATAGCCGCGGCAGGACTGGCCGAAGCCGGAGTTCATCGACTGCTCGTAGACCACGGCCGTTTCCTTGCCGGAGAGACCGGCGGCGCCGAAAGCGTCGGCGAATTTGCTCTTCAGCTCGCTGATGCCCTCGGGCGTCGAGGTCGCAAGGAACGTGAAGATGTCGTGCACGTTCACGGCATTGGGCAGGTGCCCGGCGCCATAGGCGTCGGGATTGCGGGTGTCGATCACGACACACGGTTCGGTCTTCAAGAGATCGGCAAGTTCGCTGGCAGAGATCAGAACGTCCGTCATTGGCAGCCTCTCCGTTGAGGTTAGGTGGTCTTCGGGGTGGACTCGTGAAGCTCAGGTGTCGACGAGCATCTTGCGCAGCTGCTTGGTGGCAGGCGTGACGATCGCGACGAAATAGGCCTCGCGCATGCGCCGCTGCGCGCGGTGGCTCTTCAGGTAGCCGCGCGCGCCACAATGCAGCATCGCCGCATGCGCCGCCGCGACGCTGGCCTCGCCGGCGCGAAGCCGCAGCGCGATCACCTTGCGCCAGTAGGTTTCCTCCTCGTTGTAGGGATCGCGCGCCAGCGCCATGGTCTCGGCCTCGAGCTCGGCGGCGAGATCGCGGAAATGCACCGGCTGCTGCGGCAGATAGCGGTTGATATGACCGAGGGGACTGCCCACCTCGTCCATGATGTTGATGCAATCCTTGATGAGGCCGAGCGCCATGCCGGCCTGGAGCAGGATGAAGCCGGCGCGGATCTTCTTGACGAAGGGCCCGGCAGGATCGGCCAGGATCAGATCATCCGGCACGAACGCGTCGCGGAACTGCACGCCATAGGTGCCGGTGCCGTCCATGGCGAGGAACGGCTTGCACGGCGTCAGCGTGATCGCAGGGTCCGAGCAGTCGGCCAGGAACATCACAGTACCCGGCTCGCCACCTGCGATGCCGGGCTCGCCACTTGCGATGCCCTGATCGTCCTCTCGCTCGAAGATGGTGCCGAAATAATGGTCGGGACCGAGATTGGAGACCCAGGGCAGCGCGCCGCGCACGATATAGCCGCCCTCGACCTTGCGCCCCTTCAGCTTCAATTTCTCGATGCCGAAGAAACTCTTCATGGGGTTGGAGAGTCCGGTGCCGCCGAGCACGCGCCCCGTCGAGAAGGCATCGCCGAAGCGTTTGGCGAGCTTCAGGTTCGTCGAGTTTGCCGCGTACCAGACCAGGGTGTCCTGGCACCAGGCCATGAAAGCCGTGGCCCCGCAGACTTCCCCAATCGCGGCCATCGCCTGGATGGCGCAGCGCAGATCGGCGGGCCCTTCGTGAGGCACGTGACTGCCCCACGCTCCGACCGCGCCGAACTTGCGCAGCACCTCGGCCGGATAAACCGTACCGTCGTCAATGCCGGCGGCGAGCGGCGCGAGCTGCTCGCGCGCGATCCGCGCCACCTCGCCCGCAATGGACGGTGCGGGCTGATCCAGAACTGCGGCCTGCGATAAAGCCAGTGAACCCATGATCGTCTCCCGCACCTTGTCCTGCTTGCAGCTAAATGCCGACTTCGAGATTGACGGGGCGGGTGAAGGTGTTGGCGACCGGCGACCATTTCTTCACATGCGTGACCAGCGCGTTGATCTCGTCCGGCGAGACGCCCTCGCATTCCATGTCGACCTTGACGCGGACATCGGTGAATCCAACGGGCTTGTCGGTGATGTCGCCGGTGCCCCAGACCGCGGTGATGTTGAGATCGCCTTCGAGCTCCAGCTCGAGCTTGTTGACGATCCAGCCGCGGTGCACGGCATTGGCGTGGAGGCCGACCGCGAGGCAGGAGCCGAGCGCGGCGAGCGAGGCTTCGGACGGATTGGGCGCGGTGTCGTCGCCCAGCAGCCCCGGCGGCTCGTCGACGATGTAGGGCGGCAGGTTGCGGATGTAGTTGGCGTGGCGGAATTTACCTTCCGCGACCGTCTTGCACTTCAAGGTCTTGATGACCTTCGGATTCGCCTTGCCGTTGGCGATCAGTTGCTCGAGCCCATTCTTGTCGATGGGCGCGAGGCACCCCGTCAGCACTGTCTTTTGAACGACGGCAGTCATCAGTCTTCTCCCTGGCAGAAGTGGAAATCGGTAGGATACCGAACGGTCTGTTTCCTTGCATGGAGCGTGCCAGAAGCGGCCAAAAGCGAAATGCGAAGCATTGGAGCCGTTTAAGCGTCGCTGCCTGCGGATTGATCAGCCCCCTCCTGCCCAAAGGCGGAGCAGATGCGTGGGCGGATGCGAATCTTTTCGGCGCCAATCAGATGCGACTTGCTGATGTGATGCAGCTGCGATTAAGTTGCAGCTTATGGCAAAGACGTCATCGAAGAAGAATTCGAACTCGCCTCACGCTGGCGCAGGCGACGACGAATCCGCGCGTGGGCGCCTGCTCAGTGCCGCGACGCATCTGTTCTGCAAGAACGGCATCAACGCCACCGGCATCGATGCGATCATCGAGGAAGCCGGCACCGCGAAGACCACGCTGTATAAATTGTTTGGCTCCAAGACCAATCTCGTCAATGCCGTGCTGGAAAGCGAGGGCAAGCAGTGGCGCGAATGGTTCATCGGCGCCATGGAGCAGGGCGGCGGCGATGCGCAGGCGAAACTCACGCGCATCTTTCCCGCGCTGAAGAGCTGGTTTGCCGAGGAGCGCTTCTACGGCTGCCCCTTCATCAATGCGGTCGGCGAGCACGACAAGGACGCCAAGCAGTTTCGCAACATCGCGCTGAAGCACAAGAAGATCGTGCTCGGCCATATCGAGAAGCTGGCCGGCGAGCTCGGCTCGACCGAGCCTGCGGTGCTGGCCCACCAGCTCGGCCTCCTCATCGACGGCGCCATCGTCGCGGCCATGATCTCACGCGACCCGGGCGTCGCCGATACGGCGGCACTCACGGCAAGCCCCCTGCTCGGCCAGTCCAAGGCGAAGAAGAAGCGGGCGGCGGAGCAGCTCGAGGCGGTGTGAGTCCGTAGGGACGGCTAGGGAAACGCAACCGACCCCGTCCCTTCAGCGGTCACGTCAGGATTTGGATGGGCGTATCCGCTTCTCTACACAGGTGGTAGGACCCATGAGGCAGCGATCCACCTCATCATCACGCGTCTAGGCCTCGGCCATCTGCATCAAGGCCTGGCGAAAGGCCAGCGCGGCTGGTCCGAACGGCTCGTCCAGCCGGTGCGCGAGATAGGCTTCTGCGGCAACCTGGCTGCGTCGTCCGAAGGCGGTGGTGGCAAGGCGCACAAGGCGCCTTTCCCTCAGATCGCGCTCCACCTGCCAGGACGGCAGGCGGCCCCAGCCGAGCCCTGCGAGAATCATCGCGTGCTTGGTGTCCTGATTGGTGACCTGGCAGGTCTGGGGCGAAAGAACACCGAACATGCGTCCCTCGGTCAACGGTGTCGGATCGGACAAAACGATCTGCAGATGATCCGCCAGATCCTGAAGGCTGATCGTGTTGCGCGATTGCCGCCTTGCCAATGGGTGCTCAACGGAAACGACGGCAACCTGCTCGACCGACGAGATCGCCTCGAGTGCGATCCGCGGGTCGCGGAAATCCTCGCCTACCACGATCGCCAGCGAGCGCTTATCGATCAGCGACGCGATCGGTCCACCCAGCGGCTCGACTGCAAGCCTGATCGAAACCGAGGGATAGGCAGCGCGCATTTTCGTCAATGCCGCGCCAACCATGCCGATCGGAAACAATGTATCGACGGTCAACGGAAGCTCGAGTTCGCCCCCCTCGCCAAGGCCCCGGGCTCTCGCCGGCATCGCATCGACTCTGAGGAGAATGTCACGTGCGTTCGCGAGCAGCGACTGCCCCTCAGGCGTCAGTACCGGCCGGTGCCCCGTACGATCGAATAGCGCAAGGCCCAGTTCGGCCTCCAGATTCGCAATGGCATGGCTGATGGCGGACTGAACACGGGACAGCCGAACGGCGGCCGACCGAAAGCTCCCGCATTCCGCCACCGTGACGAATGTGCGCTGTGCATCCTGTTCGCGGCGGTGGGCGGCCTGATCCCGGCCGTCCTGATCTCATCAATCCCGTTGCTCGCGCCATCCGCCGCACTCATTCCTGTGGTCACCGGCCTGGTGATGCAGGGCAGCAATCTCGGCCAGGTGGCCGGACCTGTCGCCGTTGGAAGTGCAGTTGAGACCTATGGGTGGACAGCCGCACTGGCCATCATCCTGATCTCTGCGCTGCTTGCCGCCGTCGTCGCCGCATCCGCCCGCTTCGATGACGCCACTGCCCGACCAGTCTGACCCAACGCGCGACCCACTTTGCCCATCATGTGGACGCTGCCAGGCATGGAGAAGCGTTGAACCCATGTTCAATCGAAGATACCGTTGAAAATCTCCGTCCGGCAAAAGCAAGATTCAAGGGGACGTCATGGTTCGCAAGTCAACCGCATCTGCAATCCTTGCCGCGAGCATGTGGATTGCCGGCATCGCAAATGCCGAGGCGCAGCGGCCGGAGCTAAACGCACCTGACGTCGTCCTCGTAAATGGAAAGGTTCTGACGCTGGATGAGCGATCAACGGTGACGGAAGCAGTCGCCGTCACAGACGGAAAGATCCTCGCAACCGGAACCAGTGCTGAGGTAAGGGCGCTTGCAGGCGCCCGGACCCGCGTGATCGATCTGGCCGGCAAGACCGTCGTCCCCGGATTGATCGACACCCACACTCACTTCAAGGCTGCCGGCCTTGGCGATTATGTGGTCATCATGGCCAGAGCCAAGACGGTCGCCGAAGCGCTCGCGGCGATCAAGGCATTCGCTGCGAAGAAAAAGCCGGGCGAGTGGATCGTCGGTGGCGCGTGGCATCCGCCGTCACAATTGGCCGAGAAGCGCTATCTGACGAGGCAGGAGATCGACAGCGTCGCTCCGGACAATCCGGTCTATCTTCGCACCGTCGGGCATTTCTCGATGGCGAACACCATGGCTCTCCAGCGGGTCGGGATCGACAAGACCACCGAGGACCCGAATGGGGGAAAGTTTGAGCGCGACGCAGCGGGTGAATTGACCGGCCTGCTGGTGGAGACGGCGATCGATCGGGTCGAGAAGGCCGTTCCGCCCTGGACGGAAGACGACGAAATGCGGCAATTCACCATTGCCGCAGGCGCGCTGAATAGCTTCGGCATCACGAGCGTGATCGAAGGCGCGACAGAACCACGCGACATCCGTACGCTGCAGAAGGTCGTCGCAGCCGGGAAGGCCACGTTGCGCACCGGCGTGATGTTTCGACCGGAGCCGCCAGCCGACCTGACCGCATGGGAAGCCATCATGTCAGGCAATGGGGCCTCTTCTGGTTTTGGCGACGATTGGCTGAAGTTCGCCGGCATCAAGATCTTCTACGACGGCGGCATGACGCTGAAGACAGCACTCATGCGCGACGTCTATCCCGATTCACATGACAACTATCACGGCGTGGCCCAGCAGACGCCCGAGCGGCTGAAGCAACTCATCTCCATCTGCAACCGGTATGATTGGCGGGTCGGTGTCCACGTGGTGGGCGACCTCGGTATCGATCAGGTGCTCGATGCCTTCGAGGCGGTGGACAAGGAAAAATCGATCCGCGACCGCCGCTTCGTCCTCATTCACGCCAGCCTGATCCGGCCAGAACAGATGGAGCGTGCGCAAAAGCTGGGAGTTCGTGTCGATTTCCAGAATGCCTTCATGTGGGACAAGGCGGCAACGGTCGAACGATTTCTCGGGAAAGCGACTGCTGACCGCGCCGTACCGACCAGGACGTTGATCGAAAAGATGGGGCTCAACAGCCTCGGCGCCGGCACGGATTTTCCGGTCAACCCGATCAACCCCTTCCTCAACATGTACGTCATGGTGACCCGGAAGGATCCCAACGGAAACGTCTACGGCTCGGCAGAGGCCATTACGCGCGAGCAGGCCCTGCGGCTCTACACCAGCGCGGCATCGCGCTATACGTTCGAGGAAACCCGCAAAGGGACGATCGAACCGGGAAAGCTGGCAGATATGGTGGTGCTCTCCGCGGACTACACCGCCGTGCCGGAGGACCAGATCAAGGACATCAAGGTGGACATGACCATCGTCGGCGGCAAGGTTGTGTTTCAGCGCTGAGCGGCACCGGGGCGTCTGTTGCATTGGACGCGATTCGCTGCCGATCAAAAGGAAGGGCCGCAGAGTGGGCAAGGGCGCGTAGCGCCTTACCCACTTCTGCCGGCCTCATCGCTCAAGCGGGCACGCCCACCCCTACGAGACTGCTTGGGATCAGGGCTGCGTCTCCAGCTTGTGAAGCTCGGCCTTCGCTGCGGCCCATTCCACAAAGCGCTTCGGACATTCGTCCGCGGCGGCGCGCAGCAGCCGCACGGCTTGATCAGCTCCCTGCTCCAGCGCCAGCTCGCCTGCATAGAAGTTCGCTTCGCAGACCTGCTCCCTTGTCTTCCGCGTGGAATTGTCTTGCGCGGACTCGAGCAAGGCTTCGAAAGTCATCTCTCCCAGAAAGAAGCGAACGATGGGCGCGGGCCAACGTGACGGATCAATCAGCTTTGCGGCTTCACCGAGCTCACTCCCGCTGCCGCTCTTTCGCTGCGCGAGATCGAACCACAGCTGCGTATAGGCATCCTTCCGATTCAGTTCGCTCGATCGACGGAGGTCGGCAAGTGCCTCCGTCAAATGGCCGGACTGGAAGTGGATGGCCCCACGCAAGCGATGGAATGCGGGGTTATTGGGATTGATTTCGATCGCCAGGTCGATGTTCGACAATGTCTTTGCGAAATCGCCTCGGACCTGAAAAACTCTGGCACGGCCGATATAGGGCCGCGGGTCCTTCGGGTTGAGCTGGACCGCGCGGTCGAAGTCGGCCAATGCAAGATCGGTCTGGCCCCGTGCGAGATAGATGTCGGCCCGGCAGAATTGGCCGATCCAATGGTTTGGGCCGATCTCGATCGCTCGCGCACAATCGGCTAAGGCGCGATCCGACTCGCCCTTTGTCTCATAGGCAAAGCTGCGGCCGATATAGGCATGGACATTGTCCGGATGGACCAGAAGGGCCCGGTCATAGTCGGCGATGGCGCGATCGACATCGTCCGTCACGTACAGCCGCGCACGCCCAAGATACGCATAGGTATTCCTGGGATCGAGCTCGATGACCTTGTCGTAATCCGCAAGCGCGGCTTCGTTGTCGCGTCTCTGGACGTATGTGGAAGCTCGATAAAGGCGCGCGTTCACATTGTCCGGATCGCGCTCGATGATCTGGTCGTAGTCCGCGATCGCAAGATCGATCTCACCCTTCTGGCGGTAGAACATGGCGCGGCGGAAGAGCGCCATGACGACGCCTTGCTGGATGCCCGTCGCCGCCTGGATAATTGCGGTGCAGCCCGCAATGCGGTCATCGACGCTGACATTCCCGACCGCGTTGCACTTGGCGGCCAGCGGCATTTCAGCACGAGCGCCTGATATATCGAGCAGGACACTCAGCGCCACAACACCGAAGCTTGCTGCCGCACAAACCTGTGCGCGGCCCACAATCCCAAACATGTCGTCCCCACTCAATTCCCGGGGACTTCATAGCAACCAATCTTGTCTCTGCACAACCCTTGATTGCGGCCTTGCACGCGGCGGGTCAGTCTGGCCAACGCTCAAACCCACTCCACCATCACCCTCTGCAAGGTGGGCAGCGCGCAGCGCCGTGCCCACGACTTCTGTCGGCCTCATCGCTCAAGCTGGTGAGCACGCTCGTCTTTGCCCATCCTACGAGACTGGCGCGATTCTATGCGCCCTGCCCCATCATCCCCTGCAGCCGGATCAGCTCCGCCTCCAGATCGCGCTCCACGTCCACTGCCCGAAGGTCGAGCACGCGATAATCCCGCGCCTCGAGCCAGGTCCGCCGGCCCGCGCGGTCTGCCGCAATCGCCTCGCCCTCGCCCGGGTTGACCAGCTCGATCGCGATACGGTGCGGGAAGGAGACGAAATCCGGGATGTGGCGGCCGACCGGAGTCTGCCGCTTGAACTGGCCGGCGAAGCGGCGGTCGCGCGTGAGCGCCTGCCAGAGCAGGCGCTCGGCGTCGGTCGGGTTGCGGCGAAGCAGGCGGGCGAGGCCGCGCACGGTGGAGCCGCTGTCGGGGACGCCGCCGCCCTGCCCGTGCTCAGCCAAGAGCGCGCGCAGGCGCGTGGCCTGCTCGCCGTCGAGCACGCCGCCTTTGGCCGGGCCCTTGCGCCCTTCGGCGATCGCCATGATCACGCCGTGCAGGGTGTGCATGTCCTGCTTGGTCGGCTCCATGCGGGTGAAGATGTTGCGCAGGTTCACCAGCATGGTGTCGCGCTTCTCGGCCGGGCGCAGGAATTCGACCTTGTCGAGCTCGCGCACGAGATTGTCGAAGAAGGCCTGCATCTGGTGCTGCGAAGCGCGCTCGGAGCGCTCCGGCATGGCGTGGGGCAGCGCGCCCGAGGTCGCGCGCTTGAACCATTCGTAGCCGACCAGCAGCACGGCCTGGGCGAGGTTGAGCGAGGCAAAGCCCGGATTGACCGGGAAGGTGATGATGCGGTTGGAAAGCCCGACCTCCTCGTTGGTCAGCCCCCAGCGCTCCCGGCCGAACAGGATGCCGCACCTGCCGCCGGTCGCGACGTGCCCGGCGATCTCGCTGGCTGCGGCTTCCGGCCCGACCACGGGCTTGGCCTGGTCGTGGGGGCGCGCGGTGGTGGCGAACAAGAGGTCGAGGTCGGCGACCGCCTGCTCCACCGTGTCGAACAATTCGACCTTTTCCAGAATGTGGTCGGCGCCGGCCGCGGCGCGCTGGGCGGCGATGTTGGGCCAGCCGTCCCTGGGGTTGACGATGCGAAGCCGGCCGAGAGCAAAGTTGCCCATGGCGCGCGCGGCCATGCCGATGTTCTCGCCGAGCTGCGGCTCGACCAGGATGACGATGGGACCGTCGAGGGATAGACCCGCCTTGCTCTTGTCAGTCCCCGACATCTCGCTTCGCTTTCACACTGTCTCTCAAGGCCCTGGCCAGGCGCTCTCAGGAATTGATTCAAGCCGCGCCTTCCGGCCGCCCCGCCCGCCTGTCGTTTGCCTGTCCTGACGAAATTCTCAAGGGAAATAACGGGTTGGATTCGACTTTTGAATCTCGCCTGGAACGCGAGCCCCGGCCCGGCTACGGCCCGGCTGGCCGCTCCCCATCTGCGGAAGCTGGATGAGCTAAAAGTGCATAATCCCTTGGCTTTCGCCCGCCGCGCGGCGGTGCTAAGAGGCGGCGGATATTCCCGTGGCGCGCCAAAAGCGCCGTTCCCAAGAGGCTTCCCCGATCATGGCAAAAATCAAGGTATCCAATCCCGTCGTCGAGCTCGATGGCGACGAGATGACCCGGATCATCTGGCAGTACATCAAGGACAAGCTGATCACCCCGTTCCTGGATGTCGAGCTGCTCTATTTCGACCTGGGGATGGAATACCGCGACCACACCAACGATCAGGTCACCATCGACGCCGCCGAGGCGATCAAGAAGGTCGGCGTCGGCGTGAAGTGCGCCACCATCACCCCGGATGAAGCCCGGGTGAAGGAGTTCAACCTCAAGCAGATGTGGAAGTCGCCGAACGGCACCATCCGCAACATCCTCGGCGGCGTGATCTTCCGCGAGCCGATCATCTGCAAGAACGTGCCGCGCCTTGTTCCCGGCTGGACCAAGCCGATCATCATCGGACGTCACGCCTATGGCGACCAGTACCGCGCCACCGACATCAAGTTCCCGGGCAAGGGCACCCTGTCGATGAAGTTCGTCGGCGAGGACGGCACTGTGATCGAGAAGGAAGTGTTCAAGGCGCCCGGCGCCGGCGTCGCCATGGAGATGTACAATCTCGACGACTCCATCATCGACTTCGCCCGCGCCTCGCTCAATTACGGCCTGCTCCGTAATTACCCGGTGTACCTGTCGACCAAGAACACGATCCTCAAGGTCTATGACGGCCGCTTCAAGGACATCTTCCAGGACATCTTCGACCGCGAGTTCAAGAAGGACTTCGAGGCCAAGGGCCTGACCTACGAGCACCGCCTGATCGACGACATGGTGGCCTCGGCGCTGAAATGGTCCGGCGGCTATGTCTGGGCCTGCAAGAACTACGACGGCGACGTGCAGTCCGACACGGTTGCGCAGGGCTACGGCTCGCTCGGCCTGATGACCTCGGTGCTGCTCACTCCCGACGGCAAGACCGTGGAAGCCGAAGCCGCCCACGGCACGGTGACCCGGCACTACCGCGAGCACCAGAAGGGCAAGGAGACCTCGACCAACTCGATCGCCTCGATCTTCGCCTGGACCCGTGGCCTCGCCCACCGCGCCAAGCTCGACAACAATGCCGAGCTGGCGAAGTTCGCCAACACGCTCGAGAAGGTCTGCGTCGACACCGTCGAGTCCGGCTACATGACCAAGGACCTCGCGCTCCTGGTCGGCGCCGACCAGCGCTGGCTCTCGACCACCGGCTTCCTCGACAAGGTCGCCGAGAACCTGACGAAAGAACTGGCGTAAGCCGCCGGCATTTTCGCCCGACCGGCAGACATCATCATGGGCCGCGCCTCAAAGCGCGGCCCGTTGTCTTTCAGGCCCCTTTGCGGAGACCACCATGTTCATCAAGCTTGCCGCCTCCACGCTGATGCTCGCGGCCCTGATCGGACCGGCCGGGGCTGCGGAGCCTGTCCCCGACGCCATCGCCGCACCGGGCGAGACCGCCGTGCTCAGCGTCCACGCCGAGGGCGCACAGGTCTACGAGTGCAAGGCCAGCCCCGACGGCAAGCTCGCCTGGGCCTTCCGCGAGCCGATCGCGACGCTGCTCGCCGAAGGCAAGACGATCGGCCGGCACTATGCTGGTCCGAACTGGGAGCTCGCCGACGGCAGCGCCGTAACCGGCAAGGCCGTTGGCAATGCGCCGGGCGCGACGGCTGCCGATATCCCCTGGCTGAAGCTGGAGGTCGCCTCCCGCCGCGGCAGCGGCATTCTCACGCCGGTCACGACCGTCCAGCGCATCAACACCCATGGCGGCGAGCTCTACGGCGCTTGCGAGAAGGCCGGCGAATTCAAGAGCGTGCCCTACACGGCGGATTATGTTTTCCTGAAGAAAGGCTGACCGCTCAGCGGTCGGCGTCGTTCTTCTCCGCCTGCGCCAGCTCCGCCAGCGCGAGATCGCCGGCATCGGCAAGCCTTGCCTTGGCGGTGTTGTGGACATGGTCGGCGAGCGTCGGCATGCGCGCGATCAAAGCGTGGAAGTCCTGGGCGTCGAGCACGAGCAGCCGGGTCTTGCGGGTCGCCGTCACCGTGCCGCTGCGTTTTGTCTTGTGCAGCAGCGCGATCTCGCCGAAGAAGGTGCCGTCGGCGAGCCGCACATGCTGGCTCGGCAGCGCGATCTCGACCTCGCCGGCGGTGATGAAATACATCGACGAGGCGACATCGCCCCGCCGCACCAGGATCTCGCCCTGCTCGATGGTGCGCGCGCGGAGCAGCCGCATGATGTCGGCGATCTCCGCGGCCGACAGATGCGAGAACAGCGGCACCCGCGCAAGCATGCCCCAGGTGACGACGAAATCGCGCCGCTTCACCTCTTCGGCGAATGCGGTCGAGATGATCGCGACCGGCAGCGCGATCATGGCAAAGCCGGCGACGATGGCGAAGGTGGAGACGAACTTGCCGAGCGGCGTCACCGGCACGACGTCGCCATAGCCGACCGTGCCGAGCGTGACGATCGCCCACCACATCGCCTGAGGAATGGTGCCGAGCTTGTCCGGCTGCACATCGCGCTCGATGGCGTAGAGCAGCGAGGCGAAGGTCAGCACCGCGCCGATCAGGATGACGATGCAGCCGATCAGCGCCCGCCGCTCGGCATGCACGGCGGCGAGCAGCGAGCGCATCGCCGGCGAATAGCGGATCAGCTTGAAGAACGGCAGCACGCCGAGCGCGGCCAGCGTCGCATGCCCGCCGGTGGCGAGCACGATTGCCGCAGGCAGGAACGCCATCAGATCGATGATGCCGAGCGCGGAGAAGGCGTAGCCGAGCCGGTCGGCCAGCGCGGAGCCCTTGCGCTGGGTGTGCCCCGCCACCGTCCACAGCCGCGCCGCGTATTCCAGCGCGAACACGATCACAGACAGGACGGTGATGCCTGCGAACAGCGTGCCGAACTGCGCATCGAGCTCCGGCAGCGATGCGAGGATCATCGCGGCCACATTGAGCACGATGACCCCGATGATCAGCTGGATGAAGCGCGACCCGACCGAATAGGCCAGCGGATCGTGCTCCAGCAAATCGTAGAGGCGATCCCGAAATTCGGGATCGCGAAGCCCACGTCCTCGCGGAACGGGGGCCATGGCGACTTAAGCGCCCGCCATCGCTTTTTCGATCGCGGTGAGCGCGGCCGCCGCCTTGGCGCCATCGGGACCGCCGGCCTGGGCCATGTCGGGCCGGCCGCCGCCGCCCTTGCCGCCGAGCGCCTCAGAGGCGATGCGGACGAGGTTCACGGCATTGAAGCGCGCGGTGAGGTCCTGCGTGACGCCGACGACCACACCGGCCTTGCCGTCCTCGGTGACGCCGACGATGGCGACGACGCCCGAGCCGATCTGCTTCTTGCCGTCATCAGCGAGACTCTTGAGATCCTTCATCTCGATGCCTTCCACGGCACGCGCCATCAGCTTGACGTCACCGACCTCGCGCACGCCCGCCGCGGCGCCGTTGCCGGCGGAGGCGCCGCCGCCCATCGCGAGCTTCTTGCGGGCGTCGGAGAGCTCGCGCTCGAGCTTCTTGCGATCCTCCATGAGCGCTGCGATGCGCGCCGGCACGTCGTCGAGGGAGGTGCGCAGCTCGTTCGCCGCGGTCTTCGCCAGCGCCATGGTCTCGTTGGCATGCCGGCGCGCATAATTGCCGGTCAGCGCCTCGATGCGGCGCACGCCCGAAGCGACCGCGCCTTCGCCCGTCAGCGTGATCAGGCCGATGTCACCCGTGCGCTTCACGTGGGTGCCGCCGCAGAGTTCGACCGACCAGCCGAGCGCGTTGGCGCCGCGCTCGCGCGCGGTCCTGCCCATCGAGACGACGCGGACCTCATCGCCGTATTTCTCGCCGAACAGCGCGCGTGCACCGGCCTCGCGGGCCTCGTCCACGCCCATGATGCGGGTCGTGACCTCGTCGTTCTCCAGCACCACGTCGTTGGCGATGTCCTCGATGCGGGACAGTTCCTCCGGCGTGATCGGCTTCGGGTGCACGAAGTCGAAGCGCAGGCGGTCGGGCGCGACCATCGAGCCGCGCTGGGCAATGTGATCGCCGAGCACCTGGCGCAGCGCCTCGTGAATGAGATGCGTCGCCGAGTGATGGGCGCGGATCGAGGAGCGCCTGCTATGATCGACCTCGAGCTGCAGCGCGGTGCCGAGCTTGATTTCGCCGCTCTCCAGCGTGCCGACATGGACGAAGAGATCGCCGAGCTTCTTCTGCGTGTCGGTGACGCGGAACTTGATGCCGCCCTCACCCGTCAGCACGCCGGTGTCGCCGACCTGGCCGCCGGACTCCGCATAGAACGGCGTCTGATTGAGCACGATCGCGCCCGTCTCGCCGGCCTTGAGGCTGGCGACTTCGTGGCCGTCCTTCACCAGCGCGGACACCACGCCCTCGGCGCTCTCGGTCTCGTAGCCCAGGAATTCGGTCGCACCCAGCTTCTCGCGCAGCGGGAACCAGATCGCCTCGGAAGCCGCCTCCCCCGAGCCCTTCCAGGACTCGCGCGCCTTCACTTTCTGGCGCTCCATCGCGTCGGTGAATGCCGCCTGGTCGACGCCGATGCCGCGCGACTTCAGCGCGTCCTGCGTCAGGTCCAGCGGGAAGCCGTAGGTGTCGTAGAGCGTGAAGGCGACGTCGCCGTCGAACATGTCGCCCTTCTTCAGGCCCGCGCTCTTCTCGTCGAGGATGGCCAGGCCGCGCGACAGCGTCTTGCGGAAGCGCGTCTCTTCCAGCCGCATCGTCTCCTCGATCAGCTTCTCCGCGCGCATCAGCTCGGGGTAGGCCTGGCCCATCTCGCGGACCAGCGCCCAGACCAGGCGATGCATCAGCGGCTCCTTGGCGCCAAGCAGCTGCGCATGGCGCATCGCGCGGCGCATGATCCGGCGCAGCACGTAGCCGCGGCCCTCGTTCGAGGGCAGCACGCCGTCCGAGACGAGGAAGGCCGAGGAGCGCAGATGGTCGGCGATGACGCGGAACGAGGCCACGGTCTGCTCGTTCGGCCCGGTGCCGAGCGCGGAGGCCGTCGCATCGATCAGGTTGCGGAACAGGTCGGTCTCGAACACGCTCTCGACGCCCTGGAGGATGCAGGCCATGCGCTCCAGGCCCATGCCGGTGTCGATCGAGGGACGCGGCAAGCCGACGCGCTCCTCCTTCGTCACCTGCTCGTACTGCATGAACACGAGATTCCAGAATTCGAGGAAGCGGTCGCCGTCCTCCTCGGGCGAGCCCGGAGGTCCGCCCCAGATGTGCTCGCCGCGGTCGATGAAAATTTCCGAGCACGGACCGCACGGGCCGGTGTCGCCCATCGCCCAGAAATTGTCCGAGGTCGGGATGCGGATGATGCGGTCCTCGGAGAAGCCGGCGATCTTCTTCCACAGGCCCGCCGCCTCGTCGTCGGTGTGGTAGACCGTGACGAGCAGCTTGTCCTTCTTCAGCCCGAACTCGGCGGTGATCAGCTTCCAGGCAAGCTCGATCGCGCGCTCCTTGAAATAGTCGCCGAACGAGAAATTGCCGAGCATCTCGAAGAAGGTGAGATGGCGCGCGGTGTAGCCGACATTGTCGAGGTCGTTGTGCTTGCCGCCGGCGCGCACGCATTTCTGCGAGGTGGTGGCGCGCTGGTAGGGCCGCTTCTCGACGCCGGTGAAGACGTTCTTGAACTGCACCATGCCGGCATTGGTGAACATCAACGTGGGGTCGTTGCGCGGCACCAGTGGCGAGGACGGCACGATCTCGTGGCCGTTCTCGGCAAAGAAATTCAGAAAGGTCGACCTGATCTCGTTGACGCCGCTCATGTTCATCCAATCGGGTGTGCTTGGACCCGCTTCCTGCCATCCAAACCAGAGGTTAAGGCTGATATCTGCGGGCCAAAGCGCTTTTAGACAAGGCCAGCTTCAGTGTCCAGAAACTGTGCAAGGAGATCAGAGGGTTGCCGCAGCCGCGCAATCCCGTTGATAGGACGAGTGGACGCGTTGACAGGCTTGGCTGGCCTGTGGTCTTTACCCATCTGTATCGTACGGCCACGTCGGGAGAGACCGGCACTGGTGCCGGCGCCGAAGGAGCAACCGCCCCGGAAACTCTCAGGCAAAAGGACCGCGTGGCTTTGACAGCATCTGGAAAGAGGCGCCGACGGGCCTAAGAACCCGGGTGGCGCCCGCCGACGGGATAATACTCTCAGGCACAGCGACAGATGGGGCTTCGACTGGTTGGCCCGGGGAATCGTCCCCGGGGAACCGCCGAGGACCCCTGTGATGCCAGTACCCGCCGACCAGAAATCTCTCCGACAGACGCCTCTCCACGCCCTGCATGTGTCCCTCGGCGGCAAGATGGTGCCGTTCGCTGGCTACGACATGCCCGTGCAGTACCCCGCCGGCGTGCTGAAGGAGCACCTCCATACGAGAGCCGCCGCCGGCCTGTTCGACGTCTCCCATATGGGGCAGCTCGCGCTTCGCCCGAAGTCGGGCAAGGTCGAGGACGCCGCCCGCGCGCTGGAACGGCTGGTGCCGCAGGACATCGTGGCGATTGCACCGGGCCGGCAGCGCTACGCCCAGTTCACCAATGCGGAAGGCGGGATTCTCGACGATCTCATGGTCGCCAATTTCGGCGACCACCTGTTCCTGGTCGTCAACGCCGCCTGCAAGGAAGCGGACGAGGCGCATCTGCGCGCGCATCTCGCGGACGATTGCGTCATCGTTTCTCTGGCCGACCGCGCGCTGATCGCGCTGCAGGGCCCGAAGGCGGAAGCGGCGCTGGCGAAATTGTGTGCAGAGGCGCCGTCGATGACATTCATGGATGCCGGCCCGCATGAGGTCGCCGGCATCAAGTGCTTCGTCTCGCGCTCCGGCTACACCGGCGAGGACGGGTTCGAGATCTCCGTTCCCGCTACGGAGGCCGAGCGCCTCACCAAGATGCTGCTCGAAAACCCGGACGTGCTGCCGATCGGCCTGGGCGCCCGCGACAGCCTGCGGCTGGAAGCCGGGCTTTGCCTCTACGGCCACGACATCGACACCGCGACCACGCCGGTCGAGGCCGCGCTGGAATGGTCGGTGCAGAAGAGCCGCCGCAGCGGCGGGATGCGCGCCGGCGGCTTTCCCGGCGCCGGGAAGATCCTTGCGCATTTCGACAACGGCGCATCCCGCCGCCGTGTCGGCCTGCGCGCCGAAGGCCGCGCACCGGTGCGCGAGGGCGCGCTGCTGTTTGCGGACCAGGCCGGCGGCGAGCCGATCGGAAAGGTCACCTCGGGCGGTTTCGGCCCGAGCCTGAATGCGCCGGTCGCGATGGGCTACGTGCCCACGAACCTGAGCGCGCTCGGCACGAAACTCTACGCCGAGGTGCGCGGCCAGCGCCTGGCCCTGCAGGTCGTCGCGATGCCTTTCGTGAAAAACACCTACAAACGCTGAGGATGATGAGATTGAGCACAGTCGGCGGCCCCGAGGTCACCTCTCCCCAGCGGGGAGAGGTCGGGTTGTGCCTGGCGATGCGGAGCATCGTCGGGGACAATCCGAGTGAGGGGCCGCAGCACTCAGTGAGACCAGAACCCCTCACCCGGATCGCATCTTGCGATGCGATCCGACCTCTCCCTGCGGGAGAGGTGAACCCAGCCCGCGGCTTTCAACCAAACCTCACCGCTTCAGGAAACCAACCATGACCACGACGCTGTACACCTCCGACCATGAATGGCTCGCGATCGACGGCGATACCGCCACGGTCGGCATCACCGACTACGCCCAGCAGCAGCTCGGCGACGTCGTGTTCGTCGAATTGCCCAAGATCGGCCGGAGCTTGAAGAAGGCCGAAGCCGCCGCCGTCGTGGAATCCGTGAAGGCCGCCTCCGACGTCTACGCGCCAATCTCAGGCGAGGTGCTCGAGACCAACGAGGCGCTCGTCGCCGAGCCGGCGCTGGTGAACTCGGATGCGCAGGGCAAGGCCTGGTTCTTCAAGATCAAGATTGCCGACAAAAGCGAGCTCGGCGGCCTCATGGATGAAGCCGCCTACAAGGCGCACACGGCCTGAGGATATGAGTCGAGCCGTCTCCACACACTCACTGTCATCGTCCGCGAAGGCGGACGATCCAGTACGCCGCGGCTTCTCGATTCAAGCCGTGACGCCTGCGTGTACTGGATGCCCCGCCCCCGTGCGCAATTGCGCACTAGGCGGGGCATGACAGCGAAAACTGAAGCGAGGACCCAATGATGACCGCGCACCGCAAGACCAACGGCGACGCCGCCGCCAGTTTCGTTCGCCGCCACATCGGCCCGTCGGCGCGCGACGTCAACGCAATGCTCGAAACAGTCGGCGCGAAAAGCGTCGACGCGCTGATGGCGGAGACGCTGCCGGCTTCGATCCGGCAGGCCGTCCCGCTCGATCTCGGCAAGCCCTTGAGCGAGACCGAGGCGATCGCGCATATGGGCGAGCTCGCAGCCCAGAACCAGGTCTTCACCTCGCTGATCGGCCAAGGCTATTCCGGCACGATCCTGCCCGCGGTGATCCAGCGCAACATTCTGGAGAATCCGGCCTGGTATACGGCCTATACGCCCTACCAGCCCGAGATCAGCCAGGGCCGGCTGGAGGCGCTGTTCAACTTCCAGACCATGATCTGCGACCTCACCGGGCTCGACGTCGCCAACGCCTCGCTGCTCGACGAAGCCACCGCGGCGGCCGAAGCCATGGCGCTCGCGGAGCGGCACTCGCAGGTGAAGGCGAAGGCCTTCTTCGTCGACAAGGACGTGCATCCGCAGACGTTGGCTGTGATGCGGACCCGCGCCGAGCCGCTGGGCTGGACCCTGATCGTCGGCGATCCCCTCGCCGATCTCGACACCGCCGACGTAATCGGCGCGCTGCTGCAATATCCGGGCTCATCGGGCGCATTGCGCGACCTCAGGCCTGCGATCGCGGCGCTGAAGGCCAAGGGCGCGCTTGCGATCGTTGCCGCCGACCTGCTGGCGCTGACGCTGCTGGCCTCGCCCGGCGAGTTGGGCGCCGACATCGCGATCGGCTCGGCGCAGCGCTTCGGCGTGCCGATGGGCTATGGCGGACCGCATGCGGCCTATATGGCGGTGCGCGATGCGCTCAAGCGCTCGCTGCCCGGCCGCATCGTCGGCCTCTCCATCGATTCCCGCGGGATGCCTGCCTACCGCCTCGCGCTGCAGACCCGCGAGCAGCACATCCGCCGCGAGAAGGCGACCTCCAACATCTGCACCGCGCAGGTGCTGCTCGCCGTGATCGCTGCGATGTATGCGGTCTATCACGGCCCCGAGGGCCTCATCCAGATCGCGCGCAGCGTCCATCGCCGCACCGCCGTGCTCGCGAGCGGCCTGCGCAAGCTCGGCTTTGCGCCGCAGTCCGACAGCTTCTTCGACACGCTCAGCGTCGATGCCGGCGCCAGGCGCGCCGAGATCGTCGCGCGCGCCGCCTCCGAAAAGATCAATCTCGGCATCGGTGATGCAGCTCTGCGCATCGCGCTCGACGAGACCACGACGCCTGCGACGGTGGAAGCGGTCTGGCGCGCCTTCGGCGGCACGCTCGCCTATGCCGAGATCGACGCCGGGACGCGCGAGGCGCTGCCGGAGACGCTGAAGCGCGCCACCTCGTTCCTCACCCATCCGGTCTTCCATGCGCATCGCTCGGAGACCGAGATGCTGCGCTACATGCGCAAGCTCAGCGATCGCGACCTCGCGCTCGACCGCGCCATGATCCCGCTCGGCTCCTGCACCATGAAGCTGAACGCGACCACGGAGATGATGCCGCTGACCTGGCCGGAGTTTGCGACGCTGCACCCGTTTGTGCCGCGCGAGCAGGCCGCCGGCTATCACGCGCTGTTCGCGCGACTGGAGAAGTGGCTGTGCGACATCACCGGCTATGACGCGATCTCGCTGCAGCCGAATTCAGGCGCGCAGGGCGAATATGCCGGGCTGCTCGCGATCCGCGGCTATCATCTCGCGCGCGGCGAAGCGCATCGCAAGATCTGCCTGATCCCCTCCTCCGCCCACGGCACCAACCCGGCCTCGGCCGCGATGGCCGGCATGGACGTGGTGGTGGTCGCCTGCGAGAAGAACGGCGACGTCGACGTCAACGACCTCCGCGCCAAGGCCGAGAAGCATTCGAACGACCTCGCCGCGATCATGATCACCTATCCCTCGACCCACGGCGTGTTCGAGGAGCATATCCGCGAGATCTGCGACATCGTGCACGGCCATGGCGGCCAGGTGTATCTCGACGGCGCCAACCTCAATGCGCAGGTCGGCCTGAGCAGGCCCGGCGACTACGGCGCCGACGTCAGCCATCTCAATCTGCACAAGACGTTCTGCATCCCGCATGGCGGCGGCGGCCCCGGCATGGGCCCGATCGGCGTCAAGGCGCATCTTAAGCCGTTCCTGCCCGGTCATCCGGTCACGCAAGCTGACGCTCCGGTCGGCCCGGTTTCGGCGGCGCCGTTCGGCTCGGCCTCGATCCTCACCATCTCCTACATCTATATTCTGATGATGGGCGGCGAAGGTCTGAAGCGCGCCACCGAGATCGCGATCCTCAACGCCAACTACATCGCAGCGCGTCTCGATCCGCACTTCCCGGTGCTCTACAAGAACGCCAGGGGACGCGTCGCGCATGAGTGCATCATCGACCCGCGTCCGTTGAAGACGACAAGCGGCGTCACCGTGGACGATATCGCAAAACGGCTGATCGACTACGGCTTCCACGCACCGACCATGAGCTTCCCGGTGCCGGGCACGCTGATGATCGAGCCGACCGAGTCGGAATCCAGGGCTGAGCTGGACCGCTTCTGCGACGCCATGATCGCGATCCGAAAGGAGATCGCCGAGGTCGAGGCCGGCCGCTTCAAGATCGAGGCATCCCCGCTGCGTCACGCACCGCACACCGTGCACGACATCGCGGATGACGATTGGAATCGCGCCTACAGCCGCAGCGAAGGCTGCTTCCCCGCGGGCAGCTCGCGCACCGACAAGTACTGGAGCCCGGTGGGCCGTGTCGACAACGTCTATGGCGACCGCAACCTGGTGTGCTCGTGCCCGCCGGTGAGCGACTACGCGGAAGCGGCGGAGTAAGGGAATTGTGGGGTGGGTTAGCGGGCGGCTGTGCGAAGCACGGTCCGCCGGCGCAACCCACCGCTTCAGCTTCCGCAGAGGCGAACAGTGGTGGATGACACCGGGCAATGGCTTCGCGCATCGCACGGCTAATCCGCTCTACGGTTTCGACCTATGGCGGAATGGCTTTAGGTTGAATCGATGACCGCGGCGGCGCGCCCCCCCTCGCGCAAAACGAAACGGGCGCCGATGACGTCGGCAACTCAACGTCCTCAGCGCCCGCTCCTCGCGAAAACTCTTCGCGGTAAGGCTTACTCGTCCGCCGGCTCCTCGCCGTCGGCGTCTCGCTCGGGGGTGCCGGCGAGAATCTGCTCGGCGATCAGGCCGGAGTTCTGGCGGATCGAGGTCTCGATCTTGGCGGTGATATCAGGGTTGGCCTTCAGGAATGCCTTCGAGTTCTCGCGGCCCTGGCCGAGGCGCTGGCTGTCATAGGAGAACCAGGCGCCGGACTTTTCGACGATGCCGGCCTTGACGCCGAGATCGAGGATCTCGCCCATCTTGGAGACGCCCTCGCCGTACATGATGTCGAACTCGACCTGCTTGAAGGGCGGCGCCAGCTTGTTCTTCACCACCTTGACGCGCGTGGTATTGCCGACCACCTCGTCGCGCTCCTTGATCGCGCCGATGCGGCGGATGTCGAGGCGGACGGAGGCGTAGAATTTCAGCGCATTGCCGCCGGTCGTGGTTTCGGGCGAGCCGTACATCACACCGATCTTCATGCGGATCTGGTTGATGAAGATCACCATGGTGTTGGACTTGTTGATGGAGGCCGTGAGCTTGCGCAGCGCCTGGCTCATCAGACGGGCCTGCAAGCCCGGCAGCGCATCGCCCATCTCGCCTTCGAGCTCGGCCTTCGGCACCAGCGCCGCGACCGAGTCGATCACCAGCACATCGACCGCGCCCGAGCGCACCAGCGTGTCGCAGATCTCCAGCGCCTGCTCGCCGGTGTCGGGCTGCGAGATCAGGAGCTCGTCGATGTTGACCCCGAGCTTGCGGGCATAGACCGGGTCGAGCGCATGCTCGGCGTCGATGAAGGCGCAGATGCCGCCCTTCTTCTGCGCTTCCGCCACCGTATGCAGCGCCAGCGTGGTTTTGCCCGAGGATTCCGGCCCGTAGATCTCGACGATGCGTCCCTTGGGCAGGCCGCCGATGCCGAGCGCGATATCGAGCCCGAGCGAGCCGGAGGACACCGCCTCGATGTCCATGGACCGGTCGTTCTTGCCGAGCTTCATCACCGAGCCCTTGCCGAACTGGCGCTCGATCTGGGAGAGCGCGGCGGCCAGAGCTTTACTCTTGTCCATGGAAGATCCTTCGACGATACGCAGCGCAGTGGCGGACATTGGGTCGTGCTCCTTATGGCGAGGATTCGCGTGAGGGACAAACAATTGGCGAGGCAGCTCGGCGATAAAATCAATGTACCCTATTTGTTCTAGGTTCGCAATATGTTCTTTTGCGGATTTGCCCAGATATATACCCTTTGAACATGTACTCTAAATCGGGTACAGATTCGCCTGCCACAACTAGCCCTAGAGGGCTGAAGAGGCAGGTATGGACGGCGCGCTTTTCTCCCTTCTGTTTTTCTTCTTCGTCCAGATTTCAGCCGGGGTCGCACCTATGAGGTGGCCCGAGTGCAAGTGGCTGGCTGGCGTAATTTTCTGGATTTCAAGCGCCGGCGCAGCCGCCTGCCTGATCTGGTACGGATATTCTCAAAGTTGGTTTTCAATAGCGACGGGCATGATGGGACGTCAGGGCTTTGGAATTCTGGTGCTGGCTTGTGCGATAGCCCTAGGAGTTGTGGGGCTTTCCATGATCGCCTTGGGGGATAAGCCTGCGCAAGCACCAAAGCAGGCTGAAACTCCGTCGGAATCAGATCCAAATCGAATAGTGAGGAAACACTTCTCAGCTTCCGAGTTAGCACGGCGTCGCCGTGCTATTGATGATTTCAAGGATTGGATCACTGGCCCTGCATTGGACGTTCGCGATCAAGCCAAACACACGCTGGAAGCGATCTCCCCTGATGCTGGAAAATTTCAAACTCAAGCGGCTCTTCTCAAAGAGAAGGTGGACATAGCTGACAAAAGTTTTTCAAGACTTGCTTTGAAATGGCCGGATTATGCGGAAACCACCGGCATCACCGAACAAAATTGGCAGCTTCCCGAACGACGTTTAATGATGTTTGGATACTTAGATTTGATCGAGGTTCTGAACACCCAAGCCTCAAATTTTGTGCGAGATCATCAAGACCCCAAAGCGAGTCTCAGCCCAAAGACGGTTGAGCAATTGCGGAAATTCACACGAATGATGCACTTTTGGGTACCTGGAAGATCAAGGCAACTGAGTGAGAAGTGGGCTGAATACGAACAGGCAGACGTAGGAGTTACGAAGTGAAGCCAAAATCCGCCAAATCGCAACGCTTCGATCAACTCTTGCAGGCGATGGTCACTCAACCCGTACCCGGGGAAAAGCCTGCAACAAAAGCTCGAACATCAGCATCGGCTGCTTCCGCAAGTTATGGCGATACTCGAACTCGCGAAGGTAAAGCTGCAAGTGCTTCTTCGAAACCCAAACGTAAGTCCCGTTGATACCGCGCTTTACCTGAGACCAGAACGATTCGATTGAGTTGGTGTGAACGTCGCCGCGCACGTACTCCTTGGCCGAATGATCCACGGCTTCGTGATCGTAACCGTACTTCTCTCTCAACAGCTTGAAGTTCGACGCCTCGTCCGTGTGGACGCGAGAGCCTTCTTTCACGAAGCGCACGACGTGCGGGAGGATATGGGCCTTGGAGCGAGCCTGCACGACGCGCGTAACAACGTCGCCGCCGCGCTCAACGATGCCCATCACAATCGCCTTATCGTCTTTGCCCTGCTTGTCCTTGCCGCCAATAAACGTCTCGTCCACCTCTATGGTCTTGCCGGGGCCGCCCATTGGGGCGTCGCCATCGACGTAGCCCATATACAGGCGGATCAGATGGCACATGCGCCACGCCGTCTTGTAGGTGACGCCTAGCTGGCGCTCGACTTCCTTTGCTGCGACGCCGTTCCGCGTCTCGCAGAACAGGAACATGACGTAGAACCAATCGCGGAGGCTGGTGCGGGTCTTTTCGAACGGCGTGCCAGCGGTCGGATAGACCTGATAGCCGCAGTGCTCGCACTCGAACGAGCGGCGAGCCTTGACCCGGTAATAGGTCGCCTCTTTCTGGCACTTGAAGCAGGTAAAGCGCTCCCCGAACCGGGTCCGCATCAGGTGCGTAAGGCAGCTATCTTCGTCGGGGAAACGCTTCTGAAACTCGCGAATTTTGCTCGGCTTCTGGGCCATGTGGAACGCCTCCCCGCAGTATATATGTACTGTAACCGGGAATGTTCTACATGTCCAGAGGGTATATATCCGGATTTGCCCCGGGCACCTGGTCCTGTTCAGCCACATCCAAATTCGGCAGGCGGACCCGCTTCTTCCGACCCTGGAACAACATGGTTAGCGCCCGTTAACGATTGAATTAGCATTTGTCATGTACCCTTCACGCTGCATGGATGGCCGGAAAGAACCACAAGTAGCGTCTGAATGGACCGCCGAGGAGCTGGCGCTCCTGTCCCGTTTGGCCCGGGATCGGATCAGCGCGGCGGACGCAGCGAGGGTCCTGGGACGGCGGGTCAGTTCGGTGCGTCGCCAAGCCCGGCAATCCGGGGTGCTCCTCTACAAGCACGAAGGCCGTATCGGCCGGCGGCAGCTTCCATAGGTCCCGGCAATCTGCAGTTGCTGGCACACCGGATCGCCAAAGCGCGATGGGATGAGGATGAATCGTCATCGCGCCTTTCGGTTATTGTTTGAGCATGATTCTTTCCGGACAATTGCTGCGCACTTTTCCCGATCGTGCTTTAGGCGTAGGATGCAGGTGATTTGAATCATAGGAGGGTGCAGCTTGACCGCGGTCCTCGTTTTTAAAATCACCACTGTTGCCTTGGGCGTCCTTTCAACAGTCCTCGCATACACGCTCGTTTTCAGCGTCTGACGAAAGGGAGGCCGCCTCCGTCAGCGGCCTTTTTCAGAGATCTGTTTCATACTGCGCGCCGAAAATCGCAGGGCTGCAACATGCCGTGCGCGCGCGGACCGGCAACGGCGATTGATGGATTCCTTCGCCCCTGGTTCGGACGATTGGGTGCAGGCCGAAAGGCTGCTCGTCAATTGCCGAGATTCATCTCGGCTGCCCAATTCGCCTTGTGCGCACAACTGAACAGACGCGGATCCCTTTATGGATCCTAATGGATCATCACCGCGCGGATCCTGGGCACTATCGGTGACGAGGTCGCCGATCGCGCTCCCGCCTTCCTCGCATGGATATGAGAGCGCCATGTTCAAGCGGCGACGTTTCAAGCAGCAGCTGACCCTTCAAGACCGGCTTTCAGCATGGGTAAAGCAGGTCCAGGAGCAGGCTTCCAGGCTTCCACCGGGCGCCGAGCGAGACGCCCTCCTCAAGAAGGCCCGCCAGGCCGACGTCGCCAATCATCTCCACGGCTGGGTCAAATCGCCCGGGCTTCAACCACCGAAATAGCGGCATCCGCCGTGTCGCTCTTCGGGAGCGAAGGCTGCCGCGCATCAAGGACGCGCGACCGGTGCGCCGTCATGTTTCCGCAATCCTGCGGCATCGAACCTTTTCCGGGTCTCCGGCCTTCTGTGGGGATGGGACCGCAACTCTGGGGACCTCAGTCATGACGGACAACGACACGCAGCACGATGCGATCAGACGCACTCCGCTGCTGGAGGCAGCGCAGAAGGAGATGGTGAAGTTCGAGCGCAAGGAGAACGAGTTCCGCAAGAAGGACCGTGAAGAGCGCGCCGCCGAGCTCCGCCTGCCCTTGAACGAGATCAAGATCCACTAAAGCGCGATGCGATGAGGATGAATCGTCATCGCGCTTTAGGTCGTTGTTTAAGCATGATCTTTTCGGAAAACCGCTGCGCACTTTTCCGGATCATGCTTTAGGCCCCCCGGGACCGGCTCCGGCGTCGGCCGAGGCCGTCCTCGATGCGGCAGCAGGCGCCGGGTCCCTCGGCCCGGAGCGATCGCCTGTCGATCGAGATCCGGCATCGCGCGCCGGGGGCTGCATGGCGCTGCCAAGGCGCGCTGCACACAGCCGCAAGGTATCTAAATACTACTCATAACCCGTTGGCCGGCTAACGAAATTTCTAAGCGACCTACTGTGCATGGGGTTGTTTTCGACTTTTGAATGTCGAGGCCTGCCTGGTGCCATCCCCCGGATGGACACCGCCGCCGTCCCCGCCACGCAAACCCGTCTACAGCAGCGCCAGCAGCACCAGGCCAATCACCAGCACTACGAAGCCAGCCGCCGTCGCGGCGGCGAATGACCGCTCTACGTTATCCATGATGCCACCCCGTTGTCGGCGAGCCACGTTTCCCCCATGGCCGCGCCGAACGGATAAAATCTTGCCGACGGGTGTGTCCGCAGTGGCGCGAACGGATGTCGAAATTGGGACGGGTGCGCGGTCAGTCTGCGGCCGTTCGGGCGCGACCTTCAAGCCCCCGCCGGCCGGCTCGCGGGTCGCTCTCCTCCCGGGTCAGGCGCAGCGAGAAGGCGCGGATCGCTGGCGCCGCCAGCAGCACGACAGGCAGCATCGCGGCCCAGGCGATCAGCCACGACACCATCCAGTGCCGAACGAACATCATCGGGCCGCCTGCGGGCAAGCTGGCGATTCCCGTTGCGACCAGCGAGGTCAGTCCGGACTGGATGATGCCGAAGACGAAATGGGAATAGCGGCGGGGAATGCCGAGCATGAGACGTCCATGGTTGCTTGCCTCATCAGCCAAGCAAGGCACATGCCGTCACCTGGCCGGGATCTGGAAGCGTCGGCAGGAACCACCGTGCAGCCACATCTTGACCCGACGACCGGATGCAACCTGGACGGAGCTCCAGGAACTCTGTTCATGGTCGGAGAACCACGGAACTCGAGCGGCCTTTCGCGGACCGGCAGCTGCGCATCGATCGCGAACGCGAAAATCGGCCTGAACCGGCCGCGCGGCAACGGTCCCGCGGTGTTTAGTCCGTAGCCGCCCGGGATTGATCTGACGGTGGTTTGGGATTGGACTGCGGGCGCCCAGGGCCTTGGGGGCGAGGCACCAATGCGCGCGATCGGTCCCTGCCATGCCGCTCTATTTCTTTCGAATCCGCAACGGCCGTTATTCCGGCTGCGCCGACCACGCGACGGAATTTGCCGATCGCGACGCGGCGTGGAAGGAGATGACCAGCGTCTGTGCCGCCATGACCGCCGGCATTGCCCGCAAGCTCCAGGAAAATTCCGAATGGCACATGGAGCTGCTCGACGAGGCCAAGGAGCCGGTGTTCCGGATCCGGATCGTTGCCGAAACCTTCGACTAGCAAGGGCTTTTGGGGTCAGTCCGCGCTGGGCAGCCGCCGCATGGTGAACTCGATGTCGCCGCCGGGCAGTTCGCGCCAGGTCTCGACGGCACTCATATAGCCGGCCTTGGGATAGCGGGCGAAGAAGGCCTGTGCCCTTTCCCGCGCCGCCGCGCGCGGCAGCGTGAAGGTCTCGCGCAGATAACCGTCCCCGGCCGCCTGGCCCGGCTTGCCGGCCATCTTGCGCCGGCGTGCCATCCGCTCGGCGAGATCCCGCGGACGATCGGCCATGTCTGCCCTCCTTGACGCGCTACGCTCAGCCAAATGTAGGGCGCGGGCCGGATCAAGAGGAGTCCTGTCCAAAGGGCGTAGTGCCGCCCCCGAGGGGCTTGCGATCAGTTGGCGGCCGTGCCGCTCTTCGTCTTCTTCGGCGCGCTGGTTGCGGCCGAGGCCTTCGGTGCCGCGGGCTGCTTCGGCGGGTCGGCGCGCATGCCGCCCCAGGGATCGTTGGACGCCTTGGAATCCGGAATCTTCTTCAGCGTTTCCTTGTAGGCCTTTTCACGCTCGGCCTCGGCAGCCTTCTCCTCCGGCGTCTTGCTCGGGCCATCCTGCAGCAAATTCAGATTGGGCATTTGCGCGTAGGCCGGTCCCGCCAGCACGGCCAGCACCGCGGCCAAACGGAAAAGCTTCATCATCTACTCCTTGATCATCCATGGCGCGCGGATCGCCCGCGCCCTGTCATCCGTGTCTCAGCCCGGTCGCAAGCTGGGGCCCCGCTCAAGGCCGCGTAGGCCCGCTAGGGCCGATCCGATCTGCACGATTTGGGGGCATGCAGCCAGTCGTCCCAGATCGGGCCGCATTTGGTGCACCCGCTCAGCGCGAGACCGAGCGCGGCCATGCCAAAGACGAGGACAAACCGACGCAACATCATCCACCCGTACCCAAGCGAGGCATCATACCGGGCCAAGTCAGGCAATTTCAAGCCGGCGGGACCGGCGCAAGACCGGGTGACTTTGCCGCGCCGATGCGCGCACAATGAGGCGAAACATCCGCCAATACAGGAGTTCGCCACAGCAATGCAAATGCAGCCAGAAGCCGAGTTCGGCCTCGCCGACGCCCGCCGCATCCTCGGCGAGGTTTTTGCGCCCTGGGTCCAGGATCTCAACCTCGCGGTCGAGCGCATCGAGCACGCGCAGCCGGCAGACGTACCGGACTGGCAGCCGGGCGCGCTCCTGCGCATGCCGTTTTCGGAGCGGCTGTGCCGGAACGGCGGCGTGGTCTGCGGCCAGGCCCTGATGGCGCTCGCCGACACCGCAATGGTGATCGCGATCCTCGCGGCCAATCGCGGCTACCGCCCCATGACCACGGTCGACCAGACCACGCATTTCATGCGCGCGGTCTCCTCGATGGACGTGCTGGCGGATGCGCGCGTGGTGCGGCTCGGGCGCACCATGAGCTTTGGCCGCGTCACGCTGCTTTCCGCCGCCGACAGCAAACCGGTCGCGATGGTGTCGAGCGCGTTCGCGATGCTGCCGGGATGAAGCGCGCGTAACGCCATAAGAGAAAGGCTCGTCGGGAGCTCGCTGAGCGGCTCTCCGTTCCAACGTGGTCAACAAAGCCTGAAGCGCCGTGCAAGTAGCGCCAGTATTGAGTTTAGTTCAACGTAATTTCTATGCACCAATTCACGATCATCAGCAGGACCAACGCGGATGATCGACAAGCGCGCATCGCAACGTCACCGTGTCTTCAAAGGTGGAACGATCACCTTTGAAAACAGCGGCATCGCTTGCACGGTGCGGAACATGTCGGCGGGCGGCGCGGCGATTGACCTGGACGCCCCCGTCATGCTGCCGCAAGCGTTCACCCTCTCGATCGCGCGCGACCGTTTCGCACGTCATTGTCGCACGGTCTGGCGCAGCGACAAGCGCGTCGGCCTCGCCTTCGTACAGTAGTACACACGGTGTGAAAGACCGTTCGCATCATACGTGCGATGCGGTTCTATGTTCGCCCGATGCGACGACGCCGCCAGCGCTGGCCCGCGATGACGAGCGCGATGATCGCAAGCGCGAGCGCCAGCGACGCCGCAAGAAATCGTCCGCCGGGACGATCGATGGTGCGCGACCACAATGACGGCGCATCGCCCGGTCGCGCCAGGCGGAACGCAACCAAGCTGTCGCCGATCGAGGTGCCCGCATCGGAGTGGCCGCCGGCGCCGATCGCGACATATTGCTCGCCCTTCCAGAGATAGGTCATGGGATTGGCGACACCCGGCACCGGCAGCCGGCCCTGCCACAGTTCCCTGCCGCTGCGCGCATCGAATGCACGCAGATAGGCATCCATCGCGCCGGTGAAGACGAGGCCGCCGGCGGTGACCGCGAGTCCGTTGACGAGCGGCGTCCCCCAGGGCAGCGGCATGCCGAGCGGCGCCAGATCCTCGGTCGTGCCGACCGTCGCCCGCCAGAGGATCTTTCCGCCCCTCAGATCGACCGCGACCATCTCACCCCAGGGCGGCTTGTTGCAGAGCAGGCCGAGCGGCGACATCACCACCGCACGCGACATCGCAAACGGCGCGCCACGCTGCTGGCCGAAATCGTGGCCGGGCGGCGGATTGAATCCGGCCGCCTCAGCGCGCGGGATCAGCTTGATGAGATGAGCGGCGCGGCTGGTGTTGGCATAGAGAATCTGGTTGACCGGATCGAAGGCCGCGCTGCCCCAGTTCACACCTCCCCCGGTGAACGGAAACTCAAGCGTGCCCTGCACCGAAGGCGGTGTGAACAGACCCTCGTTGCGAGCTTCTGCGAATTGACGCTCGCAGGACGAACGGCCGAAGCCCGGCAACAGCGAGAGCGCATCATCGGTCGAGATCGTCTGCGATGTCAGTGCCGGCACATGCGTCGGGAACGGCTGCGTCGGCGACAGCGCGTCGCCTTCCGCGCCGCCCTGCGGCACGGCCCGCTCTTCGACCGGCCAGACCGGCTTGCCGGTATCGCGGTCGAGCACGAAGACAAAGCCCTGCTTGGTCGGCTGGATCACGACATCGCGCTGCCCCTCGCCGGTATCGATGCGTGTGAGCGTCGGCTGCGCCGACAGATCGTAATCCCAGACGTCGTGATGCACGGTCTGGAACGCCCACACCAGCTCTCCGGTTTCGATGCGCAGCGCGATCACCGAGTTGGCGTGCTCATTGTTGCCCGGCCGCTTGCCGCCCCAAAAGTCGGGCGACGGCGAGGATGTCGGCAGGAACACCAGACCCCGCGCATCGTCGACCGACATCGGCGCCCAGACATTGGCATGGCCGGCTTCGATGCCCTCTCGCCGGAGCGGCTCGAAGGTCCAGCGCGGCTCACCGCTGCGCGCGTCGAACGCGCGCACCATGCCGCTCGGCGCATCGGCACGGCGGTTGTCGCCGATCGCGGAGCCGACCACGACGACACCGCGGCCGACAGACGGCGGCGAGGTGATCTGGAATTCGCCGGGCCAGTCCAGCCGCATGCCGATCTGGAGCTCGATCTCACCGCCCTTGCCGAAATCGGCGCAGGGAACTCCCGTCTTCGCATCGAGCGCGATCAGGCGGCCGTCGTTGGTGCCTATGAAGATGCGCGATCGGCAGACGGCATCCCGGGTTGCCCTGTCGTCGATCCAGTACGTGACACCGCGGCAGACATAGCGGTTGGCAGGACGCTGATTGGTGGCGATCCTGGGATCGAAACGCCATTTTTGCGCGCCCGTGCCGGGATCGAGCGCAATCACCTCGTTGAAGGGGGAGCAGAAGATGAGGCTGTCCTCGACGAACAGCGGCGTCGCCTGGAATTTGGTCCGCCGCATCAGTTCGGGCGGGCGCGTGGTGAGATCGCCGGTGTGATATTCAAAAGCGCGGACGAGCTGTCCGACATTGTCCGCCGTGATCTCTCGCAATGTCGAGAAACGCGAACCGCCGACATCGCCGCCCCAACTCTCCCAGGCGGAGCACGGCCGCACTGTGAACAACAGGAGTGCGAGCCCGGCCGAACTCAACAGGCAGATCCGCAACATCTGCCTCACTTCATTTCGGCTTCTTGGCAGGTTCGCTCGGGCGGGCGCCGCCCCAGGGGTCGTACTTGTCCTTGGGCTCGGGAATGCGCTCGAGCGCGGCCTTGTAGGCTTTCTCGTCGACCTTCGGCGTGTTGTCCGCCGGCTTGGGTCCGTCATTGGGCTGGCGCCGCCCCTGCGCCTGCGCCGAGGCCGCCGTCAGTGCCAGGACCGCGGCCGCTATGACCAAAATCCTCATCGATGCAATCCCCCTCGTGTGGGGTACAAACTAGCCGGCAATCGCGGAATAGCAACTGCCGCGAGTTCCAGGCCTTCAGCAAATCTTGATCGGCGGGGACTTCGTCGGATCGCATTCGTGCCTATCTTGTCGGCCCGCAGGGGACCTTCACGGATGTTGCGGATCATTTCTCATGCAGCGCTGCTCGGTGGCGCGCTAGCGCTCAGTGCCTGCGGCTTTGCCGACAGCCGCGCACCGGTGCCGGAGTTCATGCGCATGAAGGAGGCGGAACAGCCGCCTCCCGAAGCGCCGCCCGACGTCAAGCGCGTAGTGCGCGAGCAGATCGACGTCGTCTTTCTCGCAACGTCCTATCCGCGCGAGGTGCACGTCGCCCCGCCCCATCGTGAGGTGCGAGGACCGGGCTGGACGGCGTGCGTCCGCGCGCAGCTCACCTCCGCGACCGGCACGCCGCTCGGTGCGCAGACCTACATCGTGACGATCAACGACGGGAAGATCGTGGACCGCCGTCGGGCGGAAGCCGACGACATCTGCGGCACGGAGCCTTACGAGCGGATCTAGGAACCCGCCCTCGACGATGGACGTCCCCCCGGTCGTTTTCGGACACGGTCATCGCATCAGACTCGCTCTGTAAAAATGGAGACGCTATAGCGGGCGCCATGCTCGACTTTGACGCCTACTACGATGCCCTCCGCCGCCGCGACGCAACATTGGACGGAGTGATATTCGTCGCGGTGAAAACAACGGGCATCTATTGTCGCCCCGTCTGCCCGGCGCGCACGCCACTCGCCCGCAACGTGACCTTTTATCGTAGCGCGGCCGCGGCCGAGCACGCCGGCTTCCGCCCTTGCCTGAGATGCCGCCCGGAAACGGCGCCGTTCTGTCCCGCATGGAAAGGCTCCAGAACAACCGTCGAACGCGCGGTGGCGCTCATCGAAAAGGGAGAGCTCGATCGCGGCGGCGTGGAGCGGCTGGCTGAGCGGTTGGGAGTCGGTGCGCGCCACCTGGCACGCCTGTTCGCCCGACATCTCGATGCGTCTCCAGTGCAAGTGGCGCTGTCGATCCGAGTACAACGCGCCAAGCGGCTGCTTGACGCAAGCGATCTTCCGATGGCCGCCGTCGCGGAACGCGCGGGCTTTTCGAGCACCCGGCGCATGAGCACCGCATTCACGCGACTCTACGGCCGGCCGCCATCGACCTTCCGAAGAAAGCCAGAAGCTTCGCGCCTTCAACACAGGTGAGTGCGATGAGGAGATTCAGATGACCGCGAAGAGCTATGGAACAGTCGACGTCGAACGACAGAAACGGATGAGCGGGCTCGAGTTCGTCCAAGGCCTTGCCGACGGAACCCTGCCTCTCAACACGATCGCCCAAACACTGGGCTATGATGTGGTGGAGGCTAAACTTGGCCGTGTCGTCGTCGCGCTCGTCCCCACCGACGCTCACCTCAACCCGGCAGGCACTGTGCATGGTGGTCTCACGGCCACCTTGCTCGACAGTTGCATGGGGCTGGCGATCCAGTCGGCCCTCGACAAGGGGACCGGCCAGACCACGCTTGAGTTCAAGGTTTCGCTGCTCCGACCGATTACGCCTGAGACCGGCCTGATCACGGCCGAGGGCAAGGTTCTGAATTGCGGCCGACGCATCGGAACGGCCGACGGACGCGTAACGGATACCAAGGGCCGATTGCTCGCTCACGGCACGACCACGTGCCTCATCTTCCCGACTTGAGATCAAGGAACAAGCCGACCACAAAGTACCGGTTCCGGGAAAAACCAGCATAGCGGCCGGGAACGATCAGCACCTCCCCTTCTTGTTACCGCGAGGGCAGTCTCGGAGGAGGACATGATGAGGACGTTTACGATTGCGCTGTTGGCGGGCGTCGGTGCTTTGGCAGCCGCGTCGAGTGCGAAGGCTTCCGATATCTATACGAGCAGCGAGTATACCAATCCGGATCTCATTCAGCAGGTACGACTTGTCTGTGACGACGCCGGCCGCTGCTATCGCACACGCGGCGGTTCGCGTGTGATCGTACGCGATTCCTATAACCACATGCCGCGCGATCGCCATTACGAGCGCCGGACCTATCATCGCCATTGGGACGACGGCCCGCGCACCGGAGTCGGCATTCGCGCGCCCGGTGTCAGCGTCGGCATCGGCGATCGCTGGTAATCGATCAAGGCTTGATGGGCGGGACCGGCGAGACGACTCGCCCGGTCCCGTTCGCATAATCGCATCAGATGACCGGCGCTATCCGGCGGCCGATTGCTGCTGAAACTGCTCATAGGCCGCGATCGCATCCGCGGCGTACATCAGCGACGGCCCGCCGCCCATGTAGACGGCCATGCCGAGCGTCTCCTCGATCTCCTGGCGCGTCGCACCGAGCCGGACCAGCGCCTCGGTGTGGAAGCCGATGCAGCCGTCGCAATGCGCGGCAACGCCGAGTGCCAGCGCGATCAGCTCCTTGGTCTTCTTGTCCAGCGCGCCGTCACGCGTGGCCGCCTGGGCAAGTACGGCAAATCCCTTCATGGTGTCGGGAATGTCGCTCCGCAGCTTCTTCAGGTTGGCCGAGATATTCCTGGTGATGTCGACGTAGTCCTTGTCCATCGGTTCCTCGCTAGCTGGATTTGGCCGTGGTCGGAGCCTCTTCGCGCGGCGCGCGCAAGGCGATGTAGATCGCGGGAATCACCAGCACGGTCAGCAGCGTCGACGACGCAAGCCCGAACAGGAGCGAGATCGCCAATCCCTGGAAGATCGGATCGAGCAGGATGGTTGCGGCCCCGATCATGGCCGCAAGCGCGGTGAGCAGGATCGGCTTGAAGCGGACAGCGCCGGCCTCCAGCACCACTTCGCGCAGCGACTTGCCCTCGGCGCCGCTGTGCCGGATGAAGTCGACCAGCAGGATCGAGTTGCGCACGATGATGCCGGCCAGCGCAATGAAACCGATCATCGAGGTCGCGGTGAACGGCGCACCCAGGAGCCAGTGCCCGATCAGGATGCCGATCAGCGTCAGCGGAATCGGCGTCAGGATCACGAGCGGCAGACGGAAGCTCCTGAACTGGGCGACGACCAGCACGTAGATTCCGAGGATGGCTGCGCCGAAGGCCGCGCCCATGTCGCGGAAGGTCACCCAGGTGATTTCCCATTCGCCGTCCCACAGCAGCGTCGGACGCGACTCGTCCGACGGCTGGCCGTGCAGGCTGATCGCGGGCTTCGGCAGGCTGCCCCAGTCATGCGCCTCCACCCGGTCCGCGACTTCAAGCATGCCGTAGAGCGGCGCCTCGAAGCGGCCGGCGAGTTCGGCCATCACCATGTCGGCGAAGCGGCCGTCGCGGCGGAATATCGTCGGCGAGCCCTCTTCCATGGTTGCCTTCACGACCTGGCCGAGCTCGACCACCGTCTTGCTGCCGGGCAGCGTATTGGCCGGCACCGGCGTCGAGGCCAGAGCCTCGTCCCAGACCAGGCCGCGCTTGGGCAGATGCACCGCGATCTCGATCGGGTTGCGGTCCTCGCCGCGATGCGAATAGCCGATCGAAGTGCCGCCGAACAGCGTCTGGATGGTGTCATAGACGTCGCGCTGCTCGACGCCGAAGAATTCGAGCCGGTCCTGATCGATCGAGAGCCGCAGCCGCGGCCGCTTCACGCCGATGGAATCGTCGACATCGACGATGAACGGCACCTCGGCAAAGATCTTCTTCATCTCCGCGGCGACCGCGCGGCGCGTCGCGGCATCGGGTCCGTAGATCTCGGCCAGCAGCGTCGCCAACACCGGCGGCCCGGGCGGCACCTCGACCACCTTGATGCTCGTACCATTGGGAACATCGAGCGCCTTTAGCCGCTCGCGCAGCTCGAGCGCGATGTCGTGGCTCGCCCGCTTGCGTTCGCCGCGCGCGGCCAGATTGACCTGCAGCTCGCCCATTTCCGGCTTCTCGCGCAGGTAGTAGTGCCGCACCAGGCCGTTGAAATTGAACGGCGCCGGCGTGCCGGCATAGGATTGCAGCGAGGTCGCCTCCGGCAATTGCCGCGCAATCTCGGCGGCGCCGAACAGGGTACGCTCGGTCGCCTCCAGGCTCGCCCCTTCCGGCAGATCGACCACGACGGCGATCTCGGACTTGTTGTCGAACGGCAGCAGCTTGACCGTCACCGACTTGGTCGCAAACAGCGTCATCGACAGCAGCGTCGCGATGCCGACGCCGAGCAGGAAGATCCAGGCCGAGCGCTTGCTCCGCACGATCGGTGTGGCGAAGCGCCGGTAGATCCGGCCGAGCCGACCTTCATCGTGCGCGGCATGAGCCGCCGCCACCTCGCCCTTCGGCGCCAGCTTGAGCATCAGCCAGGGCGCCACCACCATGGCGACGAAGAACGAGAACAGCATGGCGGCCGAGGCGTTCGCCGGGATCGGCGCCATATAGGGGCCCATCAGGCCCGACACGAACAGCATCGGCAGCAGTGCCGCGACCACGGTCAAGGTCGCGACGATGGTGGGATTGCCGACCTCGGCCACCGCCTCGATGGTCGCCTGCAGCCGCGGCCGGCCGTCGCGCATGCCCCAGTGCCGCGCGATGTTCTCGACCACGACGATCGCATCATCAACCAGGATGCCGATCGAGAAGATCAGCGCGAACAGGCTGACGCGGTTGATGGTGTAGCCCATCAGGTTAGCCGCAAACATCGTGAGCAGGATCGTCGTCGGAATCACGACAAAGGTCACCACCGCCTCGCGCCAGCCGATCGCGACCGCGATCAGCACGACGATCGAGAGCGTCGCGAGACCGAGGTGAAACAGGAGCTCATTGGCCTTCTCGTTGGCGGTCTCGCCATAGTCGCGCGTCACCGTCACCTGGATGTCGTCGGGGATAAGCCGCGCCTTCAGTCCCTGCAGGCGATGATCGATGTCGGCCGAGACCACCACCGCGTTGGCGCCGGCGCGCTTGGCGAGCGCGAGGCTGACCGCGGGCACCCGCGACCACTGCCCCTTGGCATCGCGCGCATCGTTCCAGACGCGGTGCTCGAGCGTATTCGGCCCGATGACGACGGAGGCCACGTCCTTGACGTAGACCGGCCGTCCGTCGCGGGTCGAGATCAGGAGGAGGCCGATGTCGGGGATGCCGGACAGCGTCTGGCCGGCCGCGACATTGCGCACGATACCGGCATCGCGGACCTGGCCCGCCAGGAACGAGCGGTTGGCATCCTTCACCTTGGCGACGAGCTGCTGCAGCGTAACGCCGAACAGCGACAGCTTTTCCGGATCGGGTTCGACCCGGATCTGCTGCGCCGCGCCGCCGGAAATGTAGGTCAGACCGATATTGTCGACCTTCATCAACTCCGAGCGCAGCTTGTCCGCGAGCTCGAACAGATCCTTATCGGTCCAGCGCTCGGCGGCCTCCGGCTTCGGCGACAGCGTCAAAACCGTCACCGCAACGTCATTGATGCCGCGGCCGACGATCGAAGGCTCGGGGATCCCGACGGGAATGCGATCGAGATTGGCGCGGATTTTCTCGTGGACGCGGAGGATCGCATCCTCCGCCTTCGTTCCGACCAGGAACCGCGCGGTAACCATCACGCGGTCGTCCTCGGTCTGGCTGTAGACGTGCTCGATGCCGTCGATGCCCTTGACGATCGCTTCCAGCGGCTTGGTGACGAGCTCGACGGCGTCGGGTCCGCGCAAGCCATCGGCATTGACGCGAATGTCGACCATCGGCACGCTGATCTGCGGCTCCTCCTCGCGCGGAATCACGACGACAGCGATGAGGCCGACCACGAGCGATGCAAGCAGGAACAATGGCGTCAGCGGCGACCCGATCGTCGCCTTGGTCAGCCGGCCTGAGAGTCCGAGATTCACGGCCGCACCAACTGGTCGCCGGCACGGATGCCGGACAGGATTTCAAGTCCATCGGGAAGAGCGGGCGTCGGCAGCTCGCGGCCGCGCTGCACCGGCACGTCGACCACTTCGCCGGCCTTTTGAAGCTGGACGTAGTCGATGCCGAACCGGGTCTTCACGTAGCCTGCCGGAATCACGAAAGCCGACCGCCTGCCGCCGGAGATCCACACCCGCAGCCGATCGCCGACGAAATATTCGCCGAGCCCCTCGACGGTCGCGTCCGCAATGACGCGTCCCTCCTCGATCTGCGGATAGACGAGATCGATGACGCCCCATCTGGCGGCTTCGCCGCCAAGCTCCGCACCATCGACGCGGACCTTGTCTCCGGCCTTGAGAGAGCGCGCGTGGCGCTCGGGCACGCGCAGCCGCAGCTTGAAGTTCTGCTGCGCGACGGTGACGATGGGATCGCCCGCGAGCACGACGGAACCAACCGTGATGAGCCTCTTCAGCACACGTCCCCCTGCCGGTGCCAGCACCTGACCCTGGTTGAGCTGCTCGTTGATGACGGCACGCTCCGCGGTCTTGGCGCGCAGGCCGTTATCCGCCACATTCAGCGCCGTCCTCTGCTCGTCGAGCTTGACGCGCGGCAGAATGCCACGCTCAACCAACCCCTCGATTCGCGTGAAATCGATTTGCGCCTGGCTGGCCTGCGCCTGCAGCGCCTCGATCTGCGCATCCAGCGACTTCATCTGCAGGCCGAGCTTCTCATCGCCGATCGCGGCAATCGCCTGACCGGCGGTTACGCGATCTCCTTCCCTGACGTGGAGCTGGACCACGGTCCCGCCGATACGCCCGCGCGCGGGCACGACGCTGATGCTTTCCACCGTGGCAAAGACGGCCTTTTCGTCGGCCACCGGATGCTGCGCCACGGTGAGCGTCTCTGCGCGCGCAACGCCTGCACCCAGGCCGGCGGCCAAGACAGCCAAAATTCCTATGAGCCGCATGGGGCGTATCCGTGTAAGCATGAAACCATCACACCGCGCTCGCGGGTGTCCTCTGTATTTGAGTATTTGATCGGCATCATCGAAGCGGACGTTGATCTCGCTCAACGCGCCACGCTCCGGGCGCTCATAAAGTGCGCTTCGTCCTTGCGGACCTCGGCGCGCAGAACGCCTGATAGAGCGTCTTCAGCACCTCGCGCGCCGGCTCGCTCGCAATCGAATAGAAGATCGTCTGCGCCTCGCGCCGGGCAGACACCAGTCCATCCTTGCGAAGGAGCGCAAGATGTTGGGAAACCGTGGAGTCCCGGAGGTTCAGGAACTCGGCGAGTTCGCCGACCGACCGCTCGCCGTCGATCAACTGGCAGATGATCAGCAGGCGGTGCCGGTTGGCGAGCGCCTTCAGCAGATCGCTCGCCCGATCCGCCGCCTGCTCCATGACTTCAGCATTAACCTTCATACTTGCGTATATACGCAATTACGAATATATAGTCAAGCGCCGCAGGACAGCCGGAGATGAACCGGCGGAGCGGTGAACCCCAACGGAGGTACCCATGGCGGAAGTTGTCGTAATCGGAGCTGGTCTGAGCGGAACACTGATGGCCTATGAATTGCTGCCGCAGTTGAGAAAGGAGGATCGCCTCAGCGTCGTCTCGCAAGGCGCCGTCTATCATTTCGTCCCATCCAATCCTTGGGTCGCAATCGGCTGGCGCAAGCGCGAGGAGATCGAGATCGATCTCGCGGACGTCATGAAACGCAAGGGCGTGCGACTGCTGACGCAGGGTGCAAGGCGCGTCCACCCGACCGAGAACCGTGTCGAGCTCGGCGACGGGACGTCGATCGACTATGACTACCTGGTCGTCGCAACCGGTCCCGAACTGGCGTTCGACGAGATTCCCGGTCTCGGGCCGCAAGGCCATACCCAGTCGATCTGCCACGTCGATCATGCCACGCATGCCCGTGAAGCCTTTGAAAAGCTTGCGGCGAACCCGGGTCCAGTGGTCATCGGTGCGGTGCAGGGCGCCTCCTGTTTCGGGCCGGCCTACGAATTCCTCTTCATCCTGGAAACGGAGCTGCGCCGGCGAAAGCTGCGCGACCGGGTCCCGATGACGTTCGTCACCTCGGAGCCCTATATCGGCCATCTCGGTCTCGACGGCGTCGGGGATACCAAGGGGCTTCTGGAAAGCGAGATGCGCGAGAAGCACATCAAGTGGATCACCAACGCACGCGTCGATAGCGTCGCACCCGGCTTGATGTCGGTGGAGGAGTTCGGCGACGACGGCACGTCTCGCAAGGCCCACGAGCTGCCATTCGCCTATTCGATGATGCTGCCCGCCTTTCGCGGCGTCGAGGCGGTGCGCGGCATCGAGAAGCTGACCAACCCGCGCGGCTTCGTCGTCGTCGACAAGCACCAGCAGAACCCCGCCTTCCCCAACGTCTTTGCGGTCGGTGTCTGCGTCGCGATCGCGCCGGTCGGCGCGACACCTGTGCCGGTCGGAGTTCCCAAGACCGGATTCATGATCGAATCCATGGTGACGGCGACTGCGATGAACATCGGCGCCCTGCTTCGCGGCAAGGCGCCCACGGCGCAGCCGACCTGGAACGCAATCTGCCTCGCCGACTTCGGCGACTCCGGTATTGCCTTCCTGGCGCAGCCGCAGATCCCGCCGCGAAACGTCAATTGGTCCTCCAAGGGCGAATGGGTGCATCTCGCCAAGGTCGCCTTCGAGAAATACTTCCTGCGCAAGATGCGGCGCGGCGAGAGCGAGCCGTTCTACGAGCGTTTCCTGCTCGACCGGCTGAACATCGCCAAGATCAAGGAGGTCCGAACCGGCACATGACCACGACACGCCAGATCGTCTGCGGACATTGTGGGCGCATCAATCGCCTGCCGACCGAACGCGCACCGCACGGTGCGCGCTGCGGTGCCTGTCACCAGCCGATTTTCACCGGCCACCCCATTGAGGTGGATGAGGAAGGCTTCGGCCGTCATGTCGCCGGCAGCGACATTCCCGTGCTGGTCGACGTCTGGGCACCGTGGTGCGGCCCGTGCCGCGCCATGGCACCGATGTTCGAGCGCGCCGCTCAGCAGCTGGAGCCGGATGTCCGGCTGTTGAAGCTCAACTCGGACAACGCACCTGCACTGTCGTCGCGCCTCAGCATCAGCGGCATTCCCACGCTGTTGCTGATGCGCGGCGGTCGCGAGATCGCCCGCCATTCCGGTGCGATGGATGCCCGCAGCATCGTCGCCTGGACCGAAGCCAACCTGACCCGTTCGTAACGTTCCGCACCTAGAAAAGGAGTCTACCATGAATGTCGACAAAGCCGTTCTCGCGTTTGCGGGATTCGTCGTCCTGCTCGGTCTCGCGCTGGGCACCTATGTGAATGCGTATTGGTACCTGCTGACGGCATTTGCCGGGCTGAACATGTTGCAGGCCTCGTTCACCGGCTTCTGCCCGGCGGCGATCGTGTTCAGGAAGCTGGGCCTGAGCAGCGGCTGCGCGTTCTCCTGAACGCGCAATCCAGCCTGTGATGCGGGGGAACTTGCCATGACCGACGACACCTTCATCGAGGGACCGCTCTACGAGAAGCGGAGGAAGGTCTATCCGCAGTCGGTCCACGGCCCTTTCCGCCGCATCAAATGGGCGATCCTCTGCGTCACGCTCGGCACCTATTATCTGTTGCCGTTCGTGCGCTGGAATCGCGGACCCGGCCTGCCCGACCAGGCCGTGCTGATCGACCTGCCGCACCGCCGCTTCTACTTCTTCTTCATCGAGCTATGGCCGCAGGAAGTCTACTACTTCACCGGCCTGCTGATCATCGCGGCCATGACGCTATTCCTGATGAATGCGGTCGCCGGCCGGCTGTGGTGCGGCTACATGTGTCCGCAGACCGTGTGGACCGACCTGTTCTATGCGGTCGAGCGCTGGGTCGAAGGCGACCGGCGCGAGCGCATGCAGGGCGACAAGAACTACTGGACGTTCGGTCACATCCGAAAGGTCGCGCTCAAGCATTTCCTCTGGATCATGATCGCATGGTGGACCGGCGGTGCCTGGGTGCTCTATTTCGCCGACGCGCCGACGCTGGTGAAGGAGCTCGCGACCTTCCAGGCCCCGCTCCTCGCCTATATCTGGATCGGCATCCTGACCGCCACGACCTATCTGTTCGCCGGTCATGCCCGCGAGCAGATGTGCATCTACATGTGTCCGTGGCCGCGGATCCAGGCGGCGCTGACCGACGAATGGGCGCTCAACGTCACCTATCGCCGCGACCGCGGCGAGCCGCGCATGTCGGTGAAGAAGGCGGATGCCGCGCGCGCCCATGGTGAACTCGCCGGCGACTGCGTCGACTGCCATCAATGCATCAATGTCTGTCCGACCGGCGTCGATATCCGCAACGGCATCCAGCTCGGCTGCATCCAGTGCGGCCTGTGCATCGATGCCTGCGACAACGTCATGCACGAAATCGGCCGGCCCGCGGGCCTGATCGGCTACGACACCGACATCAACATGCAGCGCCGGCGCGAAGGCAAGCCACCGATCTACCGCATCATCCGTCCGCGCACCGTGGTCTACACGGCTGCGATCGCGATCGTTGGCGGCATCATGCTCTACGCGCTCGCGACCCGTAGCACGATGAGCATCAACGTCCTGCATGAGCGCAATCCGTTGTTCGTCCAACTGGTTGATGGCGGGGTGCGCAACGACTACACGGTGCGCCTGCTTAACAAGGGCGCCACGAGATCCTTTGCCATCGAGGTCAAGGACTTGCCGGGAGCGAGCGTGCGCATCGCCGGTGTCGAACGCAAGCCGGACGGCCGACTGGTCGTCGACGTCGGGCAGGATCAGACCCGAGAGATCCGGATGTCGGTGCAGGTCGCGCCCGCGCAGATGCCGAAGGCAGCCGCCGACATCGAGATCGAAGCGACCGACATCGCCAGCGGCCAGACCGCGACCGCCCGCGACCACTTCGTGCCGTCGGACCAATGAGGAAGCCGGCGGAGCAGCGATGCAGCACATAATGATCCATCACGTCTGGAAATCCATCGCGGCCGGCTTGTGCGGCAACGCCGCGCACTCGAGCGTGATGTTCCTCAAGCGGTGGATGAATTGGCTTCCCACCTTCCATCCGTATCAAGATCTGCAGCTCGGCCTTAGCCATTGGCTGGGCGGCGGCCCCGTCCACCCCGCCACGCCATGGGCAATGTCGTTCGTTAACGGCACTCTCGTGCTCGGCATCCTGTTCCGTTCCACCTATCATGTCCTGCCCGGGCACAATGCCGTCGCGAAGGGATTCCTCTTCGGCATCATGGGCTGGATCGCCATGGGATTGCTCTACTTCCCCATCCTCGGAAGAGGACCGTTCGCCTCCGACCTGGGACTCGGCGTCCTTCCGGCCGCATTTTCGCTTGCGATGGTGCTGGCCTACAGCACGTTCATGGGCATCGCGTTTTCGGTGCTGCATTCCGAGCCGCGCCGGCTGTGGTCAACGCGCGGTTAACGCTACCGCTCGAATTGAAGCGGCGTCCCAACGGCATTTTCCATTCTTTGCGCTAAGGATGGCTGCGTAACACGGGCTCAGCCCGCGTGAACGGGGATGACGGGACGTGGTCGACATCGCGCAACAGGCAGCGATTCATGCGGCATCGGCAAGGGATGCCGGAGCCGCGCGCGCGCGCATCCCACTCACGGCGATCGACCCCGGCCAGTGGCGCGCGCTCGCGCAGCGCGCGGTCGAGCCGAACGGATATTATCTGCCCGCCTGGGAGCTGGCCGTCAGTGCAACCGCGCGCGGTCGCAGCAATGCCTCGGCACTGCCGGCATTCGACGGATCGTCGACGCGGCTGATCGGGCTGATGCCGGTGATCTCGCTCTGGCGCGCCTGGAAGATCCCCCTGCCCGCGCTGGTGAGCGCGCATCCCTACGGCACGCTGTGCAGCCCGCTGATCGACCGCGATGCGCCGATCGAGGCCGCCAGGCGGCTGTTGCAGCAGGCGCGCGAGGCCGGAGCGCATGCGCTCGTGCTGACCGACGTCGCGCTCGACGGCGCGGCGATGAATTCGCTGAAACAGGCCCTGGATCGCGACGGCCTGCGGCCGCGTGTCCTCTCCTCCTACATCCGTGCCAGCCTCGATGCGACACAGGATGGCGAAACGCTGTTGCGCGACGCGCTTGGCGCCAAGAAGCTCAAGGAGCTGCGGCGCCAGCGCCATCGCCTGGAGGAGCATGGGCCTGTCGTGTTCGAGGTCGCGCGCAAGCCCGACGAGATCGGGCCGGCGCTCGAGACATTCTTGCGGCTTGAAGCCGGCGGCTGGAAGGGCAAGCGCGGCACCGCACTGGTCCAGCATGCGGGCGATGCGACCTTCATCCGCCGCGCCGTCCCCGCGCTTGCAGAGACCGCGCAATGCGAGATCGTCACGTTGCGCGCCGGCACGACGCCGGTCGCCGCCGGCATCGTGCTGCGTCATCAGGATCGCGCCTTCTTCTTCAAGCTCGGCGTCGATGAACACTTCGCAAAATATTCGCCGGGCGTGCAGCTCACCCTCGAGCTCACCCGCCACCTCTGCGCCGATCCCGCCATCGCCAGCGCGGACTCGACGGCGAGCGCCGATCACCCCATGATCAATCCGATCTGGCGCGGACGCTTCGCGATCGGTGAGGTGCTGCTCCCGCTGCGCCGTTACGATCCGGTCGTGACGCTGGTTCACGCGGCGGTCGCGGCGCACGGCATCGCGTACGCAACGGCGCGCCGCGCAGTTCGCCTGCTTCGTGAATAGAACAGCTACTCCGCCGCCTGCGCGTTGATCTCCGCCGAGACCTGGCGGATGGCGCGCGCAAGCAGGTTCGGATCCTGCGCGCCGGAGACGGCGTATTTTTGCGCGAAGACATAGGTCGGCACGCCGGAGATGCCCTTCTCGGCGGCTTCCTGCGCATCCGCCGAAACGCGCGCGACGTCCTCGTCGGTGGCGAGGCGCTTGCGCACGTCGTCGGCATCGAGACCGACATCGGCGGCCGCCTGCACCAGCACGTTCACATCGGTGAGATCCCCGCCGTCGCGGAAGTACAGCTCCATCAGGCGCTGCTTCATCTCGGGCGCCTTGCCAATCGCTTCCGCCCACAGGATGAGGCGATGGCAGTCGGTCGTGTTGGGCTGGCGCGCCACCAGCTCGGGCTTGTACACGAGGCCCTCCTCGCCCGCGGCCGCGACGACGCGACCGGCAATGCCCTTGTAGGCCTCGACCGAGCCGAACTTCTGGGTCAGATAGGCCTCGCGGCTGATGCCCTCGCGCGGCACCCAGGGATTGAGGAAGAAGGGACGGAAATTGAGCTTGACGGGAACGTCGGGCACGAGCGCCAGCGCGCTCTCGATCCGGCGCTTGCCGATATAGCACCAGGGGCACACCACGTCGGAGACGACGTCGATCTGGAGCGGTTTCAGCGTGCTCATGTCAGGCGCCTCCTTCGGGCGGTGCGGGTTCGCCCAAAGATAAGCAGAACCCGCCCCGAGGCAAGGGCGCTAGGTCATGGCTGCTGCCATCTGCTTCAGGCGTTCGGCCGTGCGCTCGTCGGCCGGAAAGAACGTCTCCAGCGCCAGCTCCGACAGCGTGATGTCCACGGGGGTGCCGAACACCATGGTGGTGGAGAAGAAACTAAGGATCTCCCCGCCATGGCGCAGCTTGAAGGGAATCGCGACATTGTCGCTCGACAGCGGTGCCGCGCGCGCCGGGATAGGGTAGCCCTTCAAATCATTGTAGAGCTTGATCAGCTCGGGATCGGCGGTGGCCTCGCATTGCCGGTGCAGCCGCTCCAGCAGGTGCCCGCACCATTCGGCCAGATTGACGGTGCGCGGCGCCAGCGCCTCGGGATGGAAGGCGAGCCGCAGCACATTGAAGGGCTGGCCAAGCAGATGCTGCGGGATGCCGTCGAGCAGCGGCGCCACCATGCGATTGGCGGAGACCAGGTTCCAGTGCCTGTCGACCGCAAGCGCCGGATTGGGCTCGTGCGCCCTAAGGACGAGGTCGATCGCCTGGCGGGCTGATTTCAAGGCGGGATCCTCCAGCGGGCGCTGCGGGAACGCCGGCGCGAAACCGGCGGCGACCAGCAGCACGTTGCGTTCGCGCAGGGGCACGTCGAGGCGCTCGGCGAGCCTCAGCACCATGTCGCGCGAAGGCGCCGCACGACCGGTCTCGACGAAGCTCAAGTGCCGCGCGGAAATCTCGGCTTCGCCCGCGAGATCGAGCTGGCTCATGCGGCGGCGCTGCCGCCATTCGCGCAGATGGTCGCCGATATGGACGGGCTGGCTGCGTTCGGTACGTGCCGTGGAAGCATGTGCGTTCATGGTCGAAAACCTAACATGCGGATTTCGGCCCTTCCATTACCCGCGAGGTAATGGATATTGGCATGCAACCACATGAAAGAATTGAGTTTGTTCTCACTGAACTTGCTGGATACCAACAAAAATACCAACAGTTCGAAGTCATCGATCGACAGCAAAAACACTTGAGCAGACCGATGGATCATCAACAGCACTCGCCAGCGAGTTGGCCGAGCCGAGATAGCTTCAATCGATCGGAGCGCGTCGCGTGTGCCAGTCCGTCACCGACTGAAAGGAATGCCCGGCGCGGGCGAGCACATCCTCGGACAGATGCGGGCCGACCAGCTGCATGCTGAGCGGAAGGCCGTCCGACGACATGCCGTTCGGCAGCGTGATCGTCGGGCTACCCGAGAAGTCGAACACCGCCGTGAAGCGCAGGATGCTGAGCAGCACGTTCGGATCGGCGCCGTATTCACCCATCTTGGTCAGCGTCGGGATCGGAACGGGCATGGTGGGGACCAGCAGCAGGTCGACGTCACCGAACAATGCCGCGAGGCTACCGCAGAACTTCAACCGCTCATGATGGATCTGCGCAATCTCGACGCTACTCACCGACCGGCCCAGCTCGATCAGCTGCGCCAGATCGGGGCCGTATTCGGATTTGCGCGACGGATAGGTCTCCAGATGCGCCTCCGCGGTCTCGATCGAGCACATCGGAATCCACATGCTGACGAGCTTTTCGTAGGGCGGAAATTTGACCTCGCGAATATCAGCGCCGAGCTCTGCAAGCGTGCGCTCGGCTTCCAGCAACGCGGCGACCACCTGCGGATCGATTCCGTTCTGGGTGTAGCTGCGATCGACGCCGATCCGTACGCCCCGGATGCCGCCGCCAATCCCGGCCAGATAGTTGGGCACTGGGGCCCGGAGGGCTGTCGGGTCGTTGACATCGCCACCCGCGATGACACCGAGCATCACCGCCGCATCGGCCGCACTCCGGCACATCGGCCCAACATGGTCGAGCGAGTCTGCCAACGGAAAGACGCCGTGACGGCTGACGCGTCCCCACGTCGGCTTGATTCCCGTCAGTCCGCAGGTTGCCGACGGAAACCGGATCGAGCCGCCAGTGTCACTGCCGATCGAGCCGAAGCAAAGTCCCGCTGAGGTCGCCACGCCAGATCCGCTAGATGAGGAACCGACCCAGTAATCGACGCCCCAGGGATTGAGCGGAGCCTGATCATTCGGATGGTGACTGGTGTAGGCACCCTCGGTCATCTTCAGCTTGCCGAGCGTGACAGCACCGGCATGTTCGAGCCGATCCACGATCGTCGCGTTGAAGGAGGGAATGAACTTGGCGTGGATCGTGGTGCCGCCGGCGGTCGGCGCGAACGTCGTGTAGCAGAGATCCTTCAGTCCGACTGGCACGCCGTGCAGCGGCCCGCGCCAGATGCCCTTCGCAAGCTCGGCATCGCAGCGCTTCGCCTGCGCCAAGGCGCGCTCGGCGAGGACGAATGCATAAGCGTGGAATTTGCCATCGAGCCTGGCAATCCGGCTGAGCATGGCCTCGGCCACCTTCGAGGGCAGGAGCTCACCCCGGCGGAACAGCTCGGAGAGTTCGGTGATCGACTTGTAGTGGATTGGATCTGTTGACATTTGACAGCCCTGTTGTTGTCGGAAACGGCTTCGCCGACCGGCGCCACAGACGGACCGGTCTCGTGACTGCACGCCTCTGGGTGCGCCTAAAGCATGATCCGGAAAAGTGCGCAGCGGTTTTCCGAGAAGATCATGCTTAAACAACGACCTAAAGCGCAATGACGATTCATCCTCATCGCATCGCGCTTTAGAACTGCACTCCGCGCGTGAGCGCGCCATCGACCACGAGGTTGGTCCCCGTGATGAAGCTTGCAGCCTTGCTGGCTAGGAACACCGCGCCGTTGGCCATTTCCTGCGGCGTGCCCATGCGGCCGGTCGGGTTCAGCGCCAGTGCGGCCTTGTACAGCTCGGGATTACCGTCCTTGATCTGATTCCAGACGCCGCCCTCGAAATAGGTGTTGCCCGGCGAGACCGAATTGGCGCGGATGCCTTTGCCGGCAAGCTGGAAGGCAAGTCCTTGCGTGTAGTGGATGATCGCGGCCTTGAACGTGCCATAGGGACCGCAGGCGAAATCGACCTCGCGTCCCGATACGCTGGAGATGGTGACGATCGCGGCAGCCTTGCTTTTCTCGAGATAAGGCATCGCCGCATTGACCAGCCGCACCGTGCCCATCATATCGGTGGAGAATTCCTTCTCCCAGCTTTCTTCATCCTGCCCGATCGACAATGCACTGACATTGGCGACAACGACGTCAATGCCGTCGAGCTTGAAGGCCATGTCCTCCACCCAGGCTTTGAGCGCCGGGCCATTGGAGACGTCGACCGAACTGCCAAACGCAGCGACGCCTTTCGCTCTGATCGCGGCGACCGCGTTGTCGACGTCGGCCTGGTTGCGCGCGCAGATGCCGACATTGGCGCCTTCAGCCGCGAACGTGTCGGCGATCGCCCTGCCGATGCCTTTGGTGCTGCCGGTGACGAGAACCTTTGCTCCCTTCAGCCCGAGATCCATCTCCATTCCCTCCCATTTAGAGATTTCAGAAACATGCATGCTGCCGTTCAGAGCAGGAGCTGTCCGCGGACATTTTCCTCGTTGACCTCGCCACTTGCCAGCGATCGCGTCATCTTGCCCTTCTCCATGATGTAGCAGCGCTCGGCGATCGCCAGGATCGTGTCGAGATTCTGCTCGACAAAGATGATCGTCGTCCCGAGCTCGTCCCGGAACGATTTCAGCGACTCGCAGATGTGCTGAACGATAGAGGGCTGGATGCCTTCGGACGGCTCGTCCAGGATCATCAAAATCGGATTGCCGATCAGCGCGCGGCCAATGGCGAGCTGTTGTTGCTCGCCACCCGACATGGTACCCGCGACTTGCCGCCGGCGCTCCTTCAGGCGCGGGAAATACTCATAGACGAGTTCCGGAAGCTTTCTGCCCCCAGGGCCGCCGATTAGCTCGCCGACCTGCAGGTTTTCCTCGACGGTCATCTGTGGAAACACGTCGCGTCCTTGCGGGATGTAGCCGAAGCCCGCCCTCGCCCGCGCGTCTGCCTCCAGCGTTGTGACGTCCTGCTCCATGAAGCTGATCGTGCCACGCCACGTTTGCAGCAGGCCTATCAGGCAGCGCATCAGGGTCGATTTGCCGACCCCGTTGCGACCGATCACGCCGACAATCTCGCCGCGCGCGACCGACATGGTGACTCCCTGGAGGATTGGCGTCGCACCATATCCGGCCCATAGTTCCGATACGTCCAGGATCTTGTCGGCAGGATTGGGCTTAGTGAGCATGGGTCTTACCGAGATAGATTTCCGCGACCTTCTCGTCCTGCAGAATGCTCTCGAGATTGCCGCGCGCAAAGATCTTGCCGAGATGCAGCACCGTGACGCGCTGGGCGACCTGACGGACAAAGGCCATGTCGTGCTCAACGACGAGCACCGTCATGCCTTCGGCATTGAACGATTTGATCAGCTCGCCGGTCTTGAAGGTTTCTTCAGGCGACATCCCGGCCGTCGGCTCGTCTAGCAGCAGGAGTTGCGGCTTTAGCGCCAGCGCCATGCCGATCTCGAGCCATTGCTGCTGGCCATGCGACAGCGCGCCCGCGAGCTTGTTGCTATCCGTCGCGAGATGGAGCAGCGTCAGCAGGCGATCCTCCTCGGCGCTGCGCTCCGCGCCGGACACGCGATCCTGGAGAGCAGTCTGGATATTCTGCCGGACCGACAGCTCCTTGAACACGCTCGGAGCCTGCATCTTGATGCTCATCCCCCGCTGCACGCGCGCATAGGGGCGTTCCTTGGTGATGTCCACGCTATCGAACAGAATGCTACCCTGGGTCGGAGGATAGAGACCCACGATTAGCTTGAAAAGCGTGCTCTTGCCGGCGCCATTGGGCCCGATCAGACAGTGGACCTCACCCGCACCGACCGTGAGATCAACGCCGGAGACGGCAGTCAACCCGCCGAAGCGCTTCGATACACCTTTGACTTCGACCAGCGGCATGATCAGGACTCTCCCGACTGCAAGCGACCGGCCTCCGCGATGACGGCTCCGTCACCACCACGTCGTCCGCGCCACCAGTCGGCGGCGAGCTTGCCGATGCCGAGCACAAAGCCCTGTGGCGCCAGCATCACCGTGGCGAGCAGCAGCCCTCCCATCAGCACGAGCGCGGCCTGCTGGCTGTAGACCGTGATGGTCTGAAAGCCGAACAGCAGCAGGAATGACCCGACCAGCGTCGCAGTCAGATCGCTGCGCCCGGAAAAGGCCACCCACACGATCGGCATGGCGGCCGCAGGCAAGCCAATGCTGGACGGCGTGATGAACTGTCCCCAAGACGTGTAGAGCGCGCCGCTGAGGCCTGCGAGGCCGCTGCCGATCACAAAGGTCAGCAGCTGATATTTCCGCACATCATAGCCCAGCATCTCGGCGCGTTCCGGACTCTCGCGCGTCGCCACGATGACGTTGCCGATGTCCGAGTTCACCAGCATGCGCAGCGCGAGATAGACGATCACGATCAGCGCGACCATGACGTAGTAAAGTGCTGCGCCCTCGATATAGAAATCTCCCACGGTCAGCGGGTCCATCCCCTTCATGCCGTTGAAGCCGTTCAGCCGCGCCGGACCGATGTGCCATTCCGGCCCTGCCGTCTGTCCGAGGAAAAAGGCGAGCACCAGCGTTGCGGACAGCGTCACGATGCCGAAGAATATGCCGTTGATCCCGCCCCAGATCATGAAGTAGCCGAGGATGCCGGCCGCGATCATCGCGAGGGCGACGGAGAGCACGAGCGCGGCGATCGTCGCGGTGCCGCCGCCCATGTTGATCGCGAGCACGCCGTAGCCGTAACCTGCGATGCCGAAGAAGAGCGTCTGCCCGAACGACAACATGCCGCCGTAGCCCCACATCAGGCAGAGACCGAGCGCCATGAAGATCCAGATCAGGAAGTAGGCAAAATTACCGACATCGTAGGAATCGGCGAACAGCGGATAGACCAGTGCACCCGCCAGCACCGCCAGGAAGCAGGACCAAAAGACCTTGCCGCGCCCGAGCGTCTGCGGCCCTTCCAGCAGCTTGAACATCACGATCTCCCTTTAGCGGCCACGACGAACCAGCACGCTGGAGAGCCCTTCGGGCAACACCCGGATGATCAGGATGACGGCAACCAGCATGCCGATCTGTCCGATGATCTGACCGTAGCTCGCATTCAATGCCATCCGGATCATGGCTAAGAATACGGCGGCCGGCGCCGTTCCGAGCAGCACGTTGGCGCCACCGATCACCACCGTCACGAAGCTTTCGACTACGAAGGTCGCGCCCATGGTCGGGATCAGCGTCATGGTCGGCGCGTAAAGTGCCCCGCAAAGCCCGGCGAGGCCGGCTCCGATCCCGAAGCTGATCGCATAGATGCGGCCGGTACGCGCGCCGAGTGACTTCGCCATTGCAGCATTCTGCATCGTGGCGCGGGCGATCACGCCGAACCGCGTCTTCATGAATATGAAGTAAAGTCCGGCCAATACGGCCACGGCGCAACCGAACAGCACGAGGCGATAGGTAGAGAAAGTGTAGCCGCCGATCGCGAAATTTCCCTCGGGCGTTCCGATGCCGCGCACGGTGGAGCCGACGATCAGGAGCATCGATTGCGTCACGATGAGGCTCAGTCCCCAGGTCGCGAGCAGCGAATCCAGCGGCCGCTTGTAGAAGCGTCGCACGACGAGGAACTCGACGACGACACCGATGAGACCCGCGGTCACCGCGGCCATGATCTGGGCAATCGCGAGCGGCACGCCAAGATTCACCAGGCCAACGGTGACATAGGCGCCGCACATGATGAACTCGCCATGTGCCATGTTGATGACCCCCATCATCCCAAACACGATGGCGAGGCCTGCCGCCGAGAGAATGAGAAACGCGAACACGTCGGCGAACTGATAGAATGCCGAGAACAATTCAGCCGACATCTTGATCCCCTTGTCGCTCCCGGCGCCGCATCGTTACGGCGCCGGCCTTCGAGATCGTGATGCGCAACACGAGCAAGATCCGCGCCCGGACATCACGATTTCTTGGGGAGATGGCTCGGCGTGTACTGATCCTTGTCGTTTTTCTTGGTCAGATCGCAGCCGATCTCGCCAAGCCAGTAAGGCTGGATCGTGCCGTAGTCCTTCTCGACCTTCACTTCGTGCTTCGGTCCGACCGAGATCAGGCGCATGCGGTGCGACGTGTGCTGGCTCTTGGGATCGATGCAGACCTTACCCTCCGGAGCGTCGATGCAGGCATCGCCGGTCGCAATGACCTTGCGCATGTCCTCGAGCTTGACCGACTTGGCCTTCTCGACCAGCGCCTTGTACATGTAGAGCGCATTATAGGCGTTGTATCCCATGTCGTTTATGTAGAGCTCGTCGGGGAATTTGGCGCGCCAGCGCTTCTTGAATTCGTTGGCCTCGGGCGTATCGATCTCCTCGAACCAGTTCGCAGTCGCGTGCATGTTGTTGAGCGCCGGCGGCTTGAACCGCTTGTGCTCGAATCCGAGCATGACCTTGATCGACGAGCCCATTGGCAGGTTCAGGTTGGCGGCAGCCGCCTGCTCGAAGAACGAGTCCTGGGCAGCACCGACATTGATCGTCAGCAACCAATCCGGCTTTGCCTTCTGGATGTTCTGGATGGTCTGCGCGAACTGGGACACGCCGAGTGGAATGAACTCCTCGCCCACGACTTCGCCGCCGAGATCCTTCATGATCTTGCGGTTCCACTCGGCCGAAATCTGACCGAAATTGTAGTCGGCAGCGATCACATAGACCTTCTTGCCGAATTTCTCGACCATCCAGGGGATCAGCGTCGAGAATTGCTGCTCGGGCACCGCACCCATGCTGATCATGCTGGCGTCGCAAACGCCGCCTTCGTACTGATTGGTGTAGATGTAAGGCGTCGTGGTGCGATCGACGATCGGACGCAGCGCTTCGCGCGAGGCCGAGGTGATGCCGCCGATCAGCACGTCCACCTTGTCCCGATTGAGCAGGCGCCGGCCGAATTCCTGATAGCGTGCGTTGTCGCCCTGCGGATCGAGGTGGATTAGCTCGATCTGACGCCCCATGATGCCGCCGCTCTTGTTGATCTCCTCGACGGCGAGCTGCGAGCCGTGCAGCTTCGGCATGCCCATCAAAGCCAGATCGCCGGACACGTCCTCGAGCAGGCCTACCTTCAGCGGTGGGTCCGCGGCCCGAGCAGCACTCATCGTCGTCGCTGCACCGAGCATGGCGCCGAGCAAAGCCATCCGTAACTTATGTCCCGAATTCATCGTGATGTCCCCTGTGATTGAAAGCGGTTGGACGTCAAGGCTTGAGGTAATTCTTGAGGATCGAGGCCCCCATCGTGTACTTGGGGTCGACCATGTTGCCGAGGCGCATGCGTCCGGCCTGGCTGAGCAGCATGTAGGCGTCGATCTCGTCGAAGCCGTAATCGGCCGCCATCCACCGGACGAGCTCGCGATAGGCGATGCGCGCCGCGTCCTCGAGCGGACGCGCGCTTCCGATCGTCATGATGAAGTCCTTGGTCTCAAGCCGGGGCCAGGCGAAGCTCCAGTCCTTGATGAGGTCGACCTGCAATGTGACGGTCGCGCGCTGCTCCATCGCCACGCCGGAAAGCTCGCCGTCGCCTTGTGTTGCGTGGCAATCGCCGACGTAGAGCATTCCGCCGTCGGTATGGACCGGGAAATAGATGATTGCACCCGGAGCGACGTCGGGCAAATCCATGTTGCCGCCATGATAGTCCGGTTGCAGCGAGGAGATCGCCTCGATCTCCGGCGAGACGCCGATGGTGCCGATGAACGGCTCGTAAGGCAGCGTGAGCTTGTCGTTCCAGCGCACGCCGTTCCTATCGACGTGCAACTTCTTCACGCGCTCCGGCAGCGGCGGATTCAGCAGCGCCGTCGAGCCGGTTCCGACCAGTCCGCCGAACTCCGGGATGATGCAGGTCGTGCCGGCCGGCTGCTCGCCCCGGGTCTCGACATCGCGGATATAGATCGCAAGACAATCGCCCTTCTTGGCGCCCTTCACCGCGATCGGCCCGCATTGCGGGTTGAGATAAGGGAAGTTGAGTTTGGCGGTGGGGCTGTCGGTCTCCTTGGTGAGCACGCCGCCGAAGGCATCTTCGGTCTCGACGACGACCACCCCGCCGGGGTCGATCGACAGGGTCGGCTTCGCATAGGGACCATAGACGTAGTGGAAGCCGCCCTGCTGCTCGATCGTTAGACTATGCGTCGCGCCGGTCGCGCCTTTGGCAAGGGCACGCTTGGCCATAATGGATGTCTTCAACCAGTCTTCGGACATGTGATCGGCCCCTCCGCTCAGATCCCGGGATGACGCTTGTGCCAGTCGGTCACGCGTTGGAACGCATCGCCTGCACGAACGAGGCCGGCTTCATCGAAATGACGGCCCACGAACTGGAAGCCCACCGGGCCCCCATTCGCAGCGAAACCTCCGGGCAGCGTCACGGTCGGACTTCCCGTCATGTCGAAAGGACACGTGAAGCGGAGCAGGCCACCGATCAGCGAGGCGTCCTCACCGAGCGCCGCCATCTTGGCAAGAGTGGGCGCCGCGAACGCTTGGGCCGGGATAGCGATGAGATCGACAGTCTCGAACAGCATGCGCACCGCGCCGCGAAACGCTTCGCGCCGGAGCACGATCTTCTGATAGTCCATGCCGGACTGCTGCCGGCCGAGATCGAGCAGGCCCGCGAGCGCCGGGCCGTACTCATCCTTGCGTGCCGGATAGGTGTCCTCGTGCGCGACCGCGACCTCGACACCACAGAGCGGGAACCAGTCGTCGATAATCGCCTTGGGATCGGGAAACTCGATCTCCTTGATCTTCGCGCCAACATCGGCCGCCACACGCAAGCCCTCGGCGAGCACCTTGGCCGCATCGCCGTCGATGCCTTCGGTGGTCCAGCGACGGTCGACGCCGATCGTGACGCCCCGCAGGTCGCCGGAGAGACCTTTGAGATAGTCCGGCACGGCGAGGGGTACCGATGTCATGTCCTTGGGATCCTGCCCCGCGATTACGCCGAGGATGGCGCCGCAATCGACTGCGCTCCGTGCCATCGGGCCGATGTGATCCAGCGTTGCCGCGAGTTCGAACGCGCCGTACCGGCTGACGCGTCCCCAGGTCGGCTTGAGTCCGGTGACACCATTGGCCGCTGACGGAAAGCGGATCGATCCGCCGGTGTCGGTGCCGAGGGAGCCGAAGCAAAGCCCAGCCGCGGTGGCAACGCCGGACCCACTCGAAGAGGCCCCGGGCCAGAGGTCCGGATTCCAGGGATTCTTCGGCGGGTCGATCTTCGGATGATGATCGGCATAGGCACCTTCGGTCTGTTGCAGCTTGCCGAGAATGATGGCGCCGGCATCCTTCAGCCGCGCGACCACCGTTGCATCCTCGGTGGGACGAAAGTCGCGGTGAATCGTCATGCCATGCGCAGCAGGTGCGCCTTTGGCCCAGCAGAGATCCTTGACCGCCACCGGCACTCCGTGCAGCGGTCCCCTGATCTTGCCGGAAGCGATCTCCTTCTCAGCCGCAGCCGCCTCTGCGAGCGCCGAGTCGGCCATCACATACGCAAAACTCTTGAGCCTGCCGTCCAGCTTCTCGATCCGCCCGAGCATCGCCTTGGTCGCTTCAACCGGCGACAACTCCTTCGTCTGGATCTTCCGCCCAATGTCGACGAGCCCGAGATAGTGGAGATCTCCTGCCGCCATCGCTCTTCATCCTCCCGCTCGACGTGACGCATCCGTTTCACGCGTGCGTCACCGTTCTGGCGATGCGGACGCATCGCCAGCTTTCTTGGCGGCAAAAGAAAAAAGCCACCCGCCCCTCCCGAATGAGGTGACGAATGGCTCAAATGCCGCGGCTATGATCTGTCGCTCAGGGTCCGTGATCGAACGAAGCACTTAGTGCAAGAGCTGGACGTCATCGGCCAGATCGGCGCACGCTAGGTTCTACAGGTAGCCCTGTAGGAGAAAAGTCTAAGTAACTGCCCATCGCATTGTCAACGATGCTGTCTGCCTAAATTTCGAGAGTGCTGCGCAGCAAAACGGCAAGCTACTTGCGCTGTCCTCGGCCATGATGATTTCATCTTCGCATTGCGCAATCGAAAGCCGTCCATGACCAAGCCTTCTGTTCCCGTCGGCATCATCTGCTCGCAGTCGGGGCCCTATCAGGCGATGGGCCGCGAGATCCTCAAGAGCGCCATGATGGCGGTCGACGAGATCAACAGCCAGGCGGAGTTCGACTTCTCGATCACACCCCACATCCGCGATCCCCGCGGCGTCGTCTCCGAATATCACACGGTCTGCGACGACCTCATCCGCAATGTCGGCGTCGAGCATATCATCGGTTGCTATACGTCGGCATCGCGCAAGCAGGTCCTGCCGATCGTCGAGCGCACCGATCGCCTGCTCTGGTATCCTGCGCGCTATGAAGGGTTCGAGTGCTCCGACAACGTCATCTATGTCGGCGCCTCACCCAATCACAACGTCCTGCCGCTCGTTCGTTACGTGCTCGACAATCTGTCGCGCGAGATCTTCTGTGTCGGTTCCAATTATGTGTGGACATGGGAGACCAATCGGGTCACCCGGGAATTGGTCAGCGCGGCCAAAGGCCACATCCTAGCCGAACGACTGCTCGAACTCGGCGAGAGCGCTGTCGGGCACATCGTCGACGAGATCGTCCGCCGCAAGCCACCGATCGTCTTCAACACCCTCGTCGGAAGCTCCAGCTACGACTTCATCCGCGCGTTCCACGCCGGCACCAAGGCTGCGGGGCTGGAGATTCCGATGCTAAGCTGCAGCCTGTGCGAGCCGGAACTGGCGATTGTCGGACCGGCCTCCGCCGGCTGCATCACATCGTCCGCCTATTTCGAGAGCATCCGCCTGCCGGAAAACCGCGCCTTCGTCGCGCGCTGGAAGACGCGCTACGGCGAGGACAGCAGCCCCTCCGTTGACGGGCAATCCGCCTATGTCGCAGTCTATCTGCTGGCGCGCGCCCTACAGCGCGCTGGCACGTCCGCCATCGCGGAAGTGCGGCGCGCCGCGGCCGGGTATCGCTACAATTCGCCGCAAGGTCCCGTCTGGATTGACGGAGGCAACAATCATTGCGTCCTTACACCGCGACTTGCCGTGTCCAATCCAAACGGGCAGTTTGATATCTTCTGGGAAGCCGACGCACCTGTTAAGCCTGATCCATACTTGACGCAGCTCGACCTTGCCGTCAGCCTATCGAGGGACACCTCGGCGGGAGGCGCATTGCCGAATGCGCCGCATTTGCGGGTTGTGAAATGAGCAGACCGTCTTCATTTTCGCTGCGCGGTCGCAAGGCCCTCGTCGCCATCAAGGACGAACGCGACGCGACCATCGTGCGACGCCAGTTCGAGCGCCTCGGCATCGAAGGCGTCGCGTGGACCCCGGGCGAGCTGGTCGATGTCGCATCGGATCTGTCGCTGATCGATGACGAGTTCCTGCCGTTGCTGCAACCGGAGCAACGCGCGTTCGTGGCGCGATCGCCTGTCATCGCCCTGCTCGGCACGGAGACGCCGAGCCGCCTGAAGCTGGTGCTTGAACTCGACCCAGCCTCGTTTCTCGTCAAACCGTTGCGATCGGCCGGCATCTATGCAGCGCTCGTCATGGCATTCGAGCGAAGCGAACGCACAAGGGAATTGAGGCAGCAGGTCCTCAAGCTCGAGCAGCGTCTGCGGTCACGTCGCGTTGTGCTTGCCGCAGTCCTCCAGGTGATGCATTCGCACGCGCTGGCCGAGCCCGCTGCCTTCACATTGATACGCAGAACCGCGATGGAGCAACGCAAGACGATCGAAGAACTCTCGGCGGAGATTACGGCACGGGGCATGCTCCCGCGCGCAACCGGTTAGGTCGCCTTCGACGCGGGCTGGGATCAGGTCGCAATCTCCCGTGCTGTGCTCCAACCCCTGGGTTTGCATCGTGCATTGAGCAGATGAGCCGCAGCACGCGCATCGCATAGCGCGCGGCTGACCCACTCGACGTTGCTCACCGGGCTTTGCCCAAGGGACGCTCTTTGTCGCTGCATTGACCTTCCGGCTCGCCTTGCTGACCATTTCATCGAACGCGCGTTGGCATGCCGTTCTATCATTGCTTCTGACAGGCAAGCTGGCATGAACCCGTGGGAGCGGATCACCGAAAGCCAGGTCACCGGCAAGCCTCATCGATCGCTATCAAAACTGAAGCAGCGGTGTAGCTGCGGACACCGGAGCGGCTCAAGCCACGTTTCCAAATACCGGTACATTCCAAACGGCCCATTGGCTGGCAATCGCCAACCGCCATATTAGTGCTGGATCGGGCCCATCGGCGTCTGATGACCGGGGGAAAGACGCCTAGCTTCGTCCAGGCTGAGCTGACGCGCTCCCTCATCGCACAATGCCGTCTAAGATCAGCCAGTCCGATCCATCATGGGCAGGTTTGAGCAAGCACCGGCTAAAGAACGGCGGTTTAAACAGGTCGAGGAGGCAATTGATGCTCCTGCTGAGCACCTCCTAGAAATGAGCAGCCCTTCGATGATGGCACATCGAGGCGAACAGCAACACCATCCAGATCTGAGCTCGACGCCGGATAGAACTTCATGACCAGCGGATCGTGGCCGGGAACGATGTGGCCGGCGCTGGTTGCCGCTGCGCGCAACTTGTCGTAGCCCACGAGCATGTCGCCGACATGAAACGCTGTCGTGAAGGGACGTTCGCTGTTGATGTTCTCGTAGAAATGGCTGACGTCGGAGGCGAGCACGACAGGCCGGCGCCTACCTTCGTCAGTCCGCTGCGAGCGAGCGCAGCCAAGCGAGCCGGGAGATCGCCCCTTCTCGGCGAGCCATTCTTGCGCTGGACTCAGGTCTTCGTCAGCTTGGGAATGCACCGCGTCAGGAGCCTCTCAAACAGCGGCAGCAAGCCGCTCGGCGTTGCGAGGATGACGACGATCACGACGATGCCGTAAATGAAGTAGTGCAGTCCCGGCACCACACCGCCAAGTTTACCGCGCAGTACTTCGCCCAGCGGCACCAATAGCAGCGCTCCAAGCGCTGGACCATAGGCGCGGCCAAGACCACCGACCGTCGCAAAGAGCACGATTTCGATCGTGATCACAGGCGAAGCAAGCAGGTAAGGGTCCGCGAATGTCAGATACCGCACATAAGCGGTCCCCACGATCGACGTGAGCACGGCGGAGACTATCATCGCGATAGTCTTGTGGCGCAACACATTGACGCCGATCGCCTGCGCGGCCTTTTCATTGTCCCGGATGGTACGCAGATAATAGCCAAGCGGCGCGTTGAGGATCGCGACATTGACCAGCACGGTCAGCGCCGCAAGCCCGAGCATAACCCAGAATGCGCCACGCCCGCCGCCGAATTGAAACGCCAATACATCGCCGGTGTCGCGCGGCAGCAGCAGACCGGACGCCCCGCCAAGAAAATCCCACCCCTCGACGACGATGGCGGCCATTTCCGCGAAGGCGAGCGTGATGAGCACGAAGGACAGGTGACCGAGCTGAAAGCGAAAGTCGATCCAGGCGATGATCGCGCCAAGCATCCCGGCCGTCGCTGCAGCGATCACAAGCCCGGCCCACATATTGACGCCGAACTTCACCAGCAACGCAGCGGACAGCATCGCGCCGGTTCCGATGAACAGGCTATGGGCCAGCGAGATCTGCCCTCCCATGCCGCCGACGATATTCCAGGCCGATGCCAGCGCGACATAGACCAGCGCGATCGTCAGGATATGAACGTGATAGCTGCTCAGCATGAACGGCAGCACAGCGCTCAGCGCAAGGATGGTCCACAACCACGGTGAACGCAGCGTTCTGTAGAAATCTTCCCTGATCACGAGGCTCTCCAGGTGAGGCCCTGCGGCCTAAACAGCATGATCAAAACAAAGATCACATAGGGCACGAGCCGGCCCAGCGTGTCCGAGACGTAGATCGTACCAAACGCCTCGGAGATCCCGATCACGAGGCCGCCGAGCATGATGCCGACGAAGTTCGTCATACCGCCCAGCACCACCACCAACAGCGTGATCACAGTGTACTGCAGGCCCTGCGTGGGCTGGATCGGGGTGCCCGGCAGAAGCAGCGCGGCAGCGACCGCGAGAATGCCGATGCCAATCGCAAAGGTCAGGACCTGGACGCGGCCGACGTCAACGCCCATCAGTGCTGCGGCCCGTGCATTCTGATGCACGGCGCGTATCGAGCGACCGAAGTCGGTCGAACGCAGCATCACGAAGAGGCCAATCGCCATTGCGAAAGCCACGATGAACGCGATCAGATGCGGCAGTCTCAGCACAACGTCGCCAAGAATGATCAGCTTCGACTCGACGACCGACGGCGTGCGCGCCGGCTGCCCGCCGAAGACCATCAGAATGCCGTTCTGCAGCACCAGGCTCAGTCCCAGGGTCAACTGGACCACCATGAGAAACTGGTAGCCCACCATTGGCCTGAGAAGGAATCGGTAGACCAGTGCGCCGATCGCCGTCATGACGGGGATGGTGATGAGGGCGGACACATAGGGATCGAGGGCAAAGGCCGAAAACAACGCCAGGCACATGAACATGGCCAGCGAGATGAAGTCGCCATGCGCGAAGTTGACGATGCCACTCACGCCATAGACGAGTCCCATGCCGAGCGCGAGCAGCCCGTAGGTGCTCCCGATCAGAATGCCTTGCGCCAATGCCTGCCACAGTTCGCTCAATTCACTCTCCGTTCATAGCCCGAGATAGGCCTGTCGCGTGCGCGGATCGTCCCTGACGACCTCGGCGGTGCCTTCAACTGCAATATGGCCGCGCTCGAGCACATAGCAGCGCTGCGCATGGCGCAGCGTCAAATTGAGATTTTGCTCGACAAGCAGCATGGTCAGACCGTTCTTGTGCAGTTGGTCGATGATCTCGAAAATATGCTGCACGAACAGCGGGGACAGACCGAGCGAGGGTTCGTCCAGCATCAGGATGCGGGCCTCGGCCATCAGGCCGCGGCCGATCGCCAGCATCTGCTGTTCGCCGCCCGAAAGCGTGCCGGCCGGCTGCTGCAATCTCTCCTTCAGCCGCGGAAACAGCGCAAGCACCTTCTCCATCTGCCGCGGACGGTGCGGTCGCGCCCGGTCGCAAAATCCGCCAAGGAGCAAATTCTCACGCACGCTCATCTCGGGAAACACCAGCCTGCCCTCGGGCACCTGAATGATGCCGAGTTCGACCCGTTGCCGGGCCGTCGTGCCCGAGATGTCCTGGCCCTCCAACAGGATGCGGCCGGACATCGGCTTCACGATACCCGACAGGCTGTTGATGAGCGTGGTCTTGCCGGCGTTGTTGGCGCCGAGCAAGCCCACGATCTCGCCGGGAGCGAGCTTGACGGAAACCTCGCGCAGGATCGGAATGTCGCCATAGCCCGCGACGAGGCCATCGACCTCAAGCATCGAGATGCTCTCCGAAGTAGGCGTCAATGACCCGGCGATCATTGATGATCTCGTCCGGCGAGGCCTCGGCGATCTTCTCGCCGAAATTGATCACGACCATCCTCGTCGCAAGCCGCATGATCACCGGCATGACATGCTCCACCATGACGAACGTGACACCCTGCCGGTTCAACTCGCGGATGATGGCGATCGGTGCCTCCGTCTCGGCCATGGTGAGCCCGGCCATGACCTCGTCCAGCAGAATGCATTGCGGATCGGTCGCCACGCATTTGGCGAGCTCCAGCAGCTTCTTGTCCTGGAGCGACAGGGTCGCCGGTGTGTCGTCGAGCTTGCTCCCCAGCCCCACGCGCGTCAGGACCTGCGCGGCATAGTCGACCGCCTGCCGGATCGGCCTGCGGGTCAGCGCCGCCGTCGTCACGACATCGAGCGCGGTCATGTCGGCAAAAGTCTGGACGATCTGAAAACTGCGGATCAGGCCCCGGCGCGTCAGCCGGTCTGGCGACACGCCGACGATGCGCCTGCCATCGAAGCGGACGTCGCCGCTCGAGGGCGGGGTGAAGCCGGAGATGACGCCGAACAGCGTCGTTTTGCCGGCACCGTTCGGACCGATGATGCCGAGGATCTCGCCCCTCTCCACGGAAAAGCTTACCCCGTTCAGCGCCTGAAGGCCGCCGAACCGCTTACTGACCTTATCGACCTCGAGCAGCGCCACGGTCGCCTCAGGAACGCGGCCGCGGCGCGGCTTGCGCGAATTCCTTCGGGAACACCACTTCCTGCCCTTGATCCGGCAGCCACTGCACCATCATGGCCGTCCCGTCCTTGAGCAGGCGGTCCTCAGCGAACTGCAGCCCCTTCGGCTTGGCGATGTACAAATTTGGGTCACCAAACGGAATATTGAACTTCCTGAAGGCATCCAGCAACGCGTCGCTTTCGAGCGAGGACGTCGTTTCCAGTACCTGCTGCAGCACGCGCGCGCCCTGCGCGTATTGAATGGCGCCCTGGCCGATCCGGTCCAGTTTGGCGACGTCGCGCAATTCCGCAACGACCTTCTGCATCGAATCGATCTTGGCGCCGGCACTGAAGCCGGTCATGGCGAAGAGATTCCTCGTGAGCACGGCCTTGCCGATCTCTGGACCGAGATCCTTCCAAAGCGAGAGGTCCGAATATCCGCCAGTACCGCCACAAAAGAAGCTGCCGTGATAGTTGAGGTTGTAGCGCGCCTGGTGCAGCAGGATGCCGTCCCTTGGGGTCACCAGGCCCGTCACGACGTCGGGCTTCAGCGACCTGATGCGGATCATGGCAGCGGTCTGATCCTGGGCGCGGGTATCGAGCGGCGCTTCGCCGATGATCTCGATGCCGCTGGCCTTCAGCTTCGGCGCGAGGAAGCTGTTGACCTGCTGCCCGGCCTCGTAGTTCGAATAGCTCATCACTGCGGTCTTGATCGCGAACTTGCTGTTGTCGCGCAGCGAGATGATGAAATCATGCAACGTTTGCGCGTAGCCGCGGTCATAGGGATAGCCGAGCGAGAACATGTATTTCGAATGCGCTCCGCCGGCCCATATCGAGAGCGTCGGGACCTTCAATTCGTCCAGCACCGGCGTCAACGCCAGCATCTGCGCGCTGAGAATGGTACCGGTCAGCAGATGCACCTTCTCTTCAGTGATCAGCCGACGCGCCTCGGTGGCGGTACGCGCGGGCTGACTGGTGTCGTCCGCCTGGATCAGCTCGATTTTCGCTCCGCCTTTGCTCTTGATACCGCCCGCGTCGTTGATCTTCTTGATCATGTATTGCAGCGCAGGTTGCCCTTCCTGGGCATAGGCCGACAGGCCCCCGCTCATCGAATTGATGACGCCGATCTTGATCGGCCCGTCGGCGGCGGCGGCTCGGCGGATCCATGGTGCAGCGACCGTTCCGAGCATGAGGCTGGTCGTGCCGATACCAAATGAGCGTCGGGTGATGGACAAAGGCGTTCCTCGATGTTTGTTGGTCGTTACTTGCAGGCGCGGTCTTATATGCGAACTCTAGATCGGGTCCCAGCTGAAAATGTCCGCCGAGCGGTCGAGCTTGTAGAACGAGCCCTTCAGCGCCGGCATCGCGTGCTCGGCGATCGTCTCGGTCGTCCAGCCCTCGCTCCGTTGCACCGAGCGGATCGGGCGCGACTGTCCCATCAGGAAGATCTCGTTCATCCGCACCGCAAAGATCTGACCGGTGACGTCCTTTGCCGCATCCGTCAGCAGGAAGGCCGAGAGCGGCGCGATCTTCTCCGGACCCATCTGCTTCATGCGTTCGACGCGGGCCTTTTCTGCGTCGGTCTCCGTCGGGATCGTGCCGATGAGGCGGCTCCAGGCGAAGGGCGAGACGCAGTTGGAGCGGACGTTGAAGCGGTTCATGTCGAGTGCGATCGACTTCGACAGGCCGACGATGCCGAGCTTCGCGGCGGCGTAGTTGGCCTGGCCGAAATTACCGATCAGACCGGAGGTCGAGGTGAAGTGCACGAAGGAGCCGCTCTCCTGCTCGCGAAACAGCCGTGCAGCGGCGTGGCTGACGTAGAACGAGCCCATCAGGTGGACCTTGATGACGGCTTCGAACGCCTCCACGCTCATGCGATGGAAAATTGCGTCACGCAGAATACCGGCATTGTTGACGACGCCGTCGAGCTTACCGTAGGTGTCGACCGCCTGCTTGACGATCTTGCTCGCGGGAATGGCTTCGGCGACGGTCTCGAAGTTCGCCACTGCCGTGCCGCCGGCCTTGCGGATCTCTTCCACGACCTCTTCCGCCGGCGCGGCATTGGTCCCGGCGCCATCCGGCGCTCCGCCGGGATCGTTGACCACGACCTTGGCGCCTTGTGCCGCGCAGAGCAGCGCGATCTCGCGCCCGATGCCGCGGCCCGCGCCGGTGACGATGACGACCTTATCTTGAAGTAGTTTTGTCATGTGGCTGTCTCCTCCGTGTCCATCCTTCCGGGATCTTGCGAAGCATCCGGAACGACGAGGCACTATCTCTCGTTCGTAAACACGATCGTGCCACTTGCGGCGAACATGCCGCCGACGCCGTGGCACACCGATATCTTCGCGTTCGGCACCTGTGCCGGCGCGATGCCGCGCATCTGGCGTACGCTCTCCTGCAGCGCGTACATGCCGTACATGCCCGAATGCATGTAGGACAGGCCGCCGCCATTGGTGTTGAGCGGCAACTTAGCCCCAGGCCGCGTGTTGCCGTCCGCGATGAACCGGCCGGTTTCTTCGTACGGCATGAAGCCGAGATCGCCGAGGCCGAACAGGGGCAGATGCGCGAACGCATCGTAGATCATGAGATGATCGACGTCCTCATGCGCAATGCCGGCCTCCTTGAACGCCAGCGGCCCTGCGACCTTGAACGCGCGCGAGGAATTGAACGTCTCCATCTGGCTGACCATCGGCGTCTCCACGCTCTCGCCGGTGCCCATGATGTAGACGGGCTTGCGCGGAAAGTCCCTGGCGCGGTCCGCGGAGGTCAAGATCAGCGCACCGCCGCCGTCGGTGACGAGGCAGCACTGCAGCAGGCGGAACGGATAGGCGATCATGCGCGAGTTGAGCACGTCGGCGACCGTGATCGGCTCCTTCATCATCGCGCGCGGATTCTTCGCCGCCCACTCCCGCTGCATTACCGCAACCGAGGCGAGCTGCTCGTGGGTGATGCCATAGGTCTTCATGAAGCGCAGCACGGGGATCGGAAACATGCTGGGCGGACCGTAGACGCCATAGGGCGCCTCGAACTGGCCGTTGAGGCTGTCCGGCGGGGTCGAGCGCGGCAGCTTGCCGATCATCGACTTGCCGCTCTCGGCGTGGGTGATCAGCACGGTCTTGCACAGGCCGGCCTCGATTGCCGCGGCGGCATGGCGAACGTGCAGCATGAACGAGCAGCCGCCGACCGAGGTGCCGTCAACCCAGGTCGGCTTGATGCCGAGATAGTGGCAGACCTGCTGCGGGGTTTCGACCGCGGTGGCGAAGCCGTCGATGTCGGATAGCTTCAGCCCGGCGTCTGCAATGGCGTTGAGCGCGGCGTCCGCATGGAGCTGGAGCTGCGAGGCGTTGGGGATGACGCCGAGCTCGGTGGTCTCGGCCGCGCCGACGACGGCAACCTGGTTCTTGCGCATGGCTTATCCCTTCGCCGGACGGAAGACGGGGAGGGTGATCTTGTCGTCGAGCTCCTGGAACGCGACCTCGAGCTTCATGTCGAGCTCGAGCGCCTCCGGCGTCTGCGGGCAGTCGATGATGTTGCTCATCATTCGCGGGCCCTCGTCGAGCTCGACCACGGCGATGGCGTAAGGCGGCGTGAAGCCCGGCGCGGCGGGACGATGGTTGATCACGTAGCTGTAGAGAAAGCCCTTGCCGCTCGCCTTGAAGATGCTGACCTTGCGCGAGGCGCAGGAAGGGCAGAACGGGCGCGGCGGAAAGTAGACATGCGCGCAGGCATCGCAGCGCTGCAGGCGCAATTCGCCCGCTTTCGTCCCCTCCCAGAAATGCTGCGTCTCCGGCGTCGGCTTTGGACGCGCGCGCATCGGCGCTGACATTCGTATCCTCCTCGCTCCCGGAATCGCTTTCCGGATTTCCAGCTCACACCGGACTTGCCATGCAGAACCGCAAATGTCAATTTTGCGAAAATCAATTTCGCAAATGACAAGCGGAGCCGAGATGGCCATTCCCCAAGCGATCTACACACCCGACCACCAGCTTTTCCGCGACACGGTAAAAAAGTTCATCGAGCGGGAGATCGCGCCGTTTCACGCCCAGTGGGAAAAGGACGGTGTTGTCGACCGCAATCTGTGGCGGCGCGCCGGCGAGGCCGGCCTGCTCTGCACGTCAATTCCCGCGCAATATGGCGGCGGCGACGGCGATTTCCTGCATAGCGCCATCGTGACCGAAGAACTGTCGCGCGCCGTCTTCAACGGACCGGGCTTCCGCGTGCATTCCGACATCGCGGCCTTCTACATCCTCAACCACGGCAGCGAGGCGCAGAGAGAGAAATGGCTGCCTCGGATGGCGTCCGGAGAGACGGTCGCGGCATTGGCGATGACCGAACCGGGCGCCGGAAGCGATCTGCAGGCGATCCGCACCACGGCCGTCCGTGATGGCGACGTCTTCGTGGTCAACGGTTCGAAGACGTTCATCACGAACGGCCAGCTTGCCGATCTCGTCATCCTCGCCTGCAAGACCGACCCACGCAGCGGATCCAAGGGCATCAGCCTGCTCCTGGTCGAGAGCAGCAGCGCCGGCTTTGCGCGAGGCCGAAATCTCGAGAAGCTCGGCATGAAGGCTCAGGACACCTCCGAACTGTTCTTCGACAATGTCCGCGTTCCCGTGGAGAACCTGCTCGGCGAGGAGGGGCGCGGCTTCCGTTACCTCATGCATGAGCTTCCACAGGAGCGGCTGCTTGTCGCGATCACCGCCATTGCCGGCGCTGAAGCCGCCATCGAATGGACCATCGACTACACCCATCGGCGACAGGCTTTCGGCAAGCCGCTGGCGGATTTCCAGCACAACCGATTCAAGCTGGCCGAAATGAAGACGGAAGTTCAGATCGGCCGCGTCTTCCTCGACCGGTGCATGGAGCTGCATCTTCAGGGCCAGTTGAACGTCGAGGCGGCCGCGATGTGCAAATACTGGTCGACGGAGCTCGAGTGCCGCGTGGTGGACCAATGCGTGCAAATGCATGGCGGCTACGGCTACATGCTGGAATACCCCATCACCCGCGCCTACGCCGACGCCAGGGTCCGCCGCATCTACGGCGGCTCCAACGAAATCATGCGCGAGCTTGTCGCAAGGTCGCTGCAGCCGGCCTCGTGACACTGTCCGACAGCGCCGAGAATTCCAGGGAGAACACAGGATGAGCACGTCAAACGGGCTGATCAGCGGAACGCGCTCGCGTCAGTTCGACGCGGTTGGGCAAAGGGTTCGACAAATCGCCGGCGGACTGCATCGCCTCGGCGTCCGGCAGGGTGACTGCGTCTGCATCCTGATGCGCAACGACATCACCTTTCTAGAGATCACCTATGCCGTGATGCTGATCGGAGGCTACGCCGTTCCGATCAACTGGCATTTCAAGCCCGACGAAGTCGCCTACGTGGTCGGGGATACCGGGACCCGCGTCCTTGCCGGACATGCCGATCTGATGCGCGTGCTCGGCACAGTCATTCCCGGCGAAGTCCATCGGCTCTGTGTCGAAGTGCCGCAGGAAATCGTAACCGCTTTCGGCGTGCAGAGCATCGCTCCGCCCGCCGGCGAGGACTTCGAAGCCTGGCTTGCGGTCCAAGAGCCCTATGACGGTCCGACCATGCCTGCACCCGCGAGCATGATCTATACTTCGGGTACGACCGGACATCCCAAGGGCGTTCGGCGCGATCCTCCCTCGCCGGAGCAGATCGCCAGGAACGAGCGGGTGCGCGAGACCGTTTACGGCCTGCGTCAGGGCGTTCGCGCCTTGCTGCCCGGGCCGCTCTACCACTCGGCCCCGAACGCGTTCGCGCTCCGCGCCGGTCGTCTGGGCGGCGCGCTGGTCCTGATGCCGCGCTTCGACGCCGAGTCACTTCTCGAACTGATCGAACGGGAGCGGATCGACTGCGCGCTGATGGTGCCGACGATGTTCGTGCGGCTGCTGCGCCTCCCCGAAGCGGCGCGCGCCAAATACGATCTGTCCTCGCTGCGCCACGTCGTTCACGCCGCGGCGCCCTGCCCGCCCGATGTGAAGCGGCAGATGCTGGATTGGTGGGGACCGGTGATCCACGAATATTACGGCAGCACCGAATCCGGCGCGATAACCTTCGCCACCCCCGAGGACGCGCGCCGCAAGCCGGGCACGGTCGGGCGCGTCCTCGACGGATGCGAGTTGCGCTTCTCCGACGGCAAGGGCGCCTGGCTCCCGGCCGGCGAGGTCGGCGAGATCTACAGCAGGACCAGCTACAATCCCGACTTCACCTACCAGAACCAGCCGGAGAAGCGCCGCGAGATCGAGCGCGACGGCCTGATCACGAGCGGCGACGTCGGTTACGTCGACGACGACGGCTATGTGTTCATCTCCGATCGCAAGCGCGACATGGTGATTTCGGGCGGCGTCAACATCTACCCTGCTGAAGTCGAAGCCGCGCTGCAGTCGCTGCCCGGAGTTCACGACTGCGCAGTGTTCGGCATACCGGACGAGGAGTTCGGCGAGGCGCTGATGGCCGTCATTGAACCCGTGGCCGGCGCGAATCCCGATCTGAACGAAATTCGCGCGGGTCTGAAGTCGTTGCTCTCAAACTACAAGGTACCCAAATATTTCGAGTTCAGGTCCTCGTTGCCGCGCGAGGACTCCGGCAAGATATTCAAGAGACGCTTGCGCGATCCCTATTGGCAGAATTCAGGCCGGAGTATCTGACGCGCTCACATGGCCGCGACGCTGGCGAGCCCGTTGTTGATGACGACGACGTTGCGCTCGGCGACCTTGGCCCGGAAGGAGACTGCGCCGGCACCGTCGGTCCAGGCTTCGGTGACGATCGTCTCGCCCGGATAGACCGGCGAGCTGAAGCGGACCTGCATCTTGGTCAGTCGCGAGGGCTCGCCGCCGCACACCATCTCGACCAACGCGCGGCACACAACGCCGAAAGTGCAAAGGCCATGCAGGATCGGCCGCTCAAAGCCGCCCTTTATCGCCACGGCCGGATCGGCATGGAGAGGATTGTAGTCCCCGGAGAGCCGATAGATCAGCGCGGCCTGCGGCAGCGTCTTGATGCTGGAGACGATGTCTGCGGCCCGTTCCGGTAGGGGATGCGGTGCCGGCAACGGCCCGGACGGGCCGCCGAAGCCGCCATCGCCGCGCAGCATCGTGGTCGAGGTCAGCCGGCAGAGCAATTCGCCGGATTCGCGGTCGACCACGTCGCGCTCCGACAGAAGGACCGCGCCCTTGTCCGCGCCCTTGTCGATCAGGCCGGTGACGCGCGAACGTCCCACCACGGAGCCCTTCGCAGGCAACGGCTTGAAGATTTCAAAGCCCTGCTCGCCGTGCAAGACCTTGCGCCAGTCGGCTCCGGTCCGGGGATCGCCGATCCAGAAGCCGGGATATCCAAGGACCACGGCCATCGAGGGCAGAACCTTGAGACCGTCCTCATAGACATATTGCAGCTGGCGTGCGTCGAGCGGATCCGAGCCCAGGCCGACGCCGAGCGCGTACAACATCGTATCGCGCTCGGTGTAGGTCTGCTCGATGGTCGGAATGGGCCAGTTGCGCAGCGCTTGGGGGTCGATCGCCATTGTCGGTGTTTCCTGTTGAGCTGACGGGAAACTTGCCATCGGCAGGTCGCGAAGACAATATGCGAAATCGATTTCCGCATTTGTCCGGTTGACGAATTCGACGGATTGCAGAACAAACGAGGTGGACAAGCGCACGCAGGACCTTCGTGCCGCTGGAGCAAAGAATGACGAACAGGAAGCGAAATCCCCGGACTGGAAGCCCCAGTCCGGCCGGATCGAAGAAGGCTGCAGGCATGGCGCAGGCCGGAGCCGGCGAAGCCGAAACCAGGCCGCGAGCCGACAAGCAGCAGCTGCAGCGCGCGGCAAGACGCCCACGCTCGACCGAGACCGAGGCCGACGATGCCGGCGGCCGCCTGTTCGTATCCGCGCTCGCGCGAGGCCTCGACGTGCTGAGCGCGTTTCGTGCCCGCGACCGCGCGCTCGGCAACCAGGAGCTTGCGGAGCGGACCGGCCTGCCGAAGCCGACCATCTCGCGGATCACGCATACGCTGACCCAGCTCGGCTATCTCTCCTATGATGCGCGGTCGACGACCTATCAGCTCGGCAGCCGCGCCATTTCGCTGAGCTACGCCGCGCTTGCCAATCTGGACGTCCGCAACATCGCGCGGCCGATCATGACCGAACTGGCGGAGACCAACAATCTGCACGTCGCGCTCGGCACACGCGACCAGCTCATGATCCTGAACATCGAAACTTGCGAAGGCCACGGCCTGGTGGGTCTGCGGCTACCGTCGGGCTCCCGCGTACCGATGGCGATCACCGCGATCGGCAAGGCCTACCTCGCGGCCATCAGTGAAGACGAACGGAACAAGATTCTCTCCGAGATCAGCAAGCAGCATGGAAGCGAATGGCGTACGATCGTGAAGTCGGTCGAACGCTCCATCGGGGAGATCGAGAAGCGCGGGTTTTGCACGTCGGCAGGAGAGTGGCGCAAGGACATCAATGCGGTCGGCGCAGCCATCATTCCGCCGGGTGGCGGAACCGTGTACGCGTTGAGCTTCGGCGGACCGGCCTACCTGGTCTCGCAGGAACAGCTCGAGCACGAATATGGTCCTGCCATTGCCGCCGCGGCGAAGACAATCAGCGCCTCGCTCGGCGCATGAGGCGCCGGCGCGGACACATCGCTTAGTTCCCGCGGCGGGCATGCCCGTCCCAATGCGGCTTGCGCAGCGCCTCCTTGTTGACCTTGTTGGCGCTGGACAGCGGCAGCGGATCATCGCGAAACTCGATGCTGCGCGGGCATTTGTAGTCCGCGATGACCGCCCGGCAATGCGCGGTGATATCGGCCGCCGACAGCGATGATCCCGGACGCCGTACGACGACGGCGTGGACCGCCTCGCCCCATTTCGGATGCGGTATGGCGATCACGGCGCACTGCAGCACCTCGGGGTGCGAGCCGACCGCGTTCTCGACCTCGATCGAATAGACATTCTCGCCGCCGGTGATGATCATGTCCTTGATGCGATCGGAGACATACAGATAGCCGTCATCGTCGAAATAGCCGGAATCGCCGGTATGCATCCATCCGCCCTGCAGCGCTTTCGCGGTGAGTTCAGGCTGCCGCCAGTAGCCCATCATGACCATCGGTCCCCGCACCTGGATCTCGCCGACCTCGCCTCGCTTCACCTCGCGATCGTCCGCATCCGCGATCCGCACTTCAGCCGAAACGATCGGTCGGCCGGCCGAGCGCAGACGATGCCTTGGAGCGGACGGCAGATGATCGTCCGGCCCGAGGATCGTTGCAACCGGCGACAGCTCCGTCATCCCGTATGACTGCGCGAACCGGATTCCCGGGAAGCGGTGAAGACACTCGCCGAGAACCGCCTCGGGCATCGGCGAGGCGCCATAGGTGATCAGCTTCAGGCTGGAGAGATCGTACCTATCGAGGTCGGGTAGTTGCAGGATCATGCCGAGCATCGTCGGCACGAATGTCGCGACCGTCACCTTGTGCCTGGCGATCGCCTCCAGCACATCCGACGGCGTGAAACGGGGAATGACGACGTGCTGCCCGCCCATGAGAGACGTCGTGTAGACGCGCGCGCCGGCACCCAGATGAAACAATGGTCCCGCGTGCAGGGCGACCGTCGACTGGCCGAAGCCGAAGCTCATCGAGGTCACGATGGCGTTGACCCACAAATTGCGGTGGCTCAGCATGACGCCCTTGGCCTTGCCCGTGGTCCCGCCGGTATAGAAGATGCACGCGAGGTCATCGCCGCTTCGGAGCGCGTCCTCGCAGGCCGCGGCCGCCGCGACCAACGCTTCGTAGTCGTGCGTTCTCGGCAAGCCCTGCCCTCCGGATGCCGCGACGAGCGCGGTCAGGCTGGAGCAGGCCTCCATGACCTGCACCGCGTGCTCCAGGAAGGTTCCATCACAGATCAGCACTGTCGGCTCCGCGTCACGCACCTGTTCGATCATCTCGGCGAGCGAAAAGCGCGAATTCACCGGCACCGCGACGCCGCCGGCCCACAGCGCAGCAAAGTAGCACTCGACGTAGTGATTGCCATTGACGGCCAGGATCGCGATGCGGTCCCCCGGTCCGACGCCAAGCTTGCGGAGCGAGGACGCCAACCGCGAGACCCGGTCCAACAGCTCTCCATGGGTCAGGCGAAGCTCGCCCGCGACAAGCGCCGTCGTGGTGCTCCTGAAGGATGCCGCTCTGCGGAGTCCTGCCGTCAAGTTCATGTCATCCTCCGCGCTTCCGTTCCCTGTGCTCTCTTAGCACTGCGAAAATGAATTTCGCAAATCCCGAGAGTGCTGTATATGGCAGAATGACAGCGATATGGGTGGAAACCAGATGACATCAGACATGACGCGGGACGGCGAGGCTGTCCTGTTCGAACGCCACGAGGACGTCGTCGTTGTGCGGCTCAACAGTCCCGCCAGGCGGAATGCACTCGAACTCCGCGTCAAACAGAAACTCGAAACCGGGATTCCCGAATTGCTCGGTGACCGAACGATCCGCTGCCTCGTCATCACAGGGACCGGCGACGCATTCTGCGCGGGCGGCGACATCAACAACATGGGCGAGCGGGATGCACCCAGCGTCAGAAAGCGGATGCAAGCCACACATGCATGGGCCAAGAGGCTCCTCACCGCGGAGAAGCCGGTCGTGGCGGCGGTCAACGGCGCAGCTGCCGGGGCCGGCTTTTCACTCGCCCTGCTCTGCGACCTCGTTCTCGTTTCCGACAAGGGATATTTCCGCGCGGCCTTTCCGGGCCTCGGTGCGGCGCCTGATCTCGGCCTCGCACTGACGCTGCCGCGGGCCATCGGCTCGTCGCGCGCTAAGGACATCCTGCTGACCAATCGCCGCGTCGAGGCTGCTGAAGCCGTGTCGATCGGCATCGCCAAGCGGGTGGTTCCGGCCGCCACCTTGCTCGATGAGGCTGTGGCGCTTGCCAAGGAACTGGCCGCCGGGCCGGCGACGTCCCTTGGGCTCACCAAGACGCTGCTGAACAACGCCTACGGAACGATCGAGGACTTCTTCGCGGCAGAAGCCTTCGCGCAGGGTGTGGCCTTCGGCAGTCGCGAATTCGCCGAGGGCGTCGATGCATTCCTGCACAAGCGGAAGCCGGATTTCCGGAAGGTCACGCGCAACCGTTGATTGGAGGCTGCACAGCCCATGCACTCTCGTCAGCGAAGCGCGACAATGCTGCGCTGCCTAACTAGCAAAGACCTCTCGAGTCATGAACTCCATCTGCCATGATTACTTGCCTTGTGACGAAGCCAAGAGGGCATGCTTGACCGCCGCCAGCAACGCTGGACCATCGAACGGCTTTCGAAAAAAGCCTTGATGGCCCTGGGCCGCGGCGCGCTTTTGGGTTGCGGCTTCGGGTCGCGCCGTAATGAAAATGATAGGCAAGTCAGGACGCACATCTCGTGCCAACCGATGCAGCTCGAAGCCATTGATGAGCGGCATTCCGATATCGGCGATCAGACAATCGATCTCGGGCAGAACATCGTCTTCGAGGAGAGACTGGGCAGAGGAAAACGAGCAAACCGAATGTCCCGCCGACTCCAGGAGATCCTGGAGTGACTCGAGAATTCGGACGTCGTCGTCAACAACGGCGATTTTAGACTGATGCGAACCCCTCATTTCGAAGCCATTCCTGCATGACGAGAATGAGTGATTGGTATTTCAAGCTTCTCGGCAATTCTTACGAGATCGGCCAGCGACGCGGCCTCCATTTTCTGCATGATCCTGCCGCGGTGGATCTGAAGCGTCACTTCACTGATTCCGAGTTCCGCGGCGGCCTGCTTGTTGAGCAGGCCACTAGCGACCAACGGCAGAACCTCGCGTTCGCGGGGAGTCAGGCAGGAAAGGCGTTGATGCAGCTTGGCCAGCTCCGCTCTCTCCACGCGGGAGACGCGATCCTGACCTACCGCCGCGTTGATCGCCTCTATCAACTCCGATTCGCTGAACGGCTTCGCTAGAAAATCAACGGCGCCACCCTTGATTGCTCGCACCGACGACGGAATGTCACCATGTCCCGTGATGAATACGATTGGTGGGTGATCTCCATCGGCAATCTGCTCTTGAAACTCCAAGCCGTTGATATCCGGCAGTCTCACGTCCAGAACCAGGCAGGCGGGCTGGTCGGGCCTCGAAAAGGCGATATACTCTGCGGCTGACCCAAATCCGAGAGCACGCAAACCCAGGGACATCAGGAGTTCGCAAAGTGCTTCGCGTATCCGATGGTCATCATCCACGATGAACACAATAGGCTCTTCCGCAGTCATTGCGACTCTCTCGAATACGCAGGAAGGGTGAACGTGAGCGTTGTTCCGCGGGGCTGGTTCTTGGTAGCCCGCAGGCGACCGTCGTGGGCCTCGATGATCGAACGACAGATCGCCAGGCCCATGCCCATGCCGTTCTCTTTCGTGGTGAAGAACGGTTCGAATATCCTCTCCACGTCCTCGACTCCGCCGCCGCAATCCCAGATTTCGACCAGCACCTCGTTCATCCCATCCCGCCGCGATCGGATCAACAGCGACTTTGGATAGTCGACGCTCGACTCCATCGCATCGATTCCGTTCCGAGTCAGGTTAACAAGAACCTGCTGAATCTGCACGCGATCGACCAAAGTCAGGGGCAAGTTCTCTTCCAGGTCGGTTTCGATACTGACGCCTTTCTTTGTGACATGATCGGTGATCAGCTTGCACACTTCGGAAATCACCTCATTCAAGTCGACAGCGAGCCTGGTCGAGGCGGTCTGCTTGAACAGCGCGCGGACTCTGCTCACCACTTCGGCTGCCCCATTCGCATCGCGAATGATCCTCTCGACCGTGACTTGCGCGCGTTGCAGGTTGGGAGGTTCAGTGGACAACCAGCGTTGGCACGCATGACTGTTGGCGATCACAGCCGCCAACGGTTGATTGACTTCGTGCGCAATCGAGGCGGATAGCTCCGCGAGGCTTGCCGCCTGCGAAGCGCGCGACAGCCTGTCCTGCGTTGCGCGAAGCGCGTCCTGCATCCGTGTCTCATCTTCGATATCGACGCACACGCCGTACCATTGGACGATAACGCCATCGCCATTGCGCAACGGCTCGGCACGTAAATCGACCCAACGGTACACCCCATCGACCCGGCGAAGCCGATGCCTCATGCCAAGTGCTGCTTCGGTTCGCACGGAGTGAGACCAAAGTCGTTCCAGCTCAGCAAGTTCATCCGGGTGGACAATGGCTTGCCTCGCAAGGGATCCCAGGCTTCGACCTTCCGAATGCTCGAAGCTGTCCAACGTCATGCCCGTAAAGTCGACCATGCGCTTGTTCAAATAGGATGGCTCACCATCGGGAGTCGCACACCAGACGAGCGCTGGAATGGCGTCGATGAGTAGACGGAACTGCCGCTCGCTGTCGCGCAGCGCATCTTCCGCGCTCTTGCGGTCGTCGATGTCCGTGAACAATCCATACCAGCGCACCACGTTGCCATGCTGGTCAACAGTCGGCTCGACGCGTGAGTGGAACCAGCGATAGGTGCCATCATGGCGTCGAAAGCGGTGTTGGAAATCTGTTGGCTCGCCGGTCTGCACTGCGCGTAGCCACGCTGTCAGCGTGGCCTCGCGTTCTTCCGGATGAATGACGTCGAGAAAATTGTGCCCGGCCAGGTCGGACATCACCACTCCGAAATAATCCAGATCTCTCTTGTTGGCGTAGTCGAGCCTGCCGTGGGAATCGGCTGTGGCGATCATTCCGGGAACATTGTCGAGAATCGACCTGAGATTGGCCTCGGTGGCGCGCGCACTCTCCTCAGCTCCCTTCTGGTCGTCGATATCAATCCCGGTTCCGTACCATCTGACGATCTTGCCCCTCAGGTCCCGTTTGGGACGAGCAACAGAGCGGAACCAGCGATAGGTGCCATCGGGGCCACGGGCACGGTGCGTGACTTGCAACTCTTCTCCAGTCTCCAGGGATCGCGACCAGAGAACCAAAGTTCGCTCAAGGTCGTCCGGATGAATGGCGTGCCTGCAACGGAAACCGCCGATGTCGAGGACATCGAGGTACGCTCGAGCGTTGGCATTCATATCGGTTAGCCGCCCTTCTGCGTCGCAGGTCCAAGCTAGGCCGGGAATGCTTTCCACGATACGCGTCTCATAGCCAGCGCGATCTATCCCGTCCCGCGCTCGTGAGTCCTGAATAAGCAGGCCGACGGCGATCACCGCAGCCAGAAATGCAGCAGATTGGAGATAGATTTCGATATCTGGCGCGATGTCGATTCTGGGCAGCAAAACGAAGAGGCCGACCGCGAGACCGCAAGTTGCGATGGAGAGGATACCGCAAGATTCGCCTCTACAAATGTAGAGCGCGGTAACCGCGGCCAGCAGGCCGGATACCTCACCGGAAATGCAGGCCAGGACCATCCCAGCTGCGCCGACCGCAATGGCCGGGCCGTACGGATGGACCGAAGAAGATGCCGTCATCGCATAGGACCCTCTCTGTTACTGAGCCTCTGCGGTGCTGATGCCGTCGTGAATCGAACCCCGGGGGCGTGATCGTCGGCCTGAATTTCTATAGGCCCGCAAACAGGATCAGGATTCGTCCCGGACTATATCAGAGCGAATTGCCGCAAGACGTAATGGAGAAACGTTATGGACAAGGCGACAGCTTGCCTTGGCCGGATCGCCGCTCACAAGAACTGTTCTCGGGTGTCGGCGCCGAACGCCGACTTTTTGGTTTCAACACCCCTTCATTTCGAAACTATTCCCGCATTTCGCGAATGGGTTATTGGTATCCCCAGCTTCCCGGCGATCCTGACAAGATCGGGCAACGACGCCGTTTCCATCTTTTGCATGATCTTGCAGCGGTGGATCTGAAGTGTCACCTCGCTGATACCGAGTTCGGCTGCTGCCTGCTTGTTGAGCAGGCCACTCGCAACCAACGGCAGAACTTCGCGTTCACGAGGTGTCAGGCGAGAAAGACGTTTCCGGAGATCGGCCAGCACCGACCTTTCCAGGCGGGATATGCGATCTTGGTCTATCGCCGCATTGATCGCCTTTATCAACTCCGATTCACGAAACGGCTTCGTTAGAAAATCGATTGCCCCGCCCTTAATCGCTCGCACCGAAGATGGAATATCGCCATGTCCGGTAACAAATACGACGGGCGGGTGATCTCCATCGGCAATCTGCTCTTGAAACTCAAGACCGCTGATATCAGGGAGCTCCACGTCCAGAATCAAACAGCCGGGAAGGTCGGGTCTCGGAAAGGCAGCGTACTCGCCGGCAGACCCAAACCCGTGAGCGCGCAAGCCTCGCGGCGTCAAGAGTTCACAAAGCAACTCGCGCACGTGTTGGTCGTCGCCCACGATGAAGACGACCTGCTCTTCGGGAATCATTGCGACGTACTCGAATCCGCGAAAAGGGTGAATATGAGGATGGCTCGGCGTGGCTCGGCGCGCAGCCGACCGTCGTTGGCCTTGATGATCGAGATACAAATCTCCAGACTCATATCCATGCCAGGTGGACAATCGTTCATGCTGCGGTTTGGTGCATTTATTCAGTGCTATTTGGGCTGGGGGTAGACGATCGCAACGTCATATCGTGCCAAAAAAGCGTCCAAGAATGCCAACCATCTCAAGTGCCAGAAAGGACGGGAGCCAGCCGATCCGACAACTGATGCTTCGAGCACCGTATCCGTGCAATTGACTATCATGAATCCAGTAAGCGGACCTCACTTCAAGAGCCGCCGCCTTCATTGCATGTTCAACATCATTTGATCACGCAGTGAATGAAGCCCCGGCACTGCGACGCAGGACGGTGTCCCACGGTTCGCTTGTTTGCGGTTTTGAGCCCATGGAACGGGTGCGTCGGGATCGCGGATCCTCCGTTCGGCTCGCCATTCTCGTCTTGATGCTGATAGAGAGACCGACCGATCACGGGGCCGAAGCTTTGGTGACGCCGCAGCACCGTTTCCATCACGCATTCACATGATAGCTGGCTCGCTGCACGTGATGATACAAGTTGAGCCGGTCGACATCGATCGCGGCGACGATGTGGCTCGCAAACACGAGGCAGACATGATCGACAGCTTTACCGTCCAGCACTGCGAACATGTAAGTCAGCGTCCTTTCGCGGCCGTCGTCGCGGCCTTCGAAGCAGAGCTCGGCAGCGTCGAGGACCGCGACATCATCCCGCGCGAAGTCGCTGCGGCGACCGGCCAAGCCGACTTCGAGGCCCGCATCAGGGCCTACGAAGGCCGAAGCGGTTTCATGCGCTTCTTGACCAACGACCACGGCGCCTGGATGGCGAGGGTGGGCGCGCAAGCCAAGATCCGGTCGTACACGATCGGCAATCCGCTGGTGGCCCAGACCATGATCACGCATGACCCCGGCGTCGGCCTCAATGTTCCAGTAAGAGTCCTGATCTACCAAACGCCATCCGGCGAGGTTCGCCTGGCCTATGATCTGCCTTCGTCTTTGATGAGCCGGCTGCACAACGACAACGTGTCAGCCGCAGCTCTTAAGCTCGATGCCAAGCTCCGCGCTCTGGCGATCCTCGCAACCGGCGCCGAGGCCTGATCCGTTCGAAAGCGACCGGGCAATCGCTCTAGGAGTGCGCGATGATTACACGAACACAATTAGCCGGCGCCTGGTCTTTGGAAAGCTACACGGAGACCGACGTCCAGTCCGGCGAAGTCAGCTATCCGATGGGGAGGCACCCCGAAGGACTGATCCTCTATACGTCCGATGGGTATATGTCGGCCCAACTGGGGTCTGGCAGGCGCGATCGCTTCAAAAGCCAGGACCCTTACGGCGCATCGAGCGAAGAGTACACGGCAGCCGGGCGCAGTTACATTGCTTATAGCGGCCCCTTCTACTTCGACGAGAGCAATGGCCGGCTGGAGCACGAAATGTTCGTGAGCTTCTTCCCGAATTGGCAGGGGCAACGGCAGGTGCGTATCGCTGCGATCGACAACGACAGGCTTCATCTCGGTCCGGACCGCCCCATGCCGTTCAACGGCCGGCTCAAGACCGCGAGCCTGATCTGGAAGCGCGCCCTCCCCAATTCCTGAACTGAAGAGGCGAAGACGAGCCATGTCTCAGAATAGATTCACCAGGATCGGCATCGTCGGGACCGGCGTTATAGGCGCGAGTTGGGCGGCCTACTACCTGTCTCGCGGCTTCGACGTTTCGGCGACAGATCCGGCGCCAGCTGCCGAGGAAAAGCTTCGCCATCTGATCCAAAGTTTCTGGGAGCCGCTCAGCCGCGGCGGACTTGCCGAGGGCGCTTCTCTCGACCGCCTGACCTTCGACGCCGATCTCGGCAAGGCGCTCGCGGGCGTGGGGTTTGTGCAGGAGAACGGGCCCGAGCGGCTCGACATCAAGCGTCGTCTTGTTGCCGAGATTTCGTCCGCTATCGCAGACGACGCGATCATCGCAACTTCCTCCTCCGGCATTCTCATTTCGGATATGCAGGACGCGGCGAAGAACCCTGGCCGGATCGTTCTAGGCCACCCCTTCAATCCACCTCACCTCATTCCATTGGTCGAGGTGGTGGGTGGAAAACTGACTTCGGCGGAGACGATCGAGCAGACACTGGCCTTCTACACCGCTATCGGCAAGAAACCGATCCATATCAGGCGGGAAATCAAGGGGCACATCGCCAACCGCCTCCAGGCCGCGCTGTGGCGCGAGGCATTTTACCTGGTCGACCAAGGGGTCGCGAGCGTGTCCGACATCGACACGGCGATTGCCCACGGACCCGGCCTGCGCTGGGCGCTGCTGGGGCCGTTCATGAACCTGCATCTGTCGGGCGGCGCCGACGGCATCGGCCATGTGATCGATCATTTGGGACCGCCGATCGAAAGCTGGTGGCGCGATCTAGGCGACTTGTCGTTCACACCGACCGTTCGCGCCGAGGCTGTCAGCGGCATCGAGGAAGAACTGAAAACGCGGTCCCTCGAGGCGATGACCCGGGCCCGCGACGATGTCCTGATTCAGCTCCTCTCCCTTAAAGCCGCCGCGCCGACGCTGCCCTGACCGTGCGGGCCGCAGGCAACGAAGGACGTCCACCATGCTCCCTATCCAGACACGCATCAGCGCGGCGATAGCCAAGCCCATCTCCGATGACCGAACCATCGATCCGATGCGCGAATTGCGCGAGGCGCTCGCCGCCACGGGACACACCCCCGCCGATGGAGGCGGCTCCGTTCACTTTGAAGGGCGCGACCCCATCATCTCCAGTCCATGGCCGCTGGCGACCATGGCCGGCGTGGCGCTGATGGCGAAGGCCGTCGCCATGGCGGACATATGGCGGCTGCGCACCGGTGAAGCGCAGGACCTGTCGGTCGACCTGCGACAGGTCCTGCACAGGCTCTGCCCGTTCTACGATAGAAAGTGGGAATTGCTGAACGGCTATGCGCCGGGCGCGCCGTCCGATCCCACGAACCCGTTCATGCCCAGCCACATGTACCGGACGCGTGACGGGCGATGGGTCCAACTACTCAACATTTACCCACGCGCCAAGACAGCCGCTCTCGCGTTTCTGAAGACAAACGACAATCCGGACGCCATCGCCAACACGGTATCATGCTGGAGCGGCCTCGATCTGGAAGAGGCGGCCAATGGAGCCGGCCTGCAGGCGACGATGGTGCGAACGGTCGAGGAATTTTTGGCGGAAGAGCAGTTTCGCCACCTCGCCGCGCTGGACTTGGTTCAGATCGATAAAATCGGCGAGAGCGACCGCGTGCCTTTCACACCGGTTCCCAAGGCACCCCTTGATGGGATTCGAGCGCTCGGACTCGGACACGTGATTGCCGGCTCCGGCCTTGGCAGGGCACTGGCCTATCACGGAGCCGACGTGCTCAACATCTGGCGGCCGACGGACTTCGAGATCGATCTGGTCTACTACACGGCCAATGTCGGCATGCGCTCGTCGATCCTCGATATCGCCGAGCCCGACGCCATGGCCCGTTTCAAGGCGCTCGTCTTGGGCGCTGATGTGTTCTTCTCCAACCGGCGCGCCGGGTACCTTGAAAAGTATGGCCTGACCGCAGAGGAGCTGGCCGAGTTGCGGCCTGGCCTGATCCATGTCGACATGTCGCTCTATGGCTGGTCCGGGCCGTGGGCCGGGCGGTTCGGCTTCGACCAGAACGCCGGAGGCGTGTCCGGCGTGCTTGCCCGCGAGGGGACGCCGCAGCAGCCGAAATTGACGGAGATTTTCGTCGTCAATGACTACGTCATGTCGTGGATCTCGAGCGTCGCGGTCGCCGCGGCCTTGAAGCGGCGCGCCGTTGAAGGCGGAAGCTATCGCATCCGGATCAGTCTTGCCCGCCTGTCGATGTGGCTTTTGCATATGGGCATCTTCGACAAGGCTTACGCGGCATCGGTCGCCGGCAGCCAGGGCGAGCATGAATATCGCCCGCCGGAGCTCTTTCGTGCCGAAACCGCCTGTGGCGACTACCAGGGCGTCACCGACCAGGTGCGCATGTCCCGCACGCCGGGCTTCTACCGCATCCCGCTGGTCCCGCGAGGCGCGAACCGGCCCGAATGGACGGTCGCGGACTGACCGGGCAACGCGGCCACGTAACAGGAGAGATTGTGTCCTCACCAGAGTTTCCTATGACTAAGAAGCAGTCACGTTCCCCGGGAAGGCCGGTCGCACTGATTACAGGAGCATCAAGCGGGATAGGGCTGGAATTTGCCCGGCAGTTGGCTTCGGAGCACGATCTAATCCTTGTCGCCCGGCGTAAGGACTTGCTTGAGGCCACGGCCTCCGAACTCGGCCGAAAGTTCGGGACACAAGTGCAGATATTGCCGGCGGACCTGACCAGCGAGGCGGAGCTGTCGATGGTCGCTGAGCGGATCGCCAACGAAAACAAACTCGCTCTTCTCGTGAATTGCGCTGGGTTCGGGCTGGAAGGATATTTTTGGAAGGCCGAGCTTGCTCAGCAAGAGAGAATGCACCGCCTGCACGTCATGGCAACAATCAAGTTGAGCCACGCGGCATTGAAGAACCTCGTTGCGAAGGACTCTGGTGGCGTGATCAATGTGAGTTCTGTCGCGGGCTTTGTGTGGTTTGGAAACGTCAGCTATGGGGCCACGAAGGCTTGGATGAAGGCATTTGGCGACGGGGTGTGTATCGACTTACGCGCCGCGGGCTCGAAAGTAACGATGCAGACGCTCGCTCCGGGTTACACGCATACGGAGTTCCAGCAGGCGATGGGCTTAGACCCCAAGAAGGTGGCTCCGCCCAAATCGTGGTCGACGGCCAGCGACGTGGTCAGCGCTTCGCTTGCGGGATTGGAAAAGGGGAAGCATCTCGTGGTGCCTGGATGGCGTAACCGGGCACTTATACGACTGTTTGCTTTGCTGCCCTGGTCGCTGCGACAGAGCTTGTTGGCTCGCAAGGCGAGAGAGGGTCGTGGCGGTGCTGCGGCCGAATGACAAATGTCGCCGCTGGCACGTTCCTGGCGACCGATTTGGCCACCGACGTGCTCATTGCTTGCGATCCTCCACGATACGGGCAATCTTCCGCGGAGAGACGCGCGCCTTCCCCACCCGGCAGTTGATCTTCAATCGCTGGAACGAAGCCGTTTCGAGTCACATCTGGTGCTCGCGCTTCAGCATTTCCGCCGCACGCTCGCCGATCACGACGCAGGGGCCCATGGTATTGCCTGTCGTTACGCGGGGCATGATGGACCCGTCGGCAATCCGGAGATTTTCTATCCCGTAGACCTTGAGCTTGTTGTCTACCACGGACATCGAGTCCCGCCCCATTTTGGCGGTACAAGTCTGGTGCCAATAAGTGAGAATGGAATCTCGAACCAGATGTTCGAGATCAGGCCCCTTCAGGCCGCCGGGAATCACTTCACGCTTCACAAACGGACGCAGTGCAGAGGAATGAGCTATTTCACGACAAAGTTCGATGCTGCCCAGAAACGCCTTCAGATCGTCCGGATCTCCGAGGAAATTGGCGTCAATCTCCATCGTGTCGAGCGGATTTGGTCCTGTCAGATGAAGCTGCCCCCGACTCTTGGGCCGCACGACACCTGGAACGAGCGTCCACGCGTTCTTGGGCGCATTAAACTTCGCTGTTTCAGGGCTTGTATAAGCACCTTCAAGATGGACACATTGCATGTCCGGGGTGTCGAGAGCACCGTCGCTCCTCCATAGAAGGCAAGAATTCCCACCAGGTGGCGCATCGTCGATTTCGTGCTCCCACACACAGCCGAAAAGCAGAAGATGATCCTGAAAGTTTTTGCCGACTCCAGGAAGATGCTGCACCACCGGAATTCCGAAACGCCGCAATTCATCTTCATGTCCAATGCCGGACTGCATCAACACTTTCGGCGTATTGATCGCGCCCAGCGATAGGACAATCTCGCGCCCGGCAGAGATACGACGGACTTTGCCATCGTAAGCGATTTCGACTCCGGTTACCCGCTTCCCCTCGAACACCAAACGCGTGACCATGGCCCGTGTGAGTACCGTCAGATTCGGTCGATCCATGTATGGGAATGTGTATGACCGGAATATCGAGAGCCTCTTGCCATCGCGCTGTCGCAACTCAACTTGGGACCATCCTCCCTCGCACTCCATCATTCGGCCGTTGAGGTTTTCGAATGCAGGAATACCGACCGAACGCGCGCCCTCGGACACCGCAAGAGAAAGAGGCGTCGCGCGGGTGGGTTCTACGTATACGAGTCCTCCGGTTCCCCGGAATTTCGGATCCGGCATACCCTGCCAGTCTTCCATGCAACGATAGATTTCCAGGACAGATTCATAGTTCCATGCCTCGTCGCCAGCCTCCGCTGCGAAGAAGTCCCAATCATTTTTGTGTCCACGTACCCAATACATGACGTTGATGCTGGACCCACCGCCCAGCACCTTGCCCATCGCCATTCGAAGGATGCGATTGTTAAGGTGGGGATTTGGCAGCGCTTGAAAATCCCAATCGCGTTCACTCCCAAGATTGGACGCCCACTGGCCCGCGTCCATTACGCTGGGCACGTCGTCGGAACCTCCAGCCTCAATCAACAAAACACTGATCTCGGAATTCTCGGCCAGCCGTCGCGCCACCACCGAGCCCGATAAGCCGGCCCCGCAGACGATGAAGTCGTACCGGGATCGCAGATTGTCAGCCAGTTTGCACTGATTGATACGCACCCGCTCAATAAATGCAGCGGTCTCGGAATTTTGTAAAGAGACGGTCACACCAATATCCGTTACCGGTGGATTGCCCCGTCCGCTCCAGACGCGATCGCTTTCGCCTGGCGGCCGGCGGCTAGGTGGGTTGGCCGGCAGCTTCCAGGATAAGCCGGGTGATCTCGTCGGGATGGGAAATCAACGAGAGATGGCTTGATTTCACTTCGACGGTCTTGGCGCCCATGCGCTTGGCCATGAAGCGTTCGAGGTCCGGATTGATCGTCCGATCTTCGGTCGAAACGGCATAGAAGCTCGGCTTCGACCGCCAGGCCGCATGCGCCGTCTTGCCAGTCAGCAGGGCTTTTTGGAACGGTTCCTGAACTGCGTAGAGAACCTTCGCCTTCGCTTCCGGCAGGTCACCCGCGAAATCGCGCAGGAAAGCAGCTTCGCTCAAACGCCCCTCTTCGCCGTCGAAGACGATTCCGGCGGATGCCGGCGGTGTGGGAAAGGTCTTGGCCAAGGCCGTGTAATCCTCCGCCGCATCCGGCGCCCGCGCCGCCACATAGACGAGGGCCGAAACGTTCGAATGCATGCCGGCTTCGGTGACGATCATCCCGGAAAACGAATGCCCGACAAGAACGGTCGGGCCATCCTGCCGATCCAGCACGCGTTGCGCCGAGGCGACCGCCTCGGGCAGCGTCGTCAGAGGGTTTTGCACGGCCGTGGCGTTGAGCCCCGCCGCCTGCAATCTTGCAATGACTTCGGACCAGCATGACCCGTCGGCGAACAATCCGTGCACGAGGACGACGTTGCGCGCCTTCGGCGGCGTGGAAGTGGCGGCCATGCCGCGGGTGGCGATTAGCGACGCAGCGGCGCCGGCGACTACGGTCGTTGAGAAGCGACGTCTGCTCATCATCATGATCCGTCTTCCTTTCTTTATGGTGGGACGCTTGCTTTTGGCAGGGGAATGGCAGCGACATCACCACCGTCGAGATGCTGACGTCGTCCGCCCATGCCATTGAGCAGACATTGAACGGGTCGGCGGCTCAGTCCATCCTGATGACAACTTTGAACCGCGCCTTGCCACTCATCATGCGATCGTACGCCGCCTGGGCCTCCTCGAGCGGAAAGACTTCATTCCTCGAACTGATGCCGTGTAGCTTGCTGAAGGCGAACGTGTCCTCGGAATCGACTGCGACGCCCGAATACCAGCCCTTCACGGCAGCACGCTTGATAAGCAGGGCACCAAACGTGTCGATATCGAAGGTGCCTACCGCGCCGATCACCATCAGCGTCCCATTTGGTCCGAGGCCTCCTACAATCGCCTTCATTGCGTCGGCATTACTCACGGTTGCGATGATCGCCTTGGCGCCCCCTCGGGCCTGCAGAGCCTCGACGACGTCGCCGTCCTCGCTGTCGATGTAGTCGTGGGCGCCGAGAGCTCGGGCGATCGCCTCCTTTTCCCGGCCGCGATTGACGGCGATCGTCCGAAAGCCGAGGCGTGCAGAGAATTGAATGCCAAGATGGCCAAGACCGCCCACGCCCTGGATCACGACGAGATCGCCTGGTCCCGCCCCACTATTCCGAAGAGCATTGAACGTGGTGAGGCCCGCACAAAGCAGCGGCGCGGCCTCCACTTCGTCGAGGTCCAACGGCACATGGGCGACGGCTGATGCATCCGCGAGCATATGGGTGGCATAGCCGCCGTCCCGCGTCACGCCGGTCGCTGCTCCCAAGTATTTTTCGCAAGCGAACTGTTCGCCGCGGCGGCAGCGCCGGCAGTGCCCGCACGAGCCTCCGAACCAGCCGACACCTGCCCGATCACCAACGGCCCATCCACGCACGTTGGCCCCGACTGCCTCCACCGAACCGATGACCTCGTGCCCGGGCACGCGAGGATATTGAAGACCCGGGAAATGGCCTTCGACAGTCACCACATCACTGTGGCAAACGCCGCAGGCATGAACCCGGATCAGGAGCTCTTCAACGCCGGGCGTCGGAACCTCGCACTCGACTCGTTCGAATTTGGCGCCCGGTCGGGGCACTTGCATTGCAATCATCATGATCGATTCTCCTTGCGGGTGCGGCGCGCCGGCTATCGACATGTCGGCGTCACTTGGTTGTTGAATACGCCAAGATGTCATCTCCGTTTCGGAGATAGACCTTCTGAAGAAGGACCCACCGGAGTTGGGCGCGCCATTCTTACTTAGCGGCAGCCGCCGCGGCCTTTTCGATCAGATTTGCTACGACTGACGGATGGGAGATCATCACGACGTGGGAAGCACCCCGCACGACAATGGTATCCTTCGCACCCGCACGCTGCGCCATGAAAGCATGTACGGCTGGTGGGATGACCTTGTCGGCGCTGCCATAGACGAACCAGGAGGGAATGCTCTTCCACGCTGGCGCACCAGAAACGCCCTTGAGCGCCACGTCGGTCACGGGACGCTGTGTCACTGCCATGAGCGCGACCTGCTTCTCGGCAACGTCGGCCGCAAATACAGGGCGGAACTTGCTTTGTTGGACATAGAGATCATGGGCGCCATCGGCCAGCGCAATAGGCGGGGCCAATGCGTCAGGAAGGATGCTTCCGGGGAATTTTCCGGTGAGATCGAATGCGCTCTCACCAGCATCCGGAGCATAGGCCGCTACATAGACCAGAGCCTTGACGTTGTCGGCGCCGGTCGTGGCGTCCGTGATGATCGAACCTCCATAGGAGTGACCGACCAGGACCACCGGTCCTTTGATGTTTTTGACGATGCCGGAAACGTAATCCGAATCGCCCTTGAGGCTTCGAAGCGGATCGGCGGCAGCGATGACCATATATCCGTCGGCCTGAAGCCTGGAGATGACACCGTCCCAGCTCGACGAGCCTGCCAGCGCACCGTGGACCAGAACAATGGTGGCCTTGGTCGGTTCAATCGTGGCGGCCGAGGCTCTAGCCATTGGCACGGTCAGCATGCCGATGGCGCCAAGAGCCACGAGCACGGGAGATGCCGCTTTCTTGAAGCGCGTTATAAGTTTCATTGAAGTATTCCTTTGTTCGTTTGAAGGGTGGGGATCAAAGCTGCCGCTCGCGGGCGATTGCCCTGCTCGCCTGCTCGCCGATGATGACACTCGGCGCCATGGTGTTTGCCAAGGGAACCCGCGGCATCACAGAAGCATCGGCAATACGGAGACGGTCGACGCCGTAGACCTTGAGGCGACTGTCCACGACGGACATCTCATCCCGCCCCATCTTGGCGGTACAGCTCTGATGCCAAATGGTCGAGACACCATCGCGGATAAAATCGTCCATGGCCGCAGGATCGAGTGCTGTCGGCATGACCTCCCGCTTCACGAAGCGCCGAAGCGCCTTCGCATTGCCGACCTCTCGCGCAAGCTTAACGCACTGTCGCAATGCGGTCAGGTCGGCCGGATCGGAGAGGATCTGGGAGTCTATCAAGATGGGATCTTCGGGTTTGGCGCCTGTCAGGCGTAGACGCCCCACGCTGTGAGGACGCAGCAGCGCCGGGAAGATCCCCCAGGATCCGGCCGGGATGGCGTAACGCCCGGCGAGCTCGGGGGTTGGCACCGGGAATTGAATCTGGAGCAACTGGATATCAGGACTGTCAAGCGCCGGCGCGCTTTTGGCGAAGATGGTAGCTTCGCCGCCATTGCCATGGGGGGCGACCGGCTCCGGATATTCCCAGATGCAACTGGTAACCATGATGTGGTCCTGGAAGTTGGCCCCCACTCCCGGCAGATGTTGGACCACCGGAATATCCAGGGATGTCAGCGTTTCGGCATCGCCAATTCCGGACTGCATCAGCACCTTGGGGGTGTGGATGGCGCCAAGGGACAGGGTCACCTCCTGCGAGGCGCGGAAGCGATGGCTCCGACCGTCGAGGATGCACTCCACGCCGACCGCCGCTCCACGCTCGATCAGCACGCGCGTGACCAGAGTGCCGGACAGCACCGTAAGATTTGGCTGGTTCATCAGCGGGAAGGTGTAGGATCGGAAGATCGACTGACGCCGGCCGTCGCGAATGCGCAAGTTGAAGTAGGCCGCGCCCCCGGCGCCTTCCATCATGGAGCCATTCACATCGTCGAAGATGGGGACGCCAAGTTCGGTGGCCGCATCGAGCATCGCGGTTGCGACGGGGTTCGGCTCGGTCGGAGGCGCGATATAAAGGAAGCCTTCTTGTCCGCGTCGGGCAGGATCGGGCGTGCCCTGCCAGTTTTCGATTTCGCGGTAGATGGCCAGAACGGAGTCATAGCTCCAGGCGGGATCGCCGGCCTCGGCGGCAAAGTAATCCCAATCGCTCTTGTGGCCACGAGCCCAGAGCATCACGTTGATGCTCGAGCCTCCCCCGAGCACCTTGCCCATGCTCATGGGGATGGCCCGCTCGTTGAGATGTGGATTGGCCAATGCCTCGAAACACCAGTCGCGCTCGCTGCCCAGATTGCGCGGCCAGGCCGCCGCCATTCTCACCTCCGGTACGTCGTCGCTCCCGCCGGCCTCTATCAGCAATACCGAGACCTCCGGATTCTCGGCCAGCCTCCGTGCCACGACCGCGCCTGATGAGCCGGCCCCGCAGACTATAAAGTCGTAGGTCGTTCGAAGAGCGCCACGAAGTCGAAGCTGGTTTTCTTCGACCTCGCGGGCGAATTCCGTATCGTGACGAGTCGATGTTTCGCTCATATTCTGCTCCAACAGATTGGAAAACCGGGATTTGGCGTCAGCCGATTTGGCCTCTGGCGGGATCGCAGCCAGCTATCGGCTACGCATCCAGGAAGGTCCGCACATGGCTGACAAAAGCCTCGTGGTGCTGGAACAGGGCGCCGTGACCCGAGTCGGGATAGAGCATCAAATGCGCATTGCTCATGGCCTTGAACATCGTATAGGCGTTCTCCGCCGGCAGCATGGTGTCGCTGCTGCCACTGACCACGAGGGCGGGTTGCTTGATGGCACGCAGCATGGCGTGCTCGGGGTCGGGCGTTGCACACCAGGTGATCAGCGCCTTGGCCTGCGGATCGGTCACTGCGCTGCCGTTATCGGTGTCCCGATCTTCCGCGCGGACCTTCGCCCGCTTCAGAAACGCCAGGCCAGCCGACTGGCTGGCCGACGACGGCGTGAAGAACAATGGCAGGCGCGGATCCGGTGTGTCTGTCTTGGAGAACGCTTCCTGGAGAACAGCCAACAGATGCTCTTCTCCGCCTTTGGGAGCGGTGCCCACGAGTATCAGCTTGCGAACCAGCCGACCGTTATCGGCCGCCATCTGCTGAGCGACGCAACCGCCAAGAGAAAAGCCAAGCAGGTCGACTTCGGAGAGGCCGAGCAGGTTGATGAACGTGACCGCGTCGCGCGCCATCGCTGCGACATTGTCGGGGGTTTGGCCTGTCGAACGGCCGACCCCGGCGTTGTCAAAAGCGATCACCGGACGATCGGCTGCGAGAGCGTTCACGACGGCGGGATCCCACGCGTCGATATTGCCGGAAAAGTGCTGCAGCAGAACCAGCGGCGTTCCGGTCGAGGGGCCAAGTTGGCGGTAGGCGAAGCGGATCCCGCTGCCTTCAACGTAGAGGGTGGGTGCAGTCTCCAGCGTGGAGCCCTTACGGTTCGCTGTGTCAAGTTTGGCCATGTCATCCTCCAGACGTTTTCGTCGCAGGCTGAAGTTTGGCCACGCCGTCGAAACAGTTTCCATCACACATTCACATGATAGCGGGCTCCACCGACGCGCTGGTACGAGTCAGGCCGGTCGATGTTGATCGTCGCGAAGACGTGGTCGACGAACAGGAGGCCGCCGTGATCAACAGCCTTACCGTTCAGCGCCGTGAGCTCGTCAACGGGCTGTCCTCCGCGATGGTCAGACCTCGCCCGTCTGGCTCAAACAAGGCAGGCGTGAGCTCAGCTGCCGTGCCATCTGTGGATTCGCTTTCTGCGTCGGGCTGGTTTGGCCGGGCATGGTCGGAAGGACCGCAGCAGCTATCAATCCTGGGTCTTGGCTCAGAATATTGCCACCTTTCTCTCATCCAACATTGCGCCTCGTGCGGCACCAAACGCTGAAATGAGTTGCGGCGCCTAGAAGAGAACTTTGACGATACAGACCATATGCTTCGAATGATCGGCTAATCTTCTTAGGAACTGCATGGAGCGCGGTCATGTGCGAGACACGTTGCAACTCCTCACATCTTTCCTACCAGTCCGCCGATCTCAGCGAACCCATCTTGGACATTACGCTTGGCGATGCTCTCCGCAGGGCAGCCGCCACATGGCCAACTCGTTTGGCGCTGGTCGAAGGCACTTCAGACAGGGCGGCGCGGCGCCGTTGGACTTTCGAACAGCTTCTTGCTGATTCCGAAGCGGTCGCTCGCGCGCTCTTGATGCACTTCAGCTCAGGCGAACATGTCGCAATCTGGTCGTCAAATGTGCCGGAATGGGTCCTGATTGAGTTCGGCGCGGCTCTTGCGGGATTGACGCTTGTTACAGTCAATCCAGCCTATCTCGGCGCCGAGCTTGCATCTTTGCTGAAGCAATCGCGCACATGCGGTGTATTTGTACAGGATACGTATAGAGATCGGGACCTCGTCGCCACCGCGAACGAAGTCCGCCACTTGCTTCCGAATCTCCGCGAGGTCATCCCATTGTCCTCATGGGCGGATTTTGTTGAGAGCGGCGACAAAACTGTGCGACTCGCCTCTGTGACGCCAGACGATGTTGCTCAGATCCAATACACGTCAGGCACGACGGGGACACCGAAGGGAGCTCGCCTTACCCATCGAAATCTGGCCAACAACGCCCGGATATTCGCGCGGACGATAGGGGCCGGGGAGAACGACATATGGATCAACCCGATGCCGATGTTTCACACGGCCGGATGCAGCCTCTGCACGCTCGGAGCGCTGCAAACGGGCGGAACACATGTCTTGCCTCCTGCCTATGATCCGCAACATATGCTTCGCTTGTTCGAGGAGGAGCGTGGAACGACATTACTCTGCGTCCCGACCATGCTCGTGCGCATGCTGGATGCACTCCCGGCCGTCGATCGAGATCTCTCATCATGGCGACTCGTCACGCTCGGAGGCGCGCCTGTTCCTCCCGAATTGGTCCGGCAGGCGCAGCTATACGGCTTGAAAGTCGCAATCGGCTTCGGCCAGACGGAAGCCTCCCCCTATTTGACACATACGCGGCCCGACGATCGTCATCCCGACTGGACATCGACCGTGGGCCCGCCGTTGCCGCAGACAGAAATCAAGATCGTCAATCCCGATACCGGCGCGACTGTGCCACGAGGAGAAATCGGCGAGATCTGCGCACGAGGATACTCGATCATGAAAGACTATTTCGACGATCCGGACGCCACATCGTCAGCGATCGACTCTGAGGGATGGCTGCACACCGGAGACCTTGGAAGTCTGGACGAATATGGCTACTGCCGTGTACAAGGGCGTCGCAAGGACATGATCATTCGCGGAGGCGAGAACATCTACCCGCGCGAGATCGAGGATATCCTTCATACACACCCGGCTGTTCTCGATGCTTCGATCGTTGGCGTACCTGATCGCGACTGGGGCGAGGTCCCCGTCGGATTTGTTCAGACCAAACCGGGGCATCAGTGCGTCGCGAACGACCTGATTGCGTTCTGTCGGGAGCGACTCGCCTCGTACAAGGTGCCGCGCATCTGGCGATTTGCAGAGCACTTTCCGCAAACAGCATCCGGCAAGACTCAAAAATTCAAGCTCCGCGAACTCTATCTCAACGACGAAGCGACGTCCGGGTGAGCGCTCGACCCTACCAATGGGTCTGTGCGCGGCAACTCGTTGGTGTGAAGGCTGCACCAAGCCTACGCGCTTTGGGTCAGCCCACCACTCGCAACGGTCCGGCGGCAAGTTCGAATCCTGGCGGGCCCAGTCGCTTAGTGATCTTTTTTGGCTCCATCGAGATCAGCGCAACGGGAGCTGCACCAAATACGTGCGCCTTCGTCCGGTCCCAAGAACGACGGCCGATGCTGGACTTCAATGGATCTTTCTTGATCTCTCGGCGCACACGCGGCCAGCTAACCGTCTAAAAACGTTGACCTATCGCACCAATCCATCATGGGCAAGTTGGAGCTAAATCCAGCCAATGATATCTAATTTCCCATGCCGACTAGACGGCAAGACGCTTGACGCCCGTTGCCTTCGTTCCGGACTTGCTTACCGAGCTAGGCAACGGCCCCGGCTTGACGAACGCATCCACCACATTACCCAGAAGCTGCGAGACGTTGTTCTCGAATCCGTTGATCGGCAGGGCACTGCCGAATGCGATGGATCCGGTTGCTAACACCGCGCCGTTGTTCGGCGCCTCGAAATACACCATGTCGGCCCGCAGGATATAGTTGTGCGTCCCACTGAAACCCTGATGCGCGTGAGTCCCCTCCTCGTCGTGGGCGATGTAGTTGTCCGGATGACCACCCGAGGAAGCAATGATCTTGGTGTTGGGCGGCGTGCCGAACCCCAGCTTGTAGCAGTCGATCTCGATGCCGGCCGCTCCACCGTTGCCGAGGCCGAAATCGCCGATAAGCTCCCCCTCGATCCCCTCGGTGATCCAGGCCAGTGCGGGGTCATAGCTGTCCGGCATCCGCCGGTAAGGCTGGCTATGGGCAAAGCCCTCGCCCGCAAAAGTATTGCCGACCAGCTTCTGCCCCCAGCGCTGGAAGCCGGTCCAGATTCCGCCCATTTGCCCCGTCGTGGCGAGGTAGTACTCGCCCGGTCGTGCCGCCCAGGCTATCCAGTGCCCACCGGTCTTACGACATTCCATGATCCACGGCTCGTCGTCGCGAAATGCCACATTGCAGCAGAAGCTGTTGGCGCCCATGCAGATGAAGCGTCCGCCACCGGCGATATAATCCTCGTGCGCATCGAGCATCCGCTCGGAGTGATATTCCGGATGGCTGGAGTTAAGGATGCACGCGTAGGGAGCCATTGCGGCGACACCCTCCATATGAACATCTTCATCGGTCAAAATGTCGTAGTCGTATCCCTTGTGCTCAAGCCAGGCCAGGATCGAGAGATCCGCTGGAAAATTCCAGGGCAGGTCGAACGCCGAGATCCGATATTTCGGCCGCATGTTCACCATCGGGCGATGGTAGCTCGAGTAGCAGATGCCGGCGCCATCCGCGTGCGAGTCGTAGCAACCTCCGCCGAACTCCGGATTTTCGTAGATTTCGATATCGACCTCGGAGATCGTCGGCGGCTGACCGGCCATCGGCTGCACGATGTGGCCGTCGGTTGCGAAACGCTCGTTGGCATAGGCGAGATAGGTCGCAGTGGAGAACAGCAGGGCAATACGCCCTGTCGGGACGCGAGGCCGCACGAAGAAGACCATGTATTCCTCGGCCAAGCCCTTACCGTCGCCGCCGCGCAGCCTGATCGCGTAGGCGCCGCTGCGCAGGGTTGCAGGCAGCTCGAGCGCCTTTGTGACTTTCCAGTTGCTGTCGATCATCGCGTCGGCATGGAATTCGATGCCGCCGTATTGATGCGGGGCGAGACGGAAGCAGTCGTTGCGGCCGTTCCAGTTGTAGCCGGTCTGCGCGCGCACCGGTCTGTTGTAGCCGCTCGCATCGAGACGGTTTGGTCCGATGTCGACCACGACATCGCCGATGCCATGATCGGTGTAACCCTTCGTGGTGTCCCAGTATGCCACCATGCCGTATGATGGAGGCTGCTCGCCCGAGCGGATCGCGTCGAGCTCCTCGCGAGTCAATGGCCGATCGAACACGCCGCAGCGATCGACCTTCCCGCAGTAGAGCTGCGACACGAAATGGCCTCGGAGCGCGTGCCAGTCGCGTGAGCCGGCCACGAGGAACGGCGTATCGGCCAGGTTGGTCTGCCGAAACCGAAACACCTCCGACACATGCGAGCGATATTCGACCGGCGCGACCTTGCTGAACAGGCTGTTGTAACGGTTGACGACCCCCTCCTGGTAGAGGGTGGCACGACCGCTTCGGGCATCGAAGGTGGCCGCAACGAAATACCAGGCCTGCTTCTGCAGCGGCAGCTCGGCGTGCAGATAGTCGACCTCGTTCCCGTTCCCGACCCAGAACTCCAGCCTGCCGCTCGGATTGATTCCGAGGCCGTAGCCGTGATTCTTGTCATTGTCCCAGCGGCCGAGCAGACATTGACGATGCCCGACATCCGGCCAGGTCGGCCAGATGAATGCACAGAGCGTGATGCTGCCATCCAGCGCGAGCTTGCGGCCGGGATCGACGACCTCGAGGAAGGATCCGACCTGCGTGAATTGTTTCTCGACCCGCCAGGTGCCGTTGGCGACGCAGTCGATTTCCTCCTCGATGAATCCCGGACCGTGCGGATGCTCATCCCCATGGATCAAGCGCACGAGATGGGCTTCAGCCGTCGACGTGCCGTCGGCGCTGACGTGGAACTGAATGGTATCGCCGGGCTTCACCGAGATCTTATCTGCGTAGCCGAATATCTTGATCTGCGCCATGGTGCGGAGTTTCCAATCGAGAAGCTGGACGAGGCCTCAGGCCCCAACCAGCGTGTTGCAGCTAGCTCTAGGTTTCGAGAAGATCTCGGATGCAGCGCAGGAATAGGCCATGACAGGCGTCGTTCGCCGACGCATAGATGGCCTCATCAACCACGCGCGGGGGAACGCCCCGATGCCCCGACAGCCTGACCACCTGATACTTGCGGAACGGCTTGACGACCCTGACCGCATATCTTTCATCCAATGGTCGCTGGCGGAAATAGATCAGCAGTCGCTCCAGCCGCTCGCTGTGTTGGCCGAGCGGCGACCGCCGGTGCTCATCGATCACCTCGGGCGTCACAAGCGTTCGCAGGAACTCGCGGCGGAAGCCGTCGAAGCGATCCCGGACGATGATGTCGCGGTCCTGAGACCTGTCGTATTCGAGAGGCAGCATGCTCAACTCCGCGCCTTCTGCAAATGTCTGTCGCGAACGGTCCCGGCCGGGCGTACCGGCACGGCATCCCGTGACGAATGTTTCAAGCCCACTGCTTTTCCTCATTGACCCAGGCAAATCCGGGCAACCTGCCCGTCCCGACGAACGCCTCGACGACGTTGGCCAGCACGCGGGACGCGCTGTTTCTGAAATTGTTGACCGGCAGGGATTGCGCGAACGCGACCGAGCCGCACGCGAACACCGCTCCCCCATGCGGCGCCGTGAAGTAGGTCATGTCGGCATGAACGCGCCAGTCATACGACCCATAGAGGCCGAGATAGGAATAGAGAACGAGCTGCTGGTTCACGACGTAGCTGTCGGTGTGCCCCCCCGACGATGCGATGATCCTGGTGTGCGGCGGTGTGCCCAGGGCGCGGTCGTAGTAATCGAGAGCCAGCCCCGCCGCGCCGTTGTTGGCAAGGCCAAAGTCGCCGATGATCTCGCCATCGACACCTTTGGTGATCCAGGACACGGTGCGGTGATAGCTGTCCGGCATCCGCCGGTATGGTTCGCTTCGTCCACCGCCCGAGCTACTTAGGCCGATCCCGACCAGCTTCTGGGTTGCCCGTCCGAGCACTTTCCAGGGGCCGCCGCGCATCCCGTCCGTGGCCATGTAGTGCTCGCCGTAGCGCGATATCCACGGCTTGTACCCGTCATCACGTCGGCGACACTCCACGATCCAAGGTTCGCCATCGCGAACGCCTGCCGTGGCGTTGAATCCGTTGCCGCCCGCATAGATGTAGCGGCCGCCGTCGGCGATATAGTCCTCGGTCGCGTCCAGCATGCGCTCGGTGTAGTATTCAGGCCGCGCGCCGCTGATAACGCAGGCGTAGGGCGACAATGCCGCCGATCCATCGCGATGCAGGTCCTCGTCGGTCAGGACCTCGTATTCGAAGTCGCTCTGGTCGAGCCATGCGATGATCGAGAGATCCGCAGCCAATCCCGAGGCAACGTCAAGGCTCGGCGTCCTGTATCTCGGCCGCATGTTCATGATTGGACGATGATAGGAGCTGTAGCAAACTCCACTGCCGTCGGCGTGCGTATCGTAGGTCGACAGCCCGAAATCGACTCGCTCGTACATCTCGATATCGATGTCGGACAGCACGGCCGGCTGACCGGTCAATGCTTCGCGTTCCGGATGATCGAAGCTCAAGCGCTCGTTCGCGAAGGCAAGATAGGTCAGCGTCGGAAACAGGAATGCGATGCGCGCCCGCGGTTTTTCCGGCCGCACGAAGAAGACAACGTGCTCCTCGCTGAAGCCCTCACCGCTACCGGAACGCAGCCGCATGGCATAGCAGCCGCTTTTGAGCCCGCGCGGCAGGGTGACGATCCTGGTCGCCTTCCAATTGCAATCCGTCAGCGCGTCGGCATGAAACTCGATACCCCCGAACTCGTGCGGCGCCAGCCGGAAGCAATCGGTGAAGCCACGCCAGTTCCAGCCGGTCTGGCCGCGAACCGGCCGGTTGTATCCTCGGGCATCCAACTTATGCCGCCCGACGTCGACCACGAGATCGCCGATGCCGCGATCGGTATATCCTGCGCTCGTGTCCCAGAACGCGATCAGGCTTTCCATCGCGGGGACAAGGCCGGTCCGGATCGTGTCGAGCTCGGCGGGTCTTAGAGCCTGGTCAAACGCGCCGCACCGGTCGATCTTGCCCCAATAGAGTTCCGACACGCATGCACGCTGCTGCGCGTCGCGGCCGCACGACCCCGCCATCAGGAACGGAGTCGCGGAGGGGTTGGCGGGCCCGGCCTGGAAGCTCGTGGTGCCCCGGCAATCGTAATCGAGCAGCGCAACCTTGCCCAGCAGGCCGTTGTACCTGTTGCCGACGCCAACCTGATACAGGGTCGCGTGCCGAGTTTCGGCATCGAAGGTCGCGGCCACGAAATACCACATCTGCACTTGCAGCGGCGCATCGGCTGTCAGGGACTCGACCGCCTCTCCGCCGCGTCCGATCCAGAACTGCAGACGGCCGTTCTCGTCAAGGCCGATCCCATAGCCTTGCTTGAGGTCGCCGTCCCACCGGCCGATGATGGTTTGGCGCTTTCCGGATGCAGGCCAGGTCGGGTGGATGAAAGCGAACAGAGAGAAGCTGCCCTTGAAGGCCAGCCAGCCCTCGCGATCATCGACCTCGAGGAACGATCCGACCTGCGTGAACTGCCGCTGGACTCGCCACGTGCCGTTCGCGTCGCATGCCACCTCTTCCTCGACGAAGCCCGGTCCGGCGAGATTTTCGTCGCCGTGGATCAGGCGCACCAGCTGCGCCTCGGCGGCATCCGTTCCCTCTGCACTGACGTGAAACTGGATAGCTTCGCCCGGCTTGACCGAGATCTTGTCCGTGTAGCCAAATAGCCTGACCGGTGTCACCACCAACTCCTTTGATCATGGTCACTCGAATGTCCGCCGTGCACGCCGGACACGGCTCCATTCGTGAATTCGAGCAGTTCAGGACTCCAGCAGGTCCTGAACGCGCCGCATGAAGACGCCGTGGCAGGCCTCGTCCGGGGTCGAGTAGATCCTGTCCTCGACCACGCGCGGTGCTACGCCGCGATGGCCGGATAGCGCCACTATGCGGTACCCCTCGAAGCGTTCCACGGCCATGATGGCGTACTTCTCCACTTGCGGACGGGTGCGGAAATAGATCAGAAGCCGCTCGAGCGCCTCGCTGTGCTGTCCATTGAGGGAATGGCGATGCTCCTCGATGAGCTCCTGCGACACCAGCGTCTTGAGATGGTCGCGGGTCATCTTGTCGTAGCGCCGCTGATAGATGAGGCTCTTGTCGTCGATCTCGGTCGCCTCCTCGGGCAGCATCTCGCCGCCCTTCTCCGCCCTCGTGGATCTCCGCTCGCTCTTCTTCTTGTCGCGCCAGGCACGGAACTGCGCCTTGATCCCGAACAGCCCGTTGCGCAGGTAAAGAACGACCAGCAGCATGATGAGGCCGATGATGATAAAGCGCGCCGGCCCCAATGTGTTCAGCACCTGATCGAAGAACACGACGATGAGGGTACCGACCACCGCGCCTTCCGCACGTCCAACGCCGCCGATCACTAGCATGGCGAGGCCGAGCAGGACGGTGTCGAAGTTGAAGATCGAGAACGCCACGCCGCCGAAATTCGACGTATAGAATCCGCCGATGAAGCCCAGCGCGGCCGAGGAGATGAGGAACACCCAGATACGCGCCTGGCGAAAATTCACTCCGGTCGCCTCGGCGAAAGCCTCGCGCTTTTCCGGCGCCATGCGAAGGATTCGGCCAAGCCTGCGGCCGTTGACGAACCGGTACAGCAGCAACGCGAGCAGCGTCAGACCGAAGCAGGCGTAGTACGCCAAGAGCAGCTGACCCAACTGCGACCAATCTTCCGGCACATAGGTCGTTGCGCCATACAAGCCGCCGTTGGCGGACCCGAATTCCTTCGAGGTGACGAAGTACACTCGACAGAGCTCGTTGAGCCCGAGTGTGAGGAGCGCGTAGTAGAAGCCATCCAGCCGCGTGGCCGGCAGCGCGATGATCCCGCCGAAGACCAGGCCCACAAGCGCGCCGATGGGTGGCAACAACCACCAGGGCAGCGCGAACTTGACCGCGAGCAGTGCCGTAACGAAGGCGGCCGTACCGACCACAGCATAGGTGGCGAGCGAGAAGACACCCGCGGTGCCCATGATGAGCATCCAGCAAAGGCTGATGGCGGAATAGATGCCGAACGTGGCTCCCGCCGTCAGCAGCGTATTCTGCAGATCGACGGGCGTGAACAGCGGTGCGATCGCCAGCGCAAGAAGCCCCAGCACCCACCAGATCGGCCGCTTGTCGACAATCGTCTTCTCCGCGCGTAGCGTCTTGGGATTGTATTCCCCGCGCAGGCGCAGCACCCGGCGGCGCGTCGGCCAGTAGCGAAGACGATTCCACATCATTCCGCCATGGCCCGGCCACTTGTAGTAGTAGCGCAGGCGTCCGACCGGGTTCAGCTTCGTCTTCGCTTGACGGGCGCTTTCCCAGACCTCCTGATGGCTTCGGAACGGAATGGTCGGAAGTTCTTCCACGTCGCGCTTGCCACCCCAGACGAAGAGTGGATTGCGCCATTTCATGCCGCTATCACCGGACATTGCTCAGGCCTCCCTTGCCTTGTCGAGAAGCCCGGCGATGCCGCGCGGACGGACCAAGAGGATGACGATAATCACGACGAACTGGGTGATGAGGACGTAACGGCCACCGATCAACATGCCTGTCAGCGCCTCGTTCAGGCCGAGCACGATCGCGGCGATGACGGCGCCGCGCACGCTGCCGAGTCCGCCGCAGAGCGCAATGCTGACGCCCTTGATCATTGGCATCAGCCCACCAAACGGGGAGATGTAGTAGGTTTGGGAGAGCAGGACGGCCGCGAGACCCGCCAATCCGCCCGTGATACCCATGACGTAGAAGGAGGTCCGCCGCACGCCGATGCCGACGATGGAGGCCGCATGAGGATTCATCATCATGGCGCGGATTTCGAGGCCGCGGCGGCTCGACTGCATCCACCTGAGAACGATCGCCAGCATCAGGATGGACGTTACCACGTTGCCAACCTTGTCCGCCGTGAAGACCACGCCCGGCAGTGATACCGACCAGTTGCCGAAGATCTCGGGCAGGCTCTTCGAGCGCGGACCGAACCACCAGAGCAGGAATTGCGTGCCGATCAGATTGATCGCGAGCGTCGCAACCAGGCCGCGAATGGTAAAATTCGGCTTGTCGTGGATCGGTATGAAGCCAATCGCACAGATGATCACGCCCCCGAGCGCGCCGGCGAGGATTCCGGCGGCCAGCACTGCAGGGCCCCAGGCGGAGAGATGCTGGGAGAACAGCCAAGCGCCGTAGCCCGCGAACGCGAAGATGAAACCGTAGGACAGGTTCAATAGACCGAGGCTCGACCACGTGATCGAAATGCCGATCGCGAGCGTGCCATAGATGCAGGCAAGAACGATCGTGTTGCTGACGACGAACCAGATATCCACGTCTTAGCCCTTTCGATGAACGTTCAACGCGAGAGCCGCAGAGGCCTCGCCCTTGAGCTTGCCGACATGCATGCCGATGACGCGGTCGACCCGTCCCTCGAGCAAGGCAACGTTCTGCTCCGCGATGATCATGGCGGCGTCCCCGAGCTTGACGTCCATCAGTGCATTGATCACGCTCTTGCCGATCTTGGGGGCCAGCCCGAGCGATGGCTCGTCGACGAGGAAGAGCGACGCATCGGTCATCAGGCCCCGGCCGATCGACACCATGCGCCGTTCGCCGCCCGACAGGCGCCCCACCGGCACCTCCATCAGCTTCCGCAACGGGGGAAATATCTCCAGGATACGGCGCTTGCGCGCCGCCCGATCGCGCCAGGCCACCGCTGTATAGGCTCCGGAATCGAGGTGCTCCTCGACGGTCAGGCCATGGAAGATCTCGTCACCCTGGGGTATCAGGGCCAAGCCCGCGCGCACAATCTCGTGGGTATAGCGTCCCGGCCCCTGGCTACGCGTGCGACCGACTTCCTTGCCATTCAGCCTGATCGAGCCGCGCTGCCAGCCGGTGAGCCCCGCAATCGCGTAGAACAGTGTCGACTTGCCGTGACCGTTCAGGCCGACGATGCCGATCCGCTCACCGCATTGGACGACGAGATCGAGATCATGGATGACACGGACCGGCCCATAGCCAGCGGACAGCCCCTTGACGTTCAGGACCTCGCGCTGGGGCCGACGCGCCGGACCGCCGGCGGCGCGATTGTTCACGGCGATGTTCATGCGTCGCCCTCTTCGCTGAAATCCTCGAAATAGGCCGCGTGAACCTTCGGATCAGCCATCACATCCTCCATCAGTCCCTCGGAGATGACCTCCCCTGCATCCATGACCAGAATGCGGTCGGAAATCGTCCCAAGGAGTTCGATGCGGTGCTCGACGATCAGGATCGCGATGTTCATCTCCTTGGCGAGGATGCGCAGCAGGGTGTCGATCTCGTCGACCTCCGAATTGATCAGGCCCGCCGCCGGCTCGTCCAGCAGCAGCAGCGACGGCCGACGCATCAACAGGCACGCCAGCAGCAATTTGCGCCGGTTGAAGGTTTCGAGCTGCGTTGCCGGTGTGTCGTCGCTGACCTTCAGGCCAACGAGGTCGGCGCCATATTCCGCGTCGAACCTGGTGAGAAACGGATGGTAGGCCTGGCGCGCCGCCTTGAATGTTTCGCCGACGGTCAGTTCGTCAGGGACAACCGGGGTCTGGAATGTGCGGCCGATCCCCAGTCGCGAGCGGGAATAGAGCGGCAATGCGGTGACGTTCTCACCCTTGAACAGGACCGCACCGCTCTTGGGACGCATCCGTCCGGACAGGATCTCGAACAGGCTGGTCTTGCCCGCACCGTTCGGGCCGATGATGCCCAGCACTTCACCGGCATGGACGTGCAGGTTGATGTCGCGGAGAATTTCGCGGCCACCAAGGTCGAGTGAAATGCCGCTGCAGGAGAACAGGATGGGCTTGCCGCCCTGTTCGGCCTTTTCGCTGGAGGAGAGTTGCCTGAGCATCAGCTCCACCACGGCGCTGAGATCAGCTTCGTTTCCGAGACCGGACCGGGATAGACGATCTTGTGCTCGCCACCCTGGACCTGGACATAGAGTTGCGCGACGCCGGCCTCGAGCTTGTGTGCCTGCAGTTCGTCGCCGCCATTGTCGGGAAAGTGGAGTGCCTCCTGGTAGGGATTGCCCATATCGACGTAGCCGCAGACGCCGCGCTGAGGATTGGCACGGATCCAGTTGCAGACTTCGCCGAACTTGCGGGGATCGCCGACAGCTTCCCAGGCCTTCTTGAGATAGTAGGTCTGGTCATACGCTATACCGGTGTAGGCGAGCCCGGCTATGCCCGGGAAACGCTTCTTGTACTTCTGCCTGTAGGCGAGACCTCTCTCGTCGCCGTAGATGCCCATGGTCGTACCCCACACGAAGCCGTTGGCAGCCGACCCGGCAAGCTCGAGGAATTCCGGCTGGGACGGGCCGTACTGGAGATACACGAGCGAGTCGCGCACCGGGCTCGCCACGAACTGCTTGCAAAAGGCGGCGTATTCGGCGGCCACCCAATGGTCCACCATGATCGCGGCGGCATCGACTTCCTTCATCTCGCGGATGACCGGCGCCCAGTCCTGCACCGGATATTGGATGTCCGTGATCCGCGCGACTTCAAACTTCCCGCGCCGCTTGATCGCTTCCTGCGCTGCTCGCGAAATGGTCTGGCAGTAACCGATCTGCTCCTGGATGATGTGAACCTTGCGGTTCTTCGGCTTCCAGACGCCCCGCCGCTCCTCGTCCTCCAGCCAGAGAGCATAGCTCCACCCGTAGTTCACTTCCGACGGGCAAAACTGGAAGATATGGTTGTACTTGTCCGGATGCTCCTTGACGGCAGAGGTGCCGGCGCGTTGCGCGTTGCCGTTGATGTACGGACATTTGTATTTCACGGTGGCGTCCATCGCCGGAAGCGGGACGAGCGTGAATGCGAGGGAGATCGCATCGACCTTGGCGTCCACACAGGCGGCGAGCGCCTGCTTGGAGGATTCCGGCGACAGAACATTCATGTCCGTCGTGAACAGCTTCAGTGGCCTGCCGAGGATGCCGCCAGCGGCGTTGATCTCCTCCATCGCGAGCGTCGTGCCGTTCAGAAAGTCCTGATGATCCGCAACGCCGGCGGCGGCGGTCTGGCAGTAGGGAACGCCGAGAACGATCGGCTGCGCGGCAAATGCCGTTCGTCCAACAAATGGTGCGGCGACGGCCGCGCCGATGCCCGCGGTCACTGAGCGTCTGGTGAGCTGGGAAACCATCTAAGTAACCTCTCCTGCAATCGAGCGCACGTGTCCTCGGCATCGCGACCGGGACCTGGCCGGATTCCTGTTGGGCTAAGACGGCGCTGTCAGCCGACGTGTGATAGCGGCTCCGACCCGTGTCGATGCGATCGAACCGCCTGGACCAAAGCCTCCGTTTTCTGCCGATTTTCAGCAATACGTCAGCTGACCGATTTTGGAGTCGGATCTGGAGGGCCCGGAGCGGTCCAGAACTACGCCGCAGGTGCAGACAAGGGCTCGGGGTGACAACTTGCGCAGCAAGCCAAGCCCAGAATTTCATCAATCGGCGGCGCTGCGGGTCCGCTTGCGTCAGGAATGCTGGCCCTGAACGAGACCAAGTGTGACACTCCTTTGACTAAAGGAGCGACCGCTTCTAACATGCACTTGCAATTTTCAGCCCGGTGTTTGCTTTCGATCCGGACGATCGGATCAGCGGAGTGAGAATCCACCGTGTTGATGCGGCAGCTCGCCTTGGTTGGCGCGGTCCTTGCTCTGAGGTTGCAATCGGCCGAGCAGACCGATCGTCAACGGCCAAGAAAAAGAATTCGATCACGAACCGTCGGCAGGATCTTTCACGAGCTGGAGGCTCACCGTGAAATTGGCAGCGATCGACCATGCGATGTCAGCAACGGTACGGCTCGACGCGCCGGCGGCAGCCCTGAATGATCAGATCATCGATCAGGCGACCCAGGTCACCCGTCTGTTGCGCGAGTTCGTGCGGAGCGAGGCAATCGCCCTTGTGGCGATGGACCCGATATCCCGAACCCACCGCCCTCTGGCCGACGACGGATACACGGACAGAACGATGGCCTACGTGCTCGACGGATTCCCTGCCGCCTGCCCGGCTTACGCCATCGCGCGCGAGAAGGACACGCACTCACTGCGTTGGCGAGACTACAGGCGTGACTGGAATCTCCATCTGCCGGATACATTCACCGCCCAGGAATACCTGATGCCGGATGGATTCAGCGAAGGTTCGACGATGTGCCTGCGCGTCGCGGATGGCCGCTACATTGGGGCCATCCATATGAGCTGGTCCAGGGAGGCGCACGCCACCGACGAGCGCCGCGAGATGACGGAGCGCTTCCGCCCGATTCTGCTCAACATCTGCGATCAGCTGAGAGCGCCACAGCTTCTGGCCGATGAGCTGGCGCCGGGCTCATACGCCCTCGCCGTCTCGCCGAACGGTTTCGCATTCCACCTGCCCAACCGCAGTCCGGGGCCGCATCTCGGCGAAGGCGGAGAGCTTCGCCGGCTCGTGTTGGAAAAGGCCAAATCCTCGAAGCCGCAACGCTTCATCTGGCCCGACGAGGCCGGCCGCTGCCATCAGGTCACGATCACGCCCTGCCGGGGAAACATCCTCCTGATCACGGAAGAATGTATTCGCTGGCCGTACAATCTCTCGCTCCGCGAGATTCAAATCCTGCACCTCGTGACCAGCGGCGCTTCAAATCCCAACATTGCCGAGCAGCTCTTCGTATCGCCCCGTACGGTCTCCACGCATATCGAACACATCCTCGCCAAGATGAGCTGCGATTCGCGCACGCGGCTCGCGGCCTTGGCGGTGTCCGAAGGACTGCTGCTGGCGGAGAACCCGTCGCGACGATCCCGAAAGCTACGAGGCGATTGACCAGTCCCGCGACGGCATCAGCTGGATAGCCTCTCCTTCCCGGAGGCCCCCTTCAGCAGCATCGCGAGCCCGGCCGCCACGAGGCAGGCGAGGCCAACGCATGCAAAGCCGACCAGGTAGTCCGCAAGGCCGAGGGCCCCGACGCCGGCGGAAGCGATAGTGGCTCCCGTCACGTGCGCTGCCATCATCCAGCCCATCGCCGGGCCGATGCCGCGACTGCCGAGATTTGCGGACATCAACCTCACGAGCGCAGGAAACGTCAGCGCCGCATCGAGGCCATAGAGCGCGCCGAATCGCGCCAGCTCGACAAGACTGAGGCCGGTGAACGGCAGCCAGAGCAGGACGAACGCGCGGGCGACAAAGTAGGCGGCCAGCAGCATTCGTGCGGGATAGCGGTCCGCGAGATACCCGCTCGCCACACCTCCGATCGCGCCGCCGAGCAGGACGATGACGATCACGTCGGCGCTCGACGAAAGGCCGAGACCCGCGCTCATGCAGAGGATACCGATCTGGCCGTCGATCAAGCCGGATGTCGACGCGCCACAGATGCAGAAGATCACAGCCAGCGCCCAGAACCGCCAACTCCTCCTCTCCGAACACGAAAGCGCGTGCGGGCTGGATGCTGACCGATGCGGTTCGGCGCCCTGCCTGGATGCGGAGGCAAGCAGGAATGCCACGAAGGCCGTCGCCAGGACAACAATTGCGGCGGCATGGAAGGCGGTGCGCCATTCGGTAGCCTCCACCATACGGGATGCGAACAGCAGCCCCGCCATCGATCCGAGGATCTGAATCGACATCACGACGCCAAAGCGCGTGCCACAATGCGCCGCGCTTCCACGACTGCCGGCCATGGCGCCCAGAATAGATGCGCTCAGCGATCCGCTGAAGCCGACGCCAACTCCCCAGGCGAGAACGAGATGCCAGGGCGATGTCGCGCGCGTCGTCAACGCAAGCGATATCGCGAGGAGAACCAGGCTGGTGAACAGCGGAGATCGAACGCCCCATCGCACGAGGCCATGCGCCGCAAGCGGCGACGCAAATGCAGAGACGGCAATGCCGAGCGTGATCGGCCAGACGACGTCGGAGGTTTGCCAACCCAGATCCTGCTGAACCGGGATGGCCAGCAGCGCGGGGAGGACACGCGCGGCCGAGCTCACAAAGATCGCAAGAGTGACGGCCACCGGGGCCCCCGACATTGCGCACGCTTGCCGTCCGACGAACAGGGGCCGTGCGGCGGCGAGCGGTGCCCTATTCGGCGGGCTGCGCATGACAGCTTGCGGCGTTCCTGTCGGGCGCAAGGTCGATACCGGGATTGCGGTCGAAGAAGCCGCTCGGCATCAGCTTGAAGCCGGTGAAGATGCAGGGTTGAACCGGAAAGTCCTCGGGACGGACCTGATGGTGAAGGCCGAAGACGTGCCAGAGCACGATATCCGTGTTTTCGATGCTCCGGTTGTTTCTGACGAAATCGGAGACACCTCCCCTTCCATCCGAGTGGTTCATGTGCTCGCCAGCCGGATAGCGCTCTTCGGGATCGAAGGCGGTGACCCAGAGCTGGTTCTTGATGAAGCTCGACCGCCGGCCCGACGGCGACTCGGGATGGATGAACGGCGTCACCGGATGACTTGCCTCGAGCTTGTAGCCCGTCGGCGTGCCGACCCAATTCTTGCGGCCGGGATTGATGACCTTCCAGGCCCGATGCGTCGCCGGGTTCGCCTGGCGACAACCGCCCAGCTCGGTCTTCAGAACCGTTTCCTCCTCGTAGAAACCGTTGCCATAGACATTGTCCGGCCCCCAGGGATCGGCATGCGTATTGAGTTCGACGACACTGTTCTCGTCGCCGTCGACGTTCATGTCCAGCCGCGCGCAGAAGATGTGCTGGTGAATGTGGCCCACGACGCCGGGCGCGACTTCCTTGCCGTATTTGCCTGGCCGTCCCGGATGACACGCGGCGGTGTTGATGATGCCGGTTGCCTTGAGCTCGAACTGGATCGAGCCATCGGTGTGGAAGTACCAGAAAAGGCCGTATTCATAGTTGGCGACGGTCGCGATGCAGGAAACAACCAGCCTGCGGGCGCGACGCGACTCGACATTGTTGGACCGGAAGTCCCAATGCTTCCACAGCAGGCCTGCATCCTCCTCATGAATGCAGATCGCATTCTGGATCGTGACCACGTTGCCGTCCATCGTCGCAAGGTGTGCGTCGAGATAGGAGATGGCGCCGAGGCAATCGCAGCCGAGCTTGAGCGAATTGGCCAGCTTGCCGATCCCGTATTCGCCGATGTCGAAGACGTTCTTTCGGAAATGACCTTTGTCGGTGGTGCCATATGGCACGACCATTTCCACCAGCGATACACGGTGCGCGATCGGCCGTCCGTCATAGCTGATGTCATGCAAGGTCAGCCCTTCGCGGGAATTGAAGCCGACGAGCACCGACCAGCGATCCCACTCAAGCCGATGTCCGTCAAGCCTGAAGGAAACGCCCTCCGGTTGAACGATGTTGAGAGGCTTGTAGGGAGTTCGATGGTTCTTGATGAACTCCGCCTCATAGTTCACCTCCGCTTTGGGAATCGGGATGATCTCGTGGTCGTCGACTCGGATGATCTCGTAGGTCTTGATGTCGACCACAGCGTTCAGGCCGCCGATTGGGTGCGCATAGAGATTGTCGTTCTCCCGCAGACGCAGCCAGGCGAAGACGTGCGCGAGATATCGGCCATCCTCACCCGGAATGTCGAAATTGCCCGCCGACCACGGATCGATGCAGACAAGAGACATGTCCTCGATGCCGCGCTTCTTGCAAGCTGCAATGAACTCGGGAGCCGCGCGAACAGCGTCTTCGATGGCCGTAAACTGCTCGAGCTGGATCATCGGCTTGGCCGTTCGCACATATTTCGACGTGAGAACTTTCCCTTCCGCAAGCGAAACCGTCAGGCGCCAGATGCCATTCTCCCTGACCTTGAACAGATTGACCCGCGCCGCTCTTGTTGTGGAATCACCCGGCTTATACTGACGCACGAGTGATTTCTCAGGCTCGAGAAGTTCGATCGTCTCAAAGAGAAACTCGGCACCGTACTGTGGATCATTGCGAACGATCCGAACCACCGCGCCGATTTCGGCAGCCGTCAAGGGATCGAGAGGATGCTTCACGGCATCCGCGTTCGGCGCGTCCGGGACGCACGTGCAGGACGACGAGGCAGTGACAGTGTCCATAGGTTAGCTCCTTGCATAGGCGACTGGGCGCAGACGAGCGCAGCGACGGAATGCGCGCGCACGCGTGCATCCATTAAGAGCCGTACCACCGCGGTGCTGGCGACTCACGACAGCCGCCAGGCAGTCTAAGCGCAGATCACGCCTCGATGGATCGTTACTCATCGGACGAACGCCTGGTCCGGTTTGCTCGCTGACAGATGGCCGACTTTCTTCCGGGCATCGCCACCCGACAATACGTCAGTTGACCGATTTGATAATTCGCCCGTCGAAAACTGCAGAGAGTTAGGGGGGCACGCATAGAGTGACGGAATGCGCGAATGGACGAGTCGAGGCGGTCATGGCCCAGCAGCTCGCGCGCGCTCCTTACTTGGTAGACGCACCCACCATCGTCGCGCGGACAAACGTTGCAATGCGACGGCAACACTTTCTTGTGAATCCGTCACGGCAGTCGCTGCACCCGGCTGGCTCGCGACCAGACGTTCTGAACGCCAGTCCAACGTCCATGCAACGGGAGGAGACATGCAGAACCCCTACAACAGTCGCCCGGACAAGAACCTCGCCAATTTTCAACCGCTGACGTCGGCGCCATCGTCGAGATCCACGAGCTGATCAACCGGCTCGCCGACGACGGCAGGGCGGTGGTCGTGATCTCCTCCTATCTGCCGGAGATCATGGCCCTGTCCGACCGCATCCTGGTCTCCCGTCAGGGCAAGGTCGTCGAGGAGTTTTCGGCGACCGAGGCGAGCGAGGAGAAGATCATGTACGCGGCGATCCATTGATCGCTGGATTTGACGAACGGGGTCAATTGATCTTGGGTTCTTTGATCTGGGATGGGCTGCGCTTCCGACCAAACCGCCCTTCATGGGCGAGACGATATGGGTGTTTCTCCACTTACCTCCGGTCCAGCGCTCAATTCGCATCTCGCGCCGATCGGGCAACAGCGAACAAGCGGGGTCCACGTCAGTCCACGTCCGCAAGAGCCAAGATGCGCAGCTGATCCGTCCTAGTGCTGGCGTGTATGTCCTGTGTTCGCCAACGGCAGCCCGCTCGGCTGGTCGCATTTTCGCCTCTTATCCGGCCTTCTCCTTCAACAGTGCGGTCGAGTCTTAGCAGACGGGTGAACTGCCGCGACCCTCATCAGAAGCATTGAACCGCGTCGAAATTGAAGCCAATCATCCCCGAAACCCGAGGAGGCTCCGTTGCCCGACATGATTGCTTCTCAAGCTGTCAGATCGGCAGGCGGCTCCGGCCGAAACACCACGCCCGTGCGCAAGGTTGCATTTCCGGACGCGGCAAGCTGCTGCATCACCATGGCGGCAGCTCAAATCGGAGCACAAGGCTGATGGCGGACGGAACAACAGAGGCATGGCTTTCCTCCCCAAAGATCCGAAACGAGCGTCGAGCGCTGCATCCCCCAGTCCGCGCGAGCACGGCGACAAATTCACGGGCATCATCGTTCATGCGGTTGCGCCTTATCCATGATCCATAATCGTCGGCATCGGCGTCACCGACGACATCCTGCCCTGCTCCAGCCTACCGACTGTGACGAGCACGCGGCGACGCGCCAGGCTTGCGCAGCAAAGGTCTTCAGTCGCTCCGTGAGCGCATCGGGTGCAAACCAGATAGACGGCCTGGCCGCAACGTAGCGACGGACCAGCGTCGGCAGGGTCAAGAGCGCGTAAAGCCCAAGCAACCCGAAGGAGTGGCCGAACAGCGCGGTGCGGTTGGGATCGAAGGCGAACTCGTGCGATATGGCCGGCGCTAGCTCGCGCTGAATGGACGAGCCGCGCGCGCCCGCGATCCCGAGCGCGGAGGCTATCGCTTTCAACGGCTGGAAGCTGGAACGACGTGGCCGAAAGCTCATCGATCCCAGCGAGGCGGAGGTCCCGCTCAGCAAGGGAGAGTACACCTTATTGCTGGCGTTCCTCGAGGCGCCACAACGTCCCCTGACCCGCGAGCATCTGCTTCAGGCGGCCCGCATTCATGAAGACTTTTTCGACCGCAGCATCGACGTTCAGATGCTGCGGCTGCGGCCCAGGCTGGAGGTCGATCCGAGTGCGCCACGCGTCGTTCAGACCGAACGCGGCGTCGGCTAAGTCTTCGCGGTTCCCGCAGATCCGTTCCAGCGCACGGCCGGGAGCAACGGCAATGTCGTCAAGTTCGATCGCGCCCATGTCATCCGACGCGCGACCGAAGCACCCGTTGGAGTTGGTTACGTTCGGGCGGAGAGACGCTGACCGGCTGGCTCTCGCCATGTGGGCCGGGAACGAAAGATCGGAAGAGCCGCCGCCGCTCTCGACGATCGGACATTGCGCGATCTCGGGATCTGCAGCGCTCGGAAATCGAGTGGGCTATCGCAAAAAACGTTCCGCTTGCAATCCAAGGGCATGACGCGTGTCGAATTTGAGCTGAAAGGCGACCTGCGGAGTGCAGGTCCGGAAGCGCCATGACTGGCTGACAGAGTCGTCGCCGATCTGCAGCTTTTCCGGGCGACAACTATACGCAATGTTTTCGTAATGCCGCTGTCTACGTCGTAATGACGCTCGACGTTTCTGCTTGTTGCGAAACTCGTTCGTACGCCGCGTTTTCCAGCGATTCTAGTTCTTCACTGCGCGGCTTTCGCGAAATTCGTTTGCGGCGTCTCCAGTCACTCGGCATGACAAAAGCCCATGGCTCGGAGGATACTAATGCAACTCTTCGGTCCGCCCGGCTTTCACGGGTATCGTTTCCAGGTGTGTCTATCCACCGCACTGGTCGTCGCGCTGATGGTGCTCGCGCCCACGCGTGGCAGAGCGCAATCCGCGGACCAGGTCGCGAACTCGCTTCCTCCGGTGGTCGTGCATCCGACCGAGAGCCGGCGCAGCCCAGTTCGCTCACAACGCACAGCCCGCAATATCCCAGCGACGCGAACGGCAACTCAGTCGGCGCGCCAGACCCAGATCCCGCCGTTGGCTCAATCGTCCGCGCCTTCGGTCTTCCAGCGCGGCACTGATCCAATCTCCGGCTTCGTTGCCAGCGTTAGCTCCGCCGGCACCAAGACCGACACGCCAATTATCGCAACACCCCAGTCGATTTCGGTGATCAGCCGCGACAACATGGATGCTCGCGGCGTTTCGTCCGTCGTCGAGGCGCTGCAGTATACCGCCGGCGTTAACGTTCAGCCCGGCGGCAAGGACCCGCGCTATGACAACGTGTACATGCGCGGTTTCGACAGCAACGGCTACGGCAACTATCGCGATGGCCTGCGGGAGAGTGCGAACCCGACGTACTCATCGCTGTATCGCTCTGAGCCGTATGGACTGGAGCGCATCGATGTCGTGAAGGGACCAACCTCGGTGCTCTATGGCCAGAACGCGCCCGGCGGCTTGATCAACCTCATCACCAAGCGACCGCCGGACCAACCGTTCGGTGAGATCGTCGGCACCCTGGGCAACTACAATCGTTTCCAGGGCGCATTCGACCTGGGCGGTCCGGTGGATAAGGACAAGACCCTATTTTACCGGTTGACTGGCTTGCTCCGCGACTCCGATGCGCAGATCGCGCATTTCTCGGATTACGTGAAGGACGATCGCCAGTTCATCGCGCCTACGGTAACCTGGAAGCCGACTGCCTATACCACCCTCACCGTCCTATCGGACTACCTGCACGACGTGACGGGAAACGCTTTTCCTTTGTCGGTAGCCACACTGAAAGGCACCACAGTCACGAATGTCTCCGCGTTTCCACTATTTCTTGGAGATCCGAGTTTCAACAAATTCGACCAACAACAGTATCGGATCGGCTATCAGTTCGAGCACCGCTTCAGCAACGACCTGATCCTGCGCGCGAGCGCACGTTACGGACATATTGATCTGGATTATCGCTATCTAACGTATTCGGGCACACCGCTCATCACTCAGACCACCTACTCCCGCGTTGCGCGCGAGGTCTTCGAGAGTTCTGACACACTGACCTTCGACAACAACCTGACCGCCACATTCGCTACCGGTCCGCTACAACATACGGCCCTGCTCGGCACCGACTACCTGATGTACAACGTGTCTGATCGAACCTTTACCGGTTCGGCACCGTCGCTCAACAGGCTCAATCCAGCTTACGGCGTGTCGGTTGCGACACCCACGACCCCGTACCAAAGTATCGACCAAAGCATCAAGCAGGTTGGGGTCTATATGCAGGACCAAGTTAAGCTCCAGAACTGGCTCTTGACCATCGGCGGTCGGTTCGATACCGCGACACAGCGAACGCTCAATCTACTGACTCCGACCAGCAGCAGCAGCTCGGACGACACGGCCTTCACCAAACGCATCGGCCTATCCTATGTGCTCAATGACAGCCTTGTCCCTTACGTCAGCTACTCGGAGTCATTCCTGCCAACGACGGGCGTCGACTATTCTGGCAATGCCTTCAAACCGACAACCTCGCAGCAGTATGAAGGCGGCGTCAAGTTTCAGCCCGCCCGCAGCGTCCTGCTGACGGGCGCAGTATACGACCTGACACAGCAAAACGTGCTGACCCAGGATCCGTCGCACAGCGACTACAAAGTGCAGATTGGCGAAGTCAATTCTCGCGGATTCGAAGCTGAAGTCATCGCGGAATTTTTGCCGGGCCTGAACGTTATCGCCTCATACACTCAACAAGTCGTCAGAGTGACGCAGAGCAATGATGGTTATACGGGCAAGGCGCCGGTGCTCGTGCCGGGAACGATGGCCTCAGCCTATGCTGACTACACGTTTCAGAGTGGCGCGCTTGCCAATTTCGGGTTTGGCGCCGGCATTCGCTACAATGGCAAGACATTTTCCGATCAGTCGAACACCATCGTCAATCCGGACTACACGACGTTTGATGCGGGCCTTCACTACAAGATGGACAATGGAGTCACCCTGGCGCTCAACGTGAGGAACATCGGCGACACGGTGAGAACGGCCTGCACGGTCTCGGGCGGCTGCCAATACACGTCTCCACGTGTGGTGACTCTCATCGCAAAGTATCGCTGGTGAGACAAAGGTGAGTAACGGATATTGGAGCCGCCGGCATGTGCAGAATGTCGCGATCGCAAGTCGGAGCTCCGAGCTGCTGTCACGGGCCACCGGATTACAATAGAGGCCAGAGGAGTCTTCGTGCGGGCATGACGTGCCGTCGAGCGTATCAGCGGACTATGCCGCCGGCACCGGCCGGCCACCGTCTCCGACCTATTCGACACTGGGGAATTCCGTTTGTTGTCCCGGATGCAATGTGGCGCCTTCTGCCACCCCAATCAGCACTCGATCCGGCTTCTTGCAGCTTCCAACTCGGCGGCGAGTGGCGGCGTCAGGCTTAGAGAAGCTTGAAGATGGTTTCCTCATCGTCCTGCGCCCGAGCGCGCGATTTCGGCCAGCACGCGCGGCAAAGGCTCTTGCGGGCGATTAAACCCTGATTCACCGAGCGACTCGACACGCATTGAACGCAAAATCTATGGCATCGGGCAACGGCTGGCTATGTTGCGGTATTGGTGCGGAAGCGGATGCGTCATACGAAGGCACTGGCATTGCCAGCCATCGGTTCGTGCCTGCCGCTGGGGGGGAATGTTGGCGTTCTTTTCCCTCGCATGTCGCTGACCTCAATTTTGTTTCAGTTGTGTTGGAGGCGCCTGAACGCCTGACCCGCAACGTTCAATCCGCGTTGGTCGCCACATGCTCCTGCGAGGAACCCGTGACGTCCTCGGAGGATGAGATGGCAAGGATAATCGTTATGCAGGGCGGCATCAGACCATCGCTGCGTGCTTCCGGGCACTGGCTTTCAGCGCTGCTCGTTCTGGCGGTTGTTTCCTGTGGACCGTCGTCGGGAGCGGCCGCTGCGGACCGCAAATCCGCGAGACAAGGAGACGCGATCAGCCAGTCCGATGCGAGGTTTGTGTCCCTCGGCATAGGCAAATCGATCGTGATCGATCTTCCACGCGATGTGAAGGACGTGCTGGTCGCGGATCCCAAGATAGCCAACGTCGTGCTGCGATCGACACAGCGCGCCTACATCATCGGCGCCGCTGTTGGGCAAACCAACGTCGTGTTCTTTGATACTGTCGGCCAGTCGATCGTCGCCTACGACATCGCCGTCAAGCGCGACCTGAACGGTGTTCGTGCCGCATTGAAGCAAGCTCTTCCCACCGCCAATGTCCAGATCGACGGCGTCGGCGATGGCGTAATCCTGACCGGCACCGTCGCGACACCCCTCGAGGCCCAGCAAGCCAACGATATCGCTACACGCCTCACGGGAGCGGCCGACAAGGTCGTCAACTCGATCGCGGTTCGGGGCCGCGACCAGGTCATGTTGAAGGTGACGGTCGCCGAGATTTCACGCGAGATCGTAAAGCAGCTTGGTGTCGATCTCAGCACGAGCCTCAGCTCAGGCACATCGGTTGTGAGCCTGGCGAACTCGAATCCATTCACGGCCTACGGCAAGAATCTTGTCGATGGCAACAGTGTGACTCTGTCGGCCGGTGGAACGACGGCCACGTTGAGGGCGATGGAGAAGGCGGGCGTCGTACGCACGTTGGCGGAACCTACGCTGACGGCGATATCGGGAGAGGCCGCCACCTTTGTTTCCGGTGGGGAGTTTCCCGTTCCCGCGGGGTATTCTTGCGACCCAACGACCCATGTGTGCACGACGCAGATCAGCTTCAAGAAATTCGGGATGTCGTTGAGCTTCACGCCGGTCGTACTGGCGGAAGGCCGCATCAGTTTGCACTTGATGACCGAGGTGTCGGACCTCTCGAACGAGAACTCGATCACCTTGTCCCAGGCGGTGAGCGACAACACGACCAACTCTCTGACGGTTCCCTCCATCAAGACGCGCCGGGCCGAGAGCACGCTCGAGATCCCGTCGGGCGGGTCCATGGCAATCGCCGGTCTGATTCAGGACCAGACAAAGCGAGCCGTGAATGGCTTGCCCGGACTGATGCAGGTGCCGCTGCTGGGTGCGCTCTTCAGGAGTCAGGACTTCGTCAATAACCAGACCGAGCTCGTCGTCCTCGTGACGCCTTACCTCGTTCGCGCCGTGAGTCCGAGAGAACTGTCGCGGCCGGATGACGGCTTTGTCGGGCCGAGCGACCCGCAAGCCACGCTCATCGGCAACATCAATCGCCTATATGGCCGAGCAGGATCAACCGGAGCCCGTCGCGGTGATATCGGCTTCATCACCGATTGACGCGTTGTCCGCCCGTCGCGCCCCGGCAACGTTCAGGCAATCTCTGCAACATCCATAAACATCTTCGTCAATATCCCGCGGTTGTCCGGGCATAGGACGCACCGGGGCTCTACGGATCAGGATTGGCGAAATGCTCTTTGAATTCTTGGCGGTGCGCATGGAATTGGTGCGGCCTGCCTCGCCCTGGTCGGAATCAGCCCGTTGCGCGCAGAGCCGGTGTTCGACGGTCTGGCCGGGGTATAGTCCGGCACCGGCACGATGAAGCCATCGGACGGCCCCTGCGAGAAGGTTCGCTGCAAGATGGCTTATGAAGTGAAGTGATCTGGCTCATGCGCGTCAATTCTTCATACGCAGCAATTCCTCGCCGATTGATGGAGCTGCATCGCAACAACATCGCTTCGTTCGAACTCAGGATTTTCCAGATGTTCGCGCTTGAGGACCGTCGCCTCGGCCCCTCGACGTTGACGCATCCCGAGCAACTAGCGGCGGTCCTCTCACCCGTCCCGAACTCTCGCCGACTTATAACAGTCGATTGCCGCAGGCCGAGGCCACATTGCCGCCGCTGGCGGCTGGTTGCTCGGCCCATCACGCTGGTCCCACCTTCTGGTTCACTCGCATGACTCGCGCACTCCGAGCCGCCCTGTGTTCGCTCGTCGCCATCGTATCCTCATTCGTTTGGATCTCTCGTCCTCATGCACAAATGCCGCCGGGGGGCGCGCCGCCGCCCCGAGCCGATCCCTTTCCTGACGGGCCGCCGGTCTGGGACTACGATCGCGACGGAACGTACAGCTGCGACGAATGGAAGAGATACATGGACCAATTGTTCCGATTTGCCGACCAGAACCGCGACGGGGTTCTGAGCGGATCTGAATTCCCCGCTATTCGTCGCGTCGAGCGGATGTTCGCGCAGGCAGAGCTGGGATATTTCGACGACAACCGCGATGGAAAGGTGAGCCGCTCCGAATTCGTGGACAAGCCAAGCCGGTTCATCGGCCTGTACGACAAGAATGCCGATTGCAAGGTCACGCCTGCGGAGTTGAAGAACAGCACATCCGCGCGACCCGGCGGCAGCCCGCCGGGTCCGAGTGGTCCGGGAGGCTTCGGCCCGAAGTACTAGGTGCTTAGTGCAACTGGGGGATTGATCCTGAAGCGATCTGGCTCGTTAAGTGATATCAATTGATCCGGGAGAATCGACCAAGCTCTAACGCACTACTGCAATCGAACGTCGGAACAAGCTCAGGCTTGCGGCGAGAAACGTCACTCCCATCACCAAGACTGTCATGAACTCTTTCCAAACAATGTCGAGACCTGCGCCTCGATAGACGATCGCCTGCATGAAGCTTACATAGTGGCGTGACGGGAAAAACCACGTCACGAACTGGACCCACTGCGGCTGGCTCTCGATCGGCGACATGCCGCCCGAGAGCATCATCATCGGCATCACGGCCATAATCATCAGAAGGGCGAACTGGGCCATGGTGCGGGCGAGCGTGCCGAGGAAGATGCCGATCGCCGCCGCGGCGAAGACGTAGATGACGGTGCCGAGCAGCAGCAACTCGCGCGAGCCGGCAATGGGAACGTCGAGGAGGCCCTCGATCACGAACAAAAGCGAGCAAATGAAGCCGACAATGATCACCAGCCCGTTCGACCACACCTTGGCGAGGGCAATCTCGAAGGCCGTCAACGGCATCACCAGAAGGTGTTCGATCGTGCCGTGCTCCCGCTCGCGCAACAGCGCCGCGCCAGTCAGGATGATGATCAGCATCGACAGTTGATCGGCAAGGCCGACGATCGCCCGGAACCAGGATTGCGTGCCGTTCGGATTGAAGGCACGGCGGACGACGAGATCGGAGGAGAGCCCGGTCGTTTGTTCCGCCTGCTGTCGGTAGTACTTGACCTGGTTGGTCACCATGTTCTGGATATAGGCCGCGCCCAAGGACGCCTGCTGGACCGCGGTGGCATCGACGTTAACCTGAACTTCGACATCGCGCCCCTTGCGTACATCGGCTTCAAAGCGCGGCGGAATGACGACGACGAGGGTATAGAGACCTTCGTCCATGCCGCTATCGATATCGGCGGCGCCGATCGTTTTGACCTTCTGGAAGTAGGGAGGATAGAAAAGTCCGCCAATCGATCGCGAGAGGCTGGAATTGTCCTCGTCGACGATCGCCACGGAGGCGTTGTTGACGGTCTCGCCAGCTCCTGTCGACTGCGTATAGATGCTGAAGCCGAAGGAATAGATGATGAAGAGGATCATCATCAGGTCCTTCGCGAGCGTGCGGAGCTCCTTGGTGCCGAGCCAGAATATGTTGGAAAGGCTCGACACGTTATTTCTCTTGTTTGCGCAGGAGGAGCGCGGACAGCGCCAGGAAGGCCGGACAAAACAGGGTCAACGCCAGTAGATCGGTCGCCATGTCGCCGAAGCCAAGCCCCTTGGTGAACGCACCGACACTCATATGCATGTAGTAGCTCGTCGGCCACAGATACCCCATGAGGCGCGCGCTGCCCTCCAATGTCGAGACAGGCTGCATCATGCCAGAGAACTGCATGGTCGGCAGCATCGAAAGCACCGCTCCGGCGAACACCGCCGCGACCTGACTCGATGTGAAGGTCGAGATGAAAAGCCCGTAGCCGGTGGCTGCCGCCACATAGAGAAACGCGCCGACAGCCAGCGTGAGACCATCGCCCTTGAGCGGGACTTTGAAGAGGAACAGCACGGTCGCGGTCATGATGAGGAAGTTGATCATGCCGACGCCGATATAGGGCAGTTGCTTGCCGATCAGGAACTCCAGCCGCGTCGTGGGCGTGACGTAGAAGTTGGTGATCGTGCCGATCTCCTTTTCACGGGCGACGCTGACAGCCATCAGAATGGCGAGGAACATCATGAGTAGCATCGCCGGCACGGCCGGGCCGATCGCGTAGATACTCTCAGCCGTCGGGTTGTAACGGTAGCGGACCAGGATGCTGGTGGTCGGGTCGGAGCTCGCCACGGTGCTGGATTCGCGACTTCTCTGTTCGGAAAAAAGATTATGCGCCGACTGGACATAGCCCTCGATGGTGGCGGCGCGCGAGGTGTTAGCGCCGTCGATCCAGGCCGATATCTGCCAATCCGAGCCGCGCTTGACCAAGCGGCCGAAGCCCGGCGGAATCTCGACGGCCAGCGCAATGTCGTTTGACTTCAGGCGCTGTTCCATTTCATCGAGGCTGCGGATCGGCGCTTTTTCAGTGAAGTACAGCGAACTCGAGAAATTGGCGAGATAGGCCCGGCTCTCCGGCGTGGCGTCGTGGTCAAACGCGGCGTAGGTGAGATTGGTCACGTCGCTGGAGACGCCGAAGCCGAAGATCAGAAGCATGATGAAGGAGCCGACGAATGCGAAGGCAAGCCGCACCGGATCGCGCATCAGCGACAGCGTCTCGCACTTGGCATAGGCGAAGGCGCGCCGCACCGGCATCAGGGTCGCGCTGCCGGGCGACGCAGTCTCCGCATCGTGCAAGGTCATCGGCGGGGCCTCGGCCGCGGTGGGCGCAGGCGAAGACGCCTCGGCGTCTTCGATATAGGCGATGAACGCCGCTTCGAGATTGGCGCTGCCCTTGGTGGCGATGACGTTCTGCGGCGTGTCGCAGATCAGGACGCGGCCCGCATGCATCAATGAGATGCGGTCGCAGCGCATCGCCTCGGTCATGAAATGTGTGGAGACGAAGATCGTGACATTGCGGCTTCGCGACAGATTGCCGAGCAGGCGCCAGAACTCGTCGCGGGCCTGCGGATCGACGCCCGATGTGGGCTCGTCCAGGATCAGCAGCTCGGGATCGTGCACGATCGCCACGGCCAGAGAAAGGCGTTGCCGCACGCCGAGCGGCAGCGAATTGGCCTCGGTGTCGGCATAGTCAACAAGACCGACATCGACCAGAAGCTTGGCGATACGGTCGCTCATCCGGTCTGCGGCCAGATGGAAAAGGCGGGCATGAAGCAGCAGGTTCTGCCGCACGGTGAGCTCGCCGTAGAGCGAAAACGATTGCGACATGAAGCCGACCCGCCGGCGGATCGACAGGTCGTTGGCATCGACCGGGCTTCCGCACACCTCGGCCTCGCCCTCGCTCGGCGCCAGCAATCCGGTCAGCATCTTCATGGTCGTGGTCTTGCCGCTGCCGTTCGAGCCGAGGAAGCCGAAGATTTCGCCGCGTTCGATGGCGAAGCTGACGCGATCGACCGCGGTGAAATCGCCGAAACGGCATGTCAAATTCTTCGCGACGATGACCGGAGCTTCCGTACTCGGCTTGCGTGGCGGAATGACGAGGCGTTGAGACGCCGATTTTTGTCCCGGCTGCAGGGCGACGAAGACAGCTTCGAGGTCCTGTTCGCCGGTCTTCGCGCGCAGCTCATCCGCCGTGCCGGAGGCGAGCACTCGTGCGCGATCCATCGCGACGAGCCAATCGCAATAATTTGCCTCATCCATATAGGCGGTGGAGACCAAGACGCTCATCGTCGGTCGCTCGCGCCTCAACTCGCCAATGAGGTTCCAGAACTGCCGGCGCGACAGCGGATCGACCCCGGTCGTCGGCTCGTCGAGGATGAGAAGATCGGGGTCGTGAATGAGCGCGCAGCACAGACCGAGCTTCTGCTTCATGCCGCCCGACAGCTTTCCGGCAGGCCGATCGAGAAACGGGAGCAGGCCTGTCGCGGCCGTCAGGCGCCGCGTGCGCGTATCACACTCTGACGCGGATAGACCGAAGAGACTTCCAAAGAAGGTCAGGTTCTCGCGGACGCTGATCTCCTGATAGAGGTTTTTGCCGAGGCCTTGCGGCATATAGGCTATGCGCGTGCAGACCGAGCGGCGATGCCGTGCCTCCGCCATGTTGCCGCCCAGGACCGCGACCGATCCTGTCTGCAGCTTTCGGGCTCCTGCGATCAGGCCGAGAAGCGTGGACTTTCCGGCGCCATCAGGGCCGATGACGCCCGCCATTCGGCTGCTCGGCAGTTCGAGCGACACATTGTCGAGCGCTCGAATCTTACCATAGCTATGCGTAGCGCTGGAGACTTCGGCGATCAGTGGTGCGGAAGCCGCCATCGTCAATCCCCCGCGTCAAGAGGATCGTTCTGGATGCGCTTTTGCAGGAAGTCCGGCCAATTGGGCGGGTTCGGATCGAGGCGCACATAGCCGGTGCCACGGGTGCCCGTTTTCACCTGGTCGAGGTGACGTTCGAGGAGGCTCGGCGGCATCCGCAGCTTGACCCGGAACATCAGCTTGTCGCGCTCGCTGCGCGTTTCGACCTGCTTGGGCGTGAACTGGGCCTCTGGAGATACGAAGCTCACTTTGGCCGGAACGGCGAAATCGGCACCGTCGAACTGAATTCGTGCCTGCGACCCGATCGGTATCCGCATGACCTGCTCGGAGGGAAGATAGATCTCCATGTAGATCTCCGACAGGTTGACGATCGTCAGGACCTTGCCGCCGGCCGAAACGACTTCGCCGGGATTGGCGAGGCGATAAAGAACGCGGCCTCGCACTGGCGCGACGAGGATGGCATCAGCGATCTGGGCGTCGATCTGATCAACGAGGGCTTTTGCGGCCGCAATCGACATCTCGCGCGCCGTCACGGTCTTCTGCGCAGCCTCAAGGACAGCGCGCGCAGAATCGTGTTCACTCTGCGCCTCATCGCGGGCCTGTTGGCTGACCGCCCCGGTCCCAACGAGCGTAAGCGCTCTGCGAAGGCTTGTTTGTTTAAGGGTCAGCTCCGCCTGCCGTTGAGCGACAGTCGCCTTCGCCTCGAGCATCGAGGCTTCCTCAGAAGCCACGTCCGCGGCATATTTGGCGCGTTGCGCCTGCAACTCCGTGGTATCGATGCGGGCGAGCACTTGGCCCACCATGACGAGATCGCCTTCCTGGGCGAGCACCTCCCGGACGCGTCCGGCCGACTTCGCGGCGATGTCGACCTGGTTGGATTCGATGCGCCCGTTCCCCGACACAAGCCCTTCGGGGAGCTTGCCCTGCTGGCTCTGCCGCCAATACCAGACGCCGCCAGCGCCAGCTGCGACGAGCAAAATGAATATCAATAGAGCAGCTTTATTGAGGCCAAGCATCTTCACAGCGGTCACTTCTTTTCTCAGACGAAGGACCTTAGTTGTACAATCGGCGATACTTTCTGATCTAGCTCAATGCCCAATCCGCTTCCGTGATCGCTCGGCCCCCGCTCGAATGGCGTACGCCAGAACAAAAGCGCTGTCGTCTCCGGCGTGCGAGTGCATAGTTCGGGCAAGCCGATTGGCATGCCGATGAGCAGGCGCCGCTCATCAGAAGTAATGTGAAACAATTCAATTGAGCTGCGCGGGAACGACTCCGCAGCACGAGTAGCCTGCCATGCCGAAGATCGGAGTAATGGTCGGGCTGAAAGGAGTTGGAGCTTCCACTGTCGCCGCAGCACCGAACCGCGCCCTCTGGTCCCGTCAGTTGGTCGCCTCCGCGGAATCTCGACCGCAGGCACGAGCCGTCGGCCGATACTCGCTGGAAAGCCGGCGGCTCACTTCCCGCGGCTGATCTACTGAGCGCAGACTGCGATCGAAATGTCGTGGCATGGAACACGAATGCGACCTTGGGACGGTCGACACTTCGAGCAACATTTCTATATCTCTGGAAATCCTAAGTTGATGGACGGTCTATGAACCGTCACTAGACTGGGGAAGCCTCTCGTGTACAGAAGGACTGTTGGTAGTGCATCGCCACATTGCCCTTGCCGCTTTTGCTACCTTGTTTGCTGGACCACTCGCCGCTTCAGAGCCATTTGCGATAAGTTTTTCGTTCAAAGGCACTACAGGCTGCAAGACGCTATTTCCCAACCCTGAAATCAGGCTCCAAAATCTTCCGGCGGGCGGATCCCGCGTTCTTATTCGCCTGCGTGGAGACAAAGGCTGGGAGTTAGGCGGACAGGAAATTACACTCCCCGCTTCCGGAACTGTGCCTGCGGGTGCAATCCATACGTTTGCGCCATGCAACCCTGGACTGTTTGCATATCAAGTCATCGTAAAGTCCGCCACGGGCGCAACAATTGGTGAAGCGGAAGCCTCAAGGTTATTTCCAGATCAATAGCTCATTGACGAGACGGATTGGCCCCGCTGGAGCTGCTCGACGTCAGAGAACTCGGGCAAGGCCTGCAATTCCAGACCTGCGTGCTTCACGATGCTGAGCGAGCGGTTGAGGAGCATACGGCGTGAGTTCTTGTATTCCGTTTAATCCTTCCTCCGATAAGCCGCAGCGCGCGTAGGCCGTCTTAAGAACTTCAGCGGGGCTCACTTCGGGCATATTTGCTCGAATGGCGAGACAGGTTCTTCGCTTTCGATACGGAAGGTCACTCGCACAACGAGGCCAGTCGGCTGCCTTTGGATCAGCTCCAAGGTTCCGCCATGCGCCTCGACGATCTCCTTCACGATGGAGAGGCCGAGACCGACGCTCCCGGGCCTGCCAGACCGAGCAGGGTCGAGGCGAACGAAGGGCTCAAGAACGTCCTTGAGCTTGTCTTTCGGAATACCGGGACCGTCGTCGGCGACATCGATCTCGATGCGGTCGCCTTTGGTTGAAGCCGTGATAACTACGGACGAGCCGAAGTTGATGCCATTCTCCACGAGATTGGTCAGCGCGCGAGTGATCGCGTTAGGCCGGCAGAAGAACCGAATCTGCTCAGGTCCTTCATAGCTGATGGCCGCGCCACGCTCCTCGAATTCGTCGCAGACGGTCGACAGCAGCGCCCCGAGATCGAGCCATTCGCGTTGCTCCTGATCCGATCCTCCGCTCAGGAATGCGAGCGCCGAGGATACCATCGCCTGCATGAGCCGGACATCCCTGAGCAACTTTCCGCGTGCGATATCCGTCGAGCTGGTGTCGAGCTGCAGGCGCATGCGGGTGAGCGGCGTGCGCAGGTCGTGGCTGATGGCGGCCAACATGCGGGTACGGCCCTGGAGCGAGCGCGTGACGCGTTCCTGCATCAGGTTGAAGGCGCGCGCCACACGCCGAATCTCCAGCGGGCCTTCCTCTTCGATCGGCGAGATCGCAATGCTGCGGCCAAAGGCGTCAGCCTGCTCCGACAGGCGCCGCAAAGGCCAGATCACGCGCCAGACGGCCCACGCGGACATGGCAGCAAGGGCGACACAGAGGAACAGCAGCGCGCCGACAAACTGAAAGGTGAGAACCGGCGGATCAGGCGTGGTCCTGCCGGTGCGAATGTCGAGCGTCTGATCGCGCAGTCGGATGACGGCCTGGATCCGCCGCTGCGGCTCGCCCGAAGCGCATGAGCGGACCGTGACGTTCGCCGCATCCTTGCCAAGCTGAGCCCGCAGCACGGACTCGAGATCACGGGCGTCGGTCGTCAGCGTTTCGCAGAGCGCCGGCGCCTGCGTCAATCGAATCGACAGGTCGGGACGCTGCGCCTCGGCAATGACAAGGGAGCGCCCGCTCTCAGGCAATGTCCGCAAGGCATCGACGAGGTTCACGATGCGATAAGCCGGCGGCCAAGGCCAGGGTGGCTGCCGCGACACGATCGGGTTCAGCTCCCACAGCAACGCCAGGAACAGCGCGAAGGTGACTGCCGAGGAGGTGGCGATGATCGCGAGAATCTGTCCGAGCGTCGTGGAAAAGAACCGACGCATCACTCGCCCACGACCTCGGGATGGAAGGCATATCCATCGGCCCGGACGGTGCGTATCGGGTCGGCAAGCGGATCGTCGCCGGCGAGCTTGCGACGCAGACGACTGACGAGGAGATCGATCGATCGCGTGGAGATGGCGAACCCCTCGCCGCGCGTCAGCTTGATCAGTTCCTCCCGCGAGAGGACCTTGCGCGCATTCTGGCAGAACACGAGCAGCAGGTCAGTCTCGGCGCCCGTCAGCGGTATCCGCACGCCTGCCGGCGAGCGCAGAAAACGCCGGTGCGGATGGAACGCGAAGCCCGAGAAACGCAGCACCGGTTCCGCACCGGGCCGCCGCGGCTCCTCGTCGGCGATCGGCCCGCGTCGCAGCACGGCGCGAATGCGAGCCAGCAGTTCGCCGAGATCGAAGGGTTTCGAGACATAATCATCGGCCCCGAGCTCGAGACCGGCGACCTTGTCGGTCGGCTCGGACAGAGCGGTGACCATGATGATGCGCGGCCCGCCCGCCGCTCGCAACCGCCGGCAGAGGGTAAGACCGTCCTCCCCGGGAAGCATGACGTCGAGCAGGACGAGATCGACATCATCATGCGCGAGAACCTCGTCGGCTGCTTCCGCCCTCTCGGCGACGGAGATCGTGAACCCGTTGCCGCGCAGAAAGCCCGCGAGCGGTTCGGAGATGTCCGGATCGTCCTCGACGATGAGGATATGGGCTTGAGTCAAGGCTTCCTCGGCTTGGCGGTCAATCTAACTCATTTCAACTCATTGCTCGGCTAACGCTCATGCGACTCTGCTCAGGCGTCAGCGGTTGTTCATATTCAATTTGAACTAGAGAGAAGTCTCCGGGCAGGCAATACCATCGAACTTGTCAATTCTGACACAATATATGGATGCACATACGCTTCAATTAGTTAGTTGATCCCGCACCGCCATTCGGTTTGATGGTTCCGGACGCTGTCTCTCAGCCAGCATCCTGCCAGCGTCAATGAGCGGTTATTTTCCATGGATACACGTGTCGAGCCTCCGTTGAAACCGGATGCTCCGCTTCGCGCCGAACGAACACAGGGCCGGCGTGTCTGGCCTTGGCTCCTGCTGCTCGTTGTCGCTATCGCCGGGATCATCGTCTGGCGCCAGCCCTGGAAGTCGGCGATGAGCGGTCCGCCAGGCGGGTTCTCGTCGCAATCCGCGCAGTCCGTGGCAGTTGCCGCGGCGGCGAAAGGCGACATCCCAGTCAGGCTCACTTCTCTTGGCACAGTGACGTCGCTGGCCACGGTGACGGTCAAATCGCAGATCAGCGGCTATCTGACGGAAATTCACTTTCGCGAAGGGCAGATGGTGAAGAAGGGTGACGTTCTCGTCCAGGTCGACCCGCGCCCCTATGAGGCGCTGCTGGCGCAATATCAAGGCACGCTCGACAAAGACCAAGCCCTGCTCGACAACGCGCGCCTCGACCTCGAGCGCTACCAGCGGCTGATCAAGCAGGATTCGACGTCCAAGATGACCGTCGACACCCAGGCCGCGACGGTCCGTCAGTACGAGGGCACGGTCCGGGCCGACAAGGCGCAGGTCGACACCCAGAAACTCAACCTCGAATATTGCCGCATCGTCTCGCCGGTCGACGGCCGGGCTGGGCTGAGGCAGGTCGACGTGGGCAACTATGTCACCGCCTCCGATACCGACGGCATCGTCGTCGTCACGCAGATCGAACCGATCTCGGTGGTGTTCACGCTGCCCGAAACCAGCCTGCGGCAACTGACGAAGCGGCTGCGGACCGGAGCGAAGATCAGCGTCGCCGCCTATGACCAGGCCAACATCGAGAAGCTCGCCGACGGTACGCTCGACGCGGTCGACAACCAGATCAGCACCACCACCGGCACTGTCAAACTGCGGGCAGCGTTCGACAATGCGGATGGGACACTGTTCCCGAACCAGTTCGTCAACGTCACGGTGCTGATCGATACGCTGCACGACGCCATCACCGTGCCGGCGGCAGCGGTGCAGAGCGGCACGCCGGGCACCTTCGTTTATCTTGCGAATGCCGACAACACGGCGTCGCTGCGCAAGGTCACGACCGGCCCCTCGGCCGATGGCCGCATCGCCGTGCTGTCCGGCCTTTCCGAAGGCGACAAGGTGGTGGTGGACGGCGCCGATCGCCTGAGCGACGGAGCGAAGATTGGCATTCCTGCCGCCGCGACGCCGGCGGCGAAATGAACCCCTCAAGCCTCTTCATCCGGCGACCGGTGGCGACGACGCTGCTGATGGTGGCGCTGTTCACGGTCGGCGTCATCGCCTGGCGCTACCTGCCACTGTCGGCCCTGCCGAGCGTGGAATATGCCACCATCCAGGTGCAGACCTTCTATCCGGGCGCGAGCCCGGACGTGATGACCTCCGCCGTCACCGCACCACTCGAGAAGCAGCTCGGGCAGATGGCGGGGCTCAAGCAGATGTCCTCGCGCTCGTCGGGTGGCGCTTCGGTGATCACGCTTCAGTTCGAGCTCTCCGTCACGCTGGACGTGGCCGAGCAGGAGGTTCAAGCCGCCATCAACGCGGCCAATTCTCTCTTGCCCGACGATCTCCCGGCACCGCCGGTCTACGCCAAGGTCAACCCGGCCGACACGGCCATCCTCACCCTGGCAATGACGTCACCGACGCTGCCGCTCACCGACGTCCGTACGCTCGCCGACACACGCCTCGCGCAGAAGATCTCGCAGCTCTCTGGCGTCGGGCTGGTGACGTTGAGCGGCGGCCACAAGCCGGCGATCCGGGTGCGCGCCAACATCCGCAAGATGGCGGCCTACGGCCTGAACATCGACGATCTGCGCACGACGCTCGACAACATCAACGTCAATACGCCGAAGGGCACGCTCGACGGCCCGCACCGGTCGTACACGATCGACGCCAACGACCAGATCGAGAATCCGGCCGACTATCTCGACACGGTGATTGCCTACAAGAACAGCCGGCCGGTCCGGCTATCCGACGTGGCGGATGTGGTCCGCGACGCGGAGGACACCCAGCTCAGCGCCTGGATGAACACGACGCCGGCGATCATCCTGAGCGTTCAGCGTCAGCCCGGCGCAAATGTCATAAAGGTCGTGGATGGCATCAAGAAGATGCTGCCGGAGTGGACGGCGGACCTGCCGTCCTCGGTCACCGTCAGCGTGCTGACCGACCGCACGACCACGATCCGCGCCTCGGTCGAGGACGTTCAGTTCGAGCTGGCGCTGGCCGTCGGCCTGGTGGTGATGGTGATATTCCTGTTCCTCCGCAATCTGCGCGCCACGATCATCCCGAGCCTGTCGGTGCCGCTATCGCTGGTCGGCACCTTCGCGGTCATGTATCTGTGGGATTTCAGCCTCGACAACCTGTCGCTGATGGCCTTGACCATCGCCGCGGGCTTCGTCGTGGACGACGCCATCGTCGTCATCGAGAACATCAACCGGCACATCGAGGCGGGCCTGAGTCCGCTCGAAGCCGCGCTGAAGGGCTCGCGCGAGATCGCTTTCACGATCATCTCGCTGACCGTCTCGCTGCTCGCGGTTCTCATTCCGCTGCTCTTCATGGGTGACGTGATCGGGCGGCTGTTCTACGAGTTTGCCGTGACGCTCGCCGCGGCCATCGTGCTGTCGGCGATCGTTTCGCTGACGCTGGTGCCGATGATGTGCGCGCGGCTGCTGCGCAGCGAACACAGTGAGCCTTCAACTCCGGCCCGGCGCGGATGGTTCGATCGCCTGCTCGGCGGATATGACCGGGTGCTCACCGTCGCGCTGGATCATCAATGGGTCACGCTGGCGGTTGCCGGCGCCACCATCGGCGTCACCGCCTGGCTCTATCTCGTGGTGCCCAAGGGCTTCTTCCCGGTTCAGGACACGGGCGTCATCCAGGGCATCACGCAGGCAAACCAGTCGATCTCGTTTGCGGACATGAGCGCGCGACAGGTAGCGCTGGCCGAGGCCGTGCTCAAGGACCGGGACGTCGTCAGCCTGTCCTCCTTCATCGGCGTCGACGGCACCAACACCACCCTCAACGTCGGCCGGATGCAGATCAACCTGCGCTCCAAGGACGAGCGCACCGCCACGGCGAGCCAGGTCATCCGCCGCCTGCAGCAGGAGGTCGCCGAGGTCACGGGCATCACGCTCTACATGCAGCCCGTCCAGGACCTGACGGTGGATACGGAGATCAGCGCGACCCAGTACCAGTTCATTCTGGACAATCCCTCGCTCGATCTGTTGAGCGTCTGGACGCCGAAGCTGGTTGCGGAGCTGCGCACGGCGCCGGAGCTCGCGGACGTGACCAGCGACCTCCAGGACAGCGGCCTGTCGGCGACGGTGACGGTCGACCGGGCGACGGCCGCGCGGTTCGGAATCACGCTCGCGACGATCGACAATGCGCTCTACGACAGTTTCGGCCAGCGCATCGTCAGCACGATCTTCACCCAGTCGAACCAGATGCGGGTCATCCTGGAAGCCGATCCGAAGCTGAACCAGGGCTTGGCATCGCTCGATTCGATTTACCTGCCGTCCTCGACCGGCACCGGCCAGGTGCCGCTCTCGGCCATTGCGCGAGTCGTGGTCGGCCGCAAGCCGGTACAGATCGGGCATCTCGCCCAGTTCCCGGCGACCACGATCTCTTTCAATCTCGCACAAGGCGCCTCGCTCGGCAGCGCCGTCGGCATCGTGAAGAAAGCGGAGCAGGCCATCGGCCTACCCGCCAGTTTCGGCACGAACTTCCAGGGCACGACGGCCGCGTTCCAGTCGTCGCTCTCGAATGAGCTCTATCTCGTGCTCGCGGCTGTCCTCGTCATGTATGTCGTTCTCGGCGTGCTGTACGAGAGCTTCATTCATCCGCTGACGATCCTGTCGACGCTCCCGTCCGCAGGCATCGGTGCGCTGCTGGCGATGGAGGTGACGGGCGCGGACCTCGACATCATCGGCGTCATCGCAATCATCCTCCTGATCGGCATCGTCAAGAAGAACGCGATCATGATGATCGACTTCGCCATCGTCGCCGAACGCGACGAAGGTCTGACGCCGCGCGATGCCATCCACAAGGCGTGCCTGATGCGCTTCCGGCCGATCCTGATGACGACGTTCGCGGCGCTGATCTCTGCGCTGCCGCTCGCCCTCGGCTCGGGCAGTGGCTCGGAGCTGCGCCAGCCGCTCGGCATCGCCATGATCGGCGGGCTCGCGGTCAGTCAGTTGCTGACCCTGTTCACCACGCCAGCCATCTATCTCGTGCTGGACTTCGCCGCCGGCTGGCTGCGCGAACGCGGCATCAGCTTCGGCAACGCCGAGCCGGAGGCGACCGCACCGTGAATATCAGCGCCCCCTTCATCCGTCGGCCGGTTGCCACGATCCTGCTGACGCTCGCCATCGCCCTCTCCGGCGCGGTGGCCTTCGGCCGGCTTCCGGTCGCGCCGCTGCCGGCCGTGGATTTCCCCACCATCCGCGTCCAGGCCCAGATGGCGGGCGCTAGTCCCGAGACCATGGCGAGCACGGTCGCCGCGCCGCTCGAACGCCGTCTCGGCCAGATTGCCGACGTCACCGAAATGACGTCGGAGAACAGCACCGGCTCGACGAGCGTCATCCTGCAATTCGGTCTCGATCGGAACATCGAAGGTGCAGCCCGCGACGTTCAGGCCGCCATCAATGCCGCGCGCGCCGACCTTCCGTCCGCCCTGAAGAGCAATCCGACCTACCGCAAGTTCAATCCCGCCGATGCGCCGGTGCTCATCCTGGCCCTGACCTCGAAGACGCTCACGCAGGGGCAGCTCTACGACAGCGCCGCCGCCGTGCTCCAGCAGCGGCTGCTTCAGGTTCAGGGGATCGGCAATGTCAATGTCGCTGGCAGCTCCCTGCCCGCCGTGAGGGTCGAGCTCAACCCCGGTCCCCTGTCGCAATATGGCATTGGCCTCGAAGACGTGCGCGCAGCGCTCTCCGCCGCCAACGCCAACAGCGCCAAGGGCGCGATCGAGGACGGCAGCCAGCGTTACCAGCTCTACGCCAACGACCAGGCCCTGAAGGCGGACGACTACCGCGATCTCGTCATCGCCTGGCGCGACAGCCGCCCGGTGTTCCTGCGCGACGTGGCCGAGGTGGTCGATTCCGTCGAGAGCCTGCGCAACGAGGGCTCGGTCAACGGGCGGCCCGCCGTGCTTCTCATGCTGTTCAAGCAGCCGGGCGGCAATATCGTCGACATCATCGATCGGGTGAAGAAGGTGCTGCCGCAATTGCAGGCCGCGCTGCCTGCCGACGTCCAATTGACGCTCTCTGGCGACCGGAGCAACACGATTCGCGCTTCCCTCGAGCACACCGAGCAGACGCTGGTGATCTCCGTGATCCTGGTCGTGCTCGTGGTTCTTCTCTTCCTGCGCAGCCTGCGCGCGACCCTGATTCCGGCCGTGACGGTGCCGGTCTCCATCCTCGGCACCTTCGGCGTCATGGCGCTGTGCGGCTACAGCCTCGACAATTTGTCGCTGATGGCGCTGACCATCGCCACGGGCTTCGTCGTCGACGACACCATCGTGGTCCTGGAGAATATCGCGCGCCATCGGGAGGCCGGGCTGTCGCGCCTCGAGGCGGCGCTGCGCGGCGCCCGCGAAGTCAGCTTCACCGTCGTCTCGATGAGCGTCTCGCTGGTCGCGGTCTTCCTTCCCATTTTGCTGCTCAGCGGCCTCGTCGGACGGCTGTTTCGCGAGTTCGCGATCGTGCTGTCGGTGGCGATCGGCATCTCTCTGGTGCTGGCCCTCACCACGACCCCGATGATGTGCGCACTCCTGCTGCGGGATACGGAGACCCGTCCACCGTCGCGTCTGGCCCGCATGGTCACCGGCGCGATCGACGGCCTGCACCATCTCTATGACATCTCGCTGCGGCGGGCGCTGGCGCATCCGCTCCTGGTCCTGCTCGTCGTCTTTGGCACGATGGCGGTCAACGTCGTGCTGTTCGCGATCGTCCCCAAGAGCCTGTTTCCGAACCAGGACGGCGGCCTGATGATGGGCGGCATCACGGCCGACCAGAGCATCTCCTTCCAGGCCATGAAGGCGAAGCTGGCCCAGGCCCAGGCCATCGTCGAGGCCGATCCCGCCGTCCAAACCGTGGTCGGCTTCACCGGCGGACGCAGCACGAACCAGGCGCAGGTCTTCGTCACCTTGAAGCCGCTGGAGGAGCGCAGCGCCTCGGCCTTCGAGGTCATGGCACGGCTACGCGCTAAACTCGCCGCGATCCCCGGCGCCCAATTGATGATGTTCCCGATGCAAGACCTCTTTATCGGCGGGCGCATGAGCTTTGCCCAATACCAATACACGCTGCAGGCGGACAGCATCGCCGATCTGCGGATCTGGTCCGAAAAGCTGACTGCGGCGCTGAAGCAGAGTGCGGTCCTCGCCGACGTGTCATCCGACCTGCAGATCGGCGGGCTTGCGAGCAGGGTCGTGATCGATCGCGCAACGGCGGCGCGGTACGGCCTCTCGCCCAACATCATCGACGCAACCCTCTACGACGCCTTCGGCGAGCGGCAGGTTTCCACCATCTACAAGGCGCAGAACCAATACCATGTCGTGATGGAGCTGGCGCCGCGCTATCTGGAAGATCCTGAGTCGCTCAAGTTGATCTATCTCAGCGCCTCCGGCGAATCGGCCAGTGGCACCTCCTCCACCAATGCCGTGTCCGGGACGGTGACGAGTGCGTCGTCCAGCAGCGCATCCTCGACGACATCCACGAGTTCGTCGGCCACGAACCAGGCCACCAATTCCATCGCGACGTCGAGCGGCGGCTCCGCCTCGAGCGGCGCGGCGGTCTCGACCAGCGCTAGCAGCATGATCCCGCTCACCGCCTTCGCCCGGCTGACTGACGCCACCATGCCGGTCCAGATCAACCATCAGGGCCAGGCCGCCGCGACCACGATCTCCTTTAACCTCGCTCCCGGCGCCAAGCTCGGCGACGCGACGGCGGCCATCGCGCAGTCGGTGCAGGCCATTCACATGCCCACCTCGATCCACGGTGGCCTCGCCGGCTCTGCCGGCACGGCGCAATCGGTCATTGCGACGATGCCGTTGCTGATCGGGGCAGCATTGCTCGCCGTCTACGCCGTGCTCGGCATTCTCTACGAGAGCTATGTTCACCCCGTGACCATCCTGTCGACGCTGCCTTCGGCGGGCGTCGGCGCCGTGCTGGCGCTGCTCCTCGCCAACACCGAATTCAGCGTGATCGCCCTGATCGGCGTCTTCCTACTGATCGGAATCGTCAAGAAGAACGCCATCATGATGGTCGATTTCGCGCTTGAGGCCGAGCGCGTCGACGGGCTGGCGCCAGCTGAGGCGATCCGGGAGGCCTGCTTGAAGCGGTTCCGCCCGATCCTGATGACGACCTGCGCGGCGTTGCTCGGCGCGGTGCCGCTGGTGCTCGATCACGGCATGGGCGCGGAGCTACGCCGCCCGCTCGGCATTTCCATCATCGGCGGCCTCATCGTCAGCCAATTGCTGACACTCTACACCACCCCCGTCGTCTATCTCTATCTCGATCGCTTCCGACATCGCGCGCTCAAAGTCTGGCGCCACGTATTCCCGGGACCGCCCATCACCGGAGTCGCACGATGAGCAGGTTGCGATCCGTCGGTGCGCTCTGTGCCATCTCCCTGCTGCTGCAAGCCTGCGTCGCCGTAGGCCCAGACTATCTCAGGCCCGATGTCACAACCCCGCCTGCCTTCAAGGAGGCCCCGAAGGGGTGGAAGATCGCCCAGCCCTCCAATGGCCTGGATCGTGGCGAGTGGTGGCGCGTCTACAAGGACCCCCTGCTCAATCGGCTGGTGCCGCAGGTCGCGATCAGCAATCAGAACCTCAAGGCCTATGAAGCTGCCTACCGCGAAGCCCTGGCCGTGGTGCGAGAGACACGCTCCTCGCTGTTTCCGACCGTGACGGCCAATCCGTCCATCACGCGCGCACGATCCTCGGGCGTCACCACGACCACCCAGACGGCCGAAGTCAGTGCGAGCTGGGACGTCGACCTCTGGGGCAAGGTCCGCCGCCAGATCGAAAGCGACCAGTCTGCCGCCGAAGCAAGCGCGGCAGAACTCGCCGATCTCACGCTGTCAGCACAGGCCGAGCTGGTGATCGACTACTTCGACCTGCGCTATCAGGATTCGCTCGAGCGCCTTCTGAACGACACGGTGGCAGCCTATGAGCGCACCCTCACGATCACGCAGAATCAATATGCCGCCGGCACCGCGGCGCGGTCCGACGTCATCACCGCGCAGACGCAGCTGGCCTCGACGCGCGCCTCCGCCATCGCTGCGGGCCAATCGCGCGCCCAGTATGAGCACGCCATCGCGCTCCTGATCGGCCGCGCGCCCGCGGAACTGACGATTCCAAAGGCAGCCCTGCCGCAGGCGACCCCCAACGTCCCCGCTACGGTGCCATCCACCCTGCTCGAACGTCGTCCCGACATCGCCGAAGCCGAACGCAAGATGCAGCAGCAGAATGCGCTGATCGGCGTTGCCGTCGCGGCCTTCTATCCGACGGTCAATCTATCGGCCGTCGCCGGATATTCCGGCGCGTCGCCACTCGTCTCGGCAACCAACCTGGTCTGGTCCCTCGCGGCAAGCGGCAGCCAGACGCTTATCGACGGCGGCAAACGCTCCGCCGCCGTCGACGCGGCCGGAGCAGCCTACGACCAGAGCGTTGCCAATTATCGCCACACCGTGCTTTCGGCCTTCAAGGACGTCGAGGACGAGCTGTCCAACCTGCGGATCTACCGGCGCCAGGCCGCTGCCCAAGCTGAAGCAGTCCGACTCGCGCGGCAGGCCGTCACGATTGCAATCAATGAATACCAGGCCGGGACGACGACCTACACGACCGTCGTGACCGCGCAGGCGACCGCGCTGACCAACGAAGAGACCGCTCTCGGAATCCAGCAGAACCGGCTTGTCGCCAGCGCCAACCTGATCAAGGCGCTCGGCGGCGGCTGGAGCGCGTCGCAACTGCAAACTGCTGACTCCAAATAACCGGCTTTTCTTCTTCGTCGGGGATGACGGTGAACTCGGGCGACAGCGACTATTGATCGCGGCAGTCGTCGCAATGCCGTCATCGGCCCGCAAACGAAGATCGAAAGCCTTGTTCGGATCTCCCAAGCCGCTGCAATGCCTGGTGCAAGTACTGCAATCCGCCGTTCACAATTCGCTAGAACGAGTTACACAACGGCCACCGGCGCACCGAATTGCCGAACTAATCGGGGAAGCGAGACGCTCCCGCAAGGAGCCGACGTCATCGTGACCGACGCGAATATGCAGCGACGGTCCAATAGGGAAGCGGATACAAGATGAGCCAAAGCAGGATCGCGTACTACGCAGACCTCTTCGTCTATCCGATTGTCGTAGTGGGTTTCTTAGTGCTTGACGTTGAAACGAGCCGCTTCACCCTGCATGCAAGGTGGTGGTGCACGTTTTTGCTTGGAGCTGTGCTCTGGACGCTGGTTGAATATTTGCTGCATCGATTCGTCTATCATGACATGCCGATCGTGAAAGAACTCCACGCAATGCACCACGCGCGGCCGATCGACTTTGTCGGTTCACCGCTGTGGACGAGCCTCCTCGGGTTCTCTGCGGTGCTTCTGATCCTCTCGCACTTCTGGACGTTCCAGATGGCGAGTGGTGCGACGTGCGGCCTCATTGTTGGATACATTTGGTATCTTGTGATCCATGACGCCGTGCACCGTTGGCGTGTGGACGGGAGTTCCTGGATCCGCCCTCTGAGGCTTCGCCATCTTCGTCATCATCGCAGTCCCACGCCCGGAAACTTTGGAGTAACCACAGGTCTCTGGGACTTCGTATTTGCCACAACGATTACACCGCCGATACGTGACCACCGACCCGGTGCGCGCAATTTGCCTGTTGGCCAGGACGTGGCCTCCGTCAGTAGCGGCGGGCCCCATACTACCAAAACATGATCCGCCCGTTCGAAGCCGGACTCCTGGGCGGAGCCTCGACTTTATCGCCAGAGGGTTGTTCACATTTTGATAGAAAAGCGAGCAACTGCCGGTCTCATCAGGCTAAAAGCGAGCTGATGAAACCGATATTTGTCACAGACTTTCGATCCAATAGCCAGAGCTTGCGTATCGGGCCTTGTTGCCATGCTCGCTAGCCAAACAGACTGAGCATCGTCGCGATCATCACCGAGTTTGCGAGGTGTCGCTCACGCATCCTTCGCGTCCGCCACCAGCTCTTGTGCGAAGTCGTTCAGCCTCGTGCCGACGCGCAGCCTAAGCTCGAAGAAGGTCGCCTCGCTCACTTCAATGGAGCATTGATGGACACTATTGTGGCCGTGAGACCACCCCGAGGCATAGTCCGCGTCGTCGGGAAACAGTGGTATCCGGTATTCTTCTCCGTGGCAGTAACCGAGTTGCCATCGAACGCTTTCGGGCGAAAGCCCGTGCCCACTCGTGACGAACATCCTAAGAGCTCCAAGGACTGATCTCTCTTCTCCGTGCAAGCTCAGGAGAAGCATAAGATTGGCGCTGCTTTGCGGCAGTAGAATTCATTTCGGTTACCAACACCGATCGCCAGAGGGATTTGTATCGCCACGTGCACCATTGAGAGTGGCCTCCATACACGACAATCGAGACGAGACCTCGGAGCATGCGTTATCCCAAGCGCTCGCAATCGAAGGCAGGCGCGGCGTCAAGCGGGCTTGTTGCACGGATATGCGCGACGAGCTGCAGTGGGTTGGCGCAGCATGTGGTGCCACGCCCACGGATACCGCCGCCGCACAGGCTTGCAGAACGAAATCAAATTAGATCACGAGCAACATCCCCGACGCATTGACGGCGCAGATAATCGATATGCTTTCCGAAGCAAGTAACGACTGCACGCGGCACGGAATGTGACCCGATGCCGGCGTCGCTACTCGCTAGCCTCGCAGCGCTCCGAAAGGCTTGCGGGGCAGTTGGCCAATCGATTGTGACTTTGCCGATGACGCAATTGGGATTACTCGTTCGGTCGCTAACGGTCTTAGGCGTCATTCTGGGAGCAGGATCTGCTTTCTCATCCGCCGAGACCATGGAGGATGCGCTGGCACGGGCCTATCAGAATAGCCCCAAGCTCAACGCGCAGCGTGCTCAAGTCCGATCGATCGATGAGAATGTGCCTCAGGCCTTGTCGGGCTATCGCCCAAAGGTGACACTCACCGGCAGCGCCGGTTATCGATACTTGGATACCCTGTCCAAGAGCAGCGGTAGCGCAACAACCTGGGTCCAGACTGACTACCGTGACGTCCCACGAAGCGCGGCGCTTACCGTCTCGCAACCTATATTTAATGGTAATCAGACGGCAAATAAAGCACGCGCCGCCGAGACGCAGGTTCTTGCTGCGCGCGAAGTGCTAAGATCGCTCGAACAGAGCGTCCTTCTATCCGCCGTGACAGCGTATATGGACTACCTTCGAGACCTTGCGTCTCTTGACGTTCAGAAATCCAACGTGCGGGTTCTCGAACAGACCGCAACGCAGGCACATGATCGGTTTCTGCTCGGAGAAGTCACATACACCGATGTCGCCCAATCCGAGGCGCAACTCGCTGCTGGTAGGTCGCAGGAACGGTCCGCGGAATCGCAGCTGGCAACGTCAAAAGCCAACTTCCGGCGCGATATCGGCGACGATCCAGTTAAGCCCGCGCCTGGTTCGCCCGTGGACCGATTTCTGCCCGGAAGCTTGAGCGCGGCGACGGAGATTGCGCTCGTTGAAAGCCCTGACATCGTCGGTGCAATCCATGACATTGATACCAATCATCTTCAGGTCAGGATCAACGAGGGTGCACTTCTCCCGACGGTCGCTCTGCAAGCGTCTGTCCAAAATTCGTACGAGTCGTACGAACAATTGACGAGAACATACCGATCGTTCGGAGCAGCCGCGGCCGTGCAAGCCTCCGTTCCCATCTATCAAGGGGGGGCTGAGCACGCGCTCATTCGGCAATCCAAGGAACTCCTCGCCGAACAGCAGCTTGCGCTTGAGAGGGTGCGCGACGGGGTTCGAACGACTGTTGCTCAGCGTTGGGGGCAACTCGGTGCGACAAAGGCCCAGGTGCAGTCGGCCCAAGCCCAGGTGTCGGCCTCAGAGATCGCGTTGAACGGTGTTCGCAACGAAGCCAGGGCTGGGCAACGCACAACCCTTGACTTTCTCAACGCGCAGTTCGCGTTGGTCAACGCGCGCATCTCGCTGGTCAAGGCACAGCATGACCGGGTGATCGCATCCTACAACGTTCTCAGCGCAATCGGACGCCTATCGCCGCGAGTCCTCGGTCTAAGAACGGCCATCTATGACCCGAGCGCCCATTACCTCCAGGTGCGCAACAAATGGTTCGGGACTAAAGCATCTGGCGCGCTGAACCCATGATGATGAGCTCGTGTAAGACGCCACGCTGCGGTTGAGCGCACAATGCAAGCATCCGGGCCAGGCTGCGTCTTCGTGAGTCGCCTTTGCATAGCCGCCGCAGCAGTGATGCCTCTACAGGCGCTTTCGGACTTCAGGTCGCACTATTGCGAGACACCATTCGTCGGCAACGCAAAGTCGCGATCAGCTACGAAGACGCCCACGGCTCGTTATCGGATCGCACCATCTGGCCGATCGCTATCGTCTATTTCGACGAAGTGCGTGTATTGGCGGCCTGGTGCGAACACAGATCAGCCTTCCGCCACTTCCGCGTCGATCGTTTGCACCTGAGGACGATTTTGGACGAGCGCTACCCCGGGGCGACGGCCGAGAAAAATATCTGGAATACCTGCAAATGGCTACGCCGATCCTGGTCCGGCAAGTCGGCCAGTTCCTCGAACTCCCTCAGGAATTTGACCGCCGAGCTCATCGCCCAAATCGTACGGCTGTGACCGACCCAGCCGCTCGGAAAGGCCACCTCGCGACCGAACCATGGATCGAGTGTGAACAACCCTCGCAGCTTTGCGAAACAGCCTTGTGTCTCTCTGCCTCGTGAGACCATTCGGGTTTGAAATGCGTCAGGCGGTTGCGAAGCAGTCCAAGCATCTTCACGGCCTGGAACGAAGTTACGCCGCGATCAAGCTTGTCCTTACCCCGAAGCGCCAGAATAAGATCGAGTTTTTCGAACACGTTCCTCTTCTCGACCTCTGATTTGAGCAGGTCGCGCCCCGCAATAAACTGAGGCGGGAAGATTTTTTCCGCATCGTTGCACGGCATGGGACAGATTTTGCCGCATAGCCTGTCGCACGGCGGCCAAAAGAACGAAACGAGGCCTGCCTACCTAAGCGACTGTAATGTCGGGGGATTTAATGGTGGGCGCACCGAACCTGGGACCCGCTGATTAAGAGTTCAAAGCCGGCGCCTCTCTGCGATTTCTGAATCTGCGCCACACTACGATGAAGTCGAGAAAGGTCTTTTATTTTTAGAGACTTGTCGCATAGCTTCGCAGCCCAGCGAACCCTGACCTTCAAACAACTCAGTTCGCCAAAACCGTTTGAAAGCCGTTTTAGCAGTTCACGTCGCCCCTCATGACCGACATTCGCATTGCTCTAAGCGATAAGGCGATCGCTCAGCTGCCGACTCCTGAAGATGGCTGGTATTTGGCTCGGGACACCGAGTTGAAAGGCTTCTTCGTGGTTGTCGGGAAGCGAAAAAGGACCTTCACTGTTCAAGGTGATCTTAGACAGCGAGGAAAGCGGGCCTCCTCCATCAGAGTATCGATTGGTGACGCCAGCGAGTTGACGACCAGGGCAGCCCGCGCGATTGCCAAGGAATATCTTGCGCAGATCAGCAAGGGACAGCACCCGAAAGCGAGGGAGAACGGAAACTCCGAACAAGCCGCGACCGATGGGAATGGTGCTGTAGGAGCCCCTACCCTGGAGCACGCTTGGCAACGCTACCTGGAAGCCCACTTGATCCGAAAAGGCCGTAGCGAGAAAACGATCAGCGGGTATCGTGATCACGTTGAACGTCTCTTTGAAGACCCCTTTGCTGGATCTCGCGAATGATCCCGCTCGCGTCGCCAAAAAGCATGATCAGCTTACTAAGGAGAACGGTCCCTACATCGCGAATGGCAGCATGCGGACGCTGCGGGCCATCTACAATCACGCGCGGAAGACCAATCGATCGCTGCCGCGTGACAACCCCGCAGATGCTGTCGATTGGAATCAGGAAGAGCGCAGGAATACTGGTATGGGGACCGGCGATTTGAAAGGATGGTTTCTCGAACTGGCCAATCTAGAGAACCCAATCCGGCGCGAATTCCATCTTTTGGCATTGCTGTGTGGATCTAGACCCACCGCCTTGCAGCAGGCCAGACCCGAACACATAAATTTTCGACGGCGTACGCTCCACATCCCAAAGCCCAAAGGAGGCAGTAAGCGAGCGTTCGACATCCCGCTATCTCGGCAAATGATCCTGTGCCTCATTCGGCTGCTTCGTTTCGGCCGGCAAATGCAGCCGTCTCAGGCGCAAAAGTGGTTGTTCCCCGCTGAGAGCGCCTTAGGACGCTTAGCGGAAACAAAGGAGGATCGAGAGGTCTTGTCAAAATGGGGCAATGACCTTCGTCAAACATTTCGGACGATTGCCACCGCTGCCGGCGTTTCCGAATTCGATGCTAAGCTCCTCATGAACCATTCTATCCCTGGCGTGAACGCGGGCTATGTCACTCGGCACAAGCTGGTTGAAGACCACCTGCGCAGCCAACAGCAAGCTATCAGTACCGTTGTGTTTTCCTCACTTGGTGACTCGCTAAAGGAACATAAAGCTCTGATCAATTGGCTCGGTCCCGGCGCTAGCCGAAGAGCCGTGACCCAAGTCCGATTGGAGCCAAACACTCTGGGTGAGGAGCAAGAACGAGTTCAGCAGGCAGCATGACTTCCAGCTGGCCGCCTGAGGAGTGCGGCAGTGTAACTCGGGAGACTGTTCTGGACGGTGTGCCGAGAGTTAGGCAGCGGTTTCCAAACGCACCCCAAGGACCCGCGCCTACCGGCCTTCTGTAGGTAACAAACTCAAGGGCTTAAGCGTCCTTTTGAGCAAAACGGATCGAACCTCCGAATGGCGGAATCAAAATCCGCCTGATTATATAGTGATTTCAAGGCGTATTTGGAAAGAATGGTCGAAACACACTCCAGTAATTTCAGTAAGTTGGTACTGTTTCCAAATGAAAATAGGGCAGCCAGCGATCGATCGAGCAACGCAGCTGCCCTTCGGATTCGCTTAGGCATGGCGCGCGCTATCACGCATGCAAGCGCCTTGGAGTAAGCAGTGGTCAAAGGGAAGCGGTCGTTGGCGCGACAACCATATCAGGTGGATAAAGGCCTCTACGGAGAAAGAATGTAGATGGCCTCACTTCAATGAAATCACGATAGCACTGAGGTTGGCGGCCATCTCCAATCCGGCCTTGGGGCCTTGCAACACCATTACGACGCCGTTGTCGTTCCTTAGATGGACACCCCCCACACCTCCGACGAGAGCGCCACCACCGCCAACCGAACTGTAGGTGCCCGCGAAGTCGCGGACATCTCTGATGCCGGAGGCCCAGCCTTCCAGGCGGCCGGCTGTGGCGCCGGCGGTGATGCCGAGGCTTATTCCTGTGACGCGGAAGGGATAGCTGCGGCCGCGATAGCTCAATACACCAGTGCCGGCACCGCCGCCGACCAGCAGGCCCGCCTTCACGATCTTGACCCGGACATGGCCGGCAGCTTGCGCGAGCAAGGGAGCGGCCGGAGCGGTGACGGCGAACAGCACGATCGCGGCAAGGCGGCTGATCGAGCGCAGCATGGCGCTGGTCATCTCACGGTTTCGCGGCATCGACCTTCTTCCAGGTCTGGTCGGGATCAAACAGCGTGAGGCGCTTGGCCACGAAGTCGGTGCGCTTGCCGAGATCCTTCTGGTAGACGACGCCGGCGTGATTGACCAGGAAAGTCATCACGCCCGAATTGCCGTATTCGGCCGGCCATGCAATCAGCGCGAAGCCGCCGATCATCTTGCCTTTGACGACGTAATGCATGGCGCCGCCGGGGGCATCGGGTCCCTGCCCCCTCAGGATCCGGAAGTAGTAGCCGTGATAGGGCGTCATTCCCTCGCCGGCCTTGTAGCCCTCGCTCGAGGCTTGCGCCGCCAGTGGGCCGAGCGGGCTCGGATCGCTGTCGTCACGCCAGAACAGGCCGTCCTTCTTGCCGGGCGAGGACACGATGCGCTGCGCGTAGACGCCGACGCCCTCGCCGCGGTCCTTGTCAGCATATTCGTTCTGCGCGTCGACGAATGCGAGCGCGGTCTGGATCGCATCAAGCTCGTTGCGCCCGATGCGACGGCGAAGCACCTCGATGCGTCCTTCGTCGGTGTCGAACTCCCATCCCGCCTTGGTATTCACCAGCGGAATCGGGAATGGGAAATCGTCGGACCCTAGGATGAGTGTCGCGCTCTTGTTGCCGTCCGCCTTGATGCCGTGCTTGGCGTCATACATCGAGGTGAAGCGTTGGCGGATATCGTTGTCGGCGATCTTATCGCCGGAGAAGACAATGTCATCTGCCGCGCTTCCGAGCACGTTCAGGATGTCGCGAGGGCCACTCTTGACTGCGGCCGCAAGCGCTGCGGCCGCATCCTCCGGCGTCTTGTAGGATTGCTGCGCCTGGGCCGCAGAGCCAAGCAGCGCAAGCACGAACATGCCCGGCAACACCGCACATCGGAAAGATTTCAGGCCGATCATGGCATCACCTCTGCGGGGAGCTTCGCGCCGCTGGCGAGCCAATCGCGGTAGGTGCGGAATGTCAGCCCAAGTTTTTCGTAGTAGACCCGCAGGTACCCGTCGCGACCTCGCGTGACGGCGTCAGGCATCACCTGCGCGACCTCCTGCGCCATCACACCGACATAGGCCTTGTCGCTGCCGATATAGCTGAAGCGATAGTAACCGAGGCCGTTGGCGAGGTGCCCGAGCAGGACGATATCGTGCTTAAGTGCAATGTCGGAGCGCCGGCCGCCGCCCCCGCCGCCTCCGCGGAAGCCGCCTCCGCCCCCGCCACGCATCGCCATTCCGCCTCCGCCACCTCGGCCGGCCATGCTCGGGCCGCCGCCGCCACGCGGCATGCTCGCCATGCTTGACCGACCGCGCGCCGATGCGGCGGCCGCCGATCGGCCGGATGAGACGTTCATCGCGCCGCCGCGGTTCGCGGCCTTGGCGCGATCGCCGCCGCCTTTGGCAGCAGCCTTGGACCGGTCACCGCCACCCTTGGCTCGGTCCCCGGCACCAGCACGGTCGCCGCCGCCGGGCCGGTCGCCCCGATCGCCGGCGCGGTCCCCGGCGCGGTCGCCAGCCCGGTCACCCGGTCCGCCACGATCACCAGCACGGTCGCCTGCGCGATCCCCCGCCCGGTCTCTCGCACCCTGATTGGGACGCAGCACCTGGTTGCCGTCACGGCCGCGGAAGTCCATCCGGTCCGATGCGCCCGCCTTCAGGTTGTTGTTGCCGAAGCGCTGCTGAACGTTGGTGTTGCTGTAGCGCACCCCTTGCCGATGCGCGGGATTGTGCTGCCAGCCATTGCCGATATTCGTCGTGCGATGATTGACGTAGACGTTGCGGTTGCCCCAGTTGCAGCCGCCTCCCCAGTAATTGCCCCAGCGTCCGATCGCCCAGGCCGTGCCGAACGCGATGCCGGCCGCAACCACTCCCGCACCGATATAGGACGGATAGCCCCAGTAATATGGCGGATACTCCGCATAAGGCCAACCGCCATAGACGGTGGCCGGCTCGTAATACGGCACGTACATCGCTGCGGGATCTGCCTGCTGGATCACGACGACCTGCTTGCCTTCCTGAGACTGGACGCTGACCTTCTGCTGCTTGGTGGTGACCAGCTTCTTGTTGTCGTAGGCCTTGGTGCGAAGGCGCTGGATCGCATCCATCACGTCGGGCTGCTGCGCCAGAAAGGCATCGCCGAGCTTCTTGGTCCAGTCGAGCTGGTCACTCATCATGGTCAGAACATCCGCGGTGCTGGCCAGTGCCTTGACGCTATCGTCCCAGCCCTGCTTGTCCACCTCCGTCTTCAGCCCATCGCCTTTCAGACTCTTGCGTTCCTTCAGCCAGCGATCGGCCTGCACGATTTCCAGCGGATAGGTCGAGGCGGCCAGCACGTTCGCAAGCAGTTCGTCCGGATAGAGCGCGATCGGCGCAACCAGAGCCTCCAGTTGCTCGGGCTTCAGCAGCTCAGCCGTCGGTACAGCCGAATTCGCCGCTTGCGCCTGCGGGGCGGGGGCGGCGGGCTTGTCGGTCGTCTGGGCCGACACGCAAACGGGCGTAGCCAGCAACAGCGCAAGCGCGATCAACGTCTTGCCGCAGCGGATCATCGCATCCTCCATCTCGGTTCTGCCGAGACCATGAGACGGAGAGAGGGACGTTCATTGACAAAAATCAAACGAAACGAGAGTGTCGCCTGCTGCAACGCGGAAGACTAGCTCGCTAGCGGAAGCCGAACGGTGAACAGCGCACCGCCGTATGGCTGGTTTTCCGCGATAATCGTGCCGTGGTGCGCCTCGACGATCGTTCTGGCGATCGCCAGCCCCATCCCCATGCCTTCCGGCTTGGTTGTGAAGAACGGATCAAAGATGGCCTTGAGATCGGCAACCGCGATACCAGGTCCTGTATCTCCGACGCGAATCTCGGCAAAATGGCCGGCGCGGGCCATGATCACGCTGACCTCTCGCTTGCCGGTCTGAGCCTCCGAGACGGCGTCCAATGCATTGAGAATGAGATTGAGCACCACCTGCTGCAGCTGGATGGGATCGCCCTTGACGTGCAGGTCGGTGTCGGCCGGCCCATAAAAGCTCAGTTCGATCTTGCGTCCCCCGGCCACATCGCCAACAAACCCCATCACCTCTCGCACCGTTTCTTTCAACTCGATATCTCTGATCTCGAACGGAGCCTTCTTGAGGACGCTGCGCAACCGACGGATCACCTCGCCGGCACGCTGATCGTCACGCCTGATATCGGCGAGAATCTCGCGGATTTCCTCGAGATCTGGCGCGGAGCCCTTCAGCATCAATTCCGCCGTCTCCGTATTGGTCAGAATCGAACCGAGGGGCTGGTTCAGCTCGTGGGCAATCGACGCCGTCAGCTCGCCGACGGCAGAGTAGCGGTTGACGTGCGCAAGCTCGGCCAGGCGCTGTCGCGACTCGACCTCGGCAAGCCGGCGGCGCCGGCGTTCGTCAAGCAAGCCGCTGATGAGCCCTGCCTGGATCAGGATCACCGCAGCGATCAACGCCATTTGCCAGCGGTACTTTTCCCAGATACCCGGCTCGCGAAACAGAACCTCGCTGCCTTGCGGCAGGTTGCTCTCGCTGATCCCCCACCGCTGCAACTCGCGCCAGTCATACTTGGGCGCAGCATAGGCGACGGGCTCGATCTTGACATCCGCAGGCGGCTCACCACCGAGGATTCGGAGCGCCGCATCGGCGGTCTTCTGGCCGAGTTCTGGAATGGAATGCATGGGACCGCCGACAATGTCCCGCCCGAAGAAGGTCTCCTCAAAGCAGAAGATTGGTGCGTTCGCGACGGCGCGAAGGCGATGCAGTGCACTCTCCCCGTCGTGAATGACGCCCGCCGCGTCGACCGACATCAAGCCCCAGAACAAGGCCGTTTGCGGCGGTAGCGCCGAGGCCCGCTTCAGGATCTCGTCGAATGACAAATCGCCGTACCAGACGAAAGAGACACGATCTTCCAGCGATCCAACTTCCTTCTTCAGCTCCTCAAGCCAAAACTTCTCCAGCTTGGACGCACCGATGACGAGGGCGATCGTCCGCGTATCTGGCAGCACCTGGAGAACGTTGCGAAATGCGGTGACAAAGTCGTGGCGGACTGAAACGACAGTGTCTTTCTCGGTCAGGCTCGCTCGGTCGATCAGGCGTTCTTCCACCGTTGTGAGGACCATCGGCGCATTCGGGAACAACTCCGCCCGGTGCCTCTGCACAAAACCCGCGGCGGGTCCCCCGACGCTCATGACGATGTCAGGCGGACGGCCCTGATAGACCGATCGAAGATACTCGACGAAGGGTCTTTCGGGACCCGGCGCCGTGAATCGTGCGGTCAGGAGGGTATGCTCCTGAACATCGAGCGGCCACGGTGATCGCTGCTCGAGATTGGTCTTGATGCTGCGGGCGTATTCGCTCCAAGGTAAGAAGTCTCGCCCGAAGGAGTGCAACAACAGAACGCGCCTGGGTTCGCGCGGGTTGACCTCAGGCTGCCCGGCAGCATGTGAAGGCTGGGCTCGACCGCTCAACCAAGCCAATCCGAGGCACAACAGCGCGATCGCGGCGGCCCGGGACTTGCTCGACGCAATGAGCTTGCGTCCGCTCATGCTTTCTCCGAAGACCTCGTCCGAATGAGTTCATAACAGCACATCTTGAGCAACGACGCACTAGTCTTAATGTCGCTAAGTCTGCGGCCACGTGATCTTATCGCGGTGCGCAGCGGTGATACCTGACCTCCATGTCTTCCATGCCCGGAAACAGCCGGGCGATACTGTCCGTGTCCAGCGCCTTCAAGCTGAACTGAACACTGGATAGCATGATATCGGTAGCACAAGCCGCGATCAGATTGATGCCTGTGCCGCTATCCCTTCTGGCCCTGACCTTGCAGCGCGCGAACTTGCCAATGAGCTGATCGCCATCAACAATGACGCCACCTCCGTATACTTCGGACATCTCGCTAAAGCCTAGTTTGCCTCCTTCACGAGTAAACACCTTATCGCATTGATCGGCGCTCGTGGCCCAGGCACCATTCAGGTCGAACGCATCGGCGCGCCCGGTCAATGCAAATGTCGCACACAATGAAAGCGCCACCGCGACAGCCGACTTTCTCAGCTCAGACATTCATCGTTTCCTTCAGATCAAATCGCTTTGATTTAATGTCCACCACTGAAGATCAGAGTCTTGAATGGCAGCAGCAGCGCCTGGATCCGTAGTAGCAGTGCATGGACGAAACCGATCGCGTCGATCGCATGAAGGACGATCCGCCTCCCGGTCGAAGTCTTGGGATCGACGATCTCTTCGTGGTTGCTGGTGTACGCGTTCACGATGCAGGTGCTGCCGGCCGTCACGCCATCAAGCCCCCCCTTGTAGAGGGGCTCGAGGAACACCAGGATCGTCCCCGGCTTGGCGAGGTTCTGCGCCTCAATGAGCTGCTCTCCGGTCCGAAACTGTCCGGCCGCGATATAGTCCTGTACCGCGGTCACGACCAATGGAATTACAGCCCATGGTCTGGAGATACAGGTTGCCTCTGCAACCATGCCCTCCTTCATCACGCCCGCTTCGATCTGGCCGAAGCCAGCCTGCAGCCGCGACCGACCCGAGCCTTCCGGAATCAAAATTCCGGCCGGTCGCATCAGCTGGTTGACGACGTCGCCGACACGCACGAGAAATTGCTCGACGCGGCCGTCGACGCCGGAGCGAACGAAAGTCTTGTCGAGATCGACCTGCGCCTCTGCCAACGAGGCCTCCGCGCTCGCTTTTTGCGCCGGCAGCAGGGTCGACACCTGTAGGGTCGCCGATTCCTTCGCCGCAGTTGCGGCGTCGATGCCGGCCTGACGCTGGTCGACGACGACCTGAAGCTTCTCGATATCACGCTGCGGCACGATCCCAGGATTGCGACGCTGCAATTCCGTCTTGACGTCGAGTTCGTCCTTTGCCTGCCGGTAGCTGGCCCTGGCCTCCTGGATCTGCGCCTCGGCCTTGACGACGTCAGCCTTTGCGGACGCCATGGAAGCGTCAACCTCGGCAACCTTGCGTTTGGCCGTTTCAAGCGCAGCTGTCTGCTTGGAATTGTCCAGCCTGAAGAGGACGTCGCCCTTCTTCACGGTTTGGCTATAGCCGACATTAACTTCGGCGACACGGCCTGATCCCTCGGGCAGGATCGGGACGGTCCGGAACAGCAACGCCGCGTTTGAGGTCGCCGGATGAAAGAAGAAGACGCTGGTGATCAGCGCCACGGTCAGCATCAGGCAGCCGGTGATGCCCCAGCGGAGCTCGTACCAAACGGAGAACAGCGTGATCTCCTTACCGAACCGCTTGCCTTGGACGAAGCGCCGATAGAGGTAGTCCGGAAGAATGGTCAGGAGCGAGCAGATGATGAGTTCAAGCATGGCTGCGCATCTTTTGGTCGGTGTCCACGTCCTGATCGTTCCGACTGATCGCTGCCGTGGCCGCCACCGTACCGGGTTGCGATGTCTCGTCCGCACTGTTCGGCGATGTACCGTCTGCGATCCTCTCTACCGACCCGGCGATGCTGCGAAGCGGCGTTCCGAAATCCGGCAGTTCGATCAAAGCAAGCATCAAGGCCGCGATCCAGTACAGATGCTCGTGCGTGAACAGGGCGAGAAGCCCCAGCACGGCCACGATCTCGAACTGCAGTTTCTGGGTCTTGTGGGCCATGCGCTCGGGCAGGCTGTGCAAATGCCAGTACAAAAGCCCCACCGCGAAAACGGCCGCGATCAGGATGATACCCGTCACGATCATCAACCCGTCTGTTTCGCCAGGCGAGGTGATGTAGAATGGCAGATGGTGTGGTGCCTTCGGGTGAAGCTGCTCGCTCAACGTGCTCTCCTGATCGGGACCCGGCTGCCGCGGGTCACAGTTTGGCGACGGCAGGGTTTCCGTTGCTTGATTTGAATCAACGGAATGGCGTCCGTCCGACCTAGCCTTGCTCGAGCACTGAAACAGAGCAGCAGGAGACATCGGCAATGGCCGCCAATCTCGACAGTCTGATCCCGAATGCCACGCAAATCCGCAAGGAAGCGGCCCTCAAGGAGGCCGAAAAGGCGGAGGAATATGCCCGGCTGGCCGCCGCGGCAGAGGCCGAAAAGCACGCCTTGATCGAGCGACTGAGCAAACCGTCGGGCAAGACCGAGGAAGAGAAGATCCAGCTTGCCGCGACCGTCATCCAGCGTGCGGTGCGCAACGGGCTGACCGAGGTGCAGGTGTATCGCTTTCCCAACACGCTGTGCACCGACAGGGGTCGCGCCATCAACCAGCAGGAAGCCGGCTGGGAGAACACCTTGACCGGCATTCCGAAGGAGATCTTCCAACTCTGGACCGATTATCTGAAGCCGCGTGGCTATCGCATCAGTTACCAGATCATCGATTTCCCGGGCGGCATCCCGGGCGATATCGGCGTAACGATTTCCTGGGGGGACTGATCCTCGCCCTCTGGATCCGATGCGACAAAGCGAAAGGCAGAGAATGGCAAAGGACGAAGCCGGGGCGCGGATGAAGCGCAAGACCTATGAAAAGGAGCTGGAAAAGCTCCAGGTCCAGCTCTGTCATTTGCAGGACTGGGTTAAAGAGCAAAAGCTGCGGGTCGTTGTGTTCTTCGAAGGTCGCGATGCCGCTGGTAAGGGTGGCACGATCAAGGCGATCACGGACAAGGTAAGTCCCCGTGTGTTCCGCGTGGTCGCCCTTCCCGCGCCATCCGACCGTGAAAAGTCGCAGCTCTTCATCCAACGCTATATGCAGCATTTCCCGGCGGGCGGCGAGGTCGTGATCTTCGACCGGAGTTGGTACAATCGGGCTGGGGTGGAGTATGTCATGGGCTTCTGCTCACCCGAGGACCACAGGCGCTTCCTTACGCTGTGCCCGCAGATGGAGAAGCATCTCGTCGAGAGCGGAATCATCCTCATCAAGATCTGGCTCGAGGTCGGGATGGAGGAGCAGGAACGGCGGTTTCGGGCCAGGATCGACGACCCTTTGCGGCAGTGGAAACTGAGCCCGATGGACACCGAGTCCTACCGGCGCTGGTACGATTATTCCAAGGCCCGGGACCTGATGTTCGAGGCAACGAACTCCAAGCATGCGCCCTGGACCATCGTCCGGTCCGATGACAAGCGGCGGGCGCGGCTCAACTGCATCGCGCATCTCCTGGATTCGATCCCGTACAAGCGGATCAAGAAGGATAAGGTCAAGCTGCCGCCGCGCACGGAGAAAGGGCGTTACAACGACCAAGTGAGCCTGCGTGGCATGAAGTTCGTGGAAGAGCGGTACTGAACAAGGATTCAGATCGATAAGAAAATGGGCCGCGCAGTGCACGGCCCGTTTCATTTTCGCTTATGGTCTATTTCAGCCGGATCGTGACCCCGCCGACGGCTGCCGACACTTCGGCGCCGACCTTGGGACCGCTGAGCTGCAGGATCACGCCGTTGGCGTTTTGCAGTTGGACCGCTCCCGCACCGACCGCGACGGCGCCGCCGGCTCCGCCCACCGCGTAGGAGCCTTCGATTGATGACGGACCCCGCAAGTTCAACGCACGACCGACAAATTTTGTCGTCGAAGCACCCACGGTCAAACCGACGCTCATGCCGGATACGGTGAACGGATAATTCTTGCCGCGCAGGCGCAGCACGCCCTCGCCGCCTCCCACTCCGACAATGAAGCCACCCTTGGTGAAGACCACGACAACGCTGCCGGTCTCGGCGCGCGAGGGCTCGCTGAAACCGGCGACACCGAGGACCAGAGCAGCAACAGCAAGTAGTTTCTTCATGACTTTCCCCTGAGTTTGGCTGGCCTATTGGGCCAGAAGCATCGCGAAGTAGCCCCGACCGCAAGATAGTCGGTGAAGCCGCTCTGGCGGTACTGCGCCGGCACCATGGCGTCTGCACCCAGCACGCGGAAGTACTTTGAGATCAGCGGATTGTTGTTGACCGCGTGGCGGATGGCGAACGCGATCTCGATCGCATTGGCGACGAGGCCGTAACCTTCAAGCTCCATCTGCCGCCGCGAAATGTCGAGGCTGGCGATGAGCTGCTGGTTCGGACTGGTGGAGGCGTGCGTGAACACCGCTTCCTTGAACTGCTGCTCGACGGTGTGGAATTCGACGTCCTTCCCCGAGAGCATGGAGCCTTGCCGGATCGCCGACATCGACTTGCGGGTCGCGTTGGTCTGGTAGACGCGAAGGCGGATCTGCCGCGGGTTGGGGATGAGCTTGGTCTTGAGCAACACCTCGTCCGACGGGTTCTTGCCGAGTTCGGCCTGCTGCTTCTCATAGGCCGCGACCGATTTTGGATCGTGCATCCACGCCTCGATCTCGTTGGCGGCACCCATGGCCGTGCGCCGACGCAGGAACGGCGAGAAGCGCGTGAACCCGAACCGGGCCTCGCCCCACAGGAAGATCAGGTCCGGCTTGATGGCGAGGCATTCCTCCATCACGCGGCGTGTGTTGTAGATGTGGCCGTCGAAGGTGCCGTTGGTGAGATCGATCATCTTGACGCGGTCGAGCCGGCCGTCGGCCTTGGCGCTCAGCAGCGCCTGCTTGATCGTCTTCAGCGGCACCGCGCCATACATCGAATATTCCGTCATCGGGAACGCTTCGGCTCAAGCATGCCGTCGAGGCCGCCCGTGGTGGCGCTGCTCTCGGCCAGGAACAGGTTCGGGCCGTAGAACTCGCCCATGTCGCGGATTCAGTCCGACTTGAAGATCGACTTCCGCCCGCGCTCCGGGCCCGGAAAAGAATCGATCGATACGCTTCTCGACGGATTTGGCATCCTTGGACATGTCTCTCTCCCGATCCCAGGGCAATTGTGATGCAGGATCGTGGCCTCACGGCCCTGTGCTCCATTGATCCAAGTCAACGGTCTGAATAATCTCGAACGGCTTTGGCAGGCACGTGGATGTCGCACCGCAAAATGACCGCTAGCCGCCCTTCGCGTCGCTGCCGCCCAGTACACTGTCGAGCGTCCGCAGCCATTGTGTGCTGTCGGTCTTTTCGGCCAGCCCTTCCGCCCGCAGGAGGTCGCGCACCTGCGCGTGTGCGCCGACGATACAGAGGGCAACATGACGGGACGCCAGTTCGTCATGGAGATCGTGCAGCATGCTTGCGCCGGCGAGATCGATATAGGGCGACGCCGAGAGATCGCAGACGACCAGCCTGATATCGGCTGATTTTTGCAGCGCGCTCAGCACTGCCCCGAGGATCGTCTCGGCATTGATGTAGAGCAGCGAGGCCTCGGGACGAAATGCTATCACGCCGAGCAGAGGCTCCACGCCCTCGTGCCTGGCGCTATCGGAAAAGCGGCCACTTCCCGGTAGCCGCCCGAGAAATGCGATGTTCGGCTGCGACGCCCGCGCCAGCAGCAGGAAGATCGACGCGATCGCAGCGAGCAGCACGCCTTGAAGGATTCCCAGGAGCAGCACCGCAATCAGGGCGATAGCCGCGGCGTAGAAGTCAATGCGGCTGATCTTCCACATGCGCAGCAGCGCAGGAATGTCCACCAGCCTGTAGACCGCGGCAAAGACGATAGCGGACAGCACCGCCTTGGGTAGGTTGGTCAGCAGCCCAGTGAAGAACAGCAGGCATATCGCCAGCGCGACGGAGCAGATCACCAGTGCCAGCGGTGTCCGTGCTCCGGCATTGTCGTTCACGGCTGATTGGGACAGCCCACCGGCGACGGGATAACCTTGGCCGAACGCCGCCGCGAGATTGGCCGCGCCCAAGCCGAGAAATTCCTGTCGAACGTCGAGTGCATATCCGTGCTTGGCAGCGAAGCTGCGCGCGGCGGATACGCCTTCGATATAGGCCAATAGCAGGCAGCCGGCGGCAATGGGAAACAGCTCTTCGGGCTCAACCAGTCCGAACGTCGGAGCGGCAAGGGTGGGCAAGCCCTCGGGTATCTCACCGGTGACGGGAACTCCTATGGTCGGCAGCCCCAGCAACGTAGCGGCTACGATCGACAGCGCCACAATGCTGATGCCAACTGGTCGACCGGGCAGTAGCCGTTCACCGAGCAGGAGAAGCACGAGCGCAACAGCGCCGACCGTCAACACCAGCAGATTTGTATCGCCAAGCTGGGCAACTATGTGAAATGCCCGATCAAAGAAATTGCGGCCGCCGCCGGGAATGCCGAATAGGCTCGGCAGCTGGCTCACGATGATCGTGAGCCCGGCGCCCGCCTTGAAGCCGACCAGGATGCTGTCGCTGACGAGACGAACGAGAGTAGAGAGCTTGAACAGCCAGGCGATGAGACAAAGTAGAGCCACTACACAGGCGACGAGACTTGCAATCTGCGCATAGCGAACCGGATCACCTGCGGCGAGAGATCCGACTGTGCCCGCAATCATCAGCGAGATGGCCGAAGTCGGTCCGATGGCCAGCTGGCGCGAGGATCCGAGCAGCGCATAACCGATCCCGCCCAGAATATAGCCGTAGACCCCGATTTGCGGCGGCAAGCCCGCAAGGGCGGCATAGGCGAGCGAAACCGGAATTGCGTACGCAGCCAGCGTCACGCCTGCCACCGTATCGGAGGGCAGCCATGCCATCCGATATTCGGAGACCCAGTTAAAGGGCGGAAACAGACGCGTCCACCCGATCCGCGGTTGAGACGGCGGCTTCATGCGCTCGCCTCCGAACCCACGACTTCGCACCGCAGCAGCACGATTGGCAGTGCGACCACGGGAAGCCCCAGCGCGAGGTCCGGCGTTGCCTTTGTGATCAGCGCGCCGAGTGCCGCGCCGATGCCGAAGGTGCCGCACACCGCCGCAAAGATGTCGGATCGCCGCAACGTCCCCGTCGCCCCGCCGCTGCCTGAAGCCAAAGCGAAGATGCCCTCGATCGCCTGTCGCATGTTACCGGTGATCATCACCGTGCTGTAGGTCGCACCGTCGACCTTGGTGAAGATCGCGGCCTGCATCGCGGCGACGAGTGAAATCCCCAGCTTGCCGGCTATCTCAGGCAGCCGGTTGTGCAGTACGCCGATGGCGATCAACAAGAGGATCTCGACCAGCGTGCTGATGGCACTGGCTCTCTCTCCGGCAGCGCGGCGCAGCCACACGGCGACCACAATGCCAACCGCGAACGCCATGATCGGCGGGACGAATTGCAGCGCCCTCGCCCAGTCACCGACGCCCCCGTGGACGCAGAGAAAGACGAGATTTGCCGTCTGAGCGTTGGCCAACACGCCGTGGATGATCCAGGTATAGGCATTAAGACAGCCCCCCGCGAACGCCAACAGCAGTGCCACGGCGACCGTCTCGTCGCGGCGCAGCAATGAAGTGGCGGCAATGCCCTGTGAGCTCATATCCGAGACGCCGTGTGTCGCCAATCTGACAAGCACCTATTGACGCCGCGCGAGCGAGGAAAAGGCTTGACTTGAATCAAGCCTCCGAGCGGCCTTGAGGATTCAAATCGATCCGAACAATGCGCTGGGGAACAACGACCATGGACACCGTCAGGTGGATCATCTCCACCGCTCCGGAAATCTTTCTGCTGATTGCCGTTGCGGTCGGCACGATCTTGGGCCGGGTCAGGATCCGGGGCTTCTCGATCGGCACCACGGCCTGCACACTCATCGTCGCCGTGCTCATCGGGCAACTCGGCAGCTTCGCGTTTCCGTCGGTGCTGCGGGTCATCCTGTTCAGCCTGTTCGTGTTCGCGATCGGCTACAAGTCAGCGCCTGAGTTCTTCGCCTCCTTGAGCCTCCGCACCCTGCCCAAGTCGCGATGGCGCTCGTGCCGGGCGGCACAGGCTTGATCATCGTGCTCGCGTTTGCCTTTACGGTCGGGCTCGACCCAGGCACCGCGTCCGGCCTCGCCGCGGGGGCGAGAAGCTCTGCTTCAAGGCCGGCGGCGCTCAGATACTTTGCCGGACGTCGATCTCCGGGACTTATGAGACGGGCCAGACTGCCGTCCGCGTCGATTTGATCGAGCGCGAAGGCGAGAAGACTGCGCGGCTGCAATTGTTGTGCCCGTGGGCATGTATCTCCAAGCTCCCGTCAAGCTCAGGGTCGATAAGGGGCGCCCTACCGCGTGCCGTACACTTGGTGCCTCGGCAATGCCTGCATTGCAGGCGACGCCGCGAACCCAAAGCTCATCAAGGAAATGGAGGCCGGGAAGACGCTAGATCTCGAGGTCGTCGACAACAAACTCCTGTCGGTCACAACGTCGCTACCACTTGCGCAATTTGGACCGGTACGTAAGGGATCATCGGCGCGTACGTACGAACAGGACATTGACGAGTGAGCATGGGTCTCTCGCCAGGTTGAACAACCATCTTGCTGAGCTTACGGTTTTCGCACCAGGATCATACATTTAGGCCCCCAAGACGCCCTCGATCTGTCAGTGCAATACGCCGCTGTGTTGGTCCGTCGAACTGCAGCATCCTTTCGTCTCGGAGGATGGAAAACGCGCGCGAGACTGTCTCCAATGTAAGACCGAGATAGTCGGCAATGTCGCGACGACTCATGGGCAAAATCATTACATCCGGCTGAGATAGACGCTCGTCCATTTCTAGGAGGAATGCAGCCACCCTTTCGAGAGCCGTTTTGCGCCCGAGCAGGAGCATATGATTCTCGGCGTGTTGAAGATTTTGCGTAACGAGGCTGATGACCTTGGCGACGCCGCGCTCACGATCTCTCATCGTGTCCAGAAGGCTTCGCCGCCTCGTTATGCGAACTCTCGTTTCAACTATCGCTTCAGCCGTGAAGCGATGGATTGCGCCATTCTCGAGCCCGAACATGTCACCAGGCAAGTGGAACGAATTGATCTGGCGACGGCCGTCCGCGAGCAGCTTGTAGGTGCGTACCGCGCCGGAAGTGATCTGGTAGACGTACTCCGTCTCCTCACCTTCGCCGAAGTCTTCCGTCCCTCTGCGATATCGAAATTCACTGCAGAGCACACACTCGCCGGCGAGTGCTGCGAGATGCCCGTCAACCGGACGGCTGCTGGAGGTGTTCCTGAGCAGCATCGTAAAAAAATCCGACCGAACTTAACAATGCATGAATGCTAGGCAGGCCGTAGCCAAACGAACTTGATCTGCAGCAAATTCAGCTTGACCTCCGTATTTGCCCGGAAGCGGAGCTCGGCCAGGTGCGCTTGCGAATTTAGTATGAAAGCACCTCAGAAGCGCCGGATCGCAAAAACCGATACCAAGCTACAAGGCGTCGACTTGCGTCGGATCAACAGTGCACGCCCAGACTCGCCTAGCCTGCAGCAACCTTGGCGGACAGCTCACTAGCATCGGTGCGCTCGACGCTGAAGGTGACCAGCCTGACCGCACTAATTCCCAGCCATCCTGCTGTGTCAGCGAAAGCCTGAGAAGAAACGCAATGACTTCAAGGTCGTCTTCAATCCTGATTTTGACCATAGTGCTGGTCCTCGGCCTCACTGGTCGAAGCGCTCACTCAGCCGTCACGGTCCGCGTTCAGCTTTCCACCCAAACCATGCTGGTCAGCGTCGACGGAGCCGGCTTTGCGAATTGGCCTGTTTCGACCGCGCGGCGTGGATACCGCACGCCCACCGGCACATACCGGCCATATTCTCTCCAGCGCATGCATTACTCGAGGCTCTACGACTTCACGCCGATGCCCTACTCGGTCTTCTTCCACCGCGGGTATGCAATCCACGGCACATATGAGATCCGCAACCTGGGGCGTCCGGTGTCGCACGGGTGCATTCGGCTGGCACCGGATCACGCGCAATCGCTGTTCGAATTGATCCAAACTCAGGGACATCGGAATACGTCGATCGAGATCTTTCCCTGATGCAGAGCAGCGGCGACCGCTTCGGTCGCGCTGCAAAGGCTAGACCGACCTCTGGATCGGCGCAGCCGCCGCAAAGCATCGACCAGGCACGTCGATTGGAGGCTTGCAAACCGCTTTGCCTGACTTGAGCAGGTTTCGCGGCTGTACGCGGGCCGGCTCCTTATCGGGCACCTTCCGCTTCGATTGGACTACCGGCAACCTGTCGCCCTTCCCCGAGCGATTTGCGGTTTGTCCGACGAAGGGCGGACGTCCTGCCGACATGCCGGGCAACGAAATCGTATGGTGGACGGCCATCGAGGTCGTCATGCCCGCGAGGTAGATCAGCGAATGCAACGTGAGTGTCTTGAAAAGCATGATGCCGCTCATTCCACTTGTGTCCGTTCTGGACATCGCCGCACGAGTGACAAATGCTAGTAGAGGTCGGGCAAGGAAATTTGATCTGCCGCAAGCTTGGCCAACCTACGGGACTCTCCGTGGCGCCCTCCTCTCCAGCCCTACGGTCGCACGAGCTTTCTGGCGGCGTCCCGTCAAGCAAAACCCCGGCCTGAAAGCCGGGGCCCTGCTATCTCGCGCGGGCTCGAGCACCGCACTCAGCGGCGGCCGACCCGGTTGACCGGTCCGCCGCGATTCATCGGCGTTCCGGGCCGCACCGCTTCGCGAGCGGCCGCACGGGCGACCGGACGCGGCCTGAGCACGACGCCCGGTCTGGCGATGCAACTCGGCGGATAGTCGATGTACTGGCAGTACACCACTGCGGCTGCCGGGCCACTGCTGACCGAGAGCCCTAGAGTGGCCAGTGACGCACTCAACGCCATTGCGCTGAGGGTGACGGGTCCGAAGGCCTTGGATGTCAACTTCATGAGCACCTCCTGTTTCGCGACTCCAAACGGCACGAAGTGGGGCTCAGCGCACATGTCCATCGATGGACATGCAGGCGGCGAGCCTCACGCCTGGCAATTCCCGTCATGCTCTTCCCTCCCAAATGTGGTCGTGATCAAAGCCTAACGTGGGCTCATCCGTCGCCGGACCGTTGATACAAATCAACAGAACTGCGCTTTGAACAGCGGGAAAGCGCATCAAGCTTATCAAGCTCATCGGGAAACAGCACGTCCGGCTAGAGCACGATGAGATCAGGTTCGGTTGCAGCAACGAGGGAGGTGCGCTCCCTCCCCGGCTTGCATGGAAGGGTTGGGGAGAGGGTATTCTCCACAATCGAGAGCCCTCAAGAGGTGAGAGCCCTCACCCGGCGCGTTGCGCCGACCTCTCCCGCGAGCGGGAGAGGTGCACCGAGCCCGCGGCCGCCTGATTCAGCCTAAGCCCATTCCTCTCTAGTGCGTTCGCCCGCACACCGCGTCGACCGAGACGATGAACAAACCGGACTCGAAAGGCTTGTTCAAATAAGCTGCGCACCCGGAGGTCATCGCGGTCGACCGGCAGACTTCGCTCTCATTGCCGGTGACGAAGATGATGGGCGTTACAATACCCATGGCCGCAAGCTGACGACGCAGATCGATTCCGGAGTGGCCAGCCAGATCAATATCCAGAACGATACAAAGAGCCCGATCAAACTTTCCGTGCTCAAGCAGCGCCCCCGCCGATTCGAATAGCGTGGCGTCGTAACCATACTCGCGGAGGAGCCGCCTCATGCTCCTTCGGAACGACGGATCATCGTCGACCACATAAACTGATCTATCGGCGCGCAAGATGCCCGGCTTTCGTTCGAGACAAGCGAGCACCCCCCCCTAGCTCCGTCCTGATCGTTGCATTGCGCGCTCCGAAACTCGGCGTGTCAATAACCTGTAATATGTCTTAATGCAGCACTGGCCACACGGCGGTGGTTGCATGCCCTATGCCTGATCTCTAGGCACGTTCGCATCAATCAACCCGAGTCGCTCCGCAATCGAGACCAATTCTGCAAAGGAATGGACACGCATCTTGTCCATGACCTGATGACGATGCGCCTTGATCGTGCGCTCCGTCGTTCCGAGCTCGTGTGCGATTTGCTTGTTGATCTTGCCGCGGACGACAAGATCAAAGACTTGGCGTTCTCGCGGCGTCAGGCCCGACAGGAGAGCGCGAAACGCATCGAGCCTGTTTCTCTGGCTCTGCGCGGCACTGTGACGCGCCAATGCACGCTCTATGGCATGGATCAACTGTTCTGAAGATACCGGCTTCGTCAGGAAATCCTCCGCGCCAGCCTTGATCGTGCGCACGGTCGTTGCAGTATCGGCGTAACCGGTGACGAAGATAATCGGCAGCGTCGAACCAATCTCGATCAACCGGGCTTGCAGATCGGGACCGCTCAGGCCCGGTATCTTCACGTCGAGCAGCACGCAAGCAGGCTGCTCGACGTTCGGCAGACGTCCCAGCAGTTCCTCTGCAGATGAATGGGTTTCGACGTCGTAACCCGCCAGCTTCAGCCGGCGTTCAATTGCCGTCCGGAACGAAGCATCGTCGTCCACCACATGAACCAAGCCAGGCAATTCCACCTCTTAGTCGCGATATTCTTGCAGAGCGCCCTGCATTGAACGCTCTCATAATTCGGTTGGATGAGAGATCAACTTCGGCGATTGAGCGCGCCGCATTTCAGATTAAACGACAGGCTCCCTGATCCTTTTCATTCCATGTATCCTTCGACACTGTCCCAAGGTACAATGTCCCTAGAGACAATGGACGAGGATATCCTCTTTAGCCGTAAATCAACCCCGGCGGGAGTGGGATAGCGCGGCGCATTCCTCCCAATGAACATCTGATCTGAGCTCAATTCAGCGATTCGTTGAGGATTTGGCCATGTTTGTGCGCACCACAACCGATCCCAGGCACCGTCCAAACTCACTTCGCGACCTCGGAATGACCAGCGGTTCGAATCCGCGCGTCAATTTAGGCGAATTTTTCTACAAGAAGGGAACCGAGATCTACGGCGAGAAGGAGTCCGCCGACTACGTGTATCAGGTCAAGGCGGGCGCGGTGCGAAGCTACAAGCTGCTCTCAGACGGACGGCGCCAGATCGGTGCGTTTCACCTTGTCGGCGATATCTTCGGACTGGAGAACGGAAGTTCGCACCGTTTCACGGCGGAGGCGATCGTCGACACAACAGTCCGGCTGATCCGCCGACAAACGCTGGAGTTGGTTGCCGATAGCGACCCGCTCGTAGCCAACAACCTGCTCAACATGACGACGAATAACCTTCAGCACGCCGAAGACCACATGCTGCTATTGGGACGCAAGACATCGCTGGAGCGTGTAGCGGCCTTCGTGCTTGAGATGGACCAGCGCCTGACCGGAGCCGAGGTCATCGCCCTCCCGATGTCGCGCCGCGATATCGCCGATTATCTCGGCCTGACGCTTGAAACTGTTTCGCGCGCATTATCGCGGCTGCATGAGCTTGGCATCATTCATTTCATCGGTAACACGCAACGCCAGATCGCATTGTCGGACCGTCAGAGGCTCGCCACTATCGATCTGCAGGGCTGAACCCGGAAGCGCCGATCGCGGCGAGGTGCTCAAGCGTCTTGCGCAAGACTTCGAACAGCACGGCGGTCGACCAGCCGAACAGAAGGATGCCGTTCATGGCCGTCATCGGCCCGGTCAACCGCCACGCTTGCTGCGGCGTGATGTCGCCGTAACCCAGCGTGGTGTAATTGACAAAGGCAAAATAGAGCAGATCGGATCCTGCGGGCGCCGCGTCGAGGATCAGGTAGGCAAGCGACCAGACCAGAATTTCGAGCGTGTGTGCGAGCATGAGCACCGCTGCCGTTGCGACCATCACGGCCATTAAGTGCAGTTTCGGTCGCGCGGTGTGCTTCAGGCCCGCCGCTCGCGCAATGCTGATGGCACCTACCGTCACAATCGCGTGGATCATGATGTTGATCGCGCTGACGAGAGCGCCTGCCAGGATTTGAAGTGCCATCCGGACTGAACGGAGTTCAGCTGCGCTTGCGTGAGGTCGGATCGAGACGCAGTCTTTGTGCTTTCATGCGCTTTATCTCTTTGTTGAGCGCCTCGGTCTTCTCGTCCCGCTGCTCAGTTCTGGTTTTCTGTGGCTCGTCGCCGCGCAGCTTTTCGAGCGCCTTCTCAACCGAGAGCTTTGTCGTGCCGGCCATGATATCCTCCTCATACAGTTGCTGTCGATAACGATGCGCCTACCGCGACAGTCCTCCGAACCAGGCGCCGAAATAGCCCGCATACAGCGCCGGATGCCGATCACGCGGAGCCCCGAGGGAAACAACGGTGCAGCGAGCTCGATCCAGTCCTTGCTGGCGAGATTGCATGGATGAAGACGACCGTGACGTCGCCTCTGCCCCACTCCCGCCAACCCAACTGGATATCGCCCGCCTGCACTCTTGACATGGTCCCGACCCTACTTGTTCAGGCCGGCGGTAGGCGCTGCGCCCGGAGGCGTCGGTGCCACCGGCAAGGCAGAGATCACGGCACCCTTGATCATCCGGTCCGTGCCGAGCGGTGATGAGGTATCGACCGTTCCCCTCGTCACGAAGTCCACGACGTCGGCCGGGAGTTCCACCGGATTGTCGGTATGGATGAAGTGCCCAGTCTCCGGATAGATCTTCAGAAGCGGCCGATTGCCGCGAGGCATGGCCTCACTCCCTTTCATGGCGAATTCCTCCGCGATTGTTCTCTGATCGAAGGCTAAGAGGGGCTGCGCGGCATCCTTTGACTTAACTCAATGGATTGAGGACGTTCTGACCGAGGATGCTTCGGCACCAAATTGCCCGCGGGATCGCCGCAATGCCTTCCTCAGCCACGGCTCGTATCGGATCCGCTACGAGCTTGACGGTCCTGCCGACGCGCCGGCTTATGTGCTGGTCAACGGCCTGACGCAGTATGCCGAGCTGTGGACCGCATATCGCGATGCGCTCATCGCACGGCGATTCCGCCTCGCAACGTTTGATCTGCTCGGTCAAGGCGATTCCGACAAGCCCGCCCTCTTCATCAGCCAGGACGATCAGGTTGCGGCCCTGCACCTTCTGATCCAGGAGCTCGGCAGCGGGCCCGTGTTTCCTGAGCGGCATCAGCTTCGGCGGTCTAATCGCGCTATGCTATGCCATTGCACACGGCGAGCGATTGGCCGAACTTGTGCCGATGAGCTGCTTTGCGGAGCTGCCGCCGCAACTTTTCCTGCTCGGCAACGCGCTACGCACCGGCCTGATACTCGGCGGCACCAGCTACCTGCAGGATCTGTTGTTGCCGATGAATGTCTCCGATCGATGGCTGGCGCCGGTGCTGGACAAACTCGACAGCGTGAAACGTCAGGGCTGGCTGGTGAACGATGCCTATGCCCTGCAGAACCTGATGGAGTCTTTCCTCGATTTCCAGCCGCTGACGGCTGCTGCAAGCGCAAATCATGTTCCTGAAAGGCGAAGGCCTCGTGCCGTTTCGCGATGCCGTAAGCGCCGCGCTCGAACGACGCCACGCCGGGTTGCGCAAGCTATGGCACGAGATGCTGGAGAGTATCGGCATTACTTCGCGCAACGAGAATGACGCGAGGCCTTGACCCAAATCAAAGGATTGCGCCTACCGCCCGCCAACATTCCGCGGACGAACCGATCGGAGTTCCATCATGAGGGCCGTATCCGTCGAAGAAGCCGTCGCGATGATCCCGACCGGCGCGAGCGTCATGGTCGGCGGCTTCCTGGGCGTCGGGACGCCGGAGCGTTTGCTTGACGAGCTGGTCCGACAGAAGAAGAGCAATCTCACGATCATCAGCAACGACGCGGCCACGCCCGGTAAAGGGGTCGGCAAGCTGTTTGACGCAATGCTGGTGTCGCGGCTGTCCGCCTCCCACATCGGTCTCAATCCGAAGGCGCAGCAGCAAATGCTGACGAACCAGATCGCGGTTGATCTCATTCCGCAGGGCACTTTTGCCGAGCGTATCCGCGCCGGCGGCAGCGGCTTGGGCGGTGTGCTCACGCCGACCGGAGTCGGCACGCTGGTCGCGGAAGGCAAGCGCCAAATCGAAGTCGACGGCAGGCCGTATCTGCTCGAAACCGCGCTGCGCGCCCAATTCGCTCTGGTGCACGCCTTCCTCGCAGACTACCTCGGCAATCTCTCCTATGCGTTGACCTCCCGGAATTTCAATCCGGTGATGGCAATGGCGGCCGATACCGTGATCGTGACCGCGGAGCACATCGTGCCCGTGGGTGTCATCGCGCCCGACCACGTCGTGACACCGGCACCGCTGGTGGACTATCTCATTACGAACCCGAACGGATGACATCATGGATGCACAGGAGATCATCGCCCGGCGGGTTGCACGAGAGCTCAAGGCCGGCAACCTCGTCAATCTCGGCATCGGCATTCCGACCCTCGTCGCCAACTATGTCTCGCCCGACTTGAAGGTGTTCTTCCAGTCCGAGAACGGGCTGATCGGCACCGGCCCCATTCCAGAACAGGGACTGGAGCACCCCCTGCTCACCGATGCTGGCGGCCGACCGATCAGTGCCCTGCCGGGCGCAAGCACATTTGACAGCGCGATGTCCTTCGCATTGATCCGCGGCGGCCATGTCGACGTCACAGTGCTCGGCGGCCTGCAAGTCGATGCACGCGGACACCTCGCCAACTGGATGATCCCCGGCAAGATGGTGCCCGGCATGGGTGGCGCGATGGATCTGGTCAGTGGCGCCAAGCGGGTCATCGTCGCCATGCAGCACGCGGCGAAGGGCAAATCGAAAATCGTCAATCAGTGCAACCTGCCCCTGACGTCCAGCCGGCCGGTGAGCCTGGTGGTCACCGACCTCGCCGTGATCGGCTTTCCGAACGGCAAGGCGACCCTGCTCGAGACCGCCCCCGGCGTCAGCGTCGGCGAGGTCATGGCAGTCACCGAGGCCGAGCTCATAGTCGGCGACCGTGTCCCTGAAATGAAGATATGAGCGGGCGGAGCAGCATGCGGATATTCAGCGACTTCAAGGACATCAAAGCGGCCGTCGGCACCGAAATCGGGGTGAGCGACTGGATCGAGATCTCCCAGGAACGGATCAACCAGTTTGCCGAGGCGACCTGTGACGAGCAATGGATTCACGTCGATCAGGAGCGCGCCAGGAAAGAGATGCCGGGCGGCAAGACCATCGCCCACGGGCTGTTGTCGCTCGCGCTCGCGCCACTGTTCATTCGATCCGTGGTCGGCCTGAAGGGCTTGCGCAATACACTGAACTATGGTGCGGACCGGATCCGCTACCTCGCGCCCGTGCCGGCAGGATCCAAACTGCGAGGACGCGTGACAATCGCGGAAGCCGAGGATGTACCGCCCGATGGCCTGCGCGTGAACTATCACCTCGTGATCGAGATGGAAGGCGGCTCGAAGCCGGCCTGTGTCGCCGAGCTGATCGCGCTGCATTATCGCTGAGACACGATCGGCACCAGAGCCTTCGCCTCACAAGCCGGTCAGTAAGAGCGTCGGTAGCCGGGATAACCCAAAGCAGGCCTTTGCGTCTGGGCAAAGTACGGGTTTATCTCACAGGTGGCCGCGCGGCCGGATGCTGAAGCCCGACATTGCGGGATCGATGTGTAGCTGCAATCGATCCACTCCCCACCGCCCAGAGATCCTTCGTAGACCTTCATGACGAGATATCGAGGGTCATAGGTCTGGGCATGCCCTGCCACAGAACCGATGACCAGCAACACCATGCTCAGCAAGGGCGATACGCATGCTACATCCATCCCTCGGCCAGGCCCGCGCTCAATCGATGATGTGGTATCCGCCATCGATGTAGAGGACTCCACCGGTCATGAGCTTGGCGCCGTCGAGCGCCAGGAATGCGGTAGCGTTGCCGACATCGTCGATGCTCACCAGGCTCCGCGCCGGCGCTTTCGATTGCGCCTTGTCCATTAGCTCATCAAACTCGGGAATGCCCGAGGCCGCACGGGTGGCCAGCGGTCCCGGCGAGATTGCATGCACGCGGATCCCCTTCGGACCCAATTCGGCTGCCGCGTAACGAACCGCCGATTCCAGTGCCGCCTTCGCCACACCCATGATGTTGTAGTTCTCGACAACCATCTGGCTGCCATAGTAGGTCATTGTGAACATCGTGCCGCCGTTCTTCATCAACGGCTCGGCCAAATGAGCCATCCGAAGGAAGGACCAGCAGGAGACCTCCATGGTCTTGAGGAAGCCCTCGCGGCCAACGTCGACGACACGGCCGTGCAGTGCCTCCTTGGGCGAGAATGCGATCGAGTGCAGCAGGAAATCGAGCTGTCCCCACTCCTTCGTGATTCTGCCAAACACCTGTTCCGTCTGGCCTTCGACCATGACGTCGAGCGGCATGAAGATCGGTGCTTCCAGCGCCTGTGCAAGCGGCTCGACGTGCTTCTTGGCACGGTCATTCAGATAGGTGACCGCCAGCTCGGCCCCGAGCGCGCGAAACGCCCTGGCGCAACCCCAGGCGATGGATTGGTCGTTTGCGATACCGACGACGAGCCCCTTCTTGCCCTTGAGGGCAACCTTGGTCTCCGGATACACGGGAATCATGACACCCTCTCTTGTCTGGGGTTGCTCGATGATGTGTTCATCAGCAGCGACAGTGTATGCTGCGCAATCATCAGCTCTTCATCCGTCGGCACCACGTAGACTGGAATGAGACTGCTCGGCTGCGAAATCAGCCGCGCGTGGCGCGAGTTTTGGACGGGATCGAGCGCGACTCCGAGCCAACCGAGCTGCTCGACTACGCGGGCGCGAATGGTTGCGGAATTCTCGCCGATCCCGGCCGTGAAGACGAAGGCATCGAGACCTTGCAGAGCGGCTGCCAGCATCCCGGCGTTGAGGCCGACCCGATAGGCGAAATAGTCGATCGCGAGCTTTGCTTTGGGATCCTCGCTCTTTTCCAGCTCGCGCATGTCGTTGCTGACACCGGAAAGGCCCTTCAGGCCGCATTGGCGATAAAGGAAGTCCTGCACGCCCACGGCCGACATGCCCTTCTCGGCCATGAGGTAGAGCACGACGCCGGGATCAAGCTGGCCCGGCCGTGTTCCCATCGGCAGACCGTCCAGCGCGGTGAAACCCATGGTGCTCTCGACGCTCCGTCCGTCCTTCATTGCGCACATTGAGGCGCCGCTGCCGAGGTGAGCAACGATCACTCGACGCTTTGCGATTTCGACCGCAACGCTCGGCAGCGTCCTGGCGATGTACTCGTAGGACAGGCCATGAAAGCCGTAGCGCCGCACGCCTTCCGCATGGAGCTGATGCGGGATCGCATAGTAGTCCGCCAGGGCACCATGCGTGCGATGAAATGCGGTGTCGAAGCAGGCGACCTGCGGCAGAGCCGGGAAATTTGTCAGGATCGAGCGGATCGGCGACAGATTATGCGGTTGGTGCAGCGGTGCAAGATTGATGAAGCGCTCCAGCCGAGCCACCACGCCATGATCGATCAGGACCGGCTTATCGTAGTTCGGACCTCCATGCACCACCCGATGCCCGACCGCAATCGGGTGAATGCTGAGCTCCTCGCGCAGCCACTCGCCAGCCACGCCCATTGCAATCGATACATCCGGCACCGCCTCGATCGGGTAAGCGCGGTCGGCCAAGGGATCACCCGCCGCGCCGCGTGCCTTTAGCCGTGGACGGCTGCCGATGCCATCCATCTGGCCCTTGATCTGCCGCCGCAGCCGGCCCTCGCCCTCGACCGAGAAGATCTGGAATTTGACACTCGAAGAGCCGGCGTTGACGACGAGGATCGTATCCATGGGGATTACGCGGCTATCGTTGGAGCATGCTGGCGACGCGCATTCGCGTAAAGCGAAGCCACCGCGCAAGAAGCCATTCGCGCACGCGGCGTATCAGCCCGCGAGGTCAGGACGACCGGCACCCGTGCGCCGAGCACGATGCCGGCGCCATCGGCCCTGGCAAAGTAGGCGAGATTCTTCGCCAGCATGTTGCCGGCCTCGAGATCGGGAACGACGAGGATCTGCGCCCGGCCTGCGACCTCGGACTTGATGCCCTTGATGCGCGCCGCCTCAGGGTCGATTGCATTGTCGAACGCCAGCGGCCCATCGAGCACACCGCCGGTGATCTGGCCGCGGTCAGCCATTTTGCAGAGCGCAGCCGCCTCGATGGTCGATGGAATCTTGGAGGTGACGGTTTCGACCGCTGACAGGATGGCGACCCGCGGCTCCTTGCCGAACCCAGCCTGCGTGTAAAGATCGATCGCATTCTGGATGATGTCGCGCTTGGCGTCGAGGTCAGGAAAGATGTTGATGGCAGCGTCCGTCACGAACAAGGTTTCCGCGTAGGCCGGCACGTCCATGACGAAGACGTGGCTGATCCGGCGATCGGTTCGCAGGCCTCCGGCCTTCGCGGTGACGGCCCGCATCAGTTCGTCAGTGTGCAGGCTGCCCTTCATCAGCATTTCGCCTTTGGCAGCGTGGATCAGCTCGACCCCCTTGGCGGCAGCGTCCTCGCTGTGCGCGGCATCGACGACGTCGAACCCCGAAATGTCGAGAGCGCACTTTCTGGCCGTGTCTCTGACCCTGCCTTCGGGACCGACCAGGATCGGCCGGATGATCCCGGCTTGTGCGCTGTCGACGGCCCCACGCAGCGAAGTCTCGTCGCAGGGATGCACCACGACGGTTGGGACCGCAGGGACGGCCTTTGCTGTCGCGATCAGCCGATCATACTTGCTGGAGTATTGCGATTGCCCGCTTTCGGCTGCCATGATGCTGTTCCCGATCCTTTGAACGGCCGTTACGATGCCTTCGCCTGGTCGAAAGAGGCAACGTTGCTCTTGCTTCCCTCTCCCGCCTCAACGCCTAGAAGCGCCGCAATACGCTGAAGGCGCCTTGCGGGCTCACCGACAAGCTCGCCGCTGGCGGAGAGCACGTCCCGCATCGACTCGAACAGAGCCCGGCGCTGATTGATGTCATCAGGCAGCATTTTAGGGATCGCTGCGAGGGCTCCCTCCTGATCCAGGAGCAGCACGAAGAACTGCTCTCGAACCAGCGTCTTGAACTCGAAGAGCGATAGGCGAGGCCCGCTGTAGTCCTGCCGCACTCGGCGGAGCGCCTCGATGCTGCGCTCGTCGACCATTCCGCGTGCCGAGCCGATGTAGAGCATGCTTCGAATGGCTGCCTCACGAGGACCACCCTCGCCGACCCTTGATTTCAGTTCGGCAATCCGCTTCTCGAGCATTGCCCGGTGCTCGGCCGACATCTCGCGCCGGCGCGAGACTTCCGACTTCGGATCGATCCCCAGCGCCGCCTGCAAGGCCGGCGATCCGTAGACGTTGAGGAAGACCGTTTCGCTCAGCGCCTCGGTTGCGTCGCGCCAGCTATCGAGCGCGTGGACGATCTGCTTGGACATTTGCTCCTGGAAGGCCAGGAACGGATTGTCCTTCGACACCGGCTTGCGCTTGTCCTCGATCTCCTCCGCGACCGACTTGACCGTCGCCATCAGCGGATTCCGACTGCTAAAGAGCTCATACTGCAGCCGCAGCGGATGCAGGTTGCGCATCGTTTCCGCCACTTGCGGGCTCACGACCTTCTTGATCCAGGGCTGAACGAACTTCCGGTAAGCCGCCAGATTGAGCTCGGAGACGCGCTTTGCGGTGGCGAACCGCCGCTCGTCCTCCGGCGAATTGCCGCCCATGGCCCGGATGTCATCGAGCGTGCGCGCCTCGCAACGCATGACCCATTTACCCACGACCAGATCCGAGCTCGTCGTCTCCTCGTCCTTGGCCTCGAATGTTGCCTCATAGAGCCCCGGCGGCAGCACATCGATCAAATCGATGTTCTCGGAGAATTCCGCATGCTCCTTCTTGGCGACGCCTCCGGAGACGAAAATGCCGAGATGGCCGACGCTCTGATGAACCGTATAGACGATCGTCTGCCCATAGGCCCTGATCTCGTCGACGTCCGCGTAGCAATCGAGAATCCAGTCCAGCGCCTGTTGTGGGGGCGTGACGTTGTCGCCCTCGGAACAGAATACCAGAATGGGCGATCGAATGTTTCGAAGATCGACCCTCTCGCCATTCGACATCTCGATCTTGCCGGCGGCGAGGTTGTTGCCGATGAACAGTTCGTCGACGATGAACTGGATTTCCTCGGCGTTCAGATTGACGTGACCGCCCCACCAGCGCTCGAATTCGAGATAACGGTCCGCTTCGGTGTCGACCTTCGAATAGACGTTGTATTGCTTGGTCCACAACGTGTTCGACGGATTCTGGTTCTCGAAATTCTGCACTAGCCAGGCGCCGTCGAACCTGCCCGCGCCGAGATCGCTGGCGAGCGCCGTCAGCCAGCTTCCGCCCAGGAGCCCGCCCGAATAGCGCATCGGATATTTGCCGTGCACACCCGCCCAATAGGCGAGCGGCGCGCCGGCGATGATGATCGGCCCGAACAGCTCGGGCCGCAACGATGCCAGGATCATCACGGCCCAGCCGGCCTGGCAGTTGCCGATCACGCAGGGTTTGCCGTCGGCTTTCGGATGCAGGCTGATGACTTTCTCGATGAACAGCGCCTCGGCGCGGGCGATGCGCTCGATCGTCTGTCCCGGCATCGGCTCCGGCAGGAAGCCGACGAAATAGCAGGGGTGACCCGCCTTCATCGCAACGCCGATCTCGCTGTCAGCCTTGAAGCCGCCGATGCCGGGGCCGTGTCCGGCGCGTGGATCGACCACGATGAACGGCCGCCGCTCGGGATCGATTTCGACCCCCTTCGGCGGAATGATGCGGACCAGCGCGTAATTGACCGGTTCATCGAGCCTGCGGCCGTCGATGATCAGTTCGGCGGCATACTGCAGGACATGGGGCGCCGTCTGCGCGACATGCTCGCGATACTGATCGCCGCGTCGGCGCATGATGTCCAGGAAGAGCACACTGCGCTGCCCGGCATCGACCAGATATTCGACGGCCGAGGCGACGAGCCCGGACATGGGACCACCTGGGAGATTTGGAGTTTCCATCGACATGTTCCGACCTCTGTTGTCCGCATCTTCATTGAGAGGCCGTGGCGAGGAGATACGTTGACTTAGGTCAACGGTCGGACGCATTGCGGGCCGCGCCGGAACGCTCGGTGGCAATCCAAGCCACCGTCAGCTCCCAAGCCACCGACAAGACGATCGGTCCGATGAACAGTCCGATAATCCCATGCGCGAAGGTCCCGCCGATCACGCCGACCAGAATCACCAGCGTCGGGGTGGTGAGTCCTCGGCCCATCAGCAGCGGTTTCAAGACGTTGTCGAGCAGACCGACGACGATCAGAAACAGCGTCAGCAGAACTGCCGTGGTGACGTCCTTGTCAGTCCAGATCCAGACGATCACGGGCAGCATGACGATCGCGGCACCGACCTGCACGATTGAGAGCAGCAGCACGATGAATGCCAGAAGGCCGGCGACCGGAATGCCTCCCAGCTTGAAGCCGATACCGGCGAGCAGAGCCTGGATGACCGCGATACCTATCACGCCCTGAGCCACCGCGCGGATGGTCGCACCTGCCAGATCCAGGAAGTGTTCGCTTTGCTCAGGGACGATCCGCGACAGGAATCGCCGTCCAGCGGCCACAAGCAGCTGTCCGTACGGCAGCATCAATCCGGCGACTGCGACAGACAGCAGAAACTTGATCGCGCCAATGCCGGCATCGCCCGCAAACCCCAGCAGCGTTCCGGCCAACGGCTTTAGGTAAGGGGTCACCTGGCGCAGCACCGAGCGAATGTTGGACGATGCCTGGTCCCAGAACTCGTAGAGCTGCGATCCCACCAGCGGCCAGCGCTTGATCGCCTCTGGCAGCGACGGAACCTTGAACTCTCCGGCCGACAACTGCCCGGCAAAATCCTTGATCCCCTCCACCGCGCCGATGCCGAGCCACGCCGCCGGCCCGATGAGGATCGCGAGATTGATAGCGGTGATGAAAACGGCCGCGAGCTTCGGTCGGCCACCCAGCATCTTTGCGAGCCTGACGAAGACGGGGTTGAACGCGACGGCGAGCACGATGGCCCAGGCTAGGATCGTTCCAAAGGGGCGTATCAGAACGAACGTCCAGACGATCAGCAGCACCAATAGCCCGAGGCGGATGACGAGGCGGATCAACTCTTCTCCCAGGAAAAGCTGGCGCAACGACCTCACGGGCGCACCTCGCCCTCGTCTTTCTTTAGCCAGATGTTGACGCTTACCAGGAGTACCCAGAACGGAAAGACGACGAGACTCCAGTCGATGTAGTAGCTTCCGATGAGAAGGACGGCGGCGACTGCATGCCCGCCATAGGCCAGCCAACGCGGCGTGAGACCCGTGTAGAGGGCGATCGTCGACGTCGTCATCATGAACACGGAGGCGGTCTTGACGAGATAAATGTTGACCATTCCGTATGCCAGGCCGCGGCCGAAATGGAACGTCGCGGAGTTGATCAGCACGTTCGGCGCAGCGTGGAAGGCCAGAATGACGGCGCCGATCACCGCGGCGGCGGCGAACAACATGGCCAGCATCAGGATGGCGCTGCCGAAGAAGACCGTCGCAAAGAACTGATCCTCGCGCGTACCGAGCCGGTCGCGTAGAAAGCCGACGAACCACAGGAATGCCACGCCCGCGAAGGGCACGAGGTTCAATGCCAAGGCGACGTTGCCGGTGCCGCCCTGGAGCCATGCACCCGGTTCGAGCGGATCGGCCGGCACTGACCGCCGCATCAACCAGAACACGGCGAGAAGCAGCACCGAAAACAGGATCCCCGCCGCGGCCGCCACGCGCGGGGCACGCAATTTCGCACGCGTCCATACGGTTGCTTGCGTGATCACGAGACCGCCCGTCCCATTTCTTCCGAGGGCGCCCGGCTTGCCGCTCCGCCCCCCTGATGGTGCGAGAGGCCGAGACCCTGCCGGTCCTCGATGCGGGCCGCCGCGCGGTCCTGCGGATCGAAGCCCGAGCGCTCAATCCCGGAATCGAGGTGAATGAGGTAGTCGCGAACGAGTCTCGCCCGCTCGCCATCAACGCACGCCGCGAGTTCAACCAGCGCGGCGCGCAGCCGGCGCATCACCTGGATGGAGGTCGATCCGAACTGCCGGATCTCGTCGAACGCCAGCGCGAGGTAGTCCTCCCAGGTCGGCATCCGATAGATCACCCTGAGATCGCCGGCCTCGTCGAACGCCAGGCACGCCTCCAGATCACATTTGGCAAGCCGCCGCAGCATATCCTCGATCTGGTCGATGGCCTGCACGGCGGTGGTGGGGTCATTGATGGCCGGGGACAGCGCCTTGATCGCGACATCGACGAGAAGCCGCATTGCATATTTCGGGTCCTGCTCGAAAGTCCGCTGCTCGTCGAGATGAACGCATGCACTCAGCTCCTTCTCTGGGACGAGAGTGGTCGTCCCGTGGGCGCGCATGATGACACTATCTTCGAGCAGCGTGTCCCCGACGCCGCACTCCATCATGATGAGACCGTCCATGCGGCGGGCATGGCCGACCAGCCTTGCAATATCGATCGACGTCACCGATTGCGGATTGCCGGCATGCTTGACCGTCAGCTCCGGCGTACCTTGGAAATCTTGCGCTCGCGCGGCATTGCCGGACGTGCGCCACGGGACCGCCTGGTACGTGCTGACGATGACCTGCCGGCCCGTATCGCCGAGCGCCTGCAGGACGCGCATGATCTGGAGATTGTTCAAGCGCTGAACGAGCTGCGCAAGCATCAACACGCTGGCTACCAGCATGGCTGCGACGATCGCGGCAGACAGAAATGGCACGCCCTGCGCCCCCTGGCGATCGACCCAGGCCAGCGTGGAGAGGCTGTACATGAAGGTCGCGACGAACATGCCGAGCGAGTGGAACAGCAGCCGGTCGCGCGCAAACCAGACCACGAGGCGGGGCGAATAGACCACCGCATTGAACTGAACGAGCACGAAAGCGATCGAGAACACGATGCCGGTCAGCGCCATCATGCCCGAGGCCACCGCCGACAGGTAAGCCTGGGCCGATGACGTCGACAGATTGAGGCTGGCGGCCAGAAACGTGGATTCCAGGCGCGGCACCAGAAAGCCGGCGGCGACACTTGCAATCGCGTAGAGCGTGGGTATGAGCCAAAGCTGCATGCCACTTCCTTTCACAATGCACGAATTCCGCCGCGCTGGGCTCCGTCGGCTCAGCATCTTCGCGATTGCCCACGGTTTGTTGATCTTGATCAAGGGTGCGTGGCGCGTGCGTTGGATCAATGAGGCTCACTGGCGGACGCAACGCTCATCGCGACGGAGCGCCGTGCGCGCAAAGAAGACTCTGATCATGAACTCCGCCGCCGATCACGCGCCCGCATTCGAGACTGCCGCCAGCCAGTGGATTCTCCTCGTCGGCGTCGGCATCGAGATCTTCGGCGTGTTCATTATCGTCGTCGGGATCATCTGGTCGGCCCGCTACCTCTTTGGGCGAAACGCCGCGTCCCGCTACGACAGCTACAAGATCAGCATCGGACGATCGCTGTTGCTCGGCCTCGAGGTGCTGGTCGCCGCAGATATCGTGAAAACGATCGCGATCGAGCTGACCTTCGTCAGCCTCGGCCTGCTGGCCGGCCTGGTCGTGGTCCGCACCTTCCTGAGCTGGACACTGACGCTGGAGATCGAAGGCCGCTGGCCCTGGCAGCCGGATCAGCCCGAGAGCGCCAGAGAAGGTCATTGAGCTTGCGCCCGAGGTGGGGCGGTCGCAGCCTCCCTAGCCCTGCATTCAAATCAGACCGATGACACCGTCCGGTATGTCACCGTTTCCGCGGTCAACGAACACTCCCATATTCGACGCTTCGGTCCGGGCGCAGAACCTGGCTGTAGGCACGGCTGCAGAAGACACCTTTGCCCGGGTCGAAGCGCCGCTTTCAATGATGCACATGACCGTGGCTAAGGCCTCGATGAAAGATACCGCACGGCCGATGGGCTCTATTGAGAAGCATACTAAATTGCCACTGACTGTTCGGTTGCAAGCGGCTGTCGTTTTGCGCGCCCCAGTATCCCATTCCACGACGAGCACGTAAGCGACCTGTCTCATCGGATTTGTGCGTTGTATCGAATGGGTGGAGACACGGAAGCAACGGATAAGTCGCACAGCAATCTGATCGTGCCACGTCCGTCCACAAAAAGCATCGCGCGAGATCCATTTTGTTCTCGGCGACTTCTGCGCGAAGGGCTTGGAAAATAAGGATTTTCCAATGGTGGGCGCACCAGGGCTCGAACCTGGGACCCGCTGATTAAGAGTCAGCTACGGGCTGAGCACAATCAATGACTTACTGGTTGCCCCTATGGACCTATTCGACCGAAAATGGGCATTCGGCGCACGGAATTCCATCGGACTATCGGGGTGAGGTCATTCTTGCCGCCGTCGAGAATCCTCCCGCTGACTGGGAGGAACGTCTCCGGGCCGTGGCAAAGACCATGACGGACTACAAACGCCCTCGCCTCATGATCGCGCTTGACGAGCTTCCTCGAGATGGAATTGGCAAGGTTCTTCGCGGAGCCATCCGCGTTGACCTGCTCTCCCGCTTCAGGATCACCGGTGGCCCACGGCCACGGCTCGAGCCACGCGAATAGGACTGTGTGCGCCTTTCATTCATTGGCAACTTCGCACATCCGTCCGGGGAATAGTCAGTTGAGCCACTCAAACTCCCGACACCACCTTTTGCCGTCACCGCTGTTCCTAAGTCTCTTGGCGATCTGCCGAATGCTCAGCTCTGAGGCAACTCCAAGGTGGTCTTCAACGGCCGGCGCGAGGTCTCGGCGTGGACATCGGCCGCTCCGAGGCCGAGACGTTCTGGACGGCGTTCTTGCGCAAGCTCGCCCGCCGCGGCCTGCGCGGTGTCAAGCTGGTGGTGTCCGACGCCGACGAGGGCATCAAGGCCACCGTGGCCAAGGTGCTCAACGCTAGCTGGCAACGTTGCCGCGTCCACTTCATGCGCAACGCTCTGGCCCATGCCGGCAAGAGCGGGCGGCGCGTCGGTAAAACTCGAAGAGATGCTTAGACGCTCGCCGCATTTCACAATGATCCGATCAGCCATCGCCCCTTGTGAATATCGAATTTCACCAGCCCTTCGTCCCGCATTTTCAACAGGAGGGACTGGCAAGCTTCCTGATTCATGACATTGGCGCGCTTCATCACCTCGTAGACCTTGAGCGGCTTCTCTCTGAGCGCATTCAGGATTTTCTCTCGATCATTCAGCACGACAAAACCCCTTCCGTTGTCACGCGAGCTAGATCACTGAGAGTACGACAGTTGATCTTCCGTTACGATTCGCTCGATATTCTCCGACTTGCTCTTGATACGGTATCTAAGACGTCCATCCGACTCGATGGGCATACATTGAATGATGGTGTAGATCATCGGCGGATCAGTTGCTGCACGTCCCTGGGGACCCTGGGGCTGGTGGCGAACGTCTTCATTCAGCTTATAAGCATATGACATAAGTTCACCTCTGAAATCATCTACGGCTGCTTTAGCGTGAGGCATGCTGTGACGCAATTGATCCGGGCGCTGCAGCCTTGGTCTGGACGCAGGCACTCTTCAAGTCGTCGCCTGTCAGACATATCATAGGCTCCACGATGATTTGTAGCCAATGATATTGGTAGGCTTGGATCAATCTTGGGTGCAAGGATCTGGCAATGACCAAACGGAAGCGCTCCGCCGAGCAACAGGTCGCGGACGAAGCGGACCGAAAGGCCCAAAACCCCGTTGGAGCGCGGCAAACGATAGCGGACAGCCACGCCGATCCAGAGTTCCAGGAAAACCATAAACGTCTCAGAGCCGAGCGCCTGGCGAGAGATGCCGAGTTCAACAGCAAGAATTGACTCGCTCGAGCGAAGCATCAGATCGGAAAAGATGACGAAAACAGTTAGTGAATACGAACCGCCGAAACCAATCAGTAAAGCGGAGCGTGAAGCACGCAAGGCCTTCCGCCAAGTCGACGCGGAGAAAGCCCTGTCCGAGCACGCGCTCGCCGAGAAGGCTTTTGCTCAGAATCGAGAGCGGCTGAGGGCAGAGCGGCTGGCCCGGGAAGCCGCAGCGGGCCCGGTGCCAAAGAAGCAACCCAGGGCGAAGAAGAGGTGAACCCGCACGGACAGGTGCGCAGACTGGCCTTTGCCGAAGTCGCGCTTGACGCCTTCGGCTATCGGCCCGATGGCATCCGAGTACCCCCGGGCGAATGTTGGAAAGTTACCGATTAATACAGCAAGGGCCCGGACATTGCGGCCGGGCCTCTGTGTGCGCGCTGAGGGTTGGACTTAGAAGTCCATGCCTCCCATGCCGCCTCCGCCAGGAGGCATGCCGCCAGCCGCGTTCTTCTTTGGGATTTCGGCAACCATCGCTTCGGTAGTGATCAGGAGCGCCGCAACAGACGCGGCGTTCTGGATCGCCACACGCACCACCTTTGTCGGGTCGATGATACCCTTCGAAATAAGATTGACGTACTCGCCTGTCTGAGAGTCGAAGCCGTAGGCGTAGGTTTTGCTCTCCAGGATCTTGCCAACGATCACCGAGCCGTCTTCGCCGGCATTGATCGCGATCTGGCGGGCTGGATAAGACAATGCCTTGCGCACGATCTCGACGCCGGTCTTCTGGTCGTCGTTCTTGGTGCGCAGGCCCTTGAGCTGCTCGGAGGCACGCAGCAGGGCGACGCCGCCGCCGGGGACGATGCCTTCCTCGACAGCAGCACGGGTTGCATGCATCGCGTCGTCAACGCGGTCCTTGCGCTCCTTGACCTCGACCTCGGTCGCGCCGCCGACGCGGATCACTGCGACGCCGCCCGCGAGCTTGGCGAGACGCTCCTGGAGCTTCTCGCGATCGTAGTCCGAGGTGGTTTCCTCGATCTGCGCCTTGATTTGATTGACGCGCGCCTCGATGTCAGCCTTCTTGCCGGCGCCACTGACGATCGTGGTGTTCTCCTTGTCGATCATCACCTTCTTGGCGCGACCGAGCATGTTGAGCGTGACGTTCTCGAGCTTGATGCCGAGATCTTCCGAGATCGCCTGGCCGCCGGTCAGGATCGCGATGTCCTGCAGCATGGCCTTGCGGCGATCGCCGAAGCCCGGAGCCTTGACGGCCGCGACTTTCAGACCGCCGCGCAGGCGGTTCACGACGAGGGTCGCGAGGGCTTCGCCTTCGACGTCCTCGGCGATGATGACCAGCGGCTTGCCGCTCTGAACGACTGCTTCGAGCAGCGGGAGAAGCTCGTTGAGCTGAGACAGCTTCTTTTCGTTGATGAGGACGTAGGCATCCTCCATTTCAACGCGCATCTTGTCGGCGTTGGTGATGAAGTACGGCGAGATGTAGCCGCGATCGAACTGCATGCCTTCGACCACCTCGAGCTCGGTCTCCAGCGACTTGGCTTCCTCGACGGTGATCACGCCCTCGTTGCCGACCTTCTTCATGGCATCGGCCAGGAATTTTCCGATCTCGGCGTCTCCATTCGAGGAGATAGTGCCGACCTGGGCGATCTCGTCGTTCGAGGTGACCTTCTTGGAGTTCTTCTGAAGATCTGCCACGACGGCTTCGACCGCGAGGTCGATACCGCGCTTGAGGTCCATCGGGTTCATGCCGGCCGCAACCGACTTGGCGCCCTCGCGGACAATCGCAGCCGCTAGAACAGTCGCGGTGGTGGTACCGTCGCCGGCCGCGTCAGCGGACTTGGAGGCGACTTCGCGCACCATCTGGGCGCCCATATTCTCGAACTTGTCGTCGAGCTCGATCTCCTTGGCGACGGTGACACCGTCCTTGGTGATGCGGGGTGCGCCAAACGACTTGTCGAGCACGACGTTGCGGCCCTTCGGACCAAGTGTCACCCTGACGGCGTTCGCGAGAATGTCGACACCGCGAAGCATGCGATCGCGCGCGTCGACGCCGAATTTGACTTCCTTGGCGGACATTGTGATCTCCCTTGGGACCGATGCTCATGCGACTGGCCCGGAGGGCGTCTGGGCAATGAGATCATCAGGTAGGCTTGAACCTCGTCCTGCGAGATGACGGCTGCGCCGGCTGCTCAGGACGGGATCGGACAACGGCAGATTACGCGACCTTCTTCGCGACGTGCGAAACAACGGTGAGAACGCCCATGATGTCGCTCTCCTTCATGATCAGGAGGTCTTCGCCATCGAGCACGACTTCGGTGCCCGACCATTTGCCGAACAACACGCGGTCACCGGTCTTGAGGTCGATCGGGATGAGCTTACCCGCTTCGTCGCGGCCTCCCGCACCGACGGCCACGATCTCGCCCTGTGAGGGCTTCTCCTTGGCATTGTCAGGAATGATGATGCCGCCTTTGCTCTTTGCTTCGGCTTCGATGCGCTTGACCACCACTCGGTCGTGGAGCGGACGGAACTTCATGGTGCCCTCTGTTTCTATTTTCGGTCCTAGCAGTCGTCTCTCGAGACTGCCAACCTTCTGCAACTATGTCCGCGCGAGCGACATACAAGGTATTGCCGGAGCGATATTCGCCGGTGACCGTGTCTGCGTGAGAAACCGATAGCTATTTACCAGGAAAGCGCGCACGGTCGCTCAAGGGCCGAAAAGCGGCTTACTCCTCCTGTACGGTCGTGCTGTCGCTCGCGGATGTCATGACGGCATCTGCCCGCCCCGCTACTTGCGGATTTCACGCCGCAAGCCGGCGAGAGCTGGGCGAGCACGAGCTGGTGTCTAAGGAATAGGAGCCCACTTCCGGGCTCTCAACAGAAAGCACTTCATGCAGAATCTCTCACCGCGGCACGTCAGGTTGGAAGAGTCCGTTCGGCTCGGCGTGGTGTCCGGATGGTATTCGACCAAAGTCAGTGGAACGTTTGTGTCCGGTCCTCATGAATCGGAGGCCGATTGCCTTCGCAAGATCGCGGAGATTAATCCTCCGCCGGCGGCCAAGCGGAAATGACCCGATCTCTGGAGCTGCCCGTACCGGAAATGGACGGAGGCGAGCGGCGATGATCGACGGCAATCCCGCCGGCATCATCTCAGTGGCCGCGGTGTGAGGCACTATGTGCCCGCTTGCGGGGACCGGGAGAGGCTTCAATTTACAATTTGCGTCGTGCTCACCGCTGTTGCGGAGCGATAGTGATCAACCATCGAACAGGAGTACAGGACCTGTCTTGCTTGATGACGCGGCCGTCGTCTTTGTCAGGGTTGGAGATGAGGACCGCCGTATGCGAGAGATCGAATGGGATGCGCCGCATGGACTGAGGCTCGCCCATCTTGGGGACCGAAGTCCGACGCCCGAACATCCACCCTCGCCCAAACATGACTGTCTTGCTGTTCGACCGTTAGATGGCGTCGGCAAATCGATACCTGCTCAACAGCCCGGCTCGAACCTTGCGGTCGCGTGCGGTTTTCTATTCCGGAAGCCAGGTACTTTTTGGCCCCTTGGATGCGCCGGGGCACGCTATGCAGCAAATGAGACGGACGCTGCTGACTAAGAAGAAGCAAGTAAAACGCCCTGCGGGAGGTTGTACTCGAGTGGTGGAGTAGCCACGTAACAACTCGGCATCCGACCGCCTTGAGCGCCTATCTGGATTCGCGACGCCTTAGCCAGGCCAAATCCTATCGACGAAATCGGTCAACGGCACGTCGCCCCGACGTGTGCGTCACGGGTCAGGATCACTTATGCCTATCGAACATGCCGCCGTGCGGGTCGTCCAAAAGCCCTGGGGCGTCGGCGATCTCAGACCATGGAGCAATATTGACGGGTCTCGTGGTGCCGTCGGCGAGTTGTGGTTCGAGCGCGCCGACGAGAGCGCGCCCACGCCCGCCTTGCTGCTCAAGCTGCTGTTCACCAGTCAACCGTTGTCCATCCAGGTTCATCCAGACGACACGTTCGCGCGCGCGATGGGGATGCCGAACGGCAAGAGCGAGGCATGGTACATCCTCGCGGCCCAGCCCGACGCGCAGATCGGCGCTGGATTAAAACATCAGGTAACGGCGCAGCAATTGCGTACGTCGATCCAGGACGGTTCGATCGCTGAACTCCTTCACTGGCAATCGGTTGCCGCAGGCGATGTGATCTACATCCCGGCCGGCACCATCCACGCCATCGGCGCCGGCATCGTGCTCGCAGAAATTCAGCAACGCAGCGACGCAACCTTCCGCCTGTATGACTATGGTCGGCAGCGTGAGTTGCACGAGGACAATGGCGTCGCGGTTGCCCATCCATGGCCGCTTCGAACGCTTGGCAATTCGGCGGCCGTCGCCGCCAACCGGACGACTCTCGTCGCGAGCAAGCATTTCGTGCTTGAGCGCGTTGAACTTCCCGAAGGTTCAAGCTGGGCACTGCTTGCCGAACCGGAGACCTGGATGCTCATTCTCAACGGACACGCTGCAATCGGTTTGGCCGCGGCATCGACGGGGGAAGCCATCTTCATTGGCGGCGGCCGCAACAGCATCGAGGTTGGCCACAATGGCTTGAGCGCGTTGATTGCGTATCCCGCCAGCCGCCCGATCGATTCTCTGTTGCAGAGTCTGGATGAGCAACCGGGCAAGCTTACTCATCCAGCCACGCATTCAGTTCCGCAATTCGCGGGCAGCGCCGAGGCCCGAACTTGACACCGCTTCGCCGCATCGCCGTCATCGGCAATTCGCTGCCTCGCCGTTGCGGCATCGCGACTTTTACGACTGATCTGGAAAGGGCGATTTCGAATTCACGGCCGGACCTGGAGGTCAGCATCGTTGCAATGAACGACCACGGACAGGCCTATGACTATCCCGCTTCGGTCGCCTTGCAGATCAAGGATGACACCATTGAAGATTATGTCCGCGCCGCGGCCTTCCTGAACGCGGGCCGGTTCGACGTCGTTTGCCTGCAACATGAATTCGGGATCTTCGGCGGTGAAGCCGGCGCTCACATCCTTGAACTGCTTTCAGGCCTCAGCATGCCCGTCATCACGACGCTGCACACGGTGCTGGCCAAACCAACTACCGCCCAGCGTGCGGTGATGGAGCGCCTCGTCGGGACATCTTCGAAGATCATCGTGATGGCCAACAAGGGACGCGAGACGTTACGGAGCGTCTATCGCGTGCCTGACGACAAAATCGAGGTTATTGCGCACGGCATTCCCGATTTTCCGTTTGTCGAACCAGACGCAGCTAAGACCAAGCTCGGATTCAGCGGCCGTTCCGTCATTCTGACGTTCGGGCTTCTGTCCCCCAGCAAGGGCATCGAGGTCATGATCGACGCGATGCCTCTGATCCTGGAACGCTGTGCGGACGCGGTTTATGTCGTGCTCGGCGCGACCCATCCCAATCTCGTGCGCGACCAGGGCGAGGCCTATCGCCACGGTCTGATGACGCGCGTACGGGAGCTTGGCATCGAGGACCATGTCGTATTCCTCGACCAATTCGTCAATCAGGCGACGTTGCTGGAATTCATTTCGATGAGCGACATCTACGTCACGCCCTATCTCAATGAAGCGCAGATGACGTCGGGGACGCTGGCCTACAGCTTTGGATTGGGCAAGCCGGTCGTCTCGACTCCGTACTGGCACGCGCTTGAGTTGCTGAACGATGGCCGTGGTGTGATTGTTCCCTTCGGCAACGCGGTGGCAATCGGCAAGGAAATCGCTCAATTGCTCACCGATGCCCCTCGCCGGCAGGCGATGCGCGAGCGTGCCTACGCCATCAGCCGCTCGATGACATGGGAGCGCACGGCCGAGCGTTACATGGCTTCATTCGAAAATGCGCGTCGTGGTGACTGGCTCAAGGTGGCGGCACGTCCCGGGCCGGTCGCGGTCGCGTACAGCCCGGCGGTATCCGACATGCAATTGGATCACTTTCTTTCGATGTGCGACGATACCGGCCTGTTCCAGCACGCCGTCCATTCGGTGCCAGATCGGGCTCACGGCTATTGCGTGGATGACAATGCCCGTGCCTTGCTGCTGGCGTGCGCCCTCAACAATCCCGGCGAGACGCGTCTGTCCGAAGTGTTGACGGCTCGTTTTGCCGCGTTCGTTCAGCATGCGTGGAATCCCGACACCAGACGGTTTCGCAATTTCATGGGCTTTGATCGAAGCTGGCTCGAAGACCGCGGCTCCGAGGACAGCCACGGGCGAACATTATGGGCCCTGGGTGAGTGCGCACGCAGGGATGCAAGCCCGTCACGACGCCGATGGGCTGCCGGATTGTTTGCCGAGGCACTGCCTGTCGTCGAGGCCTTTGGTTCGCCCCGCGCATTGGCATTCACCCTGCTGGGTCTGGACGGCTATTGCGCCGTCGTTCGCGATGATGCGCGCGCCCGGGAGATCCGGCATGCTCTGGCCGACAGGTTGATGGTGGCCTTCGCTTCCGTCGAGACGCCGGGCTGGACGTGGTTCGAGGAAGGCCTGGCGTATGACAATGCTCGCCTGTCGCAAGCCCTGATTATTACGGGCATGGCCACGCAAGCACCCGACTACCTCGCTGCCGGATTGCGATCCTTGCGTTGGCTGATGACGCAGCAAACGGCTTCGGCCGGACATTTCCGCCCCGTTGGCACTGCGGGCTTCGGTGAGCCGCGCCAAGCGCCTCGCGCGTTCGACCAGCAGCCGGTCGAGGCAGCGGCAACGATCGCGGCCTGCCTGACCGCCTGGCGCGCGGAAGGCGACGCCGAATGGAAAGCGATTGCGACCAACGTTTTCGCCTGGTTTCTTGGCCACAACGATTTGTCGATCGCACTCGTCGATCCCGAGACCGGCAGCTGCCGGGATGGATTGCATCCCGACCGAGCCAACGAAAACCGCGGCGGCGAGTCCGTCGTGTCCTATTTGCTCGGTCTTGCGGATATTCGTCAGCTTGCGCGCGTCAATGTCAGCGTGACACCGCCGGTGGCGCTTCGCGTCATCGGCGTCTGAACTTCAGTTGCCCCTCCAGCGGTCCGAGGACATCTTGTCGCAAGCCAGATTCCTGCATCGGCAAGCGCTCTATCTGCGCCCCGATCCTGCGCGCGTGATCGTACGCCCGTTCAAGCCGGCAACTGAACCGCGCGATCTCAACCCGACCGACAAGACCCGCGCCAACCACATCGTAGAACGGGTTTTGGCCCTGGACCCGGAAGTCACCGCCAACCTTTTGGCAGACGTATTGGCGAACTTTCAGGGCCGGCACCGCAACCTGCTGGAGACGTTCGAGTTCCGCGCCGATGAGATGGAGCGGGCGTTGGCGGCTCACGGCGCTTTTTCGACCATTCAGCGCCAGTTGATCGGGGCCTATTTCCTGAACGAATATTCGTTCGAGGCGTCTGCCCTGTTCAATCCCAGCATCGTACCGCATCCTGACCAGTCAGGCGCGCCGAAAGACGGCCTGCGCTTTGTTCTCAGTCTCCGGGCCGTTGGCGAAGGGCACGTATCTTCGCTGACATTTCGCAGTGGCACCATCGCAGCCGACGGCAGCCTGGCGGTCGATCCGACCGCGCGATTGGCCTCCAGTCCCCGGGTCGGACGCCACATGCCCGGATCATCAGGCGGAACGGTTGAAATCACGTTCAAAGAAGAACAGGACATCAGCGAACGCGTGATATTTCCGGTCACGGAATCACAATCCCAAGGCATCGAAGACGCCCGCTTCGTCGAATTTATCGATGGTGATCGCAAGACGTACTACGCGACCTTCACCGCCTATACCGGCAGAGCGATACAGTCGGAGTTGATCGAAACGCGCGACTTCCTGTCATTTCGAATGTCGCCGCTGCAAGGGACCGCGGCGCGCAACAAGGGCATGGCGCTATTCCCGCGCAAGATTGACGGCAAATACGCCATGATCGCGCGCCAGGACAACGAGAACCTTTATCTGATTTATTCAGACGATCTGTACCAATGGAATGGCGGCCAAGCCATCCTGAAGCCGCAGTTTCCCTGGGAGTTCGTGCAGATTGGAAACTGCGGTTCGCCGATCGAACTCGATGAAGGCTGGCTGTTGCTCACGCACGGTGTCGGCCCCGTTCGAAAATATTCGATCGGCGCCGCCCTGCTGGACAAGAAGGACCCATCCAAGGTGCTGGGTCGTGCAAGTGAACCTTTGCTGCATCCGGAGCCATCCGAGCGCGAGGGCTACGTTCCCAACGTGGTCTATACGTGTGGCGCGATGCGGCACCATGACCTGATTATTCTGCCCTACGCCGTCTCCGACACCTATACCAATTTTGCGACGATTCATATCGCAGCCCTGATGCAAGCAATGTCCTGATTGCGCGGACAATCGACTTCCCTATGAGCGGGGCGGCCTGGGCCGTATCCCAGGGCTACATCAATGGTCTATTATTGGCCGTAGCGGACGCATAATGCGGCTCCCGACCAAGTCCGCTTCGCGCCCCGGTGCGGCGGCAGATTGGGACGATGCAAAAAAGCTCCGTCGCCCGTTCGAAATAACTACGGACGGCGCTTCTCCAGCCTCGAGAGGATGCCAGCAAAATCCCGGCTATTCATGGGTCTGAGCACAGGCCGGAGAGGTTCACCATCGGGTGCTCGTGGGGACGTTTGAGCTAGCTACAGGAACCGATGTCCAATCAAGTCCAATCAAACAGGTGTCGTCCCACTAATGACAGACAGAAGACCGCTGTGATTGGGTCGAACGTCTTCTGCACGAATGTTTTATTTGATCTTGTTATCCTGGATCTGAAAAGCGCCCCTCCCATAGCGCTCAATGATTGCAAATGTAGAAAGTCGCTCTCACGGAGGCTTTTTTGATTGTGCCACCAGTGGACGAGAGCATTTTCGGTTCAGCCGCTGATAACTGCGATCACGACCTGAGACCTTACTCCAGAGACGATGGCGCGCGAACCTTTGGACTTGAGACCAAGATGGTGCTGTACAGCACCAGGACAAAGCCCTACTGTTGAACGACAAGGTGGCAGTTGTTCGCCTTGAAGCTGTCCATGAAGCGGTGACTTCCGAAGTCGCTGCTCGTCCTCGTAGCGGCAGCTAGCGTGCCATCGGAAGGCGCAATCTCACAGAGACGGATGTTTTGCCAAGCACGGACGCAAGCGGCGTCTGCGGCTGCGAACCGGCTTGTGCGCAAAAAAGGAGACCATCATGAAAATGCCCGACATTCTGCAAGGTGAGGCGCGGACACGCTTTCTCCAGGGAATCGCTTTCGGCGCTGTTGGTGCGATAACGATCGGATTTTTCTGGGGCGGCTGGGTCACTGGCGGCACTGCCAAAACTATGACCGCAACGGCTGAGACCAATGGTCGGATGTCTGTTCTGGTCCCGATATGCGTGGCGCAGTTCACAGCGGCCGAGGGCGCCGTCGCCAAGTTCAAGGCGGCGGGGTCCTATTCTAGGGACAACCTCATCAGCGAATACGTGAAGACCGTTGCCGCCACGAGTATGGACCATTCATTCGCCAGGGCGTGCGCAGTCGGCGTGGAAGCTGAGCTCTCGAAAACGGCCACAAAAAGCTGAGCGGTCGGTTCGCCAAAGAAGGGATCCAGCGAAATGACCGATCACAGGATCGGACGGCCTTTCTTATCTTGTATATGGCTTGCGGTCATCCTACTCGCGGCTTCTTAGCGGATCGGCGGCGATGACGAAGTGTGTAGAGCGGCCCCGGTCATGGTCGAGCGGCTTGAAGAACGCACTCGTGTTGCTTGGCTACTTCGTAGAGATCGACGGTGATCTCCACCTGCCGAAGTACACCAGAGGGCTCCCTGCCGCTCTACAACTTGTCTGCGACCGTAGGCGGTTGGCGGTACATCGCGATCCATGAAGGTGGCATGACCGCGAAACGGATCGCGGCCAAGAATCTCGAGATGCTGCCGAAGAAGCTCAAGTTCGAGCTGAACACAAAGCCGCAACGCCCTATTCGCAAGTCTCTACCCGCGAAGCAGATCCAGAGTCTCCGCTCGCGCGCGAGCTCACACTGTTGGATCTGATGGTTGCACTCCCCAAGGACAAGGCAAGCGTGTTCAGCGCAATGGTTCGGGCGAGGTCGGGGGCGGGGGCGTGTCCTCTGTCAGTCGCATAGGTGTACATACCGAAGACTGCCGCAAGGAACAATGCGGAGACGAGGATGATATGCCAGATCAGCGCACCGGTAAGCAGCGGCTCTTTCCGTGACCGCGGCGCCCGCTTCATCGTGTCGTCTTCGGTCGGCTCGAACGCGAGCGCGACGCCGAGAGTGATTCCGGTGATCAGGTTGATCCATAGAATCTGCACCGCTGTGACGGGCAGGGCCATGCCGAGAAACAGTGCGGCGATTATCGTCGTCGCTTCCCCGGCATTAGTGGGCAACGTCCAACTGATCACCTTCTTGATATTGTCATAGACTGTGCGCCCTTGTGGCGTGATGTTGAGCCCAGGCGTCACCACGCTGTTTCAGGCAATGTCATACGGCCAGACGCCGGAAGGTCGCGATTCCTCCGAACATCAGCGCGACGTCACCGATTGCCCATTCTTCATCGAAGGCTGCCACTCCTGGCGCAGCGATGGACCGATCGTCGCCGAAATCTTTCCGCAGTTCGCCGCGAAAGCCTCGACCGGGACTGACGGCCAAGCCTTACGCTCGCTGCCGCTGTCGTGCCGACAAGTCCGACGGCGATGCCTGGGTCGTGATTCCGTAGAGGAACTGGTCGACCACCATGTCGGCAAATTCGGCCGGCCCGATGCCGCCTTTCGGATCGTACCACGTGTGGCTGAAATTCAGGGTACCGAAGAGCATCATTGTGTAGATCTTCTTCGTCCGTTTGACGATCTTGCCTTGCCTGTCGAGTTGAACGAGAAGATCGGAAATCATCTCGACGATCCGACGTTCGAGTGTCTTGATGGTCTGCTGGTCCGCTTCGCTGAGGAAAGACAGATCATTGAGAATAAGGCGCTGTTCCTGCGACGAACGGGCATTGAGCTCGACGATCGCGCGGATCGCGGCGCGGAATTGGTCGAGCGTCGTCGATTTGCCGGCGATCGCCGTCTCCACATCCGCGATCATCTGACGGACATGCGCGTCGAGGATTGCGAACAGGATCGCCTCCTTGGACTCGAAATAGTGATAGAGGGCGCCGCGCGACAATTTGCACGCATCGGCCAACTCCCCGATCGAAGCCCGCATGTATCCCTGGTTGGCAAACAGATCGCAGGCCGCGTTCATGATCCCGCGGTGAATGTCGTCGTAGTTCTCCGATCGCGTCCGCGCCATGCAAGTCTCTCGCCTCTCAGCTGCCGCCGAGCGAATCCGGCAGACAGGAGACCTTGTATACCAATGCAATGCGCAACGCGCGCCGTGCGGGGCCAGCCGGTCTCCGGACAAATCAGTTTGATCCAGATCAAAAAATAATTTGAACGGACAGTCGGATTATAATATCCTCCCTCCAGCAATCAAGGACGCTGGGATCAACCGGCGGCGCACGGGGAGGTTTCTGGTGGCTGATCAACGGTTCGACGCCGTCGTTGTCGGGGCCGGCGCAGGCGGCCTTTGCGCAGCTGCGCGGCTTGCTCATGGCGGACTGCGCACGCTTGTAGTCGACGACAAGATGCGTCTCGGCGGCCGCGCCTCAACCGAGGAGATCGACGGATTCAAGGTCAACATCGGCGCGATCGCGATCGAGTTCGGCGGGGTTTTCGAGGAAACCTTCAATACGGTCGGTGCCTCTCTCAATATCCGGGCGCCCGAGCCGGCGAGCTCCTTCCTAATCGATGGCAAGCTGGTCGATGTCGGTCGCGGCGGCTGGTCGCTGCTGTTGGGACAACTGACCAAGCAAGCCTCCCGGATCCTCGAAAAATTCGCCGATGCGCGCTCCGGCAACCTGCCTGACGGACGGCAATCGACCGAGGACTGGCTGAAGGGCTACACCAACAACGCAACGGTGCATGCGCTCTTCCGCAATCTCTGTGCGGCGATCTTTGCCTGCAATGCGGCCGAGCTGCCGGCGCGCGCGTTTCTAACCTATTTCACCAGCAAGGGCGCATTCAAGCGGTTCGGCTTCTGCCCGCAAGGCACGATCGGCGTATGGAATGCGCTGGGCACAGCCATCGCGCGCAATGGCGAAATCTGGCTCGGCACGCCGGCTGTGAAGATCCACACCATCGACGGCCGCGTCGATGGCGTCACGGTGACGCGCGATGGAAAACAGATGCGGATCGACACGGAGATCGTGATCAGCAATGCCGGTCCGAAGGCTACGGTGGCGCTCGCTGGAGAAGCGGCATTCCCGCCCGACTACGTCGAAAGAGTCCGTCACGACCTGCGCCCGGCCGCCAACATCGTCATCAATATCGCAAGCCGCGAACCGCTGATGGTTCACCCCGGCATCGTCACCTTCGGCAAGACCCGGCGCCTGTGCAACATGGCGAACCTGACCGCGACCTGCCCGGAGCTCGCCCCTCCAGGCTGGAACCTCTATGTCGCCTACGCCGTGCCGGTCCCGGCGCTCGGCGATTTTGACTCGGACGCCGAGGTCGAGCTGGCGCTTGCCGACCTGCGCGAGCAGTTTTCCAGTTTCGACCAGGCAAGAATTCTCTCCATTCGAGTGATGCGCGACGACTGGCCGGCGCAGCGGAGCTGTGCCGGCTACGATTTGCCCCGAGAAACCGGCATCGCTGGCCTCTGGTGCGTCGGCGATGCCGTGAAGGAATATGGCAATGGCGGAACGCAAGCCTGCGCCGAGACGGCGAAACTGGTCACCGACGCGATACTTGCGTCACGCCAGAAGAAGCAGGCTGTCGGGATTTGAGATCAATGCCGGTCACAGTACAGGCGGACACGACGAGCTCGCAGGCGACGCCTGAGCGCGCAGCGCTGCTCGAATTCCGCAACATCCGGATCGTCTATGACAATGCCATCGAGGCGGTGCGCGACGTCTCGATCGCAGTGCCCGAAGGCGGCATCGTCGCCCTGCTCGGCTCCAACGGTGCCGGCAAGTCGACGCTGCTGAAGGGCATGTCCGGCATCCTCTACACCGAGGAAGGCGTGATCGAGAACGGCGTGATCCGCTTCCGCAACGAGGACGTCCACCACCTCAGGCCGGATGAGCTGGTTCGCCGCGGCATCGTCCAGGCGCCGGAGGGGCGGCGCATCTTCCCGGCCCTGACGATCGACGAGAACCTGCTGATGGGTGGCTATACCAGGACGACAGCCGAAGCGCGCGAGCGGCGCGACAAGGTGTTTGCCCTCTTCCCACGGCTTTTCGAGCGCCGCGACCAGATCGCAGGCTACATGTCCGGCGGCGAACAGCAGATGCTGGCAATCGGCCGCGCGCTGATGACCGATCCGGTCCTGCTCGCGCTGGATGAGCCCTCGCTTGGGCTCGCGCCGCTGATCATCGATCGCATCTACGAGGTCATCGTACGCCTGCGGGACGAGCTGAAGATGACCGTTCTCCTGGTCGAGCAGAACGCGCAGCGCGCTCTCGAGATCGCCGACTACGGCTACATCCTGGAGACCGGGCGCGTCGTGCTCGACGGCATCGCGAAGAAGCTCGTCTCGAACGAGGACGTGCAGGAATTCTATCTTGGCGTCTCTGCCTCCGGCCGCAAGAGCCTGCGCGACGTCAAGCACTACAAGCGGCGCAAGCGGTGGCTGTCATGACGGCGTTGCTCACGGTCGAAAACTTGAGCAAGCGATTCGGGGGCTTGCATGCGCTCGCCGACATCAGCCTCACCGTGGTGCCCGGCGAAATCTGCAGCGTTATCGGCCCGAACGGCGCCGGCAAGACCACCCTGTTCAACATGATCTCCGGCGTGCTGCGGCCGAGCGGCGGCCGCATGGTGTTCGACAACATCGATCTTGTCACCCTTTCGCCGTGCCGCTTTCCCGCCGTCGGCATCGGGCGCACGTTCCAGAACCTGGCGCTGTTCAAGCACGGAACCGTGGTGGAGAATATCCTGACCGGCCGCCACACCCATCTGCGCACAAACGTGCTCGACGCCGTCATCTTCTTCGGCCGCACCCGGAAGGAAGAGATCGAGGCCCGCCGCCGCGTCGAGCACATCATCGAATTTCTCGAGATCGAGCACATCCGCGATGCCATCGTCGGCACCCTCTCCTATGGGCAGCAGAAGCGCGTCGAGCTCGCCCGCGCACTGGCCTGCGAGCCGAAACTTCTCCTGCTCGACGAAATGGTATCAGGCATGAACCAGGAAGAGACCGAGGACATTGCGCGCTTCGTGCTGGATATCCGGGACGAGCTCGGCATCACGGTGCTGATGATCGAGCATGACATGCGAATCGTGATGGACATTTCGGACCGCGTCCATGTGCTCAATTTCGGGCGCAAGATCGCGGAGGGAATGCCGGCCGAGATCCGCGACAACCCCGCGGTGAAAGAGGCCTATCTTGGCGGCCATCGCGCTGAACGAGGGCTGAAGGTGGGCGCCTGATGTCAACCATCGACACGCTGCGAACCGTTCATTCTGCCGCGCCGGCCGATGCCGTGCCTGCCGTACGCACCGAGGCGAACACATTGCAGTCGGCGCTCAAGGACGCCACGATCACAATTCCGCAGCTACTCCAGCGGTGTGCTGCCATGCATGGCGACGCGATCGCGCTACGGGAGAAGGACTACGGGATCTGGAATCCGTACTCCTGGAACCACTATTACCGCACGGCTCGCGCGGTCGCGCTCGGCCTGCTCTCGCTCGGCATTAAGCCCGGCGACCGCGTCGCAATCGCAAGCGAAAATACGCCAGAATGGTTCTACGCCGACCTCGGCGCCCAGATGATCGGCGCCGTCGCCGTCGGCATTTACCCGACCAATCCCTGGGTCGAACTACAATACATCGTCAAGCACTCGGGCTCCCGCGTCGTCGTGACCGGCGACCAGGAGCAGACCGACAAGGTCATGGACGCCATGGCCAACAATGGCGGACTGCCTGACGTCGAGGCGATCGTCTGCGTCGACATCAAGGGTATGCGGCACTATCGCCGGTCAAACCTGATGTCGTTCGAATCGCTGTGCGAGCTCGGCGACGCCTATGTCCGCAAGACCCCCGAGGCCGATGCGACGCTGGATCGGCTGATCGCGCAAGCCTCGCCCGACGACGTCTGCATCATGGTCTACACCTCCGGCACCACCGGCCCGCCCAAGGGCGCGATGCTCACGCACCGCAACCTGGTCTACGCCGCCTTTGCGTATGCGGAAAGCGTCGGGATCGCCGACAGGCCGTTCGAGGCCGTGAGCTACCTGCCGCTGTGCCACGTGGCGGAACGCTGCTACGGCGAGGTCACTCATCTCGTACTCGGCGGCGTGGTCAGCTTCGCCGAATCGATCGACACCGTCGCGATCAATATCCGCGAGATTGCGCCAACCTTCTTCGTCGGCGTTCCGCGCATCTATGAGAAGCTTCAACAGGGTTTTCTGTTCAGGCTTGGCGAGAGCGGGAAGCTCAGGCAGAGATTGACCAGGGCTTGTCTTGCCTTGGGCCGCAAGCTGTCGGATCGCCGGGAAGCCGGCAAGGCAGGCTGGCGCGACCGCCTCGCCTACGCCGCGCTCTATCTCTTGATGTTCCGCAATATCCAACGCCACCTCGGCTTCGCGTACAGCCGCCACCGGCTGTGCGCCGGCGCCTCGATCTCACCGGAAACCCTGCGCTTCTTTGACATCATCGGCCGACCCGTCTCGCAGGGCTACGGCCTCACCGAGTCCGGCGGCGTCGCCTTTGTCCAGACCGGGAGCCATCACCGGATCGGCGGCTGCGGCGTGCCGATGGCGCAGACCGAGTGGAAGCTCGATGCCGATGGCGAAATCCTGCTGCGCAACCCGGGTGTCTTCAAGGGCTACTTCCTGGACGAGAAGGCCTCCACCGCTTCCCTCGAACCGGGGGGATGGCTGCGCACCGGCGATATCATCGAGCTTCTCGACAACGGCGAGATCGCGGTGGTCGACCGCAAGAAGGCGATCATCATCACTGCCGGCGGCAAAAACATCGCGCCGTCCGAGATCGAGAACGCACTGAAGGACTCCGAATACATCAAGGAGGCCATCGTGGTCGGCGAGGCCAAGAAGTATCTCGGCGCCATTATCCAGGTCGACTACGACAATGTCGGCCGCTGGGCGCGCGACCACGCCCTCCCCTACACCAACTACAAGTCGCTGTCGCAGCTACCCGAGGTCAACGAACTGGTCGAGCGCATCGTGAACGAGACCAACAAGCGCTTCGCCCGGGTCGAGAACATCAGGCGCTTCGCGATCCTGGAGAAGGAGCTCGACCATGACGACGGAGAGCTCACGGCCACGCAGAAGGTCCGCCGGGCCATGATCGAGAGGAAGTTCTCGCGCGAACTCGCCATCATCTACAAGCCGGAGGCCTGATGCAGTATTTCGTGCAGCTCCTGATTTCCGGGCTGGCGATCGGCGCCATCTACAGCCTGATCGCGATGGGCTTCGCGGTGATCTACAAGTCTACCGGCCTCGTCAATTTCGCCCAGGGCGAGATGACCATGATCGTGGCCTATATCGCCTGGACGGTGTCGACCACGATCAGCGGCAACGTCGTCATCGTCTCGCTGGCGGCAATCCTGTCCGCTATCGTTCTCGGCCTCGTGATCGAACGCGTGGTGATGCGCCCGATGCTGGGGGAGCCGATCTTCGCAACCGTGATGGTGACGATCGGGCTCGCCGTGATCCTGCGCTCCTCGATCAACTTCATCTGGGATGCCTATCCGCACGGCCTCGACATCGGCATGGGGCGCGACATCGTGCGCGTCGCGGGCATCGGGGTCCGCACCGGTCAGATCGCGGTGATCATCACACTGCTGCTTTTGCTTGCGGCGATCTGGGCGTTCTTCCGCTACAGCAAGATCGGCGTTGCCATGCGCGCGGTCGCGGCCGATGATCGCACCGCGCTCTTGATGGGCATCAGCGCCACCAGGATCCACGCGCTGGCCTGGGCAGCATCCTCTGCCATCGCCGGCATCGGCGGCGTGTTCTTCGCCCTGTCCTACGATTTGTCGCCGGCCATGTTCCAGCTCGGGCTGAAGGCCTTTCCGGCAACCATCCTCGGCGGCCTGGATGCGGTGCTCGGCTCCGGCGTCGGCGGACTTCTGATCGGTCTCACCGAGAATTTCGCAGGCGGCTATATCGGCTCCGGCATGAAGGAGGTCGCGGGCTTCGCCATGATCATCGTGGTGCTGATGATCCGGCCCTTCGGCATCTTCGGCGAACGCGACATCGAGAGGGTTTAGCGCCATGCGCACGGGCGATTACAAGCAAAGCTATGGCGAGCTCGTCGCGCTGATCGATTCACCGCCGGTCTGGCTGTGGTCGACGGTTCTGGTGCTCGCGTTGATCGTCGTACCCTACGCCCTGAACGCCTACGCCCTGTCGTTCCTGACCATCATCCTGATCACATCGGTCGGCGCGCTCGGCCTCAATATCCTGACGGGCTATACCGGCCTGATCTCGCTTGGCCATGTCGGCTTCCTCGTCACCGGCGCCTATGCATATGCGATCCTGGTCTCCAAGTACCATCTGCCACCGCTGGTGGGCTTCCTCGGCGCCGGCATCGTGCCGGCGCTGGCGAGCCTCATCGTCGGCGCGCCGTCCTTGCGGCTGAAAGGCCTTTACCTCGCGGTCACCACCCTCGCGTTCTCCTTCATCATCAACACCGTGATCCTCGAGGCGCGCTGGCTCACCAACGGCGCCCGCGGCATCGCAGTGTTACGGCCGGAGATCTTTGGCATCAGCTTCGACAGCGACGTCGCCTTCACGCAGCTTTGCCTCGTATTTGCCATGCTGACCCTGTTCGCGACCCTCAACATCCGCCGCAGCCGCGTGGGTCGCGCTTTTGTCGCGATCCGCGACAACGACATCGCCGCACGGGCGATGGGAATCAACCTGCACGCCTACAAGCTGTTTGCCTTCGTCACGTCAGCCTTCATCACAGGTCTCGCGGGCGCGCTCTACGGCATCTATCTCTCCTTCGTCAGTGTCGAGGGCTTTCCTTTCCTGCTGTCGATCGAGGCGCTGGCGATCCTGATCGTCGGCGGACTGGGCTCGGCGCTGGGCGCTGTGCTCGGCACAGTCCTGATCGTGCTGCTGCCGGAGGCGACCCGGCTCGCTTTCAGCCTGATGAGTACGCAGATGGACGCAATGTTCACGACCGGCGCGCAGGAGCTCAAGAGCATGCTCTACGGCCTCGTCATCATCCTGTTCCTGCGCTTCCAGCCGCGCGGCCTGGTCGGCGCCTGGCACGACCTCAGGCGAGCCTGGGTCCACTGGCCGCTTCGCTACTGACAAACAGAACAATCAAGACCAAGGGAGGAAAAGGCAATGAGGAATCACCTGGCGACCGCTTCAATGCTGCTCGCAAGCGCACTGCTCTCGGGCACGGCATTGGCCGCCGATCCCGGCGTCACCGACACTGAGATCGTGATCGGCGACGTTGAACCGCTGACCGGGCCGCCAGCCCTGCTCGGAGTCGCCGCCTCGATCGGCCACAAGATCGCGATCGCGGAGGCCAACGCCGCTGGCGGCATCAATGGCCGCAAGATCAAATATGTGCTGGAAGACGACGGCTATGTCACCGCTCGCACCATCCAGGGCGTCAAGAAGGTGATCGAGGTTGACAAGGTCTTCGCCCTGCTTGGCATCTCCGGCTCCGGCCAGTCGATCGCGGTGATGCCCGTGCTGGAGAAGGCCGGCATCCCGACCGTCATCGATGTCGCGCCTGTCAAGCTGCTCTGGGAGCCCGCCCGCAAAAACGTCTTCGTCGTCGGCCAGTCCTATGAGGAAGGCATCATCCATCTGGTGAACTTCCTGGCCGACAAGAACCCGGGCAAAAAGTGGGGGTTGATCACGCAGGACGACGACTACGGCATCACCGTGCGCGATGGCTTCGATTCCGTGGTCAAGAGCAAGAAGCTGAAGGTTGTCTACAGCGGCAACTACAAGAAGGGCCAGCAGGACTTCTCGTCGGACATGCTGCAGCTCAAGGATTCCGGCGCGGAGGTGTTTCTCGCCGGCGGAATCATCGCCGAGAACATCGCGATGATGAAGGAACTGGAGAAGCTCAACATCAAGCCGGTGACCGGTATCTTCTGGCCCGGCCGCATCGAACCCGTGTTGAAGCTGATGGGTCCGGCCGGTAATGGCATCTATGCCGTCGACTATGTCGAACCGTTTGCCAGCGAGGCCGGCAAGACCTTCCTGGAGAAAGCCAAGCCGCTGGTCACCGAGGCCGAGTCCAAAGGCATCAACCGCTATACCATGACCGGCTATGCGGCGGCGAAGGTGCTGCTCGCGGCCATCGGGCGCTGCGGCAAGGATCTGACCTGGGCTTGCACCATCTCCGAGCTGGAAAAGACCAAGGACGTCGAAACCGGCGTGATGGCCCCGATCAGCTTCGGTCCCGGCGTGCGATTCTCGAACCAGAAGCTACAGATCATGCAGTCCGACGCGGCGACGCTGAGCTTCAAGCCGGTGAAGTGAGGCCGGACGGAAGCCGGTCAGCCTCCGGATCGAGCGGCTGGGTCGCCTCTCACATCCGCTTTGCGACCTCTTCCAGCATGACCTCGGTGGCGCCGCCGCCGATGGTGAGCACCCGCGCGTCGCGCGCCATCCGCTCGATCGGCGTGCCACGCATGAAGCCGGTGCCGCCATGGAGCTGCAGGCAACCGTGCACCACCTCGTGCAGCACCTCCGGCGACAGCGCCTTCACCATCGAGACCTCCCGGAGGCAAGGCTGCCTGGCCTCGGCGAGCTCGGCGGCGTGATAGGCGAGCTGGCGCGCGGCGGCGGCCTTGGCCGCGAGTTGCGCGAGCTTCAACCGCACTGCCTGCTGGTTCCAGAGCGGGCCGCCGAACGCCAAGCGTGTCTTCACATAGTTTGTCGTCAGCTCGATTGCCTTCGCGGACTCACCGGCACAGATGCCGCCAATGCAGATGCGTTCGTTCTGGAACGTCTCCATGATGCCGTAAAAGCCCTTGTTTTGTTCGCCAAGCAGGTTCTCGGCGGGCACGCGGACGTCCTGGAAGGCGATTTCGGCAGTGTCCGAGCAGAGCCAGCCATGCTTGTCGAGTTTGGTCGCCGAGATGCCCGGCGTATTGCGCTCGACGATAAACAGCGAGATCCCGCGACTGCCTTTTGCCTCCGGATCGGTGCGCGCGGCAACGATCAGGATGTCGCCATAGACCGCGTTGGTGATGAACATTTTCGAACCGTTGATCACCCAGGAGTCGCCGTCGCGCCTCGCTCTGGTCTTCAGCCCCGCGACGTCGGAGCCGGCGTCGGGCTCGGTCACCGCAATGGAGCAGATGGTTTCGCCGCGGATGATGGCCGGCAGATATTTTCGCTTCTGTTCGGGCGTGCCGCGCAGCGTGATGTGGACCGCCGACATATCGGAATGCACCAGTGTCGACGACGTAAAGCCGCCGAAGGTCGAGCGTCCCAGCTCTTCCGCGAACACCATGGAGGACAGCGGCCCCATATCGGTCCCGCCGTATTCGGTCTCATGCCGCATGCCGAGGAAGCCGAGCGCGCCCATCTGGTGGAAAACTTCGCGCGGAATCTTGCCGGCGCGTTCCCATTGTTCGCCGCTGGGGATCACCTCCTTCTCGACGAAGCGCCGGACCTGGCTACGCAGCAGCCGAATCTCCTCGGATAGGCCGGGCGGATCGGAGAAGCAAAATTCGGCATCGGTGAAGTTGCACGGATCGGCAGGCATGACATTCATTTGGCGGGCTCCCCGGCCTCGATGTGAAGTTCCTTGCGGAGAAAATCCGCGATCGCGGCAATCGCTTCTTGCGTTTGCGGAATGTCGGGAAACATCTGGAATACGTGGATCATGCCTTCGAAGATCTCGAGCCTGACGTCGATGCCTGCGCCCTTCGCCTTGTCGGCAAACATCACCGCGTCATCCCTCACGATCTCCCGATCTCCCGCCTGGATCAAAAGCGGCGGCAAGCCCGTGAGATCGGCGTAGAGTGGCGACGCCAGCGGATGGCATGGATCGCCCTCCTCGCCCAGATAGCTCTTAGCAAGCGCCAGGATCATCTTGCGCTGGTGAATCGGGTCGGCTTCCGCCCGGCTCTCGTAGCTCGCGCCTGTTGCGGCGAGATCGGTCCAGGGGGACATCAAGACGCCCGCCGCCGGCAGTGGCTGGCCCCGATCGCGCGCGGCCAGCATGGTCGCGAGCACGAGATTGCCGCCTGCGGAGTCGCCGGCCAGTGCGATCTGCTTCGGCTTCAGGCCCTGATACAGCAGGAAACCAAAGGCCTGCAGCGCATCGTCAAGCGCCGCCGGAAAACGATGTTCCGGTGCCAGACGATAGTCGATCGCGAGCACGCGGCAGCCGCTGGCCTCGGCCATCCGCGCAATCAAGTCACGATGCGAGGCCATGGAGCCCATGCGAAACCCGCCGCCATGGAGATACAGGATTGCTCGATCCCTTGGCGCACGAGCAGGCACGATCCATTCGCCATCGACGCCGCGCGCGGCGATCTGCTGGCGAGCGACCCGCGCCGTATAGCCGGCAAAGGCCGCGTCCCAATCGCGGCGCATCTGTGTGAGCGACGTGTCGCGGGTCCAGCTTCCGTAAATCGAGCGGATCCGCGCGATGGCGCGGTCGACCGGCGTCTCAGCAAGATTGTCCTTGTCCGCCATGTCAGCCGCCCAGCCCCATGCCGCCCGAGACACCGAGGGTCTCGCCGGTGATATAGGCCGCCTGGTCGGAAGCCAGGAACAGCGCCGCGGACGCGATTTCCTCGGGCTCACCGAGCCGCCGCAACAGAGTCGCCTCCGTCATCGCGCGCAGCAGCTTGTCTCCAACCTTTGCGATCGCCTGTTCGAGCATCGGCGTGCGGACGGGTCCGGGCGCGATGGAATTTGCAGTGATAGAGAAGCGGGCATTCTCGCGGGCAAGGCTCTTAGTGAACGCAATGACACCGCCTTTGGCGGCCGAATAGACCGCACCACCCTTCGAGCCAAGCCGCGCGGCCTCCGAGGTAATGTTGATGATGCGACCAAAGCCCTTGGCCTGCATCTCCGGCAGTACCGCCTTGGTGCAAACCAGCACGCCGACAAGATTGACGCCCAGCAGCCTCGCCCAATCATCTTCCGCCGTCTCGGTAAAGAAGGCGTGCTGGTCGATCCCGGCATTGTTGACGAGGATGTCGAAGGGCCCGTGCTGCGCAATGACCGCTCGCACTGCCGTGGCATCGCTGACGTCAAGCCTGGCGGCCGCCACACCGGTAGCTCTCGCCAGTGAGGACGCCGCGGCCATGTCGAGATCAGCGATCACGACGCTCGCACCGGCCCCGGCAAACTCGCGTGCGATCGCCGCACCAATCCCCTGAGCGCCGCCGGTAATGAAGGCGCGCCGGCCGTCGAGCCGCCCGAATGGAAGCTGGCCCGGCATCGCCACGCGTCAGCGCCCCGTGAACTTCGGCTTGCGTCGTTCGATCACCGCCGCAAGGCCCTCCCGGGCGTCGGCCATGCCGGACAATTCGGCCACCGTGCGCGCCTCCTCCGACAGGCATTGCTCGATCGAGGTTCCGGTACCGGCCCAGACGAGGCGCTTGGTGGCGGCGAGCGCCTTCGGTGCGCCGGCCGCCAACTCCCTGGCGAGCGTCAGCGAGGCATCGGCAAGCTCGTTGTCGGGCACGACCTTGTTGACGATGCCGAGGTAGAGCGCCTCAGCCGCCGGGATCACCGGATTGGTGAGCAAGATCGACATCGCGCGGCGGAGACCGACCAGCCGCGACAGTGTGACCGAGACGCCGGCGTCCGGCGCCATCGCCACCCGAGTAGCGCCCGCAAGGAACTGGGCCGACTCCGCAGCGATCACGATGTCCGACGCGCAGACCAGACCAAAACCTCCACCGCCCGCGGCAAAGCCTTGCACCGAGGCAATGACCGGCGCTTCGAGACGCAGCAGCCCGGTCACCGCGTTCTGCAGGTATGCGGTGGCCTGGCGGATATACTCCGGCAGGTTCTCGCCCTTGGAAGCGAAGGCTCGGACGTCTCCGCCGGCGCAGAAATTCGTCCCCTCACCCGACAGCAGCACCGCGCGTACATCCGGATGGCCATGGCAGACCATGATGGCGTCGCACAACGCGGAAAGCAGCTCGACACTCATACCATTTGCGGCGTCAGGGCGGTTGAGCCGCAGCCGCGCGATGCCGTCAGCGATGTCAAGTAACACTGGTCCCTTGTCGATCATGGCGCGAAATTCCTAAACCAGGAACGACAAGGTGTAGATCGCCTTGCTGTTGTTGACCAGTGTGACCTTCTTATAGGCCATCCGCAATTCGCCATCGATATAGCGCAGCCTGTAATCGTTGCGGGCCGCCCACAGCGTGTCGTCGCGCAGGCTCGACTCGTAGATCAGACTGTTGCTGGCGACGGCAATGTCGGCGCCCGGCTGCTCGTCGGCCAGTTCGATATTGGAGACAAGCCGCCGCAGGTTCGACTGCGGCGTTTGCGTGAAGTGCTTGCCGCTCATCAGCTGCTTGACGCGCAGCGCAATCCGAGAACGGTTGTCGTAAATGATCGACATCTCCCTCTCCGGATCGATGTCGGCGCCGTTGGCCGGCACCCAATAAATGCCGTCGTCTGTCCAAAGCTTTTCCCAAGCCTCATACTGATGTTCGTCCTGGAAACGCGCTTCCCGGTAGATGAAGGCGGTAACGGCCGACACCGTGGCGCTGCTTTCGCGTAAGAGCATCATGCTGGCTCCATCAGCCTGCGATAGTGGCTCCAGATCCCGCGCGAGGGCACCTCGTCGGTGACATGGCCCACGATGAAGCCGAGTTCGTCGCGACGCTCGCGCTTCTCACCGCGCCCGAGATAGACCCATTCCGGATTTCGGGCCAGCACGCCGCGATGGCAGCGCTCATACATTTCGGAGTCGTCCGCAAGCAGGAATCCGGCCGGCCCGACCGAGCCCATGGTCTGCTGGCGCAGGCGCCGGTTCAGGTCAGGCGCACCCTTGAATTGTAGCGCAGTGACATGCTGCACGCTGTCGTCGACCGCGAGCGGCTGAATCACGAACATCTGGATTTCCGCGATGAAGAGGTTCGGGAAGATCATCACATGCGGCGTGCCGTCGATCATGATCTCACGTGCGGTCTTGTCGCCGTAGGCCGCCTTCATCCGCGCCGCGTAGTCCGGCAAGCGCTCCTCCGAGGTGCCGAACCAGCTCATCGGCTGGTCGCGCTTGCGGAATTCCGGGCGCAGGTCGATTTCGGTATGGCCGTTGCCGTAGTCCCGCGTCAGCGCGGTCGAGGTACCGCCGTAAAGCTTGCCGATCAGGCTATCCGCGACCCCGAAGATCGAGGTGTGGACGAAGGCTGGATGATATCCGTCGCATTCGTTCTCCAGGATGAACTTCCAGTTCGCCTTCACGCGGTGCTTGAGGAAACCCGCCGTGATCTCGACCTCACCTTCCGGAGAGGTGCGTACCAACCGGTCGATCGTCTCGGCGGCCCCGCCGAGATGCTCTTTCAGCGTTGGGCCTTCGGCCGCGAAAGAGCCGAATACGAATCCACGATAGGACTCCACGCGCGTAACGCGCCCGAGTGAAAGGGTCGAACGATCCTGGCCCTCATAGCCGTCGGGAAACGCGTAGCCGGCCAGACGCCCGTCGTTGGCGAAGGTCCAGGCATGGAATGGACAGGTAAAGGAGCGCGCATTGCCCTTGTCGAAGGAGCAGACCTGGTTGCCGCGATGCGAACAGCGGTTGAGAAGAAGATTGACCTTCCCCTGCTCGTCTCGGGTCATGATGACCGATTGGGGACCGATCGACTTGACGACGTAGTCGTTCGCGTTCGGCACCTCGCTCTCGTGGCCGACATAGACCCAAGTGCGATACCAGATGTTCTGGAGCTCGGCCTCGAAGATCCCCGGATCGCTGTAGAGCGACCCGTGCACCCGGTCCGCTCGTATCAACTCATCCCACTGCGACGCGCGCAACGCGACGTTCATCGCACAATCTCCCAATCTAAGTTCCCTTGCAGCTTCATACTGCTGGGGCTCTAATAATAATCCGACCGGCCGTTCTAATAATACCACAGGCCGGCGTGCCTGCAAGTCTTTCTTAGGCTGATTGGGGTTCTGGAGCGCGGCGGCTGAGCCAATATCGGACGGCAGATAGACGAGGGTCAGTGCCGGCTATGAGGTGGGCGCGCCCAAAGCCGTAGATGAAGGGTCGCAATGGCAAGCGTAGCAAGTAGCGACGGAATTTCCGCATAAGCGATCAGCATACCCATGATGAGACTCATTCCGAGCGCGAAGAGCAGGCCGATGCACGCCGGGCGTCTCGATATCCGAACGACAGAAGCCTTGCTGACCGAGTAAAATGTGGCTCCGACGCCGGAGCAGTCAAATGCCGCAGCGGACGCGATATTGACGATCCGCCCCGTTGCCGGCTTGGGCGACCGGTTTGTTCCTTGTGCGCACCGTGGGCATCGAAGCCGGAAAGGGCGGGCCGGACTGGCTGACCGGCGACATGCGCTCGATCTTGGCGCTGCCGACCGCCATCTCGCCGCTGGCCTGAATCGAGGCGATCGCCATGAGCCACATCTATTCGCTCGCCTATCTCACCTCGGTACCGCTGGCGCCGCCGGAAGCAGCGGCCCTGGCAAACAAGCTCGGCTACCAGGCGATCGGGGTTCGCATCGCGCCCGCGGCGCCCGGCGGCGATTTCTCGCCGCTCGCGACCGACGCCGCGATGCTGCGCAAGACCATCCGCCGGATCGACGGCACCGGCGTGCCGGTATTCGATATCGAGATCGCGCGGTTGGGTGTGGATTTCAATGCGGACCACTTCGCTGCCTTCCTCGAAACCGCGGACAGGTTGAAGGCGCGTGCCATCCTCGTTGCCGGCAACGATCCGGATGAGGGTCGCCTGACGGAGTCGTTCGCGACATTCTGCCGTGCCGCCGCGCCCTACGGCCTCACCGCGGATCTCGAATTCATGCCGTGGACCGCGGTGAAGAACGCCAAGGCCGCCCTTCGCATCGTGACCAATGCCGGCGAGCCGAACGGACGAGTGCTGGTGGACGCGTTGCACGCCGCGCGCTCGGCCACCACGCTCGACGATATCGCAAGCCTGCCCCGGGAATTGCTGAGCTACGCCCAGCTCTGTGACGCGCCCGCACAGATTCCCGCCACTAACGACGAGCTGATCCACACGGCGCGGTGTGCCCGGCTTCTCCCGGGCGACGGCGGCATCGACCTCGCCGGGCTCGTCGGCGCCTTGCCGGACGACCTTCCGCTGAGCCTCGAGATTCCGAACGATGAGTGGCTACCCAAGCTCGGCGCCGAGGAATGGGGACGTCGCGCGCTGGCGGCAGCCCACGAGGTTGTCGCACGCGCCGCAGACAGAGGAGCAACGAAATGAGCGGTCTCGATCTCTCCGGGCGCATCGCCGTCATTTCCGGCGGCTGCGGCGGCATCGGCCAGGCCGTTCGCGAGCGGCTTGCCTCCGTGGGCGCGAAAGTGGTCGTCTGGGACGTCGCAGATGGTGCCGACACGCGGGTCGATCTCACCGATGAGGCCGCCGTCAATGACGCGATGGCGCGCCTCCTCGCGCGGTTCGGCCGCATCGACATCCTCGTCAATGCCGCGGGCATCACGGGCCCAACGGTCAACATCGAACAGTACAGCCTCGCAGACTGGCGGCGCGTGCTCGATGTGAACCTCACCAGCACGTTCCTCTGCTGTAAGGCGGCCGTCGTACCGATGCGACGGCAGAACGCCGGACGCATCGTCAACCTGGCCTCCATTGCCGGCAAGGAAGGTAATGCTGGCATGACCCGCTATTCAGCGGCGAAAGCCGGCGTGATCGCGCTGACGAAATCCCTCGGCAAGGAGCTCGCCGGCACCGAAATCCGCGTCAACGCCATCGCGCCCGCCGTGATCGCCACCGATCTCGTCAAGCAGATGTCAGATGAAGCCTACCGGGCCGTGCTGGCCAAGATCCCGCTCGGCCGTGCCGGCCGTCCGGAAGAGGTCGCAGCGCTGGTCGTCTGGCTTGCCTCCGACGAATGCTCCTTTTCGACTGGCGCGGTGTTCGACCTGTCGGGCGGACGGGCAACTTACTGAGTATGACTATAGCGGTAGCACCGTGCGCGCGATGGAGTCGGGCCGGCCGCTGCTCCAACGTGGCTTGTCGGAATGACACTCCCGCGATCAGTTGTCAGCGTAAGAGAGTGGTGGGCGCACCAGGGCTCGAACCTGGGACCCGCTGATTAAGAGACGGCGACCGGTAGAGAACAATCAATGACTTACTGGTCGCAGCACTGGGCTTATCCGACCGAAAATGGGTACTCGTCGCACGATCATGGTCGTTGCACTGCCCGATATCTAAACACGCACTACTCCGACTTTACGGGGGCAACTGCGACTACATGGCCATCGTGGTTGCGGTCGGACCAAGCGCAACCGTCCGCCAAGTCGCGCAGATCCTGCTGGAACGGCGGATCAGCGCGGTGCCGGTCGTCGATGCCGACAACAAGGTGCTCGGCATCGTAAGCGAAGGCGATCTGCTGCACAGGGCCGAGAGCGGGACCGAACGCTCCCCCTCCTGGTGGTTGTGCCTGTTAACCGGCTTTGCGTCATCGCTCGCCGAACGCACGACCATTCGCGTTGCCGCCGAGGCGATACCCGGCGCTGTGGCCGTGAATGATCACCTGCTGGAAACTCGAGCCTTCGTCTATTAACCTGCATCCCGGCATGTCACCATAACGAACGAGGTATCCATGGCCCACTTCACGGTCCGCTTCCTCAAGAACGTTATCGGCGACCAGGGAAAATCCTGCGAAATCTGTCAGTGCATCGTCGATGTCGATGCACGTGATGCAGCCGAGGCGACCTTACTGGCTCAACAGCAATTCTGCGAGTTTCGGGAGATTGGAGACTGGTCGCGGCACGCCGATCGCATCGACGTGCAGCCGGCCGATTTCCCCTCGTGACGCAGCGGCGCGCTGTGACAAAGGCTCCGCAAAGGAGCGCTTACACAACCTTGCCAACAACTGCGCCAATTCCGGCCGTCAGTGCCATCGCACAGGCGCCCCAGAATGCCACTCGTATGGTTGGCTTCAACAGGCCGGCGCCTCCTGCCTTGGCACCGATCGCGCCAAGCAGTGACAGAAAGAGCAACGAACCTGCAGCGACGGACGGAATCAACACGTTGGACGGCGAAACCAGGACAAGCGCAAGCGGTGCTACCGCTCCGACGGAGAAGGTCGCGGCCGATGCCAATGCCGCCTGCACCGGACGAGCGGTGCTGATTTCCGAAATGCCCAGCTCATCCCGGGCGTGCGCACCCAGGGCGTCCTTTGCCATCAATTGCTTCGAAACCTCACGGGCGAGATCGGGCTCGACGCCTCGCGCGACATAAATCTGAGCAAGCTCTTCCCTCTCGGACACCGGATCGCCCGCCAGCTCGCGCTTCTCGCGCGCGAGGTCGGCATGCTCCGTATCCGACTGCGAACTGACGGAAACATATTCGCCGGCTGCCATGGACATCGCGCCGGCAACCAGCCCGGCAACCCCGGTCAAGAGAACATCGCTTCGGGAGACGGCAGCTGACGCTACTCCTAGGATAAGACTGGCGGTTGATATGATCCCATCATTGGCGCCGAGCACCGCCGCTCTCAACCAGCCGATGCGCGCAACGAGGTGGGTCTCTTTGTGGAGGCGGCTCATCTGTCCAATACTCCCTCGACCGCCCTTACCTGCCCTGCGGAGGCGGTTGAAGAGCTTGCTAACGATATACAGCCGACGTGATGCTGCTTTCGCACTTCGTGACACGGTCACGGCTCAGGTGCATCATGATCGATTGCTCGATCTCAAGTCTCCGGAACTTGGCGCCTGCCGTAATGATCTAAATCAACGGGAAGCTGGACAACGGCGGTTCTGGGCGCCCCCGCCGGTGCGGTAAATTTTTCGACAGCCTGTCCTCCAGAGGACCGACCCGGCTTCGACAATGATTCCTTGGCGCATGAAGCCGGAGTCAAACTACAGGAAGCAGTCCGCAGAAATTGCGATCATAATGCACCAAAGGATCCTTGTCGCTCTCGAGCCGGGCGGCCTTAACCTCGCAGAACAGCACCGAATGCTGACCGACTGCTTTCTCCTCCACGATTTGACAGTCCAGCACCGCGAGGGCGCCCGTCAGTGCCGGCACGCCACTCGCCATCTCGACCCATTCGGCGCGTTCGAACCGCTCCGCGCCCCTGATGGTCGAGGACGAGAACAGCTCCGCGAGCTCGACCTGGTCGGAGCCCAGCAGGTTCACGCTGACTCGCCGGGTCGAACGCATCGTCTCATAGGCTCCGGCGTCGCGGTTGACGCAGGCGATCAGCGTCGGCGGATCGAGCGTCAGCGAGCACACGGCCGTCATGGTCAAGCCGTGACGCTCGCCGTCCCTCGCACTGGCCAGGATGCAGACGCCGCCTGCCAGACGGCGCATGCTCTGCTTGAATACCGCAGGGGAGATCGGCGTCTCCCCGATCGTAGCGGCTTGCTCTATCGTCATATCGCGCTGCCTCGATGTCGTTGGTACAGGTTCGCATGCGTGGTGACGCCGGCCGGACGAGCAGGACGAGCCCGTGCCGCCTTCTACCCGGACCGGACGTCAGGTTGGCACAGCCTCAGGCGAGCGGTGCCGCGCGCGGGTTTTCACCGATGTCGCCCAGAAGCGCGATCTGTCCGCGCAGTCCGGACACGGTGTCGAAGTCGATCACCGCGTGATGGCAGGCCGTGTTGATGTCGCGATAGGCGCGATAGACGTCGCTGCCCTCGTAGACGCCGTGCGCACCGGAGGCGGCGAACAGTCTGTCGATGGCGCGACGGCTGAGCTCGACCACATAGGCCGCATCCCAGCGGAACTGGACGCGTTCGGCCGCGGGCATGAGACCCGCGTCGGCGGCGATCGCCTGGTCGAAGCGTTCGCACATGTTGTCCAGCAGCCGTCGCGCGGCGGCCACTTCGGCGCTGGCTTCGGCCACCCGCTGCTGCATGTTGGCGTTCTGCGCCTTCGACACGCCGTGCGCGGTCGTACGGACCGAGGTCCGCTCGATGAAATGCTTGAGGCCGCGCTCGGCCATGCCGAGCACCGAGCCCGACAGCATCGAGGACAGTCCGGCATAGACCGGCAGCCGATAGAGCGGGCTGTCGGTATGCGGGCTCATGCCCATGAAGGTGGGGAAGGTCGGCATTGCCCGATGCTCGGGCACGAACACCTCCCGCGCAACGAGATCCTTGGAGCCGGTACCGCGCATGCCGAGCGTGTGCCAGGTATCGTCGATCTCGATGTCCGCGGCGGGCACCATGACGTGGTAGTTGAGATAGCCGTCGGCTTCCGGATTTTTGACCTTCGCGCCCAGGATGAACCAGGGCGAATGATCGCAGCCGCTGCCGAACTGCCAGCGCCCGCTGAGGCGCCATCCGCCGCCGACACGTTCGATCGTCCCCTGCGGCGCCAGCGCGCCGGCAAGCAGATTGTCGGGGTCACCCTCATAGACCTCCTTCTGGCACTCCTCCGAGAACCGCCCGATGATGTAGTCGTGGGCGACGCAGACCATCAGCACCCAGCTCGCCGCCGAGCAGCTATGCGCAAGCTCCGCGCAGGTCCAGATGTGCGCGCTCGGGGACAGTTCGAAGCCGCCGAACACCTTGGGAGTCAGGGCCCGGGCCAGGCCGGATTGGCGCAGCGCCGCCGCTGCATCGTCGTCGAGCCGGCGCAGCCGCTCGCTGTTCGCGGCGGTGGCGTCGAGGCGCGGCAGGATGGCGCGCGCCGCGCTTTTGTAGTCGAATGCGGCCGTAGGCGATCCGGTCCAGTATTCACCCTTCGATACGTTGATGTGGTTCATCGCTTGCTCCTTGATGTCCGTGGTGACGGGATTTTGCGGGACGCGCGGCGGTGGCCCGCCGATGCGCGGCCGCACGCGGGATTGAGTGGATAGCTGCGCGGCGGCATCACGCGGTCGCTCCGGGCGGGAGCGGCGTCTTGCTTCCGCCGGTTCCGAGATAGGTGGCGACGACGTTCGCATCGGCTTGCAGCTCGGCGGCGGGTCCCTCCAGGACCACGCGGCCACCTTCGATCACATAGCCGTAGTCGGCGATCTGCAGCGCCGCCCTGGCGTTCTGCTCGACGATGAGAAGCGAGACCCCACGCTCCCGCAACGACACGACGACGCGAAGGATCTCGCGCACGATGCGCGGCGCCAGACCGAGAGAAGGTTCGTCCAGCATCAGCAAGGTCGGACGGGCCATCAGCGCCCGCCCGATCGCGAGCATCTGCCGCTCGCCGCCCGACAGCGTACCGGCGCGTTGCGCCTTGCGCTCGCGCAGGCGAGGAAACAGGTCATAGACGCCTTCGATGTCGGCTTCGAAATTCCGTTCGCCCCTGCGGAAACGGGCGTAGGTGCCGAGGATCAGATTGTCCAGCACCGACATTTCGGTGAAAAGCTCGCGGCTTTCCGGCACGAGACACATGCCCCGTGCGACGCGATCCTCGACCGCCAGCCGGGCAATGTCGGCGCCCGCAAGCAACAGCCCGCCGGAGCAGGGAACGAGTCCCATGAGCGCGTTCAACAGACTGCTCTTGCCCGCGCCGTTCGGGCCGATGACGGTGACGATCTGCCCGCGCGCGACCCGTAGCGCGACGCCCGCGACAGCCTCTATCTTTCCATAGGCGACGTGAATGTCGCGTGCCTCCAGCAGGGTGTCGTTCATTCGATCCCTCCCAGATAGGCTTCGATCACCTTGGGATCGTTCTGGATCTCGCGCGGCGATCCCGACGCGATCTGCTGGCCGTAGTCCAGCACGACGAGCCGGTCGACGAGGTTCATCACGAAGTCCATGTCGTGCTCGACGATCAGGACGGAGATGCCGTCGGCCCGCAGCGCCCGCAGCACGTCGGCGAGGGCCTGCTTCTCCTGGAAGCGCAGACCGGCCGCCGGTTCGTCCAGGAGGAGGATGAGCGGATCGGCAGCCATCGCGCGCGCAATTTCGAGCACCCTCTGCTTGCCGAGCGGCAGATTGCCGGCGTCGACCGCGGCATCGGCAGCGAGGCCGGTCGTGCCGAGCTGGTGCTGCGCCTCGCGCAGCAGCAGCTGCTCCTGGCCACGATCGAGGCGGACCATCGAGGCCACGGCGCCGGCACCCGCCCGATGATGAGCGCCCACCGCAACGTTCTCGAGCACGCTCATGTCGGCCTGGATAATGACATGCTGAAACGTTCGCGCGATGCCGCGCTCGGCCAGCCGGTGAGGAGGCAGGGTGTCGATGCGCTCACCTCGGAACCAGATTTCTCCGCTGGTCGGCGCCAGCACGCCCGTGATCACGTTGAACAGCGTGCTCTTGCCGGCGCCGTTGGGACCGATCAGGCCGACAATCTCGCCGGGATGGACCTCGAAGCTCACGTCATTGACGGCGACGAGTCCACCGAACTGCTTCCTGGCTCGCTTCACCGAGAGAAGGGCATCGCCGGCGGCGACCCGCGGCCCCCGCGGCAGGCGTTCGCCGCCCGGCAAAACCTTGGTGCTGGTCCGGGCCGGCAGATATCGCTTCACCAGGCTCATGACGCCGCCGCCCGAGCCCTGCAGCAGCACGACCATCAGCAGCCCGAAAACGCTCAGCTCGAAATGGCTGGAGCCGCCGACCAGAATCGGCAGCGTCTCTCGCAGCCAGTTGCGCAGGAATTCGACGAGCGCAGGTCCGACCAGCGCGCCGGACAGGTGAGATGAGCCGCCAACCACGACCATGAACATGTAGTCGATCGAGGCATTGGCATTGAAGGGGCCCGGATTCACCACGCCGAGATAGTGCGCGATCAGCCAGCCAGAGACTCCCGCGAACATCGCGGCGATGACGAAGGCCTTGGTCTTCAGCTTCGAGATGTCGATGCCGAAGCTCCTCGCCATGGTGGCGTGCCGGACGACGCGCAGGGCCCGCCCGGTGCGGCTGTCGAGCAGATTGCCCGTCATCACTATGACGATCGCGACGATCGTCCACACCACCCAATAGACGGACCTCGTGTCGGCGAACGATACCCCGAACAAGGTCAATGCCGGGATTCCAGAAAGGCCGTTATAGCCTCCCAGAAACTCGACATTGCCGAACAGGTAATAAAGCGCGATGGCCCAGGCGAGGGTGCCGAGGACCAGATAGTGGCCCGAGAGTCTGATCGTCAGCCAGCTCAACCCGAGCGCCGAGGCTCCCGTCACCAGCAGTGCGGCCGGAAGCGTTTCCCAGGCCGACCATCCGAGCCTGGCGCTGAGCAGGGCGGCGGTATAGGCGCCGGTGCCGACGAAGGCGGCCTGCCCGAACGAGGCCAGTCCCACCACGCCGGCCAGCAGCACCAGTCCGATGCAGACGATGGCGTTGAGGCCGACATAGTTCAACGGCGTCAGATAGGACGTCGGAAAGGCGATCGGAGCGATGCCGAGCAGTGCGACCACTGCAAGCGAGAGCCAGCGCATGGTCACTCCGCGTCGTCAGGCAGGGCGTGCCGGCGCCGTTCGATCACCGAACGCCAGATCAGAATGGGAACCAGCAGCGAGAAGACGATCGCTTCCTTGTAGGCCGATGCGAAGAACGAGGCATAGCTCTCGAACAGGCCGAGGAAGATCGATCCGGCGATTGCCGCAGGAAAGCTCGCCAGCCCGCCCAGCACCGCGCCGACGAAACCCCGCAGGCCGATCAGAAAGCCGCTGTCGTAATAGATGCCCGTGACCGGCGCGATCAGAATTCCCGACAGGCACCCGATCAGACCGGCGATGCCAAACGCAATCGTTCCCGCCGCTTCAGGCTTGACGCCGACAAGCCGGGCGCCCCTGCGGTTGAGCGCTACCGCGCGCATGGATTTTCCCCAGAACGTCCGTTCGAAGAACGCGAACAGACTGCCGGTCAGGGCCAGCGCGACGCCGATCACCAGTATCAGATGCCAGGAGATCCGCGTCACGCCGATGTCGAGCCGGCCGGGAATGAACGGCGGCGTGCGCATTCCGTCCGGGCCGAAGAAGACGAGGCCGAGGCCCGTGAGCAGGTAGTGAACGGCGACGGCAACGAAGAGCAGGATGAGCACCGGCGAGCCAGCGAGATCGAGAAAGGCGCTGCGATAGATCATCGGTGCCATCGGCACCGTGATCGCCAGAGTGAGAAGTACCTGAGCGAAGATCGGCAGATCCATCGGCGCGAGCACGATGGCCGCACCGACGACCGCGGTCGGAAGCACGGCATAGGAGACCGCCATGAGCCACCAGTTGGTGCGGCGACCCGACCGCCACGCCCGCACCCCCTCCCGGGCGAGCGTGGCGCCGCCGAGAGCGGCGAGCAGCCAAACCGTCGCCGGCACCTCGTGCCGTTGCAGCACGCCCATGGTGAGCGCGCCGAAGGTGACGAACTCTCCCGCGGGCACCCAGAGGATGCGGGTCACGAGAAACACCAGCAGGATCGACAGCGATAGCAGGGCGTAGATGATGCCCGTCGTCAGTCCGTCCTGCGCCAGGATCAGCGCCATCGTGCCGTTCATCGCATGACCTGCGTTTTGTGGGTGCGCCTGTTCGCCGGTTACTTGTAGAGTGCGAACGCGCCATTCTTGACGATCACGAGGACACGCGACCGAGCGTCCACGCCGTAGCGATCCTGGTCGGTGAATTTGTAGACGGCGTGGGTGCCGACCACTTCGCGGCCGGAGGCCAGCGAGTCGCGCAGCGCGGCGCGGAATTCTGGCGTTCCCGGCTTCGCCTTCGCGGCGGCATCCGGCACGGCGGCGTTAAGAAGCAGCATGGCGTCCCACGCATATCCGGCAAACGGGCTCGGAGCGCCGGGGCCGTACTTCGCCGTATATTTCGCCTCGAAGTCGAGCGCGACCTTCTTGATCGGGTTGGCGTCGGGAAGGCCTGCAGCCACGACGATCGGCCCGGTGGGCAGGATCGCGCCTTCGAGCTGCTTGCCGCCCGCGTTGAGGAACGGCTTCGAGACGGCACCGTGGGTATGGTAGATCTGGCCCTTGAAGCCTTGATCCTTCAGCGTCAGATGCGGCAGCGTCGCAGGCGTCGCCGAGGCGCCGACGAAGACGGCATCTGGATTGGCATCCAGCAGTTTGAGGACCTGTGCAGTTACCGAGGTGTCGGTGCGGCTGTAGAGCTCCTTGGCGACGATCTGGAGTCCTGCCGCCGTGGCGAGCTGCTCGAAATTCTTCCAGTTGAGCTCGCCCCAGCCGTCATTGTAGCCGATGAAGGCGACGCGCTTGAAATTGCGCGACTTCATGTCGTCGACGATGGCGCCGACCATGATCTTCGCGGATTGCGGCAGATTGAACAGCCACGCGCGCTGCTCGCTGGGAATGTCGACCGGCACCATCGCGATCTGCGGCGTTCCGCCTTGGGCTGCCGGCGTGAACATCGCCATGGTCGACGGAATGGTGTTCGAGCCGAGGATGATGTCGACCTTGTCCTCGTCGATGAACTTGCGCGCGTTCTTGACCGTGGTCGAGGTGTTGCCCCCGTCGTCGAGCACGATCCATTTGACCGGCACGCCGCCGACGTGATCCGGGAAAATTTCCGCCGCGAGCTTGAACGGCGCGCCGACGGCGGCCGTCGCCCCGGTGAAGTCGGCGGTGATGCCGACCTTCATCTCCTGCGAATTTGCCGGACCGGCGCACAAAGCGACGCATGCAGCAGCGAGTGCCAGATGTCTCAAGAACATGCTTTTCTCCTCGATTGATCGTGATGTCGTTGCGTTGACGTGAATCCCGCGTGCTCAGGCTCGGCGGCGTCCTGAAGTGGATAGACCAATGGCGGGCAGAGCTCGTCCAGAAGCTCCGCGAAGCGCAGCGTCGTCAGGTCCTCCAGATACGGCCCGATGATCTGGATCCCGATCGGCAAGCCCCTGACGAGCGAGATCGGACGAACGGTCGACGGCAGATAGCTGAGACCGGCGATGGCCATCCAGAACAGCGACTGGTTGTAATCCTGTCGGCGCCCATTGATCTCGATCGTCCGATCTTCGCGTGGCGATGCGGTGTCGTGCGCAAAGGCCAGCGATGAATGAACGGGGCAGAGAACGACGTCGTAGGTGCGGAAGAATCGCTGCCATGCCTCGCGGAAACGGCCTCGACGGCTGTTGAGCGACAGCCATGAATGATGCGTCATCCCGGCCGCTCGGCGGACGGCGGCCCGATAGCTTCGGTCGTCACCCCGCAAGCCGGCCGCCTGGTCCGACAATTGCCTCAGAGCCTCGACGGATGCGCGGCGCGAGCCGACGGCCCGCATCATCATCATGTAGTCCTGCCAGCAGAGCTCCAGATCGATCGGCCATTTCGGCTCGAGGTCGACTTGTGCGCCCTGGCGCTGCAGATCGGTCGCGAGCCCCGTGATGGCGGCCCGTATCGCGGCGTCGACCGCGCAGGCGCCGTGATCGGGCAACACCGCCACCCGGAAATCGCGCAGCCGCCGGCCCCGCGATTCCGGCAGCGCGAGCCTCCATCCAACGGTTTCGAACCCGCTCGGACCTGCGATGCAGTCGAACAGGAGGCGAAGGGCCGAAGCCGATCGTGCCATCGGTCCGATGACGGTCAGATCCGTCTGTGTGGAATCCGCATCCAGCGAATGACCGAGCTGGGATACAACGCCGTACGACGGCTTGTGACTGTGCACCCCGCAGAAATGCGCAGGCGTGCGCAGCGAACCCGCGAGGTCGCTGCCGAGCTCGGCACAGGTGAACCCGGCCGCCAGGGCGGCGGCCGAACCGCCGGACGAGCCGCCGCATGTCAGCGCGAGGTCCCAGGGATTGTTGGTCGTGCCGTAGAGCGGATTTGCGGTCTGACAGTCCGCCAGCCCTTCCGGCACATTGGTCTTGCCGAAAACGATGGCGCCGGCGGCGGCAAGACGCGCCACGGCGTCGGCGTCGTCCGTGGCGAGATGGCCGGCTCGCGACACCATGCCCCAAGTGGTCGGCAGCCCCGCGACGTCGAAGGATTCCTTGACCGTCAGCGGCAGGCCGTGGAGCGCACCGAGCTCGTCAGGCCGAGAACGCATGCGGGCGTCGTCGGCGGCTCTTGCGAGCGCGAGCGCATGATCGAAGCGGCGGGCGGCCACGGCATTGATCTCGCCGTCGAAGGCCTCGATCTGGGCAATGAAGTCCTGGAGCACCTCGACGCTGGAAATCTCCTTGGCTGCGAGCAGTGCCATGAGATCGCCGACCGATTTGAACTGGATGCCCACGCGTCCCCGTGTGACTATGATCGCCGGCGAAGGGGCGACGCTGCCGGGCGTGCGGCGGACCGGGCCGTGCGTCGGCGGGAGCGCGCCGCAGCGGTGAGGCTGCCGGCGATCCATCGCTTCGGAGTGTGCATCCGTTTCATCCTGCGTCCCCGTTCAACGGCGCCATTGCCTGAACGCGCACAAATTTTCCCGACGCATTGAGCTAAGTCAAATTCATAGTTATTATCCGCATCATGAATCACACGAATGATGCGATTGATCTCAACCTGCTGCGGGTTTTCCTTGCGATCTGGGACCTGCGCAGCCTGACGGCGGCCGGCGACCGCCTCGGCCTGACCCAGCCGGCGATCAGCCACGCCCTGCGGCGGCTGCGCGGCCATTTCAACGATCCGCTGTTCGTGCGGGCGACGAACCGTATGCTGCCGACCGACGCGGCGGTGCGCCTGCACGAGCCGCTCGATCAGGCCTTCGCCATCATCAACCGTGCGTTCAAGGAACGCGCCGCGTTCGATCCGCGCCTGACGCAGAGGACGTTCCGCATCGCCATGTCCGACATCGCCGAGGTCTATTCGCTGCCGCAGCTCATGCCCAAGCTGACGCGCATCGCACCGCTCGCCCGGATCGATGTCGTGCCGTTCGTGCCCGACCACGTCGTCGCTGCGATGCGCTCCGGCGAGGTTGATCTCGCGATCGGCCACGTCAAGAACACCGAGGATTGTACCAGCATCGACGTCTTCAACGACCGCTTCGTCTGCCTCGTCCGTGCGGGACATCCGATCGCAAAGGGACGGCTCACAAAAGCAAGCTTCGCCGGCCTGCGATTCTTCTACGCGAGGATCACCTCGCCGATCCATCATCAGACGATCGAGCAATGGTTCGCCGACAGGGACAGCGGTTCGCAGATCGCCGTGCGCGGCCACTTCATGGTCGCACCGGAGATCGTACGAAATTCCGATCTCGCCGCCATCTTTCCGGAGTCGCTCGCGCTGCGGCTGCACCAGGCCAAGGACTTTCGCCGGCTTGATCTGCCGTTCGATCTCGCCCCAATCGAGGTAAAGGTGCACAGCCATTCTCGCTTCGCCAGCGACAAAGGGATCAAATGGATGTGCGAGACGGTCTCGAGAATCCTCAGAGATCACGCATAGCTTGTCCGCGGTATCCTGGAAATTATCTCTTCCATTCGATCAGCACTCATGGCTGCTCGGCGATCGTTCCCTGCGCGTCACTCCTGACCGCGTAGTTTCTGTCCCGAGGTCGGGAATGTTTCGATCGAGCAGAGAAATTCTGCTTAGGTTCCGACAGCCAACACCTGCGTCATCACGAGTGCAGACCCCCGCGCGCTATCAGGATTCTTCAGCCGGCTAAAGCGCTTCCGGCCCTTTATTTGCGCGGCGCATTGGCGCTTGGGGCGGGAGGGATCGAACCTCCGAATGGCGGAATCAAAATCCGCTTGATTATATAGTGATTTCAAGGCGCATTTGGAAAGAATGGTCGAAACACACTCCAGTAATTTCAGTAGGTTGGCTACTGTTTCCAAATGAAAATAGGGCAGCCAGCGATCGATCGAGCAACGCAGCTGCCCTTCGGATTCGCTTAGGCATGGCGCGCGCTATCACGCATGCAAGCGCCTTGGAGTAAGCAGTGGTCAAAGGGAAGCGGTCGTTGGCGCGACAACCATATCAGGTGGATAAAGGCCTCTACGGAGAAAGAATGTAGATGGCCTCACTTCAATGAAATCACGATAGCACTGAGGTTGGCGGCCATCTCCAATCCGGCCTTGGGGCCTTGCAACACCATTACGACGCCGTTGTCGTTCCTTAGATGGACACCCCCACACCTCCGACGAGAGCGCCACCACCGCCAACCGAACTGTAGGTGCCCGCGAAGTCGCGGACATCTCTGATGCCGGAGGCCCAGCCTTCCAGGCGGCCGGCTGTGGCGCCGGCGGTGATGCCGAGGCTTATTCCTGTGACGCGGAAGGAATAGCTGCGGCCGCGATAGCTCAATACACCAGTGCCGGCACCGCCGCCGACCAGCAGGCCCGCCTTCACGATCTTGACCCGGACATGGCCGGCAGCTTGCGCGAGCAAGGGAGCGGCCGGAGCGGTGACGGCGAACAGCACGATCGCGGCAAGGCGGCTGATCGAGCGCAGCATGGCGCTGGTCATCTCACGGTTTCGCGGCATCGACCTTCTTCCAGGTCTGGTCGGGATCAAACAGCGTGAGGCGCTTGGCCACGAAGTCGGTGCGCTTGCCGAGATCCTTCTGGTAGACGACGCCGGCGTGATTGACCAGGAAAGTCATCACGCCCGAATTGCCGTATTCGGCCGGCCATGCAATCAGCGCGAAGCCGCCGATCATCTTGCCTTTGACGACGTAATGCATGGCGCCGCCGGGGGCATCGGGTCCCTGCCCCCTCAGGATCCGGAAGTAGTAGCCGTGATAGGGCGTCATTCCCTCGCCGGCCTTGTAGCCCTCGCTCGAGGCTTGCGCCGCCAGTGGGCCGAGCGGGCTCGGATCGCTGTCGTCACGCCAGAACAGGCCGTCCTTCTTGCCGGGCGAGGACACGATGCGCTGCGCGTAGACGCCGACGCCCTCGCCGCGGTCCTTGTCAGCATATTCGTTCTGCGCGTCGACGAATGCGAGCGCGGTCTGGATCGCATCAAGCTCGTTGCGCCCGATGCGACGGCGAAGCACCTCGATGCGTCCTTCGTCGGTGTCGAACTCCCATCCCGCCTTGGTATTCACCAGCGGAATCGGGAATGGGAAATCGTCGGACCCTAGGATGAGTGTCGCGCTCTTGTTGCCGTCCGCCTTGATGCCGTGCTTGGCGTCATACATCGAGGTGAAGCGTTGGCGGATATCGTTGTCGGCGATCTTATCGCCGGAGAAGACAATGTCATCTGCCGCGCTTCCGAGCACGTTCAGGATGTCGCGAGGGCCGCTCTTGACTGCGGCCGCAAGCGCTGCGGCCGCATCCTCCGGCGTCTTGTAGGATTGCTGCGCCTGGGCCGCAGAGCCAAGCAGCGCAAGCACGAACATGCCCGGCAACACCGCACATCGGAAAGATTTCAGGGCGATCATGGCATCACCTCTGCGGGGAGCTTCGCGCCGCCGGCGAGCCAATCGCGGTAGGTGCGGAATGTCAGCCCAAGTCTTTCGTAGTAGACCCGCAGGTAACCGTCGCGACCTCGCGTGACGGCGTCAGGCATCACCTGCGCGACCTCCTGCGCCATCACACCGACATAGGCCTTGTCGCTGCCGATATAGCTGAAGCGATAGTAACCGAGGCCGTTGGCGAGGTGCCCGAGCAGGACGATATCGTGCGTAAGTGCAATGTCGGAGCGCCGGCCCCCGCCGCCTCCGCGGAAGCCGCCTCCGCCCCCGCCACGCATCGCCATTCCGCCTCCGCCACCTCGGCCGGCCATGCTCGGGCCGCCGCCGCCACGCGGCATGCTCGCCATGCTTGACCGACCGCGCGCCGATGCGGCGGATGTCCCGCAATCAGGCCGCCAAGCAATTTGGGGTGGCGATCAGCACCGCGATCGGCTGGATGAAGCGGGTCGATGAGACCGGCAGCGTTGAGCCAAGCCAGATGGGCGGCTACAAGCCGAAGGCGATTTCGGGCGAACACGCGGTCTGGCTGTCGCAGCGGATCAAGGACGGCGATTTCACCATACGCGGGCTCGTTGCCGAACTTGCCGGACGCGGCCTGAAGGTCGACTACCATTCGGTGTGGGACTTCGTGCATGCCGAGAAGCTCAGCTTCAAAAAAAGCGTCGCGGCTGGCGAACGCGACCGTCCCGAGGTCGCATGGCGGCGAGCCCAGTGGGCAAAGTATCAAGGCCGCGTCGAAGCTGAACGGCTGGTCTTCATCGACGAAACCTGGACGCGGACAGATATGGCCCCCTTGCGGGGATGGGCGCCGCGCGGGCACAGACTTCCCGCCAAGGCCCCCACGGGCGCTGGAAGACCATGACCTTCCTGGCTGCCCTGCGCCATGACCGGATCGATGCGCCATGGTTCATCGAGGGGCCGATCGATGGTGTGAGCTTTAGGACCTATGTCGAGAAGGTTCTCCTGCCCGTCCTTCAACCCGGCGATATCGTCGTCTTGGACAACCTCGGCAGCCACAGAAGCAAAGCCGTGCGCCAGCTCATCCGCTCGGTCGGCGCCAAGCTGTTCTTCCTGCCCAAATACTCGCCCGACCTGAACCCGATCGAACAGGTCTTCGCCAAGCTCAAGCATCTGCTCCGTAAAGCCGCCGCACGAACCGTCGACGCAGTCTGCGCCGCAATCGGTCGCGCACTCGATGCCTTCACTCCCGAAGAATGCGCCAACTACCTCAAAAATTCAGGCTATCGAACTTAATGCCATCACGCTTTAGCATCAGCAGTCGATGGCCGATTGGAGCCATTGAGAGAAAGAATCGTCCATCTCCCTTTGCCCCATGAGCCCACCACACGTATTAGATCGTGGACTGTCCCTGCTCCGGCCTCACGCGGCTTGCACATTGCGTGCCATGCGAAATCCTTCCAGGCGGAGAGAGTGTCAGTCAATCCTCATTGAAAGATAAAGCATTCTTGACCTTCGTTGACCAAAACCCACCACTTGAAATCACGGTCCGGTCCGAAATGGCATTCGCCGCCGGGAAAAGCCTGTTCGGTCAAAGGCACATGATCGCCAACAATCCCCAAGCGACCAGCGAAGGCAAATTGGCGGTACGCCAACTGCACCTCCTAGCGATTCCCTCGTTCCCGTCGGCAATCGATGCCGCCGGAAGCCGCCATAACGATGTTTCGCGAAGTACCCTGACGCGGAGCAAGGAGACTCGCTAAGGCGTGGTTGCGGGGACCACGCCAGTAAACCGAACCGTTTTGCGAGGCGGCCGACATCAGGGCGCGGTGGCAGCTTTGGCCGCCATCGTCTTCAGCGCGCCGCTCATGGCTTCTGTGGCTGGCTTTGCCGCTTCGCCAACGGCATGTCGGTCCGCAAGGTAGGCAGGATCGTTGTAGGAAAGATACGTTGATCCGGCTTCATCCTGCCAGATGAGCACCTTCAACGGCAGATCTATGCCGATTGTCTGCGCCGACTGCATCAGGGGCGTTCCGCCCTTGGCCGCGCCGAAGATCAAAAGGTCGGTTGGCCGCAGCGACAGGCCAACTGCGGCGGCGCCGGCGGCATGGTCGATATGGGCAAATACCTTCATACCCTTGGCCAGAACCTCGGCCTCAAGGCGCTTCATCGTCTCTTGTGGCCCGAATGCGCTGCGGAGAGTTATCAAGCCTTCGACGGCCATGGCATGTGCTCCAATCAACATCGTTACGACCGACGCAAGAACGATCGCCCGAAGGGACGGCGTCATCATTGATTCCTGAACAGCCTGGCCGGATCGAACTCCGTGTCCGGTACGAAGCCGTCTCGGTTGGGCATCTTCACCTTTGGCAGGCTATCGCGATCGAGTTTGCCATCGGGTGGAACGATGCCGTTCAGGCTCAGGATATAGGCCGCGACGGCATAGGTGTCGTCGTTGCTGAGCGAGCCCGGCGCCTGATACGGCATCGCTCGGTGGATGTAATCGAACAAGGTCGTGGCATATGGCCAATAGCTACCCACGGTCTTCACCGGTGTAGCCGACGTCAGCGTGCCCTGTCCACCGGTGAGGCGGTCTTTGATGCCCCCGACACCACCGTCGCCGTGACACGCCGCGCAATTTTCCGCGAAGACTTGCTTGCCGCGCTCGACGGTCCCGCTTCCGGGCGGCAGCCCTTTGCCGTCAGGCCTTACTTCGATGTCCCACAACGCGATCTCGTCGGGAGTTGCCGGGCGGCCGAATTCATTTGCGAGGACCGGCGAGGCGCAAACGAGCGCAATCGCGCCGAGGATCCACGCCCTTCTAATCGAGAACATTGCGGAGCCTCCCGTCCGCGTCGACGCTCCAGGTCTGCTGCGCATTGTAGTGAAACAGCGCGTTGGTCCCGACCGCAGCGATGAAGGATTTGCGATCGGGCTGGACGTTGCCCTTGTCGTCGGTCGAGCGGCTTACGAGCTTGGTCGGCTTGCCGTCCCAGACCCAATCCATCTGGAAGCGCGTCTGCGCTTTGGCCAATGCCGGTAGATTGAGCTGGGCATCCCTCCAGGTCTTCGCGCCATCGGTCGAGACCTCGACCCTCGCGATCTTGCCGTGACCGCTCCACGCCAGGCCCGAGATCCGGCGATAACCTGGCTTGATCGTCATCGTGCCCGAGGGAGAGGTGATCACCGAATTGGTGTCCATCCGAAGCTGAAACTGGATCGCCTTGCCGTTCGCTTGCAGCTGCGTATAGCGCGCCGTCTCCCATCGGGTCATCCAGGGCTGGTCGCCGAATTTGAGGCGTCGCAACCATTTGATATTGAGGTTGCCTTCGAAGCCCGGCATCACCAGACGCATCGGAAAGCCATGTGCCGGCCGCAGCGGCTCTCCATTCTGGCCATACGCCACGAACGCCTCGTTCAGGATCTCGTCGGTGAGCGGAATGCTGCGGGCTACGCCTGCCGCGTCGCCGCCCTCGGCCAGCATCCAGGTCGAACCGCGCTCCTTTTCGACCAGATCGACCAGGAAGCTCAGGGGAACACCGGTCCATTCGTTGGTACTGACCAGTCCGTGGGTGTTCTGAACGGTGAGGTTCTCATCGGCCTTGTGCCAATTTTCCCAGCCATTGCCGGTGCATTCGATGAAGACCGTGCGTGACATCGACGGCATCGCCTTGAGGTCGTCGATGTTGAGCACCAGGGGCCTGCGGACCATGCCGTGCACGAGCAGCCGGTGCTTCGCGGGATCCAGATCCGCCGCCCCCGAATGGCTGCGTTCGTAGTGCAGATCGGTCGGCGTGATGCTGCCGACCAGCTTGTCGAGCGGTGCCTTCGAATTGATCGCATCGCTTGGATCGACGTTGCGCTTGCCTGGACCGGCTTCCGGGATGCGGGCGATCTTGACGTACTGCGATCGCTCACTGTGACCGCTAAGGTCGGCGCCGTCCTCACGCGGCGGCACGTCGGCGAGGGAGTCGGCGGCGGCCTGGCCGGCCACCATGCTCCCCGCAAACCCTGTGGACGCCGCGATGAAATTCCTACGGGACAGTCTGCCTTCGTCGCTCATCAAACTCACGAAGCAATCTTGCGGTTGAGGAAATCGCGGATGAGCGGCACCATTTCGTCGGCCTTGTCCTCGAGCGCGAAATGCCCGGTATCTATCAGGTGAAACTCGACCTTCGGCAAGTCACGCTTGTAAGGGTGCGCGCCGTCAGCCGGGAAGATCTTGTCGTTCTTGCCCCAGACGATCAGCGTCGGTGGCTGATGCTTGCGGAAATAGGCCTGCACCTTGGGGTAAAGCGGCAGGTTGGTTCGGTAGTCGTAGAACAGGTCCATCTGAATTTCAGCGTTGCCGGGCCGGTCGAGCAAAGCCTGATCATGGACCCAATTGTCGGGCGCAACGCGGGCCACGTCGCTGACGCCGTCGGTGTACTGGAACTTTGTGATCTCCGGTGTCACCAGCTTGTAGAGTGCCTTGCGATGCTCCTCGGAGTGATCGGACCAATAGGCCTTGATGGGGTCCCAGAACTCCTTCAAGCCTTCGTCATACGCATTGCCATTCTGCACGATGAGAGCCGTGACGCGTTCGGGGTGCTTCAGCGCAAGGCGCCAGCCCACGGGCGCGCCGTAGTCCATGACGTACATGGCGAAGTTGCTGACGCCCAGTTGATCGAGCAGGCCGTCAACCAACTCGCCGAAGCGGTCGAAAGTGTAGGCGAACTTGGCCCGATCGGGCATATCGCTCTGGCCATAGCCTGGGTAATCGGGGGCGATGACGTGATAGCGGTCGGCAAGCTCCGGAATGAGATTGCGGAACATGTGCGAGGAGGTCGGGAAACCATGCAGCAGCAGCACGACTGGGGCCCCTTTCCGCCCCGCCTCGCGATAGAAAATCTTGACGCCGTCGACGGTTCTTGTGCGATGATAAGTGATAATCGGCGCCTTGCCGCCGGGCGCCGCGTTGGCGACGGGCGCGTTCTGTGAAATGGCTGCACCGGCGGTCAGCAGCGGCAAGCCGAAGGCAAAACGCCGGCGGCTCAGCAAGGCGAGCGTGCCGATCAAACGAACGTTCTTCATATCAACCCCCTGCGTGCGGAATGGCTCTCGATCCAACGACGTGTACTGCCTCGAAGGCCGTCACAGCGGGGCAGCACCGTCTATCCCGCGCGATGTAGCTCATTGCGCCAGTGCGGAGCAGTCCATATAGATGAGAAGGAACTTTGGTGAATTTGGAAGGGGTCGGCGATGGATCGCCTGGAGGCAATGTCGGCGATCATCGCTGTCGCAGAGACCGGAAGTATCTCGGCGGCATCGCGCCGTCTCAAATCGCCGGTCGCGACCATCAGCCGAAAAATCGCGGAGCTCGAAGCCCGCCTCAAGGCCCAATTGTTTCAGCGCACATCGCGGCGGATGGCCCTGACCGAGGCCGGACGCTCGTACATCGAAGCCTGCAAACGCATCGTCGAACAGGTGGAGGAAGCCGAACGGGAGCTATCAGGCGAGTACCGCATTCCCAAGGGCGAGATGACGGTTACCGCACCATGGGGTCTCGGCCACACGCATTTGCTGCCCCACGTCATCGAATTTCTTGACGCCTATCCCGAAATTTCCCTGCGGTTGAAACTGACCGACAGCGTGGTCAACATGACCGACGAGAATATAGACATGGCGATCCGACTGGGTCCCCTGCCGGAGAGCAGCATGATCGCGACGCGGATCGGGTCGGTTCGCATCGTCGTCTGCGGGAGCCCCTCATACCTGAAGACACGCGGGCGACCGAAAAAACTCGCCGATTTGGCGAAACATGCTTGCATCACGATCGACGAGAACGTCGCGCCCGCGGCCTGGAAGTTCGTGTCCGGCAATCGTACCCGGGTGGCGCCGATAAAGTCGCGGCTCTGCGTGAATACCTCGGAGGCCGCGGTCCTTGCCGCCATCGACGGCGCCGGCCTGGCCCGTGTGATGTCCTACAAGATGGGCACTGCGATGCGCGAGCGAAAGCTCGAGATCGTTCTCGATGAATTCGAGCCGGCCCCGCTGCCTGTGCACATCGTCTACCCGCCGCGCAAGCCGATGCCGCTCAAACTGCGCACTTTTCTCAGCTGGATGACGCCGCGCATCAAAGACCAGCTTGCCCCTTAGAGCCGCCTGTCTGACGCGCGGTGCGTCTCGCGGTTGCTTGACTGCCTTCCAGCAACAATTGCGACCGCGTCGAGACGGCCTGCAATCCCTCTCTCAGATCCGTCAACCCAGCTTCTCAAAGCCAGGCATTTCCCGGATATCTCCCCTCATATACCACCAGTGATGAGGGTGGCTGGATTCAATTTGCGGACTTCTGAACCTGATTTCGTTCCGATTGGCAGGCCCAATCCACCGATCGGTCCGAATCCAAATGGGCTGGCATGCCTGCCCCTGAGACGCCGCAAGCCAGCGAAATCGGGGAGCGACCTTATCAGGTGCACGTCACGAGAGGTTCGGATGATGAAGTTCAACAGACTTGACACCGCGGTGGTCTTCATCGACCCGCAGAACGACGTCCTGAGCGAAAACGGAGCAAACTGGGCGGCGGTCTACCAGTTAATTAAGAAGGGGAAAATCATTGCCTACAAAATGGAGGGCCAGACCATAGTCGATTCCGATTCCATCGACGCGTATCATATGACCCTCCCCCGCATTGAGCCGAGCACGTGAAAACGGGCGTCTAACTTGGTTAGTTCGCGGCTCCTTCAAGTATTGCATTGATCGGCGCAATCTTCTCTAGACCGGCAAAGCTATCGATCCGATCAGCCCAATGCTGCATCAGTCTGGTGCGCGAGCCGATCAATGCCAACGGTCCGTGCCGTTTGTAGGTCGCCTTTACCGAGTCACTTTCGAGATGCGCCAACCGTAACTCGATAACATCGCCGTCCCACACATTGGCTTCATTGGTCTCCTCATGGTGGCAAAGGGTCGAGAACGTAGTGCGGAAGCCATGGGCACAATGTTCGGTCTTGGTGTCGATCCCGAGCGCCCGCAGCCGATGGCAAAGCGTTCTGCTGGACAGAGGTGCGTCTTTGGCACAAGTAAATGCGTAGCGCCGATTTCCGGTGATCTGCTGCACGCGCCACAGGATCGCGAGGACTTGCCGCGACAGCGGGACAACATGATCCCATCCAGTCTTCATCTTCGCCGCCGGTATGGTCCATCGTTTGGCATCCCAATCAACCTCGGCCCACTCCATGTCGTTGATCATACCGGGGCGAGGAACAGTCAATGCATCGACTCGAAGGGCATCACCGACCACGTCGCCAAATCTGCCCCTCTCCCATGGCGGCATGATCAGTCTGAAGAGACGCGCCACATCCTGCAGCTCGGTGACGCCGGGCCGTGGTGTCGAGACGTTGATAGTGAGTTGCTTCTTGCATGCACGGAACGGATTTGTAGCCATCACCTTCGAGGTCGGCGTAGTCGCAGACTTGCTCACCGATACTATGGACTCGGTCACGGGTCTCTAATCTGCCTTCAGCCTGCATCGCCCGAAAGAAGGCAAGCACATCAGGGCGCTTGATGTCTTGCCGGTAGAGCTTGCCGAAACGCTTCTTCAAATAGCCGCCCATCTTTCTAGTAGCGCGATGGTCTCGGGACTGCGCACGGTGACCAGCCTGCCGCGCTTGATCTTCTCGGTCTTCTTCTCCGCAAGCCAGTCATCGATCCACACGCCGAACGGCGCTCAACTGCTTGGCGATGCCGTTCGAATTGCTTTTCGATCGTGGGATCGACCGGGGGGCTTGAGCGAGCAGGGTCTTTGCGGCGTCGCGCCGCTGGCGGGCCGTGGCGAGCGAGACGGTACCGTCGTTGCCGTTGCCGTAAGGTCCGATGGAGTAGATCTTCTGCCTGCCGCGAAAGCGATAGGCCATCCGCCAGAGCCTGGAGCCGGCCTTGCCCGGGCTATTCGGGTCCGGCGTGATCAGGAGATAGAGACCACCGCCGGTCGCGTCGGAAATCTTCGTGGCACTCCACGCTCCGTTCGCAGGCTTCGGTCGAGCGGCGCGGCAGTCAACGTCCGTCCTGATCTGCCCGGGGTTGGCGTGTTTGTCCTCGTTGCGTGCCATCTGCTTTGAACTTGTTTGGTGTTCGGAACATCGAACTCATCGAGAACCTCTGTTCTTCCGATACCAACAAAAATACCAACAAATCGGATGGCTGGGAGCGGAAGAGAACAAACGGTGACGAACTCCGATGTACGTGGAATCGCCTTTTCAAGGCGTTGTACGCACCTCGCGAACAGTATCGAATACCTTAGGACTGTCTCGAACAGGCGCCCTTTTTTACCCGCGAGGTAATCGAATTGGGGCGCGACTGCGCGCATCTTGGTCGCAACAGGAGATGATCATGATCGCGCTGCTGCTCTACCGGACCGTCGCAGACCACGTCCTGCCCTGGGCCATGGCATTCGCGACCCGGATGCTCGCGCGCAGCCTCAACATGCCTGAGCCGCTGGTGCATTCGACCGGCCACTATGTCGTGGCACAGGTCACAGCTTTCGAGCATGGCGTCGGCAGGAGCCTCCGCCCGTTCCGGCTTCCCCGCCTCGTTCGCGCCTGGTGGCGCGGATTGCGCTGACTTTCACCCCGAGCCCACCCAATCATGGAGACCCAAGATGATCGACGCATCCACCTTCCTGCGCCGCGCGCTCCTTGCCGACGCCATCTTCAGCGGCGTCGCCGCCCTCGGCTTCACCTTCGGCGCAGGCGCGTTCGCGGCACTGTTCAACTTGCCTGAAGCGCTGCTGCGCGAGACCGGCCTGTTCCTGATTGCCTACACCGCCCTGGTGGGTTGGCTCGCCTCGCGGGTCACGGTGGCCAAACCGCTCGTCCTGCTGGTCGTGATCGGCAACGCGGCCTGGACCGTCGGCAGCATCGCCCTGCTGCTCTCGGGCGCGGTGTCACCGAACCTCGCCGGCGAGGTCATGGTCGTTGCGCAGGCGATCGCGACCGGCGTGTTTGCCGAGCTGCAATATATGGGATTGCGGAAGAGTGCGGGTGTGGTGGCGGCCTGAGGCCGCACTCCCGCGCTGTCGTCGCCCGGCTCGCCGTCTTGGCTAGGGCTTCGCCGGCCCAACGCTGAAAAGCCCGGCGAAGCCTTTGGCGGAGCCGGGCCAGAAGGGTGCTCGGCCGCCGAAGCTTTACCGGACGCGGCGAGCCGGGGCATGACACCGGAGCCGGGAGCGTGAGCTTGCGCTACGCCCTTGCGCGACCGACTTTGCCGGCGAAGTGCTTGCCGTTCAACTTCTTCTTTTTCGCCGTCGCGCTCTTCGCGTCCGCCTTCTTGGCCTTGCGCTCGGTCCGAGCCTTCACCTTGGCGCGTTCGGCCCGCGCCTCGGCGCGAAGCTTCTTGCGCTTCCTCTCGCAGGAGTCGCACTTGCAGCCGATCGGCTTCAGATAGGCTTTGAAATAGTCAGTGCCGTAATCGTAGTTGATCTCCTCGCCCGGCTCGATGTTCTTGATGGCGCGGATGAAGACCTTGCGTTCGCGCGGCCGGACGTCGGATTCGGCGTTGGGCCGGCAGGAATGGTTGATGTAGCGGGCGAGGTTCTTGCGCACCGACCCGTCGATGGTCCAGCGGCCGTTGAGCTCGAACAGATATTTGTTCTCAATCTCATCATGCTCGGGGATCCTGGAATCCAGGATCGGTCCGAAATAGCGGATGATCCGGGTGCCCTTCTTGATCGGTTTGGTGGCGAAGAGGCCGAGCCCAGTCTTGGAGCGGCCGACGCGATAGGGTTTGTTCGAGGATGTGGCTGGCATGATCAAGAAAACGAGGGACGCGAACGAGGCCGGATCGGCCTAAAGCGAAGCCGCTCTTCTAGAACGATTCCGCGCCGCTGTCAGGTATATCCCGACCCTGTTTGAACCTTGCCCACAATCAAGACGTCTGATGGTACGGAGTTCCCACTGAATCAAAGCGTCACATGAACCGCATGACCGGCATAGGCTTGGCTGTTTTGACGATTTGCATCGGCCTGAACAGCGCTGACGCCCAATCCGTGAGCAGCACCTACACCTCGGCAGCACCAAAAGATTGCCGCCAGATCGGCAAGCCCAGCGACCTCGACGGCAGCACCACGCGGGTGTGTCCGGGCAAGGACGGGCTCGTGGTGCTGATCGCCGAGGATGATCTGCGCGAAATCGTCTCCGTCGGCCGCAATCGCAAGCAAGCGGCGGAGGAACCGGCAGCCAACGTCTGGTTCGCGCCGTTCAATTCATCAGAGAGCACCGTCGAATGGCGCACTGCCGGTGCAAAGCCGTTTGCGATCATCCAGCGCTGGCACATCGCGGACAACACCGATCCCGACAGGCAGGGACGGCCGAACACCAAGGCCCTGCTGGTCGTGACCCGGCTGCCGCCGGGCCCGGTCTGCCACGTCGCCTATGTCGACGCGATCGCCAACCCGGCCGCCAATGAGCTCGCGCGCAAGGCCGCCGACGATTTCGCCCGCAGCTTCGCTTGCGGCAAGGATGAGGTGAAGATCATCGGCACGCGGGGCCGCGCCGTCGAACTGGCCACGATGCGGTAAGCCTTGGCGGGCGCAAACAGCCGCTACACGGGAAGGTTCGGGGCCAAGGGCGCCGTCAGCATCGCCTCGAGCAGCCGCTCTGCCGTCGTCCCCTCGGGCATCCGCTCGAGAATGTCCTCAAGCCGTCCATCCAGCAGCAGCATGGTGAAGCCGTGCACCAGCGACCAGGCGCGCGCGATCGCCGCGCCCTGGTTCAGCGTCAGCGCGTCTTCGCTGATCTGCTCCTGCCGCATCATGCCGATCGCATTGGCAAGCCCCGCGAAGGAGGCTTCGGCGGCCTCGTGCAGCGAGGGTCTCGAATAGTCGAGCCGCTCGGTGCGGAACATGATGCCGTACATGCCGGGATGCGCCTGCGCATAGGCAATGTAGGCTTTCGGCCTCGCCAGCGCGCGTTCGAGCGGCGTTGTGGCGGCATCGCAGGCCGACGCCATCGCGGCGTTGAACTGGCGGAAGCCGATGGCGGCGAGCTCGCTGAGAAGCCCCGTGAGATCGCCGAAATGATGAGTGGGCGCGGCATGCGAGACGCCCGCCTCGCGCGCCACCGCGCGCAATGTCAGGCCGGCGAGCCCGTCGCGCTCGAGCACCCGTTCGGCGGCCTCGAGCAGCGCCTCGCGCAGGGCACCATGATGATAGGGCGTCTCGGTCCTCGCAGCCGCCGGCCGCCGTGCGGGACGCGCCGGCGCCTTCGCGGCCGACGATGCTTTTTTCGAAGTGCGCGGGTTAGGCGCGGTTTCGCTCTTGCCCATGGGACAAGCTATATGACGCAATATTGACAGTGTAAAGATTTCGCTTGACCGGAACGGCATTTGGCACTATTTAATCTTTACGATGTAAAGATCAGGAGGATACGCCGTGCAGCAGGTCGCCGAGCGATACAGCAACATCGCACCGATCCCGTTCGAAGCCGACGCGCCTTTCCTGAAGATCATCGGCGAATTGCCGCGCGAGCTGAACGGCACGCTCTACCGCAACGGTCCCAATCCGCAGTTCGAATCGCCCGGCGCGCACTGGTTCGTGGGCGACGGCATGCTGCACGCCTTCCATCTCGAAAACGGACGTGCCGGATATCGCAACCGCTGGATCCGCACGCCGAAATGGCTCGCCGAGCACGATGCCGGCCGGGCGCTGTTCGGCGGCTTCGGCCGCAAGCTGCCGGATGCACCGGCCAACCTCACCGACGGCGGCGTCGCCAACACCAACATCGTCTTCCATGCCGGCAAACTGCTCGCGCTGGAAGAAGCTCACCTGCCGACGGAGATCGAGCCAGGCACGCTGGCGACGCGCGGCTATCACAACTATCAGGGCCGCGTCGCCGGCAGTTTTACCGCGCATCCGAAGGTCGATCCCGTCACCGGCGAACTGGTGTTCTTCGGCTACAATGCCGCGGGACCGTTGACGCCTGCCCTCTCCTGCGGATCGATCGACGCATCCGGCAAGGCGACGCGCTTCGAGCGCTTCGAGGCGCCCTATGCCAGCATGGTGCACGACTTCATCGTCACCGAAGACCATGTGCTGTTTCCGATCCTCCCGATCACGGGCAGCATGGAGCGCGCGATGAGCGGACGGCCGCCCTACGCCTGGGAGCCGGACAAGGGCGCCTATGTCGGCGTGATGAAGCGCAGCGGCACCGCCAACGACATCGTCTGGTTTCGCAGCGAGGCCTGTTACGTCTTCCACGTCATGAATGCGTGGGAAGACGGTCACCGCATCGTCGCCGACGTCATGCAGTTTGAGGAAGCGCCGCTGTTTCCGCATCCCGATGGCCGTCCTACCGATCCGGAGAAGTCGCGGGCCCGCCACTGCCGCTGGACGTTCGATCTCGCAGGCAATACCGACCGCTTCCAGCAGACGTACCTGGACGATCTCACCGGCGAATTTCCCCGCATCGACGACCGCCGCGCCGGACTGAAAAACCGCAATGGCTGGTACGCCTGCGCCAATCCAAAACTGCCGATGTTCGGCGCGTTGTCAGGCCTCGTGCATGTCGACGGCAACGGCCGAAGGCTCGGCCATTATCTGCTGCCGGCCGGCGACACCATCTCCGAACCGGTATTCGTCGAGCGATCGAAGGATGCGGCCGAGGGCGACGGCTGGCTGCTGGCGGTGATCTGGCGGGCGCGCGAGAACCGCAGCGACCTCGCCGTGTTCAACGCCACCGATGTCGAGACCGGCCCGGTCGCGCTCGTCCAGCTCGGGCACCGTGTGCCCGACGGCTTTCACGGCAATTGGGTGGGCGCGGCGTAGTCGTCATTCGGAACCCGAGATCCATTTCAACCGCACATTCTGCCGCCGCATGAATTCTCAGCTGCGCAATCGCGCTACCCAGTTCACGCTTGTCGTCGCCCGGAATGACGAGAAGAGGAGTTTCCCATGCACATGCCCTCGATCACCACGGGCTGCTTCGCCATCCTCGCCCTCGCCTGCATCACGCTCGCACTCCGGATGATCCGGCTACGGCGGAGCAGCCATGCCATCTTCAACGGCGGCATCCTGCTCGCCGCCGGCCTTCTCATCGTCTCTGCGCTGCCGATCCTGTCGCGCCTGCCATGGGCGGAGCTAGCTGACGAATTTTCCGACCAAATTGTTGCAGTACTTCACTTTTTGGAGGTCGCCTACGTCATTTTGACACTGTAAAGATTTTGCTTGACCCGGCTTCGCTCCTGACCTACTAATCTTTACAATGTCAAGATCGGCTTGACCGAGGCGACCCATGACGATTTTCGGGATCCTTGCGCCCTACGGCGCCTTCACCTTTCTGATGCTGGTGACCTCGGCCACTTCAAGCGTGTTCGCGGCTTCCGCGATCTGCCTCGGCACGGTCGCGATCGATGTCGCGCGCGGCCGCTCCGTGAAAATCCTCTCCGCGGGCTCGGCGATCGTATTCGCAGCGATCGGCCTTTACCTTGCGTTGATCGATCCCGCGCTCGGCACGCTCGGCGTCAAGCTGTCGGTCGATGTCGGCATCTTCGTCATCTCGCTGGGCTCGATGCTGATCCGCCGCCCGTTCACGCTGCAATATGCGCTCGAATCCGTGCCGACCGAGACCGCGGCGATGCCCGGCTTTCTCCGCGCCAATTACATCATCACTGCCGCGTGGACGGCAGCCGCGCTGTTGATGACGGCCGCCAATCTCGTGCTGCTCTACGCCCCCGGCCTGCCGCTCTGGTCGAGCCTTGCGGTTGCTTTTGCCGCCCGGAACAGTGCGATTTACTTCACAAAGTGGTATCCCGAGTATTGCCGGATCAAGTACGGTACGCCTGCCCGCGCATTGCTCAGCGCACGCTGAACAGGACTGACGATGAAGGACGTATTCGCCCGCCTCGCCTCCGACCTCTTCTCCGCCATCGTCTTCCTGGTCGTCTATCTCATCACCGACAACGTCATCCTGGCGACGTCGGTGGCGATCGCCGGCGCGTTCGCACAAGTGATCTACGCCCGCATCAAGGGACAGCAGCTCAACTACATGACATATGCGAGCCTCGCGCTCGTCGTCGGATTGGGCGCGATCACATTGCTGACCAATGATCCCCGCTTCATGCTGGCGAAGCCCGCGATCGCGCATTTCGCGATCGGCCTCATCATGCTCAAACGCGGCTGGATGCTGCGCTACATGCCGCCGATCGTCACCGAGACCGTTCCGGAATATGTGACGGCTGCGGGCTATGCCTGGGCCATGCTGATGTTCGTCATCGGCGCCGGCATGATCGCTGTCGCATCGACCGGCGATTTGAAGCTGTGGGCGTTCTACCTCACGGTGGTCGCAGGCGGCGGCAAGATCCTGGCCTTTGCCGTTCAATACGTCGTTCTGCGCCTCATCGTCACCAGCCGCCGGCGTGCCGCCGCCCGCGCCTAAATGCCCTATCGGAGCGTTAGGCAGGAACTGCGAGTTGGGCTATAGCCTCGCTCAGGACGGCCGCGGATCGTCGCGGACCGCCGAAATCTGCTCGGGAGACGGGAATGGCCGTAGACGGCAACTGGAATCTGACGATGACGACGCCGATGGGCGAGCGCCAGGCGACGCTGACCCTGCTGAGTTCCGGCGGCACGCTGACGGGCACGCAGGGCGCAGAGGGCAACACCGCAGAGATCTTCGACGGCACCATCAGTGGCGACGCCGTCAACTGGAAGGTTTCCATCACCAATCCGATGCCGTTGACGCTTGAGTTCATCGGAAAGGTCTCCGGCGACAGCATGAGCGGCGAGATGGGCATCGGCCCGATGGGCAGCTTTCCGTTTACGGGCGTACGGGCGTAACACCGCGGCTTCGGCACATGCCCAACATCCGCCTCGTAGCGGCGACGATCCTCTGTGTCGCAGCATCGGTGGTGGCGCACGCGGAAGACACCGAACCGGCGTGGCGCGCAAGCGCGCTCGCCATGATGCCGCCAGGCTTTGTGGCCGGCACCGCTTATCGGACCGATGGCTCGACCGGTTATCTCGCCGTTGATCCCGCGACATCGAACGATCCGAAGACGCCCACGAGCGTGTTCGCTGCGCGTCAGGCCCTCGTGGTCATGCTGACGGCGGATGCGACACGCGCGGTCTCGGCGGAGTTGAAGCCACGCACCGGGCCCGATCCTGATAACGACGACACCGATTTCGCACAGTTGCACGCCGAACTCGCCGCCAAGCGCGCCAGCCTGCCCGAAGGCACCGAGCCCTGCGCTCTCGGCGCCTGGTCCATCGACAAGGACCCGAGCGGCCTCAATGTGCGCGCCGAGCCGTCGGTAAAGGCGCGTGTGCTCGGCACATTGCCGCCGCCCTATCGGCTGAAGCTCGGCGGCAGCGAGAACACGCCCGCGGGCGGCTGGCTCACCGAGTTCCGCATCATCGGTTTCAAGGATGGCTGGTTTCTGATCGAGGGCGCCAAACCGCCGGGCAAGGACTACGAGGACGACAAGAGATATCCGCGCAGCGCGCCAAAGCCCTATGCCGGGCGCGGCTGGGTCGCCTCCAACAAGGTGGGTGCAGCCTATGCCAATGGCGCCACGCGCATGGGCGGGCTGTTCCAGGCGCCCTTCGTCGATGCCAAATGGATGCCGGCGCAACGCGAGCTCGGCGGCGCGCTCGACACCGACGGCGGCCCGAAGCGCATCTTCGCGTGCAGCGGCCTCTGGGGCCTCGTCGAGAGCCACGACGGCGTCCGCGGCTGGTGGCGCGCGCTCTGCTCCAACCAGGTCACGAATTGCAGTTAGGGCCGCGGAAGCTTCCGGGCTTGTCCCGGCCATCCACGCCTTGTTCGCGGCACGAGGAACGTGGATGTCCGGGACAAGCCCGGGCATGACGGTTTCCTGCGAAGGTACATGCAACATCACTGCGCGCGTGCGCGGCGATGTAAAGCCGGTTAACCCAAATTCAACTCCTTGAAGAAGTCGTTGCCCTTGTCGTCGATGATGATGAACGCCGGGAAATCGACGACTTCGATGCGCCAGATGGCTTCCATGCCGAGCTCGGGATATTCGAGCACCTCGACCTTCTTGATGCAGTGCTCGGCGAGGTTCGCGGCGGCGCCGCCGATCGAGCCGAGATAGAAGCCGCCATATTTCTTGCAGGCCTCGCGCACGGCGGGAGCGCGGTTGCCCTTCGCCACCATCACCATCGAGCCGCCGGCGGCCTGGAACTGGTCGACGAAGGAATCCATGCGGCCCGCAGTGGTCGGACCGAACGCGCCGGAGGCATAGCCCTCGGGCGTCTTGGCGGGGCCGGCATAATAGACCGGATGGTTCTTGAAATAGTCCGGCAGCGGCTCGCCCTTCTCCAGCCGCTCGCGCAGCTTGGCATGCGCGCTATCGCGCGCGACGATCATGGTGCCGGTCATCGAGACGCGGGTCTTGATCGGATGTTTCGAGAACGTCGCCAGGATGTCCTTCATCGGCTGGTTGAGGTCGATCTTGACGACCTCGCCGCCGAGCGACTGCTCGACCTGCGGCAGGTACTGCGCCGGATTATGCTCGAGCTCCTCGAGATAGACGCCGTCCTTGGTGATCTTGCCCAACACCTGGCGGTCGGCCGAGCAGGACACGCCAAGCCCGATCGGCAGCGAAGCGCCGTGGCGCGGCATACGGATCACGCGCACGTCGTGGCAGAAATACTTTCCGCCGAACTGCGCGCCGACGCCGAGCGACTGCGTCATCTTGTGGATTTCCTTCTCCATCTCGACGTCGCGGAAGGCGTTGCCGTCGGGCGAGCCGTGGGTCGGCAGCGCATCGAGATAGCGGGCGGAGGCGAGCTTCACCGTCTTCATGCACAGCTCGGCCGAGGTGCCGCCGATCACGATGGCGAGGTGATAGGGCGGGCACGCCGCGGTGCCGAGCGTGAGGATCTTCTCCTTGAGGAAAGCGAGCAGCCGGTCCTTGGTCAGCACCGAGGGCGTCGCCTGGAACAGAAAGCTCTTGTTCGCACTGCCGCCGCCCTTCGCCATGAACATGAACTTGTAGGCGTCGTCGCCCTCCGCGTAGATCTCGCACTGCGCCGGCATGTTGTTGGCGGTGTTCTTCTCCTCGTACATCGAGAGCGGCGCGACCTGCGAGTAACGCAGATTGCGGCGGAGATACGCGTCGCGCGCGCCTTCCGACAGCGCGGCCTCGTCGTCACCGTCGGTGATGACGTTGCAGCCCTTCTTGCCCATGATGATCGCGGTGCCGGTGTCCTGGCACATCGGCAGCACGCCGCCGGCCGCGATGTTGGCGTTCTTCAGGAAGTCGAGCGCAACGAACTTGTCGTTCGGGCTCGCCTCGCTGTCCTCCAGGATCGCGCGGAGCTGCTTCAGATGACCAGGCCGCAGGTAATGATTGATGTCGCCAAAAGCCGCCTCCGACAGCGTCCGCAGCGCCTCGCGCGATACCACCAGCATGTCCTTGCCGAGGACCTTCTCGACCCTGACGCCCTCGGACGAAATCTTCTTATAGGGCGTCTCGTCCTTGCCCAGCGGGAACAGCGGGGTGTGCTTGTAGGGCGGAACGGGCTTGGACTGGTCGGGAAAGGCGGTGGGAGCGTTCATGGGGCAGATCTCGGGTTTTTGGGGCCTCGCGGGCCTCTCGGCATAGAAGGGTTCTAAGCGCATTTCGGCCAGAAAAGAAAGGGAGCGGTGCGCATGGGAGCGGCAGGCCAGGGCCGGAAGGCATTGGCACAGCTCGTGGAAATGCCCCTGCCCGCCCTTGCGCTTCGCCCGCGAGGACGGTTGAATGCGCGCCCTAAGGGGCTTTTCATCATGACTTTCAGACTGAACATTCGCGGCGCGATCACGGTCGCCGCCGCCATCGCCGGCCTTGTGGCCCTCGCCTCACCAGCGCGCGCCGACCGCTGCGACGACAGCGCCAAGGAGCTTGCAAACCAGGTCGATCGCCTGAAGGTGAATTTCCGGGCGGCCAACGTCGTCTACATGACGCACCCGGCGGCCAAGGAGCTGTCCGTCGCCTGCCGCGGCGACAAGTACTCGATCGAGCTCTATGCCAAAGGTGATCGCAAGCCCAAGCCGGAGTTCTATGCGCTGGTGGGATCGATGGCCGCGATCGTCTTCACCGTGACGAAGGACGACACGACGACGGGCGCGACACGCTGCCTGAAGCGGATGGGCCTGTTGCGCGGCGACAAGGTCAGCATGCGCTATCGCCGGCTCAACATGGAATGCACCCGCACCAAGACCGATGCTTCCATCGCCATCACCCGCGGCAAGGACGAATAGGCGGGGCGCAGCCCCGTACTTGCTGCGGATACGATGCTCATGTGGCGTGACGCAGCTCGCCACGTGCTCCGTCATTGCAAGCGAAGCGACTTGTCCGCCGAAGCCTTGGCCAAGGCGGACGCAACCCGGAAATCTCTCCGCAGAGGCAGTTTGGATTGCTTCGCAATGACGAGGAGAGGTCCCGTCGTTTCACGCAGACGGGCACGTGACGCTGCAAAAGCGGCCCATCCCACCGCACCAAATCCCTCGCATTTTAGCGATTGCCTTGAAGGAAATTTCGCTCCTCGCAGGGCAGGCTGAATTGTTTCCATATGTGAGGATTTGCGGATGAAGGTTTCCACCGTAGCGCCGCCGCCGATCGCGATCGTGGTCCCTAACTACGACACGAGCAAGCAGCAGGACGAGCAGACCAAGGCCAAGGACGAGGATCCGACCTTCAAGCCGCAACCGCCCGCGCCGCTGCCGCCGGGTCAGGGCACGCGGATCGATCAGCTTGCCTGATCAGGCCTGCCAAAGCTGAAGCGCCCGATCCGGTCGATCGGGCCTTTCGCGCGTCCGGCCGCATCTTTGCCGGATAGCCGCACCAATCATGCGCCGTTCATCCGGGACCTGCGCATGATCGCACGCCTGCTGTTGCAGAACACGATCTTCGTCGTCGCAATGGGCGCGCTGCTGTTCGCGTGCGCCGGAACACTGCATTGGCCGTCGGCCTGGACGTTCCTCGTCACCTCTGCGCTCCTCGGCCCGCTCTGCGGGTGGTGGCTCTACCGGATCGATCCGGCGCTGCTCGCCGAACGTCTGCGGCCGCTCCTGCAAAAGGATCAGCCCGCCGCCGACAAGACGTTCATGGTCGTCTTCGTCGCCGCGATGCTGGCCTGGCTGGTCGCGATGGGGCTTGACCGGCGCTTTCACCCCTCCGACATGCCGACTGCGTTGCAGGCGCTCGGCCTCGCGCTGTTCCTGGCCTCGACACTGTTCACCATGTGGGTCTTCCGCGAGAACTCGTTCGCCGCGCCCGTGGTGAAGCTGCAAACCGAGCGCGCGCAGCACGTGATCTCGACCGGTCCCTACGCCCATGTCCGTCATCCCATGTACAGCGGCATGGTGCTGTTCTTCGCCGGCGTGCCGTTGCTGCTGGGGTCGTGGTGGGGACTTGCGATGATGCCGCTCTTCATCGCCTTGCTCGCGGTCCGCATTCCCATCGAGGAGCGCACGCTGCGCGACGGCCTGCCGGGCTATACCGATTATGCGGCGCGGGTGCGCTACCGCCTTGTACCCGGCGTCTGGTGAGGACAGATCATTGTCCCCGCCCGGACCGGCTAACCGTCGAGCTCGCGATAGCGGCGGAAGATGCCCTGCTCGTTGAAGGGAATGCGGCGCTCGCTTTCGAGGTAGGCCTTGATGTTCGGCCGCGCGGCGATGCGGTCGTGCAGGCCGACAAGGCCCGGGACATCCGCCTCGAACGCCTTCATGCGCCTGGGGAAGGCATAACGCAGGCCGTCGACGATCTGGAATAGCGAGAGGTCGACGTAAGTCGGGCGGCGACCGGCGACATAGGTGCCGCCGCCCCCGTCGAGAAGCCGCTCGAAGTAGCCGAGATATTTCGGCACGCGCTCCTCCCAGAACTCGGCCGTGCGCTTCTTCGCCGGTGCCTTCTGGTCCTCATAATAGAGCGAGGGTCCGAGCGGATGATGAGTGTCGTGGATCTCGACGACGAAGTCCGTGATCGTGAGCTGAAGCTGGTGCACCCAGAGCCTGCCGGGTTCCGTCTTCGGCGCAAGCCCATGGCGGCCGCCGAGATAGAGCAGGATGTTGGCGGTCTGACCGATGACGAGCTTGCCTGCTTTGAGGAACGGCGGCGCAAAGGGCGGCGTGCCCTTGTGCGCGTCCATCATCTTCATCATCGCAGCAGTCCCGCGCGGACCACGCGCGACATCGACGTAAGCGGCCCCCGCCTCCTCCAGCGCCAGCCGCACATATTCGCCGCGGCCCTGGATCTCGGGCCAGTAGTAGAGCTCGTATTTCATGGGAGAGGTCCGTCAGCTTGGGGGCACGGAACCAATGTAGCACTCGCCCCAAGGTTCCGTCAGCGTCGCAGCGACGCCTGCCGCTAATCACTCCGTCATTGCGGGCGCAGCGACGCGTGGAGAGAGCGGTGGGCCCAAAGAAAAAGGGCGCCGTGCCTGAGCACGACGCCCCTCCTTGTCAAATCGCGAGCGATCAGCTGGCCTGCTGGATCGCCGACAATTCCCAGCCGGTGCCCGGCCGTCGGGCGAAGGTCCAGACTTCGGTGGCCTCGCCCGGCTGCTCGCTGCCGGCAACGACAGCGCCGGTATTGCGGTCGACCGTCTTGTCGGAGAGCGCGAAGCGCAGCGCCACCGTGGCGTAGTCGGTCTCGCCTTCCCGCCAGGCTTCCGCGAGGTCGCCCTGCAGCAGCTTGACGTTGGTCACCTTGTTGACGACGTTGCGCGCGCGGTTCTGGGCGAGGTCCTGCTCGAAATAGGAAACCATCTCCGGCGTCGCGAGCGTGTGCAGTTTGGCCACGTCCTCGTTCGACCAGGCGGTCTGGACATCGCCGAGCAGGCGCTCGAACGCCTCATAGTCGTCCGGCTTGATCTCGAGCGGCGCGTTGTTGGCATTGCCGCCGAAGCCGAAGCCGCCAAGACCACCGCCGAGCCCGCCAAGAGCGCTGCGCTGGTTCGCCTGCGGTCCCGGACCGGCACCTGCGTCAGCATTGGCATAGGCCGTTCGAGGCGCGTGGCGGCGCTGCCACCAGGACATCGCCAGCCGCACCACCAGCACCACAAGCGCGATCTGGATGATCAGGCCGAGGATCGAGGACAGTCCGCCGAGGCCGCCGAACAGGCCGCCGCCGAACAACATGCCGAGCAGGCCGGCGCCGAGGAAGCCGGCCGCAAGGCCGCCCAGGAAACCGCCGCCGCGGCCGAACAGGCCGCCGCGCGCGGGCGCGGAAGCAGCCGAATTCATGCCTGCGCCCGGCTGGGCGTAGGTGCGGTTGAACTGCGAGGTCGAGCCCGGCGCGGTCGTGGTCGACGGCGGCGCCGAATAGGTGCGCGAGCCGCGCGAACCCGACGAGAAGCCGCCGCCGGCGCGGGCGTCGGCGGACGAGATCGTCAGCGCGGTCGGCAGCGCAAGCGCCAGCACGACGGCGAGCGTCTTGAAGAGACTGCGGGAGCGTTGCGAGAAAGTCATGTTCGTTTCCCAAATCCCCGGCATGGGGACGTGCGCTTAAGATGGGCAGACTTCCCGAAAAGTGAAGCCGGTTTCGGAGCGAGCGGCTGCGGCCCTCAGTCGCGGGGATGTGGCAAAAGCCCATATTTGGCGGGGGCTTGACGGGATGCGGGAGGGAACCGAGGTCGCCGGTTACCGTCGCTATTGCGACAAATATTCCGCTTTCTCCTCGTCATTGGGAGCGCGGCGGAAGCAATCCAGAAGCCCTCCGAGGGAGCAGCCTCGATAGCTTCGTCGCAAGGGCTCCTCACGATGACGGCTTTGAGGCTCCTCACCCCTGCTTCGTCATCGTCTCCTTCACCGCCGCAACGAGCTGGCTGAGCGTGAAAGGCTTCGGCAGGAAGTCGAACTGCTGGCCTTCGGGCAGGCTCTTCTCGAAGGCGTCCTCGGCGTAACCGGAGACGAAGATGAACTTGATCTCGGGATTCTTCTCCCGCATCGCCTTCAGCAGCGTCGGGCCGTCCATCTCGGGCATGACGACGTCGGAGACGACGAGATCGATGGCCCCGCTCTGCTCCTCCAGCACCTCCATGGCCTCGACGCCGTTCTCGGCCTCGACCACGGTGTAGCCGCGCGAGCGCAGGCCGCGCGCGTTGAGCGCGCGCAGGCCCTCTTCGTCTTCGACCAACAGGATGGTGCCCTGCCCGGTGAGATCGGTGCGCGGCTTGGCCTCAGCCGGCGCCGCTTCCTTCGCGGTGCCGCCGGTCGCGCTGATCGCGGCTGCGGGCTGCTCGGCCTGCGCGTCCTGCTCGGCGTGATGGCGCGGCAGGAAGATATGGAACGAGGTACCCTGCCCCGGCTCGGAATCGACATAGATGAAGCCGCCGGTCTGCTTGACGATGCCGTAGACGGTGGAGAGCCCGAGGCCGGTGCCCTTGCCCACTTCCTTGGTCGAGAAGAACGGCTCGAAGATCTTGTCGCGGATGTCGGCGGGAATGCCGGTGCCGGTGTCGGCGACCTCGATCCGGACATAATCCGCAGCCGGCATGCCCTTGTAGGCGAGCTTGCCTGCCTCCTCGGTGGCGATGTTGGCGGTGCGGATGATCAGCTTGCCGCCGTCAGGCATGGCGTCGCGCGCGTTCACCGCGAGGTTGACGATCACCTGCTCGAACTGGGAGACGTCGACCTTCACCGGCCAGAGGTCGCGGCCGTGGACGAGGTCGAGCTTGACCTTCTCGCCGATCAGCCGGCGCAGCAGCATGGTGAGATCGGACAGCGCGTCGCCGAGATCGAGCACCTGCGGCCGCAGCGTCTGGCGCCGCGAGAATGCGAGCAGCTGCCGCACCAAGGTCGCGGCGCGCGTCGCGTTCTGCTTGATCTGCATGATGTCCTGGAACGACGGGTCGGTCGGCTTGTGCGCGTTCAGCAGGAAGTCGTTCGCCATCATGATGGCGGACAGCACGTTGTTGAAGTCGTGGGCGATGCCGCCGGCGAGCTGGCCGACCGTCTCCATCTTCTGGGACTGGTTGATCTGGTTCTCCAGCGCGCGCCGCTCGGTGGTCTCGAGCATGTGCACGATGGCGGCTTCCGCCTCGTTTTCGGCCGTATCGACCGGCGTGACGAAGAACTGGCCCCAGCGCTCCTTGGCCCCTTCCAGCGCCACCTCGACCGGCGCGATGTCGGCCTTGCCTTCGGCGGCCTGGTTGATGGCCGTGATCAAGAGGTGCCGGTCGCGCGAACTGACCGCGCGGAAGATCGACTTGCTGGCGCTGTCGAGCCCTAGCGCCTGCCCGAGCTTGGCATAGCGCGCATTGGCGCGCACGACATTGCCCGCGCGATCGACGGTCGCGATCGCCATCGGCGTGTGGTCGAAGAAGCGCATGAAGCGCACTTCGGCGGCGCGGTCGGGGTCGCTGCGCTCGTCGCGGGCGCGGCTGATCACGAGCGTGCGCGACGGCCCCGGCGCACCGTCGGCGCCGAAGGCGAGCTTGTGATAGAGCCGCACCGGCATGGTCTTGCCGGTGCGCATGCGCAGGTCGATGTCGAAGACTTCGGTCTTCACCTCGCCCGGCACCGCCACGATCGAGGTCAGCAGCGAGGCGCCGTCGCCGGAGACGATGTCGGTGAGCTTCAGGCCGCCCGAGCCGATCTCGGCGAGATCGTAGTCGAGCCAATTCGCCAGCGTCGCATTGACATAGGCGAGCTCTCCGGCCGGATTGACCGAGAAGAAGCCGCACGGCGCGTGATCGAGATATTCGATCGCGTGCTGGAGCTCCTGGAACACGTCCTCCTGGCGCTCGCGGTCGCGGGTGATGTCGGCGATCGACCACACCGCGTATTTCGCCTCGCGCTTTCCGGTGCCGAGCGGGCGCACCCGCATGCGCAGCCAGCGGCCCTGGCTGCCGTCATGGCCGGAGATGCGCACCTCCTCCTGCTGCCGCTTGCCTTCGCGGGCGGCCTTGAGCAGGCGGAACACCGCTTCGGAGACGTCGGGGTTGCCGATGAAGACGCGCTCGACGGGACGCACGTCCTGGGGGCCGCTGGCGCCGGTCAGCGTCAGATAGGCGGCATTGGAATAGACCACGTGCCCGCGCGCATCGGTGACTGCGAGCCCGTCGAACGCGTGATCGGAGATGCGGCCAATGATGGGATCATCGAGATTGCGGTCCGCGAAGCGGATGATGCCGGCGGCGAAGGCGAACAGGTTGAACAGGCCGACCATCGCCAAGACGGCGAGGGTGCCGAGGATATAGGGCTGCGCCTGCGCGCGCCCGAGCGTCATCAGCCCGACGGCGACCGCGACGAGGCCGGCGGCCACCAGCAGCACCAGCGCAATGCTGCCCGAGCGCGGCGACGGCTCGTGCGCCGCAACGGGCTCGCGTGTGAGGTCGTGGTCGGTCTCAGCAGTCATCTCGAGCTGGCGCAGCCTGTCGGCAGAGAATCAACGCGTTACGGGGCGCGTGGGGTCCTCCCTGCCTGAATCGGACCCAGGGGTGCAAGGGCAGCACGGGCGAAAGGTACGCTGATTCCCAGATTAGGGCCATTTCCGGTACTTTCCGGGTGTTTTATCCCCGCCCGGCGCTGAATCCGCGCCTCAGCCGCATGACGTAGCCGATGACTTCGGCGACCGCATGATAGTGCTCGGTCGGGATTTCCTGGTCGATGTCGACCGTGGCGTAGAGCGCGCGGGCCAGCGGCACGTTCTCCACGATCGGGATGTCGTGCTCGCGCGCGATCTCCCGGATCTTGAAGGCGAGGTTGTCGACGCCCTTGGCGACGCAGATCGGCGCCGACATGCCGCGCTCGTAGGACAGCGCCACCGAATAGTGGGTCGGGTTGGTGATGATCACCGAGGCCTTGGGAACCGCCGCCATCATGCGCTTCTTGGCGCGCTGCTGCCGCAACTGCCTGATCTTGCCCTTGATGTGCGGGTCACCTTCGGATTGCTTGTATTCTTCCTTGATCTCCTGAAGCGACATCTTCTGGCGCTGGAACCAGCTTCGGTACTGGAAGAAATAATCGGCGATGGCGATGATCGCGAGCGCCGCGACCACCGCGCCGAGCAGATGAATGGTCATGCTGGTGGTCGCGCCGAGCATGGCGGCCGGATCGAGCCGGACCATCGCCTCCATGCGGTGCCGCTCCGGCCACAGGACCATGGTCATGATCGCACCGAGCAGGACCAGCTTGCCGATGCCTTTGAGAAAATTGGCGGCCGCCTGCTTGCCGAAGATGCGCTTGAAGCCGGCACCGGGCGAAATCTTGTTGAATTTGGGTTTCAGGGATTCGGCCGACCACACCAGGCGGTGCTGGAGCATGTTGCCGGCAATCGCCGCCAGCATCAGCATCAAGAGGGGCACGCCGACGGCCGCGAGCACGACGAATTCGATCTGCTGCATCAGCGCGAGCAGAGCCTTGCCGTCGGTCTTGATCATCCAGGAATTGGCGAGCAGGTTGCGCATCGGCGTCAGCAGCCCGCTGCCGACCGAGCCCGAGAAGGTCGAGACCACGAGGGTGCCGCCCGCCATCATGAACCAGGTGTTGATCTCCTGGCTCTTGGCCACGTCGCCGCGTTCGAGCGCATCGTCAAGGCGCTTTTGCGTCGGGTCTTCTGTTTGACTCTCGGGATCGTTGTCTTCCGCCATCGATCGATCCCTATTGCTTGAGCGGCATCATCTGGTGCATGACACCGATGAAATAATCGAGAAACGTGCCCATCATCGCGGTCAGCACCACGACGAGCACCAGGAAGCCTGCGAAGATCGACAGCGGCACGCCGACGAAATAGACCTGCATCTGCGGCATCAACCGGGCCAGCACGCCGAGCCCGATGTTGAAGACGAGGCCGAACACCAGGAACGGTCCCGAGAGTTGCAAGCCGAGGCTGAACGCGGCGGAGAAGGCACGCGTTGCCAGCGAGGCGATGTCGCCGCTCGATACGGTCTCGCCCGGCGAGAAGATCGTATAGCTGTCGTTCAGGGCCGCGATCACCAGATGATGGCTGTCGGTGGCAAACAGCAGCGTCACCCCGAGCATGGTCAGGAAGTTGCCGACCAGCACGCCCTGCTGTCCCTGCGTCGGATCGACCGACGTGACGAAACCGAGCCCCATCTGCTGTGCGATCACGGCCCCGGCGACCTGAAGCGCCGACAGCGTCACGCGCGCGGTCGCGCCCAGCACGATACCGATCGCGATCTCATGCAGCATCAGGACCAGCAGCGGCGCGAGCGAGCCCATGTCGACATGGTAGGCGTTTCGATGCAGCGGCAGGATGATCAGCGTGAGCAGCAGCGCGATCGACAGCTTTATCCGCGTCGGGATGTTGGTCTCGCCCAGCCCTGGCAGCAGCATCACCATCGCGCCGACCCGGGCGAAGGCGAGCATGAAGGAAGCGGCGAGCGCCGGCAGCAGCGAGACGTCGATGCGCATGATCTACGCATCTTGCCTTAGCCGCCGATGATTCGCGACGATATACGCATCATGTGGGCGTGGAGCGCGTCGGCCATGAACGGCAGCGCCAGTAGCATCGTGGCGAAGATGGCCAGTATCTTCGGCACGTAGATCAGCGTCTGCTCCTGGATCTGCGTCAGCGCCTGGAACAGCGATACGATGACGCCGACCACGAGGCCGACCACCATCAGCGGCGAGGACACGATCACGATGGTCCAGATCGCATCGCGCGCGACGTCGAGGGTCTCAGGTCCGGTCATTTGGCAGTTCCGCTGTTCGTTGATGACTAGAGGGAAACGAATCGCGAGCAGCGAATGGCGAATGGAAAACGCCCCCACTCCCTACTCGCCACTCCCCCAATTCAGATCGGCATCTTCAAGATGTCTTCATACGCCGCGATCACGCGGTCGCGGACCGAGACCAGCGTGGACACTGCCACGTCGGTGTCTGCGACCGCCGTCACCACATCCATCACGTTGGCCTTGCCGGCGGCCATCGCCACCGTCTGCGCGTCGGATTTGCGTCCGGACTCCATGACGCTGCCGACGGCGTCCTTCAGCAGCGAAGCAAAGGATTGCCCGGTCGGCTCGCTGCCCTTGCCGGCGCCGCTGTTCTCCAGCACGCGGGCAAGGTTGGCGTAGGCGTTCGCGGCGATTGTCGGTGATGCCATGGCTCAGATGTCCTGTTCAGCTCTTGAGGATGTCGAGCGTGCGCTGGATCATCCGGCGCGTCGCACTGATGATGTTGAGATTGGCTTCGTAGGACCGCTGCGCGTCGCGCATGTCGGTCATCTCGACCACCGAGTTCACGTTGGGATATTTGACGTTGCCGCTCGTATCCGCAGCCGGATTGTTCGGCTCGTATTTGACGCGGAAGTTGGACTGGTCGGGCTTGATCCTGCCGAGAGTGACGACCTGCGCGTCGAGCGTGCGGTCGAGCGCGGAGGAGAAGGTCGGAACCTTGCGCCGATAGGGATCGCCGCCGGCGGTCTGCGCCGTCGAGTCGGCATTCGCGATGTTTTCCGAGATCACCCGCATGCGCCCGGCCTGGGCGCGCAGGCCGGAGGTGGCGATCGCCATCGAGCGGGCAAAGTCGCTGCTGTCATTCGCCATGATGCGCCTCTAGCTCTCCTGGTTCCGGAATCACGCCTAGGCCTTGCCGATCGCGGTCTTGAGCAGGCGCAGGCTCTTCGAATAGAGCGAGGTCGCCGCCGCATAGTCCATCTGGTTGCTGGCGGCCTTCATCATCTCCTCCTCGAGATTGACGGCATTGCCCGCGGGGCGGGTCTCAAAGCCGGCGTTCTTGTCCTGGTCGAATGCGGAAGCGGCGCCTGATGAGGTCATGTGCGAGGCGCTGGTACGGGTCAGGGCCAGCGGCCCCATGCCCCCCGTGACGGCGCCGGTCCTGTCGAACTTCGGCTCGACCAGATCGCGCGGCCGGAATCTGGGGGTGTCGGAATTGGAGACGTTCTCGGACAGGACGCGCTGGCGCTCCTGGTGCCACTGCATCTTGGTGCGAAGCGCCGACAGCACCGGGAGGTCGTTGATGGACATCGTCGCGGCTCCTTCCGCCCCTTGCGGACCTTGAGGTCCGAAGCTAGGCAGAATTTGCCGCCTGTATGGTTAACAGCTGGTTAAGGACGATCTCGATGTATGTCCCCGAGCGACACACCATTTCTGCACGCCCGTGATTCTACGCCTCGAAAAGTGGCATTAACCCAACCGTTTGGCGGTGCGTACACAGGGCAAGAAGTCGTTTTGGATCGGGCGATTCATGGGTTATTAAGAGTTGGGGACGGCAAAACTTGCCGTGGAACGTTAAGAAATCGCAGCTTGGGGCATCGTACGCCGGTGGTTGGCGCATCTGACCATGGGCACGAGAAAAGCGCCATTTGTCGGGGACAAGTATGCAAGGCAGCCCTATCACCTTCATCGTCGCGTTCATCGTCGTTCTGGCGTTGATCGGCGTCGCTGCATGGCTGGTTCGCCGATTCGGCAGCAGCCGGCTGGGCGCCAACACCCAGCGCGGCAGGATGCCGAGGCTCGCCGTGATCGATGCCGCCGCGGTCGATGGCCGGCGCCGTCTGGTGCTGGTCCGGCGCGACAATGTCGAGCATCTCCTGATGATCGGCGGCCCCACCGACATCGTCGTCGAGCCCAATATCGTTCGCGCCGCGCCCAGCCGCGACCAGCTCCCGCAGCGTCCCAACGCCGCCGAGCCGCCGCGCCTCGCCCCCATGCCCGACCTCGCCGGGTGGGCCGACGAGGCGCCGCGACCGGAACTGCTCGATCATCCTGAGCCGCAAATGCCCGAGCCGCCGCCGCGGCCCGCCCGCCCATCCTTCGCCGACGAGGTGCGCCGGCCTGCTCCTGCGCTGGCCGAACGTCGCGGCGAACCGCCCCTGGGAGGCTTTACACCCGAGCCGATCGCGCCACGTCCCGAGCGCGAACCTCGGCCCGAGCCCCTGCCGCCCCGCATCGCTCGCGGCGAACCGCCGCTGATGCCGCGTCCACCGCGCCAGAGTGAGCCGATGAAGATGCCGCCAGTGCGCCCCGAGCGCGCCGCTGCACCAACGCCGCCTCCGCCCGTGCCGCAGGCGCCGCCCGTTCCGCCGCCGGCATCGGCACCGGCCCCTGCACCCTCGAGCGCCGAGCAGAATCTCGCCGAAATGGCGCAGCGGCTAGAGGCTGCGCTGCGCCGCCCGGCGGGCGAAACGACCGCGCCTCCAGTCGCACCGGAGCCGCCGGCCGCGCCCCCGCGTGCGGCCCGCAGCGAGCCGCCGGCGCCACCCGCCCCGGCAGTGAAGCCGGCCGCGGAAAAGACCAGCTTTGAAAATCTCGAAGACGAGATGGCCTCCCTGCTCGGCCGTCCGAAGCCGTCTTCGTGAGGTTGCCGACCCTCCCGCGTAGAGTTCTTTTCCTTTCTGTCCTGATCGGCGCGGCATCGCTCGCGATGCCGGCGCATGCCCAGGACATCAGCATCAATCTCGGCGGCGGCGCTGGCGGCGGCGGCGTCACCGAGCGCGCGATCCAGCTGATCGCGCTGCTCACGGTGCTGTCGATCGCACCGTCGATCCTGATCATGATGACGTCGTTCACGCGCATCGTGGTGGTGCTGTCGCTGCTGCGCACCGCGTTGGGCACCGCGACCGCCCCGCCCAACTCGGTGATCATTGCGCTCGCGATGTTCCTCACCTTCTTCGTGATGGGCCCGGTCCTGCAAAAATCCTACGACGACGGCATCCGCCCGCTTGTCGCCAACCAGATCGGCGTCGAGGACGCGCTCCAGCGCGCCTCCGTCCCCTTGCGCGGCTTCATGCAGAAGAACGTGCGCGAGAAAGACCTCAAGCTGTTCCTGGATCTGTCGGGCGAGCCGCCGCCGGCCACCCCCGACGAGCTCGCTTTACGCATTCTCGTTCCCGCCTTCATGATCTCCGAGCTGAAGCGCGCGTTCGAGATCGGCTTCCTGTTGTTCCTCCCCTTCCTGATCATCGACCTCGTCGTCGCCTCGGTGCTGATGTCGATGGGCATGATGATGCTGCCGCCGGCGACGATCTCGCTGCCGTTCAAGCTGATCTTCTTCGTGCTGGTCGACGGCTGGTCGCTGGTCGCCGGGAGCCTGGTGCAGAGCTACGGGGGGTAAGGGAGGCCTCTACCGGGTCATCTTGATCTGCCGCACGACCGGGATCGTGGGCAGCGAGCCGGTGTGGTCGGACTCGTCCTTGGCCTGCGGCGAGCCCGGCGCGCGCGCCGTGGCGTCTGGGAAGCGCTGCTTCATCTCGCGCAGGAAGCCGTCGAGCGTATCCACGCTGGCAGCCAGCTTGGCGATCTCTGCGAATTCGGCGCTCGAGGCTGCGGCCGGCTTGCTCGCGACGTCGAAGGCGAGACGGTCGGCGCTCTCGCTCATCAGCGGCGCGTACTTCTCGCGGAAGCGCGACAGGCCGATCGAGTCGTCCGCGAGCGCATAGCCGACGGCGGCCCGGATGATGTCGCTCTTCTCGACCGCATTGAGCGGTTTGAAGTCGCGGAACCGGTCGCCGTAATAGAGTTCGATCTGCTCGGCGGACTCGCGCCAGCGCCGCGCCGCCCAGAAGATGTCGGAGCGAAGGCGGAGCACTTCGCGCCCGGAGACGTTGGAGACGATGTCGAGCGCGAGATCGTGACGGCCGACGTCGCTCTGTGCGCGCGCTTCCAGGAGCAGGCGCTGCTGCCGGAGCTCGCCGGAGAGATCGCTGATGCGGCTCGCGCGCAGCGCGGTGATCGCCATGTCGGGCTTGCGATTGGCGAGATAGATCATGGAAAGCCGCGCGGCGACCTGGGCGCGTGCCGCGCCTTCAAGGCGATGATCGACCTGGTATTGCAGGAGCTCGGCGGCCTGGTCGAGCAGATCGATCGAGGCGAGACGGTCGGCGAGCCGGCGGATCAGCTCGTCGCCGCGGCGGCCGATCGGCGTCAGCTCGCGGAACTCGTAGAACATCCCGAGCGCCTCGACCGGCGGCAGTTCGTCGCCCTTCGGCCCAAGGAATAGCTGCGTGAACAGCTCGGAGGCGAGATCCTGAGCCTGACGCGAAGCTTCGGCGTTCGGCTGAAGCCTCGTCGCGGTGCGCGCGGCGGTGAGCGCATCCCGGTAACGCCCGTTCTCGGCATACAGCTGCGACAGCATCTGGAGCGTCTTGACCTCGGTCGTGTCGCCGCGCCAGGTCATCGACAACGTCTCGAGTTCGCGTAGCGCCTCTTCCTTGCTGATCTCGTCGCGCTTCTGACGCAGTGCGACGTCGAGCTGCTTGGCCTCGGCCGCAGCCTGCCGGTCGCTCGAGGCGACCGCGAACTTGTAGTCGTCCAGCGCATCCTTGTCGTGGCCGAGCGCCTCGGCGAGCCGGCCGCGCAGCACGGCGAATCCGGGCGCAGCCTCAGGCGGGACACCGACCACCTCGAGCTCGCTGCGGCGCTTGGAGGCGCCGGCATAGTCCTTCACCTCGAGCGAGGCGCGCATCGCGTCCATCGTCACGATGCGCTGGATGTCGAGTGGCAGAGAGGCGATGGCGAATTCGACGTTCTTGAACTTCTCGCGCGCGTCCGCCCATTTGCCCTGGCGCGCATAGGCGAGCGCCTTCCAGAGCTGGGAATCGTGGCTGTTGCCGATCACGGGATTGGCGAGGTCCTTCAGGCCCTGCGCCGGCCGGCCGATCAGGATGCTCGCGATCGCATGCATGATCAGCGCGCCGCTCTCCTCCTTGTTGAGGGGATCGCTCAGCATCACGTCGGTGACGGCCTTGGCTTCGTGATACATGGCACGCGACATGTAGAACTGCGCGAGGTCGAGCCGCGGCAGCGAACGCAGCGCCGGTTCGACCGCCGAGATCGCCGTCAGCAGCTCGCTCTGGCGCGCCATGAAGTTTTCCGACTGGCCCTTGCGCCAGCCTTCGGGGCTGAAGATCGGGCGCACCGCGGTCGGCGCCCGCTCGGCCGAGATGTCCACCGGCGAGAGCGTCAATCCCCCCTTCTTGCCGACAATCACCTTGTCGGAGCCGACCTCGACGCCGACCTCGTCGGAGTTGGGCCGGATCGCGATGCCATGCGCGGATTCCAGGAGCGAGAGATCGACGAGGTCCTGCCGCTTGATGAAGCCGCGCACCGGCCGCTGCGCGGTGACGACGTAGAGCGTATCGCCGGCATCGGGGTCGGTGAGCTTGTGCAGGAGGCCCGGATTGGCGAAGGGAATCGCGATGTTGGCGAGCGCCGGATCGGTGATGTTGCGCGACATCATCAGCGGCAGCGGCGTCGCCTGGATCTTGTCGGCGAGCGTCAACAGCCAGTTGGTCTCCTTGCCGACCTCCTCGCTCGTCAGCGAGTAGACCAGCGGACGGGTGAGACGGATGCGCACCGCCTGCCCCTTGTCGAGCGGGATGCGGCCGACCTCGCCGATCATCGCGCCGCCCTTGGTGCGGATCGCCTCGACATCGATCGGCTTCGGCGTATCGAACACCAGCCATACCGTATCGCCGCGGCGGAACGCCGCCGCCGGCGTTGCGACCTGAAGCGGGAACGTCACGCGCAGGCCGTCGCTGTCGCGGCGCGCATCGACGCCGGCGATGGCCGGCGGCGCGTCCGGGGCCGCGAGCGCAGCCTTGACAACTTCCTTGACCGGCTCCTTCGCGGCCTCTTTCGGCGCATCGGCCGGCGCCGGCTTGGCAACCGCCGCCGCAGCTTCGGGAGCGGGCGGCGCCGGCTTCGCAGCGTCCTTGGGCACTTGCGGAGCAGGCGCAGCTTCGATCGCGGGAGCGGCCGCCGGTTTCGGCGCCTCGGTGGACGGCAGCGTGGCGGGCGCTTCCGGCTTCACCTCGGGCCTGATGTCGATCTTGGCTTCGCGCGCGATCGTCTCCGAGGTCGGCGGCGCGATCTCGATGCGGGGATCCTTCGGCTTCTCGGCCGCCGGTTTTTCCGGCGCAGGCTCCGGTCCGTGACCGGCGGGCTTCATCTGCGCGATCACCGCCTCGGGCGTCGCGGCCGTCTTGCCCTTTTCGGGCTGGAAGGCGACGTCGACGACATAGTTCTTCTCGTCGCGGAACGAATGCACGTCTGAATCGCCGATCAGCGCGATCTCGACATTGGTCTGGTCGATGTCGGCCTTCTGCTTGATCGAGGCGACGTTCGGCGGCGCCGCGACGACCGCGTCCGCCAGGTCGAAATTGAGGTTGGCGTTGAAGACGAGCGTGAGCTTCTGCTCGTTGAGCACGGAGGAGACGCCGACGCCGTCGGGCATCTCGAACACGAAGCGCACGAACGTCGGCTGCACCGAGGCACGTACGCGGATCTGCGGCCGCTTCCTGGCCTCGGCGGCGGCGCGCTGAGCGCGCAGCGCGCGCTCGGCCACGCGTGCGCGCTCGGCGAGTTCCTTGACCACGTCCATGGGCAGACTCGGCGGCGGTCCCTTCCAGCCTTCGGGCAGCAGGTCGACGAAGGTGCGCTCCCCGGCGTTCATGGTGTTGACGGTGACGCGCCGCGCCAGCGACAGGCGGATCGCACTCCCGTCCGGGTCGCGGCGGGCGGAGTTGACGTAATCGGGCGCACCTTCCGGAATTCGGTCGACGGGAACGTCGACCGGCCGGTCGAAGCGGATCACGAGGATGGAGCCTGCGGTCGTCACCTCGGACGGAACGTCCTCGCCGAGCTTGATGACGAGACGGGCAAAGCCGCCGCCGGCGGAAAACGTCGCCTCGCCCCTGATCGGATCGGCCGCCCGGGCCGGGGCCGCGAGGCCAATCAGGAAACAGGCCGCCAGCAAGGGCGCTGTTCGGACATGACGCGACAATCCCCGCGCCACTGCGCGGGCTCGCGACACAAATCCAGCGGCAGCCTCTCGCGCCATTGGCGGCATTTCTTCCGGTTCGGCGGTCATGCCGGCACTGGCGCCGGCCCGTGCCGTCGAATTTAAGGTTTTGCCGATTAAGGACTTCTTAAGTATGAGCCCTCAGTTCGGCTTTTGCGTCGGCTTGCCCTCGATCTTGGGAAGATCGCCGGCCGAGGCCGACTGATCGCCGCCGCCATTGGCGCGGCGGGCCATCTCGACCGTCAGCCGCTCGGCGGCCTCCGACGACATCAGCCCCAGGATGTCCGACATTTTGCGTGGCGCGATGGCCGAGGCGATCTCGATCAGCACGCCCATCTCGAGCCGGTCGAACACCCGCGCGGCATCCTTGGGCTTCATCCCCTCGTACATGGTCACGAGGCCCTTCATGCGCTGGGCTTCGGCGGCCTTCTGCTCGGCCTGCGTTGCGGAGATGCGGGTTTCCACCGCCTTCATCTCCTCGACCTTGTTCTCGATGCGCTTCTCGGCGGACTTGAGCAGGCTTTCGCGAATGTCGATCTCGCGCTGGCGGGCCTCGATCTCCTGCCGCCGCGCCTGCAACCGTTCCAGGATCGCACGCTCCGAGGCCGAGACCTGCGGCTGGCCTTCCTCAATCTTGACCACGGTGCCCTCGGGCTTGGTCTCGGGCGCGGCGGGCTTCGGCGCCTCCTTCGGCGCACCATGGGTCGATCCGGTGATGTCGGGGTCCTCGCGACCGGTCGGGAAATTCAGGTTCTCCTCGGCCCAGGACTTCTGGTTCGGCTTGTAGTCGAAGACATAGCCGCCATTGATCGCAAGGCCCGCCACCTTCAGCGTGGCGAGGCCTGCGACGGCGACCAGGACGACCGGAATGACGCGGATGTTACGAAAGGACTTCATACCCAGGCTTTATGCGGCAAGGCCGTTGGATCGCCGGCGCTCGGAGAAGGCTTCGGCCGCAGCCGCCACTGCCTTCGCCGTCGACGGCTTGGCCGCGGGCGCGGCAACTGTTTCGGGATTGGTCACGGGACGCGCGGCGATCGCGATCTTGGACAGGCGCCGCACCACGTTGTCGGCCTCGCCGAGCTGCTTGTAGAGCTGGTCCGACATCTGCGTCGCGGCGGCGAGCTGGCTGCCCAGGTTCTCGTTCACGTCGCGCACGGCGAGCTTCAGCCCGCCGATCGCGCGCTCGGCGATCTCCGTCGCTGTGATCAGCTCGCCGATGACCGCCTTCAGCGAATGCTCGTCCGCCTTCAGCCGCGTCAGCCTCTTGTTGAGCATGACGCAGTAGACGATCGTCAGCATCAGCAGGATAGCCACCAGCGTCTCGATCGCCATTCCCAGGGAGTGGTTCATGGGGCCTCCATCATCTTGTTCTGCTCGTCCACCTTCTCGAACATCGCAAGTGTCGTACTTGGCTTGCGCAAGGGTTTCGTCACGCGGATCGCGACGCGGTCGCCGACCCGGCCCATCCGCCCCTCCGTCAGCGTGACGTCGCCGCAGCGCACGGTGACGTTGGCGTCGGCGCGCATGTCCAGCGGCAGCGTGTCGCCGACCTTGAGCCGCATCAGCTGCTTGAGCGGAATGTCGGCCTCGTAGAGCACCGCATCGACGGCGATCTCGGCCTGCACGATCTCGGTGGCGAAATGGCCCTCCCAGACCGGGTCGCGGCCGAACTTTTCGCCCATGAACATCTGGAGCAGGACGCCCCGGATCGGCTCGATGGTCGCGTAAGGCAGCAGCAGCTCGATATTGCCGCCGCGGTCTTCCATGTCGATGCGCAGGCGGACCAGGATCGCGGCGTTGGCGGGACGGCTGATCGCGGCGAAACGCGGATTGGTCTCGAGCCGGTCGATCGTGAAGGTCACCGGCGACAGCGGCCGGAACGCCTGCTCGGCATCGGCCAGCACCACCTCGACCAGCCGCTTGACCAGCTCGGTCTCGATCGTGGTGTAGGGCCGGCCCTCGATGCGGAGCTGGCTGGTGCCGCGGCGGCCGCCGAGCAGCACGTCGATCATCGAATAGATCAGGTTGGAATCGACCGTCGCCATGCCGAAGTTCTCCCACTCCTCGGCCTTGAAGACAGTGAGGACGGCGGGCAGCGGGATCGAGTTCATGTAGTCGCCGAAGCGCACCGAGGTGATGCGGTCGAGCGAGACTTCGACGTTGTCAGAGGTGAAGTTGCGCAAAGACGTCGTCATCAACCGCACCAGGCGGTCGAAGACGATTTCGAGCATCGGAAGACGCTCGTAGGAGACCATCGCCGAATCGATGATCGCGCGAATGCCGGAATGATCGTCGAGCGTGACGTCGCCGACCGTGAAGCCGAGGAGATTGTCGATCTCCTCCTGCGACAGCACCCGCTCGCCGGAGTTCTTGCCGGTGCCGAGATCGCGGCTGCCGTCCTCGACCATGGCCGCCCATTGCAGGGCCATGGTTTCCGATAGTTCGTTCTCGGCAGCAGCCTTCGCGGCCTCGGCGGGATCCTCGGAATCGAGCGAGGCCTCCCACTGGGCGGCAATTGCATCCTGGTCGACCTGGTCGTTGCCCGCCATGATCCCTAGTCCGCCATGCTCACTGGACCACGACTTCCTTGAACAGCACCGCGCTGACCTGGATCGGGGCGACCGCTGCGTTGACGCGCTTGGTCAGCTCCTCCTTGAGGCGGAAAATGCCGGCGGAACCGTTGAGGTCGGAGGGGCGCAGTTCGCGCACATAGGTCTGGAAGATGTCGGTGACGCGCGGCATCGTCGGCTTGATCGCCTCGATCTGCTTCTCTTCCTTCAGCTCCAGCACGATCTTCAGCCGCAGATATTGCACGCGCTCGCCGGGCGAGCCGGCGAGGTTGACCATCAGGTCGGGGACGTCGACGAAGGCCGGCGGCTTCGGCGGCGGCGCGGCCTCGGCATGGTGCTCGCCCTCGCCGTGACGGAAGAAGAAGAACCAGGTCGCCGCACCGCCGCCGAGGACGGCGAGCAGACCGACGGCCATGATGATGAGCTTGAGCTTGTTCTTCGGCGGAGCGGCTTCCGCGCCGTCGGCGGCTGCGCCGCCTTCCTCATTCTCTGCCATGGTTGCCGCGCTCGTTCATCTCTCAAAGGGGTCGAAAGAGCGAAGTCTCCTGGCAGACAGTGACGCGATACAAATGTCCCAGCGCAATGCGCTCCTCTGATGCGCAAACGCTACGGTAATAATGGTTAACGGAACCTTTCGATTGGGCCTCCGCTAGGAAAAATCTGCCGGGCAAACATGGCTAACAGAACCTTTCTGCCGCCCTCCCGCGCCCATCAGAAATCAACAAACAATTGAAATTACACAATTTTTTGAGTTGGCACGGCTTTCGCTGGGAGAGGGCCGAGACCTCACGGTTTGGGAGAACCTGATGTCTCGTTCACGGGATCCGCCAAGGCGCTTGGGAGAGCGAAATGGCAGATCTCACTCAGGGGAGATTTCCGATGCAGAACGCGCTTCTGATCGGCTTGTCACGGCAGATGACGCTGGAACGGCAGATGGATGTCATCGCCAACAACGTCGCCAATGCCAACACCAACGGCTTCAAGGCCGACCATTCGCTGTTCGAGGAGTATCTCAACTCGAATGCGCGTCAGGACAATTTCATCGGTCGCGACCGCCGGATCTCCTATGTGCACGATCGCGGCACCTTCCGCGACGTCGGCCAGGGGCCGATGGAGGCGACCAACAATCCGCTCGACATGGCGATCAACGGCAGCGCCTATTTCGCGGTGCAGGCCAATGGCGGCGAGCTCTATACCCGCGACGGCAAGTTCTCGCTCAACAGCACCGGCCAGCTCGTCACCGCGAGCGGCAATCTCGTGCTCGGCAATGCCGGCCCGATTACCTTCCAGCCGACCGACCACGACATCAATGTCGCGCCCGACGGCACCGTCACGGTGCTCGAGGGGACGTCGCGCACCGACTCGATCCGCGGCAAGATCCGGATGGTGTCGTTCGACGATCCGGCCAAGCTGACCAAGCTCGGCGGCAATCTCTATGGCGCCGGCTCGGCCAACCAGCAGGCCGACACCAGGTCCACCCTGCAGCAGGGTTATGTCGAGAAGTCGAACGTGAATGCGGTCGGCGAGATGACCCGCATGGTCGAGGTGATGCGCAGCTACACCGCGATCGCCAGCCTGCTCCAGCAGCAGAGCGACCTCCACAAGAATGCGATCGATAAGCTCGCCGACGTTCCGGCCTGATTGAAGGAGAACTGACATGCAGGCGCTTCATACCGCTGCGACCGGAATGGCGGCACAGGAACTCAACGTTCAGGTGATCTCCAACAACATCGCCAACCTGCGCACCACCGGCTTCAAGAAGCAGACCGCGGCGTTCCAGGACCTGATCTACGAGCACGTCCGCCGCGTTGGCGCCCAGTCGTCCGACCAGGGTACCATCCTGCCGGTCGGCGTCGACATCGGCGGCGGCGTCAAGACCGTCGGCACCCCGCGCAGCATGACGCAGGGAACGCTCTCGCAGACCGGCAACGACCTCGATCTCGCGATCTCGGGCGAGGGCTTCTTCAAGATCCTGATGCCCGACGGGACCTACCAGTACACCCGCGACGGCACCTTCCAGATGGACAATCAGGGCCGCGTCGTCACCGCGCAGGGCAACCCGGTGCAGCCGACCATCACCATTCCGAACAACGCCTCGGGGATCTCCGTCAGCGAGCAGGGCCAGGTCTCGGTGACGCTACCGGGTTCAACGACCTCGTCGATCATCGGCCAGATCGGCGTCACGCGCTTCATCAACAAGGCGGGCCTTCAGCCCGTCGGCAACAACCAATTCATCGAGACCCCCTCGTCGGGCGCGCCGCAGGACGGCACCGCCAACTCCGAGGGCTACGGCAAGATCACGCAGGGCAGCCTGGAACAGGCCAATATCGACGTCGTCTCGGAGATGAGCGATCTGATCGCCGCGCAGCGCGCCTACGAGATGAACGCCAAGGTCATCAGCGCGGCCGACCAGATGATGCAGTCGACCACGGCGCTGTTCCGCTGAGGTGATGACGATGATCCGCACCACGCTCGCCTCGATCTCCATCCTTCTCGCGCTGGCATTGCCGGCAATGGCCGCCGACGAATTCATCCCCCCACCGACGCTGCGCGCAAGCGTCACCGTCACCTCGGACGTGGTGCGGATCGGCGATCTCATCGACAATGCCGGCTCAGCCGCGCTGATCCCGGTCTACCGCTCGCCCGATCTCGGCACCACCGGCACGCTGACGGTCGGCCAAGTACTCTCGGTGCTGCGGGCAAAACAGGTGATCGGCGTCATGACCGCCGACCTCAAGGAGATCCAGGTCACCCGCCTCGCCCGCACTCTCGCGAGCAAGGATATCCAAAACGCGGTCACCGCTGCGCTCGAGCGCCGCTTCGGCCTCGGAGAAGCCGCCAACATCACCGTCACGTTCGACCGCAGCGTCGCCGAGATGCGGCTCGATGCCTCCAACACCGGCGCGCTCGAGCCGGTCGCAACCCGCTACGACGCCCGCAGCGGCCGCTTCGACATCGCCTTCGAGATTGCCAACGACAGCAACTCTGCGCCGACCAAGCTGCGCTTCACCGGCACCGCGATCGAGACCGTGGAGGTGGCCGTGCTGACCCGCGACATCGACCGCGCCGAGCTTCTGAAATCCTCCGACGTCTCGCTGGAGCGCCGGCCGAAGGCCGAGGTTCCCGGGGAACCGGCAGCGCGCGACCGCAGCATCGGCATGCAGCTGCGCCGGCCGATGCGCGCGGGCACGCCGCTCCGCATGGCCGACATCGTCAAGCCCGACTTCGTGCTGCGCGATCAGGCCGTCACGATCATCTACCAGGTGCCCGGCCTCTATCTCACCACGCGCGGCAAGGCGATCGAGAACGGCGCCGAGGGCGACACCGTCAGCGTGCTGAATTTACACTCCAAGCGCACGCTGACCGGCGTCGTCACCGGCCGCGGCCAGGTGACGGTCCAGGGCGCCGCCCAGTCCGCACCGATGGCGCCTGCGGTCGAGCAGACCTCGTCGATCAAGCGTGACGACGTGCCGCCGGCCGCAGCCCTGGCGCAGAGCCTGATCCAGACGCCCGCGTCTCCGGCCCAGATCGCCCAGGCCCAGATTCCGCAAGTTCGCCTCTCGCAAGCTCCAGCCAAGTCAGAGTAAGTCATGTCCAGGTTCAGTTCGGCTTTCCGTCTTCGTCGCATCGCGATCTCTGCCCTGCTGCTGGCAACTTGTGCGCTGGCTAGCGGCTGCTCCTCGATCGACCGCCTGTCGCAGATCGGCGAGCAGCCGAAGCTGTCGGCGATCGACAATCCGACGACGCAGCCCGGCTACAAGCCGGTGCAGATGCCGATGCCGAAGCCGGAAGTCGCCTCCTACAATCCGAACTCGCTGTGGCGCAACGGCAGCCGCGCGTTCTTCAAGGACCAGCGCGCCCGCCAGGTCGGCGACCTCCTGACCGTGACCGTGAACATCACGGACAAGGCCAACATCGAGAACGACACCTCGCGCAGCCGCACCAACAAGGAAGATTCCGGGATCACCGACTTCATTGGCTCCCAAACGGTCACCCAGGCCAACAAAATCCTGCCCGGCCGTATCCTGACCGCCGACTCGACCTCGTCAAGCGAGGGCAAGGGCAGCGTCGACCGCAAGGAAGCCCTGCAAACCAACGTCGCCGCCGTGGTGACCCAGGTGCTGCCGAACGGCAACCTGGTCGTCGAAGGCAAGCAGGAGATACGCGTCAACTTCGAGATCCGCGAGCTGATCGTGGCCGGCATCGTGCGCCCCGAGGACATCCAGAGCGACAACACCATCGACTCCACCAAGATTGCCCAGGCCCGCATCGCCTATGGCGGCCGCGGCCAGATCACCGACGTGCAGCAGCCGCGCTACGGCCAGCAGGTCATGGACGTGCTGCTGCCCTTCTAACCTTCTTCAAGAGCTCCCACATCGTGTTCGCGAACCTAGGCGCGAGCGACGATGTACTACGCGGCCCTCGCTAGCTCCCCTGGCGAGGGCCGCACGTATTTTGGCAAACGGGCCGTTGCGTACAGCGTGTCGGTCCGCGCATCTATTGCGATGCCGCCGTCTCAAACCCCGTCATTCCTAGCGAAGCGAAGCAATCCAAACTGCCACCGCGGCAAGCTTCTGGATCGCTTCGTTCGCGATGACGGCACGGAGAGGCTACGTAAACTCCGCCTCCACCACGCCCAGCCCGTCCAGCTCCATCCGCACCTTGTCGCCGGCTTTCAGCCACAGCGTCTTGACCAGGCTGCCCGTCAGCACGAGCTGCCCCGCATGCAGCCCCTTGCCCTCGGCGGCGAGATGATTGGCGAGCCAGGCGAGGGCGTTGTGGGGATGGCCGAGCACGTCGGCGCCGGTGCCCTGGCTCACCTCCTCGCCGTTGACGATGGCGCGGCCCTTGACCGCCTTCAGGTCCGGAACCGACGAGCGCGGCACCGACGGTCCCAGCACGCAGCCGGCGGCGAAGAAATCGTCGGCGATCAAGGTCGGGGCGCCCATCGTTTCCCACTTCACATAGCGATCGTCGACGATCTCGATCGCGGGATGATAGGCCTCGACGGCCTCGCCGACCCATTCGGCCGTGAACGGCGCCTCGCCGGCGGCGAGGTCGCGCTTGAGCCGCACCGCGATCTCGCATTCGACACCGACCCGGACATAGTTGGAGGTGGCGAGCTTGGCGCCGCTGTCATGGACGCCCTTCTGGAACACGCCGCCGCCGCAGGGGTGCGGAATGCCGATATACTCCTGCATCACCTGGCTGGTGCAGCCGATCTTGTAGCCGACGAGCGGGCCGAAATGCGGCAGCAGGAGATCGTGCACGCCGCGCTGGACCTGATAGCCCTCGGCTTCATCAGCGGGAGGGCGCTCCAGCGCCGCGAGCGGCGCATGATTGCGGCGCGCCAGCGCGATCGCCTTTGCGGCTTGGAGAATCCTGTCCATCGGCGCCGCCTCCCACGCTACGCGTTCGAAGGCGGCACTTGAGCATCCCCGCCCGCGCGTGACAAGCCAGGGGCAACCTCACGCCTTGACCAGGTCGAGCCGGATCAGGCTCTCGGCGGTCGCAAGGATCGCCTCGTGGTTGGAACGGGGCTCCCAGCCGAGCAGCGACCTCGCTTTGGTGCTGGTGGAATGCCGCACCCTGCCGAGCATCGGCACGACCGCACGCAGCAGGGGAATCCGGGTCGCGGCCAGCCGCACCAGCCAGTCGGGGGCCTGAAGCCGCGGAACCCGGCGTGCGGACGGCCCGAGTTCCCGCCGCAGCACTTTGGCGATGCCGAGGATCGACATCGTTTCACCGGAGACCGCGATGAAGCGCTCGCCCTTGGCCTCGGGCGCCGTCATCGCCCGCAGGTGCAGATCGGCGACATCGCGCACGTCGACCACGCCGAAATAAACCCGCGGCACCGCCGGCATGGCGCCGTCGAGCAGCGATTTGACGATCTCGATCGAGCCGGAGAAGTCCGGCCCCAGCACGGGACCGAAAATGCCGGCGGGATTGACCACCGACAGTTCGAGGCCGCCGCCCTCGCGCGCGATGAAATCCCAGGCTGCCCGCTCGGCCAGCGTCTTGGATTTGATGTAGGGCTGCAGGCCGGGACCATCGAGATTGGTCCAGTCGGTCTCGTCGAACGGTTTTTGACGCGGCGGATGTCCGTAGCCGATCGCGCCAAGCGACGAGGTGATGACGACGCGCCTGACGCCGGCCGCGCGTGCGGCACGCAGCACCCGCAGCGTGCCGTCGCGGGCCGGGACGATCATCTCGTTCTCGTCCTCGGGCACGCTGGTCGACAGCGGCGAGGCGACGTGCAGGACGTAGTCGCACCCGGCGATCGCCTCGCGCCAGCCCGCGTCTGCCGTGAGGTCCGCCGTGAAGAAGGACACAGTTTCCGGCGAAGCCGCCCCGCCCTCGCGCAGCATCGCCAGCACGTCGTCCCGACGATCAGGCCGACGTACCGTCGTCCGCACGGCATGGCCCACGGCCAGAAGTTGCAGGACGACGTGAATGCCGACGAAGCCCGACCCGCCGGTGACCAGAACAGTGCTCATTGCCAAATTCCCCTCGATGCAAGGGCCGGCGGATCGGTTCCGCTGCGGCCCTGCTCAAGGCCGCATCTGGTCACTATCTCCAAGGGGACAAGTAGAATGGATTTCGAGACCGGTATGGAAAACCTGACCAGCAACTGCGACGACGACTGCGACTGCATCCCAGATCCTGCCCTGCTCGACGACTTCAAGCGGGCCATCCACGCCCTCGGCGGCAAGTGGAAACTGGAGATCCTGTTTACGCTGATGAACGGTGCGGTTCGCTTCGGTGCCTTGCGACGATCGATCGGCGGCATCACCCAGCACATGCTGACCACGCAGCTTCGCGAGCTCGAGGAGGATGGCCTCGTATCGCGCATCGTCCTCGCGGAGAAACCCTTGAGGGTCGAGTACGAACTGACGGATGCGGCTTACGGCCTCTTGCCGGCCTTTAAGGAAATGTTGAGCTGGTCCAGGCTTTATGGGGACGCGCGCCTCATGGCGTCGCGGCAGACCTGATTGCACCGATGCTTGATGCAGCTGGATCAGCGTCTCACCATTCAAGCCGATGTCGTTGATGCGACTCGCAAAACTCGCCCCACCTGAAGTGAAGGCTGTTTCTGATCCGAACTCACGTGAGCTCGGAGGAATCGAGTCTAGCCCATTGATCGTGATTCACTTTTCGCGATCACGCTCGCGCGTTGCCGTGCGGCCGCAAGCGGCAGGCAAAATGCTGATCACGGCGCCAACCGGCGCCTTGCGTCCCAAAAACAAAGAGCCGCACTTGGCGGCCCGGGCTCTATTCGTCGCGATAAACCTTCTCGCGTTTCTCGTGGCGCTCCTGCGCTTCCACCGAGAGCGTCGCGATGGGCCGGGCTTCGAGCCGCTTCAACGAGATCGGCTCGCCGGTTTCCTCGCAATAGCCGTAGGTGTTGTCCTCGATGCGCTGGAGCGCGGCGTCGATCTTGGCGATCAACTTACGCTGGCGGTCGCGGGCGCGGAGCTCGATGGCGCGGTCGGTTTCGGATGATGCCCGATCGGCGAGATCGGGGTGGTTCACATTCTCCTCCTGCAAAGCCTGCAGGGTGAGCTTGGACTCTTTGAGGATCTCATCCTTCCAGGCGAGGAGCTTCAAACGGAAGTACTCCTTCTGCCGGTCGTTCATGAAAGGCTCTTTGTCGGTCGGTCGGTAGTTTTTCAACTTTTCCAAGGGAGGCCTATCTTCTTAAGCAACGACTCGGGAACGGAACGGGGTCCGTTGAGCCGGCGGTTATATAGTGGCCTCCCGTGACAGACAATATTTCCCTGCCGCCCCAGTCGTCGCCCCCAAGCCCTTGCACAGGAAGGTTTATCCTAGAGGGCTCGGAGGCGGTCGACGGCTCAATAGCCGACCGTGAAGCGCTGCTTCAGATGGGTGGGCCGTTCGATCTCGTCGGCGAGCGCGATGGCGTAGTCGGCGAAGGTGATCCAGCTCTTGCCGTTCGCATCTGCGAGAAGCTGGTCGGTGCCAAGCCGGAACTTGCCCGTGCGTTCCCCCTCGACGAACAACGCCGATGGCGAGATGAAGGTCCAATTCAGGTCCTTTTCCTGCCGCAGCAGGTCGAGAAAGGACGAGCCCGCCTCCGCCTCAGCCTTGTATTGTTCGGGAAAGTTGGGAGTCGCGATCAGCTTCACGCCAGGGGCAACCTCGAGGCTGCCGGCGCCGCCGACCACGAGATAACGACCGACTTTGGAGTCCTTCGCCGCACCGATCAGCTTGAGCGGGTCACTGGCCAGGAAGTGCACGGAACTCACGGCGACGTCGTGCCCGGCCCACAGCTTGGCGAGGCCGGCCTGGTCGAGCACATCCCCCTTGGTCGGGGTGACGTTGGGGAGGGCTGCGATCTTCTCGGGGTTCCGGGCGATGGCTGTGACGGCGTGGCCGCGGCGGGATAGTTCCCTGGTGATCTCCGACCCGGCCCGGCCCGAAGCGCCGGCGACTGCGATTTTCATGGAAGGCTCCTTTGCTACATAGTAACCAATGGTGACTAGATATCGCAAAGAATGCTGGTGTTAAGAGAGCACTTTGTGCTTACCTGATTACGCAACGGTAACCTGGACGCTTAACCGATCACGCACAGCTGACGCGCGCACCGCCAGCGGTGGAATGAGGAACCGAGGATGAAACCGGACGTCTACGCAGCGAACTGCCCCACCCGTCAGATCCTCGATCGCGTCGGCGACAAATGGGCCGTGCTGATCCTCCTTCTGCTGCGCGAGGAGCCGATGCGCTTCAACCGGTTGCGCCGCACGATTGAAGGCATCTCGCAGAAGATGCTGAGCCAGGTTCTCAAGTCCCTTGAACGCGACGGCCTGATCAGGCGCCATGCCATCGCAACCGTGCCCGTGACGGTGGAGTATTCGATCACGCAGCTCGGGCTGACGCTGGCCGCGGCGGTCGATCCTCTGCGCGATTGGGCCGAGCAGAACCTAAAAGACGTGCTCGCCGCCCAGCGTCGCTATGACGCGCAGCAGAAGGAGGAAGCGGCGTAACCGGACGAGTAGCAGACCCGTCATCTCTGAGAGACGGATGACTATTAAGCCTGCCCGGCCTTGGCGAGCTCGACCTCGACGCGCAGTTCGATCTCGGAAAGCACCGTATCGAGACCTGGATCTCCCGAGGACGATTTCAGGTCCGCCGCAGCATCCCGCAGCCGCATCACGGTCGACGCATCGAGATTGCCGGACAGCAGTCCCATCTTGAGATCGTCGAGCACGTCGAGTGCAGTCCTGCCACGGGCGACCGAGCGCTTGCGGCGCTCGACCGGATCCTCCTCGACGCCCTGCAATGCCAGCAGCGCATCGATGTTGGCGGTGGCCTTCGGTGCGGAAGCGCTCCGCATCTCCTGCGCCGATGAGGTGTCGGGCAGCACGAAGGTGCCGGTGCCCGTCCGCCTGGCCTGGCTGGCCGGCGCTCCAAGCGTGGTGCCGTTCGGTCCGTAGATGCGCATCGGAAGAATCCGGATGATCGATGCCTCACCTTCGCCGTCTTATGGTTAACGGCGCGTAAACAGCCCGGCAAAATCTGCCGACAGGCGGCAGTTTCGCTCCTCAGGCACAACACCGGCTGACATCGGTCCAAACAGATTTATTCAACCTATTCAGCGACCTATCCCGAAGCCCCGGGTTGGCACAGCGCTCGCAAGGAAAGCGCCGGACCAGCTCGTCATGGGAGTGTCGTGCAGGTCCGTCCGATTTGAGGAGCCTTTCTAGGAGCCTTGGGGAGCAGAGGATGCCAGGCGTTCGTTGGGTGAGGATTGTTGGGGTGGCCTGCGCCGTGCTGTCAGCGCTGGCGCTCTCGGTCACGTCAGCGGCTGCGACCTCGCGCATCAAGGATCTCGCCAACATCGAAGGCGTGCGGCAAAACCAGCTCATCGGCTACGGCCTCGTCGTGGGCCTCAACGGCACCGGCGACACGCTCAACAACATCCCCTTCACCAAGCAATCGCTGCAAGCGATGCTCGAGCGCATGGGGGTCAACATCCGCGGCGCCACCATCCGCACCGGCAACGTCGCCGCAGTGATGGTCACTGGCAACCTGCCGGCCTTCGCCACCCAGGGCACGCGCATGGACGTCACCGTCTCCGCGCTCGGCGACGCCAAGAATCTCCAGGGCGGCACCCTGCTCGTGACCCCCCTGCTGGGCGCCGACGGAAATGTCTATGCGGTGGCGCAGGGTTCGCTGGCGATCTCCGGCTTCCAGGCCGAGGGCGAGGCGGCCAAGATCGTTCGCGGCGTTCCGACCGTGGGACGCATCGCCAACGGCGCCATCATCGAGCGCGAGATCGAGTTCGCGCTCAACCGGCTGCCGAACGTGCGCCTGGCCCTGCGCAACGCCGATTTCACCACAGCCAAGCGGATCGCGGCTGCGGTCAACGACTATCTCGGCGTCAAGACCGCCGAGCCGATCGACCCCTCGACGGTGCAGCTGTCGGTCCCGCCGGAGTTCAAGGGCAACGTCGTCGCATTCCTCACCGAGATCGAGCAGCTCCAGGTCGATCCCGATCTCGCCGCCAAGATCATCATCGACGAACGGAGCGGCATCATCGTGATGGGCCGCGACGTCCGCGTCGCCACCGTCGCTGTGGCGCAGGGCAACCTCACCGTCACCATCTCCGAGAGCCCGCAGGTCAGTCAGCCCAACCCGCTGTCGCGCGGCCGCACCGTGGTCGCGCCGCGCACCAGTGTCACCGTCACCGAGGACGGCAAGAAGCTGGCCGTCGTCAAGGACGGCGTCTCGCTCCAGCAGCTCGTCGACGGCCTCAACGGCCTCGGCATCGGCCCCCGAGACATGATCAGCATCCTCCAGGCGATCAAGGCCGCCGGCGCGATCGAAGCCGACATCGAGGTGATGTGATGCAGGCAGGCTCGATCAACACCCCGCGCGTCGCCACCTCTTCGGCGTTCTCGGTGGAGAGCCGCAACGGCCGGCCGGACTTCGAGCTCGCCGCCGCGTTGCAAAAAGTCTCGCCGCAGCAGCAGGCCAAGGCGCAGAAGACCGCCACCGATTTCGAGGCGATGTTCCTCAACAGCATGTTCTCGCAGATGACCTCGAGCCTGAAGGGCGAAGGTCCGTTCGGCGATACGACCGGCACCGGCGTGTGGCGCTCGATGCTGACCGAGCAATATTCCAAGAGCTTCGCCCAGGCCGGCGGCGTCGGCGTCGCCACCGAAGTCTACCGCACCCTGATCATGCAGCAGGCGAAAACGATCCGCACGGCATAAGGTCAAACGAGATGAACCATTTCAACGCCTCACGTCAGCCGATGCAAGCTCAGCGTCCGAACACCGCACCCGGCAACACCGAGGCGCGCAAGCTTGCCGAAGGCCTGATGGACGCGATGAGCGCCCTGCTCGGACTGATCGAGCGCGAGACCGAACTCGTTCGCGCCGGCAAGGTCCGCGAGGCGATGACGCTCGAGAGCAAGAAGCAGGAGCTGTCGCGCAACTACGTCGGCGCCGTCAGCCAGCTGAAGGCGAACCAGGCCCAGTTCGCGAAATCCGAGCCGGAGCTGCTCTCCACGCTGCATCGCCATCACGATGCTTTTCGCGCGATGCTCCAGGTCAATCTCACCGTGCTCGCGACCGCGCACGCGGTTTCCGAGAGCGTCGTGCGCGGCGTCAACGCCGAGATCCAGAAGCGCAACGTGCCGAACACCTATACGGCCGCGGGGCGCCGCGCCGCGCCGGGTCCACGCCACATCACCCCGCTCGCGGTCAGCCGCTCGCTCTGAGCGCGCAGGAACACGCGACAGTTTTACGAAAAATTGCGCGGCGATATCGTCGTGAGGTTAGGCACGTTTCCTTACCAGGTCTTCAAACCTGGTGTTCCATGGTTGCGCTATTAGAGGGGTTGGGATTTGACTCACGTAAGGCAACCAGGAGGCTGCCATGAGTACAGATTTCAGCATCAGGCCGGTGGGGATCCCGGCGCCCACGCAAATCGTACCGACGTCCAATGCGGCGGCGAACGAGGCTGTGCAAACGGATCTTCCGGTGAGCCAGACGGTCGCTGCGAGCGATACCGGCGCAGCTGTGCGCAATGATTTGCCGAACCACGAGAACGTCTCGCGCCAGGTCGTGTTCGACCAGGCGGCCGCGTCCTTCGTCTTCCAGGTCGTCAACGCCAAGACCGACGTGGTGGTGAACCAGTTCCCCGACGAGGCGATGCTGCGCCGGCGCGCCTATTTCCATGCGCTGGATATGAAGTCCGAGCCCTCGCGTCCGCTCAGCACGGACGTCAGCGCCTGACGACCAGGTGTCGACCGTCACGGATCGACAACGGTCAGGCCGGTCGCAAGTTCGGTGGCGTTGTCATTGATCCGCCCCCACCGGCATCCGTCAGCGTGAACTTGGTCCGCGGTCGAACAGATGCTCGACCGCGACGGCTCTCCGTCACGGACGCCCGGACAGACCCGCAGCGATATTGCGGTTGATCTCGATCAGCGGGCGGAAATGATCGAACTGCGGGCTCATCTGGAGCGCGGCAGTCTGGCTCAGCACGAACACGCTGATGTTGGCGATCTTCTGCCGGACGTCGATCGGCTGCGGATTGGTGTCACGCATCGCCTCGCTCAGGAAGATGGTCCAGAGCTTGCGGTTGAACATCAGGGCCTGCATGGTCTGCTCGCTGAGCGGATCGGCGTTGTTCACCGCGTCCTGGAGCTTGTTGGCGGCCTTGAGCAGGGTCTGCGCCTCGATGTCCCGAGGGGATGCGGTGGTCGTTGCAACACGCGCATAAGCCGAGGCAGCGGAATTCGACATCAATCACACCCTGGACGTTACCCAGCGCGTTGGACGCGCTTAAGGATTTCTTTCCCAACCCTAGGCAGCACCGCTTAAGATTTGCTTACGTGTGTGCTTGGAAGCGCTCCGGACAATTACGGGGCGCGGAGCTCTTCGTCAGCGCAACGCTAGATGCACGCACGCACGATGTAAACTCGCTTCGCGTCATGCGTGTCGATCTCAGCTAATCTTGTCTTAGCGATCTCCCTTAAAAGAACGGCGGAGCGTTAGCCCCGCCGCGAAATCTCGAGTAGCGAACTTGCGCTGCGAAATTAGCGGAGCAGCTGCAGCACGCTCTGTTGCGACTGGTTGGCCAGCGACAGCGCGGAGACCGCGATCGACTGGCGAGTCGAAAGCGCCTGGCTGTTCGCCGCTTCCTCATTGGTGTCGGCGAGTGTCAGGTTGGACGAACCGGTCTGCAGCACGTTGATCAGGTTCTTGGAGAAGTCCTGACGCACCTGCACGATCGACAGATTGGAACCGAGGGTGGATCCTTCCGAGCGCAGCGTGCTCGAGGCTGCGTTCAGGCTGGCCAGCACCTTGTTGGTGGCGCCGTTGTCGATGAAGTCGACGCCGTTGACGAGATTGCTGAGACCGAGGCCCGCCGCATTGAACACCACGCCGTTGATGCTCAGCGTGGAGCTGCCGGTTTCGTTGAAGACGAGCTTCAGCGTGTCGCCATTGAGCAGGTTGACGCCGTTGAAGGAGGAGTCCTGCGACGTCGTGTCGATCTGGGCCAGAATGTTGTTGAACTGGTTGACCAGGTTGGAGCGCGCGGTCTGCGCCACGGGATCCTGGACCGGCGGCTGCGCGGTGGTGAAGGCCAGAACACCGGTGATCGTGCCGCCGACTGCGCCGCCCGCGAGGGTCGAACCGAGCGTCGAGGAGGCGTATTCGTTGACCGTGGTCACCGTGAGCACGCCATTGGCATCGATCGTCGCCGTCAGGTGGTTGGCCTGCAGCTGCGCGTTGAGCTGGTCCAGCGTCTTGACGGTGCCGTTGGTGCCGTCGCCGAAGGTGACGTTCACCGGCGTGCCGCCGTTGAACGAGGTGAAGGTCAGCGTCTTGCCGCTGATGCCGCCGACGCCGGACGTGCGGGCCGCAGTGAAGGCGGTCGCCGTTCCCGTGTTGCCGCTGAGACCGAATGCGCCGAGGGCATTGCCGGTGCCGGTGATCGAGAGATCGGCGTTGACGCCGGTGGAGAGCGCAAGCTGGCCGCTGCTGTTGACCGACGACGGGATCTGGCCCGCAGTGGTCGACAGCGTCGCCGCGCCGTTGAAGATGCTGGCCGTCTTGACGCCGGTCGCAAGGTCGACGGCGTTGAGCAGGTCGGTCAGCGTCGCGCTCTGGATGTAGACGGTCGAGTTGCCGTTGCCGTCCGTGACGATGTTGCCGCTGACGCCACCCGACGTGACGCTCGCCGCCGATTGCGGCGTTTGCGCGTTCTTGAAGGTGATGGTGTGGCCGTCGATGTTCAGCGTCGAGCCGTCCTGAACGAGGGTACCGAGCGAACCCGCGGTGGTCGACCGGGCCGCAGTGACGTTGGCATTGCCGGCGCCGGTTGCGGACGTCAGACCGAGCGCCTTGAGGAAGTCGGCCTTTCCGGTCACGCTCAGATCGGCGCCAGTCGAGCTCTTCAGCGTGACCTGGCCGCCCGCGATCGACGATGCCACCTGAAGCGTGCCGACGGGACCGGCCGAACCGCTGACGGAGATGGTCGCGGCGCCGGCGCTGATCGTCGCGCTCTTGACGCCGCTCGCCAGATCGATCGCGCTCAACAGGTCGTTGACGGTGCCGGTCGGCGCGGCGCTCGTGCCCATGTAGACGATCGAATTGCCGTTGCCGTCGGTGGCGATGTGGCCGCTGGCATCCAAACCCCAGCCGGTCGGCTGCGTCGCGGGCGCCGCGCCGGTCCGGAAGGTAATGGTCTTGCCGTTGACGGTGATCGAGTCCCCGTCGGCAGGCGACGAGCCGAGGGTGCTGGCTGCCGTGGTGCCGATCAGCGTCGCGGTGCCGGTCAGTGCAGTGGTGCCGTCGGCCGCGTTCGCGGCAGAGCCGGTCAGCGTGCCCGCAGTCGAGCCCAACGATGCACCGAGAGCGGCGGCGGCCGTCACCGGCGTCACGCCACCGGGTGCGCCGGTGTAGAGCACATTGCTGTTGGCGGTCGCGCTTGCATACGACGTCGTGCCGCGCAGATCGGCCGGCGTCGCACCGGGAATGGTGGTCGAGACGTTCGACTTGGTGGAGTAGCCGACCGTGGTCTGCAGCGCCTGGTTGGCGATCGATTTTGCGCTGTCGATCAGCTTTTGCAGCGAGGTGATGCCGGTGTTGGCGGCCTGGAGCACCTGCACACCGTTGTTGATGCCGTCGAGCAGGTTGCTGATGTCGCTCGCCCGGTTGTCCAACCCCTGCGCCGTGAAGAAGTTGGTGGGATTGTCGAGCGCCGTATTGACCTTTTTGCCGGTCGACAACCGCTCCTGCGTCGTGGCCAGCAAGTCGGCCGTCGACTGCAGCGACAACAGGTTCTGGCGAACGGACGCCGAGAGAACGATGTTGGACATGTCGAGTCTTCCTCTTGAACCGGATACGAATCGGCCGCGCGGTTGCAAAGCGGGGCTTTTGTCCAGTTCTAGAAGGTGTCCTTTAAAGTATGGTTAACGCCGGTTTAAGGGATAGGGTTAATGGCGGGTGAAGGCTCCTGCCCGCCTCCAAATGCAAAAAGAGCGGCGGGGCAAATGGCCCCGCCACTCGATTTTGATTTGCAGTTTCAGTGGCTTATTAGCGGAGCAGCTGGAGAACGCTCTGCTGCGACTGGTTGGCCAGCGACAGCGCCGAGACCGCGATCGACTGGCGGGTCGACAGCGCCTGGCTGTTGGCGGCTTCGACGTTGGTGTCGGCCAGCGTCAGGTTGGACGAGCCGGTCTGCAGCACGTTGATCAGGTTCTTGTTGAAGTCCTGACGGATCTGCACCACCGAGAGGTTCGAACCGAGGCTCGAGGCTTCCGAGCGCAGCGTGCTCGACGCCGCGTTCAAATTGGTCAGCACCCTGTTGGCCGCGGCGTTGTCGATGAAGTCGACGCCGACGGTCAGCGCGGCGAGGCCGAGACCCTTCGAGTTGTAGGTCACGCCGGTGATGTTCAGGCTCGACTTGCCGGTCTCGTCGAACACCAGCTTGAGTTGGTCGCCGTTCAGGAGGTTGACGCCGTTGAACGAGGAGTCCTGCGCGGTCGTGTCGATCTGGTTCAGGATGTTGTTGTACTGAGATACCAGGTTCGCACGGGCCGTCTGTGCGACCGCATCCTGGACGGGCGTGGAAGCCGTCGAGAACGTCAGCGCCGAGGTCAGCGTGCCGCCGATCGCACCGCCCGCGGCAGTCGAGCCGAGCGTCGAGGAGGCATAATCATTGGACGCCGTGATCGTCAGCAGGCCGTTGGCGTCGATCGTCGCAGACAGGTTGTTGGCCTGAAGCTTCGAGTTGAGCTGATCCAGCGTCTTGACCGTGCCGTTGGTGCCGTCGCCGAAGGTGACGTCAACCGCGGTGCCGCCGTTGAAGGCGGTGAAGGTCAGGCTCTTGCCGCTGATGCCGCCGATGCCGGAGGTGCGCGCCGCCGAGAACGCCGTCGCGTTGCCGGTGTTACCCGAAAGACCAAACACCGCCAGCGCGTTGCCGGTGCCCGTGATCGACAGATCGGCATTGATGCCGGTCGAGAGCTGAAGCTGGCCGCTTGTGTTGATCGACGACTTGCTCTGGCCGGTCGCGGTGTTCAGCGTCGCCGCGCCGTTGGCCGCAATCGACGCGGTCTGCACGCCGGTGGCGAGATCGATCGCGTTGAGCACGTCGGCGACAGTGCCGGCCTGGAGGTAGACCGTCGAGTTGCCGTTACCATCGGTGATCACGTTGCCGCTCTTGCCGAACCCGGCCGGAATGGCCGGCGCACCCGTCGAGCCCGGGACCGGCGCGTTCTTGAAGGTGATGACGTGGCCGTCGACATTCAGGGATGCGCCGTCGGTGATCAGCGATCCCAGTGAGCTCGAGCTCGTCGTGCGGGCGACGCTCAGCGACGCATTGCCGCCGCCCGTCGCGCTGGAGAGGCCCAGCGCCTTCAGCAGGTCGGCCTTGCCCGTCAACGATAGATCGGCACCCGTCGAGCTCTTGATCGTGGTGATACCCGCGGCAATCGAGGAGGCTGTCTGGCCCGTGCTGGTCGCAATTGTCGCCAGCCCGCTTGAGATGACCGAGGTCTGCACGCCGCTGGCGAGGTCGATCGCGGTCAGGAGGTCGTTGACCGTCGCAGCCGGAGTGCCGGCGGTTCCGAGATAGACGGTGGTGTTGCCGTTGCCATCGGTCACGAGGTTGCCGCTGAGGCCCGAGCCGGCCGGAACGTCGCTGGCAACCGGCGCCGAGCCGGAGCGGAAGGTGATGGACTTGCCGTTCACCGTCAGCGTGTCGCCATCGGCGGGAGCCGTGCCAATCTTCGTGGCGGCGGTGGTGCCGATCAGCGTCATCGTGCCCGTCACGGCGGTGGTGCCGTCGGCAGCGTTGACAGCCACCGTATTCGAGAACGTACCTTGCGTCGCGCCGAGGGTGGTGGTTGCGACGGCCGCGGTAACACCGCCCGCCGTGCCGTTATACAGCACGTTGCTGTAGGCGGTTGCGCTGGCATAGGAGGTCGTGCCGCGCAGGTCGGCGGCGGTCGCGCCGGCGATCGTGGTGGAGACATTCGACTTGGTGGAGTAGCCGACGGTGGTCTGCAGCGCCTGGTTGGCGATCGACTTGGCGCTGTCGATCAGCTTCTGCAGCGAGGTCAGGCCGGTGTTGGCGGCCTGCAGCACCTGCACGCCGTTGGCGATACCATCGAGCAGGTTATTGATGTCGCTGGCGCGGTTGTCGAGCGACTGGGCGGTGAAGAAGTTGGTGGGATTGTCCAGGGCCGAGTTGACGCTCTTGCCGGTCGACAGACGGTTCTGTGTGGTGGCGAGGAGGTCAGCGGTGGACTGGAGAGAGAGCAGGTTCTGACGAACCGACGCAGAGAGAACAATACCGGACATGACTCTTACCCTTCTGGCTTACGCGTCTTCGTTCGATCGCTTCGGATCGAGTGACGGGCACAGCCTGCGCGGACATGGCTAACAAAGGGTGAAACGCGTCTCGCCGGCATAAGCGGCGGTTCACCATAAGCTGCCGGAAGGCGCGGATGGCATCGACAATCCGTCTGAAATGACTGCCGTTTCTCTGCGCTTACGCTCCATTAACCATAACCGCTGGTTACTTTTCAGAGCGTCTCCTGGTTTCTCGAAAGGTCGAATGACATACGAAAAAAGCGGCGGGGCCGAAGCCCCGCCGCCGGATCCTGCTTGCGATGTCGTCCGCGACTTAGCGGAGCAGCTGGAGCACGCTCTGCTGCGACTGGTTGGCCAGCGACAGCGCGGAGACCGCGATCGACTGACGGGTCGACAGCGCCTGGCTGTTGGCCGCCTCGACGTTGGTGTCGGCCAGCGTCAGGTTGGCCGAACCGGTCTGCAGCACGTTGATCAGGTTCTTGTTGAAGTCCTGACGCACCTGCACGATGGTCAGGTTCGAACCCAGAGCGGAGGCTTCCGAGCGCAGCGTGCTCGACGCAGCGTTCAGGTTGGTCAGCACCTTGTTGGTGGCAGCGTTGTCGATGAAGTCGACACCGCTGGTCAGCGCAGCAAGGCCCAGACCCTTGGAGTTGTAGGTCACGCCGGTGATGCTCAGGCTCGACTTGGCGGTCTCGTCGAACACCAGCTTGAGCTGATCGCCGTTGAGCAGGTTGACACCGTTGAACGAGGAGTCCTGCGCGGTCGAGTCGATCTGCTGGAGGATGTTGTTGTACTGGTTGACCAGATTGGCACGCGAGGTCTGCGCGACGACGTCCTGGACGGGTGTGGAAGCCGTCGAGAAGGTGAGCGACGATGTCAGCGTGCCGCCGATCGCACCACCCGCGGTGCTCGATCCGATGGTCGAGGACGCGTAGTCGTTGGTGGTCGAGATCGTCAGCAGGCCGTTGGCGTCGATCGTCGCGGACAGGTTGTTGGCCTGAAGCTTCGAGTTGAGCTGATCCAGCGTCTTGACCGTGCCGTTGGTGCCGTCGCCGAAGGTGACGTCAACCGCGGTGCCGCCGTTGAAGGAGGTGAAGGTCAGGGTCTTGCCGCTGATGCCGCCGATGCCGGAGGTGCGGGCCGCCGAGAATGCGCTGGCGGTGCCGGTGTTGCCGGCAAGGCCAAGCGCATTCAGCGCGTTGCCGGTGCCGGTGATCGACAGGTCGGCATTGATGCCGGTCGAGAGCTTGAGCTGGCCGGAGGCGTTGATCGACGAGGCGATCTGGCCCGAGGCGGCCGCAAGCGTCGCGCTGCCGTTGGCGGCAATGGTGGCGGTCTGCACGCCGGTGGCAAGGTCGATCGCGTTGAGCACGTCGGAGACGGTGCCGGCCTGGAGGTAGACCGTCGAGTTGCCGTTGCCGTCGGTGATCACGTTGCCGCTCTTGCCGAAGCCGGTCGGGATCGCCGGGGCGTTGGTCGAGCCCGGGACCGGTGCGTTCTTGAAGGTGATGACGTGACCGTCGACGTTCAGCGTCGAACCGTCCGTGATCAGAGCGCCCAGCGAGCTCGAGCTGGTCGTACGGGTCGCCGTCGCCGTGGCGTTGCCGCCACCCGTTGCGGTGGTCAGGCCAAACGCCTTGAGCAGGTCGGCCTTGCCGGTCACGGACACGTCCGCACCCGCCGAGCTCTTCAGCGTCACGATACCTGCGGCCATCGACGACGCCGTCGCACCGGAGGCGGCACCGATCGTCGCAGCACCGTTGGTGATCGTCGAGGTCTGCACGCCGCTGGCGAGGTCGATCGCGGTCAGCACGTCGTTGACGGTCGCAGTCGGCGCCGCGGCGGTGCCGAGATAGACGGTGGTGTTGCCGCTGCCGTCGGTCACGAGGTTGCCGCTGACGCCCGAGCCGCTCGGGACCGCGGTCGACGCGGGAGCCGAGCCGGAGCGGAAGGTGATGGTCTTGCCGTTCACCGTCAGCGTGTCGCCGTCGGCGGGAGCCGTGCCGATCTTCGTGGCGGCGGTGGTGCCGATCAGGGTCATCGTGCCCGTCACAGCGGTGGTGCCGTCGGCGGCGTTCACGGCAACCGCGTTCGAGAACGTGCCCTGGCTCGCGCCGAGAGTCGTCGTGCCAGTTGCAGCGGTCGTGCCGCCGGCAGCGCCGCTGTACAGCACGCTGCTGAGCGCCGTGTTGCTGGCATACGACGTCGTGCCGCGCAGGTCGGCGGCGGTCGCGCCCGAGACCGTGGTGGAGACGTTGGACTTGGTGGAGTAGCCGACGGTGGTCTGCAGCGCCTGGTTGGCGATCGACTTGGCGCTGTCGATCAGCTTCTGCAGCGAGGTGATGCCGGTGTTGGCAGCCTGCAGCACCTGCACGCCGTTGGCGATGCCGTCGAGCAGGTTGTTGATGTCGCTGGCGCGGTTGTCGAGCGACTGGGCGGTGAAGAAGTTGGTGGGATTGTCCAGGGCCGAGTTGACGCTCTTGCCGGTCGACAGACGGCTCTGCGTGGTGGCGAGAAGGTCAGCGGTGGACTGGAGGGAGAGCAGGTTCTGACGAACCGACGCGGAGAGAACAATACCGGACATTGAGTGTTACCCTTCTGGTACGCAACGCAACAAAACTTCGATTAGGATTAATCGATGCCCGGGACGGTGAACGCAGACGGCTAACAAAACATAAAGCGTGTCGCACCAAACCTTGCGCGGATTCACCATATGGCAGCGTCATGCTCAGTCGAGCTCGCGGATACCGCCCTGATAAGACGACGTTTTCTTGCCCAATGTGGCGGCATTTGCCACTCGTCAACCATAACTAAGAGTACGCAATTGGCTGCATCCAATGCGCTGTCTCTGTTCCAGAGAGCGGCACTCAGATGCCGATGCAAAAACAAAACGGCGGGGCCGAAGCCCCGCCGCCGGATCCTGCTTGCGATGTCGTCCGCGACTTAGCGGAGCAGCTGGAGCACGCTCTGCTGCGACTGGTTGGCCAGCGACAGCGCGGAGACCGCGATCGACTGACGGGTCGACAGCGCCTGGCTGTTGGCCGCCTCGACGTTGGTGTCGGCCAGCGTCAGGTTGGCCGAACCGGTCTGCAGCACGTTGATCAGGCTCTTGTTGAAGTCCTGACGCACCTGCACCACCGAGAGGTTCGAACCGAGGCTCGAGGCTTCCGAGCGCAGCGTGCTCGACGCAGCGTTCAGGTTGGTCAGCACCTTGTTGGTGGCAGCGTTGTCGATGAAGTCGACACCGCTGGTCAGCGCAGCGAGGCCCAGACCCTTGGAGTTGTAGGTCACGCCGGTGATGCTCAGGTTCGACTTGCCGGTCTCGTCGAACACCAGCTTGAGCTGGTCGCCGTTCAAGAGGTTGACACCGTTGAACGAGGAGTCCTGCGCCGTCGTATCGATCTGGTTCAGGATGTTGTTGTACTGAGACACCAGGTTCGCACGCGAGGTCTGCGCAACCGTATCCTGGACGGGTGTGGAAGCCGTCGAGAAGGTGAGCGACGAGGTCAGCGTGCCGCCGATCGCACCACCCGCGGCACTCGATCCGATGGTCGAGGACGCGTAGTCGTTGGTGGTCGAGATCGTCAGCAGGCCGTTGGCGTCGATCGTCGCGGACAGGTTGTTGGCCTGAAGCTTCGAGTTGAGCTGGTCCAGCGTCTTGACCGTGCCGTTGGTGCCGTCGCCGAAGGTGACGTCAACCGCGGTGCCGCCGTTGAAGGAGGTGAAGGTCAGGGTCTTGCCGCTGATGCCGCCGATGCCGGAGGTGCGGGCCGCCGAGAACGCGGTGGCGGTGCCGGTGTTGCCGGCAAGGCCAAGCGCATTCAGCGCGTTGCCGGTGCCCGTGATCGACAGGTCGGCATTGATGCCGGTCGAGAGCTTGAGCTGGCCGGAGGCGTTGATCGACGAGGCGATCTGGCCCGAGGCGGCCGCAAGCGTCGCGCTGCCGTTGGCGGCAATGGTGGCGGTCTGCACGCCGGTGGCAAGGTCGATCGCGTTGAGCACGTCGGAGACGGTGCCGGCCTGGAGGTAGACCGTCGAGTTGCCGTTGCCGTCGGTGATCACGTTGCCGCTCTTGCCGAAGCCGGTCGGGATCGCCGGGGCGTTGGTCGAGCCCGGGACCGGTGCGTTCTTGAAGGTGATGACGTGACCGTCGACGTTCAGCGTCGAACCGTCCGTGATCAGAGCGCCCAGCGAGCTCGAGCTGGTCGTACGGGTCGCCGTCGCCGTGGCGTTGCCGCCACCCGTTGCGGTGGTCAGGCCAAACGCCTTGAGCAGGTCGGCCTTGCCGGTCACGGACACGTCCGCACCCGCCGAGCTCTTCAGCGTCACGATACCTGCGGCCATCGACGACGCCGTCGCACCGGAGGCGGCACCGATCGTCGCAGCACCGTTGGTGATCGTCGAGGTCTGCACGCCGCTGGCGAGGTCGATCGCGGTCAGCACGTCGTTGACGGTCGCAGTCGGCGCCGCGGCGGTGCCGAGATAGACGGTGGTGTTGCCGCTGCCGTCGGTCACGAGGTTGCCGCTGACGCCCGAGCCGCTCGGGACCGCGGTCGACGCGGGAGCCGAGCCGGAGCGGAAGGTGATGGTCTTGCCGTTCACCGTCAGCGTGTCGCCGTCGGCGGGAGCCGTGCCGATCTTCGTGGCGGCGGTGGTGCCGATCAGGGTCATCGTGCCCGTCACAGCGGTGGTGCCGTCGGCGGCGTTCACGGCAACCGTGTTCGAGAACGTGCCCTGGGTCGCGCCGAGAGTCGTCGTGCCAGTTGCAGCGGTCGTGCCGCCGGCAGCGCCGCTGTACAGCACGCTGCTGAGCGCCGTGTTGCTGGCATACGACGTCGTGCCGCGCAGGTCGGCGGCGGTCGCGCCCGAGACCGTGGTGGAGACGTTGGACTTGGTGGAGTAGCCGACGGTGGTCTGCAGCGCCTGGTTGGCGATCGACTTGGCGCTGTCGATCAGCTTCTGCAGCGAGGTGATGCCGGTGTTGGCAGCCTGCAGCACCTGCACGCCGTTGGCGATGCCGTCGAGCAGGTTGTTGATGTCGCTGGCGCGGTTGTCGAGCGACTGGGCGGTGAAGAAGTTGGTGGGATTGTCCAGGGCCGAGTTGACGCTCTTGCCGGTCGACAGACGATTCTGCGTGGTGGCGAGGAGGTCAGCGGTGGACTGGAGGGAGAGCAGGTTCTGACGAACCGATGCGGAGAGAACGATACCGGACATGACTCTGTTACCTTTCTGGTAAACGACGCTACTGTTACGCGTCTGCTTGGATCGAGATTGACCCAGCGACGGGCGGACCGTGGCGCCGAGACTTCTAACGAAGCATGAAATGAAACCCGCGCTTTTGCCGGGTCACGCGTGATTCGGGGCGCCGAAGCCCCGCACATCGCCACACCACCGCACAGACATAACGTTGAGAAGATTGAGCTTTTTCTCGCGAATGCCGGAGATTTACAGCTCGTTAACTAATTGCGAGCGAGAATCAGGCCTTGATGAGCCGCAACGAACGCTCGGTTACGAAAGCGTTGATGGAGAACAGGCATGGCCCTCAAGGTCGAGCTCAGACCGCACGAACGCATCATCGTCGGCAACTGCGTGATTACCAACACGGACCAGCGCGCCCGCCTCCTGATCGACGGCGACAACGTGCCGATCCTGCGTGAGCGCGACATCCTCACGCCGGAGACCGCCAATACGCCCGCCAAGCTCGTCTATCTCGCGGTCCAGCTCATGTACATCTCACCGGATCCGCAGACCCAGCACGGCACCTATTTCAACCTGGTGCGCGACATCGTCACTGCGGTGCCGAGCTCCTGGCCGATCATCGAAGGCATCAACAACAACATCCTGAACGGCGACCTCTACCGGGCGCTGAAGGATGCCCGCAAGCTGATTGCTTATGAAGAGAAGCTGCGGGATCAATACGCGGCCGCGCATCCCAAGGCCGAAGCGGACAAGGCCGACGTGAGCTCCGCCGCCTGACCACACGCTTTCGCGTCGCCCAAGCTGCGAACGACGACGGCCCCGGATTATCTCCGGGGCCGTCGTCGTTTCAGGCACGAATCGATGCTACTGCGCGGCGAGCGGCGGCGCCTCGACCTCGATCAGTCCGCCACGGCTCCGCCGTCCGCCGAACTCCAGCACGGCCGCGACCAGCGCATCGATGTCCGCTTCCTCGGTGCGGTGATTGACGATCGCGGCGCGGATCGCGAGCCTGCCGTCCAGCGTCGTGCTCGACGGCGCTGCCACGCCGGACTCCTGGACATCGGCGACGATCTCGCGATTGACCGCATCATCGGCACGGTAGCGGAAGCAGACGATGTTGAGATTGACCGGCGCCAGCAATTCGAGCCAAGGTTCGGCCAACACGCGCGCCTCCAGATACTTCGCCAGCGCGCAGCTTCGCGTGACCACCGCGCCAAGCCGGTCGGTGCCGAAGGTCTTCAGCGTGAACCACGTCTTCAGCGCACGAAAGCCGCGCGACAGATCGGGGCCGAGATCGCAGGGCCAGACCGCGCCCGCCGCAAGCCCCCTCGCCTCGCGGCGCAGATAGGCCGCCGGCTGCGCAAAGGCCTGCCGATGCCGCTCGCCGTCGCGCACCAGCAGGAAGCCTGCGTCATAAGGCACCTGTCCCCATTTGTGGAAGTCGAGTGCGATGGAATCCGCGAGATCGATGCCGTCGAGCAGCGACGCGAGCTCGGGCGACAGGATCGCCAGCGCACCGAAAGCGCCGTCGACGTGAAACCAGATTCCTTCCTCGCGGCACAGCTCGGCGATCGCCCTGAGATCGTCGATCGCGCCGATATCGACGGTGCCGGCGGACGCGACCACCAGGAAAGGCTTGAAGCCGACCTCACGATCGATCGCAATCTGCGCGCGCAGCGCGGCAACGTCGATGCGATGATCGGCATCGACGTCGATCCTGCGCAACGCATCGGTGCCGAGCCCGGCAACGTCCATCGCTCTGGAGACGCAGCCATGCGCCGCCTGCGACGTGTAGGCCGTGAGCAGCGCACCGTCATTGCCGATGCCGTGCTGCCGCGCCAGCGTGCCGAGCGCATTCGTGCGCGCCACCAGCACCGCCATCAGATTGGCCATCGACGTGCCCGTGACGAAGATGCCGCTCGCGCCGTCGGGGAAGGCGAACAGGCGGCACATCCAGTCGACGATCTGGCGCTCGACCTCGATCGGCATGTGGTCGCGGCCGCCGAGATTGGCGTTGAGGCCTGCCGCAAGCATTTCCGCGAGCATGCCGACCGCGGTGCCGCCGCCATGCACCCAGCCCATGAAACCGGGATGGACGTTGCCGGTCGCATACGGCGCGACATGTTCGGCGAATTCGCGATACACCTCGGCGAGGTCGCTCGCCTCGCGCGGCAGGTCGGCCCTGAATGCCGCACGGACGTCTTCTGGGATCGGCTGCCAGACGGGCCGCGCCCGAACGTTGGCGATACCGTCGATCGTCTCGTCCAGCATGCGATGGGCCAGCGTGCGAAATTCGCTCCAGTCCTGCGGATCGAGCGAGGTGCCCGTGACGGGCCTCTGCGTGTTGCGGATGATCTCGTTCATGTTGCGCTCTCCCTGCCCGCCCTTGCGTACCGCGACAGCATGGCCGTGAACGCGGCAAAGATCTTGCGCATCTGCGGCGGCTTGTAAGGAAACACGGCTGGCGAATCCATGTTGTGCACGACGGCGGTGTTGTCGGCCTCGAACACCAGGAGCTCGCGCCTCTCGTTCTCGGCGCAATCGACGATGAAGTAATCGAGGCCGACGCGTCGGCTCATCTCGTCGAGCGCGCTCTTGTGGCGCGCGGCGAAGACGTGATCGAAGTCGAGCATGAAGACGGCTTCCTCGGCCCGCTTCTCCTCGCTGAATGCCATGTAGGCGTTGAGATACCAGATGTCCCAGCGGTCGGCGATCGCCATGTGGCAGGCGTAAGGCTTGCCGTCGATCATGGCGAGGCGATATTTGCGGTAGAGCCCGTCGGGACTGACATAGTCGACGAAGCGTGCGACGAAGAAGTCCTGCTCTTTCCGTTCGGCGAGATAGGCCGCGAGCGCCGCCGCATCGTCGAGCTTCGCGAGCCCGACGCCGGCATGCGAGCCGCGCGGCCGCGCGATGATCGGGAAGTGCAATTCGCCCGCGATGTCCTCACAGGCGATCTGGCCCTGGGCGAGATCGGACAATTGCGCACGCGTCGCATGGATGGTCGCGGGAATGTCCAGACCCGGCACATCGGCGAGCAGCCGATGCAGCTTGTCACGATCGAGATTTCCGATGCGATCGGGCCGATTGAGCAGCGGCCGCGGCCAGTGCGGCGCGGCCTTTTCGATCAGCGCGAGTGCCTCCCGGCATTCCTCGGAATCTGACGCGACCACGATGGCGACGTCGTGCTCGGGCAAGGTTTCCGGCAGACCGACGCCCTTGACCACGTAGAGTGTCAGCAACTCGATGTCGGAGCCTTCCAGCAGGAAATCGATAGGCGTGTTGCCGCCCATGTCGATGTCGGCTGCAAGCGCGAGCACGCGCAAGCCCGGCTGCGGAGCCGCGCTGGGCGTACGGAACAATTGATGGAAGGTCAGCACCTCGGATTGGATCGCAAGCCCCTGATCCTTGTCGCCCAGAAGCTGGGTGATCAAGGACAGATCCAGCCCTTCGCCTGCCAGCGCGGTCCCCGCCGCGATCCGCGCCACGAGCTGGTCGCGCAACGGATGTAGATCGACGCCTTCGAAGGCCTGGCGCGTCAGCTGCGCAAAGCCGATGCGGTCGGCATAGTTCGCCGCAGTCAAGCCGATCGGCGCGGAAACTGGATGCTGCATTTCACACCTCGAACGCGGACTTGACCGGCACGGCCGCGGCTGCACCACGGTCGAGCAGCAGCTCGATCTTCACCAGGACATGGGCGATGCGGTCGAGAACCTGCTGCACATTGCGTCGCGCCTTCGCCATGTCCGGCGACCAGGCTTCCGTCACGAGCCGTGCGCCGACGCAGAGGCGCAGCACGGCCTGCGGCGTCTCGTCCTGCCGCTCCAGCCGGACCGGCTGGCCGATCAGGCAGCGCTGCGCGGCGACCTCTCGGTCTGCCGCACTGCCGCTGATCTCTTCGCTCACGTCACGCGCCAGCGCACGATGAACGGCCCGTGTCTCCGCGATCGAGACCGGCTTGCCGTCGCGCAGCAGCGTGAACGGAAAGATCGTGGCCTGCGCGAATTCCTCGTCGTCCGCGTCGCCCATGTTGATCGCGGTTGAAACGGAGCGAAACGACGGCGACAACGCGATCATGCTATCGATGCCGGCGGCGAGCGCGGCGAGCATCTCGGCGCGGAAAACCGCGGGCACGGCGTAGTAGCTGCCGATCTCGGCCAGCGCCGCCTCCCAGCGCAGCCATTGACCGAAATTCGGACGGCGCTCGAAGCGCGAACGCAGCGCCGTCCAGGCCACCGGCCAATCGCAACGGCCGGCGTAGTCGAAGATGCCGGGCGCGATCCCCTTGCCCCGGTCGAGCGAGCGCGAAAGGCCCTTCGGCACCAGCAGCGCACCGCTGAAGGCAGGCCCGCCGAAGAATTTCGAGCCGGTGATCAGCACCATATAGCCACGGTCGAGATAGGAGCGCAGCCGGCGGCGGCCGAGCCTGGCCTGGCAGGCATCGACGACGATCTGGACCTTGCGCGGCCAGCGCCGCGCGATCTCGTCGAGGCAGGCCGCGCTCGGCGCACGCCATCCCAGCTTCGAGCAATCCATGATCTGGAGCAGCACGGGCGCGCCTTGCGCGATCGTAGCCTCGACCGCATGCAGCACCGCGGCATCGGCGTCCGCGCGCATCGCGATCCCGGGGGCGGCCTCGCGCAGCGGCAACGCAAGACTGGTACCGGCGAGCCCCGCAACCGCGCCGTCCTTGCGAACCGCAACGCCGCTCGCCGTCATGGAGCTGAAATGGTGTCCGCGGGCAGTATGGGTCGTCCCGCTTCCGGTCTGGTCGGCGCCGACCACGATCGTCACCGGCCGCGCGCCGAGGATCGTGCGCGCCAGGAGCAGGGCGTGGAGCTGGGAGTCCGTGCCGGAGGGCGAGAACACCACGTCGACGCGCGGCGAGAGCTGGAGATGGCCGCGCAGCTCGTCTCGCATGTCCTCGCAGCGTGCGTCGAAGGCGACCTCGACCTCGTCGAACAGGCACTTGTGCATCAGCTCTTCGCGCGCCAGCGCAGCGCGGTCATAGGCCGCTTGCGAGATCGTCGATGCGGTCGCGGAGGCGAAATTCCAGATCTCCGGTTCCGGCGAGGCCGCGCAGCCATAGGCGTTGACGCGGTCCTCGGGATCGAGCGCGAGCCGCGGATCTCCGCCGGAGACGAGCAGCGTGTCGAGCGGCGTGAAGAGATCGCGCAGGCGATAGCGCGACCCGCCGTCGGACGCCCGTTCCGGATCTGACCAACGGGATGCGCGGCCGCTCATCCCGCAAACCTCACGCCGCGGCATCGGCCGCCGCCGCAGGCACGGCTGCGAATTGCGAGGCGATGTCGCCGCGGAACACCGACGGCCCGACGTGATCGAGCGAGCTCTGGATATCGGCCCAGATCTCGCCGCCGATATCGGTCCAGCGCTTGCAGAAGGCAAAGTCCTCGGAAAGATACGTGCCCGTCTCCGGATCGATCATGCATTCGAACAGCGCGAACCGGTTCTGGCTTGCCGCCAGCGTGTCGTGTGAATGCTCGCGAAAGAACTGCAGGTTCGCATAGTCCGGGTGACGGCACATCGCCTCCAGCACGTGGCGCCGGATCATCAGGAAGCCGGTGCCGGCGTAGCGCACGCGGGTGAAGCCGTTGACCACGACGATACGGTCGGGATCCTCGATCTCGAGCACATAGTCGAGCGAGGCGGCGGGCACGTCGGCCCGACCGGACTGGATCGCACGCGCGGCCTTGTCCCAGTTGACCCGCTTGATCGGATAGCAGCCGGCGACGACGTCCGCACCGCATTCGATCAGCCGGAACACCTGCTCCGGCTTGAACCCGATATCGGCATCGATGAACAGGAAATGCGTCGCCTTGGGATCGTCCAGGAACATCGCGGCCAAATTGGCCCGCGCGCGGGTGATCAGCGCGTCGCCGTCGCGCAGGAGCACCTTGAGCTCGAGATTGGACATGCCGTGCACGGCGCGCTGCAGCGCGAAGATCGAGCTCGCATAGATGCTCGACACCTGCCCGCCGAAGCACGGCGTTGCCACCACCAGCTGCATCTTGTCCGACATCGACCGCCCCGCCCCGCTCCAATCCTCACCAAGAGGTAAACAGGCATGGTTAACGGCGCCTTAACGCACCCTTACAGGAACTTGACGAGCGAGAGCTGCGCGAGGTTCGAGGTCACCTGGTAGGACGCCTGGAGGGCGTTCTGGAGCGCCAGGATCTCGCTTGCGACCTGGTCCGGCGGGGCCGATTCCGCCTGGTCGATGATGCTCTGGAGTTGCGCCTTGGCCTGGGTCTGGCGCGTGGTCGCGTCCTTCATCGTGTTCTGGGCCATCGCGATGTCGGTCTGGATGTCCTCGATGCGCTGCTGGCCGGGCTGCTGCGTCAGCGCCTGCGTCACCCGCAGGCTCAGCGCCGACACCTGCCCGCCCGAATACTGCCCGGTCGGCGAAGTCGAGAAGGTCCCGAACACCGCGATCGCCTGCAATTGGCGGCGGATCGCATCCTCGTTCGCCTGGGCGCCATATTGCACCGTGACGGCATCGTCGACCCGCGCCGTCGCCGTGGAGCGCGGCGACCCGGGACCGTCATTGCCCAGGTACCACTTCACGGTGGTGGCCGAGCCGTTCACCAGCGTCGTCGCCGAGCTCGCGGGCGAAGAGCCAACGCGCAGCGGCGGCTGCGTCGCGGTCACGGGCGTCGCGCTGAAGCCAAGCGAACTCAGCGCTCCCGTATTCGAGGTCGTGATGTTGAGACTCGCCGCATCGTCGGTGTTGATCGTGATCGAACCGCCATGGACCGTCGAGGGCTTCGACGTTCCCGTGATCTGGTCGATCTTGCTCAGCAGGGTCTGGATGCTGTCGGTGACGTTGAGCTGGTCGCCGGTCGCGCCCGAGCTGACGAAGGTCAGCGTGGTGCCGTTGACGGTGATGGTGTCGCCGGCGACGAAGCCCGGCGAGATCGAGTCCGAGGGGCTCGCGCCTGATAGCGCCGTCGCGCCGGTGACGGGTGCCGGCGGTGCCGCCTGGTTATTGACCGGCGTGCCGATCGCAGAGCTCGCGGTGTTGAAGAAGTTGTCGCCGGCGACGACCGCGGATGCCGCCACCAGCGAGGTGTTGGCGAGCTTGGTGATCGCGGTGTTCAGCGCGGTGTTGAGGTTGGTCGCGGTGTTGTTCGGATTGACGGGGGTGCTCGCATCGATGGCGAAGCTGCCGAGCGGCGTCGGCGTCGCCGTCGAGGCGGTCAGGTCGATCTGCTCGGTGGTGCCGTCCGGCAGCGTGAACTGAATGCTGAGCTTGTCGCCGTTGTTCGGATTGACGCCGTTGAGATCGACCGAGAACGACACCGGCGAGCCGCTCGGACCGGTAACGGTCGCGCCCGTGAGCGTCGAGGACACCGCCTTGATCTTGAGCCCGAACGGGGATCCGGCAACGTCTTCCGACACCTGCACGGAGCTCGGCGTCGGCTGCGTCTGCACCAGCCGCCCCATGCCGTTGGCGCCGAGGTCGGCAGCCTGGCGCTCCGCCATGACGGTCTTGAAGCCGGCCTGCGTCGTGGTGCCGTTGATGATGTCGCCGGCATCCGCAACCGACTGCGTGTTGACGGCCGTCCCGGAGAACAGATAGCGGCTGCCCGTCTGCGTGTTGAGGACGCCGATCATCGAGCCGAACTGGGCGGCGGCGGTGTTCTGCGCGATCGTCTGGCCGTTGACGTTGAGGTCCTGCGCGGTGTTGGCCGAGCCCGTCTGCACCGTGTTGCGGATCTTCGTCAGCGACTGCAGCGCGGTGTTGGCGAGATTGATGCTGACGTTGACGTTGGTGATCGTGTCGGTATAGCCGGCGATGTTGGAGAGCTGCGCGCGCCCTGCGATCGCAAAACCCTCGTTGGTGCCCATGCCGGAATAGTTCTGCGACAGCTTGCCGGTCGAAAGCTGGGTCGACAAGTCGGTGAGCTGCTGATTGATGTTGCGGATCTGTGCGCCGAGAATCGACGAAGAGTAGTTGATGCTGCTGATCGACATCTTTCAGAGCCCTGTTACTTGCTACACTTGAGCCTGGAGCAACGTGTTCATCATGCTCTGCACCACCGACATGACGTGGGCGTTGGCGGCGTAGGCATTCTGAAGCTGAATCAGGTTCGACATCTCCGAGTCCAGGTTGACGCTGGAGGTCGAGTCGAACTTGGCCTGGAGCGTCGAGACCACGACGCTCTGGCCCTGCTGGAGCTGGGTCGCCTGGGTGGCGGCGTTGGCCTGGACGCTTAGGAACTGCTGGAGGTAGTTCGAGACGCTGCCGGTGAAAGGCTGGTTCGCCGAGCCGAGGCCGGTCTGCGGCGAATAGGAGAACACCGCATTGGTGAGCTGCGAATAGAGATAGTCCGAACGCGTGGTGTCGCCCGCTGGCGTCACCGGCGAGGTGTTGTAGACCGACAGCCGGCTAGGATCTGAAACCAGCTGCGTGTTCACCGCGATGCGCCCGGCAAGGCCGGTCATCTGCGAGCCGGACGCCGTGATCGCGCCGGTGTAGAGCGCCTGGCCGCCGTCGGTGAACAGCGGCAACTGCGGATTGCCGGAGGTCAGCGACGAGATCGTCTTTGTGGTCGACGCCGAGTTCACCTTGGCAAGGCCGGAGTTGTCGTCGTTCACCCGCAGCGTCGTGGCGGTCGCCGGCGCCGGGGCGGCGGAGAACGACAGATGCGTGCCTGACAGCGCGGTGTTGAGCGCGGAGGCGATCGCTCCCATGCCGTCGGAGAAGTTGACGCCGATCCGCATCGGGTTGGCGTTCGTCGCGTTCTGAAGCGGCAGCGCGGCCGGGTCGGTCACGTTGACCAGCGTGATCTGGCGCTGCGTGTTGGTCGCCGTGTCCGTGTAGGTGATGTTGACGGTGTTGCCCGGCGCCGCGCCGGCAAGGTCGAGATCGAACCCGGCCGGCGGGCCGGTGACCGTGCTTCCGGCCGTGGTCTTGTCGGACAGCGCGCTCGCCATCGTGGCAGCGAGCTGGTCGATCTGGTCTTGCGCCTGCACCAGCGTCTGGTCGCGCAGCTTCAGGTCGGCCGCGATCTGGCCGGAAGACACCACGTTGTTGGCGACGACGTCGACCTGCGAGCCGTTCGGCAGCTTGATGTTGAACGCGCCGACGCCGGACTTGGCCGGGTCGATGTTGTAAAGCGAGGTCGCCGACAGCGCTCCGGCGGAGGCGAAGGAGAATTCCGAGGCGAGCCCGGCGCCGACGAGCTGAATGCCCGTCGTGGTGTAGATGTTGGTCTGGTTCGAACCGTCGGTGGTGACGCGGACGTCGACATATTTCGACAGCGTGTTGATGGCCTGGTCACGCTGGTCCATCAGCGTGGCGGCCGAGGGATCGTTGGGCGACAGGCCCTGGAGCCTGGTGTTGATGTCAGCGATCTGCTGCATCGCCGCGTTGGCGGCTCGCGCCGAGTTACCGAGATCCTGCTCGACGTTGGATCGCAGCGACTGGATGCCCTTGGTGGTGACGTTGAGCTGCTGCGCCAGGGCCTGCGCCGCACCGAGCACAACGGTCTGCGCCGACGAAGCGCCCGAACTGGTCGAGAGCGCCTGAAGCGCCGTCGTGAATTTGTTCAGCGCAGTTTCGAGCGTGCCGCTATTGCCGGGCGTGCCATAGACATTCTGAAGCTGCTTCAGAATGTTGGCCATCTGGTCGGCGTAACCGCTGCCGCCGGTCTCGGTCCGCAGCTGGTTCAGCACGTAGCTGTCGAGCTCGCGGCTGACACCGGTGGTCATCGCCGTCGAGCCGAAGTCGCCGGTGGTGACCTCGATCTGGTTCGGCGTCTGGACGACGTAACCCGGCGTCTGCGAATTCGCGACGTTCGATGAGACGATCGAGAGCGCGGCCTGGTTGGCACGCAGACCGCTCATCGCGCTGGCGAGGGCTGAACTCAAACCCATATCACTGACCCGCCTTTGGTTACGTTACGCGCCGATCAGCGCAATACGTTCAAGAGGTCCTGCACCATCGAATTCGCGGTCGTGATCACCTTGGTGTTGGCCGAATAGGCCTGCTGGGTCACGATCAGCTTGGTGAATTCGTCGGCGATGTCGGTGTTGGATCCCTCCAGCGACGAGCCGCTGATGGTGCCCGAGGCGCCGTCGATGGCGTCTCCCGACTGTTCAGTCGCGGCATAGGCGCCGCCATCGAGTGCCTTCAGATAGTTGGTGCCGTTGAAATGCGACAGCTGCACCTGAGCGAGGCTGAGGTTCTGGCCGTTCGAGAAGGTGCCGACCACGACGCCATTGTTGTTGACGGCAACCGAGCGGAGCTGACCGGCGGCATAGCCGTTCTGGGTGTTGGTGTTGATGGTCACCGCGCCGCTAGTGCTGGCATATTGCGTCAGCCCGCCCGAGGAGATGTTGAAGGCCACCGAGCCGAGCGACTGACCGCTGACGCTGACGTTGTTGATGGTGATGCCCGAGCCGCTCGGCGACGTCAGTGAGCCATCGGCGGCAAAGGTGAAGGGCTGGCCGGTATTGACCCAGCCGACCGTGGTGCCGGTCGCATTCGGGTCGGTCTGGTAGAACAGGTTCCAGGTGTCGGAATGACCCGCGCCCAGCGAGGCGCTATCGGTCTTGGCCCAGCGGAATTGCAGGTTCACCGGCGTACCTGCGGCGTTATAGGCGGTCACTGCGCCGCCGCTGATCGATTCCTTGGTAAAGGTGGCGACGTCGTTGCCGATCACGCCGCCGGTGCCGGCCGTGCCGCCACCGTCGCGATTCTTGGTGATCGTCGAGGTGAAGCCGAGCGCCGAGAAGGCAGCGCTGTTGGAGCTGGACACCGAGAGGTTGGAGACGGTGCCCGTGTTCAGTGTGATCACGCCACCGCTGCTGACCGTAGACCCCGAGGCGCCGGAGAGCGCGTCGATCTTGCCGAGCAGGGTCGTGACGTTGTCGGTGATGTTGATCTGGTTCGGTCCCGCGGCGCCCGAGTTCATGAAGGTCAGCGTCTGACCGTTGACGGTGATGGTGTCGCCGGCGGAGAAGCCGGACGAGAGCACCTGGGCGCCGCCGGCGGTCGCAGTGCCGCTCAGCACGGTCGCGCCCGAGATCGCGGGCGAGGACAACACGTTGCCGCCGCGCGTCACGCTGCTGATGCCGAGCGCGGTGGCGGCCGTGCCGCTGCCGATCGCGACGTCAGTGCCGGTGCCGGTCGAGATCTGGATATTGCCGCTGACCGAGAGCGAAGCGGTGACGCCGGGGCCGCCGGCAGTCTGAATCGCATTCAGGATGTCGGCCACGGTCGCCGTCGTGCCCGCACCGAGACCAATCGTCGTATTGCTGCCGACGGTCGAGACGGTGGTGCCGCCGTCGAACGTGACGGTGTTGCCGTTGATGGTCAGCGTCTGGCCGCTCAACGCGGTCAGAATGCTGGAGGCGAGATGTGTGCCGGCGGCGTTGTCAAGGGACGTGGTTGTCGAGGCGACCGCCGACGAATTGTTCTGGAGCGCAACCGTGCCCGTCGCCGTCGTCGACGAATAGGCCGAGCGGATGTTGCCGGTTGCTGCCGCGCCTGACACCGTTGCGTTGGCATAGGGCGCGGGCGGCGTGCCGACCGGCAGCGGGTTGGCGGAGAAGTCGGATGGGTTTAGTCCGCCAGCCGCCAGCAGCGTGCCGGTCGAGGCGGTGGTTTTCGCCACCGTGTTCGGCTGGGTCGGCAGGTTCGCCGCGTACTGGATCGAGGTGGTCGCCTGCGCCGGAATGAAGTTGTTCTGGAATTGCAGGACGTTCGCCACGCTGCCGGTCGGGTTGCCGGTCTTCGGGTCGACCGTGACGCCCATCAGGTAATAACCGGCGCCGTTGACCAGATTGCCGTTGGCATTGAGCTGGAAGTCGCCACGCCTCGTGTAGTAGGTGACCCCGCTGAACACCGGCACGTTGTCGACGACGCCGGTCGCTTTCTGGATCGAAAAGAAGCCGTCGCCAGTGATCGCCATGTTGGTGGCCACCGTGGAGGACGAGATCGTGCCCTGCGTGGTGATGGTGGCCTTCGAATTGGCCGTCACACCGCCCGCGACCTGCTTGCTCGGCACGGATGAGCCGGGGATGAGGTCGACGAAGCTGGTGCCGATGCCCTTGTAACCGGTGGTGGATGAGTTCGCGATGTTGCCGGAAATGTTCTGAAGCGCGAAGGACTGCGCCTGCAGGCCACCCACCGAGGTGTTCATTGCATCGAAGATACCCATAACCTTGTCTCCAAATCCGATCCCGGCGGCCGGTCGACCATGGCCGCAGTCGGCAGAGACGTCGCAAGGCCTATGCCAATGCGGGGATCTTCAGGAAATCAATGACTTAAACAGAAAGGCCCCGGTCGGACGACCGGGGCACAATTGCCGGGCCGGCAACAATTGCCGGGGCGAGTGTCGTTCCGGAGCGATGCGTCAGCATCGAATCCGGAACCTCGAGATTCTCAGGTGCGCAATTGCGCACCATAGTTCGGTCCTGCGGACCGCCCCGGAATGACGACGAGAAAGACTTACGTCGCCGACGCCGCCGCGGGATGGAAGACCAGCCCGAAACCGTCGATGCAGTAGCGCAAGCCGGTCGGCTTCGGACCGTCGTCGAAGACGTGACCGAGGTGGCCGCCGCAGCGCCGGCAATGCACCTCGGTGCGGACCATGCCGTAGGCACGGTCCTCGGTCTTGCCGACATTGCCCTCGATCGGCTGGTAGAAGCTCGGCCATCCCGTGCCGCTCTCGAACTTGGTCTCGGACGCAAACAGCGGCAGGTCGCAGCCGGCGCAGGCGAAGATGCCCTTGCGATGCTCCTTCAGCAGCGGGCTTGAGCCGGGCCGCTCGGTACCGTGATTGCGCAGGATCTCATATTGCTGCGGCGTGAGCTGGGCACGCCATTCGGCCTCCGTCTTCACAATCTCGAACTTTTCCGCGGCCTTCTCGCCGGCCTCGGCGGGGGATGCTCTCAGCCAGCGAAAGGCCGAAAGGCCAAACAGGCCGGCGACAGTCGTCAATAGGATGCGGCGGTCAACCATCTCATTCTCCGTGCGCGGGGAGTCCACGCCCTGAGATACGGGCTCTAACGGCCGACGTTACACTTCCGGGCGGGATTTTTCTCGGGCTTATCGCGAGATGCCGGCTTCGTGAGGAGCCGGTTCCGTGCCCTGTTCTGTGTCCTGTTCTGTGCGTTGGGCCGCAGGTTTCGGCGGCGGGGCCGGCCGCGGCCGAACGCCGGACGGCGGACGGCGCGGGCCGGTGCCGGCGGCCCGGTTGGCTTTGGCGAGGCGGGCCTCGCGTTCCCTGTCCTTGACCCTGGCACGTTCGCGATAGCGGGCGAGCGAGCCTGCCGCGGCGGAGCTCGCCCTGCTCCATATCCCGACCAGCTGGCCCGCGACGCGCCCCGTGGCGCCGCCCGCCCAGACCAGCTCGAACGGCGAGAACAGCCGCCAGCGCTCATCGCCCCACAGGATGCTGCGCGCGATCATCTGTCCGGCCATGGCGGAGGTGTTCATGCCCTGGCGGCCGAACCCGCTCGCCACCCACAGGCCTTTGCGCAACTGGCCGATCTGCGGCATGCCGTGCACGGTCTGGCCGGTGGCGCCGCCGAACATGTCGGTGATCTCGACATTGCCGAGCTCGGGAAAGATCGTGCGGATCCGCCGCCTGATGGCGCCCGCGAAGCGCTGCGGACGCGCCGCCCAGGTGGTCTCCGGGCTCTCCCATATCAGCCGGTCGCCCTCGACGATCCTGAAATGATCGACGCCGTCGGAATCCATCACCGATCCCTTGAAGGCGATGATCTCATGAAGGCGCTCGCCGAGCGGCGCGGTGACGCCGGCATAGCGCCAGACCGGCAGCAGCGTCTCCGAAAGGCGCTTCAGAGGCGCGCCCAGATGAATGTTGCCGGCGAGCACGATGTGGGTTGCGCGCAGCCGTGCCGAGGGCGTGACGATGCGTTTGCGGATGCCGGAATGATCGATGCTGACGACCGGCGTGTCCTCGAAGATGCGGGCGCCTGCCCGCCGCGCCAGCGCCGCAAGACCGTGCACATATTTCCGGCCGTCGACCTGGAACGCCTTGGGATAATACACGCCGTGGAAGTAGCGGTCGGTCTTGAGCAGCCCGCGGACGCGATCGGCATGCCAGCCCTCGACCTCGGTATCGAAATCCTCGTTCAGCATCTGCAACCGGCTGATCAGCCGGTCGCCGGTATCGACGTTGGAGACCTCCAGCACGCCCTCGCTGAGGCCGATTCCCGGCATGTTCTCTTCCGTGGCATTGGCGCGGACGAATTGGGCGCCTTCCTTCGACAGGGTCCACAACTCGCGCGCGTCCTCGAAGCCGATGCGCTCGATCAGGTCGGCGAGCGGCAGCGCGAAGCCAGGCATCACGGTGCCAAGCTGGTTGCCGGAGGCGTTCCAACCGATATGACGGCCCTCGAGCACCGCGACGCTGGCCCCGAGCCGGGCCGCCTCCAGCGCGATGGAGAGGCCGGCAAGGCCCGCGCCGATGACGCAGATGTCGGCGTCGAGATCGAACGTCAGCCGCACGCGGTCGCGAAGGCCGGCTTCTTCCTGGGACACGCTTGTGAAAGTCTCGCTCATGTCGTTTTCTTAGAGCATGATCCGAAGAGGTGTGCAGCGGTTTTCCCTCGCGACGAACGCAAAATGCGTTTGCGCGGAGATCATGCTCAAAACAATAACTCTAAAGCGCGATGGCGATTCGTCCCAACTCATCGCGCTTTTGGACCTGTCCGGCGCTTGTCACCTTGTTCTCGACCCGCGCCCGTAGATTATTCTAGACACACAACGATTCGAGAATGCCATGCGCCGTTTGATGCTGCTGCGTCACGCCAAGACCGAGACCGACGCGCCGAGCGGCCGCGACCAGGACCGCCGGCTCGACGAGCGTGGCCACAAGGATGCTGCGCGGATGGGCGACTGGATCGCCGCCCATCCACCCTTCCCCGATACCGTGCTGGTGTCGCACGCCGTGCGGGCCCGGCAGACCTGGGACATCGCCTGGGAGGCGATGAAGGACCGCGTCCCCGTGCCGCAGGTCGAGGTCCTGCCGGAACTCTACGGCGCCGATTCCGCGGAAATCCTTGAAGCCATTCGCACCGCAACCGCCCCGGCCGACCCAAAGCGGTTGCTGCTGATCGGCCACAACCCCGGCATGCACGAGGCCGCCCTGATGCTGATAGGCGGCGGCGACCCGGCCGGCGCCAAGGCGCTCAGCGACAACCTGCCCACCGCGGGGCTTGCGATCTTCGACTTTGACGTCAAGGATTGGGGAGACGTGGCCTACCGCCGCGGCAAGCTGGTGCTGTTCGTCAGCCCCAAGCTGCTTCGATCGGGATGATCGCGCGACCTACGGCAAGACATGCTGACCGAAAGATTTGGAGGCGCAGATGTTCAAGTCCATCCTCGTGCCCATCGACCTCGCCGACACCGATCTCGCCAAGCCGGCGATCGCAACAGCGGCGACGCTGTCGCAGACCTGGAGCGGCACGGTGCGCCTGCTCAACGTGCTGCCGATGACGCCGGTGATGCTGGCCGAATACGTACCGGCCGATTTCGACGAGCAGCAGCGTCAGACCTCGGAGGAGGCCCTCGCCATCGTCGCGCGCGAGTCCGGCATCGAACCGAGCCGCATCTCCAGCGTGGTGCGCCAGGGCGGCATCTACCACGAGATCCTGGAGGAAGCCGCGCAGATGAAGGCCGACCTGATCGTGATGACCTCGCACCGGCCGGCGATGCGCACCTATTTCCTCGGCTCCAACGCCGGGCACGTCGTGCGCTACGCGAAATGCTCGGTGCTGGTGGTCAGGCATTGAGTGCGGCGCGCTGAACGCGTCCCATTGCAGGCGAGATGCGAATTTGAAGAGTACGCTCTCGCCCCTTGCTCCGTCATTGCGAGCCAACGAAGCAATCCAGAGTCTTTCCGCAGTGGGATTCTGGATTGCTTCGCGGACCCGTCATCGGGCCGCGCTTCGCGCGGACCCCTTGGCTCGCAATGACGATGTTGACGCAGTGTGCGACGAAACCACGGTCTCGTGCCCCGGACGCAGCGCAGCGTCTCTTCGACGATGCGCGGCAGAGCCGGGGCCCATGCGTCAGCGCGTGCCGTGGCCTGCTGGGTCCCGGCTCTGCGCAGCAATGCTAGGCATTGCGGCGCGTCCGGGACACAAGAGAGAGTCACAAATACCGCGTCAGCCCGGCCTTGAACTGCCCGTACACCGCGTCCTCGATCTGGCTGCGCGTGATGCCGATGTCGCGCAAGGCGCGGTCGTCGAGCTCGTTCAGCGTCTTGACGGCGGAGCGGCGCTCGATGCGATCGAACAGCGCAGAGACACCATGGGCGAGCGCGCCGAAAAATCCGCCCGACGAGGATGGGCGTAAACTCCGCCCGGCAGTTTGCGAGATCGTGGTCATTTTTCTTCTCCGGCCTGTCGTCCCGCGCGGCACGGCAGTGCCGTTGGTGCGGACGCTGTCAGCGCCTGCACCTCATTTGCCGTCGGATTGCTCTCGCTCTCCTCGGCTCAATCGCGGACCTTGATGGAACTTAAATGCTCCGGTACATTCCTCGGAGCAAGCAAAACATTGCTCTCGGTGCAATAATGTCCAAGTTCGAGTACGTGAAGCTTGCCGATGCCATTGCGGCCGATATCACTAACGGCACGTTAAGGCCCGGCGACCGGCTGCCGCCGCAGCGCAATTTTGCCTATGACCGTGGCATTGCGGTCTCGACCGCGAGCCGGGTTTATACGGAATTGCTCCGCCGCGGCCTCGTGGTCGGCGAGGTCGGCCGCGGCACCTTCATCTCCGGCGACATCAGGCGCCAGGTCGAGACGACGCGCGAGCCGGCCGAGGCGCGCATCAATTTCGAGGTCAATTACCCGCTGCTGCCGCAGCAATGGGCGATGATCGCCAAGAGCCTTGCGGGACTGGAGCGCGTCGACGCGCTCGAGTCCGCGCTGCGCGTTTCGACCAGCACCGGCACCAGGAGCGCGCGCGTTGCGGCCGCCGCCTATCTCGCGCGCAGGGATTTTGCGCCGCAGGCAGACCAGATCTTCTTCACCGCCAACGGCAAGCAATCGCTCGCGGCCGCGCTTGCGGCGCTCGTTCCCACCGGTGGCCGCTGCGGTGTCGAGGCGCTGACCTATCCATACGTCAAGAGCATCGCCGCGCGGCTAGGTGTGACGCTGGTCCCGATTCCGATGGACGAGCACGGCGCGCGGCCGGATGCGATCCAGAAGGCGCATCGCGAGGCGCACCTGTCGGCGCTGTATCTCCAGCCCATCATCCAGAATCCACTCGGTGTCACCATGAACGCGACGCGGCGCGCCGACATCATGCGCGTCGCCGAAAAGCTCGATCTTCCCATCATCGAGGACACCGTCTACGGCTTCCTCGCCGACGACACGCCGCTGGCCGCGCTCGGGCCGGATCGCTGCATCGTGATCGACAGCCTGTCCAAGAAGGTCGCGCCCGGCCTTGCGCTCGGCATCCTGGTCGCGCCGCCTCACTTGCGCGAAAGCGTCATGAGCGCGGTCCGCACCGGCGGCTGGATCGCCTCCGGCCACGCGCTGGCGGCCGGGCAGCGGCTGATGGCCGACGGCACCGTCGCCGAGTTGACGCGCCTGAAGCGCATCGACGCGGCGCGCCGCCAGCAGACCGCCGCAAGGCTCCTGGCCGGCTACCAGCTCGCCGCGGATGCGCGCTCCTATCATCTCTGGCTGACACTGCCGCCGCACTGGCGCTCGCAGACCTTCGTCGCCGCGGCGGCAAGGCGTGGCATCGCGCTGACGCCGTCCTCGACCTTCGCGATCGCGCATGGTCATGCACCAAACGCGGTGCGGCTCGCCCTCGCTCCGCCGTCGCCCGAGCAGCTCGATTCCGGCCTGCGCACGATCGCCTCGCTACTCGGCACCAAGGAAGAGGATTTCGACTCGACGGAGTAGCTCAGACCTCCGGCCAATCCGCGATGAAGCCCCACGCCTTGTAAGGCTCGATCTTGTCCCATTCGTGCAGCATGCGGCGACGAAATTCGACATCGGTATGCCAGAGCGCACGCGGCGTCGCGAAGCTATCGACAGTGAGCAGCATCTTCTCGACCTCCGGCCAGTGCCGCTGCAGCGTCATCGGGTAACGCCGCGCGGTCCAGGTGTTGCCGAGGCAGATCACACTGCGGATGTTCTGCCGTCCGAGCGCCGCGTCGATGACCGGCAGCGAGAAGATCACGTTCTCGCCGGTGTTCATCGCGCGATGCTCCTCGAGGATAACGTCCGCCGGAATGCCCGCCGCAATCATCGCTGCCTTGATGATCGTGCACTCGGATTGCTCCGAGCCCGGCGTTACACCGCCGCTGACAATCGACCAGCGGAACAGACCCTCGCGCCAGAGCCTTGCGGCAGTGTCGGCACGCAAGCCAACGTCTTCGCGGGTGCCGAACATGAACAGCAGGTCGGCTGGCCGCAGCGGCGTGTCGATCAGATGCGTGCGGTTGATTCTGGCGATCTCGTCTGCCGTCGGCAGACGGGTGCTGCGGTCCATGACTGACATGAATGCAAGATGCGACGCCGGCGCCGCGAGGCGAAGTCACGTTTGATTGCGGCCGATTGCACTTAAGGAAGCAGGGCCATCGGCACGCGATCGAAACTGTAGCTCTGCGGCTGATTGCGCCGCACGAAGCCGCCGACCTGCCAGGCGAATAGCGCGGCGAAGCCGACAATGAACAGCGCGCCGGCGAACTCGCCGATCAGAAGCGCGCGGATCAACAGCCCCGCCATCGCCACCGCCAGCACCGCCAGGAAAGCCAGCGCCGCCGCATAGGTCTTGCGGCCAAGGCCGGCGGTCAACTCGGCCCGGCTGCCGGCCTGCGCCATCCGCGCGTGCAGCGCGAGAATGAAATCGCGGAAGCCGCTGTCCTGCGGCGCCATCAGCGCCGCGGTCTGCCAGCTCGTCGAGAGGATCGCGATGCGCCCGCCGCCAGTGCGGCTGACATCGGCACGGAAGCGGTGCTGTTGCATCGAGACCGGGCGGAACGACAGCCGGATCGCCGAGATCTCGTCGTAGCGCCACAGGCCGGAGCGTCCGGCGATGTGCCAGGACAGCCCCTGCTCCGTCAGCTCGAAACGATGCGCCGACCCGATCAGCGAGGCCTTGTAGGCGTAGCTCGTGGCCGAACCAGCTTCAGCTCCCCGCATCTCGATCATTGATCCCGTTCGCGATCCGCTTGCGCGACCGCCCTCGCCCATCCTACAAGCGAGACATGGCTCAGACGATGTTTTTTCCGCGCCGCCTGATTCTCGGCGCCGCCGTGATCTCCGGCGTGCTGCTCGCGCTCGCGGTCCACATGCTGGGCGCGCGCTATGGTCTCGACCTCGGCGGCCTCTGGCGCTCCGACACGCACGAGTTCATGCCGGCGGGCGCGGCGATCGCATGGTGGCTGATCGCCACGGTCGGCTTCTCCGGCGGCTATTTCACGGCGAGCCTGATGCAGAGCGCCGTCTCCGGACAGATCCCGCAGCGGATGCGGCAATTCCTGATCGCGGTCGGCGTGCTGCTGCTAGCGGGAGCGGGCCAGGCTGCCTCGGCGCCGAGCCCGATCCCGACCGTCTCGGGCGTGCTGGCCGGGCTCGCCGCGCTCTGCCTCGGTGCCGTCATGGCGTTTTGCGGCGCGCATTTCGCGCTGCGCCGCGGCTGACGCGCGCTACGCCGACCCACGCAGGCGCGCTCATAGCACCGAATGATATGCGTGAAACGAAAGCGCCGCGCGTTGGCCGCGCGGCGCTTTCTGGCTGCACTGTTATTGCTAGCTCGCTGCGCGCAGGTTCACCTTGCTTTCGGCGAGCGTCGTCAGCTTCTTGTCGGTCGCCTTTTCCTCCTCGAGCGTCTTGGCGAGCACCGCCGCGCAATCGTTGCGACCGAGCTGCTTGGCCCAGGCGATCAGGCTGCCGTAGCGCACGATCTCGTAATGTTCGGCGGCCTGCGCCGCGTTGATCAGTGCGGCGTCGAGCACCGCCTTGTCGGCGACTTCGCCGGCGGTCTCGTCGGCTTCCTCGATGATGCCGTCGATGGCCGGGCAGTCGACCGCCTTGACGGGGATGCCGTGCATCTTGAACACTTCCTCAAGTCGAGCGACGTGCTGCCTGGTTTCCTCGAGGTGCGTCAAAAAGCCCTGTTTCAGCTGCGGATCGGTGGCCTTGCTTGCCATCTTCGGCAGCGCCTTGGTGAGCTGCTGCTCGGCGTAATAGATGTCCTGAAGCTGATGCACGAACAGGTCGTTCATGGTTTTGATGTCTTTTGTGAACAGTCCCATCGTTCCGATCCTCTCGGGTTTCGGGGAACACGGAGGCGCCGGCTTGCACGAGAAAAGCCGCATATTCCGCCATGTTCGATTGCTGATGAATCCTAACGAGCACGTGGCATCGACGTTCCAAAAAGTGCCGATACCGCTTGCGCTGGAACAATGCGGACGGCGCCAGGATCTGAAATCATCTCGGCGCACTGAACGCGCGAGCGGAGCCGTTTCACGACTCATATGCTTAACGCGCATCCGATATGAACCGCGTATGACAAAAGTGGCCGGTCCAACGCAGAACCTATTGTTGTCAAGGGCTGCACAAGCCGCTGATTTTGCCTTAAATGAGCTTGATCATGCCTAGCGATCGATGCCTGCCTTTGGCCATGATCGCGCCCGACCGGCCAAGCCTGGCCCGGCCGGTCTTGCCCCCGCCGGGAGGATGAATGCACGGACTGCTGCCCGCGTTGAAGCGCGGCTTCAAGAGATGGATCGGCTGGCGACGGCTGGGAATTGCCGCGAGCATCTTCATCATCGCCTTCGCGATCACCACGCTGGTGCGGACCCTCAAGGGCATCGATACCGGGGTCATCCTGACCGCGTTGACCGAGATTCCGCGCGGCAGCATCGGACTGGCGGCGATCTGCGTCTTCTTCGCGTTCTGCACGCTGACCTTCTACGATTTTTTTGCGCTGCGAACGATCGGCAAGAAGCACGTGCCCTATCGCATCGCGGCGCTTTCCAGCTTCACGTCCTATTCGATCGGCCACAACATCGGCGCGACGGTATTCACCGGTGGTGCGATCCGTTTCCGGATCTATTCGGACTACGGGCTGAACGCGATCGACGTCGCCAAAATCTGCTTCCTGTCGGGTCTGACCTTCTGGCTCGGTAACATCTTCGTGCTCTCGATCGGCCTGGCCATCCATCCGGATGCCGCCTCCGCGATCGATCAGCTCCCGTCGTCGATCAACCGTCTGATCGCTCTCGGCGGCCTCGCCTCGATCGGCGCCTATCTGGTCTGGCTCTGCATGGGCAAGAAGCGCCGCGAGCTCGGCCAAAAGGGCTGGAAGGTGGTGCTGCCATCGGCGCCGCTGACCCTGGTACAGATCCTGATCGGCGTGGTCGATCTCGGCTTCTGCGCCACGGCCATGTACCTGTTGATGCCGGCGAGCCCATCGATCGACTTCATGTCGCTCGCCGTCGTGTTCATTCTGGCGACCCTGATCGGCTTTGCCAGCCACGCGCCCGGCTCGATCGGCGTGTTCGATGCTGCCATGCTGGTGGCGCTGCCCGAATTCGGCCGCGAGCAGCTTCTGGCAACGCTGCTGGTGTTCCGCATCCTCTATTTCGTGATCCCGTTCGGCCTCGCCATCTCCATCATGGGCACGCGCGAGCTCTGGATGAACGTGGTCGAGCCTTGGCAGGAGCGGCGGCGGCTGGCGGAGGCCTGCGCGCAGGCCAACCTGCCAAAGCAAGTGACACCGATGGAGCGGGAGCGATTGCTGCGGCAGGCCAATAAGCGCTAAGGCAGCTGGCGCAGACAAAGGTTGCGGGCGGCGGAGCAATGCTCTCTTATTTCCGCCTCAACTTTGCCGTTGAAGACCCGGGCCATGATCCCTTTACCCCTTCGTATTCTCGCCGCGGCCGCTCTGCTGGTTGCCGGGCTTTTGACTGCCTTTCCGTCCGAGCGCGCCGCCGCGCAGGATGCCGGCGCCATGCAGATCGATTGGGAGGTGCGTAACCGCTTCCGGCTGTTTCGCGAGGAGCGCGACTTCCTGCTCCATGTCGAGAACGCGCGTAACCGCAGCATCCTCGCCGCCGAGCAATCGCTGGAGCTCCAGAGCGAAGGCCGCGGCTGGGCCCGCAACATGGTCAACCGGCTCTGCATCGACCTCCAGGGCCGGGTCAACCAGCCCTGTACCCGCGACAACGTCAAAGAGAACTACATCACCCCGATCGACCATCCCGTGACGGTACGGCTGACCGGCGCGGTGCCGGTGGGCGCCACCTGCGCCTGGTCGTTCGACGACGGCGACGGGCCGCAACAATCGACCTTCGACTGCGCCGAGCCGATCAATCTGCGCGTCCGCTACGGCAGGCAGACGGTCGCGACCGTCGATGTCTCCGCCGGCTCCGATCCGACCCAGCGCCTCCAGACCGAGATCCGTGTCCGCGACATTTTCGTCGCCGGCCTCGGGGACAGCATCGCCTCCGGCGAGGGCAATCCGGACCGGCCGCTGGCACTCTCGGACGAAGGATTTTGCTTCCGCTCCTATCTCGGTACCGCCGGCGCGCAGTACTACCGGCCGAGCCGCCACGGCTTCAAGGGCGGCCGCGCCTGCGAGGCGCCGGATACGCTCGCCAACTGGCAACGCTACAGCGCGCTCTGGTTCAACGCGCCCTGCCACCGCTCGCTGTACAGCTACCAGACGCGCACCGCGCTGGCGCTCGCATTGCGCTACACCCACATCGCCGTGACCTACCTGCCGCTCGCCTGCACCGGCGCCAGCATTGCCGACGGGCTGCTCGGCTCGCAGCGCGCCCGCGAATGCCCGCCCGGCAAGTCCGGCGTCTGCAACACCAGCGTGACCGCCCAGGTCGCCGAGCTGCGCGAAGCGCTCACCGCGGCAAAGAAGCGCCAGCCCGATCGGACGCTCGACCTCGTGCTGCTTTCGGTGGGCGCCAACGACGTCTACTTCTCCGGCCTCGTCGCCGACGTCATCGTCGACACCGCGACCGAGCGGACGCTGTTCCGCCGCTCCGGCGTGATGGCGAGCGTCGATGATTCCCGCGATGCGCTAACGCGTGAGCTGCCGCAAAGCTTCGTCAAGCTACGCGAGGCGCTGAAGCCGCTCGTCGGCGGCGACCTCTCGCGCGTCGTCTATGTCTCCTACGCCAATCCTGCGCTCGCCGACGGCGGCGTGCCCTGCCGCGGCGGCCGCGCCGGCTTCGACATCCATCCGTCCTTCAACGCCGATCCGCAGCGCATCGCCCGCGTCTCCACCTTCGTCGACACGGAATTCCTGCCGCAGCTGAAAGGGCTCGCCACCTGCACCCGCGGTGCGCTGTGCCGCGATCCCGAAGCCGACCGCATGACCTTCGTCGATGCGCACCAGGCCGCGTTCGCCGATCACGGCTTCTGCGCCCATTCGGGCAATGACCCCGAATTCGACCGGACCTGTTTTGCCGAGAACGGCCAGAGCTTCAATCCGGACATTGTCAGCGCGGCGAGCCAGCCCATGCTGTGCGGCCGCGGCGCCTCGGAATATCGCGCCTACCTGCCCCGCGCGCGCTGGATCCGCGACGCCAATGACAGCTATTTCGCAGCGATGACCTATCCGCAGGGCTTACCGGCCGCGAGCCAGCCCACCGACATTCACGATGCGACCTGGGGCGTGCTCTCCGCCGTCTATGGCGGCGCCGTGCATCCGAGCGCCGAAGGCCACGCCGCGATGGCGGACGCCGCGCTGCCGGCCGCGAGCGCCGTGCTGGGGCTCGATGCAGTGCCGCCCGGCGTAACGCGCGGACTGCTCGCACCGCTGCTGCCGGGCGCGCGGCAGTAGCGTCGGGCACCGTTGCTTCGGCGCGACGGCTGGGAGTTCAGCCAGAAATGAAATCGTGGTCGACGCCCCGGCTGTGCCAGTAACGCATCTGCAGCCGCGGCGCGATTTCCCAAGCGATCGCAACTGAGGCAATTGCGCTCAGGACGATCATGACCGGGATGTAAAACGAAGCCTCATCACGAAGGGGACTGAGCAGAATCCCCAGCATGCCTGCACCGAACAGCACAGCCTGCGCCATCATGAACACCATGGCCGAGATTTGAAGACGAACGCGCATGTCAATCACCGTGGCTGTTTCGACTTCAGGGTAATCTGCCAGGCTCCGAGATGTTCCCGGGCGCGGCCAAGCTGACCGCCGTCGCCGTCCAGTGATCGCCGAGACGCGACGAAATGCGAGACTGACGGCGGTGGCACCACCGTACCACAACGCAGGCAGCGCCTTTGGCCCATCGATCCAAAGACGGCATCGATCGATACTGCCTTGAACTTGGACACTTTGCCGCGCGCGCCTCTAGGACTCGCCTCGAGGAAATGTTCGAGTTCTAAGGAGGCGCGTGATGAGCGCACTGGTGTCCGCAGCGGACGTGAGGAGGTCTCGCGTCAGGCTGTTGATCGTGACCATGTTGTTTCTGGTCACGACCGTCAACTATGCCGACCGCGCCACGCTGTCGATCGCGGGCCCTGCGCTCTCCAGGGAGCTGCTTCTGGATCCCGTCGCCATGGGCTGGATCTTCTCGGCTTTCGGTTGGTCCTATGTGATCGCGCAGGTGCCGGGCGGCTGGCTGCTCGACCGCTATGGTTCGCGCCTCGTCTATGCCTTCAGCATCATCGTCTGGTCGCTGTTCACGCTGATGCAGGGCTGGGTAGGCTTCCTTAGCGCCAGCGCGGCCGTCGTCGTGCTGTTCGCGCTGCGCCTCCTCGTCGGCGTCGCGGAAGCACCGTCGTTTCCCGCCAACGCCCGCATCGTCGCGGCCTGGTTTCCGGGCAATGAGCGCGGCACTGCGTCGGCCTTCTTCAATTCGGGGCAGTACTTCGCGACCGTGATCTTCGCGCCGCTGATGGGCTGGATCGCGCACGCCTATGGCTGGCGCTTCGTGTTCTTCGTGATGGGGGCGCTCGGCATCGTCATGGGTGTCGCCTGGATCAAGACCGTCTACGGCCCGAAGGAGCATCCTTCGATCAACGAGGCCGAGTTCGACTACATCAAGGACGGCGGCGCGCTGGTCGATCTCGATGCACCCAAGGACGATCTGAAGCAGGAGCGTGCACCGCAATCCGGCTCCGGGTGGGACCACATCCGCCAGCTGCTCTCCAACCGCATGATGCTCGGCGTCTATCTCGGCCAGTACTGCATCAACACGCTGACTTATTTCTTCCTGACCTGGTTTCCGGTCTACCTCGTCAAGGAACGCGGGCTGTCGATCCTGCAAGCCGGCTTCGTCGCGACGCTTCCCGCGCTTTGCGGCTTCATCGGCGGCGTGCTCGGCGGCATCATCTCCGATGCGATCCTGCGCAGGACCGGCTCGCTGACCATGGCGCGCAAGATCCCGATCGTCGGCGGCATGCTGCTGTCGATGTCGATCATCGCCTGCAACTATGTCGACGGCCAGGCGCTCGTGGTGGGCTTCATGGCGCTCGCCTTCTTCGGCAAGGGCATCGGCGCACTCGGCTGGGCCGTCGTCTCCGACACCTCGCCGAAGGAGGCCGGCGGCGTCTCCGGCGGCCTGTTCAACACCTTCGGCAATCTCTCCTCGATCACCACTCCGATCGTGATCGGCTACATCCTGGCTGCGACCGGCTCCTTCAACGGCGCGCTGGTGTTCGTCGGCCTCAACGCGCTGGTGGCGGCGTTCGCCCATCTCGTCATCGTCGGCAAGATCGAGCGGGTGGTGCTCAAAGGTTCCTCCTGAGGGCTCTCACGGGAGCTTGACCAGGCAACTTGCGGCGGCTCACCAGCCGCCGTCTTGTATTGGGGGTGATCGATGCTAGAAGTGCCGGGGAAACGCCTTATCCATCTAAGGCATGTATCGATGTTCGACCTCAACCAGCTCCGCTGCTTCGTCACCGTGGCAGAGGAACTGCATTTCGGCCGCGCCGCTGCACGGCTGAACATGACGCAGCCGCCGCTGTCGCGGCAGATCCAGGTGCTCGAGCACATCATCGATGCGCCGCTGCTCGAACGCACCAGCCGCTCGGTGCGCCTCACCCCAGCCGGGCGCAGCTTCCTGCCGGAGGCGCGGCGCATCCTCAAGCTTGCGGAAAGCGCCTCGCAAGTCGCCCGCCGCATCGCGCTCGGCAAGATCGGCTCGCTCAAGATCGGCTTCACCGCGGCCGCGGCCTACGGCTTCCTGCCGGAGCTCGTCGCCGCCTGCCGCGCCAAGCTGCCCGAGGTCGATTTCTCGCTGAAGGAGATGGTGTCCGGCGACCAGTTCGAGGCACTGACCTCCGGCCAGATCGATGCCGGCCTGCTGAGGCCGCCGATCGCGCGTCCCGAACTCGCCAGCCGCCGCGTCGTTGCAGAGCCGCTGCTGGCGGCGATCCCGAGAAAGCATCCGCTGGCGAACGCCGAGAGCATCGCCATCAAGGATTTCGACGACCAGCCCTTCGTGATGTACTCGCCCTATGAGAGCCGCTACTTCCACGACCTCCTGGTCGCGCTGTTCACCCGCGCCGACGTGCTGCCGCGCTACGTCCAGCATCTCAGCCAGATCCACTCGATCCTCGCGATGGTGCGCGCCGGCCTCGGCCTTGCCATCGTGCCGGCCGCAGCCGCGAGCCTGAAGATCTCCGACGTGCGCCTGCGTCCCCTGAAGTTGCGCACCCGCGTGCCCGTCGAGCTGTTCATGGTGTGGCGGCGCGAGGACGAGAATCCGCTGCTCTCGGCTCTGGTCAAAATCGCCGGCGAATTGTCCTCCGCGGAGCTGACGGAGGATTGATGCTCAATCCGCATCGGTCGATATAGGCTTTGGCTTGGACGCGCATCGAACGGTCTTCTAAACCACGGCGCATGGACGCGCAGGCTTGCGTCCTCCGTAGCACGCACGAAGGGAGCAGCGCCCGTGAGCAAGATGACCTCGCAGGAAATGGCCCGAAAGATCGGATCCGGCCTCCTGTCCTTCCCCGTCACGCCGTTCAGGGCTGACTACTCCTTCGACGAGGCGACCTACCGCGCCAACATGGACTGGCTGTGCGGCTACGACGTTGCCGGCCTGTTCGCCGCCGGCGGCACCGGCGAGTTCTTCTCACTGACGCCGTCAGAGGTTCCGCAGATCGTCAAGGTCGCCGTCGAGGAGACCAAGGGCCGCGTGCCCGTGCTTGCCGGCACCGGCTACGGCACCGCAATCGCGCGCGAGATCGCCGTCGGTGCCGAGAAGGCCGGCGCCGACGGCCTGCTGCTGCTGCCGCCCTATCTCACCCATTCCGAGCAGGACGGCCTCGCCGCCCATGTCGAGGCAGTCTGTGCCGCCGTGAAGATCGGCGTCATCGTCTACAACCGCGACAACGCCATTCTCCAGCCCGACACGCTGGCCCGCCTCGCCGAGCGCTGCCCGAACCTGGTCGGCTACAAGGATGGCATCGGCGATATCGAGCTGATGACCCGCGTCTACACCAGGCTCGGCGATCGCCTCACCTATATCGGCGGCCTGCCGACCGCGGAGACGTTCGCGCTGCCTTATCTCGACATGGGCGTGACGACCTATTCCTCGGCGGTGTTCAACTTCGTTCCGGAGTTCGCCACCAACTTCTACGCCGCCGTGCGCCAGCGCGACCACGAGACGATCCATGCCGGCCTGAAGAACTTCATCCTGCCGCTGATCGCGATCCGCAACCGCAAGAAGGGCTATGCGGTCTCGATCATCAAGGCCGGCATGAAGGTGATCGACCGCGACTCCGGCCCGGTCCGGCCGCCGCTGACCGACCTCACCGAGCAGGAGATGGCGGAGCTGACCGCGCTGGTGAAGAATTTGCCCGCCATCCGATCGACACAACAGGCGGCAGAATAACGGACGACGACAGGGAGGAGCATGCGATGGCCCGGACTGATATCTCTGGCGCACCTGTTGTCACGGCGATGCAGGTGATCCCGGTCGCGGGCCGCGACAGCATGCTCCTCAACCTCAGCGGCGCGCATGCGCCGTTCTTCACGCGCAACATCGTCATCCTCACCGACAATTCAGGTCACACCGGCGTCGGCGAGGTGCCGGGCGGGCAGAAGATCTGGCAGACGCTCCAGGACGCCCGCGATCTCGTGATCGGCAAGACCGTCGGCGCGATGAACAACATCCTCGCCGATGTCCGCACCGCCTTCGCCGACCGCGACGCCGGCGGCCGCGGCAAGCAGACCTTCGACCTCCGCGTCATGATCCACGCGGTCACGGCAATCGAATCCGCGCTGCTCGATCTGCTCGGCCAGCATCTCGACCTTCCGGTCGCCGCTCTGCTCGGCGAAGGCCAGCAGCGCAAGAGCGTCGAGACTCTCGGCTATCTCTTCTTCGTCGGAGACCGCGGCAAGTCCCGCCTGCCCTATGTGGAAGGCGAGACCGGCAAGGCAGAATGGTTCAACCTCCGCCATCAGGAGGCGATGACGCCCGAGACCGTGGTGCGGCTCGCGGAGGCCACCCACGACCACTACGGCTTCGCCGACTTCAAGCTGAAGGGCGGCGTGCTCCGCGGCGAGCAGGAGATCGAGGCCGTCACCGCCATCGCAAAACGCTTCCCCGGCTCGCGCGTCACGCTCGACCCTAACGGCGCCTGGTCGCTCGACGAGGCCGTCAGGCTCTGCAAGGGCATGCACGGGATCCTCGCCTATGCCGAGGATCCCTGCGGCCCTGAAGCCGGCTTTTCCGGCCGCGAGATCATGGCCGAGTTCCGCCGCGCCACCGGTTTGCCGACAGCAACCAACATGGTCGCCACCGACTGGCGGCAGCTCTCCCACGCGCTGCGCTTAGGGTCGGTGGACATCCCGCTGGCCGATCCCCATTTCTGGACCATGCAAGGCTCCGTGCGCGTGGCCCAGACCTGCCGTGACAACGGCCTGACCTGGGGCTCGCACTCCAACAACCACTTTGACATCTCGCTCGCCATGTTCACCCATGTCGGGGCAGCCGCCCCCGGCAACGTGACCGCGATCGATACCCACTGGATCTGGCAGGACGGCCAGGCGCTGACGAAAGAGCCGCTCCAGATCAGGGGCGGCAAGATCACGGTGCCGGATCGCCCCGGCCTTGGCATCGAGATCGACCGCGCGGCCATCGAGGCTGCGCATGAGCTTTACAAGAAGCATGGACTTGGCGCCCGGGATGACGCTATGGCCATGCAGGACCTGATCCCGGGCTGGACATTCGACGACAAGCGTCCGTGCCTCGTGCGATAAGAAACGTCAGGCATGATCCCGGAAAAGTGGACACCGGTTTTCCGATAGGATCATGCCCCATGAACAGGGAGGAAAAAAGATGACAGCGATCCTGAAGAACTTCATCGGCGGCGAATGGGTCGACGGCTCCGGCGTCACCAGGAACATCAACCCCTCCAACACCAACGACCTCGTCGGCGAATATGCGAAGGCCGACAAGGCGCAGACCGAAAAGGCGATCGCCGCTGCCAAGGCCGCCTTCCCCGCCTGGGCGCGCTCGACCCCGCAGGAGCGTTATGACGCGCTGAACAAGATCTCCGCCGAAATCCTCTCCCGCAAGGAAGAGCTCGGCCGCCTGCTCGCCCGCGAGGAAGGCAAGACCTTGCCGGAAGGCATCGGCGAGGTCGCGCGCGCCGGCCAGATCTTCGCGTTCTTCGCCGGTGAAGCGCTGCGCCTGATCGGCGAGAAGGGCGCCTCGGTCCGTCCCGGCCTCGATGTCGAGCTCACGCGCGAGCCGGTCGGCATCGTCGGCATGATCACGCCCTGGAATTTCCCGATCGCGATCCCGGCATGGAAGATCGCGCCCGCGCTCTGCTACGGCAACACGGTGGTGTTCAAGCCGGCCGAGCTGGTGCCCGGCACGGCGCATGCGCTGTCCGAGATCATCGCCCGCTCCGGGCTTCCGGCCGGCGTGTTCAACCTCGTGGTCGGCTCCGGCTCCGTGGTCGGCCAGACGCTGCTCGAGCATCCCGACGTCGCCGCGATCTCCTTCACCGGCTCGGTGCAAACGGGCCGCAAGATCGCGCAGGCCTGCGTGCTGTCGAACCCCATGAAGAAATTCCAGCTCGAGATGGGCGGCAAGAACCCGCTGGTCGTGCTCGACGACGCGGACCTCAAGACCGCCGTCGAAGTCGCCGTCAACGGTGCCTATTTCTCCACCGGCCAGCGCTGCACCGCCTCCTCTCGCCTGATCGTCACCGAAGGCATCCATGACCGCTTCGTTGCGGCGATGGCCGAGCGGCTCAAGGCCCTGTCGGTGGACGACGCGCTCAAGGCCGGCGTGCATATCGGTCCCGTCGTTGATCAAAGCCAGCTCGACCAGGACCTGCGCTACATCAAGATCGGCCAGGACGAGGGCGCCAAGCTCGCCTTCGGCGGCGAGCTGCTCAAGCGCGAGAACCCCGGTCACTATCTCCAGCCGGCCCTTTTCACCGAAGCCAACAACAACATGCGCATCGCGCGTGAGGAGATTTTTGGCCCTGTCGCCGCCGTCATCCGCGCCAAGAACTACGAGGAGGCGCTCGCGATCTCCAACGATACCGAGTTCGGCCTTGCCTCCGGCATCTGCACCACCAGCCTGAAATACGCTTCGCACTACAAGCGCAACAGCGAGTCCGGCATGGTGATGGTCAATCTGCCGACCGCCGGCGTCGACTATCACGTGCCATTCGGCGGCCGGAAGGGCTCGAGCTACGGCGCCCGCGAGCAGGGCTCCTATGCCCGCGAGTTCTACACGACGGTGAAGACCGCTTATACGTATCCGGGTTGACGAGCGATGTTCGTGCCGCGGCGCAGGTGCCCACCTCTCCCTTTGGGAGAGGTCGGATCGCACAGCGATCCGGGTGAGGGGTTACGCCCTCACTTGGAAGCCGCGGCCCCTCACCCGGCGCCACGCGCCGACCGCTCCCCTCCGGGGAGAGGTGAACGAAAACACGGCTTCTTCCGTTCTTGAGGCAAGCGCAGATGGACCAGGACGTCTCGGCAAAAGAGCAGCCCCGCTACATCAAGCTCAACGAGCGCGACAATGTCGCGATCGTGGTCAATGATTTCGGGCTTCCCGCCGGCTCCCGGTTCGCCTGCGGACTGACGCTGCGCGCCTTTGTTCCACAGGGACACAAGACGGCGCTGGTCGACATCGCGGAAGGCGCGCCCATCATCCGCTATGGCGAAATCATCGGCTACGCACTCTCTCCCATCGAGGCCGGCGAATGGGTGGATGAAGCCCGCATCCGCATGCCGGAGGCCCCTGCCCTCGACAGACTGGAAATCTCCACCGCCGTCCCCGCGCCGCTGCCGCCGCTCGAAGGTTTCACCTTCGAGGGTTACCGCAATCCCGACGGCTCGGTCGGCACCAAGAACATCCTCGGCATCTCCTCGTCCGTGCAATGCGTCAAGGGCACGATGGAATATGCGGTCAAGCGCATCCGCGCCGAGCTGTTGCCGAAATATGCGAACGTCGATGACGTCGTGCCGCTGACCCATGCCTATGGCTGCGGCGTCGCCATCAATGCGCCCGACGCGGTGGTGCCGATCCGCACCCTGCAGAACCTCGCGCTCAATCCCAATTTCGGCGGCGAGATTTTGGTCGTCGGCCTCGGCTGCGAGAAGCTGGCGCCGGAACGGCTGGTGCCGCAAGGCGTGGGCGATGCCATCGTGCGCATGCAGGATGAAGCCTTCGACGGCTTCGGCGCCATCGTCGATGCGATCATGACCCAGGCCGAGGCCCGGCTGAAGGTGCTCAACGCCCGCAAGCGCGAGACCTGCCCGGCCTCCGATCTCGTCATCGGCCTGCAATGCGGCGGCAGCGATGCCTTCTCCGGCGTCACTGCGAACCCCGCCGTCGGCTTCGCCGCCGATCTCCTGGTGCGCGCCGGCGCCACCGTGATGTTCTCGGAAGTCACCGAGGTGCGTGACGCCATCCAGCTCCTCACCCGGCGCGCGATCAACGAGGATGTCGGCCGCGCGCTGGTGCGCGAGATGGCCTGGTACGATTCCTATCTTGCACGCGGCGGCGCCGATCGCAGCGCCAACACCACGCCGGGCAACAAGAAGGGCGGTCTCGCCAACATCGTCGAGAAGTCATTGGGCTCGATCGTGAAGTCCGGATCGAGCGCCATCACCGGCGTGCTCTCGCCCGGCGAGAAGGCGACGCAGAAGGGCATGCTGTTCGCGGCAACGCCCGCCTCGGACTTTATCTGCGGCACGCTCCAGCTCGCCTCCGGCATGACGTTGCAGGTGTTCACGACCGGCCGCGGCACCCCCTATGGCCTTGCCGCCGCCCCCGTGATCAAGGTCGCCACCCGCAGCGAGCTTGCGCGCCGCTGGAAGGACCTGATCGATTTCGACGCCGGCAGCATTGCCACCGGTGAGAAGACCATTGAGGAATGCGGCTGGGACCTGTTCCGCCTGATCCTCGACGTCGCCTCTGGCCGCACCAAGCCGTGGTCGGACCGCTGGGGCATCCACAACGATTTGACGCTGTTCAATCCGGCGCCGGTGACCTGAGGGGTCACGGACTGTCGATCAGGTGCATGTCGCCCAGCGTCAGCGGCAGGCTGCGGATGATGAGGTCCGCTATCGCCGCGCGAAGCCGTTCACTCGAAGCCGAGCTCTCGAACGACTCGTCGACCGATCCGCTCGGGCCGGCGATCCTCACCGTGCCGGTGTTGTCGAGCGGCGCGGCCGCGCGCTTCTCGATCACGTCGTACGTCTTGCCGTCGATGACGCGAACCTCGTAGAGCGCGTGGATCAGGCCGTAGTCCGCAAGCAGCGTCCGATATTCGGCGAGCCCGACGCCCTCGACGTTGCGGCCGTTTCCAAGCTTCGATCTCGCCCGGGTGATGACGATGTACGCATCCAGACCCTGCGGCGTGACATCGCTGCGCACCAGCTCCTTGAACGGATCGCTGCGCAGCAGATTGACGGGCGCAACCGCCGAATCCCTGATCGCACCGAAGGCAGCGCGCCTGTAGTTCACCGGCTGCACGCGAAAACGTCCACTGAGCAGCTTCGTCGCCTGCTGGACGATCAGCTCGTCCAGCCCCCATGCGTTAATCGAGACGCTTTGCCCGGTGTTGCCGAGCGCGGTCAGGCCGGCTTGCGTCAGGCTCATCTCCTCGCCGATCGCCGAGACGATGCCGACGGTCTTGATCGCCTGGAGCTTCGTCGCGCGCGTCTCGAACGCCGCGGCGGCGCCGAGGGCGATACACGCGGCCGCGAGGCCAACCCATAGAAAAGCAATGCGGCGCATGACGACCTATCGGATTCTGAAATCGAACGAATAGGACGCACCGAGGCCGACGGTGGTCTGGTTCGACGATCCCCGCAGCTTCACCAGAGGACTGTCCGCGGCATCGCCGAGCAGCTTCTCGTACTCGACATAGGCGTGCACCTCCCACTGCGGATTGATGCGATAGGAGATCTGGCTGCCGAAGCCGACCGAGTGCGCGCCGCCCCTGGCATTGTACGTCGGCAACCCCGATGCCAGCGCCTGCACGGCATCGACGCCGAAATACGGCGCGGTCGCCTTGGTGCTTTTCCAGGTGAAGCGTGGGCCGGCCGAGATCGTCAGCCTTTGGATCAGCGGCACGATGATGTCGGCCGAGACGTCGACCACGGTGCCGGTATGGCCGCCCATCCCCTGGCGCAGTTCGCTGCGCAGGCGGAGCCAGTCGACGGGATAATATTCGACGAAGCCGCCGAGCTCGTAGGCGGCCTTGACGTCGCCGAGGCCGGTCAGCTCCGAATATTTGTCGCTCTTGCGCGAGGCGACGTACTTGAACGCAGGCCCGGCGCGAAAATTGCCGACGTCGAGCAACGCGATGCTGGCGCTGTCGCGCGGACCGCGAAACTGGTCGATCGATCCGGCGCGACGAATGGAGAAGATCGGAATCGGCATGAGTTTGCCGTTCTTCGATCCGACGAAGTCAGGCATGTATTCGCCGCCGATACCGACCATGACGGTCCAATTTCCGGAGGGCGAAGGCAGCATCGGCAGCTCGAACGGTGGCGCTGGCAGCGTGAACGCGCTCTGCGCCGATACAGATTGCGCGCTCGCCATGATCGCACCGAGCGCAGCAAGACAGGCGGTCGTCCGCCGCGCGGTCGCCGTGAGGCGGAGAGCGGCTTCTTCGAAATACATCATTACGGGGGCCCCCGGACCGGCCTTGCGGGCCTGGTCGACTCGTGTGGTTCAGAGCCACAGCATGTGGTCCGGCAAAATTGCCCCAAGATTGCAAGGCGAGAGCCGTCGTCCGAAACGTCGCGCGCCAGACGCCGGCGGACCAACATTGCCCGAACATTGCCGCGCCGCAGTCACGCCCTCAAATGTTGACGGGCGGTGCCCGCGAACTCTCCCGTTCCTGCCTTTTATTCGCCAAGCTCGCTGCCTTAATGGGAACCCTAGCGCACGAGCCGAAACGCCAGGCGTCGGCCAGGGAGCGTCACGGTCAGGGTTTTGTTACCCCAGCAGAGTCAAGGACGACCCGCGTGCGCTCCCTCGTGATCGAAGACGAACCGCAGATCGGCGCCTATGTCAGCCGGCTGCTCGGGCAACTGCACGGTATCGTCGACCTCGTCGGCTCGATTGCAGAGGCCCGCCAGGCGCTGGAGAACTTCAGATATGATCTGGCGATCGTCGACCGGATGCTGCCCGACGGAGATGCACTCCAGGTGGTCGCGGCGCTGAGCCAGTCGGCGGAACGTCCCGCGATCATCATGCTGACGTCCAAGGACACCAAGGAGGATGTCGTCGACGGCCTCAACGGCGGCGCCGACGACTATCTCGGCAAGCCGTTCGAGCCGCAGGAGCTGCTTGCGCGGGTACGCGCCGTCTTGCGCCGGCCCCGGCTGCTCGCCCCGTCCGTCTTGTCGCTCGGCAATGTCGAGCTGCATCTCGGCAGCAACGAGGCGGTGGTCGCCGACACCAAAATCCTGCTGCGCCGGCGCGAGGCGCTGATCTTGGGGGCACTCCTGATGCGGCGCGACCGCGTCATCACCCGCGCCGCCCTGATCGAGGAGATTTACGGCTTCGACGACGAGATCGAGTCCAACACGCTCGAAGCGCAGGTCTCGCGCCTGCGGAAGAAGCTGACCGAACTCGGCGGCGACGTCGAGATCCGCAGCATGCGGGGCATCGGCTACATCCTGCGGCTGGCAAGTCCGCGATGAGGTCGATCGCCCGAACCTTTGAGCTGTCGCTCGGCATCGCCGCGACGACGATTTTCCTGATCATGCTCGGCCTCTTCATATGGCGCTATCCGATGGAGGAGCGCGAGTTCAGGGCTTGCCGGGCCGTGGCCGCCGTTCTCGATCGCGCCACCGATATCGAAGGGCAGAAGCTCACGGTGCGTCCGACGCGCGCCCTCGAAGAGCTGAAGGCGGACAGCCCGAACCTCTGGTACGTCGTGTCCGCGGGCGAGCTGGTCAGCGAGTACGGCAGCGAACGCCGGCCCGCCCTTCCCTTCGCGTTTCCCTATCACGGGCCCGTCGGCTCATCGGTCTTCAGCACACTCGACCAGAAGAGCACCTTTTGCCTCGCCGTCGTGCAAAGGGGTTCGTTGCAGCTCGCCATGATGGTCGGCGAGCCTCAAGTCCGTTTCGGCCGGCTTGCAAGAAACTTTCTCATCCGCAGCGTCTTTTCGATCATGCTGCTGGCGCTGGCCTTTGCAGCGACCGTCGCCGTCGGCGCGGCGCTGGCCGCGCGTTTCGTCTCACGCGGTATTGAACGGGTGGCGCTTCGCGCGCTCGCGATCGACCCTGCAGCACCGCAAGGTCTGATCTCCCTGTCCGAGGTCCCTCGCGAGTTGAAGCCGCTGGTCGAGGCGCTGAACCGCGCCTTCGGCGAGATCGACGCCTATATCCGGATGCAGCGCCGCTTCCTCGGCAATGCCGCGCACCAGCTGCGCACGCCCCTGACGCTGCTGCGCGCGAAAATCGAGGACGTGCCCGAGCCGGCCCTCAGAACCGAATTGGTGCGCGACGTCCGCCGCCTGACCTCGCTGGTCGCCGCCATGCTCGACCTGGCGCGACTGCAGAATCATGCGATCGAGACGCGACCGATCGATCTTGCCCAGGTCACGCTGGATGTGCTGGCCGATTTCAGCCCATCGGCGCTGGACGCCGGCATCGAGCTTGCGCTGGAGCAGGATGGGAAAGGTCCATTCCTGGTGCAGGGTGTGGACGCTGCGATCCGCAGTGCGCTTGCCAATCTCGTCGGCAACGCGATCATCCACGCCCATGGCGCGCGACGCATCGTCGCCACGCTCGGCCGCGATGGCATCTCGATTCACGATGACGGCGCGGGCCTGCCCGATGGCGCCGAGCACGGGCTGATCGAGCCCTTTCAGACCGGCAACGCCGCCGGCGATGGCGCGGGCCTCGGCCTGTCGATCGTCCGCGAGATCATGGCCGCCCACGGCGGCGAGTTGATCGTCTCTTCCACGCCCGGCTGCGGCACGACGATGAGCCTGCGCTTTCCCGCGGCCCCCGCCCCGGTCAAATCTCCGCAGCTTGATCTGCAAGAACGTTAAGCGGCGCATCGGCGCTTCCTCGAAACCGTCCGGAAACATTGGCGCTGACAACTTCCTCCTCGTTTCATCCGTTCGCATCAAGCAATCAATATCTCCGCCGAAGGCGACGGGAATGTTCGCGCACGAGCGAACCTGTTCCGGCGTCGACGCGACCAAACCTCCGATTGACATCTTCCACGGAGATTTTCCAATGCGTGTTCTCTCGATGATTGCCGTTGCCGGTGCCATGATTGCGAGTTCGGCCGGTGCCTTCGCCACTGAGCTTCCTTCTTACGAAGTGACATCGTTTCCGATCTCGGCGACGCAGGTGCAAGTGCTCGGCGGCGCCGGCGTCGAGGAACAGTCGGCCGCGCCCGCGATGACCGTCGACGGCATGCCCGCCTCGCCCGCGCAGGTCTCGGTGCTGACCCCGCGCGTCAAGCGGCTTGCGAGTGCCAATACGCAGAGCGATGCGCGCTGAGCTGCTCATCCTCATTCCGGGGCGCGCGAGGTGCGAACTCAGGTGCGCCATTGCGCACCTGAGAATCTCGCGCAACAACCTCCGGATTCCGGGTTCGACGCTGCCGCGTCGTCCCGGAATGACATCGAAGCTTTATGGCGTCTAAAGCATGATCCGGAAAAGTGCGCAGCGGTTTTCCGAAAAGATCATGCTTAAACAACAACCTAAAGCGCGATGACGATTCATCCTCATCGCATCGCGCTTTAGGTCATGCTGCCCGGCATGAAGCAGCGCACGCGCGGATGGCCGTCGACATAGTGCTTCCAGACCATCGTCCGGCCGATCTTGTTCGGCTCGGTAATGACGGCACCGTCGGGCACCACCACCCATTCGTCGTCGATCCGCACGCGGTAGCGGCCGCGATCGGACTCCCAATCGACGTCGGCAATGACGTAGCCGTCGGCATCCGAGCAGCACTGCCCGTATTCGCTGTGCAGACTCTCGAACCAGGGTTTTAGTGGCGAGTTGGCGTAGCGGCCGTCGTCGCGCGCCAGCGCCGAAGCCGCGAGTAGCGTCGTCAACCCCAGCAGCGTGGCCGCACCTGATATGGCAGGTCTCATGTCGTCTCCGCGGTCGAAGTGATCGCCGCGAGGCAAACGCTGCCGTCCGCCCTCCGCGCGGTGCGCGTGGAGACGGCGACTCGCTCCCCCAGCAGCTTTGCCGACAGCTATGCAAATCCGGCGCCAGCGCGCATTCCAGGGAACTACTGGAGCGAAGCTGGCACACGTTCCCCTTTGGGCGAACGTGGCCGCACGGGCCGTTCAGGGATGAGGAGGGAGCGATACCGCACTGGCTTCGCCACTGGAGCCTGTCACCGGGCTCGCCGAAGGCGAGAGCCGGCGGCGGGGAACGAGCTTGCGCCGAAGCTACGGCTGTCGAGGCGGCACAGTGTGCGAAGTACGCCTCTACTGCTTCGGCGGCGCCATCATCGCACCGCCCTTCTTCGCCGCCGGTGCCGTTGGCTTTGCGGCGGCGGCCTGCGCAGGGAGATATTTTGCCACGATGGCGGGATCGATCTGCGCGATGTTGGCATCCGGCAGGCGCGTCCAGGTCTCGTCCTTGCCGAGCAGCGCGATGCCGAGATAGCCGCGCAGCGTCAGGGTCTGGCCGTCGGGGCTGATCCGCATGTTGGCCTTCCAGATCTGACCGTCGCGCGGGTTAAGCACGTTGCCGCCTTCGTACTTCAATCCTTCGCGCTTCATGTTGCGGACGAATGAAATGCCGAGCACCGGCGCGTTCTTGCGATCGTCGGTGCACTTGCTGCAAACCTCGTTCGGATTGTCGGTTGGCCGCGGGAAGGTCTTTGCGATCACACCTTCGAAGACGCCGTTGCGGTCGATGAAGAGGAACCATCCGACTGTCTTGCCGTCTTCGACCTTCTGCCAGAGGCCCGCCGCCGTGGGCTCGGTGGTCTGCGCCGCACACGGGCTCACCGTCGCGAGCGACAATGCCAGCACGAGGAAGGAGAGCGGCCGAAAGCTGGAAAAAATCCGCATGAGATCACCTTGCTATTCCACAACCGGAATGGCCGCAGACTACGGCGATTTCGCGAACGGTTCCAGCACCAGAAACATGGGGCACCGCCTGCCCACTGCGTTCCCTCAGTTGACACCGAGCTTCTTTTGCAGGCTGGAGGACGAAGTCGTGTACTGGAACACGAGCCGCTTCTCCGGATAGACGTAGCGATGGGCTTTTTGCGACATCAGCGCGCCCTCGTGGAAGCCGCACAGGATCAACTTGAGCTTGCCCGGATAGGTGTTGATGTCGCCGATGGCGAAGATGCCTGATACGTTGGTCTCGAACGCGGAGGTCTCGACCGGCACCAGATTGTTCTCCAGCGCAATGCCCCAGTTCGCGACCGGGCCGAGCTTCATGGTCAGCCCGAAGAACGGCAGCATGGTATCGCAGGCGATTTCGCTCACGCTGTTGTCATTGCCCTTGATGGTCGCGCCGGCGAGCCTGCCGTCAGCGCCGGAGAGCGCGGTGACCTGGCCGAGCCGCAGATCCATCTTGCCGCCAGCAACCAGCGCGCGCATCTGCTCGACGCTGTGGGGTGCGGCGCGAAACTCGTCCCGTCGGTGCAACAGCGTGATGCGCTTGGCCAAGGGATGCAGGTTGAGCGTCCAGTCGAGCGCGGAGTCGCCGCCGCCGACGATCAGCACGTTCTTGTCGCGGAACGTCTCCATCTTGCGCACGGCGTAGTGGACTGACGTGCCTTCATAGGCCTCGATGCCCGGCACCGGCGGACGCTTGGGCTGGAACGAGCCGCCGCCGGCCGCGATCACCACCACCTTGCATTCGAACACCTTGCCGGTATCGGTGGTGCAGCGGAAGGCGGGATCGCCGATCTTCTCCACGGTCTCGACCATCTCGCCGAGATGGAAGGTCGGGTGAAACGGCTTGATCTGCTCCATCAGCGCGTCGGTGAGGCCCTGCCCGGAGACCTGCGGAATGCCGGGAATGTCGTAGATCGGCTTTTCCGGATAGAGCTCGGCGCACTGTCCGCCGACCTTGTCGAGGATGTCGACGAAGTGCGTCTTCATGTCGAGAAGGCCGAGCTCGAAGGCGGCGAACAGACCGCAGGGGCCTGCGCCAATGATCAGCACATCGGTTTTGATCGCGTCGCTCATGTCGTCTCTTTATCTATCGTTATCGGTTGGACGGCGCCCGGCGGGCAGAGGTGACCCTGCCTGTCTAGCCAACGGGGATGGATCAGGGAAGGCATAAAAGCGGGAGCGCCCCGCAGCCGCGCCCACTTGCCGCCGCAGAATAACTGGGTTGTAACGACCAAGGATATGACGGAGATCAATCGGTGAACGCACCAAGTCGCCTCGATACGACGCCACGCCTGGAGGACTATCCCTTCCGCCTCAGCGATAACGTTCGCTTCGGCGATCTCGATCCCAACCAGCACGTCAACAACGCGGTCTACGCCACCTATTTCGAGACCGGCCGTGTCACGCTGATGAAGCTTCCCGAATACGGGCTGACCCCGCCGGGCCTCGCCTGGATCATGGTCCGGCTCGACATGCATTTTCGCGCCGAGCTGCACTGGCCCAATGCGCTCGAGCTCGGCCTTGGCGTGGTGAAGCTTGGACGAACGTCCGTGACCTTCGAACAGGTCGTGTTCTCGAACGGGAAGTGCATTGCGTCAGCGACGTCGGTCGGCGTCCTGCTCGACGAGGCCACGCGGCGACCCGCGCCGCTGACCGCAGAGGTGATCGAGAAGCTCAGATCCTGGCAGAAGCGCGGCATCGAGGTCGCGCCGCCGCGCACTTGATATATCGAGGGAGGATCAGGCCTGGCGTTCCGGCGTCGCCACCACGAGACCGTCGAGCTCGTCGGAAACCTTGATCTGGCAGGACAGGCGCGAATTCGGGCGCACGTCGAAGCCGAAGTCGAGCATGTCCTCTTCCATCGGCGTCGGGCTGCCGACCTTCTCGCGCCAGGCTTCGTCGACATAGACATGGCAGGTCGCGCAGGCGCAGGCACCGCCGCATTCGGCCTCGATACCGGGAATGCTGTTGCGGATCGCGGCTTCCATCACGGTTGCGCCGTTCTCGATTTCTACCGTGCGGGTTTCGCCCTTGTGGTCGACAAAGTGAATCTTGGCCATGTGTGCTCGTGCTGCCGAGGTGCTGGGAATGAAGGAGGGTCCGGGCTGTCCTATAACGGGTCGGTTAGCCCGGCGCCATAGCGTTTTGATGCGAAATGAATCCCGCTTTGCGGGAAGAAAACCCGTCAAAACAAACGACTAGGGGCCCGGCTCCGACCGTATCGGCTTACGGCTTCAGGATCGCCGCTATGGCGGCGCGGGCCTCGGTCACGGCCTCTTTCAGAGCGGCGAAGGCATGGGACCGGCCATGGCCGGTCCGGATCGCACTCTCCAGGCTGGCTGCGGCATCGGCAACCGCAAAGGCGCCAATTCCGTGCGCCGAACCCTTGAGCTTGTGCGCGAGCGCGCCGGCCTCGGCCGGCCTCGCAGCCATCGCCGCGAGCAGGCGGCCCGCCTGCTCGCCAAACATCGTCAGCACTTCCTGTTCCAGTTCGGCGTCGCCGAGCGTCATCCGGGAGAGGTGATCGAGATCGAGCGGGCTGTCGATAGGTGCAAGCGGGGGCGAAGGCATCCATTCCATCCGTTGCAGTTCAGGCGTCATGGCGCAGGCCCCGGCGTCGCGTGGCGGCCGCCGGTCCGGCGGTCAGGTTCCCCTCAACCAAGCATGAAAATAGTTAACGAAATGTTTGGGCTGTTTGACGCAGATCCGCCCATTTGTTGACGGAAAGTTGCCGCAATCGGCCGAGTCTGGTGGAGAATTGCATTGATTGCTAAGGCGTTACGGCGCGATCCTGTTAACGATGATTAAGATTGTCTTAATCGCAGGCATTTCATTCGCGACGCTCTGCCAATAGGATGTTGCGGAAATTAGCGGACAAGCCGTCCGGGTGGGGACGGCCGGAGATCCGCGCAAGCGGCATGATCCGGTCTGTGGGCTTGCGCCGAGCGCAGGGCTCGCGGGGGGACGCGTACAAGTAACGAGGGCTCGGACTGAACATGGCGAACACTCCGAAAAAGGTCAAAGACCCCACAGAAGTTGCGCTTTCTGCGATCCAGGAAGCCCTGAACATCAGTGACACGGCTGCCGATACCAGCCGCAACGCCACCATGCGCAACGAAGCGGCGCCCCCGGTGCCGCCCGCGCCCCCGATCTTCGACGAGCCGAGCTTCGAGCCGGGACCGGCCGCCAATGAGCGGGCGACCGTGTTCGATACGATCGAGGAGCCGCGCACCTCGCGCCGCGCCGCCAACGACGACCGCGAGACCATCGGCCAGCTGCTCCAGGCGCTTCAGAAGGGCCGCCCTGCCCGCAGCGTCTACACCTTCGCCACGATCTTCGCCGGCGTCTGGCTCGCCGCCTGCGCCGCACTGACCGTCGGCTTCCTGCCTTCGATCCAGGCCGCCATGGGCCAGAGCGGCGGCGTGCTCGTCATCGCCGGTCTCGTCGCGATGTTGTTCGCGCCGATCATGCTGTTCTACTTCCTCGCCAGCCTCGTCTGGCGCGGCCAGGAAATGCGCATGATCGCGCAGGCGATGGCGCAGGTCGCGATCCGCTTCTCCGAGCCCGAAGGCTCGGCCTCCGATTCCATGGTCACCGTCGGCCAGGCCATACGCCGCGAGGTCGCGGCGATGGGCGACGGCATCGAGCGCGCGATTGCGCGCGCCGGCGAGCTCGAGACGCTGGTCGCCAACGAGGTCGCCGCGCTGGAGCGCGCCTATAGCGACAACGAGGTGCGCATCCGCGCCCTGCTCCAGGACATCGCGCATCAGCGCGACAATCTGGTCGGTCAGGCCGAGCAGGTCCGCAGCGCCATCTCCGGCGTGCAGATCGATCTGCGCCACGACATCGCGCTGATCTCGGACGCGATCGCCTCCCGTGTCGACGAGGTTGCGAAGTCGATCACCGGCGCGCTCGAAGAGCGCGGTGCCCACATCACCCAGGCGCTGAGCAATGCCGGCGACAACATGATCCTGGCGCTCGGCGAGCGCGGCGGCGACCTGCTCGACCGCCTCGAGGAAGCCAGCAACGAGACCACGCGCGCGGTGCTCGACGCCAGCGAGCGGCTGACCACCAGCCTCAACTTCAAGACCGGCCACGTCCATGACGAGTTCGTCGACCTCGCCGACCGCGTCCATGAGATGCTGAACGAACGCATCGACCGCATCACCGGCGAATTCGAGCAGCGCTCCGCCGCGATCGTCGACGGCATCTCCGAGCGCACCGAGCAGGTGCACGATTCCCTGAAGAATTCGTCGGACTCGCTGCTGCTCGAGCTCGAGCTGCGCTCCAACGACCTCTCGGCCAAGATCGACGACGCCGGCAACCGGCTCGCCAACCACATCATGACGAGCGGCGACAAGGCGAGCGAGGCGCTCGACGCCACCGTCAACACGCTGGTCGCCAAGGTCGTCAGCCAGACCGAGACCGCGCACGATTCGCTGTCGCTGCAGATGAGCGCCTTCGACGAGCTGGTGAAGAACCAGGGCACTGAGCTGGTCGAGAAGTTCGCCCGCGACTCCGGCACGCTGGGCGCGCTGATCACGCGCCACATTTCCGAGTTCGACCGCACCGTGAAGACCTTCGGCGGCGAGATCGTCGAGCGCATGGGCCAGCGCACGCAGGACATCGCCGAGACGCTGAAGACCTATGTCGACAATTTCGATACCCGCTTCACGGCGAACGGCGGCGAGATCACGGCGGTGCTCGACCAGCGCCTCGTGCAATTCGAGACCACGGTCGGCGAGCGCGTCAGCAATCTCGACGCCTCGCTGAACGGCAAGATCACCAGCCTCGACGGCACGATCGAAGGCCACATCAGGACCTTCGACGAGCAGCTCGTCGGCCGGGTCGCCGCACTCGAACAGTCGTTCGACAGCCGCGCGAAGTCCATGACCGAAACCATCGACGGACGCATCAGCACGCTGGCGATGTCGCTGACCGATGGTGCCGCGCAGGCGATCCACTCGATCGACTCCCGCCTCACCTACCTCACGACGTCGCTGACCGATGGCGCATCCCAGGCGATCCAGTCGATCGATACCCGCCTGACGCACCTCACGACGACGCTCACCGGCGGCGCGACGCAGGCGCTCGAATCCATCGACTCCCGCCTCACCTACCTGACCACCGCCGTGACGAACGGCGCCTCGCAGGCCGTGCAGTCGATCGACACGCGCCTCACGCTGCTGAGCTCGACGCTCACGGACGGCACCGCGCAGGCGATCGAGGCGGTCGACCGCCGCATCACCGGCGTCACCGAGATCATCGACGGCCGCAGCACGCACCTGACCGACACGGTCACGGCGCGCTTCCAGGAGATCCATCAGGTCATCGAGACCAGGGTCGGCTCGGTCGCCAGCGACATCGACGTGCGCGTGGCGCAGTTCGAGGACCTGCTCGGCTCGCGCGTCGAGGCCGTCGCCGGCCGCATCGAGAGCAGCGGACGCCAGGCCAGCGAGGACATGATGTCCCGCGCCGAGATGATCTCGACCGCGATCCGCTCGCATGTCGAGGACGCCGAGCGCTCGCTCACCAACCTCGTCGTCAACACCAGCGAGACGATCCAGACCGGCGCTCGCACCGCTCAGCAGTCGCTGCTGACGGTCTCCTCCGACGTCAACGCCCAGCTCAAGATGACCTCAGCCGAGGTCGAGCAGGCGCTGACCGCGGTCGGCACCGGTGCGGCGAACTCGATCCTGACCAGCGCCCGCGAAGCGCAGTCGACGCTGGTTGCGGCATCGGGCGATGCCTCCAACCAGATCAAGGGGCTCGCGGCCGACGTCGAACGCACGCTGTCGGCGGCAGGCGCTGCCACCGCAGCCTCGATCCTGGCCGGCGCCCGCGAGGTGCAGACCACCCTCGTCACCGCCTCCTCGGACGCGGCCAACCATGTCAAGACGCTCACTGCCGACGTGCAGCGTTCGCTGTCGCTGGCCGGCACCACCACGGCGGAATCGATCACCGCCGGCGCCCGCGATGCGCAGGGCGCGCTGATCGCGGCTTCGACCGAGACCGCCAACCAGATCAAGGCGCTGTCCTCCGACGTACAGCGCTCGCTCACGATGGCGGGCACCTCGACCGCCGAGATCCTCACCACCGGCGCTCGCGAGGCCCAGAACGCGCTCGTTGCCGGATCCTCGGATGCGGCCGCGCAGGTCAAGTCGCTCACGGCCGATGTGCAGCGTTCGCTCGCCATGGCCGGCACCTCGACCGCCGAGACCATCACCTCCGGCGCTCGCGAGGCGCAGAACATGCTGGTCACAGCGTCCTCGGATGCTGCGAGCCAGGTCAAGTCGCTCGCGGCCGAAGTGCATCGTTCGCTCTCGCAAGTCGGCCAGTCGACCGCCGAGACGATCACCAGCAGCGCCCGCGACGCCCAGAGCACCCTGCTCGCGGTCTCGGCCGAGCAGACCAGCCAGGTCCGTTCGCTCGCGGCCGAGATGCAGCGCGCGCTGGCGACCGCCGGCGGAGCCACCATCGAGGCGCTCACCAGCGGCGTTCGCGAGGCCCAGGGCTCGCTGATCTCCGCCTCGAGCGATGCGGCGAGCCAGATCAAGTCGCTGACGACGGACATCGAGCGCACGCTGACCTCGGTCGGCGCCGACACCGCCTCGACCATCCTCAGCAGCGCGCGTGAGGCGCAGATCTCGCTGACCTCGACCTCGGCCGACGCCGCGAGCCAGATCCGCACGATCTCGACCGAGATCGAGCGGACGCTGAGCGCGGCGGCCGCCAACGCGACCAACGACATCCAGACCAGCGCGCTCAACGCCCAGAACGCGCTGATCTCGGCCTCCAACGAGGCGAGCTCGCGGGTCAAGTCGAGCTCGGCCGACGTCGAGCGCTCGGTGCTCGCCGCCAGCAGCAGCTTCGGCCAGGCCATGACCGGCAAGACCGACGAGATCGTCACCTATGTGCAGCAGCAGGCCGACCGCCTGTCGAACATGATCGACGCCAAGCGCGGTTCGCTGGTCGACGCGATCGGCTCGAAGACCAGCCAGCTCACGCTCGACATCGACCGCGTCACCTCCGATGCGCTGAAGTCGATCGAGACGCGCGGACAGGCCTTCTCGCAGACCATGATGGGCAACGGCTCGGAAGTCGCCCGCACCATCAACGCGGCGAGCGAGATCGCCACCAGCGCGGTCGGCAAGTCGCTCAAGGACCTCGAGCAGGCCTCGCGCTCCGCGATCGACCAGTCGCGCCAGGTCTCGATCGCGGCCGTCACCGAGATGCAGGAGACCAGCAAGATCCTGCGCACCGACACGGTGGCCCTGTTCGAGCGTCTGCGCGAAGGCAACATCCTGCTCCAGGAGGTGCTGACCGGTGCGCACGACAACCTCAACTCGCTCGAGCGGGCGCTGGTGACGCGCGTCGCCGACTTCGTCTCGGCGATGAACGACGTCACCTCGCGCAATGGTGAGGCCACGCAGAACCTGGAAGAGCAGCTCAACGTCTTCAACAGCAAGACCACCAAGGCGCTGCAGGATCTCGGCGAGCTGTCGACCCAGTTCGACGCGCACGGCAAGGCACTCGTCGAGGCCGCCCAGGTCGTCGAGCAGAGCAACAAGAACACCACCGCCTCGCTCGCCGAACGCAAGCAGGCGCTGGAATCGCTCGTCACCACGATCGACCTGCGCACGGCCGATCTCGACCAGCGGCTGTCGCGCTTCACCGGACTGCTCGATGAATCGCTGGCCGCAGCCGAAGAGCGTGCCCGCGACATCGCCCGCGTCGTCGCCGAGACCGCCGGCGCAGGCTCGGCCGCGATCACCCGCCAGTTCGAGGCGGTGCGCTCGGCGTCCGAGGAGGAGCACCGGCAGACGATCGAGGCCATGCATGACATCTACCGCCAGACCACCGACGAGGCGGATGCGATGTTCAAGCAGTCGACGGAGAAGTTCACCAACCTCGTCTCCAGCATGAAGCAGATGGCCTTCGAGATGCACAACGAGCTCGAGGCCACTCGCAACGAGCTGCGCCGCGGCGTGCTCGAGATGCCGCAGGAGGCTGCCGAGAGCACGGCGCAGATGCGCAAGGTGATCGTCGACCAGATCGAGGCCCTCGCCGAGCTCAACCGCATCGTGGCCCAGCATGGCCGCGGCCTCGACGTCACCACGGCAGGCCGCGCCAGCGTGCAGCGCCAGGAAGAGCCGGTGCTGGCAGCCGTCGGCGGCCGGACTCCCGAGACCCGCATGCGCGACACCGGCAGCGCCTCGACGCTGCCGCCGCCGGACCTCGGCATGCCGGCCCCCTCGCGCCGTACCGAAGCGCCGCCGGTTGCGCCCGCAGGGAGCGACCAGGGCCGTGACGGCTGGTTGTCGGACCTGTTGAGCCGCACGGACGCCAACCAGGGCGCTCCGACCGGACGTGAGGCGCCGCGCGGCCGCCCTGCCCCCGCTCCGCAGCCACCGGCGCCGCAGGCTGGCGCCAATCCGCTGGAATCGCTGTCGCTCGACATCGGCCGGCTGATGGATCGCAACCTCGCCGCCGAGATGTGGGACCGCTACCAGCGCGGCGAGAACAAGGCCTTCAACAAGCGCCTCTACACGCCCGCCGGCCAGAAGGCCTTCGACGAGGTCGCCCGCAAGTACCGCGCCGACCGCAACTTCAAGGGCACGGTCGACCGCTATGTCGCCGAGTTCGAGCGCCTGCTCGACGAAGTCGCCCGCGACGGCCGCGGCCCGCAGGAGCTGCGCAGCCACCTGACCTCGGAGACGGGGTTGGTGTACACGCTGCTCGCGCACGCGGCGGGCCGGCTGGGGTGAGCTTGAGGCTCGCGAATGGCGAGTGGCGAATAGCGAATGAAAGACGGAGCCCTCACGGGCTCCGTTTTTGTTTGAGCGCGCCGCTGCGAGGATCGTAGCCTGCATGGAGCGAAGCGGAATGCGGGGGCAATGAAGGAGTCCCGGATTGCTCTTACACTCCATCCGGGGCCACGAAGGCAGCACACACTCTCTCCACACCGTCATTGCGAGAAGCGCAGCGACGAAGCAATCCAGACTGCCTCCTCGGAAACAGTCTGGATTGCTTCGCTTCGCTCGCAATGACGAGGGGAGACTCTCCGCCTGCTACCGCCTCGGCGCCGCCGCCGGCCTCGGCGGCTCGGGCGGCGGGGCCGGCTGCGATGAGTTGCTGGCGCCGAACAGCACGCGGGTCGGGTTGCGGTCGAAATTGTTCACGGCGCGGCTGATGTCGCCGAGGGTGCGGCGGCCGTCGGCCATCAGCGCGCCGGAGCGCTTGTCGAAATCGTCGGCCAGCTCGCGGATCGACTTCACCGCCTGGAACAGCTCGCCGCCGTCCTTGCCGCCGGCCAGCGTGTTGAGGCCGAGCATGAGACTGTCGGCCTTGAGCATCACGCCGTCGACCTTGGCCATCACGGCGTCGATCTTCTCCGAATTGCGCGCCAGCGAGTTGGTGAAGGTCTCGAGGTTCTTGAGCGAGTTCTTCACCGACTCCTGATTGTCGGCGACGATCTTATTGATGTTCTGCAGCGTGCCGCGGATTGCCTCGGTGACGTCCTGAAGCTTGTTGGGATCGGCGGTGAGCGTGGGGATGCCGTCCTGGTCGAGCGGCGGCGGGGCCGCGGCCTCGTCGCCGCCCTTGAGCGAGATGGCGGCGACCCCGGTGAGGCCCTGGAATTCGAGGCCGACCAGGGTGTCCTTGCGGATCGGTGCGTTGTTCTCGATCATGGCGAGTGCGACAACCCGCCGCGGGTTGTCCAGCTTCACCGAGACCACCTCGCCTACCCTGATACCGTTGAAGTTGACGCTGCCGCCGTTGCGCAGGCCCGCGGCAGGCCCCTCGAACACGACGCGCAGGGGGCTGCGCTGCTTGGTCGTGTGCAGCGACTGGAACCACAGCACGAAGCCGATCGCCGCGGCGATCACCGCCAGCGTGAACGAGCCGATCAATACGTAATTCGCCCGCGTTTCCATCAGGTGCTCCGGCTACTCAACCCAGCTATTCAACCCATGACCGCGCGGGCGCGCTTGCCATGAAAATACTGCCTCAGCCAGGGATGCTGCGAGGCCTGCATGTCGGCGATCGACCCTGCCGCAATGATCTTACCGTTCCCTAAAACGGCGATGCGATCACATGCTGTGTATAGGCTGTCGAGGTCGTGAGTTACCATGAAAACGGTCAGCCCCAAAGTGCGCTGGAGGGTCCGGACCAGCTCGTCGAAGTCGCCGGCGCCGATCGGGTCGAGGCCGGAGGTCGGCTCGTCCAAGAAGACGAGGTCCGGATCGAGCGACAGCGCCCGCGCCAGCGCCACGCGCTTGATCATGCCGCCGGAGAGCTCGGACGGGAAACGCTCGGCGACTTCCGGCTTGAGCCCGACCATGGTGAGCTTGGCCATGGTGATCTCGTCCATCAGCCGCTGCGAGACGCGCAAATATTCGCGCATCGGAAACTGGATGTTCTGCCCGACGGTGAGCGAGGAGAACAGCGCGCCCTGCTGGAACAGCACGCCCCAGCGCCGCTCGACGTTGCGCCGCTGCGACGTACTGGAGGAATCGAGGTCGACGCCGAACACCTCGATGGAGCCCGCGACCTTCGGCACGAGGCCGATGATGGTGCGCGTCAGCACCGACTTGCCCGCGCCGGATGGGCCGACGAAGCCCAGGATCTCGCCGCGCTTGACGTCGAGATTGAGCCCGTCGAGCACGCGGGTCGTGCCGAACTGCACGGTGATGTCGCGAACGCGGATGATGGGATCCTGAATCTCGCCTGCCATCGTCACATCCCGATCGAGGCGAAGAAGATGGCGAACACGCCGTCCATGACGATGACGAAGAAGATGCCCTTCACCACCGATGCCGTGGTGTGCTGGCCGAGCGATTCCGCGCTGCCCTGCACGGCGAGCCCTTCGACGCAGGCGACGATGCCGATCACGGCGGCCATGACGGGCGCCTTCACCATGCCGACGATGAAATGATCGATCGAGATGGCGTCGCGCAGGCGCAGCAGGAAGGCTTCGGGTTCGACCCCGCCATAGAGCCAGGCAACCAGACCGCCGCCGTAAAGCGCAGCCATCGCGCCGAGGAAAGCAAGGATCGGCAGCGCCAGCACCAGCGCCAGCATGCGCGGCAGCACCAAAACCTCGATCGGATCGAAGCCCATGGTGCGCAGCGCGTCGATCTCCTCGCGCATCTTCATCGAGCCGAGCTCGGCGGTATAGGCGCTGCCCGAGCGGCCCGCGACCATGATCGCGACCAGGAGCACGCCGATCTCGCGCAGCACCAGCACGCCCAGCATGTCGACGACGAAGATGTCGGCGCCGAAGCGGCGGAAATGGAAGATGCCTTGTTGCGCGATGATGCAGCCGATCAGGAAGGTGATCAGCACGATGATCGGCACCGCGCGCCAGCAGACCTGCTCCATGTGGTGCACGGTCGAGGTCAGGCGGAACGAGCGCGGGTGGATCAAGACGCGAAAACCCGCAGCGAGCACCGCGCCGAGCATGTCGACGAGGCCCGCCACGGTCCCGGCCACACCGGCCACGGTCCGGCCGATCTGCTCCAGCATGCCGGAGATGGTGATCGTGCTGCCGTCGACCACTTGGGTCGCCCTGACCCGCCGCACCTCGTCCACGAGGCTGGAATAATTCTCCGAGAGGCCCGCGATCTGCGCCTCGACAGCGCCTTGGGTCAGGCTGCGGCGCAGCCGCTCGATCAGCCAGGCCCCGAAAGTGTCGAGCTTGGCGACCTCGGAGACGTCGATGAAGATTCTTTGCGGACCGCCGGCGAGCTTCTCGGCGTCAGCCACCATCCGCTCCAGGACCGGCGCGAAGCTCGCGGTCCAGGTCCCGGTAGCGCAAAGTGCCAGCGCGTTGCCCTTGGCAATCCGTTCGAGCTTCGGATCGCTGCTCAAAATGTCCGCTCCCGTACCGGGGCGGAGAAAATCAGATGGTTGCGCACGCGCCCTTACCCAGAGAAGGTATCCCCAAGTGGTTAATGTTAGTTGATACAGGTAACTAGCAGGTTCAGATTTCGCCAGAGTTCAAAATGACTTCCATGAAATTTGTGACTTTGGCGGCGCGAATCGAGCGCTTCCCGATCGCCGGCAGCTTTACCATCAGCCGGGGCGCCAAGACCGAGGCCGTGACCGTCGTGGCGGAGGTAAGCCACGACCGCCTGACCGGCCACGGCGAGTGCGTGCCCTATCCCCGCTACGGCGAGACACCGGAGGCCACCCTTGGCGCCATCCAGGCCATGCAGCAGGCCGTCGCGGGCGGACTGACGCGGCAGGCCCTCCAGGCGGCCATGCCGCCGGGTGCGGCCCGCAACGCCCTGGATTGCGCCCTGATTGACCTCGAGGCCAAGTCGGCCGGCCTGCGGGCCTGGAACCTGCTCGGCCGCCCGGAGCCCGGCGAGCGCACCACCGCCTACACGATCTCGCTGGGTACGCCCGAGGCCATGGCCGCGGCGACCGCCAAGGCGGCGCACCGGCCGCTGCTCAAGATCAAGCTCGGCGGCGACGGCGATCCGGAGCGAATCGCAGCGGTGCGCAAGGCCGCCCCCAAATCGGAGTTGATCGTCGACGCCAACGAGGCCTGGACCGAGGCCAATCTGCAGCACAATCTCGCCGCCTGCGCCGCAGCCGGCGTCACCCTTGTGGAGCAGCCGCTGCCATCAGGCAAGGACGAGGCGCTGGCACGGATCAAGCGGCCGCTCGCGGTCTGCGCCGACGAGAGCGTGCATGACCGTTCCTCGCTCGCGCCGCTTCGGGACCGCTACGACGCCGTGAACATCAAGCTCGACAAGACCGGCGGCCTCACCGAGGCGCTGGCCATGGCCGATGCCGCGCAGGCGCTCGGCTTCGAGATCATGATCGGCTGCATGGTCGCAACCTCTCTGTCGATGGCCCCGGCGATGCTGGTGACGCCGCAGGCGCGCTTCGTCGATCTCGACGGCCCCTTGCTGCTGGCGCGCGACCGCGATCACGGACTGCGTTATGACGGCAGCCTGGTCTATCCGCCGGATGCCTCGCTGTGGGGATGAGCCGCGAGACGGTGCCGCGCCGACCAGATGACGAGCGCGCCCAGGCCGGCCATCGCGGCCATCACGTAGTACAGGCCGTCGCCGATGCGGGCATAGATCGCGCCTGACGCGATCGAGGTCGCCGCGCCGAGCAGTCCGTTGCAAGCGGCATAATAGCCCTGCCCGCGCGCGGGCTGATGCGCCGGGACGCGCTGCACCAGGAGATTCATCGTGCCCACGATGGTCATGCCGAAGGAGAGGCCATGCCCGAGCTGCACGATCGCGAGCAGCGCGAGCGGCGGTTCATGCGCGGTGACAATCCAGCGCACCACCGCGCTGAGCCCCCCGATCGCAATCATCGTGGAAGGATGCAGCGAGAAGCGCGGCGACAGCGCGAACACGACGATCTCGGCGATCACGCCCAGCGTCCACAGCCCCGCAATCGTCAGCCCACTGATCCCATGGAGCTGCCAGTTGATGGCCGAGAAGGTGTAATAGGCGACGTGGCTGCCCTGGATCAGCGCCGCCGAGGCGATGACCGCCCAGAAGCCGGCATCGCGCAGCAGCGCCGAGCCGGCATGCCTCTCCGTCGTCCTCTGCCTGACATCGTCGAGCGGCTGAAGCAGCAAGCTGGCGAGAACCGCAACGACCGCCCAGGCCACGATGACCCAGATCAGATCGCGCGCCGCGATGACGTCGACGAGATAGCCGCAGGCGAGCGAGCCGGCGGCGAACGCCGCCGAGCCCCAGAGCCGCAGGGGTCCGTAGTCGAGCCCGTAGCGGGCGACGCCGCGCAGCGCATAGGCATCGGTCAGCGGCATCGTCGGCGTCCACATCATGCAGGTCAGCGCATAGATCAGGAACAGTGCCAGCGGCTGCTGCTGCAAGCCGACCGCCGTAAAGCCGATCGCCGTCGCCAGCACCGACACCATCATGGCGGCGCGAATGGCATGCCGCTTTTCGGCGAACGCCGTGACCTGCGGCAGCGTGGTGAAGCGCGTGATCGCCGGCAGCGCGTTGATGAGCCCGATCCAGGCTGCGTCGATGCCGATCGCCTTGAGCCAGACCGGGAAGAACGGCAGATGCGTGCCCGAGACCGCGAACACGGCCGAATAGAACAGGGCGAGGCTCACGGCGAATCGCCGCTTCTTCGCTGCCGCGATGGGGATTTGTGATTCGGACTGCATCAAACCAATTGCGATTCGGTCGATATCGTGGTGATCGTTACAGTAGCGCGCACTGATTTGCGCGACGAGATTGTCATGGCCAACGAAGCATTCGCCCTCTCGCCCATGTCTGCCCGCGCGGCCGAGCCGAACGAGCAGGATTACGACGCGATCCGCGAAGCCTTCATGGAGACCGCGCGCGGCCGCTGGTTCCTCGGCGAATACGCCAAGCGCAACCGCAATGCCGACACAAGCATGGTCCTGGATGCGGTCGCCAGAATCGAAGAAACCCTTGCGGCGCAGCGACAACCCGTCGTCGAGGACCGCCTGCCCGAAGCGCTGGTCGAGATCCGCCGCGCCATCCGCGAGGCCGAGACGATCGCGATCGCGGCGTTCGATCCCGCGGCGATCGAGGCGAGCCTCGCGCCGATCCCGCGCGGGGTGCGCATCATCAAGGAGATCTCCTGGCGCTGGCGCGAGATCGGCGCCGACGGGCGAATCTGCGACCTCATTGATTCGCAGCTCGCCTCGATCGAGGCCGCCTGCGGGCAGATTTCGACCATCGACCCCCGCGTCGAGCTCAAGGCCGCGTTCGATCTGCTGAGGGATCGGGTCGAGCAGCTTGACGGCGGCGCAACGCCGCAGGCGGCGCCATCCGCCGACGCTGCGCCTGCGCAGGCCGCCGCGCCCGCTGAAATGGTCAGCGAAGCCCCCGTGGCTTTTACGGAGACGCCGCAAGACATCGCAGCAACTCCCGAGCCCGAAGCAGCCGCTGAGAACGCTGGCACCGCCGAGCCGCTCGCCATGACCGAGCAGGCTGCCGCCGCGCCGGAGACGGCTGCCGAACGCGAAATCGCGCCCGAGAAAGCCGCAGTTGAACACGTCGCTCTTGAGGAGCCGATCGCCGAACCTGCCGCCTTCGCTGAGGCCGCCGACGCGTTCTCGCCCGACGCCGCTGCGGAAGCCGAGGACGAAGCCATCCTCGAGGCCATCGCGCTGGAGATGGCCGCACCCGATCCGGAGTTCGACGAGATCATCGAGCCGGTCGAGCTGGGCGCGCCGACGCCGGAACCGATGGCCTCGGACGTCGCAGCGCCCGTTGCCGCCGAGCTTCCGGAGCCGATCGCATCTGAGCCGGCCGTCGCCGAAGAATCCGCCGCGGACGTACCGATCGCGATGGACTCGCTTGCGCGCCTCACCGACGCCATTGCCGAAGCCGCAGCCGAGGTGATGGAGCAGCAGGCCCCGGCCATGGCGGCCACGGCAACATTCGGCGCAGCGTCGACCGCGACGCTGCCGATACCCTCGCCCCTGTCCACGTCCTTGCCCGAGTCCTCGCTCGGCGCCACCATCCTCGCCAGCGGCATCTTGCAGAAGTCCCGCGCGCCGGCCAACGACCCGCTCGCGCCGATCCGCCGCATGACCCAGGCCGAGAAGATCGCGTTCTTCTCGTAAGGGGCGCGCGCTCCCCACCTATCAATTCCGTCATCCTGAGGCGCGAAGCTTGCGATGCGTACGCATCGTAAGCGGAGCCTCGAAGGATGAACGGCCGAGATGCAGCCGGACCGTCGCCCTTCGAGGCTCGCTCAGCGGCGCGATGCGCCGCAGAGCGCGCCCCTCAGGGTGACGGTGATAGAGCGAAGGAACAGATCGGTGTATGTAGGGACCCACTAGAACCCGCTCACCACAGCCATGTCCCCCACCGAAGACACCCTCACCCTCTGGCGGCCCGTCGGTCCAAAGGAGCTGGAGCTGATCCAGCAATCCGGCATGTGCGCATTTCCGCCACGCCTGCCTGACCAGCCGATCTTCTATCCGGTGCTAACCGAGGACTACGCCATCAAGATCGCGCGGGACTGGAATGTCCCGGCGAGCGGATCGGGCTTCGTGACCCGTTTCGCAGTCGAGCGCAGCTTCATCGAGAAATACGACGTGCAGGAAGCCGGCGGACGATCGCATCTGGAGTACTGGATTCCGGCCGAAGACCTCGATGCGTTCAATGCCGCAATCGTCGGCTTGATCGAGGTCGTCCGCAGCTTTCCCTAACGCCGCGCAATCAGGCGGTCACCCGCAATTCCAGATCGGCCCGATCGGTGTCCGCGTCCAGCACGGACCGAAACTGCCGCCATTGTAGCGGCCGCCGTTGAAGCCGGGGCGGCCGAAATAATGCCACTCGCCATCCCAGCGGTAATATTGAGGAACCGGGTCGATGTACCAATGGCGCCGGTCGTTGCGCGCAAGGCGCCGCATCGCGTCCTTCTGCTTGTAGAGCGGAATGGCGTTGCTCAGCGGCTGCCGATAGCCCGGAAGGAAGCCGTAGCCCTTCCAGACCGGCTTGGGACGCTTTTGCGCGGCCTCAGCAGGCGCGACGGCCGGCAGCAGCGACAGGATGATAGCAACAGATAGACACACAAGGCGCGACATGCGTTGACTCTAGACAATCGGCCGCGAGAACGCCATTCAAATTCGAGCGCTGGATGAATGTAGCCATGCGCGGGATCATCGCACACGATGATCGCATCCGCTTTGCATCAAGCCGTGCGTCGATCGAACGCAGCCCCACTAGCTGATCACGGCCTTGCGGAGCAGGAAGCAGCCATAGCCTCGGCTGTCGCCGACCTGCACGACGCCAAAGCCTGCCGCCGCCGCGCGATAGAAATCCGCCCGTGACAGCTTGCCGGGAGTGACGGGACGACCGGCGGCGCGCGCGATCTCCGCCAGCACTGCATGCTGCACCTCGGGCACGCGGTCGGGATCGTCCACCGGCATCATCACGCGCACCGGTTCGGGATCGAAATCGTCGAGCGGATAGACCGACATGATGGCGCGGATGGCGACCTCCATGCTCATGCCCGGCAGCTGGATCAGGCGCTGCGATGAGGTGCTCTGCGCGATGCGGGTGGCCGGGTGATTGGCATCGACGAAAACGAGGTCGTCGCCATGGCCCATCGAGGCGAGCAGCCAGAGAAGGTCGGGCGTCAGGATCGGATCGACCGATTTGAGCATGTGACGGACTATCCTCCCAATCAATCGCTAACCATAGCAGGTTCCAAGCGTGATTCAGATCACGTACGCGGCCATGGTGACGGGGATCACGGACCAAAAGCTCGAACGCGGCCAAGCTTCCTCGCAACCAATCTCGCATCGAGATGAGTGCCAGAGGAGCACGCCATGTTCCGCCTAAAGCCTTTCCTGATGACGGCGAGCCTGTTGGGAAGCCTGTTCGGATTCGCCTGCGGGCCCGTTTCCGCGCAAGTCGCCCCGGTCGCGACGGCCCCCACCGCCCTGCAAGGCCCGGAGCAGCGGGTGGCGCTGGTGATCGGTAACGCGAACTACCGGAACGCGCCGCAGCTTGCGAACCCCGACGATGACGCGCAATCGATGGCGCAGTTCTTGAACTCCGCCGGCTTCGAAGTGGTCGCAGCGACCGATTTGACCCAGAACGACATGCTCCGCGTCGTCCAGGACTTCTCCGCCAAGGTCGCCTCGCGCGGTCCCAACACGGTGGCGATGGTCTATTACGCCGGTCACGGCGTGCAGCTCGCCGGCGAGAACTATCTCGTTCCCGTCGACGCCAAGGTCTCCAGCCCCGACGAGCTCGTCAACAATTCGGTGCGCCTCGTCGACGTGATGTCCACGCTGGAGACGATCCCGAGCCGCATGCGCATCGTCATTCTCGATGCCTGCCGCAACAATCCGTTCCCTGAGGTCAACGATGCCGGCCGTGGTCTTGCCATCGTCGATGCGCCAAACGGATCGATCGTCGGCTACTCGACCGCACCGGGCGCCGAGGCGCTCGACGGCACGGGCGGTCACAGCCCCTATACGCAGGCGTTCCTGAACGTCGCGCGCGAGCCCAACGTGCCGATCGAGCAGCTGTTCAAGCGCGTGCGCCTGCAGGTCAACCAGACCACGAGCGGCGCGCAGATCCCGTGGGAGAGCTCCTCGTTGACGAGTGACTTCACCTTCTTCGGCGACACCGCGGTCGCCGCCAACCGCGCGCCGGTGAATGCGCCTGTCGTGCAGATGGCCTCCAACCTGCCGAGCCGCTCGACGCGCCAGGCCTATGACTACGTCGTGTCCGAGGGCCGTCCGGAATACTATCAGGAGTTCATCCGGATGTATCCGCACGATCCGCTGTGCGACCACGTCCGCTGGCTGCTCAAGAACCTCCTGATCTCGCAGGCCTGGCACAAGGCAGTGCTCGCGAACTCGCCGCTTGCCTACAAGAGCTTCCATGACAGCTACGGCTACAGCCCCTATGCGCAGGTCGCGCTGAAGCTGCAGGCGCAGCCCAAGCAGATCCCCCTGATGCAGGCGACCAAGTTCCTGGCGCCGCAGAACATCGCGCCGACCCTCAAGATCGGCAATCTCGGCCAGCCCAAATACATGCCGCTGATGCAGCAGGGTCATGGTGGCTCGCAGATGGGCGGCAACCTGCCGGTCGTGCAGAAGCCGGTCGATGGCAACGTCTTCGGCAAGCTCGGCCATGGCGGCAAGATCGTCACCTTGCCCGTGCCGAGCAACACGAGCAAGAGCAATGGCGGCATCGGCAAGATCGTGACGCTGCCCGCGATCAACAACAAGCCGGGCGCCGGCAACCGCACCTCGGGCAAGATCGTGAGCATGCCGGTGAATATCGGCAAGGGCGGATCGAAGATCGATGCGAAGCCGGTCAATGTTCAGACGCAGAACCAGCCGGTCCGCATCACCAACGGCAATACCGGTATCGTGAAGCCCAACAGAAACCCGGTCAACAAGATGCAGGTCCTGAACAATCGTCCGCAGTTCAATGCGATGCCGAACCGCATGGTCAACAGCAACGACAACTTCCGGCAGTCGATGAACCAGGCGCCGAACATGAACGGCGGCGGCAGCCGTCGCGGCGGCTTGATGCGCTGATCACGCAAGAAAGAAGGTGCGCTCCCTCCCCCGCCTGCGGGGGAGGGCTATCGCATATGAGATGTGGCTATGGGCACCGACTGTCTCCACAGCGTCATGGCCGGGCTTGTCCCGGCCATCTACGCCTTTCCACACAGCACAAAGAACGTGGATGCCCGGGAATGACGACCTCTGCAAAATTCAAATGCGATTGCCCTGCGCTTGCGCGGGATGCGGAGAGGGTCTTTCCACAACGGGACAATCCCCAAGAGGAAAAAGCCCTCACCCGCCACTGCGTGCCGACCTCTCCCGCAAGCAAGCGGGAGAGGTTGCACCGAGCAAGCAGATAGTTCGAACCACAAGATCGACAAACCAGAAGGGGCAGAGCCGCAACGCTCTGCCCCTTCTTCATGTCAGCTCTTGAGCTTCGTCATTCCAGGATGCGCCGAATGGCGCAGGCCCGGAACCATTGTGCGGCAGAGTCGGTGGAGAAATGGATTCCGGGCTCTCGCTTCGCGAGCCCCGGAATGACGGCTAAGCCACCAGCTCGGCAAACAAGTCGGCGTCGACATTGCCGCCGGAGAGCACGATGACGACGTTCTTCCCGGCAACGTCGAGACGGCCCGCGAGAAGCGCGGCGAGGCCGACGGCGCCTCCGGGCTCCACCACGAGCTTGAGCTCGCGATAGGCGAACGCAACGGCCGCGCCGACTTCCTTGTCCGACGCAGTGACGCCGCGCGCGAGCAGCTTGCTGTTGATCGCAAAGGTCATCTCCCCGGGCATCAAGGCCATCAGCGCATCGCAGATGGTGCGGCCCGCGGGTGCATGCGGCTCGCGGTGGCCGGCGGTGAGCGAAATGCCGTGATCGTCGAATGCCTCCGGCTCGGCCACCACGATCTCGGCGAGCGGATAGCGCGCCTTGACCGCCGTCGCGACGCCCGCGATCAGGCCGCCGCCCGAGGCCGGCGCCACCACGATATCGGGGGCGAGACCGAGCGCCGCCATGTCCTCCGCGATCTCGCGGCCGGCGGTGCCCTGCCCCGCGATCACGAAGGGATCGTCATAGGGCTTGACCAGCGTCGCGCCGCGCTTCTCGGCGATGCCGCGTGAGATCGCCTCGCGGTCGTCGCGGTCGCGGTCGTACAGCACGACCTCGGCGCCGTAGGATTTGGTGCGCTCGCGCTTCGACAGCGGCGCATCCGCCGGCATCACGATGGTTGCCTGCATGTCGAGGATTTTTGCCGCGGCCGCCACGCCCTGGGCGTGGTTGCCCGAGGAGAACGCAACCACGCCGCCGGCGCGCTTGTCCTGCGGGATCGAGAACACCTTGTTGAAGGCGCCGCGGAACTTGAACGAGCCGGTGCGCTGGAGCATCTCCGGCTTCAAGAACACTTTCGCGCCGACGCGCTCGTTGAGCACAGGGAAGGACAACAGCGGGGTGCGGATGGCGAAGGGTGCGATCACGCGCGCGGCGGCATCGATGTCGGCAGGGCCGACCGGGAGGAGCTGTTCGGTCATGGCGGGATGTTATCGCGGCCGATGAGGCCCCTGCAAGACACCTCCGCGCGAGGCTTCTCCCGATCAGGCCACGAAGCGCGGCTGTTCCGCCCCGGGCAGCACCGCGCCAACCGCCCTGATGCTGTCGATAAAGACCCGGGCCGAGGCTTCCCAGGTGTAGTTGGCGGCGAACACGACGCAGTCCTGCCGACAGACGTCGAGCGCGGCGAAGCAGGCACTGCCCAGATCGTGATCGAGCGCGCCGACCGGCGCATCGCCGATCACGTCGCGGGGCCCCTTCACCGGGAAGGCCGCTACCGGCAGCCCGCTGGCGAGCGCCTCCAGCAGGACGAGGCCGAAAGTGTCGGTCTTGCTGGGGAACACGAACACGTCGGCGGCTGCGTAGATGTCCGCCAGCGCCTCGCCGTGCTTCTCGCCGAGGAAGATCGCATCGGGATATGCCTCTTCCAGCGAGGCACGTGCCGGGCCGTCACCGACGATGACCTTGGTGCCGGGCAGATCGAGGTCGAGGAAAGCCTCGAGATTCTTCTCCACCGCGATCCGGCCCACCGACAGGAACACCGGTGCCGGCAGGCAGAGATCGATGGCACGGGGATGGAACAGGCTGGTATCGACCCCGCGCGGCCACAGCATGACATTGTCGAAACCGCGGTCGGTCAGCTCGCCGGCCAGCGCCGGGGTTGCCGCCATCACGGCACGGCTGGGCGCATGGAAACGGCGCAGCGCGTGCCAGATCAGCGAGCCCGGCACCGGCACGCGGGCGCGGACATATTCGGGGAAACGGGTGTGGAAGCTGGTCGTGAACGGCAGCTTGCGCTGGCGGCAATAGCGGCGGACCATCAGTCCGATCGGCCCTTCCGTCGCGATGTGGATGCTGTCCGGGCGCGCTTCCTCGATCAGCCTTGCGATCCGGCCCGGACGCGGCATGGCCAGCCGCACGTCGCGATAGCTCGGCATCGCGAAGGTGCGGAACGATTGCGGCGTCAGGAACGCGAATTCGACGTCGAGCCCTTTGGCGGCGTCGGCAAGCTTGGTCAGCGTCCGAACCACACCGTTGACTTGCGGGTGCCAGGCGTCGGTCGCGACCAGGATGCGCATCATGCGGCTCTTGTCATGCAGCTCTTGCCGCGACCTGCGGGACGGCTGCCGGCTTTTGCAAATGATCCGCCCAGGTGATGATCTCGAAATGGCCGTCGTCATGCTCGACCAGGGCCGTGCAGCTCTCGACCCAGTCGCCGCAATTCATGTAGCGGATGCCGGCCTCGTCGCGGATCACGGCGTAGTGGATGTGGCCGCAGATCACGCCGTCGGCATCGTAGCGCCGCGCCTCGGCGGCGAGCGCCTGCTCGAACGCGCCGATATAGTTGACGGCGTTCTTGACCTTCTGCTTGGCCCATTGCGACAGCGACCAATAGGGCACGCCGAACAGGCGGCGGAAGAAGTTGACGAGGCGATTCATCTGGATCGCGAAGTCGTAGGCCTTGTCGCCGAGATGGGCGAGCCAGCGCGCGTTCTGCACCACGAGATCGAAGATGTCGCCGTGGATGACGAGATAGCGCTTGCCGTCGGTGCCGGTGTGAACCATGTTCTCGACGACGTCGATGCCGCCGAAATGCGTGCCGTAATAGTTGCGCAGGAACTCGTCGTGATTGCCGGGGATGTAGATAATCTTGGCGCCCTTGCGCGCCTTGCGCAAAAGCTTCTGGACGAGGTCGTTATGCGATTGCGGCCAATGCCAGCTCGATTTCAGCGCCCAGCCGTCGACGATGTCACCGACGAGATAGATCGTGTCGGCATCGTGATAGCGCAGGAAGTCGAGCAGGAGATCGGCTTGAGAACCGCGAGCTCCGAGATGAACGTCGGAGATGAACAAGGTGCGAAAGCGCCGCTCCGGGCTCTCGTCACTCACAGCGTAACTTCCCATGCGCCAGCCTGTAACAATGTCCCGTGACAGGGGGATGACCGATTGAACCTTGAGGCACCTCAGATACGAATCAAACTTCGCCTCGCCCTCCCCGCGAATATCAGTCGCATGCGACAATCAGGCGACATGGCGCCGCAGGAGGCGCAAAGGCGGATCGCCTTGTCCCTCCGGGAGTTGTGCGCTCCCTCCCCCGCGTGCGGGGGAGGGTTGGGGAGAGGGTGTTTCACAGGTGGGATTCCCCAAGAGGAGAAAGCCCTCACCCGTCGCGCGGGACGATGCTTCGCATCGCCCGGACGCGCCGACCTCTCCCGCAAGCGCTTGCGGGAGAGGTGAACGAGCCCCGCGTCAGTAGAACCTGTGGAAATGATGGATCGGCCCATGGCCGTGGCCGACGCTGAAGCGGTCGGCGGCGGCGATCGCGGCGCTGATCCAGGCCTTGGCGTTGCGCACGGCGTTTTCCAGGCTCTCGCCCCTGGCCAGCCCCGCCGCGATCGCCGAGGACAGCGAGCAGCCGGTGCCATGGGTGTTGCGGGTGGCGATGCGCGGCGCGGCGAGCGTGATCGTGCTGTCCGCATCGACCAGATAGTCGATGCTCTCCGCGCCCTCGCCATGCCCGCCCTTGACCAGGACGGCGCGGCAGCCGAGCGCCAGCAGGCGGCGTCCCTGGCTTTCGATCTCGGCCTCGCTTGCCGCGACCGGCTCGTCGAGCAGAGCGGCGGCCTCCGGCAGGTTGGGCGTGATCACGGCGGCCAGCGGTATCAGCCTGGTGCGCAGGGCGTCGACGGCTTCGGCGGCCAGCAGGCGGTCGCCGGAGGTCGCGACCATGACGGGATCGAGCACGACGTGCCGGGGCGCCCAGCGCGACAGCGCGGCCGCGATGGCATCGATGCTGGCGACCTGGGCCACCATGCCGATCTTCACCGCGCCAATTTCGAGATCGGAGAACACCGCGTCGATCTGCGCGGCGACGAACTCGGCGGGCACCGCATGAATGCCGGTGACGCCGCGCGTGTTCTGAGCCGTCAGCGCCGTGATCACGGAGGCGCCGTAGACGCCGAGCGCGGCAAAGGTCTTCAGGTCCGCCTGGATGCCAGCGCCGCCGCTCGAATCGGAGCCGGCGATGGTGAGTGCGACCGGGGTCGTCATGACGATTTTCCGCGTTTTCGAGCCATGACCCGTCTTAGCAAGCTCGCGCCGAATCCAGCAAGTTCGCTTGCTAAATCCGGCCGGTTTTGGCCTATTAGCCGGAAGAATACGCTTTCGGAGTGCCCGCGATGGTTCCTTTCTTCGTTCAGATCAAATGCAAGCTCGGCCAGTCCTATACGGTGGCCAATGCGCTTGCCGAAGCCGAGATCGCCTCCGAGATCTACTCCACGGCCGGCCAATACGACCTCCTGGTGAAGTTCTACGTCGACAAGGACACCGACATCGGCCACTTCGTGAACGAGAAGGTGCAGGTGCTGCCGGGCATCCAGGACACCCTCACCATCATCACCTTCAAGGCATTCGGCACCGGCTAGACCTGCAACACCAACGTTGGGTTGGTTGCATCGATGCAAGCCGAGGATGTCACCTCTCCCGAAGGAGAGGTGAACCTCCGCCATCCGATTGAGTTGTACTAGCTCCCCTGCTTGCGCTTCGGCGGCGTCGGCCCCTCCACCGGCGGCAGCGATTTGAGGTACTCCGCCATCGCCGCCAGATCCTCGTCCGGCAATTGCGAGGTGTTCCTGATCACGCGCGTCATCGCGCCGCCGACACTGTCGCCATCCGGCAATTCACCCGTCTTGAGGAAATAGGCGAGATCCTTCGCGCTCCACTCGCCAAGGCGCTTCTGGGTGATGTTCGGAACCCATCCCTCGCCTTCCGGATTGGGACCGCCGGCAAATCGCTGGCTGGCGATGATGCCGCCCAGCGCATTGCGCGGGCTGTGGCATTCGGCGCAATGGCCAAAGCTGTTGACGAGATAGGCGCCGCGATTCCATTGCGGCGACTTGCTGCCGTCGGCAACGAAGGGCTTGCCGTCCATGAACAGGAACTTCCAGATCCCGACGTTGCGGCGAATGTTGAAGGGAAAGCCGACGTCGTGGTCGCGCACCTTGCCCGCAACGGCCGGCAGCGTCTTCAGATACGCAAAGAGATCGAGCACGTCCTCGCGCCTGGCGTGCTGATACGAGGTGTAGGGAAACGCCGGAAAGTAATGCTGCCCGGCCGGCGAGACCCCGTGCATCATCGCGTTGACGAAATCGGCCTCGGTCCATTTGCCGATGCCGTCATTCGGATCCGGCGAGATGTTCGGTGCGTAGAACGTTCCGAACGGCGACTTGATCGCGACACCGCCACCAAGCCTGAGACGATCGGGCTGATTGGGAACGGCATGGCAGGACGCGCAGCCGCCGGCGTTGAACATCACCTCGCCATTGGCGAGATCGGGCACATGGGCCGGCGCCTTGCCCGCGGACGCCACCACCGGCGCGCTGATCCACCAATAGACGCCGGCAGCAGAGACCGCAGCGAGCAGCACCACCAGAATTGTTCGTTGCAACATGCGGACCCATTCACTCGTTGCGGCGAACTTATGACCGATGTCGTCGCGGCTCCAACCACGAAGAATTTAGCCCGCCCTGGCCGGAGACGGGAATAAACTGAAATGCCGGCTGTTGGAAGTTTGGCAGCCCCGTCGGGTTCAACAGGGAGAATGTCATGAACAAATCCGTCATCGCCGTGCTTGCGCTCGGTGCCGTTGTTGTCGCAGGACCGGCCTGCGCCGAAAAACTGAAGGCAACGCTCGACGGCAAGGCCGAGGTGCCCGCAACGACCAGCAGCGGCACGGGAACGGCCGATCTGAACTACGATGCCGCCAGCAAGAAACTGTCCTGGACCGTCACTTATTCCGGCCTCTCCGGGCCAGCCACCGCCGCGCATTTCCACGGGCCTGCCGAGACCGGCAAGAACGCAGGCGTCGCGGTCGCGATCCCCAATGCGAGTTCGAGCCCGGTCAAGGGCGAAGCGACGCTCACGGACGCGCAGGCCGCCGATCTGCTCGGCGGCAAGTACTACATCAACATCCACACGGCGGCGAACCCGGGCGGCGAGATCCGGGGACAGGTGACGAAGTAAGCCTCGAGGCTGCTTCGTCGGCGAAGGCCGGGCGCTGGAGGGGGCGTCCGGCCTTTCGATTCCGGGGGGCGTCAAGCCGCGTTCAGCGCCTGCGCGAGGTCGGCGATCAGGTCCGACGGATTCTCGATGCCGATCGACAGCCGGATGGTGGAATCGAGAACGCCGATCTTGCGGCGGATGTCGGCGGGGACGCCGGAATGCGTCATGGTTGCGGGCAGGCTCGCAAGCGATTCCGTTCCGCCGAGGCTCACCGCCAGCTTGAGGATCTGCAGCGCGTTGAGGAACTTGACCGCCGCCTCCTTGCCGCCTTCGATGTCGAAGGAGAAGGTGGATCCGGCACCGAGACACTGCCTCGCAAACGCGCGCCCGGCCGGCGAGGCCTCCCCGTGATGGCCGAGGTAGTGGACCTTGGCGACCTTCGGATGGTCGCGCAAGAAGTCGGCCACAATGCGCGCATTGTCGTTGGCCTTCTCCATCCGCAGGCTCAGCGTCTCGAGCGAGCGGTTGATCATCCAGCAGGAATGCGGATCGAGCTGGGTCCCGATGGCACCGCGCAATGCCTTGATCCCTTTCATGATCGCCTTCGAGCCGAGCGCGGCGCCCGCGATCAGATCGGAATGACCGCCGACATATTTGGTCAGCGAATACAGCGAGAGGTCCGCACCATGCTCGATCGGCCGCTGAAACACCGGTCCGAGCAGCGTATTGTCGCAGGCGATGATCGGTGTGTGTCCCTGCGCCTTTCCGATCGCGTCGGCAACACGGCGGATCATCGCGATGTCGACCAGGCCGTTGGTCGGATTGGCGGGTGTCTCGATCAAAATCATCGACACCCGCCCCTTGCCCATCGCTTCCTCCGACGCCTGCTTGACTGCGGCCTCGTCGATCCCGTCGGCAAAGCCGACGGCGCCGATCGACAGGCGCGAAAGCGTGTTCGTCAGCAGGGTTTCCGTCCCGCCATAGAGCGGCTGCGAGTGCAGGATGACGTCGCCGGGGCGAACGAAGGCCAGGATCGTGGTCGCGATGGCCGCCATGCCGGATGAGAACAGCGCACAACTCTCGGTGCGCTCGTAGATCGCGAGCCTGTCCTCGACGATTTCGCTGTTGGGATGATTGAAGCGCGAATAGACGAGGCCTGCGCCCATGCCTTCCGGCGGCTCGCGCCGGCCGGCGACGTAATCGAAGAAATCCTGCCCGTCCTCGGCGGTCTTGAACACGAAGGTGGAGGTCAGGAACACCGGCGGCTTGATGGCGCCTTCCGACAATTGCGGATCATAGCCATAGGTCAGCATCAGCGTTTCCGGATGCAGCATATGGTTGCCGATATGGGTCTTCGACGGGAACGGTTTTGCCATGGCCTGTCTCGCTGTTGATTCAGGTGCCGCGGAACTCCTGATGTCATGAAGCAGTCGGGAAAGAGATGCGCCAACTCGCACCAACGCCGCGGCCGTTGGCGCAAAGATAGCCACTCCGACAGCGATCCGTCAGACCTTGCGGACAGAAAAAGGGCGGTTGCCTTCGCAACCGCCCTTCGATTCCAGTAGATGGGATAAAGGGCCCGCCTCAGCCGTTCTTCACGCGATAAGTCTCGTGGCAACCGCCGCATTCCTTGCCGATGGCAGGCAACGTCGCCTTGAGCGAATCGAGGTCCTTGATCTTGCTCTTGGCTTCGCCGACGACCTTGGCGAAGCTCGCGACCTTCGCATCGAAGCCGGCCTTGTCCTCCCAGATCTTCGGCGAAGCGCTGTAGTCGCCGTCGAGCTTCACGCCCTTGGCGCTGGCCGGAAACAGGTTCGGCAGCTTCTTGGCGGTATCCTCGAACTGCGCCAGCGCGCTGTTCACCGTGGCCTGGTCGTAGGGCTTCTCGCCCTTGACCATCGCCGACATCGCGCCCGCGTTCTTGCCGTTGCCTTTCATCAGGGACTGGACCTCCTTGAGGGAATCCTGCTGCGCCCAAACCGCACCCATGCCGAGCAGCAGCGCGCCCCCAACAACCAACATTCGCTTCATTCGCAAAATCCTTCTCCTGATGCAGGATCGTGCCGACCCCTCAATGGGCCAACACCGTTTGGCAGATTTCATTCCATCCAGAACGAGACGACAGATCGTCGCGCTCCGGATGATTGTTGAGGACGATCTCCCCGCAAACGCGTTCCGCGTTTGCTTGGTATCATAGGCTGTGGCGGCGATGGTGCTCGTTGATTGCGATCCACACCCGCTCCGGCGTTGCCGGCATGTCGATGTGGTCGATCTTGTATTCCCGCCAGAGCGCGTCGACGATGGCGTTGACGATCGCCGGGCAGGAGCCGATCGCGCCGGCCTCGCCCGCCCCCTTCACCCCCATCGGATTGGTCTTGCAGGGAACGTTGTGGGTCTCGAACACGAACGCCGGCCCGTCCGCCGCGCGCGGCAGCGCGTAGTCCATGAAGGTTGCGGTGATCAGCTGCCCGTCGGTCGCGCCATACACCACCTGCTCCATCAGCGCCTGGCCGATGCCCTGCATGGCGCCGCCATGCACCTGTCCCGCCAGCAGCAGCGGATTGAGCGTCTTGCCGAAATCGTCGACGATCACGTAGTTGACGATCTTGATGATGCCGGTGGCCGGATCGATCTCGACCTCAGCGACATGGGTGCCGTTCGGATAGGTGCCGTCGGCGCTGGCAAAGGTCGCGCTGCCGTTCAGCTTCGATGGATCCACGCCCGGCCGCTTGGCGACATCAGCGAACGAGATCGAGCGGTCGGTGCCGGCGATGCGGACCACGCCCTCGGAGATCTCGAGGTCGCCGGCGCTGGCTTCCAGCGCCTGCGCCGCGATCTCCTTCAGCTTCTGGCCGAGCTCGCGCGTGGCACGTTCGACGCTGACGCCGCCCGAGGGAATCGAGGCCGAGCCGCCGGTGCCGAGGCCCGTTGCGATCTCGTCGGTGTCGCCCTGGTGGATGTGGACGCGCTCGGGCGCGACGCCGAACTGCTCGGCGACGATCTGCGCATAGGCGGTCTGGTGCCCCTGCCCGCTCGATTGCGTGCCGATCAGGACGGTGACGTCGCCATTGGGATCGAGCCGCACATTGGCGGTCTCCTCGCCCATGGTGCCGCACACCTCGACATAGCTCGCAAGGCCAATGCCGCGGATCAGGCCGTGCTTCTTGGCGAGCTTCGCGCGCTTGGGAAACTCCTTCCACTCGGCGACCTCCATCGCGCGCTTCAGATGCGCGGCGAAGTCGCCGGAATCGTAGACCTTGCCGGTCGCGGTCTTGTACGGCAGCGCCTTCGGCTGGATGAAGTTCTTGCGGCGGACCGCGTCCGGCGTCATGTCGAGTTTTCGCGCGCAAGCATCGACCAGACGCTCGATGACGTAGGCGGCCTCAGGACGGCCCGCACCGCGATAGGCGTCGACCGGAACGCTGTTGGTGAAGATGGTGCGCACCCGGCAGTGGAACGCCTGGATGTCATAGAGGCCCGGCAGCATGCCGGCGCCGCCATGCGGGATGTAGGGCCCGAAGGTGGACAGATACGCGCCCATGTCGCCCATCAGGTCGCAATCCATCGCCAGGAACTTGCCGTCCTCGGCGAGCGCCATCTTCGCGGTGGTGACGTTGTCGCGACCCTGCGCGTCGCCCATGAAATGCTCGGTGCGGTCGGCCGCCCATTTCACCGTCTTCTTCAGTTTCTTGGCCGCGACCGCCATCAGGGCGTATTCGCGGTACGGAAACAGCTTCGTACCGAACCCGCCGCCGACGTCGGGGCAGATCACCCGCATCTTGTCGGTGGGGATGTTGAGCACGTTCTGGCACAGGATGTCGCGCAGGCGGTGGCTGCCCTGGCTGCCGACGGTCAGCGTCAGATGGTCGCGCTTGGCGTCATATTCGCACACCGCCGCGCGCGTCTCCATGAAGCTCGCGACCACGCGCGGATTGACGATCGAGATTTCGGCCACCGCATGTGCCTTGGCGAAGGCGGCTTCCGTCGCAGCCTTGTCGCCGATCGAGACGTCGAACAGCACGTTGCCGGGCTTGTCCGGCCAGACCAAGGCTGCGCCCTTCTTCACGGCGTTGACGACGCCGGTCACCGCCGGCAGCGGGCTCCATTTGACCTCGATCGCCTCGATGGCGTCGCGGGCCTGGTCGATGGTCTCGGCGACCACGAAGGCGATGGCATCGCCGACATGGCGCACCTCGTCCTTGGCGAGGATCGGGTAAGGCGGTCCGGTGAAGGGATCGGTCTCGAGGTTGAACAGGCAAGGCAGATTGCCGAGATCCGCAACATCCTCGGCGGTCAGGATCAGCGCGACGCCGGGGAGCCCGCGGGCCCGGCTCGCATCGATGGTGTATTTGGCATGCGCATGCGGCGAGCGCAGCATCAAGCAGCGGAGCGCAGCCTGCGGCGCGTAATCGTCGGTATAGCGGCCCTTGCCGCGGATGAGCGCGTCATCCTCCTTGCGCAGCACGCTTTGGCCAACGCCGAACTTGATGGGAGCAGCCATTTTGTCTTCCCGTTCTCATGGTTGTTTTGCCGGCATATTGCCGTGGAAAAACTGGCAAGGCAAACGGGTTGGCAATAAAAACTAGCCGCGCACCAGCGAGACCAGCCAGTTGCGGCCGAACAGCGCGAGGATTGCGAGCGCGTAAACGATGGTACCCCCGACGGCGAGCAGGACCAGCGTCGCTTCGTCCCGGAAGGCGTGCACGGAGGCAAGAGCGGCCGGGCTGAAGCGCGCGATCAACCAGAAGGCGGCGGCCAGGATGAGGCCGGTCAGCAGGAATTTCGCGAGCGACATCAGCCAGGCCCGGTCCGGAACGAGGAAGCCCCGCCGCACTGCGAAGAACAGCACCAGCAGGAGATTGGTCCAGACGCCGACGGCGGTTGCGAGCGCGAGGCCGATCTGGGCGAGCGATCCCATCAATGCGATTTTCAGCGCGACGTTGACGGCGATGCCGGTCAGCGACGCCCGAACCGGCGTTGCCGTGTCCTTGCGCGCATAGAAGGTCGCGACCGCGCTGCGGATCAGCACAAACGGGATCAGCCCGATGGCATAGGCCGCGAGTGTGCCGCCGGCGGCGACGGCATCGGCCTTCGAGAATGCGCCGCGGGCGAACAGCGCACGCATGATCTCGTCGGGCACGGTGAGGAAGGCCGCCACGAACGGTATCGAGAACAGCAGCGTGAAATCGAAGGCGCGACGCTGCGCCTTCATCGCGCCGTCATGGTCGTTGGCGGTAATCCGCCGCGACATCTCCGGCAACAGCACCGTGCCTATGGCGATGCCGATGACGCCGATCGGCAGCTGGTTGAGACGGTCGGCATAGTAGAGCGCCGACAGCGCGCCCGCGGGCAGGAACGTCGCAATGATTGTGTCGGCGAACAGCGCCACTTGCGTGCCCATCGAACCCAGCGTCGCGGGTCCGAGCGCCTTGAAGAAGCCGCGGACGTCTTCGTCGAGCTTCAGCGGTGCAAAGCGCGGCAGGCCACCATGGCGGGCGAGATCGCCCGCGAGCAGGAAATATTGCAGGAAGCCGGAAATGAGTACGCCCCAGGCCGCGGCGTGGCCTGCGGTCGGGAACCAGGCGGCGAGCGCCAGCGTCATCATCATCGCGACATTGAGAAAGATCGAGGCCGCCGCCGCGCTGGCAAAGCGCTGCATCACGTTGAGCATGCCGCCGTAGAGCGTCACCAGCGTGATCAAGAGCAGATAGGGAAAGGTGATCCGGGTCAGCTCGATCGCGAGCTTGCGTTGCTCGGCGTCGTCACTGAAGCCCGGTGCGAGGATGCTCATGGCCTGCGGCATGAACAGCCAGGCGACGATCAGCAGCACCACCTGCGAGGCCAGGAGCAGCGTGAAGATGCGGTCTGCGAACAGGCTTGCCGCCGCCTCGCCCTTCTCGCCATGGACATGGGCATAAGCGGGCACCCAGGCCGCGTTGAAGGCGCCCTCGGCGAAGATCGCGCGGAAATGGTTGGGCAGCCGCAGCGCCACGAAAAAGGCATCGGCGACAGGGCCGGCGCCGAGGATCGCCGCGAGCATGATGTCGCGGGCAAATCCCGTCACTCGCGAGAGCAGCGTATAGCCACCAACCGTGAAGATGCGTCCGAGCATGCGGACTCTTCTAGAGGCTTATCGGGCCGCCGATAAGGCTTTGAACGACCATGAGATCAAAAAAGAGGCTCGCTCGGTGTCCACCTCTCCTCGACGGGGAGAGGTCGGATTGCGCAGCAATCCGGGTGAGGGGCTGCAGCATTCAGTGAGATTGTAACCCCTCACCCGGATCGCATCTTCGATGCGATCCGACCTCTCCCTTCGGGAGAGGTGAGAGGCAAATCAGCCCGCGAGCGCGCCGCGGACGGCGGCGATGATTCGCTCCTGGTCGGCTTCGGTCACATAGGCGTGCATCGGCAGGCTGATGACGTCCTGCGACAGGCTCTCGCAACCCGGCAGCCCGCCTTCTGCGACCGGATGATGCTTGTAGGCGGTCTGCTGATGCATCGACTTGCCGTAATAGATCGCCGTCGGCACACCCTGGGCCTTCAGCGCGGCAGCAAAGCCGTCGCGGTCGGTCCCCTCAGGCAGACGGATGGTGTACTGCGCCCAGACCGAGGTACTGCCGGGGCTGAGGCGCGGCACGGTGACCACATTGGACAGACCACGGGCGTAGCGCTCCGCGACCTTGTTGCGTGCGGCGATCTCGTCGTCAAAAATCTTCAGCTTCTCGATCAGCACCGCGGCCTGCATGGTGTCGATCCGGCCGGTCAGGCCGAGACGGACATTGTCGTATTTGTCCACGCCCTGCCCGTGCACGCGGATGCTGCGCAGCGTAGCGGCAAGCTCGTCGTCATCGGTGAAGATCGCCCCGCCGTCGCCGAAGCAGCCGAGCGGTTTTGCCGGGAAGAAGCTGGTCGCCGTGGCATGCGCGAGCGTGCCGAGCTTGCGGCCCTTGTAGCTCGCGCCAAACGCTTGCGCGGCGTCGTCGAGCACGAACAGGCCTTCGGCCTTGGCGATCTCGGCGATGGAATCATGATCGGCCGGCTGGCCGAACAGGTCGACCGGAATCACCGCGACGGGCTTGAGGCCGGCCTTGCGGGCAGTCGCAATGCCGCGCTTCAGCGACTCCGGGCTCATGTTGAAGGTCGCCTCGTCCACGTCGACATAAACGGGCGTCGCGCCGGTCCGCGCCACCGGCGAGGCGGTCGCGATGAAGGTGAAGGATGGGCACAGCACGGCATCGCCGGGCCCGACATTCTTCGCCATCATCACCATCAGGATCGCGTCGGTGCCGCTGGCGCAGCCGATCACGTGCTTGGCGCCGCAATAGGCCGCGAGCTGCTTCTCGAGCTCGAAGACCTCGGGTCCGTTGACGAACTGGCAATGGTCGAGCACGCGCTTGACGGCCGCATCGAGCGAGGCCCCGAGCCGGCGCCGCTGCGCGCCGACGTCGATGAAGGGAATGGGGTCGGAACGCAGATGCTGGTTCATGGCGCCTTGCACTTTTGGAGTCGTCGACATGGAGAGGGATCAGACGGCGACGCGGCGCGGAGCCTTCCGGGCGGGCGCGGTGGCCGCAGGCCGCGACGGTGTCTCCAGGCATTGCGTGGCGATCTCGAGGCTGGCGACGCCCTCGTCGCCGGTCACCGCCGGCGTCTCGCCGTTACGCACGGCCTTCAGGAACGCGATCAGCTCGGCGCGCAGCGGCTCATCGTGGCCGACAGGCAGATGCCGCATCGAGTAGCTGCCGTCCGGCTTGAAGCCGAAGCATTCGGTGACCTGGCGCGTGAGCAGATCGCCCATCACGTATTTGCCGCGGGTCGCGACTGTGACGCTGCGTGCCTTGAACGGCGTCAGCCAGTTGGTGTTGATGTGGGCGAGCACGCCGTTGGCGGTGCGGAACTGCAGGAGCGCGATGTCCTCGCGCTCGGCGACGGCGCTCGACAGCTGCGGCTGCACTTCGACGATGTCGGATTCGGTGAACCAGCGGATCAGATCGATGTCGTGCACGGCGAGGTCGATGACGACGCCGACATTGGACATGCGCGGCGGGAACGGGCCGACGCGCGTGATCGCGATGGAGAGAATGTCCTCACCCGCGATGGCCTGCTTGACCGCGGCGACAGCCGGATTGAAGCGCTCGACATGGCCGACCATCAGCGTCACGCCGGCCTTCTGCGCGGCGGTGACGATCTCGCGGCCCTCTGCCACCGTGGACGCGATCGGCTTCTCGACCAGCACGTGGATGTTCTTGGCGATGCAGGCGAGCGCGACCTCGTGATGCAGATGGGTGGGCGCCGCGATGGTCACGGCGTCGACGCCTTCGGCGAAGAGCTGATCGAGCGTCTCGAAGCTTTCGCAATTGGTCAGTTCCGTTGCCCGCGCACGATGTGCCGGCGAGGGATCGACGACGCCGACGAGGCTGACGCCGGGAAGTCCCGCAAGCACGCGCGCGTGGTTGCTGCCCATCACGCCGGCACCAATGACGCCGACGCGCAAGCCGGCCTTCGCCGGTGCAGATCCTTTGGAACTCATCTGAGCAAACCCCGATTCAACCCAAATCCCCGGCGCCTCTCCTAGCACGACCGCCACATTTGTGGCGAATGTGGAGCTGGCAACCCGGACACGATTTGATTCAAAAAGTTACACGTTCCCCGGGCCTTAAGCCGCAAAAGATACCGCCTTCGCGGCCCGGGTCGCGTGATTCGGAGCTTGCTGGTTACGACCTTTGATAGTCGTCTTCAATCCGGATGATGTCGTCTTCCCCGAGATAAGAGCCGGTCTGGACCTCGATCAGCTCCAGCTGGATCTTGCCGGGGTTCTCCATCCGGTGGACGGCGCCCATCGGGATGTAGATCGACTCGTTCTCGTGCACCGTTTTCACGGCCTCGTTGACGGTGACCTGGGCCGTGCCCCGCACCACGATCCAGTGCTCGGCACGATGATGGTGCTTCTGCAGCGACAGGCGCCCGCCCGGCTTCACCACGATGCGCTTGACCTGGTGGCGCTCGCCATTGTCGACGGACTGATAGCTGCCCCAGGGCCGGTGCACCTTCAGATGCTCCTCGGTGACCTTCGGTGCGACCGCCTTCAGCTTCGTCACCAGGCGCTTCAGGCCGTTGGCATCCTTCTGGCGCGAGACCAGGATCGCGTCCGCGGTGGCGACCACGACGAGATCGTCGACGCCTTCGAGCGCGACCAGCGCGGAATCGGTGGTGACGTTGCAGTTGCGGGAATCCTCGAACACGGCGGTGCCGTGCGCCGCATTGCCTTGCGCATCCTTCTCCGACAACTCCCACACCGCGAGCCAGGAGCCGACGTCGGACCAGCCGCACGACACCGGCACCACGGCGGCGCGCGAGGTCTTCTCCATCACCGCATAGTCGATCGAGATCGCCTTCGCCGCGCCGAACGCCTCGGGCTCCAGCGTGACGAAGCCGAGATCGCGGCCGGCATTGCTGACCGCGCTCGTGACGGCCTCGACGCTCGCGGCATCGACCTTGCGATATTCGTCGAGCAGCACAGCGGCCGGGAACATGAAGTTGCCGCTGTTCCAGAGATAGCCCGAATTGACGTAGTCGGATGCCTTCACCGCGTCCGGCTTCTCGACGAAGCGCGTGACCGCATGCACTTCGCCGGAGATCACCTCACCCGGATTGATGTAGCCGTATTCGGTCGCCGGCCGCTCCGGCTTGACGCCGAAGGTGACGATGCGCCCGGCGCTCGCGGCGGTGAGGCCCTCGCGGCAGGCCGCGACGAAGGCGGCATTGTCCTGCACCACGTGGTCGGCGGCGAGCGCGAGCACGATCGCTTCACTGTCGCGGTTCTGCGCGAACACCGCGCCCGCCGCGATCGCGGGGCCGGAATCGCGCCGCATCGGCTCGAGGATCACGTCGGCCTCGATGCCGATCTCGGCGAGCTGCTCCAGCACCATGAAGCGATAGGACGCATTGGTGATGACGATCGGACGATCGAACAGCGAGGGATCCGACACGCGCAGCAGCGTGTCCTGGAAGGTCGAGCGCGTGCCGAACAGCGGCAGGAATTGCTTGGGGCGAACCTCGCGCGAAGCGGGCCACAGCCGCGTGCCGGCACCGCCGCACATGATCAGGGGGATTATGCGTTTGTCCATCGTGATCTCAAACCTTGAAGTAGTCCCGATACCAGGTGACGAAATTATGGACCCCATGCTCGATCGGCGTTGACGGTGCAAAGCCGGTGTCTCGCATCAAATCCTCGACATCCGCGAACGTTTCCCGCACATCTCCCGGCTGCATCGGCAGCAATTCTTTGATCGCCGTCCGGCCCAGCTCCCGCTCCAGAAGACCGACGACGTGCATCAGTTCCTCCGGATGGTGGTTGCCGACATTGTAGAGCTTAAACGGCGCATTTGCGGCAGCCGGATCGTCCGCAGGCACAAGATCGATCAGCTTGGATACGACGCGGGTCACGTCATCGATATAGGTGAAGTCGCGACGCATCTTGCCATGGTTAAAGAGCCGGATCGGCTTGCCCGCCATGATGGCGTTCGCGAACAGAAACATGGCCATGTCGGGCCGGCCCCACGGGCCATAAATGGTGAAGAAGCGCAGCCCCGTGACCGGCAGGCGGTAGAGATGGCTGTAGGACTGCGCCATCACCTCGTTCGCCTTCTTGGTCGCGGCATAGAAGCTCACGGGATGATCGGTGCGATCCGCAACCGCAAATGGCAGTTTTGTGTTGGCGCCATAAACGGAGGATGACGAGGCGTAGACGAGATGACGACAGCCGTTGTTGCGACAGCCCTCCAGCACGTTGAGAAAGCCCTGGAGATTGGAATCGGCATAGGCGTGCGGCTGCTCGATCGAGTAGCGCACGCCGGCCTGCGCCGCGAGATGCACGACTTTGGCAAAACGATGTTGCGCAAACAGCGCCGCCATCGCCTCGCGGTGGGCGAGGTCGGCCTCGACGAAGGAGAAGCCGGAGCAGCCCCTGAGCAGCGCCAGGCGCGCTTTCTTCAGCGCCGGATCGTAATAGCTGTTGAGATTGTCGAGCCCGACGACGGGACGGCCTTCGCCCAGGAGCTGCCGGGCGACGTGAAAGCCGATGAAGCCGGCGGCACCCGTGACCAAAATCGCCTGATCCGTCATCCTGTTCCCCGGGGTCCCTGGCCCGGTCCTGTTTAGCCGCCAGCTCGATCGGGTCGCAATAGGCTCGCCGCCCTCCTCACAACGCCCCAACGACGGCTATTGCAAGATCGGCGCCAAGACCATACCAAAGCGGCCGAATTCGGCGCCTCGCGTCGGGTTGCCTCAAATCTTCGCAAACCCTGTTCATGCGGACGAGATGCGCCGAATCCTGTTGTCGACGGCCAAGGTCATGATTTCCGCGGCGCTGCTCTATCTGGCGCTGCGCAAGGTCGACCTGTCCGAATTGTTTTCGCGCTTCACCGCGACCAGCCTGTTCTGGATCGGCGTCGCGATCGCGGTCGCGTTCCTGCAGATCTTCGTCGGCGTGCTGCGCTGGCGCCAGATCAGCGCCGTCTGCGGCGCGCCGCTCGAGCTCGGCCGCGCCATGCGCTACAACGTGATCGGCTCGTTCTTCAACCAGACCCTGCCGTCCGCGATCGGCGGCGATGCGGTCCGGCTGTGGCTGGTCGCGCGAGCCGGAGCCGGCTGGCGTGCGGCGACCTACTCGATCTTCGTCGACCGCGCGATCGGCCTGATCGCGCTCGCGATCGTGATCGTTGCCAGCCTGCCCTGGAGCTACACCCTCATCACCGATCCGCACGGGCGGTCGGCCCTGCTGCTCATCGACCTCCTGGCGCTCGCCGGCGGCCTCGGCTTTCTGATTTTCGGCATGCTGAAATGGCCCTGGCTGAAGACCTGGTGGGCCACGCATCACATCCACGCCTGCGCCGCGATCGCCAATCGCGTGATCTTCAGCCGCACCCGCGGGCCGATCGTCGCGATCCTGTCGGTCCTCGTTCACGTGCTGGCCGTCGTCATCGCCTGGTGCGTCGTGCAGTCGATCGCGGCCCCGGTTCGCTTCAGCGACGTCTTTCTGCTGGTGCCGCCGGTGATGCTGATCACGATGATGCCGATCTCGATCGCCGGCTGGGGCGTGCGTGAAGCCACGATGAGCCTTGCGTTCGGCTTCGCGGGACTTGCCGCCAATGAGGGCGTCAACGTCTCGCTGCTGTTCGGCGCCGTGTACTTCATCGTCGGCGCAGTCGGCGGCCTGGTCTGGATCCTCAGCGCGGAGAAGGCCGCGCAAGGGGCGGCCCCGATTGGAGTGCCGGAGTGAGCTCGGCCGCCGAAGCGTTCGCCGGCGCATCCTTGCTGCTTGCCGTTGCGATCGCCGCGCTGATCTCGGCGCTCGTCACCTGGACCAGCCGTCCCCTGCTCCAGCGCTACGCACTGGCGCGGCCGAACGCGCGGTCCTCACATCGCATCCCGACCCCGCAGGGCGCGGGCATCGCGGTGATCGCCGCGACTCTGATCGTCGCCTCGCTCTGGGCCGCCTGGGCGAACGTCGCTATCCCGCCGGTACTGATCGGCGCGACGGTGCTGATCGCGCTGGTCGGGTTTGCCGACGACATAAAGTCGCTGCCGGTGATCGTGCGGCTGGCGCTGCAGGCGGCCTGCGTCGGCGCTGTGGTATTCACCGCGCCCGAGACCGCGCGGATCGTGCCGGCGCTGCCGCTTCCGCTCGAGCGCGGCCTCATCGTCCTTGCCGGCGTCTGGTTCGTGAACCTCGTCAACTTCATGGACGGGCTCGACCTGATGACGGTGGCGGAAGTCGTGCCGGTCACCGCTGCGCTGCTGCTGCTGGGAATGCTCGGGGATCTCTCGTGGCCGGCCGTGCTGATCGCCACCGCGCTGTGCGGCGCCATGCTCGGCTTTGCGCCGTTCAACCGTCCGGTCGCAAAAGTCTTCCTGGGCGATGTCGGCAGCCTGCCGATCGGCCTCTTGCTCGGCTGGTGCCTGCTGGAGCTCGCCTTTCGGGGGCAGACGGCCGCGGCGCTGCTGTTGCCCGCCTACTATCTTGCGGATTCCACCATCACGCTGTTCCGACGCATCATCAGGCGCGAACCGTTCTGGTCGGCACACCGCACGCACTTCTATCAGCGCGCAACCGACAACGGGTTCACGGCCAAGCGGGTGGTCGGCGAGGCATTCGCGCTCAATCTCGTGCTGGCATTGCTCGCCATCGCCACCGTTCGCGCCGGTTCGATGGCGATCACGATCGTCGCCATGTTCGCTGGCGCGGGCGCGGTCACACTCGTGCTGCGGCGTTTCTCCCGCGCTCAGGCGTCCTGAGTCGACAGCGCTAGCCGCAACCCCTCGTCCAGTGAGACCGGCGGCCGCCAGCCGGTCGCGAGCGCCTTGGAGATGTCGAGCTCGAGCGAGCCGATCAGGCCGTCATGAATATCCTGCCGGCCCATCGCGCGGAGGACCGCGCTGAGCAGCTTTGGCGGTATGCCGAACAGCCGGGCGCGCTTGCCGGCGGCTCGCGCCAGGCGTTCGATGAATTCAGGCGTCGAGATCCGCTCCCGGTCGGCCAGCAGGAAGATCTCGAAATTGCTTCCCGGTTCGGAATGGCCGAGCCGATGCAGGATGAACGACGACAGGTTCTGCACGGAGAGAAAGTTGCGGCGATTGCGGATCGCCGCGAGGGGCAGCGGCAGTCCCAGCCTCACCGCGCGCGTCAGCAGCGCGAAGTTGCCCTTGGCGCCCCTGCCATAGATCAGAGGCGGCCTGATCACCGAGATTTTCATGTCGCTGTCGCGCGCCAGCGTCCGCAAGCCCGCCTCGGCCTCCGCCTTGGATGTGCCGTAGAGGCCACTCGGCGTCGGAACATCGTTCTCGCGGAACGGCGCACGGTCTTCATTGCTGCGGCCGTGAACGAGAACGGTGCTGATGAAGATGAACTGGCGCACGCCGGCCGTCGCCGCACAGCGCGCCAAATGCAGTGTGCCATCGACATTGACGTCGCGATAGAGCTGGACCGCGTGCTCCTCGTTCTTGTAGTGCACGCGCGCGGCGAGATGGACGACGGCGTCAACGCCTTCAAGCGCGGCCTGCCAATCGGTTTCGGGGCCGATCGATTCGACCAGGACCTCGCCGTCGGTCCCATCCGCGCTGCGCACCGCGCGGCGAACCGACCACCCCGCCCGCGTCAGCGCGGGCACGATATGGCGGCCGAGGAACCCGCTCGCCCCCGTCACCAGCGCGACCGGCTTTGTCTCGCTCATCGTTGCTCCGCCAGAGCCGCGTTGTGCGACAATCCGCCGACCGGAGCGGCACAGGCGACGACGATCTTGCCTCGGGGCTGCATGGTCAGGCCGCGGTCGACCCGAATTCGGGCACCGCATCCTTCAGGATCGTCCTGATGGTGGCGCGATCGTCGCGGGCGATCGCCTGCTCCAGCGCAGCAATCCATTTGCGCAGCGTCTGCATCGGCGGCTCCTTCGGCTGCGCGGCCATGATGCCGGCAACGCCGATCTCGCGGGTCGGCTCCTCGGAGGCGAACAGGATCTCGTGCAGCCGCTCGCCCGGCCGCATGCCGGTGAACACGATCTCGATGTCGTAGCCCGGCTGCAGTCCGGAAAGGCGGATCATGCGCTCGGCGAGATCGACGATCTTGACCGGCTGGCCCATGTTGAGCACGTAGACCGAAACGTCGGGACGCTGCGTTCCGAGCGCATGCGTGGCCGCGGTGATGACGAGATCGCAGGCCTCGCGGATGGTCATGAAGTAGCGGACCATGTCGGGATGCGTCACCGTCACCGGGCCACCGGCCTCGATCTGCGCCTTGAACTTCGGCACCACCGAGCCGTTCGAGGCCAGCACGTTGCCGAACCGGACCGAGATCAGCCGCATCGGCGGATTGGCGCCGCCGCTGCCTGCGGCAAGCTCGTGATCGAGCGCCTGGCAGTACATCTCCGCAAAGCGCTTGGTCAGGCCGAGCATCGATACCGGCTCGATCGCCTTGTCGGTCGAGATCATCACCATCGCCCCGGCGCCGGACGCCACGGCGGCATCCGCAACGTTGATCGAGCCGAAGATGTTGGTCTTGACGCCTTCGCTCCAGTCGCGTTCGAGGATCGGAACGTGCTTGAGCGCCGCGGCATGGAACACGATGTCCGGCTTGAACTCCGCCATCAGGCGCATGATGCGCTCGCGGTCGCGAATGTCGGCGATCCGCCCTTCGATCGCGGCTGCCGCCCCCCGCGCGGCGAGCGCTTCCGTGATCGCGTAGAGCGCCGGCTCGGAGTTCTCCACGATCAGGAGCCGCGCGGCGCCGAAGGCGACGACGCGCTCGCAGATCTCCGAGCCGATCGAGCCGCCGCCGCCGGTGACGATCACGGCCCTGCCGTTGATCAGCGCCTCCAGGCGCGCGTAGTCGATCGTCTCGCTCGGCCGCAGCAGGAGGTCCTCGACCGCGACCGCGGTGAGCCGCGGCGTGTCGCCGCTCTCCAGCGAGGGCATGCGGTTGACGATCACACCTAGCTTGCGTGCCCGCATCAGGATCGATTCCGGGTGCGCTTCCGGCTCGAATGCCGACGGCGTCATGATGAGGCGCGCGATCGCCTTGTTGCGCTTGGCGAAGTCCGCGATGACGTCCTCGACGTCGTCGATGCCGCCCAGCACCGGCAGGTTACGGATGAACTGTCCGCGATCCGCCATCGAGGGCGATAATACGCCAACGGGCCAGATGTGCTTGATGGCCCCGCTCTCGATGCCGCGCAGCAGCACCTCCGCATCCGCGGCTCGGCCGATCAGCAGCGTCGGGGCGGCATCGTTGCCCTTCGCGTGACGCCGTACCCGCGTATAGCGGAAGTAGCGATAGGCCATGCGCAGCGCGCTGAGGAAGGTGATCTCCAGGAACCAGTAGAGAACGATCGTCACCTTGCCGAGGAAAAAGGCGCCGCGGACGTTGGGAGCGACGAAGATGTAGTCGAGCACGAGCAGGGCGACAGTGAGCACGGTCGCCGCGCGGATGATGTTCAGCGCATCCGGCAGCGAGATGAAGCGCCACTTCGTCGTGGTCAGGTTCAAGACGAAGAACACGACCACGCTGAAGGCCAGAAAATAGGGCAGGATCTGGAACAGCAGCGGCAGGCGCTCGAAGAAGTCTTCGCCACCCTCGAATCGCAGATAGAAGGCGGCAAAAAGCGCGGCCGTGGTCGCCAACAGGTCGTGGAGCGCGATCAGGAAATTGCGCAAGGTAAGATGCGAAAGACGCGTCATCCGCCGACCGATGAAAACCCAATTAGTTGCAACCTGACCGCGCTGATACTCCATCTGGACAAGACTTGCCAGCCGCGCGACCGCTCAGGAACCGGCTTCCCTCATCTTCGCCTCGACCTGTTGTGCCCGGACCACCATGCCGCCGGCAACGCCGACGCCGATGACGTACATCCAGCCCTCGTGGAAGTCGAACAGATGCGAGTTGAACAGCGAGGTGAAGACGTTCTGCACCACGACCAGGAGCCCGATCCAATTGGCAAGCCCGTCGCCGCGAAACAACAGCAGATGCAGGATCCAGATCGTGTAGAGAACGGCGACGCCGATCAAACCCCATTGCACGGCAACATTCAACGTCTGATTGTGGGGGTTGCCGATCACTTCGGCTGACGCCTTGTGCTGACTGCCGGGCGTCGCGACGCGCTCGAACAATCCACGCGTCGAGCCCGTGCCGTGTCCTGCGATCGGCGCCTCCGCGAAGAAGCCGAGCGACTTCCGCCAGAATTCGAGCCGCAGGCCCAGCGAGGTCGCCTCGCCCCTTTCCACATAGCGCGTGTAGTCGTTCGTAAACCTCTCGGCAGTATGGCGCAAATGCGGCGAGACCTGCCAGGCGAGAAAGGCGCCGGCGAGCAGCGCGGCGGCGACGATCGCAATGCTGCGCCACCTGAGGTGAAGCAACGCGAACACGCCGAACATGATCGGAATGGTGACGAGCGCGGTGCGCGACACCACCACGAAGGCCATGTTGACGAAAAAGCTCAGCGCAAGCGTCGTGAGCAGCCCGGCGAACCAGTATCGCTTCTCGCGCAACAGCATCACGATCGGATAGGCGAGCGCGACGGCGCAGAGCGTGAATTCCTGGCTCTGGTCGATGTAGTTCTTGACGAAGATGCCGCGCTCGATGGCGTCGGTCTTGAGCGTGAGGTTCGGATAGAAGGCAACCAGCCAGGACATCACCGACAACAGGGCGCAGGACACCAGGAAGGCGACGAAGACCCACGGGCCCCGCGGCGAGCGCTCGAAATGATAGAGCAGGACCGGCAGCACGAGCAGCTTGACGGTTGGGTTGACCGCATAGAAGCGCGCCCCCCAGGCCGCGTCCGACCATAGCGTCCCGACCAGCGCGAGCAGCACCAGCGCGATCGGCGCCACACAGATCGGACGCTTCAGCGATTGCAGGAAGGCACGGACGTCGAGGAACGGCACCATGCAGAGCAGCATCAGCGCGTTGAATATCCCCGCAAGCGAGGTCGACCAGGGCAGCGAGGCCGCCGTCAGGATCGCAAACAGGTCGACCGTCTCGCGCCAGGCTGCCGGACTGCGCACGCGCCGCCGCAACACCTCGCCGGGAGTCTCCCGGACAAGCGCCGTCACTTGCTCCCTCCCCGGGCGCGATGAACCAGCGCCGTCGTGCTGAAGCCCTGGAGGATGTCGACCAGCACGACCGTTCCGCCCGCGGCCTCGACGACCTCGTGGCCGACGACCTGCTCGCGGGTGTAGTCGCCGCCCTTCACCAGCACGCCGGGCTTGATCCTGGTGATCAGGTCGATCGGCGTGTCCTCCGCGAAGACGACGACGAGATCGACGGCCTCCAACGCGGCGAGCACCTCGGCGCGCGCGCGCTCGTCCTGCACCGGACGATCGGCACCCTTCAGCCGCCGCACCGAGGCGTCGCTGTTGAGCCCCACGATCAGGCGATCGCAGGCGGCGCGCGCCGCGGTCAGCACCTTGACGTGACCGGGATGGAGGATGTCGAAACAGCCATTGGTGAAGCCGACGCGCTGGCCTTGCCTCTTCCATTCGGCGAGCTGGGCATCGAGTGCGGCCGGATCGAGCACGATCTTCTCCTCGGCCGCGAGCGTGGCATGCGGCAGGATCTTTCGCCGCAGCTCGGCCGCGCTCACACTGGCGGTGCCCTGCTTGCCGACGGCGACGGCGGCGGCGGCATTGGCCACGCGCAGCGCCGTATCCCAGTCCGCGCCGGCCGCAAGCGATACCGCGAGCGCGGCGGCGACGGTGTCGCCGGCGCCGGAGACGTCGCGCACCTTCACCGGGAAGGCCGGAACGTGAACGGCCCCGCCATTGCGCGGCACCAGCGTCATGCCGTGCTCGCCCTGCGTGACCAGGATCGCCTCGCAATCGGCGAGCCGCATCACGTCCTCGCTGGCCTCGACGATGTTCTGCACCGTCTCGGCACGGCTGCGGGTCGCTTCCGAGAATTCCTTGCGGTTGGGCGTGAGCAGCGTGGCGCCGCGATAGATCGCCCAGTTCAGGCTCTTGGGATCGACGACCACGGGCTTGCCGAGCTTGCGCGCGGCATCGATGGTGTGGCGGATCACGCGCGCGGTCAGCACGCCCTTGGCGTAGTCGGACAGCAGCACGATGTCGGCACGAGCGATCTGCGGCAGGATCGCGTCGATCAATTTCGCTTCGATGTCATCGGAAGCAGGCGCCGCCTGCTCCCAATCCGCGCGCAGCATGTGCGTGGAAAAATGCTCGGAGACGAAGCGGGCTTTTCGTGTGGTCGGCCGCGACGGATCGCACACCAGCACGCTTTCGATGCCGGCCTGCTCACCCAGCGCCGACGCCAGCCGCTTGCCCGCATCGTCCTCGCCGACGAGGCCGATGAAGATGCAGCGCGCGCCGAGCGAAACGACATTGCGCGCGACGTTGCCGGCGCCGCCGATGTGAATCTCGCTGCGCTGGGCGGCGATGACCGGCGTCGGCGCTTCCGGCGAGATCCGCGACACCTCGCCATAGACGAACTCGTCCAGCATGATGTCGCCGATGCAGAGCACCGTGCGGCCTGAGATCGTTTGTGCGAGTGCGTCGAAATCGAGAATGGGCGTCGCCATGATCAAAGGCCTCAGCGGAAGCGGTCGGGCCGGTCGAGATAATCCCCGACATAGGCTTTCACCGCGTCCTCGAGCGTCGCGAAGCCGCCGTTATAGCCGGCGCGGCAGAGGCGATCGACCTCGCTCTGGGTGAAGTACTGGTAGCTGTTGCGGATGCTCTCGGGCATGTCGATGTATTCGATGTTGGGCCTGGTGCCGAGCGCGGCGTAGGCAGCCAGCATCAGATCCCTGAAGCTGCGCGCCTTGCCGGTGCCGACATTGAAGATGCCGGACACCGACGGCGTCGCCAGCAGCCACATGACGACGCGCACGACGTCGTCGACATAGATGAAATCGCGGCGCTGGTCGCCGTCTTCGATGCCCGCGCGATGCGACTTGAATAGCTGCACGACGCGGCCCGCTTTGACGTCGTCGAAGCGCCGCGCCAGCACGCTCATCATCGAGCCCTTGTGGTATTCGTTGGGCCCGAACACGTTGAAGAACTTCAGCCCGGCCCATTGCGGCGGCAGCGGATCGCCGTTCGCCACGCGCCCGGCGACCGCGAGATCGAACATGTGCTTGCTCCAGCCGTAGAGATTCATCGGCCGCAATTTCTTCAGTGCCGGTAGCGAAGCGTCGTCGCCAAAGCCTACCTCGCCGTCGCCATAGGTCGCCGCCGAGGATGCATAGATGAACGGCACCGCGTTCATCGTGCACCAGTCCAGAAGGCGCATCGACAGGCGGAAATTGGTCTCGAACACGAGGTCGCCGTCGGTCGCGGTGGTTGCGGAGATGGCCCCGAGATGGATCATGGCGTCGAGCTTGCGGCCCTTCAGCCAGTCGGACAGCTCGGCCGGGGGAACGATATCCACAAGCTGCCGCTTGGCGAGGTTGCGCCACTTGCCCTCGGTGCCGAGCAGGTCGCAGACCACGACGTCGCTGCGGCCGGCCGCGTTCAGCGCGGCCACGACATTCGATCCGATAAAACCGGCCCCGCCGGTCACCAGCAACATTCCAACTACCTGCCCGATTTTCTTAATGCCCGGTCCTGCCGTAGCGCATGATCCGCCAAAGTGTAAGCGGTTTTGGGATTGGCGGTCTGCCGGCTTTACCTGCCGGCCCGGAGCGGCTACCGAACCGCCAACATCGGCACGTCTTCGGTCCTAATAACGAATGAATATTGATTCGCAATTTGTTGGAGATGCAGATCGGAGCGACACCCGCCCGATTCTGATCATTCCCTACATGTGGATCGGCGATTTCGTCCGGAATCACACCGTGGTGCGGGTCCTGAAGGAGCGCTGGCCGAACCGGCCGGTCGATCTGCTCACGACGTCCCTGTGCGCCCCGCTGGTCGACTACATGCCCGGCGTGCGCGCCGGGATCATCTGGGACCTGCCGCGCGGCCGGCTCGCCGTGGCCCGCCAGTTCGGCCTGGCAAAGCTCCTTCGCGAGCGGAACTACGGCACCGCCCTGGTGCTGCCCCGAACCTGGAAGGCGGCGATCGCGCCGGCGCTGGCCGGTATTCCTGAACGGGTCGGCTTCGTCGGCGAGTTTCGGTTCGGCCTGATCAACCGCTGGCGCTGGGGCGAGAAGAAACTGCCCCGCTTCATCGACAAGAACGCCGCTTTGGCCCAGCCCGACGGCGCGCCCCTGCCTCCGGAATGGCCGGTGCCGCAACTGCGCGTCCCGGCCGAGGAAATCGTCCGCTGGCGCCAGGCCAATGGCCTCGGCGCCGGAGCCGCCGTGGCGCTCGCCCCCGGCTCGGTCGGGGTCTCAAAGCGCTGGACCTATTATCCGGAGGCCGCCCGGCTGCTGGTCGAGCGCGGCCTGGAGGTCTGGGTGGTCGGTGGCCCCGCCGAAAAGGGCCTGGCCCAGGAGATCGTCGCCGCGGGCGGCCCGGCGGTGCGTGACCTCACCGGCACCGATTTGCGCAACGGTGTGCTGGCCATGGCCGCGGCCGGCGTCGCCATCTCCAACGATTCCGGCCTGATGCACATCGCAGCCGCCTTGGGCACGCCCACCATGGGCATCTTCGGCCCCACCAGCCCCTACCTCTGGGCCCCCCTCAACAGCCTCGCCGCGACCGTGGTCCAGGACAAGAGCGTGCTGTCGTGCCAGCCCTGCCAGAGCACGATCTGCAAGATGAACGACCACCGCTGCATGCGGGATATCGCGGCATCGGAGGTGGCGGGGATCGCGCAGCGGGTGCTGAGCGAGGCGGGAGCTAGGGCGATGACCTGAGGCGATCGAGGCTCGCGCCGATGGTGGCATCATGCCAGTGTTTTGCCCGACAAGTCAAAATTCGATTCGAAAAATCCGCAGTAGATCAACCGCTCCGCCAAACCCTTGATTTTGCTGACCTCGGCTACTGTGCATGGGGTTGTTTTCGCGGTTTTGTTTGGGAGCGGCGAAAACCGCGTCAGAGCAGCGGCCGATAGACCTCGCCGATCCGGGCCGCCTCGGCATCGAGGCTGAAGCGTTCGAGCACCCGCGCCCGTCCGCGCTCGCCCATCGCCGTCGCAGCGGCCACATCGCGCATCAGCGGCTCCAGCGCCGCAGCGAGCGCGTCGGCATCACCCGTCGGGATCAGCACGCCGGTGATGCCATCCTCCACCACGAGCTCGGCCGCGCCGGCGCGTGACGCGACGAGCGCGCTGCCCGCCGCCATCGCCTCGATCAGCGTGAGGCCAAAACCCTCGTTGCGCGAGGTGAAGGCGTAGATCGTCAGCCGCTGATACCAGCGCTGCACCGCTTCGATCGGCAGCTCGCCCGTGATGACGACGCGCGATTGCAGGTTGGCCGCCTCGATCCGCTTCTTCAGGTCATTGGCAAAGGGCGTCTGCTCGGGCGTGACCTGACCGACGATGACGGCGGTGAAATCCGGATAGCGCGGCAGCAGCCGGCACATCGCATCGACGAACACATCGGTGCCCTTCTGCGCGCGGACGCGGCCGAAGCAGCCGATGGCGTAGCGGCCGGGCAGCGCGGCTTCGGCGAAGGCAGCCGTGCGATCGATCGGCGGCGCATAAACGTCGGTGTCGACACCGTGCGGAATCACCGTCGCCTTCACCTTCAGGAACGAGGCCGAGACGTCGCTCGTTGCGATGATCGCGTCCATGCGCCGGATCAGCCAGCGCGTGATCCAGCTGTGATGCCGCTGCGCCGCCGAGGTGAACACGAGTTTCAGCGGCCAGCCGAGCGCGCGCAACGCGACGCCTGCCATCATCTCGTTGTTGCGGCGCGCATGCCAGATCACGGGCCGCTTGCGGCGCCACAGTTTCAGGAAATCGGCCACGCTCAGCCGCGCGATCCCGTCCGGCGCGTCCGAGCCGAACCAGGCCGCGCGGTACAGTTTCGCCAGCCGCGGCGCCACCATCCGGTTGGTCGCGGTGACCCCGGAATAGCGCCTGTGCAGATTTGGCACGATCACGTCGAGATCGCCGGGGAAACTCGCCACGTCACACTCCATTTCGCAAAGTCCCTATACGCAACATTAAGCATAGTGACCAGTTCAGCCGCGCCGATACCCCCTCTTCACCACGCAAGCGCTAGCTTCGCGCGTTGATCGAAGACGGGTGAGATCATGACTGTGCTAGTCACCGGCGGCGCCGGCTATATCGGAAGTCACACGGTCCTGGCGCTGGCGGAAGCCGGCGAGGACGTCGTCGTGATCGACGATCTCTCCACCGGTTTCTCCGCTTACTTGCCCGAAGGCGTGCCGCTGTTCATCGGCGATGCCGGCGATGAAAACCTGCTCGAAGGCGTGATCGCCCAGCACGACGTCGAGAGCATCATCCATTTCGCGGGCTCGGTCGTCGTGCCGGATTCGATGCGCGATCCGCTCGGCTACTACCGCAACAACTTCACGACAGCGCGCAACCTGCTCAACGTGGCGGTCAAGCGCGGCATCGGCCGCTTCATCTTCTCCTCGACCGCGGCCGTCTACGGCAATCCGGACCAGGTGCCGGTGCCCGAGCACGCGCCGACGCGGCCGCTGTCGCCCTACGGCTCGTCGAAGCTGATGACCGAGATCATGCTGCACGACGTCGCCGCCGCCTACGGCATGCAATACGTGACGCTGCGCTACTTCAACGTCGCCGGCGCCGATCCGCAGGCGCGCATCGGGCTCGCCACCGTCGGCGCCACGCATCTGCTCAAGATCGCGGTGGAGGCCGCGACCGGCCAGCGCGCCAAGATCGACGTGTTCGGCACCGACTATCCGACCCCGGACGGCAGCTGCATCCGCGACTTCATCCACGTCACGGACCTTTCGCAGGCGCATCGCTCGGCGCTCGCCTACCTGCGCAACGGCGGCGCCTCGACGACGCTGAATTGCGGCTACGGCCGCGGCTATTCCGTACTGGAGACCATCGACGCGGTGCGACGGGTTTCCGGCCGCAGCTTCGCCGTGCAGTACGCACCGCGCCGGCCCGGCGACATCATGACAATGGTCGCCGACACCAGCCGCATCCGCAGCCTGCTCGACTGGCGCCCGCAATACGACGACCTCGAGACCATTGCGGCGCACGCGCTGGCCTGGGAGGACAAGCTGTTCCGCGAGCGCGATGGCGACCTCCGCCACGCCGTCTCGGCCTAGAATCATCCCAAGCGCAAGCCCTTAATTGGGCTTGAAAAACCCGGCTTGAGCGGGCACAGAGGCCCATCGATCCCTGACGCGCAGGCAGGTTTTGTCCCGCGCCGTCAATGGACACCGGATGGCCCAGTTTCCGAAGAAAATCACCGACGATCCCTACGCGGCAGCGGTCCTGATTCGCCGCCTGGTCACGGAACAGGGCATGGTCTACTGGCGGCGCTATCTTGTCGCCTTCGCGCTGATGGCGCTCGCCGCTGGCGCGACCGCAGGCGCGACCTATGTGCTCGGCCAGGTCATCAACCAGGCCTATGTCGACAAGAACATCCCGGGGATCGCGATGTTCTCGGGCATCACGGTCGCGTTGCTGTTCATCAAGGGCGTGGCGACCTACGGCCACATGGTGATCCTGACCAAGATCAGCAACGCGATTCTTGCCACCAACCAGCGCCAGCTGTTCGCCAAGCTGATGCGCGAGAGCGTCGGCTTCTTCTCCGAGCGGCATTCGTCCGAGTTCCTGGCCCGGCTGACGGCGGGCGCCAAATCCATCACCGACGTGCTCAACATGCTGGTCAACGCCATCGGGCGCGATCTCATGATGCTGCTCGCCATGATCGGCGTGATGGTGTGGCAGGATCCGCTGATGTCGTTCATCGGCCTCGTTGCGGTGCCGCCGGCAATGCTGGTGCTGCGCAAGCTGGTCAAGCGCATCAAGGGCCTCGCCTTCAACCAGTTCACCGGCACCGCCGACATCATGGAGACGATGCAGGAATCGCTGCAAGGCATCCGCACCGTCAAGGCGTTCACGCTCGAAGAGACCATGCAGAAGCGCATCGACGAGAACATCGCGGTCGTCGAGCGCAACGCCAACAAGATGGCCCGCGTCGCCAACCGCTCCAACCCGCTGATGGAAATGCTCGGCGGCTTCGCGGTCGCCGGCTGCCTGATGTACGGCGGCTATGCCGTGGTCGCGCTGAACGCCACGCCCGGCGCGTTCTTCTCTTTCATGACCGCGTTCCTGATGGCGACCGAGCCGGCCAAGCGGCTGGCGCGGCTCAACATCGACCTCAACAGCCAGCTGGTCGGCGCGCGCATGCTGCTCGAAGTCGTCGACAGCCCGGCGAGCGAGCGGTCCGACGACGACAAGCCGTCGCTGAAGCTCTCCGATGCCAGGATCGAGTTGCGTGACGTCAGCTTCTCCTATCGCAACGGCGAGACCGTGCTCAACCGCATGAGCTTCACGGCCGAGCCCGGCAAGGTCACCGCGCTGGTCGGCCCCTCCGGCGGCGGCAAGTCGACCGTGCTGGCGCTGCTCTTGCGCTTCTACGAGGTGACGCAAGGCGACATCGTGATCGACGGCCAGTCGATCGGCGCGATCTCTCGGAAATCGCTGCGGGCGCAGACCGCCTATGTCGGCCAGGACGTCTATTTGTTCCGCGACACCATCCGCAACAACATCGCCTTCGGTAAGCCGGGCGCGAGCGAGAACGAGATCATCGAGGCGGCAAAGGCGGCCTGCGCGCATGATTTCATCATGAGCTTCCCGCTCGGCTACGACACACCCGTCGGCGAGCACGGCACGCAGCTGTCCGGCGGCCAGCGCCAGCGCATCGCGGTGGCACGCGCGCTGATCAAGAACGCGCCGATCATCCTCTTGGACGAAGCCACCGCCGCGCTCGATTCCGAATCCGAGCGGCAGGTGCAGGAGGCGATCGAGCATCTCTGCCGGAACCGCACCACCATCGTGATCGCGCATCGCCTGCACACCATCATGCACGCCGACGCCATCCTGGTGGTCGAGGGCGGCGAGATCGTCGAGCAGGGTCGCCATGACGATCTGCTCCGCCGCGGCGGGCGCTATGCCTCGTTCTTCCGGTTGCAGCATCACGACAGCAGCCCCCTGGGGCTGGCGCCGATCAGTGCAACCGCCTAGAATTTTCATCACCTCAAGACCAGCGAGACCGCTTCATGAACGCCGCCTCCTACGTCATCCCGCTTCCGCCGCAGGCTTCGCTTCCCGTCGTCGGGGAGAGCGGCCGTTATCCGGTGCGCCGCATCTGGTGCGTCGGCCGCAATTATCTCGAGCACATCCGCGAGATGGGTAATGACGAGCGCGCCCCGCCGTTCTTCTTCGCCAAGCACGCCGACATGCTGGTGCCCGATGGCACCACCATCCCGTATCCACCGCTGACCAAGGACCTGCATCACGAGGTCGAGCTGATCGTCGCGATGAAGAGCGGCGGCCTCAACATCCCCGCGGACAAGGCGCTGGACCACGTCTACGGCTACGCCGTCGGCATCGATCTCACCCGCCGCGATCTCCAGATCGCCTCACGCAAGAAGGAGCGTCCCTGGGAGATCGGCAAGTCGTTCGACTATTCGGCGCCATGCTCCGCGGTACAGCCGGCCTCGAAAATCGGTCATCCTTCCAAGGGCAAGATCTGGCTGACGGTCAACGGCAAGGAAGCGCAGAAGGGCGACCTCACCGAGTTGATCTGGAACGTGCCGGAGATCATCTGGCAACTCTCGCAGCAGGTGAAGCTCGCCGCCGGCGACATCATCATGACCGGCACGCCCGCCGGCGTGTCGCAGCTCCAACCCGGCGACAAGCTCGAATGCGGCGTCGACGGCGTCGGCACGCTGAAGGTGAGTATCGGCCAGCCGGAATAGGCTGCACATCTGGAATCAAAAAGCCCCGGACCCATCCGGGGCTTTTCTGTTTTCACCAGGCCTTCACCGGCCGGTTGGCATGGCTCGTCTGCGGCACACCGCGATTGAGCGACATGTGCGAATGCACGCACAGCCAGTCAGCGCCATTCCTGGAAAACACCATCGTGGCGCGGCCGGGCCGCGCAAACGCGCTGCCATCGGGATGATAGCCCGTGCTCGTCCACGGCGCGATCACAGTCGCCATCGCGCCATCGGCGGACGCCAGAATGGAAGTCTGTTCGAGGGCGAAGCGGAAATCGGTCGTCTTCGGCCAGACGTTGTCCCACTGCGTCGAGACCCACTGATCAAGGCCGGGAATGACATCGTTGTGCGTGCCGAAGGCGAGCACGTCCGGATGGAAAAGCGGCCGCGCCGAAGCGTAGTCGACCTCGCGGACATAGCCCGCGAAGGTCTCCAGCCAGTTGCGGAAGAACTGCGTGATCTCCGCGTCAGCAATCGGCAAGGAGGCCATTGGCCGGATCATTCACCGTAACGCCGACATCACGATGAGCCCGAGGATCAGCGCCGTCAGCGAGTATTTTAGCGTGTAGTAGACGTTGCGGTTCCACTCCTTGACCTTGCGGCCGGCCAGATGGATCTCGTAGAGCTTGCCGAACACCTTGTTGAGCACGCCGACATTCTCGCCGTCGACGTTCTGGGTTGCCGACGCTTTCACGATGTGGTGGCTGACCCAGCGGTTGATCGCGGTCATGAAGCCGAACTTCATCGGGCGCTCGACGTCGCAGAACAGGATGATGCGATTGACGTCGGTCGCATTCTCCGCGCTGTGGATGAAGGTTTCGTCGAACATGAAGGCCTCGCCGTCGCGCCAGACGCATTCGACGCCGTCGACGAGAATCCGACACTTGTTCGAGTTGGGGGTGACCAAGCCGAGATGATAGCGCAGCGAGCCGGCGAAGGGATCGCGATGGGCACCGAGCTTGCCGCCAGGGGGCAGCATCGCGAACATCGCACCGTGTACGCTCGGGATCGAGTTCAAGAGCTCCACCGTCTTCGGACACAGCGTGCGCGCCGAGGGCAGGAAGTCGTCATACCATTTCAGGTAAAACCGCTTCCAGCCGCTCTTGAAGAACGAGTAGAAGCCCCAATCGTTGTTCTTCGCGGCGGCCCGGATGAAACCTTCATCGAACAGGCGCACCGCCTCGTCGCGGATTGTCTCCCAGTTCTCGCTCAGGGCCTTCAACTCGGGAAACTGATCGACCGGGATCACCGGCTTGTTCGGCACGGCCGAGCCGGCGTACATCAGCACGTTGTAGGGTGCGAGATAGGTCGAGTGATCGCCGAGCTGGCGCGCGAAGCGCAGCCGCTGCTTGCCGCGAAAGTGAACGTAAATCGTCGAGGCCGCCAGCACATAAAGGATGACAAGTTGCGGCGCAAAAAGCTGTTTCAGCATTTCCCCAATTCCCGAGTGACCCAGCCGGGGACGTCATCTACTCCGGCCGGGCCCGGGCGACAAGATATTCACCGCTGGGTTGCAATCATGCTGGGGAGAACGCTCGGACGGAACTCGGGGCCAAAAGGGCCGAAACCGCCCGAATCAAGCCCGCGACAGCGCTTGCAAGCCCTTGAAAGTCAGGCGCTTGGGATCGGTGACACCGGCCAGGTAGAGCCGGCGGATGAAGGCGATCACGGCGTCGCGGTCGCAATCGGTCAGCGCGACGACGGCGTCGACCGCGATCTTCTGGGCTTCCATTGGGCTCACCTCGGCTTTGCGAGTAACCCCGGCCGAAACAGGCTAGGACTCATCCGTTAAATCGGCGTTAACCGTTCTGGAACCGTCGCCGATTCAGCCGGGCTGCCGTATACGCAAAACAACGCATTGCAGGAGCGCGAAGCAGCTCAGCGCGCCTTGATGCTCTTCTTCAGCAGCGCAAACTGCTTCTTCAGCCGGGGCACCGCGAAGTCGGTGAAGGCCCGCACCTTCGGCACCGAGAGCCGGCCCTGCGGGCAGATCAAATGCGCGGGCATCTCCGGGTCCTCGTCGCCGGACAGCACGATCTCGAGCTCGCCGCGCGCGACCTGCTCGGCGACCTGGTACGAATACATCCGCGCCACGCCGCGCCCGGCGACGGCAGAGGCCACTGCCGCATAGGTGCTGTTGACGACGAGTCGCGGGGTGAACTGCACCGGACGCGGCACCGATGAACCAGCCTGCGGGGCGAAGGTCCAGGAATTGGGCAGATGCGCCATGGCGACGATCTGGTGCTTAGCGAGATCGCCGGGCTCGGCGATGCGCGGATGCTGCTTCAGATAGCGCGGCGCTGCCACCACGACACGGCTGATCTCGCCGACCCGCATGGCGATCATCGCCGAATCCGCCAAGGGACCGATGCGAAGCGCGACGTCGACGCCCTCCTCGATCAGATTGACCGCGCGATCGAACAGCAGGAGCTTTGCCGACACGGTGGGATAGGCATCGAGAAACGCATCGAGGATCGGCCGCAAGACCATCTCCCCCGAGACCACGGGAGCCGTGATCGTGAGCAGGCCGCGCGGCGCCGTGCGCGGTCCGGCCGCTATATCGTCGGCTTCCTCGAGCTCGGCGAGCACACGGCGGCAGATCGCGGCATAGCGCTCCCCCTCCTCGCTCATCCTGATCGAGCGCGTCGTCCGGTGCAGCAGCTCGGCGCCGACGCGTTCTTCCAGAAAAGCGATGGCCCGGCTCACCGCCGCCGGCGAGCGGCCGAGCTTGCGCCCTGCGGCAGCCAAGCTACCCTCGTCCACCGCAAGGACAAAAACTTTCATCGCATCCAGACGATCCATTCCCGTCCCGTCGCTCCCTGAGCCTCCGCTCGCAGGCTAGGCGTTCGCCGCAACCGCGACAACTACCGCCGGGCGCCGACCCCGCATCCGTTCGCGCGGCGAAAGAGTGTCTGCCGGACAGCGGATATTCGCACCCAGGGCGCCGCGGCGTACCTCAGCACGCAAGCCAGCACCTGCTGGCGCAGGTTCTCAAAGCCAACAACAGGAGCCCATCATGGGTATCGAGCAGAAGGTCGCCATCGTCACTGGTGCATCGCAGGGTATCGGCGCCGCCCTGGTCCAGGGTTTTCGCGATCGCAACTATCGCGTCGTCGCCACGGCGCGCTCCATCAAGCCGTCTGGCGACGATGATGTCCTCGCCGTTCCCGGCGACATCGCCGACCGTTCCACTGCCGAGCGCGTAGTCTCGGAGGCGATCGCCCGCTTCGGCCGGGTCGACACGCTGGTCAACAACGCCGGCATCTTCGTCGCAAAGCCGTTCACGCAATACACGGCCGAGGACTATGCGGCGGTGATGGAAACGAACGTCGCGGGCTTCTTCAACATCACGCAGCTCGCCATCGCCGAGATGGAGAAGCAGGGGTCCGGCCACGTGGTGCAGATCACGACCACGCTGGCGGATCAGGCCAACTCCAACGTGCCGTCTGTGCTGGCCTCGCTGAGCAAGGGCGGGTTGAACGCTGCGACCAAATCGCTCGCGATCGAATACGCCAAGCGCGGCATCCGCGTGAACGCGGTCTCACCCGGCATCATCAAGTCGCCAATGCATCCGGTCGCGACACATGCGCAGCTCGGTGCGCTGCACCCGGTCGGTCACATGGGCGAGATGTCCGACATCGTCGATGCGGTCCTCTATCTCGAGGGGGCCTCCTTCGTCACCGGCGAGATCCTGCATGTCGACGGCGGCCAGAGCGCCGGCCATTGAGACAAGGAGAACGATGATGCCCATCGTCACCATTCAAGTGACCCGCGAGGGAACGACGCCGGGAGCGGCGTCGCTCACGGCGGAGGAGAAGGCCGCGCTGATCAAGGGGTCGAGCCAGCTCCTGCTCGACGTGCTCGGCAAGCCGCTCGATTCCACCTTTGTGGTGATCGAGGAAGTGGACACCGACAATTGGGGCTGGGGCGGCCTACCCGTGCAGGAATTCAGGCGCCGCCGCGCCGCCCAGACAGGATGATCCACGCACCCCTGCGCAGGAGGATGACATGACCGACGCAGAAACGAACCGACACGTCGAGACCCGTTCGCAACCGCGGCCGGGCTCGGCCTCACAAACAACCTGGCGATACGCCGTGGCGGGTTTGTCCGCATCGCTGGTCGGGCTTGGCCTCGCCCGCTTTTCCTACACGCCCCTGATCCCGGCTTTGATCGCCGCAAAATGGTTCAGCGCATCCGATGTCGTCTATCTCGGCGCTGCGAACCTCGCCGGCTATCTCGCCGGTGCGCTCGCAGCACGAGCGCTTGCCACTCGCATCGGCGCGGTCCGCGCGTTGCGAGCGATGATGCTGCTCGCCACCCTCTCCTTTTTCGCCAGCTCGGCCCCGGTGTCGTTCAGTTGGTTCTTCGCGTGGCGCTTCCTCGCCGGCCTCACCGGCGGCATCATCATGGTGCTGGCGGCGTCCGTCATTCTGCCGCATACCTCGGCGGCGCGGCGCGGCATCGTCAGCGGTGTGATCTTCGCCGGCGTCGGCCTCGGCGTCGCGGCATCGGGCACGCTGGTGCCATTGTTGCTGCAACAGGGTTTGCAGCAGAGCTGGTATGGCCTCGGCATGCTGTCCGCCCTGCTCACGCTCGCGAGTTGGTGGAACTGGCCTGCTGAGACCAAGGCCGATGCTGCGCCTTCGCATCCAGCCAAACCTCATCGCGTCTCGCCGGCCGCCCGCGCGCTGCTGGTTCAGTACGGCCTCACTGCGGTGGCGCTGGTGCCGCACATGGTCTTCATCGTCGACTTCGTGGCGCGCGGCCTTGGCCAGGGCATTGCCGCGGGATCGCGCTATTGGGTGCTGTACGGCCTCGCCGCGATCGTCGGCCCGCTGATCACTGGTCATCTCGGTGACCGCTCGGGTTTCGGCCCGGCCCTGCGCGCGGCATTCCTGATCGAGGCGGCAGCCGTGCTGCTGCCAACCGTCAGCACCGCGCCGGTTTCATTGATCGTGTCGAGCGTCGTGGTCGGCGGCTTCACGCCAGGCATCGTACCGCTGGTGCTGGGTCGCATCCATGAGCTCGTGCCTCACTCCAGCCAGCAGCAACGCGCGATATGGAGCCATGCCACCACCAGCTTTGCGCTGTTCCAGGCGGCCGCCGCTTACGGCTTCTCCTGGATCTACGCCCAAACGGGCGGCGACTATCTGGTGCTGTTCGGCCTCGGCGGCGGCGCCGCGGTGCTGGCGCTCGCGATCGATCTTGGGTTCGCGCTCACCACACGCAAGGCATAGAGGCGAGCGGCGGCGCGATCAGGAATATTGCATCACGCCGTCGTCGATCCGGCCGAAGCGCAGGGAGACGATATCGAGCGCGTAGTTCTGGTGCAGCCGCCACGGCCGCTTGGAACCCTGCTTCGGCAGATTTGCGACCGAGCGCTGCACGTAGCCCGAGGTGAAATCGAGCGAGGGCTGCGCGGCAATCTCGCGGTCGTCATTGTGAGGCATGCACTGGCGGAAATTGTGCCGGTCCATGTAGTTGATGAGCCGGCAGACATATTCGCAGGTGAGATCGCATTTCAGCGTCCAGGATGCATTGGTATAGCCGAACGCCGAAGCCATGTTGGGCACGTCGGCATACATCATGCCCTTGTAGGTCAGCGTATTGGCGAAATCGACGATGCGGCCGTCGACACTGACCTCGAGACCGCCGACGACCTGGAGCACCAGCCCGGTCGCCGTCACGATGATGTCGGCCGCAAGCTCGCGGCCGTCCTTCAGGCGGATGCCGTCGCGCGTGAACGTCTCGATCTCGCTGGTGACGACGGCGGCGCGCTGTTCGCGGATCGCCTTGAACAGATCGCCGTCGGGAACGAGGCATAGCCGCTGGTCCCAGGGATTGTAGCGGGGCGTGAAATGCGTGGCGACGTCATAGCCGGGGCCGAGCGCCATCTGCACGCCTTTGAGGATGAGGTCCTTCACCTTGGCCGGACGGCGCCGGCTGAGCTGGAAGAAGAACATCCCCCACATCACGTTGCGCCAGCGGATCAGGTGATAGGCGAGCTGCGCCGGCAAATTGCGGCGCAGTTTGTTGGCGAGGGGATCCTGCGCAGGGCGCGACACCACATAGGTCGGCGAACGCTGGAGCATGGTGACCTGCGCCGCTTTCTTGGCGAGCTCCGGCACCAGCGTCACCGCCGTGGCGCCCGAGCCGATCACGACGACGCGCTTGCCCGCGTAGTCGATGTCCTCGGTCCATTTCTGCGGATGCACGATGCGGCCGGCGAATTCCGCGGTGCCCTTGAACTCCGGCGTGTAGCCCGCCTCGTATTTGTAATAACCCGAGCACATCAACAGGAAACTGCAGGTGAACCGCATGAGCTCGGTCGCGCCCTCGCCCGAGATGCGCTCGGCTTCCACGGTCCAGCGTGCGTCCGGTGTCGACCACTCCGCGCGCTTGACGCGATGATGATAGCGGATGTGCTTGTCGATGCCGTTCTCGGCTGCGGTCTCGCGCACATAGTTCAGGATCTGCGGCCCGTCGGCGATCGCCTTTGCATCGGTCCACGGCTTGAAGGAGTAGCCGAGCGTGAACATGTCGCTGTCGGAGCGGATGCCGGGATAGCGGAACAGGTCCCAGGTGCCGCCGATGCAGTCGCGCCCCTCGAGGATGACGTAGCTCTTGGTCGGACACTTGGTCTGCAAATGATAGCCCGCGCCGATGCCGGACAGCCCGGCACCGACGATCAGCACGTCGACATGTTCTGGTTGCATGGTTTCCTCCGCCGCCGGCGAGTGTCCGCCCGCCGCTGCTGGCCGTCAATCGGCAATCAGCCGTGCAGCAACTCAAAAGCGAGCCGAATTCCATGCGCCGAAACAACGAAGCCCCGGATCGCTCCGGGGCTTCGCGTCGAGATCGATCGAACCAGCAGATCAGTACCGGTAGTGGTCCGACTTGTACGGGCCTTCCTGCTTGACGCCGATGTAGTCGGCCTGGTCCTTGCGCAGCTCGGTGAGCTTGACGCCGATCTTGGCGAGATGCAGGCGCGCGACCTTCTCGTCGAGCGTCTTCGGCAGAACGTAGACCTTCTTCTCGTACTTGCCGTCCTTGTTGTTGGCGAACAGCTCGATCTGAGCCAGCGTCTGGTTGGTGAAGGACGCCGACATCACGAAGGACGGATGGCCCATGGCATTGCCGAGGTTCACGAGGCGGCCTTCCGACAGCATGATGATGCGGTGCTTGTCGGGGAACTCGATCTCGTCGACCTGCGGCTTGATGTTGGTCCACTTCAGATTGCGGAGCGCCGCGATCTGGATCTCGTTGTCGAAGTGACCGATGTTGCAGACGATGGCGCGATCCTTCATCGCGCGCATGTGCTCGATGGTGATGATGTCCTTGTTGCCCGTGGCGGTGACGAAGATGTCGGCGCGGGGCGCGGCGTCTTCCATCGTCACGACCTCATAGCCCTCCATCGCGGCCTGCAGCGCGCAGATTGGATCGACTTCCGAGACCATGACGCGGCAGCCGGCCTGGCGCAGCGAGGCCGCCGAACCCTTGCCAACGTCGCCGAAGCCGGCGACCATCGCCACCTTGCCCGACAGCATGACGTCGGTGCCGCGGCGGATGCCGTCGACCAGCGACTCACGGCAGCCATAGAGGTTGTCGAACTTGGACTTGGTGACGCTGTCGTTGACGTTGATGGCGGGGAACAGGAGCGTACCCTTGTTGGCCATCTCGTAGAGGCGATGCACGCCCGTGGTGGTCTCTTCGGAGACGCCCTTGATGTTCTTGGCGATCTCGCCGAAATAGCCCTTCGGCTTCTCTTTCAGCAGGCGCTTGACCAGCGCGTAGAAGATCTCCTCTTCCTCCGAACCCGGCTTGTCGAGGAAAGCGGTGTCGCCCTTCTCGGCGCGGACGCCGGCATGCACCAGCATGGTGGCATCGCCGCCATCATCGAGGATCATGTTCGGCGTGCCGCCACCATGCCAGTCGAACAGCTTTGCGGTGTAGTCCCAGTATTCGGTCAGCGTCTCGCCCTTGACGGCGAACACGGGAATGCCGGCGGCGGCGATCGCGGCCGCGGCGTGGTCCTGCGTCGAATAGATGTTGCAGGAGACCCAGCGGATGTCTGCGCCGAGCGCTGCCAGCGTTTCGATCAGCACCGCGGTCTGGATCGTCATGTGCAGCGAGCCGGCGATGCGCGCGCCCTTCAGCGGCTGCTTCGGCCCGTACTCCTCGCGGGTGGCCATCAGGCCGGGCATCTCGGTCTCGGCGAGCGAGATCTCCTTGCGGCCGAAATCGGCGAGCGAAATGTCCTTGACGATGTAATCGGTGAAGCCGGGCTTCGCGTTCATAGGGGGTTCCTGTTTGTTGGCTGGTCATTCCGGGGCGCTCGCGAAACGAGCGAACCCGGAATGACGCAAGAGAACTAGAGGGCGCGCTTGAGCTGCTCGACGAGGTCGGTCTTCTCCCAGGAGAAGCCGCCCTCGTTGTCGGGCGTGCGGCCGAAATGACCGTAGGCCGAGGTGCGCGCGTAAATCGGACGGTTGAGGTCGAGATGGCTGCGGATGCCGCGCGGCGTGAGATCCATCGCCTGCGCCGCCGCCTTCTCGAGCTGGTCCTCCGACACCTTACCGGTGCCGTGGGTGTCGATGTAGATCGACAGCGGACGCGCCACGCCGATGGCGTAGGCGAGCTGGAGCGTGCACCGGTCGGCGAGACCGGCGGCGACGATGTTCTTGGCGACGTAGCGCGCCGCATACGCAGCCGAACGGTCGACCTTGGTCGGATCCTTGCCGGAGAACGCGCCGCCGCCATGCGGGGCCGCGCCACCATAGGTGTCGACGATGATCTTGCGGCCGGTGAGACCGGTGTCACCATCAGGACCGCCGATGAAGAACTTGCCGGTCGGGTTGATGTGCCAGATCGTCTTTGGCGTGATCCAGTCGTTCGGCAGCGCCTCGCGCACATAGGGCTCGACGATGTCGCGGATCTGCTTGGACGAGATATCCTCGACCAGATGCTGGTGCGACACCACAATCTCGCGCACGCCGACCGGCTTGCCGTTCTCGTACTGCACGGTGACCTGGCTCTTGGAATCCGGGCCCAGCACCTTCTCCTTGCCGGAGTGACGGGCTTCGGAGATCAGGCGCAGGATCTTGTGGGCGTAGAAGATCGGCGCCGGCATCAGATCGGGCGTCTCGTTGGTGGCGTAACCGAACATGATGCCCTGGTCGCCCGCGCCTTCTTCCTTGACCTCGCCCGGCTGAAGCGCGTCCACGCCCTGGGCGATGTCGGCCGACTGCGGATGCAGGAGGATTTCGATGTCGCAGGTCTTCCAGTGAAAGCCTTCCTGCTCGTAGCCGATGTCCTTGATCGCGCCGCGGACGACACCCTCGATCTGCTCGTTGGTCACCGACTTCGGACCGCGGGTCTCGCCGGCGATCACCACCTTGTTGGTGGTCGCGAGCGTCTCGCAGGCGGCGCGGATGGCCCACGGATCGATGCCCGCCTTCGGCCCTTCACGATAGAACAGGTCGACGATCTCATCGGAGATCCGGTCACAGACCTTGTCCGGGTGGCCCTCGGACACGGACTCGCTGGTGAAGAGATAGGACGCGCGCATCAGTAACCCCTTGTTCCGCCGCTAGCTGGCGGGCGTTTGCGATGTTTACCTTTGATGATGTCAATCACGCCGGCGCGAGATGACGTAGGATTCGTCGAGAAACCAGAGCCCATTATACTTTCGCAGCACGTCCCTGGCGGCATCCAGGGTGCGGCCGTTTTGAGTCATTTCCGTCAACCGGTCGTCCTCAATCTGAGCGACATACACCGCCGCATTCCACGCTGCAAAGGCCGTCGAGGTTCCGATAGTCCCGGTGACCTCGTTGGGCAGCGCTTCCATATCATACCTGAAGATCGAACGGTTGTCCGCGTATGCATTAAAGTTTAAGTCGCGGCCCACCGATCCAAGTTCATATTTAACTGCGCGCAATAGCTCATGACGGCTCACTGAGAAAGGATTTTCTCCCGGCCAGATCGCCTGGATCATTTCCATGCCGGGATCCTGCCCATGGGAGTGGATTCCGATCAGCCGCCCCCCTGGCCGAAGCGCTCGCGCCAGGGGTGCAATGATGCGTTTGGCCCGGAAATTGACCGAGGAGAGGGCCCGGTAAGGCTGGGAAGCGATGACGAGGTCGAAATTGGCCTCGGCCTGGCCCGGCCGCGGAATGGTCGAATCCAAAAGGAATCTGTGGTCCTCGCGATAGAGCACGAGGACGACAGGCCGCTCGTAGAGCGGCATGGCGGTGCGGGGGCTGATCGCGGCGCGCCAGTTCTGCTCCAGGAACGGCCTCAGCTCCGCGATCTGCTGCTCGAACTCGCCCGACGAAGCACCGCGGAGCGGCACCTCGTGCCAGACGGTGGCGGCCGCCGCAGCAGGCGATGCCGGCGTGAGCCAGGGCGCTTCCGCGTAAAACATGTTGGTGAAGACGAATACCGACGCCGGATGCTCGAAAATGCGATCCGGCACCTTCTCCAGCGTCAGGCGCAGGTCCTCCAGACTGAGCTCCTTGCCGGCGACATAAAACGGCATGTGTGGAAAGCGCTGGTGCGTTGCGCGCAGCACCCGCGCCAGCACCGTGCCGTCGCCGACGCCGGCGTCGAACAGGCGCAAGGCCGGCGGGCGCGGATGGATGGAGGCCAGTTCCAGCGCGACCCTGTCTGCGACCACTCGCTTTTCGCTGCAGGTGTGGACGAACAGCAGGTATTTCTGGCGGTTCTCGAAGAACCGGAAATTGCCGCGTGGATCGCGCTTTTCGGGCGGGACCTGAAGTCCCCGCGGCGGCGGCATGCCGCCGGCCATCGATGCGGCCATATAGGCCTGGATCCGCTCCAGCGTGTCGATGGTGATGCGCTTTCCCTCGCGCAGGCGATGCACCAGCTTCCCATCATTCACCGCGCGTCGGCCGAACGTCGATTCCGCCATGTCCGCCTTGCGGCAGAACTCCGTGATCTGGCTCAGGATTTCGTCGTTCTTCATGGGGTGGGACACAGTGGGCAGGTGGGTTGGGTTCCGTATCTTAGCAAATTCTGCCCACTCGGGGAATAGCGCATACGTCCGGCGCCCCGATCCGTCTGCGGCAAGCCGCCGCTGATGGGATACGCGACCGCGCCGGGCGAGGTCCCAGCCGACGGCGAAGGCGCGAGCTCGCGGTGCTCCGCCGCTCTCGCGCCATGTCGGCACGCCGGGCGTGGAGGTACAGGAGAATGCTGACGCGGGTGCGGGCTGAGGTTGGTGTCGGCCACGAGGAGCAATCAGGTGCCGTGGTCGAACTCGCCGCTGCAGGGGGAGATCGATCTGGCCGAGAAGTGACGGAGGGGTTTGCTACGACTCGCAGCTCTCGCCCCACCCTCAGTTGTCATCGTCCGGCCTGACGTTTGGACCGGGCGATCCAGTAATCTGTGGCGTCATTGATTGAGCCGGGAAGCCGCGGCCTACTGGATTCCCCGCTTTCGCGGGGAACGACAGTATGTGGTGAGGTTTCGCCATACTCGTGCGCCGGAGCGCGTGCGCGTCAATTGCCCCACACTTCCTTCGCGATCTCGACCGCAAGGCTGAGCTTGGCCCACTGCTCCTCCTCGGAGAGGACGTTGCCCTCTTCCGTCGAGGCAAAGCCGCATTGCGGCGAGAGTGCGAGTTGCTCCAGCGGGGCAAACTTGGCGGCTTCTTCCAGGCGGCGCTTGATGTCGTCCTTCTTCTCGAGCTCACCGAACTTCGAGGTGATGACGCCGACCACGACGACCTTGTTGCCCTTGGGCAGGAAGCGCAGCGGCTCGAAGCCGCCGGCGCGGTCGCTGTCGTATTCGAGGAAGTAGCCGTCGTAATTGGTGCCGGCGAGCATGGTCTCGGCGACCGGCTCGTAGCCGCCAGAGGAGATCCAGGTGGAGCGGAAATTGCCGCGGCAGACATGCGTCGTCACCACCATGTCGGCGGGCTTCTCGGCCAGCGCGTAGTTGATGATGCGCGCATAGATCTGCTGGAGACCGTCGGGATTGTCGCCGCGCTCACGCGCCTTCTGCAATTCGTCCTGCGAACAGAGATAGGCCCAGACGGTATCGTCGAACTGGAGATAGCGGCAGCCGGCATCGTAGAACGCCTTCACCGCCTTGCGGTACGTCTTGCCCAGGTCCTCGTAGAAGGCGTCGAGATCGGGATAGACGTCCTTGGAGATCGACTTGCGGCCGCCGCGGAAGTGCAGCACCGCCGGCGACGGGATCGTCATCTTGGCGGTGACGTGGGCCTGGTCGGCGTACTTCTTCAGAAAGCGAAAGTGATCCAGCATCGGATGGTTGTCGGGGAAGTCGAGCTTGCCGATGACGCGGACCGCATCGTGACGGGTCTGCACGCCCGCGAACTGGATGCCGCTCTCGGGGTGGAACAGCTCGCAGCCGGTGAGCTTGGCCAGGAAGTCGAAATGCCACCAGGAGCGGCGGAATTCGCCGTCGGTCGCGAGCTTCAGGCCAATCGAGGCCTGCTTGTGCACGACCTTCTCGATCTCCAAATCTTCGATCTTGCGCAGATCGTCGGCCGAGATCTCGCCCTTCTCGAGCCTGGCGCGCGCCTCCTTGATCTTGGCCGGACGCAAGAGACTGCCGACCTCGTCGGCGCGGAAGGGGGCTCTGGTTCGCTGCATTTCTTGTTTCTCCCGAATTTTCAGTCGGCGCTCGTTGTACTCCTTCTCCCCGCAAGCGGGGAGAAGCGAAGAATTAGTGGGCCGCCGCCCCTGCGACGCCGAGGTGGCGTTCCAGGACCGAAGGGTCGGCCTTCAGCGCGGCACTCGGGGCGTCGTGGACGATCGTTCCGCGCTCCAATATCACAACGCGGTCGGCCAGCCCCAGAATCTTTTGAGCATTCTGCTCGACGATGATCGAGCAGATGCCGCCCGCCCGGGTGATGGTCCCGATCGCCTTCAGCAGTTCCTCGACGATGATGGGGGCAAGACCCTCGGTCGGCTCGTCCAGCAGCAGGACTTTCGGGTTGAGGGTGAGTGCGCGGCCGATCGCCAGCATCTGCTGCTCGCCACCGGAGAGCTGGTTGCCAAAGTTGCTGCGCCGCTCCTTCAGTCGCGGGAACATCTCGTAGACCTTCTCGACCGTCCAGGGACCGGGCTGCGCCACCGCGGTCATGTTCTCTTCCACCGTGAGCGAGCGAAAGATATTGCGCTCCTGCGGCACCCAGCCGATGCCGGCGCGCGCCCGCTGGTCGGGTCGAAGCAAGGTGATATCGGTGCCGGCGAGCGCGATGCTGCCTGCGAAGCGGCGCGTGACGCCAACAATGGAATTGATCAGCGTGGTCTTGCCGGTGCCGTTGCGCCCGAGCAGCGCCAACACCTGGCCCTCGGCGAGGCGCAAGCTCATCTTCGGCAGCACCACGGCCTCGCCGTAGCCGGCGCGCAGGGAATCGATCGCGAGCAGGTCAGACATTGACCGCCTCCTCGCCGAGATAGACGGCCTTCACCTGCGGATCGTGCGCGACCTGCTCGGGTGCCCCCTCCGTCAGCAGCGCACCGGAGACCAGCACGGAGATGCGGTCGGCAAAGGAGAATACGAGGTCCATGTCGTGCTCGATCAAGAGCACGGTGACGTCGCGCGGCAGCGCACCGACGACGGCGAGAATGTCATGGCGCTCGCTTTCGGGCACGCCGGCGGCGGGCTCGTCGAGCAGCAGCACGCGCGGCTTGGCCGCAATGGCGACCGCAATCTCGAGCAGGCGCTGCTTGCCGTAGGGCAGCGTCACGGTCTGCTCGTTCATGACGTCGAGCAGGTGGAAGCGTGTCAGGAGTTCGGCGATCTCGTCATTGACGTCGCTGCGCGTGCCCATCCGCCGCCACCAGTCGCCGCCATGGCCGAGACGCTCGGAAACGGCAAGGCCGATGGTCTCGAGCGGGGTCAGGTCGGGATAGAGCTGATTGATCTGGAAGGTGCGCGACAGGCCGCGCAGCACGCGCTTGTGCACGGGCAGGTCGGTGATGTCCTGGCCTTCGAGCAGGATGCGGCCTGAATTCGGCTTGAGCACCCCGGTGAGCTGGTTGATGACGGTGGTCTTGCCGGCGCCGTTCGGGCCGATCAACGCGTGGCGGGCGCCCTGCTCGATCCTCAAGGACAGATCGCGGGTGACGCGAAGGCCGCCGAACTGCTTTTCGAGGTTCTTCGTTTCGAGCGCGATGGTCATGCGTCGCTCTCCGGCACGGCGACCACGGCCTTGCGCCCGGCGACCTGCTTGATCACCAGATTCGGCACATACAGCACCCAGCGATGCAGCCGCTGGCGACCGACCAGCACGATCACGACCAGCACGAGGCCGATCCAGAACTGCCAGTATTGCGGGGTGATGGTCGAGAACAACTCCTGGAGCAGGCGGAACACCACCGCGCCGATCAGCCCGCCATAGAGATAGCCGGTGCCACCGATGACGAGCACCAGCATCAAGTCGGCGGATCGCTCGAAGGCGAACACATCGAGCGAGGCGATCGCGGTGGTCTGGGTGAACAGCGCGCCCGCGATGCCGGCATAGAACGCAGCAAGCGTGTAGATCGCGATCAGGCGGCGGTTGACCGGAATGCCGATGGCGGCGGCCCGGAGCGGATTGTTCTTGATCGCGCGCAGCGACAGGCCGAACGGCGAATTCACGACGCGGCGGGCGAACAGGAACAGCAGGAACAGAACGGCCAGCGAATAGAAGAAGCCGGTCTTGCCGAACATGTCGAACGGGATTTCGCCGAAGATCGGCTGCATCTCGATGCCCTGCAGGCCGTCGGTGCCGCCCGTGATGTTGGAGAAGCGCTCGGCGAGCGCTTCCAGCAGCAGCGCGATACCGAGCGTGACCATCAGGCGCGTCAGGTCGACGCCGCGGATCACCAGGAAGCTGGTGGCAAAGCCGAGCACCATCGCGGCAAGACCGGCGACGATCAGCGCCAGCACGGGCTCGTTGACGATGCCGTGCAAGGCAAGCAGTCCCGCGGCATAGGCGCCGACCCCGAAGAAGGCGGCGTGACCGAGCGAGACGATGCCGGCGTAGCCGAGGATGAGATCGAGCGACATCGCGAAAAGCGCCAGCCGCAGGATATCGGTCATGATCAGATAGCGCGTCGGAAATGCGAAACCGCAAGCCAGCACGATCAGCCAGAAGGCGATTTCGCCATAGTGCCACCGCGCCTGGCGCTGGGCGTGATAACCGACGTCGGAAGAAGCGCTCATCGGCGAACTCAACGCGCGGCCGTGCGGCCGAACAAGCCGTTCGGGCGCCAGATCAGGATCACGATCATCATGGTGTAGATCACGAACGGTCCCATCTTCGGCACGTAATACTTGCCGGCGACGTCGCCGATGCCGAGCAGGAGCGATGCCAGGAACGGGCCGGTGATCGAAGAGGAGCCGCCCACGGTGACCACGATCAGGAAGTAGATCATGAATTTCAGCGGAAAATATGGGTCGAGGCCGAGGATCTCGGCGCTGAGCGCGCCGCCGAGGCCGGCGAGCCCGCATCCGAAGGCGAACGTGAAGGCGAACACCTGCGGCACATTGATGCCGAGGCCGCTCGCAGCGCGCGGATCGTCGACCGCGGCGCGCAGGCGGCTGCCGAAACGCGTTTTGGCCAGCACCATCTGAAGCGCGATGGTGAGCAGGCCGCAGATCACGATGATCATCAGCCGGTAACGGCCGATGCCGACGCCGAACAGGTCGAACTGGCCCTGGAGCGCGGCCGGCAAATTGATGAAGACGCGCGAAGAGCCCTGGATGTAGTCCACGGCTGCCACCGACATGAAGGTCAGGCCGATCGTGAACAGCACCTGGTCGAGATGGCTGCGCGCATAGAGGTGGCGGTACAGCGTGCGCTCGAGCACGATGCCGATTGCGGCTGCGGAGACGAAAGCGAGTGGCAGCGCGGCGAAGAACGGCCAGCCCATCCGGTTGACCAGCACCATGCAGACATAACCGCCGGCCATGGCGAAGGCGCCGTGGGCGAGATTGACGAAGTTCATCAGGCCGAGCGTGACCGCGAGCCCGCAGGCGAGCACGAACAGCAGCATGCCGTAGGCAACGCCATCGAACAGGTTGGTGAGGATTGCGGTCATCGGGGGCGGCTGAACCTTGGTAATCGCTCGTCATTCCGGGGCAGCGCGGAGCGCTGAACCCGGAATCTCGTTTCAACAATCTCGAGATCCCGGATGCGCGCCAAGCGCGCTCCGGGATGACGCGCTTTCGCGCGTCACTTCTTGGTCTTGCCGAGGTCCTTGACGGCTTCGAAGGTCGCGAACTCGACGTTGTAGAGTTCGCCGTCGACCTTCTCGACCTTGCGGATGTAGATGTTCTGCACGATGTCGCGCGTCTCCGGATCGATCGAGATCGGGCCGCGCGGGCTTTCCCACTTCATCCCCTTCATGGCCTCGACAAGCTTGGTGCCGTCCGTGTCGCCGCCCGTCTTCTTCAGCGCCTCGTAGATCAGATGAATGCCGTCATAGCCGCCCACGGCCATGAAGCCCGGACGGTTGCCGAAGGCCTTCTTGTAGGCTGCGACGAAGTCCTTGTTCATCTGCGAGGGATGCGCCGCGGAATAAAGGTGCGCGGTGACGGTGCCGAGCACGGCGTCGCCCATGTTGTTGAGAAGGTCGTCATCGGTGACGTCGCCGGGCCCGATCACCTTGATGCCGGCCTTGTCGAGGCCCCGCTCGGCATACTGCTTCATGAAGTTGCCGCCCTGGCCCGCCGGCACGAACACGAAAATGGCGTCGGGCTTGGCGTCCTTCATGCGCTGGAGGAACGGCGCGAAGTCCGGGTTTTGCAGCGGCACCTTGACCTCTTCGACCACCTCGCCGCCGCCAGCCGTGAAATGCTGCTTGAAGAAATTGAGCGCGTCATTGCCCGGCGCGTAGTCCGAAGTCAGGGTCGCGACCTTCTTGATGCCATTCTTCGCCGCCCAATCGCCGATGATTGTCGAGGACTGCGCCAGCGTGAAGCTGGTGCGCACGATATAGGGCGAGCGCTCGGTGATGATGGAAGTGCCGGCTGCCATCACGATTTCCGGAATCTTGGCCTGCGTGGCGAGCGGCGCGGCAGCAAGCGCGGCCGGCGTCACGCCGAAGCCGGCGATGAAATTGACCTTGTCGTTGACGATCAACTCCTGCGCGGCGGTCTTGGTCTTGTCCGGGATCGCAGCATCGTCCTTGACGATGATCTCGATCTTCTTGCCGGCGACGGTGTCGCCCTTCTGCTGCATGTAGAGCTTGATCGCGTTCTCGATCTGCTTGCCGGTCGAGGCCTGGCCGCCCGTCATCGGCAGGATCAGGCCGACCTTGACGCTGTCCGCGGCCTTGGCGGACGCGAGGCCGGCAAGGCCTGCAATGGCGGCAACGGCAGCGGCCCAAGTCGCCCTATGCGACAGTTGTTTGCGTTCGAACATCAGATGTCCCTCCCCTTCATTCCTGACTCTTGTGCCCTGGACCGAGTGCCCGGCCCTTGCCTTGACCTTTAGACCGCGCGCGAGTGCGGGGCGCCACATGGGCGTCTTTCGCGCCCTGCTTGTCAATCGGACGTTCGGCGGCCCTTCGGCGCAACCCGAGTGTTCCGAAGACCGATCGACCGGACGCGGTGCTACGGTTGCGTCGGAGCAGCTTGAGCAACCCGCTCCTAACCGCCTTCATTTGTACGAATGTACAAACAAAATGGACTTGTCAACGAAAACCCCTGCCGCGGACAAGCCATGTTGTCGCGAGCCTCGCACCAAGTCTAGAAATGCGATGGATCGCGTGCATGGAGGATTTCGCCTTTCTTTTGCAGAATCTGTACATCCACACGCCTCAGCGAGCCGCAACTCGGTAACAAATTACCTACCTCGAATAAGTCTATTTTACCTTGTTGAAGGCTACTCCTATTCGCGCCGGCCCGAGCTGGCGTCCAATGACCGAACGCGTACACCATGCCCAAGACTCTTCGTTCCGCCCTCGTCCTCGTTGCACTTGCCGCGGGGCTGTCCGGCTGCGGGACGGTCAACGAAAAACTATCCGCCGGCATGGGCGACTACGTCCCGCAATGGGCCGGCGGCCTGCCCGCCGATGCACCGCCGCGACCGGGCACGCCGCAATACGAGGCCTACATGAAGGAACGCGAGCGCAAGCGCCTGCTGCCGGCCGCGGATCGCGAGAAGGAAGAGCAGGCCCAGAAGGGTACAGCGGGGACGACATCGGGGAGCCCGGTGCGCTAACGGAGCGAATGGCGAATAGGGAGTGGCGAATATACCCCTCTTCCATTCGCTACTCGCCACTCCCCATTCGCTAATCCACGAACACCACCGTCTTGCGGCCGTTGGGGATGACGCGATCGTCGAGATGGTAACGGATGGCCCGTGCCAGCACGCGGCGCTCGATGTCCCGGCCCTTCCGGACCAGATCTTCCGGCGTGTCGCGATGGCTGATGCGCTCGACGTCCTGATCGATGATCGGGCCCTCGTCGAGATCGCGCGTGACGTAGTGCGCGGTAGCACCGATCAGCTTGACACCGCGCTCATGCGCCTGGTGATAGGGCTTTGCGCCCTTGAAGCCCGGCAGGAACGAGTGGTGGATGTTGATGCAGCGCCCCGACAGCTTTGCCGAGAGATCGTCCGACAGGATCTGCATGTAGCGGGCGAGCACCACCAGATCGGTCTTCGTCTTGCCGACGAGGTCCATGATCTGGCCCTCCTGCTCGCGCTTGGTCTCCTTGGTCACGGGCAGATGGTGGAACGGGATGCCGCCGAAATCGAGCCCGGCATAGACTTCGCGCGGATGGTTGGAGACGATCGCGGTCGGGATCATCGGCAATTCGCCGGTGCGCCAGCGATAGAGGATGTCGACCAAGCAATGGTCGGATTTCGACACCAGCAGCATCACCTTGCGATGCGCAGCGCGGTCGCGCATCTGCCACTCCATGCCGAAACGCTCGGCGATCGCGGCAAAGCCGGTCTGGAGCGCCGACAGTTCCACGGCAAGATCGGCCGCTGTGAACACCACCCGCATGAAGAACTTCTCGGTCTCGACGTCGTCGAACTGCTGGGCGTCGAGGATGTTCTGTCCGTTGTGGGCAAGGAACGTCGACACCGCCGAGACGATGCCGGGGCGATCCGGACAGGACAGGGTCAGGACATATTGATGGTCGGGCATGGCTCTTGATGAAGGTTTGTGCAGCGGAACTATCCGCGATTTGCGCCCTGCTCTAGCACCGACCCCGCCCTTGCGCCAATCCCGGGCGCAGAGTCAGGATGAACGGACGATTGCAATTCATGACCGGAGCATACCCATGGCCGACCGCTTGAACGGCTACCGCATACTAATTCTGGAAACGCGGGAGGAGGCGCAGTTTTCGAAGCTTCTGGTCGAGCAAGGCGCCGATGTCGTGCAATGCCCGATGTTTACCATCCATGATGCGCCGGACCCGGCTCCAGTGGAGGCCTGGATTCGCCGCGCCATCGACAAGCCCTTCGACGATCTCGTGCTGATGACGGGCGAAGGCCTGCGCCGGATCATGAAGCTCGCCGGTGCCCGCGGGCTCGACACCGCCCTTGTCGCGGCACTCGCCAAAGCGCGAAAATTCACCCGCGGCCCGAAGCCCGGCAAGGCGCTGCGCGAGATCGGTCTCGAAGCACAGCAGACCACAGAGAAGCCGACCACCGAGGGCGTGATCGAGATGCTGGCCAGGCTCGACCTGAAAGGACGACGCCTCGGTCTCCAGCTCTATCCAGACAAGGACCACGGCGCGCTGACCGGCGCGCTGGCCGCGCAGGGCGCCGCCGTCGATACCGTGCTGCCCTATGTCTACGATTCCAAGGCGGCGGATGCCAACATCGTCGCCGCCATCGACGCCATGGCCGAGGGGCGGATCGATTCCGTCGCGCTGACCAATCTCGGCCAAGTCCGCCGCCTGATCGAGGCCGCGAAAGCGCATGGCGCAGAAGCGAAACTGCGTGCAGGCCTCGAACGTACGTTGATCGCCTCGGTGGGGCCGGCGGTCTCCGGTGAACTCGCCGCGCACGGTCTGCGCACGGACGTCTCGCCGGCGGATGAAGCGTATTTCATGCGTCCGTTGATCTCGGCGATGGCCGCGGCGCTGGCGGAGCGGAAGCCGAGAGCCGCGGCGAGCTAAGAGCCAAGCGTGGGGGCGGCCTGCGGCGGCTGCGATTGACACAAGCATCGCCGGCGCTAGGTTGCGCGACCGCAAGAAGAAACAACAAGGGCAAGGGAATCGCCATGACACGCGTCATCGCGTCGTGAGCGCCACCGCACGACCTTCGGCGCTCGCGCCATTCCGCATCCGCAACTATCGCTTCCAGTGGCCGTCCGACCTGCTCACCTCCTGGGCCTTCGAGGTCGAGACGCTGGTGCTCGGCTGGTACATCCTGGTCGAGACCGGCTCGGTGCTGCTGCTCACCGTGCTTGCTTCACTCCAGTTCGTCGGAACATTGGTCGCGCCCGTGTTCGGCATGATCGGCGACCGCATGGGCCATCGCGATCTCCTGGTCGTGATGCGTCTTGCCTATACGGCGCTGTCGTCGACCATCATGGTCCTGGCGCTGACCGGTCACCTGTCGCCGCTGAGCGTCATGATCATCGTCGCGATCATGGGGCTGATCCGCCCTTCGGATCTCGGCGTCCGGGGCGCACTGCTTGCCGAGATCATGCCGGCCGAGCAACTGGTCGGCGCCATCAGCGTTGCGCGCACGACCCAGGACAGTGCGCGCATCGCGGGAGCATTGACGGGCGCCGGGCTGTTCGCCGTCCTTGGAATTGGCCTCGTGTATGTAGCGATTGCCGGACTCTACCTCATGGCCGCTCTTCTGATGCTCTGTCTGACCCGCCCGGAAAAGTCCGTCACCACGAGCAATCTCCCGGCGAACAGCCACGCCATTTCGAGATTGCTGGGCGACCTCAAGGAAGGCATCGTCTACGCTTGGAATGGCCCGGGAATGCGCGCGGCGCTGTGCGTCGCCTTCCTGGCCAATCTCACCGCATTTCCCTTCACGGGCGGATTGTTGCCCTACATCGCGCGGGAGATCTTTCATACCGACCAGACCGGCCTCGGCTATCTCTCGGCGAGCTTCGCCGTCGGCTCGCTGATCGGCTCCATCACGCTCAGCCTGGTCAGTGGAGTGCGCATTGCCCGGCTTCTGATCGGCGCGACGCTGGTCTGGTACGCCATGCTGCTGGTATTCGTCGAGGTCAGGACCATGCCGGTGGCGATGGCCTGCCTCGTTCTCGCCGGCATCGCCCAGAGCATGTCGATGATCTCGGCCGCCGTCATTCTGATGCGCACCGCGAGCGCACATCTGCGAGGCCGCGTCATGGGCGTGCGCATGATGGTGATCTATGGCTTGCCGATCGGACTGCTCGCGGCCGGCAGCCTTATCGACATCATCGGCTATTCCGCGACGGGCTCGCTCTATGCCGCCGCGGGCTTCTTCGCGATGCTGGCGATCGCGGTGCGTTGGCGCGCCGACCTCTGGCCGGTCCATGCCCCCGCCAATGCGCGGTGACGAATATCCGCCCTAGTCCCCGTACCCGCGCAGCCGCTCGATATCGAGGATGGTGACGCCGCCATACTCCAGCCGCAGCAGCCCCTCTTTCTCCAGTCGGTTCAGCGCGCGGTTGGCGTTCTGCCTGGACATGCCGGAGAGCGCCCCGATCTCCTCCTGGGTGATCTCCAGATGGGTGGTCGATTCGGGATAGAGGATCGGGTTGAACAGCGAAGCAATGCTGCGGGCGAGGCGAGCGGTGGCATCCAGCGTGCGGTTGACCTCGAGCATGCCGATGAACTGGCCGAGCCGCTCATTGAGCTGGCGCACCAGAAAGCGGTTGAAGCCGACGCTGTTCTCGAACAGCCACATGAAGGCACTGCGCTCCATCAGCGCGACGCGGCTGTCGCGCAGTGCGACCACGTCATAGCGGCGCGGCTCGTTCTTGAGCACGCTGCCCTCGCCAAACCAGGCCCCCGCCGTCAGCCCGGCAAGGCTGGTCTCCTTGCCGTCGCGCGAGACCCCGCCCATGCGGGCCAGGCCGCTCACCATGCCGGCCCAATAGCCAAAAACGTCACCGCGCATGAACACGGTCTCGCCGGTGCCGAAGGACCGCTCCGTGATTCCGGCACGCGCGACCTCGATCTCCGCTTGCGTGAGCTCGCGCGACCAGGCGGCGACGCGCTTAAGATGATCTTCTGAAATCATGATCTCGCGGCCAGCCGCACCGTTTCGACACTCCGCCTTCTGCTGCATTGCAACATGATGGTTTCGACCGCCATTCGACCAAAGATGAACGCCGCTGCCGCCCTGCAAACTTTGTCGCAGAATTGTCAGCCGGGAGACATTTCAAAATAGCGCTTTCCCCTATTGAGAACCACCTCGGGCGATACGGCTTTCGATCCCAAACGGGAACGAGAGTGCGCGGCTCCGGTCGAGACCATCTGATGCATGGCCTCACCGTCACCGCCGTACTAGGATCGCTCGACAGAACGGACGAAGAGCGCCGCTAAAATGCGCCATGACCGGGAGGGATACGTTTGGTGGCTACCAGTCTTGAAGTGCGCGGCGTGTCCTTGCGATTCGGCGGTGTTCGAGCGCTGACCGACGTCGGCTTCGCCATTAGGGAGGGCGAGCTGTTCTCGATCATCGGCCCCAACGGCGCCGGCAAGACCTCGATCGTGAACTGTATTTCCGGTCGCTACAAGCCGACCGAAGGCCAGCTCTTCTACCGTGGCCGCGACATCACCGGTTTGACGCCGAACGCCCGCGCCTCGCTTGGCATCGGCCGCACCTTCCAGAACCTGGCGCTATTCCACCATATGAGCGTGCTCGACAACATCATGGTCGGCCGCCATCACCTCCTGAAGAACAATTTCCTGACGGGCTCGCTGTACTGGCTCACCGGCGCGCGCAAGGAAGAGCTCGAGCACCGCCGCAAGGTCGAGGAGATCATCGACTTCCTCGACCTGCAGTCGGTGCGCAAGGCGACCGCGGGCACTCTCTCCTACGGCCTGCGCAAGCGCGTCGAGCTCGCCCGCGCCATGGCGCTGGAGCCGCGTCTCATTCTCCTCGACGAGCCCATGGCCGGCATGAACTTCGAGGAGAAGGAGGACATGGCCCGCTACATCGTCGATCTCAACGAGGAGTTCGGGATGACGGTGGTGATGATCGAGCACGACATGGGCGTGGTGATGGACATCTCCCATCGCGTCATGGTGCTGGATTTCGGCAAGAAGATCGCCGAAGGCGATCCGGCCACCGTGCTCGCCGATCCCCACGTCAGGCGCGCCTATCTCGGCGAGGAGGACGAGGTGCTGGTCGATCCCGACGATGCTCCGCCGGCGCAGGAGAGCGCGGCATGATGGATTACGCAGGCCGCGTCGCGCAGGCCGACACCTATCCGAAAATACTCCGGCTCAACGCGAAGGAGCACGGCAACGAGATCGCATTGCGCGAGAAGGATCTCGGGCTCTGGCGCATTTTCACCTGGAACGACTACCAGACACGGGTGCGCGATTTCGCGCTCGGCCTGGTCGAGCTCGGCCTTGGCCGCGGTGATGTCGTCGGCATCATCGGCGACAACCGGCCGGACTGGGTCGCGGCGGAAGTCGCCACCCACGCCATCGGCGGTCTCAGCCTCGGACTTTATCGAGACGTGCTGGACGAGGAGGCCTCCTATCTCCTCAACTATGGCGAGGCGCAGCTGGTCTTCGCCGAGGACGAGGAGCAGGTCGACAAGCTGCTCACCCTTGCCGAGCGTGTGCCCAAGCTCAAGCACATCATCTATTCCGATCCGCGCGGGATGCGGAAATATGACGACCCCCGGCTGATGTCGGCCGAGAAGTTTGCCGAGCTCGGCCGGGAACGTGCTGCGCGGGAGCCGGAGCTCTACGACAGGCTGGTCGATGCGACCAAGGGAGAGGACGTCGCGATCCTCTGCACGACGTCAGGCACCACCTCGCATCCGAAACTCGCGATGCTCGCGGCCGGGCGCGTGCTCGGCCATTGCGCGACGTATCTCGCCTTCGATCCGAAGGGACCCGATGACGAATACGTTTCGGTGCTGCCGCTGCCCTGGATCATGGAGCAGGTCTACGTGCTCGGCAAAGGCCTGTTGTGCCGGATGAAGATCAACTTCGTCGAAGAGCCCGACACGATGATGAACGATCTGCGCGAGATCGCGCCGACCTTCGTGCTCTTTGCCCCACGGGTTTGGGAATCAATCGCGGCCGACGTCCGCGCCAAGGTGATGGACGCAACGCCCTTCAAGCAGCGCCTGTTCGACATCGGCATGAAGTCGGGTCTTGCCGCGCTCGAACAGGGCAAGCGCTCGGGCTTTGCCGACGCCATCCTGTTCCGTGCGCTACGCGACCGCCTCGGCTTCACCCGCCTGCGGTCGGCCGCCACCGGCGGCGCAGCGCTCGGCCCCGAAACATTCAAATTCTTTCAGGCCATGGGCGTCCCGCTGCGCACGCTCTACGGCCAGACCGAGCTGTTGGGGGCCTATACGCTGCATCCCGAGAGCAAGGTCGACCCGGACACAACCGGCGTGCCGATGGCCGACAGCATCGAGATCCGCATCGACAATGCCGACGTCCACGGCGTCGGTGAGATCGTGGTGCGGCACCCCAACATGTTCCTCGGCTATTACAAGAATCCCGAGGCCAGCGTCGCCGACATCAAGGACGGCTGGATGTGCTCCGGCGACGCCGGCTATTTCAACGCCGACCAGCAGCTCGTCGTCATCGACCGCATCAAGGATCTCGCCGAGACTTCGCGCGGCGAGCGCTTCTCGCCGCAATTCATCGAGAACAAGCTGAAATTCTCGCCCTATATTGCGGAGGCCGTGGTGCTGGGCGCCGGCCGCGACGCGCTCGCGGCGATGATCTGTATCCGCTACTCCATCATCTCGAAATGGGCGGAAAAGAACCGGCTCTCCTTCACCACCTACAGCGACCTCGCCTCGCGGCCCGAGGTTTACGCCCTGCTGCAGAAGGAGGTCGAGACCGTCAACGCCACGCTGCCGCCGGCCCAGCGCATCTCGCGCTTTCTGCTGCTCTACAAGGAGCTGGATGCCGACGATGGCGAGCTTACGCGGACCAGAAAGGTCCGCCGCAGCGTCATCAACGAGAAGTATGAAGGGATTATCGACGCCATCTACCGCGGCGTCGCGGATATTCCCGTCGACACCGTGATCCGCTTCCAGGACGGCACCACGCAGCGGGTGCGCACCACGTTGCGTGTGGTGGACCTCGGCGGCCATGGGCACATGGCGGAGGCGGCGGAATGAGCCAGGCAGAACGGCACGCCCCAGCTCTTCGCCTCAGCACCTCGCATGCGGAGACTCCCCCTCACCCGCCGCGCGTTCCGCGCGCCGGACTCTCCCCGCAGGCGGGGAGAGGCGAAGGACAGCAGATCACATGAACACGGCCTTCCTCATTCAGCTCCTGGTCAATGGCCTCGTGGTCGGCACGCTCTACGGCGTGGTCGCGATGTCGTTCGTGCTGATCTACAAGGCGACGCAGGTCGTCAATTTCGCGCAAGGAGAATTGCTGCTGGTCGGCGCCTGGGTGTGCTGGGCACTGCTGGCAAAATACCAGGTGCCGTTCTGGATCGGCATGCCGATCACGCTGGTGTTCATGTTCGCGTTCGGCATCGCGATCCAGGTGCTGATCCTGCGTCCGATGATCGGCGAGCCCATCATCTCGGTGATCATGGTGACGATCGGCCTCTCCACCGTGCTGCAGGCGACGCTGAAGTGGATGTTCGGCGTCAATCCACAGCCGTTCCCGCGCATTTTCGAGAGCCAGTCGGTCAGCCTGTTCGGGCTCCAGATCCAGACCGTCTATGTCATGAGCCTCGTCGTCTCGGTCGCCATGATGATCGGCATGGCCTGGTTCTTCCGCGCCTCCAAATACGGCCTTGCGATGCGCGCCACCGCGTTCAACCAGCAGGTCGCGCAGTCGCTCGGCATCTCCGTCAAGAGCGTGTTCGCGATGGCCTGGGCGATCTCGGCGACGGTATCGGCCGTCGCCGGCGTCGTCGTTGCCGTCGTGAATGGCGTGTCCTCGGGCCTTGCCGCCTACGGCATCAAGGTGTTCCCGGCGGCGATCCTCGGCGGCCTCGATTCCGTCGGCGGCGCGGTGCTCGGCGGCATCATCATCGGCCTGCTCGAGAACGTCGCGCAATATGTCGACAGCGAGTATCTGCACTGGGGCAATCTCTACGAGATCGCACCGTTCTACGTCCTCATCATCGTGCTGATGATCAAGCCCTACGGCCTGTTCGGCACCCACGACATCGAGCGGATCTGACCTATGGCCGGCCCTGCCCTCATCCCCGCTGGTGATTACCGCACCTCCTACGCGGCCGACACCACGATCTTCCCGACGACCACCAGCCGCAACTTCGCAATCGCAGGCGTTGCGCTGCTGTGCCTCGCGCCGCAATTCTTCAGCGGCTACTGGCTCAGCGTCCTGATCCAGATCGGCATCTTCTCGATCGCGGCGCTCGGCCTCAACATCCTGGTCGGCTTCACCGGCCAGATCTCGATCGGGCACGCCGCCTTCTTCCTGCTCGGCGCATTTACCTCCGCCTACATTTCCAACAACGCGCCGATCCCGGTGTTCTTCGCAATTCCGCTCGCTGGCATCGTCACTGCGCTGGTCGGGCTGATCTTCGGCATTCCGGCGGCGCGGCTGAAAGGTCTCTACCTCGTCATTGCGACGCTGGCCGCGCAATACATCCTGCTCGACTTCTTCTCGCGCGCCGAATGGTTCTCCGGCGGCTCGGTGCCGGCGAGCGCCGCGCCCTTCTCGATCTTCGGCTATACGCTGCGCGGCGACCGGCAGTACTTCTACGTCGTGCTGGCCTATGTGCTCGTGAGCTACGTCCTCGTCACCAATCTGATGCGCACCCGTGACGGCCGCGCGCTGGTGGCGATCCGCGACCATTATCTCTCCGCCGAGATCATGGGCATCAACCTCACCAAGTACCGGACGCTGTCGTTCGGGCTAGCCGCCTTCTTCGCCGGCATCGCCGGCGCGCTCTATGCGCATTACCAGCTCGTGGTGTCGCAGGAGGGCTTCGGTATCGAGCGTTCGATCCTGTTCCTCGCTATGATCATCATCGGCGGCACCGGCTCGATCATGGGCACGCTGATGGGTACCGCCTTCGTGGTGCTGCTGCCGGAATCGATGGAGTGGCTGAGCCATCAACTGAAGGGCGGCGCGATCGACCAGGCGCTCTCGCTCAACAACAACATCACCTTCCTGCGCGAGATCGCGATCGGGGTGATCATCATCGCATTCCTGATGTTCGAGCCTGACGGGCTCGCGCATCGCTGGCGGCAGATCAAGGCGTATTGGAAACTCTACCCGTTCTCGCATTGAGGCGGGCAACTTCACTTAAACAATAAACAGGAGGAACCGACCCATGACGACAAAGTCCCTTTTGAGCACCGCATCGCTCGTGCTTGCGATCGCCGCATTCTCGGCGAGCGCGCAGGCGCAGATCGCGATCGGACATCTCGCCGATTATTCCGGCGGCACCTCGGACGTCGGCACGCCCTATGGCCAGGCCGTCGCCGACACCTTCGCCTGGGTCAACAAGAACGGCGGCGTCGGCGGCAAGCAGCTCAATGTCGATACCAACGACTATGGCTACCAGGTGCCGCGCGCGATCGCGCTCTACAAGAAGTGGTCGGCGCCCGACTCCAAGGTCGCCGCGATCATGGGCTGGGGCACCGCCGACACCGAAGCGCTGACCGGCTTCCTTGCCCAGGACAAGATCCCCGACATGTCCGGCTCCTATGCCGCCGCCCTCACCGATCCCGAAGGCGTCAGCGGCAAGGCGAAGCCCGCTCCTTACAATTTCTTCTATGGCCCGAGCTATTCGGACGCACTGCGCGCGATGCTGATGTGGGCGGCCGAGGACTGGAAGGCCAAGGGCAAGCCCGGCAAGCCGAAATTCGTGCACATGGGCGCCAACCATCCTTATCCGAACGCGCCGAAGGCCGCCGGTGAAGCCATGGCGCAGGAGCTCGGCTTCGAGGTTCTGCCGCCGCTGGTGTTCGCCCTCACGCCGGGTGACTACAGCGCACAGTGCCTGAGCCTGAAATCCTCGGGCGCCAACTACGCCTATCTCGGCAACACCGCCGCCTCCAACATCTCGGTGATGAAGGCCTGCAAGACCGCCGGCGTCGAGATCCAGTTCCTCGGCAACGTCTGGGGCATGGACGAGAATGCGGCCAAGACCGCGGGCGATGCGGCCAACGGCGTGATCTTCCCGCTGCGCACCGCGGTGAGTTGGGGCGGCGATGCGCCCGGCATGAAGACGTTGATGGAGATCTCGAAGATGTCCGACCCCACCGGCAAGGTCTATCGTCCCGTGCACTACGTCGCGGCCGTCTGCTCGGCGATGTACATGAAGGAGGCGATCGACTGGGCCGCCAAGAACGGCGGCGCCACCGGCGAGAACGTCGCCAAGGGCTTCCACCAGAAGAAAGACTGGGTGCCGGCCGGGATGGAAGGCGTCTGCAATGCCTCGACCTGGACCGAGAAGGACCATCGCGGCACGCTCAAGGTCGACCTCTATCGCACCAAGGTCTCAGGCGCGACCGACGGCGACCTCAACGACGTCATGGCCAAGGGCACGATCAAGCTCGAGAAGGTCAAGACCGTCGAGCTGCCGCGCAAGCCGGAACTGCTGGGGTGGTGAGCGCCAATCTCCGACGTCATGGCCGGGCGTGTCCCGGCCATCCACGTCTGAACGACCAGCATGAAGAACGTGGATGCCCGGGACAAGCCCGGGCATGACGAGAGCAGCAGATTGGCGGCATAATCAATGACCGAAATCATAGAAGCGACACGGTCCTCCCCCAGCATCGTCCCCGCCCCGCCGCTCCTCGCCGTGCGCAACATCGAGGTCGTCTACGACGACGTCATCCTGGTGCTGCGCGGCCTCAGCCTCGACGTGCCGAAAGGTGCGATCGTGGCGCTCCTGGGCGCCAACGGGGCCGGCAAGTCGACGACACTGAAGGCGATCTCCGGGTTGCTCAAGACCGAAGACGGCGAGGTTACGCGCGGCGAGATCCTGTTCGAAGGTGAGCGGATCAACGGCATCGACCCCGATAAGATCGTGCGCCGCGGCATCTTCCAGGTGATGGAGGGCCGGCGCATCGTCGCCGACATGACGTCGCTGGAGAACCTCAAGCTCGGCGCCTTCACCCGCAGGGACCGCGAGGTCGATTCCGACCTCGACATGGTCTTCAACTACTTTCCGCGCCTGAAGGAGCGCACTGGCCTTGCCGGCTATCTATCCGGCGGTGAGCAGCAGATGCTCGCGATCGGCCGGGCTCTGATGGCGCGCCCGAAGATGATCTTGATGGACGAGCCTTCGATGGGCCTATCGCCGCTGCTGGTGAAGGAAGTGTTCTCGATCATCCAGAAGATCAACCGCGACCTCGGCGTCACCATCCTGCTGGTCGAGCAGAACGCGCGCGCTGCGCTCTCGGTCGCGGGCCACGGCTACATCATGGAACAGGGCAAGGTCGTGCTCGACGGCAGCGCGGACGAATTGCGCGACAACGAGGACGTCAAGGAATTCTATCTCGGCGGCGCCGGCGACCAGCGCAAGAGCTTCAAGAACCTCAAGAGCTTCAAGCGGCGCAAGCGCTGGCTGTAGCGTTTTCAAGCGAAGTGGGAACCGGTTCGCGTGAAGAAAACGCGTCAATACAAGAGAGCTTCAATTTTCAAGCACCTGCTCCGCTTCCGTGACTGCGCAGAGAACATGATAGAACGACGACGCAGGAATGGTGTCGATCAGCGATTTGCCGTCGCGATCGAACTGGTCGTACCAGCCACCCTTCACGGGATGGCTGAGATAGTGCCGTTCGAGCCGCACCAGCGCCGCGCGCGCCTCATCCGCCGCGCCCGCCTCGCCGGACTCGGCTTGCGCGATCCACGCCTTCGCGATCTCGGTCTGCGGCCACAGCCGGCGCGTGCTGCGACGGATGTTGCCGACGTCGTCCCCCTCGTCGATCAGGCAGCCCGTGGCCTTGTCGCGATAGCGCAGCGCGGTCGACAGCAGTTCGGCACGCCGCTGCCCTGTCGGGCAGCCCGTGATGCGCTCGAAACCCTTCAGCAGCCAAACCCATTCTGCCTGGTGACCCGGCTCGACGCTGACCGGCTCGATCTTCGACCAGTCCTCCTCGAAGTACTCCGTCAGGATGCGCTTCTGCTTGTCGTAGAGATTGGCCAGGAACAGTGCGAAGAATTCTCCGGCACGGTTCTGGAACGACAGATCGTGGGTCGCCTCGAAGCACGCGATCATCGCCTCGAACAGATGCATGTGCGGATTCTGCCGGCGCGGCAGCGAGACCGGAAGACCTTCGTGAACGCCACCATGCGGCGAGCGCAGATCGCCGTCGAGGAAGGCGAGCAGCGCATCGATCTCGGCGCGGACCTGCGCATCCTGGTCAAGGGCGTAGACGGCTGCGAGCGCAAAGAGGATGAAGGCGTGGTCATAGGCATCGCGCCGGGCATCCAGCACCGATCCTTCCGGCGTCAGCCGGTGCACATAGCCGGGCCGGCCGTCGGGCGCCTTCGCTCTGGCCAGCAGATGCTCCAGCCCCTTCAGCGCGATGTTGCGCCCCTCAGGATACCAGCCCATCTGCGCAGCCTTGGCGTAGCAATAGATCTGCCGCGCTTGCACGAACACACGCCGCGGCGCGGCCGGGTCCGCCGTGCCGTCGTGGTGCAGCCGGTCGATGAAGCCGCCCGCGGCATCGTCCCAGCCGGTCGTCGACCACAGCGGCAATGCGTCCTCGATCATGCGGCGCTTCAGGCGCGCGACGACATCCGTCGCCTCGTCCGCCGCAATGAGTCCTATGTCCGCCATCGGATCCCCTTCAAGCCTCGCCAATGGCGGTCTGATACCCATGCCGGTGGCGGCGCGCAACGGATGCCAACACGGAAACAACAGCCATGACCGCCCATTACGACGCCCGCGAGACGCGCGAGCAAGCCGCCCGTGAGGCAGATCTGTTCTCCCGCCTGCCTGACGTGCTGCGAGCCGCGATGGCCGCCCCGGCCTATGCCGAGCGACTCAAAGGCCTTGATTCCGCCACTGTGACCACCAGGGCGGCGCTGGCGGGCCTGCCGGTGCTGCGCAAGTCGGAACTGCCCGCCCTGCACAAGGCCTCTACGCCTTTCGGCGGCTTCGTGGCGGCGGCCCCGGGCTCGTTCGCCCGCCTGTTCACGTCGCCTGGGCCGATCTTCGAACCGGAGGGGCGGCAGGCCGATCCCTGGCGCGGTGCAAGGGCGCTGTTCGCGGCCGGGTTCCGCCCCGATGACATCGTCCTCAACACCTTCAGTTATCATCTTACCCCCGGCGGCTTCATCTTCGACGCGTCGGCGCGCGCCCTCGGCTGCGCCGTCATCCCGGCCGGTCCCGGCAATACCGAACAGCAATTCGAGTTGATCGAGGCATACAGCCCAGTCGGCTACAGCGGCACGCCGGACTTTCTGAAGATTCTGCTCGATGCCGCTGCCAGTTCGGGCCGCGATATCTCCTCGATCAAGCGCGCGCTGGTTTCCGGCGCCGCGTTCCCGCCCTCGCTTCAGGCTGAGATCAAGGCGCGCGGCATCGACGCCTACCAGGCTTTCGGCACCGCCGATCTCGGCCTCATCGCGTTCGAGACCGAGGCGCGCGAGGGCATGGTCGTGAACGAAGACCTGATCCTGGAGATCGTCAATCCCGGCACCGGAGATCCGGTAGCGCCGGGCGACGTCGGCGAGATCGTCGTGACCTCGCTCGATCCGCACCACCCCTGGATCCGGCTCGCACTCGGCGACCTCACCGCGGCCTTGCCCGGCACGAGTCCTTGCGGGCGCACGAATATGCGAATCAAAGGCTGGATGGGCCGCGCCGACCAGACCACCAAGGTCAAGGGCATGTTCGTCCGGCCCGAGCAGATCGCCGAGATCGGCAAGCGCCATTCCGCAATCGGAAGACTGCGCCTCGTCGTCACGCGCCAGGGCGAAGCCGACGCGATGACGCTGAGAGCGGAAACGGCGGCCGCGAACGACGCCCTGCGTGAAGAGATCGCCGCCAGCTTGCGCGCGGTGACGAAACTCGGCGGAAGCGTCGAGTTGGTCAGTCCCGGCACGCTGCCGAATGACGGCAAGGTGATCGCGGACGAGCGGTAACGTCGACTGACGTCGACGGCAAGATCGCTATCGCCAATGCAACGAACAGGCAAGAGTTAAGCGGATTGGTGTCCGCGTGGACACCCCGGATATGCGAAGCGCATTCATTCCGCGACTGCGATCAACTCGCCGGCGCGCAGCGGCATCGCGCGGCGTCGTATTTTCCGCATTTGATCCAGAGCTGATTCCAAGATTCATTTCGTGTGGACCGTTACGTGCGCCTTCTTTAAGAGCCGCGGCCGCTGTAAACGGGCATTGCGTGGCCGAAGCGCTTGACAGTGCCGTTTGCGTGCAATGCCCCGGGGGCGCAGGAACCTTGCATCGTCCCTGCGGCTCCCGTATTACCAACCCTGCTGCAATATGGCCTGGAATTGGCCCCTCCCGGATCCAAAACGTGCTTGAACCGACCCTCGTCACCATCGCCGAGACAGAGACCATTGAGGAAGCCTTCCGGCGCCTGAATGCGAACATGCTCGGCATCCTGTTCGCGCAGGATGCGAGCGGACGAATCGTCGGCGCCGTGACGGACGGTGACATCCGCAGGCGCATGCTGACCGGCATCACGATCCAGGACCGGGTTGCGTCCTGCATCAATCGCAACTTCGTCTGGGCGCCGACCGGCGGCCCGCGCGAGCAGATCCTCAAGCTGCTCGACCAGCGCGTGCATGTGGTGCCGATCCTCGACGGTGAGGGACGGCTGGTCGACGTATTCAGCCGCGAGCTGTTCAACCTGTCGGAAGAGAGCGAGGTGTTCGCGCGTGCCCGCTCGCCGGTGCGGATCAGCTTCTCCGGCGGCGGCACCGACCTGACGCATTACTTCGTGGCGAATGACGGCGGCGCGGTTATCAGTGCCACGATCAAGATGTACGCTCACGCGACGCTGCGGCGCCGGAGCGATCCCAGCATCCGGATCTACTCGCACGATTTCCGCCGCACGGTCGAGGCCGACAATCTCGCAGAACTCGGAACGGGCGGAGATCTCGCGCTGATCAAGTCGGTCGTGCGCCTGATCAAGCCGACTTATGGATTCGAGCTCGAGGTATCCGCCGATTTCCCGGTTGGTTCCGGCCTCGGCGGCTCCGCGGTGGTCTCGTCCGCGATCATCGGTTGCTTCAACGAATTCCGCGGGGATCAGTGGGACCGCCACGAGATCGCGGAAATGGCGTTCCAGGCCGAGCGGCTGATGCTCAACATTCCCGGCGGCTGGCAGGATCAGTACGCCACCGTGTTCGGCGGCTTCAATCACATGGAGTTCTTCTCCGACCAGAACACCATCGTGCCGCTTCGTCTCGATCCCAACATCATCGCCGAGCTCGAGGAGAGCCTGGTGCTCTGCTACGCCGGCTCCGGCCGCGATTCCGGCGCCATTCACCGCGACCAGAAGGCTCAGCACGAGACCAGCGACGCCGTCGCCGCGGCTGCCAAGCAGAAGGAAGTGACGCGCGACATAAGGCGGCACCTGCTGCGCGGCCAGCTCCTGGAATGCGGCCGGCTGATCGACGAGGCCTGGCACGCCAAACGGAAGCTGAGCTCGAAGATCTCGTCGGAGGCGATCGACGCGATCTACGATTTCGCCAAGCAGCACGGTGCGGTCGGCGGAAAGCTCCTGGGCGCCGGCGGCGGCGGTTACTTCCTGTTCTTCGTACGTCCGTTCGAGCGTTACCAGCTCATCGCGGCGCTGGAACAGCAGGGGCATCGCTGTTCGCGCATCATGTTCGAAGAGAACGGGCTGCGGACGTGGAAGTCGCGCGTTCCCGCGCGGCTCGCCTGACGCATATGAGACGAGAATGTTGATGACATCGCCCAAACAGTCTGCTCCGGTCCGCATCGGCAACCGTCTTCTGGGCGATGGCGAACCCTGCTACGTCATCGCCGAAATCGGCAACAACCACAATGGCGACTTCGACCGCGCCATTGCGCTGGTCGATGCCGCGGTCGCGGCCGGCGCCGATTGCGCCAAATTCCAGATGCGCAAACTCGACGAGGTCTATCGCGCCTCAAGCCTGTCCGGGAAGGACGACGACCTCGCGGTCGAATATACGCTCGATCTCCTGCGCCGCTTCGAGCTGCCGACCGCGCAGCAAAAGAAGATCGCCGAGTATTGCGTAGCCAAAGGTATCGAATACCTCTGCACGCCCTGGGACGCGAAGAGCGTCGCCGTGCTCGAAGGCTTCGGCGTGCAGGCCTACAAGGTCGCCTCGGCCGACCTCACCAACCTGCCGCTGCTCGGTCGCCTCACCGCCACCGGCAAGACGCTGATCGTCTCGACCGGCATGAGCACGACGGACGAGATCAAGGCCGCGGCGAAGTTCCTCGACGACCGCAACGCTAGCTATGCGCTCCTGCATTGCCAGAGCACCTATCCGGCAGCGCTCCACAACATCCATCTGCGTTTCATGGAGACGCTGCGCGAAATTCATCCGGTCGTCGGCTATTCCGGACATGAGCGCGGCATCGCCGTTTCGACGGCCGCTGTCGCGCTCGGCGCGGTGATCATCGAACGCCACATCACGCTCGACCGCGAGATGGAAGGTCCGGACCATGCCGCGAGCCTGGAGCCGGAGGAATTCAAGGCACTCGTCTCCGGCATCCGCGAGGTCGAGGCGGCGCGCGGCGAGAAGCTCGCGGAACGTGCGCTGAGCCAGGGCGAGCTGATCAACCGCGAAAATCTCGCCAAGAGCCTGGTCGCCGCGCGCGACCTTCCGGCCGGTACGATGATCTCCGAGAGCGACATTGCCGTGAAAAGCCCGGGACAGGGCCTGTCGCCGCTGAAGATGCCGGCGCTGCTCGGCCGCAGGCTGAGGCGGACGATGGCAGCGGACGACTATTTCTTCCAGAGCGACCTCGACGAAGGCGTCGCAAAGGCACGGCGCTACCGTTTTGACCGGCCTTGGGGGGTGCCGGTGCGTTATCACGATACCGCGCGCTTCCTGGAGATCTGCGAGCCCGACATCATCGAATTCCATCTCAGCTACAGCGACATGGAGCGCGATCCCGCGGCCTATCTCTCCGGCACCTATGATCTCGGCTTCGTCGTGCATGCGCCGGAGCTGTTTGCCGGATCCAAGCTGATGGACCTAGCAACCCCCGACGAGGCGCTGCGGCGATATTCGCTGGAGCAGACGCAAGCGGTGATCGACATCACCCGCGGCCTGAAGAAGTTCTTCCCCAAGACCAAGCGCCCGCCCATCGTCGCCAACATCGGCGGCTTCACCATGGACGAGCCGCTGCCGCCGGAGGAGAAGGCCGAGCGCTACCGCATCTTTGCGCAGAGCTTGACCGAGCTCGACATGGACGGCGTCGAGCTGACGCCGCAGACCATGGCACCGTTCCCCTGGCATTTCGGCGGCCAGCGTCATCAAAACATCTTCATCTTCCCGGAGGAGTCGGCCGCATTCTGCGCCAGGCATGATCTGCGCATGTGCGTCGACATCTCCCACACCAAGCTCGCCGCCAATCATTTCGGCTTCGACTTTGCCCAAGGCCTCGCCCAGCTCGGGCCGCACACTGCACATCTGCATTTCGGCGACGCCAAGGGGCTCGACGGCGAAGGACTCCAGATCGGCGAAGGTGAGATCGATTTCGACGAGATCGGACAGGTGCTGCGCAAGCATGCGCCGACGGCGTCGTTCATTCCCGAGATATGGCAGGGCCACAAGAACATGGGCGAAGGCTTCTGGACCGCGCTCGAGCGTCTCGAGGGACACATCTGATGGCGCGCAAGACGCTGGCCGTGATCGCCGCGCGCGGCGGCTCCAAGGGCATCCCGCACAAGAACCTGCTCGATCTCTGCGGCAAGCCGCTGATCGCCTGGACGGTCGAGCAGGCGCGCGCCGCACGCGGCGTCGACGTGGTGGCGGTCTCGTCGGACAGCGACAATATCCTGGCCGCGGCCGAGGCCGCGGGCGCCGTCGGCGTGCGGCGTCCGGATGACATTTCGGGTGACCTCGCCTCCTCCGAATCCGCCTGGCTGCATGCCCTCGATGCAGCCGAGGCGGGGATGGGACGGTTCGAGCGCATCGTCGCACTTCAGGCCACATCGCCGATCCGCGAGCCCGGCGACATCGAGAACGCGCTTGCAACCTTCGATCGCGACCGTCTCGACAGCCTGCTCTCGGTCTGCGAGGTCGAGGATTACTTCAACTGGCGGATCGGCACGAGCGGACCAGAGCCGATCAATTACGACTATCGCAACCGCCGCATGCGGCAGCAGATCGAGAAGCGCTACCTCGAGAACGGCTCGTTCTACGTCCTGATCCCATCCCTCCTGCGCGAGCAGAGCAACCGTCTCGGCGGCAAGATCGGCTTCCACGTGATGGAGCGTCACAAGATGTTCCAGATCGATCGTCCCGAGGACGTCAAGCTTTGCGCCGCCATCATGCGCAGTTACGGCTATGCCTGATCTCAGCGCCTTCTCTCTCGCAGGCAAGATCGCGGTGGTCACCGGCGCCTCGCGGGGTATTGGCGCAGCGATTGCAAGCGGCCTGCAGGGTGCGGATGCCACGGTGTTCGGCCTCAGCCGGTCCGGGACCGCGCCGCAGGGCGTCACTGCCATTGCCTGCGATCTCTCCGACGACCGAGCGATCGACAGCGCGTTCCGCGCCATTGCGGCAAAAACCGAACGCATCGACGCGCTCGTGAATGCCGCCGGCATCAGTCTTCCGGCCCAGAGCGCCGAAAGCGAGCTCGCGCGCTTCCGCGCCACGGTCGCAACCGACCTCACCGGCGTCTACGCCACCATCCTCGCCGCCTATCCGCTCCTGAAGAACGCCGGCTCGGCCACAATCGTCAACGTCACCAGCATCAACTCGATCCGAGGCTTTCCCGGCAATCCCGGCTACGTGGCGGCGAAGGCGGGCCTTGCCGGGCTGACGCGGGCACTCGCCGCCGACTACGCATCCGACGGCATCCGCGTCAACGCGCTTGCACCGGGCTATGTCGCAACCGAGATGACTGCGAAGAGCTTTGCCGATCCGGTCATGCACGAGGCGAGGCGCCGCCACACCATGCTCGGCCGCTGGGGGCAGCCCGCCGATATGATCGGCGCCGCTATCTTCCTGGCCTCGGACGCCTCCGCCTATATGACCGGCCAGGAAATCTTCGTCGATGGCGGCTGGACCACCAAGGGTCTCGCCATCAGCTCGGATAGCACATCGTGACCGCAACACTGCAACGCATCGGCTTCATGCAGGGACGCCTGTCGGCACTGGTCGACGGCAAGATCCAGGCGTTCCCGTGGAATGAATGGCGCGAGGAATTTCCCCGCGCCAAGGCGCTCGGCCTGACGCGAATGGAATGGACCATCGATCAGGAGCGGCTGCGCGAGAACCCGCTGACGACCGAGCCGGGACAACAGGAGATTCTGGCGCTGTCGCGCGAGAACGGCGTGCGCATCCCGAGCCTGACCGGCGATTGCTTCATGCAGGCACCGTTCTGGAAGGTCGACGCCGTGGTACGCGACGCGCTCGTCGCCGAACTCGACCTCCTCATCGCCGCCTGTAGCCGCATCGGCATCGAATTCGTGGTGATCCCGCTGGTCGACAACGGCAAGATCGAGCGCCAGAGCGAGACCGATACGTTGAAGCGCGTGCTTCTCGCGCGCTCCGAGCAGCTCGCAAGACGGAACGTCAGGATCGTCTTCGAATCCGATCTGCCACCGCATGAGCTCGCCCGGTTCATGGAGGCGTTTCCGGCGGACGTCTTCGGCATCAACTACGACAGCGGCAACAGCGCTTCGCTCGGCTATGACAGCGGCGAGGAGATAGACGCCTACGCGCCGCGCATTCTCAATGTCCATGTGAAGGACCGCATTCGGGGCGGCACCACCGTGCCGCTTGGCACGGGCAATGCCGACTTGGCGAAGACGATCCGTCTGATCGAACGCTCCGGCTACAAGGGGCAGTACATCCTGCAAACCGCGCGAGCCAGCGACGGCGATCACGCCGGCGCGCTGGCGAAATATCGCGACATGACGGTTCGCTGGATCGAGGATGCCGCGCGATGAAACTCGAGCTGAATGATCGCGTCGCGCTCGTCACAGGCGCCAGCCGCGGCATCGGGCTTGCGATCGCGACGACGCTCGCCGCGGAAGGTGCCAAGGTCGCGCTCGCCGCACGCCGTGCCGATGCGCTCGATGCCGCACGGGCCGCGGTCCGCGGCAGCACGTCGGGACACGTGGCCGATGTCACCGATCCGGCTGCCGCTGCGACGTTGGTGCAGGAGATCGAACGGCAGTGGGGCCGCCTCGACATTCTCGTCTGTAACGTCGGCAGCGGCGCTTCCGTACCTCCTGGGAAGGAAACCGCCGCGGAGTGGTCGCGGGTGATGGACCTCAATCTCTTCGCCACGACCAACGTCATCGAGGCCGCCCGGCCGCTGATGGCGCGCGGCAGCGGCGACCGGGCCATCGCCTGCATCTCTTCGATCGCAGGCATGGCGGCGCTTGGCGCGCCCGTTACCTACTATGCCGCGAAAGCCGCGCTGAATGCGACCGTGCGTGGCTTGGCCCGCCCCCTGGCGCTCGAAGGCATACGCATCAACGCGGTTGCACCGGGCAACATCCTGGCCGCCGACGGCACCTGGGCACATAAGCTTGCGGAAAATCGTGCTGCGGTCGAGGAGATGCTTGTGCGCGAGGTCGCGCTGCGCCGCTTGGGGAAGCCAGAGGAGGTCGCCGACCTCGTCGCCTTTCTCGTCTCGCCCCGCGCGGCATTCATCACCGGCAGCGTGATGGTCGCCGACGGCGGCCAGTTGCGTAGCTGAACAGGAGCCTCCCGATGGCAAGCCCGTCCTCACGCTATGACCTGACCGGCCGCACCGCTCTCGTGACCGGCGCAGGCGGCCTGCTGGGCCGGCAGCATGTCGCCGCGCTTTCGGAAGCGGGTGCTCGCGTCGTCGTCACCGACGTCGGGCTTGCGCAAGCCGAAGCGGCCGTCGCCGCGCTCATGCAGAAAGCGCCCTCCGCCGACCTGATCGCGCTTGCGATCGACGTGACCTCACTTGATTCGGTGCGGGCTGCAAACGAGCAACTTTCCGGCCGCGGCGTCTCCATCGACATCCTCGTCAACAACGCGGCCATCGACCCCAAGGTGACTTCTTCACCCGGCGTGATGCATTCTTCCCGCTTCGAGGCGTTTCCGGTGCCGCAATGGCAGACCGAGATCGCCGTGGGCCTGACCGGCGCGATGCTGTGCGCGCAGGTGTTCGGCGGCGCGATGGCCCAACGTGGTCGCGGCGTGATCCTCAACATCGCCTCCGATCTCGGCGTGATCGCGCCGGACCAGCGAATCTACCGCCAGCCACAGGTGACACGAGAGGAGGAGCAGCCGGTGAAGCCGGTGACTTACTCGGTGATCAAGCACGGCCTGATCGGGCTGACGAAATATCTGGCGACCTATTGGGCCGACCGCGGCGTCCGCGTCAACGCGATCTCTCCCGGCGGCGTCTTCAACAACCAGGATCCCGCCTTCGTCGAACGACTGACGCGCCTGATCCCCATGGGGCGCATGGCCGAGGTCGACGAGTACCGCGCCGCGGTGCAGTTCCTCTGCTCCGACGCCTCGAGCTACATGACCGGGCAGAACCTGGTGATCGACGGCGGGAGAAGCGTGTGGTAGCGGCGCAAGCGCCTACGCGCGACGGCTCCCCAGCCCGAGGGCGTCCTCTCATGCGAATTCTCGATCCACGATCACCATTTCTGAGATACACGTCCGCCGGACATTGATCACGGCCGACCTCTGACGGGTTTGTCGGATTCAGGCCGGACGCTCTCACTATTGCCGAAGAGGACATCAATCTCTGACTGCCCTCCGCTTGGAGGCGCGAGAGCCGGCTCCGCTCCTGCTAACACATCGACGTCGTTTGAGGGTCTGCTTGGGCTAGTCTGGCCGCGAAGGCAAGCCCGGCGAGCGCAAGCATGATGAGCCGCGCGTAAGTGATCTTAGTGATCGGCGGCCGGATGCGGCCTCCGATTCACGGTCCGGGCTAAATCGCGTTTGGTCCTGCATCAGGTTGGCTTCGTGCGCCTTGATGAAAGGTGAAGCAGCCGCTCACGGGCAATACAAGTGCGACTGGATACAAGAAGATCTTTCTGCCCCTGAAGAACAACGCTGCCGGAACGGAGGCTGACGATGACGCAAAAGCCTATTCCAACCGTATCGCAGCACGCCCGGGAGATATCTATCGGATACTTCTATCCACCACCAGGCGACGACCAGAACGTTCGAGACGACCCAGAAGCCGAGCACCAGGCCGAGGGTGGAGTCTTCATGTGCTCGTCAAACTTCAGCAGGCGATGAAGACCGCTAGATCAATGCTGCAGAATGCCCGCGAGGTTCATGTGCGCAGGCCGCGAGTGCTCGATGCCCAGCAACGTCCGCCGATTGTCGTTCGTGCGTTGCAGGTGCAGGCTCGCGAGCGTCATCCCGGCGCAAGTGGTAACCGTGGTCCCGCGGCCGCCGAACGGCTTTAGGAAATCGAACACCCGACTGCCGAACATGTCGACGACCGACATCTCGCGCGCCCCGAGCGGCGGAATCTCGCCGAACTCGGCGTCGATCTGCGCGCCATCCTCGCGGATCAGCTTCGATGTCGGCCGCGCCGCATGAGCATATTCGGGATCGGAGGAGTGATTGATCAACATCAGACTGCTGACGATATCGCTGGTCGCAATGATCTTCGGATTGATCCCGGTGAACCCGACATGCGCCTTGAGTCTGCCCTCGTTCAAGGGCCGGGCAAAGGCCCCAGTGCGATAGATCGCGACGTTATCCTGATCGACATAGGTCATCGAATAGCTCGCAGGCGAGGACCGGAAGCCGTCCATGCGCCCGCGCGACATGACGGCGATGACCAAATAATCATCCTGTGGCAGCTCAAGCGAGTCGAAAAGATGCGACAGTTCGATCTCGACGGAGGCACCCGGCGTATATTTGTCCGGAAACTCGTAGGTCGCCCGGTACTCGCCGTCGCGGGATAGAATGTGCAGCTTGAATCTCAGCTTCTTGCTGAAGCCCGAGGCGACTAGGCTGGCGAGCTCGGGAACGAGATCCTTGACCGCTTCGCGAAAATTCTTGCGCAGGCTGCCGGCAACTAGACTGCGGAGATACCTGATGTCAACCGGACGATACCAGGCAGGAATCGAGAAACCCATACGCGACTCGACGCCCGCAAAAGTCGGGAACATGAATCTGGGCTCGTAGGGCTTCCAGGGACTGGACGAGAAACGGGTCACGGACGTGCCCCTAAAAATGATGCAAGCTGAACTTGCCGTTGGCAAATTCATAATAGCTGAACGGACTGGCGATGTTGGTGCCCTTGAACTCCAGGGCGAAACCTTCGGCCACGCCGATCAGCGATTCAGCCTCTGGGAAAAGATCAAGCGTGCTGATGCGGACGGCTCCCATCGGCGCGATCTCCGGCAGCGCGCATTGGCCCAATGCAGTGCCGTCCAGGGCCATAAGCCTGGCGGTCCCAACCGAGACGCCTTCGGACGCCATGCAGGAATTCACGAGCACCACGCCGGACTCCTTCAAGAATCGCGTGAGATAGGACTGCATCCAGGCTGAGGTTGGAAACGGCACTGCCGCGACGGGTTCGCGCTCATGCGACAACGTCACCGCGCCGTGCTGCGAGAAATATTGTGCGTAGTAGCCGGTGGTCACCTTCCGTCCGGGGCGAAGCTTGGTCTCGTGTTTCGGGACCAGCGCCATCGCCACCGTTCCGGAAACCCGCGGACACAGCTCCGAAGTCTGCAACTGCAATTGTCCGTTGACGCCAAGCTCCCTATGGAAGTACCCGGCCGGCTTGCCTGCTCCGTCGAAGAGCCAGACATGAGCATCCACTTCCGGATGATCCTTGAGGAAGACCGAGAAGTAGTTGAATGCGCAGACTTCCGTCGTGACGGTCTCGTCGTTGCGCAGATAAAGAACGGCGGGCGGATAGCCGCTCGCGACAGCCTCTCCGATCTGCAGTTCACCGGACATCGACAAGCCTCAACGGGAGAGCAATGGACCGGCACAGACCAAACCGACCGGCGGCTTTGTACAAATCATACGCGATGTTCCGGCCCGTATGCTAAAACACCGACGCAATTTGAGCGTCTGTTTACGCTCAGCCGACAGTGGAATCAATCGGAAATGGAGCCGCACCGAGCGGTTCGGAAAACACGGCTTGCCACGAGCACGCCAGCAGCCCAGATGGCAACCTGTCTCTGGCCGCGAGGCTGCCGGAAAAGATGACACTCGACCTCGGTCGAGTGCGATTCCGCCCACGCCAGAAAACCTAGCATTGCGGCTCCTGTATGACCGAAGCTGGCTATGTGACTTGGTACCTGCCTGCACAGCCGCATCACCGGCTTTTCCAGGACCTCCACCGTGCTTCCACGATCTTTCGTCAGCACCACTCAATCACGACGTCAATTCGGCCGAGGAATCACTGACGTGCGCTGGCAGACAAAGGCGCGAGCGTTCTCGGTGCTGTCGAACATCCCTTTTGGCGAAGACATTCACTACGCTCTGCAGCGTTACGTCACTCGACGGCTGCCGCGGCCCGAGAAGCAGGTCAGATCCGTCTACACGCTCGCGCGGCGGCTGCTGGGCGTTCACGAAGCGTACAGTCTGCAGCCGCTACGGGATTCGACTTGCTTCGAGTTCGGCGCCGGGCGCGATCCGATCATTCCGCTCGCCTTCAGCGCGCACGGAGCGCAGCGCTTCATCACAGTCGACATCGCGCGCTTGGCCAAGCTGGAGCTGATCCGCTCCAATGCCGCCGCCATTTCCAGACTCAGCGGCACCAGCCACCCCGATATCAATTCCCTAGACGACCTCGAACGTTCGTGGAGGATCTACTATCGCGCGCCAGCCGATGCCCGGACGACAGGCCTGCCGGCCGGTTCGATCGACTGCGCGGTCTCCGTCGAAACGCTCGAACACATTCCCAAGGATGACATCGCGGCGATCTTGAAGGAGTTGCGACGCATCATGCGTCCTGACGGACTGGTCCTCATGCAGATCGACTATGGCGACCACTTCAAAGGCTTCGATCCGTCCATCAGCTCGTTCAACTTTCTGACCTATTCCGGGGAGGATTGGGCGCCCTTCCAGTCGCGTTTCCAGTACGTCAATCGTTTGCGCCACAGCGAGTATCTGAAACTATTTAGAGAGACCGGGTTTGAGCTACTCAGCGATCAGCCCGATCGCCGGCCGCCGGAGCGGCATATTCTGGAACGATTGGCCCCATGCTTCAGAGGCTTCTCCGAAGAGGATCTGTTCACGCTTGGCTCCCTGATCATCGGCCGTCCGGCCGATCCATCGAACCGAAATTGAAGACCATCGAACCGAAATTGAAGATCGCCGTTTGCTCGTTGCTTGGCAGAATTGCGGGCTGTGTCAGAGCGATTGCGGACGTCGCACCACAAGGCGGCGAAACAATCGAGTCCTATCGGCCAGCACCCACGGAAGAATGGGCGCCCGCTCCTCGATAATGATTGCCGCAAACAGCGCAGCAATCTTCACCCAATATGTCGGCGTCGCGACAAAATTCAGCATGCCGCCGATATACATCACGTAGATGCCGTACAGCACGTAGAAAGATAGAGTCGCCGTCAGATATCGTTCGACGATGATTGACCGGATCATGACAGCTGAGAGGAGCGCAGTGAGCCAACCGGCCCCCAGCAGGAAGATCCAGCCGAAATAAGGACCAAACAGCTCGAAGAAAATTTCGGGAAACCCGCCCGCGAACTGAAAACCGCCTGTGATGTGTTCCGTCGTCCGCGGCTCACCAATGGTTTCGGACATCAGAAGCTGCGGGGTCGTGTTCCGTCCCGCAACGATGGGGCGGTCGAACAGAAAATCGAAGACGTGGCGCGCGTCCCAATCTCCGTTGACCAGAACGCGTTGATAGGACGCCCATCCGATCTCCGAGGGCTGCACCAGAACGCGCTCGACAAAAGCATCCAGCGCCGCCTGACCTTCGAACCCTCGGACCCTGGTCAGATTCCAATAGAGCGCGAATGCAATCATCATGGCCGTCAGCACAATGACGCCGGTACCGGCCAGCACGATGCGGCGGTCGGTAATCCGGGGCAGCAAGCTGAACAAACTTGCGCTCCCGAGATCTCGCGCCTGAACGATCAGCACCGCGGAAAACGGTATGACAAAGAACGCACAATATCGGTAGAACGGCGAGAAGCGCCCGCCTGCGAGAAACATGTAGAAGGTGAGGACGGCCAGCAAACCCACGAAGCGGTAATCGTATCGCTGGCGTCGCAGTCGCTCGGCCGCAAACATGGTCCCCCACCAGAAGCAGAGCATGTCGCCTCGCTCGATCACCAGGCGATGGAGAAAATTGGCCTGTTCGTTGAAGGTCCAACGCTCGATCTTGGCAAACAGCGGAATGACACCTCCCTGAATCAGGGCACCGAAAAGCAAGATCAAGAAGAGGATGGACGCGTAGAACGTGACGTCCGAAAGGGTCAGCCGGGATTGGGACGCAGGCAGCCCGGGAGTTGGAGCCGCCCGTGCCCATTCATCGAGCGCCCTCGAATTGAAGACCCAGAGGAAGGGAAGAAGCGTCAGAAAATACGCGATCGACTGGAACACCGTCATGACGCCGGGTCCAATGAACATCTGAAGCTGGGACGAGAACACGGGCCCCGTGAGATCGATATAGAGCGACGAGATCGTCCGCCATGCGAAGGTAAACAAAAGGAAGGCAAGGCAAATGAGGATCGCCGACCTGAACAGTCCCAACCAGACGATGAAGAGTAGTATGGAGGCTCCAGCCAGAAGGGTCATTGCCGAAGTCCTAGCCGAGACGCGCCGGCCGCCTCAGAAAGAAGCTCAAAAGACCGACGAAAAGCAGAATGCCCAAGCCCGCCAGGATGGCTCTTTGTACGAGATTGACTTCCCTCGGCCCTTCCGTCGCGGGAGACAAGCCATCCTGCGGCCCCGTCATCCTCACGGTGCGTTCGATATAAGCCAGTAGAGCAATGCGCGTATCGATGTTGAGCATCCGGTCGACCGAAGCCCCTGGACTCTCCACGAAAACAGCCCCGGTGGAAATCCCGTCCGGCCGAGCCGGCGTGAAGTCCATCCTGCCCTTCCTCAATGCATCGTTGAGCAGCGCCCTCGCATCTTGCAGGCGCGCGCGCACCGAACGCAACAACTCGATCCTCGGCTCGAACAATCTCTGATGTGCGGCCTGGATCGCAAGAACAGCTTGTTGAAGCATGGTCGCCGCCCCCTCTTTCGAGGCGGAACTCGCCTCCAGGCGGATCGACGAATCGCCAATAACGATCCCGCGCAATGAGGCTCCACCGAACGCCCCCCGCGAGTCGGGAAGCGCCTTGCGAGCATCGGCCAGAACAGTGCGTTGAAATTGGACCGCTCCGATTCGTGTCACCAGATCGCGAGCACTCTCCACGGGTTCAACCGCGGCCCCAGCGAGCCCGAGAATACTTTCGAGAGTGGGCATTGTACCAATCGCGATCGTCGAGGTCGCGGTCCAGGATTCCACCTTCCGCCCGACGGCAAGGGAGCCAAGAGCAGCCAACAGGATTGCCCCGATCATGAGCGAAAGGACCCAATGTATCCGCACTACTCGGACAGCACCATGGAACCATCTCGCGAGCTGCTGAAACGCTGGAGCTCGCGGCGTACGCTCGGCCATAGGCATGTGACTCTTGTCCCCGGCAACCCCCACAACACGGATGGGGAACCCAATCACTATCATACTGAGCTATCTCTGGTTGATCAATCGGCCCATGGCAAAGGGCTCTCGATGAACGATCCTGGTATGATCGCCCGCCTGCGCTCCGCGCCGCCGGTTCGTTCAACAAGAGAGTCCACGACTTCTCCCTTGCTCGTTGCCTCCGGGCGTCGCTACGCGTAAACAGAGAACACAACAGTTCCTGTCGCAGCGAGCAGCGCGCCATTGACAAGCGTTGGTGCGGGGTCTTTGTCACTCAGTGTCGCGTCCACCAGGCTATTTATCAACGATCGACCGACGTTGTGAGAAGATCCGGCCACCACAGCTCAATCCAACGAGAGCCAGAACCTTGAGACAGACATTTGTTGCTCACCTTCGACGGAGGTGCCGAGGGGGAGAGCCGTCATGCTGAGACAGGCCGTCGTCCTCGTCGGGGGACTCGGCACCCGCCTCGGCGAACGCACCAAAACCGTGCCGAAGCCGATGCTCGACATTGGCGGGCGGCCGTTTCTCGACACGCTGATCGACGAACTCGTACGCTATGGCGTGTTCGATGAAATTCTCCTGCTTGCGGGCCACAAGGCGGAGATCGTCGAGACGCACTACGCCGCGGCCGCCAGGGGATCGACGCGAATCATCGTGTCGCGCGAGACCGAGCCGCTCGGCACCGGCGGCGCGCTCGTGCACGCGCGAGATCTGCTGCATGACCGCTTCCTGCTGCTCAACGGCGATTCGCTGTTCGATTTCAACCTGCTCGACCTGATCGTGCGCGCCCAAGGGGGGCACGTTCACATGGCGTTGCGCGACGGCGTCGTCGGCGACCGCTATGGGCGCGTCGTCCTCGACGGTGACGTAGTGCGTGACTTCATCGCCCCGGGTGTGGGTGCCACGGGACCGGTCAATGCCGGCATCTACATCATCGACAAGTCCGTTCTTGCCGACATCACAAAGCTTCCCGCCTCGCTCGAGCAGGACGTATTCCCTGGCCTAGCCAATTCCGGCGCGCTGCGCGGCACCGCCTATCGCGGTTACTTTATCGACATCGGCATTCCCGACGATTTTGCGCGCGCCGACCGCGAATTGCGGGACAAGCTGCGGCGGCCGGCCGTTTTTTTCGATCGCGACGGCGTGCTCAACCATGATTCAGGATACACTTTCGAGGCGCACAAGCTCGAATGGATCGAGGGCGCACGCGAGGCCGTGAAGGCCGTCAACGACGCCGGCTATTTTGCCTTCGTCATCACCAATCAATCCGGAGTCGCACGCGGCTATTACGAGGAGCATCACGTGGTCGCGCTGCATCGCTGGATGGCGGACCAGATGGCGCTGATCGGCGCGCATGTCGATGCGTTCGAGTATTGCCCCGATCACCCCGAAGGAACCGTCGCGCGCTATTGCCGCACGAGCGACCGGCGCAAGCCGGCGCCGGGCATGATCACCGATCTCGCGCAGCGCTTTCGGATCGACATGACGCGCAGCATGGTGATCGGCGACAAGCCGAGCGACATCGAAGCCGCTCGTGCGGCCGGCCTCGCCGGCCACTTGTTCGAGGGCGGCAATCTGGAGACCTTCGTGAGACAGCGCCTCATCCCGGCCGGCCAAGCCTAGGCGCGCGTCACGAAAACTGCTGCATCCCCGGGCATTTGGCAGCTTTCCGGTGCTGCTCTGTTGCGCGCAACCGCCAGTGTGCTATAGCGCCATCTTCTTGTGAACACAGGCTTAATCGCCTTCTGGGGTCCGGCATGGCAGATCTAAGTGGCGCCCGCGTCCTCGTTACCGGCAGCGACGGCTTCATCGGTTCGCATGTCGTCGAGGAGCTGGTGAAGGCCGGGGCCCGCGTCAAGGCGATCGTCTACTACAACTCCTTCAATTCCTGGGGCTGGCTGGACACGGTTCCCGCCGACATCATGAAATCGGTGGAGGTGGTCGCCGGCGATATCCGCGATCCGCATTTCATGATCGCAACCGCCAGCGGCTGCACCGACGTGCTACACTTGGCGGCGCTGATCGCGATCCCCTTCTCCTACGTCGCGCCCGACTCCTATGTCGACACCAACGTGAAGGGCACCGTGAACGTGCTCCAGGCGGCGCGCATGGCTGGCGTGCGGCGCTTCGTGCAGACCTCGACCAGCGAGGTCTACGGCACGGCGCAGATCGTCCCGATCAAGGAGAGCCATCCGCTGGCGGGCCAATCGCCCTACTCGGCCTCGAAGATCGCGTCCGATCAGATGGCGCTGTCGTTCCACGCCTCGTTCGACATGCCGGTCGTTGTGATCCGCCCGTTCAACACCTTCGGCCCCCGGCAGTCGGCGCGCGCGGTGATCCCTACCATCATCAGCCAGATCGCGACCGGCAAGCGCAAGATCCGTCTCGGCGCCGTCAGTCCGACGCGGGACTTCTCCTTCGTCACCGACACTGCGCGCGGCCTCATCGCAGGCCTCACCGCGCCGGCCGAGCAATGCGTCGGCCAGACCATCAATCTTGGCAGCGGCTTCGAGATCTCGGTCGGTGCGACCGTCGAGATGATCGCCGATGTCATGGGGACCACGATCGAAATCGAGACCGACGAGGCGCGCCTGCGTCCCGCCAACAGCGAAGTAGAGCGGCTCTGGGCCGACAATTCCAAGGCACGCCAGCAGCTCGGTTGGAGCCCTGAATTCGGCGGTGTCGAGGGCATGCGCCGCGGCATGGTGAGGACCGTCAACTGGTTCACCAATCCCGCAAACCTCAACCGCTACAAGGCCGACGTCTACAATGTCTGAGGCGATGGACAGTATCGTGACCAGCTCAGGCTTCAAGCCAGAGACGATCGTCGACGCCGTGCGGCACGCAGTAGGAACGCCGAACGGCGTCCTCGGCCTGCACGAACCGGTGTTCGCCGGAAACGAGATTGCCTACCTCGAAGAGTGCATCAAGAGCACCTTCGTTTCCTCGGTCGGCCCCTTTGTCGATCGGTTCGAGCGCATGCTGGAGGAGCTCACCGGCGCCAAACGCGCGGTCGCTGTCGTCAACGGCACGGCCGCGTTGCATGCCTGCTTCAGGCTCGCTGGCGTCGAGCCCGGTGACGAGGTCATCTCGCCAGCGCTGACCTTCATCGCGACGACGAACGCGATCGCTTATTGCGGCGCAACGCCGCATTTCGTCGACAGCTCGCTTGCCACGCTCGGCATGGATCCCGACGCCCTCGCGGTGCGCCTCGGGGCGATTGCGGAGCGGACTGCAAGAGGCACGATCAATCGCGAGACCGGACGCCGCATCGCGGCGATCTCGCCGATGCACACGTTCGGGCATCCCGTTGCACTCGACGAGATCGCAGCCATCGCGCACGACTGGGGCATTGCGCTGGTGGAGGATGCCGCGGAATCGCTCGGCTCGACTTACAAGGGTCACGCCGTCGGATCGCAGGCGCGGCTCGCGGCGCTGAGCTTCAACGGCAACAAGATCGTCACCACCGGCGGCGGCGGCGCCATCCTCACCAATGACGAGGAACTGGGACGCCGCGCCAAACATCTCACCACGACCGCGAAGCTGCCGCACAAATGGGCCTTCGTGCACGACGAGATCGGCTTCAACTACCGCCTGCCCAATCTGAACGCCGCGCTCGGCTGCGCGCAGCTCGAGCAGCTCGACGGCTTCCTGGCGAGCAAGCGCCGGCTGGCGGCCACCTATGAACGTGCGTTCGCGCATGTCCCGGGGGTACGCTTCTCGCGGGAGCCGAAGGACACCACGAGCAACTACTGGCTGAATGCGATCCTGCTCGACGAGGCGCATGCCGAGCGACGCGACGACGTTCTCACGGCGCTGAACGAAGCGGGCTTCGGCGCGCGCCCGGCCTGGACCCTGATGCACAGGCTGCCGATGTTCGCGCAAAGCCCCCGCGGCGATCTTTCCGTCGCGGAATCCATCGAACGCCGGTTGATCAACCTGCCCAGCAGCGCCAGCATCAGGCCCCGCGATGAATAGTGGCGCACGAAAAATCTGCTTCGTCACCGGTAGCCGGGCCGATTTCGGGCTGCTGGTCTGGCCGATGCGCGCAATCCGTCAGACGCCAAGCCTAACGCTTCAGCTCATCGCCACCGGCATGCATCTCGCGCCAGAGTTCGGCTACACCTTCAACGCCATCCGCGCGGAAGGTTTTGAGGTCGACGAGCGCGTCGAGACGCTGCTGAGCAGCGATACCGGCGCCGGAGTCGCCAAATCGGTCGGACTCGGCGTGATCGGCTTTGCCGACGCATTCACGCGGTTGCAACCAGATCTCGTCGTCGTGCTCGGCGACCGGTTCGAGATGTTCGCCGCCGCGCAGGCCGCAATGTTCATGCGACTGCCGATGGCGCATCTGTTCGGCGGAGACGTCACCGAAGGCGCGGTCGACGAATCCACGCGCCACGCCATCAGCAAGATGTCACACCTCCATTTCACCAGCAATCAGGGCTCGACCCGGCGGTTGATGCAACTTGGCGAGCACCCGTCCCGTATCCATACCATCGGCTCGGTCGGCATCGACGCCATCAAGCATCTTGATCTGATGAACCGCGACGACATAGGCGACGCGGTCGGAATGCCGCTCGGCGAACGCAATGCACTCATCACGTTTCACCCAGTCACGGTCGAAGCCGGGCGGTCGGTGGCCGAGCTGGACGAGTTGTTTGCTGCGTTGTCGACACTCGATCCCGCTTTCCGTCTTATCTTCACGCTCGCCAATGCCGATGCCGAAGGCCGCGCGCTAAACGAAAGAACCAAGGCCTTCGCGGCGGGCCGGCCGAACACGATTGCGGTCGCCTCGCTCGGACAGCTCCGCTACCTCAGCCTGATGAGCCAGGTAGACGTGGTGATCGGCAACTCCTCGAGTGGCGTGCTCGAAGCACCCTCCTTCGGCGTTCCCACGGTGGATATCGGCGACCGTCAGAAGGGGCGTGAGCGCGCGGCCTCGGTGTTTCACGCCGCGCCCGAACGTGGCGCAATTGCCGCCGCCATCGCGGCAGGACTCCAGCGCGGCCGCGAAGACACCGTCAACCCCTACGGCAACGGCGAATCCAGCCGGCGATTTGCCAACATTGTCGCCGGTATCCCGGATTTCAGGCGGCTTCTGGCCAAGGGCTTTTACGAACTTCCCGCAAGCGGAGCGCGGCCATGACGACGCACACGCTGATCATCGCGGAAGCCGGCGTCAATCACGACGGCAGCCTGGAAAAGGCGCTGGCTCTGGTGGATGCGGCAGCCGATGCCGGTGCCGACATCGTCAAGTTCCAGACCTTCAATGCCAAGGCATTGGCGGGCGGCGCGGCGAAGAAGGCCGATTATCAGCAGCGCACCACCGATGCCGGAGAGAGCCAGCTAGCCATGCTGGAGCGTCTCGAGCTGCCGCAGGCTGCGCATGATACGCTGATCGCGCGCGCCAAGGAGCGCGGCATCGAATTCCTGTCGACGCCGTTCGATGATGCTTCGCTCGACTTCCTTTTGTCTCTGAAATTGACGCGCATCAAGATTGGTTCGGGCGATCTCACCAATGCGCCGCTGCTCCATGCAGCGGCGAGGGCCGGCGCCGTGCTGATCCTGTCGACCGGCATGGCAACGCTCGGTGAGGTTGAGGAAGCGCTGGGTGTATTGGCCCATGGCTACGCGCAGCGCAAGGATTCCGCAGGCGTCGCCTCATTCCGCGCAGCATGGCGCGATCCGGCGGCACGCGCCGCGCTGGCGCGGCACGTCAGCCTGCTCCATTGCACGACCGAATATCCCTGCCCCATCGCCGATGTGAACCTCGCCGCGATGGCGACGATGCGATCGGCGTTTCAGCTTCCGGTCGGCTATTCCGATCACACCGATGGGTTCGAGATTTCGGTCGCCGCGGTGGCGCTCGGCGCGGCCATCGTCGAGAAGCACCTGACGCTGGATCGCGATGCGCCCGGCCCGGACCACGCAGCCTCACTCGAGCCGGACGATTTCAAGCGCATGGTCAGCGCCATCCGCAATGTCGAGGCCGCGCTCGGCGACGGCGTGAAGACGCCGAAGGAATCCGAGATCAGGAACGTCCCGGTGGCGCGCAAGAGCATCGTGGCGGCGCGCGCGCTGAGGGCCGGCGAGATCATCGGACCGGCCGACATCACGGCCAAGCGGCCGGGCACCGGACGGCCGCCGATCGATTATTGGTCCTTGATCGGAACAGCGGCGCCGCGGGCGCTCGAACCGGACGATCCGGTTTAACGACGAGGCTTCGCAGGAACCCCGCGCAGTGCGGAGCCGGGCGGCCATGAAGCCGTGACGACAGAACCCATCGCCACCAGCGTATCATTGCCGAGGGAAATGTGATCGCGGACACGGCTGCCGAGCCCCACAAAGCTGTTGTCGCCGATCTCTGCACCGCCGCCGATTACGGTTCCGGGAGACAGATGCGTGCAGTGCCCAACTCGCACGTCGTGCTCGACGACCGCGCCGGAATTGATGATGCAGTGATTGCCGATCATGCTGCGTGCATTGACGATCGCACCCGGCATGATGACGCTGCCCGCGCCGATCGTTGCCGACGGCGAGACGAACGCGCGCGGATGAATCACCGACGCCCAGCGCTTGAGCTGCAGACGGCCGACCATCTGCCGGCGCGCAGGCCCCGCCTGCATCGTTCCGATTCCGACCACGAAGGCAGCATCCGGATAGTTCGACGCAACGTCGTCGGTTCCGAGATAGCGCGCATCGCCCAGTGTTCCCGGCTGCCGATCGAGAAAACCCATGACGTTGAACTGGCCCGACAGGAGAGCGGCCTCATAGACCATGAAGGCATGCTCGCCGCCGCCGATGATGATCAGATCGTCCATCGCGATTCCCCTGCACCGACCAACCTTAGCGACCGGGCTGCGACACTTCAAACCGCCCGGCCTGACCAGAAAACACGGGGATTAACAAGGTCAGCGCCGAGGCCCCTGGCGGGGTTGACGCCGCCTCTCGCAGCCGCGATATAGCAGGCTCAGCCGTGGGCCGCCCCCAATATCTTGCGTATACGAGGCAGATTGCCATGAAATCCTGGCGCAAAGCCGTCGTCGGTACCCAGGCGACCGTGGGCGAGGCCATCGCCGCGATCGAGAGCGGAAGCATCCAGATTGCGCTGGTGCTCGACGACCAGAACCGTCTGCTCGGCGTGGTCACCGACGGCGACGTCAGGCGCGGGCTGCTGCGCGGCATCCCCCTCACCGGACTTGCGACCGAGATCATGAACCGGGCACCGGTGTCGGCCCCTGCGACGTTGCCGCGCGAGGATCGCCTGCAGCTGATGCGGCAGAGGTCGATCAAGCAGCTCCCGCTTGTCGACGGGGGCGGCCATCTGGTCGTGGTCGAGACGCTCGATGAGCTGCTCGAACCGCGTCATTATCCGAACCCTGTGTTGATCATGGCCGGCGGCCTCGGTGAGCGTCTGGGCGCGCTGACGCGCGACGTGCCGAAGCCGATGCTCAATGTCGGCGGCCGACCACTGCTCGAGACGATCGTCCGTAACGTGGTGCAGCAGGGTTTTGGAAACATCTTCATTTCGGTCAACTACAAGGCCGAGACGATCAAAGACTACTTTGCCGATGGCGCCGCCTTCGGTGCCAACATCCAATACGTGCACGAGACCGAACGACTCGGTACCGCCGGTGCGCTCGGTCTCTTTTCGACACCGCCGGATCTGCCGATGATCGTCACCAACGGCGACATCCTCACCACGATCAACTACGGAGCGCTTCTCGACTTCCACAACGGAACGCCGGCGGAAGCGACGATGGCCGTTCGTGAGCACAAGGTGCACGTCCCCTATGGCGTGGTTTCCACGTCGGAGGGCTTTCTCCAGACCATTCGCGAGAAGCCGACCGAGAGCTGGTTCGTCAGTGCCGGCATATATGTGATTGGAAGCTCCGTCTTCCGCCATGTCGCCCCAGGGGTCAGCATCGATATGCCGACCGTGTTGGAGCGCGTGATCGCCGATAAGGGACGCGTCGCCGTCTTTCCCATTCGCGAGTACTGGCTCGATATCGGCCGCCTGGAGGATTTCGAGCAGGCGCATGCAGAGTTTCACGAGGTCTTTCCGTGACCTCGACAACCGCCGTCGTGGTTGGCCTCGGCTCGATTGGCGCTAGGCATGCGCGGGTCCTGCACGAGCTCGGCCTTCGGGTCGCGACAGTCAGCCGGCGCGAAGGCGGCGACTACGGATCGATCGCGCAGGCCGTCGCGGCGGCGCATCCGGACTACGTGGTGATCGCCACCGAAACCGCGCGCCATGCGGACAATCTGCAAGAGCTCGCGCAGACCGGATTCCATGGCAAAGTCCTCGTCGAAAAGCCGCTATTCGCAAGACCGGCACCGCCCCCGAAATATCCCTTCGCCCACGTCAGCGTCGGATACAATCTGCGCTTTCACCCCGTGATGACGGCGCTGGCCGAAAGGCTGCGCGGGCGCGACGTGATCACGGTCGGCGCCTATGTCGGCCAGGACATCAGGGACTGGCGGCCGGGCCGCGATCACCGTGCGACCGCATCCGCCACGGCTGATTCCGGGGGCGGCGTGCTGCGGGATCTCAGCCACGAACTGGACTATCTCTTGTGGCTGTTCGGGCCATGGCATCGCGTCGCAGCGCTCGGCGGGGCCTCCGGAGTTCGCGACGTCGACGTCGACGACCACCTCGACCTGTTGCTGGATATGCAGCGGGCGCCATCGGTGCACGTCCACATGGACTATCTCGATCGCCAGGGCATCCGCCGCATTCGCGTCAATGTCGACGACGACACCATCGAGGCCGATCTCGTCGGCAGCCGTCTCACGGTCAACGGCAAGGCAACAGAGATTCCCAGCGAGCGCGACCAGAGCTATCGCGACATGCATGTCGCGGCGATGCGTGGCGCGAGCCCGGTCTGCTCGCTGCCCGAGGCGCTCGGTGTCGTGCATCTGATCGACGCCAGCGAGCGCGCGCTGCGCACCAAGACCTGGGTATCGCCATGAGTCTCGTCTGCACCATCTGCGCGCGCGGCGGCTCGAAAGGCGTCGTCGGCAAGAACGCGCGAGACCTCCTGGGCAGGCCCGTGCTCGCGTGGAGCATCGCGCAGGCGCGCGAGACCGGCCTGTTCGATGCGATCGCCTTCAGCAGCGATTCGGACGCCCTGCTCGACGCAGCGCTGAAGGCCGGAGCCGACATCGCGGTCAGGCGTCCCGACGAGATGGCGACCGATACCGCGCCAAAGCTGCCGGCGATCCGCCATTGTCTCGAGCAGGCGATCGCGCAAATGGGCACGACGCCGGAGATCTTCGTCGATCTCGACGTCACGTCGCCGCTCAGGCTGCCCTCCGACATCACCGGTGCAGTGGCACTGCTGCGCGAGAGCGGCGCCCGCAATGTCATTACCGGGGCGCCGGCGCGGCGCTCGCCCTATTTCAACCTTGTCGAACAGCGCGCTGACGGCAGCGTCGGCCTCTCCAAATCCGCCAATCCTCCGGTCACGCGACGGCAGGATGCGCCTCGCTGCTTCGACATGAACGCGTCGATCTATGTCTGGCGCGTCGCGCCCTTTCTGGAGCAGCCCGCAGTGTTCTACCCTGACACGCGTCTGTTCGAAATGCCGGAAGAGCGCTCGATCGACATCGATTCCGATCTCGATTTTGCGCTGGTGGAACTGTTACTGCGCCAACGACTGCCGGCCTGAGGAGGCTCAAGCGATGACCACGAGCTTCAAGGCTCTGTTCGATCTGACCGGGCGCACTGCCGTCGTCACCGGCGGGTGCGGCATCCTAGGGCGCCGCTTTGCCGATGGCCTTGCCGAGTTCGGCGCCAACGTTGCGATCGTCGATCTCGATCAGGCCGCAACCGATGCCGCGGCAGCCGACGTCGCGTCACGCCATGCCGTGCGCGCCAGGGGCTACGGCTGCGACATCACCAACCCTGATGCGGTGCGCAACACGGCCGATGCGATCGAGGCCGACCTCGGACCGGTCTCGATTCTGCTCAACAACGCGGCCAGCAAGACCCGCGACGTGGACGCCTTCTTCGCGCCGGTCGAGAAATTCTCGCAGGAGACCTGGCGCGAGATCATGGCTGTCAATCTCGACGGCATGTTCACCGTCGCGCAGGTGTTTGGCGGACGAATGGCCGAGCGCGGCTACGGCGCCATCGTGCAAACCGCATCGATCTACGGCCTGATGGCCCCCGACCAGCGCATCTACGAAGGCTCCGAATATCTCGGCCGCGCCATCAACACGCCCGCGGTCTACACGGCGTCCAAAGCAGGCGTTATCGGCCTGACCAAGCACCTGGCGACCTACTGGGCGGCGAAGGGCGTTCGCGTCAACACGCTCACCCCGGGCGGCGTCGAGAGCGGACAGAATGAGACCTTCAAGCAGCGTTACGGCGCCCGCGTTCCGCTGGGCCGGATGGCCCGCGCCGACGAGATGGTTGGCACGATGCTGTTTCTGGTGTCCGATGCGGCCTCCTACGTCACCGGCCAGAACATCGCCGTCGATGGCGGACTGAGCGCGTGGTGAGCGGCGGAGCATGCTCAAACAGTTGATCCGCAACACGTTGATATCCGGCGCGGCCTTCGGGATTGCGGCGGTGCTAGGCCTCGTCGTTATCCCCGTCATCATCCGCACTTGGGGCGTGACCGAGTTCGGCCTCATCGTTCTGGCCCGCATCCTGCTTCCTAACGGCATGATGGGACTGCTCGATCTCGGCCTCTCCGAGGTTACGACGCAAGCAGTCGCGCGGGCGCGGGAGCATCGCAATTGGCGCATTGCTGGCCAGCAGCTTGCGCTTCTCACCGTAATGGCCGTCGGGCTCGCAGGACTGCTCGCGGTCGCGATCTGGGTCAGCGCGCCCTACCTGACCATCGCGCTCCGCGTCGATGCTGCTCACGCCGACAGGTTTTCGCAAATCTTGCGCTACACTGCGCTCGCCAACCTGGTGCTGATACCGGCGCTGGTTTGGGAAGGCATTGTCAAGGGCTTTGAGCGCTATAATGTCCTGCGGCTGGCGGAAGTGAGCGCCACGATCGCCTATGTGGCCTGCACGATCTGGGCCGCCAGCACCGCGGCCTCGTTCGAGCTGGTGGCCTATATCTATCTCGCCAGCACCTTGATGCGCGCATGTCTGGTGTTCGCCGCCGCCTTCGTCGCCGTCGTACGCAAGGTCAGGCTGGCAATGTGGGACGTACCGATCCGACGCGAGCTGTTCCACCGCTGCGCCTTGTTCGCGCAGGGGAAGCTGACGGGCGGCTTGGCGCTGCCGATTCAGCCTTTCCTAGTCGGACTCCTGTTCGGGCCGAAGGGTGTCGGGGTGTATGACACCGTGGTCAGGCTGCCGCGGGTGTCCAAGATCGTCGTTGGTCTCCTGACCTCGGCCCTGCTGCCTGTGGCAAGCCGCCTGGACGAGCGCGGCAACGCTGCTGCGTTCCAGCGCCTCGGCGAATTCGGCCTGATCATCCTGCCGATGTTCACGGTGCCGCCGCTGATGGCGGCCGCCGTGCTGTCGCGCGAGATCATGCAGGTGTGGATTGGGCCACAGATGGCCCCCTACGCCTTCTGGATGGGCCTGAGCTTCGTGGTCCCGATCTGCGCTCAATACCTCGCCTTCGGCAACGTCATGTTCCTGACCCGCACGGATGTGCAGTCGCGCCTGAACCGGCTCATGATCTATCAACTCGCGGTGTGGGCGGTGGTGGCGATCGCGACGCTACACTTGTTCGACGAGCGAGCGCTGATCCTCGGCCAAGTGGTGGGCAACGCCGTAATTCTACCCTTGCAGATCGGCGCCGTGAGTCGCGGGTTGCAGCTTGACTCCTACCGGCTCCTTAGAGCACTTCTCGCCCAAGCCGCCATTCTCCTGGTCTTGGGCCTGCTGCTTCTCGCGCTTGCCGACCACCTGGCAATCAACGGACTTGGGGCGCTTGGGCTGGCGATCGCCTCGTTTTGCGTGGTGAGCTGGGTGGTACAGTATTTTCTCGTTCTGGAAGACCGCCAGCAGGCGATCCTCAGGGAACTTGGCCATCGCTTCGGCTGGGCGTCGACCTAGCTTGCTATCTTGCACCAGCATGTTCGGGAGATCTATGACGGTCTTGGTCGACACGAGGAGACGTGAACGGTGCGCATAGGCCTGGTGGTCGATCACCCCAAGCGTGACCTGCCGGGGGCAGTCATGCTCGGCTATCAATTGGCGCGGCGCGGCGTCTCCGTCGTGCTGGTGCCGATGTACGAGCAAGCTGTCGACGTTCCGAGGCTCGGGCTCGACGCGCTCGTCGTCAACTACGCGCGTCCCGTCAATCTCGATCTGATGCGCAGCTTTGCGCGGGCCGGGCTCGCATTATACGTGCTCGATACCGAAGGCGGCGTGCTCGCGGAAAAGGGAGGCAACTCGCCGCGGGCAATGGCGGCCCACATCAAGGACAGCGGCTACGCCGACATCCTGGCGGGCTATTTCTTCTGGGGCAGCCGGCTGCACGAGGCCTTCCTCGCGGCCGGAACCATGAAGCCGGAGCAGCTTCACCTCACCGGATGCCCGCGCTTCGACTTTGCGGCGCCGCGCTGGCGAGCGCTGCTCGATGGCGAACCGCGTGACTACCTGCTCGTCAACGCCAACTTCCCGTTGGTCAATTCACGCTTCACCGGCAAGCCGGGCGGCGAGCGCGAAGCGATGGTGCGGGCCGGCTGGGATGGAGCCTATGTCGATCGCTTCATCGCGGACCTGAAGCAGGTCTTCGCCAACTATCTCGCCGAGATCGACCGGCTCGCCGCAGCGCGGCCTGACCGCACCATTCTGGTGCGTCCGCATCCCTTCGAGAGCGAGGAGGTCTATCGCAACGCGCTCGCGCGCCACGCCAACGTCCTGATCGAGGGCAGCGGCAGCGTACTCGACCGCATCCGCAACGCGGCCGCGGTCGTTCATCTCAACTGCGGCACGGCCGTCGAATCGGTCCTGCTCGGAAAGCTTCCGCTCCAGCTCGAATATCTGAACACGCCGATCACCGCCGGACATGCAGCGCTGCCCGCGCGCGTGAGCCGGCCGGTCGCCTCCTTCGAGGAGCTGCTTGGCGCGATCGACCGCATCGAGCGCGAGACCGAGACATTCGATTTCGCCCGGGTTCATGCCGCCGATATCGAGGCCTTCTTCCATCTCAACGACGGGCAAGCCGCCGAACGCGTCGCTGATGTCCTGACGCGCGCTGCGGCTGCGCGCCGGCCTTACGTGTCGTTGCTGGCGACCGTGAAGGGCACGCGCGACAAGCCGAGCGTCGGCCAGATCGTCAAAGGTGCTGCCAGCGCCGCGCTCGGATCGGCCGTGACGGAACGACTGCGCAGCCGGTTCAACCCGGCCCGGCGCGACAAGCAGATCGGGCCGGTCTTCGTCAAGGCTCTGCTGCAGCGTATCGCAACTCATGACCGTGCGAGCCCGGCGCAATTCACCGCAAGACGCGCGCACTGCGCGACGACAGGCTTGCCGCTCGCGAGCATCGCCATCGAACCCGCCCGATAGACTCATGACCACATCCGCGAAGACCATTCTCATCACCACGCTCGCCGAATACCAGACCCGGTTCTGGATTCCGGTCGCGCAGCGGCTGCGTGCGGCAGGCAACGATGTCGAGTTGCTCGCCTTTGACGATCGCAGCGCCGAGATGTCGGCGGCAGAAGGCGTGCCGGTCACGAACATGTATCGCGACGGTCTCAAGACCGGTCCGTCGCCCGACGATCGCCGCGCGTTCGACGCGCGCGTCGCCGCCTACGGACTCGACGGGACCAATTTCCTGTTCAGCCACGAGCGGTTCACGTTCGGCATCCGCGACACCGCCGCGCTTCGCCGGCGGTTCATGATCTATGCCAACGCGATGGAGGCGTTGCTCGACCGCCTGGAGACGCAGGGCAAGCGCGTCGAACTGGTTCAGGAACTCGGCGGCTTCCTCTCCGTCATCGCGAGCTTCTACGCCGCCAGGCGTCGCGACATCCGCAACTGGTTCATCGAGCCCTCGTTCTTTCGCGGCCGGATGTATTTCACGCCGGACAGTCTCGCTGCGCCCGACGTGATGCCGACGCCGGCAGATTCGGTGTCGTCAGATGTACGCGCCTATCTCGACGACACCCTGACCCAGCGCGCGATCGTCATCCCCAAAAAAGACCAGCATCATTATTCGGCGGCTTTCAAGAAGGTCGTGAACCTGCGCAACGCCCGCCGCCTCACCGAAAAGCTGTGGGACCAGTTCGCGCTCGGCAAGCATCAGGAGTTCGGACACAATCTGCGCCACGCCCGCGTGCACGCGGCGATGGCGCTCAATGCGACGCGGCTGCGCAAGCTCTACAAGCCGATTCCCGGGGCGCCCTTCGTCTACTATCCTTTCCACGTTCCGGCCGACATGGCGCTGACGCTGCGCTCGCCCGATTATCTCGACCAGGTCGCAACCGTCGACTTCCTGCTGCGGACGATCCCGGACTCGCATGTGCTGGTGGTGAAGGAACACCCCGCCCAGATCGGCGCGATCTCGGCCGATCGCCTGTTCGAGCTGGCGCGCCGCTTCGACAATTTGGTGTTGCTGCCGCCACAGACCAACAATTACACAGTGCTCAGCCGCGCCGATGCGGTCATCTCCGTCAACAGCAAGTCGGGCGCCGAGGCCTTGCTGCTCGGCAAGCCCGTCGTGGTGATGGGCGATGCGTTCTATCGCTCCTGCCCGCTGGTCTACGCGGTCGACCGACTGGCGGACGTGCCCGCGCGGCTGCGCGAGGCGCTCTCCGCCGGGCCATTCGATCCGACCAAGGGTGCGCCCTATTTCGAATCGGCCTGGCGCAGGTCTTATCCGGGCGAACTCTATATCAGCGATCCCAAGCTGCTCGACACTTTCGCGGCCTCCTTGCGCGCCGCGATCGCTGAGCCCGCTCGCGCGAATTGAACGGATTCGTCATGCCGCTCGTCTCGATCATCACCCCATCCTGGAACGTCGAAGGTCTGATCGAGGAGACCATCCGCTCGGTGCAGAACCAGAGCTTCTCCGATTGGGAGCTCCTGATCGCCGACGACTGCTCGACCGATAGGACACCGCAGATCATCGCTGACATCGGCGAGCGCGATCCTCGCGTCAAGCTGATCCGGCAGGCGAAGAACGGCGGGCCGGCGCTGGCGCGCCAGGCCGCGATCGACCGGGCGCAGGGCCGCTATCTCGCCTTTCTCGACAGCGACGATCTGTGGCTGCCCGAGAAGCTGGAGCGGCAGCTCGCCTTCGCGAAGGCGAAGCAGGCCGCGCTGAGCTACACCGCTTTCCGCCGCATCAACGAGACCAGCACGGTCACCGGACGGCTGATCGAGGTGCCGGCCTCGCTCAGCTATGGGCAGCTCCTGAAAAACACCGCGATCGCGACGCTGACCGCGATGGTCGACCGCGAAATCGCCGGCCCCATCGCGATGAAGAACGAGGGGTATGACGATTTCTGCCTGTGGCTCTCGATCCTCAAGCGCGGCCATACCGCATACGGTCTCAACGAGGATCTTGCGCGCTACCGCGTCAGGGGCTCCTCTGTCTCCAGCCGTCCGGTGCGCTCGGCCAAATGGGTCTGGCAGATTTACCGCAATGTCGAGCACCTCTCCTTGGTCCGATCGGCCTGGTGCTTCGGCTATTGGGGGGCGCGGGCCTGGTTGAAGCGGCGGGAGTTCTAGACTGATCGCCGGGCAGCCGGCGCTGCCCACCCTGAAAAAACGCGAAAACAACCCCATGCACAGTAGAGGTGTTAAAATACCTCAATCCAAGCCATCTGGCTATTGGCGAGTCCAGCCGTTGCCGATACCACTCAGCCCGCTCTCCTGCGAACAGTCTGGAACCGATCATGCCGTTTGAAAACTACAGGAACAGCCGCATCCTCGTGACCGGGGGAGCCGGGTTCATCGGATCGCACCTCTGCGAGCGACTGCTCGAGTCGGGGGCCGAGGTGGTCTCCGCGGACAACTATTTCACCGGCAGCCGGCGCAACATTGCCCATCTGATCGCAAATCCGCTGTTCGAGGCGGTCCGGCACGACGTCACCTTCCCGCTCTACATCGAGGTGGACGCGATCTTCAACCTGGCCTGCCCGGCCTCGCCGATCCACTACCAGCGCGATCCGGTGCAGACCACCAAGACCTCGGTGCATGGCGCCATCAATATGCTGGGGCTCGCCAAGCGGCTCAAGGCGCGCATCTTCCAGGCCTCCACCAGCGAGGTCTATGGCGATCCGCTGATCCATCCGCAGACCGAGGATTACTGGGGCAACGTCAACCCGATCGGCATCCGTTCCTGCTACGACGAGGGCAAACGCTGCGCCGAGACGCTGTTCTTCGACTATTGGCGCCAGCACAGCCTGCCGATCAAGGTCGCGCGCATCTTCAACACTTACGGCCCGCGCATGCAGCCAAATGACGGTCGCGTGGTATCGTCCTTCATCGTCCAGGCGCTCAAGGGCGAGCCGATCACCGTGTTCGGCGACGGCGGTCAGACCCGCTCGTTCTGCTATGTCGACGACCTCGTCGAGGCCATCATGCGGTTGATGGTGAGTGCCGAAGACGTCACCGGCCCGATCAATCTCGGCAACAATTCCGAGTTCACCATCCGCGAGCTCGCCGAGAAGGTCATCAAGCTCACCGGCTCGCGCTCCCGGCTGGAGTTCAAGCCGCTGCCGCAGGACGATCCGCGCCAGCGCCAGCCCGACCTCACCAAGGCGAAGGCTGTCCTGAACTGGGAGCCGAAGGTCGCGCTCGAGGACGGCCTGAAGGAGACCATCGCCTATTTCAAGCACTCGCTCGATATCGCCTGATCCGGCTCGCGGGGCCATTCCCGTGGTTGCGGATAGCTGCGATGTAGCCGACAGGATAGGACACCGGCGAACCAAGACAAAGATGTTTGCCGGAGAAGCCTTGCGGAAAATGACCACGCCTTCAGGTCAGCTGGAAATCGAAATCGTGACGGGCCTGGAGAAAGTCGGCCAGAATGTCGATTGCAGTCGTGCCGTGACTGTCCGCCGGTGGAGTCAACTGATCCGACGCGGTCCACGGATCGGCGGGTGCCGGGATAAGGTCCGGCGGCTCGGACGGAGCGGTCAACGAGGGGGTGAAATCGAACGCGAAACCGTCGCCGGATGTCGGCGCAGCGCCCACGGTGCCGTCGCCGTTGAGATCCTGCTGCAGCGTCGGCTCCAGCGCTTTCAGAGACGGATCGGACCCGAGCACTTCCGGGGCCGCGGCAAGGGTCGTCAGGAAATTGCCGTTCGCGTCCGTGCTCCAGACCGAATAATGGGCGTTCGCCGAGTTCTTCCAGACCACGTCGTAGCCACCGCCCGACACCTTCTCGGCGCCGATCACCGACCAGGTGCCCCAGTTCGCTGTGATCACCGCAGAGCCTGCATACTTCAAGGTCGGCCCGGTACCTGTCGCGATGCTCTCAAGATGGTAGTTGCCGCCAGATGAAACGACGCGCGTCGATCCAAACGCCTCGATCGTGGTGCTGCCGGCAGCAGCGACGCCGATCATGCCGTCACCGTTCAGATCTTGCTGCAGCGTCGGCTCCAGCGTCATCAGCGATGGATCGGTTCCCAGCATTTGGGGAGCCGAACCCAGCGTGGTCAGGAAGTTGCCGTTGCTGTCCGTGCTCCACACGGAGTATTGCCCGCCTGCCGAATCCTTCCAGACCACGTCGTAGCCGCCGCCCGACACCTGCTCGGCACCAATCACCGACCATGTGCCCCAGTTCGCTGCGATCACCGCAGAGCCCGCGTATTTCAAGATCGGCCCGGTACCCGACGCGACGCTCTCGAGATGGTAGTTGCCGCCGGATAAAACCAGACGAGTCGATCCAAGCGCCTCAATCGTGGTGGTGACGGCAGCAGCGACGCCGATCATGCCGTCACCGTTCAGATCTTGCTGCAGCGTCGGCTCCAGCGCTTTCAGAGACGGATCGGACCCGAGCACTTCCGGGGCCGCGGCAAGGGTCGTCAGGAAATTGCCGTTCGCGTCCGTGCTCCAGACGGAATAATGGGCATTCGCCGAGTTCTTCCAGACCACGTCATAGCCGCCGCCGGATACCTGCTCGGCGCCGATCACCGACCAGGTGCTCCAGTTCGCTGCGATCACCGCAGAGCCTGCATATTTCAAGGTCGGCCCGGTACCGGTGGCGATGCTCTCGAGATGGTAGTTGCCGCCGGATGAAACGACGCGCGTCGATCCAAGCGCCTCGATCGTGACGGCAACAGGGAAGCCGATCATACCGTCACCGTTCAGATCTTGCTGCAGGGTCGGCTCGAGCGTCTTCAGGGACGGATCGGTTCCCAGCATTTGCGGGGCCGAACCCAGCGTGGTCAGGAAGTTGCCGTTGCTGTCCGTGCTCCACACGGAATATTGCCCGCTGGCCCCTTCCTTCCAGACCACATCATAGCCGCCGCCAGATACCTGCTCGGCGCCAATCACCGACCAGGTGCCCCAGTTCGCTGCGATCACCGCAGAGCCCGCATATTTCAAGGTGGGCCCGGTCCCGGTGGCGATGCTCTCGAGATGGTAGTTGCCGCCGGATAAAACCAGACGCGTCGATCCAAGCGCCTCGATCGTGGTTGTCACCAAGCTGGAGCTTGCGAAGGTACCATCGGCGAATTGGAAGTACTCTACACCCACGGCAGTGTCGGTTCCGTCGGGCAGGCCGGAACGTTGGTCGACGATTGTGAATATCTGCGTCGCCACGTCGTACGAAATCAGGTAGTTGGCCCGGCTGCCCGAATACACCGAAGTGTCCGTGCCGGTGCCGCCATTTATACTGTCGTTGCCCGCACCGCCCGTGATGGTGTCGTTGCCGCCTCCACCGTTCAGCGTATTGGCGATGGCGTTGCCGACGATCGTGTCGTTGCCGGACCCGCCGATGGCGTTGTCGATGTAGGAGCGCGTGTCCCCGTTGTAGAGATAGGCGTTGTAGACGTTGCCCGATGCATAATGGCCGTTGCCGAGATAGGCCAACTGCACGGAGGAGAACACCGACGAAGCGCCGGGATTGAGGTTGATGCTCAGGCTCGTCGTGTAGTTCGACAGGTCGTAGGTATCGACGCCGCCGCCGTCCCAGACGGTCTCGTAGATGCGGTTGGCCGAGCCGCCGACGCCGCCGCCCGGCGCGAGCTGACCGACGCCGTTGATGAACTGCTGTCCGGTGGTCGAATTCCAGGTGTAGACGGTGTTGCTGCTCTGCGTCGTGTAGTCCGCGCCGTACATCGTCTGGAGCGCGAGGATATCGTTGGCCATGTAGGTCTGCGAATATCCGTAGGCTTCGTTGGTGTAGCCGCCCGTGGTCGAAGCGCCGACATAGCTGCGATAGCTCATGACGGTGTATTCGCTACTGTCATGCGCGCTCGGCACCGCGACGTTGGCGGGCCCGCCGGCCTCCTGGCTGTGCTTGAGGCCGAGGGCATGGCCGAGTTCGTGCAGCGCGGTGGTGAAGTAGTAATTGCCGAGCTTGGCCAGCGAGAAATTGTATTGGGTGCCGAACCAGATGTCGCCGCCGGGCGCATAGTTGCCGGGATAGTAGGCGTAGGCAGTCGGATTGGCCGCCGGCGACTGCGCGATCATGATGTCGGCGCCGTTCGTGCCTGCGTACTGGATGTCGGCGTTGGTGTAGCTGAGAATCAGCCCGACCGCGTAGTTGATCGCCGCCTGTATCTGCGTGGGCGCCGAGGCAAAGCCCGAGGTGGTCGGCTCGCTGTAGCCGCCGCTATAGGGATTGGCGTAGTCGCTCGGCGCGTCGGGAAAACTGTAGGTGATGGTGCCCGACCATTTGGCGCCCGACAGCAGGCCGTCGATCTCGGCGTTGTTGGTGGCACTGACATTCACAGCGGTAGCCAATTGACTCTCCAGAGCAACGCTCTCGCCAGATTCGCGGCGGAGACGCATGATTCTAGCCTGAGAGTTGAACGTTTGGTTTAATTTGGGCCGCGGCGTCCGCTCCCTTCCGTAAGACCTTGTTAGGCGTCAAATTCCGTAGTCATACGGACACCAATGGGATACCGTTTCCGGTCCCCTGTCATGTCCCAGAGACGATATTATGAAACGAGGCGCATTGTCAGCCGGTCTGATCGGTGTCCTCGCGACGTTCGCGGGATCGGATCATCTGTCCAATGGAGATCAGCCTGCCATGGTCGGGAAAGCCAAAGCGGATGACGACAGGAAGGAGAGCGGCAAGGCAGGCCGCGCACCCTCCATGCCCATCGCCCGCGATCCTGCCGTCGCGGTGGCAGAGGAATACGAAGCCGCCCGCCGGAAGGGAACGCGGGAAGCGTTCGAGCTCTTCATTGCGCGCCACGGCGATGATCCCCTGGCCGAGCAAGCGCGCGCGGAATTGAAGCGCCTGTCGCGCTGAGCCCTCTACGCACCGCAGCAAAGCCGCTTCAGGCATGGCATTTCGGCAGGCGGCATCCGCATTGGACCAGGGTTGCCGCAAAGGCTTTCGGCACTATGGTAGCCCCGCAATCTGTCCCGGAGCCTCTCAAGATGCCCTTTCCGCATGCCTCGGAAGCCCTGTCGCGCTTCACCGTGCTCGATCTGACCCGCGTCCGCTCCGGGCCGACCTGCGTGCGGCAGCTCGCGGACTGGGGCGCCAATGTCGTCAAGATCGACGCGCTGACCGAGGACGCCGGCGGCGAGCAGCCGGGCGGCCCCCGGCGGGGTTCCGACTTCCAGAATTTGCACCGCAACAAGCGGGCGATGACGCTGAACCTGAAGGACGAGCGCGGGCTCGCCGCATTCAAGCGCCTGGCCGCCAAGGCCGACGTCGTGGTCGAGAACTTCCGTCCCGACGTGAAGAAGAAGCTCGGCATCGACTATGACAGCCTCGCCGCGATCAACCCGCGCATCGTTTATGGCAGCATCTCCGGCTTCGGCCAGGACGGCCCCTACCATAAGCGCCCCGGCTTCGATCAGATCGCGCAAGGCATGGGTGGGCTGATGTCGATCACCGGCGCGCCGGGCGAAGGCCCGATGCGGGTCGGCATTCCCGTCGCCGACCTCACCGCCGGCCTGTTCTGCGCCATGGGCATCCTCACCGCGCTGCTCGAGCGCGAGGTCTCCGGCAAGGGCCAGTGGGTGCAGACTTCGCTGCTCCAGGCCCAGATCTTCATGCTCGACTTCCAGGCCGCACGCTGGCTGATGGAGAAGGAGGTCGCCAGGCAGGCCGGCAACAACCACCCGACCAGCATCCCCACCGGCGTGTTCAGGACCTCCGACGGCTACATCAACATCGCGACCACCGGCGGGCGGATCTGGGAGCGTTGCGCGCAGGCGATCGGTGCGCCGGAGCTCTTTGGCCATCCCGACTACGCGACAGCCCCTGCCCGCTCCAAGAACCGTGATGCCCTCAACGCCGAGATCGAGAAGCGCACCGTGACGAAGTCGACCGAGACCTGGGTCCGCGAACTCAACGACGCCGGTGTGCCCTGCGGTCCCATCTATGCCATCGACCAGATGTTCGACGACCCGCAGGTCAAGCATCTCGGCATTGCGCAGGACGTGCCGAACGACGAGGGCCGCCATATCCGCCTGGTCGGCCAGCCCGTGACGCTGTCGCGCACGCCGAGCCGCATGGTGGCGCGGCCGCCGGAATTCGGTGAGCAGACCGACGAGCTGCTGAAGGAGTTCGGTTTCGGCGCGGACGAGATCGCGAGGCTGCGGGACGCCAAGGTGGTGTGAGCCTCACGCATACCGTCTCCAACGACAAAGCCCGGCGCGAGCCGGGCTTTGCTTCTCGTTAGACGCCGTCCGTCGATTTCAGTACTTGCTCAGTACTTGCCGACCACCGGACCAGCGAACTGATAGTTGATGCCGACGCACAGGATGTGATCGCTGAAGCGGGACGAGACGTTGGCACCGATCGTGGAACCCGACGCGCCGCTCATTGCGAGATCGCCCTGGCCCGCTGAGTCCATCCGACGCGCCCGAGCAGGCCGTCGATCACCGGCCAGAACAGCAGCAGGATCGCCAGCGTCGTGATCGAACCGACGAGGCCGTTCGACCAGAACACCTTGAGGTCGCCACCGGAGCCGATCATCGACAGGCGAAAGGCATCCTCGGCGCGGTTGCCGAGCACGAGCGCGAGGGTGAACGGCGCCAGCGGAATACCGATCTTCTTGAAGACGTAGCCGACGATTCCGAAGCCGAGCATCAGCCAGATGTCGAACATCGCGTTCTGGATCGCATAGGCGCCGATCGCGCAGGACACCACGATCATCGGCGCCACCGCGGCGAACGGCACGCGCAGGATCGAGGCGAAGATCGGCACTGTCGTCAGCACCAGCACGAGGCCGACGACGTTGCCGAGATACATCGAAGCGATCAGGCCCCAGACGAAGTCCTTGTGTTCGACGAACAGCAGCGGCCCCGGATTGAGCCCCCACACCATCAGCCCGCCGAGCAGGATCGCCGCAGTGCCCGAGCCGGGGATGCCGAGCGCCAGCATCGGCAGCAGGGCCGAGGTGCCGGAGGCATGCGCCGCCGTCTCCGGCGCGAACACGCCCTCGATGCGGCCCTTGCCGAAGCTCTCTGGTTCCTTGGCGAAGCGCTTGGCAAGGTTGTAGCCCATGAAGGAGGCCGCGATCGCGCCGCCGGGGGTGATGCCGAGCCAGCAGCCGATGAAGGAGGAGCGCAGCAGCGTCACCCAGTATTTCGGCAGGTCCCTCCAGACGCCGAGCACGACGCGGAGCGAAATGCCCGCCGCATGCCCCCGCAGCGCCAGCCGCTCCTCCATCGTCAGCAGGATCTCGCTGATGCCGAACAGGCCGATGACGGCGACCAGGAAGTTGATGCCACGAAGCAGTTCCGGCGAGCCGAAGGTCATGCGGAGATTGCCGGACACGGTATCCATGCCGATGCCGGCGAGCAGCAGCCCCAGCGACATCGAGATGACCGTCTTGTGCTTGGCCTCGCGCCCGAGGCCGACAAAGGAGCAGAAGGTCAAGAGATAGACCGCGAAGAACTCGGGCGGGCCGAACTTCAATGCGAAGGAGGAGATCATCGGCGCGAGAAAGGTGATCAGGAGCACCGCGACCAGCGAGCCGATGAAGGAGGAGGTGAACGCCGCGGTCAGCGCCTCCGCCGCCCGACCCTGCTGCGCCATCGGATAGCCGTCGAAGGTGGTCGCGACCGACCAGGCTTCGCCCGGGATGTTGAACAGGATCGAGGTGATGGCACCGCCGAACAGCGCGCCCCAATAGATGCAGGACAGCATCACGATCGCCGAGGTCGGGTCCATCGTGAAGGTGAGCGGCAACAGGATCGCGACGCCATTGGGGCCGCCGAGCCCTGGCAGCACGCCGACGAAGATGCCGAGCACCAGCCCCACCATCATCAGCACAAGCGTCTTCCACGTCAGCAGGACGGCAAAGCCGTGGAGCAGGAGCCCGAAAGCTTCCATCGCGCGGGCCCGCCTAGCGGCCGAGGGCCGCTTCGAGCGGCCCTTTCGGCATGATGACGTCGAAGGCGATGTCGAAGGTGACGAACATGATCGCCGTGAACACGAAGGCGGTGAGCAGCGACTTCCACAACGCGATCCTGCCGACAAGGCGCATGAAGCCCGCGATCAGGAGGAAGCTCGCGACATAGAGGCCGAGGAACTGTGTCGCCGCGCAGAACAGCAGCGTCGGCACGAACACAGCCATCACGCGGCGGGCCTGCGCCCGCGTGACAAAGGTCTCACGCGCCGCGCGCCGCGCGAGGAGCGCCGTGATCAGGCCGTAGAGGCTGCCGCCACCGAGGACAATGGCCAGGTAGAATGGGAAATAGCCCGGCTCCGGCCCGGTCGCATCCCAGGACGCGCCGGTACGCCAATTGTCGTAGCCGAGCGTGACGGCGAGCGCGAGCAGCAGGAGACAGACGACGATCTCGATCGTCCCGGAAGAAACGACGGAGGGGGAGTCGTCTTCAGGGGCGGTCGGATCGTCGACGACGATTTCAAGTTCGGTTTGGGACATGGTGAGCAAATGCTGTGGTCCATGACCTCTCCCCGCTTGCTGGGAGAGGTGATGACCAGCTACTTCGCGACGAAACCGGCTTCCGTCATCAGCGACTTGTTCAGCGCATCGTCCTCCTCGAGGAACTGCAGCATGTCCTTGCCGGTGAGGAAGATCGGCTTCAGCGCCTGCTTCTCCATGTACTCCTTGTATTCCGCGGTCTGCGTCACGTTGTGGAACAGATCGACATAGAACGCCTGCTGCTCCGGCGTGACCTTGCCAGGCAGGAACATCGCGCGCAGCATCAGATACTGCACGTCGACGCCCTCCTCCTTGCAGGTCGGGATGTCGGCCCAGGACTGGGTGTCCGTCACCTTGCTGGTGTAGGAGATGCGCTCCTTGTCGAACACGCAGAGCGGGCGCACCTGGCCCGCACGCCAGACTTCGAGATTTTCAGACGGATTGTTGACGTTGGCTTCGGTGTGCTTGCCGACCAGCTGGGTCGCGGCCTCGCCGCCGGACTTGTACGGCAGATAGGAGAATTTCGCGCCGGTCTTCTGCTCAAGGAACACGGTCAGCACGTGGTCCTCGCGCCTGGAGCCGGTGCCGCCCATCTTGAACGGCGCGCTCGCGGCTTTCGCGGCTGCAACGAACTCCTTCACCGTCTTGGGGCCTGCGCTGTTGTCCCAGAGAACGAACTGGTCGAGCGCGACCACGGAGACCGGGGTCAGCTCACGCCAGTTGAACGGGATCTTGGCCGACAGCGGCAGCATGTAGATCAGCGAATAGGCGATCAGAACCTTGTTCGGGTCGCCCTCGCTGGATTTCATGTACATCAGCGCTTCCGCGCCCGAGGCGCCGCCCTTGAGCGAGACGACCATCGGCTGCTTCATCAGATTGTTCTTCTGGATCGCGGCCTGCATCATCCGCGCCATCTGGTCGGAGGCGCCGCCCGCGCCCGCCGCAACCACGATCTCGACGGGCTTCGTCGGTTCCCAGCCGGCGAGGGCCGGCGTGCTCAACAACAGCGCCGCCGCGGCGCCGACGGCTTTCACTGGAATTCGCACGAGTTTCGCCCCCTGTTGTTTTTTTGGCTTTGTAGTGCGGAGAATTCTATCCCTGCATTGTGCGGACTAATATTGACGAGTTCAAGCAGACTGGCAATTCAACGCACATGACTTTCGACTGACGAAGCCGAAAGCTCATGACGCTTCTACCTGCCCTTCCAGACGGGCGTCCGCTTGTTGAGGAAGGCGTCCATGCCCTCGCGGAAATCTTCGCTCATATAGGCCTTGAGGATCAGGTCCTCGCCCTCCTCGCGCGATAGCGTGCGACGGATGCGGCGCACCGCCTCCTTGGTCGCCTCCAGCGTGAGCGGCGCGTGGCTGGCAATGAGCTTTGCGGTCTCGTCGGCGCGGCGTTGCAGCGTCTCGACGTCGGGCACGACCTCGTTGAGCAGGCCGAGCGCCAGCGCTTCCTGCGCCTCGACGAGGCGCGCCTTGAAGATCATATCCTTGGTACGGGCGGGACCAACCAGCGCGACGACGCGGCTGATGTTGGACATCGACAGGCAGTTGCCGAGCGTACGCGCGATCGGAAAGCCCATCCGCGTCGTCTCGGTGCCGATGCGGAGGTCGCAACAGGCCGCGATGCCGGCGCCGCCGCCGGTGCAGGCCCCCGCAATGGCCGCGATCACCGGCACGCGGCACTGCTCGAGCGTGCCGAGCACGCGGTCGATCCGCGCCTCGTAGTCGAGCGCATCCTGCGCGGTCTTGAAGGCACGGAATTGCGAGATGTCGGTGCCGGAGGCGAACGCCTTGTCGCCGGCGCCGGTCAGGATCAGCGCCTTGATCGAGCGATCGGCGTTGATCTCCAGGCAAATCTCCGCCATGCGGTCATACATGGCGAAGGTCATTGCGTTGCGCGCCTGCGGGCGGTTGAAGGTGATCCGCGCGATGCCGTCCTGGACGGAGTAGAGCAGGTCTTCGTTGGCGGTCGTCGGTGCGTTCATCGCGCAATCTCTTTCTTCAAGTTAGATGGATCAAGCCACCTGGGCCTTGGCCATCGGCACGGCGTCGCGTCCCTTCAGGACGTCCATGGCCGCGAGCACGCCGCCGCTCCGGTGCGGGATCTTTGCAAGATCGAGGCCCATCTCGACGCCGGCAAGCGTGCCCATCAGCATCAGATCGTTGAAATGGCCGATATGGCCGATGCGGAACACCTTGCCCTTGACCTTGTTCAGGCCGGTGCCGAGCGACATGTCGAAGTTTTCCAGCACGACCTTGCGGAAGGCGTCGGCGTCGTGTCCTTCCGGCACGCGCACGCCGGTCAGCGCGGGCGAATGCGCGGCGGGATCGGCACATTGCGTCTCCAGGCCCCAGACCTTGACCGCGGCGCGCGTTGCCGCGCTGTGGCGCTTGTGGCGGGTCCAGACGTTCTCTAGCCCCTCCTCTTCCAGCATCTTGACCGCTTCACGCAGGCCATAGAGCAGGTTGGTCGCGGGCGTGTAGGGGAAGGTTCCGAGCTTGTTGAAGTTGATGACCTCCTGCCAGTCCCAATAGGAGCGCATGCCGGGATTGGCCTTGGCCGCGGCAAGCGCCTTCTCGGAGACGGCGTTGAAGCCGAGCCCCGGCGGCAGCATCAGGCCCTTCTGCGAGCCCGCCACCGAGACGTCGATGCCCCAGGCATCGTGCTCATATTCCATCGAGCCGAGGCCGGAGATGGTGTCGACCATCAACAGCGCCGGATGCTTGACGCGGTCGAGCAGCTTGCGCACCTCCAGCGGCGGCGTCACGCAGCCGGTCGAGGTCTCGTTGTGGACGACGCAGACCGCCTTGATCGCGTGCTGCTTGTCGGCGGCAAGGCGCTTCTCGATCTCGGCGAGGTCGGCGCCATGGCGCCAGTCGCTCGGAATGAAGTCGACGTCGAGCTTGAACTTGTCGGCGATGCCGCGCCACAGCACGGCGAACTGGCCGGTCTCGCACATCAAAATCTTGTCGCCGGGCGCGAACACATTGACCATCGCTGCTTCCCAGGCGCCGGTGCCCGACGAGGGGAAGATGATCACGGGCTGCTTGGTGCGGAACACGCGCTGCATCGCAGCGAGAACGGCGAAACCGAGTTCGGCGAACTCCGGACCGCGATGGTCCAGCGTCGGCATGTCCATCGCCCGCAGCACCCGGTCGGGCACGTTGGTCGGTCCTGGAATCTGTAGGAAATGCCTTCCACTATGCACGGTCATCGGCGTCCTTCCCGGTCGTTGAGGCTGTCTTGGCTCCGCGTCCGTCAGCCCGCATTGAGGGCTCCGGCGAGCCGCTCGCATATCACTATTCGCCGGGCTTGTCCCTCGCCCGGCGGAGTCCGTCAATGCACAAGAAGCGGGGCTCGCTTGCAAAGGACCGTGACGGGAGGCAAGACGGTGCCGGCGAACAGGCAAGAGCGGACCATGGCGGCGGAAGTAGCTGGAAAATCACCGAAATCGGTCCAAAAGGACGGTCTGGCGGCACGTCTGGCCCGGGACATCACCGGCGACGTCTTGTTCGACCCCTTCAGCCGCGGCCGCTACGCCACCGACGCCTCGTTTTACCAGATCATGCCGGCCGGCGTGGTGGTGCCGCGCAGCATGGACGAGGCGCTGCGGGCCCTGGCGATCGCTCGCGACGAGGGGCTGAAGGTCACCCCCCGCGGCGGCGGCACCTCGCAGTGCGGCCAGACCGTCAATGACGGGCTCGTGATCGATCTCTCCAAGCACCTCAACCAGATCCTGTCGCTCGACGTCGAAGGCCGCACCTGCGTGGTCGAGCCCGGCATCGTGCTCGACGACCTCAACCGCCAGCTCAAGAAGCACGGCCTGTGGTTTCCGGTCGACGTCTCCACCGCCTCGCGCGCCACCATCGGCGGCATGGCCGGCAACAATTCCTGCGGCGGCCGCAGCTTGCGCTACGGCACGATGCGCGACAACACGTTGTCGATGGAGGCCGCCCTCGCCGACGGCACGCTGAGCCGCTTCGGCGAGGTGTCGCGCGATCTCTCCGATCTCAAGGCCGGGGACGGCACCCACGCCTTGTTCCGCGACATGCTCGATCTCGGAGCCCGCGAGGCCGACGAGATCGCGACACGCTTTCCAAAAGTGCAGCGCCGCGTCGGCGGCTACAATCTCGACGCCTTGGTGCCGCGCAATGCGCCGAACAACATGGCACATCTCCTGGTCGGCTCCGAAGGCACCCTCGCCTTCACCACCAAGGTCGAGCTGAAGCTTTGGCCCGTGATCCGCAACAAGGCGCTCGGCGTCTGTCACTTCGGCAGCTTTTACGAGGCGATGGATACGGCCCAGCATCTGGTGAAGCTCAAGCCGATCGCGGTCGAGCTGGTCGACCGCACCATGATCTCGCTCGGCCGCGACATCGCGATGTTCCGGCCCATTATCTCGGCCGCCATCAAGGGCGATCCGGACGCCGTGCTGGTGGTTGAATTCGCGGAGGAGGACCAGGCGGACAATCTGGCGCGGCTCAAGCAGCTCGGCGAACTGATGGGGGACCTCGGCTTCGGCTGGAATAACGACAAGCGCAAATGGGGCGGCGTGGTGGAGATCATCGAGCCCGCGCTGCAGAGTGGCATTGCCGACTTCCGCGCCGCCGGCCTCAACGTCATGATGTCGATGAAGCAGGAGGGCAAGCCGGTCTCCTTCGTCGAGGACTGCGCCGTGCCGCTGCCGCACCTTGCCGACTACACTGCGCGGTTGAACGAAGTGTTTGCCAGGCACGGCACCAGCGGCACGATGTATGCGCACGCCTCGGAGGGTTGCCTGCATGTGCGTCCGGTGCTGAACCTGAAGCTGGAGAAGGACGTCAAGGCGATGCGCGCCATCGCCGAGGAAGCCTTTGCTCTGGTGCGCGAGTACAAGGGCTCGCATTCCGGCGAGCATGGCGACGGCCTGGTGCGCTCGGAATTTCACGAGACCATGTTCGGCGAGCGCCTCGTCGCCGATTTCAGGGAGGTGAAGCGGCGGTTCGATCCCGAGGGCGTCCTCAATCCCGGCAAGATCGTCGATGCGCCCAAAATGGACGACCGCTCTCTGTTCCGCTATCGGCCCGACTATCGCATCGGCGAGATGGAGACAAGGCTCGACTGGTCGGCTTATCCCGGCGCCGGCGGCGGTTTCCAGGGCGCGGTCGAGATGTGCAACAACAACGGCGCCTGCCGCAAGCTCGAGGGCGGCGTGATGTGCCCGTCCTACCGCGCGACGCGCAACGAGAAGGATGTCACGCGAGGGCGTGCGAACACGCTGCGCCTTGCGATCTCGGGCCAGCTCGGCCCCGACGCGTTGGCGTCGGACGAGATGATGGAGACGCTGAAGCTCTGCGTCTCCTGCAAGGCCTGTCGCCACGAGTGCCCGACCGGGGTCGACATGGCCAAGATGAAGATCGAAGTGCTGGCTGCGCGCGCTGCCACGCACGGCCTGACGTTGCGGGATCGTCTTGTAGGCTACCTCCCGCGCTATGCCGGGCTCGCGTCGCGCTTTTCGCCGCTTGCAAATTTACGCAACCGCAGCCCGCTGTTGCGAAAGCTGTTCGAGCGCTTCGCCGGCATCAGCGCGCGCCGGGCCCTGCCCGCCTTCCGCAGCGACGTGTTCGTGCCGCCGGCTGAAGCGGTCGGCCCGGGCGCCGGTCGCGAAGTCGTGCTGTTCACCGACACGTTCAACCGCATCTATGAGCGCGAAAATCTCGACGCGGCGCTGCGCGTTCTGGTGGCCGGCGGCTATCGCGTACATCTGCCGAAGCCTGCAAGCGGCGGCCGGCCGCTCTGTTGCGGCCGCACGTTTCTCTCCGCCGGCCTCGTCGACGAAGCCAGGGCCGAGCTCGACCGGCTGGTGGCCGCCTTCGCGCCCTTCGCCGCGCGGGGCGTGCCGATCGTCGGCCTCGAGCCGAGCTGCCTCCTGACGCTGCGCGACGAGCTCGCTTCCCTGCGCAAGGACAACGACGCCAAGGCCGTCGGCGCCCATGCACTCACCTTCGAGGAATTTCTGGTGCGCGAGGCAGAGGCCGGCCGTCTGCAACTGCCGCTCGGGACCGTCGCCGACAAAGCCATTGTGCACGGCCATTGCCACCAGAAATCCTTCGGCGCCTTCAAGCCGGTCGAGCAGGTGCTGCGCCTCGTCCCCGGCCTGAAGGTCGAGACCATCGAGTCCAGCTGCTGCGGCATGGCGGGCGCCTTCGGTTACGGCGCGGACACCTATGAAGCCTCGATCGAGATGGCCGAGCTGTCGCTGCTGCCGGCTGTGCGGCGTGCGGACCCAGACACGCTCGTCGTCGCCGACGGCACCTCGTGCCGGCACCAGATCCATGATGGCACGCAACGCGAGGCGCTTCACGTCGCGCGCGTGCTGGCGATGAGCCTCGATCGCGCCGAAGCCCGTTCCACCTCCCAAGCTGCAAAGGAAACCAGCCATGGCTGACCTCACGCTCGATACCGCCCGCAAGATCCTCGACGCCGCCTTCGCGAAAGCCGGCGAGCTCAAGCTGAAGCCGCTGGTCGTCACCATCCTGGACGCGCGCGGCGTGCTCAAGCTCGCAGCCGCGCAGGATGGCACCAGCCTGATGCGCGCCGAGATCGCGAACGGCAAGGCCTATGGCGCCCTCGCGATGGGCATGGGCTCGCGGGCCCTGTTCCAGCGTGCGCAGGAGCAGGCCTATTTTATCGACGCCGTGAACACCATCGCGAAGGGTGCGCTGGTTCCGGTGCCCGGCGGTGTGCTGATCATGGACGGCACGACGCTGCTCGGCGCCGTCGGCGTCTCCGGCGACACTTCCGACAATGACGAGGCCTGCGCGGTGGCGGGTATCCACGCGGCGGGGCTGAAGGCAAACGCGGGGTGAGATTGTCATTCCGGGCGCGCCCACTTGGCGCGAGCCCGGAATCCATTTCTCCGTATTGCTTGTTGCACGATGGATTCCGGGCTCGCGCTACGCGCGCCCCGGAATGACGGCGGAGGATGAGGCTACATTCACGTTGAAATCGAACTGAGGTGGTAAACTCTGCTCGTGCCCCGGACGCAGCGCAGCGCCTTAGCGGTGCGCTGCAGAGCCGGGGCCCATCTCACCGGATGTCCCGTACCGCCCTTCGGTCCCGGCTTTGCGCAGCAACGCTCACGCGTTGCAGCGCGTCCGGGACACGAGATCGAGCCCCCTCACCGTCCCGTCCAGACGGGCTTGCGCTTCTCGCTGAACGCCTTGAGCCCCTCCTTGGCGTCCTCGGTCATCGCCAGCAGCGCGATCTGGCTTTCGGTGTACGCGATGCTCTCGTCGAACGACATCGAAGCGATCGCCCGCATGGCGTACTTGCCGCGGCGGATCGCGGTCGGCGATTTGTCCACGATGCGCCCGATCAGCCAGTCGACCTTGGCATCTAACTCGGCGCTGGGCACGACGTAATTGAGGAGGCCCGCGGCCTGTGCGGCCTTGGCGTCGAACGGCTCGCCCGTGAGCGCCCATTCGTTGACGAGGCGCGGCGGCGCGATGCTCTGGAGCAGGCTCAGCACCTGCATCGGGAAGACGCCGACCTTCACCTCCGGAAGGCCGAAGATGACGTGATCGGCCGCGACCGCCATGTCGGTCATGCACAAAAGGCCCATGCCGCCGGCCATGCAGACGCCGCCGACCCGCGCAATCGCCGGCTTGGTCGCGTTCTGTGAGAGACGCAACAGATCGGCATAGTCGACATTTGGCTTGGAATGATCCATCGCGAAAGCCGCGCCGGAGTTCTGCAAGTCGGCGCCGGCGCAGAACGCCTTGTCGCCCGCGCCCGTCAGCACGATGACGCGGACATCCTTGTCGTCATGCGCGTCGCGATAGCCTTTGCTGATGCCGGCGATCACGTCGCCGTTCAGCGCGTTGCGCTTCTCCGGCCGGTTGATGGTGATCCAGAACGCCTGCCCGCGCTTCTCGGTGATGACGGCTGTGGTGTCGGTCATGGCACGCTCGCTTCCCTGGCTCCGCTTGCAGCCATTTGCGGCAGCTCGGGCAGGAGGTGCAAGCGCAAACTGCGGCGCGCCGCTGCTTTAGCGCCTCGACACAAATTGCGAGCCGATCGCCGTGCGCGCTCAGGCGGCGACCGCTTTCCTGATCCAGACCTTGTTGTCGTGGAAGGCGGCCCCGCCGATCGGCGCGATCGTGTCCGCGCCCGTCAGCATGTTGATGCCGCGGCCGCCGATGTGGTTCTTGTTGGGATGAACGGACTCCGCGATCAGCACACCGCGCCGCACGCCCTCGAACAGCGTTGCGACCAGCGTGGTCTCGCCGCGGCCGTTGCCGAGCGTCACGGCGTCGCCATCGGCGATGTCGAGCGCGGCCGCATCCAGGGGATGGATCATCACGCTGGCTCTGCCTTCGCGCGCCTGCGAGGACGGCGTCTCGTTGAAGGTGGTGTTGAGGAAGCTCCGCGAGGGGCTGGTCGCGAGCCGGAATGGGTGGGCCTGATCGGTGTGCTCGATCGCCGCCCAATGGTCCGGGAGATCAGGCATCTTGTCGACATCGCCCATGGTCACACCGAACGGCGGGTGCGCCCAATCCGCCTTGAAATGGAATTTCCCGTCGGCATGGGCAAAGCCATCGAGATAATGCGAGGTGCGGAAATCCGGCTGCAGGTCGCGCCAGATATCGGCCTCGAGGCCGGCGATGTCGCCGTGATGGCTCAGCTTCAGCGTCGCATCGATCAATTGGCGCGGAGTCATCTCGAAACCCGGATGCTTCGCGCCGAGCCGCGGCGCCAGCGCCTGCAAAACCTCATGGTTGGAGCGGCATTCGCCGGGGGGATCGATCAGCTTCGGCCCGACCGAGATGTGCTGGTGGCCGCCGCCGTAATAGAGATCGTCATGCTCCATGAACATGGTCGCCGGCAGCACGATGTCAGCCATCTGGGCCGTCTCGGTCATGAACTGCTCATGCACCGCGACGAACAGATCCTCGCGTGCAAAGCCCTGCCGAACCAGCGCCTGCTCAGGCGCAACGGTCATCGGGTTGGTGTTCTGAATCAGCATCGCCTTGACCGGGCCCTTGCCCTGCAGCGCTTCGGCATCGCCGGTGAGGATGCGTCCGATCTGCGACTGGTCGAGCGCACGCGTCGACTTGTCGATGGCGTCGTGGGCTTCGATGATGGATTCGTTGAAGTGCCACAGCGCGTAATTGTTGAAGAACGCACCGCCGCCTTCGTATTGCCAGGCGCCCGTCACCGCGGGAATGCACAACGCCGCATGCATCTGCGTCGCGCCGTTGCGCGAGCGGGTGAAGCCGTAACCAAGGCGCAGGAAGGTCCGCTTGGTCTCGCCGACGGCCTTGGCAAAGGCCTCGATTTCCGCCACCGGAACGCCGCAGATGGCAGACGCCCATTCCGGCGTGCGCGTCTTCAGATGCGCCTCGAGCTCGGCAGGGCAATCGGTGTACTTGTCCATGTAGGCGCGGTCGGCATAGCCGTCGCGGAACAGCACATGCATCACGCCGCAGGCGAAGGCGCCGTCGGTGCCCGGACGCAGGATGATCTTGATGTCAGCCTGCTTCATGGTCTCGTTGTCGTAGATGTCGACCGCCGCGATTCTGGCGCCCCGCTCCTTGCGCGCACGGGAGGCGTGCGTCATCACGTTGACCTGGGTGTTGACGGGATTGGTGCCCCAGATCACGACGAGGTCGGACAGCGCCATCTCGCGCGGATCGACGCCGGCGATCTTGCCGGTGCCGATCGCGAACCCGATGCGCGCGACATTGGCGCAGATGGTCTGATAGAAGCGCGAATATTTCTTCACATGGGTGAGGCGGTTGAGGCCGTCGCGCATTACGAGGCCCATCGTGCCGGCGTAGTAATAGGGCCAGATCGATTCCGCACCGAACTCGCGCTCGGCCTCGTTGAAGCGGTGCGCGATCTCATCCAGCGCTTCGTCCCACGAGATCCGCACGAATTGCCCTGAGCCCTTCGCACCCGTTCGGCGCATCGGATACATCAGCCGTTCGGGGTGATGGATGCGCTCGGCATAGCGGGCGACCTTGGCGCAGACGACGCCGGCCGTGTAGGTCTGCTTTTTCGAACCGCGGACGCGGCCGATGCTGCGGCCTTCGATCACCTCGACATCGAGGGCGCAGGCCGAGGGGCAGTCATGCGGACAGGTCGAATGGCGGATTTCGATCTTGGCGTGCTGGTTCATGTCCCAGTTCGTAACACCAAAATACCGGCCAGCCGAGCGCATTTATCCGGCAAGGCCCATGCGATTTGCTCAAAGCGCACGCGCCGGGTTCCTGCTGCAACCGCGAAGACGGCTTGGTCAGGGAAAGAAGCGGAGGTTGCGCGCCGGCCGATTTCCGACGGACGCGCGCCGCCAGCTATACGGCCAGATGCGAATGCCCTCCCTATTTGTGCAGCTGGGTGAGACCAGTCGGTGGGCCGTCAACCGCCGTCCAGCCGCCGTCGACGAACAGTGTGCTGCCGCTGACATAGCTCGCGGCATCCGAGGCGAGATAGGCGACGGCGGTGGCGACCTCGTCGGCGCTGCTCCAGCGGTTGAACACGGTATGGCGGGCGTAGAGATCGTAGATGTCGGGGCGCTGCTTGAACGGGCCGGTCAGCGCGGTCTCGGCGATGCTCGGCGCGATCGCGTTGACGCGCACGCCTGCGTGCCCGACCTCGGAGGCAAAGCCCTTCACCAGCAGGCCGATCGCCGCCTTGGTCGAGCCGTAGACGCCGAGGCCCGGCTCGATGGTGACCGCGCGCACCGAGGAGCAGGCGATGATGCTGCCACCCTTCTGCTCGACCATGATGCGACCAAAGGCCTGGAAGAACCAGACCGTGCCCTTGACGTTGAGGTTGAGGACGCGATCGAGATCCTCCTCGGTGTAGTCGAGAATGGTCTTGCGAATGTTGAGCCCGGGCGTCGTCACGGCGATGTCGAGCCGCGGAAACTTCTGCATCACGGTCTGGGCGAGCGCGTTGACCTCCGCAGCGCTGGCGGCGTCGCAGCTGGCCGCGTCCGCCCAGCCGCCCTTGTCGCGAATGCCGGCGGCGGTCGCCTCCGCCGCATCAAGCGCGCGATCGGCGCAAACGACGCGGGCGCCGAGTCCGGCCAGCGCCTCGGCCGACGATTTGCCGATGCCGGAAGCGGCGCCGAGCACCACGGCCGTCTTGCCGGTGAGATCGAAGAGCTTGCGATAATCAGTCACTGACGATGTCTCCTTGGCACTGCTAGCCCTTGTAGCCCATCAAGAGGCGCGGCAGCCACAGCGAGAATGCAGGGACATAGGTCACGAACATCAGTGCTGCGATCAGCGCGGCATAGAATGGCAGGATGGTGCGCATCACGGCACCGACCGAGATGCCGCCGATGGCGCAGCCGACGAATTGCGTGGTCCCAACCGGAGGCGTGTTGAGCCCGAGGGCGCAGTTGATCAGCATCAGCATGCCGAACTGCACCGGGTCCATGCCCGCCTTCATCGCGATCGGCAGGAAGATCGGGGTGCAGATCAGGATGGTCGCCGCCATGTCCATGAACGTGCCGAGCACGAACAGAATGACGTTGATGAGCAGGAAGATCATCCAGGGTTGCGTGGAGACCTTGCTCATCATTTCGCCGGCGAGGTCGGCAACCTCGTAAAGTCCCATCAGATACTGGAACATGGTGGAGACGCCGATCAGCAGCAGCACCGCGCCCGTCGTTTTAACCGCGATCTGGCGCAATTCATGGAGAAGACGGACCGGGTTGACGTCGCCGGCACGTGACTTGACCCAACCAATGGAAGCCCCTCAAGATGCCGGAAACTCCGGACCATCTCGAGGAATGCCCATGCCGCGGAAGCTGATCGATATCTCGGTGCCGCTCACAAACGACGTGACCGCCGATCCGCCGGGCAATCACCCGACGATCCAGTATATCGATCACCAGCAGGGGCTGCCGCGCATGCTGCAGTTCTTCGATGGCCTCAAGGCGCAGGATCTGCCTGATGGTCAGGGTTGGGCCGTCGAGCAGGTCTCGCTGTCGACCCACAACGGGACGCATCTCGATGCGCCCTGGCACTTCCATCCGACCATGAACCGCGGCGAGCCGTCATGGACGATCGACGAGGTACCGCTCGATTGGTGCTTGCAGCCCGGCGTGAAGCTCGACTTCCGGCATCTGCCCGACGGCTATGTGGCAAGTGCGGCCGACGTCGAGACGGAGCTGAAGCGCATCGGGCATACGCTGTCGCCGCTGGAGATCGTCGTCGTCAACACCAGCGCCGGCGCAAAATTCGGCAAGACCGAGTACGTCAATTCCGGCTGCGGCATGGGCTATGAAGCCACCATGTACCTGCTCGAACGCGGCGTGCGGCTGACCGGCACCGACGGCTGGAGCTGGGACGCGCCGTTCGTCTACACCGCGAAAAAATACGCCGAAACAAAAGATGCCGGCTTGATCTGGGAGGGCCACAAGGCGGGACGGCACATCGGCTATTGCCATCTCGAGAAGCTGCACAATCTCGACCAGCTGCCATCGACCGGCTTCACGATCTCGTGCTTTCCGGTGAAGATCGAGCGCGCGTCTGCGGGCTGGACCCGCGCGGTCGCCATCATCGACAATTAGCTGAGGGGCGTCACTCGCCGTGGAGGCCGCTCTCGGCGAGCTCGCGCAGCGCGTTCGTATCCAGCACCACGATGGCGCCGTGCTCGAGGCGAACCCAGTTACGTCCGGCCCAGGCGCGCAATTGCTTGTTAATGCTCTCGCGCGTCATCCCCACCATCTCGCTGATTTCCTGCTGCGTGATGGCGAGCGTGCCGCTACCGGAATCGAGCTTGCGCTCTTCGGTGAGACCGAGCAGCGCACTCGCGAGCCGGCCCGGCAGATTCTGGAGGATCACCTGCTCGACCTGCTGACTGGTCCATCGCAGACGCGCGCACAGCAGCTCGATGAATTTCATCGCCAGCGCCGGCTGGCTCTTGACGAAGGGCAGGAAGTCCCGGCGATCGATGACGTAGAGCTCGCAATTGGTGTTGGCGGTCGCATCCGCCGACCTGGGAGCGCCGTCGAGCACCGCGATCTCGCCGAAGATTTCGCCCGGACCGATCAGATTGAGGATGGCGTTCCGTCCGTCGGGCGACGAGGACGAGATCTTCACTGTCCCCGCGACCACCGCGAACAGGCTGTTGCCGGGATCGCCCTTGGCGGCGATCGTTGCGCCGCGCTTGACGGTGGTGTGCTTGGCGTAGCGGCAGAGCTGATCGAGCGCGTCCGGCTCCAGATCCGCGAAGATCGGGTGCTTGCGCAGAACCGATAATTTGTTGCCCACCGACTGTCGGGCATCGCCGGTCTTGTCCTGAGGCACGCCGCGGGGCTCCTAAGACTGCGAGGCACTGGGTTCCTGCGTAGTCAACGTTATCAGGCTTTTCAACCGGAAAGCACGCGCGCGATTTGAGGTAAATGCCACGAAAAGGCCGGGTACAGCCGAAAATTTACATCCAAAGGATGCGCGGATGTGCATCGATCCATGCAGAGTTGCAGGCAGCGCAAGCTGCGTCGAGCTACCGCAGAGGGCCAGCGCCGGCCGAGCAGGAGTCGGCGGTCGGCGGTCGGCTCGCGAGAAAGCGGACGAAGACCTGAGGCGCTTCAGCGCTTGGAATCAGGATCGAGCCGGCCCGCGCTGGTTTGCCGGTCTGCCCAAGCCAGAACTGCGGCGAATGCGACGAAGATCGCGACGACGACGATGGTCACCAGCAACGCGTCAGCGGGCATCATGCTCCTCCCGGATTATTTGCGGCATGATCTTGCCGCGCCCGGCCGGCGTCATTGATCGGGATCAAATGCCCGAGGGCGTCGTGGACAGGAGGTCAGGCTGCAGCCATGGCCTCGACGCGAGCCGGATCGAGCAGGCTGATGCCGCCGTGAATGATCTCGATCACGCCCTGACGCTCCAGCTTGGTGAAGGTGCGACTGACCGTTTCGATGGTCAGGCCGAGATAATCGGCGATGTCCTGACGGCTCATCGGAAGCGGCACCGTGTCGGAGAGCCCCTTGAGCGCGACCAGCCGCTCACGCCAGCCGAGCAGAAAGGTCGCGACCTTCTCGTCGGCCGAGCGCCGGCCGAGCAGGACCATATGGTCGCGAGCCTGGCTCAACTCGCGAATCGCCAGCTCATTGATTCGCCTGAGCAGCTGCGGCCGATCCTCGATGAAACGGGTGAAGGGCGCTTTTGCGAATTGGCACACGGTCACCGCGCCGATGGCATCGGCCGAGAAGTTGTGCCGGCCGGATAGATTCATCCCCAGGAAGTCACCGGGCAAGGCAAAACCGACGATCTGCCGCCGGCCGTCGGGCAGCAGCTTGTACAGCCGCATGACGCCTTCGAGAACGTTGTAGAACGAGGTCGTGATATCCTCCTCGGAAAACACGGTCTCGCCCGAGCTAAAATGGACGCGGCGGCCGAGATGCTCGAATTCCCTGAGTTCGGCCGTATCCAGCGACGAACAAACCGCAGCTCCGCGCACGGCGCAATCGTCGCAAAAATGTCCGTTCGGCTCAATCGTGACCACGGAAGGCTTCATCCACCGCTCCTCGCGCGGGCTGCCCACACCAGGCCGAGTCCACCGCGCTGTTGCATTTTACTGCATCGCGCCAAAGCTGATTGACTCAGATCAAATTTGAGTGGCATCCCCGTCTTATTCTGCCTCCACGGTTCGACGGGATCACCTTCCATGCTGCAAAGCGCTCTGCGTCACGGCCTGATCGGGCTGCTTCTGGCTACGCCTGCGCTGGCGGCCCCCACGGCCGAACAGCGCGGCAAGGCCTTTGCTCGGGCCAATTGCGCGCGCTGTCACGCCATCGACCGCGTCTCCAAAAGTCCGGTCGAGATCGCGCCTCCGCTGCGCACCCTGCATCGCCGCTATCCGATCGACAGCCTTGGCGAGGCGCTGGCCGAGGGTATCTACGCCGGTCATGCCGAAATGCCGGTCTTCGAGCTCAATCCGGACCAGATCCACGATCTCCTGTCCTACCTCAAGACGCTGGAATAGTCGGCCTCACACAGCTTGCACGGTCCAACCGATCAGCTCCTTTACGATGCGCGCGAAGGCCGCATCGAAGGCGGCGACGGCCGCGGCCGGCTCGACCTTGTCGAGCTTTTCGCTGGTCTCAATGAGGCGCGAGGCGATCACCTTGCCGTTCTTGTCGACGATCCGCGCCGACAGTCCGATCTCGGCCCGAGTCTCACCCTCCGTGGCGATCCGGAAGCGCCGGATATCGATCAGAAGCTGGTAATCCGCCTGCCCGAGGTCCGTCGTGCGTAGCGGGGCGTGGGCGATGTCGTAGTTCTCGAAGCTATCGATCAGGCGCGCCTGCACCAGTTTCGGAATGCTGTCAGCCCAGAGGAAATCCCCAAAGCCCGGCCTGTCCCCGGCGGGCGCGAACAGCATCCGCTGGGTCTGCAGCATTGCGACCGCTGTCGGCTCGGGAATCGCCAGTGAAGCGGCCAGCGTCTTGCCGGCCGGGCCGAGGTTCTGCGGCGTGCGCAGGTCGTAGGTGACCTTCTGCGCGGGCGTGCCGCCGCCGGTCATCTTCTCGAGGCCCGCCAGAATGCCGTCGATCTTGCCGGTGTTGCGCGCGAGCCCGTCGGAGAAGGTCTTGAAATTCGCAATGGTGTCCTTCAGGGGGCCGGAATTGTCCTGAAGCACCGTGTCGACCCGCCGCAGCGCGTCGCGCGCCGCCTGCGTCATGCTCTGGCCGGCGCCAGCTTCCGCAATCAAGGTCAGGGGCTCGCCGGATTTGGCGACGATCACGCCGCCCTCCAACGTCACCACCGGCACGCCGGTGAGGCCCTGGAATTCGAGGCCGACCTTGGTGTCGGAACGGACCGGGGTCGCAGTGGCAACCGAGATCGTCGCATTGACGAAGCGCGGGTTGTCCGGCGCGAGCCCGAGCTGGGTCACCTCACCGACGCGAATGCCGTTGAACAGCACGCCGGCACCGACCAGGAGGCCGGGCACCGGCCCCTGGAATTGCACGTGGTAGTTCGTGCGCGGCCCGATGCCGCCGGTGTTGTTCAGCCAATAGACGAAGCCGAACACCGCGAGGATCGCGGCCAGCACGAAACTGCCGATCAGCACGTAGGGAGCGCGGGTTTCCATCTCTCATCTCATCTCGTGTTGCAGCATCTGCGAGCGCTTGCCGTGGAAATAGGCGCGCACCCAGGGATGCTCGGATTGCAGCAATTGGCGCATCGGGCCGATCGCCACGATCTTGCCGTCGGCGAGCGCGGCGACGCGGTCGCAGACCGTGGTCAGGCTCGCGAGGTCATGGGTCACCATGAACACGGTGAGCTCCAGCGTCCTTTGTAGCGTCTTGATCAGCACGTCGAATTCGCCGGCGGCGATCGGATCGAGGCCTGAGGTCGGCTCGTCCAGGAACAGGATCGGCGGATCGAGCGCGAGCGCGCGCGCCAGCGCCACGCGCTTGGTCATGCCGCCGGACAGCTCCGCCGGATATTTGTCGGCGTCCTCGGCGCGCAGGCCGACCATTTCGAGCTTGGCGATCGCGATCTCGTCCATCAGCTCCTGCGACAGGACGAGATTCTCACGGAGCGGAAACTGGACGTTCTGGCGCACCGTCAGCGACGAGAACAGCGCGCCCTGCTGGAACAGGATGCCCCATGCCATCGCTGCGCCTCGACCGTCGCCGCCCGCGGATTGCCCCATGACCTCGATGGTTCCGCCGCGGCGCGGGATGAGGCCGATGATGGTCCGCATCAACACCGACTTGCCGCCGCCGGACGCCCCCACAAGCCCGAGGATCTCGCCCCGGCGAACGTCGAGCGACAGATGGTCGAGCACGGTCTGACGACCGAAGCCGACCACGAGGTCACGGACGCGAATCGCGAACTCGTCTTGCGGTCCGTCCATCGTCACATTCCGATCGAGGCAAAGAAGACAGCGAACAGGCCGTCGAGCACGATCACCAGGAAAATCGACTTCACGACCGACGTCGTGGTCTGCCGCCCCAGTGACTCCGCGCTGCCCTTGACGCGCAATCCCTCGCTGCAGGCCACGATCCCGATCACCAGCGCCATGAACGGCGCCTTCAGGATGCCCACCTCGAAGTGGGTGACCGAAATGGCCTCATGCAGCCGCGCGATGTAGATCGCCGGCCCCATGTCGCCATAGAACTGGGCAACGAGGCCGCCGCCATAGAGCGCGGCAACGGATCCGATGAAGGTGAGGATCGGCAGGGCAATGACCAGGGCCGCGACGCGCGGCAGGATCAGGACGTCGACCGGATCGAGCCCCATGGTTGAGAGCGCGTCGATCTCCTCGCGCATCTTCATCGAGCCGAGCTCGGCGGTGTAGGCGCTTCCCGACCGTCCCGCGACCATGATGGCGACGATCAGCACGCCAAGCTCGCGCAGCACCAGGATGCCGACCATGTCGACGGTATACGACTCCGCGCCGAATCTGCGGAAGTGGAAAAAGCCCTGCTGCGCGATGATGGCGCCGATCAGGAAGGTGATCAGCGCGACGATGGGGATCGCCTGCCACCCGATGCGGTAGAGCTGATAGACCAGCGACGTCAGCCGCAGCGAACGCGGCCGGCGCAGCACGCCGATCACGGCCATGAACAATGCGCCGAGCATCTGGAGAAAGATCGTGATGTCTTCCCGCGCCCCGACCGTGGACTTGCCGAGATCGCCCAGCCTCGCCAGAACCGGGTTGGGCGCAGCCGCCGGGGCCGGTGTGTGGCGGTTGACCTGGCGCACCTCGTCCAACAGCCCGCTGAAATGATCGGCGACGCCGACGAACTCGGCCGATCGGCCGGATGATGTGGCCCTGCGCGACAACTTTTCCAGGACCCAGGCGCCGAGCGTGTCGAGCGCACTGACGCCCGACATGTCCAGGGTGACAGCCCGCGACCGATCGACGTCGGCTCCGACCGACCGGGACAAGGTTTCGAGCATCACCACATTGGCGGCAGTCCAAGGCCCTTCAGGGCGCAATTTCAGCTCGTCGCCGGACGGCGTCGCGAGCAACAGCGGTTCGTGGTTCACGCTTCCACCTCATCGGGACAATCGGTCCCCATTCAGCCGGCATTTCTAGGCCAGCATGTGGCGGCCGGTTTGACCTGTCTCAAGACCCGAACACGCCCTGCCTCTTGACGCAAATCAAGCGCGATCGCACGGCCGGGTCTTAGACTCACCTCAATTTAACGAGGATACCAGATCCATGTTCGACACTGACAGGATGGGCGAAGAATTGCGGGCACTGAAGGTTGACGTCACACGCCTGCTCAGCGTCGCCGGCGAGGAGATGTTCGAGAGCTCGAAAGACCGCGCCGAGGCGCTCGCCGATCAGATCAGGGCCGCGCTCACCGAGCTCGGCGAGACCGTCGAACAAGAGCAGGAGCAGCTCCAGGGCCTCGTTGCGGAGCGTCCGATCACATCGCTCGCCTCCGCCTTCGCGCTGGGCGTGGTTGTCGGCTTCATGTTGAGGAGACACTAGGTGAATACCGAGAATGTCGTCAAACATCTGCGCGTGCTGTGGCGCACCGACAGAATCATCGCGGACATCAGGCTGCGCCATCTGCTGATCGGTCTCGGCCTGCGCGCCTTCGCGGCGCTGATCGCGGCGTTCGGGCTTCTGATGCTGGAGTTGTCTGCCTATTTCGCGTTGGTGCAGATCTGGAGCGCCATTGCCGCGGCTGCCATCCTCGGCGCCGTCAATTTTGTCATCGCGGCCGTTCTCTTCGTGATCGCCGGCCGCGCTCCTTCAGGACGTGACATCGAGCTTGCCAACGAAATTCACGGCGCCTCGATCGAAGCCCTCCAGCTCGAGGCGCGCGCGCTCCAGGCCCAGGTGTCAGGCGCGGTGCATCATCCGCTCAGCACGATCGTTCCGGTGCTGCTGCCGCTGATCGCGATCATCATCAAGAACTTGCGGGCGACGGCCAAGACGTCCGCCGATGCGAAATCGGCTGAGGCGCGCTCTTGAAGTCCCACACCTTGCGCTGACGCAGCCCTCTGGGTCCGGATCATGCTCCAGCGCCCGCTCAGAGCTTCAACTTGACATGGCAAATATCAGGTTCGGCCGGATCCGGCTTGACCTCGAAGCCGAGCTGCCGGCACATATCGAGCATCACGGTGTTCTCCTGGAGCACGTCGCCCGATATGGTCTTCAATCCTTCCGACCGCGCGTAGTCGATGATCAGCTGCATGAGGGCCCAGCCAAGTCCCCTGCCCTTGAGATCGGACCGCAGCATGATCGCGTATTCGCCGCTCTCGTAGATCGAGTCCGAATGGAGCCGGACCGCGCCGACCATTTCGCCGGTGGACTCGTCGTATGCGATGAAGGCCATCGCGCGCGCATAGTCGAGCTGCGTCAGGCGTGCGATGAACTCGTGGGTGAATTCCTTCATCGGTGCGAAGAACCGCAGACGAAGGTCATGCGCCGTGACGTGGCGCAGGAATTCGTGGATGGTCGGCTCGTCCTCGGGCCGCATGGGCCGCGCGAAGATGCGCCAATCGTCCTTGAGCTTGAGGCGGCGCTCCCATTGCGACGGATAGGCGCGAACGGCGAAATTGGCCGCGCCGGAACCGGCAAACTTCCGCTGCGGTGGCCCGACGGCGACGCGGGCATCGACCGCGGTCACGCCGGTTTCATCCGCGAGCAGCGGGTTGATGTCGAATTCGTGGATCTCGGGAATGTCGGCCGCCATCTGCGCCAGCTTGACCAGCACCATGGCGACGGCGTCCGGCTTCACTGCCGGCACGTCCCGGTAAGCGCGGAGCAGCCGCGAGACGCGCGTGCGCTCGATCAGGTCGCGGGCCAGCTGCAGATCCAGCGGCGGCAGCGCAAGCGCCTTGTCGTTGATGATCTCCACCGCCGTCCCGCCCCGGCCGAAAACGACGACCGTGCCGAAGGTCGGATCGTCGGCGAGGCCCAGGATCAGCTCGCGCGCTTTTGCCTTGACGACCATCGCCTGGACGATGACGCCGCCGATGCGCGCCTCCGGACGCAGCTTTTTCGCACGCGCGATAATGCCTGTGGCTGCCCCTCGGACTGCTTCAGGCGTGGTCAGGTTAAGAACGACGCCGCCGACGTCGGATTTGTGGATGATGTCCCGTGACATGATCTTCAGCACGACGGTATCGCCCTGTGCGAAGATGTCGTTCGCATAGGCCACCGCCTGCTCGACATCGGTCGCCGCATAGGTCGGCACCATCGCGATGTCGTAGGCTTCGAGCAGGTGCTTGATCTCGACAGGCTCGAGCCATTCACGGCCGTCCGCGATCGCGGCGGTGACGATCTGCCTCGCTCCCCGGGCGTCCGGAACGAAAGTATCAGGCATCGCGGGAGGAACCTGACTCAGCTCCTCCACCACTTCGCGGTGCCGGACCAGATGCATGAAGCCGCGCACGGCGTCGTCCTCGGTCGGATAGTTCGGCACACCGGCGCTGGAGAGTGTCTGAATGATGTGTTGATCGGCTCCAACCCAGGCCGCCAATACGGGCTTCGCCCAGCTGCGGTGCTGCTCGCGGTATTTTCTGACGAGCTCCGTCACGGTCGTGGCGATCTCGGCGGCCGAGGCAATCGCCGTTTGCACGTTGAGGACCAGGACTGCGTCGTTGTCACGATCGGCCAGCAGTTCCTCCAGCGCCACCGCGTAGCGCGAGGCATCGGCATCGCCGACGATGTCAACGGGATTTGCACCGGACCAGGTCGGCGGCAGCGCTGCATCGAGCTTCTTGCGCGCCTCGGCCGAGATGGTTGCCGGAATTCCTCCGAGGTCGACCAATCGATCGATAGCAAGGACGCCGATGCCGCCACCGTTCGTCAGGATGGCGAGACGCTTTCCCGCCGGCGACTCGACACGGCCGAGTGTCTCGGCACAATCGAACAGCTCACGCAGATCGGAGACCCGCAGGACACCCGCGCGGCGGAACGCTGCGTCGTAGACAGCGTCGGCGCCGGCGAGCGCACCGGTGTGGGTGGCCGCCGCCTTGGCGCCCTGCGCCATGCGGCCTGACTTCACCACGACGACGGGCTTCACGCGCGCGGCGGCGCGCGCCGCCGACATGAACTTGCGCGCGTCCTTGATGGCCTCGATGTAGAGCAGGATCGCACGGGTCCTGTGATCCATCGCGAAATAGTCGAGCAGATCGCCAATATCGACGTCGATCTGATCGCCGATCGAGACGATGCCAGAGAAGCCGACGCCGCGCGGCGCGGCCCAATCCACCATGCCGGCGGCAATTGCGCCCGATTGCGAGATCAGCGCGAGGTTACCCGCCCCCGGCATATGCGCGGCGAAACTGGCATTCAGGCTGACGCCGGGCATCATGATGCCGAGGCAGTTCGGCCCGATCAGCCGCATGCCGTGTTTTCGGGCAGCAGTGCTCGTCGCCTCGTGCAGCGATCCCGGTCCCTGGCCGAGCCCGGCCGAGACGATCAGCGCGCCCGCAGATCCGTGACGCCCGGCCTGATCGACAATGCCCGGAATCTCGCCCGCGGGGGCGGTGATGACCACGAGCTCCGGCACGAAGTCCAGCCTGTCCAGGCTCTTCACCGCCGCGAAGCCGCCGATCTCGGCATGGCGCGGATTGACGAGGCCAAACTGCCCCTTGAATCCGGCCTTGCGAATATTCTCCAGGACGGCGCGTCCCACGGACGCCGGACGGGCGCTCGCCCCGACGAGCGCGACCGAGCGCGGCGACAGCAGGTTGTTCAGACGATAGATTGACATGAAAGAAAATGCGCCGGGTCAGCGGCGGTTCCGATGGTTGACGATCAAGCCGAAAGAAGGAGCCTAGTGTGAGATCATAACCCAGCAGGGTGGCTGGCCAATGACGGTCTTTGTCACACCGCCCCAAATGATCTCGTTCAGGCGCGAATGATGATAGGAGCCCATGACGATCGCATCGATTCCATGGGAATTGGCCCAGCTTCCCAGTACCTTGCCGATCGAGCTGCCGCCGCCCTTCGTCGTTTCGAACGAGGCATAGACCCCATGTTCCCTCAAATGATCGACGAGAGCCGTTCCGGATTGCACGACCGCCTCAGTCTTATCCTCCGCCACGGTCACCACGTGAACCGAGGTGGCAGCCCTAAGAATGGGCAACGCGTCGCCGACCGCACGCGCGGCGCGAGCAGAGTGATCCCAGGCAATCATGACGTTCTCGAATTCAGGCCGAAGTTCGTCCGCGAGATGTTCGGGACAGAGCAGAAGCGGCCGGCCCGATCCGAACAAGAAGGCTTCGACAACGCCTTCTGTTCGGCTGTCGTGCGGCTTCACGGGAACCAGCGTGAGGTCGCTGAAGCGGGCATGCTCGGCCAGGATTGCCCCGATCTGATCAGCAGGCACCTTGCCCGATCGACTCTGGGCGCGAATGTTGGCGCGGGAAGCTGCATTGGTGAAGGCATTCAGGAGCTGCTGCATGTCGCCGGCCTCGGGGCTGGCGTCCCCGGAATCGCGATCGTAAGGCAGCATCACCTCCGGCCGCTCGAAGACTTCTTCCTCGAGCGCGAGCGCGGTGATCCTGGCGCCGAGATCGGCGGCAACGGCCACACATTTCTCTATCGCGACCAGGGTCGGTCCGCGCGGCTGGCCGACGAGGGGCAGAAAGACGTCATTAATGGCCATTCGAATTCTCCTCAGTCGCTACAATAGGCCGGCTCTCGTCGAGACGGTTGATCCTCGTCAAGACAGGGAAGCTCGGTCCGATCACCCGGGGGAAACAAGCGTTGACCGACGTCAAGGACTGGCCGCCTGGTCATTCTATGAATAGTTCAATCGGAGCGGTTCGCCCCGGAGAGACTCATGCGTGCGATGGTGTTGCCGGCCCCACGAGCGCGGCTCCAGATGGAGGAGCGGCCTGACCCGATTCCGGGCGAGGGTCAGCTCCGGGTGAAGATCAGCGCCTGCGGCGTATGCCGGACCGATCTTCATCTCGTCGATGCCGAGCTGCCCGATATTCGCTATCCGATCGTGCCTGGCCACGAGATCGTCGGCCGGGTCGACCTCGTGGGCCCGAATGTGGCAACACATGCGCCTGGTGACCGGGTCGGCATTCCCTGGCTAGGCTTTACCTGCGGAAAGTGTCGCTTCTGCCAGCAGGGCATGGAAAACCTGTGTGACGCACCGCTGTTCACCGGCTACACGCGCGACGGCGGCTACGCAACCCACACCATCGCCGATGCACGCTACGCTTTTCCGCTCGGTGAGGCCGGCAGCGACGTGGAGATTGCGCCTCTGCTGTGCGCAGGGCTGATCGGCTGGCGCTCGCTGGTCCTGGCCGGCCCCGCCGACCGGCTCGGCCTCTACGGCTTTGGCGCGGCCGGCCACATCATTGCGCAGGTCGCGGTTTGGCAGGGACGATCCGTCCATGCATTCACGCGGCGCGGCGACGCCGCTGCACAAGACCTTGCACGCCGTCTCGGCGCGGTCTGGGCGGGGTCATCGGACGAAGTGCCCGACGAGCCGCTCGATGCCGCCATCATCTACGCACCAGCCGGCGAGCTTGTCCCGGCCGCGTTGCGCGCCGTCCGCAAAGGCGGTCGCGTCGTGTGCGCCGGCATCCACATGACCGACATTCCAAGCTTTCCGTATGACTTGCTCTGGCAGGAACGGCAGTTGGTCTCGGTCGCCAATCTGACCCGGCAGGATGGCCTCGATTTTCTAAAGGTCGCCCCGCAAGCCGGCGTGCGCACCGAGACGACGGCGTTTCCGCTCGATCAGGCCAACGAGGTTCTGGCCATGCTGCGGAATGGCCAGATCCTCGGCGCAGCCGTGCTGACGCCGTGATGGTGCTTCGGATGCCCGCTTCGATCAATGATGAAACAGCGGCCCAGGAGCGCATCTTCCAGATGCTGACCAGCCATCCCGGCGTGACGCGGATCGACACGCATGGAGCCTCGGTGTTCCTGGACGCAAAGCGCGCGCTGAAGATCAAGCGCGCCGTCCGGTTTCCGTTCCTCGATTATTCGACACTCGAGAAGCGCAAGGCGGCCTGCGAGGAGGAGATCAGGATCAACCGGCCGCTGGCGCCGCAGATCTATCACGGCGTCGTGGCGATCACGGAAGAGCCGGATGGATCTCTCAAGGTCGACGGCGCCGGCCGGCCGATCGAGTATGCGGTCGACATGTCGCGCTTCGACGAAAACAGGACGCTGGATCATCTGGCAAAGGCCGGCCCGCTGGAGGCGAAGCTCGCCTCGGCTACCGCTGACGCAATCGTGGCGTCGCACGCGGCGGCGACACGCGCCGATGGAAAAGCCTGGGTCTCATCCATCCCGGCCCTGATCGAAGGCAACAGTGACGGTCTTCTGGCCGGCGGACATTTCAACGCGGAAGACATCGAAAAGCTCGGCAAGGCCTCGCACGAGGCATTTCTACGTATTCGGCCCCTGCTTGCAGAGCGCGGCAGCCAGGGCTTCGTGCGCCGCTGTCATGGCGATCTGCATCTTGCAAACATCGTTCTGATCGATGATCGGCCTGTGCTGTTCGACGCCATCGAGTTCGATGCGCAGATGGCAACGGTCGACGTACTCTACGATCTCGCGTTCACCCTCATGGACCTGTTGCAGTACGATCAACCACGCGCGGCCAATATCGTCCTGAACCGCTATCTCGCCACGACGCCGGCCGACAATCTCGACGCGCTCTCGACCCTGCCGCTGTTCATGTCCATGCGTGCGGCGATCCGCGCCCAGGTGGCCCTGGCGCGGCTAAAGCGGCCGCATTCCGATGGTTCCGGCATTCTCGACCAGGCACAGCGCTATTTTGACCTCGCCGGGATGCTGATCCGTCCTCCTGCTCCGCGTCTGATTGCGGTCGGGGGACTGTCCGGCACCGGAAAGACCGTTCTGGCATACGCGCTCGCGCCGTTCGTCGCGCCGCAGCCGGGAGCCGTCGTGCTGCGCAGCGATCTCGTCCGCAAGCAGATGTTCGCGGTCGAGGACGCGCACCGCCTGCCGCCATCCGCCTATACGCCGGAGGTCACGGCCCGCGTTTATAACACGCTGGCTCAGCACGCCCGGCGGGTGCTGGCGCAAGGCCATTCGGCGATCATCGACGGCGTATTCGCCCGCGAGGACGAACGCGACGCGATCGCCGCGCTGGCGCGCGAGCGCAACGTGTCGCTGAACGGTCTATTCCTGGTCGCAGACCTCGCGACCCGGCAGGCGCGGATCGGAAGCCGCAGGGGAGACGCGTCGGACGCCACGCAAGAGGTTGCCGCGCTGCAAGAGCACTATAATATCGGCCATGTCGGCTGGGCGACCATCGATGCATCCGGGACAGAAGAGCAGACGCTCCAGAACTGCCGGAACGCGATCGCTGAGGAACAAACAAGGCAATCTGATTGACGCGGGCAAGGATGTCGCGACCCACCACAAGCTCCAGGGCGACCACGCATGCAAAGCCGGCAACGCGGCGCAATGCCCTGCCCGGGCGCCTCAGCCCCGGCATGGCCTGCGACACGGCCTTCCGGATCATCGCCCGTCGTCACCTCGATGCCGTGATCGCTCAGCACGACGGCACGTGCCGCGGCGATCCCGAAGCCCTGCACCAGATCCGGATCGCATTGACGCATCTGCGTACTGCCGTCCGCTTCTTCTCGCCGATGGTCGACGATGCCCTGCGGCCGAACGTCTGGGCCGAACTGAAATGGCTGAACAGTCAGCTCGGCATGGTGCGGGACCTCGACGTCGCGATCGAGCGGGTCGTCGCCGAGAGTGGCGACGAGCTCGCCGTGGTCGCCGAGCTTCAGCACTGGGACGAGAAACGCGCCGAGAGCCACCGGCTGCTGGCGCGTGCGCTGCAATCGGCACGGTACCGCCGCCTGGTCGAGCTGACCTCGACATGGATCGAAAGCGGACCCTGGTCGACCCGGCGCAGCAAGGAAGCCATTCGATTGCGCCGCTGCACGCTCGCCAACCACGCGACGGAGCGGCTGACCGAGTGGGGGACGAGGCTGCTCAAGAGAGCACGAAAGCTCCGCAAGCTCGACGCCGAGAAACGCCACAAGCTGCGGCTTCTCAACAAGCGGCTGACCTATTCGATCGAGTCGCTCCAGGACCTGTTCGCCGAGGAAACGCTGACGAAACAGAAGTCCATTCTCAAGCAATTGCGCAGGGCGCAGCGGTCGCTCGGCCAATTGAACGACGATGCACGAGGACAAGCGCTGGCAGCGTCGTTGAACGGCGCCGGCCTCGATGTCAGTAGTCGCTTCCATGATCGCCAGCGGGAAAAGAAGCTGCTGCGAACGGCCTCGGAGGCGTATCGGAAGCTGGACAAGGCCAAGCCCTTCCGCTCCTCGGACCTCGCGCCGAGCTCCGAGCCGGAGGTTTAGGTGTGGACGTAGTCTCCCGGCGCATCCGGGAGGCCGGGGACGTCTCCAAGCCCGATCTGCGGCGGATCGCAGGGTGCGCCGGAGCGCGCGGCCAGCCATCTGGCCCATTCCGGCCACCACGATCCTTCAACTCGCGGAGCCAACTTCAGCCATTCATCCGCACCGACATAGGGCGCATCAGCAGCCTTGGTCAGCACCTGATAGCTGTGGCCGGGCTCCTGTGGAGGCGCAACGACACCGGCATTGTGACCGCCGCTGGTCAACAGGAACGTCACGTCGGCATCGACCTGATAATGGACCTTGTAGACGGATCGCCATGGCGCCACGTGATCGGCGAGCGTGCCGACCACGAACATCGGCGCGTGGATATCGGAGAGCGAAATGCTCCTGCCTCCGACGAGATAGCGCCCTCCCGCCAGATCGTTGTCGAGGAACAGCTTGCGCAGATACTCCGAATGCATGCGATAAGGCAGCCGCGTGGCGTCGGCGTTCCAGGCCATCAGGTCGCTCGGCGGTACGCTCTCGCCCATCAGATAGTCATGTGACAGCCGCGACCAGATCAGTTCGTTGGAGCGCAGCAACTGGAAGGCGCCGGCCATCTGCGTCGTGTCGAGATAGCCGCGCTGCCACATCATGTCTTCGAGAAAGGCCACCTGGCTCTCGTTGATGAAGAGCGTCAGCTCCCCGGCCTCGGTGAAGTCGGTCTGGGCTGCCAGGAGAGTAACGGTGCCGAAGCGGCTATCACCGTCCCGCTCCATCGCGGCGGCGGCGATGGACAGCAATGTGCCTCCCAGACAATAGCCGAGCGCATGGGTCTTCCGACCCGGCATGATCAGGCCGATCACGTCCAGGGCCGCCATGACGCCCAGCCTGCGATAATCATCAAAGGCGAGATCCCGATCCCTCGCATCCGGGTTGCGCCAGGAGATCGCGAACACGGTGAAGCCTTGACCGGTCAGAAATTTGACCAGCGAGTTATGCGGCGACAGATCGAGGATGTAGTACTTCATGATCCAGGCCGGCACGATCAGAATCGGCTCGGGCCGCACTTGCGCGGTGGTCGGATAGTACTGAATCAGCTCGATCAGCTCGTTGCGGTAGACGACCTTGCCGGGTGAAACCGCCACCGTCTTGCCGACCACGAACTGCCCGTCGTCCGTCAATTTCGAGTTGGAAAGCAGGCGCATCAAGTCGCTGCACCAGTTCTGCCAGCCGAAGACGAAATTCTCCCCGCCGCTCTGGAACGCCTTCTCCAGCACCTTCGGATTGGTCGCAGCGAAGTTCGACGGCGCCAGCATGTCGAGCATCTGTCGCATCGAGAACTCGACGATGGCTTCATTTGCGTGCGATACGCCGCGTACGCCCGTCGCAGCATCGCGCCACCAGCGCTCTCCGAGCAGAAACGCCTGCGCCAGCAGGTTGAACGGCGCGAGCTCCCATTGCGGCCCCCTGAAGCGGCGATCGCGTTCCTGCGGCTGGATCACGGACCACGGCTTTTGCCCCGGTGACGTCGCGTGCACAGCGGCTTCCGCGAGCCGGCCGGTGTCGCGAACGATGTTGCGGGAAATCTCCAGCTGGCGCTGCGGCGCCGCGGCCAGATGCGAGCTCCAATCGAGCCAGGCGAGCGACAAGGCAAGCGGCGAAATCCCGCCCGTGAACCGCGCCAGCATCGCGTGAAAAGCGCGGTCAAAAGGATATTGCTCCGATCCAGGCAGAGCACCGGCGGCGACCGGCATGTGTTCGCGCCTTTCGGGGCTCGCCGTCGAGGCTTCCGGACCGGCAACGGGGTGGGCGGGGAGAACCTGAACCGACGGCTCTTCTGCCCGTGGAAATATCTGCACGACGCTCATGGTCAAATCCTGCGGGCTTCAGTTCAACGTCGGCAGCAGGATACGGCTCGGCCTCGACGACGTGTTGAGCTGCATCAAATCCGGTCCGGATCACAATTGCTCAATCGGGCTCGATCGATGTTCGCCCGATTGACTTGAGTCAAACCGCACCTCGATACCCGAGTTAGTTTTCGCGCATCGAAATTCAACAAGCCAGCGGAGCTATCCATGCGCGCCCACCAGATCATGACCCGGTCGGTCATCTCGGTAACCCCCGACACCAGCATCGTCGAAGCGGCAAATATCATGCTGAAGCGGCATGTCAGCGGACTCACGGTGGTCGACGAGACCGGCAAGCTGCTCGGTGTCGTGTCGGAAGGAGACTTCATCCGCCGCAGCGAAATCGGCACCGGGCGCAAGCGCGGGCGTTGGCTGCGGTTCATCCTTGGTCCCGGCAAATCCGCCAGCGACTTCGTCCACGAGCACGGCCGCAAGGTCTCGGAAGTGATGACCGACTCGCCCGTGACGATCACGGAGGATACGGCGCTCGCGGAGATCGTCGCTCTCATGGAGCGGAACAACATCAAGCGGCTGCCGGTCGTGCGCGGTGACAAGGTCGTCGGGATCGTATCCCGCGCCAATCTGCTGCAGGCGGTGGCGGGGCTCGCCCGCGAAGTGCCGGATCCCACCGCGGATGACGACCACATTCGCAGCCGCATCATCGATACCATGGAGAAGAACGACTGGTGCCCATTCGGGCTGAACGTGATCGTGCGCAACGGTATCGTTCATCTCAGCGGCGTCATCACCGAAGAGCGGGCACGGCAGGCCGCGATCGTCGCCGCGGAGAACGTCGAGGGCGTGAAGAAGGTGCACGACCACCTGTGCTGGGTCGACACCATGTCCGGCGTCTATCTGAACTCGCCCGAGGACGACGAGCTCGCCAAGGCGAGCTAACCAAGGCGAGCTGATCAAGGCGAGCCGATCGCGGCAGAGTTCAGCGAGGAATGACGGCGGTGGCTTCGATTTCGACGCGCGCCGCCTTCTCCACGAGGCGGACCACCTGAACCAGCGCCATCGCAGGATAGTGCGCTCCGAAGACGTCGCGATAGACCCTGCCCAGTTCCTTCAGGTTGGCCTGGTACTCGTCCATGTCGACGACGTACCAGGTCAGGCGCACGAGGTGCTCGGGCCGGGCACCGGCCTCGGCCAGGATCGCGGCGATGTTGCTCAAGGTCTGACGCACCTGCGCGACGAAGCCTTCCGCGAGGCGCTCTTTCGCGTCCCAGCCGATCACCCCGCCGGTGACGACGATGCGCCCTTCGGCAGCCATGCCGTTGGCATAGCCTTTCGGCGCCGGCCAGCCTGACGGCTGGAGGATCTGCGCCACCGACCGGACGTCACTCTCATCGACGGTCGGCAGTACCGTGAGCTGCGGGCCTTCCGGGGTCGTCACGGACAATTCTCTATCCTTTTCTCATTCCGCCGCGACGCCCGAGGACGCCACGGCGGCGTGCGCCACTTGCCGCAGGGCAAAGCGCTTCAGCTTGCCGGTCTCGGTCTTCGGCAATTGCGTCACGAACTCGATGGCGCGCGGATATTTGTACGGCGCGATCTCGCGTTTGACATGCTCCTGCAGCTCGGCCACGAGCTGAGCGTCAGGCGTCACGCCAGGTGCGGCGATGACATAGGCCTTCACGATCATGCCGCGCGCCTCGTCCGGAGCGCCGACCACACCGCACTCAGCGACCGCCGGATGCGTGAGCAGCGCCGCTTCGACATCCGTGCCCGCGATGTTGTAACCGGCCGACACGATCATGTCGTCGGAGCGCGACTGGTACCAGAAATAGCCGTCGCTATCCATCAGATAGGTGTCGCCGGTGATGTTCCAGCCGTTCTGGACGTACTTCCTCTGCCGCTCGTCGGCCAGATAGCGGCAGCCGGTCGGCCCGCGCACGGCGAGACGGCCCATCGTTCCAGGCGGCAGGTCGCGGCCCTCATCGTCGACGATCTTGGCTTCATAGCCCGGCACGGGCTTTCCGGTGGCGCCGGGGCGGATCTCGTCCTCGGTCGCGCTGATGAAGATGTGCAGCATCTCGGTCGAACCGATGCCATCCATCAGCTTGATGCCGGTGGCCTTGAGCCAGGCATCGAATGTCGGCTTGGGCAGTGTCTCGCCCGCGGAGACGCATTTGCGTAGCGAAGAAATGTCCCGACCCGAAAGCTTGCCGATCATGGCGCGGTATGCGGTCGGCGCCGTGAAGCAGACTGTGGTCTTGTATTGCTCGATCGCCGACAGCAAGTCGTCCGGCGTCGTCTTCTCAAGCACGACGAAGGAGGCGCCGATATGCATCGGAAACAGCACGCCGCCGAAGCCGAAGGTGAAGGCGAGCGGGGCCGAGCCGATGAAACGATCCTGCTGCTCGGCGCGCAAGATGTTGCGCGCATAGCCGTCGCAGACCGCGAGCATGTCGCGGTGGAAATGCATGGTTCCCTTGGGATCGCCTGTCGTGCCCGACGTGAATGCGATCAGGCAAACGTCGTCGGCGGCGGTATCGACGGCCTTGAACTCCGAACTGACGTCGGCGATGAGCGCCTCGAGCGAGTCGGTCGCGCCGTTACCCCAATACACGACGCGGCCGAGCTTGGGCGCCTCAGCTTTCGCCTTTTCCATCTCCTCGGACAGTTTTCCGTCGCACAGCGCCAGCGTGATCTCCGCCTTCTGAATCGGATAGGACAGCTCCTTCGCGCGCAACAGCGGCATCGTCGCGACGCAAATTCCGCCCGCCTTGATCACGGCCAGATAGGTCGCAACCATCATCGGATTGTTGGCCGAGCGCAGCAGCACGCGCCCGCCCGTGACGAGACCCAGCTGGCCGACCAGCACATTGGCGATGCGGTTCACGAGTGCTTGCAGCTCGCGATAAGTGTAGCTGACGACGGGGCTGATGACGCAAGGGGCGTCGCCATGGCCCTGCTCCACCCAGCGGTCGAGAAAATAGCTGACACAGTTCAATCGCGGCGGATAGCGCAACTCCGGCCGCGCAAAAACGAATTCGGGCCAGAGCTCGCGCGGCGGCAGATTCTCCAGCGCGAACGTGTCCACATGGGCCGTCGCGGCGTTGCCGTCATGCGAGCCCGTCACTTGAATCTTGGCGGCGTTGGCCATCGCACGCTCCTTTCAGCATGGATTGCACCCGGCAGCACGATCTGGAATCATTTTATGCTTAAAACAATTCGGCGCAATAGTGGATTTTGGGCATGCCGTGCTTTTTCGTGCGGCAAAGGGGATCGGCGGCCTGCTCGGCCGGCCTTCTTATGGCCGGCGGCGCGCGGCCGATTTCTGCGCCGAGGCCTTGGTCTTGGCCAGCAGCCGCATCAATTCGCGCACATCCTTCGGCGTCAGGTCGGCGAAGAGATCGGCGATCCAGGTTTCGTGCTCCGCAGCCATCCTGCGAAACTCGGCACGTCCGAGCTTTGTGAGGCGGATCACCTGGACGCGGCGGTCCGTCTCCGAGGTCCGCCGGTCGAGATGGCCGGATTCCACGAGACGCTCGACCAGGCCGGTCACGTTGCCGTTCGACACCATCATGCGCTTGGAGACATCGGACAGCGTCATGCCGTCCGGAGCCTTATCGAGCTGTGCCATCAGATCGAAACGCGGCAAGGTGACCTCGAACCGCTGCCGCAGCCGACCGCGAACCTCGCCCTCGATCAGCGTCGTACAGGTCAGAAGACGCAGCCACAGCCGAAGCTCTTCGGCGTGGTCCTCCGGCGTTTCGACGGCCTTGGTCTCGGAATCGAGCATGTTGATGCAGTCACTCACGGCCGGCATTGGCGCCGGCACGGATTCCCCAACGTTTTGAGCTTCAAGTAAATCGGAGCCGGCTGCAAGTCCAAAGCTGCAACAATCGACCGCACCACCAATTTCTTTAGGCTTCAAATAATTGGCGCGCTGCTTGCATGCGCAGCTGCCCGCAGGATGCGACGCCTCGAGCTCGGCTTGCCGCGGCGGTCATCATCGGCATAAGCTTGGATTGGAGTACGAGGCTTGCAGCGCAAGCCGATCGTTACGAGGGACAGATCATGAAGACGCAAATGACCTTGGCCGCAGCCGCCGTGGTGCTCGGTACTGTGGTGACCCCTGCCCTCGCCCAGGAAAAAATCAAGCTGGGTGTGATCGTGACCCTGTCGGGACCTGCCGCCGCGCTTGGCCAACAGGTTCGCGACGGTTTCACGCTCGCAGTGAAGGATCTCGGCAACAAGATGGGCGGCCGCGATGTCGAGGTCGTCGTCGTCGACGACGAGTTGAAGCCGGACGCAGCCGTGACCAAGGTCAAGGGCCTTCTTGAGCGCGAGAAGGTCGATTTCGTGGTCGGACCGATCTTCTCCAACATCCTCCAGGCGATCCACCGGCCCATCACGGAATCGAAAACCTTCCTGATCAGCCCCAATGCCGGGCCGTCGACCTTTGCCGGCAAGGATTGCAACCCGTTCTTCTACGTGACGTCGTATCAGAACGATCAGGTTCACGAGATCCTCGGCAAGGTCGCGCAGGATCGCGGCTACAAGCGCATGTACCTGATGGTCCCGAACTATCAGGCCGGCAAGGATTCGGTGGCGGGCTTCAAGCTCGACTACAAGGGCGAGATCGTCGAGGAATCCTACATGCCGCTGAACACGCTGGATTTCCAGCCGGAATTGTCCAAGATCTCCTCGCAGAAGCCCGATGCTCTCTTCACGTTCATGCCCGGCGGCCTCGGCGTCAATCTCGTCAAGCAATACCGGCAGGCCGGCCTTGCCGACACCATCCCGGTGCTCTCGGCCTTCACGGTGGATGAATCGACCCTGCCGGCGCAGCAGGACGCCGCGGTCGGCATGTTCGGCGGCGCGAACTGGGCGCCCAATCTCGACAACCCTCAGAACAAGAAGTTCGTCGCCGCCTATGAAGCCGCCTATAAGAGCGTTCCCGGCACCTACGCCTTCCAAGCCTACGATGCCGCGATGCTGATCGACAGCGCGGTCAAGTCCGTGAAGGGCGACCTCTCCAACAAGGACGCAGTCGCCGCCGCTCTGAAGAAAGCCGACTTCACCTCGCTGCGCGGGACCTTCAAGTTCAACACCAACGGCTATCCGATCCAGGATTTCTACTTGACCAAGGTCGCCAAGCGTCCGGACGGCAAGTTCCAGACCGAGATCGTGCAGAAGGTGTTTGAGAATTACGGCGACCGCTATGCCAAGGACTGCAAGGCGGCGAAGTGAGGCCGTGTATCGCGTTACGGGAGGACTGCAATGAAGAGCGAAATCACCGGCATTACCCGGGCCAATGAAGGCATCCAGGGCATTTCATGGAACATCCTGGGCCAGACCTACGTGCCGAAGAGCTACGCCGAACACAGCTTCTCCTGGCATGCGACGCTGCCGCCGGGCACGTTCGTGCCGCCGCACATCCATCCCGACCAGGATGAGTATCTCTACATGCTGGAGGGAAAGCTCGATTTCATGCTCGGCAATTCGGAGGCGCAGGCAACCGCCGGCGACCTGATCCGCCTCGGCATGGGCGTGCCGCACGGCATCTTCAACAAGTCGGAGCAGACCGCAAAAGTGCTGTTCTGGGTCTCGCCAAGCCGGAAGCTGTTCGACCTGTTCTGGGGCCTTCACAACATGAAGGAGCAGAAGCCCGAGGACGTGGTTGCGCTGGCGGCCGAGTTCAACATCCACTTCCTGCCGCCGCCGCCCGGCTAGCTAACGGCGCGCGTCAGGCTCGTACCGCCGCAAGTCCCGGGACAGCGGCAAAACCGGCCTTGGTGGCGTAGCCGCGCACGATCGCCTCGCGCTGGGAATAGCTCAGGACGTTGTCGACATTGTCGAAGCCGTCAGGCGCAAGCTGCTCGACGGCGTCGATGACGCCCTCAGGGCCGCCGCGCCGGTTGGAGCGAACGATATCCGCCGTCATCGGTAGGCGCTTCTTCTCGTATTCCAGCAGCGCCTGGCGCGGATGCTCGGCACGCACCAGCGCATCCGCAAGGCAGCGCGCGTCGAGGATCGCCTGCGAGGCGCCGTTCGAGCCGACCGGATACATGGGATGCGCGGCATCGCCGAGTAGCGTGACGCGCCCGGACGACCAATAGGGCAAGGGATCGCGGTCGCAGGTCGGATACTCGTAGAATTCGGGCGTCGCCGAGATCAGGCTCTTGACGTCAATATACGGCACGGAGAAGCGTGCCACATGCGGCATCAGTTCCTCACGCCGCCCCGGCCGCGACCAGTCTTCTTTCCGCGGCGGCGGCGCATTGCCTTCGCCCACCTTCACCAGCACCGCCCAATTGGTCAGGCGGCTCGCCGGGCTCGATCCTTCCGCGATCGGATAGATCACCACCTTGGCATTGAGACCGCCGGCCACGATCATCGATTTGCCGGTGAGGAACAGCGGCCAGTCGCGGGCGCCGCGCCACAGCATCAAGCCGTTCCAGCACGGCGGCCCCTCGTTCGGGAACAGCGTCTCCCGGACGCGTGAGTGGATACCGTCAGCGCCGATCAGGATATCGCCACGCGCGGTGTGGACGTGCGTGCCGGCACGATCGAAGAAGTAAGCGGTGACGCCGCCCTCATCCTGCGTGAACGCACCAAGCCGGCAGCCGGTGTGAATTGCGTCCAGCCCGAGCCGCTCCTCGACCGCGCGATGAATGACGCCCTGAAGGCGCCCACGATGGATCGAGAATTGCGGCACATCGTGACCGGCGTCGATGCCGCGGGCTTCGCGCCAGACCTCCTGGCCGTGGCGGTTGAGGTAATAGAGCTGATCGGTGCGGATCGCGACGTCGTCGAGCCTCTGCAACAGACCGAGCCCGGCCAACTCGCGCATCGCATGCGGTAGCGTGTTGATGCCGACACCGAGCTCGCGAATGGTGTCGGCCTGTTCGTAGATCTCGCAATCCAGGCCGCGCGAGCGGAACATCAATGCCGTGGTGAGACCACCGATACCGCCACCGACGATAATCGCCTTCATCGCCCTAACTCCACTCGAAACACAGGCAATGGGTCAACGTCGCACGGGCGGTCACTCCGCCGCAAGCGGCTTTGTCGCCTCTGCCTTGAGCTCGGCCCGGGTCTTGGGCTTAGCCTTAATTCTCAGCTCCTCGAGATCCTGCCGGTCGCGCACGCTGTTGCGGAAAATTTGCTCTTTTCCGGGCAGGTATTGCGGCGGACAGAAGGCGTCGTTTGCCCCGTACCAGGCCGCCGCCTTCATGGTGAAGAACGGGTCGACGAGATGCGGACGGCCGAGCGCCACGAGATCCGCACGGCCGGCGGCCAAAATGGTGTTGGCCTGGTCCGCCGTGGTGATGTTGCCGACGCACATGGTGGCCACGCGCGCCTCGTTGCGGACCTGATCGGAGAACGGCGTCTGGAACATGCGCCCGTAGACCGGCTGTGCATCGCGCACGGTCTGGCCGGTCGAGACGTCGACGAGATCGACACCCGCCTCGGCGAAGGCGCGCCCGATGGCGACGGCATCATCGCCGGTGATGCCACCGTCAGCCCAGTCGGTGGCGGAGATCCGCACCGACATCGGCTTGTGCGACGGCCATACCGCACGTAGAGCCTCGAAGATTTCGAGCGGGAACCGCAGACGGTTGGCGAGCGAGCCGCCATACTCGTCCGTGCGGGTGTTGGTCAGAGGCGAGATGAAGCTGGCGAGCAGATAGCCGTGGGCGCAGTGCAATTCGAGCATGTCGAAACCGCAGCGCTCGCCGCGCTCGGCCGCCGCGACGAAAGCATCCCTCACCGCATTCATGCCGGAACGGTCGAGCTCGCGCGGCACTTGGCTGTCGGGGAAATAGGGCAGCGGCGATGCCGAAACGGTTTCCCAGCCGCCTTCGTCCAGAGGCCGGTCCATACCGTCCCACATCAGCTTGGTCGCGCCCTTGCGACCGGCGTGCCCCAACTGAAGGCAGATCTTTGCGGCCGAGTTGCCGTGGACGAAGTCCACGATGCGCAGCCATGCGGCTTCCTGCTCGTCGTTCCACAGGCCGGCGCAGCCGGGCGTGATCCGGGCATCGCGGCTAACGCAGGTCATCTCGGTGAAGATCAGCCCGGCGCCGCCGATCGCACGGGAGCCGTAATGCACGAGGTGGAAGTCCGTCGGCACGCCTTCCTTCGCCGAATACATGCACATCGGCGACATCACCGCGCGATTGGCGAGCTTCATCTCACGCAAGCGGAACGGCTGGAACAGCGGCACCATCGGTCGATCGGTATCGACATCGAAGCCGCTGCTGCGCACCTGCCTGGCAAACGACCTCTCGACCTCCGCCACGAAATCCGGCGCGCGGAGCTTCAGATTGTCATAGGTGATCGCCTTCGAGCGCGTCATGACTCCGAAGGCGAACTGCACGGGGTCAAAATCCCAGAAGCGGTCGACATGCTCGAACCAGACCAGCGAGACGTCGGCGGCATGCTGCGTCTTCTCGACCTCCTCGCGGCGGCCGTGCTCATAAACGTCCAGCGCCGCCTCGATGCTGGGCGCCTTCTCCATGGCTTCGGCCAGCGCGATCGCGTCTTCCATCGCGAGCTTGGTGCCTGAGCCGATGGAGAAATGTGCGCTGGCCTTGGCGTCGCCGAGCAGAACCATGTTATCCTTGAACCAGCGCTTGCTGCGGATCATGGGGAAGTTGCGCCACATCGAGCGGTTGGTCAGCAATTGATGCCCGCCGAGGAACCAGCCGAAGATGTCTGCCATCCGCGCGGCGGACTGAACTTCGTCCAGCCCCGTCAGCCCCGCCCGCTCGAACGTCTCCGGATCGGTCTCGAAGATCCAGGTCGAATGCCCGGCCTCATACTGATAGGCATGGGCGATGAACGGCCCCCACTCGGTCTCCTGGAAGATGAAAGTGAAGGCATCGAGCGGCCTGGTCGATCCCATCCAGGCGAATTTGTTGGAGCGGATGTCGACCTCAGGCTGGAAATGGTCGACGTATTTCTCGCGGAAGCGGCTGTTGATGCCGTCGGCGATGAGAATGAGATCGGCATCGGCGAAGCGGGACTCGTCGTCGATGTCCACCTCGAAATGCAGGACGACACCAAGCTCGCGAGCCCGCTCCTGAAGGATCAGAAGCAGCTTGCGTCGCGAGCAGCCGCAAAAGCCGTTGCCGCCGACCCGGTGCACCGTGCCGCGGAAATGCACGGCAATGTCGTCCCAGTAGGCAAATTCCTGGGTGATGCGGCGGTAGCTCGGAAGATCGTGCTTCTCGAAGTTATCGAGCGTCGCATCCGAGAACACCACGCCGAAGCCGAAAGTGTCGTCGGCCCGATTGCGCTCGTACACCGTGATGTCGGCGGCCGGGCGCTGCTTCTTGAGCAGGATCGCAGCATAGAGACCCGCAGGTCCGCCACCGATGATCGCGACTTTCATGGGAGCCTCGCCAATTCACCCGGCCATGGAAACTATTTTAAGCCTAAAATAATTTGGCGCAAGTCCTCGTTGCTGGCCTGGCCGGCGTCAAGGCGATCGGCCTAGTCGCCCCGGAAGACCGGCTTGACCTTGTTGGCGAATGCCTCGAAGGCCCGCTCGAAATCCGCCGTGGTCATGCACAACGCTTGGGCAACGGCCTCCGCCTCGATCGCCTCCTCCACCGACATCGCCCATTCCATGGCCAGCATCCGCTTGGTCATGGTGTTGGCGAAAGTCGGCCCTTCCGCGATCTGCTTCGCCAGAATTTGCGCCTGAGGCAGCACCTGCTCCGGCGTGACGATGCGGCTGAAGAAGCCCCAGCGTTCGCCCTCTTCCGCGGTCATGAACCGGCCGGTGTAGAGCAGCTCGGAGGCGCGCGACTGCCCGATGATCCGCGGCAGGATTGCGCAGGCACCCATGTCGCAGCCGGCCAGCCCCACCTTGTTGAACAGGAACGCCACCTTGGCCCCGCTCGCCGCAAGGCGCATGTCAGATGCCATGGCGATGATCGCCCCGGCCCCGGCGCAGATGCCCTCGACCGCGGCCACGATCGGCTGCGGACAGGCCCGCATCGCCTTGACGAGCTCGCCGGTCATCCGCGTGAAGGCGGTCAACCCCTTGGTGTCCATCTTCACGAGCGGGCCGATGATCTCGAACACGTCGCCGCCCGACGAGAAATTGCCGCCGGCACCGGTGACGACGATGGATTTGACTGCATCGTCGAAGGCGCAGGCACGGAAGAAATCGGTCAGCTCCCGGTAGCTTTCGAAGGTCAGCGGATTCTTTCGCTCGGGGCGGTTGAGCGTGACCGTCGCAACGCCGTCGACCACAGCCAGCATAAAGTGTTGCGGCGAGTAGTCTGCAAGCGGCACGGTGACGGGATTGGCGGGTCTGCTCATGCGATCTCCTTGGCTTCTTTTTCCGCGACTGCACCAGGCACGCTAGACCTCGCCCCCAGCCACGGCAATCGCCTGCCCTGTGATTGCGCTAGCGCCCTCACCGCACAGCCAGAGAACCGCGTCTGCCACCTCCTGGGGCGTGATCAGGCGTCCTTGCGGATTGTGTTTCGCGAGCTCTGCGACCGCCTGCTCGCGGGTTCGGCCTGTCTTCTTGATGATGTTCTCGATGCTTCCTGCAACGAGATCGGTGTCGGCGAAGCCGGGACACACCGCATTCACGGTGACATTGCTTCCGGCAATCTCGAGAGCGAGCGAACGCACGAGACCGACTACGGCGTGCTTGGCAGCAGCGTACGCGCTGACGTAGGCATAGCCCTTGAGCCCGGCCGTCGACGCGACCGCGACAATACGGCCATAGGGGCGATCCTTCATGCCCGGCAGCACAGCCTGGACGGCATGCACAACGCCCATGAAATTGACATCCATCATGCGCGCAAAAAGAGCGGCGTCCGATTTCGCAAACGGCGCCGATTCAGCGCTGCCCGCGTTGGCAATCAGGATGTCGATCGGCTTGCGCGCACTCGCTTCGGCGATGGCGGCTTTCAGAGACGCTTCATTCGAGACATCAGCGATAGCCGTAAAGTGCGCGGCACCTGCATTCACCGCCTCTTCGAGAACCGCCGCATTGCGGCCAAGGACGGTTACGGTCGCGCCGGCGCCGACGAGAGAGGCAGCTATCGCACGGCCGATGCCGCGACCGCCGCCGGTCACCAGCGCGTGCGGCGAGTGCGGCAATCCGGACATGCGGCGACTCCCTCGGATCTTGTGATCGTTCTTCCGATATATTTTAACCTTCAAATTTTTGCAACGAAAGCGGCGCTCGCCCCCGGAATGCCGCCGCACAGAAGCGGCCCGGAAATTGCTTTAAGTATAAAATTATCTCTTCCCATCCCCCACAGGCCTGTTAGCATCGATGGGCCAAGCAAAAGGATGTCGCGTGCCGCAGCCTGCGCCAATGATAACAAAGGACGGACGCTTCGCCTATGAAGCCGCGGGCGATCCGGGCGCGATACCCCTGATTTTCCTGCATGGCATTGGCGGCGCGGCGCGAAGCTGGAGGCGGCAGCTTGCCATATTCGGCGACCGCTTCCGCGCGATCGCATGGGATATGCCGGGCTATGGCGGATCGGCGCCACTCGCCAGCGTCAGCATCGCTGCCCTGGCCGATGCGCTTCAGCAGTTCATCGAGCAGCTTGGTGCGGTTAAGCCTATTCTGGTCGGCCATTCCATCGGCGGCATGATCGTCCAGAAGTGGCTGGTGCAGTCCCCCAAACTGGCACGTGCGGTCGTGCTGGCGCAGACCAGCCCTGCCTTCGGCAAGACCGATGGCGACTGGCAGAAATCATTCATCGCGGCGCGGCTCGGGCCGCTTGATCGCGGGGAGACGATGAAGTCGCTGGCGCCAACGCTGGTGAAGGAGCTGGTCGGCGATGATCCCGATCCGAACGGGATGGAGCTGGCGCGCGAATGTATGGGGAGCGTGCCTGAGGCAAGCTATCGCGCCATGATGCTGGCTCTCATCGGCTTCGATCAGCGTAGCACACTCGGGGATATTTCCGTCCCGACGCTGCTGCTGTCCGGCTCCAGGGACAACAATGCGCCTGCGCCGATGATGGCAAAGACGGCGACCTATATTCCTGGGGCTGAATATGTCGAACTCGCCGGCGTCGGCCATCTCGCCAACCTGGAACGTCCTGATGCCTTCGACGAAGCTCTCGGCCGTTTCCTGAACTCCGTTACGACCAAAGCGTAAGGTGATTGCGCAATGACCATGCAAGCCAGCAAGCCGATCAGCGCAACCGACAACGTCGCGCTCGATGCGCCAATCTTCGATCCCGTCGCATTCCGCTTGAGCGACGAGCAGGCCGGCATCATCACGCGCGCTCGCGAGATCGGCCAGAGTGTGTTCGCCGCTCGCGCCGCGACCTACGATCGCGAGGCGATCTTCCCGACAGAGAATTATCGCGACCTGCATCGCGTCGGCCTGCTCGGCATTGCCGTCCCGAAGAAGCACGGCGGACTTGGCGCGAACTACCAGACCTATGCCTTGGCGGCCGCCGAGATCGGCCGCTATTGCGGCGCGACCGCGCTCACCTGGAACATGCATGTCTGCTCGACCCTGTGGTCGGGCCCCCTCGCCGACGATCTCGACATGGATACGGAGACGCGTGCGGAGCATGAGCGGCGGCGCGCGGTCCACTACAAGCGCATCGTCGAGAACGGCGCGATCTATTCGCAACCCTTCTCCGAAGGTGGTGCAGCGGCTGCGGGCGGTGTTGCTTTCGGCACAGAAGCACGGCCGGTCGAAGGCGGCTGGATCGTCAACGGCAAGAAAATCTTTGCCTCGCTCTCCGGCCACGCCGACTATTACGGCGTGCTTTGCACCGAGATCGAAGAAGGCGAGAAGGCCTCGCGCCGCAACACGCTTTACCTCGCGATCCCCGCAAAATCGCAAGGCGTCTCGGTCGTCGGCGACTGGGATCCGCTCGGCATGCGGGGCACGGTCTCGCGGACGCTTCTGTTCAAGGACGTCTTCGTGCCGGAGGATTCCGCGCTGATGCCGCGCGGCGTCTATTTCCAGGCCGCGATGCGCTGGCCGCACATGTTCCTGACGCTGTCGCCGACCTATATGGGCCTCGCGCAAGCGGCCTATGACTTCACCGTGCGCTACTTGCGCGGCGAGGTTCCGGGCATGCCGCCGGTCAAGCGGCGGATGTACCCGACCAAGCAGATCGCGGTCGCGCAGATGCAGATCAAGCTGGAGCAGATCAAGGCAATCTGGTTTCAAGCTGTGACCGAAGCGCGCGCCAATCCGAGCAAGGAACAGGTTCTGCGCGCCTACGCCGCGCAGTATTCGGTGATGGAGGGCGCCAATGAGCTCGCCGCGCTCGCGATCCGCACCTGCGGCGGTCAGGCCATGCTCAGGTCGCTGCCGCTCGAGCGGATCTATCGCGACAGCCGCTGCGGCTCGCTGATGCTGCCCTGGACCGCCGAGCTCTGCCTCGACCGGATCGGGCGCGAAGCGCTGTACGAGGCCGGCGAAACGGACGACTGACGGTGGACCTCTGTAGCCTGATCGACCGCAACGCGGCGTTCGCGCCAGACAAGACGGCCATTTCCTTCGAAGGAAAGCGGCTGAGCTATGCGGCATTCGCCGCACGCATCGAACGGACCGCGACCGCCTTGAAGCAGGAGCTTGGCGTCGGCCGCGGCGACCGTGTCGCGATCCTGAGCCTGAACCGGCCCGATTATCTGGTGCTGCTCTACGCGTGCGCGCGGCTCGGGGCTATCCTGGTGCCGCTGAACTGGCGGCTTGCCATCGCCGAGCAGCTGTTCATTCTCAGCGATGCCGGTGCCAAGGTTCTCGTGCTTGAGCAGACTTTTGGGGGAGTTCTTCCCGAACTGGCGCAGACCGCGCCGGGGACATCTGTCGTCGGCCTTGATTTCGAGCCACCCCGCGGGGTGACATTCGAAGGGCTGCTGTACCGCAGCCAGGGCAGCGACCGCAACCCGCACACCGACCTCTCCTGCCCGCTCCTGATCGTCTACACGTCAGGAACGACTGGACGACCAAAAGGCGCAGTGCTGCGTCAGGAGGCGTTGTTCTGGAACGGAGTCATGAGCCAGCACATGCACAACATGACGTCCGACGATCATGTGCTGACGATTTTGCCGTTCTTCCACGTCGGCGGTCTCAATATCCAGACTACGCCCGCGCTCCAGCTCGGCGCAACCGTCACGATCCACGCCCGCTTCACGCCGGATACCGCGCTTTCCGCTATCGAACGGGAGCGGCCGACGCTGACCGTGATGGTGCCGGCGATCATTCAGGCCGTGAGCGAGCACCCTGCCTGGGCGACGACCGATCTTTCGTCACTCAAGGCCGTTGCAACAGGCTCGACCATCGTGCCTCCGCACCTGATCGAGCGTTTTGTCGCGCGCGATGTCCCGGTGCTTCAGGTCTACGGCTCGACCGAGACCTGCCCGATCGCAATCTACACAAGGATCGGCGGAGATCTTTCGCGCTTGGGATCGACCGGCCTTGCCGGCCTGTGCTGTGAAGCAAAGGTGATTGATCAGGCCGGCAACGAACTGCCCGCGGGCACGCCGGGAGAGATCGCGGTGCGCGGGCCCAACGTGTTCTTTGAATATTGGGGCAACGAGGCCGCAACGCGCGACGCCTTGCACGACGGCTGGTATCGCACCGGCGATATCGGCCTGTGCGATGCCGACGGCTATTTCTGGGTCCGCGACCGCAAGAAGAACATGATCATATCCGGCGGGGAAAACGTCTACCCGGCCGAGGTCGAGCGCGTCCTGCTCGAACATCCTGATGTCAGCGAATGCGCCGTGATCGGCCGGCCGGACCCGCGCTGGGACGAGGTGCCGATCGCCTATGTCATTGCGAGATCCGGCTGCCGGCTCGAGGCGGACGAATTGAGGACGCATCTTCAAATGCAACTCGCGCGCTACAAGGTTCCGCGCGAGATCGTCTTCGTCACCGATCTGCCGCGGACTGCGCTGGGCAAGGTCCAGCATTTCCTGCTGAAGCAGCTTGATGCGCAGTCCCGCACGCAAGGAGAAGCATCTTGAAGATTGCGGTTCTGGGTGGGGGGAACGGCTCTTTCGCGGCCGCGGGCGATTTTGCGCTGTCGGGGCATGAGGTGCGGCTTTGGCGCCGCGATGCCGATCAGGTCGCGGCACATCGTGCCGCGGGGGCGCGCATCCTGGTCAAGGATCACAACGGCCGCCACGACGTGCAGCTCGCGCTGGTCACGACCGATATCGCCGAAGCCGTCAGCGGCACGGACCTGATCCTGTGCCCCGCCCCTGCCTTCGCACAGCCGGATATCGCCCGCCTGCTCGCCCCGCATCTGCGAGACGGCCACGTCGTGTTTCTGCCGCCGGCGACGTTCGGCTCGATGGTCTTCGCCCAAGCGGCGCGGGATGCCGGCAACCATGCCAAGGCAAGCTTTGCCGAGACCGGCACGCTGCCCTGGCTCACCCGCAAGCACGGACCGTTCGAGGTCGCGATCACCATCCGCGCCAAGCGACTTCCGGTGGGCGTGTTCCCGCTCAACCAAGCACCGCACGCGCTCGAAGTCATTGGACGCGCTTTCCCGGGTGTGATCGAACCGTGCGGGGATGCGCTGTCAGGCGCGCTGATGAATGCAGGACCCATGATCCATCCGCCGCTGATCGTGATGAACGCAGGGCCGATCGAACATTTCGAACGTTGGGACATACACAAGGAAGGCACCCAATCCGCGATCCGTCGGGTCACCGACGCGCTCGATGCCGAACGGATCGCGGTGCGCGAGGCACTCGGCTATGATGCACCGCATTTCCCGCTCGCTCACCATTATGCGAAGGAGGGCGAGATCTGGATGTATGGCCGCGGCTCGCACGACCGGCTGACCGATTCCGGCGACTGGCGCGAACGGATCGTGCTGACCGATCACCGCTACATGCGCGAGGATCTGCGGCTCGGGCTGTCACTGCTGGTCTCCGTCGCAGGCCTGGCTGGCGTGGCCACACCGCTGGCCAAAGCGTTCCTGTCGATCGGCGGTGCGGTCTGCGGCGAGGATTTCGCGCAAGGTGGCCGAACGCTCGAAGCGCTGGGGCTCGGCAATCTCAGGAAGGCCGAATTGCAGACGCTGCTTCGCAATGGATTCTGATCGATGACCAACCGCGTCAATATCGCCTGCCTCGGCGCCGGCCGCATGGGGCGCGGCATCGCCGTGGCATTCGCCTATGCCGGCCACAGGGTCACGATGATCGACGTCAAGATGCGCTCCGCCGAGGATTTCACCAAGCTGGAAGCGGACGCGCTCGGCGAAGTCAGGAAGACCTTTGCCAGCCTGTCGAAGCTGGGGCTACTGAGCGAAGCAGATGTCGAGCCGCTCATCGCGCAGGTCTCGGTGGTCGCGGCAGGCGAAAGCGGTCCAGCGCTCTCTGAGGCCGGCATGGTCTTCGAGGGCGTTCCTGAGGTCGTCGAACTCAAGCGGGAGGTGCTGGCGGCCGCCTCAAGGCAAGTCGGCCCGGACACGATCATTGCATCGACGACATCGACCATTCTCGTGGACGATCTCTCCGGCGCAATCGTGAACCCTCGTCGCTTTCTCAACGTGCATTGGCTCAATCCGGCCTATCTGATCCCGCTGGTCGAAATTTCCCCCGGCAAGGCCACTGACCCCGCCATCATCGACGAAGTCAAGGCACAGCTCGAAGGCATCGGTAAGGTGCCCGTGGTCTGCGCGGCGACACCTGGTTTCATCGTCCCGCGCATCCAGGCGCTGGCGATGAACGAGGCCGCTCGCATGGTCGAAGAAGGTGTCGCCAGCGCGGAAGAGATCGACAAGGCGATCCGCTATGGTTTCGGCTTCCGCTACGCCGTGCTCGGGCTGCTCGAATTCATCGATTGGGGCGGCGGCGACATCCTTTACTACGCGAGCAGGTATCTGGAAGGCGCGCTCGGCAGCGAGCGCTACCGGGCGCCGGACGTCATCTCACGCAACATGCATGAAGGCCGGATCGGCTTGCGCACGGGCGCAGGCTTTCTCGATTATTCCGGGCTCGACGTCGACGCTTATCGCGCGAAGCGGCTCCAGGCCATGGTCGATCTGCTCCGGCACTTCGGACTGGCACGCCCCCCGGTGCTCGACCGCGACTAGCCGAAGACATCCTGGAGCACGCCCTCCCGGACCACCGCAATGCCGTCGAGCTCGATGGTCGTTCCCATCATCGGCAGGTCGAAATGTCCCGCCGTGTAGCGCCCTGCAAATTCATTCGCGCCGGTCGAGAACAGGAAATTGCCGGAGACGGCCCGAATCTCGGTGCCGTTGGTGTCGCGCTGGTCGTACATCGACAGCGCTTCATAGCGCGCACCGGGGTTCATGCCGAAGCCGACATGCGAGACGGCATAGGCCTCGCGATCGCCCCAGGCGGCGAGGTAGGCACGCATCATCGCGGCATCCGTGCCCTCGCCTTCCAGCTCGACGACATAGTCGTCCTTCAACGTCATCTTCACAGGCGACGTCAGATAGCGCTTGAAAGTGAGATTTATGTCGCCGGGCGCCATCACCAGCGTGCCGTTGATGGTCCCGCTCTTGGGGAAACTGACGACGATTCCACCGGGCCAATGCGCCAGCGTGCCGGGTTTGTCGGTCCAGCCCCACACGCCGACCGTGGACGCGCCGACCATATCAACATCGAGCGCTGTGCCGGCCTTCGAGGTCACCCGCATCCGCTTGGTCGCGCGCAACATCTTGGCCGCCGCACGAACGCGCTTCTCGAGCGCGGAATCCGGCACCATGCGCTCGAGCGCTTCGGGATGCTCGTTGGAAATCACCAAAATCCGCGCCCCGGCCTTCAATATCTCGGGCGTCTCAACGGCATGCATCAAGCCCTCGACGGTGCAATCCACCACGAAACCGGCTTGCTGCAGTGCGCTGATCACCGGTCCAAGGCGCTGGATCGCCTCGCTCGCTCCGGTCGAACGAACCGGAACGATATTCCGGTTACGCGGTGTCGGCATCACCACATGAAATGGCCGCGCTCCCATCCGCAGTAGCGCAAGCTCCGCCAGATGCACGTTCAACGCACGCGACTGGGTTTCCGAGAGGATCGCCGCGGTATCGCCAGCCTTGACGGCGCAACGTTCAAAGATCTCGCAAAATGCGTCAATCCATTTTGCTTCGATGCGATCGGCCAGCATGGTTCTCTCCCGGTCTTCAAGATTCTTGTTTGTTACGCTTCGGGGAAGCCCCTGAGCAAGTACGAGCGCACGGCGCCCAACAGGCCGTTCAGGATCAATCCCAGCAGTGAGATCGTGATCAGCGGCACGAACATATCGACCGCCTGAAAGGTTCGGGCTGCCGTCACGAGCGCATGCCCCAATCCGTCCGTCGACGTGATCATCTCGGCTAGAAACACCACGATGCAGGAAATGACAAGGCCGATCCGGCATCCGGTCAGAATCGAAGGCATCGCGGCCGGCAGCACCACTTTGAAGAGGATTTCATAGCGCGGCGTTCCTGCCGCCATGGCCGACCAGATCAGCTTCTGCTCGACTGTCGATGCACCGTAATAGGTGGAGAGCAGAATGGGAAAGAGCGCGTCCGCGGCCACCAATGTGATCTTCGATCCGTGGCCGAACCCGAGCAAAAGCAGAAGCGCCGGATAGAGCGCGACCTTGGGCAAAGGCGCCAACACGCGGACGATCGGACGGACCACGGCGTTGATCGCGGGACTGGCGGCAGCCGCGATACCGATGCTCACCCCAAGCACGACCGCAATCGCGAATCCGGCAAACAGCCGGATCAGCGTTGCCGCGATCTCCTGCTGAAACGCAAACGTCACGAGCTGCTGAAGCAGGCGGCTGAAAACGAAGCCCGGCGGCGGCAGCAGGACCGCGGGCGCAAAGCCGAATGACACCAGGCCCTGCCATATCGCGATCACCAGTACGATAGGGACAATCCCAAGAAAGACGTTCGGGGAGAGAAAGCGCGACATCATGAGAAGCTCAGCGGCATGTCGAACTGCGGCTCGGACCAGCGCACCAGTCTGGCGCGAACCCTTTCAAAAATCGCGTCGAGACAAATTCCCATCGCTCCCACGATGATGATCATCGCATAAACGGTGTCGTATTGGCCCATATCAAGCGCATTGAACAGGATATTGCCGGCGCCCGACTGACGGGCGATCATCTCGCTGGTGATCATCGTGATCAGCGCCAGCACCAATCCCGTGCGGCATCCGGTCAGGATTTCCGGCAGCGCCGCGGGCAGCACGATCCGCACCAGGCGTTGTGCGGGCGAAAGCCCCATCGCGGCACCTGACCACAGCATCTTCTCTTCGACGGCTTTGGCACCCTCGAAGCTGTGGTAGATGACGGGGAGGCTGACGCCCAGAAAGATCACCAGTGTCTTGGTGAGGTCGCCAACGCCCAGCCAAAGCATGATAATCGGCATCAAGGCGGCCTTCGGCACCGGATAGATCACCATCAGGAGTGGATTGAAGAAAGCCGCGACGCCCCGGCTGCGTCCCATCAACAGGCCCAGTGGAATCGAAACCAGCACCGCCACACCGAACCCGATCGCCATGCGGCGAAGCGAAGCGAAAATGTTGATCAGGGATTCCTTGTCGCCGAGAATGTCCGGAATTGCCCGGACCGCCTCGATGGCCGTCGGGAAGCTGTCGTTCTTCAGTGCGAGCGAGGCAACCTGCCACGCTGCCAGCAATCCGATACAGGCCAGCACCGGAGCAGCATGTCTGGTCAAGACAGCCGGCGACATCATGAGACAAGCCCGGCTTCGTCGCTCTCATCGAACATGCGCTCGATATCGACGACGTATTTCTGGTAGCGCGGGTCGAGCAACAGCTCATTGCGGCGGCGCGGCCGCGGCAGATCGATCTCGATGACCTGCCGGATGCGGCCGGGAGATTTCGACATCATGACGACCTTGTCCGAGAGGAAGACGGCCTCGTCGACCGAATGAGTGACGAACAGCACCGTCTTGCGGTCGCGCTCCCAGATGGTCAGAAGATCGTTCTGCAGGCGAGTCCGGGTGTGCGCGTCGAGCGCACCGAACGGCTCGTCCATCAGTAGCACTTCAGGATGGTAGGCGAGCGTGCGCGCCAGCGCCACGCGCTGCTTCATGCCACCGGACAATTCCTTGGGGTAGAAATTCTCGTAGCCCTTGAGGCCGACCATCTCGATCAAGGCTCGGCTCTGCGCTTCGGCCTCGGCGGCGCGCACACCTTGTTGGCGTGGGCCATACATCACATTGCCCAGCACGGTCTTCCAGGGAAACAAGGCGAACTCCTGGAACACCGGCCCGCGATCCGGGCCGGGCCCGGTAATCGCATGTCCCTTGATCTTCGCGATGCCGCTGGTCGGGCCGACAAAGCCGCCGACGATATAGAGCAGTGTCGACTTGCCGCAGCCGGACGGACCAAGGATTGAGACGAAGGCCCCCTCCTCGATCGTCAGCGAGATGTCCGATAGCGCCAAATGATCCTTGCGCGCCGAGGTCTGAAAGACCTGCGAGACGCGATCGATCTCGATGATTGCGGAAGCCGGATCTTGTGATGTCACCGGTCTCATCCATTCGCTCGATCTCGCAGGCACTACCGTCATCCCGTATCTCGTCTCACTCGTGCGAACATTCAGCGGCACGAGCTTAGCAAGAAGCCTGCCAGACAGGCGGTCGCCTTCGCACGCGTGCGGTCCGTCATTCGAACCACGGCCATTCTGCCGGGCCTTCATGCGTAACGGCTCCGCCCGGCGCCTGACCGACCAGTCGCGCATACTTTGCGAGCGCACCTGCACGGTGACGCGGCGGACGTTGCTTCCAATCGCGCCGCCGCGCGGTGAGCTCCTGTTCGTCGAGCAGGACATCCATCCGCCGATTTGCGGCATCAATCCGGATCCTGTCACCGTCGCGGACAAGCGCCAGCGGACCGCCAACAAATGCCTCGGGGGCCACATAGCCGATGCACATGCCGCGGGTCGCGCCGGAGAACCGGCCATCGGTGATCAGCGCCACTTTTTCGCCCATACCCTGCCCGTAGATCAGCGCAGTGACGCCGAGCATCTCACGCATGCCGGGTCCACCGACCGGCCCCTCATTGCGGATCACGAGAACCTCGCCCGCCTTGTAGCTGCGGTCACGAACCGCTGCGACACAGGCCTCCTCATCCTCGAACACGCGCGCCACACCTTCGAAGAACTGGCTCTTGAGGCCAGCGACCTTGATCACCGCACCATCGGGGCAGAGGTTTCCCTTCAAAACCGTCACGCCGCCGTCAGGCATAATTGGCGTGCGGGCCGCGTGCACAACGTCTCCATCGGGCGCGTTGGCCTCACCATATTCTTCGGCAAGTGTGCGGCCGGTAACGGACAAGCAGCTGCCATCGATATGCCCGCTCTGGATGAGCTCGCGGATCACAACCGCCGCACCGCCGATGTCATAGACATCCTTTGCCGTGTACTTGCCCCCGGGGCGCAGATTTCCGATCAGCGGCGTCCTGGCAAAAACCTCGCCGACGTCGTCGATTGTGAACGCGATGCCGGCCTCGTTCGCGATGGCAGGAAGGTGCAGCGCGGCGTTGGTCGAGCCGCCCGTCGCGGCCACGATCGCCGCGCCGTTCTCCAGGGATTTGCGCGTCACGATGTCGCGCGGCAGCGGTCCACTCCGCTCCACCATCGCCATGATCAGCCGCCCGGCGCGTCGAGATATCTGCGCCCGCTCGGCATAAACACCGGGCACCATCGAGACGTTGGGAATGGTCATCCCCATCGCCTCCGAGACCATTCCCATGGTGTTCGCGGTGAATTGGCCGGCGCATGCGCCAATCGTAGGCAGACAAGCGCGCTCGATCCGCTCGAGCGTGCCGCCGTCGATCTCGCCGATCATGAAGCTGCCGACGGCCTCATAGGAGTCGAGCACCGTCAACGTTCGACCGTCCACGCGACCCGGCAGCGAACTGCCGCCATAGATGAAAATGGACGGCACGTTGCAGCGAACCATACCCATCATCACGCCGGGAAGCGTCTTATCGCATCCGCCGTATCCGATCAGCGCATCATAGGCCAGCCCATGGACGACGGCCTCGATCGAATCGGCGATCAGTTCCCGCGAGAACAGGGAAAATTTCATTCCCTCGTGGTTCATGCTGATGCCGTCGGAGACCGAGACGGTCGAGAACTCACGCGGCGTGCCGCCGGCCTCCTCGATTCCGGTCTTTGCCGCAGCCACCTGGAAGTCGTGGGTCATGTTGCAGGGCGTCTGCTCGCCCTTCATGCTGACGATGCCCACCATCGGCTTGGCAATCGCAGCGTCGTCGAGCCCCATAGCGCGCATGAATGCACGATGCGGGGCTCGGTCGAGCCCGTCTGTGGTGACCCGTGATCGCAACTTCTTCATATGTGCAACTTCTTCATGTAGCGTTCCGGATGATCCGGAACGCTACGATCTTACGCTCAATAGTTCGCCCGCTTCTATTGCAGCGGAGCGACGATCGTCTGATGCTTGAACTGCGCGACATCCAACTTAGGCAGCATTCCTGTCTCTGCATAGATATCCAGCATCTTCTGGATCGCGGGGAAGTTTGGTGCTGCGCCTGGATCGCGACCGAAATCATTGTCCTTGAGCAGATAGGTCTCGAGCACCGGAACAGGCGCCTTGAGCACCTCTGATACGACCTTCAAGGTCTCTTCACGGTTCGCCAGCGCCTTCTTCATGCCTGAAGTGATGTCACGAACATAGGCCTTGACCAGCTCCGGGTTCTTGTCGACGAAATCGGCACGGCAGGCTTCCAGGATGTGCACGATGTTCGGCATGGCCTGGGACAGCGAGAACAGCTTCCTTGTGCCGCCCTTGGCCTCCGCGCGTGCGGCAAACGGCTGATTCATGTTGACCGCATCGACGCGGCCTTGGCGCAGCGCGTCCTCGGAGACGGCAAAGCCGACCTCGACCAGCTTGATGTCCTTGGCCGGATCGACGCTATTCTGCTTCAGGAGCAGGTTGAATGGCCCTTGCGTGCCACCGCCGATCACGGAGATGCCGACCGTCTTGCCCTTGAGATCGGCGATTGTCTTGATGGGCGAGTCATCCTTGACCGCCCAGTAGACCGAGAAACCGCCGGGCTTCTCGAAAACGTGCTGGGCCACGATATAGGCCTTGAGATTGCCGCCGACCACGCCGTTGGCGAGCGACAGCGGCGCCTGTGTCGCGCAATCCAGCGCGCCGGCTGCAAGGGCCTGCGTCATCGGCGCGGTGCCCTGGAATTGGGTCCATTCGATGTTGTAGGTCTTGCCGATACTGGGAAATTCGGCCGGCCTGCGCATCATCCAGTACTTGGATTCCTCGGCCGGGATCGTCCAGCCGACGCGGATCGTCTGCTGCCCCCATGACGGGCCTGCCCCCGCGCTCGCGGCTGCTGCCGCCCCCAATGCCAGGATCCATTTCGAAACGGTTCGCATCGTGCCCACTCCGCTGCTCCGGCGCCGACCGGCGCCCCCAAACCCGACCGCCGCAAATGTTTCATGGTTCAAACAATCAGGCAAGCCATGCGAGCCGGGCGGTTTTGCCGTCAGATGTGCAATGTATGGTAAAGCGGCGCCACAATGCGACAGAAGGAGGCAACCTATGGCTGATGAGAGCAAGGCAAACTCGCAAGGCGCCGAAAGGCTCGGCTATCTCGGCCTCGGACTCATGGGTACGCCGATGACCCGACGCCTGCTCAAGGCCGGCTATCAGGTCGCTGTCTGGAACCGCTCGGAGGGCAAGGTGGCGCCGCTCGCCGAGGCCGGCGCCAAGCGCGCGGTCACGCCTCGTGATCTCCTGGTGAACTCGGATATCGTCTTCATGTGCGTGACCGATGCGGCAGCGGTCGAGGAAGTGATCTTCGGTCCCGAAGGTCTGGCAGCGGTGCCCGGCGCAGGCAAGCTTGTCGTCGACTTCTCGTCGATACATCCCGACGCGGCGCGCGATCTCGCAACGCGACTGAAAGACGCGAACGGTGCAGACTGGATCGATGCGCCGGTGTCCGGGGGCACGAAGGGCGCCGAGGAAGGCACACTCGCCATCATGGCGGGCGGAGAAGCTGGCGACATCGAGAGGGTGCGGCCCTATGTGCTGGCCATGGCGCGCAGGTTCACGCATATGGGCCCGGTCGGCGCCGGCCAGACCACAAAGCTGTGTAACCAGGTGATCGTCGGATGCGCGATGGCCGTCCTCGCGGAAGCAACGCGCCTTGCCGTGAACGCCGGAATTGACGCCAACCGGTTGCCCGAAGCGCTCGCCGGCGGCTTTGCGGATTCCATCCCGCTCCAACTGTTCGTGCCGCGGATGGTCCAAGGCATTCACAGCCCGCCGCTCGGTCACATCGCCACGATGCTCAAGGATCTCGATACGGTCGCCGATGTCGCACAGGCGACGTCGACGCCGGTGCCAATGGCCACCCTTGCCGGACAAATTTTCAGGCTGGCGAAGGCCGCGCGAGGTGCGGAAGCGGACGCGCTGGAGATCTACAAGCTTTCGGCGCCGGAGCGCCAAGCTGTCTAGGCGACCTGAAGCGCGTTACGGCGCCTTCTTGCGTTCATCGTCGGTCATGAAGCGGCCGAACGCCCCCCGCGCGAAGAGCAGCGGCTCCTTCGCATTGTAGGTGTAGGCCTCGACCGCGCCGAGAAAGATCACGTGGTCGCCGCCATAGTAGCGATTCACGGAGCGGCATTGAAAGTTGGCGACGCTCTCGGCGAGCACTGGCGCGTTGCCGAGGCCAGGGGTCCATTCCACGCCCGCGAACTTGTCGTCCGACGATTTTGCGAACTTGTTCGCAAGCGCCTGTTGCGAAGCGCCAAGCACGTTGACGGTGAAATGGCTGGCGTTCTGGAAGATGGCCAGGCTCGAGGAATAGACGACCAGGCTCCATAGAACCAGCGGCGGATTCAGCGAGACCGAGGCGAACGAATTGCATGTCAGTCCGTAGGGCTTGCCGTCAGGCGCTGCCGCCGTGATGATCGTCACGCCCGTTGCATAGGTTCCGAGCGCGTTGCGAAAGTCGCGAGGATCGATCTGCGAGTTGTCGCTCGCGAACTCGTTGGCGGGATCGGGAGCGCGGGGCTGCTTCGGCAGATCATTCATCGGCCGACCTCACAGCGTGAGATTCTCGGACGGCAGGCCGAGCGCCACCCGTCCATAGTTGGTCCCGGCCGCATCGAAGTTGAAGGCGAGATGCGAGTTGATCGCGTGCGCATCGCGGAACTGCCGCTGCAACACGCCGCTCGTGAACAGACCGCGCGCACCGCTTGCGGCAAACAGCATCGAGACCGCGTCCGTGCACAAGTTCACTGAAAAAGATCCGTCGCGCCGATATCTGGTCTTGGTTGCCATGTCAGGAACACGGCCGCACCGTGCGTCCTCCATGGCATCGAGGCAGGCCGACCGCATGATCAGGCGGGCGGCGTCGATCTTAGCCGAGGCCTCCGCGATCTTGATCTGAGTGCTTTGAAAATCGCTCAGCTTGGCGCGGTTGTAGGTTGAAATACGATGACGCGCGACCTCTGTGTAATCATCAAGGCACGCTTGCGCATTCCCCAGCGCGACACCGGAGAGGACGTAAGGGAACAGCGAGAACACCGGCAGCGCATACAACGGATTCGGATTGACCTTGCTTCCGGGTGTCGGGCCACCAGCAAGATCACCGACGGCGACCGTCATATGGTCAGCCACGAAGGCGTCCCTGACTTCCACGTCGCACGAGCCGGTCCCGCGCAATCCTGCGACATTCCAGGTGTCCAGCACCTTGTAGTCGCCTTTCGGCAGCAAAAAGATTCGATACTCGATGCCGTCCGCCTCGTCGTCGGAGTAGACCACGCTTGCAAGCATATTCCATTCGCAGGAGGCAACGCCCGAGGAGAATGGCCAGCTGCCGTGCAGCCGGTACCCGCCCTCGACCCGCGTGGCGCGTCCGGCGGGAAAAATGAACGAGGATGCGATCAGCGCGTCCGGATCATGGCCCCAGACCAGATCTTGTGCCCTTTGCTCGAACATGCCGAGCATCCAGTGATGGCTCGCCAGGTTGGCAAGATTCCAGGCTACCGACGCATCCGCCTGCCCGAGCAGCTCGGCGCAATCGACCAGGGCGACATAGTCGAGCTCAGCGCCACCGATCCGGGCCGGCTGGAGCATCCGGAACAGGCCAGCGTCATGGAGATCCTTTTCGGTCTCCGGTGGAAGACGCCGCAGCTCCTCCGTCCGCGCGGCGCGCTCGCGTAGTCGGGGCAATAGCGCTCGAGCCTTCGCAATCATTGCCGCATAGACTTCTCCGCCGGCTTGCTGTCCGGTGGGTTGAGTCATGCGCGGCTCCTGATCGAGCGCCATTCGTGTCCCTCGCTTTCACACATTTATGCGGCGAGACCTTCGCTAAATCAAGCCGAGGCAATGTCCTCAAGCTGGCGTCGGAGGCTTGGCCGAGCCAAAGGCGCCCTTCTCGGCAAATTGGGCGATGCGACACTCGTCGTAACCGAGCGTATCATGCAGGACCTGCTTCGTATGCTGGCCCAATAGAGGCGCCGCAACGGGATCGATCGCGCCGGTCAGGCTCATGGTAATCGGTGGCTCGATGTTGGGCACCCATTCCGCTGTAGGATGCGGAATCCGGTTCAAGCGATGGCGCTCGCGAGCTTCGGGGGCATTGAACCCCTCCTCGACCGTGCGGAGATAGCCGACCGGTATATTGGCCAGCTTCATCTTCGCCATCCAATTCTCGAGAGTATCGCTAGCAAAGACCTCTGCAATCGCTGCCCGCAACCGCTCCTTGTTCTCCGAACGGGCCTTGCGCGTGGCAAACTGCGGATCGGTGATGAGATCAGGTCGATTCAGGACCTCCACCACGAGCCGGCGGTAGAGCCGGTCGTTGGCGCAGGCCATGTAGAGCGGCCCGTCGGAGGCCTCATAGACCCCGACCGTGGGAGACCCGCTGGGCGAATTGCCGAACCGGCCGGGGTTTTCGCCGTTGATGAGATAGGCCATGCCGTAGAAGCCGGTCATCCCCATCGCAACGTCGAACAGGGCTACTTCGACATGCTGGCCGCGGTCGAGCCGGTCCCGCGCCAGCAGCGCCAGCAGGATCGCGTTGCAAGCGGACATCCCTGTCGCCATGTCCACGATGGGCGGGCCGGTACGGACCGCCGGGCCGTCGGCAAATCCGTTGAGCGACATGAAGCCGCTTTCCGCCTGGGTGATGGGATCGAAGCCGGGCCGCGAAGCAAACGGGCCGGTGCGTCCATAGGCGGAGATCGAGCAATAGACCAGCCGCGGATTGAGCGCCGCGACCGACTCATAGTCGAGCCCGAACTTCTTCATCACCCCGCTCGAAAAGTTCTCCACGACCACATCTGCCTTGCGGATCAGATCCAGCGCGATCTCTCGAGCCTCCGGCACGGCAAGGTCGAGCGCAATGCCGCGCTTGTTGCGGTTCAAGCTGAGATAGGCGGCGCTTTCGCCGCCAATCTCGGCATGCTCATAGACGCGCGTGTCGTCGCCGCCGTCGGGGTTCTCGATCTTGATGACGTGGGCGCCGTAATCGGCGAGCGTCTGGGTGCAGGCCGGGCCGGCGACCACGCGCGTGAAATCGACGACCAGCAGACCATCGAGCGCAGTCGGCCCTCCAGTCCCTCGCGACGAACGCACCGGCAATTGAGGCTTGGTGGGCATCGATAGCGCTCCCTTACATCGGCTTATGGCCGCCGAATTTCCGCAAGAGGAAACTTAAAGCCCGGCGCTGCCGACTTCGCAAGTGCTTCGCCCGCATTGCCCAAATACGCAAAAAAGGGCCCGGCAGCCACCAGGCTGCCGGGCCCTTCGACATTCCGGGCATATGGGCTGCGCGACGTCTCGCGCCAGTTATTCGACGTTGCCACGTTCCGCATCACGGGAAACCCCGTTCCATTCTCTCAGCGGAGCCACTTTCGCCAGTACAGCGTATGCGACCAGGCCCAGGGCAATCCGGGTTCATAGAGCCGATAGCCCGCCTGGATGAAATTATTGGCAGATATCGGATTACCCGTCGTATCGGAAACGATGCTCTCCCATCCCATGCGCCGTCCCCGCGCCTCGACGACGCGCATGAGCCTGCGCTGGAGGCCGCGCCCCCAATGCCGCTGCAAGACCCCGACCCTGGAGAAATAGCCGCCATTTCGAACGTGCGTCGACGGCACAACACCAGCGAAGGCGACCGCGTCATCACCGTGATAAGCCAGCCACCACGCGCCAAGCTCGAACTCGGGCATAGCTGCGGCATCGAAGAACGTGAGTTGATGCAGGTCGGCTAAGGTGTCGGCAACGTCATCATCGGACGGATCGACGATACGAATTCTATACATGGCGCGGCTCATTGCGGCAAAGACCGAGATCGGGTGCGCGGCGACGTCACCATCGCCGGAAGCTCACTTGCCCAGCACGACCTTGACACCGAGCCAGACGGCCCCCATGAGACCGGTGGCAATCACCGTGATCACCGCCTTGAAGGTGTAGCTCTGGGCCTGCTCCACGCTCTTTCGCCACCTCCGCAAGTGCTGAAAATCGGCTCTCAGCTCCTTCCGGTCGTCATCTTCGATTCCAAAAGAGGCGAACACCGACGCCACTGCCTTCAGTACGATCGCATCGATGCTCTCCTGCTGGAGCCTGTGCTGCTGGGCCATCGTCTCGGCCACAATGGCCTTGATCTCGTCGTCCGCCATCTTCATCGCTTGATGATCCTCGCAACATTCTCGAAGCCGCGCTTGGCGAAATAGAATGAGACCACGAGATTGGCTGTGATCGCCGCAAACCCCGCCAGAGCGTCCGTCGAGCCCAATCCAAGAACCTTGTCCCAGACCAGGAGCTTGGCAAAATAGAGCGCGACGCAATAACCCATCAGCTTGTCCGGCTCGTACCAGCGCCCGAGCTCGGCGACCGGAGACCGCAGCGGCGCGGGCAGCGGGCCCTGCGCCGCGGGCCGGCACGTTCGCGCGTGCACGGCCAGCAATGGTTCGGACGGCGGCGCGCCGATGGGCGCTCCAAGTTTGACGAGTGCGTGGCCGCAATGCGTTGCCGCCGTCCGATTCCGAAATCGAGAACGAAAAAACCCGCGGCGGATGTCTCCGCGCGGGTCAACCAAACTCGTCTCGATGATGCCATTATGCCGGTGTTTTGCCCGACGTGTCAAACGAACGAATTCGCGCAAGCCGCGTTAGGCGATCAGGAGGACTGGCCATGGCAGTCAAGACGACCTCACCCAGGACATCGCGAAACAGGGCATCACGAAATCTTCCGCGGTCAACGCCGCGCATCGACAGGGAGCGCGACACGCAGGCGGCGGTCATCGAAGACGCGGGCGAGACGGAGGACAAGAACCGCGATCTCGTGCATGGCGATGGCGGCACCATCGATCTACCCACAGAACCGGGCGATCTGTCGAAGGATGACTAGGCTGTCTGGCGATCGGCGCGCATCTCGATGATGCCATTCTGCCGGTGTTTTGCCCGACGTGTCAACGCGGCGGGCGCTGAAGCGGAAGCCCCTCCTCCCGACTCAATATGTGGTGCGCAAGGGACTTGCTTCAAGCCCCCGATGATCGCGTAGAAGCCTCGACCCGAACAACGAGTCGAGGGGTCACGACATGCCTGTATCGCTTCCGACATCCCGGTCGCGCGGCCGAACGCGCGCAAGACGCGCGGCAACCACCGGCCATGCGGTCATCATCGCCGGCGGCGGCCCGACCGGGCTGATGCTGGCCGCGGAGCTTGCGCTGGCGCATATCGACGTCGCCGTGGTCGAGCGACGCGCCAACCAGGAGCTGGTCGAGACGCGCGCCGGCGGACTGCACGCACGCAGCATCGAGATCCTCGATCAGCGCGGCGTCGCCGAGCGCTTCCTGCGCGAAGGACAAATCACCCAGCTTGCAGGCTTCGCCTGGACGCGGCTCGACATCAGCGACCTCCCCACAAGGCACGCCTACGGGCTCGCGCTGCGACAGAGCCACATCGAGCGCCTCCTGGCCGACTGGGCCGCGGAGCTCGCAGTGCCGATCTATCGCAACGCCCAGGTGACGAGCTTCGCGCAGGACGAGACCGGCGTGGATGTCACGCTCTCCGGCGGCGAGACGTTGCGCGCAAACTATCTCGTCGGCTGCGACGGCGGCCGCAGCCTGGTGCGCAAGACCGCCGGCATCGACTTCACCGGCTCCGATCCGACGCTCACCAACCTCATGGCCGAGGTCGAGATGCGCGAGGAGCCGGAATTCGGCCTGCGTCACGACGCGCTCGGCTTCCACGGCCTCAGCAGGACCGAGAGCGGGCGCGTGCTGGTCGTCGTGACGGAAGCGATGCGCGAGCGCACCGGCGAGCCCACCTTGCGCGATCTCAGCGAGGCCCTCGTCGCCGTGTACGGCACCGACTTCGATCTGCACAGCGCCACCTGGATCTCCCGTTTCACCGATGCGGCACGGCAGGCCGTGTCGTATCGCAAAGGACGCGTGCTGCTCGCCGGCGATGCGGCGCACATCCATCACTCCGTGGGCGGCCAAGGCCTCAACATCGGCCTGCAGGACGCGGTCAATCTCGGCTGGAAGCTGGCGCAGGTCGTCAAGGGCATTTCGCCTGACAGCCTGCTCGACACCTACCACGCCGAGCGCCATCCCGTCGCCGTGCGCGTGCTGCGCAACACCAGGGCGCAGATCGCCCTGCTCCGCCGCGCCGACGACGGCCTCAAGGCCGCGCGCGACGTCGTGTCCGAGCTTCTCGCCATGGACGAGCCGCGCAAGCGTTTTGGCGCGATGATGAGCGGGCTCGACATCCGCTATGATCTCGGCGAAGGCCACGCCCTGCTCGGACGCCGCATGCCCGATCTCGATTTGACGGTCGACGGACAGAAGCTGAGACTGTTCGCGCTGCTGCACAGCGCGCGCGGCCTGTTGCTCAATCTTGGCAAGCGCGGCGGCATCGACATCGCTCCTTGGGCAGATCGCATCGCGTTGGTCGACGCCGATTGCGACGGCGCATGGGAGCTTCCGGCCATTGGACAAGTCGCCGCGCCCAAGGCCGTGCTCGTGCGGCCCGATGGCCATGTGGCCTGGGTGGGAGACGAGAACCGATGCGGACTTGCGGAGGCGCTGACGACGTGGTTCGGGACGGGTGGTGCATAAAGCACGAACGTCTCATGCGCCGCCAAAACAAACAAGCCCGCGGCATACTCGCGGGCTTGATACGAACTCTTTCGATGATGCCACTCTGCCAGTGTTTTGCCCGACGTGTCAAATGGCTGTGCTCGCGGCCCACGAGGAGTCCGCCACAAACTTCATTCCGGCCGAAGCAAAGGCCGTATCCAGCGAGAGAACCATTCCTCACCGTCATTATGCGGATTGCCCGGGCCGTCCACTCCGAAGATCGGTGGTGGAATGAGGTAGCTCGGCTCATCCGCGAATATACCGATCGGCTTGCCCGGTTGCGGATGCTGGCCACCAGCGGGCGGCACGGTCCAACTGCCAAACCGCTCGTTGAATTCGGTAGACGGCAGATGCGGGACTGGCGCACTCCCCGATGTGAACACGTTGCCCGCGTTCGTCTCATTCACACGGGCGAGACGCCGGACATCTTCGGGCGCGACTGATCCTGCGGCAGACGTGGGCGCGGCCTCTGGCAAATCTTTGGCAGGCATGGTGCCGACTGCCGTGCTGGCCCAATTGCCGAAGCGATCCGCAAAACTGCTAGCGGTCTCTGGATCAAACGACGAGGCTTCGCTCAACTGCGGCCCGAACGCCGATGAGCCCGAAGAGTTGCTGCTGCCAGCCGGGTTGTGGACGTTAAGCCTATCGCCGTTGGTGTTGAACGCAGACGCGCCTGCCGAGAACACTCCTCCGCCAGGAGCGCCAGCGCCCATCGTCGCGCCGGAACTACTTTCCTGCGCGTTGGCAGCGCGCGTAAGCGCCAAGGTGCCCCCAATGGCAAGCAGCCAAGCGGGAACGAAGGGCGCCGCCGCGCCGAGTGCGGCCGCTCCGGCCAACCAAGGAAGAAGATCGCGCGCGGGAGACGTGCCCCCAGCCAAGGGATTCTCGTAGAATGGAAGCGCCGTTCCGGAGTGCGGATCGAATTGCAGCACCAGCGGATCTGTCGGGGCAGTCGTTGTCGGAGGCAATTGACCGATCCGCTGTTCGTTGGGATCTAGCGTGGGAAAGGGTGGCAGCACACGTGTGAAGCGGGGATCACTCGGTGTGAACCCTTCGTCTTCGTTGAGGTCGGAATGAGCGGGTGGAGAGAGGCCTCGCAAGCGAGTTTCGATCATAGAGGGAACGAGTCCCGGCGGGGTAGGGACAGGGCCGACACCCGTGAATTGCAGTGAGATAGGGTTGCCTTTCCCAAAGCGTCTTAATATTTCGATCCTCTCTGCCATGCTGAGACCACTCGTGGGCGACAAAAGCGGAAAGGCCAAGGCCGCGTCCCGCCGACCGGCATCGTTAAACTGCTCGACCGTTTCCTGCATCTGCCGGATTTGTTCTGCATGGTCCGCGGCATATGTCCCGCGGTTTGAGAACCATTTGCGGTTCTCACCATTTCCTTCCTCAGTCGTTAGTCCCTTTGGGGTATTGGGAAGCAGATGACCGTTTGCTACCGCGTACTTGGCAGCGGCTACAAAGGCGTTCACATCGGAAGCAATCTCGTCCAGCGCACGCTCATCGCCCGCACTAGCAGCGTCGAACTTCGGAGACACTTCGAGCTCGTTAAGAAAGTCGTGGAAACCCTTGTAATACGTTCCGAGATGTCCTCCCGTATGCGGGCTCGAGCTAAGCTCCGTCGCCAGAGGCTGCCTGGACGGCAACGTTACCAAATTTCGAATCGCATCAGGATTGAACCGTTTTCCCAAGAGTTGGATGACCGGATGGCCTGCAAATTGCCGCGGCAAAACGTGATGATCTTGAAACAAGCGAGTGCTACTTTCCGACGCAGGCCGGCATTCGAAGCTGCTGGTGATCGCAGCCGGCTGGTCTGATCTGGAATTCTTGGTGGATGGCCAGCAGCGAAAGCCGGCCTCTTTGCGCGCGCTAGATATTCATGCGGCCGCCGGACCGCATCGGCGATTGGTACGGGGCGCCTACAAGGCCGTTGCGTCTCGGTTTGGTTAACGACGGTAGCGCTTCGCATTGCTGCGAGGGCAACAGGGGCATCCGCCCCTCTGCTGGTGTCGTGCAAATGCCTTCGGCAAGAGAGCGATCTTGAGACGAGCCCAAGAATGGGCAAGTCAGATCTCTACGAATCTCAACGTGAGAAAAACTAAAGCGGAATGGCTTTAGGTTGAATCGATTGCCGCGGCTCCTTCACCTCTCCCGCTTGCGGGAGAGGTCGGCGAAGCGCCGGGAGAGGGCTTTCTCCTCTTGGGGATTGTCCCAGCGCGGAAATACCCTCTCCCCGACCCTCTCCCGCGCGCGGGAGAGGGAGCGCACCTCCGTCGTTGCAGTGATCAAGCCTCATCTCATCACGCTCTAGGGATGAAGGCCTTTGTAATTGCCGTAGGCATATCCGAAGTTCAGGCCTCTGACACCGGCAGCCTTACATGCGTCCTTCATTGCCTGATCATAAATAATCCACTGCTCCAGAAAGCGTGGCCGGAAAATATGAGCCGAACCGATAGCCTCCTCTCGGAAGGCATAGCCGGAAGTCGTCATATTATCGTATCGCCTGAAATCTGTTCCATCGTCCAGGACTTCGACGATCGACTTTTCTTCGTCGATGACGTCGAGCCGGCGTACGATATCGCAAAGCCAATAAACGGGCGCACCTCCCTTCAGCGACCGCGTTTCGCACCTCAGGAACGCCACACCCTCTCGATCATCGGCCTCGAGAACGCTCTTCATCCCATCGGATACGAGCCAAATCGTGAAACATCTCCCAATCCACCGGCGGCCGCCCAAGCGATTTGTCGATCAGCAGCCGTGGCGTTTCAGACAGCGGCGAGAAGCTTCGCTCGCCTCTTGGCGACAGAAGCACGCGGCCGGCGCCCAAGGCGGCAAGATTCTCCAATTCCAGCCCGGGGGGCGTACGAATCCTGAGTTCGACACGATAGAGCCTTGGCGCCTTTCTCTTTCGACATCCATCGGAGGGCGCAGCCATAAACTATATCTTCGTTCGTATGGCTCATCGTTCTCAGAACTCTTAGACGTCCATTCTTCAGCAGAAATTGCTTCTTCGTTACTCACGACCGAAGCTTAGTCGAACACTGCACTCGCAGCGAACACCAGGCAAAGACCACGATGGGCGCCCAACAATAAGCCCCGGAATCCCGCGGGCTCGATCCGAACTCTTTCCATGATGCCATTTTGCCAGTGTTTTACCTGACGTGCCAAACGATGCGCTCGAGAGGCGCACCAAGCAGGATATGCAAATCCTGAGCAGTTCATTGAAGAGAGCCTGCAACGTCGTCGGTACATGAAAACACGGGCAAACCAGTGAAGACCTCGGAATTCCGATGCCGAACTGCGATACGCTCGGTTGCACTTGCGCCGATCGTGTCGCCATCCTTCACCACGTTTCCGTGCTCGACCAGATAGACCGAAAGTCCGGCCACCTTGTCGATCAGTGCGGGCAGCGTCAGCTTGGCGGTCTTGAACTCGATCTCGCGCCCCACAAAGGTGGACAACCCGACCGTGATCGCGCCGATCTTCCTGTCCGACTGGAAGGGAAGAATGTCGACCCATAGTATGAAGGGATAGTCGGGAAACGGTGCAAAAGAGCGGCTCGACATTTCCAGCCAAAGACCGGACGGCCGCGCCACCCGGCCGGCCCACACCACGCCGCAACATTCCGGCATGGCGGCGATCAACGCGCCGATCACCGCGGCGGTGACGCGCGCGGCGACGAGAGGCCTCTCGTTCTTTCCCAGCATCGAGACGATCAGGTGACCGCGATGCCGGGCGGCCACCGCCTTGCCCTCCGGCCAGATCGTGGCAGCGCGCGCCCACAGACCGTCATCGTCCGGTATCGGGGCCGGCATCGACATAACGGCAACAAGCTGGTTGCCGCAGCGAATGAGTGGCGAGCTTGCTTGGACCTGTTGCTCGCCAGGATCGTCCGGCCCCGTCATCAAATCCGGATGTCGCGCGCGAAGGATTTTGGCGACCGCGGACATGTCGGGCGTGACGGGGCTGTCTAACAGGATGAAAGAGAGAAAAGACGTACTCATGAACTGCCCCGCAGAAAATTCCAAGACGAGACCGATGCTTCGGTATTTCGCCCACAGGTTGAACCAAAAGCCACCTAGAACAAATAGCGAACACTGTCAATCGACGTTCTACGCTCGCGTCGAGCAAGCGCAAGAGGGGTCTCGGCCTCAGGTCAATGCAGGAGGCCGAGGCGAGTGGCCAGGCGGCGCAGACATTCCACAGCACCCATCACCCGCCGTCGCCATCCGCCTCCTCCCTCGGCGGCGCGTCCTGCGTCTTGCGCCCAAGAAACGTATCGGGTGGTGATTGCTTCAATAGCTCGCGGCATTCGCGCGCGATCCGAAGCACATGTTCAGTCGGCTCGTGCTCGGCAGGCAGCGGCCGACAGACGCGCATCTCGGGGCTCCCTTCGCTTTGCAGGCGGGAGCACGATCGGTCTCTCAGCCACCGGCGCCCACGGAGGAAAAGCCTCGGCCGGTGCAGCGACGTCGCCTACCGGAGGTCGCTTTGGTTCAAAAATGAGCCTGGCATCACGTCGCTCGCAAAATGAGTAAGTGGCTCAAGCGGCTGAACTTGCACCCGAAAATTTAATCTGCGGCGTACCAAATGATACAGACCTCGCCCCCGCAATCGGCGTAGAATTGATCTATCATCGCAAGGCCCGTGGCACAGATCGGTGATGAGAACGCCAGTTGCGCTCCCGCCTGCTCGAATGAGGGAGATGCGCCATGCAGACACGACGTCGTTTCAAACAGACCAAGACCCTGACCGACAAACTCGCGGACGAAGCCGCCCGCTGTCGCGCGGAAGCGCGCACGCTTACGCCGGGGCGTCGCCGCGAGATGCTGTTGCGCCAGGCGCGACAGGACGAGACCGCCATGCAGATCGAGGCATGGCTGCGCTCGCCCGGACTGAGGGCGCCGACATGACGCAGCAATATCGCGCCTATCTCGTCGGCGAAAACGGCGTCTTTCGATCCGCCGAAGCGTTCGAAGCCCCGTCCGATTCCTCCGCGCTGGTCTTTGCGAAGCAGTTCACGCGGCTGGGCAAGGTCGAAGTCTGGCAGCTCGGCCGCAAGGTCGCCGTGCTGGACTCCGATCAATCCCGGCCACCGCTGCACGCGCGATCCCGATCGACACCGATGCATCAATGATCGCGTGACCGCGATCGCGACGTCAGATCTTCGATCTCGAAGCAGAACGTCACCTGCATGACGGGGCCGCCGGCGTCGCGAACGTCGATCGCCATCTCCTGCCGGCCGCCCGTGAGCAGCGCGGAGAGCACGGCGTCGCGCGCCATGTCGGCAACCGACTTGGCCGCCTCGGCCTGAACCGCGCGCGGGCCGGACAATTCCAGTCCCTCCTCGTCCAGCGCAATTCCCTTCTCGTCGCGAAGATCGAAGTAGTATCGGGGCATGGCCGCATCCTTTGCCGTAATAGCTCAGGTAGCGAACAAAGGTTTCCAAGAGGACGCAAAAATTCTCTTGGGATCAATGGGTTTTGGGAACGGAGCGCGCACGCTCAGCCGGGACCGGAGTGCGTGAGCTCGCGCACTCGCCCCTCACTCCTCCGCAAGCTTGCGCTCGATATAGGCGTCCACCGTCTCGGCGAACGAACGCTGCACGCCGACTGCGGCATCGTGCTGGTCGAGCGCGTCGCGCTGGAGCACGCGCAGGCCGCGCCCGCGGGCGCTTGCCGGCGCCGTGTTCAGGAACTGATCGATGGCGCCCCTGGCGAGCGGAATGGCCTTGGGATCGCCCCTTGCGATCAGGAGTCGCAACAGGCTCTGGCATTCGGCCAAGCCGGGCATGGGTTCTCTCACCTTTGCTGCGATTTCGGCTTCGGGCGCTTGACCGGCTGGGTATGGGTGCCGAACAGCGCCAGCAGGAACGCGACTTCTTCCTTCGAACCGATCTGGATCATGATTGTCTCTCCTGTTCGTTCCGTTGGTCGACGCGCGGAGCCGAGCCGTTCAGGACAATCGGGTTTCAGCACTGTTTCAGGCGTGTTTCATCGAGGTCATCCGCACGGCCCCGCCTGTTTGCGTCCTCAAAATCAAAGCCCGCGACGGATTGCTCCGCGCGGGCTTTCATCGATCGCGCTGTTGCCTCGGGAGGCGCCGAAGCCCTGGCGGGACCACGGCCACCGCGCCTTCCCGTCTCAGTGCATGTGACCGATCAGGTAGGCGCGCCGCCAAGAAGGATCACAGCGGGATGGCCCAAAGCAAAAGCACAGGCATTTCCTCAGTGCGAGGTGCAGATCTTGACCGTCTTCATGCCGGCCTCGGCTTCAGACCTGGTCTTGTACACGGTGTCGCCGCTGACAACCGTCGTTTCCGTGGTCGTCGGCTTGGATTCGGTGATGGTGCACTTCTTGGTCTTGACGTCCTGAACCACGTAGAACGATTGCGCAAACGCGGGAGACGCAACTGACGTCAGCACAGCGGCTGCAATGATGGCTTTGATGTTCATCGTGTCCTCCTCCAGCAGCCCGGTCATCAGGCCTGTCATCTACAAACAGGACAGATTGCCACTTGTTCCCGGACCAAGATTCGAACCAAACGGCTCGGACTGCGTTGGTGCGCCAACAGGAGGCTTCGATGCTGAACGTGCGGCTCGTGACAACTTCTCTGGCGATGCTGGTCGCGCTGATGGCTGCAACAGCAGCTGAGCCCGTCAAGGACCAGGCTGCTCCGGTCGTTCAAAGCTCCGCCGAAGCCCACCCCATCCGCGTCATACTTCCAGCTCCCTGGGAAACCACCAAGAGCCAAGGCGAGCCTGTGAAGTCTTCAAAGTAGCAGCCTGCCGGCGAACGCCACTGCGGCAGACGACGGCCACAGCTCGCTCGACGTTGCCGACCAAAGAGCCGCGGCAAACTCCTCCAGAACAGTAGCAACCAATTCGAATCTCGCATGTTGTCGCCGGCACAATCACTTGCAGGAGACAAAAACATGTCACGTCTAACTCTGCTGGCAGCAACCTTGTTGCTGCTCGGCGCGGTGCCCGCGGGCGCCCAGTCGCAGCCGACGCAAAGCGGGCCCGGAAACAACGCCGTCAACAGCTCGGACCAGAACAACTCAAATGCTCCGGTCGCCGGCCGCAACAGCTTCACCGAGGGACAGGCGAAATCGCGGGTCGAGGGCGCGGGATTTTCCAACGTCTCCGGCCTGCAGAAGGACAACGAAGGCGTCTGGCGCGGCAAGGCCGACAAGGCCGGCACCAAGACCGATGTCAGCGTTGACTTCCAAGGCAACGTCAATCCCGCCAAGTAAGGAGGAATTAGCATGACGACCACCATTTCTCGTCTCTACGACAATTATTCCGATGCAGAGCAGGCTGTCAGGCGGCTCGAAAACGCCGGCGTACCGCACTCTGATATCAGCATCGTCGCCAACAATTCGGACAATTGGTACGACTCGTCGTCCGGCAAGGCCGGCCTCACATCGGGCGGCAAGGTCGATCGTGATCGCGACGGTACCGACGATCGCGCCGAGGGCGCCGGAACGGGTGCCGGCATCGGCGCCGGCATCGGCGGCGCGGCAGGCCTGCTCGCCGGCCTCGGCCTGCTGGCCATTCCCGGCCTCGGGCCGGTCGTCGCTGCCGGATGGCTCGCTGCGACCGCTGTCGGTGCGGCCGCCGGCGCAGCAACCGGAGGCATCGTTGGCGCCCTCACCGAAGCCGGTGTCTCCAAGGAGGATGCATCGCTCTATGCCGAGGGCGTTCGCCGTGGCGGCACGCTCGTCACAGCCAGGGTGCCGGACCAGGATCGCGCACGCCTCGAAGCGCTTCTGCACGAGAGGTCCGTGAACTTGCAGGATCGCAGCTCAGCCTGGAAGAAGTCCGGCTGGACCGACTTCGATGCCGCCAGCCCGCCACTTGCGCCCGACGATGTCCGGCGCGAACGCGAGCTGTACGGCGCGGGCTCGCGGCGATAAGCCGGCAGCAGGCCCAACACGACAAAGGCCCCGCGATGCGGGGCCTTTTTCATGCCGAACGCCGGTCATCATGGCGACGCCAGCACTCGCCCATGGTCTGATCTTGCCAGTGTTTTGCCCGACGGGTCAAACTTTATCTCAAATTCAGCAAAGCGGATTGGGCGAAGTGAAATCTCTTCGCGTCATGCTGGGACATGTCGCCTGGACGGGGCAAGCCGGGAGATCGTCAATGTACTACGTCGCCGCTGCATTGCTGGTGCTGTCGGGACTGTTCTATTCCGCGAGCCGTCATGAGCTCGGCCAATTCGGAGCGGACGTGTGCAGCTATGGCGGCACGTTCTGCGACAATCCGGTGGTTCTCTTCACCGGCGCGGCGCTGGCCGCCGCCTGGGGCATGTTCGTCAGCGTGAAGTAAGACGACCCGGGCAGCTTCATCCCGCACGGAATTTCCGCCGCCGGTTGCGAGCCGCGGATGGCCGCCGATTTCGAGACGTCTTGCGATGCTGGCAATCTACCCCTGTTTTGCCCGACGGAGCAAGCGAATTTAGCATTATCAGAAATACCGCCGCTCGCGCGGCAGGAACCTATGTTCCCGCATTCGCATTTGCTAGGGACACGCCAGCACCCCTGCGAGGTCCCCGTACATGCGCGACAGCGCCCTCACGCCGACGAAATCCGCGCCGACGCTGCTGCAAAGACTGGGGCCGGGCCTCGTCACCGGAGCTGCCGACGACGACCCGTCCGGCATCGCCACCTATTCGCAGGCCGGCGCGCAATTCGGCTACGGGCTGCTCTGGACCGTATTCCTGACCACGCCGTTCATGATCGCAATCCAGCTCGTCAGCGCGCGGATCGGCCGCGTCACCGGCAAGGGGCTCGCCGCCAACGTCATGCAGATCGCGCCGCGCTGGGCGGTTCTGGCCCTCATCGCCATGCTCGTGACCGCGAACACATTCAACATCGCCGCCGACATCGCCGCGATGGCCGAGGCCCTTTCGCTCGTCATCGGCGGCCTCAACCACGAACATGCGCTGATCTTCGCGGCGGGCTCCACCCTGCTCCAGGTGTTCCTGCCCTACCGCCGCTATTCGCCCGTCTTGAAATTCCTCACGCTGGCGCTGTTCGCCTATGTCGCGACCGCCTTCACGGTCAATATCCCCTGGAGCACGGCGCTGCTCGCCGCGGTGTGGCCGAAGGCGAATGTCAGCGGCGACTATTTCATGATGGTGGTCGCCGTGCTCGGCACCACCATCAGCCCCTATCTGTTCTTCTGGCAGGCCTCGCAGGAGGTGGAGGAGATGAACCAGGGCAAGCACGACAAGCCGCTTCGCCAGCTCAAGCGCGGCGGCAATCCGGAGCTCGCGCGCATCAGGGCCGACACCATCTCCGGCATGCTGCTGTCCAACGGCATAGCCTTCTTCATCATCCTCACCACGGCGTCGGTCCTGCATGCCAACGGCATCACCAACATCAATTCGGCCACCGAAGCGGCCGAAGCGCTGCGGCCGCTCGCCGGGGATTTCACCTTCGCCCTGTTTGCGATCGGCATCATCGGCACGGGCCTGCTCGCCATCCCGGTGCTGGCGGGCTCGGCCGCTTATGGCGTTGCGGAGATCTTCGGCTGGCGTGCCACGCTGGAGGCCAAGCCGGACGAAGCGGTCGGCTTCTACACCATCATCGCGGCGGCGACCCTGATCGGCTTCGGCCTCGGCTTCACCGGGATCGACTCGATCCACATGCTGGTGTGGAGCGCAGTGCTCAACGGCATCGTCGCCGTCCCCATCATGGCCATGATGATGCTGATCGTCTCGAGCCGCGTGATCATGGGCCGCTTCAGGGGCCGCTCATGGCTGATCGCGCTGGGCTGGCTCGGCACTGCGCTGATGGCGCTGGCCGTGCTCGCCCTGCTCGTCTCTTCGGTGGTTGGCTGACGAGACCGGCGAAAGCGCCGCCGGAACGCGCTCCCCGGCCGCATCGCTGCGCCCTTCACTCCGCTCCCCGCTTGGCCTAACAATGCGGTCAGGGCCCGGCCTGAGATCGGGCCACAAAAGAGGCCCGGCCGGGCGACAGGGAGCGATATGACCAAATCATCAAAAACAACAAGCATCGAGATTCTTGCCTGCGACGCCGGCTGGAGAAATTATCATTTCGTCAAGCTGACGACCGAAGACGGCGTCGTCGGCTGGAGCGAATTCGACGAGGGTTTTGGCTCGCCCGGCGTCGGAGCTGCCATCCAGCGCCTCTCCGCCCGTGTCCTCGGGCAGAACGTCTTCCAGCACGAGCGCATCTTTGCCGAATTGTTCGCGGCGACGCGTCCCGCCGCCGGCGGCGTGGTGGCGCAAGCCCTCGGTGCGATCGAGAACGCGCTGCTCGATGCCAAGGCGAAATCTCTCGGCGTCCCCTGCTACGAGCTGCTCGGCGGCAAGATCCGCGACCGTATCAGGGTCTACTGGTCGCATTGCGCCACTTGGCGCATCAATCACCCATCCTGGTACAAGCCGCCGATCGAAAGCCTCGATGGCGTCAAGGCCATGGGGCGCGAGGTGCGCGAAAAGAAGTTCACCGCGCTCAAGACCAACATCTTTTCCTATGACGACGGCAAGCCGACCGGCTGGCGCCCCGGCTTCGGCTCACCTTTCGCGCCCGAGATCAACGTCGACCGCAAGATCCTGCGCGACCTGCACATGCATCTGGAAGCGATCCGCGACGGTGCCGGCCCCGACGTCGACATCCTGCTCGACTGCAACTTCAACGCCAAGACCGAAGGCTATCTGAAGATCCTGCGCACCATTGCCGACCTCGACATGTTCTGGGTCGAGATCGACAGCTTCAATCCGGAAGCACTCGGCTATATCCGCAGGCAGAGCCCGCACCCCATCTCCTCCTGCGAGACGCTGCTGGGCCTGCGGGAATTCCTGCCCTATTTCCACGAGCAGGCGATGGACGTCGCGATCATCGACACGCCCTGGAACGGCGTCTGGCAATCGATGAAGATCGCAAGCGCTGCGGAAGCCTTCGAGGTCAACGTCGCCCCGCACAATTTCTACGGCCATCTCTGCTCGATGATGAACGCGCATTTCTGCGCCGCGGTGCCGAACCTGCGCATCATGGAGATCGACATCGATCGTCTGTCCTGGGACCGCGAGCTGTTCACGCATGAGCCGGAGCTTCAGGACGGCCATCTGATCGTTCCGGACCGGCCCGGCTGGGGCACCGAGCCGAATGAGGAAGCCTTGCGCGCGCATCCGGCGAAGACGAGTGGCGGGCTCCTCAATTACGGCCGCAAGGGCTGACAAGGGCGTGGACTCATAAAGGCGCCAACGTCGGCTTTTGGGACTTAGGGGAGATTCTCTGCTCCACCAGCGTATTGCCGTGACCCGAAGTCGACGAAGGCTTGGGAAGGAACAGACGGCCGAACTTGTCAAACGGGGCCAAGACACTGACGGGAGGCGCAAGGACGTTCGCGGTCGGGTCTCTTAGCCAGTGTTTCTGACCGCCTCAGCCAGAATGGCGTAAAGCTGCTGCCTGCTGAATTCCTTGGGCTGCTGCCTCTCCGCTGTATTCAACGACACCCTCCGTGTGACTGAACGGGCGCAGGGTGCCGACGACGGCCTCAGCTTCGGGGCCAGCCGTATCTTGGGCCGTGCTGTCGGCGACTTGTGGCCGCGCTTCAGGCTCAGACGGGTCAGCATGCCGCAGACCGCGTCACGACTGCACCCCAGACGACGCGCAATCTGCGCCGCGCTCTGTCCTGCGAACCAGAGCCTTTTCAGAAGCGCTATGTCTTTCGCATCCCAGCCCATGGGAGATACTATAGCGCCAATTGCCAGACGCGCTAGTCTAGTCTTCGTCCGGCTCGCGCACGACCGCCGGTTCGTCAGCATCACCTTCCTCATCGTCGTCTTCGTCGTCTTCGTCGTCTTCGTCTTCATCGGGATCGCGGGGCGGCATCACGATGCCGATAGGCATGAGTGGTATCCAGCCGCTGGCTGTGGTGGAAGATGCTTCGGAGGTGTGTTGCTTCATGTAGATGCTGCTCCTCGAAAAGCGCGCGCGGTCGAATATTCCCGACGTGCGGCACGCGAATGGGCTCGATCGTAGCAAGCGCGAGGGTGACATCGGATCGATTACACGAGCAGGACAGCACCCGCCCCCCAACTGGTGACGCTTGGAGCTACTTCACACCAGAAGACCCATTGGGCCCTATGTCCACCAAGACCTCGGCGGTCGCGACTTCGGGAACCCCAAGGTCGAGGTCATGTAGACTCGCCTGAACGAACGCAAATATCTTGGCGTTCGCTGCGCTAGACTAGCGCTTTCGCGGTCGTCGAATATCGTCACGGCGATACCGACACCGTCGCCCGAATCCAGCACATGGTAGGATCTGAATCCCTGCGATTGCCTTAGGATCTCACCGACGCCGCTCTTGAGCGACGAGCGGCGTCCGCTACCGAACGAACCTTGGTGTACTTGCGAATGACCATGTACATGGGGCCACCACGCGCCACACGCCCTCTCGCATCAAAGCATATCGGCCCCAGTCGGACCAGGACCAACTTTTGGTATAGGCAACAGCGTCCGGTTGGGCGCCGCGCAACGCGCCTTTCCAGTGAGCCATCCTCGCCCCGCAAGTGGGGGCGAGGTGCCGAGGCTCAGGAGCCCTCGAACTTGAACGATACGTTGAGCTTGGCGCGATAGGCCTCGACTTTACCCTTGTCATCCAGTTGCATATCGAGCTTTACGACCTCTGCAACTCGAAGATCCCGGAGAGATCTTGCGGCTTGTTCAACCGCGTTGGCGGCCGCCTTCTCCCATGAGTCGGAGCTGGTACCGACCAGTTCGATGACCTTGTAGACGCTATCGGGCATATCGTCCTCCTATTCAGCAGGAGCAGGAAATCTAGCACCAGTATCTCGACCCTGATACGTCTCGCGAATGCTGCAGAAAAGGTCCGATTGGCTGTCACTTCTTCACCAGAGAAGAAACTTGGGCCCGCTCTCCGTCGGGGTATACATTCTCATCGCGACCCTCAACGCACGCCCACATGGAATCTCCAACCGCCGGCCCCCTCCGAACAGGCGCTCATGCCCCGAAGCGGGCATTGTGGTGCGCGGGTTGAATGTGCAGCAAAGACACTGATGCTCCTTCTACGGCCGCAGGCTTCGTTGAAGGAAGGAAACCATATCTGCGACCGATTTGGCGCGAACCGCAGCGTCAAACCCCATCGAATAACCGGGCGCTGCGGCGAGGCAGGCGCCAAAAGCGCCAGGCTCGAATGGCTTCAGCTCGCCGTCAATCAGTAAGGCCGGCTGCTTCGGTCCGAGCAGGATGAGCGGACATTTTTTGGTGCTAACCAGATCCGGGTAGAAGCGGGCAGTGGTGAGATCGAGGGCAGTCCATGCATGATAGGCGCCCGGATAGACTACAGTCTGGATCGGCGCGGGCGCCCCGGCGGCGCGCGCGTAAGCCAGGTAACTCTCGATCTTTGTTACCGGCAGATTATCGTCCTTGCCGCCGAGCAGCATCAAGACCGGGGAGCCAGTATAGGCGGCAGGTCCGGCAATCGCGCCAAAAGTTCCTCCGGGATAGAACGCGACATGGGCCGCAGATCGCTCTCCTGGATTAAGCGCCGATCGCACCACCTCCATAGCCGCAAGATGGGCCACTTCGGCACCATACGAGAACCCGATGATCGCAACGTGCCCGGCTTCGATCCGGCATTCGGCGGAAAGAAAGCGCAGCGCAGCGTATGCATCCGCAACGCCAATCGGCAGATAGCCTGGTGATCCCTGCAGGGCAGCGCCTGTGGTTCCGCGCGCAGCAAAGCTGTCATAGGTCAACGTGGCGAATCCGATCTTGCGCAGCCCGCGGCGATATCGCCTTCGTGCGCGTCGCGATAACCGGCAAGCGTGTGCAGAACGATCACGGCGGGATAGCGATCCTTCATCTGTTCCGGGAGAGCGAGGGTGGCCTTTATCGTCACCGGCCCGGTCGAAGGCTCGCGCGCCAAAAGCTGGCGCATGTCGCTGTAGGTGGCAGATTGAAACGTGATCGTGCCTGTCTGCAAGGTCTGGCAATGTCCCGCCGTCGCTCCAAATGTGAACGCCGCCATCACTGCCCCTAAGACCCGGTACATTGGAGTGCTTTCGCTTCGGCTTGATCGGCAAAACCACTCCGCCGGCTGCACGGAAGCTACGTCCGCCGTTGCCCTCAACGGACCTTCGTAAAATGACGCTTCTGCGCCGCTGTTGGCAAAGAAGCGGACATCGCGGGTTTCTGAGCTACGGCGTCACGGGATTGACGGTCGGGGACGTCTTGGGCCCCGGCCGCGCCGGCTCGATCGGTGACTTCGGTTCGGTCGGAAGCACGTCGGCGCCCGCGGCGCGCGCCGCTTCTCCCGTGGTCGCGTACATTGCGACATGGGCCGGCTGAGTCTTGGCGCGGCTCCAGGGTCCGTGGTCGACGATCAGCATAGCCGCAATCGTCACCCCCGCGACGATCAGCGCGATCACGCCGGGATGGCGGAGTGCGGTGTAGATGGACTTCGCGAAACGACCACTTGTCATCGATGGATCCGCTCTTTTCCCTATCACAGGTTAACTCAATCGCGCCCCAGCCGGTTCCCCGCCCCCAATCAAGCAAGTTCCAGGCCAACGATGGTCAACTCTGCTGGTGCGGCCGAATCCCAGTTGGGAACACGCCTCCGACCGCTCCGCTTTCGGCGCGCGAACGTCGTTTACCGCTTCACTCACCTGGAGCGATCGCGTTGCTCGGCGTCGGCCGATCGGCGATCTGCTGGCCGAATAGGCTGCCGATCAGCTCGACTGCAGCACGCGCCGTCCGACCACGTTCATCCAGGAAGGGATTGAGCTCGACGATATCGACCGATCCTACCATGCCGGAATCGTGCAACAGCTCCATGATCAGGTGCGCCTCGCGATAGGTGGCGCCACCCGGCACGGTGGTACCGACGCCCGGCGCCACGGAGGGGTCGAGGAAATCGACGTCGAAGCTGACATGCAGCACGCCATTGCTCGCCTTGACCCGCTCGATGACGCGCCGGATCATGACGGCGACGCCGAACTCGTCGATCTGGCGCATGTCGACGATCCTGATCCGACGCAAGCGAATCAACTCCTTTTCGAGCTTGTCGATCGAACGCGCGCCGAACAGGTCCAGCCTGTCCGGGGCGATCGAAGCGCGCGGATCGTCGCCGAGCAGGCCGTCGAGGCCGGGCTCGCCGCACAAGAAGGCGGCTGACATGCCGTGCATGTTCGCGGTGATCGTCGTCTCCGGCGTGTTGTAGTCGGCGTGGGCATCGAGCCAGAGCACGAAGAGTTCGCGTCCACATTCCTGCCAATGACGCGCCATCCCATTGACCGACCCCATCGACAACGTGTGATCGCCGCCGAGGAAGATCGGCAGCGCGCCGGTTGTCGCGATCTCATAGCCTCTGCGGCTCAGGACGCGCGTCCAGCGCTGGATTTCGCGATAGTGATTGGCATTTTCGGGCGGCGTGTCGGTGAGGTCCCGGACTTCGGCTACGGAAAGATCGCCATAGTCGACAACCTCGAAATCCAAGCTTTCGAGCAGTGTCGCAAGGCCGGCAGTGCGCAGCGCCGCAGGGCCCATCAAGGTGCCGCGCTGCGAAGCCCCCATGTCGATGGGAGCGCCGAGCAAGGCGATGCGCCGGGCTCGATCCGTTATGGTCCGATCGGTCACGGCCGTCTCCTGACATCAGCAAGGTTGACCCAGCCTAACAGAGATTCGCACCCGTCGTTTCCCGAAGTACGCCGCCGCCGTCGACGTATCCCGGAACAAAATCCCGTGCGCTGAATTGCCCATCCAATGCCGGCACCCGTCGTGAGCCACGCGCCTGTCGCGGATAGCCATAGGTGTCGGCTTCCATCGTCAGGCCTGGAGGTCTTGCGCTTGAGCACGGAGATACCGCATTCCACTTCCCAACCCGGCGTGGCCGAGCGTGCCATCGATGCAGCGACGGATGTCTCCCGCACGGTCGGTGAAGTCGCCGGAGGCCTGCATGCAGCTGTCGACCGCCTTTCATCTACAATCGAGGAAGCTCGAAAGCCTGGCGGGGCTCTTTCGACAATCGCAGCGATCACGCGCGAAGCACCGCTTGCCAGCCTGCTCGTCGCTTTCCTCTTTGGCGTGGCGATCGCGCGCCGGCGGTAGAAGCGAAACCGCCCCGTTCAGGCAGCGCTGACAGCGTCGAGCTCAGCCGCCAGGAATTGCTTTTCGAATGCTTCGGCAGGTATCGGACGGCCGAAGAAATATCCCTGCCCTTCCTCGCATCCCATGCTGACCAGGAGGTCGGCAGTTGCGCGGTTCTCGATGCCTTCAGCCACGACCGTGAGACTGAGCTGCTTGCTGAGTCCGATTGTCGAGCCGACGATTGCAGCGTCGTCGGAGTTCGCGAGAAGACCGAAAACGAACGAGCGGTCGATCTTGAGCCCGTCGAGCGGAAATTTCTTGAGATAGCTCAGGCTCGCATAGCCGGTACCGAAATCATCGAACAGGACTCGGACGCCGAGCTCCTGAATTCGCTTGAAGATGGCGAGCACGCGGCGTTCATCCTGGAGCAGGATGTCTTCGGTGACTTCGATTTCGAGAAGCGATGGCGTCAGCCCCGTCGCTTCGAGCAGTGCTGCAACGGAATGCGCGAGGTCGCCGGATTGAAGCTGCGAGGGCGAGAGGTTGATCGCGACGCGCACGTTGTTACCGGACAATTCCCAGGCTCGCGCCTGGCGGCAGGCGGTCTCCATCACCCAGTTCGCAATCCGCTCCGACAGGGCCGAAGTGTTGACCACCGGCATGAACTCTCCGGGCGAGACGTAGCCGCGCACCGGATGTCGCCAGCGGATGAGTGCTTCGGCCCCGACCAGACTGCCGTCGATCAGACGAACCTGCGGCTGGTAGAATAGTTCGAACTCGCCGCGGTCCGCGGCAAGCGCCAGCTCGCTCTCCAGCGTCAGCCGGTTCTCGAGCTCCTGCCTGATCGCACTTTCGAAGATCACATGGCTGCCACGCCGCGTCGCCTTCGCGCGGCTCAGCGCCAGATGGCCATTGCTCAGGAGATCGTCAGCCTTTTGCCCGCCTTCCGGATAGACGGCAACGCCGACGCTGATCCTGACGCGGTGCTGCCGCGTGCCGGTTGCGAGCGGCGCTTCAAACGCGTGCGCGATCCGCTCGGCAAAGGCCGCGAAGGGCTCGCCGGCTTCCGCGCAATCGATCGCGATGGCGAATTCGTCGCCGCTGAGCCGTGCGACGATCGCCTGACCATCGACCTCGCCCCGGAGACGCTCGGCGACGGCGCGCAGCACGAGGTCGCCGGCGGAATGTCCGAGCATATCGTTGATCTCTTGGAAACCGTCGAGCCCGAGCACGAGCAGCGCGACGCCGGAAGACCGCCGCTCCGCCGCACCGATCAGCTCGGTGAGGCCCACATGCAGCATGTTCCGGTTGGCAAGACCCGTCAGCGCGTCGTGTTCTGCCAGGTAGCGAATACGTTCGGCTTCACGTTTGCGGACCGAAATATCGCGCAGGATCGCTCCGTATTGAAAGCCTTCCGCTCCCTGCCAGCCCGAGAAGCTCGCCTCGACCGGGAAGGTTTCCCCGTTCTTGCGCCGGCCCTCGAACTCGACGACGACCGCCCCGCCAGGAACCAGAAGCGCCTGGCGCGCGGCGTCGTGCATGGGCGGCCTTGCATCGCCGTCCACCGGCAAAGCGCACAGCGTTTCGAACGGGCGGCCGATGATCTCGGCCGGCATGTAGCCGAAGATCGCGCTCGCGCCGGGATTCCAGACCGTGATCCGGTGATCCTCGTCGGTGCAGACGAGCCCGTCGCCGAGCGACATCGCGATGCGATGAAAGCGGCTCTCGGCGACGCGCCCGAGCAGACCGCGGAAATCGATTTCGTCCAGCGCAATTGCCGTCAGATAAGCGACGATCGCGATGTGGAACAGGGACGTGTCGATGACGAGGGGCCATCTTGCCTGCACGAGGGCTGCGACCAGTTCGACGGCCGCCCCGGCTGCGATCAGGATTGCGACGCGAATTCCCGGCGCGAAGCGGCGCCACGAATACATCATCAGCAGGCAGATTGCGCCCAGGCCCAGGATCATGCCGATATCGGACGTCCAGCGCAGCATCCGGTTCTGCAGGATCGATTCAGCGGCCAGCGCCTGGAGGATCGGCCCTGAGATGATCTTGCCGTTCGGAACGCTGAACCGGTCACCGAGCTCGAGCGCCGTAGCACCGACGACGATCTTCCTGTCCTTGAGCTTGCCGAGAACGGCGGCATCGCCGCGCAGCACGTCAATATAGGAGACAGCGGGAATGGAAGCCGCCCGAATACCGAAATCTATCAGGAAGGGGGGCCGCCGATTGGCGTCCTGTCCCGCCAGCACAACCGCCATCGAAGGCATCAAGGCGTCGCCAAACTTCTCGCCGACCGGATAGCGACGTACGAGTCCGTCGGATTCGACGGCGACATTGACCACGGCAGGCCATGAGTGGTTGCTGAACGGCTTCAGGGGCCGATTGATGTGGCTCGCGCCACCATTCGGCGCCGGCTGCTTGAAGGAAGGCAAGATCGTCGAACCGCCGACGTCGCGAAGTGCCTTGAGGAAGGCCTCATCCGAAACCGGATCCGAGGGCGTGCTGAAATCGACATCCATCGCGATGTCTCCCGCTCCCGCCGCCTCGAGCTTGCGCAACAGCTCCGCGTGCAACTGGCGCGGCCAAGGCCACACTCCGATCTGCGCGATCGATGGGGCGTCAATCGCCACCACGAGAACATTGCCGCTGGCGTCACGCGATTGCCATTTGAACCGCAGATCGGTGAGCGCGTTGCGAAGCGCCCCGTGCCATCCCGTGGACAGCACGACCGCAAGCGCGATCACGACGAGAATATGCGGCCGATAGGCTTTCACTCCACCCTCCTGCGCACCCGCGTCGGCAGGTGCGCCCTGTCATCCCCTAGCAAATCGTCTCAGCGTCTGTTGTGGCCGTAGGCATTGCCATGGCCGCTGCTGCCGTTACCGCCGCCATTCCCATTGCCGTTGCCGTTGTTGCCCATGCCATTGCCGGCTGCGGCGCTGTTGTCGTTGCCGTAACCGTTGTTACCACTGTTACCGCCATTGCCGTTGTTGCCGCTGCCATTGCCGGAATTGCCGTTGCCACCGAGGTTTCCGTTGTTGGCGCGCGAGTTATCGCTGGATGCACCGGCTGTCGTTGCGGCGATCGCCGCGTTTGCGCTGGAGGTGCCATTGGCGGCAGCTGCGGCACCACTGGTTACCGCGCTGTTGGATGCTGCCGAGTTGGTCTTGCCATCGTTCCAAACCGTCTGGCTGCCGGTGCTGGCATTCGCGTTGCGCACCTGTCCTGCCGCAGCGCCGCCGTGGGCGAGGCCGCGCGTGACCTTGTGGACGTTCAGCTTGACTTCGCCGAGCGAGTTCGAAATGCGCACGACGCCGGCCTTGGAGGCATGCGCTCCAGCCGCCTGATGCGATGGCTTCGGGGCGCCAGCCGTCTTGGCCCCCTTGTCGATCGGGCCGAGCGCATGGATCGCATGGCCGTTCGCCGCATTGCGCGGCGCCGACAGGCCCGATTTCGGCACGGGAACACGCTCAATCGTCGGGGCGCGAGGCTTGCCGCGCTCGATCGGATTGAACGACCCGGCGCCGCTGAGGCTGAGACCGGGCTTGCCGTGCTCAAAGACCGTGGCCGCTTGCCCCGGCATGAGCTGGGCAATCTGGCCCGTCTTGAAATCGGAGACTTCGACCTGGCCGCGGAGCACGCCGACCTTGGTGCTGCCCGCACCTACCGTGACGCTGAACTGCGTTCCCTTGACCACGGCGGCGAGATACGGCGTCTCGACCTCGAAATGCTTGACGTTGCGCTTCTCGACCTCGAGCAGGATCGAACCCGCCTGCTGGACGATGGTGGTCGAGAGCCCTTCCTTCTTCTCGGCCGGCAAGCCCACCACCGAATTGGGAGAGATCAGAATCGTTTCCTCGCCGCGGACAAGCAGGACGCGTCCGTTGCGCCCGGTGCGAACGGTATCGCCCGGTTTCAGCGTCCCTTCCTGGCTCAGCCATACCGGCTGCGCGCCGCTCGTTGCAAGCCAGACCTCGCCTGAGGACTTGCTGACAGACCACACACCGTCATCCGCAGCGAATGCACCGGAAGCCCGTGCCAGAGCCAGCGCCACCACGAAGGCGCACCGCATTCCAACTTTGCCAAGCATGACGATCCTCAGTCCGCGTTACAGCCGGATCTTGAGGCGTATCCGAAATCACTCAAGAGAGGATTAGCAGGAAGAGGCCAGTGGCGCGGCCTCATTAACCAATCATTGACCATAAAAACCTAAGAAAAATCATGCGGCTAACGAAGCCTTACCGCCACATGGCAATCCCTCCGTCAGACTACGGAGACGGGCTTGCTGCGCGTGGCGGGAAGCGGCATCTCATTACCGCATTGGCGTTGTTGGCACCTATTTTCACGGGAGTTCCGCAGGCACTCGCACAACAGGCGAACCAGCCGGGTTTCGATCCGCGTCAGCCCGAGAAATACTTTGAAAACCAAACCGAACGGGAATCGCAGAGCCGGCCTCCGGTCAAGCTGCCCACAGTCGACCGGCCAAGCACCGGTGGCGATGCCAAGCTGCAGTTCATGCTGCGCGGGATTAGCGTCATCGGCGCTCACGCTGTCTCCCGCGAGCGCATCGCCGCGGTCTATCAGCCCTATCTCGCCAAGAAGGTCTCGCAGGCGGATCTCGCCGCGATCGCCGGCGCGATCAGCGACCTCTACCGCGAAGCTGGATTCCACTTAAGCCGTGCCATCGTGCCGCCGCAGGACATTGTCGACGGCCGGGTCCGCATCCAGGTCATCGAAGGCGCCATCGTGCAGGCCGAGCTGAAAGGCGATGGCGCCGAGCAGTTCGGCGTAAGGCCGATGCTCGGGCCGGTTCTGGCCGAACAACCGTCGCGGCTCGCAACGCTCGAACGCCAGCTCTTCCTGATCAACGGCAGGCCGGGCGTCCGGATCACCGACACAGCGCTGGAGGAGATCGGCGGTACGACCGGCCGCTTCCGCCTGACCATCTATTTGAAGACTTGGCACGTCTTCTCCTCATTCGCCCTCGATAATCTCGGATCGTCGTCGGTCGGCCCCTGGCAAACCTACGCGACCGGCGCATTCAACTCCTACCTCGCGCCCGGCGACGCGCTGGCCGTCAACATGTCGACCATTGCCAACGACCCCCGCGAACTCGGATTCGCACGCCTGTCCTATGACGCGCCCATCGCCGTCGACGGTGTGCGCCTCGGCGCTTCCGTCCTGTACAGCGCAGTCCGGCCCGGCGACGCACGCCGTCTCGACAGCGACATTACCACGACCGAAGCTTTCGAGGTGCGGGCAAGCAGCGTGCCCTTCCTGTCGCAATCCTCGGGGCTGACGCTTACCCTGGCTGGGAGCTTCAGCAACGTGTCCGAGCACGACATTTACGGCCCCTGGTACAACGACCACATCAGAACCGCCAGCCTGACCGCCGACTACCGGCTCCAGGATCGCTTCGGCGGCACGAACCTGGTGACGCTGACCTACCGCCAAGGCCTCGACGTCTTTGGCGCATCGCATTTCGACGACGCTCTGTTGTCGCGCCACGGCGCCTCATCGAATTTCTCGGTTCTGAACTTCTGGTTCACGCGCTACCAGACATTCAACGACGCCTGGTCGCTCAAGCTCGCAGCCGCGAGCCAGACCGCGTCTCGGCCCCTATTCGCCTCGCAGCAATTCTATCTTGGCGGCGCAGCCTTCGGCCGGGGCTATGGCGCAGCCGAGATCAGCGGCGACAACGCCCTTGCCGGCTCGCTCGAACTGCGCTTCGATCAGAAGCTCAATTTCCGCTATTGGACCGGCTATCAGCTCTACGTCTTCGGCGACGCCGGCGCGGTCTGGAACGACGGTTACCGTCTGAGCGACGGCCTGTCGCTGACATCGGCCGGGGCCGGTGTGCGGTTCTTCTTGCCGGACGATCTCCAGGCGGATCTCGGCGTGGCTGTCCCCTTGAGCTACCGGGCGCCGGACAACGAGCGCCGCAGCCCACGCTTCCTCTTCACACTGTCGAGCGCGTTCCGGGTCTGCCCCGAGCGCGGCAGGGCCCATTGTCTCTAGCCGCCCCCTCCTTCGGTCGATCGACCCGGTGTGCGGCCCTTTTGCGGCTTTGCTCACAAACTTGCCTAAATTTAATCCGGTAACCTGCTCGCGATCGCTCGACCGGGAGTTCCCGATCACCATGTTCAGTCAAAGGTGATTTGAGACAGAACCATGAGGAAGGTGTTTGCAATTCTGGCTTTACTCTGCGTCCTTGGTGTCGGGCAGTATTTCGTCGTCAGCCAGTTCGCAATCCGCCATGAGACCTTGACCCTGTTCGACGCCTCGCGCCAGCGGCCGATCTCGGTGGAGGTTGCCGTGCGGCGCGACTACGAAACCAAGGCCAATCTCGGCCTATGGAAGCTCCCGCTCGCCATCATCAGCAACGGCAATACCGTCAAGGCCACCGAATATTCCTTCCTCGCCAACGTCCTCGCCGCGCGAGGCTATCTGGTCGCCAGCATCCAGCAGGACTTGCCGAGCGATCCGCCGCTGATGACCCATGTCGGCCAGCCATATGTCGGCCGGCGTGACGTCTACATCCGCTGCGAAGCCAACATTCTCTTCGTGCTGGGCGAACTGAAGAGGCGGCAGGAGAACGTCGAATACGACCACATCACCCTCGTCGGCCACTCCAACGGCGGCGATGTCTCCATGTACGTCGCCCATCAGCACCCGGAGCTGGTGTCGAAAGTGATCACGCTCGACAATCTGCGGGTGCCCTTCGTACTCAGCGACCACATGAAGATCCTGTCGTTCCGCTCGAAGGACCCGCATTTCGTGACAGATCCCGGCGTGCTGCCGACGCCGGAAGAGGCCAAGGCGCGCGGCATCGATATCATCAACACCGGCGCGCAGCACACGGAGATGAGCGATCGTGGTCCGGACTCGGTCAAGGAGAGGATCCAGGAGACGCTCGACCGCTTCCTGCGTGACAGCGCCAGCAGCGCGCTTGCGCCGGCGGATACGAAGAGCCCAATGATCATGAATCCAGGCGACTACTAGCCGGGAACGCTTTGCGGCAGATCAAGGCGGCTCCAAAGCGGCACGATAGAAGAGCGATATGGCCTCGGAGAGACACGTGTCGCACTATACCGGAAGTCTTGATACGAAAAGCCTTGATACGAAAAGCCTTGGCCTGCCCGCGGCAAGAATGCCGGCATTCGTACGGCATCTCTATCGTTCGACCCGCAAGCTGCTCCGGTCGATCATCGCCCGCATTGACCTCTCGCAGTTTCCAGGATCATGCTGCGGATGAGCGCGGCGGCCGCGTGCGAACGCAGAAAGATTGCCCTATGTCCCCGCATGTGAGACGGATTTGCCTGCTGCTTGGCGTAATCTCTGGCGTCGGCACGTCGTCCGCTCTCGCCGCTGACGCCGACCACGGTGCCGATCTCGCCAAGCGCTGGTGCGCGAGCTGCCATGTCGTGGCGAACGGGCAGACCCAGGCGAGCGCCGACGTCCCCTCCTTTGCATCCGTTGCGCGCAGGCCGGGCTTCAGTCCGGAAAGGCTCGCCTTCTTCCTGCTCGATCCGCACCCGAAGATGCCGAATTTTCCCTTGAGCCGGAGCGAAGCCGGCGATATCGCGGCCTATATCTCGTCGCTGCGTTAGCAGTCGCCGGACGATCACGACCTGCCGCAAACGCAAATCCCTGCCGGAGGCCGGCAGGGATCAGCAGAAAAGATGACGGACGGCGAATGAGGTCATTCGGTGGCCCATCATGGACCTGCGCCTGTATCGAAGCGCGGATCTCCACACCACACAAGATCAATTTGTGGGCACCCTGTACACACGCCGAGAATCAGGACTTGTCCTTGCCTTGTTGCATGAGACTACCGGTCATCTGGCGCATGTGATCTCCGGCGCTGGTGAACTGACTGCGCAGGAAATCCGACTGGATTCGCATCGCTTCCTGGATGTCGGTAGCATGCACCAGCTTGCGCGCATGCTCGAACGCCGACTTCATGTTCTGCTCGGTGAAAGCCAGCGCCTGCTTCGACACCTCCGTCCCCGCGCCCGGAACGGACGACATCGATTTGGTGGCGGCGTCAAAAAACATGCCGAATGCCTTTTCCGCCTGATCAATCGTCTTCTCAGCCAAGTCGCGCAGTTCGGCCGGAACTTCGAGCTTCGGGTCAATCATGATCGCACTCCTCCCTTTTTTCAACTGGATACCACACTTACCGGACCGCCTTCCAGCGGCCAGCCTTGGTGGAACGACGCCGGCGGGCCCGGCTCTGGCAGAAAAAGGAACGAGACGGCATTAGCCGGCGCGTGGCCGGACTTTAGGACAAGGGGTGATCGGGAAGAGCTTCTTCGGCGGCGAGATCTTCGACCAGCTTGATCACTTCGAAACGCTGTCGAGGCGCGAGCTTCAGGAACGCGCGGAGCAGGCGTAGACTTTCGACAGTGCTGCTTGCAGGCACACCGAGCTTGAGATGAAGCTCAGCCGCGAAATCGAGGTTTTTCATCTCGCACCTATGACAAGCACCGGCCTTCGGGATCCGCTCAAGAGCCGAACGCCGCAACAGAACCCATCGCGACGAACCTCGGCCGGGGCCGCCGGGTTCACACACTGAACTGCATCCGAACAACGGCCTCAACCGCTTGGTGTAACCATGCCAAAGAACAACTCATCCGGCAAGCCCAGCCCGGGGGCGTAGCGACGCTTCGTCTGCATCGCACCACGGCGATTCCGGATAACAGGAATATCGACCGCCGTCACCCACCTGCGTCAAGAAGTTGCATCAATCACGCACACAGCCGTGATCGCTGTCAATCCGCGCAACCGTTTCGCCTTGTTTCCGGTGTGAACGCACATCGCGCGCGCGAGCTGGCGATGCTTCAGCATGCACACGTAATTGTTGAGCCCGATTTCGTTGGTTGTATCGCCAGCATGGAAGGGCGATCTTGCAGCCCGTCCTGATCTTGGCGCGGCTGTTCGCAGCCGGAACCATCCGTCCGGATATGAATCCGCCTTGAACCGCTGTCCGCGAGCGAGCGACCAAGCCGTTGCGGCACGGCCACGCAGATACGGGCGCCATGGCTGAAAACTCTTCGATCTGGGCGCGCGTCAGCACCAAAGGACAACGGCATGCTTTCTCGCTGCGATCTCATCAAGGGTGCCGCGATCGCGCTTCTCACCCTCTCGATACAAGGCACATGGGCGCAGGAGACCAGGATGAACCTGTTCAAGATCGTCACCATCAAGGACGAAATCGTCGTCGGATTGTCGGCAGAGGAGCTTCAGGCGCTCGGCGGCAATGATGCGAGCGCCGTTGCACACGCGCTGGCACAGAAGGGCGACCTCACTGTCTGGCAATACAACGTGCATCGTGGCCCGAACGGCGAATTGCAGCAGGCGCCGACCGCCAGGATCGGGCTCTTGGCCAACGCCTCGCTCCGCGTCGAGCCTTACACGACGCCTTACCGAATTGTACCTCATCCGTAGCGGCAGGCCGGCACGCCTGGGGCCGATGCCGCAGGCGTGCCGCAATCATCTGCGCCGGTTCGCGCGCTGCGTTCCGGCCTCCGTCGCAAAGCCGTAGACCAGCGCCAGCCGATCCAGGCATTCGCGAAAGCGCCGCCCAAAATAATCATTCCAGCGCTGCGTACGGACGGCCCGACGCTGCCCGATCTGATCCATCGTAAGACCCAGCACCAGCACGTCGTGCACCAGGGCGGCGCCATCGGTGCCGAGCTCGCGCTCGACCCGGTTCAGGCGGAGCACCGCCTGTCGCTGGCTCTCGGTGACCGGCTCGCGTGTGCCGGTACCATCGACATATTCGCGTGTCGTATCCACCGCCTGGGGCCCCCGCTCCGCCTGCTCCCAATCGTGCTGGAAGGCGCGCCCGCCGCGGTACTGCGCTTCGTCGATCTGGTGGTGTGCATGCAGCCGGCCGAGCGGATCGTTGCGGATTGAGCGGATGGCCAGGATCTTCTCGCCTGAATCGAGCGCGAGCGGATTGTCGACCTCCACCTCCGCCACCTCGGCATTGAACGGCACCTCCCGCGACCGCCGGTCGTAGATCTGCGCTAATTTGTAGGCCTTGTTACGTCGGGCACGAGCCACTCGGATACTCCTTGCAAGACTGACGATTGAACGGACGGCTGCACTTTCAGGCGGCCGAGACCAGCTTCAGCACGACGGGGCCTGCGGCACGGGCGGACGCCGCCTCGGGGCGGCGCGTCAGGCGGGCATGCGGCGCGCAATAGCTGGAGCCCGGCTGGCACGGGTGGCCGCAGAAGGTGATTTCCTCGCCGTCCTTGTCGCCACCATAGGGATAGCGGCAGTCGGCCGGCTCGAGTTCGACCAGTTGGATCAGGCGCGGCTGGACGCCGACGCAGCGCAACTTGACCCGCGCCGCGGGCTTCATTGCCGACTTCGGCGGCAGGCTCAGGTTCGGCAACGCCGACCGGCGCGGCGAAATGAGACAGGCCTCGCCCGGCAAAGATGGCGCGATCGACGGGCCCGTCATCCATTCCGGCACGACGAGCCCGAGCCGCCTGGCGCGGCCGACTACCGCGCTGCGCGTGTAAGCCGTTCCAAACCTTGCGTTAATCTGTCTTCCGATCTCCGCATAAGACATGCCCTTGAGAAAATAGTCGCGAAGCGCGTCGGAGTGCTCCGACGGCCAATGGCCCGGTTCCATGATGCTGTCCTGTGATGCGCCCCTCCGGTCGCGCGACCGGCAGGCGGAACACACATTCCGTTATTCCGAAGCCGGTGTCAAGCGATAATTCTGATATTCATAATTGCATCAATTCCGAATTTCGGATTACAAGAGGCGAGACGGTGCGCAATCGAGGGAATCACCATGTTGGACGTTGCAATGATCGAACGGGGCCTGGAGAAGACGGGCAAGAGCAAGGGCGGCCTGGCAGCGGCCATGGGCGTGCGCCCCGGCGCGGTCTCTGAGATCCTCGGCGGCGAGCGTCTGGTAAAGGCATCGGAGATCATTCCGATCATGGAATATCTCGAGCTCAATCTCGCGCCGATCATGGGTCGCGTCGGAGCCGGCGCGGTGATCGAGCCGGACTATGAACAGGTTCCCCCGGAAGGTCTCGGCGACATCACGTTGCCCTTCCCGATCATGGAAGAGACGGTTGCGTTCGAGATCGTGGGCGATTCGATGCTGCCTAAATACGAGAGCGGCGACGTGATCGTGGTCTACAAGGACCAGCGCCATCCGCTGTCGAGCTTCTACGGCGAGGAGGCGGTGGTCCGCCTCAAGACCGGCGAGCGCTATCTGAAGACCATCGAGCGGGGAAAATCCCCCTCCGTCGTCAATCTCACGAGCTTCAATGCCAAGCCGATCGTCGGCGTCAAGCTCGACTGGGTGGGGGAGATCTGCCTGTCCATGCCGAAGGGGCAACTCGAGCGGCTGCGTGCGAAATCGGCGCGTCCTCGCAAGAAAGGCAAATAAGAGACCTCGCAGCCAGTGATTTCTTATTCTCCGAAGTTACGATTGACAAAATTTCGTTTTTCGGAAATACTGTACCGCGTTCCCGACCACGGGGGCGCGGCAGGATCGTTTCATGCAATATTTCGTCGTGATGATCGATTATGGGCGGCGGGGCCGTGAGGCGGTCGTCGACCCCGAAATCACGAGGCGCGAGGTCATCTCCCGCATCGCCTCGGGCGAATACCGGAACATCTCGTTCATACACGAGATCGCCGAGAATATGGTCGAGGACGTGACCGAGGCCATCCTGACCGAGGCCGCCCTGCCCCAGATCCCGCCCGAGGATGTCGACCTCCAGGCAATCCGCCTTGATCACGCCCGCGATCTGCGCAAGCACGAGCGGACGTGACGCAGGCCAAATAGCTTGCGTCACCGTCCGGCCGAGCATTGGAGACTAGACCAGAAGAACGGTCGATCCAGTGGTCTTGCGCGCAGCAAGATCAGTATGCGCCTTGGCGGCGTCCTTCAGCGGATAGGTCTGGTGCACCTCGATCTTGACCGCGCCGGACTTGACGACGTCGAACAGTTCGTTCGCCATCGCGACCAGACTTTCGCGCTTGGCGGCGTAGGTGAACAGCGTCGGACGCGTGACGTAGAGCGACCCTTTCTGGGCCAGCAGGCCGAGATTGAGCGGCTCAACAGCTCCCGAAGACTGGCCGAACAGTGCCGCGACACCGAGCGGCGCGAGGCAATCCAGCGATTTGAGGAACGTGTCCTTGCCGACGGAGTCGTAAACCACCGGCACCTTCTTGCCGCCGGTGATTTCGTCCACCCGCTTCACGAAATCTTCCCGTGTATAGATGATCACATGGTCGCAGCCATGCGCCTTGGCGAGTTTCGCCTTCTCGTCGTTGCTGACCGTGCCGATCACGGTCGCGCCGAGATGCTTGGCCCACTGGCTCAAGATCAGGCCAACGCCGCCGGCCGCAGCGTGAAGCAGGATTGTATCGCCGGCCTTCACCCGATAGGTCTGCCGGATCAGATATTGCGTGGTGAGCCCCTTGAGCATCATCGCCGCCGCGGTCTTGTCGTCGACGCCGTCGGGCAATTTCAACAGCCGGTCGGCGGGGATCAGCCGCGCCTCGGAATAAGCCCCGAGCGGCGAGGCGCCATAGGCGACGCGATCGCCCGGCTTCAGATCGGTGACACCGGGCCCGACCTCCTCGACGACACCGGCCGCCTCGCTGCCGAGCCCGCTCGGCAATTGCGCCGGATAGAGACCCGAACGGTTGTAGATGTCGACGAAATTGAGGCCGACAGCGGTGTGGCGGATGCGCGCTTCGCCGGGTCCAGGCTTGCCGACACTGACCTCTTCCCAGACCAGGACTTCCGGACCGCCGGTCTTGTGAAAGCGAATGGCATGCGTCATGGGCGTTGCTCCCTTATCGTTGCAATGAAATTCAGTGAACCCAACCGGCCTGCGAAACAGGCATCTGGTCCGCCCGATACAGTACAGATCCGTAACAGGAATGTCACAGCGAACCACAAACGCCCGCCGTTCCGCCTCTGTTCGAAAAAGTTGATGAGGGCTCCGGGGTAACCGGCAGTAGCTTTCGCGCGGGGGTTGGTGGTCGCCTGCGAAGGAGAGCCGCGATGCCAGCTTACGTTCAGCATCATCAGGACGTCGAGATCGCGCCTGTGAATTGCCCCACCTGCATGGGGTTCCTGCCGATGTATGTGCGCGAGGTCGAGCCGCATTGGAGCCTTGCCAAAATCGACTTCGTCTATGAATGCGCCGATTGCGGCGCCGAGCTCAGACAGACGATCCGCAAGCCGGAGCTGCTGCGGCACTGATCGCGCGAACGGCGAACCGCTTAACTATTTGCGCTAAGCGGAAAAAACGCCATTCACGCGGGTCTGATGTCTCCCAAACGAGGCTTGTTCTTTGCCGGGAACGCAGGCAGAACAACCCTCAACCAAGACCTTTGGGAGCGCCCATTCGTGGCTGATCAGAAGGCCTCGACGTCGATCGAGGCAGTGGAGAGCGGCCTCGCCGCGCAAGGTTATATCGCGAGCCGGCAGATCGCGACCGCCGTCTATTTGTCGCAGCAGATCGAGAAGCCGATCCTGGTCGAGGGCCCCGCGGGCGTCGGCAAGACCGAACTCGCCAAAGCGATCGCGGCTTGGCGCGGCATGAAGATGATCCGCCTGCAATGCTACGAGGGCCTCGACGAGGCCAAGGCGCTCTATGAGTGGAAATACGCCAAGCAGCTTCTCTATACGCAGATCCTGAAGGACAAGCTCGGCGAGGTTCTCGGCGGGGCGCAGACGCTGCATGCCGCGCTCGACCAGCTTCACGATTTCGGCGACGTGTTCTTCTCCAAGGAGTTCGTCGAGCCGCGTCCCCTGCTCCAGGCGCTGGAGCAACCGGGCGGCTGCGTGCTCTTGATCGACGAGATCGACAAGTCGGATGCGGAGTTCGAATCGCTGCTGCTGGAGATTCTGTCCGATTTCCAGGTCACAATCCCCGAGCTCGGAACTGTCTCGGCCATCACCCCGCCGACCGTGATCCTCACCTCCAACAGCGAGCGCGATCTCGGCGACGCCCTGAAACGCCGCTGCCTGCATCTGCATATCGGCTTCCCCGAGCAACGACTCGAGGAACGCATCGTCGAAAGCCGCGTGCCCGGGATCTCCCAGACGCTGCGCCGGCAGATGGTCGGCTTCATCCACGAAATCCGCTCGTTGGATCTGAAGAAGCTGCCGTCGGTCAGCGAGACCATCGACTGGGCGCGCGTGCTGGTGCTGCTCCAGGCTTCCGAGCTCGATACCGAGATCGTCAAGGACACGCTCAACGTGCTCCTGAAATACGAGGCCGACATCGAGGCAGCAGCGCCGCAAGTGACGACCTTCATTGCCAAGGCGGCACGGTCCAACGTCTTCGGTTGAGGCCGATGCGCGAGAACCTCCATCGATTCTTTCGAGCGGCGCGGGGCGTCGGCGTTCACGTCTCGCCTGCCGAAAGCATCGATGCAATGCGCGCAGTCGCGCAGGTCGGCATCTCCGACCGCGCCGTCCTGCGCGACGCGCTGCTCCTGACACTTGCCAAGTCCCAGGACGAGAAGCTCGCGCTCGGTGACTGCTTTGATCTCTTCTTCAGTCAGCCGGAGCCGCGGCAGGACCAGCCCGAGGCCGACAACGCGCCGCAGGACGCAGATCAGCCGCCCTCCTCCGGCGATCCCGGCGAAGGTCGGCCTCCCGAAGGTTTAGGCCCGCTCGCGCAGATGCTGCTGTCGCAGGATCGCAATACGATCGCAGCTGCGATTGCCGGCGCCTCCGGGGCGGCCTCGCTGTCCGACATCCGCTACTCCACTCAGCGCGGCATCTTCTCCAGCCGCATCCTCGACGCCATGGGCCTCCAGCGCCTGCGCGACGATCTCGACGGGCTGACAGCGACCAACCCGGCACTGGCCGAGCGTCTACGTGCCGCACTCGACGCCTTGCGCGAGACCGTGCGCGATACGGTCTCTCAGGGGCTTGCACTCTATGCCCGCGAGGAGGCCGAAAATCTCCGCAACGAAATCCTGCGCAACGCGCCGTTGGCCCGCATCGAGCGACGCCATGTCGCCGAGATGCGCGCCCTCATCCGTCAGATCGCGCGCCGGCTGCGCGAGCGCTACTCGAAGCCGCGCAAACGCCAGCGCCGCGGCCATCTCGACGTCCGTCGCACGCTCCGCCGCAATGCGGCCTGGGGCGGCGTGCCCTTCCTCACGGCATGGAAGCGCAAGCATCGCGACCGGCCGAAGATCGTAGCGCTGTGCGACGTCTCGGGCTCCGTTGCGCAAGTGTCCGATTTCTTTCTGCTGCTGATCCACTCGCTGCACGAGGTGGTCGACGATGTCCGCTCCTTCGCCTTCTCCTCGCATCTGATCGAGGTCAGCGACATCCTGGAATCGAAGTCGCCGGAGGAGGCGATGTCCGAGATCATGTCAAAGGTCGGTTTCGGCTCGTCGGACTACGGCTCTTCGCTGGTCGATTTCGAGAAGGGGTTCATGAGCACGCTGACGCCGCAGACCACGGTGATCGTGCTCGGCGACGCCCGCAGCAACAACCTCGACCCGCGTGCCGACATTTTGCGCCGGATCTCCGATCGCTCGAAGCGGCTGGTCTGGCTCAATCCCGAGGGGCGGCTCGCCTGGGGCTTTGGCGATTCCGAGATGCCGCGCTACGCGACCTTTTGCAGCGTCGTGCGCCAATGCGCCACCGCGCAACAGCTCGAGCGCGCCGTGTCCGACATCGTAGCGACTTATCAGTAAGCGATATTAGCCGCCGGCGTCAGGCGGCGCTCCGCTCGGCCTGCGCGGGATTGCACTCCCGAAAGTAATACGCGATTTCGTCGAGCGCGCGCTGCTCCCATTCCTCGGCCTGTGCGAGCCAGAATACCCGGCGTTCGGAATCGAACGCCGCGCGTTCGCGGCATAGAAATTCCTGATTGCGAATTTCAACCAGCCTCTTCATGCACTCACACTCCTGTCGTGTGAAGCCATTCCCTGCAAACTAGCTTAGCAGAGCCCGGAGCAACTCGTCTCACCATTTCTGTACATATCGCGCCGCAAAATGGACGGCGACGTTTCCCGTGCACCGCGACAATTCGCACTGCAACATCAACTGCAGATCATCAATTAGTGATCGGAGATCGAGACGATATTTGTGCGCGAACGATCTTAACTCCCGTGGCGCAACGAAGTGCGGCAATTTGTGAAGAGACGTTCTAAACATCTCACCGAATTCCGGACTCATTGTCGTCGCATGGTCTTCATGCAGCGCCGATAACACGGCGCGTGAACGTTACGATCGCCCGAGGCAACATGAACGACGATTTCGAACTGGATCTTTCGCCGGATCAATGGGCAGCCCTGCGCTCACTTCGCAACCCGCTGTCGAACGCCCGTCTCAAGGGCGATCTCGTCGGCAGCCTCGTCGCACTCGGCCTCGTCGTCATCAATGACGGCGTGCCTGCCATGACGCAGACCGGACGCAAGGTGCTGGTGCGGGGATCGTGCCGGCTGCTGGATCTCGTGGCGTAAGCGATACGTCACCGACTGGATTCTTCGTCAATCCACCGGAGGAGCGGCGTTCCATACGCCCTCCTCCAGACGGAGAGAAAGCGCGGAAACCAGGAATGGGCCACGGCGCCCTTGTAGGCCCAGGTACGATACTTCAGCCCCTGTTCAGAGATCAGCTCCTGATAGCCGCCGTGAATCTCGGTCGCCGTCCGAATGTCCTTCAATATTCCTTGGGCGCAGGCCCGGTAGGTATCGCTGCCAGTGAATTCATCATAGTCCAGCATGCGATCCGCGAACTCGACGTTGAAGGTCGGCCAGCAGGAACGCCCCTGATAGGCAGGTGCCGCAATCTTGTGGATCATCTTGCTCCTGGGATTATCGGCTGAGACCAGGAAATGAAACGTGCCGGGAATGCGAAACCGCGGCTCCGCAACAATCAGATCCGTCGTGGCTACGAACAGCGCCCGCTCGCTCGCATCGCTCATGTCCCAGAATCCACGATGCACGCTGACGAAATCCAGCGCGACCGATGAGGCCGGCGAGTTCGCAGGGCCTTCCAGGGAATGCCTGATATAGCTGTCCTTGCCGAACAGGCGGAGCAGATCCTTCTTGTACTGCGCGAGATCGCGCCCGAGCAGCCGTTTCAGCTCGTTCTCGCCGACAATCCCGAGTTGCACGCCCCACACGAAGGTCGTGTAAACGGAAGCATTGGTCACGAAGCGCCTGCGTTCGGCACGGGTGTCTGTTGCGGCGGAGCGCGGTGCCTGGACATCGCAAAGCAAATACCTGGCACCGTCATCATTGAACGGTTCGAGCTCGCCCGCGAGCTGGAGGATCGCCCGCTTCAGGTCACCGCCATATTCGGCCAGCAACAGGCGGCCTGCATGCGCGCATTGTGACATTGCCAGATGCGAGGCGGCCCTGTCCTCGGCAGAGATCATCTGCTGGAGACCGGCGAGAATGCCGAGCAACGTGTCCGACGGGCGCGAGAAATAATTCACGCCGAGGTACCGACTGCGTCCGGCCGGGACGATGGTCGTCGTGACGACGCCGGCCCGAACCGCCTCCAGCAACAAACGGACGCTCCTTTCGAGCAACCGAACCCGCCGCACCGCGTCCTGCGCATCCATGATGGTTTCGGGGTCGAGAACGTCGGGATAGAACCACGCGAAGTCTCGCGGATAATAGGCGGATGCGTGAGGCGCGCCAGTGACGAGGAAAGCCTCGGTCCCCGAGAATGCGCTGTCCATCGAGTGCCGATAGAGATCCTCGATAGCCGACAACGAATGATGCGAATTTCTCAGGAACCGATCACCGAGAAAGTTCGCCGCCTGAAGGGCGTTGGCGACAAGGGTCGCAACCCTCCCCTGGTAAAACCGATTTCCGCGATGTGACGGCAGGGGAATGTCGCTCTTCATGTGCACCGAGTGTCTCGCGATCCCGGCGATGGCCGGTCACCATTTCAATCGTGACTGATTCGTGTCTCGCCACGATGACGAGCGGGCGGCCGGCTGTTCAGCTCGCAGCGGCGCGGCTCTCCCGGGTCTGAAAATTCTCGATCACCCGCAGCAGCACCCGTGCGCCGGCATCGGCATCGACGAGCTCGACGTGCTCATCCGGGTGATGGCTGATTCCGCCGCGGCAGCGAACGAAGATCATGCCCACGTCGGCAATGTCGATCATCGCCATGCCGTCGTGCCCTGCCCCGCTCGGCAGCTCGAACACGGAGAGGCCTTCGGCTTCGATCGCCTGCGCGATCTGCTCCTTGAGCCACGGCGCGCAAGGTGCGGTGCGGTTCTCGTGGGTGACGTCAAGCTGAAGGGCCAGTTGCCGGCGCCTGGCGATCTCCTCGATCCGGCGGACGATATCGGCGACCGCGCGCTTGCGGTGCAGATCGGTGGGCGCGCGCATGTCGATGGTGAAGGATACTTCGCCCGGAATGACGTTGGTCGCGCCGGGCCTCGCCTGGATGTAGCCGACGGTGCCGACCAGGCCGCCCTCGTCGGTGCGGCAGAATTGCTCGATCGCACCGATGCATTCGGCCGCCCCGGCGAGCGCGTCGCGCCGGAGCTCCATCGGTACGGTGCCTGCGTGACCGGCCATGCCCGTCAGCCGTGCGGCGAGGCGTGTGGCGCCGGCAATCGCGGTGACGACTCCCACGGGCAGGTTCTGCGCTTCCAGCACCGGCCCCTGCTCGATGTGTAATTCGAGGTAGGCGAGCAGCTCCCGCCGCGCTCGCGCGGCCGCGCCGATATGGTCGGGGTCTAGCCCGAACCGCACGAGCGCATCGCGCATCGACACCCCATCGCGGTCGCGCGTGTTCAGCACATTCTCGTCAAAGGTGCCGGCCACCGCACGGCTGCCGAGCAAGGTCGAAGCGAAGCGCACGCCCTCCTCATCGGCAAAACCGACCACTTCGATCGCAAACGGCAGGCGCTTGCCGCGGCGGTTGAGATCGGCGACGCAAGAGATCGCCGTGATCACACCCAGCGGTCCATCCCATTTGCCGGCATCGCGCACGGTGTCGTAATGCGAGCCGAGCATCAGGCAGGGCGCCCCCGGCCGGTCGCCTTCGTAGCGGCCACAGACGTTGCCGATCGCGTCGAGGCGCGCGCTCATGCCGGCTTCGCGCATCCAGCCCAGGATGAGGTCCGCTGCCTCGCGCAGCTCCTTGGTGAGATAGATGCGGGTGAGGTTGTCACCGCCTTCCGAGATCGCGGCCAGATCGTTGATCCGGCGCACGATCACTTCGCCGAGCGGTGCATTTTGAACGGCGTCAACGGGCCCCATCTCGACAAACTTCCTCTTCTCTGGACCGCGGCGACGGCTGTCCTGGCGATCGGCACGAGTTCGGTGCCAGCAAAATCACTTACCGGCGCCTGCCCCAACAAGCGCGTGATTAGCATGAATGCGAGTACGCGCCACGCTGCCTCGCGCCGGTCATGCACGCGGGTGCCCCAACGCCTGTAATTGCGTCTGTCATTTCTTCCCAATCAGGTATCTGACGGGCCGCATTACCGATATTTTTCAATCGGTTATCCGGAAAATGCCGTCGTCAGCAACCGTCCGGCCGGCTGGTGATGTTTCACGGCAAATTGTGTATGAAGCACGGATCAGCGAAGCCGACATTCATCGTGGTCGGCCGGCGCATGGCGGGCATTGACCGCGGAGTAGCGATGGACGCCGCGTCCGAACGTGACGAACACTTCCTGCGCATGTCGTTCGCGGTCGCCCGCCGCTCGCTCAGCCATGGCAATCATCCCTTTGGATGCATCGTTGTCGCGGCCGACGGCAAGGTCCTCATCGAGAGCGAGAACGGTTACATGCCGGATCATGACGGCACCGCGCATGCCGAACGTCTCGCGGCCACCCAGGCCTGCCGCACGCTCGGGCGCGAAGTGCTGGCGAGAGCCACGCTCTATTCGTCAGCCGAACCCTGCGCGATGTGTGCCGGCGCGATCTACTGGGCCGGCATCGGCCGCGTTGTCTTTGGCCTCAGCGAGCATCGCCTGCGCGACCTCACCGGCAACCATCCGGAGAACCCGACCCTCGACCTGCCGTGCCGCGAGGTCTTTGCCAGCGGCCAGCGCCCGACGGAGGTTATCGGACCGCTGCTCGAAAAGGAGGCTGAAGCGCTGCACGACGGCGTTTGGACGAAGTAGCGGCACATTCAGGAGGAGATGACGCCCATTTTCAGATCGCGCCCTATGCGACGCCGAGTTGACGATCACTGGGCCGATCTCCCGCCGAAGCGTTTAGCAAGGGATGATGCTTTTTCACATCTTACACCGCGCTTCAAACTGGCCCAGTATTGAGGCACTTCACGCATGCAAGCGCATCAGCGAATGTTAGATCCGATGCCCAACGGCCGGCATTCCGGCGATTCCCCGCTCCTGAGGACGATCGGCCTCACCAAGCGTTATGGCGATTTCCTCGCCAACGATTCCATCGACATCGACATCTGGCCGAGTGAAATTCACGCCTTGCTCGGCGAGAACGGCGCCGGCAAGTCGACGCTGGTCAAGGCCATCTACGGGCTGATCCAGCCCAGCGCCGGCGAGATCCGCTGGCAAGGCCAGCCAGTCGTGCTGTCCGGTCCGTCGGAAGCACGCAGCCGCGGCATCGGTATGGTGTTCCAGCATTTCTCGCTGTTCGACAATCTTACCGTCGCCGAGAACGTCGCGCTCGGCCTCGACGGCAAAGAGTCCTTCAAGGACATGTCGGCGCGGCTGGAGCAGGTGTCGAAGACCTACGGACTGCCGCTCGATCCCAAGCGCGAAGTCTGGCAACTATCCGTCGGCGAGCGCCAGCGCATCGAGATCGTCCGCGCCTTGATGCAGGATCCGAAATTCCTGATCCTGGACGAGCCCACCGCGGTGCTGACGCCACAGGAGGCAGATCAGCTCTTCATCGTGCTGGAGCGGCTCAAGGCCGAAGGCCGCGCCATCCTCTATATCAGCCACAAGCTGGAGGAGGTGAAGCGCCTCTGTGACACCGCGACGATCCTGCGCGGCGGCAGGAAGGTCGAGACCTGCAACCCTCGGCTCGAGACCGCGGCCTCGCTCGCACGGATGATGGTCGGCGGAGAGATCAAGGAAGTGAGGGCCTCATCCGGCCGCAAGACGACCGTACCACGGCTCGTCGTCGACGATCTCTCGCTGGCCCCCGCGGACGCGCATGGCGTGCGGCTCGAGCACATCTCGTTCAAACTGAAGGGCGGCGAAATCCTCGGCATCGCCGGCGTCGCCGGCAACGGTCAGGACGAACTGTTCGCCGCGCTCTCCGGCGAGCGCCTCTCGAACAACCCTAGCACGGTAGTGATCGAAGGCATCGCCGCCGGCCGTCTCTCGATCACCCAGCGGCGCAAGCTGGGCGCCGCTTTCGTGCCCGAGGAGCGGCTCGGCCACGGCACCGCGCCGCGCATGAAGCTGTCGGAGAACGCGCTGCTCACCGGCCATGCCGCCAGCGGCATGGTCCGTCGCGGCTTCATCGATACCGCGGCCACGCTGAAAGCGGTCGACCGTGCGACCGAGACGTTCGACGTCCGCAAGGCCAAACGCGATCCGGAAGCCGCGAGCCTGTCCGGCGGCAATCTGCAGAAGTTCATCGTGGGACGCGAGATCCTGCGCTCCCCCGCGGTGCTGGTGGTGAGCCAGCCGACCTGGGGCGTCGACGCCGGCGCCGCCGCTGTCATCCGGCAGGCGCTGCTTGATCTCGCAACCGCAGGCGCCGCCGTCCTCGTGACCAGCCAGGATCTCGACGAGCTCGCGGAGATCGCCGACCGCATCGCCGTGATGTTCCACGGCAAGCTTTCCGCTCCGCTCGCAGCCAGCGAAGCGAGCCGCGAAAGGCTCGGCCTCCTGATGGGCGGCAGCAGCCAGGAGCCGGAGGAGGTCGCGCATGCAGCTGGTGCTTGAGAAGCGCGCCGAGCGCTCCGGCACGATCGCGCTGGTGTCCCCACTGATCGCGATTGGCCTCACGATCCTGACCATGGTCATCCTGTTTGCGATACTGGGCAAGAATCCGCTGCTCGCCCTGCACGCCTATTTCGTTACACCCTTGACCGACAGCTATTCGCTCCAGGAAATCGCGGTGAAGGCAACGCCGCTGGTGATGATCGCGATCGGGCTATCGCTCTGCTATCTCGCCAATACCTGGAACATCGGCGCCGAAGGGCAATTCCTGATCGGCGCAGTCGCCGGAAGCTGGATCGCGGTAAAGACGCAAGGCACCGACGCCGGCGCCTGGGTGCTGCCGGCCATGCTCGTCCTCGCCGCCGCGGCGGGCGCGCTCTATGCGCTGATCCCGGCGATCTGCAAGGTCAAGTTCGGCGCCAGCGAGATCCTGACCAGCCTGATGCTGGTCTATGTCGCCGACCTCTTCCTCGACTATCTCGTGCGTGGGCCATGGCGCGACCCGCAGGGATTCAATTTCCCGACCACGGCGGAGTTCGATCCGGTGGCGACAGTCCCCCTGCTGATTGAAGGTGGCCGGTTGCATCTCGGCTCGGTCATCGCGCTGCTCGTCGTCGCGGCGGCAGCCATCCTGCTCCGGCGCACCATCAAGGGCTTTGAGATCCGCGTGGTTGGAGCTGCGCCCCGTGCGGCGCGGTTCGGCGGCTTCAACGCCAATCAGCTGATCGTCCTGACCTTCGCGGTCTCAGGCGCGCTGGCGGGCCTTGCCGGAATCATCGAGGTTGCAGGTCCAGTCGGGCATCTCCAGCCCGGCATCTCGCCTGGTTACGGTTTTACCGCGATCATCGTGGCTTTCCTCGGCCGCCTGAACCCGCTTGGAATACTCATTGCAGGCCCTTTCCTGGCATTGACCTTTATCGGCGGCGAGCAGGCGCAGATCGCGATGAAGATCCCGTTGGACGTCACCAAGGTCTTTCAGGGCATTCTGCTGTTCTACGTGCTCGCCTGCGATTCCCTCATCCTCTACCGCTTCAAGCTGGTCTTCCCAAACCGACAGGTGACTCGTGGAGCTGGTTGAGGCCATCATCCTCGCGGTGCTCGCCGCGTCGACGCCACTGCTGATCGCGGCGACCGGCGAGCTCGTGACCGAGCGCTCGGGCGTGCTCAATCTCGGCGTCGAGGGCATGATGATCGTCGGCGCGGCCTGCGGCTTTGCCGGCGCCTGGCTGACCGGATCGATCTTCATCGGCGCGCTGTTCGGCATCGGCGCGGGCACGCTGATGTCACTTATCTTTGCATTGATGACGCTCGGGCTTGCTGTCAACCAGGTCGCGACCGGTCTCGCGCTGACCATTCTCGGCATCGGGCTGTCCGGCCTGATCGGCGCCGGCTTCGTCGGCGAACGCATCACGCCGGCCGTGCACCTCTATATTCCCGTCCTGACGGACATTCCGCTGATCGGCCGCGTGCTGTTCGGCGAGGACGGCTTCGTCTATTTCTCGGTCGCGCTAATCGTCGGCGTCTGGTGGTTCCTGTACCGCACGCGGGCGGGACTGATCCTGCGCGCCTGCGGCGACAATCATATCTCGGCGCATGCGCTCGGCTATCCCGTGCTGCGCATCCGCACCTTCGCCGTGATGTTCGGCGGCGCCTGCGCCGGGCTTGCCGGCGCCTATTTGCCGCTCGCCTACACGCCGTTCTTCATCCCGGGCATGACCGCCGGCCGCGGCTGGATCGCTCTGGCGCTGGTGGTGTTCTCGTCGTGGCGGCCGGGCCGGCTCGTGGTCGGCGCCTATCTGTTCGGCGCGGTGACGATCCTGCAACTGCACGCGCAAGGCTGGGGCATCGGCATTCCGTCGCAACTCATGTCGGCACTGCCTTATCTGGCGACCGTCGTCGTCCTGGTCCTGCTCTCCCGCGCCCGCAGCGGCGGCTCGACCGCGCCAGCCGCGCTCGGCACGGTGTTCGTGCCTGACCGCTGAACCTCATTCCGCGGCGGGCGCAATGGGGCGCGCCTCGTTGCGGATCGTGGCCTTCCCCTGATGCTGGAGATTGATGATGAGGAAATCACTTCTTGCACTGACTGCCGGGCTTTTGCTTGCCGGGAACGTCAGTGCAGCCTCTGCCGCCGACAAGCTGAAGGTCGGCTTCATCTACGTGGGTCCGATTGGAGACCTCGGCTGGACCTATCAGCACGACCTCGGTCGTCAGGCGCTGGTGAAGGAACTGGGCGACAAGATCGAGACCACCTACCTCGAGAACGTGCCCGAAGGTCCCGACGCCGAGCGCTCGATCGAGCAGCTGGCCCGCGCCGGCAACAAGCTGATCTTCACGACCTCCTTCGGCTACATGGATTCGACGCTGAAGGTCGCCAAGAAATATCCGAACGTGCATTTCGAGCACGCCACCGGTTACAAGCGCAACCCGAACATGTCGACCTATTCGGCGAAATGGTATCAGGGGCGCTACATTCAAGGTCTGATCGCAGCCAAGATGTCGAAGTCGGGCGTGCTCGGCTACATCGGCTCGTTCCCGATTCCGGAGGTCGTCTCCGGCATCAACGCGACGATGCTGGCGGCGCAGACCATCAACCCGAACATCAAGGTCAAGATCATCTGGGCCAACACCTGGTTCGATCCCGGCAAGGAAGCCGACGCCGCCAAGGCGCTGATCGACCAGGGCGCCGACGTCATCATGCAGCACACCGATTCGCCCGCCGCCATGCAGATCGCCGGCGAACGCGGCAAGCTCGCCTTCGGTCAGGATTCCGAGATGATCAAGTTCGGTCCCAAGACCCAGCTCACCTCAATCCTGGATACCTGGGGCCCCTACTACATCGAGCGCGTCAAGGCCGAGCTCGCCGGAACCTGGAAGTCCGAAAACACCTGGGGCGGCCTCGACAGCCACATGTTCGCGATGGCGCCCTACACCAACATGCCCGACGATGTGAAAAAGATGGCCGAGGATGCCCAGGCCGCGATCATTGCGGGCAAGCTGCATCCGTTCAAGTGCCCGATCGTTGGGCAGGACGGCAAGCCGGTCGAGTGCAAGGGCGGCGATCACCTCGACGACGGGCAGATCCTTGGCATGAATTTCTATGTGAAAGGCATCGACGACAAGCTGCCGGGCAAGTAGCACGCTTCTTGCATTCCTCAATTCACCTGCTCCTCCCGGAGGAGGTTCGGAGGGGGTGGCCAGAAGCACCCGGCACTTGTGGCTGCCCCCTCTTTCCATTTTGCCTGGCCTATCCCGCCCGCATGGCCCGCGCTGCGGAACCGTGGCGGCGGATGAGGTCTGCCACATCGAGGCCCGGAATCGCGCCGTCGATCACCGTCCATTTTCCGGCCACCATGACCCGGTCGGCCCGATGCGCCCCGCACAGCACCAGGGCAGCCAGCGGATCGCCGTGGCCCGAAAAGCGCAGCTCGTCGAGCCTGAATAGAGCGAGATCGGCGGCCCTACCGACGGCGATCTCACCGAGTTCCGGCCGCCCGACACAGGCCGCCGAGCCCTTGGTCGCCCAGCGCAGCGCATCCTTGTGGCTGACTTTCGTTACCCCATAGCGCGCTCGTTGCAGCAGGAAGGCGGCGCGAACCTCCTGCATCAGGTTTGAGCCATCGTTCGAGGCCGAGCCGTCGACGCCGATCCCGATCCCGACGCCGGCCTCCTCCATCTCGCAGACGGGACAGCAGCCGGACGCCAGCAGCTGGTTGCTGCACGCGCAATGGCTGATGGTCGTCTTCGCCTTGCCGAGCCGCTTGATCTCGTCGTCGTTGAAAAAGATTCCATGGGCGAGCCAGGTTCGCGCATTGAGCCAGCCGCATTGCTCGAGATAGTCGAGCGGGCGGCAGCCATACATCTGCTGGCAGAACTTGTTCTCGTCCTCGGTCTCGGCGAGATGGGTGTGCAGGCGCACGTCGAGCTTGCCGGCGAGATCGGCCGTCGCGCGCATCAGCGACGTCGTCACCGAGAACGGCGAACAGGGAGCAAGCGCGATCTGCACCATCGCATCCGCGCCGCGCTGGTGATGTCTTGCGACCACGCGCGCGCTGTCGCCGAGAATGGTGTCCTCGTCCTGCACGACGCTATCGGGCGGCAGGCCGCCGTCGCGCTGCGACAGGTTCATCGAGCCGCGAGTGAGCAACACCCGCACGCCGAGACGCTTCGCCACCGCCACCTCGATATCGACGGCGTCTTCGAGCCCGGCCGGGAACACATAATGGTGATCGGTCGTGGTGGTGCAGCCGGAGAGCAGCAGCTCGGACATCGCCACCGTGACGCCGAGTTCGAGCGCCTCGGGCGTCAGCCTCGCCCACACCGGATAGAGCGCCTGAAGCCAGGGGAACAGCTCGCGGTCCATCGCGGCCGGCAGCGCCCGCGTCAGCGTCTGGTAGAAATGATGATGAGTATTGATCAGGCCCGGCAGCACGACGTGTTCGCCCGCGTCGAACACCGCGACATCCGCGGTTGCGGGCACACCGCCGGCCGGCACGAGCTCGACGATCCGGCCGTCCTTCACCACGATTCCGCGCTCGGCACCGTCGGCGAGGATGGCCAGGGGATCCCTGATCCAGATCGGACTTGCGTCACTCATGATCCTGCTTCTCCTCACATTCGCTGACGGCAGGCCTGCAGGGCGGAGGCCGACGACGTCCTTGCTCCGACTTGTTGTTGCCACTTGGCTCCTGTCTTGCAACACTTTCGCCTGGACGATTCACCCGCGGAAGCGTTGGCGCAGCCATGGACTTGAATACCATCACAGCGGTCGCCCATCCGCAAACGCGCGCGCAGCTACCCGTTTGGACGGCAGGTGATGCTTGGCTTGCGGGCGGCACCTGGCTGTTCTCGGAGCCGCAAACGCATCTGACACGACTAATCGATCTCACCGATCTGAAATGGCCGGCGCTGAGACTCACCGACGGCCACCTCAGCATCGCCGCCACCTGCACCATCGCAGAGCTCGATGGACTAGCCTGCCCATCCGATTGGCTCGCGGCGCCGCTGATCAACCAGTGCTGCCGCGCCTTCCTTGCTTCATTCAAGGTCTGGAGGACCGCGACCGTCGGCGGCAATCTCTGCATGTCGCTGCCGGCGGGACCGATGATCTCGCTCACCGCCGCGCTCGACGGCATCTGCACCATCTGGAAGGCTAGCGGCGGTGAACAGAAGCTTCCCGTCGCCGAATTCGTCACCGGCAACCAGCGCAATCGCCTGACGCCAGGCGACCTTCTCCGGCAGATCGATATCCCGACCGCCGCCCTGAAGCGCCGCACGGCATTCCGCCAGATCTCGCTGGCGCCGGTCGGCCGCTCGGCGGCGCTGCTGATCGGCAGTCTCGAAGCCGGTGATACGCTGACACTCACAGTCACCGCGTCGACGGTGCGACCGGTCCAGCTACGCCTTCGCAAAGCCCCGGACGCGAGCGCACTCCGCACCGCTCTCATGCAGCAGATCACCGACGATCTGTACCACGCCGACATCCATGGCGCGCCACTCTGGCGCAAGCACATGACGCTGCGGCTCGCCGAGGAAATTCGCCGCGAGCTCCTGGGAGCAACGCGGCCATGAGCTTCGAGGTCGACGGCAAGGCATTTTCTCAGGAGCCGCGCGCCGGCCAGTGTCTGCGCACGTTCCTGCGCGAGCTCGGCCATTTCGGCGTCAAAAAGGGCTGCGATGCCGGCGATTGCGGCGCCTGCACTGTGCTGCTCGACGGGGAGCCGGTGCACAGCTGCCTGATCCCGGCGTTCCGTGCCGAGGGACGCGCCGTCACCACGATTGAAGGTCTTGGCGGAGATGACGGCACGCATCCGATGCAGCGGGCCTTCCTCGATGCGCAGGGCTTTCAATGCGGCTTCTGCACCGCCGGCATGATCCTGACCTGTGCCTCGCTGAACCAGGCCCAGCGGACCGATCTCGGCACAGCGCTGAAGGGCAATATCTGCCGCTGCACCGGTTATCGTTCGATCGAGGATGCGATCCTCGGCAAGATGAATGTCGAGGCGAGCGTCGAGGCCGGCGCCGCGTTCGGCCGTAGCCTGCCGGCGCCGGCGGGTCCAGACATCGTGCGCGGAAAGGCGCGCTACACCTTCGATACCGCCATCGACGGACTGCTGCACATCAAGCTGCTGCGTTCGCCGCATGCTCACGCCAGGATCCTCACGATCGACAGGTCGGAAGCCCTTCGCGTAGCCGGCGTGCATGCGGTGCTGACGCATGAGGATGCGCCGTCCGTGCTGATGTCGACCGCGCGGCACGAGAAGGACTGGATGGACCCCGAGGACACCCGAATCCTCGACGATGTCGTGCGTTTCATCGGCCAGAAGGTTGCCGCCGTCGTCGCCGAGACCGAAGCCGCCGCCGAGGAGGCATGCCGCAGGCTCAAAGTCAGCTACGAGATTCTGCCGGCGCTGAGCGATCCGGAGCAGGCGATGGAGCCGGGCGCGCCAATCATTCATCCTGACCGCACCATTGCGAACCGCGTCGCGGACGCGCAGCGCAATCTGGTCGCGGAAACGCACGGCGAGTTCGGCGATGTCGCGGCCGCGCTCGCCACGTCCGCCGTGACCTACGCGGCCACTTTCCACAGTCACCGTGTACAGCATGCGGCACTGGAGACCCATGGCGGCCTCGCATGGCTCGATGACGCAGGCGTGCTCAATGTCCGCACCTCGACGCAGGTCCCATTCCTGACCCGGCGCGCGCTGTCGGACATTTTCCAGCTTCCCATGGACAAGGTCCGCGTATTCTGCGAGCGCGTCGGCGGCGGCTTCGGCGGCAAGCAGGAGATGTTCGTCGAGGACATCCTGGCGCTTGCTGCGCTGACGACCGGGCGGCCCGTGAAACTGGAGCTCACCCGCGAGGAGCAGTTCATCGCGACCTCGACGCGGCATCCGATGCGGGTCCACATCAAGGCGGGCGCCGATGCCGACGGCAAGCTCACCGCGCTCCAGCTCGACGTGCTCTCCAACACCGGCGCCTACGGCAATCATGCCGGCCCCGTGATGTTCCACGCTCTGGGCGAGTCCATCAGCGTCTACAATTGTCCGAACAAGCGGGTGGACGGCGTCGCCGTCTATACCAACACCGTGCCGGCGGGCGCGTTTCGCGGCTATGGCCTGCCGCAGACACTGATCGCGGTGGAAGCCGCGATCGACGAACTGGCCAGGCAACTCGGCATCAGTCCCTACGAGATGCGCCGGCGCAATATCGTCAAGCCTGGCGATCCCATGCTGTCGCCGCCGCCGTCCGAATATCACGACGTGCTCTACGGATCCTACGGGCTCGACCAGTGCCTCGACCTCGTCGAGCGCGGAATGCAGGCTGATGGCCCGCAGCCGGACCTGTCGCCGGAATGGCTGATCGGTGACGGCATCGCGCTGACCATGATCGATACGGTGCCACCGGCCGGCCACATCGCCGACGCAACGATCGCGCTGCGCGATGATGGCGGGTTCGACCTCACCGTCGGCACGGCCGAGTTCGGCAACGGCACCAGCACCGTGCACCTCCAGATCGCCGCGACCACGCTGGCGACCACGGTCGAGAGAATCCGCCTGCGCCAGTCCGACACCGCCCATGGCGGTCACGACACCGGCGCCTATGGTAGCGCCGGCACCTTCGTCGCGGGCAAGGCGACGCACGCGGCGGCCATGCAGCTTGCGACCGAGCTGAAGGCGGCGGCCGCCGGCGCGTGGCTGTGCGACGTGACAACCTGCGTGCTCGATGGGGACGCCGTCGTCAGCGGCGTACGGCGCATGCCCTTGACGGAACTGGCAAAGCTCGCGCACCAACGCGGACGGCCGTTCACAGGCAGCGGCCATTCCGGCGGCACGCCGCGTTCCGTCGGCTTCAACGTACAGGGGTTCCGCGTCGGCGTGAACAAAGGCACCGGCGAGCTCAGGATTCTCAGGAGCGTGCACGCCGCCGACGCAGGCGTCGTCGCCAATCCCATGCAATGTCGCGGTCAGGTCGAAGGCGGCGTGGCGCAGGCGCTCGGCGCTGCGCTCTACGAGGAGATGGTGATCGACGCGAACGGCCGCGTCATCAACCCGAAATTCCGCGACTACCACCTGCCCTCCTTCGCCGATGTTCCGCGCACGGAGGTGTTCTTCGCCGAGACGTCCGACACGATCGGACCGCTGGGCGCAAAGTCGATGAGCGAGAGCCCGTACAATCCGGTTGCGGCCGCGCTCGGCAACGCGATTGCGGATGCCACCGGCATCCGCTTCACCGCACCGCCCTTCAAACCGGATCGGCTGTTTCCGGCGCTGCACGACAAGTTTGGCGACTAGAGTGGGTTTCACCTCCCCCGTAGGGAGAGGTCGGAGCGCATCGAAGATGCGATCCGGGTGAGGGGTTTAAGTTTCACTGAGCGCCGCAGCCCCTCACCCGGATTGCTGCGCAATCCGACCTCTCCCCGTCGGGGAGAGGTGAACCAGCCCAACCTACGTGCTTCAGCTGCCGCGATAGGTCGAATAGCTCCAGGGCGTGACCAGCAGCGGCACGTGGTAGTGGCTTTCCGGCTCGCTGATCGCAAAGCGCAGCGGGATCTCGTCGAGAAACGGCGGATCGGACAGCGGCACATTGCGCTCGACGTAGTATTTGGCAACGCGGAATCTGAGCTCGTAGCGGCCGATCGGCAGCGGGCGACCGCCGATCAGCGGCTGGTCGGTGCGGCCGTCCGCATTGGTCACCGCGCGCGCGATGACGCGGCTCTCGCCAAGGCTCGCGAGCTCCACGAGCTCGATCGGGACGCCCGGCGCGGGCTTGCCAATGTGATTGTCCAGCACATGGGTCGAGAGCCGGCCGTGCACCTTCAGCCTGTCGTCGGCAATGACGAGCTGATCCAGCCGCAGCGCGGAGATGCGGCCAATTTCCTCGATCGCACGTCGCGTCTCGGTCTTGGCGATATTGAGCAGTCGCGTCTCGAAGTCGCGCAGCACGGAATCCCTGGTGTGACGGCGCACGCAGACGATATAGGGGAAACCGAACTTGTCGCGGTAGGCGTTGTTGGCACGCTCGAACGCCGCATATTCGGCCTCCGACAGCCGGTCGAGTCCGGCGCTGTTCTGCTCGTCGGTCGATTCCGCGGTGAGGCCGGCGGCGCGCTGCGTCTTGTTGGCGAGATCGGGATGCGCCCGGATCAGCGCCAACTGAACATCAGGCTCGGCGCTCTGGATCGCCTCCATCAGCGCAGCGTGCAGCTGATTGATGCCGGCAAACGGCCGCTTTGCCCCGAGCCGCTCGGCGATCCACGGCGAATATTCGACGACATTGGCGAGCGCCGCGACGAAGTCGGCCTTGCTTGCGGCGTTGAGGTCGGCGAGCGATATCTGCGACATCGTCCTCTCACCCGATCTCGAATGCGTCGGCGGCGAGATGGTCGTGCTTGTCGTGCCAGTGCTGCGCGATCTGCAACCGCGTCGGCACCCAGACACGCTCGTGCTTGCCGATATAGTCGAGGAAGCGCATCAGCCCCGCCGCGCGGCCGGGCCGGCCGGCAAGGCGGCAGTGCAGGCCGACCGACATCATCTTCGGCGCGGTCTCGCCTTCGGCGTAGAGCACGTCGAAGGCGTCCTTCAGATAAGTGAAGAACTGCTCGCCTTCCGCGAACCCTTGCGGGTTGATGAAGCGCATGTCGTTGGCGTCCAGCGTATAGGGAATGATGAGCTGCTTGCCGCCCGGACCCTTCACCCAATAGGGCAGATCGTCGGCATAGGAGTCGCAGAGATAGAGGAAGCCGCCTTCCTCCATCAGCAGCCGGTTGGTGTTGATCGAGGAGCGCCCGGTGTACCAGCCGAGCGGCCGCGAGCCGGTCGCCTCGAGGTGGACGCGGATCGCTTCCGCGATCTCGGCGCGCTCCTGCGCCTCCGTCATGTCCTTGTGCTCGATCCACTTCAGGCTGTGGCTCGCGATGTCCCAGCCCGCTTCCTTCATCGCCGCGACGATCTCGGGGTTGCGCTTCAGCGCGGTGGCGACGCCGAACACGGTGGTCGGCCAGTTGCGCGCGGTGAACATCCGCCACAGCCGCCAGAAGCCGGCGCGCGAGCCATATTCGAACATCGATTCGATGTTGGCGTGGCGCTGGCCCGGCCAGGGTTGCGCACCGAGCACGTCGGACAGAAACGCCTCCGAGGCGCGATCGCCGTGCAAGATGTTGTTCTCGCCGCCCTCCTCGAAGTTGACGACGAACTGCACCGCGATCCGCGCGTTGTCAGGCCACTCCGGATGCGGCGGATTGCGGCCGTAACCGCGGAGATCGCGAGGGTAGCTCGTATCGGTCACTCAGACTTCCTCGAAGCGGATCGGCAGCGCGCCCTTCCACAGCACGCTCTTGCCCAGCGTCGCCAGATTCTCCAGACCCGAGGTCAGCGTGATGAAATGGTTGCCGGCGAGCTGGCCCATCTTGCTCGCGAAATGCACGCCGCCATAGGCGAGCAGGATCTCGGTCTCGCTGATGCCGCCCGGGTAAAGGATGATCTGGCCGGGCGCTGGATAGCTGGTGTGGTTCTCGTAGCCAACACCGAAATCGAGGTCGCCGAGCGGCATCCACACGCCCTCACCGCTCCAGCGCACATGGATGATGTGGCTTTCGAACGGCAGTGCCTTGCGGAACGCGGCAACCGTCTTGGGCGCCAATTGCTCCTCGAAGCGGGCATCGAAGGTGAAATCGCCGGCGCGGATAACGAGTTTGCTCATCTTATCTCTCTGGATCGGGGCCGGTGGCCCCACGGGTAGCTTTCAAGCAAAGAGCATTCCCGACAGTTTCACGCAAGTGGCGAGACCCCATCACCTGCGGTCGCAGGCCCCACGAAAATGCCGCTCCGGCGCGTCTCTGGGTCCGGCCCGGCGGGGGCGGAGACACCCTCTGAGTCTCGCATATCATGGCGCCACCGCTGTCGCCTGGAAACTCAAATTGGCTTCATTGAACCGGATTGTGGCGGGCAAGTCCACCGGCGCCGCTGGCGGAATTGCCGGATAATTGGCCGGCGCCCTGCGACCTCTGCGGGTTGCGCGCTCGAGCGCGGCAATGCAGCTCTCCCGTGTCCCTGACGAGTTGCAACGCGTAAGCGTTGCGGCGCGCGTGCCGGGACCCAGGGCCACACGGTACGACAACAGCGATATGGGCCCCGGCTCTGCAGCGCACCGTCGAAGGGACGCTGCGCGGCGTCCGGGGCACGAGAGTGGGGTTTGGCGCACGCTCCCTCCTCCTCGTCCTTGCGAGGAGCTCTTGCTACGAAGCAATCCAAACTGTCGCTGTGGAGAGATTCTGGGTTGCTGCTCCTCAATGCTGGTCCCAACTCGCAATGACGGAGGATGAGGCGGCGATGCCGCTCTTCCAACACGCATTTTGAATCGCAGACACGCCTTCGCATTCTCGCGGCTGATTTCGCCCGAGCTTTGCTTGGTCGCGCCACCCTCTAAGCCAAAAGGGCGCAGGGAAGGCCGGGTGCCGGCGGCACCCGCGGTCCGCTGCGCAAAGATGTAGCGCAAGAAGACCGCACAGCAGCATACAGGTGAAGCCCAACACACGGCCTTCCCTGCGCGATGGTCGGACGGCTTATGCCGTGCTCTCCCGGGAGCCGAGTTCGTTCTGGCCTCCCTCACTCCCGCGGAATTCACCGGCACCGCGCCGGTTGACGCGACTGCTGCCTCCGCAAGAGCTTGACCGTAGCAACGACGGCCAGGACCACACGGTTTTGCCGTACGCACGGCCCGCCATTTCGCCGCAGTTTTCCCAGCCCTGTCGACGGAGCCGGAAACTTACAGACGAGACGAACCTGACAGCGCCGCTCGTCCGCACGCAGTCTCGGGCTCACGGAGAGCAATCCGCCCTGCCCTTGACCTCTCGTGCGCGACGCTGCCGCGTCCACCGCAAAGCCCGGCTCGCGAAAATGACGACCTCATGATCGCCCCTCCTGGATGCGCGCATGCTTCGGCCATAAAGCCGCGGCATTCCTCGGGTCTGTCCTCCGCCCCACCCCTGCTTCCCCGGGAGTCCTCATGTCTTCAGCCGACCGGCCGGCGACTCGCCTTGCGACCAGGCTCGCCTTCTTCGTCGCGGGCTTCGGCATCGCGTGCTGGGCGCCGCTGGTGCCGTTCGCGAAGGCGCGGCTCGCTGTCGACGACGGAGTCCTCGGGCTGCTCCTGCTCAGCCTCGGTATCGGATCGGTCGTCGCGATGCTGCTGACCGGCGTTCTCAGCGCGCGCCACGGCAGCAGACCGATCATCGTCGCAAGCGGGCTCGGCCTCGCGCTGGTCCTGCCGCTGCTCGCGATCGCAAGCTCGCCCATATCCCTGGCGCTGGCCCTCTTTGCGTTCGGCGCCGCGCTCGGGTCGATCGACGTCGCCATGAACATCCACGCCGTGGAGGTGGAGCGTGCCGCGGGACGCCCGCTGATGTCCGGCTTCCACGCCCTGTTCAGCATCGGCGGCTTCGCCGGATCCGCGCTGGTGACGGTGCTGCTCTCGCTGCAAGTCGGCGCGCTCGCCTGCACATTGATCTGCTCCGTCCTGATGCTGATCGCCATGTTTGTGACCTGGCCGCGCCTGCTTCGCTCGGTGCAGGTGCAGGAGGGCCCGTTGTTCGTGCTGCCGCACGGATCGGTGCTGCTGCTTGCGCTGCTCGGCGCCATCACCTTCCTCGTCGAAGGCGCAATGCTCGATTGGAGCGCGCTCCTCGTCATCGGCGCGGGGCTCGTCACCGAGGCGCAAGGCGGAGCCGGCTACATCGTGTTCTCGATCGCGATGACAATCGGCCGGCTCGGCGGCGACGCGGTCGTTGCGCGCATCGGGGACCGCGCGACATTGCTCTGGGGCAGCCTCATGGCGATCGCGGGTTTTGTGGTCCTGCTCACGGCGCCCATCGCAGCGGTCGCCATCGGCGGATTCCTGCTGATCGGGCTCGGCGCGTCAAACCTCGTGCCGGTGCTGTTCCGCCGGGCGGCGCGGCAAACGGTGATGCCTACCGGGCTTGCGGTCGCGGCGATCACGACCGCGGGGTACGCGGGGGTTCTGATCGGCCCGGCCGGCGTGGGCTTCGTCGCAGGTCTTGGCGGATTGCCAATGGCGTTCTGGCTGCTGGCCGCATTGATGGGCCTCGTCACGCTGTCGTCGCGGATCGTCACGGCGGAGCAGCGCCGGATGTCGCGCGTCGATGCGTGAGCGGCACTGCGCCGAATTTACGGGATGGAAGAGCCGGGATCGCCACCGGCCGCAATGGTCCCATGCAAGCGCGGGTCCAGTTCCTCATCTTGGCATGCCAACGTAACCCTTTCTTTCAAAGGCATTATTTTGGCGGGCCGAAGCAAACCCAAGCCATCTGCGCCGGTCTGTCTGCCATGCGGCTTTCGGCCAGTTTACTGGACACGTCGTTCTGCTAGATCACAACAGGATACCTTTTGACTCCCGTGGAGGGGGCAATGGCACGTGCAGGCTCATAGTAATTACGACTCGCACATTTCGTTCGGGCCATTTCGGCTGTTTCCAAAGTCCCGGCTCCTGGAGAAGGAAGGGGAGCCGCTTCACATCGGTGGCCGCGCGCTCGATATTCTGATCCTGCTTGCCGAGCGCCCCGGTGAAGTCATCGACAAGAGAGAGCTGGTCAAGCGCATCTGGGCCGACGTAAATGTCGACGAGGGCAGTCTGCGCTTCCATGTCGCAGCGCTGCGCAAGGCGCTCGGCGATACCGGCAAGTCGACCCGTTACGTCCTCAACGTGCCCGGCCGCGGCTATTGCTTTGTCGCGCCGTTCGTTCAAGCAGCTCCGCCGGTCACCTCAACCTCAGTTGCAGCCGAAATCACCGCTCCTCGCTCCCTGCCTGCTCAGCTCGCAAAGATGATCGGGCGAGAGGAGGTCATCGAGAAGATTTCGAACGGATTGACCCTGCATCGCTTCATGACAGTGGTCGGCCCGGGCGGCATCGGCAAGACTACCGTTGCCGTCACGGTCGGGCATCGCCGTTCGGCGGATTTCGGCGGACGCGTCTTCTTCGTCGACTTCGGTCCGCTGCGGGACGCCAGTCATGTCACAACCACCATCGCCTCGGTCCTCGGGCTGACCGTGAACTCGGAGGACCCGACGCCGGCCATCCTGACATTCCTGAGGACCGGACCGACCCTGCTGATCTTCGACAGTTGCGAGCATGTGCTGGATACGCTGGCTCCACTCGTGGAGCGCATCGTTCGCGAAGCGCCGCAGCTTCGCGTTCTCGCAACCAGCCGCGAGTCGTTCCGGAGCGACGGCGAGCGGATCTTTCGTCTGTTCCCGCTGGATTGTCCGCCGGAGCGCGAGGGCCTCGATGTCGCCGAGGTTCTCGCCTACCCCGCGGCTCAGCTCTTCGTCGAGCGCATCGCGCAGAGCTCGGGCTCGTTCCAGCTCAGCGCGGAAGAAGCGCCGCTGGTGGCGAACATCTGCCGGCGCCTCGACGGCATTGCGCTGGCGATCGAGCTCGCGGCGGGCCGTGTCAATGCGTACGGCATCGCCGGCACGGCATCCCTGCTCGACAGCCGCTTTTCGCTGCAATGGCGGGGGCGGCGCACGGCCGTGCCGCGGCACCAGACCCTCGCCGCGGCCCTCGACTGGAGCTACGACCTTCTGCCTCCGGCGGAAAGCGCCACATTGCGGCGACTGTCGGTGTTCGCCGGGCCATTCGCGCCGGAGGCCGCCGCCGCGGTCGCATCCGGCGAGGGCCTCAGCACCTCGGAGACCCTGGAGGCGATCGACAGCCTAGTCACCAAATCGCTGATCTCGCCATCCGGTTCGCGGACGCTACGCTATCGCCTGCTCGACACCACGCGCACCTACGCCCTCGGCAAGCTGAACGAGCTCGGTGAATACAGGACGTTTGCGCGGCGCCATGCCGAGCATTTTCAAGATTTCTTCGAACACGCGGAAGCCGATACATCGACACCGCTGCCCGAATGGTTGAGCATCTATGCAGGGGAGCTGGACAATGTGCGCGCCGCGCTCGATTGGGCTTTCGCGCCCGACGGCGACGCCAGGCTCGGCATCGCGCTGACGGCAGCCGCGATCACTCTTTGGGTGCGCCTTTCGCTGTTCGCCGAATGCCGAGAACGCAGCAGAACGGCATTGGCGGCGCTCGGAGACGGCAGGGACAACGACCGCATCCACATGCAGCTGCTGTCAGCACTCGGCTGGTCGCTGATGTATGGCGAGGGTCGCGCGCGCGAGGCGCGCCCGATCCTGGAGACGACTCTCGAGCTGGCGGACAGGCTCGATGACAAGGATTTCCGGCTGCGCGCGCTCTGGGGCCTGTGCATCGACCAGTTCAACAACGGGCAGTTCGGCAGGGCCCGCGTGCTCGCCGAGCGCTTTGCGAATGCGGCGGCGAACTCGCCCGACAGAACCGATCTCATGCTGGGCGACCGGCTGATGGCCGTCGCGCTGCATTATCTCGGCGACCAGAACGAGGCCCGGGTCCGCATCGACCGCGTCCACGGCTCGCTGCATGTGCTGGCGGAGAAGCCGAAGATCTTCCCGCTCGACCTCAGAATATCGACGCAATATTTCCGGGCCCGCATCCTGTGGCTTCAAGGCCTCGCCGACCAGGCGCAGGCGCTGGCGACAAGAAACATCGAGGAAGGCCGAGCCAACGGCCACGCCCTGACCTTCTGCAGCGTGCTCGGCCAGGCCGCATGCCCGATCGCCTTCTGGGCCGGCGATCTCGACGCCGCGGAACGCTACGGCCGCGAGCTGCTCGAGCACACCGATCGGCACGCGATCCGGCTGTGGGGCCTGTGGGCAAGGGCCTTCAATGCGGCAGTCGTCGCCAAGCGCGGCGAGGTCGCGATCGGCCTGCCGCTGCTGCGCGAAGAACTCAATCGCGCCGGCGATGCGCGCTTCCTGCCGCGATTTCTTCCCTTGCTCGGCGAGCTTGCTGCGGGTTTCCTGGAAGCCGACCAGATCGACCGCGGCCTCGACGTGATCGACGACGTCCTGACCCGCTGCAACGACCGGCAGGAGCTCTGGTATCTGCCGGAGCTGACTCGCATCAAGGCAGAGCTGATGCTCAGAAGCGTGCGGCACTCAGGCGACGCCGAGGCACGCTTGCACGAGGCCATGGACATGTCGGTTCAGCAGGGCGCCCACTTCTGGCAGCTGCGTTGCGCTACCAGTCTCGCGCGATTGATGGCCGGAGCCGGCCGGAGCGCGGACGCTCTGTCGCTTCTCGACGATGTCTGCGGAGCGTTCGCCGAGGGTGCTGACACCCGCGACATGCGCATTGCGCGCGACCTGATCGCGCAATTGCGCGCCTGACGGCAGCCTAACCTCCGGCAGCAGCCGCACGCCGCGGCAGCTTCCAGTCGGGCCGGATGAAGTGGCAGGTGTAGCCGTCAGGATAACGTTCGAGATAATCCTGATGCTCCGGCTCGGCTTCCCAAAACTCGCCAGCGGGCGCGACCTCGGTCACCACTTTCCCGGGCCACAGGCCGGACGCCTCGACGTCGGCAATGGTGTCCTCTGCGATCCGCTTCTGCGCGTCGCTCGTGTAGAAGATCGCGGAGCGATAACTGGTGCCCAGATCATTGCCCTGGCGATTGAGCGTGGTGGGATCGTGGATCTGAAAGAAGAACTCCAGCATCCTGCGGAAGCTGGTCTTTGCGGGATCGAAGATGATCTCGATCGCTTCGGCATGACCTTCGTGATTGCGATAGGTGGCGTTCTTCACGTGCCCACCCGTATAGCCGACGCGGGTGGAGACCACGCCCGGCTGCTTGCGGATGAGATCCTGCATGCCCCAGAAGCAGCCCCCGGCCAAAACTGCGCGTTCTGTCGTCATCTGTCCGCTCCATTGGTTTGATTGAGATATTCAGCGCTTGTCCCCCGCGCTATGCAAGCGCGGATCATCGACGTCATCGTGATATTCGAGGCCCAGCGGCCCGATGGCCGAGACCTGCGTGACATATTCGCCTGATTTCGCCCAGTGAAAATGCCAGGTCTCGCCGGGCAGCACGATGACGCTGCCGGGCGGATAGGCGTTCACCTTGTCGCCATCGAAGCGCTCGCCGAGCCCGATGTAGAAGACGCCCGACATGACCGTGTAGATGCGGTCCTCCGGATGCTTGTGCGGCATCAGCTTCGTGCCGCCGGGCACCTTCACCCGGACCAGGTAAGGTCCGGGCTCGGAGGGATGGCCGACCATCACCGCCAGCCGCGCGCCCGGCGGGAAAGCGGGGAACGGCTGCCATGCGACGTCCTCGGGCAGGATTGCCCGAAACCTGTCTTCGTCCGGCTGATGTTGGCGAGGCAGATCCTGGCGCGGCATGGCAGCGTCTCCATTGTTTCGATCAGCCCAGCTTGGCGTCGAGCGTGATCGCGGCGTTGAGCACCTTGGACACCGGGCAGTTCTTCTCGGCCTCGCCGGCGATCTTCGCAAAGCCGGCCTCGTCGAGGTTCGGCACTTTTGCACGCAAGGTCAGCGCGGACTTGCTGATCTTGAAGCCCTTGCCCTCGGGCTCGAGTGTCACCGCGGCTTCCGTCGACAGTTCGTCCGGCGTGAAACCTGCCATCTGAAGGCCAAAGGCCAGCGCCATCGCAAAACACCCTGCATGGGCAGCCGCGATCAACTCCTCGGGATTGGTCCCCTTCTCGTTCTCGAAGCGGGTCTTGAACGAATAGGGCGTCTGCGCGAGCACGCCGGATTCGCTCGTCAAATGACCTGTCCCATCCCGACCGGTGCCCTTCCAGACTGCCGTTGCCTTGCGGATCATCTCAATTCTCCTTGTTTGGTTTCAGCACCGGCCCTCGGTACCGGAGGAAGGCGACATTGGCACGACCGCCTATCATCGTTCCAACCGGCCGAACGTCGCAGCGGTTCCGTCGGCTAGCTGCCGATCTGCCCGACGTGGAAACCGAGCCGGTTCTCGACATCGCCGGCGCGGTGGAAGCCGCGCGCCATCAGCGCTTTGATGCGGGTCTGGCTGGCGGGGCGGCCGAGCGCGGCCAGGAACGCATCCCATTCCGGCTTGATCTCGGCATCGGGCGGCAGGCTCGCGACGTCGACGAGCCGCTTGGTCTCGGCGATTGCCTCCTTGTCGAAGGACGCGATGCGCATCGCGAGCGCCTCGACGAAACCGTCGAGCTCGGCATCCGGCAGCGACCGGTTGACATAGCCGTAGCGCTCGGCGAGATCGCCGGGGATGTCGTCCGCGCCGAGCAGCACTTCGAGCGCGCGGCCGCGGCCGATCAGGCGCGGCAACCGCGCCATCGGCCCGCCGCCGGGCACGAGGCCCGCGCCCACCTCCCATTGCGACAGGATCGCCTTCTCGCGGCTGGCAAAGCGCATGTCGCTGGCGAGTGCGAGCTCGCTGCCGACGCCGGTGGCGCGGCCCCGGATCTCGGCAATGGAGACGACCGGCGCACGGCTGAGGCGCACCAGCATGTCGGGCAACGCCTGAAGGCCGGTCGGCCCCGGCGCGATCTTGAGCGAGTCTTCCAGCGGCGCGAGGAAATCGTAATGGGTGATGAAGAAATCCTCGATGGCGCTGTCGAACACCACCACCTTCACGTCCGGATCGGTCTCGATCTGCGTGATGATGTCGCCCAGCAGCGGCAGCTGCTTCGGGCCGAAGATATTCACCGGCGGCATGTCGAAGGTGACACGCCAGTAGGACGGCAGGCGGCGCTCCAGGCGAATGTCTGCGGTCGTGAAGGTGCGTTCGGGACGATTCATCTCTTGCACTCCTGATGCATGTGTTCGCATTTCAGATCGACTGCCGCAGCGGACGGAACGCGGTGCGCATCTCCGCACAGAACAGCGTGGTCTGCTCCCAGGCTGCGAAGTGGCCGCCCTTGTCGAGGCGGCTGTAGTGCATCAGCTTCGGATAGGCCTTCTCGGTCCAGCTCCGCGGCGCTGCGTAGATCTCGTCCGGGAAGACGCTGACGGCAACCGGGATCTTCACGTGCTTCGGTGCGAAGAACACCAGCTTGTTCTCCCAGTACAGCCGCGCCGACGACACCGCTGTGTTGGTGAGCCAGTAGAGCGTGATGTTGTCGATCACATCGTCCCGCGACAGGCCTTCGGTCTTGCCGTCGAAGACGCGCGCGATCATCGCGGCGCTGCGCGCATCGTGATCGAGCATCCAGGACGCAAGGCCTGCCGGCGAGTCCACGAGGCCATAGAGCGTCTGCGGCCGGTTCGACATCTCGATCGCGTAGCCGAGACCATGCTTGTAGAAGTCGTCGAGCTGGTCGTAGGCGATGCGCTCGTCGGTCGAGAGATTCGACGGCCGCACTCCGCCCGGCTGAAGCGCCTTGGCGATGTCGTCGGGCACGGTCGCAGGCATGTTGGTGTGGATGCCGAGCAGCTCGGGCGGTGCGATCAGCGCCATCTGCTCGGTGACGGCATTGCCCCAATCGCCGCCTTGCGCGACATAGCGGCTATAGCCGAGCCGCTTCATCAGCACAATCCAGGCTCGCGCGATGCGCTGGGGATCCCAGCCGAGCTCCGTCGGCTTGCCCGAAAATCCGTGGCCGGGCAGCGAGGGGATCACCAGATCGAACGCGTCCGTAGCCCTGGCGCCGTGCGCGGTCGGATCAGTGAGCGGGCCGACGATCTTCATCTGCTCGATGATCGAGCCGGGCCAACCATGCGTGACGATCATCGGCAGCGCATTCTCGTGCCGCGAGCGGGCGTGAATGAAATGGATATCGACGCCGTCGATGTCGGTGACGAATTGCGGCAGAGCGTTCAGCCGCGCTTCGATCTTGCGCCAGTCGTAGTCGCTCTGCCAGTAGCGCACGAGCTCCTGCACCGTCCTCAGTTGCACCCCCTGCGATTGATCGGTGACGATCTCGCGATCCGGCCAGCGGGTGGCCGCGAGACGACGACGGAGGTCGAGCAGGTCCGCCTCGGGCACGTTCACGTGGAACGGGCGGATCGTGCCGTTCGCAGCCGCCCTCGCCGGCTGCAGCGGCAGCAGGCTCGACACGCTTGCAACCGCGCCCATCGCAGCCTGGCTCAGCAATTGACGGCGATCGGGGTTGAGGATGTCGGTGCGGACTTGCGTCGTCATTTGGATCTCCCTTGCTTCGACCGGTGCCGGGGATCGGGTTCGAGAGCGGCACGTCGGTTCGTTCTGTGCAGACATTGGCGCGGGCAAGTCCGATTTGCTCGTTATGGCTTGTTAGGCCTCGTTAGCCCTTGCGAGTCCGCGCGACGACCAGAACAGGCGATGTCGATGCGGCACGGCGCGCGACGAGGTCAGTCGTCGCGCGCCGTATCGGCTAAAGTCAGGAGCTGCGTTGGCCTGCAATTCACGACGGCCGCGGCTGGCCGGCCTGCTCGCGGACGATGTAGTCGGCGTACCAGTCCGGCCAGTTCTCGTCGTGTCCGCCGCTCCGCGTCTCGTGCTCGCCATGCGCGGCCGCGGCGCGGCGCAGCGCCGCGGCCAGATCGGTCGTCGAAGCGAATGTCGTGGCGCCGCCCGCGATACGCCCGGGCAGTCGTGCCGTGACCTCCTGGAACAGCCAGCCATTGCCGTCGGGGTCGCTGAACGATGCGAACGTGCTGTAGCTGCCGCGCTTCGGGTCGGCACCGCCGAGCCGAACGCTGCCGAACAGATACGGTTCGTCGGGCCCGGCATGAACGTCGCCGGCACCGTGGAATGGCTCGCTGACCTCGACGCCGCGGCCGAGCAGCTCCTGCCGGGCGGCTTCCAGGTCGGAGACGATCAGGTACAGGCCTCGCGCCGAGCCGGGCGCTGCGGCCGTCACGTTCCTGCCGAAGATCACCGAGCAGGCCGAGCCCGGCGGCGTGAACTGGATCACGCGCCAGTCCTCGCCTGACGAAAAATCGGCATCCAGCCGCCAGCCGAGGCGCGCGTAGAACGCCTTGGCACGGTCGACGTCGGACACGGGGATCACGACGACCTCGAGCTTCAAGTCGACGCTCCGCGCTGTCGAGGGCCCGGTCCCGGCTTCGCGATCGATTTCGGTGGTGGTCATGTCGAACTCCCTTGACGTGAGACGCGGTTGCATACCTGGAAGGGCTTCATGCGACAGTCGGCATCACGATCGTCACCCGCGTGCCGCCCTGCCCCGCCTCGCCGTGCAACCGCGCGTGGATGCTGCGTGCGAGTCCTTCGAGGATCCGGCTGCCGGTGCCCTGAAGCGGACCGGTCGCACCGATGCCGTTGTCGGCCACCGTGCAGAGCCAGGCGCCGTCGCGGCTCGCCAATTCGATGCGGATCAGCGCATCGCTCCTGTTCGGGAAAGCGTGCTTTGCCGCGTTGGTGACCAGTTCGGTGAGCATCAGCGCGAGCCGATGACATTGAGCGGCCGGCAGCCCGCTGCTCTCGATTGCGGCTTCGCAGCGGATGCCTGCCGGCTCCAGCACCGCTTCGGAGAGGGCTCCACACAGGTTTTCGAAGAACGGCTCCACGGCGATCGTCGACGGATCGTCGTTGTCGGACAGCAGCTGATAGAGCCGGCCGAAGGCGACGATGCGCCGCTCGAGCCGGTCCATCACCAGCGACACATCCCTCTTGCTCGCGCGCGTGAAGTCGCGGCGGACCGAGGCACCGAGCAGCGTCAGCGTGTTCTTCATGCGATGGTGGGACTCCCGCAGCACGAGCTCCCAATCACGCGTCTGATCATCGGGACTGGCGACGAATCGTGGTCGAGCGACGTGGTCGTTCGGCCGAGCACCGATACTGGACATCATAGCCTCCCCGTTGAAACAGGATCTCACTCGAAGGCCATACTGGACGCATCGCGCGCGTTTTGCCCGTTAGACGTTGCAAGATTCTGTTATGATCGGCGGCGCCCGCGATCTCGCGGCGGACACCCGCGCCTCGAGGGTCAGGCGCGCTGACGAATTGTCGCACTCGCGTCGCAAACTGCTCGCGTTTAAGCAAAATTTGCGACACACGTCCCGGTGCGATCAGCGGTCGCCACGCGATTTCGCCACTTTCGGCCGGTTTACTGGACGCCTCGATCTGGTAATCAAATTGCAGACTTCAGCTCATTGATTGGAATTGTTGGCCCGTGCCGGACAGTAACGAGCAGGATTCGGTCATTGCCTTCGGGCCGTTCCGCCTGTTCGTGAAGTCGCGGCTGCTCGAAAAGGACGGCGCCCCGCTTCACCTCGGCGGCCGTGCGCTCGACATCCTCATTTTTCTTGCCGAGCGCGCCGGAGAGGTCATTGACAAGCGGGAGCTGATCAAGCGCATCTGGGCCGACGTGAACGTGGACGAAGGCAGCCTGCGCTTCCACATCACGACGCTGCGCAAGGCTTTGGGCGATGCGGGCGAAGGCTCCCGCTACGTCGTCAACGTCCCGGGACGCGGCTATTGTTTCACGGCTCCGCTGCTCCGGCCCGCAGCATCGGAGAACCGGACGAGCCCGCCCGCCGCTTCGCCCTCCTCGCTGCCCTCGCCGCTCGCGAAGATGATCGGCCGGGACGGTGCGGTCGAGAGGATTTCCGCCGAGCTTGCCCAGCATCGCTTCGTCACGATCGTCGGCCCCGGCGGGATCGGCAAGACGTCGGTCGCACTCGCTGTCGCGCAGGGCGAGCTCGCGGCCTTCGACGGCCAGGTGTGTTTCGTCGATTTCGGCGCGCTGACGGATGCCCGGCTCGTCCCCGGCACGATTGCAGCCGCGCTGGGCCTGACCGTCAGTTCCGAGGACCCGATACCGGATCTGCTGACGGTCCTGCATAGCCGGCGCATCCTGCTTGTGCTCGACAGTTGCGAGCATATCCTCGACGAACTCGCCCCTGTGGCTGAGCGCCTGGTCCGCGAGGCCCCGCAGTTGCACATCCTGGCCACCAGCCGCGAATCCTTTCGCGCAGAAGGTGAACGCGTCCATCGGCTGTTTCCGCTGGATTGCCCGCCGGAGCGCGACGGGCTCGGCATCGCTGACATCCTTGCCTATCCCGCAAGCCAGCTCTTCGTGGAACGCATTGCCGAGAGTTTGAGCGAATTCGAACTCCGCGAGGAGGACGCGCCGCTCGTCGCCGAGATCTGCCGGCGCTTGGACGGCATTGCGCTCGCGATCGAGCTCGCGGCCGGACGTGTGAACGCCTATGGCATTTCCGGGACCGCCTCGCTGCTGGACAGTCGCTTCTCGCTGCTGTGGCGGGGACGGCGCACCGCAATTCCGCGGCATCAGACCTTGAGCGCGGCGCTCGCCTGGAGCTACGACCTGCTGCCGCCGGCCGAAAGCGCGACGCTGCGCGGATTGTCGGTGTTCGTCGGGCCGTTCACGCTGGAGGCCGCGCTTGCCGTCGCGTCCTGCCAGGGGATAAGCGAGCCCGAAGCCGCCGAGGCGATTTCGAACCTGCTGTCCAAATCCCTGATCGCGACCTCGCCTGCGGAGCGGCGGCTGCGCTACCGCCTGCTCGACACCACCCGCGCCTTCGCTGCGGACAAGCTCGTCGAGAATGGGGAAGCGGACCGCGTCGCGCGCGCCCACGCCGAATATTTCCGCGACTTCCTGCATGACATTGCCCTCAAATCCAGGGGCATGCAGAGCGCGGGCGGCTTCCTTCCCTATGCCGACCATTTGCCGAATGTCAGGGCCGCGCTGACCTTCAGCTTTTCGGAGAGCGGCGATCGGACGATCGGCGTGGATCTGGCGGCCTCGGCGGCGCAGTTCTTCCTCGAACTGACCTTGCTGACGGAATGCTACCGCTGGACCCGGCAGGCTCTGGCGTCACTCGATACGAATGCCGTGGACGGCCGCCAGGAGATGACCTTGCAGGCCGCGCTCGGCGTCTCCGTGATGTTCACGCAGGGCAACACCGAAGCGGTCCGGTCGGCGTTCACGCGCAGTCTCCAGCTTGCCCGGGAGCTCGAGGACCTGCACTGGCAGCTCTGGCTGCTGCGCGGATTGCACATCTATCTCACCAGGGTCGGAGACTTTCACGGCGCGCTCGGAATCGGCGAACAGGGCGAGAGCGTCGCGCGAAAACTCAACGATCCCGCCGCCACGTTCAACGTCGAATGGATGCTGGGCGTCGCGCATCATCTGATCGGCAACCAGGACAAGGCGGTTCGGTTCTGCGAGAGCGCGATGGTGCACAATCCCGGCTCGCAACGGCTGAACATCGGCCATCTCGGATATGACGACCGCATCGTTGCGCTGGTGGCGCTGGCGCGCGGACTCTGGCTCACCGGCCGGCCCGAGCGTGCGGTCGAGGCCGCCAGATACACCGTTCGCGAGGCCGAGCTGCTCGAACAGCCGCTGACCCTCGGCATCTCCCTGATCTGGACGATTTACGTGTTCCTCTGGGTCGGCGACTGGGACAACGCCGAAATCCTGATCGAGCGGCTGATCGACCATTCGGCGCGGCACTTCCTCGGGCCCTATCACGCGGTCGGCATCGGCCAGAAGGGCGAGCTGCTGCTGCGCCGCGGCGACGTTGCCGCGGGCATCGAGCACCTTCGCCGCAGTCAGGCGACGTTGTACGCGACGCGGCACCGGATCATGACGACCGTGTTTGCGACGGCACTCGCGGAAGGCCTCGCTTCCCAGAATCAGCCCGACGAAGCCTTGCAGACGATCAACGAGGCGATCGCCCAGATCCCCGATCATGGGGAGTCCTTTGACATGCCGGAGATGCTCAGGGTCAAGGGCGACATCCTCGCCCGGTCGGGCAGCGCCGTGGAGGCCGAGAGCTGCTTGCGCACATCGCTCGATCTGGCGCAGCGACAATGCGCGGTCGGCTGGGAGCTCCGAGGCGCGATCAGCCTCGGCCGCATCTGGCGCCAGGCCGGAAAAGCCGGCGACGCACGCGACTTGCTCGCCCCGCTCGTCGCGCGCTACCAAGAGGGGCTCCAGACCCCCGATCTGGTCGCAGCAAAGGGCCTCCTCGCCGCCCTGAATTGAGAGCATCTTCAACGAGATACCGCCAACGCGCGCGCTCGCAAGTCCTAACAACTTCTAACACGCCAAGCCGCCTACGCCCCGCCATGGTGGCGACACTTCATGGTGGATATGGCGGGACATGGCGCTTCTTGACGACGTAATCGATGCCAGCGGCGGCTTGGCCCACTGGAACAGCTTGAACCGGTTCACGCTCCACCTTTCCGTCGGCGGATCGCTGTTCTCCAGCGCCGGACATGCCCGGGAATTCAAGGACGTGACCGCGGAAGGCTCGACCCGCGCGCAGTCGCTCCGGTTCACCGGCATCACCGGAGGTGAACACGCCGGCTCCTTTCAACCCGACGCGATCACGATCGAGAGCCTGGATGGTGAAGTCCTGCGGACCTGGCGCAACCCGAGCCTCGCGTTTACCGAGGCCGGCTTGCCGGCGCTTGCGGACGAACTGCATCTGGTCTTCTTCTGCGGCGTCGCGATCTGGAACTATCTGACCAACCCGTTCCTGCTCGCCGATCCCGACGTCACGGTCGAGGAGCTGCCGCCCTGGCGTGAGGGCGCCGAAACGTGGCGGCGGCTTCGGGCGCAATTCCCCCCGCGCCTTATCACGCTCGCGCCTGAACAGATCTTCTATTTCGACGAGAGCGCCCTGCAACGGCGGACGGACCACGATCTCTTCGGAAACAAAGTCGCACATTACTCCTGGGCTCATGACAGCTTCGGCGGCATCGTAGTGCCGACACTTCGACGCGTGCAGACGCTGCAGCCTGACGGAACGGTAATCGCCAAGCCCGTGCTGATGGACGTCGAGATCTTCGACGCCGTCTTCGAGTAGGGACGAGCCCCCGCGGGAGCGGCGGCTACTCTGCCTCTCAACGCCTAACAATACATAACGAGCCAACAGACGGCCTCGGAGGCAGACTGCACTCGCGAGCAACGAACGACGTGCGCTCGAACGAGACCCAGGCTGATGCGTCTCCACCTCGCTGGAACGCGTCATCGCGGCAACGGCACCCAAGGAGAACGGTTATGAAAGTATTGATGGTCCTCACCTCCCACGATCAGCTCGGCAACACCGGACGCAAGACCGGCTTCTGGCTCGAAGAGCTTGCTGCGCCCTATTACGTGTTCAAGGATTCCGGTGCGGAGATCACGCTCGCTTCGCCCAAGGGCGGACGTCCGCCGCTTGACCCCAAAAGCAACGAGCCCGAGTTCCGCACCGACCTGACGCTGCGCTTCGAGCAGGACGCGGCGGCGGAGGCACAGCTCGACAAGACGCTTCGCCTCGACAGCATCAGGCAGGAGGATTTCGACACGGTGTTCTACCCCGGCGGCCACGGCCCCATGTGGGACCTCGCCGAAGACCCGAACTCGGTCAAACTGATCGAGTCCTTCCTTGCCGCCGGCAAGCACGTCGCGATCGTCTGCCATTCACCGGCCGCGCTGCGCCACGTCAAGACCCCGGACGGCAAGCCACTGGTCCAGGGCAGGGAGGTGACCGGCTTCACCAATGGCGAGGAGGAGGAAGTCGGACTCACCAAGGTGGTGCCCTTCCTGGTCGAGGACGAGATGCTGCGCCTCGGTGCGACCTTCTCGAAGAAGGCCAATTGGTTGCCCCATGTCGTCAGCGACGGCCTGCTGATCACGGGCCAGAACCCACATTCGTCGGGTCCGGCCGCGCAGGCGCTGCTGGCTGCTCTCAGGGGCAAGCCGATGGCGAAGGCTTCGTAAATCCCGGCCGCGGTCACATCTGGTGAGACGCCGGCGATGGCGCCTCTCGACGCCGCGGAACATCTCTCGAGAGGACACGATCATGGACTTGCTTTCCTACGCGAAGACGATCGCAGAGCGCATCGAAGCGCACTCGGTACAGGCCAAGATACCGGTTGCAATCTGCATCATCGACATTCACGGCAACACCGTTCTCAAGCACCGCATGAACGGCGCGCCGGCCTTCTCGCTCGAGCTGTCGGAGCGGAAGGCCTACACGTCCGCGCTGGTCGGGCTTCGAACCACCGAGCTTTCCCCGATGGTGCAACCCGGACAGCCATTGTTCCCACTGATGGGTGTTGCGGGCGGACGATTCTGCTCGATGGGCGGTGGAGCGCCGCTGCACATCGACGGACAGCTTGTCGCCGGCATCGGTATCAGCGGCGGTACCGTCGAGCAGGACGTCGACATACTCGAAGCGGGGCTCCACGAACCCGTAGCCACTGATACGCTCGACATGAAGTTCGAGGCCGTCGTCCTTCCGGTCTCGGACGTCGAGCGGGCCAAGCGCTTCTATGCCGATCTCGGCTGGCGGCTCGACATCGACTACGCCGGCACGAACAACTATCGCGTCATCCAGTTCACGCCGCCGGGCTCCGGGTGTTCGGTGATTTTTGGCAGCAACCTGACCACGGCGGCGCCCGGCTCGCTGCAGGGGCTCCATCTCATCGTGTCCGACATCGAAGCCTCATGTGCCGACCTGCGCCGCCGCTGCATCGCAGTCAGCGAACCATTCCACGATCCGGTTGGCATATTCCACCATGCCAGTGCGAGCGATCTCGCGGCCGGCCCCAATCCGCAGCGGAAGAGCTATGCGTCCTACGCCTCGTTCAACGATCCCGACGGCAACGGCTGGGTGTTCCAGGAGATCACCGCGCGGCTGACCGGACACATCGAGGACGACGACGAAAGCTTCACACCCGAGCTCACGGACGTGGTCCGACGCGCGGAGGCGGCTGCGCGCCGAAGCGCCGCCGCGGACGGTCGGGCCGCAGCGTGACATCGGAGCAATGACATGAAGGTTCCAGCTACCCTTGCACTCTCGGCGGCCCTGGCCTGCACGACTGCGCACGCCTCGGCACAAGACCTGCGATCGAGCCGGCGTTCGATCAGCTATCACACCGTCGATATCCAGGGCCTCGAGATCTTCTATCGCGAGGCCGGCCCCGCCGACGCACCGACCGTGCTGCTGCTGCACGGCTTCCCCTCCTCGTCGCGGATGTGGGAACCTCTGCTGCCGCTGCTCGCCGACAGATATCACGTGATCGCACCTGACTATCCCGGCTTCGGCAACAGCAGCGCGCCGCCGCCGTCCGCGTTCACCTACACGTTCGACAACATCGCCGGCGTGATCGAAGAACTCACGACGAAGCTCGGTCTCGGCAAATACGTGCTGTTCATGCAGGACTACGGAGGTCCTGTCGGCTTCCGCATGGCGCTGGCGCATTCCGAACGTGTCCGCGGATTCATCATCCAGAATGCGGTGTCGCACGAGCAGGGCTTGAGCCCGCTCTGGGAGGCGCGTCGCAGGTACTGGGCCGACCCGGCACACGAGCTCGAGGCGCTCAAGGCCAATTTCACCTCGCTGGCGGCGACGCGTCAGCGGCATCTCGGCTCAAGTCCGCACCCCGAACGCTACGACCCCGACACCTGGAACGACGAATACGCGTTCCTGACTCGTCCCGGCCAGGCCGAGATCCAGGCCACGCTGTTCCTGGATTACCGGACCAACGTCGCCTCCTATCCCAAATGGCAGGACTGGTTGCGCAAGACGCGGCCGCCGACGCTGGTGGTCTGGGGCAAATACGATCCGTCTTTCAGCGTCGCCGGCGCCACAGCCTATCGCGACGATGTGCCGGATGCCGAGGTTCACATCCTGGAGGCAGGCCACTTCGCGCTGGATGAAGCCACCGACGAGATCGCCGCGCTCGTTCGCGGCTTCCTTGCGCGCCTGGACAAGGGCTAAGGCATGATCCGGAAAAGTGCGCAGCGGTTTTCCGAAAAGATCATGCTTAAACAACAACCCAAAGCGCGATGACGATTCATCCTAATCGCATCGCGCTTTAGGCTCGGGATTTCCGACCGCGTGTGATCAGGCCGGCTGACTCAGCATCAGCCGTGCCGCCCTGAGATCGGCGGTCTCGAACCCCTCGGAGAATCGGGCGTAGGTGCTGGCGAGCCGCTCAAGCGAATCTGGCACACCCTGCCGGTCTCGCAGCCGCGCCAGCGACATCTCGGTTCGCAACTGCCAGGACAATGCGCCCTGGTGCTCGGCGAGCGTCGCCGACGCGACCAGACTTGCCTCGGCAGCTGCGAGGTCTCCGCCATGCGCCTCGAGCTCTCCCCGCAAACGGAGCAGCTCCGGCATGTCGAAGGCGCCGCCTCCCTGCTCGATCCGCGCAATGGTCTCGTGCAGCACCTCTCGCGCGTCCGGCAGCCGTCCGAGTGCCGCCAATCCCTTGGACAGATCGGCAGCGAACGCCGATGCGTAGAGTTCGTAGCGATCCGCGTGCAGACGCGGGAGCGCAGTCCGCAACAGGTCGATGCCGCCAGGGACCTCGCCGCGGGCGATCATGTTCTGCGCCCTAAAGCCGCTCGCGACGGCTTCGTAAGGAACGAGCCCGTGCAGGTTCGCATGCCTCGCCAGGCGACCGGTCATGGCCTCGACGGAGGACCAGTCGCCAACCCAGCCGAACACCGAGGCGGACCAGCACAATGCGATACAATGCATGACCGCGTCGCGCGGCGCTGACGCGCCGACGAGCGGGCGAATGCATTCGAGCGCACGATCGGGAAAGCCGCGCAGCCATAGCACGCGCGCGAGCGGAATCTGCGGCGTGCGCGAATAGGCGAAATGTCCGGGTTGAGTGCCACGCAGCGCGGCGTCGTCGCGCAGGCCCTCGTCGAGATGGGCCTGGGCCTCGAGTTGGTCCCCGGCGAGGTGATAGGACACGCCGAGGAGCGCCTTGCTGCCGGCAACGCCTGCGGTATCGCCGATCAGGTGGGCAATCCGTTCGGCGTGGCGCGCAGTCGGCACCAGATGCCGATAGCCGCCGGTCCGACGGTAGAACATATTCAGCCGCGACAGCAGCCGGAATGTATTTGCGTGGTCGCCGAGCGCCTCCGAAATCTCCAGGCCACGCCTGAGCGCCGCTTCCGCATGCTCGCTGTTGCGCTCGGTGAACATGAGGGCGTGACCGAGCGTCGACTGGAGCTCGAGCTCCCATCTGCCGCCCCGCTCGGCCTCGTCGAGCGCCGCGAGTGCCCGATCGGACCATATGCGCGCTTCGTTCAGCAAATTGAGCTCGACGAACAGCCTCGTGCAGCTACCCGCGAGCGGCACGCGCAGGCCGGCGCCGTCAGCATTGGCGTAGCTCCATGCCAGTGCCGCGCGGGTGTCGGCGAGCAGGCCCGCCCGCTCCTGCGCGCGGGACGCTTGGTCTCGGCTGCCCGGCTCCGTCATGCCGGCTTCGAGCGTTCGCTGAACATATACGGCATGACGGCGCGCGATTGCATCGGCCTCGCCGCCGTCGGCCAGCTTGTGCATGGCATAGGCACGCGTTGCGTCAAGCAGGCGATAGCGCCGCGACGCGCCGTCCGGTTGCGCCGACACCAGCGACTTGACCACGAGTTGCTCCAGCGCATGGACGACGCGATCCTCCGCCGTCGCCGCGTCAGCCGCCACCGCGACCGCACCCTGCAACGTGAAGGGGGCTGCGAAGACGGCGAGGCGCTGAAACACGATGCGCTCGCTCTCGCCGATCAGGCCAAAGCTCCAATCGAGCGTGGCGCCGAGCGTCTGCTGGCGCGGCGGCGCCGTTCGCCGCCCGCGCCATTCGAGCTGGAGATGGCTGTCGAGCATCGCCGCCATCTCGCGCAATCCGTAGAGACCGACGCGCGCGGCGGCCAGCTCGATCGCGAGCGCGATGCCGTCGAGCTTGCCGCAGATCCGGACCAGGACCTCCGCATCCTCGTCCGTGATGTCGTCCCGATGGCCCGCCGCGACGGCGCGGTCCACGAACAGACGCGCAGCGGGATAGTTCAAGACCTCGCCAGCGCTGAGGCGGGCGTCCTGCGGCGGACCCGGCAAGGGGGCCAACTCGAGGATCTGCTCCCCTTCCACCAGCAGCGACTCGCGGCTGGTCGCGAGGATGGCGACGCCAGGCGCCTCACGGTAGATGGCTTCTGCGAGACGCGCGACCTCGTCGATGACGTGCTCGCAGCTGTCGAAAACGAGCAGCAGCCGTCGGCCGCGCAGAAAATTGACGATGCTGCCTGCGGGATCGTTGTGATGCACGACGAGGCCCAGCGCGGCGGCAACCGTGCTCGCGACCAGCGCGGCGTCCTGCAGCGGACCGAATTCGAGAAAATGGACGCTGCCCTCGAACCTGTCGCACATGTCATGCGCGAGCGCGGCAGCAATGGTGGTCTTGCCGATGCCGCCCGGCCCCCGCAGCGTGACGAAGCGATCACGGAGCAGGCGCGTTGCCAGATCGGCCACGACGTCGTCCCGCCCGACCATCCGATCCAGGCGACGCGGCAGAGCCGGTGGCGGGGCGGATGCTTCGGGTGGCCGCGACGCGGTCACAGGCGGCTCTGCACGTTCGCCACGCCGCACGGGCGCGACGAAGCAATAGCCCCGGCTCGGGATGTTGGTGATGTAGCGGGCGCCGTCCTTGCCGTCGCCGAGCGCCTTGCGCAGCTCCGCGACATGGACTCGCAAGCTGATCTCCTCGACGGAGAGGCCGGACCACGCGTAGCTGAGAATCTCGTTCTTCGGCACCACCTCGCCGGCACGGCTGACGAGCAGGCGCAAAATGTCCATCGCCCGGCTGCCGAGCTTGACCGGTACGCCGTCCTTCTCCAGCAGCCGCGAGCGCAGCGAGAACGGTCCGAACGAGACGGCATCGAGATCAAGGATCGGACCAGTGTCGCCGCTACGGCGGCCATGTCCTGCCGAAAGCTCGGTCACATCGCGCTCATCTTGCCTGCTTCTTCGAAACGCGGCGCAACTATACAAGGCGCCGCTGCGAGGTCCAGTGAAGGCATTGCAGCGGTCTCGCACCGGCGCGTCGGTCTACGCGATGCGCTCTCCTCAGGCCCCTCCGGCCCGCGCAAATGCATGACAAATTGGTCCTAACCGGGCCGTCTGCGACGAGCTGTCACACCTGATGCACGCCCACAGAATCTAACAGTTCCTAATCACCACTAACGGGCGTCCTGGCCAGCTCACGTTTATCCTCTCAGCATGGAAAGCACTGGTTTGCGCGCCTTCCGGTCGTTGCAAGCAACGGCAAAACCAGGAGAGGACGAACGATGTCGAGCAACTTGCACGTGGCGCATGCCTGGATTGATTTTCCGATCGCCCCGCAGGATCACGAGGGTCTTCGCCCCACACAGGCGATCGCCCGGGAGAGCCAATGGCGCCAGATCGATCTCACTCCGGAGGGCATGATCGAAGACATCACGATCTCGCGATGGGATGATCCGCGGAGCAACTCGTCGCACGAAACGACGACGCCGGACGATCGCTATTTTGTCGGCATTGCCCTGAAGGCCACGCGTGCGAAGCTGACACGGGATGGCCGGATCGTCTTCGAAGGCGCCATGCCGGCCGGGTCACTCTATGTCACCGCCCCGTCGAAGCCGCTCGGCGCACAATTCCAGTCGCCGTGCGCATTCCTGCACGTCCACATCTCCACGGACCATCTTCGAGCGCACGCCGACGGGCTGAACGACCTCGTGCTGTTGCGCGATCCGCTCGCCGCCGAGCTCGCCAAGGCTCTGATCGAACATGGTGATGCCGCGGATCGGCAGTTTACAAGCTGCATCGGCCAGACCCTGGCGATGCATCTCACCCGGATGGAGCTGCCGCGCGTCAAGGTCAATGCCTTGCCGAAATGGCGGTTGCGGCGCGTCGAGCAGCACATCGCCGATCATTTCGACCGCTGCATCAGCCTGTCCGAGCTCGCCAATGTCGCCGGCCTGTCCAGGATGCACTTTGCGGCGCAATTCCGTGCCGCGACCGGTTATCGTCCCCGCGAATATCTGCTGACGCAGCGGGTCGAGCATGCCAAGACGCTCCTCGCGACCACCGAGCGGCCATTGGCGGAGATCGCCCTTTCCGTGGGCTTCAGCACGCAGGCGCATTTTTCGACCGTCTTCAAGCGCATCAGCGGTCAATCGCCGGCACGGTGGCGCCTTGCCAACGCGGGTGGACAGCTCGAGGTCGAATCGCGGCCGAGGCGGCGCGCGTCTCCGGACCGGGATTGGATCGCCAGCGTCGCTGCATAGATGATCCGGCAGACGGCTGGCCGAGGGGATTCCGGGGGATGCCCCTTTTTTGTCGTTTGATGCTCCCGCGTTGATCTCACCCCTGCAAGTCCTCGTATCCCGGACAAGCTGCAACACGCGAGCTTGCGGCGCGAACCTACACGGCTATACGTTGCACGCAATGAGATGGGCCCGGCTCTGCAGCGCATCGTCGACGAGACGCTGCGCTGCGTCCGGGGCACGCATCGAGGATCGAGGCGCACTGTTCCACATCGCCATCCTCAAAGTTCCACTGTCATTCCCCGCGAGAACGGGGAATCCAGCCTTGAGCCAACCGCTACACCGGATCGAACGCCCGGATCGGCGGCAGATTGCCGGTGAACTTCTCCACCTCGACGGTCGTCAACTGACCGGTGCAGCCCTGCGCCAGGGAGGAGGTGCCGATGTCGCGGGTCAGCACGTTCGGATTGCCGTGGACGCAGAGCGGCGCCTCGTCTTCGGGATCCATCGGATCGTACCAGGCGCCGGTCGGAAGCTGGACCACGCAGGGCGCGATGCCGTCGGTGACGCGGACGGCGGCAAGGCACGCGCCGCGCGCGTTGAACAGGCGAATGATGTCGCCATCCTTGATGCCGCGCGCGACCGCATCAACCGGGTTCATACGCGCGACCTCGCGGCCGCGATGTTTTGCGGCAAGCGAATGTCCGCCGAAATCGAGCTGGCTGTGCAGGCGCGTCACCGGCTGGTTGGCGACGAGGAAGCACGGCGCTCCGGGCTTGGGCGTATCGGTCTTGTCGAGCCAGACCGGATGGCCGGGACAATCCGCATCGCCATGACCTGCGATCTTGGTCGAGAAGATCTCGATCCGCCCGCTCGGCGTCGGCAGCGCGTGATTGACCGGATCCTCGCGGAAGCGGCGCAGCCGGCCACCGTCATCGGGCTGCTGGGGCACGACCAGGCTGCCGCGCGCCCAGAACTCGTCGAAGCTCGGAGCTTCGAAGCCGCGCTTGGCCAGCGAGGCGCGGGTCGGCTCGTAGAGATGTTCCAGCCACTGCCGCGACGTGCGTCCTTCGGTGAAGGGTTCGCGCGCCCCGAGGCGTTCGGCGAGATCGGCAAAGATCTCGTAGTCGTCGCGCGCGAGCCCAAACGGCTCGGCGATCCGGTGCATTGCGACCATGAGCGGATCGTTGCTGGAATAGCCGATGTCCGCGCGTTCGAGCGTCATGGTCGAGGGCAGCACGATGTCGGCGTGACGGGCTGTGGCGGTCCATGCGAGCTCGTGCACGACGAATGTTTCTACTTGCGCGAACGCCTTGCGCAAGCGGTTGATGTCCTGGTGGTGATGGAAGGGATTGCCGCCCGCCCAGTAGACCAGACGAATGTCCGGATAGGTGCGCGTCTCGCCGTTATAGCGATACGTGCTGCCGGGATTGAGCAGCATGTCGGCGATGCGCGCCACCGGGATGAAATCCGCGACACCGTTGCGGCCCTGCCCCAGCGTCGGCCCCGGCACGTCGTTGACACGGCGGCCGTAATAGCCGATCGCACCCAACGAATAGGCGTAGCCGCCGCCGGAAAGGCCGATCTGGCCGAGCGCTGCCGCCAGCACCATGCCCATCCACACCGGCTGCTCGCCATGCTCGGCGCGCTGAAGCGAATGGGAGACGGTGATGAGCGCGCGCTTCCGGGCAAGACGCCGCGCCAGCTTGCGGATCGTATCCGCCTCGACGCCGCAGATCGCGGCGGCCCATTCGGCATGCTTTGCTTGCCCATCGCTCTCGCCGGTGAGATAGCGCAGGAAGACCGGCCAGCCCTCGGTGTAGCGATCGAGGAAGGCCTGGTCGTGCAGGCTTTCGCTCACGAGCGTGTGGACGATGCCGAGCATCAGCGCAGTGTCGGTGCCGGGCACGCAGGTGATCCATTCGGCGCCGGCCTCGACCGGCAGATCGTCGCGGAGCGGGCTGACCAGGACGAACTCGCAGCCGCGCCGGCGCGCAGCCGCCATCGCGCCGCGCTCGACATGCTTGCTGATCGAGCCGCCGGCCACCATGGAATTCTTCAGCGCCATGCCGCCGAATGCCAGCACGACCTCGGTGTGATCAGCGATCTGCTCCCAGGTGACGTTGCGCTTGGTGATGTCCTCGTAGCCGGCCAGGATCTGCGGCAGCAGCACCGAGGACGCACCCGATGAATAGGAGTTGACCGATCGCACATAGCCGCCCATCGCGATGTTGAGGAAGCGATGCACCTGGCTCTGGGCGTGATGGAAGCGGCCGGCGCTCGACCAGCCATAGGAGCCACCGAACACGGCGCCCGGCCCGCGCGTGTCTCGGATGCGGCACAGCTCGTCCCCCAGGAGATCGAGCGCCTTCTCCCAGCTGACGGAGACGAACTCGTCGCGGCCGCGGCGATCGTCGGGGCCCGGGCCGCGCTCCAGCCAGCCGCGGCGGATCGCAGGCTGGGCAATGCGCGCCTGGTGGCGGAGTGCGCCGGGAAAATTGTCGATGATGCCGTTCGGATCCGGGTCGCCCGCATAGGCCCTGACCTCCAGCCCGGCCGCGCCCTGACGCGCGGAGAAGACGCCCCAATGCGAGGTGTGCGGCTTGAATCCGTCCGACAGGTCGAGACCGGGGTCGGGAAAGCCAATCGTATCGTCCATCGTCTGATCCTTGTTCCGGTACTGGCGCAATCGAGGTGGTAATATACCGATCCGCTCCGGACGTCGTCGAGATCAGCGTTGACGGAAACGCTGGCCTGCCCCGCGCAAAATCCAGCTGAAGGCGTCGCCAAGGCACCTGCGATGAGCGCAGTGCCCTGCACCAGCCGAGAGCCGAGGGACTTGCCCGAACTGCCGATTCGTGTCGCTGCGTCGGCAAGGAGAATTCGTTGCGGGGGCGATCGTCTAAAGCGCGATGCGATTAGGATGAATCGTCATCGCGCTTTAGGATGTTGTTTAAGCATGATCTTTTCGGAAAACCGCTACGCACTTTTCCGGATCATGCTTTATGTCGGCATTCGCCGGGCGCCGGAGCCCGCACAGAGCGAATGCGTCATGCTGGCGGGGCCTGGCAGCACCCGCGTGCCAATCAGGAGCTCAGGCGATCGTTCCCGCCCCACGGCGTCAGCCTGGCCGGGCCGGATGAAGCGTGCGCGGGTGCCGCTCGTGCAGCAACCGCGCGAGTTCCTCACGCTCCGTCGGGCGTCCCTTCATGGCGGTCTCGAACAGCGCTTCCTGGATGTCGCGAGGCATGTCGCCCCACACGTCCATCGCCGCGCGTCCGAGCAGGCTCGCAAGATGATCCACTCCATCGCTCATTTAGCTCTCCCGATCTGCACAGGGAATGGAACAGCGACGGCCGCACGGCGTTCCACTGCCATCATTGTGAAAGGGAGACGTCTTTTATGGGATTCTTCACCAAGGACATCAAATCGATGGAAGACCTGCTGCTGCACGGCCTGCAGGACATCTATTACGCGGAACAGCAGATCCTGAAGGCGCTGCCGAAAATGATCGAAAAGGCGACCAACAGGGACCTCGTCGCCGGGCTGAAAGCGCATCTGGAAGAGACCAACAAGCAGGTCGAACGCCTCGACAAGGTGTTCGCGAAACTCGGCAAGGAGCCGAGCGGCACTCATTGTCCGGCCATCGACGGCCTCATCGAGGAAGCCGACGAGACCGCCGGGGAGATCGAGGACAAGGCCGTGCTCGACGCCGCGATCGTCGCGAACGCACAGGCCGTGGAGCACTACGAAATGTGCCGCTACGGCACGCTGATCGCATGGGCGAAAGAGCTCGGCCACGACGACATCGTGCGCTTCCTCACGACCAATTTGAACGAGGAGAAGGCTGCCAATACCAAGCTGAACACGGTGGCCCTTCGCAAAGGCGTCAATGCCAAGGCCTCTGACGCAGCGTGATTGAGGCAGGCTGATCGAGACAGCCTGATCGAGACAGCCTGATCGAGACCGGGCGGCCCCGCTCGCGGCGCCGCCCGGTCCTTCCGACGCTTCTCATCTCCGCCGGGGACAGGCACATTCGATCAGATGAACGGCTTGCCACCGGTGACGGGCAACGTTGCTCCCGAAGTGTAGCTCGAGAGCGGATCGGCCAGCATGACATAGGCCGTCGCGAGCTCGGCCGGCTGGCCGGCGCGCTGCATCGGCACCTGCTTGCCGAAGTTCTTGACGGTTTCCTCCGGCATGGTCGATGGAATCAGCGGCGTCCAGATCGGCCCCGGGGCAACTGCATTGACCCGAATGCCCTTGCCGGCCAGCATCTGGGCGAGCCCACCGGTAAAATTCTGAATGGCTCCCTTGGTCGTGGCGTAAGCCAGCAGGCTCGGATTCGGCATGTCGGAGTTCACTGAAGCCGTGTTGATGATCGCGGCTCCCGGCCGCATGTGGGGGACAGCGGCCTTGGTCAGATAGAACATGGCATGGATGTTGGTCTCGAACGTCCGCTGCCACTCCTCGTCGCTGATATCCGCGATGTCCTTGAACGTGGCCTGATGGGCCGCGTTGTTGACCAGAATGTCAATTCCGCCGAGCTCTTCGACGGTGCAACGCACGATGGCGCGGCAGTGCTCGGGATTGCTGATATCGCCTGGGATCAAGACGACCTTGCGTCCCTCCCGTTCCACCAGCGCCTTGACCTCGGCCGCATCCTCGTCCTCGTTCAAATAGGAGACGACGATATCCGCGCCTTCACGAGCGTAGGCGATCGCCACCGCGCGGCCGATACCGCTGTCGCCGCCCGTGATGATGGCCTTCTTTCCCGCCAGACGTCCGGCGCCCTTGTAACTGTCCTCGCCATGATCCGGTCGCGGCTGCATCGCACGCGTCGAACCGGGCATCGGTTGCTGCTGCGAGGGATAAGGCGGCTTTGGATAGTCGGTCATGGACAACTCCCGGCGTTTGCTGCGCTAACGGAGCGTCGCCGAAAGTGTTCCTGGTCGTGTGCGAGCTACGGCCTCGCGCCGCGAGGCTTGCGCCGCCGCATGCAAGGACTCGCGCGCCTCTACGGCGTTGGCAGAGTTCCGATTTGCGCGTCCGCTGATTGGGCACGACGATAAACGTGCCCCGGCTCCGCCCACAGGAAACCGTTCGAGAAAGGCACACCCGGATAGGCCGCCGCGAGGCGGCGGTTGCCGCCATCGACGTCGTCGCGACCGTCCAGGACGTCGCGAAAGGTCCGGGCGACTGCGACCATGTCGCAGTCCTGCGGCGACAGGCGCAGCGAGCCGACGTTGCTGTCGCGCAATATGCCGGCATCGCCCAGCAAATTGGCGCAGGTATGAGACAGTGTCTGCACGCCGTTGACGGCCAGGAAATCCTGCTGCTCCAGCGTGTTCAGGAGCAGACCATCCGGATCCTGCTCACAGACGAAGCGGCAATTGTCCTTGGCGAGCTTGTGAAGACGCGCATGATAGCAGCGCGCGGAGATGGCGAGCGGCACCCTGCCGAACGCAAACATTTCGATCGTGACGTCGGGGACGGCTCTCGCGATCGTCGCCACCGAGGCCAGCGGCAGCTCCGGGGGCAGGCAGATGCGCCTCGCCCCGCGTGCGGCGTGAAAGGCCGCGCTCGCCTCGTTGTAGATGTTGACGAAGGGCCCGATGGCGTGCGGCCTTCCTGCGAGTGCCCTGAGACAGGTCAGATCATTCACCTCGACCAGGACACCCTCGGCCGCCGCGAGCTGTTCGGTCTGACGGCGCTCGCGCCGCAGCGAGACCAGGATCAGCGAGCCCAGCAGGACCTGCTTGCCTGCGCTCTGCAGCCGTTCGACCACGTCCGGCAGGTGGGGCGCGAAGAACGGCGAGCGCTTCGAGCAGACGATCTCGCCGACAGATACGACGTCAATCGGCGCTTCGTCGGCGATACGGAAATAGAAATCGCGCCAGCGATCAGGCGCCCAATTGTACAGAACCGGGCCGAGGCTGAGTTGCATCGCTGGACCTCACATATTCGAAGGATTAGCGCCACGTCTTGCGATAGGCGCCGAGAGTGGAGGCCTGCCCCTCGGTGAACGGCTTCAGGCTCGCAATATCCGCCTCGCGTCCGCTCTCGAGCGCCGCGAGCGCATGACGGAAATGGCGCACCACGCTTTCGACATAGGCGCGGCCGCGCTGGCGGCCCTCGATCTTGAGTGCGGTCACCCCGGCATCACGCAGGCCCTTGAGCAGCGTCGTGGCATCCAGGCTGACGGGATCCTCGAAGATGTAGCCGGTGCCCCGTGCGGTCGAGAAGCGCCCCTTGCACAGCGTCGGATAGCCCGCCGGCTCGCTCACCCCGAACCGGTTGATGGTGAAGCCGCCCAGCCTGGACGTCGTCCCCTCCGCGGTCTGTTCGTAGGCGACATGGCTTGGGGGCGAGCAAACGCCCTGCATGTTCGGCGACTTGCCGGTCGCATAGGACGACAGCGAGCAGCGTCCCTCGGCCATCACGCAGAGCCCGCCGAACACGAAGACCTCGGTCTCGCAGACCGACTCCCGGGTGATCTCGGCGATCTCCGGCACGCTCAGGACACGCGGCAGCACGACGCGCCGCGCCCCGAACGCCTCGGCGTAAAAGGCGATGGCATCCGGATTCGCGGCCGCGGCCTGAACCGAGACGTGCAGCCGCTGGTTCGGATGGCGCCTCGCTGCGTAGTCCATCAATCCGATATCGGCGAGGATCAGCGCATCGGCACCGGCACTCACCGCATCGTCCACCGCGCGCTGCCAGATGTCGACGGCGGAGGCGCGCGGGAAGGTATTGATGGCCACCAGGATCTTCGCGCCGCGGCCATGCGCCAGCGCGATGCCCTTGCGCAGCTCGTCGCGACTGAAATTCAGCCCCGGAAAATTGCGTGCATTGGTCTCATCGTTGAAGCCGCAATAGACCGCGTCGGCGCCGGCCTCGATGGCGCTCTTCAACGCCGCCGGCGTCCCGGCAGGACAGATCAGCTCCATCATCTCCATTGCTCGCTTTGCTGCGATGAGCCGATCACGCGGCCGCGGGCGGCCTCGAAGGCGCGCCGCGCCGGCGCGCCCAGCGGGCCAAACAGCGAGGACAGCTCGGCGGCAAGATCGAGCTGGGCGTCGTCGATCGCATTGCGCAGCGCGAGCACAGCCTCGACGTTGCCCTCGACGACGAGCTCGCGCGAAAACATCAAGGCATCGCCATCGACCCGGCCTTCGAGCAGAGCCAGGAGATTGGCGAGCGAGGCCGAGATCCGCGCATCCAGACTTCGCGGCAGGTCGCGCACGACGGACAGGCGCGGCGGCCTGGCCTCGACCACGAAGGCAAACGGCAGATCGATGGGCTTGATGCCGAACCGCGCCCGCGCGTGGTCGCCGAGCCGCTCGAACATCGCCGGGTTGTGCAGATGGATCCGCTGCAGGACGGCGGTGAGAACGAGCTGCAGTGGCAACAGCGGCAGCGGACGCATGGCAAGTGCGAGGAGCGGCGGAATCGTCGGCAACGGGCCGGGCGATGCGGCGGACGGATCATTCATGGCCACACCTCTGGACGGAATGCACGCCGCTGTATTTGAGCCGGAACAATGAACCCCGAAATCAACCCGGCTAGCTCTGGTCTTTTTGAGGAGCTGGTTCAGTTGCAACGTGATGTACCCCGCTTTCGCGGCTTGTCCGACTTCCTGCACTTCGTCGAAAGCCGGGGCCAGTTGCGACGCATTCGCGAGAGGGTCTCGGTCGTCCACGAGATCACGGAAATCCACCGGCGCGTGCTCGAGGCACACGGACCGGCACTATTGTTCGAGCAGCCCGTCAAGGCCGACGGTGGTCCGTCGGACATGCCGCTCCTCACCAATCTGTTCGGAACGATGGAGCGGATCGCATGGGGAATGGGCATCGTGCCCGATCGCCTCGAAGAGCTTGGCGCGCTGATGGCCGAACTACGCGCGCCGCGGCCCCCGAAAGGCATCAGGGATGCCTTCAACAAGCTCCCGCTCGCTCGCGCCGCGCTGGCGACGCGCCCACGCACGCGCGCGGCGGCGCCGGTCCAGGACTCCGTCACGATGGGGCCGGATATCGATCTCGCAAAGCTGCCGATACAGATCTGCTGGCCCGGCGAGCCGGCGCCGTTGATCACCTGGCCGCTCGTGATCACCGTACCGCCTGACTCCGCGACGGCTGACCAGGACGAAAATGTCGGCGTCTATCGCATGCAGGTGCTCGGTCGCGACCGCGCCATCATCCGCTGGCTCGCGCATCGCGGCGGCGCCCGCCATCACCAGCAATGGAAGGCTATCGGACGCGACATGCCGGTCGCGATCGTCATTGGAGCCGACCCCGCCACGATCCTCGCCGCAGTGATGCCGCTGCCCGAGACGCTGTCCGAGCTGCGCTTCGCCGGAATCCTGCGCGGCGAACGGCCCGACCTGGCGCCATGCCTCACCGTCCCGCTCGCGGTACCCGCCGAGGCCGAGATCGTCATCGAAGGCTTCGTCTCCGCGACCGAAACCGCGCCCGAAGGACCATATGGCGATCACACCGGGTACTACAATTCCGTCGAGGCATTTCCCGTAATGCACGTGACGGCGATCACCAGCCGAAGCCAGCCCGTCTACCTCTCGACCTTCACGGGCCGGCCGCCGGACGAGCCGTCGCGGATCGGCGAGGCGCTCAACCGCCTGTTCGTGCCGCTGATCCGTCAGCAATTCCCCGAAGTGACGGATTGCTGGCTGCCGCCGGAGGCCTGCTCCTACCGCATCGCGGTTGCGGCGATCAGAAAGCGCTATCCCGGCCAGGCGCGGCGGCTGATGCTGGGCCTGTGGTCGATGCTGCCGCAATTCAGCTACACAAAACTCCTGATCGTGGTCGACGAGGACATCGACATCCGCGACTGGCGTGCCGTGATGTGGGCCGTCTCCACGCGCAGCGACTCCTCGCGCGATCTCGTCACACTCACAGACACGCCGATCGACTATCTCGACTTCGCCTCGCCGAAATCGGGCCTCGGCGGCAAGCTCGGCATCGACGCCACCACGAAGATTCCCCCGGAGACGGATCGGGACTGGGGCGTTCCCCTGGCCATGGATCCTGCCGTAGCCGCGCGTGTCGATGCGATGTGGCCGAGCCTTGGCCTTTCCGGCGCGCCCGCGCGCGCTCCGGTCCTCACATGAGCGGGCGGCAAGGCATCGTCGTCGGCATCACCGGCGCCTCGGGCGCTGCGATCGGCGTTCGCGTCGTCGAACGGCTGGCGGACAATCCGCACTACGCAGTGCACCTCGTGGTTTCGCCCGCGGCAGAGCGTACGCTGAACGAAGAAGTTGGCGTCGGTGCGCTGGCGCGGCTGCGTGCCATCGCCTTCCGCTGCCATCCTCATTCCGACGTCGGCGCCTCGATCGCCAGCGGCTCCTATCCGATCGCGGGCATGATCGTGGCGCCGTGCTCGATCCGTACGCTCTCGGCCATCGCCTGGGGACAGCTCGACGACCTTCTGACGCGCACCGCCGACGTGCAGCTCAAGGAGCGGCGCCGGCTGGTGTTGCTGGTTCGCGAGAGCCCGCTGCATCTCGGGCATCTACGAGCGATGCTGCAGGCGACCGAGATCGGCGCGATCATTGCCCCGCCGATGCCGGCGTTCTACCTGAGACCACAGTCGCTGGACGAGGTGATCGATCAGATCGCCGCCCGGGCGATCAACCTGCTCGACCTGACAAATCTTCGCACACCGGCAAAAGTCTGGTCCGGCTCCAGCCCCGACGGCGCGTAGCCAGCGGAACGGTTTCGGTCAAAGCCGCCTCAAGGGATCAATTCACCTCGGCAAAGCCGAGCGCCGCCTTTACGCCCGGCGAGATCATCCAGGGCTGCCAGGGCGGCTCGAACGTCATGGTGACGTCGACCGATTCCACACCCGGAACGAGACCCGCGCTGTTGGCAACGCCCTCCTTGAGAAAGGAGGCGGCAGGACAACCTCGCGTCGTCGCCGTCATCGTAATGTGCGCGACGCCATCATCGACCGATACATCGTAGACAAAGCCCAGATCTACGATGTTGTGTCCGAGTTCCGGATCGATCACGACCTTCAGCGCTTGCCTTATCTGGGCCACGAGATCGTCGTCGCCGGCAGTCATGCGCGTACCCTTACCGTCAGTTGATAGGCGTCCCTCTGCGGTGTGAAGCCGCCGCGCCACTGATGGCCGCGCCTGGTCAGCTCCCGAAACAGGAACACCGGTTCACGACTGAGCAAAGCGGAGAGCGTCTGCCCAGGCGCAAGTTGCTCCATCGAGGCCAGAATCCGAACCATCGGCTCCGGCGGATCGAGGTCGCGGTTGTCGAGATGGACGGCAGGCTCCGGCCAATCGCTGTCGCTCGTCGCAGCGGGCGCTGGTTCGGCCGCTGCGAACGAGCCGTCGTCCGGCATGAACCGGATCTCCCATTCGCCGCCTTCGAGCTCGGCTTCGCGATGCGCGAAGCCCTTGCTCGCCATGACGTCAAACAAAGGAACCGGCCTGAAGGGGGCAAAGAGCCGCAGGCCTTCGCCAGGCTCCAGCCGCGCCAGCGCGGCCATGATGATCGAGAACGGCTCGCCGCCTGCACGCAGGATCGGCCGAACGTCGACGTCGATGAATTCGGTCATTGCAGTCTCCTCTCAGTTTCGCGAGACCAGAAGACGGGGCACGACTGCTCCCGCCGGCAGGCGCAACGGCTCCGCCACATCCGCAAGCCGCCTGGCCCTGACGAGCTCCTCAGCGAGGCCAAGTGTCGCAAGCGTCACGACGGCGACGGCCATGCGGAAGCCGAGTGCCGCATCCAGCAACAGCATCAACGTGGCTGCCCAGGTCCCGGCAAAGAACAGGCCGAACCATTTCGACGCGCGGCGTTCCGCGACGAGATCCTGTACGCGCGGCGTCGGCGCTCTGCCCATCACCGGACCGTAGGTCTCGAGCCAGGTCAGGAACGGGACGATCTTGTAGAGATTGGCGAGCACGAGGCCAGTGAGCCAGCCGAACGCGACGAGAAAGGCCAGCGCTCCGGCATGCGACTGTAAAGAACCGATCGCAACAAACGCGGCGCCAAGGATTGCGACTGCGATGAGGCTCCCCAGCGAAAGCAGGCTCATGCGCGTGTTGAGCTCGAGCGCGCGGCGTTTGCGGGTCCTGTACAAGCCGAGCACGTCACGGCCATAAGCGGCCAGCGATAGCAGGGCCGCAGCTCCAGCAAGCAGAAGCACCAAATTCAGTCCGGTCGCGCGCCAGAGTGCAAGCACGCCACCGACGAAGGTAACCGCTAGCGCGGCGGCTCCGCCACGCCGGGCAAGCCGACCCAGCTTCGCATCGCCATCGGGCGCGAGCATGAACATCGCAAGCAGGCGATAGCTGACGCCCATGGCCGTGAACGTCAGCCATCCGCCAAGCCCCGCAATCGCGTGGATCGGAACGCCCGATACCAGCAGGTCCGGCCACAGTGCACCGACGGCCGTCCCGGACAGCACCAGAGAGAACATGCCGCCGAATGCCGCCGTGACACAGATACAGGCAAGCCCGACTGCGACGAACCGCGCAGGCTCCGGCAGCGGTCGGGCCGACCAGAGCGTCATGCCGAGATTGGCAACGACCAATGCGAAACCGGCCATCAGCAGGCCCGCGCCGGCCGGAAGCAGCCAGCGCGGCCCGTCGAAGTGGCCGCCCAGAGCCAGAAAGCCTGCGAGCAGGACAATCAGCCCGAGCGTAAGCAGCGCGAGGGCCGGCAGCGTCCAGCGCTCCGCATAGAGCGGCTTTGCGACCAGCACCGGCACGAACTGAAACAGCGCGCCGCACAAGACCATGCTCAACCAGCCGATGCAAACCATGTGGACGATGACGAGCGTGTCCGGCCCGCCGATGTCGTCGTGTGGAAAGCCGAACCCGGCAACCATCATAACTTCCGCGAGCAGGAGCCACACGACTGCGAGCGCGAAGTAGCTGACGGTCCATCTACAGAGGCTGGTTCCGATCACCGGCTTGCTTCCCATCGCCTGCACGCAATTCCGTGCCAGCGCTCGAAAAAGGTAGGCAGCTGCAGCCACAACCTCTTTGTCGAGGCGCAAACTCCTCTCCTTTCTCTACCCGCCCCGACCAGAGTTTGATGCCCTTCGGGTTCTCGCGAATGCCGGCTCGCCCGGTCTGACGTGCAAGCGGCAGGCGCCGTGCTTCGCGGTGGATACATTGGTCATGGCAGGGAACGCGGGTCGAATTGCCCTTCACTGGGTCGGCGGAGGTGCAGAGCGGATTGCCGAACTCTCGGCTAGAGAATCCCCCGAGGGCCGATCACCATGGCGTCATCTTTGATGACCATGTTGCGGAGAGCATTTTGAAACTCACAGGTGCTTTAAGTGCGCAAAGAAATCTCAAGCGATCGGACACCGGCTTGACTCCTGCAGCCAAATCGAACGAGCGGATTCTCGGACTCCTGAGCGCAGCCGGCGTGTTCTGCATCTGGTCCGCCTTTCTCGTCTTCTCGAGGGCCGGCATGCAATCCGGCCTGACACCCTTCGACTTGACGGCGCTTCGGTTCATGGTCGCCGGCGCCCTGGTTCTTCCGTTCGCCAAGGCCTGGTGGCCGCGCCACCTGCCGCTGCACGCAATCCTGTCGATATCAGTTTTTGGCCCCGGCGCGCTCTACAACATTTTGATGTACTTCGGGCTGAAGGGCTCGTCGGCAGCATACGGGGGAGCGTTCGCCAACGGTTCGTTACCGATCTTCACCATTTTGCTGGGTTTGTTTTTCGCACGACGTGTGCCGTCCTGGCGGCAACTCATCGCAGTTCTCATCCTGCTCGTCGGCGCAGTCCTCATTGGCGTTCCAGGCATGCGCGCCGGCGGCAATAGTGTGGCATCGGCCATCGCGTTCTTCCTCGCGGCGTCAGCTGTGCTCTCGATCTATGTGATGGGCGTGAAGCACTGGCAGGTCGAGGCGCGCCAGGCGCTGGTTCTGGTCAGCGTGCCGAACGCGTTGCTTTTCCTGCCGGTCTGGTTTTTCTTTCTTCCCTCCACCATCCAGGATGCGCCGTGGTCCACGATACTGCTTCAGGCCGCCTTCCAGGGCTTGGGTCCCGGTTTCCTGGCGGTCATCCTGTTCTCCATTCCCGCGAGGATTCTCGGGCCAACGCCGTCGGCCGGACTGGCTGCGGCGGTACCGGCAAGTGCAACGCTGTTGGCGATACCGGTGCTTGCGGAGATTCCAACCGCCATCGAGTGGATCGGCATCGCGATTGTCACTGCCGGGCTCGTTCTGCTTCTCGGAGGCCAACCCGAAACCAAGAGCCTGTCCAAATAGCGGCGACGATGCGGGAGACGCCCGATTCCCTTGGGCCATGAATCGCGTTAGAACCGAGGCAGAGAAGATCGTCGACGGTTTGCGACCGAGGTCTCGATCTCATGCAGCTCCTGCTACGTCGACGCCGGAACGGCTGCACGCATTTTGGGACTTAGCCGCGCGTTGAGCGTGCTGTCGTCGGCTGTCGCAATTCGCACCTGCACGTCCCTCGGCTTCGCCAGATAGGGTGAGGACGTGACCAGGACATCGGCGCCGGCCTCTGCATAGGCCGCGGCATTTGCCGCATTGACGCCACCGGCGGCGGCGATGATCGGCCGAACGCGCGTATAGGCCATGGATGCCATGCGCTTGACCAATGCAGCTATCTCGGCTGGCGAGAACTTCTCGGCTTGAATCACGTCGAAACCGGCCACCGCCGCGGCAAGTGCGGCATCGGCGGTCTTCACCTCGATCACGAGCTTCTTCTCCGGCGCCGCCCGGCGCAGCCGCTCGACCGCTTGAAACAGCGGCAACTCGCCGAGAAAGACGCGGTGCTCGGGAAACACCAGCACGGTCTCGGACAGGCCGAGCCGGTGCATCACGGCGCCGCCCGCCTTCACGGCCGCAACCGCAAAGCGCTTGGTACCCGGCACGTTCTTGCGCGTGCAGGCGACCGGGATATGAGGTGCGACCGCCCTCGCCGCATCGACGATGGCGCGGGTCTCGCTGGCCACACCGGACCAGATCTCGATCAAGGTCTGCGCCATCTTCCAGCTCCGCAGCAGGCCCGCGGCCGGACCGCGCGCCTGAAGGATAGGGGCGCCCTGCTCCAACGCCGCGCCGGATGCGGCGAACGGTTCCACCTCGCAGCCGGCGAGCGTGATGATCGCGGCGGCATCCTCGGCGAGCGCCAGCACCATGGGCGCACGCGCGGCGAACTTCATCACGCCGATGGCCCCGCCGATCCCGAGCGCCTCGGTGGTGAGATCGCCGTACGGGACGTCGTCCTCCAGCAGGCGTTCCAGTTCGGCGCGTGATGCGACGGTTGCCATGTCGTGCTTCCCTTCATTGGTGTCGACTTGCCGACGAATTGTCGGAAATCCGACGCGGATCATCGATCCCGCCGTTCGCAAGAGGCGGGAAGCCCCCTCTTTTGACGCCATTCTTGCAAGGCGCACACCAGACTGCGACCGCATATCCGGCACGCCGATTGCTGGGACGCTTCCGGCCGGCGCCCTGCAGCAATCGGGCTGCGCGGAAGCAATTGCCGGCCGCTGGAGTTCATCATGAAACGGTTTCGCTCGATTGTCGTCGCTGCAGGATTTCTGCTTGCATTTGCCGAGGCGCAAGCAGCACAGACCAACGTCGCCGTGGCCGCCAATTTCACCGACGCCGCCAAGGAGATCGCCGCCATCTTCAAGCAGAAGACCGGGCACGAGGCGGTGCTGAGCTTCGGTGCGAGCGGGCAATTCTACACCCAGATCACCCAGGGCGCGCCGTTCCAGGTATTCCTGTCGGCGGACGATTCACGGCCGAAGAAGCTCGTCGAGGACGGCCTCGCGGTCGCGGGCAGCCGCTTCACCTACGCGATGGGCAAACTCGTGCTGTGGAGCAAGTCGCCGGGCGTCGTGACGGGCGAGGGAACGCTGAAGGCCGCTTCCTTTGCAAAGCTCTCGATCTGCAATCCGGTCGCCGCGCCTTACGGTCTTGCCGCCGTGGAAACCATGAAGTCACTGAATCTTTACGACACCCTGAAGCCGAAGCTGGTGGAGGGCGCAACCATCACCCAGGCCTATCAGTTCGTCGAGACGGGGAATGCCGAGGTCGGATTCGTGGCGCTGTCGCAACTGACCGGCAGCGAGACCGGTTCGCGCTGGGTTGTACCGCAGGCGCTTTATAATCCGATCCGGCAGGACGCGGTGCTGCTGAAGACGGGCGCCGGAAACGAGGCTGCCGGCGCGTTCATCACTTTCCTCAGGGGATCCGAGGCGCGCGCCGTCATCGAGAAATACGGCTACGTGCTGGACGGGCAGAGCTGACGCGCATGGAGATCTGGTCGGCGGAGATACGCCAGTCGGTTCTGCTGACGGTCGAACTGGCCGCGATCTCGACCGCGATCCTGCTGGTGCTGGCGACGCCGCTCGCCTGGTGGCTGGCGCGCGCCAGGGGCTGGTGGACCGAGATCATCGCGAGCCTGGTTGCGCTGCCGCTGGTGCTGCCGCCGACCGTACTCGGCTTCTATCTGCTGGTGCTGCTCGGTCCGGATGGGCCGGGCGGGTGGCTCGCGGGTCTCTGGGGTGGGCGTACGCTTGCCTTCACCTTCGAGGGCCTGGTCATCGGCTCGGTGGTGTATTCGATGCCATTCGTGGTGCAACCGATCCGGAACGCCTTTGCCGCGATGGGCGAGCGTCCGCTCGAGGTTGCCGCCACCTTGCGCGCTTCGCCCCTGCGCACCTTCTGGACCGTCGCGGTGCCGCTGGCGCGGCCCGGCTTCCTGACTGGTGCAGTGCTCGGCTTCGCGCACACCGTCGGCGAGTTCGGCCTCGTGCTGATGATCGGCGGCAACATTCCCGGCCGCACCAAGGTGCTGTCGGTCGCGCTCTTCGACTATGTCGAAACCTCGCGCTGGCGTGAGGCGAGCATGCTCGCCGGCGGCATGGTGATCTTCGCCTTCGCCGTGATCCTCACGATGACGCTCCTCGACAAGCGTAACGCGAGGGCTGCGGCGTGAGAACGGCCGAACCCGCCCGCATCAATGCGGCCTTCCGCGGCAGGCTCGGCGGTTTCACGCTCGACGCAGAGCTCAGCCTGCCCGCCACCGGCGTCACTGCGATCTTCGGCCCTTCGGGTTGCGGCAAGACCAGTGTCGCGCGCTGTATCGCCGGCTTGCAGCGCATGGCCGACGGCTTTTGCGCGGTGGACGGCGAAGTCTGGCAGGATCATCGATCGTTTCGGCCCGTGCACCGGCGGCCGATCGGCTACGTCTTTCAGGAAGCCAGCCTGTTTCCGCATCTTTCGGTGCGGCGCAATCTGCTGTTCGGTGCTCCGAAGGCGGCGCGCGCGCAGATCGCGTTCGGCGAGGTCGCGGAGCTGCTCGGCCTTGCCGCACTGCTCGACCGCTCGCCCTACCGCCTCTCCGGCGGCGAGCGGCAGCGCGTCGCGATCGGACGTGCCCTGCTGTCGCAGCCAAAGCTCCTTCTGATGGACGAGCCGCTGGCCGCGCTCGACCGCACGACCAAGGACGAGATCTTGCCGTTCCTCGAACGGCTGCACGAGACGCTGTCGCTGCCGGTACTTTATATCAGCCACGACATGGCGGAGATCGAGCGCTTTGCCGATCACCTGGTGCTGATGGAGCAAGGCCGCGTCGTCGGTTCCGGCCCGCTGCACAGCCTCCACCCGATACCGCTGGCCGGGAGCCGCGACCGGCTTGGAGATTGCTCGCGACGACGGAAGAGCGTAGGAAACCCGACGAGGATGACTTCCATGCCGATCGACTTTCACGACATCGACCCGAACCGCGTCGCCGCGATCCTCTATCGTCCGCAGGACGACGTCGACGGCCTACTCGCCGACTTTGCTCAGAACCTCGTGCGGTCGGGCGAGCGGATCGGCGGCGTGGTCCAGCACAACGTCAAGAATGGCGCGGGCTGCCAGATCGGCATGCAGGCGGTCGACCTCATGACCGGCGCGGAGATCTCGATCTGCCAGCCGCTCGGCTCGGGCGCCATGGCGTGCAAACTCGACGCTGCGGGCCTTGCCGAAGCGGCGGTCGCCGTCACCCGCGCGATCGCGGCCGATGTCGATCTCGTCGTGATCAACAAATTCTCCAAGCAGGAAGCCGCCGGCGACGGCCTGCGCGACGAGCTGGCCTGCGCCATCGGCGCAGGCATCCCCGTGCTCACGGCGGTGCCGGAAAAATGCCTGGAAGCCTGGAATGACTTTACCGGCGGGATCGGCACCAGTCTGTTGTGCGAGCGAGGAGCGATCGACGGCTGGTGGCAGGACCTGTCGTCGCGCATCAAGCGGGCCCGTGCGGCGCGGCTGCCTGCCGATGCGCCCACGGCGCTACTTGCCGATCATCACGTCGGATGACTTGATCACGGCGGAGACGGTATCGCCGACCTTCAGCGCGAGATCGTCCACGGCCTCGTTGGTGATTGCGGAAAACACCACCAGGCCTGGCGTGAGCTCGATCTTCACATGGGCCGTCGTCGTGCCCTTGGTGACGGCGATCACCCGTCCGGGTAGAATGTTGCGTGCACTGAGCTTCATGGTTCAGCCGAACTTGAACAGAACGCCGTAACCGCCGCGCGGATAGCTCCACTCGATGTCGCCGCTCTCCTCACAGATCACACGGCATGTCCCGCATTCGATGCAGCCGTCGACTGTGATCTCGACCTGGCCCTTGTCATTGAGCTCGTAGCAGCGCGCCGGGCAGGCCTTCAGCATCGTCAGGAGTTCCGGCGACGGCGTGGTGTGCGGGCGCACCTTGATGTGGGCCCGGCCGGCATCGACCAGATAACGGTTGTAGAACAGCTTGTCCTCGACACGCACGGATGCTTCGATCGACATGGCCTAATCTCCATCGCCAGTTTTGCGTTTCCTTGAGGTCACCGCCAGGCACGCGCGAGGCGGAAGGCATCGCCAAACAACCCGCTCCACGACCGCGCCTTGATGAACGATTTGAACGTCGTCTTTTCCTTCTCGACCTTCGGCGTACCGTCGACGCGCAGGAAGTTCTGCATCGCCCTCGAGACGAGCTCCGGATAGGTCAGGAAGAAGCTCTGGGACTGGGTGTGCATCAGCGCAGGCATGTCCTTGTACTTCTTCAGGTCCTTGATGACGAAGGACTGATCCAGCATCGTCTTGTAGAGTGACAGATTTTCCGCCGTCATCGGATCCTTGCGCGACTTGACCTGGAAGATCGCCTCCGCTGCGATCCGGCCGGAAGTCATTGCGAGATTCGAGCCCTCGCGGTGGATGGCATTGTTGAGCTGGGCAGCGTCGCCGACCACGACCCAGCCTTCGCCATAGAGCTGCGGGATCGCCTTGAAGCCACCTTCGGGAATGAGGTGCGCGGCATATTCCTTCACCTCGGAGCCTTCGATCAGCGGGGCGACCGAAGGATGCCGCTTGAAGCGGTCGAGCAGCCCGTACGGCGTCTCGCCGGTGCGCTGGAAATCGGCGACGAGGCAGCCGATGCCGAGCGAGATGCACTCCTTGTTGGCGTAGATGAAGCCCATGCCGGTCATGCCGCGGGAGATGGTGCCGACGGCTTCGATTACCATGCCCTCGTCGCCCCTGAGATTGAAGCGGGCTTCGATGGTCTCGCGCGGCAGGAAATGCATCTCCTTCACGGCGAGCGCGACCTTGTCGGGCTTGGGTCGCTCGCGCAGGCCGGCGCGGGTGCCGAGCAGGCCATTGACGCCTTCCGCCAGCACCACGACGTCGGCATGGATCTCACCATCCGCCCGGTCGGTGCGCACGCCGATCACCTTGCCATAGGCGTCCTGTGCGAGCTCAGTCACCGTCGTCTCGCACAACACGGTCGCACCGGCCTCGCGAACCTTCTGCGAGAACCATTTGTCGAACTGCGCGCGGATGATGGTGTAGCGGTTCGGCTTCTCCTCGTTGAAATCGTCGGAGCGGTAGTGCAGGCCGGTGTGCGAGCGGTCGTCCATCATCCAGAAGCGCTGCTCGACCAGATGTCGCTCCAGCGGCGCGTCCTCGCGGAAGTCGGGGATCAGCTTCTCCAGCATGTCGGCATAGAGGATCGCGCCCTGCACGTTCTTCGAGCCGGAATACTCGCCGCGCTCGAGCTGAAGCACCTTCAGGCCGCGCTGGGCGAGCGTGAGCGCCGCGGCGTTGCCGGCCATGCCGGCGCCGACGACGATGGCATCGAACTTCTCCTCGATCATGGCGTACTCCTGTCTCAGCTGGCGATCCGGTCGCGCGTATGCGGCGACAGCCGGGCCCGGAACGCCGCGGTCAGGGCCGGAAGCAACCTGATGGCGTCGGTGACGATGCCCATGTGCGCGAAATCGAAGATCGGCGCGTTCCTGTCGGTGTTGATGGCGACGATCAGGTCGGCGCCTTCGACGCCCACGCGGTGCTGGATCGCGCCGGAGATGCCCGCTGCGATATAGAGCTTCGGCCGGATGGTCTTGCCGGTCTGGCCGATCTGCCGGTCGGATGTGACCCAGCCCTTCTGCACCAGCGGCCGCGAGCAGCCATATTCGGCTCCCAACACCGTGGCGAGCTGGCGCACCAGCTGAAAATTCTCCGGCGACCCCAGCCCCAGGCCGCCGGCGACGACGACGTCGGCATAGGCGAGATTGGATTTCGCGGAATCGCGATCAGGCAGAAACGACAGCACCTTGGTCACGATATCGTCCTCGATGAGGCCGAGCGGGTGGCTGACGATGCGGCCGAGGGGACGCGCGACACGATCCGGCATCGGCATCACACGCGGACGCACCGTCGCCATCTGCGGCCGGTAGTTCAGCGTGTAGATCGTGCAGAGCAGTGAGCCGCCGAAGGTCGGGCGCGTCGCGGCGAGCGAGCCGTCGGCATCGACGTCGAGCTCGGTGCAATCTGCGGTCAGCCCTGTGAGCAGAGTCGTTGCCACCGAACCTGCGAGATCGCGGCCGAGCGTGGTGGCGCCGAGCAGCAGGATCTCGGGCTTATGGCTGTTGACGACGTCGGTCAGCGCCTTGGTGTAGGACTCGTTGCGGTAATCGGCGAGCAGATTGTCGGCTACCATGTAGACGAGATCGGCGCCGTAGCAGAACGACTCCGCGGCGGCGCTCTGCGTCGCCTCGCCTTCGGGGCCGATCACGACCGCAGCGAGATCGACCTTGAGCTTGTCGGCGAGCTTGCGGCCCGCGCCCATCAGCTCCCAGGAGACTGGGTGAACCTGGCCACGCTCCTGCTCGATGAAAACCCAGACATGCTTGTAAGCCTTGAAGTGCTCGGGCAGCTCCTTCCTGGTCGCGGCGCGGCCCGCGGCGGGTGCGGCGGTCTTTGGTGCGGTGCTCATGTTGCTCGTTCCCCTCGCCTCAATAGCCGCGTGCCAACGCGGCGAGCTCGGTCTCCAGCGTCGGCTGGCGCTTGAAGATGGCGTCGATCAGCGCCTCCGCCGGCTGCTCGCCCGCCTCGATCAACGCTGCCTTCTCGCTGCGCGCCGCCGGCGCGAACACCCGCTTGACGATGGTGGGCGAGCCGCGCAGCCCGCATTTCGAGATGTCCTCGACACCGGCCTCCTGCGCGCTCCATTTCACGATGGACGCGCGCGCCGCACGCAAGGCGTCCGCCATCGCGCCGCGGCGGATCTGGTTGGTGGCTTCCAGCATGGTAACGAGGCACGGCAGCCTGGTGCGCAGGAGCTGTACGCCGCCCTCGGAGCGCCGTTCCGCATCGATGGTGCGGGCCTGCAAGTCCAGCGCGCTGATCCTGGCGACATAGGTCAGCTGCAACAGGCCGAGCCGCTTGGCGATGCCAGGGCCGACCTGCGCGGTGTCGCCGTCGATGGTCTGCTTGCCGGTGAACACGAGATCGGGCGCGCCGAACTCGGTCGAGATCTTGCGGATCGCGGTAGCGAGCGCATAGGTGGTGGCCAGCGTATCGGCGCCGGCGAAGAAGCGGTCGGTCAGCAATACCGCGCGATCGGCGCCGAAGGTCAGCGCCTTGCGCAAGGAATCCTCGGCCGACGGCGGACCCATGGTCAGCACCGTGACCTCGCCGCCGAACTGATCGCGCAGCTCGAGTGCCGCTTCCAGCGCGAAGAGGTCGTAGGGGTTGATGATGGTCGGCACACCCTGACGCATGATGGTGTTGGTCACGGGATGCACGCGAATCTGTGCGGAGTCGGGGACCTGCTTGATGCAGACGACGATGTGCATGCGCTTCTCCAGGACTCGTCTTCGGAAACCTCGTTCAGAGCAAGAACAGCAAGTGTCGTACCAACTGCGCGAACGATGAAATTCAGATGCGGACACAGCGACTTAGAAGAGTGACGGTATCGGTTGCATCCGCTTCGAGCCATAGAGCCGACAATGCCGCTGCGACATGCGTCGCAAATGCGACAGAGCACGGGCTCACTTCAGCGAGCCGATCTGCACAAATGTCGGCGTCTGCTTCGGCGCCGGCGCAACAGCGTCCTTCAGGACCTTGAAGACGCGCTGGTCGATCGGCGACGACGCGACGAAGTCCGCATAAGCCCGCTCCAGCACGGTCTTGCACCGCTCCGCCACGATCTCGTCCGCCACGCCGGCAAGATCCTCCCCGGCAAGGTACTGGCCCATGCGCCTGAGAATGTGCAGCCGCGCCACGTCGACGACCTTCGGATCGTAGTCGACGCCAAGCAGCGTGAAGAACTCCTCGGCCGCTGAGGCCTTGTTGAGTTGCGCGAGAATTCCATCAGCCATTGTCGGTCTCCATCAGGCTCTGCGGTGCGGCTGCACCGGCATCCCTGGCGCGCCTCTGCATGTGGCTCAGCCGCGCTTCCAGGAACTCGACGCGGTCGAGCAACACGGCGATGGCGTCGCCGACCGGATCCGGCATCAAATGGTGATCGAGATCGATGCGGCCGACGACGCGACGATGACCGAGCTGCGGACGTACGACGCGCGCGGGAATACCGACCACCGTGACGTCGGGCGGCGTGCCGTCGATCACCACCGAATTGGCTCCGACGCGCGAGCCGGCGCCGACCGTGATCGGCCCGAGGATTTTCGCGCCCGCTCCGACCACGACGCGATCTTCCAGCGTCGGATGGCGCTTGCCGGGAAACCACGACGTGCCGCCAAGGGTGACGCCATGATAGAGTGTCACGTCGTCGCCGATCTCGGCGGTCTCGCCGATGACGACGCAGGCGCCGTGGTCGATGAAGAAACGCCGACCGATGCGCGCGCCGGGATGGATGTCGACATTGCTCGCGAAGCGTCCGAACCAGGACAGCAGCCGCGCCGGAAAGCGCCAGCCACCGGCCCACAGCCGGTTCGCGATCCGATACCAGATGACGGCATGGATGCCGGGATAGGTCAGGAGTGTCTCGATCTGGCCGCGCGCGGCGGGATCGCGCTGGCGCACGCAGTTGACGTCCTCGCGGATCAACTTCAGCAGGGAGGGCTTGACCGATCCGGGAGGGGACGGTTCGGCGAGCGGAATATCGACGACACAGGCCATGGCATCCTCACGCGCAATTCAGGAGCGAGCGCTCGCGTACCTCGCGCCAGATCGCCGTCACCGTCTCGCGCGCAACGGCGCCCTTGTGCTCGACGGCATGCTGGCGGACGCGGGCGAGAACGGACTTTGCTTCCTCCGGGCTGACGGATAGCTGGAGCTCGGCCAGCAGCGCGGTGATCGCCGCGAGCCCGGAATGCTTGCCGATCACGATGCGGTTGGAACGGCCGAGCAGCCGAGGATCCAGCGCCTGGTAGGTGCGCTGATCCTTCAAGAGGCCGTCGACGTGAATGCCGGACTCGTGGGTGAAGACGTGCTCGCCGACGATTGCCTTGTTCAGGGGGATGGCGCGCGCGGCCGCGGCCGCGACCACGGATGCAACATGCTCCAGTTCGGACAGCACCACGCCGGTCTCGCGGCCGTAGAGCTGCTTGAGCGCGACGGCGACCTCCTCCAGCGGCGCGTTGCCCGCCCGTTCGCCGAGACCGATCACGGTGACCGAGGCATGGGTCGCACCGGCCTTGATCGCGGCGAGCGTGTTGGCCGTCGCCAAGCCCAGATCGTCGTGGCCGTGGAATTCGAGCTCGAGGTCGGTGGTGGCACGAACCGCCGCCAGCAACGCAAAGGCTGCGTCAGGATCGAGCACGCTCAGCGTATCGGCAATGCGGAAGCGCCGTGCACCCGCGGCCTTTGCGGTGGCGATCAGCTCGACCAGGAAATCGACGTCGGCACGCGAGGAATCCTCGCCTCCGACTGCGACGTCGAGGCCCCTGTCGCGGGCGTAGCCGACCACCCGCCTCACCTGCTCCAGCGCCGCCAGCCGCCCGCCGCCGAGCTTGGCGGCGATCTGCACGTCGGAGGCAGGGATCGACACATTCACCATGGAGACGCCCGCGTCGATCGCCGCATCGACGTCGGACGTCCGCATCCGGCACCAGCCGATCGCGGTCGCAGGCAAGTCGGCCTCGACGATGGCCCGGATCGCGCTCACCTCGTCATGGCCCATGGCGGGCGTGCCGGCTTCGATCTCAGTGATGCCGGCCGCGGCCAGTGCGCGCGCAATCGAGACTTTCTCCGCGGTGGTGAACGCGACGCCCGGCGCCTGTTCGCCATCGCGCAAGGTGGTGTCGTTGAGAACGACGGGCCGGGGCTGAACCCCGTCCGATCGTGTCGTTAGGCCGGGAAACGCCATCCGCGTCCTCCAATCAGTCATTCCGATCAGGAGTTCAGCAACCTGCGTGCCAGTGTCGGAATGACCGCCAAGCAATTGAGATTCATCAGCTTCCCGGCATCGCCCGGTTTGTCGCAAATGCGACAGCGTCAGACAGGCGTGTCAGGTGTCGGCGGACTTGCGGCGGACATGGATGATGATGTCGAGCCGCGAGATCTCATGGCCCGGCAAAGGCTCGGGCATCTGCTCGAGGACAAGCGTCTCGGGAATATCGATCAGGATACTCTCGTCGTGAAGGTAGAAATGCGGATGCACCGTCGTGTTGGTGTCGAAGAACGACCGCGAGCCGTCCGGCCCGATGCGGCGCAACAGCCCGGCCAGGGTGAATTGGTTCAGCGTGTTGTAGACGGTGGCCAGCGAGAGCTGGATGTTGGCCTCCACCGACTCGGCAAAGAGCATTTCGGCGGTGACGTGACGGTGTCCCTGGCCGAACAACAAATCTGCCAATAGCAGGCGCTGGCGCGTCGGCCGCAGGCCAGCGTCGCGCAACCGCTGGAACGTGGAGCAATCACCGTCCCGGAGCACGTGGCAATCGGATGGCCCTCCGTCCGCCACGTCGACAAATGACCTTTCGAATACGTATCCATGAGCACCTCACGCCAACCGGCCACCGGCATCGGCATGATCGTTGCCGCCCCGCAAATATTCCCGCCGGCGCTCAGCCATGCGGCTCTCACCGTTCTCCTCGCCAAAACAGAGGTCGAAATCGTTGCACTGCGTGCAGACCGGCGTCGTGCACATCACGAAGCCGTCGTCCTCGCACAGCATGCGGTAAAAGAAGCGCTTCCAGCGCATATTCCTAGTGTTGCGGGCGGCCAGCGGGGCAAAATGACGTGTCAGGAGGCGTGACAGCTCGGGCCGTTCGCGCAACCCGAGGTCTTCCCAGAGGTGTTTAGGCTCCATCGCACGCCGCGCCACCATCGCCGCGAGCCAGTGGCCGACATCGCCTTCGGTCGAACGTTGCGCGCGCAGGAGATCGCGCACCATGATGGTCTCGTCGTCGCTCTCGGAAGCGGATCTCGGCATCCAGGCGAACGCGCGGACCGTCGCTGAGGGGAAATTGCGAGCGAGCAGGTCATTGAGCTCCTGCTCCGACAGACCGGCACGCTCGGCCAGAGCACCGCCATCCATCACTGCTGCGGCCAAGATCGAGGCCAGCACATGACGATCGAAATCATCGTCGGCGCTGATATCGGCTTCCGCGGGGGCGCAGCCGGTCAGCAGACGGTAGAATTCTATTCCCGCATGCTTCCCGCTGGCATTGGGCCATGCCGGGGGATGCACCGTCGCTTCGCTCGTACTCGCTTGCGCCGCAATCACGAAACGCTCCGCCGGTTATGCCGCAGGGTCATCGAAGATATGCCGGCCCCCACACAAAGGGGGCCGGCAGGATCGTCAGGCCGTCGCGAGCTCGGCGGCAGACTTGCCGATCTGGCTTTCGTCGACCGCCTTCATGATGCCGTGCTCCATCAGCATGTCCTCGAGCTCGTCCATGCTGATCGGGGTCGGGATGATGCCCTTGCCGCCGTTGTTGTGGATCTTGTGCGCGAGCTTGCGATAGTGTTCGGCCTGCTGCGATTCCGGCGCGTATTCCAGCACCGTCATGCGGCGAAGCTCCGCATGCTGCACGATGTTGTCGCGCGGCACGAAATAGATCAGCTGGGTGCCGAGCTTCTTGGCCAGCGCTTCCGCCAGCTCCAGCTCCTTGTCGGTCTGGCGCTCGTTGCAGACCAGGCCGCCGAGACGAACGCCGCCGGAGTTGGCGTATTTCAGAATGCCCTTGGAGATGTTGTTGGCGGCGTACATCGCCATCATCTCGCCGGACATCACGATGTAGATCTCCTGCGCCTTGTTCTCGCGGATCGGCATCGCGAAGCCGCCGCAGACGACGTCGCCGAGCACGTCGTAGGACACGTAGTCGATGTCCTCATAGGCGCCGTTCTCTTCCAGGAAGTTGATCGAGGTGATGACGCCGCGACCGGCGCAGCCGACGCCCGGCTCCGGTCCGCCGGACTCGACGCAACGGATGTCCCTGTAGCCGACCTTCATGACGTCCTCGATCTCGAGGTCCTCGACGCTGCCGGCGTTGGCCGCGAGGCTCAGAATGGTATCCTGCGCCTTGGCGTGCAGGATCAGGCGGGTCGAGTCCGCCTTGGGATCGCAGCCGACGATCAGGATCCTGTGGCCCATCTCGGCAAGCGCCGCGAGCGTGTTCTGCGACGTCGTCGATTTGCCGATACCACCCTTGCCGTAAAACGCGATTTGTCTCAGTGAAGACATGTTGCTCTCCATCAACCGATTGCCAATGACTCCGCGCTGCTCGCGCGAGATTGCTTCTCTCTCAGAAGCGTGGGCCCGCGGGGTTCGGGAAGGAGAACATCGCTCGCCGGCGGCGTCGGCGTGTTCTCAGCCCTCACTCGTTGTTGCTGCATCCAAATAGCAACTGGCGTGCCATTCGCGGCTCGCCCACTAAGACGCTGATCGCGCTCGCGAAATATTTCAGCCCAGGCCGCCGACAGAAGCTGTGTCGAACCCTACAGAGGTAGGGCCTCTGTCAGAAACCGGACAAGGATCGCAGCGATTGCGGTGCAGAGGCACCGCGTTTTCCGCAGCGGTGCACGCGGAACGGAAATTGCTAATCCACGAGGTGAAACAACTCGAGGAGAATGACGGATGCAGATCGGTGTCGAGACGGCCAAGGCAGTCGACCAGCGGCGCGTGTTCGTGATCGACGAGGACGAGATCACCCGCGCCGCGCTCCAGTTCATGCTGCACGACGAGATCGAGACGCATGAGCTCGCCACTCCGGAGGAGGCCTACGAGAAGGGCGTGGACTGGCTGAAGCCCGACGTCGTGCTGCTCGGCGTCTCCTTCCTGAAGGCTCGCGGCCCTGCTCTGATCGGCGAGCTCGGCGCGAGATTTCCGGGCGTGCGCATTCTCATCGTCACCGACAAATCCGACGAGACCACCGCAGTCGAAGCGATGAAGGCCGGTGCCCACGGCGCGGTGGTGAAGCCGCTGACGCTGGAAGGCGTCCGCAGGAAGGTGGACACCATCCTCGGGCGTGGCGGTGCTGCGCCACTGGTCCAGCTCAGCATGATGAAATAGGAGCGCCCGCGTGGCGACCATCCTGTTCTACCAGAAGCCCGGTTGCGGGACCAACGCTCGGCAAATTCGCGCGCTGGAGGCGGCAGGTCATCAGGTGATCGCGAAGAGCCTGCTCACCGAGCCTTGGACGGCAGAGCGTCTGCTCGCTTTCTTCGGTGCGACGCCCGTCGCCTCCTGGTTCAACCCGGCCGCGCCGCGGGTCAAATCCGGTGAGTTGAAGCCGGCGGAAATCGACGCAGCAGGTGCGATCGCCTTGATGCTGGACGATCCCCTGCTGATCCGGCGTCCGCTGATCGACGTTGACGGCGCCAGATGCGCCGGCTTCGACCGCGAGCCCATTCCGTCACTGCTGGGCGGCGAGCGAAGCGACCTTCAGGGCTGCACACGGCCGGAGGCGATGCCCGGCTGCGACGGGCCGTGAATCTCACCTCCGCGCGAGGACCATCACCAGGCGGTCAACGCGCCGGTCCTGCTTCAGGTGCTCTTCGACAATCTCGTCAATATCTTCTGGCGTCGTCGGCCGGTACCAGACGCCGTCCGGGTAAACGACCATCAGGGGACCGGCGGCGCAGAAGCCGAGACAACCCGATGCGGTGAAGCCGACAACCGTAAGCCCCGTCGCCTCGATGGCCTTGCCCAGCCGCTCCCACAGCGGCCCGCCGCCGGACGCTCCGCAGCTTCCGCGCGGATGACCAGGAGGCCGCTGGGTGTGGCAGGCGAAGACGTGATGGCGATAGAGCTGCGGAAGCTCGAACTTCTCCGTCATTCCGTCGCTCATGGCGCCGCCACCGCTACGCCCTTGTCGTTCAGCACTGCGGCCAGCTCGCCCAGCTTGAACATCTCGCGCACGATGTCGCAGCCGCCGAGAAACTCGCCCTTGACGTAGAGCTGGGGAATGGTCGGCCAGCTCGAGAACACCTTGATGCCCTCGCGGATATCGGCGTCGGCGAGCACGTTGATGCCGGTGAAGGGCACGCCGAGACCGTTCAGGATCTGCACGACGGCGCCTGAGAAGCCGCATTGCGGCGCGGCTGGAACGCCCTTCATGAACAGCACGACGTCGCTGCCTGCGATGATGTCCCTGATACGTTGTTCAGTCGCTTCGCTCATGTTTCTATCCCTCCATATTCACGTCGGCACCGCCGTTTCGAGCGCGAGCGCATGAAGCGCCTCGCCCATTTGTCCCTTCAAGGCGGCGTAGACCATCTGATGCTGCTGAATCCGGCTCTTGCCGGCAAACGCCTGCGAGACGACGCGCGCGCCATAGTGATCGCCGTCGCCGGCGAGGTCGGTCACGATCACATGGGCGTCCGGAAACGCTTCCCTGATCAATTGCTCGATATCCGGTCCCGCCATCGCCATGTCGCACACTCCTGCTCTGCGCCTACTCCATGCAAGCGCCAAACCAGTTTTGGAACATGTGCGTTCAGAGGGCCTTGCCTGCCCCGGCCGCCGCCGCGATGTCCGACTTGCGACAACGCCGCCTGCGTGCATGTCGATGACGTGACGAACGCCGACGGCCTCGCTCCGGACACGGCGACCATGCCTCGCAGCGCCTCGAAACGACGCGCTTTCGCGGCGTTTCTCATTCGGCCCGGCTTTTGCTTTGCGAGGGTTGCATCCGTATTGCGATACGCCACAAGAGGAACTCGAATTGTCTCACACAGGCTCCAGCAGATTGGGCGATCGGCGCCCAATCCCGACGATGGCGAGCGCATCGTGACGGCCGTGCTCGTCGACTCCGACGGTATCAATTTCGGCGAGCTCGCACCCGAGATCGACTCGCTGCTCCAGCAGGGCGTGGTCAGCTATCGGCGCGACCCTCTCGAGGCCGATCGGATCTTTCGCAAGGCCCTGGATGCGGCCCCGACCGAACTCGCAGTCTATTTCTGCCTCTACAAGACCCACACCTATCGCGGCCGTCTCGACGAGGCCCAGAGCATCGCCGAGCGCGGGCTGCGTGAGGCCGCTCACCAGGCCGGCTGGAGTCCCGATTGGCGTGGCTGGCAGCCGCAGGCCGAGCTGCCGGACGGCGCCGGCCGCTTCGCGCTCTACACGTTGAAGGCGCTCGCCTTCATTCATCTGCGCAAGGACGAACGAAAGCAGGCCCACGAATTGCTGGCAGCCCTGCGCCGGCTCGACCCGACTGGGGCGGTCGGCTGGCCGGTCGTTGCGGCACTCGCGGAGGGACTTCAGTGAGGTGGCGATGACGACCACAGAGCTTGCCGACAACGAGACGCTGATCGCGGATATCATCGCCGCGCTGCGGACGGTGCACGATCCCGAAATCCCCGTGAACATCTATGACCTCGGCTTGATCTACCGGATCGAGCCGAAGCACGACGGCCTGGTCGAGATCGACATGACGCTGACCGCGCCGGGCTGTCCGGTCGCGGGCGAAATGCTGTCGTGGGTGGAGAAGGCTGTGATCGAGGTCGGCGACATCGAGAAAGTCGCGGTGCAGCTGGTGTTCGATCCGCCCTGGGACTCATCGCGGATGACCGACGACGTCAAGCTCGAGCTCGGCCTGCTCTAGCGGAACAACCAGAGACCCACCGGAGAGGAGAGGATGCAATGATCGAACTGACCGCCAGGGACGGAGCGAGTTTCTCCGCCTATCGTGCCGAGCCCGCGGACACGCCCAAGGGTGCCGTCGTGATTCTCCAGGATGTTTTCGGCCTCACCCCCGAGATCCGAAGGGTCGTCGATGCATTCGCAGTCGAAGGGTACGTCGCGATCGCGCCCTCCCTGTTCGACCGGGTCAGGCCGGGCATCAGCCTTGGTCACGACGACAGCGGCAAGGCCGAGGGCGCCGCGATCGGCGCGCAGATCGACAAGGAGAAAGCGATCTCGGACATCCAGACAACCGTCGACGCGGTGAAGGATGCCGGCAAGGTCGCGGTCCTCGGCTATTGCTGGGGCGGCGATCTCGCCTACACCGCGGCCAACAAGGTCAACGGCATCGCCTGCGCGATCGGCTATGACGGCAGCGACACCGTTGCCAATTATCGCGAGAAGCGCAAGGTGCCGACGCTGCTGCATTTCGGCGAGAGCGATCCCGAACTCCCGCTGGAGGCCATCACGCAATTCCGCGCCTGGCGCCCTGATGTCAGCGCCTTCACCTATCCGGACGCGACCCAGGGTTTTGGCTGCGACGAGCGCGGCAGTTTTCGCGGGGACGACGCGAGGAAAGCGCTGGAACGGACTCTGTTCTGGATCTCGCAATATGTCGAGGGACAGAAGCCGATCCTGTTGAAGAATGCCGGCACCTATGCCCAGGCAAAGACCGAGAAGAAGACAAAGAAGGGAAACGACGATCTCGGACCGCCCACGGATTGATGGAGTCCCCGCGCGATGCTGCCGACCACCATTCTCATCGACGATGCGCCGCGCTGCGTCGTGCGACCGACAGATACCAAGGATCTCAATCGTTTCATCCGTAACGGCAAGACCTTCCTGCTGGCCGAGAAGCCGGAAGGCAAGATCACACACCGCCTGGCAAATGATATCGAGATCGGCAAGTGGCAGAGCGGCCTTGCCTTGCACAAGGCATGGGGCGGCGCCGATGAGGAGTTTTTTGGATTGCCGCTGTCGGACTGACGCTGCGGCCCTTCAGCCATGCCCGCCGCGCGCATCATGCGGATTGCCGGCCTGGTTGCGCATCCAGTCGGCGAGCTTGGTGAGGGCGGCATCGAGCTCCTCTCGCGCCACGGCGTCGGCAACCGTTTCCGCCAGCGCGCCGCGCATGCAGAGCAGCCAGGCATCACGCTCGGCGCTACCGATCGGAAAGCCCATGTGGCGCTGGCGCAGCCGCGGGTGGCCCTTCTCCGGCGAATAGAGCTTTGGCCCGCCGGTCCATTCGGTGAGGTACCGATTCAGCACCTGCTTGGTCGACGTCAGGTCGTCCGCATGCATGGCGCGGATGCCGGCGGCTTCGGGGAGCGCGTCCATCCGGCGATAGAAACTTTCCACCAGGCGGTCGATGGCAACAAGCCCGCCGACCCGCTCGAACATTGAAACAGTAACCACCGTATCGCTCATGCCGACGCCTTCTGTTGTACTTACTCGTCCATGCTCGGCGACAGGATAACCTCTGCCGGCGCGCCGGGGCCTTGATCGGCGACAAATTCCAGCGTGGAAACGCGCGACAGTCCATCGCCGCTGTCCATCAGCACCACGGCGTCCTCCGGCAGATCCTTGAGGCGGTCGAGCAATTGCGCGACGGTCACGTCCTGCCCTCCTAATCCGGATGGATCATGATGTCCATGGTCTCGTCATGGTCGTCGAAGGCGCCGAACGGACGGTCGTCCTCGACCAGTCGTTCGCCGCACAAGCAGACCTCACCGTCGACCACGGCGAGCGCGATCGGCTGGAGGCTCTTGCCATTGCAGGGACCGTCAATGCAGAGCCCGCTGTCGATCTCGAACGTGGCGCCGTGGCGACCGCATTTGAGGAACGCGCGGTCCTGCGTGAAGAAGTCACCACTGCCGATGTTGAGCCAGACACCTTCATGCGGACAGGCATTGACGTAACCGACATAGTCGTTGCCATGGGTCCGGATCACGACGATCGGGAACGGCCTGCTTTCGCCTGACGCATCGAAACGCGACAGGCTGAACGCCCTCGCGCCGCCGCGCTCGATCCCGTCGCTCGCGCAGATGACGAAGACGTCGATTTCTCCCGGTTCCATGGTCACTCCTCCAGCCGGTCAGGCCGCCGGCGTAGCCGCCTGCCTCAGTGCCGTCAGCTCTTCGCGCGTTAGCCGGAACACACCCCGGCCGCCCGCAAGCGTCTGATAGACGTCGCCGGCCTTGTCGCTGAGGAAGTTGAACCAAGCCTGCGGCGTAAGGCCCTCGGGCCGCTCGCTGATCTCGACCACGGTGCCGTTCGGCGCAAAGCGCGTGTGAAGAATGAGCTTCTGCGTATCCATCGTCCTGCTCCCGCGCTCAGATGCCCGACGAGAAGCCGAGCAGCTCGATCTTGACATCCTCTGTGCCGAGCACGGTGGCCTGGCAGGCGAGGCGCGACTTCGATCCGACACCGACAATGGTGTCGAGCTTCTCGTTTTCGAGCCGCGCGATCTTCGACAGCCCCTTGCGCCCCTCCTGCACGAAGATGTGGCAGGAGCCACATTTCGCCTGACCCTCGCATTTGTGCGGGATCGCGATTTCGGCGCCGAGCAGCGCAGCCAGAAGTGTCGTTCCCTCGGAAACCTCGATGGTCTTGCCTGCGGGCAGAACGGTCAGTGTGGTCATGGTCGTCATCCTCTCTCGTTGGTGATCGGCTCTTCAGTAGATCGCCGCGCCTGCGCCCACGTTGATCGAGGCGTCCTTCATGGTCTCGACGATGAATTCGATCTGGCTATCCGTCAGATGGGTATGGAACGGCAGCGCGAGAGCGCGATCCGCGATCTTCTCGGTCACCAGCAGGTCGCCGCGCCGGTAGCCGAGATCGAAATAGTGCCGCTGCAAATGCAGCGGATGGCTGTAGGCGGCAGCCTCGACCTGCTCGACCCGGAGATCCTCGGCGATGGCATCCCGGCTGGAGCGGGTGAAACGTGTACCGAGATGCACGAGATAGAGGAACCAGTTCACCTCGGTCACATCGGGACCGACATAGGGCGGCTTGATGCCCTCGAACGACTGCACGTGCGTCGCATAGAGCTGCTCGACCAACCGGCGACGCTCGATGATCTCGTCGATGCGCCTGAGCTGGGCCAGCCCAAGCGCGGCCGCGAGATCGCTGATCCCGGCCTGATGGGCCGCCGTCGAGCTCACTACAACGGAGGATCGCTCGTTCAGCCGATGTGAGCGGTGACGTCGCAAGGTCACGGCAAGATCGATGTCGTCGGTGACGATCATGCCGCCCTCGCCGCAGGTCAGCAGCGAGGGCTGTGCGAAATCGAACACGGCGACGTCGCCGAAGCTGCCGACCAACCTGCCCTTGTAGCGCGAGCCGATCGCTTCGGTGGAATCCTCCAGCAGGAGAGCGCCATGCCGTGCCGCGATGTCTCGCAGGTCCGACCAGGGCGCCGGATGGCCGTTGGTGTTGGCTGCAAGAATGGCCCGCGTGCCGGGAGTGATGCGCTCTTCCACCTTCTGCGGCGCCAGCGTCCCCGACCAATAGTCGATGTCGGCGAACACGGGCCGTGCGCCAGCGAGGCTGATCGCATGCGCGGTCTCGCGGAAGGAATAGGACGAGGCGATGACCTCGTCGCCTGCGCCGATGCCGTAAGCCTTCAGCGCGAGCATGAGGCCAATGGTGCCGCTCGGCACCGCGATCGCATAAGCCCGACCGACATAGCTCGCAAACGCGGCCTCGAACTCTTCCGCGAGCGGCCCGCTGGACAGCCGCGGCGAGCGCAGGACGGCGTCCACCGCGGCGATCTCCGCCAGCGTAACGTCGGGGTCGGAGAGCGGAATGAAGTCATGACCAGCCTCGATCGCGAGTTCGTCCGTCTCCGCAACGCCGTCATAGGCGAGAGCAGGCTCCGTCATGACGCGACTGCCCGCTTCGCCAGCACGATGCCGGTGGCGCGTGCCGGATCGTCGGTGATCGCGGCGCAATGATCGGCGCTGTCGAGCAGATGCAGGTCGAACGTCCCAAAGCTGCGGTATGGCGTCTCCGTCACGTCGGAGGCGTCGCAACGAATACAGGCAAGATGAGGGAATCTTTGCCGCAGCTCGACATAAGCCTGCGGCGCCGCATCCGAGGATGCCAGCACCTGCTCGATTTCAGCCAGTTCGATTGCTGCCAGCGACATCTTTCCAACTCCCGCTATTGCCAGAACACGCGCTCGGGATCGGCGTTCAGGACCTCCGTCGCCGACACGAGCCGCTGATGCACGCCGTGCAGCTTCCAGGACCCGGTCTCGTGATCCTTTCGGAACAGCTTCCAGCTCGCGCCCGCCGCGTCGTAATGCAGGAGCGCGACGTCGATGACACCGCCCTGGGTATCGATGTTCCGCGAGCAGCACGGACTCTCCACGAGATACCCGCCGGTCACGCCCTTCACCACCGGCGAGACATAGCGATAGCGCTTGCGCGATCCGAGTGCGCGCTCGATCCGTCTGCGATCGAGCTCGTTGGGATGCGGGGGCAAGTGCATGTCCGGTTGTCTGAGCACCGCGGCGTTCATCGTGACATCCCTAGAGCGGACTGATTTCTTCCTCGAGGCAGCCGACCACCAGCCGCTCGCCGAACTCGACGAGGTAGATCGGCAGGTTGGCGTCGGTATGCCTGCCGACCTGGACGATTTCCCCGGTGCCGCCGACGCAGACGAGGAGACCTTCGGCCGGCGCATCCGGAAACGAGCCATCATTGTGCAGGTCCACCGCCGCCTTCACGCGCTGGCCCCATTGATACTTCGGCACTCTGGGTTCGATCATCATGACACGGTCTCCGGCAGTGGAATGTCCTCGACCGCGTCGCGCGGGGTGACGGGGTCGAGCTCCTTCCGCTTCATCCCGACGCGGTTGCCGCTTTCGAGGAATTCGACGCCATAGATGTAGAATTGCTGCAGGAAGGTGCCGATCGAGACCACGTAACCGACCTCGCCCTTCTTCGCGAGGATGTCGCCGATCTCCTTGCCGGCATAGGTGCCGTCGTTGCGGATGGTGCGCTTGGCGCGCACCTTCTCGCCGAAGCTGAAGAAGGGAGGCGCCGTCAGCTCGACCACGTCGCTGTCGCGGACGATATTGCTCATAGGGAGGCTCCCGTTCCTCGTTCCAGCCGCACCGTGACCCGCGACCGCGCAACTTCGCGCACCAGGCCGTCCTGGTCCTCGACGAGCCCCATGATCTCGCCGGCCGCAGCACGGCTCGCAACCTCGTAGCGGATGCGCCAATCCGGATCGCGGCGCATCAGTGCCAGCGGCTCCGGCGACAGGCGCTGCGCGACGTCGAGCCGCACGGCGGCGTCGCGGTCGTTGATCATGCCGAGCAGCCATTCGTCCGGAATGCGCCGGGCCACGACGCGGCGAACCTCCGCCTCCTCGTCGTCGATCATCCGGCCGAGCAACAGCGGCGCGAGCCGGCGCGCAACGACGAGACGGACGTAATAGTCATCGTCGGAGGCCATCGGCAGCAGATCATCGCCATCGATCAGCGTTGCGACCCGCATCCGGACCTCGCGGTGCGGGTCCTTGCGCAACTGCAGCGCATAGCGCCTGGGCAGGCGGCGAACTGCGTTCCAGCGCACCGTCTCGTCGACGTCGCCAAGCAACGGCGGAAGCAGGAACAGATTCGCAGACTTTGCGGCGATCGCGCGAACCTCGAAATGCGGATGGCCGAGATAGGCGTCGGCGAGGCCCGGATTCCAGTTGAAGAAGCGATCGATACGGCGCGCGTAGCGATCGTTGACACAGGCACGCTTGATCCGGCAGCCGCCGGCATGGCTGAGCGCCAGATGGGCGCAGGCCGTGCAATCGATCTGCTGGCCCTGCCAGTCGAGGGCCTCGTCGATGTCGTCACTCATCGTCGTGCCCCATCCGCTCGAGCACGCCCAGCAGCACCTTGGCGCCGATCTTGTCGGTGGGATCGAGCTCCAGCAGCTTCTGGACCGCGAGCCGCCCCTCGTCGGTCTCGCCGAGACGCATCTGCAAATAGGCGTAGCCCTTCAGCGAGAACAGAAAGAAGCGCGGCAGGATGTTCTCGTAGCGGCCGAACTCGGCGTCGTCAGCCCGCACGGAGCGCCAATCGTCGGGGAGGTTGTTTTCCTGCGCCGCCTTGAGCAGGCAGCGACGGGCGACAGCGAGCGCCTCGGCGAGACGGCCCTTGTAGAAATAGAATCGATAGAGGCCGATCAGCACAGCGGCGTGGTCGGGCGCGAGCGCCGCGGCTTCACGCAGATGACGTTCCGCGATGTCGTCCAGGTGATAGGAAAGGCCAGCTTCCCCCAAATGATGTTCCACCTCGCTCGGCAGCCCGCGCCCGAGCAAGGCGCCGGTGACGAGCGCCTCGTTGATCTCGACCTGCGGGCTGACAAACGTGTCGGGCATCATCGTCGCCTGTTCAATGATGTCCGCAGGAGACCTGTTTGGGATCATGGAACACGAGCCCGGTCTGGGTCGCCGTATCCGCGAAATCGATGGTTACGCCGTCGAGCAGCAGGCGGCTTTCGGCGGGCAGGAACAGCTTGACGCCGTCACGCTCGACCACCGCGTCGCCGGCCTGCGGTTCGGTACGCACGCTGATGTCGGCGGCAAGGCCGGAGCAGCCGCCCGGGCTGACCGCGAGGCGGAAGCCGCTACCCGCGCCGCCGTCGACGCGGAGCATCATGCGCATGAACTTCTGCGCAGCCGGCGTGATCGTGAAGTTCATTCCATTCCCCCCCTTAAGCAGGCGCCTGATAGCGCGGCAGCGACGTATCGATAACGCAGGTATTGTCGACCGGGCAGACCGCCACGCATTGCGGCTCGTCGAAATGGCCGATGCATTCGGTGCATTTCTTCGGATCGATCACGAACGTCCCGCCCTTCTCGCGGATGGCGACGTTCGGACATTCCGGCTCGCAGGCCGAGCAGCTCGTGCACTGCGAGGCGATGATCTTGAACGGCATCGGTCTCTCCTCAAGCCGCCGAGATCAGCGCGCCCTGGCGGATAGCGGCGTCGCCACGCTCCACATGCTCGATCTCGCCGCCGTTGACCTTGTCGAGATAGGCCTTGAACCAGGCGATCGCCGACTTCTCGATGAACTCGTGGGCGTATTGATCGACCGGCTCGATGCCGGCCTTGATCAGGTCGCCCTTTGGGCACCCGCCGATCTTGGCGACAAAGACCGCATGGCAATCGTTGATGGCGCGGATGATGGTTTCAAGACCGTCCTCCTCGCCGTAACCACCCTGGCAGTAGAGATCGACGCGGCGATGACCGACGAATTTCGCGCCCGCCGTGGAGAGCTCGTAGACCTGGAACTCCTTGGCATGACCGAAATGCTCGTTGATCAGCCCGGAGCCCTTGGTCGCCACCGCCGCCAGCACCTTGATGTCGCTGGAGGCGCCCGCGAGCTCGGCGAGTTCCTCCTGCTTGGCCGCGACCTTGGCGATGCGTTCCTCCTCGACTTTCTCCTGATACGCCTTGCGCGTGTCGGCGTCGTACTTCACCTCCATCGCCATGATCTTCTCGGTGGTGAACTCGGCGCTGCGGTCCTCACCGAGCAAACCGACCGCGTCGGCGCGGCACTGCCGGCAATGCCGCATCATGTTCATCTCGCCCTCGCAGGAATCCTGCAACGCCTTCAACTCCTGCGCGCTCGGGCCGCGCTGGCCGTTCAGGCCGAACACGGTGCCGTGCTCCGGTGCGGAGATCAGCGGCATGATGTTGTGCAGGAAGGCGCCGCGCGACTTCACGGCCTTGTTGACCTCGACCAGGTGCTGGTCGTTGATGCCGGGGATCATCACCGAGTTGATCTTGCAGAGGATGCCGCGCTCGGTGAGCATCTCCAGGCCCTGGAGCTGCCGGTCGGTCAGGATCTTGGCGGCTTCATAGCCGGTGTAGCGCTTGTGCTTGTAGAAGATCCAGGGATAGATCTTCGCACCGATCTCGGGATCGACCATGTTGATGGTGATGGTGACGTGATCGACGTTGTACTTGGCGATGGTGTCGACGTGGTCGGGCAGCATGAGGCCGTTGGTCGACAGGCACAGCTTGATGTCGGGCGCCGTGTTGTAGATCAGCTCGAACGTCTTGAATGTCTTTTCGGGGTTCGCCAGGGGATCGCCGGGGCCGGCGATGCCGAGCACGGTCATCTGCGGGATGGTGGAGGCGACGGCCAGCACCTTCTTGGCGGCCTGCTCGGGCGTCAGCTTCTCGCTGACCACGCCGGGGCGCGATTCGTTGGCGCAGTCGTATTTGCGATTGCAGTAGTTGCACTGGATGTTGCAGGCCGGCGCGACCGCGACGTGCATGCGTGCGTAATGATGATGCGCCTCTTCGCTGTAGCAGGGATGGTTCTTCACCTTCTCCCAGATCTCGGTCGGCAGATCGCCCTGCCCGGCCTGCGATCCGCAGCTCGCCTTGCCGCTTCCGCCGCTGGTGCCGCAGCCCTTGTGCTCGGCGATGGCCTGCATGATCTCACCGACATCGGCACCGTTGCCATTGCTGCTCGCGTCGTGTTGCGCTGAAACGTCCATGTGCTCAGTTCTCCTTGCAGGCCGAACGGATTTTGCGGGACCCGGATTTCGAGAAACGTCCTAAGAGTGGTTCTAGAAAGGTATTAGCAACCCGCATGCCACCGTCGCGCCGCCGACTTTCCTGGCTTGCTTCAAGGAGTTAGCGCTCGTGCGGAAGAATGTCGGGTTGCCAACGCATGTTGGAAAGGTGACAGACACGACATGCTCGACGAGACGCATCGATGGACGCGCGATCTCCGCGCGAAGACTTCTCGCGCGGAGATCACCAGATCAGCAACTCGATAGAGGTTCAGCCCGCCAGCACGATCTCGACAGCGCGTGCAAGCGGAATGGCCAGGGGCGTCAGGCCCTGGTTCACCAGGAAGCGCAGCTCGTTCTTCGAGAGCGCATCTGGCTCAACGACGGCATAGTGGATATCCCCGGAACGCTTCGAGACCTGTCGCACGTAGGTGCGCAGGAGCTGGTCGTTGAAACGGCAGCCGAGGAACAGAAAGCTGCGGCCGGTGCGCCGCGCCTTCACTTCGTCCGGGATCGGCGTCTGGATGTCGATCTCGGTCAACACCTCGACATAGTCGGCGTCGGAGATCAGGAAGTTCTTGGCCGGCGCGACGCTGCCATGGGGCTTGTAGAGGATCGTGGTCCAGTCCTTGGCCTGCGCGCGGTCGACCTCCTGACCCGCGGCGTCGTAAAACCTGTACCAGCGGTCCTCACCGATGCCGGCGCGGGTGATGCCCTGGATCTCGCCCCAATCAACGCGCCCGGCGAGCGCACTGCGCATCGCACCGTCGTACCAGCTGTCGACGACCAGCGGCAGCGGCATGGTGGCGAGATGGTGATGGAGCGCGGTCGGTGCGACCGGGGTCGCAAAAGCTTCCGCCATCAGCGCGGTCACCGTGGCGCGGTGCCTGGTGCTCTCGATGTGCTGCGCCGAGGCCCAGGCATTGCCCCGGGCGCGGCGTGGCAGGGCGACCTTGGTGCCGAGAAAGGCCGCCAACGCTTCCGGATTCATCGGCACGGCTGGTTCGCCGAGCTCGGCGACGCCCGGCCCGAGATAGGGAATGACGTTACCGCCACGCAGCCGCGCAACAACGTCGCTGAGGATGGCTTCGGCGTCCGCCGGAGCGGCGAAATCGATCTGCGGGACCGGCGCGTTCATCACTCGTCTCCCTCGCCGCCACGCTTCTTGGCGTTGATCGTAATCGGCAGGTTGGTATCGGCGGCCATCTGCGGCAGATCGAGCACCCAACCGTTCGCGATCCGGATCCAGCCGCCCCACAGCGTCTCGTGCTCGGCTTCCACGATCGGCTCCTCGAGATCCTTCTTCGGCACGTAGATCGACAGGCCGGTCTCCGGTGAACGGCGAATCATGACTTTCATAGGCTCATCTCCGCAGGACGAGAGGTGTCGCTCGCGCGCCCTTGCCACGACGGAGACAATGCTCTCAGTTTCGATAGGACGTCCGGCAATGCGTGCAGGACGCGGTCGATCTCGTCGCCGGTGGTTTCGCGCGACAAGGAAAAGCGGATCGCGCCGCGCAACGACGCGGCCGGCACGTTCATCGCACGCAGTACATGCGAGGGCTCCATCGATCCGGAGGCGCACGCCGATCCCAGCGAGGCGGCAATGCCGGCACGGTTCAGATGATGGATGATGGCTTCGCCCTCGACATGCTCGAAGGCGATGTTCGAGGTGTTCGGCAGCCGGCACTTGATGTCGCCCAGCACCGTGCAATGGCCGAGCCGCAGGATGCCCTGCTCCATCCGGTCGCGGAACGCGGCGATCTGCGCCCGTTCCTGCTCGAATGTCACCGCTGCAAGCTCGGCTGCCTTGCCGAGACCAACGATCCCCGGAATGTTTTCGGTGCCGGCGCGGCGGCGACGCTCCTGCGGACCACCCAGGATCAGCGGTTTGAATTTCGTTCCCTTGCGCACATAGAGCGCGCCGATGCCCTTGGGACCGTGCAGCTTGTGGCCGGAGAGCGAGAGCATGTCGATCTCGCTGGTCTTGAGATCGATCGGAAGTCGTCCGACCGCCTGCACCGCATCGGTATGAAACAGCGCGCCGGCCGAACGCGCCATCTTGGCGAGGAATTCGACCGGGAAGACCGTGCCGGTCTCGTTGTTGGCCCACATTACCGACGCGATCGCGGTGCGTGGTCCCAGCGCGCGCCGAAAGGCCTCGATGTCCAGGCGGCCACGTGTATCCACGGGGATGAGATGGCTCTTGATGCCGCGGCTGCCCAGCTCTTCGACCAGCGACAACACGGCGGGATGCTCCACGGCGGTGGTGACGATCTCGTCCCGTCCCTCCTGCGTGGCGAGCGCTGACAGGATCGCCGCATTGTCCGACTCGGTGCCACCCGAGGTGAACACGATCTCGTGGTCGAAGGCGGCGCCGATCAGCGCCTGCACGCTGCGCCGCGCCTCCTTCACCGCCCCGGCGACGTCGCTGCCGAAGGCGTGCATTGAGGACGCGTTGCCGAACTGGTCGGAGAAGAACGGCAGCATCGCCGCGACGACGGAAGGGTCCGTGCGGGTCGTCGCGTTGTTGTCGAGGTAGATCGGCCGCACGGAACCCCTCTCCTCAATGGCGCGCTTTGGCCGCTCCGGCAACGGGAATCAGGCGAACGAACTCGCCGAGCCGTTCGATCAGTCGGGCCTGAATACCCTCGAGGGTCGCGCTCGCCAGCTTGCAGAACACGCAGGCCCCGGTGAGCCTGACCATGATCTTGTTGCCATCGATCTCGAGCAGCTCGCAATCGCCGCCGTCGCGCTTGAGATTGGGCCGGATCTCGTCGAGCACGGCGCGAACGATGCGTTCACGTTCATTGGGTTCGGCGGCCGGCAACTGCTTGTGGTGTTCGGATTCGACGAGCATTTCACATTCTCCTTCTTGCGGATCGGCGACCAGCGCCACTCAGCTGAACGACTTGCCGCAAGAGCAGCTCGACTTGGCGTTTGGATTGTCGAAGGTGAAGCCGGAGCCCTCCAGCGCCACGACGAAGTCGATCGTGGTGCCGTTGAGATGCTCGTGGCTCTGGTTGTCCACGAACACCTTCACGCCGCCGCGCTCGATCACGGTGTCGTCGGGCTTGGCTTCTTCAGCGAGGCCCATCATGTATTTGAAGCCGGCGCAGCCGCCGGTTTCGACCATGATGCGCAGGCCGCTCGCCGGCTGCGCCGCCGAGGAGATCGCGGTCTTCACCGCATTCACCGCGCTGTCCGTCAGGTTGATCATCGCTCGCCCTCGCTATCTGGGTCTGTTGCAATGAGGGATCGCAAGTCTCGTGCCAAAGCACATATGTCTGAAATTGCTGCATTTTCGTTCCACCACCGGGCTGTTGCCTTTGCGACGCTTGTCGGGTTTGCGACAGGGGGCATTCGCGTCGCTTGGACAGGTGGGATGGCAACGCCATACCGGGCGACGTGCGGGGGCCGCGCCGAGCCGTCCGGATTCCCGCTGCATTCGAACTTTCGGCGGATACGCAGGCAGGCGGCAAACTCCTTGCATAAGGGCGATCGAGACCTTCGCGCCGGCCAGACGGCCGCGCGGCAGATGAGACAAGGAGACATTCATGACGTCGATCGACAACACCGCCCTTGGCCGCCTGGACAAGGAGGGACGGTTGCTGAACGCGGTGCTGAAGGGCGACACCACCAAGCCGGGCCGCTTCGGCTTTCGCGGCGACATTGCGCTGAAGTTCCAGGCCCAGGTCGCCGACGAGAAGCGTCCGCCGGAGTATTCAATCGAGCAGGTCCTGACCGTGGCGCAGGAGGGCGAAGAGACCATTCCGGTGCTCGCCGGTTATCTGCATTCCTACGCCTATCTCGCCGACGTCGCCAAGGTGCTGGACGGCGCGTTGAGCCCGAAAGGCAGCTACTTCATTTTCTGCAACAACATCGACCTGCTGGCGAAATACCGAACCAGAATCGGCGACATCGAATTCCGCATCCTGCCGTGCGACGAATCGACGGTGTGGAAGGAGATGATGGACCTCGCCGGCGTGGACAAGAACGACATCAAGAAGCTCGATACCGCCGGCAAGCTCGACTATCTGCTCGATGCCGCCAGGGAGCTCGACGGCTCCTATACCGAGATCTCCTTCGAGGACGGCGTAGCGAAGATGGAGCCGGTGAGGAACCGCAACGAGAACCGCCCGGTCTGACGCTTTGACGTCAGACCTCTTCCTCGCAGGCCGTCTCATCGTCCTCCACCAGCGTCACACCGGTCACGCAGATATCGCCGTCGAGCACGGCGAGCGCGATCGGCGTCAGGCTCTCGCCCTTGCACGGCCCGTCCACGCAATGGCCGGTACCGAGCTCGAATGTGGCTCCATGCTTGCCACACATCAGCCTGGTGCCGTTGCCGTCCAGAAAATGGTTGCGCTCCCAGTCCAGATTCACCCCATCGTGCGGGCAGCGGTTGAGATAGCCGAACACCTGCTTGCCCCAGCGCACGATCACGATCGGCCAGGGCCGCGGCGCCCCGTCTTCGCCGACGATCACGAGATGAAAGCCGATCGCCCGCTGGCTCGGAATGTCGTTGAAGGCGCAGATCGCATAGGCGGTATTGTGGTCCATGCTGTCCTCGTTCGCGGTCGGATCGCTCGATCGTTGCAAGAATCGCGCTAGGCCGAGACACGTGATGTGGCGATCGCGTCAGGTCGGAAATCCGACATGCGACGGCGCTGTCACCCGCCCGGTTCAGCATGTGGGGCCAGTTGCACGCCGATTCTCGTGGTTTCGACGACGTCGTAGCTTTCGGCGGGCGCGTGCGGGGTGGCACGGAAATTGATGTTGTTCAGTCAGGCCCCCTGGCATGGAGAATGACATGAACGTCGCGTCTGAATTCGCCGCCTGCTCGGAAGACGAGATCAAGGCGCTGCTCGATGGCGGCACGCTGACCGTCTATTCGGTCGCGCGCCCGATCACCGCCGATCGCCCTGTCGACCGCAGCGGCGTCCTCGCCACGTTCAAGTTTGCGAGCCCCGCTTTCAGCGGCGACGCCGGCGTAAACTTCTCGGCCAATCCGGTGCTGGCAAGCAGCGTCGGCACACCGGGCTTTGCGCGAGCCTGCAAGGCCGACGGGACCGTCGTGGTGGACTTCTCTGCCGGGCCCGGCCCGCGCGAGATCAAGTTCGCCGAAGTCTCCTGCTCGCAAGGTGCGCCGGTGAAGATCACCGCGTTCAAGTTCATCGCCGAGGGCGGCTGGCCGGAACGCCCGGACTACTACGACGCACATCCCCGCCCCGGCTTTGCCATGCCCATGGTGCCGTGATGGCGATCCTGGTCAAGACCACGCAGGACGGCCGCAAGCTCGAGGTCGTCGGCCTGGCGATTACGCTCGGCGGAAAGCTCGAAGCGAACGAGCTGATCGAGGTGAAGGATCATCCCTATCGCCGCGCGATCCGTGACGCCGCGCCGGAGGCGACCCACATGGCCGGGCGCGTGCCCCTGACGCGCGAGGAAGCCGATATCGTCCTCGCCGCGTTCAGGCAGGCGGAAGCCGACATGCTTGCCAATCCGGTCGCCATCCACGAACGTTTCCGCATCGCCACGATGATGAAGGCACGCGAACAGGGGATCGAGTAAGGCGGATCGCGGCGTCGCTCGCGCGTCAGTTCAACGCGAGCCTGCGCCGGCGATAGCCGCCAGCCTCTTCGACCTCGAACATGGCCCCGATCCCGGGATGGCTGACCGGCTCGCCGGAATCATCGGGCTCGAGGTCGCGCTCCGCAATGCAGGCCACATAGGGAATTTCACCGTCTTCGGCGAACAGCCGGTAGATCAGGCCCGTCGCCGACCCGTCAGGCACCGGTTCGCCATCCGTGCCGGCGAACGATTCGTCGACGTCGAAGATGACGCCCCGCATCGCATAGAGACGGTGACGGATCACCTGGCCGATATTGTACCTGGCGAACCTGGTCTTGGTCATCGCTGGTCCGGCACGGCGTTCAAGCCGCCGCGGGGGCGTGGGTCTGGCAGTTGGTCGGACAGACCCGCGCGCAGGCGCCACAGCCGATACAGGCGCCGTCGTCGTTCATCACCATGACCTTCTTCTCGACCTCGTCATCATCGTCATCGAGGTCGATCATCTCGCCGTCCTCGTTGATGCCTTTCAGCGTCATGACCTCGCGGCCGCAGACCTTGTAGCAGCGGCCACAGCCGATGCACTTCTGGGCATCGATCGACACCAGATAGTCCGGCTTCCAGTCGCGGCCGTCGCGGGTTGCGTAGGACATGATCGGAAGCCCGCCTCAGGCCTTTTCCAGCACCTTGAGATCCTCGCGCTTGCGCTCGAGCTCGGCGAAAGCGTCGTGGGCCTTCTGGGCCACGCTCAGGATCGAGGTCCAGTTGATCGGAAGCTCCTCCGAGAGATCGTGGAGGTCCATCTTGGCCTGCATCGCCCTGGCCGACAGCTTCTTGATCTCGGCCTTCAGGGTTTCAAGATCGCTCATGCTCATGCCTCAGTAATTCGCCACATCGGGAAATTTGCGGATCATCTCGACCCCGCCCACGACATACTTGTCGCCCTCGGCCGCAAGCTTGGCCAGATTGTCGAAGCCGAACCGATGCACGTCGCGCAGCTGCTTGTTGATGACGACGAGCCGCCCGCCGATCAGGACCATGCGGCCGAAGCCTTCATGGTGCATCTTCAGCATCGGCGAGATCATCACACCGGTCGCTTTCTCGATCGAGAGCGCGACAGCGTTAAAGAACAGCTCCATGCGCCAGATCGTGTCCGGGTCGGGATCACCGACGATCGGGAGCGCACGGCGCTTCTCCTTGTCGAGGATGTAGGGCTCGAGCAGGTCGAGATCCTTCTTGCCCTCCCAGGCGCCATGGGTGTCCTGGGCCCGCCAGATGCTGACGAGCTCCTTGATGAACGGCGCCTCAGCCGCTGCGTTGGATTGGACGAGTTCAGCCGCCTCTGACATGATCGCTTTCCTTCAGTCTTCGAAATCAAAGCTGCGTTCCTGGCCTTTGGCGAGCACCTTGCGCAGCCAGGGCGGCGGCGATCCCTTCAGCACGTCCTCGAGCTTGACGCAGAGGTCGTCGATCGCCTCGGGCTGGGTCACCTTCATCGGATGGATGTTGTTGGCCACGACCCGCGCCGCGCCGGAGCCGCCAATCGCGGCAACGTACAGGATCACGCAATCCTTGATCGCCTCGATCTTCGGCGCCAGCTTGTCCTCATTGCCGTCCTCCTTGAGGTCGCCGTCGAACTGGATGGCCTCGACGAAGCGATGGCCATCTGGATTGACGTCGTAGATGGCGATGTTCTTGGCCCAGCCGAAATGCGCATCGACGCGCTTCAGATCCTGGGTGGCAAAGGCGACTTTCATCGATCTGGTCCCTCTTCTTGCGTCAGTGCAGTTGCGGCGGGACGACCTGGAGCCCGCTGTCCGTCGACCGCCAGGTATCTGGCGTCGGCTGGTGGTTGGCTTCGCGGTCGGCGATGACGAGATTGGCGAGATCGAAGACCAGATCGCGCGTGCCGCGGTAGCCGATCGACAGCTGGTGCCCGGCGCCGAGACGGTCGAACATCGGAAAGCCCGCACGGTAGAACGGGATCTTCAGGCGCGAGGCAGCCTGGCGGCCGTGGGAGTGGGTGATGAGGAGATCGCAGTCGCGCACTTTGGCAAGCTCTTCCAGGTCTTCAAGATCGCCGATCAGGACCTCCTGCGTCCTGACGCGCTCCAGCACCGGCGAGGCCGTCGTGGTCACGGCGACCGCGACTTCGGCACCCATCTCATGCAGCATGCTGGAGAGATCGAACAGCAGGTCCGGCTCGGCGCCGATCGCGAGCTTGCGGCCGCCGATGTGGAAATGGGTGTCCAGCATCGCGTCCGCGAGCTGGCCGCGCTGGCGGCGGTACTTCGCCGGCACCGGCCTTCCGCTGATCTCACTGAGGAATGTGATGAATTCGTCGTTGGGGATCAGGCCGCAGAGCCGCTCGAACAGGCGGAACGGCACGCCTGCCTTCTGCTGCATGGCTTCCGCCGCGCGCTTCATCTGCGCCCCGATCGCGATCGTCCAGGCCGCCTGCCCCATGGTCGCGACCTCGTCAACCCCGATGCCGCCGATCGTGGTCGGCGTGAACTCGTCCGGGATGTGCCCGTCGAGCGAGCCGGCAAGGTCCGGCAGGAACGACGGCTTGAGGCCGAAATCCTCAATGATGGTACGCAGCTCGTCGAGATCTCCGGGCGTGAGATGGCAGCCGGGCAGAACATTGACGCGTGCGGGATATCGCGCCGCTCCGGCCCCGACCGGGTCGACGAGCACCTCGACCATGCGCGCGACGGTCTTCTCCCAGCCGTCCTGGAAAGCGTCCTTGAAATCGGGCGTCGAGACATAGACCAGCGGGAATTTCTCGAACTGCGGGTGCTTCTGCCGGATCGTGCGAATGAAGCCCTCAACGTCGTCGCCCTTGGTTTCGGTGACGCCGGTCGAGTTGATGCCGATGATCTCGGGCTTGGTGCGATTGTAGATATTGAGGATCGCCTGCTCGACGTTCTCATAGCCGCCGAGCACGGTCGCGACCTCGCTCATCGCAGTGGTCTGCATCGGCACGGCTTCCTTGAAATGCCGCACGAACAGGGTCAGTCCGAACGAGGTGCAGCCTTGCGAACCGTGCAGCAGCGGCATCGCTCCGCGCAACCCCATGAAGGCGAACGAGCCGCCGATCGGCTGGCTCATCTTGAGCGGATTGACCGAGCAGGCCTTCTTCGAGGTGGTGACGATTGCCATCGGCTGCGCCTACTCCGCCGCCTGGAGGATGGGCGCCGGCTGAGCGGCGAGGATGTCCTCGATCCGTCCCTTGCAGGCGCCGCAGCCGCCCGAGGCGTTGGTGTGTTCCTTGACGCCGTCGACGGTGCAAAGACCGTGCGCGGCGATGGCATCTTCGATGCTGCCGAGGTCGACGGTCTTGCAGTGACAGATCTTCCTGGCGCGGCGGGCCGCCTCCGCACGCGCCGGATCGGCGGCGATCTCTGCCGCCTGCGCATCCATTTGCGCCATCGCCTTGGCCTGCCAGTTGACGCCCGCATCGTCCCACGGCGCGGAACGGCGGAGCTGGGCCCACATCGGGTTGTAGAGCGCTTTCTCGATCTCCTCCATCAGCTTGACCATGCCGATGTAGCCCATATAGGCATGGGAGCGCTCCTGGTTGATGTCGAGCCAGGGCATCGCCGCTTTCAGCGCGACGAACTGAGACTTGCCACCGGACAGCATGATGTCGGCGCGCGCGTCCTTCAACATCTTGTACATTTCACGCGGCGTCATGTCCTCGATCATGTGGGCGTCTTGCCCCATCAGCTCCTTGATCCGCTCCTTGTCCTCCTTGGTGGACTTCTTCACGGAGGTGCCGACGATCTCGAGACCCGCTTCCTGAAGCGCGGCGACCACGGACCATGACTTCACGCCGCCGGTGATCAGCAGCACCTTCTTGTCCTTGAAGCGCGGCTTGAAGCGCTCGATCGCGGCCCAGGCCCTAGCCTCCTCGCGCGCGATCACCGCTTCGGTGCGGTCCATCAATTCCGCCGGCGCGCCACGCTCGATCAGAAGCCGCGCGATCTCGCGCAGCGATTCGCTGGAATCCTGGATGCCGTAGAATGAACCCTCGAAGTAGGGGATGCCGTAGCGTTCCTCCATCTTGCGCGCAACGTTGATCATGGCCTTGGAGCACACCATCATCGCGGCCTTGGCCCGATGCGAGTAAGCCAGCTCACGATACTTTCCGTCACCGGAGATGCAGGAGAGAATGCGGATGCCGAGTTCGTCGAGCAGCGGCTTGACCTGCCAGAACTCGCCGGACAGATTGTATTCGCCGATGATGTTGATGTCGTAAGGTGTCGTGTATTCGGGCTCCTCCGTGCCGATGACGTGCTCCAGCAGCGCCTCGCCGGCCAGCTTGTTGCCGAGGTTCTTCGGCCCGACGAAACCTGGCGAATTGACCGGGATGACCGGCTTGCCGAACTTCGTGGCCGCAGCCTTGCAGACCGCGTTGATGTCGTCGCCGATCATGGCGGGCACACAGGTCTGGTAGACGAAGACCGCCGGCGGATCGTATTTCTCGATGACCTCCTTGATCGCCTTGTAGAGCCGCTTCTCGCCGCCGAACACGATGTCGGTCTCGTTCATGTCGGTGGTGAAGCTGCGTCGCCAGAGGTCCGAGCCCGACGATGCCGAGCCGCGATTGTCCCAGGAGTTTCCTTCGCAGGCGATCGGGCCGTGGACGAGATGGGCGACATCGGTGAACGGCTGCAGCGCAATCTTGGCACCGTCGAAGGCGCAGCCGCCGGCGGCCCCTCCCGGCTGCAATTGCTTGGTGCAGCCCTTCTTACGCTCGGCCTCCGTCTTGTTGGCGTTCTTGCCGCAACCCGGCTCGTTGAAGACGTCCTGGATGGTGGCCGACAGCGAGCTCATGCGTCTCTCCTATTCCCTGACCCGCTGCGCGAGCGTCATGCCCCGCAGTCTCGATCGCTCTGGCTAGACTGGTGGTCTGCCGCCGCCCCGTCGGACGGCGGCAGCTCTCATAGACGTCAGCGGATGATGTCGAAACTGTAGTCCGTCTTGGCAGGTACGTTGGTGTTCCTGTCGATCTCGTCGAAGATCTTGTCGAGGATCTTCACCAGAACGTTCATGCCGCCCTGATACCCCCACACCGGATAGCGGTGGTGGTGGTGGCGATCGAACACCGGGAAGCCGATGCGGATCAGCGGCGTGCCGGTGTCGCGCTCCAGATACTTGCCGTAGGTGTTGCCGATCAGGAAATCGACCGGCTCGGTGAACAGCAGCGATCGCATGTGCCAGAGATCCTTGCCCGGATAGGCATGACAGTTCTTGCCGAACGGCGAGCTGGCGAACAGCGCCTGCATCTTTTCCGCCCAGGCCTTGTTGCCGTTGGTCGAGAGCACATGGGTGGGCTCGGCGCCGAGCTCGAGCAGGAAGGCCGCCAGCCCGTAGCAGAGGTCCGGATCGCCGTAGATCGCGAACTTCTTGCCGTGGATATGCGCGCTCGAGTCCGCCATGGCGTCGAGCAGGCGGCCGCGCTCTTGTTCCAGCGCCTTTGGAATCGGCTTGCCCGTGATGCGCGACAGCGTCATCAGGAAGTCGTCGGTGGCGCTGACCCCAACCGGATGATTGAAGGCGACGACCTCGTGGCCGTGCCCTTCGATGAAGGGCAACGTCTTCTCCGTGCAGTATTGCTGCATGGAGATGGTCGCCTTGGCGTGGATGGCGTTCGCCGCGTCCTCCAGCGTGGTACCGCCGTCATACATGCGGAATTCGCCGTCCGTCGGAGTGTCGAACACGTCGCTGTTGTCGGCGAGGATCGTGTACTCGATCCCCATCAACTCGAAGATGCGCCTCATCTCACGGATATTTCCGACGGTGTAGCCGTCGAATCCACCGATGAAGTTGATCTTGCCGTTCTCCTTGCGCTCGAGCTTTGGCGCGGTACCGGCCTTGCCGTCCCAGAAGTGCTCCAGGATGCCCTTCAGGGCGTTGTCGTAGCCGGTCACGTGGCTGCCGACGAAGGCCGGCGTATGGGCGAAGGGAACGTCGTATTCCGCCGGAACTGAACCCTTCTCCTTCGCGGACTTGATGAAGGCGTTGAGATCGTCGCCGATCACTTCCGCCATGCAGGTGGTGGAGACCGCAATCATCTTTGGCTTGTACATGTTGTAGGTGTTGGCCAGCCCGTCGATCATGTTGTTCAGGCCGCCGAACACCGCCGCATCCTCCGTCATCGAGGAGGAGACGCAGGAGCTCGGCTCCTTGAAGTGGCGCGACAGATGGCTGCGGTAATAGGCGACGCAGCCTTGCGAGCCATGCACGAAGGGCAGCGTGCCCTCGAAGCCGACCGCGACAAACACGGCGCCGAGCGGCTGGCAGGCCTTGGCGGGATTGACGGTCAAGGCTTCGCGAGCGAAATTCTTCTCGCGATATTCGGGCGTCTTCGCCCATTCGCGGATGCGCTCGACTTCCGCGGGATCATGCGGGTTCTCGAACAGCGCCTTCTTGTTGGCCAGCATCTGCTGGTATTCCGGGCCTCGGAACAGCTCGAAGTGATCGAGCACGTGTTCGGCATTCTGTGTCATCGTGGCACCTTTGTTGGATTCGTGTTCGATCGCCTGTCCCGGCTCCTCCCTGAACGGGAGGAACCGGACCTTGCCTTGTTATTCCGCCGCCATCAGGCTCGGCCGCGGGGCATCCTTCCAGGGTGCCTTGGTTTTCTTCCAGATCGGAGAGTTGATGGCCATGTCCATGTCGCGCGCGAAGATCGCGAAGCCGTCGTAGCCGTGATAGGGACCGGAATAGTCCCAGGAGTGCATCTGCCGGAATGGCACGCCCATTTTCTGGAAGACGTACTTCTCCTTGATGCCTGAGCCGACCAGATCGGGCTGGACCTTCTCGACGAAGCGCTCGAACTCGTAGCCGGTTACGTCGTCATAGATCAGTGTGCCGTCCTTGACGTAGTGCTGGGCCGTGCGCTGATAGTCGTCATTGTGACCGAACTCGTAACCGGTGCCGACCACCTCCATGCCGAGGTCCTCATAGGCGCCGATCACGTGGCGGGGACGCAGGCCGCCGACGAACAGCATCACCGTCTTGCCTTCGAGGCGCGGGCGATATTTGGCGATCACCGCGTCCATCAGCGGTTGGTATTTCGCGATCACGCGCTCGGCGCCTTCCTTGATCTTGTCGTCGAAGAAGCTCGCGATCTTGCGTAGCGATTCTGCGATCTTGGAGGGACCGAAGAAATTGTACTCGCACCAGGGAATTCCAAATTTCTCCTCCATGTGGCGCGAGATGTAGTTCATCGAGCGGTAGCAGTGCAGGACGTTGAGCTTCGCCTTTGGCGTCGCCTCCAGCTCGGCGAGGCTGCCGTCGCCGGACCATTGCGCGATCACGCGCAGGCCCATCTCCTCGAGCAAAATGCGCGACGACCAGGCATCGCCGCCGATGTTGTAGTCGCCGATGATCGCCACGTCATAGGGCGTCGCCTCGAAGGCCGGCTTCGCCTCCGGGGAGATCTTGTCGAAGATCCAGTCGCGCACCGCGTCGTTGGCGATGTGGTGGCCGAGCGATTGCGAGACGCCGCGGAAGCCTTCGCAGCGCACCGGGACGATGGTCTTGCCGTCATATTCCTTGGACTTCACCTTCGACACCGCCTCGATGTCGTCGCCGATCAGGCCGATCGGGCATTCCGACTGGATGGTGATGCCGTGGTTGAGCGGGAACAATTCCTGGATCTCGTCGATGATCTTCGCGAGCTTCTTGTCGCCGCCGAACACGATGTCCTTCTCCTGGAAGTCGGAGGTGAACTGCATGGTGACGAAGGTGTCGATGCCGGTCGTGCCGATGTAGTAGTTGCGCCGAGCCGCCCAGGAGTACTGCCCGCAGCCGACCGGGCCGTGGCTGATGTGGATCATGTCCTTGATCGGACCCCATACAACGCCCTTGGAGCCGGCATAAGCGCAGCCGCGAATGGTCATCACGCCGGGAATGGACTTCAGGTTCGACTTGACGCCGCAATCGGACTTGCCGGCCTCGTGCACGTTAAGGTGCTTGGCGCGGCGCTTGGCGGTCTTTTCCGGATAGACCTTCAAGACTTCGTCGATCAGTTGCTTGTTGCGGGCCTTGATCTCGGCGACGCTCTGGGTGGTTGCTAGGCTCATACGAATATCCCTCGGTTATCCCTGTGTGAACGATCGGACGCCTCAACCGGCGCGCCGCTCTCGCGATCTCTTTCCGCGAGGTCGCCTTGCACGAGGACTTTTGCAACGAGTGTGCCAGCGTTTGCCGATGTCAAAAAGCGAAGCGATTGGAGACAGATAGCCTCGAAGCTCTCGATTGTTGCAAACCCGACATCACATCATGTCGACATGTGCGTGCGCGGAGGGCTGTTCGAAACAAAACAATGCGTGTCGCGGCCAGACGGCATCGACCATGCATTTTCTTGCAGGGAAGCATCGCTCCGCGCCGCGGTATGGAGCTTGCTTGACGCATCTCACCAGTGCATCGAGGCGATCATGCAGTTTGAAACAAGATCTCAGCCAACGCCGATCGACGACATCATCGAGAACTTCTCGCTCCTCGAAGAGTGGGACGACCGCTACCGCTACGTCATCGAATTGGGCCGCAAGCTGACGCCCTTTCCGGACGAGCACCGGACGGACGCGAACAAGGTGCAGGGCTGCGTCAGCCAGGTCTGGCTTGCGACCACCATCGAGCACCGCGACGGGCGGCCGTTCCTCACCTTTGCCGGCGACAGCGATGCTCACATCGTCCGCGGCCTGGTCGCGATCCTGATCGCGCTGCTGTCGGGACGATCGGCCTCCGAGATCTCAGGGGAGAATCCCCTCGCCTTGTTCGAGCGGCTCGGGCTCGGCGAGCACCTGACGCCGCAGCGCTCGAACGGATTCCGATCGATGGTAGCGAGAACGCGCGCAGATGCGACGGCCGCGCTGGCGGAAGCCGTATGAAACCTGGAGAACGTCAGGCGACGTCGAACGCGGTTCCCATCCGCATCATCTCGTGGTCCGCCATGATGACGAACACCGACCGGGCCGTGAATTCGACCGTGTAGTAGACCTCGCCGAGAAAGCGCCAGCTCTCGCGCACAACGCCGGCATCGCCGGGGTGCACGAGCGGCTCGCCGACATCCTTGTGCGGATACATGCCGTCGTTCCTGATCAGCGCCGCGGCGCGGATCGGTTCACCGACCGAGAACTCGCCGGTGAAGCGCCGCTCCATGTTCCGCGCCGTTCGGCGACGATGGGCATCGCAGACGATGCGGGCAACTGGCCGCGGCTTGACGGGACGTGGCCTGGTGCCGATCTGCTCGCTCATGAGAGCAGCTCCTGGGCCTTGGTCAGGGCCTCGACCAGCGCGTCGACCTCCTCCAAGGTGTTGTAGAGCGCGAACGAAGCGCGGCAGGTGGCGGTCACGCCGAAGCGGTCGAGCAGCGGCATTGCGCAATGGGTTCCAGCGCGTACCGCGACGCCGGAGCGATCGATCAGGGTCGCAACGTCGTGGGCGTGGGCGCTCTTCATCTCGAATGACACGATCGCGCCCTTGTCGGCGGCGGCCCCGATGATCCGCAGCGAATTGATCCCGCGCAGCCGTTTCTCGGCATAGGCAAGCAGGCTCCTCTCGTGCCTGCGGATCCGCTCCTTGCCGATCGATTCGACATAGTCGATGGCGGCGCCGAGGCCGATGGCCTGCACGATCGGCGGCGTGCCGGCCTCGAAGCGATGCGGCGGTTCACCATAGGTGACGGCATCGCGCGAGACTTCGCGGATCATCTCGCCGCCGCCGTTGAAGGGCGGCATGGCCGCCAGATGCTCATACTTGCCGTAGAGCGCGCCGATGCCGGTCGGCCCGTACAGCTTGTGCCCGGTGACGACGTAGAAGTCGCAGCCGATGTCGCGCACATCGACATCCATGTGGACCGCGCCTTGCGAACCGTCGACCAGGACGGGAATCCCGCGGGCATGCGCGAGCCGGACGATCTCCTTGACCGGAACGACACTGCCCAGCACGTTCGACATCTGGGTGACTGCGACCAGCTTGGTCTTTGCGCTCAAGAGCTTCTCGAACTCGTCGATCAGGAAATTGCCCTCATCGTCGACCGGAGCCCATCTGATCACGGCCCCCTGCCGTTCGCGCAGGAAGTGCCATGGCACGATATTGGCGTGGTGCTCCATGATCGAGAGTACGATCTCGTCGCCCTCGCCGATCCTTTCGCGACCGAACGTCTGCGCCACGAGATTGATCGCCTCCGTGGCCCCGCGGGTGAAGATGATCTCCTCGCGCCGCTCTGCATTGAGAAAGCGGGCAATCCTATCGCGCGCGCCTTCATAAGCTTCGGTGGCGGCATTGGCGAGATAATGCAGGCCACGGTGCACGTTGGCGTATTCGCTGGTATAGGCCTGCGTCAGCCGGTCAAGCACGGCATTGGGCTTCTGGGCCGAGGCGGCATTGTCCAGATAGACCAGCTTCCTGCCATGCACCTGCGTCGACAGGATTGGAAAGTCCTGGCGGACGCGATTTACGTCGTAACTTCCGTTGGCGACCGCCGGATGCATGGAACTAATCCCGCCCCTCGAGCCAGTTGAGCAATACCTGCGTCAATGCCTCGCGCAGATCGTCGCGCGCGACGGCGTCGATCACCTCGCCGACAAAGGCTTGGATCAGCAGCGCCTCGGCTTCCTTTTCCGGAATGCCGCGCGCCATCAGAAAAAACTTCAACTGATCGTCCAGCGCGCCCGTGGTGGTGCCGTGTCCGCACTGAACGTCGTCGGCGAAAATCTCGAGCTCCGGCTTGCAATTGGCGACGGCCTCGTCGGACAGGAGCAGCGCCCTCGCCATCATCCTGGCATCGGTCTGCTGCGCGCCGGGCTGCACCGTGATCCTGCCCTGGAACACGGCCCGAGCCTCATCGTCCACGACCGCCTTGAAGACCTCCCGGCTCTGCGAAGCAGCGGCGACATGGTCGACGACGAGCGTGGTATCTGCATGTTGGCGGCCGGCCAGAAGGCTTCCCTGATGCACATTGGCGACGGCACCCTCACCCGCCAGCTTCACAAAGAGCTGATTGCGCACCACGGCACCACCGATGGTGAAGCCGAAGTTGCGATAGCTCGCGCCCGCCCCTGTCGAGGCCTCGAGCGTCGAGATATGCAGCGCAGCTGCGCCTTCGCCGGTGATCGTGACGTGGTCCAGACGGGCCCTGTCTCCGACATCCACCTGCAAGGCCACATTGACCTGGTAATCTGACTGATCCGGGCCCTCGTGGGTCTCGACGAGCGTGAGGGCCGCACCGCTGCCGAGATCCAGTCGCGACCGTGTGAACATCGCCGCGGGCGCGCCGCCCGTAGTCACGAAGACGAGATGGATCGGCCGCTCGACGACGACGCCGGGGGCGACCGTGATCACGACACCGTCGGCGGCGAATGCGGTGTTGAGCGCAGCGACCGGATCGCTTCCGGTCATGTCGAGCGGAAGAACCATTTCGTCCGCCGCCAGTGCTTCGGCCGTCGCGCGAACGACGACGCCGGGTTCGAGCCCGGCGAGATCGGAGAGTTCGGGCGCGAAGGCGCCGTCGACGATCAGCAGCCGCCGGAGGTCGAGGCCGCCGAAGACCGCACCCGCCTCGTGAGCGACGCTCCCGGCTGCCGCATCGGAGCGCGAAGCCAACGGCTTGGCATCACGCAACAGGCGCCGCAGGTCAGTATACTTCCAGTTCTCGATCCGGGAATGCGGCAGGCCTTGCGCCGCGAAGCGGTCGAAGGCATCGCGCCGGACCGCCCCGACCTTGTGCCCGCCGGGCAGACTCTCGCGCGCGGCCGCGAACAGATCGACGAAACCGACCTCGGCGGCGGTCTTGACGGGACGGATCTCGGCATTCATGGGATCACGCCGCCTCGCTCTGATACTGCGCGTAGCCCGTCGCCTCCAGTTCGAGCGCGAGCTCCTTGCCGCCGGTCTTGACGATGCGGCCCGCAGACAGCACATGCACGACGTCAGGCACGATGTAGTCGAGCAGCCGCTGATAGTGCGTGATCACGATCATGCCGCGATCGGCCGCACGCAGGCGATTGACGCCGTCGGCGACGATGCGTAGCGCGTCGATGTCGAGGCCGGAATCGGTCTCGTCCAGCACGCAAAGTTTGGGCTCCAGCAGCGCCATTTGAAGCGTCTCGTTGCGCTTCTTTTCGCCACCCGAGAAGCCGACATTGAGCGGTCGCTTCAGCATCTCGGGGTCGATGCTGAGCTGCTTGGCGAGCTCGCGCACCCGCTTCAGCACGTCGGGCGAAGACAATTCCTCTTCGCCACGCTTCTTGCGCTGGGCATTGAGCGCCGTCCGCAGGAACGTCAGTGTTGCGACACCGGGAATTTCGAGCGGGTATTGGAAGGCCAGGAACAGCCCTTTTGCCGCCCGCTCGTCCGGGTCCATGGCAAGGAGATCCTCGCCGTTGAAGAACACCTCGCCACCGGTGATCTCGTAGCCCGGCTTGCCCGACAGCACATAGGACAGCGTCGACTTGCCGGCGCCGTTCGGACCCATGATGGCGTGGATCTCGCCCTTGTTGACGGTGAGGTCGAGCCCGTTGAGAATCTGGCGGCCGTCGATCTCGGCCTTGAGCCCGCGGATATCGAGGAGCGCCGTCATCACACTTCTCCTTGCCTGGTAGGTCCAAAGACAGTCATCCGACGCTCCCTTCGAGCGAGATCGAGATCAGCTTCTGCGCTTCCACCGCGAATTCCATCGGCAGCTGCTGCAGCACGTCCTTGACGAAGCCGTTGACGACGAGGCCGACCGCCTCCTCCTGCGAAAGCCCGCGCTGGATGCAGTAGAACAGCACGTCCTCGGAGATCTTCGAGGTCGTCGCCTCGTGCTCGAACGTCGCCGACGAGTTCTTCGCCTCGATGTACGGCACGGTGTGCGCGCCGCATTTGTCGCCGATCAGCAGCGAATCGCAGGCCGTGAAGTTGCGCGCGCCGGTTGCCTTGCGGTGTGCCGTCACCAGTCCACGATAGGTGTTCTGCGACTTGCCGGCGGCGATGCCCTTGGAGATGATCCGGCTCGTCGTGTTCTTGCCGAGATGGATCATCTTGGTGCCGCTATCGACCTGCTGATAGCCGTTCGAGATCGCGATCGAGTAGAACTCGCCGCGGGAATTGTCGCCGCGCAGGATGCAGCTCGGATATTTCCAGGTGATGGCAGAGCCGGTCTCGACCTGGGTCCAGGAGATCTTGGAATTGTTGCCGCGGCAGTCGCCACGCTTGGTGACGAAATTGTAGATGCCGCCCTTGCCTTCCGAATTGCCGGGATACCAGTTCTGCACCGTCGAATATTTGATCTCGGCGTCGTCATGCGCGACGAGCTCGACCACGGCGGCGTGCAGCTGGTTCTCGTCGCGCTGCGGCGCGGTGCAGCCTTCGAGATAGGAGACGTAGGAGCCCTTGTCGGCGATGATCAGCGTGCGCTCGAACTGGCCGGTGTTGCGCTCGTTGATGCGGAAATAGGTCGACAGCTCCATCGGGCAGCGCACGCCCGGCGGCACGTAGACGAACGAGCCGTCGGAGAACACCGCCGAGTTCAGCGTCGCGTAGAAATTGTCCGAGGTCGGAACCACGGAGCCGAGATATTTCTGCACCAATTCAGGGTGCTCGCGGATCGCCTCCGAGATCGGCATGAAGATCACGCCGGCCTTCTTCAACTCGGCCTTGAACGTGGTCGCAACCGACACCGAATCGAAGACGGCATCGACCGCGATCTTGCGGCGGGCCGGGTCTTCCTCCCCCACCTTCGGCTCGACGCCTTCGAGCATGGCGACTTCCCGCAAGGGGATGCCGAGCTTCTCGTACGTCTTCAGGATCTCCGGATCGATCTCGTCGAGCGAGGACACCGTCTTCTTCGGCTTCGGCGCCGAATAGTAATAGAGATCCTGGAAGTCGATCTTGGGATAGTCGACACGGGCCCAGGTCGGCTCAGTCATGGTCAGCCAGCGCCGATAGGCTTCCAGCCGCCACTGCAGCATCCAGGCGGGCTCGTTCTTCTTCTCGGAGATGAACCTGACGGTGTCTTCCGACAGCCCCTTGGGGGCCTTGTCGGACTCGATCAGGGTCTCAAACCCATAACGATACTGATCGACGTCGATGTCGCGAACCCGTTCGATGGTTTCCTGAACCGCCGCCATCTATCACTCCGTCCGCGAATGAGATTTCCAGTCCGCCACCCTCGACCGCATCATGGAGGCGCCTCAGGCCGGGATGCAGGTGTCGGGCACCGGACAGACGGCCGCGCATTGCGGTGCGTCGAAACTTCCTTCGCACTCCGTGCACTTCTTGGGATCGATGATGTACATGTCGCGCTTGAGGCTGATCGCGGCGTTCGGGCACTCGAACTCACATGCGCCGCAAACCGTGCATTGCGAGGCGACAATCTTGTAAGACATGTGTTCCGACTCCTTGAGCAGACGATGCCGTCGGACACCTTCTTTCAAGCGCCGTGCCAACCCTGAAAGGCCTGAAATTCAAGCGTAATTTTGCGCGAGGCCGGTTGTCGTGGCCCCGACAGCATGTCGCATCTGCGACAGTCGTCGTCAGAGCCGCTTGACCTCGATGCCGTGCTTCTTCAGCGCGTATCCGATTTGCCGCGGCGTCAGGCCGAGCAGGCGCGCAGCCTTGGCCTGGACCCAGCCGGATTTCTCCATGGCCGCGATGACGCTCTCGCGCTCGGCCACGCTCCCGCTCAGCGACAGGGGAGAAGCGCTCGCCGCCGGCGACACCGGCTCAACAGCCGACGGAGAGCCGCCGACGCCCCCCTCTCGCGCAGCGGAGGCCGGAAGGACCGAGAGTGGCACGATGGGCAACGAGCGCTGCGCCACGCCCTCGGATGCGCCGTTCCACAACATGGCCGACAGGCACTGGCTGTGACAGCACGCGAAATCGTTCCTGACGATCTCCGGGCCTGGTGCCAGTGTCGCCGTGCGCTGCACGCAATTCTCGAGCTCCCGCACGTTGCCCGGAAAACCGCAGCTCATCAGGACCTCGATCGCATGCCGATCGAAGGACAGCGCACGGCCATTCTCGGTGTTGAAGTTCTTCAGGAACTCGTTGGCAAGCAGCGGAATATCGGTGCGCCGCTCGCGCAGCGGCGGCAGCATCATCGGGACCACGCTGATTCGGTAATAGAGGTCGGCACGAAATTCGTTGCGCGCGACGGCTTCTTCCAGGTTGCGGTTGGTCGCTGCGATGACGCGAACATCGACCTTGATGGTCTGGTTGCCACCCACGCGCTCGAACTCCTGCTCCTGGAGCACGCGCAGGAGCTTGGCCTGGAACGACGCGGATATCTCACCGATCTCGTCCAGGAACAGAGTGCCCTTGTCGGCCAGCTCGAACCTGCCCTTCCGTGAATTGAGCGCACCGGTGAAGGCGCCCTTCTCATGGCCGAACAGCTCGGACTCCAGCACCGATTCCGGCAGAGCCGCGCAGTTGATCTTGATGAACGGACGCTTGGCTCGCGGCGAAAGTTCGTGAATGGCCTTCGCGATCAGCTCCTTGCCGGTGCCGGATTCACCCCGCAGCAGGACAGTCGAGTTCGACTTGGCCACGACGGCGATCTTTTCCAGCAGCCCACGCAGCGCCGGACTGTCACCGATGATGCCTTCGACGTGAACCTTGCGACGATCGCGAGCCGGCTTGAGCTCGGATAGTTCCTTCTGAAGGCGGTAGCTCTCATGCATCAGCCGTTCGCGATCCTGCGCGACGATCCGATGCAGCTTCACGGTCTGGCCAACGAGATTGGCGACCATCGTCAGCAGACGCACGTCGGAATCGAGCCGGTACATCGATCGCTCGTCCCAGATCCTGTCGACGGTCAGGGTGCCTACGACATTGGCATCGATGCGGATCGGGACGCCGATGAAAGACACGCGGATCGTCTCCGAGGCTCCGAGGGTCTCCACGTCCGCCGGGCTGAAGGCGGGATGGGTGGCAATATTTTCTGCAACCAGCGGCATTGCGGTCGCGACGATCTGATCAACAGCCTTCTGCGGCAACCGCCCGCGATAGCGTTCGTCACTGCCTTCGCTCCATCCGGCTCCGACCGCGAGGTCGGGAATGCCGTCGTCGGCGAGTAGCGCGACCACGCCGTGGCGCATCTGGAGAAAGGATTGCAGGAGATTGACGACGTTCGCGAGCGTCGTCTCCAGCCGCGTTGGCGCCGTCAGAATTTTCGAGATTTCGAAGATGCCGGTCAGCGCGATCTCACTGAGCGGTACGATCGGTGCCGTCTGATCGGCCCTGTGTCGTTCAACCGACGGAGCAGCATTCAGCATGACGGAATCTCCGTTGCCTGTTAGATCCTCCCGGCCGCGTTCTCTGGAATTTGTCTTATTCTCATTCATGTCGTGTCGAGAGTCGCGCTCAACTTGTCGGCATTGCTGCAAAAAGATTCCGTCGCACTTGCACGCTTTGTCATCCGCTTCACGGAATTTGCCATCGGGATACGCGACATGCTCAAGATCGAGGTCGCCGCATTGATCCAGCGCAAATCCGCGAAACTTCTTCCGTGACGGACCGCCGCCCCCTGACTACACGTGCTGCCCTCCGTTGATCGGTACTTCCGCACCTGTGACGTAGCTGGCCGCATCGGAGCACAGGAAGAAGATCACCTTCGCGACCTCGTCCGGCGTGCCCACGCGATGCAACGGGATGATCGGCGCAAGTTGAGCCTCGGTCGCCGGCGACAGGATGTCGGTCTTGATCTCGCCTGGCGCGATCGCGTTGACGCGAATTCCGAACGGCGCGTAGTCGTGCGCCATCTCGCGTGTCAGGCATGCAAGCGCTGCCTTCGACGTCGCGTAGGCGGTGCCGGCAAAGGGATGCACCCGGGAGCCCACGATCGAGGTGACATTGACGATCGCGCCGGCGGCTCGCTTCAGCTCATCGACCAGCCCCTGCGCGAAAAGAACCGGTGCGAGCAGGTTGACGTGGAACACGCTCATCCAGGTTTCGACCGGCGTCGTCAGCGAGTTCATCCGCGTGCCGTCGGCAGCCTTGGGCGAAATGCCCGCGTTGTTGATCAGTGCATGCAGCGGCCCGCCGTTGAGCCGCTCCCTGATCTCGGCGACGGCCCGGGGCAGCGCGCGATGGTCGCTCAATTCGACCTGCACATGGTTGTCCGTCCCGGCGTCCCAGGGACATCGACCGGTGTCGAATGGCTGCCGCGAGCAGGTGATGATGCGCCAGCCGGCTTCGGAGAACAGCTTTCCCGTTGCATGGCCGATTCCTCGGGACGCGCCAGTCAGCACGAGCGTTTTCCGCTCGCCACTTTGTGCTCGCGACCTGTCGCCATGAAACGGGCACAGTGCGACGTCGGGTGCCGACGTGCCACCCGGTGCACTATCGCGATCCAGAAGATCGAGTGCCACCAAAACTCCTCACCGCGTCCGCACCGGACGCCAGACAATGACGATAGAAGCAACTTTGCAGGAATTGGGCCACACCCTGCCGCCCAATCGCTGCAGTTTTCGCGACCGAATGTCGACTTCGCGACACGCTGCAAGGTTCACAACACGCGCATGTTCGCTTTCGGACCAGGCGGCGCCATTACGGTGCGTTTCTCCTTTCTGAATGCTGGCCAGCAGTTGAGAGCTGTTTTTCAATCATTCCAAATGGCCCGGCTCTTGCTCATCCTGTTCCAAGCTTGATCGCGCCTTGCTGCACTTACTCCGCAAACGTAGTTTCAGATGCCCCAGCCGAACGACCATCGACCCTTTGCCGTTATCCTCGGCACCAATGAGATCGCATCTGCGATCGGCCTGCAGCTCGTGCGCATTGGATATTGTGTCGTACTCTCCCACGACCCCGATCCTCCGGTGATCCGGCGCAAGATGGCCTTTCACGACGCGCTCTTCACCGATACTGCGCAGCTCGAGGACGTCGTCGCCGAGCGCGTCGACGACGGCGTGCAGGTCTACCAGGCGCTCCGCCGGCCGGCGCAAATCCTGGTCACCTGGCTTGGCCTACTCGACCTACTTCCGGTCCGCCACATTGACCTCCTGATCGATGCGCGACTGCAGAAGCGCCGGGTTACGCCCGATCTGAGGCGGCTCGCCCGGCTCGCTATCGGGCTGGGCCCCGGATTCTCGTCGAACTCCAATTGCGACATCGCGGTGGAGACCCGGCCCGGCAAGATCGGGCTTGTCGCCGACGCGCGCTGGACCGACACTGCCGATGGCATTGCAAGTTCACTGGGCGATGTGGGCGCAGAACGGTTCGTCTATTCGCCGTTCGCAGGGCGATGGCACACGCCGGTCGAGATCGGCACCCGCGTTTACAAGGGTCTCGTGCTCGGCCACCTTTCCGGCGTTCCCGTGCTCGCGCCGCGCGACGGAGTTCTGCGCGGCATCGCTCGCGACGGCAGTGAAGTTCCGGCTGGCGTCAAGCTGCTGGAGATCGATCCGCGCGGGCGGGACGCCCAGTGGACCGGAACGGATCAGCGCGGGCGCGCTATTGCCAACGCAACGGCCGCCGCGGTCAGGTCCCACACCGCACATCGCATCGCGCAGCGGAATCCAGCATGATCGTCTGCTCCTGCAACATCATCAGCGATCACGACATCAGGGGTGCGGTCGGCTCGACTGACGACGAACTCTTTTCGGCTGCACAAGTCTACGACTGCCTGGGCTGCACCGTCAGGTGCGGGCGATGTTCGCAATCCGTACGGCAGATCCTCGAGGAACGGCCGCCGCGCTGCGGACGCTACGCGGGAATGTCAGAGAGTTACTCCCAACCATAGCGAGCCTCGTATCTGGAGTGCATCCAAGCGATCTTGGAATTGGCGACCGGCTGGGCACGGTCTATCTATGCGACCCGTTCCTCGTTCACGGTGCGCAGCCTCGCCGAGGCAAGCAGCCGCGCCTCATGGCGCAGCCGCCGCTGCTTCCGACCGGCGCTCTCGTCCATGCGCTGGCGCGATCTCCGGTCAAGATTGCCATTCGTGGATCGTGCGGGGCTGGCGTCAGATCACACCTCCAGCCACTCCTGGCGCACTGCAGCGTTCAACTTGAGCTCGTCCGGCGTACCTTCGAAGACGACGCGGCCGTGTCCCATGATGTAGAGGCGCTTCGAGATTCGCATTGCGATCGAAAGCTTCTGCTCGACCAGAAGGATTGCGACACCCGCTTCCGCGATCCGGGTAATGAGATCGCCGACCTGTTGCACGATCAGGGGGGCGAGTCCCTCGGTGGGCTCGTCGATCATGATAAGATCGGGATCACCCATGAGCGTCCGGCAGGTGGTCAGCATCTGTTTCTCGCCGCCCGAGAGGACCCCAGCCGGCGTGTCGGCGCGCGCAGCAAGATTCGGAAACATGTCGAGCATATCCTGCAGCCGCCATTTCCCCGGCCGTCGCGTGTCCTTGACGCCAAGCAGCAGATTCTGCCGAACTGTCAGGCTCGGGAAGATATCGCGATGTTCGGGAACGTAGCCGAGACCAAGGCGCGCGATCTTGTAGCTTGGCAGGCCGGCAATGTTCTTGCCCTTGAAGCGGATCGTACCCTGCGGACTGACCTCGCCCATGATGGCCTTGACCGTAGTCGACCGGCCGACGCCGTTGCGACCGAGCAGGCTCACCACTTCGCCGGCAGCGACGTCGAGGTCGACGCCCTGGAGAATGTGGCTCTTGCCGTAATAGGCGTGGAGATTCCTGACCTCCAGCATCAGTGCGCCTCCTCACCGAGATAGGCTTCCTTGACCTTCGGATCGCGCCGGATCTCCTCAGGCGTGCCGGATGCGATGATATGACCGTAGACCAGCACCGAGATGCGGTCGGCGAGTCCGAATACGACGCTCATGTCGTGTTCGACGATGACCAGTGTGCGACCTTCGGTCAGGCGCCGGATCAGGGACACCGCACGCTCCGTTTCGGCATGGCTCATTCCGGCAGTCGGCTCATCAAGCATGACGACGGTCGCGCCGCCTGCGATCGTGACGCCGATCTCGAGCTCGCGCTGCTCGGCGTATGTCAAAAGGCCGGCCGGGACGTCGCGCCGGTGCGTGAGGTGAATGTCTTCCAGAATCCGGGCGGTCTGCTCGCGGACTTCGGGCAGATTGTCCACGTTCTTCCAGAACGCATAGCGATGCCCTGTGGCCCACAACACGGCACAGCGAACGTTTTCCCATACAGTCATGCGGGCGAACACGTTCGTCACCTGGAACGAGCGCGACAAGCCGCGCCGGTTGATCTCGAACGGCTGCAGGCCGGAGATCACGTCGCCATTGAGCCGGACCTCACCCGAAGTCGGCTTGATATGCCCACTGATCAGATTGAACGTCGTCGACTTCCCCGCGCCGTTCGGACCGATGATGGCGTGCCGTTCGCCCTGCGCGATGCTGAGGTTCAGGTCGCGAATGATGCCAACGTTGCCGAAGCGCTTCTCGACGGCGCGGACTTCGATGGCTGCAGTCATGCCAGATACCCCCGATCGCGCGCGACCATGGCCGCCCGATCCCATGCTTCGCCAATCCGCCGCCACGTCAATCGCGCGATGACGAAACCACCGGCCACGAGAACCGCTGCGGCAATCCAGGTGGCTGGAGACTTGGGATTGAAGGCAATGCCGAACAGGTTGATCGCATTGTCCTCCCCGCCGGAATGACGCGCGATCGTCTCGATCACCAGAATGACGCCGCAACCGAGCGCCACGGTCGGCACGATCGCGACGAGATAGGATGGAATGACCGTCCATAACGTTCCGGCGCGAAGCAGCGGCCGATGCATCATCAGCAGCCCGGCAATGCCGCCGGGCGAGAACATCACGATGCCGATGAAGATGATGCCGAAGTAAAGCTGCCAGACGCTGGTGACGCTGGTCAGCCCGAGTTGCAGGTAGGTCACCAGGATTGCGCCGAGGATCGGCCCGAAGAAATATGCGGTGCCGCCGATGAAGGTCGCGAACAGCACGAGGCCGGACTGGATCGCACCGAGATAGGCCGAGTTCGCGATTTCGAAACTGATCGCGGCAAGCCCTCCGGCAATGCCGGCGAAGAACCCTGCGAAGCAATACGCGAGATAGCGGACCACGTGAGGGTCGTAGCCTATGAACTGGACGCGCTCGGGATTGTCACGGACGGCATTGCTGATCCGCCCCAACGGGGTTCGGGTCAGTGCGTACATTGCGATCGCCGATACCACCAGCCAGAACGCGATCAGATAGTAGACCTGGATCTGCGGCCCGAAGGTCCAGCCGAACATGCGCGGCAGCGCTGTGCGGTCCGTCGTGATGCCGGCTTCGCCGCCGAAGACCGACCGGAGGATCAGAGACGAAGACGCCACCAGTTCGCCGATGCCCAGCGAGATCATGGCGAACACGGTACCGGCACGCTTGGTCATGAGCCAGCCGACGAGGATGGCGAACGCAAGGCCACCGAGGCCGCCGAACAGCGGGATGAATGGAAGCGGGATCGGCCAGCCGTGGGAGACGACTGCGTTCATCATATGGCAGGCCGCGAAGCCGCCGAGGCCGTAGTGTACGGCATGGCCGAACGACAACAATCCGGTCTGTCCAAGCAGGATGTTGTAAGAGAGCGCGAACACGATCGCGATCCCGATCAGGCTGAAGGACGTGAGGGAGCCGCCGGAGGAGAACACCAGCGGCAGCACGATAAGGATGATCACGCCGGCCAGCCAGATGCCGTAGAAGCGCATGTTCTCGCCGGCGGCGTTCGCTGAGGGTCCCGATACCGATGTCGTTGCCGTAGTCATGATTCGCGCGTCCCCATCAGGCCCATGGGGCGAACGATCAGGATGATGACCAGCAGAAGATAGGGAATGATCGGCGCGACCTGTGCGATCGTGACGTTCCAGATGTCGGCAAGAGCGGAAGGTCCCCCCGATGAATCGAGCGGACCGAAGACGCTGGCCAGCGAGCCATTCAACGCGACTGCAAAAGTCTGCACCAGGCCGATGACGAGCGAGGCGACAAAGGCGCCGGGCAAGGAGCCGAGGCCGCCAAAGACGATGACCACGAACAGGATAGGCCCGAGCGAGGCCGCCATGTCGGACTGCGTCACCAGTGCGGGTCCGGCTATGACACCGGCAAGGCCTGCCAGCGCACTGCCCACACCGAACACCACCATGAACACGCGCCCCACGTTGTGGCCGAGGTGTCCGACCATATGAGGATGCGTCAGCGCCGCCTGCACGATCAGACCGACCCTGGTACGCTTCAGCACCAGCAATAGCGCGACGAAGATAGCGACCGATACCGCGAGCATGAAGATCTTGTAGGCGGGATAGTTGGTGGAGAAGATCGTAAAGGCGGGGAAGTCGAGCAGTGCCGGCACGCGATAGTCGACCGGGCTCCTGCCCCAAATCATCGATACGATCTCTTCGATCGCGAATGCGAGGCCAAAGGTCAGCAGTAATTCCGCGACATGACCGTGCTTGTGGGTGTTGCGCAGGCCATAGCGTTCTACCACCATGCCGATCGCACCGACCAGCAGCGGGGCGAGCACGAAAGCCGGCCAGAACCCGATCCATTTCGTCAATTGATAACCGAAGAAGGCGCCAAGCATGTAGAAGCTGGCGTGGGCGAAGTTGAGTACGCCCATCATGCTGAAGATGACCGTCAGCCCACTCGACAGCAGAAACAGCAGCATGCCGAACAGCACACCGTTCAGGGTCGAAATAACAATGAGTTCAAGCACAGCACACTCGTGAACTATCCGAGGCGGAGCCCCGGTTTCCATCCAGGAAGCGTTTCGGCCGCCGCCTGCCCGCAACGAGAATGCTGCGGGCTGGCGGCGTGTGTGGCCGTTACGGTCGCGTCATCTTGCAGGTCGTGGAGACCATGGCCTGGGGGGTATCGACCTTGGTGACCAGATGCCAGCCCCAACCGGTGTTCTCCTCGTCGAACGGCTCGTTCGCGGCAAGCTTGCCGAAGGAGGAGATGTAGATCGGCTGGAAGAACTGATGGTCATCCTTGCGCATGAAGCCGGTACCGCCATCAAGGACCTCGAGCTTCAGGTCCTCGAGCGCCGCCGCTACCTTCACGGGCTCGATTGAGTTGGCCTTCTCTGCCGCGGCCTTGAACATGCGCATCTCGTTGACCGCACGCGGATACCAAAGCGACATGTTGACCTTGGCACGGAAGGCTTTCTCGTAATCCATCGCGGCCTGGTGGCCCGAATTGGCAAAACCTTCGGTCAGCTGGAACACCTGATGGTCGAGACCCGTCTGCTTGATCGCGGTCGGCCCACCGGCGCCACCGGCATAGTAAGTGTACCAATTGACCTTCAGACCAGCATCAGCGGCGGCCTTGAGCAGCAGTGCGATGTCCTGACCCCAGTTGCCCGTAATGACGCTGTCGGCACCGGAAGCCTTGATCTTGGCGATGTAGGGCGAGAAGTCCGTGACTTTGAGCAGCGGATGCAGCTCGTCGCCGACGATCTGGATGTCAGGCCGCTTCGCAGTCAACATTTTGCGCGCATCGCTGCGTACCGACTGGCCGAACGAATAGTCCTGGTTGATCAGGTACACCTTCTTGATCGAAGCGACGTTCTTGATGTAGCTGGTGAGCGCCTCCATCTTGATGTCCGAGCTGGCATCCCAGCGGAAATGCCAATAGCTGCACTTCTCGTTGGTCATGGCCGGATCGACGGCAGCATAGTTGAAGTAGAGCACTTCCTTGCCGGGATTACGCGTATTGTATTTCGTGACGAAATCCTCGAGCGCCAGGCCGACGGATGAACCGTTGCCTTGTGTAATGTAACGAACCCCAGCGTCGATCGCCTTCTGGGCCTGCACCAGCGTCTCTTGCGGATTGGTCTTGTTGTCGAAGGGGACGATCTCGACTTTTCGGCCGAGAATGCCGCCCTTGGCGTTGATCTCCTCGGCCAGATACTGGAATGTCTTCAGACCACCCTCGCCCACGCTGGCTCCGCCTCCGGACAGCGGGTCGATGTAGCCGAGCTTGATCGTGTCCTCCGCCCGCGCCGCGGAGCCGAGCATCGGAGCGATCACGGCCAGGGTCCAAATCAGTTTACGCATTATGTTTCCTCCTAATCCTCGACTTTAGTCGATGCGTGCATGCGCGTATCGCGGCAAAGTTTGGATGGACACTGAGCAGAATAAACTCTGGCTGACAAGCTCGACCCGGCATAGCTCAGGCCGCAGATACGGCAAAATGTGAAGGCGCCAGGCGGATTTGGGCCAAGAGGTTCCCGCGCCCGGCCATCGCTACGCTCGGGCATATCAATGTGATCGCCGGCCAGGGGGTTGCCGCCGGCTTCGACATGCCGACCGATGCGTGTCCCCGCTCCGAGCGCGCGAGCCCCCGCTACAGCGCGGCATAGGTGCCACGCTGGTAGACGGGCAAGGCGCGACGACCGGCTGCGCCGCGTCCGGTCGCGGTTGTTGCTCCTGAATTTGCCGACACCGGCACCTGGTGCGGGATCAGGTAGATCATGACCAGGCCATTCACGGGATCCGCCTGCCACCGGGTGCCGAACTCGGGATCCACCGCGAGATCGGGTCGGCCAGCGCGATCCTGCCCTGCTCGACAAGCGTCAACGCCGCGACCGAGGTGATCGGCTTGGATCATCGAGGCAGTGCGGCGGTCGCACCAGCGCTCGCACCCGCAGGAAGCCGCGCTGAATTCCGCCTGGCGGGCGGCTTCAAGTCTGGAGGTCGCTGCCTGCTCCTACTGTTCTAACTGTAGAATATGCCGCCGTCCACATTGAGAGCCTGCCCCGTTACGAACGCGGAATCGTCCGATGCGAAGAACGCCACAGGACCGACGACGTCCTCCGGTTGCCCGAGCCGGTGCAGGTCCGTAACCTTCTCGAAATAGGCAACTCGTTCGGGATCGCGGAGATTGTTCATCCCCATCTCAGTCACGATGATGCCTGGACACACGGCATTGACGGTGATGCCGTAGCCTCCAAACTCCATGGACGAGACCCGCGTGAAGCCGACCACGGCCGACTTCGATGCAGCGTAGTGCGACTGTCCCGGACCGCCCGTTCGGGCGGCGAGCGAAGCGATGTTGACGATCCGCCCGTACCTGCGTTCCTTCATATGCGCCACCACGGCCTGGGTCATCTGGAAGACGCCGCGCGTGTTGACGGCGAAGGTCTGATCCCACGTGTCGGGCGTCAGTTCGTCGATCGTCGCCAGCCTCAGTATCCCTGCGTTGTTGACGAGAACGTCGACTTGCCCAAGGCCACTCACCGCTTCGGCCACGGCCCGCCTGCAGTCGCCGATGTCGCTGACGTCGCCCAGCACCGGGATGCAGCGACCGCCCAGCTCCCTGACTTCGGCGACGGTCTCAAGGAGAACCTTCTCCTGGGCGGCGATGTCGGTCAGCGCGAGATCGTAGCCGCGTTTGGCGAGGCCAATGGCTATCGCGCGGCCAATTCCGCGGCTTGCTCCCGTCACGATCGCATGTCGGGCCATGTTGCGTTCTCCCCTGTTGTCCGAATGAATGGTTTTTACTGGTGTGAAAGATCAGGCGCGAGCAGGCTTGCGGACCGGCAGCGTGTTCATGGCCCGGACCGTATCCTCGAACGATACGAGATTGGCGCCCGAACCCAGCCCCGTCGCCACGATCGCCGCCGTCGCGGTCGCGAGCTTGGCGCAGTCGAGCAGATCCCAGTCGCGGGCGAGACCCGCGATGAAGCCGCCCGTATAGGAATCGCCGCATCCCGAGGTATCGCGGACCGCGACCTCGAACGCCGGCACCGTGAACTGTCGTCCGTCGCGCGTCATCACGAAGGAACCTTCGGCACCGAGAGAGATAGCGCAGGCCCCCGCTCCCTTGTCGATGAAGAACCGCGCGCACGCGGCGGGATCGTCGGTTCCGACCATGGCACTGGTCTCATCGATGCTCGGCATGAAGAAGTCGACGTAGGGCAGCAGCGGCTCGACCAGCGCCAGCGTTTCACGCCGCGCCTGGATGAGGTCGAGCGTCGTCGTAGAACCGGCCGCCTTCGCGTCGCGCAGCAAAGCGACGGAAGGCGCTCCATCCATCGCGAGCAGGGAGCCAACCCCTCCGAGATGCAGAATCTTGCTGCGGCAGGCGACCGCTTGCACTTCGGGTGCAATACGCCAGCGAGCGGAGGCGCCCCTTGCGTGCATGACCGGACGCGAGCCGTCGGGCCGGATCGGCAGGATCGTGGCCGAGGTCGGACTGTCGGCCATCCGCTCCATGAGAGAGATGTCGATGCCTTCACGCTCCAGCGCGTTCAGCATCCAATCGGCCTTCTCGTCGGAGCCGACGGCGCCAACCGCGAGCGCTTTCAGACCGAGACGCGCGCAAGGAACGACCGTTCCGCCCGCGGTGCCTGCGACCGCGAGCCGAATTTCTTCGATCAGCAAGCGGCCGCCACCGGGCGGAATCTCGGTCACAGGGACCCCCAGAATATCCAGAATGTAAGTACCGCAGACGCTGACGTCGTGAGAGTGAGCCATGATTTCTCGCAGACAGTGGTTTGATCGTAATCTAAAGCGCGATGAGATTTGGATGAATAGTCATCGCGCTTTAGGTCTTTGTTTGAGCATGATCTTCTCGGAAATCCGCTTCACACTTTTCCGGATCATGCTCTAGCTCGACCGCTGGGGAATCTTGGGCGTGCCGTCGTTATCGCGCAGGCCGTACTGCCCCCATCGCTTCAGGATGCTGTCGATTTCCTCGTCCGGCAGCAGCGGAGGAGAGCCGAGTTGAAGACAGCCGTGATACTGCTTGGCGAGCACCTCGACCTCCACCGCGAGCCACATGGCCTTGCGCAGGTTGGGACCGACGGCGATCAACCCGTGATGTGCGAGCAGGCAGGCACGGCGATAGCGGAGCGCGTTCAGGGCCGCCTGCGACAGCTCCGCCGTACCGTATTGCGCATAGGGCGCGCAAGGAATGTCGTTTCCGCCGGCAGCGGCGATCATGTAGTGAATCGCGGGGATCGAGCGATTCATGATCGCGATGATCGTGCAGAAGATCGGATGAGCGTGAACGACGGCGCCAACCTCCTGCTTCGATCTCAGGATATCGAGGTGAAAACGCCATTCCGTCGACGGAACGTTGCCGGCCGACGCGGTCCACGAACCGTCCCACTTCATGGCCACGATGTCTTCGGGCTTCATGCGGTCGTATGGAAGACCGGACGGCGTGAGCAGGATGCCGTCGTCGGTTCGGACGCTGATGTTTCCGGACGTTCCCTGGTTGATGCCTTGCGCTGCCATCTCGCGACACGCGTCGATAATGGCTTGACGAAGTTCGAGCTCTGTATCGCAGCCACTCATATCTGCTTCCAGTTCACGTTCATGCACTTGCTCCGAGCTGGACCTGCCGGTCGACCAACAGCCAGGTGGCTCGCGCGGTCGCCAACACCTCCTGCTCCGCATTGAGCAAGGCGCTTTCGGCAAAGAGCTTGCGGCCTTCCCGCCCGGTCGGCCACGCCACCACCACGCATCGATCTCCGGGACGCGGCCGGCGATCGACCCGAGCGGCCATGCGTCCGAGCAGGGCCGTCTCGTCACCGTTCAATCCGAGGTGACGGGCGCCCACGCTGCAATAGCCGGTCGGGCAATCGAGAGCGGCCCAGACGAATTCGGGCGCGACATAGCCGTCCTCGCCGGACAGACTGGCATGAGGCACCCAGGAGGCGGCGAACACGACGGGCTTGCCCGGAACTGACCCCGCTTGCAGCGGACCTGCGAAGATCCGGAGACCGTCGCCATGGCCACGTGCGGGCCCACAGACGAAGCATGCCGGGAGGTTGTGGGTCTGCTCATCATAGGGTGTTCTGCCGACCGCCTCTTCGGCCGCCTCGTAGCTCACCCTGGGAACGTCCGGCACATCGATGCCTGCTGCACGCGCCGTCGCGAGCAGCCTGTCGTTTTCGCGCAACTCGATCCCGCCGTCGGCCCCAGTCAGAATGTCGAGCGGCCGCTCCAGCGGCGGCGGGGCGCGCAACGTCACTTCGGCGTCTCCGACGAGGTGCCTTGCGAGACATCCGCAAACGTAGCCTCCGTTGCCGGAGTTGGGCGGGCCCCGGAAGCGTCTGTCGATAACCAGCGATACCATTGCAGTTCTCGTCCGCGGCGTTCAGCGTCCCATCGCGAAGAACTCGTCGTTCGGACGCATACTGGTGACGTTGGCGAGGCGGTTCGACATGCCGAAGAATGCAGCGATGGCCGCAATGTCCCAGACGTCCTCCTCGGTGAATCCGTGCCCCTTGAGATCCTCGAGATCGGAGTCGTCCACCTCATAGGCGCGCGCCGAAACCTTCATCGCGAAATCGAGCATCGCCCTCTGCCGGGCGGTGATATCGGCCTTTCGGTAATTGACGGCGACCTGATCCGCGATCAGCGGATTCTTCGCGCGCACGCGCAGGATGGCGCCGTGTGCGACGACGCAATACTGGCATTGATTGGCGCTGCTGGTCGCGACAACGATCATCTCGCGCTCGGCCTTGGTGATCGGCCCGGGCTTGTCCATCAGAGCGTCGTGATAGGCGAAGAACGCACGGAACTCGTCAGGACGATGCGCGAGCGTCAGGAAGACGTTGGGGACGAAGCCGGACTTCTCCTGAACCGCCTCGATCCGCGAGCGGATATCCTCGGGGAGCGTTGCGATGTCGGGGACGGGAAAGCGGCTGATGGCGGGCGCAGACATGTTCCAAGCTCCTGTTAGACTGCCGCGAGCGCGACGAGCGATTCCTGATAGGCTTCGAACGCATCGCGCCGGTCGGCGGCGTAGGGCTCGACTCGCACGAGGCTGGTATGGGCCGAGCAGCCCTGTCCGAATTGGGACGTGCCGATATCGAGCGTGAGCACGTTCGGATTGCCGGCGATTTCCAGGCCGCTATTGCCTGTCGGCGTGAACCAGGCGCCGGTCGGAAGCACCAGTACGCCCTGACGGACCCTGTCGGTGATTTCTGCCGTCGCAAGGCACTCCCCGCGACCGTTCCAGATGCGGATCGTCTGGCCGTCAGCGATGCCGAGAGCTGCCGCGTCGTCAGGATGAAGGCGAGCCTGTTCACGGCCATTGCGCTTCATCGCCCGGCTCGATGCGCCGGTTTCGAGCTGACTGTGAAGACGGCCGGCCGGCTGGTGCGAGATGAGGTGCATTTGGCCGGGCCCGGCGGCATTGCCGAGCCATTCAGCCGGCTCGATCCACGCGGGATGCGGACGGCAGTCGGCATAGTCCAGCCTGGCCAGGGCCTCGCTGCCGAGCACGATCTTTCCGCTTTCGGTCCTGAGCGCATGCGCCTCCGGCTCGTTGCGGAAGTCGGCCAGGAACGTATGCTCTGTCTTCACTGGGCAGCGGGTGTAGCCGGCCTCCCAGAACGCATCGAAATCCGGCATCGCGAAGCCGAAGCGCTGCGAGGCGTCGCTGCGGCAGGCTTCGTAGAGATGCCGGACCCAGCCCATTTCGTCCCGGCCCTCGTTGAACCGATCGGCCACGCCGAGCTTGCCTGCAATCGCGTTGAAGATCTCGAAGTCGGAACGGGATTCGCCCAGCGGCTCGATGGCCTTTTTCATCGCCAGAATGAAGTCGGAGCGCCTGTTGCCGGCAAGATCGTTGCGCTCGATCGACGTGGTTGCCGGCAGCACGATATCGGCGCGCTGGGCTGTCGCCGTGAACATCGGGTCCTGCACGATGATCGTTTCGGGCCTCGTCCAGGCTTCCGACAGGCGATTGAGGTCCTGATGATGGTGGTAGGGATTGCCGCCCGCCCAATAGACCAGCCTCGTATCCGGATAGGTGTGGATCTCGCCTTCGTAGCTGAACGGCCTGCCGGGATTGAGCAGCATGTCGCTGATCCGCGCCACCGGAATGAAGCTGTCGATCGGCCTGGTCAGTTGCGAAATGGCAGGAGAGCGGCCCAGATTGAGCGGTGCCCCCACGCCCCCCAGCGAGGCGTAGCCGTAGCCGACGCCGCCGCCCGGCAATCCGATCTGGCCAACGATCGATGCAAGTCCGAGCGCCGCCCAGAACGGCTGTTCGCCGTGATGGGCGCGCTGCAGGCTCCAGCTCACCGTCAGCATGCTCCGCGTGTCGACCAGGCGCCTTGCGAGCTCGGCAATCTGACCCGCATCGAGCCCGCAGATGCCGGCGGCCCACGCAGCGTCCTTGGGTCCGCCATCCGCCTTGCCTTCGAGATAGCGAAGAAGGCGATCCGCGCCGCTGGTGCAGCGCGCCAGGAAATCCCTGTCATGCCGGCCCGCCTTCACGATCTCGCCGGCAAGGCCGAGCATCAGCGCAGTGTCCGTGTTCGGCCGGATCGGCCACCATTCGGCATTGACCCAGTCGGGCAGATCGTCCTTCAGCGGCGAGACGTGGATAACCTTGACACGGCGCTCGACGATTTTCCTAAGATAAGTCTCAAGGCGGTGGCTGCCAATTCCACCGGCCTCGTTCTGCGCGGTTCGCGGCGACAGAGCGCCGAACACCACCAGCGTCTCGGTGTGCTGCGCGATCGTGTCGAGCGTATTGGCGCGGCCGCCGCATGCATCGTCACTGCCCAGCGTGTGGCGCAAGATCACCGGACCTGCCGCGATGGAATAGGTGTCGACGTGCCTGGTGAAGCCGCCAACCAGATTGAGCATGCGCTTCAGAAGCGAAGAAGCATGATGCAGGCGGCCGGAGTTGGTCCAACCATAGGAGCCTGCGAAGATCGACGCGTTGCCGAAAGTGCCGGCCACGCGGCGCACTTCGTCGGCGACCAGCGTCGTCACTTCGTCCCAGCTCACCGGCACGAATTTCTCGCGGCCACGGCCCCGGCGATCGCTCTTCTCGCGTTTGTCGAGCCAGCCCGAGCGGACCATCGGTCGCAGCACGCGGCGCTCGGGGTTGGCCCATTCGGCAATGGAATGGATGATCGGGGAAGGCGCCGGATCGTGCTCGAACGGCTCGACGCCCACGATGCGATCGTCCTCGACGAGGATCGTGTACGCACCCCAATGGCTGCAATGCGGGACCCGCTTGATCCTGCTCATGCGTCGACCGCCACAAGATCGCGCCGCATCTGCGCAGCGAATTCGGGATAGGTCTCGGCGAGTTCGTCGAAGACACGGCCGCGGAGCAGGTCGAGCGTCGATCGATCGGGCAGCGGGGTCTGCCGCGGCTCGGCGTCATGCGCAAACCGGAAACCGGTCGCTTGCTTGATCTCCGCAAGATCGTGCCCGGGATGAACGCTCTCCAGCTCGAACCCCGGCTGCGTCTTGTCGAACCGAAAGAGACCCTTGCCGGTCAAGAGGGCAACGGGGCCGCCGCTCCGGAAGACTCCCTCAGGACTGACGCCCGGGGCACTGATGAAGTCCACCTTCTCGACGAAGACGCGCGGCGTATGCTCTTCGCGGAAGAGGATGACCCGCGGCACGACAAAGTAGAGATAGGCCGACCCGAACGAGCCGGGCCAGCGCACGCTAGAGCGCGGATAATCACCGATCCCGACGAGGTTCACGTTGCCGTAGCCGTCGATCTGCCCCCCGCCAAGGAAGAACGCGTCGATCCGGCCCTGACCAGCACAATCGAACAGCTCCGCCGAACCGTTGGTGAAGAAATTATGCTCGACAGAGCCGAGAATGGAAATGCGTGGACCGACGTCACCGCCCGCTTCCTTCATTGCACGCAGCAGCATCGCGCCGGCGGCAGGAATCGGAGAGGAGGCCCCTACGGCGACATGCCTGACCCCGTCGAGCAGCCGCGCGATCGTGCAGATCAGCACTTCGCGAGGGAGAACCTCGGCCATCACGCGGGCTCCATCTGCGCCTGCGCCATATAGGCAGAGAAACCGTCGGCCGTTCGCGCGGCCTTCGCATAGCGTGCGATCTCTGCGCTGTCGGCCGGATATTCACCCCACAGTCCGTAGGGCCACGCCCCCTTCGGAGCGCGCGCGACTGCCGTGACGTAGAGCGCGGGCAGCACGCCGGCAGCGCTCATCTCATCGGCGAGCAGATTTTCTTCGACGACTCGCTCCACCGTGACCAGAACGGTGCGCGAAGCGTAGGCCATGGCGGCAAGCTCGCGGCGCCGTCCGATCCAGACATTGCCGAAGCGATCAGCCATGGGCACGTGGAAGATCGTGACGTCGGGCTTGATGGCCGGAATCAGCACGATCGGATCGCCCCCGTCCGCCAGCGGATTGTCGACCACGCGCCAATCGTCGCGATGGCGCAGCAGATCCGTTCCGATCAACCCCCGGAGCGGCATGAAGGGACTGCCCTTCTGCGCCGCGATCAGGCCCGCATGGATGGCAGGACACGTCGCGTCCTTCAGTCGAATCGCGCCTTCCTTGACGGCCGCGTTGAACCGGGGCGCTCCACCGGCTTCGCCGAGCGAGACGGCGCTGGTCTCCACCGTCCGGACCAGACCTGCGCCGACAAGCTGGTCGACCTGCAATCCGCCGGTCGGCACGCACACGAGATCGAGATCGCCCGCGCCATGCTCGATGATCGGCCGCGTCATGGCCATGGAGACGCCGGCGTAATCGACCGGCAGCGCCACGCGCATGCCCGGCTCGATGTGCTTCGCCATTGCGCGAGGCTCGCTCAACACCATCATCCTCCCGTGATCGTTCTATATTGTAGAACACCATTCCAAATAAATGTTAGACGGATTTGAACGCGACTGTCAATCTGGCTTCACCGGAGAGGCCTTTGTTTGCAGAGGATCTCGTCTGCTCAGGCAATCGCGGCGACGCGCCGCTGCGTCGCGACTGAACGTCGCGACTTGACAAGTGCGCGCGCTGCGCCAACAATAATTGGAATAGCGTTCTACAATATAGAACAAGTGGGGAGGAGAAAATGGGTGAGCCCGCGGCTCTGCGCACGACGCGCTCCGGCGATGTAGGCGCTCGGACGGCGCCAAGCGGCCGCCCCCTGGAGCGCGGCACCATCGGATCGAGCATCGCCGTCCGCGACGCGGTGAAGCGATACGGCAGCTTTCATGCGGTCGACCGGATCAGCATCGACATCGAGCCGGGCGAATTCATCACGCTTCTCGGACCTTCCGGCAGCGGCAAGACGACGCTGCTCAACCTCGTGGCCGGATTCCAGAGCCTCGACAGCGGCGAAATTCTCGTCGACGGAAAGCCCGTCCACAATGTGCCCACGCACAAGCGCGGCTTCGGCATGGTCTTCCAGAGTTACGCGCTGTTTCCGAACATGACGGTGAGCCAGAACGTCGCGTTTCCGCTCCGCATGGCGGGCGTCGACCGGGCAACCACCGATCGACGCGTCGCCGAGACGCTGGAAATCATGCGCCTGACGGAGCACGCGACGAAGTCCCCCTCGCAGATGTCGGGCGGACAGCAACAGCGCGTCGCGATCGCGCGCGCCATCGTCAGGAGGCCGAGGGTCGTGCTGATGGACGAACCGCTCAGCGCCCTCGACAGGCGGCTGCGCGAGTCGATCCAGATCGAGATTCGCGACCTGCACCGGACCATCGGCAGCACGATCCTATTCGTCACCCATGACCAGGGCGAAGCCCTGACCATGAGCGACCGCATCGCGGTGCTCAACGCCGGCAAGATCGTCCAGATCGGCCGCCCGCTGGACATCTATCGGCATCCGACCGATCGCTTCGTCGCCTCGTTCGTCGGCGAGAGCAACCTGATCGAGGCGGAGATTCTGCAGAAGCGCGGATCGACGCTGACGATGAAGAACCGCGCGGGATACGTGTTCAACGCCGAAAGCCGGGACACGATCGACGTCGGGCGCGCAACCGTGCTGGTGCGCCCGGAACGCATCGCCGTGTCGAACGAGTCAACCGCGAATTCCACGCCCGTCAGCGTCACGTCTGCGATCTTCCTCGGCGAGATCCTGCGGATCGAGGCGAACATGGAGGGCGGAGAGCCGCTCCTGATCAGGTGTACCGACATGGCGGACCGGCCCCTGCCCTCCGTCGGGGATCGCCTGCACGTGAGCTGGGGCGCCGCGGACTGCTGGGTGCTTGCATGACCTCGGCATCGATCGGCGTCCAGGCGGACCGTCCTGCGGAGCTTGATCTCGTCAGGAGGTTGAAAGATCCCGCGCTGCTGCTCCTGCCGGCGCTTGCCTTCCTGGCCTTCATCTATCTCCTCCCGCTGATCGATCTCATCCGTATCAGTGTCAGCGGACCATCGTGGTCGTCGTATTTCGCGCGGGTATTCGCGATACCGCTCTATTGGGAATCACTCGTCCGCACGATGCAGATATCGGTCACCGTCGCGGGCCTGTGCCTGCTGTTCGGATATCCGACTGCGCTGCTCATTCACCGCAGTCGCGGCATTGCCCAGGTCCTGATCGCGACCGCGATCGTGCTACCCTACTTCATCGCCATCCTGATCCGAACCTACGCCTGGATGGTCCTGCTCGGCCGCAACGGGCCGGTCAACAAGCTGCTGGTTTCGATCGGCATATTGAGCGAGCCCGTGCAGCTTCTCTTCAATCGCGGCACGGTGCTTCTCGGCATGACCGCGGTGCTTCTGCCGCTAATGGTGCTGACGATCTATTCCAGCGTGGCGCGCCTTGATCAAAGCCTGACCCGCGCGGCGCTGGCCAGCGGCGCCGGGCCCATTGCGGCTTTCTGGCGCGTGCTGCTGCCGCTGACCCTGCCCGGCATGGGCGCCGGCTTCCTGCTGGTCTTCGTCGCAGCGATCGGCTTCTTCATTACGCCGACCCTGCTCGGGGGACCCGGTGACCAGATGTTTGCCATGCATATCACCCAGCAGGCGGACTCGGTCACGTCGGAGGGATTCCTGCAGGCCTTGGGCGTTGTGCTGCTGACGATCACATTGGCGGTGGTCGCGGTGGCCGGACGCTTCCTCGGCTTCGAGTTCATTTGGGGCGGCCGCAAGCTGACGGAGGCCACGCCAAGAGCCACAGACCGCTACACGGGCGATGTCGGCCGCCGCAGCTTCGGCGGCTCGGCTGCCGATTTGATCGGCTGGCCGCTTCTGAGGCTGTTCGGGCGCCTGCCGGCGAGCTGCGGGACCTGGACCGTCCGCATCATGGGCGGCCTGGTCATTGCCATTCTCATTCTGCCGATCATCGTGGTGATGATCATTTCCTTCAGCAGCGCGAGCTATCTGACCTTCCCGCCGCCGGGCTTCTCACTACGCTGGTATGAGCAGTTCTTCTCCGACTCGAACTGGATGCGGGCGTTCTGGACATCCTTGGTCGTGGCGGCGATGTCCGCCGGCATCGCGATCGTGCTGGGCGCCTCGGCGGCCCTCGGCATCGTCAGGAGCAGCATTCGCGGCAAGTCCGCCATCATGCTGCTTCTCGTAAGTCCGATCATCGTTCCTCCGGTCGTGCTCGGCCTTTCTCTCTACAGCCTGTTCCTGCGTTTCGATCTCGTCGGCTCCGTCTTCGGCCTTGCCGCGGCGCATGCGATCGGCGGCCTTCCCATCGTCGTGGTGATCCTGTCCGCATCGCTTCAAGGCGTCGATACCAGGCTCGAACAGGCGGCCGCCGTCCATGGCGCATCGTCCCTGACAGTGTTCCGCCTGGTGACGCTGCCTGCCATCATGCCGGGCCTGGCTGCAGCGGCATTCTTCGCCTTCCTGCACTCGTTCGACGAACTGGTGCTGACGCTATTCCTGTCGAGCGCGGAGCTGAAGACGCTCCCGCTCATGCTGTGGGGCGACATCAACTATCGGCTCAATCCGGTGCTGGCCGTGGTCTCGACGCTGGAGGTGCTGCTGGTGGTCGCGGGGCTCGTCCTTGCACGACCCGTTCTCGCCCCGTCGCGGAAGGCGGCGTGACGCAGATCAATTTCAACTGGAGGAAAGAGAAAATGCTGGGAATGAAACGCTGGCGACTATCGGCTTCCGTACTGGCCTCGGCCCTGTTTGTCGCGATGGGAACGGGTCTGGCTCAAGCGCAGAGCAACGTCGTGATCATGCAGGACCCGGGCGGCGGATATGGCGATGCATTGCGCAAGGTCATGTACGACCCGTTCGAGAAGGAGACCGGCATCAAGGTCGTCACCGTCCAGGAAGCCCGTAGCGGCCCGCGCATCAAGGCTCAGGCCGAAGCCGGCAAGGCGCAATGGGACCTGACGTTCATCTTCGACCAGGAGACGAAGCTGCTCGGCGACTGCTGCCTGGCCGATATCGACTATTCCAAGCTGTCGGACGGGGCGAAGCAGACGCTGGCGGCGATGCCGGACAATCTGAAGCGCAAGAAGGGCGTGGCCTTGCAGGTGATCGGCGTCGGCCTCGTCTACAACAAGGACAAATACAAAGGAGAGAACGTACCGACGAGCTGGGCCGACTTCTGGGACGTGAAGAAATTCCCCGGCCGGCGCTGCATGCCGGCATGGCCGCGTTTCGTGTTCGAAGCGGCGCTGATGGCCGACGGCGTGGAGAAGAGCAAGCTCTACCCGCTCGACATGGAGCGGGCGCTGAAGAAGGTCAAGGAGATCAAGCCACACATCGCCAAATGGTGGACGACGGCCGCACAGCCGCCGCAGCTCCTGCTCGATGGCGAGGCCGACATGTGCATGGCCTACACCGGTTCGATGAGCAAGCTCGCCCTTGAAGGCGCGCCGATCGATCTGACCTTCAACCAGGGCTTCGTCTACTACGACTTCTTCTCGATCCCCAAGGGCGCGCCGAACTACGACAACGCGCTGAAACTGCTCTCCTGGCGGCTCGAGCCCAAGCGCGCGGCACAGCTCACCTCGACCTTCCCGGTCGCTCTTCCCTCCCGGGTCGTATTCGAGGCCGCCACCGACAAGAAGCTCGCCCGCTACTGGGCCAACAACCCGGACAACATCTCGAAGGCGATCGAATGGAGCCCGGATTACTGGGGCGGACCTTCGCCGGCCGGAAATTCGACCAACGAGGAGTACGGGCAGGAGAAGCTCAACGCCCTGCTGGCCCAGTAGGCAGACTGATCGGCCCCGATCCAGAAAGGATCGGGGCCGATCCACACACGGGCTATTGCCGATCGCGCGACCATGCTAGATCGAGAGAAAGATCATTCTATTTTGGCCGGTGGATGGATAAGGCTTTTACCAAGGGACTGCGTCTCCTGGAAGCACTTGCTCTGAGCGAGCAACCCCGTGGGGTCACAGACCTCGCGAGTGAGCTGAAGCTCACCAAGAGCAACGTGCATCGGCTGCTGATGACTTTGCAGTCCCAAGGCTATGTGCGCCAGATCCCTCCGCACAGCACCTACGAGCTCACGACCAAGATCTGGGCGCTCGGCAGCCATGTCATCCACCGGATGGATCTCATCAACGTCGCGCGACCGGCAATGACGAAGCTTGCCGAGATCACCGGCGAAACCATTCACCTATCCGTGCTCGAAGATACCGACGTCGTCTACGTCGACAAGATCGAAAGCGCTCACCATATCCGCGCCCATACGAGCGTGGGCATGCGCGCACCCGCTTTCACCATGGCGACAGGGAAGGCGATGCTCGCACATATGCCTGATGACTACCTGGAGCGATTCCGGCCACATCTCAGGCGCTACACCGAGACCACGCGAACGACGATCAAGGAGCTGCGCGAAGATATCGAGTTGGCTCGCGCGCAAGGCTACTCCGCCGTGCTGCACGGCGAGTGGCGCGAGGGCATCGCGGCCTGCGCTTGTGCGATCCTCGGCCGCTCCGGCGAACTCGTGGGGGCGATCGGCATGTCCGGCCCCGACACCCGCATCAAGCGCAAGCAGATCAGGGAATATTCGGTTCACGTGATGGAGGCAGCGCGAACCATCGGCGCCGCTCTCGGCTATTCCAACAGGCTGACGGCCTACTCCGGCGTCAGAAGCGCTCCTGCGGATCCTCCGCCTTCACATCAAACACGACGCGCCCCTTGATCCTGCTGCCCCTCAGACCGTCATAGCCCGAGTTCGGCATCGTCTTTCATCTTCACCGGAATCTGCAAGTAGCGCACACCATTGGCCTGCTTGGGAGGAAATTTCCCTGCCCGGATGTTGACCTGGATCGAAGGCAGAAGCAGACGCGGCGCGGCAAGCGTGGCGTCGCGCTTTGCGCGCATGCGCACGAAGTCGTCCTCGGGGATGCCCTCCTTCACGTGAACGTTCTTGCTCCGCTGCTCTGCGACCGTCGTTTCCCAGGCGTATTCGTCGCGCCCCGGAGCCTTGTAGTCGTGGCACATGAACAGCCGGGTCTCGGGAGCCAGCGCGAGCAGCCGCCTGATCGAGCGATACAATCGCTGCGCGTCGCCCCCGGGAAAGTCGGCACGCGCCGTGCCGTAATCTGGCATGAAAAGTGTGTCGCCGACGAACACCGCGTCGTCGACCTTGTAAGAGACATCCGCCGGCGTGTGACCCGGCGTGTGCAGAACCTCGACGACGAGCTCACCTATTTGGAAGTGCTCGCCGTCCTTGAACAGGTGGTCGAAGTCACTGCCGTCCGTCGCCAGGTCGACGGCGTTGAAGACGGGCCGGAAGATGCGCTGAACATCCTTGATGTGCTCGCCGATGCCGATACGGGCGCCGGTCTTGGCCTTGATGTAGGGGGCGCCGGAGAGATGATCGGCATGAGCATGCGTCTCCAACACCCACAGGATACGAAAGCCCTCCTCTTCGGCCTCTCGAAGGATGGCCTTGACGGACCGCGTATCGACCGCGCCCGCGTTGTGGTCGTAGTCGAGCACGGGATCGATGACGGCGGCTCCTTTGGTGGCAGGATCGGCCACCAGATAGCTGATCGTATTCGTCGGCTCGTCGAAAAAGGCTTTGATGATCGGCTTCGCCATCAGCTCATCTCCCAATGGTTTCGATGCCCCGGTCTTGACAAATATATTAGCATCTCCTAATTTAGCAATACCTAATAACTCACGAGATGGATGTGACGGTTGTCTTCAATTCGCAAGGCATCGAAAGCGCTGCCCGCGATATCGCGAACTTGCTGCGAGCCGTGGCCAACGAGCGGCGGCTGCTGATCCTTTGCAGGCTCGTGGAACTGGGAGAGGCCACCGTCAATTCCCTCGCCGATTCCGTCGGCCTGTCGCAGTCGGCACTGTCGCAGCATCTCGCAAAGATGCGCGATGAAGGCCTGGTGACATACCGGCGCGAAAGCCAGACATCCTGGTACCGGATCGCTGATCCTAGCATCGAAAAGCTGTTGGCGACCTTACACGAACTGTACTGCAGGCCAATCAAACCACGTTGAAAAGGAGCATGTGATGTCACTTCCGAAAATCGATCCCGCGGCCGCGCGCCGTCTCGTCGACCAGGGCGCTATCCTCGTCGACATCCGCGAAGCGGACGAATTCGCCCGCGAGAACATCACCGGCGCTCATCATTTTCCGCTGTCCCGACTGCACGAAGCGGAACTGGCCGTAAGAGCGGGAGCAGCCGTAATCTTCCACTGCAAGAGCGGCGCCCGAACTTCGATGAACGCCTCCCGCCTTGCAGCAAAGCTGAACGGGGCGTGCGAAGCCTACATCCTCGACGGCGGCCTGGACGCTTGGAAGCGATCCGGACTGCCCGTGTAACGATCCGATCCGACCGAAGCCGGCACGCGGCCCGTAGGGTCCGCGTACCCGGTCATCGAAGCCAAGCCGCCGAACTGGAAGGGCTGGCCCCTGGAGTTCCGCAATGCATGCGCTCTTGACGGAAGCCGCTCTCTCCGCGGCCTCCGGCGTCCTCGTGGGATTCTCGCTTGGACTTGTTGGCGGAGGCGGCTCGATCCTCGCCGTTCCGCTCCTGGTCTATGTGGTCGGCCTAAATGATCCGCACGTAGCCATCGGCACGAGCGCGATCGCCGTGGCCGTTAATGCGGCCGCCAACCTTGCGACGCATGCCCGCAATGGAAATGTGAAATGGCGCTGCGCCGCGATTTTCGCGAGCGCCGGTGTGGTCGGCGCCTATCTTGGTTCGACCCTCGGCAAGATCATGGACGGGCAGCGACTGCTCGCCCTGTTCGCCGTATTGATGATGGTCGTAGGCGGCCTGATGCTGCGAAATCGAGCCGATCTCGGCGATCCCGCCGTCAGATTGTCCAAGGAAAACTTGCCGAAGCTGATTGCGTCAGGTCTCGGAGTCGGGGTGTTGTCCGGCTTCTTCGGGATCGGCGGCGGCTTTCTGATCGTCCCTGCGCTCGTCTTGGCGACCGGCATGCCGATGCTGTATGCCATCGGCTCGTCGCTGGTTGCTGTCACAGCGTTCGGGCTGACCACGGCGGCGAACTACGCCATCTCCGGACTGATCGACTGGCAGATCGCCTTCCTCTTCGTCACGGGCGGAATCTTCGGCGGCCTGATCGGTGCGCGGTTGGCGAAGTCGCTCGGCTCTCGCCGTGGCCTTCTGACCTCGGTCTTTTCCGGGCTGATCTTCGCGGTCGCGATCTATGTCCTGTTCCGGTACCTGTCGGCAACTTGAGGCCAACCGGCCCGGATCGCGATCTCCTTGTGGCCGCCACTGATCAAAAGTACCTCGTGCGAGCGTGTTTGACTGCGGCAATACAGATGCTATTGAAGCCGCTGTCATGCGCCAACTGAACACGACCGAACTGGAGCGACAGGCCAAAGAGGTGGCTGCGCTCATGCGCATGTTCGCCAATGAGCACCGCCTGCTCATCCTTTGCAGGCTGGTGGAGTATGGCGAGGTTGCCGCAAGTGCTCTCGCCGACGACGTCGGCCTTTCCGCCTCGGCACTGTCCCAGCACCTCGCCAAGCTGAAGGCAGAGGGCGTCGTCGCAGCCCGACGCGACGGGCAAACGATGTGGTATCGCATCGCCGACCGGCGGGTCGAAGAGCTGTTTTCAAACCTGCACCGGCTCTTCTGTCGCCCTCGCAAACGATGAGCTTGCCTCAGCGCGGGAAGCAGGACTCTGCCTAGCCCCTCTTCTGCCTGGCTTCAGTGGATTCGATCCACCAGAAGAACAGCCCGGCACCGACTGCCAGTGCGGCGAACCAGACGATATCGGGGATGTTCGTCACGTCCGGGAGGCGAACCTTGCCCAGCGCCCCGACGTTGAGCACGTGGGCCTTCAGCCAGTCGAAGCTCAGCGCGTAGAGGATGGCGCCGGCGACCATACCGAGTGCGCCGACGAGAGCATGGACACTGCCGGTTGCGATGGCGCCAAGCGCCGTCCCAGGACAGTAGCCGTAGACTACCATGCCGACGCCGAACAGCGCGGCGCCGAGCGCGACCGCCAGCATGTTGGCATCCTTCACGTAGTATTTCGTGTTGCCGGTATCGACGAGCAGCAACACGCCGAGGCCGCCGACCACGATCGCCGTGCCCATCACTTTCAGCACGGTGAAGTCGCGCAACCGAAACTGATTCTCGATCACGTTGCAGCTCGTCACCTTGCCCCGCTGCAGGAGGAAGCCGAAGGCTGCACCCATCAGTACCGGCCCAAGGAATGTCATCATTGCGGTCATTTCAATTCTCCTCACCGTGTACGGAACATGAGTGCGGAGACAGCGAGTCCGGTGGCGAACATGACCGCCAGGAACAGCCAGCTTGAGACCGCAAGCTGTAAACCGCCGGAGATGCCGTGCCCGCTGGTGCAACCGCCGGCGAGCCGGGCGCCGTACATGATCACGATGCCACCGAAAAACGCGGCGGCGAAACGTTTCGCAACTGACGGGCCGAACCGCTCCTTCCAGACATCAGGCACGAGCTCGAGGCGCCATGTGCCCGATATCACCGCCGAGACGAACGCGCCGAACGGTATGCCGACGAGGAACCAGACGCCGTAATCCCACTTTAGCGGCATGCTCTTCCAGTAAGAATTCTGCGCCACAGCCTCCGGCCCGATCATCGGGACGGCGAACAGCGAGGCGATGCGCGAATAGGCGGTGGTGACGCCGAGTGGATCTCCGAATACTGCAAAAGCGATCCAGCTCAACAGTCCGATTCCGGCGCCGACGAGATAGGGCGACCAGTCGATCCGCGCGGTGCGCGGCGCTTCGCGTACGTAGCTTTCCGTGATGGTGGTCATGTGCCTTTCCCCGGGGCAGCGGCGCATTACCGCGTTCCTGCGGCTCGATCGGCGCGCATCGGGGAAAATCATATTCAAGGATTTTTATTTAGCAATCTCTAAAATATAGGTCAGGCGCCCGACGTCGGCGAGTTTGCCGCCTGGCGCGGTCGCGGTATGCCGGCGCGGTCGACAAAATGATCGGTCAGCCCTGCCCCGAGCCACATGCCAGCAAGCACGAGCCAAGCCGTGAGCGCGAATACCGAGGCACCGGTCACCCCGGCGCCGACCGCGCAGCCGCCCGCGAGCATCGCGCCGAACCCCATCAGCACTGCGCCGAATAGATAGCGTCTCATGCCGAGCCCGTCCGAAAATCCTTCCAGCTTCAGCTCACCCGCGCGCGCCGCTGCGGCGAATGAGCCGAGGAATACGCCGAGAATAATGCCGAGGTCGAAGCCGAGCCGGAGCTGCGAACTGTTCAGCACCAACATCAGCAACTCGGCCGACGGCCCGCTGAAGGTGAGGCTCTTCAGCGTCACGGGCGCGAATGAGGCCTGCGAGAGCTGGTAGGTGAAGAGCCAACCGGCAACGACTGCCGCTCCCGTGGCAAGCGCGGAGAGGATGAGACCGCGTGGCAGGTTGCTGCGAAAGGCGAACGCCAATCCGGCAATCAACCACAATCCCCCAAATGCGAGCTTCTCGGGGGCACCGGCGCCGAACACGGCCATGATGTCGCGCGACGGTCCGCCATCGACCAGCCAAAGATTGGTCACCCATTCGCGCGCGGGCGACAACAGACCGCGATAAGCGGCCTGGGCGGTTACTGCAAACACCAGACCCGAAAGCAGAGCTCTCAGATTGCCATTGGCTGAGAGCACGAGCAATCGGCTGGCGCAGCCGCGCGCCAAGATCATCCCGCAGCCAAACATCACGCCGCCCGCGAGCGCGCCGGAGATGCTGCCCTGCTGAGCGAGCTGGCGCGCCTCGGATACGTCGAGCCAGCCGAGCGCGACCAGGGCCTGCGTGCCGACCAGCGCCGCGGCAAAGGTCAGGAGCCAGACCGCAAGGCGCGGTCCGCCCTCGCCACGGGAGAATTCGACCGCCGCGGCGCGCAGGCAGAAGCGGCTGCGCTGGGCGAAGAACCCGAACATTCCTCCGACCAGGAGGCCGCCGAGCCATGACAGCCGGTCCTCACCCAAGAGATCGATGATCGGCGTCAGCACGTCCGCCTCGGCTGTTCCTGCGAGCTTGCAGTTCTAGCGATCTCGTCGGCGCGTTCTATGAGCCAGATCAAAGCTCCGACGCCGCAGGATGCCGGATCAGAGCGGCCTCAGGGACGCAGATAGGCATATCCCTGCTGCTGCAGCTCGGCGAGCCGCACCACGCCGCCCTTCTCGGCCACCACGAAGCCGGGCGTGAGGTCGTCCAGCTTGACGCCCTGCGCCTTCATCGTGTTGGCGCAGGCGTCAAAGCCGACGCCGGCATCGACGAGCTTCGACATCATCGCCACGGTGTGGTCCTGGGCCGCGAGCGCGTGAAAGGCACGCAGCGCCGGCCCATGCACGACCAGCCTGATGTCGGCCTTGCCGGGTCCGCCAACGCCGTCGACGTGGTTCTGAAGATTGCCCAGAACGAAGACGACACGATCGGCATCGGCAAGATGATAGACGGCGCGCTGTCGCGCCGGTGTCTCCGTCGCCGCGGACGCCTGGCGCATCCCGAAGGCACCAAATAGTCCGGCAAAGCTCGCGCGAAGCATGGATCGACGCTGCATGGCCTCTCCTATCGTATCTGTTTGACGAACACGGCGATTCGGTCGGCGACGTCTTCTGCGAACAGGTCGCGGAAGAAATGATCGGCATCCTCGATCGTGTCGAGCTGAACCCTGCCCCCGCTCGACCCTGCAAGCGAAGCAAAGGAAGCTGCCACGTCGGGCACAACGGTATCCTTGGTCGCGGCGAGCACCAGCACCGGCGACCTCACACGGGCTACGAGTGCGGCCGTGTCCTGGCCGGCATCGGGACCGTAGAAAGACATCAGGGCCCGCGCGGTGACCACGGCATTGCGACAATAGATGAAGCCCGGTACGTCCATCCACTCCCCGCCGCGGCCCGCCGCGATCGCCTTCGTCGCCAGCTCCACAAACGGCTCGAGCGGCTTGCCATAGGTCCGGGCATAGGAGGCGCGCAAGTCGGTCTCGGCCTTTGCGGTCACCGGCGCCAGCAGCACCGCACCCGCCACCGGTGGGGTTTCGCTTGCCGCGAGATACCGCGCGACCTGGTTGCCGCCGCGGGAATGTCCGAACGCGATGACGAGCCGGGACATGCCCCTCGCCCGCGCGACCCAGGCGCCGATCTCGGCGACCGCATCCTCGACGACGTAGTCGTGCCGCTCGGCACAGTCATACATGCCCTTGCGGCGATCGAGCCCCAGCGACAGCGTATGGGCAATCGAAGCGATGCCGCGCTGCTCCAGCGCCTTGGCAACGCCCTGAATGACTTCCATGTCCTTGTGCGCGAGCGTGCCGTGGGTCATCACGACAAGCGGTGTCTCCGGCGTCATCGCAGCGGGTGAGCGCAGTGTCGCGAGCGTCGCGCGGCCGTCGACCGACAGTTCGAGCTCCTGCTCGGCAGCACTCGTGGGCCCCGCGAGCGCGAGCAAGACTGCCAGTCCCATCAACCATCGCATCAGCTGCTCTCTCCCTAGGGCCGGACAATCGTCCAGTTCTTCTCCGCAAGATCCATCAACGCGGCAACCCCGACCTGCGTGACGCTGACGCCCTCGATCAGCGGCGGTCGTTTGTCCTCCTTCGCCGCCAGCGTCTGAAGCGTATTCCCGCAGGCGATGAAGCTCACATTGGGCATCGATTTCAGGAAGTTCAGCAGGCGCTCCTTCACCGGCGAGCGGTCCTCGAGCAGCATGTCGAGGCCGCCATTGAAGGCAACCACCACGATCTCGACATCCTCGCCCTGCCCGGAATAATGCCGCGAGACGTTGGCTGCAACATCGAGGACGGCGCGCATCTTGCCCGGGTCGTCGTCGCTGATCTGCAGCGCGAGCTTGTGCGGCTCGGTCGCCCGGGACGGGGTCGCTGGACTTGTCACGATGAAGGCGGCGGCAATCAGACCGCGAAAGAATCCGCGGCGGCTCGCCCCGCCGCTTCTCACTCCACGCCCCGCGACTTCCCGTCCTTGGCGTCCTCGGGCGTCACGTCGATCGCAGCGGCACGCGCGGTGATCTTCACCGGCGCGATGCAATTCTTCATGCAGGGATCCTTCTGCCAGAACGATTTCTCGCTCGTGGCGCGATCGTCCATCACGAAGCCCTGCTCGTTCGGCATCTTGATCGTGGCGAGATTCTTGTTGCTCAGCTCGAAATTCTGGTCGGTGACGACGTCGTTCAGGTAGAGGACATAGGCGACCAGCGCATAGTATTCGTCGACCGAGAGCGACTGGGCATTGCCATAGGGCATGGCGTGACTGACGTAGTCGAAAACAGTGGACGCGTAAGGCCAGTACGAGCCCACCGTCTTGACTGGGTTGTCCGAGGTCAGCGAGCCCTTGCCGCCGGCGAGCACCGGCCAGCGGCCGTTACCCTCGCCGAACTCGCCGTGGCAGGTCGAGCAATTATCCATGTACAGCTTTTCGCCCTGGGCGACCGTTCCCTTGCCCGCCGGCAGGCCCTGGCCGTCGGGCCTCACATCGATATCCCAGCCGCGGATCTCGTCCGCGGTTGGCGCGCGGCCGATGTGATAGCGGGGAGCGCTCCTGGCGTCCGTCTTCTGCTCCGCAAGCGCCTGAGCGCTCAGCGCGCAAGTCATCAGCGCGGCTGCAATGAACTTAAGCGACTTCGACATTCTCGACCTCACCGTTGGCCTGCACATGCCAGGTCTGGATGCCATTGTTGTGGTAGATGGAGTTGACGCCGCGAATCTTGCGCAGCTCGGCCTTGCTCGGCTGCACGTATCCGGTCTCGTCCTGGACCCGCGATTGCAGCAGCAGCGGCTCGCCGTTCCAGTCGAACTCGTAGTAGAAGCGCGTCAGCGCCTTGTCGAGAACGGGCCCGTCGAGCCGCGCCGGCCACCAGTTGCGGCCGCCGTCGAGCGAGACGTCCACGCGCTTGACCTTGCCGTTGCCGCTCCAGGCAAGCCCCGAGACGATGGTAAAGCCCTTGCCGTGCCTGATCGGTGCCTGCGGGCTCGGGCTCGTAATCACCGACTTGGGGTCCATCGACCAGGTGAATCGGCGCGCCTTGCCGCTCGGCATGAGATCCGTGTATTTCGACGTCTCTTCGCGGGTGTGCCAGGGCTGGTCACCGACCTTGATACGGCGCAGCCACTTGACCCAGAGATTACCCTGCCAGCCCGGCACCACGAGCCGCATCGGATAGCCCTGCTCGGGATAGAGCGCCTCGCCGTTCATCTTGTAGGCGATGATACAGTCGTCAAGCGCCTTCTCGATCGGCAGGCTGCGGTCCATCGCGGCTGCATCGGCCCCTTCGACCAGCAGCCACTTGCCGTTGGTCTTGACGCCGGCTTCTTCCAGCAGGGTGCGCAGCGAGACGCCGGTATACTGCACGCAGTGGATCATGCCGTGGGTGAACTGGCAGCCATTGAGCTGGGCGCCCCGCCATTCCATGCCTGAATTCGCCGCGCATTCCATGAAGTGGATTCGGTTGACGCGCGGATAGCGCTTCAGTTCGTCCAGCGTGACAATGAGCGGACGTTCGACCAGCCCATGAATCATCAGGCGATGATCGGCCGGATCGATCTCCGCAATGCCGCCGTGATGCCGCTCGAAGCAGAGGCCGTTCGGGGTGATGATGCCCTCGAGTTCGTGCAGCGGCGTGAAGCTCACCGAGGACTCGCGCGAGGCAGTCAGCCATTCGACGTCGCGCCGGATGACGTCCTTCTCGAATTTCGACGGCTTGCCGTACGGACGCACGGCGACGCCTTCGCCGAGGGACTTGGTCCATTCCGGCACGTTTGGAGGCTGGTTCGCCGGATTGCCGCCGCCGGCCAAGGCGGGCTTTGCGAGCACCGAAGCCGCAACACCGGCGCCAGCGGCCAGGAAACTGCGTCGGGATTGCCGGGGACTGTCCATCTTCGACATCGCTTCTTACGCTCCGGTGACTTTGACGGCTCTGTTGGGTTCGAGGCGAACGGTCTTTTGTCGGGTCAGATAATTGCCCACGACGTCCCAGATCGGCGGCCCCTCCGTTCCTTCGTTGACGCTGGCCCAGCCGGCGACCTTGTATTCCCTGGCGGGATCGATCGGCGCGCCGGTCTTGGCCATCTGCATGTCCGAGATACGGCTGCCCTGCGGCTTGGTGACATCGATCGCGTAAGAGAGCCCACCGATCCGCACCATGTCGCCGCCCTGCTGGTAGTAAGGGTCGACATTGAAGAGATTGTCGGCGACGTCCTCGATGATCTCCTTCAATCGCGCACCTGTCATACCCATGCGGTAGACCGCGGGATAGGTGATCGCGGTTGCATTGGTGACGTCCTCGAAGGTGATGTCCTGCCCCGGGAGCACGCTGGTGCCCCAACGGAAGCCGGGTGAGAGCGCGATCTCGGCGTCACGCTCCTGCATTAGCGCCTGGCAGATCAGGTCATCAAACGTGCCGTTGAAATTACCACGCCGATAGAGCAGCGAATCCGTCTTGCCGAGCACCTTGGCGAGGTCGGATGCGAAGGGCTTGCGCACCTCGGCGATCTTCGCGGCCATCTCGGCGTCCGCCGTGATCACATCGGAGAACAACGGAATCAGCTTGTAGCGGAACGCCTTGACCTCCCCGTCACGGACATCGAGGTCGAGCCGCGACACGAACTTGCCTGAGGAACCCGACGCGATCAGCAGGGTCTTGCCGACCTTCACTGCCTCGGGCAGCGCATCATGGGTGTGGCCGGTCAGGATGACGTCGATGCCCCTGACGCGGCTCGCAAGCTTGCGGTCGACGTCGAAACCGTTATGCGACAGCAGCACGACGAGTTGCGCGCCGTCCTTGCGCGCCTTGTCGACCTGTGCCTGAACGTCCTCCTCGCGCACGCCGAACGACCAGTTCGGGATCATCCAGCGCGGATTGGCGACCGGCGTATAGGGGAAAGCCTGGCCGAGCACCGCGATCTTGACGCCGCCGCGCTCGATCACGGTCGAGCCGTCAAACGCCGCCTCGTTCCATTCGGTGTCGCGGATATTGAGGCCGAGGAACGGAAAGCCGAGGCCTTCGATCGCCTGCTTGACGCGCTCGGTGCCGTAAGTGAACTCCCAATGCCCAGTCATGGCGTCGGGCTTGAGCAGCGCCATGCAATCGATCATGTCTTGGCCGCGCGTCTTCAGCGACGACCACGATCCCTGCCAGGTGTCGCCGCCGTCGAGCAGCGCGACCTTGTCGCCGCGCTCGGCGCGAATGGACTTGATCACGGTCGCGGCGCGGTCGAGACCACCGATCCGGCCATAGGTCTTGGCCAGCGCCTCGAAATCCTCCGACGTCAGAGCATAGGCCGCCGACGAGCCGGGCGCGATGCCGAAACGGGAGAGGAACTCCTTGCCGGTGACGTGCGGCGGAAGGCCCTTGGCCTCGCCCACGCCGAGATTGGTCGAGGGCTCGCGGAAGTAGAGGGGCATCAGCTGACCGTGGATATCGGTCACGTGCACCAGCGTGACGTTGCCGAGGGGCTCGAATGCCAGCAATTCCTTCTCGGTCAAGCGCTGCTGGGCGACCGCCCGGGCCAGGCCGGGGCCTACGCCAGTCGAGAGTGCCGCCGTTGCCGCAGCAACCTGAATGAACTCGCGGCGAGAGATCATGCGCAATACTCCTGCAAACTCATCGTTTCAGTTGCGCACCGACGGCGTCTCGACCGGCAACCCGATGCCACGCCAGGCGACGTAGAGTTCAAGCGCAAGAAAGTCATCTGACAGCGGCTTGAACGGCTCGGCGCGCACGTCGAACATGCAGCCCTCGAACCGCTCATGCAGCGGCACCACACGCTGATCGCGCAGCCGATACGTCGGGAAGCCGTTGATCTGACCCTGGCTCAGGAAGTCCGCACGCATGAACTTGCCGTTGTTGCGCTCGTGGCAGGACGCGCAGGCGAGATCGAGCTGACCGTAGCGCGTGTAGTAGGTCTGCTTGCCCCGCTCGAACCACGGCGACATCGGCCCGTCCGTCTTCACCGCCACCGGCATGCCGTGCGATTGGTAGCGCACGAAAGTGGTCATGTCGGTCAGCTCCCTGGATTTGAATTTCCAGGGCTCCGCTTTCATGTTCTCGGTGCGGCAGATGTTGATGCGCTGCTCGAGATTGACCGGCTTCTTCAGCTTGTCGTCCCATTTCGGCATCGCCGCGCCGACGCCCTTCATGCTCGTCTCGGCATCCCCATGGCAGCTCATGCAGGACTTGCCCTCACTGCCCTCGACCTTCTTCCAGGCATCGGCCGCGCGCTCGACGGCGAGGAATCCCGGGTTTTCGAGATCGTCGTCCTGAAGCGCGCGCGTCTCCTTGCTGCGGAACTGGTAGCCGGAGATGATGGTCTCGAAGACGTGTCCGGGAGGCGCGGGGATGCCCTTGCGTTCGGCCTCCTCCGCAGAGGCACACGTCGCCACCGATGCGGCCGCGGCGATCGCGACGGCGAGTCCAATATATCGCGACAGCATCCGCCCTCTCCCTCGAAGCTCTATGGCACTACGCCTTGAGCGCGATCTTCTCTTCGGCCGTGATCACCGAGCCGTCGTCGTCGGTCCAGGCGAACTTGAACGTCCCTGCCTCGTCCACCCTTGCATTGAACTGGATGTAGGGGTTGGCCGAGATCGCGGGTTCCAGGGCGCAGCTGAAGACCGGCTTGCCGTTGAACTCGCAGGTGAACTTGTTGATGATCTTGCGCGGAATCGGTTTGCCCTGCGCATCTTTGCGCTGTCCCGATTCCATGACGTGCGAGACCAGGGACTTGATCTGGATGATTTCGCCCTTGGCCGCTTCCTTGGGAAGCTTGAGGCGCGGTTTCTCTGCCATCGTCCGTCTCCTTAGCTTTAGCCGCCGCAGCCGCCGATTGTGACCTTGACGGTCTTCTGCTCCGTGAACAGCGCGCCGTCGCTCATCTTCGCGACCGCAACCACGTTCTGCGTGGTGGCGAGCCGGATCCGGATCGAAGCCTCCGCCTTGCCCGACAACGGCGTGAACGACAGCGTCGCGACACCCGCATTCGGATTGCCGTCTGCGATGATCAGAACGTCCTTGACATAGGAGTCCGCGGTCATCGGACTTTCGACGTTGATCGACAGCGGCACGGTGTTGCCGTTCTCCGCGATCTCCGGCAGATCGAGCGATATCTTGCCTTTGACGGGCTGCTTGCCGCCGGTGAACTTCTCGATCCACTTCGCCGCGTCGCCCGTCACTTCGGCATCAGCGGCCATGGGCATCAGCGTCAGCATGACGAAGCCGCCCCCGAGCGCAAATGCCTGCCGTCGATTGATGGCTTTCATTCCTTGATCCTCCTCGCCGTCAGTTCAGCGTCTTGAGATAAGCAACCACGTCCTCGACCTGGGCGGCCGTCAGAATCGACTTGCCGACGAATTGCGGGCGCACCCGGCTCAAGCCGTCGTTCCTGAAGAACGCCGGCATGACCGTGTCGGTGAAGATGCGCTTGGGGTCGGCGACGATGAGGCGGAGCTGCGCCTCGCTGTAGCGACCGGCCACACCGTCGAGAGAGGGACCGAACTCGCCGTGGAATTCCTCGGACTTCAGGCTGGTGACCTGATGACAGGCCAGGCAGTTGCCAAGCGTGCGCGTCAGAAACACCTTCTTTCCGGCGGCGGCATCTCCGGGCGCGCCGGTCAGGGATTTCGGCAGGGAATCGTTGACGACGTCGAGCCGGATGGGCTCCTTGCTCGGCTCTTGGGCAAGACCGCCTCCGGCCGACAGACAAAGTGCAAACGCAGCCGCAAGCGAGCGTCGCATGTTTCCTACCCTTATCGCGGGGTGACGCCCGCTCTTGATCACGATGGACTAACGGTCCATCAAATTCATTTATTATGATATGTTCATACGATCTGAGCGACGTCAAGCGAAATTCGAAAGACGCTTTCAGTCAGCCATGTGCGGCAAGAAATCCCGGAACGAGCCGCGCTCATAGGCGCGCTCCCGCACGAAGCGAAACATCGCCAGGAAGTGCGGAGGCTTGAGATAACCGGGTGCCCTCGCCACTTCGCGCGCCATCGCATCCTTCGCTTCGAGGCCACCGGAAGATGGCGGAAAGAACTGAAGGGTCGGAGTGAACCTGATGCCGTATTTCCGAGCGAGGTCCTTCTCGGACAATTCCTCGCGGTCAAAATCCGTAACCTTACGTGCGCCGATCAGGTTGAGCTGCAAGATCTCGAAATTGTCGCGAATGTAGCTCGCGATGCCGGCATCGGCGAAATTCACCAGATGCGTCTCGCGGCAATAGGGACAGCCACGCAGCTCCCACATGATGGCGAAGCGCTTGCCGCTGGCAGCAGCGCTCTCAAGGTCCTCGCGCAGATCGAGGAAGCTCTGCAGAAACCAGGGCTCGTGATAAAGTCCGTCCTCTCCGACGGCGGGCTCCGCCGCCGCCGCGCCGCGGCCGGCCAAAGCCGCGCCTGCCGCGAATGCAATGAGGCCGCGTCGGGTCGGCGTGCGAAGCGACATCAGGGTTTCGTGCGTTGGAAGATCTTGCGCCTTGCTCATTTTCATTATGATATTCGAATACACGAATGTGACAAGGAGTTCCGATCTTGCGCTGCACCATCGTGCTGCTGGCATGGCTGGCCTCGAACGCGCTCGCGCTCGGCGCGGAGGCCGACAAGGCTGCGGACTTCGCATCGGCGATGGCGCCGATCATGGCAAACCTGCGCACGGCCGCGAGCTACGTCCGCACCGGAAACGTCGCGCTGGCACAGATCGAGACCGACGAGGCAGTCGCCCGCTGGAAACGATTCGCACCGAGCACATCCGGTCCCCTGCCCGCTTACACGCCGGCCGAATTGGCGGGATTTCTCGACCGGGGTTACGACCAACTCGCGACGATTACGGGCGCGCTGGACCGCGGTGACAATGTCGCCGCCGGCCGCGAGTTGCTCGCACTTCGGCAGTCTTTTCACGCGCTCAGGCGTCACGCAGGCCTGTACGATCTCGGCGATTGCATCTTCGAGTTCGCGCCCGCCATGGAAGCACTGCGTGTTGCGGCTACCAGGTACGACGATCGGCCGGCGCCGGCGAACGCCGAGGAGACCGTCGCCGCCGCAAGAGCGTTCCGCGATCGCCTTGTGCGCTGCAATCAATGGGCAAACAGCGAGATCGCTGCGCAAGGCGAATTCCGCCGCCTGATCGATGGGGCCATCGCCAGCAGCCAAGAGATCGCTCATGCTGCGATGGCGGGCGATGCATCCCTCGTCCACCGTTACCTTGTCGAGTTGCAGTCCTTTGCCCAGTTGCTCGACTTCCGTTACGGCTAGCCTCAGCCGATGCTGGTCAGTCCAGGAAAACGCTCGAGCAGCCATTCCGAGATCGCGGGCATCAATCCGGTCAGGAACATCAGACCGGTCGCGACCAGGAAGACGCCCATCGTCTTCTCGACCAGACCGAGATGCCGGCGCACACGGCCAAGCGCGGCGATGAAGCGACCGGTGAAGGCAGCCGCGATCAGGAAGGGAATGCCGGTCCCGATCGAATAGGCGAGGAGCAGCAGTGCGCCCCGTCCGGTGGTGTCTTCCGAGCCTGCCATCAGCAAGACGGCAGCCAGGATCGGGCCTGCACAGGGCGTCCAGCCAAACGCAAAGGCCAGGCCCATGACGAAAGCCCCCAGCAGGCCGGCTGGACGGCTGTCGACCTGCACGGTCGCACTACGATAGAGCAGCGGAATCCTGAGCAGCCCTAGAAAATGCAGGCCCATGACGATGATCAACCCGCCGGCGACGATGCCGAGCGTCGACAGATGCGCGGAGACGAAGCGTCCCGCGATCGAGGCGGTCGAGCCGAGCGCGATGAAGACCAGCGAAAAGCCCGCCACGAAGGAGAGCGCGGAGAGCAGGATGCGCGGCCGCAGGTCCGGCCTGTCACCGGACAGATCCGTGACCGAGACGCCGGCCATGTAGCACAGGAAAGGCGGCACCAGCGGCAGGATGCAGGGCGACAGAAACGACAAAAGGCCCGCGACAAAGGCCGCACCAAGCGTGACGTCCAAGGTCATTCCGTTCCCCATCCCTATCACATATCTGAATTTAATGATATAAAGCGCCAAGGACGTTACAAGCAAGTCCAGGGGTTCGGTACGCAGCATGAACGGAATCATCACCTTGCTCGCAGTCGCTGTCGGGCTAGCACTGCCGACGACGGCATCGCGCGCGGCCGAGCTCGTCATGTTCGAGCGGGCCGGCTGCGCCTGGTGCGCGCGCTTCAACGCCGAGATCGCGCCGATCTACGGCAAGACCGGGGAAGGCCGAGCCGCCCCCCCTGCGCCGGGTCGACCTGAACAGCCCCCTTCCCGCCGATCTCGCCGGAATCGATCCGGGTGCCTTCACGCCGACCTTTGTCGTGGTACAAGAGGGCCGTGAGATCGGGCGCATTCGCGGCTATCCTGGAGATGCCTTCTTCTTCGGCCTCTTGGACCGAATCCTGTCAAACACGGGATCGGAATTGGACAGGTCGTAACCGTTCTTGCGAATTTTGCTCAGGGGAATTTGACGCGATGCCGTTGCCAAAGCTGAAGGAGATCGAGGGCTCCGCCGAACTCGAGCAGATGATCGAGAAGGCGCGCGAGGCGAGCGACATGCTCAAGGCGCTGTCGCACGAGTCCCGATTGCTGCTGCTCTGCATCCTCGCCGAGGGCGAGAAATCGGTGACCGAGCTCGAGCAGTTCCTGGGCGAGCGGCAGTCGACCGTCTCGCAGCAGCTCGCGCGGCTGAACTCGATCGGCTGGTGACGACCCGCCGCGACGGCAAAACGATCTATTACAGCCTTGCCAGCGAGGACGTTCGCAAGATTCTCACCGCCGTCTACGACGTCTTCTGCGAGCCGGTGCGGCGGCGCCGCCGGTAACATTCCGCACTGGATTTTCGTGCCCACCCGGCGCAGACTGCCCGGCAACAAGAACGAACATCCCCCGGGAGGAATGCTGGGCCCTTCGACCATAGCTTTTGCATGCGGACTTGCCGCCGGGGGCGTGCTCGGCGTTGCGGGTCGGGCGGGTCGATTTTGCACGCTTGCAATGCTCGAGGATGCATTCTTCGGGGCGGATTTTCGCCGGCTCAAATCCTATGCGCTGGCGGCCGCTGTGGCCCTGCTGGCCACGCAGGGTCTCACCGAATTCGGCGTAGTCGACCTGTCGCGTTCGATCTACCTGACATCGTCGATCGGATTTGGCGGCGCGATCATCGGCGGACTGATGTTCGGCGTAGGCATGGCGCTCGTAGGCACCTGTGGCTTCGGCACACTGGTGCGCGTCGGCGGCGGAGATCTACGGGCCATCGTGGTCTTTCTCGTGCTCGGCCTTTCGGCACTCGCCACCATGAGAGGCATCACTGGCGTCCTGCGCGTGATGCTGATCGAGCCATTGTCGCTAAGACTCTCGGAAGGCAACAACCAGACGCTGACCTCGCTGCTCGGCGCGGGGAGCACGATGCGAGCACTCCTCGTCGTTTCGATTGCCGCTGCGCTTGCCTTCTGGGCCCTCGTAGATGGCAGACTAGTCCGATCGCCGCGTCTCTTGGCCTCTGGCTTTGCAGTCGGCGCCGCAGTCGCCTTCGGTTGGTTTGCGACCGGATGGCTGGCAGATGATGAATTCGACCCGGCGCGGGTCTCCTCGCTCACCTTCGTCGCCCCACTCGGCGACGCGATTCTCTACATCGCGACCTTCTCTGGCGCGCGGTTGAATTTTGGCATCGGGTCGGTCGCCGGTGTCGTGGCGGGGTCTCTTGGCGCCGCATTGCTCTCGCGCGGCTTCCGCTGGGAAGCCTGCGATGACGCTCGCGAACTAAAGCGGCATCTGACCGGCGCGCTTCTGATGGGCATCGGCGGGATCATGTCAATGGGGTGCACCATTGGCCAGGGACTGACCGCATTCTCATCGCTCGCTCTCTCGGCGCCGATCACAATGTTGGCGATTGCCGCCGGCGCCCGGCTCGGGCTCGAGTTCACGATGACCGGCGAGTGGCTGCCAGCAGTGCGCAAGCTCTTCGGCACGTAAGGTATCTCCTCGTAGATTTACGTCGATCACGGCGACATCGAACCCATCATGCTCGCCAGACATTGCGTCGGAGAATTCAGCTATCGGTCCAGTCACACAGACTTCGAGCGGCCGCAACGCTTTCGCTAGGTCGTCTCCAAGAAAGTACTCATCCTTCCTTGGCCCGCACCAGCCTCACGCGCGAAACTGCACGCCGGAGAGAACCAGCTTCAGGCCGAATACAACGAGGATGGAGTTAAGAGGTCCAAAGTCGCCGTCGTCTGGAGTGGCTGAAGCAAGTCTTGCGCCGACCTGCCGGGGAAGCGACGCAGACCAGCCTTGGATCCGACCATCCCCTGTGCCGCGAGACAGATTCCAGTGCGGATCTGGTCCGCAGACAACTTTCAACGAAGCCAAATGCCACAAATTACAGAACCGGGCACGACGCTTGTGTCACACTCTGTAGACCCCTGGAGGCCGCGCTCATGCGCTCGCGCACCGGACTCAATCGCAAATTCGCGACCAAATAAGTACCGGCTTTACCGGTGCAATCGAATTCCGGCAGGTTTTTGCCCGTGCACGCCTCGTGTCCGGATGTCACGGCTGCCAGGCTATTCGCATGGTTTCGACGCGACGGATGCCGCTGTGCCCCTTGATCGCTGGCGCTTCATCCAGTCGGAGTTGAGGAATGCGGGCCGCGAGCGCTGCCAGGCTCTCCTCGAGTTCCATACGCGCCAGCGCCTCACCGATGCAGCGATGGGCGCCGGCCCCGAAGGCGGGAAGCAACCGTGGTTGGTCGGTTCGACGGATGTCGAACACGTCGGGCCGTTCATAGGCCTCTTCGTCACGCGCGGCGGACATGGTCGACAGGATGACGAATTGCCCGGCCGGAAGAACAGCTCCGCCGACCTCGATGTCTTCAGTCGTCACCCTGATGAACGACGCCACGCTCGGCTCGAATCGCATCGCCTCCGCAACCGCGCCCGGGATGAGCGAGGGATCCCGACACACAGCGTCCCATTGCTCCCCGTGCTGGAGCAGAAGCGCCAGTTGCATGACCATCGCGACGCGGGTCGTATCGGTGCCGCCGAGGATCAACTGCACAATCTGGGATATGATCTCGAGAGGTGACAACTCGCCGGCTGCGTCCGCGTTCCGCAGGAAATCCGAGAGGAGATCGTCCCGAGGAGCGCGCCGCCGGTCTTCAAGCGTCTTCTCCACGTAGTCGCGCAATCGCTGGCACGCCGCCTCCGATTCGGCGATTTCGTCCGGCAATATGCTCGCGCTGATAAATCGGGTCACCGCGTAGACGAGTTCTGTAAAGGACGGGATATCGGCTCGCGGCAGGCCGAGAAGATCGCCAATGACGCAGGCGGGAAGTTCAGCTGCGAACCGACCGACAAATTCGACCTGACCATCGGCATACCAGCTATCAATCAACTGCTCCGAGGAGCGCCGTATGTGCGGCCGCAGATCGGCCATCGTTCGAGCCGCAAAGCTTCTGGAGAACGGAGAGCGTCGGCGACGATGAACGGCACCGTTCGCGGTGAGCATTCCCTCCTTGAAGAGGTCAAACAGCGCTCCCTCCGTGACACCGAACAATTCCGGGTGGGCGGTTTCGGATGCGGCAATACGGTCATCGGTGCCAAGCCGCTCGATGTCGGCATGGCGGAGCACGAGGTAACCTCCCGCCTCATGCCTGACAAAGGGATAGGCGGCACGATACCTGCGGAACATGCCGTGGGGATCTGCGTCGAGGTCTGCCACACTGAGAACGGGCAGGCCTTCAACGGCGGCGAGAGCCGCCCGATCGTCGGCGCCGATAACTTCTGCCACTGGGTTTCTCTTGTCCTTGACCGAGATTTCTCCTTCCTAGATGTGGCGCGTTACGTCTCGATTGCTGGACGGTCGAACTTCGTTGCAATCGTAACGGGCGGCCGCGCGATCGCCTGCTGTTCCGCCAGCGCGACATGACCCAGGCTCAGTCCGGCCAAAGCATGATGACAGCCTCAGCAATCATGACGGTATCTCACCGCCCACTCGATCTCCGATCGGCCGTGGATTCCAAGATCGCGCAAGGTCCGGTCGTCGAGTTCCATCAGAGCGGCAACGGCCCTTCTGATCTCCCGCTCTCGGCGAAAATGCACCCGCAAGACCGTCAGCATCTCACCGGCCGAGCGCAGCCAATTCCAACGTCGCCCCGGTTGCGCGTCGTGCGGCAGGGCACGGCCGCACTTGACGACCTTGCCGTTGCGTTCGACGCCATCGCGACCGCTGCTGTGCACCGGCTCCGCCGGTTCGCCAGTCTCCCGGTCCGGCTCGCAACATCTCCGTGCTGCCAGTATCATGTGAGCCGGCAGCGCCGCGGCCGGATGGAACGCCGCACCATAAAGCGCAAGCCCTTCCGTGAAGGCAAAGATCACCGACGACAATATGCCGGCGTCCTGGCTCGACCCGGCTTCGGCCGGCGCCGGATGAGAACCGGTGTGCGTGGGGCCCTGCCTCCCGATGCGGCTGGCACTGAGACGAACTGTGCCGCGGCGATCGGACCATGCAGCCACGTCTTGACCATCGAGTTCCGTGTCCCCCGGGCGGACAAGCCGGACTACACTGTGAGAATGCGTCTTCATCGTAGATCTCCCACACGCTGTTCGTGGGGCCAAAGTGCAGGCCGGCCGTTACACCGAGATCACCGTCATCGGCAAAGGGGTTACAGCTGCAATCAGCCGGCCCGTTTGGATCGGATCTACGGGTGTACCGCGAAGACGCGACCGACGCCGCGCTCGGTCTGAATGACGCGTAGCGCACTCGGATCGGCCTCCCGCTTCCGCGGCCAAGTCCGCGGCCAAGTCCGCCGGATGCCGGGAGCGTGAAGCATTGTGATCCGAGCCGAGCCGAATGTCTGCGGCGCCCGACCGGTGGATTGCCGGATGAGGATGGCAACGTTGTCGCTCCGTTTCACGCCTCGCCGATCGCGTCACAATCGCGGTCCTTGCGCGGCGACTCCATCGACGTCCGCGTGGCGCGAGGCCCGGTCACGCCACGATGCGTTACCGATGTAACCATTCGATAGCCCGCGGAAGCACTGCTGTAACGGCGATCCCGTCAATTCGCTCTGCGTAATCGCTCGGCCGCCCTCCAGCGACCGTGCACCGATTCATCAAGAGGTCAGCTCCCATGAAGATTCTTATCGCTTCGACGCCTGCGACGGGCCATCTCAATCCACTGCTGGCGATCACGCAGATCCTGGCTGCCGAAGGCCACGAGATTGCCCTTGTGACAGGCACCGCCTTTCGCGCCCGCGTCGAAGCCAACGGCATCAAGTTCTTTCCTCTTCCCGAGGGCGCGGACTTCGATCCGAACGACGTCTTCTCGTTGGTCCCCGAACTCAAGACCATTCCCCCGGGACTGGAATGGCTGCGTGTTGTTTGCGAACGCATCTTCGTCGACGCCATTCCGGCCCAGCACCAGGGGCTGCTGGATGCGTTGCGGCAATTTCCGGCGGACGTCATTCTCGCCGACGACATGCTGTTCGGCATACTGCCGCTCCTGCTCGGACCGCGATCGCATCGGCCTCCCGTCGCGCTCTGCGGCACCTCGATCCTGCATTGGCCGCGCGAGGACGGCGCGCCGAATTTTCTCGGCTTGCCGCCGGCAAACACCGACGAGGACCGCGATCGGTATGCGGCCCTGGCGCGGGACTATGACGCGACGGTCGATCAGCCGGTATTGCTGCGCCTGAACCGCGCCTTGAAGGGTCTCGGGGTCGGGCCGATAGCGATGCCGCTATTCCATTCCGTGGTCGCTCTCGCCGATTCTTATCTGCAATTGTCGGTGCCGAGCTTCGAATTTCCACGCGACATGCTGTCTTCGGTGCATTTCGTCGGCACGCCTCCGATCATTGCCAATCAAGTCTCGCCGCCGCCCTGGGCCGAGGACCTCGATGGCTCGCGCAAGGTCGTGCTCGTGACGCAGGGGACGGTGGCCAATCACAACCTCAATCTGCTGGTCGCCCCGACGCTGGCGGCGCTCGCCAACGAGGCCGACATCCTCGTGATCGCGACGGCGGGTGGCCGTCCGATCGACGCCATTCCCGGCAAGGTGGCGGCGAACGCCCGCGTCGCCAGCTATTTGCCGTTCGAATGGCTGCTGCCGAAAGTCGACGTGCTCGTCACCAACGGCGGCTATGGCAGTGTCAACCAGGCCATGAGCTACGGCATTCCCCTGGTTGCTGCGGGACTGACCGAAGACAAGGCCGACGTCAACGCGCGGGTCGCGTGGTCCGGGGTCGGCATCAACCTGGCGACCAACGAGCCGACGCCGGAAGCCTTGCGCGAGGCAGTGCGGACGGTGCTCGACCAGCCGCGCTATCGATTGCGCGCGTTGCAGATCGCGGACGAGTTCGCAGGGATCGATACACGGAAGAAGATTCTCCGGATCATCAGCGAACTCGTTGCCGACGAAGCCAAGCTGTCACGCCTCCGCGCGGCCATGCCGAGCCGGGGTCGGCGCGCCGGGCGGCGCGGATGATCAGATTGCCGAACGGAGCTATGGAGGGCGGTGCGGCCGTCCTCCGTCGTTCCCTCGGAGTTCGTCAAATGCAATCGGATGTTCATGCGCATCGAACCTGACTCCTTCGCCTTCACGGTGCTGCTCGGGCTGCTGGCGGCCGTGCCATATTCCAGCATCGACATCAATCTGCCGGCACTGGCGGCCACCGGCTCCACGTTTGGCGTGAGCGCGTCGGATGTCGGGTTGACGACGAGTGCCTTCATGCTCAGCCTCGCAACAGCGCCGCTGATCTATGGACCCGCCTCGGACCGCCTTGGCCGCAAGCCGATCCTGGCATTCGGCCTCGCGCTGTTCGTCGCCGCCAATTTCGGCTGCGCGCTTGCTTCCTCGCTGCCGGCTCTGCTGCTGTGCCGCTTCGTTCAAGGCATCGGCGCCGCCGCAACCGCCACTACCTTTGCCATCATACGCGACCTCTTCGACGGCACCGCCGCACGAGGCAGGATCGCCAACGTCATGGTCGCAGTCAACGTTGCCACCGTGATCGCGCCCACCGCGGGGGCTGCCCTGCTGGCGGCTGCCGGCTGGCAATCGATCTATGCGACCCAGGCTGCGATGGGCTTCACGCTGCTGGTGGTGGTGATGTTTCGCTTCGCCGAAACGGCGACCATCGCTCCATCCGCCCGCCTGGTGCCCGCGGCCGTGATTGACAGCTATCGCCGCGTCCTGACGCATCCGGTTTCTCTTCCTTACATCCTGGTCGGTGCGGCGGGCGGCGCGACGGTGTTTGCCTACGTCACCGGCGCCTCGCTCTTCTTCATCGGGGCCGTCGGGCTCTCGCCCGAGCAATACGGCCTGATCTTCAGCGCCTGCTCGGCTTCCGTCATGGGCGGCGCCTTCCTCGACGGACAGCTCGGCCGGCGCGGGATATCTTCGGCATGCATGCTCGCCACCGGGCTGACGCTGTCGTCAGTGGTCAGCGTCGCCCTGCTCGCGATGACATTGACCGGCTGGATGCCCACGGTGCCTGTCACCGCGCTGCTGATGGCGGTCGCGCTCGGCTTCGGACTCAGCGTGCCGAACGTGGTGAGCGCGACGATGCAGCACTTTCCTGACATCGCCGGCGCCGTCAGCGCTGCTGCCGGAAGCATCCAGCTGGTCGCGGGTGCCCTATCGAGCGGACTGGTGGCGGCCTGCTTCGACGGCCGGACCGCGCTCTCGACGACGGCGGTCATGGCTGCGTCCGCGCTCCTCGCACTCGTCCTGTATTTCCTGGTCGCACGTCCCGCCGACCGTCGTCTGCAATCATAGACGATCGATGCCAGCGCAGCGATCCGGAGCCCTCGCCTGGAACATCGTGCAACTTGCCTTTCGCTTCGCGACCGCGCTTCACCCGCTTGTCCCTTTGGATCCATCTCTCATCTTGCCGGTTCAGAGCCCGCCTGATCCTGTTGGCATTGGGCGACGGCCGGCGGCCGCCGGGCCCTCCGTCTCGTCAATCACCTCGCATCGCGATCAGGTTGGGAGCGCTATTGAGGCCTGCGATTTCGGGCGGCTCGAGACCCCGAGCCCGCCGGCTCCGGAGATCTGCGACAGGACAATCGTAATCTCCTCGGCGACGATGGGCCACCGCACGACGTCAGAAATACCGGCCCCCAATAATGCATCGGCACCGATCTCGAATGCCGTTCTCGTCGCCAGGACGATCGGAACGGACGGAAGCTCGTGATGCAGCACGGTCGCAAGTTCAAGGGATTGCCCGAGCGAGCCGACCGGGCCGACGACCACGAAGTCGAACCGGTCGGGAGCTGCTTTGGACGCGGAACGTGCAGCTTCGGCCGTAGCGAAGCCCACGGCTTCGAAGCCGAGCGCAGCAAACGTTTCCTCGTCGGCAAGCAGACGGTGACGGTCGCCGGCCACGAGCATCACGACCTTGCCTTGTCCCGTCATATGCGCAGGCGGGCGCTGCTCCGGGAAGGCCGCCGCCTCGACCCGCGGTAACCAGACGTCGAATTGGCTGCCCTCGCCTGGACAACTGCGCACGTTGATGCCTCCGCTGTGGTCGAGAACGATCTCCTTTACCGTCGCGAGTCCCAATCCGTTTCCGCTGGACCTCGTCGTGAAGAACGGCTCGAATATCCGGTCCAATGTCGACCCGTCCATACCCCTCCCCGTGTCCGAAACGGAAATCCGCACATACTGGCCAGGCTCGATCTTGTCGTGGCTGAGGCAGATGGGATCGAGCATCTCATGCAGCTCGATCTCGATCTCAATTCGTCCCGTCTCCGGTATCGCGTTCGCCGCGTTGTTGCACAGGTTCATAATGACCTGTTGCAGCTGCACGCTCTCGCCAAAGACGATCAATCCGGCTGGATGCTGTCTGACGACGATTTCAATCCGAGGCGGCAGCGCAACGCGCAACAGCGAGACCGTTTCGGCGACGAGCGCACCTATGCTGACGGAATCGCGACGAATGTCGCTGCGACGACCGAACATGAGGATTTGACCGACGAGATCGCGGGCCCGGTCTGCACTTCGCCGTATTCCAGCGAGATGGCGCGCCAGTACCGGGCTGAAGCGGGCGTGCTCTTCCATTACTTCGGCGTACCCGAGGATTCCGCCCAGGATGTTGTTGAAATTGTGAGCGATGCCACTGGTGAAGGTGCCGATCCTTTCCATGCGGCGCGCCTGCTGCAGGCGCTTCTGCAGGCGATTTCGCTCCTCGTCGACACTTCGCCGCTCGATCGCATGAATGAAAGCGTCCAAGGCCATACGCAGGAGAACAAGTTCGCCGGCGTGAGCAACGCGACACTTGCAGCCGACAGCATCGAAGCCGAACGCGACCATGCGGCCTTGACGATCGCTATTGATCGCACATGCCCATCCCCCGAGGTCCATGCCCTCCAGGAAGAACTTGTCGTCGCCCACGGGCATGCGGCGCACGTCTGGCACGTGGACGACTCCTTCCCCGTCGACCATCCGGCAGGCCAGATCGAGCGCGCCTTCAGGCCAGCCAGGCGGAAACTCCTTGCCCGGCTGATGCCAGAGATACGACCGTGTCGTCGCGCCGGACACAACGACATAGACGCGATCAGATCCTGCAAAAGTTCCGAACGAAGCAATGGCTCGCTGGATTTCGGCTTCGATGCCTTGCGGAGACGCATTGATGAAATTCATCGATATGTCCGCGATAATGTGTTCCAGCGCCGCGCGCCGATGCAGCGCGTTGGCGCGTGATCTCAACCGGAGGCCGAGATAGATCAGGAACGCGATCAGCGCGATCGAGGAGCCGTAGAGCATGGCGCGATAGAAGCGGGCCGAATTTCGTGAGGTGACCTGCCGATCCAGGATGGTCGCGCGCAAGGCCTCCTGATCCTGCTTGCGCCGCAGCGTCAGCATCTTCTTCAGGATGCCGTCGACCGAAGGCAGCAGCCTGTGCAGCAAACGGCCATGAGCGAGGAAGGGCTCGACCAGGACCACCTGCCCCGATCCGGTCGCCTGCCCGTCCAGTTCGTCCAGGCGCTCCTCGGCCTCCTTGACCGCAGTCGACGACGTGTCCAGCGTCAAGTGGAGGATGGCCGTCCCGGCCGACCTGATGGCAAGGTCCAGATCGCGCTGGTCCGAATTCGCTGCGAAACGCGCGAAGAAGGACAGCGAGTTGTGCAGGACCGCATTCTGGCTCTTGAAGTACTCGACCAATTCCTCCTGGCGGTCCACCGAGGCGGCGAGCCGATCGACCATCTCGGCGGTCTGGCCGTCGACCTGGGTGGTTGCGCGCAAGCGGGCGATGGCCTGGTGCAGCCCATCGATCTCGCTAACTAATGGGTCATAGTTGAGTAACAGGCCTGCGCGAGCAGTGAAGAGGTCACGGTACAGCGTATCCTCGATCATGCCGAAGCGATCGATCTCGATCAACGCACGGTCATAAAGCTCCGCCTCCGGATTCACCGCACGCCATGAGAACCAGGTCAGCAGAGCCGACAGCCCGATCGCGACCGCCGCCCATCGCTCGGTCTTCATGGCGCCGCTCCGGTCACGGGTCTGCCACGGTAATTGCCCGTCAAGGTTCCGAGGAAGGCTGCCAGCGAGGCAACCTGATCATCGTTCAATGTCCGATCGAGCTGCGCAGCCGCCATCCGGCGCACAGCGTCTTCGAGAGTGGCGGCGCTTCCGTCATGGAAATAGGGTGCGGTAACGGCGATATTGCGCAGGCTCGGCACACGAACCCGGAAAGGCCCGCGTGCAACCAGGGGACGGAAGATGCCCTGACGGGCGATCAGATTTCCCCCGATGTTGACGCCCTGATGGCACGCGCTGCAGCCGAACGCCTTGAAGGTTCTGTAGCCCTCGAGTTCGGCCGGAGAGAGCGCGGATGCTTCGCCTGCGAGCCACCGATCGAAGCGGCTGTCCGGCGTGAGCAGGGACCGTTCGAATGTCGAGATGGCATCGAGCAGGCTGTCACGATCGACGTCGCGGCCATAGGCGGCACGAAATTGCTTGTTCAGGGCCGTATCGGCTTTCAATTTCAGAACGACGTCGGCAACGGTGCTGCGCATGCTGGCTGGGCTGCCGATCGAATCTTCCGTCTGATCGGAAAAACTGCGAAAACGGCCTTCCCACGTCAGACGAAAGCTCAGAGCTGCATTGAATACGGTGAGCGTGTCGAGCTGGCCTGACGCTGGATTCCGGCTCCTGCCTCCGTCCGCTCCATTGGTGCGGAGGTCGTGGCAGGATGAGCAGGCAAATCTCCCGTCGGCGGACAGCCGCGTATCGCCAAACAGGCGCTCGCCCAGAGCGAGCTTTCGGGGATCAGCCGGCGGCGGCGGCGGGATCGGCGTGATCGGCTCGCCATCGGCTGCGGTCGGAGCCGTCGAAGACGATACCGTCGACGGCCCGAGCCCGGCAAACGCCCCTGCAAGTAGCGCTGTCGCGCAGACGGCTGCCACAATCGATTTCATCTCAGATCGATTTCACCTCTGACTGCGTTTTCGACATCGAGACGACAGAGCCCCATGTCCCGCAGGAGCCGATCATCGAGCTGACGCAGTTCGGCCACGGCGCGCCGCACGGCCCTGCGTTCGCGGATCGATCTGCCCAGCGCCAGCGCCGCCGCGCCGATCGATTCATACCAGGCTGGGGACGATTGCGCGGAGCGACTGACGAGGGGGACGTCGGACATGAACGGCAGCGCATCCGGCAGCGGCCGATGCAATTCCACGTCCTCGACCGGCGGGCTCACCTGACGCGCGATCAAGCGCAGGCTTCCCCGCCCCCCGTGCGAGCGATCGCTCTTCGGCTCATCGGAAACGGCCTCGAGCTCGACTGGCGCTTCGCGTTCTTCCGCCACAGCATAGTATGGATACATCGCACAAGCGTAGGCGGCACAACCGGCAAGGAACTCGGCAGTCAGCACGGAACCAACGGTCAGCGTGAGATCGATAAACGCCTTGGCTGGGACCATCGCCGATCGTGCGAGGACATGCGTGATACGCCCCGTCACCTTCGGTTGAGGTGCCCCTTCATCGATTCGCTCGGGCCAGGATGAGCGCCTTATTCCGGGCAGAGATTGTTTGTCGCGGGCAGGTTCGTCAGGTCGCTCCTGTATCCTGCTTCGTGGACCATCGCATGTTGTCTTGTTGACCATCAGCATGATCGCCTCCATGTCGTTTGCATGGGAGACTCTGCCGCCGTCAAGTTTCCGGGGCATTCCAACGCGAGCCAAAACGGCTACATCTGTATTACAAGTTCCGGCAACATCCGAAACGGCGAGCCGTGTTGCCAGCCCGCCGCCGAATGGACGGCTCCTCACTGCCCCGATCGTCAAAGCCGCTCCACCGATAGCGTGAAGACATAGCCAATGCCACGTTCGGTCCGGATGATGGACGGCACACTTGGATCTGTTTCGAGCTTGCGGCGCAGCCGAAGCACCTGCACGTCGATGCTCCGGTCGTATACATCCTCGTGCAGACGCGTCGCCTGCAAGAGATGCTCACGGGACAGCGGCTTTTGCGGCGCATCGAGGAAGGCCATCAGCAGGGCATATTCGCCTTTCGTGAGGCCGATTGGTTCGCCGAGCGAATTTGTCAGCCGACGCAAGCGCCGATCGACCTGCCAGTTGCCAAAACGCCAGCGGCCTTTCTCGGCATCACGCTGCTGGGCCACGGACGGGGCGGCCTCTCGTCGTCTGAGAACGGCTTTGATGCGAGCAACGAGTTCCCTCAGGCCGAAGGGCTTCGTCAAATAGTCGTCCGCGCCCAGCTCAAGGCCGATCACGCGATCGATCTCATCTCGCCGATGCCCCGTCGTGATGATGACCGGCACATCCGATTGCGCGCGTATCTCACGCAGCAGATCCAGACCGTCCTCCTGACCGAGGCGAAGATCGAGCACCACGAGGTCCGGTGAACTGCGGAGAAGAAGAGCCGGGACCTCCTCTCGCCGCGAAGCAGAGAGGGTCCGAATGTCATGGTCTTCGAGATAATTGGTCACCAGATGCCGCATGGTCATGTCGTCCTCGACGACAAGACATAGTGGCACCCGGCGCTTTGAGGTGTCGCTTGGAGGCAATGGACGATCTGACCGCATCAATTCCGAAGGTAGGTGGCAAGCGCGGTCGGTCTCGCAGTCCTTTTGATATTCCATCTCGCGGCTGCCTCAAGGCTACAGGAAGCCCCCCGGAACTGCAGCACACATTTCTGAGAGTTGCTGTCAGAAAGCATTTCATGTTTGGCCTCCGCTCGCAGCGAGGCACGCGCGACGATTCGAACTATCACATCCAGGGCATTCACGCGACGGCGTCCTGTTTACCGCCGATCGAGCCCGGCGTTTGACCGAACCGGCAGCGAAACCTGCGATGAAAGTTGGTATAGTCGCTGTAGCCGGAGGCGTAGGCGATATCACTGATGGACTGGCTGCTTCTCAAGGCCGACCTGCGTTTCAAGAGGGCCAGGGCATGATCGAGACGCACTGCGTTGATGAACTGACTGCACGTCGAGTTTCTCTGCGTGAAGAGTTTCTGGAGATAGCGCAACGAAATTCCGGCCTGGTCCGCGACGTCACAGGGACCGAACGCCGGATCGGCAAAGCCATCCCTGACGATTGCGCAAATTCGCGCGAACAGCTTGTCGGTATGCCGGAGAACGTCCTCGCCTTCGGATGGCGCAAAAAGCGCGCCCGTCAAATCATAGACTGCCAGACGCATATAAGCATCCGCCGAAGTTGAGGCCCCGTTCTCTACGCCCTCATGAAGCAACTGGCGGAGCAAACGAGCGGCAGCCGCGCCCCTGCCCTCGCAAGGGCATCGGGGCTCCGACCCGAGATGGGACGCCACCGATCGACGCGACAGTTGCAGTGAAGCCCAATGGCCGCCCGCCTCCGCCAGATATGTGGTGGGCAGCGCCGCATCGACGAGCGCAACGTCACCGACGTCAAGCTCCGTCGTCCGATCGTTCTGAACGACCATGGATCGGCCGGCCATCTGAAACAGGACATAGTAGTGGTCGACGGCGTCGGCACGGACGTCGCGACGCGAGCGCTCAAGTCTGCGGGCGTTGAAACTCACGTCCACGGACTTGAACCCGCAGATATCTCGCGCACGCGCCTGGCCCGAGAAGGCCCCGGGCTCGATTCCGCCGGGACTATAGCGGCCGCAGATCGTACGGACCGCATCCCGCCAAGCATCGTAATCCAGACTTGGCGCGCCGACAAAGTCGTTACTCACACCGCCCGAATACATGGCCATCCTCCTAGGACAGCTAAAGTTTAATCAGCGGAGCACGCGGGCCAAAGTAGGCGTCGCATCACAATCGTTCACGACATAGACACTCCGCATCGCATCTGGACATCAAGCCGGTCGTCTCCGTCCAAGCACAAAGGGCGCGGCAGTCCAGTGACGTGCGCCTTGAGCCGTCCCTATTCTGGTCACTCGGCAACGTCGCCGTGCCCGCTTCGACAGCGACATATCAGTCATTTTTCGGGGAGTCCCGTCATGTCATCGAGCATCCTAGAGCGCCTGGACGCATCCGTTGTCGAGGACGCCGTCAATGGGCTCTTCCGTTGCGACCGCGAGATATTCACCTCCCCCGAATTCTTCGAGCTGGAGATGAAGCACATATTCGAGGGGAACTGGGTCTATCTCGCGCACGAAAGCCAGATCGCCGACAACAACGACTACTTCACCACGTGGATGGGGCGCCAGCCCGTCTTCGTCGTACGCAGCAAGGATGGCGAGATCAACGCCTTTATCAATGCGTGCAGCCATCGCGGTGCGATGCTCTGCCGCTATAAGCGTGGGCGCAAGATAACATTTACCTGTCCGTTTCACGGCTGGACCTTCAGCAATTCCGGCAAGCTGCTGAAGGTCAAGGATGCGGACAATGCAGGATATCCGGAGCGCTTTAACAAGGCAGCCTCGCATGACCTAAAGGCGATTGCCAGGCTCGACAATTATCGCGGCTTCATCTTCGGCAGCCTCAACCCAGCGGTCAAGCCGCTTACGGAATATCTCGGCGAGGCCAGAAAGATCATCGACCTGATGGTCGATCAGTCTCCCGATGGTCTCGAAGTTCTGCGCGGTTCATCGACCTATGTCTACGACGGAAACTGGAAGATGCAGGCCGAGAATGGTGCCGACGGCTATCACGTGTCCTCGGTCCATTGGAACTACGTGGCGACGACAGGCCGTCGCAACGCGGCGACGGACAAAATCAAGGCCATCGACGTCAGCAAGCTCAGCAAACAAAGGGGCGGCTACTACTCATTCGCAAACGGCCATCTGGTGCTCTGGTCCAAATGGGCCGACCCTTCATCACGTCCGCTTTACGCGCACCTCGACGATCTCACGGCGAGGCATGGACGGGCCAAAGCGCAATGGATGGTCGAAAACTTGCGCAATCTCTGCGTCTATCCAAACCTTTACCTGATGGATCAGATGAGCTCCCAGATTCGCGTAGCCCGGCCGCTGGCAACGGATAAGACCGAGGTGACGATCTATTGCATCGCACCGAAGAACGAGCCGCCGGCAGAGAGGGCACGACGCATTCGTCAGTATGAGGATTTCTTCAATGCCAGCGGCATGGCAACGCCGGACGACCTCGAGGAATTCCGGGCCTGCCAACAGGCCTACATGGCAAGAACCATGCGTTGGAACGACCTGTCGCGGGGCTCCTCACAATGGATCGAGGGAGCCGACGAAGAAGCCGAAGCGATTGACCTTCACCCACTGAGGAGCGGGACCAAGACCGATAGCGAAGGTCTTTTCCTCGTCCAGCACCGCTACTGGCTGGACACGCTGCGACAAGCGGTGCTGCACGGCGAGGGAATATGAGCACATGGCGGCATCAGCCGTCTTCATGATCACCAAGGCAACAGGAGCACGACATGTCAGAAGGCATCGAAGGAAAAATCGTAGCGATCACCGGGGCCTCCAGCGGGATCGGCGCGGAGACGGCCAAATTGCTGGCGTCCAAGGGAGCCATCGTGGCCATAGGTGCCCGCCGCCGTCAACGGCTCGACGCAATCGTCGCAGAGATCGAAAACGGGGGAGGGAAAGGCAAGGCCTATACCGTCGACGTGGTGAAACGGCTCGACGTCGCTAACTTCATCGAAGGCGCAGTAAAGGATTTCGGCCGCATCGACGTTCTCGTCAACAATGCCGGCGTCATGCCAATCGCTGCGCTGTCCGAGTGCCGCATCGACGAGTGGGATCGCATGATCGACGTCAACATACGTGGCGTCCTCCACGGCATTGCGGCAGCCTTGCCCGTCTTCCAGAGACAGAAGTCAGGACAATTCGTCAACCTCAGTTCTGTGCTCGGCTTCAAGGTCTTCGCGCCGGGCGGGACCGTCTACTCGGCAACGAAATTTGCGATCCGGGCGATCTCCGACGGCCTGCGCGTCGAAGCTGGGGACGGCATCCGGGTCGCATCGATCGAGCCCGGCATCGTCGATAGCGAGCTCAAACACAATACCACCGGCGCCGCAAAGGACATGGTGATGGGCTTCTACCAGCAAGCCATTCCCGCAATGTCCGTGGCACGGGCGATCGCATATGCGATCGAGCAGCCGGCCGACGTGGATATGAGCGAAATCGTCGTTCGTTCCACCGGTCAGCCGCTGTAGGTGGGCAGGCAATCGACGCAAGGGTTGCCGCATCGGCCGACGGACAAGAGAAACTCAACCTCGCCGCCGGTGACTCGTTGGTGACCGGCCACACCTCACACAATTCAGCGCAGCGCTGCGGGGAAGCCGTGAGACTTGCGACGGCGCGCGGCACAACTTGATGGCGATGACGCATGACCACGATCCCCCTCCCCGAACTCGAAGCATTTCTCTATGCCGAGGCCCGCGCCCTCGACGATCGTGACTGGGACACCTGGCTGACATTCTACGCTCCGGATGTACGGTTCTGGATGCCCGCCTGGGATGACGACGACTGCCTCGTCGAAAATCCTCAGACCGACATTTCCCTGATCTACTACGCCAACCGCAGCGGCCTCGAGGATCGGGTTTTCCGCATCAAGACCGAGCGATCGAGCGCCAGCACCCCGGAGCCACGCACGCTCCACAACATCTCCAATGTCGAGATCAGCGCCCAGGCTGATGGAATCGTCGATCTCCGTTTCAACTGGCTGACGTTGAGCTATCGGTACAAGACGATCGACAGCTATTTCGGCGTGTCGTTCTACACGATCGATGCGACGGGCGATCGTCCGCTGATCAAAGCGAAGAAAGTCGTGTTGAAGAACGACTACATTCATCACGTGATCGACATCTATCACATCTGACGCCGCCAGGCAGGTCGACGTCCGGCACGCACCTCCGCGCATCGACGCGAACTTGCGTAGTTGGCCCCCGACCGTTGGATGCAGTCGGGCCGGATGGATTTGACGGAAGGACCGTCTCGCTCTGTGCAATTCTCGCCGGCTTCCGGTACTGGCCGATCAGTTGCAGAGATGTGCCGGGCGGGCACTTGATCGTAAGCGACTTGGCTAGATCGCCATCGGGAATGTCACTGTCCCAGATTGCTTCGATGATGTCGGATGGCGGGAACGATCGAAAACACCTCAGAACGCCAGGCTGCCCCTGCGCCGAAATGGTCGCATCGCCGCCGATCGGATACTCCACAACGTTCATTCAGTATGACACTCCATTGTCACAGAAGGCGAGTGCCGAGGAACTGTTGAGACGCTTCACGTAGTCATGACCGCGATCGCGATCAACTCACGTCTCTGTCAGGCAAGGCGGAGGATACGAGGGCGCTCCCGGGCAGAGGGGGCAGTCGGATCACGGCCGGGGCGGTCGAGCGGCCGCGGCACCATTCGGGCGCCGCCAAAAGGCGCGATCGATGTGGCCTCACCGCAGTAGTTCGGCAACGGCAGAACGCGCCGCCGCGTTCTCGTGTGGCAGACCGATCGTAATACGGACCCACCGCTTGAGCGGCGGAAAGGCGCGGCCGATCTCGATGCCTCTGCCCCGCAGGGCCGCCGCTATTTCGGTCTGTGGACGATCGGCTTCGAAGAAGATGAAGTTACCCCGAGAGCCGGAATGGCGAAGATTCAGACTGGTGAGCAACTGGTGCCATTTGTCTCGCTCGGCGGCGACCTTTGTACGCGTCGTCGCCACGTAATCGGCATCCCGCATGCTTGCTGCCGCCGCCACGAGTGCGAGCCGATCAAGTGCGTCGACCCGGCCGAACCCGGCCCGCTTGAGCGACGTTGCAAGCGCCGGAGGCGCAACCGCATAGCCAAGCCCGAGACCCGCCAATCCGAACATCTTGTCGAAGGTCCGGAAAACGACCACGTTCTCGCCCGCCCGGACGAGGTTGGACCTGAAATGGGACGGTAATTCTGCGCTCGTAGTCCGAAGAGCGCCGTTCGGCACGCCGCAGAGATAAGGCCGCGACATTGGTTGGAAGCGACAGTTGATGACTGATATGTCGCGCCGCTTTAATCGTGAGGGTTGAGGAAGGGCGAGCCCGCTCGGCTATGGCAACTGCCTCTTGCTCTATGAAGATTTCCGTGAATGTCACGGCAAGGATCTCACCGGCGGCCTGCCGGGCCGGTTGCGATCGCTTGGGCTCGACCTTGGTATCCTCAGGGCTCGGGACATGACCGCAAATTCTAAGAGTAGAGTATGCTTGCAGATACTGGCCACGTCGTTGTTGTCGATGACGATCCCACCTTGCGACAGATGGTGATCAAATATCTGGAGGAGCACAATATCCCGACTAGGGCGGCGTGCAACAGGTCCGAACTCAACCATCATCTCGAGGCCGGCCGGCCCAGCCTGATCATTCTCGATCCTTGACGGCGGCGTCGCGACCTTCGACGATGACAAGGATACGCTGACCGCGCTCAATCACGCAGCGCTGCAGCTTCACGAGTTCGATCTGCAGCCGGATCAGCAGCGTGTGATACCTATGGCGGCTCAAATGTTTCGGAAGCGGTGGCCGGTTCTTCATGGTTCGTTCCTCCCGGTCGCCTCAACCATCCAAGGTCGGCGCGCCGACGCGACGTCCACACATTTGCAACCCTCCGACCAGTGGTCGCGTTACACCTATCGGATCACGTGGCATCGCGAAACCGATGTTGTGCTTGCACTTCGATACCCGTCAACATGGCCGCATGGATGAATCGCAGCGCTCTTGCCCGATGCCTCTGCCGCAAATCCGTCCGGGTTTCGGTCATCTGGATCGACATTTGCATGGGCTCGTCAACTCGGCCACCCTTCCCGAAGGGGGCTACCGGATAAGGGGCCGACTAAGAGGCTGCCCCTATTGGAGCTTTCGTTGACTACACTGAAGGTTCTTCACACGACGACCTATCGATTCAACGAACCCGTGCGCCTGTTGCCGCACCGCCTGATGCTTCGTCCGCGCGAAAGCCGCGAGCTTCGTTTGATTTCGTTCAACATCACGATGACGCCCCCTGCCGCCCTGACCTGGGCGCACGATGTGTTTGGCAATGCAATCGCAACCGCCACGTTTCAGATGACAGCCTCCAACCTGGTGATCGCCAGCGTCGCGGAGCTTCAGCTCGACGCGGTTGCATGGCCGGTGTTCGATATCTCGGTCCCGGCCATGTCTTACCCATTCCGCTATTCCGATGACGATTGGACTGATCTCGGCGCCCTCGCTCTCCCCCAGTTCTCGGACACGGCTGGGGTACTGCGAAATTGGGCAAGAATGTTCGTTCGAGGAAGTCGGACGGATACGCTGTCACTGCTAAAGGACCTCAGCGTCGGCGTTTCCGAGGCTGTCCGATATCAGAGCCGTGAGGACGAGGGCACCCAAACGCCGGTAGAAACCCTGAATCGCGGCTGGGGGTCATGCCGGGATTTCGCGGTGCTCTTCACCGAAGCGGCACGCATGCTCGGGTTCGGAGCCAGAATCGTCTCCGGCTACCTTCACAATCCAGAACAACAGAGCGTCGGATCGAGCGGAGCGGGTTCAACCCATGCGTGGGCGGAGGTGTTCGTACCGGGAGCCGGCTGGATCACATTCGACCCAACCAATCGCAGCCTCGGCGGCTTCAATCTGATCCCGGTCGCGGTCGCGCGCGATATCCGACAGACGACCCCAGTGTCCGGCAACTTCGTCGGAAGCACCGGCGCCTTCGCCGGGATGTCCGTAGAAGTTCTTGTCACGTCATAAGTCGACGGAACTTTGGCGATCGCCGTTGAGCTTCGCTTTTCCTGAATCGCCTCGCGTGCCGGCTCGACCGGTTGCGTGAGTGCCGCATCCCCCACGCAGCAGATCGGTGACGAGTTGCGGGCCGGCTATAGCCAATTGATCCCCGCCAGCGGCAACAGCCGTTGGAGGATCGCGGCCAGGCAGACCAGCCCCACCAACAATTTGAGAAGACCCGCCAAACGGGATTCATTGACGAACTTGTCGATGACCCAGAAACAAATTGCCCCGACGACGCAAATGATCAAGATCCCGATGATGAGTGAAAGCATGGAAGCCCCTTGTTCTGTCGTGGCAGCGACACGCATGCGCCACTGCGGATGAAAGGAAGAGATCAGCGCTCGTTCATGCGCAGGGCGCTGCTTCGCGGACGTCTCCGACGATCAAACTAAGTCTGTCCAATCGATGCGCGCTCACGTTGCGCTGAATCAATATACGTAAGCTTTCCTGGATCATTATGACGCGTCCCTTCCCGGAGATGGCCGGCTGCGCTGAAGGCAGCCGCTCTGCCAAAATGCAACTGGAGATGCTGTCATGAACAAGACGTCCAAGACTGTGCTTCTTGCGCTCATCGTCGCCGCCACACCGTGGTTCGTCGCGCCAGTCACAGCGGCGCCGGTCACCTCCGCGCTGATGCTACGCGACGCGGTGGCGCCGCCGGTGGAGACCGTGCAATATCGCCGCGGCTGGCGCGGTGGTTATCGTGGCGGCGCAGGCATTGGAATTGGTGCAGGCATCGCTGGCGCGCTGATCGGCGGGGCAATTGTTGGCGCAACGCAGCCCTACGGCTATTACGGCTACGCTCCCGGCTATTACGGGCCGGCCTATGTCGTTCCGCCCCCCTATGTTGGTGGCGACGCGGTCGGCTATTGCGCGCGACGCTTCAGGTCCTACGACCCCTATTCCGGCACTTATCTCGGCTACGACGGCCTAAGGCATCCTTGCCCGTGAGGAGGGCGACCTAATGTCTCGGCAGTTTGATGTAAGTGATCTTAAATCAGGCTGCCGACAGGCGTTCGCAATTGTCATTGATCCACGTCAACTGACGCGCAAAAACAAATCCGCCATAACTGGAACGCCTGCCCGCCGTTTCTATTCGTTCATTGTCCAGTTCCGGACGAACAAGAATTGGTGGATTCCATGAAAAGCACCCTATTGGCGACGGTCGCAGTCCTTGCGCTCGCTTCGCCGTCATTCGCGGCTGAGAAGGGCAAGACCGTTGGGCAATCGCCCTCATCTTTTTACCTGGCTCAGGATAGCGCGACCATGAAATGCCAGATCGTCGAGAGCCAGCCTGCGACCGGCAGCAACATGAAGGTTGTCGGCGCCGCCCACACGACAAAGGCTTCCGCAGAAGCGGCTTTGAAAGCCGACAGGACCTGCGCCAAGTGATCGATCAAGTCGCGGCGCGAGTACAGCGGCGGGTCTATTGCCTCGCTGGAAGCACGAGACCTTAGACCTGCCACGTGACCTTCAGAGCACTCTGCGTTGGGGCTCTGCGTCAACAACTGCAACAAGGGCCAACCATCAAGCAGGCCAGCGACACGCAAGCCACTTGCCGCTTGAGATACTCCAAGTTCGAGAGGATACAGCGATGAACAGGCAGACCAGGATATGCGCGATTGGCGCAGCGCTCTTCGGCGCCGCGATGCTCGGCTCGGTACTCCCTTCGGGGGCAGCTCCGATCTCGCCGAGCGCGCCTCTTCTGACAGAAGGGACGTCCTCGTCCGGAGTGACGGAGGTCCGCTATCGACGCCATTACCGCGGTCGCGTCTATCGGCGTGCTCCCGGGGCGGCCATTGGTCTTGGAGTTCTTGGTGCCGCGGCCGGAGCCGCCGCCTATGGGGCCTACGGCCCCGGCTACTACCGTCCGGGTTACGCGCCGGGCTACGCACCAGGTTACTACGGCGGTCCCTACCCGTATCGCCGCCAATACTACGCCCCGTACTAAGGGCAACTTTGACGCCGTTTGGGCGCGGCAGGCTCGGGCGCAGGCCCGCGCCACTGAACGCGCTCTCAAGCGGCGGTCGCTCGAAAAAACGATCAGCGCTGCGGTTCAGCGAACGCGATGACGTGGCAGCGTATTCAATCTGAAATTTGGAGACACACCATGGACTGGAATCAAATTGAAGGAAACTGGAAGGAGCTCCGAGGCAAGGTGAAGGAGCAATGGGGCAAACTTACCGACGACGATCTCACCGCGATCAACGGCAAACGCGAGCAGCTCGAGGGTCGGCTTCAACAGCGATATGGCTTTGCGAAAGATCAGGTTCGCAAGGACATCGATAGCTGGTTCTCTTCCCTCAAGTAGGTTGCCAACCGAGGCCGGGGGATCCTGCTCCCGGGCGAATGATGCACGCAAGACCAATCCGCCCCGGCGTTCGCCGGGGGGCCATCTTCGGCTTGCCGTAACGAGGCGTTAGTCGGAAGAGGCATTCGTTGCAGGCAATGGTGAATTGCAGGTCCGTTATCAACAGCGCGGCTCACAAAGTAGCGTCTCATGATGATAGCCGAACGCAGTAGCGCCATCCGCATGGAACGCAAAGCACAATGCCGAGATGTGGAGCAAATTGACCTGCATCAATCTAGCGTTTTCCCGCCGCTCTAAACTCATCCAATAGTTGAGTGCAATGAGAAGAACCCTCTCATTGGGAGTTGGTATCATGGATGAGGAACGTTCGTCCGGCGATCCCGGTCTTCCTCCGGGCGTGCTTGCTCAGAGCTCGGGTCGATATTTGCCCCGTGCGGAGCTGACGGACTACCGGCTTGTTGCAGTCCAATTGCGAAAGGCGCTTGCAAAAACCGAGGCGCGGCTTCGTCAACGGGACGAGCTGATCCACCGACAAGAACTGCTGAAGGCGGAATCCGATCATCGCCTGCTGAACGATCTCCAGATGACGATCAGCCTTCTTACGCTGCAGAGCCGCAATTCAACGAGTCCGGAAGCGGCCTCACAATTGGCCGCGGCGGCTAGTCGCGTTTCCATGATCGCCCGAATCCACCATCGCCTCAATTCCCACGATGGTGTGAGAACAATCGAATTCAAGAAATTCCTTGAGGACTTTGGACGTGAGTTTGCAGCGATGTCGTCGTCGGACGCCTCCGCAGGAAAAATTAGCGTCGAAGGCCGTGAGATCAATTTGCCTGCCGTCACCGCCATTCCGCTCGGCTTTATCGCCAACGAGTTGATCACGAACGCGGCAAAGTACGGCAAGGGTAGGATCGCCGTCAGGCTGGCACCGGATCCGAAACATGGCTGCGCGCTGTCGGTTTCCAATGATGGCCCGGCATTGCCCGAGGGTTTCGACCCCGGCGCCGGCAAAGGGCTGGGGATGAGAATTGTTCGATCCTTTACCGACCAGATCGGCGGTGAGTTACGGATCGGCCGTGGCGCCGACGGTCAGGGTGCGCAATTTACCGTGCTGTTCTCCAGTGACTGAGCATCGAGGATACCCCTATGGACAAGGACCGCAACCCTGAGCGGAGAGACGCCAGCCGGACAAGAAACCAGCGTTAACGATCGAACCTCGGAGCATCGGTCACTCCCGTTTGGGACCCTCGTCCGCAATCCGGAAAGCGGACAGTCGGCACTCGTACGGTCACCGATCGTGGCACGTTCGGCAGCGGAAGAATAATCGACCTCATCACTGATCACCGAACATAAATCGGCTTCACAGATCTGACGAAAGTATACCTCAAGAATCCATCATTTCCGGAAACTCGATCATCGACGATATCATCAACCGGTCGGCGCAAGCTTGAGGCGGGTCAGTGTCGCCACCAGATCTTCGAATTTGAAGGGCTTCTTCAGCACCGGCCGGCCCGCGTAACCGTCTCTCAAGTTATGACCGGAGTTGCCGGTCGCATAGACAAACGGCACACCGTGCGCGGAGAGTGCGTCCGCCACAGGATGACTATCGTTGCCATCCAGATTCACGTCGAGCAAGGCGACGTCGAAAGCTTGCGCCTCGATCAGCGCGAGCGCCTTATCGACGGTCGCGGCAGATGTCACCGACTTGCAGCCGAGGTCCGCAAGCATGTCTTCAATCATGATGAGAATCAGCATCTCATCCTCGACCACGAGGGCTCGCCGGCCGTAAAGGAACTTATCCACCACGAGCGTCTCCTGCCAAGGGAATGTCTATCGTGCAGATAAGACCGTCGGGCCGATAGTCGAGCTGCACCGTGCCTTCCAGCTCATGGGCGAGGCCACGCTCAAGCACCCGCGAACCAAATCCCTTGTGTGCCGGCGGCGTGACCAGGGGCCCGCCACTCTCCTTCCAGCTCAGCAAGAGCCGTTTTCCAGCCGGTGTCTTCTCTGCCGTCCACGCAATCTGGATTGATCCGGCCGCGTTGGACAAGGCGCCGTATTTCACGGCATTGGTCGCAAGCTCGTTAAACGCGATGCCGAGGGCCAAAGCTGATTTCGGTGAAAAGCGGATGTTTTCACCCGTGATCACGATGCGATCCGCCCGGCCGCCCGAAACTCCGAATGGCTCCAGGGCATCGTGCGCGATATCGAGCAGACCGGCGCCTTCCCATCTTTCGCGTGTCAGCAGGTCGTGCGACCGGGAGAGCGCAAACAACCGCGATTCGATGGATCGTCGGATCTCCTTAGAATCGGTGGTTGCTCGCAATGTCTGCCAGACAATCGATTGCACCGTGGAAAGGGTATTCTTGACGCGATGGTTCAGCTCGTCGATCAGCATCCTGGAGCGGACTTCCTCCTCCTTGTGCTTGGTGAGATCGATGAGGGATGCAAAATACTGAACGATGGCGCCGCCCCCATCGCGTACAGGACTGACGAAGAGCGCAGCCCAGAATTCGCTGCCGTCCTTGCGGCGGCAGAGGACCTCCGTGCCGCCGCTGGACGAACCCTCGAACTCGGCTTTGGTTCGTGTCAGGGCCTCGGCATCCGAACCGTCAGCCATCAGGAAATTGAATCCTTTGCCTAGCACTTCGTCCCGGTCGTAGCCGGTCAGGGCGACAAGACTGTCGTTCGCAAAAATGATCGGGTTGTCGGGCTTTGCCGCGTCCGTAAACAGCATGGGCATCCGGGTTGTTTCAGCGGCGACGACAAACGGACCGAGGTCCTTCCGGAAGCTGTCGACTGCGGCTTCGGCGCCCTTCTGCCGGTCAGATTTTTCCGTTATGTCCGACATGTCCCCAACCGATCGATGCGCCTTGCGGCCAGCGCTGAGATGACGGTGCTGAGGGCTTCTTCCTCAGCCGAGCATTTTCATGATAGCATAATGATGCTGCTGCCGGAGCAAATCATTGCGGCGGTCAAAATCCAGTTCACCTGGATCTGCTTGCGGCGAACCGACGGACGAAATGGGGGGGGGCGAAGCGGGCGTATGAAGGCGGACGTTGCATCACCTGAGGCTCCTCAGGCCCCCGTTCCCTCTCCGGCGGAGGCAGTTGAGAAGCTGCCGCAGGCCGCCCATCCTCTGCTACCGATCATGCCGGGCGTGGTGGCCAGACCCGCTCTCGCGGACGCACTCGTCAAAGCTACACCGATACGCGGCTTCAATCTTGCCCGTGACCTGAGCTTGTTCGCGCGCGTGCTTCGGCAGGCCGAAGGCGGGCGATGGGTGATGGCAATCTTCGTTGCCTCGACCCTCGTCACCATTGCCAACATGTTGGGACAAGTCCAACTCAATGATTGGAACGGCCGATTCTTCGACGCCGTGGGCCGCAAGGATCTGTCGGGCTTCGTCCATGATCTCCAGACGTTCGTTGTCATCATCGCCATTTTGCTGGCGCTCACGGTCGCAAACACCTTTCTCCAGGAGCGCCTGAAGTTTCGACTGCGCGAATGGATCACCCGTCACCTCCTGGCCGAGTGGCTCAAGCCATTGCGCGTCTATCAGCTCAGCTTTGCCGGCGAGTATGGTCACAATCCGGACCAGCGCATCCAGGAGGATACGCGCCTCTTGGGCGACTACACCGCCGACCTCGGCTGCGGCATCGTCTATTCCTTGCTCCAGCTCCTCGCTTTCGTCGGCATGCTTTGGACTCTATCGGCGCAAGTCACGTTCCAAGTCGCGGGCTATGACATCGCCATTCCCGGTTACATGGTCTGGTGCGCGCTCGCCTATGCCTTGACCGGCTCGGCTCTGACCTGGATCGTGGGGCGGCCCCTGATTGCCCTGAACGGCGAGCGATATGCGCGAGAGGCTGAATTCCGCTTCGCGCTCGTTCGGGTCAACGAATCCGGCGAGAGCATCGCACTGCATGGCGGGGAGACCGACGAACGTCGCCATCTCGAGGCCGCGCTCGCGGCCGTCGTGGACACGATGCGACGAATATCCTCCTCGCTTGCTCACCTGACCTGGATCACATCGGGCATTGGCTGGCTATCGCTGGTCGTACCGATATTGGTGGCCGCACCGGCCTATTTCGGCGGCAACCTGACGCTGGGCGGCCTGATCATGGTGGCGGGCGCATTCACCCAGGTACAATTGGCGTTGCGATGGTTCGTCGATAATTTTTCACGGCTCGCCGACTGGCGTGCAGCGGTCCACCGGGTCGCGCGCTTTCGCGAAGCGCTCGACAATCTCCCTGCGATCGAACAAGGCGCAGAGGAAATCAAACGCGCGCTGCACCCGGAAGGACATCTTGCTTTCGAGGGCGTGCGCATCCTCTTGCCTGACGGACACATCGTCATCGATGACGCGACGGTCAGCATCACCCCAGGCGAGCGGGTCCTGATTGTCGGCGACACCGGAAGAGGAAAGTCGACGCTGTTCCGCGCCGTGGCGGGTCTCTGGCCATGGGGTTCGGGGACAATCCTCACGCCTCCACCCGAGGCCATGGCGTTCCTGCCGCAGCGCCCATATCTGCCGCTCGGCACGCTGCGCAACGCCCTGAGTTATCCGAGCCCGCCCGACGCCTTCCTTGATGCGGATGTGCGACAGGCCTTGGTGCGTTGCGATCTCGGCGATCTCGTTCCCAAGCTCGACAAGACCGAGCGCTGGGACAAAGAACTTTCGCTGGGCGAGCAGGAGCGCCTCGCTTTTGCGCGCCTTCTCCTGCACAAGCCGGCATGGGTCTTTCTGGACGAAGCGACAGCCGCGCTTGACGAAGACAGCCAGCGTCGCGTCATGGCTCTGTTCGATGATGAACTGAAGCAAACCACCGTGTTGAGCATCGGTCACCGCCCGGATCTGGCCGTCTATCACACCCGAACGCTTCAGCTTGTTCATGGACGTGACGGTGACCGCCTCAAGCTCAAGCCGCCCCCGGCGCCACCTCCCCCGCGGCGCTGGCTGCAACGGCTCGACGACTGGCTGCTGACTATCCGGCCATAACGGGCGGCCGAGTCGAACCGCCCACATCTTTGATTTGAGTCAACCAGGCTTTGCTATCTTCGTGACAAGATGAGTTCCTTACTGGGAACCTGCCTGGAATCGACGGCTGGCTGCGCAATGTTCGAGCCAGTCGCGACCAAATCGCAAAGGGATATCGAAATGTCAATCGGGACCATCATTCTGATCATTCTGATCATCGCGCTGCTGGGCGGCTTCAGTGGGATCGGCGGCGGTCCGTTCTACGGTACTGGCTACTACGGCGGTGGAGGTCTTGGTCTTGTGATTGTCATCCTGGTGATTCTGCTTTTGCTCGGCAAACTCTGACCATGCGGCGGCCGGTGAGCAGGTGACGGGTTGAAATGCCGCTCATTCCACAGGGGCGGCTTTGAGATTGCTTCTGCCGCATCTGCTTGTCATGGCGCATGCGCTCGGCCTGCCGGCGTTCAGTACAGCGATGCAATCTCGCTTTGTGTCATTAGGTCAACTTCGTTGACGCGCTCTCTTTTAATCATCATGGCCGGTCTTCCCGCTTCGAAATACCCGGCCCTAATTGCGCTATATCAAGGCCGCCGCGACCGCGAGGAGCACGCTGGCGTTTTTCAACCTGCGGAGAAACCAGATGAGCCTTCCGAGATTATGGACCACCAGCCAGGAGCTTGCCTTCGATCCGTTCAGGGCCATGCGGCGTGACGTGGAAAACGCCCTTCGCACTATCGATCAGGGGTCGCCTTCTTCCAGCATTGGGGCGGGCACGCCGGCAATCAATGTGGCGGAAACCAAGGATGCCTTTGAAGTGACAGCCGAACTTCCCGGCGTGGACGACAAGGATATCAAGGTCAGCCTGGACGGCAACCAGTTGGTCATCTCCGGCGAGAAAAAGGCGGAGAGCACGAGAGACGAAAAGGACTGGCACGTCGAGGAGCGCAGCTACGGCTCTTCTATCGATCGATGTCTCTGCCTTTCGAGCCGGACGAGGGAGCCATCGAAGCTCATTTCGACAAGGGCGTGCTGCATCTCGCCATCAAGAAGCCCGCCAAGGCCGTGAAGACCACCAAGACAATCGATATCAAGACAGGAGCTCCGCCGAGCGCGAGCCCCGTGCCGAGCAAAGCCGCGGCACCTGGCAAGGCCGCCTAGTCACGTGCGGTCGTCGCAGCAATCCGGAGGCCGAGCCAGATAGGGTGGTTGCGGTCTCCGGATTTCGTCGTCGCCTTTTCCGCTGTGATCGAATGATATAGAGGCCCCCTGTCATGCTTCTGCGATCCGATGAGAGTTCCGATGAAAAAGCCAGTTCGCTCACCTGACGAGCCTGAGCCGAAGGCGCCACGTGCCGACAGGCCGCCGTCGGAAGGATTTGTGGTCGTTGTCGACGGACACTTCAAGTCGGAGTTTGAGACGGCCGAAGCGGCAAAATCAGCCGGTCGCAAACTGAAATCGACCTATCCGATGCTCAAGATCGAAATCTATGACGCCGCCACGAGGGTCCGAGCCTTACTGAACTCCGAAACCTAGCTATCGCACCGTCCTCATCGGGAGCGGAGAATGGCCTTCCTCAAAAGAGAGCTATACCGTCAGGTGAAAGGCCCCGAGATCCCACACGAGGATCGTTCTTTTCTTGTCTTCGATACCGACACCAAGAACTTGTATGTCGAGCGGGAGGTGGCGCATTTGGAGACAGGACTCGGGGGCACAGTCGAATTCCAAACATCGACAATGGATATTGCGGACTATCTAACACAGGGCGGCCAAACCGCTGGTCACCGCGAACTTTGGCGTCTGCTGAGAGCGCTCTTCAATGAGGGCAGCGACGGTGCTGGCTCCTCTTGTGAGATATGACTTCGCCGCACCTCTGCACAACCATCATCCGCCAAGCTGCGCGCTCAAGCCGACTGACACGGCGCCTCGCGCACGATGACTTGCGGCCGTGTCATGTCAGGCTTTGCTTCTCTTTTACGATTTCCGCTAACAGCTTGCGTACCCGCACATCGTGAAATGCCATTCCGAAAAGAGCCAGGACGACCTGGCCTGGCGGAAGTTCCTCGTCACTCTTCGCCTGCCGGATGAACATTTCCATCTCGCCATTTTCGCGAACGACGATAGCCGCGTCGTTGGAACGGAGCTCAATGCGAGTTGGTCGTTTCAGCCCGAACATTCTCAACTCCTGTTTGCGCTTCTCGTCAGATGACACTCTGCAACCCATAGATAGATTACCAGATAAGCCAATCTCGGGGCTAGACTACTAGGTCCTTGAGTCTTCTTCGGCTCGCCGTATCAAGCCTACTTTGATCCGCTGCCGCTCGATCAACACTGATTGAGGGGGCACGTTTTGTTTGATTCAGTTTCCTCCCTTTCTTCATCGCAGAGGGGGCTTCTTCGGACTGCAACAGAGGTCCTCGTTTGGGTCCGTTGATTTGCATCAAAATGATTTGGTGACTGCCTCATAAGCTTCGATTGGCCAAATCCTGGCACATCAAAGCCAAGCACGCCAATCAGGATTCCCGGACAATGTCTCGCAATATGCTCTACCTCGTCATCGGCGCACTCGCCGTCGTCGCGGTGACACTAGGCTACCAAGTCTACCGGGAGCGACAGAAAACCACTGGCGTCGAGATCAACATCGGCGAACGTGGCATTTCGATCGAAAAGAAGTAGCACGGCCGTTTTCCGGTGATGCCGGCGACAGCCGTCGCCGGAAGCCTGAGGACCGCGCGCACAATTCGGACTGCCAAACGACCCAATATCCACAAGGTCCCACCAAAGGAGTCGGACAATGTCGATCGGACTTATCCTCGTGATCATCCTCATCGTCTTCCTGCTCGGTGGCTTCAGCGGCCGCTTTGGCGGCTACGGCTACGGCTTCGGCCACGGTGGAATGGGTGTCATCGGTATCATCCTGGTCATCCTGCTCGTATTGCTGCTGCTGGGTCGACTCTGATCCTGTCGGTGTCGGCTGCGTCGACCGGGCGCAATCCCGGAACATCCTGTCATCGGCGCAACGGGTCCCGGCCAGCCCCGACAAGACACCTGGTCGTGGCTTTCCGTCCGTTGTCCTCATGTGTTGTTCGAGCATTTCAGAGCAGCCGCATGGCGGAGCACGGGTCTGGCCTGAACGGCTCCGCTTACCCGATGGAATGGCGGCATGCGTACCATTGAAAACAACTCGTTTTTGCTGCTGACCATTGCGATATCGGCGGCGTTCGCGTGGATCTTGCTGCCGTTCTATGGAGCAGTTCTCTGGGGAACCGTCACGGCCGTATTATTTGCGCCATTGCATCGATGGCTGTTGAAATCAATGGGGCAGCGGCGCACCCTTGCTGCCCTGTCTGCCGTCATGATCATCATAGCGATCGTGATCCTGCCAATGACGCTGATCGCCGCGGCATTGACGCAGGAAGCGTTGGGCTTCTATGGAAAAGTCCAATCGGGAGAGCTGGATCTCGCCCGATTTTTTCAGCAGGTCCATGACATCTTGCCTGCATGGACAATCAATCTGCTGGATCGCTTCGGCCTTGCGAGCCTCGGTGCGGCCCAGCAAAAACTCTCCGCCGCCCTCATGGCCGGCAGCGAATACATCGCGACACAGGCGCTCAATATTGGCCAGAGCACGTTCGACTTCATCGCGAACCTGTTCGTCATGCTGTACCTGTTGTTCTTCCTGCTCCGCGACGAGGACGCGCTGTCCAAGCGCATCAGGGATGCCATTCCGCTACATGCCGAACAACAGAGCGCCTTCCTCCTCAAATTCACGGTCGTCATCCGTGCCACGGTCAAGGGCGACATGCTTGTGGCCCTTCTGCAGGGAGCGCTCGGAGGCCTGATATTCTGGTTCCTTGGGATTAGCGCCCCGCTGCTATGGGCCGTTGTGATGGCCGTCTTTCATTGTTGCCGGCGATCGGTGCAGGCCTCATCTGGATTCCGGTCGCCGTCTATCTTCTCGTGACCGGTGCAGTGTGGCAGGGCATCGTCTTGATCGCCTTTGGCGCGCTCGTCATCGGCCTCGTGGATAATTTCTTGCGTCCTGTCCTGGTGGGAAAAGACACGAAGATGCCCGACTATGTCGTTCTCATCTCCACGCTGGGCGGAATCGCCACCTTCGGTCTCAACGGATTTGTCATCGGTCCGGTGATCGCGGCCATGTTCATCGCGGCTTGGGATATATTCTCGGCATCGAGGCAAATCGCCGAGAACGACGGCACCATTCGTTAGTGGCCGACCGTCCATCACGCTCCGAACCGCAGACCTTGATCCCAATCAACAATTCGGCCCAGCGGTAGCCTATTGTGGCAATGGCGATCATCCGACGCCTGGAGCCGAAGTGTAATGAACACGCAGCTCGGGACTAGTGCAACGAGCGAGCGCAGGGACGCTTTGCTTTATGTGCCGCTGACATCGGCTGGGCGCCCGGCCGGGGAACCACTCGCACGGCCGCGAGTTGCGATGAGGCGCTGGGTTCTCGTTGGGATCGCGACGCTGCTTCTCGCTGCATCCTTGGGCATCTGGTGGTCGTACGGTTGGATATGAGACGGCGCCTGGTGACAGGCGCCCCGTTGCGATGGACCAGGGTCTGGACTCAATTGAGCCACCAGAGCAATGCGGCAGCCAGGAAGATAGCGGAGAGGAATATATCGGCGCGTTGTCGTATCGGGTGGCGATGCGGCGGAAGTCCTTCAGGCGACAAAACATGCGCTCGATGACGTTTCGGCCCTCGTATGCGCGTTTGTCGTAGCGATGTGGGTGTTTGCGGGTCGGATCTGGCGGGATGAAAGCCTTGATCCGCCGCTGTGCGAAGGATGACCACTTCTTTGTCCGATAGAGAAGTACGGTGGCGGCCTCAAACAAGGTAGGTTCTGAGAAGCCGGTCGCCCCATCGAGATATCTTGCCATTGATGTCAGTTTCGCCAGATTGGCTTCGCCGGGGTGTAAGGCCGAGGTAGGCGCCGACTGTCAAGGCCGATCGGAAGCACAATGGATCATCGATCGTATGGCGGAAGGTCAAGGCGGTCACCACGCCCACACCGGGAACGGTCATCAGGCGGCGCGTCGTCTCATCCGCCTTCGCCAATTGGCGAACCTCATCGTCGAACTTACTTTGCTGTTGACAGACTTCTCATGGATCAACAGGAGCGGCGAGATCACGCTGAGGAGTGGATGACTATCACCCATAGCTCGCCGACCTGGTTGCGGAACTGCTGGCCGATTGCGCGTGGGAACAGCAAGCCGCATTCTCTGATTGGTCTGATTGGACTGCGGACCTGATTCTCGATGTCTCGGCGCATGGACACGAGCCGGGATCTCGCGACGAGCATCGCGCGAATCTTCTGACTTTCCTCGCTCTTGACCTTGACTTCTCGATACCAGCCAACCCGTACCAGTTCGGCCAGACCTCGAGCATCATTCTGATCGCTCTTGTTCATGCGTACGGATGAAGCGGCGTGGGCATGCCGCGCGTCGATGCAAACCACCGGGAGATCGACCCTGCGAAGTTCATGCCATAGCCAACTCGCCATCGCCCCAGTCTCAAATCCGATCCGCTCCGCTTGTGGCGCCCGCTTGCGAAGCAAAGCCGCGAGTGCCCCTGGGTCGGACTTTGCCTTTCCCTCGAACAGGACCTGACCCACTTCGTCGACCACACATACCGAGGTTTCCTTTTGTGAGACGTCCAGCCCAACATATTGCTTCATAGCCCCTCGGATTCGTGAGATGGCGGGAAGACTCGAAGATAGCGGACCTTTTTTGAGCCGCGGGCGCCCACCGCAATTACGTCATCGTCTGCAAACGCCGATTGACATTCTTGATCTGGAGCAAATCGGTCCCGCAATGAGGATACGCGACAACACTTTCCGGAGGTGCGGCCTCTTCAAGAGGACGCGGCAACCGCTGACCGTTCCGGCACCTGACCGACACGGAACGTGTAATAGTTGGCATAGCGCTCGCGGTGGCTGGACGATCAGGGTCGATCCCGCCCTGATCACGCTGCGCGATGTCCATGCCGCGCTCGGCAGTCAGCATTTGTTTGCCATGGGAAACCGCACGGAAGCTCCCGGCTGCTTGCTTGAACAAGCCGTCAATGATGCGCTAGACGGTGCCTTCGATGAAGCTGAAGCACTCTTGCACGCGCGCTTCGGCATGGTGACGCTGGCGCAGTTACGCGCCGATTTTCGCGCTCGCATGGCCGCGAGCGGCTTGTCGTTCGATCTGGAGACTGTTCATGCAGCATGACGCTATCGTTGTCGGCGGCAGCTTTGCGGGCCTGTCCGCTGCCATTCACATCGCCCGTGCACGCCGTTCCGTCTGCGTCATCGATGCAGGACGTCCCCGCAACCGCTTCGCCGCTGCGTCCCATGGCTTTTTCGGGCAGGACGGAAATCAGCCTTTGGCCATGATCGCCGGTGCAGGATCGCAACTTCGCTCCTATCCCTCGGTGCGTACCGTGATGGGCGAAGCGACTGGGGCGCGTGCGATCGACGGCCGTTTCGCCGTGATGGTGGACGATGGCGAGACGCTGACCGCAGCAAAGCTCATACTTGCCTTCGGAATCTCCGACCTGCTGCCCGATTTGCCGGGGATGGCAGAGCGCTGGGGCAAGAGCGTGCTCCATTGTCCTTATTGCCACGGCTTCGAATATGGCGGCCAACGTCTGGGCGTGCTCCAGACGATGCCGATATCTTCGCATCAGGCCTTGCTCATCGCAGACTGGGGGCCGACCACGCTCTATCTTAATGGAGACGACTTTCCAGATGCCGAGACCCAAAGGACGCTTGCGCACCGATGCGTGACGATCGAGCCTGCGCGCGTCTTGGCGCTGCAGGGCGAGGGGGAAGGCCTGTCGTCGTTGTTGCTGGACGACGGGCGAAACGTACCGGTTGACGCCCTTTACCTTGCGCCGCGTACGCGCATCAACAGTCCGATTGCCGAACAACTCGGTTGCGCGCTTGAGGACGGACCTTTTGGTCCCGTTATCCAGACCGACGCAGCAAAGCTGACCACCGTGTCGGGGATCTATGCTGCCGGCGATGTTGCCCGAGTGCCGCACAATGCGAGTTGGGCGGCGGCCGACGGAGTCACCGCCGGCATCTCGTTGCAACAGTCTCTGGTTTTCGAACCGCTCGAATCCTGAGGAGGATAGATGATCGGCTGTCATCGCGACATTGGATTGCCCTTGCGTTCGAATCGCCCGTTTGAACAAACCGTCAGCTTAATAAGCCGTCTCTGGCCTTGATCTGGATCGCTGACCGACTTGGTCCAGACCAAGTCTGGATGTAAGCTTCAGCTCACGTGCAAAGGTTGCGTCGAACAATGCTAAAGAGGGATCGCCCAAATGCCGCAGCTGATAGCAAGAGTCTGTAGGGATGTTTGGGGATAGGATTTGAACCCATGACCTTCAGAGCCTGACAATTGCCGAACGGCTTTCGACACGCTGGCCCGCGCGCCAGCCCATCTCCCAGAAAATAATCACTCCGGACAGTTATGTGGTGTCACTGAGCAATGCGCTGTGGTTTCTCAGATCACGCGACGGAGATCTGAAACTTCTATTCGACCAAGGGAAACCGATGGTAGTGAAGAAGACGATCACCTACTCACGTTCAGAAGCGATAGCTTGCGCGGTAAGGAGGGGTGATAAACCACCAGTCTCCGCGAAATAGTTCCGCCCCGGATGCTCGTCGAGCCATGACGGACTAATTTCCAAGCGCCTCCCCCGGCGCAACGTCGGGCCCACAGTCTTCCATCAGCGGAAGTTGGATCTCAAAAACGGCGCCGCCGCGCGAGGATCTTCGGTACGCGGCGCGCCCACCATGTGCCTCGGCAATGGCACGAACGACGGACAGTCCCAGCCCCGATCCGCCAAAGCGCCGGGAGCGCGATGGCTCGCCACGCGCGAACGGCTCGAATGCTCGCCTGGCGAATTCCGGCGGCAACCCTGGACCTTCGTCCTCGATCCGGATGACTGCGGAGTTGCCTGATTTCAACGTCGAGAGTTCGATGGAGCCGGGCCGCGCATAGCGCTGTGCGTTGTCGAGAAGGGCGAGCAGCGCCTGACGAATGCGGCTTCCATCGCCGCGAACCACCAGATCAAGCAGAGTGACGTCGAGGAGAAAGCCGGCTTTCAGGAGAGAAGGTTCCAATAGGTCGGTGACACTACTAATTTCCGCGGCGAGTCCGATCTTCTCGATCCTGAGATCCAGACGCCCGCCGTCGGCCAGTGTGACCGTGCGCAGGTCTTCGACGAGCCGTGAGAGCCCGTCGACATGCAGCAGGAGATTGCGGATCAATGCCTCATCGGGGGCGAAAACACCGTCAGCGATACCTTGGAGACGCCCCTTCAGGACGGTGAGCGGCGTTCTGAGCTCGTGTGCGATGGTCGCATTCCACGCGACCATGTCTTCCGCGATATCCTGGAGCCTTTGCGCCATCGCATTGAAATCGTCCACCAGCTGAGCTGTTTCGCCGAGCGACCGGTCGCCGGGAGATGCGCGGGCTGACAGGTCTCCCGCGGCTATCTTGCGCGCGCTTTCCGCCAGCGAATTCAGCGGGGCTAGAATTCGCTTTGCTAGCCGAAGCGCGACGGCGATAGCAAGAGCCAGTCCGATGAGAAGGAAGAATGCGATCAGCAACAGGTCCGGCGCTTCCGGAAGAAGGGGTGGCGGCCCGGGAGGCGCGGGAACATAGGTGAGATATATTCCATAGAAGATGAACGAACCGACGAAGACGATCAGCATCGCAATGGTCGCCACGACGCTCATCGAGACTATGATCTGTCCACTCAGGCGATATCGCTTCATAGCGCGGCCAATCGATAGCCGATGCCGCGCACGCCGGAGAGCATGCCCGGCGCGCCAGCCTCGCCCAGCTTTTTACGAAGATTGCTGATATGGCTGTCGACCGTCCGCTCAAGGGCGTCGCTGCCGGGAAGGCAGGCATCGACGAGTTCGCTTCGTGTGAACGCCTTGGTGGGTGTTCGCGCCATGTGAACCAGGAGACGAAACTCGGTGAGTGTAAGCGGCAGTGGCTGTGCTGTTCCGCCCACCTCGATCTTGACCACGTGGCTGTCGAGATCAATGGCAACGCAGTCGACCCGCAGCATGCCGCCAGCGCTTGACTGGCCGACCCGCCGCAATACCGCCTTGGTACGAGCGACAACTTCGACCGGATTGAACGGTTTGACGACATAGTCGTCGGCCCCGATGCGCAGTCCCTGCAGGCGGTCGATGTCCTGGTCGAGCGCCGTGATCATGATGACCGCCGTATCGCCCCGGCGGCGGATCTCGACCAACACCTCCCATCCGTCGAGCCGCGGCATCGTCACGTCGAGAAGAATGAGGTCCGGCTTCAGGGCAAGATGTAGGTCCAGTGCAGTTCGACCATCGCCAGCGCGGACCGTGCGGAAGCCCTCCCGCACCAGATAGGCGTCGAGAATTTCGCAGATTTGCGGTTCATCTTCGGCAATGAGGATAAGGGCGTTCATCGGAGCACAAGGCCAAGCATCGTTCGGATCCCATGGCACGGGGGGAAGCTCCCCGTCGACCCAATATGGGCCTTCTCCACCAAATCTCCACACACTCTCCATGGTCGATGGACGGCCGCCGGCGATGAGGCGGAGCCCCGGCCCTATCCGGGAGGCCGGTGGAAGTTGAAACCGGCCCCCTTGATTGCCGTCCCCCTCCGGTAAGGATTTTCTCGAATGCGCATCGACCCTGTTCGCACCGCCATTTACGTGCTGCCGCTGGTTTTGGCTGCTTCGCTCGTTCTCGCACGCGACGTCGCATCAGAGCGTACGAAGCAGAAAACCGATCCGTTCGGGACTTGGTTGACCCAGGCCGGCGACGCCAAAGTGCTGGTGAGACCATGCGGCGCAGCAATCTGCGGCAAGGTCGTGTGGCTAAAACAACCGGTCGATGGCGCAACCGGCAAACTCCAGACGGACGACAAGAACCCGGATCCGTCGCTCCGAACGCGTCGCATCGTGGGGCTTCAGATCTTCCTCGACATGCTGCCCTCGACGTCAAGCTCGTGGTCGGGTCGAGTCTACAACGCCGATGACGGCAAGAGCTACACCAGCACAGTGACCCAAGTCGATGCAGAACGACTGGAAGTGCGGGGCTGTGCCGGTCCGCTGTGCGGGAGCGAGATATGGAGCCGGGCCGCGCGGTAGCCTGAGAGCATCGAGATGTGAGGGCGCATCATCGCGCCGAGAATCCCTGTCAATCGGAGTCCAACGAATCCTCGATGAAATATCCATGCATTCTCGACGTCGCGCCAACAGTGGCGAGGCAATGCGGGGGACCAAGCCGGGGCACGAGCCGCATGGCGCACCACTTTCGATACTTTCCTGTTGGAGAAACCATGAGAAATCGCCTCGTTGCCCATGCAATCGCGCTGCCGCTCCTAATCGCTCTTCCCGGCGAGGGTTATGCCGGAACTAACGACGGATATACCGCCGTGAATCTCAATATCCGCTCCGGACCGAGTGCTCGATTTCCGACAGTCGGGAGATTGGTTGCCGGATCATCGCTGACGATTCACGGATGTCTGGCGCGCTATACTTGGTGCGACGTGAGTGTATCCGGGACTCGCGGCTGGGTGTCGGGAGCCTATATCCAGTTCGTTCACGAGGCCCGCCGGGTCTACGTTCCGGCCTACGCAGCGCAATCGCAAATCCCGGTCGTGACGTTCAACTTCGGGGATTACTGGCACGACCACTATCGGGACTACAGCTTCTACGGCGAAATCGACCGCTGGAACGAACATCATTGGGAGGACGACGGCAACCCGCCCGGCTGGCGCGACAATTGGGACAACGATCATGTCGACCCCGAGGACGAGCCCGCGCCGGACAACGAATAGCCGGAGCCATACGCCACCGTGGCATCGGCCACGAGTGTCAAAGCGCTGACCGATGCAAGACGTTCCCGGCACCGGTCAGCAAGCAAGGTTCACCCCAGCGGCCACGTTGGATCATCGCCCGCGGCGTCGGGTAATTCCACCATCATTGTTCGGGTCGCGTTCGCAAATCGGTGCCGAAGGTATGCCCGCAACAATCGGACGCCCGAGCATCGTCGGCGCACTACCGGTCTCGTGATCAATCCAAGGAAAGTCCCATCCATGAGTGATCTCCTCGTTCGCCTTTTCGATCTTCCCGATGTTCGCACGGAGGAGAAGATCGCCTCCAGCGGGATCACGGTTCGTCGCGCTATGGCGGCCGAAGCACATGTGGTGCTCCCCTGGATCGAAAAGCATTTCGATCGCCCCTGGGTGAGCGAAGCCACACGCGCCTTCACGCGCTCCCCCGTGATGATCTGGATCGCTGTGCGGAAGAACGAGCTGCTGGGCTTTGCCTGTGCTGACTGCTCGATGCGCGGCTTCTTCGGCCCTATGGGAGTGGTGAAGGCTGCCCGTGGCCAGGGCATTGGCGAGGCGCTCCTCTTCGCCACACTGCGTGGCATGCGGGAAACCGAATATGCCTATGCGATCATCGGCGGCGTAGGACCCATAGCATTCTACCGGAAGCATCTCGATGCGATCGATATCCCAGGTTCGGAAGACAGCATCTATGGTGCGATGCTGCACGACGGCGATGGGCAAGATTTCGACGACTTGTAGAGCGGCCAGTGCCGAGCCTTTACGAACTGAAGGATATCGCGACAAAGGGACTTTCGACGACGTCGACGGGTATTCGGCGTGCCTGCAACTCGGCTGCGATCTCTCCAGCCTCGCCAACGTCGAACTCGCGGCATCGAATCGATCTGTCAGAATACGTGAGCGCGGAACAACCGGCTCAGAGCATGCGCGGCAGAACGTCGGTACGTCGGTTCGTGTCGAGAAAGCGGTGCTTCAACGCACCGGCGACATGCAACATGATCAGCGCCAGCAGGCTGTAGGCGAGCGCCTTGTGCAGGAACCGGAACAATTCGAACCTTTCGTTGTCCTTCGGCAGAAGCTCGGGAACGTGAATGCCGAAGAAGAATACCCCGTCACTCTCTGCGTAAGAGCTGGACATCGCGTAGCCCATCAGCGGAACGATCAGCAGCAACCCGTACATGGTGATGTGCACTGCATGGGAGAGAATTCTCTCATGGGCGGGAAGTGGTGCCGGTCCCGGCAAACGCGATATCGCGCGGATCGCAAGCTGCGCAAGAACGATCAGGAACACCAGAACACCGAAGCATTTGTGCCAGGGATAGAGAAAATCGTACTTCGCCGTAACCGCGTCGTTCAGTTCGGCCATGGTCCAGCCAGCGGCGATGAGGCCGATGGTCAACACCGCCCGCACCCAATGCAGGATCCGCAGCGTTGCCGGATATCTATCGATCGTCGGTTGAATGTCGTGGATCATGCTTTGTATTCCTGGCTCGGACGGACAAAATGCACATCGAACAACACGCACCCCGCCCGTCCAGAGCTGCGCAGTTCCTTGGTGTCGATTATTTGGCGACGCAGTCCGCGGCCAGATGAACTCTGCGCGCCGTGGCCCGGCGCAGCGGCGTTTGAATTGCGATCACTGATACGAACCACTCCCGTTGCAGTCAACGTGAGATACCTCCACGAAATCTCCACACAATCTCGACGAGGCACCAACAGTCGCGCTGCAATCCGCAGCGGACGGGGCCGCTCGTTGGCCGCACCGGTGCCGCTGTGGACCCATGAATGACGTATCAATTCCGCAATCCCAACATTCTGCTCGCTATTGTTGCAGCGCTTGGTCTGGCTGGTTGCGGCCGGCCTCAATCCGACGAAACGAGCGCGCAGGGTGGAGCGCCGTCAGCCCTCGTCACGGTCTTGTCGGTCAAGCCCGAAACAGTGGTCCTCGTCGACGAGTTGCCGGGACGGGTCACGGCTTTCCGAACTGCAGAGATCCGGCCGCAGGTCGGCGGGATCCTCGAAAAGCGCCTGTTCGATCAAGGAGCCGAGGTTGAGGCCGGTCAGGCCCTCTTTCAAATCAACTCCGATATCTTCCAGGCAGACGTCGGCAGTGCAGCTGCGGCGCTTCAGCGGGTCGAGGCGGGTCTTGTCCGCTCGCAAGGCAAGTTCGACCGCGCGAAGCAATTGGTGACGAGCAATGCGATCAGCCGCGAGGCCTATGACGACGCCGCTGCGGACGTCGCTCAGGCCAAGGCAAATGTTGCAGAAGCCCAAGCCACGCTCCGGCGCAAGCAACTTGATCTCGCGTTCACGACGGTTCGGGCCCCTATCGCCGGGCGAAGCGGGCGGGCTCTCGTGAGCGAGGGGGCGCTCGCATCCGTGTCCTCCACGAACGCGCTGGCCACCATCCAGCAGATCGACCGGGTCTATGTCGATGTGCGCCAGCCGGCTTCGCAGATCGACGCGATCCGGGAGGCCGCCCAATCCGGACACCTCGACGACGCCTCCAAGGTGCCGGTGACAATTTTCGCCGCCAGTGGCAAGCCGTATCCAGTCAAAGGTCGCGCTCTGTTCTCCGATATCAGCGTCGATCCCGGCACGGGTAACGTCACGGTTCGGGTCGAGGTCCCGAATCCGGATCGGCTACTGCTTCCCGGCATGTACGTCCGTGCCCGAATGCCGCGCGGTGTCGGGCACAATGCGCTGCTGGTACCGCAGGAGGCCGTCGTCCGAGACCCGGCCGGGACGCCGCAGCTCGTGATCGTCGACGATCACAAGCGAGCCACGCGGCGCGCGGTCGCTCTCGGCGAGATCGTGGACCGCCGTTACATCGTGACGTCAGGTCTGCAAGCAGGCGAGATTGTCGTCGTGCAGGGCCAGGAGCGCGCGAAGAACGGCGCAGTGGTCGAGACTGCCCCCTTCGGCGCGGCCGCCGCCGCAGTGACCGACTGAGAGTGCAGCGACAGCACGATGTCTCAGTTCTTCATCGATCGCCCCGTGTTCGCCTGGGTCATCGCGATCTTCATCGCGCTGGTCGGCGCAATCGCCATTACGCAGCTCCCGGTGTCGCGCTTTCCGGCCATCGCGCCTCCCAGTGTTAGCATCTATGCGACCTATACCGGGGCGACGCCGCAGACGATCAACGACAGCGTCGTCACACTGATCGAAAGGGAACTGTCGAGCGTCAAGAACCTGCTGTATTTCGAATCGACCGTCGATACATCCGGCAGCGCGAGCATCACCGCGACGTTCAAGCCGGGCACCGCGGCCGATCTGGCCCAGGTTGACGTCCAGAACCGTCTGAAGGCTATTGAACCGCGGCTTCCCGAGGCGGTCCGGCGCATGGGCGTCACCGTCGAATCGGCGGCCTCGGACTTTCTGATGATCGTCACGCTCAACTCGGCCGATGGCGCCTATGACGAACTGGCGCTCGGCGACTACATGACACGCAATATCGTGCAGGAGCTGAAGCGCGTGGAAGGCGTCGGCCGCGTCCAGACCTTCGGTTCGGAACGAGCGATGCGGATTTGGGTCGATCCCGCCAAGCTGGTGTCCTACTCGCTGTCGCTGGCCCAAATCACGGGTGCGATCCAGGCGCAGAACGCCCAGATCGCGCCGGGCCGGGTGGGCGCCGAGCCTACGGTCCCCGGACAGAAAGTCAGTATTCCGCTCACTGTGCAGGGCCAGTTGCAGACGCCCGAGGAGTTCAGGGCGATTGTTCTGCGCGCCGAAAGCGACGGCTCCAAGCTGGTATTGGGCGACGTGGCCCGCGTCGAACTCGGCGCGCAGAGCACAGGCTTTTCGACCCTTGAAAATGGCAAGCCGGCGACGGCTGCCGGGATCCAGCTGGCGCCAGGCGCCAATGCCGTGCGCGCCGCCGCGGCCGTCTATGCGCGCCTTGCCGAACTCGCGCCGGCCATGCCGGAGAGGATGGGCTATGCCATCGCCTTCGACACAGCCCCTTTTGTGAAGATATCGATCGAGAAGGTCGTCCACACCTTGATCGAGGCCATGGTGCTCGTCTTCCTGGTGATGCTCCTGTTTCTCCAGAGCATTCGATACACGCTGATCCCGGCCATCGTCGCGCCGATCGCGCTGCTCGGCACCTTCTCGGTCATGTGGGCGGCTGGATATTCGATCAACGTGCTGACGATGTTCGGCATCGTTCTCGCGATCGGTATCGTCGTCGACGACGCGATCGTGGTGGTCGAGAATGTCGAACGGATCATGGCCGCCGAGGGCCTTCCGCCCAAGGAAGCCACCCAGAAGGCCATGAAGGAGATCACCGGGGCAATCATCGGGATCACTCTCGTTCTGACCGCCGTGTTCATTCCCATGGGACTCGCGAGCGGCTCGGTCGGCGCGATCTATCGGCAGTTCACGCTGTCGATGGCGGTGTCGATCCTGTTCTCGGCATTCCTGGCGCTCACGCTGACTCCCGCGCTATGCGCCACGTTGCTTAAGCCGATCGGCGCCGGCCATCACGAGAGGAACGGCTTCCTTGGTTGGTTCAACCGGACTTTCAACCGGATGACGGAAGGCTATGCCGGCTGGGTCGCGGCGTTGGTACGCAGGACGGGGCGCATGACGGCTCTCTATGCCGTCATCGTCGCCGCGCTCGCCCATAGTTACATGCGGTTGCCATCGTCGTTCGTTCCGGCCGAGGATCAGGGCAACTTCATGACGAGCTTCACGCTGCCGGCCGACGCGACGGCCGAACGAACCCTCGATATCGTCAAGCAATACGATGCCTACGTCGCGACGCGGGCGGCCGTTGCGGGCAACACGTCCATCATCGGCTTTGGCTTCTCCGGCTCCGGATCGAACGCGGCGATGTCGTTCACGAGCCTCAAGGATTGGAGCGAACGGGATGCGACCGTTGGCGACGAGGTCGCCGCCGCCACCGCGGCGATGGCCAAGGTGCCCGAGGGTACGGTCATGAGCATGAAACCGCCGGCGATCGAGTCTCTGGGCACCACCAACGGGTTCGCGCTGCGCCTTGAAGACCGCGCCAATCGCGACCACCCCGCATTGATGGCGGCTCAAGCCAAACTGCTGGAGCTTGCAGCGCAAAGCAGGCTCGTCAGCGGGGTCTATCCTGAAGGTCTGCCGAACGGACCGAGCGTGAATCTGAAGATCGACCGCCAGAAGGCCGAAGCCCTCGGCGTGCCTTTCAACATGATCAGCGACACGCTGACCGCGGCCATGGGGTCGACCTACGTGAGCGACTTTCCGAATGCCGGACGGCTGCAACAAGTGGTCGTTCAGGCGGACGCGCCGAACCGCATGCAGATCGACGACGTTCTGAAGCTCTACCTCCGGAATAATGCCGGCGGCATGGTGTCCTTGTCGGAAGTGGTCACACCCGTGTGGGGCGAGGAACCGCTTCAACTCGTGCGGTACAACGGCTATCCGACAGCGCGTATTTCCGGCAACGCCGCGCCAGGCGTCTCCAGCGGCGACGCCATGGCGGAGATGGAGCGGCTGGCCGCAAAGCTTCCGGCCGGCTTCGTGGTCGAATGGACCGGGCAGTCGCTGCAGGAGAAAGACTCCACCTCGCAGGCGCCGATCCTGCTCGCGCTGTCGACGCTCGTCGTATTCTTGGTATTGGCGGCTCTGTACGAAAGCTGGTCGATTCCGCTTTCGGTCATGCTGGTCGTGCCTCTTGGCATTCTCGGCGCCGTGCTCGCCGTGCAAATTCGTGGGCTCGAAAACGACGTGTTCTTCAAGGTTGGGCTCATCACCATCATCGGGCTGTCGGCCAAGAACGCGATTCTCATCGTCGAGTTCGCCAGGAGCTTGCGTGCGGAGGGGCGAGGACTCGGGGACGCCGTCGTCGAAGCTGCCCGGCTCCGTTTGCGACCGATCCTGATGACTTCGCTGGCGTTCGCGCTCGGCGTCGTCCCGCTGATGCTCGCGCGGGGAGCCAGCGCAGAGACCCAGCATGCGATCGGAACCGGAGTCTTCGGCGGCATGCTCTCCGCCACCCTCCTCGCGCTACTCTTTGTCCCCGTCTTCTACGTCGTGGTGATGAGCCAATTCGGCTCGCGCGAGAGCAAGGTCGTGGCTACCTCGAAGGAGGCGGTCGAATGAGACCGGCAAGAGATGCCTTTGCGAATTGGCGGAAGCAGCTCCGGGGCGAGGAGCGATTGCGGGTGCGCGGCGCGGTCGCCGCGACTGGTCTGGCGCTCATGGTCGGTGCTTGCGCTGTCGGTCCCGACTACTTGCCCCCGCTGGTGGGTGTTCCTACGAAATGGAGCGCAGCCGAACGGACGCAGTCAACGGAAGCACCGGTGCTGGCGCGCTGGTGGATGCGCCTGAACGATCCGCTGCTGAATGCGCTGATCGATGAGGCGGTGCTGCAGAACCGCGATGTCGCGACCGCAAAGGCTCGCGTCCGGGAGGCCCGTGCGAATTATCGACAATCGGCAGGAGCGCTATTCCCGACAGTTGGAGGGACGAGCGGGACGACTTACCAGAAAAGCGGGCCCAATTTGGCGAACGAAAGCGTTCCCGCGATCGTCCCGGCCTTTGTCCAATATCAAGCCGGCTTCGATGCCAGCTGGGAGATCGATATTTTCGGCAAGAACGGACGCGGAGTCGAGGCGGCCAGCTACGGCGTGGAGGCCGCAGACGAGCAGCTTCGTCTCACGTTGTTGACGCTCATCGGCGACGTCGCATCAAACTACGCGATGGCGCGGGGGTACCAGACCCGGCTTTCGTTGGCGCGCCGAACAGTTGCCACGCAGCGCGAGACCGCCGAGCTCACCGGCACGAGGTTCGAAGCAGGAGGCACATCGGCCATCGACCTTGCCAACGCCAAGGGGCAAATGAGTTCGACGGAGGCTGCAGTTCCGGGTCTCGAAGCCTCTTATGCCGGCACCGTGCATCGGCTGAGCGTGCTGACCGGCCAGGCGCCGGGCGTGTTCATGGAGTTGATGGAGCGCAGCCTTCCCATTCCCAAGCCTCGCCTGCCGATGCCGGTCGGCATTCCCGCCGATATTCTGATGTCGCGGCCTGACATACGGCAGGCCGAACGCGTACTCGCGCAGGCTACAGCAAAGATCGGCCAAGCCGAGGCCGCGCGCTATCCAACGATAAGCCTCACTGGAAACATCTCCACTACGGGGTTGAAGGTCGGAGATCTCGGGAAGAATTCTTCGATCGGGTGGTCCGTCGGCCCGACACTCAGTGCTCCCATCTTCAATGGCGGACAATTGAAGGCGGCGGTAGAGGTCAGGCAGGCACAGCGCGATCAGAGCTTTACGCAATATCAGGCAGCAGTACTCAAAGGGCTCGAAGAGGTCGAGAATGCGATCGTCGCCTTGGCGCAGGAGCGAATCCGAATTGGAAAACTTTCGGCCTCCGTCGACTCCTACCGGCAGGCGTCGACGCTCTCGCGAGCGCTGTACCGGAACGGCTCTGCCAGCTTTTTCACCGTGCTCGATGCTGAACGCTCCCTCTACTCCGCCGAGGACGCGTTGGTGCAAAGCAGGATTGCATTGGCAATCCACTATGTCGCCCTGAACAAGGCACTCGGAGGCGGGTGGGATGGCCTTGTCGATGTGTCGGATCCCGAGGTTAATGACCCGAGCATGGGTCCACGCCCGATTTCCGCCAACCTCCCCCTGGTCACTCCATAAGAGCCATCAGGATTTCGAGGGACCGGCCCGTGCCGTCGTCGAGCACGACCGACGTCGACAGCGGCGTCTTCCAGCGGAACGAGGCCGCGCTTCTCGGACTCCGTTGGAGATGGCTCGATCGACACCGCCGCGGTGCGATCGGGCAAGAAATCAACCGTGACTGTGCGTTCGGTCACGCCCTCCGTGCGGAGTTGATATCGGGCCGGCAATATCTTGGCGTCCCGCGAAATCCTGTTGGACGATGCCACGAAGCGGGTCGAGATGCCCAGGAGCGACACATCTCCGCGCAACGTCGCCGTATAGGTTCCGGCTTTCAAGTCGCCGGTCAAATGGCCGGACCCAATCGAGATACCCGACATTCTTGCCTGGTAGCCGGCGCTGAAAGTATCTGCTCGCGCAGGCGAGAGGCTGGAGACCATCGTAGTGACCACGACGAGCCTCACTGAGAGATGACGCAAACTCAACCAGCCGATCGTCACGACTTGCTCCGAAATATCATTGTTGCCACCGTTGGGCCTCCACTATCCCGACCGAGGATGGGCGGAACGAAAACCGTTCCCCGTTAGCAACCGGCGTACCCTGCTTACGCGTCGACCATTCTTGGTCCAATCAAGGCAGCTTTTGGATGGGAATTTCTCTCAACGTTGCTAAGCCTTCGGCGGCCGCATTCCGGGTCGGCCAGCCGGAGAAGATGACCGTCCGCTTCGATGTTCGTGCGCCCGCCGACGCCCGCTTCGGTCAAATGCGCGGCGAGGCCGCGCGGTGGGTGACGGCACCGACTCAACGGCCTCCATCAGCGCAACGAATTGTCTGAGATCGTCGATCGGGACGCTGCTCAGGGCGCGCCCGAGCAGCTGAATAGCTACCGGAGAAATCTCCTCTCCACGGTCCGTCCATGGCATCGGTCGCTCCTTGCATTCGATCAGCGCTTCGGCATCGGCGACTTTGCAGCAGGAGGTGCAGGTGCCGCCGCCCGTTGCAGAACCATGGTTTGTCCCATGGCCGGTATACCCATGTAGCCGCGAAGATGGAGCTTGCCGTCGACAATCTCCGCCTTGCCGCTGACCAGACGCCCGGAAGATCCATCATAAAGGCTCCCGCCGGTCCATTCGCCGTTCTGGTAGGCCAGACCGGTGACCATCGTAATGCCCTGGAGCGATCGCGACCGAAGCGCCGGATCCGGGTTGAGCGTATCTTTCTTGAAGGTCGTGCCATCGCTCTCGACGATTCGGTTGCCCCACAGAATGCGTGCATTGTATTCCGGGCCTGCCTTGAAGAATTCCAGCTTGATCGTCTCGGACTGCCACGTTCCGACGATGTCGTCGGGTTGCGCCGCCCTCGCCGCCCCCGTCGGCGATGCAATAATGAGCGCGGTCACGATCGCGGCGGCAGCGTAAATCTTCCAGATCATTGGTTAGTTTCCCTTCCTTTGCCGATGATAATCCGTCGGCGTCTCACTTTTCCGTTGAATGAACTTCGAGTTCGAAAGGCTTGCGCGAGAAGCGAGCTCAAACGCGACTTTGGCCTGTTTGCCCTGCCCGGTGTCGCGCAACAGCACGCCGAACTGCGTCCAGATCTCGGCATGAGATCTGTCGAGGTCGAGCGCCCGCCGTGCACACTGCAGCGCGCGGTCTTCCTGCGAAGCTCCCTGATAGGCCGTGGACAGGTTGTGCCATAGCCAGCAATTGTCGGGCCGCATGGAGACGGCGGCCAGAAACACTTCGACGGCCGGGTCGTAGTTCTCAGCCCTCAGACACATGGCGCCGAATTCGCGCAGCGCCGTCGCGAGTGCGCCGGTGCGCGTCTGCAAGGTGAGGAAGATCGGATATTCCTTGCCCCACTCCGTGAGTTTGGCGAGGACATCTCGCAGGTTCATCAGCGGCACATCGCTAATGAGCGGCATGCGTTCCACCAGCCAATTCGATGGGTTCAATTCCTGCACGTGGTTCAACGGATGTCTCCCATTTTTTGCTGTTGAGCTTCACTCGTTCGTCTTCGTGATCCGCTGATAGGACCGGCCGCGCCGTCCTGCGCGTGAGCCTGTAGACCGCCGCCGGTGGGATGTTCAGGATCGCTCGATCGACCAGAGTGGCCTTAAGGCCGAGCCGATCGAGAATGCGGCGCGGGACCGGACACCTCACGCCATATGTGAACTGATAGAACGCGCCGCCCGCGCGGATCACGGAAAACGCACCGTCCAGGATCGCGATTACCTTGCGCGGCGACATGTTCAGAAGGGGCAACCCGCTGACAACTGCACCGACGTCCCTCGCGCCGAACAGACCGGACGACCCAATGCGTGCCGCATCCATCCAGAGGACGCGGGCGCCTGGGAAGCGAAGCTGCAGGATCTTCACGAATTCGGAGCCATATTCGACGAGGCTGAGATCGGACGGCCGCACCCCTCGTTTGAGAAGCTTGTAGGTGAAAGCTCCCGTCCCGGGCCCGAGCTCAACGACAGGCCCGGTCGAAGGTCCAATCTCGCGCGTAATCAGTTCGGCGAGAGCATCGCCGGACGGCGCGATCGCGCCGACGCGGCCAGGCGAGGCAAGCCACGCCAGAAAGAACGACATGAAGTCATGAGACATTGCGCACCTGGAATTTTGCATGACGGACCGATCAGCCCACGAATGGCAGGCTTGTTGTCGGCTTGCCCGTCAAAACAAGCAGTGCATTAGCGACAGCGGGTGCGATCGGCGGCACGCCGGGCTCGCCGACTCCGGACGGATCTCGTCGAGACGGGACGATATGCGTCTCCACGACCGGCGCATCGTCGATACGGAGGACCTCGTAAGTGTCGAAATTGCTTTGGGCGGGAACGCCATCGTCGAGCGTGATCTTGCCATACATGGCCGCGCTGAGACCGAAGCAGACGCCTCCCTCCATCTGCGCCGCGACCTGATCGGGCGACACGGCGATCCCGCAGTCCACCGCGCACACGACTCTACGGACACGCGGGCGTCCCTCGACAAAAGCGACCTCGGCGATCTGGGCGACCACGGTTCCGAACGCCTCGTGCACGGCCAGCCCGCGGGCCCAGTCGCCCTGCATCGAGCTCCCCCAACCCGCCCGCTCGCATGCAAGGTCGAGAACTGCCAGTCGCCGCTCGTCACCTGCCTTGCGATAGATGGCGCGCCGATACTCTGCCGGATCGAGGTCGCCGAGACGCGCGATCTGGTCGATCGTGTGCTCCATCACCATCGCGTTATGGGAGTGTCCGACCGATCGCCAGAAGCCGACCGGCACGCCGACGCTCGGCGAAAATACGCGGCAATCAGCAACCGCGCAGCCTGCGACGTATGGCGAGTTCTTGATGCCCTCCACTTCGGTCACATTGGGGCCGACCGGCAGCAAAGATTGTGCGACCGTGTGATGACGCCATGCGGCCGGCAATCCGTCGGCACCGCGATCGACCCACAAGCGATGATGCGCCATCGGTCGATAATACCCCCCCGTCATGTCGTCCTCGCGCGTCCAGACGAGCTTCACAGGCCTGCCCTTGCCGACGTGACGTGCGATCCGAACACTTTCCACGACATAGCCGGACGACAGGCCACCGCGCCGGCCGAATGATCCTCCGGCAGGGAGCGTCTCGATGTGCACCATTCCGGGAAGGGTGATGGTGGCGAGAGCGCTGTTGACTTGGTCGACGGTCTGGAGCTGCGAGGCGAAGGTGAGCTTGACTCGGCGCCCATCTACCTGCGCGACGCAGTTCATCGGCTCCATCGGAGCATGCGCAAGATACGGGAAATCGTAGCTGGCCTCGAGATATGCTTCCCTAAAAGCCGTCGCCGGATCGCCCTTCGAATGATACGAGGCGCCGCGATCGTCGGTGCCGCCCTCTCCGATCCGTCGATAGAGCTGCAGAAGCTGCTCCGACGATCGCTTTTCGGTGGCGCTGTCATCCCAGGTGACGGTAAGCGCGTCTCTGCCCTTGCGCGCTGACCAAGTATCCTGAGCAACTACCGCAACTCCGCTCGGTATCGCAAAGACGTCGACAACGCCTTTAATCTTCCGCGCCGCAACGGCATCGAAAGACTGCACCTTGCCGCCGAAATGCGGTGGATGCGCCACCATAGCTACCAGCATTCCCGGCATCTGGACGTCCTGCGTGTAGGTCACGGCACCCGTCGCTTTCGAAGCGCCGTCCATCCTCTTGACGCGGCGCGATCCGACCAGTGCGAAGCTCTCGATCTCCTTCAGCAGCGGCGCCGCAGGTGCCTCCTGCTTCGCTGCCATTTCCAGGAGATCGCCAAAACTCTCCTGACGGCCCGAACCTGCATGGATGACCATGCCGTTGCGGACATAAACAGTCCCGGCCGACACCTCCCATTTTGCTGCGGCGGCAAGCACGAACATCTCTCGCGCCGCGGCGCCGGCCATTCGCAGTTGAGTCCAGGCCCCGGCGATCGCGCTGGATCCCGCCGTGGCCTGCATGCCCATCGCCCTATTCCTATAGACGGCGGCATTGGCGGGGGCCGACATGACCTTCACCTTGCTCCAGTCCGCATCCAGCTCTTCCGCGACGATGGCCGCGACGCCCGCATGGATACCCTGCCCCATTTCCTGATAGGAGTTGACGACGGTTACCCAATTGTCGCGATCGATTGTGATGAACGGCCCAAACGGGCTGCTCACGGGCGCTTCCGCGCCGATGCTCAGCGCCCCCGATGCCACCGCACCGAAGTTCATTGCGGTGTACCCGATGATCAGGGCGCCGCCGACCAGGCTGCCGCCCAGCACGAGCTTGCGTCTTGTGAGGGCGAGAGCGCTGGATTTCGTTCGAGGCGACGTCATTAGACCACTCCTGCCGCGTCTTTGATGGCCGCCCTGATTCGCTGATAAGTCCCGCAGCGACAGACATTGCCAGCCATGGCAACATCGATGTCCGAGTCGGTTGGCTTTGGATTTGCGGCAAGCAGCGCTGCCGCTTGCATGATCTGGCCGGACTGGCAGTACCCGCATTGCGCGACATCGCGCTTGATCCATGCGCGCTGGAGCGGGTGATCGCCCCCAAGCCCCTCGATCGTAGTGATCTGCATTCCCTGCGCACTTTCGATAGATAGCGAGCAGGAGCGAACGGCATGGCCGTCGGCCAGGACGGTGCAGGCACCGCATTGCGCGATCCCACAGCCGTACTTCGTACCGGTCATATGCAGATGATCGCGGATCGCCCAGAGAAGAGGCGTGTCCGGATCAACGTCTATCGTCAAGCCTTGGCCATTGATGTTGAGCTTCATGTCTCGCCTCATCCCATGAACTATACTTTGCACTCGGTGCGATATTATTTACACTGAGTGCGGGAATTCAAGTTTTGATCTCGGCGTCATTGTGTCGCGGTATCGATTGGACCGTGGGGCGATCCGTTTTCGCATCGACGGAGAGAGAAGCCTCGTCCGCGAGCAGAGCTGATTAGGCGACACTCCAAGGCGGCTGCATGTCGCGATTATTTCCGAACTTGTCTGCGCGGCGTCGATCACCCGGATGCCGTTTGTTGAAGTAGGAAATCCGCGGAGTTCGATTCTCCGAATGAAATTCCGATCAAACGTTCCGACAGGTCCCAAAGTTGAGCAGCATCCTTGCGATCCTGCGCGCGCTCGGGAATCCGCGCAGGGGCCGGACTGCCGCGAACCTCATTCCACCTATCTGGCCCGTAGTAGCCTCCCGGGTTCGCGGCGGGCGACGTCGCTGCAGACAACGTCGGACACGCGCCTTGGGCAGGGGATTGAAAAACGAACCACAACAGCTGACGAAGCAGGAAGGAGCTGCTTAGTCTTCCAGAACCGTTCGGGATGATCTCCGTACGCGCCAGCCCTGGATGCGCGGCCAGGCTTGCGACACCCCAGCCGTTCTCCTGGCTGCGTCGCTGGAGTTCGAATGCGAACATGAGTTGCGCGAGTTTTGACTGTCCATAGGCCTCGAAGGGCTTGTATGCGCGCGCGCTCTGCAGATCCTCGAAATTGATCCGAGCGTCGCGGTTCGCGATGCTCGACACGCTGATCACCTTAGGTGCCCTTCCTCTGCGCAATAGCGGAAGCATGTGTGACGTCAGGGCAAATGTCCCAGATAATTGACCCCGAACTGCAGTTCGAACCCGTCGACGGTGACCCGTCGCCTGGGCGGGGTCATGACACCCGCATTGTTAATCAACATGTCAACGCGGTCGTAGACCGCGTTCAACCGACGACCGAAGGCTGCAATGGACGCCAGATCGGCAAGATCGACTTGTTCGAAGACAAGCGACGCCTCTGGAACCTGGCTTTTGATTTCCTTGACAGCCGCAGTGCCCTTGCCTGCATGCCGTCCGGCGATGATCACCTTCCAACCGAGTTTGGCCAGTGCCAGTCCGGTCTCGAACCCCAATCCGCCCGTTCCGGTGACGATAACGCGGCCTGCCTCGCCGCTCGTTCGGTTTGACACGTTCACGACCCACTCCTTGCAAAACGTTACACTCTGTGCGAAAATAAATATTGCACCGAGTGCAATATTTCAAGTGGCAATCTGAAGGGCGTGATGTTGGGTGATCGACAGGAGACCGAAGAGGGAGTGCGGGAGCGTAAACGCCGCGAGACGCTGGCGCGGATCGCAGAGACTGGACTTCGGCTGTTCATGACCGACGGATATGAGAACACGACCTTGGAAGCGATCGCCGAAGCGGCGGGGATTTCCCGAAGGACGTTCTTCTATTATTTCAAGTCCAAAGAAGACATCATCCTGGTCTGGCAAAGCAACTTCACGCACCTGATGCGTGCGGCCGTAATCGCCGAACCGCCTCACCAAACGCCCGTCGATACTGTGAAGAATGCGCTTCTGAAACTAACTAGCAGCTACCATTCGGATCAAAGCATCGTGCTGGATCGTGTCATCCGATCGAGCCCTGCCCTGATGTCGGCGAGTCACGCAAAGTATGTCGCCCAGGAGCAAGCGATCTTCGAGGCGCTTTGCGAGAAGTGGCCGCAAGCGAAGCATCGAAAGTCCTTGCGTATTGCCGCAATGGTCACTGTGGGCGCGTTTCGTCTGGCGGTCGACGCCTGGAGCAAGGACAATGGAAAACGCCCGCCCTCGGCCTATCTCCGCGAGACGTTTGCAACCCTCGAGGGCACATTTCAATTTCAATAAGGTATGATCACCCGCGCGGAAGCGGCTCGTCGAAGTCTCTGCTACTCCCAATGGCATGGCGGACGCGAGAGATCGAAGATATCAGCGAGCACGGCGAGAACTGCAAGGTGAGCACGTATCCCCAACAGGAGCTCATCAACAGGCCGGAAACTATCAGCCACCTCCGCTAACTGGATATGCTTATCAACGCGCCAGCGTCGATATCAAACGACCACCGCTTTTTTTGCGTTTTGTATAGGTCAAGTCGAAGAAAAGGACGCTTTCTTGCAGTAAAGTCGTTGCCTCAGCAGAGTCGACCGCGCAGCTGAAGAAGTAGTCCTAAGCGAACTTGCATCCAGCCGACGCCAGGAAATGCGCCAGTTCCCATGTACGATGCCTTCGACAGGCATCTCTGCGTCCAGGTCGCGCAAAGACGGAAGGCAATACGATGAAAAAGGACGTCCGGTCGGTGCGCGGTTCAATCTCCAAGAAGCCTCAGACTTTTCAGACAAGCGAAAGTCGGAAATTGAGGCGGCTCGCCGTGCTGGCAAGCTGCCAAAGAAAATTACGATCCGGAAGCGTTCTACGATCGAAGATCTTCTGGACGATTGGAGCAAGTCGGTTGAGTTCAAGGCGTTGTCGTCCGCCTCGCAATCTTCCTATCGCAAATGTATCTCCGCTATCTTGTACCGACCGCAATCACGCGAATCCGCGGCGAAGATGCGTGCCGAAATCCGTGCCGCCAAGCTGCTCGGCGTAGCCGAGCCCGTTCGAGAACTCGAGGCGATCGCGACTGCCACTCCGACATCAATCGGCAAACCGGAGTTCCGAGCCTTCTATAACTATGCGAAATCGGCTCGCGGCCATCATATGGCGCTCTCGATGATAGCCACGCTCTCAGCGGCATTCACTTGGGGACAGGAAAGCGTCTTGTGGCGTCTCGGACCCAACCCGCGAGAAGGCATGGAGTTCGATCATCCGGACGGACGCATCGTACAGGTTGCGATGTCCGAATTTTCGGCTTGGGTCGCAGCAGCCGATGCGATCGACCGGCCCTCGGTGGGGGACAGCTTCCATCTTGCGTTGTTCACCGGGCAACGTCAGACTGACCGTCTAACTATGCGCAATGAGAGCGACGTCGAGGGCCGGCACGCGTTCCGGCAGAGCAAGACCGGCGAGCTTGTCGACATCAAAGAGGCGCCACAACTCAGCGCACGGCTAAATGCCTCGCGTGCACGAATAAAGGAACTCAAGCTTCGGCTTCAACTGGGTAAGGTCCCACCCGAGCTCGTGGTCAACGAGGACAATGGTGAGCCTTACGACGAGAGTACCTATCGCCATTGGGTGTCGACCGCCCGGGTCGTCGCAATCTTCGGCTTTCTCGCGCGCGACAACGCGCGCCAGGCAATTGTCCGCGCAGAGCGACTGAACGCCGAACTGATTAAGAATGTCGACGGGCTGTTCGCCCCTATTCCTCTCGACGAGGAGAACAAGGCGCAGCGCGCTCGAGCGGTCGATCAGCGCAAGCGCGCATTGGCGGAATGGCTGGATGCGCAGACCGCACGCGACAGCAATGGCCATGAGACAGCATGGCGTCTGAAGCCTTGCCCCGCTCTGATGTTCCTCAACGGCGCCGGCGAACTCGACCAAAAGCACGACCAAGACCTACGTGATACCTGCGTCATGCTTCTCGATCGGGCTGGCTGCGACTTGCTGACGATCTGCAACATCACAGGGCATTCATACCGAAGCGCGCAGACCATCGTGAACACTACCGCGCCCGCAATGCGGCTCGCACCGATTCCGGCATCGACAGGCTTGAATTGCAGGTGCGGAAGGAAGGCATGGCTGAACACAGACCGGTAGGTCTCATTTGGCTGGCGTGTTTCAGCGGTGGATAGGCTTCGGCCCCTAATTATCCGACTCGTCGCACGGCGTGCGACGTACGACCATTAAAAGCGTCGCACGAGACCCGGTTTGTTCTGCCGAGGAATTTAAAAAAGCCCTTGCGGGCCAATCTCTTAAGGGTGGTGGGCGCACCAGGGCTCGAACCTGGGACCCGCTGATTAAGAGTCAGCTGCTCTACCAACTGAGCTATGCGCCCGAAAGGCGGTCAAAGCCTTGCGAGGCCGGTCGTTTAGCAAAGCGATCCGGGGATGGCAAGCGATCGGGTGCAAGTTTTCCAAGGCTTCGTCCACAAACCTAGAAATGCGAAAAGCCGCTGGATTCCAGCGGCTTCGCCAAGGTTAATGGCCGGAGACCCGAGCCGCTCAGAGCCGGCCCTCGCGGTCCCGGTCCGGACCGCCGTCACGGTCGAAACGGTCATGGTGGAAGTGGTCCATGCCCCGATCCATCATGCGGTCCATGCGGTCCATGAAGTGGCGGTGCCGTGGGCCGTCTTCGCCGCCGCCGAACGGGCCGCGGTGGCGGGTCAGCACGGCGAGGCGCCGCTTCTGGCCGTCGTCCAGGGTCTTGTAGAGCGGATCGGCGGCATCGGCGATCTTCTTCAGGGCGGCGGAGCTGGCGCCCATGTCCTCCGCGCGCTGGCGCAGGCGGGCGATCGGATCTTCCGGCTTGTCGGCATCACCGGGACCGGCATTCATGCGCGCATTGGCGCGGTCGATGCGCAGCTTGGCGAAATCCCGAACGGCAGCCTCGACCGGCGGCCACAGCTTCTCCTGATCGGCGTTGAGCTTCAGCCCGGCATGGACGGCGGCGATCCGCGCGTCGACGAAGGCGGCGCGGTCCTCGGGGTTCATGCGCATGTGGCGGGCATGCTCCATCCACGGGCGATGATATTGGGCATAGACCGCGCCCGAGCCGGCGATGCTGAGCACGGCGATGGCGGCGATGGTGAACTTCCTCATACGGACCTCCTCTGGAAGGGTACGCTGAGGATGAGCGCGGCGCGGCTGACGCGCAACTTACAACTTGGACAGGGAGCGCGTTGTTACGAAGATGTAACGGCCGATTTTACCTCCAGCCGCGATCGGAAATCATTCGCAACAAGAAGGCTTCCGTGCAGCTCGCACGGAAGCCTTCGTTCATCATTCATCGTCCGTCGGATCAGTTCGTGGTGCTCTTGGCTTCCTTCTGGAACTCGTCGATCAGCGGCTGGCCGATCCGGCTGGCGGCATCCTTGTAGACCGGCTCCATCGCCTTGCGCATCGCCTCGTTCTGCTCCGGCGTGAGCTTGATGATCTCGCTCTTGCCGCTCTTCTTGATCTCGGCGAGCGCGTCGTCGTTTTCCTTCTGCGACTGCGCATTGCTGAAGGCGGTCGCTTCCTTCATCGCCTTGGTGAGCTGGTCGCGGATGTCGGCCGGCAGATCGTCCCAGAACTTCTTGTTCACGATCACGACGTAGCCGATGTAGCCGTGATTGGTCTCGGTGATGTACTTCTGCACCTCGTGCATCTTCTGGGTGTAGATGTTCGACCAGGTGTTCTCCTGGCCGTCGACCACGCCGGTCTGCAGCGCCTGGTAGACTTCAGAGAACGCCATCACCTGCGGCAGCGAGCCGAGCGCCTTGAACTGGGCCTGCAGCACGCGCGAGGACTGGATGCGGAACTTGACGCCCTGATAGTCGGCCGGCGTCACCAGCTTCTTGTTGGCGCTCATCTGCTTGAAGCCGTTGTCCCAATAGGCAAGTCCCGTGATGCCCTTGGCGTCCAGCAGCTTGAGCAGCTTTGTGCCGAGCGGGCCTTCCGTCACCTTCCGCAGCGTCTTCAGGTCCGGAAGAATGTAGGGCAGATCGAACACCTCGAACTCGCGGATGCCGAGCGGTCCGAACTTGGAGTTGGACGGTGCCAGCATCTGCACGCTGCCGAGCTGCAGCGCCTCGAGCTCTTCCTTGTCCTTGTACAGCGTCGAGTTCGGATAGATCTCGACCTTGACCTTGCCGCCGGTGTACTTCTCGGCGAGCTCCTTGAACTTCTCCGCCCCCTTGCCCTTCGGCGTGTCTGTGGCGACGACGTGGCTGAACTTGATGATGATCGGCGATTGAGCCGATGCCGGCCCGGCAAGTCCGAGTGCCAGTGCCGCGATGGACGCGGCGATCGCTAAAGTGCGCATAGTCTCTCCCTGTTGTTGTTTGAGCCGCCCGGCGGTGCGGGTAGCCAATCTTATGCCGACTGCATCAATAGCGGCTCGCGCAGGCGGCCGCTATTGGCCCTTAGCAGGACAGCTATTCATGGTGAACGCCGCAAGCACCGGTGCGCGCCCTCTCCCGCATGCAGGAGAGGGTTGGCGAGAGGGTGTATGCGCAACGGGACAATCCCCGTTCGGCAGGAGCCCTCGCCCGCCGCCCCAGGAACGATGCTTCGCATCGCCCGGAGAGCGTCGGCCTCTCCCGCAAGCGGAAGAGGCGAAGACCAGCAGTGTCAGCTCGCCGCCGCCGCCGTCACCGTATCGCGCTGGCGCTTCATGACGATCTTGTTGAGCGCGCCGAGATAGGCCTTGGCCGAGGCCACCAGCGTATCCGGGTCCGCCGCCCGCGCCGTCATCGAACGGCCGTCATGCGACAGCCGCACCGAGACTTCGGCCTGCGCATCGGTACCTTCGGTGACGGCGTGGACCTGGTACAGCTCCAGCTTGGCCTCGTGCGGCACAAGGCGCTTGATGCAGTTGAACACCGCGTCCACCGGACCGTTGCCCTCGGCCTCCTCGATCTTGATCTGGCCGTCGACGTCGAGCTTCATGGTCGCGCGCTGCGGGCCATGGGTGCCGGCAATCACGGTCAGCGAGGTCAGCTTGATGCGATCGTGGGACGCCGCCATCTCCTCGTCGACCAGCGCCTCGATGTCCTCGTCGTAGATGTCCTTCTTGCGGTCGGCCAGCGCCTTCATCCGCGTGAACGCATCTTCCAGCTGGTTGGGGCCGAGCTTGTAGCCCATCTCCTCCAGCTTGTGCACGAAGGCGTGGCGGCCGGAATGCTTGCCGAGCACCAGCGAGGACTGCTTCAGGCCGACCATCTCCGGCCGCATGATCTCGTAGGTGGAAGCGTCCTTCAGCACGCCGTCCTGGTGGATGCCGCTCTCATGCGCGAAGGCGTTCCGGCCGACGATTGCCTTGTTGTACTGCACCGGGAACGAGGTCGCCGCAGACACCAGCTTGGAGGCGCGGGTGAGCTGGGTGGTGTCGATCTTGTTCCAGTAGGGGAATTTGTCGTTGCGCACGTTGATCGCCATCACGATCTCTTCGAGCGCGGCGTTACCGGCGCGCTCGCCGATTCCGTTGATGGTGCACTCGACCTGGCGCGCGCCGCCGACGATGCCGGCCAGCGAGTTCGCAACCGCCATGCCGAGGTCGTTGTGGCAGTGCACGGAGAACACGGCCTTGTCTGAATTCGGCACGCGCTCGATCAGCGTCTTCATGAAGTGAGTGTATTCCTCCGGCACCGTGTAGCCGACGGTGTCGGGGATGTTCACCGTGGTGGCGCCGGCCTTGATCACGGCCTCGACGATGCGGCACAAAAAGTCCATCTCGCTGCGGGTGCCGTCCTCGGCCGACCATTCGACGTCGTCGATCTGGTTGCGGGCGCGCGCGACCATGGCGACCGAGGTCTCGACCACCTGCTCCGGGGTCTTGTTCAGCTTCACCCGCATGTGCAGCGGCGAGGTGGCGATCACGGTGTGGACGCGGCCGCGCTTTGCAAACTTCACCGCCTCGGCGCAGCGGTCGATGTCGGCGGGATGGGCGCGCGACAGTCCGGCGATGACCGCGTTCTTGGAGCGGCGGGCGATCTCGCTGACCGCCTGGAAGTCGCCTTCGGAGGTGATCGGGAAGCCGGCCTCAATGACGTCGACGCCCATATCATCCAGCAACTCGGCAACCTCGAGCTTCTCCTCGAAGGTCATGGTGGCACCGGGGCACTGCTCGCCGTCGCGCAACGTGGTGTCGAAAATGATGACGCGGTCCCTCTCGGACTTGTTCTGGGTGGCCATACGAAATTTCCTTTTGAGCGTTTGCGCCGTTCAGACCGTTTTAGTCCCTTGGCGCTTGAGGTGTCTGGTGATCTCGACCAACCCCTGAGCGCCCAGGCGCGTGGCGCCCAGCCGGCCCTCAGGGGCAAGTAAGAAGAAGGCCGCCAATAAGGAGGGTGGGCAGCAACGCGGCCGAGGTCGTGGCGGCGGCCAGAGCCACCTCCCCCGAAATCCCCTCGATTTGGCCGCGAATCAGCATTGCCAGACCCTTTTGAGCCCCGAAATCCTCGGCGAAAACCGTTGACGGTTGGTTGCCAGGAGGACCGATACGGCCGTTTCTAGACGAGAAACGGCCGCAACTGCAACGCCAAAAGATGGTCAGGAAGGCTGACCTGGTTGGCCTGTCGGCCGCTGGCTTGTCCCGGCGCGCTCAAAACGCCGGCCGCGTGCGGGTACGCGTCACGCCACATCGGTGGAAAGCGAAACGCCTTTCCATGCATCGAGCTCGGCCTGCAACGATTTCATCTTTTCGTCGACCAGCCGCACGGCGTCACTGCCGAGAAGCAGATGCGCCGGCGGATCTGCCGACAGCGCGACTTTCAGCATCGCCAGCGCGGCCTTCCTGGGATCGCCGACCTGTTTGCCGCTCAGCTCCATGCGCCGTTTGCGGATCGGTTCGATGATCGCGTCGTAGTCTCCTATCGATCGTGCCGCCCTCACCATCGATCGACCGGCCCAGTCGGTGCGGAAGCTGCCGGGCTCGACCGCGGTGACCTTGATCCCGAGCCCCTTGACTTCCTTGCCAAGGGATTCGGAGATCCCTTCCAGAGCAAACTTGCTGCCGTGGTAATAGCTCAAGCCCGGCAGCGTCATGATCCCGCCCATCGACGTAATGTTCAGAATATGTCCGGCACGGCGCTTTCGCATGGAAGGCAGCACGGCCTGGATCATCGCCACGGCGCCGAACACATTGACCTCGAACTGGCGTCGCAGATCGTCCATGGACGATTCTTCCAGGATGCCCTCGTGGCCATAGCCCGCATTGTTCACGAGCACGTCGATCGTACCGAGCCGGCTTTCGATGTCAGCAACCGCAGGCGCGATCGCCTCGGTATCGGTGACGTCCAGGAGCACCGCATGCGCGCCGCGACCGAGCGCCTGGAAGCCCTGCTTGTCGGCGTCGTTGCGCACGGTGCCGGCAACGGCATGGCCGTCGCTCAACGCAGCCTCCGCCAATGCCCTGCCGAAGCCCGACGAAACGCCGGTGATGAGGAAGGTCTTTGCCATGTGAGATGTCCTTCGGGTCGCGATTGTGGGCTCAATATAGTCGGGTTGATTAATGCGATAATCGGCATAAAATGGCATGACCTGATGCAAGATATCGCACAATGCCTCACACCGGTCTTTTCGAGCTGCACGCCGTTGCCGCGATTTCGGCGCATCGCAGTTTTCGCGCGGCCGCGACTGAGCTCGGCATTTCGCCCTCGGCCCTGAGCCATGCGGTCGCCGCGCTCGAAAAACGGCTCGGCGTCCGCCTCATCCATCGCACGACGCGCAGCGTGTCGCTGTCGGAAGCGGGTGAGCGTTTCCTCGCACGGGTTAGCCCCGCGTTGCGTGAGATTGCCGGCGCGATTGAAGATGTGAACGCGTTTCGCGACACCCCGACGGGAACGCTTCGCATCAATCTGAAGGAGCGCGCTGCGCACCAGATCCTTCGCCCCGTCGTCGGGAAATTCCTGCGGCGCTATCCCGACATGAACGTCGAACTTGTTCTGGAGGGGCGTCACATCGATATTGTCGCGGAAGGTTTCGACGCCGGAATTCGACTGGCCGAAGCCGTGCCGCAGGACATGGTCTCCATTCCCTGCGGTCCGGCCTCCCGTTTCATCGTCGTTGGCGCGCCGGATTATTTCGCACGCAATCCATTGCCGAGGTCGCCTTCGGATCTCCTCAGTCACGCCTGCATCCGCAGGCGGATGCCGGGCGGCAAGCTCTATCGCTGGGAGTTCGAGAAGCGCGGGGAGGAGATCACCGTGGACGTGCCGGGTAGGCTCACGCTCGACAATGACGCTCTGATGGTTGAAGCCGCGCTTGAAGGACTAGGCCTCGCGTTTGTCAGCGATTTCTGGGTGGCTAAATATCTCGCCACCGGAGCCTTGCAAGCCGCGCTGGACGATTGGACACCGCCATTCCCTGGCCTGCGCCTGTATTATCCCCGTCACCGCCATATGACGGCCGGGCTTCGCGCCTTCATCGATCTGCTGCAGGAGGAAAGCAAGGCGGAACGCAAGGACGCATTGATATCGACGGCGGGCAAAAAGCGGAAGCAGCTCGCGGCGAGGGCGCTCGCGGCCGGGACATAGACATCGGCTTGGAGGTATCCGCTGCAAGCCGGCTCGTCGCCCGCAGCGTCATCGCGGCAAGCACGACGGACCAAGCCGCATCGTCACGATCAATCCAACTCGCATGCCGTTTGCCCGACAAGCAACGCGCGCCCTTGGTGCCCGGATGGAGCGAAGCAATTCGGCCAGCTATCCCGCACGGCGGGCGCGGGCCCTCGTCTCCCAGCGGTTCAGCATCTGACCGAGCTCGCCGGTGACCACGGCAGCCGCCGTGGCGCGTGCGATCTCGTTGGTGTTGGCCGGGGCGTTGGCGGGAAGCCAATCCGGCTCACTATACTCACGCCAGCGGCGTGCCTCCGCACGTCGTTTGCTGGAGATGAATTCACGCGTGAAATAGCCGGCCGCGAACGCGATTCCCAGCAACGAGACCAATACGATGACGCCAGCCACGATCAACTCCGTCCGTCGCCCCCGGCTGGTTTCTGCGTGGCAATAGGCACGAAATCAAGGCTTGAGATGGGGCGAACGCGTTGCATGCTGCGCTTTGCCGCAGAAAATTTTGTCCGATCTCGCGGAACATTTCCGAGCTTCGCTGGCGACGCAATGCAAGTGCGAAGCGCCGCCATTCCAAACGCAAGCGAATATGACCGGATTGCGGCCTGACCTCGCGCGGAGAAACCGATTCCACCCCTCGCAACCGGTGGCGGACCGCATTAACCTCCGTTCCGGCTCGGCCGGATCAACCGGCCAGCGAACATGATCGGGAGGACGCGATGACACGCCAAGAGGCTCGTGACCACGAGCAGCGTGAGCAGGATACTGCGCTTTCACGACGAACACTTGTCCGGGGACTGGCGCTCGGCGCCGCGGCGACCTTGGCCGGAGGCAGTCCCGCACTGGGCCAGACCGGGCCTGCCGCCCCGCCGACGACGATCACCACCCCGCCGCGCGATTTCGGCCCCCACGGCGCGCCGACCACTTATTTCTGGGACCCCGACATCATCGCAGTCGATCCGTCCTTCAACGATCTCGCGCAGCCCAACACCGCGATCAAGCGTCTGTACACCGGACTGCTATGGGCCGAAGGCCCGGCTTGGAGCGCGCAGGGCCGGTATCTTCTGTGGAGCGACATTCCCAACAACCGGCAGATGCGCTGGAGCGAGGACGACGGCCGCGTCAGCATATTCCGCTCGCCGTCCAACAATTCCAACGGCAACTCCTTCGACTTCCAGGGCCGCCAGCTCTCCTGCGAGCACCTGACGCGCCGGGTGACGCGCTACGAGCATGACGGCACCGCCACGGTGCTGGCCGATTCCTACCAGGGCAAGCGGCTGAACTCGCCGAACGACATCGCCGCGCATCCCGATGGCAGCTACTGGTTCACCGATCCGCCCTATGGCGGCCAGCTCTATGAGGGCGAGCCCGACGTCGCGGGCGGCCCGAGCAATGCGGGCGGCAAGCTCAATCCGCGGATCGGGCAGCCGGCCGGCTTCGTGCCGGGCAAGCGCGAGCTGCCGACCAACTGCTATCGCATCGACCCTTCCGGCCGCATCGATCTCGTCGTCACCGAGGACCAGGTGCCCGACCCGAACGGGCTCTGCTTCTCGCCCGACTACAAGAAGCTCTACATCGCCTCGACCGGCAAAGGGCCTGGAGACACCGGTCCCGGCGGCAAGGGCGAGATCTTCGTGTTCGACGTCGGCAGCGACAACAAACTCTCCAATCTCAAGAAGTTCAGCGATTGCATGATCGACGGCGTGAAGTGCGGACCGGATGGCCTGCGCTGCGACGTCAATGGCAACCTCTGGGCTTCCAGCAATGCCGGCCGCGCCGTCGGCTACAGCGGCGTGACCGTGTGGTCGCCGGAGGGCAAGCTGCTCGGCCGCATCCGCCTGCCTGAAGTCTGCGGCAACGTCTGTTTCGGCGGCCCGAAACGAAACCGTCTTTTCATGGCCGCCAGCCAATCGCTCTACGCAGTGTATACTGCGACGCAAGGCGCAGGGCCCGGCTGAGCAAGAGCGAGGGACCCGCAATCAAGGACGCCGACGTGAACCGTCGGCGCCCGATGCTTTCCATCCGCGCCGCGCGCTGTGATCTGCGGCCGCAGCATGTCGGCGCCTGCATCGCACGGAGCGCTGGGCTTCTTGGCCTTCGCAGTTGCGTTCGATGCCGCCGCCTCATCAACCTTGGGCGATGTTGACTTTCCGTACTCCCCTCCCAATACTTCGCAAAAAATAGCAATCAATCATAAGACGGTTTTGAGGGAGGATAGGATGCCGACTTCACGCAGGCAGCTGCTGAAGAGCTCGGCGGCTGCCGCCGCCGCACTCAGCCTCGATTGGACACGGGCCCAGGCGCAAGCCGAGACTCTACGCATCGGCCTGATCTACGACCTCACCGGCCCCTTCGCCGCGGGCGGCTCGGTCGCCTCGTCGATCGGCGCACAGATCGCGATCGATCTCGTCAACGAGAAAGGCGGTATCGGCGGCAAATACAAGATTGCTCCGGTCGCCGCGGATTCCCAGAGCAAACCCGACGTTGCGATCAACGAGGCCGAACGGCTGATCAGCCAGGAGAAGATCGACATCCTCAACGGCGTCTATGCGAGCTCGCATGCGGTGCCGCTCGCGGCCAAGGTCGAGCAGCAGAAGAAGATCCTCTGGATCACGACCGCGGTCTCGACCGCCGTGTTCAAGGACAAGAACCTGCAATACGTGTTTCGCGCGCAGATCCATTCGGATCAGTACGGGCAGGCCTTTGCAAGCTTCATCAACGAACATGCGAAAGCCAAGCTCGGCATGGACCCGAAGGAGGTCAAGGTCGCGCTGATCCACGAGGACGGCCCCTACGGCGTCGGCGTCGCCACGGCCGACGAAGCCTATGCCAAGCAGGCCGGCATGCCGGTGGTGCTGCGCGAGGGCTATTCGGCATCGGCGCCGGACCTGTCGGTGCTCGTCACGAAGATCAAGCGCGCCAAGGCCGACGTGATCTCGCATGCCGGCTACAACCCTGATATCACCCTGTTCCTGCGCCAGGCGCGTGAGAGCGGCCTGCGCTTCAAGATGCTGTTCGGCGCCGGCGCCGGCTACAGCCAGCTCGACAAGCTGCGCGCCACCTTCGGGGCCGATATCGACAATTTCTGCAACATCGACCCGGTGCCGGCGCAACTGCTCGACCCCGCCAAGCTCGCGCCGGGCATGGGCGATCTGATCAACGCCATGGTCACGCGCTACAAGGCGAAGACCGGTGCGACGGACGTGCCGCCACACTGCTCGATGGGCTTCAACCAGACCTGGGTGCTGCTCAACAACGTGCTGCCGGTCGCCAAGGAGAAGTACGGCAGCTTCGAGCCCGAGGCCATCCGCAAAGCGGCGCTCGACGTCGACATCCCCGCCGGCGGCACCATCCAGGGCTATGGCGTCAAATTCTTCCCGCCGGGCACGCCGCTCTCCGGTCAGAACGAACGCTCGACACCGGTGGTGATGCAGAACGCGGGCGAGCACATCTCGGTGGTGTGGCCGACCAACATCAGGACACAGGACCCGGTGTTCCCGCTGCCGAAGGGCTCGACCTACGGGACGTGACGGGCTTTCGCCTCTCTCCGCTTGCGGCAGGGGCTATCGCATATGCGTTCTTGGCAAGGCCTGAGCGAGCGCCTCGTCCTTCGAGACGACCGCTTCGCGGTCTCCTCAGGATGAGGCTAAGCGGCAGCTTTGCTTGTGGAAACACTGTCACGCACTCGGTCCTCATCCTGAGGGCCCGCCAAAGGCGCGCGTCTCGAAGGATGGCCGCAGGGAAAGGCTCTCAAATGCGATAGCCCTGCCGTTTGCGGGGCAAAGGAGCACAGTCCCATCGCGGCGACGATCACCCTACAGCACCACCCGCCGTCCCTCCTCCGCCGCCCAATAGCCGGCATAGTTCACCTTGATCGTCTCATACGCGAGCGCGAGGTCCGACAGCGGCTGTCGTCCGGTCGCGACGCATTCCATGAAGTCCTGGATCTCCTGCAAGTACCCGCGCGTCCATTCCTCCTCGAGGCAGACATATTGCCAGCCGGTCTTGCGGTCGACTTTCTCGGTGATGTAGACGCCCGCGAGCTTCTCCTCACTGGTCTGGTAGCTCATCAGATGGGTGTTCGGGGTGATGTTGGCGAACAGCGAGCCGCCGCTCGTATAGGTCTCGATCAGATTGCGCACGCCGCCCATGATCATGTCGCCGGAGAACACGGTGGCCTTGGTGCCGTCGGAGAAGGTCGCCGTCAGCGTTCCCCAGTCCTCGACGTCGACGGGATCGGCTTTGATGTAGCTCCGCTCTTCGGGCTTGAGGCCGGCGGTGACGTTGCCGACGTCGCCGGTGACGCTGGCGACGCGGATGGTCTCGCCGCGCGCCTTCGCTTCGACCTGCTTGAGATACAACACGGCCGAGAGCGGATGGCAGCCCATCCGGATCAGCGAGCCGCCGCCGGTCATCGCCCATTGCGCGGCATGGGCGGCGTGCGAGCCGGAATGGCTTTCCTCGCCCTTCATGAACAGGATCTTGTCTTTCGTCGCCCTGATGATCTCCGCGGTCTTGGTCACCGCCGGCGCGTAGATCCAGTCCTCGGCGTACATGAAGAGCTTCCCTGTCCGCTCGATCGCGGCGCGTGTCGCGTCCATCTCTTCCAGCACGCGCTCATACATCAGCGCCTTCGGCACGTGCTTGCCGATGGGCTGCTCGTCGCCCTCGCGGCCGAAATAGCCGGCGAAGGGCTTTTCGCAGATCACATGTTTGCCGGCCTGCATCGCGCCGACGATCATCCCGGCATGGAGATTGGGCGGCGTGCAGATGTCGATGACGTCGAGATCGGCGTCCGCGATCAGATCGGCGAAACTACGATAGACGCGCGGGATGTTGTGTCGATCGGCGAATTCAACGACGTGGTCACCACGCGCCGCAGCCGCCGCGACCTCGACGTCCACGCCATAAACGCGCCGGAACGCATGCATGTGCAGCTCCGACACGAAGCCGCAGCCGACGACTCCCACCCTGATCCTGGCCATGGCGCCCCCTTGCTTTGGGGCGGCACTATAGCGCGCTCAGAGGCCTATTCCACCGAGACCCTCACCACGCCCGCGCTCATCATGCCGAGCGCGCGGGCGGCCGGCACCGAGAGATCGACGATCCGCCCGCGGATGAAGGGACCGCGATCGTTGACGCGGCATTGGATCGTGCGTCCGCTGTAGGACACCTTGAGCACGCTGCCGAACGGGCGCGTGCGATGGGCGCAGGTCAACTCGCCGCCTCTGCCGGCCTTCCCGTATCCGTAATAGGAGGCGAGCCCGCTTTCGGCCTTTGCAACGGACATGAAGGCAAGGGATGAAGTCACGAGACCAAGCAATAAAGTCGGCTGCGCTCGCACGGCACCGCTCCCGGTTGACCCTTGCCCGGCGCTGCAAACGTCGCTTGTTCCCTGAAGTTCCTGGAAAACTGCCGTCCGCCAGGCGGCATGCCATCACACATTGTTTCTGTTTGCGAAGGACCAGCCTGCGTGCTTCGACGCTCTGCGTCTGCCGAACTGGCCTCGGTCAAATCGACCAATGATGGCTCGGGTTCTATTCTCGCCGAACAAAACTCGCCGCGTTGACCAGCGCAAGCTCAGATCGAGCGGGACGAAGAGCGGCGACATGCGCGAGCTTCGCCTCAAGCCCGGCCCATTGCATCTCGCCGCGATCAAGCTCATGCATCTAGCAAGCATGAGCTTGATCGTGTGACTCTCGTTCTAGCCGCGGTGCTCACCAATATCTGCGGTAATAATGGCGGTGATAAACCCGGTATGGCCGGTAATAGCCATAGCCGTAATACGGACGATAGGGCCGATAGTATCGCGGATAGGCATAGACTGGTCTGTAGCCATAGCCGTAATACGCTGGGCCATAACCATAGCCGTAGCCCGGATATCCATAGCCGCCATAATAGGGGCGGCCATAATAGCCGTAGCCGTAAGGCGCGCCGCTGGCGATGGCGCCGCCGATGATCGCGCCGGCTGCGAGACCGCCAAGAGCAAATCCCCATCCGCCGCCGCGCCAATGCACCTGCGCGACGTTGTCGCCGGCCGCAGCCTTCATCGTCGCGACGTTGGTCGGCATCGGGCCCGCCGCGGCCTGCCCGATTTGGCCTGCCATGACCACGCCGGCCAACGAGCAGGCAATTGCCGTCTTCCAGATCCTCATCGTCTTACTCCCTGTCTGACCTTTCGCTCGGAAAAGGATCGCAGCGTCATGATCGGGCATCCTTGCGCCAAGTCAAAGCCTGGGATTTGCGTGCACCGCACAAGACGCATGCCTCCGTTCTGATCAGCCAGTGCCCGGCGAAGCTCGGCGACCTCGCCTCGTGTGACACCGGCGCGACGGCGCCTGAGGCCCGAACACCCGGAAAGCATTAAGCTTCCCGCGCATTCGCAACCAACAACCACCTTCACGATTTACTATTCGTGCCATTACTATCGGTTCCAATGTGCGCAGCCGGGAGGCTTCTCGCGAGCGCCAGAGTTGTGGGAGGATGACATGAGTGCCGCGAGACCCGAGCCGCTTGCCCGTCAGGCGCTGGCGTTCGTCCTGGCTGGCGGGCGCGGCAGCCGGCTCCTTGAGCTGACCGACCGGCGCGCCAAGCCCGCGGTCTATTTCGGCGGCAAGTCCCGCATCATCGATTTCGCGCTGTCGAACGCGGTGAACTCGGGCATCCGCCGCATCGCGGTCGCGACCCAATACAAGGCGCACAGCCTGATCCGGCATCTCCAGATGGGCTGGAACTTCTTCCGCCCCGAACGCAACGAGAGTTTTGACATCCTTCCCGCCAGCCAGCGCGTCTCCGAGACCATGTGGTATGTCGGCACGGCGGACGCGGTGTACCAGAACATCGACATCATCGAAACTCACGCCTGCCGCTTCATCGTGGTGCTGGCCGGCGACCACATCTATAAGATGGACTACGAGCTGATGCTGCGTCAGCACGTCGAGAGTGGCGCCGACGTCACCGTCGGCTGCCTCGAAATGCCGCGGACGGAATCCTCCGGCTTCGGCATCATGCATATCGACGAGAACGGCTGGATCCAGGCGTTCCTGGAGAAGCCGAAAGATCCGCCGCCGATGCCGGGCAAGCCGGACGTCTCGCTCGCCAGCATGGGCATCTACGTATTCGACGCGAAATTCCTGTTCGACCAGCTCAAGCGCGACGCCGAGGATCCGAACTCGAACCACGATTTCGGCAAGGACATCATTCCCTACATCGTCAAGAACGGCCGCGCGATGGCGCACCAGTACTCGACCTCCTGCGTCCGCTCCGGCAACGACCCCCGCGCCTATTGGCGCGACGTCGGCACGGTGGATGCCTATTGGGCCGCCAATATCGACCTCACCGACGTCGTGCCCGAGCTCGACCTGTTCGATCGCGCCTGGCCGATCTGGTCTTATGCCGAGATCACGCCGCCCGCGAAATTCGTCCACGACGAGGAGAGCCGGCGCGGTCAGGCGGTGAGCTCGCTGGTCTCCGGCGGCTGCATCATCTCCGGCGCCTCGCTGCGGCGCTCGCTGCTGTTCACCGGCGTGCGCATCAACTCCTATGCCAATGTCGAGAACGCCGTGATCATGCCCTATGTGCATGTCGGTCGCGGTGCCCATTTGAGGAACGTCGTGATCGACCGCGGCGTCGAGATTCCGGAAGGCCTCGTCGTCGGCGAGGATCCCGAGCTCGACGGAAAGCGCTTCCGCACCACCGAGCAGGGCATCTCGCTGATCACCCAGCCGATGATCGACAGGCTCAATACATGACGCCTGTTCGCGTCCTCGCGGTCGCCTCTGAAGTCTATCCCCTCGTCAAGACCGGTGGCCTTGCGGATGTCGCCGGCGCGCTGCCGGTTGCGCTGAAGGCGCATGGCGTCGAGATGCGCACCTTGATGCCCGGCTATCCCGACGTGATGCGCCTGGTGTCGGGCGCGGAGGAACTCCGGAGCTGGCCGGATTATTTCGGCGGCCCCGGCCGGCTGCTGGCGGGCTCGCATGACGGGCTCGATCTGTTCGTGCTCGACGTGCCGCATCTCTATGCCCGGCCCGGCAACCCCTACGTCACCCCTGAGGGCATCGACTGGCCCGACAATGGCGTGCGCTTCGCGGCGCTGTCGCGCATCGCCGCCGATATCGGCCACGGCCTCGTTCCGGCGTTCGTGCCCGACATCGTGCACGCCCATGACTGGCAGGCCGCGCTGGCGCCGGCCTATCTGCACTACGACGATCGCCCGCGGCCCGGTACCGTGATGACCATTCACAACATGGCCTATCAGGGCAAGTTCGCGCGCGAGCTGATCGGAGCGATCGGCCTGCCCTGGGACTCGTTCAACGTTCAGGCCCTGGAGTATTTCGGCGGCATCAGCTTCCTGAAGGCCGGCCTGCGATTCGCCGATCGCATCACCACGGTGTCGCCGACCTACGCGAAGGAAATCCAGAGCGACGAAGGCGGCATGGGGTTCGGCGGTCTGCTTCGCGAACGGTCCGGCGTGCTGAGCGGCATCCTCAACGGCATCGACATATCGGTGTGGAATCCGCAGGAAGATCCGCACATCGCCTACCGCTTCGGCGCGGAGGACCTGACGGTCCGGGCCGCGAACAAGGCGGTGCTGCAGCAGCAGTTCAACCTCGATTCCTCCGACGATGCGCCGCTGCTCGGCGTCATCAGCCGGCTGTCCTGGCAGAAGGGGCTCGATCTCCTGCTCGAGGCCATTCCGACCATTTTGCGCCAGGGCATGCAGCTCGCACTGCTCGGCAGCGGCGACCGCGATCTGCAGGATCGCTATCAGGCTGCGGCCCGCGCCAACCCCGGCCGGATCGGCGTCGTGATCGGTTACGACGAGATTCTGGCGCATCTGATCCAGGCCGGTTCGGACGCCCTCATCGTTCCTTCGCGGTTCGAGCCGTGCGGCCTGACCCAGCTCTGCGCGCTGCGCTATGGCGCCGTGCCGATCGTCTCCCGCGTCGGCGGCCTCGAAGACACCATCGTCGACATCGGCGAGGCCGATGCGTCCGGCCACGACGCCACGGGATTCAAGTTCGGCCCGGTGACGGCGGATGCCCTCGCCGGCACGCTGCGCAAGGCCAACACCGTCTTCCACGACAAGCTGACCTGGCGCCGGCTGCAACGAAGCGGGCTTGCGACCGACGTCTCATGGCGCAACCGCGCCGGCGACTATGCCGCGCTCTATCGCCGCCTCATCACGGCCCGCGCGTGAGGCATGGCCGAATCCATGCTATAGAGCCGGGCATGGACCCCTTCGCGATCAAGCTGCTCGGCTTTGCCGCCGCAACCTGCACCACCGTTGCCTACGCGCCGCAGTTCATCAAGGTCTGGAAGACCCGCTCGGCGCGCGACATCTCGCTCGGCATGTTCCTGGTCATGGTGCTGGGCCTGGCGCTCTGGCTCGCCTACGGCCTGCTCTCCGGCGATGCGCCCCTCGTCGCCGCCAACGCCATAACCATGCTGCTCGCCGGCGGCATCCTGTTCATGAAGCTGAAATACGGGTGAGGCCCACTTTTTCTTCGCCTCTCCCCGCTTGCGGGGAAAGGGAGAAGGGGTCACCCGCCAAACACATAGGACGCCATCGCCACGTTCGCGACCTCGTCGACGAAGACGCGGCGTCCGACGTCGCTGCCGGCAGCACCAGCCGCCACCATCAGCGGCAGCAGATGATCCTCGCGCGGATGCGCAAGACGCGCGCTCGGCGCATTCTCCCAGTCGACCAGCATCGCGTTGCGGCGCGCCGCATCCGGGTTGCTGATCGCCTCGTTCAGATAGGCCTCGAAGTCGTACGAGACCGGCTTGGACTCCGGCCGGTTGAAGCCACGCATGTTGTGATAGGTGAGCCCACTGCCGATGATCAGGATGCCGGCGTCGCGCAGCGGAGCGATCGCCTGTCCCACCTTGATGTGCTCAGCCGCATCGTAGCTCGATTTCAGCGACAGCAGCACGATCGGCATGTCGGCGTTCGGATACATCAGCCCGAGCGGGACGAATGTGCCGTGATCGAAACCCTGGTTGGGATCCGCCCGGCAATCGAGGCCGGCGCGCGCGAGCTGCGCCTTCACCTCTGCGGCAAGCTCGGGCTTGCCGGGCGCCGGATACTTCAGGTGATAGGTATGCTCGGGGAAACCGTAGTAGTCGTAGACCATCGGCGGATGCGGCGAGCTGGACACGGTGAAGGCATCGGCCTCCCAATGTCCGGTGATGACGAGCACGGCCTTCGGTCGCTCCCGGAGAAGCTGCGGCAGCCGGCCGAATTCCTGCGCAGTTTTCGCATATTGCACCCGCCTGTCCTCCATGAACGGCCATGGGCCGCCGCCGTGGGACAGGAAGAACGTCGGAAATCGAGTCATGGATGCCGGCTCGTCTGGTTCGCAACATGCGCGTGCAGCAGCCGCGCGATCAAGGGCGAGCATAGGCAAACCCGCATGGTTAGCAAGCCGTTAACGATTTGCCGCTCAGAATCCCCGGTGTGGCCGAAGGAGTCGGCCTGAAGACAAGTGAGACGTGGTGAGATGAGGAAGTTTGCGCTGGGGGACGTCGTCAACAGTGACAAGGGCCGCCGCGGTGTCGTCCGCGCCGCCTTCAAGTCCAGGGACGGCCAGCAGTTCTACGCCGTCGAGAAGGACGGCGCGATGGACTACCTGGAGGAAGACCGGCTGAGCCCGGCGCCGCGCGTCGAGCTCGCCGCGTAACTCCAACTCATTTCCTGCCCTCACCTGCGAGCCGGTCGAGACGCTCCGCCAACGGATCGTCGCCGCTCGCGATGCGATCGTTCGTGATCAGCAGCAGGCGATCGCCGCCCGCCGCGTCCCAGCGCGGCAGGTCGGGACCGTTGGGATCGCCGCTTCTCGCGAAATTGATCCAGTAGGCGCGCATGCGGCTTGCGACCGCGCGATCACGTCGCGACAAGATGCCTGCGCCGGGCACGCCTTCCGCACCGAAGATGAACTGCAACTCCCGCCCGTGGCCACCTTCCGGAGTCGCGCGCCGGGCCTCCGGCACATAGGCGAAGCGATAGCGAAACGCCGGCGCACCGCTCGCAACGTGCAGGCGAGCCAGCAATCGCGCCGGCTCCGAGAAGACCTTGTCGGTGTAGAACCTTGCCGCGAGATCCGAAGGTCTGGCGAGGTCCGGATAGAGCTTTCGCAGTTCGTCGCCGGGAATGCCGGACGACGCAAGCTCCCCCTCGAGATCGGACTCATTGTCGAAGCCCGTCTCGTCGTCGTTCGAGCCGACGATCAGGGGAATGCGGCTTTGACGTCCGGCCGCGAAGGCTGGGGCGAGATCCTCGGTCACCAGACGCCCATCCATCATCGGCGCGAAGCTGCGCGGCGACTTCTCCAGCAATTGCTGTTCGGCGGCCTGCACGCGCCGCGGCTCGGCTGCGCGCAAATCCGCCTCTCGTCCAAGCGCGGCCGCGAACTGCCGGCCCACCGCCTGCGCCTCGTGCGCCGAACGGAGGCGGGTCCGACCTGGCACCGATTGCAGAATGGCTTTCTGGAAGAGGTCGCGTGATTGCACAGACAGCATCAGGAGCGCGATCGACGTCGCGCCTGCATCGCGGCCAAACAAAGTGACGTTGCTCGGATCGCCGCCGAAGGCCGCGATATTGTCGTGCACCCAATGCAGCGCGGCAATCTGGTCCATCAGGCCGTAGTTTCCGCCGCTGTCCGAAACGGCGGGATGAGTGAGCCAGCCGAGCGCGCCGAGGCGATAGTTCACGGTGACCACGATGAGGCCCGCCTGCGCCAGCCTGGCGCCGTCGAACAGCGGATCGTTGGCCGTGCCCGAGACGAAGGCGCCGCCATGGAAGAACACCATCACCGGCAATGGGCCGTCGACCCCGAAAGGACGGAACACGTTCAGCGTCAGGCAATCCTCGCTCGCGTCCTGCCGCGACGGTTGAAGGCACGGCGCACCATAGTCGTAAGCGGTGCGCATTTCCGAGCTTTCGGTCGTCGGCTGCGGCGGACGCCAGCGCAGCGCGCCGACCGGCGGCGCCGCGTAAGCCAGTCCCTTGAACGACGCCACCTCGCCTTCCACGGCGCCGAGCATCTGCCCTTCACGCGTCAGCGCGAATGGAAACTGTCCGACCGGCTGAGCCGCAGCCGATCGTGCGCAACACAGGACTGCGCAAGCCGCAACGAGTGCAAGCAAAGACCGCATCTTCGAATATCTCGATGAAGGATCCCGGGCAGGTTATGTCCACGGCCGTCAGCGAGGCAAGCCTCGCGCCCGCGCCTAGCCGCCTTTGCCCATCAACTCCGCCAGCGCGCGCCGCGCGACGATGCCGAGCTCGCCGAGCGTGGAGTGGCCGGACTGCGCCGCCTCGATCAGGCGCTCGGCGATGAACCTGCGGCTGTCATGATCGCCGCCATGCGGCAATTGGCGGCACGTCTCCTCGAGGACGACATCCATGTTCGCTTTGGTTCGCTCACTCAACTCTGTCATGACGCCCGGCCGGTACGCGTGGCTTGTAAGCGCAAGCATACACAGAAGGATGCGCTCTGATTACCCCGGGCTATCACGGCCATTGTGCATCGCGGTGCGTGTGATGCCGCAACATTCGCGCGGTCACGCTGCCGCCGCAAACGACCACCGGGGATTGCACTTGCTCTGATGACAAGCTGAACCTGCGGCGATAGCCTGCCGGCAAAACAAAACATACGGGAGGAATGCCATGCCTGACGCAATGGTTGCCACACGTGTCTCCGATGAGCGCGGAACCGCTCAGCAGGTCGACGTCGCCGTGGTCGGCGCCGGATTCGCCGGCCTCTATCTCTTGCACCGCCTGCGCAAGGCCGGCTTCTCCACGGTCGCCCTCGATGAGGCCGGCGATGTCGGCGGCACCTGGTACTGGAACCGTTATCCCGGGGCGCGCTGCGACATCCAGACCATCGACTACAGCTACACTTTCGACCCGGAGCTCGAGTCAGCCTGGACCTGGTCGGAGAAATACGCGACCCAGCCCGAGATCCTGCGCTATCTCGGCTTCGTCGCCGACCGCTACGGTCTCAGGCGCGACATTCGTTTCAAGACCAAGGTCACCGAAGCCAGATGGGACGATGCGTCCGAGCGCTGGCAGCTCACGACCGACAATGGCGCACCGGTCTCCTGCCGCCATTACATCATGGCCACCGGCTGCCTCTCCGCGCCGAAGCCGCCGGAGATCGACGGCGTCAAGGACTTCAAGGGCGAGGTCTATTTCACCGGCCGCTGGCCGCATGACGGCGTCAACCTCGCGGGAAAACGCGTCGCCGTGATCGGCACGGGTTCGTCGGCGATCCAGTCGATCCCGCTGATCGCCGAGCAGGCCGCACATCTCACCGTGTTCCAGCGCACGCCAAATTTCGCGCTGCCCGCGCATAACGGCCCGGCGCCGTCGGACCGCATGAGCCTGCTGCAGGGCGATCGCGCCGCCTATCGCGAGCAGGCACGCCAGTCGATGGCCGGAGTGCCCTATCCCCAGCAGACGGTCGTCAGCTGGCAGCTCACCGACGCCGAGCGCCGCGCGCGGTTCGAGGAAGCCTGGGGCAAGGGCGATCTCGTCTATATCCTCACGCAGCTCTGGGCCGACCAGGCCGTCGATATCGACGGCAACAAGATCGTTCAGGACCTGATCCGCGAGAAGATCCGCGCCGCCGTCAAGGACCCCGAGACCGCCGCGGCGCTCACGCCGGACGATCATCCCTTCGGCGCAAAACGTCCCTGCCTCGACACCAACTACTACGCCACCTACAACCGGCCGAACGTCACGCTGGTCAATCTGCGCCAGGAGCCGATCAAGGCGATCACCGCAGGCGGCATCACGACGGCCAGGCGCAGCATCGACCTCGACGTCATCGTGTTCGCGACCGGCTTCGACGCGATGACCGGCGCGATCCGCGCCGTGCACCCGATCACCGGGCGCGGCGGCAAGTCGCTCTCCGACCTGTGGGCGAAGGGACCCGAGACCTATCTCGGCCTCACGGTCGCGGGCTTCCCGAACTTCTTCATGATCACCGGCCCCGGCAGCCCGTCGGTCCTGTCGAACATGGCGGTTTCGATCGAGCAGCATGTCGACTGGGTCGTGGATCGCCTGGCTGCGCTGCGCGAGGCCGGCTTCACCACGATCGAGGCGACCGAGACGGCGCAAGCCGGCTGGGGCCGGCACATGGCGGACTGTTCGACGCTGACGCTGCACCGGCTCGCCAATACCTGGTACACGGGCGCCAACGTGCCCGGCAAGGTCCAGGGACTGATGCCCTATACCGGCGGCGTCGGCCCCTATCGCAGCATCTGCGACGAGGTGGTCAGCCGCGGCATGCTCGGCTTCAGGCTCAGCGGACCCTACGTTGCTGCGCAGTGCAATGACGGCGAGGTGGTACGCCTGCAGCCGGACGTGCGGCTGGTGCTGAACCTGCTCGCATCGCTCAACCTGCCGCCGATCGAGTCGATGGGCGCGGAAGGCGCACGCGCCTTCGTCAACGAGTTCAACAAGAGCCGCCCGGCAGGACGGCCGATCGGCGAGATCGTCGACGGCACCCTGCCCGGCGCAGACGGCCCGCTGCCCTATCGCGTCTACAAGCCGGCAACGCCCGGGCCGCATCCGGTCGTGGTCTATTTCCACGGCGGCGGCTGGGTGCTCGGCGACGAGCAGTCGGACGAGCCGTTCTGCCGCGACATGGTGCGGCGAACCGGCATGATGTTCGTCAGCGTCGGCTATCGCCACGCGCCGGAGCATCGCTTTCCGGCGGCCGCCGAAGACGGCTATGCGGCAACGCGCTGGATCGCCGAGCACGCCAGCGAGCTCGGCGGCAAGCCTGGCGCGGTGCTGGTCGCGGGCTGGAGCGCCGGCGGCAACATCGCAGCCGTCACCTGCCAGCTCGCGCGCGATCGTGGCGGGCCCGAAATCGCGGGCCAGCTCCTGATATGCCCGGTCACGGACTGCACCTTCGATCGCCCGTCCTACAACGACAATGCGACCGGCTATTTTCTGACGCGCTCGCTGATGTACTGGTTCTGGGACCTCTACTGCTCGCCGGCCGATCGCACCGATCCGCGCGTCTCGCCGCTGCGCGGCAAGGTCGAAAGGCTGCCACCGGCCTTCGTTGTCACCTGCGAGTTCGATCCGTTGCGCGACGAGGGCGTCGCCTATGCCGAGGCGATGGCCGCAGCCGGCGTTCCGGTCAGGCAGCTTAGGGCGCACGGCCATTTCCACTCATCCTTCACCATGGTCGATGTGGTGATCACCGGGGGGCCGGGCCGGGTGCAGATGGCCGAAGCCTTGCGCCGCTTCGCCGGGCTCCCGCCGGAGGTCGGGCGCGGCGACGAGCACAGCAGCGGTCAGGCCAGCCCGGGACACAGAATCGCGGCGGCGGCGAGCTGATCACGACGAGACGGCGGGAACCTTTTCCCGGCGGCCGCGTTCAGCGCTGTGACATTGAGATGCAGCGATAGGTGTGGGCCCCGGCACGCAAGTCCGCGTGCTGGGGTGCTTCTTGCGTGAGGCGAGTGCGATGGGGGATGCGATTGCGGGTTCAAAGGTCGATTTTGGTGCGCATGCGGTGCTGCATAAATGGCCGTCGCTTGCAAACCAGCGCCGGCCGGACCGGGAGTCGTACCAGATCAGCGAAGGCACCCTCGACGCGTGCATCTCGGCCTTCATGGAGAAGCCGGCGACGACCCGGCATCTCTACGAGATCCGGACGGTGCCGCAGCCGCCACTCGTGACGGAGATCCTCTCGCCCGAGCACGTCACCGAGTTGTCGCGGTTGAGAGAATTTCTCTGACGGCAGTTTGCAAGCACGCGCGCAGGAACCTTCGTCCGGTCTTTCCCGTTGTCAGCGATCGGAAGCCAAGGCGTGAGCGCCGCAGATGCTTGAAGCTGGCCTACCCTCACATGTCGTGCCCTATGGCGCAGACCGGACACTGTTCGTGGTGATCGATCGCCTCGACCGGACGACCGAGATCCGCATTGAGCGGAGCGATCTCGAAACCACGATCGACGAACTCGTCGCCGGCTGCTTCAACGATCCCGTCAAGGTGATCTCGTTCAACACGCTCGAGCATTGGATGAAGGACATCTCGGCCGATGTCGCCGGCGAGATAAAGGCGCGCTGCGACATCGACGGCGTGACGCTGCCTGACTATCTCAGCGACTTCGTCGAGAGCCATCCTAAAGCGCGCGTTGCGCCGATGATGTCCTCATCCTCGTGCATCGCCGGGATGACGCCGGGACAAGAGAAGTTCCGCGCCGAATGACGTGGCGCAATGCGCTCAAAGCATCGTTTTCGGGGAACGAGTGCCGTGGTGCTTGCCGGCGATGACCTCGATCTCGCGGCGGCGCTCGCCGGCGAAGGTCAGGAGCTTTTCGATCGTCAGCGTATCCGTGATCCGTTTGGCGAGCCGCTCGGCGCGCGCAGCCTGATCTTCGAGATACTGGATCGTGTTCAAGCGCCGCCTCCCCGAAAGCCCCGAATTGTGTGGGCAGCCATGGTGCTCGAGAAGCAGCTAACAGCCGGTTAAGCGCGTTGCATTGGTCTTACCGAGTCGTGCCCTATTGCACGACCTCCAGCCTGACATTGGTGATGCCCTTGTCGACCATGCCGAGCGCCTCGGCCGCGGAAGGGGTGATGTCGACCACGCGCCCGCGAATATAGGGTCCGCGATCGTTGACCCTGACGGTGACGAAGCGGCCGGAGGTGGTATCGGTGACCCGCAGCTTGGTGCCGAACGGCAGGGTGGGATGCGCCGCGGTCAACTCGTTCTTATCGAACTTCTCGCCGCTCGCAGTTGCCGTATCCGAATAGAAGCTGGCGACCCCATGCGAGGGAGTCTGCTTTGCGTCACTGTTCGTGGCGCGCGCCCGGCTGATCGGGCGTGGATGCAGCGCCGCCACCCTGTGCGGACGCTCCACCGCGGCCTTCCGGCTGGTGCCGGCGAGATCGGCCTTCTGGCGACCGACCGGCGCTTGCGCGCAGGCGGCGAGCGATGCTGCGACGACGACGGCGAGCACCAGCCGGCATGAGGTTGCGAAGGAAATCGGGGCAGTTTCGGCACGTGCAATGCGAGACATGTTACGCCCTCCGAATAGCCGGATTTTCGGTCGGCAATGAGGGCAGAACCTTGTCGGAACAAAAGCGGCTCTGGGGCCGCGGCCGTTTCACGATCAGCTGTGACGATTCCACCACAGTGGCGTGTTCTGAATCGGAACAGCCGGCTCCAGATGAGCGTGGCGGGCTTTGGTTGAATCCTTGCCCGGACCGGCCTCGGTTCACCTCTCCCGCTTGCTTGCGGGAGAGGTCGGCGCGAAGCGCCGGGTGAGGGCTTTCTCCTCTTGGGGATTGTCCCATTGCGGAAGCACCCTCGCCCCAACCCTCTCCCGCAAGCAAGCGGGAGAGGGGGCTCACTACCGTCGTCGCAGCGATCAATCCTCATTTCATCGCGCTTTGGCCAGCGCAGGGGTAACAAAAATCGGGCGCTACGCCAGAAGCCTGGCGAGCGCCCGACTGGATTGCGTTCCGGCGCCGATCAACTGTCGGCCTGGTGCCTCAGTATTGCGGCTCGTACATCTGCGACTGGACCAAGGCCTTCACGTCATTCGGCGCAGGTCCGTCTGCGAGCCCGCGCTGATAGGCGACGTCGGCAACGGCCGCAGCGATGCGGACCGAGACCTCGCGGATGCGCGGCAGTGCCGGATAGAGACTGCCTTGCGCGAGGTCCTCCTTGCCGACGCAATCGGCAAGCGTATGGGCCGCCGCCATGAACATCTCGTCGGTGACGAGGCGCGAGCGGCTGGCGATGACGCCGAGACCGACGCCGGGGAAGATGTAGGAATTGTTGCCCTGGCGCGGCACGTAGGTGCGTCCGTCGAGCGTGACCGGATCATACGGACTGCCGCACGCAAACAGCGCGCGGCCCTCGGTGTAGCGATAGGCATCCTCCGCCGAGCACTCGGCCTTCGAAGTCGGGTTGGAAAGTGCGAACACGATCGGCCGCTCGTTGAGTTCGGCCATCGTCTTGAGCACGTCGGGCGTGAAGGCGCCGCCAACCGCAGCAACGCCGATGATCGCGGTCGGTTTCAGCGTCCTGATCGCGGTGAGGAAATCGGCGATCGGCGCCTGGTCGGTATGTGCGTAGCGGAGCTTGTGGCCAGAGAGGCCTTCGCGGCCGCTGACGACGAGGCCGCGGGAGTCCACCAGCCAGTTACGGCGAAGCGCTTCGGCCTCGGAGGCGCCCTCCGCCATCATGGCGGACACCACGAGATCGGCGATGCCGGTCGCCGCCTCGCCCGCGCCGAGGAACAGGATTCGCTGATCCGTGAGTTTGCCGCCGGAAATACGCAAGCCCGAGAACAGGCCTGCGAGTGCCACCGCCGCGGTGCCCTGGATATCGTCGTTGAAGACGCAGGCTTCATCCCGGTACTTGTGCAGCAGCTTGAAGGCGGAGTGATTGGCGAAATCCTCGAACTGGATCAGCACGCCCGGAAACGTCTTTCGCGCGGCCTGCATGAACTCGTCGACGAAGCTGTCATAGGCCTCGCCGGTCAGCCGCCGCTCGCGCAGGCCGAGATAGTAGGGATCGTTCAACAACTCTTCGTTATTCGTGCCGACATCGAGCACGATCGGCAGGCACAACTCGGGATGCACACCGGCGCAGGCCGAATAGAGCGAGAGTTTTCCGACCGGGATGCCCATGCCGTTGGCGCCGAGATCGCCGAGACCAAGAATGCGCTCGCCGTCGGTGACGACGATCAGCCCGGCCCGATAAGGCCAGTTCTTCAGAAGCTCCGCGATCTGGCCGCGATCGCGCGAGGAGATGAACATGCCGCGCGGCCGCTGGAAGATCAGGCCGTATTTCTGGCACGCAAGCCCGACCGTCGGCGTATAGATGATCGGCTGAATCTCGTCGATATTGTCGACAACGACGCGGAAGAACAACGCCTCGTTGCGGTCATGCAGGGCGTTCAACGCGACATATTTTTCGAGGTCGGTCGGAAGCGCGCGCAGGTTGGTGAGAACTCGCTCGGCCTGGGTCTGCATCGTCAGCACGCAAGGTGGCAAGAGGCCGCGCAGGCCGAGCGTCTCGCGCTCCGCTTCCGTGAAGGCAGTCCCCTTGTTGAGCAAGGGATCGCGCAGCAGCGTCATGCCTTGCTGCGGATTGGACGATGTCGGTTGGGTAACGACCCGGGCAGGTCTATTCACGAATTCCCCCAAGGAGCTTGTAGTTGAATCGCGGACATTGTCGGCCAGCGCTCCATCCAGATCAAGGACGGAGAGGACTCGGGAATGGGCTATGATCCCGCACCGCAGCGAGATTTTCGCGAACGACTGGCAATTGCGCGCGCGAAAATGGGGCAACGGCGCTGCTCCGGCTCAATGTCGGCCGCCTCCACGATCGGCCACCATTTCGCCGTCTCAACCTTCTGAAAAGTGGCCATGTTCGCGCACCTGGATGCAGACTGAATGCTGCCGCATCCGTAGAGGCAAGCCGGAAGTTTGGGGGACCTGCTTATCCAGCCGCCCGCCGCGGCGTCAGGCTGGCGGCGCTATCCGCCGGCGGCCCGATATGCATCAAGATGGTCTGGGTGGCGGATGCGACCTCGATACCGTTCTGCTGGAAGCGCAGCTTCATGCGCCGGTTGAATTCGCGCTGGACCGGCCAGCGCCCGGCCTCGGTGCAGCGGATCTGGCCGACGATCGACACCATCGCGCCATCGACCTTGTCAATGCCCCACAGTTCGAGGTCGCCGCGGATCAGTGCGCGGAATTCCGGTTCGCGGCGCATCTCGTCGACGATGTCCTTGAGGATCTGGCCGGCACGGTCGGTGTCCTCCTTGTAGGCGACGTTGACGCTGACGGAGGCGTTGCCGGCGCCGCGGCTGGCATTGGTGATGGTCGTGACCGCGCTGAACGGTACGATGTGCACGGCACCGTCACCGGCGCGCAGGCGGATGGTGCGGATCGAGACATTCTCGACCACGCCCGAGAGCCCCGAGACGCTGACATTGTCACCGACCTGGACCGTGTTCTCCAGCAGCAGGAACAGGCCGGTGATGAGATCCTGCACCAGCTTTTGCGAACCGAAGCCGATCGCGATGCCGACGATGCCGGCGCCCGCGAGCAGCGGCGCGACATTGACGCCGATCTCGCTCAGCGCCGTGAGGCCGACGACGGTGGCGATCAGACAGAGCAGCGCCGTGCGCAGCATCGGCTGGAAGGTGCGCAGACGCGCGGCGCGGGCATAATGGCCGTCCCGGGACAGTGTATTGATCTGGCGGTCCAGCAGCGCGTTGCTGGCTTCCCATATCGCGGCCGCGATTAGCACGGCAAGGCCGATCGTCACCACGGCGGAGATCAGCCGGCTGCCGATCTGGCCGCCATAGAACCAGACGATGGCGTCGACGCCCCAGACTTCGAGCACGGCGACGAAGCCGATGAAGGCGATCACGCTGGACACGATCTTGCGCAGCAGCGGCAGATACCGGTTGGCGCGGATCTCGAGGCCCGGAAAGCGCTGCAGGATCTCCGGCTTGATGCGGAAGCCGCGGTCGATCAGGCTCAGCGTCACCATGATGACGACGCGCGTGACCAGCGCCACCACGGCGGTGCCGACGAAATATTGCAGCAACAACGAATATCCGTTGCGGATGTTGAGCGCCCAAACCGCCCACAACGCGAGATCGAGCGCAATGGCAGGATAGTGCCAGCCCCCGGCGATGCGGTTACGCAAACGGGCGGCAATCCCCTGCCGCTCGGCCGGCGCGCGAATGGCGTCGGCGACCTGGCGGCGGCATTGCAGGATGATGACGACGATGAAGAGGTGCACGACCAGCATCACCATGCGCAGCAGCGCGGCGTAGCCGGCGCGGTGCAGGCCGAGCAGCAGCGCCACGTTGGCAAAGGCGATGCCGGAGACACCAACGCCGACGATGCGGCGCGCCCAGATCTCGATATAGGCGGCGGTCTCGGCGCGCACCGGAAACAGGCCGAACGGCCCCGCCAGCGTCCGGACCATGCAGATGAGCCCGCGCGAGAACGCGTAGGCATTGATGACTGCGAGGATCACGAGGCGAACGGTCGTGGGCTCGCCGATTTCCGTCCCGAGCAGCGCCGTAGCAACGCCCACGAAGACGAACACTGGAAGCAGTTCAAGGACGATGCGGCCCAGCACGAAAGGTAGCCGCAGCAACAGTTGCCAGATCCGCGCGAGGTTGTGACGGCGCTTGTGCAGTTCCGGCTCGGGGGTGACATCAACGACCGACGACGGCGGACCGGCAATCGGCAGCGCCTGGGTTGGCAGGCGTGCCGTTTGCGGCACGCGTGCTTCCAGGAACGCGACCGGACGCCGGATCAGGCGGAAGATCACCCATTCCGCGCAGAAGGCAGCACCGAACACCAGCGCCAGCTTCCAGGCGATCTCGATCAGGAGGTTGTAGGCCGCGGGATCGTTCGCGGTCCGCATGATCCAGTAATAGAACGCCGGGAAGTGCGTGAGCGTCCGCGCCATGCCGGCGATCTGGCCCGAAATCTCGCCGATCTCGTCCGACACCGTGAGCAGGAGCTGCGCACCGAGCCCGTCGGCCGAGAGCGGGATCGGCGATTTTGGCTCGGACGCGGGTAGCTGCGGACCGGACGCGTTGGCGATCGCGCGGAGCGTGTCGATCATCTGCGCGCGCTTCTTGTCGTCCTGAAGGGTTTCCAGCGCGCGCTTCGCCTCGTCGGGCGACAGTGCGGCAGCGCTATTTGCCGCCGGTGGAGGCGGCTCGGCACGGGCGCCGGAGAGAGATGGAATCGTGAGGAAGAGAGCGGCGAGGAGCGCCACGGCCAGCTTATGCGACACGAGGATTCCCTGGAAAAAATGAATGCGCCGGCGGCGTCGGGACCGTCACCGACGAAGCAGATGCATCATGTCGGATTCCTGCTATTCGCCCCGGTCCTGTGTCGGAAGTTGGCCTTTGAGGCGACATTCTCTTGGCATTTGCCGCAACGCAAAATCAGGAGCCGCGGCGTCAGCGAAACGCCTTCAGGCCCCGTGCGCACAAAGACCTCTCCCGTCATTGCGAAACGACGGCGAGGAGGAGGAAGGAGGAAAGAAGAATGTCATGGATGCTCGTCGCGGCGGCCTCGTCCCGGCCGTCAGACGCGATCGATGTAACGCAAAATACAGCGCCGGGAAGGTAGGGGCTTTGCCTCACTGATGCAGCCCGCTAAACCTGGTCCCGGCGTGCCGTTCGCGGTTTCTGCCGCTATGCGATAGTCCGAACGAGCTCCATCGCAATCAACGCGGCTGGATTTGCGGAGGTGGCGTCATAGACCTCCCCTTGCTCATGAGGTGGACGTTGCGCGTCGCTTGTTGGCGACCATGGGGATGGTCCTCCTGCGACACAAAACTGTCAAGCGGGATCAAAGGCCTTGAAATCACATTTGAAGGCGCGTTCCAGGCGTTCCCACGACCGATTGGCCCCGTGAAAGCGGCGGAATAAATCCCTGACGGCAGCGTTTGTATCGAAGAGAATATCCGCCTCTGTCACCCTCGTTCATTTCCGGAAAGCCAGAGATGAAAGCATCATTTTGCATCGCGGCTCTCGCTTCCCTCGTCACCGGATCAGCATTGGCGCAGAACCCGCCGCAGACATCCACCAGGAAGGTCGACGGCACCGACAACGTCTACATCTTCCGCTATGGCGGTCATCAGGCGATGTTCGTGGTGACGCCGCAAGGCGTGATCGCGACCGATCCGATCTCCTATTTGCGTCCCGCCAAACCCTATATCGACGCGATCAAGGCGGTCACCGACAAGCCGATCAAATACGTCATCTACAGCCATCATCACTACGATCACATCGCCGGAGGCCAGCCCTTCAAGGATCTCGGCGCGACTTTCATCGCGCACCGGCGAACCAAGGAGCGCCTGCTCGAGCTGAAGAAGCAGAAATCGCTGCTCGCGGACGTCGTGATGCCGGATCAGGTGGTGGATGACAAAAAGAGCATCACGCTCGGCGGCACCACGCTGGAGCTGAACTATGTCGGCCGCAACCATTCCGACAATTCGCTGGTGATGCGGCTGCCGAAGGAAAAGCTCGTCTTCGTGGTCGACTTCGCCCCGATCGAGCAGGTCCAGTTCCGCAACATCCCCGACAACGCCTCGCCACTGGAATATATCGCCTCGCTGAAGAAGCTCGCCTCGCTCGACTGGGAGCGGATGATCCCCGGCCATCCCTATGCCGGCGGCCGCTTCGGCACCAGGAAGGACGTCGAGAACGACATCGCCTACATGGAGGATCTCTCCGCCGAGGTGAAGAAGGCGGCGGATGCCGGCAAGTGCTTCGACACCGCGATGAAGGAAGTGAAGCTGCCGAAATACGAGAAATGGGCGAACTACGAGACCGCCCTTCCCGCCAATGTCGAGCGCTTCTGCTACTGGTGGGCCCGCGGATATTGAGGGGAGGCACAGGGGACGACGATGACATCATGCCCCCGTTTTGCCCGACGAGTCAAACGGCTTCGTGAAATCCGCAGAAGCATGACACCGGCGGCCAAGTCATTGATTTGACTGTCGTCGGCTACTGTGCATGGGGTTGTTTTCGTGCTTTTGTTACTGATCGCGACGCGCGGGTCCGCCACATGATGGATCATCGCCGCTTCTTGCCCCCATTCTCCTCCTTCACCAGCGCCTGGCGCACCTGCTCGAACTCTTCCAGCGAGCCCTTGTCGGCGCGCGGGAAGCGCAAGTCGAGCTCTTCGAGCGCCGCGTTGATCACCGAGCCGATCACGACGCGGGCGAACCATTTGTGGTCGGCGGGCACGACGTACCAGGGCGCGTGGGGCGTAGCCGTGTGGCGGACGATGTCCTGATAGACTGCCTGGTAGCGCGGCCACAGCGCGCGCTCCTTGATGTCATCCATCGAGAACTTCCACTGCTTGGCCGGATCCTCCAGCCGCTCGAGAAAGCGCTTGCGTTGCTCCTCCCTGGAGACGTTGAGGAAGAATTTCAGCACAACGGTGCCGTTGCGGCAGAGATAGCGCTCGAAGGCCGAGATGTCCTCGAACCGCTCCCTCCAGATGTGCTTGGTCACGAGCCTCGGCGGCAGCTTCTCCTTGGCGAGAATCTCCGGGTGCACGCGCGTCACCAGGCATTCCTCGTAGTGGGAGCGGTTGAAGATGCCGATACGCCCCCGCTCGGGCAGCGCGATCACATGGCGCCAGAGGAAGTCATGATCGAGCTCCTTGCTGCTCGGTGCCTTGAAGGCATGAACCTCGCAGCCCTGCGGATTGATGCCCTCGAAGATCGCCTTGATCGCAGAATCCTTGCCGCCGGCGTCCATCGCCTGGAACACGATCAGGAGCGACCAGCGGTCCTGCGCGTAAAGCTTCTCCTGGAACTCGATCATCCGCTTCTTGTTGGAGTCGAGGATCGCCAGCGCCTTCTCCTTGTCGAGATCGCCCCTCTCGTCGGTCTTGTGGTCCTTGAGGTGAAACTTGCCCGAACCATCGTGGCGGAATGGCGTGATGTAGCGGTCAAGTTCCTGGGCGAGCGATTTGGACGGCTTCTTGCTCATGAGCGCGGGGCACCTTGCGTTGCGGCTTCAATCGGTCGAGCAAGCTACCAAGGATGCCCTTGGGAAGGAATATGATGAAAAGGACGAGCAGCACGCCGTAGACGAGGTTGTCCCAGCCGACCGCCCTGGTGCCGAAGCCGATGCGCAAGGTCTCGGCCAGCAGAATGGTGATGACGGCGCCGACGGTCGGGCCGAGCGAGACGAACAGGCCGCCGACGATGGCAGCGAACACCATCTGGAGCGACACCGCGATGCCGCTGACCGTGTCAGGCGTGATGAACATCTGGTACTGGCAGTAGATCGCGCCGGCAAGCGCCGTCATCAGCGCGCTGAGCAGCGTGATCTTCAGCTTCTCCGCAGTGACATCGACGCCGGCCGCGGCAGCGGCGTCCTCGTCCTCCGAGATCGCCTCCAGCGCATAGCGGGCCATGCTGCGATCGACCCAGTGCCAGACCACGATGCCGAAAAGCCAGATCCCGAGCGCGATCAGGTACCAGGTCGTCTTGTCGTCGAATTGCAGCGCCAGCAGCTTGTTGCCCGAGGTCCGGTTCGGCGTGTAGCCCAGCGAGCCGCCGGTGTAGTCGCGCGTCGCGGTGATGACCTGGAGCACGATGCCGGAGAGTGCCAGCGTCACCAGCACGAAATAGTGGCCGGTGATGCGGAAGCGGAAGCAGGGATAGCCGACGATCAGCGCCAGCGCGCCGGCCGCCACCATGCTGATGGGAATGCCGATCCATGGCGACAGGCCGAGATGATTCCAGAGCAGCGCGGTGACGTAGGCGCCGATCCCCATGAAGCCGCCATGGCCGAGCGAGACGAGGCCGAACCGGCCCATCATCGACCAGGAGGTGTAGGCGAACGACCAGATCAGGATCAGCACCAGAATGTGCAGATGATAGGGATCGCGATAAACGAAGGGCAGCGCGACCAGCGCCGCCAGCCCCAGCCCCCATGCTGCAAGCCGTCCCTGCCCCATCATCGCCGCCTCGCAAGCAGGCCCGCGGGCCGGATGAACATCATGACGATGAAAAAGGCAAAGGCGAGCACATAGCCCCATTCGAGATCGGAGAACAGGCCGCCGAGCGAGATGATCTCGGCGAAGACGAAGGCGGCGATGAAGCCGCCGATGAAATTGCCGAGCCCCCCGAGCACGCAGATCAGGAAGGTGATCGGCCCGAAGGACAGGCCGACGAAGGGATGTACGTCATATTGCAGCACCAGGAGGCAGGCGGCGAGGCCGGCCAACGCGCCGCCCAGCGCCGAGGTGATCAGATAGATCCGCCTGGTATCGACGCCCATCAAGGCCATGATCTGCCGGTCCTGCGAGATGGCGCGGATCGCAGTGCCGGTGAAGGTGCGCGTCATGAACAGATAGACAGCGACCATGCCGACCAGCGCGGCCAGGAACGATAGCAGCCGTGCGTAGCTGAAATTCATCTCGCCGAAGGCCAGCACCGGCAGGCGGATGCCGAGATTGCGGAAATCGATGCCGAAGGCGACGGTGGCAAAGCTTTGCAGCACGAAAAGCACGCCGCCGGTCGCGAGCAGCTGGTTGATCGGCGGCGCGGTCAGCAGCGGCGCGATCACGAGGTAGTGCAGCGCCGCGCCGAGCACCGCGACCAGCAGGATGGTGAGCGGCGCAGCGATGAAATAGCTGGCGCCGTAATACTGCACCGTGAAGTACATGGCGTACATGCCGATCATCACGAGCTCGGCATAGCAGATCCATGTGACGTCGATGACGCCGAAGATCAGGTTGAGGCCGAGCGCGAGCAGCGCCAGCACGCCGCCGAGCAGGATGCCGTTGATCACGGCCTCCAGCAGGTAGATGTCGAAAATGTCCAGGAATGCCTGCATGCCCGTCACACCCCGAGATACGCTTCCTTGACCGTGTCGCTCGCCAGCATCTCGGCCGAGGTGCCGGACGCCCTGATCGTGCCCGCCTCGATCAGATAGGCGCGGTCGACCACCTTCAGCACCTGCTGCACGTTCTGCTCAACGATCAGCACGGTCAGGCCGCTGGCGCGAATCCGTTTCACCAGCTCGAATACCTGCTGCACCACGACCGGCGCGAGCCCCGCCGAAGGCTCGTCGAGCAGCAGCAGCTTCGGATTGGACATCAGCGCGCGACCGATCGCGCACATCTGCTGCTCGCCGCCGGACATGGTGCCCGCCATCTGGTGGCGGCGCTCCTTCAGGCGCGGAAACAGCTCGAACACGACGTCGAGTCGATCGGCATAGTGCCCGCGCGCCTCCTTCATAAAGGCGCCCATCTTGAGATTGTCATCGACTGTGAGCTGCGGAAACAGCCGGCGGTTCTCCGGCACATGCGCAATGCCGAGGCTGACGATCTTGTGCGCCGGCGTGGCCACGACGTCGATACCTTCCATCCTGACTGACCCGCGCGAGGGACGGATCAGGCCGGAGATGACGCGCATCAAGGTGGTCTTGCCGGCGCCGTTCGGGCCGATGACGCCGACCGCTTCGCCAGCCCTCACATCGAGGGCGACGTCGAACAGGGCCTGGAAGGTGCCGTAGCCGGCATTGACGCCGCGAAGCTCCAGCATCGGCTACCCTCCCGCGCGGCGGCGCGCTTCGGCGGCCGCGGCCTGCGTGGTCTCGGCATCTGTGCCGAGATAGACCTCGATCACGCGCGGATCGCCGGCGACGACGCTCGGCAAGCCTTCCGAGATCTTCTCGCCGTGATCGAGCACCATGACCCGATCGACGACGCGCATCAACACACCCATGATGTGCTCGACCCAGATGATGGTGATGCCCAGCTCGTCGCGGATGTTGCGCAGCATGTCCGCGGCCTGATCCATCTCGGCCTCGTCGAGACCGCCGAGGCTCTCGTCGGCCAGCAGCAGCTTCGGCGCGGTAGCGAGCGCTTTCGCAAGTTCGAGCTTCTTCAGCCCCGCCGCGCCGAGACCATCGACACTGGCATGGCGATCTGTCGGCAGGCCGACCATGGCAAGCGAGCGTTCGGCCGCCTCCTCCGCCCTGGCACGACTGTGGCGGCCCTGGCCGTAGAAGCCGGCGAGCGCGACATTCTCGAAAATGGTCAGGCGGCGGAAGGGGCGCGGAATCTGGAAGGTGCGGCCGATGCCGCTGTTGATGATCCGGTGCGGCGCGAGGCCCGCGATCTCGTGGCCGCCGAACAGGATCGAACCCGATGTCGGCGCCAGCGTGCCGGAGAGCATGTTGAAGATCGTGCTCTTGCCCGAACCGTTGGGGCCGATCAGGCCGAGGATTTCGCCCTGGTCGACCTTGAACGACACGTTGTTCACGGCGATGAAGCCGCCAAACCGCTTCACCAGCCCGTTCACTTCCAGCACCGCCGCTCTCCGCCGCTACTGGTTGCTGTAGGTGGTGCCTTTCGGCAGCGGCAGCACCGCCTCGCGCTGCGCCTGGCTCTTGGGCCACACCACGTAGGATTTGTCGTCGACGTACTGGATTACGACGGGGAACGAGCGCTCGTTCTGGCCGGCGATTGGCGAGCCCTCGCCGTGGAATTTGACGCCGAAGCCGAGCATGGTGCCGCCTTCGGGTATGTCGGTGTCGAGTGCGGCCTTGCGCAGGGAGTCGGGATCTATGCCGCCATATTTCTTGATCGCTCGCGGCAGCACGTCGGTCAGGAACAGGTAGGTGTTGGACGCAGCCATGCCGACATGAGCCGAACGGATGGCGACGCCCGGCTTGCGCTTGTCGAACTCCTCGCCAACCGCCTTGATGATCGGCGGCAGCTTCGGATCCATGCTCTTCTGGTTGGCGAGCCAGATCGAGATCGGATCGGTGTTGAAGAAGTAGTTTACATCGGCGCCCAGGCCTTCCTTCAGCTTCTCATAGACCCCGTAGCCGGCGCCATGTCCCACCAGTGCACCGAACTTCAGCCCTTGTTCGCGAGCTTGCCGGAGCAACAGGGTGATGTCGGGATTGTAGCCGGTGTGGAAGATCACATCCGGCTTGGCCCGCTTCAGCTTGGTGACCAGCGCAGACAAATCCGGGGCCGTGGCCGAATAGCCTTCCCTGAGCACGATGTTGAAGCCGGCCTTCTTGGCACCGGCTTCATTGCCTTTGGCAACGTCGACGCCGTAGGCGCCGTCCTCATGGATGATGGCGACCCGCAGGTCCTTCGGATCCTTGCCCAGCTTTTCCTTCGTGTTCTGCGCGATGAAGTCCATCGTCATCATACCGAACTGATCGCCGGAGGCCTGCGGCCGAAACACGTATTTGTAGTTCTTGTTCTCCAGCACCGCTGACGAAATGCAGGTCGTGATCCACATGAACTTCTTCAGCTGCTCGACGCGCGCTGCCACCGGCACGCACTGCGCCGATGAAAAGAAGCCGAGCAGCATGTCGACCTTTTCCTGCTCGATCAAACGGATCGCTTCATTGATGGCGACGTCCGGCTTGCTCTGAGCGTCGGCATAGATCGCCTCGATCTTGTAGCCTTCGACATCCTTCGCGCTGTACTGATCCAGCATGATTCTTGCGCCGGTATATTGCAGCTCCGAGCCGCCGCCGGCGAGCGGGCCGGTCAGATCATAGATCACACCGATCTTGATCTTCTTCTCCTGAGCCTGGGCGGACGCCGCCAGGCCCGTCGCGGCAATCGCGACCAACACCCCACGTACCAAACGGATAGCCATGCGCAGGCGCATCAAAACCTCCCTGGACGATTGTGCATCGCATTCTTGTTGCTTTTGCTTTTTTCCCATCACATGGGCTGAGCGCGGCGATGTCAAGCCTCGCGCATCAGCGCGAGGCGAACTGGCGCTCGACGAAGGCCGTGACAAATCGCGGCATGGACGGCCTGAGATCACCCATGTCGCGCACGAGATGAATGGCCGACAATTCAGGCTCGTCGTCACGTGCGAGATTGGCTTCGATCCGGGCACGGGCCGCATCGCCCGGCATGTCCAGGTTGAGGATCTGAATCATCGCAATCGCACGGCCGGAGACGACGCAGTGCCAGTCCGCCTCCGCCGCGTAGTCGTCCGCGGTCAGCCCGGTCTCTTCCGCGATCTCGCGGACGACGCTGCCGGGAACGTCGAGGGCGCCATCCCTGACGTCGCCGAGGTCGGGCGTGCCCGAAGGGAAATAGATGCGGCCGGCATTGGCCGTGTGCTGCGCCATCTCGCCCATGATGAAGGCGCCGTCGGTCGTGCGTAGCGCACCCATGCCGAAACCGTTGAACACGGCAGGGTCGGGAAAGCCCCAGTCGCGCCAGGCGAGGAAGCTGGCGAAATCGGTCTCGAAATAGGTCGCGGCGAAATGGTTGCCCGTGAACACGGGATCGCGCCCAAGCAAGACGCGGCCATTCCAGATCTTCGGTCGCTCGCGCTGCAGTTCGGCGAAATGCGCTGCGATCTCGGCACGCCGTTCCTCCGCGAACGGCCACGCGATCGGCCGCACCGCAAGATCAAGCGTCGTGACGCGATGAATGAAAGGTGACGTCATAACCGGGCGATTACCACGCCTTCGCGTCGGCTATTTGGCACTCCCCGTGGTCTTCTTGGCCTGCTCGACGAATTTGTTGGTGAAAGTCTTGCTGACGTCGATCTTGGCGTTGGCCACCTCGGGCGAGCCGACGGTGAACACCGCGAGCACGGCGTCGGCGCCCTTCGGATCCATCTTGCCGGTCTCGGAGTACATCGGAATCGTGTTCTTCAGTGCGGCGAGATAGAGGTCCTTGTTCTTGCCGACCGTCTCCTCCGGCATCTTCGCCATGATCTCCTCGGGCGAATGCGAATGGATCCAGGCCAGCGTTGCGAGGATCGCATTGGTGAGCGCCTGCGTCTCCTTCTCATGGCCGTTGATCCAGGCCGCGGTCGAATACAGCGCGCCGCCCGGATATTCGCCGCCGAACGTCTCGAGCGTGTCCTTCTGGGTGCGGGTGTCCGAGAGGATGCGAAGATCCTTGTGGCTGCCCTGAAGCACGGTCACCGAAGGATCAAGCATCACGGCCGCATCGATCTGGCCCTGCTGCATGGCGGCAACCGCAGTGGCGCCGAGGCCGACGCCGATCACGGCGGTGCCGGCGGGATCGAGCCCGTTCTTCTTGAGCATGTATTTGAGGAAGAAGTCGGTTGAAGATCCGGGCGCGCTGACACCGACCTTCTTGCCGGCGAGATCCTTGACCGACTTGATATCATTGGTGCGCGAGGGTGCCACCACCAGCACGAGGCCGGGATAGCGGTCATAGACCACGAAAGCCTGGAGCTCCTGCTTCTTGGCGGCGAGATTGACGCAATGGTCGAAATAGCCGGAGACGACGTCGGCGCTGCCGCCAAGCACGGCCTTCAGCGCGTCCGAACCGCCCTTGAGGTCGACCAGTTCGACATTGAGGCCGGTCTTCTCGTATTCGCCGAGTTGCCTGGCCAGCACCGTGGGCAGGTAGCACAGGCAGGAACCGCCGCCGACCGCGATGGTCACCTTGCTTTGCGCCGCGGCAAGCGAGGTGGTGAGCGTCAGCGCAAGCACCGCGCCGGCGAGCCTGGCAATCGTGTTCTTCATTGGTTTCCTCCGTTCGGCCGGCGGCACCATAGAGCAGCGGGATGGGCTTGAGAAGCACTGCCTGAGTGGGCCTGGCCATAGGCCTTTCGGCGCAATAACTTGCCCATCAATCCGAAGGGCGCGCCGCATGGCCGCACCAAGCCAATCAGCGGTCAGGTCAAGGCGATCGCGATTGAGCCTTCGCGATTGGGGCTCTCGCCGATGCGCGGGCCCGCTTCGCGAATTTCGCCGCTAGATCAGCCGCGCCTGCTTCCGGATCTCGTTCGCGATCGGTTTGAGAGTGTCTGTCGGAAGCTGGCCGACGAGAGTATAGCCAAGGCCGCCATCTATCCAGGCGAAACCCGCGATGTCGCCGGATGACTGCGGCATCATCGGCGCATCCTGATTGCGGCTGCTCATCGGACGGGTCAGCACCACGAGGCGATCGCCGCGATCGTCGTCGTACATGAACATCGCGGCCGGACCGTGCGAAGTGGCGACCAGGCGCCCGCCCATCAGCCGATAGCCCGAGACGGAGAGGTCCGGCACCTTGACCGGCTGTTTCAGCCGGTTGGAGACCCATTGCGTGAGCTCGGTGCTGTCCGACGCCCGTATCTCGACCGGACGTACGCGATCCGGTGCGTAAACCCCATAGGTATAGGCTGCTTCCTGCGCCAACGCGGATAGTCCGTTCGGGGTATCCTGCAATACGCTGCGCATGGTCCATCCGCCGAGGCCTCCGATACCCAGAAGCAACATCGCAGCGATTACCCCCGACGTCCGCGGGAGACGGCGCTTCCGACTCTCGATGATGTGCGACAGGTTCAGTTCCGCCGGCAATGGCTCGTCAGCGATTGACGCGAGTGCGCCACGCAGCTGCTCGCGCTGGTTGGCGAAGCCCGCGACGCGGCTTGCGACACCCGGATGCTCGTCCAGATAGGATGCGATCTCGGCACGACGCTCCGGCTCGAGCGCCTGGTCCACATAGGCGTGGAGATCATCTTCCGTGATCGGCCGCTGGTTCATTTCAAGCTCCGCAATGCGACGACGTTCCTCGGCCCCGCCCCATCCATCTCCTGCTGCAACCGTTCCCGTGCACGCGACAGGCGCGACATCACGGTGCCCACCGGAACGCCGAGGACTTTCGCAGCATCTGCGTATGAGAGATCCTCGACTGCGACCAGCAGCAAGACGGCCCGTTGCTCTTCCGGCAGTCGCGCGAGCTTGCTCAGAACGTCCCGGTAGATCAGTCCTCGTTCCTGCGCTGCCGCACTGACTAGCTCATGCTCTCCCGCATCGTCGATCGGCATATGCCTTCCCCGCGCTGTGGCCTGGCGGAATTGCGTGATCGCCAGATTGTGAAGGATGGTGAAGAGCCAGGCGCGGACGCTGCCATCGCGCCGCTGATGCCAGCGGCTGACGGCGCGCTCCAGGCAGTCCTGGACCAGATCGTCAGCCGCCGCGCGATCGCGCATGAGCGCACGCGCATAGCGGCGGAGCGCGGGGATCAGCGGCTCGACCTGAACCAGCATATCCTTCATGACGCGCTCCGCCTCATCTCGGTTGATGCCCGCCGAACGTCATCGCGCCTCGACTTGGATGGCGTCGCCCGGCTTGGTCGCATCGCCGGACGCAATCACCAGATATCGCCTGGCAGCCGCGGCAGACTGGTCGACGATCTGCCGGATCGGACCCACCGCGTTGACGATGGCCGATCCGGCTGGATTGGTCATGAACGCCGCCAATGGCTGCAGCGGGCCGCTTCCATCGCCATGGTCCGCCAGCGCTAGCACATATTTCTGCCTGGGCTGAAGTCCCGTCACCGAAGCCTGCAGGACCTGTATCAAGCCTTGATCGAACAACGACACGCTGGTCGGCGCCTTGCCGCCCCCTGCGTCGCCCTTCGACACTAGCGCGAGATGAGCAACCTGCCCGGCAACGCCGAGAGCCTGCAGATTTTGGCGGTCATCCGGGTCCGGCGCGGCGTTCGGGACATAGACGATCGCCTGCGGCGCCTGGCCGATCGGGACATTCGCGATTACCATGTTGGTTGCCGTATCGATAGCCGCAACCGCGTCGGCATTCTCCAGTCCGACATAGATGCGAGTGCCGTCGCCGGACGGCCACACGCCATGCGGGAGACTACCGACCGGGATCGTCGCGACCTGCGAGAAGTCGTCGGTGCGGAACACCTTCACTTCGTTCAGGCCACCGACAGTGACATAGGCAAACGTCCCCTTGGCCGTATGCGCGAAGTTGACGTGATTTGTGATCGGACCGGTTTCAATGGTTTTGATCGCATTGAACGGCGGCCTCGCGTTGAACACCTGGGTCCGACCCACGTCCTTCAGCGTGAACCACACCTGGTTTCCATCCGGCGTCGCCGCGATGTTCGGGCAGAATGGGCTCTCCTGCTTCACCCTCGCGATGATCTTGTGCTCCGCAACAGCGACCACGTCAATCTCGGGATTGAAGGACGAGCAGATGTAGCCATACTTGCCGTCGGGTGAGAAAATCTGCATACCGGGCCCGTTCGGGGTCGTGATGCGGGTTTTCTCCTTGAAGCTGGTCGGGTCGATAACGGAGATGTAGTTTTCCCCGCGGACGGTAACCCACACCTCCTTGCCGTCCGGTGTGTAGAACGCTTCGTGTGGCGACCTCCCGACGTAGGTCACGTGCTTGACCGCATTGGTCGCGGTATCGATGAAACTCACGGAGTTCGAACCGATCGAGACCACGGCGAGCGTCCTATGATCCGGCGAGAAGCCCATGCCGTGCACGAGGACCTGGCCCTTGTAGAGCGGGCTGAAATTGGTGGGTTGCGGGTCGCCCAGCCGGATCACGCCAAGCAGCTTGTTGTCGACGGGGTCGGTGACCGAAACCGTATTCGAGAATTGTTCTGCAGCGTAAACGCGGTCGTGGTGGCTGATCGGAATATCGGGGGCGGACAGCGCGCGCGGCGCCTGCCCCGCCCATGCAGCGGGTCCGGTTGCCAGCATCGTGGCGACCAGGAAAGCGCTTCTCACGACCCTGTTTTTCGACGTGTTCATGTATGTAGCTCCTACTTCTTCATTCCGGCGGGCACATCCATCTGCATGCCCGGATGATGATGAACGTTCGCAACCGGAGCGGATGCCGGCTGCGTCGGAGCAGGTGCGGTGTCCGTGGCCGGCTCGCCTATGGCGAGCTTCATGGCCGCGATCTCCTGCATCTGATCGACAATGATTTCCTGGGCGATGCGCCGCAACTGCTCGTTCTTGCCATAGCGCAATTCGAGTACTGCCATGTCGATTGCGCCCTGATGATGCGGAGTCATCATCGCGACGAAGTCGCGATCGACGTCGCCGGTCGACTTGACCGCCATGTCGTTCATCATCTTGGTCATCGCGGTTTCATTCTCTTCCAGGAATGCCTGTTCCTCCGTGCTCAGCGCAGCCGGCGGGTTTGCCGGATGGGACTGATGCGCGAACGCGAGCGGAGGCACCGCGAACGCGACGAGAATGCGCGCCGCAAGGAATGTCGTGCCGAGGCCGAACCTAGGCCATCTGGATCTGTCTGCGAGCGCCGCTACGGCGCGACGAAACTGTGACGAGTGCATCAAGAACTCCCATGCGGGTGGTCGCATGGGAGTTTGACGCGCGGCCGCGCGTTCTATTCCGGCCGGCCAATCACATAAATGTCAGCGAGAACGAGGCGGTTTAACCACGTCCATCCACGGTCGGCCGCCACACCAGGAGACGCCGCTCCACCAGCGTGACGCCGAAGTCGATCAGGATGACGAAGGCCGAGAGCACGAACATGCCTGCGAACACACCGGCAACGTCGAACACGCCTTCGGCCTGCTGGATCAGGTAGCCGAGCCCCGCCGCCGATCCCAGATATTCGCCGACGACAGCGCCGACCACGGCGAAGCCGACCGACGTGTGCAGCGAGGAGAACATCCACGACAGCGCCGACGGCCAATAGACGTGCTGCATCAACTGCCGCTCGCTCATGCCGAGCATGCGGCCGTTGTCGAGCACCGTGCGGCTGACCTCTTTCACGCCCTGATAGACGTTGAAGAACACGATGAAGAACACCAGCGTGACGCCGAGCGCGACCTTGGACCAGATGCCGAGCCCGAGCCACAGCGCGAAGATCGGCGCCAGCACGACGCGTGGCAGTGCGTTGACCATCTTCACGTAGGGGTCGAACACCGCGGCGACCAGCGGCTGGCGCGCGAACCAGAAGCCGACCAGCACACCGCCCAGCGATCCGATCACGAAGGCGAGGATCGATTCCGTCAATGTGATGCCGAGATGCTTCCAGATCACTCCGGAGGAGAACCACTTCACGATCTGGCTGAACACGTCGACCGGATTGGAGAAGAAGAACGGCGGCAACAGGATCTTGCCGAAGACCGGCACGGTGGCGAGCAATTGCCATAGTGCGAGGCAAACGATGGCGACCAGGATCTGCAACGCCAGCAGCGTCACGCGCGACATCAGACCGCCTCCGCCGCTTGCGTGGATTGCGCGTAGCCCTTCATCACCTCGTCCTTGAGCACGCTCCAGATCTCGCGATGTAGCGCATGGAACTCCTTGTCGAGCCGCACCTCGAAGATGTCGCGCGGGCGCGGCAAGCTCACGCGCCAGTCGCCGATGATGCGCGAGGATGGCCCGGCCGACATGATCACGACACGGTCGGCGAGCGCGATCGCCTCTTCCAAATCATGGGTCACGAACAGCACGGCCTTGCGGTCGGCGCTCCAGAGATCGAGCAGCAGGTTGCCCATGACCTGACGGGTCTGCGCATCGAGCGGCCCGAACGGCTCGTCCATCAGCAGGATCTTGGGATCGCGGATCAGCACCTGCGCCAGGGCGACGCGCTTGCGCTGGCCGCCGGAGAGCATGTGCGGATAGCGGCCCGCAAAGGCACCGAGGCCGACGGAGGTCAGCCATTTCTGCGCTTGCGGCAGCGCTTCGGCGCGCGGCGTGCCCTTGATCTCGAGCCCGATCGCGACATTGTCGAGCGCGGTCTTCCAGGGGAACAGCGCGTCGGCCTGGAACAGGTAGCCGGCATCCCGGTTCAGCCCCGTCAACGGCCGGTCGAAAATCCGGACGCTGCCGGCGGCGGGCTTGAGCAGCCCGGCCGCAACGTTGAGCAGCGTCGATTTCCCACAGCCGGTCGGGCCGACGATGGCGACGAACTCGCCCTGGGCGACCGTGAGATGAGCCTTCTCGACTGCCGTATAGACCCGCCCGTCCCCGAGGCGGAACGCGACCTTGGCATCTTCCAGCGCCACCGCCGTGGGCGTCGTCATGTGCTTCCTCCGAATTCAGGCCGATGCCTTAGCCGCTCGCGCGGCCAAGTTCAATCAAGGCGCCAAGCGTGCTACGCATGGGGCCCGTCACCCCGCCCACCCTCAGAGGCAACCGAGCCGAGCGCACGTCTGATGCCGTCCAGTCCCATGATTGGCTATGCACACGCCACAAAGAGCTTCGGCTCCCTCAAGGCTCTGAACGATGTATCGCTCGAGATCGCCGAGGGCGAGTTTGTGGCCATCGTCGGTGGCTCGGGCTCGGGCAAGACGACGCTGCTGCGGCTCGCCAACCGGCTGACCGAGGCCGACGGCGGCACCATCACCGTGGAGGGCGAGGACGTGAGAAATGTCGATCCGGTCGCGCTGCGGCGGCGGATCGGCTACGTCTTTCAGAGCGGCGGGCTGTTCCCGCATTTGAGCGTCGCTGACAATATCGGGATCACACCGAGGCTGCTGGGTGTGTCGGCGGCGGATATCGCGGCGCGTGTCGACGAGCTGCTCGAGCTGGTGCAGCTCGACCGTGCCGCGCATCGCGACCGTCTGCCGGAAGCGCTCTCCGGCGGGCAGCGCCAGCGCGTCGGCGTCGCGCGGGCGCTTGCGGCAAGGCCTCGCATCGTGCTGATGGACGAGCCGTTCGGCGCGCTCGACCCCCTCACCCGCGATGCGCTCGGCGACGACTATCGTTCGCTGCATCGCAAGCTCGGCCTGACCAGCGTGATGATCACCCACGACATGACGGAGGCTATCTTGCTCGCCGACCGCATCGCAGTGATGCGCGGCGGACAGCTGCTCGCGCAGGGCACGCCCAATGAGCTCGCCAAGAGCGGCGACGCCTACGTGCTGGAGCTGCTGCGCACGCCGCGGCGCCAGGCCGAGCGGCTGAACGCGCTGTTGCCGCAGAGCGGTGCGGCATGAGCCTGCTCGCCGATCCACGCTGGGGCGAGGCGCTGGCTCATCTGCCCGATTATCTCGGCAACCATGTGCGGGTGAGCCTTGCCGCACTGGCGCTCGGTCTCGCCGTCAGCCTGCCGCTGGCCATCCTCACGCGCAATCGCCCGGCGCCGCGCGGCATTCTGCTCGCGTTCGCCAGCATCGTTCAGACCGTGCCTGGACTGGCGCTGCTTGCGCTGTTCTATCCGCTGCTGCTTGCGGCGGCCTCGGTCGCGCTGGCCTGGTTCGGCGTTTCCTTCTCCGCGTTCGGCTTCCTGCCGGCGATGCTGGCGCTGGCGCTGTATTCGATGCTGCCGGTGCTGCGCAACGGCATCACCGGGCTCAATGGCATCGATCCCGCGCTGATCGAAGCGGCCAAGGGCGTCGGCATGACCGGGCGCCAATCGCTTCTCATGGTCGAGCTGCCGCTGGCGCTGCCGGTGATGATGGCGGGCATCCGCACCGCCACGGTCTGGGTGATCGGCACCGCGACGCTGTCGACCCCGATCGGGCAGACCAGCCTCGGCAATTACATCTTTGCCGGGCTCCAGACCCAGAACTGGGTGTTCGTGCTGTTCGGCTGCCTGGCCTCTGCCCTGCTCGCGCTCGCTGTCGATCAACTGCTTGGCCTGATCGAGAACGGTCTGCGTCGTCGCAGCCGTCTGCGCGCAGCGCTCGGCTGCGCCGGGATCGCGGCCCTCGTTGCCGCAACGCTGGTGCCGACGATGGGGCGCTCCTCGCAGGGCTACGTCGTCGGCGCCAAGACATTTGCCGAGCAATATGTGCTATCGGCGCTGCTCAGGGACCGTCTCCAGGCCGCCGGCCTGTCCGCGACGGCGCGCTCGGGCCTCGGTTCGAGCGTGATCTTCGGGGCGCTGAAGGCCGGCGACATCGACCTCTACGTCGACTATTCCGGCACGCTTTGGGCCAACCAGCTGCATCGCGGCGATATCAAGCCGCGCACCGAGCTGCTCGCGGAGCTCAAAGCGGCGCTCGCCAAGGACAACATCACCCTGCTCGGCGACCTCGGCTTCGAGAACGCCTATGCGCTGGTGATGCCGAGGAAGCACGCCGAGGCGCTCGGCATCCGCACCATCACCGATCTCGCCGCACACGCATCGACGATGTCGATTGCCGGCGACTACGAATTCTTCTCGCGGCCCGAATGGGCGGCCCTGCAGAAGGCCTACGGCCTTTCGTTCCGCGCCCAACGCCAGATGCAGCCGGATTTCATGTATGCGGCCGCCGCCAGCGGCGAGGTCGACGTGATCGCCGGCTACACCAGTGACGGCCTGATCGCGAAGTACGATCTCGTCGCACTCGACGATATCAGGCACGCCATTCCGCCCTACGACGCCATCCTCCTGCTCGCGCCGAAACGCGCCCGCGACGAGCGGTTGCAGGCGGCGCTGCGGCCGCTGCTCGGCAAGATCGACATCGCCACCATGCGCGAAGCGAATTTGCGCGCCAGCGGCAACGACGCGAATTCGTCGCCGGATGCGGTGGCGAAGTGGCTGTGGGAGAAGATTGGGGGGCAATAAGGACGGCTACAGTCCCCTGATCATCCCCGCGTCGATCAGCAGCCGGTTCAGCCGCCGCGCCTCGGCGCCCTCCTTGCAGCCGTAGAAGATGCCCTTGCAGCGGAGCATGATCTCCTTCTGCTCGGCGAAAGACGGGTCGAGCGGGATGCCGGCGGCTTCCTGGATCACCAGCGGCAGATAGGGGCCGTCGATCGTGTCCATCACGGCCGCGCTCTTCAGCGGCTCGAAATTGACGGCGTCGATCGCATAATAGGTCGCGTAGAGACGCGGATCGTAATTGTCCAGCTTCTTGCCGAGAGCGCCCTCGTCGAGCCCGGGCTCGAGGATCTGCGGTGCGAATTCCGGCTGGTGATCGCCGTAGCGCACGATCAGGAAGGGCTCGCCCGGAAATTTCTTCTTCAGCCCGGCGACGAAGGCCTTGTACTGCTCGGCGCTCATGGCCTGTCGGCGCAGATATTCGTCGATCGACGGCGCATTGCCCGGCGCGCGCCAGGTCGGCAGCAGGTCGGGGCGGAAGCGCGTCTCCCAGGGGAAATGATTGGCGCCGAGATAGATGAAGGTGAACAGCGGCTTGTTCGGCGGCTGCTGGCCCATCAGCTGGAGCGCCTTGTCGTAGAAGAAGCTGTCGGGTTCGACATCCTTCGCGCCGAGGTCTTTCGAATCGAGAAAGCGCTCGATGCCGGTCGTCATCTGGAAGCTGCGCGCGCCCATGAAGCCGCCATTGGCGGGATAGAGCGACAGCGTCTCGTAGCCGCAGCGGCGCAGCGCCAGCGGCAGGCCGCGCTCAACCCGGCTCGAGGCAATGCGCGTCACGAAATAGGCGAAGCGTCCGAACGAGCGCGAGGAGAGCCCCGCGAGCACGTTGTATTCGGTGAACCAGCTCGGTCCGCCATTGCTCTCGGCCAGGAACGTGCGCTGCTTGCCGTCCCAGGAGTTGAAGTGGCTGCCATAGCCCTGCGGCACCTTGATGCCCTGCGCCGCGCGGATGTCGAAGCTCGATTCATCATGGATCATGATGATATTCGGCCGGCGGCCGGCCGGATGGCAGGCATCGACCAGAGGTATGTTGAGCCGTTCATTGGTCGAAGCGGCCGCCTCCATGAGGCCGTACTGCGCGAGATCCGACACCGCGCTGACGCCCGAGCGGAAGAATTTCGAGAGATAGCCGTCGTCGTAATAGCTGCGCCAGGCTTCATCCGGATGGTAGAGCGAATAACCGACAAGCCCGGCGAGGCAGGCGAGCTTGCAGGCCAGCGCCGGCAGGCGGCGGACGCGGAACGGGTCGAGCCACCACAGCGAATACATCAACGGGAGCGTGACCAGGCCGGCCAGAATCACCGACCAGCGCAAGTTCGGGAAGATGGTGAACAGGAACGCGACGGTGTCGCGGTCGATCATCATCAGGTCGATGAAGTTGACCGTCATCTGCACGACCGCGTGCTTGAGCTGCGACAGCAGCACCAGCACGACGACCATGGTCAGCGACAGTGCACCCGAGAGCGCCGGCCGCCGCAGCAGCGTGATCCAGAAGAAGTTCAGGATGCCCCAGGCGAGCGCAAAGGACAGGCGCGAGCCGAAATCGGTCTCGGTCTTGTACATCAGCGCGAGCGCAGCGAAATGCGGCGCTGCAACCGCGAGCAGGCGCCAGATGCCGAGCGCGGCGACGCTCGCCAGCACGGCGGTCGCGGCAGAAGGACCTGGATTGGGCGCGGACGCCATCGAAAATACGCTGAACTTCAAGTCCGGCCCTGTGACACCTCTGACCGGCCGGTCAGGGCGTCCGGCGCAGCCGGAAGCCTGCACCGTGTCATAAAACTGTAACGGAATGGTCAAGGACAGGCAACGCGCGGGGCGGCCCGACCTTCGCTTAATGTTAGCGAGCGGCGAAGCTGCTACGGCTTTGCAACGCCCGCGATGAACAGGTCGAGCCCTCTTCCGCCACCCGCTCGACTTCACGCTGCTCCACGCGCCAACGTGGAAAGTGGCCGTCGAGATTCATCCGAGCGAAACCGTAGACCAGGGCGCGGCCGGCGATCTCGATGCGCTTGCGGTCGGCCGACCGCAGCAGCCCCTGCTCTGCCGCGTCGGTCAGCATCCGCTCGGTCAGCGCGATCGGCTCGGCCGTGGTCGCGCGTCAGCTCCGGCGAGCTGCCATGGGCGAAATGGCGCCCGGTGGAGATGATCTGGAAATGCGCGGGGTTGCGCCTGGCCCAGCACAGATGAGCGAGGCGGAACGCGTGAAAGCCGGCCAGCGGGTCGGCGGCCGGCACCGAGCCCAGCGCCGTCTCGATCTTGGCACGAAAGCGCCGCTGCGCCTCCTCTGCCACGGCCACCATCAGGACGTCGCGGTTTCGGGAAGTGCCGGAATTGCGCTCCCGGCGACACTGCTGCCCGGCACGCAGCCTCACGGACGGAGATCTCGATTCCCTCCGCTGCAAGTTGCAGCGCAGCATCGATCAACACGCGGCAGCAACCCGAGCCGCTTGGCGATGATGCGCTCGAGCGTCCGCTTCGGCAGCACGGCCCCGATCAGGTGGCGCATCGGCTCCGGCGTGATCTGATGGCGCACCTTGGGACCTGCCGCGGTCAGCGCTCGAGCACAATTTCGGCGATGCGCTCGGCCGGTATGCAACGGCCTGGCTCGAGATGAGAATGCGGATGAAGAGCCGAACCCTTGCCCCGGAGGACGCAGAGGTTTTGATGTTCGGAACGCCGCGAGAAAGTGCGACAAACGCCGCGATGCCAAGAATGTGGTTTAAAAGTCGGTTCTTCGCGTTCAGGCTGCGCGTCAACCCGCGAAGAATTTGAATGAAACAGCAATGCTTCGCGCGGGATGAAAAGAGCGAGACCACTGTTTGCGATCTCGCTCGATCATAGCCGCGAAGATTTAAGATTTGGTTTGGCGAGCAAGGTTGCGTTTCGTCCGTCATTCCGGGGCGCGCGTTAGCGCGAACCCGGAATCTCGATCCACAACCTCTGGATTCCGGGTTGCGCTTCGCGCCCCCGGAATGACGGCGTAGCCGTCAGTTCTTGCTCTTGTCGACCAGCGCGCCCTTCTTGATCCAGGGCATCATGTCGCGCAGCTTGGCGCCGACCTCCTCGATCGGGTGCTGGGCGAGCTTGGCGCGGGTCGCCTTGAACGAGGTCTGGTTGACCTTGTTCTCGAGCATCCAGTCGCGCGCGAACTTGCCGCCCTGGATGTCGGCGAGAACCTTCCGCATCTCCTTCTTGGTCTCGTCGGTGATGATGCGCGGACCGGTGACGTACTCGCCGTACTCGGCGGTGTTGGAGATCGAGTAGTTCATGTTGGCGATGCCGCCTTCATAGATCAGGTCGACGATCAGCTTCACTTCGTGCAGGCACTCGAAATAGGCCATCTCCGGCGCGTAGCCGGCTTCGACCAGGGTCTCGTAGCCGCCCTTGATCAGCTCGACCAGGCCGCCGCAGAGCACGACCTGCTCGCCGAACAGGTCGGTCTCGCACTCTTCCTTGAAGGTGGTCTCGATGATGCCGGCGCGGCCGCCGCCGATGGCGGAGGCGTAGGACAGGCCGAGGTCATGGGCGTTGCCCGAGACGTCCTTGGCGATCGCGATCAGGCAGGGCACGCCGCCGCCGCGCTGATATTCCGAGCGCACGGTGTGGCCGGGGCCCTTCGGCGCGATCATCAGCACGTCGAGGTCGGCGCGCGGATCGAGCAGGTTGAAGTGGACGTTGAGGCCGTGGGCGAACACGAGGGCGGCGCCCTTCTTCATGTTGTCGTGCAGGTGCTCGCGGTAGATGTCGCCCTGAAGCTCGTCCGGCGTCAGCATCATGACGAGGTCGGCCCATTTGGCGGCTTCGGCGACTTCCAGCACCTTGAAGCCGGCAGCTTCCGCCTTCTTGGCCGAGGCCGAACCCTTGCGCAGCGCAATGGCGACTTCCTTGACGCCGGAGTCCTTCAGGTTGAGCGCATGGGCGTGGCCCTGGCTGCCATAGCCGACGATGGCGACCTTCTTGCCCTTGATCAGGTTCAGGTCGGCGTCGCGATCGTAATAAACACGCATGGTCGTTTCCTCGTTCAGGGCCGAAATCGGCCAATGGTCAGTGTCCGAAGGGTGAAATTTGCGGATTTCGGGGGCTGTCTAGAGCATTTTCAGCCTTGAGGGAAACCCGTTTCTGCATGGAAATCCGCGACATCATGCATCCATGAAAACGGGGTAGAGGGAAGCGAGCAGCAGGACCGCCATCAGGATATTGAAGGCGCGGACCAGCCGCTCGGAGGTCAGAACCGGGCGCAGCGCGGTGCCGAACAGGGCCCAGACCACGGTCGAGACCGTGCCGACGACGAGGCTGATCACGGTCTGGATGGCGATGTTGAGCGGGAATTGGGCGATCGCGGCGTAGGCGGTGATGGTGCCGATCACGATCACCCAGCCCTTGGCATTGATCCACTGGAACATCGCCGCACCCCAAAAGGTCATCGGGCCGCGGGCCTTCTCCTCGCCGGGCCTGGCCGGACCGGACATGGCGATCACGGCGGCCAGGTAAATCAGGTAGGCGGCGCCGGCATATTTCAGGATGGTCTGGAGGATCGGATAGGCCAGGAACACGGTGCCGAGCCCGAGGCCGACGGCGGCGATCATGAAGGCGAAGCCGATGACGATGCCGACGATATGCGGGATCGTGCGCCGGAAGCCGTAGGTCAGGCCGGAGGACAACAGCATGATGTTGTTAGGCCCTGGGGTGAAGTACATCACCACCATGAAGGCGAGGAAGGCGTAGAACAGCGAGTAGGTCATATTCGCCTCACGCAGTCTTCGGCACGACTTGCGGGCGCTTCGCCAGCACCATCACGGCGATGCCGCCGATCACGGTCAGCATGCCGGCGAGGCGCAGGGGTCCGAACCGCTCGCCGAACACGATGCTGGAGGCAGCCGAGCCGACGAACGGCACCAGCAGCGCGAACGGCACCACTTGCGCGGCGGGATAGTCGCGCAGCAGGCGGCCCCACTGCCAATAGGCGATGCTGGTGGAGACGCCGCCGAGCATCAGCATGCAGAGAGCTGACGTCAGCGACATGTGGGTCAGCGACGTCCAGGTCGGAGCCGGCCCATTGGCGATCAGCGCCAGCACGAACAGCGGCACCGCCGACGCGAGACATAGCCACGCGAACAGGTCGAACATCGGCACGCCGCGGGCGCTGCGCAGCAGGAGATTTCCAACGGCGAAGCTGAGCGGCGAGATCATCAGCACCGCGAATGCCGCGATGCTGAAATCATAGCCAACGGTGCCGCAGATCATCAGCAGGCCCGCCGCGGCAACGACGATACCCAGCGTCTGCAGCGGCGTCGGCCGCTCGCCGAACGCGAGCGCGGCAAAGCCGATGGTGAACAGCGCCTGGCTTTGCACCACGACGGAGGTCAAGCCCACCGGAACGCCATGGGCGATGCCATAGGCCTGGCTCAGGAACTGGCCGAGGAACAGCGTGAAGCTGATCGCGATCAGAAGCGGCCATGCAATCTTCGGCTTGCGAACGAACAGGCAGGGCACCGCGGCAATGGTAAATCGTAGCGCCGTCATCAACTCCGGCGACAGCTCGTCGAGCGCGATCCGGCTTGCCACGAAGGCAAGTCCCCAGATGATCGCCACCGTGACGGCAATGAGGATGTCGGCGGGCTTCATTATCGTTTCCGGTCCTGCCTTTTCAGACAGCCTTGCTGTTGTTCAGCCTTGCTCGCCGGCTTTGGGTTTGCGCAGCAGATACGTGCCGTGCATCGGTGCGTGGTAATCAGCCGAGACCAGCGTGAAGCCGACGTCGGTCAGCATCCGTTCCATCACCCAGCCGAAGGTGGAATATTCGTCGCGCATGTGCGTCACCACGCTCTCCCGCGCGAAATCGTGGTTCTTGATCTGGAAGTCGGCCCATTGCTCGACGTCACGCTCGATCGCGTCAGGCATCGCGGTATAGACGATGTCGCGCAGATAGAAGCTCGCACCCCGCTTCAGTGCGCGATAGATCCGCGACATCGCCACCGCCTTCCAGAAATCCGGCAAATGGTGCAGCGTGAACTCGCTGACGATCAGATCGTAGGACTCCGGGCGGTAGGCGAAGCTGAGCAGGCCTGCCGACTGGGTGCGCACCGGCGCCTTGCGGTCGCGGGCGTAGATCTCGGCGAGCGCGAGCATCGCCGGCGAGATGTCGATGGCGTCAACCTCCGCGCCCATCAGCGCGGCTTCGGTGGCGAGCACGCCGTTGCCGCAGCCGATATCGGCGATACGCCAGCCGCGCTGCACACCCAGCATTTTCAGCGCGGCGCGCGACCGCAGATCGGCATCGTCATGGCTGTCGTAGATCGATGCCACAGCGGGCTCGATCCCCATCCGGTTCCGCTCGTTGTAGTACCAGTCGCGCGCCAGCATGGCTCACATCCCTTCAGGTCCGCGACCGATCGCGGCGACGCCGGTGCGCGACACCTCGACAAGGCCGAGCGGGCGCATCAGGTCGATAAATTGATTGATCTTGTCCGTATTGCCTGTGATCTCGAACACAAAGCTCTCGGTGGTGGCGTCGATCACGCGGGCACGGAACGCATCCGCCAGCCTGAGCGCCTCGACCCGGTGCTCGCCCTGCCCGCGCACCTTCACCATGGCCAGCTCGCGCTCGATCGAACGCTTCGTCAGGGTCATGTCGACGACGCGGTAGACCGGGATCATGCGATCGAGCTGGTGCTTGATCTGCTCGATCACCATCGGCGTACCCGTGGTGACGATGGTGATGCGCGACAGATGCTTCTGGGCCTCGGTCTCCGAGACCGTAAGGCTCTCGATGTTGTAGCCGCGCCCCGAGAACAGGCCGATGACGCGCGCGAGCACGCCCGGCTCGTTCTGCACGAGCACCGCGAGCGTGTGCGTCTCGTTGGGATCGTGGCGGTCCTCGATGAAGTAGGCGGATGCGGGCTGGTTCATTGTCGTCCCCTCTTGACTCTCCGTCACGCCATCGCTGGCGCGTCCGTCCCGATCCAACGGCGGAACAGATCGAAATCGATGTTGCCCCCGGACAGCACGAGACCGACGCGCTTGCCCGACAGTCTTGTCTTTTCCTGAAGTGCCGCAGCGAGCGCGGCGGCGCCGGCGCCTTCGGCGAGATTATGGGTATCGGTCCAGTAGGCGCGGATCGCGGCAGCGACTTCGTCGTCGGTGACCTGCACGATGCGCGACGCCCCCTTGCGGATCAGGGCGAGCGCATCCGGGTCTGGAATGCGCGTCGCCATGCCGTCGGCAAGCGTATTGCTGGTTTCGGTCGTCACGATCTTTCCGGCCGCAAACGACAGCGCGTAGGACGGCGCCTCGGTCGATTGCACACCGACGATCTCGGTCTTCAGGCCCAGCAGGTCGCGCGCCATGATACAGCCGGAGATGCCGGAGCCCTGCCCAATCGGCACGTAGAGGATGTCGAGGTCAGGCGCGGACCTGAACATCTCGAGCGCATAGGTCGCGACGCCGAGCACGAGATCCGGATGGAACGAAGGCACCATGTGCAGGCCGGTAAACTGGGCGCGCCGCTGGGCCTCTTCGGCGGCCGCCTGAAAGTCCTCGCCATGCTCGACCAGCTCGGCACCAAACGCCTTCATGGCGCGGTTCTTCTCGACCGAATTGCCCCGCGGCACGTAGATCACGGCAGGAATGCCGTGACGAGCGGCGGCAAAGGCCAGGCTCTGGCCGTGGTTGCCGCGCGTCGCCGAGATGATGCCGGGCGTGTTCGGCCGCTCGCGCTTGAGCCGGTCGAGATAGACGAGGCCGCCGCGCACCTTGAACGCGCCGATCGGGGTATGGTTCTCGTGCTTGACCAGAACTTGCGTGCCGAGGCGTTCAGCGAGCAGCGGCCAGGCATGCGCCGGCGTTGCCGGCACTGCCTGCCCCACGATCGCACATGCGTGCTCGAGCTCGTTCAGATCGAACATGGCCTCACACCAGCGCCTTGCCGCCGGCGAATGCCTTCGCCGTGGCTTCATCGTTCGCCTGCTCCGGCAACAGCATCTCGTTATGCGCCTTGCCGGAGGGAATCATCGGGAAGCAGTTTTCCAGCGCGGCGACGCGGCAGTCGAACAGCACGGGGCGCTTGACCGAGATCATCTCCTTGATGGCGCCCTCGAGATCGGCGGGCTTGTGCACCTGGAGACCGACGGCGCCATAGGCTTCCGCGAGCTTGACGAAGTCCGGCAGCGCTTCCGAGTAGGAATGCGACAGGCGATTGCCGTGCAGCAGCTGCTGCCACTGCCGCACCATGCCCATGTACTGGTTGTTCAGGATGAAGATCTTGATGGGCAGCTCGTACTGCACTGCCGTCGACATCTCCTGCATCGTCATCTGCACCGAGGCATCGCCCGCGATGTCGATGACGAGACTGTCGGGATGGGCAACCTGCACGCCGACCGCCGCCGGCAGGCCATAGCCCATGGTACCGAGACCGCCCGACGTCATCCAGCGATGCGGCTCCTCGAAGCCGTAGAACTGCGCCGCCCACATCTGATGCTGGCCGACCTCGGTCGTGATGTAGGTGTCCTTGCCGCGCGTCGCCTCGAACAGGCTCTGGATCGCGTGCTGCGGCAGGATGACGTCGTTGCTCTTCTTGTAATAGAGCGAGTTGCGGGCGCGCCACTGCGCGATCTGCTGCCACCAGGTCTTGATGTCGGGTTTCTTCGCCTCCGCCTTGAACACCTGGAGGATGTCGCCGAGGATGTTGCCGCAATCGCCGATGATCGGCACGTCGACGCGGATGTTCTTGTTGATCGAGGACGGATCGATGTCGATGTGGATCTTCTTCGAGCCCGGCGAGAACGCATCGACGCGGCCGGTGATGCGGTCATCGAAGCGCGCACCGACGCAGAGCATGACGTCGCAATCATGCATGGCCATGTTGGCTTCGTAGGTGCCGTGCATGCCGAGCATGCCGAGCCAGTTCTTGCCCGACGCCGGGTACGCCCCCAAACCCATCAGGGTGGAGGTGATCGGGAAGCCGGTGACCTCGACCAGCTCACGCAAGAGCTTGGTCGCCTCGGGGCCGGAATTGATGACGCCGCCGCCACTGTAGATCACGGGGCGCTTGGCATTGGCCAGCAGCGCCACGGCCTTGCGGATCTGCGTCGCATCGCCTTTCACACGCGGCGCATAGGAGCGGTGCACGTCGGACTTGCGCGGCGGATGATAGGTGCCGGTCGCGAACTGCACGTCCTTGGGCACGTCGACCAGCACCGGGCCGGGACGGCCGGAGGTCGCGACATAGAAGGCTTCGTGCAGCACCTTGGCGAGATCGTTGACGTCGCGCACCAGCCAATTGTGCTTGGTGCAGGGGCGCGTGATGCCGACGGTGTCGCATTCCTGGAACGCGTCGTTGCCGATCAGATGCGTCGGCACCTGGCCGGAGATGCAGACCAGCGGGATCGAGTCCATCAGCGCGTCGGTGAGCGGCGTCACCATGTTGGTGGCGCCGGGACCGGAGGTCACCAGCGCAACGCCCGGCTTGCCGGTCGAACGCGCGTAGCCCTCGGCGGCATGGCCCGCGCCCTGCTCGTGGCGGACCAGGATGTGCTGGACCTCGCTTTGCTGGAAGATCTCGTCATAGATCGGAAGCACGGCGCCGCCGGGGTAGCCGAAAATGTCGGTCACGCCGTGATCGATGAGCGCGCGGACGATCATCGCGGCGCCGGTCATCTGGTTCGGGTCGTGGCTCTTGTCGCTCATTGGCTTGCTCCGGATGCGCTGTTGTCAGCGGCTTCGTTCGTGTCGGGTTCGGGAAATAAAAAAGGCCCCGAAGAGGGCCCATGCACACCGCCTGTCTTGTGGATGGCAGCTAGCCACCCCCGGCGGTGTGCCTGGGTACGACGGCGATAAGGAGTTTGGTAATAATATTACGCATGGCAGGCGCTCGGCTTCCCAAAGGTTGCGCGAAACATAGCGACCAAAGCCCGGATGTCAAGGCAATGCGGCCATTCCCACGCGATTTTGCCAGTGTAACCCTGTTCCCCGGGTTCGGCGAGAGGTAAATTCGAGCCCCCGCCACAAACCACGTCAGTCGGAAGCCCTGCCCGCGTTCACGACCGCCGCGAGCCAACCCCTCGCCTCCTCCGGCCTGACCCATTCGAATTCCGGCAATTGGTGCCGGAACCAGGTGAATTGCCGCTTGGCGTAATGGCGGGTGTCGGCGCGGCCGATGCTGGCGGCCTCCTCCAGGCTGAGCTCGCCGCGCAGATGCCGGATCAGGGCCGGCACGCCATGGGCTTTCATCGCCGGCAGCAGCGGATCGAGGTGTCTGGCGGCGAGCCGCTCGACCTCCCTCAAAGCGCCGGCTCCTAGCATGGCGTCGAAGCGGGCATCGATGCGGGCATAGAGATCGTCCCGCTCAGGCGCGAGAAACACCGCGCGAAAGCTGTCCTTCGGCAGCAGCGGTGGCTGTCCCTCCCGGTGCCAGTCGAGCAGTGAACGCCCGGTCGCCTCAATCACCTCGAGCGCGCGTGCAATCCGCGTGCGGTCGCGCAGGTTCAATCGCTCGGCTGCAGCCAGGTCGCGGCGCACAAGTTCCGCGTGCAGCGCCTCGACGCCGTTCCGCTCCAACCGCGCCCTCACGTCCTCCCGCACCTCGGCAGGGATTGGCGGCACCACGGAGAGGCCGGCCGTCAGAGCCTTGAAATAGAGCCCTGTGCCGCCGATGAAGATCGGCAGACGGCCTTGAGCCCTTGCTTCATCGAGCGCTTTCGCCGCGTCGCTGACCCAGGCGCCCGCCGAAAAATTCACGGCCGCATCGACATGGCCATAGAGGCGATGCGGCACCAGCGCCTCGTCCGCCGCTGTCGGCCGTGCCGTGATGATGCGGAGGTCGCGGTAGACCTGCATGGAATCGGCATTGATGACGATACCGCCGGTGGCGAGGGCAAGCTCGAGCGCCAGCGCCGACTTGCCGCTGGCGGTCGGGCCTGCGATAAGCACGGCCTTGCTTGAATGCCCCTCGCTCACGAAACCCTCGATGTCCCTCGTTGCCACGCTGATCTGCAACCCTGACAATCCCGCGCTCGACTCGACCATCGTCGACGGCGCCCGCGCCGTGCTGCCACAGGCGGCGCCCGCGCACTGGCTGTTCGACGGGGTCGCGGTCGACATCCCCTTCGGCACCGACAGTAACCTCGGAGGCGACCGTCACGCCATCGAGCAACGGTTGCGCGAGCTCCGCGGCGACCTGCCCATCGATATCGTCGTGCAGCCAGTCGGCGCCCGGCGCAAGAAGCTTTTTCTCGCCGACATGGATTCCACCATGATCGGCCAGGAATGCATCGACGAGCTCGCCGATTTCGTCGGGGTGAAGGCGCATGTCGCCGCCATCACCGAGCGCGCGATGCGCGGCGAGATCGAGTTCGAGCCGGCGCTGCGCGAGCGCGTTGCGCTGCTCAAGGACCTGCCCGCAAACGTGGTCGACGAGGTGCTGGCCAAGCGCATCACGCTGACGCCGGGCGGCAGGACACTGGTCGCGACCATGCGCGCGAACGGCGCTTACACCTGCCTCGTCTCCGGCGGATTCACGCTGTTCACGACCGCGGTCGCCGCCAAGATCGGCTTCCAGGAGAACCGCGCAAACGAGCTCGTCGTACGCGACGGCAAGTTCACCGGCGAGGTGAAGGAGCCGATCCTCGGCCGCGCGGCAAAGCTCGCGACGCTGGTGGACTTGATGGAGTCGTTCGATCTCGACGACATCGACTCGGTGGTGGTCGGCGACGGCGCAAACGATCTCGCGATGATTCAGGCGGCGGGGCTCGGCGTGGCCTATCACGCCAAACCCGCGGTGGCCGCTGCCGCGGCCGCGCGGATCGATCACGGCGATCTCACCGCGCTGCTCTATGCGCAGGGGTATCGGCGCGACGAGTTCGCCGAGGCGTAGCTTCTCTCCGTCATTCCGGGCCGGTGCTTGCGCGCCATCCCGGAATGACAGAGCCCGGCTTACTGCACGCTCAGCGCGACGAATCGCAGTTCGCCCTCGCCGTTCGAGACCAGCAGCAGCACCGACTTCTTGCCGTCCTTCTTGAGCTGATCGACCCGCTTCTGGATGTCGGCGCCGCTGGACACCGCTTCCTGCGCGACCTCGACGATGACGTCACCGGCCGAGAGGCGCTTCTCGGCAGCGTCCGAATTGGCGTCGACATTGGTGACGACCACGCCCTTGACGCTGTCCTTGATCTTGTAGCGCGTGCGCAGATCCTTGTTGAGCGCTGCGAGGTCCAGACCAAGCGCCTTCTGCGTCACCGGCTTCTCGGGCGCGGGCTCGTCGGTCTTCACCGCGGCCTGCACCTTTTCGGGGTCCTGGAGGCGGCCGAGCGTGACCTTCTTGGTCTCTTCCTGCCCCTTGCGGATGATCACGACGTCGACCTCCTTGCCGACCGCCGTGTCGGCGACGACGCGGGACAGGTCCTTCGGGTCCTTGACGTCCTTGCCGTCGAACTTGACGACGACGTCGCCCGGCTCGATGCCGGCGGGCTTGGCCGGACCCTTGTCGTCGACACCGGCGACCAGCGCACCGCGCGCCGGCTTGATGTTGAGACTTTCGGCGATCTCGTCAGTGACGCTCTGGATGCGCACTCCAAGCCAGCCGCGGCGCAGCTCGCCGAACTGGCGGAGCTGATCGACGACGCCCACCACCGTCTTCGACGGCACGGCGAAGCCGATGCCGATGGAGCCGCCGGATGGGGAGATGATCAGCGTGTTGACGCCGATGACGTCGCCGTCGAGATTGAACAGCGGACCGCCGGAATTGCCGCGATTGATGGAGGCGTCGGTCTGGATGTAGCTGTCGTATGGCCCTGAGGAGATGTCGCGGTTCTTGGCCGAGACGATGCCGGCCGTCACCGTGCCTCCCAGGCTGAAGGGATTGCCGATCGCGACCACCCAGTCGCCGAGGCGCAGCTTGTCGGAGTCGCCGAACTTGACCGCGACCAGCGGCTTCGGCGGCTTGATCTTGAGCACGGCGAGATCGGTCTTCTTGTCGACGCCGACCAGCTCGGCCTTGATCTTGGTGCCGTCGTTGAGGATGACGTGAATCTCGTCGGCGTCCGCAATGACGTGGTTATTGGTGACGACGACGCCTGACGCATCGATGATGAAGCCGCTTCCGAGCGAGTTGGTCTTGCGCGGAGGATTGTTGTCGCCGCCCTTGCTGCCGCCACCGGGGCCCCGGCGGTTCTTGAAGAAGTCGTCGAAGAACTCCTCGAACGGCGAGCCGGGCGGCAGTTGCGGCATGGTGTTGCTGCCGCCGCCGCCCTTGGCCGCGACCGTCTGGGAAGTCGAGATGTTGACGACCGCGTCGATCACCTTCTCGGCGACGTCCGCGATGCCATCCGGTCCGCGCGCATGGGCCGGCGTGCCGAACGCGCTGAAAGCACTGACGGCGAGCGCGGCCAGCCCAATTCGCACACCAAGTCGCACGCGACGGCGCGAGCGGGACGGGGCAGTGGTGGCAGCGATCATTGTGATCTCCAGACAAAGGGATTCGGCGCCAGACTGCGCTCGAACGGGGGCACGGCGCAAGCGCGGAGCTTAATGGGCCTCAAGACCCCGACAATATGACGAAAACCAGTCTGTCGCCTTCACTTTGGCGTTGGCCTGATGCCCTAAATCGGGCGCCGGATAACCCAGATCAGGACCAGACCGGCCACGGCCGAGCCGATCCCAACCGCCCGCAGGACGTTGTCCGGCGTAGCGATGGCGCTCTTCATGGCTTTGCGCATCCAGTTGGGACTGGCCGCGAACATCAAGCCTTCAAGCACGAACAGGATGCCTAGGCCGATGAGGAAGTCGGCGAACGCAATGGACCTCATCGGAATGGAACCTCCCGCTATACTGTTCTTGTCTGGACAAAGGGCGGCCAGACCGGCCGCCCTTGTCTAGCTTACGGCTTCGCCGGCGTCTCATTTGCCATCTTGCCGGACGGATTACTGAAGTACCGGAAGAAATCCGAGTCCGGCCGCAGCAGGAAGCGGGTGTCGTTCGAACGCAGCCCGTTCTCATAGGCCGTCATCGACCGGTAGAAGGCGAAGAAGTCGGCGTCCTTGCTGTAGGCTTCAGCAAACAGGCGGTTGCGCTCGGCATCGCCCGTACCACGGGTCTGCTCGGCCTGCGAATTGGCCTCCGCGACGATCACGGTGGCCTCGCGGTCGGCCTTGGACTTGATCTCCTGCGCCTTCTGTCCACCCTGTGCACGGAACTCGGCGGCCTCGCGCTCGCGCTCGGTCTTCATGCGCTGGTAGACCGCCTGGCTGTTCTGCTCCGGCAGGTCGGCACGGCGGATCCGGACGTCGACGACCTCGATGCCGTAGCCGTCGGCCTCGCGATCCAGCTGGTCGCGGATGCGCAGCATCAGCTTCTCGCGGTCGTCGCGCACCACGTTGATGAAGGAGACCTCGCCGAGCACGCGGCGCAGCGCCGCGTTCAGGAGCGTGGTGAGCTGGATGTTGGCAGCCTGGATCGAGCCGATGCTCTGATAGAAGCGCAGCGCATCCTTGATGCGGTAGCGCGCAAAGGCGTCGACGACGAGCCGCTTCTGGTCGGATGCGATCGCTTCCTGCGACGGATTCTCCAGATCGAGGATCCGCTTGTCGATGTTGATCACCGAATTCCACGGCGCCTTGAAATGCAGGCCGGGCGCGGTGACGACGTCGACGGGCCGGCCGAACTGGAGCACGATGGTCTGCTCGGTCTGCTGGACCGTGAACAGCGACATGTAGCCGACGATCAGGACCAGGAGCAGCCCGAGCAGCGTGACGAAACCTGTAACCGGAGACCTCATCGGCTGCCTCCGCTCGACTGCGGACCGGTGGTAGCCGGCCGCTTGGTCGTCAGTTCGGGAAGCGGCAGATAAGGCACGACGCCCTGCCCCGAGGGGCCGCCGTCATAGACGAGCTTGTCGGCGCCGCCGAGGACGCGCTCCATCGTTTCAAGATAGATCCGTTCACGCGTCACGTCGGGCGCCTTCTTGTATTCCTCGTAAACTTTCAGGAAGCGCGCGCTCTGGCCCTTGGCCTCTGCGACCGCCTGCTCCTTGTAGCCTTCGGCGGCCTGAAGGATCTGCGCTGCACGTCCGCGCGCCTGCGGCACCACCTGGTTGGCGTAGGTCTGCGCTTCGTTCTGCAGCTGCTCGAGATTGGCGCGCGCCGCCTGCACGTCGCGGAAGGCGTCGATCACCTGCGCCGGCGGATCCACCTTCTGCATCTGCACCTGGCTGATTTGAATGCCCGCGCCGTAGCTGTCCAGGGTCCTCTGGATCAGTTCATGCACGTTCTGCTCGGTGACGTTCCGCGCGCCGGTCAGGATCGGCTGGATCTGCGAACGGCCGATCACCTCGCGCATCGCGCTCTCGGCGACCGCCTTCACGGTGCCTTCGGGATTCTGGATGTTGAAGAGGAAATCGCCGACGCCGTCCGGCTTGATGCGCCAGAGCACGGTGAAGTCGACGTCGACGATGTTCTCGTCGCCGGTCAGCATCAGGCTCTCTTCCGGCACGTCACGAACCGAGCGGCCGCGCCGCGCCGGATCTTCGATCAGCGTCATGCCGATGGAGATGGTGTTGACGCGCAGAGCCTTCGGCAGCAGCACGGTCTCGATCGGGTAGGGCAGGTGATAGTTCAGGCCCGGCTGCACGGTGCGGACATGCTTGCCGAAGCGCAGCACGACACCGAGTTCTTCGGACTGCACGCGGAAGAAGCCCGACAGCAGCCAGAATGCGACAATCAGCAGGATGATCAGCGTGATTCCGATGCCGGAGAAATAGCCGCCCGGCATGATCTGCTGGAGGCGGTCCTGGCCGCGCCGCAGAAGGTCTTCCAGATCCGGCGGCCTCGGCCCAACCGGTTGCGGGCCTGAGCCCCATGGTCCCTTTGGACCCGAGCCCCATGGGCCACCGCCCTGATTCTTCCACGGCATTCGATGCTCTCCTCGGCAGGGTGGAATTGCCCCCGCCCGCTTTCTCCGGTCCGGCTTTATAGGGGACAGGCAGGTCCCTTACAACGCAGCCCGGGTCGTCTTCCGAGCTATGCTCGGGCACGAAAAAGTCAATGTAAACATTGGCGAATGCGGTTAATGGCCCGCCCGCCGACGATATGTCACATAGGAGAAGTCGGCGCTGTCATCGGGTCCGGCAGGATGACGCATGCGCGCCGTCTCCTCCCACCCGGCCTTGTCGATGTCGAAATGGGTATCGCCTTCGGGCCGCGCATGCACTTCGGTGATTTCGAGACGATCGGCGCGATCGAGCCATTGCCGATAGATCTCGGCGCCGCCGATCACGGCGATCTCAGTGACCGAACGTCGCAGGGCATCGCCGCGCGCGACCGCCTCCGCCTCCGCAGTCGACGTCGTGACGACGGCACCTGCGGCACGATAAGCCGCATCGCGCGTGATCACGATGTTGGTGCGGCCCGGCAGCGGCCGGCGCAGGGACTCGAAGGTCTTGCGGCCCATGATCACCGGCTTGCCGATCGTGAGCGCCTTGAAGCGGGCCATGTCGGACTTCAATCGCCACGGGATGGCGTTGCCGGCGCCGATGACGCCGTTCTCCGCAATCGCGACGACGAACACAATCTGCATCAGGGCGTGTTCCCGGCAAGCCGCGTCAGCGCAGGCCCGGTGACGCGGCATAGCGTCCAGTCGTCCATCATGACGGCGCCGAGCGACTTGTAGAACGCGATCGACGGCGAGTTCCAGTCGAGCACCGCCCATTGCAGGCGCGACCAGCCGTTCTCGATGCATTCCCTGGCGAGATAGACCAGCAGCGCCTTGCCGAGGCCCCTGCCCCGATGCGACGGCCGCACGTAAAGATCTTCGAGATAGATGCCGTGGCGGCCGCTGAAGGTGGAAAAATTCGCAAACCACACCGCGAAGCCGACCGGCTCACCGTTCCACTCGGCGATCGCGCAATAGAGTTGCGGCTTTTCGCCGAACAGCGCGTCGGCGATGTCAGCTTCGGTCGCCTCTACCTCGTGCGAGAGCTTTTCGTATTCGGCAAGCTCCCGGATGAAGGAAAGAACGAGCCCGGCTTCCCCGGCCTGCACACGACGGATGGCTAACGACATCTGCACTAGACCGCGACTTCCGCCTTGATATGTGGATGCGGATCGTAGCCGACGAGCTCGAAATCCTCGAAGCGGAAGGAGAAGATGTCCCTTACATCAGGGTTGATCCGCATCACGGGCAGCGCGCGCGCCGCGCGCGTGAGCTGGAGTTTCGCCTGCGCCAGATGGTTGGAATAGAGATGTGTGTCGCCGAGCGAATGCACGAAGTCGCCGGGCCTCAGCCCGGTGACCTGCGCCACCATCATGGTGAGCAGCGCATAGGAGGCGATGTTGAAGGGCACGCCGAGGAAGACGTCGGCGGAGCGCTGATAGAGCTGGCAGGACAGTTTCCCGTTCGCGACATAGAACTGGAACAGCAGGTGGCAGGGCGGCAGAGCCATCTTCTCGACGTCGGCCGGATTCCAGGCGGTGACGATCAGCCGGCGGGAATCGGGAGTGCGCTTGATCATGTCGATGACATTGGCGATCTGGTCGATGCTGCGCCCGTCGGCCGTGGGCCAGGAGCGCCATTGATGGCCGTACACCGGGCCGAGATCGCCATTGGCGTCCGCCCATTCGTCCCAGATGGTGACGCCGTTGTCGCGCAGATATTTGATGTTGGTGTCGCCCTTCAGGAACCACAACAGCTCGTGCACGATCGCCTTCAGCGGCAGCCGTTTGGTGGTCAGCATCGGGAAGCCGGCGGAGAGATTGAAGCGCATCTGGTGGCCGAACACCGAGAGCGTGCCGGTGCCGGTCCGGTCGGTCTTCTCGGCGCCGTCTGAAAGAATCCGCTCGAGCAGGTCCTGATACTGGTGCATGTGCCAAAAACCTTAGGAAGACGGCAGCCTTTGGGGAGGCGGCGAACTTAGCGGCCGCCCCCATGCTGCGACAGCAGCGATTCGCTGTCTGCGGTGATTATACCCGGAAAAATGAGTGGTCCCGGCACAAACGACAAGGGCGGAACCTGCGTTCCGCCCTTCTGCCTATCAGCTTGATCGTATTGCCTAAGTTGCCGGCTTGAGCACCGGGGTCCACTTCGCGATCTCGCCCTTGACGAGGGTGGCCAGCGATTCGGGCGTCCGTTCGGCAGGACTTGGGATAACGCTGCCGAGCTCGAGCAGGCGCTTGCGCACGGTCGCGTCATCGAGTGCCTTGACGGCCGCAGCGTTCAGGCTCGCGACAATCGCAGGCGAGGTTCCCTTGGGCGCGAATATCGCATTCCAGGCCTGGGCCTGGAACTTCGGCAGGCCCGCTTCGGCCGTCGTCGGCACGTTCGGCAGCGACGGATTGCGCTCCGGCGTTGCGATCGCATAGGCCTTGATGGTGCCGGCGTTGATCTGCGGCACGGCGTTGACGATCTGGTCGCACATGTAATCAACCTGGCCCGCCACCAGCGCGTTCATCGCAGGTCCGGTGCCGTTGAAGGGCACACCGACCGGCTTGATGTCGAGGATCGAGTGCAGCAATTCGCAGGAGACATGCGAGACCGAGCCGACGCCGGCATGCGCGGCGTTCACCTTCTCGGCGTTCGCCTTCACATAGGCGACGAACTCATTCAGGTCCTTCGGTGGAAAGTCCTTGCGCGCGAGGATCAGGATCGGCGTGCCCGCGAGCAGCGCGATGGGCTCGAAGTCCTTCTCGGGATGGTAGGCGAGCTTCGGATAGAGCGGCACCGATGCGGCATGCGTGCCCATGTGCCCGGTGATCAGCGTATAGCCGTCATTGGCCGCGCGCGCGGCGCGCGTGGTCGCGGTGGTGCCGCCGGCACCGACGACGTTCTCGATGATGATGCTTTGTCCCAGCGTCTGCGCCATGTGCGAGGTGACGATGCGCGCGACGACGTCGGTCGGGCCGCCGGCCGCAAACGGCACGATCATGGTGATGCTGCGCGTCGGATAGGTCTGCGCCTCGGCCGGTGCAACAAAGGCGCCCAGCGAGGCGAGCGCTGCGGCGCATGCGCCCGTGAGCGCGCGAATAAAGGTCATGTCGATCCCCTTGTGATCCCCTTGGCTATACACAAATGCCGGCCAAGAGGCCGGCATTTTCACTTCACGAAGCCGTCACACAAGTCGATTCGACTTTCGAATGCGGCACGCCGACGCAGGACCCGAGCCGACGCAAGGCGCAGGCGACCTCAGTTCTCGGACTCCGTGAACACCTCGTCGCGCTTGGCGCGCAACACCGGTAGCACGGTGAGGATCAAGAGGCTCGCCGCGACCGCAAGCAGCACCGCCGACAACGGGCGCGTGACGAACACGCTCCAGTCGCCGCGCGAGATCAGCAGCGCCCGGCGCAGGTTCTCTTCCATCAGCGGTCCGAGCACCATGCCGAGCAGCAGCGGCGCCGGCTCGAAATCGTGCTTGATCAGCCAATATCCGACCAAACCGAACACGCCTGCGAGGATGACGTCGACCGGCGCGTTGTTCACCGAATAGATGCCGATCGCGCAGAAGATCACGATCGAGGGGAACATCAGCCGGTACGGCACGCGCAGCAGCCGCACCCAAATTCCGACCAGCGGCAGGTTGATGATGATCAGCATCAGATTGCCGATCCACATCGAGGCGATCATGCCCCAAACGAGATCCGGCTGTTTCTGCATGACCTGCGGACCCGGCACGATGCCGTGAATGGTCATCGCGCCCACCATCAGCGCCATCACCGCGTTCGGCGGGATGCCGAGCGTGAGCAGCGGGATGAAGGAGGTCTGCGCCGCAGCGTTGTTGGCGCTCTCCGGCCCCGCCACGCCCTCGATCGCGCCGCGACCGAACCGCGACGGGTTCTTGGCGAGCTTCTTCTCGAGCGTATAGGCCGCGAACGACGCGATCACCGCGCCGCCGCCGGGCAGGATGCCGAGGATCGAGCCGAGCACGGTGCCGCGCAGGATCGGCGGCGCCGAGTCGAGCAGATCCTTTTTGGTCGGCATCAGGCCGGTGATCTTCTGCTGCACGAGATCGCGGTTCATCTCGGCGCCATGGTCGAGATTGCGGATGATCTCGGCAAATCCGAACACACCCATCGCCACGGTCGCAAAGCCGAGACCGTCGGCGAGTTCGGGAATGTTGAAGGCCATGCGCGAGGCGCCGGTCTCGATGTCCGAGCCGACCATCGACAGCAGCAGGCCGAACACGATCATCGCGATCGCCTTCAGCACCGAGCCTTTGGCCAGCACGACCGCGAAGATCAGGCCGAGCACCATCAGCGAGAAATATTCGGCCGGGCCGAACGCCAGCGCGAGCTTCGTGAGCGGCGCGCCGAGGATGGCAATCAAGACCGTCGCGACGCAGCCGGCGAAGAACGAGCCGATCGCCGCAATCGCGAGCGCCGGGCCGGCGCGGCCTTGCTTGGCCATCTGGTGGCCGTCGATGGCGGTGACGACCGATGTCGCCTCACCCGGTATGTTGACGAGGATCGACGTGGTCGAGCCGCCATATTGCGCACCGTAATAGATGCCGGCGAGCATGATCAGCGCGCCGACCGGCGGCAGTCCGAAGGTGATCGGCAGCAACATTGCGACCGTCGCAATGGTGCCGATGCCCGGGAGCACGCCGACCAGCGTCCCGACGAGGGCGCCGATCAGGCACATGAGGAGGTTGATCGGTGAGAAGGCGACGGCGAAGCCGTGAGCGAGGTTGGCAAAGATATCCATCACGCCCTCACTGGATCAGGAAACGCGGAAACATCGGCATCGGCAGCCCGAGCACGTATGGAAACAGGATTGCGCAACCGAGCGTCAGGCAGGCGCCGACGATCACCGCTTCGAGCCACCGCGTCTCGTGCGAGCCCGTCGCCGCGATCATGAAGCTCGCGAAGGCCGTGACCACGACGCCGAGCGGCCGGATCGCCAGCGCGAAGAAGAGGATCGCGGCCACGACGAACAGAGGTCCGCGCCAGGAGTAATGCGCCATCGCAGGCCCATCGGTCAGAAGGCCGGTCAAGGCGATGCCGGCGGACAAGGCGACAAGCAGCCCGCCGAACATGCGCGGCGCGGTCCCTGCGCCAAAGGAGAATCCCCGCATGCCCTGCAAATCACTCGACGCCCACAGGGCGAGCAGGGCGAGCGCCATCAGGACGACGCCGCCGACATAGTCCTGTGCCGACCGGATCGTCATGAACAGCGTCAGGATCGCCACCGCAAACAGGGGGTAGGAATAGATCAGCGCCAGCAGAACCTCGGACGACGCCTTCTTGGCGCCGCCGCCGAACGATCCGAATAAGGCGCTGGGCGCCCCCGCGAGCAGCGCTGTCGCGTGACTGGTGACGACCGCCGCCGGGCCCCGACCGGTGCCCCAGCCGAAGATCGTTCCGATTGACCAGATCAATTCGAAAATCTGCGGCGCAATCGCCAGCAGACAAAAGCCGAGCGCCACCTTGGTGTTTCGGGTGGCTGTCGCTGAGTGGCCCATCGTGTCGGCCATGCCTGTCTCCTCCGCGACCCGTAAGTCACGAGCACTGTTGTTCTAAATCGGCTGGAACTGGATCCCCCGCCCGGATCACTGCCTAGCGATTTTCATTACACAATGCCAGCAAAACCAAACACGCCCCCGGCGAGGAGGAGCCACAGTGGATTGATGCGCGAGACCAATGCCATGGCCGCAACCATTGCGGTCAGGAGCAGGGCAGCAATGCTGCGATCGGTGGACTGAGCCAGGATCAGGGCACTCGCCGCCATCAAGCCGATCGAGAGTGGAACCAGTGCAGCCTGGATCAGGCCAGGCCAGCGCGATTGGCTCGGGCGATTCAGGAGCCGGCTGACAAAATAGGCAAGCAGCGCCGTCGGCAGGCACATCGCCAGCGTCGCCGCCAGCGCGCCGGGGATGCCCGCGACGGCATAGCCGATTAACGTCACGATAAGCACGTTCGGACCCGGCGAGAGCTGCGCGATCGCATAGGCGTCAGCGAACTGCTTGTCGGTCATCCAGTGATGGACCTCGACCGCAATGCGGTGCATCTCGGGCACCGCTGCCGCGGCCCCGCCGACGGCGAATAGCGACATCAGACCGAAGGTGGAGATCAGCGACCAGATCGGGCTGTGGCTGGTCATGCTGCTACTTTCCGCCGCAGGAAATAAGTGACGCCCACACTGACGGGGATCGCGACCAGCAGCACCGCCTGGAGCGGCATGCGAAGCACGCCGATGGCGAGGAACACGCCGAGCATCAGGATCAGCGCGAGGGGATCCGTCCGCTTGAGCAGCGGCGTCATCATGCGGAAGACCACCGCGATCAAGAGGCCAACCGCCGCGCAGGAGATGCCGGCAAGGATTCGGCGCAGCACCTCGATATCGCCGAAACGGGCGTAGGCGATCGCCAGCGCCGTCATGATCAGCGTCGGCGGCAGCAACAGCCCGGCAAAGGCGGCAACGCCGCCGGCGATGCCGCGCAGCCGCGATCCGAACACCATCGACAGATTGACGATGTTGGGCCCGGGCAGGAAGTGGCAGAGCGCAAAGGTCTCGTTGAACTCGTCCGCCGTCATCCAGCGGTGCTGCTCGACGATCGCTCGCCGGGCAAACACCAACACCCCACCGAAACCCGCCAGCGACATCCTGGCGAAGGCCAGAAACAGCGCGACCAGGCCCGGCGGTGCGGTGGCGAGATTCGGCTGTTGGGCGGCCGGTGCTGAATCCGAGGACATGTCAGGAGCTTAGAACGAGGGTCGCACCGCGGCCAAGACGATCCGGAACCTATCCAAAGGGAACCGCAGCCAATCCGCTAGAAACCCCTGTTTTTCGAAAGCTTTGCGCCCTATATTGGGAATGCCGGTTCGCCGGCTATGGAAATAAACGGTCGTCGCAATAAACCATTCGGACCCGGGGGCGGTACCCGGCGCCTCCACCAAAGCCCACCATCGGGCTAGCCCAGAAGCGGGCTTTGGCGGGGGCGAAATAGGATCGACGAGGGCGTAAAGGGCGTACTTTTTCCCGGTATTGTTCCGCCGTTATCGGGCTACTGCAATAGTTGCCAACGACAACTTTGCTCCGGTTGCTCAGGCTGCGTAACGCAGTTTGAAAGACCATCTTAAAGTCCTAGCGGGTTAAGCTCCGCTAGGCGGGGTTCGGAGGCACCTGGCAACAGAAGCCTCCACTTTAACTCTTTGATTTCTTCCCCGGCGGGGACTCCTGCTCACCCGTCAGGCGCGGTACTATTGCGGTTTGGCGAGTCGGGGCCGGCAGGGTCCGGCTTCGGGGATGCAACAGGACCACCATGGCGACCGATCATATCCGATATGATGTACTGGCCCGCGACGCGTTGCGCGGCGTGCTGCGGAAGGTGCTGACCGATGCCGCGGCCCATGGCCTGCCGGGCGAGCACCATTTCTTCATCACCTTCGTGTCGAAGGGCGAGGGCGTGAAGCTGTCGCCGCGACTGCTCGCGCAATATCCGGAAGAGATGACGATCATCCTCCAGCACCAGTTCTGGGACCTGACCGTGCTCGAGGACCGCTTCGAGGTCGGCCTGTCCTTCGGCGGCATTCCGGAGCGGCTGGTGGTGCCGTTCAGTGCGATCAAGAGCTTCCTCGATCCGTCCGTGAAGTTCGGCCTCCAGTTCGACACCTCCGACGTCGCCGAGGTCGCGCCCGAGAATTTGCCGGCAGCGCCCGCGCCATCGGCCGTATCGGTCCCGGCACCTGCCACGGAAGAGACAGAAGCCGCCGACGAGCCGACCCCGCCGAGCCAGGGCGGCGCCGAGGTCGTGCGGCTCGATCGTTTCCGCAAGAAATGATCTAGACTGGGCCCGCCCCCGTCGCACAGAGCCAAACTGCCTATATAGAGAAGCACATGAAAAGGCCGTGCGGCGTTTCGCGCGGCAGAATGGATGTGCTCATGGCCAAGACGACCGCCAAGACGACCCGCCCTTCACGCTCCGCGACCCGCATCGAAACCGACAGCTTTGGTCCCATCGAAGTCCCCGCCGACCGCTATTGGGGGGCCCAGACCGAACGCTCGCGCCAGAATTTTCGCATCGGCACGGATCGCATGCCGGTCTCGCTGGTGCATGCCCTCGGCATCGTCAAGCTCGCCGCCGCGCAGTCCAACCTCGAGCTCGACCTGCTCGACCAGCGCCGCGCGGGCGCCATCATCCGTGCCGCGCGCGAGGTGATCGAAGGCAGGCTGGACGATCATTTTCCACTCGTGGTGTGGCAGACCGGCTCCGGCACACAGAGCAACATGAACCTCAACGAGGTGATCGCCAACCGTGCCAATGAGCTGCTCGGCGGCGAGCTCGGCGCCAAGAAGCCGGTGCATCCCAACGACCATGTCAACATGAGCCAGTCGTCGAACGACTCATTTCCCACTGCGATGCACATCGCGGCCGCGAGCCGCATCAATGCCGATCTCGTCCCTGCCCTCGGCGAATTGCTGCGCGCGCTGCGCAAGAAGGAGAAGGAGTTCGCAAAGATCGTCAAGATCGGCCGCACCCACACCCAGGATGCGACGCCCCTGACGCTGGGCCAGGAATTTTCCGGCTATGCCGCGCAGGTCGAAAGCGGCATTGCCAGGCTCAAGGTCGCGGTGAAGGAGCTTTATCCGCTGGCGCAGGGCGGCACCGCCGTCGGCACCGGCCTCAACTCGAAGCCGCGCTTTGCAAAACTGTTCGCAAAGCATGTCGCCCGCATCACGAAGCTCCCGTTCACCAGCGCCGCCAACAAATTCGAGGCGCTGGCCTCGAACGACGCCTATGTGCTGGCGCACGGCGCCATCAATTCGGTCGCGACCGGCCTGTTCAAGATCGCCAACGACATCCGCCTGCTCGGCTCCGGCCCGCGTTCGGGTCTCGGCGAGCTGATCCTGCCGGAGAACGAGCCGGGATCCTCGATCATGCCCGGCAAGGTCAATCCGACCCAATGCGAGGCGATGACCATGGTGTGCTGCCAGGTGTTCGGCAATCACACCGCCATCACCGTCGCTGGCAGCCAGGGCCATTTCGAGCTCAACGTCTACAAGCCCGTGCTCGCCTACAACATGCTCCACTCGATCCGCCTGATGGCGGATGCCGCACGGTCCTTCACCGAACATTGCGTCAGCGGCATCCGCGCCGACGAAAAGCGCATAAGCGAGCTGATGCAACGCTCGCTGATGCTGGTGACGGCGCTGGCCCCGAAGATCGGCTATGACAACGCGGCAAAGGTCGCCAAGACGGCACATGCCAACGGCACCACGCTGAAGGAGGAGGCGCTGCGGCTCGGCTTCGTCTCGGCCGACGAGTTCGACCGGCTGGTACGCCCCGAGAAGATGACCAGCCCGGGATAGGTTTCCGAATTCCGATGGTCCTCCGTAATGATACGGACCCTCGGCCCTCAGAAATATGCGGTTTTGGGGGAGGGATTTGATTACCGTCAATGTTACGGCGGAGCGGCGTGTTACGCAGCTCTTCTGCCCTCGGGCGAAATTCATCGTTTGATGGCCCGAGGGGCCGATTGACGAGGACAAGCGAATGGCGATCAAGTCTTGCGGGGCGCAACGCGGCACCCTGTTTCTGAATGTTTCATCCTGCCTAGCGAGGATCTGCTGATGGAGACGCGGCATGGGGAACGTCATCAACCTGAATCGATTCAGGAAGCGCGTCGAGCGGGAAGCCTCGGCGAAGCAGGCGGACGCCAACCGGGCGAAGTTCGGTCGCACGAAGGCGGACCGGTCGGCGGAGGAGAAGCGGGCGGACCAGGCCAAGGAGCATCTGGACCAGCACCGGATCGATCACGAGGAGCAGCCATGAAGTCGCCCGTCGTGAAACGGTCGATCGTCGTCGCCGGCCACAAGACCAGCGTCAGCCTGGAAGAGGCGTTCTGGAACGGCATGAAGGAGATCTCCGGCCTGCGCAACATGACGTTGTCCGAGCTGGTCGGCGAGATCGACAACAGCCGCCAGCAAGGCAATCTGTCGTCGGCGATCCGTCTCTTCGTCCTTGACTACTTCAAGAGCCGCGCCATGGCCGCCCAGCCGGACAAGGTCCCGGCCCAGTAGCCCTCGGGGGGCACCCGCGACGGCGCCCCGGCTGCGACACTTTAAAATCACTCTAAGGTGCAGTTTCCGCGGGTGTGCGCGCTTGACCTCAATGCCCCGCGTTGAAAATACAGGGCATGACCGACACCACTGAGACGCGTTCGCACATGCCGCTGGGTCTGGCCCAACGGGGCTATACCGGCGTCATCCAGCACCTTTCCGCCAAGCAGGCGGGCTCGGCGCTCTCGGACGTCGAGCTCGAAAGCCGCCTGATCGAACTCGGCTTCGTCGAGGGCGCCCGGGTCGAGATCTTGCATGAGGGGCTGGTTGGGCGCGACCCGATCGCCGTGCGGGTCGACAGCATCACCATCGCGGTCCGCCGTCGCGAAGCCATGGCCATCATCGTCGCCTAGATAGCGACGGGACGCCTTATCCCGGGCCCCTGATCACATGGAACTACCCCTGCTGCATCTCGCCCTGGTGGGCACGCCAAACAGCGGCAAGACCTCGCTGTTCAACGCCCTGACCGGCAGCCGGCAGAAGGTCGCGAACTATCCCGGCGTCACCGTCGAGCGCAAGGAAGGCTTCTTCGTTACCCCGCTCGGACGCCAGGTCTCGGTGGTCGACCTGCCCGGCACCTATTCGCTGCGCGGCCGCAGCCCGGACGAGGAGATCACCCGCGACTTCGTGCTCGGCAAGGCCAGCGGCGAGGCGGTGCCCGATCTCGTGCTGTGCGTCGCCGATTCCACCAATCTGCGCCTGACCATCCGCCTGCTGCTCGAGCTCAAGCGCACGGGACGGCCGATGATCCTCGTGCTCAACATGTTCGACATCGCGTCCCGCCGCGGCATCACTGTCGACGCGGAGCGGCTCGCCAAGGAGCTCGGCGTGCCCGTGGTCACCTCGATCGCGGTGCGCAAGGGCGGCACGGCCGATCTGCTCAAGCTGACCGACGATATCTCGGCCAAGCTTGCCACTGAGTCACAGGAGAACAGCTGGCGCGCGCTCAGCGTCAGCGAATTGCGCGCCACCCAGCGCGAGGCCGACCGCATCATCGCCGACTGCGTCAGCCTGCCTGCCAGGCCCGACACCTGGACCGCGCGGATCGACGCCGTGGTGCTGCATCCGGTCGGCGGCCTCATCGTGCTCGCGCTAATCCTGTTCGTGATGTTCCAGGCGGTGTTCGCCTGGGCGCAGCCGCTGATGGAGCTGCTCAACTCAGGCTTCGAAGCGCTGGGCGAGTTCGTCCAAGCCACCCTGCCCGCCGGCCTGCTCCAGAGCTTCCTTCAGAACGGCGTGATCTCGGGCGTCGGCAGCGTCATCGTGTTCCTGCCGCAGATCATCATCATCTTCCTGTTCATCCTGCTCCTGGAAGATTTCGGCTACATGGCGCGCGCCGCGTTCCTGATGGACCGCATCATGGGCGGCGCAGGGCTGCACGGCCGCGCCTTCATTCCGCTGTTGTCGAGCTTTGCCTGCGCCATTCCCGGCATCATGGCGACGCGCGTGATCGACGACAAGCGCGACCGGCTGACCACGATCCTGATCGCGCCGCTGATGACCTGCTCGGCGCGCATTCCGGTCTACACGCTGATCATCTCGGCATTCATTCCGGCCAAGGACGTCTGGGGCTTCATCAACCTCCAGGGCCTCGTGATGTTCGGCCTCTACGCCACCGGCATCGCCAGCGCCCTTGCCGTCTCGTTCCTGATCAAGTTCTTCATGCTGCGCGACTATGCGCCGGCGCCGTTCATGCTGGAGCTGCCGGACTACAAGATGCCGCGGCTGAAATCGATCGCGATCGGGGTCTACACGCGAGCCAAGATGTTCCTGGTGCGTGCCGGCACCACGATCTTCTCGATGATGGTGCTGATCTGGTTCCTGGCCTCGTTCCCGCAGCCGCCCGCGGGCGCGACCGAGCCGGCCATCGATTTCAGCCTGGCTGCGATGATCGGCAAGGCGCTGGAGCCGCTGCTGGCCCCCGTCGGCTTCAACTGGCAGATCGCGGTCGCCCTGATCCCCGGCATGGCGGCGCGCGAGGTGGCGGTCGCAGCCCTCGGCACCGTCTATGCGATCGAAGGCGGCAAGGAAGCGGCCGAGCAGATCGGCCAGGTGCTGGCGACGAAATGGTCGCTCGCGACCGCGCTGTCGATGCTGGCCTGGTACATCTTCGCCCCGCAATGCGCCTCCACGCTCGCCGTGATCCGGCGCGAGACCGGCAGCTGGACCTGGATGGCCGTGACCTTCAGCTACATGCTGGTGCTGGCCTATGCCGCAAGCCTTCTGACCTACAACGTCGCGGTCGCGCTGGGAGCGGGATAGCCCTCGCCAAATCGAAAGCGCGAAAACAACCCCATGCACAGTAGACGGGGGGCTGTGAAAACAATGGCTTACGGATTCTCCTAAGCCCGCTTGCACCGTCGGGCAAAACAGCGGCATAATGGGATCATCGGCCCGTTACGGCATGGCGACCTTCTCGAGATGCGCCCATCCGGCTCCATCGATCGCTTCGTCACCGAACGACTGGCCGCCGAACGACTGCGCGAGGATCATCTCGCTGATCTCGTCGCATTGCATCTCGATCCCGAGGTGTCTCGTTATCTCGGCGGCGTGCGCTCGGCCGAGACAACGAAAGCCTATCTCGACGTCAACATGGCGCATTGGGACCGGTACGGCTTTGGGCTGTGGGCGCTGCGAACGAGCGACGGGGCGTTCGCAGGACGGGCGGGCCTCCGGCACATCCTCGTCGATGGCATCGACGAGATCGAGATCGCCTACGCGTTCACGCGCAGTCTCTGGAGCCGGGGATTTGCCGGTGAGATCGCGACCGCGATGACGCGCATCGGGCTGTCGCAACTCGCGCTGCAATCCCTCATCGGCCTGGTGTCTGTCGGGAACGCTGCATCGCGCCGCGTGCTGGAGAAATCGAACTACTTTCCCGAGCGGAGCACGAACCACCACGGCGAGGACGTGGTGATCTACCGCATCCGGCCGTGAACGTCACAATCACCGGATTGAAACACGCTGAAGTCCGGACCTGCTTGTGTTCAATCTTGAACCGACAGAACAAGAGTCATCCGCACCCATTTCCGAACGGCAGGACACGGGTCGCCGGAACCCGGCCGCTGCTGAAGAGTTCCTTGTACGGACCTGTCTTGGTCCAGCCCAGCTTGTGATGCTTGGGGCAAGCAGCGGGCTTCCAGAACATGCGTAAGGGGGTTCAATGACTGAGCCATCCCGGGCCGCTCCAGACAGCGCCCTCAAGGATCTACCGAGAGTTTCCACCGGCAGTGACGGCCTGGATGACATTCTGGGCGGCGGCTTCGACGCCAATCGTATGTATCTGTACGAGGGGCGGCCGGGCACGGGCAAAACCACGATTGCGCTCCAATTCCTTCTCTGCGGCGTGCGTGACGGCGAACGCGTGCTCTATATTTCCCTGTCCGAAACCAAGCGGGAGCTGACGGTGGTCGCACAGCGGCACGGCTGGTCCCTGCAAGGGGTGGACATATTCGAGCTGGTCCCGCCCGAGACCACGCTCGATCCGGACCGGGAGCTCACGGTCTTCCATCCCGCCGAAATGGAGTTGAGCGAAACGACCGGTCTGATCTTCAAGGAGGTCGAGCGGATCAACCCCACGCGCGTCGTGCTCGACAGCCTCTCCGAACTGCGTCTGCTTGCCCAGAACCCGCTTCGTTACAGGCGTCAGGTGCTGGCCTTGAAGCATTTCTTCACCAACCGCAATTGCACGGTCGTGCTCCTCGACGATCTCTCGTCCTCCCAGGACGATCTGCAACTGCATTCGATCGCGCACGGCGTCGTCATGCTCGAACAGCTCGCGATCGATTACGGGGCAGAGCGACGACGGATCCGCGTGATCAAGATGCGCGGCATTCGATTCCGCGGCGGCTTCCACGACTTCACGATTGCAAAGGGCGGGTTGCGCATCTTCCCGCGCCTCGTGGCGGCCGAGCATCACAAACCGTTTCCCGGCGAGTTCACGCCCAGCGGCAATCCCGAGCTGGACCAACTCCTCGGAGGCGGGCTTGAGCGCGGCACCAACGCCCTGTTCATCGGCGCTGCCGGAGTGGGCAAATCCACGCTCGCGCTCACTTATGCGATAGCGGCCGCGGAACGTGGCGAGCACGCTGCGTTTTTTGCCTTCGATGAAGGCCGCGGCACCGTGGAAGCTCGCGCCCGGACGCTTGGCCTGCCTCTCGAAAAGCACATCGAGTCCGGCCTTATTCGGTTCCAACAGATCGATCCAGCCGAGCTGTCGCCGGGCGAGTTCGCGGCAACCCTGCGCCGGAGCGCGGAAATTGACAACGCCCGCGTCGTCATCATCGACAGCCTGAACGGTTACCTGAACGCGATGCCGGACGAGCGGTTTCTCATCCTGCAAATGCACGAACTGCTGACCTACCTGGCGCAGCAGGGCGTGCTCACCATCCTGATCCTCGCTCAGCACGGACTGGTCGGTCCGATGGATACGCCGCTCGACATCAGCTATTTGAGCGACGCAGTGCTCATGCTGCGCTATTTCGAGTCCGGCGGATCGGTGCGGCGCGCCTTGTCCGTCGTCAAGAAGCGCAGCGGCAACCACGAGCACACCATCCGCGAGTTTCGGCTCGGCAGCGCCGGTGTCAAGCTCGGCCCGCCCCTCACGGACTTCATGGGCATCTTTTCGGGCAATCCGCGTTATACCGGCACGGACATCCCCGAAGGATCGGCCTGATGAGCGCCGACCGCGGTCATCGTGTTCTCATTTTCGCTCCGATCGGCCGCGACGGGCCGGCGTCGGCCGAGCTTTTCCGCGGTGCGAGCCTCGAAGCGGCCAACTGCCGAAGTCTGCCCGAACTCGTCAGCGAGATGAGTGCCGGCGTGGGCGCGGTCTTCCTTGCAGAGGAGGGACTGTTCGGGAAAGACACGGCGCCGCTCGCTGAATGGATCGCGAGTCAGCCGCCATGGTCCGACCTCCCCTTTGTCGTTCTCACCAGTCATCGAGAGCAGCCCGCGGTCGTCGCATGGCGCCGCGATGTCGTCGCCCTGCTTCGCAACGTTTCGCTGCTCGAACGACCGGTCCAGCCGATCACGCTGACCAGCGCGGTTCAATCGGCGATGCGGGCGCGGCGGCGGCAATATGAAATCCGGGCCCTGATCGCAGCGCGCGAGCAGACTGCGCAGGAGCTCGAAAAACTGGTGGTCGAGCGCACGCGAGAGCTGGAGGAGGCCAACGAGCAACTGCGTCTGGAAATGAACGAGCGCGCTCGCGTCGAGGAGACGCTTCGCCAGGCGCAGAAAATCGAGGCCATCGGCCAGCTCACCGGCGGCGTCGCGCACGACTTCAACAATCTGCTGATGGTGATTTCCGGCGGCCTCGACATGCTCGACCGCCAGACAGATCCGAACCGGCGCCGGCGTCTGATGGACGGGATGATCCAGGCCGCGCAGCGCGGCGCCAGCCTGACCAAGCAGCTGCTGGCATTCTCGCGCCGGCAGAGGCTGCGCCCGGAAGCCGTCGACGTCGCCATGCAGATCGGCGGCATGCGCGAGCTGCTCGATCGAAGCCTGCGAGGCGACGTCCACGTCGAATTCGATTTCCCGGATACGCTTTGGCCGGTGGAGGTCGATCCCGGCGAGCTCGAGCTGGTCATTCTCAATCTGGCCGTCAATGCCCGGGATGCGATGCCCAACGGCGGCACCATCGTCGTCCGCGGCGAGAATCTGCCCGATCTGAATGACGGGGAGATCGCCGGCGACTATGTTCGGCTGTCGGTCATCGATACGGGCGTCGGTATGCCTCCGGAAATCCTGTCGCGGGTCTTCGAGCCGTTCTTCACGACCAAGGACGTTGGCAAAGGGTCCGGACTGGGGCTCGCGCAGGTCCACGGGTTTGCGACCCAGTCACGCGGGACGGTCCGCATCAGATCGCAAGTCGATCAGGGCACCAGCATCGAGCTGTACATGCCCCGCTCGTTGAATCTCGCTTCCAAGCAACGACACTTGATCGATTTCAACAGGGCGGTACGGCCGAAGAAGAACGGCCAGGGCCAAATCCTGCTGGTCGAAGATGACGACGAGGTGGCCGCACTCGTTGGCGAGATGCTTGGTCAGCTCGGCTACGAAGTCACGCGGGCCGCCAGCGCTGCAGCTGCTCTCGGTGCTCTGGCCGATGGTCGCTCTGTCGATCTCATCTTTTCGGACATCATGATGCCGGGCGGCATGAATGGCGTGGAACTCGCGCGGGAGATCAGGAGGCGGCGCAGCGACATACCCGTGCTGCTGACCAGCGGATACGCCGAGGTCGCGATCCATGAAGCCGAAACGGCGGGTATCCGGATTTTAGCCAAGCCGTATCACATCGACGAGCTGGCCGCGGCGCTGAACGCCGCGAAGTCGACGCTTGAAACTGATATGCAATCCAGACGCTCCGGCTCTTTGCTGAACAATTGAGGTTCGGTGCGCCGGGCAGGATTGACCGACGCCTACCGGAAGTACCCCAGCACGAGATCGACATCCGAGCTGCCGGCGACCGTGCCGTTCAGCTCGGCATCGATGACGCGACGGCAGGCTTCGACGGCGGCGTGGTCGCCGAGATCGTTGGCGGCTTCCAGCACGAGCCAGGCGGCGTCCACCGACGCCTTGTCCGGTGCTCCGCCGCCGAGATCGGCGGTGACGGCATTGCCCAGGTTTTTCTTGCGAACGGCGGTGCCGAATTGAGGCAACATTGCAAATACTCCCCTTCGAATTCCGGGATGATGCTCAGTACACCCGACTAGTGGACCTGGAGCTCGGGCTGACGGCCCGTGACGGTCTCGGCACCCGCGCCATTCTTGCGCGACTGGTAGAACTTCAGGATGCTGCGCGAGGTCTCGATCTTGAGCCGGCCGTACTCGCGCTCGTTGTCCTGGAGCTCGCGCGCCGTGATCAGATGATCCTTGGCGCCGAGGAACAAGAGCGACATCGTCGTGTCCCAGGAGAATTCGAGCGCCTTGCACAACACCAGGATCATCTCGCGGTTACGGTCCATCAGCGCGCGCTCGATCACGTCGACGGGCAGTGACGAGAGCAGCGACAGGCCGATCTGCACCTCGTCGAAACGGTGCTGGCGCGCATAGTTCGAGATGGAATCCTGATTGAGGTTGCCCTGCCGATACTGCGTCGTGACCACGCGCTTGGCGACGAAATAGCTGCGCGAGGACGGGCCGAACTTGGACTGGAGATCGCCGGTGAGCTCGGTCACCGAGCTCTGGATCTGCGCCATCATCTCGGGCCTCTCGACCCCGAGGCGGCGGCGGACGTCTTCCGACGCCTTCGAGATGAGCTGCTGGAAGATGTGGCGCGGCACGTCCTTGCGCAAGCCAAGCTGTTCGGCGAGAATCGAATCGCCCTCGGCGCGGCGGACCATGTGCAACAGGCCCGATCCGGAGAAGCGCGCGCCGTCGTTCCTGGCCACCGACGTCACGACCTCCTGGTTACCGCGCTTGACCAGCACGTCGGTCACGGCTTCGCCGATCGACTTGCGCTGGGCGATCGCGAGCAGATGCGACTGGCTCTTGGTCAGGGCACTTTCGACCAGCATCTTCTCGTCGAGACGATTGGACTCGCGCAGCACGGGACCTGCGACCTCGATCTCGTCGTCGAGCGCGAGCTTTTCGATGACGTTGAGCGGCGCGTGATCGCAGGCCGCCATCAGCTCCGAGAGCTGCGCCCGCGCGGCGACCTCGATCTCCTCGGCGAGCCGGCCGATGACCTCGCCGAACGTGGAGATCTCGTCGTCGCTGTAGCGGCCGGTGATCAGAATATCGGTCGCGTGCCACAACGCCTTCGCCCGGCTTTCGTCGGTGCCGCGCGCGATCGCGTCGTCCAGATCCTGCAGAAGCGATTTCGCCCCGTTCATCTCTATTCACCCCAGTTCTTGGTAAGCCGTCCCGCCGCTCCTGGCGCGACGCCGAATTCCTCTGGGAACCGACGCTAGAGATGAAACGCGAGAATTCAGTAAAATCGGCAAATCAGTTTTGCCGACGAAAATTCATTCAAATGCGAGGGAATGGATTTACCGGCGGGCAAGGCGCGCACTTGCGATGAGGCCTTCGCAAATGCCTGCTCCACGTCATGGCCGGGCTCGTCCCGGCCATCCACGCCTCCCCGCGGGGCATGAAGAACGTGGATGCCCGGGACAAGCCCGGGCATGACGACCTTCCTTTCAGGGCAGCGAGGCGCTCGCCTCCACCTCACGGATGCTGCGGGGTCAGCACCAGCGGCGGCTTCGGCCTGGGCTTGGCGGGCGGCGGGCCCGGAGCAGGCTTCACCTCGATCGGCGGCGGCAGAGGCGCGGCCTGCTGGCTTGCGAGCGGCGGGCTGGGCGCGGCGGGAGCGGCCTGCGGCGCCCGCGGGGTCGGCGCGGGCCTCGATTCCACCTTGGGCTTCGCCGGCATGCGGCGCGGGTCCTGACCCGGCAGCGGCACATTGGCCGGCGCCTGCTCAGGCGCTGCATCTGGAGACACCAGCGTCGGCAGCGCAGCGGTGGCCGGCGGCGGCTCGCCGCGTTCGATGGCATCGAGCCGACGCGTCTCGCGATCGATCGTGCGCACCGCAAGCCACGACGACAGCGGCGTGAGGTCGATGGTGCGGCTCAGCTTGTCGGGGGGCCCTGCCGCGAACAGCTGGATCTCCGGCGGCGCGCCGGAGAGGCCGGTCATGATCGGCGTCAGGCTGGCGCGGATGTCGGCCTGGTCGGCGGGAATGTCGTAGCCTCCGGAGACGATGGCGCGGGCGTTCTTGGCCTCGAGCGGCGTCGCACCGACGCGCAGGCGGCCGTCGCGGATCGTGAACGGGATCTGCACCGAGGCGATCGCAATGGGCCCCGCCGACAGCGCGGGCTCGACGAGCTGCCGCAGGCGGTTGTCGTCGGCGACCTGGCCGCCGTCACTGGCGCGGATGGCGATCTCGAAGGCACGCGGATTGAGGCCACTGATTTCGGCGGATTCGAGCGTCACCGTGCCGTTGCCGGCGAGCGCGCCGGTCAAAGCCGCGACGCTGCGGCCCTGGCTGGTCAGCGCCATCTGCACCGAGGCGCGCCCCTTGGGCAGCGCGAGGTCGCGATAGCGCAGCGTCGCCGCATCGACATTGCCGAGCTCGATGCGCGCGTTCAGCGCAAGACCATTCGCGCCGTTGCGCGCGTCGAGGCTCGCGGACATCTCGCCGCCACCGACGCCGCCCTTGAGCGCATCGAGCGCGAGCGACTGCCCGTCGCTCCGGATCGTGCCGCCGAAGGGGCGCAGCTCGATGCCGCCCGGCAGCGTTCCGCGCAGGGCCTGGAAGGCGACGCGGCCGCGCCAGCCGCCGACGAGCCCCGGACTGAACGGCTCGCCGGACTCATGTCCGGCCGCGCCGATCGCGATTGCGAGCGCCGGCGCAAGATCGAGCGAGTCGAGGCCGACCTCGCCGTCGACGCTCTTCTCCTGATCGAGCATCACCGAAAGATGCCCGCGCAGATGCGAGCCCGCTGCATTGCCGTCGAGATCGTCGAACGTCAGGCGATTGCCCGAGAGCGTCAGGCGGGACGACAGGCTGACATTCCGCGCCGATTTGTCGGCCGGGCTGGTGCCGAGCAGCGGCGCCAGATTGACGTTGCGCACGCGCAGGTTCACGCTCGCCTTCGGCTCCGACAACTCGAGGCTGCCTTGCGCATCCGCATCGAGCCCGCCGCCACTGAGCTTTGCGTTCAATTGCAGCGGTCGCCGCCAGGCGCCGCTCAGCCGGCCTTCGAACTGCGAGGCGCCCTCGCCCGCGGCCACGACGCCATCGAGCCCGAGCAGCGCCAGCAGCGCGCCGGCCTGCGATGACGAGCCCTTCGTGTCCAAGGTGAAGTCGCTGTTGCGCAACCTTTCGAGGTCGATCCCTCCGATGGCGGCCGCCGGCGTCTGCGCCGCCAGCGTCGCCGTGGCCTTGAGCTGCGGCGCGTCGAGGTCGAGCACGATTCGGGCATTGCTGCGATCGGCATGCTCCGTGTTCTTGTCCAGGCTGAGATCGAGCTTGAGACGGGTCGCGCCAGGCAATGACGGGAGCGCATCGACGCGCGCGCGCACCGCGGGTGCAAACGGCTCGATCAGCGCGGTGAGCTCACGCAGCGAATTGGCCGAGGATTTCAACGCGAGCTTGCCGGTGGCTTTGGTGCGGTCGAAGCTGCCGCTCGCCTCCGTGGTCACGCCGCTGGCCTGCCCGAAGCGCAATTGCTCCAGCGACAGCGATGCGGGGCTGTAGGCGAGCTTGGCCGCGAACGGCCGCAGCTCCTGACCGGCGGAGATCGCGCGGCCGATAGCGAGCGAGAGTTTCGCCTCTTCCGGCCACTCGCCCTGCGGCCCCGCGAGCGCGCGCACGAAACTCGCGGCGGCATCGAGGTCGAGCCGGTCGGCCTTGAGCTCCGCGTCGATCCGCGAGCCCTTGCTCGCACCGGTCTGCACGAAGGCGATGCGACCTTCGACGGCGCCGCCGTCGATGTCGGCCTTCAGCCTGTCGATGGCGAGGTGATTGGCGGCGATGGTCACGTCGCCGGCGAGGCGCAGCGGCCGCGTGCTGCGGCGGCCGATCTCGCTGCGACCCTGGAGCCAGGCCACCAGCGTGTCCGGATCGGACGATTCGACGCTGAGCCGGCCGCTGAAACTGTCGGCGCCGGGAGCCGCGCCATTGAGCGAGAGCTGCGTCATGCCGGGCGCGCGCAGCTCGAACCGCCGGAAGGTCCAGGACCGTCCGTCGGTCTGAAGCTCGGCCGCGATGTTCTGAAGCGGACGACCGCCGAGCATGATCTGATCTGCGTTGAACTCGATCTGCGCCGGGATCGGCACCTGCGGGATCGCCGCAAGGCCCGCCCGCAGCGCCGGCATGACGCGCTGCGGATCGGCATCACCCTTGGCCGTCAGCCTGTCGGCATCGACCTGCCGCGCCGACAGCACCGCGCGCAGCAGCGGCGAGGCGCCGAACCTGAGATCACCGACGCCGCCGAGCTTCAGCGCGGCGTCTTCGGTGCCGAAGCTCGCGTCGATCTGCTCGAATTTCGCGCCGGCCGGATCGGCCTTGAGCCTGGTCGCGAGCTTCCAGGGCGTCGGCCCCGCCTCGCCCGCCTTCTTTGTCGCGGGCACGGCGAGCGTCAGCGCGCCGTCGAATTTCGGCTGGCGATTGTCGAAGGCGAGCACGCCTTCGAGATCGGCGAGGATGGCGCGCTCGCCGGGATCGATGTTGAGGTGCAGACGGGTCGCGCTGCCGTCGGCGCTCGGCCCGGAGGAGACGCGGAACGGGTAGCGCACCCCGGCAGTGCTGAAACTGCCGTCGCCCCGCACCGAGCCCGCGAGCGAGCGCACGTCGCCGGAGAACGCGATGTCGCTCAATTCCAGCGTCGAGCGGCTGGCGGCGTCATGCAGGGCGATGCGGCCGGTGAGATTCAGCCGCTCGATGGCGAGGGATGCCAGATTGAAGGTGCCGCTCGCGATCGACGGCAAGTCGACCCGCCCGCGCGCATCCAGGCCGAGATCGACCGCCATGCCGCCCACCGAAAGCTCGGTGGCGCGCCATTCGCCGCGCATCAGGGAGCCCAGGCTGAACTCGACGTCGAGCTTGTCGGCGCGTAGGCGACCGAGATCGTTGTTGCCGCCGAAGGTGACCTGGCGCAGCCGCAGCGTCGGCGCCGGCAGCAGCCGCGCGTCGAGCTCGCCCGCCACCCGCACCGGCACGCCGATGATCTTGCCAGCCTCCGCCTCGAACTGGGGCCTGAACTGGTTCCAGTCGATGTAGTAAGGCCCGATCAGCGCGGCCAGCAGCGCAATAATGAAGGCAATCGCCAATCCGAGCAGCGTCGTCTGCACGGGTCTCCCCTCGGCCAAACCGGCCCGGGCCGAACCTGAGGGCCTCAGGCGCGCCGGAACAGCCCCTTATATAGAGGGAAGTGTGGCGAAGTCACAGCGACTGTTGCGCGCGGAGGTTAACGCTGGCGCGCCTCACCAGCTCGCCGGCAGCCGCTTCAGGCCGCGCAGCACGAAGGTCGGCCGCCATTCCGGGTTTTCGACGTCGTCGATGCGCAAGTCGGGCAGCCGCCGCAGCAGCGTGGCGATGGCGATCTCGGCCTCGATGCGCGCCAGCTGGGCACCCAGGCAGAAATGGATGCCGCCGCCGAACGACAGCGGCTTCACGTTCTGGCGGGTGACGTCCAGCCGGTCGGGCCGGTCAGGATAGACCGCGGGATCCCGGTTGGCCGAGCCGAGCAGGCACAGCACGCTCTCGCCCTTGGGAATCTCCACGCCGCCGAGGTCGACATCCTCCAGCGCGACGCGCCCCGTCATCTGCACCGAGGAATCGTAGCGCAGGAATTCCTCGATCGCGCCCTCCATCAGCTCCGGCCGCGCCTTGAGCAGCGCAAGCTGATCCGGATTGCGGTGGAGCGCGAGCAGGCCGTTGCCGATCAGGTTGACCGTGGTCTCGTGGCCTGCGCCGAACAAGAGGATGATGTTGGCGGTCAGTTCCTCGTTGGTGAGCTTGTTGCCGTCCTCCTCGGCCTGCACGAGCTGGGTGATGAGGTCATCCCCGGGAGTGCGGCGGCGCAACTCGAACAATTGCTGGAAATACATCTGCGCCATCAGGTTGCCGGCGTTGCCTTGGCTGATCTCCTCCGCGGACAAGGGCACAGGGTCGAGCAGCCGCCCGCCGTCGCGTGAGCTCTTGTAGAACACCTCGCGGTGCTCCTCGGGGATGCCGAGCATGTCGCAGATGATGGTGACGGGCAGACGGAAGGCGAAATCCTCGATCAGGTCCATGTGGCCGCGATCGATCACGGCATCGATGGCCTGGTCGACGATCTCCTGGATCCGCGGCCGCATATCCTCGACCCGGCGGGCGGTGAAGGCCTTTACCACGAGGCCGCGCAGGCGGGTGTGGTCCGGAGGATCGGCTTGCAGCATCCAGTAGCTCATGCTGCGAAACACCGGCTCGTTCATGATCTCGGGGCCGTAGCGTCGCGTGGTGCGCTCGACGAAATCCTTGCCGAAGCGCTTGTCGCGCATCACGAGGCTGACGTCGGCGTGGCGGCTGGTGACGAACTGGCCGAACGGCGTCACATGGATGGGATCGAGGGTGCGCAGCCGGTCGTAATGCGGATAGGGATCGCGGATGAAGTCCGGCGAGAGCGGGTTGAACAGCGGTCCGCCGCCGGCGCCTTGCACGTGCTCGTTCATGGTGACCTCAGACCGGTTGCCGCATGAATCGAATACGCCGGGCAGCCCCTCATGCGCAGCGTAACCATCCCTGTATTTTCCAACTCGATACATTGTTGTATCGAACTGCAGTCTGCCCTAACCTGTGCCGATGTCAAGGGTGAGAACGAGACCGACCAGGGACGACACGCGCGACAGACTGTTCGAGGCGGCCGCGCGCGTGTTCGAGCAGGACGGCATCGGCGGCGCCAGCATCGAGGCGATCGCGGCGGCGGCGGGTTTTACCCGCGGGGCGTTCTATTCGAACTTCAAGAGCAAGGACGAATTGATCATCGCCATGCTCGAGGACCATGTCGAGCAGTCGATCCGGCGCAACATGGACATCCTCGCGCAGCACGACAATCTCGACGATTTCATCGCGGCGCTGAAGACAATGGATCGCAGCCGGCAGGATCCGCTCGGCCGCTCGCCCCTCCTCCACATGGAGATGATCCTGTTCGTCGCACGCGCCGAGAAGCGCCGCCCGGAGCTTGCCAAGCGCCTGCGTGCGCGGCGCAAGCTGGTCGCCGACATCGTCGAGGCGACATTGAAGAGCAACGGGCGCAACGACAATCTGAACCCGCCATGGATGGCCTCCATCGTGCTCGCGCTGGAAGACGGCTTTCGCCTGCACCGGCTGATCGATCCGGAGACGACGCCGGCCGACAGTTTCCTGCGCGCGATCACGGATCTCAGGCGGAGGACGGGATTGGCCTCTGCCTAGCGGGATTCTTCAGAGCGCGACCCGAGCCAGCGAGCTGCGAGATTTGTCGCAGGATCGGACAAGGCATGTCCGCTTTGGGAAAGACGTTTCGATCCGCCCGGCGCCACAAACAAGCCCATCGCTCGAATCCAAAGGTTCCGTTCTGCCTCAGCTCCCGAACGGCGCAGCCACACCGATGTCCGTTGTCGATGTCCTGAGGGCGGTTGCCGGTCTTCCGCCAAAGGCGCGCGCGAGCTTTTGCTGGGGCCAATACGTTCGCGGCACCTATGCCCCCTCGGATCAGGCCAAGGAAATCACCAGGTCCCGCAGCTTCACCATGCCCTCCCGGGTGCTGGCGCGCCTCTCGGCGGACGGTGTCTCCCCCAACGCGGTCGATACTGACGGTCGCGCGCTGCGCGGCTTCAGCTTCCGGCTCGGCAGCGGCAATCACCGTTCCGAGCTTCTGACCCAGAGCGCCCCGGTTCATTTCGCCAGAACGCTCGACCAGATGCTGGCCTTCCTGCAGGCGCGCATGCCGGGACCGGACGGCAAGCCGGACATGGCCCGGCTCGAGGCATTCTCCGCCGCCAATCCCGAAACGCTGCGCCAGGCAAGCTACCTTGCCGCGAATCCGCCGCCGGCAAGCCTCGCCTGCACGACCTATTGGGGCGTGCACGCCTTTCCCGCAACGAACGCGAAGGGCGAGACACGGTTCATCAAGTTCAAGGTCGCGCCGGTCGGCGAAGAACGCAGGTCGGCCGAGGACGCGGCCAAGTTCACCGGCTTGCTGCGCGATCTCGAATCCCGCATTGCGGCGCGCGATGTCAGGTTCAGCGTGATGGCGCTACTGGACCGTCCCGGCGATCCCGTCATGGACGTGACCATCCGTTGGCCCGACGAGGATGGACGCGAAGCGGTGCGCCTCGGAACGATCGTGATAACGGGCACTGAATCAAACGAAGCGCGCGACGCGTCCGTGTTCAATCCAGCCAATCTTGCCGAAGGCATCGGCCATCCGCCGGACGAGATATTTGCGGCGCGGCGCGACGCCTACGCCATCTCTCAGACCAGGCGCCGCTGAGCGGAGGAGTCACGTTTCGCCGTCCGGCACGCCTTGCGCCTCACGGCGCCACATTCCCGGGCTGATGCCGACCACCGAGGAAAACACCCGGGTGAAGTGGCTTTGATTGGCGAACCCGGCCGATACCGCGATCTCCGCCAGCGACAGGTCGCGCACCGTCATCAATTGCTTGGCCGTGTCCACGCGCTGGCGCAGCAGCCATTGATGCGGCGGCAGGCCGGTGGAGACGCGAAATGCGCGCGAAAAATGACTGACCGAGAGATCGAACTCGGCTGCGATCTTTTCCAGTGAAAGCTTTCCGCGGAGATCGGACTCCAGCCTTTCGCAAGCCCGCTTCACCTGCCAGGGGGCAAGGCCGCCGCGCGCCGGTTCGGCGGCGCGCCGCAATCCGCCGTAGGTCGTCGCGACATGCGCGGTGAGCGCGAGCATCATGTGGTCGATGAAGAGCTGGTTGGCTTCTTCAGGCTGCCGCAACGCCGCCAGGAACGACGCGCCGAGATGGCGGATCATCATATCGTCATGGCCGACGCCGGGCTGATAGGCGAGTTCACCGATCCGCGTCGCGCCGCTTTGCCTCGCCATGTCGTCCAACGCCGAACGGGGCAGATGGAAGAACAGGGAATGGAAGGGCTTGTCGATCACGTAGCGCGGATCGCGTTTCAGGTCGTACAGATATGTGGCACCGGCGCGGATATCGCTCTTGATCACGCATCGGCCGCGCTCCCAGCACTCGCAATCAGCGAAATCGCGGAATTTGAGGCTGACGAGATAGACGTCCTCCGAGGGCATCGACTCGGAAAGACGCGGGATGGGATGGTCATCGCGGGTCTCGGTGACCGCGAGCTCGGCGCTGCGCAGCGAGCGCGTAACCAGCGTTGGCGGCGCATCCTTCAAATGCAAGAACCGCTCGAGCTTCTGCGCGAAGGCGCTCGCCTGTGCCATGGGAGTGCATCTCATATATCAGCAGACCGGGGCGCGAAGGTGCCACCAGATCCGCCCAATTATCCGACTTCGGCAAGCGACGGTCCAGACTTGCGCGTTGGAACGCTAGCCGCGTGACTCCTCGCCGCAACTATCGTTCACAGGACATTTTCACAAGAGATTTCAACGAATTTTGATGCCTCTCGCGCGATCTCCGTTCAATGCCTCGACAACTCGTCGTCCGCCCATCGTGCATTTGTGAAAGCGCGCACCTGCTTGAATCATCCGTCACCGGCTGATCAATCCTGGCACGATGCCGGCCGACAGCTTCTTTGCGCGCGATCACGGAGTTGCGGCGTCGGAGGGGATCGGCGTCGCATTAGAACCTGTGCCTTCAAGCGCCGCGCGACATGTTTGTCGCGCCTCAAATGCAGCTCCTCGCTACTTCTTCTTCGCAGGTCCGAAATCCGGCTGCCATGCGACATCCTTGCGGGACGGGGCCGCGGCGATCACCTTGGCCTTGTCCTTCTTCGGCTTCTTGACTTCGCGGTTGCCGCGTTGCTGGCCCTTTGCCATGTCGCTCTCCTTTGCTGGTTTAAGTTCATCGAACTCGTTCGGCTGCAGGATCCGGCCGCGCGGGGTGCAGACCCTGACGTCCATGTAGCCCTCGCGAAGCAGTTTTTCCGCGAGGCGTAGCGCGACCGTCGCAGTCCCGCGGCCGAGATTGGAACTGCCGTATTCGTTGGTCCCGCTGACCAGATACGGCACGCGTGTTGTCCTAGCCATTGAGGACCGCGGTTGCGTACACGAGAAGCAGAGAAAAGAGCGGAACGATCATCGGCGGCACGATCCATTCCGACATTCGAACACGCGACATCGAACGCTCCTGCGAAGCCTTCGGCGGGAGCACACGTGCCCTCGATCACCGGTCGAAGCCATCGAGAAGCGCGGTGATGACGACGACCCTACGCCCGCACCGAAACAATAGCGAGCGTTAAGTGCCTCTTGCCGTCGCACCGCGACATTACCGTTCGTACGGAAACGATAATGCTGGCTATTGGCGGGCCAAAGGCGCATGCTTGCGTCAGCGGCACCGGTTGGGGCTTCACTTGCGAAAGGCAGGCCGTGCATGACCATCCGCTCGCGGCGAGAGACCGTCATCTTCAGGCATCCGTTCCACATCCGCGGCATCGAGCGCATCCTGCCGGCCGGCGCCTATGAGGTCGTCACAGACGAGGAGACGATCGAGGGCCTGACCTTCGCCGCCTATCGCCGGGTTGCCACGATGATCACCGTGCCCGCCGAAGGTGCGCTCGGTGTCATGGAGATGCTGTCGATCGGCTCTGTCGATCTTGCGAATGCGCAAGCTGCAGACGCGAGCATCGCCAATGACTGACCAGCCGGTCGATCTCGACAAGCGCCGCGGCATGGCCGCGCAAAAGGCTACCGACCTGCGCCGCGCGCTGGCCGATGTCGAGGCCCAAGTCAGAGAGCTGCGCGAGCGCGAGGCCGATCTCGAACATCGCATGATGACGGTTCCCGCTGCGTCCTGGCCGGAGGCCGCTGTGAAGGCGCGCCATCTGCTCAACCTCTATGCTGCGAGCTTGCCGACCGAGGACACGCGCCACCGCGCGCTCGTGTCAGCGCTGTTCGACGATTTCGCCCGGCTGTCCGGGGACAGCTAAGGCCAGCGACGGCCCCCGCGTTCCCGAGACGTGTCATGCCCGGCGCGAGCCGGGAAGCGGGCGCGCGGTCCCGGTCAAGGAGTGGATGGCGCGATCTCGCCGAAAAGCAAACATGTAACGGAGTTAGCCATGACGCTGACCAGCGGCCGATTTATTGATCACGAATACGACCGGATGATCGTCCGGTTCTCGATGCACGACGGCGCCAGGGAGATTCCTTGCGCGATCTCGACCTCGGCGATGGACTATCTCGAGCACGGCCCGCAGGTCAGGCCCGAGCAACGAGAAGCCCAATTCGCCCGTCTGCGGGAACGCATCGAAGCATGCGCCGCCACCAAATATCGCGCGACGGAGTTCGAAGGCACGCCGCCGGGCATCGTGCTTCGAGGCATCGATTTCAGGCCATGAGGGCGGTCGGGCATTTCGCGACGCCACAAGTGACGCAGCCGTCATGGCATGAGATCCGGAACGAAGACCGCTGCTACTCCGACCTTGCTTTGACCTCCGGCAAGGGCGGCTTGCGCTCGAAGGGCTTCTTTTTCGGTGGCGCGGGCAGCAATCCTTCCCTGATCGCCTGCTTCCGGGCGAGCTTGCGGGCGCGGCGAATGGCCTCGGACTTCTCGCGGGTCTTTCTCTCGGACGGCTTTTCGTAGGAACGGCGCTGCTTCATTTCCCGGAAGACGCCCTCGCGCTGCATCTTCTTCTTGAGAACACGGAGTGCCTGCTCAACATTGTTGTCTCTGACGAGTACGTGCAATTTGTTCCTCCTGGCCCGGGCTGAGAATGCGACACGTCCTGCAGGGCAGCCAATTGCGCAGGAGCATCATTGCGATTTTTGAGGATAGTGGCGGCGACATTGTCGCGGCTTCGGACGAGCCGATCTGCCTGTCACGGCGAGCAGCTTGGTGGCGTCAACGTGACCACTGTCGCGCAGCGCTGTCAATCGATAACGTCCTCCTTGAGGCTCGACGGACACACGCAAAGCGCCTCGATTCGGAACCGAAGAACTGGCTCGCAGAAAACAGACCGGCTTCGCTCCTTGCAAAACCGCGAAAATCATATATATTGGGGCCGTTCGATTAGCCGCTGTGCCTTGTTGAATGCGCCCGCGGGCTCCTTTTCCAATGTCATCGACGAAGTTGAAGATAACCGCGTGATTGTCGCGCGGGATGCGCTTGTGCGCTTTGGAGAAGAAAATGACGACAGGTACAGTCAAGTGGTTCAATGGCCAAAAGGGCTTCGGTTTCATTCAGCCGAGCGACGGCGGCAACGATGTGTTCGTTCACATCAGCGCCGTCGAGAGAGCTGGTCTTGCTGGTCTCGGAGAGGGCCAGAAGGTTAATTTCGAGATCAAGACCGACAAGGTGCGAGGCAAAGCGAGCGCTGAGAACCTCTCGCTGGCCTGATATCGTGGCGCCGTTTCACGGATGTACTGAAACGGCTGCTCTGCCCGCTCAATCCTGGGATTGAGCGGGTTTTGGCTGTTGTGGATCCGGGTGAGCGATGAGCACCAAGAAACCGGCAGTGCCGTCACCCGAAAGCATCGCGCGTTCCGATCGCAAGCGCCTGGCCGCCGAAGAGGGCGCGCGGGCGTTGGCAGATGTCGAAAAGCAAGCCATCGAGGTTCGCAAGAACATGGCGCGGCTCCGAGAGGTACGCGAGGCGAAGCAAGCGGCTGATGAAGCTCTTCGAACAGCTTTGCCGGCGCCTGCGCTCAAGAAGCGTTCGAGGAAGCCGGTGCGGTAGCCGTATTCAACACCGCCGGCGAAATCTGAAGAGCCGATCCCATGCCGGAGGGTGCAGATCGTGCCTAGAATCAAGCCAGACCACGGAACCATCACGTTCTTTCTCGCGTCCGGCGCCAATCGGCAGATGTGCCGGCTTGCCACGACATTCAACACGCAGAAGCAGGCCTTCAGTTACCTACAGAAGCATCGAACGGAGTTCGAGCATATGGCCCGGGCCCGCCTTGCTTCAGGAGACCTCGAAGACGGGATTGTCGTGCTTTCGATGCTCTAATCAGCTCACACACGCGAGCAAGAGCACTTTTGACGATCTCAATTGACCGGTCGAACTCTCTCGCGGAAGAATGTCGGCCTCGAGACGGGGCCGCTCGCATCCCGAACAATGACGGCCAGGCCGTCGCTGCCGTCGAACGACTCAAGCTGCTCGGCAATACCAGCAAGAGACAGCGCAGCCTCGATCTCCGCGGTCCGCCGGCTGCCCAGATCCAAACCTTCTTCTACGACGCGCGATTCCCCATCCCAGATGTCAAACTAGAACTGCGACTCTAGGTCGTCCTCTCGGACTGGCTTCGTCGTTCAGCTTCCCTCGCTAGCCGTTCAGCCTTCAGTCGTTCCCGATTTTCGTGGAAGGCCTGCTCCGCCTTCTCGTAATCAGTCGCGGGCTTCGTCGCGGGCTGCCTGAAGTGGTTGTTCGCCTCGTTCGCTGCATGCGATTGAGAATGCTGTCTCATTGCTTGTCCTCCATGTCGCTGGTGGTTCGAATTCCTCCGGTGTTGGCGGCTTCCTGGTGCTCAGCCGATTCCCGGATCGGCTTGCCGCGCTTGGACCGATCAATTCGCACGCGATCGAACTCCCCGGGGCCGTCGAGCAGATCCCGCTTGCGGACTGCCCTATCCTCCGCCGTCGTCGCCGTGTCGCCCATGCGATCGATCGCATCGCCAGCCATTTTGCGAGCGCGCCGCTTCTGGCGATCCGTATCGGTGTACAACGCAAGCCCCAGTTCCACCAAGCGGCTTATTGCCTCGGACAGGCTGGGCTTGTCGCTCTGACAAGCCATCCATGCCGTGATGGCCTTGAGCTGCGGCTGCGAAGGTCGAAAGCCTGCCGCTCGGACGGTGGCGCTGCTTTGTGGTCTTTTCATCGGACCCATGCCGTTTGCAAACAGGACATGGCGCGGTGCCCCTCCGGCGGATGTCGAGGACCAAATCGCCGGTCGCCAATGCGTTCCCTATCGGCTGCGAATATCGCCCAAGGGCAGCTACGCCGACCGCTGCACCGCATCCCCGCCCGCCGGCGCTAGGTCGAGCCGCCCCAGCATGGTCCTCGCCTGCTCGGCGCAGTGGTCGATCAGCCAGCGCTCGAAGGCGACAGGAGGCAGCGCGGGTGAATAGAGGAAGCCCTGGACGATGTCGCAGCCGAGCTCGGCCAGCGTCCTGCGCTGCCCCTCGGTCTCGACACCCTCGGCGACCACGGTCATGCCGAGGCCCTGGCCGACGCGGACCACCGCGGTGGCGATCGCGAGCGCGCCCGCGTCTTTCTCGATGTCGCGCATGAAACTGCGATCGATCTTCAATTCGCGGATCGGCAGATGCGCGAGCCGGCTCAGGCTGGAATAGCCGGTGCCGAAATCGTCCACCGAGAGGCCGACGCCGAGCTCGCGGATCGCGTTCATCGTCTCCAGCGCTGCGACGCCGTCCTGCATGAACGCGCCTTCGGTGATCTCCAGCATCAGCGCGTCCGGCGGCAGATCGTACTCGGCCAGGATGTCCTTGAGCCGCGCCGCCAGCGTGACGTTGCGGAAATTGATCGGCGACAGGTTCACCGAGACGCAGGGAATGTTGAGCCCGGCGTGGCGCCAGCTCGCCATCTGGCGGCAGGCCTCGCGCACGGACCAAAGGCCGATCTGCTCGATCAGGCCGCATTCCTCGGCGAGCGGGATGAACTTTGCCGGCGAGACGTCGCCCAGCACGGCATCGCGCCAGCGCGCCAGTGCCTCGACGCCATGGATCGCGCCGTCGCAGCTGCGGATCTGCGGCTGGTAGCTGAGACTCAGTGCGCCCTCCGCGATCGCGCGGCGCAGCGCCGCGATCAAGGCCAGCCGCTGCTCGGCAAGCACGTTCATCTCGGTACTGAAGATGCGATGGGTCGAGCGTCCGGCCTGCTTGGCCATGTACATGGCGGCGTCCGCCTGCTGCATCAAGGTGTCGATATCGGTGGCGTGATCGGGGTAGAGGCTGATGCCGATGCTGGCGGACATCGGCATCAGCTTCGATCCGAGCCGGAGCGGCCGCGCCAGCGCTTCGGCGAGATCGGCCGCGACGCGTTCGGCGCTCTCGGCGTTGCGTTGCGGCAGCAGGATGACGAACTCGTCACCGCCGAGCCGCCCCAGCATGTCGCGGGGGCCGATATGCTCGCGCAGGCGCTGCGCGAGCTGGACCAGGAGCTCGTCGCCGGCGGCGTGACCGAGCGTGTCGTTGACGTCCTTGAAATGATCGACGTCGAGGAAGGCCAGAGCGACATGGCTGCCGGTCGGGCAGGCGTCGATGGCCGTGGTGATCAGGTGCCGCAATTGAGCTCGATTGGGCAGGCCGGTAAGGATGTCGTGATAGGCGAGCCGCGCGATCTCGGCGCGCGCCTCCTTGCGCTCGATCGCGAAGGCGCCGAGATCGACGCAGGCCTCGACGATGCGCCGGTGCCAATTGCTCGGCTCACGCGGCTCGCGGTAATAAAAGGCGAATGTCGCGATAACGCGGCCATCTTTGGCCTTGACCGGGGTCGACCAGCAGGCGCGCAGGCCGATCGCGAGCGGCATCGCCTTGTAAGGCTGCCAGCGCGGATCGGTGTCGAGATCGGCCGCCAGAACCGGCGTACCGTAGAAGGCCGCGGTGCCGCAGGAGCCGACATTGGGGCCGATCGCGATGCCGTCCAGCGCGCGGGAATAGTCCTCAGGCAGGCTGGGACCACCGAGCGGATGGATCAGGCCGGCGGCATCGACGTGCAGCAGCGAACAGACGGCGTCGGGCGCGATCTCCTCGACGCGGCGGCACAGCCGGTCGGCGATCTCGCCGATCGGCACCTCGTCGGCGAGCGCGCTCATGATGAGTTGCTGAAGCGAGCGCAGCTGCTTGGTCTCGGTGATGTCCTCGAGCAGCGCGAAGATATGCTTGACCCGGCCCTTGCTGTCGCGGAAGGCGTCTATCCGCGCGGAGACCCAGATCTCCCCGCCGTCCTTGGCGTAGACGAGCACCTCGGCCTCTCCACGCTGGCCGCCACGCATCAGGCGCGTGACGAGCTTGGCGAGGGCCCTGCGATCGGTGTGACGACCGGCAACGAGTTCGGCGACGCGGCGACCTGCGGCCTCCTCGCTGGTATAGCCGAACAGCGCCGTGAACGCCGAATTGACGTAGACAATGTTCTGCTCGACGTCGGTGACGATCACCGCGCGGTTGGTCTGGTCGGAGACGGCGTGGAGAAGCCCGATCCTGACGCGCCGCTCCGCATCGAGAGTGACATCGCGAGCGAACACGATGCGATGGGTCGCGCCTCCAATCGTCGTTGATGACATCGACACCAGCGCCTTGATACGGCTGCCGTCGCGCCGCACGAGGCTGATTTCCTCGCGGAAGTCCGCGGTCGCGCCGGCCTCGAGACATTTGAGGGTGAGAACGGCGGCGTTGCGGCCGAGCACCTCGGCGGCAGCGAACTTCCAGATCCGCTCCGCGGCAGGGTTGAAGTGCGTGATGCGATGTGCGTCATCGACGATGACGATGCCATCGTCGGCGCGTTCGAGCGCGGCGCGCAGCACGTCCGGCATTTCGGTCGCAAGACAATCGGAGGCAGGCATCGGTAGACCCGGACGGAATCGGGAACAAGTGGCATTCAACCCGACGCTAGCGCTTCGATGGTGTCCAAGACGTTTTTGCTGGCCCGTGACGTCACGCCAAGACGCGACATGCTTAACGTCCTCCAAAGAAGGAACGAACAATGCGGTGCTTGAGAACCTACCTCGCAATACCGCCGGGCAGCTTGTGCAGCCGGCCGGCGACGGCCCGCACCTTGCGCGGCGCGGCCTGCCAGATCGCGAGCGCCGACAATCCGCTCATGACCATCGCGATGGCAAAGGCAAGCGTGTAGTCGCCGGCACGATCATAGAGGAAGCCCGTCACCCACGGTCCGGCCGCACCACCCGCCAGCGCCGCCAGCATGATCGTGCCGAAGATGCTGCCCTGATGCTTGCCCTGAAAAATCTCGAACACCACCGCCCCCATGATCGAGGTGAGGCCGTAGCCGAGCGCGCCTTGCACGAAGACCATCACGTAGACCAGCCACAGCGACGGCTGGAATTTCAGCGCCATCAGCGCCGCAAAGCAGATCGCAAAGCCCGCGCAGCTGATCGCCCACACCCATTCTCGCCCGATCCGGTCGGAGACATGGCCGAGCAGGATCTGGCCGGGAATGCCGAGCAGGCTGACAATGCCGAGTGCCCACACCGCAACGCTGGCGCTGAAGCCGATGTCGAGCAGGAATTTGGTCTGATGCACCTGCACCGCGTACCAGATGTAAAGGCCGCAGAAATAGCCGAGCGCGATCCACCAGAAGCGCGCGGTCGCGACGGCTCGCTTGAGCGTCCAGTCGATGCCGACCCAGACGGGATCGACGATGTTGGAGACCGGTTGGGCCGCACCCGGCACCGGGGCGGCATCGCCGTCCGGCTCGAGGCCGATGTCCTCCGGGCGCTTGTGCAAGAGCAGATTGACCGGCGCCAGCACCACCAGGATGAGCAGGCCCATCGCCGTGCAGGCGGTGCGCCAGCCGGTCTGCTCGATCATGTGCTGCACCCATGGCAGCAGCGTCACCGAGCCGATGCCGACACCGGCGAAAGCGATTCCAATGGCGAAGCCGCGCTTGCGGATGAACCAGTTCGGCAGGAACAGCGACTGGCCGGAATAGCCGAGACACACCGAGCCGGCACCGACCATGACGCCGATGGTGACGTAGAGATGCCATGGCGCGCTGGTCAGCGGTGCCAGCAGCAGCCCGCCGCCCATCAGCACGACACCGAGTTCCATCACCGCGCGCGGACCGGCGCGGTCCATCAGGCGGCCGATCAGCGGGCTGACCACGCCCGACACCACGAAGCCGAAGGAGAAGGCGCCGGCCGTGACGCCGCGCTCCCAGCCGAACTCGGAGATGATGGGCGGAAAGAACAGCGAAAAGGCGGTACGCGCGTTGACGCCGATGGCCATGGTGACGAAGGTCACGGCGACCACCACCCAGCCGTAGAAGAACGGAAGCCGCATGTTATGCTTATTTCATCCCTAGACGTTCCTTCGGATCATCCGGGGATGCTCTGGTCAAGCGCTTTTTCGCGCATGCCCGCTGAGCGAAGGCAGGGGCCTCCACAGCGTCATGGCCGGGCTTCGTCCCGGCCATCCACGCATCGCCGGGGCGCGTTCACGCGGCGTCGCGCCGCGAAGATTTGACCGGCGCGTCGAACAGGATCCCTTCGATCGGCTGCGGCCGGCCGAACAAATAGCCTTGCGCAAAATTGACGCCGAGCGCCTTCAGCCGCTCGAACTCCTCGGACGTCTCGACGCCCTCGGCCGTGACCGACATGTCCAGCCCGCGCGCCAGTGTCACGATCGCGGAGATGATGGCGGAGCTGCGCGGCTGATGCGTGAGGTTGCGGATGAACGACTTGTCGATCTTGATCTTGTCGAACGGGAACGCGGTCAGGTAGCTGAGCGACGAATAGCCGGTGCCGAAATCGTCGAGCGCGAGCTCGATCCCGATGCTCTTCAGCCGCTCCATGAAGGCGTGGTTCTCGGCGGCGCGCTCCAGCAGCACGGATTCCGTGATCTCGATCTCCAGCCTCTGCGGCGGCAGGCCGGAATCGGCGAGCGCCGCGCAGATCATTTCGAACAGCTCGGCTTCCTTGAACTGGATCGGCGACAAATTGACGGCGACCATGAGATCGCAGGGCCAGCCGGCAGCGTCCGCGCAGGCGCGGCGCAGCACGAATTCGCCGAGCGGCACGATCAGCCCGGTCTCCTCTGCAAGCGAGATGAACTGGTCCGGCGGGATCAGTCCGCGCGTCGGATGCCGCCAGCGCACCAGCGCCTCGAAGCCGCGCCGGACGCCGCCGAGGGCGTCGACGAACGGCTGGTAGTGCACCTCCAGCTGGCACTGCGCGATGGCGTCGCGCAGATCTCCTTCCAGCGTGTTGCGGGCCTCCAGCTCGGCCGACATCGCCTCGTCGTAAATGGTGAAACAGTTGCGGCCCGCCGATTTCGAACGATAGAGCGCAAGATCCGCCTTCTTCAGGAGCTGCTCCTGATCGCTGCCGTGGTCCGGCGCGATCGCGATGCCGATGCTGGTGCCGATCTCGACGCGGTGTCCCGGCAGCAGGAATGGTTCGCTCACGAGCTTGGCGATCTGCGCCGCCAGCTCGGTCGAGCAGGCGCGCTGATTCTCGCCGGCTTCCTGGATGATGGCGAATTCGTCGCCGCCGAGCCGCGCCAGCACGTCGTTGGCGCGCATTGCGGATTTCAGCCGCTGCGCCACCTGGCGCAGCAACGCATCGCCGGCTGCGTGACCAAGTGAGTCGTTGACGTTCTTGAAGCGGTCGAGGTCGAGCATCAGGATCGAGAAGGGCAGACCCGTCACGCCCGACTGGCTGTTCATCTCGTCGAGCCGGGTGAGGAAGAAGGCGCGGTTCGGCAGTCCGGTGAGTATGTCGGTCTGGGCAAGCTCGAGCACCCGCCGGTTCGCCTGCGACAGCCGCCGCGAATTGCGGCTTGCGAGCATCAGATAGGTCGACAGCGACAGCGTCAGCAGCATGCCGACGATCAGCACCGCGCCCGCGCGATCGTAAGTCGTCGCCAGCGGACCGCCGGCGGTTGGAACCGCCCGCACCTGCCAGTCGGCATCGCCGATCTTGAGACTGCCCGACCATTGCACGGCCTGCGCGATGTCCCGCATCGACCGCGGCGCGGTGGCGGCCGACGAGTAATCCGGCAGCGTTTCCTCCAGGTTGGCGATCTTCGCCGTGAAGGGCGGGTAGATATTCATGCTGACCGCGGGGCTTGCTCCGGTGGTCACGCGAATGGAGTGGATCAGCAGCGGCAGGTCGAAGATGCCGACCACGAAGCCGGCGAGATTGCGGCGCCGGTCCGCGATCTCCTCGCGCGACGTGCCCTTGGCGTAGACGGGAATGGCGACGAGGACGTCGGGCACCTGGCCGCCCCCCTCCTTCGGCTCGAAGAGGCGCGTGCGAATGGCTGCGACGCGATCGTTGTCGCGCGCGCGCTCCAGCAACGCCCGGCGCTCCGGAACCGTCGCGTAGTCCATGCCATAGACCGACGAAGTCTTCGGCTGAGTCGAGTAGAACACCGGAAAATACTCGTCGCTCTGCGGCGCGACGGCGAAGCCGTCGCCCTGGAGCGACTTGATGCGATAGCCGGATACGCCGTCTGTGATCGCCGCGGCCTCGTATTCCGCGCGCTCCTTGCGGTTGACGCGCGGCAGCCAGGCAATGCGCAGCATGCCGGGATGTCGCTCGAACAGGCGGGCGCTGAAGGTCTCGAACTCGCTGCGGGTGACTTCGTCGCTGGTCGATTCGAACAGCGTGCGCAGTGCGAGGAGCCTGGAGATGTACTCGTTCGTGCCGTTCTGCATGACGGTCGCTTGGGCCGAGGCCGCGTTCTCGAACTCGACCCGATTGACGCGATCTTCCCACCGCGCCACGGCAGCAGCGCCCACGATCGAGAACAGAAGGCCGATGCCGACCGCAACGAACGCAGGGCGATAGAGCCCGAGCAGCGGCGCGGCGCGCCACCATCCCCTCATATGCCTCCGATCCTGATCGTTCTGATCGCGACCGCTCATCTTTGATCCGCAAGTCCCCATGGGTACGGCGGCCCGAACTTCTGGTTGAGCCGCCGGCGCGACTATCGGACCAGGATCGGGGTTAAGAACTGCCCAATTTCGGAAACCGGCCCGCCGCGCATCGCGCGGCTTAGTTAACGATTGCCCCGAAAGTTGCGGCAGAGTGGCAATAACTTGCCGATTTTCCCCGGAGTCTTACGGACCGTCGACGGGCACAAATTAGCGTCCTGTTTAGCCCGCTCGACCTATCGTTTCCGCAACGCCTCCTGCATCCGGCAAGCATCCTCATGGCACGATCGCCGTTCGCGACCTATGTCGGCCTGACCATTGCGTTGCTCGCCACAGCGACGCATTCCGCCAAAGGCGACGAGGTCGGCGTCGGCGAGGACGCGATCCTGTTCGGTCAGGCGGCAGCGCTCGAGGGCCCCTCCTCCGCGCTCGGACAGCGCATGCGGCAAGGCATCGTCGCGGCATTCACCGAGATCAACGCCAAAGGCGGCATCCACGGCCGCAAGCTCCAGCTCATCAGCCGCGATGACGGCTACGACCCCGACCGTTCGGTGAGGCAGACGCTGCGCCTGATCGAGGACGACAAGGTGTTCGCGCTGATCGGCGCGGTCGGCACGCCGACCGCCATCGCGACAATTCCGATCACCAGTACCAGGAATATTCCCTTCATCGGCCCCTTCAGCGGTGCCGAATTCCTCCGCGACCTCGAGCTTCCCAACGTCGTCAACATCCGCGCGAGCTACGGCGCGGAGGCGGAGGCCTGGGTCAAGCACCTCACCGAGGATCGCCGCTTCACCCGCATCGGCATCTTCTACCAGGACGATTCCTTCGGCCGCGACGGTCTCCTTGGCGTCAAGCGCGCGCTTGCGAGGCGCGGCCTCGAACTCGCCGCCGAGGGCACTTTCGAGCGCAACACCCGCGCGGTCGCCGCAGCCTTGCGGGTGATCAAGCGCGCCGAGCCCGAAGCCATCGTCATGGTCGGGACCTATGGTCCCTGCGCGGAATTCATCAAGCTCGCGCACCGCAGCGGCTTCTATCCGGCCTTCGCCAACATCTCCTTCGTCGGCGCCAACGCGCTCGCGGAGGAGCTTGGCCCGGACGGCGAAGGCGTCATCGTCTCGCAGGTCGTGCCTTTTCCCTGGGACCGCTCGCTCAAGCTCGTCGCCGACTACCAGGCGGCGCAGCAGGCGTTCGATCCGACGCTGACACCGGACTTCGTGTCGCTCGAAGGCTATATCTCCGGCCGCCTCGCGGCCGCGGCGCTGGAAAAGGCCGGACCGAAGCCGACGCGCGCAAGCCTGTTGCGCGCCATCAACGATATCGGCCGTTTCGACATCAGCGGCACCACCGTCATCGTCGGCCCGCGCATGATCGACGCGCCGCCGAAGGTGTTTTTGACGGTGATCCAGAAGGACGGGTCGTTCAGGGCGGTGGATCCGCTGTAGGGCCCCTCCCGGCCGCCGCGTCCAGCGGTCGGCGTTGACGGTGCCTTGCGGGACCTCGCCTTCGGCGATCAATCGCACCTGCCGCACCGCCGCCTGCCCCATTTTGCCGCGGCCTCTGCGTGATCCAGCGCACAGACGGCCTCATGGCGCAGACGTAGAAAAAGTGACATCATCGCGCGCATTGCCGATAGAGGTGACACCATGCGTCGTCCGGCCTTTTTCAATTTTCTGTTTGCATCCGGTCTTCTTGCGCTCACGCAATTGATGACGCCGACCGGCGCCGCCGCCGAAACGCGGCTTGCGCTGGTCATCGGCCAATCCGCCTATCGCGCCGTGCCGGAGCTGCCCAACGCCGCCAACGACGCCAAAGGCATGACGGAGCTGCTCGGCAATGCCGGCTTCACCGTCACCACCGCGGCCAATCTGTCGCAGAACGAGATGCGCGCGGCGATCTCGGATTTCGCCGGCAAGGTCAGTGCCAGCGGCACCGATACCGTCGCGCTGGTGTTCTATGCCGGCCATGGCCTGCAGATCGACGGTGAGAATTATCTGGTGCCAGTTGATCTCGACCCCAAGCGCGAGGCCGACATTCCGCTTCAGGGCGTGCGGCTCAACGACCTGCTCAACACGCTCGGCGCGCTGCCGACGCGGGCGCGCATCTTCATGCTCGATGCCTGCCGCAACAATCCGTTCCCCGCGCTCAGCGGCGCCGGCCACGGCCTTGCGATCGTCGACACCAAGGCGGGCGCGCCCGGCTCCTTCATCTCCTATTCGACCTCGCCGGGCGCCGAAGCCGAGGACGGCAACGGCACCGACAGCCCCTACACCGCGGCTGCGCTGACCATCGCCAAGCAGCCCAATCTGCCGATCGAGGAGGTCTTCAAGCGGATCCGCGTCGCCGTGGCGCAATCGACCGACGGCCGGCAGATTCCCTGGGAGAGCTCGTCCCTGACCACCGACTTCAAGTTTTTCGGCGAGAGCAGCGGCCAGACGTCTTCCCTTCCAGGCGCAGATTCGATGGCGCTTGCCAGCGGCACGCGCAGCCTCGAGGATTGGCGCAAGGAATTGCAGGGCAAGCCTGCCAGGGCCGCCTATGAGCTGGTGATCGCCGATGACACCGTGCCGGCCTACCAGGCCTATATCGAACTCTACGCACAGGACGCCCGCACGCCGCGCCTGCGCACCGTGCTCGAGCGGCGGCGGCAGATGCTGGCCTGGGAGCGCGCGACCGCGATCAACACACGCGCCTCGTTCGAGGCTTATCTGCAGAACTGGGACAACAGCGATCTCGCGGCAACCGCGCGCAGGCTGCTGCTGCGCGTGCAGAACCGCAACTACGCCTTGCCCGTGGCCGCCGCGGCGACGCCCGTCGCGGTCGCGATGGCGCCGACCTGCCCGTGCTCGACGCCGTCGCCGCCGGCAACGCCGGTCAATCCGGGCGTCGCGCCCGTCATCAAGAAGCGCGTCGACAAGACCCCGCCGAAGCGCAAGTTGGTCGAGACGCCGCCGAAGCCGCGCCGCCCGCCCCCGCCCGACGAAGTGGTTGTCTACGAGCGTGCCCCGCCGCCGCCCCCGCCCGCAGCCGTGGGTGTCGGCATCGGGATCGGAATCGGCATGGGCCGCGGCGGCTATGGTGGTGGCTATGGCGGCCCGGCACGCGGCGACTACCGCAGGTATTGAGCCGATCCGGCATGAACTCGCACCGGCCCGCGCCCATCGCGCGGGCCGTATCTATTGCGACAGCGCCGGGCAATCGCGCTGAACGGCTTCGCGCATCCAGCCGGCCTGGATCGCGCGGAACAGCATCTGCGCCGTCCTGAGATCGTCGGACATCTTCATCGCGATCCCATGGGTCCGTGCGGCTGGCGCTGTGCGCTACGCTTCCGGCACGATCTTGCCGGGGTTGAAGATGTTGAGCGGATCGAGCGCCTTCTTCAAGGCCCGCATCGCATCGAGCGCCTCGGGGCCGAGTTCGGCCTTGAGATATTTCTGCTTGCCCTGTCCGATGCCGTGCTCGCCGGTGCAGGTGCCGTCCATCGCCTGCGCACGCTCGACCAGGCGATGCATGAACTCCTCGCCGCGTGCCATCTCGTCGGCATCGTTGGTGTCGCAGACCAGCGAGCAGTGGAAATTGCCGTCGCCGACGTGGCCGACGATCGGCGACAGCAGGTTGAGGCGCTTGAGATCCTCCTCGGTCTCGCTGACGCAATCGGCGAGCCGCGAGATCGGCACACAGACATCGGTCGCGACCACGCCGATGCTGTCGCCGGGCCGCAGCGCCTTCACCGACCAATAGGCGTCGTGCCGCGCCTGCCAGAGCTTTGTGCGATCCTCCGGCTTGGTGGTCCAGGAGAAATCACCGCCACCGCACTCCTTTGCGATCTCGCCGAACGCCTTGGACTGCTCGCCGACCTCGATCTCGCTGCCATGGAATTCCATCAGCAGCAGCGGCGTCTCCGGCAGCGTCAGCTTCGAATAGGCATTGCAGGCCTTCACCTGCGCGGCATTGAGCAGTTCGATGCGCGCGACGGGAATGCCGGTCTGGATCGCCAGGATCACGGCCTGACAGGCCCCGTGCACGGTCTCGAACGAGACCGCGCCCGCGGCGATCGTCTCGGGGATGCCGCGCAGGCGAATGGTCAATTCCGAGATGATGCCGAGCGTGCCCTCAGCACCGACGAACAGATGCGTGAGGTCGTAGCCGGCCGACGACTTCTTCGCGCGCGTGCCGGTGGTGATGATCTCGCCGTCGCCGCGCACCACTTTCAGCGCCAGCACGCTGTCGCGCATGGTGCCGTAGCGCACCGCATTGGTGCCGGAGGCGCGGGTCGAGGCCATGCCGCCGAGCGAAGCATCCGCGCCGGGATCGATCGGGAAGAACAGGCCCTGGTCGCGCAGATGCTCGTTCAACGCCTTGCGGGTGACGCCGGGCTGGATCACGCAGTCGAGGTCCTCTGCATGCACTGCCAGCACCTTGTTCATGTCGCGCAGGTCGATCGAGATGCCGCCCGCGGGCGCGTTGACCTGGCCCTCGAGCGAGGTGCCGGTGCCGAAGGGAATGACCGGCACGCGATTTTTTGCGCAGATCCGCACCACGTCCTGGATGTCGGCGGTCTCCTGCGCCATCACCACGCCGTCCGGCGGCTGGTTGGGGATCCATGTGGTGGTATGGCCGTGCTGCTCGCGCACGGCCTGCGAGGTGATGAGGCGGTTGCCGAAGCGTGCGGCAAGCTGCTCCAGCGCGCTCGCGAGGGCTTTCGGCTCCGGCCGCGGCGGATTATTGGTGATGGTCGTACCCACGGAATTCCTCCCGACAGAAGAACCGTGGCAAAGGACATAAAGCCGGTCAAGTCAAGCGACCGGACGCATAGCTGGAAGGAAACATGCCGCAGACCGCCGCCTCAGCGCCCAAAGCCGAGCCGTTCCGCGCCGCGATCATGCAGATCGAGCCGCAATGGATCGACTATAACGGCCATCTCAACATGGCCTATTACAACGTGATGTTCGACCGCGCGATCGACCAGCTCTGGAGCGAGCTCGGGATCGGACCGACCTACATGAAGGAGCGAGGCGGCTCGACCTTCACCGCCGAGTGCCACGTCCGGTACTTGCGCGAGATCCACCTCGGCGATCCCGTGCAGATCTTCGTCTGGCTGCTGGAGGCCGACGACAAGCGGCTGCACACGTTCGAGGAGATGCGGCACGCAACCGAGGGCTGGCTGTCGGCCACGTCCGAGAACATGTCGCTGCACATGGACATGAATGCGCGGCGCGTCGCGCCGTTTCCGCCTGACATCCGCGAGCGTATCGCTGGAGTCACAAAGGCCCACGGCGCCGTGCCGCGGCCCGAGGGCATCGGCCGGAGCGTGGCGATGCCCGCGAAGCGGTAGTTTCAAAGCGCTGCCGCAGCGCTATAGCCGCGGTCCGAGCGCGCGCCTCGTCCTTCGAGACGACCGCGGAGCCTGTCATCGGGCCGCGCTATGCGCGGACCCGGTGGCGGTCTCCGCAGGATGAGGCCAAGCGGCATTTGCGCTCTTCGAGACTGCTGCCGCACACTCTGCCCTCATCCTGAGGGCCCGCCGAAGGCGGGCGCCTCGAAGGATGCACCGCGGGAAACGCTATATCCGGTTGCGACCGCGCGCCAGGCCGACCACGGCCGAGACCAGGAACAGGACAACCGCGATGAAGAAGATGATCTTGGCGATCTCGATCGAAGCGCCGGCGACGCCGCCGAAGCCCAGGATGCCGGCGATCAGTGCAATAACCAGAAACGTCACAACCCAGCCTAGCATGGTCAAACCCTCGTCTTGATGTTGTCTGCGTCGACGCGGCTGGCCGCGCCACCTGTCCAGACAATCTCGACGCGGGAACGATGGTTCCGGCCCGCGCAGGAGCGAAATTCGCGGCTGGCGCTGGAACAAATCGGCCTGCCGCGCACGTGGAAAACCCTCCCCCGGCGCCCCATATGGGCTTCAATCCCTGTTAAGAAGGCTCCCTTCCACCACCCCGCGGTGCCATCGTGGGGCCAATGATTCGCATGACCGAGCCGAGCAAGATCACGTCCCAGAATGTCCCCGACCACCAGCCCGCAGCCGGCGGCATCGCCGCGCGTGCGCGCGCCTCGGTGGGCCCGAAATACCTCTCCGGGCTCAATCCCGAGCAGCGCGAGGCCGTGGAGACACTGGACGGCCCGGTTCTCGTGCTGGCCGGCGCCGGCACCGGCAAGACGCGCGTCCTGACCACGCGCATCGCCCACATCCTGAGCCAGGGCCGCGCCCGCCCCGCCGAGATCCTGTCGGTGACCTTCACCAACAAGGCCGCGCGCGAGATGAAGCATCGGCTCGGCCAGATGCTCGGCCATGCCGTCGAGGGCATGCCGTGGCTCGGCACCTTCCACTCCATCGGCGGCCGCATCCTGCGTTTCCATGCCGAGCTGGCGCAGCTCAAGTCGAACTTCACCGTGCTCGACGTCGACGACCAGGTCCGGCTGCTCAAGCAGCTGCTGCAGGCCGAGAACATCGACGACAAGCGCTGGCCGGCACGGATGCTGGCCGGCCTGATCGACGGCTGGAAAAACCGCGGCCTGATGCCGTCGCAGGTGCCCTCGGGCGAGGCCGCTGTCTTCGCCAACGGCAAGGGCGGCAAGCTCTATGCGAGCTACCAGGAACGGCTGAAGATCCTGAACGCGGCCGATTTCGGCGATTTGCTGCTGGAGAACATCCGGATCTTCCGCGAGCACCCTGATATCCTCAGGCAGTACCAGCAGCGCTTCAAATACATCCTGGTCGACGAGTACCAGGACACCAACGTCGCGCAATATCTGTGGCTGCGGCTACTGTCGCAGGCGCCGTCTTCCAGCCCGTCATTGCCGGGCTTGCCCCGGCAATCCATCGAGTCTTCACGAGATGCATCGCCGGATCTCGACGCTTCGCGTCGGCCCGGTGACGACGAGCACAACGACGTGGCGCCAACTCCCGCGAACCAAAAGGACCACGTCAAAAACATCTGCTGCGTCGGCGACGACGACCAGTCGATCTATGGCTGGCGCGGCGCCGAGGTCGACAACATCCTGCGCTTCGACCACGATTTCCCCGGTGCCAAGGTCATTCGCCTGGAGCGCAACTATCGCTCGACCGGCCACATCCTCGCCGCCGCCTCGCATCTGATCGCGCACAATGAAGGCCGGCTCGGCAAGACGCTGCGCACCGAGGATCAGGACGGCGAGAAGGTCACGGTGACGGGCTCGTGGGATTCGGAAGAGGAAGCCCGCGGCATCGGCGAGGAAATCGAGCAGCTGCAGCGCCAGGGCGAGAAGCTCAACGAGATCGCGATCCTGGTGCGCGCCTCCTACCAGATGCGCGAGTTCGAAGACCGCTTCGTCACGCTCGGCCTGCCCTATCGCGTCATCGGTGGCCCGCGCTTCTACGAGCGCGCGGAAATCCGTGACGCGCTGGCGTATTTGCGCGTCATCAACTCGCCGGCCGACGACCTCGCCTTCGAGCGCATCGTCAATACGCCCAAGCGCGGGCTCGGCGATGCCACCGTGCAGATGCTGCACGACCATGCCCGCAAGCGCCGCATTCCCCTGTTCGAGGCCGCGCGCGCGGTGGTCGAGACCGACGAGCTGAAGCCGAAGGCGCGCGGGTCGCTGCGCGACCTCGTCGCCCAGTTCGACCGCTGGCGCGCCCAGCGCGAGGTCACCGCACATACCGACCTCGCCCAGATCGTGCTCGACGAGAGCGGCTACACTGAGATGTGGCAGAAGGACCGCTCGGCGGACGCCGCGGGCCGGCTGGAGAACCTGAAAGAGCTCGTGCGCTCGATGGAGGAATTCGAGAACCTGCAAGGGTTCCTCGAGCACATCTCGCTGGTGATGGACCGTGAGGGCGGCGCCGAGGACGACGCGGTGTCGCTGATGACGCTGCATTCGGCCAAGGGCCTCGAATTCGACAACGTGTTCCTGCCGGGCTGGGAGGAAGGCCTGTTCCCGAGCCAGCGCACACTGGACGAACAGGGCCGCGCCGGCCTCGAGGAGGAGCGCAGGCTCGGCCATGTCGGCCTCACCCGCGCGCGCCGCCGCGCAAAGATCTATTTTGCGACCAACCGGCGGATCCACGGCACCTGGTCGACCACGATCCCGTCGCGCTTCCTCGACGAATTGCCGGCGGCCAATGTCGAGATCACGGAATCCAAGGGCGGCTCGGCCTGGAGCGGCACCGGCGGCTACGGCGCCTCGCGCTTCGACGACATGGAGGCGTTCGGTTCCAGCTATTCGACGCCGGGCTGGCAGCGCGCCCAGGCCAATCGCAACCGCGGTAGCGGCCGCAATGGCGGCGGCAGAAGCGGCTTCGAGGAAGAGGCCACCACCTTCTCCTCCGCGTCGTCCTCACCCGATTTCGGCAGCTTCTCCTCGCGCCGCCGCGGGCCCCTGACGATCGAGGGCGAGCTGGTCGCCAAGTCCACCGGCACGACCTCGGAATTCTCGCTCGAAGACCGCGTCTTCCACCAGAAATTCGGCTACGGCCGCGTCACCAGGATCGACGGCAACAAGCTCACCATCGCCTTCGACAAGGCCGGCGAGAAGAAGGTCGTGGACAGCTTCGTGCAAAGGGCGTGAACAGCCTTTCCGCTCAGCGGTTCAGGATGATCGCGCCCTGATCGTAGATTTGCTGATCGACGTGCCCGGCGCCAGGCGCGATTTCGAGCTTCCAGCCCAGCGTTCCGCCAAGGCGCCCGGCCAACTCCTTGCAGTGCTCGAAATGCCAGAGACCACGCGCAAGACGGTGAGGCCCTTGGGCCATCGCCTCGTCCCAGCGCGGTAGATCGGGGGCGTCCGGATCGTTGTCGGCATCGCCCAGCAGGATGACAAGCGGACGCGCCAGATATCTGCGCAGATGACCTTCGTCGAGGCCGATCCCTCCCATGCCATCCGGATAGTCCTTGGTGAGATTCGGCAGCATGTAGCATCCGCAATTGGCGGCAACGGCGAGATCGACGGACGCGGCCTCGTTGAGCGCGAGATAGCGCAGGACAAACTGGGCACCCGCGGAGTTACCGAACAGACCGAAGCTGTCTCGGCTCGACCCGATCGCATGCCGAACATGATGAAATAGCCGGTCGATCACCCCGAAATTCCAATGATCGCGCGGCAGAACCGTGTTGTCGGGCGGCGGCAGCCGCACGCCCCCGAAATTGTAGGCGTGGACACCCGGGAACTGATCCGGATCGAACTCCGGAACCAGCACGATCTGCCCATTGCGTTCGGCCTGAGGTGCGAGCAGATCGCGAAACTCCGCGGCAGCGCGATCGACGCCGTGCATCGCCACGATGATGCGCGTGTAACGATGACTCGATCTGGGGCAGAACGAGTAGACCCGCATCGATCGTGGCGACGGGACCGCTCCATCATCGTGAAACACGAACGAGCCGGCGCCTTCCGCCAGAGTGAATTTGCTCAATTGCCTGCCTCCCCGGATCAGGTATTCATAATCGCCCCAAACCCAGCCGGACACCCTTCGAGGCCACCAATCCTGCCATGGCTCAGTACGTTGCCATCATCGAGGACGCCGATCCGGACGCTGTCAGCCTGTGGTTTCCCGACCTGCCCGGCTGCATTTCCGGCGGTGACGATCTCGACGAGGCGCTGGAGAATGCGCCCGAGGCGCTCGCATTCTTTGCGCAAGAGCTGGCCGCGGACGGCCGCCAGCTTCCCCCGCCGCGGACGTTGGACGAGCTCAAGGCCGATCCTGATTTTGCCGACGATCTCGGGAATCACACGGCCATCCTGATCGAATGGCCTCCCCTCACTGAGGCCACGGAGTGAGGACTGTTCGCCGCACTGGCCGGACTCTCGACAGTTCTCCGCCGAACAGCCCTTGACCATCGCGAACTTCCCCGTATCAGATAAACCCATGTTCCGGGGCTCCATCACATTGATCGTGCTTGCATTGGGGATGCCGTCGCTTGCGGTGGCGGAGACCATGAGCTTTGGCGATTCGATCGGAAAGCTGGCGGCGAGCTGCGGCGCGGAAATCGTCGCCAATTGCCGCGGCGTCAATCCGGATTCGAACCGGCTGAAGGAGTGCCTGTCGCGCAACCGCGACGTGCTGTCCCCGCAATGCGCGAGCGACTATTTCGGCGTGTTCGACGCCATCCAGAAGCGCGTCGCCGCGCGCGTCACGGTGGCGAACGCCTGCCAGCGCGAGATCGTCAAGGTCTGCGGCGGCTCGACCAAGGAGACCAGCAAGTCGGTCCCCTGCCTGGTCTCGACGCCCAAGGGCATCAGCAACAACTGCCTCAAGGCCATCGACGACGCGGGGTATCGCTGATGCGCGCGAAGGGACCGTTCATTGCCGGAGCGATCGTTGCGCTGGGGCTCGCTTTGCTCGCGGGCACTGCCGGCGCGCAAACGGCAGCGCCGACCCGCGACGACATCGTCGGCAAGCTGAACCATTTCGAAGAAGCCGCCGAGGTCGATCTGCCCGCGCTGAAGCAGCAGGTGATGGAGCGCGCCAAGACCAGGATCAAGAACGATCCGGGACCCGTGAACCGGCCGCTGATCGCGCCCGACCTCGCCAAGCTGCCGGCCTTCAATGCGCAGATCCAGTTCGACACCGACACGCCGATCATCCAGCCGGCCTCCTACCAGACCGTCGGCCGGATCGCGGATGCGCTGGTTCATTCCTCGCTGCTGCCCTACACTTTCCTGATCGTCGGCCACGTCGAATCCAATTCGAAGACGCGCGAGGCCAACGCAATCCTGAGCCAGCGCCGGGCAGATGCGATCCGCGACGTGCTGGTGAACACGTTCAAGATCTCGACCAAGCGGCTGCATCCGATCGGCCTCGGCGAGGAGCAGTTTCTCGACCGGGCGAAGCCGACCTCGGCCGTCAACGGGCAGCTGCAGATCCTGACCTATGCCAAGCTGCCGGAGGAGCCGCGTCCGGCTGCAGCACCTGCGCCTGCGGCTAAAAAACCCGCAAAAAAACGCTGAGCAAACGCGGTTCCGCGGCCGACGGAACCCTTTGAAGCGCTGACGTTTTGCAGCCTGTCCGGGGGCGCGCAACACGGCCTGGCGCGACAAAAGCGCCGGTTTGTGCACCGTCCGGTCCAGTGCTATAGCCTCTATTCGCCCTTCCCGTCCCCGTGCTGCATGAGACCGAAATGCGTGGCTTTTTTCAGCGCCAACTTGCCGTTTACGTCGAGTACCATCGCGATCCCCGGAACACGGCGATGCATGTGGTCGGCATTTTGTTGCTGTTCACCGGCGCCGTGCTGCCGCTGACTCTGGTCAAGCTTCCGCTGCTCGGTTTCGACGTCAGTCTGGCGGTGATCCTTGCCTTGCCGGTATTGATTTATTGGCTGCTGCTCGACACGGCGCTCGGGCTCGGCATTCTGGCCGTCTCCATCGTGCTATTTTCGGTTGCGACCACCACTGCGGCGCAAGTCAGCACCGCGACGATGTGGACGATTTTCGCCACGCTGGTGGTGCTCGGCCTCGCCGCGCAGACCATCGGCCACAAGGTTTTCGAGGGCCGCGAGGCCTCGTTGTTCACTTTTCCTTCGCATCTTTTGCTTGGACCGATGTTCGTGATGGCAAAATTGTTCATTGCCTTGGGCTTCCGTCGCGACCTTGCCGCGATTCTGGCGCCTCTTCCGACCAATTCCCTTTCAACCCGATAACCCCAAAAGCGAACAGCAACCTTCTGCATGGCTCTCGTCCTGGTTACCGGTGGCAGTGGCTTCATCGGACATCATCTCGTAGAAGCGCTCCGCGCCCGTGGGCAGCGGGTCCGTATTCTCGATGTCCGCGTGCCGACCGCAGACGCTGAACACGTCCACGGCTCGGTGCTGGACGGCGCCGCGGTCGATGCTGCGATGGTCGGTATCGATCAGGTCTATCACCTCGCCGGCCTGCCCGGCATGTGGGTCGCCAACAAGCAGGACTTTCACGACGTCAATTGCCGCGGCACCGAAATCGTGCTCGCGGCGGCAATGAAGCGCGGCGTCTCGCGCTTCCTGCACTGCTCGACCGAATCGATCCTGTTCCCCTATTCCGACCTCAAGGGCGTTCCCGCCGAAGAGGCGCTGCAACCGGCCGACGCGATGCCCGGCGCCTATACGCGGTCGAAATCGCTCGCCGAGCATCATGCCGCAAAGGCGGCGGCCACGGGCTTCCCGCTCGTGATCGGCACACCGACCATGCCGATCGGCGCTGCCGACCACAATCTGACGCCGCCGACCGCGATGCTCTGGTACTTCCTCCAGAAGAAGGTGCAGCCGCATCTCGACTTCCTGGTCAACCTGGTCGACGTCCGCGACGTCGCCATGGGCCTCGTGCTGACCATGGAACGCGGCCGCCTCGGCCAGCGCTACATTCTCGGCGGCGACTGCGTCCCGCTCGGCAACATCCTGCGGATGATGTCGGCGATGAGCGGCCGCCGGCAGTTTCCGATCGTCGTGCCCGGAAAGATCGCCGAGCTCTCCGCGATCATGCTCGAATACATCGCCGATCACGTCACCCGCCGGCCGCCCAACGGCACCGCCGAGGGCGTGCGCATCGCGCTCGCCGCGAGCGACCTCTCGATCGGCAAGGCGCGCACCGAGCTCGGCTATTCGCCGCGTCCGATCGAGCCGGTGTTGCGCGAAACCATCACCCATCTGCTCGCCCGCAACGGTCAGCAGGCCTCCGGCACCATCAAGCATCACGCGCTCTCCTCGCGCGCGAGCTGATCGCTCCGCCCAACGCAAAGAACCTTCATGTCCTTCGATTTCAGCAAGCTTCTCTCTGTCGCCTGGGGTGGGTGGACCACGACCTGGCCGACGCAACTGCTCGCCCTGATCTGGCTCGCCTGGCTCGCCAGCTGGGTCGGCGCCTCGTTCTGGCAGGGGCGCACGCAGAAGCAGGTGATGACGCTTGAGTCCGGCCGCTATCGAATCCCGATCCTGGTCGGCGGCATCCTGTTCACGCCCTGGACCGCCGAAGTGCTGAACGAAAAGCCGCTCTGGGTGTTCAGCGACCTGGGCGTCTACATCACGGCCCTGATCGTGCTCGCCGGCATCTCCTTCACGTGGTGGGGCCGCCTGCATCTCGGCAAGTTCTGGTCGAACACCATCACCCACAAGGAAGATCACCGCGTCATCGACACCGGACCCTACGGCATCGTGCGCCACCCGATCTATACCGGCCTGATCGCCGGCATGCTTGCGACCGGCATCGCGGTCGGCACCGTGACTGCTATGCTCGGCGCCATCCTGATCTCGCTCGGCATGTGGCAGAAGGGCCGGATGGAAGAGGTGTTCCTCTCCAAGGAGCTCGGCGAAGACGCCTACGGCGCCTATTGCCGCCGCGTTCCGATGATCATTCCGTTCCTGTCGCCTCGGTAAGCTCCCAAGCGCGAGACCTGTCGCCCGCATGAGCAAAGCGACATGCGAGGTGCGAAATCTTCGCCAAGGAACCGCGCCTTCGCTCGCCCGTTACCCCTCGACACCTGCAGCGACCGCAGAGTATCGAGCCATGTCGGACGCCTACGATTATTTCCGCGCGCATGCGATTGCCGCCGTCCGCAAGGCGCGGGCGTTGCCGCCCGGGCGGACCAAGCAGAAGCAGCGCACGGTGGCGCGGGTGTATCATCTCCTGTCCAGGGAGGCCGCGCTGGCGCCGAACGTCCATCACCTGGATGATTTTCGCGCGGCACGGCAGCTGGAGCGGCAGATCGGCCGCTGATCTCCGGCGCAAACGCCGCGTCCGTCCCATGCAAATTCGATCGGCTGCCATTCCATGGGAATAGGCCCCGGCGGCGCGCCGCACAGGTTGACGTCTGCCCCGTCAGCCAGTTGGATGCGCGCGCACAAAGGGGCTTCTCATGACGTTTTCCAGCATCTTCGCGCAGTTCGTCGCGTTCATCGGCGGCATCGCGCTGCAATGGCGAAAACTCTCGGGCACGGAGCCCGCACCTGCCTGGGGCGAGAAGCCGGCCATTCCCGAGGCGAAGCCGCAAGGCGCGATCCCGACCCTGAAGATGCCGAGCGCGCGCGGCTGGCGCGAGGGCCAGAAGCCGACGGTCGCGCCCGGACTCAAGGTCAATGCGTTCGCGACCGGCCTCGACCATCCGCGCTGGATCGAGGTGCTGCCCAATGGCGACGTGCTGATCGCGGAAGCAACGCAGATCGCAGGCCCCCCGCGCACCGTGTTTCACTATGCGATGCAGGCGACGATGCGGCGCGCCGCGGCGCTCGGCGTTTCCGCCAACCGCATCACGCTCTTGCGCGACAAGGACGGCGACGGCGTCGCCGAATATCGCGGCGCCTTCATGGAGAATCTCAGCCAGCCCTTCGGCATGGCGCTGGTCGGCGACACCTTCTATGTCGGCAACACCGACGGCGTGATGGCTTTTCCCTACGTCGCGAACGCCGACCGCATCACCGCCCCGGGCAAGCGGCTCACGACGTTCAAGCCGGGCGGACACTGGACGCGCAGTCTTCTGGCAAGCCCCGACGGCAAGAAGCTGTATGCCGGCGTCGGCTCGCTCAGCAACATCGCCGAGATGGGCATGGAGGTCGAGGAAGGCCGCGCCGCGGTCTACGAGCTCGACCTCGTCGCCGGCACGCATCGGATTTTTGGTGCCGGCCTGCGCAACCCGGTTGGATTGGCATGGGAGCCGAACACGAATGTGCTCTGGACCGTCGTCAACGAGCGCGACGGCCTCGGCGACGAAACGCCGCCGGATTATCTCACCTCGGTGCGCGACGGCGGCTTCTATGGCTGGCCCTATTGCTACTGGGGCAGGACGGTGGACGACCGCGTGCCGCAGGATCCGGCAATGGTCGCCAAGGCGCTTCAACCGGACTACGCGCTCGGCGGCCACACCGCCTCGCTCGGCCTGTGCTGGATGCCCGCGGGCACCCTGCCCGGCTTCCCCGACGGCATGGTGATCGGCCAGCACGGCTCGTGGAATCGCAGCAAGCTGTCCGGCTACAAGCTGGTGTTCATCCCATTCGAGAACGGCAAGCCCTCCGGCCCCGGTCGCGACATTCTGTCGGGCTTCCTGTCCCCGGACGAGAGGGAATCCTACGGCCGCCCGGTCGGCGTCACGATCGGGCAGGACAAGAAATCGCTGCTGATGGCGGACGACGTCGGCAACGTAATCTGGCGCGTGACGGGCGCTTGATGCTCACGTCCCGACGCAAAGCGTGGCGCGCTGCTTGCGCAAGAGCGCGATCACCGAGAGCGCCGTGATCAGCCCGGTCTTGGGATTTTCGGACGGGACGTTCTCGATCGACATCGAAAACCGCGCCGAATCCGCCTCGACCTCGATGCGGTGAACGTTGCGCGTCACGGTCGGGTCGGCCCAGATCTGCACCATCGTGCGGTCGGGCCCGACGCCCGCAAGCGACAGCGCGACCGCGACGTTGAGATTGGCCGGAAAGCCCTTCGCGGCCTCGCGCGCCGTGCCCTCGAACAGCTTGAGCGGCTCGCGCAGATTGCCGATGTCGATATTGTTCTGCACGATGAACGGCGCGCCCTTCAGCCCGTCGATCGGCTTGCGCGTCACCATCCTCACCGAATGGATGGTGCCTATCGCGGCGGCGTTCACGGCATCGAGCCCGATCAGCGCGCCGGTCGGCACGAGGATGCGGCCGCCATTGGCGCGGGCGAGATCGACGAGATCGAAATTGTCGAGCAATCCGCCGACGCTGACGACGACCGCGGCCCTGCCGCGCTTCACCGCGGGCTCGACGATCGCGCGCAGCTGACTGCTCGGCGCGCACTCGACCACGATATCGGCGGCATCGCCGAGCTGGTCGAGCGGCAGGATTTGCGGCGCACGGCGCAGGCCGTTGATGAACGCCTGATGCTTTGCGGGATCGCGCACCGCGACCGCCGACAGCACCAGGCCCTCGATGCCCTGGTCGAGCGCGGTCGCGATCTTGGTGCCGATCGAGCCCATCCCGGCAATGGCAACCCGCAATGCGCCCGACGCCTTCTGTTCAGTCATCGCATCCTGCTTTCTCGCTGGACTGATGTCATAGCGCATCGTTTTCTGTATAAGCCAGCGCGAATTGGTTCGGCTTGGCGGTCCAGCCGGGACTCGCCGCCGGCCGGTCCTGATCCGCCGGCGCAGTTCCGCTGATTTCCTCCGATGGAGCATTCCCATGCGCACCCATTCGATCGCAGCCATCCCCGCCGACGGCATCGGCCCCGAGGTGATCTCGGCCGGTGTCCGCGTGCTGGAGGCGCTGGCCAAACGCAGCGGCGACCTCGCCTTCAACGTCAAGACGTTCGACTGGGGCTCCGACTATTACAAGAAGCACGGCGTGATGATGCCGGCCGACGGCCTCAGCGAGCTGAAAAAGTTCGACGCGATCTATTTCGGCGCGGTCGGCGCCCCTGACGTGCCCGACCACATCACGCTATGGGGCCTGCGGCTGCCGATCTGCCAGGGCTTTGACCAATACGCCAATGTGCGGCCGACAAAGATCCTGCCGGGCGTGGCCTCGCCGCTGCGCAATGTCGGCGTCGGCGACCTCGACTGGGTGATCGTGCGCGAGAACTCGGAAGGCGAATATGCCGGCATGGGCGGCCGCGCCCACAGGGGCCTGCCGGAGGAGGTCGGCACGGAAGTGGCGGTCTTCACCCGCGTCGGCGTGACGCGGATCATGCGCTACGCGTTCCAGCTCGCGCAGTCGCGTCCGCGCAAGCTGCTGACCGTCGTGACCAAGTCGAACGCGCAGCGCCATGGCATGGTGATGTGGGACGAGATCGCGGCCGAGGTTGCCGGTGGATTCCCCGACGTCAGCTGGGACAAGATGCTGGTCGACGCCATGACTGTGCGCATGACGCTGCATCCGAAGAGCCTCGATACCATCGTGGCGACCAATCTCCACGCCGATATCCTCTCGGATCTCGCCGGTGCGCTGGCCGGAAGCCTCGGAGTTGCGCCGACCGCCAACATCGATCCGCAGCGCCGCTTCCCCTCGATGTTCGAGCCGATCCACGGTTCGGCCTTCGACATTACCGGCAAGGGCATCGCCAACCCGGTCGCGACTTTCTGGACAGGCGTCCAGATGCTCGAGCATCTCGGCGAGAAGGATGCCGCCTCAAGGCTGATGGCCGCCGTCGAGCGCGTCTGCGCGGCCGGCGTGCTGACGCCGGATGTCGGCGGCAAGGCCACCACCAGGGAAGTGACCGACGCCGTGATCGACGCGATCAACGGGTCGAACGTTTGATCACTGCTCTGCCCTCGCCTCCGAAGCGACTTCGGCCGCGCAGGCGGGACAAGCCCGGGCATGACGAATTGCGGAACAGCCACTCGCTCGATGCACGCTGCTTTCGCAGCGATGAAGCACGCTATTTTCGTCCACCCACCGCCGGCGGTGGCACCGCCATCGCCGCCGCAGGCTCCGGCGGCGTCAGGTGACGCGGGACGATGATGCTTTGCCCCGGGGTGAGCTGCGCGTTTTCCGGCAGGGAGTTGCTCTGCGCGAGCGTCCACAGCGGCACGCGATTGGCTGCGGCGATGCTCTCCATGGTGTCGCCGCGGCGCACCGGCACCCGCACGCCGCTGTCCCACAATTCGACCAGCGTGTCCGCCGGCACGAGGTAGCGCAGCGGCACGGCATCGGCCTGGGTTTGCGGCGGGATGCGCGGGAGCTGCGTCACCATCTCGACGATCTGGCGATGGATGTCGTCGGACTTCTCGATGTTGATGTGGCTGACGCGCGAGTTTTCCTTCAGGTCGTAGCTCGCATAATGGCCGCGAAAGCCGGGCACGGCCACGACGTCGCCGCCGCCGAGCACGCTGTCGGAAAGGAAGATGTTGATGAAGCGCTCGACGTTGAGCGGCACGTCGCCGGTCGCATGCGCCGGATCGATGGCGATGACGAGGCTGATCGGGATGTTCTCCTTGGCCGCCATCTCGGAGATGACGATCGAGCACAGGCCGCCCATGGAGTGGCCGATCAGCACGATCGGCGCCGGCGATTCCTTATAGCTGGAGATGGCGCGATCGCCGATCCACCGGCAGATGGTGAATTCGTAGACGTTGGCCGAGAAGCCAGCCTTGGTTAGTTTCTCTTCGAGCCGATCCATGCCGGTCGAGAAGATCGGACCCATGGCGCCGCGGAACAGGTAGATTTTTGGCGGCGGCAATGGCTCGAACGGCGGCGGCGCGGCGGGGGCGGCCGCGTTGGTCTTGGACTTGGCTGGTGTGGCAGCGGCCGTGCCGGTGCCGAAGGCGAGCAGCGCAACCGCTGCCAGCACGAGGAGCCGCCTCAAATCAATCATCAGTCCAGCAGTCCCACCCGCGAGAGGCAGAGGCCTCCCCTGACCCGCTTAGTGACGCCCGATTTAGCGGATTTTGGGGCGCGGGAACTGGAACGCGACGCACCGCCGCGCGCATCAAGACTCTGTGACCTGCCGGGTGGGGCCGCTTCCGACCCATCGCTTGCCTGCTTTTGAGCCGGTTGCAATCGCGCCGTTTCGGCCAGGCCACGGGACAGCTGCGCGACGAGTCCGTCGCGCAAAGAGCTCAGTTCCTCGCGGGAGCGGTCGCCGCCGCCGAGCGTGCCTGTCGCGGCGTGCGGGGTTCGGCGACGGGCGCTGCCGGTACGCGCGAGCGCATGATGGCAGCGTCGATCTCGGCGATGACCCGACGCTGGATCGCCTCGTTCTTGTCGATCGAGATGTGGCCGACGCCGGTGCCGCGGACGTCGACATTGTCGAGCTTGCCGCGGAAGCCCGCTGCGGCCCGCACCGGCTCGCCGGGACCGTCGCCGATATAGATGTTGATGTAGCGCTCGGCGCCGGTCGTGAGCTTGGTCTTGAACACGGAATCGAGGCCGATCGCGAGCCTCACGGGCACGCCGAGCTGATTGAGCTTGGCGATCATGTCCGGCAGCGCAGTTGCACCGGAGGAATGGCCGACCAGGATGATGGTCTTGAGCCGGCCGGCCCTGTAGGCGGCTGCCGCTTCATCGGCGAGCGAGGACCAGGACACGAAATTGGCGACGGTCACCGGGATGCCCTGCGCCTGGAGCCGGGCGCCGATCGTGTCGAGCCCGAGCGAGAATATGTTGAGCACGCCGCGGAGCAGGTAGACATGCGTGGTCGCCACCGCGGCCTGGCTCGGCGCGGCCTTGGCGGTGGTCGGGCTGATGGCAACAGCTGACAGCAGGAGCAGGCCCATCGCCCACACACGGAGGGTGGACAACTGGCTGGCGCCGGCGGTGTGACGGCCGTTCGGTCTCATCGATTTTTTCCCTGGAGACAATACGCTTAGCGATTAGCAGGAATCGTAGCCACGGCCCACTCGCAGACGCAACAAAGAGCCGCGTGAGCGACAATCTTCGCAGCAAGCCGTGACCATCGCGCAACACTTGCCCGGAACATGCCACTGAATGGCCTGTTTTGAGACCATTTTTCTCCGGGGAATTGCGGGCCAACAACAGCGTTCCTATTTCAGGGCTCCGCCGACCCGCCTTTCCGAGTGGGTCCGGCGTTCCCCTTTCCCTCCCCAGCCCGCCGGCCATCATGTCTTCCATCATTTCCGTCGCCAATCTGTCGAAGACCTATGGGTCCGGCTTCAAGGCGCTCAAGAACGTCAATCTCGACATCAAGCGCGGCGAGATTTTTGCGCTGCTCGGCCCCAACGGGGCCGGCAAGACCACGCTGATCTCGATCATCTGCGGCATCGCCAACCCGAGCCAAGGCAAGGTTTTGGTCAGCGGCGAGGACATCCAGACCTCCTACCGCAAGGCGCGCTCGCTGATCGGCCTCGTGCCGCAGGAATTGCATACCGATGCCTTCGAGAGCGTGTGGGCGACCGTGAGCTTCTCGCGCGGCCTGTTCGGCAAGCCGAAAAATCCCGAACATATCGAGAAGGTACTGAAGGACCTCTCGCTGTGGGACAAGAAGGACAGCAAGATCATCACGCTCTCCGGCGGCATGAAGCGTCGCGTGATGATCGCCAAAGCGCTGTCGCACGAGCCGCAGATCCTGTTCCTGGACGAGCCCACCGCCGGCGTCGATGTCGAGCTGCGCAAGGGCATGTGGGAGGTGGTGCGCGGGCTTCAGCAGTCCGGCGTCACCATCATCCTCACCACGCACTACATCGAGGAGGCCGAGGAGATGGCCGACCGCATCGGCGTCATCAACAAGGGCGAGATCGTGCTGGTCGAGGACAAGACGACCTTGATGCAGAAGCTCGGCAAGAAGCGCCTGACGCTGCATCTGCAGGGCAAGATCGTCTCGCTGCCGGAGAGCCTTCGCCACTATGAGCTCGAGCTCTGCGATAACGGCGCGACGCTGGTCTACGACTACGACACCCAGGGCGAGCGCACCGGCATCACCAGCCTGCTCGGCGACCTCCGCACCGCCGGCATCCGCTTCAACGACCTCGACACGACGCAATCGTCGCTCGAGGACATCTTCGTCGATCTCGTGAGGACGTCATGAATCACCGCGCCATCCGCGCCATCTACCTGTTCGAAATGGCGCGCACCTGGCGCACGCTGCTGCAAAGCATCGTCTCGCCTGTGGTCTCGACTTCGCTCTATTTCGTGGTGTTCGGCGCCGCGATCGGCTCGCGCATCAGCCAGGTCGAGGGCGTCAGCTACGGCACCTTCATCGTGCCGGGCCTGATCATGCTCTCGGTGCTGACCCAGAGCATCGCCAACGCCTCCTTCGGCATCTACTTCCCGAAATTCACCGGCACGATCTACGAGATCCTGTCGGCGCCGATCTCCTATTTCGAGATCGTGCTCGGCTATGTCGGCGCCGCCGCGACCAAGTCGATCATTCTGGGCCTCATCATCCTGGCGACCGCCGGCCTGTTCGTGCCGCTGCACATCCAGCATCCGGTCTGGATGCTGGCCTTCCTGGTGCTGACGGCGGTGACGTTCAGCCTGTTCGGATTCATCATCGGCATCTGGGCCGACGGCTTCGAAAAGCTGCAGATGATCCCGATGCTGGTGGTGACGCCGCTGACCTTCCTCGGCGGCAGCTTCTATTCCATCGACATGCTGCCGCCGACCTGGCGCACGGTCGCGCTGCTCAACCCGGTGGTCTATCTGATTTCCGGCTTCCGCTGGAGTTTCTATGAGATCGCGGACGTCAGCATGTCCGTCAGCATCGGCATGACGCTGGCGTTCCTGGTGATCTGCCTGGTCGTGATCTGGTGGATCTTCCGGACGGGATACCGGCTGAAGAACTGATTGCCGTCGTCATTCCGGGGCGCGCGCAGCGCGAGCCCGGAATCCCGCCGGTCGACTCACCGATAGCAATGGAAGCGGTGATGGCGGTCGTAATATCCGCGACAGCGGTGACGGTAGTGGCGGTGGGGAATGCCGAGCACGCCCTCGACTGCACCGACGGCCCCGCCAACGCCGGCGCCGACGACGCCGCCGACTGCGCCGCCCACGGGCCCGCCGATGCGGTTGCCTTCATAAGAGCCCTCCTGCGCACCGCGCACGATGCCCTGGGCATGACTGACTTGCGGTAGCGCCAACAACGCCAGCAGGATGGCGGCGGCGGCGAACAGCAGGCGGACGGGCAGACTGGCCGGCAATGGCGCGGCGGCGAGACGGGCTTTGTTCATTTTCGGTCCCCAGGGGAAGGAAAGAGGTAAACGGCGGCGGACGTGCAGCCTGTCGAGACAGGACATCACCAACGCGCCGCGCGGCGGAATGGTTGCGCCTTTGTGACGAATTGTCGACGTTGTGAACGCGCCTCCGCTCGCGAAAATGTCAGCGCTGCCGCGCGTGGCGCGGCACAGAGCGGCCTTGCTTACATCAGGCATCGCGTTAACGATGGGCCGGCAGCTCGCTGGAACGAAAGCCGGATTGCAGGCATATTGCACGCCGGGGACGGAGAGCCGCGGCGACTAGCGTGGACAGGCCGGAGGCCGAGATTGATATGCGTTTCCAGATGCGTTCATTTTTCATTGCTTTCACCTCATCTCTGCTTTTGAGCGCGGGTGCCGCGCAGGCCAAGGTCGAGATCACCGTCGACAAGGACAATCAGCAGATGACCGTCGCCGTCGACGGCGTCGCGCGCTATCACTGGCCGGTGTCGACCGGCATCCCCTCGCGCGAGACGCCGAACGGCGCGTTCCGCGCCTTCCGCATGGAAGAGGATCACTATTCCAAGGAATTCGACGACGCGCCGATGCCGCACGCGATCTTCTTCACCAAGGTCGGGCACGCCATCCACGGCACGGACTCGGTCGGCCGGCTCGGCTCTCCCGCCTCCCATGGCTGCGTGCGGCTGTCACGCCAGAATGCCTCGACGCTCTATGCGCTGGTTCAGCAGCAGGGCGTGCTCAACACCACGGTGACGCTGACCGGCTCCGCGCAGGTGGCACTGGCCCGCAATCCGCGCGGCCGCAACGCCAATGCGGTGGCCCGCGCACCGCAGCCGGCTGAAGAGCAATACGCGACCGCCGGTGATCCCGTGAACCTGGCGCCGCCGGCGCAGCCCGCGCGCCGCTACATGCCGCAGGACGACAACTACATCTATCCGGCCGATGGCAGCGACACCGGCGCGCGCTATCCGGCGCCGCGCTCGGCCACCCGCCCGCTCTACGACACGCAGGTCTATCAGCAGCAGCAGCCGCGGACCTATTACGACCAGGGCTACGGCCAGCAGGGCTACTACTACCAACCGCAGCCCCGGCAGTATTACCAGCCGCGCGGCCATTACTATCAGAACTGACGCGGCCACCATCAACCGCCCTCGCCGGCCGAGGCACCATGAAGTCACGTGCCACGACCATTCTGATTGCGCTGTGCGTTATGATAGCGGGACGGGCCATGGGATCCGATGTGGCCTTCAATCTCGAGGCCCATCGCGGCGGGCGGGCGCTGTTGCCGGAAAACACCCTGCCCGCATTCGCCAATGCGCTGTCGATGGGTGTGGACACGCTGGAGCTCGACGTCGGTGTCACCGCCGACGGCGAAATCGTCATCTCGCATGAGCGCGGGCTCAACCCCTATCTCGCACGTGGCCCCGATGGGGCCTATATCACTCCGCCCGGCACGCCTTTCGTAAAACTGCGGCTCGACGAGGTCAGGACCTATGACGTCGGCCAGATCCGGCCGGACAGTGCCTACGCAAAACAGTTCCCCGACCAGCGGGCCGTGCCGGGGACACGCATTCCCACCTTGCGCGAGCTGTTCGCGCTGGTGCGCAAGTCCGGCAACACGCACGTGCGCTTCAACATCGAGACCAAGATCGATCCCAACCATCCAGATGAATCGCCTGATCCGCAGGCCTTCGTCGCGAAGCTGCTCGGGGCGATCGAGACCGAAGGAGTCTCCGACCGCATCATGATCCAGTCGTTCGACTGGCGTACCCTGCTTCTCGTCCAGCAGCAGGCACCGAAGATTCCGACCGTGTACCTGACGCTCCAGCGCGGCTCGGGCCAGACGGTGGCACGCGACAAGGCGACGAACTGGACGGCGGGGTTCAGCCCGGCCGATCACGGCGGCTCGCTGCCACGGTCGGTCAAGGCTGCAGGCGGCGCGATCTGGTCGCCTCATTTCGGCGATGTGACCGCGTCACTGGTCACCGAGGCCCATGAGCTCGGATTGCGCGTCGTGGTCTGGACGGTCAACAAGCCCGAGGACATGGCGCGCATGATCGAGCTCGGCGTCGATGGGATCATCTCGGACAGGCCGGACCTGCTGCGGCAGATCGCCGGCGAGAAGGGGATCGCGCTGCCGGCGGGCACGCCGGTGGAGCCGTAAACCCAGATCTCGTGTCCCGGACGCGACGCAGCGCGTAGCGGTGCGGCGCAGAGCCGGGACCCAGAACGCCGCGCCATGGGCCCCGGCTCTGCAGCGCACCACTTCGTGCTGCACTGCGTCCGGGGCACGAGATCACTTGAGGCGCGAAGCCTACTCCCCGTCCCGCAATCGCCGATACAGCGCGCCGAGGATATTCGAATAGTCGTCGGTCCAGACCCGCACCCTGTCATCGGCTTCGGTCTGTACCCATTGCTTGGAGGATGCGAGCCTGCCGATGTCGGCCTCCTCGCGCGCGGAGATGACGACGTCGGTCGAGAAGATGTAGTCGGAATCGCGCCCGGAATCCTCGTTGAAAACCCAGCTCTCGAGATCATTGGCGTCCGCAATGCCGACCACGACGGTCTCGAGATCCAGATGCCGGTTGGAGACGTGCATCACCACCGCACCGTGCGGCGCGAGCTTGTCCTTGTAGATCATCATCGCCTCTTCGGTCGCAAGGTGGATCGGGATCGCATCGGACGAATAGGCATCGACGATGATGAGATCATAGGCGCCGTCGGGCTCCTTCGCGAAGGTGAGGCGCGCATCGCCGATGACGGGCTTCATGTCCGGCATGCAGCTCGAGATGTAGCGGAAATTCCTGGGGTCACGCGCCGCGTCGACCATGGACTGGTCGATCTCGAAGAAGGTCCAGTTCTCCCCCGGCTCGGCGGCGCAGGCGAGCGTGCCGGAGCCGACGCCGATCGCGGCGACCTTGAGCGGCGCGCCCTTGCGCTCGCGAATGGCACTGACAGCCTGACCGATGCCGCCGTCCTTGTGATAATAGGTGATCGGCTCGGGCCGGCCGATGACCGACGTGCCGTCATTGTTGCGGAAGCGCTCGGCGCCATGAATGGTGGTGCCGTGCATCAGCACATGGAAATAGCCGCCCGGCGTCACCACGATCTTGTGCACGCCGAAGAAGCTGCGCACCGTCGTGACGCGGCCTTCGTCCGCGGGATAAACACGGATCAGCGCCAGCGCGAGCGCGACGGTGGCAAAGATCTTCCAGCGGCCGGCATCGAGGATCAGCGCGAGCAGCGCTGCGAGCACGCCGACGGCGCCGGCGACCCAGACGCGGTGATCCTCGAACCAGGTCGAGAGGTCGCCCGTCATATATGACGGCGCAATGAGCACCACCGCGAGCGCGGCGAGCGCCAGCCAGTACCATTTGACGATGCCGGCAAGGCGTTCGTTCGCGGAGGGGCGGCACAGCGCGGCAAGCGCGATCAGGATCGGATATTCGGCGATCCACGAGAAGGTGAATGGAGCAACGAGGCCGGCAAAGAGGCCGCCGACCATGCCGCCGAACGACAGCGCGACATAAAAGCCGGTGAGATATCTGGCGGCCGGCCGCGTCCGCGCCAATTCGCCGTGGCAGGCCATGGCGATGACGAAGAAGCACAATTGATGACCGCCGAGCGTCAGCAGCAGATTCTGCTCGCCGCCGAAAGCCAGCAGCACGACGACGCCCGCAATGGCGACCGGTTGGAGCATCAGCATCCATTTGTGCGGCAGCAGCGGCCGCGACTGGAACACCACGACCCAGGTCAGCAGATACAGCGACAGCGGCAGCACCCACAATAGCGGCGCCGCCGCGACGTCGGTCGAGATGTGTGCGGTAACGGCGATGAGCAGGCCCGACGGCACCGCGGCGAGGAAGATCCAGCGCAGCCGCGTCACAAGGCCGGGCGCGGGCGCATTCACGTCCTCGGCCCGCGCATCGGCCTCCGCCAGCTTCGGCGAACGCAACAACAGCACGCCGCAGGCGCCGATGAGAAGGATCAACAGGCCATAGAGGCCGGTCCAGAACCGGTTCTGCATGTGCAGCGTGAACATCGGCTCGAGCAGGAACGGATAGGACAACAGTGCGAGGAAGCTGCCGATGTTGGAGGAGGCATAGAGGAAATAGGGATCGTGCCCGGCGGGATGGCCGGTGCGGACGAACCAGGCCTGCAGCAGCGGATTGTTGGCGGCGAGCGCGAAGAACGGCAGCCCGATCGACACCACGAACAGGCCGAGCAGCCAGAACGCATAGCCCGAAGCGGGCGGCTCGCCATAGGCGGAGGCGATGCCGAGCGGCAGCGTGGCGAAGGCTGCGATCAGCAGCGCCATATGCACCGCGACGGGAACGATGCGGCGCCGCACCTGCATCAAGAGATGCGCGTAGGCGTAACCGGCCAGCAGCAGCGACTGGAAGAACACCATCGCCACCGACCACACTGCCGGCGAGCCGCCGAGCCGCGGCAGCACCATCTTCGTGAACAGCGGCTGCACCGAGAACAGCAGCAGCGCGCTGACGAAGATCGCAGCAGTGTAGACCGTCAGCAGCAGCCGGTTGCGCGACGACGAAGGCTGCTCCGTGGCGGCGGGTTGCACGATGGAATCCATGAAAACTCCGGCTCGAACCCGGCGGGCGCCGGACCGCGCGCAATGGAGCACACCGCGCCTGAACGGGCAATAAAGGGGCGCGTGATGTTGCAGCGAGGAATGCTTGATGTAGAGATGTCATTCCGGGACGGTCCGAAGGACCAGACCTCAGGTGCGCAATTGCGCACCGGGGAACCTCGAGATTCCGGGTTCGATGCTGCGCATCGCCCCGGAATGACGCCAAGGAAGTCATGAGCGAAACCGACGTCGTCATCATCGGCGCTGGCCACAACGGCCTCACTTGTGCGGCCTATCTCGCGATGGCGGGCCTGCGGGTGCGCGTGGTCGAGCGCCGCAAGGTGGTCGGCGGGGCCGCAGTCACGGAGGAGTTTCATCCGGGATACCGCAATTCGGTCGCGGCCTACACCGTGAGCCTGCTCAATCCGCAGGTGATCCGTGACCTCAAGCTCGCCGAGCACGGCCTGCGGATCGTCGAACGGCGCGCGCAGAATTTTCTGCCCGCGCCCGACGGCAGTTATCTCCTCACCGGCGAGGGGCGGACGAAAGCGTCAGTCGCCCGGCTCAGCGCGCATGATGCGGAGGCCCTCGACGGCTTCTCGCGCGAATTGGAAGACATCGCCGACGTGCTCAGGCAATTCGTGCTGCGCGCGCCGCCGAACCTGCTCGACGGATTTGGCACGAACGCGATTCGCGAGGCCGTGAATGCACTCCAGAGCGCCAACATCCTGCGCGGTCTCACATTGGAGCAGAGCCGCAGCCTGCTCGATCTCTTCACCCGTTCGGCCGGCGAAATGCTGGACGAACGTTTCGAACATGATCTGGTCAAGGCGCTGTTCGGCTTCGATGCCATCGTCGGCAACTATGCCAGCCCCTACGCCGCCGGCTCGGCCTATGTGATGCTGCATCATGCCTTCGGCGAGGTGAACGGCAAGAAGGGCGTCTGGGGCCACGCCATCGGCGGCATGGGCGCGATCACGCAGGCGATGGCGCGCGCGGCACGCGACCGGGGCGTTGCCATCGAAACGGATGCCGGCGTCCGTGAGATCATCGTCGAGCGCGACCGCGCCGTCGGCGTCGTGCTGGAGAACGGCGACACGATCCGCGCGAAATACGTCGCGGCCAATGTCAATCCAAAGCTGCTCTACACGCGGCTGGTCGCGGCCGACGCTCTCCCTGCGGACTTCCTCGCCCGCATCCGGCACTGGAAGAACGGCTCCGGCACCTTCCGCATGAACGTGGCGCTGGACCACCTGCCCTCCTTCACGGCGCTGCCGGGCGAGGGCGATCATCTCTCTTCCGGCATCATCCTGGCGCCGAGCCTCGACTACATGGACCGCGCCTGGCTCGATGCGCGGGCGCAGGGCTGGAGCCGCGAACCCGTCGTCGAGATGCTGATTCCCTCGACGCTCGACGACACGCTGGCGCCCGCAGGCAAGCATGTCGCGAGCCTGTTCTGCCAGCACGTCGCCCCGGAGCTTCCCGATGGAACCTCGTGGGACGACCATCGCGAAGAGGTCGCCGATCTCATGATCGCGACGGTGGACAAATACGCGCCCGGCTTTGCGGCGAGCGTGCTCGGCCGCCAGATCCTGTCCCCGCTCGATCTCGAACGGCAGTTCGGATTGCTGGGAGGCGACATCTTCCACGGCGCGCTGACGCTGAACCAGCTGTTCTCGGCGCGGCCGATGCTGGGCCATGCCGATTATCGCGGGCCCCTGAAGGGCCTGTACCATTGCGGCTCCGGGGCCCATCCCGGCGGCGGCGTTACCGGCGCCCCCGGCCACAACGCGGCGCAGGCGATCCTGCGGGATCACCGGTCGCTGTTCAGAAGCCGTGGATAGGTCTGTGGATTGCTTGTGGACAGGCTGTCGAAAGGTCTGTGGTCGGGCGGAGGATGCCTGGGCAAGACCGTCGGGGCCGATCCTGGGGAAAGCCGGTGGAAAATCGTAGGGACAATTGCGGGAAAAGCGGTGGATAGGGTCCCGGCAAGCCCGCGGAAAACCTGTGAATATCCGCAGAGAACAGATGCTGCAGAAACGACCTCGCCCGCCAGGGAATTCCCTGGCGGGCGGTGATCAGGAATAGCCTCTGCGAAAAAACAGCCCCCTTGGGAAATGGAGGCGGAAATTACTTCAAGGAGGTGCTAATCGAACCGAACTTCTCGTTCATGGTGGTGCCCAGGCCGTTCACCACGGTGATGATCGCCAGGGCGATACCCGCGGCAATCAGACCGTACTCGATCGCGGTTGCACCCGACTCGTCCGACCAGAACTTCTGAACCATGTGCTTCAAGACTCGCCTCCGTTTCAACTCCAAGCTGTGCTAGCTGGATTCAACACTAGAGAATGTACAGGGTGGAACCTTCGGTCCAGTGAATCCGGGAACCGCAAATTGTCGGGAACATTGGCACCAAAAGCTCCAAAAATTGAACTCAACGGAACCTTGAATGCAGCCTTCCCCCACCCATCGCGCCAGCTTTTCAATCGGCAGCGAGGCCGACGCCAGGCGCGTCGTCGACGTGCTCACCGAGGTGTTTTTCGAGGGCGATGCGGCGGTCGCGGCCTTCGAGCGGCCGGACGGACAATGGGACGTCACGCTCCATTTCGCCGAGGCGCCGGATCAGGCTTGGCTGCGCGAATTCGTTGCAGTTTCAGCAGGAAATGAGATTGCCGAGACGCTCACCTTCGACATCGTCGAGGCCAAGGACTGGGTCAAGGCCAGCCTGGAGGATCTCGTCCCCGTCCCGGCCGGGCGCTTCGTCGTGCACGGCAGCCATGACCGCGACCGAGTGGCGCCGAACAAGCAGGCCATCGAGATCGAGGCGGCGCTTGCCTTTGGCACCGGCCACCACGGCACGACGCGTGGCTGTTTACTTCTGCTTGACCATGTCCTGAAGAGTTCCCGGCCGCGCTACGTGCTCGACCTCGGCACCGGGACCGGCGTGCTGGCGATTGCAGCGGCGAAGGCGCTGCATCGCGCCGTGCTTGCCTCCGACATCGATCCGCCCTCGGTGCGGGTGGCGGCTGAGAACGCCTCGCTGAACGAGGTCGGCAACAATGTGCGGGTGATCCGCGCCACGGGGTTTGCTGCGCCGGATTTTGCGCGCGCGGGCCCCTTCGACCTGGTGCTCGCGAACATCCTTGCCAATCCGCTCCGGCAATTGGCGAGCCCGATGGCAAGGCACCTTGCGCCTGGCGCCCGCGTCATCCTTTCCGGCCTGCTGACGCACCAGGCCCCCGCCGTGATCGCCGCCTATCGCGCGCGAGGCCTCGTGCCGCTGAAGCATCTGCGGATCGAGGGGTGGAGCAGTTTGTTGCTGCGGAAGGTAGGGTGAGCGAGGTGACGCGGGGCAGGAAGAGCGAAGCAGGTCAATCCAGAATCGCGGAATGATGGTGGGCACGGCGCTTCGCGCCCTTTGCCCGCCCGACGGAATCGCCGTTGCCGCCCTACTCCGCCGGCTTCTCGTCGCGGCGCATCACGGGCTGATCCTGCAAGGTGCGCCTCGCGCGGCGCTCGGCGAAACGGTCGATCATCTGGCTGATGAGGCCGCGCGGCTTCTTCGGTGGCGTTGCAGCCGGGCCGCGGCGCGCCGGCGGCGAAATCTTCTCAAACGTGAACGCTGGCATCGTGTGTCCCCTCGCCGTTGAGATGAACCACTTGCTCGAATTTCCCTGTTATCCGGATGAAGCTCAACTGCCGCATCCTACTCCACTCGATTCGAATGGAACCATTTCAAGCACAGTCCATGCCAGATGCGACGCAAATGCGTCGAGATTGCGGACTGATCCCCATGATCCTAAAGTGATCCACCATGTTCGAAGCACACTTCCAGACATTCGAGGAGCCGGAGGCCGGCGTCGCATTGACGGCACGGCTGGCCGCACTTCGCGAAGAGCTCGCCCGTCGCAAGCTGACCGGCTTCGTGATTCCACGCGCTGATCAGCAGCAGAACGAATATGTGCCGCCATCGGAAGAGCGGCTGGCCTGGCTGACCGGCTTTACGGGCTCGGCGGGGCTGGCAGTGGTGCTGCCCCGAGAGGCCGCGGTGTTCGTCGACGGCCGCTACACGCTTCAGGCTGCCAAGCAGGTCGATGCAAAGGCCTGGGCCGTGGAATCGCTGATCGACCCGCCGCCGGAGAGCTGGGTGGCGGCGCATCTGAAAGCCGGTGACCGCCTTGGATTCGATCCATGGCTGCACACTTTTGCGGCAGCCGAACGCCTGTCCGCAGCCTGTACCAAGGCCGGCGCCGAGCTGGTCGCCGTCGACAGCAATCCGATCGACGCGATCTGGCACGACCGGCCGCAGCCGCCGCTCGCTCCCGTCGCCGTGCACGGCCTCCAGCATGCCGGCGTCACTGAAGCCGAGAAGCTGACGCAGATCAGGGGCGAGATCGCCAAGCTCGGAACCGATGCGCTGGTGCTGTCGGACAGCCACGCGGTGGCCTGGGCCTTCAACATCCGCGGCGCCGACGTCGCGCACACGCCGCTGCCGCTGTCCTACGCGCTGGTGCCGAAGGACGGCCGTCCCACCATCTTCATCGACCACCGCAAGCTCTCCAATCTCACGCGGGACCATCTCGAGCAGTCCGCCGACGTGCGCGAACCGGACGCCATGGCGCCGACACTGATGGCGCTCGCCAAAAGCGGCGCGGCGATCGCGCTCGACAACGCCACCGCGGCCGACGCGCTGAGCCGGCTGATCGCGGGCGCCGGCGGCAAGCCGGTGCGCGGCAGCGATCCCGTGGCACTGCTCAAGGCGGTCAAGAACGCGACCGAGATCAAGGGCACCAAGACGGCCCATGTGCGCGACGCCGTGGCGCTGGCGCGCTTTCTCGCATGGATCGATCGCGAGGCACCAAGCGGCAAGCTCACGGAGATCGACGCGGTCGAGGCGCTGGAAACATTCCGCCGCGATACCGGCGCGCTCAGGGACGTGTCGTTTCCGACCATCTCCGGCACCGGCCCGAACGGCGCCATCGTGCACTACCGCGTCACGCGCAAGAGCAACCGGCGGATCGAGCCCGGCGACCTGCTGCTGATCGATTCCGGCGCGCAATATGAAGACGGCACCACCGACGTCACGCGGACCATGGCGGTCGGCGAGCCCACGGACGAGATGCGCGACCGCTTCACCCGCGTACTGCGCGGCCATATCGCGATTGCGCGCGCGGTCTTCCCCGACGGCACCACGGGCGCGCAGCTCGACACGCTGGCGCGGCAATATCTCTGGGCTGCCGGCCTTGATTTCGAGCACGGCACCGGCCACGGCGTCGGCAGCTATCTCTCGGTGCACGAAGGGCCGGCGCGGATCTCGAAGCTCGGCACCACGCCGCTGAAGCGCGGCATGATCCTCTCGAACGAGCCCGGCTACTACAAGGCGGACGGTTTCGGCATCCGCATCGAGAACCTCGAGCTGGTCGTCGCCGCCGAAATCAAGGGCGCCGAGAAGCCGATGAACGCGTTCGAGACGCTCACCTTGGCACCGATCGACCGCCGGCTGATCGATGCGGCGATGCTGAGCCGCGATGAGCTCGACTGGCTCAATGCCTATCACGCCCGCGTCCGGGCCGAGGTGCGGCCGGCGCTGGACGAGGCGACGAAGGCCTGGCTCGATCAGGCGACCGCGGAGCTGAAGGCCTGATCACTCATTCCGAGCCGCATAGCACTACGCGATCAGCGCAACGCTGCTTCCCCATATCCCCCTTCTGTCTCTGGAATACTGGATTCCCCGCCTGCGCGGGGAATGACACCTGCTTTGTCGCGCAAGCAGCGCGCCCAATCATAGCCATCCCGGAATCCGTATAGCCGCATTCCGAAACGCCGATATCCGTCTTGCGCGGGCGCGCTACAGTCGATTCGAATTCGAGAGACGGACACGTATGCACGGCATGATCAGCAAGCCGCCGGAAGCGGCCACCAACATCGCGACATCGCGCGTGGTGTTGCTGCTGCTGGTCGTGATGACCGGGATCGCGCCGATCTCGCTCTACATGCTGGTGCCGGCGCTGCCGGTGCTGGCGACGAATTTCGGCAGCGACATCTCGATCGCGCAGATGACGGTGTCGCTCTACATGGTCGGCATCGCGCTGTCGCAGCTGATCATGGGGCCGCTGTCGGACCGGTTCGGACGGCGCCCGGTGCTGCTCGGAGGACTGGCGCTGATGGTCGTGGCCAGCGTCGCCTGCATCTTCGCGCAAAACCTGCCGCAGCTGATCGCGGCACGCTTCTTCCAGGCGCTGGGCGGCGCCGCCGGCATGGTGGTGAGCCGCGCCATCATCCGCGACATCTACGAGCGGGATCGCGTCGCCTCGATGATCAGCCTCGTCATCGCGGCGCTGATGATCGGGCAGATGGTCTCGCCGCTCACCGGCGGCCTGATCGAGACTGCGTTCGGCTGGCGGGCGATCTTTTACGTCATCACCATCGCCGCGATCGTCGTCGCCGTCGGTATCGCGGTGGCGCTGCCCGAGACCCGCCGCAGCCGCGCCGCCGGCGCCGGCTTCCGCGGCGACGTCGGCATGCTGATCCGCAATCGCGCCTTCGTCGGTTATGTCATGTGCCAGGTGCTGGCTTCGCAGATCATCTTCACCTTCGCCGGTGGCGGCCCCTACATCGTGGTGATGCAGATGGGCCGCAGCAGCGCCGAGTACGGCGCCTGGTTCGCAACGACCGGCTTTGCGTATTTGATCGGCAATCTGCTCTGCGTGCGCTTCGCGCCGCGGCACTCGCTGGAGAAGCTGATCTGGTTCGGGCTCGGCCTGCAACTCTGCGGCAGTCTGCTGAACCTGCTGTGGAGCTTCGCCGGCTGGAACGAAGCGCCCGCCTGGCTGTTCGGCACGCAGATGATCGTGATGGTCGGCAATGCCTTCGTGATGGCGAATTCCGCCGCCGGCGCGATCAGCATCCGCCCGGAAGCGGCCGGCACCGCCTCAGGTGCGATGGGCTTCCTCCAGCAGGGCATCGGCGCGCTGATGTCGCAATTCGGCGCCTATCTCGGTGGCCACTCCGCCACGACGCTGCCGCTCACCGCCGCGGTCCTCGTGATCTCGCTGCTCGGCGCCTGCGTGATGATCTTCGTCGTGCCCCGCCGTGAGGTGGTGGTGAGCGATACGCTAATCGAGCAGGCGGAGGAAGACGAGGCGGGAATGATGTGAGAGGTGGCACAGTACGTGCCCCAACCTCGCTGTCATGCCCCGGCTTGACCGGGGCATCCAGTACGCCGTGGCGCCAGTAGTAATAGCGAGATCTCCAACGCAGGACTCTGGAATGCTGGATCGCCCGGTCAAGGCCGGGCGATGACAGCGAAGTGAATGGCGCAGAGCGCAAACCCTCACTCCCCGATCAGCTTCAGCCACTCGTCTTCGGTCAGCACCTTGACGCCGTGCTTGTTGGCTTCCGCGAGCTTCGAGCCTGCGCCGGGGCCGGCGACGACGAGATCGGTCTTCTTCGACACCGAGCCCGACACCTTTGCCCCCAAACGCTCTGCTGTGGCCTTGGCTTCATCCCGCGTCATCTTCTCCAGCGAGCCCGTGAACACCACGGTCTTGCCGGCGACAGCCGAATTGCTTTTCGGCTTCTCGGCGTCGACGATCTCGACCTCCTTCGTCAGCCGCTCGACGATGCCGCGGTTGTGGCTCTCGCCGAAATAATCGGCGATGCTCTTGATCACGGTGTCGCCGATCTGGTCGAGCGCGTCCATCTCCGCGATCGCCTCCTCGTCGCCCTTGGCGACCTTGAGGCAGGCATCGTGGAAGGCGTCCCACGAGCCGTAGCCGCGTGCCAGCGCCAGCGCCGTGGTCTCGCCGACATGGCGCATGCCGAGCGCATAAATGAAGCGCTCCAGCGCGATTCTGCGCCGGCTTTCGATGGCACCGAACAGATTGCGGACCGAGGTCGTGCCATAGCCCTCGATCTCCTCGAGCTTGAGCTTCGCGTTGCGCTTCTCCAGCGTGAAGATGTCGGCGGGCTCCTTCACCCAACCCTCGTCGAAGAAGTACTGGAGCTGCTTCTCGCCGAGGCCGTCGATGTCGAAGGCGCGCCGCGAGACGAACAGCTTGAGGTGCTCGATCTTCTGATAGGGACAGGCGAACTCGCCGGTGCAGCGGGCGCGCGAGCCCTCCTCGCCCGTCGCGGTCTCCTCGCGCACGACGTCGGTGTGCAGCGGACACGGGCACTTCTTCGGGAAGTGGAACTCCTTGGCACCGCGGGGCCGCTTGTCGATGACGACGTCGACCACCTGCGGGATGACGTCGCCGGCGCGCTGGATCACGACGGTGTCGCCGATGCGGATGTCGCGGCCCTCGCGCAGCACCTCGCCCTTGTTGCCGATGCCCTTGATGTAGTCCTCGTTGTGCAGCGTGACGTTCTGCACGATCACGCCGCCGACGCCGACCGGCTCGAGCTTGCCGACCGGCGTGAACGAACCGGTGCGGCCGACCTGGATCTCGATGTCGCGCAATACCGTCATGGCGCGCTCGGCCGGGAATTTGTGCGCGATCGCCCAGCGCGGCGTGCGCGAGACGAAGCCGAGCCGCTCCTGCCAGTCGATGCGGTCGACCTTGTAGACGACGCCATCGATGTCGTAGTCGAGCCGTGCGCGCTGCTCCTCGATCGCATGATGAAAGGCGAGCAGCTCCTCGACGGAGTGACAGAGCTTGGTCAGTGGATTGGTCTTGAAGCCGCAGCGCTCGAACCAGTGGATCATGCCGCTCTGTGTATCCTCCGGCATTTCGCTCATCTGCCCCCACGCATAGGCGAAGAAGCCGAGCGGGCGCGAGGCGGTGATGGTCGGGTCCTTCTGCCGGAGCGAGCCCGCGGCCGAATTGCGCGGATTGGCGAAAATGGTGCCGCCTTCGGCCTTCTGCCGCTCGTTGAGGGCCAGGAACGCCTTCTTGGTCATGTAGACTTCGCCGCGCACCTCGCAGATGTCGGGGACGTTGCGGCCCTTCAGCTTCTGCGGCACGTCTTCGAGCGTGCGGATGTTGGCGGTGACGTCCTCTCCGACCGTACCGTCGCCGCGCGTTGCGGCGGCGACGAGCTCGCCCCCCTCATAACGCAGCGACATCGAGAGCCCGTCGATCTTCGGCTCGGCGGAGAAATTGATCTTGTCGTCGTCGAGCTTCAGGAAGCGCACGATGCGGCCGACGAAGTCGCGCACGTCCTCTTCCGCGAAGGCGTTGTCGAGCGACAGCATGGGAACGGCATGCCGGACTTTCTTGAAGCGGCCGGACGGCGCCGCGCCGACCTTCTGCGAGGGCGATTCCGCGGTGACGAACTCGGGAAAGCGCGTTTCGATCGCGTTGAAGCGCTGGCGCAGCGCGTCATACTCGGCGTCGGTGACGGTCGGCGCGTCCTCTTGATAGTAGCGCTCGTTGTGCCCCTCGATCTCGAGCGCGAGCCGCATGTGCTCGACCTTGGCCTGCGCCTTGGTGAGGTCGGCGACGTCGCGAAGCGGTTTCGATTTTGCTGCTCTTGCCATTTTACTTAAGGTTGCGTCTCGTCGTTCCGGGATGGTCCGAAGGACCAGACCCGGAACCTCGAGATTCCGGGTTCGCACTTCGTGCGCCCCGGAATGACGGTTGGGAGGGGCTTGTGGCGTATTACGTCTATATTCTAGCAAGCCGGCGAGATGGGGCAATCTACGTCGGCATCACCAATGACCTTGTGCGCCGCGTCTACGAGCATCGAATCAAGGCCGTGCCAAGCTTCACGGCCAGATACAACATCACGCAACTGGTCTGGTTCGAGATCTATGATGACCCTATCTCGGCAATCTCTCGCGAGAAGGAGCTGAAGAAGTGGAAGCGGGCCTGGAAAACCCAGCTGATCGAGAAGGACAATCCAAATTGGGATGATCTCTACGAGTCGATTTGCAACTGAAGGAGTCATTCCGAGGCGGCCCGAGGAGCCGAACCCGGAATCTCGAGATTCTCAGGTGCGCAAGTGCGCACCATAGTTCGATGCTTCGCATCGCCCCGGAATGACGGTGTGTATAACTAAGCCGTCGCCGCCTTGAGCAGCCGTTCTGCGGCCGCCCTCGCCTCGGCCGTGATCTCCGCGCCTGCCAGCATGCGCGCGATCTCCTCGCGGCGGTGGTCGGCGGCAAGCGTATTGACGCGGGTGGCGACGCGCTTGCCCTTGTCCAGGGCGTCCTTGGAGATCAAGAGGTGCTGGTCCGCGCGGGCGGCGACCTGTGGGGCATGGGTCACGGCCATGACCTGGACCTTGCCGGCCAGGCGCGCCAGGCGCCCGCCAATGGCGTCCGCAACCGCACCGCCGACGCCGGTGTCGATCTCGTCGAACACCAGGGTCGGCGCCGAGCCGCGGTCGGACAGCACGACCTTGAGCGCCAAAAGGAAGCGCGACAGCTCGCCGCCGGAGGCGACCTTCATCAGCGGACCCGGCTTGGTGCCAGGGTTGGTCTGCACCCAGAACTCGACGCGGTCGAAGCCTTGCGGCCCCGGCGCGGCCTCGTCGGTCTCGACCTGGGTCATGAATTTGGCGCGTTCGAGCTTGAGCGGCGCGAGCTCGGCATTGACCGCCTTGTTGAGCTTCTCCGCCGATTTCTGCCGCGCCAGTGACAGCTTCTTGGCGGAGGCGGCATAGCGGCCGTCTGCCTCGATCGCGGCCTGCTCCAGCTTCTTGAGCCGCGAGGCGCCGGCATCGATCAGCACGACGTCCGCGGCATATTTGGCGGCAAGCGCGGCGAGGCCGTCGACCGGCGTCGAATATTTGCGCGAGGCGGCGCGAAGTGCGAACAGCCGTTCCTCGATGCGCTCGAGCTCGGCCGGATCGAAATCGGTCGCGGCCAGCGCCGCCTGGAGATGCTGATCGGCTTCCTCCAGTGCATTGATCGCAGCGTCGATCGCCTTCACCGCAGGCTCGACCAGCGCCGGCGAGTTGACGCCGCGGCGCTCCAGCCGGCGCACCGCCGCCGACAGTGCGGCGACCGGCGAATGATTGCCGCCGACCGTCTCCTGCGCCTCGCGCAGGTCGGAGGCGATCTTCTCGCCCTGCATCATGGTGGTGCGGCGCGAGGCCAGCGCGGTCTCCTCGCCATCCTTGGGCGCGAGCTGCTTCAGCTCGTCGGAGGCATGGCGGAGATAATCGGCCTCGCGCGCGGCGCTCTCCATGGCGGCGCGATGCTCCTCCAGCGCGGTGTTGGCGGTGCGGCGCGCGTCCCAGAGCGCTTCGACCGCCGCGACGTCCTTCTCCAGGCCGGCAAAAGCATCGAGCAGGCGGCGGTGGGTGGCGGCATCGACCAGCGCGCGCTCGTCGTGCTGGCCGTGGATCTCGACCAGGGCGGCACCGACCGCCTTCAGCGTCTGCACGCTGATCGACTGGTCGTTGATGAAGGCGCGGGTGCGGCCATCGGCGAGCTGCACCCGACGGAGAATCATCTCGCAAGACTCTTCAACACTCGTGTCGTCGAGGCCGTTCTCGGCGAGGATCTTCGCTGCGGGGTGATTCTTTGGGACATCGAACACGGCGGTGACCTGCCCCTGCTCTGCGCCGTGGCGCACGAGGCCGGCATCGCCCCGGCCACCGAGCGCCAGTGCGAAGGCATCGAGCAGGATGGATTTGCCCGCACCGGTCTCGCCGGTCAAAACCGCGAGGCCCGAGGCGAATTCGATATCGAGCCGTTCGATCAGGACGATGTCACGGATCGACAGACGCGCCAGCATGGAACCAAATTTCCTAGCCGAGACCCATCTTCTTGAAGGTCCGGCTGATCCAGGACCCCTGATTCTCGCTCGGCTCGAGACCGCCGGATTTTACAAGATTATAGGCGTCCTTGTACCAGCGGCTGTCAGGAAAATTGTGCCCAAGCACGGCCGCCGCGGTCTGCGCCTCGCCGACGATGCCGATCGCCATATAGGCCTCGGTGAGCCGGAACAGCGCCTCCTCGACATGGCGGGTGGTCTGGTACTGCGTGACGACGGTCTTGTAGCGGTTGATCGCGGCCGTGTAGTCGCGCTTCTTGGCGTAGTAGCGGCCGACGTTCATTTCCTTGCCGGCGAGCTGGTCACGCGCACCCTCGATCTTGGCCTTGGCCGAAGTCGCATATTCGGACGTCGGATATTTGCGCACCACCTCTTCCAGGGCGGCGATCGCCTTCTCGGTGCGGGCCTGGTCGCGGCTGATATCCGGGATCTGGTCGTAATGGGAGGCGGCGATCAGATATTGCGCATAGGCCGCGTCCGGGCTGCCGGGATGCAGAGTGACGTAGCGGGTGGCGGCGCCGATGCAGCCGTCATAGTCGCCGCCCTGATAGGACGCATAGGCCGACATCAGCAGCGATTTGCGGGCCCAGTCGGAATAAGGATGCTGGCGGTCGACCTCTTCGAACTTCTTGTTCGCCGCCTTCATGTCCTTCTTCTCGTTCATGAGGTACAGGCCCTCATTGTAGATCTTGTCGGCGGGCTCCTCGACGAAGGTGTCGTCCTTGGCAGTGAACTTGTCCCAGAGCGCGCCCGTGCCGCAGCCGGCGAGCGGCAGCGCAAGCATGATGAAAGTGACGGCCTGAAGCAGCCCACGGGCTCGCGACGAGACCGAGAAACATCCGCGCGTCATACGCTGTGCCGACATGAGTTTAAGCCCTGACGCCCTGTGATGCGGTGCCCGCCAGCCCACGAACCCCGTCCTGGGCGCGAAATGTAACCGTGGTGCCTGCCATGCGACCACGTCGATGGATCCGAAAAACAATCGTTAACCCACCGGATAGGCAGGCATTTCGCCCGGATTAAGGCGAACGTGCCGCAATGCTAGCCGATCTTGGTTACCAGGAGTTTCCCGGGGGCAAATCGCCGTCAAATGCCCGCGCCGACAGGTCTCGTCAGGACACGTCCGGCCCGTAGGCCGCCGCGATCCTGCCACCGACGATACCGCGACCGGTTTCGCCCACGGGACGCGTGGTGCGGCGGACTGCCTCGCCCTCGACCACCCGCCAGGCGGTACGGTCGGCGAGCAGCGCGGTCAGGACAGCGTGGTTGAGCTTGTGGCCGCCACGGACCGAGCGGTAGGCGCCAAGCAGCGGCAGGCCGGCCAGCGAGAGGTCGCCGATCACATCCAGCACCTTGTGCCGGGCGCATTCATCGGCGTAGCGCAGACCCTCGGTATTGAGCAGCCGCTCTTCATCGAACACGACGGTGTTGTCGAAGGAGGCGCCGAGGGCATAGCCCGCGCTCCAGAGCCGCGCGACATCGCACATCAGACCGAAAGTCCGGGCACGGCCGATTTCGCGCCGGAAACCTTCAGGATTGAGGTCGAAGACGTAGCTCTGCTGGCCGATGACGGGATTGGTGAAGTCGATCTCGACCTCGACGCGGAAGCCGCTGGCATGCGGCCTGATCTCGCCGAAGGAGTCGCCGATCTTGACCGAGATCGGCTTCAAAACCTGAATGAGGCGGCGCTGGGCCGATTGGGTGACGATTCCGGCCTGGTCGATCGCCGCAATGAAAGCCGCGGCGCTGCCGTCCATGATCGGTACTTCGGGACCATCGATCTCGATGGTGGCGTTGTCGACGCCCATGCCCCGCAGTGCGGCCAGCACGTGCTCGGCGGTGGATACCAGCGGCCCGCTGCGATCGCCGAGAACGGTCGCGAAGTCGGTCGCCACCACCTGCTCGGCAGTCGCCTGAACTTCGCGGTCACTTCCCTCAAGGCCTGTGCGGACAAAAATAAAACCTGCGTCAACAGGCGCAGGCCCAAGCGTGAGAGTGACGGGAAGACCGGAATGAACGCCTACGCCTGCCACGGAGGCTTGCGCACGAAGCGTTGTTTGCCGGTTTAATTTCATCAGGAACCGCCCCACTACGATCATCGCGACTTATACAAACTCGCTTCGCCGGCTCGTGCCGACGCCCCGCGAATCCGTATCCCCAAGTCACGGCAAACCATAGTCACTGCCTCAAACAGCGCCAACTCACGCTTTTTTACCGATTGTTACCCCAAACCCGCCGTATTCGCGCCAAGGCTTAACCAAATTGAGCCCAGGCTTGAGGCTGTTATCGGCACTTTTACTGAACCACCAAATGCGTAATTAATGATTTAAAATCAATTGCTTGGCAAAAAGGCCCGGGTCTGCACGGGAGAAAAGGAAAGGTCCCGGCAAGCTTGCTGCCGGGACCTTTTTCCGTCTGCCTTATTGTAACATTCCTCAGGTCGCCTGCCGGCGCAGGAAGGCCGGGATATCAAGATGGTCGTCGCCCTGTGGCGCCGGCGCAACAGACGCCGGGCGGCCGTGCATGTCCAGGCCCTGCGGCGCAGGACGGCGGGCATACTCCGACACCGGCTCGGTCGATGCGATCTGCTGCGCCACGGTCTTCTGCTGCCGACGTTCGGGCAGCGGCGGCATGGCGGGACCGGCGGTACGGGCCGCGACCGGCGGCTCGCTCTCCTCGTCGCGACGGCCGAGGCCGACATTGGCGAGGCGCTGAAGCAGCGACAGGCGGGTCTTCTGCGGGGTCTCTTCCTCAACCTCGCCGCGGGCCTGACGAATCTCGGCCTGCGCCGGCATCGGCAGTTCCTCGATGCGCGGCATCCGCGGCGCACGGACCGGCGGACGTTCCGCCTGCGGCGGAATGAAGTTTTCGGGCGTCATCGGCTCCTGCATCGCGACCGGGGTCATGTCAGGCTCCGGAAACAGGGTCGGCTTCTGCGCGATCGGCCGCACGGTGACGTCGCCATAGGTCTGCGTCGGCGCGGGCGCCTGCGGGGCTTCGGAAACGGCAGCGGCGATGGCGGCGAGCGCAGCACGCTCGACGTTGGGACGGGGCGCGGCAGGAGCCGGCGCGGCGGCCGGGGTCTGCGCGTCCAGCTTCTGGGCGCGTTCGGCCAGACGCTGGTTGTCGGCACGGAGCCGCGCGGTCAGGTCGGCGAGACGGCTCTCGGCAGCGGCGGCAGGTGCGGCAGCCTGCTGCGCCTGCGGTGCCGGGTTGGCGACCGGCGCGGAGGTCGCCTGGCTGTTGCGGGCGATCGCGGCCTGCTCGATGCCGGTGGCGACCACCGAGACGCGGATCAGGCCGTCGAGCGCTTCGTCGAAGGTCGCGCCGACGATGATGTTGGCGTCCTGGTCGACTTCCTCGCGGATGCGGGTCGCGGCCTCGTCGACCTCGAACAGGGTGAGGTCCTTGCCGCCGGTGATGGAGATGAGGAGGCCCTTGGCGCCCTTCATCGAGCTGTCGTCGATCAGCGGGTTGGCGATTGCGGCTTCAGCGGCCGTCAGCGCGCGCTTGTCGCCGGAGGCTTCGCCGGTGCCCATCATCGCCTTGCCCATTTCCCTCATCACCGCTCTCACGTCGGCGAAGTCGAGGTTGATCAAGCCTTCCTTGACCATCAGGTCAGTGATGCAGGCGACGCCCGAATAGAGCACCTGGTCGGCCATCGCGAACGCGTCGGCGAAGGTGGTCTTCTCGTTGGCGACCCGGAACAGGTTCTGGTTCGGGATGATCAGGAGCGTATCGACGACCTTGTGCAGTTCGTTGATGCCGGCTTCCGCGGTACGCATCCGGCGGCCGCCCTCGAAGTGGAACGGCTTGGTCACGACGCCGACGGTGAGGATGCCCATGTCGCGCGCGGTCTTGGCGATCACCGGAGCGGCGCCGGTGCCGGTGCCGCCGCCCATGCCGGCGGTGACGAACACCATGTTGGCGCCCGAGAGATGGTCGCGCAGCTCGTCGATCACCTCTTCCGCCGCCGCGGCGCCAACGTTCGGCTGCGAGCCGGCGCCAAGGCCTTGCGTGACCGCCGTGCCCATCTGCACGATGCGCTGCGCCTTCGACATCGTCAGCGCCTGCGCGTCGGTGTTGGCGACCACGAAGTCGACGCCCTGGAGGCCCGCCGTGATCATGTTGTTGACGGCGTTGCCACCGGCGCCGCCGACGCCGAACACGGTGATCCGGGGCTTCAGTTCGTGAATATCAGGAACATTGATGCTGATGGTCATGGTTGCCTCTCGATCACGCGCGCGTGGGTTCGCCCCGGCCGGCGGCCGCGGGAGTTGGTGAAAATCGAAGATTGCGGAAAGCCGTCATCAGAAGCCCTCGCGTAGCCATCGTCCGACCTTTCCGAAATATCCGCCGGTCCCTGTCCTGACCTGCTGCCGCGTATGCCGCGGTTCGACATGTTCGAGGTGAACATATTGCGGGTAGACGAGGAGTCCGGCCGGCACCGCGAACGCGGCGTTCTTCGCCTCGTTGGGCAGCCGGCCGAAACCGAGCGGACGGCCGACCCGCACGGGCCGGCCGAGAATCTGGGTGCCGAGCTCGACGAGGCCGGTGAGCTGCGAGGCGCCGCCCGACAGCACGACGCGGCCGTTGGGCTCTGAGGCGAAGGGCGAATCCTTCAGCTTGTCCCGAACCATTTCGAAGACTTCCTCGGCACGGTGCTTGACGATGTTCGCGATGGTGGCGCGGGAGACGATCTGCGGCAGATCCTGCTCGTCACCGGCTGTCGGCACAGACATCAGCTCACGCGAGTCCGATCCGCCGGTGATGACGGTCCCGTATAACGTCTTGATTCGCTCGGCATCGGCAATGGTCGCGGAGAGTCCGCGCGCAAGATCCATCGTGATGTGTTGCCCGCCGACCGCAAATCCGGCCGCATGCACGAAGCGCCCGCCGGAAAAGACCGCGATCGTGGTGGTGCCCGCGCCCATCTCGACGACGGCGGCGCCGAGATCGGCCTCGTCGTCGGTCAGCACCGACAGGCCGGCCACATAGGGGCTCGCCGCCATGGCTTCGACATTGATGTGGCAGCGTTCCACCGCCAGCATCAGGTTCCGCGCCACGGTGGCGTCGCAGGTGACGACGTTCATGTCGACGCCGAACTGGTGCGCGACCATGCCGCGGGGATCGCGGATGCCCTTGACGCCGTCGAGCGTGTAGCCGACCGGCAGCGCGTGCAGCACGGTGCGGCCCTCGCCGGTGGCGTGGCGCATGCCGGTGGAGGTGACGCGGCTGACATCGGCGGGCGTCACGGCGCCGCCACGGATGTCTGCGGCTGCTTCGACCAGCTGGCCGGAGAGCCGGCCGCCGGAGACCGAGAGCAGCACGGACTCGACCCGCACTTTGGCCATTTTCTCCGCGAGCCCGACGGCCTGGCGCACCGCCTGCTCGCATTCGCCGAGATCGATCACCGCGCCGGCCTTCATCCCGCGCGACTGGATCTGGCTGTAGCCGATCAGTTCCACCGCATGGGTGCGGCCGCGCAGCGCATCGCTCGGGGGCGACGGCTTCAGCCGTGCGATCATGCAGGCGATCTTGCTGGTGCCGATGTCGAGGCAGGCGACGATGCCGCCGCGCTTGTGCGGCATCGGGCGCGTCTTCGGCGTCTGGGTGCGATCGAGACCGGTCATGCGGAATCCCCGGCCTTCTTTTTCTTCTTGTCCTTGAACTGATCCTCACGCGCCTTGGCGGCGTCCTCGGACAGCTGCACCACCAGCCGATCGGGCAGACGCAAGTCGACGGCGACGATATCGCGGGAGAACAGCCTGTCTTCCTTGTCGAGCTTCGACAGCATCGCCAGCGCGTTGCCGACGTCCTGCTCGGGCAGGCGGATGTCGAGGCCGTCCTTGAGCCTCAGGTTCCAGCGCCGCTCGCCAACGTAGATCGCAGCTTTCGTCACCGAATTGACCTGCGGATAGCGCGCAAGCAGCGCCAGGAAATCGCGCGCCTGCGTGTCGGCACCCTTGCCGACCACGAGCGGCAGCGACAGGAAGCGGCGCGAGACGTAGGGTTCGAGCACGGCGCCGTCATCGGCGATGACGGAGAGCCGGCCGGCCTCCTGCCACAGCGCGAACGCCTTGCGCTCGGTGAGCTCGATCATGAGCTGGCCCGGATAGAGCTTCAGCACCGTCGCATCCGCGATCCAGGGATTGGCCTTGAGCTTGTCGCGCACCGCTTCGGCGTCGAGGAACAGCAGCGAGGAGCGGCCGCTGACGCCGCCGATTGCGAGGATCTCGTCCTGGGTGAGCTGCTTGCGGCCGTTGATCACGACGGAGGTGATGCGGAAGCCGGCGGAATTGGCCAGCGCGTTGCGGGCGTCGCTGACCGCGGTGATGAAGTCCTGGAGATGGCCGCCCTTGACGATGCCGAAGCCGCAGCTCCCGATCAGCAGCAGCACGGTCATGCTGAGTCCGACCCGGCGCGGCAGATAGCGCTCGACCAGCGCAACGACGCGCGGTGGCGACTCACGCTCGACGACGGCCTTGGCCCTGCTCTTGATCTTGTCCTTTGCGGCGGCGCGCGCGGCCTGGAGCCTTTCCTGGCGCTTTTTCTGCACCCACTCGCGCAGAAGCACGACCGCTCCAATCGCGGCCGCCTTCAGGTCAGCTTGGGGCCTCAGCGATCTGAAAAGCGACCGGGTGAGGCTTCCTGCTCCATCCATTGCACGAGCTCGTCAACAGTTTGCCCGCGACATCGCGCGGATCCTGGCGAACATGACGTCTCGGACCTGCCGGGCCGGGTGCTGGTCTTCAGCAGAAGAAAACCTCTCCCCTTCAAAGCGTTCGCTGGAGGTGACATCACCCGCGACAGCTCACGCGCCGGCAGCCAAAGCGCCATATGCGCCGCCAGCGTTAACCTTCGGACGTCCTGGTAAACAAAAGGTAAAATTCGTTAACGACGCGCGCATTTTGCCCCGCGATATCCGGCATTTGTGGCGCGATGTCCGGCATTTTACCGGTTTTGGCCGCCAAACCGGGCGATTTCGCCCATCCGGCCGTTAACCAGTTCCGATTATTTCCGCACGCGCTGCCCGGCGAGCTCGACCAGGCCGCGCAGGAAGTCGACGAACTCGATGCCCGCGGCTTTCAGCGCCTTTGGGTAGAGCGAGGATTTGGTCAGCCCGGGGAGCGTGTTGGTCTCCAGATAGACGAGGCCCTTGTCCGAGACGATGAAGTCCGAGCGGGAATAGCCGGTGCAGGACATCGCGCGATGCGCCAGCATCGCCTGCTCCTTGAGCGCCGCGGTGATCTCGGGTGCGAAGCGGCCGGGGCAGATTTCCTGGGTCGACTTCAGGAGATATTTCGCCGCGTAGTCGAAATTGCCCTCGCCCGGAATGATCTCGATCGGCGGCAGCGAGATGATCGAGCCATCGGTGCGCTCCAGCACGCCGCAGGTCGCCTCGACGCCGGCGATATAAGGCTCGATCACATACTCTTCGTGCCTGGCCGCATTGCGGACGGCGACGAGATCCTGCTTGGCGTTGACGAAGATCAGCCCGTAGCTCGAGCCGTCGCGCGCCGGCTTCGCGATCAGTCGTCCGTATTCGGCGAAGGCCTCGTCGATGTTATCAAGCGCAACGTTCGCCGGCGGCGTCACGCCGCCGAGGGCGGCGAACCGCTTGGCCGCGATCTTGTCGAAGGCGAGATGCGAGGAGGCCGAGCCCGAGCCGGTGAAGGGCACGCCGCGCGCCTCGCACATCACCTGCAATTCGCCGTTCTCGGCCCGTCCGCCATGCAGGCCGAGCACCAGCACCCGCCCTTCAGCCTTGGCCTGGTCGAGCGCCTGCTCCAGCGGAATGCCTGATGTGCCCGGCTTGAACTCGTCCTCGAATGGGCGGGTATGTTCGAGCAGCTGCCGCGACTGGACGACATGCACCTTGTCCTCGACATCCCACCACCAGAGATCGGCCTCGGGCAGTGCCTGATGCAGGGCCTGGGCTGAGGCGACCGAAACCAGACGCTCCCGGTTGGAGCCGCCGAAGAGGATGGTGATGCGCATGTTCATAGTCCGTAATCTCTCAGTTCGTCATTCCGGGGCTCGCGCAGCGAGAACCCGGAATCCATCTGGCCGCAGAGACGGTGGGGAAATGGATTCCGGGTTCGCGACTTCGTCGCGCCCCGGAATGACGGCCATCATGATATCCCGATCCGCTTGATTTCCCAGTGTAGCTCGATTCCGGAATTTGCCTTCACCCGCTCGCGCACGGTCTCGCCCAGCGTCTCGATATCGTACGCGGTGGCATCGCCCGTGTTGATCAGGAAATTGCAGTGCATCTCGGAGACCTGCGCGCCGCCGAAGCGCAAGCCGCGGCACCCGGCGGCGTCGATCAGCCTCCAGGCGGAGTGTCCCGGCGGATTCTTGAAGGTCGACCCGCCGGTCTTCTCGCGGATCGGCTGCGCAGTCTCGCGATGGCTTTGCACCTCCGCCATGCGCGCGCGGATTGCCTCCGCATCCCTGATCTCGCCGCGAAAGCGGGCGGAGGTGAAGATGATGGAGGGATCGACGCCGCTGTTCCGGTAGACGAACTTCATGTCGGCGTTGGAGAAGACGTGCTTCGTGCCGTCGCGCCCCACCCCCCTCGCCTCGATCAGCACATCCTTGGTCTCGCCGCCATTGGCGCCCGCATTCATGCGCAGCGCGCCGCCGATGGTGCCGGGAATGCCGAAGTAGAATTCGAGCCCGCCGATATTCGCGGACGCCGCCACCTCCGCCACACGCTTGTCGAGCGCGGCAGCGCCGGCGGTGACGATGTCTCCACTCGCGTTCGCCTCGCCGAAGGCGCGCGGCGAAAGGCGGATCACGACGCCCGCGATGCCTCCGTCGCGCACGATCAGGTTGGAGCCGACCCCGACGACATAGACCGGAATGTCGGGAGCGAGATGCGCGAGGAAATAGGCGAGATCTTCCTCGTCCGCCGGCGTGAACAGCACCTGCGCCGGCCCCCCGACACGAAACCAGGTGAGATCGGCCAGCGACTGGTTCGCCAGCAACCGGCCGCGAAGCTCGGGCACGGCGGCCTTGAGAGCGGGCGTGATGTCGGGAAAGCTCATGCCCCACCTTCAAGTGAGAAGGGCACAATCTTTCCGTTCCCTCCCCCCTTGTGGGGGAGGGTCAGGGAGGGGGGTAGCCTCAAGCGGGTTCGGAGTTTGTGGCCACCCCTCTCCCCCGCCCTCCCCCACAAGGGGGGAGGGCGCGCAGTATGCCGAGTGGCACCGAAGGAGATACACAAGCGCATGCTCACCCCAGCGCCTTCAATTCGCCGGGCAATGCATACGCCCATTGCGTGATGTTGCCGGCCCCGAGGCACACGACGAGATCGCCGGGCTTCGCAAGCCCCTTGACGATGCCCGCGAGCTCCGATGCCGCCGGCAGCGGGATCACCTCGCGGTGACCGTGCGCGCGCAGGCCTTCCACGAAATGGTCGCGGTCGACGCCCTCGATCGGCGCTTCGCCTGCGGCGTAGACGTCAGCTACGATCACCGCATCGGCGTCGTTGAAGCAGGTGCAGAACTCCTCGAACAGGGATTGCAGGCGGGTGTAGCGGTGCGGCTGCACTACGGCGATCACCTTGCCGGTGTAGGAATCGCGCGCCGCTTTCAGCACGGCCGCGATCTCCACAGGGTGATGGCCGTAATCGTCGATGACGGTGACGCCGTTCCATTCGCCGGTCTTGGTGAAGCGGCGCTTGACGCCGCCGAAGCCCGCGATGGCACTGCGGATCTTGTCGTCGGACACACCGAGGGCGTGAGCGACCGCAATCGCCGCCGTCGCATTCAATGCGTTGTGCCGGCCCGGCATCGGCAGCGCGAGGTCGGTGATCTCATGCGTGGTACCGGTCTTGCGGTCGCGGATCACGACCTTGAACTTCGAGCCGCCGCCGCCCGCGGTGAGATCGACCAGGCGCGCATCGGCCTGCGGGTTCTCCCCGTAGCTGATGATGCGGCGGTCCTCGATCTTGCCGACGAGGCTCTGCACCACGGGATGATCGATGCACATCACGGCAAAGCCGTAGAACGGCAGGTTTTCGACGAAATGGCGGAAGGCGTCCTGCACGGCCTCGAATGTCTTGAAATGATCGAGATGTTCGGGATCGACGTTGGTGACGATCGCGACATCCGTCGGCAGTTTCAGGAACGTGCCGTCGCTCTCGTCGGCCTCCACCACCATCCAGTCGCCGGCCCCGAGCCGCGCGTTGGAGCCGTACGCATTGATGATGCCGCCGTTGATCACGGTGGGATCGAGCCCGCCGGCATCGAGCAGCGTTGCGACCATCGTGGTCGTGGTGGTCTTGCCGTGGGTGCCGGCGATGGCGACGCAGCTCTTCAGCCGCATCAGCTCGGCCAGCATCTCGGCGCGGCGCACCACGGGAATGCGCCTCTCGCGCGCCGCCATCAATTCCGGATTGTCGCGCTTGATCGCGGAGGACACGACCACGACCTCGGCACCATCGACATTCTCGGCCTTGTGGCCGACCGAAACCTTCGCCCCCTTCTTGCGCAGACGGTCGAGATTGTAATTGTCGGCGGCGTCCGAGCCCTGCACGGCATAGCCGAGATTGACCAGCACCTCGGCGATTCCGCTCATGCCGATCCCGCCGATCCCGACGAAGTGGATGGGTCCGATCTCGCGCGGCAGTCTCATGGCTGTATCTCTGTCTATTCCGGCCGCGGCATTACGCCTGTCGTGGCCGGCCAGCGGCGAATCTCCTCCACTTCATGCAAGACCGGACGGATCGGGACAAGCCCGGTACCGCCTCCAAACGAGGTAATTTCCGGGTTGAATGCCCCATTTTGGCCCGTTTCGCGGACCGCGAGGCCCGCGCTCAGATCACGGGGACCCTATCGCCGCTGACGTCAGACCGAGCCGGTTCGCGCGGCCGCCTCATCCTGGAGATCGAGCACGCGAAGATAGTTGCGCAGGCGATTGGCCTCGAGCGCGCCAATGAGCTTGTTCTGATGATACGGCAACAGGAGATCGGCGAGCGGCGCGCTCCAGGGCGCGTCCAGATCGAAGATCACGCCGAGCCCGAATACGGCCGGGATCTCGGCAAAGCCGAGCTCGCGGCCGCCCCTGAGCGCGTCGGCCAGAAAGTCGTCGATCGCCGTCAGCACGCCATTGCGCGCACCGCCGGAGACCTCGGCAAACGCGAACTGGCCCATGCCGCGGAAGCCACGTCCATCGACAAGGGCTGCCTGACCGGGAACCGCACCGGCGTCAAAGCTGTAGGCGTGGCGATACTCGGGTGGAATTCGCTCGGGCGCATAGTAGAAATCGCGACGGCCACACGGCCAGCCGATGTCGTGCAAGAACACCAGCAGCGGCTTGCCGGCGCGACGGCTGATCGCATCGATGTGGCCGAGCTCGTTATAGACCGTGTACCAGTTGTGATCGCCATCGACGACCCAGGCATCGGCCTCGTCAATGTCGGCGAACGCCTCCAGGCTCGTCTTGGCGAGATGGCGAACGTCCGGGCTGATCTTCAGCCACTCCATGAATTCGTGCTTCGGCGACGGATCGATGGTGGTGAGCCGCCCACCGCGCGCACGGCAATGCTCGGCAAGGAAGGGCGACATGCCACCGTATTCCGAACCGATCTCGACGATCTGTCGTGCATCCGCCAGCGCGAGCGCCTCGAGGATAAGGTCGGAGAACTCCGAGAGGGAATGAATCAGCAGGCCTGCCACGGGCAAATCCTCCGCCTTGTTAAGGGAGTAAACAGGCGCGATCGGCCCGGCCGCGCGCGACCATCGAGCCGAAAGAGCTGTCCGTGATCTTGTACGGCGCGCGGGCTAAATCCCGGCGGTTTTCACCACGAGGTCCGCGAGCCTTTCGGCCGCATCGAGCCGCCCTGCCCCCTTCGCGGCCGCGGCCATGGCGGCGAGGCGCGCGGGCTCGGCGGCCAGGCCGGAGATTTCGGCGGCGAGACGATCGGAGGTGAACTCGGTCTGCGGGATCCGGATCGCGCCGTCGACCTTGGCCAGCACGCCGGCATTGGCGAACTGGTCCTGGTCGATCGAGCCGGGCAGCGGCACCAGGATGGAGGGCCGGCCGATCGCCGCGAGCTCGGCGACGGTGCCGGCGCCGGAGCGCGACACCACGAGATGGTTGGAGGCGAGCCGCGCCGGCAGATCCGTGAAGAACGGCGCGAGCTCCGCCTTGATCTTGAGCTTGTCATAGACCGCGCGCACGCGGCTCATGTCCTCTTCGCGCACCTGCTGGGTGAGGACGAGGCGGCTCCATAACGCGGGCTCGAGCCGCTCGATCGCGCCCGGCACGATATCGGCCATGATGCGCGCGCCCTGGCTGCCGCCGACGACAAGCAGGCGCAGCGGGCCGTTCACCTCGGGCGGGGCATATTTTACCGCAGCGGCTGCGAGGATCGCCGGCCGCATCGGCGTGCCGACGGTCGTCGTCTTGCCTGCCAGCGCCGGATCGCGATCGAGCACGCCGGGCAAGGACGTCGCGATGGCGCGGACGTGGCTCGACAGGAACCGGTTGGCGCGGCCGAGCACGGCGTTGGCGTCGTGGATGATGCTCGGCACGCCGGCGAATTTCGCAGCGACCAGCGGCGGCAGCGTCGGATAGCCGCCGAAGCCGACGACGGCGACCGGCTTGAGCCGCTTGATCAGGCGGTAAGCAGAGAGCGTGCCCGCAGCGAGCGTGAAGCCGGCATAGGCGAGCTGCAACGGATTGCGGCCGCGCGCGGTCTCGCTTGCCACGACGTCGATCATGTCCTTGCTGAACAACCCGCTATAGCGCAGCGCGCGCTCGTCGGTGACGAGGCGGACGCGAAAGCCGCGCCGGATCAATTCGACGCCGAGCGCCTCGGCCGGAAACAGATGGCCGCCGGTGCCGCCCGCGGCGAGAAGAATCAGGGGGGACGTGTCCATGGCGGGGAATTTTACAGGGAGTTTTCGGTCATTGCGAGCGCGGCCACAAAGGTGTTCGTGCCCCGGGCGCAGCGCAGCGCGTCGCTCTGGCGACGTGGTGCGCTGCTGAACCGGGGCCCATGGCTGCGGCATTCTGGGTCCCGGATCTGCGCTTCGCTTGTCCGGGACACGAAACCTGCATCACGCGTAGCTGCGCATCGCCTCGGCGTGGCCGCTCGCTTCGACCTCGGTGCGCGGGCGCAGCCGCGTCAGGGCCAGCATCATGCCGACACCATAGGCCAGCGACACGATCGAGGAGCCGCCATAGGAGATGAACGGCAGCGTCATGCCCTTGGCGGGAATGAGCTGGAGGTTGACCGACATGTTGATCGCGGCCTGCACGCCGAACAGGATCGCAAGCCCCGAGGCCGCAAAGCGCGAGAACATGTCCTCATTGGCGTAGGCCCGCGACAGCGTGCGGATGACGACGAAAGCGAACAGCGCCAGCATGGCGAGGCACAGGATGATGCCGAACTCCTCGGCAGCGACTGCGAACACGAAGTCGGTGTGGCTGTCCGGCAGGCTGCGCTTGGCGATGCCCTCGCCCGGTCCGAGCCCGAACCAGCCGCCGTTGTAGAAGGCCTCCATCGCGGTATCGACCTGGAAGGTGTCGCCGGATGCCGGATTCATGAAGCGCCTGATGCGGCCGGCGACGTGCGGGACGAACAAGTAAGCGCTGAACAGGCCCGCCGCGCCGAGACCTGCGAGGCCGAACACCCAGATCATGCGCATGCCCGCGATGAAGAACAGCGAGCCCCACACCATCAGGACCAGCATGGTCTGGCCAAAATCGGGCTCCATCACCAGCAGCGCGACCAGCATCAAGAGCAGCACCACCGCCATCGAGGTCGCCGGCATCTCCGGCCGCCTGGTCGATTCCGCGAACAGCCAGGCGGCGATGACGACGAAGGACGGCTTGGCGATTTCGGAGGCCTGGATGTTGACGCCGAGCAGCGTGATCCAGCGCCGCGAGCCCTTCACCTCAGGACCGATCGCGAGCGTGAGCACGATCAGGATGATGCTGATCGCGAAGATGATGAGCGCGCTGCGGCGGATGGCGCGCGGCGACAGGAATGACACGCCGACGAGCACGATGCAGGACGGCAACAGGAACAGCACGTGGCGGCTGAAGAAATGGAAGGGATCGAGTCCGATGCGCGTCGCAACCGGCGGGCTCGCCGCCAGCGACAGGATCACGCCCGTGAGCATCAGCGCCAGGATGGCGCCCATCAGCGGCTTGTCGACGGTCCACCACCACTCGGAAAAGGGGGTGCGTTCTTCACGGGAGAGCATGGGCGGCCGCTTTCGGACAGAGGTCGGTCCATTGGTCGCCGAGGTTGGTTACCGGGGGGTTAAGGAAGTGGATGAAGTTGTGGAGAGTTCCGTGCCCCGGACGTAGCGCAGCGCTCTTGCGGTGCGCTGCAGATCCGGGGCCCATTGCGGCTTCTGGGTCCCGGCCCGCGCTAGGCGCGTCCGGGACACGAGCGCTCACACCACCGGCTTCACGCCCGGCAGCGCCTGCACCAGCTCGCGGAACCTGGTGCCGCGGATCTCGAAATTGCGGTACTGGTCGAAGGAGGCGCAGGCGGGGGACAGCAGCACGACGGCGTCCGTGAGACCCGAGGCCTCCGCATCGCGCGCGGCGTGCTCGACCGCGACATCGAGGGTCTGGCTGATCTCGTGCGCGACCTGCGTGCCCAGCGTGCCCGAAAACTCCTGCGCGGCTTCGCCGATCAGATAGGCCTTGCGGATACGCGGGAAGAAGCCCGTGAGACTGGTGATGCCGCCCGCCTTGGGCTTGCCGCCGGCGATCCAGAAGATCTCCGAAAACGACGACAGCGCATGGGCGGTGGCGTCCGCGTTGGTGCCCTTGGAGTCGTTGACGAACAGAACATTGCCGCGGCGGCCGACCTGCTCCATGCGGTGCGCAAGGCCAGGAAAGCTGCGCAGGCCGTTCTGCAAAACGTCCTGGCCGATGCCCATCGCCAGTGCGGCAGCGGCAGCGCAGGCCGCGTTCTGCGCATTGTGCAGGCCGCGCAGCGAGCCGATGCCGCCGAGCGCGGCGATTTCGCTGCGGGCGCCGCCCGAGGCGCTCACGATAATCCCATGCTCAACATAGATACCGCTCGCCAGCGGGTTCTTGACGGAGATGCGCACCACGTTCTTGCCGGCACGGTCGAGCCGGTCGGCGACATCGCGGCAATAGCCGTCATCAACACCGACGATCGAGGTGCCGCCCGCCTGCACACCGGCAACAAGGCGCTCCTTCACCGCGGCGTAGTGCTCGATCGTACCATGACGGTCGATATGGTCCTCGCTGACATTGAGCAGGATGCCGACGGAAGGATCGAGCGAGGGCGTGAGGTCGATCTGGTAGGACGACATCTCGATGACGTGGACGCGGCCCATGCGCGGCGGCTCCAGCGACAGGATCGCGGTGCCGATATTGCCACCCATCTGGGTGTCGTAGCCGGCGACCTTGGTCAGATGCGCGATCAGTGCCGTCGTGGTCGACTTGCCGTTGGTGCCGGTGATGGCGACGAACGGTGCGTCCGGCGCGTGGCGGCGCCGCTCGCGGCAGAACAGCTCGATGTCGCCGATCACCTCGACGCCGGCCTCGCGCGCTTTCAGCACGCTCCAATGCGGCACCGGATGGGTCAGCGGCACGCCGGGCGCGAGCACGAGCGCGGCGAAATTCGCCCAGGAGGCGTTGCGCAGATCCGCGGTGATGAAGCCGGCCTGCACCGCCTTGGCGACGTTCTCGGCATTGTCGTCGGCGGCGACCACTTCGGCGCCGCCCGCCTTCAAGGCATGGCAGGAAGCGAGCCCCGAGCCGCCGAGGCCGAACACCGCGACCGTCTTGCCGGCGAAGGATGTGACAGGGATCATCGCGTGACCATCACCGCAGCTTCAGCGTGGAGAGGCCGGCGAGCGCCAGCATCACCGAGATGATCCAGAAGCGGATCACGATCTGCGGCTCGGTCCAGCCGAGCTGCTCGAAATGGTGGTGGATCGGCGCCATCCGGAAGATGCGTTTTCCGGTGAGCTTGAACGACACCACCTGCACGATGACCGAGACCGCCTCCAGCACGAACAGTCCGCCGATCACCGCGAGCACGATCTCGTGCTTCACCGCGACCGCGATGGCGCCGAGCATGCCGCCGAGCGCGAGCGAGCCGGTGTCGCCCATGAAGATCGAGGCCGGCGGGGCGTTGAACCAGAGGAAACCTAGGCCGGCGCCCAGCAGTGCGCCGCAGAGCACCGCGAGCTCGCCGGTACCGGCGACATATTTGATCTGGAGATATTCGGCGAACACCGCGTTGCCGGCGAGATAGGCGATCATCGCGAAGCTCGCGGTCGCGATCATCACCGGCACGATGGCGAGGCCGTCGAGACCGTCGGTGAGATTCACCGCGTTGCCGGAGCCGACGATGACGAAGGCGCCGAAGACGACGAAGAACCAGCCGAAATGCAGCACGGTGTCCTTCAGGAAGGGAATCGTCAGCGCGGTCGAGGCGGGATCGCGGTTCAGCCGCACCAGCGCGTAGCAGGCAACCAGCGCGATGACCGCCTCGATCAGCAGGCGAAGCTTGCTGCCGAACCCGGTCGTGGTCTGCTTGGTCACCTTGAGGTAATCGTCATAGAACCCGACGAAGCCGAAGCCGAGCGTCACCGCGAGCACGATCCAGACATAGGGGTTGAGCGGATTGGCCCACAGCACCGTGCCGACGGTGAGGCCGGACAGGATCATCAGCCCGCCCATGGTGGGCGTGCCCTTCTTGGCGAGATGCGATTGCGGACCGTCGAGACGGATCGGCTGGCCCTTGCCCTGACGGATGCGCAGATGGTCGATGATCCAGGGCCCGAACAGGAACACGAACAGCGCGCCGGTCACGACTGCGCCGCCGGTGCGGAAGGTGATGTAGCGGAAGACGTTGAAGAAGGTGCGAACGGCACCGAAGCCCGGAAATGTGTTGGAAAGCTCGATCAACCAGTAAAACATTCAGACGGTCCTATGGCGCCTTTGCACACGCAGCCTTGGCCTTGTTCCTGGCCTTTATCTTGGCCTCAACGTGCCTCACGGGCACTCGCTGGTTTTCGTCATGGGTCGCGCGACCTCTGGGAAAACGGACGGCTTCGCGCCACAAAGGGTGGGATTCGGGAACAGCGACTTCCAAGCAGTTTACGCCTTCGCCTGCAAGGCGGCCACCAGCCCCGGCACAAACTTGTTGACCCAGAACATCTTTTTGCTGCCCTTGACAACCACGACATCCCCTGCCTTCAGCAGGCCCGCAACCTCGCTCGGCTTCAACGTGGCGGGATCGTCATGCCAGCCGAGGCCCTTGCCTGATGGCAGCACGTCATAGAGATGGCGCATCAGAGGACCGACGCAGTAGACGCCGTCGATGCCTTCGAGATATTTGGCAAGGCCGGTATGATAGTTCGGTGCGTCCTCGCCCAGCTCGAGCATGTCGCCGAGAACCGCGATGCGGCGGCCGTCGCTCACGTGGCGGGCCTGGAGGCTTTGCAGCGCAGCCGCCACGCTGGCCGGATTGCCGTTGAAGCTGTCGTCGATCACGGTGACACCGCCGACCGCCTGCTCGACGCCGCGGCCGGTCATGATGCCGACGCGGTCGAGCTTGATCGCGAGCGTCGCGACGTCGAGATGCGCAGCGTGAACGGCGGCGAGCGCGGCCAGCGCATTGTGCACCCGGTGCGGCGCGCCAGGGGTGAGGCTGAACGCGATCTCCTTCTTGCCGGTCGCGGCCACGATCTGCCAGCTCTCGCCATGGGGCGCATGCGCAACCTCGTGCACCTCGGCATGCTCGCCGCCGAAGCGCACGACCTTGCCCTTCCACTCGGGCGCCTTGATCCCCGCCGGCAGCACCAGCACACCATTCTCGGGCAGGCCGAGCGCGATCGACACCTTCTCGCGACGGATGGCTTCCAGCGAGCCGAGCTTTTCCAGATGCACGGGCTGCACGTTGACGACGAGCGCGACCGTCGGCCGGGTCAATTCGCTGAGCCGCGCGATCTCGCCTTGCTGGTTCATGCCCATCTCGACGACCCAGAGGCTGGCATCTCGCCTGGCATTGCACAGTGTCAGCGGCACGCCCCAGAAATTGTTGAAGCTCGACGGGCTCGCATAGGCGTTCGGATAGGCGGCGAGAAATTCCTTGGTGCTGGTCTTGCCCGCGCTTCCCGTGAGCCCGATGACCGGTCCGGCAAAGCGCGCGCGTGCGGCACGTGCAAGGCCCCAGAGACCGTCGATCAGCGTGTCCTTGACGACGATCTGCGGAATGCGGATGCCGGCGATCTCGTGCGGCACGATCATCGCCACCGCGCCGGAAGCCTCCGCCTTGTCAGCGAACTCCCAGCCGTCGCGCGCGCTGGCGAAGGCCGAGACGAAGCCGCCGCTCGGCGTGCCGCTGAGCGCGACGAACAGGCTGCCCGGCTTCACCAGGCGGCTGTCCTGCGTGACGAAGTCGATTCCCGTGTCCGGGAATGATCCGGTGACACCCAGCGCACGCGCGACCTCGGCAACCGTCCATATTGGCGCGCTCATGCAACCCTCGACGCTAGTGCGGCGGCAACCGCCTCGTGATCACTGAAGGGCAGAACCTCTCCGCCGACGATCTGCCCGGTCTCATGGCCCTTGCCGGCGATGAGCAGCGCATCGCCTTCTTCCAATTCCTCGATCGCGGCGCGGATCGCAGCACTGCGGTCGCCGATCTCGCGGGCGCCCTTCGCGGTGGCGAGGATCGCGGCGCGGATGGCTTCCGGCTTCTCGCTGCGCGGATTGTCGTCGGTGATGATGACGGCGTCGGCGTTCTCGGCCGCGATTTCGCCCATGATCGGGCGCTTGCCGGCATCGCGGTCGCCGCCGGCGCCGAACACGACGACCAGCCTACGCTTCGCATAAGGCCGCAGCGCCTGCAGCGCCTTCGCGAGCGCATCGGGCTTGTGCGCATAATCGACGAAGATCGGCGCGCCGTTGCGCTCGCCGACACGCTCGAGCCGGCCCTTGGCGCCTTCGAGATGTTCGAGAGTTGCGAACACATCTGCCGCATCGCTGCCGGTGCCGATGGCAAGGCCGGCCGACACCAGCGCGTTCTCGATCTGGAATTCGCCGACCAGCGGCAGCCGGACGGCGAAGCGCCTGCCGCGATGTTCGAGCGTGAGCTTTTGCGAGAAACCTTCGACCACGGCCTCCATGAGGCGGATGCCCTCGCCTGCTCCGTCGCCGTTGCGGCCGACCGCCATGACGCGCAGACCGCGCGCCCTGGCGGCCTCGATCGCCTCGGCCGAGCAATCATGGTCGGCCGAGATCACCGCGGCGCCACCGGGCGGCACCAGCTCGCGGAACAGGCGGAGCTTTGCCGCGAGATAATGCGCAACGCTCGGATGATAATCCATGTGGTCGCGCGAGAGGTTGGTGAAGCCGCCGGCGGAGACGCGCACGCCGTCGAGGCGATACTGGTCGAGCCCGTGCGAGGAGGCCTCGAAGGCGAGATGCGTGACGCCCTCGCGCGCGATCTCGTCGATCTGCCGGTGCAGCGCGATCGGATCGGGCGTCGTCAGCGAGCCATAGACGGTGCGTTTGGGCGAGACCAGACCAATGGTGCCGATGCTGGCGGAGGCATGCCCCAGCCGCTCCCAGATCTGACGAGTGAAGGCCGCGACCGAGGTCTTGCCGCTGGTTCCGGTCACGGCGGCGATCGTGGCCGGCTGCGCAGGGAACATTCTTGCGGCGGCGAGCGCCAGTGTGCGGCGCGCATTGGCCACAGTGATCAACGGCACCTTGGTCGCCGCAGGCACATGCTCGCCAACGACCGCGATCGCGCCCCCGGCAATTGCCGCATCGATGAAGCGGGCGCCGTCGGTCTTGCTGCCCGCGATCGCGAAGAAGAGATCGCCCGGCTTGACCATGCGGCTGTCGAGCGCGATGCCGCTCACGTCGAGCGCCGCAACAGCGGGCTCGATCGCGGCATCATTGCCCAGAACGTCCTGGCCTAGGAGGTCGCGCAGCTTCATGCTCTTCCAGTCGACATGCCCTGCCGGAAAGCCGAATCCCTTGGAAAATCCCGACTCAGCAGCGGCGAAGGCCCATCCGGTTGATTACTGGGTTGTCCTGGATGCTGCAAGAATAAGGCGCTCGGACGGCGGCAGGTCAAACCGCGGCTCGACGCCCAGAAGCGGCGCGATCCGCTCGATCACCTTGCCGCCGGTCGGCACCGCGTTCCAGCCCGAGGTGATGAAACCATGCGTTTCGGGCAGCGCCTGCGGCTCGTCCAGCATGATCAGGACGTGATATTTGGGATCGTCGCAGGGCAGGATGGCGGTGAACGAGTTGAGCACGCGCTTCTTGGCGTAGCGCCCGTTGATGACCTTCTCGGACGTGCCGGTCTTGCCGCCGACGTAATAGCCCTTGACGTCGGCGGTCTTCGCGGTGCCGATCTCGGCATTGAGCCGCATCAGGTACCGCATCTTGTCGCTGGTCTCCGTCTTGATGACGCGCTTGGCCATCGCCATGGCTTCGGATTCGCTGCGCTTCATGAATGTCGGCGGAATCAGATAGCCGCCGTTCACCAGCGCGTTGATGCCCATCACGGCCTGCAGCGGTGCCACCGAAAGGCCCTGGCCGAACGCAGCGGTGACCGTGTTCAACTCGCTCCAGCGCCGCGGGATCAGCGGCGCCGCGCTCTCCGGCAGCTCGGTGCGCAGCCGCGTCATCTGGCCCATCTTGGCGAGGAACGCCTTGTGCGCCTCGACGCCCTGGTTGAGCGCAATGCGCGCGGCGCCGATGTTGGACGAGAAGGTGAACACTTCCTTGGTGTTGATGAAACGCCCGAGCGGGTGACTGTCGTGGATGGTGAACTTGCCGTAGTGCAGGTTTCCGCGCGCGTCCCACATCGAGTTCAAGTTGATCTTGCCGGAATCGAGCGCCATCGCCAGCGTGAACGCCTTGAAGGTCGAGCCCATCTCGTAGACGCCGGTGGTCAGGCGGTTGATGCGATCGGGGTCGTGCGCTTCCTTCGGATTGTTCGGATCGAAATCCGGCAGGGAGACCATCGCCACGATCTCGCCGGTCTTGACGTTGGAGATGATCCCGGAAGCGGCCTTGGCGTGGAACTTGTCCTTGGCCTTCAAGAGCTCGTCGCGCAGCGCGTGCTCGACGCGCAGATCGACCGAGAGCTCGATCGGCTTCTGCAGCCGATCGGTTGCAAAGCCGGCGCGGTGGAGATCGGCGAGCCCCTGGTTGTCGAGCCACTTCTCCAGGCCGGCGATGCCCTGATTGTCGATGTTGACGAGACCGATGATGTGAGCGACTTCGTTGCCGGTCGGATAGACGCGCTTGTTCTCGCGCAGGAAGCCGATGCCGGGAATGCCGAGCTTGTGGATGGCCTGCTGCTGTGCCGGCGTGACCTCGCGCTTGAGCCAGGCGAAGCCCTTGCGCGACTTCAAGCGCTCGCGCACCTCGGCCTCGTCGAGGTCGGGAATGGTCGCGGTTAGGAGCTCGATCGCCTCGTCCTTGTCGATGATGCGGCGCGGCTCGCCGAACAGGCTCGCCGCCTTGACGTCGGTCGCAAGGATCGCGCCGTTGCGGTCGACGATGTCGGGCCGCGCTGTCGCAACCACCTCCTGCGCCGCGGCGCGGCGCGCCCCGTGGGCGTCGGCGCCGATCGCGAACATCACGAGCCGCCCGCCGATCAGGGCATAGACCGAAGCGAAGGCGAGTATCGCAAGGCCCACGCGCGCACGCGCCTTTGCTGCGCGATCGACATTGCGCCCGTAGAGCAGGCTGCGGATCAGCCGCTGCCGCCAGGGTTCGATTGGTTTTGCAGGCGTTGCCGGGCTCATTGCTTGTCCTCGGGCTGAGGCACGGAGCCAGTCACCGTATCGGCATCGCTCGCGGCTTCGATGGCGTTTAGCATGGCCCCGATCGGATCGGGCTCGCCCGGCCCGAACATCCGCGGCGGGCGCTCCGGCAGATTCTTCAGCGAGTCATATTGCGTGCCGTTGACCGGCTTGAGGTGCAGATGCCGGTCGGACAGGCCTTGCAGCCGCAGCGGGGCATCGAGCTTGGCCCACTCGGCCCGCAGCGCCGCGATCGCGTCGCGCTCCTCGCGGATCTCCGCACGCAGCCGCAGCACCTTCTCGGTGCGCGCCGTGGAGTCCATCTTGATCCGGTAGACATGGGCCGCCGCGAAGATCAGCGCACCGATGACGAGGAGGTGGATGATGCGCATGCGCTAGCCGCCCCTCATCACGTCGGAGAGTTTCGGCCAGGGCGATGCCTCGTCGGTCCCATGCGCCGGCGCCGAGGTACGCTCGGCGGCGCGCAGCTTGGCGGAGCGCGCGCGCGGGTTATGCGCAACTTCGTCTTCGCCGGCGACGACCGGCCGCCGCGTCAGAACCCGGAAGCTCGGCGTCACTTGCGCCACCTCCGGCAGATGCCGCGAACCGCCGCCGGTCCTGGAGCGCTCGGCGAGAAAATTCTTGACGATGCGGTCTTCCAGCGAATGGAACGACACGACGACGAGGCGACCACCGGGCTTGAGTACGCGCTCGGCGGCAGCGAGCGCGCGCTGGAGCTCATCGAGCTCCTCGTTGACGAAGATGCGCAGCGCCTGGAACGTCCGCGTTGCCGGATGAATGTCCCCCGGCTTTGAGCGAACCACCCTTCCGACGAGATCGGCAAGCGCGCGGGTGGTGGTGAACGGGGTCTCCTGCCGGTCTGCGACAATGGCGCGCGCGATGCGGCGCGAATGCCGCTCCTCGCCGAGGAGATAGATGATGTCGGCGAGATCGCCTTCCGACGCACGCGCGACCACGTCGGCCGCGGTCGGGCCCGTCTGCCCCATCCGCATGTCGAGCGGACCGTCGAGGCGGAAGGAGAAGCCGCGGCCGGCCTGGTCGAGCTGCATCGAGGACACGCCGACATCCATCACGACGCCGTCGATCGCCTCGACGCCTTGCGACGCGCAGACCTCGGCAAGATTGGAGAAGCGGTCCTCGACCAGCATCAGCCGGCCCGCAGAGCGTTCGACCAGTTCGGCACCGGCAGTAATCGCGGTGCGGTCCCGATCAATGGCGATGAGTCGGGTTCCCGGCACCTCCAGGATCACGCGGCTATAACCGCCCGCACCAAAAGTGGCGTCGACGTAGACGCCGCCCTCGCGCGGGGCGAGATGCACGATGGCTTCACGGCCAAGAACGGGGATATGCGGAACCGAGCTCATGCGCGATGCCTGCCGACCGCCCAGCCTGGCATGCAAGCGAGATCGGGGACGAACAAGCCCATAACGCCTCGAATCATTGCGCGTCGCGGCGGTTCCACGACGAAGCCCTTGTCCAGCATGGTTACCGAGCCCGGTCGTCCCCGGCCACAAACCCAGTGTTCCCAGTGGAATTTGTCGGGCAGCCATGGGATTTCGAGCCAAAATACGCTTTGGCCGCCTCCGGACGCGGGTCGGCTCTTCATCTCTCAGTAACGGCCCTTAGCGTTAAGAAAGCGTTGCTCGACTCGTTACAAGTCGTAAAGGTGACGAGGGGGTGATGCTTCATCCACACACATCGGCAAAATGCATCCGTTAACCGCGCCGCGCGATTGCGCGCGGTGGAGGGTAAAGGAATAGTAAAGAGAAGGGCTTGCCCCACTCTCCGTTCGTTTGAGCTGCTCATGCCCTCCGGTTCGTCCACACCGTCTGGATTCGATTCGAAGCGTCAACGCGTTCTCCCGGTTCCCAAGGCCGTGGCGAGCCTGCGGACGTTCGAGCCCGACTCATCGATCGTCTCGGACATCATCCCCTCGCCCAATCATGGCGAGCGCAGCAAGGGACGGCAGCCGGACATGATCGTGCTGCACTACACCGGCATGCCCGATGTCGAGGGCGCGCTGGCACGGCTGTGCACGGCCGGCACCGAAGTCTCGGCGCATTATGTCGTGCTGGAGGACGGCCGCATCGTGCAATGCGTGCCCGAGCACAAGCGCGCCTGGCACGCAGGCGTCTCGTCCTGGGGCGGCGAGGACGACATCAACTCCTGCTCGATCGGCATCGAGATCATCAATCGCGGCCACGACTGGGGCTATCCCGAGTTTCCGCTGCGCCAGATCGCCGCCGTGATCGCGTTGTGCCGCGGCATCATGCTCCGGCGCAAGGTGCCGGCCCACCGGGTGCTCGGCCATTCCGACGTCGCGCCCGCCCGCAAGAAGGATCCCGGCGAGAAGTTTCCATGGCATTCGCTGGCCAATTCCGGCGTCGGCCACTGGGTCACGCCCGCTCCGATCGTGCGCGGCGAGACTTTGATGCTCGGCACCATCAGCGACGCCGTGCTGAGCATGCAGCAGGCGCTCGCCAGATACGGCTACGGCGTGCCGCTGACCGGTAAATACGACGCCGCGACGATGGAAGTCGTCACCGCCTTCCAGCGCCATTTCCGTCCGGCGCGGCTCGATGGCGTCGCGGATCATTCGACGCTGTCGACATTGCAGGCACTGTTGGCGAGCTTGCCGGCGGAAGGGACGACGGTGGCGTCGACGTGACGGCATAGCCGTCATTCCGGGGCGCACGAAGTGCGAACCCGGAAACTCGAGATTCCAGGTTCGATGCTTCGCATCGCCCCGGAATGACGGTACTAGTTTTCCATCTCCTTCATCCTTCGCGCATAGAGCCTCCGCAACGGCTCGAGCTGCGTCGCCTGCGTCGCCGCATGATAGGCATCGCGCGCCTCCTCCGTCCTGCCGAGCCTCCGCAACAAATCCGCGCGCACTGCGGGCAAGAGCTCATAGCCGCGAAGCCCGCCGCGCGCGGTGATCGCATCGACGAGATCGAGCGCACGTGCCGGCCCATCCACCATCGACACCGCCGCGGCGTGGTTGAGCTCGATCACCGGCGAGGGGTTGATACGCAGCAGCACCTCGTAGAGCCCGGCGATCTGCGGCCAGTCGGTCTGCTCGAAGCTGGGCGCGCGCGCATGCAGCGCGGCGATCGCGGCCTGCACCGCATAGGGCTGCGGCCGGGCGGGCACGCGCAGCGCGTCCTCCACCAGCCGCAGGCCCTCCTCGATCTGCGCGCGGTCCCACAGCGAGCGGTCCTGCTCTTCGAGCAGCACGATGTCGCCGGCCGACGTCTCGCGTCCGGCGCGGCGCGCATCGTGCAGCAGCATCAGCGCCAGCAGCCCCTTGATGCCGGCGCGATCGGGCATCAGCCGGTCGAGCAAGCGGCCGAGCCGGATGGCCTCGGCCGCAAGATCGGGCCGCATCAGGTCCGCGCCCTCGGTCGCGACATAGCCTTCGGTGAAGACGAGATAGATCACGGCGAGCACGCCATCGAGCCGCGGCGCCAGCGCGTCGCGCTCGGGCACCTCGTAGGGGATGCCGGCAAGCCTGATCTTCTGCTTGGCGCGGACGAGCCGCTGTGCCATCGCCTCCTCGCCCACGAGAAACGCGCGCGCGACCTGCGCTGTCGACAGCCCGCACACGGTGCGGAGCGTCAGCGCGACCTGGACCTCGGGCGTGAACGCGGGATGGCAGCAGGTGAAGATGAGCCGCAGCATGTCGTCGTCGAGCATGGCCGGCGGCTCGTCGGCGGCTTGCGCGTTCAGCTCGAGCTCGTGCACGAGGGCCTGCTGCTTGCCGCGGAAGACGGCCTGGCGGCGCACCCGATCGATCGCCTTGTGCTTGGCGACATTGACCAGCCAGGCGCGCGGATTGTCGGGCACCTCATACGCCGCCCAGCGTTCCAGGGCGACGGCAAAAGCATCCTGGAGCGCGTCCTCGGCGAGATCGAAATCACCGACGAGACGGATCAGCGTGGCCAGCGCCCGCCCCGCCTCGGCGCGGAAGATTTGGTCGATCTCGCTGCGGGTCATGTCACGCGATCACTCCCCTCTCGTCATTCCGGGCGCGGCAAAGCCGCGAGCCCGGAAATCCATAACCACGATTCGGGGATATGGATTCCGGGCCTGCGCCTTGCGGCGCATCCCGGAATGACGAAGGTGAGAGTTGTCACTTCTCATACACCCAGATCGGCCGCACCTCGATCGAGCCGATGCGTGCGCTGGGAATCCGCGCCGCGATCTCGATGGCCGCATTCAGATCCTTGGCTTCGATGAGATAGTAGCCGCCGAGCTGCTCGCGCGTTTCCGCGAACGGACCATCGGTCGCCAGCGTCTTGCCCTCGCGCACACGCACAGTCGTCGCGGTCGTGGTCGGCTGCAAGCGGTCGCCGGCCTTGAAATTGCCGCTCTGGATGATGGATTGCGTGAAGGCCTGGTATTCGGCCAGCATCTTCTGGCTCGTCGCCGCGTCGTTCTTCGCGTACTCGACCTCGTTCTGATAGATCATCAGCAGATATTGCATTGCTTCACTCCTGTTGCTCGGCCGTGTTGCCGACATCCAGTCGAACGTGACACGCACCAAACGACATCTTCAGGATAGATTATTTGCGGGCGAAGCGTGCGTCGCGATATCAGCTTGACGAAACCGTCACAAATGCCCCATGCGTAGTTCGTCAGTCGGCCGGACGGCCGCTCCGGCAGGTGCCGAAAGGCCGCCGGGGAGGAAAGTCCGGGCTCCCTTGACATGCGGTGCCGGATAACGTCCGGCGGGGGTGACCCCAGGGAAAGTGCCACAGAGAACGAACCGCCCGCCTTCGCCCTTTGGGCTTCGGCGCTGCAAGCCCTCGGGCCTGCCGTGCCGTAGCAGCGCAAGCTGCGTAGGCAGGTAAGGGTGAAAAGGTGCGGTAAGAGCGCACCGCGGTTCCGGCAACGGAGCCGGCATGGCAAACCCCACCGGGAGCAAAACCGAATAGGGACGGCTTAAGCGGGCTGTTCGCGCAAGCGATAACGCCGCGGGGCGATGTCAGGCCCGCCGTCCGGGTAGGTTGCTCGAGGCCGTGTGCAAACACGGTCCCAGAGGAATGGCCGTCACGTATCGTTCGCGCAGGCGGACGGTGCCCTACAGAACCCGGCTTACAGGCCGGCTGATATTCTAAAGCGTTTTCGAGCGAAGTGGTTTTCCGGTTCGCGAAGAAAGCGCGTCTTACCAGAAAGTGACGAGGGGTTCGGTGCCAACGCATCGGACCCCTCACCATTTCGGCCGAGCGCGCAACCATTCAGATGGTGTCATTCCGGGGCTCGCGAAGCGAGAGCCCGGAATCCATCAGGCGGCCGTGTCGGTGGATGAATGGATTCCGGGTTCGCGACTTCGTCGCGCCCCCGGAATGACGAGCGAGAGTCAGGCGACGATCTTCCCCAACACGTCCATTAAGGCCTCCGGCGCCGTCACATTCGGCGCATGGCTGGCGTCGAGCTCGACATAGCGCCAGCCATCCTCGCTCTTCGTCCGCTTCGCGAACTGCCCGAACACGTCGCCCGGCGGGATGCGCGTGCAATAGATGTAGCTGCGCGGCATCGCCGGCTCGCCGTGTTCGAGCCTCAGCCTGGTCTCGAAGCACTTGATCGGCATTGGGACGCGGCGCGCATTGAGCCAGTCGAGATCGGCCTGCGGCGTGTCCGACGGCGGCGGATTCGGCGGGATGCGATAGCCGTCGCCCGAGCTTGCTGCCCTTCGCATCGGCTCGCGGCCGGCCTCATTGAGATCGAACAGCGACTGGCCATCGCGCGGCACAAAGGCGTCGAGATAGATCAGCTGCGTCACGTGCTCGCGCGCGCGGTCGGCGACGCCGGTCGCGACCATGCCGCCATAGCTATGGCCAAGCAGCACGACGTCGCTGAGATCCTCGAAGGCGATGACGTTGAGAATGTCCTGGATGTGCGTTTCCAGATCGATCGCGGGGCTTGCGAGATGCGCGCGCTCGCCGAGCCCGGTGTAGGTCGGCGCCACCAGGCGATGACCGGCCTGCACCATCAGCGGATGCATCTTCCTCCAGGCCCATCCGCCGGACCACGCACCATGACAGAGCAGGAAGGTCTTCGCGCGTACGGCCATCGGCGTTTCCATCGTTCTTGTTGGTACGACGGAGTGTAGCGGCCGGGTGCGCGATGTAAACGCCGCTCAGGCCACGCGCGTATCCGCCTTCACCAGCACGGGCGCAAGCCCGCCGGCCTCGCGCCGCAGCTTGCTCGCTTCGAAGCCGTGCATGCCCAGCTGCCATTGCAGCCCGACGATGGCGCCCTTGGTCGGCTGAAGCAGTGCGAGCGAGGCGAACAGCGTCACCGGCAGCCACACCGCGAGTTGCAGCCAGACCGGCGGCGCATAGGCGGTCTCGACCGCGAGGATCGCGGGGACCACGAGATGGCCGACCACGACCATCACGAGATAGGCGGGAAAGTCGTCTGCGCGCTGGTGAAACAGCTCCTCGCCGCAATGGTCGCAGCTGTGGGCGACCTTCAGGAAGCGGCCGAACAGATGCCCTTCGCCGCAGTTCGGGCACCTGCCGCGAAAGCCGCGCCACATCGCCGTTGCAAGAGAGACCGTCGCCATGACCACACCTCTTCCTTTTCGATGATCCATACAATAATATCTTGCATCCATACATTCAAAGGTTATGGGCCTAAATTGCATGGACTGGATCCCTACAATCTCGGAGCTGAGCGGGCCGCGCTACCAGCGCATCGTCGAGGCCATGGAGGCCGATATCGCCGCGGGCCGTCTGGCGCGCGGCCAGCAATTGCCGACACAACGCGCTCTCGCAAAAGCGCTCGGCATCGACCTGACCACGGTGACGCGCGCCTATACCGAGGCGCGGCGCCGCGGCATCATGGAAGCCCGCGTCGGACAGGGCTCGTTCGTGTCGGAGACCAGCGCGCGCCGCGCGGTCGACCTGCCACATCCCGTCGCGATCGATCTCTCGATGAACGTGCCGCCGCATCCGCTGGAGGCGCAGCTCGACGAGCGCATCATCGCCGGCATGGAAGCCATCCGCGCGCAATCGGGCCTGACGGCGTATCTCAACTATCAGCCGCCCGGCGGCAGCACGCACGAGCGCGAGGTCGCGGCGCGCTGGATGCGCTCACGCGTTCCGCATGCGCAGGCAGACAGGCTTCTGATCTTCCCCGGCGCGCAAACCATCCTCTTCAATCTGCTCGCCCATCTTGCGCGGCCCGGCGACGTCGTCCTGACGGAAGCCCTCACCTTCCCCGGCATCAAGGCCGCCGCGGCACGGCTCGGCGTCAAGCTCGTCGGCGTCCCCATGGATGACGGCGGCATCCTGCCCGATGCGCTGGCAAAGGCGTGCCGTGTGCACCGGGCAAAGGCCGTCTATCTCATTCCGACGCTGCACAATCCGACCACCGCGACGCTGTCCGCCGAGCGGCGCAGCGCCATCGCAAAGATCATTCGCGATGCCGACACGACCTTGATCGAGGACGACGCCTACGGCCTGCTCGACCGCTCGGCATCGCCGATCGCGGGCTTCATTCCGGAGCGGACCTATCTCGCGACCACACTGTCAAAATGCATCGCGCCGGCGCTGCGCGTCGCCTACCTGGTGACGCCCGACAGCGGCGCGCAGCGGGACATGCGCACGTCCTTGCAGGCGACCGTGCAGATGCCGGCGCCACTGATGGTCGCGCTGGTGACGCACTGGATCGAAAGCGGCATTGCCGATCGCATCATCAGCGCCATCCGCAGCGAGGCGGTCGGACGCCAGCAGCTCGCTCAGCGCACCCTGAAGGGTTTTCAGTTCCTGGCCAAGCCTGCCGCCCATCATCTCTGGCTGAGGCTGCCGGAAGACCGGCCCGATGTCGCGGCACATCTCCTGCGGAACGGACTTGCGGTCGTCGCCGGCGAGGCCTTCACGGTCGACGGGACACCGCCGCATGCGGCCCGCGTCTCGCTGGGGGCGGCACGGAACAGATCGGAATTGACGGAGGCGCTGCGCATCCTGATCGGCGCGCTGCAGAAGCCTGCCGACACCAGGCAGATCGTCTAAAGCGCGGTGCGATTAGGATGTATCGTCATCGCGCTTTAGGTTGTTGTTTGAGCATGATCTTTTCGGAAAACCGCTGCGCACTTTTCCGGATCATGCCTTAGATCATCGACGATGGCGGCGAGGGCCGGAGCGCACGACCGGTGCCACGGGTCGCGGATAGGCCTGCGATGCATATGCATCGCCCGGCGCTCCCTGCTGCCCGAGAGCCGCACGCCCCGCAGGCGTGAGCTGGCCGCCGTTCAGCACATCGCGGTCGGGATGAGCGGCCTGATAGGCCGCAGGCTCGGAAAACTGCGCCTGGGCCATTGTCGGCGTCAACGCCACCGCCAACAGTACGGCTGCAACGGCAATCTTGGTGCGGGTCATGGTCATTCTCCATCATCGCATTCAGGACTGACCGATCCGGGCGCTGATCGCGTCGGGCGGCCCCGGGATTGAAGTACGGCCATCATGTAGGCGTGTCTTCCGCGAAAGCCCGACACGGCAGATCACGCTTGCGTGCAGCATGGATTGACCTGCACGGCGGCAAGCATGTTATGCGAGCGCTGGCGATCGACAATCCGGGATCGCCCCTTGCGACAAGGTTAATCTGTTGGAAACGCTCACCTACGTCCTGCTGCTGTTCGGCGCGCTGGCCGGCGGCTTCGTCTCGGGACTGGCCGGGTTCGGCACGGCGCTGATGGCGCTCGGCATCTGGCTCTACGTCCTGCCGCCCTCGCTCGCGGTACCGCTGGTGCTGATCTGCTCGGTGATCGCACAGACCTCGACGCTGCCCTCGATGTGGAAAAGCTTCGACTTCTCGCTGGTCTGGCCGTTCCTGATCGGGGGCCTGATCGGAGTACCGCTGGGAACCATGATGGTTGCCTCGGCCGATCCGAAGGTGTTCAAGCTGAGCGTCGGTGTGCTGCTCCTGTGCTTTTCGAGCGCGCTGTACCTCAACAAGAGGCCCCTCGCCTTCAAGTTCGGCGGCAGGATCGCCGATGGAGCGATCGGCTTTGCCGGCGGCATTCTTGGCGGCCTCGCCGGACTCTCGGGGCCGCTGCCGATCCTCTGGGCCAACATCCGAGGCTGGAACAAGCACGAGCGTCGCGGCATCTTCCAGCTCTTCAATTTCACGGTGCTCGCCACCGCCCTTGTGCTGCAGACGGCGTCAGGCCTGGTCGAACTGAAAGTGGTCTGGCTCGCACTGGTCGCGTTTCCGGGCACGCTGATCGGCGCATGGGCTGGCGCCCGCGTCTATCACGCCCTGAGCGACAAGCATTTTGGCGATGTCGTGCTCGGCCTGTTGTTCCTGTCGGGCCTTGGCCTCGTCTGGAATAGTGTCGGCACGCACTAAAGCGCGATGAGATTGGGATGAATCGTCATTGCGCCTTGGAGCGTCGTTGCCGCGACCGACAAGTGCCAGATGTCATCTCATTCCATGCTCCGGCAGCGTGACGGCGGGACCTTCGCCCCGCCGCTCCCCGCCTCACTCCGCTGCCGCGATCTTTCCGAGCTCCACCACCTGGCGCTCGAACAGGCCGCGATAGATGCCTCCTCGCTTGGCCGCGAGGATCGCATGCGTGCCTTGCTCGACGATCTCGCCGCGGTCGAACACCAGGATGCGATCGAGGCTCGTCACCGTCGACAGGCGATGCGCGATCACGATCGAGGTGCGGCCCTTCATCAGCCGCTCCATCGCCTCCTGGATCAGCGCCTCCGATTCCGAATCCAGGCTCGAGGTCGCCTCGTCCAGGATCAACACCGGCGCGTCCGCCAGGAACGCGCGCGCCAGCGCCACGCGCTGCCGTTCGCCGCCCGACAGCTTGACGCCGCGCTCGCCAACCAGCGTGCCGTAGCCCTTCGGCAGGCGCAGGATGAAGTCGTGCGCATTCGCCAGCCGCGCCGCCTGCTCGATCGCTTCAAAGCTGGCGCCGGGCCGGCCATAGGCGATGTTCTCGGCGAGCGAGCGGTGAAACAGGATCGGCTCCTGCTGCACGATCGCGATCTGGCTGCGCAGCGATTGCTGCGTGGCGAGCGCGATGTCCTGCCCGTCGATCAGCACGCGGCCGCCGGTGACGTCGTAGAGTCGCTGCACCAGCTTGACGAAGGTGGTCTTGCCGGAGCCGGAGCGGCCGACCAGACCGACGCGTTCACCGGCGCGGATCTTGACAGACAAGCCGTCGTACAGCGGCGCGCGATGGCCGCCATAATGGAACGTGACGTCGTCGAACACGATCTCGCCGCCCTCGATCGCGATCGGTCGCGCGTCGGAAGCATCCGCAATGCCGATCGGCTCGTCATGGATCGCCACCAACTCGTCCATGTCGTTGACCGAGCGCTGGAGGTTGTTGATGTGCATGCCGACGTCGCGCAGATAGGCGTGAATGACGTAGTAGCTCGTCAGCACATAGGTGACGTCGCCGGGCGAGGCCTGACCTGACATCCATAGCAGCACCGATCCGCCGATCACGGACGCGCGCAGGCACAGCAGCAAGGAAAGCTGCGACATGGCCGTGTAGTTGTAACGATACCAGGTCCGCCGCACGCGCACGCGCCAGCGCTTGATGACACGGGCAAGCCGTGTGTCCTCGCGCAGCTCCGCGCCAAACGATTTCACCACGGCATTGCAGGTCAGCGCGTCCGCCAGCGTGCCTCCGACCTTGGTGTCCCAGGCATTGGAGACGCGCGCCGCCGGTGCGACGTAGCGCGTCGAGAGCACCACCGTGATCGTGACGTAGAAGATCGCTCCGAGCGCGATCACCAGGCCGAGCGAGGTCCAGTGCAGGCCGAGCAGGATCATCGAGCCGACCAGCACCAGCAGCGACGGTGCCAGAGCCATCAGGATGGTGTCGTTGAGCAGGTCGACCGCCCACATGCCGCGGCTGATCTTGCGGACCGTCGAGCCGGCAAAAGAGTTCGCGTGCCAGTCGGTCGAGAAACGCTGCACGCGCGTGAACGCGTCCTGCGCGATGTCGGACATGATCTTCAGCGTGAACGGCACGATCGCCTGGAGACCGACGAGACGCAGCACCATCGACGCCGCGCCCAGCGCCACGATGGCGCCGAACGCGACCAGCGCCGCGTGGCGCGCATCGGGATCGGACGGACCGCGGGTCAGCGCATCGACCAGATGCCCCGAGAACAACGGCATGAACAGGTCGGCAATGGTCGCACCCAGAAGCCCGCCGGCCACGATGAGGCCGCGCCCCGGCTGCTTCAGCCAGTGCCGGAACACGAAGGGCAGCACCACGCGAATCGCGGCGGGCTTCTTTGACAGAGAGGTCATGGCATCATCCGGCCGCTCCTGGCGCGGGCCGGCTCCATCGATGGACGCAGGCCGGCCGCAAGGACCGGGACGGCGTCACTCAAAACTGACTTTGACTTGGGAAGTGGAGCGATCGGGACGCTTGGTCGAAACCTTGGCCCAATCGAAGCTGGCGGAAGTGGCCTCTAACAGGCCGCGTACATTCCGAGCCGGGAAATCATCGAGCGCGGGCGTACGATCTGCGAATGCGACGAAATCATGCAAATCCCTCCCGGTTCGAATGAATGAGGTGCGCTTTATAGATGTGCCGTTTGCAATTTGCAACGGGGCTCACGCGAGATCACGGATGAGTGTTGCAAATTGGTGCGCCTCGCCGCCGCACCAGTCTCCGCCAAATACTGGATCGCCCGGTCAAGCCGGACGACGACAGCGAGTGTGGAGCGGGTTAATGCGCGTCGCCCGCAGCGCCGAACGGCGAGGCCGGCCTCTTCAGCAGCGCGACGAGCAGGCTGAGGCCGAGATAGAACAGCGTCAGCAAGAGGAACGTGTCGCCGAAACTCATCACCACGGCCTGGCGATGCACGAGCTGCGAGAGCTGCTTCATCGCCATCAACGTGGAATCGCCGAGCCCCTGGAACTTCTGCATGAACATGGTCAGGGTTTCGGTCGCGGCCGCATTGCCCCAGGTCACGCGTTCCTGGAGGCGCGTGATGTGCAGGTCGGTGCGGTCGTTGAGCACGGTGTTGATGACGGCAAGACCCACCGCACCGCCGAGGTTGCGCATCAGGTTGAACAGGCCGCTCGCATTCTTCACCCGATCGGGTGGCAGCGTGCCGAGCGCGACGTTGTTGGTCGGCACCATCGCGAACATCATGCCGACGCCCCGCAGGATCTGCGGCACCAGCAGCTCGTAGAAATCGTATTCGCGGGTGATCCAGGTCATCTGGTAGGAGCCGATCGCGAACACGATGAGGCCGAACGCGATCATGTAGCGCATGTCGAGCGTGGCCATCAGCCGGCCGACCAGCGGCGCGACCAGGAACATCGTGATGCCGGAGACGAACATGGTCTCGCCGATCATCAGCGCGCTATAGCCCCGCACCTGGGCGAGATAGAGCGGATAGATATAGGTCAGGCCGTAGAGGCCGATGCCGATGCAGAACTGCAGCGTGCAGCCGACGGCGAAATTGCGATCGGAGAAGGTACGCAAATTGACGATCGGCTCGTCCACCGTGAACACGCGCCAGAAGAAGGCGATCGCCGAGATCGCGCAGATCCAGGCGCAGATCGCGACCGAGGTATCCTGCATCCATTCATATTGCGGGCCTTCCTCCAGCACATATTCCAGCGTCCCGAGGAAGCTGGCCATGAACAGCAGGCCCCACCAGTCGAAGCGGTCGAGCAGTTCGAAATGCGGCTCGTCGAAATCGACCAGCGCCAGGACGCCGATGGTGATGCCGATGCCGGGCACGACGTTGATGAAGAACAGCCAGTTCCACGACATCAGGTCGGTGATGTAGCCGCCGACCGTCGGCCCGATGGTCGGCGCCAGCGTCGCGACGAGGCCGATGATGGGACCGACGATGTGGAATTTCGTCCGCGGGAAGACGGTGTAAGCCGAGGCGAACACCGTCGGAATCATGCCGGCGCCGAGAAAGCCCTGAAGCGCGCGCCAGAGGATCATCTCCTCGATCGTTGTGGCGAAGCCGCAGAGCAGACTCGCGGCGGTGAAGCCGGCCGCCGAGATCGCAAACAGCAGCCGCGTGCCGAAGGCGCGCGACAGAAAACCCGACAGCGGGATCGCGATCACCTCGGCGATCAGATAGGCGGTCTGGACCCAGGAGACTTCGCTGGAGCTTGCCGACAGCCCGGCCTGGATCTCGCTGAGGGAAGCCGAGACGATCTGGATGTCCAGGATCGACATGAACATCCCGAACACCATGATGATGAACGCGAACAGCCGCTTCGGCGCGATGCGCTCTTCAGCGGCGGCCGCCATCATGGCGGGTGAAGCGGTGGTGGCGTCGGCCATGGTATCAGCCCGGGCTGGAGCGGCGGGCTCTTCTTACCTCTCCCGCTTGCGGGAGAGGTCGACGCGCTCGAAGAGCGCGGCGGGTGAGGGCTTTCTCCTCTTGGGGAGTCTCCCTAGAGGAGACACCCTCTCCCCAACCCTCTCCCGCAAGCGGGAGAGGGAGCGCAGCTGCAGTCGGAACTGGGGTGTCGCGACTCATGAGCGATCAATCCTACTGCGGATGGACCGCGGGATCGTCGAGATCGACCTCGCTGTCGGCGTCGGCAGCGCCCTTGTTGGTGTCGACGGTCGCATAGACCGACATGCCGGCGCGGAGCAGGTTCTGCTTGGCCACCGACTTCGGCACGCGGATGCGGACCGGCACGCGTTGCACGATCTTGGTGAAATTGCCGGTGGCGTTGTCCGGCGGCAGCAGGGTGAACACCGAGCCCGCGCCCGCCGCGATGCTGTCGACGACGCCGGAGAACTTGCGCATGCCGTAGGCGTCGACCTTGATCGTCACCGGCTGGCCGGGGCGGATGCGCTTGAGCTGCGTTTCCTTGAAGTTGGCGTCGATGTAGACGTCGTCGAGCGGCACGATGTTGCCGAGGCGCTGGCCGACCGCGACGAAGTCGCCGGTGTTGACCAGGCGATTGGAGAACGTGCCGTTGACCGGCGCACGCACCGCGGTGAAGCCGAGGTCGCGCTCGGCCTTGGCGAGCGTGGTCTTGAGCTCGGCGAGCTGGGCCTGTGCTTCGGCCTGCTGCGCCTTGGCGACATCGACATTGCTGACGGCAACGTCGTAGGCGGCCTGCGCGGCCTTGACCGCGGCGGCGCCCTGATCGCGTCCGGCTTCCGAGCTCTCGAAGGTGGCGCGCGAGGCAAAGCCCTTGCTGCTCAGCGCCTGCTGGCGCTCATAATCGAGGTCGGCGCGCTTGAGGCCCGCTTCCGCGGAGACGAGCTGCGCCTTGGCCTGCGCGACCTGGCTGTCGAGCGCGGCAACCTGGCGGCCGATGCGATCGATGGTGGCCTGCTGGGTCGCGATCTTGGTCGCGGCGGCTTCGACCGCGATCTTGTAGTCGCCGTCGTCGATACGGAAGACGATATCGCCGGCACGGACCGGCGTGTTGTCGCCGGCGAGAATCGAGGAGATGTGGCCGGCAACGCGCGCGCCGAGCATGGTGTTGTTGGCGCGCACATAGGCGTCGTCGGTCGAGATATAGAAACGGCCGACCAGCGTGTAATAGCCGGCATAGCTCGCAACAGCGAGCGCGAGGACGAGGCCAACGCCCATCAGGACGAATTTGCGCTTGCCGGAGTTGCGCGCACCTGCGGCGGGCGCGCCTGGCGCGGGTGCGGACGGCTTGTCGGTCACGGGCTTGTCTGGCGCCACCGGAGCCGGACGTTTGGTTTCCTCGGGCACATGAGCGCGCAACTGCTCGGCATGGGGTGCGGCTGTCTCGGACGCAGCATCATCGCCCGACTGCTCCTCCACCGCTTCCTGGCGAAGGACGCGAGCAGTCTGGTCTCTCGATACGGCCATAAAGGCCCTCCCAAAATAAGTGCGAGCAAGGAGCGGCGGCTGCGCAGCCGGTTCCTTCTCGCTCATTCCAAGTACCATTGACCGAACGGTTCGGTCAATATAAACAATGTTCGCGGACGGGACCGTACGACCTCGAAGGCTTTATTCGGGTTTCATCGCCCTGATCCGGTCCAAAAACCTTCCGAGACCCTAAACCAATGGTTGTAATTGCCAAGGAACATCCGCAGGTTGTCCATGAAGAGGACAGCTCCAAGCGCCGCCAGATCCTGGACGGCGCCCGCAAGGTGTTCATGGACCTGGGTTTCGACGGCGCCAGCATGGGCGAGATCGCACGCGCCGCGCAGGTCTCGAAGGGTACGCTCTACGTCTACTTCGCCGACAAATGCGCGCTGTTCGAAGCCATCCTCGAGCAGGAAGCGCTCCAGCACGGTCAGGTCGTATTCAATTTCGATCCCGCCCGCGATGCCGAGACCACGCTGAAGGAGTTCGGCCTCGCCTATATTCACCTGGTCTGCCGGCCCGGTGGCGGATCTGCGATCCGCACCGTGATGGCGATCGCCGAACGCATGCCCGACGTCGGCCGCCGCTATTATGGACGCGTGCTGGACAAGTCCATCAACCGCCTCTCCGGTTATCTCAAGGCCCGTGTCGCCTCGGGCGAGCTCAAGATCGAGGATTGCGATCTTGCCGCCTCGCAGTTCATGGAGCTGTGCAAGGCCTCGCTGTTCCTGCCCTTCGTCTTCCAGGCCGCACCCGCGCCGTCGGAGGAACGCATGACCGCGGTGGTCGACAGCGCAACGCGGATGTTCCTGGCGGCGTACAGGACGAAGTAGCAGCGCGTTGCGCATACGGGTCGGCCGGCTCTATATATGGCGGCCATGTCTCGTGATCTTCGCCCGCCGGTCGATATCCTCCACTACGAGATCGTCCAGGAACAGGCCTCGGCGCTTGGACGGATGGGCCGCGCACTCGAACAGAGCCTCACGCGTCTGCGCGAATTCGACGCTGCCCACGCAGCCTCGGAGGTTCCGGCCTCGATGCAACCGGCCAGGCGCAAGCTGGTGATGGAAGCCGGCCACGCGCTTTGGATGTTCGTCGTCCAACGTGAGGCGTCCGGCTTGCGCGACAGCCGCCATATCATGCGCACCTACAACGTCCCGAGTGAGGTGCAGCGGTGCATGGGGCCGGCTCCGTCGAAGCCGGCCTCGCAGTGATTTTCTGGCAGATCGTAGCCTGCACGAGCGCAGCGATATGCGGGAGGACCGCCCGGATATCGCTGCGCCCATCCGGACTACAAAAGAAGGCTACTCGTCGACGTACTCGTCTTCTTCGCGCTTGCGCGCCATGCTCTTGCGCGCACCCAGCGAGCCCGTGACGGAGGGATCGCGCGCGTTCGCATAAGGGCTGCGCGACTGCGCGCGCGCGGCGACCTCCTCGCCGGATACGGCTGCAGGCTGGCAAATCAGGCGGCGGCTGGCGCGGCGCATCAGGTCGACGTGAATGTGATCGTAGTGAAAGACGTTCGAGCCCGGCGCGAGCACGGTGGTGAAATGCGCACACGCTCCCGATTGCACGTCGCGCAGGAAGCCCTGTTCCTCCGGCATGCCGCGCCAGCCGTCCTTCACGGTGACGCGACGGCCGTCGGCCAGCACGAAGGCGGAGATGTCGAGCGCGTTGCCGAAGGCGTGCTCGGAGATGTGAGCACGCGAGTTGCCGTTCATGCCGCGGCAGGAATAGGCGGAGATCTGCTTGATCTCGGCGACGCGGACGCCGAACCAGCGCATCGCCGAAGGCTGCACGGTGTCGGCGAGCCAGCGGTCGAGCTCGGATACGATCGGGCAGGCGAGCGTCGCCGTCGGCTTGATCGCGACGGGACCGACGGTTGTGACGGGATTGCCCTGCGCAGGACCAAGACGCGGCAGCGGCTGCTGCGCAGGCGCCTGCGAGTAAGGCGCTGGCCGTGCCGGATAGCTCGGTGCATTCATGTAGCGCGCCGCACCCGCGGCATCGGTGCCGTCGGGCGGCAGGTCGATCTCGTCCTCCTGCGCCGCCACGCCCGGCGCGTTCAGCGATATCGGCCCGGTTGAGGTGCCGTAGCCGGCGGGCTGGCGCACCGCGCCCTGCGGATAGTTCGAGCCTTGCGGATAGGTCGATGCCGGATCATTCCGGCTCTGCGGATAATTCGAGCGCGGTTGCGTCACCGGCCAACGCGGCTGGCCGCCGATGCTGGCCGGCGGACGCGGCGCCTCGTCGGCAAAGCCATAGGTGCCCGAGGGCTCTCCGATGGCGGCAACCTTGAGCGGAAACTCGGCACCGCACATGCCCGGCCCGGAGATCGGGTCGATGCGGACGAGATCCGGACCCTCTTTCACCGCGCCCGATTTCAGGCATGCGGCTTCCGCCTCGGCCCGCCACGGTTCGCGTTCGGCCTGGAAGAAGCCGCGACCGCAACCCGCTAGCGAAACAAGGACGATGGAGCCGACGAGATACAAACGAACTCCGCGCGTCATGCACGCACGTTCGGTGAATTTACTTAAAGACTCTTCAACACGTTGATTTCAGCCTTGCTTAACCATAGCGGCCCGCGCCCGCGCGAACGCTGCCGGCGATGAGCGACAGCAAGATTGACTTTTTCGTGAGGAGACTCTCTGTTAACCATGATGGTCGCGGCAGGGTGCGCGACCATCGGGAGCGACCTCATGACGTTCGCCGGCAGACTGAACGTTATCACCGCCTACCTCGCCATGGCCTTCGTCGGCGCCATCGTGCTCGGCATGATCTAGCGACCATTACGAATCGCCTTTCTTCCTTCTGCCCCTGTGGGAGAAGGTGGCGCGAAGCGCCGGGGGTTCTATCGGGTCGCGCTTGTGCTCGTGGGAGACAACCCCTCACCCCGGTGATCCCGTGCCCGCTCGCGGAGCTGCCCTCCCGCAAGGGGCGAGGGCACAGCAATGCGCATTTCGCCTGGTGCGAGAACTCTACGGATATCAACCCGAACTCGCAGCTCGCCCGTCGTCACCGGAACAGAAGAAACGGTCGAGCACACAGACCGAATGTGCGCTGCCTCACCCTGACGCGCGCGCCGGTCGTGACGTTCATCACAGAACGCCTGCCCACCCCGGCGTAGGGTCGAAACACGTTTCATCCACAAGCGACATCAGTCCAAACGGGACCACGCAACTTCGGAGGTTGTCATGAACAAGCTCTCCATCGCCGCCACCGCGCTCTTCCTCGCTTCGACTGCCGCCGCACATGCCGGCAATTCGATCTCGTTCCAGATCGAAGGCCAACGCATCCGCATCGAGACACCACGCAACTGCGCCTCGCTCAATTGCGTGACCATCGTCGCGCCGGGCCTGTCGGACAAGCCGATCAAGCTGAACGACATCAACCTCAAGGGCCTCGGCGGTTCCAAGGACGATGACGCCGACACCACGCCGGCTCCCGCGCCCACGACGGCGCGGCCTGCGCCGGCTCCGGTACAGGCGGCTGCGCCCACGGCGCCGGCCGTGACCACGCCCGCCCCCCCGGCAGCGACCGTTGCCGCTGCTCCGTCCGTCGGCGTCGACAACACGCAGCCTGCGCCCGCTGCTGCACCTGCTCCCGTTGCCGCACCCGCTCCCGTCGTTGCTGCTCCCGCGCCGGCCCCGGCTCCTGTTGCCGCCGCGCCCGCGGCGGCGCCGAACTCGCCGATCGGCCTGTGGGCAACCGAAGGCAACAAGGGCAATGTCCGCGTCGAGCAGTGCGGCACCAATCTCTGCGGTTACGCCGAGAAGACCAATGCGCGCATCCTGATCAACATGAGGCCCGACGGCTCGAAGTGGAGCGGTCGCATCCACGATCCCGACTCCGGCCGCAAATACGACTCCACGATCGCCATGAAGGGTCCGAACGCGATGCGCGTGCAGGGCTGCGCCTTCGGCGGCATGTTCTGCGGCGGCCAGACCTGGAAGCGCGTGAGCTGACGCGCGGAGCGCGTCGCGCCGCCAAGCACATGCAAATGTTCGTCATGGCCGGGCCTGTCCCGGGCACGACGTTGTGGAGATGCCTCAGTCCCATCCACTGGCACGGCGCAGCGTCCGAACGTTCGCGCTTCCCGCCCGACACATGTTCATCCGCCATTCAGCTGCGCCCGGCTGAAATCCGCGGCTCTCGCCTCGCGTTCTTCACCGGGACCTCCTCGTGACTTCATTGGTGGCTTGGCGCCGCTTCGCATTCGCGCTTGCCCTGCTGGCCTTGCCGCCGGCAGGCAGCAGCGTGGCTTGTGCGTCCGATACCGTGGAGCTTGCACAGGCGCAGCCGATACCCGCCCCCTCCCCGACGCCGGCCTCACCGACACCGTCTGCAGACGCGCAGCCCGCCGCCGTCGAGCCGATCGGCAACGTCGCGACGATGACGGGAATCGCGACCGTGATCCGCGACAAGAACTCCTATCCGCTGCGCGTGCGCGACGACATCTATCTCAACGACGTGGTGCAGACCTCGTCGAACTCTTCGCTCGGCATCACCTTCCACGACGCCACCACGTTCAATCTCTCGGCCAGCGCCAGGATCACCATCGACAATTACGTCTACGAGGACGGCGGCAGGCAGAATTCGGCGATCTTCGACGTCGGCAAGGGCACGGTTGCCTTCGTTGCGGCAGCGGTGGCGAAGACCGGCGACATGAAGATCACGACGCCGACCGCGACGCTCGGCATCCGCGGCACCACCGGCGTCGTCGAGGTGCCGGAAGGCGCGGCGGCGAACAGGGCCGGCAACGTCAACATCAAGCTCTATCCCGACGCCGATGGCCGGGTCGGCCACATCGACGTCGACGACCGCACCAGCGGCACGCGGCTCGGCGCGCTGACGCAGGCGTCCAGCGGCCTTGCGATCCGGCCCGGCGCACGCGGCGCCGGCGGCATCATGCGCTTTGCCGCGGTACCGATCACGATTCCCGCGCAGCAGATCGCGCGAGACCGCGGCTTCGTCAGCCAGGTGCATCTGGCGCAAACCACAGGCCGGCAGATCGTCACCGAGCAGCGCGACTTCCGTCGCGCCAATCCGGGCGCGCTCAGCCGCATTCCGCGGCCGGTCCAGCCACAGCAGCAGCAATTGCGGCCGACGACGGCACCCGGACAACAACCACAGCGCCGGAACGGCCGGCCCGGTCAGGATACCCGCCCGGGTCAGCAGAAGAGCACACCAGGCCGCCAAGGCGCCCAGCCGCCACGGCGGCAGGGACAAGGCGGCGCCGTGCAGCCAGACACGCCGCGCGCCGGCCAGGGGCAGCAGCGACAAGGCGAGCAGGGACGTGTGCCTCAACGCGAAGGCCGGCAACAAGGCACGGGTCGGCCGCCCGTTGCTCCAGGCATCGGACAAGGCATGCAGCCTGGTGGCGGACAGCAGACACAACCGCAAGCGCCGCGCACGGGATTGCAGCCTGGCCAGCCAACTCAACCACCTGCGGCCCAACAGCCAGGCGGCATGCAGCGACAAGGTGGCTTCCAGGAGCGCCTCCCCGGCGCACAACGCTCCGTAGTGCCGCGCAGGCTGGCGCCGGCCCCGAGGGACAGGAGAGAGCGGCGGTGACAGCGTCGCCTCAGCGTGAGGCTCGGGTTTGAACGCAATCAGCTCTTTCTCCTCGTCATTGCGAGCGCAGCGCGGCAATCCAGAGTCCCTCCGCGGAAAGATTCTGGATTGCTTGGCTGCGCTCGCAGTGACGACTTGGAACGAGCTGGCGTAACCGCGACCGCATCGACTTGCAGACCGATTTGACAGCGCAGCGAGCGCTCACGCCTCGCCGCGCAGCCACGCCTTCACCTTCTGCAAAAGGCCGTGGCGCAGCTCATCGACAGAGGCCGCCTCGGCCGGCGTCAGCGTCTGCAAGGCGGTATCGATGTCATCGGCCGCTTGCGCCGGCTCGGGCGGCGGCGACGATGGAAGCCCCGCCGCAGCAAGCGCGATCGGGCCGACCTGGTTGAGGAACGCGCGCTCATATTCGCGCGACAGGCGGGCAATCGCATCGTCCAGCGTCAGCCAGTCGACCGCCTTGATGTCATTCATCAGCTTGCGGACCGGTCCGCCGTCAGCTTCCATCCGCCAGAAATGCACGACCTTGAAGCGCCCGCCGGACTGATAAACGAGGGTGCCCAGAAATTCGTGCACGGCGACATCGTGGCCGGTCTCCTCCAGCACCTCGCGGCGCGCGGCTTCCTTCGGCGTCTCGCCGTCGTCGAGCTTGCCCTTGGGGAGGACCCATTCGTTGCGCTTGCGCTGACGCACGACCGCGATCAACGGCGCCGAACCACGCCGCAGCACAATACCCCCCGCGGCCAAGACCGGCGCCCGCGCCATCGCTCACACATCCAAAAATCGTCGTCCCCGACAGACGATATAGCCAGCGGGGACGGCAGATTGAAGGCTACTTTCTCCTCAAGAGCGCTCGACCCGCACGAACGCGCGAGCCCTCGGCGATGCCGTCGCAGAAGTTGAAATCGCCGGGAGCCAGGATGATGATGGTCGAGCCGTGCTCGAACCAGCCGAGCTCCTCGCCCTTGGCAACGTTGACGTCGCAAGGGAAATTGACCGGCCCCTTCGTCTGCGCGTTCAGCACCATGTCGAGGAAGTGCAACCGGATGCTCGCGACCAGGATCGCCGCAACGGGCACCAGTGTCACCGCTTCGCCGGTGGAGAGGCGGGTGCGGATCACCGCGCGCTCGTTCTTGCAGAAGAGACGCTCGACGCGCTTGAGCGCGATCGGGTTGACGTTCCAGACGTCGCCATGGATCAGCGTGACGCGTTCGATATGGGCGTCATAGGGCGCGTGGAAGCGGTGATACATGCTCGACGTCAGCCGCAGCGTGACGAAGGAGCCGTTGCGGTGCTGGTCGACCAGCGCGGAATCACCGAGCAGGTCGAGCAGCGAATAGGGCGCACCCTTGACCTGGAACAGCTCGGTGTCGGCGATCTTGCCGTGGGCGCCGACGATTCCATCGGAGGGACTCGCCACCACCGCCGGATCCGGATCGAACGGCCGCAGGCCCGGCTTCAGCTCCCGGGTGAAACAGTCGTGCAGGCTCTTGAAATGCGTCTTGCGCGCCTCCGACAGATCGAGGTCCGAGAACAACTTCCACAGCGCGATCGAGAAGTCGCGGACGAGCGGATTCTCGACCTTGGAGAACCAGCCCATGAAGCGCGTCAGGGCGGCGCGGGGGATGCGGTTGGTCAGCAGGAAGTTGAGGTCTTCCTGCTGGGTGAAAGTGGCGATGAGGGCTTTGACTGTCATGAATCTGTCAGCTCGCAGGGTTAGCGCTTGTTGTCATGGAAACGACACTCCCGATTCTCTCGATGTCCGTGGCCGCCGCAGCATCCGCTGCCGCCGCCTTCCCGAAGCTCAAGGCGCGCATCGAACTCTCCCGCGCCAAGCACCGGTCGCTCGCCGGGCATTCCAAGATGTCGCGCCGGGTAGCGCGGCTGCTGCCGTTCTACGAGTACGGAGAGAACGACTATTTCTCCTGCGACGGTGCGCCGGCGAACATCGCCGCGCAACGCAAAGACGGCTTCTTCCGCCTCGCCCGCCTCTACGCCGAGCGCTACCCCATGGGACGCGCGATGACCAAGGAGGCGGCGGAAAAGATCTCCGACCTGAACTTCACCGAGAGCTACCGCGTGCCGTTCCAGTTCTCGCGTCTCGTCCGCGAGCACCTGGGCACCTCGACCTTCGTGGAGTCCTCGCGCGGCGTCACCGTCACCGATGTCGACGGCAACACGTCTTACGATCTCACCGGCTCGTACGGCGTCAACATCTTCGGCAACGACTTCTACAAGGAGTGCATCGAGGGCGCCGAGAAGCGGGCGCACGCGCTCGGACCGGTGCTCGGCCCCTACCACCCCGTTATCCTCGAGAACGTGACCCGGCTGTGCCAGATCTCGGGCCTCGACGAAGTCTCGTTCCACATGTCCGGCACTGAAGCCGTGATGCAGGCGGTACGGCTGGCGCGCTACCACACCAAGCGCACCCATCTGGTCCGCTTCGCCGGCGCCTACCACGGCTGGTGGGGCGACGTGCAGCCCGGCGTCGGCAACCCGATCGCCGCGCACGAGACCTACACCCTCGCCGAGATGTCCGAGAAGACCCTGCACGTGCTGAAGACGCGCAAGGATATCGCCTGCGTGCTGGTCAATCCGCTGCAGGGCCTGCACCCGAACGCCAACGCGCCCGGCAATTCCTCGCTGGTCGACTCTTCCCGCGGCGGCAATTTCGATCGGGCTGCTTACACGGAGTGGCTGAAGAAGCTGCGCGAGGTCTGCACCGAACGCGGCATCGTCTTGATCTTCGACGAGGTCTTCGTCGGCTTCCGCCTCGCCGCCGGCGGTGCCCAGGAATATTTCGGCGTGCGCGCCGACATGGTCACCTACGGCAAGAGCCTCGCCGGCGGCCTGCCGGTCGGCGTGGTCTGCGGCAAGAAGGAACTGATGCGCCGCTTCCGCGACGATCGTCCCGCCGACATCTGCTTCGCCCGCGGCACCTTCAACTCGCATCCCTACGTCATGACGGCGATGGACGAGTTCTTGAGCCGGCTCGCCAGCCCCAACTTCCGCGCCGTCTATGACGGGCTGGAGGAGACCTGGAACGGCCGCGTCGAAAAGCTCAACCAGATGATGACCGACACCGACCTGCCGGTGCGGTTCGCCAACTTCTCCTCGATCTGGACGGTGAGATACACCACGCCGTCCCGCTACAACTGGATGCTGCAATATTACCTGCGCGCCGAGGGCCTGGCGCTGAGCTGGGTCGGCACCGGCCGGCTGATCTTCAGCCTCAACTACACCGACGCCGACTTCACCGAAGTCGCCGAACGCTTCGTCCGCGCCGCCGAAAAGATGAAGGCCGACGGCTTCTGGTGGCACGACGGCGTGCTCACCAACAAGAACATCAAGCGGCAGATTTTGAAAGAGATGCTGGCCAAGCGTCTCGGGCGCTGAGGCCGCACCGCGCACGCTTGCTCCGCCTCTCCCGCTTGCGGGAGAGGCCGACGCGTCCCGGGCGATGCGAAAGCATCGTCCCGCGCGCGGCGGGTGAGGGTTCTCGCCACACAGGGACATCCTCAATAATCCCCGACAATCCCGACGCGGAGACACCCCCACCCCAGCCCTCCCCCGCAAGCGGGAGAGGGAGCCCACTCCCGATGCCGCTGCATTGTTTGCACCATATGCGATTGTCCGACCGCACGCGGGGAGAGGCGAAGAAGCAGCCCCCAAGACGTGGATGCCCGGCACGAGGCCGGGCATGACGTAACCATCAGACATCGGAGTGTCGTGTGATACCAGCGCGCTCAGGCGTGCTGCTCTTCGAGCACGGGCTCATCGATGAAGCCCAGCGTGTGCTCGGGGTTGAGGTGCAGACCGGGGTCCATCAGCTCGCCGCGCATCAGCGCCAGCGGCGCGTTGCGATAGAGCATCAGGTCGTGGAACGGATCGGTCAGGATCTTGGTCATCCAGACGAGGCCGGTCTCGACGTCGCGAATGAAGAACAGGTGCACGGTGCGGAACAACAGGCCGCCGCCGCCGACCACGAGCCAGATCTTGGCGACCTGACGCATGAAGTCGGTCGCGCTCGTCCAGGGCGTGAACAGCCCAAACAACGTGGGATCGACAAGCAAGACCAGCGGCGACAGCGCCCAGATCGTCATCAGCACCACCTTGCGCTGAAGGTTGTAGCCGACCTTGATCTCTTCCTTGTATTCGTGCGTCGCCTGGTTGATGTGGTCGTAGGTGTGCGGCTCGAAGAAGAAGTGACCGGCCTGGCGCGAGGTCATCGAGACCAGCCAGCCGACCAGCGCCGAGACCACGGGGTCGATGAACAGCCAGACATAGGCGAAGAGGAAGCTCAGCGCGCTGACGAAGTGCAGGCTCTGATTGATGCGGCTGTGGTGATAGTAGCGATGGTCGTCCCAGCGCTGGATCCGCAGCTGCTCGAGATAATTCTTGATCATGCTCTCCCCCAAATGCTTTCGGGTCCGGGATTACAGGGATTCGATGTAGGCCGTGTGACATCATCATTTTGTCATGTGACGATGTGCAGCGGCGCGATGACGCACGGTTCACACTCTCTCCTCATCCTGAGGAGCGCGGAACGCGCGTCTCGAAGGATGAAGGCCCGGCTGCAGCACCGAGGCCTTCATGATTCGAGACGGCGCTATGCGCCTCCTCACCATGAGGAGTGGCAGTTACGCGGCCTTGGCGACGCCGACCTTGCGGAAGCGCACCAGCGAGAAGTGACCGAGCGGCGGAATCAGACGGCGCTCGGCGAGCTCGATGCCGTTCGCACCGGCGAGCCATTTGGCGTAACGCGACCAGGCGAACTCGGCGGTGCGGAAGCCGAGCGGACGCACCACCGGCTGAAGCTTCTGCTCGATGAAGCGACGCATGCCCGCATCGGCGCTGACGCGGGTCAGGATGATCAGCTCGCCGCCCGGACGCAGCACGCGGGCAAATTCGTCGAGCGCCTTCTCCGGGTTCGGCACCGCGGTGACGACATATTGCGCCATCACGACGTCGAAGGAATTGTCGGGGAATTCGAGCTTCTCGGCGTCCATCACCGCGAGGCCCTCGACGTTCTTCAGCTTCTGCTCCTTCACCCGGCGGCGCGCCTTGTCCAGCATCGCTTCCGAAATGTCGGTGCCGAAGATGCGGAGGTTGGGGGCATAGAGCGGCAGCGAGATGCCGGTGCCGACACCGACCTCGAGCACGCGGCCGCCGATCTTGTTGGTGGCCGCGATCGCGGCCTGCCGCCCCTTGGCGAACACGCCGCCGAACACGAGGTCGTAGACGGGCGCCCAACGGTCATAGGCCTGCTCGACCGTGCCACGGGTGAGGTCGAGCTGCTGCGTGCCGTCAAGGTTCATGATCTTAGCCATCGATGGGGTTCTCGCTGTGGTTCGAATTGACGATCAGCTGCGCACCGGCCGCCGCGCCATGCGAGGCGAGGCACGCAAGACGCGGCTGGGTTGAAGAGAGGTGAGATTGCCGACGAACTGGCGCGCGCTGTTCTCCCAGGAGCGCTCCAGCGCGAAATTGCGGCAGGTCTCGCGCGACATGGTGAGCGCGCGCAGGCACGCGGTGCGTAGATCGTGGTCGATGGCGCCGATCGGGTGATCGGCGATGACGTCCTTCGGTCCCGTCACCGGAAACGCCGCAACCGGCGTGCCGCAGGCGAGCGCCTCGAGCTGCACCACGCCGAAGGTGTCGGTCAGGCTCGGAAACACGAAGACGTCGGCAGCGGCGAGATGCGCGGTCAGATCCGCGCCCTTCTTCTCGCCGAGGAAGACCGCGTCGGGATACTTCTTTTCGAGCGCCGCCTTCTGCGGCCCGTCGCCGACGACGACCTTGGTGCCGGGCAGGTCGAGCGAGAGGAAGGCTTCGAGATTCTTCTCCACCGCGACGCGGCCCATGGTCATGAAGATCGGCCGCGGCAGGTCGAGCCTGGCCGGAGAATCGGGATGGAACAGCTCGGTGTCGACGCCGCGCGTCCAGAAGCCGAGCCGCTTGAAGCCGCGCTCGGACAGCTCCTGCCGCAGCGAGGGCGTCGCCACCATCGTCATGGCGGCGGCATCGTGGAAGTGGCGCAGCACGGCATAGCCGACGGCGGCCGGGATGCCGGTCCGCACCGCGACATATTCCGGAAAACGCGTCGTGTAGGAGGTGGTGAAGGCGAGTCGGTTGCGGCGGCAATAGGCCCGCGCCGCCCAGCCGATCGGACCCTCGGTCGCGATGTGCAGCGCGTCCGGCGCCGCCCTCTCGATCCGCCGCGCGATCTCCTTGGCGCTCGGCAACGCGACGCGCAGGCCGGGATAGGTCGGCAGCGGCCAGGACGGAAAGCCGTCCGGGGTGAGGAAGTCGATCTCAACGTCGAGGGCCTTGGCCGCATTCGCCAGCGAGGTCAACGTCCGGACCACGCCGTTGACCTGCGGATGCCAGGCGTCAGTCGCGATTAATACCCGCATGGGGAAATCCCGAGAGTTTGATGATTCTCAGGCATCGACCATCAACGAAGGATATTTCAGGCGTGTGACGTCACAGAAGTGTCGGCCTGCTGTTTTGTTCGTTAACGGGCTCGCGGAGCCACGAAACCGTCATGAAACAATCCTTTCCGCGACGAAACCGTTTTCGGCTTTCCGCGCAAATGTCCCGAAACGTTTTCCCGTTAGGACTTTGGGCAACGGAGCACCGAGACGGTGCCGCGGTGAGCAGAAACACCGAGCCAACAGGGGCGATCAATGTTCAATCTGGACGCGTTCAAGACGTTTTCGCGCGCCGTTGCGCTCAGTGCAGCCGCGATCTCCGCAATCGCATTCGCAGGCGCAGCCAACGCCGCGCCCGCGCAGCTTTTCCCTCTCTTCCAGCCGCTGCCGCCGATGGCCGCGCCGCAGCCGATCCAGCCCTATCAGGCAACGCCTTACCAGGCCGCGCCTTCGGAAGATCAGGACACGGTCGAGATGCCGGCCCGCTTCCGCCGCCAGACCGTCTCCTATGCGACGCGCGAGGCGCCGGGCACGATCATCATCGATACGCCAAACACCTATCTCTATTACGTGCTCGGTAACGGCCAGGCGCTGCGCTACGGCATCGGCGTCGGGCGCGACGGCTTCACCTGGTCCGGCATCCAGACGGTGAGCCGGAAGGCCGAATGGCCGGACTGGACCCCACCGCCCCAGATGATCGCCCGCCAGCCCTATTTGCCGCGCCACATGGCCGGCGGCCCCGGCAACCCGCTTGGCGCCCGCGCCATGTATCTCGGCAGCACCATCTACCGCATCCACGGCACCAACGCGCCAGAGACCATCGGCAGGCACGTCTCCTCCGGCTGCATCCGCATGACCAACGAGGACGTCACCGACCTCTATTCCCGCGTCAACGTCGGCACCAAGGTGATCGTGCTGCCGATGACCGAACGCAGGGCCGAGCTCGGCGCTGCGACGCGCTGAGCGGCCGGACATTGTGACGCAAGCGGCCCCGGAACCCGCCGGGGCCGTCTTTGTTTGCCCTCGACATCCCGACGCGCTTGCTGCGGCGCGATCTCCGATGGAGGCGCAAATGCAACCACGCCTGCAACGTTCGTCAAGAGCATGGGTGCACGCGATGATCGGCGCCGGGGCACTGATGCTGCTCTTCTTCGCGCCCTTCTCGCTCGCGCAGCAACCCGCCAGTGACGATACAGGCCAGCAGGCCTTCAACAACTCCTGCCGCACCTGCCACTCCATGAAGGAGGGCGACAATCGGCTCGGTCCCAACCTCAACAAGATCGTCGGACGCAAGGCCGGCGCGCTGCCGGACTACAACTACTCCTCGTCGATGAAGGAAGCGGGCTTCGTCTGGGACCAGGACAAGCTCACCCGCTTCATGGTCAAGCCGGACGAGGTCGTGTCCGGCCACAAGATGCAGCCCTATGGCGGCGTCTCGGCCGAGGAAGCGGGCAAGGTGTTTGCGTATCTGCAATCGACCGGCAGCCAATAGGAACCGCTGCAGCGCTAGGAGACCGGCGGCTCATACCGTCGCTCGATGTGGAACGATTTCGCCGTGATCAACCAAGTATCATTGATGCGGTGGTACGCCAGGTAGTCGACGTACTGGAGCACATCGATCCGAACCCGAACCTTCACGAGCGCTTGCGCCGGCGACACCACGTCGATCAGCAATACCTCCTGAAGCCGCGGTGCATCCTTGAATTTGGGCGAAGGCGTCGACGACAGCAGGGTTCTGTAGTCGCGAACCGGCAATATCCGCAATTCAGCATCGCGAATGCCGTGGAGCTGCGCAGTCTGCGCAAAAACGCGGTCGAACTGCGAAACGTCATTGTCGTACATCAGCGTGAAGTAACGCTCGACAGCCTCCAGCAGGGGCGCGAGAGTCGGGCTTTCGGTCATGGTTCACTCCATCAGCGGCAGGATCGGAGCACTCCATCCCATGGAAAGCCGAGGCATGTCCTTGCGAACTGGGCTAGTCTCGACGGCTCGGGCGCAACATCGTGCCCTTCTTGATCCAACGGGATGCGGTTCATGCCAAAATGCGAGCTGGATGCGATCGACCGGCGCATCGTCACCGAACTCCAGACCAATGCACGACTGAGCAATATCGAGCTAGCGGACCGGGTCGGCTTGTCGCCATCGCCTTGCCTGCGGCGCGTGCGACGACTGGAGCAGGAGGGATATATCGACGGCTATCGCGCCTCCTTGCGGCGTGGCCGTCTCGGGCTCGGCTTCTCGGCCTTTCTCGGCGTCAAGATCAGCGGCCACGCCAACGACCAGGCGTTGAGCTTCGAGAGGACTGTCGTCGCCATGCCCGAGGTCGTTGCCTGCCACCTCGTCGCCGGAGAGGCCGATTACCTGCTCGAAATCGTCGTGCCCGAGCTCGAGGACTATCAGCGCTTCCTGGTCGACAAGCTGCTGAACCTGCCGATTGTGCAAGAGGTCCGCAGCAGCATCGCGATCCAGACCCTCAAGGCCGACGCGCCCCTGCCGCTGGCACATCTGTCTTAGCCATGATCAAACTGCTGACACCTGCCGACGCCATGCTCTACCGCGAGATCAGGCTGGAGGCGCTCGCCGCTCATCCCGAGGCCTACTCCAGCACATTCGCGCGCGAGCAGGGAAAACCCCTCGCCTGGTTTGAGGAGCGCCTCATGACATCGGATGTCTTCGGCGCCTTCTGCGCCCAGGAGCTCGTGGGCGTTGCCGGCTTTCGCCGCGTGGACGGCGTGAAGACTGAGCACAAGGCGGTGCTCTGGGGCATGTATGTGCGGCCGCAGGCGCGCAAATCCGGTACGGGCCGGAGGCTCGCCGACGCGGTCGCGGCACACGCTGCGACCCGCGTCGAACAGCTGCAACTCGCAGTCGTCAGCGAGAACGAGGCCGCCTTGCGCCTCTACACGGCCGCCGGCTTCGTCGTATACGGTCGCGAGGTGAACGCGCTGAAGCAGGACGGCCGATACTACGATGAGATCCTGATGGCCTTGCACTTCGGCGAACAAGGCTCGTGACGATGCGGCCCCGGCGAGGCCGGGGCTTTTTTGTTTGTGCCGGAGTCATCCGCACCTACCGACGCGCGGCGCGCCTTCGCTCCGCAATCAACCGCAGCCACGCCGATGCGTGAAACGCGCTCATCAACAGATACATCGGCACCATTCCGCCCAGCACGGGGCCCTGTCCTGCGGAGCAGAGCACGTCCGCCGGACCGCCGCCGAGCACGGCGGTCAGCAGCGCCATGATCGCGAAGGTCGGCGTGGCTGCCAGACCGAGCCAGCTGGCGAGGTGACGCGCGGCCACGATGCCGTCGCGGCCGGCAGCGGCGGCGGGACAGCTGGCGGTCATCTTCGTTCCCCCGCGGCCTCCTCGCGAAGGGCCTTCTCGCCGGCGTCCGAGATCTCGACCCATTTCTTGTCGGGCGCGGCGCCTTCGGTGTAGCTGTCGTGCCAGTTCCACCATTTGTAGGTCGGCGTCTGTGGATAGCCCTCCGGCGAATCCTCCCACACCTCCTGGCGGCCGAGCGGCGTGATGTCGAGATAGTTCCAGGTGCCGCCCATCTGCTCGTCGCCCCGGCTCTTGACGAAATAGGTGCGGAAGATGCGCGTCCCGTCGCGGTAGAACACGTTCGTTCCGTGCCATTCGCCGACGCCGAAATCGGCATCGAAGCCGTCGGTGATGGTGACCCATGGCATGGTCCAGCCCATCCGCTTCTTCAGCCTGACGATGTCGGCCTGCGGCGCGCGCGAGGCGAAGACGAGCGTGGTGTCGCGGGCGTTCAGATGCGCGACATGAGCGACCTGGTCGGCCACCATGGAGCAACCGCGACAGGCATGATCGGGCCAGCCGAACACGCCGGGCTCAAAGAATGCCCGGTAGACGATCAGCTGCCGCCGGTCCTGGAACAGGTCGCGCAGGCTGAGCTTGCCGCCGGGCCCCTCGAACGCATAGGTTTCGTCCACCGCCATCCACGGCATGCGACGCCGCTCGGCGGCCAGGGCATCGCGGGCACGGGTATGCGCCTTTTCCTTCACGAGCAGTTGCTGACGGGCTGCCTCCCAATCCTGCGGCGACACCACCGGCGGTGTTTGCATGGCGGCCTGTCCGTTAGTCACTGCGTCTTCAGCTGATGTCATGATGGCTCTCCAAACCTCTTGCTCGGGCGGCCATTCCGCGCCCCGCTCTGACGGTCGCGGAACCGATCGCCTCTCGCCGCACATTGTCGGCCGTCAGCGATTTCTGGCACCGGACAGCTGCGCGGTGGGAGTAACAAGTGTGGCGGGATTGACATGGAGTCGCTGATCACCGCCGCGGCGCGCGCGCTCGAGGCCGGCGATCCGCTCGGCGCGCTGAACCGCGTTGCGTTGCGCAACGATGCGCCCTCGCTCGCACTGCGCGGCATCGCGATGGCGCAGCTCGGCGATCTCGCCAAGGCCAAGACGCTGCTGCGAAGCGCCGCGCGCGTCTTCGGTCCACGCGAGGCGGTGGCACGGGCAAGATGCGTGGTGGCCGAAGCCGAGATCGCACTGGTCTCGCGCGATCTGAGCTGGCCGGTGAAGACCCTCGCGGCGGCACGCGCGACGCTCGAAAACCATGGCGATCTCGCCAATGCCGCCCATGCAGGCCATATCGAGGCGCGGCGTTTCCTTCTGGTCGGGCGCCTCGATGAGGCCGAGCGCACGCTGGCCGAGGTCCGTCCCACGCCGCTCCCGCCCGCATCTCAAGTCGTCCGCGAGCTCGTGCTCGCCGGCATCGCGATCAGGCGGCTCAGAACGAAAGAGGCGCGCGCGGCACTCAGCCGCGCGGCTCACGCAGCGCGGCTGGCCAAGATCCCGGCGCTCGTGGCCGAGGTCGACAGCGCGAGCCTCATACTCGACACGCCGGCAGCGCGCCTGATCGCGCGCGGCAGCGAACACCCGTTGCTGCTCGGAGAGGTCGAAAGACTGGCAACCTCGACAGCGCTCGTCGTGGACACCTTCCATCATGTCGTGCGCAGGCAAGGCGTCGTCGTGTCGCTCGGAACGCGGCCCGTGCTGTTCGCGCTCGCTCGCCTGCTGGCGCAGGCATGGCCCGCCGATGTCTCGCGAGAGAGTTTGATATCGGGCGCCTTCCAGGCAAGGCACGCCGATGAGTCGCACCGCGCGCGATTGCGTGTCGAGATCGGACGGCTCCGCACCCAGCTCAAGCCTCTGGCCGACATCAGCGCGACGAAGCCGGGCTTTGTGCTGGCGCCGCGGAAGACGCGCGACGTCCTCGTGCTGGCGCGGCCCCTCGAAGAGAAGCACGCCGCCGTCCTCGCCTTTCTCGCCGACGGCGAGCCATGGTCGAGCTCGGCGCTCGCACTTGCGCTTGGGATCAGTCCGCGCACCGTGCAGCGGGCGCTCGAGGAGCTGGCGCGGTCGCATAAGGTGCAGTGCTTCGGATACGGACGGGCACGCCGCTGGATGACGCCGCCTATTCCGGGTTTCCCGACAGGCTTGTTACTCCCCACGCCGCTCCTGAAGACGTAGGGTGCGCGCAGCACAGGGATCGAGCACATGAAACGTTCAGCGGCCGAGATCGTCACCGAGTATGGACCCTTTCCAGGCGTCGAGGCCGTGCATGGCGTCACCTATGACGGCAGGCATGTCTGGTTCGCATCCGGCGACAAGTTGAACGCTGTCGATCCGGCCAGCGGAAAGATCGCGCGCTCCATCGACGTCGCCGCGCATGCGGGAACGGCGTTCGACGGCCGGCACCTGTTCCAGATCGCCGAGGATCGCATCCAGAAAATTGATGCCGCCTCGGGCAAGGTGCTCAGCACCATTCCGGCACCCGGCGGCGGCGGCGATTCCGGCCTTGCCTGGGCCGAGGGCTCGCTCTGGGTCGGACAATATCGCGAGCGCAAGATCCATCAGGTCGATCCCGAAACGGGAAAGATCCTCCGCACCATCGAGAGCAGGCGCTTCGTGACCGGGGTGACCTGGGTCGACGGCGAGCTCTGGCATGGCACCTGGGAAGGCGAGGAGAGCGATGTGCGACGAATCGACCCTGATACGGGCAAGGTGCTGGAGCAGCTCGACCTGCCCGCCGGGACGGTGGTGTCGGGGTTGGAATCCGACGGCGGCGACCGCTTCTTCTGCGGCGGCGGCAATCGCGGCAGTGTGAGAGCGGTCCGCCGTCCTCGGCGCGGATAAAGCATGATCCGGAAAAGTGCGCAGCGGTTTTCCGAAAAGATCATGCTTAAACAACAGCCTAAAGCGCGATGACGATTCATCCTAATCGCATCGCGCTTTAGCCCCGCAATGCTTGAACGCTTGGTAACGGCGCGTTCACAACCGTTAACCTGTTCGCCCCAATTCCACCCACCGGTGCGCTCTAGCGCCCTCCTCACCCGCCCTGTAAAATCCCCGCCGGGGCTGCTTGGGGGATTGATGCGACTGACGTTGAATCTGAAGACCATCCTGATCGGCCTCGCAGTGCTCGTGGCGTCGTTCTTCATCAGCCTGAAGGCGATGGACTTCGTGTCACCGCGCGCGACGAATTCGGCGCCGCCGGTCGCGCAACTGCCGCCGCTGCCGCCGGCCTCGAAGAGTTCCATCGTCGTCGCGCCGGTCGCCATCGCGATATCTGCGATCCGCGAGCAGGCCGAGAAGGCCGCGCCGCGCAATTTCGCCGGCAAGGCCGATAACCCGATCTCGCAGATCCTGGAGAACGCCGATATCGGCTGGACCGCCGCGCGCGGCCCGATGGCGGCTGTCGGCGACAAGGACGTGCTGACGATCTCGACGCCGCTCACCGGCAGGCTGAACGTGACGGGCTCGCTGTCGTCGAAAGCCACAGGCGCGCTCGGCGACGCACTGGGCAGCGTGCTCGGCGGCGACGCGGCCAAACGGATCGGCGCGGTCAACATCAAGAACCTGAACGCCAGCGCCGAGATCAAGGGCAACGTGGTCGTCACCTCGCGGCCGAAGCTCGCGGCCAATTGGTATCTGGAGCCCAATCTCGGCGCCCAGGTCAATCTCGGCGACACCAATCTCTCGGTCGCCGGCGCCAAGGTCAACGTGCCGGCGCAGGTGAAGCCGCTGATCGACAAGACGGTCGGCGAGCAGATCAACGCGGTCGCAGAACGCATCCGCAACGATCCTTCGCTGCGGGAGAACGCCAGGGTGCAATGGGCCAAGGCGTGCCGCTCGATTCCGCTGCAAGGCTCAGGCTCCGCGACCGCGCTGCCGCCGCTCTGGCTCGAGATGAAGCCGGTGCGCGCGATCGCGGCGCAGCCGCGCGTCGATGCGCAGGCGGTGACGCTGCTGCTCGGCCTCGAAGCCGAGACACGCGTCACCTCGACCCCGACCAAGCCGGAGTGTCCGTTCCCCGACAAGATCTCGATCGTGCCGCCGACCGGCACCGGTGTGAACATCGGCGTGCCGATCGACGTGCCTTTCACCGAGATCAACAAGCTGATCGCAGCGCAGATGGTCGGCCGTACCTATCCCGAGGACGGCTCCGGCCCGGTCGACGTCACCGTCAAGAGCGCCAACGTGATCCCTTCGGGTGACCGGCTGCTGATCTCGCTTCTGGTGCGCGCCAAGGAGAAGAAGAGCTGGTTCGGCCTCGGCGCCGAGGCGACGGTGCACATCTGGGGCCGCCCGGTGCTCGACCAGGCGCAACAGACGCTGCGGCTCGCCGACATCCAGCTCGCGGTGGAATCCGAGGCCGCCTTCGGCCTGCTGGGCGCCGCCGCACGCGCGGTCGTGCCGCAGATGCAGCAGGCGCTGCTGCAGAGGGCAACGCTCGATCTGAAGCCGATCGCTGCGAACGCCCGCGAGAAGATCGCGGCCGCAATCGCCGACTACCAGAAGAGCGAGGACGGCCTCAAGGTCGAGGCCAAGATCGACAGCCTGACTCTCGCCGACATCGCCTTCGATTCCAAGACCCTGCGCGTGGTCGCGGAAGCCGGCGGCTCGCTGAACGTGTTCGTGACGAAGCTGTCGGGGATGTAGCCCAGCCTTCACTCTCCAGGCTCGCACGCACCTTCGTCACTTCCGCCGCTGGCATTCTCGTCGGAGGATGCTAAGCTGTTCCTCGCAACCTCGGGCGAGGTCGTGGCAGCACCGTAGCTGATAACGCGAGGACGACATGGAAGCCGGCATGGTCACACCTGCGCCGGCACTGGTACGCTTTTCCGGCATTCAGAAGACCTATGATGGCGAGCACCTCGTGGTGAAGAACCTCGATCTCGACATCAGGAAGGGCGAGTTCATCACCCTGCTCGGCCCGTCGGGCTCGGGCAAGACGACCACGCTGATGATGCTGGCCGGCTTCGAGGTGCCGACCCATGGCGAGATCTATCTCGCGGATCGCCCGATCAAGAACGTGCCGCCGCACAAGCGCGACATCGGCATGGTGTTCCAGAACTACGCCCTGTTTCCGCACCTGACGATCGCGGAGAACATCGCCTTCCCGCTGTCCGTTCGCAAGACGAACAAGGCGGAAGCGCAGGAGCGCGTGGGGGCAGCGTTGCGCATGATCAAGATGGAGACCCTGGCGCATCGGCGACCCGGGCAGCTGTCCGGCGGTCAGCAGCAGCGCGTGGCGCTGGCTCGCGCGCTGGTTTTCAATCCGCAACTCGTGCTGATGGACGAGCCCCTTGGTGCCCTCGACAAGCGCCTGCGTGAGCAGATGCAGCTGGAGATCAAGCAACTGCACGAGACCACAGGCATCACGATCGTCTACGTCACCCACGATCAGAGTGAAGCGCTCACCATGTCGGACCGCATCGCCGTGTTCAACGACGGCATCGTGCAGCAGATCGACAGGCCCGATGCGCTGTATGAGCATCCGGTGAACAGCTTCGTCGCGCACTTCATCGGCGAGAACAATGTGCTCCCTGGCACCGTCGAGACGGTCGACAAGGGCTATTGCCGCGTCGTGCTAGCTGGTGGCGGCGCCGTGACCGCACGGGCGATCAATGTATCAGGCGCGGGCGCATCGACCTCCCTGTCGGTGCGGCCGGAGCGCGTCGCCATCGTCCTGGATGGCACCTCCGGCGAAGGACCGAACCGGCTGCCGGCCAGGGTGCAGAACACCATCTATCTCGGCGATCACGCGCTCGCCGTGCTCGATGTCGCCGGCAACGGGGAGTTCATGGTCAAGCTTCAGCCGGGAGCGCATGACAGCCTGAGACATGGCAGCCTAAGACCTGGCGAAGGCGTCTTCGTCACGTTCCGCCCCGAGGATTGCCTGGCCCTCGATCCCGCCTGATCCCACGCCAGCGGATCCGCATCGATCAACCTCAATGCAACTCACATGAAGAAGGAACAAAGACCATGCTGAAGCGCAAGATTGGCAAGATGGCTCTGGGCTTGGCTGCGGCATTGAGCGCCAGCGCTGCGCTGGCGACGGTCGCGCAAGCGCGTGACCTCACCGTCGTGTCATGGGGCGGCGCATATCAGGATGCGCAGAAAAAGGTCTATTTCGAGCCGTTCAAGAAGGCGTCCGGGATTCCCATGAACGACGAGTCCTGGGACGGCGGCGTCGGTGTGTTGCGCGCCAAGGTGCAGGGCGGCGCCGCCACCTGGGACGTCGTCCAGGTCGAGAGCGACGAACTGGCGGTCGGCTGCGAGGAGGGCCTGTTCGAGAAGCTGGATTATTCCAAAATCGGCGGCGAAGCCGCCTATATCCCGCCGTCAGTCAATCCCTGCGGCGTCGGCGCCATCCTCTACGATTTCGTTCTCGGCTACGACAAGGACAAGCTGAAGCAGGCCCCCGGCGGCTGGGCCGACTTCTTCGATATCAAGAAGATTCCCGGCAAGCGCGCCCTGCGTCAGGGCCCAAAGACCACGCTGGAGATCGCCCTCATGGCCGACGGCGTCGCGCCGAAGGACGTCTACAAGGTGCTGGCGACCGACGAAGGCGTCGATCGCGCGTTCAAGAAGCTGGACACCATCAAGGGCGACATCGTGTGGTGGAAGGCCGGCGCCCAGCCGCCGCAATTGCTCGCCTCCGGCGAGGTGGCGATGACCTCGGTCTACAATGGCCGCATCGACACCGCGAACAAGAACGAGAAGAAGAATTTCGGCATGGTGTGGGACGGAGCGCTCTTCACCCTCGACAGCTGGGTCATCCTGAAGGGGAGCCCCAACAAGGACGCGGCCTACAAGTTCCTGGACTTCGTCGGCAAGGCGGAGAACCAGTCAAAACTGTCGGAGAATATTGCTTACGGCACTTCGAACAAGGGCGCAGCCGCGCTGCTGGCGCCCGCCGTTCTGAAGGATCTGCCGACTGCGCCCGACAACATCAAGAACGCGGTCGAGATCAACGTTGCCTTCTGGCTCGAGAACATCGACCGCCTCACCGAGCGCTTCAACAAATGGGCGGCGAAATAGCGCGCCCCGCAAGGCTCGACCGATGACGGATGCGCTCTTGACCGGCGCCAATGCGTCGACCGAGGTGCCGCTCAAGCGCCGGCTGAAGCGCGCTGAGCGGACACGCCAGGTCAAGGCGTTGGCGCTGGTGGCACCGCTTCTCGTCTTCCTGCTGTTCACCTTCGCAGGCCCGATCGCCGGCATGCTGTGGCGCGCGGTCGACGACCGCGAGGTGCGTCAGGTTCTGCCGCAAACGATCGCGGCTCTCGCCGACTGGGACGGCAAGGACCTGCCGGACGAACAGGCCTACGCGGCGCTGGCAAGCGACATCCTGGCGGCGCGCGCCTCCGGCACAATTGCGATTGCAGCCAAGCGGCTGAACTACGCGCTGAACGGCTTCCGGACGATCCTGACCAGCACGGCCCGCAATCTGAAGGTGGTGCCGGAGCGAGGGACGGCCAGGGAGACGCTGGGCAAGATCAATCCGGCCTGGCGCGAACGCGCCACCTGGACGACGATCAAGGACGCCGGCGGCCCAGTGACCGGCTTCTACCTTCTGGCGGCGCTCGACCTGACGCGGAACGTGGACGGCGCAATCGTCGCGGCCCCGCCGGACCAGGCCATCTATCGCAGCCTGTTCGCCCGCACCTTCATCATCAGCCTGAGCGTCACCGCACTCTGCCTGATCCTCGGCTTTCCGGTCGCTTACCTCCTGGCGACGCTGCCGCCGGCCCGGTCGAACCTCTTGATGATCTTCGTCCTGCTGCCGTTCTGGACATCGCTTCTGGTCCGCACCTGCGCCTGGATCGTCCTGTTGCAGAGCAAGGGCGTCGTGAACGACAGCCTTCAGTGGCTCGGCATCATCGACGAGCCGTTGCGCCTGATCTACAACCGCTTCGGCGTCTGCGTGGCAATGACCCACGTTCTGTTGCCGTTCATGATCCTGCCGCTGTACAGCAGCATGAAGGCGATCTCGCCTGCCTACATGCGTGCCGCCGCCTCGCTCGGTGCGCCGCCGGCCACCGCCTTCCTGCGGATCTACCTGCCTCAAACGCTGCCCGGCATTGGCGCCGGAAGCCTGCTCGTCTTCATCCTGGCGCTCGGCTACTACATCACGCCGGCACTGGTCGGCGGCGCCGCCGACCAGATGATCAGCTACTTCATCGCGCTCTACACGACCGAGACCGCCAATTGGGGCCTTGCTTCGGCTTTGGGGGCGGTGCTGCTGCTGGCCACCGTCCTGCTCGCCCTCGTCTACGGCAAGCTGGTGCAGGGACAGCACGTCACGGGAGGAATGAAGAATTGAGCGATAGCCCCTCCCTCCGCACTCCCAGCCAGCGCATCGCGTGGACCGCGACCATCATTGTCTCCACGCTGGTGTTCGTCTTCCTGATCGCGCCGATCCTTGCGATCATGCCGCTGTCCTTCAGCTCGGGCTCGTATCTCACCTATCCGCTGCCGGGCCTTTCCTTGCGCTGGTACGACGACTTCATCACTTCGCCGCGCTGGATGAATTCGTTGAAGAACAGCATGATCATCGGCGTCGCCTCGACGGCGCTGTCCATGGTCCTCGGCACGACGGCCGCGCTGGGACTGGCGCAGTGGAAGAGCCGGTTCAAACCGCTCGTGCTGGCGTTCGTGCTCTCGCCGGTCGTCGTGCCCGGGGTCATCACTGCGGTCGGCCTGTATTTCTTCTTCGCACCAATCGGACTGACCGGCAGTTATCTCGGCCTGATCCTGGCTCACACCGCGCTGGCGACGCCGTTCGTGGTGATCACGGTCGGCGCGACGCTGCAAAGCTTCGACACCAATCTGGCGCGCGCCGCCGCCTCGCTCGGCGCTTCGCCGCTTCAAGCGTTCCGCCGCGTGATCCTGCCGCTGATCCTGCCGGGCCTGGCGTCAGGTGCGCTGTTCGCATTCGCGACCAGCTTCGATGAGGTGGTGATCGTGCTGTTCATGGCAGGCCCCGAGCAGCGCACCCTGCCGCGCGAGATGTTCAGCGGCATCCGCGAGAACATCAGCCCGACCATCACGGCGGCGGCGGTGATTCTGACGACGGTCTCGGTCATCCTCCTCGCCACCCTGGAAGGCCTGCGCCGGCGCAACGAACGGCTCAGGGGCAGCGGCAGCGCGTGACCGGCGCTGTGCTTCTCCTTCTCCCCTTGCGAGAGAAGGACTGAGGCAAATATGCCAATGAGATCAGTCGCGTCATCAGCACGTCCGCCGCCGATCAGGAGCAGATGCTGGCCGCCTGATCTCATCTCAAAAATAATGAGCTGCCGCGGTTGATCTGGGGCGGCTTATTGGCTGACCGCCAACAACGCTTCCCATCCAGCCAGCCATCACCGCAGCGGCCCTGTGCTGCCTAGCAGGACACACATTCATGTGAATTGCAAGTACTTGGACAATCGCCCCGCAATCGTAAATGACATAGGGACGCAGGCTGATACTGGGAGGAGAAACAGGGCGCGTCATGGGCGATGCAGCGACGTATCTGTCAGCGGCAAATATCGGTCTCGGAATTTCTGTTCTCGCAGCCTACGATGTGCTGCCGGCGTGGTCCTACCAATTCGGGTTTTTCCTACCAGTCGGTTTCGAATATGCAGGCCTTGGGGCGACTCTCGATCTGTGGACGAGCGCTGGCTTGGCGGCACGGTACGCACTGCCTACTCTCGCAGGCCTTGCCATATGTAGTTTCCTTTTCCAAGGCTTGGGCCAGCTGGGTTTTGATCTGGCACGATGGATGGTCGAGCACGACCTCGTTGTAATCGGCGGTTTGTTTCTTGTGACGAACGTGCCGTCGTTCCTGCTGATGGTGTTCGGCAAATAAACAGACTACGACTTGGTTTCGATGGTCATCAATGTGGTCGGCCTTCTTGCCTTTTGCTACGCCAGCGTGACCACGCGCAGCACGCTTCCCGTCTGGAATTTCCTGATAGCAGTTAGTTATCTTCCGCTTCTGAGCTGTTTGATCGGCTTCAAGACAGCGTATTCGATCTGCACGAACGACACCCGCAGGTACGACGTTTTCCTTGAAAGGGAGACACTGTCTTCAGTGCGACTTCTGCACGCTTCACCAGCTGGTATTCTATACGTCGCGGGAAATGGTGGTCCGGCCTGTTTCGTCAATATGTCGAATGTCACCAAAGTAGCTAAGGTGAAGCTTTGATAGGCTTGGCCTGATCAGAACTAGGCCCTGCGCACTGCCGCCAGATAGCATGTCGCGGGCGTTTGTAAGCGAGTAGGACTAGCGCGACCTATGGAGCGGCGCGAATGACGAAGCTAAAGCGCGATGAGGCCTTGGTGAAAGCGATGGATGCTTGCGTCGAGCATGCGCGCGATCTTCTGAGCTCTGCCCAAGCCGTGATGCTGGCTGGCCATCCTAATATTGCCTATCACCTTGCTGCACTGGCCCTAGAAGAAATAGGTCGTCGAGCCTTGTTGGGGGTTCAAGCTGTATCGAAGATGGCCACTGTCCCATCTTCATGGCCCAAAAAGCATGAGCAAGATCACGTCAAAAAACTATTCTGGTGCTTCTTTGGAGGGGGTTTTTTCTCCGAGGAGATCACTGCGGCTCGCCTCGATGAAATGTCTGGCGTTGCTCAACGCATACATGATACCCGTCTTATGGGCCTATACGTCGATAGCGACGGAGAAAGTCTGGTCCTTCCGAGCAAGGCAATAGCAAAAGAGGCCGCTGAACGCCTCGTTCGGCTTGCCGAAGCGAGCATTGCACTGACCAAAACCGAGAAGGTGCGAGAGGATATCCCACAAGAGGAAATTGATCTTCAAGCTTGGTTCTTGGACGCCACCGACGATCCTGAGAAGCGCAAGCAAATATTCTCTAAAGCCTCCCTGAAGAAGCTGGCAGAATTAAAGGACACTGGCGCATGGGGCCGGTGGCTTAAAGAACAGTTTGATAAGGCCGATGCAGACGGTCGGCTCGCGGCAGAGAGGGAATTAGAGCGCAGCAGAAATGCCCCAGCAGACAGAACTAAGGACAAATGGCAGCTGCGTGTGCGGATCATCTGTGCATCGCATTCCATAAGGCCGAAAGTCTTGTCGAGCTTCAACAAGAAGTCCGGCTGGATAAAATTTTCAGCCGTTAGCGGTAAGAAAGATCAGATCTTCATTGACTTCATTCTCGGCGACAATGTTCCGGTACAGGCGCTGTGGTATTTTGGCTGGGGAATAGCCCGCAGCTTCGTTGTCGCCTTGAACATTAGCACAATGGGTTTCTGGTGGTGGCGAATGCCTGAGCAGATCAACCGCTACTACGAAACGATCCGCGATCTTGAAAACGGTCAGGACCTAAGACTCGAGAGGCAACCCAGCCTGAAAATAGACTGGGGCGAGAACCGTGCGTTGACTGAGGACGATCTGGGCCGTGCTGCCATGGCTTTTGCTGCTCTCACCAAAATAAGGCAATCTGGCGCTCAGAATTCTCTCGACTTCTACATCGGCGGCCTGACGTTTCTTTCTTTGAATGACGTGCATTGGCAGTGCGAGGTGCAGTCGTTCGGCAATTTTTTCCAAAGTCTCCGCGCTATGATGGCAGAGCACAAGGACTGGCAACAGGGCACGCCGTTTGAGCCAGCCATTTTGAAGTTGCTCGACAGCCTCTTTCCACAGCTGGATGAGAGGGAGCGCTATGCCGAACTTTGCCGTGCCTTCGACAGCGATCAACTTACCGGTATTGTCGTAACGCTGAAGGAAGTGTCGTTCATCAAGCTATTTTGTGATGCATACTTTCTTTCAAAACACACCCCGTCGGTTGTGCTCGAACAAGCTCCTTAGCCGCGCATTTTGGCGTCTGGCCAAAACCTAACGTTCTCCTGGATGGCTCATTTCTAGGTAAAGCCGTACTTGTGTATCTGACAGGAACGGTCGCGCTTCCCGTCCGGGATGTATTCTGTTCCGTCGATCCCAATGAGGGCTCCTTTGATCTCAAGATCGCCGCTGGTGAAAGATCGTCGCCACTGACGCCCTTTTACACCATCCCGCTCGTTCTGCTCCCAGCGCAGCACCTTGAGATGGTCTTCCACCCAAAGAGGCCCTCCTCTATCGGCCCTTTCGCGCGGCCAGACCTTTGCGGACAGGCCTTCGAGGGATGCTCTGATGTCCTCAAAGCCCATCGGTGCGCACTTTTCTCTTTCCGGCGGTGCAGGCGGCCGTTCGCTCGTCAGCTTTGGCAGCAGGCCATTAATGAGCTGCCTTGTCGCCGCGAAGCCATGGTCGGGACTCTGCCAGTAACGACCGCGCAAGCCATCAGGCGCGTTGTAAAATAGATCGCAGGTCTGCTGGTCTGAGCGAAGGACGAAGATGATCTGCCGCCCGTCTTCCTCGCCGCGAGGCGCAGTGCGGTAGGGCTCTATACAACTGCTGATGACTGTTGCGCTTTCGACCAAGCGCGCGGCGATCTGCTCAAACGAGAGACCTTCATCGAGGTAGGAGCGCCGCTCGGCAGAAAGTTCGGATGTATCCCATCTCATTGTGCAGGGTGGCGTGATCATTGCTCGGTTCAGCTGCTGTAGGTCAGGTGCCACCCTAGCAGGTTCTGGGAGCCACAGCTTCGCCAGCATCTCGCGGCCTGCTTGGGCATTTCTGCGACCGCTCATTCCACAGCGAGAATACGAGAGAGCCGGAGAGAGGCGGAGACCTCGACCAAGCCCTTGCAGTTTCGATATTTTCTGGGCTGGAGAACTTTTGTCTTCGAGCGCTTTCTCAATGTGCAGGCGCGAAAGTCAGCACCGCCAGCGGTAGGGGAAGCTACCGCCAAAAAGTCGCCGATGGCCCCCGGCCCCTCGAAGGCCATCCGGGGCCTGCTCTGCCGGGCCTGAGCGGCGCGAGCGCGCTGATCGGCATTGGCCGCAGCCCAACAGCGGCGAAGGCCGCGAACACCTGCAGGCCCGGTCTGCGCGGCTCGGCGACCATGCACTATCTGAAGGCGATCGACGCCATCAAGACCGACGAGGCCTCGAAGGTGATGGAGCAGATGCGCAAGACGCCGGCCAACGACTTCCTTGCGAAGAACGGCAAGATCCGCATCGACGGCCGAATGGTCCACGACATGTATCTGTTCAAGGTGAAGGAGCCCGAGGAGTCAAAGGGCGAGTGGGACCTCTACAAGCTGATCGCCCCCGTGCCCGGCGACGAGGCGTTCCGTCCGCTCGACAAGGGCGGTTGCCCGCTGGTGACGCACTGAGCAGCTTCTCACTCTCCCCGCTTGCGGGGGGTAAGGGAAGCGAAGCGAGGTAAGAGAAGAACGATACGACAGCGCGCCCAGTGAGAACCGGGCGCGCTTCGATCAGGCAGTTACGCGAGCCGCATTAATCCGCGTACTTGAACTCGGGCATGTTCTTCAGCTCGTCCTTGCTCGCGTTGAACACGGCGTGGTCCGGATACCATTTCGACGTGGACGACGTCGTGGTCGCAGCGGGTCTGTTGTCGGTGCCGGTCGCGGCGCCGGTGGTGGTGGTCGCGCCCGGCTTGGCGCCCGTGCCGGTATAGGCGACGGCCTCGTTGACGAACTTCAGCTTCTCATAGGGCACGGCGACCAGATGCTCGCCCACGCCGAGGAAGCCGCCGACGCCGATCACGGCGATCTTGATGGAGCCGCTCTTGTCCATCAGGAGATCATTGATCGTGCCGATGTTCTCGTTGGCTTCGTTGTAGACCTTCAGGCCGTCCATCTTGGACGTACGCCATTGGCCCGTCGCGGTCGTGGATATCGTGGTGGCGGCCGCGGTTGGCGCCTTGTCGGAGGTGGCGGTCGGCGATTGTGCGAACGCGGCGGTTGCAAGCAGCACGGTACCGGCAAGGCCGGCGGCGATCGATTTCGTCAGCATGTTGTCCTCTCCTTCACAGAAAACTCGTGTGGGGAAAACAGCGCTGATCACGCACAGTTCCGTGCGCGCCGCAATTTCGTCGCGCAATGCGCGAGCGGAGGAGCCACAACTCTTGTTCCCGCGTCACTCAGGAACATTTTGCGTTGCACGGTTCCCCGCCGACAATCGTGCGCCCTGGGCGACGCATGACCGCGGCGAGGACCGCGCCGACCCTCACTTCGATCAGGTCAGCTCGTGAAGTCGATCAGGAGCGCGGAAAAATTCGAGCTGCTTGATGAACTGCCGTTGGCGCCGTAGGACGATGCCGACGATTGCGACTGTTGCAGCGCCTGCAGGAACTGCTGGAGGATCTCGGCCGTCGTCTGGTCCGTCGAGCTGCTGCTCGTCGAGTCCGTCGTCGTCGAATCCGAAGAGCTGTCGTCCGGCGGCGGACCGGGCGGCGGGCCGCCTGCGCCGCCGGGACCGCTCGCGAAGGCGGACTGAAACACGCTTTTCAGCTCCTCGGCCTGGTCGGAGGTCAGCGTCCCGTTCGACACTTCGTTCGAGATGAGGTCGTCGATCTTCGACTGCATCTCCTCCTTGGAGGGATGCGTGCCGCTCGACTGGTCGCTCGACCGGCTCTGCTGGAGCGCCGTGTCGATATCCGTCAGCGCCGTCGAGAGCGCGGACTCGTCCGACGACGAGATCGTGCCGGTGGAAACTTGCGATTGCAGTTCCTGCTGAAGCCGCTGGAGCGGCGATTGATAGCTGCCGGCGGAGGCCGCCGAGATCGAAGTCATGATGGCTCCGTGGTTGGTGCGGGGTTTCGTCGCGGACCACGCCACGGTATGGTTAACGGCCTTAACGCAATCTTGCCGCTCCGCAACCCGTCGATTGCCGCTTGTTGCAGGTAGCCGGTCAGAAACAATACGAAACAAAAATCATCGCCATTTGGCCCGAATCTTGGACAAACAAATGGCATGGCCATTCCCAATCCCAACATCCTTGTCGTCGAGGACGACCGCGAAACCCGGACGCTGATTGCGAAGTACCTGCGCAACAACTCCTGCAACGTCACCGCCGTGAGCGACGGCCGCGAGATGTCGCGCGCGATGGCCGACCACCGCGTCGACCTCATCATTCTCGACGTCATGCTGCCCGGCGAAGACGGCCTCAGCCTCTGTCGCAAGGTGTGCGCCGAATCGCAGACGCCGATCATCATGCTGACCGCGCGCGGCGAGGACGTCGATCGCATCGTCGGCCTCGAGATGGGCGCGGACGACTATCTGCCGAAGCCGTTCAACCCGCGCGAGCTGCTCGCCCGCATCAACGCGGTGCTGCGCCGCCAGGCCGCAGCGCAGGCGGCGAGCACGGTCGAAGGCGCGAGCACGCTCGCCTTCGAGGGCTGGCGCATCGATCTGCGCCTGCGCGAATTGCGCAATCCCGACGGCGCGCGCGTCGCGGTGACCAGCGCCGAGTTCGATCTGCTCAGGACGTTCTGCGAGCGGCCCGGCCGCGTGCTGTCGCGCGACAGCCTGCTCGACCTCACGCAAGGGCGCAACGCCGGCTCGTTCGAACGCTCCATCGACGTGCTGGTCAGCCGCATCCGCCGCAAGATCGAGCCCAATCCGGCCGATCCCACCCTCATCAAGACGGTGCGCTCCGGCGGCTATCTGTTCACGCCGAGGACGGAAGCGGTCGCGACGCCTCTGGGCAGCTGAGCGCGCGCCGTCGATGAAGCCGCCCGGGTTCTTTCGCCTCAACGGGATCGGCGGGCAGATCGCCGCGCTGGTGCTGGCGTCGACCGTCGCGCTCCATCTCGTCGTCACCGCCGCCTTCCTGATCAATCGGCCGGACCCGCCGCCGGACGGCGCCCGTCGACTGACCGATGCCGCATTGCTGCTCGGCGCGGCCGAGCCCGGCGAGCGGCCGCGCCTCGTCGCCGATCTGGCGCGCGCCTTCCCCAGGCTCGGCATCGAAATGCTGGCACCCGGCACCGCGACCGTCGAGGCGAGCGACAGTCCGCACCTGTACGGGATGCGCCACCATCTCGGCCCGCGCTTCAAGGCAATGCAGCTTGCCCCGGATGGGGATACGCGCCGCGTCGGCATCGAATTGCCCGACGGCACGATGATCGCGGCTCGTGTCGAAGGCGGCCCGCGGCCGTTGTTCTGGGGCGCGCCCTGGCTTACGGCGCTGATGACCGCCTTCATCTGCGTCACCGTGCTTGGCCTGTGGGCGGCGCGTGCGCTGACGCGGCCGCTGTCGTCCTTCGCCAAGGCCGCCGAGGATTTCAGTCTCGATCGGGCGGCCGAGCCGCTGCCCGAGCGCGGCCCGGAGGAAATCCGCGCGGTGGCGCGCGCGCTCAACCGCATGCACGAGCGGATCGCGCGGCTGATGTCGGATCGCACGCGGATGCTGGCCGCGATCAGCCACGATCTGCGCACGCCGATCACGCGGCTGCGCCTGCGTGCCGAGTTCATCGAGGACGAGGGCAACCGCAGGCGCATGCTGATCGACCTCGACCAGATGCGCTCGATGCTGGAATCGGTGCTGTCGCTCTTGCGCGACGACCGCAGGATCGAGGCCGTGACGCTGGTCGACATCGCGAGCACGCTGCAACTCGTCGCCGACCAGTTCGGCGACATGGGACATGTCGTGCATTACGACGGGCCGGCGTCCGCGACCGCCGCCGCGCGGCCCGACGATCTGCATCGCGGCATCACCAACCTCGTCGAGAACGCGGTGCGCTTCGGTGCCGAGGTGACGATCCGCCTCGACGTCTCGGGCAGTACGTTCGTCATCGGCGTCGAGGACGACGGCCCCGGCATTTCGGATGCGCGCAAGCAGGAGATGCTGGAGCCGTTCGTGCGCGGCGACGATGCGCGCACCATGGACGAGTCCACCGGCTTCGGGCTCGGCCTCTCGATCGCGCGCGCGATCGCGATCGCCCATGGCGGCGAGCTGTCGCTGCACGACCGCAAGCCGCATGGGCTGATCGTGCGGATGCAATTGCCGGTGTGGCAGGCGCCGCGGTTAGCGGCGTAGAGACCCCACGAGAGAACGCAACCCCTCACCCGGCGCGACGCGCCGACCTCTCCCCGTGGGAGAGGTGAAGGGCTCGCGATCCATGTCGAAGCCTCACGCCGCGAGCGACGGGTGCTCGATGGCTTCCCGCGCGAAGATTGCCACCGCCTCGAAGCGATAGTTGCAGGCGTGGCAGGTCCAGAGGTAGGAGACGCGCCCCTCGCCCGGCTCGATCCAGTCGGGCTGCGCGATCGGCGTGCCGCACTGGGCGCAAGGGTTGTGTCTGGGGATGCCGACGGTGTGTGCAGCGACCAGGTTCGCTTTTGTCATGGCACCTCTCCCGATTTGCAGCGCTTGCATACTCGCTTTCGCGAGCCGGCGCGAATAGACAGGCGTGCTGTCTCGCGCGGGGGGTCGTCCGCCCCGAAAGCCGATTACGCCAGCTTTGAGCCGTAACGGCGGCACGGCGCCGCAAAAACGTTAACGGCGTCGTTTGGTCACATCATCGCCGCGTTCGGGTTGCCTAACGGCAGCCGGACCCAGGCCATTTACGGGATATCTGATGAAAATTTTACGCGTTGTCGCGCTGCTCGCGGCCGGATCGATTTTGCCGCAGGCCGCATTCGCCGGCGAAGCCGAATATGCCGCGATGGTCGCGGCCCATGCCCGCGCCAACGGCGTGCCGGAAGCGCTGGTGCATCGCGTCATCATGCGCGAGAGCCGCTACCAGCCGCACCTCGTCGGCCGTGGCGGCACCATCGGGCTGATGCAGATCAAGCTCGCGACCGCCCGCGGCGTCGGCTACACCGGCGATGCCGCCGGCCTGCGCGATCCCAACACCAACCTCACCTATGCGGTCAAATACCTCGCCGGCGCCTATCGCGCCGCCAACGGCGACCACGCCCGAGCCGTGCGTTATTTCGCGGGCGGCTATTACTATGCTGCAAAGCGCCAGCGCCAGGAGCAGCAGCAGACGATGGTGCAACAGGCCAGCAACGAGAGCTGGCTGGAGCCGAACGGCAACCCGCAGCCGATGTTCGGAACCGCGCCGCGCCGCAAGCTCGCACAAGGCTTCCGCAACGCGCGGGCGCAGGTTCCCGCTCGGTAATCGCCGTCATGGCCGGGCTTGACCCGGCCATCCACGTCTTTGCATCCGCGTCCAAACGTGGCTGCCCGGGTCAAGCCCGGGCATGACGACTGTTACCGCGTTGACACCGCCCGTCACTGGCATACATTAGACCCGTTCCGAGGGGTGCTCCGAGGAGGAGCTGAGATACCGCTAAATGGGCAATACCGCCCAGGACCGCGGTGACCCTTTGAACCTGATCCGGGTCATGCCGGCGAAGGGACAGGGATGTTGCAAACGACCAAGCGACCGGATTCCCCGGTATCCATCATTGGCGCAGGCATTGCGGGAGCCTGGCAGGCCCTGCTGTTCGCACAGGCCGGTCACGCCGTCACCTTGCACGAGCGCGGTGACGAGGCGATGACGGACGCCACCAGCCATTGGGCCGGGGGCATGCTCGCGCCCTATTGCGAGGCCGAGGTCGCCGAGCCCATCATCAGCCGCCTCGGGCTGCGCTCGCTCGATTTATGGCGGCGCGAGCTGCCCGACACGCCTTTCAACGGCTCGCTCGTCGTCGCCCATCCGCGCGAGCGCAACGATTTCGAGCGCTTCGCCCGCATGACCGAGGGCCATCAGCGGCTCGACGCCGCAGGGCTCGCCGCGCTGGAGCCTTCGCTGGAGGGCCGGTTCCGCGACGCGCTGTTCTTCCCGGCCGAAGGCCATGTCGAGCCGCGCCGCGTGCTGCCGAAGCTGCACGAGCGCATCCGCGCCGCCGGCGGCACCATCAAGTTTTGCAGCGACGTCACCGCGAACGATCTCGCAAACCTGGATCCTGAAGGCATCGTGATCGACTGCCGCGGCCTCGGTGCCCGCGACGAGCAGCCCGAGCTTCGCGGCGTCAAGGGCGAGATGATCCTGATCGAGACCGACGAGGTGCAGCTGGCGCGGCCGGTACGGCTGATCCATCCGCGCTGGCCGCTCTACGTCATCCCGCGCGAGGCCGGCCTGTTCATGCTGGGCGCGACCTCGATCGAAGCGGAGGACACCGGCGTCAGCGTGCGCTCGGCGCTGGAGCTTTTGGGTGCGGCCTACACCGTGCATCCGGCCTTCGGCGAGGCCCGCATTCTCGAATTCGGCTCGGGCTTGCGGCCCGCCTATCCCGACAATTTGCCGCGCATCGGCATTCGCGACGGCAAGATCAGCGTCAACGGGCTCTACCGCCACGGCTTCCTGATCGCGCCTGCCCTCGCCGAGCTGACGCTCGCCTATGTCCAGCGCGGCCAGATCGACAACGAGGTGATGCGATGCGCGTGATCGTCAATGGCGAGCAGCGCGAGGTGACTTCCGCCAGCGTCGACGCGCTGCTCGCCGAACTCGACTATGAGGGCACCCATTTCGCCATCGCGCTCAACTACGACGTCGTGCCGAAAAGCCGCTGGGCCGAGACCGCACTGAAGGCCGGCGACGAGATCGAGATCATCACGCCGCGGCAGGGAGGGTGATGGGATGGCACACTCTCTTCGCGACGACGGCTCTTTTTGGCCCGTCATTCCGGGGCACGCAAAGCGTGAACCCGGAATCTCGCGCCACAACTTCGAGATTCCGGATCGGTCCGCGTACCGCGGCCCGTCCGGAATGACGGGGAATTCAACATGGTGACCTTCTACGGCAAGACCTTCGCCTCGCGCCTCTTGATCGGCAGCGCGCTCTATCCCTCGCCCGCGATCATGCAGGCGGCGATCCGCGCCTCCGGCGCGAACATCGTCACGGTGTCGCTGCGGCGCGAATCCGCCGGCGGCAAGACCGGGGACGCGTTCTGGAAGCTGATCCGCGAGCTCGACGTTACCGTGCTGCCGAACACCGCCGGCTGCCGCACCGTGCGCGAGGCCGTGACGACGGCAAAGCTTGCACGCGAGCTGTTCGGCACGAACTGGATCAAGCTCGAAGTCATCGCCGACAACGACACGCTGCAGCCTGACGTCGTCGGCCTCGTCGAAGCAGCGACCATCCTGATCAAGGACGGCTTTGAAGTGTTCCCCTATTGCACAGAGGATCTCTCTGTTGCGAACCGTCTTGTTGACGCCGGCTGCAAGGTGGTGATGCCGTGGGCGGCGCCCATCGGCAGCGCGAAGGGCATCACCAACCGCGATGCGCTGAAGCTGCTGCGCGAGCGCCTGCCCGACATCACGCTGGTGGTCGACGCCGGCCTGGGGGCGCCCAGTCACGTGGCGCAGGCGCTGGAGCTCGGCTATGACGCCGTGCTGCTCAACACCGCGATCGCCAAGGCCGCCGATCCCGTCGCGATGGCTAATGCCTTCCGCCTCGGCTGTGATGCCGGCCGCACCGCTTATGAAGCCGGGCTGATGAACGCCCGCGACTTCGCCTCCCCTTCCACCCCTGTCGTTGGGACCCCGTTCTGGCATGCCGTATCCTGATCGATTCTATCCCGTCGTCGACAGCCTGGCGTGGGTCGAGCGCCTGACGAAACTCGGCGTCGGCACCATCCAGCTGCGCGCGAAGGAGCTGAACGACGCCGACGCGCTGCAGATCGTCACCGACGCGCTGGCGATCACCAAGGACACGCAGGCCAAGCTGGTGGTGAACGATTATTGGCGCGCGGCGGTCGTCGCCGGCGCAGAGTATCTGCATCTCGGCCAGGAGGATCTCGCTGAGGCCGACCTCAAGGCGATCCGCGAGGCCGGCCTCAAGCTCGGCATCTCCACTCACGACGATGCCGAGCTTGCCACTGCGCTCGAAGCCCAGCCCGACTACGTCGCGCTCGGCCCGATCTTCTTCACCACGCTGAAATCGATGCGCTTCGAACCGCAGGGCATTCCCAAGATCACGGAATGGAAGAAGCGCATCGGCAACATCCCGCTGGTCGCCATCGGCGGCATCAAGTTCGAGCACGCCGCGGAGATCTTTGCCGCCGGCGCGGATTCGATTGCCGTCGTGTCCGACGTCACCCAGAACGCCGATCCCGATGCCCGCGTGCGGCAGTGGCTCGGCCTGTCGAAGGAGGCGGCATGATGTGCGCTCCGCTCTCATCCCACACTCCGCCGTCATCGCCCGGCTTGGCCGGGCGATCCAGTACGCCGCAGCTTCTCGGCCCTAGCCGCACCGCCTCGGCGTACTGGATCCCCGCTTTCGCGGGGATGACAGAGAACCTTCCACCGGCGTCATTCCGGGGCGGCTCGCAGAGCCGAACCCGGAATCTCGCTCAATAACCTCGAGGTTCCGGATCGGACCGCAAGGCGGTCCGTCCGGAACGACGCCCATTAAACCGGAGGATCCCCATGAACATCCGCTCCAATCCGCAACAGACCGTCCCCGCCGTCACCACCGGTCCCCTTCCATCCTCGCGCAAGATCTTCGCGTCCCCCGACGCCGCGCCCGACCTGCGCGTGCCCTTGCGCGAGATCATCCTGTCCGAAGGCGCGGGCGAGCCCAATCTGCCGGTCTACGACACCTCCGGCCCCTACACCGACCCGTCCGTCACCATCGACGTCAATGCCGGCCTTGCCCGCAACCGCAAGCAATGGGTGCTGGAGCGCGGCGGCGTCGAGGAATATGAGGGCCGGCAGGTCAAGCCGGAGGACAACGGCAACCTCTCCACCGACAAGGCCGCGCGCGCCTTCTCGGCCTATCACAAGCCCTTACGCGGCCTCGACGGCCACAAGATCACGCAGCTCGAATTCGCCCGCGCCGGCATCATCACCAGGGAGATGATCTACGTCGCCGCGCGCGAGAATCTCGGCCGCAAGGCACAGCTCGAACGCGCCGAAGCCGCGCTCGCCGATGGCGAGAGCTTCGGCGCTTCCGTGCCCGCCTTCATCACGCCGGAGTTCGTGCGCGACGAGATCGCGCGCGGCCGCGCCATCATCCCCTGCAACATCAACCACAGCGAGCTCGAGCCGATGATCATCGGCCGCAACTTCCTGACCAAGATCAACGCCAATATCGGCAACTCGGCGGTGACCTCGTCGGTCGAGGAAGAGGTCGAGAAGATGGTGTGGGCGATCCGCTGGGGCGCCGACACCGTGATGGACCTGTCGACGGGCCGCAACATCCACACCACCCGCGAATGGATCTTGCGCAACGCGCCGGTACCGATCGGCACCGTGCCGATCTACCAGGCGCTGGAGAAGTGCAACGGCGATCCCGTCAAGCTGACTTGGGAGCTCTACAAGGACACCCTGATCGAGCAGTGCGAGCAGGGCGTCGATTATTTCACCATCCACGCCGGCGTGCGCCTGCAATACATCCACCTCACCGCCAGCCGCGTCACCGGCATCGTCTCCAGAGGCGGCTCGATCATGGCGAAGTGGTGCCTGGCGCACCACAAGGAGAGCTTCCTCTACACCCATTTCGACGAGATCTGCGACCTCATGCGCAAGTATGACGTCTCGTTCTCGCTCGGCGACGGCCTGCGTCCCGGCTCGATCGCCGACGCCAACGACCGCGCGCAATTTGCCGAGCTGGAGACGCTCGGCGAACTGACAAAAATCGCGTGGGACAAGGGCTGCCAGGTCATGATCGAAGGCCCCGGCCACGTGCCGATGCACAAGATCAAGATCAACATGGACAAGCAGCTCAAGGAGTGCGGCGAAGCGCCGTTCTACACGCTCGGGCCGCTGACCACCGACATCGCGCCGGGCTACGACCACATCACCTCGGGCATCGGCGCCGCCATGATCGGCTGGTTCGGCTGCGCCATGCTCTGCTACGTCACGCCGAAGGAGCATCTCGGCCTGCCCGACCGCAACGACGTCAAGACCGGCGTCATCACCTACAAGATCGCCGCCCACGCCGCCGACCTCGCCAAGGGCCACCCCGCCGCGCAATTGCGCGACGACGCCCTCTCCCGCGCGCGGTTCGAATTCCGCTGGACCGACCAGTTCAACCTCGGCCTCGATCCGGACACGGCAAAGAGCTTCCACGACGAGACCCTGCCGAAGGAAGCCCACAAGGTCGCCCATTTCTGCTCGATGTGCGGCCCGAAATTCTGCTCGATGAAGATCACGCAGGACGTGCGCGATTACGCGGCGACGCTGAACGATCCGAACAGCGTGGGCATGTCGATGAGCGGCACCGCCGAGGACGGCATGGCCAGGATGAGCGCGAAGTTCAAGGAGATGGGCGAGAGCTTGTATCTGGATGCGGAGAAGGTGAAGGAGAGCAATCGGGTGTTGTGAGGGGTGCACAAATCCAAAATTAAAGGGCCGAGCGAGAGCTCGGCCTTTTCTTATCGAGAGAGATGTAGGGAGCGCACGCATCCGCCCTTGCCTAGAAAAAAATATCCTCCTCTTTCGAGATATCGGACGGCATCCAGGGATATTTTGTTACCCCAGCGACAAAGTCGCCACGATACGAACTCATCTCACCCCAATACTCTGACGGATCGCTATTCGTGAATTCGTTTTTCATATTTGCCGCGTTAGTTGTCCATCTATCATTTTCGATGTACGACCAGACGTGAACTGAATCGATAATTTGCCCTCGCGCCAAATTGTCCTGCTGAACTAATTCAGTTTCGGTGTCGATCTTAGCAAGCAAGTTGTTGAGATGATTGGCCACCTCGGCATGGGCGGAAAGAAGAACTGCCTTGCTGACGACTAAAGAAATCAACTTTCTAAATCTTGGCACACCATCCGCCGACATTCGAACGTGCGGAACATACTCCGTCATGAAAGTCACGAAAGAGAACAGTTTTAGAAAGCTCTCGACAATTCGAGGCGGAATTAGATTCGTGACCTGAAAACTCCGGAATCGATCTGTGCTGGAGCTTTGCAGGATGGCGGAGTCATAATTGATCTCGACCCGAATCCAGCGGTCAGACCTGTCTTGAAATAGTTGCGTCTTACAGGTTCGTGACTCGATCGAAGACAAGTTTTTGTACCAATCGCCTTCCGTGTTTGTAGGAACTACTCGATCGGCCTGTGTCATCTCAGATAGATACTGCTCGATTCCGACGAACACGTGATTTACATTTTGTTTAATCAACGCGATATCGTCGTGCTTGACGGGCCTGAAGTGCGCCAGAGAGTTGCGCACGGTCCCGATCTCGTCGAGTTTTATCTTTATGATTTCCCTCTTCCCACGGAAATGAGGCTTGAATAGATCCCAATAGGAGTCCGACGTAATGATACGTGTTAGTTCTCCACTGTTGAGGTACATCAGAGGAGAGCCGACTTCGTAACCGAGGTAGCCGTATCCCTTAGCTTGCGCCACACGCTTACTCGCAACGGCCGCAATGGTCGACTGCTCCTCGTCAACTGTCTGCAAGGCAGTTTCGGCCCACTTTTCTCCGTACCTATTCTTCAAGACAACGTAGACAAAGACACGCAACGCGTTTTCCATTCTGAACAGAATGTTTAAAGCCTCATAGTAGTGCAGAAGAAGCCAGCGTTTGGGAATCTCGACAGCTCCTCCCTCCTTCTCCTTTGCTGATTCCCAGTCCATTACGCTACCCCCTTCCCGCAATTTACGCCTTCTGATTGCCATTGAACCACGCTCAACTAAAAATCTAACAGGTCGATAGGCTTTGCTACAAGCTCGAATGGAGCCGCGATTTGCCTGAACTCTCCCCGCACCGCCTCCCCGACCTTTTCCGCCCCAACCTCCGCCTCGTCTTCGTCGGCACCGCCGCCTCGACGCGCTCGGCCGAGCTCGGGCACTACTACGCCCATCCCGGCAACCGCTTCTGGCGCGCGATCCATGAGGCCGGGATCACGCCGCGGCGCTATCAGCCGGGCGAGTTTGCGGAGCTGATCGAGCTCGGGATCGGCTTCACTGATTTCTGCGAGACGGGCGCCTCGACAAAATCTTCCTCCGCGCCTATCCTGAGGCATGAACATCATTCGCCGCACGCTGGAGATCGACGCCGATACCGATGCGCGTTTGCGCGAGATGGCCGACGAGCGCGGGCAGGATGTCGCCGCCGTGCTCGCGGAAGCCGTGGCGCTGCTCGATTCCGTGGTCGATATCGCCGGCCCCGACATCGCCGAGGATCGCCGGCGACTGGATGATTTCAGAAAAAGCCGAACCGCCGTGCCGCTCAACGAGGTGAAGGACTGGGTCGCGAGCTGGGGTTCGGCGAAGGAGTTGCCACGGCCGGCGGCGCGCAGGATCGGATGATCCTGCTTTCGCCCGACGCCGTTGAGGACGTCGAGCGATTGCGCCTGTTTCTCGATCAATTTAGGCCGCGTAGCCCGGATGAGCGAAGCGACATCCGGGACCTTTGTCGTCCCGCATATGGCTTCGCTCATGCGGGCTACGGCTGCGAATGACTGACGTGCCGCCCCACCGCCTCCCCGACCAGCTCCGTCCCGACCTCCGCCTCGTCTTCGTCGGCACCGCCGCCTCGACGCGCTCGGCGGAGCTCGGACACTACTACGCCCATCCCGGCAACCGCTTCTGGCGCGCGATCCACGAGGCCGGGATCACGCCGCGGCGCTATCAGCCGGGCGAGTTCGCTTCGCTGATCGCGCTCGGGATCGGCTTCACCGATCTCTGCAAGACCGGCGCCGGGATGGATCACCAGATCGCGGCGGAGACGATCGACGTATCAGGCTTCAGGGCCAAGATCGAACAGTACCGGCCGCGGACGATCGCGTTCACGAGCAAGAAGGCGGCGAGCTTGTTCTACGGCCGGCCGTCAGCTGCGATTGCGCTGGGACGGCAGCCGTTGGATGGAAGCTGGCCGGAGACATTCGTGCTGCCCTCGCCGTCCGGCGCCGCGTCCGGGCATTGGACGCTGGAGCCGTGGCGCGAGCTTGCGGCGTGGATCGCTCCGTAGGGTGGGTTGGACGCGCGACTGCGCAAGGCGCAGGCGGCGCGGCGTAACCCACCATGTCCGCGGCCGCGGACATGGTGGGTTACGCCCTGCGTCGTGCCGCAGTGACGGACCACTTTCGTGAGCAGCTAACCCACCCTCCACACCAATCCCCGCCCCCCTCATTCGTGAAAAAATGCAACCTGCCCCGCATCAATTAGAGATTGTTCGGTGCTATAAGGCTCCCTGTAATTGATCCATATTTGGCAGCCGCAGGGGTATTGCATGCGATTCAAATCTCGAAAGACCAATGGTTATCAGGTGTTCGCCGTGTCCGGCACCAACACGGTTTCATTCGGCATCGACTTCAAGGACGCCGACACCAAGGGGTTGCTCGGCTTCGCCGTTGAGCGAAGCGATCCGGCGGAGAAGGAGAGATACTTCATGTTCGGGTACAAGGTCTTTCCGTCCGTCATTCCAAACCCTGACGAAGTGACGATGGTCAAGACCTTCGACCAGCCGGTCCAGAGCTTCGTCTGGGACGACTTCACCGCCAAGCCGAAACGAACCTACGAATATTTCTTCCATCCGCTGAAGGGCAAGCCGAAGAACCTGGATCGGAGCGCTCCGCCGATTTCAATCAAGGTGCGCACCGAGCCGCTGTTCTCGTCGAAGAAGCACGACGTGTTCTTCAATCGCGGAATCGCCAGCAGCCAGGCTTATGCCCGCAAGTTCGACAACAAGAAGCCGGTCGAACTCGATCCAGAAAGGCGGAAAGAAGCCATGGAGTGGCTGAGCCGGCGCCTCGACGAAGCGATGCTGGAGTTCATCGCCAACGCCAAGAAGAACGACACGTTGCTGTGCTGCTTCTACGAATTTCGCTATCTGCCCGTTGCCCAGGCACTGAAGGATGCAGCCGACCGCGGCGTCGAACTGCAGCTCATCGTCGATGCCAAGGTGAACAAGAGCACCGACAAAAAGGGCGTGTTCCACGAAAGCTTTCCGCGCGAAGACAATCTCAGAACGCTGAAGGAGGCCGGCATCGCGAAGAGGAACGTCATCCTGCGCGAAGCGAAACCGAACGAAATCCAGCACAACAAGTTCATGGTCCTCCTGAAGGGGAAACGCGCCGAGCCCACCGAAGTGTGGACGGGATCCACCAACCTTTCCGACGGCGGCATCCACGGCCAGACCAATGTCGGGCATTGGGTCCGCGACGCCCGTATCGCAAGCGAGTTCAAAGCCTATTGGGATCTCCTGAGCGAAGATCCAGGCCCGAAGGCCGGGGAGGACGCTGCGACGGTCAGGCGCAAGAACAAGGAGCTCAGGGCCGCCGTCGAAGAGTTGCAGGAGACGCCGGCATCATTGACCGACGTCAAATCCGGCACCACCTCGATCTTCAGCCCGCGAAGCGGCTCGGACGTTCTGGACATGTACGCCCACATGATCGACGACGCCAAGAACGTCTCCTGCATCACGCTCGCATTCGGCATCAGCGAGGTGTTCAAGGAGCTTTTCAGCGACAACACCTCGGCGAGCCACATCGCCTTCTTCCTCCTCGAAAAGGAGGACAAGCCGAACCCCAGGAGCAAAAAAAAGTTCGTCGGCCTCAACGCCGGCAACAACGTCTACAAGGCGTGGGGTTCCTATTTGCGCGATCCTCTCTACCAATGGACCCGCGAGACGAACGCCAAATCGCTGAAACTCAACAAGCACGTCAGTTACATTCATTCGAAATTTCTTCTGGCCGATCCACTCTCCGACGATCCGATCGTCGTGACGGGCTCAGCGAACTTCAGCAAGCCGTCTACCAACGACAATGACGAGAACATGCTGGTCATCCGCGGAGACCGCCGCGTGGCAGATATCTATTTCACCGAGTTCAATCGCCTTTTCTATCACTACTATTTTCGCTCGGTTCAGGAATCCACGCTGAAGCTCGACGAGGACGAGAAGCGGAAACGCGACCGGGCCAGCCTGTTTCTGGCGGAGGACGACAGCTGGATCAAAAAGTACAAGCGAGGGAGCTTGAAGCAGAAGCGCGTCGCCATCTTTTCCAGCATGACGGGCTTCAGCTGAAATCATCCGAAAGCGAGACTTCGCAGGTGGGCAAGGCGACAGCGTGCCCACCTGCACCGTCACCGCGATCACAGACCTCATCCTGAGGAGGCTGCGAAGCAGCCGTCTCGAAGGATGGCCGCTGGCGACCGCCGAGAGATGGTGGGCACGGCGCTTCTCGCGCCTTTGCCCACCCTACAGCACCTCGCGTTACCTCATCGTGATCGCAAGCCCCGAGAGATCGGCATTCGCCATCAGGCCGACCTGCGTTCCCGTCAGCTCCAGCACCGCGCCCTTCTGGTTGCTCAGCACGATGGCGCGCGCGCCGCGGCCGACCGCAAGGCCGGCACCGGCGGCGCCGTAGACGCCGGCGACGTCCGAGGGGCGGTTGATGTTGGAGACGCGGCCGCGCAGCACGGTTTTCGAGCCGCCGAACACGAGGCCGTAGTCGAGGCCGCCGGTGGAGAGCGCATAGGAGCGGCCGCGGAAGTTCAGCACGCCCGAGCCGCCGGAGCCGCCGATGATCCAGCCCGCCTTGTAGATCGTCAGCGTCACGAAGCCGCTGTCGGCCCGCGCCGCGGTCGAAAGGCCGGCCAGGGCGACGATGACGAGCAGCGCGGCGCGAAAGGTGGATGCGATCTTCATGGGTGTCTCCGGGGGCTATTTTTCAAGGCAGGATTCGAATCAGACGCGAGGAATTTACCCGATCGATCGCGGCGGCAACATGATGGAGCGGAGGACGTGGCAGGGGCCGATTGCCCTGTGCAGGGCAAGGCAGCTCACGTGTCAGCATACGAGGCAGGGTGTCTCCGCATCGTCATGGCCGGGCTTGACCCGGCCATCCACGTCTTCCTCTCGGCACAAAGAACGTGGGTGCCCGGGACAAGCCCGGGCATGACGGAGTTTGGGGCGACGGCAAGGGACTGATTTCCACGCTGCCATAATGCCCCTGTTTTGCCCGACGGAGCAAGCGGGGGCTTCGCCTTTCGCGAATTCTGGAAAACATCAATGATTTCCGTGCGGCGTCTACTGTGCATGGGGTTGTTTTCGCACTTTTCGTTTGGAGCGCGCCGCGCCTGCCGCTACGCTGATGCCTCAGCGACCCTCCCGAGGTGACCCCATGCCGATCCAGCACTTCGCGCCCCCGCCGCACGTCAAGGCGCCGCCGCTGTCCTTTGCGACGCGCGTCGGCGATCTCCTGTTCGTCTCGGGGATTCCCGGCTTCGATGCCAGCGGCGCGCTGCCCGACGGCTTCGAGGCCCAGTTCGCCAACGTCGTCGTCAACATCAAGCGCGTGCTGGGGGAGGCCGGCGCCAGCGTGCGCGACCTCGTCAAGGTCAACGTGCTCCTGACCCGCGCCGCCGACGTCGCCGCCATGAACGCGCTCTATGCCGGTGCCTTCGGCCCGCCGCCCTACCCTGCGCGCACGACCTGCGTGGTGCAGGCCCTGCCCGACCCGAAGATGCTGATCGAGATCGAGGCGGTGGCGTCGCTTTCGAGGTGAGCGTGTGACTTGTCGGGCACGCGGCCAAACCAAATGCGCGGCTGCATCTGACATGTCCGTGAGCGGCCGTTCCCCGGCTTGCAAAGGACCTGCTTTTACCGCACGAATTTTCCGATCCCACTTCCCCACCGATCCCACTTCCCCACAAGGAGATATTTCATGCGTCGCGCTCTCGCGCTCTGTGCCGTTGCCGGCATCGCTAGTTCCGTGTTCGCCGTGCCCGCATCCGCGACGGTCGGCTACTACGTGATCCGCTGGGACAACTCCGGCATCTGCCAGGTCTGGAACGAGGACCTCAAGTACAAGCCTTTCCAGATCGGCGCGTCGACCTACAAGGTCGTCAGCAAGCCGCTTCCGACCTTCCAGGAGGCATCCGACCTCCAGATCAAGATGCGCGCCGAGCGCCGCTGCACGCTCTGAGCGCGACGCACCGGACCGCGTTGACGGATTCAGTTTTCACGGGGCGGGCCGCGCGAGTGGTCCGCCCTTCTCTTTTGCAGACGGCTCTCCTCCAGCCCGGATTGCGCATTTTCCGCAGCGCTCCCTTGAACCTGACCGGCCGGCGGAACTACTTACATCTTGTCCGGGGCGCATCCCCCCGAAACCGCCCGGCGCCCCCTCCCGTCATTGTCGGGAGGCGCATCACGTTTTTCATTTGAGGAGCTGATCATGCGTCGTATTTCCGTGCTGTGCGCCGCCGCCGGTCTAGCCGTCGCGGCCTTCGTCGCCGCGAGCCCTGCCGAAGCCAGCTATCACCTGATCCGCTGGCAGGACACCGGCTTCTGCCAGATCTGGGACGAGAGCATCCCGACCACGCCGTGGCCGGCCGGCTACCACCGCGCCAGCGACAGCGTGCCGACCTTCGTCGACGCCCTCGCGCTGAAGGACGGCGCGCTGAAGGCCGGCCACTGCACCTGGTGACAATTCGATTCGCGGACGAACAACCGGGCAAGGGACGCTCCTTGCCCGGCTGTTTCGCCCGGCTCCCGTAGCCCGGATGAGCGAAGCGATATCCGGGAGCCGGTCTATCCTCCCAGTCGGCCCTCCTCAGCACGTTCAATGCATCCCCGCTTCCTCCGACCTCACCGGCCCAATCCTCCGGCAGCAATCCCGCCCGCACGTAGCGGTGGAAGGACGAATGCGGCCAATCGCCGACACGCCGAACGTAACCGTGCTTGACAGGGTTGAAGTGAACGTAGTCGACATGACGTGCGAAGTCGTCTTCGTCGCGGATCGTGTGCTCCCAGTATCGCCGCTGCCATAGCGCCAGTTCTCCATTGGAGTGGCGAGCTATGTCGACACCTGCATGAAGCAGAGCAGTGCTGAAGTGCCCCTTGATCCGGCGCCAGCGTCCTGCGAAGTCATCGTCGTCCGGCGGAAGTCTCATGACCGCATGCAGATGATCCGGAAGGATCACGATAGTGTCGATCTCGAACGGACGCTCCTTGCGAGCGGTTCGGAAGGCGCTGCGCAGAGAGTCGATATTGTCAGTAAGGACGCTTGACCGACGGTCGAAAAGCGTCACCGTAAAGAAATAAGTGCCGCCGGGAAGAAAATTTCTGCGGTACAGAACCATGGCGAGACCTGACCCGGATATCGCTTCGCTCATCCGGGCTACAGTCTAGCACATTGATGCTCACGCGTCCTTGTGCGCGCCGGGATGGATCAGGAGATCGCGCGCGGCGGCGAGGTCGATGAAGCCTTGCGCGCTGCCGCCCCGGTCGGGATGCATGCCCTTGGCGGCGCGGCGATAGGCCTGGTTGATGTCCTCGCAGGTGAGCTGCACCGCGAGCGGCAGGCCGAGCACCTTGCGGGCGCGCTCCTCGCTGGACAGCTGTTTCGGCATGGCGTTGCGGCGGCCGAAGCGCGGGGCGGTCAGATCGTGGACGACCTCGAGCACCACGCCGAGACGACGCTGGGCCGCCAGCGTCACGCCGTGATCGTCATTGTCCGCGGCCTGGCGCAGCACCGGCAGCGCCTGCTCGGCGGCATGGCGCAGCGTGACGTCGCTGCTCATCCGCACGATCTCGGCCAGGAGCCGGCCCGCCTCGGCCCAATCGGGCGGGTGCGCCGACCGCAGCCGTTCGAGAGCGAGTTTCCAGGAGTCCAGCCGTTCCATCATGCGCGCAACGTTTAGCAATCAGGATCAGTATGCCAAGGCCGCCGTTTCCGCCCCCTTAATTTCGAGTTAGCTTTTCGTGAAACTTCGAAAAGAAATCGGGAGGAATATGTCATGGCATTGCTCGCAAACCACATCGCCGTCGTCACGGGTGCCGGCTCCGGCATCGGCCGGGCGATCGCGGCCGGCTACGCACGGGAGGGGGCGCAGGTCGTGCTGCTCGACGTCAATGCCGAGACGGTGGCGGAGGCGGCTCAGGAGATCCGGCAAGCGGGCGGCAAGGCCGAGAGCTTTCCGCTCGACGTCACCCGGCGCGAGGACTGCTTCGCCCTGGCCAAGCAGGTCGAGGGCAAGGTCGGACGGGTCTCGATCCTCGTCAACAATGCCGGCATCACCCGCCGCAACGCCTTCACCGCCGAGACCGAGACGGTGGCGAAGGACTGGAACGACATCATCGCGCTCAACCTCAACGGCGTCTTCAACATGACGCAGGCGTTCCTCGCGCCCTTGCGCGCGAGCAAAGGCCGCATCGTCAACATCGGCTCGATCCAGTCCTTCGTGCATCTGCGCACGCCGAGCTCGGCGGCCTACACCACCTCGAAACACGGCGTGCTCGGCTTCACCAAGGCGCTCGCCGCCGAGCTCGGCAAGGAAGGCGTGCGCGTCAACGCGATCGGTCCCGGCTTCATCGAGACCAACATCAACGCCAATGTGCGCGCGACCAATCCGGCCCTGGTGCAGGCCTTCCTCGATCACACCCCGCTTGCGCGCACCGGCAAGCCCGAGGACATCGTCGGTCCCGCGATCTTCCTGGCGTCGGACCTGTCGGCCTATGTCACCGGAACGATCGTGATGGTGGACGGCGGGTACCGGACGGTGTGAGGACGCACAGTCTCTCGAAGACGAAACCCGGTGGCAGGGCATGACAGCGGTGGATGTGGCAGGCGCGGCGCGAGATAGGCCCGCATCGCGATGCATCCTGCGCCAATCGCGGCGGCTTCGCGGCATTCCCGGGGTCAATTGGTGGGTTCGCTCCCGATTAACCTTTCATTAACCAAACAGGACCACCGTGAAATTACGGCTTGGGGTCGTTGGTTCTCGATCCGCTTCCAATGATGGAAGCGGGCGTTGATCGGGGAGTGTGTTGATGACCACTGTTCATGTCGCTGCGTCCGAACCGGGCGCGCAATTCCTAGCCCCTAACCAGATCGTTCCGATGCTGATCGGCGCCACGGTCGACGAGGTCGAGCGTGAGCTCGTGCTCCAGACGCTCGCACGCTGCGACGGAAACCGCACGCGTGCAGCGCGCGTGCTCGGCCTGTCGGTGCGCACGCTGCGCAACAAGATCAGGCTCTATGCCGCCTCCGGCATCGACGTGCCTGCCTATCAGGACTGACGGGTGACATCAGTCCGCCCGCGACGAGCGGCGCAGCTCGTGCCGCAGATACATGCCGGCGATGACCGCAAGCGCGATCACCGCGACCGAGATGTTGATCAAGCTTGGCACGATGCGCGGGCGGAATTGCCGCTGTCGTCAAACGCCGCTAAGTAGCTTGCTTCGGGTGAAGGGAGCAGCGGCGTGGCAGACGATCAGGGACGACGGCAGGGACCTCAGGGTCCGCGCGGGCGGCAAGGCGAGCCGGGGCGACCGGGGCCGCAGGGTCATCCGGGCCGGCGCGGCCCGGACGGGGCGCGCGGCAAGCCGGGACCACAGGGCAAGCCGGGGCCGCTCGGAAAGGCCGGCCCGCCCGGCAAACCCGGTCCGCAAGGCAAGCAGGGCGAAGCCGGCCCACGCGGGGCAACCGGCGCGCCGGGACCTGCCGGACCGCAGGGACCGGCGGGGCCGCAGGGCCCGCGTGGCGAACCGGGTCCGCCCGGCCAATTGCCGTCGATCGAGCAAGTGCTGCCGTGGCTCGACCAGCTCTTCGACGCCTGGGACGAACGCCGCCGCCAGCGCGAGCGCGAAGCCGCTGAGCGCGAAGCGCTCGAGGCTGCCGTCCAGGAGCCTGACGAGGCAATCGTCGATGACGAGGGCGATGACGGCGACGACAAGAGGAAAAAGAAAAAGAAGAAGCACGGCCACAAGGCCTAGCAGACGAGTCTATTTCGGCCGATCCTCGCGCCGCGGCAACATGCCCATGCGCTCGAACTGCCAGCGCATGGCGCGATACCAGAGATAGCCGACCGCCGCGCCGCAGAGGGCGAGGATGACCATGTTCGCGCTCGAGAACGAGCCGCTCCACCACATCATCCACGCGGTCCATAGCAGCGTGAAGACGATGGCACCTGCTTTCAAGGGAAGAAGGGGGCGGCTCATGGTCGTGCTCCGGGCGGTCAAAACCCCGGCCGAGACCATCGCAAGCTGAGGCCGCAGATACCGTGAGCCACATCACGGAGCGCGCTGTTCAAGCTCACGAACCGAAGCGCAGCCGCGAGCGCTCTCTCGCCTTTTCCGCCTCGACCTCACGGTCGCGCGCCGGCGCATGGGTATGCAGCGACGTCAGGAGCTTTCGTGCCGCCTCCGCGACCTCCGCCACCGCACGCTCGAATGCCGCCTCGTTGGGCTGCGACGGCTTGTTGAACCCGGACAGTTTTCGCACGAACTGCAGCGCACTGGCGTGGATCTCGTCCTCCGTCGCCGGCGGCTCGAAGTTGAACAGCGTCTTGATGTTGCGACACATGCACTCTCTCCCGACGTTTTCTTGAAGACGAAGGTCTGAGCCGAAATCCTACATCCGCCTTCGCGCTTCTGCGACGTTCCATAGCGACACGCTGATCAACTCCGAGGATGCGCACCGCCACAAGCTGTCTCATCTCGCAACGCATCATGTGCGGCGCCCGGGCGCCGCATATTATTTGAGCATGCATTGCGCTGACGGCTCGGGCTTAATTGCGTCAACAATACGAATCGACGCGCGGGACAATCGCGCGCCAATGGCACGATACGCGATGAGGAGGATCGCATGCACAGGCTCGCACTGTGCGTTTGGCTGACCGCGCTGGCGAACGCCGCGTTCGCGTTCGACAACGGCCAATACGACCACGTCCCGCCCGACATTCGCGCCTGGTTCAAGAGCGTGATCGCGCCGAACGGCGTGCCCTGCTGCGACATCTCCGATGGCCATCGCACCGAATACGACGTGCGCGGCGGCGTCTATTGGGTGCCGATCGAGGGGCAATGGATGGAAGTGCCCGAGCGCGCCATCATCCGCGATCGCGGCAATCCGGTCGGCCAGGCCGTGGTGTGGTACGTCCACCATCGCGGCGCCATCATCATCAGTTGCTTCGTGCCGGCGGATGCAGTCTAGCGCGCCGGATTTCGTTGGCTGGAGGCGCCTGATCGGCTAGCTTGAGGACAAGCTGATACGGAGGCACGCCGGTTGACCAATCTTTCCGCCGAAGACCTTGCCACCATCTATGCCGAACCGAGCCCCAGGGTGATCGCGAAGGCGCGTCCGGCAATCGATGTGCATGCGAAGAAGTTCATCGAGATGTCGCCGTTCTGCGTGCTCGCGACCTCGGGAGCGGACGGCAGCGTCGATGCCTCGCCGCGCGGCGGCGGCATCGGCTTCGTCCACGTCGTCGGTCCCAACCAGCTGTTGATGCCTGACCGCTCCGGCAACAACCGCATCGACAGTTTTCGCAACGTCGTCGAAGGCTCGGGATTCGTACAGCTGCTGTTCTTCGTGCCGGGGATCGACGAGACGCTACGCGTCGGCGGACGCGGCACCCTGTCGGCCGATCCGGATCTGCTCGCCGCGATGGTGGAGTTCGGCAAGCCGCCGCGCGCGGTGCTGAACGTCGCGGTCAGCGAAGTCTATTTCCACTGCGGCAAGGCGCTGTTGCGCTCGAAGCTGTGGTCATCCGAGAAGGTGCAGCGCTCGGTGATGCCGAGCATTATCGAGGTCATTCACGACCAGACGGGCTTGGGCGAACGCGAGAGCCAGGAGATCGTGGAAGAGCGCTACAAGACGCAGCTGTAGGCGATGCGTTCGCCACTTAGGCTCGCCGCCATGTCCGGACTTGTCCCGGGCATCCAAGTCTTTGTCGTGGAAGCAACGCGTGGATGGCCGGGTCAAGCCCGGCCATAACAAAATGGAGGGAGGCGGGCGGAGCTTAATGCGCCTCGCCCTCGAGCCCGCCGACGTGCTTCTGGGTGTAGAGCTCGAGGCCGATGCGAACGATCAGGTCGAGCTGGGTTTCGAGGAAGTCGATGTGGTGCTCCTCGTCGCTCATCAGCTTCTCGAACAGGTCGCGCGTGACGTAGTCCTTGGCGCCGTGGCAGTAGGTCGCCGCTTCCTGGTAGAGCGCACGCGCGCTCATCTCGGCGGCGAGATCGCATTCGATGATCTCCTTGACGTTCTGGCCGATGCGCAGGGGGTCGAGCACCTGCATGTTCGGAAAGCCGTCGAGGAACAGGATGCGCGCGGTGAGCTTGTCGGCATGCTCCATCTCCTCGATGGACTCCTTGCGCCAGACCTTGGCCATGTCCAAGAGGCCCCAATTGTCGAGGAAGCGGTAGTGTAGCCAGTACTGATTGATCGCAGTCAGCTCGTGACGCAGTGCCTTGTTGAGATAGTCGATGACCTTCGCGTCGCCCTGCATGGTTCACTCCAGCTCTTGCAGTCCAAATCGGCCCTAAACCGTATTTAGAATGCTTCTAAATTAGTTTGCGTGCGCCGGCAACCAGCTATGCGGACGCAGCCGGGGAAAAGCTCAGCCGAGGATGCGGAAGTCTTCAGCAGGCCGCGAGGGCGAACTGGGCGGGTTCGGCCGTCTCGTCATTGGCGGCGACGGTGTGGCCGTGGGGACAGCCGGCACAGCCAGACTGGGCGCAGGGGCCAAGCGCTTCGTCGATGATGGTCTTGATAGTGCGGGCACAGCGGCCGCATTCGGCGCTACAGCCGAGACATCCATAGACCTGCTTGGCATGGCGCACGGCGGCGTCGGACTCGGCGACGGCGGCGCGGATATCGTCATCGCTCAGCACGTTACAGGAACAAACGATCATGGAAGCGGCAGGCCCTTCGGTGATGCGCCATCATCGATATTTAACGGGCCGGCCGGATGCAAAAGGAAAAACCGGTATTTGAAGCTATTCCAAACTGGCCCGGCAATCAGCCTAGAACGGCTCTAAAATAGGGTATTGCGCTTGATCAAGATCGTGGCGGAGCTAGTCGCCGCCACCGCCTCCACCACCATCGCCGCCACCTCCGCAATCCCCGCCACTGCTGCCGCCATCGCTGCTGGAACAGCTGCCGCCATCGGTCGAGCTCCCCGAACGGTCGCTGGAGAACCAGTTGCCCAACGAGAAGCCGTCGCTTGTCCCCATATAGGTGTTGCCGCCACTACTACCGCCATCACCGCCGACCCCGGCGCGCGAGCGCCGCTGGCTCCTATTCTGGAGGTGAGCGATCCAGCCGTAGCCGATCGCGAAGACCACCACAGCGGCAATCAATGCATTGACCATCGCGTTGCCCATCATCGTCTCCTGATGAAACTGGGGGCCATGCCGGTTGGTCGTCTCCGGCGGAGGTGCCGTTCATTGATCATTCAAACGAAATATGGAACCTTACGCGCCAAAGAGTTCCCGCGTGTGATAAGGTCAAGCGCATGAAGAAGTCGTTCCTGGCAGTCGCTGCCATCCTCGCTCTAGCCCTGACGGCCGGAACACCTGCCCATGCCCAGCGCGGCGTCGCAGCAGGCGTGGCGGCCGGGATCATCGGCGGCGCCATCGTCGGTGGCGCACTGGCCTCTCCGTATTATTACGGACCAGGTCCCGGCTATTACGAACCGGGCTACTATCCGCCCCGCTACTACGCCCCCGGTCCGGGCTATGTCGCCGACGACTATTACGGCAACTGCGTCTGGCAGAAGCAGCGCTTCTGGGACGGCTATGCCTGGCGCGTCCGCCGCGTCAGAGTTTGTGGCTGAGGCGTCCTTGACCGGTTCACTACGGATGCGCCGTTCATCTCGGAGCCCGAAAAAGACCGCTTTTTCTCGTCACAGCTCTGTGTGCGTTTACCGTGGATTGACCATTTGCGCGCTTCCTAACCGCAAGGCCAAATTCCATCAGAGTGTGCGTGAACCTTTGAAACCCGGGCCATCCCTTACAGGGGAAGTCCATCTCCCAGGAGAGCCAAGAGCATGAAGAAGACTTTGGTTGCCGCCCTCACGGTTGCAACGGTCGCCGGTTCGCTGGTGACCGCAACGCCGCCGGCGAAAGCCGGTGACAACATCGGTGCCGGTATCGCGGCCGGGCTGATCGGTGGCGCCATCGTAGGCGGCGCCATCGCGTCGAGCCGTCCGGCCTATGGTGGTCCCGTTTACGTGGCCGAGCCCGGCCCGCCGCCCCCGCCCTGCTACTGGCAGCGCCAGCGTTATTGGGACGGTTATGGCTGGGTCGTTCGCCCGGTTCGCGTCTGCTACTGATCTGATCGCACGGCGCTCCCAAGCGCCGCGATCGAGGCCCGGCCGAGACCATCGGCCGGGCTTTTTCTTTGGTCCTGCGCTATCGCCCCGCCTGGATCGAGCGCAGCACCGCTTCGCTCGGCCAGCAATCGACCTTGAGGTCGGCCGACTTCTGATAGGCGCCGAGCGCGGCGCGCGTCTGCATGCCGGCCTTGCCGTCGATCTTGTCCTTGTAGAGCCCGATGCGCGTCAGCTCGCGCTGCATGGTCTCGACGTCTTTCGTGCGCAGCTGCTTCGAAGCCGACCACGGCGTTGCGAATGGCAGCGGGCTCGTCATCCGGTCGCTGAGATGTCCGACGAACAGCACGTAGAGGTCGGAGAAATTGTACTCCTTGATGACGAAGTAATTCTTCGTGGTCAGGAACGACGGGCCGTAGATGCCTTCGGGCTGGAGCAGCGAGGCCTGCTGCGCCTGCTCGGCGGCGCCGAGTTTCTGGCCACGCACCGGCACAAAGCCTTCGCGCAGCCATTGACCGATCGGCTTCGTCACCTCCGGCACGCCCGTGGTGCAATCAACCTTCGCCGGGGCCTGCACCTCATAGGACCAGCGCACCCCTCTCTGCCAGCCCTTGTTGACGAGCTGCTGTGCGGCGGAGGCCAGCGCATCCGGCACCGAGTGCCAGATGTCGATGCGGCCATCGCCGTCGAAGTCGACGCCATGCTTGTAATATTCCGACGGCAGGAACTGCGTCAGCCCGGTGGCGCCGGCCCAGGACGAGCGCATGTCCTTGCGCGTCACCATGCCCTCGCCGAGAATCTTGAGCGAGAGAATGAACTCGTTGCGATACTGGTCCTTGCGGCGTCCGACATAGGCCTGCGTCGCCAGCACGCGAACGAGATCGTAAGGCAGCGTGTAGCGGCCGTAATCGGTCTCTCGGCCCCAGATCGCGAGCATGACGGTGGCGGGCACGCCGGAGCTTTTCTCGATCTCGGTCAGCGCGGTGCGATATTTTTGCAGCAGCCGCTGCCCCTCGCCGGCGAGCCGGGCGATCGACGCTTCCTTGACGTAGTCGGCCGGCACCTGCACGAACTCGGCCTGCGACGGCGCGCCGGTCGCGGGCCGTCCCGGCAGGATCAAATCGGGCAATTTGTAATCAGGCTCGAGCCCGCGCGTCTCTCGCTCGAACGTCGCGCGCGAGACGCCCGCGGCCTGCGCTTCCGGCCAGAGCGAGGCGATGAATTGCGTGAAGGCCGCGTCTGCTGCCCGGGCGGACGACCAGCCGCAGGTGACCACGATCACCGCAGCGATGAGCGCCCGCCGCATCATGCCGACATCACCGCGTCAGCTTCTTGTACTTCACACGGTGCGGAATGATGCTGTCCTGGCCGAGGCGGCGCATCTTGTCCTTCTCGTAATCCTGGAAATTGCCCTCGAACCATTCGACATGGCTGTCGCCTTCGAAGGCCAGGATGTGGGTCGCGATGCGGTCGAGGAACCAGCGATCGTGGCTGATGATGACGGCGCAACCGGCAAAGTCCTCCAGCGCCTCTTCGAGCGCACGCAGCGTATCGACGTCGAGGTCGTTGGTCGGTTCGTCGAGCAGCAGCACGTTGGCGCCGGACTTCAGCATCTTGGCGAGATGCACGCGGTTGCGTTCACCGCCGGACAGCGCGCCGACCTTCTTCTGCTGGTCCGCGCCCTTGAAGTTGAACGCCGAGCAATAGCCGCGCGAGTTCACTTCCTTCTTGCCGAGCAGGATCAATTCGTTGCCGCCGGAAATCTCCTCCCAAACGGTCTTCTTGCCGTCGAGCGCATCGCGCGACTGGTCGACATAGCCGAGATGCACGGTCTCGCCGACCGTGATCGTGCCAGCGTCCGGCTTCTCCTGGCCTGTGATCATCCTGAACAGCGTGGTCTTGCCGGCGCCGTTGGGGCCGATCACGCCGACGATGCCGCCGGGCGGCAGCTTGAACGTGAGATTGTCGATCAGCAGACGATCGCCGAAGCCTTTGCTGAGGCCGTCGAAATCGACCACGTTGGCACCGAGCCGCTCGGCGACCGGAATGATGATCTGAGCGGTCTGGGTCTGCTTCTCGCTCGCCTTCTTGAGCAGATCCTCATAGCGCTGATAGCGCGCCTTCGACTTGGCCTGGCGCGCCTTCGGCGAAGACGCGACCCATTCCTGCTCGCGGGCGAGCGTCTTCTGGTGTGCCGCGTCCTCGCGGCCCTCCTGCTCCAGACGCTTCTGCTTCTGCACCAGCCAGGACGAGTAGTTGCCCTCGTAGGGAATGCCGCGGCCGCGATCGAGCTCTAGGATCCAGCCCGTAACATTGTCGAGGAAGTAGCGGTCGTGGGTGACGATCAGGATCGCACCGGGATAGTTGCGCAGATGGCCTTCCAGCCACGACACGGACTCGGCGTCGAGATGGTTGGTCGGTTCGTCCAGCAGCAAGAGTTCGGGCTGGTCGAGCAGCAGCTTGCATAGCGCGACGCGGCGGCGTTCGCCGCCCGAGAGCTTGGTCACGTCGGCATCGTCGGGCGGACATCGCAGCGCGTCCATGGCCTGGTCGACCTTGCTGTCGAGATCCCACAGGCCCTGCGCCTCGATCTCGTCCTGGAGCTTGGTCATCTCGTCGGCGGTCTCGTCCGAATAATTGACTGCGAGCTCGTTGTAGCGGTCGAGGATCGCCTTCTGCTTGGCGACGCCCTGCATGACGTTCTCGCGCACCGAGAGCTTCGGATCGAGCTGCGGCTCCTGCTCGAGATAGCCGACACGGGCCCCCTCGGCGACCCAGGCCTCGCCGGTGTATTCCTTGTCCAGGCCGGCCATGATCCTGAGCAGCGTCGACTTGCCCGAGCCGTTGACGCCGAGCACGCCGATCTTTGCGTCGGGGTAGAAGCTCAGGTGGATGTTATCGAGCACCTTCCGGGTCGGGTAGCTCTTGGTCAGGCCCTGCATGAAATAGATGAACTGGCGCGCCATCGGTCCCGTGACACCTTCAATTTGAGGAGATTTGCTTGCCGCCGATGTAACGATCCCGCCCCCAAAGGGCAATGTTTTCCGTCCGTTCACCAAGGATGAATACGGACGGACACCATCCGGGCGCCAATCCGGACAATTGAAACTATCTTTTAATCAATCAGGCCAAAGCTCGGTTTTCGCGCGGAAACAGCGCCACCCGCCAGAATGAACGGGAGCACAGCGAGGCCGACCATGGCTCTGATCGAGACCAACACTCTTCCTGTTCCGGCAGAAGCCGGCCACGTCTCCAGGTTCGTCTCGGAGATCAAGGGCTTCTGGAAGCGCTTCTTCGCCACGGCCTTCAATCCCTACCGGCCCGAACTGCACTACATGCGTGGACCCGGTCCCGCCTGGCGCGCCAAGCACGGAATGGATGCGCCGTTCCGCCTGAAGTCCCGCGATCTCTGAGCCTCCATCTCCTATCGGATTTTTGAAGTCGCAAGCTGCTTGCACGCTGTCCTGATTGCGCGCAACCATGGACCGGGTCCGACGATGGCGCCCACTTGCGCCGTCACCTCTCGCCATGGATGAACGCTGATGAGCCGGCTGCGCTGTGCAATTCTCGACGACTATTTCAACCTCGCGCTCGACGTCGCCGACTGGCCGAAACTGTCCGACCGGGTCGAGGTCACCGTGTTCAGCCACCCCTTCGCTTCGGAACAGGCCGCGGCAAGCGCGCTCGCGGATTTCGACGTCATCTGCGCGATGCGCGAGCGCACTGCTTTCCCCAAGAGCCTGTTCGACAAGCTGCCGAAGCTGAAGCTGCTGTTGACCTCAGGCATGCGCAACGCCTCCATCGACGTGGAGGCCGCGAAGGCGCGCAATGTGGCCATCGGCGGCACACAATATTCGCGCGATCCGACGGCGCCGCTCACCATGGGCCTGATCCTGGAACTGACTCGCGGCATCGGCCGCGAGAATGCGCGCATGCATGCCGGCGAGCCCTGGCAGACCTTTGCCGGCGTCGAGATCGAGGGCTTGACGCTCGGCATCGTGGGGCTGGGCAAGCTCGGCAGCAAGATGGCTGGGATCGCGAAAGCGTTCGGCATGAACGTGATCGCCTGGAGTCCGAACCTCACGCCGGAGAAGTGCAAGGAGGCCGGCGTCGGCTACGCCACCAAGGAGGAGCTGTTCGCCAAGGCCGATATCGTCACCATCCATGTGGTGCTGAGCGAGCGCTCGCGGGGACTGGTTGGAGCTGCCGATCTTGCGCGGATGAAGCCGACCGCCTTTCTCGTCAACACCGCGCGCGGGCCGATCGTGGACGAGCAGGCGCTGCTAGAGGCGTTGCAGCAGAGGCGGATCGCAGGCGCCGGCCTGGACGTGTTCTCGGTCGAGCCGCTGCCGGTCGACCATCCCTTCCGCAAGCTCGACAACCTCGTGCTGACGCCACACCTCGGCTACGCCACCACCGACGGATTGCGCATCCATTACGGCCAGATGGTCGAGGCGATCGACGCCTTCACCAAGGGCGGCGAGTTGCCGCGCAGGCTGGCCTGAAACGACACTGGCCTGAAACGACACTGGCCTCAAACGACACTGGCCTCAAACGACACTGGCCTCAAACGACGATGGGCGTGCCAAGGCAGGCCCATCGCAATTCGTACTCTTCTCGCAGCGCTCAGCGCACAGTGACCGGCGCGGGCAGCGGCGGCACCACCGTCGGCTGGGTGCCCGGGACCGGACCGGCCTGGGCGGACATCGGAGCCGGCCCGGCCGCGCTCGGCGTCGGTGCGGCGGAGGCAGTCGCCGTTCCCGGCGGCGGGCCGCCCGGCAGCACCACCACGCGGGTGCCGACCTTGACGCGATCGAACAGGTCGGAGACGTCCTCGTTCAACATGCCGATGCAGCCGGAGGAGACGAACTTGCCGATCGTCGAGGGCTGGTTGGTGCCGTGGATGCGGTAGACGGTCGAGCCGAGATACATCGCGCGGGCCCCTAACGGATTGCCGGGGCCGCCGGCCATGAAGCGCGGCAGATAGGGCTGACGCTCGATCATCTCGGTCGGCGGATGCCAATCCGGCCACTCGGCCTTGCGGGTGATCTTCTGCACGCCGGTCCAGGTGAAGCCGTCGCGGCCGACGCGGACGCCGTAGCGGATCGCACGGCCGTTGCCGAGCACGTAATAGAGGTAGGTGTTGGGCGTATCGACCACGAGCGTGCCGGCCGGCTCCTTGGTCTGGAACGCGACTTCCTGGCGGCGCAGGTTCTGCGGCAGCTGCGCCGGCGCAGCATCGGGCTGCTCCTCGGGCGGCAGCGACGCGATTGTCATCGGCCGGCCATCGGCATCGACGGGCGGCTGGGTGGACTGGACCGTCCCGGTCGCGGCGGGACTACCGACGGCCTCAGGCGGACGCAGGCCGTCATTGGCTGGCGCCTGCTGCCCCGGACGATTGGCATAGATCACCGGCGGCGGACCGGCCGGCCGGCCGTAGCGGGGATCGTCGGGCGACATCACGGGGCCCTGGGGCGCCGCCGAATAGACCGGCGGAGCGCCAGCCGGACGACCATAACGGGGATCATCCGGCGACATCACCGGACCCTGCGGGGCAGCCGAATAGACCGGAGGCGCGCCGGCCGGGCGGCCGTAGCGCGGATCGTCAGCCGGACCGGGCGGCGGCAGCGAGGCCTGCGGCATCGCGTCGTCGTCTTCGTCCAGTGCGTCGAAACTCGGTGTGCGGTCACCGGGCCGATATTCGGTCGGGGCACCATAGCTCGGCGCCTGCTGGACCGGATAGCTCTGAGCCTGAGCGAGCGAGGTTCCCGTCGCAGCGACTGTTGCGGCAGCGCATATCGTCAGAAAATGTTTGATCATCATCGCTCTTGTATAGTCCCCAAGCCCGATTGGACCGTTAACGGCCAGATGACGGAAGATAGCGGCACATTCAAGACATATCAGGCCTATTTGCGCCGGATTTGCCGATTTGTGATCCGCAAGACGACCGTTGCCCCGTTGCATCACGGGGCTGAAATCGTATTGCGCCATCAATCGCCGCGTTATTCGGCCGCGATTTTAACGGAACGACGCGGGAGCGTTGCGATATGGTCGAATCGGCCTGATTCGCTACCTTTTTGAGTGTGGCGAACGCGGCAATCAGTACCGACACCGCGTTCAGATGCCTCTTGGGCCCCCGGTCACGTCGCCGCTGGGGCGGAAATTCGCAATCGCTCGATGCTTCCCGGCTTTCGCTTCCTGTTTGCCGCGATCCTGTTGTCAACCTCCATCCTGGTGTTCGGCCTGGGAGCCGCCGCGCTGCTGCGGGCGACCCATCAGCAGTATGTCAGCAACCCCGCCTGGCGGAATGGCCCGCAGGAGCAGGTGTTTGCTCAGAGCCCCGAACCGGCCCGGCCTGTGCTCGCGGTATTGCGCATCGAGCCGGAGGTGACCGCCGAGCCGGCGCCGTCCCTGCGCGACCAGGTGCCGACCATCGGGCTGCCGGCGAGCGAGCCCGAGCAGGTGGCCGCGCTGACGGCCGAAGCCGATCCGCAGCCTCAGGCCGTTGCGCCCCCGGCCGAAGTCTCGGCTGTCGAACCAGCCGAGCCCGAAGCAACCGTGGAAGCCGCAGCGCCGGCTTCCACCGACACGCTGACCCCGGCCGATACCACGGCCTCGGTCCCCGAGGCCAAGCCTGCCGCAACCGCCAGCGAGCCGGCGCCTGCTGACCCCAGTGCCGCCCTCGCCTCCTCGGCGCTCGACGTCACGACGGCCGTGAAGGAGCCGCCGGCGAAGGCCAAGGCCGAGAGCAACAAGTCGGATAGCAGCGCCTCCGACAGCAAGGCGACGAAACGCAAGGCGCAGGCGAAGAAGCGGCACCGCGTGGTGCGACGTCCGCAGCCTCAGCAGTTGCAGCAGCAGCTCGATCCGTTTGGACAGCCAGCTTTTGCTACAACGACGACCGCGCGCACGCGCTGACGCTTCACCGCGACGATCTCACGCCGGCCCCGTCGCGATCGGCGGGCCGCCGGCCTGGCCCCATTCCGACCACGACCCATCATAGAGCGCCGTGTCGGCGATGCCGAGCCGATAGAGCGCGAGCGTCAGCACGCCGGCCGATACGCCCGAGCCGCAGCTCGTCACGATCGGCGCATCGAGCTTGACGCCGGCGCCCGCGAAGGCAGCGCGGAGGTCCTCGAGCGGCTTCATCTCGCCGGTCGCGGCGTCGAACAGGAGATTATACGGCACGTTGCGAGCGCCTGGGATGTGCCCGGAGCGGATGCCCGGCCGCGGCTCGGGCGCGCGGCCCTCGAAACGGTCGGCGGCGCGCGCATCGATCACCTGCTCCCTGCGGCTTTCGACATTGGCGATCAGCTGCTGCATGCTGCGCACGCGGTTTGAATCATAGCTGGCCTTGAACGTCGCAGGCTTCGGCTTGACCTCGCCGCTCTCGACGGGGCGGCCCTCGGCACGCCACTTCTTCAGGCCGCCATTGAGGATGCGCACATTGCCGTGGCCGTAGGACAGGAACATCCACCAGGCGCGCGGCGCGGCGACCCAGCCGCCGGCATCGTAGAGCACGACGGTATCGGCATTGGAGATGCCGAGATGGCCGATGTCGCGGCCGAACTGCTCGGCGCTCGGAAACATGTGCGGCAGCGGATTGGAATGATCCGACACCGCATCGACGTCGAAGAACACCGCACCCGGCAGATGCGCGGCGAGATAGTCGTCCTTCGGCAGCGGCAGCACGCCGGGCAGCTTGAAGCTGGCGTCGAGGATCTTGACGTTGGCGTCGCCCCTGTGGGCGGCGAGCCATTCGGTCGAGACGAGGGGGTCGGTGGCCGTCATTCGCTATTTCCTTGTCATTCCGGGGCGTGCGCAGCACGAACCCGGAATCCATCGTGCGGCAGTGTCGGTCGATGAATGGATTCCGGGCTCGCCCTTCGGGCGCCCCGGAATGACGGTGAGAGAGAGAAGCCCTCACCCCTTCTTCTTCGGCTCCCATTTCTCCGTCGGACCGCCGGCGTCGCGCCAGGCGGCGTAGCCGCCGGCGATGTGCGCGACGGGCTTGAGGCCCATGTCCTGCGCGGTCTTGGCCGCGAGCGCGGAGCGCAGGCCGCCGGCGCAGTGGAAGACGAATTTCTTGTCCTCCTGGAAGATCGGCTTGGCGTACGGGCTCTGCGGATCGATCCAGAATTCGAGCATGCCCCGGGTGCAGGCGAAAGCGCCGGGGATACGGCCGTCGCGCTCGATCTCGCGGGGGTCGCGGATGTCGACGATGACGACATCGCCGTTCTTGGAGATCTCGATGGCGTCCTTGGCGGTGAGCGTCTCGATCTCGGCATTGGCCTCGTCGATCAGCGCCTTGATGCCGCGGGTGATGGTCTGGGGCATATGGTTCTCCCTCTTGTCATTCCGGGGCGCGCGTAGCGCGAACCCGGAATCCATTTCTCTACACGCGCTGCGGCCCGATGGATTCCGGGCTCTCGCTTCGCGAGCCCCGGAATGACGGCGGGAGCTAGTGCGTCAATTCCTTCATCGCACCTTCGAGCCCCTCGATCGTGATCGGATACATGCGGTTGGCGAAGATGCGGCGGATGATGGTGGTCGATTCCGAATAGTCCCAGTGCTTCTGCTGCACCGGGTTCAGCCACACCGCATGCGGATAGGTGCGGATGATGCGGTCGAGCCAGACCGAGCCGGGCTCCTCGTTGACGTGCTCGACCGAGCCGCCGGGCACCATGATCTCGTAGGGCGACATCGAGGCGTCGCCGACGAACACGACCTTGTAGTCGTGCGGATATTTGTGCAGCACGTCCCAGGTCGGCGTGCGGTCGGTGAAGCGGCGCTTGTTCTGCTTCCACACGCCCTCATAGAGGCAGTTGTGGAAGTAGAAATACTCCATGTGCTTGAACTCGCTCTTCGCCGCCGAGAACAGCTCCTCGACCTGCTCGATATGCGCGTCCATCGAGCCGCCGATGTCGAAGAACACCAGCAGCTTCACCGCATTGCGCCGCTCGGGGCGCATGTGCACGTCGAGATAGCCGTGATTGGCGGTCTCGCGGATGGTGGTGTCGAGATCGAGCTCGTCGGGCGCGCCGGTGCGCGCGAATTTGCGCAGGCGCCTCAGCGCCACCTTGATGTTGCGGATGCCGAGCTCGACATTGCCGTCGAGATCCCTGAACTCGCGCTTGTCCCACACCTTCACGGCGCGGTTATTGCGGTTCTTCTCCTGACCGATGCGCACGCCTTCGGGATTGTAGCCGTGGGCGCCGAACGGCGAGGTGCCGGCGGTGCCGATCCATTTCGAGCCGCCCTGGTGCCGGCCCTTCTGCTCCTCGAGGCGCTTCTTCAGGGTCTCCATGAGCTTGTCCCAGCCCATGGCCTCGATCTGCTTCTTCTCTTCTTCCGTCAGGTACTTCTCGGCGAGCTTCTTCAGCCACTCCTCGGGGATCTCCGCCTTGTCCATGGCCTCGAGCAGGCTTTCCAGCCCCTTGAACACCGTGCCGAAGACGCGATCGAACTTGTCGAGGTTGCGCTCGTCCTTCACCAGGGAGGCGCGCGACAAATAGTAGAAATTCTCGACCGTGTAGTCCGCAAGGTCGGCGTCGAGCGCCTCCATCAGCGTGAGGTATTCGCGCAGCGTCACGGGGACCTGCGCGTCGCGCAGAGAGGTGAAGAATTGCAGGAACATGGAAGACAGATTGCCCGTCGGGTGGCCGACGTCAAGGGGCGCTCCACCTTCTGCTCGCCGGGGAGAGGTGAAGCGAAATCGCGAGCGCGGGTGGACCCGACGCCTTTTTGCTCTAGAATTGCCACCTCACGGGGTTGTTTTGGGGACGTTCGCAAATGGGAATTCTCGCAGCGCTCATCATTGGCGCGATCGCAGGCTGGCTCGCGGGCAAGATTGTCCACGGGGCGGGATTTGGGCTGGTCGGCAACATCGTCGTCGGCATCATCGGCGCACTGGTTGCGGGCTGGGTGCTGCCCCAGCTGCACATCCAGCTCGCCACCGGCACGGTCGGTGCCATCGTGGACGCCACGATCGGCGCGGTGATTGTGCTGGTCATCCTTTCGCTGATAAAACGGGTCTGAAGGCCTGACCGAACCAGGAACGGCCGCCATGTGCGGCCGTTCGCTTGTCGTGACCAAGGCATTGCCTCACGACGACGACCAACAAGGACGCGCGATGAAATTTACCGGCACCAAGGACTATGTTGCGACCGACGATCTCAAGGTCGCCGTCAATGCCTCGATCGTGCTCGAGCGGCCTCTCCTGGTGAAGGGCGAGCCCGGCACCGGCAAGACGGTGCTGGCGGAGGAAGTGGCGAAGGCGCTGAACGCGCCGTTGCTCACCTGGCACATCAAGTCCACCACCAAGGCGCAGCAGGGCCTCTATGAATACGACGCGGTGTCGCGCCTGCGCGACAGCCAGCTCGGCGATGCCCGCGTGTCCGATATCAAGAACTACATCAAGCGCGGCAAGCTGTGGGAAGCCTTCACCGCCGAGCAGCGCCCGGTGCTGCTGATCGACGAGATCGACAAGGCCGACATCGAATTCCCCAACGACCTCCTGCTCGAGCTCGACCGCATGGAATTCCATGTCTACGAGACCGGCGAGACGATCAAGGCCAAGCAGCGCCCGATCATGATGATCACCTCCAACAACGAGAAGGAGCTGCCGGACGCCTTCCTGCGCCGCTGCTTCTTCCACTACATCAAGTTCCCCGACGCCGACACGATGGGCCGCATCATCGACGTCCACTTCCCCGGCATCAAGAAGCGCCTGGTCGAAGAAGCGCTGCGCATCTTCTTCGAGGTGCGCGAGGTGCCCGGCCTGAAGAAGAAGCCGTCCACCTCCGAGCTGCTCGACTGGCTCAAGCTGCTGCTGAACGAGGACATGAGCGTCGAGCAACTGCGCGAACGCGACCCGCGCAAGCTGATCCCGCCGCTGCACGGCGCGTTGCTCAAGAACGAGCAGGACGTGCATCTGTTCGAGCGGCTGGCGTTTCTGAGCAGAAGGGAAGTGTAGGCTCGGGCTCACTTGCGATAGCGCTCCGCTGTCGCTCCAAACATTGGTGTCATTCCCCGCGAAGGCGGGGAATCCAGTACGCTGCAGCCTCTCGGCTCCATCACAGCCGCCTCTGGAATACTGGATCGCCCGGTCAAGCCGGGCGATGACAGTGAGAGTGTGGCAAGCGCCTGCTCCACATCGTCATTGCGAGCGGAGCAAGGGGCAACGGCGTCGTTCTCCGACTCGCATCTTGATTGCAGACACACCTTCGCAGCCTCGCGGCGCATTCCGCCCGAGCTTTGCTCCATTCCATCGCCCCAAAAGAAAGAGGGCGCAGGGAAGGCCGGGTGCTGACCCAGCACCCGCGGTCTGCTGCGCGAATGTAGCGCAGAGAAACTGCACAGCAGCATACAGGTGGTGCCAATCACACGGCCTTCCCTGCGCAGTGGTCGGACGGCTTATGCCGTGCTCTCCCGGGAGCCGAACTTTCCCTCTGGCCTCCCTCGCCCTGCGAATTGGCGATGCCGTCTGCCCGGTTGGGCTCGCGCGCATCTTCGCAAAGGCTTGACCGTAGCAACGACGGCCAGGACCACACGTCCTTATTTTGGCATTGGGTGAAACACGCCGAAACTAAGAAAACCCTATGAAATCAGGCCATTCTGATTAGGCTTGATGCGGGCTGTTTCTGCGGGCTTCGCCAAATCTAGGGCCGGGCCCTAAGCCAAAGCAGGACACAACGCACATGACCACCGTCAGCATCACCGAAACAACTGAGCCAAACGGCTCAGTTGAGAAGCGCACCCGCCGTGGCGGCGTCATCCTGACCGACCGGATGTGCGAGCAGCGCGTCACCGAACGCATCAAAAAATACGACCGCAAGGCTCGTGGCCTATATGCCGACATGATCCCGGCAGGCGTCACGACCTTTTACTTCAAGTTCACTGATCGGATGACCGGCAAGCAGCCCTCCAAATGGCTAGGAGTCTACAACCCTGAGACCTTCCGGGTTGAGCACGCCCGCAGCGTCGTCTACGCTCTCAAGGCGCGGCTCGGCAACGGCGAGAACATCGCCGAAGACCTGCGACTGCAGAAGGTGCTGAAGACCAAGCGCGGCCGGACGGTCGACGACATCATTGCGGAGCGCATCGACTGGATGAAGACCAAGGTCAAGAAACCGGACGGCGAGATGCGGCCCCGAATCGAGAGCTGGGAAACCGTCGCCAGCCATCTGCGCCGCTTCCTCAGTCCCCGGCTGGGCAAGAAGCTGGCCACCGAGGTCACCAAGCAGGACATCGCGACACTCTCCAATGACATCGTCGCGGGCAAATTCGGCAAGCCATCGGTCAGCAATGCGCGCCACATGCGAAAAGCCGCATCGGGCCTGTTCAACTGGGCGGCGGAAGCGGGCCGCGACTACGTCACCGCCTCCCCTTGCATCAACCTGCCCAAGCTCGACCCGGAGCATCCGCGCACGCGGGTGCTGTCCGAAGACGAGATCAGGATTTTCTGGCATGGGCTCGACCGCGCCGACCTGCCTTGGGACCGCCGCACCCGGCTGGCGCTGAAGTTCGAGCTGGTGACCATGCTGCGGTCGCGTGAGCTGCTCGGCGCGCACCGGGACGAGCTGTTCGATCTCGACGGCACGCACGCCCGCTTTGACGTGCCGTTGAAGCGGGTCAAGAAGCGCCGGGTCATCCAGCAGCCGTTGCCCAGCCTCGCAGTCGAGATCATCCGGGAAGCTCTGACCAGCGACGATCAAGGATACGTGTTCGAAAGCCCGGTCTATCCGGGTCAGCCGCTGCACCGCAAGGCGATGGCCGACGCGCTGCGCGGCACCATGAACGAAAAATGCAAGGGCAAGACCAAGACGCCCGGCCTGTGCGAGCTGCTAGGGTTGAAGCGGTTCACGCCGCACGATCTGCGCCGGACGGCGGCGACCTTGGCGGGCGATCTCGGCTTTGACGATGCGTGGATCGCCAAATGTCTCGACCATGCCGCGAGCAAGAAGGCCGAGGTCATGGTGCCGACTGTCACCGGCAAGGTCTACAACCATTCGAAGCGGATGAAAGAAAAGCGGGCCGTGCTCGACGGCATCGCGGCCGAGCTGCGGCGGATCGTGGGGACGGTGGATGCGGGGCTGCGGGAGGCGGCTTGATAGGGTCTCCGCGAGCCGCCGCGCCACCGTCAATGCAGCCGCCGCCGGAGCTTCCTGATCAGCTCCCGCAGGTCGTCGGCGTACTCCTCGATGTTTCGTAGCGCCTCCTCCATGCGCCGCGCCTTGCCTCCGGTCGGCTTGGGCGCGGGCTTTGGGGGCGGTGGTTCGTCGTTCGGGGTCATGGCGGGATCGTTGCGGAGGGCTGAGGGGGGGCCGTTGACGTGGATCAAAGGAACACTGATCCAGATCAATCGTCCGCTCCCGCCGCGCTCTAGAAGGGCACATGGACCACGACACGCTCCTCAGGGATTTGGCTATGGTCGAGCGCCACGTCGCGCTCGGTGCGGGTCACGTTGCCAAGCAAGAGGCCATGATAGCGGGGCTGGAGCGGAAGGGACACGACACCGTCAACGCGCGGACGTTTCTGACCACATTGCGCGAGTGGATCGGCGCCGATGCCAGGCTACCGGCTTTATATTCTGGATGAGAGCGGGCACATCGTAGACCGCCACGATCTGAACTGTCCAAACGACCGGGCGGCGATGCTTCGCGCCGGGCAATTGGTGACCGATCAGAGCGCTGAGCTTTGGCTGCTTGATAGACGGGTGGCAAGCTTCAAGGTTCGCTCCCGACCGTGCCAGGGCGACGGCGTAGGGCCGTAACGAAGCGGCTGACATTGCTGCAGGCGGGTGTCCGCCGTCGGACACCGTAGTTCTACTAGGTAAGAACAGTCCTCGAACAAAACGAGTATCTGCCGCCTCGGACAACCCTTCCTCGGCTCTTCACCTTCCCAACGATGGGGCGATCAATGAAGGACATGCGGACCCAAGCGGAGAAGCTACGCACAGATGCGGCCGAATGCGCCCTGATCCGCGATCTCGCGACAGAGCCCAAAAAGCGAGAGTTGTTCTCGCGGTTGGCCGAACATCTCAACACATTGGCAGACGAAGTTGAGCGGGCAATAGAACCATCGGCAAGCAAAGACAATTCCTCCTGACGTCCGCAGGCAGGCGCGGCGCGGAGGTGCGGCCGAAATTCTGAAGCTTGAAGGAATGGCGCCGGGCGGTGACAGGCGCGAAGCATGTCCACAGGTCTGATGATGACAATGTCATTATCAAGCCTGAGCAGGGTAACTCGCGCGCCTACACGCTTGACCGCTTGGACCGTGAACGGCCCGCCCGGCTTCGGCGCGACCGGCGAGGGTCGGGGCGCGATCACGGTAGCTGCCTGCGACCGTGATTTTCCTATCGCCACCACTTGCCAGCGTCACGCTCGCCGTTTGCCTTCATCGCGGCCAGCAATCCGCCCGCCCTGATCACCGCGCCCGGCCAGCACCCTCTGGCTTCCTTCACCAGCGCGGCCGATGTCTTTCCGACACTCGATAGATGTTCTCGTTGGGAACTCCTACCGCGACCAATGGTGTGTTGCTCCTATGCCGTCAACGGCCGGTGCGCTTGGCAACTGGGGCTTGAGCCCCAGTTGGTTTCACGCCGCCCTCGGGGGATAGCTTGTGCCCAGCTCGCGACATACTACACGCTCCCCTTGACGTTCGAGCACGTCACGCAGTCGAGGTCCGCTTGCACTCCACACTGTGAACGAATTCGTCGCGACGTCGGTCGGCGGACCGTTGTCCTTCACTAGCGCTTCAGGCCCGGCCAAGTGCAGCAAAGACAGGAACGCAGCAAGCCGTCCGGTGACCGGCACGCGCTCGCCGTTGTCGTAGATGCGGCGCATGGTGTTGACCTCGTCGATGGTCAATGCGACCTGCTGGCCGCGCGTGTCGCCAGACGGAGAGAGACAGAACCTTTCGATCCAAGAAACAGCGTGATCGGCGCGGGTATGTGGGCGCATGATCAATTCTCCTCCTTCTCCCAAGGGAAAGGTCCGTCGCGTTCAGGCAGGCGGCGCGCGATGGTCTTGTGATCTGACCGACTGCTCGGCGTCAACCTCAACTTCACCGCCAGTGCCGACTGCGCACGAACCGCCAACTCCCATTCCTTGATCCGGGTCGGCTTGCGCGCCAGACTTCGCGCCAGCATCGCAGCTTGGATGTAGCTGACGATCAGCAAAACATCGCTCTTGACGAAATGCCGGTGATCAACGCTGCCGACCAACTCGATGAACAGCGCTCGCTCGGCCTTCGTCAGCGATGATGGCGGGGTCAAGCGCGCTGGCGAGCCGGTGACCGGGAGTGAGATCAAGGACGCGGCGGATTGTCGGCCTCGGTTTCGCATCGCTTTGGACCTGACCTCGTGTTTCGGAAAACTGGACGTTTAGCAAAATTCGTGCTGCGGGCCGCGTGAAACCGTCAGCTGCGGTAAAAAGAATTACTCGCCCCCCGGCCATGTTTTGCTTTCTTGATAGAATGGATGCCTCGCGTCGAGCGGAAGCCCATCAGCACCAATCGCAGTCGAGAAACCTTGCGTCTCAATCTGCTGCTTGTCCTTGCTATGATGCGAGGCGCACAGCGACTGCAATTCACCGAGCCAGAACAGTTGCTGATCGCCACGATGCGGAATGACATGGTCGACAATCGTTGCGGCGGTGACCACGCCTTGCTCCGCGCACATCCGGCACAGCGGGTTTGTGGCGAGTTGGAAGCGAACGCGTCGGCGCCACCGAGCCGAGCCGCGCCAGCGCTCCACATCATCATAAAAGGCCATCGTTTGCCTCCGAACCGTCGCGACCCGGCGCCCACGACATGGCTGAGCGGAATGGGCACCGGGCCGCGCGCCGGGCGAAACAGGACACCCGGCGATTGGTGTCAGTCGAAATGCCATTCGCGCTCACCGCTCGCGGCTTCGAGCCGATCAGCCGCATCGCGCAACAATTCGGACAACCGCCATTTTCGCGTGACGCCAAGGCCGCTCGCCATTTTCTCGACTAGGCCGAGCAGCTTGATCAAGAAGTCCATCGCGCTGCCCTCATCCGGAGTGACAGACGTGATCAGCATCGCGGCTCGCTCGGACGATGGTAGCAACCGAACAGCGCGCCGCGCGGATTCGAGGTGATCATGCGGCATTCGATTTTCTCATCTGTTTGACAGCGCGGTCGACCACATCGGCGATGTCGCTTTCGAGCGCATCGATCCGGGATTGCTGATCGTTGACCGTGTTGGCGAGATCGGCCAGCTGGGTGCGCAGCGTCTCCACCAGATCGCGCAATGCCGCGATCTCATCGCTCTGCCGCTCAACGATACGCGTCTCGATCAGCGCAACTTCCTCGCCGAGAACCGAGGCCATCGATTCCATCGCGCGCTGCAAATAGTCGATGTCGACGAGTTCGTTCGCGGGAGGTGGTGGCGGCTCCTGCGGCGCGTCCTTGAAGATCAAGCCCGACGCTGGCTGCTCTGGTTTGCGCAGTCGCGGCGGAATCCAGTCGCGCCGCAATAGCTCATCGTCTAAACGATGCTCAACCTTGAAATCCGCGAGCCGGTGGAGCGTGGTGCGTGCGCGTTCGAGAATCTGATCTGCATCCATGACGATCACCACGTAATATTCTCGGTCCACGCGACCGCACCGCTGGCACACAGCGCCCACGACAAGCGCATCGTAAGCCGAATGCCGAGCGTGTCCGTTTGCCAGAGCGAGCGAGCCGGTGCAGCAATCGCGTTCGGATTTCCTGCCGTGCCGATGGCGAGCGGCGTCGTGTCCTCCGCATGCACCACGGCTTCGCGCGATACGTCCACGCTGATCTCGGGATTGGCTGCGGTCGCGAATGCACCTACCGCAATTGCGATGACAGTATCATCGTCAACGGCTGCAGAAACGAGAACCGGAAACGCGAGGCTCGGCACATAGGCGGCGATCTTGATCGCGCTGCTCAACGAACAGACGAACGCGAGTTGTGATCCGGCGACCGGACCGACGGCAGCAGCCAGCGCGGCGAGATCGGTAACCGCAGCGACTTGACCGCCGCCTGCCGTGGCGGGGAGCGCGGCGATGCCGTTCAAGACACCAGCCGGACGCAAGGCTGTCGCGGCGTCGGCAGAGAGGACGGCAGTGTCCCAACCCAGCGCGATGGATCGATTGATCAGCGCGCGGATGACCTGCTCGGCATTGATTGGCGATCCTTCGATCAGCTCACGCGTCAGCAGGAACGCACATGCCAGCTTGAACGGCGTGATCAGCGCGCCATCGATGGCGAGTTGGCGAATTGGAATTGTGCCAGCCTCGGCGACGAAAGTCGCATGATCACCGCTCGCTGCCAGCGTCGGGATCAAGATGCTCTGCGTGCCATCGAACTGCAGCGACAGCGCGCGTTGTGCGAGACCGGAAGTCGCGCCGCCCGCGTTGATCAGCAGATCGGTGATGGCCTGCCGGGTGAGATCGGCGCTCGACGTGGTTGGCGTGACCGTGCCTTTGGTGATGATGTCGATGACGCCTTGCTGGCCCGGATAGAGCGTGGTCGCAGTGCGCTCGGCACCGATCCCTCGGGCGTCGGTGACGTTGCGGGCACTCGCGACGACGGCGCGGATCACGGCGTCGGACGGACGCGAGCGGATGGTTCGATCAGGGATGAATGGCTTCAGCATGCCGCGCAGCATAAGCCCGAACATTCGGCTGCGGCGTCACGCTGTGACACTATTCGCTACGGGCCCAGTGTTTTGCCCATTCGTCGACAATCGCCGTTACGATGGTGCTCAGTAGCTCGGAATCGTCTTCCCATCCCGGCAGGGTCTGAATTGCCCTGATCGCCTTTGCCAACGCCGGGTGCCGGGGATCGATCTCCGATACCCGTGCGAACACTTTCAGCGCATCGCACAACAGTGCCCATCTCGGGTCAGTGATCAGCGGCTTGCGCCCCTTGTTCTCGCGGTCGCGTTCCCGGCGCTTGCGGACGGCCGTGGGCGAGTTGCTAAGCTTCCGGGCCATCCTCAGCTCCTAAGGCCTCCTGCGGCCCGCCAGAGCCGCGCTGGCGCGTTCGTTCGGCCGGGCCGGTGTCCTCGGGCCTCTCGACCACACCAAGCACCGTCACGCTGTCCTCAGGCGAAATCCGGCGGCACGGCCCGGCCGGGCCTTCGCTACCCTCGCGCCGCTTGACCCACTCGCGGCGGTGCCGGGCGCGGCGGCGTTCATAGGCGCGGGCCTGTTCTTTGGTGACGTGGATGCCGGGCATGATTTGGGCTCCTCATTGGTTTGCGCCACCTTGCGTCACCCAAGGTGACGCAGAGGTGACGCAAGGTGGCGCAATGCCGTGCGCCACGTCACCTCCTCCTCTAGGAGGTGACGGTGGCGCAACGCAGGTCGAGAATGGATTTTCGAGGTGGCGCAAACTAGGCATCGTCGGCCACCTCGACGTAGTCCTTGGCCTTCCGCTGAGGGTCTTGACGCCTGACCACAACCAAGCTGCCGGTGCCCAGCCAGACCTTCAGCAGCCCTTTCACCTTGGCCTTAGCCGCCTCGTTCAGCAGGTCCAGTTCCAGCGCCTTGGCCACCGCATAGCCGACCCACGAGGCGGCTTGGCTGTCCCGGCGCCACTGCCCGGACCGGATCGCGGCGGCGACCCTCTCGAAGTCGGCCCCCGTCATCCCGTCGAGCGGCTTCGGATAGTTCCATGTGGTGACCACGCCGACGCTGTCGCCGCCGACCGGCCCGTTAGGACCATTGCCGAGGTCGATGCTCTCGATCTTGAACCAGTCCGACGCCTCAGCCGGAGGGGCGAGGTTGTTCTTATCGATGTAGGTCCGGAAGTAGGCTCGCTGACTATCCTTGATACCGGCCGCCTGAGCCTCTTGCTTCGTCATCCTGTTGACTACGCGGACCATGCGGCAGGCATCGCCGAATGAGCCGCCGCCGCGCGCGCTCTCAACTGTGACTTCCTGCTCACCTTTCCGAACATGGTGCACCAGCTCGACGGCGCAGTTGCCTTCCTCGGCGACCCGGCCCCATTGCTTCACGACGCTATCGATGGCGTTGTTGTCGTTCTCGGTGACCTGATGGCAACTCACGAACGGATCGATGATCAGGACGTCGATTTCCCTGCGCTTGATCTCGGCAATGAGCGCGTCGACGATAGGTCGAATGATCGCAACGCCGGTACGCGGCAGCATTCTCGCCACGATCAGCGGCTTCTCGCGACCGACATCGAGAAACAGCCGATCTCCGATATCGTCCGCATTCAACCCGTAGAGATCGGCTCCAGCTTGGACGCGACGAATGATCTCTTCGCGCGGGTCCTCCAGATTCCACAGCCAGACGCGCAGTCTGTCTGACGGCCGTTGATCAAGCAACGGCTGACCTGACACCATCGCCAGTGTTTCTGCAATCAGCAACGAGGTCTTGCCGGTGCCACCGGCCGCGATGGTCGCCGTCGGATATCTGCGGATCAGTCGACGACCGTAGAGCCAATCGCGGCGTGGCATGGTCTTTGGGTCGACCCATTTATAGGGCGTCGCCATGATGATCTCTACCGGCACCTTGACCGGTGGATATTCCTGTTCAGCTTCTTGCGCCAACGGTGGCTGTTGCTCGACCTCCGGATGCTTCTTGATCCAGGTCTCGCTCATCTTGCGCACGGCGCGCTCCTCACGCTTCCAATTCCAGTGCTTGCCGTATTCACCGGCTGCAGCGCGGGTCGCTCCCATCACGATGGCAACCACGTCATCAATCGGCACACCGCGATTCAGCAGCGAGGCAGTCACCGATATCTGCGTGGTGTGGATGCTGTTTTCTCCGCCGCCCATGTACATCATGTTGGTGAGACGCTGTTCGACATCGATCAGCGGCTTGTAGGCGTGCTCACGTGCGTACTGCAGATAGACGTTGTCCTGCCCTGCGGTCTTCGCAGGCTCCCGCGACTTGCGCAGGATGATCGGGCTCTGCTCGGAAAGCCATTCCTCCAGATCGTCCAGCTCATAGCGCGCGCCAGTTTCGTTGATGACCTGCACCTCGGTCCAAGCACCGTGCTTGGTGTTATGGGTGCCGGGCAAGCGCATCAGGCGCGAGACTTCGCAGACTTGCAGATCACCGCCGACGACGTCGGCAAGCTGGCGCAACGCAGACTCGATTCTCTCGATGTTAGCCTGTGTGTCGAGCGCTTCCTTGAACAGCCAGTAGGCGTGGACGCCGCCGCCAGAGAACACCAAGATGCTCGGCGGATAGCGCAACCTCGTCGACAACTTGCGCTCCACATCAGCGCGAGTGTCGTCGATGTCCTTGAAATCGATGTCGGCGTGCAGGCCGACCGTCTGGACGATGTTGGCCTTCTCGCGTTTGGCGTCGCGCTCGACGATGCCGGTGCAGAAGTATAAGGCGCGTCCGGGCCGATCCCACTTGTCTATGAAACTTCTGATGCGACTCCCGACGTTGGTTCTGGCTGAACGTTCGACTGGTTCTTTGCGGTCATGCCGATCATTGGGCAGAGTGCAGATGTAGATCGGCGCCTCTGTGGTATCGGCGAACATGGCTCTGATGAACGCCACTGCGACCGACGGCTCGGCCACCGCATCTTCGAGCGCGTTGGCTTTGATCTCTTCGACCTGCGCGGCGTACCGCAGAAATGGATTGCTGCTTGAATCGACCGCGTCCGGATGATATTTTTCCATCGTGGATTTCCTTCTGGCGATGGATGTCCTTCTTGCTCAAAGAAAATAAAACCGTCCGGCGCTGCTCACGCCGGGCGGTTGTTCTTTGTGTCGAGTTGGCGAACGTGGGCCGTCCGGCGTTGTTCGGCGCGCTGCTTGATGCCAGCCTCGATGTGATTGGCCGTGCTGCGTAGCGCGGTGACCAGCGTCGCCAGCTGCATATCGCTGACCATGTCAATGTCGCTGGCGCGCGTCTGCTCGACCGTGGCGACCATGGATTCGAGTCGCGCAAACTGCCTGTTCAGCCAGTGGTAGATGCGAACGGGCTTGGGGCGACGAGCGACGACTTGCAGATATTGGTAGGCCATTTGATGATCCATTCGACTTCCGTTGTCAGCTTCCCTGACTAAAAAGCCCCGGACGATGCCGGGGCTTGGGTGCAGTGTGCGTGCAGCCGGGTTGGTGGTCATTGATTCCACTTGTCCAGAACGTGGCGCAGAGATTCACGCTCGGCTTGATCGACGATCCGGCAGCGCTCCCACGCCTCAGGCTCGATATGCGTTTGGATTTCAGCATCAACGCGGTCGCGCAGATCGTTCGGGTCCATCGCGTCCAACTCCCAGCACAACTGCCCATAGGTTTTTCGAAACCATGGCGCGCGTGGGTCCTTCTTCTTCTCTTTCAGATTGAACGCAGGCTTCCGTCCGAGCAGATCGCAGTCACCGCGAAGCAGTGCAATTCTCCTGACGAAGATGTGGTTGCCGCCATAGCGCTCTAGGCGGTCGGGGATGTCGTGCTCCGACATCCACATCCCGCTTGGATCATAATCGCCAATGTAGAGAATGGTCAGGGGTCGAGCATCGTCGCATCTTGACACGTCGTTGATGATGGTGGCGCTGCCGAACCCATGCATGACACGGAAGCCAACGCCATACTCATCGAGCACGGGCTGCAGCACACCGCGAACCGTGCCCTTCTCAGACCAGACCTCGACGCGCTCCGGCTGTTGAATCCAGAAGTCCCGCCGGTAGGAACGAGCCACGCAACGAACGAAGGATGCCGGATCGTCCCAAGTTGAGACTTGCTCCAGCTCGCGCGTCTCATCGACAACCCACTCCCAGGGTATGGTCCCTTCTTCCCGGGCCAATTTCAGCAGGCGATAGACGCCCTGCATGCTATTCGTGCTCATCGACGGGATGAGGCCCAGCGAGAACAGTTTGTAGCCAACGCCTCGCCCTGTGATTGGTTGGGCGTCTTCCGCGATGTCGTACATCGCCTGAATCAGGTTCTTCGACCGCTGCGACCGGCCACGACCCTTTTTCGATCCTGTTTGAAAATACTCGTCGGCCATGATTCACGCCTCCGCCTGCTCGCGCTCAGTGCGGCGCTTGCGAGGACGACCCGGCCCACGACGGCGGTTCGCAACCCGCTCGTCGACTTGATTCTGCCAAGCGATGATCTCGTCCTCGTACCAGACGGCGCGGTTTCGGCTGATGTATGTGCTGGGCGGAAAACTGCCGCGCCTCTCCATGCGCCAAAGTGTTGTTCTACCGACCGGGACGATGGCCAAGACCTGCTCGACCGTCAGCATCCGGCGCGGACGCTCTACCACAGGGCTATCGTCGTCTTCGCCGCCACCGCTCTTGCTTTGTGGTCGATGAATCCGCCGGGCGGTGCTGTGCTTGGCGTCCTGATCTTCCCTGATCAGCTTGCCCTTGACCTTGGCGGTTTCGAATTTCGCCTTGACGGTCGGGGCGGGGCGGGGCGTCTTTCGCATCGCTTGGGCTCCCACGGTTTTCGTGCGGAGCTAATCAATAAGGCCAGATCAATCCTCCGGCGCAAAGTTATCGACCACTTTTTGCATTTTGTTTCGGTCCGGCGACCGATGGTGAAACAAGGGCCTAATAGGGCCCAGCTGGCAAGACCATGCAAAAACACCGGGAAAACGGGGTTGACGCCAAGTCCACACGGTTTTGCCGTACGCATTCAGCGCCGTCCGTCCGCACGCGGTTTCGGGCTCACAGGGACTACCCGCCCTGCCCGCACCATCTCGTGCCGACGCTGCCGCGTCCACCGCAACCCGGCCCGCGTTTCGAACGACTCGCGAACCGCCCCTCTTCGTCGGGCCGGGCTGTTTCGATCTATGCCGTAATTTCGGTAAAGTGGAATATTTTTGCGGAGAGGGGTTGACGGGGTGCGGGGTGTTTTGCCCGACGGGACAAGAATGACCGGTCGTTCGGCGCCTCAAGCCCCGGACAGCTCCGCGTCGCCCAGATTGGCCGTCACGAGGCCTTGCGCTTGACCGCCTTGCGCAAGGTCTCATCGATCCGCGATTGCCAGCCCGGCCCGGTCGACTTGAAATGCTCGACAACCTCCGGGCTTAGGCGCAACGAGACGAGCTTCTTCGTCGGCGCCTTGTTCGGACCGCGCCCTTTCCGGATGGATGCGCTGAGATCAGGAAAGACTTCAGAGAACGGCCGGGCCTTGGCGAAATCCGCCTTTGTCAGTTCAGGATTGTCGCTGACCGCAAGCAGATCTCTCTTGGTATAGCCAGATTTCTTCCTAGCGCTCGGCATAGAGTTTCCTTTCGCTACGACTCGCGGGCCGCATGCTGATGATGCTGACACCCTCTCGCCCCAGCCGGGCGAACACGACAACGATGACGCCGCGAATGTTCACGCCGATCGCGACCCAGCGTTTGCTCTTGTGCGAGGGGACAACCAGCGCACGGTCGAAGAATGACTCGTCGAGATCGGCGAAGTCCAGCCCGTGCTTGTCGAGATTGGCGAGCCGCTTCGGTTCATCCCAGACAATTTTCATCCGGCATAATGTAGCTACTATTTAGTCCAACGTCAACATCCTGTAGCTACAAAATATGAGACCGCCAGTTGGCGAGCATCAATGGAGCTCGCGCAGCTTCACGCCACCGCAGCATCCGGAATCCGCGCGGCTTCCATCGGCGCCTTGCCGCGGATCAGGTCGGAGGCGCGGTCGGCGATCATCATGGTTGAGGCGTTGAGGTTCGCCGAGATCATGCGCGGCATCACCGAGGCGTCGATGACGCGGAGGCCCTCCAGCCCATGGACGCGGAGCTGGTCGTCGACCACCGCCCAGGTGGAATCCGCCGGGCCCATGCGGCAGGTGCAGCCGGGGTGGAAGGTGGTGGTGCCGCGCTCGGTGGCGGCGTGCAGGAATTCGTCGTCGGTGTTGACGTTCGGGCCGGGGAAATCCTCGTAGGCGTAATAGGGCGACAGCGGTGCGCTCTTCAGCAGACGGCGCGCGAGCTTCATGCCGCCGACGACGACGCGGCGGTCGAGCTCGGCGTCGAGATAGTTGGTCTGGATGATCGGCGGCGCGAACGGATCAGAGGAGCGGATGCGGACGTAGCCGCGGCTCTCCGGGCGCTGCTGCCAGGACGCCACGGTCATGCCGGGGTCGTCCTCGAGCTGGCCCTGCACGCCCTCCTTGTAGCTCGCGGGCGTAAAGGTGAGCTGGAGGTCTGAGCTCTCCGCACTCTCGCCGGAATGCCAGAAGCAATAGACCATGGTCGGCGACAGCGACAGCAGGCCGCGGCGCGCGGTCGCCCATTTCAGCGCCTCGATCCAGAGCGAGAGGCCGCGGCGGAGCTCGTTGATGGTCTTGATGTCCTTGACCCGCGCCACCGTGCGCGGGGCGTAATGGTCCTGCAGACCCTCGCCGACGGGGAGCGCGTGACGCACCGCGATGCCGTGCTGCTGCAACAGATCCGGCGAGCCGATGCCCGAGAGCTGCAAAAGCTGCGGCGAATTATAGCTGCCGCCGGAGAGGATCACCTCCTTGTTGGCGCGCACCTCGATCGGCGTACCGCCGCGGCCGCCCTTCATGTAGCGCACACCGACGGCGCGCTTGCCCTCGAAGATGATCTCGGTCGCGTGCGCATGCGTGTGCACATGCACGTTCGGCCGCTTCATCGCCGGCTTGAGGAACGCGGTAGCCGCGGAGACGCGCAGGCCGTTGTTGATGGTGCGCTGGCAGTAGGAAACGCCTTCCTGCGTCTTGCCGTTGTAATCGGGATTGCGGGGAATGCCGAGCGAGACCGCGCCCTCCATGAAGGCCTCGCAGAGCGGATCGCGCCAGTCCATGGTGGTGACCGTGAGGCCGCCCTCGCGGCCGCGATAAGTGTCCTCGCCCTCGCCGACGCGCTTCTCCAGCCGCCGGAAGTACGGCAGCACGTCGGCATAGCCCCAGCCGCGATTGCCCATCTGCGCCCAGGTGTCGAAATCCATGCGCTGGCCGCGATTGTAGATGTGGCCGTTGATGGAGGACGAGCCGCCGAGCGTCTTGCCGCGCGGCGCGTAGATGCTGCGCCCGCCAGTCCAGGGCCCCGGCTCCTGCTGATAGGCCCAGTTGATGCTCTTCATGTGGAAGGTCTTGATGAAGCCCGCCGGCAAATGGATGTAGGGGTGCCAGTCCCTCGGGCCCGCCTCGAGCACGCAGACGCTGGTGTTGCGATCTTCGCTCAGCCGGCTGGCGAGCACGCAACCGGCGGAGCCCGCGCCGACGATGACGTAATCGAATCTGTCCATGGTGCTTCGGCCGCCTTATCGTTCAATTGATTTAGTTGAACTGCTGCCGCGCTCGCGATCACCTCTCCCATAGGGAGAGGTCGGCGCGGAGCGCCGGGTGAGGGGTGCGGTCTCTCGTGGGACCGGAGCCCCCTCGCCCGATTTGCTGCGCAAATCGACCTCTCCCCTCCGGGGAGAGGTGAGAACCATCGCGGCGAGCTCGTATCGATCAGAAGGCATCTATTCTAGCGCGGCTTGTCGTTGAGTTGAAATTCCAGATGCGCCTGCACCGTCGGCCATTCGGCGGCGGTGATGCTGTAGACCACGGTGTCACGCAGCGTGCCGTTCGGCGCGATCTGGTGGCTGCGCAGAATGCCGTCCTGCTTGGCACCCAGGCGCTCGATGGCGCGGCGGCTCTGGTGGTTGAAGAAATGCGTGCGGAACTCGACCGCGATGCAGTTCAGGGTCTCGAAGGCATGGCGCAGCAGCAGAAGCTTGCACTGCGTGTTGAGAGGGCCGCGCTGCGCGCTCTTTGCGTACCAGGTTGAGCCGATCTCGACGCGGCGGTTGGCGGCATCGATGTTCATGTAGGTGGTCATGCCGACGATCCTGCCGCCGGCATCGAACACGGTGAACGGCAGCATCGAGCCCGCGGACTGGAGCCCCAGGCGGCGGTCGATCTCCTTGGCCATGCTCTCAGGCGTCGGGACCGCAGTGTACCAGAGCTTGAATAGTTCGCCGTCCCTGACGGCCGCGGCCAGCCCCTCGCGATGCTGATGCGACAGCGGCTCCAGACGGGCGTGCTGTCCGCGCAGGGTGATGGGGTCGGGCCAGGGCATTTGAGACTTTCTCCTTTGTCATTGTGCGGCGAACCAGCCCGCACTGCCAGATCCTCATCCTGAGGAGCGCGGAACGCGCGTCTCGAAGGATGAAGGCCCGGCCGGTGGCCTAGCCCTTCGAGACGCGCGCCAAAGGCGCGCTCCTCAGGGTGAGGGTCTGGTAATTGCTCCGCTCGCAATGACGGTCACTAGCACCGTTTACTTGTTTAGGAAATTGAGCGGCAATCCGCCGCGCGGCCAGTCCATGGCGATCAGCTCGCCCTTGCCGGACAGGGTGATGTAGGCGGTCTTCAGCTCGGGACCGCCGAAGGCGATGTTCGTGGTGACGCGGTCGCCGGTCGGCACCTGCTCGACCAGGGTCCCGTCGGGCGCGATCACCGAGATGCAGCCGGAGACGAGGGTGGCGACGCAGACATTGCCGCCTCCCTCCACCGCGAGCGAATCGAACATCTGGTAGCCGCCGAGGCCGCAGATCGGCTTTCCCCGCTCGCCGCGGTAGATCACGTCGCGCGGCTTGAGCGTTCCCGGCGCGGAGAGCTCATAGGCCCAGAGCCGCCCCGTCGGCGTCTCCGCGATGTAGACGGTGTTCTCGTCCGGCGACAGCCCGATGCCGTTGGCCGGCAGGATCCCGTGCACGACCTCCACGATCTCGCTCATGCCGGGCTTGAGGTAATACATGCCGCCGACGTCCATCTCGCGCGCGCGGCGCTTGCCGAGATCGGAGAACCAGAGGCCGCCCTGCCTGTCGAAGACTAGGTCGTTCGGCCCGCGCAGATCATGCGCGCCGCATTTGCTCACGACGGTCTCGACCTTGCCGGATTGCAAATCGACGCGCTGGATCGAGCCGCCGAGATAATCGTCGGGCTGCGGGCCCGGCATGATCATGTTGCGGGTCGGGATCCAGGAGAAGCCGCCATTGTTGCAGATGTACATCTTGCCGTCGGGGCCGAGCGCTGCGCCGTTCGGACCGCCCGGAATCCTGGCGACGATCTCCTTGCGGCCGTCGGGATAGACGCGCGTCAGACGCTGGCCGCGGATCTCCACCAGCACCACCGAGCCGTCCGGCATCACGACCGGCCCTTCGGGAAATTCGAGGTCGCTGGCGAGAACGCGGATGTTGGAGATGTTGGACATGGGACCCTCCCGGCTGCTTGTTATGGCTTGCACGGGATGTCCGGCACGGGCTCCGCAGGCAAGATTTGCCCGCGGTTATGACAAAGTCACCGGGGCTTGCCAAGCAAGCGGGACGGTATGCCAGCGTTGCGCTGCACAGCGCGATGAGGGTCAGCGCGCTTTGCGTCATCGCTCGAGCATGATCCCTTCGGAAAGCCGCTGCACACTTTGCGCTAACGCGGCCCTTCGGGTCCGGATCCTGCTATTCCCTCACCGGCAGCCAGATCTCGAAACCGCCATTGCCGGTTGCAGGATCGAACGTCTCATCGTAGCGCTCGAAGTTCGGCGCGTCCGCGGCTTTGAGGCCAGATGCCGGCAGCCACTGATTCCAGATCGTGTTCACCGTGCGTCGGATCGAAGCGACGTGCTCGGTATGCGTGAACACAGCATAGCGCTGCTCGGGAATGCGGATGTGGCCGAAGCGGCGCGGCAGGTCGGAGAAATCGGCGACCTCGACCCCGGCTATGTAGTCGAAATTGCCGGCGTCATCGCCGTTGCAGCAGACGCCGTAGGCGACATGAATTTTTCCTTGGCCGACCCGCGCGGGAATGTCGGCGACCTCCTGATTGAAGCGGTGCCACAGGCCGGGGATCATGGCGCCGTTGTCACAGGAGATGCGCTCGGCGGGGCCGGCGACCAGGAAGGCCTTTGCCGTCTCGAAACGCGGTGGGGCAAGATGGTCGAGCATAGTGGAGTTCATGAGGATCGGCTCCCGAAGCTTGAGCTGGCTCACGCACGTTGCCGCCCTCACCGCTTCGGGCGTGGTGCCGAAATGGTCGCGGAACGCGCGGGTGAAGGCTTCGTGCGAGCCGTAGTCGGCCTCCAGCGCCAGTGACAGGATGTCGGGTGCGCCCTTTGCAAGACTGCGCGCCGCCTCCGTCAGCCGGCGTGCGCGCACGTAACGCATCACCGGCAGGCCGGTGGCTGCGGCAAACGCACGCACGATGTGGAACCGCGATACGCCAGAGATCGCCGCGATCTCGTCGAGCGTCATCGGCTCGGCCAGATGGCTCTCGATATACCAGAGCGCGCGCTGGGCTGGATTCATGGCGGTTCAGGCCCTCGTTCGAAGCGCGGCGATGATGCGCCGCTCAGCAGCGCTCTGCTTGATCGGCATTGCTGTCCTTCGCGTGAGCATAGTCCGGCAATAGCCACTGGCAACGCCCCGGCGTTCGTGGCTACACTCGTTGAAACCGCTCAAGAGAAAGAGGAACCGGGTCATGGAAATCACCGATGTGCGGGCGCACCATATCCGCATCCCCTATGACGCCGGTGTCGCAAGCTTCCGCCAGGGTGCTTCCGCGATTTCCGCGCTCGACATGGTCCTCGTCGAGGTCACGACCGATTCCGGGCTGACCGGCTGGGGCGATGCCTTCGCCTATGTCTGCCCCCGCACCACGCGCAGCGCCGTCGAGGAGATGATCGCGCCGCAGGCCCGCGGGATGAAGGTGCCGGATGCGGCCGGCATTCCCGCGCTGATGGAACAGATCCAGCGCAATCTGCATCTGTTCGGCCGCTACGGCATCACCATGTTCGCGATCTCCGGGCTCGATATCGCATTGTGGGACCTGGCTGCGAAGGTCGAAGGCGTGCCGCTGCATCGGCTGCTGGGCGAGATCAGGCGCACGGCCATTCCAGCCTACGCGAGCCTCTTGCGGATCGGCTCGCCCGACAACATCGCCGCCGAATGCAGGAAGGCGCTCGCGCTCGGCTATGGCGCGATCAAGCTGCACGAGACCACGGCCCCTGCAGTATTCGCCGCGCGCGAGGCGATCGGCTCCGGCATTCCGTTGATGGTCGACATGAACTGCCCGTTGACGGGCGAGGAGGCGATCGCATTTGCGAAGACATGCCGGGACGCGCAGCCAATGTTTCTGGAGGAGCCGGTCTGGCCACCGGAAGACTTTGCCACGCTTGCCGAGGTGCGCAGCAAAGGCGGGCTCGGCGTTGCCGCCGGCGAGAATGCCTGCACCGAATATCAATTCCGCCAGATGATGGATGCGGGCGCGGTCAGCCACGCCCAGCCCTCCGTCATCAAGGTCGGCGGCATCACGGAATTCCTGAAGGTCGCGGCGCTGGCCGATCGGCTCGGCGTCAAGATCGTCCCGCACTCCCCCTATTTTGGCCCCGGCCTGCTGGCGACGCTGCACTTGCTCGCGACGCGCGACGACGGGCTGGTCGAGATGTTCTATCTCAAGCGCGAGGCCTGCCTCTGGAGCGGACGCACCGATGTCGATGCCACCGGCCATGTCGCGGTGCCGACAGGCCCCGGGCTCGGCTACGAGCCTGATCGTGGCGTGATGGAGCGCTATCGCGTCGCGTGAACGGCGCGCTTACTTCGCCGCGTCCTTGGGCGGCGGCGCGTCCTGCTTCTTCTTCAGGTCCTCGGCGGTCTTCGCCTGCGCGGCCTGAAGCTCGCCGAGCGTCTTCTGCAAGCCGGCGAGGCTCGTCTTCAACGCATCGATCTGGCGATTGGCGGCATCCAGCTTCTGCTGATGATCGAGGCTGAGCTTGGTGATCGTCTTCTGCAGGAAATCGACATTGCTCTGGAGGCAGCTGGTGCGCCGCTCCATGGTCTTCTCGACCGTGCAGATCTCGATGCCGGGCACGTCCTGAGCGTACACCGCCAGAGGCGCCAGCGCTGCGAGCAGCAACATCGCGAAACAAATGCCGGCATTGCGCAGCAGCATGAGAGTTCCTCGTCCAATCGATCACGGCAATGTGCGCCGTTTGCGCGCCGCAGCGTAACGCTACCACACTCGTACCGCATTCTCGCGTTGAGCTTGCGTCCGTTCCCTTGGACGGGGAACGAGGATCCGCACGCGGGAGAACTGGGCGCTCTTTCCGCGGCTTTGTTTAGGGGAGATTTTTGGAATGGCAACGCGCGACAGACGTTTGGCGGAATTCGACGGAGCCGGAGAACCACCGCCGGGCCTGCCACTCGAAGTGCTCTGCGAGGATCACAGCGGAACATATCAGCTTCCGTTCGCCTGCCGCTACGTCGAGGGACGCTGGCAGAACCACGAGGCCGGCATTGCGGTCGAAGCAACCGTCATCGGCTGGCGCCTGCCGCGCGTGAAGCAACGCGGGGCCGCCTGAGAGCGGTCTCTGTTTCAAAATGCGACGGCGCCGCGCTCCACCTTAACCTTCGGAACGCGGCCCGAACGAATCGCGTCCGAATCAGCCGAGAGGCCGTGTACGCACCTGTTCACGGCTAGATGTCGACTCGGTTCTGCAGGCGCGTACAATATCTGCGCACCATGCGGGAAAGCCCGGGCCTGTCACCGGCGCCAAAGGTTAATCGCGGCAAGGGTATCGCTGTGGGGCCGCCGCGAGAGGGCCCGCCCCCGAAACAGGCAGGGCCGCTCAACACCTGCCTAATATTCGACCTCGAGCTCCTCGATCTCGGCTGGCTCCTCCTTCGCCGCCGCGATCCATTCCTGCATCTCTGGCATGGCCATGATGGTATCGGCATAGGCCTTCAGGCGCGGCTCGAGCTTGACGTCATAGGTCACAAAGCGCGTCACCACCGGGGCGTACATCGCATCCGCCATGGTGCGCTGCGCGCCGAACAGGAAGGGGCCGCCCGATTTCTCCAGGCAGTCGCGCCAGATGGACCAGACGCGGTCGATGTCGGCCTGCGCCCGCGACCAGATCTTGAAGCCCGGAAAGTGTCCTTTCAGGTTGACCGGCAGCGAGGCGCGCAACGTGGTGAAACCGGAATGGATTTCGCCTGAGATCGAGCGGCAATGGGCGCGCTGGATGCGGTCGGCCGGCAACAGGCCGGCGGCCGGCATCACCTCGTTGAGATATTCGGCGATCGCCAGCGTATCCCAAACTACGGCGCCCTCGTGCCGCAGGCACGGTACCAGGATCGAGGACGACAGCAGCAAAATCTCGGCGCGTGCCGACGGATCGTCCGGCGCGGTGACGATCTCCTCGAAATCGAGCCCGGAGAATCTCGTCAGCAGCCAGCCACGCAGCGACCAGGACGAGTAGTTCTTGCTGCTGATGGTCAGTGTCGCCTTCGCCATGTGGCCTCTTCCCTGGTCCCGACTTCAGCCCGGCCCGCTCTGTGCTTCCCGTGTCATGAGCAGCAAGCGACGTGCCAATTCTGCGGCGACCCAAACTGCCGTCTGGCGTCCTTATTGCATGGCAGCACGGGACGGATGGGCGTTTCAGCATGATGTCGATGTTTTATCAGGCCTTTCAAAACCACATGGACCTGACGGCGCCATGGCGCGCAGGAGCTTCGTCGGCGCTCAAATTCCTCAATCTGGTGCCGCAGGGCAGGTCAGACCAGGTCGTCGGCCGGCTGTCGGCGGCGCTGGAGCTGATCTCGCGCTCCACCCTGACCTATGACCGGCCGGCCTACGGCATCGACAGTGTCATGGTCGGCAACCGCGAGATCGCCGTCACCGAGGAGATCGCCTACGCGACGCCGTTCGGCTCGCTGCTGCGTTTTCGCAAGGACGGCGTGGGCGAGCAGCCGCGCATGCTGCTGGTGGCGCCGATGTCCGGCCATTTCGCCACGCTGCTGCGCGGCACTGTGAAGACACTGCTCCAGGACCACGACGTCTACATCACCGACTGGCACAATCCGCGCGACATTCCGCGCAGCGAGGGCCGCTTCGGGCTCGACGACTACACCGAGCACCTGATCGACTTCCTCGGACAGCTCGGTCCGCGCCCGCACATGGTGGCGATCTGCCAGCCGTCTGTCTCGGCGCTCGCGGCCGCCGCGATCATGTGCGAGGACAACCATCCCTCGCGCCCGGCGACGCTGACGCTGATGGCGGGCCCGATCGACACGCGGATCCAGCCGACCAGAGTCAACGAATTCGCCAAGAGCAAGCCGATCGAATGGTTCGAGCAGAACCTGATCAACTACGTGCCGGTGCAGTGCCGCGGCGCCTTGCGGAAAGTCTATCCCGGCTTCGTGCAGCTCACAGCCTTCGTCTCGATGAATCTCGAGCGTCACATCAAGCAGCATCTCGACCTCGCCAACCACATCGCCAAGGGCGAGAAGGAGAAGGCCGCGACGATCAAGACGTTCTACGACGAATATTTTGCCGTGATGGACCTGCCGGCCGAGTTCTACATCGAGACCGTGCGCGACGTATTCCAGGAGCATCTCCTGCCGCAGGGCAAGCTGATGCATCGCGGCCGCCCGGTGAACACCAAAGCCGTCAGCCGCATGGGCCTGATGACGGTCGAGGGCGAGAAGGACGACATCTGCTCGATCGGCCAGACCCTCGCCGCCCAGGACCTCTGCACCGGCGTACGCGCCTATCGGCGCGTCCATCACATGCAGGCCGGCGTCGGCCATTACGGCGTGTTCTCGGGCAAGCGCTGGAACAACGAGATCTATCCGCTGCTGCGCGATTTCGTGCACGTCAATTCGTGAGGCGTCTCAGGCCGACCATTCCTCGCCCCAGACCTGGACGACGTGACCGGGCGACACTTCGCGATATTGCCGGCGAGGCGGCTGGTAGTCCGGCGCGCGCACCGGGCTTCTGATCTCGTCGTTCGAGGCCTCGCGCCGGACGCCGCGACGCGACGGATCGGGCACCGGCACGGCGGCCATCAGCTTCTTGGTATAGGGATGCTGCGGATTGCCGAACAATGCGGCGCGCGGGCCGATCTCGACGATCTCGCCGAGATACATCACCGCGACGCGGTGACTCATGCGCTCGACCACCGCGATGTCGTGCGAAATGAAGAGATAGGCAAGGCCCATGCTGGCCTGAAGGTCGAGCATCAGATTGACGACCTGCGCCTTGACCGAGACGTCGAGCGCGGAGACAGCCTCGTCCGCGACGATCAGCTTCGGCCCGAGCGCGAGCGCACGCGCGATGCAGATGCGCTGGCGCTGTCCGCCGGAGAACTCATGCGGGAAGCGCGCGGCCATGTCGGCGGTCAGGCCGACGCGGACGAGCAGATCGGCGACCTTGTCGCGGGCCTGCGCTGCCGTGGCAAGGCCGTTGGCGAGCAGCGGGGCCGCGATCGCCGTTCCCACCGACATACGCGGATTGAGGCTCGCGAACGGATCCTGAAACACGATCTGCATCTGCTTGCGAAAATCGCGCAAAGCTCGGCCGTTCATGGCGAGCACGTCCTGGCCGTCGACCAGGACCGTACCGCTGTCCGGCTCGAGCAGCCTCAGGAGGGAGCGGCCCGTCGTCGACTTGCCGCAGCCGGATTCGCCGACCAGCGCCAGCGTCTCGCCGGCGCGCAAGGTGAAGGAGATGTTCTCGACCGCGTGGACACGGCCCGAGACCTTGCCGAACAATCCGGAGCGGATCGGAAAGCGCGTTGTGAGGCCCGCGACTTCGAGCAGCGGTCGCTCGGCCGTCGAAACGGTGTCGGGCGTTTCCACCGGCTCGTCCGAGGTGCCCGTCACCTTGTCGACGATCGGAAAGCGCATCGGCCGCGCGCGTCCGTCCATCGAGCCGAGGCGCGGCACGGCGGCGAGCAGCGCACGGGTATAGGGATGCGACGGTGCGGCGAAGACGCGCGTGGTCGCGTCCGTCTCCACCGCCTGCCCGCCATACATCACCACGGTCCTGTCAGCGATCTCGGCGACCACTCCCATGTCGTGGGTGATGAAGAGGATCGACATCCCCTCCTCCTGCTGAAGCTCCTTCAACAGCTCGAGGATCTGTGCCTGGATGGTGACGTCGAGCGCGGTGGTCGGCTCGTCCGCGATCAATAGCCTCGGCTTGCAGGCCAGCGCCATCGCGATCATCACGCGCTGGCGCATGCCGCCGGAGAAACGATGCGGATGCTCGTGGAAGCGGGATTTCGCTGCGGGGATGCGGACGCGATCGAGCAGGCGGATGGTCTCCGCCTCGGCGGCTGCCCGCGACAGGCCGCGATGCTGGATCAGCGCCTCCGCGATCTGGAAGCCGATGGTGAGCACCGGGTTGAGGCTCGTCATCGGCTCCTGGAAGATCATGGCGACGTCATTGCCGCGAATGTTGGTCATGCTCGCCACGGGCAACGCGAGCAGATCCCGTCCAGCCAGCATGACGCGGCCCTCGACGCGACCGATCTCCTGCGGGATCAGCCGCATGATCGAGAGCGCGGTGACGCTCTTGCCCGAACCGGACTCGCCGACGATCGCCACGGTCTCGCGCGGCGCGACATCGAACGAGACGTTGCGGACGACGGGTATCCATTGCCGCTCGAGCATGAAGGAGGTGGTGAGGCCGGAGACCGAGAGCACGGGAGACTGTGCGTTGGCGGAGGCTTGGCTCGACATGTTTGCCGCGATGCTCATGCGAGGCCCCCGCCACCTGCCGGGGAGAAGGTGCGCCCCCTCCCCCGCTTGCGGGGGAGGGTTGGGGAGAGGGTGTCGCCGCAAGCGAGAACCCCCAAGAGGAGAGAGCCCTCTCCCGGCGCTGCGCGCCGACCTCTCCCGCAAGCGGGAGAGGTAAACTGCGCCCGTAGCTGCACCAACGTTCCCATCGTCATCGCGCCTCAATATCCACGCGTGCGGTCGACCAGCCCCGGCAGCTCCTCGCCGCGGCGGTGACGGGCGATGACGTCGAGCACGAAATCGACCGCCGTATCCGGCGTCGTCATGCTGGCATTGTGCGGCGTCAGCAGGATGCGCGGATGGCTCCAGAACGGATGTCCTGCAGGCAGCGGCTCGGGATCGGCGACGTCGAGCACCGCGCCTGATAGCGCGCCGCTGTCGAGTGCAGCAAGGAAATCGGCCTCGACGAGATGCGGGCCACGGCCGACATTGACGAGCCCTGCCCCGCACGGCAGACGCGCGAACAGGTCGGCATCGAGAATGCCGCGCGTCTGGTCCGTCAGCGGCAGCAGGCAGACGAGAATGTCGGTCTGCGCCAGAAACTCCGGCAAAGTATCCGCGCCCGCATAACAGGTGACGCCTTCGATCTCGCGCGGCGAACGATTCCAGCCCGATAGCGGAAAGCTGAACGCCTTCAGCCGCTCGAGCACGGCCTGGCCGAGTTGGCCGAGCCCCATCACGCCGACACGCCGCCGCTTCGCCGGCGTGATGCGGATCTCGCGCCAGACCTGCTGCTCCTGCTGGCTGATGAAGTGAAGGAGATCGCGATGCAGGCCGAGCACGGCCATGGTGACGTATTCGACCATGGTCTCGGCGATGCCGGGCTCCAGCATGCGGACCAGCGGAATGTGCGCTGGAACTTTCGTGGTATCGAACTGATCGACGCCCGCGCCGACGGAGAAGACCAGTTCGAGATTGGGAAAGGTCGTCGCGATGTCGTCCGGCGGCACCCATGCCACCAGATGGCGGACGTCGGCGGGATTGCCGATGTCGGGCCAGAGCCGGAACGGCACGTCGGGCGCGCGCTCCGCGAACAAGCGCGCCCACTCGGCACCGCGAACCATGTTGGCCTTGTAGAGAACCGTCATGCCGCCCTCAGAACGGGCTGACCGGTGCGAGCCGGCGGCCGTCGATCATGCGCTTGTGGCTGTAGGCGGCGGGATCGACCAGCGGCGTCGCGCCGGTCACGATGTCGGCGGCAAGCTTGCCGGCCGCGGGGCCGATGCCAAAACCGTGGCCGGAGAATCCGGTGGCGAGGAAGAAGCCCGGCAGCGCATCGATCGCCGAGATCACGGGGATCGTATCCGGCGTGCAGTCGATCGTGCCGCCCCAGGCCTCCGCGATCTCGATGTCCTTCAATTCAGGGTTCGCCTTGATCAGCGCGGCCAGCGCCGAATTGACCAGCGACATGTCGGGTGCGGGATCGCGCACGCGCTCGACCTCGAACGGCGACGGCTTGTCGAAGCTCCAGTTCGTGCCGCGCATGAGCTGGTCGAAAAACGACTTGCCGAACGACATCTTCAATCCGTCGCGACGATGCAAATAGGTCGGCCAGAAGGTCCAGGCGTAACGCAACAGGTCCGGCGACAGCTCGACCGTGCCGCGGTTGCGCAGCGCCAGCGTGAAGCCGCCGTCGAGGCGGCGACGGATGCAGTAGAAATCGGTACCGAGCGCGCCTGACGTGATCTCCGGCCCCGGCGTGGTCCGGCACGCGGTGGCGTTGACGAGGCCGATCGGCAGCTCGATCCCGTGGCGGCGGCAGAACAGTGACGACCACGCGCCGCCCGCCAGCAGCACGGCCTGCGTGCGGATCGTGCCCTTCTCGGTGACGACGGCGCTGACGCGCCCCCCTTGCGTCTCCAGCCCGCGCGCGGCGCAGCCCTGGTGGATGGTGACGCCGTGCTTGCGTGCCGCGGTCGCAAGTGCGGGCACCGCCATCGACGGCTCCGCGCGTCCGTCGCTCGGCGTGTGCAGGCCGCCGACCCATGTGTCGGTATTGCCGGGCATGCGCTCGGCGACCTCGGCCGGCGTCAGCACGGTTGAGTGCACCTGCATCTCGCGTGCGACCGCCGCCCAGCGCTCCCAGCTCGCAAGCTCGTCCTTGTTCTTGGTCAGGAACAAGACGCCGGTGCGGCGGAAGCCGGCATCGACGCCGGCGTCGTTCTGCATGTCTTCCCACAGCCGCAGCGCCTCGCGCGCGAGCGGAATCTCCTCGCGGGCGCGACCCTGCTGGCGGCACCAGCCCCAATTGCGGCTCGACTGCTCGCCGCCGACATGGCCCTTCTCGACCAGGGCGACGGAGAGGCCCTTCTTCGCCAGATGATAGGCCGAGGAGACGCCGATGACGCCGCCGCCGATGACGACGACGTCCACCTGCGCCGGCAGGCGTTCATCGCTGTTGATACGGTTGAGCGGCGGGGACATGGGACACTCCTGGACTTCAGTTCGAACGAGACCTGGCTCGTCATGGGATGTTCATTCGCGGGTCGAGCGCATCGCGCAGGCCGTCGCCGAGGAAGTTGAAGCTGGTGACAGCCAGCGTGATGGCGAGGCCCGGCGCGATCGCAAGCCACGGCGCGCTGGTGAGATAGATCTGCGCGTTGTTGAGCATGTTGCCCCAGCTCGCCGCCGGCGGCTGGATGCCGTAGCCGAGATAGCTGACATAGGATTCGAGCAGGATCGCTTTCGCCACGTTCAGCGTCGCCGCCACCACGATAGGCGCGATCGCATTGGGCACGAGCTCGCGGAACATGATCCGCAGGTTCGACGAGCCGAAGGCGAGCGCAGCGACCGCAAACTCACGCTCCCGCAGCGACCGCACCTGGGCCTCGACGACGCGAGCGACGGCCATCCAGGCCGTCGCCGCGATCAACACGGTGGTGGTGACGAGGCCGGGCTCGGTGAGCGCGGCAAGCGCCAGCAGGAGGAAGATCGTCGGGAAGCACAAGACGGCATCGACAAGCCGCATCAGGACCGCACCGACCACGCCGCCATAGAAGCCGGCGAAGGCGCCGACGGCAATTCCGACCGCCATCGCGATCACCATCGCGACGATGCCGATCGTAAGCGAGATGCGACCGCCCATCATCAGCCGCGCCAGCACGTCGCGACCGAGCTCGTCGGTGCCGAGGATATGCGCGCCGGACAGCGGCGGCGCAAACCGCTTCATGATGTCGATGTAGGTGTCGTCGAACGGCAGCAGGTATGGGCCGAACGCCGAACCGAGGACGAGAACGAGGATGATCACCGCGCCCGCGAGCGCGAGCCGGTGGCGACGAAAACGACGCCACGCGGCCTGGCCGGGCGCAAGCTGAACGGTGGAGAGGGTCGCAGCCGTCATCGCTAGCCCACCCGGATGCGCGGATCGACGACGGCATAGAGGATGTCGGCGAGCAGGGAGCCGATCAGCACCATCGTCGCCGAGAACATCAGGATGCCCATCACCACGGGATAGTCGCGATAGCCGATGGAATCGAGGAACAGCCGGCCCATGCCGGGCCAGGTGAACACGGTCTCGGCGACCAGCGCGCCGCCGAGCAGCGTCGGAAACTGCAGGCCGGCCACCGTGATCATCGGCAGCAGCGCGTTGCGTAGCGCATGGACAGTGAGGATGCGCCACTCGGGCATGCCCTTGGCGCGCGCAGTGCGGATGTAGTCCTGGTTGATGACCTCGAGCATGGAGGAGCGCATGAAGCGGCCCCACATCGCGGTCTCGACCAGCGCCAGCACCATTGCCGGCGCGATCAGATGATGCAGCAGGTCGAGGAAGGAGCCGTCGCCGATGGTCTGCCTGTTGCCGGCCGGCAGCCAGCCGAGCTTGACCGAAAAGACGTAGATGGTGACGAGACCGAACCAGAAGGTCGGGATCGACAGCGCGACCATGGCGCCGACGGTGGCCAGCGTGTCGAACAGCGAATAGCGGCGCAGCGCGCCCAGCACGCCGATCCAGCAGCCGAGCAGCACCGCGATGATGGTCGCCGTCGCCATCAGCTCCAGCGTGGCGCCGAGATGCGAGGAGATCACCGACAGCACTGCCTCGCCGTCGCGATAGGAGCGCCCCCAGTCGCCCCGTATCATGCGACCGAACCAGTCGAGATATTGGATCGGCAGCGGGCGATCGAGCCCGAGCTGCCTGGTGACGCGGTCGAGATCCTCCTGCGTCATCTGCCCGGAGACGGCAAACTGCGACAGCGGACCGCCGGGCGCCAGATGCAGGATGGCGAAGCCGATCGCCGAGACGATCACCAGCAGCATGATCGCCTGCGCCAGGCGGTTGACGACGTAACGGGCCATCTCAGGCGATCCAGCGGGCCTGAGACATCAGGCCCAGTACCATTCGCGGATGTTCCAGCAGTTGATCGAGGTGTTGATGTTGGGACGGAAGCCTTGCAGCCCTTCCTTCACGCCTTCGGCGATGAAGCCCTGGAACAGCGGCAGGATGGCGAGATCGTTGCGGATCAGCTTCTGCAGCTCGCCATAGGTCGTCCTGCGCTGGGCGAGATCGAACTGCCTGGCGCCGTCGGCGAGCAGGCGATCGGCCTCCGGGTTCTTGTACTGATAGGTGTTGTAGCCGCGGCCGCCCTTGGCGGGAATGGCGCCAGAGCCGAAGCGCGGCGTCACGTCGGGGTCGCTGCCCAGCATGAAGTTGACGGAAACCAGCACCGAATTGAACTTCGACTGCTGCCAGAAATCGCCCCAGATCACGGCCGCCGGCATGTTGTTGACGCGCATCGCAGCCCCGATCGCGCGCCAGTCCTGGATCAGCAGCTGCTGGGTCTGCTCACGCACCGCATTGCCCGACGTCGTCGAATTGGTGAACTCGAGCTTGACGCCGCCCTTCTCACGAATGCCACCGGCACCGCGAACCCATCCGGCTGCATCGAGCAGCGCATTGGCCTTGGCGGGATCGTATTTGTGCTGCGGCAGGCCCTGCTGAAACGACCAGGCCTGCTGCGGTACGAAGCTCTCGGTCTGCGTCGGCAGGCCGTAATAGAGCGCGTCGATGATCGCCTGCTTGTTGATGGCGAGGTAGAGCGCCTCGCGCACGGCGCGGTCGGCAAAGGGACCGAATTCCAGATTGGGCGCGATATGCTCCACCGAGGAGGTCGAGGAGACGAAGACCTTGCGGCCCTTCAGCGTCTTCGCCTCCTGGACGAAGTTCGGCAAGATGCCCTGCAGGCCGGTGTAGTCGACCTGGCCGGTGCGGAACTGGGTGTAGAGCACGGTGAGATCGGGGATGTATTTGAAGACCACGCGTTCGACGTAAGGTCCCTTGCCGTGATATCCGGTGTGGGCATTGAGCAATATGTGGTCGCCGGGCACCCGCTCGCCCCAGCGGAACGGCCCGGTGCCGACGGGCGCGTTGTGGAACGGCGAGGCGTTCGGATCGGACACCTTCTCCAGGATGTGCTTCGGCACGATGAATGTCAGCGATCCCAGGATCGACATGTAGGGCGAATAGGGCGCTTCCATGCGCCAATGGATCTCGTCGGGCGCGACGACCTTGATGTCCTTGACGAGGCTGTGGCCGACGCGGCTGCGCGCGCGGAAATTGGAATCGTTGATCAACTCGAGCGAGAATTTCACGTCCTCGGCCGTGAACGGCGTGCCGTCATGCCATTTCACGTCGTTGCGCAGCTTGATCTTCCAGACCAGGCCGTCGGCCGACAGGCCGCCATTCTCGATGGTCGGCACTTCGCGGGCGAGGTCGGGAACGAAATTGCCGGCGGGATCGATGAACCAGAGCAGCGAGAACACCTGCCACCAAATGCCCTGGTCGACCTCGATGCCCGGCATCAACGGATGAAAGACGGTCGGCTCCTGGGACAGTGCCGCGATCACCTGGCCGCGCGGCTTGTCCGGCGGATTGGTGGGACGTTCGGTCTGCGCAAAGGCGCTGCCTGAAAGCGTCCATCCCGCCGCGACCCCCGCGCCGAGCTGGAAGAATTGACGGCGATTCGGAATGCCGAGATGCAGTGCCCCAACGCCGAGCTTGCCGGTGTCGCCTGCCATGACCCACTCTCCGTTTCCGCACACGGCACCGTTCTCCCGCGCCCCCGAGACCCCGGCAAAGGGACAGGAGTGGGCTTTAGTGCTTCTAAATTTTTCAGCCAAAATTTCATCACGACTAAATACAACTGTCAATCGCATTGCTAATATGCGTAAAATTTTCAATCGGACTAAAGCCACGGGACTGCGGTCCCCAGGCTGAGATGATGCATGGGAGGGCGACATGGATGGTCGCGGCGATACGAACGGCACGAAAGACGCTCCGACGATCGAAGCCGACGATGCGGTCGACCAGCGCCTGGGTGAGACCGTGCGGCTGCTGCGGCAGCGCGCCGGCCTCTCGATCCAGGACGTCGCCAACAAGACCGGCCTGTCCACCGGCATGATCAGCCAGCTCGAACGCGCGCGGGCGATGCCGTCGATCCGCACGCTGCGCCTGCTCAGCATCGCGCTCGACGTTCCCATCTCCTATTTCTTCGAGAGCAGCGATCCCGCCGACGTGCAGCGCTACATCGTGCGCAAGACCAACCGGCGGCTGCTGCGGCTCACTGCCAGCGGTGTCGTCAAGGAAGCGCTGACCCCGGAAGGCAAAGGCCAGCTCGAGCTCTACGAGCTCACGCTCAATCCCGGCGCCTCCTCCGGCACCGACTTCCTGCAGCACACCGGCGAGAAAGCGGGCTACATCCTCTCGGGCAGCCTGCGGCTGTGGCTCGACAATCAGGCCCACCTGCTGGAAGCCGGCGACAGCTTTCGTTTTCCGAGCATCGTGCCGCACATGTTCGACAATCCGACCCAGCAGGTGGCGCGCGCGATCTGGGTGACGACGTTGCGCGAAGACCGTGGGACGCAGTCGCAAGAACAGGTCTAGCCGATAGTTCAGCTCATTCTTCGCCGCAGCGTTGCCGACGGCGTCTCGCCGAATTTTTCGCGGTAGGCGCCGGCCATGCGGCCGAGATGGGTGAAGCCGAGATCGAAGGCGAGGTCGGTGATGGAGACGCTGGCGGAAGCTTGCGCGAGGCGGGCGTGGAGGCCAGCGAGCCGCATGTCGAGCAGCATCTGCGAGATGGACACGCCGAAGTGACGGCGGAAGCCCAGCTGGAGCGCGCGGATGCCGATGCCTGAGACACAGGCGAGTTGCGCGAGATCGAGCGGCTCGCCGGCATTGTCCGCCAGATGGTCGCGCGCGGCACGGAGCGCACGCGGCAGGCGCTCGGCCCGCCCTGAGAACGTCCTGATCGCATCCGACAGGCCATGCCGCTGCCCGTTGAGGAGATGATCGATCAGCAGCTCGCGCCAATCGGCCATCGCGACCGGCGAAAGCCGGCCTGATGGCCCGAGACGCTCGGCGAGCGTCATCAGCCCGGCAAGGCTGGCCTGCAAGGCCCGCCCGGCCGGCGCGTCCAGGTCAATCGCGGGATCGAACTCGACCGAACCGGCCGCCCTGCCCGACAGCGCTGCAGCGCGCTGCTCGACCAGGCGGCGGTCGAGCAGCAGGATCGCTTGCGCGCAGTCGGCCCAGATCATCCGGGTCGGGATCGTCGGCGACAGCAGCGACGCCGTCCGGGCCGGCGCGACGTCGAGCTCGCTGACGCCGGCACGAATGCGGGCGGAGCCCGCAAGCGGGACTTGCACCAGGAAGAAGCGCTCGAGGCAGCCGGGATCGATGCTGACCGATCCGCCATAGGCGACGTAGTTGATGGAGAAGCCGTCGAACGCCGCGCAATTATGCCGGGCGGAGAAGCCGTCCGCCCGCGCCTGCGCCGGCTTGAGGTCGTGCGGGCAGAAAATGCGCCCGATCAGCTCGGCCGCCTCCTCGACATCATCCGTGGTGACGCGGGCGAAGGCCGCAAGCCGCTCGGCTGCGGGCGCTCTTGCGTTCGTCTCCAGCACGGCTGCGGACATCATCGACCACGCTTCGCGTCACGGAATTGTTTTAAGCCTATAATAGTTCCTCGGGCGCGAAAAGGGCCGCGCCATGAAATCGCCGTGCTGCATGGCAGCAGCCGTATCCGGATTCGTTTAGCGGATAGACAGGCGGCCCCTGGCTGGCCGAAGCTCCGTCCCCGCCGGTATCCATGAGGAGGTGAGCATGACTGCACTCGAAAAGGGCATTACTGCAAACGGCACGGGCTATGGCGGCAAGAGCTGGAACATCCTGGGCCAGGTCTATTTCCCCAAGGCCGTCACCGACTCCACCTTCGCTTTCGAGACCAACAGCGATCCCGGCCAGTTCGTGCCGGTGCACATCCACCCGACCCAGGATGAGTTCATCCTGGTGCAGGAAGGCACGCTCGACCTCAAGCTCGACGGTCAATGGGTCAAGGCCCATGCCGGCGACCTCGTCCGCATGCCGCGCGGCATCCCGCACGGCTATTTCAACAAGTCCGACAAGCCGTGCCGTGCGCTGTTCTGGGTCTCGCCGATGCAGAAGCTGGAGGCGCTGTTCGAACAACTCCACAATCTGACCGACCCTGCCGAAGTCGTCCGCATTTCGGCGCTGCACGAGGTCGACTTCCTGCCGCCCGAAGCCAACGACTAGGCCGATCGCCTCCTCGTCCACCTTCATCTGCTTGCAGCTCGGCCGGCCGCGCCCTGCGGCCGAACGTGGCCGCTTGCGCGAAACACACTGATTGCGAGCCATCCCATGGTCAGCCCCAAGCATGTCTGCGTGATCGGCGCCGGTGTCTCCGGACTTGCCGCAGCAAAGGCGTTCTCCACCCGCGGCCACCGCGTCACCATCGTCGAGCGCAGCGCCGATCTCGGCGGCGTCTGGGAGCTGGCGCGCTCCTACCCAGACGTGCAGACGCAGAGCCCGAAGGAGCTCTACCGCTACACCGATCGGGCCATGCCGGACGCCTATCCGGAATGGCCGACCGGACCGCAGGTCCATGCCTACCTCGCCGACTTCGCCAAGAGTTTCGGCCTCGACCGCATGCTGCGCCTGAACACGGAGATCACCGGCATGGCGCGCCGCGCCGACGGCAAGCCGGGCTGGACGCTTACCCTGAAGGACAAGGACGGCACGAGCACGAGCGAGACTTTCGATTTCGTCGCGGTCTGCACCGGACAGTTCAACGAGCCACGTGAGCTGCATTGTCCGGGCGAGGACGCATTCCTGGCACAGGGCGGCCAGATCCTGCATTCGTCGAAATACGGCGATCAGACGCTGGCGAAAGGACGCCGCGTCGTCGTGCTCGGCGGCTCGAAGTCCGCGACCGACATCGCCGTGAACGCAGTGAAATCAGGCGCGCGCGAGGTGACGATCGTGATGCGCGAGCCGGTGTGGCGCATTCCTTATTTCATCGGCGGCCTCGTGAACTTCAAGCGTATCCTCTACATCCGCGCGCAGGAGGATATGTTCCCGGGTTGGGGCGCGAGCGCGATGGCGCGGCTCGCGCACCGCATCGCCGCGCCGCTGGTCTGGGCGAACTGGCGCGGGCTCGAGAGCCTGTTGAAGGCGCAGCTCAAGCTTGCCCGGTGCAAGATGGTGCCGAAGGAGCGGATCGAGGACGGCGTCAACTGCTCGGTACCGATCGCAACGCCGGGCTTCTACCCGATGGTCGCCGACGGCCGCATCAAGGCGGTGTTCGGCACGTTCGACCATTATGAAGGCGACAGCATCGTGATGAGCGGCGGCGAGCGCGTCAGTGCCGACGTCGCGGTGCTCGCGATCGGCTACAAGCTCGGCGTGCCGTTCCTTCCCGAGGCGTATCGGCAGAAGCTGGTCGATGCCGACGGACAGTACCGGCTCTATCGGCTGATCGCCAATCCCGATCTGCCGGAGCTCGGCTTTGTCGGCTTCAACTCGTCGTTCTGCACCGTGCTCTGTGCCGACCTCGCCGCCAACTGGCTGGTGCGCTACGCCGACGGCCAGCTCGCCAACCAGCCGACGGCGCAAGCGATGCGCGACAACATCGAGATGATGCTGCACTTCAAGCGGGTCGAGCGCCCGGCCGCGGGCGTCTATGGCGGCCTGTGCGTCGCGCCCTATCACTACCGCCACTTCGACGAGCTGATGGCCGACATCGGCGCGAAGAACCAGAAGCGCGGCGGGCTCGCAGGCCGCTTCCTGCCTCCGGATGCTGATGACTACGCGAAGTTCCTGGCTTCCGCGCCGGAGTACCCGGTGACGGCGTGAAGGCTGGCAAGTTGCCGCCGACCCGAACTCGCGGCTCGCCAGGCTAGGCCACAATGCCTACGATTCCCGCCGACGAATCGACCGGCCCGGGAGCCCGCGATGGAACCACGACGTCACGCCGCCGCAATCGCCGCAGTGCTTGCCCTGCTTCTCACGGCGCCTGTCATGGGACAAAGCGCGCCAACGCCAAGACAAGCCGAGGCGCTCGCCACCTACGAGCGCGCGCTCGGCGATTTCAAATCCATCCTCGCCGAGCGGCGGCGCCAGATCGAGGCGAAGGAAACGCTGCCGAACCTGCCGGGCCAGGCGCTCTACCTCGCGCGAGTCGCAGTGATCAGCAGCTACAAGGACCTCACCGACGCGATGCCGTCGCGGATCGGCCGGCCAAACAAGTTCGAGATTCCGCCGGCCTATTTCGATGCCGACATCGAGCCGCTGGTCGACGAATACGGAAAGCTGTTCGACATCATGGAGGCGCCGCCTGCCAGCGCGCAGAACTCGCCAACGCCCTTCAAGGACGTCGTCGATCTCGCCGTTGCGATTGCGCGCGCCAAGGGGCTTGCGTCTGAACATGCCGAGACCGCGGGCCGCATCAGCCTCGGGCTGTTCTTTGCGGAGACCAATGGCAAGCAGAATGTCCGCAATGCGCGCTCGAACACTTATATGGGCAGCTTCCAGACCGGTCCCTCCGAAGACCGCAACGGCCGGAGAAAATGGGACGCCATCAAGGGCGAGATCGCAGCGATCGATCCGGCGCTGAGTGCGCGCGACGACAGGGAAGAGGCGCGGGCCCGCGGCACCGATCCCCGATTCAATCATTGGACCAATGTGCGCGACGGCCTGATGAACGCGCACGCCGATCTGTTCCGTGAGATACCTGGAATCGTGAAGACGCTGCCCGACCCGATCGACCAGATGAAGCTGTTCGAGCTGATCCAGATCGTGCCGACCCCGACACGGTCCGCGCTCAAATCGGGCGATCTCCTGAACTACAGGGTGTCCAGCCCCACGATTATGAAGCACCTGCGCAACAACAGCATTTTTGCATTCGGGCGGGCCGACCGGGCGCGCAGCTCGGCAAGCTACCGCGAGATCCTCGCTGCCATGTGGCTGTTCAACCGGAAGTTCGAGCGAGCGATGGCGAAGTTCGCGGAGATCAGGCCGCGCTGACGGATCGGTTGCAACCGCTACCGGACGTTGTAGTCTCGCGATCTCATCGGCGACACGGACCGTTACATGCGCGTTCTCATCCTCGGCGGTAGCCAGTTTCTCGGGCGCGCGATCGCAAGCCATGCTTGCGCGACCGGTCATGACGTGACCTGCGCTGCCCGCGGCCTTGCGGGGCCGATCGCCGCGGGCGCGCGCTTCGTGCGGATCGACCGCGACGTCGCCGACGGTCTTGGGCCGCTCGCGGGCGAGACATTCGACGCCGTGGTCGATGTCTCGCGTCATCCCGGTCAGGTCCGCCGCGCGGTCGCCGCGCTGAAGCGGCCGGGCGTGCATTGGACCTTCGTGTCGACGATCAGTGTGTATGCGGATAACCGCCTGCCGGGGCAACGCGCCGACACCGCGCCGTTGCGCGAGCCCAATCCAGCGGAGATCGAGCACAGCACCGACGCGATCTACGGCGCCGCCAAGGTCGCCTGCGAACAAGCGGTCGGCAACGACGCCTTCATCTGCCGGGCCGGCCTCATCGCCGGGCCGGAAGACCCGACCGGACGGTTCGCCTACTGGCCGGCGCGGTTGGCGCGCGGCGGCGAGGTGCTGGCGCCGGGATCGCCGGAAGATGCCGTCCAGTTCATCGACGTGCGCGACCTTGCGCAATGGATCGTGCATGCGGCAGAGATTTGCCTCACCGGAATCTATGATGGAATTGGGCCAATTCGCACGCGCGGCGAATTCCTGGCCGAATGCGCATCCGCGCTGAACGCGTCCTGCACCTTCACCTGGGTCGATCGCGCCTTTCTGGATGCGCATGACGTGCGGCGCTGGGCAGGTCCGCGGTCGTTGCCGATGTGGCTGCCCCTGCCCGACTTCGCCGGATTCCTGACACGCGACACCTTGCCGGCGCGCCAGGCCGGACTGATCTCGCGACCGCCGGCCGACACCGCGCGCGACACGCTTCATTGGCTCCACGCCAGCAACGGCCCGGTCGTCGGGCTTACCGCCGATGAAGAGCGGGACTTGCTTGCGGCCTGGCATACGCAAGGGGCGGCTGCGGCCCGGATCTAGTCCCATCGCGCCGACGGACCATATCCGTCCCGATGGCTGAGTCAGGCCATCATTGTCGTAGTCCTTGCGCAGCGTGCCGTTGGTCGTGGTCGCGCCGCCTTTGATGCAATTGTGGTCGATCGTGCACTCAGTGCGAAGCGGTTTGTCACGCCAAATCTGCCAAAGGCCACACCGCACCTTGCGCTGCAAGGCTGGTGACTGCCATGGCTATGGTGTTCCACGGCCAGCCGTTTGTTGCTAGCCTGCCGCACCGACAGACACTCATCGGGGACCACCGAATGACCTCAGCGAATCCCGTATCTCGCGCACAGCACAATGGAGCGTGGAGACAGATCGGGCGGGGACTGGCCATCGCGGCGTCCGTGGCCGTGCTCGCCGGCTGCGAGGACAAGAACACGTTCGTGGCGCCGCCCCCGCCCAAGGTGGACGTCGCGACGCCGGTGCAGCGTTCGGTGACGCGCTACATCGAGGCCACCGGCAACACCGCTCCGATCAAGAGCGTCGACCTGGTCGCGCGCGTACAGGGCTTTCTGCAAACGATCGACTATCAGGACGGCACTTTCGTGAAGCAAGGCACCCAGCTGTTCACGATCGAGCCTGAAACCTACAAGCTCAAGCTCGAGCAGGCGCAGGCGGCCGAGGCCGGCGCGCAGGCCTCGCTGCGGCAGGCGGAAGCCGATTACAGGCGGCAGGCCGAGCTGGTGCAGCGCCAGGCGGTCTCGCAGGCCACGCTCGACACCTCGACCTCGAACCGCGACAACGCCCAGGCCAATCTCCAGCAGGCCCAGGCCAACACCAAGCTCGCCGAAGTCAATTACGGCTATACCAAGGTGACAGCGCCGTTCGACGGCATCGTCAGCGCCCATATGGTCTCGATCGGCGAGCTCGTCGGCGTCTCCTCGCCGACCCAGCTCGCCACCATCGTGGCGATGGACCCGATCTATGTGAACTTCACCGTCAACGAACAGGATGTCCTGCGCATTCGCGCCGAAGCGGCACGCCGCGGGATGACCGCCGCCAACCTCAAGCAGTTTCCGATCCAGATCGGCCTCCAGACCGAAACCGGCTATCCGCACGAAGGTCATCTCGACTACGTTGCGCCGACCCTGAACCAGTCGACAGGCACGCTGGCGGTCCGCGGCCTCGTTCCCAACGACAAGCGGGTGCTGTTGCCCGGCTATTTCGTCCGGGTCCGCGTGCCCTTCGACTAGGAGAAGAACGCCCTTCTCGTTCCCGACACCGCGCTCGGCAGCGACCAGGGCGGCCGCTATCTGCTGGTGGTCAACGGCGACAACATCGTCGAGCAGCGCATGGTGCAGATCGGCTCCGTCGACAACGGCCTGCGCGTGATCGAGAGCGGCTTGAAGCCGGACGACCGCGTGGTGATCGCAGGGCTGCTGCGCGTCATCCCGGGCCAAAAGATCGACCCGCAGGTCACGAAGATCGAGCAACCTCAGGCGTCTGCCAAGTGAGATTTGCCAAGTGATATCTGCCAAGTGAGGGGCCGCCAGCCATGATCTCAAAGTTCTTCATCGAGCGGCCGGTCCTCTCGAACGTCATTGCGCTTCTGATGGTCCTGATCGGCGGCGTCGCGCTGTTCAACCTCGCCATCGCGCAATATCCCGACGTCGTACCGCCGACCGTGCAGGTCACCACGCGCTATCCCGGCGCCAGCGCCAAGACGGTGATCGACACCGTCGCGCTACCGATCGAGCAGCAGGTCAACGGCGTCGAGGACATGCTGTACATGCAGTCCTACAGCGGCTCCGACGGCACCTACACCCTGACCGTGACCTTCAAGATCGGCACCGACCTCAACTTCGCGCAGGTGCTGGTGCAGAACCGCGTCTCCAGTGCACTGTCGCAATTGCCGCAGGCGGTGCAGAACCAGGGCGTCACCGTGCAGAAGCGGTCGACCTCGATCCTGCTGTTCGTGACGCTCACCTCGCCGGATGCGAAGTACGACAGCCTGTATCTGAGCAATTACGCCACCATCAACATTCGCGACGAGCTCTCCCGCCTACCCGGCGTCGGCAACGTCACGGTGTTCGGCGCCGGCCAGTACTCGATGCGGATCTGGCTCGATCCCAACAAGCTGCAAGTCCGTGGCCTCGTGCCGCAGGACGTGATCCAGGCGATCCAGCAGCAGAGCCAGCAGGTCTCGGCCGGCCAGATCGGCGCACCGCCGACACCGCCGGGACAGGCGTTCCAGTACACGCTCAACGTCAACGGACGGCTCGACGACGCCAGCCAGTTCGAGAACATCATCGTCAAGTCAGGTACCAACGGCGATGTCACGCGGGTGCGCGACGTCGGCTGGGTCGAACTCGGCGCGCAGACCTACAGCCAGATCTTCTCGCTCAACAAGCAGCCGGCGGTCGGCATCGGCGTATTCCAGTCGCCCGGCGCCAATGCGCTCCAGGTCGAGCAGGCCGTCGAGAAGAAGATGGCCGACCTCGCCAAGCGGTTTCCGGAAGGCATCAGGTACGACACGCCGTTCGACACCACCAAGTTCGTGGAAGCCTCGGTGCACGAGGTCTACATGACCTTGATCGAGGCCGGCGTGCTCGTGCTGGTCGTGATCCTCGTGTTCCTGCAGGACTGGCGCGCGATGCTGGTGCCGGCGACCACCGTGCCGGTCACCATCATCGGCGCCTTCGCCGCGATGGCGGCGCTCGGCTTCACCGTCAACATGTCGACGCTATTCGCGATCGTGCTCGCGATCGGCATCGTCGTCGACGACGCCATTGTCGTGGTCGAAGGCGCCGCGCACAACATCGAGCAGGGCATGAACGGCCACGACGCCGCGATCAAGGCGATGGATCAGCTGTTCGCGCCGATCGTCGGAATCACCCTGGTGCTGATCTCGGTGTTCCTGCCGGCCTCCTTCCTCGCAGGACTCACCGGGCGCATCTATTCGCAATTCGCGCTGGTGATCGCCGCGACCGCGCTGTTGTCTGCCATCAACGCGGCGACGCTGAAGCCGACGCAATGCGCGCTCTGGCTGCGGCCGCCAGTGCCGCCGGAGCAGCGCAATTTCTTCTATCGCGGTTTCAACGCGGTCTATGCCCGCGTCGAGCGCGGCTATACAAGGCTGATCACGTTCCTCGTCAGGCATGCCACCATCTCGGTCGCGTTCGCGCTGCTGATCATCGGAGCCAGCGTCTACGGCCTGTCGCGAGTGCCGACCGGATTTCTGCCGATCGAGGACCAGGGCTATCTGATCGCCGCCGTGCAGCTGCCCGACGGCGCCGCGCTGGAACGGACCCAGAAGGTGCTCGACAGAGCGAGCGAGATCATCAAGGACACCCCTGGAGTCCAGCAGGTCATCACCATCGCAGGCATCTCGGCGCTCGACAACAGCGCCAGCCTCGCCAATGCCGGCGTCGCCTACATCATCCTGAAGGACTGGGAGGCCCGCAAAGGGCCCGGCGAGGATCTGCGCTCGCTGGTCTATGGACTGAACGACAAGCTCGCGACCATCATGGAGGCGCGCACGATCGTGCTGCCGCCGCCGCCGATCCAGGGGATCGGCAACGCCGCGGGCTTCTCGATGCAGGTCGAGCTGCGCGACGGCAACAGTGACTTCGCCAAGCTGCAGGCCATCACCGGAGCGATGGTCAGTAACGGCCAGAGCCAGAGCGCGCTCCAGCGCGTGCAATCCTCGTTCCGCTCGTCGGTTCCGCAATTCGACGTCGAGATCGACCGCGTCAAGACCCAGACGCTGCACGTGACCACCGATCAGGTGTTCTCGGCGCTTTCGACCTATCTCGGCTCGTCCTACGTCAACCAGTTCAACAAGTTCGGCCGCGTGTTCCAGGTCTACACGCAAGCCGATCCGGCGTTCCGCCTCACCGAGCGCGACATCGCCAACATGATGGTGCGCAACTCGAACGGCGACATGATCCCGATCGGCACCGTCGCCAAAATCACGCCGGCCACCGGGCCGTCGCTGATCAGCCTCTACAATCTCTATCCGTCCTCGACCGTCATCGGCCTGCCGGCGCAGGGCTACTCCTCCGGCCAGTCATTGAAGCTGATGGAGGAGATCGCGGACAAGACGCTGCCGCCGGGCACCGGCTATGAATGGACGGCGATGTCGTATCAGGAGAAGGCGGTCTCAAACCAGATCTACTGGGTGTTCGGACTAGCCATGCTGCTGGTCTACCTCGTGCTCGCCGGCCAGTATGAGAGCTGGTACGCGCCGATCTCGGTAATCCTCGCAGTACCCCTGTCGCTGCTCGGGCCGATGCTGATCCTCAGCGGGCTCAAGATCGACAACAACCTCTATTGCCAGATCGGCCTGATCCTGCTGATCGCACTCTCGGCCAAGAATGCCATCCTGATCGTCGAGGTCGGGCTCGAGCTGCACGGCCGCGAGGGCAAGCCGATCATGGAGTCCGCCATCGAAGCCGCGCGCGCACGCTTCCGTCCGATCCTGATGACCTCGTTCGCCTTCATCCTCGGCGTGGTGCCGCTGGTGCTGGCCACCGGCGCCGGCGCCAGCGCGCGCAAGTCGATCGGCATCACCGTGTTCTCGGGGATGCTGGCCTCGACCTGTCTCGCGGTGCTGTTCGTGCCGGCCTTCTTCGTGGTGGTGCAGCGCTTCGAGAACTGGCGCGCGCCGAAGAAGGCACCGAAGGCACAGCCGGCAGCGGAGGTGAAATCCTAGGCGCGCCTGCTTCGGATCACCTCTCCCGAAGGGAGAGGTCGGAGCGCATCGAAGATGCGTTCCGGGTGAGGGGTTACGGTCTCACCGGATACTGCGGCCCCTCACCCGGATTGCTGCGCAATCCGACCTCTCCCCGCTGGGGAGAGGTGAAGTACCCCGACCGCCGCGAGCAAGTCGATCAGCTCAAGCCTTCTCCACCGGCGCTTGCCGGGCCTCGCCGCTCGACACCAGGAGCACCGACACCTTCGACTGCCGGAGCACGGCGTCGGCGACGCCGCCGAAGGAGAGGTGATCGGCCTGGATGCGGTCGACGCCCATGACGACGAGGTCGACGTCGGTGGTGTCGATCTCGCGGAGGATCGCCGCCTCCGGCGCCCGGTTCACCCGCAGCGTGGTGGTGATGTCGACGTCGTAGCGGGCGGCGAGGTCGCTGGTGTCCTTGAGGATGCCCGTCTCCTGGTTCAGTCCGCGGGAGGCCCCACGCTGCGCACCCTTGTCCCGCGTCGTCGCCACATAGATCACCCGGAGCGAGCCCGATCCGGCCTGCGTCAGCGCCACCGCCACCTCGGCCCCGCGTTTGGAGACGCCGCTGCCTGAAACGGGAACGAGGATGTTGAGCGTGTCGGGCATCGGCTGCTTCAGGTGCTTGCCCTTGGCCGCGACGATCGCGAGCGGTCCTTCGAACGCCGCGGCGATGTCGTCGATCCTCCGGTCGAAGCGGTCCTTGGTCGCGGTCACCCTGTCGATACCGACGACCAGAAGATCGAAGCCCTTGCGCGCTTCGCCGGCGATGGTCGCGCCGAGCTCCGCCTGCCTCGCACGGGTGACGACATCGACGTTGCCGGCGTCTCCATCACCGTTGACGGACACCGTCCCGGCGGCCTTCTTCACCACGGCTTCGTGGCTTTCCTCCTCGCCGCGTCCCTTCTCCCGTTCCTTGGCGCGCGGGCCGATATGCAGCACGGTGATCGGCAGGCCGCGCATGCCTGCGATCAGACCCGCGATGTGGGCGGCGAAGCTGGCGTTGACGCTTTCGTCCACCGCCAGCAGGGGGCGCTCGAGATTGGCGACAAAGCCGCGCTTCTCGAATTCCTCCCGCTCCAGCCGCTCCTTCTCCTCCTTGTTCATCGGCAGCCTGGCCAGCGCCGCGCGCAGCATCGGCGGCATCGCCATCGTGGTCACGATCGCCATGGTCACGATCATCGTGAACAGGTTCTGGCTGAGCACGCCGATGGAAAGGCCGATGGTGGCGATGATCACCTCGGTCGAGCCGCGCGCGTTCATCCCGCTCGCGAGCGCCAGCGACTCCCGATAGCTCAAGCCGCCCGCGGTGCCGCCGACAAAGGCGCCGCCGAACTTGCCGACGCTGGCGATCACCACCAGCAGGCCGGTGAGCATCAGGAGGTTGGGATCGCGCAACACCGAAAGATCGGCGCTGAGGCCGGCGAGGCCGAAGAACACCGGCATGAAGAAGCTCGAGATCAGTCCGCGCAGGCGCTCGTCGATCTGCCGCGTTAGGATCGGGGACTCGCCGACCAGGATGCCGGCGACGAAGGCGCCTAACACGGTGTGGACTCCGATCAGATGCGTGATCAGCGCCATGACGCTCATCAACAGCAGGATCACGGTGATGACGGCCGCCGCGCTGACAAGCGTGTCGTTGGCCCAGCGGATCAGCTGAAACACAAGGCGGCGCCCGATGGTGAAGCTGACGGCGAGGAAGGCGAGCGTTCCCAGCACGGCTTTCGCCACCGAGGCGATATCGAGCGTGCCGTGCGAGGCCAGGCTGAAGATGACGGCGATGATGATCCAGCCGATGGTGTCGTCGATGACGGCGGTCGCGACGATGATCTGTCCGACATTGCGGCGCATGAAGTTCATCTCGCGCACCACCACGGCGACGATCTTCACCGAGGAGATCGACAGCGCCGTGCCCATGAACAGCGAGGCCACGAGGCGCTCCTGCGGATTGGGCAGCAGCGCGTCCGGCAGGAATTCACCCAGGGCAAAGCCGCAGGCGAAGGGCACGACGATGCCGGCGATCGAGATCGCGATCGCGGCCTTGCCGACCTTCCGGACCAGCTTGAGGTCGGTTTCCATGCCGGTAAGCAATAGCAGCAGCAGGATGCCCACTTGCGCGATGCCCTCGATCATCGCCTTCTGCTCGGGTGCGTTCGGAAAGATCGCGTGCTGCGCCTCGGGCCAGATCCAGCCGAACAGCGACGGCCCGAGAATGATGCCGGCGAGCAATTCGCCGATCACCGAAGGCTGGCCGATCCGCTGCATGACCTCGCCGAGCCCGCGACCGACCGCGATCAGCAGCACGATCTGCACGATCAGGAGGAATTCTGACGGACCGGCCGATTTGCCGGCTTCGGCACTGGCCGCAAGGGTGGTGAGGACAAGCGCCGCGGAAACGAGGACGACCGGTCGGAGCAGGCGCCATGGCATGCAGGTGTCTTTCCCCCTTCGTCTGCCCCCGGCGAGGTTGCCGGGGCCGCAGAGAATAGAACCCGTGGGAGGCGCGGCGGGTTCCCGCTGCTTGCGATGGGTCGAGGGTCAAAAAACGAAAAGTGCGAGAACAACCCCATGCACAGTAGAGATGGCGTTGAAAAAGCTTGAAAAAATTCGGTCTTACCGAATCAACTTGCTCTGTCGGGCAAAACACTGGCAGAATGGCATAATAGGCAGGCGTTGGACGAGATACCCCGGCCGCCGCACCATCCTCCGTCATTGCGAACGTAGCGAAGCAATCCAGAGTGTCCCTCGTGGGAAGATTCTGGACTGCTTCGTCGCTTCGCTCCTCGCAATGACGATGAGGCGAGAGCTGCCCGCCCCAGTTCCTCACACCGTCTGCGGCGTCCTGATCTCGCGCGGCAGGATCAGCGCGGCGGCGATCGCGAGCAGGCAGAGGGCGGCGAAGGCGTGCAGCATGGTGACGAAGCCGCCCTGCTCGTACAGCCAGGCGACGAGGCCAACGGAGGCGCCGGCCGCGGTGAAGCCGACGAAATAGCGCACCGCGTAAGCGCGCGATCGCCACTCCTCGGTGGTGTACTTGCCGACCATGGCGTCGTTCACCGTGACCTGACCGAACGCGCCCATGACGATGCCGATCGAGACCAGGATCAGCGGCAGGTTGCTCAGGCTCGCGGCCAGATAGAGGAACGGAGCCAGCATGAAGGACAGCGGCAACGCCACAGTCTTCAGCGAGTAGCGGTCGAGCAGCCGGCCGATCGTGTACTGGGTCATCGCGCCAAACACGTAGACGCAGGCGGCGATGACGCCGAGCAGCGCCGGGCTCTTCGTCAGGTCCGCGAGCCGCTCCGCAAACAGTTTTGGCAGCGCCACGGTGACCGCGTTGAATGTCGTGGAGATCGCGATCACCACGATCAGCAGGGCCAGGATCACGCGCCACATGTCCTGCCTGGCGACGCGGGCCTGCGCCGCCGCCTGCTTCGAGCCCTTGCGGTCCTCGTGCACGACCGTCATTGCAAACGCGATGCCGATCAGGATCGTGACGACACCGGGAACGATGAAGGCGAATCGCCAGCCGAGATATTGGCCGATCACGCCGGTGACCAACGCCGAGGAGGCGACGCCGAGATTGCCCCAGACGCCGTTCAGCCCCATCTCGCGGCCGAGCTTCTCGGCATAAGATACGATCATCGCCGTGCCGACGGGGTGATAGATCGAGGCGAAGATGCCGATCGCGAGCAGCGCCGCGCCGAGCTGCACGGGCGTCTGCACGAAGCCGACCGCGATCATGGAGGCGCCGATGCCGACGAAGAAGATCAGCATCATGTGGCGGCGGCTCCAGCGGTCCCCGAGCCAGCCGGTCAGCAGCGAGCCCGCGCCGAAGGCGACGAAGCCCGGCGTCGCGTAAGGCAGGAGTTCCGAATAGGCCATGCCGAGCGCCGGCCCCATGATGATGACGGCGGCGGCAAAGATCAGCATCGAATAATGGTCGATGAAATGGCCTGCGTTGACGAAACTAATGACCCGGCTGGGGCTGTTCATGCGAATCCTCTCCCGCTCCGAAATGAGTTATATGTCGTGCCCATGACGGGATGCTGCCAATGACTGTCTTGGAAACGCCAATCCTGCGGGAGGTCCGGAGCAATCACCGCTCGCCTGCGGGCGTCCACCTGGTCGCCCGCGACTATCCCAGGGGCATGCGGATCGAGCCACACCTGCACCGCGAGGCGCAGCTGATCTATGCGGCCAAGGGCACGATGCAGGTGACGACGCCGGGGGGACGCTGGCTGGTGCCGCCGGACCGCGCGGTCTGGGTGCCGGCCGGGCTTCAACATGCCATCGACCTGCTCGCCGACATCGAGATGCGCACGCTGTATTTCGACCTGCCCTGGCTCAAGCGCGAAAAGCGCTATGAGGGATTGACCAGGGAATTCGTGGTCCGGGTATCGCCGCTGCTGAACCAGGCGATCCTGGCACTGTTCGACGCCCGCAATACGGAAGAGCGGACCGAGCTGCTGGTGCGCCTGGTGTTGCTGGAGTTGCACCAGGCCGAGGATTCCACCACCTTCGTGCCGCTGCCGCGCGAGCCACGCTGCCGCCGCGCCGCCATGATCGTGCTCGACGACCCCACCGGCCTGCACGACATCGACACGCTCGCGCGAGAGGTCGGAACCTCGGCGCGCACGCTGTCGCGGTTGTTCTCGAGCGAGACGCAACTGAGCTTCAAGAGCTGGTGCCAGCGCGCGCGAATCGCCTCCGCGATCCAGCGCCTGTCCACGGATGCGGGCGTGTCGGTGAAGCAGCTCGCCACCCAGCTCGGCTATGCCAGCGTGCCGGCATTCTCGGCCGCGTTCCGCCAGGTGACGGGGCGCACGCCGACGGAATTTGCGAAGGGGTGAGGAACACTCTGGATGGCGCTAGCACAATGAACGCAGGGGCCGTCATGCCCGGGCTTGTCCCGGGCATCCACGTTCTTCGTGCCGCGTGGCAAAGGCGTGGATGGCCGGGACAAGCCCGGCCATGACGACGTAGAAACTGGAGCGCTTTAAACCGCCGTATTCGAATGCCGTGCCTCCGCCAGGCATGCCGGCATTCTCCAAACGCACGGCCCAGCTAAAGTTGCCAAAATCCCCTGCTTGATTGTGATCGGCTTCCGCCCAAATCCCGTGTAAGCTTCGACAACGCACAAACCCGGAAATTGAAAAGTCCAGATGGCCAATGCCTTCTTCTCCGACCTGCTCGCCACCATCTCCGAGCGCGGCCGCACGCTGCTTCGCCGTGGGGACTCCGCCGATACCAGGCGGGACGCCGATGGGCTGATCGAGCTTTGCGATGCGTTGCTGTCGGGCCGGGGCGAAGCCTCCGGCACCGCGATCGCGCGTGAGGTGCTCGACATCTACCGGGAGTTGGATGCGGCAGGACGCCGCGCCTTCTTCGAGGGACTGGTGCGCGATTTCGGCCCCGATCGGGAGCGCCTGTCGAAGGCGATCGAGAAATGGCGCGCCAAGCCGAGCGACGAGGACGCAAGCTCGCTGCACTTCGCTTCCGAGCCGCGGCGGCAGGAGCTGATCCGCCGCCTCAACCGTGCGCCCGGCGGCACCGGCGATCTCGTCAACATGCGCGCCGATTTGCTCGGCATGATGAATGGGCACACCGATCTCGCCGCGCTCGACCGCGACGTCTCGCACCTTCTCTCTTCGTGGTTCAACAGGGGGTTTCTCGTGCTGCGCAGGATCGACTGGTCGACCCCGGCCAACATCCTCGAAAAGATCATCCGCTACGAAGCCGTGCATGAGATCAGCGACTGGGACGATCTGCGCCGCCGCATCGATCCGGTCGACCGCCGCTGCTACGCGTTCTTTCATCCTGCGATGGTCGACGAGCCCCTGATCTTCGTCGAGGTGGCGCTGACCGAGACGATGCCGGGCGCGATCGCGCCCTTGCTTGCTGTCGACCGCAAGCATCTGCCGATCGAGCGCGCGCGCACCGCCGTGTTCTATTCGATCTCCAATACCCAGCGCGGCCTTGGCGGCATCTCCTTCGGCAGCTTCCTGATCAAGCAGGTGGTGGAGGAGTTGCGCCGCGAGCTGCCGAAGCTCGACACCTTCGTGACGCTGTCGCCCGTGCCGGGCTTCATGCCATGGGTGAAGCAGGACAAGGACTTGCCGCTGTCGGACGAAGACCGCGAGGTGCTCAAGCGTCTCGACGATTCCAAATGGTTCGAGAGCCCCGAGACGGCGGCGCTGCTGCGCAGCGTGCTGGAGCCGCTCGCCGCGCACTATTTCCTCAAGGCACGCACGCCGAAGGGCCGGCTGATCGATTCCGTCGCGCGCTTCCATCTCGGCAACGGCGCAAGGCTCGAGCGCATCAACTGGCTCGGAGACCTCTCGCCGAAGGGCATGCGCGAGTCGGCTGGCATCATGGTCAACTACCTCTACCGCCTCGACGACATCGAGAAGAACCACGAGGCCTACGCCAACGACGGCGAGGTGGTCGCGTCGAGCGCCGTGAAGAAGCTGCTGAAGAGCGAAGGACGAAGGTTGCTGGATATGCGGCTGTCGTAGGGGCCTCAGACGACGCGCCAGAGACGGTGTCTTCGCCCGGCTTGACCGGGCGATCCAGTATTCCAGAGGCCGGTGTTGAAGAGCTCGCTCTCCCCACATCCGCCGCGGCGTACTGGATGCCCCGGTCAAGCCGGGGCATGACAGCGGAGGGTTTGGCGCGGCCTTCGTGCCCGCAGTAAGCCCAGCCCCTACTCCGCCAACGCCTTCATCTCCTTGTAGAGATCCGACTTGCCTTCGAAGCCGATGCCCGGCAGCTCCGGCATGGTGATGTGGCCGTTCTCGACGCTGACGCCGTCCGGGAAGCCCCCATAGGGCTGGAACAGGTCGGGATAGCTTTCGTTGCCGCCGAGACCGAGGCCGGCCGCGATGTTGAGCGACATCTGATGGCCGCCATGGGGGATGCAGCGGCTGGGTGACCACCCGTGGGTCTTCAGGACCTCGAGCGTGCGCTGGTACTCGCACAGGCCATAGGACAGCGCGCAGTCGAATTGCAGCCAGTCGCGGTCGGGGCGCATGCCGCCGTAGCGGACGAGGTTGCGGGCGTCCTGGTGGCTGAAAAGGTTCTCGCCTGTCGCCATCGGGCGCGGATAGAATTCGGCGAGCGCGGCCTGCAGCGCGTAGTCGAGGGGATCGCCGGCCTCCTCGTACCAGAACAGCGGATAGTCCCGCAGCATCTTGGCGTAGGCAATCGCCGTCTCCAGGTCGAAGCGGCCGTTGGCATCGACGGCGAGCTGCGCGTCCTTGCCGATCTCTTCCAGCACGGCCTCGATGCGCTTACGGTCTTCCTCGATCGGAGCGCCGCCGATCTTCATCTTCACGACGTTGTAGCCGCGATCGAGATAGCCGCGCATCTCGCCGCGCAGCATCGACAGGCCCTTGCCGGGATAGTAATAGCCGCCGGCCGCGTACACGAACACGCGCGGATTGGCGGTCACGCCGTGACGTTCGGCGAGCAGGCGAAACAGCGGCTTACGTGCGATCTTCGCCACCGCATCCCACACCGCCATGTCGATGGTGCCGACCGCGACGGAGCGCTCGCCATGTCCGCCCGGCTTCTCGTTGGTCATCATCGCGGCCCAGACCTTGTCGGGGTCGAGATTGTCGCCGGCGCCATCCAACAGCGACTTCGGATCGGCTTCGAGGATGCGCGCGGCGAAGCGCTCGCGGATCAGGCCGCCCTGCCCGTAGCGGCCGTTGGAGTTGAAGCCGTAGCCGACGACGCGCTTGCCGTCGCGCATGACATCGGTGACGACGGCGACGAGGCTCGTCGTCATCCTGGTGAAGTCGATATAGGCATTGCGGATCGGCGATGAGATCGGCTTGGTGATCTCGCGGACGTCGACGATGCGGACGGACATGGGGTTGGGCTTTCTCGCGGACTCTCTCGTCTCGTCATGGCCGGGCTTGACCCGGCCATCCACGTCTTGCCGCTCGAAGAACGTGGATGCCCGGGACAAGCCCGGGCATGACGGCTCAAGCTATTTCTTGTCCCTGAAATACGGCTCCACGGGTCCGTGCACCTTGATGGTCAGCGGGTTGCCGTGGCGGTCCTTGGCGTTCCCGGCGGCGACGCGGACCCAGCCTTCGCTGATGCAGTATTCCTCGACATTGGTCTTCTCGATGCCCTTGAAGCGGATGCCGACGTCGCGCGCCAGAATGTCCGCGTTGTAATAGGGGCTGTTCGGGTCGACCGACAGGCGGTCCGGAAATTCGTCGCTCATGATTGTCTCGCTCACAACAGGGTCTCGATTTGCTGCCGCAATCCTTCGGGCCGTGCGGTCGGCGCGTAGCGCGCGACCACCTTGCCGGCACGATCCACCAGGAATTTGGTGAAATTCCATTTGATGGAGGCGCCGAGCAGGCCGGATTGCTGACGTTTCAGGTAGTCATAGAGAGGATGCGCATTGGCGCCGTTGACGTCGATCTTCTCGAACAGGGGAAAGGTGACGTCGTAATTGGTCGAGCAGAACTCCTGGATCTCGCTCGCCCGCCCCGGCTCCTGCGCCCCGAACTGGTTGCAGGGAAAGCCGAGCACGGAGAAGCCGCGCGGCGAGAGATCACGGTAGAGATCCTCAAGGCCGCGATATTGCGGCGTGAAGCCGCATTTGCTCGCGGTGTTGACGATCAGCAGCACCTGCCCCTCGAAATGCCTCATCGACACCTCCTCGCCGGCAAGCGAGTTGGCCTTGAAGTCGTAGATAGCGGTCATCGCTAGCCCACGGGATCAATCGGCGACGGAGGCACGCCTCCGGCCTCGATCGCTTCGCCCGCGAGCAGGCAAAGGTCTTCGCGGTAGCGGCCGGAGACGATGTGCACGCCGACCGGCGACTTGCCGACGAGCCCGGTGGAAACCACGAGGCCCGGCAATCCCATGAAGGGAATGGCGATCTGCGGCAGCTGCGCCTCCCAGACGCGCTTGAAGGATTCGTCGTCCTTGCGGTCGAGATGATCCGGGAACGGCAGCTCGCCGGAGACCGGCGTCAGCAGCACCGCATATTTTTCGAAGAACAGCATCCATTCGCGGGTCAGCGTGGCTCTTCGGGTCAGCGCCTTGGCGTAGTTCGCCTGGTCCATCGGCGTGACCCTGGCGCGGCTGCCGCGCAGGCAGGCCAGCGCACCGGGATCGCCCTCGCGCTCGGCCGTTTCGAGCTGCGCATCAAAGCCGTCGCCGAGCCAGAGCTTGATCTGCCACTCCACGGCCTCGCGCATCGGCGGCGTGTCTTCGATGATGTCGACGGTCCAGCCGGCGCGCTCGAGGCGCTTCCCGGCGTCGCTCACCGCGGCCTTCACCTCCGGCGTGGTGGCAAGGCCGCCCGGGTTGAGGCAGAGCGCGGCGCGCTTCGGCCGCGCGGGGCCTTCCAGCGGCGCCGGCACGAACCAGGGATCGCGGATGTCGCGGGCCGACATCGCTTCGAGCGAAATCCTGATGTCGTTGACGGTGCGCGCCAGCGGTCCCGAGACCGCCATGATCTGCGGCCCGATCGGGCGCTCCGGCAGCGCCGGATTGAAGGCGGGGATACGGCCGAGCGTCGGGCGCAGGCCGTGGACGCCGCAGGCATAGGCGGGATAGCGGATCGAGCCGGCGATGTCGGTGCCATGGGCGATATGGCCGATGCCGGCCGCGACCGCCGAGCCGGCGCCGCCGGACGAGCCGCCCGGCGTCAGCGCGGCGTCGCGCGGGTTCTTGGTGTCGCCATGAACGAGATTGGTGGTGAACCAACGGTAGGAGAAGGCCGGGCAATTGGTGCGGCCGAGCAGGACGGCGCCGGCCTTGCGGAAATTGGCGACCACCGGATTGTCCTCGCGCGCGATCAGATCGCGCTGGAGTTTCAGGCCGTTCGTGGTGGCAAAGCCTTCCTGGTCGACATTGGCCTTGATGGTGACGGGCACGCCGGCGAGGACACCGGGATCCTCCCCGCGCGCGATGGCGGCATCGACGGCATCGGCCTGCCTGAGGACGTCGTCCGGCCGGTGGTCGACCACTGCGTTGAGCTGGGGATTGACGGCATCCAGGCGCGCGAGGCCGGCCTGCGCAGCCTCCCTGGCGGACACCTTTTTGGATTTGACGAGGGTGACGAGGTCGGCAGCCGACAGGCGCCAGAGATCTTGCATGGCTTGCTCCGTGTAATCGGCGTCTTTTAGCGCCGGCAACGCGGCAAAGCCATGCGGATTTCGCGGGGGTGAGGAGGTCGCTCACCTCTTCCGCAGGGAGAGGTGGACACCGCCGCCTCAGCCATGGCTGACCCGCGGCTAATGCCTTGTCGCGGACCGGTCGGGGATGTCGAGCAGCGCCTCGGTGAAGGGAAACTCCAGCACGATCTCCCCATCATCGTCGGTCACCTCGATGACCGCCTCGAGCAGCGCCGGCTGTGCGCCCTCGGACTTCACCACCTCCAGGATCATCTGGCGAGCGACCTCCCAGGCGCGGTCGGGGTTGCGCAGGTCCTCGCCGTCGGGATCAACGATCAGTTCGTCGCCGATACGGGTGTTGAAGAAGTATCTGGGCATCATCGAGATCCAGTTGGTTCGCCTGTATCGGATTGAAAGCTGCACTGCACTCACAACAGCTTTATCAGGACACGGTTCGCGACCGAATGCGCCGGACGCAAGGCAGCGCTTCAGAAGTGAAGTTCCAGTAGCATTTTTCGCGGCGCAACATGGACTTCTCGGGAAAATTTCACTGGCGAAGTTCTCCGCCGGCATTAGTCTAACGGATGGGCGGATACGTCCCGAATTCGCGAATATGGAGAGCCGAAATGGCCTGGAAAGCCCCGAAGATCATCGAAGTGCCCTGCGGCATGGAAATCAACATGTATGTGAGCGCCACCCGCAAGTAAGCGGTTGGTGAGATTGCCTTTTGCGCAGGTGGATCTCTGGCCCGAGTTCTTTCGGTCACGATACGTTTCCGGAAGACAGGATTTGTGTCGGCCTGAGATCCACCTCGCAACGTTGCCTCCAGGAGACGGATCATGGTTCGCGTCGTCGTCCTGGGCGCCGGGGCCGGCGGCGGAGTTCCGCAATGGAATTGCGGGTGCGAGGGCTGCCGGGCGGCCCGTAGCGGCGGCCACGAGCTTCAAAGGACCCAAGCCTCGGTTGCCTTCAGCGGCGACGGCGAGCACTGGTTTTTGATCAACGCCTCCCCCGACCTGCGGCAGCAATTGAACGCCACGCCACAGTTGCACCCCAAGGCGGGCGCACTGCGTCACACGCCGGTCGCGGGCGTGATCTTGACCAACAGCGAAGTCGATGCGGTGGCGGGCCTGCTGTCGATGCGCGAGGGCTCGCCCTTTACGGTCTATGCGCACGAGAAGGTGCTGGCGATCCTTGCGAGCAACAGCATCTTCAACGTGCTGAACGAGAAGCACGTGCGGCGCCAGCCGATCGGCATCAATGAGCCATTCGAGCCCCGCCTGCCGGATGGTGCGCGCTCCGGCCTGGAGGTGCTGCCCTTCGCTGTGCCGGGCAAGTCGGCCTGGTATCTGGAAGGCAAGGCGCATCCGGGCGGCGAGAGCGGCGACGGCGACACGCTGGGCCTGAAGATCACCGACAGGGCCACCGGCAAGTGCTTCTACTTCATCGCGGCCTGTGCCGAGGTGACCGACGCGCTCAAGGCGGAGATCGATGGCGCCGCGCTGGTGTTCTTCGACGGCACGGTCTGGCGCGACGACGAGATGATCAGGTGCGGCCTCGGCCACAAGACCGGCAAGAGCATGGGACATGTCGCCATGTCCGGCGACGACGGCGCCATCGCGCGGCTGGCCGACCTCAATATCGACAGGAAGCTGTTTCTGCATATCAACAACTCGAATCCGGCGCTGCTGCCCGGCTCGCCCGAGCGCAAAGCCGCTGAGCAGGCGGGCTGGCAGATACCCGCGGATGGAACGGAGATCGTGCTGTGAACGCCGCATCACTGACTGGAATGACCGCGCTCTCGATCGGCAAGGACATCAGGCTCACCAGCGCCGATGAGCTCGAGGCGACGCTGCGACATATCGGGGCGACGCGCTATCACAGCCTGCATCCGTTCCATAAGCTGCTGCATGGCGGCAAGCTGAACAAGGGCCAGGTGCAGGCCTGGGCGCTCAACCGCTACTATTACCAGAGCACGATCCCGATCAAGGACGCGGTGGTGATCTCGCGCTTCCGCGACCGCGCCACGCGCCTGGAATGGCGCCATCGTATCGAGGACCATGACGGCGATGTCGGCAGCGAAGGCGGCATCGAGCGCTGGCTGAAGCTGACCGAAGGGCTAGGGCTCGACACGGCTTACGTGGAATCCACCGAGGGCATCCTGCCGGCGACGCGCTTCGCGGTGGAGGCCTATGTGCATTACTGCCGCGAGAAGAGTCCGCTGGAGGCGATCGCCTCCTCGCTCACCGAGCTGTTCGCGCCGAGCATCCATGAAGAGCGCATCGCCGGCATGTTGCAGCATTACGATTTCGTCAATCCCGACATCATGAGCTACTTCAAGCGCCGCCTGACCCAGGCGCCGCGCGATGCCAATTTCGCGCTCGACTATGTCAAGACGCATGCGAGGACGCCGGAGGAGCGCGCCTCCGTCTGCAATGCGCTGATCTTCAAGACCAACGTGCTGTGGGTGCAGCTGGACGCACTCCAGCACGCCTATGTCGAGGGCCACATTCCGCCGGGCGCGTTCGTGCCCAAGGCGAGCTGAGGGACAAGAGCAATGGCCGGGCCGCGGAACATCAGCGTGAGCGAGGCGAGCCGCCCCGTGCTGCCGCGGCATGCCAAGCTGAAATATGACGAGACGCGAAAAGTCTGGGTGATCCTGGCACCGGAACGGGTGCTGGCGCCCGACGAGATCGCGGTCGAGGTCTTGCAGCTCTGCAACGGCGAACGCAATGTCGGCGACGTCGCCGATCAGCTGGTCGCGAAATACGCCGCGCCGCGCGAGGCGATCCTCGCCGACGTCATCGTCATGCTGCAGGATCTCGCCGACAAGGGCTTTCTCACCGAGATCAGGGAGAAGACGTCATGAGCGACGTGACCATCCCACCCAGCGACAGCCTCGCGGTGCTGGAGAAGCAGCGCTCGACGGCGGAGACCTTCGGCATCCCGCTGGCGGTGCTGCTCGAAATCACCCATCGCTGCCCGCTGCAATGCCCCTATTGCTCCAACCCGGTCGAGCTCGACCGCTCGGCCAAGGAGCTGACCACCGAGGAATGGAAGAGGGTGCTGAGCGAGCTCGCCGAGATCGGCGTGCTCCAGGTGCATTTCTCCGGCGGCGAGCCGACCGCGCGCAAGGACCTGGTCGAGCTGGTCAAGCATGCCAGCGACGCCGGCCTCTACACCAATCTGATCACCTCGGCGGTGCTGCTGACGCGCGAGAAGCTCGGCGATCTCGCAGATGCCGGGCTCTGCCATGTGCAGATCAGCTTCCAGGGCATCGAGGAAGGCCTCGCCGATCGCGTCGCCGGCTACAGGGGCGGACATCGCAAGAAGCTCGAGGTCGCAAAATGGACGCGCGAGCTCGATCTGCCGCTCACCGTGAACGCGGTGATGCATCGGCAGAACCTGCATCAGCTCCCCGACATCATCCAGATGGCGCTCGACCTCGACGCCGACCGGCTCGAGGTCGCCAACGTGCAATATTACGGCTGGGCGCTGAAGAACCGCGCCGCGCTGATGCCGACCGTGACGCAGCTCGATGAATGCACCCGCATCGTCGAGGAGGCGCGCGAACGGCTGAAGGGCCGGCTGACGATCGACTACGTCGTGCCGGACTATTACGCGCTGCGGCCGAAGAAATGCATGGGCGGCTGGGGCCGGCAGTTCTTCAACATCTCGCCCGCCGGCAAGGTGCTGCCGTGCCACGCCGCCGAGAGCATCACCGGGCTCGACTTCGAATCGGTGCGCTCCAACCATTCGATCGCCTGGATCTGGCAGAACTCGGAGGCCTTCAACCGCTATCGCGGCACCGGCTGGATGAAGGAGCCGTGCAAGAGTTGCGAATTCCGCGAGATCGATTTCGGCGGCTGCCGCTGCCAGGCCTTCGCGCTGACGGGCGATGCGGCCAATACCGATCCGGCCTGCGCGCTGTCGCCGCTGCACGAGACCATCTTCAAGCAGGCCGAGCGCGAGGCCGAGGGCGAGACCAACCGTTTCCTCTATCGCAATTTCGCCGGCGGCACTCTGGAATCCGAGAATGATGCCTGACGCGGACGCGGCCGGCTCGGTCAGGCGCGTCGATCCCTTTGCGCCGCTGACCTCCGACATGCTCGATGTCGGCGACGGCCATGAGCTCTATGTCGAGAGTGTCGGCCGCGCCGACGGAATCCCTGCGGTCTATCTGCATGGCGGGCCCGGCAGCGGCTGCCAGCCCGACCATCGCCGGCTGTTCGACCCTGATCGTTTCTGCGCCGTTTTGTTCGACCAGCGCGGCTGCGGCCGCAGCAGGCCAAAGGGATCGCGCGAGCACAACACGACGGCGCATCTGGTCGCGGACATGGAGAAGATCCGCGAAAAGTTCGGCATCACACGCTGGATGGTGGTCGGCGGGTCCTGGGGCGCGACGCTGGCGCTCGCCTACGCCGAGGCGCATCCGGAGCGCGTCTCCGGCATTGCCCTGCGCGCAACCTTCCTCGGCACGCGGGCAGAGGTCGAGACGGCCTTCACCTCGCGCCTGTCGCAGTTCCATCCCGCGCTCTACGAGGATTTCCTCAGCGTGCTGACGCCCGAGGAGCGCGAGCAACCGGTGGGCGCCTATTGGCGCCGTATCCTCGATGCCGATCCTGCCGTGCACGGTCCCGCGGTGCGAGCCTGGCACGACGCTGAACGAACCTTGTCCGAGCACAAGCCGGCACGGACCCGGCTGGACCTCGCCGCGCTGAACGTCTGGCGCACACTGCCGGCGACGCCTTTCATGGAGGCGCATTATTTCGTCAACGACAGCTTCATGAGCGAAGATCAGCTGTTGCGAAACGCGCATCGGCTCGCCGGCATTCCCGGCATCATCGTGCAGGGCCGCTATGACCTGTTGTGTCCTCCCGGGACATCGCAGGCGCTCGCGAAAGTCTGGCCGGGTTCCGAGATTCGGATCGTGGAAGAGGCCGGCCATTCGCTCTATGATGGCGGCGTGAGGGATGCCGTCATGAAGTCGATTGCGGACCTCGCGTCGAAGGCCGCGCGCTAGCGCGCATAGCAGGACAACAAGAAAATGCCGCTCGCCGCGAAAGGCATGCTGCTGACGTCGATGAATATCGACGCAGCCGATGAGGCCGATTTCAACCGCTGGTATGATCGCGAGCATCTGGAAGAGCGCGTCGCGATCGAGGGATTCTTCGAAGCGCGGCGCTATGTCGCGCATGCCGCCAATCCCAAATATCTCTGCCTGTATTCGACCGCGGCGCTCGACGTGCTCGACAGCCCCGCCTACAAGGCGCGGCTCGCGAACCCAACCGACTGGTCGCGGCAGACCATGGCGCGTTTCAAGGACATGCTCCGCGTCGTCGCGCGTATCACCATCAGCAATGGCACCGGACGCGGGGCTGCGCTCGGCGTGGTACGGCTGCGGCCGACGCCCGACAATGCCGGAGCGTGGCGTGATGCACTGCAAGAAAGGCTGGCGCCGGACAGGCGCGACGGCATCGTCTCGATGCACCTGCTCGAAAGCGAGCCCGAACTGTCGGGCGCAACGGCGGAAATACCGGCGCGCAACGAGGGCGCGCGCGACTGGTTCGTACTGATCGACGGCACGCATGTCGGCGCGGTCTCCGCCGTCATCGCCGAGCGCTTCACCGGTCCTGCGGCGGCGCCGCTGCCACCTCCCGTGTCCGTCGGCACCTACTGCCTGATGTGGGACCTCGCGAAGAGCGATATCGCGCAGAACTGATCTCACAATGACGATGTGGAGGCAGGCGTGCGCCTCTCCTCCGTCATTCCGGGGCGGCGCGCAGCGACGAGCCCGGAATCCATTTGTCCGCTGGCTCCGCGGTCCGATGGATTCCGGGCTCACGCCTATCGGCGCGCCCCGGAATGACGGAAGGTGATGCTGCAGCGCACGCTGCATAGCATGCCGCCGTTAATGCCATGCGCGCGTGGCTCCCATGAAAGCCGATGATCGCGCAACTTTGCCGTTGTACTTCGGAACGGTTCTAATAAGCTAACCCAATGACGTCATTCAGAAACCGGATCGAGACGCGTTAGCGTCCGCCAAGCTCAAGAAAAGGCCGCGGGGTCTTTGAGCCTGCGCGGACAGGGTAGGAATGAAACCGACCGATATTGCGGCCCCCGACTACTTTCACAAAGTGGTCGATTGCCAATGGGCCTGTCCTGCGCACACCCCGGTTCCCGAATACATCCGATTGATCGCACAGGGCCGCTACAGCGACGCCTATATGATCAATTGGAAATCGAACGTGTTTCCCGGAATTCTGGGACGCACCTGCGACCGTCCCTGCGAGCCCGCGTGCCGTCGCGGACGCGTCGAGGAGACTCCGGTGGCGATCTGCCGCCTCAAGCGGGTCGCCGCGGACTTCAAGGACGACATCAGGCAGCGCCTGCCGCGACCCAGCCCGAAGAACGGCAAGCGTGTTGCGCTGGTCGGCGGCGGCCCCGCGTCGCTGACGGTTGCGCGCGATCTCGCGCCGCTCGGCTATCACTGCACGGTGTTCGATGCCGATCCGGAAGCCGGCGGCATGATGCGCACGCAGATCCCGAAATTCCGCCTGCCCAATTCGGTGATCGACGAGGAGACCGGCTACATCCTGGGTCTCGGCGTCGACTTCATGGGCGGTCACCGCATCGACAGCATGAAGGCGCTGCTCGCGGAGAAGTACGACGCCATCTTCGTCGGCTCCGGCGCACCGCGCGGCCGCGAGCTCGACATTCCCGGCCGGAAGGAAGCAGCGGCCAACGTCCACATCGGCATCGAATGGCTGGCCTCGGTCTCGTTCGGCCACATCGACAAGATTGGCAAGCGCGTGATCGTGCTCGGCGGCGGCAACACCGCGATGGATTGCTGCCGCACCGCGCGCCGGCTCGGCGGCGAAGACGTCAAGGTGGTCGTGCGCTCCGGCTTCGAGGAGATGAAGGCCTCGCCCTGGGAGAAGGAGGATGCGATCCACGAGGATATTCCGATCCTCAACTTCCTCGTCCCCGTCGCCTTCATCCATGACAATGGCAAGCTCACCGGCGTCACCTTCCAGAAGGTGAAGGCCGAATACGATGCCAAGGGCCGCCGCAACCTCGTACCCTCGGGCGAGCCGGACCAGACGTTCGCATGCGACGACGTGCTGGTTGCAGTCGGCCAGGAGAACGCCTTCCCCTGGATCGAGCAGGATTGCGGCATCGAATTCGACAAATGGCACATGCCCAAGGTCGATCCGAAGACCTTCGTCTCGACCAACCCGAAAGTGTTTTTCGGCGGCGACGCCGCGTTCGGACCGAAGAACATCATCTGGGCGGTCGCGCACGGCCATGACGCCGCGCTGTCGATCCACAAGATGCTCTCAGGCGAGGCGATCGACGAACGACCGCTGCCGGAGGTGCATGTCTCCTCGCAGAAGATGGGCATCCACGAATGGAGCTATGACAACGACATCTCGGTCGACAAGCGCTACAAGGTGCCGCATCGCGACAAGGTGGTCGCGCTCAAGGACATCCGTGCCGAGGTCGAGCTCGGCTATGACGTCAAGCTGGCGCTCGGCGAGGCGCATCGCTGCCTGAACTGCGATGTGCAGACCGTGTTCTCGACCTCGCTCTGCATCGAGTGCGATGCCTGCGTCGACATCTGCCCGATGGATTGCATCACCTTTACGGGCAACGGCGAGGAAAGCGACCTGCGCCAGCGCCTGAAGGCGCCTTCACTGCATCCGGACCAGGACCTCTACGTGTCCAGCGACCTCAAGACCGGACGCGTGATGGTCAAGGACGAGGACGTCTGCCTGCATTGCGGGCTGTGCGCCGAGCGTTGTCCCACCGGCGCCTGGGACATGCAGAAATATCTCATCGATATGACCCACGCAGGTTCGACATGTCCGACAAAAAGCCGATCAGCAGCGTAAACGACTTCGTCGTCCGCTTCGCCAACGTCAACGGCTCGGGCTCGGCCAGCGCCAACGAGATGTTCGCGCGGGCGATCCTGCGCCATGGCGTTCCGGTGTCCCCGCGCAACATCTTCCCCTCCAACATCCAGGGCCTGCCGACCTGGTACGAGGTGCGGGTGACGGAAGACGGCCATCTCGGCGCCCGCGGCGGCGTCGACATGATGGTGGCGATGAACCCGCAGACCTGGGACAAGGACGTCGCCGGCATCGAGCCCGGCGGCTATTTGTTCTACGATTCCACCAAGCCGATGCCGTCGACCAAATTCCGCGACGACATCACCGTGATCGGCGTGCCGCTCACCGCCATCACCAACTCGACCTATACCGACCCGCGCCAGCGCCAGCTGTTCAAGAACATCATCTATCTGGGCGCGCTATCCGCGCTGCTCGACATGGATCCGAAGCTGATCGAGCAGCTGATCGGCGAGCAGTACAAGGGCAAGGAGAAGCTGCTCTCCTCCAACGTCCACGCACTGCATCTCGGCCGCGACTGGGCGCTGCAGAACCTGAAATGCCCGATCGGGCTCAGGGTGAAGAAGTCCGACAAGGTCGGCGACCGCATCTTCATCGAAGGCAACAGCGCCGCCGCGCTCGGCGCAGTCTATGGCGGCGCCACGGTGTGCGCGTGGTATCCGATCACGCCGTCCTCGTCCGTGGCGGAGGCTTTCACCGCCCATTGCAAGAAGTACCGGCACGATCCGGAGACCGGCAAGGCGAAATACGCGATCGTGCAGGGCGAGGACGAGCTGGCTTCCATCGGCATCGTCATTGGCGCCTCCTGGAACGGCGCCCGCGCCTTCACCGCGACATCCGGCCCCGGCATCTCCCTGATGACGGAGTTCATCGGTCTCTCCTATTTCGCCGAGATCCCGGCCGTGATCATGAACATTCAGCGTGCCGGCCCCTCCACGGGCATGCCGACCCGCACCCAGCAATGCGACATCATCGCCTGCGCCTATGCCTCGCATGGCGACACCAAGCATGTGCTGCTGTTTCCGGAGGATCCCGCCGAGGCGTTCGAGTTCGCGGCCGCCGCCTTCGATCTCGCCGAGCGACTCCAGACCACCATCTTCCTGATGCTCGATCTCGACATCGGCATGAACCACCGGCTCTCCCGTCCGCTGAAATGGGACGACGCCCGGCAGTACGACCGCGGCAAGATCATGACCGCGGAGATGCTTGAAGAGGGTCGCGACTTCGGCCGCTATCTCGACGTCGATGGTGACGGCATTCCCTACCGCACCTATCCCGGCACGCATCCGACCAAGGGCTCCTATTTCACCCGCGGCACCTCGCGCGACCGCTATGCGCGTTACTCCGAGGAAGGCTCGGTCTATGCCGACAACATGCAGCGCCTGGTGCGCAAGTTCGAGAGCGCGCAGGACCTGGTGCCGCGGCCGCTGCAGGCCAACGCGGAACGGCCGACCAAATATGGCGTGATCTATTTCGGCTCGACCTCGCCGGCGATGGACGAGGCGATCGGGTTGCTCGAGGCGCGCGGGCATCAGTTGGACCGCCTGCGGATCCGCGCCTTCCCGTTCCACTCGAGCGTGGCGAGCTTTCTCGCCGAGCACGACTTCGTCTACGTGGTCGAGCAGAACCGCGACAGCCAGCTGCGCCAGCTCATCGTCAACGAGAACGGTATCGACCCGGTGCGGCTCGTGCCGATCGTGCATTACGACGGCACACCGATTACCGCCCGCTTCATCGCAAAAGCCATTGGCGACCACCAGGATCACCTCAAGGTGACCCCGCTCCGCAAGGCCGTGTCATGATCTACATCTTACTCTCTCCGTCATGCCCGGGCTTGACCCGGGCATCCACGCCTTTCTTCGTTGCAGCCAAGACGTGGATGGCCCGGTCAAGCCCGGCCATGACGCCGCGGAAGCTTCAGGTGCTCGCATGACCTACATTGCAAAACCGAAATTCCATCATCCGGGCCTGAAGAAGAACGAGCTCGGCTACACCCACCGCGACTACGAGGGCAAGATCTCGACGCTGTGCGCCGGCTGCGGCCACGATTCGATCACCGCCTCGATCATCGAGGCCTGCTACGAGCTCTCGATCGAGCCGCACCGGGTGGCAAAGATCTCCGGCATCGGGTGCTCGTCGAAGACGCCGGACTATTTCCTCGGCAATTCGCACGGCTTCAACTCGGTGCACGGCCGCATGCCGTCAGTGCTGACCGGCGCCAACCTCGCCAACCGCGACCTGATCTATCTCGGCGTCTCCGGCGACGGCGATTCCGCCTCGATCGGCTTCGGCCAGTTCGCGCACTCGATCCGGCGCGGCGTCAACATGACCTATATCGTCGAGAACAACGGCGTCTACGGCCTGACCAAGGGCCAGTTCTCGGCGACCGCCGACCGCGGCTCGAAGAGCAAGAAGGGCGTCACCAACACCGACAATGCGATCGACCTCGTCGCGATCGCCCTGCAACTCGGCGCCACCTTCGTCGCGCGCTCGTTCTCCGGCGACAAGACCCAGCTGGTGCCGCTGATCGCGGCCGCGATCCGCCACAAGGGCGCGTCCTTCATCGACGTCATCAGCCCCTGCATCGCCTTCAACAACCACGCCGGCTCGACCAAGAGTTTCGACTATGTCCGCGAGCACAATGACGCGGTGAACCGGCTCGACGTGCTGGTCGGCCGCGATCCGATCGCCGTCGATTACGCGCCGGGCACGGTACAGGTGGTCGAGCAGCACGACGGCAGCAAGATTGCGCTGCGCAAGATCGATGCCGACTACGATCCGCACGACCGTCTGGGGGCGATGACCTTCCTGCAGAAGCACGCCGCCAAGGGCCAGATCGTCACCGGCCTGCTCTATGTCGACCCCGACGCCGAAGACCTGCACGAGCATCTCAACACGGTCGAGACGCCGCTCAACACGCTGGAGGCGGACACGCTGTGCCCGGGCTCGGCGGTGCTGGACAAGATCAACGCCAGCCTGCGGTGATCATCTGCGCCGTACCGGACCGGGCTGCCTGACTCGCACGGTGATCTTGTCGGACACGACAGGCGGTTCGAACGGATAGTGCTTCGCATCGCCGAGCACCAATTGCAGCGTGTGCGCGCCGGGCGGAAGCTCGAGAAAAGTCTCGGTCTGCCCTGCACCGAAATGCAGGTGGGACTTGTCCTGCGGGATCGGCTCCTTGGGATCGATGGGATCCTTGACGTCGACCAGCAAATGATGATGACCGGCGTTCTGGTAGTCATCGCCAGCATGCGTCACGCCCATGTTGCGCAGGCCGAACCGGACCCAAAACCCACCACGGACCTTCTGCCCGTCCTGTGGGGTGATGAAATAGAGCTTTGCGTCTTTGGGTGCGGTCTTGCCCTGAGAGTAGGCAGCGCCCGGCAGCAATGCGAGCGCCGCCGCCAGCGCGGCGCAGCAAACGATCTTCATCAAACCTACTCCAGCTCCAAAGCGCGATGCGATCAGAATCGTCATCGCGCTTTCCGTTATCGTTTGAGCATGATCTTTTTCGGAAAACCGCTGCACACGTTTCCGGATCATGCTTTAGGGACTGAGCGCGACACGGAATCCATGCGTCGGGTAGCGGACATTGGTATCGTAGCCATCGCGGTTGGACGGCCGCACATATCTCGAATCGTTCTTCCAGGAGCCCGAGCGCAGGACGTGCGATGAGCAGTCATCGCTCGTCCATGCCGAACCGTCGACCGGCGCACCCTGATAGCTCTTGTGCCAGCAGTCCTCGACCCACTGGTCGATGCCGCCGCCCATGTCGTGGAGTCCGAATGGATTGGGCTTGAAGCTGCCGACCTTCGCCGGTTGCTCGGCGGCGAGGTCGCCGCAATCCTTGCATCCGGCCATGCCCGGCTGGAGCTTGTCGCCCCACCAATACTTGGTTTGCGTTCCGCCGCGGGCCGCGTATTCCCATTCGGCCTCGCTTGGGAGCCGGTACTGCTTTTTCGTCGCCTGCGACAGAAAGGCGGCATATTGCTGCGCGTCAGTCCAGCTCACGTTGCTGACCGGCGCATCGTCCTTGCCGGTCGCGGTGAAACCACACGCGTTCGCAGCCGCGCATTCGTTCCACTCCCGCACCGTCACCGGATATTTCCCGATCGAGAACGGCTTGACCGTGACCTGGTGGACGGGACGCTCGGTCGGATCATCATTGCTTCCCATCGCGAAACTGCCGCCGCGAATGGCGATCATTTCGGGCTCGCGTACCGGCGTCGAGGACGCGCTTGGCGCAGGTGCGGGCGATGAAGGCGCCGAAGCCAATGAGGGAGATGGTTGCGGCGCCTGCGTCGCCGCTTCGCGCGGCGGCGCTTGCGGGACCGGGGATGGCGCCGGAGAAGCGGCGGGCGTTGCGACCTGCTCGCCCACCCTGCCCTGAGGCTGTGCCAGCATATACCAGAGTGCGCCGGCGGCAATGACGAGCAGCGTGATGCCCAGCAGAAAGATCAGCGTGTTCTCGCGCCGGCTTCTCGTCTTGCCGACGGCATCTGCATCCGGGAGCACGCGATAGACGCGCACGGGATCGGTGATGTTCTTGACCTTGCGGTCTCCGAGCGACTCATAGCCGCACACGACCTTGTGCTTGATCTGTTCGTAGATCGCGCCGGAGATGTAGACCTGCCCCGGTTCCGCGATGCCCTCGATGCGCGTGGCGATGTTGACGCCGTCGCCATAGATGTCGTCCGGCTCGACGATGACATCGCCGAGATTGACGCCGATTCGATATTCGAGCCGGGAATGCTTGGGAAGCGAGGCGTTGCGACCGATGAGATTTTGCTGGATGACGATGCTGCATCGGACAGCCTCCACTGGACTGTCGAAGATGGCGATGAAGCCGTCGCCGGTCGTCTTCACCAGGCTTCCGTGGTGTTCGATGATGCTGGGCTGGATGAGATCCCGCTCGATCCGCTTGACGCGAACATGCGTGCCTTCCTCGTCGGCCTGCATCAACCGACTGTAGGAGGCGATGTCACCGACGATGATCGCGGCGAGACGACGAGGCACTCCGCTGTGGGGCGGCGGCTCATCCTGATTTCCGGATCTGAAGTTGCGAATTTCGCCCATGCGGGGGGACTCCAGAAACTTGCGAGGCAGTCCCAGCTTACGACTGCCAGAGGCGGCCGTCTGTGAAGGCTATCACATTGACGAACCGAGACAATGTCGCAGCGATCGCCGGCGTCGGGTTCCAAAGAACCAGGGCGCTGCACCCATTGAACCTTCTTGATCGCAGCAATGACTAAGGCCCGACGAAGGGCTACTGGCCCGTGTGCCCTGCACGCTGCTCACACGCGACGTGCGAACGTTGAACGCAGTGCATCTGCCGGGCGTCTAACGGACAGCAGTTCTGTTGTGCTGCGGCAAAGTCGTCACCCGCCCGAGGCCGTCATGAAGCTCTCCCTCATTGCTGCCATAGCTTTCGCTGCCCTGACCGGCGTCGCCCACGCGGATGAGGCCGACAACGTCCGGGAGACCACAAAGGCCGAAGCCGACGCCTTCAACGCGCGGCTCTATGCGGAGATGCCCGGCACCAAGTCCTATGCCTGCTTCGTCCGTCGCTACGATGCCGAGCATCTGGCACGGCATCCCAAGCAGAAGGTAGCTTCCATGAAGCTGCTGATCTCGGCGGAAATCGACAAGGAGGACAAGCAGCTGCACAATTCCTTCCGTCTGGGTTTTCGCTATCGCCATCGCTCCGGCGATTTCGACTCCAGCGGCTCGTGCGGCAGCCACGCGGTGCTTCTCAGTCAGGGGGACGAGGTCCGCATGGGCTGCGGCGTGGACTGCGAAGGCGGCGGGATCGAAGTGGCGCTGTCCAGGGACGACAAGTCCGCGATCATCCGCCTCGAGCGGATCAGGGTCTGGCAGAACAACAAGCCGGACGACGAAGCCGAGCAATCGCTGGTCGCCGGCGCCGATGACAAGATCTTCCGTCTCGACCGCACCGACAACAGCGAGTGCGCGTCGCTCGTGACCGACCGCAAGGAACTCGCCGCACTGCGCCACAAGTGATATCTGTCGCGCGAGCGCAGTCCAGCCGAAGGAGATCGCCATGAACCGCCGGAACATCTTGTGGAGCGCCGTCTCGGCCCTGGGTGCGGCGCTGGGTGCCTCCAGCGCGAAAGCCGCGACGGAAGCCGGCGCGCCCAACAAGCTGAAGGTCGTCTATCACCTCAGCGAGGCCGAGAAGGTCAATTTCGTGCTCGGCAACATCCAGAACCACATCGATGGCGTCGGTGGTCCCGAGCATGTGACCCTTGCGCTGGTGATCCACGGACCGGCGCTCAAGGCGTTTCACTCGGCGCAGGCCAATCCCGATGTCAGCAAGCGCGTCGGCGATTTCTCCAAGGACGGCATCGAGCTCGCCGCCTGCGGCAACACGATGAAGGCGCAGAACGTGACGCTGAAGGAGCTCCTGCCGGGCTTCGTCAGCGCCGAGAAGGGCGGCGTGGTTCGGTTGGCCGAACTGCAATCGCAGGGGTATTTGTATCTGCGGCCGTAAGGCACTGCACTTGCCACGAGAGAGGTGCACTCCCTCCCCCGCCTGCGGGGGAGGGTTGGGGAGAGGGTGTCTCGGCGATGGGACAATCCCCTAGAGGAAAGAGCCCTCACCCGGCGCACGGGACGATGCTGCGCATCGCCCGGGCGCGCCGACCTCTCCCGCGAGCAAGCGGGAGAGGTAAGAGGAGCCCGCGGATGCCTTTCGCTTCAAAGCTACCAGCGCGGCCAATCTCACTTGACTTACCCATAACTCCACGGTTATGAATTTATCCATAACTTCCTGGTTATGGATCTCGCATGTCCGCCACCCACGACCTGCTGTTCAGGACGCTCGCCGACCCGACCCGTCGGGCGATCTTCGAGCGGCTGTGCCGCGAGGGGGAGCAGACCGTCGGGGCGCTGACGGCGCGATCCGGCGTGTCCCAGCCGGCGGTGTCGAAACATCTCGGCGCCCTGAAGCAGGCTGGCCTCGTGCGCGACCGACACGAAGGACGCCAGACCCATTACAGCGCGCGGCCCGGTGCGCTCAATCCGCTGATCGACTGGACCGGACAGATGGCCGGGTTCTGGCAGAATCGGCTCGACGCGCTCGACGATCTCCTGAAGAGGATGGACCAATGACCGAAACCACGACCGAGAAGCGTTCCGTCATCATCGAGCGCGAATTTGCCTATCCGGCTGAACGGATCTGGCGCGCGCTGACGCAGCCGCATCTGATCGAGGAATGGCTGATGAAGAACGACTTCAAGCCGACCGTCGGCCACCGTTTCAACCTGCGCGGCGAATGGGGCGGCGTGCTGGACTGCGAGGTGCTCACCATCGAGCCGCAGAAGACGCTCGCCTACACCTGGAATTTCTCGCATGAGGACGCCGCGTTCGACCTCAAGAGCGTGGTGACCTTCACGCTCACGCCGACGAACGCCGGTACGCATCTACGCGTCGAGCAGGCGGGCTTCAGCCCGAAGCAGAAGCAGGCTTTTGGCGGCGCGCATGCGGGCTGGAAGCAGTTTCTGGCCAAGCTGGACGAGGTGCTGGCGCGGGCAGGCTAAAGCCTCCGCCGGTTGTCTCTTCCGATCAATCTCCAAAGAGGACCCAATGAGCACGCATATGTGGATTCGGCAAATTCATCGCTGGCTGTCGATGGCCTTCACCCTCGCGGTCATCGCCAACATCGTGGCGATGATCATGCAGCTCCAGGCCGTGTGGATCGGCTTCCTGGCGCTCGTCCCGCTGATCCCGCTGCTTGCGACCGGGCTCTATCTGTTCGCGCTGCCCTATGTCGGCCGACGCAGCGGCGTGCGCAGCGAGGCCAGATCATGAAGAAGGCTGCGACGGCGAAGAATGGCGCCACGAAGGACACGGATGGAGCTTCCCCCTCCAAGCTGATCGACGGCCGGATCAGGGAGCTCGGCGACTGGCGCGGCGAGATGCTGGGACGCATCCGCGGCTTGATCAGGGAGGCCGATCCCGATGTGCTCGAAGAGTGGAAATGGCGCGGCGTTCCCGTGTGGGAGCACGACGGCATCATCTGCACCGGCGAGACCTACAAGGCCGTGGTGAAGATGACCTTTGCCAGGGGCGCGGCGCTGGAGGATCCGGCGGGCCTTTTCAACTCCAGCCTCGACGGCAATTTGCGCCGCGCGATCGATATTCGCGAAGGCGAGACCATCAACGAGAAGGCGTTGAAGGCGCTGATCCGGGCGGCGGTGGAGTTGAATACGTCCAAGGCGAAGAAGAAGACGGCGAAGCGACCTGCCTAGAGCATGATCCGGAAAAGTGTGAAGCGATTTTCCGAGAAGATCATGCTCAAACAAAGACCTAAAGCGCGATGACGATTCATCCAAATCTCATCGCGCTTTAGGCACGATGTGTCCACGTAATCTCCTGAGCCGCCGCGGACTCCACCTCTCCCGCTTGCGGGAGAGGTCGGCGCATAGCGCCGGGTGAGGGCTCTCTCCTCTGGGGGAATCCCACCGCGGAGACACCCTCTCCCCAACCCTCCCCCGCTTGCGGGGGAGGGAGCGCACCTTCGCCGGCGCGCTAAAGCGCGATGCGATGAGGATGAAGCGTCATCGCATCGCGCTTTAGGTTGTTGTTTAAGCATGATCTTTTCGGAAAACCGCTGCGCACTTTTCCGGATCATGCTTTAGCTGAGTTTCAGCCAATCAGGCGTCACGCCTAACCAACGCCTTCAGGCCACCGCGGCCGGGATCGGCCGCGGGCTCACGACATATTCGCGCAGGACCTTGTCGTTGGCATCGACCTCGATCAGCGCAACGTCGTAGGTCCAGAGATCGGCGAGATGCTGGAGCACCCGCTTGGCATCGGTCTCGTTGAGCTGCGAGCCCTTGATGACGTGGTGATGCAGGATCAACCGGCGGTCGCCGGCGAGATCGACGTCGACCACCTCGATATTGGCGTCGATATAGCCGACATCGTGCTGCCGCGCCAACTCGCGCCGCACGCGGCGGAAGCCGCGCTCGTCGTGGATGGCATCGACCCGGATGCCGGCGCGCTCCTCGGGATCGTCGTGCAGGTGGAACATGCGGAAGTGCCGCATCAATTTGGGACTCAGGAACTGGCCGATGAAGCTCTCGTCGCGGTAATTGGCCCAGACGTCGCGCAGCACGCCCATGACGTCGTTCTTGCCGGCGATGTCGGGGAACCATTCGCGGTCCTCGTCCTCCGGCCTGGTGACGATGCGCTCGATGTCCTGCATCACGGCGAAGCCGAGCGCATAGGGGTTGAAGCCCGAGAACCGCGGATCGTCGAATTCGGGCTGGAACACGACGTTGGTGTGCGATCCCAGGAATTCGAGGAAGTTGCCGTCGGTGATGCGGCCCTGCTGATGCAGCTGGGTCATGATGCGGTAGTGAACGTAGGTGGCCGTCCCCTCGTTCATCACCTTGGTCTGGCTCTGCGGATAGAAATACTGCGCGATGTGGCGGACGATGCGGAGCAACTCGCGCTGCCAGGGCGCCAGCCGCGGCGCGCTCTTCTCCAGGAAATAGAGCAAATTCTCCTGCGGCAGGCCGAGCAGCTTGCGGCGCCGCTCGACGCTGAGAGCCGCACGGGTCTTGCTCTTGCCGGCCGGCACGGTGCGCCAGAGATCGTTGAAGACCTCCTCCTCGTGCTGGCGGCGGCGCCCTGCCCGCTTCTCCTCGGCGCGCAGGTCGAGCTTCTTCTTGCCGGGATAGCGGTCGATGCCGTGCGACATCAGCGCGTGCGCGGCATCGAGCGTGCGCTCGACCTCGATGCGGCCGTAGCGGTCCTCGCACTGCATGACGTAGTTCTTGGCGAAGTCGAGATAATCCAGGATGCCGTCGGCATCGGTCCACTGCTTGAACAGATAATTGTTCTTGAAGAAATGGTTGTGGCCGAAGGCAGCGTGCGCGATCACCAGCGTCTGCATCGTCGCCGTGTTCTCCTCCATCAGATAGGAGATGCAGGGCGAGGAGTTGATCACGATCTCATAGGCGAGCCCCATCAGGCCCTTGCGATAGGACGCCTCATGGAAGGCAAAGTGCTTGCCGAACGACCAGTGCTTGTAGAACAAGGGCATGCCGACCGAGGAATAGGCGTCCAGCATCTGCTCGGCAGTGATGACCTCGATCTGGTTCGGATAGACGTCGAGCCCGAGATCCTTCAACGCCACCTCCTCGCAGGCATCGGTGATGCGCTGCAAGGTGTGGAAATCCCAATCGGCGCCTTCGAACAATCGTTCCGTCATGGAGCGGTCTTCTCCTGGGCAGTTTCGCGGCGCTGGAACAAGTCGTGGAACACCGGAAAGATCTCGCTGCGCTCCGAGACCTTGCGCATCGAGAGCGGTGCGCCGCTGTTGCGCAGGCGCTCATAGAGCGTCCACAGCGAGGAGTCGGAGAGATCGAAGGCGCTGCCGCCTGATTCCCCGACCTCGAGATAGGCAAAGAACTGGCAGACCGGCAGGATCTTGTCGGTCAGCAGGAGCCCTGTGAGTTCGCCGTCGGAATAGGAATTGTCGCCGTCCGAGGCTTGCGCGGCGTAGATGTTCCAGTCCGACGGGTTGAAGCGCGCGCGCACGATCTCGTGCATCGCCTGGAGCGCGCTGGAGACCAGCGTGCCGCCCGAGGCCGGCCCGTAGAAGAAGGTTTGCTCGTCCACCTCCTCGGCGCGGTCGGTGTGGCGAATGAAGACGATCTCGACGTGCTTGTAGCGGCGCTTCAGGAACACGTAGAGCAGCATGTAGAAGCGCTTGGCCAGATCCTTCATGTGCTCGGACATCGAGCCGGAGACGTCCATCAGGCAGAACATCACGGCCTGCGCGACGGGCTTCGGCACCGTCTCGAATCGTCGGTAGCGGATGTCGAGCGGATCGATGAAGGGAATGCGCTTGGACTTCGCCTTCAGCCTTTCGAGCTCAGCGACCAGCACCGTGCGCTCGTCCTCGTCCGTGCATGCGGCGATGGCGGCTTCCAGCTCTTCGATCTCGTCCTTGCGGGGACGCTTGAGCGCGATGCGGCGGGCGAGCGCGAGCTTCACCGTCCGGCTCACCGAGATGTTGGCGGGCGAGCCGGACATGGTGTAGCCGGCGCGCTGGATGCCCTCGCTCTCGGTCTGCGCGATCTTGCGCTTGGCCAGATCCGGAAGCTCGAGATCGTCGAGGAACAGATCGACGAACTCGTCGCGGCTCAGCACGAAGCGGAAGGCGTCCTCGCTGTCGCCTTCGCCGGGGCCGGAATCCTTGGCGCTGCCCTGGCCGGAGCGCTGCAGATAGTCGCCTTCGACGAACTTCTTGTTGCCGGGCAGGACCATGTCCCGCGTTCCGCCTTCACGGCGGAAGCGCGGCTCGTGCATGCCGTCGAGCGGAATCGTGACTTCACCACCCTCCAGGACGTCCTTGATGTCGCGTTCCTGCGAGGTCTTCTTGACGGCGCCCTGCACCAGGGATTTGGCCCGACGCAAGAACCGCTGGCGGTTCTCAAGACTCTTGCCGCCTGGATTCAGGCGCCTGTCAATAATGTGGATGGGCACTTTTCCATTCGCCTCCCACGCGCCTCAACCGGCCTGCTTCACGCGCATGTACCATTCGACGAGCCGGCGAACCTGACGCTCGGTGTAGCCGCGCTCCACCATGCGTGCGACGAACTCGCCGTGCTTCTTCTCCGTCTCGCCGTCCTTCTTCGACCCGAAGGAGATGACCGGAAGCAGGTCCTCGACCTGGGAGAATATCCGCTTTTCGATCACATCGCGAATCTTCTCGTAGGAGGTCCAGGCCGGATTCTTGCCGCCGTTCTGGGCCCGCGACCGTAACGAGAATTTGACCACCTCGTTGCGGAAGTCCTTGGGGTTGGCGATACCCGCCGGCTTCTCGATTTTCGTCAGCTCCTGGTTCAAAAGCTCGCGATCGAGCAGCTGGCCGGTGTCGGGATCCTTGAAGTCCTGGTCCTCGATCCAGGCGTCGGCATAGTCGACGTAGCGATCGAACAGGTTCTGGCCATAATCCGAGTAGGATTCGAGATAGGCCTTCTGGATCTCGTTACCGATGAACTCGGCATAGCGCGGTGCGAGATCGGCCTTGATGAATTCGAGGTAGCGCTTCTCGACTTCCTCAGGAAGCTGTTCCCGCTTGATCGACTGCTCCAGCGCGTACATCAGATGCACGGCGTCGGCGGCGACCTCCTGCGGATCGTGGTTGAAGGTCGCGGCCAGGATCTTGAAGGCAAAGCGGGTCGAGACGCCGTCCATGCCCTCGTCGACGCCGGCGGCGTCGCGATATTCCTGGACGCTGCGCGCCTTCGGATCGGATTCCTTCAGGCTCTCGCCGTCGTAGACCCGCATCTTGGCGTACACCGTGGAATTCTCGTGCTTGCGCAGGCGCGACATCACCGAAAACCGCGCCAGTGTCTCCAGCGTCGAGGGCGCGCAGGGCGCCGCCGCGAGCTCGGAGCCCTGGATCAGCTTCTCGTAGATCTTCTGCTCTTCGGTGACCCTCAGGCAATAGGGCACCTTGATCACGCAGATGCGGTCGATGAAGGCTTCGTTGTTCTTGTTGGACTTGAAGCTCGCCCACTCGGCCTCGTTGGAGTGCGCGAGGATCACGCCCGTGAACGGGATCGCGCCGATGTTCTCGGTGCCGATGTAGTTGCCTTCCTGCGTCGCCGTCAGCAGCGGGTGGAGCATCTTGATCGGCGCCTTGAACATCTCGACGAACTCGAGCACGCCCTGGTTGGCGCGGTTGAGGCCGCCGGAATAGCTGTAGGCGTCGGGATCGTTCTGGGCGTAGGTCTCGAGCTTGCGGATGTCGACCTTGCCGACCAGCGAGGAGATGTCCTGGTTGTTCTCGTCACCGGGTTCGGTCTTGGCGATCGCGATCTGGCGCAGCCGCGACGGCTGAATCTTGGCGACGCGGAATTGCGAGATGTCGCCGCCGAAGGCCTCGAGCCGCTTGTAGCACCACGGGCTCATCAGGCCGGTGAGACGACGGCGCGGAATGCCGTACTTCTCTTCCAGCATCGGGCCGAGCTGATCGGGATCGAACAGGCTGAGCGGGCTTTCGAACACGGGCGAGAGTTCGTCGCCGGCCTTGAGCACGTAGATCGGATGCACTTCCATCAGCGACTTCAGCCGCTCGGCGAGCGACGACTTGCCGCCGCCGACCGGGCCGAGCAGATAAAGGATCTGCTTGCGCTCTTCCAAGCCTTGCGCCGCATGACGGAAGAAACCGACGATGCGCTCGATGGTTTCTTCCATGCCGTAGAAGCCGGCGAAGGCCGGATAGGTGCGGATCGTGCGGTTCAAAAAAATACGGCCAAGGCGTGGGTCCTTGGCCGTGTCAATCGTCTGGGGCTCACCGATCGCCGCTAGCAGTCGTTCGGCCGCGTTCGCGTATTTCATAGGATCGCTTCGACACGATTCCAGATATTCCGCCATCGACAAGTCGTGCTGGCTTCTCGCCTCGAACGACCGAGCGAAAGCGTTGAATAGAGAATCGTTGTACATGATCCCTCTCCGCGTGAGTTCCGCTACAAGCTGAAACGAAAGCAGTTACCGGACCGTTCCTCAGGCCGTTTCGAATCAGCGTGAGCACATGACGATCATTGGACACCCGGGTGCCAACTCGACGCAACGCACAACGTAGGCACTCCATGAGTTACGAACAGGCACATGCCTGTAATTTGTGCGAATCTTTGTCTATATTGGCTCATTTCCAGAAAATGTCACTCGGTCGCAACATCCGGGCATTCCCGGGGGTCGGTTCATCCGGCAATGCAGCATAGCGATCCCGGAGCGGCGATCTTATGACACTTGTACGGCGAACCCTTGTACGGCGAGCGGCGAGCCTTGGAGACCGCGTTCATCTTCCTGCTGCAATGCAGTGCGCGGGTTGCTGGCAGCGAGACAGTCGCGGCAAGCGCGCAGCAGTGTGTCGAAATCGGTCGCCAGGCCCTCCGACCGGATGACGATGTCGGTCATCCTGCGCACAGCCGGCCAAAGCGCGGATGGCGTACAGCTGCCGCCGCAACGCCGGCGTCGGCACGAACGTCTTGTGGCCGCAGCATTCTTCAGCCGAAATCTCCGCAATCGACTCCGGTCACCAAGCCGCACAGCGCGACGCCGGCATAGCCGATCGTCGTCTCGTAGTCGCCGAGCCCCTCCCGCCAATCGCAGGCAAGGCTTGCACTGAGCAAGGTCATGGCAAACCGCGCCGCGGACCCGCAGCAGCGTCGCGCATCGACTGATTTCGGGATCGCGCATTTCGAGATCGCACGATGCGTCGACGCTTACCGCAGGCGCAACCCATTGCTGGCTGTCGGCGACGGCGTCAAATCTTCATGACGGCGTGCATGCCTTTCCCCAGCATGGCCATTCGCGGCCACACAACATCACAACCACCCGCCTGGATCGCCATGATCGCGACGGAGTTACACCGGAGAGTATGACGCCCATACCCTTGATTGGTTCCCTCCCGGGAGCATGTAAGCTACAGGATAGCGCGTCAGGACCGGCGCGGAAACCCCTCGTCCGCAGGCTTGGAGATAAATAGGCATCATGAATCCCGTCAAAGAACTGGAAAAGCACGGACAAGCGGTCTGGCTGGACTTCCTGGCCCGTGGCTTCATCGCCAAGGGCGACCTGAAGCGGCTGATCGACACCGACGGCGTCAAGGGCGTCACCTCCAATCCGTCGATCTTCGAGAAGGCGATCGGCAGCTCCGACGAATACGATGCCCCGATCGGCAAGGCGTTGAAGCGCGGCGACCGGAGCGTGGCCGACCTGTTCGAGGCGGTCGCGGTCGAAGACATCCAGAACGCCGCCGATGTGCTCCGCCCGGTCTATGACCGCCTCAAGGGCGGCGACGGCTATGTCAGTCTGGAGGTCTCGCCCTATCTCGCGATGGACACCGCCGGCACGGTCGCCGAGGCGCGGCGGCTCTGGAAGGACGTCGGTCGCAAGAACCTGATGGTGAAGGTGCCGGCAACGCCGGAGGGCCTCCCGGCGATCGAGCAGCTGATCGGCGAAGGCATCAGCATCAACATCACGCTGCTGTTCTCCAAGGCGGTGTACCTCGAGGTGGCCGAAGCCTACATCGCCGGTCTCGAAAAATACGTCGCGGGCGGCGGTGACCCCTCGCATGTCGCGAGCGTGGCAAGCTTCTTCGTCAGCCGCATCGACTCGATGGTCGACAAGCAGCTCGACGAGAAGATCGCGCGCGCCAACGATCCATCCGAGAAGGAACGGCTCGCCGCGCTCAAGGGCAAGGTCGCGATCGCCAATGCCAAGCTCGCCTATCAGGACTACAAGCACCTGTTCTCGGGGCCGCGCTGGGAGAAGCTCGCCGCCAAGGGCGCCAAGCCGCAGCGCATGCTGTGGGCCTCGACCGGCACCAAGAACAAGGACTACAGCGACGTCCTCTATGTCGAGGAGCTGATCGGCCCCAACACCATCAACACGGTGCCGCCGGCGACGCTTGATGCGTTCCGCGACCATGGCAAGCCGCGCGACAGCCTGGAAGAGAATATCGACGACGCAACGCGCGTGCTGGAGGAGCTGGAGCGCTCCGGCATCTCGCTCGAGGCGATCACCGAGGAACTGGTCAAGGACGGCGTCAAGCTGTTTGCCGACGCCGCCGACAAGCTCTACGGCGCCGTCGCCCACAAGCGCGCGGTCGTGCTCGGGCCCGCACTCGACCGCCAGCTTCTCTCGCTCGGCGACGGGCTCGGCAAGGCCGTGGCTGAGAGCACCGAGAACTGGCGCGCCTCGGCCAAGATCCGCAGACTATGGCAGCGTGACAAGTCGGTCTGGACCGGTGCGGACGAGGACAAATGGCTCGGCTGGCTCGACAGCGCGGCCAAGGCCGACATTGCCGATTACGAGGATTATGCGGGCCGCGTGAAGGGTCAGAAATTTTCCGATGCCGTCGTGCTCGGCATGGGTGGATCGAGCCTCGGGCCCGAGGTGCTGGCCGAAACCTTTGGGAAGAAGCCCGGTTTCCCGAAGCTGCATGTGCTGGATTCCACCGATCCGACGCAGGTGCGGGCGATGGAGGCGAGGATCGACATCGCCAACACCGTGTTCATCGTCTCCAGCAAGTCCGGCGGCACCACCGAGCCGAACGCGATGAAGGACTATTTCCATGACCGGGTTGCCAAGGCGGTCGGGCCGAAGGTGAAAACCGGTCATCGCTTCATCGCGGTGACCGATCCCGGCTCGTCGCTGGAGAAAGCGGCGACGAAGCTGAGCTATGCGCGCATCTTCCACGGCGAGCCCTCGATCGGCGGCCGCTATTCGGTGCTATCGCCCTTCGGCCTGGTGCCGGCGGCGACCGCGGGCGTCGACGTCAAGACCTTCATCAAGCATGCGCTTGCGATGGCCCGCTCCTGCGGCCCGGACGTCCCGCCAGCTGAGAACCCGGGCGTGCAGCTCGGCCTCGCCATGGGCCTCGCAGGCCTCGAGGGCCGCGACAAGGTGACGATCCTGGCCTCGAAGAAGATCGCCGATTTCGGCGCCTGGGCCGAGCAGCTCATCGCGGAGTCCACCGGCAAGGAGGGCAAGGGCCTGATCCCGATCGAGGGTGAGCCGCTCGGCGATCCCGGCGTCTATGGCAACGACCGGTTCTTCATCGACATCCGTGTCGACGGCGAAGCGGACGCCGCCCATGACTCCAAGCTTGCCGCGATCGAGGCGGCCGGTCATCCCGTGGTGCGCATCGTCATGAAGTCGATCGAGCATCTCGGCCAGGAGTTCTTCCGCTTCGAGATGGCGACGGCGGTTGCAGGTGCGATCCTCGGCATCAACCCGTTCGACCAGCCGGACGTGGAAGCGGCCAAGATCAAGACCCGGGAGCTCACTGCCGCGTTCGAGAAGACCGGCGCGTTGCCGGAAGAACAGCCGGTGGTCAGCACGGATGAGGCAGACCTCTACACCGACGAGGCCAACGCGACCGCACTGCGCGCAGCGGGCGCCAACGGCGACCTCACTTCCTGGCTAAAGGCGCATCTCTCGCGCTCGCACCATGGCGACTATGTCGCCCTGCTCGGCTACATCGCGCGTGACAAGGCGACGATCGACGCGCTCCAGGCCATGCGGCTCGAAGTGCGCGAGAAGCGGCAGGTCGCGACCTGCGCCGAGTTCGGACCGCGCTTCCTGCACTCCACCGGGCAGGCCTACAAGGGTGGCCCCGACAGCGGCGTGTTCCTCCAGATCACGGCGGACGATGCCAGGGATCTGCCGGTGCCGGGTCAGAAGGCCAGCTTTGGTGTCATCAAGACGGCGCAGGCGCGCGGCGATTTCGACGTGCTCACCGAGCGCGGCCGGCGTGCACTGCGCGTGCACCTGAAGGGCGGGCTCAAGAAGGGCCTCGCGGCGCTCAATGCGGCGCTCAACGACGCGCTGAACTAAGGGAATCTCTCGATGCAACTCGGCATGATCGGCCTCGGCCGGATGGGCGGCAACATCGTTCGCCGCCTGATGCGCCACGGACATTCGACCGTGGTCTACGACAAGGACGCCAAGGCCGTCGCCGGCCTCGCCGCCGACGGTGCGACAGGTTCGGCGACGCTGGAAGAGTTCGTCGCCAAGCTGGAGCGGCCGCGCGCGGCCTGGGTGATGCTGCCTGCGGGACGCATCACCGAGACGACGATCGAGACGATCGCGGGCGTGATGCAGGCGGGCGATGTCATCATCGACGGCGGCAACACCTTCTGGCAGGACGACGTCCGGCGCGGCAAGGCTCTGAAGGAGCGCGGCATCCACTATGTCGACGTCGGCACCTCCGGCGGCGTCTGGGGCCTCGATCGCGGTTATTGCATGATGATCGGCGGCGAGAAACAGGTGGTCGACCGGCTCGATCCGATCTTCGCCGCGCTCGCGCCCGGCGCCGGCGACATTCCGCGCACGGAAGGACGCGAGGACCGCGATCCCCGCATCGAGCAGGGTTACATCCATGCCGGCCCGGTGGGCGCCGGCCACTTCGTCAAGATGATCCACAACGGCATCGAATACGGCCTGATGCAGGCCTATGCCGAAGGTTTCGACATTCTCAAGAATGCCAATATCGAGGCGTTGCCGGCAGATCACCGCTACGATTTCGATCTCGCCGACATCGCCGAAGTGTGGCGGCGCGGCAGCGTGATTCCGTCCTGGCTGCTCGACCTCACCTCGACGGCACTCGCCGACAGCCCGCAGCTGTCGGAGTACTCCGGCTTCGTCGAAGATTCCGGTGAAGGTCGCTGGACCGTGAATGCCGCGATCGACGAGGCGGTGCCGGCCGAAGTTTTGACCGCGGCGCTCTACACACGTTTCCGTTCCCGCAAGGAACACACCTTCGCCGAAAAAATTCTCTCTGCGATGCGTGCAGGGTTCGGCGGCCACAAGGAGCCGAAGCAACCGGGCGCGGCGAAGCCCAAATAGGATCAAGCAAGACGTAACAAGCGAAGGCCGACAATTCGTGACAAAAGACCCGCAGCCAAAGCGCAAGCCGGAAAATTGCGCCTTCGTCATCTTTGGCGTGACCGGCGACCTGACCCATCGGCTGGTGATGCCATCGCTGTACAATCTGGCGGCCGAGAATCTGTTGCCGGAAAAATTCTGCGTCGTCGGCGTCGCCCGCAAGAGCCAGTCGGACGACGAGTTGCGCGAGAGCCTAATGAAGGGCCTGCGCGAATTCGCGACGCGGCCCGTCGACGATGACGTCGCCAGGCAGCTGCTGGAATGCGTGACCTTCGTCGAGGCCGACCCGAAGGAGCCACCGTCGTTCGACCGCTTGCGCGAGCACCTGGATTCGCTGGAATGCTCGCAAGGCACCGGCGGCAACCGCCTGTTCTACCTCGCGACCCCGCCGGCCGCATTCGCGCCGACCGCGCGAGAGCTTGGCCGCACCGGATTGATGAAGGAGAACGGCGCCTGGCGGCGGCTGGTGATCGAGAAGCCGTTCGGCACCGATCTCGCCTCGGCCCGCGCGCTCAACGCCGAGCTCTTGAAGATCATGGAGGAGCACCAGATCTACCGGATCGATCACTATCTCGGCAAGGAGACGGTGCAGAACATCCTGGTGCTGCGCTTTGCCAACGGCATGTTCGAGCCGATCTGGAATCGCAACCACATCGACCACATCCAGATCACCGTGGAGGAGAAGCTCGGCGTCGGCCATCGCGGCGGCTTCTATGATGCCACCGGCGCGCTGCGCGACATGGTGCCGAACCATCTGTTCCAGCTGATGTCGCTGGTCGCGATGGAGCCGCCGACGCGTTTCGACGCCCATTCGGTCCGCTCCGAGAAGGCCGAGGTTCTCACAGCGGTCCAGCGGCCCAGCCAGGAAGAAGCACTCAAAAGCTCGGTACGCGCGCAATATCTCGCAGGCCGCATCGGCGACGAGGAGATTCCGGACTATCGCAAGACCGCGGACGTCAAGCCCGGCAGCACCACCGAGACCTATGTCGCGCTCAAGCTGATGATCGACAATTGGCGCTGGGCCGGCGTGCCGTTCTATCTGCGCACCGGCAAGGCGCTGGCGCACAAGCGCACGGAAGTCGCGATCAAGTTCAAGCAGGCGCCGCTGTCGATGTTCTCGGGCACGGCGGTCGAGCGCCTGTCGCAGAACTTCCTCACCATCGGCATCGCGCCAACCGAGACCATCGAGCTTCAATTCAACGCCAAGATCCCCGGGCCGAGCGTCACCATCGACGGCGTCGAGATGAAATTCCACTACGGCGACTATTTCCGCGCCGATCCCTCGACCGGCTACGAGACGCTGATCTACGACTGCATGATCGGCGACAACATCCTGTTCCAGCGCGCCGACGGCGTCGAGGCCGGGTGGCAGGCGGTGCAGCCGTTCCTGGACGCCTGGAAGAGCGCCGGCACCAACGGCATCGAAACCTATGAAGCCGGCAGCGACGGCCCCGCCTGCGCCGATGAGCTGCTCCGGCGCGACGGGCGAAGCTGGCGGAAGTACTCGTGATGGCGGCGGCCGACCAGCCGAAGCTGATCGTCGAAGCTGATGCCGAAGCTCTTGCCCGCGCCGCGGCCGAACGGGTGATGGCGCGGATCGCGGCCAATCCCGGGCGCATCGCGATCTGCCTCACCGGCGGCTCCAGCCCGAAGAGGCTCTACCAGTTGCTCGGAAGCGAGGCCTGGCGTGACAGGATTCCGTGGGACCGCGTGCACTGGTTCATCGGCGACGAGCGGTTCGTGCCCGAAAGCGATCCCCTCAACAACATGGCCGTCGCGCGCGCGATCTTTCTCGATCGCAATGCCCCCGCCGGCCATATCCACCCGATTCCGACCACGGCCGCGAATCCCGATGCCGGTGCTGACGCCTACGCACGCGAGCTGCAGGCCTTCTATGGCGCAGACCAGCTCGATCCGGAGCGCCCGCTGTTCGATCTCGTGCTGATGGGCGCCGGGCCGGACGGCCACACCGCCTCGCTGTTTCCAGGTTATCCCGAGATCGAGGAGACGCGACGCTGGGTCGTCGGGGTCGCCAATGCCAATGTCGCACCCTTCGTGCCGCGGGTCTCGCTCACCCTGCCCGTTCTGGCCTCCTGCCGCGAGATGCTTTTCGAGATTGCCGGGCACGACAAGCGGCCGATCTTGACGCGCCTCCTCAATGGCGAGAATCTGCCGGCCTTACGCGCGCGCTCGAATGGCGAGACCGTCTGGCTGGTCGACCAGGCCGCGCTTCCGGAGGAAATTCGTGACGGGCGCTGAAGCACCTTGTGCATTGATCGTGATGGGCGTGTCGGGCTCGGGCAAAAGCACGGTTGCGAAGGCACTCGGCGAGCGGCTCGGCTGGCGTTTCGAGGACGGCGACGGCTTTCATCCCGCCAGCAATGTCGAGAAGATGCGAGCCGGCCATCCGCTCACCGACGAAGACCGCTGGCCCTGGCTCAATGCCATCGCCGACGAGATCGCGCTCGTGTGCGAACGCGGCGAGCACGTCATCATCGCCTGCTCGGCGCTGAAGCATACCTATCGCGACGTGCTGCTGCGTGGTCGCGACGACGTGCGCTTCGTCTTCCTGAAGGGCACAAAGGAGCTGATCGCCGAGCGGCTGGCGCACCGCAAGGGGCACTTCATGCCGCCCGAGCTGCTGGCGAGCCAATTCAATACGCTGGAGCCGCCCGAGGCGAGCGAGCACGTCGTCACCGTCTCGATCGACGAATCCGTCGAAGCGGTCGTGGACGGCGTGGTGCGCCAACTGAAACTGGGCGGCGCGATACCGAAGGTCCTGCCATGACGCAAATCTCACTCGTGGTGTCCGATGTCGACGGCACGCTGCTGACCAAGGACAAGACGCTGACCGAGCGTGCGAGGAGCGCGGTGCAGCGGCTGCATCGGGCCGGCATCGGCTTCACCATCACGTCCAGCCGCCCCGCGATCGGCATGCGCTTCCTGATCGAGCCGCTGGCGCTGTGGCTGCCGGTCGGCCCGTTCAACGGCTCCTCGATCGTCGATCCCGAGATGAGGCCGGTCGAGCAGCACCTGATTCCCGCGACCGCAGCCGAGCGGTCCTTGCAGATCCTCCGCGAGTTCGGCGCCGACATCTGGCTCTTCACCACCGACAAATGGCTGATCGACAATCCCGGCGGCAGCTACGTCGCCCACGAGCAGCACACGATCCGCGCCGACCCCACCATCGTGTCCGATTTCTCCCCGTACCTTGCGAGCGCCTGCAAGATCGTCGGCGCCAGTGCCGATGCCGCGGGGCTCGCGGCTTGCGAGAAAGCGATGCAGGAGGCGCTCGGCCGCGAAGCCACCGCGGTGCGCTCGCAGACCTACTATCTCGACATCACCCCGCCCGGCTTCGACAAGGGTACCTTCGTCGAGGCCATGGCAAAGCGCTTGGGCATCGCCACCGACGCGGTCGCCACCATCGGCGACATGCAGAACGACCTCGCGATGTTCCGCGTCAGCGGCGTCTCGATCGCCATGGGCAATGCCGCCGAAAACGTCAAGGACCAGGCCACCCATGTCACTGCGAGCAACGAGGAGGACGGTTTTGCGGAAGCGATGGAGATGATCCTGAAGCGGAATGGGGTGGGTTGAGCCTGCGGCACGCTCGTTCAACCTCTCCCGCTTGCAGGCGGGAGAGGGAGCGCACCTCCCTCGGAGCGCCAGCTTACTTCGACCGTTGCACCGCCGGCTTCTCGCTCTCCTGTCTCGCCGCCGACAGGTTATGCGCGGTGTTGATCAGCGCGATGTGGGTCAGCGCCTGCGGAAAGTTTCCGGTCTGGCGCCGCGCCACGGAATCGTATTCCTCCGCCAGTAGCCCGACGTCGTTCGCGATGCCCACGACGCGATCGAACAAGACTTGCGCCTTGTCGAGTTCGCCTGACAGCACATAGGCATCGGCGAGCCACAGGCTACAGGCCAGGAACGCGCCTTCGAGCGGCGGCTGCCCCGCAGGCAGCTCGCGCGGATCGTGCCGCAGCACGAAACCGTCGCGCATCAGGCATTTCTCGACAGAAGCGATGGTGCCGCGGATGCGCGAATCGGAGGGCGGCAGGAACCCGACGGCCGGCAGCAGCAGCACGCTGGCATCGAGCAGCTTCGAGCCGTAGGATTCGACGAAGGCGTTCTCCTCCGCGTCGAAGCCCCTGTTGCAGACGTCGCGATGAATCGCATCGCGCAAGGTGCGCCAGTGCAGGAGCGGCGCCTTGAAGCCGAAGATCTCGGCGCTCTTGATGCCGCGGTCGAAGGCGACCCAGGTCATCACCTTGGAGAAGACGTAGTGTCTGGGCTGTCCGCGCCGCTCCCAGATGCCGTGATCGGGCCGGTCCCAGACCTCGGCCAGATGATTGAGCACGGCGCATTCCAGCGCCCAGGTCTCGTCGTCGAGCTGGAGCTTGGCCATGCGCGACTGGTGAAAGGCATCGATCAACTCGCCATAGACGTCGAGCTGGAGCTGCGCGTGCGCGGCATTGCCGACACGCACGGGCTGCGCGCCCTCGTAGCCGCCGAGCCAGCCCGCCTCCCATTCCAAGAGCCGCCGCTGCCCCCAGATGCCGTACATGATCTGCATGTTCGCCGGCGAACCGGCGGCCGCACGCAGCAGCCAGTTGTGCCAGGCCAAGGCTTCCTCGGTGTAGCCCGAGTTCATCAGCGCCAGCAGCGTGAAGGTGGCGTCGCGCAGCCAGCAGAAGCGGTAGTCCCAGTTCCTGCTGCCTCCGAGCTTTTCCGGCAAGGAGGTGGTGGGTGCCGCGACGATGCCGCCGGTCGGCGCGAAGGTCAGCGCCTTCAGCGTGATCAGCGAGCGCACGACGAGCTCCTGATAGTCGCCGTCGCGGGTGCAACGGCCGCACCAGTCCTGCCAGAATTTCTCGGTCTCCTGGAGAGCGAGCTCCGGATCGATCGACGCGGGCGGCTCGAGATGCGAGGGACCGTAGGTCAGCACGAAAGGCACAGTCTCGTCCGCTCCGACCTCGAATTCGGCAATCGTGGTCAGATCCTCACCGCGGGTCTCGACGGGTGTTCGCAGCACCGCCATGTCCTGGCCGCAGATTGCGAGCAGCGCATGGTCCATCCGCCGCACCCAGGGAATGGCGGCGCCGAAGCCGAAGCGGATGACGAACTCCATCCGCATCTTCACGGTGCCGCTGACGCCGCGGACCAGCCGCACGATGTCGGACGCCTTGCCGCGCGGCGGCATGAAGTCGATCAGCGCGACGGTGCCGCTCTTCGTCTCAAAGCGCGTTTCGAGAATGAGGGTATTGCCGAGATAGCGCCGCGAGATGCGGGTCGCGTTCTCACTCGGCGCGATCAGCCAGCGCCCGTTCTTGTGCGTGCCGAGGATGGCGGCAAAGCAGGCGTCGGAATCGAAGGCAGGCCAGCACAACCAGTCGATCGAGCCGTTGCGCCCGACCAGCGCCGCGGTCTCGCAATCGCCGATCAGCGCATAGTCCTCGATCCTCTGAGTCAATGTCGTGCAAACCCTGGAATCCCCGGCCGTTCAACTCCCGCCGGGCAATGAACGTTCCCGCGTCGCCGCCTTCAAAGCCGCAAGATTGATCTTGGACGCGATCTTGTCGAGCGCAACAGGAAGGCGCTGGCGCCAGTTCGGGTGCTCGTCGATCGTGCCGGGAATGTTGGGCTGGTCGATCACGCCCAGCAAATCTTCCATCGACACTGCGAGCAGCCGGGACGGCGTGCGCGACAGGAAGGCGAGCACCGAATAGAGGTCATTCGCTCGAATGCCGTTCTGGCGCAGGATCTCGTCGAGCCTGCCGAGCGCATCCCAGCGCGCCTGGTCGTTCTCGCCGGGATCGAGCCCGAGCGAGCGCTTCATCTTGAGGTCGCTGAAGGAGCGCCAGCCGGCATAGGTCGACAGGTCATGCGTGTTCAGCGTGACCAGCGCATTGGGCCTGTAGTGGTCGACATTGCGGAAATGGCCGGCATCGTCGCGCTCGAACATCATGACGAGATAGGACCAGATGCCGAAATCCTGCATCGTCTCGCGAAAACCTTCAGGCACGGTGCCGAGGTCCTCGCCGATCACGATGCATTTGTGGGCCGCGCTCTCGCGCGCCACGGCTGCCAGCAGCGCCTCGAACGGCATCTGCACATAGGCGCCGTTGTCGGGCTTGAAGCCGCGCGGCACCAGATAAAGCCGCTTCAGGCCGAGCACGTGATCGAGCCTGATGGCGCCGGCATGGCGCATCGAGGCCGCGAGCATGTCCGCGAACGGCACGAAGGACTGCGCTTCGAGCCCACCGGCGTTGAAGCCGGCGAGACCCCAGTCCTGGCCGATGGTGTTGAGCACGTCGGGCGGCGCGCCGACGGCGAGATGGCGGGAAATCGCCGTCTGCTCGTTCCAGGCATCGAAGCCGTTGGACTGCACGCCGACGGCAACGTCGAGATAAAGTCCGACCCGCATGCCGAGCTGGCTGGCGAGCTGCTTGGCGGCGTGCAGCTGGCTATCGGCGGTCCATTGCACGAACTCGACGAACTCGACCTCGCGCTTGGCCGGGCCGTTGCGCAGCTCGGCGCATTTCGCCTCATCCGGCTGCTGCCATTCCGACGGCCATTCCCACCAGGGGGCGGTGAAGCGATGGCGCAGCACCTCGAAGCAGGCAAAGCGGGACAACAGCGGCGCGCGGGCGGCCCGGAAGGCGTCAAATGCCTTGCGGCGCGCCTCGCTCGCGCTTGTCACGAAGCTGTCAAAGGCAGCGCGAAGACCCAGCCATTTCAACGCCGCCATGTCGGCATAGGGGACGCGATCACCTTCGCGCAGACGGGCGGCCGTCGCGGCCGCGTCGGGCACGAGGTCTGGCGAGAATTCGGGAATCGCCTCGACGTCGATATAGAGCGGATTGAGGAAAAGCCGGCTGTTTGGGGAATAGGGGCTGCAATCGGCCGGATGGTCGTCGAACAGGACATGCAGCGGATTGAGCCCGACGCCGTCGGCCCCGAGTTGCTTGGCAAGCCGGACCAGACCTGTGAGGTCGGTGAAGTCGCCGATGCCCCAATTGCGGTCCGAACGGACGCTGTAGAGCTGGACCGCAAGCAGCCAGCCGCGGTCGAAATCGCCGCCGAAGGCGCGCTCGGGCGCCACGATCATCGGCACTTCTTCCGTCACGCCTTCGGCATCGGTCAGTGTCAATCTGTGATATCCGAGCGCCAGGCCGGCGGGCCAGGCGATGACGGGTTCGCGTGTCTCGCCTTGGGCGATCACATTGCCGTTGCCGTGGATTTTCCATTGCAGCGGCGGCGCACCGATGGCCGCCAATTCCGTGCGCGGATGCCCCAATGCGCGGACCACGACCGGCCCGCTGACGAAGCGGTAGACCCGCCTCTCCGGCAGGGCGTCGAGGATGGATTTGAGCGCCTCGGGCGCGGTGACCCGCAGCTTGCCGAGGGCGTCAACGAATTCGGACTGGACGCCCTTGATCCGGGCTTGAGCTAAAAGATCCATTCGGCACGCAGCTTGCAGGCCATTGTTTGGCCAAGGGCATCGATTTTAACGAGGTCGCGGAAGAGGTTAGTCAGGGGTAACTCGCAAACTGCGCTTGCCGTTCCCCAGGGAACCAATGACACACAAGCGGCTTTCTATAATGGTACCAAGCATCGGTTCCCGGCAAGGGAAACGGGCTCCTGGTTTCTTGTCAATGGCATCACCGTGAACAAGACAATTCAAACTGTCGAAAGTGCCGCAGCCGGCAGCGCTTTCCTGATCGAGGACGTCTATCCCTCGATCGACGGCGGCCGCTTCGCGGTAAAGCGGATCGCGGGCGAACCGGTCCAGGTCTGGGCCGACATCTATCGCGACGGCGACGCCGTGATCGCCGCCGCGCTGACCTGGCGCCGAGAGCAGGAGCGCGAATGGCGGAGCGAGCCGATGACCCATCACGGCAATGACCGCTGGTCCGGTGCGTTCACGCCCGTTGAGCCCGGCCAATATGTCTATGCAATCGAAGCCTGGACCGATGAGTTCGCCACCTGGTCTCACGCGGTCGCGCGCAAGCGGCGCACCGGGGCCGACGTCAGCCTCGATGCGATCGAGGGCGCCGGACTCCTGACCAAGGCGCATGGCGCGCGACAGGACGCAGCAGCGGTCATCATCAGGCAGTGCGAGGATTATCTCCAGACTGGCGACGTCACCTCGCTGCTCGCAACCGAGCTCGGCAAAGCCATGGCCGAAAGCCAGTCGCGGCCCGACCTGACGCGCTCGCCACTCTTCCCGCTGACCATAGACCGCGACAAGGCGCGCTTTGGCGCCTGGTATCAGATGATGCCGCGCAGCCAGAGCGCATTGCCGGGCCGGCATGGCACGCTGCGCGACTGCATCGCGCGCGTGCCTGACATCGCCGCCATGGGCTTCGACGTGCTCTACTTCACGCCGATCCACCCCATCGGCCGCACAAGCCGCAAGGGCCGCAACAATGCGCCGGTGGCGCGTGAGGGCGATCCCGGCTCGCCTTACGCGATCGGCTCGGCCGAAGGCGGCCACGATGCGCTGCATCCCGAGCTCGGCACGATCGAGGATTTCCGCGCGCTGGTTGCGACCTGCCTGGAATACGGCCTCGAGCTTGCGCTCGACTTCGCCGTGCAGTGCTCGCCGGACCATCCCTGGCTGACGCAGCATCCGGAATGGTTCAAATGGCGGCCGGACCGCTCGATCCGGACGGCGGACGGCCCTTATTCCGACATCGTCATCCCCGATTTCGCCTCGGTGGATCGCGTCGGCCTGTGGAACGCGTTTCGCGATGCCATGCTGTTCTGGATCGACCATGGCGTCACCATATTCGCCATAGACAATCACGACACTGCGCCGCTTGCGTTCTGGGAGTGGCTGATCCGCGACATCCGCAACCGTCACCCCGAGGTCATCCTGTTCTCCAAGACCTATGCACGGCCGAAGCTGATGACGGGCCTCGCCAAGCTCGGCTTTGCGCAGTCCTTTACCTATTTCCCCTGGCGCACCTTGCGGTGGGAGCTGGAGCAATATCTCGGCGAACTGACGCGTCATCCCGAACGCGATTTCTATCGTCCACACATGTTCGTCAACACGCCCGACGTGCTGCCCTATCACCTCCAGAGCGGAGAGGCCTGGGCATTCAAGTCGCGCGTCGCGCTGGCGGCGTCGCTCTCAGGCAATTACGGCATCTTTGGCGGATTCGAGCTGCTGGAGCATGAGGCGATTCCCGGCCGAGAAGAATATCTCGATTCCGAGAAGTACCAGATCAGGCATCGCGACTGGGACAGGCCCGGCAACATCAAATCCTACATTGCCGGGCTCAATCGCGCCCGCAACGAGAACGCAGCGCTGCAGCAGACGACGAATTTGCGCTTCCTCGGCATCGAGGACGGCGAGACGATCGCCTTCGCCAAGAAGGCGGCCGATCCGGCCAATACTGTCGTCATCGTGATCGCGCTCTCGCGCCATGCGCGCGAATGCTGGCTGCCGCTCGGCGATGTCACCGTTGACGCCGATGGACAGCGCCACCAAGTAACGGCACTCGAAAACCTTCTCACCGGCGAACGGTCCCGCATCGAATGGGGCGGGATCAGGTTGCGTATCGATCCCGACCGCGATCCGGCGCTCCTGTTCCGCTGCCTGGCGTAAGGGTTCACGCCATGAATGTCCTGTCTTCCGTCGACACCAAGAAGGCTGAGGCTGCCGACGTCGTGGATGAGCTCTGGTACAAGGACGCCGTCATCTACCAGCTCCACGTCAAGGCCTTCGCCGACAGCAACAATGACGGCATCGGCGACTTCGCCGGATTGACCGAGAAGCTGCCCTATCTCCAGGAGCTCGGCGTGACCGCGCTGTGGCTGCTGCCGTTCTACCCTTCGCCCGGCCGCGACGACGGCTACGACATCGCCGATTACGGCTCGGTCAATCCCGATTTCGGGACGATGAAGGATTTCAAGCGCTTCATCCAGGAAGCGCAGAAGCGCGGCTTGCGCGTCATCACCGAGCTCGTCGTCAACCACACCTCGGACCAGCACAAATGGTTCAAGCGCGCGCGGCGCAGCCATCCGGGCTCCAGCGCGCGCAACTGGTATGTCTGGAGCGACACCGACCAGAAGTACCAGGGCACGCGCATCATCTTCACCGACACGGAGAAATCGAACTGGACCTGGGATCCGGAGGCCGGCGCGTTCTACTGGCACCGCTTCTTCTCGCACCAGCCGGACCTCAATTTCGACAATCCGCGCGTGGTCAGCGCCCTCATCCAGGTGATGAAGCGCTGGCTCGATGCCGGTGTCGACGGCTTCCGGCTCGATGCCATTCCCTATCTCTGCGAGCGCGAGGGCACCTCGAACGAGAACCTGCCCGAGACGCATGCAGTCATCAAGCGGCTGCGCCAGGAGCTCGACGCCTACTCCAAGGGCAAGCTGCTGCTGGCCGAGGCCAATCAATGGCCGGAGGACGTGCAGGAATATTTCGGCCATGGCGACGAGTGCCACATGGCCTACCACTTCCCGCTGATGCCGCGCATCTACATGGCGATCGCGCAGGAGGACCGCTTCCCGATCACCGACATCCTGCGCCAGACGCCGGATATTCCCGCGACCTGCCAATGGGCGCTGTTCCTGCGCAACCATGACGAGCTGACTCTGGAGATGGTCACGGACGTCGAGCGCGACTATCTCTGGACCACCTACGCCAACGATCCGCGCGCGCGCATCAATGTCGGCATCCGTCGGCGCCTTGCGCCGCTGATGGACAACGACCGCCGCAAGATCGAGCTGATGAACTCGCTGCTGCTGTCGTTCCCCGGCACGCCGATCATCTATTACGGCGACGAGATAGGGATGGGCGACAACATCTATCTCGGCGACCGCAACGGCGTGCGCACGCCGATGCAGTGGAGCCCGGACCGCAACGGCGGCTTCTCGCGCTGCGACCCGGCGCGCCTCTACGCGCCGCTGATCATGGATCCCGTCTACGGCTATGAGTCCGTGAACGTGGAGGCGCAGTCGCGCAGCCTCTCCTCGCTGCTCAGCGCCACCAAACGGCTGATCTCCGTGCGCAAGTCGACGCTCGCCTTCGGCCGCGGCAGCATGACCTTCATCCGCCCGGCCAATCGCGCCGTGCTGGCCTATGTCCGGCAATACCGCGACGAGGTGATCCTCTGCGTCGCCAATCTCTCACGCGCCGCGCAGGCGACCGAGCTCGACCTGTCGCCGTGGAAGGACCGCATCCCGCAGGAGATGCTCGGCCGCACGCGCTTCCCCGCGATCGGCGAGCTGCCCTACATGATCACGCTCGGGCCCTACGGCTTCTACTGGTTCCAGCTGCTGGAACGCGACAAGTCCGAGCCGGTGACGCCGCGCGCGGTGCCGGAGTTCGAGACGCTGGTGGTGCCGGTGAATTCGAACTGGGTATCGCTCGCGCGCGAGCGCGGCGTGTTCGAGCGCGACGTGTTGCCGGGCTTCCTGTCACGAACGCGGTGGTATCCCGAGCACAATCCCAAGCAGATCAAGACCGCGCTGACCTCGGCGGTGCCGTTCTGCGACATCGGCGACAACAGGCCCTGGATCGCGTTCTTCGAGACCAGGCAAGGGCCCGCGGCCAAACGCTTCGTGCTGCCATTGCAGATCGAATGGGTGCGCTTCGATCGCGAGCGCTTCAACCCCAGGGCGCTCGCCGCCGTGCGCCAGGGCGCACGCGAGGGGACGCTGCTCGACGTCGCGACCGACCAGATCTTCATCGGCCTGTTCCTGCGCAATCTGTCGCAGAATCTGGTGGTGGAAGAGAACAATCTGCGGCTGGAGTTCAAGCCCACCAGCCGTTTCGCCGATTACACCATCAAGGAGCCCGAACGCATCCGCGCGATCGAGCAGTCGAACAGCACCGCGCTGGTCGACAACCAGTACGTCGCCAAGATCTATCGCCAGCTCGAAAGCGGCATCAGCCCCGAGATCGAGATCGGCCACTATCTCACGGAGGTCGCACGCTTCGCCAACACGCCGGCGCTGCTCGGCAGCGTCGAGCTGGTCGAGGGGAACCAGCGCAGCGCGCTCGGCGTGCTGCACGCCTATGTCGAGAACCAGGGCGACGGCTGGACCGTGACCACGGGCTATCTCGATCGCTATATCGACGAGCAGCGCGTATTGCTGGCCGGCGAAAAGTTCCGCGAGACCCAGGAGCAGGCGCCGTACCTGCATTTCGTCGCGCAGATCGGCCGCCGGCTCGGCGAGCTGCATGTCGCTCTCGCCGCGGCAAAGCCCGACGATCTCGCCGCGGTGCCGATCGAATCCGACCAGATCAAGATCTGGATATCCGACCTCAAGGCCCGTGCCGAGCGGACTATCGAGCGGCTGGCCGACAGCCGCGACGGGCTGCGGGAAGCGGACCGGCCCCTGATCGACCGGCTCACGGCGGCGCGCGCGAGCCTGTCCGACCGCCTGAATGCGCTCTTGCCATCCGACATCGGCGGGATGAACATCCGTCATCACGGCGATTTCCGGCTCGGGCAAACTCTGATCGTGAAGGACGATATCTTCATCATCGACTTCGACGGCGACCCGCGCAGGCCGCTGGCCAACAAGCGGCGCAAGGCGCCGGCCGCCCGCGACGTCGCCGGCCTGATCCACTCGATTGATCTCTCGGTCAACGCAGCGCTTGACCGGGCGCTCTCGGGGGGCACCGAGGAGCAAGGCCGGGTCACCGCCGCACTCGACGAATGGCGCCAGCGCGCCGCCGCGACCTTCCTGTCCGCCTACCGCGAAGCCATGACCGATCGGAGGCTGTGGCCGCAAGATCGGCAATCCGGGGAAGGCCTGTTAAGGTTTTTCCTGCTTGATCAAGCGTTCGACGAAGTAGAGTACGAGCTGTCCCGCCGGCCTGAGGGGCTCCATGCGCCGCTGAGCGGACTGCTTCGCATTCTGTCCAGTGCCGAGAGCGAAGCCCATGCCTAAATTGCCTGCCGAGGCCTATGCGATCATCGAGGGCCGCCACTCCGATCCCTTCCACTATCTCGGGCTGCATCCCGAGGGTGGTCGAAGCGTGGTGCGCGCGTTTTTGCCCGAGGCCGTGAATGTCGAGGCAGTCGGCGAACATGGCGAGGTCGCCCCACTCGACCGCGTCCACGACGCCGGGCTGTTCATCGGCGCCCTGCCCAATGGCTCGAAGCACTACCAGCTCCGCGCAAAGTTCGGCAACGACGTCGTCGAGTTCGAGGATGCCTACCGTTTTCCACCGATCCTGACCGATTTCGATCTCTACCTGCTCGGCGAAGGCACCCATCAGCGCATCTACGACAAGCTTGGCGCGCATCCGATGCAGCTCGAGGGCATCGACGGCATCGGCTTCGTGGTGCTGGCGCCGAATGCGCGCCGCGTGTCCGTGGTCGGCGACTTCAACTTCTGGGACGGTCGGCGCCATCCGATGCGGGTCCGCGGCAGCGGCTATTGGGAATTATTCATCCCGCATGCGAAGACCGGCGATCACTACAAGTTCGAAATCATCGGTCCGCACGGCCATCTGCTTCCGCTGAAATCCGATCCGCTGGCATTTGCGAGCGAGGTGCGGCCGAAGACGGCGTCCATCGTGTTCGACGAAGCGCATCTGCCGCGGCCGCGGCCGGCGCCAGACGGCATCAATTCACTGTCGGCGCCGATGTCGATCTACGAGGTCCATCTCGGCTCGTGGCAGCGCAAGAACGGCAATGAATGGCTGACCTATCGTGAGCTGGCCGAGCAGCTGCCGGCCTACGCCCGCGACATGGGCTTCACCCATCTCGAATTCCTTCCCGTGAGCGAGCATCCCTTCGACGGCTCGTGGGGCTACCAGCCGACCGGCCTCTATGCGCCAACCAGCCGCTTCGGCACACCCGATGAGTTTGCAATACTGGTCGATGCCTGCCACCGCGAAGGAATCGGCGTGCTGCTCGACTGGGTCCCCGGTCATTTCCCTGATGATCCGCACGGGCTCGGCCATTTCGACGGCACCTCGCTTTACGAGCACGCCAATCCGCTGCAGGGGCGCCACCTCGACTGGGGCACGCTGATCTACAACTACGGCCGCACCGAAGTGACGAACTTCCTGGTGTCGAATGCGCTGTTCTGGCTGGAGCGCTATGCGATCGACGGCCTGCGCGTCGATGCGGTCGCGTCCATGCTCTATCTCGACTACAGCCGGCCGCCCGGCGCGTGGATTCCGAACCAGTACGGCGGGCGGGAGAACATCGAGGCGATCAACTTCCTGCGCCGCTTCAACACGGAAGTGTTTGCCCGCTTCCCACAGGCGACCACGGCCGCCGAAGAGTCCACCGCCTGGCCGCAGGTCTCGCGCCCGGTCGAATTCGGCGGGCTCGGCTTCGGCTACAAGTGGAACATGGGGTGGATGCACGACACGCTGAGCTACATCAGCAAGGATCCGATCTACCGCAAGCACCATCACGGCGAGATCCTGTTCGGCCTGCACTACGCCTTCTCGGAAAACTTCATCCTGCCGCTGTCGCACGACGAGGTCGTGCACGGCAAGCGCTCCATCCTCGGCCGCATGCCCGGCGACGAGTGGCAGCGCTTTGCCAATTTGCGCGCCTATTACAGCTTCATGTTCGGCCATCCCGGCAAGAAGCTGCTGTTCATGGGCGCGGAAATCGCGCAGAGCCGGGAATGGAATCACGACCAGTCGCTCGACTGGCATCTGCTCGAATACAAGTACCATTCCGGGGTCCAGGCGCTGATCCGCGACCTCAACCGGCTCTATCGCGCGGTGCCGGCGCTGCACCAGATGGATTGCGACCAGGCCGGTTTCGAATGGCTGATCACCGATGATGCCAGCCGCAACGTGTTCGCCTGGCTTCGAAAGGGATTCGACGAACACGCGCGATGCCTCGTCATCGTCAACTTCTCACCCAACGTTTATCGCAACTATCCCGTCCCCGTGCCCTTTGGCGGCAAGTGGAAGGAAGTGCTCAACTCGGATTCCGCTCACTATGGCGGCAGCAATGTCGGGAATATCGGCGAAGTTCATGCCGACGAGGGCGGCGAGCTCCGCCTCACCATTCCACCGCTCGCTGCGATCTTCCTCGTTCCGGAAAGCTGACTGATGCGTCTGACTGCTGGATCGCCCGCACGCCTCGGCGCAAGCTGGGACGGACGCGGCACCAATTTCGCGCTGTTTTCCGCCAACGCGCAGAAGGTCGAGCTTTGCCTGTTCGACGCACAAGGCCGCCGCGAGCTCGAGCGCATCGAATTGCCGGAGAAGACCGAGGATGTCTGGCACGGTTATCTCAACGACGTCTCGCCCGGCCAGCTCTACGGCTACCGCGTGCACGGCCCCTACGAGCCCGAGCAGGGCCATCGCTTCAACGCCAACAAGCTGGTGCTCGACCCCTACGCCAAGCGGCTTGCCGGACGCCTGGTCTGGAGCGATGCGCATTTTGCCTACCGCACCGGGAGCCCGCGCGAGGACCTGTCCTTCGACCGGCGCGACAATGCGCGAGGCATGCCGAAGGCCGTCGTGGTCGACGAGACCTTCAACTGGGGCCGCCGCGAGATCCGCCCCAACATCCCCTGGGAGGACACCATCATCTACGAGGCCCACGTCAAGGGCCTGACGCAGAAGCGCGACGACGTGCCGCCGAATTTGCGCGGCACCTATGGCGGCCTGTCCTCGCCGGCGATGATCGAGCACCTGAAGAAGCTCGGCGTCACCACGGTCGAGCTGTTGCCGATTCACAGCTTCGTCGACGACCGCATCCTCGTGGAAAAGAAGCTCGCCAACTACTGGGGCTACAACACACTGTCCTTCTTCGCGCCCGAGCCGCGCTACGCCCAGGACAACTCACTCGATTCCTTCCGCACCACGGTGGCGCGGCTGCACGACGCCGGCATCGAGGTGATGCTCGACGTCGTCTACAACCACACCGCCGAGGGCAACCACCTCGGCCCGACGCTGTGCTATCGCGGCATCGACAACGCCTCCTACTACTGGCTGAACCGCGAGAACCCGCGCTATTACGACGACTTCACCGGCTGCGGCTCGTCGGTGAACCTCACCCATCCGCGCGTGCTGCAGATGGTGATGGATTCCTTGCGCTACTGGGTCGAGGTCTGCCACGTCGACGGCTTCCGCTTCGACCTCGCCACCACGCTGGCACGCGGGCCGAACGGCTTCGATCGCGGCAGCTCGTTCCTGACCGCGGTCAGGCAGGACCCGGTGCTGGCGACCGTCAAGCTCGTCGCCGAGCCGTGGGACCTCGGCCTCGGCGGCTACCAGGTCGGCGCCTTCCCCTCGCAATGGTCGGAGTGGAACGACCGCTATCGCAGCGCCATGCGCCGCTACTGGAGCGGCGAAGGCAGCCTGATCGGCGACATCTCCAGCCGCATGACCGCATCGTCCGACCTGTTCAACCACGACGGACGGCGGCCGCGCGCCAGCATCAACCACATCACCGTCCACGACGGCTTCACGCTCGCCGACCTCTTCAGCTACAACGAGAAGCACAACGAGGCCAATGGCGAGGACAACCGCGACGGCTCCAACGACAATCACAGCAACAATTGCGGCGTCGAGGGTCCGACCGACGATCCGAACATCATCAGCCTGCGCCGGCAGCTGCGCAAGAACGTGCTGGCCTGCCTGATGCTGGCGCAGGGCGTTCCGCTGATCCTCGCCGGCGACGAGGTCGGCAACTCGCAATCCGGCAACAACAACGCCTATTGCCAGGACAACGAAGTCGGCTGGGTCGGCTGGGACAATCTCGGCAAGGAAGGTGACGACATGGTCGACTTCGTCGCCCATCTCGCCGATATCCGCCGCCGGTTCTCGCAGCTCCGCAGCCATCGCTGGCTCGATGGCCGCCCCAAGGACGGCATCTCCTACGGCGCACTGTGGCTGACCCCTGCCGGCGACGAGATGACGGAAAATGACTGGAAATTCCCGGAAGGCAGGTTTCTCTCCTATGTGATGGGGCCGATGGAACCGGGTGGGGCTGCGATCTTTATCGTACTGAACGCCGCTCCCGAAGAGATCGCATTCAAATTACCCCAAATGACCGAATACAAGAGCTGGCAGCAGATCCTGAACACGACCGATGCCATGCTGAATACGATCGATTTCCTGCCCGGGAGCGACAGCAAGGCGCCGCCGCGCTCCGTGCTCGCCTTCGCGGGGGCGCTATGAGGCCATCCTTCGGGGCGAGGCCGACGAAGGACGGCGTGTCGTTCCGCCTATGGGCGCCCGCCGCGCGCCGCGTCGACCTCCTGCTCGACCGCAGGCACGCGATGCAGCGCCGGCAGGATGGCTGGTACGTCGCCGATATTGCCGGCCTCGCCGCCGGCAGTCCCTACAAGTTCAGGATCGACGACGAAATCGACGTGCCGGATCCTGCTTCGGCTTTCCAGCCCGAGGACGTGTTCGGCCCGAGCGAGGTGATCGATCACGACGCCTTCGTGTGGCGCGCGCGAGAATGGCGCGGCCGTCCCTGGGAAGAGACGGTGCTGATCGAGACCCATGTCGGCACCTTCACGCCGGAAGGCACCTACCGCGCCATGATCGACAAGCTCGATCATCTCTCGGCGACCGGCATCACTGCACTCGAACTGATGCCGCTCGCCGATTTCGCAGGACGCCGAGGCTGGGGCTATGACGGCGTGCTGTGGTATGCGCCCGACAGCACCTATGGCCGGCCCGAAGACCTGAAGACGCTGATCGACGAGGCGCATCTGCGCGGGCTGATGGTGTTTCTCGACGTGGTCTACAATCATTTCGGCCCGGAAGGAAACTACCTCGGCCGCTATGCGCCGACCTTCTTCACCGATGCGCACACGCCGTGGGGCAGTGCGATCGATTATCGCGTGCCGCAGGCGCGAGCCTTTGCCGTCGAGAACGCGCTGTCCTGGCTCGGCGACTACCGCTTCGACGGCCTGAGGCTGGATGCCGCCAACCACATCATGGCGATCCCCGGCGAGCAATCGATGCTGCAGGACCTGAGCGTTGCCGCCGGCGAGCTCGCCAGGGCCACGGGACGCCACATCCATCTCGTGCTTGAGAACGGCGACAATCGCGCCAGCCTGCTCGACGCCGCGCAAGAGCCGCCGAACGGCAAATATCGCAGCCAGTGGAACGACGATTATCATCACGTCTGGCATGTGATGCTGACCGGCGAGCTCGCCGGTTACTACGCCGACTACCAGACGCCGCGCATGGACCTGGCGCGCGCGCTCGCGTCCGGCTTCGTCTATCAGGGCGAGGTTTCCGAATTCTGGGGCAAGAGGCCGCGCGGCGAGCCGAGCGGGGAGCTGCCGCCGGCGACCTTCGTCAATTTCCTGCAGAACCATGACCAGATCGGCAACCGTCCGCTGGGCGAGCGGCTGGAAAGCCTGGCATCGCCAAAGCAGATCGAGGCTGCGCTCGCAGTGACCCTGCTCGCGCCGATGGTGCCGATGCTGTTTCAGGGCGAGGAATGGGGCTCGACGGTCCCCTTCCCGTTCTTCTGCGATTTCCAAGGTGGACTCGCCGAGGCCGTGCGCAAGGGCCGCAAGCAGGAGTATGCCTGGGCTTACGAAAAATACGGCGACGAGGTGCCCGACCCGCTCGATCCGGCAACGCTGCAATCCGCCGTGCTCGACTGGACCGGCCGCACGCCGCAACAGGACGCGCGGCTCGCCCTGGTGAAAGACCTGCTCGCGCTCCGTCGCAAGGAGATCATCCCCCGGCTCAAGGGCGCAAGCTTCGGCGACGCCGAGGCGGCCGACAACGGCCTGCTCGCCGCGCATTGGTGGATGGGCGACGGCACGACGTTGCGCCTCGTCGCCAATCTGTCGGATCACGAGATCACCTCCCCCCTCAGCGCAGGCACGCCGATCTGGGGCGGCGCCGGCGAGCGGCTCCCGCCTTGGTCGGTGGTCTGGCGTCTCGGAGGTTGAGATGCCTCCTGCCATTCCGCTCGCGACCTACCGGCTTCAGCTCACCGCGGATTTCGACTTCGACAAGGCAGCCGCGATCGTGCCTTACCTCAAAGCGCTGGGGATCACGCATCTCTACGCCTCGCCGGTGATGAAGGCGCGCAAGGGCTCGACCCACGGCTACGACACCGTCGATCACAGCCAGTTCAATCCCGAGCTCGGTGGCGAGGCCGGCTTCGCGCGACTGAGCGAGGCGCTGATCAAGCACGACCTCGGGCTCATCATCGATTTCGTGCCCAACCATGTCGGCGTGCATTTCGCCGACAATCCCTGGTGGCTCGACGTGCTGGAATGGGGCCAGGCCTCGCCGCACGCCGCTTCCTTCGACATCGACTGGGATCAACTGGCCTTTCGCGCCCGCGGCGGCGTGCTGCTGCCGATCCTCGGCTCGTCCTACGGCGAGGCGCTGGAGCGCGGCGACATCGAGCTGCGCTACGATCCCGATGAGGGAAGCCTTTCGGCCTGGTATTTCGAGCATCGCCTGCCGATCGCACCGGAGCGCTATGGCGAAATTCTGCGCGTGATCGTCAAGGAGGCGGACGCGGCGGAAACGGAGCCCGGCAGGCGCCTGCTGTCACTCGCGACCCGCTACACCGGGCTGCGCCGTCCCAATCGCAAGGAAGCTCCCGGCTTCAAGACCGAGCTCAAGGAGATCGCGGGCGCCGCCGACCTCATCGGTCGCGGCCTTGCCGCCTATCGCGCCGGCAAGGACCGCCCGGCGCAGACGCTGACGCTGCATCATCTCCTGGAGCGCCAGCACTACAAGCTCGGGCACTGGCGGCTTGCCTCCAGCGACATCAACTATCGCCGCTTCTTCGACGTCAACGGGCTCGCCGGACTGCGCGTCGAGGATCCCGGCACATTTGCCGCCACGCACCGGCTGGTGAAGCAACTCATCGCCGACGGCAAATTGCAGGGAATCCGGCTCGATCACATCGACGGCCTGCGCGACCCCGCACAATACTGCCAGCGTTTGCGCCGGCTGGTGCGCGACGCCCAGGGCAACACAAAGCCGTTCTATACGGTGATCGAAAAGATCCTGTGCGAGCACGAGCGCCTGTCGCATTTCGCCGGCGTCCAGGGCACCACGGGCTATGAATGGATGAACGTCATCACCCACGTGCTGGTCGATCCCAAAGGCCTCGAAGCGCTGGACGAGACCTGGCGGCAGATCAGCAACCGGCCGCCGCGGCTTGCGCCTTACGTCAAGGACGCCAAGCGGCGGGTGCTGGAGACGTTGCTCGCCAGCGAATTCACCGTGCTGTCGCGTCTGCTCGCGCGCATCGCCAACGGGCATTACTCGACACGGGACTTCTCAGCCGACAGCCTGCGACAGGCGCTCGAGCTCTATGTGCTGCATTTCCCGGTCTATCGCACCTACCTGACGCACAGCGGCCCAACGGCACCTGACCGCAAGCTGATCGAGGATACCATCGAGCGCGCCCGCGGGGAGTGGTTTGCCGCCGACGAAGGCATCTTCGACTTCCTGCGCGACGCCCTCACCATGGACCTGCTCAAGCCCGGCCGTCCCCCGCACAGCGCCCCGCGCGTGCGCCGCTTCGCGCTGAAGGTGCAGCAATTCACCGGGCCGATGATGGCGAAGTCGCTGGAGGACACCGCGTTCTATCAATTCCACCGGCTGCTTGCGCTGAACGAGGTCGGCGGCGATCCCGCGAGCACCGGCCTTACCATTCCCGCCTTCCACCAGGCCATGCAGACGCGCGCCAGGGAATGGCCGCAAGGCATGACCGCAACGGCCACCCACGACACCAAGCGCGGCGAGGATGCCCGCACGCGCATCGCGGCGCTGAGTGAGATTCCCGGCGAATGGACCAGCGCGGTGGCACGCTGGAAAGTGTTGAACGCACCGCATCTCGCACACCAGGGCAGTTTCCGCGCGCCGTCGGCGACGTTCGAATACATGCTCTACCAGACCCTGCTCGGCGCCTGGCCGCTCCAGGAGCCGGCGGATGCCGCTTTCGTCGAACGGATCCAGGCCTATGCCCTCAAGGCCGCGCGCGAGGGCAAGGAGGAGACGAGCTGGCTCAACCCGCACGAAGCCTATGAGAGCGGCATACGGGACTTCATCGAGAAGATCCTCGACCCCGCCCGGTCCACTGAGTTCCTGGAGGCATTGCAAACGCTGGCTCGCCGCGTCGCACTGCTCGGCACGTTGAATTCGCTGAGCCAGCTCACGCTCAAGGCGACTCTGCCGGGCGTGCCGGACTTCTATCAAGGCACCGAGTTTTGGGACCTGTCGCTGGTCGATCCCGACAACCGCCGCCCGGTCGACTTTGCCGCGCGCCACGCGGCGCTGACCTCACTGGAAGCTCCGGACTGGAGTGGCCTGATCAAGTCCTGGCCGGATGGCCGGCTCAAGCTGGCCTGGACGCGGCAACTCCTCAAGCTGCGCAACGAGCTTGCCGACGTCTTCACGCAGGGCGACTACCAGCCGCTGGAGGTCCGGGGCGCACATGCCGACCATGTCGTCGCCTTCGCCCGTCGCCATGGCCGCGCAGCCGCGATTGTCGCGGTCGGGCGTCAGTTCGCGCCATTCACCCAGGCGGGCCGGGAATGGCCCGCGCCGGAGCGCCTGGACGCGACGATCGACGTCACGGGCTACACCGTGCCCGGCCTTGCCGGGAACGACTTGCCGCTCGCGCAGGCGTTCCGCGATTGTCCCGCCTCGGTCATCGAGGCCCGAACCGCAAATGCCATCAGGCCATCGCGGCGGCGCGTACGCGCCTGAAGTTACTTTCCCTCGTCCTTGGTCAGCAGCAATTGGCAGCGCTTCCTGATCGTCGCCTGCGCCATCTCGGCAAAGCGCTGCAACAGCCAGGGCAGCACCACCTCGACCTTCACATGGTCGTCGGCGACGTCGACCTGGCCGGTCGCGATCTGCCCGAGCGCGCGGATGCGAAAGTTCATGCTGTCGCCGCTCCAGCGTTCCTCCTCGACCTGCATCACGGGAATGCTTGCAGCGGCGCGGCCAAGCCCCGTCTTGAGCCGGCGCACCGCCTCCTCGCGGCCGAGACGATGTGGGATGGAAACGACAAGCGGTGCTGACATGGTCCCTGTCCAGTGATGGCTCATCAACATAGTCATGCCCGCTGGGCCCACAAAGGTTCCATGCAAGTTGGACCCTCGGACTTGTTTCAACGCGGGAACTTTACAACCTGCGGCAAGTTGCACCCGCACGACGGGATAGATGCAAACGACCCTTTCAACAAAGGGCTGGAGGAGATTCGCATGTCAATCGGCACAATCATTCTGATCATCCTGATCATCGCCCTGCTGGGCGGCTTCAGCGGCATCGGCGGCGGGCCGTTCTACGGCACCGGCTATTACGGCGGCGGCGGCCTCGGGCTCGTCATCATCATCCTGCTGATCCTGCTGCTGATGGGGCGGATCTAGTCGGAGCGGTTCTTCCGGGGAGCACGCACGCGCGAACCCGGTACCCCGCGCCATAAACTGCTGGATTCCGGGTCTGCGCTTCGCGCAGCCCGGAGTGACGTTTTGGAAAGCGCCTACTTCACCTTCCCGGCCAGCTTCTTCATCGCCGCCTTGATCGAAACGGCGGCATCGTCATAACCCTCCCATGCTTTCGATCGTGGCAACAGGCCCGGCACGGTGCGCAGCGTGTAGCGCTTGGGATCGAGATCGCTCTTCACCTGCGCCCAGGTCAGCGGCATCGATACCGTGGCCCCGGCGCGCGCCCGTGGCGACAACGGGGCGACCGCGGTCGACATGCGGTCGTTGCGCAGATAATCCAGGAAGATCTTTCCCTTGCGCAGCTTCTTCGACATGTTGATCAGGTATCGTTCGGGATCGTCGTCGGCCATCCACTGGCAGACGCCCTGCGCGAACGCCTTGGCCTCCTTCCAGCTTACCTTATCACGGGCGCCGTAGAGCAACGGCACCACGACGTGCAGGCCCTTGCCGCCCGTGGTCTTGCAGAAGCTGTCCATGCCGATATCGCTCAGCCGCTGCCGCATCTCCCTGGCCGCCTCGACGACGTCGGCGAAGTCCACGTCGGGCGCGGGATCGAGATCGAACACCAGCCGGCCCGGCGTGTCGTAAGCATAGGGCGCGCAATTCCAGGGATGCAGCTCGACGCCGCCGATCTGCGCCACGGCGGCGAGCCCCTCGATCCGGTCGATCTGAAGGTAGGGCTTGCGGTCGCCGGAGACTCTTGCGAGCTCCAGAAGGCTCGACGTCCCCTGCATCGCATGGCGCTGGAAGAAGCATTCGCCCCTGATGCCGTCCGGCGCGCGGATCAGCGAACACGGCCGGCCCTTGAGGTGCACGATCATCCATTCGCCGACGGCTTCGAGATAGCGGGCAAGGTCCAGCTTTGTGACGACGCCGCCATCGCCGTCGTCGGGCCAGAGCTCCTTGTCCGGCTTGGAGATGACGACACCCATGACCTCGGCATTTTGAGCCGCCTGCTTCGATTGCCGGCTCGCCTTCGTGCGCGCCGCCTTCCTGGCGGAGGGCTTGGCGAGCTCGGTATCGACAGGCGTCTCCGCCTCGACCTCCTCGGCCGGCTTGTCCTGCCGCAATCCCTTGAACGCCGCCTGGCGAATATTGCCGTCGGCGGTGAAGCCGGCGAATTCGATCTCGGCGACGAGCTCCGGCTTCAGCCAGTGCACGTCGCGGGTCTTCTTCGGCGCATTCTTGCCGCCGAACGGGCTTTCCCTGGCCGCTACGGCTTTCAGCGCAGGCATGATGCGCTTGACCTTGTCCGCGCCGAAGCCGGTGCCGACCATGCCGACAAAGGCGAGATGATCGCTGCGCTGAACGCCGGCCATCAGCGAGCGGAACTTGCCGTTGGTGGTCTTGTAGCCGCCGATCACCACCTCGTGGCCGGCGCGGCATTTCGACTTGACCCAGCTCTCGGTCCGGCCGGAACGATACGGCGCGTTCAGCTTCTTCGACACCACGCCTTCGAGCTCGAGCTTGCAGGCAGATTTCAGCACGGCATCGCCGCCGCTCTCGAAATGCTCGACATAGCGGATCTGGCTCGATTTCCGCTTGCGCGCTTCCAGCAGCTTCTTCAGCTGCGCCTTGCGCTCCTCGAGCGGCAGCCGGCGGTAGTCCTGGCCTTCGGCGAACAGAAGATCGAAGGCAAAGAAGATCAGCTCGTCGGTCTTGCCATCGGACAACGCAGCCTGAAGCGAGGAGAAGTTCGGCGCGCCATTGTGGTCGAGCGCGACGATCTCTCCGTCGATCATCACGTCCGGCAGCGCGGCCGCCTCCTCGGCAATGGAGGCGAACTTGCCGGTCCAGTCGAGACCCTTGCGCGTCTTCAGCGTCGCCTCGCCGTCCTCGACCCGGAGCTGCACCCGGTAGCCGTCGAACTTGATCTCGTGGCACCAGCCCTGGTCGGACGGCGGCCGCTCCACCAGCGTACAGAGCTGCGGCGCGACGAAATCCGGCATCTCCGCGACTTTCTTGGCGCTCGTCGCCGCCGTGGCGCTCTTCTTCGCCGCTCTGCCGCCCTTCAGCACGGTGCGCGGCGCCGGCTTGACCGTGCGCCCTTTGATCTCCTCGGCACGGTTGGATTGCCAGATTGCATCGGCCTTGCCCTTGGGACCCTTGGCGCCCTTGGCCAGCATGAACGGCTTTGGCGCGCGGCCCTTGCCTTCGGCGATCTGCTCCATCGCGCGGCCGGAGGCGACGGACTTGTCCTGCTCGAGAATGTCGTTGTCCGCGCCTTCGCGGACATATTCGTCACGATGCTTGATCAGGAGCCAGTTGGTGCGCTTGCCGCCGGTGCGGTCGTTGCGCATGCGCACCAGGACCCAGCTTCCGTGCAGCTTCTCGCCATGCAGGGTGAACTTGAGGTCGCCCTTCTTGAAACCGGCTTCCGGATCATCCGATTCCCACGTGCCGCGGTCCCACAGCATCACCGTGCCGCCGCCATATTGCCCTTCCGGAATCGTGCCTTCGAAATCGCCATAGTCGAGCGGATGGTCTTCCACCTCGACTGCCAGCCGCTTGTCGTGCGGATCGAGCGAGGGTCCTTTCGTCACCGCCCAGGACTTGAACACGCCGTCAAATTCGAGCCTGAGGTCGTAATGCAGCCGGCTCGCGTCGTGCTTCTGAATCACGAAGCGTCGCTGTTTCGATGGCACTACTGCGGTCTTGCCCGATGGCTCGGGCGTCTTCTCGAAATCCCGCTTCTGTCGGTAAGTGGAGAGTTTTTGCAGCACGACCGGTCCCGCTTCTCTTTCGGCATTGAGCCTATCACGGCGAAAGTCCCGCCCGGAACCAAAACCCTATGGGACGGTTGGGGTTCCAAAACGCCTTGAAAACGCTGGAGAACGGAATGGCCCCGCGCGCCTATTGGAAGGGAACGTTGAAGCTGTCGCTGGTCAGTTGCCCGGTCGTGCTTTATCCGGCGACCACGGCGGCCGAGAAGACGCGGTTTCACCTGATCAACCGCGAGACCGGGAACCGGCTCAAGCAGCAGATGATCGATTCCGAGACCGGTGACGTCGTCGAGAGCGACCAGAAGGGCCGCGGCTACGAGCTGCGCAAGGGCAAATATGTGGAGATCGAGCCGGAAGAGCTCGAAGCGGTCCAGATCGAGAGCAATCACACCATCGACATCGAGAGCTTCGTGCCGCGCGATGAGATCGACCAGCGCTACCTCAACCATCCCTACTACATCGCGCCCGACGGAAAGGCCGCGGTCGATGCCTTCGCGGTGATCCGCGACGCCATGAAGGACGAGGAACGCGTCGCGCTCGCCAAGATCGTGCTGACCAGCCGCGAGCACGTCATGGCGATCGAGCCGCTCGGCAAGGGCCTGCTCGGCACCACGCTGCGTTTCCCCTACGAGCTGCGCGAGGAGGACCAGTTCTTCGACGACATCAAGAGCCCGAAGATCACCAAGGACATGGTCGAGCTCGCCGGCCACATCCTGCGCACCAAGGCGGCGCATTTCGACCCCAGCAAATTCAAGGACGCGTACGAGGACGCGCTGAAGGCACTCGTGAAGCGTAAGGCCAGCGGCAAGAAAATCGAGCTGCCGGAGCCCGAGGAACGACCGAGCAACGTCGTCAGCCTGATGGACGCGCTGAAGCAGAGCCTGAAGGGCCGCGGCGGCAAGAAGACGGCGACGAAGTCACATCCGCGGCGTGCGACCGGACGGCATCGCGCCGCGAAGAAGACGCACCGGACGGCGGCGAGGCACCGGAAGGCGGGCTAATCCGACTCGACGTGAGCTCGCGCCTCAACCTCCGTCGTCATGCCCGGGCTTGACCCGGGCATCCACGTCTATCCCGTGCGCTGATGCACGTGGATGGCCGGGACAAGCCCGGCCATGACGGCTCGATTGACGGTGCTAAAGCGCGATGCGATTAGGGTGAATCGTCATCGCGCTTTAGGTTGTTGTTCAAGCATGATCTTTTCGGAGAACCGCTGCGCACTTTTCCGGATCATGCTCTAGTCCCCCGCCTTCAACCGGTAGCCGATCCCCGTCTCCGTCAATACATATTGCGGCCGTTCCGGATCTGCTTCGATCTTCTGGCGGAGCTGGCGGACGTAGACGCGCAGATATTGCGCGTCGGTCAACTCGTCCCAGAGCTCATTGAGCAGGAAGCGGTGGGTGAGCACCTTGCCGGCGTGCTGCACCAGCACGCGCAACAGGTCATACTCCTTCGGCGAAAGCTTCACTTCGCGCTCGCCGACCTTGACGATGCGGCGGACGAGATCGACCGAGAGATCGCCGGTGCGGAACACAGGACGCTCGCCCTTGACCTGAAGCTGGTGGCGCAGCGCGGCGCGCAGGCGCGCCAAAAGCTCCTCCATGCCGAACGGCTTGGTCAGATAATCGTCGGCGCCGAGATCGAGCGCCTGCACCTTGCCGGCTTCGTCGCCGCGGCTCGACAGCACCACGATCGGCACGGCTTCGTTGCGGGCGCGGATGGTGCGGAGCAGTTCGTGCCCCTGAACGTCGGGCAGGCCGAGATCGAGGATGATCAGCGCCGGCCCTTCGTCAAGCTTCTCCAGCGCAGTCCTGCCGTTCGACGCTTCCAGGATCTCATAGCCCTGCGTGGTCAGCCCCATCCGCAGCAGTTTGCGGATCGGCGGCTCGTCGTCGATGACCAGGACCTTGATCGGAGCAGCGCTCATGCGGCGGTATCCAATGCGTGGCTCGCTGCCGGGATGGGCAGGCGAATGGTGAGGATCGCGCCGCTCCGCTCGCTGCGATTGGCAGCGGAGATCGTGCCGCGCATCGCCTCGACGAAGCCGCGGGAGATGGCGAGCCCGAGCCCGGTGCCGGGACGGACGTGATCGCCTTTCTGCACGCGATAGAACTTGTCGAACACGCTCTCGAGCTCGTCAGGCGGAATGCCGGCTCCCTCGTCGGCGATCTCGAGCACGACATGCCCGCTCTCGCGCCGGCCGCGGATCGAGATCGTGGTCTCGGACGGCGAGTATTTGGCGGCATTGTCGAGCAGATTGAACAGCACCTGCTCGAACAGCACGGCATCGAGCTGGAGCATCGGCAGATCGGCGGCCAGCACCAGCTCGACCTTGTGCGCGTTGAGAATCTTGCTGGCGCGCCGCAGCGCGCTGCCGACGATCTCGCCGAGATCGTGCCGCGCCGTGTTGGGCACGATAGCGCCGGATTCGAGCTTGGTCATGTCGAGCAGATTGGCAATGAAGCGGTTGAGCCGCTCGGATTCGTCGATCACGGTGGCGAGCAGGTCGCGCTTCTCGGTGTCGGAGAGGGCGCCGGCGAGATCGCGCATCGTGGAGGCCGCCCCCAGCACGGAGGCGAGCGGCGTCTTCAGATCATGCGAGATCGAGGTCAACAGCGCCGAGCGCAGTCGCTCGGATTCGACGGTGCGCTTGACGCGGTCCATGTCCTCGACCAGCAGCACGCGTTCGATCGCGAGCGCGCCCTGGTCGACCAGCGCATCGAGCAGCCGGCGCTGGTCCGGCGTCAGCAGCGGGCCGGTGCGGTCGTTGTCGATGCCGATGACGCCGATCGGGCCGCGCCCGGTGCGCATCGGCAGGAACAGCCGCTTGGCGCCCGGCAAGGTGTCCGAGCCGCGGCCGGCGGGGCGATCGTTGCTCCAGGCCCAGTTGGCCGCAGCCAGGTCGGCCTGATCGAGCTCATCCTCGGGCGGATAGCCGGACTTCACGGTGAGCAGGCCCTCCTCCGGCAACAGCAGCACCACGCGCACCTTCAGCATCAACGCGATCTGGTAGGCGGTCGCCCACAGCACGTCGTCGAGCGTGGCGGTGCCGGCGAGCTTGCGGCTGAAGGCATGAAGCTGCTCGGTCATCCTGATCCGGCCGATGGCGGTGTCGGCCTGGATGCGCACGCGCGCGGCGACATTGGAGACGATCATCGCGACCACCAGGAACAGCAGGAAGGCGGCGACATTGGTCGGGTCGGTGATCGTGAAGGTGTAGAGTGGCGGCAGAAAGAAGAAATTGTAGGACAGGGAAGCCGCGACGGTCGCCAGCAGCGACGGCCATAAGCCAAAGCGCACGGCAACCACGACCACCGCCGTCAGCAGCACGAGGTCGACGTTCTCGATGCCGAAACGGGGCTGGATCAGCTCCGCGGCGCCGAGGCCAATCAGCACGATCCCGAGCGCCTTCAGATAGGGCAGCGGGTTGAACGGCTCCGTGCGCGCAGCGGTCTGCACCGCGGTCTTGGGCGCGGCCTCGCCGGGCAGCTGGTCACCGGCGATGACGTGGACGGTGATGTTGCCGGCGCTGCGCACCAGGTCGTGCACGACGGAGCCGCGCGTCATCTCGAACCAGCGCGAGCGCGTCGACTTGCCGATCACGATCTGGGTAACGTTGTTGCCTTGCGCGAAATTGACGACGTCATCGGCAATACGCCGGCCGACGGCGGGAATGGTCAGCGCTTCGCCGCCGAGAGCTTCCGCCAGCCGCAACGTGTCGGCCAGCCGATCGCGCTCCTCGTCGGACAATTGCAGGGATCGCCGCGTCTCGATCGAGATCGCGGTGAACGGCGCATGCAGCCGGTCGGCCAGCCGCTTGGTGTAGCGCACGAGACCGGCGGCGCGTGCATCCTCGCTGACACAGACGAGGATGCGCTCGCCCGCGGCCCAGGGCCCGGAAATCGCATTCGCCTGCATGTGATTGAGAAGCTGCTCGTCGACCCGTTCGGCGGTGCGCCGCAGTGCGAGCTCACGGAGCGCGGTGAGGTTGCCCGGCGAGAAATAATGCTCCAGCGCCCGCTCGGCCTGCTTGGGCACATAGACCTTGCCCTCCTTCAGCCGGAGGATCAGATCGTCTGGCGTGAGGTCGATCAGCTCGATCGCATCGGCGCGGTCGAACACCGAATCCGGCACGGTCTCGCGCACCCGGACATGGGTGATCTGGGCGACGACGTCGTTCAGGCTCTCGATGTGCTGGATGTTGACGGCGGTATAGACATCGATGCCGTGGGAGAGCAGCTCCTCGACGTCGAGATAGCGCTTGGGATGGCGGCAAAGGGGCGCATTGGTGTGGGCGAGCTCGTCGACCAGCGCAATCTGCGGCCGCCGCGCGATCACCGCGTCGAGATCCATCTCCTCGACAATCTGGCCGCGGTACTCCAGCCTCTTGCGCGGGACCACTTCGAGGCCGCGCACCAGCGCCTCGGTCTCGGCGCGGCCATGAGTCTCGACGAACCCGACCACGACATCGATGCCGGCCTTGCGCTTGGCATGGGCGCTTTGCAGCATCTCGTAGGTCTTGCCGACGCCGGGAGCGGCGCCGACGAAGATCTTCAGTTTGCCGCTCACGCTCTCCTCCCGGCGCGCCGCTTCCAGCAGTGCCTCCGGGGATGGACGTTGTTCGGGGTCGCGGCGCTCTCGGACCATCAGGACGGCTTGTCTATCCGTTACGTTCTCCGCCTGTCATTTCGCCCCTCCCCGCAAACGGGGAGAGCGAGAGGAAGGCTTCCCCATCGAATATAATCATCCGCGCGCTGCGAGCCTAGACTGCTACTTCGCGGCGATGCGATCGAGCGCGAGATTCAGCGCCAGAACGTTAACCCTGGGTTCGCCGAGCAGGCCGAGCAGACGGCCTTCGGTGTTGGCGGTCACAAGCTGTTTGACCTGATCCTCAGGCAGATTCCGCGCCTTCGCCACGCGCGGCACCTGGAATTGCGCCGCTTCCGGCGAAATGTTCGGGTCGAGGCCGCTGGCCGAGGTCGTCACCAGGTCGACCGGCACGGCCGCGTTCGGATTCTCGGCCTTCAGCTTGTCCACGTCCTCCTTCAACCGGTCGGCCAGCACCTTGCTGGTCGGACCGAGGTTGGAGCCGCCCGAATTGGCGGCGTTGTAGGGGGCCGACACCGTCTTGGTCGAATCATTCGGGTCCGGCGCAAGCGTCGCCGAGAGGCGGCCGTGGAAGTACTTGTCGTCCTTGAATTCCTGCCCGATCAGGGCGGAGCCGATCACCTTGCCGTCCTTTTCGATCAGGCTGCCCTGCGCCTGCACGGGAAACAACGTTCCGGCAATGGCGGTCATCGCGAGCGGATAGGCAAGACCGGTGATGGCGGTGAGCGCCAGCAAGAGGACGATGGCGGGGCGGATTTCTCTGAGCATGTTGAGTCTCCAATTATTCTGTCACTGTGAGCTGGGAAGCCGGACCCTCACCCTGAGGAGCCGCGCCTGCGCGGCGTCTCGAAGGGCGAGGCCACCAGCCGGGCCTTCATCCTTCGAGACGCGCGTTCCGCGCTCCTCAGGATGAGGGTCTGGCAGAATCGCCTCGTCGCTCGCGATGACATGTCAGGCCAGATGCAAGGCGGTCACCAGGAGGTCGATCGCCTTGATGCCGATGAAGGGAATGACGATTCCGCCCAGGCCATAGATCAGCAGGTTGCGCCGGAGCAGCGCGCCGGCACCGACCGCGCGATAGGCGACACCCTTCAGCGCGAGCGGGATCAGCGCAATGATGACAAGCGCGTTGAAGATGATCGCCGACAGGATGGCGCTCTGCGGGCTCGACAGGTTCATGACGTTGAGCACGTTGAGCTGCGGGTAGAACGCCAGGAACATCGCCGGGATGATCGCAAAATACTTGGCGAGGTCATTGGCGATCGAGAACGTCGTCAGCGCACCGCGCGTCATCAGGAGCTGCTTGCCGATCTCGACCACCTCGATCAGCTTGGTCGGGTTGGAGTCGAGGTCGACCATGTTGCCGGCCTCGCGGGCGGCCTGGGTGCCGGTGTTCATGGCGACACCGACATCGGCCTGGGCGAGCGCCGGCGCATCATTGGTGCCGTCGCCGCACATGGCGACCAGCTTGCCCTTGGCCTGCTCGTCGCGGATCAGCTTGAGCTTGTCCTCGGGGGTTGCCTGCGCCAGGAAGTCGTCGACGCCGGCTTCCGCGGCGATGGCGGCGGCCGTCATCGGATTGTCGCCGGTGATCATGATGGTGCGGATACCCATGCGGCGCAGCTCGGCGAAGCGCTCGCGAATGCCACCCTTGACGATGTCCTTGAGCTGGACGATCCCGAGCAGCTTGCCGTCCCTGGCGACAGCAAGCGGCGTGCCGCCGGACTTCGACACGTCATCGGCAATCGCCTGGATCTCGCGGCCGAGCTCGGAAAGCGCGGCAGACTGCATCGACCGCGCCGTGTTGCCGGAAGCGACCGCGCTCGGAGCGCCGCCGCCGACATAGTTCAGCATGGCATCGACCGCACCCTTGCGCACCGACGAGCCGCCGGCATCGACGCCACTCATGCGCGTCTGCGCCGTGAACGGGATGAAGGTGGCCCCCAACTCCGCCATGTCGCGGCCGCGGATGCCATACTTCTCCTTCGCCAGCACGACGATGGAGCGGCCTTCCGGGGTCTCGTCGGCGAGCGAGGCGAGCTGGGCTGCGTCTGCCAGCTCCTGCTCGGTCACTCCGCGGACGGGGCGGAACGCGGTCGCCTGCCGGTTGCCGAGCGTGATGGTGCCGGTCTTGTCGAGCAGCAGCGTGTCGACATCTCCGGCGGCTTCGACCGCGCGGCCCGACATCGCCAGCACGTTGAAGCGGACCAGGCGGTCCATGCCGGCGATGCCGATCGCCGACAACAGCGCCCCGATCGTGGTCGGGATCAGCGTCACGAACAGCGCCACCAGCACGATCACCGAGATCGAGCCGCCGGCATAGGCCGCGTAGCTCGGGATCGTCACGGTGGCGAACACGAAGATGATGGTGAGGCCGGCGAGCAGAATGTTGAGCGCGATCTCGTTCGGCGTCTTCTGCCGCTCGGCACCCTCGACCAGCTTGATCATGCGGTCGATGAAGGTCGAGCCCTGGGCTGCCGTGATGCGGACGCGGATCCAGTCCGACAGCACCTGCGTGCCGCCGGTCACCGCCGAGCGGTCGCCGCCGGATTCGCGGATCACGGGCGCCGATTCACCGGTGATGGCGGCTTCATTGACGGAGGCGACGCCCTCGATCACTTCACCGTCCGAGGGGATCGTGTCGCCCGCCTCGACCAGCACGAGATCGCCGACCTTCAGGCTCGTGCCTGATACGAGCCTGAAGTCGCGGCCTGCGCCGCTCAGCAGCTTGGCCTGGCTCTCGGTGCGGGTCTTGCGTAGCGTCTCGGCCTGCGCCTTGCCGCGGCCCTCGGCTACTGCTTCAGCAAGGTTGGCGAACAGCACGGTGAACCACAGCCAGAGGATGATCTGGAAGGTGAAGCCGAGATTTTCCCCGCCGGTCAGGAGATCGCGCAGGAAGATCACCGTGGTGAGCGCGGCGACGATCTCGACCACGAACATGACCGGGTTCTTGATCATGGCGCGCGGGTCGAGCTTGGCGAAGGCCGCGCCGATCGCGGGCATCACGATCTTGGGATCCAGCATCGCCGAGACCGGCATGCGCTTGTTGGGTTTATGGACAGATTCCATGGAGGTCACTCCGAAAAAGCTGGATCAGAACAGGTTGCCGGCGTTCATCGCCAGATGCTCGACGATCGGGCCGAGCGCGAGCGCCGGGAAGAAGGTCAGGCCGCCCATGATCAGGATGACGCCGACGACGAGGCCGACGAACAGGCCTCCGGTGGTCGGGAACGTGCCCATCGACGGCGGGATCGATTTCTTGGCCGCGAGCGATCCCGCGATCGCCATCGCCGGCACGATCATGAAGAAGCGGCCGACGAACATCGCGCTGGCGAGCGTGAGATTGTAGAAGAAGGTGTTGCCGGTGAGGCCCGCGAAGGCCGAGCCGTTGTTACCCGTCCCCGAGGTGAAGGCGTACAGCACTTCGGTGAAGCCGTGCGGTCCGGCATTCGCCATGGAGGCGACTGCCGCCGGATAGACCACGCCGACGGCGGTCCAGCCGAGGATCATCAGCGGCAGGACGAGAATGGCGAGCATCGCCATCTTGACCTCGCGCGCCTCGATCTTCTTGCCGACATATTCCGGCGTGCGGCCGACCATCAGGCCCGCGACGAAGATCGCGAGGATGACGAACAGCAGCATGCCGTACATGCCGGCGCCGACGCCGCCGACGATGATCTCGCCGAGTTGCATGTTGATCAGCGGAATCATGCCGCCGAGCGCGGTGAAGCTGTCGTGCATGGCGTTGACGGCACCGCAGGAGGCGGCCGTGGTGATCACGGCGAACAGAGAGGACGCGACGATGCCGAAGCGGACCTCCTTGCCTTCCATGTTGCCGCCGGTCAGGCCCAGCGCATGCATGGTCGAGGTGCCGCTGGCTTCCGCCCAATAGCAGACGCCGACGCCGGCAATGAACAGCACGCCCATCACGGCGAGGATCGCCCAGCCCTGACGCTGGTTGCCGACCATGCGGCCGAACACATTGGTGAGCGCCGCGCCGAGCGCGAAGATCGACAGCATCTGCACGAAGTTCGACAGCGCGGTCGGGTTCTCGAAGGGGTGCGACGCATTGGCGTTGAAGAAGCCGCCGCCATTGGTGCCGAGCATCTTGATCGCGACCTGCGAGGCGACCGGGCCGACCGCGATGGTCTGCTTCGCGCCTTCGAGCGTGGTCGCCTCGACATAGGCCCCGAGCGTCTGCGGCATGCCCTGCGACACCAGGAACAGCGCGTAGACGATGCAGATCGGCAGCAGGACGTAGAGCGTGCAGCGGGTCACATCGACCCAGAAATTGCCGACGGTGCGCATCGAGGCGCGGGCAAAGCCGCGGATCAGCGCGACCGCGAGCACGATGCCGGTCGCCGCCGACAGGAAATTCTGGTGCGTGAGGCCGACCATCTGGGTCAGATAGGACAACGTGCTCTCGCCGCCGTAATTCTGCCAGTTGGTGTTGGTGATGAAGGACATCGCGGTGTTGAACGATAGATCTTCGGCGACCGCGGACTGCCCGGCCGGATTAAAGGGCAGCATGGCCTGGAGCCGCATCAGGCCGTAGATGATGAGGAATCCGCCGACATGGAACAACAGCATGGCGACCGTGTAGGTCATCCAGTGCTGCTCCCGCTTCTCGTCGACACCGGAGATCCAATAGATGCCGGCCTCGATCGGGCGCAGGACGGGCGACAGGAACGTGCGCTCGCCGTTGAACACGCGCGTCATGTACCAGCCGAGCGGCTTGGCCAGCGCGACGACAATCGCACAATAAAGAATGATCTGGAGCCAACCGATGACAGTCATGGCATTAACCCTTCAGGCTTTGGGTCCGGCGCAAGAGCGGCAGGAGCAACGCAAGCAGGCCCGCGACGAGCGCAGCGTCGGCCAGCAGCAATTCGACAAGCAGCAGCACGGCGTCAGAACCGCTCGGGCCGCAGCAGTGCGTAGGTGAGATAGACCAGGAGGCCGAACGAGACGGCGCCGGCGAGCGTATAGTCGAAGATCATGGTCCGCTCCGTCACAGCCGTTCGCAGGCGTAGGTGTAACCGATCGCGAGCGCGAAGAAGGCGATGGCAAGCGCCACCATCAGAATGTCCATCATGACGATACTCCTCAGTGCGAGACGGTATCCGGCATGACCCGTCCCTCGATTCCGGCGTCCGGCCTCTTACAAGCGCGTGCAATGCGCGCCTCTCCCGACCGGGAACTTGATGGCGATCAGGTGCCACCGCGCACATAGGTTTTCGAGATGAGGCCTATGGCGATGTTATAGGAATCTCATAAAGGCCGGCACGTCGCGGGCGGGCGGCCACGTGACATCGACGATCCATTGCGGGCGGTTGTATCGAGCAGGCCGCGCAGCGACGCCATCCACCCATTTTCGCCGGCAATTATTACAGCGGGCAGAGGCCACAGTCTTTCGAAAAGCCCTGCTTCTGTAAGCCTCCACCCTCGGCGAAGACGAGAGCCGGGAGACGATCGCACTACGCGGAGGGGTCCGTACACCTATGACATCCCTATATCTTCTGCCTCGCCCTCATCTCGTTTTCAAATGTCCTTCCAGCCATCTTGGAGAGGCCGGCCGACTGACCGACACCAACTCCAGGAGGCCTGACATGACCGCTGCTCTCCGACGCTACGATCCGCCATCACTCGGCGACCGATTGCGCAATGCGCAGGCGATGACGCGGCCGTTGATGCTCGACATCATCGGTCACGTCTGCCGGCGCATCCCCGCGCTCGGACAGAGCGGGCGCACCGCACGCCTCGCGCGCCTGATCGACGCCGAGGCATGGGCCGATGCGGCGCTGGCGCTGCTGGAGCTGGAGCTGCCAATGTGGCAGGTCCGCCGCATCGCCTATGACGAGGGCGAGTGGCATTGCGCACTGTCGCGCGAGCGCGAGCTGCCTGACTGGCTCGATGCCGCGGTCGAGGCGCGCCATGCCGACCTCGCGCTCGCCCTGCTGTCGGCGTTCCTCGATGTGCGGGCGCTGGCGGTGGATGTGTCGCGGCCGAGCGTTCCTTCCGTCCGTCCCGTCCCGGATCCGCTCTGCGAGCCGGTCGTCTGCGACAATTTCGGCTAGATCCGACGCCATGCCGCAAGCTCCGGACATGCCGCGCACGCTGAGCCCGTTGCGCGTGATCGCGCGTTTCGCCGTCCGCCTCGCGCTGCTCATTGGCTTTGCCGCATTTGGCAGCGTCGGCTTTGGCCGGAGCCTTGCCGTCCTGCTCTGGATGTCGATCATCCTGTGCGCGCTCGCCAGCCTCGTCAGGCGGGAGCCGTTGTTCGGGGCTGCACTCAATCATTGGGACGAAGCTGTCGCCTTCGGCGCGCTGTTCGCGCTGGTCCACATCGTCAATGATCCGGCCTGACGTCGCACTGCCGGCTTTATGATCTTCCTATGAGATCGCTGCGCAGCCGCCCTCGAAATCATATTCGCGACTGAGGATATTGAGCGCGCCGGCAAGGACATGCGTCCCGAGCCGGCGTCGTTCAGAAGGATCAAACCCGTGAAACTCGTCGAACCTCCCTCGTGCAGCTCGCCTTCGACCATCGTCTTCATCGGCAGGAACCGCCGGGGACAATGGGTCGCCCAGGAACAGAACGGCCTTTACGGCGGCCTGTTCGTCAGCCGCGCCCAGGCCGTCAAATATGCGCTGTTCGAGAACGGACAGCACCCCGAGACCATCGTCGAGCTGCCGCGCGAGATCGAGCTCGACATGGGCAAGCATCCGGGCGACGTCTCGCAACGCGCCGCCTGAGCCGGCGCCAACAGGGGAAAACCATGCTCGTCCCTCCCGCCGCCTGGTTCACCGGATTCATTCCAGACCTGCCGACCCCGTTCGACGCGGCAGATGCGATCGATCTCAAGGCATTCGCCGCGCTCTGCGAGCGGCAGGTCGCGGCCGGCGTTCCCGCCATCGTGGTCTGCGAGACGGCCGGGGAAGCGCCGACGCTTTCGCCGGCCGAGCAGGAGCTCGTCATTCGCACCGCGGTCGACGTCGCCCGCGGCCGCGTGCGGGTCATCGCTGGCGCGGTCTCCAACGCAACCAGCCACGCCATCGAGCTTGCGCGGCGCGCAGAGGCCGCTGGCGCCGATGCCGTCATGTCGGTCGTGCCCGCCTACAACAAGCCGATGCAGGAGGGCATGCTCGCGCATTTCCGTACCATCGCCGGCGCGATCGGACTGCCCGTGATCCTGCACGATAATCCCTCCCGCACGCTGCGGCCGCTTGCCGACGAGACGCTTCTGCGTCTGGTCGAGTCCCGCCAGTTCGTCGGGCTGCGCGACGGGAGTGGTGACATCACCCGTCCGATGCGGCTGTCCCGCAACCTGCCGGCAAGCTTTCGCTTTCTCTCCGGCGACGACGCCACCGCGTTCGGCTTCATCGCAGACGGCGGCGACGGCGCCATCTCGGAAGTCGCCAACATCGCGCCGGATCTCTGTCGCACGATCTTCTCACATCTCAGGCAGGGCCGGCTGCAATCCGCCCGTTATCTGCACCAGCGCCTGATCCCGCTCATCGCCTGCCTGTCCAGGGAAAGTCCGGCCGCGCTCAAATACGCTCTCAACGTCATTGGCTTGATGTCGGCAGCCACCAGGCTTCCTATCGTGCCGCTGAACGCAGCCGCGCAGAGAGGCGTGGTGCGCGCATTCGCTGCGATCGCCGACGAAGAATTGATCGACGGCGTCGGAGCGTGATGCGCAGAGGCCGCCCGGAATTGCATGCTCAACCCGCTCGATGGATCTTACAGGCTGCTCAACGCCTGGAAACTGGCGCTGCTGCGCTTTGCCGTGACGCAAGATGAGTGCGACAGGCTCAACGTTGCAGCGCTCGCGGCGGAGCTCGATCGCCTCGGCGGACGGCGCACCGGCGACGAGACGTTCCACTTCTTCCGGCGAAGCAGTTCCCAGCTCTGCGCAGCCATCAGCGGGCAGCTACAGAACGCAGCGGACATCCTGGACCGCTTCTGCAAGCAGATCGAAGCGCCGCGGCTGCGCCTCGCCTTTGCCGCAGCGGTCGGGATCACGCATACGGATCCCGCGCCGTCTCAGGCCCCGCGACCGCAGCGGAACCCCGATCTCTTCAGAGGGCTGCCGGCGCGAGGATCCGCATCCTTATGATATTCCTATGCGAGCGCGCCGGCGCTCATCTCGCAATCCTACGCAACGATGGACATCATAACCGGCAGATTGGAGCGGCCGTCTCGCTGCGCCAAGGACGAGGACTTCCACGATGTCGATCCTGACACATGGTTTTAACCGGCCCTTCGGGGCCGAACGCACGGCGCGCATCTCCGAAGCGCGCAAGACCCAGCTCAAGCGTATCGCGCTCCAGGCGCTTGCCCTGCTCTCGATGGGCAGCGTGCTCACCGCGCTGATCGCGCTGAGAACCGCAATCCATGTCTGGCATCTCCCCGCCTGACCGGCGGGCTTCCGGCCGAGACCTTCGAGCTCGACCTCACGAACGAGGGCAATCCGCTGGTCGCGCTGGCGGCGCGATGGCTGGATCGGGTGAAGCGGCGCCCGGCACGCCTTGCGAGGTAACGACATGATCGAACTCAAGATCGTCATCCTGGTCGCATTGATGGGCTCATTGCTGCTGGGGATGCACATCACTGCGAATCCGGCCTCGGACGGGTAGCATGCAGCCCTTCAAGGGAACGCTGGAGCAGGCAGTCGCCGTGACCATTCTGACGATGACGCTGAGCCTGGTCTGGGGCGGCATCCTGACGCTCGTGATCACGCTGGTGGCGCGGGGGCTTGGAGTCTAGCTCGTCCGAGCTCGTACCGCGATCGATCGCGAGCTGACCATGCTGCCTACGAGGCGAGCAACCGAGAACGCAGCGCGGTGGCGAGGCCCGGTTGAAGCCAGCTATCCCGCGGAAAAGGCCAACCCGATCTGGCGCAGTTTCACGGAAGCGTGTAGATCGATTTCATGAGCACCAGCAACGTCAACGTCGTCGTCCACCCCCTGGTCCAGCACAAGCTCTCCCTGATGCGGGAGAAGGACCGTTCGACCAAGAGCTTTCGCGAGATCCTGAACGAGATCGGGATGCTGCTCTGCTACGAGGTGACGCGTGACCTGCCGCTGGAGCTGGTCGAGATCGAGACGCCGATCGCGCCGATGCGGGCACCCAAGATCGCCGGCAAGAAGCTCACGCTGGCGCCGATCCTGCGTGCCGGCGTCGGCTTCCTCGACGGCATGCTCGCCTTGATGCCTTCGGCGCGCATCGCCCATATCGGGCTCTACCGCGACCCCGAGACGTTGCAGGCCGTGGAATATTACTTCAAGGCGCCGCAGGATCTGTCCGACCGCACCGTGATCCTGATGGATCCGATGCTGGCAACTGGCAACTCTGCCTGCGCCGGCGCCTCCCTGCTCAAGGCGCGCGGCGCCCGCGACATCCGTTTCGTCTGCCTTCTGGCCGCGCCCGAGGGCATCGCCCAGTTTCAGAGCGAGCATGGCGACGTGCCGATCTGGACCGCCGCGATCGACGAGCGGCTCAACGACCACGGCTACATCGTGCCGGGCCTGGGCGATGCCGGCGACCGGATGTTCGGCACCAAGTAGACAGCTTGGCGCGATCGGGTTACTTCGGTTGCCATGAGCACCAACGATTTTTCGCTGCAATCACTGATCCGGATCGAAACCGCTGCCGATCCTGCCCTGGTATTCGACGGCACACCCGTCTCTCGCGCGGAATTCTCGACGAAGGTCGAGCAGACCGCCGCCTGGCTTTCGGCCCAAGGCATCGGCAAGGGCGACGTCGTCGCGGTCTGGCTGGTCAACCGGATCGAATGGCTGGCACTGCTGTTCGCCGCCGCGCGGCTCGGCGCGGTCGTCGCCGCCGTCAACACGCGCTACCGCAGCGCGGAAGTCGCGCACCTGCTCAAGGTGTCCGCTGCCAGGCTGATGGTGGTCGAGGCCGCTTTCCGCTCGATCGACTTTGCCGCCATCCTCGCCGATATCGCCAAGGCCGAGGTGCCCGCGCTGCAAAAGCTTGCCGTGGTCGGCGCGGATGCGATCCCGGCGCACTGGCCCTGCGTGCGGTTCGATGCCTTCGACAGGCCCTATCCGCCCGCCCCTGCGGCGCAGGATGATCTCGACCTGCCGGTCCTGCTCTACACGACGTCGGGCACCACCAAGGGGCCGAAGCTCGTCGCACATTCGCAGCGGACGCTGGCGACGCACGCCGCCTCCGTCGCCCACGCGCTCCAACTCGATCACCAGCGTCATTCGCTGCTGGCCATGCTGCCGTTCTGCGGCACCTTCGGCATGACCAGCCTGCTCGGCTTCATCGCCGCGGGCGCGACCATTCATGTGCTCGACGCCTTCGAGGCGGCGCCGGCCCTGAAGATCCTGGGCGAGTGCAGGATCACACACACGTTCGGCTCGGACGAGATGTTCCGGCGCATTCTCGCCCTCACCGATGCGCCACGCCCATTTCCGGATCTCGAGGTCTGCGGCTTCGCCGCGTTTCAGCCCGGCTGGCGCGAGCTGGCCGCGGAGGCTGAAGCGCGCGGCACGCCACTCTATGGCCTCTACGGCTCGAGCGAGGTGCAGGCCCTGTTCTCGATCGCCCGCCCCGGCGATGCCTTCGCCGACCGCATCGAGGGTGGCGGCTGGCCGATGTCGGCCGACGCGAAGGTGCGCGTGCGCGACACCGAGACCGGCGAGCTTGCGTCGTTCGGCGCTTCCGGCGAGATCGAGATCAGCGCGCCCTCGCGCTTTCTCGGCTATTTCAACAACCCGGATGCGACGCGCGATGCGATCACCGCGGACGGGTTCTTCCGCACCGGGGACATCGGCCGGCTGCGCGGCGACGGCTCCTTCGCCTACGAGACCCGCGCCGGCGATGCAATGCGGCTCGGCGGTTTCCTGGTCGCGCCCGGCGAGATCGAGGACGAGCTCAAATCGTGCACCGGCGTTGCCGACGCCCAGGTGGTTGCAGTCGATCTGAAGGGCCAGGCGCGCTGCGTCGCCTTCGTGATCCCGGCAAAGCAGCCGCCAATGCAGGAGACGCTGGTCGCACGCCTGCGCGAGCGGCTCGCCGGCTATAAGGTGCCGGCGCGGATCTATGTGGTGGACGCCTTCCCCGTCACCGACAGCGCCAACGGCGTCAAGATCCAGCGCGCCAGGCTTCGTGCCATGGCGATGGAGCGGATCGCCGCCGAATAGGCAGCCCTATTTGGTTTGCGCCACAAGACTCGTTCAGTACGACTTCGCCAGCCCCAGCACCTTTTCCGCGATGAAGCTGAGCGCGAGCTGCGGGCTGACCGGCGCGATGCGCGGGATCAGCACTTCGCGCAAGTAGCGCTCGACGTGGAATTCCTTGGCATAGCCGAAGCCGCCATGGGTCATCACCGCCTGCTCGCAGGCCGAGAAGCCCGCTTCGCCTGCGAGATATTTCGCGGCGTTGGCGGCGGCGCCGCACGGCATGCCCTTGTCGTATTGCCACGCCGCCGACATCACCATCAGCCAGGCGGCCTCGAGCTCGACCCAGTTCACTGCGAGCGGATGCTGGATACCCTGGTTCTTGCCGATCGGACGATTGAACACGACGCGGGTCTTGGCGTATTCGGTGGCGCGCGACAGCGCGAGCTTGCCGAGGCCGACCGCTTCCGCGGCAATCAGGATGCGCTCGGGGTTCATGCCTTCGAGGATGTACTCGAAGCCCTTGCCCTCTTCGCCGATCCGGTCCTCCATCGGAATTTCAAAGTCCTCGAAGAACAGCTCGTTGGAATCGACGATCTTACGGCCCATCTTCTCGATCTCGTGGACCTTGATCCTGTTGCGGTCGAAATCGGTATAGAACAGGCTGAGGCCGTGGGTGGGCGAGCGCACCTCTTCCAGCGGCGTGGTGCGCGCCAGCAGCAGGATCTTGTGCGCGACCTGCGCGGTCGAGATCCACACCTTCTGGCCGTTGACGATGTAGCGGTCGTTCTTGGCGACCGCGCGGGTCTTGAGCTGCGTGGTGTTGAGGCCGGTATTGGGCTCGGTGACGGCGAAGCACGCCTTCTCGCGGCCTTCGACCATCGGCGGCAGCATGCGCCTGCGCTGTTCTTCCGTGCCGAACACGACGACGGGGTTGAGGCCGAACACGTTGATGTGCACGGCGGAGGCGCCGGACATGCCGGCACCCGACTCCGCGATGGTGCGCATCATGACCGCGGCCTCGGTGATGCCGAGCCCCGAGCCGCCATATTCTTCCGGCACGCAGATGCCGAGCCAGCCGGCGTCCGCCAGTGCCTTGTGGAAGTCGTGCGGGAAGCCGCCGTCGTGGTCTTTCTTCAGCCAGTAAGCATCGGGAAAGCCCTCGCAGATCTTGGCGACGGCGTCGCGTATGGCTTCCTGCTGATCGGTGAGCGCGAAATCCATGTTCTCGATCTCCTTCTTGGGAGAAGCGGCCGCGCCATCTCCCTTCTTTCGCGTTCCCCACGCGAAGGCCGTGGCCGCTTGCTGCGCCCGGGCGTGCCTTCGCTCGCGTTCTTTAGCTCGAAAAACTGCGCACAGATACGTGAATTTATCCGTGAAGTGTGTCTACCATGCATAGGGTCATGCGGCGCGATGGTGCGAGCGCGCCGTTATTTCGCAGGGAGGAAACCGCGATGGCCGGGCTTTATTTCGAGGACTTTTCCGTGGGCCAGGAGTTCAGGCATCCGCTGAGCCGGACCGTCACGGAAATGGACAACACCATGTTCAGCCTGCTGACGCTCAACCCGCAGCCGCTGCACATCGACGCGCATTTCGCCGAGAAGACCGAGTTCGGCCAGCGCATTTTCAACAGCCTTTACACCCTCGGCATCATGATCGGCATGACGGTCTATGATACGACCCTGGGGACCACCGTCGCCAATCTCGGCATGACCGACGTTACCTTTCCAAAGCCGGTCTTCCATGGCGACACGTTGCGGGCCACGACAAAGGTGCTCTCGGTGCGGGAATCCAAATCGCGGCCCAAGGCCGGCATCGTCGAGTTCGAGCACCAGGCGTACAACCAGAACGACGAAATCGTCGGCAAATGCCGCCGCATGGCGATGATGCACAAGAGGCCGGTCTGATGCGTTCGATGCTGTTCGTGCCGGGCGATTCCCCGCGCAAATTCGAGAAGGCGAGCGAAGGCAAGGCCGACGCGCTGATCATCGACCTCGAGGATTCCGTCGTCACCGAGAAGAAGGCGGAGGCGCGCGGGTTGACACTCGCGATGCTGAAAGGTCGCAGCAAGCCACATCAGCTCTACGTCCGCGTCAATGCGCTCGACACCGGCATGACGCTCGCCGATCTTGCCGCGGTGATGCCGGGCAGGCCGGACGGCATCGTGCTGCCGAAATCGCAAGGTGGCGACGACGTGCGGCAGGTCGCGACCTGGCTCGAAGCCTTGGAGGCGGCAGCCGGCATCGCGATCGGCACGACCCGCATCGTTTGCGTCGCGACCGAGACCGCCGGCTCGATCTTCGGGCTCGGCAGCTACAAGGGCTGCTCCCCTCGTCTTGCCGGGCTGATGTGGGGCGCTGAGGATCTTTCGGCCTCGCTCGGCGCCACCGAGAAAGCGAGCGGCGGCGTCTTCCACAGCCCCTACCGCCTCGCACGCGATCTCTGCCTGATGGCCGCGGCGGCGGCCGACGTCGCAGCCATCGACACGGTCTACACCGACATCGACAATCTCACTGGCCTCGAGCAGGAAACGCGCGCCGCGCGGCGCGACGGTTTTTCGGCCAAGGCGCTGATTCATCCCAAGCACGTCGACATCGTCAACGCGGCCTTCGAGCCGACGGACACCGAGCGCAAATGGGCGGAGAAGGTGATCGTGGCGTTCGCGAGCAATCCCGATTCCGGCACGCTGCGGCTCGATGGCCAGATGATCGACAAGCCGCACCTTCGTGCCGCGAAGAAGATTCTCGGCCAACCCTAGGCCAGGGCGCAAGCCTCGCCAGTTCAATCGGCTGCGTCCGAAGGCTTCTGCTTGAAGTCCCGGCCTCAGTCGAAGCCCTGAACGGGCGGCGCCGAGGTGGACGCCGGCACGGCAGGCGCAGCTTGAACCGGTGGGGCCGGATTGCCGGCAGCTCTCATCTGGCCGTTGGCTGCCATCGCCTCGCGCGTGCGCGGCGGGCCGGCGGCGGCGCGGCGCGGCGGCTGCCGAGGCCTTGCCGACTGCGAACCTCTCATGCCCCAGGAGCGGGCGATCGATGGTCCGGCAGTGTAGCCGATCAAGGCTCCGGCGACCGCGCCGACCGGGCCCAGCACGACCGCGCCCGACACCGCGCCGAGCGCCGCATCGCCCGCGCGCTCCTGCGCAACCGCGCTCGCGGGCACGCAGGCCAGCATTGCAACAGCAGTGATCAGAGCTTTGTTCATCGGAGCGCCTCCCTCACGGAAAATCACTCCTGCTCAAATATGGCCGCACGAGGTTCGCTTGCTGGCCAACACGAGGCAGTGGTCAAATGGAACTCGGGCAGCCCGGACGACCAGCGCTAGACGTGCCGAGCACACGCCGCTTCCTGGCCGAATGAATCGGGCCGGGCAACCGCGGCGGGTCGAAGCCTTGTCGATCTCCCGGCGGTTCTGCTCCGCCGCCATGCCGTTCTGGAGATCGCGAGCACGGAAGCAGCACCGCCTTCGCACATCTTGACACTGATCTTCCGCGGCATATTTTTCCGTCGCGAAAGGACTTCTCACCCTCTCGACAATCAAAGGATCAAACGCGACCGTCTGGAGAGACGATGATGCTCGATGAGAATCTGGCCCGCATTCGTGCGCACCGCAACAACATCCACCGCTACCGGCGTCTGCTGAAGACCAGGCTGTCTCAGCTGGAGCGCCAGTTCGTCGAGAGACGCCTCGCGGAAGAGCAATCGGCGCTCGATGGCCTGACCGCGGCGACCTTCCCTGTCAGCTTCCGCGCTTCCGGGGCGCCTGCCAATGCGACGGGGATGGCGCAATGAACAGCCAGCGAGATCTGCTCATTCGAGGGAGCGAGAAGGTCATCGGCCATTACGAGCTGCTTCTTGCAAGCGCCAAGACCGAGCATGAGCGCGAGCTCTATCGCCAACGCATCGAGCGCGAGCGGCGGTTGACCCGGGACCTGCAAGGCGGGCTGGATCACCGCGCCGCCTGAGCTGGGAGATCACACGCCCCGTCACCCCAGGGCAATCGCATTTGAATTTTGCAGAGGTCGTCATGCCCGGGCTTGTCCCGGGCATCCACGTTCTTTGTGCCGCGCGTGGATGGCCGGGACAAGCCCGGCCATGACGCCGTGGAGAGAGCCGGGGCCCATAGCGACATCTCATATGCGATAGCCCTGCCATCGCAGGGGAGGACCTGCTTCCGCGGTTCGTCCCCGCATTCGTTTCAGCGGACGAGGCGGTTGGGGCCGGCGAGCGCACTGCTGGGCTCGGTCGCTGGCGCCACTCTCACCGTGGCGGTGAGCGGCGCACCCTTGCGCAGCAGAGTGAGCCTCACGTCCTCGCCGATGCGCGCAAGGCCGATCGTGTTGCGGAGCTGGGCGGCGGTGCGGATCGGGCGGTCGTCGGCTCCGGTCACGATATCGCCCTTGCGCAGGCCGGCCTTCTCTGCGGGCGAATCCGCAGCGATCTCGGCGATGACGGCGCCTTGATTCAATCCCTTGTTGATCGAGGGATGCAGGTCCTTCAGCGAAACGCCGATGCGGCCGCGCTCGACGCGACCGCTCACGATGATCTGCTCCATCACCTTGCGCGCCATGTTGACCGGAATGGCAAAGCCGATGCCGACATTGCCGCCCGCGGGCGAGATGATCGCAGAGTTGATGCCGACGAGCTCGCCGCGCAGGCTGACCAGCGCCCCGCCGGAATTGCCGGGATTGATCGCCGCATCGGTCTGGATGAAGTCCTCATAGCCCCGCTTGCCGAGCCCGGTGCGGCCGAGCGCGCTGACGAGCCCTGACGTCACGGTCTGGCCGAGGCCGAAGGGATTGCCGATCGCAAGGACGAAATCACCGACTTCGAGCCCGTCGCTGTCGCCGAAGGGAAGCGCTTTGAGCCCGGCCGGGTTCTGGACCTGGAGCACCGCGACATCCGTCGGCGGATCGCGGCCGATGACCCTGGCGGAAAACTGGCGACCGTCCTTGGTCGTGATCTGAACGGCGGAGGTGCCTTCGACCACGTGATTGTTGGTCAGCACATAGCCGCGCTGGGCGTCGACGATGACCCCGGAGCCGGTCGCGTTGACCTCCTTCTCGATCTGCCTGGGAACGTCGAAGAATTCGCGGAAGAGCGGGTCGCGATAGAGCGGGTTGTCCTCGCGCACGCGGCCGTGCACGGAAATGTTGACCACGGCGGGCGTCACCTGGCGCACCAGCGGCGCCAGGGTCGGCACCGGGCCGCCGGTCTTCAGATCCGGAATCTGGCCGGCGGCAGGCTGCGACGCTGTGAGCGTCAGCACCAGCAAGGCCAGCGAGAGCAGACGCACAGCATTCATCATCGTCACCTGCCGCTTGTGTTGTGTGGATACTCGGGGACCTTCGTGGCCTCAGCCTTCGTCGCGTGAGGCGACGATCCAGCCCTGCAGGGCCAGAAACGGAATGGCCCAGGCTGCCGCGGCCTGGCCGAGCAGCACGAGTCCGAGAACGGCGCGCGTGAACATCATGCGGCCCGCCCTTCTGCGGCGGCCCATGGCCGCCGCAGCCGCATCGGCACGCCGCCGCCCCGCGGCGGATCGTCATTGTCGTTGTCGCCGTCGAGCCTGCGCAAGGCGGCCAGAATGTCGGCGAGCCGGACCGTGTGGCTCACGCCGGGAATCTCGCGCAAGGCGGGACAGGATTCGACCGCGTACATGTCGGATGCCCAGGACGACAGGATGATGCGCTTCTCGGGCGAAGAAAGCTCCGGCGCATTCAGAACGTCGGCAGGCGAGTCGTAGTGGGCCGCAGGGTGAAACAGCGGATTGAGAGTGCCGGGATTGGAATTCACGTTGGTCATCGGCGTGTCTCCCTCATGCTCCTTTCCGGGGGACGGTTTTGTTGACGATGGGACGGCGACGCCAATCGCCGCCGTCCCGCTTGACACTAGTGCGTGTTGATCGCGATGCGCTTGACGCCTTCGCGCGCCTTCTCCGATTTCGGCAACGACACGGTCAGGACGCCGTTCTTGAACGACGCCTCGGCCTTGTCTTCCTCGACACCCTCCAGCGGGATCTGCCGCTCGAAGGCGCCGTAGTAGCGTTCGGTGAAGTACCTGCCTTCGCCGTTGCGCTCCGCCTTCTTCTCGCCGCGGACGGTCAGGACGCCATTGGCGATCTCGACCTGCACGTCCTTCTCGGTGAGGCCAGGAAGCTCGGCCGAGACGGTCAGCGTCTTGTCGGTCTCGCTGAGCTCGACCTTCGGCCAGCCGAAGCGGCCTTCCATCAGCGGCGACAGACCGGTCCCGCCGAAGCCACGGAAGACGTCGTCGAACAGACGGTTCATCTCGCGGTGAAGCGTCAGGAACGGATCGAAATTGTCGCGCGCCGGCGCAAGCTCCTGGTTTCTCGACCAGGGAATGAGATCACGAAAAGCCATGGTTCTCTCCTTCATGCATCGGGAGCGCGGCCCGCGCATCCGCGCGCCGCGTTCCGCTATTCAATCGATCGAGCGCTCAGGCTGCTTTCTTCTGCTCGATCTGCGATGCCGCAGGAGCGACGCCCGCGATCGGAATCCGGCGCGGCTTCATGGCTTCCGGAACCTCGCGGACGAGGTCGATGATCAGGAGCCCGTCCTGGAACGAGGCCTGCTTCACCTGGACGTAGTCGGCGAGATTGAACACGCGCCGGAACGGACGCGCGGCGATGCCCTGGTACAGGTATTCGCGCGCAGCAGTCTCGGGCTTCCTGCCCTCGATGGTGAGCGCGTTCTGCTCGGCCGTCACGGTGATATCGCTGGCCCCGAAGCCCGCCACCGCAAGGCTGATCCGGTAATGGTCTTCGCCGGAACGCTCGATGTTGTAGGGGGGATAGTTGTCCTCGGTCGCCTGGCGCAGCGTGCTGTCGACGAGGTCGGCCAGGTGGTCGAAGCCGATGGTAGAGCGCCACAGGGGCGCGAAGTCGAAACTGGTCCTCATAACCAAGTCCTCCAAAGAGCAAGATGGATACGAAGGAGCGCAAGGCGGGAATTTCAGACGGGTCCGAAAAGACCAGCCCGGCGCCCGTGCCGGACCCGATCCTGGCATCCGGCACACCGCTCTCGCGGCGAAAAACGACTTAGAAAACCGGAAATCGATTTCAAGGGGGCCGGCCAGAAAAAAATCCGAGGGCCGCCGCCGGGGCCCCAGGGATCGGGCGCTGATGTTCAGGATCTCAGCGCATCGCGCGCCGTCTCCGGCGCCAGCAGCGTCGCGATGATCGTGACGATCGACAAGGCAATGATATAGACCGACACCGCCCAGTACGAGCCGGCCCATGCCAGCAGCCCGGCCGCGATCAGCGGCGAGAAGCCTCCGCTCAAAGCTGCCGCGACGTTGGCGCCGAGCGAAGCACCGCTGTAGCGCACCTGGGTGCGGAACAGCTCCGGCATGAACGCGGCCTTCGGCCCGAACAGCAGCGCATGGGTCAGCGTCATCGTGACGACGAGCGCGAGCGTGATCAGCGCCGGCTCCCTGGTGTCCAGGAACCAGAACAGCGGAAACGCCAGCGCCACCGAGAAGACGCCGCCGGCGAGATACAGCGCCTTGCGTCCGAAGATGTCGGACAGCCAGCCGGCAAGCGGCAGCGTCGCGAATTCGACGATGGCGGCATAGACCACGGCATCCAGGATCACCTGCCGCGGCAGACCGAGCTTTGTCGTGGCATAGACCACGGTGAAGACGGTGAGGAGATAAGCGAGCCCGACCTCCGATACCGTGATGCCGATCGCGAGCAGGAAGCTGCGCCAGTCGCGGCGCAGCACCTCGAGCGCCGGCTGCGCCAGCACCTCCTTGCGCTCGACCACTTCCTTGAAGTGCGGCGTCTCCGCGAGCTTGAGCCGCACGATGAAGCCGACGCCGACGAGCAAGATGCTGATCAGGAAGGGCACGCGCCAGCCCCAGCTGAGGAAGTCCGCCTCGGGCAGCTTCGTCATCAAAGCGAAGATGCCGGTGGAGGCGGCGACCCCGACGGGAAAGCCGATCTGCACCAGGCTGCCGTAGAAGCCACGGCGATTGCCGGCATGCTCGATCACCATCACCACCGCGCCGCTCCACTCGCCCCCGAGCCCGATGCCCTGAACGAAGCGCAGGCAGACGAGCAGGATCGGCGCCCAGATGCCGATCTGACTGTAGGTCGGCAGGCAGCCGATCAGGAAGGTGCCGAGTCCCATCGCGATCATGGTCGCGACCAGCATGGTCTTGCGGCCGAGCCGGTCTCCGTAGTGCCCGATGATGGCGCCGCCGATCGGCCGCGCCACGAAGCCGACCGCGTAGGTCGAGAACGCCGCCAGCGTGCCGACGAAGGGATCGAAGCTCGGAAAGAACAGCTTGTTGAAGACCAGCGCTGCCGCCGTGCCGTAGATCAGGAAATCGTACCACTCGATGGCGGTGCCGAGCGCGCTCGCCCACACCACATGCGCCGTCGTCGATCTCTCCGCCGAAGCGGAGGCCCCTACTGCTGCCGTCATGCCCTGCCCCAGCGATTCCGTGAGCATCATGGCCAATCGGCGTGGTGGTTGCAACTTGTGGGAGTTCTGTTTGCTCTCGTGCCCCGGACGCTGCGCAGCACGAAGTGATGCGCTGCAGAGCCGGGGCCCATCTTTCCTCAAGCAGTCCGTGCGGCATGGGTCCCGGCTCTGCGCAGCAGCGCAAGAGCGCTGCAGCGCGTCCGGGACACGAGACCTTTGGGTGCCGCAACGGCGGAACCCACCTAGCACCTATTCGCCATTGACAAACTTATTCGCTATTATCTAATTTGCCTCCAGAACGACCCGCCGCCCCCAAGCGGCCAACAAAGAGAGGGAACGACGATGAGAGGGCTTCTGGCCTGCGCCATGCTCGCGGCCATGACTTCAGCTGCCATGACCACGGCGGCCACCGCACAAATCTCCGACGACGTGGTGCGAATCGGCGTGCTGACGGATCTGTCCAGCTGGGGCCGCGACAATAGCGGGCCGGGCTCCGTGGAAGCCGCGAAGATGGCGGTGGAGGAATTCGGGCCGACCGTGCTCGGCAAGCCGATCGAGATCATCGGCGCCGACCACCAGATGAAGACCGACGTCGGCGTGCAGATTGTGCGCGGATGGTTCGACAACGGCAAGGTCGACGCCGTCGTCGACATTCCCAATTCCGGCATCGCGATCGCCGTGCACAACATGGTGCGCGAGCGCAACAAGATCGCGCTGCTGTCCGGTCCCGGCGCGAGCTCGCTGACGGACGAGCTGTGCAGCCCGAACACCGTGCACTTCACTTATGACACCTACGCGCTGTCGAAGGTGACGGCCTCCGCCGTCATCAAGGAAGGCGGAAAGTCCTGGTACTTCATCACCGCCGACTACGCCTTCGGCCAGCAGCTCGAGAAGGACGCCACGCGCTTCATCAACGAGATGGGCGGCAAGGTGCTCGGCGGCGTGAAACATCCGACCAACACCGCCGACTTCTCCTCCTTCGCGCTCCAGGCGCAGAGCTCGAAATCCGACGTGGTCGCCTTCGCCAATGCCGGCCAGGACACCGACAACGCCATCAAGCAGTCCGGCGAGTTCGGCCTCGTCCAGGGCGGCCAGAAGCTGGTCGGCCTCCTGATGTTCGACACCGACGTGCACGCGATCGGCCTGAAGGCTGCGCAGGGCACCTACATGACCACGGCTTCCTACTGGAACATGGACGAGGCCACCCGCGCCTGGTCGAAGAAGTTCTACGAGCGCACCAAGGTGATGCCGACCATGATCCAGACCGGCGTCTACGGCTCGGTTCTGCACTATCTCAAGGCCATCAAGGCCGCCGGCACCGACGATTCCGCCAAGGTGATGGCCAAGATGCGCGAGCTGCCGATCGAGGATATCTTCGTTCACGGCGGCAAATTGCGCGAGGACGGCCGCGTCATCCGCGACATGTACCTCGCCAAGGTGAAGACGCCCGAACAATCGAAGGAGCCGTGGGACTATCTGGATATCGTCAAGACCGTGAAGGGCGAGGACGCCTTCCGCCCCGTCTCCGAATCCAAATGTCCGCTCCTGAAGAAATGAGGTGAGGCATGACCGGCAACGAGCATGGCGCCATTGAGACTTACGAGTGCGATGTGCTCGTGGCCGGATCAGGTTGCTCCGGCATGTCGGCCGCGATCACCGCGCGCTCCCGCGGCCTCGATGTGCTGATCGTCGAGAAGGAGCCGCGCTTCGGCGGCACCACCGCGCGCTCCGGCGGCTGGCTCTGGATTCCCGGTACGTCGCTGGCAAAGGCCTATGGCATCGAGGAGACGCCGGAACAGGCCCGCACCTATCTTCGCCACGAAGCCGGCAACAATTACGATCCGGCACGCGTCGATGCCTTCCTGAGCGCCGGTCCCGAGGCGGTCGATTTCTTCACCACCAAGACCGCGCTGCGCTTCGACATGCCGCTGGTGTTTCCGGATTATCACGCCGAGGCACCCGGCGGCGCCCAGGGCGGACGCTCCATGGTGACGCGCCCGTTCGACGGGCGCGAGCTCGGCGACCTCATCAAGTCGCTCGGCATGCCGCTGCCCGAGCTCACCGTGTTCGGCATGATGCTTGGCTCCGGCAAGGAGATCATCCATTTCATGCGGGTGACGAAGTCGCTGACCTCCGCGGCCTACGTCGCCAAGCGCCTGTCGCGGCACCTGATGGACGTGCTGCGCTACGGCCGCGGCATGACGCTCACCAACGGCAACGCGCTGGCCGGGCGCCTCGCGAAATCCGCGCTCGACCTGAAGATTCCGATGTGGCTGTCCTCGCCGGTGCGCGAGCTGACCGTCGAGAACGGCACCGTCACCGGCGCGATCGTCTCGCGGGATGGACGCGAGTTGCGCGTTCGTGCACGCCGGGGCGTCGTCCTCGCCTGCGGAGGTTTCCCGCATGACGTGGAGCGACGCAAGAAGATGTTCCCGCACGCGCCGACCGGCAACGAGCACTATTCGCCGGGTCCGACCGGCAATACCGGTGATGGGCTCCGTCTGGCGGAGCGCGCTGGCGGGCAGGTCGAGAGCCGCCTGTCGAACGCGGCAGCCTGGGTGCCGGTGTCGCTGACCACGCGCAAGGACGGCTCGAAGGGCGTGATGCCGCATTTCATCGACCGCGCCAAACCCGGTGTGATCGCGGTGATGCGCGACGGCAAACGCTTTGCCAATGAAGGCAATTCCTATCACGACTTCGTCCAGGCCATGGTCAAGGCGGCCAGGCCGGGCGAGGAGATCGCCTCATTCCTCGTCTGCGACCACAAGACATTGCGCAAATACGGCCTCGGCTGCGTACCGCCCTTCCCGATGCCGCTGGGCCATCACCTGAAGTCCGGCTATCTCATGCGCGGCGACACGCTGGAGGCGCTCGCGGCCAAGGCCGGGATCGATGCCAAGGCCTTCACCGAAACGGTCAGGCGGTTCAATGCGACCGCGCCACTCGGTCACGATGCCGCCTTCGGCAAGGGCTCGAAGGCCTATAACCGCTACCAGGGCGACGCACTGCACGGCACGAACCCCTGCGTCGCGCCGATCGAGAACGGACCGTTCTACGCCATCAAGATGGTGATCGGCGATCTCGGCACCTATGCCGGCATCGTCACCGACGAGAACGCGCGGGCGCTCGACGCCGAGGGCCGGGTGATTCCCGGCCTCTATGCCGCCGGCAACGACATGGCGAGCATCATGGGCGGCAATTATCCCGGCGCCGGCATCACCCTTGGGCCGGCGCTGACCTTCGGTTACATTGCCGGACGGCATCTTGCCGACAGCGCCGCCAGGCGCGACGCAGCGTAGGCCACCCGCCAGGAGGCGCATGAAGAGAGAAAGCCGCGGCATCCAGTCGATCGAGGTCGGCGGAGAATTGCTCCGCGCGCTCGCAAAATGCGGCGAGCCGATGATGCTGCGCGATCTCGCCCGCGAGGCCGGCATGACGCCGGCCAAGGCGCATCCCTATCTCGCCAGCTTCTCCCGCATCGGCCTGATCGAGCAGGACGAGACCACCGGCCGCTACGAGATCGGCGCGCTGGCGCTCGAGCTCGGCCTCATCAGCCTGCGCCGGCTCTCGGGCGTGCGCATCGCGCGCCCCAGGATCGCGGCGCTCGCGAACCAGATCGGACATGCCGTCTCGCTGGCCGTCTGGGGCACGCACGGTCCAACCGTGGTGCAGCTCGAAGAGCCGGCCCAGCCCGTCCACATCGTGATGCGGGCCGGTTCGGTGATGGCCCTGCTGGAGACTGCGACGGGCCGCGCTTTTGCGGCCTTCCTGCCGGAGAAGACGATCGCTGCCGCGCTCGAAAGCGGGCTCGATCGTCGCGGCGTCGGCTACAATCCTAAGCGCGCCGTGAAGGGCGCCAAGGTCGCCGAGATACTCGCCGAGGTCCGCAAGCACGGCCTCGCCCGTGCGCTCGGCGATCCCCTGCCCGGCGTCAACGCATTCTCGGCCCCGGTGTTCGACCATTCCGGCCATGTCGCGCTGGTCATCACCGCGATGGGGCCGGAAGGCACTTTCGATGCGCGCTGGGACAGCCCGATCGCGCATGCCTTGCGCGACTGTGCGGGCGGCATCTCGAAGCGGCTCGGCCACGGCATGACGGTCGCGGCGGAGTGAGGCAGACTGCCTGCCTCACGACGACTGTCATTCCCCGCGAAAGCGGGGAATCCAGTACGCCGCGGCCCATCGATCCGATCACGACCGCCTCGGCGTACTGGATCGCCCGGTCAAGCCGGGCGATGACATCGAGTGTGGGGCGGCAACGTGCCTACTTCTCCTTCACGGGCACCGTGTAGTTCAGGATCAGCCGGCCGCCATCGGGATAGATCGTCTGGCCGGTGATGTAGGACGCATCGTCGCTGGCAAGGAACGCCACGACCGACGCCACCTCGCTCGGCTCGCCGCCGCGGCCGGCCGGCGTGCGCGACATCACGGTCCTGCGGGCATCCTCCGAGGTGTAGATGGACGAGGCCACCATGTCGGTCAGGATCGTGCCGGGGCCGACCGCCACCACACGAATGTTGTGCGGGGCGAGCGCGACAGCCGCGACCGACGTGAGCTGCTTCATGCCGCCCTTGGACATTGCATAGGTCGCCAGCGCCGGGATCGCGAGCAGCGCATTCACCGAGGACATGTTGATGATGACACCGCCGCCGCCCTGCGCGATCATTTGCCTCGCCGCCGCCTGCACGCCGAAGAACGCGCCCTTCAAGTTGATGCCGATGATCTCGTCGAACTCCTCTTCGGTAATGTCGAGGATGTCCCGGTTGCGGGCGACGCCGGCATTGTTGACCATGATGTCGAGCCGGCCGAATTCCTTCACGGCGGTCGCGACCAGCTGATCCACGTCAGTGCGCTTGGCGACATTGCCGACGATGGTGCGCAAGGCCTCCGGCCGCCCCAACTCGGCAGCCGTGGCGGCCAAGCCGCCGGCATCGATATCGGAGATGACCACCTTGACGCCGTCGTCGAGCAATCGTTTTGCACATGCCTTGCCGATACCGCGCGCCGCGCCGGTGATGGCGGCGACCTTGCCGGATAGTTTCATGGGTTCACTCCAGGACTAAAGCGCGATGAGATGAGGACGAATCGTCATCGCGCTTTGGGTTATTGTTTGAGCATGATCTTTTCGGAAAACCGCTGCGCACTTTTCCGGATCATGCTTTAGTGACGATCTCGCGGACGCGTTCACGCAAAGACGCGCGGGCGCAGTCCAGCATGAAACCAGGTGATCATGGAATAGATGTCGTAGACTGGCAGCCCGACTTCGGCTTGAAGCGCTGCGGCATAAGGCGGCATGTTGGTGCATTCGAGCACGATGGCGCCGACATCCGGATTCCTGGCGACGAGCGCCCTGCCGGCCTCGACCACGTCGCGCTCGGCTTGCGCCACGTCCATGTCGTCCTTCTCGGCCTTGATCAGGACTCGGAAAAACTCCTTGCCGTTCTCGGTGCCGACCAGCGGCGTGTCGAGCGGCACGCCGGCGCCTTCGAGGTGGGCCGGCGTCAGGGTCGAGCCCGACACCGTGACGAGACCGACGCGCTTGCCCGGCGGCAAGGTCGCCTGCACCCAGGGCACCTGCATCAGCGACGAGGTCGCGACGGGAACGCCGACGGCCGCCGCGATCTCCTTCTGGAACAGCGAGAGGAAGCCGCAATTGGTGGTGATGGCTTCGGCCCCAAGCCGCACCAGATCCTTGGCCGCGTCGATGAAGTCAGGCAGCAGGCCGGCTGCGCCCTTCAGCACCACCTTCTCCGGCGAAGCCCCGCTCACCACGCGATAGAGCACCGGAAACGGCCAGGTCGTGCCGTTGCCCATGTCGCCGGGAATGCGGGGGAAGCGCGCCTCCAGCATCAGAATGCCGAGCGGCGCGCCATAGATGGCCTTGCCACCACGGGCGATGCGGGAGGACGAGCTGGGAGAATAGGTCATGGTTCGCTCTCAGAGGAAACGATCGGGCGCGAAGGGGCTGAGCGGAATCTCGGGCTGCTTGCCGCTCACGAGCTGGGCGACGAGACGGCCGGTGCGGGCCGATCCGACCAGGCCGACATGGCCGTGGCCGAAAGCATAGACGATGTCGCGAGAGGCGCGCGCATAGCCGATGCAGGGCCGTCCGTCAGGCATGCTCGGGCGATGGCCGAACCAGGTCTTGATGCGCGAGGCCGGGATGTCCTTCGGCAACTTCGGGAACATGCCGAGCAGATGGCTGCGCAGGATCTCGGCGCGCTTCCAGTTCGGCGCGGCCTCTAAGCCGGCGATCTCCACCGTGCCGGCGGCGCGCAGGCCCTTGTTGGTCCAGTTCACCACCATCTTGGCGTCGGATGCCATCATCGAGCTGCGCGGGCCCGATTCCGGGTTCTCGATCACGACATGATAGCCGCGCTCGGTCTCGAGCGGCAGGGGATCGCCCACCGACGCGGTGAGCTGCCTGGATCGCGCGCCGGCGGCGACCACAGCGGCATCGCAAGCGATCTCGCCGGTCTCGGTGATGACGGCGACGAGCTTGTTGCCGGAGAGCTTGAGCCCCGTCGCCTTGGCGCGCACCAGCCTGGCGCCGCTCGCCAGCGCATGAGCGGCGAGCGCGGCGACATAGGCGCCGGGATCGCGGCAGCGTCCGGCCTCCTCCACCACCACGCCAAAGGTGTAGCGCGGATGCAGGTCCGGCTCGCGCTGCCGCATCTCGTCCGCGTTGAGCTCAAGCCATTGGACGCCGACCTTCTTGCGCAGGCGCCAGCCGAGATCATTGTCGAAATTGCCTCGCGACGGGAAGACATGCATCACGCCGTTGCGCTCGATCAATTCAGGGACGCCCGCCTCTTCCGCGAGCTTCCGGTGCAGCAACGGCGCGTCCTTCAGGAGATCGCGTAGCGCAAACGCCGTCGTCTCGACGCGTGACTCGGTCCAGCCCGAGAGCAGGTACTTGACCAGCCAGGGCAACGCCTTCGGCAGATAAGACCAGCGGATCGCGAGCGGGCCGAGCGGGTCCAAGAGATATCCCGGCACCTTCCTCCAGATGCCCGGCTCGGCCGGCGGGATCACCGAATGCGACGACAGCCAGCCGGCATTGCCGTAGCTCGCCGCCTGTTCGCCGCCGGGCTCGCCCGGATCGATCAGCGTGACGCGATGGCCCTCACGCAGCGCCTCGATCGCGCTGATCACCCCGATCGCGCCGGCACCGATGATGGCGACGTGGCGGCCGGCCGACATCGCTTAGGCCTTCACAGCGGGCACAAAATCCTTGCCGACCGAGATCGCGCGCGGATCGATGATGCAGTGGAGGATCGACGGCTTTCCCGAGGCCAGCGCGCGCTCGAAGGCCGGTGCGAACTCTTCGGTGCGCTCGACGCGCTCGCCATGACCACCGAATGCTTTCGCGTACATCGCAAAGTCCGGATTCTTGAGCTGGGTGCCGACGACACGACCGGGATAGTCGCGCTCCTGGTGCATGCGGATGGTGCCGTATTGTGAATTGTCGACGACGATCACGATCAGCGGCGCGTCATACTGCACGGCCGTCGCGAATTCCTGGCCATTCATCAGGAAGCAGCCGTCGCCGGCGAAGGCGACGACGACGCGATCCGGATATTGCCGTTTGGCGAGCACGCCCGCCGGCACGCCGTAGCCCATCGAGCCCGAGGTCGGCGCGAGCTGGGCGGCAAAGCTGTGGAAACGGTGATGGCGATGGATCCAGCCGGCATAATTGCCGGCGCCATTGCAGACGATAGCATCCTTCGGCAGGCGATCGCGCAGCCAGGTCATCACCTGGCCGTACTGGAACGAGCCCGGCAGCTCGCGCGCCTTCTCGGTCCAGGCGAGATAATCGGCGTGCGCCTTGGCGGCCTCGCCCTTCCAGGCGACCGTGCCGGCGGGCTTCAACGTCTCGACGGCGGCGGCGAAGGCGGCGGGCGTCGCCTGGATCGCAAGCGCCGGCTGATAGACGCGGCCGAGCTCTTCCGAGCCGGGATGCACATGGATCAGCTTTTGCTGCGGGGTCGGAATGTCGAGCAGCGTATAGGACGAGGACGGCATCTCCGACATGCGGCCGCCGATGAGCAGAATGACATCGGCGCCCTCGATGCGCGCCTTCAGGCCCGGGCTCGGCCCGATGCCGAGATCGCCGGCATAGTGCGAATGGTCGGCGTCGATCAGCGAGGCCCGTCGGAACGAGGTCGCGACCGGCAGGTCGAACCGCTCGGCAAAGCGCGCAATGCTCTTGGTCGCCTCATCCGTCCAGCGCGAACCGCCGAGAATGACGAGCGGCGCCTTGGCGCTCGCAAGCATCGCACCAACGCGTTCGATATCGGCAGGCGCCGGCCAGCTCACGGCGGGCTCGATGCGCATGGCATCGGCAACGGCGGCGGTCTCGGTCAGCATGTTCTCCGGCAGCGCGATCACCACGGGGCCGGGGCGGCCCTGCATGGCGACGCGGAAGGCGCGCGCCACCAGCTCCGGAATGCGGTCGGGGCGATCGATCTCGACCGCCCATTTCGCCATGGAGCCGAACACCGCCTTGTAGTCGAGCTCCTGGAACGCCTCGCGCTCGCGCATGCCGGTGTCGACCTGGCCGACGAACAGGATCATCGGCGTCGAATCCTGCATCGCGATGTGGACACCGTGGCTGGCATTGGTCGCGCCGGGGCCGCGGGTGACGAAGCAGACACCGGGGCGGCCGGTCAGCTTGCCATAGGCTTCCGCCATCATCGCAGCGCCGCCTTCGGCCCGGCATATCACGACGTCGATCGGGCTGTCATGCAGCGCATCGAGCGCCGCCAGATAGCTCTCGCCCGGCACGCAGGTGACGCGCTCGACGCCTTGGGCGACGAGCTGATCGATCAGGATCTGGCCCCCGGTGCGGGTGTTGCGAATGGTCATGTCGGCTCCCTCGAGACTTCGGCGATGCCCCTCACCGCCTCGCATAATTTCGTTCGGACGTGGCGTAGGACAGGCCGACAGGACACGCAAGATCGAAAGGCTTTTCGCACCCTGCGCAGGCGGCATGCCCGTCCCTGCCCTTTGCACGACCGCCCGTGCCGCAGCCACCCTGGACCAGATCCGTGAACAGATACCGGAGGGCCTCGAGGTCCGCGGCGTCAGCGCGAACCAGGGGGGTCTGACCGGCGCCGGCCTAGTGGCGCTCCGGCCGAACCCAACCGGTTGCAATCGCGCTCGCCCAGGTGAGCATGCCCCGGCTGCGCGCCAGCGCGGCCATGGCTGCGCTATCGTAGGGCACATAGCGGATCGTCGCGCTCCAGGCGCGTCCGGCATGCTCCAATATGGCGTAGCACGCGTGGGGCGTGCCGACCTCAACCACGTAAGGCACAGGCGACTTGCCGTCGTAACCAGGCAGCCCGACGCTGCCGGGGTTTACGACCAGTCGCCCATCCCTCAGACGAACGACCCTCGGAATGTGAGTGTGCCCGCACAGGATGACCTGGGCAGTGATTCCCGCGGCTTCGGACTCGATCGCCTCGATCGGACTGGCGCGCACGCCGCCGTCATCGGCTATATGATCGAGCCAGAAGGCGGCATCGTTCCCAGGTGACGCATGGCACAGGAAAACGCGGTCTCTGTAAATCAGCGTGGGTGGCATGCTTGCCATCCAATCGAAATGCTTGCGCGCGAGTTGCTGGAAATCACTGCGCGCCGAAGTACCCGCCTGCCGGAGCTCCAGGAGAATTCGATCCTGATCGCCCCGCACCGACGGAAAGCCGCGCTCGATGAGCAGGTCTGCGGTTCTTGCCGCCTCGAGCGGTCCGCTGACGTGGTCTCCAAGATTGACGACGTCGTCGATACCGAGCGCGGCAATGTCCGCAAGGACGGCGTCCAGCGCCGGACGATTCCCGTGCACATCCGCGATCGCAGCAAATTTCATGTGACCCTCCCAGTCGAGATGGCCGACGATTCACGCAATGCGGGACGATGCAGGGATAGCGGTTCTCTTTAGCTGCATTTGTAGAAGCGCCCGCAAGCTGAGGATCAAATCGGCGCGGGCGGAACCATGGCACGATCAACGCGCCGCAATCAAGCGATTCGCTACCGCGCTCCGACGTCTTCGCCTACGATCGGCCGAACCGAACGCCGGGATCCCTGGACGGGCGCCATCTTCACCCGCTCCGCGTCTGCCGCGCGCTCGCCAGCAGCACCAGCATGAAGGAGGCCGCAGTCATCAGCGTCGAGATCGCGGCGATGGTTGGGTCGATCTCGTCGCGCAGCGCGGTGAACATGCGCTTGGTCAGCGGCTGGTACTGGCCGCCGGAGATGAACAGCGCGACGATCGTCTCGTCCATCGCCGAGATGAAGGCGAAGATGCCGCCGGCGACGACACTGGACTTGATCTGCGGCAGCGTCACCGCAAAGAAGCTGCGCAGGCGGTTCATGCCAAGGCTGCGCGCCACCATCTCCTGCGCCGAATCGAAGCTCTGCAGGCCCGCGAGCACGGAGATGACAACGTAAGGCAGTCCCAGCATCACATTCGCCAGCACGAGGCCGGGCAGAGTCGCGACCAGGCCGACCCGGGCATAGACGAAGAAGATGCCGACCGCGGTGATGATGATCGGCACCACCAGCGGCAGAAGCAGCGCCATGTGGATCACGCGCATGATACGCAGCTTGGACTGGCTGACGGCATAGGCGGCGGCAACGCCGCACGGCGTCGCGATCAGGACGGTCAGGAATGCGACCGTCAACGTCACCCGCGTCGCCTGCATCCAGGCAGGATTTGAGAAATATTGCTCGTACCAGCGCAGCGAGAAGGACGGCGGCGGGAACGTCAGGAAGCGCGCGCTGGAGAACGAGATCGGCACGATGATCAGCACGGGAAGGATCAGATAGACCAGCACCAGCACGCTGATCACGTACAAGACAATCCGGGCGGGCGAGGCGCGCATCATTTCTGTCCCAGCACGCGATGGAGCGAGATGAAGCGGCTGACCGCGAAGAAGATCACGAGCACGCTCAGGAGCAGCACCACTGCGACCGCGCTCGCGGCCCCGAACTGATTGTAGAGCTCGACATTGCGGCTCACCAGCATCGAAACCATCACGGTACGGCCGCCGCCGAGCAGCTCCGGCGTGATGTAGAAGCCGAGACAGAGCACGAACACCATGGTGCAGCCTGCGAGCACGCCCGGCAGCGACAGCGGCAGGAACACGCGGAAGAACGTCACCGACGGGCTCGCTCCCAGGCTCGCGCCGGCCTGCATCAAATCGTTCGGGATCTTCTGCATGGTGGCATAAAGCGGCAGCACCATGAACGGCAGCAGGATGTGCACGGTGGCGACCACCGTGCCGAATGTATTGTGGACCAGCGGAAGCGGCTCGGAGATCACGTCGAGATAGCGCAGAAACTGGTTGATCACGCCGGTGCGCTGCAGCAGCGCCAGCCACGCATAGGCGCGGACCAGCACGCTGGTCCAGAACGGCAGCACGACCAGGGACAGGATGAAAATGCTCCATCCTTTCGGCAACGAATTGGCGAGATAGGCCACGGGGTAGCCGAGCAGCAGCGCGATCAGTGTGACCGCGAGGCTGATCTCGAAGGTCAGCGCGAAGCTGCGCCAGTAGATGTCTTCGGTGAAGACGCGGCGATAGTTCTCCAGCGTGAAGCCGTCATGATAGATCGACTGCCAGGCCAGCCAGCCGACCGGCAGTGCGATCAGAGCCAGGATTACCAGCAGCGCCGGCGACACCAATGCCAGCATCAGGCCGTGCTCACGGCGTTGGTGCTTTTGGGAGGGATCGGACACGGATGCCGTCAACGCTGCCTCACTTGCTCACTTCTGCATGAACGACGCCCAGCGCTTCTCGGCGGCCTCGCCCGCGGGCGAGGACCACCAGGCGTAGGACATCAACGCCTGCCTGGCCGCGTTCGCCGGTTCGCTCGGCAGCTGCGCGGCGCGCTCGGGCTTGATCACGCCCGTCTCGAACGCCTTGGGATTGCCCGGGCCGTAGTCGATGTTGAGCGGCAGGTTAGCCTGGTGCACGGGATCAACCGCCTCGTTGATGAACTTGACCGCCGTGCCGAGATTGGGCGCGCCCTTGAGGATGCAGAGCGAGGTGCTCTGCAAGATGCCCTGGTTGTAGGTGAAGGAGACCTTTGCGCCCTCCTTGGCGACGGCGCTGACGCGGCCATTCCAGGCCATCTCCATATCGACCTCGCCGTCATTGAGCAGCTGTGCCGACTGCGCGCCCGAGGTCCACCACACCGTGATGTGCGGCTTGATCTCCTCCAGCTTCTTGAACGCGCGGTCGACGTCCAGCGGGTAGAGCTTGTCGGGTGCGACACCATCGGCCATCAGCGCGGCTTCGAGGGTTGCGATCGGGTGATTGCGCAGCGCGCGGCGGCCGGGGAATTTCTTCACGTCCCAGAAATCGACCCAGCTGTTCGGCGCGTCTTTCGGGAACGTCTTCTGGCTGTAGGCGAGCACGCTGGAATAGAATTCGTAGGATACCGAATATGGGCTGCGATACGCATCCGGCATCGCTGCGGCGTTCGGAATCTTCGAGAAGTCGAGCTTCTCGATCAGGCCCTGCTCGCCGCCGCGCAGGCAATAGCCGGTCGGGGTGTCCACGACGTCCCAGATTGGCTTGCCGCTGCCGACCTGCGTCTTGATCGCGGGCCAGGCGTCGGGGATGGAATCCTGGTTGATGGTGATGCCGAGCTTCTTGGCGGAAGGATCGAGGATCGCCACCGTCTGCGCCTGCTGATAGGCGCCGCCTTGCGAGACGAAGGTGATCTGCTCGGCGGCGTTGGCTGCAGTACCGAGCGCGACTGCACTGATCGAAGCGCCCAGCAAGGCGTAACCAAATCCAGAATTCCGTTTCGTCGTCATCCTCGCCTCCTCCATCGCCAAAGAAATCTCACTGACCGATCGCATCGAGAAACTGGTACCAGCCGGCGACCATGCGGACGGCGGGCTCGCGCAGCGGATAGAACGGAATGGGCTTCATGCGCCTGACATCGAGCAGGCCGACCTCCGGCGTCTCGCCGCGTACGAAGGCGGCGAGATAGCGGCCCATCAGGCTCGACATCGCGACGCCGGCGCCGTTGTAGCCCATCGAGACCAGCGTGCGGTCGTCGAGCCGGCCGATATGCGGCACCGAGTCGAGCGTCATGCCGACGAGCCCCGACCATTTGTATTCGAGCGGGACATCGGCGAGATCGGGGAAGATGCCGATCATTGCCTTGCGCAGGGCGTCGAAGGCGGCTTGCGAGTCCTGCTTGCCGAAGGCGCCGCGACCACCAAAGATCACCCGATTGTCCACCATGCGGAACCAGCGCATCATGCGCTTGGTCTCGGTATAGGTGCGCCCCGTGGGCATCAGCCGTCCAGCGAGATTGCGCGGCAGCTTGTCGGTGGCGATGATGGCACTGCGGAACGGGATCAGCGTGCGCTGCATCTGCGCAGTCGCGCCGGTCAGGTCGAAATAGCTGTTGGTGGCGATGATCGCCTGCTTGGCTCGCACTGCACCTTGAGGGGTCTCGGCGAGAATGCCGCCATTCTCGCGTCGAAGCTTTACGACCGGCGATTCCTGGAAAATCGGGACACCGCGGCGTGCCACGCCATCGGCGAGGCCGCGCAGATAGTTCAGCGGATGGATTCCGCCCGAGCCGGGATTGAGCACCCCGCCGACAAAAATGTCGGAGCCGGTCTCGTCGCGCACACCGTTCTTGTCGAGAATGCGGACCTCGGCCGAGCCCATCTCGCGCGTCATCCAATCAGCCTCGCCGATCGCGGCCTTCAGCGTCGTCTCGTTGTGTGCAGCCTTGACCTGGCCCGTGCGGGTGAGGTTTGCGCTGGTGATGCCGAACTCGGAAACCAGCTCCTCGACCATGTCGGTCGATTCATGCGCGATCTCGTACATGCGCCGCGCCATGGCGCGGCCATGCGCGGCGTCGATCTCGCGGAACGACAGGCGGAATTTTGCGGTGATGACCCCGCCATTGCGCCCGCTCGCGCCCCAGCCGGGGCGGTTGGCCTCGAGCACAATGGGGCTAAGCCCATTCTTGGCGATGTGGTGTGCCGCGGAGAGGCCGGTGTAGCCCGCACCGATGATCACCACATCTGCCTGCTGCTCGCCCGACAGGACAGGAAACGCACCCGCCGGCTCCGCCGTGGCTTCCCACAGCGAATTGACCGGCGGCAGCACACTCCAGTTCCGCGTCATGCCTGCACTCATCGATTTACGCCGCAGGCCCAATGGCCGCGTCGGCGAGCGCCTTCAAGGTCGGGTAATGAAAGTCCGGCTTGGTCAGCGTCTCCACCGCCGGCGTGCCGCCGAAGCCTGCAATGCCCTGGCGGCGCTCGATCCAGCACACCTGGTAGCCGAGCTTCCGCGCGATCCCGATGTCGTGATACTGGCTCTGCGCGACATGCAAAATGTCGGACTGCTTGTAGCCGAAAGCGGACTGGCGCCCCCTGTTGTAGGCGAAGAATTCCGGATTCGGCTTGGCGACACCGGTGTCGTCGGCACACACCGTGTCGTCGAAGGGATTGCCGAGCGCGTGCGCGTAACAGGAGAGCGCAACGCGGTCGGCATTGGTCATCGCCACCAGGCGGAATTTCGTGCGCAGGCGCTTGAGCGCTTCGACCGAATCCGCGAACGGCCCCCAGCGCAACACCGAGAGCTGGAACACATCGCAGGCAGCGTCATCGGCGGGCAGTCCGAGCTCAGTGGCGAGATGACGATAGACATGGAACATCGCCTCGCTCGAGCGGCCATAGTACTTGTCGCGGCCGCGCTTATAGGGCTCGAAAATCCGGTCGTCGCTGAGCTCGGCCGGCGTCTTGCCGGAGATCTTGCGCACCGCGGAGAGCACGCCGGCCTCGAAATCGATCAAGGTGCCGACGACGTCGAAGGTGAGAACCTTGAAATTGCTGAACGCGGCTTGGGTCGACATGTGAGTTTCTTCTCTCGGTTGAACAAGACTGGAGTTCAGTCCACCCTGGGCACGACGATGGTGTCCTCGGGGTGAAGGGTGACGGTGAGGCTGCCGCCGAGCGGCGGGATGCGGCTGTAGGCCTGGTGATAGCTCGGCTGGCGCAGGCTGAGCGCGATGCCATCAGCGAGCGCCAGGAAGATGCGCAGGCTCTCGCCCTGATAGACGATGTCGGTGACCGTGCCGGTCAACCGGTTGCAGGCGGCATCCTGCGCGCCGTCGTCGATCAGGAGTTTTTCACTGTGCACGGCGAGCATCAGCGCACCTCCATCCGGAATGGCGCGGGCGCTGCGCAGCAGCGCATTGCCGAGCGCGACGCAGGAGGCATCGACGCGGCGAACCGGCAGCATCGTCGCCTCGCCGATGAAGCTGGCGACGAAGGAATCGGCGGGACGATCGTGCAGCCGCTCGGGCTCGTCGATCTGGATCAGCCTGCCGTTCTTCATGACCGCGACGCGGTCGCTCATGGTCAGCGCCTCGCGCTGGTCATGGGTGACATAGATGATGGTGGCGCCGATACGCTTGTGCAGTGCGCGCAGCTCGATCTGCATGGACTCGCGCAGCTGCTTGTCGAGTGCGGAGAGCGGCTCGTCCATCAGGATCAGGCGCGGCTCGAAGATCATGGCACGTGCCAGCGCCACGCGCTGACGCTGGCCGCCGGAGAGCTGCGCAATGCCGCGTTCCTCATAGCCGGCAAGGCCGACCATCGAAAGCGCCGCGCGCACCTTGTCGGGCCAGCTCGCCTTCGGCAGGCGGCGCGCGCGCAAGGGAAAGGCGACGTTCTCGCCGACGCTCATATGCGGAAACAGCGCGTAGTTCTGGAAGACGACACCGATGTCGCGCTTGTGCGGCGGCATGTAGGTGACATCACGGCCGCCGAAGAGAATTGTGCCTGACGTCGGAACGATGAAGCCGCCCAAAATGCCGAGCAACGTGGTCTTGCCGGAGCCGGAGGGACCGAGCAGGGAGACGAACTCGCCGGCGCCGACATCGAGGGAGACGTCATCGAGGGCGCGAACGGCGCCATAGGCCTTGCTGGCGGACCTGATCTCGACGCTTTCCGCTCGTTTGTCCAATGATCGTCCCCGCGATGTCCCTTCGCTGGCGTGCCTCACTGCGCGCCATAAGCTCACTTTATAGACAGGAAGTCTGAGCAACTCGCGATCGAGCGTGCGTCGCACCATCGCCTCGCTCGCAAGCCCTGTCTTTAGCCGTGATGCCGATGACATCAGACTTGGCAAAACTCGGCAATTGCCAAATTCTCACCGCGCTCATAACATGAAGTTATGCCCGAGCTGCGCCGGATGCTGCCCTCCAGTAACGCCCTGTTCGTCTTCGACGCAGCGGCGCGCAATGGCAGTTTCACAGCCGCTGCCGCAGAGCTGAACGTCACGCAGCCGGCAGTCAGCCGGATGCTCGGTCAGTTTGAGGAGCATCTCGGCGTTCGCCTGTTCGACCGCACAGCGGGACGCGCGGTACTTACCGAGGAAGGCGAGCTGCTCTATCGCCGCGTGCTCGAAGGCTTTCGCAGCATCGAGACCGGCCTCGTCGAGATCGAGCGGCGCCGCAAGGGCACCGAGACAGTGACGCTGTCGGTCTCATCAGCCTTCACCACGCATTGGCTGATGCCGCGCATCGACAAGCTGCAGAAGCAGTTTCCGCAAGTCGATCTGCGCTTCCAGCTCATCTCCGGTGCACTACGCGGACCGGTGGAGAATGTCGATCTGGGCATGCGCTTTCGCGACCGCGACGAGCCGTCCTCCGGCGGCACGCTGGTGATGAAGGAAGTCATGCTGCCGATGTGCAGCCCCGGCTATCTCGGCGAGAGCGATCCCACCGAAGGCAACACCATCATCCGCCTCGCAGAGACGCCGGGAGACTGGGCCGCGGATTACGCATCGCTCCTCACCGGACGCCGCGGGGCGGCGAAAGCGCTGAGCTTCACCGACTATGCGGTCGTGGTGCAGGCCGCGCTGCTCGGCCAGGGCATTGCGCTCGGCTGGCTGACGGTGGCTTCGCATTGGCTCCTGACCGGCGCGCTGGTGCCCGCCTCCGACACGCTGACCACCACGCGCCGCATCTGCGAATTCCTGCCGCCGCGCAACCGGCCAATGCGTCCGATCGCCGCCGAGATCCGCGACTGGATCATCGCGCAGATGAAAAGCGAGATCGTCGCGATCGACCGTCTCTATCCGAAACTCGGCGCGATGGCGGCGTGTTATTGATGCTCTTCTCCCTCTTCCCGCTTGCGGGGAGGGGTGACGATCCCGCAATTCCGCGACCGGCTTGAGACCTACCGCGACATCACGCCGGCGATCCTGCGGCAGCATCATCTCGCTGAGCTTCTCGCACGTGTCGCGCCGGTCGCCGAGCAGTTCGGGGTATCGCTGCCGTTCGGTGCCAAGCCGCGCCTGCGGCTCTCGGTCGGCTGTACTCCGGCGGTGCGCGCCGGGCGGTGGAGACGACGCACGTCTCAGCTTGATCGCATCTTTGAATGCTGCACTGCGGCCAAAATCGACGGAAGTCGCGCTTGATTTTTGCCTGTCCTTGCCCCACCCGGGAGGCATGGCAAAAGACAGCAAGGTCATCGCCGCCAACGCGGCCTTCTACGCCGCCTTTTCGGCCGGCGATTTCGACGAAATGCAGCGGATGTGGGCGGATGACGACGCCATCTCCTGCATTCATCCCGGCTGGCCGGCCATCATCGGGCGCGCCACCGTGATCGGAAGCTGGCGCGATATCCTGCAAAACCCGGAGCGGCCGCAGATCGTCTGCGCCGAGCCGCAGGCGATCGTCGACGGCGACAGCGCGCGGGTGCTCTGCATCGAGATCGTCGACGGCACCGCTTTGGCCGCCGCCAACCATTTTCGCCGCGTCGGCGACGACTGGCGCCTGGTGCACCATCAGTCCAGCCCGATCGCGCAGATTGTCGAACAGGCTGAGGACGATAGGACGAGTCACCGCGTCCACTGAGCGCGGCGATCACGCGAGCGTGATCTACTGTGCATGGGGTTGTTTTTCAGTTTTTTGTCTGGCGATCCCGAGTTCCGACAGATCGTCCAGCACGACCCGCGCCGCGGTGAAGTCATCGTCCCCAAAAAACATGCTGCGCGTGATCAGAACCGGGATGCCGGCACGCGAGGCCGCGACCAGGCCGTTGGCGGAATCCTCGATCGCGACGCAGTCCGGCGCGCCCAGCTTCAGCCGCGCCAGGATCTCGAGATAGGCGTCCGGCGCAGGCTTCTTGTGCCGCACGTCATCGCCGGCGACGATCGCCTCGAAATCCGCAGCCCAGCGCTCGCCCAACGTCTGCGAGAGCAGCGCATCGATATTGCCGTGCGAGGTGGTGGTCGCAATTGCAAGTCGCTGGCCGTGCGCCCTCGCCGCAGTGAGCAGATCCACCACCCCCGGCCGCAAGGGGCAGCAGCCGGTTTCGATCAGCTCGGCATAATGCGTGGTCTTGATGCGGTGGAGCTCTACGATGTCCATGTCCGACAATGGCGGAGCGGTCCCCAGCCTCGTGTGGTAGGCGCGCATGCGCTCCTTTCCGCCCGTGACCCGCAACAGCTCCTTGTAGACGACACGGTCCCACCGCCAGTCGAGACCGCGGCGGGCGAAGGCGAAGTTGAAGGCCTGCCGATGCAGCTCCTCGGTCTCGGCCAAGGTGCCGTCGACGTCGAAGATCAGCGCCGCCGCGCGCCGGATCAGCTCGTTGGCATCGCATCGTACTGCCGCGAGCGCTTCAGCCTGCATGATCGACCCGGTCGCCAACGACACCTCCCTCCCGACCTGGCTGTGACGTGCGAGCATTGCCCGCAGTGGCGAGCGAGACAAATCGCAATATCTTTTGCCGGACCCAAAAATCTCTTATGAGCGAGGGGCGCCACGGCGCGAGCGGGAACTCAGACCTGCACAGGAGACGCATGCGGCTCTTCATTCTTGGCCTCGGCTACAGTGCCCGGCATTTCGTCCGCCAACACGGCGGCAGCTTCTCGCATGTCGCCGGCACCGTGCGCGACCCCGCGCAGCGAGCCGACCTCGGCAGCCCCGAGGTAGATCCGTTTTCCGGCGGCCGTCCGTCGCGCGAGACGATTCAACGGATTCGCGACGCCGATGTCCTCCTGGTGTCGATCCCGCCCGGCAGCGCCGGCGATCCCGCGATCGCGGCGTTCGGCGACGTGCTACAGGGACGCCGCCGCAAGGTCGTCTATCTCTCGACCATCGGCGTGTACGGCGATCACGGCGGCGCGTGGGTCGACGAGAGCACGCCGCCGCAGGCCGTCCTCGACCGCACGCGCATGCGGGTTGCCGCGGAGCAGGACTGGACGGACGCGGCGCGCGGCGATGCGGCCATCCTGCGGCTCGCGGGCATCTACGGTCCCGGCCGCAACGCGTTCGTGACGCTGCGCGCGGGAACGGCGAGGCGCATCGTCAAGCCGGGACAGGTCTTCAATCGCATCCATGTCGAGGACATCGCGAGCGCAATCATGGCCGCTGTTCGTCACGCGCGCGGCGGTACCTGGAACGTCTGCGACGACGAGCCCGCGCCGCCACAGGACGTGATCGCCTATGCGGCGAAGCTGATGGGCGTGGCGCCGCCGCCCGAAGAGGCGTTCGCGACCGCCGAGATGTCGGCAATGGCCCGCAGCTTCTATGCCAGCAGCGCCCGTGTCTCCAACGCGAAATTGAAGCGCGAGCTCGGCGTCACGCTGGCCTACCCAACCTATCGGCACGGCCTCGATGCGCTGTGGCGGGAAGGCGAGGGACGATAGGGTTCCTGCACTCCCACGCCTCCCAGACATGCCTTGGCCGCGCTTGACTTCATCCCGGTGCGGTCGTGATCTAGCCATCGAGCGAGCCACCATACAACGAGCTCGCCTCTTGGGAGGATGCAATGAACAAGACGATCGCCATGATCGCGGCGACTGCGGTCATCGCGCTCGGTGCGGCGCGCGCCGCGCCGCTGCCCGAAGCCAATCCCGACGATGTCGGTTTTTCGAAACAAGGCCTTGCGCGCCTCGATAGCTTCTTCGCGCGCGAGATCGCGGCCAAGCGCGTGCCCGGCGCAGTGGTCGCCATCGCGCGCGACGGCAAGCTCGTCCACTACAAGGCCTATGGCCTGCTCGATCCCGCCAAGAGCACGCCGATGCCGATCGATGCGATCTTCGCGCTGGCCTCGATGACCAAGCCGATGGCCGCGGTCGCCGGCCTGACGCTGCTGGAGCAGGGACGGTTGCCGCTCCAGGCCAGGCTGTCCGACTACTACCCGGGGTTCGCCGACATGAAGGTCGGCGTGCCCCAGGCTGACGGTTCGCTCAAGCTCGAGCCGCAGGCCTCGCCGATCTTCATCCACGATCTCTACCGGCATACGTCGGGATTGATGTACGGCGGCCGCCCGGACTCATCGAGCCCGGTGGCGCGGCAATATCCCGACGGCATCGCGCCGGCGATCGAAGGCGACACCCAGGCCTTCATCGACCGCATCACCAAGCTGCCGCTGGCGCACCAGCCCTCGACCGAGTTCGAATATGGTTTCTCGATCGACGTGCTCGGCGCGGTCGTCGAGAAGGTGAGCGAGCAGAAGCTCGGCGACTATCTCGCCGCCAACGTCTGGCAGCCGCTCGGCATGAAGGATGCGACCTTCCACCCGACCGACGCGCAGCGCCCTCGCCTTGCCCGCCCGTTCACGAACGATCCGCTCACCGGCAAGCCGCAGGCCATCAAGCTCCTGGATACTCCAACCAAGTTCGATTGTGGCGGCGCCTGCTCGTTCGCGACGGTCGGCGACTACATCCGCTTCGGACAGATGCTGCTCAACGGCGGCGAGCTCGACGGCCAGCGCATCCTCGGTCCGAAGACCGTGCATCACATGACGTCCAATCACCTCGGCCCCGAGATCAAGAACAAGGTGGCCAATGTCGAGCCACATCGCGGCGGCTTCGGCTTCGGCCTTTCGGTGGCGGTCCGGACCAGCGAAGGATTGTCGTCAGTCCCCGGCAATCCCGGTGAGTTCACCTGGAACGGCGCCTACGGAACCCAGTTCTTCTGCGATCCCAAGGAGCGTCTCGTCGTGGTGGTGGGAACGGCCGCGCCCGGCGAGCTCAGGAAATATTACCGCGAGCAGGTTCAGGACATCGTCTATGGCGCGATGACGAAGTGAGACCGGTACGCATTGATAGACAGAGGGCGGCCGCCTTGGCCGCTCTCCTGATGCCCAGCGTCAGCTCAAGACGCCGTATTTCTTGAACCAGGCCTGTGCCTGCTTCCAGGCGTCTTCCGCGGCGTCCTTGCGGTAGCTGCCGCGATAGTCGGCATGGAAACCGTGCGGCGCTTCGGGGTAGATCTTGAACTCGGCCGTCTTCTTGTTCTGCTCGAGCGCTGCCTTCATCTGCTCGACCTGGGCGACGGGAATGCCGGTATCAGCGCCGCCGTAGAGGCCGAGCACCGGCGCCTTCATCTCGGGCGCGAGCTGCATCGGGCTCTTCGGCCACGCCGGATTGGCAGGATCGACCAGCGTACCATAGAAGGCAACGCCCGCCTTGAGAGCGCCGCTGTGGGCGGCATACTCCCAGACCGTGCGACCGCCCCTGCAGAAGCCGATGATGCCGAGCCGGGTGACGTCACCGCCCTGCGATCCCGCCCACGCCACCGTCGCATCGAGATCGGACAACAGCTCGGCGTCCGGCTTCGCGTTCACCACCGGCAGCAGGTCCTTGAGCTCCGAGACCTTTGTCAGGTCGACGCCTTTGCGGAAATAATAGTCGGGCGCGACCGCGAACGCGCCGAGCTTGGCGAGGCGCCGCGTCACGTCCTTGATGTATTCGTGCAGGCCGAAAATCTCCATCGCCACGATGATCACCGGCGCCCTGGTATTGCCAGCCGGGCGGGCGAAATAGGCGGGCATCTCCTCGGAGCCGACCTTGATCCTGGCGGCGCCGGCCTCAAGACCATTGGTGTCGGTCGTGACCACCTCGGCGCGGACGGGCCCGGCCGCAAGCGTATAGCCCGCCGCCACGGCCGCGGTGGCACTCATGAATCCGCGGCGTGAGACCGGGGCGCTTTTGGTCAGCCCGACGACGTCGGATGTCATGGCGGTTTCGAAGCTCATTGGTCTATCCCTTCCTGCTGCCTGCTACCCCAGGGCGACGCATTCCCCAATAGTTGCCGGCGAAACGCAAATCACCAGCCTGCGAGCACGAGTCGTCGAATTCCGGGATATTGCCGATCGTGGCTACGAAGGCGGCACGTTTTGTCGTTGAACCGCGCTGCTTGTCCAATTCCCAATGGCACCCTGACATTCCCTGGATCGCGCGTGCGCCGGATTTAACCGTCTAGCTGCATTGCATCGCAACATCCATTAACCGAAAAAGTCGGTTCTTTCCCGGTCGGCCAAACCGCGAGAGGTTGCGAAGAATGCCCCTGTTCGCACACTCGACATGCTCAGCCGCAACAATTGGTCACTGCAGTGGCGGCAACGACACATCAAGTTGCTCGCGCATCGAACAACGTCGCCAATTCTCGGGCGAACCGTCGTCATTTGATTGAAATTTTCCGAGGATCCGAGCCGCGCGATTTACTCGAACTTTCTTTGTGACGCTCTAGTTCCACGGCCGGAAGTTCCATCTCCGAAACGGAAAGGCTTCTTCCCCCAGCAATCCGCCGCCCGCCAACGGACGAAGGAGCGCCCGCGGGACTCATTCTCGTCCACTCAGATTGCGCTACCCAAAGCTCAAATGAATGAACGTTTATACGACCTGGAACTGAAATGAATTTGGCTCGCGAATCGATTGAACTGTTGGAGCAGGCCGCGCGAATCCTGTGGTTCGAAGGCACCAAGCACGGCTTGCGCGACCGCGAATGGATGGCGCTGCGCTTCCTCTCCCGGGCCAACCGGTTTTCCCGAACGCCGTCGGCGCTGGCGAGCTACGTTGGCACCACACGGGGCACCGCCTCGTTCATCATCGGCGAGCTCGAGCGGCTCGGCTACCTCGAACGAAAGCGCTCGGCCACGGACAAGCGGTCGGTGATGTTGAGCGTGACCCAGCAGGGCAAGAAGTTCCTCGTGCGCGACCCCGTCAACGTTCTCGTCGAAGCGATCGCCGTTCTCGACGACGACGTCAAGATCCGCTTCCGGGACACGTTCCGCCACGTGCTGGATCAGTCCGACGCAGCCGAGCAGCGGCATCACACCGATGTTTGCAAGCGATGTATCTTCCTGCGGGAAGATCGCACCACGGACAGCAAGACGACGGTCGAGTTCAGCTGCCGCCTGTTTCGCGCACCGATCGCGGAGACGGAGGTCGATCTGCTATGCACCAGCTTCGAGCATCACCGTCAATAGAAGGCGGCTCGATCAAGGCGTTGCCTTACGTGACGAATAGATGATGCCGCCGCTGGATTCCACCACCAGGCGCCCGTTCTCGTTCCTGATCTCTTCGATGCGACCGAGGCCGGGCACCTGTTGCCCCAGCACGGCCTCGATGACCCCGTTCGGGCCTTGAAGGATCGCAATCCCTTCATAGGCCTGGCGGACCGACCAGCCCTTGATCGGCTTGCGCGGCGCCGACGCACGCTCGGACGCAGGCACCGAGCCCGTGAATTCGGGCGCTGCGACCGAAGCCATCATCGGCCCTTGCTGTGACGCCGGCTGCGATTGGACAATTGCCGGCGCCGGAGCCTGGGCCAGCACCTGAGCCTGTCCTTGGGCGAGCTTGTCGAGCTTCGCCGTCGAGGACGAGCTCACCCGCTCGATCCGGTCCAGGTTCTCGGCAAATCTGCCGAAGCGATCATTCGTCGCCTTGCTCGATTGATCGACCGCAGTGCGCAAGCCATCGAGATTTTCGGACACGCCCGACACCTGCCTGCGCAGTTGCGCGACGGTCTCCCGCAGATTTCTGATCTCGGCACTGGCCGCAACGTTGTTCTGAGCGGGCTGGGTGGTGAGATAGGCGATCACGCCGGTGCAGGCGCAGACCACCAACATGGCAGCGACCGCCAGAGTCGCGAGCGGTGCGACCCAGGTCGGACGGGGTGGCGGCGGCTTCGCCACGATCACGGCCGGCTTGATCACGGCCGGCGCAGGTTTCGGGATCGCCATCTTGTCGAGGCGCGCCTTGGCACGAATGCGCTTCAGCCCCTCGAGAGCTTCCTTCGCGAGAGCTTCGTCGCTCGCCGCAGCCGATACACGCTTTGCGCTGGCACCGGGTTTGGCCGCTGGCGTCGTACCGTCCTTTGCATCGCGCGCCTCCGGAGTCGGCTTCGCCACCGCGGAAGCATCCGCGGTCGCGTTGGGACGAGCTTGTCCATCGGACAACATGTGAAAATGCTCCGTTCGTTCGATCTGTCGAACGGTGACGTTATTTGCCGAAGCTTGCCTGAAACGTGCGCATCGAAAACTTTCTATGGCGCGCGATGCGACGCTGCATGAGTCAGTCGCGTCATACACGTGGCGATAGTGCGACTCGAAAGACACACACTCGCCAAGATTTCACCAAGCTGGAGTCGTCTCGCAAAAAGTGAGTCGAGTTGTCGCATCTGGAAAAGCGAGCGCCGGAGTCAATCCGGGGTTGAAGACCCCTCAATTTGCCCGACCCGCAGCACTGCTCAAAACAGCTGTAATTGTACGGGGATGCGGAACTTTACAACCGCCGTGCGGCAAAACTAGTTTAGATTCCAAATCAACTGATGCGATTGAATACATCAAGAAACAACCAGAAACGTATCAACAACATCAAGCACGTGTAGCAACCGCTTTGTTGCGCACGCTTGATCGGAAATCGGCAATTGTTACGGTCCTACTCAAGTGATTCTCGCCAGTTGGCGAGGAGATCGACATAGTTCAGCAGTGTTCGGACGCGATGAGCAACTTGGCGCAACTGATCTAGGTCGTTTCTCAATCCGCTCCGCGAGGTGATCCGCAAGGCACCCGCCGGGCCTCACGCAGTAAGCGTTCAGTATCGAGTTGATGTAGCAGGCCTGCGCGACGCAGGCACTGAATGCGTAGGGCTGCCCGCGAATATCGAAACCATAACAACGGTTCGCGGGAAGGAATGTCGTCAAACAGCATCGTTGCCGAGCCGGAGCATCACAACAACCAGCCGGCCGCAACAAGTGCGAAACAGGGGCGAAAGACTGATGTATATTATCGTTGATGATCGCGAGAGCGTCGCGAACAGCTACGTCGGAGGGCTCGTTCGCGAAGGTGTGTCGTCGATCGGCTTCTCCTCCGGAGAATTCTGGGACTGGCTGCAATCCGCGAGTGAATCGGATCTGGCAGCGGTGGACGCCTTTCTCCTCGGGGATTGCGATGCACGCGGAAGCCTGCCACGGGCGATGCGCAAGCGCTCCTCGGCGCCCATCATCGCGATGAGCGGCCAGAAGATGCTCAAGAACACGCTGGAGCTGTTCGAATCGGGCGTCGACGACGTCGTGCACGTGCCGGTTCACCTGCGCGAGATCCTCGCCCGAACGGCCGCGATCGCGCGACGCCGGGTGGGCGAGTTGCCGAGGCCCTGCGAAAGCAGAATCCAGGTCTTCTTCAACGGTCGCGACCCCGAGATCGCGGGGCACGCCCTCACCCTGCCCCGCCGCGAACTGCGCATTCTCGAATATATGGTGGCCAACCACGGCAAGTGGATCACCAAGACGCAGATCTTCAACGCGGTCTACGGCATCTTCGAGTCCACCTTCGACGAGAGCGTGATCGAGAGTCACGTCAGCAAGCTGCGCAAGAAGCTCCGCGACCGCCTCGGCTTTGACGCGATCGTGGCCCGACGCTACGTCGGATACCGCCTCAACATCCCGGCCGGCGAGCCCCTCGACGAGCCGGTGCAGGATCTCGACGAGCTCGGCATCCTCCTGAACAGAGTGCATGCCGCCCCGGCGGCCTATCCGGCCGGAAACTGAGACGGCAGGAGGGCCCCCGCGAAACCTGCAACGGCCTCTGCGAGCACCTTCGCAGAGGCCGTTGTACTTTCAGCGGCAGAGACGGCAGGACATATGCCTGCATTCGCTGTGCAACCGGCGTGGCGCCGGCTTCAGCTGCCCATTTGGGCAGGATCGTCCCGAAAACGCTGCTCCGAACGGCTTGCTTTACGGCTTCTGCTGGAATTCTTCCCTGGACACGTAGTTGAAGTCCTCGATCAGGACGTCCTGGACGATTTCAGCCTGCATCCGTTCGTTGACACGCTGCTTGATGGCCGTCGTCAGGATGGAGAGGTCGTAACGGGCGAGCTTCCTGAAATCGAGGCGCTCGTCGGCATAGATCCTGCGAAAGGCCTCGTCGACGACGAACGGTTCCGGCGGAACGTTCAGCTGGTGCATGGTCCGCCCCTCGACGGTGTAGACGAAGCGCGCGACGATGTAGCCCTGCACATTGCCGTTCTCGACCATGGGCACGCTCAGTGCCCGCGTCTTCTGATATTGCAGCCCGTCGAGATATTCGTCCTTCACCGGCAGCAGGCTGCCGTTCTCCTTCCAATAGGCGACGGCATAGCTCGTGCCCGCGGTGAGGATGCAGACCCACAGTCCGCCCAGCACCAGCCTGATCATTTTCCGTCCTGCGCTGCGCGACCGGTATAAGTGCCGTCCGACTCGGCTTCCTTGATCGCCGTGACGATGATGCTTGCGACCTCACGCACCGCATCGTAGTGCATTTCCAGAATGGAACGATTCCGCTCGAGCTTCTCGCGCAGCCGCTGAATCTCCTCGGTGATCTCGACTTCGCCGCCGAGGTGCATCCGTGCCCGCATCAGGCGGACGAACTCGAGCATGCTCCGGCTCTTCCGCGCGCTGAAGTCGTCGAAATCGATCTTCCGGCCCGTCGCGAGCGCGGCCGTCTCCTCCTCGACGATACTCGCGAGCCTGCGGATCGCGGCCAGCAGGCCGCGCACCTCGTCCGATCTCACCGCATCCGCGGCGTCGACCATCGCTTCACCACCCGCGATCGGCAGCAGCACGGGCAGCAGAGCATCGCTCGCTGCTGCTTCCGTCGTCATCACCTCGGTATCCACGCCCGTCTGGTCCATCGCCATGGCCGCCGCGCCTTCTTGTACCTGCATCGGAAATTCACCCCTCAACTTCTGTCACCCGTTCGCGGATCATGATCCGGCCTTCCCCGCAGCGTCCGGCGCGGCCGGATGTGCGGCGGCGAGCTGCCTGGCGATGCCAATGCCCTTGCCCTTTGCCAACTGGTTGCCGAGCTGCTCTGCAAGCATCGACTTCCAGACGCCGCCAGCCGTGCCCTTGCCAAAGACCTCCTCCGACTCCTTCGGCAACATCGTCTCGACGAAGGTCTGGAGGATGAAAGCTTCGAACTTGCGGTAAACCTCGCCGGATGCCGGCGCCTTGATCACCTGCACTGGCGGACCGTTCGCTGCCCCCGACTGCGATTCCGAGACCTTCGTCGCGGTTTGATCGGCAGCAGCCTTGCCGACCTCCGCGTCCATCGCGGCAGTGAAGTCAGCATCGGCGGATTTCAACGCGTCGAGCTTCGCGGTCGCCGCACGCAGCGTCACGGGATCGGCGGCTTCGAGGACATCGAGAACGAGGTCTGGTGTCGCGGTCACGATCATATCTTGTCCCGGTTGGCTGGCCGTGGCATCCACGCGTGCACGGCAGGGCTTGTTCCCGTCATCTCCTCGAGCGAGCGCTTCTCCGCGTCACGCAGCTTGTCTGCGAGCGCCGCCTTCGCGACTTCCTCGAGCTGCTTCACGCGGCGGCTTTCCGCGCGAACCTGGTCGAGCTGCTGCGCGGCCTGCGCCTGTACTGCGCGTGCGCCGGCGCTCGTCCTGTTCAAGCGCCGCGCGATCGATTCGCTCGACGATCCCGCGGGCGGCCTGCCGTCGTTCAGGGCTCCGACCAGCCATTCCTGCTCGTCCTGCAGGCTGCGCTCCTGCTGCCGCAGTTGCGCGAGCTGCCACTCGGACAGCCGAAGCTGGAGCTTCACCAGCGAGACCATCCGGCCGAGCTTGTCCGAGCGCGACGTCATGACCGGGTCACTCCGCCAGCCACGACGAGACGCCGAGCATGAATTGCGTCAGCAGTTCGTCGCTGGTGAGATAGAGCAGCAGGAAGCCGCCGAACAGCACGAAGGGCACGGAGATGAAATAGACCGGGATCGCCGGCGTCAGCTTGTTGATCAGGCCGACCGCCAGGTTGACGATCACCGAATAGACGATGAAGGGACTGGTGATCCGCAGCGTCAGCACGAACGCTTCCGAGAGGCGGCCGACGAGCAGGTCGAGCGCCATGCTGCCACCAAGCTTGCTGCCGGGCTGCCAGACGTCGTAGGAATTCATCAGCCCGCGCAGCACCTGCCAATGCTGGTCGGTCATGAAGAACAGCGTGGTGACGGCCGCCATGATCAGAGGCACCAGGGCCGGCGCCGGATCGGTGTCGCCGACCGGTGTCCCCGGGATGTTGCTCAGCCCGATCGCACTGGCCATCATGGTCGCCATGGTCTGGAGCGCGAGGAAGAACACCCGTCCGCCGAGCCCGATGACGCTGCCGACTACGAGCTCCGAGCAGATCAGGAGCGCCAGCGTCAGCGGTGCCGCGTTGTCCGTGAGCGGCTTCAGGACCGCGATCAGGATCGGCGTCAGCGCAAATGTCGTGACCAGCGCGACGAACAGGCGCACCTGGGGCGGAACGTTGACGCTGGAATAGCCCGGCACCAGCATGAGGCAGGCGCCGATGCGGCAGAACACGATGAACGTCACCAATACGCTGTCCGCGAGGCCGCTGATCACGATACGGCTCCGAGCGCCCTGATCTCGATGCTGCGCGCGACTTCGACATGCGACAGGACCGGCAGAGTCGGGAACACCCGCTCCAGGATCATCCGGACATACGGACGTGCCTCGGGGGTCACCGCCAGCACCACGCTGGTGCCGTTCTCGGTGAATTTGCGGATCGTGGCGCTGGCTTCGGTCGCGAACTGCTCGATCAGGCGCGGGTCGGCGTCGAACTCGACGACGTCGCCCTTGGCATCGCGCTTCAGGCTCTGGTGGAACGCCAGGTCCCAGCGGTTGCCGAGACGGACAACGTTGAGCACGCTATTGTCGGAGAGGTCGCCGCAGATCTGCTGGGCAAGCCGCGTCCGCACGTGCTCTGCGACCTGCTCGGAGCGCCGCAGATGGGGCGCGATCTCGGCGATCGCCTCGAGGATCAGGTGAAGATTGCGAATGGAGACTCGCTCGGCCAGCAGGATCTTGAGGATCGTCAGCAGGCCCGAATAGGAGATCTGCGAGGGGCAGAGATCCTCGACAAGGCGCTTGTATTCGGGATCGAGCCGGTCCAGCAGGGCGCGCATGTCCTTGTAGGACAGGAGCTGGGCGAGGTTCGCCCTGATCACTTCACTCAAATGCGTGAGCAGAACCGACAGATTGTCGACCGGCTTGCAGCCCTGCCGCTTGACTTCGTCGGTGAAGGCTTCCGTCACCCACAGCGCCTTCATTCCGAAGGCAGGCTCGATCACCTCGTCGCCCGGCACGTCGGGCTTGCCGTCCTTGTCGACCAGAACCAGCACCTCGCCGAGCCTGAGCTCGCCATGGGCAACGCGCGTGTCGTGGATCCGGATCTGGTAGCTCTTGGGATCGATCGACAGATTGTCGGTGAGCTTGATCTCGGGAATGACGAAGCCGTACTGCTTGGCAAACTTCTTGCGGATCTTGGCCACGCGGTGGGCAAGCTCGGTGCGCGAGCCCAGGAGATGGACCGAAAGGTGGCCGCCGAGCGCCAGCTCGATCTCGGCGGTCTTGAGCTGCTCCTTCACCGATTCCTTGGCCTCGGCCTGGGCGCGCTCGTCGGCCTTGGATGCCGCCTCCTTGCGCTCCCGCGCCGCCTGCCGCCTCGGCAGCGAATAGCCGACGAAGGCCATGACACCCCCAAGCAGCACGAACGGCGCCATCGGCAGCCCCGGCATCAGGGCGAGCACGAACATCATCAGCGCGGCAGCCGACACCGCGCGCGGATAGCCGCCGAGCTGCCGCAGCACCGCCTGCTCCGCCGAGCCCCTGGTGCCGCCCTTGGAGACCAAGAGGCCCGCCGACAGCGACACGATCAACGCCGGCATCTGCGACACCAGACCGTCGCCGACGGAGAGCTTGGTGTAGACGTCGGCGGCGCGGGAGAGTGTCAATCCGTGATGGGTGACGCCGATGACGATGCCGCCGAAGATGTTGATTGCAGTAATGATGAGGCCGGCGATGGCGTCGCCACGGACGAACTTCGAGGCGCCGTCCATGGCGCCGAAGAACGCGCTCTCCTCTTCGAGCTCGCGCCGACGGCTCTGGGCTTCCTTGTCGTCGATCAGGCCGGCGGACAGGTCCGCGTCGATCGCCATCTGCTTGCCGGGAATGGCGTCCAGGGTGAAACGGGCGCCGACTTCGGCGATACGCGTCGCACCCTTCGTGATCACGACGAAGTTCACCGTGACCAGGATCGCGAAGATGATCAGGCCGATGACGAAGTCGCCGCCCATGACGAACTTCGAGAAGCCGGCAACGACGTGGCCCGCTGCCTGTTCGCCCTCCCCGCCCCGCGACAGGATCAGACGAGTCGTCGCGATGTTCAGCGCCAGGCGCAGGATCGTCGCGATCAGCAGCACGGTCGGGAAGGCCGAGAAGTCGAGCGGCCGCTGAATCCACAGCGCGACCATGAGAATCAGCGCCGACAGTGCGATCGAGAACGCGAGGCCGAGATCGATCAGGATCGGAGGAATCGGCAGGAACAGGATCGTGAGCATGGTCACGATGCCGGCCGCAAAGAAGGCGTCCGCTCCGAAGCGGCGCGGGCTGGGCAGGCTGGCAGCTAACGTATCGGCCATGGGTCACCGGCAGAAGGGTCCGCCCGCAATCTGCCGCGCAAAGCTTACGCGAGGGTGGTGCCGGGGCCGTCCGGATCAGAAGCCGTGTTCGATCCGCGAGTAGACCATCTCGGTGAAAGTCGACAGATGCGCACCGATGAAGGAGCCCGAGACGGCAACGACCAGGAGAATGACGATGATCTTCGGAACGAAGGTCAGCGTCACCTCCTGGATCTGGGTCAGGGCCTGGATCAACGCGATGACGGTACCGACCAGCATCGCGGCGCCGACCGCGGGTCCGGAGGCGACGATGATGGTCCAGATCGCAGCCTGGACGATGTCGAGGGCGTCCCGCTCGTTCATGACTGGCTGATCGTGAGCCCGGGCCCGACGGCAACCTTGGTGCCGTCCTCGAGGGTCGCGATGGAGCCGTCGCTGTTGATGGAGACCGAAACGACCTTGCCGCTGAAACTGGCACCGGTCGAGTCGGTGAAACTGACTGTCTTCCCGATCAGCCCGTTGGCCTGCGACAAGGATTGCGAAGACAGCAGCGCATCCAGCTTCGAATTCGTCTGCATCGCCTGCTCAACCGTCGAGAGCTGGGCGAACTGGCTCATATATTGCGCGGTATCCATTGGATTGGTCGGATCCTGATTCTTCATCTCGGCGATGAGGAGCTGAAGAAACGTATTGTAGTCCACGCTGTTGCTTGACGTCGCCGAACTGGAGTCGGTCGAACTGGACCTGCTGGTGCTATCGGTCGCGCTGGTGACGTTCATGTGTCTCTCCGCTGTCAGGCAGCCTCGACTGGAGGAATGGTAGCGGCGCCGGCCAGGATGGCCTGCTCCACCGGGAACAGGGCTCGAATCCGCTTGAGCGCCTCGAAGTAGCGGGTCGCGCTTACCAGCTCGTCGACGGCACCAAGTCCGTCCAGCATCTCGCGGCTCTCGCACACGGCACACAGGGCCGCGTGATGCTGCGCGTAGAGCGCCTCAGCGTCCCGGACATCGGTCGGGTTCATCAGCATGAGCTGGACGATGAAATAGAGCTGCCGCAGCGCCGTGGTGGCGTCGGAAGCCTGCATGACCTGCCCCTCGAGCAGGAACATCACGTCGTTGACGAGCTCGACGGAGACCTTGCGGTCCACGCGAAGCACCGCGCCGTTGATGTAGATCCGTTCGCCCGCGCGCAAGGAGATCTTCATTAAAGCGCGTCTCGGATCAGGCGGTTGATTTCGATGAGCTGCACCACGTCGTTCGACCTCTGCTCGCGAAGACGGTCGGCTTCCTTGACAACCCATAGGCCGATCGAGATGATGTCGGCGCGCAGCTTGTCCGGCAGACCGTTCTCCGGATGCGCGAGATCTTCAATGAAGATCGTCCACAGCCGCCGCACATAGAGCAGGCTCTCGACCAGATCCTCGGCACTGAAGCGGCCCTTCTGGATCCGCTCGAGCCGGTCGATGCCGAGAGTGAGCGCCTGCCGCTCGCGGCTTCGCGCCTCATAGCCACTTTCGTCAACGACCGCTTCATAGGCTTCAAACGTCATCAGCATCACTCTGCGCAGGAGACCGAACAACTAGAACCAAGGTTACAAGCCCCGCCTCAGAGGTAGTTGATGAGGCTGATCTTCTGGAGCTGCGAGGTGAGCGCCAGCGCCGTCTGGATCTGGGTCTGCAGGGTGTTGACCCGGACCGATGCTTCGGTCGGGTCGACCTTCTCCATACCGACGATCTGATTGTTCAGAATGTCCTGCTGCGTCTTGAGCTTGGCGGTTGCGGTGGTGATCCGCTGCTGGACCGTGCCGACGCTGCCGCCGAGCGCAGCAAGGTCCGTGATGGCCTCACCGACGAGGCCGATGGCCTTGTCCACGACGACCTGGAACGTCTCCTGGCTCAGGTTTACATTCCCGAGATCGGCCATCATGGTGTAGGCCTCGGCGAGCTTGCGGAAGCCGGCCTGGTTGGCACTGACGGACGTATCGGCGATCTCGGTCGTGGAGATACGGCTTTGCATGGTCTGGTCGGTGGCCGACGACCAGTTGGTGTTCCAGGCCGGGCTCGCGAATTCGGCATCGAACGTGGTGTCGAGGAAGGTCTGCATCTGGGCCGGGGTAATGGTGCCCACGGCGGGCGAAGATTGCGAGAAGCCGAAGGTCGCGAGGAAATCCGCGTCGACCTGGTTCTTGCTGGCCGAGCCGGCGGTATAGGCCGTGATCGGCGCGTTCTGCGTGTTGATGCCCGAGAACAGATACGAGCCGTTATAGGAGACGTTCAGCGCCCCGATCAGATCCTGGAGATTGGAGGCCGCAGGCGGCAGGATGACCCGCCCGCCGCCGTCGGTGCTGCGGGCGGCGATCAGGTCCTTGAGGAAGTCCGTTGCGGTCTTGCTGAGCTGGGTGATGCGGTTCTGCGTCACGTCCAGGCGTCCCGCGACGAGCCCGTTGGTATCGACGAGCTGATCGGCGAAGCTGAAGTCGGCCCGCAGCGTGAGGTCGCTTCCCGTCGTGGCGCCAAGCTCGAGGCCGACGTCGTAGAAGCGGCCGGTGGTCGCCTCCGTCGATGCCTTGCTCAGCGCAGCCTGGTTATTCGTGATCGAGGACCTCAAGGACGAGGACAGCATCAAGGTCGAGATGTAGTTCGCGCTCATCATGGCTTAGTTCCCCACGGCGGCCAGCAGGCTCTGCAGCATTTCATCGACGGTCGAAATGATCTTTGACGAAGCCGAATAGGTTCGCTCGACCTGGAGCATCAACGCCATCTCGTCGTCCATGTTGACCCCGTTGACGTTCGACAACGCCGTGATGCTGCGGTTGAGCAGCGTGGCCTGGTACTCGGAGTTGTCGTTGGCGGTCTTGCGCTGGTTCTCGATCCAGCTCGTCGAGGACGACGCGAAGTCGATCAGGTTGCCGCTCGGCTTGCCTTGCGTTGTTGGATCGAACGGCTGCGACGCATCCATGTCGCCGATGAGCTGCTGCAGCCGGGTCGAGTAGCCGCCGTTGCCGGCGGTGTTGTATTGGTAGGCGGGGTTGCCGCTGATCGCGCCGTCGCGCAGCAGATTCGGGTTGCCGCCCTGGGCCGGATCGACCGATGCGGCGACCGAGATCGTGCCGGCGAGGCCCACCGAGACGGTGGCGCTCGCGGGCATGGCCGGCGCGCCGGGATAGGTGAACAGACCGGGGACGTCGGGCAGCGCGGCGGCGGTCTGATCGCTTTCCCTGAAAGTGTTGATCAGGCCGCGCGCGATTTCATCGAGCTGGCTCTGGTAGGTGACGGCGTCCTGGTCACGCAGCTGGGCGAGGCCCGCGAGCTTGCCCGACTTCAGCGGCATCACCGAATTGGCCCCGGTCACGGGGACGCCGTCGATGTAGACGGCATTGCCCGTGGTGCCGGCGGTGTAGGCATTCGTCGGCGCAAAGCTCACCGTCCGCGCCGTCTTGTCGAACAGCACGACGCCGCTGTCGGCGTAGAGCGCCGCGTCGCCGTTGGGACGGATCGACATCGTGACGCCGACCTCCTGCGACAGCTGCGAGACGATGTTGTCGCGCTGGTCGAGGTAATCGGTGATGTCGTCGCCGGAGATCGTGCCCTTCACGATCGCGGTGTTCACGGTCTCGAACTGGGAGAGCAACTGGTTGATGTTCTGGACCGACGTCCTCATGTCGGCATCAGCGCCCTCGCGGACCGACTGCACGGTCCGGGTCGCCTGGTTGAGCGCGGTGGCCATGTCCTTGGCGGACGCGACCGCCGCCTGCGCCAGCGTGGTGTTGTCTGGGGCGTTGGCATATTTCTGCAGCGCCTGCTTCAGCGCATTGAGCTGCGCCGTCGGCGATTGATCGAGCTCGGGATCATCCACGGTCGATGCCGCGATCTTCTGGAGACCGTCATAGATCACGCTTTGCTTGGCGGACGCCGAGGTCGCGGTCAGGACGTTGGTGAACAGGCCGCCGCTCGCGGCGCGCTGGATCGCCGCGACATAGACGCCGGCATTTGGCAGATTGTCCAGCACGGCGATTTTGCGCGAATAGCCGGCAGCGCTGGCACCGGCGATGTTGCGCGAGATCGTCGAGGACTGAATGCCCGACGCCATGAGCGAAGCGCGAGCGGAGTCGAGAGCGGAGGTCAGGGACATGGGTTGCTCTTGCCCGGAATGGGCGCTGAAGAGTTCAGCGTTTCAAGTTGACGACGACGTCGAGCAGGTCGGCACCGGTCTGGAACGATTTCGAGTTCGCGGTGAAGCCGCGCTGGGCCTCGATCATCCCGGTGAGTTCGTCTGCGAGGTCGACGTTGGAGGCCTCAAGGGCGCCGGACTGGATCGTGCCGAGCCCGCCGGTGCCGGCATTTCCGGTCTGCGCGTTGCCGGAATTCAGGTTGGTCGAATAGACGTTGCCCGGCTCGGGCGTCAGATTGTCGGGACTCGCGACGTCGGCGAGCATGATCGTGTAGAGCGTCAGCTGCTGCCCGTTCTTGAGGATCGCCGTCACGTGGCCCGCATCGTCGACGTCGACCTTGTCGATGGCCGAGGGAACGCTGCCATTGACGGTCGCCTTGAAGCTGAAGTCGGTTCCGACCTGCGTCATGTTCGACAGGTCCATGGTCAGCGCCGCACCGCCGGGGACGGTCACGGTGAGACCGGTCGGGCTCGCCGCGGCCAGCGCGCCCTTGCCGGCCGCCGTGGTGTCGAAGGTGAAAGTGGTGGCGGCGCCGAGCGAGGTGCCCGTCGCGGAGTCGTAGACCTCAATCTGCCAGGTATCCGAGCCGGCAGCCGTCGCCGTGTGGGACATATAGACGTCGAGCGTAACGGCCTGGCCGATATTGTTGTAGGCCACGATCGAGCTCTTCGACGAATATGACGCCGGGCCCGGCGGACCGGCGATAACAGCCGCTTTCGGATCCAGATTGCCGGTCGTGAGCGTTCCCGCCGTCGACGGCACAGGCACCTGCGGGACCTGGGCAATGTTGACGATCTGCATGCCGGCCAGGCTGTTCTGCGAAAAGTTGGTCACGAGACCGGGCTGCCCCAGAAGATAGTAGCCGGCCGCGTTGACCAGATTGCCCTGACTGTCCGGCACGAAGGAGCCGGCGCGCGTCAGATATTGCTGCGTATTGTTTGCATTCGACACCACGAAGAAGCCATTGCCCTGAACGGCAAGGTCCGTGCTCGACGTGGTGAACTGCGTATGCCCGGGATCGGTGATGGCGTAGCGGACCGTGGTCTCGACGGCGCCGGAATCGTAATTGCCGGAGCCGCTCTTCAGGATCAGCGACGAGAACTCCGTGGAAGCCCGCTTGTAGCCGGTCGTGTTGACGTTGGCGATGTTGTCCGAGACCGTCGACAGCTTGTTGGACTGCGCAGACATACCGGAAACGCCGGTGCGCATAACACCATACAGGCTCATGAATTGGGCTCCTTTGGTAGGTTGCAGCTACAATGGGGGATCTTGCTTGCGCGGGGCTGATGATTGGAAGCGATGCACAACTTCATGTTGTCATGTCGTTTTCGGCTGACAGAACGAGCGCGCCTTGTCGGTCCACGCGCCGAACCCGCTCGAAACGAGATGAGCGACGATGTGACAGACGTAGCGCTTCTGCGCCGGCTGGTTGTTCGGACCGGCATTGTAGCGCGCGACTGCCATGGTCCAGCTGCCTTCGCGCTGCTTCAGCTCCTTCAGGAAGCGCGCGGCGTAGTCGACATTCCCGGCGGGATCGAACATCGCCCGTACCGAAGCGAACTTGTCGCCGTGGTAATAGTGGTTGATCTGCATGCAACCGAGGTCGATGAGCTTGATCCCCTTGCTGCGCATCGTCTCGAAATTCGCAACTGCGTCGTTCAGGTCCCTGGCGAATACGGTCTGGCCGTCGGCACCGAGGGCGTAGGGATGGAGCGCGCCGCGCCGACCGGTCTCGGTGAGGCCGACCGCGTAGAGAATGCCGAGCGGAATTCCGTGCTGCCGGGCCGCACGCGCCATCTCGCGCTCGCAGGGGCGCGCAGTTTCGGCGGCCGCCTGGGCAGCGCTCGCACTAGAGATAGACAGGGCCGCGACGATGATGCGGCGCCACGTCCTGATCATGACGCGTCTCCTGGTTGAACTGGTGCTCCCGCCGGGCCTGCTTCGCGCCGCCGTCGGACTGCCCCGGCGACGTGCCGGCACCGCCGAACGTGCCTTGCGACTGCGACGAGGGCTGGTGCTGGCCCGAGAGCTGCGGCTGCGATTGGCCGGAGCCACTCTGGAATCCGTCCAGCGAGCCTTGCTGGACCGGCGCGACGTCGGCGACGTAGCCCGCCGACTGCATGAGATCGCGGATCTGGTCGCGCTGCTGGTCGAGCATTTGGCTCGTGTCCTTGCGCTCGGCCGCAAGCTGGACGGACACTTCGGTGCCGACGAGACGCAGGCGCACGGTGACGTTGCCGAGCGCCGGCGGCTCGAGATTGATGGTCAGGATCTTGAGCGGCTGATCCGGCGCATTGGTCCGGGAAGCTGCAAGATCCGGCGCTGCCGACGCTGTCGGAGTCGAAGACTCCTTCAACTCGGCGACGACTGCATTGGCGACCTGTTGCGGGGTGTTGAACTGCGCCGGCGGCAGATGGGTCTCCTGCTGGACCACGGTGACCTTGGTCGTCTCGGGCAGCGCGGCGCGCGTCGAGGCCTTGGCAGCACGCTCGACATTGGCCGTGACCGCTTCGAAGCCAGGTGACGCAGGCATTGCGCTCGAAGACTCCTTTCCTTGCGTCGATGCCGGCTGCGGCGCGGCCATCGCTTGCGAAGCCGCAGCCTGCGAGCGCGCGCCGGTCGGAGCGACACTGGACGGGGCGGTGTCGGCCGTCACTGCCTTCGCCGCGCCCATGGCCGGAGCCTCGCGCTTCATCGTTGAGGACCGCTCGTCGCGAGCAGACACGTCCTTGTCGGAGGACTGTAGTGGCATCTGCAGCTTCACGGCAGGCGCGGCGGCGATCTCCTGCCCGACCACGACAGCAACGCCCGCCTGGCCCTGGACGTCTGCCCTCGCGGCATGATCGACCGGATGTTGCTTCTCCGACGACCTGTCGGTCTTGTTGTCGGAGGATGCCTCCGTGGGATCTGGTTGCTCGGTCGCCGCGACAGGTTCGTGCACCGTCGCGTGCTTCGGCTTCTCCTTCTCTGTCGGGTGAGCCAGACGCGTGCGCAGCGTTCCGGCCTTCGCGGTGGTATCGCTGCCGTCATCGCTCAGTGCCTGCTTTGCGAGGTTCGAGACGGTGTGGAGCAGATCGTTGAACGAATTTGCCGGCGATTTGGTCCCGGCGCTCTTTGCGGAACGCGACGTCCCGCGCACGTTGAGGCTCTCGGCGAGACCCGAGAAGAGCTGCCCGGAGGTTCCATTGAGCTTGGTCATGGACGGCGATCCCTGGTAAGGAGTTCGAGCTCGCCGAGCTGCTTCTGCGCGCGCGCGAGCGTCACGCTCGATGAGGACAGATCGAGCCGCGCCGGCGTTGCCGGAGGCTTGTCGGCAGCGGCAGCGGATCCGCCCGCGAACGGCTTGCGGACGTCGAGCGCGAGCTGCACCGTGGCATTCAGAAGGGGGACGTCGCGCTCGGGCAGCTTCGACCGGTCGAGCGCCTTCAGCTCGGCCAGACCGCCATCATATTCGTCGGTGAGCACCCGCGAGGCGCCGCGGAAGAAATGGGCCCGCTCGCGATCCGCCGAGGCGTCGGCGCTGAGCGCCAGCGCCCTCTCGCCGGCAAGCCGGGTCACGGCCAGCCGTCCGCGCACCATCGCGGCGCGCGCGATCACGAAATACAGCTTGAGGCGGCTCGCGCGATCGATCTGCTCCAGCAGGGCTGTGATCCGCGCAAAGCGGCGCTCGTCGAGCGCCAGGCTCGATTGCGTCAGCCCCGCGGAGAAGCGCTGCCAGAAATCGCCGGCATAGATCGAGTTGCGGTAATGGCGGATATAGGCCAGCGTCAGGAACTCGAACTTCTCGAAATCCTCCGCCTGACCCACCAGCAGGATCTCGCGCCGCAGCGCCGCCTCCTCGACGAGCGTGCCAGGCAACAGCAGTCGCGCGTCATCCAGACGCTCGATGGCGAGCGATGCCTCTGCACGCGCGAACAGCGCGCCCTGGACCAGCGCGACCTGTCCGCCCAGGCCCGAGGGAATCGTCCGCGGCTTGACGTCCTTGAGCAGCTCCCGCGCGTCGTCCTGACGACCCTCGACATAGGCGAGCGCACCGTTGAACAGCCGCTCGTCGACGTTCATCTTGTCGCGCGGCAGCTTGCGGACGACTTGCGGCGCGCCGCCGCTGAGCAGGTAGATGACCACGGCCTGGCTGTTCTGCGGATGGCTCCATACGGCGGGATCGGCAGCGAGAAACTTCTCGCCGATCTGCCGGATCAGCGCGATGTGGCTGTTATGCGCAGCGGTGTCGCCGTTGGCGATGCCGTCCTGCATCGCCTGTAGCGCACGGACGAGTTCATAGGGCTCGCCTGACGGGGGCGCAGGCTGGGCAAGCGCACTCGCCGCCGTGAACGGCAGCAGCAGCAAGGCGGCGCGGCGCAGCAGCCTGATCAAGGGCGCTTCTCCCGGATCAGGATCTCGATCCGGCGGTTCTGTGCGGCCGCCGGATCATTCTGAAGCTTCGGCCGCCGGTCGGCGTAACCTTCGATATGCTCGATCCGCCGCGCATCGACGCCGGAGCGAACCAGCATGTAATAGGCCATCTGCGCACGGGCAGTCGACAGCCGCCAATTGTCGTAGGTCTCCGAACGATACGGCCGGTTATCGGTATGGCCGCGCACGATGATCATGCCCTGGCGCTTGGTCAGCAGCGGCCCGATCTTGTCGATCACGCGGATCAGCTCGGGCCGCGGCTCGGCCGAGCCGACCGCGAACATGCCGAAGCTCGCATCGTCGGTCAGGCTGACCAGGAGTCCTTCCTCGACCTGACGCACCTCGGCCGCTGGCCCCGCGCCCGCTTTGATATCCGACAGCGCGTCCGCGATCGCGGACTGAAGCTGCTTCAGAGTCGGCTGCTGCGTTTGCGCCTCATCGCGCGGTTCGGATTGCTTTGCCGTGTCGTTGGAACGCGCCTGGGGGGCGGCGTTGGCTTGAACGCCAGATTGGGCGCTGCCCTCGCGCGAGGATTGCGTGGGTACGGGGCCCGGCGGCAGCAGAGGCGACAGGCTTGCGGACGGGCTATCTGCGTTCGGCGCCACGCTTCCGCCCGCCTCTTCCGCCTTGGCCCGGCGCGCCTGCGGCTCGCCCGGATTTGTTCCGGCTGCGCCGTCGCGCGCGGACGCATTCGGCTTGGCCTCGCTCTCGATGAAGCGATCCGCGTCCTTGGACGCCTGCGGCGCCAGCCTCCAATAGCCGGGATCGAAGGGATCGCGGTAAGCGTCGCCACCCTTGAGGCCGTCCTCCTCGGCCGACGTCAGAGCGCCGGCACGCCGCTGACCCGTGGACTGGTTCGCGCTATTGGCGATCTCGGTGAGCGTCGCGTAGGGATCGCGGAACAGGACCTTCTCCTCGTAGGAGGCCGGCTTCTCGGCGGTCGGAGAGTCGCCGCGACGTTCTTCGTTCGGCCCGGCCGGCTGACGCTTGCCATCCTGGCCTTCGAACGACGACGGCTCCTTCTTGGAGAGATCCTTCAGACCCTTTGGGGCAGGCGCGTTCTCGGCGAGCTTGATCGGGTTGAAGTAACTCGCGACCACCTGCTTCTGGTCCTGGTTGAGCGCATTGAGCAGCCACATGACCAGGAAGAACGCCATCATCGCGGTCATGAAGTCCGCATAGGCGATCTTCCAGACGCCGCCATGATGCGCCTCCTCGGCGAAGGCGCTGCGCCGGCGGACAATCACGATCTCATGCTTGACCTCTTCCATGGCGGACTACCGGCGCGCTTCCTTGAGGCGTTCACTCCAGGCGGAGATCTGCGTCTCGATCACGGTCTGGTCGGCCACGACGCGGACCTCGAAGGTGTCGGCGGCCTCGTACTCGATGCCGGTTCGCCGGGAAGCCGCGAGCTGCGTCTTCACGAGGTCGAGCAGCTCGCTCGGGCCGGTGACCTTGAACACCGGCACCGGTGAACTGCCGGTCAGCGCCGCAACCTGCTCGACCAGCGACCCGATTGCCTTGTCGCGCACCGCCTCAGTGAGGAACGGCAGCAATATCCGCGCAACGGAGCTTGCGATGTTGCTCTCGATCTCGCGGCAGGCCGCCTCGAAGCCGCTGACGATCGCGACCGCCTGCTGGTCGGACCATTTGGCCCGCTCTTCGCCGAGCCGGATCGCGCTACGTACGCGCTCCTCCGCAAGCCTGGCCTCGCCGTCCGCGACGCCGGCCGCATGACCACGCCGATAGGCATCGTCCAGGAGATTGACCGGCGGAGCTTCCGGCGCGGGAGGCGGCGGCGCCTGAAGCTGCGGATGCGCCTGGGTCTGAGGCTGCGTTTGAGGCTGCGGCTCGCGCCGGGTTTCCTTCGGCCTGGTCAGCACGTCCTGAATTTTCGGCGGCGGAGGCGGCGACGATTTGACCCGGCCATTCGCGTCGAACTGCGTCAGGAGTTTTCCGATTGCCGCGTTCATGCCGCCTCCTCACGTCGCATCCAGTCTTTAAGGATCGCTGCCGCCTGCATCTGATCGAGCCGGACGATCTGCTCCAGCCGCTTCTGCGGCGTTCGCTGCATCTTGCCTTCGAGGTCTTCGACGAGGTTGAGCTCGGTCTCCTCGCCGTCGGGCAACGCAAGGGCCGCCGCAGCCTCGATTTGGGCGGCCTCAGCCGCCTCGGCCTGCTCCTGCTCCGCGCGATGGGTCAGAATTCCGTTGACCGCGGGCCGAAGCCCGAACCAGACCAGCATCGAAGCAACCGCCAGGATCGTCACCGCATTGATGACGCTGCCGAGCTGCTTGTTGATCATCTCGACGAAGCTGATCGGGGGCACCGGCGCCAGCTCACGCGAGCCCTCGATGAAATCGACGGCCGTCACCTGGATCTGGTCGCCGCGCACCTTGTCCAGTCCGCCCGCCGTCGCCGCGAGCTGACTGATCTCCGCGAGCTTGCTGTCGATGATGGCCTGGTTGCTCTTGTCGCCGAGATCGGCGACAAGCCGCGCGCGGTTGACCAGGACGGCGATGAAGAGCTTCTTGACCGAATAGCCGTCGCTCACCGTCGTCGTGGTCTTGGACGAGACCTCGAAATTGGTGACGTCCTCGCGGCGGCTCTTGTCCTCGCTGGAGTTCTTGCCGCCGCCGGCATTCACCTGCTGGTCGGGGAGATTCTGCTGCACGGTGGTCGGCGTCGAGCGGTCGGCGTTCTGCGACGATTCCTTCTCGCGCACGTTCCGCACCGAACGTTCGGCGCGGCTCTCGGGATCATAGACCGTCTCGTTGATCTGCCGCTTGTCGGTGGACAGCTGCGGTGCAACGCTCACCTCGAAATTGTCGAGGCCGAGATACGGCGTCAGCGCCTTGCGGATGTTCTCCTGCACCATGCCGCTGACCGTCTTCTGCAGGCTCGCCATCCTGGTCGGCGCGGCGCTCGCCTCGTCCTCTTCGGCGAGCAGCATCGAGCCGTCGGCGTCCAGCACCGTCACCTTGTCGCGGCTCATGCCGGGGATGGCGGCGGCGACCAGGTGACGGATCGACTGGGCCGTGCGCGCCTCGATCGCGCCGTCGGTGCGCAGCACGACCGATGCCGATGGCGGCTGCTGCGTCGCGCGAAACGAGCCGCGCGCCGGCAGCACGATATGCACCCGCGCCGCCTTCACGCCCTTCATCAGTTGGACCGTGCGCGCGATCTCGCCCTCCAGTGCCCGGAGCTTGGTGACCTCCTGCATGAACGAGGTCAGGCCGAGCGAGCCGATCTTGTCGAACAGCTCGTAGCCGGAACTGGCGCTGGTCGGCAGCCCCTTCTCCGCAAGCAGCATCCGCGCTTGCATGGTCTGGCTCGGACGCACCGAGACCGCATCGCCAGCGGAATTGACGTCGAAGGTGATATTCTGTTCGCGCAGCGCCGCGCCTATCCGCGTCACGTCCTCGCGGGTGAGGCCGGTATAGAGCGTTTCGAACTCGGGCCGGCTGAGATAGTAGGTACCGCCAACGACGGTGACGAGAACGGAAAAGCCGATCAGTCCCAAGGCCATCAGGCGTCGCGGCCCAAGCTCCAGCAGATTGTTGAGCAGTTGCTGTACCTGCGCACGACTGAGCATATGACCTCGTACCGATGCGAATGGTGAGGACACTCGGCTGCCAACCTTGTCTGAAGGTTGCGCGAGGCCACGAATGTGTCAGTTCGCCGGCGAGGCGTTGCAATTTTACAAGAAGCCTGGATGACGCAATCAGTCTGGCAACCACAAGCGAAACGCTCGGGCGCATGGCAGCGCCATCGGCTGCGGCGTATTGCATGAAGTCTGGCGTCGGAAGGTCGATGCCGGCGTGTCGTGTGCCGTCGCATCCGCCAATCATGGCGGGGACCGTGCTCCCTGAGGGAGCACGGTCGTTTCGAAGTCGCCGCTTAGCCGCGGAACAGCGACAGGATGCTCTGGCTGTTCTGGTTGGCGATCGAGAGCGCCTGAACGCCGAGCTGCTGCTGGGTCTGCAGAGCCTGGAGGCGGGTCGATTCCGCGTTCATGTCGGCGTCGACGAGCTGGCCGACACCGCGGTCCACGGAGTCCATCAGGGTCTTCACGAACTCCGAGTTGGTCGAGATGCGGTTCTTGACCGCACCGAGATCGGCAGCGGCCGAGCTCACCGAGTTGATCGCAGCGGTGACCTGCGCGATGTAACCATCGAGCGTGGTCTGGTCGGCCGCCGAGTCGGTCAGCGCGGAGATGTTGATCGTGTCGACGGACGCGCTGCCGCTCACCGTGTCCAGAATGCCAGTCTGCGTGGTGGAGTAGAGCGTGTAGTTGGCGGTCGTCACGGTGATGGAGCCGATAGTGGGCGTGCCGCCGACACGCGAATACGACGATACGAGGTTGAAGCTCGTCGGGGTGGTACCGGTCGTCGTGCTCAGCCAGTTGATTCCGTTGAAGGTGGCCGAATTGGCCTTGAGCTTCATATCCTGCTGGATCTGGGTGATGTCGGCCTGGATCTTGGTGCGGTCGATACCCGCGGTCTTGGCTTCGACCAGCAGCGCCTGCAGCTTGGTCAGGCCGGATTCCTTGTCGCCGATCACCGAGGTCAGAGCGGTATATTCGGTGTCGACGGTCGCGGCCGACAGACCGAGCGAGTCGGAGACGGCGGACAGCGCCGCGTTGTCGGAACGCATCGACGTCGCGATCGACCAGTAGGCGGCGTTGTCCGAAGCGGTGGCCACGCGCTGGCCGGTGGAGATCCGGTTCTGGGTGGTGGCGAGTTGCGCGCTGACAGACCGCAGGGTCTGGAGCGCGGTCATGGCGGAGGAGTTGGTGAGAAGGCTAGAACCCATTTTGATGTCCCTTTGAAGATTGAATCGAGCTTAGGGGACATACCGGACTTGCACCGGTACGACAGAGCGGCGTCATGCCTTCGGGCCCCCGCAAACGCAGGTTCAAGGCCCAATCTGTCGTAACGGCGAGGTTAGCGAGCGAAGCTTGTGCGAGGCTTGTGACTCTGTGCTCCAGCTGCAACAGGGAGCCGAAATGACGGCGTGCGGGTAGCGTCACGCCAAACGAAAGGGCCGCGCTTCGCGAGAAGCGCGGCCCTTCTCCGATGACCTGGATCTTAGCGGAACAGCGACAGGATGCTCTGGCTGCTGTTGTTGGCGATCGAAAGCGCCTGAACGCCGAGCTGCTGCTGGACCTGAAGGGCGGCCAGGCGGGTGGACTCCGCATTCATGTCCGCGTCGACGAGCTGGCCGACACCACGATCAACCGAGTCCATCAGCGACTTCACGAACTGCGTGTTGGTCGAGATACGGTTCTTGACGGCACCGAGATTGGCGGCGGATGCGGCCACCGAGTTGATGGCGGTCGTGACCTGCGCGATGTAGCCATCGAGCGTGGTCTGGTCGGCTGCCGAGTCGGTCAGCGCAGAGATGCTGATCGTGTTGACCGACGCACTGCCGCTCACGGTGTCCAGAATGCCGGTCTGCGTGCTGGAATAGAGCGTGTAGTCGGCGGTCGTCACGGTGATGGAACCGGTCGTGGGCGTGCCGCCGACGCGAGAGTACGACGACACGAGGCTGAAGCTCGTCGGTGTGGTTCCGGTCGTCGTGCTCAGCCAGTTGACGCCGTTGAAGGTCGCGGCATCGGCCGTGCTCTTCATCTGCTGCTGGATCTGGGTGATGTCCGCCTGGATCTTGGTGCGGTCGATACCGGCGGTCTTGGCCTGGACCAGCAACGACTGGAGCTTGGTCAGACCGGAGTCCTTGTCGCCGATGACCGTGCTCAGAGCGGTATACTGCGTATCCACGGTCGCGGCCGACAGGCCGAGCGAGTCCGAGACGGCGGAGAGCGCGGCGTTGTCGGCGCGCATCGACGTCGCGATCGACCAATAGGCCGCGTTGTCCGAAGCGGTGGCCACGCGCTGGCCGGTGGAGATCCGGTTCTGCGTGGTGGAGAGTTGCGAACTCACAGACCGCAGGGTCTGGAGTGCGGTCATGGCAGTCGAGTTCGTAAGCAGGCTTGACATTGCGAATGTCCCTTTTTTGTACGCGATACATTTTCACGAGGGGACATACCGGGCTTTCACCGGTACGGAGGGACGGCATCATGCCTTTGGACTGATGTGGGTGGGGTCCAACCCGCCGTGCCGCATTGCTAGCACGCCGAATCTTGCCTCCAGATTAAGGTCAGCTTGAATTTCGCTGTAAAATCATATGGTTAACATTACCCACCGCTAACCATAACCAACGCCTATCGTTTAACCATGTCCAGCCGGTCAGCGATATCGGCTCTTACGAGAACGAGCGCACCAGTCCGGAGGCCAGCAGGTTCCAGCCGTCGATCAGCACGAAGAACAGCATCTTGAACGGCAGCGCCAGGATCGTCGGCGGCATCATCATCATGCCCATCGACATGGTCAGCGTCGCCACGATCATGTCGATCACCAGGAACGGCAGGATGATGAGGAATCCGATCTCGAACGAGCGCCTGAGCTCGGAGATCATGAAGGCCGGAATGATGACTCGCAAATCGATGCGCTTGTCCTCGAACTTCTTGCGGAAGCTCTCCGCGGCGAGCGCCTCGAAGGTCTGGAGATCCTTGTCGCGGACATGGGCCAGCATGAACTCCCGGAACGGGTCGGTGATCTTCAGATACGCGTCCTCTTCCGAGATCTCGTTCTTCATCAGCGGCTGGACGCCGGTCTCCCAGGCCCTGTCGAAGGTCGGCGCCATGACGTAGAAGGTCATGAACAACGCGAGACTTATCAGCACGAGGTTGGCGGGCGTGGTCTGGAGGCCGAGACCGGCGCGCAGGAACGACAACGCCACCGCAAATCGCGTGAAGCTCGTCACCATGATGAGCAGCCCCGGCGCCACCGACAGCACCGTGATCAGCGCCATCAGCTGGATGATCCGGCCGCTGGTCGAGCCGTTTCCCGGCGGCAACAGGGAATTCAGGTCCGGAATCTGGGCCAACGCCGCTTCGGGCAGCACGACCAGAGCCAGCGCGAGCAGCAGGACTCTCACTCTCACTGGATCACCAGCGTCTCGATGATCAATTCGCGGACCTTGCCCGACGATCGGACGTTGGCGCGCTCGGTCAGGTCTTCGCGCAGATGCTGGAGCCCGCGCGATCCCTCGAACTGCGCAACCGTCGCCGACCGCAGATAGGTCACGATGTCCTCGCTGATGTGTGCGGCCAGAATGCCGGCATCCTCGTCGCTCATGCTATCAGTCACCATGGAGGCTTCGATGCGCGCCCAGTTGTTGGCCGGCGCGGCGAGATTGGTCACGATCGGAGACAGTTTCCTGAGCCGCGCGCTGCCGGCGTAGCTCGAGGCGATCGGCGGCGGCGTGGCGCTCTTCTTCGCATCGGCAACGCGCTCGGCGGTCGCGATCAGATGCAGGCCGGCAAGGGCGCCCGCGCCGATCGCGATCAGGGTCAGCACGACGATGGCGGCAATCAGGCGCATGGCGTCTCCCGCGATCACGACGCGACCCGACCGACGCGAGCCTCAGAATGGTGCCACGGCGTCATAGATCCGATGTCCCCATCCAGGTTGCTGCACGTCCGACAGATTTCCGCGCCCGCCATAGGACACGCGCGCCTCGGCGATCTTGTCGTAGGAGATCGTGTTGGTTCGCGAGATATCGCGCGGACGCACGATGCCGCCGACGTTGAGCACGCGCATCTCCGTGTTGACGCGAAATTCCTGCGAGCCGCTGATCATCATGTTGCCGTTCGGCAGCACGTCGGTGACGATGGCCGCGATCGACAGCTTGATGTCCTCGGTGCGATCGATCTGGCCGTTGCCCTTGATCTGGGTATTGGTGCTGAGGTTGGCGTTGGCCTGGCCAGTGTCGTTCCAGCCTGCGACGTCCATCAGCCAGTCGAGCCCGAACTTGATCTGCGAATCGCGGGAACGTCCGGTCTTGTTGTCGAGCTTGGCCTTGTCCTGCATCGAGATGATCACCGTCACGACGTCACCGGTGCGACGGGCGCGGGGATCGCGGTAGAGATCGGTGCCGTCGTCCCATGTCGAGCGATAGCTGACAGGCGTTCGCATGCGCGGCGTCACCGGGATTGGATCCGCCCGCATCCTCAGGCCGCTGCCGACGGGCGACATTTGCGGACCGGTCAGGACTTCGGCCGGATCATGGAAGCATCCGGCCAAGAACACGGACGCGGCCAGGAGCGAGAGGATGAGGATCGGCTTGTTCATCTATTTGGTCTTTCCGTCATCCACGCGACGCATGCCGCCGAGCAGGTCGGCGAGGTGTGCTGCGCGCGCCGTATCCATCTCATTGAAGATCGCGCTCGAGCTCCTCGGGCTGAGCTTGGCGAGCACGGCGGCGGCAGTCTCGTCGGTCATGCCGGCGATCTGGGTCGCCGCAGCTTCGGGCTTCATGCGCGAATAGATCTCGACCACGCTCGCTTCGGCCTTCTTCAGGAAGTCGTCGCGCAGCGCCATCCACTTCTCGTATTCGGCGCGCTTGGCCTCGACTTCGGCAATGCGCTCGCGCAGCAGGGTCTCGGCCTTCTCCAGCTCCTTGAGCTGCCAGGCCAGCCTTGCGTCGACGGCGGGATCGGCGACGTTGCTGCAGAACAGGGCGATTTCGTTGTCCGGGGCCGGTGCAGCCTGCGGCGGCGCAGGCTTTGGCGGCGCCGCGACGCTACCGGGCTTGGCCGGGCGCACCGGTGCGGGCGTAGGCGCGGGTGTCGGCGTCTCCGGAGTCGGCACCGCACCGGTGATCGCGTGTCCTGAATCTTCGGCCGCCCATGCCGTCGCTCGGATCGAGGCACTATCGCCAGATATCGGGGTGGCCGGCGGCTGCGGCTTCTGCACTCCAGCCGCGCGGGCGCGCGCGAAGGAGAGCAGGTTGAGCGGCTTCGACGGCCTGGCCTCCTCCAGCGCCAGCACGGACGACGCGCTCGCGATCATTGAGGCCGCGGCCAGCAGGAGGAGTTTGGCTTTGTGATCCAGCTTCAGCATCGGGCCGCGTGCGATTCTCGGTCGAGACTTGAGCATTGAGCGACCAAGCTTGCACGACGCTTATGCATCATTGCACGATGACGTCGGCCTGGAGCGCGCCTGCCGTCTTGATCGCCTGGAGGATCGCGATGATCCCCGATGGCTTCAGGCCGATCTGGTTCAGCCCGCGCACCAGGCGCTGGAGATCGACCCCGCTCAGGATCGCCACCTGCGCCCCGGCCTCGTTGGCTTCGACCACGGTCTGCGGGACGACCACCGTCTGCCCTCGCGAGAACGGCGCCGGCTGCGACACAACCGGCATCTCCGTGACACGAACCGTCAGATTGCCGTGGGTCACGGCAACGGTCGATATCCGCACATCGCGCCCGATCACGACCGTGCCGGTGCGCTCGTTGATCACGACCCGCGCCGGCGTGTCCGGCTCGACCGTCAGTTCGCCGATCTCGGCCAGAAAGCGGACAGGGCCGATGTGGCGCGGCTTCGACAGCACGATGGTGCGGTAGTCGCGCTCGAAGGCGATCTGCGCGCGGTAGCGTCCGCCGGCGTAGCGGTTGATGGCGTCGAGGATGCGCGTTGCGGTGACGAAGTCGGGGTTCTTCAGCTCCAGTACCAGGAACTCCATCTCGTGGAGACTTCCCTGCACCTCGCGCTCGACCAGCGCACCGTTGGGGATGCGCCCGGCCGTCGGCGTGCCCTGGCTGACGTTCTGCGCCTGGCCGCCGACGCTGTAGCCGGCGACCGTGATCGCGCCCTGCGCCACCGCATAGACGGCGCCGTCCGCAGCGCGCAGCGACGTCATGACCAGCGTGCCTCCGAGCAGCGACGTCGCATCGCCGAGCGACGACACGGTGACGTCCATGCGCTCGCCGGGCCCGATCGAGGGAGGCAAGTCCGCAGTCACCATCACCGCCGCGACGTTGCGCGTGCGTAGCGTCGTCGGACGCGGGGGGATGTTGGTGCTCGTGGTCTCGTTCCTGACATTGATGCCCATGTTCTCGAGCATCGATTGCAGGGACTGTTCCGTGAACGGCGCGTTGCGAAGCGTATCGCCGGTGCCGTTCAGGCCGATGACGAGACCATAGCCGACGATCTGGTTTTCGCGCAGACCCTTGATGTCCGCGATGTCCTTGATGCGAACGGCGGCCTGGGCGCCGGCGACCGACATGAGCAGGACAAGCGCAAGCAGGAGTCTGGTCATGACCCGTCCACGACCCTGACGGTGCCGTCCGGCTGGACGACGCCCCTGATGATCACCCCGGTATCCGTGTTGCGTACCGGGATGAGTGCGCCGGCCGCACCCGACTGCATCGCCGAGCCGTAAGTGACGATGGACAGGCCGCTGTCTTCGACGACGACCTTGACCGTGGCGCCGCGGGCGACGGTCCAGGGGTCCTCGACCGCATTGGTTGGAATAGGCTGGCCTGGAAAGAGAGCGCGCCGCGCCATGCGGCCGACCAGGACCTGACGCCCCTCGATGAACATGGCGACGCCGAGCAGGCTCGGCGCGAAGGCGCGTTCGGTGATCATCTCCTCCCGGATCATCTCGCCGGCGCGGATCGAGACGGCCGGCACGGGAAGCCGCTTCTCCTCGGCCGCAGCGCCCCGCGCCGCGACGAGAACCAGCAGCACGGCGACAAACCCGCGCATGATCAGGCCTACCCTGTTCAACATCGAGACACCGGAACTAGCGCATGCCCTTCGAGACTGTCTGGGCCATTTCATCCGAGGCCTGGATGACCTTGGCATTCATTTCGTAGGCGCGCTGCGCCGAGATCAACTCGGTGATTTCCTTGACCGGATCGACGTTCGAGGCTTCGAGCCATTTCTGGTTGATCTTGCCGTAGCCGGCATCGCCGGGCAGCCCGACGACCGGCGTGCCGGACGCCGTGGTTTCGCGATAGAGATTTCCGCCCAGCGGCTCCAGGCCCGCTTCGTTGGCGAAGTTGGCGAGGTTGAGCTGGCCGATCTGCCGCGGGTTCACCTCCGTATCCAGCTTGGCAAACACCTGGCCGGTGGCGTTGACCGTGACCTCGACGGTTCCCTGCGGCACCGTGATCGCGGGATCCAGGAGATAGCCGTCGATCGTGACGAGCTGAGCGTTGGCATTTGTGTTGAAAGAGCCCGCGCGGGTGTATTGCACCTCGTTGTTCGGGCCGAGCACCTGAAACCAGCCGCGGCCGTTGATCGCGAGGTCGTAGGGGTTGCCGGTCTGCGTCAGCGCGCCCTGGATGTGCAGCTTGCGGATCGCCGCCGACTTGACGCCGAGGCCAAGATTGGCGCCCTCCGGGATCGGCGAGGAGCCGTTGACGTTCGCGACACCCTGCATGCGGTCCATCTGGTAGAACAGATCGGTGAACTCCGCACGCGCCCGCTTGTACGAGGTCGAGTTGATGTTGGCGATGTTGTTCGCGATGACTTCGATGTTGGTCTGCTGGGCGTTCATGCCCGTGGCCGCAATGGCGAGCGATTTCACTTATTTCATTCCTTCAGGTCAGATCGACATCCGAACGACTTCCTGGTAGGCCTGCACGACCTTGTCGCGAACCGCGACCGCCGTCTGCAGAGCCTGCTCGGCCGACATCAGCGCCTCCACGACGCGCCGCGTCGATTCCTTGCCCTGCATCGCCGAGATCGACGCCGCCTCGCCTGCCTTCAGCGTCCCGATCGCGTCGGTCGTCACCTGCTTCATCACCGATTCGAAGCCGACGTCGTCACCGGTCTGGATCGCCGTGGTCGCCGCGGGGGAGACGGCCTGCGTCTCGGTCGCGCGCGTCGCCGCCTGGCCAGCGGATATCGCGGCGGATGAAATCGCCTCAAGCATTGTCAGCTCCTCAAAAGGTCGATGGTCATGCCGAGCATGGACCTCACCTGCTTCACGACCTGGAGATTGGCCTCATAGGACCGGTTCACTTCCCGCATGTCGGCCATCTCGATCATCATGTTCACGTTCGGCAGCTTGACGTAGCCGGCCTTGTCGGCGGCGGGATGCCCCGGATCGTACTCGACGCGATATGGCGTGGTGTCGACCCCGATCTCCTTCACTTTCGCGAGTTGCGAGCCCGAGGCACGGTCCATCGCGGCATCGAAGGTGATGGTCTTGCGCTGATACGGATCGGCGCCGGCGACGCGCCCCGTCGAGGTGGCGTTCGCGAGATTCTCCGAGACGATGCGCATGCGCGTCGACTGCGCTTCGAGCCCGGAGCTCGCGACCGTCAGAGAGGCGCTCAGTGAGTCCAGCATGTCAGTTCACCTCAGGCCTTTGCGCTCGACAGAACCATGCGGTGGAACGACCGCACGATCGCCGCGTTCATCGAATAGTCGCGATTGACGTCGCTGCCCTTGATCATTTCCTGCTCGAGGCTGACGGAGTTGCCGGAGTGAACCACTTCCCAGCTGTCCTTCTTCGCGGTCGCCCGCGTGTCGGTCTCGGCTGCGGACAATTGCATGTGCGACGGCGACGTCGTCGCAAGCCTGACCGGCATGCCGTCGAGTACCTTGTTGAACGGCTCGACGTCGCGCGCCCGAAAGCCCGGCGTGTTGGCGTTGGCAACGTTGGTGGCGATGGTCGACTGGCGGAGTTCGAGGTACCGCGCCTGCGACGATGCGAGTTCGAAGAGATAAAGCGGTCCCACGACAGCCCCATTCTGGTCCATTCGGGAGAAGCTTAGGGCGCCAAGCTTTCGTCAGGCTGATGAGGCAGACGCCATCCTCCGAAATTCTACTGGACCTTCTCGGGCCGCGGCGTCTGCTTGGATTGGAGGAAGTAGATGATCTCGGCGACGGGCCGGAAGAACTCTGCCGGAATCACCTGATCGACCTGCACCGCCTCGTAGAGCGCGCGCGCCAGCACTTTGTTCTCGATGACGGGGATTCGGTTCTGCTCGGCGACCTCGCGGATCTTCAGCGCGATCACGTCCATGCCCTTGGCCACGACGAGCGGGGCGGCGCTCTCCTCGCGCTTGTAGCGCAGCGCGATCGCGAAGTGCGTCGGGTTCGCAATCACCAGCGTCGCGCGCGAGGCCGAGGCGATCATGCGCTGGCGCGAACGGTCGCGTGCCAGCGAGCGTAGACGCGCCTTGATCAGCGGATCGCCTTCCGCCTGCTTGTGCTCGTCCTTGAGCTCCTGCCGCGTCATGCGCAGCTCGCGCCGCCAGTGGAAGCGCGCCCAGGCGAGATCGATCGCCACCAGGACGATGGTCGCGATGCAGATCGCCGAGACGATTCGCATCGCGATATTGAGTATCATCTCCGGCAGCGCGACCGGATCGGTGTACATCGCCTCGAACGCCTTCGCTTCGGACGAGCGCAGCACGAAGACGACGACGGCGGTCACCGCGGCAAGCTTGAACAGCGACTTGGCGAACTCGATCAGACCCTGCGTCCCGAACAACCGGCTCCAGCCGCTGACCGGAGAGATTCGCGACAGGTCCGGCTTGATGCGCTCGAGCACAAGGCGCGGTGCGTTTTGCAGCAGCGAAGCGGCGAGCCCGAACACCACCAGGATCACGACCAGCGGCACCAGGAACCGCAGCGCCTGGAGGCCGACCACGGTGAGCAGATTCAGCGCGTCCGCGCCGGTGCTGAGCGGGAAGCCATCGGGATCGTCGATAAGGCTCTTCAGCGTCGGCGTCAATTGCTGCACGCCCTGGCCGATCAGGAACGCCTGGATCACCATCAGCGCGGCCATCGAGGCAAATATAGAGGCCTCCCGAGAGACCGGAATCTTGCCCTGCTCGAGCGCATCACGGACTTTCTTCTCGGTCGGCTCTTCTGTCTTGCTCTCCGGATCGGATGTTTCTGCCATGCCCGTTCAGCGGTCAGCGGAAGACCAGCTCATCCTCCTGCTCGGGGTTGAGCTCGATTTCGCCCTTCTCCGCCAGCTCGAGTGCGAGATCGGTGATCACGCGTCGCGCCTCCAGCACGTCGCGCTGGTTCGACGGCTCGCCGATGGCGAGCTCGTGCTCGACGACGCGGCGGACGCGCGAGGCGACCGAGGACAGGATCAGCTCGCGGAAATGCTTGTCGGTGCCCTTCAGCGCGACGACGATGCGATCGGTCGGCACCTGGTCGAAGATCATGGTGCGCGCCTTCGGCGTCAGGTTGACCACGTCGTCGAAGGTAAACAGCAGCTCCTTCAGCACTTCGGCCGACTTCGGCCGCTTCTCCGACAGGCTCTTCAGCATGTCCTCGATATGGCCACGTTCCATCTTGTTGATGATGTCGGCGACGCGGGCGTAGGTGTCGGCGCCGAGGTTGCGGGCGAAGTTCAACGTCAGGTCCTCGTGCAGCGTCTTCTCGATGATGCGCATGGCGTCGTCGACGATCGGCTTGAGGCTCAGAACGCGCCGCATCAGTTCGTTGCGCAGGCTCGAGGGCAACTGGCTCATGACCTTGGCGGCGCAGGCCGGCTTGACCTTGGACAGGATCAGCGCCGCCGTCTGCGGATGCTCCTTGGACAGATAGCTCGCGAGCGAGTTTTCGGACACCGACGAGACGCGGTCCCACACCGACCGGCTCGAATTGCCGAGCAGATCCGACATGATCTGCGAGACCTGGTCGGCCGGAAGCACGTCGCCGAGCACGGCTTCCAGGCCACCGAGAGTGCCGAGGATGTTCGCGCCCATCGAGAATTGCTGGGCGAACTCCTCGACGATTCCCTCGAGCTCCTGCGCGGTGATCGGCCGCAGCTCCGCCGCCGCCTTGGTGACGATGCGGATCTCCTGCGGCTCGAACTGCTGCAGCACGCTCGCCGCCGCCTGGCGGCCCATCGCCAGCAGGAGCGCGGCAACCTTTTCCGTGCCGCCCAGCGTGGTAACACCTCGCTGCTTGGCTGGCGCGATGCCGACCGGTGCCGCCATGATCAGGTATCACCCTGCCCCAGCGGACCAACGATCTCCGTGAGCGAGACGCCGAAGCGGGAATTGTCCTCTTCGACGACGACCACCTCGCCGCGGGCGACGATGCGGCCGTTGACGACGACGTCGACGGGCTCTCCGACCCGGTGATCGAGCGGAACCACCGCGCCGCGGCCAAGCTTCATCAGGTTCGCCACCGGAATGGTGGCCGAGCCGAGCACCACTTGCATGGTGACGGGAATCCGCAGGATGGCGTCGATATTGGCGAACTTGCCGGTCTCCTCGGCCGTGCGCTGGGCGATCTCCGCCAGCCGCTCCAGGGGAGACGTTTCGGCCTCTGCCGATGCGGGTGCAGACTCATAGTCGAAGGATTGCGCCATCTGGTATCGCCTCTTGGTATTTCCGCTGCCGGAGCGCCGCGGCGTTCCGATCGTAGTCGTCCTGCCGGCTTCGGCTTCAATGCTTGTTCAGGTCGGCGCCGCCTGCGGTCGCGGCGTGTGCGAGGCCGCTTCTGGCATCGAGCGCCGCGATCGCCTCATGGGCCTGGTCGATCTTCGTGCTCAGCACGTTGGCGAGCCGACCGAGATTTGCGGTGGAATCGTGCGCCGCCGTGATGACCGTGTCGAAGGCTCCCGCCGTCTCGTGCACGATGGTCGAGAATTCGCCCTGATAGCTGCGCAAGCGCGCCAGCTCGCGGTGCATCCTCGTCACCCGCATGCTGGTGAAGGCGAGCGCAATCAGCAGCACGACATCAACGAGATAGGATATCATCGACGAACTCCCGCTTCTGATCGACGGGATCTGCCACCTGCATGGCGTAATAGCCATCAAGCTGGCCGATCTGACACCAGAACAGCACCTGATTGTTGCTTTCGAGACGGGCCAGCGTGCGCGGCGTGGCCTCGAGCTCGAGCACCTGCCCGACCTGGAACTTCACGACGTCACCGAGGGACACCATCTTCTCGTCGAGCACCGCACTGAGCGTGACCTCGGTCCGGTGGACCTCGCTCTCCATCTGCTCGCGCCAGCGTGGGTCGGCGGCGCGACCGTCGCTGACGACGACGTGAGCAAGCTTCTGCCGGAGCGGATTGAGTGCGGAGTGCGGAATGATGAGGAACATCTGGCCGCCGCGGTAGAGGGCCTGCAGCATGATGTTCGCGCAGATCGACATGTTGCCGCTCCGCCCGATCGCCAGCGAAGCCATCGCCGTCTCGACCCGCTCCACGCGAAAGGTGACGTTCGAAGTGCCGGCGAAGGCGGATTGCAGCGCCTTGGCAAACCGCTCGAACAGCGCCTGCACCAGGCGGAGCTCGATATTCGAGAAAGAGCGCTCGACGTCGAGCGGCGGCTCGGCGCCGTCGGAGCCGAACATCGCCTCGACCATGGTGAACACGAAGTCACGGTCGAGCATGATAATGATGCGGGAGTCCCACTGCTCGGCATAGAGCACCGCCGCGACCGCGTTGGCCTCGTAGTCCTTGATGATGTCGCCGACGCGGTCGTTGCTGATGCCGTTGACCGAGAAATAGCAGGGTGTTCCAGCCATCGGCTGGAGGCTGTCGGTGCACGATGCCGCCATGCGATCGAAGATCACATTGAGCATCGGCATTCGATCGATCGATATGCCGGCGGCGTCCAGCAGGTAGTTCGGCAACTGCTTGCGCTGATCGACTTCGGCGTCTTCCATCATCATGCGCGCGCCGCCTTGGGTTCGGCCTCGGTCACGACCGCCTTGGGACCTGCGATGGTCTCGTTCTCGACGACGTCGATCGACGGCCGCTCGGTGCTCGCGATCATCTTGCGGCCGTGCTCGACGGCGATCTGCGGCATGGCGCCGTTCATAAACGCCAGCAGCGTCTGCTTGACGATGATGTAGGGGCGGCAGCGCTTCTCGCGCGTCATCTTGATCTTCAGCGCGAAGGGCGAAATGATGCCGTAGGACAGGAATATGCCGGCAAAGGTGCCGACGAGCGCGGCACCAATGAAGCCGCCCAGCAGCTTCGGCGACTGGTCGAGCGCGCCCATCGCCTTGATGACACCGAGCACCGCCGCGACGATGCCGAGCGCCGGCAGCGCCTCGGACACCACCACCAGTGCATTGTAGGGCGTCAGCTTGCTCTTCACGATGGTGTGGATCTCCTCGTCCATCAGCGCTTCGATCTCGTGCGTGCGTGCATTCCCCATGATGATGAGGCGGACGTAGTCGCAGATGAACTGGAGCAGCGAGGGATCGCCGAGCACGCTCGGAAACGCCTTGAAGATCTCGGAGGACGAGGGATCGTCGATATGCGCCTCGACCTCGTTGCGGCCCTTGCCCCGCAGCTCACGCATCAGGGCATGCAGGGCACCGAGCAGGTCGAGATAATAGCGCTGCCCCGGCACCGCGCCGGTGATGGCCTGCATGCAGGCAACGCCGGTGTCCACGACCGTCTTCCAGGGATTCGCCACGATGAAGGTGCCGGCCGCAGTGCCCATGATGATCACGAATTCCCACGGCTGCATGAGCACGGCCAGATGCCCGCCCATGGCGGCAAAGCCGCCGAGCAGCGCCGCTACCGTGATGAAAATCCCCACGAAACTGCCCAACGCGCCGCTCCATCGCCGATCCCATCGGGAATATCTAATCGGCCACGCTTGCGCGAGGCTGGCTTCTTCGTCGCCAGCCTCGCGCAAGCAATCGGCGGCAGCTTGCACCGGTGCTGCAACAGCGGCCAGAGGGGCGCGTGTCATGCTATCCACCATTGCGGACTACACCAGACTGACCAAGGACATGGGCAAGTCGCTGACGCAGGTCGCGAAGCAGCCGGATGTCAGCCGCGAGACCGACTATTTCCTCAGCCATATCGGCAACGTGAAGACCATCGACGATTTCCTGAAGGACTATCGTCTCTATTCCTACGCGATGAAGGCATACGGCCTCAGCGACATGACCTATGCCAAGGCGTTCATGCGCAAGGTGCTGACCGAGGGCGTTGCGAGCAAGGACGCCTTCGCCAACAAGCTGACCGACACCCGCTACCGGCAATTTGCCGCCGCCTTCAATTTCGCCGCCCTCGGCGACAAGGCAACCCAGGCCGCCGCGGCCACGACCGGCACCGCGACCCAATACGTCACGCAGACGATGGAAGAGAAGGCCGGCGATCAGAACGAAGGCCTGCGACTGGCGCTGTATTTCACCCGCAAGGCTTCCACGATCACGACCGGCTACCAGATCCTCGCCGACAAGGCGCTGACGCAGGTGGTGCAGACTGCAATGGGCTGGTCGTCGACGATCAGCTCGGCCAACATCGACGCCCAGGCCAAGATGATCACGGACAAGATCGATCTCGCCGATTTCCAGGACCCGGCCAAGGTCACCAAGTTCGTGCAGCGCTTTGCGGCAATGTGGGATGCGACCCAGGCCCAGAACGACACCTCGACCAACCCCGCGCTGGTCCTGATCGCCGGCGCGTCGACGTCGATCAGCATGGATACCAACATGCTCACGACGCTTCAGAACATCAAGTTCAACAGGTAAGCTATGCAATCGGCTCTCTATGTGGGATTGTCGGCGCAGGTCGCCCTCGAAAAGCGCCTCCAGACGATCGCCAACAACGTCGCCAACGTCAACACGGCGGCGTTCCGCACCGACGTGGTGAAGTTCGAGACCGTGCTGTCCAGGGCGGGCTCGACCCCGGTGGCGTTCTCCTCGCCCGGCGACAACATCATCTCCCGCGAGATGGGCAGCATCACCGAGAGCGGCAACCCACTCGACGTCGCCGTGGTCGGACAGGGCTGGATCGCCTTCGCCGGTCCGAACGGCACGGTGTACACGCGCGACGGCCGCCTCCAGATCGCTCCCAACGGCGATCTTCAGACCGTGAGCGGCTTCCCCGTCGTCGATTCCGGCGGCGCGCAGATCACGCTCGACCCGAACGGCGGACCGGTCTCGATCGCGCGCAGCGGCGCGATCACCCAGGACAACAACGAGATCGGCACCATCGGCCTGTTCAACATTCCGGCCGACGCCAATCTCGAACGCTACGGCAATTCCGGCGTGACGCCCGACCGGCCTGCGACCGCCATCGCCGATTTCTCCCGGGACGGCTTCAAGCAGGGCTATGTCGAGGGCTCCGGCGCCAATCCGATGCTCGAACTGACGCGACTGATCTCGGCCTCACGCGCCTTCGACGGCACCAATTCGATGATCGAGGGCACCGAGAGCTCGCTCCAGAGCGCGATCCGGACACTCGGCGAACCCGGCAAGTAGACTGCGCCTCGCGCGCGTTGAGATTGAGGTTGGACGGTTTCCTTGAACGCTCTTCGGCAACTCGAGTGGGCGCTGCTGGAGCTTCAGCAGGGCACTCCACTGGCAAGCGTCAGCGGCGCGATCTCCGAGATCGCGCCGACGCATTTCCGCGTCTCCGGCCTGTCGCGCTTCGTCAGACTCGGCGAGCTCATCGGCGTCAATTCGGCCGGCAAGCGCCAGATCGGCGAGGTGGTGCGGATCGACAGCGACGGCATCGTTGCCAAGCCGTTCGACCGGCAATTCGCCGGCGGGCTCGGCTCGGTCGCCTACCGGATGCCGCCTCTGTCCTTCGCGCCCGATCCGAGCTGGAAGGGCCGCGTCATCAACGCCCTCGGCGCACCGCTGGACGGACAAGGCCCCCTCACCCAGGGACCCCAGGCGGTCTCGGCGGAGGCGGAGGCGCCGTCGGCGATGAAGCGCGCTCGCGTGCACAAGCCGCTGCGCACCGGCGTGCGCGTCATCGACCTGTTCGCGCCGATCTGCGCCGGCCAGCGCGTCGGCATCTTTGCCGGATCCGGCGTCGGCAAATCGACGCTGCTTGCGATGCTCGCCCGCAGCCAGGGTTTCGACACCGTCGTGCTGGCCCTGGTCGGCGAGCGTGGCCGCGAGGTACGCGAATTCATCGAGGACGTGCTGGGCACCGACCGTCACCGCGCCGTCACCATCGTGTCGACGGGAGACGAAAGCCCGATGATGCGGCGGCTGGCGCCGAAGACGGCCATGGCGGTCGCCGAATATTTCCGCGATCGAGGCGAATCGGTCCTGCTCATGGTCGATTCGATCACCCGTTTCGCCCATGCCGCTCGCGAGGTCGCGCTCGCTGCCGGGGAGCCAGCGGTCGCGCGCGGCTACGCGCCGACGGTCTTCACCGATTTGCCGCGCCTCCTTGAGCGCGCCGGTCCAGGCGAGGAGGGATCCGGCACGATTACCGGGATCTTCTCCGTGCTGGTCGACGGCGATGATCACAACGAGCCGATCGCGGACACCATCCGCAGCACACTTGATGGGCACATCGTGCTTTCCAGGCACATCGCCGACCAAGCGCGTTATCCGGCCGTCGACGTCCTGGCGTCGGTCTCACGCCTCGCCCATAACGTCTGGGACCCCGAAGAGCGCGAATTGGTGAGCAAGCTGCGCGCCATGATCGCGCAATACGAGGACACGCGCGATCTTCGCTTGATGGGCGGATATCAGTCGGGACGTGATTCGAGCCTCGACCAGGCGGTCGACATGGTTCCGAGAATCTACAACGCGATGCGGCAAGGCGCTTCGGCTCCGCCGAGCGCCGATCCGTTCCGCGAACTCCGGGACATGCTCAAGGGTGACCAGCGAACGCAAGGGTGAGGCGGCGTATGAGAGGCGCCTGCCGCCGATTCTGCTCGTGGTTTTCGACAGGAGATTGCGCATGGCGTTACGCTTCCGGCGCATGCGTGCCCGGATCCATCACCGATTTCCGTCATGAGCGCGTCACCATTCGGGTGAGCACAACGCGCCGCCGCGGTGCAAGCGATCAAGCGTGACGATTCTGCGAGCACGGCGACGACAACCGCCACGTGTAATTCCTGTGAGTTCCCTTGACGATTCTCCGCCGGAACGCACAAGTTGTGGATGACGTGCCGACACACATCATCGTCGTGCACAAGCTTCGATCAGTTTGCGTCGACGACAGACAACAACATGCCGCGCAATCAGCCCCTCGCAAAGTCGAGCGCGTGTTGCTCGTCAGGCAGCGTATTGCGTTCACCATCATGTGTCCCGAAGAGCGCGATTGTCTTGAACGTTACAGTCGCTTACGACGACATCCAGTCTCCGTGAGGGTCTCTACTTGATTTTGTTGAGAAGCTCATTCATCGTTTCTCTCGGTATAAGAAACGTCTGCCTGTGACTTGAACTTTGGGGGCTTCGGTTGAACCACTCCGATCCACCGTCTGCCGGTGACGGCAACCCGGGCTCCCGCGCGACGACGACGCTGCTGGCATGCCATAAACGCAGCCTCTCGCTCCGGACGATGCGTTCCCCAACGGCCAAGGTACGGCGCGTTGCGGTCCGTGCCTTTGAACGAGAGCTCGAGACGACAGGCTCGTCGGACACTCAGGGCGCAAAGCTGCTCCGGGACGCCGCAGACAAAGTTCCGGGGACGAGGTAGATTCATGCCATTGGCGCGAGAAGCCGTCGAGCTGCTGGTTCAGGCGGCGAGGGCTTGGTATTTCGAAGGCGATCAGCATGGATTGCGCGATCGGGAGTGGATGGCGCTGCGCTTTCTCGGCCGCGCCAACAGGTTCTCGCGCACCCCTTCCGCGCTGGCCGGCTTCATCGGCGCCACCCGAGCGACTGCATCGCAGATCGTGAAGACTCTGGAGAGCAGGTCCTTTCTGGTGCGAAAGCCGTCGCATGAGGACAAGCGTTCTGTCGTCCTGCACGTCACCGCCCAGGGCGAGAAATGCCTGAGCCAGCACGACCCGATCAATCACGTGGTGAATGCGGTCACCGCGCTCGGAACTGACGAGTGCATCAGGTTGCGCGACTCTCTCCGCGAGATCCTCAATCATCTCGATGCGGCCCATCAGCGGCTCAATGCCAGTATCTGCCGGGACTGCATGTTTCTCGCAGAGCGCGGTCCGGGCACCGGGAAGGGACGTGCAACCTCCGAATTCATGTGCCGGCTCTATCGTGCGCCGGTCTCGCTCGATGAGACCGAGTTGCTCTGCACCAGTTTCGAGCGCACGCGCGACCGCCCCAAAATCGAGCAGCATCCCGACCGCGCGCGCGTGGCGAGCCAGGGGTGAGGCGCGCGCTCGCCACATCGTCATTGCGAGCGCAGCGAAGCAAATCCATAGTTCCTCCGCGGCAGGACTCTGGATTGCTCTCGCTGCGCTCGCGATGACGTAGCAAGAGGCCTTCGCGCTGCTCCCTGATCCACGCTTGAATCGCAGACACGTCTTCGCGTTCTCGCGGCTGAATTCGCCCGAGCTTTGCTTGGTCTTGTCACCCTCATGAAGCCAGAAGGGCGCAGGGAAGGCCGGGTGCAGGCGGCACCCGCGGTCCGCTGCGCAAAACGCATACGCAGAAAACCGCACAGCAGCATACAGGTGAAGCCCAACACACGGCCTTCCCTGCGCGATGGTCGGACGGCTTATGCCGTGCTCTCCCGGGAGCCGAGTTCCTTCTGGCCTCCCTCACTCCCGCGGAATTCACCGGCACCGCGCCGGTTGGCGCGACTGCCGCCTCCGCAAGAGCTTGACCGTAGCAACGACGGCCAGGACCACACGGTTTTGCCGTACGCGCGGTTCGTTGGCGCCACAGGGTCCGACGGCGTTGTGCACGTTGCCATCGGAATGCTGGCACGACGAACCTGACAGCGCCGCTCGTCCGCACGCAGTCTCGGGCTCACGGAGGGCAATCCGCCCCGTCCTTGACCTCTCGTGCACGACGCTGCCGCGTCCACCGCAAGCCCGGCTCGCGAGAATGACGACCTCATGATCGCCCCTCCTGAATGAGCCGGGATGGGCAATACATACGACAAATCCGAATTTCGGTGAAGTGGAATATTTTCGCACGGCCTGCTTGACAGCCCCGCGGATGTTTTGCCCGGCCGGGCAATTTGGGAGCTTGCAGCCCCGATAGAGCGAACCGTAGTCCGACGTCTTGCCACCGGTGCGGCAGTCCCGGAAGCGCTTCGCGCCATGCGGGCTGGCAGACGCAGTTGTCCGCAGGCCGCACAACGAAAAGCACCCGGCGGTTTCCCGCCGGGGGCTCCTCGAAGTGCTTCGATGGATCTTACCAGTTGCGCTGAGCGCGGAGGAGCATGGTCAGGCTGTTCTGATCCTTCAGCTCGTAGGTTGCTGTCGGTTTGCCGTAGCTGGCTGCCGGCGTGACCGTAACCGCACCTGCATACTTCTGATCGAGATGGGTCCAGGTGAGGTCGGCCGAGAAGGTCAGGTTCTTCACCGGGGTCCAGCGGGTGATCACACCCACTTGGCCGACGTTGAAGTCCGGATTGCAGGACGTAACGCCCGCGACGTTCATGACACCGGCGTAACCGCCACCACCGCAGATATAGTTCTTAGCCAGCGTACCGAAGCGAGCCCCGGCATACGCACCGTACAGCGCGGTATTCCAGTTCGGATTCCAGTTGTGGGTGTACGCGCCACGGAAGCCCCATGTCTTGACGCTCTCCTGCTGACTGCCCGTGACGAAGACCGTGTCAGGAGCATTGGCGAAGCCGACGCTTCCGTACGAGCTGCTCGAGCTGCCATACATCGAGTAGGAGCTGCCCGCGAGGTTCTGGAAATTGTAGCGGGTCGCGCCATCGGTGTAGACGCCCGAAATGTTGATCGTGTCACCCGCGCCGGTCGGGATGTTCTTGATCGACAGAGCGAGCTGAATCGCCCAACCCCACTTGTCGTCGGGGTGCCCGGTGGCCTCGGTGGCACCGTAATAGGCGACGTGGTTGTCCTTGGCTGCAACAGACGCCTGGAACAGACCCCAGGCTTGGTCGACCCGCACCTGACCAACGAGGTTCGGCGAACGCGAGCCGCCAACGTCATTGCTGCCATACGAGCCGCCCACGATGCCGGCGACGCTCGCACCCGACATGTTCAGATTGCCGGCCTGATAGTAGGCTGTCGCGTCTTCCGCCGAGAACGACGCCGTCACGCCCTGGCCGAAATCGGCGGTGTAGGAGCCCTGCAAGACACCGGTGACCGTGCCGCTGCCGCCGACGAGACCGTCGAAGTTGTTGCCGGGATAGTTGGTCCAGGGCGCGTCGAACTGCGACACGGCCTTACCGATCGTGAAGCCGGCGAACTGGATGAAGGCGTAATACACACCCACCGAACCGCCTGAGGTGCCGCCGTCCGTTGGATTGACGGTCGACGTACCGGAGGTGGTGGCGGAGTAGCCAGTCGCGCCGGTCGCGGAGCCCTGACCGGTGTAGTTCCCCGTGGTCCAGGAGAACGTTGCATCGAAGAAGGTGCGAACCACGCCGTACTCGGTCGCGGTGCGCGTGTCGATGTTGAGGTCTTGACGAGCGCGCGCGGTGTAATAGTTGCTCAGGCGATTGTGGGAACCAGCGGTGGCGCCGTTCGCAGCGCCGTAGACGCTGTTGGTGCCCAGCGCGACTTCAGCGCGCAGGTAACCACCCAGCTTGATGCAGGTGTCAGAGCCCGGGATGTAGTAATATCCGGCGCCGTACAGCGAGCAGATCTTCACGTATTCGATCGCCTTGGCCTTTACGGGGAGATCGGCTGCGAGTGCCCCGGAGACAGCCATCAGGCCGGCGGCCGAGCCGAGAAAGAGCGTCTTCGTCAACTTCATTAGTACCTCCAAGTCGGTTCCGGGGGCTCGGCGCCTCGGTGGACGCCGCTTTGCCCTCTTCAATTTCCGTTCAGTTCAGGTCCGCACCGAAGGTCCGGACTGAAACGACAGTGAGGCGCCCCCTCCGTCGCGGGATCACATATAGTTTATAAAAACAATCACTCCAATTCATTAATTTCGTGAATCGTACGTTCTGAAGAAGCTGTTGCCAGTGGGCAACAGGAAGGCGATGCAAGCAGAAACGCTGCGTATAGAGCACAAAAAGCCCTCAGGGGGCATCCTGAGGGCTTCCTTGGAGGTCTCGCATCGCTGTCCATAGATGGTCAAGAGCAGCAAATATCGAGTGCAAACTAAATAACTTCATCAATTGCTTTTTGCAATTAAAAAACGACCAGTTCGTTGCCTCCATGCAATGACCACGGGCCGTGGCCGCGCGCGATCATCGAGACATCAACGAAATATGCCGTTACAAGAGCTGCTCTGCTCCCTCCGAACAAAGCCGCGCACCGACATGATCGAGAAGAAACTCGACAGAGCGATTACGGACTTCATCTGGAACGTGGTCGAAATCCACTCCCAGCTGGAGGACATCCACACCAGTTGGGCCGAACTGCTGGGCATAACCGAGCCGCAGTGGCTGATCTTGATGGCGATAACTGAACTGGACGATGGTCGAGGCGTCGCCGGAATCGACATCGCAAATAAGTTACGGGTCCATCCGGCCTTTGTGACCAACCAGACCAAGAGCCTCGAAAAGAGCGGCTTCATATCGCGGCGGCCGGGAGCGGAAGATGCGCGTTTCGTGCTGATGTCGCTCACGGTAAAGGCGACAACGGAAATCGAAAAATTGTCCAAGAGAAAGCTCGCCTTGAATTCCACCATGTTCAACGAGCTCGATGAGAAAACCTTGGCCGATCTGAACGTCGCACTCGCAAGGATCGCCAAGAACGCTCGGCTGGCTGCACGATTGCTGGCCATCGACGTTTCGTGATCCGTTGATGCCTGGAGCAGAATGACGCCCTGAGCCGGAGACTGCTGTGGTCGCGCCTGAACGGCCTGCAGGCGATCCCTGACTAGAGGTAGACTACGGGATCGAGCCGGCGGGCAGTTCCGAGTTTGCTGTCGAACCATTCGAAAATGAAGTCGTCTACAGCGACGAAATTCTCGACCTCGCCCAGAGGGTAGGGGATGCGATTCGGTACGACGATCGAGCAATCGGCTCCGGCCTGGCGATAGCCGGCTTGCAGTTCGAGAGCATCCTGCTCCAGCACCATCGAGCGACTCCCGACGACCACGAGAAGCGGGCAAGGTATTCGACGCGACGACAGCAACGAGCTCGTCGCCGTCCCCTCATGGCTGGCCTCCGCAAAGCCGGTCAACCAGCGAACTGATGCTCGACGCATGACCGACGTCAAAAGACCTCCGTCGCACACGGCGGCAGCTATCCTGCGGTCAGAGCGGGCAAGGCGGGACGCATGACTGGCGCCCGCCCCTTCGCCGTAGATTGCGATCCGCCGAGGATCGACTTCCGGCCGAGCCTCCAGGTAGTCCAACCAGCACTGAAGCAAATGTTCGGGCTTGAAGGTGCGAGGAATACGTGAATTGGAAGCGTCGATCAGCAGGAGTGACACGTTGCGGCGGAGTGAGGCCGGCAACAGCCTGCTCAACATAGAGTCAAAGGAGATTTCCTCGTCGCCTATGCAGATGACCGCGGGTGCGGGAGGGACGTGACGGGACGCCGCGAGAAAGAAGCCGGTCGTCCCCTGATCGTGGCAATCAATCTTCACGCGTTCGATCGCACCACCAAATTCCTTCTCGAACCTGCTCGTGATGGAATCGATCTTCGCTGCGAGGTCGATACCCGCAAGGTCTCCCCGGCAAGCCAGACTTCTCGAAACTTCAAAGGCCGTCAGCGAACAAAGGTATGCCTCGCGCGCAATCTCAAGGAGCCCATCCGCGCGCGCGGTTTCCGCGAACATCCGGTACTCGTTTGCAATCCTCAACCAGTCTGAAACCCACAGATGTCTGCGTACCTCACGCACGAGTTCTGCCACGGACATGCTCTCGAAAAAGTCCGACGCGCGATCCCGCAGACGCGCCAGGCCTCGACCCGCGCCGTCGCACGAGCCGCGAGACCAATGCTCAACTTCCATCTCTGTCTCCGAACGACGGCAACAGCGGTTTGCCCGGGCTTGCCGGCTTCGCGCTCAACGCAGCGCGCAGCAGCCCTGCTCGATGCGATCGCCGGCGCGCCAGATCGCGTCGATCGAGCTTGCTTCTGGCGACGCTGCCCGCCTCTTTGATCTCTTTCGCCGTCATTTTGGCGCCTCGCCGCGAAGAAGCTCCATACCCCCGTCCGGTCCACCCTGTGACGTGACGACTTCCAACCCGATCATCGTTCCGTCTTCGCTCCGCGCGGCAACGGCACTGAATGAAGCAGTCTTCCCAAACGAACCGGCTTCGAGACAAACTCCAGGTCGGCTCAACTCGATCGTCACGTTTCAGCTCCGTCATTCATAGGTAGTCATGCGCCTGCGCACTCTGCCGTTTTTGTGGTCCCGCTTTGTAGTTTTGTAGTCTTTCATTGCTGGCAGCGACCAGGAAACGACAGCGGCGTACCGTCAGACGCGATACCGCCAACGACGCAGCGAATTGCCGCTTCATCGGCGCCGCGCGTCCGCGGCCGAAGCGTGACGACACACGATCGCCTCCCGTGGAGGCGAGATCAGCAAGGCGGCATTTCCGAATTACGGGCGGGACAGCACATTGACGATTGTCGGTCCGCGGCACGGCGAGGGCTTTGTCGAACCGGGCAATCGAGACCTGTCGCCTATAGCTGCCGCTGGCAGCGGGCGTCTCCCGCGCACTCATCTGGATGCCAACCTAGCAAGGTGCTGAAGTCGACTGGCATGCATTATCCCAGTTGCCATCGCGCGGCACTTCGCTTTACATGGCGGCAACCGCCCTCGGATGTCGAAGCCCGGGGCTCAAAACACAATCTTTCCAAAGGGACGGAGCATGGCGCGCAACATATTGATTCTGGGGGCTTCTTACGGCTCCCTGCTTGGCACGAAGCTGCTGATGGCAGGGCATAACGTGACCCTGGTCTGCCGCGCCAAGACCGCGGAGCTGATCAATCGGGACGGTACCGAGGTGCGCATCAAGTTGCGTGACGAGGCGGCGCACCGTGCGATCTTCTCGCGCGACCTGCCCGGCAAGCTCGATGCGGTCACGCCGGCCAATGTCGATCTTTCCCGTTACGATCTGGTCGGCCTTGCGATGCAGGAGCCGCAATACACCAACCACACGGTGCGCGTTCTCATGGTCAAGATCGCCGCGGCGAAGCTGCCGTGCCTGTCGATCATGAACATGCCGCCGCTGCCGTATCTGAAGCGGATTCCGGCACTCGCCGACATGGACCTCGAAGAGGCCTACACCAATGCGCAGGTGTGGGAGCGGTTCGAGCCGGGGCTGGTGACGCTGTGCTCGCCCGACCCGCAGGCGTTCCGTCCGCCGGAAGAAGCCGCGAACGTGCTTCATGTCGGGCTACCCACCAACTTCAAGGCATCGGTCTTCGCCGACGAGAGGCACAACAAGCTGCTGCGCGAACTCGAAGCCGACATCGACGCGGTGACGCTCGACGGCCACGACGTGCCGGTGAAGCTGAAAGTGTTCGACTCGCTGTTCGTGCCGCTGGCGAAATGGTCGATGCTGCTGACCGGCAATTACCGCTGCATCACGCCCAGCGAGCCGCAGTCGATTCGCGACGCCGTGCACGGCGATCTCAAGCGCTCGCAGACGATCTACGACCATGTCGATGCGATCGCCCGCCGGCTCGGCGCCGACCCGCAGGACCAGGTGCCGTTCGCGAAATACGCCAAGGCAGCCGAAAGCCTGCTCAAGCCGTCCTCGGCCGCGCGCGCGGTCGCGAGCGGCGCGCCCTTCATCGAGCGCGTCGACCTCCTGGTGAAACTGATCTCGCATCAGCTCGGCGTGCCGAACGCCGAGATCGACCGCACCGTCGACACCGTGGACCAGAAGCTGAACGAGAAGATCGTGCAGGGTGGATCGGGCGCGCAGTAGCGCGCCGTCTCCAGCGACGTCCGCGCTCAGGAACGATTGAAGCCAGATCAGGCCGGTCACGGCGACCAGCGCGACCGCGCCGAGCGTGGCATCGCCTCTTTGCATTGCCGCTCACTCCAGCTTCGGCGCGACACTGTTCCCGGTGTGGCGCAAACTCAACGACAATCCTTGCACGTCATCGGCCACACGATTGGCCGCGCCCGCGCGCAGACCGCTGATATCACGACTGCGTGAGACGACCGCATGCCGGTCGCCATATCCCGGCGCTTCGTGGGCAAAGCGAGCCGATCTCCACGCGAAATCGGGTCGCACACGTGCAAGTCCTTCATTCGCGCAAACGTTGCATGCGCACAGGACGGGCCGGGTGTCTTGCCTCCCACAGGGAGATGAGAAAGATATGTTTCTAAGTCAGGTTTCTGCGACCTGTTTGCCGGTCCGTTTGTTCCGGCACGACCGCAATGCGCTGCTGAGAGAGCCCAGACAAGAACAACAAGAATGGATCAGGCGATGCTGAGCGTCGTCCGCGCAGTGGAGGCAGGCGCGACGACGATGAAGGGCGTGATCGACGCCACCGGACTATCCCGTCTCAAGATCGAACGCGCGTTGAATGCGCTGGAGAAGCAGAAGCTGCTGGTCCGCGACGGACAGGGCTTTCGCGCGACCGGCCTGCCAAAGACGACCCGGCCCGCCCGGCAATGCGGATCGTGCAACGCCTGCTGCGATATCCTCGAAGTGGCCGCCGTCGACAAGCCGGTGAACCAGCTCTGCAGACATTGGCAGACGGGCACGGGGTGCACGATCTATGACCGTCGCCCGCAGATGTGCCGCTCATTCGTGTGCGCCTGGCTGCAAGGCCATCTCGAGGACGACTGGTTTCCCGAGAAGGCCGGCCTCGTCGTGCATTTCAGCCAGGACGCCGTCAATGTCACCGTCGACGACAACTGCCCGGATCGCTGGCGCGAGGAGCCGTATTTCAGCAAGCTCGCCGAATGGTCGCTGAACGGCATCAGGCGGATAGGAAACCGCGGCTATGCCACCCTCGTCGTCTCCGGCACCGAGCGATTCCTGCTGCTTGGACGCACTGCCGTTCCCGATCCGACGCCGTCCGGCACTGCCTTCCTGCCGCTCACGGCCGACACGTTCCGATTCTGGAAGGCGACGTCGCCTGAGCATTTGCAGCGGCTGCACGCGCGAATCGCCGAGATCGAGCGGATCAGGCAGGAATTCGGCTCCTGCGTGATCCCCGAGACCGAGGACGACGATCCGGAAGCCCCCTATCGGCCCGCGCTTCTACGGCTATCCGGGCACGCCTGAACCCCGTCGTGGGCAACGCGGCATGATTCGCCCCGCGCCGCTCGACGCGCCGCGACGGGATTGATAAGCCCCTGTCCGCGAATGATGGGGACTTGAGTCGGGGACATGACAGTTGCGATCGAGATGGGGCAGACCACGGCAGGCGCCGCGGCCGCCATGGACCTCGAGGAACTGCTGGCGACCCGCCTCCTGGTGCAGGGCAATTCGGGCTCCGGCAAATCGCACCTGTTGCGGCGGCTCCTGGAGCAGAGCGCGCCCTGGGTGCAGCAGGCCATCATCGATCCCGAAGGCGATTTCGTGACGCTGGCCGAGCGCTTCGGCCATCTCGTGATCGAGGCGGAGGATCACACCGAGCGCGGCCTTCAGGTCGCCGGCGAGCGCGCCCGGCTGCATCGCGTCTCCACCGTGCTCAATCTCGAAGGGCTCGACGCCGAGAACCAGATGCGGCGTGCCGCGGCCTTCCTCGGCGGTCTGTTCGACGTCGACCGCGACCATTGGTATCCGATGCTGGTCGTGGTGGACGAGGCACAGCTGTTTGCGCCGGCCGTTGCCGGAGAAGTCTCCGACGAGGCGCGAAAACTGTCGCTCGGCGCCATGACCAATTTGATGTGCCGCGGCCGCAAGCGCGGACTTGCAGGCATCATCGCGACCCAGCGCCTGGCAAAACTCGCCAAGAACGTCGCAGCGGAAGCCTCCAACTTCCTGATGGGGCGGACCTTCCTCGACATCGACATGGCGCGCGCCGCCGATCTGCTCGGCATGGAGCGGCGGCAGGCCGAAGCCTTTCGCGACCTCGAGCGCGGACAGTTCATGGCGCTCGGTCCTGCGCTGTCGCGCCGTCCGCTGCGCTTGAACATCGGGCCGACCGCTACCAGCCCGCGAAATTCGACGCCGCGGCTGATGCCGCTGCCGGAGGCGATGCTGGAAGATGCGCGCGCCGTGATCCTGGCGGCACCACCGCCCGATGCCAGCCGGCCGCAGCGCCGGCCTGCGCCGGATCTGCTGGAGCAGCTTCGCGCGGCGAAGGCGGCCGCCACACCGGAGATCCGGCCCGAGGTGGCCGAGGTGCCGGTCAGCGCAGAAGAGCTCGCCGAGCGGCGCGAACGCGTCGCCCGCACCTTGCGCGCCGTGCTGGCGGAGCCCGATGCCGGCTTCCGTGCCATCGGCGTGCTCTATCAGGAGTTCGTCGTCCGCTGCCGCATCGAGGGCCTCGGCGCGGCGGTGCCGGACCTCAACGAATTCCGCCGCATGCTGACGCATGCGCGCGCCGGGCTGGGGACTGATCTCACTGAAGACGACGCCTGGCAGGACGTTGCGCTGCGCGCCTCGATCCTGCCCGACGACATGCAGGGCGTGTTCATGATGATCGCGCGCGCGGCCAAGGAAGGCTGGCCGTGTCCCGGCGATGCTGCGATCGCCCGCGCCTACGGCTCGCATTCGCTGCGCCGCGCACAGCGGCTGCTCGGCTACATGGAGGAGCAGGGCCTGATCGTCTGCCAGCTCGATGGCGGCGGACGCCGGATCGTGACGCTGGTGGAGCTCGCCTGGGCGACGGCGCCGGGCGATCCTCACGCCGACGACTTGCCGGTGGAACAGGTACCGCGCGCGGCTTCGCTCTGAACCGGTGGAATCAGGGACGTCTCATCACGACGGCCTCGGTCGCATCGAAGCCTTCCACCGCGTCCGGCGAACCGCGCCCGTCATCCGAGAACATGCGGCGATAGAGCACGATCGAGGCAAGCCATGCGATCGCGAACAGCGCGATCACGACGAAGCCGACATTCGCGAGCGACTCGTTCAGGCCGTCGACCAGCGTCCACATGCCGCCGGAGAGGCCGAGCCGATCGCTGATCAGGCCGAGCGTTTCGATGCCGCCGATGAACAGCGCGACCGCGACGGAGGCGCCGGTGATCGTGAGATTGTACCAGAGCTTGCGCAGGGGATCGACGAAGGCCCAGCGATAGGCGCTGACCATCAGGGCCGAATCGGCGGTGTCAACCAGCGCCATGCCGGCGGCGAACAGCGCCGGGAAGACCAGGACATCGGCGAGCGAGGCGCCGCGCGCAGCTTCGCTGGCGGAGATGCTGAGCAGGCCGATCTCGGTCGCGGTATCGAAGCCGAGGCCGAACAGGAACCCGAGCGGATACATGTGCCACGGTTTCGTCACCAGGCGAAACAGCGGCCCGAGCAGCCGCGCCAGGACGCCGCGACGGGCGAGGAGCGCGTCGAGGCCTGCGGCATCGTGAACGCCCTGCTCTCGCGCCATGCGAAACGTCCGCCACAGGCCGGCGAAGATGGCGAGATTGATGGCCGCGATCACCAGCAGGAACAGCGCCGACACTGACGTGCCGATCAGACCGCCGATCTCCTTGAGCAGGCTGTCACCGCCGAGGCTCACGACGCCCAGCGCCAGCAGCATGGTCGCGACCACGACCACGGAGGAATGGCCGAGCGCGAAATAGAGGCCGACGCTGCGCGGCGTGCCGCCCGCCTGCATCAGCTTGCGCACGACGTTGTCGATGGCGGCGATGTGATCGGCATCGACGGCGTGGCGGAGACCAAAGACCCAGGCCAGCAGCGCGGTTGCCATCACGGTCGGCCGGTCGCCGAACAGCGAGAAGGCCCAGGCCCATGCGGCGACGTTGGCGGCCACGAGCCCACCGAGCAGCACCACCGTTCCGGGCTCGGCCGCCCGCACAGACAATTTCGTCACGAACTTCATTCCGTCCCGCTGCACACCTTATCGCGCCAACGGTATGATTTTTTCATAGATTAGTCACACTGGCTAGTCCCGGAGAAGGGTCGTCGTGCCGCGCTTGTCCCGCCTGCGCGCCGACGCGCTTCGGCAAGGCGAAGGCCCGGGCATCCACGTGCTTCGTGCCGCGGTTCCAGACCCCGGTGGCCGGGACAAAGCCGGGCCATGACGGTGCGGGCGCGTCATCGCACTCGAATTGCTACGCCGCCTCGGAGCCGCCGAGATAGGCATCGCGGACGCGGGGATCGTCCTTCAGCGCCCGCGCCGGGCCTGACAGCACGATCCTGCCGGTCTGCAGCACATAGGCTTCGTGCGCGATCTCCAGCGCAAGGCTGGCGTTCTGCTCGACCATGAACACCGAGACGCCCTCCTGGTTGATGGTGCGGATCAGTTCCAGCACACGATCGACATAGAGCGGCGACAGGCCCATGGTCGGCTCGTCCATCACGATCATGCGCGGCCGGCTCATCAGCGCGCGCGCCATCGCGACCATCTGCTGCTCGCCGCCGGACAACGAACCGGCGCGCTGCGACAGCCGCTGGCCGAGCTTGGGGAACAGCGTCAGCATCCTGTCGAGATCCTGCGCCACCGCCTCACGGTCGTTACGGACGAACGCGCCCATCAGGATGTTCTCGCGCACGCTCATGTCCGCGAACAGCCGCCGCGCCTCCGGCACCGAGGCGATGCCGCGGCGGACGATCTGCGGCGTGGAGAGGCCGATCAGTGAGGCGCCGTCGAACGTCACCTCGCCCGAGCGCGGCTTGACCAGACCCAGAATGATCTTCATCGTCGTCGACTTGCCGCTGGCATTGCCGCCGAGCAGGCAGACCACGTGGCCGCGTGAGACCGTGATCGACAGGTCGAAATGCACCTGGGCCTGGCCGTAGAAGGTGTTGACGCTGGACAGAGTCAGCAGCGGTTCGGGAGAAACATTGGTCATGCCGCGCTCTCCTGCTCCGTCGTGCCCGACAGGCCGTGACCGAGATAGGCCTCGATCACCTTGGGATCACCACGCACCTCTTCGCCCGGCCCCTCCGCGATCTTCTTGCCCTCGTCCATGACGATGACGCGATCGGACAGTCGCATGACCATCTCCAGCTTGTGCTCGATCAGGAGAATGGTCAGCCCTTCCGCCTTCAGCTCGGCGACGAGCGCCTGCATCTCCGCGGTCTCGGTCGGGTTCATGCCGGCGGTGGGCTCGTCGAGCAGCAAGAGGCGCGGCCTCAAGGCGAGCGCACGCGCGATCTCGACACGACGGCGGTTGGCGTAGGACAGGCTATAGGCGGGCTGGTCGATCCGCGGCAGCAGCCGCTCGCCGAAACGGGCGAGAATGGCCTTCACTTCGTCGCGCAAGCGCTCCTCTTCGGCCCTGACGCCGGCGGGCCGCAGCAGCGCAAGGCCCAACTCCAGCAGCGGGCCGATCACCGGCACCGCCGGCTTCACGGCACGCAGTCGCGTATGCGCGCCGATCAGGACGTTGTCCATGACGCTGAGATTGCCGAACACGCGGCCGAGCTGGAAGGTGCGGGCGATGCCTTCCGCCGCGAGCCGTTCCGGCGCGAGCCCGGTGATGTCCTGGCCTTCGAAGCGTACGGCGCCGTCATCGGGCCGATCCAGCCCGGTCACGAGATTGAACAGCGTCGTCTTGCCGGCGCCGTTCGGGCCGATGATGCTGATGAGCTCGCCCCTGGCCAGGTCGAGATCGATCGCATCGACCGCGGTGAGGCCGCCGAAGCGGCGCGTCAGACCGCGCAGGGACAACATGGGCGCGTGCTGCTCCGCCATCAGATCGTCCCCAACAGGCCCTGCGGCCTGAACCGCACGAGCAGCAGCAGCACGATGCCATAGATCAGGATGCGGTACTCGGCCGCGATGCGGAAGAGTTCGGGCAAGCCGACCAACGCGACCGATCCGACGATCGCGCCGACGACGTTGCCGAGGCCGCCCAGGATCACGACCGTCAGCGCCAGGATGGATTGCTGCGTGTTGAAGGTCTCGTGGTTGATATAGGAGTAAAGATGCGCGGCGATGCCACCGCTGACGCCGGCGGCGAAACCGCCGAAGATGAAGGCGAGCGACTTGTAGCGGTTCAGGCTGAGGCCATAGGCACGTGCGGCGATGTCATCGTCGCGGATGGCCCGAAAGCTGCGGCCGAGATGCGAACCGAGCAGCCGCCCCTGCAGCAGGGCCAGCACGAGCATCACCGCGAAGCTGAACCAGTACACCGAGGACGGGCTGATCAGGTCATGACCGAACAGCGACAGCGGCGGGATGCCTGAGATGCCGATCGGCCCGCGGGTGACGCTCTCCCAATTCAGGATCACCAGCGAGACGATTTCGCCGATGGCGAGCGTCGCGATCGACACATAGTGCCCGCGCAGGCGGAACGACGGCGAGATCAACAGCGTGCCGAGCGCAGCACTCATCAGGCCGCCGCCGATGACGGCAAGGCCGACCGGAACGGCAAGCGTCAGTGACAGCAGCGCGGAGGTGTAGGCGCCGATCGCGAGCAGCGCGGCGTGACCGAGCGAGACCTGGCCGATCGTACCCGCGACCAGCGTCAGGCTGAGCGCGAGCATGCCGAGCAGCCAGGCGTTGATCAGGGTCTGAAGCACATAGAAGGAGACGGGTAAGAACGGCAGGACCGCGAAGGCAGCAGCCGCGACCAACAGGGCCCAGCGCGGAATGCGGACCGGACGGCTCGGCGCGATGAACGTGCCGGTGAGCGGCTCGGGCGGGGCCTGCCGCGCGCTTGCGAACAGGCCGTTCGGGCGCAGCACGAGCACGACGACCAGCAGCAGGAACGCGAACAGATTGCGATAGCTGGTGCCGAACACGGCGACGCCGTAGCTCTCCACCAGTCCGAGCAGCAGGCTGCCGATCACCGCGCCGGGCACGTTGCCGGCGCCGCCGACCACTTCCGCGACGACGCCTTTGAGCGTCGCCTGCAGGCTCATCGCGGTGTCGATCTGGTTGTAGTACATGCCGACCAGCAGGCCGGAGACGCCGCCGAGCGCGGCCGCGATGCCGAACACCGCCTGGTTGACGCGGTTGACGTCGACGCCCATCTGCATCGCGGCGTCGCGATCCTGCGCAGTGGCGCGCACTGCCCAGCCGAGCTTGGTGTAGCGCAGGAACACGAACAGCAGCAACGCGCTGGTGAGCCCGACGCCGGCGATCAGGAGATCAAGCGGTCCGATGGTGCCGCCACCGAACTGAAAGCGAACGTCAGGCAGCTGGCTCGGCAGCGCGCGCGGATTGGGCGAGAAGGTCAGCATCACCAGCTGGTCGAGCACGAAGCTGATGCCGATGGTCGCGAGCAGCGGCGCGATGCGCACCGAGTTCTGAAGCGGACGCAGCCCGAACCGCTCGATGATCAAGCCGACCACCGCGGCGGCCGCCGCCACCACGACGATGGTCAGCGGCAGCGGCGTGTGCAGCTGCACCACCGCGACCCAGCCGATATAGGCGCCGACCAGGTAGATCGATCCCTGCGCGAAGTTGATCAGCCGGCTGACGCCGAAGATCAGCGCGAGCCCGACCGCAACGAGGGCGTAGACATTGCCGACGATCAGCCCGTTGATCGTGTAGTCGAGCCAGGAAGACACGCAGCGTTCCTATTGAAGGGAGAAAGCGGCCGGAGCGATCACTCCAGCCAACACGTCAGGTCGGCTTGCCGTCCCACAGCGTGAACTGGCCTTTGCGCACGACGAGCTCGGCGTTCATGGCACCCTTGACGCGGCGGCTCTCGACGTCGAACGTCGCCTGGCCGTAGATGACGCTGGAGACGTCCTTCACCTTGGCGAAGGCGTCGCGGATGGCGCGGCGGTCGGTACCGCCGATCTTCACCACGGCAGCGGCCATGTTCATCGCGTCATAGGAATAAGCGTTGAAGGCGTCGGGCTCCTGTCCGTTGTACTTGGCCTTGAAGCCCGCGATGAACTTCTTCACCTCTGGCCGCGGATCTTCCGGGAAATAGCGCGTGCCGAGATGGACGTCCTCGACCGCTTCGCCGCCGAGCTCCAGGAATTTCGGTGAGTACACCGAACTTGCCGCGCAGATCGTCTGCTTCAGGCCGACCTGGCGTGCCTGGCGGGCGATCAGCGCACCGTCGGAATAGTAGGAGATCAGGATCAGCCCGTCCGGGCTCGCGTCGCGCACACGCACCAGAGTGGAGCGGAAGTCGCGCTCCTCCGCGATGTAGCCCTCGGTCACCGCGATCTCGGCGCCGTACTCCTTCGCTGCCTTGACGAAATGGTCGCGGCTGGTGCGGCCCCAATCGGTGTTGAGGTGCAGCACCGCGAGCTTCTTCAGGCCAAGGCGCTTGACGGCATAGGACGCCAGCAGCGGCTGCTCGTCGGCCTGGCTGACGGATGTGCTCCACATGAAGTCGCCGCCCTTGGTGAAATCGGGGTGGGAGTTGGTGAAGCCGAACTGCACGAGGCCGCCGCGCTGATAGATCGGCGAAGCCGCCATCGAGGCGGGACTCGAGAAATCACCGAGCTCCATGACGATACGGGGATCGGAGACGAATTTCTGGGCGATCGCCACCGACTGGCGCGGATCGCTCTGGCTGTCCTCGAACTGGTAGGCGAGCTTGCGTCCGTTGATGCCGCCGGCGGCGTGAATTTCGTCGAGCGCGAGATCGAAGCCCTGCTTCCACTGGGCACCATATTGCGCATTGGGCCCGGTCAAGGGGCCGCTGACGCCGAGCAGGACCGGTTCGGCGGATTGCGCAAGGGCGGCGCGCGAAAAGGCCGCTCCCGCCATCATGGCGGCGAGTGAGCCTCTGACCAGGGTACGGCGATCGATGTTGCTCATGCACGGCTCCATCCATTCAATGTTGAAACAGCAGCAATTCTTGTGCCGGTGAGATTGCCTATTTCGAGGGCTCGCCGAGCGACAGCATCAGCCGGTTCGCCCAGTTGAAGAACGAGGCTCCATTGATGACGTCGACGATCTCGGCATCGTCGAGGCCCGCACGGCGCAGCTCCGCGATATTGTCGGGACCGAACGCGATCGGCGTCGCGGCCAATGCCACGGACGCCTTGACCACGGCATTCCAGCGTTCGCCGAGATCGGCTTCGACGCCCTCGTCGAGAAGGCGCTGCACGTCGTCGCGGCGTTTGGAGTAGGTGCTGGCAAACCGCGCATGCACGGAGGCGCAGTAGATGCAGCCGTTGTAGCGCGAGGTCGCAGCCGCCGCGAGCTCGCGCTCGGCGCGCGGCAGGCCGTCGGCGACGTTGTAGAAGATGTCCTTGTCGGTCCTGGTGCGGGCTTCAAGGACTTCGGGATCGCGCACCAGGAGACGGAAATATTCCGATTTGGCACGGGCACGGTCGACCAGGCCCGCGAAGTGCCGTTCGGTCAGCTCGGCCTCGGGCAGCGGATCGATCCACGAGACCCAGCCGAGCTCGTCCTGGGTGAAGACGACGGGCGGGTTGACGGTGTTCATGATGCGACCTCCTGCGCGCTTGCTGCTGCGAGCGTGCGCAAACCGCTGACGACGCGCACCTGGAACGACAGGAACGCAACGAGCTGAGAGAGCGTGACGATGCCGGTGGTCGACCAGCCGGCGGCCAGCAACGCCTTCATGTCCGCGGACGCTGCATCGCGCGGCCGGAGCACCAGAAGGTGTGCATGCTCGAGCGCCGCTGTGAGCCTCGCGCCGAGGACGGGCTTTCGCTCCACGCTGGCGCGATAGATCAACCCTGCCTTGTTCTCGATCGACAACGGACCGGCCGGAAAGGCGCCGTACGGGCCGGACGTCCTGCCGCGCTCGATCTCGGCCGCGATCGCCTCAAGCAAGGGGGCTCCATCCGCGTTCGCGGCGAGCTTCTCGCGATAGAAGGCGGCGACGGCAGACTCGCCATGGAGCCCGGTCACGAAGGCCGCGACCGCCGCGCGCTCGGAAAGCGAAAACTCGCTCGGGTCGATCGGCTCAAACAGGGCGAGATAGCTCTTTTGCGCGTTCTCGCGCGCCTGAAGGCGACGCGTGCGGATGGCGTCGAGAGCCGATCCCGGCTCGATTCCGGCGAGCGTGTCGATGATATCTTGTGTACCCATCAGTCAGCCCCGTGCAGCGCGAACATGCTCATTCCGGCTAGCCCGCCAGCGCCACTTCGGGTGCCGTCCGGGTCCAGCCCAGCGCCGGCGCGACCTTGTCGGCGACGAGCTCGATCGAGCGCAGCACATAGGGATGCGGCGCATCGACCGAATGCACCTGGAAGACGAGATCGGTCACCCGCTCCAGCGTGGCATCGGTGCGGAGCGAGGCGATCACCTCGTCGGCGGCGCCGACATGAGTGTCGAACGCGGTGATCATCTCCTCCAGCGTCTCGCCCGGGGGAAGGTGACCGCCCTTCATGAATTGCGGGAGCGCGCGCCGCAGTCCGATGTCTGCGAGGCGCATCGCCTCGCGATGGTCGTCGGCGACGAAGACGCTGCGCGAGGCCATGATGCGCGGCTCGCATCCCGGCGGCAGCGCTGCGAGATAGGCATCGATGATCGGGTTCTGGATCTCGGCCAGCGTGGCCTTCGGCGCGTCCTTGGCCCGCGGCTGGGTGCGCGACAGCAACAGACCATCGCCGGCCCTGCCCGCCCGGTCACCGCCGGCGACCGAGAACGTCGCCTGCCAGATCCGCTTGTCCAGTTCTGGCCGCTGCGGATAGACCGCGTCGCCACCGGCGAGCGGCTTGCCGACCAGCGCGGTGCGAACGACCTCCAGGTTGCGCGCAAAGATCTCGTTGCGCTGGGTGCTGTCGAGGCCGAACGCGGCAAAGGCGGCCGGATTGCCGCCGGTGCCGACGCCGAGCTCGAAGCGGCCATTGCACATGAGATCGAGCACCGCGGCGTCCTCCGCCACCCGCACCGCGTTCTCCAGCGGCAGCGTGACGATGCCGGTGCCGAGCCGGATGCGCGAGGTCTTCGCCGCGACATAGCCAAGGAAGGTGAAGGGCGATGGCAATCCGCCCTCGCGCTCGTGAAAATGATGCTGCGCGATCCACGCGGAATCGAGACCCACCTTCTCGGCCCGCACGATCTGCTCGGCGGCGAAGCGATAGCGGTCCGCCGCCGGCGCCTCATCGAGCAGCCGCGTGAAGAAGCCCAGGCGTTTCAGGTTTGCAAAGCGTTTCATACGACCCCTGTCGGGCGAGGTTGCCACGCCCCCGATGATGTCGCTTGCCTCAGCTCCAGACAAGCGGGCATTACGCGCAAGGCTGCCTGCCGGATCGCCCTTACATGGACTTTACGCAGGCAGACTGCCTACCAGCTCGGCAGCACCGCGCCCTTGAACTTGGTCAGGACGAACTCCTTGACCTCCGGCGTGTGGTAGCTGTCCACGAGGATCTTGACCCAGGGCTTGTCCTTGTCGGCGGTGCGCACGGCGATCAGGTTGACGTAGGGGCCCTTCGGATCCTCGCGCAGGATCGGATCCTTGACGGGATCAAGGCCGGCCTGGGTTGCATAATTGGTGTTGATCGCGGCGGCGTCGACGTCGTCGAGCGCGCGCGGCGCCTGCGCCGCGTCCACCTCGATGAACTTCAGCTTCTTGGGATTCTCGGTGATGTCGAGCACCGTCGGCTTGAAGCCGACGCCGTCCTTCAGCTTGATCGCGCCCTTGTCGCGTAGCAGCAGCAACACGCGGCCGCCATTGGTCGGGTCGTTCGGGATCGAGACCTTGCCGCCCCCGGGGATGTCGGCGAAGGCCTTATGCTTCTTCGAATAGACGCCGATCGGGAAATTCACAGTCAGGCCGACGGCCTCGATCTTGTAGCCGCGGTCGGCCTTCTGGTTGTCCAGGTAAGGCTGGTTCTGAAACGAATTGGCCTGGATGTCGCCGGAATCGAGCGCCGCGTTTGGCACCACGTAGTCGGAGAACTCGAGGAGCTGAATATCGAGTCCCCGCTTGGCGGCGATCGGCTTCACGACCTCGAGGATCTGCGCATGCGGCCCCGGCGTCACGCCGATCTTGATGGTCTCGGCCCCGGCCGCGGCGGACCATGCGGCGAGCACGGTCGAGAGGATCAGAGGCAGGCGAAACGACATTTTGGTCTCCGTAGGTCTGCGACAAACATGGGAACCGTATTCGCTTCTCCGCCGCGCGAAATCAATGAAATGGAAAACCATATTGGCAGGCCCCCGGCGGGCGCGCGTTCTCCATTCGACATCAAACGGAAAAGAAATCACGCCGAGCGTCTTTGATCTGTGGCGATTTCCCGGCCGCGGCAATGATTCTTTCGCTGGCGCAACACTCCGAAACTTGATGGATCTGCGCCGGCCGGGTTAGCGTTCCGGCGCGGCCTTAGAACTTCCCCAAGTTCACCTAGATCGCACCGGATCGCCGCCTGGGTCTCTCAGGCAGGCGATCCGGGTCCGTGCCTCGACCGGGGGGCGCTCTCCGCATCGTCATTTCGTCGCATCCCCGCCTTGCCGGCATTGCCGCCCCGGCCATCATGAAACATGATGGGTTGCCGGAAACGGTTTGTGCAGGTGGAGGTCGTCCGATGAACGAGAATGAGATCCGCGGTTTGATCGCCGAGGTGAAGCAAGGCAGGCTGTCGCGACGCTCGTTCATCCAGAAGGTCGCCGCGATCGGGATCGTAGCGCCGGTCGCAAGCCAGATCCTGGTGTGGCACGACGTGGCGATGGCAGACGCCACGCTTGCCTACAAGCCGACCAAGGCCGGCGGCGGCGGCACGCTCAAGATCCTGCTCTGGCAGGCGCCCACCCTGCTCAACCCGCATTTCGCGATCGGCACCAAGGACCAGATCGCCACGCGCATCTTCTTCGAGCCGCTCGCCGGCTGGGACAAAGACGGCAATCTCATTCCCTGCCTGGCCGCCGAGGTGCCGACCAAGGCGAACGGCGGCCTTGCCGCGGACGGCATGAGCGTGATCTGGAAGCTCAAGCGGGGCGTCAACTGGCACGACGGCAAGCCCTTCACCGCCGACGACGTCGTCTTCACCTGGCAGTACGCCGCGGACCTCGCGACCGCGGCCTACACCACGGGCTCCTACAAGGACATCAAGGTCGAGAAGATCGACGACCACGCCGTCAAGGTGTTCTTCAAGGCGCCGACGCCGTTCTGGGCCGACCCTTTCGTCGGCGGCTCGGTCGGCCAGATCCTGCCAAAGCATCATTTCGGCGACTATGTGGGCGCCAAGTCGCGCGAGGCTCCGGGCAATCTCAAGCCGGTCGGCACCGGTCCGTACAAATTCGTCGAGTTCAAGCCGGGCGACATGATCCGCGCCGAGCGCAATCCCGACTATCACGTCAAGAATCAGCCTCATTTCGACACGCTCGAGGTCAAGGGCGGCGGCGACGCAGTGTCTGCGGCGCGCGCGGTGCTGCAAACCGGCGAATACGACTTTGCCTGGAACATGCAGGTGGAGGAGGAGGTCCTCAAGCGCATGGAGGCGAGCGGCAAAGGCAAGCTCGACATCACGCCTTCCGGCAATGTCGAGTTCATCATCCTCAACACGACGGACCCCTGGACCGAGGTCGACGGCGAGCGTTCGAGCGTCAAGACCAAGCACCCGACGCTGTCCGATCCCGCCGTTCGTCGGGCGATCAATCTCCTGATCGACCGCGATTCGATTCAGAAATTCATCTACGGCCGCGGCGCCGTCGCAACCGCGAGCTTCGTCAACGCGCCCAAGCGGTTCAAGTCCCCCAGGCTGAAATACGAGTTCGACATCGACAAGGCCAACAAGATCCTCGACGAGGCCGGCTGGACCAGGGGCGCGGACGGCATCCGCGAGAAGGACGGCAAGAAGCTCAAATACGTGTTCCAGACCTCGACCAACGCCCCGCGCCAGAAGACGCAGGCCATCATCAAGCAGGCCTGCCAGAAGGCCGGCATCGAGATCGAGATCAAGGCGGTCACAGCATCCGTGTTCTTCTCCTCCGACGTCGGCAACCCCGACACCTACTCGAAATTCTATGCCGACATGGAGATGTACAACACGACGCAGCCGCAGCCCGATCCGGAGCGCTTGCTGAACCAGTGCGTCTCCTGGGAGATCGCCACCAAGGACAACAAATGGCTGGGCCGCAACAACTCGCGCTATTCCGATCCTGAAGCCGACAAGGCCTACAAGGCCGCAAAGAACGAGCTCGACCCGGTCAAGCGCGCCGCGCTGCTGATGAAAGTCGACGAGATCTTCTGCGGGGCCAACGTGTTCCTGCCGCTGCTCTCGCGCCACATCGTCAACGCAAGCGTCAACAGCCTCATGACCGACATCTCGGGCTGGGACACCATCACGTGGAACCTGGCAGCGTGGTATCGGAGCTGAGGGAGCAGACGACACGACGAAGGCGGCGGTTCCTCGCACTCACGACATTCTTCGTTGTGTGCTTTGGGTCACAGTCGAATCAAGGGCTTTCGCCTAGAACGCCAAGGCATGGCCGCAAACAAGGTAACGGCGGTACGCACGAGGCTGCGGAGGCGATCTACAGCTAGGGACTTAGGAAGCCGCCGGGTGGAAGACCGGGCGGCTTTTTCTTTCTTGAAGGCAAACGGGCGACCGATGCCGGCGCTGCGCCCTATCCATGCGAGAGAGCTTTCGTCGCCGAACCCCATCAATATCTCGCAACGAAAACGCATGATGGTTTCGCAAGTGCGCTAACCCCGCGCTCCGAGCCGCAAAGCCGGCGCCGCTCTAGTGCCACGTCGTGTCCGCTTCAACGATCACCACTCTTATTTCGGGATCTTCGGCGGTGTTGCAGGTACAGGGCATGCCCTCACCGCAGCGGCAGCCGCCCAGCTTCTCACTCCAGACCCGGAGCGGGTGGTTTTCGCAGACCCATCCCAGTCCCTGGCACAATGGGCAGGTCTTGTCGGTCACAGCGTATCCGGCGTCCGCAATGTGTTCGACTTGTCCTCGTTGCGCAGCTCCTGCTCGGCGGCGCGCCAGAACTCTTCCTCGCGGCCCTCGGGCTTGCCGGCTTGCTCCCACAAGCGATGCGCACGCTCTCTGATGTCTTGCTCGGTCGACTCGGACAATTGTACCTCCTCTTGGAAGCACGGCCCCACCCTGGGGGGTATGGGGGCTTGGAGGCGGGGCCGTGCGGGCCAGCCATCGGCGGCGATGCTGGCCCGCGGAGTCAAGCTCCGATCATGTGCAAGAGTTCCTGCGCGCCTGCCCCCGCCGGGCGGAATCCATTCTGACCGGCGAACCCGCGGCTGGCTTCGGCTAAACAGCGGCCACGGTTTGGCGCTCCCGCGGCGCAATCCGCCCTGCCCCTCGCTTTTCGCGCCCGACGCTGCCGCGTCCGCGTCCACCCGGCTCGCGAAACATGACGACCACACACATGCAGCCAACGTGGCCGCTCTCGCAATCTGGCCGCTCGGATATCCTGGAACCACCGATGACCGGCACATGATGAACCTGCGCGGCACTTGTACCTCTCTTCAATACTAAGCAACGCTTTCGATCTCTCCAGCGCTCAAGCCGGACTTGTGTGCTGAGCCGGGCAACGGACCCGGCCTGACGAACGCATTCACAACATTGCTCAGCAGCTGAGGCTCGACATTGTTGGACCGGAAGGCCCAATGCCTCCATAGCAGGCCTGCATCCTCCTCATGAATGCAGATCGCATTCTGGAGCGAGTCCGCGCTCGAGCACGACGAATGGCGCAAAGGCATCGCGGCCTGCGCTTGTGCGATCCTTGGCCGATCCGGCGAACTCGTGGGAGCGATCGGCATGTCCGGACCGGACACGCGCGTCAAGCCCAAGCAGATCAAGGAGTACTCGGTTCAGTGACGGCAGCCCGAGGCGGCGGAGGCTGCCGAAATCGAAGTCTGATGGGCTCCATGGGGTTTGCGGCGTTTCGTGGCCGACCACGGCAGGGTATGGTTAACCCCTCTCAACGAGACCTTGCCGCTCCACGGCCCGGAAATGCCGAACTGTTGAGATCGCGTCCAGAAACAATCTGAAACAAGAATTTTCGCCATTTGGCCCGAATCTTGGAGAAACAAAGCGCATGGCCATTCCCAATCCCAACATCCTGGTCGTCGAGGATGATCGCGAAACCCGGACGTTGATTGCGAAGTACCTGCGCAACAACGCCTGTAACGTCACCGCTGTGGGCGATGGCCGCGAGATGTCGCGTGCCATGGCCGACCATCGCGTCGACCTCATCATCCTCGATGTCATGCTGCCCGGCGAAGACGGTCTCAGCCTCTGCCGCAAGGTGCGTTCGGAAGCGCAGACGCCGATCATCATGCTGACAGCGCGCGGCGAGGACGTCGACCGCATCGTCGGCCTCGAGATGGGCGCGGACGACTATCTGCCCAAACCCTTCAACCCGCGCGAGCTGCTCGCCCGCATCAACGCAGTGCTGCGCCGCCAGGCCGCCGCGCAAGCAGCGAGCGCGGTCCAAGGCGCGAGCACGCTTGCCTTCGAAGGCTGGTGCATCGATCTGCGCCTGCGCGAATTGCGCAATCCCGACGGCGCGCGCGTCGCGGTGACCAGCGCCGAGTTCGATCTCTTGCGCACGTTCTGCGAGAGGCCCGGCCGCGTGCTGTCGCGCGACAGCCTGCTCGACCTCACGCAAGGGCGCAACGCCGGCTCGTTCGAACGCTCCATCGACGTGCTGGTCAGCCGCATCCGCCGCAAGATCGAGCCCAATCCGCAGGATCCGACCATCATCAAGACGGTGCGCTCCGGTGGCTATCTGTTCACGCCGAGAACCGAAGCGGTGGGCACGCAGGCGGCCGCCGCGGCCTTGAGCGGCTGACATGCGGCTTTTGGGATTTTTTCATCTCAGGAGCATCAGCGGCCAGATCGCCGCACTCGTAGTGGTTTCGATCCTCGCGCTGCATCTCATCATCACCGCAGGATTCCTGATCACGCGGCCGGACCGCGCGACGGCGCCGCCCGACAGCGAGCATGAGTTCGTCACTGCTGCGCGCCTCTTGTCCGCGGCGGGCGCCAGCGAACGGCCGCGCCTTCTCGCCGACATCGCACGCGCCTTTCCGGAGCTGCGGGTCGAGCAGATCGCGCCCGGCTCCGCCGCAGCCGTCGGCGGCATCGAAGCTCCGCACCTGCACGGCATGCGCCGCCATGTCGGTGAGGGTTACAAGGTCGTCGCACTGGCCCCGGACGGCGGCTCGTCGCGGATCGGCATCCAGCTGCCCGACGGCACGATCATCGCAGGCCACGTCGAACGAGGACGGCCGCCCTGGTTGTGGGGCAATCCCTGGATATCGACGCTGCTGTCTGCCGTGATCAGCGTGACGCTGCTCGGCGTTTGGGCTGCCCATGCGCTGGCGGCACCGCTATCGTCGTTTGCCAAGGCCGCCGAGGATTTCAGTCTCGATCGGGCGGCCGAGCCGCTGCCCGGGCGTGGGCCCGAGGAGATCCGCTCGGTCGCGCGCGCACTCAACCGCATGCAGGAACGAATCGCGCGGCTGATGTCGGATCGCACGCGGATGCTGGCCGCGATCAGCCACGATCTGCGTACGCCGATCACGCGGCTGCGCCTGCGCGCCGAGTTCATCGAGGACGAGGGCAACCGCAAGCGCATGCTGATCGACCTCGACCAGATGCGCTCGATGCTCGAATCGGTGCTGTCGCTGCTGCGCGACGACCGCAAGACCGAGGCCGTGACGCTGGTCGATATCGCGAGCACGCTCCAGCTCGTCGCCGACCAGTTCGGCGACATGGGCCATGTCGTGCATTATGACGGGCCAGCTTCCGCGAGCGTCGTCGTACGGCCCGACGATTTGCATCGCGGCGTCACCAACCTCGTCGAGAACGCGGTGCGCTTCGGCGCAGAGGTGAAGATCCGTCTCAAGATATCGGGCACAAGACTCGTCATCGACGTCGAGGACGACGGTCCCGGCATTTCGGATGCACGCAAGCAGGAGATGCTGGAGCCGTTCGTGCGCGGCGACGATGCGCGCACCATGGACGACGCCACCGGCTTCGGGCTCGGCCTGTCGATCGCACGTGCGATCGCGATCGCCCATGGCGGCGAGCTGTCACTGCATGATCGCGAGCCAAAGGGCTTGATCGTGCGGATGCAATTGCCGGTGAAGCAGCGGACGTCCGCGGCAGCGCCAATGTGCGATCGACCAGTTCTCGATCGAGAGAGCCTTCTTTCTTGATCAGCTTCCAGCCCGAGCGGGACGGCTTCCATCTTTCGTTCAGGTAAGCATCTTCTCATTCGTGCTCATCAAGCATTGGATCTGGCTCCCCTGGAAAGGCGTCCGCACCATCCGGCCTAGCCCCGGCGCCTCCCTTTATTACCGAACGACCCCGGGGATTGGACCGAACCGGGTTCGGCATTGACACGGCGCTCCGGGAGGCGCGGGTGGAGCACGGCAAATGATCGGGGACGGCCCAGGCGGGCCGGGGACACGAGCGACACAGCGCAGTGGTGGTGGCGGAGGCGCTGGCGGAGCGAAGCCCGGCGGGCCAGGAGGCGGCGGCAGGAACGGCTGAGCCGATGCACTGCACGTCCCCAGCAACATCACCGCGACTATCAAGGAGCCTATGCGCATCACGTTTACCCTCCACGACCTTGTAGAAAGACTTATCGAGAGCTCTTCTCGATTCGACTGGAAATCGATCATGCCGCCAGCTCGACGCGGAATGGACCGAATAGAAATGTTAACACGAGCCACGGACGAATGCGCTCGCAAGACTCCCGCTCCCCGTTCAGAACGAGGCCTCCACAAGGCCTTGGTTCACTTCAGATAACTCGCAAGATTCAGGCTCAAGATCTTCCCGAGAGCAGAATAGGACGCCGTGAGTTGCGTCTGGTAAGTCGAAAGCTGCGCCGTGATGGCGGCGACGTCGACGCTGGTCAGGTCATTCGACAAGGTCTCCGCATAACTCTTGTAGTCGGCCTGGCGAGCGCTCGCGGTCTCGATCGAGGACGACGAGCTGGACAGCTTTGCCTGCACGGCGGCGGTGTCGTCGAGCGCGGTGCTGGCGAGGTCGAGCGCGCTGGTGATGTCCGAAGACGACAGCGTGGTGCTGTTGGCGACGAACTTCAGCACGCGCATCACTTCCTCGAACGCCGAATTGTCTGCGGTGACGCCGTAGGATACGGTTTCGTCGGCGGCGACCCGCACCGAAGCGATCTCATTGTCGCCATTGTAATAGCTGGTGTCCGCAGTCGTGGTCGAACCAGTGCCGGACGAAAAGCTCGTGAGATCGACCGGTGCGGTGTCCGTCTTGCCGCCGGCGAAGACGTACTGGCCGTCATATTGCGTGTTCATCAGCGAGCCCATCTGCTCCAGCATCTGCTGAGCGGAGCTGATTACCGAATTCACCTCGGTCGAACTTCCCGTCGAGGCGGCGGTGAGCTGGGACCGGAGCTGGGTGAGGATGTCCGTCACCGAGCCGACCGCCGAATACATCACCTGGACCTTGCTGTCGGCGAGCGTGGCCGCATCGATATAGGACTGCGCGCGCGTCACCGAAACCTGGAGATTGACGACGTGCTGCGCATCCGAGCCGTAGCCGCCGAAATCGGTCGAGACGACACCAGAGGATTCCTGGATCTGCATGTTGGCCATGACCGATTCCACGCGCATCGCGTCGGCGATCATCCGGCTCGACTGGGCGAAGGTGGCAACCCGCATCGCGACCATCAGCGCGCTCCCGTTACGTCGACTGCACGGCGGTGAGCAACGCCGAGTACATGGAGTTGATGGCCTGGATCAGGGCTGACGCCGCCGAATATTTGTTCTGAAGCGTGCTCAGATTGGCTGATTCTTCGTCGAGGTTGACGCCGGACTGCGACGCCAGCGAGTTCGCGTAGGTCGACTGAGCGGTTTCCTTGGCCGTGTAGTCGGTGGACGCCTGCGAGGCCTTGCTGGAGACGTCGGAGACGACGGCCGAGGCGTAGTCGGCCAGCGAACCCGTGGTGGCGGCAAGCCCGCCGGTCGACGCGAAAGTCCGCGAGTCCGTCAGCGCATCGTACAAGGCATTGACCACGGTGGCCGAGCCCGACGACAGCACCGAGCTGCCGACCGTCAGGCTCGAAGACGAATCCAGCGTCGCGAGCTGCAGCTCGTTCGTCCCGGACAGGATCTTGCTGTTGACCGCGATGTCCGAGGCGCTCGTTCCGGTCACGAGATCATTGAGGCCGAAATATTCGGAGAATCCCTCGCTGGAGCTTCCGACCGAGCTCGTCATCTCGTTGATGGCGACGCCGTTGCCCGAGCCGGTCGCCGTGATCGAGAGATGGCCGTCCGAATCGACCGAGGCGGACAAGCCGGAGATACCGTTGATGGCGGTGACGAGATCGCCGACCGTGGCGTAGGACGACAGGTCGAGATCGGCGTAGGAGACCAGGTTGCCGCTCTGGTCGGTTGCCGCGATACGCACCGAGCCAGAGGCGGACAGGGCAGAACTGCTGGTGACGGCCGTCGTCCCCGTCAGGCTGGTCGGCGCCGGCACCGAAGAGGCGCTGTTCGAGACGCTGTTCATCACGGACGCCAGCTGCTGCGCCAGCTGGTCGAGCTGGGACTGCGCGTCCGGCAAAGTGTCGTCACGGAGCGTTATGAGTGCGCCGATGTCCCCACCGGTGATCTGGGAGGTGATGTCCACCCCGTTCACGGTGATCGCGCTGAAGCCGCTCGACGAAGAGCCGGCGGTGTAGGTCGTCGACGCCGTCACATTGGCAGCCGCCGTATAGCTGATCGTATGCGCGGAAGAGTCCACCAGCGCCTGGCCTGACGCGGTGTAGATCTGGAGATCGCCGTTCGACGCCGTGAAATAGCTGATATTCATCTTGGACGCGAGGTCCTGGAGCGCGGTATTGCGCTGGTCCTCGAGATCCGCGGTCGACTGGCCGGTCGCCGCCGTCTGCTTGATTTCGGCGTTGAGGTCCGCGATCTGCTTCAGATCCGCGTTGACGTCGTCGATCGACGAGGAGATGTCCTGGTCGGCATCCGACCGGAGCTTCTGGATCCCGCTCGAGGTCTCACGCAGTTGGCTGGCAACGTCATCCAGCGCACTGACGACGTTGGATTGCAGCGAGGCGCTGCTCGGCGTGCTCGCCAACGACGACAACGCCGACTCCAGCGAGGCGATGCTGTTGGCGAGTGAGGTCCCCGACGACGAATCGCCGCTGCTGCTGATCGAACCGTAGAGCTTCTGGAGCGACGTCAGATAGGTACTGGTGGTATCGGCCGCGCCGAGATCGGAATCTGCGCTAACCAGCGACTTCAACAGCAGCTTGTCCACCGTCGAGGTGATGCCCGTCACCGTGACGCCGGTACCGACGCCGTTGGTGACGCTGCTCGACTGGGTCGCGGACTTCTTGGTGTAGCCGGCCGTATCGGCGTTCGAAATATTCGACGACGTCACGCTGATCTGCACGGACGTCGCGGACAATCCGCTGAAGGCGATCGATCGTGCGATATCGAGCGACACGGCGGTTTCCCCTCGTTCCGTCAGGCGCTGCGGCTGGTGCCGCTGGAGACCGTGCGGGCGGCGGCGACGCGACCGGACGCGCCATAGGGCGACACCGCCGCGATCTGCTCGCGGATCGCCTGCATGACGGCCTCGATCCGGCGGTTGCTGGCCTCGATCGCCGCGCGCAGGCGCACCAGATTCTCGTCCATCGCCGCACGCAGCTTCAGGATCTTGTCCAGAAGCTGCTCGCGCAGGATGCGATCCCTGACGGTCAGGCTGGTCGTTCCCGCCGCGCACTCGGCGACGGTCCGCTCGAAAATCTCCGCGAGCTTGTTCTTCTCGTCGACCTGCTTCAGGCGGGAGGCTGGCAGGCCTTTGGCGAGCTCGGCGTTCTCCTCGGCAACCAGCGTGGTCAGCGTGTCGATCAGCGCGATCAGCGACTTGATCCTGTTATCGCCGCTCGCGACGTTCGTGCCGGTGGCTTGCCTGTTGGCTTGGGCTACACTCATGGTCATCGCCTTCTTCTAGTTGTGCCGTTTGCCGCGGTCGGCCTGCGAGCTGCGCAAATACGCGCCGATCGCGGTCGTCCTGACGGTTGCCTGCCTCATTTCGCTCTCGATCTCCGCGGCCTGCCGCAGGAGACCGCGCCGCGTCGTCTCCAGGTCGTCGAGCAGCGCGAGTAATTGCTTGCGGTCGCTACCCTTGACCGTCGCGGTCCGCGCCAGGAGCCGCCGTAGCCGGAGCAGCAGGGCCTCGCCGACGGCGTTTGCCTTTTCGCCTGGCATCGCTCACCTCATCGCCGAGATCAGGGTGTCGTACATCTTGTTGACGGTGGAGACGACCTGGGACGCGGCGGAGTACGCCTGTTGCGCCGAGATCATGCTCGAGAACTGGCTGGAGGTGTCGGTGGTCGAAGACTCCAGCTCGCTGCCGTAGATCGTGCCCGCGCCGTTCTCTCCGGAGCCCTGCAGCGCGGCGTTGCCCGACGTCACCGTCGCTGAATAGATGCCGTTGCTGGAGGCGGCGAGCCCGTTGGGATCGGCGAAGGTCGCCACCGCGATCTTGTAGATCGCGATGGTCTGGCCGTTGGAATAGGTCGCGTTGACGATGCCGTCGTCACCGATCGAGACGCTCGACAGCTTGCCGTAGGACAGGCCATCCGAATCGATGCTGGTGACGTTGACTGACGGCGTGGTTTCACCCGAGGCATATTGCGTGAGGCCGTCGGTCTTGCCGGCGGTTCCGAGATTCATGGTGATGGTGCTGTCCGCCGCACCGTCGGTCCAGCCGGTGATCGAGACGGTGGCCGGGTCAGGATTGGTGCTGGCGAGCGAACCGTCGCTGTTGAAAGTGATGTCGATCGTGCCTGACGCCGTGCCGGTCGCAGTCGTGGTATCCGATGCCGAGGTCGGATTGGCGAAGCTCGCGCTCCAGGTATTGGCACCGCTCTTGGTCCAGGTAACCTGCATCGAGTTCGCCGCGCCGAGCGAATCGTAGACCGTCACCGAACTGGTGTAGGTGTCGCCCGTCGCGGCGTCCGACGGCAGGTTCGCAGCGATCGTGGTCTTGGTGGTGGCGCTGCCGCTGGTCGAGGCGACCTGGGTGTTGATGGCTTCGAGATTGCCCGCCGATTCATTGCCGACGACATTGCCATCAGCATCGGTGCGCCATCCCTCGAGATAATAGCCGTTGTTCTGGAGATAGCCGGCATTGTCGGTCGTGAAGGCGCCGTTGCGGGTATAGGCGACCGTGCCGCCCGACTTGGCGTCGGTCACCACAAAGAAGCCGGAGCCCTGGATTGCGACGTCCGTGGCGTTGGAGGTCGCGGCGAGCAGGCCCTGCTGGGTGATGTTGGCGCGGCCCGAGACGGTGACGCCGCCGGAAGCGTAGGAGGTCGTATTGCTGGAGGCGGTCACGAGCGAGTCGAACATCGCCGAGGTGGTCTTGTAGCCGGTGGTGTCGGAGTTGGCGATGTTGTCGCTGATCATCGACAGGGACTGGCTCTGGGCGTTGAGCGCCGAGATCGCCGATGACAATGCGCCGGTGAGACTCATGATGAAGCTCCGAGGAAATCAGGACGTGAGATCAGGATGTGACGCCGAGGATGTTGGCGGCGCTGACGGCGACACCATTCACCGTGAGCGAGGGCGTGGACGTCGAGGTATCGATGCCGGTCACCGTACCGCTGACGGTCGTGTAGTTGAGAACCGAGTTGCCGGCGGTGTCCGTCGCCGTCACCGAGATGGTGTATTTGCCACCGTCGGAGAGCTGGTTGCCGCTCGAATCCTTGCCGTCCCAGGTGAAGCTGTTGGAGCCGGAGTTGCCGGTGCCGGTGCCGGTGTAGACGACGTTCCCGGAGGAATCCGAGATGCTGATCGAGACGTCCGAAGCGGTCGACGACAGCGAGTAGCCATAGGTCGCCGCGCCGTTGCTCAAGGTCGCCGTATCGGACTTCGCCTCGACGGTGTGGCCGATATAGTTCACCGAGTTCAACGTCACGAGGCTCGAGAACGAGCTCGCCAGCGACGACAAGTTGGAGTTGATCGACTGCTGCGAGGTGAAATTGGCGTAGGAGGTGAGCTGATTGACGAGGTCGGTGGTCGAGGTCGCATCCAGCGGATTCTGGTTCTGCAACTCGCTGACCAGCAGGGTCAGGAAATCGCTGGATGTCAGCGTCGAGTTGGACGACGTGCTCGAAGACGACGATGTCGTGGTCGCAGTCGTTGCAGAACTCACGGCGGAAACGGTCATCGGAGACTCCGGCCTTCTTTTGCTGCCGGCGACCAGTGTCGGCTCGCGGCGCTTGAAATCTGTGTGCTGATGAAACGGGTGGGCGTGCGGATTCAGGCGGCGATTCACGCGCGCGAGAACGGCATTCGACACGGCAAAATCTGCCGTGTGTGGGCGGGTGTTAGAGGAGCGACGAGGTCAAGGTAGTTCGTTGCGGCGACGGAGCTGCTCTTGCTTCGGCTGCGGCAAAGCCATCGTTCACGATGTGAGCGTTGGGGGCGCCGATGCTTCCAGAGCGTCGTGGCGGCTTGTCCCGGCCATCACGCCTCGCCGCGCAGCACGAAGAACGTGGATGCCGGGACAAGCCCGGGCATGAGGACGTCCAAAGCGCGATGATATCTGGATGAAGTATTGTTTGAGCATGATCTTTTTCGGAAAGCCGCTGCACGCTTTTCCGGATCATGGTCTGGCAGTCGATGTGAGAAAAAGAGCCGCTCAGCTCCCCGCCGTCTCGCCCTCGGTGCGCGGCTCGGCAGTGTCATCCTGCATTTTCGCTGCCGCAGCGACGATGCGGTCGGCGAGGCCTGCTGGCGCGCGCATTGGCGGTGCCGCGAACGCACGGCGCAGCATACGCGCCTCTTCCAGCAGGGCCTGCGCAGCGGACGACCGCGCCAGCAACGCTTCGGCGGGCAAGCGCCGGTCGTCGGGCCAGAGGGAGAGATCCTCGCCCAGCCGATCGATCAGTTCCTCAAACTCGGTGACGTCCATCGCCCGCCGATCCCGCCTCGGTCAGGCCCGTCATAAAGCATTGCAGGCGCGGCGGAAACCGGATTTCGGCGGCCTCGGCCGCCAAAAGCGCCGCAGCACTGCGGAAAGCGACGGAAACGGCGGGCTGGATGACGCCTGCCCTCCCCCGCGTCGCATTAGGGCAGACGTCTTCAGCCCTTGCGGGCCGAATCGGCTGGCCCAGGCTTGCCGCCCCGCACGGTCGTGTCGACGAACTCCCAGGCCTCCCGCAGTTCGGTCAGCCCGGCGATGATGCGGCCGAAACTTTGGCGGGCGTGCGGACGGCCATAGGCTTTGTGGCTCGCCAGGATCATCGCGTTGTAGGTCTGGAACAGCCGCTCCGCCACGTCGCCGCCTTTGGCGAAATCGAGGTTGTGGCTGAGCCCACGCAGGATCGCGGTCGCCTTCATCAGGTGCTCGTGCCCTTCCTCGAAACGCCTTGCCTCCTGGGCGGCGAGCGATTTCTGGAGAGACGTGATCGTGCCACCAAGCAGCATCGAGACCGCCTTGAGCGGCGGCACAATCGTTGCCGTTCCCCGATAGGCCTGGTTGGCCATGTACGCCATCGGATTATGCATCATCAATCACTCGAGCTGTTGAGCAGGGCCTTGAGATAATCGAGCGTGCTGTTCGCACTCTCGATCGCGGCTTGGTATTTCGCGTACTGCGTCTGCAGCTGCGACTGCAGCGTCGCCGCGGCGCTGTTGATATCATCGACCTTCTGCTGGAGCTCGTCGTCGCGCGTCGTCAGACTGGTGATTTGCGTCTGCAGTGCGCCGGTCGAAGACGAATAGTCCTTCGCAATCTCGTAGATCTGCGATGCAATCCCGGTGGTCGAGGTTACCGTGATCGACTGCGAGGTCGAGCCGCTATAGGTGAAGGCCATGCCGGCATAGATCGAGCCGGATGCACCGATGATCGTGGTGCCGCTGACGGTAAACAGCGAGGAGTCGCCGCCGACCGAGGCCGAGGACAGGTTGCCGTCGGAATCGACGGTCAGTTCCAGGGTGAAGGATTGCGGCGACGTACCGGTATTGACGACGCTGAGCTGGCTCGACGACGTCGTGGTTTGCGCCGACAGCAGTTCGGTCACGCCGCTCAGGTTGGTGCTCAGGATCTCCGACAGCGTGCTGGTGTCGAGCTCGAGCTCGTTCTTCTCGTTGAAGGACAGGCCGAGATCGGCCATCGTCATGCCGCCCACGGTGCTGTTCAGGGCGTTCTGGAGCGCATCCATGATGTTGCGCATGGTTCCGTCGCCGAACAGGACCGCGCTCGAATCTGCGGTGCCGTCGGTCGCGGTCGTCTGCTGGGCGATGACCTCGTCACGAAAGGCATTGTAGTTGGTGACGAAGGTCTCCAGCGCCGATTGGATCTGGCTGGTGTCGGTCTCGATACTGATGTTCAGCGAGGTTCCGTCCGGCGTCGCCTGGAGCAGGCTGAAGGTGACCCCGCTCAGAACGTCGGTGATGTCGTTGGTGTCGCGGGTCATCGAAATGCCGTCCAGCGTGAATTCGGCCGACTGCGCCTCCTGGATGACGTTGGTGAAGCTGCCCGAGCTGTCGGTCACGCCGAGCTTGTTCATGATGTCGTCGCCGGACGTGCTGGAATAGGTGATGTCCGCCGCATCCGCGGTGCCGGTCAGCACCATCTGGAATGACGTGCTGGACACCTGCACGATGGAGGCCTGGACGTTGGTGGTCGAGGTCTGCGCATTGATGGTATCGACGACGTCCTGTAGCGACATCGTGCTGGTGACGGTGATGTCGGACGTAGCCCCGCCCTCCAGACCGATGGAAAACGTGCCGGAATAGCCGAGCTCGTCGGTCTGGCTCGATTGCGAGGCACCGGACACCTTCTGCGCGGTGGCGATCTGGCTGATCGTCAGCGTGTGGTCGCCGATCGCGGCCCCGTTCTTGATGCTCATCGAGAGCGCCGAGGAGGCGCTGACGTCGCCGGTCGAGCCGATGCTCGCCGCGCGCGTCGCAAAGGCGCTGGTGGACAGCGAGTTGACCACCGCAGTCGAAAGCGACGCCAAGCCGGAGTACAGCGTCTTCAGATCGCTCTGGAGCGTCTGGTAGGCCGAGATCTTGGCCTCGTTGTTCGTGATCGTCGTCGAGATCGTGTCCGCCTGCGCGGTCTTCGCATCGACGGCGGACTGGATCAGCGCAGACCAATCAATGCTGCTCGAATTGGTGGTCCCGCTCGTGGTGACGGTGACGCCCGAACTTGTGCTGCTGGTCGAACTGACGCTGGTCACTTTGCCTGAATATCCCTGGTAGTGGGCGGGCCGGCATCATGCCGGCCCGCCCGGATCATCATCAGCCCAGCAGCTTGAGCAGGTACTGGGGCATCTGGTTCGCCGCCGCCAGCGCTGACACCGCGGCCTGGGTCTTCACCTCCGCGGAGGAAAGCTTGGACTGTTCGGCCGCGATATCGACGTCCTCGATCGCCGAGTTCGCCGACTGCAGGTTCTGGGTCTGGGTCGAGATCGAGTCGGCGCTGAAATTGAAGCGGGACTCCTGGGCGCCGATGCTGGCACGGGCCGCGGAGACCGTGTCGATCGCCGTATCCAGCGCGGTCAACGCCGAGGTCGCGTCCGACAGCGTACTCACGTCGAGCGAAGACACGCCGAGCGAAGAGGCCGTGAGGCTCGTGAGAGTGATGGTGATGGTATCCGAGCCCGAGGAGCCGACCAGAACGGAGACGCCGGAGGCGAACACGCTCGAGCCGTCGAGCAGGCTTTGGCTGGAATAGCGGGTGCCGGACGCGATCGAGTCGATTTGAGCCGTCAGCTGCGAGAACTCCGAGTTGATGTAGGCGCGGCTGGAGTCCGTCACGGTGCCCGAAGCCGATTCCGACGCCAGCGACTTCATGCGTGCAAGAATGTCGGAGATGTTGGAGGCGCCGCCGTCAGCAGTCTGCAGGATCGCGGTGGCCTGCGAGGCGTTGGTCGCAGCCTGCTGCAAGGTGGTGACGTCCGAGGAGATGCGGGTGGAGATCGCAAGGCCGGCGGCGTCGTCGGATGCGGAGGTGATACGCGAGCCGCTCGACAGCTTCGAGAGCGAGCTGGTTTCCTGCGCGGAGTTGATGTTGAGGTAGCGGACCGCCGCATTGGCGGCAGTGTTGGTGTTGATTGCGGGCATCTGAAGCTCCTAATATTGATGGGCACGGCGTGCCGCTTCGTGGGAATCGACTTACGACGACGCGGACCGCAGCCCCGTCCGTTCGCTCAAACGGCGGAGCGCGAGGAGATCAGGCGCGAAAATCTTCGCGAGGCGATTTTTATGGTTAGCAGTCGGTAAACGCGGTGCGGATGTCGCGCTCGTGCTTGCGCAGGAGCTGGCGAAGCTGCTGGCGGCCGCGCTTGAGCAGCGACTCGACGGCGGCGACGGTTGTATCCATCACCTGGGCAATCTCGCCGTTGCTCATGCTCTCGTGGTAGGACAGGATCACCGCGATGCGCTGTTGCTCGGGCAAGCGCTGCATCGCGAGCTCCAGCATGTCGTTCAGCTCATTGCGCTCGATGAGCTCGACGGCGCCGGGCTGACTGTCGGCGACTTCCGGCACGGCCTCGACGTTTTCGGTGCGCGGCTTGCGACGCAGATCGATGCAGCGATTGGAGACGACACGGTAGAGCCAGGTCGAGAATTTGGCGCGGCCGTGTTGCCAGCGTCCGCGATGGCTCCATATCTTGAGCATTGAATCCTGCACCACGTCCTCGGCGTCCGCGGCGTTGCCGACGATACGCAACGCAATGGCATAGGAGCGATCGATGTGACGCTCGACCAGCATGCGGAATGCGACTTCGTCGCCGGTAGCGAGCCTGTCCAGGAGTTCGCTGTCCTCGTCGTAGACGACATCGGCGGTATCGGGCGTGCCGTCCGGCGCGAGCGGCGCGGACGGCATCATCGGCACCTTAGCTTCGACCGGCACCGTCGTCGCAATCTCGACCTCGGCGGGAGCCCAGACATCAGCAGCGTAACTCATCCCGCAACCTCCAACCCGCAATGCCGGCGGCGCCCATGCCACACGGCTTCCAAGCGTTGAACGCGGGGCGAAAGCAATCCAGGCGGGGAATTTCTTTTGTTTTTCAAGATGTTATCTGGTCATTTTTGCCGAGTGCCGGGCAATAATTGCCGGTTGCGCGATCATCTCGCGCGTCGCACCTGCAATCATCACATCGTCTCGCGCCATGGCGGATCGTCCATCCTGAACAGATGTCGTCGAGAGAAAACGCTGACATTACGCGGCACTAGGTGATCAAGCGCGACACGCGCTTGGTGCATGAAGAGACGATTGTTTCCGAGTGTGAATGAACGCGAGACGACTTCCGCACCCGGCAATTTTTTCCGAATCACCTTTTTCGAACCTAACGATTTTTTTCGATCTGTCAGTCGCGACGAATGCGATTTTGAATCGCGCGTGAACTTTTTTCGCTCGCGCGGCGCCTGACCTCACGCGCAGGCACGTTAATCGCTCTGATTGGCGGGGATTACTGGCATGACGATCGCAACGACTGGCGCCGCGCGCCGCGCGCAAATTGTTTCTGCTTGGTCGTTCGATGTTTTCGATACATTTCTGCTTCGCGCCTGCACGACGCCAGATGGCGTATTTGAAAGGACTTATGAGCTTTCTGGCATTTCAAGATCTTGTCCAAATGTTTCCGCGAGTTTCGTTCAGCATCGCATCCAGGCCGAATCGCGTGCACGCCGGACAGCGAAGGAGAAACGCGGCGTGGGCGAAGTGCACATCGACGAGATCTATTCCTATTTTCCGTTCAGGCTCTTCGGTCTGGCGCGCAGCGATCTGACAGATCTGGTCGCATCGGAGTTTGCGGCGGAGATCGAGCTCTGCCGCGCCAATCCGGACATGCTTGGGAAATATCTGGACATGAAACGCGCGGGCTACCGCGTCGGATTCATCTCCGACACCTATTGGGATTCCGACCGGCTGGCGCGATTGCTGCGGGCTTGCCATCCCGGACTGAGCTGGGACTTTCTCTACGCATCCTGCGACCACGGCAGCAGCAAGAGCGGGTCGCTGTTCGCGACGTATCTGTCGGAGCAGAGCATCGACGCCAGCGCCTCCTTTCACGTCGGCGACAATGACAAGGCCGACATCAGGGGCGCGAAGCGCCACGGCATTCGCCCGCGCTACTATCCGCAGGCCACCGCCGAGCTTGCAGCGAAATTTCAGCGCGAGACCGCGCTGTTCGAGCTGTTGTGCACGGGGGCACCGTCTCGGCTCGATCACGGCGCACGCACTTTGCGGCGCATGGTCGCCGCGCGCGGCGCCGAGAGGTCGCCGGCCTTCCATCTGGGAGTGACAGTGCTCGGCCCGGGGATGACGGCCTTCGATGCCTTTGTTGCCCGGCGCTGCGAAGAGGTCGCGGGCCCCGGCCGAAAGGTCGCCCTCGGCTTCCTCGGCCGCGACGGCTTTCTGTCACACCGGATCTGGCAGCAGCTGCACGGCATGACCTCGGCCTATATCGAGATCAACCGCCGCGTCAGCCTGATCGCCTCCGCCGACACGATGCAGCCGATCATCGATCTTCTGAGCAAGATCCTGAAGATCGACGCTCCGACCTTTCGCGACATGATGAAGCTCCTGCCCCCGAAGGTCGCCGCGTTCTTTGCGAAGTCGCCCGACGGCATCGTGACCGGCCTGGAGATTGCCGAGGCGCTGCCCGAGTTGATGGAGGCGGATGCGATCGTCGAGCTCGCAGCAGGCCTGCGCGCGGGGTTGCTTTCCCATCTGCGTCACGCGATCCCAGGCTTCGACGACTGCACCGATCTCGTGCTCGCCGATCTCGGCTATTCCGGGAGCGTGCAGAAGGCGCTGCGTCGGATATTCGAGCTGGAAGGCCTCAATATTCGCCTCCACGGCGCTTATCTGATCTCGCTCGATGACGCCTTCGACGACGTCGCCGAGGAGGACAGCGCCACAGGCTTCATCTCCGACCTCGTAGTCACGCCCCATGTCAAGCGCATGCTGATCCGCAACATTGCGCTGCTGGAGCAGGTCTGCTGTTCGGCCGACGGTTCGGTTCGGGACTATGACGGCGGCACGGTCCTGCGGGAGATCAATCCGCGACCCACAAGCCAGATCACGCTGGCTGCTGACATCCAGGCCGGCGCGCTGGCCTTTGCGGAAAGCGCAGAAGGGGTCGCGGTGGATTTCCGTGTGAGTCCCTATGCCGCGCCCGATGTCGCCGCGCGCTGGTGCGTGGCGACCTTGGCCCGGCTTCTGCTGCTGCCGGACGAGGACGAGCTGGCGCTGCTGGGCGAACTGAAGCACGACGTCAATCTCGGCACCCATGCGCTGGCGCCAATGATCGACGGCGACTTCATCCGTCGGCAGATCACCGCCCGCGGCCTCTCAGCCGCCTGCACGACATCGGCACCGCCGATGTGGCTTGCGGGCTGCTTTGCGCGCCTGTCGGCGTCCCACTCCTATCTCTACACGCTGTTCGGTGCCAACCGCCTGCCGGCCGACGTCTTCGAGGAGAGGGCCTGCGGCCCGGTCCAGGTCGGATTGTTTCGCGGGAACGGCGAAGCGACGCTGGAGACGGTGACAGTTCACCACACCGGCCTCGGCGAGCTGCGCGTCCGTATTCCGGTCTCGCGTGCGATGGGCATCGCCATGATCGCCCTGCCGCTGCCCAAATTCGCCGCCGAAGGGCTTTTGCATGGCGTGACGATGCAGAGCGCCGCCGATGTCCGCGACGCCGCGGAAAGCCAGAACGTGGTCGGCATCGCGGCTGAGAGCCTGGTCTTTGCCAAAATTGAGCGGAACGGCGACCATTATCGCGCCGAAAGCGAGGATGGCTGCCTGCTGATCCCGGTCGCCCCCATGACTGACGATATCGCGATCTACTCCGTGGCAATTACGCCACTTGGCGCCCATCCCAGATAGTCCGCCTGATCGCATCGCCTCGACCGTTGAAGTCCAAGGGCTGAGACCGGGGGTACGGAATTGACGGACGAGACGCGCGAAAACCTTGATCGGCCGTTGCAATCCGACGGCGTGAAGCTCGGCCGGGCCCAGCGCGACCGCCTGGACTGGCTGGTCAAGCAGTACGGCGCGCCGCTCCACGATTTCAGCGAGGGCCGGGGGAGCGGCGTCATCATCCTCAAGGAGCCGCCAAGCGGGGCGGCCGCCGAACTGTTCTACCGCTCGCTAACGCCCGGCTGCGCCGTCGTCATTCCCAGAGGCGAGAACCCCGGCTTCGACTTCCTCAAGTCCAAGCTGACCGAGTTCGGCACTGTCGGCCCCTGCGGCGCGGACGGCCCGCACGAGATGTGGTGGGGCGGCATCGGCTGGTCGAAATTCCTCTCCGCCGCCGATTCATCCACCGTCCGTCCGCGGATCGTCTCCTGCCATCCGCGCGGCGGCGATGCAACCGCGGCCTTCGCGCTCCGGCATTCGCTCGAACGGTTTGACCTCGCCTGCCATATCGAGCCGGTCGAAACCCAGCTCAACGACCGCATCCTCTGCTTCGAAAAGGCCGAGTTCATGATGCGGATGTGGAACAAATATCGCGAGCCGCTGCTGTTCGTCGAAGCCGGCGCGGTGCTGCGCGAGGCGCCGCTGCTGCCGTCCTTCCTCGGCTGCGACGTGGCCTTGCACAAGTGGAATCGCTGGGAGATGTCGGCGCGCACGCTCTATCTCGGCCGCACCAAGGCTGCGGAGATGATGCTGCGCGCGTGGCAGCAACTCGCCGCGTCCTATCCTGCGATCTGGGAAGGCTATCTGCTCGACCAGGCCTGGAGCCTGACATCGTCCCAAACGCCTCTCGACACCGTCTGGCTGCCGCGCTCCTACCACGCGCTGAAGGGTGACCTCGGCGCGATGCGTGCCACGATCCTGCACGACCAGCAAACGACGACGCTGGAGCTCGGTCCCGATCCCGGCTTTGCCGGTATCGCGCGCGCAGCCCGCCGCGCCGGACGTACCGGCGCTCGCGACGCCTTCATGGTCATGACCTCGAAAGCCGAGACCGGCACCGGCATCGCCGTGATCCTGCGCGACGTCTCGGCCTGTGACGCCGGCGCGGTGGCCGCGACCGTGGAAGCCGTGACGGGCGCCTATGCCGCCAATTGCGGCGGCTACGGCCGGCTCGAGCTGTCCCTCTGCGCCTGGCAGGATGACGTCGGGGCCGCCCGCGAAGCCGCCGCCCAGGCGCGCTACCGCATCCTGGAGATCGCACCGGGACAGCGCATTGCCAACGACTTCTTTGCGACCCACGGCTCCGACGAAGCGCTCATGACCGCACGCCACCTCTTCCCCTGACGGACACCTCACGATGCTCAAGACCATCATCCTGCTCACCGACACCGTGCAACAGCAGCCGCCGCTGGCCAATCTGCTCCGCGAACACAATCGCGGATTGACCTTCTGCTCGGCGCTGCGCGCGTCCGACCTCAGCGCGATCGAAGCCGACGTGCTGGGCGAGGCTCGGCTGGTGTCGTTTGCCGCCGACGTCGCCGTCCCGGAAAAATTCCTGCTCCGGCTCGGCTATGGTGCCTACAAATTCTACGTCGCGCCGACGCAATATCCGGGCTTGCCGCCGGCGCCCGACGAGTGCGACGAGGATCCGCGCTGCTATTCCGTGATCGCGCAGTCGATGATGATCTGGCCGGACTTCAAGAAGGTGGTCGGCCTGGAGACCGTGACGATTCCTGACGGCACCGTTGCTGCCGAGCGCGAGCGGATGGTGTTCTCTCGCCTTGCGTACCTGTTCTGGCAGATGTCGGGCATGATCGCCGGCGAGGCCACCGATCTCCCCGGCATCATCGAGTCCAGCGAAAGCCGGCGTCCGGCGCTCGCGATGATGAACTAAGGGCCGCCAGCGCGATGCGAGGCTGCGTGGAGCGCTAGGCGGTGCTCCGGCGCCGCGATCGCGATCGTCCAGCGCCCGCACGGCAAGGCCGCAGTCGCGCAATTCCGCATGCCCAATTCTCCGACACTGGCATCGACATCGATGCTGGCGCGCCGCCTGCTCATGTGAGCGTGGCGTTCGACGGGGCGATCGGCAAGACCCTCCGCATTACCTGGCCCCCAGACCCTCCACGATGACCATCGATGAAGGCGGTCATGGCTTGGACTGCCGTCGAACTCTGCCACGCCCAAATGAGCGCTTCGCTTTCGCTGGATCTCGTTGGCCTGCCAATGCTCGCGGCTCTCTCCTAGATTGACGCGATCCTCTCTCGACATGCAGCGGCGGGCGTCCAACTAGAACGAAGTGCCACCCCCAAACCTGAACTCCTGAACCGTGTCGTATTTGCCCTTCGTCAGCGGCACGGCGTAGTCGAAGCGCAGCGGCCCGAACGGCGAGGCCCAGATCAGGCCGACGCCGACGGACGATCGCACCGTACTGCCGTCGTCATATTGCAGTCCGCAGGTCGGGCACGCCTTGGTGTTGACTTCGCCGGTGGCCGACCATGAGGTCGGACCCTGGTAGCCCCAGAGCGATCCGGCATCGGCATAGACCGCGCCCTTCAGGCCGACTTCCTTGGGCAGGAACCAGAACGGCATCTGCAACTCCATCGACGCGCCCCAGTATTTCGTGCCGCCAAGCGCATCGCCGCTCGCGCCCAGGCTCCAATAGGTGATGTCGCGCGGACCGATGCCGTTGGAAGCGAAGCCGCGCACGAGGTTGGGGCCCATCTGGAAGTGATCCAGCATGCGCAGGTCCTGGTTGCCGAGCTTGCTGAGGAGACCGCCCTGGAGATGGATCACGCTGACGATATCGGACACGAGCGACGTGTAGTACTTGGTGTCCAACGCCGTTTTCAGATAGGTGACGTCACCGCCGACACCCGCAAAATCCTGCTTGAAGTCGACCAGCAAGCCGTCGGTGGGGTTCTTGGTGTTGTCGAGCGTGTTGTAGTTCAGCGTGTAGCCGAGCGCCGACGTCCAGGTTGCGCCGTTCGCCAGCTCTCGCCGGACCGGCAGGCTCGACTCACCGTCGCCATAGCAGCCGTATCCGTAAACGCCCGAATCCGTGGAATTGGTCGGGTCCACGCCGCCCAGGACGCTCTTGATGTAGGCCGGCGTCGGATTGAAGGCCAGCGACGTGTTCGACGCGTTGTTGTTGCAATTGTTGTAGGCGCTGGCGAGCGTGATGCTCTGCTGATAGAGCGAATAGCGGAGCTGGAGTGAGAGGTCCTCGCGCAACGCAAAGCCCAGGCGCGGAGAAAAGCCCAGCGTCGTCACGCCGTAGCTCGTATAGCTGTTCGACAATTGCTGGCGCCAATAGGTGTCAAATCCGAGCGCCAGCCGGTAGTCGAGCAGATAAGGCTCGACGAAGGACAGCGATATTCCGCGGGAATATTGACCGTAGCTGACCGAGACCTTGCCGTAGAGACCGCGACCGAGCAGGTTGCGCTCGGAGACCGACACTTCGGCCAGCGCGCCGTCGGTGGTGGAGTAACCGCCCGAGATCGAGAAGTCACCGGTCGATTTCTCTTCCATGTCGACGATCAGGATGACGCGGTCACTCGACGAGCCCGGCTCGGTCGTGATCTTCACGCTCTTGAAATAGTCGAGGTTCTTCAGACGCCGCTCGGCACGATCGACCAGCGCGCGGTTGTAGGCGTCGCCCTCTGAGAGATCGAATTCGCGGCGGATCACGTAGTCGCGTGTGCGCGTATTACCGCGCAGGTTGATGCGCTCGATATAGGTTCGCGGGCCTTCGTCGATATTGAACACGACGGAGACGGTGTGCGCCTCGAAACTGCGGTCGCCGGCGGGACGGACCAAGGCAAAGGCGTAGCCGCGGCGCGAGGCCTCGATCTGCATGTCTTCGGTCGACTTCTCGACCGATTCGACGTTGTAGAGCGAACCGACATGGACGCGCGAATAGACGCGCAGCGAGTTCGCGTCGAAATTGGGAATGCTGGAGCGGAAACTCACCGATCCGACCCGGTATTGCTGTCCTTCCTCGATCTTGAAGGTGACGAGAAAGCCTTTCTTCTCCGGATCGTATTCAGTGAGCGCGGCGACGACCTGGACGTCGGCGAAGCCGTTCTTGAGATAGAAGCGACGAATCAGGTCGCGATCGGCCTCGACGCGGTCGGGATCATAGATGTCGTTGCTGCCGAGAAAGCTGAGCAGATTGCTTTCATGCGTCTTGATGATGTCGCGCAGTCGCGAGGCCGAGAAGGCGCTATTGCCGATGAACTCGACGGACTTGACCGGCGTCTTGGCCCCCTCCTCGATCGTGAAGATGAGATCGACGCGACTGCTCGGCTGCTCGATGATCTCGGGCGTGACGCGCACGTCGTAGCGGCCCGAGCGCCGGTAGATCTCGGCGATGCGCAGCGTGTCGGATTGTACCAGCGCCCGCGAGAAGGTCCCGCGCGGCTTGGACTGGATCTCGGCCGAGAGTTGCTCGTCCTTGATCTTCTTGTTGCCCTCGAAGGCGATGCGGCCGATCACGGCATTTTCCACCACCGACACCACGAGGCGGCCGCCGGACTGACTGATCTTCACGTCCTGGAACAGGCCTGTCCCGATCAACGCCTTGAGTCCGTCGTCGAGGGCGGATTGATCGAGGCGCCCGCCGGGGCCGGGTCTGAAATATGAGCGGACCGTCTCGGCCTCCACGCGGCGGTTACCTTCGACCACGATGGTCTCCACGCCCTGCGCGGCCGCCGGCTGCGGCATCAGCACGACCGGAATTGAACTCGCAATCGATACACCACTCATCGCCACCGCGATCAGCAAGACCCGCAACACCGACATTCCACACCTCAAGAGCACCTCTAGCTCTGAAACGAAACGCCTGTGGCCGCGATGTGGCTTTGAGATTGCTGTACTGTTTCCGGTCGTTGAAATTGATTGGCGGATCAGCCGCGCGAATACGGCCGCCGATGACGACCGCACGAGGCTTCAGCGCGAATGACCGACATGCGGGCGGCCCGTACGGAGCCCCACCGGGCAAGCACGCAGCAACATCGCGCAACGCCTGAATTCTTTACAGCCTCGGAAGTCGGTGCGAGAGGCGACGGCATCAGGAATTCGCATGGGGCATTTGCCGATGAACGCGCTTGTCGTGACCAGAACGGTACTGGTCGTCCTCCTCTCCTCCACCCTCACCGCCCATGCCGCAGCCACCCGCAAGCGCGATCGACAACAGACGACGCATGAGGTCGTCTATGAGTATGGCCCGCACGGGCCCAACCGGTCCTATCAGTCCGGCCCGCATACGCGCATCTATGTGAGCAAGCGGTCGTGGCTGGATGGCGGGACCGAAGTGCTTCCCGGCGATCGCAAATTCACCGACTACGCCTTGCCGCCGGGCACGTCGTTCGCACGCGCGAACAACAACCGGCCTCTCGACCGTCAGCCCCTGAACCCGGATTCGGACCTGGGCGGATTTGCGCAGCGAATCCCGATCTCCTGGTGATTGGATTCGTTCCTGTCCCCGACGCCCCGCAACGCTTGTCAATTCGCACTGACCAGACACGCCTTCGCATTCTCGCGGCTGATTTCGCCCGAGCTTTGCTTGGTCTTGTCACCCTCATGAAGCCAGAAGGGCGCAGGGAAGGCCGGGTGCCGGCGGCACCCGCGGTCCGCTGCGCGAAAATGTAGCGCAAGAAGACCGCACAGCAGCATACAGGTGAAGCCCAACACACGGCCTTCCCTGCGCGATGGTCGGACGGCTTATGCCGCGCTCTCCCGGGAGCCGAGTTCGTTTCTGGCCTCCCTCACTCCCGCGGAATTCACCGGCACCGCGCCGGTTGACGCGAGCGCCGCCTCCGCGAGAGCTTGACCGTAGCAACGACGGCCAGGACCACACGGTTTTGCCGTACGCACGGCCCGCCATTTCGCCGCAGTTTTCCCAGCCCTGTCGACGGAGCCGGAAACTTACAGACGAGACGAAACCTGACAGCGCCGCTCATCCGCACGCGGTCTCGGGTTCACGGAGAGCAATCCGCCCTGCCCTTGACCTCTCGTGCACGACGCTGCCGCGTCCACCGCAAAGCCCGGCTCGCGACAATGACGACCTCATGATCGCCCCTCCTGGATGAGCCGGGACGGGCGGCACGTACGACAAATCCGAATTTCGGTAAAGCAAAATGTTTTCACAAGGAATGCTTGACGCAGCGGCAAAACAGGGTCGATGTTTTGCCTGGCGGGCACCGTGCGGCGGCGCGAGATGCCCCGCAATATCTGTTTACATTCAGCAACATTCCGGCTGCCGAAAGGCCACGATCGCGCGGCTACTGGGGGCCTGTTCATCCTACCCTTCCGAAGGACAATGGGCCACCGCACGTCCCGCGGCAAGGCTCATGGATCTCAGCCGATTTGATGCCGTCACACTTGTTCGTCGCAGTTCCCGCGCTATCCGCAGAGGAGAACCATCACCCGACGCCGTCCCCATTGCGCGCCGCCCTGTCGCACGCCGGATCGGCTTGCGTCGCGCTGATGTTGGCTGCCGCACTGGCTGGCTGCGCCGTCGGGCCGGATTATGCCGGGCCGCCCGGGCTGGACATGCCGTCGCACTGGAGCACACAACCGACTTCCCGGCGGCAAACCGGCACGCTGGATCGCTGGTGGATGCGCCTGCGCGATCCCCTGCTCAACCGGCTGATCGAACAGGCCGTCGAAGCCAACCCCAGTGTTGCCAAAGCCAAGGCGGTCGTGCGCGAGGCGCGCGCTACGGTTCAGCAGACCGGCGCAGGCCTGTTTCCCTCCGTCAGCGGCTCGGCCTCGGTGACCGACAACAAGACCAGCGCGGGCTCCGCCACGGCCATCGTCGATACAGCGCCCTACACGCTACACCAGGCGAGCTTCGATTCGAGCTGGGAGCTCGACCTGTTCGGCGGCACGCAACGGAGCATCGAGGCGGCGGTGCGCGGGCGACAATCGGCCGAGGAGGATCTGCGCGATAGCCTCGTCACGCTGATCGGCGACGTCGCCGCCTATTACGTGGAGGCGCGTGGCTACCAGGCGCGGATCGCGCTGGCGCGGCGAACATCGGTCTCGCAGCGCGACACCGAAAAGCTCACCCGCAGCAAATACGAGGCCGGCAGCGGCAACGCCGTCGATCTCGCCAAGGCGACCGCACAAGCCGCGAGCACGGAGGCGAACGTTCCGACCTATCAGGCGGCGCTTGCAGCCGACATTCACCGGCTCGGCATCCTGCTCGGACGGCCGCCCGACGGCGTCGCTTCGCTGATGGCACAGTCCGCGCCCGTGCCTGCACCGCGCATGCCGTTGCCCACGGGCCTGCCCGCCGATCTCCTCATGAGCCGCCCCGACGTCGCCAGCGCCGAGCGCAAGCTCGCCCAGGCCACCGCCAGGATTGGCGCCGCCGAGGCCGACCGCTATCCTGCGGTGTCTCTGACCGGCTCGGTCGGCACCTCTGCGCTGAGTGCGGGGGATCTCGCAAAGTATTCCAACGTAAGCTGGTCGGTGGGCCCCTCGGTCACGGTGCCGGTCTTTGATGCGGGCAAGCGCCTGGCAACCGTCAGGATTGCCGAAGCACAACGCGACCAGGCGTTCGCGACGTTCCATTCGACCCTGCTCACCGCGCTCGAAGATGTCGAGAACGCGCTGGTGTCGCTGTCGCAGGAGCGCATTCGTGCGGCCAAGCTGGCCGAGGCGGCGAAGAACTATCGCGAGGCCGCCCGGCTGTCGCGGTCGCTGTTCGAGACCGGCAGCGCGAGCTTCATCGACGTGCTGGACGCCGAACGCTCGCTCTATTCGGCTGAGGATTCGCTGATCCAGAGCAAGGTGTCCGCGGCCAAGGACTACATTTCCCTCGCGAAGGCGCTCGGCGGCGGCTGGTCCGATCCGGTCGACATATCGACGCCGATCATCGTGGACACCAATACAGGTCCACACTTCCGGGAGACGGTGAAGTGACTGATATCATCACCGCCAAGCGCGTGAAGATTGCCGCCGCGGTGGTTGCCCTCGTGGCAACCGGGGTGGTGGCCGCCATGCGCTTTCCGGCGACGTCGAGCAAGGGACAGTCCTATATCACCGCGCCGGTCACCGTCAGCGATCTGCGCGAGGAGGTGCTCGCCAGCGGCACGCTCAAGCCGGCGCGCCTGACCGCCGTCGGCGCGCAGGTGTCGGGCCGGATCACCGCCCTCAATGTCCGCGTCGGCGACAGGGTCAAGGCCGGCGACGTTATCGCCCAGATCGACCCCGTCACCAAGCAGAACGATCTGCGCAGTTCGGAAGCTTCGCTCAAGAACTACCGCGCGCAGAAACTGGAGAAGGAAGCCGCGTTGGTGCTGGCGGAGGCCAACCTCGCGCGCCAGCAGGCGACACTGGCGCAGCGCGCCACCTCGCGCAGCGATTTCGACAACGCGGATTCGACGGTGCGGCAGACCCGCGCCCAGATCGCCGCGCTCGAAGCCCTGATCGTGGGAGCCGAGGCGAGCGTCGAGACGGCGCGAGTGAACCTCGACTACACCAGGATCACCGCGCCTGTCGACGGCACGGTGCTCGCCACCGTGGTGCAGGAGGGACAGACGGTCAACGCGGTGCAGTCCGCTCCGACCATCGTCGTGCTCGGCCAGCTAGAGACCATGACGGTGCGGGCGGAGATCTCCGAGGCCGACATCGTCAAGGTCAAGCCGGGCCAGGCGCTGTATTTCACCATCCTCGGCGACCAGGACCATCGCTACGAGGCCAGGCTGGAGCAGATCGAGCCGGCGCCCGAATCGATCAAGAGCGACGCCAGCTTCTCCTCGACCACCACGTCGAGCTCGAGCACGAGTTCGAGCTCATCGAGCTCCACCAGCACCGCCATCTACTACATCGGCGTCTTCAACGTCCCCAACAGGGATCTCTCGCTGCGGACCTACATGACCGCCGAGGTGCACATCATCACCGGCGAGGCCAAGCGCGTGAAGGTCATCCCCGCGCTCGCGCTAATGCGGAAATCCGACGGCCGCAGCACCGTCCGCACCCTCGATGCGTCGGGTGACGTGCGCGAGCGCGAGGTCAAGACCGGACTCAATGACCGCACTACGGTCGAGATCAGGTCCGGCCTCGATGAGGGCGACCGGGTCGTCACCGGAGAAGCCAGCGAGCAGACCGCATCGCGCAGCATGTCCGGCGGCCCGCCGGGAGGTCTCTGAGATGGCCGATCCGATCATCGCCCTCGAGAACGTCAGGCGGGAATTCTCGGCCGGTGACACGCGCGTGGTCGCGCTCGACGATTTGTCGCTGAGCATCCAGCCCGGCGAGATGGTGGCGATCATCGGCTCGTCCGGATCAGGCAAATCGACGCTGCTCAACATTCTTGGCTGCCTCGACCGCCCGACCTCCGGCACATATCGTGTCGCCGGCAAGAACGCCTCCGAACTCGACGCAGACGAACTGGCGGCGCTGCGGCGCGAGCATTTCGGCTTCATCTTCCAGCGCTATCATTTGCTCGGCGACCTCTCCGCCGCCGAGAACGTCGAGATCCCGGCGATCTATGCCGGAATGAAGACCCGGGAGCGCCGCACGCGCGCAGAGCAGCTGCTCGCAAGGCTCGGTGTGGACGACCGGCGCGGCCACCGCCCGAACCAGCTGTCGGGCGGCCAGCAGCAGCGCGTCTCGATCGCACGGGCGCTGATCAACGGCGCCGAAGTCATCCTGGCGGACGAGCCGACCGGCGCGCTCGACCGGCGCAGCGGCGAGGAGGTCCTGAAGATCCTGAAGGAGCTGCACGGCGAGGGACGGACGATCATCATCGTCACCCACGATGCCGATGTCGCCGCGCGGGCCGAGCGCACCATCGAGCTGCGCGACGGCAGGATCGTTTCCGATCGCCGCACCGAGACCGCAGGCGCATCGGCGCCGGCTGTTGCGGCGTCTCGGGCCTCACGGGACAGGAGCGCCGGCTGGCCCGGCGCGTTGCGGCGCCTGCGGGAAGCCTCGCGGATGGCGCTGGTGGCGATGGCCGCGCACCGGCTGCGCGCCTTCCTGACCATGCTCGGAATCATCATCGGCATCGCCGCAGTGTCCTCCGTGGTTGCGCTCGGCAACGCCTCACAGCGCAAGGTGCTGTCGGACATTTCGAGTCTCGGCACCAACACGATCGAGGTGTTTCCGGGCAAGGATTTTGGCGACGCGCGCGCCGGCAAGATCAAGACGCTCGTCCTCGGCGATGCCCGCGCGCTCGGCCATCAGGGTTTCATTGCCGGAGTCACACCGACGGTCTCGACCAGCACGACAGTGCGCTATCGCGGCAGCGAGTCCAACGTGCTCGTGAACGGCGTCGGCGAGAGCTATTTCCAGGTCAAGGGCGCCAAGCTGGCGAAAGGCCGCCTGTTCGACTCCGACGCGGTGCGCAACATCGAGCGGCAGGTCGTCATCGACGACAACACCCGCAAGACCTTCTTCGCGGACGACCAGAACTCGGGGATCGGCCGCGTCATCTGGCTCGGCAAGGTGCCCTGCCGCATCGTCGGCGTCATCGCCCAGCAGCAGGGCGGCTTCGGCTCGAACCAGAACCTCTCGGTCTATCTTCCCTATACCACCGTGCAGGCGCAGTTCACGGGCGACCGCTCGCTTCGCAGCATCCTGCTCCGGATCAGCGACGAGATCTCGACCACGCTGGCTCAGGACGCGGTCACCACGCTCTTGACGCAGCGGCACAATACCAGGGATTTCGTCATCCTCAACACCGACGACATCCGCCGCACCATCACCAGCACGACGCAGACGCTGGCGTTCCTCGTGGCGGCGATCGCGGTGATCTCGCTGGTCGTCGGCGGCATCGGCGTGATGAACATCATGCTGGTGTCCGTCTCCGAACGGATCAGCGAGATCGGCGTGCGCATGGCGGTCGGCGCCAGACGCAGCGACATCCTCCAGCAGTTCCTGGTGGAGGCGACCCTGATCTCGTCCATCGGCGGCATCGCCGGCATCCTCGTCGCGATCCTGCTCGGAACGGTGGTCAATATTGCGATGCCCGGCTTCCAGGTCAGCTATTCGCTGTTCTCGATCGGCGCGGCATTCCTGACCTCGACCGGGATCGGGGTGGCCTTTGGCTTCTTCCCCGCCCGCCGCGCCGCCTTCCTGGATCCCGTGGTGGCATTGAGCCGTGACTGACCGTAGGATTGCAAACATGACCGTAGTTCTTCGGGCGAGACAATCGTCCGCAAATCCATCAATGATCGGCACCCCCGATGCGATCTCAAACATGACCAACGACACGCAGAACATCCTGATCGTCGAGGATGACCGGCAGACCCGCGACCTCATCGCGCGCTATCTGCGTGAGCATTCGTTCGCGGTCCACCTGGTCACGAACGGCAGGGAGATGGAACGGCATCTATCGCAGAACCGGGTGGACCTGATCGTGCTCGACCTGATGCTGCCGGGCGAGGACGGGCTGAGCCTCTGCCGCCGCGTGCGCATGGAATCCATGACGCCGATCGTCATGCTCACCGCGAAGGGCGAGGATCTCGACCGGATCCTCGGTCTCGAGATGGGGGCCGACGACTATCTGCCGAAGCCGTTCAACCCGCGCGAGCTTCTCGCCAGGATCAACGCCGTGCTGCGCCGCCGGGCGAGCGGCCATGCCGCCGGCGGCGCGGCGACGCGACTGAAATTCCTGGGCTGGATCATCGATCTTCGTTTGCGGGAGTTGCGCGACCCCGAGGGCGCGCAAGTGCCGCTGACCAGCGCCGAGTTCGATCTGCTGCAAGCTTTCTGCGAACGGGCCGGCCGCATCCTCACCCGTGACAATCTCCTGAGCATGACGCGCGGCCGGCCCGGCGGCAACTTTGGCCGCAGCATCGACGTGCTGGTCAGCCGGCTACGCCGCAAGCTCGACCGCACCCAGGACACGTCCGTGATCAAGACCGTCCGCACCGGCGGCTACATCTTCACGCCGGTGGTGGAGGAAGCATGATCCGCGCCGCCGATATCGTCGCGCTGTTCAGCTTCAGGCGGATCAGCGGCCAGATTGCAGCCTTGGTTTTGGGGTCGCTGATCCTGATCCATGTGCTGATTGCCGGATATTTTCTGCTCAACCGGCCGAGCGTTCTGATGGACAGCCCCGTGGAGCAGTTCGAGCTGATTGCAAGGATCGTCGCCAATACGCCGCAGGGAGAGCGAGATCTCGTCCTTGAAAACGTCAGCCGGGCCTTTCCGGCGCTGAAGCTGCAACTGAAAAAGGATGTTTCCGCCTCCACCGCTCCATCGCCAGAGCGGATGCGCCTGGCCCCCTCCGCTATCGAAGGCCCGGTCGATCTCATTCGTGGTTCCACACCGGAAGACAATCGCCTCTGGTTCTATTTGGCAAATGGCGACGTGCTCGAGGCGACGATCGGGACACTCAAGATGCCTGCCTTCGTGAGCGGCGCCTGGACGAGCACGCTCCTGTTCCTGGTGGCAAGCGTGACGCTGCTCGGCGTCTGGGCCGGCCGCGCGCTCAGCTCGCCCCTGTCGGCCTTCGCGCGCGCGGCGGAGGACTTCAGCCTGAATCGCTCGTCCGCGCCGTTGCCTGAAAACGGCCCGGAGGAAATCAAATCCGCGGCGAGAGCGCTCAACCGGATGCGCGAACGCGTTACTGCACTGATGAACGACAGAAGTCGAATGCTGGCCGCCATCAGCCACGACCTGCGCACCCCGATTACGCGCCTGCGGCTACGCTCGGAATACATCGAGGATCCAGCGCAGCGTACCCAGACCGTACGCGACCTCGATCAGATGCAGTCGATGCTCGAGTCGGTGCTCTCGCTGCTGCGCAGTGAAAGCGCTGCCAGACCGACACTGGTCGACGTTGCCGCGCTGCTCCAGATGGTTTGCGACCAATTTTCCGACAGCGGCCACGCGGTGCACTATGCTGGTCCGGACAGAGCCGCATTCATCGTCCGGCCGGACGAAATCATCCGTGCGGTCACAAACCTGGTCGAAAACGCCACTCGCTTCGGAACCGAAGTCGGCGTCGAGCTCCTGATCTCCGGAGACCAGATCATCATCGACGTCGTCGACGACGGCCCTGGAATACCCCATGAGAGGAAGGCGGCGATGCTGGAGCCCTTCGTGCGAGGGGAAGAAGCCCGCACCATGGATGAAACGGCGGGATTTGGCCTCGGCCTCTCGATCACGCAGGCGATCGTGACCGCGCATGGCGGAACCCTGCTGCTGCTCGACAATGAACCGAAGGGTCTTCGCGTCCGCCTGCTGCTTTCCAGTGCGGACCGTAGCCACGACTGAAGCTGCCTTGCCGGGGGTGTATCCTCGATGCCGTCCGCATCCCAGTCAAATCCGTCGTGACCGGTTGGATGCCGACGACATGCGCATCCGCACCGGGATAGGAGCTCGTCGGCTGCATCGTCGTGCTCGGGGCCGCTGGCTTGTCGGACGTCTGCGCAGAGACGGCGGCAGGCATCGCCATCAGGAGCGCAATCGCGATCACGATGTTGCGGCGGCAGAACATCACACCCTCCATTGACATCACCGGCATCGGCGCGCAGCCCTGGCGTTTCTTGACAAAGATCAAAGCGGAGGCTGAATTTCTGCAGCGCATCACTCGATGAGTTCGGCGCCTAGCGGCACGCGCGGCGGGACCGACGGTCATTGCACGATCGACCGGCGAACCCGCGGCTGGCCTCGGTCGTCAGGCAGCGGCTCAGACAGCGGCCATGGCTTCGCGCTCTCGCGGCGCAATCCGCCCGAGATTTGCTCGATCGCTCCGCCCTCTGAACCGAGAGGGCGCAGGGAAGGCCGGGTGCTGACCTCGCACCCGCGGTCTGCTGCGCGAAAATGTAGCGCAAAGAGACCGCACAGCAGCATACAGGTGGTGCCAATCACTCGGCCTTCCCTGCGCGATGGTCGGACGGCTTATGCCGCGCTCTCCCGGGAGCCGAGTTCCTTCTGGCCTCCCTCACTCCCGCGGAATTCACCGGCACCGCGCCGGTTGACGCAGCTGCCGCATCCGCAAGAGCTTGACCGTAGCAACGACGGCCAGGACCACACGGTTTTGCCGTACGCACGGCCCGCCATTTCGCCGCAGTTTTCCCAGCCCTGTCGACGGAGCCGGAAACTTACAGGCGAGACGAAGCCTAGCAGCGCCGTTCGTCCGCGCGATGCCCAGGGCTCACGGAGAGCAATCCGCCCTGCCCCGGCCATTCGCGCCCGACGCTGCCGCGTCCACCGCAAAGCCCGGCTCGCGAAACATGACGACCACACGATCGCCCCTCAAGGATGAGCCGGGATGGGCGGGATATACGGCAAATCAGAATTTCGGTAAAGTGGAATACTTTTGCGGGGAGGGGTTGACGGGGTGGCCGGTGTTTTGCCCGACGGGCCGCGGCCGATAGCTAACGCTGAACAGCAGAACTCGGGACCAAACAAAGGGCACACTCGCGTTCAGTGGCGCACATTTGCCCTGAAGCTCAGTTCTTGTTGGACCGCAACCGCGCCAACGTTCGACTCACCCGCCTCCCCACTTTGTTAGGGTTGCGAAGATCGTGCTGCCATACCCTGAGCACGCTCCACCCAAGACTATTCAACTTTCTTCGAACTGCAGCGTCGCGTCGAACATTTCTGACTATCTTATTTGCCCAGAAAGCAGCGTTTGATTTTGGAATGCTCTGATGCACTTTACACCCATGCCAAAAGCAACCGTCGACGAAGACCGCCAACTTTCCGTCGTAGAAGACAAAATCGGGCTTTCCAAAAATCCTCTGGTTTCGCCTCCATCCTCGCACCCCACATTGGCGGAAGACGTTGATCAAACGAAGCTCCGTCGCAAGATTGCCACGGCTCCGCACTCTAGACATGATTTCTGAGCGCTTTCGCTTAGAAAAAACATCGGACATGGACTATTGTCTAATGATGCGCAATCGATGCACGTTGCGTACGTTTCACAGAGCGCAGAGTCTTCATGATGACAAGAGCGTGTCGACGAATGAACTCAGGAGGCAGAGCATTGCCAATCATCAGTGCAATCGCTTCCTTACCTGCTCTCGCAGAAAATCGATATCGCTTGGGAAAGGTCTGAAGCAACGCGGCCTCTCGCATCGTTATGGCACGGTTCTTCACCGGATGAAGGAATCTTCCCTTGGAAGGATTGAAACAGCCGCCAGTAATCGTTGGCGACACCTCATCCCAAGCCATCCTTCCGTAGATGTCTCGAAAGCCATCACTCTTCTGATGACAAGGTAGCTGCCGATCCTCCGGCAAGTCGGTCCTGCTCCCACCATTCTTAGGAATATCGCGAATTAACTGCTGGATTTTTTCACTGCGGCGCTTCTCAGGAAGATCATGCAGCGCATCTTTCGATTTTCCAGCCTCCTTCAGATTTCCGATTGCAGAGCGGACAGTTCGCACGACTCGAGCCTCGGCGGCCGCCCGCACCGCGAATCCCTTTCCGGCTAGAAGAATAAGCCGGCGCCTTCTCTGCGGAACACCGTAGCGGGCAGCATCCTTGATTTGAACATCAACCTCATAGCCGAGTTCGACAAGTTTCTGACATAGTCGCTTGAACGGCCCGTACTGGATAAGCTTGGGGACGTTTTCCATCATGATCGCCTTAGGTTCGAACGTTTTCGCGAACCTGAGCATCTGACCTACCAGATCGTTCCTACGATCTCTGTTACGTCTGTTACCATTACGCGTACGCAATGACGAAAAGCCCTGGCAAGGGGGACAACCCGCCAACAAATCCAATTGACCTTTCTTCAAGTTTAGCTCGCGCAGCAACCGCAACGGCGACACGCTCCGTATGTCGCCTTCCTTAAGTACGACATCACTATGGTTAGACCTATACGTTTCAGCAGCAAGAGGATCGACTTCAACTGCCGCCAAGACGTCAAATCCTGCCTGCTTCAGTCCAACTGTGAGTCCGCCACAGCCCGAGAAGAGATCGATTGCGGTCGCTTTGCTGGATTGTGTCTCTTGGCTTTTCATCCTCAGTTCAGACTCACAACGAAAATGCAAATGCATAGCTACCGTCGGGAAAGCGAACTTGCGGCCACCACGCCGCCTGCCCTCCTCGACTGGGTCGAATGCGTAACATGAAGAGGCCAATCTTGTCGGCGGGCACCCGACTTATTTCCCCACCATCCAAGATTCCTTGAGTCTCACGGCGACGTTCCTGAAGCCCGCGATCCCTGTCTACGTATACGTAACCGGCCTCTTCTTTTCTGACCTTAGCAAACTGCTCGATCGATGAGGCCACGGCTGTAGCATTCCAAACGTTTTCGGCTTCAGTCTCGTCCGGCCGTGTCAGCGATATGAGCTGCTTGATCGCGTCGATTGGCATCTCTGAATATGACTGGTCCCGAATAGACTCCAGCAGCTTATCGATTTTCTGAGTTTGTCCATTGACTGACTTATCGCGCAGTACCTGGGCGGGATTGTAATTGCTGCCCGCCGAATAGACGCCAACAGCGCCAGGCACTAAAATATTCCTTCTGGTTGCGCTCAATCCGCTCTCAACATAGAGGCCACGGAACTCTTCATTTGACTTCTTCGCGATTAGGTCGCGAAGCCCTTGCTCCATCTTGTTGATAGCTTTGAACACAATGTGCAGCTGACGAGGAAGAAACAGTCTAAGCAATCCAATGTCTTTCCGGCGGTATCCATACATGCGAGCGTGCTGAAGCACTGTGTCTGCTTGGGGGCGCCGCGGATGCCTTCCATAGTAACTCACTAAAAGATTCTTGATCGTTACGCCCCGACCAAGCTTATTCCCTCCGACGAAGAGGTTATAGGGAGACCTAACCTCAACATCTTCGTCAGTCTCACCGTTCACAAGCTTTACCGCAATTCCTGGTGAGAAAAACTTGATTCCCTCGACAAGCTCATCAAACGAACTGCTTCTCAGACCTTCGTGTGTTGACGCCAGATCGTCGTACGCAGCCCTCAGTCGGGCTATAATGGCCGGCCGTCCGACAGCAAGATCCCGCGCGAGTTTTGTCTTATATGTCCTCAAAAGATCCACGATATGCTTGTGGTCGCTGGTTCGCGTACTGACGTGGCACAGGAATGCGCAGTTCTGATCGGCATCTTTAGCGCGCTTGAACGTTGCGCCGATGAGGAATGTATCCAGCGCCCTGAGGAGCGATGTCGGCAGGTTTTGGGCCGGAGCAGGCTGTGGTCCGGGCGCGATAGCAGCGATATCATTCAGGTCGAACTCTCTGACAAGCTTCGATTCGTCTGAAAAGAAATCGTCTCCCCCAACGTAGTCTTTACCGGGATGGCTCAGCACCGTGAATTTTGGCCGAAAGCTGTGCCCTGTCGGCTGCAAAAACAAGGCCTGCGGAGTCGCAGTCACTTGCAAGTATGTATTCTTCGCGAAGAACGTGCGCAGCTCAGTGATTCTTTCGTTGATGGCACTTAGCGTGCCATCATCAAGACTGGCTCTGGTGTTTGGGCTCGCCTGATCTGCCTCGTCATCTATTATGAGGCAGCTTAGACCTTTGACGTTCCCCTTGTAGAAATTCTCGATCAGGGTCTTCAACAATCGTGAATTCTTTGTCGTGACAATTGCGCACGTTCCGCCCTTGATCCGCTGCAGGAAGGCATCCACGTCCTTGAATTCAGACTTGCCAATGATATCAATTCCTGGGAACGCTTCGCGTACTCGCCCCAGGGTCTGGTCATAAAGCGGGTCGCTATCCGACGTTAGGATGATAAGAGTCCGATAGCCTTCGTCAGCGCCCATTGCGCCGGTAACCGACAGGACACCTGTCTTTCCGCTTTGCACCAATCCATAAACCAACCCATTGATCTCTTCCACGCCGCCACTGAGTGGGTTGATCCACTTTTTGACTACTTCTTGCGCGGTTCTCTGGATTTCCTGAACTTCGCTATCATTGCCAATCTGCTTACGCAGTAATTTCAAAACCTGCTCACTATGCTTCATTGCTCCGTCCCATCTTCTAAAATGCGCTGCCAGGTTGAAGGCGCAACCTTGCGCTTTAGGAGTCCATCCGGGCCGCTGACTTCGTAATGCTCACCATGATCGCGGTAGCAGGCGACGTAGGCAGAAGCCGCTCGCATCGAGGCGATTGTTAAGTAGGAGCCGTAGGGGAGCGCAACGATGCCATCCGACCCGCAGACAAGACCAATTACGGTTCGTTGTTTGTGCGACATGAACGAAAGTTGTCGCTGCTCGTCTTCAGTGAATGTGAATCCCCACGGCGACCGCACCTTCGTGCTGTACTTGAGCAACACAATCATTCGTTCGTTCAGTAAGAAGAAGGGAGGGTCATACCGAATACTCTTCACACGACCCGACCTAATGATCAGGTGAAGAGCGGCCCCCTCGTAAAACTCTTGTTTTCTTATCGCCATCAATGAACGCGAATCGATCGTACGCCATGAATAATAACGTACAATTCGCGGTTGAGCGCTGCAATTAGACCTACTAACGAGCCGGGCCGTAAGAGGAGGTGATGCTGCTCTCCACATGGCAAGAACCTGCCCTAGGGGGGCTAGGCGCAGGGAAGATCGTCGGAGGAAGATGGCGCTGTAATATCAGATTTGGTAGCGGGAGAGGGACTCGAACCCCCGACCCCAGGATTATGATTCCCGTGCTCTAACCAGCTGAGCTACCCCGCCACAGGGTCGCGAACGGCGGAACGGCCGATCTCGCGAACGCGCGGCATATAAGGAAGGGGGCGACGGGAAGTCAAGCAAAGCGGGCCGCCTTTTTCCGCCCTCGCCGAGGTTGGGCCGGGACGAGCTGCCTCGTGAATACAGCTTCTTTTCAAAGGGTTCGTCATGGCCCGGGCTTGTCCCGGCCATCCACGCCTTCATTCGCGAGCCCGAGAACGTGGATGCCCGGGCTTTCGCCTCGCCGAAGCGGCTTCGGCCGCGCAGGCGGGACAAGCCCGGGCATGACGGAGCTTGGGGATGCGAAACGACCTATTTCGGCCTCACCGTGGGATCCCCGCCGGGGCTGCCGGGGGGCGGGATCACGGGGGTGTTGCCGCCGGTGTCGGGGGCCGGCGCGTGCATCTCGGGGTCGATGCCCGAGGGCGGGCAGAGCACGCCGTCGGATTTGGCCAGCTGGTCGCCGAGCAGTTCCCGGGACTGGCCGGTCGTGGTGCCGTCCGATTGACGATTCGGGCGGTCCTGCGGGGTGCAGTTGGCCGCGTGTTGCGAAGATGGCGGCGCGGTCTGTTGCGGCGGCGTCGCCGGGGCGGGCGGAGCCTGCGCGATCGCTGCGCCTGAGGCGGCGATCAGGAGGCCGGCGAGAATGATGTTTGATGTCGTGCGCATGGGAGGGAAACGCGCGCCGCGGGCGGCCTGTTCCCGGCCGGAGTGCGATGTGATCGGGGTTGGACTGCGGCAAATTTGACGAGCTTCCGCGATGGCCCTGTCATTGCCGGAGTAGCTCGCGAGATATCGCGTGCGGAGACAGCCCTCTCCCCAACCCTCCAGCGCTCGCGGGGGAGGGAGCACACCGTCTGCCTGGCTGCGCGCCAGCCTCGCCCGCTACGATTTGCGGTAGCGGATCAGCGAGAAATGGCCCATCGGCGGCATGGGGCGGCGCTCGGTGAGGGTGATGCCGCCGTGCCTGGCGGCCCAGCCCTCGAGGCGGGCCCAGGGGAATTCCGGGCGCCAGCCGAGGCGGCGGGCGATGGGGGCGAAGGCGAGCTCGAACAGCTTTCGGGGGCCGCTCTCGGCGCCGATGTGGTTGACGAGGATCAGCTCGCCGCCGGGCTTGAGCACGCGGACGAACTCGTCGAGCGTGCCTTCGGGATCGGGCACGGCCGTGATGACATATTGCGCGACCACCGCGTCGAAGAATTTGTCGGGGAAGGCGAGGTTCTTCGCATCCATCACCGAGAGCACTTCGACGTTGGAGAGGCGAAGCGCGCGCACGCGCGCCTGCGCCTTGCGCAACATCGGCTCGGAAATGTCGACGCCGCAGATCTTCGTGGTGCGCGCATAGTCGGAGAGCGAAAGCCCGGTGCCGACGCCGACGTCGAGAATGCGGCCGCCGATGCGGTCGGCCTCCGCGATGGTCGACTGCCTTCCGGCGTCGAACACCTTGCCGAACACGAGATCGTAGACCGGCGCCCAGCGGCCATAGGCCTTCTCGACCCCGGCCCGCGAGATGTCTGCTGCCATGCCCCCCTGCCCTTGCGCGAAACTCTTATTGATCAATGACGGTCATTGGTGATGCCGATCCTCGCCCCCCGCTCGGTCTGAGCCTCTCCCGCTTGCGGGAGAGGTCGACACGCTCGCAAGAGCGTGACGGGTGAGGGCTATTTCCGCTCGCGATATATCGATGGCGGAGACAGCCCTCTCCCCAACCCTCTCCCGCAAGCGGGAGAGGGAGCGCACCTCCGGTGTCGCGAGAGTGCGGTCGTATCTCATAATGATCAGCCGCGCACGACTTCCGCGAGCGGGCGCGACGTGGCCGTGCCGACCTTCGCCGCGGCGCTCTGGATGAAGCCGCCGCCGAGCACGCGGGCCTGGCCGCTGGCTGCGTCGTAGAACACGCAGGCCTGGCCGGGCGAGACGCCTTCCTCGCCGGCGACGAGTTCGACCTCGTAATGGCCATTGCCGCCGCGCAGCCAGGCCGGCTGCGGGCTGCGGGTCGAGCGCACGCGCACGAACATCTCGAGGCCGCCGCCGATCGCGCGGTCGATGTCGCCATCGCCGATCCAGTTGACGTCGCGCAAGCTGATGCGGTGCATCTTCAGCGCATCGCGCGGACCGACGACGACGCGGCGGTGCGCTGCATCCAGCCGCACCACGAACAGCGGCGAACCGGAAGCGATGCCGAGGCCGCGGCGCTGGCCGACGGTGAAATTGGCGATGCCGTTGTGCCGGCCGAGCACGCGTCCGTCGAGATCGACGATGTCGCCGGGGTCCATCGCGTTCGGACGCAGCCGCGTGATGATATCGGTGTAGCGGCCCGTCGGCACGAAGCAGATGTCCTGGCTGTCGTGCTTGTCGGCGACCGCGAGACCGAAGCGGCGCGCGAGCTCGCGCGTCTGCGGCTTGGTCATGTCGCCGAGCGGAAAGCGCAGGAAGTCGAGCTGCTCGCGCGTGGTCGCGAACAGGAAGTAGCTCTGGTCGCGGTCGGCGTCGGCCGCGCAGACCAGCGCGCGCGAGCCATTGGGCAGGCGGCGCGAGGCAACATAATGCCCTGTCGCGAGCGCCTGCGCGCCGAGCTCACGCGCGGTCTTCAGGAGGTCGCGGAACTTGACCGAGCGGTTGCACTCGACGCACGGCACCGGCGTCTCGCCGAGCGCGTAAGAGTCGGCAAAATTGTCGATGACCGACTCGCGAAAGCGGTCCTCGTAGTCGAGCACGTAATGGGGAATGCCGAGCTTGGCCGCAACATCGCGGGCGTCGTGGATGTCCTGCCCGGCGCAGCAGGCGCCCTTGCGGTGGGTCGCCGCGCCATGGTCGTAGAGCTGCAGCGTGATGCCGACGACGTCATACCCTTCCGCCTTCAGCAGCGCAGCCGTCGTCGAGGAATCGACTCCGCCCGACATGGCGACGACGACCCTGGTGTCCTCGGGACGGCCTTCGAGATCCAGACTGTTCAGCATGGGCCTTAGAGCGTTGTGACGGCGGCGTAGCGCGATCCGCGATTGCTGTGCCTTCTCGCGGGGCATCGGCGATCCCCCGGAACTATAGTTCCCGAAGGGCACGACTGCCCAAGTCGAAAGCGGCTGAGAGTAACCTCTTTAATATAGGCGGCATTCCGGTGAAGCAATCACGCGGGCAGCCAGCTTAGGGCAATTCTTGCCGGGGCGGCAGAAATGGCGGGGCCGCGGCACGTTGCCCGGCGGCGAGCCCGAACAGTCAAAACATTGATTTTGTTGTATAAATCAACATGGAGGGCGCTGGCCCGCTCCTTGCTACCCCTTGTCCGAAGTTGCTTCCAAGGGGTTGCCTGTGGTGGGTCGTACGTCAGACGTCGTGGCAAGCGTGCAAGTCCAGAGCGCGCAGCAAAAGCCTGCCCGGTCGCAGGCCCCGAAAGACACGCCCGCGAACGACGCTTTCGGCTCGCTGGTCGACAGCAACACCCAGGCGATCAGCAACAATACGCAGGCGCAGGATACTGCGCCGCGCCGGAGCGATTCCACGTCATCTTCCACCGCGTCCGACCGGAGCCCGCGCGACACCTCTTCCACGGACCAGGCTTCGCACAACAAGGCGAACGACGATACATCTGCGCCGGCGAAGAACGACAAGAGCGACGCGACCGGCGATACGGCCAAGGACGGCGGCAAGATCAAGGACAAGTCCGAGACATCGGACGCCGAATCGACGGACAAATCCGACGAGACCAAGGGCGACAAGACCGACGGCACCGACGCTCCTGCCGCCGCCGATGCGGCTGCCGCCGTGCCGACCGATGCGACGCAGCCCGCCCTGCCCGATCCGAACGCGATTGTCGTTGCCGCGCCCGTCGTTCCGGCCGATCCGAATGCGGCTGCGAGCCAGGCCGGCGATGCCGCCGCCTCGCCGCTGACGATCGCCGCAGCAGGTCTTGCCGCCAGTGCCTCCACTGCGGCGCAGATCGCCGGCAACAAGACCGATACCGCCACCGCCGGCGACAAGAGCGCCAAGGCTGCAGGCGTCGAGGTCGATGCCGACACCACGACGACGCTCGGCGAGACCGCGGCCGGCGCGAGCGAGGCGACCGCGACCGATGCAAAGGCCAATGGCGGACTGATCGCCGCCGTCAGCCAGGGCACGCCGAAGACCTCGTTCAAGGCCGCCGCAACGACGCAGGCCCAGAGCGACGTCTCAAATATCGGCCAGGACACCAGCACGGCGAACGCCGCGCAGGCTCCGGCGGTCGCGCATCCGCAGGCCGCAAAGCCGCAGGCGGATGGCGGAGCGACCGACGCCAAGGCAGGCCTCGCCGACCGAGCCGCCGATCCGGCACAAGGCGCGCCAGCCACGCATGCGCATGCGGGCACGCAGGCCACCATCGCCCCGACGGATGCCAGCGCGCAGGCCGCGTCCGCCGTGCAGGCGCCGCTGACCAACACGACCTCGGCCGCCACGGCATCGACCGCGACGCTCACCGCGACCGCGGCAACCCATGCGGCCGTGCCGATCAGCGGCGTGCCGATCGAGATCGCGGCTGCCATTCGCGCCGGCAAGTCCCGGTTCGACATCAGCCTCGACCCGGCCGAGCTCGGCCGCATCGACGTCCGCATCAATGTCGACCGCAACGGCCAGGTCACCTCGCATCTCACGGTGGAGAAGCCGGAGACGCTGTCGATGCTGAAGCAGGACGCACCGCAATTGCAGCGCGCGCTCGACGATGCAGGCTTCAAGACCGGCAGCAACGGGCTGTCCTTCAGCCTGCGCGACCAGAATTCATCGGGCCAGAATTCCGGCCAGAACAACGACAATGGCGGCAATGCCCGCCGGCTGATCGTCAGCGAGGACGAAACCGTTGCTGCCGCGCCTGTCGCCCGCGGCTACGGCCGCATGCTCGGGTCGAGCGGCGGCGTCGACATCAGAGTGTGAGGAGTATTCGAAATGGCCACCACGAATGCCGCCACCGCCCCTTCCGTCGTCTCCGGGACGACCGACATCCCGAAATCCTCCTCGTCGAACTCGTTGAGCTCGACCACCGGCTCGACGCTCGCCGGCAACTTCCAGACCTTCCTGACGCTGCTGACGACGCAGCTCCAGAACCAGAACCCGCTCGATCCGCTCGACACCAACCAGTTCACCCAGCAGCTGGTGCAGTTCGCCGGCGTCGAGCAACAGCTCAAGACCAACGATTCGCTGGCTCAGCTCGTCACCCTCCAGCAGACCACGCAGGCGACCCAGGCGCTGGGCTTCGTCGGCAGGACCGCGCTGGTCGACGGCTCGACCACGAGCATGACGAACTCGGCGGCGATCTGGCATCTCAACGTGCCGACCGACTCCACCGTCGAGATCTCGATCGCCAATTCCACCGGCCAGACCGTGTTCACCGGCAAATACACCGCCGCCGCGGGCAACGACATTCCCTTCACCTGGAACGGCATGGGCAATGACGGCACGCAATGGCCCGACGGCAAGTACACGATCTCGGCCACGGGCAAGGACGTCGCGAACAACAATGTCGGCATCGCCGCGCAGGTACAGGGCGTGGTGTCATCGGTCGACCTGACCCAGTCGCCGCCGCTGCTCACCATCGACGGTGCCAGCTACACGCTGAACCAGGTCAAGAGCATCATCGCGACAAGCGCCTATTGAGGGGAAACGCTGCAACGACAAATTCAGTGTCATCCCCGCGAAAGCGGGGATCCATAACCCCAGGAAGTCGTTTTTCGCGTGAGGCAGTAACCCCGAGTCTTCGTAAGAACTACTCCCTGGGGTTACGGGTCCCGGGCTCGCGCTACGCGCGCCCCGGGACGACGGTTGGGGCCTCGGCCGCACCGCGCTCGGGTCCGGTTCGTTAGTAAAGTATTTACCTTCTGCCCGCTTGGCCCGCCGGAATCGCGTCTCCCGCCGGCCGAGACGGCCTTGTTCCCGCAAGTTTCAACGAGAATTGTATTGAACCCTTAGGCTTAGCGGATTTTTAAGCCGCGGGGCGTAGGGTTACGGGCGTGAGTTCAGTGGTTGAGAGTTTGTGAGTACGCCATGACAGAACCCCATCGCCCGAGGGTAAAATACGTCATCGGGCCGGACGGCAGTCCGTTGACGATCGCGGATCTGCCTGCACCGGGCACGAAACGCTGGGTCATCCGCCGCAAGGCCGAAGTCGTCGCCGCCGTCCGTGGTGGACTTCTTTCCCTTGAGGAGGCCTGCAGCCGTTATACCCTGACGGTCGACGAATTCCTTTCCTGGCAGTTTTCCATCGACCAGCACGGTCTGGCGGGTCTTCGCACCACCCGCATCCAGCAATATCGCCAGTAGGCGATCCGGAAATCTGCGGCTTTTGACGAAAATCGGCCTCGCCCCGCGAGGCCGATTTTTTTCATGATGCAGTTTTGTCCGACCTCTTAACTCTCGTTAACCATATCGAAACCATCACCTAGGCAATAATTGCCCAGTCGGCCTTTCAGGTGAAAGCAGCCGAATCTGCTGGGGCGGTTGCTTGCAAGGGCTTGCGGACTTTCTGAAGAGTATCGGCGCCGCCCGGTTCGGGGCGATGATCGCGGTCACCGCCGCGCTCATCGGCTTCTTCGCCTTCGTCATCATGCGCGTCACCACGCCGCAGATGACGACGCTGTTCACGGACCTCAGCGTCGAGGATTCCTCGACCATCATCAAGGACCTGGAACGCCAGGGCATCCAGTTCGAGATCCGCAACGAGGGCTCCATCATCATGGTGCCCAAGGACAAGGTCACGCGGCTGCGCATGAAGCTCGCCGAGGGCGGCCTGCCCAAGGGCGGCGGCGTCGGCTACGAGGTGTTCGACAAGTCGGACGCACTCGGTACCACCTCCTTCGTCCAGAACATCAATCATCTCCGCGCGCTGGAAGGCGAGCTCGCCCGCACCATCCGCGCCATCGACCGCATCCAGGCCGCGCGCGTCCATCTCGTGCTGCCCGAGCGCCCGCTGTTTGCGCGCGAGGCGCCGGAGCCGTCAGCCTCGATCGTGGTCCGCGTCCGCGGCTCGCTGGAAGCCCAGCAGATCCGCGCCATCCGCCATCTCGTCGCCTCCGCCGTCAACGGGCTGAAGCCGCAACGGGTCTCGATCGTCGACGAGGCCGGCCAGCTGCTCGCCGACGGCGCGGCGACCGATCCGGAGCAGGCGGTCGGCGACGAGCGCCGCATCTCCTTCGAAAAGCGCCTGCGCAAGCAGGTCGAGGACATCGTGTCCTCCGTGGTCGGCTCGGGCCGCGCCCGCGTGCAGCTGTCGGCCGATTTCGACTTCAACAAGGTCACCCAGACCTCGGACAAGTTCGACCCCGAAGGCCGCGTGCTGCGCTCGAGCCAGACCCGCGAAGAGCAGAGCATGACCGCCGACAACAACGGCCAGGTCACAGTCAACAACGAGCTGCCCGGCAGCCAGCAGAACAACGCCGCCGCCGCCGCCAAGGACCAGAGCAAGAAGACCGAAGAGACCAACAATTACGAGATCTCCCGCACCACCAAGACCGAAGTGACCGAGGCCGGCCGGGTCAACCGCATCTCGGTCGCTGTACTGGTCGACGGCATCTACACCAAGAACGAAAAGGGCGAGCTGGCCTACCAGGACCGCACCAAGGAGCAGCTCGAGAGCATCGCCACCCTGGTGCGCTCGGCGATCGGCTTCGACCAGAAGCGCGGCGACCAGGTCGAGGTCGTGAATCTGCGCTTTGCCGACGCGCCTTCCACCGCGCCGATCGGCGAGTCCTCAGGCTTGCTCGGCATGCTCCAGTTCACCAAGGACGACGTCATGTACTTCGTCGAGCTCGGCGTGATGATGCTGCTCGGCCTGGTCGTGCTGTTCCTGGTCATCCGCCCGCTGGTCAAGCGCATCCTCGCCTCCGACGAGGTCGCCGCCGCCATCTCCGGCGTGCTGACGGGCCCCGCCGCGTCGGAAGAGGCCGCGCCGGCCTCCGGCCAGGCGCTGCTGCCGAGCGGCGCCGCCAGCGCCATCGACGTCGCCACCATCCAGGGCCAGGTCCACGCCCAGTCCGTTCATCGCGTCGGCGAGCTCGCCGAGCGCAACCCCAACGAAACCGTCGCCATCATCCGCCAGTGGCTGACCGAGCCCGCGAAATAACCCCAAGCCAAGTAGCCTTGCCAAGTAACCCTGCCAAGTGAATCAAGAAGTGATCTGAGATGGCCGCCTCCCTGCAAAACGCCAATTCGAACGACATCACCAGCGTGATCTCCACGCTGGGCCAGCGCGCCGGCAGCCGCGGGGGCAGCAAGAGCGAGGCGCTGGCCGGGCCGAAGCGTGCTGCAATCCTGATGCTGGCGCTGGGCGAGCAATATGGCGGCAAGATCTGGGGCCTGCTCGACGACGACGAGGTGCGCCAGCTCTCGCTGGAGATGTCGACGCTCGGCACCGTCGAGGTCGACACCGTCGAGGACATGCTGCTCGAATTCGTCTCGCGCATGTCGGCCTCGGGCGCGCTGATGGGCAATTTCGACGCCACCGAGCGCCTGCTCCAGCAATACCTGCCGCCGGAGCGCGTCAGCGGCATCATGGACGAGATCCGCGGCCCCGCGGGGCGCAACATGTGGGAGAAGCTCTCCAACGTGCAGGAAGAGGTTCTCGCCAACTATCTCAAGAACGAATACCCGCAGACCATCGCCGTGGTGCTGTCGAAGCTGAAGTCGGAGCACGCCGCCCGCGTGCTCGGCATCCTGCCCGAGGAGCTCGCGCTCGACGTCGTCAACCGCATGCTGAAGATGGAGGCGGTGCAGAAGGAGGTGATCGAGAGCGTGGAGAAGACGCTGCGCACCGAATTCATGTCCAACCTGTCGCAGACCCGCCGTCGCGACGCCCACGAGGTGATGGCGGAAATCTTCAACAATTTCGACCGCCAGACCGAAACCCGCTTCATCACTTCGCTGGAAGAGGACAACCGCGAATCCGCCGAGCGCATCAAGGCGCTGATGTTCACCTTCGACGACCTCGTCAAGCTCGACTCCGGCTCCGCCCAAACCCTGATGCGCAACGTCGACAAGGACAAGCTCGGCGTCGCGCTCAAGAGCGCCAACGAGGACGTCCGCAACTTCTTCTTCGGCAACATGTCCTCGCGCGCGGCCAAGATGCTCCAGGACGACATGGCGGCGATGGGACCGGTGCGCCTGCGCGACGTCGACGAGGCCCAGGCGCTTCTGGTCAACCTCGCCAAGGACCTCGCCGCCAAGGGCGAGATCATGCTGACCAAGAACCGCGCCGACGACGAGCTGGTGTACTGATGGCCGCTCCGGCAAAATTCCTGTTCGATACCGACTTCGCGGCGCCCGAGCGGGCGACGCGCGAGAAGGCCGCGACGGCAGCCGAGATCGCCCAGAAGGTCGCGGAAGCCGAGGCGCGCGCCTATCAGCAGGGCTTTGCCGCCGGCCAGCGCGAGGCCAAGGCCGAGAGCGACCGCCGCGTCGCGCTCGCCATGGAGGAGATCAACATCGCAATTCGGGGCGTCGCCTCCGGCATCGGCAGCATCGAGACCAGGATGGAGACCGAGGCGGTCGAGGTCGCGGTCGCGGTGGCGCGCAAGCTGTGCGCCGACCTGGTCGCCGCCGAGCCGCTCGGCGAGGTCATCGCGCTGGTCAAGGACTGCTTCTCGCATCTGGTCGCGACGCCGCATCTCGTCGTCCGCATCAACGATGCGCTCTACGACGCCGCGCGCGAGAAGATCGAGCGGCTCGCCAAGCAGAGCGGCTTCGAGGGCCGGCTGGTGATCCTGGCCGAGCCGGAAATTGCCACCGGCGACTGCCGGATCGAATGGGCCGATGGCGGTGTCGTGCTGGAGCGCGGCGCCATCGTGGCCAAGATCGACGAAATGGTCGGACGCTATATCGCGTCCCGCAGGGGGAGCTAAGCCATGAGCGACACCGACGGACAGGTCCCGTTGCCCGATCTCAACGGCCCGATGCCGCCGACCGGAACCGACGTCGGCTACAACGAGGACGAATATGCGGCGCGTGCCGCCGCCGACCTCGAAGCGGTGTTCGACGTCCCGGTGCAGGTCTCGGCCGTGCTCGGCCGTTCGAAGATGGACGTCGGCGAGCTCCTGAAGCTCGGACCGGGCACCGTGCTCGAGCTCGACCGGCGCGTCGGCGAAGCCATCGACATCTACGTCAACAACAAGCTGGTCGCCCGCGGCGAGGTCGTCCTGGTCGAGGACAAGCTCGGCGTCACCATGACGGAAATCATCAAGGCCGAACGCGGCTAGCACAAGACACAAGGACGGGACGCGCGGCAGCGCGAACAGACGGACAGGAGACTGACATGCGGCTTCTCATCGTTGGCACATTGAAGGGCCAGCTCACCACCGCCACCAAGATCGCGATGGAGAACGGCGCCACCGTGACCCATGCCGAGGATCACGAGCAGGCGATGCGCGTGCTGCGCGGCGGCAAGGGCGCCGACCTCCTGCTGGTCGACGTCGCCCTCGACATTCGCGACCTCGTGCTGCGGCTGGAGGCCGAGCACATCCACGCCCCGATCGTCGCCTGCGGCATTACCAACGACGCCCGCGCCGCGGTCGCCGCGATCCATGCGGGAGCCAAGGAATACATCCCGCTGCCGCCGGATCCGGAGCTGATCGCCGCGGTGCTCGCCGCCGTCGCCAACGATTCCCGCGAGCTGGTCTATCGCGACGAGGCGATGGCAAAGGTGATCAAGCTCGCCCAGCAGATCGCCGGCTCCGACGCCTCGGTGATGATCACCGGGGAATCCGGCACGGGCAAGGAGGTGCTGGCCCGTTACGTCCATACCCGCTCGACGCGCGCCAAGCGCCCGTTCATCTCCATCAACTGCGCCGCGATCCCCGAGCATCTCCTGGAATCCGAGCTGTTCGGCCATGAGAAGGGCGCCTTCACCGGCGCGGTCGCGCGCCGCATCGGCAAGTTCGAGGAGGCGACCGGCGGCACGCTGCTGCTCGACGAAATCTCGGAGATGGACGTCCGCCTGCAATCGAAACTGCTGCGCGCCATCCAGGAGCGCGTGATCGATCGCGTCGGCGGCACCAAGCCGGTGCCGGTGGACATCCGCATCATCGCGACCTCGAACCGCAACCTGGTCGACGCCGTACGCGAGGGCTCCTTCCGCGAGGACCTCCTGTTCCGCCTCAACGTCGTCAATTTGAAGATTCCGCCGCTGCGCGAGCGCCCTGCCGACATCCTGGAGCTCGCCCAGCACTTCGTGAAGAAATATGCCGAGGCCAACGGCGTGCCGCTGCGCCCGATCTCGGCGGAAGCCCGCCGCGTGCTCTCCGCCAACCGCTGGCAGGGCAACGTCCGCGAGCTCGAAAACACCATGCACCGCGCGGTGCTGATGGCGCAGGGCGACGAGATCGGACCCGACGCCATCATCACGCCGGACGGCGACCGCCTCGATCTCGCCAAGACCGCGCCGGCCGTGGCGCATGCCACCATGGCCGCCGAGCAGGTGACTCGCGCACTCGTGGGGCGCACCGTGGCCGATGTCGAGCGCGACCTCATCCTGGAGACGCTGAAGCACTGCCTCGGCAACCGGACCCATGCCGCCAACATCCTCGGCATCTCGATCCGCACGCTGCGCAACAAGCTCAACGAATATGCCGACGGCGGCATCCCGATCCCGCCCGCGGGAACGCCGGGTGAGTATCCGCGGATGCCGATGATGGGGGCGTAGGCGGCCTCTCGCAAGTATCGAGGATGCAAGTGCCCGGGCCCGTCCCGGGCATTTTCGTTTGGCGCGCACCAGTACCCGCCCCGTCATCCTGAGGTGCGAAGCGCGCGATGCGAACGCATCGCCTGCGGAGCCTCGAAGGATGAACGGCCACAGCCGGGCCGTCGCCCTTCGAGGGCCGCTGAAGAAGCGGCCACCTCAGGGTGACGGTGAAAGAACTTTGGCTGCTTCGAATGCAAAGGGGAGCCGCATTCGGCGACTAGGTCAAGCCGGCACAACGCCCTATAACCCCGCCCTGGAGCCACACGAGGGTAAACATGTCTGAAGCTCAAATCACGGATTGGCTGGCGTCGCAGCGGCAGGCGATGATCGATCTGCTCCGCGACGTCGTGGACATCGATTCCGGGTCCTACGACAAGGAAGGCGTCGATGCGGTCGGTGCGCGGTTCGAGCGCCACTTTGCCGAGCACGGCATTCCGTTCCGGCGCGAGGCCAACGCCACCTTCGGCGATGCGATCCATGCGGAGGTTGCAAAACCCGGCAGCAACGAGAAGCCGGTGCTGTTGATGGGGCATCGCGACACCGTATTCGGCAAGGGCGAGGCCAAGCGGCGTCCGTTCACGATTCGAGATAGCCGCGCCTATGGACCGGGTGTCGCCGACATGAAATCCGGCCTCGTCATGAACGTGTTCGTGGCGACCGCCTTCCACAAATTCGGCGACTCACCGCACCCGATCAAGGTATTGATCACCTCGGACGAGGAGATCGGCTCGCCCTCCTCGCGCCCGGTGATCGAACGCGAGGGACGCGCCGCGCGCGCGGTGTTCAATTCCGAGCCGGGCCGGCCCACCGGCAATATCGTCACCGGCCGCAAGGGCGGCATCTTCATGCATCTCGGCATCACCGGCAAAGCCGCACATTCCGGCGCCAATTTTGCTGCCGGGATCAGCGCGATCGGCGAGCTCGCGCACAAGATCGTGCAGATCCATGCGCTGACCGACCTCGACAAGGGCATCACGCTGAATGTCGGCCTCGTCTCGGGCGGGCAGTCCGTCAACACCACGGCGCCCTACGCCGAAGGCCAGATCGACCTGCGTTACGTCGATCCGGCGGATCGCGCGAGGGTGATGGCCGCAATCGAGACGATCGTCGCGACGTCCTACGTGCCGGGCACGAGTGCAACGCTCACGATCAAGGGCGAGTTCGTGCCGGTGGTGCAGAGCGCGGATTCGAAGGCGCTGTTCGAAAATTATCAGGCTGCCGCAAGACAGGTCGGCCTCACCACGCTGCAGGGCGAGTTCTCCGGCGGCTGCGCCGATTCCGGCTTCACCGCCGCTGTCGGCACGCCGACGATCTGCGGCCTCGGCCCGGTCGGCGGGCTTGCGCACACGCCGGAGGAATATCTCGAGATCGACAGCATCGTGCCCCGCGCGCAGGCGCTGGCGCTGGCGATCTTGCGGGGATAGCCACGCACTCTTCCGTCATGCCCGGGCTTGACGCGGGCATCCGCGTCGATCCCAAATTGCCGATGCACGTGGATGGCCGGGTCAAGCCCGGCCATGACGAGGAGAGAGTGTCGTCACGAATAACTCGGCGCGTCGGGCTTGCGGAAGATGTGGATGGGGTCGCCCGGCACGATCGGAGAGCCTGAGAACATCGCGTAGGCGTAGAGCGCGAGATAGGCGATCGCAAGCGCGCCGACGGCGTAGAACGCTAGGATCGCGATGCGCTTCATCGTTCCGCTCCATTGCCGCCCCGGCGGGAAGGCTCAGGGCGCTTCTAGAGCGACGACGGGGAAAAGGCCAGCCTTCCGCGCCGCCACGCGCGGCGATCAAATGCCGCGCCGACCGCGCGCGGGAAGGCTGACATCCGCGAGCCTGGCCGCGTCGTCGTCCTGATCCACCGCCAGATACTGGCCGTGCCAATAGGCCAGCGCGGCGGTGCGGGCCGAGTTCCTGATATGCCTGACACGGCCGATGACGATGCCGTGCGAGTGGCGTTCGACGATCTCCTCGACTTCGCAATCGAAGGCCGAGAGCGCGCCAACCAGGAGCGGAACGCCGGAGACCGCCGTCACCCATTTGGCGCCATTGAAGCGATCGGCACCCTTCAGCCCGCCCTTGCCGGAAAAGCGCTCGGCAATCTCGAGCTGGTCGGCATTGAGGATGTTCACGCCGAAAGCGCCGTGGCGGCGGATCAGCGGAAAGGACGAGGCATCGCGGTTGATGCTGACCAGCAGCGTCGGCGGCTCGACCGACAGCGAGCTGACCGAGGTCACCGTCATGCCTGTAATATCCTCGCCCCGCCCCGCGGTGATGACACTGACGCCGCCGGTGAGGTGGCGCATGGCGCCGCGGAAATCGGCGGACGAGACGGGGATTTCAGTCATGAGATCGCGAGGCACTACATTCATGGCATTGCGCCCCGAAGGCGGGGGTTCCCTCTTATTTAGGTACGATCGTCCGCCGACAAAAGGTGGCTGAGGGACGAAAGCGCGGCTCCGGTACCACCAGACGATGGTGCGGCTTATCGAAGGTGTCGAGACGTGCGGAAAAATAGCGATGCGCGCACTGTGTGCGAGGTGCGGCGCATGATTAATCTTTCACTCCGCGGCGCGAATGCAGCGCGAATTTTTTCCGCACGCGAACGTGACGATCGCAACGCACGGGGACCAAGCGCAAAGAAATGCGGAAACAACCCCATGCACAGTAGCCAAGGTCTTGTTTCGAAACGAATTTCGCATTTAGCGAAGCCAACTTGACCCGTCGGGCAACACAGTGGCAGAACGTCATCGTGCGGCAGGAGGGATGGGCGGGCCTCTCGAAGCCTAATGCTGCCACTTCACCGGCAGATTGAGCAGCCCGCGGAACGCCCAGCCGCCGATCCGGACCGGCTCGTCGTCAGCGATCTCGATCCGGGGCGCGCGGGCGAACACGGTCGGCAGGGCGACGTCGGCGATCATGGCGCGCGAGGCGAAGGCGCCGGCGCAGAAATGCGGGCCGGCGCCGAAGGCGACGCTCCTGGACGTATCTCGTCTGACGTCGAACTCATCGGCGCGCTCGAAGTGCCTCTCGTCGCGGTTGGCGGAGCCGAACATCAGAAACACGCGCTCGTCGGTTTCGAACGAGACGTCGCGGATGCTCCATGGCTTTGCGATCCGCCGCGGCGACATGCCGATCGGCGAGATCCAGCGGGCGTATTCCTCGAACGCCTGCAGCCAGGACACTTCGCCCCTGCGCACGAGATCGAGTTGCCCGGGATGGGTCAGCAGCGCCCAGACCGTGCCGGCGATCGCCTTGCGCGGCTCGTTCTGGCCGCCCGATATCGCAAGCTTGACGTTGGCGCGCACGCTCTCCATCGGCATGCCCGAGGCGAGAAGGACGCCGAGAATGCTCTGGTCGGGGTTCTTGCGCATCACCGGCAGGATGTCGTCGATGGCCGCATCGATCCCCGACGTCGCGGCGTGGCAGCGCGCCTCGACCTCGGGATCGCCGGCATAATTGGCGATGCCCTCGATCATGCCTTGCGACCACGCATCCATGTCCCGAAAGCCGATATTGGTGAGGCCCGTGATCGACTTCAGGCATTCGCCGGAGAAGGGCAGCGCGAAGTCCCGCATGAAATCGATCCGGCCAGGTTCGATCGCATCGATGATGCGGTCGGCATGGGCCTGGAACTGCGCGGTCCAATGCGCCTTCACCGTCTTCGGCGAGACCGTCGGAAACATCGCGCGCCGCTCCACCTGGTGCGCCTCGCCGTCCTTGCGCATCATGTTGTGGCCCATCAGCCGGTTCATCAGGCCGGCGGGCTGGTGCGAGGAGAACACGTCGATCTGCTTCTCGGAGATCGAGATGTCGTCCCGGCCCGTCAGCAGCGTCGAGCCGAGCTGCGGCACGAACGCGATCGGCGCCTCCTTGCGCATCTTCGCGAGCATCGGATAGGGGTCGGCCCAGAATGTATCAGAGTCGATGTCGATGCGCGGCGCGGTGCTCAAGGCGGTCCCTCCTGGATTCTCGTTTCCAGGAGACTAGCGAGCTCCGACGCCGGCGTCTGTCCCTAACGATAGGGACGGGCGGCGTTGGAGTTACCGGGCCTCGGCGATCTTCGGTCCAGGTGCCATCATCTGCGCGTTGGCCGCCAGGGGCCGCTTCGACGGCGCTGCCGGGTCCGGCGACCGGAAGGCGGCATCGGCCGGCGCTCCCGGGGACGGCCTGCGGGCTGCGGTCGCCGGAAGCACGATCACTTTCGCTCCGACCTTCACCCGCTCGTAGAGATCCGTGACGTCCTCGTTGGTCAGCCGGATACAGCCGGACGACACCTTCTTCCCGATCGTCGCGGGATTGTTGGTGCCGTGAATTCGATATTCGGTCTCGCCGAGATACATCGCCCGGGCGCCGAGCGGGTTGCCGGGGCCGCCCGCCATGAACCGCGGCAGATATGGCTGGCGCGAGACCATCTCCGCAGGCGGATGCCAATCCGGCCATTCTGCTTTGCGAGCCACAGTCTGCTCACCGGACCATGTGAAACCTTCGCGGCCAACACCGATGCCATAGCGCATCGCCTGCCTGTCGTTCAGGACGAAATAGAGGAACGTGTTTCCGGTATCGATGATGACGGTGCCCGGGGCCTGGCGGCTCGTGTAGTCAACCACCTGGCGGACGAGTGCTCCGGGAGCGTCAGCGTCGGCTTTTGGCGGTTCGACCAGCGGAGCCGGGACCGGAATCGGAGCTGGAGCCGGGGTGAGAGCCGCCGCGGACGCATGAACTGGAGCCACGTAAACCGGAGTTGACGATGCCCGGGCTTCGCGCGCGGACGGTGTCCGTGCCAGTTGCACGCTCGCCGGGCGAGACAGCAAACCGTACCCCAATGCGGCGACGGCCACCGCACCAATGGCAACTCTCGCTGCCACTGGGAGTGCGAGCGTTTCTGCCTTTCCACGTTTGGCCCGCTTGCTCACGTCTCTCCCCAGGTCACCATGCCCAAGAGAGGTACCCAGCAAAATTTAAGAAACTTCCAAGCGATTTCGCTCAGACTGGAACCGCTAGCTGTGGTTAACGCCGAACTCCTGATCGGCAACACAGGAATCGGGAGTACCGCTTGATATTCAGGTCGCGGCGTGAACGCCGCGCTTCTCGTCGCGGAACGAGTCGAGATTTGAATCGCCCGGCGGAGCGGACACGCTCCGCCCTTCATGAACCGCGGCTTCGGGGTCAATCGCGTCGATTTGGCTTGGCTGGACAGCGGCCACCTTCGTCGGGGCTCGACCCAGATGCCGCTGTTGGGAATGCGCTTGGCGAACGGCCGGGTCTTGCGCACCAGCTTCTTCAGCTTTTGCTGCAGATCCGCAACAGCCGCATCCTCAAATCCGTGCTCACCTTGCCCGCATAGAAGCTCGAGTGGCTTCGACTTGCCGATGAAGCCGAAAGGGCATAGATCCGCGATCACCACTTCTTGCCGATTACCGCAATTTGTTGAGCCCTTCTCCTCTCCTGCTTCCAATGCTCGCTTCCTTCATTTTTCCTCACTCTTTAGCTGAGGCAAGTCTGCGCCCCTCTGTTGAGCAGCCTTCCAGACATAACGGGTGAACGCAGCCGTTTCTGCCCATTGTAGATGCACCGGATCTGTAAATGCTGAGTCCGGCACTTGCCATTCGGTCATGCCATCGACCAAAATTGCTTTGGTAGGGGCAAGCGCAGATGCGACCGCGGATTTAAATTGCTCTCGTATCGAGCGGGATCGGTCGTGACGTGCGGCCCACCCCGGCATAACGGGAAAAGTCACCGCAACGAACTGAATGCCCTTCGATTCGAGCCAGGTGGCGAGGCCGGTTAGTTCCGAATAGCAACTGGACTCTGGCTTGACCGGGTATCCCACGTCCGGCACGTCCCTGACCAGGGGGCCAGATCCAAACTCGTCAAACTGCAACTCGGAGCGGCGCTCTTCGGCGTAAAGCACGTGAAAGAAGACGTCTTTGAGACGAAAGTTACGAAAGCGAAGCCACGCCCTACGTAGTTTGTTGCTTAGTTTTCGATCAATGAATTGATCGACCAGATCAGGATCGAAAAATGCAGTCGGACTCCTCGAACAGCCTTGGAAGTCTCGCGGTGCAAGGACCATCATTACAGCTTTTGCGTTCGATGCGCGCGAGAGAAGAAACTCCGCCATATAACGAGTCTGATTGACGGTTAGGGCGCAGGGCGCTGCGTTTACGATTCCCCCCTCGGTGCGAACCACATGGAAATCAAGATTACGCCAAGTCACCGACGACCCCACCGCGATGAGCGCCGCATTCTTCCAGTCCGGGTTGTCTCTGAGCCAGACAAAACGGCCGTCGATGCACCACGTCCCGGATACCGGAGGCGGCGGCAGGCGATCAACAGCCCGCAAAGCTGCGAGTGCTGCAAAGAATCCAACCACCGACAGGAGGACCGTAACGGAAAATGCGGCAAGACAGACCCGCGCGCGACGTTCGGCGCCACGTTCATCGCCCGTCTGGACCATCTGCATTTTAGATTCCTCCGGTTAGAACTGGAAATAGAGGAAAGATTGCACGATGGACATCTGGGTCAGAGTGAAGACGAAAAGGCAGCCCAACGCCACGCCGTGCACTGGGTAGGCAGTCGCAAAGTGATTGGCCCAGGAGGAATGTTCTTCAGCCCGATGCTGCGGATCGTAACCCAACCACTGCTGTGAGTTGGGGGCAAACAGCGCAATCGCCGACAAAGCGACAATTGACGCTAGCGTCAGCAAGGTGGTCAGTTGCCGGTCGGCATTGATCCCGAGATCAAACCCATTCAGTCCGATCATCGTCTCCATCATCTTGGTTGCGCTTCCCATGGAGTCCGCACGGAACAGCACCCATCCAAACACGACGAATATCAAGGTAAGAGTGCGGCCAACTATGGCCCCAGATCGACTAGCACCGCCGCGTTGGGCAGTACCGAAGAGACGTATCCAGAAATGGCATATGGCCAGCCCGAAGCCATGAAACGCTCCCCAGCAGACGAATGTCCATCCCGCGCCGTGCCACAGCCCGCCGAGCAGCATGGTGATGATCAGGTTTGCGAACCGCCGTACTTCCCCTCGGTGGCTGCCGCCGAGAGCAAAATAAAGATAATCGCGGAGAAACACCGACAGACTCATGTGCCAGCGCCGCCAGAAATCGATGAGGTTCTCTGCCTTATACGGCGAGTTGAAATTCAGCGGAAGGCGAACCCCGAACAGAAGGCCCAATCCGATCGCCATGTCGGAATAGCCGGAGAAGTCGAAATAGAGTTGCAACGTATACGCCAAGGCTCCAACCCAGGCTTCGGCAAAGGTCGGCGAAGCTCCCTTAGCCAGACCGTCGAAAATCAGGTTGGCCTGTGGCGCCATGCCATCAGCGAACAGCACCTTCTTTGCGAGGCCGAATACGAATAGGCCGGTTCCGAGCGCAAGTGTTGGGGCCCTCGCGCTCAATTGCTCCTTGCTCATGAATTGACGCATTAAAATCCGGTGATTGACGATCGGCCCGGCGATCAAGTGCGGGAAGAACACCACCATCAGCGCGTAATCCTTGAAGCGGTACCCGTACGTTTCGCCCCGTGATGAATCGACCAGGTAGGCAATCTCCTGAAAGGTGAAAAACGAAATCGCTAGCGGCAACACCAGATCAAGGACAGGAATGTCGGTTCCAAAAATCGTATTGACGTTGGCGGCAAGAAAGCCTGCATACTTGAAATAGCCGATCATGCAGAGGTTAAATGCTATGCCCACAGTAAGCAGAAGTCGGGTTGGCCTTCCGCTTCGCGCGCGAGCCGCGAGGCTCGTGCCGCAGATAAAATTGAGGCCGATGCTCGTAAAGAGCACCAGAAGATTCCATGGATCCCAAGCCGCATAAAACGCAAGGGATGCGCCAATCAACCAAAGTAAGGTGACGGCTTTGGCTGCAAAGAGACGTAGGGCAAAATAGCCGAACAGTACGGCAGGCAGGAATACAAGTATGAACTGATAAGAATTAAACAGCACGTAGATTGCTCCGCTCACTGACGGTAATCGCGTCGTTTTAGACGTAGTCAGAGCCAGTAACTCAGCCACTTGTCGTTGATTTCACCATCGTAATTTAGACGCCAAATCCTCAGCGAAGCTGCTTTCGAACAGTTCGATTCGCGAATATGCGGGAGGAGAGGATTCTCACGGTTGCCCGGGGCAGAAGACGGCGTGCCGGGGCTTTGACGTTATCTGGCGGATGGGCGGCCAGAAGAGCCACCTGGTTTTTCACCAGGTCCATGTGATGAAGCCATCGTTGCAACTAGGCGGCAGCAGTTCTTGAGATTCGTCAAGTCATCCAGTGGCATTCGGTCGCATCTGGAAATGTGGGGAGCTCGAGCGATCGTCAATTGTCCTGAAGGCGAGGGCGCGTAAGCGCGGAGGGGACGCCTGTCATTCCAAGGCGGCGCAAGGCTGCGAGACCGGAGCCGATCAGGTCGTCGCGTATCGGCAGGACATCGACGCGCCGACGAGAGGCATATCGTGGAGTTCTGCTCCGGGTCAAAGGCGCCGTTTTAGCAGTCAGTCGGGTACTGCTGCCGGTCTACCCCAACAGGACTAGTCTGCTCAGGGTCAATGGCAGCCCTGACGGTTTGCATGGGCCTGCTCGCGTGATCATCAGGAAGCAGAGTCCGCAGCGCCGAGCTAGGGTCAGCCACGCGCCAGAAGTGGCCGCTTGCTGCACTATCGATGACCGCCGTTGATAACGTCTCGACTCTCTGACGTGATCGACAGCCATCGGCGAAGCTCAGGCGTTGGTCGCCGAATGCCCTGCTTTGCGCGACGGCTGGAGATCGCGTTGCGATCATCGAGCACGGAACTTCCGCTCCGGGTCAAGGCGCCGTTTTAGCAGTCAGTCGGGTACTTCCGGTCTACCCCCAATGAACGAACATCTTCAGAGCCGATCGCCATATCTCAAAGGTGCCACTTCCAGGATTCGCAGCACGCCTCAGAAGTAGACGTTCGCGTTACGCGGACCGGCCGCGACACCACCTGTTATCAGGCCCTGCCGCAGGACATCGCCGCTGGTGGCAGATATGCGCCACTCACGATGAACATGCTGCCGCTCGGCGGCCCGCGCTTGAACTCCTAGGCCGTCCCTGCCGGCCAAGCTGGAGACCCAGCTTGCGTACTTTCAAGATTCCGCTCTACACTCTTAGACAGCATTGACTCATTAACGTATCCACAAGTTGTGCCCCTCAATTAACGGGACATTAACCTGCGGCTCAAGCGCGTACCGTGGCCTTGTCGGACAGGAGTGGACCAGCCCCATGTGGAAAGACCCCATCACGAGCACGCCTTCGATCATCCAGACCGATTTCGGGCCCTACGGGCAGAGCCTGCCGGGGGACGGTGAAGCCTATTGCGGCCCGACGTCGATGGTCATGGGCCTTTACTGGCTGTCGGCAAACGGCTTCACGCAGGTTGCTCCTGTGGTCTACAACGGCGAGGACGACCCCGTGGCGATCAATCTGGAAAGGGTGGTCGCGGGCTTGATGCGGACGTCGAGCGAGAGCGGCAGCTTCGTGGACGGCATGACGAGCGGGATGGCCGACTATCTGTCGGCCTGCGGAATCGGGCCTGATCTCTATCAGTTGACGAGCACTTCCAATCCGGACCTCGCGTGGCTCGCCGATCAGTTGGCCCCGAACGTGTCCGAGAGTCCGCAGACGATCGTCTTGGCCAATTTCGCGGTTGGCTGGTTTTCCGTTTCCCAGACGACGAAGGGATACATGGAAAATAGCGGCGGCCATGTCCTCGCGCCGCTCACAGTGAACCTGACGGGTGGCACGATCACCATCAACAACGCTTTCCCCGCCTCGTTCGAGAACGTACCCAACCTCCCGTCCAGCAATCCGCAGACCGTCCAGATCGCGCAGATGCCCAGCGGATGGACGCTGGAAAATCAGCCGCTCCCCTCCGAAGACTACAGCCAGGTCGTCACCGACGCGCTCACCGGGTGGGGCGTCTACGCCGTGCTCTGGCAGGGGCAAGCTTGGGCGATCTCGCCGTCGGCGCTGCCCTCGACATCCGGATATGAACCCAGCACTTGGACGATCAACCAGCCTAAGGTCATCAACACGAACGGCGGCACGCTGACCGTGGTCGCGCCGATCTCCGGGCTGGGCGGCCTCCACAAATACGGCGAAGGCACGCTCCTGCTCACCAACACGAACCAGCTGATAGGACACAACACCGTAGGCGCCGGGACGCTGGCAAGTACCCGGACATCCGGCACACCATTTGGCAGCTTCAGGGTGATGGTGACGAACGGCGGAATACTCGAGCTTCGTTCGGACGGCGCGACGGTCGATGTGCAGATCGCCTCGGGATCTCTGGCGACGTTCGTCATCGGCCCTACGGGAGGCGCCTTGCAGCTTTCCGGAAGCGGCAACTATCGCGTCGTGATCGGGGGCAATGACGACGGTACCCTGACGAACATTGTCCGCAACCCCGGCGGAACTCTTGTTATCGTGCCGGGCGGCGGCATGGCCCAGCTTGGGCTGACGCAACAGGTGTTCGTGGCAGGAACGGGAGCAAACCTGCCCATCATCACGAACGGGATCGTCGCTCCCTACATTCTCGGAGAGGACGACGACGCGGCCAGCTCGGGCAAGTTCCTGACCTATTCGCCCTCCGAGGGCTTCGCGAGCGCGGCGACCGTGTCGTCGACGGATGTCAGCATCAACGACGTTCCGGCCGATGCCGTCTACGAGGTCGTCGACAGCCAGGCGGTCGAGAGCGGCGGTGTGCCGCAGGTGGCGGCGCTCGAAGTGAACGGCGGGGCGATTACGGGCGGCGATGCGAGCATTCTGGTCGGAAGCCAGGCGAGCGGCGACGCCGCGGGCCTCATCATGAACGGCGGCAGCATCGCTACTGCGAGCCTTTCGTTCGGCGCGGCAGAAGGCCTGATCTACACCAATGCTACCGGCGGTAGTTCGCAGATCGCAGCCGCCATCGAGGGATCGGCGGGCCTGACGATCTTCGGTCCCGGCACGCTGACCCTGAGTGCAGACAGCAGCGACACGCTTTCCGGTCTGATCAGGGTCAATGGGGGTACGCTGATTGCCGGCGGCACCGGTGGATCAGCAACGGGTGCCGGCGAGGTGCTGGTATCCTACGCGGCGACGCTGGAGGTCGCCGGCACGGTGACCGGCGCGGTTGTTGTCGGCGAGTCGGGCACACTGTTCATGAACGGTGGGACGGTCTCGGGCCCGGTCACCATTGCAGCGACCGGCACCGATACACCTGCTCCCGGCGGCATATTACAAGGGAGCGGAACAATCAGCGGGACCACCTCCATCAGCGGCATCATCCAGTCAGGCCCGCAGGCTGGCCTGATCACGTTCACCGGCGAGACCACTATGACCGGCGACGCGAGCTTCTATTGGCGGCTGCAGAAGCTCGTGGACGATGCTGATCCCGGAGCCGGACCTGGGATCTACTGGAACGCGCTGCAGTTCAACTCGCCGGATACGAACCTCGGCACCAAGAATGCACCTCTCTGGCTCTTCCTCGACTTCAGCGCCCTCGACGGGGACCCGGACGGCGGCAACGCGTTCTGGAAGAAGCCCCATACCTGGACGCTCTTTACCTACGCAGCCGATGCCGGTGACTTTTGGCCGGCGGGCGAGAACTTCTCGTACCAGTCCGGAAGCTTCAACACGGTCTTCGACAACTGGGTCGTGTCCCTGCAGTGGAAACCGGCCGCCTCGCCGCAGAGCCTCCCCGAGCGATGGCGCGCGAACGCTCGTGCGAGAAGCAGGTAACCTTGGGATCGCGCGCGACTTGTCCATCGAACAGAGCGATGCGTTGCTGCTAACGGGCAAGCGCATCCTTGTAGATAATTCCATCCTTCATGATGATCTTGAAGTTGTTGGCGGGGTCGGCAAGAAGGCCGATATTGTCCAGGGGATTTCCATCGACGAGCAGCAGATCCGCGAGTGCGCCCTGTTCCACGACGCCGAGCTTGCCGGGATAGGGATTCCGCTTGCCCGACAGCGCCAGCAGTTCGGCGTTCGTCGATGTCGCCATGGTCAGCGCCTCGGCGGGCGTGTACCAGCGAGCGAGTGAGGCCAGGATGGCCCCCTGTTGGCGCGCCAGCGCTGCGGAGAACAGGACGTCGGTGCCCCACGCCGTCTTGATCTTGTACTTCTTCGCCAGCTCGTAGGATCTGGCTATGCCGGGCCAGACCTCATCCGCCTTGGCTCGCTGGATGGAGCCGACAGGAAAGCCGAGCCTCAGATCCTCGGGGAGAGGCTGCAGGCTCAGCCAAACACCCTTCTCCGCCATCAGTTTCGCCGTTGCGTCGTCCATCAGGAAACCGTGTTCGATACACTTCACCCCAGCCGCAATGGCTCCCCGAATCGCAGCAGCCGTAAAGGCATGCGCAGCGACATACGTGCCCCAATTCTCTGCCGCTTCAACGGCGGCGCGCATTTCGGGTTCGGTGAACGTGGTCACGTCGATCGGACTGAAAGGCGATGACACTCCGCCGCCAGCCGTCAACTTGACCTGGGAAGCGCCTTGCATGAGCTGCTCGCGGACACGGACGCGGACCTCGTCGGGGCTGTCCGCAATCATTGCCCCACCGGTCTTTTCCATGCGGGTGAGCATGCCGCCGATCGTCCGCGGCAGGTCGGAAAGCTGGCGGAAGTCCCCATGCCCACTCGTGACAGTAATGACCGCGCCGGACGGATAAATGCGCGGACCCTTGATGATACCTTCGTCGATGGCGCTTTTGAGCCCAAACACCGGCCCGCCCACATCTCGAACGGTAGTAAAGCCGCGCATGAGAGTGTGCGTGGCCTCGTCGCCAGCGACAAGATTGACGTAGCCGACGTCGCCGAACGACTGTGCCGGCGTGACCCGGATCAACATCGCATGCCAATGGTTGTCGATGAGGCCGGGCATCAGTGTGCGTCCGCCGCCTTCGACAATGCGAATGTCCGCCGGGCTATCCACCGCTATCGGCTGTAGCGAGATTGATTCTATCTTGTTGCCGCGCACCAAGACGTTGGAGGAGGCAGACAGCGTGGCGCTCTTGCCATCGAAGATGCGGACGTTCTGAAAGAGCGTGGCCGCGCCACCTGCCTGAAGCGCTTGCTGCGCCAGGCTCGCTCCACCGAGCCAGGTCGAGAGCACCACCGCGATCGCCAACGAATGGCATGTTCCGCTCATCGACGGCCGGATCCGCCGCGCGCTGTACAATTTATCCAAGAGAGTTCCTGACATCACCGCGCACGGCCCCTCTCGTTGCGTATCGGCTGCGTTCGGTCGACGCGGCCAGACCTTCGCGATTGCGATGCTGTGCATGGCTCTCGCAGCGACAGACCGATCTTGCGAGCTCGGTCAGAGCGGATCGCCCTGGTTGCGCCTCATGATCTTGAGAACCAGGAAGATCGCGCCAGCAACAAGGAAGGCAACACCGATCGCGGTGAATCCGCTGGACTCGCTGCTCAAGCCGAGCGCCGTGAATAGCAAGCCGAAAAGCAGGAGAACGATACCCGCGAGCTTCTTGATCAGGAGGATTGGTCTTTCAGCTGCGATCGCCATCAGCGCACTCCCTTTTATCGACTCACTTCCGCTATGCCGTTCTCGCCGTCGGCCGCCATGCGTAGGTCAGCCAGGCTATGCCGTGAGAGATCAGGTCGACGCCGAGCACAAATCCGAGCACCCAAAGGCCCGTCATCGGGAATCCCGTGAGGATGACGAGGCCGGCGAGAACTCCGAATGCGCCGGACAGCAGCATCACCCAGCCCGCATCCTTCCAGTGGCTGAAGCCCAGAAAGAGTCGGACAAATCCGGATATCAGCAGCAACAAGCCCAGTACGAAGGTGAGTATCTGGGCGCTGGCGACTGGTTGGCTCACCAGCACCGCACCGAACGCGATGTACAGGACGCCCAAAAGCACCTGCCACAGAAATCCGCCCCACCCCTTGGTCCAGATCGCGTGGATGATTTCGAACGCGCCAGTGGCTATGGAGATCCAGCCGATGAACATCGCGCTGATGATCGTTACGAGTACCACATCTCCCAACACCAGGAATCCTGCGAGGATCATCACCAATCCGAGGAGCACGCATACCCAGACGGGGGGTGCGGACAGATTGTCGGCGGGCAAACGTGGACTGCTGTCATAAGCGGTCATGCTATTTTCCCCGAGCGCTGAGCTGATGAGTGTCTGGACGGCGGATCCCCCACCAACCCTCCGCTCAACAAGTCTGACTAACGCCAATTCCTGTAGCCGCAAACGCGACGCCCTCTGCGCCACCAGCACTCCCAGCGGCGGCGGCGGCGCCGACGCCGGCGATGGCGCTCCGGGAGGGGACGCGGTGGCGGTCCTATGCCGACTTGCGCCTTGTGTGTCAGATCGCCGGATTCGGCCGGAAGGTCCTTGTTAAGTGCAAGGGGTATGGCCTTGGCTCCGGCGGGCAGCAGAGTGGCGCCGCAACCCGCGACCAACGCAACACACAGAACTCCCCGAAGCGCGCTGCGACGATCGGTTACATTCATGGTTCGCTCCCTTATTTCGGCGCCTTCTTTTTCTCGAACCCCCGAGTGGCTGCGAAGGTCGCGCCGCCCTTTGGATCAATCCAACGCGCGATAAAACGAGGCCATCGCTTCCAGCTCGCGAAGACCTACTGTAGCGTGTATACATTCGCAATGAAACGACAGGTGATCTGACACAACGGAGCTGTCGAAAGGCATCGCCAAAGCTTTGCGGCAGGAGCGACCAGGTGATTTCAGTCCGTAAATTCGTATCAATGCTGGTGAGGTGGCCGAGAAAGCCAATCGGCTTTCTCATTCGGATCATGCTCGTCACATGGGCCGTGCTGGCCATCTATTACTCGAACTTGCCTTGGGGCGGGCTGCGGACGATTTCGGCCGGAGCGTTTGCGGGCTTTGCGATCTGGGCGCTCTGGCGTTCGCGCCAACGGCGCATGTCCGTTCTCTTCCTCGTCATGTTTCTCGGTGTCGTCGCATGGTGGATCTCAATCCCTCCATCACACGATCGCCATTGGCGACCGGAAGTCGCGGTGATGCCGCGGGCGGTCATCGACGGTGACCGCGTGCGCCTGACCGGTGTCCGTAACTTCGACTACCGGAGTCGAAGCGACTTCACGGTGCGCTACGAGGAGCGCGAGGTGTCGTTGTCGCACTTGATGGCCCTCGATTTCTACGTTTCCTATTTCACCGAGGGGCCAGTCGGACACACGTTCGTGAGTTTTGTCTTCGACAATGCGCCACCACTGGCCATCTCCATCGAGACGCGTCCCGAGGTTGGCGAAGGCTTTGCGCCCGTCGCCTCCTTGTTCAAGCAATTCGAGCTGATCTACGTGGTGGGTGAAGAGCGTGATGTTGTGGGCGTGCGCACCAACCACCGCCACGAGCCGGTCTACCTGTATCGCCTCAATACATCGGCTGACGACGCGCGCCGGCTGCTGATGATCTATTTGACGCGCATCAACGAGCTCGCCGATCAGCCGGAGTTCTACCACCTGTTGACCAACAGCTGCACGATCAACATCGTGCGCTACGCAAATGCGGCGGGCCGGCGGGGGCGCTTCGACATTCGACACCTGTTCAACGGACTGATCGACAGCTATCTCTACCACTCCGGCCGGGTAGAGGCGACGCTGCCGTTTGATGAACTGAGGCGGGCGTCCTTGATCAACGAAGCTGCACAGGCGGCCGATGGCGCAGCCGATTTCTCACAGCGGATTCGCTTGTCCTTGCCGACAATGATGCCACCCTAACCGCAGTGGGCTCACAGGGCTCGTGAGGAGCCGTCGCTGATCCGCCGGAGTCCCCTCAGTTCAAGCTGCCCGGCCCCGCGAGCAGCCGCAGCACGATCGAGAACAGCTCGCTCTGCGAGGAAATGCCGAGCCGTTCATAAGCGCGCTTGCGATAGGTCAGCGTCGAATGCAGGCTGATGCCGAGCGTCTGCGAGATCGCCTCGGAGCTGAAGCCTTCGAGGATGCTTCGGCAGACCTCCTGCTCACGCGGCGAGAGACCGGCCAGCGGCGCGCAGGTCGCAAACAGCGTCGCGAGCGTCTGATCGGGCGCGGCGCTGTGCTGGAAATGGCGCGCCACGCTCGCGGCGATCGCCGGTGCGATCGCCGCGAGGCGGTCGCGCTGCACGGCACTGAAGCGGCCCTGCGCGGCGATGCGATAGAAATTGACGTAGAAGCAGGTGTTGTCGACCCAGATCGCGGTCGCGCATTTGTCGACGATGCCGGAATCCTGAAAGAAGATCTTTCGGTAGCGCGCCCCGTACATGCGCGGCGCGAACGCCGGCAGCATGATCGGCGCACTGCCCTTGCCTTCGAACAGCGCATCGCGATTGGGATCGGATTCGTGGAACCGGCCGGCATAGGCGGCACCGAGATCGCCGCCGATGGGGATGTTGCCGGCATCAAGCAGGCAGCTCGCCGCACCAGCCCGGCTCAGCGCGAACACCATGCAATGGCCGACCCCGGCCTGGCCACGCAGCGTCTGGATCAGCACATTCGGGAAATCGGGGCGGCCGATGGCGAGCACGGCCGGCGCAATGTCGCCCGCCGCTGGATTGGAGACCATCGCATCGGCCCGCATCGTTCTCTCCCTATCGCTTTGTGCCGATTTTAACAGCTACCGCGATACGCCGAAAGACGGAGGTCGGCTCTATATGCTCGATACGGGTGGTGCATCCGGTGCCTCCCAGGTCGCACCGCTGGATGACCAAACGACTGTGCAAGCCGCGACGTCGCGCTATCTCGACCGCTCCGCCGCGATCTTTTCCTTCAGGCCTGCCGCATAGGCGGGCGTGCCCTTGATGCCGACGTCCCGGGCGAGCGCGGCGTTCTCGTCCAAGGTCCGCCGTACTTCGTCGCTCGAGAGGTCCTGCTCCAGGCGTGCCATGTCGAGGCCTTCCTCGCGGGCGGCGGCGAGCGCGCTCGCGCGATCCGCAGGGCCGCGGCCGCCGAGCAGACGGCGGTGGAACGCGAGATACTTCTCCCCGGCCCGATCCTGCATCCGCACCGCCACTGCCACGCCTGCGGCCTCGGTCGAGGCAGTGCCGAGAATCGGAAGTTCGTTGAGCACGATGCGCAGTTCGCGATCTTCCTGCAGCAGAACCATCTTGTCGGACAGAGCACGCCGGCAATAGCCGCAATTGTAGTCGAAGAATTCCACCAGCGTGACGCGACCGTCGGACCGAAGCCTTTGTGCACGACACGGCTCCCTCCAACGGCACGACCATCGACGCGCAGCCGGACGCATTTGTGCGCCGGACTTGCGAACTAGCCTTGCGCTAGATCAATGGACATGCCGCGTCGCTGAACCGACGCGCGTCTGCTCCGTGGCAAGAGGTCTATGCGCGCCCTACCCCGCCCGCGCAACGTTGAACGCGAGCTTGCCGTAGCGGTCGGTGAAGGCCTCCGTGTCGATCTCTTCCAGCTTGATCTCGCCGCTCATCACGCCTCGTTTCCATTCGGCCTGTGCCGGATCGTTCTGGAACTCCGGCATCACCTCGCGGCCGAACAGCTCCAGCGATTCGCAGATATGCTCGTGACTGTTCTTGCCGGCCTGGTTGAGCAGGATGACCTGGTCGATGTGCGAAGACTGGAAGCGCCTCAGCTTCCTGCGGATCGTCTCCGGCGAGCCGATCAGGCCGCCGCGCAGCGCCGCCTCCTGGGCTTCCGGATTGTCGCGCTTCCACTTGTTGTATTCGTCCCACATGTTGACGGTGTAGGGCACGGGCCGCTGGCGGTTCTGCGCGGCGCCGTAGAAGCGCAGCGCGAACTGGAAGAAGGTGGCGCCGTCGGCGCGCGCACGCGCCTCCTCGTCCGTCTTCGCGCACATGAAGAACGAGACCAGCGCCATGTTCGGGTTGATCTCGTAGTCGGCCAGCTTGTGCAGCCGCTTGGTCATCGCGTTGTAATAAGCGTGCACCCAGGCGTGCGCGGCATCGGCGCTGACGAATTGGAAGCCGAGCGCGCCGAAGCCGTGGCGGCCGGCGCGTTCGATCGTCGGCAGCTGCGAGCAGGCCATCCACAGCGGCGGATGCGGCTTCTGCACCGGCTTCGGCACGACATTGCGCAAGGGAATATCGAAATACTTGCCGTGATGCTCGCTACCGGCGTCCCTGAACATCGGGAAGATCGCAGCGACGGCCTCCTCGAAGACCTCCTTCTTGGTCTCCATGTCGCGGCCGAACGGCTCCAGCTCGGTGATGGACGCGCTCTCGCCCATGCCGAACTCGCAGCGCCCGTTGCTGAGCAGATCCAGCACCGCGACACGCTCGGCGACGCGGGCCGGGTGATTGGTGGTGAGCTGGAGAATGCCGTGGCCAAGCCTGATCTTCTGCGTGCGCTGGCTTGCAGCCGCCAGGAAGGATTCCGGCGAGGGCGAATGCGAATATTCTTCGAGGAAGTGATGCTCGACCACCCAGGCATGGTCGTAACCGAGCTTGTCGGCGAGCTCCATCTGCGAGAGCGCGTTCTGGTAGAGCCTGAGCTCGTCACCGGCTACCCAGGGCCGCGGCAGTTGCAGCTCGTAGAAGATGCCGAACTTCATGGCGTCGCTCTCCCGCATTATTGTTGTTAACGACATCTTAATGCGCGAGGCGATGCTGTCTACTGAGCAACAATTCCACCGCGCGGGAGAATGATCCCGCAGCGGCGAGTCGCGACCCACGCCCCACCTTGACGTAGCGCTGCGACATCCGGGCGGGTCGACCGATTGATCCAAATCAACGTGTCGTTGGCCCGCACGCATTTAAGGTGTGTGTCAAGGCGACGGCCCGGATGCCGTCTCAATTCCCCCCGCATTTCAAAGAGACCGAATATGTCGGCCCCCGACGACGCGATGACACGCGTGCGCCGTAAGCGCATGGAGATTTTCGCCTTCCTGTTCCTGACCGCGGTCGTGATGCCCGTCCTCGCGGTCGGAACGGTCGGCTCCTACGGCCTGGGCGTCTGGATCTACCAGATGTTCGCCGGGCCTCCCGGCCCACCAGCCGCCTCGCATTGATTCCCCTGAAGCGAAAGACAGGCATCATGGCCCAGGCCGCCCCCCACACACTCAACCGCCGTGCCTTGATCACCGGCCGGGTGCTCAGCGCCGATCGCATCATCGCGCCGCCGGGCGCCGAGATCGCCAGCATCCTGGTGCAGGCGCGGCCCGAACGTCTCGCCGAGCTCGAAGCCGAGATCACCGCGCTGCCCGGCTGCGAGATTTACGGCCGCGACGCGCGCGGCAAGCTCGTCGTCGTGACCGAAGCGCCCGATGCCGGCAGCCTCGGCACCCTGCTCAACACCATCCAGTCGCTGCCGAACGTCTATTCCGCAGCCCTCGTCTTCCACGCCATCGAAACCGCCTGAGTCAGGAAGAGCCATCATGACATCGCCCAAGCTCGACCGCCGCCAGATGCTGAAGCTCGAGGCCGCCGCGATCGCAGCGGCCGCCGCAGGCATGCCGGTGCCGGCGCTTGCCGCCAATCTCGTCGCCGAACGCCAGGCCACTGAACTGAAATGGGACAAAGCCGCGTGCCGCTTCTGCGGCACCGGCTGCTCGGTGATGGTCGCGACCAAGGACAACCGCGTCGTCGCCACCCATGGCGACATCAAGTCCGAGGTCAATCGCGGCCTCAACTGCGTCAAGGGCTACTTCCTCTCCAAGATCATGTACGGCCACGACCGCCTGACGCAGCCGCTGCTGCGCAAGACGGGCGGCAGGTACGACAAGAACGGCGAGTTCACGCCTGTGTCCTGGACCGAAGCCTTCGACATCATGGAGCTGAAGTGGAAGGAGGCGATCAAGAAGCGCGGCCCGAACGGCGTCGCCATGTTCGGCTCCGGCCAGTGGACGATCTGGGAAGGCTATGCCGCCTCCAAACTGTTCAAGGCCGGCTTCCGCACCAACAACATCGACCCCAATGCCCGGCACTGCATGGCCTCGGCCGTCGCCGGCATGATGCGCACCTTCGGCATCGACGAGCCCCCGGGCTGCTACGACGACATCGAGGCGACCGATGCCTTCGTGCTGTGGGGCTCCAACATGGCGGAGATGCACCCGATCCTGTGGACGCGCCTGGCCGACCGCCGGCTCTCTGCACCGCATGTTCGCGTCGCCGTGCTCTCGACCTTCGAGCATCGCTCGTTCGACCTCGCCGACATCGGCATGGTGTTCAAGCCGCAGACCGATCTCTACATCCTCAACGCCATCGCCAACCACATCATCAAGACCGGCCGCGTCAACAAGGATTTCGTCGCCGCGCATACCGTGTTCAAGCGCGGCCAGACCGACATCGGCTATGGCCTGCGGCCGGAGCATCCGCTGCAGAAGAAGGCGACCGGTGCAGCGAAACCCAACGACGCCACCGACATGAGCTATGACGAATTCGCCAAGTTCGTGTCCGAGTACACGCTGGAGAAAGCCGCCCAGATGTCGGGCGTGCCGCTCAACCGTCTCGAGGCGCTCGCCGAGCTCTATGCCGATCCCAAGACCAAGGTGGTCTCGTTCTGGACCATGGGTTTCAACCAGCACACCCGCGGCGTCTGGTGCAACAACCTCGTCTACAACATCCATCTGTTGGCCGGGAAGATCTCCGCGCCCGGCAACAGCCCGTTCTCGCTCACCGGCCAGCCCTCGGCTTGCGGCACCGCGCGCGAGGTCGGCACCTTCTCGCACCGCCTGCCCGCCGACATGGTCGTCACCAACAAGGCGCACCGCGATCACGCCGAGCACATCTGGCGGCTGCCCGAAGGCACCATTCCCGACAAGCCCGGCGCACATGCCGTGCTGCAAAGCCGGATGCTGAAGGACGGCCTGATCAACGCCTATTGGGTTCAGGTCAACAACAACCTTCAGGCCGGTCCCAACATCAACGAAGAAATCTATCCGGGCTTCCGCAACCCCGAGAACTTCATCGTGGTCTCGGACGCCTATCCCTCGGTGACCGCGCTTGCCGCCGATCTGATCCTGCCCACCGCGATGTGGGTGGAGAAGGAAGGCGCCTATGGCAACGCCGAGCGGCGCACCCAGTTCTGGCATCAGCTCGTCTCCGCGCCCGGCGAATCGAAATCCGACCTCTGGCAGCTCATGGAGTTCTCCAAGCGCTTCAAGATCGAGGAGGTCTGGCCCGAGGAGCTGATCGCCAAGAAGCCCGACGTTCGCGGCAAGACGCTGTTCGACGTGCTCTACAGGAACGGCCAGGTCGACAAATTCCCTGTCACCGACATCGAGCCGGGCTATCTCAACGACGAATCCAGGGCGTTCGGCTTCTATGTGCACAAGGGCCTGTTCGAGGAATATGCCCAATTCGGCCGCGGCCATGGCCACGACCTCGCGCCGTTCGACACCTATCACCGCGAGCGCGGCCTGCGCTGGCCGGTGGTCAACGGCCAGGAGACGAAGTGGCGCTTCCGCGAGGGCAGCGACCCCTACGTCAAGCAGGGCACCGACGTGCAGTTCTACGGCCATCCCGACGGCAAGGCACGCATCTTCGCGCTGCCTTACGAACCGCCGGCAGAGTCGCCCGACAACGAATATCCCTACTGGCTCTCGACCGGCCGCGTGCTGGAGCACTGGCATTCCGGCACCATGACGCGCCGCGTGCCCGAGCTCTACAAGGCGTTCCCCGAGGCCGTCTGCTTCATGCATCCCGACGACGCGCAAGACATGAAGCTGCGCCGTGGCGACGAGGTGAAGGTGGTCTCCCGCCGCGGCTTCATCCGCGCCCGCGTCGAGACCCGCGGCCGCGACCGGCCGCCGCGCGGCCTCGTGTTCGTGCCGTGGTTCGACGAATCCAAGCTGATCAACAAGGTGACGCTGGACGCCACCGATCCGATCTCGCTGCAAACCGACTTCAAGAAATGCGCCGTGCGCATCGAGCGGGTGAACATGTCATGATGAAACGATCCGCAATCGCCCTGCTCGCCTTCGCGATCGCAGCGGGCACGAGTTCGCTGACGGCGCAGACAGTGACGTCCGGCCTGCGCGGCCCGACCCCGCTCAATGACGAGGGCCCGGCGCCGCCGATGCTGCCGAACCGCAACACCTCCGAGAAGGAGGTGCGCAACTATCCCGAGCAGCCGCCTGTCATCCCGCACACGATCGACGGCTACCAGATCGATCTCAACGGCAACAAATGCCTGTCCTGCCACGCGCGGGCGCGCACGGCGGAGTCGCAGGCGCCGATGGTGTCGATCACGCATTTCATGGATCGCGACGGCCAGTTCCTGGGCTCGGTCTCGCCGCGACGTTTCTTCTGCACCGAGTGCCACGTGCCGCAGAACACCGCCAATCCGCCGGTCAGCAACGATTTCATCGATATTGACACGCTGCTCTCGCGCGCAAGCCCCGGTGGCCGCCGATGACGACGACCGCTGACGGGCCCGATGCCGGGATGAAGGCCAAGCGCGGCTTCCTCGCGCGAAGCCGGGCCTTTGCGCTGGAGCTCTGGCAAGTACTGACCCGACCGAGCTCGGTGTTCGCCCTCGGCACCCTGGTGCTGGCCGGCTTCGTTGCCGGCGTGATCTTCTGGGGCGGCTTCAACACCGCGCTGGAATTGACCAACACCGAGAAGTTCTGCACCGGCTGCCACGAGATGAAGGACAACGTCTACGCCGAGCTGAAGTCGACCGTCCATTTCAGCAACCGCTCCGGCGTGCGCGCGACCTGTCCGGACTGCCACGTGCCGCACAACTGGACCGACAAGATCGCGCGCAAGATGCAGGCCTCCAAGGAGGTCTGGGGCAAGATCTTCGGCACGATCGACACCCGCGAAAAATTCCAGGATCACCGGCTCGAGCTGGCGGCGCACGAATGGGCGCGCTTCAAGGCCAACGATTCGCTGGAATGCCGCAACTGCCACAGCGCCGATTCCATGGATATCACCAAGCAATCGCCGCGGGCCTCGGTCGCGCACCAGCGCTTCCTGTTCACCAAGGAAAAGACCTGCATCGACTGCCACAAGGGCATCGCCCACCAGCTGCCCGACATGCGCGGCGTTCCCGGTTGGCAGTAGCCTCAGCTCTCACGGTGTCATGGCCGGGCATAGCCGTCCGAAGGACGGCGTCGCTTCCGCTCGCCTATGTCCCGGCCATCCACGCCTAACCACACGGCACAAGGAACGTGGATGCCCGGGACAAGCCCGGGCATGACGACCTCTTGCAAGGCTCTCATGCGGGTGCCCCACCGGCAATTGCGGGGCGACCGCGCTTGAACCGGCGGGGCGAATGGTTAGTTTGGGGGACGGCGAATCGCCTCTTTTCGCCCCTCCTCAAGACAGACATGGCCACTTTCACCCCGCATCAGGATGCCGCGCTCAAGGCCGTTGGCGACTGGCTCAAGGCCAAGCCGGGCCGTAACGGCACGCCGCCGGTGTTCCGCCTGTTCGGCTTTGCCGGCACCGGCAAGACCACGCTGGCGCGGCACATCGCCGATGGCGTCGATGGCGAGGTGAAGTTCGCCGCCTTCACCGGCAAGGCTGCTCTGGTCATGCGCAACAAGGGCTGCGACGACGCGTCCACCATCCACTCGCTGATCTACCGCGCCCGCGAATCCGGCGAGGAGCAGCCGAGCTTCGAGCTCTGGGACGACGCGCCGGCCTCGAAGGCGAAGCTGATCGTGATCGACGAATGCTCGATGGTCGATGCCGAATTGGGGCGCGACCTGATGTCGTTCGACTGCCCTCTCCTGGTGCTGGGCGATCCCGCGCAACTGCCGCCGATCCAGGGCGGCGGCTTCTTCACCAACACCTCACCGGATGCGATGCTTACCGAGGTGCACCGCCAGGCCCAGGACGACCCCATCGTGCGGATGTCGATGGACGTCCGCGAGGGCCGCGAGCTCGATATCGGCCGTTATGGCGAGAGCGAGGTGGTGTCGCGGAAAGAGCTCGATCCCGATCGCGTCATGGGCGCCGACCAGGTCCTGGTCGGCCGCAACAACACAAGGCGCGCCTACAATATGCGGGTGCGCCAGCGCCAGAACATCGAGGACGCCTTTCCCGTCGCCGGCGACAAGCTGGTGTGCCTGCGCAACAACCGCAAGAAGGGCCTGTTCAACGGCGGCCTGTGGCGCGTGAAGTCGCGCAACACCTCGCGCTCGAAATCACGCATTCTCAGCATGCGGTTGTCGCCGGACGAGGATTTCGGCCACAAGGTGACGAAGGTCTCGGTGCGCGCCGACTGCTTCGAGGGCGGCATCGAGCAGATCGCCTGGGAGCAGCGCAAGCCCTATGACGAGTTCGACTACGGCTACGTGCTGACCGTGCACAAGTCGCAGGGCTCGCAATGGGACGATGTCGTGCTGTTCGACGAGAGCTTTGCGTTTCAGGAGTCCCGGGCGCGGTGGCTCTATACCGGCATCACGCGGGCGGCGAAGCGGCTGAGCGTGGTGGTGTAGAACTCGCCAATCTCCGGGTGAGCGGCTTCACCGAGATGCATTCACTGCCCGCTAGGCTTTGCGATGTATCCGTACGAAAACCGCATTGGAGTGGAGCGAATGACGGCGCGCGCAACAAAGCCCGAGCATCCCGAAACCGGTCTCGATAGTCTCGCTGCGAGCCGTCGGGACTTCCTGAAATCGGCGAGCGCGGCAGCCGGTTCGCTCGCGCTGTCGATCACGGCTCCAGGGATTGCCCTTGCGGTGCCGGGCGGATCGGTGCGAATCTCGAAGGAGCGGCTCAATACGCTGGCGGCAAAATTCTATGCCGTCTTCAACGAAGGCAATATTCTGCCGGCGAGCTTTGCCGACAAATATGCGGCGCGCCATGACGTGGAGCTGAGGCGCATCGTCACCTTCACGCGCATCCCGGAGACGGGAGAACGCATCAAGGTCAGCGGCCTGCTTGCCGTCCCGGCGGGCGCGCGCGGCGCTGTTCCGGTGTTGTCATGGCAGCACGGCACGATCCTCTCGTTCGACCAGGTCCCCTCGAACCTGCTGCGGCTGGCCGACGAGACATATGAACTGCGCGACAATGTCGATTCGATCGAGACCTTGTTCAACATCCAGCGATTCGCCGGCAACGGCTATGCCGTCGTCGCGGCCGACTATGTCGGCAAGGGCCCCTATCGCAATGGCCGGAGCGAAGCCTATGCCGTGAAGGGCGCGACCGTGCAATGCTGCCTCGGCATCCTGAAGGCGGGACTGCTCGAACTGCGAAAGCTCGGCCTGCGCCAATCATCCCTGTTCCTGAACGGTTGGTCGCAAGGCGCCCTGAACACGCAGTGGCTGAAACAGGAGTTGCAGCGCCGCGGCATCAAGGTGCGGGCGGCTGCGACAGAGAGTCCGTTCAACAATCTCGCCGAGAGCTTCCACTACTGGGCGAACCCGCGAGCCTATCTTCCAGCCTCGGAAAGCTCGTATCCGATGCCGCCGGCCTGGATCACGCCTTGCATGATCGTCCTGCTCGGCAGCTATCGGCGCTACTACGGGCTCAATGATCTGTTCAAGACCGCGATCAAGCCGCAATATCAGGCCTTTGCGGAAAAATACTGGTCCGATTACAGCCTCGAGGGCGAGATCGCGAAGAGCATTCCTCCCGCCGGCGATTTCCTGTCCGACGGCTTCTTCGAGCGCTTCACCAACGACACGAACAGCAAGCTCATGCGCCGGCTGGGCGACAATGGCACGACGTTCTGGGACTACGATTCCCCGATCAAGTTCTACTACGGACTGGCCGACGAGGCCTTGCCGCCGCGCCTGGTGCAGCCGGCCGTCGCCGCCGGTGGGCACTTCGCCGGCGGCGTTCCGGTCAAGGGCGCGAGCCACCGCGGCACCTTCCTGGCGAGCCTGTATGGCGAAAGCACCGTTCTGAACGGATCTCCGACGGCGTTCGACTGGTTCAATACGCTGGCGTGAGCGGGACGGCGCGCCGGCCGCCGGCGCACCTCACGGACTCGTGTCCGGCCGCCCGTAACAGCGGGGCGGGGCAGTCGTATCTTCGGCAGCGACAATGCCGGCGAGGCTATTCGCCCGCGCCGGCCCGCCTTAGACTGCACACCCTTGCCAGAGGATCCGCCATGCGCCGACCTGCCCTCGCCTTCCTGCTCGCCGCAACCACCGCCCTGACGCTGGCCTTTGCCGTGCCGTCACGCGCCGCGGAGGAGGCGGTCGTGATCCCCGCTCCCGCATTGGACGCGGCGCCAGCGAGCGGCATCCAGACCGCCGTGGTCGCCGGCGGCTGCTTCTGGGGCGTGCAAGGCGTCTTCCAGCACACCGCAGGCGTCGTCAACGCGGTCTCCGGCTATGCCGGCGGCACCAAGGCGACCGCCGACTACCAGACCGTCTCGAGCGGCCGCACCGGCCACGCGGAGTCGGTCGAGATCAAGTACGACCCGAAGAAGATCTCCTACGGCAAGATCCTCCAGATCTACTTCTCGGTGGTGCACGACCCGACCCAGCTCAACCGCCAGGGCCCCGACGTCGGCCCGCAATATCGCTCGGCCATCTTCACCGCCTCGGACGAGCAGAAGAAGGTGGCGGAGGCCTATATCGCCCAGCTCAACGCGGCCCGCGTCTTCAACAAGCCGATCGTGACCAAGATCGGCGCGCTGGAGGCATTCTACCCGGCAGAAGCCTATCACCAGGACTATCTGACGCTGCACCCGAACCAGCCCTACATCGCCTACAACGACATCCCGAAGGTCGAGAACCTGAAAAAGCTGTTCGCGGATAACTACATTGAGAAGCCGACGCTGGTGAATGCCAGCAAGGCCACCAACTGATCGAGATCACGAAAGAAACGGGAGACCCATGCCCGACACCAAAACGAAGATCACGGACGACAAGGTCATCAAGAGCGAAGAGCAGTGGCGGCGCGAACTGACGCCGATGCAGTACGCCGTGCTGCGCGAGAAGGCGACCGAACGTCCCTTCTCAGGCGAGTACGAGCACGACGAGCGCGCCGGCACCTATGTCTGCGCCGGCTGCGGAAATGTGCTGTTCTCTTCCGACGCCAAGTTCGATTCCGGCTGTGGCTGGCCGAGCTTCACCCAGCCCACGGTCGACAGCCATGTCGACGAGGAGCGGGATACGAGTCACGGCATGATCCGCACCGAGGTGCTCTGCGCCAAATGCAGCGGTCATCTCGGCCATGTCTTCCCCGACGGCCCCGGGCCGACGGGGCTGCGCTACTGCATCAACTCGGCGGCGCTGAAGCTCGAGCCCAAATAAGCTTGCCCGCTGCCGGGTTCCCCCGTGGAACCCGGCGGTGTGATGTGCTTTTCTCCCCTGGCGGTGCGGCCGATCAACGCATTCGGCGGCCGCCAGGGAGGATGCCATGACGCTTGGGACCATCCTGATCATCCTGGTGATCATCTATCTGCTCGGCGGCCTGTCCGGCCGGTTCGGCGGCTACGGCTATGGTCTGGGCCATTCCGGCATGGGCATCGGCGGGCTCGTGCTGGTGGTGCTGATCGTGCTGCTGCTTCTTGGTAAAGTGTAAGCCATTTAAGCCATTGAAATAATTTACTTTATTTCGGTCGCGGAGCTGCCATGCGCGGATTCATCATCTCGCGTCGCAGGGGTCGCATTTTTGTCAAATCGGCCTATATTAGAGGACGAAAATGACATGCGGCGGGCCCGCCTGGCGGCTCCTGCCCTTCCCAACCCCACGCGCTTAAAGCCCCAGAGAAGATCACGAGGTCTTTGACCATGCGTCCACTGCGTCCGTTCAACTTCAACACCTCCGCCGAACTCTTTCCCGCCGCGATTCGCAAGAAGAAGCGCGCTGGCTTCACCTATCGCCGGTTCGGCACCGCGGCCGAGGCCGTGCAGTTCGCGATGGAGCAGTTGCCGACGGATTCGCTGAACGGCGCCTATCTCCAGGTCGAGGAAGCCCGCTTCGACCAGAACGGCATCCGCTCGCTCTACGAGAGCGAAGCCTTCCCGCTGCCCCGTCGGCCCAAGCCCGCGCCGGCCGCCGAAACCGACGCCAACGCGGCGTAAGCTTTTCGCAAGCCTCCGATGTGCGCAGAAAGCGCGATGGCCGAAAGGTCGTCGCGCTTTTTGCGTTTGGGGCTTTCATGCTTCCACGGCGTCCTACATCCGCGGCTGCTTTTCCAGCCAGCGGCGCAAGAGCCGCACGTTGCGCATGTTGGCGCGGAACATCACATCGAAGGCGTCGCCCGCGAACGGGACCAGGCCGACCACGCCGTCGAGCGCGACATTGCCGAGCATCCGCGCGGTGATGTACCAGGGCGCCCCCAGCGCGCGGGCCTCGCGGACCAGCCACAGCGAGATCGCCGTGGTGATGATGTCGCCGACGACGGGGATCAGGCCGATCAGCCCGTCGATGCCGTAGCGGATGTTGGTGCCGGGCAGGATGAAGGCGACGTCGAGCAGCCTTGCGACCGCCTCGAGACGTGCGATCCGCTGCTCGCGCGTCAGATTGCCGAACGGGCCCGCTTGCCCGAACTCGAAGCGAAACTCGCGAAATCCCTGCTCCAGGCTTTCGGGCCTGATCTCGCGGCCTTCCTGGTCGATGATCGGCCCGCGCGCTTCAGTCGCCGAGGAGCTCGCGCGCGAGCGGCCCCCGGAACGGGATTTGCGCGGAGCAAGGATATCGTCCTCGGACATGATCATGGCCTTCAGTGAACGCGCCAGCGCGGCGGAGGTTGCTGCCGCGATCGAACGCCGCGCGTCAGGTCGGTGCCGCCGCTGCTTGCGGCTCCTCGACATAGCGATGCACGAGCCAGGATGAAATCGCCGCCGGCACGAACCCGACGAGGCCGTACAGGATGAACTGCACCGCGCCCGAATCCGGCCCGCGCGAGCTGTAGGTCAGCGACGCCAGGACGAAGGCGAACAGGCCGACCAGGAGCATCCGCAAGCCCGGACCGATCCGGCGGATGTGGATCAGGATGTCGTCGAGTGCGCCGATCATCAACGAGGGCAGGAAGCCGAACAGATAGCTGTATTGCAGGGTCTTGAAGAACACCGCGAACAGCTTGCCGACCTCGCCGAGATTGGTCTGAGCCCAATAGCCGGACTGGTAGGTCGTCGTCAGCAGCAGCAGGAACCCGCCCACGAACGGGCCGACCAGCGCAAATACCAGATAGCGTTTCATCGAATGCCCTCACACTTCGCCGGTGTTATAGCAGCGCAACGGGAACCTTGAACAGCGGGGCGCCGGGCTCCGCCCGAGGGGAACAAGTGGCAAGGCGACGAGTTCATGCTGGACCTGAATTTTGCCCTGGCAGATTGGAGCCGTCGATGGCCCGTCAACTCGTTCTGGCGACAATCACGCTGGCAGTCTTGAGCAGTCTCTCGAGCGCCCCCGCTTTCGCCCAAGGCCATATGGGCACGCCCAAGGAGCAGAAGGCCTGCTCGCGGGATGCTTCGCGCTTCTGCCGCAAGGAGCTCGGCAACGACATGGCCGTGCAGGGTTGTCTCCAGGCCAACCGCGCCAAGCTGTCGCGCGCTTGCAGCAAGGTCTTTCAGGGCCACGGCATGTGAGGATCGGAACCCATCCCCCGCAAACGGAGAGTGATGCCATGTTGCGCGACGAACAACTCTCGATCCTGCGGGACATCAGCCAATCCGTTGCGTTTGCCGACGACCGGCAGGGCAAGGTCGGGCAACTGATCGCCGACGGCTACGTGATGAAGGACGGCGATCTGTTCGAGCTCACGGCCAAGGGCGTCAGCGCCGTCGAGGAACACGCCGCTGCTCTCGGCGTGAGCGATGCGGAACAAGCGAGCGCATCCTCCGATCGGCTGATCTGATTGCGCGCGACGTGACTCGCGCGCAACAATTGCGAATTCCTTTGCGCTGACCATTGCAGCCGCGCGCCAATGGCGCATACTTCGCTCGGGCGGCGCAGCACTTTCGATTCGAGCATCAAGAGATCGAGCGACCACATGCGGGACCAAAGTTCCCGGCGTGAAGGCTGTGACGTACGGCAGATCAAGCCGCGTGCGGCGCCCCAAAAACCAAGTGGCTCAAGCCCTAGGAAAAATCGGGGACGTATTCCACATGACACGCCATCAGACGATCGCTTCGCTCTTCGCTTTCGCCGTCACCGGCCTCGCACTCCAGACCTCGCCCGGCCTCGCCTTCTCGTCCGAAGCACAGCAGATGTGCTCGGGCGATGCGATGCGGCTGTGCTCGAGTGAGATCCCTGACATCCCACGGATCACCGCCTGCATGGTGCGGAACAAGTCGCAGGTCAGCCCCGGCTGCCGTGCCGTGATGGACCGCGAGCACGCCGCCGCGGCGGCATCGCGCAAGCGGGAAGCGGCGGCGCGGTAGTCATTCATACGGAATGTCATTCCGGGGCGGTGCGCAGCACCGAACCCGGAATCGATTTCTCTACGTCACGTGCTGCGCAATGGATTCCGGGCTCGTGCTTCGCACGCCCCGGAATGACGGCAGCGCCTCAGTCGCCCCACTGCGCGAAGGCGTCGTTGAAGGCCCGCTCGCCGGGGGCGCCCTTCTCGATGGCGATGATGGCGCGGCGCTGGTTGGCGTAGACCAGCGGCACGTCGAACCAGGAACGCTCCTTCAGGAGCTGGACGTTGCGGGCGCGGTCGGCGTCGACATTGGAGAGGCCGACCAGGAAGAAGCCGTCGGTGACCTTGACCGCGAGGCCTGCGAGCGGCGTGCCGCGCGCCTGCTCGTTCGACTTCATCAGGATGCCCGGCACGTTGGAGACGCTGCCGCCCGGAAAATCCGGCGGCAGGATGAAGGTCAGCTCCGCGGTGTGGCTCGCCGGCAGCGAGGAGTCGGTGTTGCGGCGGAACGACATCGTCATCTTGAACTTGCGGTCGGGGATCTCGATGTCGGCGCGCACGGCGACGTCGGCCTTCTGGTTGCCGGACGCCTTGATCGGCTCGAGCCGCCACACCACCGAGCCGACATATTGCTTGCCCTTCGGGTCGGACGGATCCTCGTCATAGAGCACGACCTTCTGCGCCACCGGCGCGACAGGCTGGTCGCTGGCCGAGGGCTGGCCGACGCGATCCGGAATCTTCGGCTTGCTCTGCGGCTGCGCCGGGCTCGGCGTCTCCACGACCTGAGTCTCGGACGGCTTGAAAAAGCCGTTGACGATCTGGACGGCCTGCTTGCCCCAGAGGATGCCGGCGCCGACCAGGATCAGGACGATGCCGACGGCGATTGCGCTCTTGAACGGAAACGTCGAGCCGGTGCGGACGCGCTTCTTGGCCTCGCGCTCGGGCGCAGCGCGCGGACGCGGCGACGGCGGCGCGTAGCGCTCGGCGTCCTCGATCGCTTCGTCGTAGGAATGGGGCGCCTCGGACTCGCCGGCGCGGTTTTCCAGGCTCGGCTCCAGCCGGTCGAATTCCGGCGAGGGCGAGGGCACGTTGGCATAGGTGCGGCGCGCGGCGCGGCTCGCCTGCGCGGCAGCACCGCCGAGATCGTTGGCATCGGCCGTGATGTCGCGGAAGCCGCGCACGCCCGGTGCCGGCGGCAACGGCGGCGGGGGTCCCATGTCGGGCGGACGGCGCGCGCCGGCGCGATCGCGCCCGGCGGGCGGCGGCTCCGGCGGCGGCGGAGCGGACGGTCCCGGCTGGCGCGGGGCGTCGAAACGGGGAGCGCGGGGCGGGCGCGGGGCCTCGCCCTGGTCATCGACGCTGATTGACGGACGGTCGGCCCGCGGCGGCGGCGGGGCCGGTCGCGTGCGCGGCGGAGCCGGCTGAGATGCGGGAGCGCCACCCTCGCCGGCGCGGGTGCTGGCCCGGCGAAAAGCATCGCCGCTGCTGCCGGAGCGGGCGCCGCCACCGGGGCGAGAGGCCTCGCGGGCACGCTGGGCGGCCTCCGATTCGACCTTGCGGACGGCCTCTTCCAGCGACAGCCGTTCGCGCGTGATCTCGGATTCGGAGAGCGGCGGCTGCACGCTGCGCAGCTGCGCGATCAGCGCCGTGCGCGCCCTCTCATAGAGCGCGCGACGGCTTTCGCCGGGAGCGTTGGGGTCCAAGGCGGCAATAGCGCGGGCGATCAGCGGATAGTAATCAGCCATTTCTACTCAACTATACGCGCGTCCCGGTAAGATATCGTTAAGCCTCAAACGGATTTTGCACGAGGATAGTATCTTCGCGTTCGGGGCTGGTGGAAAGCAGCGCGACCGGGCACCCCACCAATTCCTCAATCCGCCGGACATATTTGATGGCCTGGGCGGGCAGGTCGGCCCAGGACCGCGCGCTGGCGGTCGGCTCCTTCCAGCCCTCGATGGTCTCGTAGATCGGCTCGACCCGGGCTTGGGCGCCCTCGCCGGCCGGAAAATGGTCGATCTCCTTGCCGTCGAGCCTGTAGCCGGTACAGACCTCGATCGAATCGAAGCCGTCGAGGATGTCGAGCTTGGTCAGCGCGAGGCCGTTGATGCCGCAGGTCCGAACCGCCTGGCGGACCAGCACGGCGTCGAACCACCCGCAGCGGCGCGGACGGCCGGTATTGGTGCCGAACTCGCGGCCGCGCTCGCCGATCTTGCGGCCGATCTCGTTGTCCTGCTCGGTCGGGAACGGGCCCTGGCCAACGCGGGTCGTGTAGGCCTTGCACAGGCCGAGCACGTAGCCGACCGCGCCGGGGCCGAGGCCCGAGCCGGTCGCGGCCTGCGCCGCCACCGTATTGGACGAGGTGACGTAGGGATAGGTGCCGTGGTCGACGTCGAGCAGCGCGCCTTGTGCGCCCTCGAACAGCATGCGCTTGCCTTCGCGCCGCTTGATGTCGAGCAGCCGCCACACCGTCTCGGCATAGGGCAGGAGCTGCGGCGCCAGCGCGGTCAGTTCCTTCAGGATCTCCTTGCCGTCGAACTCCGGCAGATTGAGGCCGCGGCGCAATGCGTTGTGATGGGCAAGAAGGCGGTCGATCTTGTGCGGAAGCGTGTCGAGATCGGCGAGATCCATCAGGCGGATGGCGCGGCGACCGACCTTGTCCTCATAGGCAGGTCCAATGCCGCGGCGCGTCGTGCCGATCGCGGTCGCCGCGCTGGCGGATTCGCGGTGCGCATCGAGCTCGCGGTGCAGCGGCAGGATCAGCGTGACGTTTTCCGCGACGCGCAGGTTGTCAGGGCTGACATCGACGCCCTGCGCCCTCAGCTTGGTGACCTCGTCGAGGAAGGCGGTGGGATCGAACACGACGCCGTTGCCGATCACCGACAGCTTGCCCTCACGCAGCACGCCGGAGGGCAGCAGCGCGAGCTTGTAGGTCTTGCCGTTGATCACCAGCGTGTGGCCGGCGTTATGACCGCCCTGGAAGCGGACGACGATATCGGCCTGCTCCGACAACCAGTCGACGATCTTGCCCTTCCCTTCGTCGCCCCACTGGGCGCCGACGACGACAACATTGGCCATGCGCGGGTAATCCTTCGAAGATTTCTCTGTAAGTGGCACGATCCGAACGGAAAACCGGGACCCACTTTTCCGGGATCATGCCTGCGCCCAGCCCAATTCCCGGCCGAGGCCGTTCGCACGCGAGGCAGCCCAACCGGATAAAGGAAGCAGCCTCTCTAGGCAAGCAAGAACGGGGCTTTTTTCAGGCCCAGCGCGCACTCCAAGCCTTTGATATCCCCGGAAAATCCAGAAACCTTCCAGGCCGGCGCAATGGCTTCGGCCAAACCGTGAGAGGCCGCCTTCGCCGCTGCATGGTCGCGATGCGTCCGCCCCCCATTGATGCAACCTCGATTTCCGTGTCTCTGGACAGCGCCGGGTGATCAGCCGGCCCGGGTCTCGCCGGGCCGGGGGCTTCGGCGTACTCCACGCGGGGCCCCAACAGCCACAATGTCCGCCACCGGCCACACCACGAGCGCGGAAACATCCGGACACAGCTGGATCGCCAACCAGCCTTATCTGCTGCTCAGCATCACCGCGCTGTGCTGGGCCGGCAACGCCATCGTCGGGCGGCTCGCCGCCGGACACATTCCGCCGGTCACGCTGTCGTTCCTACGCTGGTTCTTCGCCTTCCTGCTGGTGCTGCCGTTTGCCTTCAAGCACCTCGTGCAGGACTGGCCGGCGATCCGCGGCAAGCTCGGCCTGATGATCACGCTCTCGGTCACCGGCATCGGCGCCTTCAACACGCTGCAATATTGGGCGCTGGAGCATACCCAGGCGCTCAATACGCTGCTGCTCCAGTCGGCCGCGCCGCTGCTCGTGGCGCTGTGGTCGCTGGCCATTCTCGGCATCCGGCTCACCGCGGCGCAGGCCCTCGGTGTGCTGCTGTCGATGTGCGGCGTGCTGATCATCCTGCTGCATGGCGACTTCACCACGCTGTCGAACATCGACTTAAACAAGGGCGACCTGATCTTCCTCCTCGCGCTCTTGATCTTCGCGCTCTATTCGGTGCTGACGCTGAAGCGGCCGCCGATGCACGGCCTCTCGTTCCTCGCCTTCACCTTCGGCTGCGGCGCCGCCTGTCTCATTCCGCTGGAGATCTGGGAACTGTCCGCACGTCCGGTCATGAAGCTCGACGGGCCGAACCTGCTGACCCTGTTCTACGTCGCCGTTTTCCCCTCGGCGCTCGCCTATCTCTGCTTCAATCGCGGCGTGCGCCTGATCGGCGCCAACCGCGCCGCGCCGTTTTTCCACGTCGTGCCGGTGTTCGGTTCGATCATGGCGATGGCGTTTCTGGGCGAACACCCGCAGGCGTTCCACTTCATCGGCTTCGCGTTGGTGCTGGCGGGCGTGTTCGCAGCGTCAAGGAAGCAGGCAACATAGCCGCATGCTACTTCTTGAACTTGCTGTAGGCTTCGCTGGTCGCGATGATGACGTGCTCGGCGCAGCCGTTGACGCGATGCGGATCGGCCTCGCGCTCGTAAGCCTCCGACGTCATCATGTCGAGAAAGGCCGAGACTGTCGGATAATAGACCAGCGCCACAAAGTCCCATTCGTTGCCGTCGTGCGGACCGAGTGCGACCGTCCTGGCCTCGCCGGTCCAGAGCAGCGTGCCGCCGCGTGCCCTGATCATCGGCACCGTGACCGCACTGTAACGAAGATAGGCATCCCAGCCGGACCCGTCGCCGTCGCGCGAACGCGCATGGAAACGCATCAGGTTCAGCATCACCACCGGCGCCTGCGGATCGAGTTGCTCCAGGCCCTCAACGTTCAACATATTGACCGCCAATGGCACCTCCTCGGGTCATGCCTGCATTGTAGCATTGCGGCCCTGTGACTTGTGTCACAACGGCAATCCGGCGCAAGCTTTCACTCAACGCAATGACGACCGCTTCGCCCGCGCCACCGGCCTCGAATCCGGCCAGTTGGCTCAACAACCAGCCTTATCTGCTGCTCAGCCTGACCTCGCTGTTCTGGGCCGGCAACATCGTGCTCGCACGCCATGTCGGCGCGCATGTGCCGCCGCTGACGGTGACGACGATCCGCTGGTACGGTGTGTTCCTGATCCTGTTGCCGTTCGCCTGGCCACATCTGAAGCGCGACTGGCCTGCCCTGCGCAAGAGCCTGCCGCTGATGCTGTTCCTGTCGCTGGTCGGCTTTGCCTTCAACAACGCGATCTCGTACTGGGCGATGCAATACACCGAGGCGCTGAACGCGCTCCTGATCCAGTCGGCGGGTCCCCTGTTCGTGGCGTTGTGGTCGCTGGTGCTGTTCGGCGTGCGGCTGACGGGCGCGCAGCTCGGCGGCATCGCGATCTCGCTTCTCGGCGTGCTGATCATCATCCTCCGCGGCGATCTCTCCGCGCTTGCGAGCATCAGCTTCAACAGGGGCGACATGATGTTCGCCTCGTCGCTGGTGGCGTTCGGCATCTACTCCGCCGTCATCCCGCGGCGGCCGAAGATCCATCAGCTCTCCTTCCTGTCCTTCACCACCTGCTGCGGCGCGACGATGCTGCTGCCGACGGCGATCTGGGAGGCAGCAAGCGGCCGCGTGCTGCAATTCGACCTGATGACGCTGGCGACGCTGGGCTACATCCTGATCTTTCCCTCCACCCTCGCCTACCTCTTCTTCAACCGCGGCGTGGCGCTGATCGGGCCTAACCGGGCGGCGCCGTTCTTCCATCTGGTGCCGGTGTTCGGCTCCGCGATGGCGATCCTGCTGCTCGGTGAAAAGCTCCAGCCGTTCCACCTGATCGGCTACGCGCTGGTGCTCGCCGGCGTCGTGATCGCATCGCGCCAGGGCTCGGCGGTGAAGTAATTCCGCGTGACGGACGCGCTCACGAGCTGCAGCCACCTTTCGAATCCGGTTCGGACAAGCTAGGTTCCCCGCCAACGAAAAAGAGGGAACGACCAAATATGATTTCAGCGTTGATTCGAAACCTGCGGACCGTCGGCGCGGCCGCATTTTGCCTTGCCGCAGCATCCACGGCTCAAGCCGACAACTATCCCAGCCGCAACATCACGCTGGTGCTGCCGTTTGCGGCCGGCAGCGGCACCGACACCACGACGCGGCTGATCTCGCAGCACCTGTCGCAAGCGCTCGGCGTCGGCATCGTGATCGAGAACAAGGCCGGCGCCAATGGCATGCTCGCCGCGAGCTATGTCGCGAAGGCCGCCCCCGACGGCTACACGCTGCTGGTGACGACCAACACCACGCATTCGGCCAATCCCTATCTGCTCAAGAGCCTCACTTACGATCCGGTCAAGGATTTCACCCCGATCGCGCGCACCGGCGACCTGCCGTTCATGCTGGTCGTCAATCCGGAGGTACCGGCCAAGACCGTCGGCGAGCTCGTCGCGTACGGCAAGGCCAATCCGGGCAAGCTGAGCTACGCCTCGGGCTCGTCGTCGGCGATCGTGTCGGGTGCGACCTTCGCGCACAATGCCGGGCTCGACCTCCTGCACGTGCCCTACAAGAGCTCGCCGCCGGCTCTCAACGACGTCATGGGCGGTCGCGTCTCGATGATGTTCGTCGACATCCTGACCGGGCTGCCCCACGTCAACGGCAACGCGCTGCGCGCGCTCGCCGTCACCACCAAGAACCGCTCGCCGCTGGTGCCGCACCTGCCCTCGATGCAGGAGGCCGGCGTGCCGGATTTCGACATCTCGTCCTGGCAGGGCTATTTCGGCCCCGCCGGCATGCCGAAGGAGATCGTGACGCGGCTGAACGCGGAGATCCGCAAGATCATCGAGAATCCGGAGATCAAGGCCAAGCTCGCCACGCTCGGCATGGACGCCTTCTCGGGCACGCCGGAAGAACTCCAGGCGTTCGTGAACGATCAGCTCGTGCTGTGGGAGAAGCTGATCACGAACGCGAAGATCGAGAAGCAGTAGGCACGCGCAAATGCCACGTACTCTACATCTCCCGTCATGGCCGGGCTTGTCCCGGCCATCCACGTCTGTCTGCGCGCGCGGTGCCCACGAACGTGGATGCCCGGGACAAGCCCGGGCATGACGACGGCGTAGAGTTTTTGCGCCGCGAGTTACGCCGCGCGCACCTTGGCGAGGAAGTTGTCGACGGCGGAGCGGAGCGCGCCGGACTGGTTGTCCAACTCGCGGGCGTTGGAGAGCACGTCGGTGGCCGCGCTGCCGGTCGCTTCCGCGGCCGAGGTGACGCTGCCGATATGGGCGTTGATTTCGCTCGAGCCGGCGGCGACCGACTGGATGTTGCGGGCGATCTCGCGGGTCGCCTCGCCCTGCTGCTCGATCGATGCGGAAATGCCCGCGGTGATCTCGCTCATCTCCGCGATCGTCTGGGTGATGCCGGAGATGGCCGCGACCGCGTCGCTGGTCGAGGTCTGCATCGCCGCGACCTGCGCCGAGATCTCCTCGGTCGCCTTCGCGGTCTGGTTGGCGAGCGCCTTGACCTCGGAGGCGACCACGGCGAAGCCGCGGCCGGACTCGCCGGCGCGGGCCGCTTCGATGGTGGCGTTGAGCGCGAGCAGGTTGGTCTGCGCCGCGATCGAGTGGATCAGCTTGACGACCTCGCCGATCTTCTCGGCGCCCGAGGAGAGCACCTGAACCGTGGCGTTGGTACGCTCGGCGTCGTTGACGGCGCGGCTCGCCACCTCGGTCGAGCGCGTGACCTGGCGGGAGATTTCCGCAACCGAGCTCGATAGCTCTTCGGCGGCCGCCGCGACCGTGCCGACATTGCCGGAGGCCTTTTGCGAGGCAGCGCCGACCGTCGCCGCACGCGACGAGGCGTCGCTGGCGGTTGCAGTCATCGACTGCGCGGTGGTCTGCATTCCGGCCGCGGCCGAGGAGACCGAGCGGACGATGCCGTTGACGCTGCGTTCGAAGTCGTTGGCCAGACCTTCCATCGTATTGCGACGTTCCGTCGCGGCACGCTCCTGCGCAGCCGCCTCGGTTTGCTCAAGCTCGCGGATCTTCTCCGCGTTGTTCTTGAAAATCTGGACGGTGGCGGCCATCGCGCCGACTTCGTCGCCCCGGCCAAGGCCGGGGATATCGCCTTCGAGCCTGCCGTCGGCCAGTTCCTTCATGCGGGCGCCGAGCAGGCTCAGCGGACGGCTGATGCTGCGGCCGATCAGCCAGGCCACGCCGCCGGCCACGAGCATGATGCCGACCAGGGAGAGACCGAGCAGCCAGGCGACCGGCGCCAGCTTGGCATCGAGATCGTCGAGATACACCCCGGTGCCGACGAACATGTTCCAGGCGGGAATCGCCACAGCATAGGACAGCTTGCGGGTAACGACCTTCTCGCCGGGTCTGTAATATTCATAGCGCAGCGTGACGTCGCCCTTGGCGGCGATACCGTCGCGCAGCTCGCGGGTAAGCTTGCGGCCATTGGTTGCGATGTCGAGGCGGTTGGTGCCGAACTGCTTCGGGTCGGGCGTCAGCACGGCGACGCCGTCCATCGTGTAGGCAAATATGTAGCCCGAGCCGTTGTCATAGGTCATCGAACTGCCGCGGCGGACGAACTCAGCAATCGCCGCGTCCTTGGTCAGCTGTCCGGCATCGACCTGCTTCTGCAGGCCCAGCGCCATATTGCGCGACATTTCAACCATGGCCCTGGTCTGCTCGAAGCGGGCATCCAGCAACTCCCGCTGCATCAAGTACGCCGCCAGCGCTCCAGCCACGCACAGTCCCAGCATGGCGACGCCGACAAGAATGCCGAGCTTCGGGGCGATCTTCAGATTGCTAAATTTCACGGATTGGCTCCGGCAATGATGGGACACGGCGTGACGGGATCGTCGGAAAATCGAATCAACTTCTAGTGTGGGAGGCCTTATCAAGTTACTTACGCCTCTCCGTAGAAGCCCGGACGCCGCCGTCAAAACCGGCAATTTATCTCGCCGGCAACAACCGGGGATTGTACGCGACCGCCCCGATTTCGCGTAAAAGACGCACAGGCCTGCCCGCGGAGGCAGGTCACAACAAGAAACCAAATCGGGAGCGGAAAATGCCGAAATACAGGGTGGTGACGCCGAAGGGCGCGAGCTTCACCGTCGCGGGCAGCGATTATTCCTACGAGCGCGAGGCGCTCGATCCGATCGACGCCGAGATCGTCGAGGCGCCCGCCGACGAGGCCGGGTTCATCGCCGCCGCGAAAAATGCCGACGCCATCTACGCCAAGGGCATCCCGATCACCAGGTCGATCATCGACGCGCTGGAGAGCTGCAAGGTCATCACGCTCGGCTCGGTCGGCGTCGACAGTGTCGACGTCAAGGCCGCCACCGCCCGCGGAATTCCGGTCACCAACATCCCCGACACCTTCATCGAGGAGGTCGCCGACCACGCCATGATGCTGCTGCTCGCGGGCTTCCGTCGCCTGGTCGAGCAGGACAGGATGGTGCGGAGCGGCCGCTGGGCCGAGGGCCGGCCGGCACTGCTCAAGGTCCCGAGGCTGATGGGCCAGACGCTCGGCTTCATCTCGTTCGGCCGCGTGGCACGTGCAGTTGCGAAGCGCGCGGCGCCGTTCGGCCTGCGCATGATGGCCTATGATCCGTTCATCCAGGAAACCCTGATGTACGACCACGGCGTCATCCCGGCGACGCTGAACGAGGTGCTGTCGCAATCCGACTTCATCTCGATGCATGCACCGGCCCGCCCCGAGGTGCATCACATGCTGACCGAGAAGCACTTTCGGCAGATGAAGAAGGGCTCGATCTTCATCAACACCGGTCGCGGCGCCACCGTGGACGAGGAGAGCCTGATCAAGGCGCTGCAAGAGGGCTGGATCGCGCATGCCGCCCTCGACGTGCTGGAGAAGGAACCGCCCTCGCACAACAATCCGCTGCTGGGCATGGAGAACGTGACCCTGACAGCCCACGTCGCCTCGGCCTCGGCACGGTTTGACGAGGCACGCAAGCGCCGCGTGGGCTACGAATTGTCACTGGTGCTCCAGGGCATGTGGCCGGTAAGCTGCGTCAATCCGTCGGTGCTGCAGAACACCGCGCTCCGCCGCTGGCAGCCCGTCAGCATGGACCGGGGACCGAACAGCTAGGCGGCCGGCGTAGAACGCGCCGACGACCGAAACGGCCCTTCACCGGCGATCAACGCCAGGAAGGGAACATCATAGGGAGGTACTCATGAGGAACGACATCACACGTCGTGATGCCTTGGCGCTGGGCCTGTCCGCTGCAACGCTCGCGGCCACCGGTGCTGCAGCGCAAACATCCAAGATCAAGGCCGCCGACGTGGCGGCACCCAAGCGCGAGATCGAGAAGGGCGCATCCTTGCGCATGCTGCGCCCGGTGCGCTTCGTCCAGGCGGACGAGGACGTGTTCCGCGCCAACGCGGCAAAGTTCACCAAGGAGACCGGGGTCGAGGTCAAGGTCGACTTCGTCGGCTGGGAAGACATCAACCAGCAGACCGCGGTGACCGCCAATTCCGGCGCCGGTCCCGACATCATCATCGGCTTCTCGGATGCGCCGCACATCTATATCGACAAGCTGATCGAGCTGACCGACGTCGCCGACTATGTCGGCAAGCGGTATGGCGGCTGGCTGCCGCTGGCGCAGCGCTACGGCAAGAAGAACAAGAGCAACGCCTGGATCGGTCTGCCGTTCGGCGCGACCGCCGGTCCCCTGATCTACCGCAAATCCATCCTGCAATCGGTCGGATTCGACAAGGTGCCGGAAGACCACGCCGGGATCCTCGATTTGTGCCAGAAGCTGCACAAGGCCGGCAAGCCGGCCGGCTTCGCGCTTGGCAACGCCAAGGGCGATGGCAACGGCTTTGCGAGCTGGGCGCTGTGGTCGCACAACGGGTCCCTGCTCGACGAGGATGGCAACGTCGTCATCAACAGCAAGGAGACCATCGCCGCGCTGAACTGGGTGAAGCGGTTGTACCCGACCTTCATCGCCGGCACGACATCGTGGAACGACGTCAGCAACAACCGCGCCTATTCCTCGCAGGAGATTTCCCTGACCGCCAACGGCGTGTCGCTGTACTTCTCGCTGAAGAACGATCCGGCGACCAAGGCGATCGCCGACGACAGCGAGCATCAATTGCTGCCGAAGGGCCTGGCCAAGGTCTCGCCGATGGCGGGCCTGACGCTGAACGCGATGGTGTTCAAGCACAGCCAGTATCCCAACGCCGCCAAGGCCTTCCTGCAATACATGCTGGAAAAGGACCAGTACGAGCCGTGGCTCAACGCCAACTCCGGCTATTGGTCCCAGCCGCTGGCCGCCTATGCCGAGGCCGCCGTGTGGTCGCAGGATCCCAAGGTGAAGCTGTTCAAGGACACGATGAACAGCACCTATTACGACGGCTACAAAGGCCCGATCTCGACGGCGACGGGTGCCGTCAGCGCAGACTACGTGCTGATCCAGATGTTCTCGTCCGTCGCGACTGGCGGCGCCACGCCGGAGGCCGCGGCCGCCGAAGCCGAGCAGCGCTGCAAGCGGTACTTCCGGCGGCAGAACCGGTAAGGCGGCTGAGCAGCCGTCGTTGCGAGCGAAGCGAAGCAGTCCAGGGCGTGTCCGCGGTGACAGTCTGGATTGCTTCGTCGCAGCGCAAAATTGCTACGCAATTTTGTCGCTTCGCTCCTCGCAATGACGGTGTGGTGACTTTCAACGACAGGACAACAAACTGATGTCCGTGACGACCTTCTCTTCTCCGGCACTGGCGCAGCGGCAGCCGAACTGGCTGGTGCGGCTGTTCGACTACAAGCCGTTCCTGATCGTGATGTGTCTCGCGCCGGCGATCGGGCTGCTCTCGGTGTTCCTGACCTATCCGCTCGGCCTCGGCATCTGGCTCGCTTTCACCGACACCACGATCGGCCGGCGTGGCATCTACGTCGGCCTGGAGAACTTCCAGTACCTGCTCACCGACTCCCTGTGGTGGAACGCGGTGTTCTACAGCGTCCTCTACACGGCCGTCGCGACCTTCGGGAAGTTCGCCCTCGGCTTCTGGCTCGCGCTGCTGCTCAACAACCATTTTCCGTTCAAGAGCGTGCTGCGTGCGATCATCCTGTTGCCCTGGATCGTGCCGACCGTGCTCTCGGCGCTGGCGTTCTGGTGGATCTACGATCCCCAGTTCTCGATCATCTCCTACCTGCTGGTCGACGTGCTGCATTGGCGCGACAGCAATGTCGACTTCCTCGGTTCGCCCTGGCCGGCCCGCTTCTCCCTGATCGCCGCCAATATCTGGCGCGGCATTCCCTTCGTCGCGATCTCGCTGCTCGCAGGCCTGCAGACCATCTCGCCCTCGCTGTACGAGGCGGCGATGCTCGACGGCGCCAGCGCCTGGCAGCGCTTCCGCTACATCACCTTCCCGATGATGATGCCGATCCTCGCCATCGTCATGACCTTCTCGATCATCTTCACCTTCACCGACTTCCAGCTCGTTTACGCGATCACCCGCGGTGGCCCCGGCAACTCGACCCACCTGCTGGCAACGCTGGCCTTCCAGCGCGGCATCGCCGGCGGAGAGCTCGGCGAAGGTGCGGCGATCGCGGTGTCGATGATCCCGTTCCTGGTGTTCGCGACGCTGTTCTCCTATTTCGGCCTGGCGCGCCGCAAATGGCAGCAGGGAGAGGCCAATGACTGACACCGTCGCGCAACCGACCGCGGACGCCAAAGCCGCGCCCGACACCATGGCCTGGGATTCCGGGCTGCGGCGGCTGATGATGATCTATCTGCCGCTCGCCTGCTTCGTGCTCATCCTGCTGTTCCCGTTCTACTGGATGGCGATCACCTCGTTCAAGCCGAACGCGGAGCTGATGAATTACAAGGAGCACAATCCGTTCTGGATCTCCTCGCCGACATTGGCGCACATCAAGCATCTGCTGTTCAACACCGCCTATCCGCGCTGGCTGTGGACGACGATGCTGGTGGCGATCGGGTCGACCACGCTGTCGCTGATCGCGAGCACGCTGGCCGCCTATTCCATCGAACGGCTGCGCTTCCGCGGCAGCCCCTATGTGGGCCTCGGCATCTATCTCGCCTATCTGGTGCCGCCGTCGATCCTGTTCATTCCGCTCGCCACCGTCGTGGTGCAGTTCGGCCTGTTCGACTCACCGCTTGCCCTGATCCTGGTCTATCCGACCTTCCTGGTGCCGTTCTGCACCTGGCTCCTGATCGGCTATTTCAAGTCGATCCCCTACGAGCTCGAGGAATGCGCGCTGGTCGACGGTGCCACACGGCTGCAGATCCTGCGGCGGATCACGCTGCCGCTCGCAGTGCCCGGGCTGATCTCGGCCGGCATCTTCTCCTTCACGCTGTCCTGGAACGAGTTCATCTACGCGCTCGCCTTCATCCAGAGCGGCGCCAACAAGACGGTGCCGGTCGCGATCCTGACCGAGCTCGTCACCGGCGACGTCTACCAGTGGGGCGCACTGATGGCGGGATCGCTGCTCGGCTCGCTGCCGGTGGCGATCTTCTATTCGCTGTTCGTGGACTACTACGTGTCCTCGCTGACCGGCGCGGTGAAGGAATAGCGGAACTAGGCCAGCCGCGCCTTGAGGCGCGGCGTGGCCCAATCGAGAAAAGCGCGGAGCTTGAGCGGCGCAGGCTTTCGCTCCGTGTAGACGATATGCACCGGCCAGAGCTCCTGCTCGAATGCCTCCAGCATGGCTGTCGACGCCGATACAATCGTGCGACGGGAGATCGGCGGGTTCGCCCGTGTGCCCCCCATTTCGCACTCGAGGACAAGCTCGACGAGATGGTCCCGCTGGTCCGCGACTTCCTTGGTCGAAAGATGATCTAGATCCATCGTCCGATCATTCGAAGGGAGCGACATCCCTGCGCCGCGAACCGACGCGGGGATGAATAGATTGGGGCTGCGGCGTTTGGCCCGGCTTCACAAAACTGCAATGCACCGTCCGCATAAGGCGTGCGTCCGCTAACAGGAGACGCACATGCGCGCGACTTTTCTCAGCACCGTCGCAACGATCATTCTCACCGCCAGTTCTGCGCTGGCGCAGAGCGAAGGCGAATTCCCGGCCAAGCTCGCCGGCCACGTGGTGATGCCGGCCAGCTCGTTCATCGACGCGCCGGCTGACGCACCCGCCGATCTCAAGACCGCAGGCAAATATACCACCGGCAAGCGGGTCGACGCGCTTGGCACCGTCATGGGCAAGTCCTACGAGCGACCGACCGGCGTGTCGCTGCCGTTCAAGGGCCAGCCGCTCCAGGGGCATTCGGGCATCAAGACCATGCCCGACGGCAGCTTCTGGGTCATCACCGACAACGGCATGGGTGCGCGCGCCAACTCGCCGGACTCGATGCTGTACCTGAACCGGTACAAGATGGATTGGGCGAGCGGCAAGATCGAGCGACAGGAAACCATCTTCCTGCACGATCCCGACAAGAAGGTGCCGTTCCGCATCGTGCATGAGGATACCCAGAAGCGCTATCTCACCGGCTCCGATTTCGACACCGAAGGCTTCCAGATCGTCGGCGACACCTTCTGGATCGGCGACGAGTTCGGCCCCTATATCCTGAAGGCCGACAAGTCGGGCAAGATCCTCGGCGTGTTCGACACGGTTGCCGACGGCAAGCCGGTGCGCTCGCCGGACAATTGGGCCGTCGCGACGCCCGGTGCGCCAGGGGCGACCTACACCAATGTCAATCTCCGCCGCTCCAAGGGCTATGAGGGCTTCGCCTCGTCGAAAGACGGCAAGTTCCTCTACGGCCTGCTCGAAGGACCGCTGTGGGATGCCGAGAAGAAGGATTGGGAGAAGGTCGACGGCAAGGAAGCCGCCCGCATCCTCGAATTCGACGTCGCCGCGCAGAAATTCACCGGGCGCTACTGGCAGTATGTGTTCGAGCAGAACGGCAACGCCATCGGCGACTTCAACATGATCGACCCGACCAACGGTCTCATCATCGAGCGCGACAACGGCGAAGGCACGGCCGACAAGGCCTGCCCGCAAGGCACCCGCGGCGAGAACTGCTTCCCTGACCTCGCCAAGTTCAAGCGCGTCTACAAGATCGAGCTCTCCGACGCCAATGTCGGCAAGCCCGTGCGCAAGATCGGCTATATCGACCTGATGAAGATCAGGGATCCCGACAAGAAGGCGAGGAAGCCGCTCAATGACGGCGTCTACACCTTCCCGTTCTTCACCATCGAGAACGTCGATCGTGTCGACGAAACCCATATCATCGTCGGCAACGACAACAACCTGCCGTTCTCCTCCAGCCGCGATCCCAACAAGGCCGATGACAACGAGTTCGTTCTGCTCGAGGTCGCGGATTTCCTGAAGGCGAAGTAGCAGATCGGCCTCTCCACAGCTGCCACAAGCTCCGCTATGCGTCCCCGCGAAAGCCGGGACGCATAGCCACAGGGAGCGGTGGTCGAACGAGATCGGAATTGCCGATCTTCGTCAATTTACGCCTCGTGGTTATGGGATCTGCGCTGACGCTTCTCCGGGACGACGTCTGAGTTCGTGGAGACTGCCCGCTACCTCACCGTGAACTCCACCGGGATCGTAAAACTCATCGAGCCGGTCTTGATCTCATCCGGAAACGGCGGGAACGGCGAGGCCTGGCGGATCATCGCCATGGCCTGCGCGTCGAAGGCGGCGACGCCGGACGAGCCGCCGAGGCGGCTGGACGTGACTTGCCCGCTGCGGCTGAGGGTGAAGCGCGCTGGCCACCCCCACCTGACGGATATTGATGGAAGCGCATCAGATGCGCGCGGACGCGCTGATTGTAGGATGCAATCGCGGAGGCCGTCACACCCGCAGTCATGGCGGATAACATCGGCGCCTCGCGCCGAACTTGACCTCGTGACCGAGGGCCGGCCGCACCGTCAGCTTCATCAACCCGGTCTCGACCTGGTTGCCGGTGTTGCCGATCTCGGTGCCGTTGCCGTCCTTGTAGTTGCCTTGCGTGCGGTAGACCGCGCCGCCGAAGATATCGACGTCGGGCGTGGCGCGCACGCCGCCGAAACACCGAGCCCAGGCCGCGATTGTTGTTGGACCCGTAGGAGCCCGAGAGATCGACGCCCCAGCGCTCGCCGGGGCGCAGCACGTCGTTGATGTCCTTGGTGCGGAACGAGACCAGGCCGCCGATCGCGCCGGAGCCGTAGATGTCGGCGGTCGGTCCGCGCACGACGTCGACGCCGCCGATCAACTCGGGATCGAGGAAGAAGGGACCGTTGGCATTGTGCCCGGTACGCTGATAGTTCTGCCGCGCTCCGTCGACGACCACGGCGACGCGCCCGAAATCAGGGCGCGCGAATACCTGGCCCCGTCAGCCATATCAGCCTCAGCCAGCAATTCACTTTAGTTTTGGAGTCTCTTGGCGTGCGTTCGCAACGCGAACGGCTGGTTGGCTGATTTGCTCAAACCGCGGAGACGTCACCCGGTGCCATAATTGGTTACGTGGCAACACTCTGACGGTCAATGACAACTGCTTGCAGTTTATATCGATTGTAAATTGCTGCCGTTGGAATGCGCCTCGCGCCGCCTATACAAAGCAAGACACATCTGAAATTTCAAAGGCGCATCACGACAACAATGTCAGCAGCAGCATCCGGAGACAGCGGCGGCGGCGCGGCAGGGCCGGCAGGAAGCCCTTCTGCAACAACGAGAACCCTCACCATGCGAGGGAGCCGGATCGACAGCCGCGAGCTGTTTGCGACCGAGCGCGAGATCATCATCGCGCATGGCGAGGACAGCTATCGCCTGCGCCTGACCTCGCAGAACAAGCTGATCCTGACGAAGTGAATCGCAATGACATTTTGTCGCACCTTCGCTCATGTCCTGCTCGTCGGCACGATCGCGCTCGCATCTGCCGCGCACGCGGCCGGCATCACCGTGCATGACGCGCGCAATCGCGATGTTGCCGTCACCGACTTCGCGCGCACGGTCTCGATCGGCGGCGCCATCACCGAAATCCTCTATGCGCTCGGGCTGGAGAGCCGGCTGGTCGGCGTCGATACGACGAGCCTCTATCCGCCGGCGGCGCTGCGCGACAAACCCAATGTCGGCTACATGCGCCAGATCTCCGCAGAGGGCGTGCTGGGCCTCAACCCCACCCTGATCCTGGCGATCCAGGGCTCGGGCCCGCGCGAGACCATGGACATCCTGGAGACGGCGAAGGTGCCGCTGGTGCTGGTGCCCGAAACCTTCTCCGAGGAAGGCCTGATCGAGAAGATAAAACTGGTCGGCCACGCCATGGGTGTCGATGCGCGTGCCGAATGTCTGAGCGCCGCTGTCGGTGCCGATCTTGCGCAACTCCGCGCACTGCGCGCCAAGGTGACGAAGCCGGTGCGCGTGATGTTCGTGATGTCGCTCCAGAACGGGCGGGCGATGGTGGCCGGCCACAAGACCGCGGCCGACGAGATCATCCAGCTCGCGGGCGCGACCAATGCGGTGAACGATTACGACGGCTACAAGATCATCGGCGACGAGGCGATCGTGGCGGCCAGGCCCGAAGTCGTGCTGTCGATCGAGCGCGGCAAGGAGTCGCTCCAGGCCGACGCGATCTATGCTCATCCCGGTTTTGCGCTGACACCGGTCGCGGCCAACAAGAGCTTCATCACCATGGACGGGCTCTATCTGCTCGGCTTCGGACCGCGGACGGCGGCGGCGGCGCGCGATCTCTCCGTCAAGCTCTATCCGGCGTTGGCCGACCAGGGCGGCGCGTTCACCTCGGCCCTGTCGGCGGCGAATTGCCGGCAATGAGCGTGGCGGTCGGGATCGAAGCGCCGAGCCCGCGACAAAGCGCGAGACGGCGGTCCGCATCCTTCGCGATTCCTGTCCTGATCGCGATGCTCGCGGTGACGGCGATCATCGCGCTGACCGTCGGCGCCGCGGGTATCCCCCTCTCCCGCCTGCCTGCGGCGCTGGGCCTTGCCGGCGAAAGCACTGCGATGACGGCCCGCGACCAGCTCGTGCTGTGGTCGATCCGCATTCCCCGCATCGCGGCGGCCGCAATGGTCGGCGGCCTGCTTGCCGCCGCCGGCGCGATCATGCAGGGGCTGTTTCGCAATCCGCTCGCCGATCCCGCCCTGGTCGGCGTCTCCAGTGGCGGCGCGCTCGCAGCCGCAAGCGCGATCGTCTTCACGGATTCGCGCTTCGGCGAGGCGCTGCGCTTTCTCCAGACCGAGCTGTTGCCGCTCGCGGCCTTCGCGGGATCGCTGGCGACCACCGCAATCCTCTACGGCATCTCCAGCCGATCGGGGCGGACCTCGATTGCGATCTTCCTGCTCGCCGGCGTCGCCATCACCGCGATCGCCAACGCGGGCATCGGGCTGCTCGTGTTCATCGCCGACGACCGTCAGCTGCGCGACATCACGTTCTGGATGCTCGGCTCGATGAGCGGCGCGACCTGGACCAAGGCCGCCCTGCTCGCGCCGGTCCTCGTCATCGGGCTGGCCGCCTGCGCTTTCGTCGCGCGCGGTCTCGATCTGCTGGTGCTCGGCGAGGCCGACGCATTCCACGGCGGGGTCGATGTCGAGCGCCTGAAGCGGATCTCGATCGTCATGGTCTCCGCCATGACCGGCGTCGCGGTGTCGATCTGCGGCGTCATCGGCTTCGTCGGCATCGTCGTGCCGCATCTGCTCCGCCTCGTGATCGGGCCGACGCATCGCCTGCTGCTGCCGGCCTCGGTGCTGCTGGGTGCCATCCTGATGGTCGGCGCCGACACACTGGCGCGCACCATCGTGGCGCCGGCGGAGATGCCGATCGGCATCCTGACCGCCGCCGTCGGCGCACCCGTCTTTCTCTTCATCCTGCTGCGGCAGCGCGGGCTCGCCTCGCTATGACCGCGGTGATCGAGGCACGAGCGCTAGGCAAGCGCGCGGGCCGCGCGACGCTGCTCGATGGCGTCGGCCTGACGGTTGCGGCCGGCGAGATGGTCGCCATCATCGGCCCGAACGGCGCCGGCAAGTCTACGCTGCTGCGGCTCCTCTCCGGCGATCTTCGCCCCAGCGCAGGCGAGGTGCGCCTGAAGCAGCGCGACATCGGCATCTTCACGCCGCGCGAGCTCGCCGCGCGCCGCGCGATGCTGTCCCAGCACATCAACGTCACCTTCCCGTTCACGGTCGAGGAGGTCGTTCTGATGGGCGCAGGCGAGCGCAGCCTTCGTGAAGCCGGTCCGCTCGTCGATGCGGCGCTGGACGAGGTCGGCCTCGCACATTTCCGCGAAAGGCAATTGCCGACATTATCAGGCGGCGAGCAGCAGCGCGCCCATTTCGCTCGCGTGCTGGTGCAGCTCGCCTGCGGCGAGGCCGAGCACGGCCCCGGGCTTTTGCTGCTGGACGAGCCGACCTCGAGCCTCGATCTGCGTCACCAGATCGACTTCGTCGAAGCCGCGCGCCGCCGCGCGGCTGCCGGCACCGCCGTCATCGCGATCCTGCACGATCTCAACCTCGCGATCCGCTTCGCCGACCGGCTGATCGTGCTGAATGGCGGCCGGCTCGTCGCCGACGGCCCGCGCGCGGAGATTGTCACACGCGAGATCATCCGCGATATTTTCGAGATCGACGCTGTCGTCCATCAGACCGATGGCGTGCCGTTTGTATTGCCGCAGTCGATGCGGGCGGCGCCTCACCTCTCCCCGACGGGGAGAGGTCGGATTGCGCAGCAATCCGGGTGAGGGGCCGCAGCGTCCGGTGAGAGCCTAACCACTCACCCGGATCGCATCTTACGATGCGATCCGACCTCTCCCTACGGGAGAGGTGAAGAAGCCGCACCGCCTACCCCGCCGGCACGATCACCATGCTCTTGTCCTTCGGCCAGCGGATTCGCCAGGCGAAGTTGATGTCCTTGACTTCGCCGGGTCTGGCGTCGAACGACCATTCCAGCACGCCGCGCCTGTCGCGGATGTTGCTTGCGGTCGGCTGGGTGCTCGAGGGCAGCATCTCGACGACGATGTCCTCGTTCTCGCTGACCGGCAGCTGATCCTCGATCGCGACCTTGATCGGGAAATCATGACCGTTGCGGATCGTGGTCTTGAACGAACGTTCGTCGGTCTTCGACGTCGTCACGAGCAAGCCGGCCGAGCCCTCGTTGCGCTTGAGCACCGCGCGCTCGATTCTGACCTTGTCGTCGGCGCCGAAGCCGAGCCGCACGATGTCGTCCTTGGCGGACGCCGTGATCTTGCCGCGCCCGACGAAGGTGCCGTCGCGGTAGATCGCGACCTTGCCCGGCAACAGACTGGCATCGTCGGTCTGCTTGAAGCTGGCTTCGAGGAAGGCGGTCGGATCCAGCACCGGTGCCGCGCGAACCGCGAGATCGGCGGGCACGGTCATGGAAGCAATGCGCAGGCTCTTGGCGCCTTCGGCGGCGCCGAGGCTGACGCGGCCGGGAATTTTGAAGGTGGCCTGGAAATCGCCGATCTCGGCAACCGCCTGCTGCTCGTCGGCGCGCTCGGTCGCCTCTGCGATCTTGGCCATGGCCGGCGATTGCACCTGGCGCGTCATCGGAGCCGGCCGCGCCAGATCGGAGGCCGTACCGAGCGCCAGCGGCTTGGGGCCTTGCGGATACTGGGCAACCAGCGAGTTCAGCTCCGGCGCGCTGCCGCCGCGGCCGATGCGGACCGTGGAGACGCCGAGCGTCACGTTCGACCAGTCCTCGCCGGTCGACTGAGTGACCTCGGCGCGGCGGACGAGCTCGAGCTGCGGCTTGCGGTCCTTCGCGCCGGTGTCGAGCCGGGCGTCATAGAGCGGCATCCAGCGCGCATTGCGCACGGCGTAGGTCACCCGCAGCGTCGCCTTGGTTGCGGCCGTCGAGGCGACGTCGATCCGCACTTCCAGCTTGCTCGGCGGCTTGGCCGATCGCTCGGCCTCCAATTGCGCGATCTGACGGTCGAGCTCGCGCTGTTTTCGCATGGCATCGCGAATTGCGGCGTCGGCGATCGCGATCTCCTCGGCAACCGCCGCAAATGCCGCGCGCCACTCGGTGATCGGCCGCGCCTCGCCCTTCTCGCCGAGGCCGGCCGGGGAGGCTTCGGCGAAATGCTGCGCAAATTTGCGCCGGGCGTCGGCCGAGTCGATTGCACCTTGCAGATCGGCCCGCTGATCTCTCAGTGCTTCGATGCGCTTGTCGAGCTCGGGCAGGTTGACCGGCGGTGCGGCCTTCGGCGGCCGCGCATCGATCGTGCCGATGGTGAGCCTGGCGCCCGCCTCGCCTTCGACGCGGAGGGACGACGGATCGAGCGAGAGCGGAAAATCCTTGGCGACCAGCGTCGAGTCCCCGGAGGCGAGATCCAACGAAATGACGCGGGTGACGGTGGCGCCGTCGGGATAGACGGTGACCGTGTCGATCGCTGACGTGGCCTCCACGTTGGCCGCCCATGACGGCCATGCGATAGCCGCGGTCACCAGGACCAGGCTCGTGGTTGCCAACCATTTTGCGGTGATGCGCATGAAGTCCCTCCTGCCGGTATCGCCGCGCCGCCAGCCGGACGCGCGCGATGAAATGCCTCGCCATCGTGATGAGACGCGGCGGGGAAGGAACTGGTTCGATTGGGGTTTCCGTGGGGCGCAGCCGCGGCAGCAGCATGGCCGCGGAACGCATCGGCGCGGCCGCGGCCGAGCCTCAGACCTGCGTGGGCGAACCCTGGCCGAAGATGCGCCGGAGCAGATCGGTCACGTTGCGGGCGCCGGCCTTCCTCAGGATGCTGGCGCGGTAGCCCTCGACGGTCCGCGCGCTCAGATGCATCCGCCGGGCGATCTCCTTGTTGGTGAGGCCGGCGGCGAGATGCTCGAGCACGTCGCCCTCGCGCGCGGTCAGGGGCTCGCAGCCTGTCAGCCAGCGTTGCGGGCTCGCGCCGGGTTGCGCGAATTCGTCGATGGCGGCATCGATCCGGCCGACGATGTCGTGGGTGCGGAACGGCTTTTCGATGAAGTCGGCCGCGCCGCTCTTGATGGCGTCGACCGCCATGGCGATGCTGCCGTTCGCCGACGTCACCAGCACCGGCGCCATGCAGTTCTCCCCGCGCAGCCGCTTGAGCACCTCGAGGCCGGATCGATCAGGCGGCAACTCCAGCAGCACGCAGGCCGGCATCCGCGCCTTTGCGGCGGACAAGAGAGATGCACCGTCGGCGAAGCAGATCACCTCATAGGCGTTCTGTTGGAGCGCGTTCGAAAGTTGCTCGCGGGAGGCGGCGTCGGCGTCGATGACGAATATCTCACCCTTGGAAAGCGTGTTTCCCGGCATGATCCCGATCCAGCAATGTCTTGGTCAAAGGGCCTGAGACGGTAGCGGGCTCCATCGCCCTGCCGCGCCGTCGTAAGCACGGCATTCACGCTCGTGCTTCGGTTTCCCCTATGTATGTTTCGCGCGGTTCCTGGATTTGACTGACCGGGACAGAAAATTTACATTTCGGGACATCTGCGGGAACAGCTGGCAGGAACGGTTCGCATGACCGATCTCATTCGCAGCTCGAGCCTGACTTATTATCCGGAGGTCGCCCGCTCGGTCGGGCTCGACCCCAGGCAGATGATGCGCAAGGCCAGGCTGCCGCTGGCCTGCCTCGACAAACCCGATACGCCCATTGCCGTCGCCGGCCTGCGGCGTCTGCTCGAATCATCCGCGGAGGCGTCCGGCGCCGAAGATTTCGGCTTGCGCCTCGCCGAGCGCGGCGGCCTGACCAATTTCGGCACGGTCGGCCTGATCGTGCGCGAACAGGCGACCGTCGGTGAGGCAATCGATGCATTCTCGCGCTTCATCCATATCCATCACGATGGCATGCGGCTGGACGTTGCGCGCGGCAAGCAGGCCGTGACCATCACGATGCATCTGCGCGGCCGGAAGCCGAGCGCGTCGCGGCAGTCGATCGACGTGGCGCTCGGCAGCGTCCACCGCATCATCCAGTCGCTGTTCGGGCATGACTGGCGGCCGCAGGAGGTGCACCTGCATTATCCGCCGCCGCACGATCGCAAGCGCTGTCGCGAATTCTTCGGCTGCCGCGTGATCTTCAACGCGAAGAATGACGCGATCGTGTTGTCGGCGCACGACATGGAACGCCGGATCCCGAGCGCGCATCCGCTGATCGCGAGCTATCTGCGCAAGCGGATCGAGGCGATCGAAACACGGCCCGCAAGCTGGGAGCAGAAGGTCGACGAGGTCGTGCGCCTCCTGCTTGCCGGCGGCGACTGCACGGTCGAGCGCGTCGCCGAGCATCTCGCCTGCACCCGCCGCACCATCCACCGCCGCCTCGCCGCATCGGGCACCAGCTTCTCGGCCATCCTGGACGCGCAACGCGCCGATCTCGTTATCCAGCTGATCGACGACCCCGGCCGGCCGCTGGCCGACATCGCGATGCAGCTTGGCTTCTCCGCGCAGAGCGCCATGGCGCGCTGGTTCCGCAGCCGATTCGGCTGCACCATCACCGACTGGCGCAAGGGCGTGCGGCCCGTGACGGCGGCGCCCTCGGCGACTGCAGCTTGAGTTCAGCGTGCCGGCGCGGGCACGCCCATCGTGGCGAGGGCACGCCACCGGCTGCCGGCGAGCAGCGGGCCGAACGCGATGGCAAATCCGAGGAAGGCGACGATCCAGCCGCAGGCGGCGATGTGCAACAACACATCGCCATGCGCGGGCGACACGACGGCAGCGACCCGGGCCAGAGCCGCGATCACGATCGCAGCATAGATCCCCTGGATCGCCGGCGAAGCCGTCAATGCCTGTCCGGTGTGGCCGAGGCTCGCGCGGGTCATCACCGCGAGCGTCATGGTTCCCGCCGCCCCCGCCATCCAGGCGTGGATGCCGGCACTTGGCGGCAGCACACCGAGAACCGCCAGGGCATGCAGGATGAAACCGAACGGCACGAAGACGTAGCCGACATGCAGGATCACGAGCAGCCGCTCGCGGAAAGTGCGATCGCCGGCCCAGCGCGCAAGCCGCAGCAAGTGCAGCCCGCCGACAAGTGCCATCAGAACACCGGTGGCGGCATTCGACGGCGCCACGATCCATGAGACGAGCGCGAGCGCGCTACATCCGATCACCGCGCCATCGAAGCGTCCGAACGGCACGGGCAGACGGCCGGGATTGAACTTGACCAGCCAGTTGCGGGTGAAGCTCGGAATGATGCGGCCGCCTATCAACGCAATCAGCAGAATGACCACGCCGATGCCGACGCGGATGCTGACATCGGCCGCGCCCTGGTAGTGCGCTTCGACATGGAAGGCGATGTTGCCGGCGAGCAGAGCGAACACCAGCCCCACCACGGGCAGGTTGCGCCAATTGCCGCCTGCGATGATTTCGCGCGTCGCGGCGGCGACGATCAATGCCAGGAAGGCGGCATCGACGATCAGCGCGAATGCCCAGCCGATATTGGCCGACACCGTCACCACGATGCGCCCGGCAAGCCAGACCATCAGCAGCGCCCCCAGCGGCCTGCCCTGGATCGGCAGCCGCCCCGTCCAGTTCGGGATTGCCGTGAACAGGAACCCGGTGATGACAGCCGGCAGGAAGCCATAGAGCATCTCGTGGACGTGCCAGTCGCGCGGCGCGAATGCGGAGCTCACGGACAATTCGCCATGGAACATCGGCAGCCAGACCAGGATCGACAGCGCGGCCTGGATCGCGGCAAGCAGAAAAAAGGGCCGAAAGCTGTTCGCAAACAACGGCCAGCCCGCAAAGTTACGGGATCGGGCACCAGCCATGGCATCAACTCCAGTAAGTTCAGATCGTCGTCTGCAAAAATACCGCCGCCCGGCCGGCCCGTTTTGCGCTACCGCAAACACCAGGACGATTGCAGGTGCCATCACACTCCCGAGCGCCAAGGAGGCAGAATGGCCAAGGTCGACACATCGCTGGTTGCGCATTTGCCGCTGTTTGCGGGGATGACGCCGGAAGCTCTGGACGAGATCCTGCGTGAGGCCCGCTCGGCCCGTTTTCCCAGGAACAGTGCCGTCTTCGAGCAGGGGGCCGACGCGCAGTCCTTCTTCCTGCTGTTGCACGGCCATGTCCGCGCGGCCAAGACCACGCCGACCGGTGAGCAGATTGTTGTACGCTATGTGGCGCCCGGCGAAACATTCGGGCTCGCGATGGCGATCGGAGCCGCGCGCTATCCGGCGACGGCGATGGCGGTCGATGACAGCGTGGTGCTGGTCTGGCCGACCTCGGCCTGGCCGCGGTTGGTCGAGCGATTTCCGGCGCTCGCCGCCAACACGCTCCAGACCGTCGGCACCCGGCTTCAGGAGAGCCACACCCGCATCCTGGAAATGTCGACCCAGCAGGTCGAGCAACGCATCGCGCACGCGCTGCTGCGCCTCGCCAAGCAGTCCGGCAAGAAGCTCGACCACGGCATCGAGATCGACTTCCCGATCAGCCGCCAGGACATCGCGCAGATGACCGGCACCACGCTGCACACTGTCAGCCGCATCCTGAGCGGCTGGGAGAGCCAGGGCCTCGTCGAGAGCGGCCGCCAGCGCATCATCCTGCGCGAGCCGCACAAGATCGTCGTGCTGGCCGAGCGGAACGCCGACAACGGCGCGGCGTGAGAGCCGACGCCGGGACGCCTCCGCTGATAGGGATGAGGGGCGCTTCCGCTTACGGCGAAAGCGCTCTCTCATCCGGGAATCCGCGCGCCCGCGCGATTCCAGACCGTTTCACGCAGGCACGCAATCGCTCAATGCAGCGAGGAACCTGTCGCGGTCGATGCCATGCTCGCGGCAGGCATCATCCACGGTGTGGAAGGTCGCGATCGGACAGCCGACACAAGCCATCCTGAAGGCGAGGAACGCGCGGATCGTGTGCGGCGCCGTGCGCATGATGTCATCGACCAGATCGTCGGATCGGAAGGGCATGGACAACTCCGTTCCGAATTGACGATAGCGAAGCGAGCGGAAGCCTCTTTGTTGAAGCGCAAGCTGGCTTGTCATTCCGGGGCGCGCGCAGCGCGAACCTGGAATCCATCGTGCCGCGGATGACATGGAACAATGGATTCCGGGTTCGCGCCAAAGAGGCGCGCCCCGGAATGACGGGAGGTGAGACCTTACACCGCCCGGCTGTGCAGTTGCTTGCCGGGATCCAGATGCGCATCGAATGCGGCGGCGACGCTGCGGACCAGGAAGCGCGAATCCTTGGCGACCGCGAGCCGATCGCCGTCCAACCGCACGACGCCGTCGGAGATCAGCGGCTTCAGACGCGCCGCCGATTTCAGCATCGCGCCTGCCTCTGCGCCATGACGGGCGCAGATGTCGCCGAGATCGGCACCGAACTCGCACATGATGCGCTCGATGATGTCGGCGCGCAACCGGTCGTCGTCGGTGAGCCCATAGCCCTTCGCGGTGGCGAAGCGGCCGGCGGCGATGCTCTGCGCATAGGCGCCGATCTGCACCTCGTTCTGGACATAGCCCTGCGGCAAATGTCCGATCGCACTCGCGCCGAAGCCGAGCAGGACTTCACTCTTGTCCGTGGTGTAGCCTTGAAAATTGCGCCGCAGCGTTCGCTCCTCGAACGCCACCGCCATGGAATCGTCGGGCCGTGCGAAATGATCGAGCCCGATCTGCACGTATCCGGCCTCCTTCAGGGCATTCGCGATCGCGCAGGCCTGGTCGTGGCGCGCAAGGCCGTCGGGCAGCACGGCCTCGTTGATCATGCGCTGGTGCTTCTTGAAATCAGGCACGTGGGCATAGCCGAACACAGAGAACCGGTTGGGCGCGAGCGCGAGGCTGCGCCGCACGGTGTCCAGGCACGAGGCGACAGTCTGGTGCGGCAAGCCGTAGATCAGGTCGAAATTGATTCCCTCGATGCCCGCGCCGCGGAGCATGCCGACCACGGAAGCCGTCTGCTCGAAACTCTGCACGCGGTTGATCGCCCGCTGCACCACGGGATCGAAGCTCTGCACGCCAAGGCTCGCGCGGTTCACGCCGGAGAGCCGCATGGCCTCGACCATGTCGGCGGTCAGTGTGCGGGGATCGATCTCGACCGCGATTTCGGCCGAAGGCAGCACGAAGAACTTCTGGCGCATCGTCGCCATCAAGTCGGCAAAGGCCTCCGGCGCCATGATCGTCGGCGTACCGCCGCCGAAATGGATGTGCTCGACCTTGATCCGACGGCCGATGGTTTCGGCGGTTAGCGCGATCTCGTTGCGCAGCGTCCGCTGATAGCCGGCGATGAGATCGTCGCGGCGGACGATCTGGGTATGGCAGCCGCAGTACCAGCACATCTCTCGGCAGAACGGCACATGCAGATAAAGTGACGCGCTGGCGCCCGCCGGCAGTTCCGCCAGCCACCGAGCATACGTGTCTGGACCGATCGCAGGCGTAAAGTGCGGGGCGGTCGGATAGCTCGTGTAACGTGGCAGACGTTCCTCGCCGTAGACCGCCGCAAGATCAGTTCTCATATCTTACCCATTCGTAAATTTGCGCCGCGCAGGCATCACGGCAAATCACGGGATGAGTTCAATTAACCCGGATGCGCGGCAGCGACTTTGCGCTCGCGCAAAGCGCGGCGGCCGGTTCCCAGCAATGATAAGAGTAATTCGCGTGGCCATTCGGAGCGTTGCCATGAGACTTCTTGCACTCGAACTCATTCTCTCTCTGCTCGATGTCCGCGGCCATATCCCGCGTTTCGACGACTTCCGGCCGGCCCCGGCCACACCAGCCTCCGCCGGAATGGTGCGCGCCCTGGCCGCAGCAATCGCCGTCTTCGTCGTGCTGTCGCTGGCGATCTGGGGCACGGTCGGGCTTGCCATATCGCTCCTCTAGCCGCTTCTTCGCGAAGGCCTCGACCAAGATCTCATCCACGCGCGCATTTGCCGGCGCAGTCATCCTGAGCTGCCTTGCCGGGACCAACGTCCACGCCCGCACGCGCCGGCCCCCGGGGCGAGATCGCAATTCAGCTTGAAGATGCGAACGAGTTGCCGCTGAGCGCCGATGCGGTTGTGGTCACGCTCGCCATCCCGAGCAACGCGTGGCGCCGGCTACCGCAGAGGCCGAACACGTCGGCGCTGTCGACGAGCAGTGGCGTGTCAGAATGTCGGCACCGCTATCCGGCCGCTGGTACCTCGACCTCGACATCCCCAACACGCTTTCGGACGGATCGAAGTGGCATCACCGATCCCTGCTCCGCTGAGGCACCTAAGTACTGCTGCGGAGGTGAATGCAGCGAAAGCTTGTCGCAGCGCAAACACGCTTGCCGCGATCGGCGCACACTGCATTCCGTCATCAAAAACCTTTTCAGATGAAGGATGCTTCCGATGTTCACCCGCAGAGCCGCATTGATCAGCGCCGCCGCGACCGCCCTGATGCTGGCGACCCCGGCTTTCGCCGCCAGCGATCTCAAGCTGCCGCGTCAGAAGGTAGAGCTGGTCGCTCCGCCCTTCGTGCACGCACACGAGCAGGCCACGACGCAGGGCCCGAAGATCATCGAGTTCAGGCTGACCGTCGAGGAAAAGAAGGTGGTCATCGACGACAAGGGCACCACCTTCCAGGCGATGACGTTCAACGGTTCGATGCCGGGACCGCTCATGGTCGTGCACGAGGGTGACTATGTCGAGCTGACGCTGGTCAATCCCGCGACCAACACCATGCCGCACAACATCGACTTCCATTCCGCGACCGGCGCGCTCGGTGGCGGCGAACTCACGCTCATCAACCCCGGCGAACAGGTCGTGCTGCGCTGGAAGGCGACCAAGACCGGCGTGTTCGTCTATCACTGCGCACCGGGTGGCCCGATGATCCCCTGGCACGTCGTCTCCGGCATGAACGGTGCCGTGATGGTGCTGCCGCGCGACGGGCTGAACGACGGCAAGGGCCGAGCGCTGAAGTACGACAAGGTCTACTATGTCGGCGAGCAGGACATGTACGTGCCGCGCGACGAGAAGGGCAATTTCAAGTCCTACGAGTCGCCAGGCGAAGCCTTCACCGAGACCGAAGAGGTGATGAACAAGCTGATCCCCACCCATGTCGTCTTCAACGGCAAGGTTGGCGCGCTCACCGGCAAGAACGCGCTCACCGCCAAGGTCGGCGAGAACGTGCTGATCGTGCATTCGCAGGCCAATCGCGACAGCCGTCCGCATCTGATCGGCGGCCATGGCGATTATGTCTGGGAGACCGGCAAGTTCGGCAATGCACCGGAGGTCGGGCTCGAGACCTGGTTCATCCGCGGCGGGTCGGCGGGAGCTGCGCTGTACAAATTCCAGCAGCCCGGCATCTACGCCTATGTCACGCACAATCTGATCGAGGCGGCCAATCTCGGCGCCACCGCACACTTCAAGGTCGAAGGCAAGTGGAACGACGATCTGATGACGCAGGTGAAGGCGCCTGCGGAGATACCGCCTGCCAGCACCAACTAGACGCGACAAGGGGCCGGTCATCACCGGCCCCTTCTTTTTTCTTCGGGGAACGACCATGCTGATCGCATTCAAGCTCAAACTGGCACTCGCCTGCGCGGCCGGGCTTGCGGGGCCGCTGGCCGTTGCGCCTCTGGTCTCCGAGATGGCGACGCACAATATGGAAAGTGAGCCGGCCATGGTCGAGGTCGCTGCCGGCAGCTTCTCATATCGCGAAGCCGGCGATTTCACACGCGGCGGCCAGCAGGCGGAAGCGCCGCTGCGCACCATGCGGATGGACCGGCCGCTGCACATCATGCGAAATCAGGTCTCCTCATCCGACTATCGACTTTGCGTGCAGGATGGCGCCTGCCGCGCACTCGATCGCGACGTGGCGATCGCCCCTGATCGCCCCGCAGTGCAGGTGAGCTGGCACGATGCCGATGCCTATGCAGGCTGGCTGTCGCGCAAGACCGGCCAGCATTATCGCCTGCCAAGCGACGAGGAATGGGCTTTTGCCGCCGGCTCCAGATTCAAGGATGATGGCGTGCCGGTCGACGCAAGCGACCCTTCAAAGCGCTGGATCAGCCGCTATGAGCGTGAATCCGAACGCGACGTCACCGACACCACGGCCCATCCGTTCGGCAAGTTCGGCCCGAACGAGCACGGCATCGAAGATCTCGCCGGCAACGTCTGGGAGTGGACCTCGACCTGCTTCGTGCGCTCGCGCGTCGACGAGGCCGGCAATGCCGGCCGCCCGACCGTGAACTGCGGGGTGCGTGTCGCCGAGGGCGCGCACCGCGCCTATGTCACCGATTTCATCCGCGATGCCCGCGCCGGCGGCTGCGCCCAGGGCGTGCCGCCCGCCAATCTCGGCTTCCGCCTGGTGCGCGAGGAGACGTCATGGCTGGTCAGCGTATCGCAGCGCCTGAGCAAGACGTGGCCGGCCAGATCGTAATCATAGCGGCGCGCATCGCTTTCCCGTCAACGTCTCAATCCATTGATTAGAATCGATCTAAAGCAATATTGGAATCCCTCTAAGTCATGGCCCTCGCGACATCGCGTCGCTGACGTTGCCGCATCGCCTGCGCTACTCAATCGGGCCTTCAATCGCGCGCCCGGAGCAGCCCTTATGATCAATCTTCGCGTCCTCGCCGCATCCGCGGCGGTGTTGAGCCTGACCTCGTCCTTCGTGTCGAAGGCAGCCGCCAACGGCGAGGTCAACGTCTATACCTATCGCGAGACCAAGCTGATCCAACCGCTGTTCGACGCCTTCAGCAAGGATACGGGCATCAAGGTCAATGTCGTCTCCGCAAGCTCCGGTCTGGAGCAGCGCATGAAGGCTGAAGGCGCCAACAGCCCGGCCGACGTGCTGCTGACGGTGGACATCGGCCGCATCGACGAGGCCGTGCAGGTCGGCGTCACCCAGCCGATCAAGTCGGAGGTGGTCGACAAGGTCGTGCCGGCGCAGTATCGCGATCCGGACGGACACTGGGCCGGCATCTCAATGCGCGCGCGCGTGATCTATGCCTCGAAGGATCGCGTCAAGCAGGACAAGATCACCTATGAGGAGCTCGCCGATCCCAAGTGGAAGGGCAAGATCTGCATTCGCTCGGGCCAGCACATCTACAACAACGCCCTGTTCGCGGCCTACACGGCCAAGTACGGTGAGGCCAAGGCCGAGGAATGGCTGCGCGGCGTGAAGGCCAACCTCGCGCAGAAGCCGTCGGGCGGCGATCGCGAAGCCGCCCGTGACGTTGCCGCTGGCAAGTGCGACATCGGCATCGGCAACACCTATTACTGGGCGCTGATGATCAACAACGATCCCGAGAAGAAACCGTGGGCGGAGGCGACCCGCGTCATCCTGCCGACCTTCGAGGGCGGCGGCACCCACGTCAACCTCTCCGGCGTGCTGCTCGCCAAGCACGCGCCCAACAAAGCCGAGGGCATCAAGCTGATCGAGTGGCTCGTTAGCGAGCGGGCGCAGCAGATGTATGCCGACCAGAACTACGAATATCCGGTTCGGGACGGTGTCGCCATCAACTCTACCATCGCGGGCTACGGCAAGCTCGGCCCAGATCCGTTGCCGATCGCAAGGATCGCCGCCAACCGCAAGGCTGCGGCCTCGCTGGTGGACAAGGTCGGCTTTGACAACTGATCTCTGGCGGCCCTCGTCGCTCAAACTGGCAGAAGCTTCGGGCGCACGGCCTCGTTTGAGAGGCCGCGCCCACGCCGGGCGCGCCGCGACCGCAATCGCGATCGCAACCGCGATCCTGGTCGCGGCGCCCGTGATCTCGATCTTTTCGCTGGCTCTGCAGCCGGCGCCCGATGTGTGGCACGACCTGATCAACTACGTGCTGCCGGCCGCCCTCCTGGACACCGCCCTTCTGCTCGTCGGGGTCGGCGCGCTCACACTTCTGATCGGCGCCGGCACTGCATGGGTGATATCGCGCCACGATTTTCCCGGCCGGGGCATGCTCCTGTGGCTGATGCCGCTGCCGCTGGCGATTCCGACCTATCTTGCGGCTTACGTCTATGCCGACCTGTTCGAACCGCTCGGCCTGGTGCATCGCACCCTGGCGATCTGGCTGCCGCTGCGCGATGCCCTCGGCCATCTGCCCAACCTGCGCTCGCTGCCGGGGGCCATCTTCGTGATCGGACTCGTGCTCTATCCTTACGTCTATCTGTCGGCGCGCGCGACGTTTCAGGTTCAGTCTGCCGAATTCGCCGAGGCGGCTAGGACGCTGGGGGCCGGCCGATGGACCGTTTTCTGGCGCATTTCACTGCCGATGGCGCGGCCGGCGCTCGCTGTCGGCGTGGCGCTGGTCGCGCTGGAGACGCTCAACGACATCGGCGCCAGCGAATATCTCGGCATCCGCACGCTGACGGTCTCGATCTTCACCACCTGGCTCAACCGCGGCAGCCTTGCCGGTGCGGCGCAACTCGCATGCCTGATGCTTGCGATCGTCGCCGGCCTTATCGCGATGGAGCGTTACGGCCGTCGCAACGCCAACGCCGAATTCTCGGCCGAAAGCCCGCATGTGAGGCAGCGAACCACGCTTTCGGGCGCAAGAGCGTGGATCGCGTTCGCGGTCTGCGTGCTGCCGGTGCTGATCGGCTTCATCGTGCCGCTGTTCTATCTGGCGCATCAGGCTCTCGGTCGCGGACTGCTTGCAAATTTCGACCCGCTCCTGTGGCGCCACACCTTCCATTCGTTCGCCTATGCGGCGCTCGCGACGCTCATGGCGCTGATGCTTGCGCTCGCCACGACGATCGCGCACCGCTTTCGGCCGGATCCTCTGCGATATGTGGCGATGAGCATCGCGCAGACCGGCTACGCGCTGCCGGGTCTCGTGATTGCCCTCGGCCTGCTGACCCCCGTACTGGCGGTCGACAACGCGCTGAGCGCGGTCGCTACCTGGACGGGACGTTCGCTGCCCGGGCTGATCCTGGTCGGATCCGGGACGGCCGTCGTCATCGCCTACACGATCCGTTTTCTGGCCGTGCCGGTCGGCATGATCAAGGCCGGGTTCGACAGCATTCCGCGCGACTATGACGAGAGCGCGCGCACGGTCGGCGCGGGCCAGGCGGTCATGTTGAGGCAGATCTATCTGCCGTTGCTCCGGCCCGCGATGCTTGGCGCCGTCATCATCATGTTCGTCGACTGCCTGAAGGAACTCCCGGCAACGCTGCTCTTGCGGCCCCTCAACGTCGAAACGCTGTCGACGTCGATCTACCAGTTCGCAAGCCGCGGCAATTTCGAGGACGGCGCGCTCGCGGCCCTCCTGATCATCGCCGCCAGCATCGGCCCGGTTGTCTGGTTGACCCGGTTCTCCGAGGTGCCGAGCGGCCCCGCTTGAGGGCATGGGCACGGCACATCGTTCGCGCATCCGTGGTGCTTCGACCAATCGAGTTGTCGTCGCCCGACCTGGTCGCTGAACCAAAATCGTAAGGACGCGCAGACCGTATTGTGTTGCGCGCCCCAGCGTTTCCCGCTTACGTGTTCTTCAGCGCGACGCGGAATTCGGCTTCGGTCTTGGCCTTGACCTCGTCGAGCGAAACGCCGTCGGCCAGCTCGATCAGCGCCATGCCGCCATTGCCATGCTTGTCGATGGTGAAGACGGCCAGATCGGTGACGACCATGTCGACCACGCGCTCGCCGGTCAGCGGCAGGTTGCACTGCTTCAGCAGCTTGGCGCCGTCCTTGGCCGAATGCTCCATCACCACGATGACGCGCTTGACGCCGGCGACGAGGTCCATCGCGCCGCCCATGCCCTTCACCATCTTGCCCGGGATCATCCAGTTGGCGAGATCGCCGTTCTGGGCCACCTGCATGGCGCCGAGGATCGACAGATCCATGTGGCCGCCGCGGATCATGCCGAAGGAATCCGCGCTCGAGAAATAGGACGTCGAGGGCAGCTCGCTCACGGTCTGCTTGCCGGCGTTGATGAGATCGGCGTCTTCCTCGCCCTCATACGGGAACGGGCCCATGCCGAGCATGCCGTTCTCGCTCTGCAGGCTGACGTCCATGCCGTCCGGGATGTAGTTCGAGACCAGCGTCGGGATGCCGATGCCGAGATTGACATAGTAGCCGTCGCGCAACTCCTTCGCGGCGCGTGCGGCCATCTGTTCACGGGTCCAGGCCATCAGATTTCAACTCCAGTGCCGGCCGCCGGCGCCTTCGTCGGACGCGGGCGAGTGTTGCGGAATTCGATGCGCTTCTTGGCCGTGCCGACCTCGACGATGCGCTTCACGAAGATGCCGGGCGTGTGAATGTGGTCGGGATTGAGTTCACCGGCCGGAACCAGATGCTCGACCTCGGCTACCGTGATCTTCGCGGCGGTCGCCATCATCGGGTTAAAATTGCGCGCGGTCTTGCGGTAGATGAGGTTGCCGGCGGTGTCGCCCTTCCAGGCGTGCACGATGGCGAGATCGGCGAACAGGCCGCGCTCCATCAGGTACTTCTCGCCATCGAACTCCTTCACTTCCTTGCCTTCGGCGATCAGCGTGCCGACGCCGGTCTTGGTGTAGAAGGCCGGGATGCCAGCGCCGCCCGCGCGGATGCGCTCGGCCAGCGTGCCCTGCGGATTGAATTCGAGTTCCAGCTCCCCGGCGAGGAATTGCTGGGCGAACAGCTTGTTCTCGCCGACATAGGACGAGATCATCTTCTTGATCTGGCGGGTTTCGAGAAGGCGGCTGAGGCCGATGCCGTCGACGCCGGCATTGTTGGAGACCACCGTCAGGCCCTTGACACCGGATTCCCGGATCGCGTCCGACAGCTCCTCGGCAATGCCGCAGAGGCCGAAGCCACCCGACATGATCATCATGTTGTCTTTTAGAATGCCGTCGAGCGCCGACTTGGCGTCGGGATAGACCTTGTTCATGCAAAAAACCTCGACTGAACCTTCGGCTTGCAGGCGTCGCGCCTTATTGGCGGCGATTATTAGGCGAAATCGTCCGAAGCCGTCAATGATACGGGTTCTCCGCTGCGCCGCCGGGTGGTAGAAGCTGCCCACGCCGTGGGCATAACCGTGCAGCGGCCTTGAAAGCGTCAAGAAAACCCATCAAGTTGCGGGGGTTGGGTGTGGGCGCGCAGGTTTCCCGGCCCGCCCTTCTGGCTCCAACGACCAACCCGATCAGGACATGCCATTGACCATGGCCCAAGGAATGAAGCGCCTCGGGACGCCGATCGCGGCGCTGCTCGGCGTCGCGCTGATCGCCCTGATCGCGAGCTCCTGGCTTATCAACCGCGACGCGCTGCGCAAGGCAGTCGAAGCGCAGATCCGCGACGTCACCGGGCTCGAGCTCAATGTCGCAGGCAGCATCGACATCTCGGTGCTGCCGGCGAGCTACATCTCCTTCCACGACGTCGGCCTCAAGGGCGGCGGCACCAGCACGCCAGCGCTCCAGGTCGACGTGCTCACCGCAAATCTGCGGCTGCTGCCGCTGCTGCTGCAACGATTCGAGATCGCCGACCTCACGCTGCTGCGCCCGCGCATCCATGTCAGCCTCAAGCCGGACGGCGAGAGCAACTGGACGCCCTTCATCCAGACCATCGCGCGCACCATGAAGCCCGGAGCCGAGAATCAGGTCTCGTTCTCCGAAATTCGGATCCAGGACGGCGTGCTCGACTACGAGGACACCGCCACGCATGCCACCGAGAAGCTCGAGGACATCGACCTGTCGCTGGCGTGGCCCTCGATCTCGCGCTCCTTTGCCGCGACCGGGCAGTTCGACTGGCGCGGCGAGCGCGTCGACGGCTCGATCAGCTTTTCCGATTTCGTCGCCGCCCTCTCCGGCGACCGGTCCGGCCTGAAGGTGCGAATCGCCAGCGCGCCGCTCAAGCTCGCTTTCGACGGCAGCGTCGCCAATCGCACCAGCCCGATGATGGAAGGCACGCTCACCGTCGACAGCCCGTCCTTGCGCAACGCGCTGCGCTGGACCGGGCAGCCACAGCCCGGCAGCGGCGGCTTCGGCCGCTTCGCGCTGAAGGCACGTGCCAATGTCGTCGGCGCCTCGATTGCGCTCACCAACGTCAATGTCGAGCTCGACGGCAATGCCGCCGAGGGCGTCATGACCTACGCCAACAACGGCCGGCAGACGCTGCAGGCGACGCTCGCCGCCGACGCGCTCGACTTCACACCTTATATCTCGACCTTCCGCCTGCTCGCGAGCGGCGCGCGCGACTGGAACAGGCAGCTGTTCGATCTCAATGGATTGTCGACCACCGACCTCGACATGCGCCTGTCCGCGGCCAAGCTCACGGTCGGGCCGACGAAGCTCGGACGCACCGCGATCGGTGCCAATTTGCGCAACGGCACGCTCGCGCTCTCGGTCGGCGAGGCGCAAGTCTATGGCGGGATCGCCAAGGGCTCATTCGGCATCGCGCGGTCCGATACCGTCGCCGACATCAAGGCGCAATTCCAGTTCACCGATGTCGATCTCCAGGCCTGCGCCACCGAACTGTTCGGTCTCAACAAGCTGTCCGGCCGCGGCAATATCAACGTCTCGCTCCTCGCCTCCGGATCGAGCCCGTTCGGCCTCGTGCAATCACTCGACGGAAGCGCCACCGTGACCGGGCATGACGGTGCGATCTCGGGCTTCAACGCCGAGCAGCTCCTCAAGCGGCTGGAGCGGCGGCCGCTGTCGGGCGGCGGCAATTTCCGCAACGGCTCGACGCCCTACACCAATCTCACCATCGCCGTGAAATTCTCCGACGGCGTCGCCACCGCCGAGGACATCCGCGTCGAAGGGCCGGCGACGAAGATCACGCTCACCGGCACCGCCTCGGTGCCGACGCGCGAATACGACATGAAGGGCGTGGCGAGCCTCAACAGCGCGTCGGGGTTCGAATTGCCGTTCGTGGTGCAGGGCCCCTGGGACGATCCGCTGATCTTCCCCGATCCGGAAAGCCTGATCCGCCGCTCGCCGGCCTCCGCGCCGCTGCTTGACATGCTGAAGGACCGCAAGGGAGGCGATGCCGTGCGCTCCGCGATCGAGCGCATCACGGGAAGCGGAAAGCGTCCCGCGCCGGCGGAAGCGCCGACGGCGGAAAATTCTAAAGAGAACGCCAAGTCCAACTAACAAGTCCAACTAAGCTGACGTCCGACTCAGGTGAGTTTCAACTGAGGACGGCGCCTCTCCGGTGTTGGCCGACCATCGCGAATTGATCCGGCCGAATTGATGCGGCGATTGGATCAATCCACGCGTTGAGCATCTGCTCTGGCTCAACACCCCACGACCTAGGTCTGACAAGATGCGTTGATTGCGCTACCATCCTGCGCTAGTGTTTTATATGACCGGTTAAAAACACCGGCCGTTTGAGGGAGAAAAACGTGAGATCCAAGGTAATTGGCGCAGTATCTTTGGCGATCGCTGCGGCCGGGCTTTTTGCTGCCACTGCACCCGCCTTTGCACAGCAGAAGACGATCACGGTCTGGTGGGGCAAGGGCTTCTATCGGTCCGAAGACGACGCGCTGATCGAGACGATCAAGAAATTCGAAGCCAAGACCGGCATCAAGGTCGAATTGTCGCAATACGCGATCCAGGACATGATTCCGAAGACGGTCGCAGCGCTCGATGCTGGCACGGTTCCCGATGTCGCCTATTCCGACTCCTATGACGTGCAGGCGCAGGGCAAGTGGGCCTATGAAGGCAAGCTCGAGGACCTCACGGATGTCATGGAGCCGATCAAGGGCCGGTTCGTGCAGAACACGCTCGATGCGTCGATCCTCTACAACGACGTCGCCAAGAAGAAGGCCTATTACGGCTTCCCGCTGAAGCAGCAGAGCATGCACGTCCAGATCTGGAACGACATGCTGGAGAAGGCCGGCTTCAAGCAGAGCGACATCCCGAACGACTGGGCCGGCTATTGGACGTTCTGGTGCGACAAGGTGCAGCCGGCGATCCGCAAGGCCACCGGCCAGCGCGTCTACGCCGTCGGCCAGCCGATGGGCGTGGAATCCACCGACTCCTTCCAGTCGTTCTACACCTTCATGGATGCCTACCACGTCAAGCTGGTGGACGACGACGGCAAGTTGCTGGTCGACGACCCGAAGGTGCGCGACGGCCTGATCAAGGCGATGAAGGACTATACCGACACCTACATCAAGGGCTGCACGCCGCCGTCCTCGACGACATGGAAGGATCCGGACAACAACGTCGCGTTCCACAACAAGACCATCGTGATGACCCACAACTTCACGATCTCCATCGCGGCTAAGTGGTTCGAGGACTCGCAGAACCAGGCCCTTACCCAGGAACAGCGCGACGCCGGCAAGAAGGCTTATGAACAGGACATCATCACGGCGTCCTTCCCGAAGGCACCCGATGGTTCGACCATCCGCTACCGCTCCGACGTCAAGACCGGACTGGTGTTCACCGCGGCCAAGAACAAGGCCGAGGCCAAGCAGTTCATCAGCTTCCTGCTCCAGGAAGAGAACGTCCGTCCCTACATCGAAGGCGCGCTCGGCCGCTGGTTCCCGGTGACCAAGGAAAGTCAGGAAAGCCCGTTCTGGCAGGCTGACAAGCACCGCAAGGCCGTCTACGCGCAGTTCAAGGGCGGCACCGCGGCGTTCGACTTCACCAAGAACTGGAAGTTCACGATCCTCAACAACGAGAACGTGTGGGCCAAGGCGATGAACCGCGTCGTGAGCGAGAAGGTTCCGGTCGACAAGGCCGTCGACGAACTGATCGCCCGCATCAAGCAGGTCGCGGGTTAAGCCAACCTTCCCTCTCCCCGCGTTGCGGGGAGCGGGGCAAGAACAACACCGGCCGCGTTTCGCGGCCGGCTTCACTTTGAAGAGTCAGAAAAGAATGGCGATCACGCTCTCTGGCGCTCAGGCAATCCCCGGCCCGCCCCTGTCGTCGCGACTGACCCCGGCGCAGGTCTGGGGCATCGTGCTGCTCGCGCCCTATCTGCTCGTTTTCCTTGCTTTCGTCGTCTATCCCGTCTGCTACGGGTTGTGGCTGGCGCGGGCCCCTTCGAATTATGTGGCGCTCTACAACGATCCGATCTTCGCGCGCGCCGCGGTCAACACGCTGATCTTCCTGGTCATCGGCATCAACATCAAGATGTTGATCGCACTGTTCCTGTCCGGCTTCTTCGCCCAGCAGCGCACCTGGATCAAATGGCTTTCGGTGATCTTCATCCTGCCCTGGGCAGTGCCGTCGATCCCGACCATCCTGTCGGTGCGCTTCATGCTCAATCCCGAATGGGGCATGATCAACCACTACATCTTCTCCTTGACCGGCGATGACGGCCCGAACTGGCTGAACGATCCGACCGTGGCGCTGACCATGGCAATCGCCGTGCATATCTGGAAGTCGCTGCCGTTCTGGACGCTGATCCTGATCACCGGGCGCCTCGCGATCTCGCACGATCTGTTCGAGGCCGCCGAGGTCGACGGCGCGAGCTGGTGGCAGAAGTTCCGCTACATCACCTGGCCCTCGATGCAGACGCTCTACGTCACCTGCACGCTGCTCTCGATGATCTGGACGCTCGGCGATTTCAACAGCGTCTATCTGCTCACCGGCGGCGGCCCGGCCGACCTCACGCATGTGCTGGCGACGCTGGGCATCCGCTATCTCCGGCTCGACCAGCTCTCGCTGGCCATGGCATCGATCGTCTGCGCGATGCCGTTCGTCCTGCCGCTCGTGTACTTCATGATGAAACGGTTGTCGCGATGAAGCTCCCCTCCTTGCGCGAAGTCGGAACCGAAGCGCGGCTGCTGCTGATCGGCATTCCCGTCTTCCTGTGGACGATGATCCCGATCTATCACATGTTCCTGTTCGCGATCTCCCCGAAGGAGGACGCGTTCTCGGGCAAGCTGTGGCCGGATCACCCGACGCTGCACAATTTCGAGATCGTCTTCAAACAGCAGCATTACTTCCTGCGCGACTTCTACATCCAGTTCTGGAATTCGACCGTGATCGCGGTCTCCGTCGGCGTGTTGACGCTGTTCATCGCGACTGCAGCGGCGTTCTCGATCTCGCGGCTGAAGGTGCCGGGCGGGCGCACAGTGTTGAACCTCGCGCTCTTCACTTATTTCATCCCCGCGGCATTCCTTGCCGTGCCGATGTACCGCACCATGGGCAATTACGGCCTGCTCAACAATCACTGGTCGCTGATCCTGGCCATGGTGACGATCGCCAGCCCCTACGCGATCTGGGTGCTCAAGCAAGCCTCCGACAAGCTGCCGGTCGAGCTGGACGAGGCCGCCGTCATGGACGGCGCGACGACGCTGCAGATCTTCCGCCTGGTCTACCTGCCGCTGATGATGCCCTCGCTGGTCGCGATCGGCACCTATGCGGTGCTGCTGGCCTGGAACGAATATCTCTACGCCTTCCTGCTGCTCTCGAACGACCGCGAGATCACCCTCCCTGTCGCGCTCGGCAACTTCCTCGCCGCCGACGATTCGCCATGGGAGCTGCTCATGACCACCGGCTTCATCTACGCGCTGCCACCGGCTGCGGTCTATTACGCCTTCCGCCGCTACATGGTGGGCGGGCTGACGGCGGGCGCGGTGAAGTCGTAGCACGAACTGTCATTCCGGGGCGGTGCGTCAGCACCGAACCCGGAATCTCGAGATTCTCAGGTGCGCAATTGCGCACCGTAGTTCGATGCTTCGCATCGCCCCGGAATGACGATCGACTCTACAACGGCGCTGCGCTCTCGCCTTGCGAGCTCGACAGTTTCGAGGCAAGCGAGGCGATGACGATGACGACCGCGATCAGGGCGATCACCAGCGTGCAGATCGCGTTGATCTCAGGCTTCACCCCGAGCCTCACCTCCGAATAGATCCGGATCGGCAGCGTGGCGGAGCCCGGGCCGGTGGTGAAGCTCGCGATCACGAGATCGTCGAGCGAGAGCGTGAAGGCAAGCATCCAGCCGGCAACGATCGCTGGCGCGATCAGCGGCAGCGTCACCGAGAGAAAGGCGCGCACCGGGTCGCAGCCAAGGTCCATGGCCGCTTCCTCCAGCGAGCGATCGAGCGAGCCGAGGCGGGACTGCACGACCACGGCGACGAAGCACATCGTCAGCGTGGTATGGGCGATCGTCACGGTCCAGAAGCCGCGCTCGGCGTTCAGCGCGACGAACAGCAGCAGCAGCGACAATCCGGTGATCACCTCCGGCATCACCAGCGGCGCATAGAGCATGCCGGAGAACAGCGTGCGGCCGCGGAACCTCTCGCCGCGCGACAGCGCCACCGCGGCGAGCGTCCCGAGCAGCGTCGCGATCGTCGCGGAGGCAACCGCGACCCGCAGGCTCATCCAGGCCGCCTCGATCATGGCGCGGTCATTGAAGAACTCGTGATACCAGCGCAGCGACCAGCCGCCCCACACTGTCACCAGGCGCGAGGCGTTGAAGGAATAGATGACGAGGATGAGGATCGGCAGATAGAGGAACGCCAGCCCCAGCGCGAGCGAGGCGATGTTGAAGCGGGACAAGCGGGAGACCTTGCGCATCGCCTCACCGCCCGTGTTCGAGCTGCCGCTTCTGCAGCCGTTCGTACAGCAGCAGCGGCACCAGCAGCACCACCAGCAGCACGATGGCGGCCGCGGACGCAACCGGCCAGTCCCTGTTGGTGAAGAATTCCAGCCACAGGGTCTGGCCGATCATCAGCGAATTGGAGCCGGCCAGAAGGTCCGGGATGACGAATTCGCCGACGATCGGGATGAAGCACAGGAGCACGCCGGCACCGACGCCGGGTAGCGACAGCGGAAAGGTGACGAGCCAGAACACCTGCCAGGGTGGCGCGCCGAGATCGCCGGCCGCCTCCTCCAGCGCCGGCTCCATCTTCGCAAGCGTGGCGTAGAGCGGCAGGATCATGAACGGCAAGTAGGAGTAGACGATGCCGATATACATCGCGCTGTCGGTGGAGAGCCACACCACGGGCCGGCTGACCAGATGCAGCGCCAGCAGGATCTGGTTGAGCAGGCCGTCATGCTGGAGGATGTTGATCCAGGCATAGATGCGGATCAGGAACGAGGTCCAGAACGGCACGATCACCAGCACCATCGCCACCGCCTGCCAGCGCTTCGGCAGCCGCGCCATGCCATAGGCGATGGGATAGCCGATCAGCAGCAACAGCGCGGTCGCGGTGACGGCGACGGTCAGGCTGCGCACATAGGCAAATACATAGATCTCGTCGGACACGAGCAGCTTGAAATTGTCGGCCGAGAGTGCGGCAAAGGCGCCTCTGAGCGCGTCCCATCCCGCCGTCAGGTCGAAGACCGGATCGTAGGGCGGCTGTGCGATCGCCGTCTGCGACAGGCTGATCTTGAGCACGAAGGCGAACGGCACCAGGAAGAACAGCACCATCCAGACATAGGGTGCGATCGCGGCAAAGCGCGCCGGCCGCGCGAAGATACGGCGGGAGCTCATGACGGCAGCACCACGCAGTCGTCGGGCGTGAACCAGGCGACGACGTGCTGGTTCAGGCTGTAGGCGTCGACGTCGATGCGTGCGCTGTTGGCGACCGAGGCCTGCACCGTCCCGCCGGTATCGAGCTTCACCTTGTAGGTGGTGGTGCCGCCGAGATAGCAGATGTCGGCGATGACGCCGTCCAGCCGGTTGATCGCAGTTTCACGACCGGCCTCGCTCACGGGACCGCGGCGCGACAGCTTGACCTTTTCGGGGCGGATCGCGACAGCCAATCTTCCCGCGCCGACCGGCTCGCGCGGCTCGGCCACCACCAGCGCACCCGCATCACGCGTACCGATGACCAGACGGTGACCGTCGCGCAATTTGGACTCGCCGTCGAACAGATTGATGTCGCCGACGAACTCCGCGATCCAGCGCGAGCGCGGCGCCTCGTAGAGCTCGCGGGGGCTCGCGACCTGGGCGAGCTTGCCGGCCTTCATCACGCCGATCCTGCTCGCCATCGTCATCGCCTCCTCCTGATCGTGGGTGACGATGATGAAGGTCATGCCGAGCCGGCGCTGCAGCTCCATCAGTTCGCCTTGCGTGCTCTCGCGCAGCTTCTTGTCGAGGGCTGCGAGCGGCTCGTCGAGCAGCAGCAGTTGCGGCCGGCGCGCCAGCGCGCGGGCCAGCGCCACGCGCTGGCGCTGGCCGCCCGAGAGTTGATCCGGCTTGCGCTTCTCGAGCCCTTCGAGCTTCACCAGTGCGACCATCTCGGCCACGCGGGTGGCGATCTCGGCGCGCGGCATGCCGGCGCGCTTCAGGCCGAAGGCGATGTTGTCTCGCACGGACAGATGCGGGAACAGCGCGTAGTTCTGGAACATCATGTTGATCGGGCGCTCGTGCGGCAGCGCCTGCGCGATGTCCTTGCCGCCGAGCAGGATGCGTCCCTCGTCCGGCGCCTCGAAGCCGGCAAGCATACGCAAGAGCGTGGTCTTGCCGCAGCCGCTGGGACCGAGCAGCGCGAAGAACTCGCCGGCCTTGATGTCGAGCGAGACGCCGTCGACGGCGCGGAACGTCCCGAACGTCCTGGTGACACCCTCGATGCGCAGCAACGGCTGCCCCGCCGCGGGATACGGATCTACCCCGGCCGCATTGGCCGCGGTGTTCGTTCTGGGCAACTCGTCCGTCATGTTCCCTGCCAACCCCGATTCCGCCGCACGCTAGCGGCCGATCGTCCCCAGCTCAACCGGTTCGGGATGAATCGTTTACACCCGTCATGAACGCGGCCAGCGCGTCGCGGTCCGCCGCAGGCATGGTCAGACCGAGCTTGGAACGACGCCACAGGACGTCCTCGGGGAAGCGCGCCCATTCGTGACGCATCAGGTAACGCACCAGGCCGCGACCCACCGCATCGCGCGCGAGGCTGACACCGTTCAGGCCGCCGCCGATGATCGCGAGATCGTAATCCGCCATGAAGCCGTCGAATGGGAGCGAAGCACTCCCATAACTAGCCGGTCTTCAGCGCAAGCTCCATCGCTTCGGCGCGACCGACGAGGCCGGCATATTTCCCGATCGGCAGCGGCTTGCCGAGCAGATAGCCCTGCACGCCGTCGCAGCCCTCCTTGGCGAGGAAGGCGAGCTGGTCCACCGTCTCGACGCCTTCGGCGATGATCGACATATCGAGGCCGTGGCCGAGATCGATCACCGCGCGCACGATTGCCGCCGATTGCGGGTTGCGGCCGAGATTGATGATGAAGGCGCGGTCGATCTTGATCTTGTCGAACGGGAACGCCTGGAGGTAGCTCAGCGAGGAGTAGCCGCTTCCGAAATCGTCCATGGAGATGCGCACGCCGAGCGCCTTCAGGCGGCGCAGCAGCGCAAGGCCGCGATCGAAATCCTCGATCAGCACGCCCTCGGTGATCTCGAGCTCGAGCCGGCCCGGTGCAAGGCCCGTCTCGATCAGGATCGAATGGACCAGTCCGACCACGTCACCGTGCATGAACTGCGCCGGCGAAAGATTGACCGCGACCTGGAGCGGCTTCGGCCAGGACGCCGCCTCGCGGCAGGCCTCGCGCAGGATCCACTCGCCCATCTCGACGATCAGGCCGCTCTCCTCGGCGATCGGAATGAATTCGGCGGGCGAAACCTGGCCGCGCACCGGATGCTGCCAGCGCGCCAGCGCCTCGAAGCCGATGATCTCGCTCTCGGCGACGCTGTGGCCCGCCGCCCCCTGCGGCTGGAAGGCGAGCGAGAGCTCGCCGTTCTTGACCGCCATCGAGAGGTCCTGATGCAGCACGCGGCGATCACGGATCTGCTGGTCCATCTCCGGCTGGTAGAGGCTGATCGTGCCGCGCGACTTCTGCTTGGCGCGGAACAGCGCCGCGCCGGCATTGGCGAGCAGCGAGGCGCCATCGGTGCCATTGTGCGGGAAGACCGACATGCCCGTGGTGATGCCGGCGCGGACCGGCCGGCCGTCGATCTGGAATTCCCGGGCGACGGCTTCGCCGATCTGCCGCGCCAGTGCGAGGCCCGCCTCAGGCTGCTTGCCGTCGATGATCAGGCCGAACTCGTCGCCGGACAGGCGCGCCACCACGCCGCCACGCGCGGAGTCCTGGAGCCGATGGGCCACCTCGATCAGGAGCTTGTCGCCGAGCGCATGGCCGAAGACGTCGTTGACCTCCTTGAGGCCGTCGAGATCGACGCAGAGGACGGCGAACTCCTCGCCGGTGCCTTCGCAGGCCTCGATCATCTGGGTCAGTGCCTGCAGGAAGGCGGCGCGGTTCGGCAGGTCGGTCAGGCCGTCATGATAGGCCATGTGCGCCATGCGCGACTCGGTCTGCCGGCGGTCGGTGACGTCCTCGTGGGTCTTGATCAGATATTGCGGCTCGCCGGCATCATTGAGCACGGTGGCGCGGCGGGTCAGGAACAGCCGCAGGCCGTCCTTGGTGGAGATCGGATGCTCCTCGGTGATCATCCCGCGCTTCTTGATCGCGGCCTCGTCGCGGGCGATGATCAGCCTGGCTTCTTTGGCGTTGAAGATGTCGGAGGCCGTCAGGCCGGTGGTTTCCTCGCGCCTGCGGTTGAGGATCGTCTCCGCGCTGCGGTTGGCGAGCAGATAGCGGCCGTCCTTGACCTGTTCCACGATCAGCGCAACCGGGATGTTGTCGACCACGAGCTCGAGGAACTTCTTGGTGCTCTCCAGCTCCTGCGACAGCGAGCGGCGGTCGGTGATGTCCTCGAACACGATGAGCAGAAATTCGGGCTTGTTGCTCTCGTTGCGGACCACGATCCGGATCGAGGCGACCATGCGCCGCGCACCGGCACGGTCGACCTCGAACTCATTGCGATATTGGCCATCCGGCGAATTGAGCGCCGCCTGGTCGGCCGCCTCGATGCTGGACGCCGAGTTCGGCGCAAACAGCTCCCGCGCGTTCCTGCCGACGGCGAAGTCCCGCGACAAACCCCAGAACCGCTCATAGGCGCTGTTCGCGAAGATGTAGCAGCCGTCCATGTTCTTGGCTGCCACGCAGGCCGGCACATGGTCCAGCACCGATTCCAGGAATTGCTTGGTCGAGGCAAGCTGCCGCGACAGCTTGCGCTGCTCGCTGACGTCGAGATGCGTCGCCACCGAGCCGCCGTTCGGCAGCACGAAGAATTTCACCAGGATGGCCCGACCGTCCGGCAGTTCGGTGATCAGGCCGTTTGGGCTTGCCGCCTTCTCGTAGAACTCGTCATCGGACGCGCCGCCGAGCACGCCGCGCCGGCGTCGCAGCTCGAGCAGCTCGCGGCCGTTCATGCTGGCCCGGATATCCGACCGTGTCAGGCCATAGATCTCGAGATAGCGGTCGTTGCAGAAGATGACGCGGCTCTGTGCATCCGTCATCACCACGCCCTGATTGAGATTGTTCATGGCAGAGGAAATGAAGGCGTTGCGCCGCAACTGCAAACGTCTGGTCTGGCGCAGCGAGGAATGGATCCACAGCGCGATCGCGGCGAGGAACGAGCACACGACGATAACCGCAATCAGGGCTTCCCAGATGACGTTGGGATCGAGCTTGGTGAGATCGCCCGGAGCAGAGCTGTCCGATAGCGCAAAAGCACGCGCAGGCGTGACCGCACCGGCCAGGCATACGACGGCCTGCACAGCAATCAGAAGCGTGCTGCCCACGTGCCAGTTCTTCTCAGCCATCAGCCACCCGCGATTTCAACGTTGGATTGTCTGGCCTCGCGGGTTTGGATCGGGTAAACGCCTGTAGGCGCAACAGAAAAATGTGACGCTAGAATCGGCAATTGCCCTGACATGATAAATGCTTGCTTAACGGAAAACGGGCCCCCGCCCTCGTTCTCGGCTCCAGTGCCACCGGCGCTTCCAGCGGACATCCTGCACAACCATGGATAGGGTCGATTGCATCGTCATCGGAGCCGGCGTGGTCGGGCTCGCGGTGGCCCGGAAGCTCGCCCAGGCCGGGCGCGAGGTCATCGTGCTCGAGGCAGCCGAGGCCATTGGCACCGTCACCTCCTCGCGCAACAGTGAGGTGATCCATGCCGGTATCTACTACCGCGCCGGGAGCTGGATGGCGCGCATGTGCGTCGGCGGCAGGCACGCGCTCTACCGCTACTGCGCCGAACGCGGCGTCCCCCACAAGAATTGCGGCAAGCTGATCGTCGCGACCAATGCGAAGGAAACCGAGAAGCTGCAATCGATCAAGGCGCATGCCGAGGCCAATGGCGTGCTCGACATGCAGCTGCTCACGGGTGAGGCCGCGCGGGCGCTGGAGCCGGCGCTCGCCTGCGATGCTGCGCTGCTGTCACCGTCAACGGGCATCATCGACAGCCACGCCTACATGCTTTCGCTGCGCGGCGAGGCCGAGGACGCCGGCGCGGCGTTCGCGTTTCACACCCCGCTGATCCGCGCCAAGGCGACTGCCGGCGTCATCGAGGTCGAGGCCGGCGGCGAGGCGCCGATGACGCTGCAATGCAGCCTCCTCGTCAACGCCGCGGGGCTGTCGGCGACGAATGTCGCGCGCAACGTCGACGGCATGCCGCTGGACCGGATTCCTCCGGCCTATCTCGCCAAGGGAAACTACTTCAGCTGCAACGCCAAGGCACCGTTCTCGCGCCTGATCTATCCGGTGCCCGAACCCGGCGGGCTAGGGGTCCATCTGACGCTGGACATGGCAGGACAGGCGCGTTTCGGGCCCGACGTCGAATGGATCGAGACGATCAACTACGAGGTCGATCCGTCACGCGCCGAGCGCTTCTATCCGGCGATCCGCAAATACTGGCCGACGCTGCCCGATGGCGCGCTGATGCCGAGCTATTCGGGCATCCGCCCGAAGATCGTTCCGCCGGCTGTGGCCACTCAGGACTTTTTGATTCAGGGCCCGCGCGACCACGGCGTTGCAGGCCTGATCAACCTGTTCGGTATCGAATCCCCAGGATTGACGTCGTCGCTCGCGATCGCCGATCACGTCGCCGAGCTCGCAGACATCCAGAGCGTTTTGGAGCGAGGTGAATAACGGTTCGCGTCGAGAAACGACGTCCCGGCAAAGCTGGCGCCAGGCAAACATCTTGCGCCACCTTGCAGCAGGGATGAGCACGAATGCTCTCATCCCTGCGTGGAAGGATGTGATCAACTCTACGGTGTTACGGGGGTCATTAGTGGAGCGTGTCGCCGTGCTTCAGACGCTCGATCTGGTCCTTGACCATCAACTTCCGGCGCTTCAACTCAACAATTTGCAGGTCGTCTGTTGAAAGGTGCACGAGAGCGTCATGCAATTCGTTTTCGAGAAGTTTGTGCTTCCGTTCCAATTCAACAAGATGTGCCTGAATTGTCATTCGAAACCTCCTCGGTAGGGTTGAACCTCAGGATTCGATCCGGACGATTAAGTCTACATCACCGATTCATCCTGTCGATGGGTATCCGTCGTCGCAGTGTCATTTTTGAAAGTTCATATGTAACGAAGCGTGACTAAGGGAACCGCGCGGGAAAAATCCATGATATCAATGCGCCTGCGCAACACCGCGTCGGCCTGCAGAAATATGTTGCGGGAGACCGGCGAGCGAGGATCGCAGATCGCTTGCGATCACGCCGCGCAAGGACGATAATTTCCACAGGGCATCCACAGCCTTAATCTCACGCTTATCGGTTTTCGGCCACCGCAGACATGACCAATGAAGACGAGCGTGAGCTCGAAGCCGAGCTCACCCGGTTGCAGCAGGAACACCGAGATCTGGACGCCGCGATCGATGCACTGCATCAATCGCCCGCCCCCGACCTATTGCGGTTACAGCGGTTGAAGAAGCGCAAGCTGTTGTTGCGTGATCGCATCGCGTTCATCGAAGACCAGATTACCCCCGACATCATCGCCTGATCCGTGAGCCGGCCTGCGCCGCGCGCTCACCCACATGAATCCGCTTGACTCAATTAGAACAAAATAGGAACATTTCGAAGCGCCCAATTCTCCGAAAAGGCCAAAGCCCACGGCACGAGGACAACGCAAATGTCGGCAACGCCCCTTCTCGACAACAGCCATTATGAACAGGCCTGCGACCAGGCGATCGCGATGTGCGACGGCAATCTGCGCAGCACCATCAAGGCGCTGATCATGGCCAATGAATATCTGGAAGCCGAGCTGGAGGAATTGCAGGCGGCGATTTCCGCCGGCTGCATTCCGGAGACCTCGCGCAGCAAGATGCGGAGCAAGAGCAGCGCCGCCTGATTTTCAACACTGGAGCAACGCCATGTCGGATGTGACCTACTACGTTGCAATGCCCTTTTTGATCGACGCCGACGGCTCGCCGGTCGCCGGCGCTGCCGAGGAATGCCAGACCTCGACCGCCGCGTTGCGGCGCGCCGAGATATTGGCCCACGGTGCCGGCCACGTCGGCGCGGTCGCGTTCAGCCGCAGCGGCGATCCCGCCACCGGCGAATTCGGCGACGCCAGGCTGCTGCGCAAATTCGGCAACGTGCCGGAAGATCTGGGGACACTGTAAGTTCAGCTGCTGACCAGCCTGATCCCCGGCTCGTGCCGCCGACGCGCCTTGCGCACGTACATGGCGGCATCCGCCTCCTCCAGGGCGCGGCCTGCGTCGGATTGCGCCCCCAGCAGCGCGACGCCGGCGGAAGCGCCCGCGGTCACGTGTTGGCCGCGAAAGACGAAGGACAATTCGTCGATCGCCTGCTCGAAGGCTGCGGCCTTCGCCTTGGCGTCGGTCTCGCTGAGATTCCAGAGCAGCAGCGCGAACTCGTCGCCCCCGAGCCGGCCGACCACGTCGGAGGCGCGGACCTGTCGTGTCAGCGTGGCGACGATCGCCTTGAGCACCTCGTCGCCGGCGGCATGACCGAACGAATCGTTGATCGGCTTCAGCCGATCGACGTCGAGCACGATCAGTGCCCCGCTGGCGCGGTAGCGCTTCATATAGGCGATGGCGCGCGCGAGCTCGCGCTCGAAGCCGCGCCGGTTGGGAATGTCGAGCAGGAAATCGGTATCGGCCGCAGCTTCCAGTTCCGCGACCCGGCGCTGCGCCTGCTTGAGCTTGGCTCGCAAGCTCCGGACTATCGCCCTGACGTTTTCCTTGGCTCCGCCATCGCCCGAGACGGCGCGCCGCGGCGGCTTCGCCGGTCGCTCGGTCAGCCGTTTGGGGGTGGATCGGCCGGCGCTGGTCTTCCGGCCATTTTTTTTGGCCTTCGCAGCACTCGCCCTTTTTGGTTTCTTCATGGGCATCCTGCTCAATGAAGGCTTGCGGGGATTCACCAAGACAGGATAGTGGATTCCCTTCTCCTTGCCACCGCCTTGCGAGCCGCCGGCCGGAACCGTAAATCTGGCCTATCTTTCTGTTTTTCCGGGCACAATTGACGTCATGACCGCGCCGATCGCCATCATCATGGGAAGCCAGTCGGACTGGGACACGATGCGGCATGCCGCCGACACGCTTGATGCACTCGGCATTGCCGCCGACAGCCGAGTCGTCTCGGCACATCGCACGCCCGACCGGCTGTTTGCTTTCGCCAAGGGCGCCAAGGCTGCAGGTTACAAGGTCATCATTGCCGGCGCCGGTGGCGCCGCACATCTGCCCGGCATGGCGGCGGCGCTGACGGAACTTCCGGTATTCGGCGTTCCCGTCGAATCCAAGACGCTCAAGGGCGTCGATTCGCTCTATTCGATCGTCCAGATGCCAGCGGGTGTCCCGGTCGGCACCCTCGCCATCGGCAAGGCCGGCGCGATCAATGCCGCGCTGCTTGCAGCCGCCGTGCTGGCATTGTCCGACCCGGCCCTGTCCGATCGCCTCGCCGCCTGGCGCAAGGCGCAAACCGAGGCGGTCGCCGAGCGCCCGGAGGACAAGGCGTGACCGGCACCAGGCATGTGAAGCTGAAGCCCGGTGACACCATCGGAATCCTCGGCGGCGGACAATTGGGCCGGATGCTGGCCATGGCTGCGGCCCGGCTCGGCCTGCGCTGCCAGGTGTTCTCGCCCGATCCGGACTCGCCGGCTTTCGACGTCGTGCTGAACGCGACCTGCGCCGAATATGCCGATGTCGAAGCGCTCGAGCTGTTCGCGAACGACGTCGACGTCATCACCTATGAATTCGAGAACGTGCCCGCGGCAGCCGCGATGGTGCTGGATGCGCGCCGACCCGTGCTGCCCAACCGGAAGATCCTCGAGACCACCCAGGACCGTCTTGCCGAGAAGGATTTCGTCACGCGGCTCGGCATCGGAACCGCAGCCTATGCCGACGTCACCTCCGTCCCCTCCCTGCGCGAGGCGATCGCCAGGATCGGCCTTCCGGCCGTGCTGAAAACCCGCCGCTTCGGTTATGACGGCAAGGGCCAGGTCATCATCCGCGACGGCGACGACATCGCGAAGGTGTGGACCAGCCTCGCCACCAAATCGGCGATCCTGGAGGCCTTCGTGCCGTTCGAGTGCGAGATTTCCGTGATCGCCGCGCGCTCGGCCGCAGGCGAGGTCGAGTGTTTCGACGTCACCGAGAACGAGCACCGCGACCACATCCTGAAGATATCGCGCGCGCCCGCGCCGATTCCGGATGCGCTCGCCGAGGAAGCGCGCAGCATCGCCGGAAAGATCGCAGGCGCGCTCGACTATGTCGGCGTGCTCGCCGTCGAGATGTTCGTGCTCGCCAATGGCACCGGACCGAAGGTGCTGGTCAACGAGATCGCTCCGCGCGTGCACAATTCCGGGCACTGGACGCTCGATGGCGCCTCGGTCTCGCAGTTCGAGCAGCACATCCGCGCCATCGCCGGCTGGCCGCTCGGCAAGCCCGTGCGCCACGGCGAAGTCGTCACCATGACCAACCTGATCGGCGACGAGATCAACGATTACGAAAGATGGCTGAGCGTGCCGGGCGCGACCGTGCACATCTACGGCAAGGGTGCACCGCGCCCCGGCCGCAAGATGGGCCATGTCACCGAAGTCCGGCCGCCAAAGGGCGAATGAGGGGACCGCGGCTGCTGGCCGCGATCCCGTTTTGCGATCACGCCGTCTTCACACCCGCAACGACGCCGGCGGGCTCCTCGCTGAGCCAGCGATAGACCACCCCGCCCAGCGCGCCGCCGATCAGCGGTGCAACCCAGAACAACCAGAGCTGCGACAGCGCCCAGCCGCCGACGAACAGTGCCGGGCCCGTGCTGCGCGCCGGGTTCACCGAGGTGTTGGTGACGGGAATGCTGACGAGATGGATCATCACCAGCGCGAGCCCGATCGCGAGCGGTGCGAAGCCCGCCGGTGCGCGGCCATGGGTGGCGCCCATGATGATGAACAGGAACATCATGGTCATCACCACCTCCGTGAGGAAGCACACGATCATGCTGTACTGGCCAGGGGAATGCGCATCATAGCCGTTGGAGGCAAAGCCCTTGCTGACGTCGAATCCGGGCGCCCCGCTCGCGATGACATAGAGGAGCCACGCGGCAACGACCGCGCCCGCCACCTGGGCGATCACGTAGGGCAGGATCTGGCCCGCCGGAAAGCGGCCGCCGGCGGCAAGGCCGACCGTGACGGCCGGATTGAGATGGCAGCCGGAGATATGCCCGATCGCATAGGCCATGGTGACGACGCTCAAGCCGAATGCGAGAGAGACACCGACCAGTCCGATACCAACCTGCGGGAAACCGGCCGCGATCACCGCGCTGCCGCAACCGGCGAATGTGAGCCAAAAAGTACCGATGGCTTCGGCGGCGTATTTTTTCATGCCCATGTGGCATCTCCCCTGATTTCAGCTCCGGATCAACTTCCGGAAACGGCCCGCCTTCTGGCACGAAACCACCCAAATTGGGACCGTTCAGAGGTATTTTCGCCGCATTTAATGGCCGAACTTGGCCCGAAAACCCGCTTGGCCGGTGGACATCCAAGGTTTTGTCTGATACATCCGCGCGCTCAAGGCTAAGGGCGCCCGGCTTTTTGCTATCCCCTTTGACTTACCAGAATTCAAATCCGATCCACCTAAAGAGGATGCCGCGTGCAGGTTCTCGTTCGCGATAACAATGTTGATCAAGCCCTCAAGGCGCTGAAGAAGAAGATGCAGCGCGAGGGCATTTTCCGCGAGATGAAGCTCCGCGGTCATTACGAGAAGCCGTCCGAAAAGAAGGCCCGCGAAAAGGCCGAAGCCGTGCGCCGTGCGCGCAAGCTGGCTCGCAAGAAGCTGCAGCGCGAAGGCCTGCTGCCGATGAAGCCGAAGCCGGTGTTCGGCGCAGGCCCCGGCGGTGATCGCGGCGGTCGTGGAGGCCCCGGTGCAGGTCCGCGCGGACCGCGCTGATTTGCCGAACCTTTTAAGATCTCGGTTTTCGATGACGCGGGCCCTTGGCCCGCGTTATTGTTTGTGAGCGGTGCCTTCGCGGGACGGGGCACGACCGATGCGGCGTTAGAGCGCGATAAGATTGGATGAATGGTCATCGCACTTTAGGTAATTGTTTGAGCACGATCTCCGCGAAAACGCGTTCCGCGTTTGTCGCGAGAGGAAACCGCGGCACACTCTTCCGGATCCTGCTCTAGCGCGAGCGAACCGTAGATGGCTTCCCCTTTACCTCAGCGCGGCTTGGCGTGGCGACGCCGGATCTGGCAGCAGCCGCTCGCGCTGACCTTGATGGGGTTCGCGCTGTGCGGCTGCTCTTTCGATCTGGGATCGCTGATCCCGGAGAAGGAGAAACCTCAGGAGGCACCGAAGGCGGCAGCGCCCGCCGAGAGCGCGGTGAGCGCCAGCAACGTCACCGAAGCTCAGGCCCACACCGCAAAGGCCCAGGCCCTGGCGAAGTCGGGCGAGACCGCGGCAGCGCTGGACGAGTTCAATCGCGCGGTCGGGCTCGATCCCTACAATGCGCAGGCACTTTATGGCCGCGCCCTGATCTACCAGAGCAAGAACCAGCACGACTTCGCGATTGCCGATTTCAGTGCCGCGAGCGGGCTCAACCCGCAGAAGGTCGAGCCTCTGCTCGGCCGCGCCATCAGCCATCTCGCGCTCGGCAAGGTCAAGGAGGCCACAGCCGATCTCGATGAAGCCTCCGAGGCCGATCCGCACAACGCCCAGGTCTGGACCGCGCGCGGGCAGGCCTACGAGCGGCTGGGCGACAGGGCCAAGGCGGCGGCGTCCTACACCAGGGCCGTCGCGCTTCGTCCACGCGATGACGCCGCCCGCAGCGGTCTTACCCGCGTCGGCGGCTGACGGTTTCGGCGCAGCCTTAATCGGGGGTGGCGCTCTTCGGCAGAACGGCGTTGAACATCGACTTCATGCCCGACAGCATCTCGTCGGCGACATTGGTCTTCTTCGGCCGCGGCATGGAGGCACCAGCATCCGCGCGCAGGTCGAGCGGCGGCGGGATCACCGGCACGGGAATGTCAGCCGGTGGCGTCACCCGATTCGGATCGTCGTTGCCGATCGAGGCGGTGTAGGGCGGATTGAAGCTACCATTGCCATACGCCTCCGGTGAGGGTGTCGATACCGAGATCGGCGGCGGCAACGGACGGACCGTGGACGGCTCCATACCAACGACCCGCGGGCCCTCCGGCGTGCGGGCGGCCTCCCGCACCGCAGGCTCCGCCGGCCTTTCGGCCGGCTTGGCCTCGGACGACCTGCCCTCGGATGACCTGCCCTCGGCAGGCTTGGTTTCGGAAGATCTGGCCTCAGCGGACCTGCCCTCAGGCGACTTGCGCAGGCGCTCGATCGCAGCACGTACGAGATCGTTGGCATCAGGGGTTGCTGCGGTCGGGGCGGCAGCAGCCGGCGCCGAATTGGCCTCGACCACCGGCGCAGCGGGAGCAGGTGCGGTGACGGCTGGGCTGGGCGTGGACTTGGCGACCGCCTTTTCACGGGCGGAGGGCTTGGCGCGCGGGCTGGTCTCGGCCGGCGCCACGTCCGGAGCCTTCTCTGCGGCCTTGTCAGCCCCCTTCGGCTCGGCGACCGGGTGATGATCGGCTGCCGGCTTGTCGGTTACGCTCTTCTCGGAGATGCCCTTGGCCTTGACGCCGGGCCCAGGGAGGTTGGCGACATCAGCAGGCTTGCCGTTCTGGCCGGCATCGGCGGGCGCAACCACGGCTGCGGGGGCATCGGCCGCCGGCTTGGCGTTGATGTAATGATTAACGATGTACGCCCCGATGATCGTCGCGAGCACCGAGGGGAAAATATCCATCGAGATTTTAGCGAGGTATTTCAGCATTTCTCGGCCACTCCCCGCGCGATCAGATGCGGGAACTTTAGGGCATTGTGAGGGATCAACTGCGACGGATCAATGGCAAAGGGTAACGCCGGACTTACGGCTTCAGCTCGATTTCAAGGAACACGATCTCAGTTGAGGTTTCGTTAAGTACGTCATGTTGGACGCCGGCCTTGCGGAAGTAGGATTTTCCGGCCGCGAGCTGCGCCTTGGACCGTTCGCCACTGGGCGCCACGATGGTCATCTCGCCGGCGGCGACGGGAACAATCACATAATCCATCCCGTGGGTGTGATGCCCGGTGGCGCTGCCCGGGGCGAGCCGCCATTCGGTCACCCGGACCTGCTCGTTGTCGATCTGAACCTCGGACTTGGCGGCAAGCATCGGAACTCTCCTTTTGCACTTCAGGGCACGAAAACCATGAACACGTAGACGGCAAATACCACCATATGCACCAGTCCGAACAGGACATTGGTCCTGCCCGTGCCGAAGGTCAGCATGCTCAGGAAGAAGGTCAGCAGCAAAAGCACGCTGCCCTGGGCGCTGAGGCCGAGCTCGAGCTCCTTGTCGAGCGCGTAGGTGGCGACGCCGACGGCAGGGATCGTCAGACCGATGGTCGCCAGCGACGAGCCGAGCGCAAGGTTGATGCTCTTCTGGAGATCGTTCCTGCGGGCCGCCGCGATGGCCGCGACGCCCTCGGGCATCAGGATCAGCAGCGCGACCAGAAGGCCGGCGAAGGCCGATGGCGCGCCGATCCTGGCGCCGACGGCATCGACCACAAGCGAGAATTTCTTCGCCAGCAGCACGACCGCCAGAAGCGAGACCAGGAGCAGCGCCACGGTGAGCGCGAGCGCCCCGGCCGACGGGTGCACCTCCCCGCCCTCGCCCTCGGCCCGTTCATGCACGAAGTAATCCTTGTGCAGGACGGTCTGGGTGTAGAGAAACACCCCGTACAGCGCGAGCGTGACCACGTCGACGAAGCCGAGCTGAACCGCCGAATAGACCGGCCCCGGCGTGGTCGTGGTGTAGTTCGGCAGGATCAGCGTGATGGTCGCGAGCGCGAACAGCACGCTGAGATAGACGTTGGCCCCTGAGAGCTGGAAGCCCTGCTCGCGATAGCGCAGGCCGCCGATGAAGATGCAGAGGCCGACGAGACCGTTGCAGACGATCATGACGACGGCGAATACGGTGTCGCGCGCCAGTGCCGGGGCAGGCTTGTCGCCCAGCATGATCGTGGTGATCAGCGCGACCTCGATGATGGTCACCGAGAGCGTCAGCACCAGCGTGCCATAGGGTTCGCCGACCCGTTCCGCGATCACCTCGGCATGATGAACCGCGGCGAACACGGTGCCGAACAGGATGACCAGAAGGACGATGGCGAAGACGAGTCCGGCAAACGACAGCGTGAACACATAATCCGTCGCGCTGACGGCTGCGAACAACAGCACGGCCAGCGCCGGAAAGACCCAGGCCGACCGGGGCATCGGATTATGCGCGCTCATCCACCGGCTCCAGTCCCAGCATGATCCGGAAAACTTTGTTGCGGTTCTTCGATAAGATCATGTGCAACCGAGAAACGCGAGCTGCGATGAAAATTCATCGCAACTCGGCCGAGCAGTAGCAAATCGGCCGGCAGATTCAATGCCAGTGCAGGATCGGGGCGACCGGCAGCAGCGTCAGCAGCAGGAACAGGGGGATCAGCACGATACCCGCGCGCACGAGATAGCCGAAGAAGCTCGGCATCTCGATGCCGTTCTCGCTGGCGATGCTGCTCACCATGAAGTTCGGCGCGTTGCCGATATAGGTGAGCGCTCCCATGTAGACGGCCCCCATCGAGATCGAGGCAAGCGTACCCGAGAGCTCGTGCATCAGCACCTGCGGGTCGCCGCCGGCGAGCTCGAAGAACAACAGATAGGTCGGAGCATTGTCGAGGAACGCGGACATCAGGCCGGTGAACCAGAAATAGGCGACCTCGCGCGGCGCGCCGTCCGGCCCCGTTACGGCGGACAGCAGCCATGCGAACGCACCGTGATGGCCGGCATTGAGCATGGCAATGACCGGAATGATGGCGACGAAGATGCCGGCGAACAGCTTTGCGACCTCGCGGATGGGCTCCCAGGTGAAGCCGTTGGCCTGCCTGTGCTCGTCCGGCGTCAGCCACACCGACAGCGCCGCAATGGCCAGCAGCGCCAGATTGCGGACGACGTCCTCCAGGTCCAGCTTGGTGCCGAGAATGTCGAAGGCTACGCCGGGCTTCCACATTGCCGAGGCCAGCAGGCTCGCGACGATGGCCGCGATCAGCACCAGATTGACGAGGCCGCGGATGCGGACCGGCTGCGCTGGGCCGGTGTCACCGAGCGGCTCGCTCCGGAAATGCCAGACGTCGACGGCGATGAAGATCGCGAGCAGCAGTCCGGCCACGATCGCGGTCTGCAACCAGAGGGCCCGCGTGGTCCAGAAGAAGTCGACGCCGTGCAGGAAGCCGACGAAGAGCGGGGGATCGCCGAGCGGGCTCAGCGCGCCGCCGACATTGGCAACCAGGATGATGAAGAAGATGACGACATGGATGTTGTGACGCCGCAGCCGGTTGGCACGGATCAAGGGGCGGATCAGGATCATCGCGGCACCCGTGGTGCCGACGACGCTCGCCCCCAACGTGCCAAGCGCGAGGATGCCGGCGTTGGTCGCCGGCGTCGCCTTGATGTCCCCGGTGATGAGGACGCCCCCGGCAACGACATAGAGCGAGAACAACAGCACGATGAAGCCGAGATATTCGGCGAGCACGGCGTGAACGAGCGCCGCCAGCGTCGCCATGCCGCCGGCGAAGATGACGAGCGAGGCGAGCGCCAGCAGCGACCAGGCCGCGGCGATCTTGCCGTAATGGTGGTGCCAGAATTTTGCGAACAGCAGCGGCCCCAGAGCGATCGACAGCAACAGGCCGGCAAAGGGCAGCGCATAGGGCCAGCGCATCGCCGCGCCGTCGAGCCCGGTCGCGGCCCACGCCTGATGCGGCAACAATGTCAGGATGGCGGCGAGGGTCTGGCTGCAGAGCCGCGTGACGAGCCGTTTAGGATCCAATGAACTGCCTTGCCTTTTCGACCGCACCGAAGGCGTCGAGATTGTCGTGTCCGCCGCCTGCAAAGCGAACGAACTGCTTCGGTTCGCGCGCGAGCGCGAACAGACGCTCCCCGAACATAATCGAAATGGCAAGGTCATTGGTGCCATGCATCACCAACAGCGGCACCGTGACGCGCGCGATCCGTTCGTCGGAACGAAACTGGTCGCGCATCAGAAGGCGCACCGGCACGAAGCGGAATGCCAGTGCGGCGATGTCGACCGTCGAGGTATAAGGCGCCTCCAGGATCAGCCTGCCGACCGGGTGTTCGGATGCGAGCGCAACCGCCACGCCCGTCCCGAGCGAAAAGCCCCAGATGACGATTCGTTCCACTCCATAGCGCGCAGTGGTGAAGGCATAGGCGGCTGCGGCATCGCGCAGCAGGCCCTGTTCGCTCGGTGCCCCGCTCGAGCCGGCATAGCCGCGATAGGACAGGGCAACGAGGCCGGTGCCGTCGGCGGTCATCGCCTTGAAACGGCTGACGCGGCCGGCGAGAAAATCGCCGTTGCCGGGGAAGTACAGGATCACGGGACGATTTGGCTTGGCCGGCACGTGCCAGACGACGATTTTCTCGCCGTCCGACGTGGTCAGCATGTGCTCTTCCGCCTCGGGAAGGCCGGCGGCATCCGGTGCTGTGCGGCCGACGGGCGGGATCGGAAACAGCATCTCGCGCTGCCGGACATACAGCATGAGCAGACCGGCGCAATAGACGGTCACCAGCGCAATGGCGATCCACTTGACGATGGTCATCATTGCGCGGCCCGCCTCTCGATTGAGGCTAGGGCTTGCGACGGCTCCGCAGCAATTTCATGACATCGGGCCGGAGGCTCGCCGGAACATCGCGGCAACCGCACGCCACCTTGTGGGCGGCGTGCCATTTGACGCGCTGCTCGCGCGTCGCATTGGGCGGCATGGGATGGGACCGGTGCCATTCCCTGCTGATGGCCACGGTTCGCGCGCCTCGCGCTACATCGCCTTGACGATGTTCTCGGTGACCTTCTTGGCGTCGCCGAGCAGCATCATGGTGTTGTCGCGATAGAACAGCGGATTGTCGATGCCCGCGTAACCAGAGGCGAGCGAGCGCTTGATGAACATCACGGTGCCGGCCTTCCAGACCTGGAGCACCGGCATGCCGTAGATCGGCGAGGACTTGTCCTCTTCGGCCGCCGGGTTGGTGACGTCGTTGGCGCCGATCACGAAGGCGATGTCGGCCTGCGCGAATTCGGAGTTGATGTCCTCGAGCTCGAACACCTCGTCATAGGGCACGTTGGCCTCGGCGAGCAGCACGTTCATGTGGCCGGGCATGCGGCCGGCCACCGGGTGAATGGCGTATTTCACCTCGACGCCTTCCTTCTTCAGGACGTCGGCCATTTCGCGCAGCGCGTGCTGGGCCTGCGCCACCGCCATGCCGTAACCGGGCACGATGATGACCTTGGAGGCGTTCTTCATGATGAAGGCTGCGTCGTCCGCCGAACCGAGCTTGGCCGGCTTCTGCTCACCGGTTCCCCCACCCGCCGCGGCGGTCTCGCCGCCGAAGCCGCCGAGGATGACCGAGATGAAGGACCGGTTCATCGCGTGGCACATGATGTAGGACAGGATCGCGCCGGAGGAGCCGACCAGCGCGCCGGTGATGATCAGCGCGGAATTGCCGAGCGTAAAGCCGATGCCGGCCGCGGCCCAGCCGGAGTAGGAGTTCAGCATCGAGATCACGACCGGCATGTCGGCGCCGCCGATCGGGATGATCATGAGCACGCCGAGCGCCAGCGCGAGGATGACGATCATCCAGAAGTCGAACGCGCTGCCTGACAGCACGAGGCCGACGATGAAGAACACCAGCGCCAGAGCCAACGCGATGTTGATGATGTGGCGGAACGGCAGGAGGATCGGAGCGCCGCTCATGCGCGCCGACAGCTTCAGGAACGCGATCACCGAGCCGGTGAAGGTCAGCGCGCCGATGGCGACGCCGAGCGACATCTCGACCAGGCTCTGCGGATGGATGTTGCCGGGGGTCCCGATGCCGAAGGCCTCCGGCGCGTAGAACGCGCCGGCCGCGACCAGCACTGCGGCCATGCCGACCAGCGAGTGGAAGGCGGCGACCAGTTCCGGCATCGAGGTCATCGGCACGCGGCGGGCGATCACCGCGCCGACGCCGCCGCCGATCGCAACCGCGAGGATGACGAGGATCCACGCGACGCCGTCGGCCGGCGGATGGCTTGCGAGCGTGGTGGCGACCGCGATCGCCATGCCGATCATGCCGAACAGATTGCCCTGGCGCGACGATGCCGGGCTCGACAGCCCGCGCAGCGACAGGATGAACAGCACCCCCGCCACGAGATACAAGAATGCAGAGAGATTGGCGCTCATCTCAGGTCCCCATTGATCCCTTCAGCCCGAGGTGGCCGCTCACTTCGACTTCTTCTTGTACATCGCCAGCATGCGCTGGGTGACAAGGAAGCCGCCGAAAATGTTCACACAAGCGAAGACGAGCGCGACGAAGCCGAAGCCGCGCGCCCAGCCCGAGCCGCTCGAAATCATGCCGACCCCGACCGCGAGCAGCGCGCCGACCACGATCACCGAGGAGATCGCGTTGGTGACGCTCATCAGCGGCGTATGCAGCGCCGGCGTCACCGACCAGACGACGAAATAGCCGACGAAGACGGCGAGGACGAAGATCGACAGCTGGAAGATGAAGGGGTCGACGACCTGTGCAACATGCTCCATGGCTTCTCTCCTTACGCCTTCGGCTGGAAGTTCGGGTGGATGACGGCACCGTCCTTGGTCAGCGCGGTGGCCTTGACCAGTTCGTCGTCCCAGTTGACGGCGAGCTTCTTCTCTTTCTTGTCGACCATGGTCTCGATGAAGGAGAACAGATTGCGGGCATAGAGGCTGGAAGCCGAAGCCGCGACGCGGCCGGCGACGTTGGTGTAGCCGACGATCTTGATGCCATCGAGGTCGACGACCTCGCCCGGCTTCGCACCCTCGACATTGCCGCCGCGCTCGACGGCGAGATCGACCAGCACCGAACCCGGCTTCATCGACTTGACCATGTCGGCGCTGACGAGCTTCGGGGCCGGCCGGCCCGGAATCAGCGCGGTCGTGATCACGATGTCCTGCTTCTTGATATGCTCGGCAGTGAGCGCGGCCTGCTTGGCCTGGTACTCCTTGGACATTTCCTTGGCGTAGCCGCCGGCGGTCTGTGCGTTCTTGAACTCCTCGTCCTCGACCGCGAGGAATTTGGCGCCGAGCGATTCGACCTGCTCCTTGGTGGCGGGGCGCACGTCCGTGGCCGTGACGACGGCGCCGAGGCGGCGCGCGGTTGCGATCGCCTGGAGGCCGGCGACGCCGACGCCCATCACGAACACCTTGGCCGCAGGCACGGTGCCGGCGGCCGTCATCATCATCGGGAAGGCGCGGCCGAAGGCCTCGGCGCCCTCGATCACGGCGCGGTAGCCGGCGAGGTTCGCCTGCGAGGACAGCACGTCCATCACCTGCGCGCGGGTGATGCGCGGCATCAGCTCCATAGCGAATGCGGAGATGCCGGCATCGGCCATCGTTTTGAGCGCGGCATCGTTGCCGTAGGGATCCATGATCGCGATGACGAGCGCGCCGCGCTTGTACTGCGCGAGCTCGGACGCCTCGGGGCGCTTCACCTTGATGATGATGTCGGCATCCTTCAGCGCGTCGGCGCTGACGGTGGCGCCCGCGGCGGTGAACTCGGAATCAGGCAGGCCCGACTTGAGGCCGGCGCCCGGCTCGACAGCGATCTCGGCGCCCAACGCCTTGAACTTCTTCACCGTATCAGGCGAAGCGGCGACGCGCGGCTCCGACGGATCGATTTCCTTGGCAACGGCGATCTTCATGAGCCCTCCGGCGACGCGGGAAAAGCGCGCACGCGAACTTAGCGTTACTCCCGCAACGTTGGATACCGGTTTTCAATCCGGCTTAGATGCAAATTTTGTGGGCACCGACGACGCTGGCGGTGCGGCAGGCGATGGATCAGGTGAGGAAGATCGCCATCAGGATCACGATGAACGCGACCGAGACCGTGCCGTACTTCACCAGTTTGATGAAGCCCTCATAGGTCTGCTCGTGGGCAACATAGTCGTTGCCGTCGGCGGTGGTGTACGCCACTTCACTATGGTCAGCCATGGATGTCCCCAGTCGAAAGTCGAATTCTCGGGCTGGGATACCTTAAAGATTTGAACAGGGCAACGGCACCGAGGTGGGGTTTTTCCGCAAATCGGGTCATTTGGAATTCCAATTGTCGCGGATCCAGCGCGCAAGGCTCTCCTCACTGACTTCGCCGGCAGCAAGTGAGAGGATGATCGCCGTCGCCTCCGCAGGATCGGGACTGAAGGCCGCGCCGTTCTTGTGCAGGAAGACCATCATCGCCATGAAGGCAATGCGCTTGTTTCCATCGACGAATGCATGGTTCTTCGCGAGACCAAACGCGTAGGCTGCGGCGAGTTCATCCAGTGGAGCCTGCTCGTAGCGCCATTTGTTGATCGGCCGGTCCAGCGCCGATCGCAGCATGCCGTCATCGCGTAGCCCCGGCGCACCGCCAAAACGGCGAAGCTGGCGGCTGTGAATTGCGACAGCCTGCTCATACCACAGCGGCTCTTGAGGCTCGCTCATCCGGTCAGGCAGCTATTTTGCGAGCGCAGCGAGCGTATCGCGATACTTGTCCATGATCTCGTCGGCGATTTCCATCGTCCGCTCGAAATCCGGATCGTAGGGCAGCGCCTGGAAACCACCGCCGGGCAATTCGACGATATGCAATTGCTGCCCGCGCTTGAGATCGAGCCGCTGCATCAGTTCGCGCGGCAGCAACAACCCGTCCGAATTGCCGATCTTCTTGATCTCGATCTTCATGGCCGCACCTCGTTATACACTTGTATAACATGACCCCGCGCGATCGTTCAACAAATGTTTTACGGCCCCTACCTCAGCCCATCGCCTCCAGCTCGTCGATCATCCCGGCGATGACGCTGAGCCCGCCGTCCCAGAACTTCGGGTCCTTGGCATCCAGCCCGAACGGCCGCAGCAGCTCGGAATAGTGCTTGGTGCCGCCGGCGGCGAGCATGTCGAGATAGCGCTCGGCAAAGCCTTCGGCCGCATTCTCGTAGACGGCGTAGAGCGAGTTCACGAGGCAGTCGCCGAAGGCATAGGCGTAGACGTAGAACGGCGAATGGATGAAATGCGGGATGTACATCCAGTAGTTCTCGTAGCCCGCCTTGATCTCGATCGCGGGCCCTAAGCTCTCGCCCTGCACCGACAGCCAGATCTCTCCGAGCCGCGTCGCGGTGAGCTCGCCGTTCTTGCGCTCGGTGTGGACCGCGCGCTCGAAGGAATAGAACGCGATCTGCCGCACCACGGTGTTGATCATGTCCTCGACCTTGCCGGCGAGCAGCGCCTGGCGCTGTCTTGCATTCTTGGTCTGGGCAAGCAGCCGCTTGAACGTGAGCATCTCGCCGAACACGCTCGCGGTCTCCGCCAGCGTCAGCGGCGTCGGCGCCATCAGCGCGCCGTTCTTCGCGGCGAGCACCTGATGGACGCCATGGCCAAGCTCATGCGCGAGCGTCATCACGTCGCGCGGCTTGCCCTGGTAGTTCATCAGCACGTAGGGGTGCGCCGACGGCGTGGTCGGATGCGAGAACGCCCCCGGCACCTTGCCCGGCCGCACCGGCGCGTCGATCCAGCGATCGGTGAAGAAGCGCTCGGCGATATCGGCCATCCTGGGAGAGAAGCCTCGATAGGCCGTCAGCACCATGCTTCGCGCCTCCGGCCAGGCAATGACGTCGGTTGCTGCAAACGGCAGCGGCGCGTTGCGGTCCCAATAGGCCAGCCGCTTCTTGCCGAACCACTTCGCCTTCAGCGCATAGTAGCGATGCGACAGCTTCGGATAGGCCGCGCGCACCGAGGCAACCAATGCGTCGACCACCTCACGCTCGACGCGGTTGTTCAGATGGCGGGAATCCGCAACGTCCTTGAAGCCGCGCCAGCGGTCGGAGATGTCCTTGTCCTTGGCCAGCGTGTTGGTGATCAGCGCAAAGGTGCGCTCATTGGCCTTGAAGGTCTTCGCCAGTGCCTCCGCCGCGCTCTTGCGCTTGGTGCCGTCGCGGTCCTGCAGCAGGTTGAGCGTCGGCTCGATCGCGAGCTCCTTGGAGCCGACCTTGAAGCGCAGGCCGGAGATGGTCTGGTCGAACAGCCGGTTGAAGGCGGAATAGCCGGTCTGCGCCTTCTCCAGGAAAAGCTGCTCGAGCTTGTCGTCGAGCTGGTATGGCTTCTCCTTGCGCAAGTCTTCGATCCAGGGACGGTAGTAGGCGAGCTCGGCGGCCTGCATCGCGCGGTTCAAAATATCGTCATCGATCCGATTGAGCTCGAGCGCGAAGAACAACAGATGCGTTGACGCCGCCGTCAGGCGCTCGGACACGTCGCCGTAAAACTTTGAAATCGCAGGGTCCACGCTGTCGCCGGCATGGACGAGACCGGCATAGGAGCCGAGACGGCCGGCGAGATCGTCGATCGCCTCATAGCGTCGCACGGCTTCAGCGAGCCATTTTCCGCCATCTTCGTTTGCTGTCCCTGTCGCCAGCTTGCCCTTGTAGTCCGTCTCGAAGGCGACGCAGTCGGCATCCAACTTTTCGAGATCGCGCGCCACTTCCGGCGCGTCGATCCCGGAATAGAGATCGGCGAGGTTCCACTCCGGAAGCTTGCCGGTCTTGCTCGCAGGATGTGCGGGCGAAGGCTTGGAGGATTTTTTCTTGGCAGCGGATTTCTTGGCGGCGGATTTCTTGGTGGCTGGCTTGCGGAGTGCAGATTTTGCGAGTGCGGTCTTGGAGCGCGAAGTCATTGTGTGGAAAACCTGTGTTCAACAATCGCGACGGCGGGCGGGGGCATCAAGGCTTAAGCATGCGTTAATCGGCTTCGGCCAGAGTGCCCCGATTCGAGACAGATAGTAGTAGCGTGCGGGGAACACCATGGCTGCCAGTATTTTGATCGCCGACGACGACGCTGTAGCCCGCCGGCTGGTCGAAAACATGGTGCAGAAATGCGGCTATGAGACGGTCGTCGTGGACTCCGGGGACGCCGCAATTGCCACCCTGACCGCCCCCGATGCACCGGCCATCGACGCCGTCATCCTCGATCTCGTGATGCCCGGCCTCGACGGCATGGGCGTACTTGCGAAAATCCGCGAAGCCGGCCTGACCATCCCCGTCATCGTGCAGACCGCCCATGGCGGCATCGACAACGTGATCTCGGCGATGCGCGCGGGCGCGGCCGATTTCGTCGTCAAGCCGGTCGGCGTGGAGCGGCTCCAGGTCTCCTTGCGCAACGCGCTCAACACGTCCGCGCTCAAGGGCGAATTGCAGCGCATCCGTCACAGCCGTGAGGGCCGGCTGACCTTCTCCGACATCATCACGCGCGCTGAGGCAATGACCCCGGTGATGCGAGCCGCGCAGAAGGCGGCAAATTCCGCGATCCCCGTGCTGATCGAGGGCGAGTCCGGCGTCGGCAAGGAGATGTTCGCGCGCGCCATCCATGGCAGCGGCGAGCGCAAGGCCAAGCCGTTCGTCGCGGTCAATTGCGGCGCGATTCCCGACAACCTCGTCGAGTCCATCCTGTTCGGCCACGAGAAGGGCGCCTTCACCGGCGCCACCGAGCGGCACATGGGCAAGTTTGTCGAGGCCCATGGCGGCACGCTGTTTCTGGACGAGGTCAGCGAGCTGCCGCTGACCGCGCAGGTGAAGCTGCTGCGCGCGCTCCAGGAAGGTGCCGTGGAGGCCGTCGGCGGCCGCAAGCCGGTCAAGGTCGACGTCCGCATCATCTCGGCAACCAATCGCAAGCTGCTGGAGCGGGTGAAACAGGGACATTTCCGCGAAGACCTGTTCTATCGCCTGCACGTGCTTCCGCTGACGATCCCCTCGCTGCGCGCCCGGCCCGAGGACATCCCGCATCTGCTCAGGCATTTCCTGGCGCGCTTTGCCGCCGAGGAGAACCGCCCGATCACCGGCATCAGCGGCGAGGCGGTGGCGCACCTGGCCCAGCTCGACTGGCCCGGCAACATCCGCCAGCTCGAAAACGCGGTCTACCGCGCCGTGGTGATGAGCGACGGCGACCAGCTCGACATTGGCGATTTCCCCCTGCTCGCCTCGCAGCCGCATCCCGTTACGGATATTCCGACCGCTCCGCTGATGCTCGAGCCGGCGGCGATGCCTTCCATAATATCAGGTAATGAAATACCGATCGCGCCACTGACTGCCGTGGGAACTCTCACCATGCTCACCGCGACCGGCGATGTGCGCGCGCTGGAGGACATGGAGAACGAGATCATCCGCTTCGCGATCTCGCATTATCGCGGCCAGATGTCCGAAGTGGCTCGCCGCCTCAAGATCGGCCGGTCGACGCTCTACCGCAAACTCGACGAGGCAGGGGTTCCCGGACATGGCGGCAAAAGCGGTGAGGAGACGCACTGAGCCAGCTGCGAACGCAGGTTCGCGCGACGGTGCGCCACAGCTTTAACCCGTTCGCATGGCGACAGAATTCGACTGCGATTTGAACCGTGACCCGGAAGTGACAGACAGAGGGAAAACCGCGTGGCAGAAGCGCACAATCCGTTGCCAAGAGGCCCCCTTGAAGTCAGTTTGTCGTGAGTTGTCCCGGGTAGCGCTGGCCGCAAAATCGGGGCCTGTATATCGTCTGCGTAAGAATCGTTGCGTGCAGGCGTGCAACTTTCGAGAGGCCGGCGCGGTTTAGCCGAAGCTCATCAATAGGCGATAACGAAGCTGTTCCACGAAGGGACAGTTCACCCGAGGGGTGCGACACAATGCGTGACTGTTTGAACCACCGTGCGGGCTTTGACCGCGTCTTGATGACGGTCGCGGCGACCTTCCTCGCGGTGTCCGCCAGCTCGGCCCTGGCGCAGGACCAGGCGCGCAGCAGCGCCGCCGAGCTCGCGATCGAAGCTGCGATCCCGCGCCCCGAGCCTGCAAACGTCCCGCCCCCCACTGCAGCCGACATCAAGTTGGACACCACCGCCACGGTGCAGGATCCCACCAAGGAAATCGCCAAGGAGTCCGTCAAGGCGGACGCCGCGCCAGCGCCGGACAAGGTCGAGACCAAGCCGTCCGACGTCGCCACCACGCCGGCGCCTGAAGCGCCGAAGAGCGAGGCTGCGAAGAGCGAGGCTGCGAAGAGCGAGGCTGCGACCGAGCCTGCAAAGACGGAGCCTGCAAAGGCTGATACCGCGACCGCCACGCCGGCCGCTCCCGCAGCACCTGCTGCAGCGGCTCCCGCCGCCGAGCCGGTGAAGGCCGCGAGCAACGTGCCCGCCGCCGACCAGCCGGTCGCGGACAAGCTCAAGGACATCGTCGGCGCCAAGACCTCGCGCTATTTCGACCGCAAGAACGAGCGCGCGGCGATCGAGAAATTTTACGGCGCACGCGATTTCGCGCCGATCTGGACGCAAGGCGGCAACCTGACCGCCGCGGCGAAGGGCGTGATCACGCGGCTGAAGGACGCGGCCTCCGACGGCCTCAATCCCGCCGACTATCCGGTGCCGGATTTCGCCGCCGCCACGACGCCCGACGCGCTGGCGGATGCCGAGCTCAAGCTCACCGCCGGCATGTTCGACTATGCGCGCCATGCCCAGAGCGGCCGCATGCATTGGTCGCAGGTCAGCGGCGACATTCTCTATCCCGAACATCCGGTCGACCCCAACGAGGTGCTCGCCAAGGTCACGACCGCGGCGGATGCTTCCGCAGCGCTCGACAGCTACAACCCGCCGCACAAGCTCTACAAGGAACTGAAGGCCAAGCTCGCCGAGCTGCGCGGCCAGGGCAACGGCCCGGTGATCGAGATCGCCGACGGCCCGGCGCTGAAATACACCCCGGCCAGCAAGAAGCGCGCTGAAATCGTCGTCGAAGATCCGCGCGTGCCGCAGCTCCGCGCCAAGCTCGGCCTTGCCGAGAACGCCAGCGACACCCGCTACGACGCGGCGGTCGCCGAGGCCGTGCGCAAATTCCAGAGCGGCGCCGAGATGAAGGCGACCGGTATTCTGGACGACAGGACGGTCAAGGCGCTCAACACCCCCAAGCGCGACAAGCAGATCGACGTGGTGGTGGTGAACATGGAGCGCTGGCGCTGGCTGCCGCGCGACCTCGGCGCGCCTTCGCTGGGTGATGCCTATGTCATCCTCAACATTCCCGACTTCACGTTGAAGGTGATGCAGCGCGGCCAGCAGGTCTGGACCACCCGCGTCGTCACCGGCAAGCCGGGCCAGCACGCCACCCCGCTGCTCACCGAGACGATGAAGTACATCACGGTCAATCCGACCTGGAACGTGCCGCCGTCGATCGTCTACAATGAATACCTGCCGGCGCTGCAGCAGGACCCGACCGTGCTTCAGCGAATGGGCCTCAAGCTCGAGCAGAACCGCGACGGCTCGGTGCACATCTCGCAGCCGCCCGGCGAAGCCAACGCGCTCGGCCGCATCCGCTTCAACTTCCCGAACAAGTTCCTGGTCTATCAGCACGACACACCGGACAAGAATTTGTTCGCCAGGGACGAGCGCGCCTTCAGCCATGGCTGCATGCGCGTGCAAAATCCGGATCAATACGCCTCCGTGCTGCTCAACATCACCCTGCCGAACGAGAAGTACACGCCGGAGCGCGTGCGCAGCATGTACGGCAAGAGCGAGATCGACCTGAAATTCCCGACCCCGATCCCGGTCAACATCACCTATCAGACTGCGTTCGTGGATGACGCCGGCAAGCTGCAATTCCGCAAGGACATCTACGGCCGCGATGCGACCATGATCAACATCCTGAAGAATAGCCGCGGCAAGGACCTGGAGAGCGTCGTCGCCCACTCCCAGCCGAGCTATTCGCGCCCGGCGACGACGTTGCCCTCCGGCGTGGCGGTGGCCAACAATGGCGGTGGCTTCGGTTCGTCCGGCCTGAACTTTTTCGAGCGGCTGTTCGGGGCGGCTCCCACCCCGCCGCCGGCTCCGGTCGGGCGCCGCCCGCAGCAGCAGCGGGTGTTTACCCGCTGAGCCCGGCTCGGCGCCTCATTTCCGAAAATACCGCAATGATATCAGCGACCCCGTCCCCCTGGATGGGGTCGCTTAACGTTAACCATCGTCAACCTGGGCCTGGGCAGCGGGCTTTTTTTGGCCACAGTCAACCGCTTAGGATTGTATTCTGACTTGGTTTGGGGGCGGGAAGGTCAACCTCGAATTAACCTTCTTGCTTTAAGAAAGCGTTCATTCTCTTCGCGCTGCTAACGGGGTTGGCGGGAGAGTCCATTTTGAACGCTCGTCGACTGGGTGGGCTCATACGTGCTGACTGGTCTTGCACGCCAATTCGTTGTGCTGTCGTTGTCCCATGCGGGGGTGAAGGCCGGATCCCGGATCGGCCTCGCCTCCGTGTTGCTGCTTGCCGCCGCAGGCTCGGTCCACGACGCCGCGGCACTGAACGAGACCAAGACGCTCTCCTTCCACCACACCCATTCCGGCGAAGACGTCACCGTCACCTTCAAGCGCGACGGCCGCTATGACGAAGCCGCGCTGAAGCAGCTCAACCACTTTTTGCGCGACTGGCGCACCCAGGACGAGACGGTCATGGACCGTCGCCTCTTCGACATTCTCTGGGAAGTCTATCGCGACGTCGACGGCAAGCAGCCGATCCAGATCATTTCCTCCTATCGCTCTCCCGCCACCAACGCCATGCTCCGCCGCCGCTCCTCCGGTGTGGCGCGCTCCAGCCAGCACATGCTGGGACATGCGATGGATTTCTACATTCCGGGCGTGCCGCTGGAGCAGATCCGCTTCGCCGGCCTGCGCCTCCAGCGCGGCGGCGTCGGTTTCTATCCGACCTCCGGCTCGCCCTTCGTCCATCTGGATACCGGCAGCGTCCGGCACTGGCCGCGCATGACGCATGACCAGCTCGCCCGCGTCTTCCCGGACGGCAAAACGGTGCACCTGCCGACCGACGGCGTACCGCTGAAGAACTATGAGCTGGCCAAGGCGGAGATCGAGCGGCGCGGCAGCGGCGACGATGCCGGCAGCAAGCCGAATTTCTTTGCCGCCTTGTTCAGGAGCAAGCCGGCTCCCGCCGCCGCGAGCAGCGACGAGGACGACGAGGGCGCGCCCGCAAAGGCCGCGAAGCCGTCCGCGCCGACCGTGGTCGCAGCCGCCGCCAAGCCCGCCGAGCCGGTGCCGACGCCCCGCGCCAAGCCGCAGATCGCCGCGACCCTCCAGCTCGCCTCGGCCGACGCGCAGATCGTTGCGCCGCCCAAGCCGAAGCCCGCGCCCGTGGCTGACAAGCCGGCGACCGGCAAGTCTGTTGAAGGCAAGTCTGTTGAGGGCAAGCTGGAGACCCCGGCCGACATCATCAATGCCCGCGGCTTCTGGGATGATGTCCCGGCCGCGCCGCAGCAGGCGACGCCGGCTCAGGTCGCAGCGTTGAAGGCGCGTCAGGCGCTGGCCGCCGCCACCGAGCCGCAAGCAACCGCGAGCGTGTCCAACGCAGCCTTCGAGGCCCTGGCTTACGCGCCGGCCGCCTCCCCGGTCGGCCGCGCCAATGTCGTCGCCGCCTCCGCGCCGATCCCGCGCACCGCCCGCCCCGCTGCTGCCTCCCGCAGCGTGGCTCAAGCGACGGAGATCAACATGGTGGTCGGCAAGAGCATCGACGGCAGGATCGCCACCGCCACCCGCCTCTCCGCGGCCGGCGAAAGCATCTGGCTCAAGATCGTGATGCTGTCACCGAGCGCCAGCCGCGCGATGTCGGTAACGCTGATGGGAGAACTCGATACCGCGGCGCTGCGAAGCTTTTTCGTCAAGCCGCAATCCGTGATCACGATGGGTTTTGCCGACGATCCCATGTACGGCCTGTCCTGCGAGAGTTTTTCGGGCAGCGCGACCGCGAGGCTCGAGACGACGTCCTTCGTCGTGCGCACCGCCGCGCTGCGCTGAGTCCCGGGTGTCAGCAAGGCTCTCTCTGATCTTCCTCGCTCCGGGTCGATCAAGCCGGCAGGCCAGCCGCGATGAGGCCAGACTCGTGGCGCTGCCGGTCGAGTTCGCGCTTGTAGTGCAGCGTCGCAAGATGAGCTGCCACCGAGAACCCTGGCTCGCGCTTCAGGACCTCCGCGGCGTGAGCGCCAGCCGCGATCGCATTCGTCATCTGCGCGAATGTCGCCGCCAGAAACGCATGATGGGTGTAATCGGGGCGTGTGATCCTTGAAAATGCCTCGGCGGCCTCGGCGTATTTCTCCGCACAATAGTAGGCGCGGCCCAGGTGGCTCCAGAAGCGCTCGGGATGATAGGGATTAAGGCGCATCGCTTTCCTGATCCAGTCGATGCCTTCCTCCGGCAGGCCCAGCCAGGTCAGGAGCTCCCCCTGTTGCACGACCACCAGGTCGTAATTCGGATTGAGGGCGAGCGCACGCTCCTGATGATAGGTGGCCTTCTCGTAATCGTGACGCGTCAGATTGAGTGCGGCAAGAATCCGGTGCACGTCCGCGTCATTGTCATCGAGCGCCAGCGCGATCTCGAGTTCCGAAGCCACCTGCTCGAAGGTCGCCTCGCGGTCGGCGCACCAGCCATAGATCCAGCACTGGCCGAGCACGCATGCCTTCCAGGCATGAGCGTGGGCATAGTTCGGATCCATCGCGAGCGCACGGTTGAGCAGCGTCTGCGCCTGAGCGTTGTCGTCGCGGGTTGACCGGTGATGCAGGAGCTTTGCAGCCAGCACGCATTCGTAAGCGGGCATGTTGTCGGTCGGCTTGCGCTTGGTGCGGTCGTGCGTTGCGGCTTCTACCCGACCGGGCAAAGTCGCCGCGATCGCGCGGGTCATCTCGTCCTGGATGGCAAAGATGTCCTGGAGCTCGCGGTCGTAGCGTTCGGCCCAGATATGGCGGTCGGTCTCTGCATCGATCAGCTGCACGGTGACGCGGACGCGCTCCCCGGCCTTCCGCACGCTGCCCTCGATGACGTAGTCAACTCCGAACTCGCGGCCGATGTCCTGAACCTTTACGGCCTTGCCCTTGTAGACGAACGTCGAGTTGCGGGAGATGACAAGCAGATCGTGAAAGCGTGAAAGCTCAGTGATGATGTCCTCGGTGAGACCGTCCGCGAAGAACTCCTGCTCCGGATCGCCACTCATATTGGCGAATGGCAGCACGGCGATGGACGGCTTCTTCGAGACACCCGGTGGCGTCAGCGCAGTGTTCGACCCGTCGAGCAGGCCTGCAGGCCCCTCCACCAGCCGAATGCGGAAGACGCGGATCGGGCGGGCGATGTTCTTGACGCTCTGTTCACCGAGATCATCGAACTGAACTCCGTCCAGGCGGTCGCCGACCTGATCGCGCACCGCGCCTGAAACGCAGATTCCCCCAGGCTCGGCCAGCGCCTCCAGTCGCGCAGCGATGTTGACGCCATCGCCGAAAATGTCGCTCTGATCGACGATCACATCGCCCAGATTGATGCCGATGCGGAATTGTATCCACCGCGGCGGCGGGACGTCGGCATTGCGCCGCGCCATGCGGCGCTGAACCTCGGCGGCACAGAGCACGGCATCGACGACGCTGTAGAATTCGGCCAGCATGCCATCGCCGGTCGTCTTGATGATACGGCCGCGGTTCTTGGCAATGGCTGGATCGATGAGTTCGACCCGATGGGTCTTGAGGCGCGCGAGAGTGCCGGCCTCGTCGACCTCCATGAGCCGGCTAAATCCGACCATGTCGGCGGCGAGGACCGCGGCGAGCCTGCGCTCTGGTCCCGGCACATCCATCGCTCGGTCTCTTCCCCGAGCAATCTAGCAGACGCAGAGGTTCTGCCCAAGCGTGATGAGCGGCAACACCCGGGCGATGCGCCTCAGATCATCCCCAGCGCCTGCATGTAGGTCTCGAGAATGGTCTCGGCCTCCGCGCGCTCGTTGGGGTCCTGCTTGCGCAGGCGCACGATGGTGCGCAGCGCCTTGACGTCGTAGCCGTTGCCCTTGCTCTCGGCATAAACGTCGCGGATGTCGTCGGAGATCGCCTTCTTCTCTTCCTCCAGCCGCTCGATGCGCTCGATGATGGACTTGAGCTGGTCCTTGGCAAATTTCGTCGCGGGCTCGTCGTCGCGGACGGCGGCGTTGGTGGCCATCTTGTACTCCCAATGGAACTGGCAAACGGGGTGACGCCGGCATCCCTCACCGCGCGTGCTGCTAGACCCTTAGGGTTGACGCCGCTTGCGTTCAAGGCAGCATCGCGCTCGTCCACAACGCGCCCACACCTTCCTGTGGCGGTTCGAAGAAAGCTGTTGTGTGGTGCGACTCAGCAGGCCGCAGGTGGCCGTTCAATGCCCGTGGGGATGGACCTTCTTCATCGTCTCGAGTTGTTCGGGCGTGGCCGTGCCCTGGTATTTCGACTTCCAGGTCTCGTAGGGCATGCCGTAGACGGCTTCCCGGCTCTCGTCCTTGCTCAGCGCGACGCCCTGGGCGTCAGCGGCGTCCTTGAGCCAGTTGGAGAGGCAGTTGCGGCAGAAACCAGCCAGATTCATCAGATCGATGTTCTGGACGTCCGTCCGGCTCCGCAAATGATCGACCAGGCGCCGGAAAGCCGCCGCCTCGAGCTCCGTTCTGGTTTTGTCGTCGATTGCCATGGCTGTATTCCTCAAGGCCCGCCCCGATGGCGGTCACCCTTACGGGATCAGGTGGGTCCTGTCACAGATTTTGCCATATCGCGGCGCAAACGGACCAACGCCCGCCTCCGGGACGGGCCCCCCCGGCCCAACGCCAAATCGTCAATGATCTGGTATAGCTTCCGCGACAATGATTGCCGAATCTCCCCCCTTCCCGCTTCGCCTGGTCGCCCGGTTGGTCCCGGTGCTGGTGGTCGCCCTGCTGTGCCTTTACGCCAGCCCGGCCTCGGCCGATTTCCGCCTCTGCAACAACACATCGAGCCGGGTCGGGATCGCGCTCGGGTACAAGGACGCCGAGGGCTGGACCACCGAAGGCTGGTGGAACATCTCGTCGCGCTCTTGTGAGACGCTGCTCCGGGGCACGCTGGTCGCCCGCTACTACTACATCTATGCCATCGACTATGACCGCGGCGGCGAATGGTCGGGCCAGGCCTTCATGTGCTCGCGCGACAAGGAGTTCACCATCCGCGGCACCGAGGATTGCCTTGCGCGCGGCTATGACCGGACCGGCTATTTCGAAGTCGACACCGGTGAGCAGCGGGCCTGGACGGTGCAGTTGACCGACGCCAACGAACAACAGCCGGCGCAGCAACGCGTACCTGGCCTGCCCGGCCCGGTTGGCCCGGGGGGCGTTCCGGGTTTGCCCAATGGTCCGCCCGGTGGTACGCCCCCCGCCGCGCCTGGCCTCCCGCCAGCTCCCTCGCCCCCGTCTGGAAACAAGCCATGAGGCGTCTCCGCCGTATCAAGATTCTCGCGACTCTGGGACCGGCTTCTTCAGACCTCGCGATGATCCGCCGACTGTTCGAGGCCGGCGCCGACCTGTTCCGCATCAACATGAGCCATACCCCGCACGACAAGATGCGGGAACTGGTGGCGACGATCCGCAACGTCGAGAGCAGCTATGGCCGGCCGATCGGCATCCTGGTGGACCTCCAGGGCCCCAAGCTCCGGCTCGGCGCCTTTGCCGAAGGCGCGGTCCAGCTCCAGAACGGGCAGACCTTCACGCTGGATTCCGACAAGACGCCGGGCGACGCCACCCGCGTCAATCTTCCGCATCCAGAGATTCTGGCTGCGCTGCGGCCGGGCCATGCGCTGCTGCTCGACGACGGCAAGGTGCGGCTGATCGCGGAGGAGACCTCGAAAGAGCACGCGGTGACGCGTGTCGTCGTCGGCGGCAAGATGAGCGACCGCAAGGGCGTCAGCCTGCCCGACACCGATCTGCCGGTCTCGGCGATGACGCCGAAGGACCGCGCCGACCTCGAGGCGGCCCTCGTCACCGGCGTCGACTGGATCGCGCTATCGTTCGTGCAGCGCGCCGAGGACGTCATCGAAGCCAAGAAGATGATCCGCGGCCGTGCCGCCGTGATGGCCAAGATCGAGAAGCCGCAGGCGATCGATCGCTTGGCCGACATCATCGAGGCCTCCGACGCGCTGATGGTGGCGCGCGGCGATCTCGGCGTCGAACTGCCGCTCGAGCGCGTGCCGAGCCTGCAGAAGCAGATGACGCGGATGGCGCGCCGCGCCGGCAAGCCGGTGGTGATCGCGACCCAGATGCTGGAATCGATGATCCAGTCGCCGGTGCCGACCCGCGCCGAGGTCTCCGACGTCGCCACGGCCGTCTACGAGGGTGCCGACGCCATCATGCTGTCGGCGGAATCGGCGGCCGGCAAATTCCCGGTCGAGGCGGTCTCGACCATGAACCGCATCGGCGAGGAGGTCGAGCGCGACCCGACCTACCGGTCGGTCATCATGGCCCAGCGCCCCGCCCCTGAATCCACCGTGGGCGATGCCATCGCGGACGCCGCCCGGCAGATCGCCGAGACGCTCGACCTGCCCGCCCTGATCTGCTGGACCAGCTCGGGCTCGACCGCCGTGCGCGTGGCCCGCGAGCGGCCGAAACCGCCGATCGTGGCGATCACGCCGAACATCGCCGCCGGCCGCAGGCTCGCGGTCGTCTGGGGCGTGCATTGCGTGGTGGCGGAAGACGCGCGCGACCAGGACGACATGGTGAGCCGCGCCGGCCAGATCGCGTTCCGGGACGGCTTCGTCCGCGCCGGCCAGCGCGTGATCATCGTCGCCGGGGTGCCGCTAGGCATCCCCGGCACCACCAACATGGTGCGCATCGCCTCGGTCGGCCCCGAGGGCGACGCGAACATGTAGGCCGGCCAGCACGCGCCGAACAAAAAGTCGAAAAACAACCCCATGCACAGTAGCCGAAGCTTCCGGCGCGCTTGCTGCGGTTTTGCGAAAAGGCCCGCTCAGTCAACGACCTGAGCGAGGTCAGGCCGCCGCCTCGGCCGCGCGGCGATCTTACGCCCCGACCAGCGCCTTCGTCGTCGGCAGCAGCGTCTGCTGCACCACGAGGCCGCGGGCGCGGGCGTCCATGACGCCGACCGCACGCAGCGCCAGCAGCGTCACGGTCTGCACGGCATCGCGCATCTTGACGGGATCATCGAGATTGTCGGGCGCGAGCGGCCCGACCAGGGCCTCGTGCAGCGCGCCGAGCAATGCTGTGGCGGCAAGCGCGGTGTCCTGCGCCGGCAGATGGCCGGCACGCACCGCAGCGTCGATCCGCGAGGCCATCTCGCCCGCGATCTCGCGCCGGCTGGCAAGGCGCGAGGCACTGACATCGACGTCGACAGGCTCGGCCAGGATGCCCCAGGCCAGCCTGCGCTGCGACAGGGTATGGACCGCCACGGTGGTCACGGCCGCCGCCAGCGCCGAGGACGGCCCCGGCGCGGCGTCGGCTGCCCTTCGGATCGCCGCGAGCTCGTCGCGGGAGACCTCGGCAATGAGTTCGGAGATCAGGTCGGCCTTGGAGGGGAAGTAGCGGTAGACAGTGCCGGCCGCGACATTGGCCCGGACCGCGACGGGCGCGATCTGCACCGCCGCCATCCCGCCTTCCGCCGCCGCGTCCCGCGCCGCCGCCAGAATCGCGCTGCGCCGCGCCGCAAGGCGCTTAACCACTTGATGCGTCCGCCGATAAACCATGGCGCGCTTCCTGTCCCACACGCCGGCCGCATGCCCTGCGGCCCAACGCTTCGTCACGTCAAAAGATGCAAATCGCCCCGCAAGGACTGAACAACTATTCAGAGTGAATGACAAGATGGGAAATGCGTGAAGCGCCATTGCGAGCGGACGGAGGCGCCAAGCCTGCATCGACGGCATTTTGTCGAGGCCGCCGTCCAAACGCTGGGAGTTTGCCCGGAGCAGCGCGGGATCAACGTCACACTTGGCCGGTCCGTTCGACGTGCAACAAACCCATCGCGCGGCCGAACGAGTATTCTTCGAGGGCTTGGACCGCCAGTTCACAATTTGAGTTCAGTGGTCGCCGTTCCGCCTGTGAGCATTCCGCCTGGGATTGCGCTACGATCATAAACTTATAGGTTCATTTATCCTGTTCACAGCCGGACGTTGATATCAGTCGCGCGCAGTGTGCTGATGGCGTCGACCCTCACTGCCAGGCAATTTCGAAAGTTCGAGCGAGATCGGCGCTGTCAAGCTGCGGTGTGGGGTCTCATGGACGAACGGAGCGTGCGACATGAATCGGCTCTTGGGCCTCGCGCTCATTTGCTTTCTGATGCTGACGTCAGACCGCGCGGCAGCCAGCGACTTATTTTCGGTGCGGTGTGAAGGTGGCGCTCCGGTTCGCCTCTACTTCGCAACGTTCGACGTCGATGCCAAAGCGGTCGTCTTTGAAACGCCGCCGATAAACGTCGAAACAAATTTCGGTATCAATGCATACTCAGGAGAGATCAATTCCACAAAAAATGGAAAGTTCGAATTTGTAGTGCGCATCGGTCCAGGGCGGCTCGATCTGATCTTTGATCGCAATCAAAAGACCATGACTTGGCAGGGACTAGAGGACCCCACCTTTCGGCCGACGTTGGTCCACAAGTGCACCGTCACACCGCCGAGAAGCATTTTGAGCTTCCGGGTTCGCGATCCCATTCTGCATCCGATCTCTGTGCGCTGTGAACACACAGGCGCGGTGTACTTTACGATGGATGCCGCTTCGAAAACAGCACTCTATGAGCGTGGCAGGGAAGGAAGAGGGTTTCGCGGCGAGGTCACGGATGCCGGCCAGGATGAGGTCACGCTGTCGATGAATTTCGATGTCCCTCGCCGGGTCGTATGGAGCAGAAATCGCCAGACCATTACGATCGAAGGTATCGAGGGCGATGCGGCGCGACCTCGCACTGTCATGCAATGCCAAGAAGTCGCGCCTCGAACAATGATCGAATTCTATAGAGACCAACAGCGGTAAGATGCAAATGCGGATGCGAGCGCGACGCAACTCCGAGCTGCGTGTGAGCAGATAGTAAACGCATCCTTGCGCCGCATGGTGCGGAAAACCGGTGCGATTTACCCCAACTTAAAGGCGATCATGCTCAGGTGCTGGCGCGCTGTTGTGCGTGGTCGTTCATTCTCCCGAGAGCCCGATGTCCATTTCCATCACAAGCAGCGTTCCGGTCCGCGGCGTTGCGCGCTGGGTCATGCCGCTCTGTATCGGCGCCATCGTCTACGTGTTCTTTCTGGGCATCGGCGACATCATGCTGCGCGATTCCGATACGCTGTGGCAGATCAAGATCGGGCAGTGGATCCTCGAACACCGCGCACTCCCCTACAACGACATTTATTCGTTCACGCGAGCCGGCGAGGCCTGGATCTCGAGTTCATGGCTGTCGCAAGTCCTGTTCGCGCTTGTCTACGAGCCATCGAACTGGTCGGGCCCCGTTATCCTGACATCGCTTGCGATCGGTGTGACTGCGGCGATTTTCGTCTACTGGCTCGAGCCCTATCTGGAACCTGCGCGGGCCTTTCTGCTCCTGACCCCGCTGCTCGCGATGTCGGTCGGCCACGTTCTCGCCCGTCCGCACATGCTGGCGCTGCCCGTCATGCTGGCCTTTGTCGGAGGGCTGCTGGCGGCCGCCGATCGGCGTGGCGCACCCTCCTGGCTGTTGCTGCCCTTGATGGCGCTGTGGGCCAATCTTCACGGCGGCTTCGTCATGGGCCTGGCACTGATTGGAGCCATTGGCCTTGATGCGATCGCGTCCTCCGATCGCAAGGACCGGCTTGCACTGGCGGCGCGCTGGGCCGTGTTCGGCCTTGCTGCGCTCGCCGCAAGCTGCTGCACGCCCTATGGCTGGAACACGCTCCTGGCGTCGACGAAGATCCTCAGCCTCGGCAAGCTGCTCTCGATGATCTGGGAGTGGATGCCGGCCGACTTCAGCTCGCTTGATCTGTTTGGAGCCAGCCTGCTCGGCTTGATCGCCATCGGCTATTGCAGCGGGGTGGTGCTGTCATGGACCCGAATTTTTCTGCTGCTCGGGCTGATCTGGGCGGCACTCAACCACGTCAGAAACATCGAGGTCTTCGCGCTGTTGACGCCCCTCGTGCTGGCAAAACCACTCGCCGAGCATTTCGGAGTGACGAGAGCGCTTGCGCTGAAGGGAAGCGAGGCGCGGCCCTCCTTTGCCTTGACCGCAATCGCGGCGCTGGCCATCGTCGCGGCCGGCTGGAGCATCACGCGGTCCTATGCCACGCCGAGCCGGTATGCGTTCATCGGCAATCAATCGCCTGCGGCAGCGGTCGATCTGCTCGAACGGCGGCACGCGCAACGGATCTTCAGCACCGCTCCGATCGGCGGCTATCTGATCACGCGCAACATCAAAAGCTTCATCGATGGCCGCGCCGAGCTGTATGGCGAGCAGTTCGTGCTCGACTACTTCGATGCCGTCGAGGGCAAGAACGTGGACACCCTGCTGCGGCTGCTCGAGACCTACCGGATCGACGCGACGTTGCTGAACACCACCATTCCCGCCGCCAGGATCATGGACCATCTGCCGGGCTGGAAGCGGCTCTATGCGGATGATATCGCCGTGGTTCACGTCCGCGACGACGCGCCGGCGCTGCCTTCCGCGTCCGGTGAGCCAAGACCGGGCCGTTAGCTTCTCGCCGGCCTTCGCATACGCAAAGCTTGCCTTGAGCCATCCTTCGCGGCATCCGGCTGCGACGCGCTCTCAGGCGCTCTTGCAGCGGGACATCCGAGGCCCATCGCAAGGCGCCTGCCAAATCGCACGCCTTGAACCATGCACCTCAGCCGGTCGTTCGGCTGCAGGCGCCTCATACGAAAAAGAGCCCCGCCAGAGACGGGGCTCTCAAAAACTCGCAGCTCGTTCAGTCTTACTTGAGGCTGGTCGAGATCGAGCCGAACTTGCCGTTCAGCGTGGTGCCGAGATTGTTGACGACGGTGATGATCGCCAGCGCGATGCCGGCGGCGATCAGGCCGTATTCAATGGCGGTGGCGCCGGATTCATCCTTCACGAAACGCGCAACGAGGTTCTTCATAGAGTGCTCCAAATGGGTACACGAGGCTTACAACTGATCTGGTCTTTTCGGCTTCCCAGCGCCGCCCGACCATGGAACCGAACGTAGAGGCAAAGAATTGCGCCGCAGTTAATTCGACTGCGTAAACATCGAGCGGTTTGCGTGTATTCGCCCATGGTAAATCGAAACCCAAAACAATCCATTAAATTGTCGGGACACGAAGCCGGCCCGGCCGGTTTACCCGAAGTTATGACCGCCGTGGTCCAATGCCGCCCGCTCGGGCTGAAGCCGATGAGATGAATCGTTCATCGCGCTTCAGGTCTGTTTGAGCATGATCTTCCCGGAATACCGCTACACAGTTTTCCGGATCATGCTCGGCCCGACGAGAACAACAGGACGACGAGGCGGCATGTCCCTTTCCCTTGCCAACAGCATCGCGGTTCAGAGCCGCGCGCGGGCTCTGGTGCCCTTGTGCGTCGGTGCCGGCGCGTACCTGTTCTTCCTCTATCTCGGCGACACGCTGCTTCAGGATTCGGACTCGTTCTGGCAGATCAAGATCGGGCAATGGATCCTCGACCACCGCGCCATGCCCACCACCGACTTCTATTCCTTCACGCGAACGGGCGCGCCGTGGATATCGACGTCCTGGCTGTCGCAGGTGGCGTTCGCCTTCTCCCATGCGCAATTGGACTGGGCAGGTCCGGTCATCCTCACCGCGGTCGCCGTCGCGCTCGCGGCCGCAATCTTCGTCCATCTGCTCGACGCGCAGATCGGGGCTCCGCGCGCCGTGCTGTTCGCGATGCTGGCACTGCTGCTGTCGATCCATCACGTGCTGGCGCGTCCGCATATCCTGGCGCTGCCCGTCATGGTGGCGTGGGTCGGTCTGCTGATGACGGCTGCCGACCGCAAGAGGGCGCCGTCCTGGACCTGGCTGCCGCTGATGGCGCTCTGGGCGAACCTGCATGGCGGCTTCGTGCTGGGCCTCGCGCTGATCGGTCCGATCTCGCTCGAGGCGGTCGAGCACGCCGAGAAGGGACGGCGGCTTGCCCTGTTCATGCGCTGGGTGCTGTTCGGAGTCGGCGCGCTGATCGCGAGCTGCTGCACACCCTACGGCTGGCGGACGCTGCAGGGCGCGACCAACATCCTCAGCCTTGGCGAGCTGTTGTCGCTGATCTTCGAATGGATGCCGGCGAACTTCGCCACGTTCACCTCGTTCGAAGGCGCCCTGCTCGCCCTGATCGCATTCGGCTATTATCGGGGCCTCGTGCTGTCGGCGCCCCGGATCTTCCTGATCCTGTTCCTGACCTGGAGCGCGCTGACCCATGTCAGAAGCATCGAGGCTTTTGCGTTCCTGGTGCCGCTGGTGTTGGCAAAGCCGCTCGGCGAGATGTTTTCGCGCCCGGCGCCCGACGCCGCCGGTGCCGACCGCCGGCCGGCCCGCTATGTCACCGCGGCTGGCGCGCTGATGATCGTGGCGGCAAGCTGGACCTCGACGTCGCTCTATCTGGGGCACCACCGCTTCACCTTCACGATGACCCAGACGCCGGTTGCGGCGGTCGACTTGCTCGAGCAACGCAAGGTGCAGCGCATCTTCAACGCCTACCAGTTCGGCGGCTATTTGATCTCGCGCGATATCCCTGTCTTCGTCGACGGCCGCGCCGAGCTCTATGGCGAGAAGTTCGTCGTGGACTTCTTCAAGGCGACGGAGGGCAAGAGGCCCGAGCTGCTGCCGCGCTTGTTAGACGAGTACAAGATCGACGCGACGCTGTTGGTGGCTGACGCGCCGGGCCCGCAGATCCTCGACCAGCTCAAGGGCTGGAAGCGGATCTATGCGGACGACATCGCGGTCATCCATGTGCGGGACAACGGGCAGAGTGCGGCTGGCAGGTCCACGCCCGCAGCATCAAATTGAGGGCAGGACGATGTCGCCCCCCGTCCTGCCGACCGAGCGACGATCGGCCGCTGCGCCGAATCCTGCGATCGTGCTCACGATCACCTGGGCGGCGATCGTGGCGGCGCTCGGGTTTCCCGCGATCAAGACGGGGGTGTTCGACGCGCTGTCGACCGACGACGCGATGCGGCTGGTCGAGGTGCGCGATCTCCTGGCCGGCCAGGGCTGGTTCGACCTGACCCAATACCGGCTCGATCCTCCCGGAATCGCGATGCACTGGTCCCGCATCGTCGATGCGCCCCTGGCCCTGTTGATCCTCCTGTTTCGGCCCCTGCTCGGCCAGCATGCTGCCGAAGCGCTCACGCTGGTCGCGTGGCCCTCGCTGTTGATGGGCGCCGCGCTCTGGCTCGCAGCGACGATCGCAAGTCAGGCGAGCGCGCCGGCCGATCGCGCGCGGATGCGGCTCGCCACGATTCTGGTCACGGCGTTGTCGATCCCTGCCCTGATCCACTTTCGCGCCGGCGCGATCGATCATCACAATGTACAGATCGTGCTCCTGCTCGGCTTCGTGCTCTGCATCACCGGTCTTGAACACTCTGCAGCCAAGGCGGCTCTGGCCGGATGTCTCGCTGGGCTGTCGCTGGCGATCGGGTTGGAAATGCTACCCGCGATCGCCGTGGCAAGCGCGGCCGTGATGGGGCTGCTGATCTGGAAGGGCACTGAAGCCCTGCGCTCCGCCGGCGCTTTTGGTGCAGGCCTCGCCGGGTCGTCGCTGCTGCTGGCACTGCTGCTGCTCCCGCTGAACAGTCTTGCCAGGCCGGTCTGCGATGCCTTCGGCGGTCCGATCCTGCTATTGTCTGCGGGCGGCGGCATCGCGCTGCTTGCGGTGGCCGGCGTCAGCTATCTCCGCCGGTCCATCTGGATGCGGCTCGCGGCGGCTGCGCTCGCCGGTGCGCTCCTGCTGGGCGCGTTCTTCAAATCGTATCCGAGCTGCGTTGCCTCGCCCTATGCGCAGGTCGATCCCCTGCTCGTCAGCTTCTGGCTCGAGCGGGTCAGCGAGACCGTGTCGGTGACGGAGCTGGCGCGGATGCAGCCGCAGAAGCTGCTCGCGTATTATGCGTTTCCGTTGCTGACGCTCGGTCTCTGCCTTGTCGCCATCATTCGCGACACGCCGCAGACGCGCTTTCGCTGGATCGTCTCGACCGTCACGCTCGCAGCGCTGTTCGGCGTCAGCCTGTGGGAATTGCGCGGCGGCGCCGCCGCCAACATCGTCGCGGCCCCCCTCTGCGTCATGGCAATCGCGGCGCTTCGCCCGGGTGCCGCGGCCAATTGGGGGCTCTTACGTGCCGCACTGCTCGTATCGCCCGCCACCCTTGGCGGCGTCGGCTTTGCCATCTGGCCGGCATTCGCCGCGGGAACGAGCGGCCACGAGATCGCGATGCCCGATCCCAACGTGTCCTGCCAGACCATCTCCAGCGCCACGCCGCTCGCCGCGCTGCCGCCCGGGCGGGTGATGGCGCCGATCGACTCGGGTCCTGCGATCCTGGCTGCGACGGGCCATTCCGTGTTCGCCGGCCCCTACCATCGCAACAACGACGGCAACCTCGTCATGGTGCACACGATGACGGCAACACCGGAAGCTGCGCGCGCAATGCTCCGCGCGCGGCAGGTCGACTACATCCTGACCTGCAACCGCTCTGCCGATCAGGGGGACCTTGTCCGCATCGCGCCGGAGGGCCTCGCCGCACGGCTCGGGCGCGGTGAAGCTCCGGATTATCTGGAGCCGGTCGAAGCGATGTCGAAACCCGGCTGGACGGTCTGGCGCGTGCGCAAGTGAGAACGCGCGAGCCGTGCCCATGATTTCAACGTACTGCGGATCGCCGGCCTGATCCGGAAGTGCATTAGCCGACGAGATCGAGCAGGAGCAACGCGACGCTTGTGAATAAACCTGCAACCGGCACCCAGAAAGGCACGACGAACACCCCGGCAGGAGGTTTCGGTTCGCTCGCCTTGATCCGAAGAAGCGCGAGGTTGACCAGAGCAAAGACTCCAAGCGTCAGCCGTGAAGTCCATTCGGCCAATCCGGTCAGCGGAATGCCGAGCGCGAGGATCAGAATGGCGCCAACCCCAAAGAGGGTTGCAACCACCGGGGCACCGCTTCTGGAATTCACTCTTGCGAGAAGAGACGGAAGACTGCCCTGATCCGCCAGGCCGTACAGCACACGCCCGATCATGATCATGTGAACGATGATCCCATTGAGCGTCGCCACCACCGCAATCGCGCTCAGCACCGAGAGAGGAAGCCCTGTCAGCCGCTGAAATACCAGGGCCAGAGGAGCCGATGAGCGCGCGAGCTCGGCCGGCGGCACGGCGACCACCGCAATCCAGACGACAGCAACGTAGAGGAGCGCCGTCACGCCGAGGGTGATGAAGAGGGCCCAAGGCAGGGTCCGAGAAGGATTCTTCATTTCCTCGGAGATGTTCACCAAATGCTCGAACCCGATGAACGCAAATACGGCGAGCAGCGCGGTCTGTGCGATCCCTGTCCAGGCTGTCAGGTCGGTCATGGGAACCCACAACTCGGGCAGCCGAGAGACCAGAGATTCACCCTCGAATAGGCCGGCCCCGATGATGAGGATCAATCCTCCGATTTCCACGACCGTCATCAGGCCAGCGAAGCTGATGGACTGAACCGCGGACAGGCAGGCGATCGCTCCCATCGCAAGCACGACGCCGGCGACGATCCAGGCCGAAGGCAGCGGCAGGAATACGCCGATATAGCCGGCGCTCCCGACAGTGATGGTTGCGCCTGAAATCGTCGCTGCGGCGACCACGAGCAGCCCCGTGGCAGCGCCGAGCCATTTGCGGTGAAATGCGGTCCGGACATAGGCAGCCTCGCTCGCCGCAACCGGCAGTCGGGTGCCCAATTCAGCAAAGGTGCCCGCGGTCATGCCCATCACGACCGCAGCAGCGAGAAACGCCAGAGGCGCGTGCATCCCGCTCCGCGCGGCGGCCGCCCCCACCAGGACGTAGATTCCGGCACCGATCGTCACGCCGAGCCCGTAGAGCACGGCGTGCGTCAGCGTGAGCGATCTGATCAGCTTTGTGGACTTGTGCGGCGTCGTCGTGCTGCCCGGTCGATGAGTGGCAGCATCTGTTCTCACCTCTTGCATGGACCAACGTCAATGCGAAAACAGAATCGGGATGGGCGGCTTGGACAGCAGACTTCTCGTCGCACCGCCAAGCACGAATTCCCGCCACCTGGGCGTTCCGTACGCGCCCATCACAAGCACGTCGATGCCGTGAGATAGCACGTACGCTTCGAGGACCTCGCCGATCGGCTTGCCTTCGGCGTCGACCTTGTCCAGCACGACCTCGATGCCGTGACGGGCCAGGTTCTTTGCCAGCTCTTCGGCGGAACGTTTGGAATCCAAAGCCTTTTCATTCGTGACAGTCACGATGCGCACATTTTTCGCCCTTTCGAGCAGAGGAAGCGCGTCGGAAACCGCTCGGGCGGCGGTGCGGCTGAAGTCCCAGGCCACGCAAACAGCATCGAGCCGGAATGGACGCGATCGCGGCGCCGTCGGCAGGATCAGCGTCGGCCTGCCGGATTCGAAGATCACCTCCTCGGCATCCCACCGCTCGTGGGATTTCCGCATCGGCATGATCGTGAGATCGCGAAGCCTTGCATAATCGACCAGCAGTCCCGGCTCGCTTTGGGTTGCACATTGCTCGAAGATGGTCTCATGCCGAACGCCGGATTTCACGGCCGACGCTTCGAAAGCCGCGAGCAGCGCTTGCGCATTCTGGCGGCTCCTGGCGGCCTCGCGCGCGATCATCGCAGGGATGTCGATGATCGCATTCCCAAGCAAGCTCTCGCGCACTTCCAAATGCACTTCGCAGGAAATGGCTGCGAGGTGCGCATCCAGGACGGCGGCTATCGAAACCGCATCGTCGATCGTCGAGACCGGCGTCGGTTCCGGATAGCTCGCCAGGGTCAGCAGAACATCCTTGAAAGCCATGTATCCTCCTTTGACGAGTTGGAGCCTAACGCCGTCAAGGTCCCCTTTCTTGATCGACCGCAACCGATTCAGCCGCGTAGGCTGTGGCAAAACGGCCTAGGCTCGAACGGGCCACCGGAGCAGAAGTGCCCTGGTTTGGCGGTGCTCGCTTTGCATGAGGGAGTCAGCGGAATGCCGGCTCGCGAACGCGCGCGCGGCCCATAAAAAAACGCGGCGTTGCCGCCGCGTTCTTCAATTCGGTTTGCCGCTTGCGATCAGGCCTGCGGCTGCGGCTCCAGGCCCGGATCCGGATCGGGCCGCGGGCGCGACTTGCCCGCCGGGGGCACGGCGGAGGCGCGCGGCGTGGTCGGCTCGAGCACGGACTCGCGGTTCGGCTTCTTGCCCTTGAGCAGATCGATGATTTCGTCGCCGCTCAGCGTCTCGAACTCGAGGAGACCCTTGGCCAGCGCCTCGAGGTCGGCATGCTTTTCGGTCAGGATGCGGGTGGCTTCCTTGTAGCCTTCCTCGACCAGTCGCCTGATCTCGGAGTCGATCTTCTGGACCGTCGCCTCGGAGGCGTTCTGCGTCCGCGACACCGACATGCCCAGGAACACCTCGTCCTGGTTCTCGCCGTAGGAAACCGTGCCGAGCTCTTCCGACAGGCCCCAGCGCGTCACCATCATGCGGGCAAGGCGCGTGGCCTGCTCGATGTCGGAGGCGGCGCCAGAGGTCACCTTCTCGCGACCGAAGATCAGCTCTTCGGCGACACGGCCGCCCATCATGATGGCGAGCCGCGAGGTCATCTGCTCCAGAGACATCGACAGCTTGTCGCGCTCGGGGAGCTGCATGACCATGCCGAGCGCCCGGCCGCGCGGGATGATGGTCGCCTTGTGGATCGGATCGGTCGCAGGCACGTTGAGGCCGACGATGGCGTGGCCGCCTTCGTGATAGGCCGTCAGCAGCTTCTCTTCCTCGGTCATGACGAGCGACTTGCGCTCGGCGCCCATCATCACCTTATCCTTGGCCTCCTCGAACTCGGCCTGCGTCACCATCCGCTTGTTGCGGCGGGCGGCGGTGAGCGCAGCTTCATTGACGAGGTTCATCAGGTCGGCGCCCGAGAAGCCCGGCGTGCCGCGCGCGATGGTCTTGAGGTTGATATCCGGCGCCAGCGGCACCTTGCGGACGTGAACCTTGAGGATCTGCTCGCGGCCGACGACGTCGGGATTGGGCACCACGACCTGGCGGTCGAAGCGGCCGGGACGCAGCAGCGCGGGATCGAGCACGTCGGGACGGTTGGTCGCGGCGATCAGGATCACGCCCTCGTTGGCCTCGAAGCCGTCCATCTCGACCAGCAACTGGTTCAGCGTCTGCTCGCGCTCGTCATTGCCGCCGCCGAGACCGGCGCCGCGGTGACGACCGACCGCGTCGATTTCGTCGATGAAGATGATGCACGGCGCGTTCTTCTTGGCCTGCTCGAACATGTCGCGGACGCGGGAAGCACCGACGCCGACGAACATCTCGACGAAGTCCGAACCGGAAATTGTGAAGAACGGCACGTTGGCTTCGCCCGCGACCGCACGCGCGATCAGGGTCTTACCGGTGCCGGGAGGTCCGACCAGCAGCACGCCGCGCGGAATGCGGCCGCCGAGGCGCTGGAATTTGCCGGGGTCGCGCAGGAATTCGACGATTTCCTGAAGGTCCTGCTTGGCCTCGTCGACGCCGGCGACGTCCTCGAAGGTGACGCGGCCATGCGCTTCGGTCAGCATCTTGGCGCGCGACTTGCCGAAGCCCATCGCCTTGCCGGCGCCGCCCTGCATCTGCCGCGACAGGAAGATCCACACGCCGATCAGAGCGATGAAGGGCAGCCAGGAGACCAGCAGCGAGACGAACCAGGGCACGTTGTCGCCCGGCGGCTTCGCGGTGATCTGGACCTTGCTGTCATAGAGGCGCTTCACCAGCGTCGGGTCGTTCGGCGCGTAGGTCTGGAAGCTCGAGCCGTTGGTGAAGGTGCCATGGATGTCAGGCCCCTGGATCACGACGTCGCGCACATTGCCGCGGTCAACTTCGCTCAGAAGCTGGGAGAAGGCGATGTCCTGCGAGGAGGCCCGCTGACCCGGATTCTGGAAGAGCGTGAACAACGCCAACAGCAGCAAGACAATGATAACCCAGAGGGCGAAATTGCGCAGATTGGCGTTCATCGATCTTCCTTCGTGGTCGCGCGGATCGCGACCCTGATCCTTGGGCAGTGGCTTTGGTCAATGCGAGGAAATCCCAAGGAATCCTCTTGGTTAGACGGATACAATTTAGGTGCCGCCCCGGTCGCTGCCAAGGGAACGAGGTGGGACTATTTATCCCATCTTAGTGCGATTCCCGCGGAAATAATGGCGCCCGATCGGGGGTTTTTCCGGCCTGGTTAAGGTGGCCTGACGCTGCGGAGGCGAAACGGCCGGTGTCATGATCCGCCCTCATTCGTGCTCACCTCCCGGTGCGCCGCCGGGCCGGTGCCGGCGCGATGTGGATACGACCGCCGGCAAGGCTGATCAAGGCTCCCGCGAGGGTCTGCTTCAGGGCCGGCCGTCCGGTCGCGCGGGCGCGGAGACTTGCCGCCATGGCCTGGTCCAATGCGGACATCAGGGTTTCGACCTTGCCGAGTTCCGCCGGCCCCTCATGTCCGAGCGCGTTGATGGCCCGCAGCAGGAGCCGCAGCCGGACCTCCTCCGGAAGGGCCGCAAAAGCCGAGGCCTCGAAGCTTCGGACGCCCGCTTGCGGCGCAACGCCGCGATCCCGCAAACGGAGGAAGCGCTCGGCGCCGTCGGCCAGCACCTCGACCGCAGCATTGGCCCGCGCCAGCCTTGCCGCGAGCCGCGCCAGATTGCGGGCATCGCCGCCCTCGGCCGCGAGAAGCGGCAGCAGCGCGCGCAGCCGCGGCCGGGTGAAGGCGGTGTCCCGGTTGGTGGGATCCTCGGCAAAGCCGACCTTCGCCCGCCTCAGGGTCGCGATCAGCTGCGACTTCGGAACATCGAGCAGCGGACGCGCCAGCACGATTCCGTCGCGCTCGCTGAGGCCGGTCATGGCCGACAGCCCGGCAAGTCCGCTGCCGCGGAAGAGGCGCATCAACAGCGTCTCGGCCTGGTCGTCGCGGGTGTGGGCCGTCAGCACATGGCTTGCACCTGCGGCACGCGCGGCCTCGGCGAGCAGACGGTAACGGGCCTCGCGCGCTGCCGCAGGCAGCCCCGTCTTCGGCTTTGCGCCGCGCCAGCGCAGGGTCCGGTGAGGCAATCCGAGTTCGGCGGCGAGCCGCTTGACCTCGCGCGCCTCGCGCGGCGCCTCTCGCCGCAGGCCGTGATCGATCGTGACGACGGTGAGAAGCGGGCCGCGCGCGAGGCTGCGCCGCCAGCGTGCCGCAAGCCACATCAGCGCGACCGAGTCGGGCCCGCCGGAAACGGCGAGCACCAGCGCGGGCGCAGCTCTCAGGCCGGCGAAGATCCGCTTGGCCTCGCGCGCCGAGATTGGAGAATTGTCGTCGTCTGACATGACCCGGCCCTGACAGTCGCCAGACTGTTTAGCGCAGGGCAATGCACATTGTCAGCGCCTGGATGCGGCATCGGCACGGGATGAGCCTTGGTCGAAGCGACCCGAGCCGATGGTTCACCTCTCCTGGAGAGCTGAACCACGGACAGCCGGCGGCGCTCAACTTTCTAACACTTCACCCGCTTCTGCTCGCGATCGACCGCCGCTTTGACGCCGGTGGAGGCGCGCGGATATTTGCGGCCGACCTCGCCGAAGGCGGCGCAGGCGGCCTCCTTCTCCTTCAGCGCGGCGAGCGACTGGCCGAGCCGCAGCAGCGCATCCGGCGCCTTGGCCGACTTTTCGTATTTGGTGGTGACGGCGAGGAAGGCTTCCGCGGAGTCGCGATATTGCTGGCGCTGGAAGTAGCTCTCGCCGAGCCAGTATTGCGCGTCCCCGACGAGCGGGTCGCTCGGAAATTTCTGCGCAAAGTTCTTCATGGTCTGCTCGGCGAGCGCATAGTCCTTGCGCTGCATGTAGCCGATGCCGAGGTCGAACTCGTCGCGCGGCGTCGCCGAGGGCGGCAGGGTGGTCAGGCCGGCGCCGCCGGCCGGCGCGGGATAGCCGGGCTGCGCGGCTGGCGGCACGCCTTGCTGGTAGCGGGGGCTGGTGTTGGCGAGGTCGAGCGGCTCGCCCGGGTTGCGGCCGCCGGCACCGGCTCCCGCCGGCATCGGCTGCTGCCCGCCGCCGAGCGCGCGCGGCGCGCCCGGCGCGTTCGGGTTCTGGTTCGGATCGAACGCATCGCCGCGGCGGCGCGTGCCGGGTGCGCCGGGCGCAGGCTGCTCCTGAACGATCGGCGCCGGGGCGGCGATCTGCGGCTGCTCGTAATTCGGCTGCACGGCCGGCTGCTGCTGGCGATAGCCCGGCGTGGCCTGGGTTGGTGCGATCTGGGCGGGCGGCATCGCCGCAACGTTCGGCGCCTGCCCGGGCGCGCCTTGCGCGCCGCCTTCGAGCGCCCGCAGCCGCTCTTCGAGCTGGCGATTGCGGTACTGGAGCTCCTCGTTCTGGCCGGTGAGCTGGCGGAGCTGGTTCTCCAGCCGCTCGATCCGCATCTCCGGGTCGGCATCATCCGACTGCGCAAAGACCGGCTGCGCAAGTGCGGACGAGCACAAAGAGAGCAGCACGACGGTCGCCACGGTGCCGGTAAAGACCTTGAATCTGGATGACATCTTGCCCTGACGACAAAAGCGAAATGGCCTGCGACGGAACATTCGACGCGCCCCACATTGAAGTGGAGTACGCCAAAAATGTGACTGGTACAAAGCGGTTTCTGTCACAGAATCCTGAAACGAAACCGGCGCCCGAGAGGGCGCCGGCATAGTCCATTACCGAAGCTGAACGGCGCCTGACTGAACGTCAGGAGCTCGCGTTGAGCACCGTGACGGCGCGCCGGTTCTGCGACCAGCAGGAGATGTCGTTACAGACGGCGACCGGCCGTTCCTTGCCGTAGGAGATCGTGCGCATGCGGTTCGGATCGATGCCGCGCGAGGCGAGGAACGAGCGCACCGACTGGGCGCGGCGGGCGCCGAGCGCGATGTTGTATTCGCGGGTGCCGCGCTCGTCGGCATGACCTTCGATGGTGAAGCTGTAGCGCGGATAGGACTGGAGCCACTGCGCCTGCTTCTCCAGGGTCACGATCGCCTGCGGGGTCAGGTCGGTCTGGTCGCTTTCGAAGAACACGCGGTCACCCACGTTGACGACGAAATCCTGCTGGCTGCCGGGCGTCGCCGCATTGGCCATCGCATCCGTCGCGGCATTCTTGTTGGCGCAGGCGCCCATCGACAGCGCGACGGCGAGCACCGCGGCCAGCTTCAATCCCTGGAGGATACGCATAGGATGTTTCATTCCGGAGCCTCCACGCTCACGTTAGTCCACTGCTGTCCGGTCTACAGGGGGTTGGTTAAGCGAACGTTCCGTCAACCTTGACGGAACCTTGCCTCAGCCGCTCAAATGCCCCCAATCGGCGAAAAGCAACCGCCATGGTTAATGAGTTGTAAATGTGGCGCGAGGGTGAAGGCAAGCCGTGCCGGCGGGCAAAAACGCCGGCTTCTGCCGGAATTTTGGGCCGAGGCGAGAAGAGTGATCGCCCTAGTAGGCCGAACCGACCGCTGGAGCCGCCACGTCCAGGTTCCGCGGCGTGGCCAGCAGCGTCGGCCGCGTGGCGCCCTGGCGTGGGGTGCTCCGTGCAAACAGCATGCGCCGCTCAAACGCGCTGGAGCGCATGATCGGGAAACGCGTCAGGATCTTTTCCCGGACCTTGGGATAATCCGAGGCCATGAGCACGGCCTTCTGCGTCGGCCAGCCCGGAAATGAACGCGGCTCAGTGAGCGTCTCGGACAGGAACACGCGGCGGTAGAACGCCTGATGATCGGTCCGCACCATCGAGAGCCCGACATCGGCATTGAAATGTTCGCAGGCAACGAAGGGAAGCCGGACAGTCAGATAAGGCAGTTCGGGGAATCGCTGCTGCATTTCGGGGTCGGCAACGAATCGACACGGATCGACAAAAACCTCGCCCCGGTCCAGGCGAGGATGCAGGACGTCGCCGAACACCTCCGTGGTGTAGGACATCCGCCATTCGGACGTCAGAACGTGGATGCGAACGGAACTGCAGAGTTCGTCGTCGACGTATACGCCGAAATTCCAGACGTTGGGCGCGTCGTCGAAACGGTCCGTCACCCGCTGCGACTCTGACGGAGGGATCAGTCCGGCCTGCAGATAGGCGCGGTAGCGCATCAAGTACAGGTTGTCCTTGTCCTCGGGAGTTTCGATGAGTCGGTAATCGATGCGGTCAAACAACGCGGCGCCGCGTGGAAGGAGCGCCGCGCTCGGTTCGGCTCCGGACTTCATCTGCTACCTCTAGACTCCAATCAACTTCCGCGAGTGGCAGCAGATTAATGGTTCCTTAACGAAATTGCAAAGCCTTAGAATTGTTAGGGTTAACTCTTTAAGGGGTCCGCACAATTACGGAGCCGCCGAGAGCCGATTGCGATGAAGAAGCCGCCAGAAGGGATCAGGCCGATCGCGACGAGGCGATGACGAGCTGGTCGTCGGGCATACGACGGCCATGCGAGGCATTGAGCAGCTGGCGGACGCGAACCGCCGGAACGGGCCGGCTGAACAGATAACCCTGCCCTTCGGTCACGGTGCCGTCGGCGCTGATCAGCTCGAGCTGTTCGTTGGTCTCGATACCTTCGACCACCACGGCCATTCCGAGGTCGGCGGACAGCCGCGCGACGCCGCGCAGCAGCGTCAGCGGCCGGTCGGTATCGATGCCTTCGAGGAAGGAGCGATCGATCTTCACTTTCTGCATCGGAAAATTGTGCAGGTAGCTGAGGCTGGAATAGCCGGTGCCGAAATCATCGAGCGAGATACGCACGCCGAGCGCGCGTAGTTGCGACAGGATGTCGTGGGTGAGCTGGGTGTTGCGCAGCAGCGATGACTCGGTGATCTCGATCTCCAGTCGATGCGCCGGCAGGCCCGACACTTCGAGCGCGTAGCGGATTTCGCTCAGAACGTCGCGCTGGTGAAATTGCTGCGGCGAGAAATTGACGGCAACGCTGACGCCGTCCGGCCACTTCATGCATTCCATGCAGGCGCGGCGCAGGATCCAGCGCCCGAGATCGACGATCAGGCCCATGTCCTCGGCGACCGGGATGATGTCGACCGGCGACACCGTGCCGCGCACCGGATGATTCCAGCGCAGCAGCGCCTCGCAGGTGGTGATCTTGCCGGACTTCAGATTGACCAATGGTTGGAAGAACAGCTCGAATTCCTCGTTGGCGAGCGCCTTGCGCAAGTCGAGCTCGAGGATACGGCGGGCCTCGACGGTAGCCGCCATCTCGTCGCGGAAGAAGCAGAAGGTGCCGCGGCCGTCGGCCTTGGCACGATACAACGCCATGTCGGCATTCTTGAGCAGCGTATCGGCACTGACCTCTCCCGGGGAGGTCAACGCGATGCCGACGCTGGCGCCGATCTCGACCAGATGATTTTCGATACGATAACGCTCGCTCAGCCGCTCGACGATGCGGCGGGCAAGCGCCGCGGCGTCCTCGGGCGAAGAGATGTTCTGCTGGAAGACGACGAACTCGTCGCCGCCGAAGCGGGCGACGAAATCCTCGGGGCGCAGCATCTCGCGCAGGCGGTTGGCGACCGCACACAGAAGCTGATCGCCGCAGGGATGACCCAGCGTGTCGTTGACTTGCTTGAACTGGTCGAGATCGACGAAGAGCAGAGCCGACAGACGTTCCGAATGCCGCGCGATTGCGAGCAAACGCTCGATCTCGTCCCGAAAATTGACACGGTTCGGCAGCGCCGTGAGATCGTCGTAGCGGGCCAGATGGCTGATCCTGGCTTCGGCGTTGCGACGCTCCGTGATGTCCTCGAGCAGCAAAACCGCACCGCCATCGGCCATCGGCTGGACGGTCCATGACAGCGAACGATTTCTGTGCGGATCGGGGTCGGTGGTGATGATTTCGTTCGCCCGCGCGGTTTCGATGTCGGCGATGATCGCCTCGCCGCTGGCAACCGAAATCGATCCCGCTTCGATGCACGCGGCGATGATGTCGCGCGCGGTCGTGCTGCTCTGGGTGAGATTGTCGGACAGATTCATCATCGCGCCAAAGCGGTGGTTCATCACCGCAAGCTGGCCGTCGATGCGAAACATGCAGAGCCCGTGCGGCATGTTGTTGAGGGCCGTGTCGAACTGGCCGGCGAGCGCGGCCTCGCGCTCGCGTGCGACAACTGCGCGCAAGAATATCCTGTGCAGGTTTCCAGAGAGCCGCATGACCGAGACGAGGAACGCGGCGCACACTACCGACATCGCCACGTAATAGGGTGTGGCGTGCAGCGCCAGCGCGATCACGGCCGGGCCGAATATCAAGGTGGCTTGCAGACGAAATATCCACTGCCGCCCGTAAGCTCTCCCCGCTCCTCCCGCCACGATCCCGGTGGTGACCGAGAGGGCAATCATGTGAGCGATGGCGTCGTCATTGCTCAACAGGGTCGTGGAGCACCATAGACCGATCACGGCGGCCTGGATGAGCGCTCCGATTTGGTAGCGCTGCTGCCAACGCGCGGCTTGTTCCGCGCTCAGAACCGATTTTCTGGCCTGATACCGGCTCAGATCGAAAGCACGTATGGCTCCCGCAAGAATGAGCAGCGGGACAAATCCCCAAAGCAGCATTTCTCCCGTCTTGAGCGCCGTCAGGGAGGCCGAGAACGCGGAGAAGACGATGCCGGTAAGCACCGTGCCGGGAGCCTCGAACAGCGAATCGGTCAGCGCCGCCGAAATCGTCGGCGAGGCCTGTTCGTCCTGCTCTCCGCTCTGGCTAGCGAACTGCATCTTGGTTTGCACGCGCGTCCTGTTTAAGCGCGTAGTTCTACCCCAGCTGAGATGAAGCCTTTCTGAGGGAACATCGTTAAAGTCGAGTTGTTTTCCCGCAATAGCAGGCCGATTTTCGCTTAAATATCAAGCAACTAGGCAAGTCTTGCCTTGCACAAGGTGAAGGAAGTCTTGCCTTGCGCAACGAACTCGACAAATCGGCACGCTTTTTCGGAAACATCGCGCGTCTGAACGCGCGATGTTTTAGCTGCACTCTCGTCAGCCCGACGTCGAAGACAGCAGCGGCGACCACGCGGGGTCCGAGGCAAAGCCCGGCGTCGGCACCTTCAGCTCGTTGCGGCCGGAGATATCGACGGAGTACAGCGACGGCCCGCCATTGCCGCCGGGATCGCGGAAGAACATCAGCACGCGGCCGTTCGGCGAGAAGGTCGGGCCCTCGTTGTGAAAGCCGGAGGTGAGGATGCGCTCGCCGGAGCCGTCCGGCTTCATGACGCCGATCGAGAACTGCCCGCCGCCCTGCCGGGTGAATGCGATGTAGTCGCCGCGCGGCGACCACACAGGCGTCGAATAGGTTGCGTTGGTATCGTCCTTGGAGAAGGAGATACGCTGCGCCGGTCCGCCGCCCGCCGCCATCACGTAGATCTGCGAGCGGCCGCCGCGATCGGATTCGAAGCAGATGCGGGTGCCGTCGGGCGAGTAGGACGGTGAGGTGTCGATGGCCGGCGTATCGGTGAGGCGCGTGGTCGAACGCGAGCGCAGATCCATCACGAACAGGTTGGAATTGCCGCCCTGCTGCAGGCTCATGATGACGCGCTGGCCGTCCGGCGAAAAGCGCGGCGCGAAGGTCATGCCGGGGAAGTTGCCGACGATCTCGCGCTGGCCGGTCTCGATGTTGTATAGATAGACCTTCGGATCGCCCTGGCCGAACTCCATGTAGGTGATCTCTTGCGAGTTCGGCGAGAAGCGCGGCGTCAGCACGAGGTCGGAGCCGCGGGTCAGATAGCGCACATTGGCGCCGTCCTGATCCATGATCGCGAGCCGCTTGACGCGGCGCTCCTTCGGCCCGGTCTCGTCCACGAACACCACGCGGCTGTCGAAATAGCCTTTCTCGCCGGTCATCCGCTCGTAGATCTGGTCGGAGATGATGTGGGCGATGCGGCGCCAATATTCGGGCGAGGTGAAATATTGCTGGCCGGCAAGCTGCTGGCCGGAGACCACGTCCCACAGACGGAATTCGGCCTTGAGCCTGCCGTCCGGCTGCCGCGTCATGCGGCCGGTGACCAAGGCCTGGGCGTTGATGGTCTTCCAGTTCTGGAATTGCGGCGCGACGTCGATGTTGCTGATGCGCTCGATGAAAGCGGCCTGGTCGATCGGCGCGAACAGGCCCGAGCGCTTCAGATTGTTGGTGATGACCTGGGTGACACCGTTGCCCACGTCGCCGTCGGAGGGCGAACCTGGCACAAAATTGGTGATCGCGATCGGGACCGGCTGAAACTCGGTGGGATCGATGCGCAGTCGCGGCTGCCCCTGAGCGAAGGCGTGTCCGCCGCCGAGCATCGCGAGCGTCGACCCGGTCAGGGTCATGAAGCGGCGGCGGTTCATCGATCGGGCGTCATTCATCGCAAAATTCTTTTGTTCGGATGTCACAACATATCTTTCAGACCGAAAGTCATCGGAATGAGCTTCCAGCTTTCGTACTGCTGCTTCGGCATGAACGAATAGACCTGGCACTGCACGATGGCGCGCTTGGCACTCTCCGCCACCGCCTGCGCGATCGATCGCGACGGTCCCCGCACCGCGACGACGATCGGCTCGGCGGCCAGCGAGCCGTCGATCTTCATGGGAATGTCGATGTCGGCTTCGTACTGGTCGGCATCCTGCCCGTTATAGGTCGGCGTGAAACAGCGCTTGACCGCGCCCTGAAAGGCACCGCGCCAAGTCGCGACGTTGGCGACGGCCGTGCCGGTGCTCGATCCCAGCGACGCCGACGCATTCAGCGCCGATCCAGTCAGTTCGTGCCGGGTCGCGGCGCGCTTGTCGAGGTCGCGCTGGATCTGCGCGGGATCGAAGGTGCGCTCCTTGGGTTTCGGTTGCTGCTGCGGCTGCACTGCCGCGACCTTCTGCTCCACGGGCTTCGGCGGCGGCTTCTTGGTGTCGAGCTTCTTCTGGAGTTCGGCGATCGGATCTTCCTTGGCCGGATCAGGCTTCTTTTCCTGCGGCTTCGGCTCTTCCTTCGGCTTCGCCTCGGCCACGGGCTTCGGCGGCTCGGGCTTCTTCTCGACCGGCTTCTCGACGGGCTTCGGCGGCGGCTCCGGTGTCGAGTTGGTCTTGATCAGCTCTTTCTTCTCGGTGACCTTGCCGACGGCATCCTCTTCGGGCTTCGCTTCCGCGATCTTCTCGACCTTGGGCTTCGGCTCTTTCTTGTCGCCGGTCTTCTGCCCCGCCATCATCTTCGCGAGCTGATCGGACGAGATGATGTCGACCGGAAGCGACTCCTCCGGCGCCACATAGGCCTTGCTGCTAAAGGTGACGAGGCCCCATCCAAGCACGAGGACGTGGAGGGCAATCGACGCAACGAGTGTCTTGTCGACGTTCACCTTCACCGCTTACCCCTGATCCGCTTCCGTGACGAGGGCCAGCTTCTTGAAGCCGGCGCCGGACAACAGGCCCATGACCTTGGCCACCGTCCCGTAATCCGCCTTCTTGTCGGCGCGCAGATAGATGCGTTCCTCGAGCCCGCCACGTGCATCCGTGATCGCCTTGAGCTTCGGCACCAGCTCGTTCAGCGCGATCTCGGCATCATTGATGAACACCTTGCCGTTGATGTCGACCGACATCTGGATCGGCTTCTGGTCGTTGTTTTCGAGGCTCTTGGCCTGGGTCTGGGGCAGGTCGAGCGGCACGCCGACGGTCAACATCGGCGCCGACACCATGAAGATGATGAGCAGCACCAGCATCACGTCGACCATCGGCGTAACGTTGATCTCGGCCATAACGGGCTTGCGCCGGCCGCGGCGTCCGCCGCCTCCGGATGAACTTGCGACGTTCATGCCCATGGTATGATGCCCAAATTGCCCTTCACACTATACATGCCGTCCGTCAGCCCCGCTCGTCGATCTGACGCGAGAGAATGGCTGAAAATTCATCAGCGAAGCCCTCCAGCCGCTGGGCCTGTCGGTTCACCTCGGACGTGAACTTATTGTAGAAAATAGTGGCAGGAATGGCGGCGATAAGGCCGACGGCGGTCGCAAACAGCGCCTCCGCGATACCGGGGGCGACAACTGCCAGAGAGGTATTTTTCGACGCCGCGATCGACTGGAAGCTCGACATGATGCCCCAGACCGTGCCGAACAGGCCGACGAAGGGGCCGGCAGAGCCGACGGTCGCCAGCACCAGCAGCCTGCGTTCCAGCCGTTCGACCTCGCGCGCGATCGAGACGTTCATCACCTTGTCGATGCGCATCTGCAGGCCCGCGACAGAGCGCGCATGGCTTTCGAAAGAACGCTTCCACTCGCGCATCGCCGCCACGAAACAGGCCGCCATGGAGTGCGTCGGCTTGGCCGAGAGCGTGCGATAGAGCTCCTCGATCGACTCGCCGGACCAGAACGCCTGCTCGAACCGGTCCATCGAGCGCCGGGTGCGCGCGTAAAGAAAGATCTTGTCGATGGCGATCGCCCAGACCCAGACCGAGCAGGACAGAAGTCCCAGCATCACCGCTTTCACGATCCAGTGAGCCTGCCAAAACAGCGCAATCAGCGACACGTCGGCGGAGGCGGCAACCGGAAGGGCTGACTGAGCCACGTCGGCCGGATTCATAAGCAGTATCCTCTCAAGGCGATCGTTACCTAATGTCCCTCGGCCAGCAAATCGCTGCCGGTGTTCCCCAACAGCCGCGCTAGAGCCGGCGCGGCCGGCAAGTCCGCTCAAAGCCTTGTTCTTTCTGGGGTGCAGGGCTCGTCCAAAGCCGGCCGCCTGCATTCCCCGCCAAGATGTCAAAACTATGGGCCTCGACACGGCTTTTGGCGCGACTGTCCGCAATTACCAGAGCCCGGCGTTGGTTAATGCGGGGTTACCGGCAGCGAATTTGGCTGCCGGAGGCAGGCGGACCAGGGATTTGGCCCGGCAGCCCCGGGGCGGCGGCATCTAGCCGGGAAATCGAGGGTAAGACCTGCGGTCCCGGAACCGGGTTTCGAATTCCGCTCAGGCCGCGTTCGTCGCTGCACTGCTCCGCCCGTTCCCAATTGCCCGCTGTAGTGCCTCAACGAATGTGGCGAGCCGCGGTGCGGAGTTTGCCGATGCCACATCGCGTGCGGTGACGGAAAGACAACCAAGGGGCTGCTTGCCGACGAGCTCCCGCATCTGGCCGAAGACCTGATCGCTGCCGGCCCCGCCAAGCGTACAGAAGAACGCCACCGCAGGGAGTTTCGACCTGTTTGCGAGCAAATAGGCACGGACGGGCGAAGAGAGCGCCCAGGCCCAGACCGGTGTTCCGATCACAACGAGATCGTAGAGAGATGGATCCTTGGCGGTGGCGGCGATGCGCGACGGGATCTGCCGTCGCGCTTCCATGGCCGAGCGCAGATAACCGAATATCCCATTGCGGCTACCAGCCTCGGTGATTTCTTCACTGTCGCAGGACAGCGCAGCCGACAGGGATTGAGCAACTTTGCGCGTCGTGCCGGTCCGGGAATAATAGACCACGAGAATTCTTGCCTTCGCCATCGTCACGCTCCTCGCCTGTGCCTGCCGGACTACATCGCGTTCGCGATGCGCGCGGCTTGATTCACGTCAACAGGCGCTGAGAACGCGTCGATGATGCGTGCCGGGCTTGAAACATCTTGCCGTGCGACCTGACGTGCGAGAGCCGTACGCCCCGAAGATGGTCCGCCCTCTCTCCCTTGTGGGTGGGAACGCATCGCGCGTGCCGGAGGAACCAGCCCATACCCGCAGAATTGTCCTGAAAATCACTTTCGGCGAGGCTTTGCCATGACCATCAACCCCAAGACGACCGCCGCTATCGGCGATCACCCGCTCCACCCCATGATCATCCCGTTCCCCGTCGCGTTTCTGGTCGGCGCGCCCATCGCCGATCTGGCCTTCATCGGAACCGGCGACGCGTTCTGGGCACGCGCCGCGATGTGGCTGATCGGCGCCGGCATCGTCATGGCGCTCGTTGCCGCCGCGGCCGGCTTTACGGACTTCTTCAGCGAGCCCCGCATTCGCCGACTCAACGATGCCTGGTACCACATGGCCGGCAATCTCGTCGCAGTCGTGCTGGCCCTGGTCAATTTCTATCTCCGCTATGCGCAGGGCACGGAGACCGCGATCACGCCATGGGGCGTCGTGCTTTCACTGGTCGTGGTCGGCATTCTCCTGTTCACCGGATGGAAGGGCTGGGAGATGGTCTACCGGCATCACGTCGCAGTGCTGGATGCGCCGGGCCAGACCAGCTCGGAGCCGGTCACGCCGCATCATGGCGGCGAAAGTCACCGCCGGGCCGCCTGAAGCGCGATGAGATGAGGATGTCTCATCCTCACGCTTCGGGTTGTTGTTCGAGCATGATCTCCGCGCAAACGCGTTCCGCGTTTGTTGCGAGGGAAAGTCGCTTCACACTTTTTCCGGATCATGCTCTAGCGAGAAGAGGCCAACGCCAAACCGCCCGCCTTGCGGGTTGCGCAGGCGGGCGGCTCGGGGCCATCAGGACTTTGGGGGCATGCGCCTGAAGGCTTTGAGAGATATCAGGCTTGGATGTCAGCCCTGCTGCTGGTCGGTGGGCGGCGGGGTCGGACGCGTCTTGTGCTGCGCCATGAACTGGTCGAACTCTTCCTTGTCCTTGGCGTGACGCAGGCGGTCGAGGAAGTTCTTGAACTCGACCTGCTCCTCCTCGAGACGCCGCAGCGTTTCAGAGCGATATTCGTCGAAGGCGCGGTTGCCGGAAGACGGCGGGCCGAAGCCAAAGCCGAAACCACTGCGCTCCATGCGGCCGCGCATGCGGTCCATCTTGTACTGCATCCGCTCCATCTTGTTCTGCCAGCGATCCTGATGGTTCCAGCACGACATTCTTCTGCTCCCGAGTGTGAAAAAGAGAAGGGCAAGTCCGATCGGCCACCAGATGATGAAGCCGAGGATGGTCACGGCGATCCAGCCCGGATGCCAGGGCGTATCGAGCATGCGGGGACGCGCGTACTGTTGCTGTTGGTCCGAAGGGCCGCGCCATCGATTGACATCAGCGGTGTAGGCCATTTCCCATCTCCATGACGGCATCTGCGCCGTTGTGAATGTAAATAACATTTACATAGCTAGACCATCCCGCGATTTTGTCAAGCCGGCCGCCAGACAGGCCCGCGGAATTATTTGCGCAACTTTATTTCGGCTTGCCCCAGGGTCCGCCCGGAGGCACGCCCGAACCGGAGGGAGCCTCCGGCGGCACCGGCGGCGGCTCGGCCCCCTTCGTGGCCGGACGGCGGTCGGTCGGGAAACCAAGGCCACGCAGATAGATCAGCACCTCGGCCTCTAACAGCTCGTCCGGCGACATCGGCAGTTTTCGTCGCGCGGCATCGCCGCGGGAAAACAGCGAGGCGACGCCATGCGCCATCGACCAGATGTGCAGCGCCATCATCATCGCCGGAGGACGGGGTGTGCCGGGGGGAGTCAGCGCGGCGAGGCGCTCGGCGGCGGCACGGATGACGCCGAACGCACGTTCGCCGGCTGCCATCAAGGCAGGATTGGCATCGACCGGCAGGCCCGATTCGAACATCGCGTTGTAGAAGGCCGGCTCCTCGCGGGCGAAGGCGAGATAGGCCCTGCCGACGCGCTCGAACGCGGTGACCGTGTCGGGACGCCCGTCGTCCCAGGCCGCGGTCAGGCGCGCCTCGAACTGCTCGAAACCGCGCTGGGCGATCGAGGACAGGAGTTCGTCGCGGTCGCGGAAATGCCGATAGGGTGCCGCGGCGCTGACGCCGGCCATGCGCGCGGCATCGGCAAAGGTGAAGCCGGCCGCGCCCTTCTCGGCGATCAGCCCGAGAGCGGCCTGCAACAAGGCTTCCTTCAGATTGCCGTGGTGATAGCCGCGCTCGGCGCGGCCCTGCTCCTTGCGCCAGCTCATGTGAACGACCTTTACATGAGCCGGGCGTGAAGGTCACTAGCGGCGATGAGGCAGGATCAACCCCGTACTTCCACGGTCATGCCCCGGCATCGAGCCCGGAACGAGCTCGCACCGACGCTACATTTGCGGAATGGGCAGCACGGGCATCACCTCGATCGCCTCGCCCGGAAAGATCGCGAAATGCGGATGGTTCTCGAACAGTTTGGCAGCTTCCTCCTGCGAGGCGGCGCGCACCACCGTGAAGCCGGTCAGCGCATTGCTGACCTCGGCGATGCCGCTCGCGTCGATCCTGCGGGTCTTGCCCAGCGGGCCGCCGATCTCGACGATGACGGACTTGTGCTTCTCGACCCAGCCGTGCCAGGCAGCCATGCCCTCCTGATCCTTCGCCTTTCGCTCGGCCTCCGGCAGGGCGCGCCAGGCCGCCATCTTCGTACCGGTCGTGCTGCCGAGATAGACGGCGAGAAATTTGTGTTCGGCGCTCATGGATATCTCCTCTGGTTGATTGATCGGAAGATCGTCTGGCGGCTGCCTACTTCCTCAGGTCGCCAAACCCGGCCACGACCTCCTGCACTTCAGGCGAGTAGTCGGTCACCTCCTGCACCTGCCGGATCTCGATGATTTCGTTGGCCGAGGCCGGGCACTTCTTCGCCCAGGCGATCGCTTCCTCGCGCGAGGCGACCTCGATCATCCAGTAGCCGCCCAGCACTTCCTTGGCTTCAGCAAAGGGGCCGTCGGTGAGGATGGGCTCGCCGGTCGCAAACGAGACTAGCGCGCCCATTGATGGCGGATGCAGGCCGTCGAGCGTGATCAGCACGCCGGCGTCCTTCAGCGCCTCGTTGTAGCGCATCATCGCCGCGACACGTTCGGGATCGAGTTGAACGTCTGGCGGTGCAGCCTCGTATCCGAGTGGAATCATCAGCATCATGAATCGCATGGGATTTCCTCGTCGCTTGCTGTCATTCCGGGCGCGACAAGGTCGCGAGCCCGGAATCCGTTGATCCATATTGCCGCCGGTCCCGGTGAATTCTCCGATGCGCGATTGCGCTTCAGAGCCGCGCCATGCGCGCCCCAAAAATGGCGGCGGCGGAGAGCTACTTCCTCGCCGCATGCGCGCGCGTGCGCTCTTCCTGCTCGCGCAGCTCGGGGGTGAAGGCTTCGCCGAAATCCTCGGCCGAAAACACTTGGCGGATCTCGATCTCCGAGCCTGGCTCGAACGGCGCACGCTTCATCCAGTCGATGGCCTCGTCCAGCGAGACGGTCTTGATCAGCCAGAAGCCGGCGATCAGGTCGGGCGAAAGACTGAACGGACCGCGCGTGACGCCTGGCCCGGACGCCGAATATCTGACCCGGGCGCCCTTCACCGTCGGATGCAGGCCCTCGCCGGCTTCGATGACCCCGGCCCTGGCCATGTCCTCGTTGAACTTGCCCATCGCGGCCAGCATCTCGGTGGTCGGCATCTTGCCCGCCTCGGTATCCTGGTTTGCCTTGACGATCACCATGAAACGCATCGACCTGCTCCGTGATATGTCCTGCGGGCGGGAACAGCCGGCCCGCGTTCCCCTCTAGGACGAACGACCTTCTGCCGAGCCGACAGCGGGGCGGAAAATTATTCAGAGGCGCGCCGGCGCGACTGCGGCAGGGGCATTCGGGGCCGAATTGGGCTCGATAGGCGCGGCGCGGGGGCCTTTCATGCCTGAACCAAAGCGAAGTAAAAGGGGCCGGCGCTCGCGCGCCCCTCCCGGACACAGGACAGATCAGCCAATGCCGCAAGCCCCGCAAAAAGTTGCCCTCGTCACCGGAGCTGCACGCGGCATCGGGCTTGCGACCGCGAAGAAATTCCTGGCCGAGGGCTGGCGCGTGGCGCTGCTCGACATCGAGGGCGAGTTGCTCGGCCGCGCGGTCGCCGAAATCGGCCAAAGCGAGGCGACGCTGGCGCTGACCTGCGACGTTTCCGACGCAGCCGCAGTCGCCATCGCGATGACGACGATCGAGCGGCGGTTCGGCCGGTTGGATGCCCTCGTCAACAATGCCGGCATCGCGGTGTTCGCGCCGCTGATGGAGACGTCGGACGCGGACTGGCGCCGCGTGCTCGAGGTCAACCTCACCGGACCGTTCCTCTGCACCAAGGCGGCGGTGCCCTTGATGCGCGACGGCAATGGCGGCGCCATCGTCAACATCACCTCGATCTCGGCGGTGCGCGCCTCGACGCTGCGCTCGGCCTACGGCACCAGCAAGGCGGGCCTTGCGCACCTTACCAAGCAGCTCGCGGTCGAGCTCGCCTCTCTCAACATCCGTGTCAACGCGGTGGCGCCGGGACCGGTCGACACCACGATGGCAAAGCAGGTTCACACCAAGGAGATCCGCGCCGACTATCACGACGCCATTCCGCTCAACCGTTACGGCCTGGAAGAGGAACTCGCGGAAGCGATCTATTTCCTGTGCTCGGCGAGCGCGAGCTACATCACCGGCCAAATTTTGGCCGTCGATGGCGGCTTCGATGCGGCGGGTATCGGCCTGCCAACGCTGCGCGGCCAGCGGCGCAACGGGTAGGCACGGATTTGGTGGGTGGGCAGAGGCGCGCAGGCGCCTGCCTGCCACCTCTCTGGATTTGCGGTACCATTGGTGGGCACGTACGCTTTGCCGCCTTACGATGTCGAGATTTCGGAGAGTGCCATGCGACGCATCACCTTCCTCAAAGCCCTGATGCTTGCATCCGCGCTGCTCGGCGTCACGCCGGCGGCGGCCGAGATCCGCATCATCCAGTCGCCGGGCGGACAGGTCGGACCGTTCCTCGATCTGTTCGAGAAAGTGCGCGAGAGCGGCGAGCGCGTCGTGATCGACGGCCCCTGTCTGTCCGCCTGCACGCTGGTGCTGAGCATCGTGCCGGGCGAGCGCATCTGCGTCACCAAGCGAGCGGTGCTGGGCTTCCACGCCGCGCGCTCGGTAGACCGGCGCGGGCGCTTCTATGCCGAGCCGGAAGCATCGGTCGCGGTGCTTGCCGCCTATCCCGGCCCGGTGCGCGACTGGATCAGCCGCCGGGGCGGCCTGAGTTCACGGCTGCTGCTGTTGAAGGGTCGCGATCTCGCCGCGATCTATCCGCGATGTCGGTGACGAAGCCGCCCTTGATGGTCTCGCGATCGCTTGCGCCCGACACTGGCAATATCGTCGGAGCCGCTGCACGGTTTCGGCAGAGAGCTCGCCGTCTAGAACAAAGTCTGGACCACCGGCACGAGCTTCATGCTCACGCAAATGACCATTCCCCAAAGAGCAAAGTTGATTTGTAGCGCCGCCGCCATCGGTCGCTCCCTTCCAAGTCGCCCCACCCTGATTTGTAGATTTTATGAAGCAAAGTTAGCGATTTTGGTGTGCAGATCACAGCCCAATATTGCGCCAATTGTTGTGCGGTGCAGTGGTTTCACGAAGCCGCCTCACTGCGCCCGCAAAATGATACGAAAGTCCGACTCGTATTCGGCCATGCCGGCTGGTTCGTTTGCCTTGAGTTCCTTTAAACCGACGTGATGCGAAGTATCTCACGCGGATTGCGCGTCGCATACGTAGCAAAGGCCCCGGCATGATTCGATACAGCTTCATCTTGCTCACTTTTTGCACAGCGCTGATTGGATGCGCAGGCGCTCAAGCGCAGGAACGGCGTCCTATCGCGTGGGATGGTCTTGGCAAGGATCCGAACCGCCCTCATGTCGCGAAGCGGCGCGTGGCGAATCCCGCGCCCGGGGCGCCGGATCCCAATCAGGAGCGGGAACGCGTGCTCGGCACCTTGCAGCCATATTCCCAGGCGTGGTGGGCGGTCCATGACGAAATACAGGCGGAGAACGACAGGCGGCTCGGCACCAAGCTCGTGATCTGCCCTCGCTGCGTGGAGTCGTCGCCGCCGAGCGAGAACGTCACCGGATCAATCCGGTGAAAGGACAAACGGCCGATCGGCGCGTGAGGTAAGGAGTCCATGCGTGTCCCCTCTCCCGCAGCATTGGAGAGAGGGGATCGCAACTCAACGGATCGCGGGCGCGGCCGTGCCCGTCACATTCCCTCCGCCGGGCAGTTCACCATCCAGGGAATGCCGAACTTGTCGACGCACATGCCGAAGCCCTTGGCCCAGAACGTCTTGCTGAAGGGCATGGTGACCGAGCCGCCGTCGGCGAGCGCGTTGAACTTGCGCTCGCCGTCTGCGGGATCCTTGACTGTGAGCGAGATCGAAAAGCCCTGCGGCTTGTGAAAGTGCTCGGCCGGGGCGTCGGAGGCCATCAGGACACTGCCGTCGGGCAGCGACATCCGCGCATGCATGATCATCTTCTCGCGGCCGGGCGCGGCCGGCACCTCCGGCGGTGCATCCGATGAGCGCATCATTGCATCGATCTTGCCGCCGAGAACCTTGGCGTAATAGTTGAATGCCGCTTCGCAAGTGTCCTGATAGAACAGATAGGGACTAAGCATCGTTTCTCTCCTCTTCGTTTGCAGTGAGGCTTATTGCTTCTCGGTGAGCTTCTTCAGGCCGGCGAGACCTGCCTCGAAATCCTTGCCGATCATGCTGTCCATGTTGATGAACACCTGCATGACCTTCGACAGGAACGGGGCCGGACCGTACATCGCCCACGTGACCAGAGTGGCATCGCCTTGCGGCACAAAGGTGAACTCGGCGGTGTTGTGCCCTTCGAATGGCCGCTCGAAATCGAGCTTGATGCGAAGCCTGGAGGGCCCGTTCGCCTCCAATATCTCCATGTGGCCGGCACCGACATTGTTGTTGCCGTCCCAGGCATAGGTGGCACCCTTTCCCGCCGCGGTTCCGCCGAACGTCCGCTTCATGGCGGGATCACGCTCCTCATACGGCGACCAGGCGGTCCAGCGATGGAAATCAGCAACCAGTGGATAGATCGCATCGGCCGGAGCTTTCACGGCGAGACGGCGCTCGACGCGGAACGTGTCGGGCTTGATCAGGGCGAAGACGAGCACGGCCGCAATTCCGGCCGCGAGGACGATGGCGATGACGGCAATGGCTTTCAGCATGAATGGCTCCCCGGGATACGGGCTAAGGACGAAGGGGGATGGCCGGCGCCGACAAATGGCAGAATGAATTTTTGATCGTCATTCCGGGATGGTCCGTAGGACCAGACCCGGAATCTCGAGATTCCGGGTTCGGTCCTGCGGAACCGCCCCGGGAATGACAGTGCGGTTGGCGGGACAAGCTCGGGCATGACGACGTGGAAGCAGGCGGGCCTACTTCGCCTTCGCACCCTGCCTGGCGCCGCCATTGGCCGTCTTCGGCTGGCTGTCCCGGATCAGGCGATCGAGATGCATGCGGATGTGGGCGGCTTCGGCCGAGGTGTTGGCGAGCGCGATGGCACGGTCGAAGGCGACGCGGGCCTCGTCGTTGCGGCCGAGCTGCATCAGGAAGGCGCCGCGGACGCCGTAGAAATGGAAATAGTTGGCGAGCTTCGGTGCCAGCGGCTCGATCAGTTCGAGCGCGGCCTGCGGCCCGCGCACCTTGGAGACCGCGACCGCGCGATTGAGCGTCACCACCGGTGAAGGCTGCACCACTTCCAGAGCGCCATAGAGCAGGTCGATCTGCGTCCAGTCGGTCTCCTCCGGCGTCGCGGCGCGCGCATGCAGCGCGGCGATCGCGGCCTGGATCTGATAGGGACCGCTGCGGCGGTGGCGCATCGCCTTGTCGATCAGCGCGAGACCTTCCGAGATCATGGCGCCGTTCCACAAGGAACGATCCTGATCATCCAGCAGGATCAGCGATCCGTCTTCGGCAAAGCGCGAGGCGCTGCGGGCGTGTTGCAGCAGGATCAGCGCCGTCAGGCCCATGATCTCGGGCTCACTCGGAAACAGCCGCAGCAGCAGCCGCGCCAGCCGCATCGCCTCTTCGCACAGCGGCTTCCTGATCTCCGCGGTGTCTCCACTCGCCGAATAGCCTTCGTTGAAGATCAGGTAGATCATGGCGGCGACGCCGGCGAGCCGCTCGGAACGTTCGACCGCGCCGGGCGCTTCGAAGGGGACGCCCGCGTCGGCGACCTTTGCCTTGGCCCGCGTGATGCGCTGCTCCATCGCGGCTTCCGAAACCAGGAAGGCGCGTGCGATCTGCTTCACGGTGAGGCCTGAGACGATGCGCAACGCCAGCGCGATCTGCTGCGTCGCCGGCAGCTGGGGATGGCAGCAGATGAACATCAGCCGCAGGATGTCGTCGCGATAATGCGAGCCATCGAGCCGCTCGGCGAGCGCACCTTCGGCGTCGCCGAGATCGGAGATCGCCTGATCGTCTTCCGGCAGCGGCTGCTGCTTGCGGGCCCGGCGCACCTCGTCGATCGCAACGTTGCGGCCGACCATGATCAGCCAGGCTGCGGGATCGCGCGGTGGCCCGTTCTGCGGCCAGGACTTGAGCGCGCGCAGGCAGGCGTTCTGAAAAGCCTCCTCTGCAGTGTCGAGATCGCGGAAATAGCGCAGCAACGCACCCACCGCCTGGGGTCGCGCCGAGGTCAGCGCAGTCTCGATCCAGGCGGTGTCGCTCTCGCTCACGTGAGATTTCCTCCGGGCCGGAATACGCCCACGGGACGCACCTCGTAGGCACCGCCGGGATTGGCAGCGCCCAGCTCGCACGCGACGTCGAGCGCATCGTCGAGGTTCTTGCAGTCGACGATGTAGAAGCCGAGCAGCTGCTCCTTAGTCTCGGCATAGGGGCCGTCGAGCACCAGAGGCGGATCTTCCTTGCGCAGCGTCGCCGCCGCGGTCGTCGGCAACAGCCGTGCCACCGGTCCGAGCCGGCCCTGCTTGCTGAGCTTCTCCTGCACCACGGCGAGCTTCTTCATCACGGCCTCGTCCTGCTCCTTGCTCCAGGAGCCGACGAAATCCTCATCGTGATAGCAAAGAATGGCGTAAAGCATAGGCGACACTTTCCTCGTCTGTTCTGAAGACGCGCCAATATGCCCCGCGCCGACATGGCTGCGGAAAAAATTTGCAAGAAAAATCCGGCAGATCGTGCCAAGGAGGGCCTTCTCAAGCGGAACCGACGAGGCACTTCGAATGACCAAAGGCACACTGGCCGTCCTGATCAACAGCACGCAGCAGAACTGGCTTCCGGAGCGCTGGAAGGCCCGGTTCGAAGCGGTCTGCGGGGATCGCCGCGTGGTGCTGCTGCCGGATGCCGGGCTCGACCCGGCGGAGGTGCACTATGCCGCGGTGTGGAAGCCGGTGCCGGGCGATCTCGGTGCGTTCCCCAATCTGCGCGCGATCTTCAACCTCGGTGCCGGCGTCGACGCGCTGATGGCGGACAAGAGCCTGCCCGATGTGCCGCTGGTGCGCGTCGCCGTGCCCGATCTCACCAACCGCATGACCGAATATGTCGTGCTGCACGTGCTGATGCACCACCGCCAGGAGCTTTACCTCAGGCAATCGCAGCGTGAGAAACGCTGGGAGCCGACGTATCAATGGCCGGCGAGCGCGATCACGGTCGGCGTCATGGGATTGGGCACGCTGGGAGCCGATGCGGCCAATGTGCTGCGGCGGCTCGGCTTCCGCGTCGCCGGCTGGAGCCGCAGCCCGCGGACGATCGAAGGCGTCGAATGTTTCCACGGCACTGCGCAGATCGACGCCTTCCTGCGCACGACCGACATCCTGGTCTGCCTGCTGCCGCTGACGCCTGACACAAACGGCATCCTCAACCGCGACGTCTTCACAAAGCTCAACCGCAACAGCCCGCTCGGCGCGCCGGTGCTGATCAATGCCGGCCGCGGCGGCCTTCAGAACGAAGCCGATATCCTGGCCAGCCTCGACGACGGCACGCTGGGCGCCGCCTCGCTCGACGTCTTCGTGCAGGAGCCGCAACCGGCGGACAGCCGCTTCTGGACCCACCCCAAGGTGGTGTTGACGCCGCACAACGCTGCCGACACCGACGCGGACGCGATCTCGGCCTATGTCGCCGAGCAGATCGCACGGTTCGAGGCCGGCGGAGCGCTGGAGAATGTGGTGGATCGGGCAAGGGGCTATTAAGCCCCTGGATTTCGCGAACGCTGGCGCTTCAGGCTCGAACGCGGGGATACATACCCACGGGCAGAAGTCGTAAGGCGAGCGGGCAACTCCGGGTCTTCGCCGAACGTCTTCCCGTGGTTTATTGGTCCGGAGCTGCGCTTGCCGGCGACGGCAGCCTACGCTTTCGCGCCCACCATCATATCGATCGCGCCCTTCACGATCGCCTCCAGCTCCCTGCGCGGAACGCGGGCCCGCGAACGAACGGCGATGGAGTGCACGGTAGCTGATGCGATCTGCGCCAGCACGGCTGGATCGGCGCTCTCCGGCAACTCGCCCTTCTCCTTGGCACGGCGGAAGCAACTGGCAAAAGCCTTGTCGAGCTCGGTGAGACCGTCGAGCACCATGGTGCGGATCTCGGGGTCGCTCACCGCCTCCGACGCCGCCGTCACCACCGTGAAGCAGCCGCGCGGGCCGGTCTCGCCGGAGAGATAGATGTTCAGCGCGGAGGCGAAGATTCGCTCCAGGCGCTGGCGCAGCGGCATTTCCTCGCGAAAGGTCGCGGCCATGGAGGCCCGCGCTTCCTCACGGTAGCGCTGGTAGCTTTTGATGTAGAGCTCGCGCTTGTCGCCGAAGGCGCCGTAGAGGCTCGGGCGGTTCATGCCGGTGGCCTCGCTGAGATCGTCGAGCGAGGTCGCGGCAAAGCCCTGCCTGCGGAACAGGTCGAGCGCCTTGCCGAGCGCGACATCGGGCTCGTAGGCGCGGGGACGGCCGCGGCGCTTGGGCTGACTGGCAGCAGCTGGCGGCTTCGATTTTTGTACCATCTCGCAAATTAATCCTTGACCGCGGATATATTATGCAACACAGTACAAAAATCAATCTGGCCAGGTTGAGCGAAACTCCCAGAGAATTGCCTAAGGAGGCTACAGATGGATGTCTATTTCTCGCCCCTCGCCTGCTCCATGGCGACGCGCGTTGCGCTGTATGAAGCCGGCGCCGAGGCGAACTATCTCGAAGTCGATCCGCCCACCAAAACAGTGCTGAGCGACGGCTCCGACTTCCGCGCCGTCAATCCAATCGGCCTGGTGCCGACGCTGCGTACCGACGAAGGCGTGGTGCTGACCGAGAACGCCGCGATCCTGCAATACGTGGCCGACCGCTTCCCGCAATCCGGCCTCGGCGCCGCCGCCGGCATCGAGCGCACCCGGCTGCATCAATGGCTTTGCTTCATCGGCACCGAGCTGCACAAGGGCCTGTTCATCCCCGTGCTCGACCGCAAGGCGCCGCAGGAAGCCAAAGCCTACGCGCTGGAGAAGAACCTGTCGCGGCTCGACTATCTCGACAGCTATCTGAAGGGCCGCGATTTCCTGCTGGACCATTTCAGCGTGGCGGATGCCTATCTCGTCACGGTCATCAACTGGACCATGGCGACGCCGCCGATCGAGCTTGCGAAATGGCCGAACGTGAAGGCCTATTACGAACGCCTGCGCCAGCGCCCGTCGATCGCCAGGGCGATCGCGGAGGAGTTCGAGTTGTACAAGGCCGAGCTCGCGCGGAAGAAGGCCGCGGCGTAAAACACGATGAAATGAGGCTTGATCGCTGCAACGACGGTGGTGCGCTCCCTCTCCCGCTTGCGGGAGAGGGTTGGGGAGAGGGTGCTTCTCCAATGGGACAATCCCCAAGAGGAGAAAGCCCTCACCCGCGCCTCCGGCGCGACCTCTCCCGCAAGCGGGAGAGGTGAACGAGCCGCGGCAATCGATTCAACGAAAGCCGTTCCGCAGTGCAGCTCGACTATCTCGGCGCTTGCAGCACGATCCCGTAGCGGCCGTATATCCGATCGATCGTGCCGTCGCTTCGCAGCCGTTCCAGGGCCCGGTCGATGGCTTCGCGCAATGCATCATCCGGGCGGATCATGCCGACGGCGACATTCCAGTTGAGATCGGCGATGCTTTCATCACGATCCAGGATCCGGAGCGGATTGTCCGGATGCGTCAGATTGAAATAGCCCGCCGCAGTGGGTGTGACCGCGGCGGCATCGATCTCGCGGTTCGACACGGCCTCCAGGCTGTCGCTCTCGAAGCCAAACGTCGACAGGGGCACGCGCCGTTGGCCGATGATCATGGCGGCGATCGATCCGACCTGCACTCCCACCTTGGTCTTTTCGTTGAGACTCTTGAACGAGGTGAGCGGGCTGGATGACGGCACCGCGAGCGTGACGCCCGTGCGATAATACGGTTTCGAGATCCTCAAACGTGTTTCGCCTTGCGCCTCGCGGTCGGCGATGACGTCCAGAAGAATGTCACAGCCGGCGCTGCGCATCTGGTACTGCGTGATGATCCAGTCGAGCCTCAGCGCCACACCGAGCTCGTGCGCCAGCACCTGTCCCAGCTCGACCTGAAAGCCGGACGGCTCGCCGGTCTTGCGGGCAAAGGGAAGCGAGTTGGGATGCGCGCACAGCCCGATCGCGCCGCTCGCACGGATCGCATCCAGGGTTCGCGCCTGCGCCGGTCCCGGCAGCCCGATGGCGGCAGCGACGATGACCGGCACGATCGCCTTCATTGCATACCCTCATCTGGACGCATCGCGGTCTTCGCTGGTTCAGCCATCGCGTGGTTTCAAGGCGCGGATGTATTTGACGATCAGGTCGATCTGCGCGTCGGTGAAAGCGCCATCGAATGCCGGCATCGCGCCTTGCTTACCTTGCTTGATGCGATTGCGAATGAAGTCGTCGTCGCGCGGCGAATTCATCAATTGCGGCCCCTTGCCGGCCGCCCGGCCGCCAGCGGAGTGACAAAACCCGCAAGTTCCCGCGAACACCTGCTCGACCTCGAACGGCGCATTCTCGGGCGCAGGCGCCGCGGATTGCGCTTGAGCCATTGCAGCGCACAGCAACGAGGCGCCAACCCCCGCCGGAATTGTTCTCAAATGCAGCTTCAACACGTCCGCTCCATTCCTGAAGTAAGTGGCCGTTGCGATCCGCAAGGAGCGGGCTTGCACCCGCTCCTGCAGGTCGTTTGCGGCAACTATTTCAGGCTGAAGACGACGAGCGCGCCGTCGTCACGCGGCATGCTCTTGTAGACGCCGCCGAAGTTCGGAGCATACTCGTCAGCCAGCATACCGCCAAAGCCAGCGGTCACGGCGATATATTGCTTGCCGCCGACGGAGTAGCTGACGATGCCGCCCTGGTGACCGGTGCCGTTGTTGTGCTTCCACAGTTCGGCTCCGGTTTCGGCATCATAGGCGTGAAGGACGCCGCGGGAGTCCGGCACGAAGACCAGATTGCCCGCCGTCGACAGCACGCTTCCAAGCGGCGGCTCGGGATATCGGACCTCCCATTTCTTCGCTCCGGTTATGGGGTCGCGCGCGTCGAGATGGCCATAGATTTCGCCGCCGGGAGGAGGCGCCATCTTGAAATCGGCGCCGATGTTGAGCTGGACCTGTGGCGTCGTGATCGGCGTTGTCTTCTGGACATCCAGCGTCATGCACCATTCCTGGCCGATCTTGTAGTAGAGACCGGTCTTCGGGCTGTATGAGCCGGCGTTCCAGCTGATGCCGCCGCCGATGAACGGACACAGAGGCGGTTCAGTGACTTTCCCGACGGAGAAATCGCGGCGGCCGATCAGCGCGCCGGTCTTGGGGTCGATATCCTTGACGAAGTTGATGTTCTCGACCAGCCGCCAGACGTTCTTCACCTTGAGATTGCGGTCGTAGACGAAGACGAAGCCGCCCTTGTTCGGATGAACCACGTATTTCTGACCGTCGCGCTCGAGCATCACGAACTCGCCGACGGCGCTGTCAAAGTCCCAGGCGTCGTGCGGCAGTTCCTGATGATAGAATTTCAGCTTGCCGGTATCGATATCGAGGCCGATCACCGAACTCGTATAGAGATTGTCGCCGGGACGCGCACCTTGCGTCTTGTAGTCGGCGCCCGACCAATCGTAGAGCGGCGCAGGGTTCGCGGTGCCCCACAGGATGGTGTTGGTCTCGGAATCGTAGGTGCCCGGCATCCAGCCGCCGCCACCGCCGGTGCGCCAGGAGTCGTTGCCCCAGGTCTTCATGGCCTCTTCGGTGCCCGCGACCGTCAGGAATTCCCACTTCTTCTTTCCCGTCGTGGCATCGAGGGCGAAGATCGGGCCGCGGCCCGGCCATTCGCCACCTTGCGCGCCGATGATCACGCTCCCCTTCGCGTAAAGCGGCGCGCCGGTAAAGCCGACCGTGAGCTTCTGCGAGTCGATCAGCTTGGTCTCCCAGAGGACCTTTCCCGTCTTCGAATCCAGCCCGAAGACACGCCCATCCATCGTACCGACGAACACCTTGCCTTCACCGAGAGCTACGCCGCGGTTGTAGGGAGAGTGGGTCTGCCGGCTGATGAGCGCCTCGTCCAGTTCCGGAAAGAACGACCAGATGACCTCGCCGGTTGCGCCGTTCAGCGCAAAGACCCGGCTGTAAGAGCCCGAATAGTAGAGCACCCCGTCAGCCACGAGTGGCATGGACTGCAGACCGCGCGTCGATCGCCCGGGGATGTGCATCCAGGCTACGCCCAGATTGGCGACGTTGTTCGTGTTGATCTGCGCGATCGGGCTGTAGTGGTGGGACTTGTACGAGCCGTGATAAGTGAGCCAGTCGTTCTGGCCGGCAGCCTCGATGCGCGCCGTATCCACGGCCTGCGCCGACGCCGCCGATGCTGCAAGTGTCGCAACGACAACGACAGGCAAGGCCGAGCTGAGCCACTGCTTTCTCATTTGCACTTCCTCCCGCTCTTGTGTTTGTTGATTGCGTCTCGTGAGCGCCGCCGCGAGGGGTGTTTGCAGTTCAGTACGCGTCGATCGTCCTCCATCGGACCGAGTCGCCAACAGGTGTCCCCTCTTTCGGCGCATAGCGCCGAAGGAGCCACGTTCACTGATGTGATTGCTGTTGTACTTCTGCTTGCCGCTGCAGCTTACGACGGATCACAGGGCGTGCAAACACGGAACGCGCGCAGGAGACGACTTTGACGCACGAGGCGAATTGAAACGGCAGCGGCACTGACCGTTTCGACCTCGATCGGCCAATCCCGGAGCGAAGTGGCTTATCCGTAGAGCACCTTGGGCAGTATCGTGACGATGCCGGGCCACAGCGTCAGCAGCAGCACGAAGCCGACCATGATCACCAGATACGGCATGGTGACGCGCGCGATGTAGCCGAGGCCGTCCTCGGTCAAACCCTGGATGACGAACAGGTTGAAGCCGACCGGCGGCGTGATCTGCGCCATTTCGACGGCGAGCACGAGGAAGACGCCGAACCAGACCTCGTCGAAGCCTGCGCCCTTCACGATCGGCAGCACGATCGGCAGCGTCATCACGATCATCGAGAAGCCGTCGAGGAAGCAGCCGAGCACGAGATAGAAGACGATCAGCGCCGCGATCAGCATGAAGGGCGACAGGCCGAGCCCCTTGACGAAGGCGGCCACCGACTGCGGGATGCCGAGGAAGGCTGCGGCATTGCCGAGGATCGAAGCGCCGAGCACGATCAGCGCGATCATCGAGCAGGTCACGACCGAGCCGATCAGCACGTCGCGCATGACCTGTTGCGACATCGCGCCTTGCGCCCAGGCAACCAGGGCCGCGCCGAGCACGCCGACGGCGGCAGCTTCCGACGGCGTCGCGAGGCCGCCATACATCGAGCCGAGCACGCAGGCGATCAGGAACAGCGCCGGGGCGAGGTCCTTCAGAGCGGCGAAGCGTTCGCTCCACGGCACCTGCGAGAGCTTGGCTTCCGTTTCCGGCACCATGCTCGGATTGAGGCTCGTATGCAGCATCACCCAGGCCATGAAGGTGGCGGCCAGCAGGAATCCCGGCAGCACCCCGGCCGTGAACAGCTTCAGGATCGAGACATCGCCGAGCACGCCATAGATGATCATGATGTTGGACGGCGGGATCAGGAACCCGAGCGTGCCGGCGCCGGCGAGCGAGCCGATCGCAATGTCGCGAGAGTAGCCGCGGCGCAGCAGCTCGTTGAGCGACATGCGGCCGATCACCTGTGTGGTCGCGGCCGACGAGCCCGAGATCGCAGCGAAGATGGTGCAGCCGATCACGTTCACATGCAGCAGTCGGCCGGGCAGCAAACCGGCCCAGGGCGCCAGTCCCTGGAACAGCGAGCGCGACAGGCGGGTGCGGAACAACAATTCGCCCATCAGGATGAACAGCGGCAGCGCGAGCAGCTCCTGCGTGGTCAGGATGTTCCAGGCATATTGAGGCAGCAGCTTGTCGAGCGGGATCGAGCGGAACATCGCGAGCAGCAGCGTCGCGGTGAGCGCAAGCGTCAGGCCGATCCAGACGCCGCAGGCCAGCAGCGCAAGCAAGATCGCGAACAGGGCGACGACTTCGATGGTCATGCGATCTTGAATCCGGGAGCGAGCAAAGCGGTCATTCGACGGGCGAGGCCTTCATGCGATGATCCTCCAGCGGCAGGCCGAGCGCGGCCTGGATCGCGCGCGCCAGGAACTGGAGCGTGAGCAGCAGCATGCCGAAGGCGACGACGGCCTCCGGAAACCACAGCGGCGTGTCGCTCGAGGTGGAGACCTGGCCGCGCACGAACGCGCCCCAGGCGAATTTCGCCATGGCCGAGGTCAGGAACGCCATGAAGGCGAAGCCGGCCGCCGCCGAGAGAATCTCGAGCGCGCGCTGCACCGGCGCCGGCACGTTCTTCAGGAGCAGCACGACGCGGATATGGCCGCCGACACGTAGCGTCATGGCGGCGCCGAAAGTGAAGGACGCCGCCATGAGATAAGAAGAGTATTCCCACGCGATCGAGATGCTGGGCGGAAAGAACGGCAGAAAGTTCGACAGGAAGCGGGTTGCGACCTCGCAGAGCATCAGCAGCGTCAGCATCAAGAGACAGCCGCCGCCGATCCAGCCGTCGAGCCGGCCGAGGCGATCGATTCCGTCGAGCAGGATGCGCAGCGGCGCCGGCGCCGCTGCATTCAGACTCTGCGGAGCTTCGGGCGAGATGCTCACCACGACGTCATCCTCAGCCGCGCTTCATTTCGGCGAGATAGGCCCGCACCGGCTTGTCGGCCGCTGGCACGCGCTTGAGGAAGGCATCGAGCTGCGGCGCGGTCTTGGCCCGGATTTCCGTCATCATGGTTTGCGAGACCGGCACCACCTCCATGCCGCCTTCCTTCAGGCGGTTGAGGCTGTCGACGTCGGCCTTGAGCGAGTTGGCCCAGAAGCCCGGCTCCATCTTCGCCGCGATATCCGCAACCAGCTTCTGCTGATCGGCGGAGAGAGCCTTCCAGGAATCGAGATTGACGGTGAGCATCTGCGACGACCAGACGTGGTTGGTCGGGTAGACGTATTTCAGGAATTCCCAGAACTTGCCGTCGACGCCCGACACCGACGAGGTGGAGACGCCGGCCACCGCGCCGGAAGCGAGCGCGGGAATCGTCTCGCCCCAGGGGATCATCACGGCCGCCATGCCGATCGCATTCAGCATGTCGACCGCGTTCTTGTCGGGCACGCGGATCTTGATGTTCTTAAGGCCCTCGACATCTGCGACCTTCGCCTTCAGATGCAGATACTGCGTCGGCCACGGCACGATGTAGAGGATCTTCTGGTTGTTGCGCGCAGCGATCTTCTCGTATTCGGGCCGCACATATTTGTGCAGCACCTTGAGCTCTTCCACCGAGCCGCAGAGGAAGGGAATGCTCTCGACGCCCATGAAGGGCTCGTCGCCGACCTGCTGGATGTTGAGGACGTCGGCGAGCGGAACCAGGCCGTCGCGCACGGCGCGCAAGTGCTCGGGGCCCTTGAAGCCGAGCTGACCACCCGCCTTCACGGTGATGTTGACCGTGCCGCCGCTCTGCTTCTTCACCTCCTCGGCGAAGGCAAAAGCGTTCTGGGTGTGGAAATTGCCGTCAGGCCACACCGTCGACATGTCCCAGCTTACCGTCGCCGCCCGCGCGCGGGTGGAGATATGGCCGGCGGCGAGCAGCGTCGCTGCGCCCGCGGTGAAGTTCCGTCGCGTGATCATTACACCCCTCCGTTTGCTACGCGCACGACGCCTGAGGCGTCACCGCGAGTACCCATAAACTGCGACCGCCTTGTCGACGGACACGAAGCCGCTTTCGACGTCGTCATTGACCGCCGCGCGCCCGCGCTTGGCGGGATCGCCGATGCCGGCGCCGCCCGGTGTCAGCACCACCAACCGGTCGTCCGGCGGCACCTGCTGAAAGCCTTTCCCTCGCAGCTTCTTTCCCGACTTGAGGCCGACATAGCCGGCCTCGCCGTCCCGGCCGCCATCGCGGCCGCGCGGCGGATGATCAATGCGGTCGAACGCCGCCAAGATGTCGAACGGCGCGTCGACGCCGCTGCCGACTTCGATGATCTGACCGAGGCCGCCGCGGGTGCGCCCTGCCCCACCGGAATCCGGACGCAGCTCCTTGCGCCAGAAAATCAGAGGCGTCTGCGTCTCCGCGATCTCGACGGGGGTGCCGCGCACGCCGCTGGGATAGGCGGTCGCCGACAGCCCGTCCTTGCCGAAGCGCGCGCCTGTGCCGCCATTGGAGGTCACCGCCATTGAGAACCCGTAATTGCCGCCGACGCCGCTTCGCGTCTGCCCGCGCACGTTGAGATTCCACAGGCACGAGGTGCCTTCCGCAGGCACGCGCTCGGGAATGATCTGGCGCAGGCAGCCGAACACGACGTCGGGCAGCATCTGGCCGATGATGTGGCGCGAGGCGACCGGCGCCGGCTTCGGCGCATTGAGAATCGCGCCAGGGGGAGCCGACACCGTCAGCGGCGAGAGCGAGCCGGCATTGTTCGGGATCTGCGAGGCGACGACGCAGCCGAGGCCGAACACGGTGTAGGCCGTGGTGTAGGACAAAGGCACGTTGATGCCGAACTTCGAGGCGGCGGAGGTGCCGTCGAAATCGACGTGGATGCCTTCGTCCGAGATCGTCAGGGTCGCAGCCAGCGTCACCGGCGCGTCATAGCCGTCGACCACCATGGTATTGCGCCAGCTTCCCTTCGGCAGCTTGGCGATCTCGGCGAGCACGGCCTCGCGCGAGCGGTCGCAGATGTAGTCGCCGAGCTCGTCCAGCGAGTCGATGCCAAACTCGGTCATCATCTCGACCAGGCGCTCGCAGCCGACGTCGTTGCAGCCGGCGAGCGAATAGGTGTCGCCCTCGGTGTCTACAGGCAGCCGCGTATTGGTGCGGATCATCGCCATCAGCGTCTCGTTGACGACGCCCTGGTCGATCAGCTTCAGCATGGGAATGTAGAGCCCTTCCATGAACACGTCGGTGGCGTCGGGTCCGAAGCCGATGCCGCCGATATCCATGAGATGGCTGGTGCAGGAGAACAGCGCCACCGGCCTGCCGTCCTTGAAGCAGGGCGTGGTGACGACGAAGTCGTTGAGATGACCCGTGCCCATCCAGGGGTCGTTGGTGATGTAGGCGTCGCCTTCCTTCATCGTCTCGATCGGAAAGTGGGCAATGAAATGCTTGACCGATTCCGCCATCGAGTTGACGTGACCGGGTGTGCCGGTCACCGCCTGCGCCAGCATGCGCCCCTTGAGGTCGAACACGCCGGCCGAGAGGTCGCCGCATTCGCGCACGATCGGGCTGAACGCGGTGCGGAGCAGCACCTGCGCCTGCTCCTCGACCACGGCGACCAGCCGGTGCCACATGATCTGGAGGTCGATCAGGCTCGCGCCATTTGCCTTGCTCATGATCAGGCCGCCTTCCGTTCCATGACGATGCTGCCGGCACCGTCGATATGGGCGTCAAAACTGTTGGAGACGAAGGTCGAAGTCTCGTCCTCCGCGATGACGGCGGGACCCGCAATCGTCGCGCCCGGCGCCATGTCCTCGCGGCGATAGAGCGGGATCTCGATCACCTCGCCCGCACGGCCGTCGAAGAACTTGCGGCTGCCGGACGCCTTGGCCGCAGGCATGCGTGCGACGGAAGCGACGGTGGGGGGATTGCGCGCCTCGGTGGTGGCGAGCACCGACCAGCTCAACACCTCGATGGCAGCACCCGGGATTGGCCGCTCGAACATCGCGGAATAATCCGCCTCGAACTTCTGGCGCAGGCCTGCGAGATCGGCGGTCGCCAGCCGCCGGTTCGGCAGTTCGACCGAGATCTCATGACCCTGGCCGACATAGCGCATGAAGGCGGCGCGGCGTTCCCGCACCGGCGCACCGGCGGCACCCGGCTCCACCAGCGCACGCGCCTCGGTCACCATCTCCTGCAAGAGATCGGAGACCGCCTCGGTGTCAAAATCATCGAGCCGGACATGACGACTGCGCACCAGCTCATAGGCGATGGGCGCCGCGAGGAAGCCGACGGCCGAGCCGACACCGGCATTCGATGGGACGATCACGCGGGAGACGCCGATCTTCTCGGCGACGCGGGCCGCATGCAGCGGTGCGGCGCCGCCGAAGGCGATCAGCGTGTGCTGGCCGATAATCTCTCCACGCTCGACCGCATGCACGCGCGCCGCGCTCGCCATGTTCTCGCAGACGACTTCGTGGACAGCATAGGCCGCGGTTTCCGCGGACAGGCCAAGCGGCTCGCCGACGTCCCGCAGCAGCGCCTGCTTCGAAAGCTCCGGGTCGAGCTTGATCGTGCCGGCTGCAAACGCATCGGGATCGATCACGCCGAGCGCGACGTCCGCATCCGTCACGGCCGGGCGCTGACCGCCGCGGCCATAGCAGGCGGGCCCCGGCTCCGAGGAGGCGCTCTCGGGACCGACGGTGACGCGCTTCATCGCGTCGACATGCGCGATCGAACCGCCGCCGGCGCCGATCTCGACCATCTCGATGACGGGAATGCGCACCGGCAGGCCGGAGCCCTTGAGGAAGCGCGCGGCGCGATCGACCTCGAACACGCGCGAGGTCTCGGGCTGGTACTTTTCGATCAGACAGATCTTTGCGGTCGTGCCGCCCATGTCGAAGGAGAGCACCTTGCTCTCGCCAAGACGCGCCGCGATCTGGGCCGCGAAGATGGCGCCGCCGGCAGGACCGGATTCGACGAGACGCACCGGAAAGCGTCGCGCCGTCTCGATCGAGGTCACGCCGCCGCCGGAGGTCACGAGATAAATGGCGCCGCGAAACTGCTCGACCTGCAGGGCATCGGCCATGCGGGCGAGATAGCCATCGATCAGCGGCTGCACATAGGCGTTGGCGACCGCAGTGGATGTGCGCTCATATTCCCGGATCTCGGGACACACTGCCGACGATACAGTCACGGAGATGCCGGGCATTTCATCACTGATGATCGCGGCTGCGCGGCGCTCATGCTCCGGATTGGCATAAGAGTGCAAAAACGCGATCGCGACGCTCTCGACCTTCAGCTCACGCAATCTCGGCGCGAGTGCGCGCACCGCCGCTTCGTCGAGCGGGAGACGAACGGCGCCATGCGCGTCAATGCGCTCGGGCACGGTGAAGCGCAGGCTGCGCGGCGCCAGCGGCTTCGGCTTGTCGATGCCGAGATCATATTGGTCGTAGCGGCTTTCGGTGCCGATATCGAGCACGTCGCGGAAGCCCTCGGTTGCGATCAGCGCGGTCTTGGCCCCGCGGCGCTCGATGATGGCATTGGTCGCGAGCGTCGTGCCGTGAATGAAGACGTCGATGTCGCTGATATGCGCACGTGCATCGGCCAGAATGAGGCGCATGCCGTCCAGCACAGCCTGCTCGGGGCGCTGCGGCGTGGTCAGCACCTTGCGGGTTTTGCGATCTTGCCCCACGTCCAGCACGATGTCGGTGAACGTGCCACCGATATCAACGGCAAGCCGCACCTCGGCTCCCTCAAGCATTCCAAATTCTCCGTGCTGATCGTCAAGACTGGGGTCAAAAGCGCAGCAATTTCCATGCCATGGATGACCAGGAAAATGCCGCGCCCGGCTATTCTGCTTGGCACCTATGCAATAGGCAAGGCGCGTTCGCCGCCTGCACGATCAGAGCAGGAATGCAAGCGCTGTCTCGCAGCGCTCCTCGATCTTGAGCGTCAGAAGATCGTCGGCGCGGGTACGGCCGAGGTTGACCGCCGCAATCGGAATATTGCGGCGCGCGGCGGCCTGGACGAAGCGGAAGCCGGAATAGACCATCAGCGAGGAGCCGACGATCAGCATGGCGTCGGCTTGCGCCAGATGATCTTGCGCGGTGGCGACGATGTCGCGCGGGACGTTCTCACCGAAGAACACGACGTCGGGCTTGAGGATGCCGCCGCAGGCTTCGCATGGCGGCACTTCGAAGGAGGAAAAATCCTCGTGCTCCAGATCGGCGTCGCCGTCAGGTGCATCCGCCGCCTCGAGCGTCACCCATGCCGCATTCGCGCGGCCAAGTTCGTGCTGAAACTCGTCGCGCGGTGTCTTGCGGTCGCAGCCCATGCAGCGCACAAGATCGAGCCGGCCGTGCAGGTCAATGACCTGCCGGTGGCCGGCCGACTGATGCAGCCGATCGACGTTCTGAGTCAGCAGCATCCCGCACCGGCCGTTCGCCTCGAGCCGGGCCAGCGCATGATGCGCATCGTTCGGCTTCGCCTGGCCGAACCGCCGCCAGCCGATCAGGCTGCGCGCCCAATAGCGCCGGCGCGTATGCTCGTCCGACATGAAGGCCTGGAAATTGACCGGCTGGGTCCGCTTCCAGTTGCCTTGGCTGTCGCGGTAATCGGGAATGCCTGAATTGGTGCTGCAGCCGGCGCCGGTCAGCACGAACAGACGTTCGTGCCGGCCGACGAAATCCTGGAGCGGAGGGTTTGACATGGCACCAGATGTAGGTCGCGAGGGCGGTTTTTCCAGACTACCGTCGGCGGGACGGGCGTCCTGCGATAGCTGATGGGTGAGATTTCTCCTGGTCTGCCGTGTGGGCGGCTTGCTGCAACATCCGCCGAAACTCGTCACGCTTTTCGTGCACCGAGGCTATCGCATGCCCGACCTCAACTCCGAGGCCGACCAGCGCGGCTTCTGAAAGCTGCAGGCTCGCCTCGATGGTTTCCGGCACCGCGTCGGTGGCGCCGATTGCATAGAGGTGACGGGCATGATCAGCGTCGCGCGCACGTGAGACGATCAACACATCCGGCCGCACCGAACGGATCCGCTCGACGACGGCATCGATCGCCGTTCGCGACTGAATCGTAATGATCACGCCGGTCGTCTGCATCAGGCCGCAAGCTTCGAGAAAGCCCGGCTCTGTCACGTCGCCAAAGAAGACCTTATGGCCGTCGCGGCGGTCGCGCGCCACGGCGATCGGATCGTGATCGACCGCGATGTAGTCCACGCCATGTGTGGTAAGCAGCGAGCAGACCACTTTTCCAACGCGGCCATAGCCGACCACGATGGCCTGCGTTCGGTCACTGGGCGGACGAACCGCGAGTTCTGGATCTGGCGTGCGCTCGCTCTCCAGCTCCGCGGCCAATCGTCGTCCGACCATACCCAGAAGCGGCGTCAATGCCATCGTCACGGCGGTGACGGCGACGACAAAGCTCGACACGCGAGGCTCGATCAGGCCGCCGGCCGACGCCATTCCGATGCTGACGAAGGCGAATTCGCCGACGGGACCCAGCAGGAAGCCGATCTCGATCGCTGCCGGCCATGAGAGCCTGAAGAGGCGCCCCAGAATGATGAGCACGATCGCCTTGCCGACGAGAATGCCGATAACGGCAGCCAGCAGCCAACCGGGCTCGCGCATGAACACGCGGAAGTCGATGGCCATGCCGACGGTGAAGAAGAAGATGCCGAGCAGCAGGCCCTTGAACGGCTCGACGGTGGCCTCGATGGCCTTGCCATACTCCGTTTCCGCCAGCATCAGTCCCGCAACGAATGCCCCGAGCGCCATCGACAGGCCGGCCTGGTGTGCGGCAAGCCCTGCGCCGACGATGACGAACAAGGTCGCCGCGACGAACAACTCCGTCGAATGGGTGCCCGCAACCATCTGGAAGAGCGGACGCATCAGCAGCCGTCCGATCAGAATGAGAAAAGTGACCGCCACGACCGCCTTCAGGATCGCACTTGAGATGTGCGTCACGACCGAGCCAGCGCTGCCTGCACCGAGCACCGAGACGAAGACGAGAATGGGGACCACGGCGAGGTCCTGGGCCAGCAGCACCGAGAAGCTGGCGCGCCCGGCTGTGGTCGCAAGCCGCCGCTCGGCGGAGAGAAGCTCGAGCACGATGGCCGTCGAGGACAGCGCAAGGCTCGCGCCAATGATAACGGCGGTATCGGAGTCTTGCCCGGATAGAAGCGCCACGCCGAATATCAAGGCGGACGTTGCCGCCACCTGCAGGCCGCCAAGCCCGAACACCAGCCGTCGCATCGTGACGAGCCGCCTGAAAGACAGCTCGAGCCCGATCAGAAATAGCAGGAAGACGATGCCAAGATTGGCGATACCCTCGACGTTCTGCGCGTCCGTCACCGTAAACCAGTACAGGAACGGGATCTCTCGAACGATCGAGCCGAGCCCGAGCGGACCGAGAATGGCGCCGGCACCGAGATAGCCCAGCACCGGATTGATACCCCAGTGGCGGACGATCGGCACCACGACGCCGGCAGTGCCGAGGACCACCAGCGCGTCACTGTAGGCATTGATGTTGATGGTTGTGGTCACGAGCCCGTCACGTGTCGGCGCTTGCCAATAGCGGCCGCGTCGTCCACGGTCGATAGCACACGGCGCCGCAGCCCCCAACCCGCCCTGGTTTCTCCGTGCGGGCTGGCGGCCGCCGATGCGGATGGGACGTTCAGCTCGCCCAATTCTCCCGGAATTCAGGGAACAGCGTCAGGCCTCCGCAGGCATAGAGCGTCTGTCCAGTGATGTAGCTCGCGTCCTCCGAGGCGAGGAAGGCGAACACGGCGGCGATCTCTTGCGGCGTGCCGACGCGGCCCAGCGGAATGTGGCTGGTGACGACGCCGCGCTTTTCGGGGTCACCGGTCCACGCCTCATTGATCGGCGTGTCGATCGCGCCTGGCCCCACCGCGTTGACGCGGATGCCCCGGCCGGCAAATTCGAGCGCCAGCGTACGCGTCAGATTGGCCATGCCTCCCTTGCTGATCGAATAGGCGAGATAGCCGGGCTTTGGAATGATCTGGTGGACGCTCGAACAGTTGATGATGCTGCCGCCTCCACCGCGTGAGACGAAGTGAGCGAGCGCCTTCTGCGCGCAGAGTACGGCACCGTTGAGATTGACGTCGATGATGCGGCGATAGGTTTCGACGTCAAGCGCTTCGCTCGGCGATTCCTTCTGGAAGCCTGCATTGTTGACAAGACAATCGAGACGTTTCCAGCGAGACAGGATCATCTCGAACATCGCAGCAATGTCCTGCTCATTGCCGACATTGGCCTTGACGATGCAATGATCGGGCGCGCCGTGGCCGCGATCGCTCGAAGCTGCCCGAGCGAGGGCGAGCGTCTCCTCCGCCCGCTCCGCACTCTCGAAATAATTGATAGCGACGGTTGCGCCTTCCTGGGCGAGCCGGACGGCGACGGCGCGGCCGATGCCTTGCGAGGCACCGGTCACCAGCGCGTATTGGCCGACGAGGCGCGAGGGAAACGAAGTCGAACGATCGGTTTGCGGCATGGGTTCTCTCCGGATGCGTCATCATGGCTGGAACCGGCGTTTTGTTCCACCCGGTTGTGCATACGCTGCACGCACCCCTGGACTCGGCGCGGCCTATAGCGGGGTGAAGTCGATCGGCATGCCGAGGCGAGGCCGTTCACCAGGCACCCGAGACAACCGCCGATCGCACCGAGGATGATCGGCAGGCGGCGCCGCATGCCTGGGCTGCAAAGGCAAGCACTCCGATCATCGGAACGGTCACGAGCCCACCCCATCGAGAGCTTGCAGCCGCCGGCGCCGTGGTGGCTGCGATCGACAACAAGCGCCTGCGGCGGCGCGATCGATCATCGTGCTAACAGACAAAAATGTGATTGTCGCTTCGGCGGCGGCCATCACATGATGCAAGTCATGCATGATTCAAGTCATGCATGATCAATGCGTTCCGGACTCACACTCTATGACACAAGTCGCGATCCAGTCAGCCATCCATCGCCGGCATCAGCCCTGGTACAAGATCCTCTACGTGCAGGTCCTGATCGCGATCGCGCTCGGCGTGCTCGTCGGCTACTTCTATCCTGATCTCGGCAAGGCCTTGAAGCCGCTCGGCGACGGTTTCATCGCGCTGATCAAAATGATGATCGCTCCGGTGATCTTCTGCACCGTGGTGCACGGCATCTCCTCGATGGGCGACCTCAAGCGCGTCGGCCGGGTGGGGCTGAAGTCGCTGATCTATTTCGAGACGGTCTCGACCGTCGCGCTCGCGGTCGGCCTGCTGGTCGGTGAGATTCTCCAGCCCGGGCACGGCTTCAACATCGATCCCGCCACCATCGATCCGAAATCGGTCGCGACCTACGTCACCAAGGCCAAGGAAGAGGGCATCGTCGCCCATCTGATGGCGATCATCCCCGACAGCTATCTGGGCGCGATCGCGCGGGGCGACCTCCTGCAGGTGCTGCTGATCTCGATCCTCTCCGGCTTCGCCATCGCTTTCCTCGGCAAGGCCGGCGAGCCCATTGCGGAGGCGATCGACAAGGCCGCGAAGATGTTCTTCGGCATCATCCGCATCATCGTGCGCGTCGCGCCGATCGGCGCCTTCGGCGCGATGGCGTTCACCGTCGGCGCCTACGGCCTCGGCTCGCTGCTCAACCTCGCGGCGCTGATCGGCACGTTCTATCTCACCAGCATGCTGTTCGTGCTGGTCGTGCTCGGCTCGATCGCGCGGCTGGCGGGCTTCTCGATCCTGCGCTTCATCGCCTATATCAAGGACGAGCTTCTGATCGTGCTAGGCACGTCTTCCTCCGAGACGGTGCTGCCGCAGATGATCCAGAAGATGGAGCATCTCGGCGCCTCGCGTTCCGTGGTCGGCCTCGTCATTCCGACGGGATACAGCTTCAACCTCGATGGTACCAACATCTACATGACGCTGGCGACGTTGTTCCTGGCGCAGGCAACCAACACGCATCTGACCATCTGGCAGGAGCTCGGCATTTTGGGCATCGCCATGATCACCTCGAAGGGCGCCTCGGGCGTCACCGGCGCCGGCTTCATCACGCTCGCCGCGACGCTCTCGATCGTGCCTGATATTCCGATCCAGTCGATCGCGATCCTGGTCGGCATCGACAAATTCATGAGCGAATGCCGCGCGCTGACCAATCTGATCGGCAATGGCGTCGCCTGCGTCGTCATCAGCATCTCCGAAGGCGAGCTCGACCGCGACGCGCTGCACGAGACCATGGCCCATCCGCTGGAGATCGGCGAAGCGCTGGAACCGGGCGGAGGCGCGTAGATCGAGGCAGGCGCAGCCCAATTCCGATGCGGTAGTTTCCCGGAGTGGAAAACCGGCGGGATAAGCGTCACAAGAAGGCATTGGGATCACGGACTGATACTCATTTTTTCACCCGACGCGCTGGGGGCAGGGCGTCGGGTTTTTATTGTTCGAATGATGCGACTTTGGAATCACGTCCGGCGGCGAGATCGAGCCGCCGCGTGACCCCGATTGCCTGCAGGAATGCCTCGTCATGACTGACGACAAGCAGAGCGCCGTCATAGGCTCTCAAGCCAGCCTCGACGGTTTCGATGGACTCGACATCCAGATGATTGGTCGGCTCGTCGAGAATCAGCAGGGACGGCGGAGTCACCCCGCCAAGCACACAGGCAAGGCCTGCACGAAGCAACTGCCCGCCGCTCAGGCTTCCAACGATCTGCAAGGCAGCATCGGCGCGAAACATGAACCGCGCCAGTGCGGCATGGCATTCATTCGCACCCGCCTTCGGATTGAGACGCCCGAAATTGTCCAGGATGGAGATCGCGGGATCGAGTAGCCTCACCTTCTGGTCGAACAGCGCGAAGTCCGGCCTGACCCGCACGGTGCCGGAGAGCGGCCGCAGCTCGCCCGCGATCAGTTTCAGCAGCGTCGTCTTGCCGGAGCCGTTGGGTCCGACCAGCGCGACGCGCTCGGGACCGACGATTGTGAGCGATAGATCGCGGAAGACCGGCTGCTCGGGCCGATAGCCCGCACTGACGCCGTCGAGCCAAAGCACCTCCCTGCCCGCCGGCAGGCCGGTCGCGGGCAACCTGACCGACAATGGCTGAAGAATCTCGATACGCCGGCGCGCCGTGTCTGCAGCATCGATGGCCTCCGTGCGCCGCCGCTCGGCGATTTGCGCGTTCTTGCCGCCGCTGTCCTCGCTACGATCCTTGCGTGCACCGGCCAGGATCCGCGGCATGTCGCCCTTGGCGCTCTTCTTCCTTCCGCTGCTGTCCTTGCGCGCCTTCCTTTCCGCAGCCTCCCGCGCCTTGCCGTCGATCTCGGAGAGACGTTTTTCGGCATGCGCGAGGTCGTGCCTGACGGCCGCAAGCTCGACCGCCTTCTGCTCGCGATACCGGCTCCAATTGCCGCCGTATCGCGTGGCTCCGAGCGACGTCAGTTCGACGATCGCATCCATGGTCTCCAGCAAGCCCCGATCGTGGCTGACGACGATCGCGCCGCCGCGCCAGGTGGCAAGCAGGTCGGTCACCGCTTTGCGTCCATCCTGGTCGAGATTGTTGGTGGGCTCGTCCAGGAGCAGGAAGTCGGGCTCGGCGAAAATCAGTGCGGCGAGCCGAAGCCGCGTGATCTGGCCGCCGGACAGGCAAGACAGCTCCGTGTCGGGAGACGGATCGAACCCGAGGCGGGCCAGCGCGGCCTCGAGCCGCGTCTCGAGCGTCCAGTCAATCGCAGCGATGTCATCGGCTGAGGCATCGCCTCGCTCTGCACGGCGAAGCAGCTCCAGCGCCCGGCGCACGCCGAACAGGTCGGCTACGATCGCGCCGGCAAGAACCTGCACATCCTGGCGCAACAGGCCGGTGGTGCCGTCGATCAGAACGCGCCCGGATTGGGGCACATGTTCCCCGAGGATCGACGCAAGCAGCGTCGTTTTCCCGACGCCGTTGCGGCCGACCAGACCGGTCCGCTCGGCCGAAAATGTCAGATCGATGCTGGAGAGAAGAGAACGGCCGTCAGGCGTGGACAGCGACAGGTTCGACAGAATGATCGAAGCAGGCATGGAATTCCCCGTGAGCAAGGCAGGTGGGCTTTGCGGTCGGGCTCATATCCATGGCTGCAAGTATCCTGATTGAGGAACTCTCCAAGTAGTCCCATCGAAGGGCGAGATCAAGGCAGGGCGCAAGGGGACGACAGCGCGGGAGGCGCCGTCGTCCTTCGTCGCCGTGCGGGGTCAACCCTTCAAAGCGGTGACCACCACCTCGATCAGCGCGCCGCCGCCGAGATCGGCGACGCCGACGGTGGCGCGGGTGGGGAGATTGTCGCCGAAGAACTCGGTCCAGGCCGCATCCATCTCCTTCTTCTTGGAGAGATCCGTGACGAAGATCGAGGCGCTGACGACGCGAGACTTGTCGGTGCCGGCCTCCTTCAGATAGCCGGCGATCTTGCCGAGGATGTTGCGGGTCTGCTCGCCCATCGAGACCGACGTGTCGTCGGCAATGGTGCCACCGAGGAAGACGAAACCGCCTGCCTCGACGGCGCGGTGCATGATAGGCGTGCGGATGCTGCGGTTGATGCTCATGATGTCCTCTTGTTGTTAGAGCGTGGAGGGATGGAAGCGGTCGATGCCGAGATCGCTGACGCGGGTCTGGCTGCCTCCGTTGACGATCAGCTCCGCCATCACGGCGCCGGCGCCGGGGCCGAGCTGAAAACCATGCAGCGAGAAGCCGAACTGATGATAGAGGCCCTTGTAACGGCTGCTCGGCCCGAACACGGGCAGATCGTCCTTCATCCTGGCCTCGATGCCCGCCCAGGCGCGGACGATGGTGGCGCTGCGCATCACCGGGAACAGCTCGAACACGGTCTGCGCGCTGGTCGCAAGACTCTTCCAGTCCAGCACCGTCTCGTTGCGTTCCTGGTAGGGCGTCGCCAGATGGCCGCCGCCGATCAGCACGGTGCCGTTCTTGAATTGCTTGAAGGAGAGTTTGCGCCCGCGCAGGATCACGACGGGATCAATGAAGTGCGGCACGCGCGAGGTGATCATCAGCATCGGTGCCACCGTCTCGACCGGAACGGGTTCGCCGAGATCAGCCGCGACCTTGCCGGCCCAGGCGCCCGCGGCGTTGACGAGCACCGGCGCAGCATAGGTGTCCGTGCCGACGTCGACGTGCCAGAGTCCGTCGCTGTAGCGGATGTTGCTGGCGGCCACGCCCTCGCGCACGGTCGCGCCGAGCTGCTCGGCCTTGCGACGGAACGCCGTCGTCGCCTGCGCCGGATTGGCGGCTCCGTCCCGGCGCGAGACCACGCCGCCGGGACAGGTCTCGGCGACGGCCGGCACGAGGCGCCGTAGTTCAGTCGCGTCGATCAGCTCTTCATGGGTGAAGCCGAGCGCGTTGAGCTCGGCGACACGCGCGCGGCAGATCGCGAGCTCCTCCTCGTCTTCCGCGACCAAGACCTGGCCGTGGCTCTCGAAGCTGCAATCGTCGTCGAGGAGATCTGAAATCTTCTCCCAGATCCCCATCGAGCGGATCGAGAGCGGGATTTCGGGGACGTGCCGTGCGAGCTGACGGACACCGCCAGCATTGACACCCGAGGCATGGCGGCCGGCGTAGTCCTTCTCGATCAGCACCGGCTTCAAGCCCGCGAGGCACAGATGCAGCGCGGTCGAACATCCGTGAATGCCGCCGCCGACGACGATTGCATCCACGTTCCTGCTCATCCGCGCACCACGGCCTTGACGTCGGCTTCGGTCTTCGGAACGGCGGCGAGCTCGGCGAGCGTGATCGGCTTCACCGGCGCACGCAGACGGTAGTAGCCGATCTCCTGCGGGGACTTGCCGCGCGCCTGCGCCATCAGCTCGGTGACTGTGAGGCCACAGAGCCGGCCCTGGCACGGACCCATGCCGGTGCGGCGATAGGCCTTGAGCTGGTTCGGCCCGGTTGCACCAATGGCGACGGAATCGAGAACGTCCTTTGCCGTCACTTCTTCGCAGCGGCAGACGATGGTATCGCCCGAGGGAATGCGGAACTGCGGCGCGGGGCGGAACAGCGTGTCGAGGAAGACGCGGCCGCGCTCGGCCTTCGCGAGATCGGCGCGGAGCGTTGCCATTGCAGTAAGCTTCGCCGCGGCTGCAGGTGCTAATGCATCCACCGCCGCACGCGCCGCGATGCGGCCGCGGACTACGGCTGCATTTGCGCCGCCGATGCCTGCCCCGTCGCCCGCGATAGCAATGCCGGCGACCGACGAATTGCCGCTCGCATCGAGCACCGGCGACCAACACAATTGCAGATCGTCCCAGCGATGCTCGACGCCAGCCGCCATCGCCAGATTGACGTTGGGCACGACGCCCTGATGCAACAGCAACAGATCCGCAGGTATGGTCTCGCGCTTGCGGCCGGCGACATAGCTTACGCTGGCGAGCTGGCCGTCACCGGCCGCAGAGAGCTCGGTGACGCCGGAGACGACCTGCACCTTCGCCTTGACCTCGCGCATCATCGACAGGCCCTTGGCGAAATAAGGCGAAGTCAGGAAGGCAAAGGCATGAGGCAGCGCCGCGAAATAATTGCCGCGCTCGGTGGTGTCGAGGATGCGGTCGATGCGACCGCCGAGGCGGAGGATCTGAGCGGCGAGCAGCCAGAGCAGCGGCCCCTGCCCCGCGAGCACGGTACGGCCGTCAGGCACCAGCGCCGACGATTTCAGCATGGTCTGGGCCGCGCCGGCCGTCATCACACCCGGCAGCGTCCAGCCGGGAATCGGGAACGGCCGTTCCAGCGCGCCGGTCGCTAGGATCACGCGCTTGGCCTTGACGAAGGCGGATGCGCCGCCGATCGAGACGGCGATCTCGAGATTGCGGTCGAGGCTCCAGACCGTCGCACGATGGATGACCTCGGCGCCGCTCGCACGCAGCGCCTGCACGAGATCGGCACCGACCCAATAATCGGCGCCGAGCTGATTGCGCTCGGTGACCGGCGTCGAGGAAATCGCGCGGAACACCTGGCCGCCGGGACCGATATTCTCGTCGAGCAGCAGCGTCGACAGGCCGGCCTCGGCGGATGTCGCGGCGGCAGCCAAACCCGCAGGCCCGGCGCCGATCACCACCACGTCATACGCTTCGCGCTTGGGAGCCACAGTCATTTTCCGATCTCCCGCTTGCCCTTCTGGATTTCGACCTGCATGCCCTCGGCGACAGGCACGAGGCAGCCCTGCCGGTTGCCGACGCCGTCGATGGTGACGAGGCAGTCGAAGCACACGCCCATCATGCAATAAGGCAGACGCGGCGCGCCGCTCACTGCGGTGGAACGCCGTGCGTCAACGCCGGAGGCCAGCAGCGCGGCGGAAACGGTGTCACCCTGGCGCGCCGCGACGGCAACGCCGTCGACGAAGATCTGCACTTGCGGACGCTTGTCCTGTTCGGATCTCTTAAACATGGGATGCCTCGCGGCTCCTTCTCTGAACCCGGTGGAGCATAGGAAAGTCAGGTGCGGCGGCGATGGCTTCACCTCTCCCCGACGGGGAGAGGTCGGATTGCGTAGCAATCCGGGTGAGGGGCCGCAGCACGAGGTGAGGCCGTAACCCCTCACCCGGAGCGCATCTTGCGATGCGCTCCGACCTCTCCCTATGGGAGAGGTGATCTGAGTCCTTAGCTGCCATCGGTTCAACCCAAACTCTTCGCATCTCAATAGCCGCTATTGTTCGCCACGCCTGCGCCACCAAAGCGGCTGGCCGAGAACGCGCCGACAAGCTCCGGCTCGAGCGCGCCTTGCGCCACCATGCCCGCGATCTCGAAGGCGTGGTTGGAGGCGAGCGTCACACCGGAATGGCAGCAGGCCACGAAGGCGCCGGGATGCGTCTCCGACTGGTCGTAGATCGGAAAGCCGTCCTGCGGCATCACGCGGATGCCGGCCCAGCTCCTGACGACGTTGAGCCGCGACAGATGCGGAAACATCCGCTGCGCGCGATCCGTCATCACGGCACTGATCGAATGCTTCAACGCACGATCATCGAGCTCGTCCTCCTTGCTGTCGCCGATCATCACCGTGCCCTCGTCGGTCTGGCGGATCGTGGTCAGTGGATGCGGCAGGAACGGCATGGTCCGCTCGGTCACCACGATCTGGCCGCGGGTCGGCCCCATTGGCGCGTAGAGACCGACCATCGGCGCCAGCGTCTGGTTGGCGTTGCCGGCGGCCAGCACGATCTTGGCGGCGCGCAGCTCGCCCCTCGGCGTGGTCAGACGGAATTCGCCGCCGCTCTTGCTGATCGCCGAGACGGGACGCTCCGGAAAATAGTCGATGCCGAACGCCTTGAAGCCGGTGTGGAAGGCGCGGAACGTGCGCAGCGAATTGACGTGGCCATCGAGCGGGCAATAGCTGCCGCCGGAGACCTCCGGGCCAATCAGCGGCAGCGCCTTCTTCACCTCGGATGCGGGAAGCATCTCCATTTTGTAGTCAGCGGCGCCGGCCTGGTTGTGCATGCGCTTGACGAGCTCGGTGCGCTGGCCGAATTCGTCCTCGCCAAGCGTGAGATGGAAGCCGCCGTTCTGCTGGAGGCAGACATCGAGGCCGGTCTGCTGCTTCAGTTCGGACGCGAGCCGGCCCCACGCCTCCGACGCCCGCACGGTCCAGACCGTATAGGCCGGCATGCCCAAGCCCTTGCTCTGCACCCACACCAGCGCGAAATTCGCGCGCGAGGCGCGCTTGGTGATATCGCCTTCGTCGAGCACGGCGACCTCCTTGCCGAGGCGGCCGAGGCCCCAGGCAATGGCGGAGCCGAGCAGTCCGCCGCCGACGACGGCGACGTCGTATTCAGACTTTCGTTTTGACGCGTTTTCTTCACGCGAACCGGCGTCCACTTCGCTCGAAAGCGCTTTAGACATGAGTTCTCCTATCGTCCCGTATCGCCCTTGCCGGCGAGCACGCGGTCGAGCCCGTAGAAGCGGTCGAGCAGAATGAGGGCGGTCATGGTGATCGCGATCACGCAGGCCGAGACCGACGTCACCAGCGGATCGATGTTGTCCTGGATATAAAGGAACATGCGCACCGGCAACGTCTCGGTTCCGGGTGCCGCGAGGAAGACGGTCATGGTGAGATCGTCGAAGGACTGAATGAAGGCGAGCGCCCACCCGCTGATGACGCCGGGCAGGATCAGCGGCAAGGTCACACGGCGGAACAACGTCCAGCCGCCGGCGCCGAGCGAGACCGCCGCCATCTCGACCGTGCGGTCCATGCCGGTCGCCGCCGCCAGCGTCAGCCGCAGCGCGAACGGAAACACGATGATGACATGCGCGATGATCAGCGCCGCAAAACTGCCGCCGAGGCCAACCGACGTGAAGAAACGCAGGAAGGCGATGCCGAGCACGACATGCGGGATCATCAGCGGCGAGAGGAACAGCGCCGCCAGCGCATCGCGGCCGCGGAAGCGGTAGCGCGCGATCGCGAGCGCCGCCGGCACCGCGAACAGCAGCGCGACGAAGGACGAGAGCGCGCCGAGTCCGAGGCTGACCCAGAAGGCGTGGATGAACTCAGGATAGTTCGCGATGGTCCTGAACCAGCGCAACGAAAAGCCGTTGGTCGGGAGCGAGAGGAAGCCTTCTGGCGTGAAGGCGACGAGGCAGACCACCAGGATCGGCGCCACCATGACGATCACGAAGATGGCATGGAAGATCAGCGCCAGCGGGCCGTTCCGTCTCATCGGAACACCTCCGCGTAGCGGCGCTCGATCAACGTGTTGCTGCCGATGACGATCAGCACCAGCGCGACCAGCAGCAGCGTCGCGACGGCAGCGCCGAGCGGCCAGTTCAGCGTGTTGAGGAACTCGTCATAGGCGAGCGTCGCCGCGACCTTGAGCCGCCGGCCGCCGATGATCGCCGGCGTCGCGAAGGCGCTGGCCGAGAGCGAGAACACGATGATCGCGCCCGAGAGCACGCCCGGCATGATCTGCGGCATGATGATGCGGCGAATGATGGTGACGGGGTCGGCGCCGAGCGACATCGCGGCGTTCTCGATCTGCGGATCGAGCCGCTGCAGTGCGGCCCATACCGACAGCACCATGAACGGCATCATCACATGCGCGAGCGCGACGACCATGCCTGTTTCGGTGAACATGAAGGGAATGGGCGAACGGATCGCGCCAACCGACATCAGGAGCTTGTTGACGAGGCCGTTATTGCCGCCGAACAGCAACGCCCAGCCGAGCGTGCGCGCCACCACCGAGATCAGCAGCGGCCCGAGAATGACCAGCAGGAAAAAGCTCTTCCAGCGGCCGCTCATACGGTTGAGGATGTAGGCTTCGGGCGCGCCCAGCAGAGCCGTGAGCAGCGTGGTCAGGATCGCAATGCGAAACGTCCGCCAGAACATTTCGGCGTAATAGGGATCGGTCGCGATCTCGTGCCAGTTCTTGAGGATGAAGACCGGCTCGATGCCCTTGTACTGGCCCCAATCGTGGAACGACAGCATCACGGTCATCGCCAGCGGAATCAGCAGCACGCCGACGAACAGCATCAAGGCGGGCGCCGTCAGTGCCCATGGCGCACGCGCGCTGCGTTCCTGCGCGACCGCGCTCATGCGCCAGCCCCCGCGCGCACGCTCATGTCCTCCGAACGCCAGGACAGGCGAACGGCGTCGCCCTCGCCAGGCTGGGCCTTGCCGTCATTCTGGCGAATCACGATCGCCGGGCCGCATTCGCTCTCGCACTGGAACAGCCAATGATTACCCTGGAAGATGCGCGTGATGATCTTGGCACTGAGCCCCACATCGCCAAAACCGATGCGCTCGGGGCGGATGCTGACGGTGACGACACCGTTGAAGCCAGCCGGCGCCGGCGCGCTCCAGGAGCCCGCCACCAGCCGCGCCGGCGTCGCGGTCCGGTCGATGGTTGCGGCAAAGTCATTGGTCTTGCCGAGAAACTGCGAGACGAAAGCCGAGGCCGGCTTTTCATAGGTCTCCTGCGGCGTGCCGATCTGCTCGATCTTGCCCTGACTCATCACCACGATGCGGTCGGACAGCGACATCGCCTCGTTCTGGTCGTGCGTGACCAGGATCGTGGTGGTGCCGATGGTGCGCTGGATCTGGCGCAGCTCGATCTGCATCTCCTCGCGCAGTTTTGCGTCAAGGTTCGACAGCGGCTCGTCGAGCAGCAGCACGCTCGGCTTGATCACCAGCGCGCGCGCCAGCGCCACGCGCTGTTGCTGGCCGCCGGACATGCGCCGCGGATGGCGGTCCTCGTAGCCGGCGAGCCCTACCATCGCCAGCGCGGCCCGAACGCGCTCGGCCCGCTCGCTTCGCGACACGTTGCGCATCTCGAGGCCAAAGGCGACGTTCTCCGCCGCCGTCATATGCGGAAACAGCGCATAGCTCTGGAACACGATGCCGAGGCCACGCTTGGCCGGATGAACCGCGGTCAGGTCCTTGCCCTCCAGGCGGATCGCGCCGCGCGTGGGATCGAGAAAGCCCGCGATCATCTGCAATGTCGTGGTCTTGCCGCAGCCGGACGGGCCGAGGAAGGAGATGAACTCCCCCTTCCCGACCGACAGACTGAAGTCTTCGACCACAGTCTGCGCGCCGAACTGCTTTGCGACCCGATCGAGCTCGAGATAGGCCATGACGCTGTCTCCGCCGCGACCGATCAGCGCTCGACCTCGCGATTCCAGCGCTTGGTCCACTCCTCACGCTTCTCGTTGATGACGGTCCAGTCGGGATTGTAGAGCTTGGCCGCGCGCTCGCCGATCGGCGCCATCTTGCCGAGCTCCGGCGGGATCACCAGCGATTTCAGCACCGGGCCGTAGCCGTAGTCCTTCAGCATCACGAGCTGGATCTTGGGATCGAGCAGCATCTTGACGAAGCTCGCAGCGAGTGGCGAGGCATTCGGCTTGGCGATCGGACACGCCGTCGTCAGCAGCGTCGCCGCGCCTTCCTTCGGATAGACGAAGTCGACGGGGAAGCCGGTATTGGCGAAGCTCTGCACACGGCCCGTGCCCCAAACCGCGATCACGGCCTGGCCGGACTGGAACAGCTCGGTCATCTTGCCCGGCGACGGCTCATAGGCCAGCACGTTCGGATTGATCTGCTCCTTGAAGATCTTGAAGCCGGACTCGACGTTGGTCTCGCCGCCGCCGTTCATCTTCGACAGCATCACCAGCGCCTCCAAGCCGTAGGTGTTGTTGATCGGCGGGATGACGAGCTGCTTGGCGTATTTCGTGTCCTTCAGATCGTTCCACGAGGTCGGCGGCGCCCAGCCCTTCTCCTTGAACACCTTGGTGTTGTACATCAGGCCGGTCGCGACGATGCCGATCGCGACCGCGCGATCGTCCTTGAAGCGGGCGGTGTCGTAGAGATCGGCCGGCAGCCCGTCGAGCTTGCCGCAGAAGCCGAGCTGGATCGCCTGGTACATCGGTCCGTCATCGACGATGGCGACGTCGATCTGCTGATTGCCCTTCTGCGCCTGAAGCTTGGCCAGCGTGTCGGTGGAGTTGCCGGCGACGTACTCGACCTTGACGCCGTTCTCCTTCTCGAAGGCCGGGATCACCTCGTCGCGGATCGTCTTTTCGAACGAGCCGCCGTAGCCGGCAACATAGAGGGTCTTTTGCTGGGCCGAGGCGACCGACGGGGCGGCAACGAGCGCCGCGATGCTGACCGCTGTCAGAAGGCGAAGAGTCTTCATATGGACCGATCTCCAATACCGGAATGAGGTGACGTGCCGACAAGTCTCCGGCCGAAGCGCCTGCCGCATTTCCTTCCGCGCAAATCCTGTCCGATCAGGGCTCCGGCCCCTGCTCGGCGGGTATTGGCGCGATCTGGAGGTTTGAACCCCTCCAATCTGCCGAAAAAGCGGGCTGTCTCCAGCTCTGATGAAAAAGATCGCAACCTATACTTCCATCGTCCAATGAATAATGGCACCATCTGCATGCCGAAATGTTATGATTGGATTGTGGGGTATGGCGCGGATCAATTCGCGGCAGGTGGAGGCCTTCCGGGCCACGATGCTGACCGGCAGCGTCACCGAGGCGGCAAAATTGATGGTGGTGACACAACCTGCGGTCAGCCGGCTGCTGCGCGACTTCCAGGCTCTGCTCAAGATGGAGCTGTTCGAGCGCCGCGGCACCGGCCTGGTGCCGACCGCGGCGGCGATGGCTCTCTATACCGAGGTCGAGCGCTCCTTCGTCGGTCTCGAGCGCATCACCGCGGCCGCCGAAGAAATCCGCGGCCGGCGCACCGGCTCGCTGCGGATCGCCGCCCTGCCGGCGCTGGCGAACGGCTATCTGCCGCGGCTCGCGGGGCATTTCTTGATGGAACGGCCCAACCTCAACCTTGCTTTCTTCGGCGTGATCTCGCCGATCGTCGTCGACTGGGTGTTGAACAACCAATGCGACATCGGCTTTGCCGAGGTGCCGATCGCACATTCCGGCCTGCCGAGCCTGCGGCTGCCGGCATTGGCGCGCGTGGCGGTGCTGCCGACCGGTCATCGCCTCGCAGAAAAGGAAGCACTGGAGCCGCGCGATTTCGAGGGCGAGACCTTCATCTCGCTGTCGGCGGGATCGTCGAGCCGGCACCTCGTCGACCAGGTCTTTCACCGCCACGACGTCAGCCGCGTGCTCAGGGTCGAGACCACGCTGTCGGAGATCATGTGCGGCATGGTGTCGTCAGGACTTGGCGTCGCGATCTGCGATCCCTTCACCGCGCAGGAGTTTGCAACGCGCGGCGTCGTCGTGCGCCGCTTCCTGCCTCGGATCGATTTCGAGTTCTCCGCCGTTTTCCCGGCGCAGCGCAGCCCCTCGCCGGTCGCGCTCGATCTGGTCGAGACCATGCGCAGAGCGCTGGTTGAACTCGAAAATCAAAGCGAAACGCCGTCAGCTTAGACGGACGCAAGCCGCGGGTTCGCTGCAACCTCTCCCGCTTGCGGGGGAGGTCGGCGCGTCCGGGCGATGCGAAGCATCGTCCCGCGCGCCGGGTGGGGGCTCTCTCCGCATCGGGAGTATCTCGTTGTGGAGAGAGCCCTCTCCCCTGCCCTCTCCCGCAAGCGGAAGAGGGAGCCGACCTCTTTCGTGGCAACAATCAAGCGTCCGACGCTACGCTCAACCGTTGAACGCGGCCTGCGCCTCCGGCAGATGCCAGATCTTTTCGATGGCCGCCGTACCTGCCGCCGTGATCGCCGCCTCATCGGCGCCGAGATAGCGGCCGGCATCGATCAGCACGCGGCCATCGACCATGACCTGATCGATATTGGCGCGGTTGGCGAGCGCGACCAGAGCGCGGCGGGGGTCGAACAGCGGCTGAAGATGCGGATGAGTGAGATCGACAACGGTGAGATCGGCGGTGGCGCCCGGCTCGATGCGGCCGAGGTCCGGCCGCTTGATGACGGCGGCGGCGACAGCCGTGTTCGCTTCGATCAGCTCTGGCGAGTTCGCGACGTCGGGACGCGCCAAGGTGATCTTGGAGATCAGCGAGGCGGCATTGAGTTCACCGAGCAGGTCCATGTTGTAGCCATCGGTGCCGACCACGGTGCGCACGCCGTGCTCGGCAAAACGGCTGAACGCCGCGGTGACGCCGGCGCGCGCGAAGACGCGCGGGCAGTTCAGCACGGTCATGTCACGCGCGGCCATCAGCCTGAGGTCGTCGTCGCTACTGAACATGCAATGTGCCGCCAGGAGGTCGGGCGCCAGCAGGCCGAGCCAGTCCAGATATTGCGCCGGCGTGCGGCCGCCATAGCGCTTGCCGATGGTCTCGACCTCGGCGCGGCTCTGCGCCATGTGCGTCGTGATGGGCACGCCGAGCTCGCGCGCCCGCACCGCGCAGGCCTTCAAGAGATCGGGGCCGCAGGTGTCGGTGGCATGCGGGCTCATCGCAAGGCTGATGCGACCATCGCCACGATTGTTCCAGCGCTGATAGAGAGCATCCCAGGTCGCCATGTCGGCGGCGCCGTCATCACCCGAATAGTGCACCACGCCATCCGAGCCTGCTTTGGCGTCGGACGTGGAGAACAGATAGGGCGCGCCGTAGAAACGGATGCCCATCTCCTCCGCCGCGTCGAACATTTCCGGAATCGAATTGCGGAACGGCTCCATCACCGTGGTGGCGCCGCCCTTGAGGAGCTGGAGGATGCCCAGCCGCGCGACTGCGAGCCGCTCTTCCGCCGACAGGATGTCGGCGCCGCGCTTGGTCAGCGGCAGCAGCACCGTGTAGACGATGCTCTGGTTGTTCTTGCGGCCGTTGCCGTCCTCGGTATGGCTGCGCGCCACCGCTTCAGAGAAGCAGTGATTGTGCAGGTTCAGGAGGCCCGGCAGCACGAACCGGCCGGGACGATCGTAGACCTGGTCAGCGCTTGGCCTGTCGCGCGTGACGGCCGCAATCCTCTTGCCCTCGACCAGGACCCAATGGTCGCGCAGCACATCCTGCGCGCCGTCCTTCCGTGACAGCACATAGCTGCCGAAAATTGCTGTGGTGCTCATGCGGGGCGTACGTTCCAGAAGACCGCGGTGCCGTCGAGAATGCCGGTGATGGCCTTGCGATAGGCCGTCGGCTGCTTGTACAGGCCGATCGGAATATAGGGGATTTCCTCGAACGCGACCGCCTGGATCTCGCGGCAGATGCGCTGCTGCTCGGCGAGCTCGGAGGCCGCCAGCCACTGGCTGCGCAAGGGCCCCATCTTCTCGCTCGCATACCAGCCGGCGACCTTGCCTTCGCCGCGGATGTTGGTGTTGCCGGCCGGGTTGAGCCAGTCGATGCCCTGCCAGTTGCCGACCGCCGCGCTCCAGCCGCCCTGCCCAATCGGATCTTTCTTGAGCTGGCGCTGCAGCACCACCGCAAAATCGAGCCCGGCATATTCGACGTTCATGCCGGCCTTGCGCAAGCTGTCGACGGCGATCTCGCCGAGCGGCTTCTGTGCCAGCGAATTGGTGGGGACGAGCACCACGATCTTCTCGCCATTGTAGCCAGCGGCCTTGAGATCGGCCTTGACCTTGGCGTAGTCGCGCGGACCGCGGAACACGTCGAGGCCGACCTCGCTCGCCATCGGCGTATCAGGCGCGAAGTAGCCGATCGGCGAGACCTGGAAGGCGGGATCGGTGCCGGCCACCGCGGTCATGAACGCGGACTGGTCGATCGCACCCAGCAGCGCGCGGCGGATGGCGGGATTGTCGAACGGCGGCTGAAGGTGATTGAGGCGCAGCATGCAGGCGTAGCCACGGCGATCGAGGATACGCATCTCGATGTCACCGGCAGCCTTGATCACCGGCAACAGATCATGCGGCGTGGTCTCCTGCCAATCCTGCTCGCCGGTCTGGAGCGCGGCAACGCCGGTGCCGGCATCGGGCGTGGTGGTCCAGACCACGCGGTCGTAGTGCACGATCTTCGGACCAGCGGTCCAATCCGGCCTGCCGTCGCTGCGGGGCTGATAGCGCTCGAATTTGGCATAGGCGTTGCGGGCGCCCTGCACGCGCTCGTCGGCGAGGTAGCGGAACGGGCCACTGCCGATCACTTCGGTCAGCGGCTTGAACGGATCCTGGCTGGCCAGCCGCTCGGGCATCATGAAGCAGGCATTGATCGCAGCCTTGCCGAGCGCCTGCGGCAGCAGCGGGAACGGCCGCTTGAGACGGAAGCGGATGGTGCGGTCGTCGGCAGCCAGCAGTTCGGCCGTCGCCTCCAACAATTCGCCGCCAAAGCCGTCGCGCGCCGCCCAGCGGCGGATGCTGGCGACGCAGTCGCGCGCGAGCACGCGCTCGCCGTCGTGCCAGACCAGGCCGTCGCGCAATGTGAGATCCCATTGCAGCCCGTCAGCGGAGACGACATGGCCCGACAGCATCTGCGGCGAGACCTGGAGCGACGAGCTCATGCCATAGAGCGTGTCGTAAACCATAAAGCCGTGGTTTCGCGACACCTGCGCGGTCGAGTAGATGGGATCGACGAAGGCGAGGTCGATAACGGGAATGAAGCGCAGCGTTGTCTGGGACTCTGCGCGAACGAGGCCCGGCAATGAAAGCGCTGGCACGGCGGCGGCTGCCTTGAGCAGCGAACGGCGGGAGATAGGCACTAGTTGAGAGCTCCTGATTTGACCATAGCGGAGGTGTGCTCCCTCTCCCGCTTGCGGGAGAGGGTTGGGGAGAGGGTGTCTCCGCAAGCGAGGCCCCCCAAGAGGAAGGAGCCCTCACCCGGCGCTACGCGCCGACCTCTGCCGCACGCGGGAGAGGTGCAGCGAGTACGTGGCCCGAGCAATGCGAAAAAGTCGAACTGCATCGTTTCTCCTCACGTGTTCAACAAGACCGCGCCGATCGCAGCGGCCACCGCCTGCTGGGCCGGCTCGACCACAGGCACGCCAATCGCATCCGCAATCGCCGCGCGATGCGAGGCCATGCCGGCGCAGCCCATCACCACCACATCGGCGCGGCATTGCGTGACCAGGGCGCGGCCGGCTTCGATCAGGCGACCACGGATATCCGCACCCGCCGTCTCGGCCGCGCTCGCGCCGACCGACCAGCTGCCGGCATAGCGGCTGTCGACGCCCATGACCCGCACCATGCGCTGCTGACGGCGGATGCTCGACGGCGACAGGGCGATCACGCCAAAACGTTCGCCCAGCATCAGCGCGCGAAAGATGCCGCATTCGGCGATACCCAGCACCGGGCGCCCGCCGGCCGCCTCGCGCACCGCATGCAAGCCGGGATCGCTGAAGCAGGCGAGCACGAAGGCATTGGCATCGTCGCGCGTGACGCGGTTGACCAGCGGCATGACGACGCTGTCTGCATCGCGCTGCGAGCTGATGCCCAGCGGCCCCTCGGCAAGGCCAACCACCTCGATCTCAGGTCCGCCGGCTATACGCAGCGGCGCGACCGCGTCGTCGATCGCCGCCGTCACCGACGCGGAGGAGTTCGGATTGATGACGAGGATGCGGGTCAACGGTTGCCGGCCTCGTGGCGCAGGAAGTTTTCGGCGATCTTCTCGCCGGTGGTGATCCAGACGTCCGGGCACGACTTTGCGTAGGTCAGGAACTCACGCAGCAGCCGCAGCCGCATCGGACGGCCGCTGCATTGCGGATGCAGCACTGTCGTCACCATCGCACCCCAATCGCGGACTTCGTCGAGTTCGTCCTTCCACATCGAGAGCACGTGCTCCTTGGGGAAGATCGAGCGTGGGCTGAAGCGGGCGGACAGGCCGTGCATCCAGTCGTCATAGCTCGCCGTCACCGGCAGCTCGATCGTGCCGGGCTTGCCGTCGGCGAGACGATGGCGATAGGGCCTGACGTCGTCGCGGAACGAGGACGTGTAGACGATGCCGTGGCGCACCAATGCGACGCGCAGCTCCTCGGTGAACTCGCCGTAGGGTGCCCGATAGCCGGTCGGCCTGACGCCGAGCCGGCGCTTCAGCGCCTCGAAGCCGCGCTCCAGCTCCTCCTCGATCCAGGGATCGCCGGGGTCCGGCAGAAGATGATGATAACCGTGATGGCCGATCTCGTGACCGGCCTTCAAAATCGATTCGGCCATCGCCGGATGCGCGTCGACCGACCAGCCCGTGACGAAGAAAGTCGCCTTGAGATCGAGCTGGTAGAGCAGCTCCAGCAGCTTCGGCGTGCCGACGCGCGCCTCGTAGCCACCGTAGCTCATGGTGATGAGCCGCTGCGCATGCATCGCGTCCTTGCTGGTCCAGGCGCTCTCCGCATCGACATCGAACGACAGGAACATCGCGGACGTGTACGGCTTGGGCCAGGAATATTCCGGCGCGGGATCCGCAGCGTTGGCCGGAACGAGCGGGATGCTCTGGAGTGCCTTACTGTCCAGCATTGATGGTCGCCTTTTCGAGTGCGTTGTCGGTCAGTTTCCATTTGGCGAGCAGGGTCTTGTAGGTCCCATCAGCGATCAGCGCATCGACCGCCTCCAGCATCGCCTGCTGCAGTGCCTTCTCCTTGACCGGCAGGGCAATGCCGGTGAATTGCTGCGCGATGGGCTCGCCCACCGTCGCGTAGGTGCCGGGCTCGAGGTCCATGATGTAGGGCAGCGTCTCGTTGCCCTGGGCGGCGGCATCGATGCGGCCCTGCCTGAGCTGGGTGCGCGCATCGGCCGAACCGTCCGTGCCGACGAACTGGATCGGATTGCTGCCGCAATTCTTCTCGCTCCAGGCCGCGATCTGCGCCGGAAACATGGTGCGGCGGCTGGCGCCGACCTTCTTGCCGCAGAGCGCCACCGCATCCTTGAATTCGGCCTTGCGCGACGCCTGCACGAAGAACTGCGGACCGCTTCGCAAGTAATCGACGAAGGACGCGACCTCGTGCCGGCTGGCATAGTCCGTGAAGCCGGACAGGATGGCGTCCACCCGCCCGGTCGAGATCGACGGCATGAATTCGGCAAAGCTCGTCTCCTGCCATTCGATCTTGACGCCGAGCCTGCGGCCGATGGCCTCGCCGAGATCGATGTCGAAGCCGGACAGGGCGTTGGTTGCAGGATCGCGGAACTCCATCGGCGGATAGTTCGGCACCAGCGCGACCTTGAGGCTGCCGCGCTTGGCGATCTCCGCCGGCAATTCAGCCGCCATCACCGACGCGCTCATGGCGCCCAGAAACGCCGCCGCAACCAAAAGTCTCCTCATCGCCACGCCCCCATTTTCAGATCACAGCCGAAAGAAATGCCCTGGTGCGCTCCTCGCGCGGCGCGCCCAGAACGTCCGAGGCGCGCCCCTGCTCGACGATCGCGCCCTGGTCCATGTAGACGACGCGATCGGCGACCTCGCGCGCGAAGCCGAGCTCGTGCGTCACCACCATCATGGTCATGCCGCTCTTCGCCAGTTCCTTCATCACCGCGAGCACCTCACCGACGAGCTCGGGATCGAGCGCGCTGGTCGGCTCGTCGAACAGCATCAGCATCGGCTTCATGGCGAGCGCCCGCGCGATCGCGACGCGCTGCTGCTGACCGCCTGAGAGCTGCGCGGGGTACCAGTCCGCCTTCGCCGATAGCCCGACACGGCGGAGCAGATCGAGCGCCTCCGCGCGCACCTCGCCGGCCTTGCGCCCCTGGACCTGGGTCGGGCCTTCGGTGATGTTCTCCAGCGCAGTCTTGTGCGGAAACAGGTTGAAGCGCTGGAACACCATCCCGGTCTTCAGCCGCTGCCGGCCGATCTCGCGCTCGGTGAGCCGCCGCAGCCGCCCGCCCTGCTCGCGCACTCCTAAGAGCTCGCCATCGAGCCAGATGCCGCCCGCATCGGTCGTGGCGAGCTGGTTGATGCAGCGGAGCAGCGTCGTCTTGCCGGAGCCGGAGGCGCCGATCAGGCACATCACCTCGCCGGGCCAGACGTCGAGCGAGACGTTCTTGAGAGCCTGGAACTCCCCGAAATTCTTGCTGACGGAGCGGATCGCGACGAGGGGTCTTGTCATCGCGCCAGCCGCAATGTGCCACGTGCAAAGCGACGTTCGAGCAGCATCTGAAGCGGGGTCAGGATCGAGACGACGAGCAGATACCAGAGCCCCGCGACGATCAGGAGCTCGATGACGCGGGAGTTGGCGTAGTAGATGTTCTCGGCGTTGTGCAGCAGTTCCGGATACTGGATCACGCTCGCGAGCGAGGTCGCCTTCACCATTCCGATGAACTCGTTGCCGAGCGGCGGGATCACCACGCGCATCGCCTGCGGCAGCACGATACGGCGCAGCGCGCGCAGCCGCCCCATGCCGATCGCCTGCGCCGCTTCATACTGCCCGATGTCGACCGACAACATGCCTGCGCGCATCACCTCGGAGGTATAGGCGCCCTGGTTGATGCCGAGCCCAAGCAAGGCGGCGAGAAATGGCGTCATGACGTCGACGGCGCGTGCGGACCACAGGCCTGGGATGCCGATGGTCGGAAACACCAGCGCGAGATTGAACCACAGCAGCAGTTGCAGGATCAGCGGGGTGCCGCGAAACAGCCAGGTGTAGCCGGCGGCCACCGACTTCAGCACCGGATTGGGCGACAGCCGCATGATCGCGACGACGATGCCGAGCACGATGCCGAGCGCCATCGCCAGCACCGCCATCACCATGGTGTTGACGATGCCTTCGAGGATGACCTTTGCGGTCAGGAAGCGGCCGACATAGGACCATTCGATCTGGCCGCCGGCGAACGCGCGCGCAATCGCCGCCAGCACGAGGACGATCAGGGCCGCGCTGAACCAGCGAAACCAGTGCGGCTCGCGCGCGATCTGCATTCCCGACAGATCAGGAAATCCGTCCGCGAGTGCCGGCGCCGGCTTCATTGCGGTGCCGCGTTCAGCATGGGCTGGGCGACCGCGTTGGCACCTAAGCCCCATTTGTCGAGAATGGCCTTGTAGGCGCCGTCGGTGATCATCGCCGCGAGCTTCTCCGTCACGACCTCGCGCAGGGCCGCATCGTCCTTGCGGAACATGATGCCCTGGTAGCCCTTGGCGAAAGGCTCGCCGACCACGCGGTATTTCCCGGGCTCCTGCGTTTGCGCGTAAGGCAGCGTCTCGCTGCCCTGCACGGCGGCGTCGATGCGGCCCTGCTTCAGCTGGTTGCGGACATCGATCGAATTCTCGCCCGGAACATACTGGATCGCCGGCTTGCCGGCCGGCTCGCAATTCTGCCTGCTCCACTTCTCGATCTCGACCGGGAAGCTGGTGCTGCGGGTGGTGCCGACCTTCTTGCCGCAGAGATCGGTCGCGGCCTTGGCCGCGTTGTCGGCCATCACGAAGAACTGCGGGCCGGTTGCGAGGTAATCGACGAAATCGGCGGTCTCGCGCCGCGAGGCGCGATCGGAGATGCCGGAAATGATGAAATCGGCGCGCCTGGTCTGGAGCGAGGGGATCAGCTCGGCGAACGGCGTCTCGCTCCAGACGATCTTCAGCCCGCCGAGCCGCTTGGCAAGCTCGTTGGCCAGATCGATGTCGAGCCCGACCAGCTCGTTGGTCGCGGGATCGCGATATTCCATCGGCGCGTAGGTTGAGTTGACCGTGAGCTTCAGCGTGCCGGCCTGCCTGATCTCCGCCGGAAGCTCCGCCGCCTGCGCCGATGTCACGGCAGCCAACGCTGCGAAGGCAAGCAAATGCGAGAGGCGTGTCATGTCAGCTCCTTTGCCGCCGCGATCGGCCGTTTGAAATCAATCCGCATCGAGAACGGCCGGCTCGATGACGCCGGCGCGCTCGGTGATCACCCTGTATTGCTCGGGCCGCCGGTGGGCGGCGAAATTGAACATCTTGTCCTTGCCCTGGCGGCAGAGATCGAGATCGATGTCGGCGACGATCACCTCGTCCGCGAGCGTCTCGGCCTGCGCGACGATGCGGCCGTTGGGATCGACGATGCAGGAGCCGCCGATCAGCCCGGAGCCGTCCTCCTCTCCCGCCTTCGCCACCGAGATCGCCCAAGTCGCGTTCATGTAGGCGTTGGCCTGCGTCACCAGCGTCGAGTGGAAGGTGCGCAAGGCTCCGTCTTCCGTCGTGCCGCCATTGGGATCATAGGCCGCCGAATTGTAGCCGATGCAGACGAGCTCGACGCCTTGCAGGCCGAGCACGCGCCAGGATTCCGGCCAGCGGCGATCGTTGCAGATCATCATGCCCATGATGGCGTGGGCCCAGGACGAGCCGGCACGGAAGGCGGGAAAGCCGAGGTCGCCATATTCGAAATAGCGCTTCTCGAGCTGCTGGTAGCGCGCGCCCGGACGCGGCTCGACGGAGCCCGGAAGGTGCACCTTGCGGTAGCGGCCGAGAATCTCCCCTTCGCGATCGACCAGGACAGAGCAATTGTAGCGCCGGCCCTCCGGCGTCAGCTCGGCATAGCCGACATAGAAGCCGACACGCAGCGCACGCGCCCGATCGAACAGCTTTGCCACCGCCGGGTTCGGCATGCCGCGCTCGAAATATTGGTCGAGGGCCTCGCCTTCGAGCAGCCAGCGCGGAAAGAAGGTGGTGAAGGCAAGCTCGGGAAACACCACAAGGCTCGCGCCGCGGCCGGCCGCCTCCTCCAGCATATCGAGCATTCGCGACAGCGTATGCTCGCGCGTATCGGCTTTTTGCGTCGGCCCCATCTGAGCGGCGGCGGCGCGAAGGACACGAACCAAGATTGCCTCCAATCTATGCGCAGTGCTGCCTCAATGGGCGAATGAACCCTTTGATACGACGCGCAGATCAGCCGCCATTACGGGTGAGCGGGGCTACAAAATCAATTCGCTCTGCTATGATGTTTTGGCCCTGAGTATAATCGGCAGTGATATGAACCTGCGTCAGCTCGAGATTCTGCGTGCCGTCATCCGCCACCGCACCACGGTTGCGGCGGCGGACGAACTGGCGCTGTCGCAGCCCGCGGTGAGCAACGCGCTGAAGACGATGGAGGCGCAGGCGGGCTTCGCGCTGTTCGAGCGCGTCAACAACCGGCTGTTTCCGACCGCCGAGGCAATGGCGCTCTACAAGGAGAGCGAAGCGATCTTCGCATTGCACGCAAAGCTCGAGAACCGCGTGCGCGATCTGCGCGAGAACCGCTCCGGGCATCTCGCCATCGTGGCGACCCCGCCGCTCGCCTACAGCATCATCCCTTCCGCGCTGTCAGGCTTCCTGCGCCGTCGCGCGGAGACGCGCGTGTTCTTCGACGTGCGCCGCTACGAGGGCATCATCGAAGGCGTGCTCAGCCGCGTCGCCGAGCTCGGCTTCGCGCTCGGGCTGACGCATCATCCCGGCATTGCGCATGAGGTGGTGCACACCGGCGAGATGGTGTGTGTGCTGCCGCCGCGGCATCCGCTCGCCGACAGGCCGGTGATATCCGCTTCCGATCTTTCCGGCCTGCCCTTCATCGGGCTCGAGCGCGGCACGCGGCTTGGCGAAGCCGTGCGCGACAGCTTTGCCCGTGCCGGTGCGCCGTTCCGGCCGACTGTCGAGGTGCGCTACTGCAACACGGCCTGCGTGCTCGCGGCCGCCGGCGTCGGCGCTGCGGTGGTCGATCCGTTCTCGCCGCGGCAGAACGGCGGCAGCGGCCTCGTCGTCCGTCCGTTCACGCCGACGACGCAGGCGGTCGCCTATATGCTGTGGTCGGAAGCCGAGCCGCTGTCGCGGCTGGCAAAGGCCTTTCTCAACGAGGTCCGCAAGGAGAGCGCTCTGCTCGAGCGCACAGCGCCACACCAGCAACATGGAGCAGAAAGCAACTGAGCTTGCGATCACACGCGCAACCTTCTATCCGAGGTGCCATGGCACGCATCACGATCATCGAGACCGGGCTCGTTCCTCAAGAGCATCGCGAACGCCACGGCTCGTTTCCGGACATGTTCGCGCGCATGATCCGTGCCGAGGACCCCACAGCCACGGTCGACGTCGTCAGCATCCCGAATGGCGATACCCTTCCCGATCCGCGCCAGGTGGAGGCCATCCTGATCACCGGCGCGGCCGCCGGCGTCTATGACGAACTGGACTGGATGGCGCCGCTGGAAGATTTCGTGCGCAAGGCTTACGCCAACAAGACGCCGATGGTCGGCGTCTGCTTCGGCCATCAGCTGATCGCGCAGGCCCTCGGCGGCACCGTGCGCAAGTCGGACAAGGGCTGGGGCATCGGCCGGCACGTCTATCAGGTGCTGCCGGAGAACGGGGTGGTCGACGGCGAAACAATCGCTGTTCCCTGCTCGCATCAGGACCAGGTGATCGCGGCCCCGAGCGATGCGCTGACGATCCTCTCGTCCGACTTCACCCCGCATGCCGGCCTGCTCTACGCCAACGGCACGACGCTGACCGTGCAGCCACATCCGGAATTCGACGTGGAGTTTGCGCAGGTGTGTTGCGATCTGCGCGACGGCAAGGCGCCGGAGGATGCCGTCGCCACAGCAAGAGCGTCGCTGGCCGAGCCGCTGGACAGCGCGAAGCTCGGCGGCGCGATCACGCGGTTCCTGGCGCGCAAATCCATCCCCTCATCCTGAGGAGCCCGCCAAAGGCCGGCGTCTCTAAGGATCGAGGCCTCGCTGCAGCAGCGGGGCCTGCATGGTTCGAGACGCCGCTGGGCGGCTCCTCACCATGAGGGCGAGAGTCACTCAGAACGGCTCGCTGCCCAGCCCCGGCACATCGGCCGGCCTTGGCCCCGGCGCCGGCCAGTGAAACCGGCGATCCTTCTCCGCGATCGCGATGTCGTTGATCGAGGCCTCGCGCCGCTTCATCAGGCCGTGCTCGTCGAACTCCCACTGCTCGTTGCCGTAGGAGCGATACCACTGGCCGCCGGCATCGTGCCACTCGTACTGGAAGCGCACCGCGATGCGGTTGCCGTCGAAGGCCCAGAGGTCCTTGATCAGCCGGTAGTCCAGCTCCTTCTCCCATTTGCGGGTGAGGAACGCGACGATGGCCTCGCGACCCTGTAACACCTCGGAACGATTGCGCCAGCGGCTGTCCTCGGTATAGGCGAGCGACACGCGCACCGGATCGCGAGAATTCCAGGCGTCCTCGGCCATGCGGGCCTTTTGCGCAGCGGTCTCGCGGGTGAAGGGTGGAAGCGGCGGGCGCGACATGATGGCCTCATCGGTTGTTCGGGCCGTGAATTTATCGCCGCAGTCGGCGGAGTCGATAGGTCATCACAAATCAGGCGATCACTTATCGGGCGATCACGAAATCAAATCGGCTTTCATCAGCATGCGGATCGACTTCGGAATCGGCTGGGCGCGACCGCCGCTGATGAAGGCAACGCGCACTTCGGCCTTCACCAGCACGTCGCCGCCGCGCCGCACCTCCTGCGCCAGCATGATGGAGGCGCCCTTCACCGCGATCGGCCAGGTCACGATGTCGAGCACGTCGTCCATCCGCGCGGGCTTGAGGAAATCCAGATGCATCGAGCGGACGACGAAGGCAAAGCCGGCGCCCTCCGTCTCGACCTCCTCGAACAGCGCCTGCTGCTCCGCGCCCATCAGCCTGAGATGATTGGTGCGTCCGCGCTCCATGTAGCGCAGATAATTGGCGTGATAGACGATCCCCGAGAAATCCGTGTCCTCGTAATAGACGCGGACCTGCATGTGGTGGCGGCCGTCGCGAATATCGCCGTCCAGATGGGCAGTCACGTCGTGAGCCTCTTCGCTTGTCGCTGTCGGCCCGTTTTGCGCAAAAACCGCGGTCCGCGCAAGCGTGTTAGGACACAACCGGCGCGGCCCGCCCCAGCGTCACCTCGACGACCTCCGGCGGCACGCCGACGCGCAGCGGCATGATGCTGCACCCGAGGCCACCGGAGATGATGACGTCGCATTTCAGCCTGACATGACCATAGGCGAGGCGGACGCCATGCTGCGGCGGCACAGCGGGGGACCAGCCGAGCAGGCGGACCTGGCCGCCGTGAGTGTGGCCGGACAGTTGCAGCGCGACACGCGCCGGCACACGAGGTGCGATGTTGGGCTCATGCGCGAGCAGGATGATGGGCGCATCGTCCGTGACCTTGGCGAGCGTCGCATTGAGATCGTCGGCACCGAAGCGCACCATGCTCCGGAAACGGCGCGCCGGCAGAAAGGCCAATTGATCGCCGAGACCGGCGAGCCAGAAAGGGCGGCCGTGCTTGGTGAGGCGCACGACGTCGTTCTCGTAGACGGGGATGCCGGCCGCTTCCAGCGCGCGGTGCGCGACGGTCACCCCCTGCCCGGCCCGCTGCACCGTCCTGTCATCCCAATAATCGTGGTTGCCCATGACGGCGTGGACGCCGAGCGGCGCCTTGAGGCCGGCCAGAACGCGCGCCCATTCGCTGCACGGAATGATGCGCGTGACCTGATGCAGGCCGGCGACATAGTCGCCGAGCAGCACGATGAGGTCGGCGTTCAGCGCGTTGGTGCGGTCGACGATGGCCTCGACCCGGTCCAGCGGCATCCAGGGATCGCAGGCATGGAGGTCGGCGATGACGGCGATCTTCAACGGAAGGTCCGCCGGCCACTGCCGCAGCGTCGGATGATAGCGGGTGACGCGGAGCCGCAGCATCGGCTCGACTCCGACGCCATAGGCGGCGGTCGAGACGCCGAGGGCGGACAGGCCGCCGATGGAACGGATGAGATGACGGCGCGTGATCATGGAAGCTCGTTTCCGATACAGCTCCTCGATGCGATGCGATTGAAGCGGAATTGGGATGCGCTCGTGCAGATCGTCTGCACAAGATTACCGGAAATTCATGACAGACGGAGCGCTTCGCACTTGCGGAGACCAGTCGTCGCTCACGTGGGCGCCAAGCGAGCCGGCTTGTGCCGAGTCAACGCGGCAGAGCGCGCGCAGAGGAGGAGCCACAGCACCAACCACTGGAGCGGCACAATCATCGTCGGACCGTCCAGGATCGCACCAATCAAAATCAGTGCGACTGGCACGAACAGCAAAGCCGTCACGCCGGTCCAGAAGGCGTTGACCAGCGGCCGACCGGAAGCGTTGGAGAAGACCTTGGCCGGCAACCTCGAGCCCACCACAAAAACAAGCCAGATCGCAAGGTAAGGCACGAACAGCCAAAGCAGAATGTCCTGAACCTGGGACATCGGGATCACGACTGAATCGGACCACGGCGGATAATATCCGCGTGTCAACTCGGTCATGAACAACAGATCGTAGGCAGGGATTTGCAGCAGCCAGGCCGCGCTCGCCAGACCGACGATCCAAATGCTCTTAGGCGTCGACAGCTCTCTCCAGGCCTTCTTACGGTTCCACAACATGAAGCCAAGCATTGTCACCCCGGACGCAACCAGCCCTGCGCCAGCATCGACGAGGCCCCACTTGCTGGTGCGCAAATTATTCATCGACCTGTACCAGTCCTCATCGCTACATCGCCGATCCGGGCTGGCGTTCGGAACGCCGGGCACACACTCCTGCCCGAGCCTGATCCGCTCCGAAGCGGCAGCGTCGGTGTATGCAGGTGTCGCGATGCCGATGGCGATCAGCAGGAAGCCGACCGTAGTTATGGAGAGAATGAGACATGCAAGCCGATAGCGTCTCGGTCCGAAGCAATCTTTAACCACGCTATCCCTCTGGCTCGCAATCGACGGCAATACAGCTCAAGCGATGAGACACCCGACGAAGGGATCATCGCCATTCATTCTAGCAGAAATCGGATGATATCGTGCAGATATTGCGCAGATCAGCCGTCGCTCTCGTCCGTCCCGAACAGGCCGAACTGGGCCGCCGCATCGCGCGAGGGCTCGGCGATGCCGAGGTGGCGGAAGGCGTGCGAGGTGAGCAGGCGGCCGCGCGGGGTGCGTTGCAGATAGCCGCACTGGATGAGATAGGGCTCGATGATGTCCTCGATGGCATCGCGCGGCTCGGACAGCGCGGCGGCCATCGTCTCGACACCGACCGGACCGCCACCATAGTTGAGCGCGATGGTCGAGAGATAGCGGCGGTCCATGGCATCGAGCCCAGCGGCGTCGACCTCGAGCGCGCTCAGCGCGTGGTCGGCGATCTTGCGGTCGATCTTGTCGGCATCGGCTGCGGAGGCGAAATCTCGCACGCGCCTGAGCAGCCGCCCGGCGATACGTGGCGTGCCGCGGGCCCGGCGCGCGATCTCGTTGGCACCGTCAGCGGTCATGCCGACATTGAGCACGCGCGCGCCGCGGCTGACGATGCTTTCCAGTTCCTCGATGGTGTAGAAGTTGAGTCGGACCGGAATGCCGAAGCGGTCGCGCAAGGGATTGGTGAGAAGGCCTGCGCGTGTGGTGGCGCCGACAAGAGTGAATTTCGACAACTCGATCTTCACCGAGCGCGCCGCCGGGCCCTCGCCGATGATGAGATCGAGCTGAAAATCCTCCATCGCCGGATAGAGCACCTCCTCCACCGCGGGGCTGAGGCGATGGATCTCGTCGATGAAGAGCACGTCGCGCTCTTCGAGATTGGTGAGGAGCGCAGCGAGATCGCCCGCCTTGGCGATCACCGGCCCCGAGGTGGCGCGGAAACCGACGCCGAGCTCTTTGGCCACGATCTGCGCCAGCGTGGTCTTGCCGAGGCCGGGCGGGCCGACGAACAGCACGTGATCCAGCGCCTCGCCACGCTTGCGCGCCGCCTCGATGAAGATCGAGAGATTCTTGCGCGCCTGCTGCTGGCCGACGAAGTCGGACAGCGATTGCGGGCGCAGGGCGGTATCGCCGACATCGTCGCTGCGGCGCTCGGGCGAGACCATGCGGTTGGCCTTGGGATCGCTCACTTCGCGAGCTCCTTCAGGCCAAGTCGAATGAGCTGCGCGGTCTCGGCATTCTCGCCCGCACTACGCGAGGCCGATGCGATGGCCGCGGCGGCCTGCGGCTGGCCGTAGCCGAGATTGACCAGTGCGGAGATCGCATCCGCCACGGGCCGCGGCGCGCGCTGGTCGTCGACGGCGCCGGCGAGATGCACGACAGCGGGATCGACATTGGCGAAGGCCGGCGCCTTGTCCTTCAACTCGGTGACGATGCGCTCGGCGACCTTGGGGCCGACGCCGGGCGTGCGCGCCACCGCCGCCTTGTCGCGCAGCGCAATGGCATTGGCGAGGTCGGCGGGCGAGAGCGTGCCGAGCACGGCGAGCGCGACCTTGGCGCCGACGCCCTGCACGGTCTGCAGCAGGCGAAACCATTCGCGCTCCTGATCGGTGCGGAAGCCGAACAGTTTTATCTGGTCCTCGCGGACGTAGGTCTCGATCGACAGCACGGCGGCCTCACCCGGCGACGGCAGATGCTGCAAGGTGCGCGACGAGCAATGCACCTGATAGCCGACACCGCCAACGTCGAGGATGACGAAATCCTCGCCATAGGAATCGATCAGGCCCTTGAGCTTGCCGATCATGGCTGCGCCCCCATCGCTTGAAGGACGCACGGCAATGACTCACCGTTCCCTCCCCCCTTGTGGGGGAGGGTCAGGGAGGGGGGTACCGCATGGGGATTCTCTCGAAGGCGCGAGGGTAACGCGCGCAGCTCATTGACGACGGCGGCACCACCGCTGCGGCTACCCCTCTCCCCAGCCCTCCCCCACAAGGGGGGAGGGAGCACACCGTCCATGCGGCTCATCTGTGCCTCACAACGCGCATTAGAGACCCACCACCTTCAGCCGGAGCGCCGCGCTCTGGCGATGATGGGCGTGGGTGATGGCGATGGCGAGCGCGTCGGCGGCGTCCGCGGACGGCGGCTCGGCTTTCGGCAGCAGGATCTTCAGCATCATCGCGATCTGTTGCTTGTCGGCGTGACCGGCGCCGACCACCGTCTTCTTGACCTGGTTCGGCGCGTATTCGGCGACAGAGATGCCGAACATTGCGGGCGCCAGCATGGCGACGCCGCGGGCCTGGCCGAGCTTCAGCGTGGCAACGCCGTCCTTGTTCACAAAGGTCTGCTCGACCGCGGCTTCCATCGGCTGGTGGTTGGAGAGAACGGCCGCGAGCCCTTCATGGATCACGAGCAGGCGGCTCGACAGCGGCAGGTCGTCCGGCGGCTCCACCGAACCGCAGGCGACGTAGATCAGCCGGTTGCCCTCGGCCTCGATCACGCCCCAGCCGGTGCGGCGCAGGCCGGGGTCGATGCCGATGATGCGAACGGGGCCACGAATCGGGAGCGCAGTCATGGGCCAGTGATAGCGGCTGGCCGCCGCGGGGGAAACAGAAACAGAACGGAAGTAACAGGGGAAGTGGGGTCTCGTGCCCGGGCGTAGCGCGGCACGCAGTGCTGCGACGCTGAACCGGGGCCCAGCAGGCGTCTGGACCCGGAGAACGATGGGTCCCGGCTCTGCGCAGCAGCGTTTCACGCTGCAGCGCGTCCGGGACACGAGAACGGTGTCAGCCGCCCATCTTTGCCATCAGCGCGTCGGACACCTCGAAGTTGGCGTAGACGTTCTGAACGTCGTCGTGCTCGTTGAGCAAATCCATCAGCTTGAAAAGCTTCTCGGCGGTCTCGTCATCGACGGCGACCGTGTTCTGCGGCTTCCAGATCAGCGCGGCCTTGCGCGGCTCGCCGAACTTGGCTTCCAGCGCCTTGGCGACGTCGCGATAGCCTTCGGTCGAGGCGTAGATCTCGTGGCCGTTCTCGCCCGAGATCACGTCGTCGGCGCCGGCCTCGATCGCGGCATCCAGCATGGCGTCGTCGGAGGCGACGCTGCGGTCATATTCGATGACGCCCGTGCGGTCGAACATGAACGACACCGAGCCGGTTTCGCCGAGATTTCCGCCGGACTTGGTGAAGAAGGAGCGGATGTCGGAAGCGGCGCGGTTGCGGTTGTCGGTCAACGCCTCGACGATGACGGCGACACCGCCGGGGCCGTAGCCCTCGTAACGGATCTCGTCATAGTTCTCGCCGTCGCTGCCGAGCGCCTTCTTGATGGCGCGTTCGATATTGTCCTTCGGCATGTTCTCCTGGCGCGCGGCGATCACGGCGGCGCGCAGGCGCGGGTTCATGGCCGGATCAGGCGTCCCCAGCTTGGCTGCGACGGTGATTTCCCGCGCCAGCTTGCCGAACAGCTTCGACTTCTGGGCATCCTGCCGCCCCTTGCGGTGCATGATGTTCTTGAATTGGGAATGTCCGGCCATGCGTGGTCTCGTTAAGGAATCGTGCGCCAAGGTGAGCGTGGGAAGCGCGGCCTTATAGGCCGCCAACCCACCGGAATGAAAGAGGCACTACGACTTTAAGGTAACAACGTACTGGCTCGTGCCTAGGGGGCAGGCACCGTTAACCCTGATTTCATTCCGGACTGCGAAAATAGCGCCCGACCGTTCTCCGACAAGAGAGGCCCGATGGCGTTCGGAATATTTCGGAAGCGTCTGCCGGACCAGGCTGCGCCTGCGACAGCCCTGGAGGCTCCGCAGCCGGCGGCCCATTCCGCGCCCGCCCCGGCCGCCGAAAGTGATTCGGCCCGGGAAATCCTGGAACTGCTGGAACTCGAGCTCGGCGCGATGATCCGCCAGCTCGAGCGCGCCGCCAATTCGGTGGCCGGAGGCGCCGAGGCGACCGCCGCGACGCTTGCCGCCATTCGCGACCGCACCGACGCCCTGACCGGCCGGACCAACGCGGCGCAGTCGACCGCCTCCACCTTCGCCCATGCCGCCGACAAGTTCACCCAGTCCGCGCAAGGGATCGGCGCGCAGGTCCGCAATGCCGGCAAGCTCGCCGACGAGGCCAGCGCCGCGGCGCAGGAAGCCCGCGCCAATGTCGAGCGCCTGCGCGAATCCTCCGCCGCCATCGGCAATGTCGTCAATCTGATCGCACAGATCGCACGGCAGACGACGCTGCTCGCGCTCAACTCGACCATCGAGGCCGCACGCGCGGGCGATGCGGGCAGAGGATTTGCTGTCGTCGCCACCGAGGTCAAGGCGCTCGCGGTCCAGACCCAGGGCGCGACGGAGGAAATCACCAGGAAGATCGACGCGCTCCAGCGCGACGCCGCCGGCTCTGCTGATGCCGTGCACCGCATTTCCCAGGCGATCGAGGCGATCCGCCCGGTCTTCGACACCGTCAACGGCGCGGTCGCCGAGCAGAACGCCACGACCAGCGAAGTCTCCGGCAATGCCGCCAACGCCTCGGAGTTCATCATCTCGGTCGGCGAGAGCGCGGCCGAGATCGATGCCGCGACCAAGGCGGCCGAGACCCATGGCGAGAGCGTTGCCAGTGCCGGCAAGGCCGTCACCACTTTTGCTCAAAAACTGAAATCGCGCTGCGCCGTGCTGCTCGGCCAGAGCGAGCATGACGACCGCCGCAAGACCGAGCGGCTGCCCTGCCATCTCAAGTTCGAGACCGCGCGCGGCGTGATGCCGGTCTATGAAATAGCGATGGATGGCGTGCTGATCGGCGGCGCGGATGCAGGCGGGCTTGCACCGCAGGCGATGATCGAAGGCACCCTCGAAGACATCGGCGCCTGCCGCCTGCGCGTGGTCGAGCAATCCAAGGCCGGCGCCCGCGCGCAATTCGTCGGTCCCAACGCCGCGCTCGGCGAGAAGATCGAGGACAAGCTCTGGTCGATCCACGAGGAGAACACGGAGCTGGTCACCCGCGCCATGGAGGCGGGCAATGCGCTGACGAAGATATTCGAGCAGGCTGTTGCGCGCGGCGAGGTCAGGATGGAGGACCTGTTCGACACGGACTACGTGGAAATTGCAGGCACCAATCCGCAGCAATACCGCACGAGATATCTCGACTGGGCCGACCGTGCCCTGCCGCCGTTCCAGGAAGCCTTCCTGGCGCGGGAGCCGCGGATGGCGTTCTGCGCCATGGTCGACCGCAACGGCTTCCTGCCGGTGCACAACAAGATCTATTCGCATCCGCAGCGGCCGGGCGACGTCGCCTGGAACACGGCCAACAGCCGCAACCGGCGGATGTTCAACGATCCGGCGGGGCTCGCCGCCGCGCGCAACCTGCGCTCGTACCTGGTCCAGAGCTATGCGCGCGACATGGGCAACGGGAACACGGTGATGATGCGCGAGATCGACGTCCCGATCCGCGTGCAGGGCCGTCACTGGGGTGGCTTCCGCACGGCCTACAAGCTGTAGTGCTCTCCCGAGTGCACTCTTGGGCAAGACACCGGCCGCGAATCATCCTCTAAGCCGAAACTGGAATGGGAATGCCGCCGAGAGCCGATCAACGGCCCTGACTGGAGAGAGCCCGTACATGTCCCAGGCACAGCTTGCAGTATTGGACACAGGATCGAACCGGACGCTCGCCGAGCGGCTGATCGATCAGCTCGCCGACCGCATCGGCGGCCTTGGCGTGGAACTCGCCGACATCGCCGGCAACGTCCAGGAAGTCGCAAACCGCGTCGCGAACCAGTCGGAACGGTTCCACCACCTGCAGAAGACGGCCGAGACGATGGTCTCGGCCAACCACGACATCGCCAACGCATCGCAGGCCGTGCAAACGACCACGTCGGCGGCGGTCGGCGAGATCGCGCAATCGCGCAGCGCCGTCGACACCGCGGTCAGCCATATCTCCGAGCTCGTCGCAGCCGTGGAGCGGATCGAGGCGCGCCTGAGCGCCGTCGGCTCGGCACTGGCGCAGGTGGCAAAGGTATCCGGCTCGATCGAGGCGATCGCCAAGCAGACCAATCTGCTCGCGCTGAATGCCACCATCGAAGCGGCACGCGCCGGCAATGCCGGCCGCGGCTTCGCGGTGGTCGCAAGCGAGGTCAAGAACCTCGCGGAAGCCACCCGCCAGGCCACGCACCAGATCTCCGACACCGTGCGCGATCTCGACGGCCAGATCGAAGGCCTGATCGGCGAGAGCAGCGACGCTTCGCAGCGCGCCAAGACCGCCGGCGAAGGCGCCCGGCAGATCTCCGGCATCATCACGCGCGTCCAGCAGGGCTTTGCCTCGGTGGAAGCGGAGATCGACAGCGTCGCGCGCGCGGCGACCTCCAATCTCGGACACTGCGACACCGTCATCAGCGAACTCAGCGAGCTCGCCAAAGGCGTCGAGCTCTCTTCAAGCGACCTCAAGAACGCCGACGAGCGGGTGGCGAAGCTGCTCGACACCTCTGAAGGCCTGATCGCGCTGATTGCCGACAGCGGCGTGGAGACGTCGGACGCGCCGCTGATCCGTGTGGTCGTCGACACCGCGAAGCGGATTTCCGCGGAGTTCGAGGCCGCGATCGACCGCGGCGACATCACGCTCGACCAGCTCATGGACGAGAACTATCGCGAGATCCCCGGCACTGATCCGAAACAGTACCTCACCAGCTACGTCGCGTTCACCGACCGCGTGCTGCCCGCGATCCAGGACCCGATCCAGAAATCCGATCCCCGCATCGTGTTCTGCGTCGCCTGGGCGAGGAGCGGCTATCTGCCGACCCACAATCCGAACTACCGGCTGCCGCAGGGCAAGGACCCCGTCTGGAATAACGCCAATTGCCGCAACCGCCGCCTGTTCACCGATCGCACGGTGAAGAAGGTTGCGGCCAATACGAAGCCGTTCCTGCTGCAGACCTATCGCCGCGACATGGGCGGCGGGCAGTTCGTGCTGATGAAGGATCTGTCCTCGCCGATCATGATCCGCGGCAAGCACTGGGGCGCGTTCCGGATGGGATTCCGGCAGGGCTGACCACCGTTGCGCGACGGCGCTCCGGCCTCGCCACAACAAAAAGCTCGAAAACAACCCCATGCACAGTAGCCGGGGTTTGAGAAATCAATGGCTTAGACGGGCAGGCCATGGCGCGTTTTGACTCGTCGGGCAAAACAGGGGCATAATGCTATTATTCCGAAATCGCGTATCCTCGTCCCACCCTCTCCAGTGAGGTGGAACTACCGCAGGGTCTTGGCCGCCGCCTGAGCAATCGCCTCGTCCTTCGAGACGACCGCTTTCAGCGGTCCCTCAGGATGAGGCTATGCAGCGTCGGCGCCCGTGGAATTGCTACCGCGCGGTCCGCCCTCATCCTGAGGGCCCGCCACCGGCGGGCGTCTCGAAGGATGGGCTGCGGGCGAGCTGTCCGCCACATTCCTTGATCTGCGATTCCCCTCTCCACGAGGATAAAGGTAAGGCAATCGGCCGTTGCGATTGATGTCGCGCGTGCCCGCCCTCGCCCACTTTCACAATCGCACGAGTTTCGTCATCGCATGATTTTGCGCGTTCGCACGATCATCTGCGGCGGTCGATGACGCACGCGACGAAGATGCGTCAAAACATGACGATTATCATACCAATTGGCCCAAAACCTTCGCAGCGATCGCCGCACAAATTCGTGAACGTCATGGCCTCACGCCTCGTCCGCGCAAATATGCATTGCCGGAAATTTCGACGCTTCATCGTTTCGCACCGATATGATTATCGTCGCGCAAAATTCGTCGACGCGATCGCCGCAAGCGATCGCCGAGCAAGGGAATGCATATGGCAACTGTTCTCACCATCAACGGCGAAACAAAATCCTTCGACGCGCCACCTGAAATGCCGCTGCTGTGGGTGCTGCGCGACATCCTCGGCATGACCGGCACCAAGTTCGGCTGCGGCATCGCGCAATGCGGCGCCTGCACGGTGCATGTCGACGGCAAGGCGGTGCGCTCCTGCGTGCTGCCGGTGAGCGCGGTCGAGAACCGCGCCGTCACCACGATCGAAGCCGTCGGCAGCACGCCTGCGGGCGCGAAGGTGCAGAAGGCCTGGCTGGAGGCGGAAGTGATCCAGTGCGGCTACTGCCAGTCCGGCCAGATCATGGCGGCCGCGGCGCTGCTGGCGACGACGCCCAATCCCGACGATTCCGACATCGACGCCGCCATGGCCGGCAACATCTGCCGCTGCGGCACCTATGTGCGCATCCGCGAGGCCATCAAGCAGGCCGCCAACGGCCGCCAGACCTGAGGTTCGCCATGAATGTACATCACAGCGTCTCCCGCCGCGCAGTCCTGACCGGCGGTCTCGCCACCGGCTTCCTGCTCGCCTTCCACCTGCCGCTGCGCGCCGCCGTCAACGAACCGGTGCAGCCGCGCGATACGACCGACGGAAAGTTCGCGCCCAATGCGTTCATCCGGATCGACCCGGAAGGCGTGACCACGCTGGTGATGCCTCAAGTCGAGATGGGTCAAGGAATCTACACCGCGATCTCGATGATCCTGGCCGAGGAGCTCGACGCGGACTGGTCGAAAGTCCAGCTGCTGCACGCACCGGCCAACGAGAAGCTCTACGGCAACCCGATCTTCATCATTCAGGCCACCGGAGGCTCTACATCGGTCCGGGCATTCTGGAAGCCGCTGCGCGAAGCCGGCGCCAGCGCGCGCGCCATGCTGGTGCAGGCCGCGGCTGCGCAATGGGACGTCGACCCAGCAAGCTGCACGACCTCGAAGGGTCAGGTGACCCACAAGGCGAGCGGTCGGACGGTCTCCTATGGCGCGCTGGCCGTCGCAGCAGCAGGCCAGACGCCGCCCAAGACGCCCGCGCTCAAGGACCCCAAGGATTTCGTTTACATCGGCCAGCCGTTCAAGCGGCTCGACACCCCCGACAAGGTCAACGGCAAGGCAGTCTACGGCATCGACGCCATCGTGCCGGACATGAAGTTCGCGACGCTGGCGCAGTGCCCGGTGTTCGGCGGCAAGGTCGACAAGGTCGATGATCGTGCCGCCAGGGAAATACCGGGTGTGCGAAAGATCGTCGTGCTCGACGATCTCGTCGCCGTCGTCGGCGATCACATGTGGGCGGCGAAAAAGGGCCTGGACGCGCTCGACATCGCGTGGAACGAGGGACCGAACGCAAAGATCAATTCGAAAGCGATCTGGGACGATTTGCGCACCGCCAGCGCAAAGGACGGCGTGGTTGCCAAATCCACCGGGGACATCGCCAAGGGCCTCGCGAGCGGTGAGAAATTCGAGGCTTCGTTCGAACTGCCGTTTCTCGCGCACGCAACGATGGAGCCGTTGAACGCCACGGTTCATTGCAAGCCCGATTCCTGCGAGATCTGGACGGGAACGCAGATCATGGCGCGCGTGCAGTCGGAGGCAGCGAAGGCGGCCGGGCTTCCGGTCGAGAAGGTGATCGTCAATAACCACCTGCTGGGCGGCGGTTTCGGCCGCAAGCTCGAGCCCGACATGGTGGTCGCGGCCGTTCGCATCGCCAAAGAGGTCGACGGGCCGGTCAAGGTGGTGTGGACCCGCGAGGAAGACATTCAGCACGATATCTATCGTCCCGTGTATCGCGATACGATCGCAGCGACCTTGTCGGGCGGCAAGATCGTCGGCTGGAAATACAAGATCGCCGGCGCTTCGATCATCGCGCGCTGGCTGCCGCCGGCGTTCCAGAAGGGCATCGATATCGACGCGATCGATAGCGCCACCGACGTGCCCTACGACATCCCGAATGTCCACGTCGAATATGTGCGGGCCGAACCGCCGGCGATACCAACTGGGTTCTGGCGCGGAGTCGGTCCCAACAACAACGTGTTTGCCGTCGAATGCTTCATCGACGAACTGGCGCGCAAGGCGGGCAAGGACCCGGTCGAGTTTCGCCGTGGAATGCTGGCCAATCAGCCGCGCTTCCTGTCCGTCCTCAATCTCGCGGCAGAGAAGGCCAATTGGGGGCAACCCTTGCCGGCGCGCGTCGGACGCGGGGTGTGCTTGCAACCCTCTTTCGGGAGTTTCATCGCAACCGTGGTGGAAGCGGAGGTCGACGAGCAAGGCGAGATCAATCTACGCCGTGCGACCTCGGTGGTGGATACCGGCATCGCCGTCAATCCCGATACGATCGTGGCTCAGGTCGAGGGCGGATTGATCTTCGGCCTGACTGCCGCGCTCTACGGCGAGATCACCATCGAGAAGGGGCGTGTCCAGCAATCCAACTTCAATGACTACCGGATGCTGCGGATCAACCAGACGCCGAAGATCGAGGTTCATGTCGTCAAGAGCGGCGAGGCTCCCGGCGGAATTGGCGAGACCGGCACGACGGCGGGACCGCCGGCGCTGCGCAACGCGATCTACGCCGCAACCGGCGTGGCGCTGCGGCGCCTGCCGATCGACCGGAAACTGCTGGCTGCGGGAAAGAAGGCATGAGCGGCAAGATGCGTATCCTCGCCAGCATCGTCGTGATCGCCATCGTCGCGGTGGCGCTCGGCGTCTTCATCATCCGCGGACCCGGTCCGCTCGACTTCGCGGGCGGCACGAAAGTGGCGCTGGCGGATTATCGCGCGGGCAAGCCGACCGGCGTGCCGGCGAAGCTCGAGAAAGCCGGCATCGTCGAGCGCGGCGAATATCTCACCAAGGCCGCCGACTGCATGGTCTGCCACACCAAGCCGGGAGAGAAGGAGTACTCCGGCGGTCTCGCCTTCAAGCTGCCGTTCGGCACGCTCTATTCCACCAACATCACGCCGGACAAGGACACCGGCATCGGCAATTACAGCGACCAGGATTTCCTGAACGCGGTCCAGCACGGCAAGCGCCGTGACGGCGCGCGGCTCTATCCGGCGATGCCATACACGTCCTACACGTTCATGACCGACGAGGACGTGCTGGCGGTGAAAGCCTATCTGTTCAGCCTGCCGGCGGTGCGCGCGAAGGCGCCGGACAACACGCTGTCGTTCCCGTTCAACCAGCGCTGGGCGATGATTGTCTGGTCGGCGGTGTTCAATCCGGATACGCGCTTTGCGCCCGACACCTCGAAGAGCCCGGAGTGGAACAGAGGCGCGTATCTTGCGGAGGCCTTGGCGCATTGCGGCGAGTGCCACACCCCGCGCAATCTCGGCTTCGCGCTGGACAACCGCAAGAAGTTCGCCGGCGCCATCACGGCGGGCTGGCGCGCCTTCAACATCTCCTCGGACAAGGCGACAGGCCTCGGCAACTGGAGCGACCAGGATCTGATCTCGTATCTGTCGCTCGGCCATGCGCCGGGTCATGGCTCGGCCTCGGGTCCGATGGGTGAGGCGGTCGACAACAGCTTCAGCCATTTCGCCCCCGAAGACATCCGCGCCATTGTCGCCTATCTGCGCAGCGTGCCGCCACAGGCTTCGCCCGACCTGCCGGCCACCACGGCACCCGTCGCACCGGCCTCGCACCGCGACGGCGTCACGGCGGATGCCCGTGGCAAGCAGGTGTTCGCCAGCGCCTGCGCCAGCTGCCACGGCTGGAGCGGCGAGAGCCCGGTCTCGCCGATGGCGACGCTCACCGGCACCTGGGCCGTCAACGACCCCGCCGCCACCAACGTCGCGCAGATCGTGATCTCGGGCACCAGGCGCCACACGCCTGACGGCGCGCTGTCGATGCCCGCATTCGGCAAGGCCTACACCGACGACGAGATCGCGGCGGTGGCGAACTACGTCACGGCGCGGTTCGGGACGAAGGGCTCGAAGCTGACGGCGGAGGACGTGGCGGAGCTGCGGCAGCAGACGGCGGAGTAGCGTATGGCGAGATTGATGCGTGATCGCGCGTCAATTTCCGTTGTCGTCCCGGACAAGCGTAGCGAAGCGGAGCGCAGATCCGGGACCCATAACCACAGGATGTGGTTTGGCGAAGACTCGCAATTACCAGCTTCGTGCAACAACTTCTCCCTGGGGTTATGGGTCCCCGCCTTCGCGGGGACGACACCTAGGGTGGAGCGTGGTTCTTCAGCTCAGCCAGAACTTCGGCGTCGTCGGCTCGAGCCGTCCACCCACGCGCACCGGCGCGATGCGGAGGGCAAGGCCCGTGGCGTCATCCGTCTCCACCGCGACGCCGCTGAGCGTCGCCGCGCCCGCGGCCGGCTCGAAGCGGGCCGACGGAATCCCCGAGGTGAACCGGCGCAGCGGTTCTTCCTTCTGCATGCCGATGATGGAATCGTAATCGCCGGTCATGCCGGCATCGGTCATGTAGGCGGTGCCGCCTGACAGGATCTGGTGGTCGGCGGTCGGCACATGGGTGTGCGTGCCGACGACGAGGCTGGCGCGGCCGTCGCAGAAGAAGCCGATGCCCTGCTTCTCGCTGCTCGCCTCGCAATGAAAATCGACGACGATGGCGTCCGCAGCAACGCCGAGCGGACAGGCGCCGAGCTCGCGCTCTAGCGCCGCGAAGGGATCGTCGAACGGGGTCATGAAGACGCGACCCAAAGCGTTGACGACGAGCGCATGCCTGCCGTTCTTGGTCTCGACCAGCGCAGCGCCGCGGCCGGGCGTGCCGCGCGGATAGTTCGCCGGCCGCACCAATCGCTCGGCGCGCTCGATGAACACCAGGGCTTCACGCTGGTCCCAGGAATGATTGCCGAGCGTCACCGCGTCGGCGCCGGCATCGAGAAACTCCTGGTAGATCGCTTCCGTTATGCCGAAGCCGCCGGCGGAATTCTCGCCATTGACGACGACGAAATCGAGCGACCAGTCCTTGACCATGCCGGGCAGGTATTCGGCGATTGCCGTGCGCCCGCTACGGCCGACGACGTCACCCACGAAGAGAATGCGCAACTTCAGAACTCCGGAAATCGAACACGTCCGATTCCGTTAGCACATAATCCAGCGCGACGTCGTGCGATAGTGCCGGAACCGCCTCGATCTCCTGCGCCGCAAAGGCAAGCCCGATGCCGATGATGTGCTTCGTTTTCCGCAAATGCGCAAAGGTGAAATCGTAATGCCCCGCGCCATAGCCGATGCGGTGGCCGAGACGGTCGAAGGCCGCGAGCGGTGTCAGCATGATGTCGGGGATGACTTCGGCAGCCGCAGGTGACGGCTCGGGAATGCCGAGCGGGCCGAGCATCAGGCGGTCGTTCGGATGGAAGATGCGGAAGATCAGCGACTGGCCGCGCGCGCTGACGCAAGGCAGCGCCAGCTTTACATCCTGCTCGGCGAGCTTCTTCAAGAGCGGCATCGGATCGATCTCGTTGCGGATCGGCGAATAGCCGGAGACGATGCTGCCGGGCAGCAGCTCGAACGGCAACCCGCGCCTGGCGAGCTTTGCGGCCGCGGCGATGCGCTTCTTGTCGCTCAGTGCGTCGCGCTTGGCGAGGGCTTTGGCACGGAGTTCGGCTTTCGAAGCGGACATGCGCTTTGGTCCCTCACGTCATCACCCGCGAAAGCGGGTGATCCAGTATTCCAGAGGCGGTGGTGATTCACACAGAGGCCGCGGCGTACTGGATGCCCCGCCCCGTGCGCAATTGCGCACTCGGGGGGCATGACACCTGTTGAACTGGCCGCAATCGTTTCAACAAGCACAAACCAAGCAGACAAAAGTGCGAAGCCGCGTACGCCGTTGAAGCACTCGATCCCGGAGTTCCCTACGAAAGTAGGTGGGCACCATATGTCCGGGCCCACGGGCCCGGCCAGGGACAGTTCCCTAAAGGATCGATAAGGCCCCGGGGATATATGGCTCCTGACGCACGTCGCAGCCTCGCCCGCGCAATGTAACAACTGTACTGGGGAAGTGCCAGTGCGGCACATCAGACCGGATGGTGTTTGGGTGAAACGCTCGCGCCGCGGGCTGGCTCAGCCTCTCCCGCTTGCGGAAGAGGTCGGCGCAGAGCGCCGGGTGAGGGTTGTCTCCTCTTGGGGGTTCTCGATTGTCGATACACCCTCTCCCCAGCCCTCCCCCGCAAGCGGGGGAGGGAGCGCACCAGCTTCGTGGCAACCATCGAGGCTTTCACCTACCCGATCGCGATGCCGCCTCCGACGGTCCGGTTCAGGACCTGGGTCGACTTCTCGATGCGTTCGGCGGCGGCGTTGAGCGCGTTCACCACGGCGGTCTGCGTCAACCGGGCGCGCTCGACGGCGGCGTTGCGGAAGTCCCGGAGCTCGACCAGCTCCTGCTCCATGGTGCGGATGCGGTTGCCGGCGTCGATCAACTCGTCGCACACGGTCAGCGCCGCCATCACCGTCAGGCGCGCATCGCCGATCTCGCCGAATTTTCCGCGCAGCGACTGGATGCGTGTCTCCAGGCTCTCGGCGAGCTTGAGCAGCCGCACCTCCTGGCCCTCCTCGCAGGCCATGCGGTATTGCCGGCCGTTGATGGTGACGTTGATGTGGCTCATCCGTCCTCTCCGGTATCGAGCACCGAGCGTATCGTGACGATTGCGGAATCCAGCCGGTCGGAAATCTCGCGATTGGTGCGCTCGAGCTTGCGCGCCTTCACCAGCGCGCCATCGAGCTCGTCGGCGAGACGCGAGCGATCAGCGCCAAGCGCCTGGATCCGCGCCGCGAGCTCGTTCTCGTCGCGATCGGCATCGCGTCGCCGCTCGACCGCGCTTTCGAGTGCGTCGAGCGCAGCCGTGAGCCTGCGGGTCGCAATCTCGATCTCGACGGCGGATGATTCCGTCATGGCAGAGCTGTTGGACACGCGATCGTTCATGCAGTCAGCGGCGGAACCTGGCGGCCTTTGCCCAGTGGCCTTTCCCTGGAGCTTGCCGTCCGGCAAAAGACTCGGTTCGGCAAGCGGTTAGAAGCAGAAATTTACGTGGCAAGCTAGCCCAGCGCAACGCCGCCGCAAAACTATGCACCGATCAATCGGGAAGACGTCGTGCCGATCCCTCAATTCCGCCCGCCACGATCCCTGCGGAAAACGATCTCCACACAGGCAACTTTTACGGTCAAACCGGCGTTTGACTGCCTTGGACTCCCGGAACCGAGATGCTATCCCAGCCCCGACCTTCAGTGGCCGCCAGGCTCCTCCCGCGCGGGCGTACATCGCCAAGCGCCTCATTTCAGACGGATTTCAGACATGACGCAGGTCGATCACACCCGTATGGCCAACGCGATCCGCGGCCTTTCGATGGACGCTGTCGAGAAGGCGAAATCGGGCCATCCCGGCCTGCCGATGGGGGCGGCCGACATCGCCACGGTGCTGTTCACGCAGTTCCTGAAATTCGACGCCGCCGCGCCGGCCTGGCCGGACCGCGACCGCTTCGTGCTCTCGGCCGGCCACGGCTCGATGCTGCTCTATTCGCTGCTGTACCTGACCGGCAATACCGAGATGACGCTGGACCAGATCAAGCAGTTCCGCCAGGTCGACTCGCTCACTCCCGGTCACCCCGAGAATTTCCGCACCAAGGGCATCGAGACCACCACCGGGCCGCTCGGCCAGGGCATCTCGACCGCGGTCGGCATGGCGCTCGCCGAGAAGATGCTGGCCGCCGAGTTCGGCAAGAAGATCGTCGACCACCACACCTATGTGCTCGCCTCCGACGGCGATCTGATGGAAGGCGTGTCGCAGGAAGCGATCGCGATGGCCGGGCACTGGAAGCTCAACAAGCTGATCGTGCTCTACGACGACAACGGCATCTCGATCGACGGCCCGACCTCGCTCTCCGATTCCGTCGACCAGGTGAAGCGCTTCAAGTCGGCGGGCTGGGCCGCCGAGAAGATCGACGGCCAGGATCAGGCGGCCATCGCCGCCGCCATCACCCGCGCGCAAAAATCGAACAAGCCGACGCTGATCGCCTGCCGCACCACCATCGGCTTCGGCGCGCCGCACAAGGCCGGCACCTCGAAGGTGCATGGCGAGGCGCTCGGCGCCGACGAGCTCAAGGCCGCCAAGGAAAATCTCGGCATCTCGCTCGAGCCGTTCTCGGTGCCCGACGACGTGCTGAAGGCGTGGCGCGCGGCCGGCAGCCGCGGCGCCGCGGCACGCCAGGAGTGGGAAGCACGGCTCGGCGAGCTCGGCAGCCGCAAGCGCGCCGAGTTCGAGCGCCGCCTGCGCCATGAGCGCCCGGCGTCGCTGGCGAAGGCGCTGAGGGCGCACAAGAAGGAGCTGCTGGAGAAGCCGCTGACGGCCGCGACGCGCAAATCGTCGGAGGCTGCGATCGAGGTGATCGCCGCCGCGATGCCGATGGAATTCCTGGCCGGCTCGGCCGATCTCACCGGCTCCAACAACAACAAGGCGAAGTCGGCGACCGCCTTCTCGGCCAAGACGCCGAAGGGCCGCTTCATCCATTACGGCATCCGCGAGCACGGCATGGCCGCCGCGATGAACGGCATCTTCCTGCACGGCGGCTTCGCGCCGAACGGCGCGACCTTCCTGGTGTTCACCGACTACGCACGTCCCGCGATGCGCCTCGCCGCGCTGATGGGCACCGGCGTCGTCTACGTGATGACGCACGACTCCATCGGCCTCGGCGAAGACGGGCCGACGCATCAGCCGGTCGAGCATCTCGCCGCGCTTCGCGCCATTCCCAACATGCGGGTGTTCCGCCCCTGCGATTCCATCGAGGTCGCAGAATGCTGGGAGCTCGCGCTCAACCGCATCGACGGTCCGACCGTGCTGGCACTGACGCGGCAGAACCTGCCGCAGCTGCGTACCACCGCACCGAACGACAATCCCTGCGCAGCCGGCGCCTATGAGCTGGTCGCAGCCCAGGGCGAAGCCAAGGCGACGTTGTTCGCCTCCGGCTCCGAGGTCGAGATCGCGGTCGCTGCCCAGAAGCAGCTCGCGGAACGCGGCATCGCGTCACGGGTCGTCTCTGTTCCCTCGCTCGAGCTGTTGTTAGCGCAACCAGAGGCCAAGCGCGCCGCAATCATCGGCAACGCGCCGGTCAAGATTGCGATCGAGGCCGCCGTGCGCTGGGGCTGGGACGCCGTGATCGGCCAGGACGGCGAATTCATCGGCATGCATTCCTTCGGCGAAAGCGGTCCCGCCAAGGAGCTCTACAAGCATTTCGGCATTACCGCCGAGGCTGCGGTTAACGCTGTGCTGAAGCGCATTTCCTGAGAGTTGAGCTTGCCCCAAAAAAGGACTACGTAATCTTCCATATGATCAAGCACCGCCCGGCCGAACCGGGCGCCCGCCCCTAAAAAAACCCTCGCAGGCGCACGCAAGCGCGTTGTGCGGGATGACAACGGTCATTGAAGGAGACGAAACATGGCAGTCCGCGTCGGAATCAACGGTTTTGGCCGCATCGGCCGCAACGTCCTGCGGGCTATCGCCGAGTCAGGCCGCAAGGACATCGAGGTGGTCGGCATCAACGATCTCGGCCCGGTCGAAACCAATGCCCATCTGCTCCGTTTCGACAGCGTCCATGGCCGCTTTCCCGGCACCGTCACCGTCGATGGCGACTCCATCAGCTTCGGCAACGGCAAGATCAAGGTGACCGCCGAGCGCGATCCCGCGAAGCTGCCGTGGAAGGATCTCGGCGTCGACATTGCGCTGGAGTGCACCGGCATCTTCACCTCGAAGGACAAGGCCTCGGCGCATCTGACCGCCGGCGCCAAGCGCGTGCTGGTCTCCGCGCCGGCCGACGGCGCCGATGCCACCATCGTCTACGGCGTCAACCACGACACCCTCACCAAGGATCATCTGGTCGTCTCCAACGGATCCTGCACCACCAATTGTCTTGCTCCTGTCGCCAAGGTGCTGAACGATCTCGTCGGCATCGAGACCGGCTTCATGACCACGATCCACGCCTATACCGGCGACCAGCCGACGCTGGACACGCTGCACAAGGATCTCTACCGCGGCCGCGCCGCGGCGATGTCGATGATCCCGACCTCGACCGGCGCTGCGAAAGCGATCGGTCTCGTGCTGCCCGAGCTGAAGGGCAAGCTCGACGGCGTCGCGATCCGCGTGCCGACCCCGAACGTCTCGGTGGTCGATCTCAAGATCGTCGCCAAGCGCGCCACCGACGCCAAGGAAATCAACGCGGCGATGAAGCGCGCCAGCGAACAGCAGCTCAAGGGCATCCTCGGCTACACCAGTGCGCCGAACGTCTCGATCGACTTCAACCACGATCCGCACTCCTCGACCTTCCACGAGGACCAGACCAAGGTGCAGAACGGCACGCTGGTGCGCGTGATGTCCTGGTACGACAACGAGTGGGGCTTCTCGAACCGCATGGCCGACACCGCCGTCGCATTGGCGAAGGTGATCTAACTCCGCTCTCGTGTCCCGGACGCGATGCAGCGTTCACGCTGCGTCGCAGAGCCGGGACCCATCCTAACCGCGGGACTCGCCGCAACGTGGGTCCCGGTTCTGCACAGCGGCGCTTTGCGCCGCAATGCGCCCGGGACAAGGAAGCGTCCGATGACCAACAAATTCCGCACCCTCGACGACGTCGACGTGAAGGGCAAGCGCGTATTGCTGCGCGTCGACCTCAACGTGCCCATGGAGAACGGGCGCGTCACCGACGCCACCCGGCTCGAGCGCGTGGCGCCGACCATCACCGAAATCTCGGACAAGGGCGGCAAGGTCATCCTGCTCGCGCATTTCGGCCGGCCGAAGGGGCGCGATGCCAAGGACTCGCTCAAGCCCGTCGCCGAGGCGCTGTCGAAGGTGGTGAAGAAGCCGGTCGCCTTCGCCGACGACTGCATCGGCGAGCCTGCGGCCAAGGCCGTGGCGGCGCTCAAGGACGGCGACATCCTCTGTCTCGAAAACACCCGCTTCCACAAGGAAGAGGAAAAGAACGATCCGGCCTTCGTCGCGGAGCTCGCAAAGCTCGGCGACATCTGGGTCAACGACGCGTTCTCAGCCGCGCACCGCGCCCACGCCTCGACCGAAGGCCTCGGCCACAAGCTGCCGGCCTATGCCGGCCGCACCATGCAGGCCGAGCTCGATGCGCTGGAGAAGGCGCTGGGGTCCCCGACCAAGCCCGTCATCGCGATCATCGGCGGCGCAAAAGTCTCGACCAAGATCGACTTGCTCGAGAATCTCGTGACCAAGGTCGACGCGCTCGTGATCGGCGGCGGCATGGCCAACACCTTCCTGCACGCCCAGGGCGTCGCGATCGGCAAGTCGCTGGCCGAGAAGGACCTCGCGCCGACCGCGCTGCGCATCATGGAGAAGGCGGACGCGGCCAACTGCGCCATCATCCTCCCCGTGGATGCAACGGTCGCCTATCATTTCGCGGCCAACGCGCCGTCGCATGCCTATGGGCTCGATGCGATCCCGGCCGACGGCATGATCCTCGATGTCGGCCCGCAATCGGTCGCGCGCGTCCACGCGGCGATCGACGATGCGGCGACCCTGGTCTGGAACGGGCCGCTGGGCGCCTTCGAGATGCAGCCGTTCGACCGCGGCACGGTCGCGGCCGCCAAGCATGCCGCCGAGCGCACCAAGGCCAAGAAGCTGGTCTCGATCGCGGGCGGCGGCGACACGGTCGCTGCGCTCAACCAGGCCCATGTGGCCGGTGACTTCACCTATGTGTCGACCGCCGGTGGCGCGTTCCTCGAATGGATGGAAGGCAAGCCGCTGCCCGGCGTCGAGGTTCTGCGTATCAAGTAATCAAGCGGCCTTGCAGGCCCCAACGGGAGAAAGACACAGATGGCTCGGATCACGTTACGTCAACTGCTCGACCACGCGGCGGAGAACGATTACGGCGTACCGGCCTTCAACATCAACAACATGGAGCAGGCGCTGGCGATCATGAACGCCGCCAACCAGGTCGACGCACCCGTCATCATCCAGGCCTCGCGCGGCGCACGCTCCTACGCCAACGACGTCATGCTCAAGCACATGATGGACGCGGTGACCGAGATCTATCCGCACATTCCGGTCTGCGTGCATCTCGACCACGGCAACGAGCCGGCGACCTGCATGACCGCGATCCAGGCCGGCTTCACCTCGGTCATGATGGACGGCTCGCTCAAGGCCGACGGCAAGACCCCCGGCGACTGGGGCTACAATGTCGGCGTCACCAAGACGGTGACCGACATGGCCCATCTCGGCGGCATCTCCGTCGAAGGCGAGCTCGGCGTGCTCGGCTCGCTCGAAACCGGCATGGGCGACAAGGAAGACGGCCACGGCGCCGAGGGCAAGCTCAGCCACGACCAGCTCCTGACCAATCCGGACGAGGCCGTGAAGTTCGTGAAGGAGACCAAGGTCGACGCGCTCGCGATCGCGATGGGGACTTCTCACGGTGCTTACAAATTTACCCGCAAGCCCGACGGCGACATCCTCGCCATGAAGGTGATCGAGGAGATCCACCGCAAGCTGCCGAACACCCATCTCGTCATGCACGGCTCCTCGTCGGTGCCGCAGGATCTCCAGGACATCATCAACGCCTATGGCGGCAAGATGAAACCGACCTGGGGCGTGCCTGTTACCGAGATCCAGCGCGGCATCAAGAACGGCGTGCGCAAGATCAACATCGACACCGACAACCGCATGGCGATGACCGGCCAGATCCGCAAGGTGCTCAAGGACAATCCGGAAGAGTTCGATCCGCGCAAATATTTGAAGCCGGCGATGGAAGCGATGACCAAGCTGTGCAAGCAGCGGCTCCAGGAGTTCAATACCGCCGGCCAGGCCTCCAAGATCAAGAAGGTGCTGACCACCGCCGAGATGGCCAAGCGCTACGCCAAGGGCGAGCTCGATCCCAAGGTGGCGTAAGCGATCCCCGCGTCGCGTAGCGATCACGACGGTGGCGTAAGCCACGTACTCTCTCCGTCATTCCGGGGCGCCGCAAAGCGGCGAGCCCGGAATCCATAACCTCGGCCTGGGGTTATGGATTCCGGGCCCGCGCCTCTCGGCGCATCCCGGAATGACAGTTTTCTTGTGGTACGGTACTTCCTCCCCCCTTACCCTGCGACGAACGTTAACTCGGCAATTGCCCGAGAACGGTCTATTTTTGCAGGCAAGGGCAGACTTGTTTTGGGAGGACCTCTCGATGAATCTGACTGAGCTCACCAGGATCGCCACCGCCATGGTCGTATCAGGCAAGGGCATCCTTGCCGCCGACGAATCCTCCGGCACCATCAAGAAGCGCTTTGACGCCATCGGCGTGGAATCGACGGAAGAGAACCGCCGCGACTATCGCGAGATGCTGTTTCGCGCCAAGGACGCCATGAGCCAGTACATCTCCGGTGTGATCCTCTATGACGAGACGATCTGGCAGGATGCCAAGGACGGCACGCCGCTGGTCAGGCTGATCGAGCAGAGCGGCGCCATTCCCGGCATCAAGGTCGACGAGGGCACGCAAGCCCTGCCGATGTGCCCGGGCGAGCTCGTGACCGTCGGGCTCGACAAGCTCGCCGAGCGGCTGAAGAAATACTATGAGCGCGGCGCGCGCTTTGCCAAATGGCGCGCGGTGATCGACATCGGCAGCGGCACTGACGGCCGGGGCATCCCCTCGATGACCGCGATCAGCGTCAACGCCCACGCGCTGGCGCGCTACGCGGCGCTGTGCCAAGCCGCGCAGATCGTGCCGATCGTCGAGCCGGAAGTGCTGATGGACGGCGATCACGACATCGACCGGTGCTATGAGGTGACGCAACGCGTGCTCAACAAGACGTTCCAGGAGTTGCGCGTGCAGCGCGTCGCGCTCGAAGGCATGGTGCTGAAGCCAAACATGGCAATCTCGGGCAAGAAGTGTCCAAGGCAGGCCTCCGTCGAAGAGGTCGCGGAGAAGACGATACGGCTGCTCAAGGCCTGCGTGCCCGCAGCGGTGCCCGGCATCGCTTTCCTCTCCGGCGGCCAGTCCGACGAGGAGGCGACCGCGCATCTCAATGCCATGCACAAGCTCGGCCCGCTGCCCTGGGGCCTGACCTTCTCCTACGGCCGCGCGCTCCAGGCCGCGCCGCAGAAGGCCTGGTCCGGCAAGGCCGGGAACGTCGCGGCCGGGCAGCGCGCCTTCAGCCATCGCGCGCGGATGAACGGCCTCGCCTCCAAGGGCGAATGGCAAAGCAGCCTGGAACAGAAAGCAGCCTAGATCTTGTCGAACAAACCGCCTCCGCAGCGCCCGGCGCCGCGTCTCTACCTCGCGACGCCAGTTGTCGATGACCCTGCGGGGCTCGTCGCCGAGTTGCCGGGCCTGCTCGCTTCGGCCGATGTCGCGGCCGTGCTGCTGCGGCTGAAGGAGACGGACCAGCGCACCATGATCTCGCGCATCAAGGCGTTGGCGCCGCCGGTGCAGAAGGCAGGCGCAGCGCTCCTCGTCGACGGCCATCCTGAAATCGTCGCGCGCGGCGGCGCCGACGGCGCGCACCTCACCGGCCTTGCCGCGCTGGAAGAGGCGGCGCCCTCGCTCAAGCCCGATCGCATCGCCGGCGTCGGCGGGCTCACGACGCGCCACGATTCCATGAGCGCGGGCGAGATGGGTGCCGACTATGTGCTGTTCGGCGAGCCCGACAAGAATGGCGAGCGCCCGTCATCCCAGGCCATCGCCGAACGGCTGGACTGGTGGGCGGAGCTGTTCGAGCCGCCCTGCGTCGGCTTTGCCACTTCGCTGGAAGAGGCCTACGATTTCGCCGCCAGCGGTGCCGATTTCGTGCTGGTCGGCGACTTCATCTGGGCCGATCCGCGCGGGCCCAAGGCCGCGCTGGTCGAGGCCGATGCTGCGATCAAGAAGGCCCATGCGACGGCGCCGACGAGCCAGGATCCTGCGGGTCAGGAGCACGGCTAGCGCCCCGACATGAAGCTCCCATGCATCACCATGCTGGCCACGCTGCTGCTCACGGCGCCCGCGGCCGCGCAGCTCCAGATCACGCCACCGGCCGCAACGCCGAGCGCCCCCGCCGAAAAGCAGAAGCCCAAGCCGCACACGATCACCAAGAAGAAGGAGGCCGCTCCCGCGCCGAAACCTTCGGCCTCCCCCAAGCCGTCTCCCTCGCCCAAGCCGGCCGCAACCGTGATCCCCGCGCCGCCGACCGACGATCCCAAGGTCGATCTGGTCTACGGCGCCTATCAGCGCGGCCAGTACAAGACGGCGTTCGAGCTCGCCACCGCCCGTGCACAAGCCGGCGATCCCAAGGCGATGACCATGCTCGGCGAGCTCTATTCCAACGCGATGGGCATCCGGCGCGACTACGCCAAGGCAGCCGAATGGTACAAGCGCGCCGCCGATTCCGGCGATCGCGAGGCGATGTTCGCGCTCGCCATGCTGCGCATTTCAGGCCGCGGCGGCCCGGTCGACAAGGGCGAGGCGGTCAAGCTGATGGCCTCCGCCGCCAAGCTCGGCGAGCCCAAGGCCGCCTATAACCTCGCCTTGCTCTATCTGGACGGCCAGACTCTGCCGCAGGACGTCAGGCGCTCAGCGGAGCTGCTGCGCCAGGCCGCCGATGCAGGCCTGCCCGAGGCGCAATACGCGCTCGCGACCTTCTACAAGGAAGGCACCGGTGTGCCGAAGGACCCGGAACGCGCAGTGCGGCTGCTCCAGGCCGCCTCGCTCGCCGACAATGTCGATGCCGAGGTCGAATATGCGATCGCGATGTTCAATGGCACCGGCACACCGAAGAACCAGCCGGCCGCCGTCGCGTTGCTTCGCAAGGCGTCCCGTCAGGGCAGCGCGATCGCGCAGAACCGGCTGGCATGGGTGCTGATCAACGGCGTGGGCACACCCATGGACAAGGTCGAGGGCTTCAAATGGCACCTGGTGGCCAAAACGGCGGGCAAGGGCGACCCCGAGCTCGACAAGGAATTATCCGATCTGCCGGCCGAGGAGCGGGCCAAGGCCGAGGCCGCCGCCAAGAAATGGCTCGGGTCCAAATGACTTGACGCAATGACTTGACGCAAGCGCCCTCGCAGGGCACCCAATCCCTCAAACGGGCGCGATGTCCCGCCCTTGCCCCTGATCCCTGCCCCGATCAAGTCCAGAGCTCATGCTGTATTCCGCCACTATCAACGTCATGGTCAAGGCCGCGCGCCGCGCCGGCCGCAGCCTCAAGCGCGATCTCGGCGAGATCGAGCATCTCCAGGTTTCGCTGAAGGGTCCGGCGAATTACGTCTCGCTCGCCGACAAGCGCGCCGAGGAGATCCTCTATCAGGACCTCGCCAAGGCCCGGCCCGGCTACGGCTTCATCGGCGAAGAGGGCGGCACCCGCGAAGGCACCGACAAGAGCCACACCTGGATCGTCGACCCGCTCGACGGCACCACCAACTTCCTGCACGGCATCCCGCAATTCGCGATCTCGATCGGCCTCGCCCGTGAGGGCACCGTGATCGCCGGCGTGATCTACAACCCCGCCAACGACGAGCTCTACATCGCCGAGCGCGGCAAGGGCGCCTTCCTCAACGACCAGCGCCTGCGCGTAGCCGGCCGCCGCCAGCTCAATGAATGCGTGGTGGCTTGCGGCCTGCCTCATATCGGCCGCGGCGACCACGAGGAATTCCGCCGCGAGATGACCGCGATCCAGGATCGCGTCGCGGGCCTGCGCCGCTTCGGCGCCGCCTCCCTCGACCTCGCCTTCGTCGCCGCGGGCCGCCTCGATGGCTATTGGGAGCGCGACCTGCAGCCGTGGGACATTGCCGCCGGCCAGATCATGGTGCGCGAGGCGGGCGGTACGGTGAGTGACATCGACACCCCGGGCGATGCGCTGGTCACCGGGCACGTCGTGTGCGGCAACGAGTTCGTGCACGGGGAGCTGGTCAAGATTTTGCGGAAGGCGGCGTAGCGCCGCAGCTTCTCTATCGTCATTCCGGGGCGCGCCGCTTGGCGCGAACCCGGAATCCATTCACCTGCATCCATTGTAGCTCGATGGATTCTCAGATGCGCAATTGCGCATCATAGCTCGCGCTTCGCACGCCCCGGAATGACGGAATGAACCGTCAGTGGCTCGTGTGCGCCCGCGCCGGGGGCCCGTAGGCCTCATGGTCCTTCGCCGCCTCCGGCTCCCGGTCCCCGCCCAGCACGCGCTGGACCGAGACGAAGAACACCGGCACCATCAAGAGCGCCAGGATCACCACCGCGATCATGCCGCCCATCACGATTGAGCCGAGCGCCTGCTGGCTCGCGCCGCCGGCACCGTGCGCGATCGCCATCGGCAGCACGCCGCAGATGAAGGCGAGGCCGGTCATCAGGATCGGGCGGAAGCGCAGGCGGCAGGCCTCGATGGTGGCTTCCACCAGCGGCTTGCCTTCCTTCCGCAGATCCTTCGCGAACTCGATGATCAGGATCGCGTCCTTCGCGGCGAGGCCGATGATGGTGATCAGGCCGACGGTGAAGTAGACGTCGTTGGGCAGGCCGCGCAGCATGGCGGCGACAACGGCGCCGACGATGCCCAGCGGCACGGTCAGCAGCACCGCGAGCGGAATGGTCCAGCTCTCGTACAGCGCGGCCAGACACAGGAACACCACGAATACCGAGAGCGCCAGCAGGAACGGCGCCTGCGAGCCGGACAATTTTTCCTGGAGCGATTGTCCGGTCCATTCATAGCCGAAGCCGCGCGGCAGCCTGTCGGCAAGCTGCTCCATCTCGGCGATCGCATCGCCCGAGGTGAAGCCGGGTTTCGCTTCGCCGGAGATGCGCACCGCCGGATAATAGTTGAAGCCGGCGATCTGCGTCGGACCGCGTGCCCATTCCACCGTGGCGAAGGACGAGAACGGCACCAATTGGCCGCGGCTGTTCTTGACGTTGTAATTGAGGATGTCCTCGGTCCGCATGCGGTCGCGGGCGTCGGCCTGCACAACGACGCGCTGCATGCGGCCGCGGTTCGGGAAGTCGTTGATGTAGTTCGAGCCGAGATTGGTCGAGATGGTGTTGTTGATGTCCTCGAAGGTGACGCCGAAGGCGCCGGCCTTCTCGCGGTCGATCACGAGATTGACCACGCCCGCCTCGGGCAGACCTTCGATATAGACCTTCTGAAGCACCGGGCTGGCATTGGCCGCCGCGATCAGCTGGTCGGCGGCGCGCATCAAGGCCGGATAGCCCTTCTGGCCGCGATCCTGCAGGCGGAACGAGAAACCGGAGGAGTTACCGAGATTGTCGATCGGCGGCGGCTGCAGCGCCGATATCTTGGCGTCGCGGATCGACGAGCCTAGGTCGCGGTTGACGTCGTTGACGATCGCCGCGGCGGAGTCGTTCGGCCCGCGCTCCGACCAGTCCTTCAGGGTGATGAAGGCCTGCGCGGTGTTCATGCCCTGGCCCGAGAAGCTGAAGCCGGTGAGGAAGGTGACGTCTTTGACGCCCGGCCGTGCGGCAAGATATTTTTCGACCTTCTCGATCACGGCCTCGGTGCGGGCGTAGGACGAATCCGACGGCGTCTGCACGTCGGTGGTGACGAAGCCCTGGTCGTCGACGGGCAGGAAGCCACCGGGCAAATTGACGAAGGCCCAGGACAGACCGACCAGCAACGCGGCATAGACCAGCATCAGGCGCCCGGTGCGCTTCAGCGAGAAGCCGACCGTACCCGCGTAGCGAAATCGCGCGGCCTCCAGCATGTGGTTGAACCGGCTAAACACGAAATTGCTCGAATGACCGTGCCCCTTGGCGACGGGCTTGAGCAGGGTTGCACACAGTGCCGGCGTCAGCGACAGCGCGAGGAAGGCGGAAAAGCCGATCGCGGCGACCATGGTGACGGAGAACTGGCGGTAGATGATGCCGACCGAGCCCGGGAAGAACGCCATCGGCACGAACACCGCCATCAGCACCAGGGTGATGCCGATGATGGCGCCGGTGATCTGCGACATTGCCTTGCGCGTCGCTTCCTTCGGCGGCAGGCCTTCCTCGGCCATGATGCGCTCGACGTTCTCGACCACGACGATGGCGTCGTCGACGAGGATGCCGACCGCGAGCACCATGCCGAACATCGAGAGCATGTTGATGGAGTAGCCGGCGAGCAGCAGCGTGGTGCAGGCCCCCAGAAGCGCCACGGGCACCACGATGGTCGGGATGATGGTATAGCGGATGTTCTGGAGGAACAGGAACATCACGACGAACACCAGGACCACGGCTTCCACCAGCGTCGTCAGCACCTTCTTGATCGAGGCCTCGACCACGGGCGTGATGTTGTAGGGGATCTCGTAGGTGATGTTGGCCGGGAAGAAGCGCGACAGCTCCTTCATCTTCGCTTCGACCGCGCTCGCGGTCGCCAGCGCATTGCCGGTCGGCGACATCAGCACCGACAGACCCGCGGTCGGCTTGCCGTTGAGGCGCGTGTTGAACTGGTAGCTGAGCCCGCCGACCTCGACGCGCGCGACATCGCGCAGGCGCACGGTCGAGCCGTCGGCATTGGCGCGCAGGATGATGGCGCCGAATTCGTCCGGCGAGGAGAGTTGCCCCTTGACCAGCACCAGCGTCGAGGTGCGTTGGCTGGAGGTCGAAGGCTCGGCGCCGATGCTGCCGGAGGCGACCTGCGCGTTCTGCGCGGCGATGGCCTTGTTGACGTCATCGGCGGTCAGCCCATAGCCGACGAGCTTGGCCGGATCGACCCAGACGCGCAAGCTGCGCTCGGTCGAGTACAGTGTGGCGCGGCCGACGCCGGGAATGCGGCGGATCTCACCCAGCACGTTGCGGATCATGAAGTCGCCGAGGCCGACCTCATCCAGGCTGCCGTCGGTCGAGCTCAGCGTGATGATCTGAAGCACCGCGCTGGAGGCTTCCTCGATCAGGATGCCCTGCTGCATCACCGCGCGCGGCAGGCGCGCCTCGACGCGCTTGATGCGGTTCTGGACTTCCACCGAGGCGTCGTTGGTATCGGTGCCCGGCTGGAAATTGGCGATGATCTCGACCTGGCCGAGCGAATCGCTGGTCGATTCGAAATTGAGGATGCCGGAGGCGCCGTTGAGCTCCTCCTCGATCAGCCGCGTGACGCTGTTGTAGAGGTTTTCCGGCGAAGCACCGGGATAGCTGGTCGAGATCGAGATCGAGGGCGGCGCGATGATCGGATATTGCGCGATCGGCAGCAGCGGCACCGCGATCGCGCCGATCAAGCAGATGAACAGCGCAACCACCCAGGCGAAAATCGGCCTGTCGATGAAGAAGCTCGGCATAGCGCGTTACCGCGTGAGCTGCTGGGCGTGCCGGTTGTCCGCGGTCGCTTCGGCCTCGGCCCAGGATTGCGGCTTGACCTTGTCGCCGGCCGCGAACTTCTGGAAGCCTTCGACCACGACCTTGTCACCGGCCTTCAGGCCTTCCGTGACGAACCAGAGTCCGTCCTGCACCGATCCTGTGCGCACCGGCTGGACCACGATGTGGTTGTCGTCCTTGACGACGAACACCTCGCTGCCGCCGCCGCCATTGCGCTGGACCGCCTGCTGCGGCACCGCGATCGCGTCGGAATCGAGACCCTGGTCGATCCGGACCCGGACATACATGCCCGGCAGCAGCTCGCGCCTGGGATTGGGGAACTCGCCGCGCAACGTCACCTGCCCGGTGTTGGCGTCGACCTTGGCGTCGGAGAACAGCAGCTTGCCGTCGAGCGAATAGATGGTGTTGTCGTCGAGCACCAGGCGCACCTTGGCGGCATCGGCCGCGATGCGCTCGAGATCGCCGGTCTCGAAGGCACGGCGGAGCTGGTTGAGTTCGTTCACCGACTGGGTGAAGTCGGCATAGATCGGATCGAGCTGCTGGATGGTGGCGAGATTGGTCTCGTTCTGCACGGCGAGCGCGCCCTCGCTGACCAGCGCCGCACCGACCACGCCGTCGATCGGCGCGCGCACGGTGGCATAGTCGAGATTGAGCTTTGCCCGCGCGAGCTCGGCCTTGCGGCCCTCGACCTCGGCATGGGCCTGGCGTTCGGCCGCGATCGCCTTCTCGTTCTCGGCTTCCGGGGCGGCACGATCCTTGGCGAGGGTGGCGATACGATGCGCCTGCTGTTTGGCCTGCATCAATCCCGCTTCGGCCTTGGCAAGCGCGGCCTCGTTGGCCATCACCTCGACCTCGAACGGACGCGGATCGATGCGGTAGAGCGGATCGCCCGCCTTCACCTCGCTGCCCTGGCGGAACAGACGCTCGACCACGATGCCGGAGACGCGCGGCCGCACGTCGGAGACACGCGTCGGTGCGATTCGGCCCGGCAGTTCGCGCACCACGGCACGCGACTGCGGCTTGACGACGACGATGCTGACGTCAGGCGCGGCCGGCTGGGCGGCGGATATGGCGGAGCTGGATTCGTCGCAAGCACCAAGTAGCGGCGCAAGGGCCGCGAGCATCAATGCAACGCATGCCGATCGCGCGCGAAGTCCTGACATGAAGTGTGGTGCCCCGATGTTGTTGATACTGATCACGCTCCGCGGGCCCGTTCTGGACTCATTTCGTCGCGCGGCCGATACCGTCAAAATAGAATGGACTTGCTGCGACGCAACGCGTGTTGCAGGCGGCTCATTGTCACACGGCCTATCTCATTGACTCTACGTGCCTTTTATCGACTCACCTGATTGTGAGTCGAGTTCCACCGCCGCGTGCTGCGACGGAACACCGCAATCAGTCGGCGGCTTTCATCCGGTAATGGCTGATTCCCCACTCGGTCCCCCCGGCGTAGCCGAACAGGCCGGATGTCGCGAGGAGGAACCGGCGCCAGCGACGCATCCAGAGAGCTGTCTCCTCGCCATAGACCCTGCGCAAGGACGCCTCGACGGCGCCGCGATGCGCATCGAAATTGGCGAGCCAGTCGTTGGCGGTGCGCTGGTAATGCGTACCGCTCCAGCACCATTCCTTCTCGATCGCAAGGATATCGTCGAATTGCCTGACGAGGTGATGGCTCGGCATCAGCCGGCCCGTGAAGACGTGCTGCGCAATCCAGTCGTTGCGATCGAACGGATCGAACAGCTGTGAAGCCGATCGATGGGTGACGACGTGCATGAAGAACCGCCCCTCCGACGCGAGCCATGACCGCACGCGCGTCATCAGCTTGCGCCAGTTCGTCATCTGCCCGAACATCTCGACCGAGACGATGCGGTCGAACTGGCCTTCGGGTGCGAACACGTTCATGTCCGCGGTGACCGCGCGCAGGTTCAGAAGTCCGCGGAGCCGCGCCTCGTCCTCGACATGGGTGCGCTGCGCCTGCGAGTTCGACACCGCCGTCACCTTTGCATGCGGAAACTGCCGCGCCATCCACAGGGACAGCGAGCCCCAGCCGCAACCGAGCTCGAGGATGGTCTGGCCATCGGCAAGACCGGCATGCTCGACGGTCTGGCGCAACGCCTCCTCTTCCGCCTCCTGCAAGGTGGTCGCACCGGTCTTGTAGAAGCAGGAGGAGAATTTGCGGTTGGGGCCGAGCATTTCGGCGAAGAAGGCAGCAGGCGCCTCGTCATGCCCGGCCCCCGCGTCCTCGGCGATCGGCCGCAGCATCATCCGCCCGGCGAAGGCGGCATCGTCGGCGGCGCCCTGCGCGGACAGGCGCGTCGCCGTGCGGGAGCACAAGCGCTGGATCGCGGCACGGATGACCACGTCCGGCAGCGGCACCCGTTCGGCAGTCCCGATGATCGCGGAAACGACGCTCATGCACCTCCCGAATGGCGAACTTCTGCAGATACCTGTTCATCAAAGCGCCGCTTCCGGCCCGGTTCCCCGAGCTGTCCCCGAAATCGGCGCATCCGGCGCTTTTTTTGGGCCGGCGCTGTGCCATAGTGCGCGCCGCAAGCAAGCTTACGTAACGGATGATACCGGCCATGCCGTCTGGCACTTCCCGCTCCACCTTGGATATCGAGTACACCAAACTGTCCTCGCCCAGCGTCTTCCTGGTGCGGATGCTGGTCTTCCTGGTGCTGTGCACGCTGGTTGGCGTGGTGCTCTACAAGCAGATCATCCAGGCCTTCTTCGCCAATCCCGGGCTCAATGCCCTGATCGGGGCAGTGCTGTTCATCGGAATCGTGCTGGCCTTCCGCCAGGTCATCCGGCTCTACCCCGAAGTCTCCTGGGTCAACAATTTCCGCATCGCCGATCCGGGCCTGGCACCGGCCCGGCACCCGAAGCTGCTGGCGCCGATGGCGGCGATCCTCGGCGGCGAGCGCTCCGGGCGGATGACCATCACCCAGACCACGATGCGGCATCTGCTCGATTCGATCGCGACGCGGCTGGACGAGGCCCGCGACATCTCGCGCTACATGACCGGCCTGCTGGTCTTCCTCGGCCTGCTCGGCACCTTCTGGGGCCTGATCGAGACGGTCGGCTCGGTCGGCAAGGTGATCGACGGGCTCAAGGTCGGCGGCGATGCCGGCTCGCTGTTCGACACGCTCAAGGAGGGCCTCGCCGCCCCGCTCGGCGGCATGGGGATCTCGTTCTCCAGCTCGCTGTTCGGCCTCGCCGGCTCCCTGATCCTCGGCTTCCTCGACCTGCAATCGAGCCAGGCGCAGAACCGCTTCTACACCGACCTCGAAGACTGGCTCGCCACCACCGTGCGCGAATATGGCAACGGCGAAGCGCCCGTTGCGGCAGGCGGCGGCGTCGCCAGCGGCGAGCTCCAGGCCGCGGTCGAACGGCTGCGCTCCGTGTTCGAGGAAGGCAGCGCCAGCCGCGGCACCACGGCGGCGATGGCGAGCCTTGCCGAAGCGATCCAGGCGCTGGTCTCGCACATGCGCACCGAGCAGCAGATGATCCGCGAATGGGCCGACGGCCAGGGCGAGCAGAACCGCGAGATCCGGCGCCTGCTGGAGCGCATCGCGCGACAGCCGGAGAAGAGTTAGGCGCTCGCGCGCCCCGGACGCGGCGCAGCGCGGAAGCGGGGCGTCGCAGGCCGGGGTCCGGAGACGGGAAATGGGTCCCGGCTCTGCGCAGCAGCGTTGCACGCTGCAGCGCGTCCGGGACACAAGGGAAACGGAGACGTAAATGGCTCTAGCGCGCGGCCGCCGCAGCGAAGGCGCTTTCAACTACTGGCCCGGCTTCGTCGACGCGCTGTCGACGCTGGTGCTGTCGATCGTGTTCCTGCTGTCGGTGTTTCTGGTCGTGCAGTTCTTCCTGTCGCAGGAGGTCACCGGCAAGGACAAGGCGCTGGAGCAGCTCAACGCCAAGATCGCCCAGCTCAACGAGCTCCTGTCGCTGGAAAAGCTCGGCAAGCTCAGCCTCGACGACCAGGTCTCGCAATTGAAGGCGGGCCTCGCCTCGGCCGAGTCCGAGCGCGACCGCATCAAGGGTCTCTATGACGGCCTTGCTGCCGCCGGCAACGACGCGCAAGGCAAGACCACCGAGCTCGGCAAGGCGCTGGACTCGGAGAAGGCTGTCTCTGCGCGGGCCCTGGCGCAGATCGAGGTGTTGAACCAGCAGATCAGCGCGCTGCGCCGGCAATTGGCGGCGCTGGAAGAGGCGCTGGATGCCAGCGAGAAGCGCGACAAGGAATCGCAGAACCGGATCGCCGATCTGGGTTCTCGCCTGAATGTTGCCCTGGCGCAGCGCGTGCAGGAATTGTCGCGCTACCGCTCCGAATTCTTCGGCCGCCTGCGCGCCATCCTCGGCAACCGCCCCGACATCCGCATCGTCGGCGACCGCTTCGTGTTCCAGTCCGAAGTGTTCTTCGATACCGGCCAGGCGACGCTGCTGCCCGAGGGCCGCGCCGAGCTCGACACGCTGGCGACTGCGCTGATCGAGCTCGACAAGAAGATCCCGAACGAGATTCCCTGGGTGCTCCGCGTCGACGGCCATACCGACGTGCGTCCGGTCAACGGCCCGAACTTCAAGTCGAACTGGGACCTGTCCGCGGCCCGCTCGATCTCGGTGGTGCAATATCTGATCTCGCTCGGCGTGCCCGCCCAGCGCCTCGTCGCGGCCGGCTTCGGCGAATTCCAGCCGCTCGATCCCGCCAACACCGAGGAGGCCTACAAGCGCAACCGGCGCATCGAGCTGAAGCTGACGGAGCGGTAGTGAGCGCGCTCCACCTTCGCCCCTACCGACCCGAGGACGAAGCCGCTGCGATCGAGCTCTGGCATCGCACCTGGCAGCAGGCCTATCCGCAGATCGACTTCGCGGACCGGCTGAACTGGTGGCGCGAGCGCTGGCGCAAGGATCTGGTGCCGAAGGCCTCGATCGTGGTGGCGGAGCAGGACGGTGCGCTGACCGGTTTCGTCACGATCGATGGCGAAGGCTATCTCGACCAGCTCGTGGTCGATCCGGAGCACTGGGGCTCGGATGCCGCGCGGCGGCTGGTGGACGAGGCCAAGCGCCTGTCGCCGACAGGCATCACGCTGCTCGTCAACAAGGACAATGCCCGCGCCATCCGCTTCTACGAGCGCAACGGCTTTGCCCATGCCGGCGACGACGTGAACCCGACCTCGGGCCGGCCGGTGCTGAAGATGGAATGGAAGCCGTAGGAGTTCGCTCCAGCACCGTCCCGGCCTTCGCCGGGACGACACCGCGAATTGGGCGGCCTGTCCATGTGGCCCACCTCACGCCCCCTCGAACTGCAACCGCGCCAGCCTCGCATAAAGTCCGTTCGCCGCCACGAGCTCGGCATGCGTGCCCTGCTCGACGATCCGGCCCTGGTCCATCACCAGGATGCGGTCGCAGGAGAGCACGGTTGCGAGGCGATGCGCGATCACGAGCGTGGTGCGGTGGCGCATCAGCTCTTCCAGCGCGGTCTGCACCAGCGTCTCGCTTTCCGCGTCGAGCGCGGAGGTAGCCTCGTCCAGCAGCAGCAGCGGCGCATCGCGCAGGATGGCGCGCGCGATCGCGATGCGCTGGCGCTGGCCGCCGGAGAGCGTCACGCCGCGCTCGCCGAGCGCGGTCTCGAAACCTTCGGGCAGGCGGCGGATGAACTCGGCGGCATGCGCCAGCTCGGCGGCGCGCTCGACCTCGGCATCGGTCGCATCGGGCCGGCCGAAGCGGATGTTCTCGCGGGCCGTCGCGGCGAACACCACCGAGTCCTGCGGCACCAGCGCGATGCGGGCGCGAAAATCGCGCGGGTCCGCGGATTTGACCGGCACGCCGTCGAGCGAGATCGTCCCGCTACGCGGGTCGTAGAAGCGCAGCAAGAGATGAAAGATCGTGCTCTTGCCGGCGCCGGATGGGCCGACGATCGCGACCTTCTCGCCGGGGCGCACGGTGAACGACACGGCGTCGAGCACCTTGACGTCGGACCGCGCCGGATAGGCGAAGCTGACCTGATCGAAGCCGACCTCGCCGCGCGCCGGCACCGGCAGCGCCCGCGGCACCGCGGGCGCGGTGATCTCGGGCTTCACGTGCAGGATCTCGAACAGGCGCTCGGCCGCGCCCGAGGCCGCCGAGACCTCGCCCCAGACCTCGCTGAGCTGGCCGAGGCCCGCCGCGGCGAACACGGCATAAAGCACGAACTGACCGAGCCGGCCCGGCGTAATCGCGCCGGAGAGCACATCATGCGAGCCGATCCAGAGGATGGCGACCACGCTTGCGAACACGATGAAGATGATGATGGCCGTGAGCACGGCGCGGGCCTGGGTCGAGGTTCGGGCGGCTTCATAGGCCTGCTCGACCTCGCCGCCGAAACGCTTCTCGGCAAATTGCTCGCTGGTATAGGCCTGCACGGTGCGGATCGCGCCGACCAGCTCGCCGGCATAGGCCGAGGCTTCTGCGAGCGTGTCCTGCGCATTGCGCGACAGGCGCCGCACCCAGCGCCCGAAGGCCACCAGCGGCAGCACGATCAAGGGAATGGCCAGCAGCACGAAGCCGGAGAGCTTGGGGCTCGTGATCACCATCATCGCCGCGGCGCCCAGAAACATCATCATGTTGCGCAGCGCGATCGAGACGGAGGCGCCGACGGCCGATTTGAGCTGGGTGGTGTCCGCGGTGAGCCGCGAGATCAGCTCGCCGCTGCGGGCGGAATCGAAGAAGGCGGGGGAGAGCGAGAGCAGATGGGCGAAGACGTCGCGCCTGAGGTCGGCGACGATGCGTTCGCCGATCGTCATCACGAGGTAGTAGCGCGCCGCGCTCGCGAGCGCGAGCACCGCGACCACCGCGAGCATCACCGAGAAGTAGCTGTTGATCAGCTCGATGCCCTCGGGCGTCAGGCCGAAATCGATCATCCTGCGCACCGCGATCGGCACCAGCAGCGTCGTCAGCGCGGCGATCGTCAGCGCGACGAAAGCCAGCGCCGCCCGGCCGCGATAGCGGCCCACATAGGGCGCGAGCGCGAGCAGCGGCCGCAGCTTGGCGCGGCCCTTGGCGGGCTCTTCGATCAGCTCGGCCTCGATCGACGGAATATCCGCGGCGTTCATTGCGGGCCGATTGATATGCTGGTCATCAAGCCGTTCCACTGCGCTCATGATATCCGACCCATTGTATTGGCTTGCTCCCAATAGGCCGGTGTAGGGGTAGTGGCAAATCCGGGAAGTCCCTTAGGGGTAAGCCCGCTCACCAGCCCGGCATGGCTTGTTTTGCCGGGTTTCGTGCGGTATAGAGCCGCCCAAATCCGTCATTCGCTAGCCACCCAAGAAGGCGCCGGAGCGCCGAGGAATTGCCATGAAAGCCGAAATTCATCCGGATTATCATACGATTAAGGTCGTCATGACCGACGGAACCGAGTACCTGACGCGCTCGACCTGGGGCAAGGAAGGCGACACGCTGAACCTCGATATCGACCCGAAGTCGCACCCGGCCTGGACCGGCGGCTCCACGCAGATCATGGACCGCGGCGGCCGCGTCTCGCGCTTCCAGAAGAAGTTTTCGGGCTTTCTCAAAAAGGATTGAGCCGGCCACAAGGCTGAGACGCAAAACGCCCCCGACAGACCGGGGGCGTTTTTGTTTGTGGGGCGCTGTCATTCCGGGGCGCGACAAAGTCGCGAGCCCGGAATCCATAGCCACGATCGGGAGTATGGATTCCGGGCCCGCGCCAAGAGGCGCGTCCCGGAATGACGACCGAGATTGTTGATAGACCCTACCGCTCGAACGCCGCCTTCAGCGCATTGAGGTGCGGCACCAGCGGGTTGCCGATCGCCACGTGCTCGGCCGGCGGAGTGTGGATCGTGCTGTCGAGGCGGCGCACGCGGGTCTGCAGACTCATCGAGCGATGGATCAGTTCCTGGAGTTGCGCGGGCAGCTTCTCGATGGTGTCGGCGGGACCGGGATCGGCGGCGGTGAGCTTGACCTTGGTCTTCTCGCGGTTGGCCTGGCTCAGCGTCATCTCGCCCTCCTTCACCGCGCGGTGCAGCAGCAGCCAGGAAGCAAGCTGCATCAGACGCGTGGTGAGGCGCATGCTCTCGGTCGCATAGGAGAGGCTGACGGCGCGATCGAGTGCCTTGGCCTCGACGCGGCCGGCGCCGTCGAGATAGGCGGCGGTCTCTTCGACGAGGTCCATGCCTTCACGGAACAGAACGCCGAACGCCGCAGAATTGGTGAACCGCTCGCTGAGCTGAACGAGAGCGCCTTCGGCCTGCAAACGTTCCATGGTTAACGCCCCTTACGCAACTGTCTGACTGTCCGGCTTGGCGCCGGCTTATGATGAACAAATCATTGCGCGCTGGGAGCGCCGAGTCCAGTGACAAGCGCGGATATGGTTTCCGCGCGTCATTCCCCGGAATGCAACTGGGCGGATATTCCTGTTTCGGCGCGTCTTCTCGACGCGAACCGGCATACGCTCCGCTCGAAACCGCTTTGCGCAAAAAAAGAGCCGCCGGAGACCGGCGGCTTTGAAAGTTGATAACAGGGAGGCGTCAAACAGAGTGGACAGGAGCCACTCGGTGTCCAAACGAGGACAGTTCCAGTCATAAACCCGAAAGCTTAATCGACCGTAAACGAGCTAATTTTTTGAGAGTTCGTTAGCCATGTCGGCCAGCGGCCGAGTGGGGTGCGGAACAAGAGTTGGCGGTCACCCAACTCAGCGACACACTCCGCCGTCATCCCGGACAAGCGGAGCGCAGATCCGGGATCCAGCCACCGTCGGATGTGGTGACGGGGACTCGGAGTTGCCGGCCTCGCGCAACGACCTCGTCCTGGGAGTATGGATCCCGGATCTGCGCGCGCTTGAGGCGCGCTTGTCCGGGACGACCGCCGTTGATGTGGCTGGCTACTTCTTGAAAAAGTGATCCGCCGCATCGCGCGAGGCGCGCTTCTTGGTGGCGGCTTCCTCCAGTCTCGCGATCTCGGTCTTGAGCAGCGCGACGCGCTCGGTAAGTTCCTCGACCGACAACAGTGAAAGATCCTGGCCGATCTCGTGCGTGATCTTCTTGCGCGGGCGGTCGTCGTCTTCCATCGCCATCCTCGTTCCTCCTGCGTTCGCGCGGACCACAATGCCGAGGCGGTTGCCAGCTTGGACCGCGCTGGCTAAGCAAGGGTCTCGTTGCATCCCGCACCTTTGCTCAAGGACACATCATGGACAAGCTGCCCGCGCAAATGACCGTGATCGCCATCTCCAAGCCCGGCGGACCGGAGGTGCTGGTGCCGGAACAGCGCGCGCTGCCGCAGCCCGGCCCGGACGAGATCCTGGTCAAGGTCGAGGCCGCGGGCGTGAACCGGCCCGACATCGCGCAGCGTTCCGGCGCCTATCCGCCGCCGCCCGGCGCCAGCGACCTGCCGGGCCTCGAGATCGCCGGTGAGGTGGTGGCGGTCGGCAGCAATGCCAAGCGGCACAAGATCGGCGACAAGGTGATGTCGCTGGTCGCCGGCGGCGGCTATGCGCAGTATTGCATCGCCCAGGATGCCCAGGCGATGAGCGTGCCGCCGGCCTTGTCGATCAAGGAAGCCGGCGCGCTGCCGGAAACCCTGATGACGGTCTGGCACAACGTGTTCGAGCGCGGGGGCCTCAAGGCCGGCGAGACGCTGCTGATCCATGGCGGCTCCTCCGGCATCGGCACCATGGCGATCCAGCTTGCGAAAGCATTCGGTGCAAAGGTGTTCGTCACGGTGGGATCGCAGGACAAGATCGATGCCTGCCTCAAGCTGGGCGCCGATCGCGCCATCAATTACAAGACCGAAGACTTCGTCGCCGTGGTCAAGGCCGAGACCAACAACCTTGGCGTCAACCTGATCCTGGACATGGTCGCCGGCGACTATGTCGACCGCAACTATGATGCCGCGGCGGTCGACGGCCGCATCGTCCAGATCGCGACCCTTAACGGCCCCAAGGTCAGCGTCAACATCGCCAAGGTGATGGTCAAGCGCCTGACCCATACCGGCTCGACGCTGCGCCCCCGTACTAATGCGGACAAGGCGGCGATGGTGGCCGCGATCGAGGCAAAAGTGATGCCGCTTCTGCGCGAAGGCCGCATCAAGCCGGTGATGGACAGCACTTTCCCGCTGGAAAAGGCGGCCGACGCCCACCGGCGCATGGAAACGAGCGCACATATTGGCAAAATTGTGTTGGAGGCCTAGGCCGCCGGCCCACAGGCCAAGCCGGAAACCCTTTGATTTTCCTCGCTTTCATGGCATCTATCGCGACGCGCCGAACCACTTCGGTCCGGTCTGAATCGCCTTCTAGATTCGCCTTGCACTCAGAGTTTGCGTCGAACGCGGAGAACTGACCTTGCGTCTGATCAGGTGCCTCGCGCCCATCGCGCTGGGCCTCATGATTCTTGTCGCCGCGTATCCCGCGCGCGCGCTGGACGCCGTCAGCGTCCGCAGCGACGCGCCCGCGATCGACCTCACCGGCGTGCTCGAGCATCAGCGCAGCGATGCCGATCGCATCCAGGTCTCCACCGCGCCCGGCACCGACGGCATCGTCCGCCGCATCGAGGTGCGCGCCCGCGAAGGCGGGCAGAACTGGGTGGTGTTCGCGCTCGCCAACAATACCGACGACCAGCTCGACCGCCTGATCGTCGCCCCGCATTATCGCATCGTCTCCTCGGGGTTGCTGTGGCCCGACCTCGGCCTGTCGCGCATCGCGACCATCACGCCCTCGATCGGCGACCGCCCGGAACGTCAGGAAAGCGCCACCGCCGACGTGTTCCGCATCACGCTCGACCCCGGCGCCGTCGTCACCTTCGTCGCGGAGCTGCGCACCGACAAGCTGCCGCAGCTCTATCTGTGGGAGCCGGAATCCTACAAGGACAAGGTCAATTCCTTCACGCTCTACCAGGGCATCGTGATCGGCATTTCCGGCCTGCTTGCGCTGGTGCTGACCATCCTGTTCGTCGTCAAGGGCAGCATCATGTTCCCGGCCGCCGCGGCGCTGGCCTGGGCGGTGCTGGTCTATATCGGCGTCGATTTCGGCTTCTGGGGCAAGGTGCTCGACATGTCGAACAACGCCGAGCGCATCTGGCGCGCGGCGGGCGAGGCCATCCTTGCGGCAACGCTGCTTGTGTTCCTGTTCGCGTACCTCAATCTCAGCCGCTGGCACGTCCGCTATTCCCACATCACGATCGGCTGGCTCGCCTTCCTCGGCTCCCTGGTGGCGCTGGCGCTGTTCGATCCGGCCGTGGCCTCCGGCATCGCGCGCATCTCGCTGGTGCTGATCGCCTTCGCCGGCTTTGCGCTGATCGTCTATCTCTCCACCCACGGCTTCGACCGCGCGGTGCTCTTGATCCCGACCTGGTTCCTGCTGGTGGTCTGGGTGGTCGCGGCTGGCATGACCGTCGCCGGCTCCGTCACCAACGACATCGTCGGCCCAGCCCTGCTCGGCGGCCTCGTGCTGATCGTGATGCTGATCGGATTCACAGTGATGCAGCACGCCTTCGCCGGCGGCGGCGCCACCACCGGCATCGTCTCCGACATCGAGCGGCGGGCGCTGGCGCTCGCCGGCTCCGGCGATCTGATCTGGGATTGGGACGTGTCCGCCGACAAGGTGTTCACCAGCCCCGAGACCGAGGCCCTGCTCGGACTCAAGCGCGGCACGCTGGAAGGCCCCGCGGCGTCCTGGCTCGAGGTGCTGCATCCGCTCGACCAGGACCGTTTCCGCGCCGCGCTCGACAGTGTGCTCGACCAGCGCCGCGGCCGCCTGGTGCAGGATTTCCGCCTGCGCACGCCGGACGGTCATTTCATGTGGTTCGCGCTGAAGGCCCGTCCGGTGGTCGGCTCCGACGGCGAGGTCTCGCGCGTCGTCGGCACGCTCACCGACGTCACCGAGCTCCGCAACGCCGAGGAACGCCTGCTGCACGATTCCGTGCATGACAACCTCACCGGCCTGCCCAACCGCAAGCTGTTCATGGACCGGCTGGGTGCTGTCGCCAACTTCGCCAAGACCATGCCGACGCTGCGGCCGACGCTGATGGTGATCGATCTCGACCGCTTCAAGCAGGTCAACGATTCCGTCGGCATCGCGGTCGGCGATTCCATTCTGCTGACGCTGGCCCGCCGCCTCACCCGTATCCTGAAGCCGCAGGACACGCTGGCCCGGATGGCCGGCGACCAGTTCGGCCTGATCCTGCTCTCCGAACAGGACCCGGCCCGCATCACCGCCTTCGCCGAGACCATCCGCAAGACCATCCGCGCGCCGATCGCCTTCAACGACCGCGAGATCTTCCTGACGGCCTCGATCGGGCTGGCGCTCTCAGATCCGCAAGCACAATTGACGGACGAGATCATCAAGGACGCCGAGCTGGCGATGTATCATTCCAAGCGCATCGGCGGCGACCGCATCGACGTCTACAAGCCCGCCATGCGCGCGCGGAAGACGGATCGCCTGACGCTGGAAAGCGAGCTGCGCCGCGCCATCGAGCGGCAGGAGATCACCATCCTTTATCAGCCGATCGTGCGGCTGGAGGATCGCTCGATCGCCGGCTTCGAGGCCCTGGCGCGATGGGATCATCCGAAGCTCGGACGCATGGCGCCTTCGGAATTCATCACCATCGCGGAAGAGACTGGGCTGATCGTCGACCTCGGCATGTTCGTGCTCGACCAGACCGCAAAGCAGCTATCGGTGTGGCAGCGCGCGATGCGCTCACGCGACCCGATCTTCGCCTCCGTCAACGTGTCTTCACGGCAGTTGCTGCGCCACGATCTGATCCACGACATCCGCACCGTGCTGTCGCGCTCCTCGGTGGCGCGCGGCACGCTGAAGCTGGAGCTGACGGAATCGCTGGTGATGGAGAATCCGGAGCACGCGGCGCAGATGCTGACGCGGATCCGCGAGCTCGGCACCGGGCTGTCGCTCGACGATTTCGGCACCGGTCACTCGTCGCTGGCCTATCTCCAGCGTTTCCCCTTCGACACCATCAAGATCGACCAGTCCTTCGTGCGCACCACCAGCCGCGGCACCCGCCCGGTGATCCTGAAGTCGATCATCGCGCTCGCGCACGATCTCGGCATGGACGTGGTGGCGGAGGGCGCCGAGACCGATTCCGATGCGGTCGAGCTCTACCAGATGGGCTGCGAATACGCGCAAGGCTTCGCCTTCGGCGAGCCGATGGACGCCGATGCGGCGATGCGCCTGCTGACGGAAGTGCGGCTGGAAGCGGCGAGCTAGCTCTGTCTGCGCCGCAGATTCATCACCAGTCCAAGCCCCAGCAGCAGCGAGACCACCGCAAGACCGACCCATACCAATCCCGCCTGTTCGAGATAGACGTCCTGCGAGACCGGATCGTAGCAGCGGCCGAGTTCGTTGAAGCAGTCGCGCCAGCGCCAGTAGCGGGATTCGAAGGCGAGTGCGAATAGCAGGCCCAATCCGATCAGCGCTGTGCCAAGGATCCCCCTCAGCCAGCGCAGGATCATGCGGGGCGAATTCACCGCTTCTGCGGCTTCTGCTTCCTGAACCGCACGCTCTGACCGTCCGGCATCCGCGTCGCCACGAAGCCCGCGGCGAGGCAGGCCTCGCGTTGCGGCATCTGGATGTCGGGGCTGCGCAGGCTGTCCCACCAGGAGGCACGATGCGCCGCGCGCGGCAGCGCCACGCCGATGATCTCCTCGATCTGCTCGAAGCTCAGCACGAACTCCTCCTGCTTCTGCCGCATCAGATAGTCGCGCAACGCGTCGTAGTCGTTCACCAGCGTCCTCTCGTCCGAAGTCCCGCCCGGCCTGCCTAAAACCGTTCGACCCATACACCGATTCTTAACTCATTGCGGTAGCGCCGTCCTGCCTTAAACACTACGCAAGCTTTCAGGCGCATCCACTGGTATCGGGAGCGAACGATGCCCTTTGGATGGCGCGAAATCACGGCCCGGCGGCCGTGGCGGATTTCGGCGAAGCTGCTGATCATCTCGTCCGTGGTGACGGTGACCGGCTTCTCGGCCATCTGCGTCAATGTGATGCTGGACATGCGCCGCGGCGAGGAGGCGCTCGCTCGCCAGACGCTGGAGAACCTCGCGACCACCATCGAGTCCGACATCGGCCGCAACATCGAAATCTACGACCTTTCGCTGAAGGCGGTCGCCAGCAACATGCTGCTGCCCGAGCTCGCGACGGTCTCCAGGACGATCCGCCACCTGATCCTGTTCGACCACGCGACGACGGCCCGGCATTTCGGCGCCATCCAGGTGTTCGATGCCGAGGGCCGGCTGATCATCGATGCTTCCACGCTCGATCCCCTCACCGAGAACCGGAGCGAGGAGGACTATTTCACGGTCCACCGCGACAATCCCGGAGCCGGGCTCTTCATCAGCCGCCCGATGCTGTTCCGCAACGCCTATTCCATCGTGCTGAGCCGGCGCGTCAGCGATACCGACGGCGGCTTCCTCGGCGTCGTCGCAGGCTCGATTCGCTTCAGCTATTTCCACGAATTGTTCGAGCGGCTGAATCTCGACCCTGAAGACACCATCACCGTGCTCAAGCGCGACCGCACCATCATGATGCGGCGGCCGTTCGATCTCGACATCATCGGCACGAACCTGAACGACCGCCGGAGCTGGAAGGCCGACAATCTCCGGGTCGGCGCTTCCTATTCCGGACAGGGCCCGGTCGATCCGACGCCGCGGCTCTATGTCCGCAGCGGCGACAGCGGACCGCTGTTCGTGGTGGCGGGCAAGCCCGTGGCCGCAGTGTTCGCGCTCTGGCAGAGGGAGGCGTTCCGCATCGGCGCCGTGGTGCTGGTGCTCGCGCTGTTCGTGCTGGGATCGACGCTCGTGCTCGCGCGCGAGATCGGCCGGCGCGCCGACGCCGAGCGAAAGCTCGAGGAGATGGCGACGACGGATGCGCTCACGGGCCTGAGGAACCGCCGCAAGTTCGATATCGTCATCGACGTCGAATGGCGGCGCGCGATGCGTCAGAAGGCGCCGCTCGCGCTCCTGATGATCGATGCCGATCATTTCAAGGCCTACAACGACACGTTCGGCCATCAGGCCGGCGACCAGGTGCTGGTCGGCATCGCCATCTGCATTTCCGATTCCGTGAGCCGCGCCGGCGACTGCGCCGCCCGCTATGGCGGCGAGGAATTCGCCGTACTACTGCCGAACACCTCGCCGGACGACGCTTTCAAGGTCGCCGAGACGATCCGCCTCAAGGTGCAGGGCTGGTCCGACGATCAGGCGATTTCGACGGTCTCCTGCGGCATCGCCGGCCTCGTCCCCACCGCCGGCATGGACTGGCCGGTCCTGGTCGCCGCCGCCGACAAGGCGCTCTATGCCGCGAAAGCCGGCGGGCGCAACCAGTCGGTGGTTGCCAGCATTCCCAAGCTGTCGCTGGCGGCGTGAGGCTACTCCACGGCTGTGGTTGGGCGCGACGCAATCCGCCATACCATCGGTGTCGTCCCCGCGAACGCGGGACCATAACCACAGGGAAGGGTTCGGTGCCGAGAATCCGGCGCTATTGCCCCAGATACTTCTTCATCTCGGCGATCAGTCCGTCGCGCAATTCCGGGCGCTTCATGCCGTAGGCGATGTTGGCGCGCAGGAAGCCGGGCTTGGAGCCGCAATCATGGCGCTCGCCCTCGAACTCGACGCCGAAGAATTTCTGCGTCTTGGCAAGCCCGATCATGGCGTCGGTGAGCTGGATCTCGCCGCCGGCGCCGCGCTCCTGGGTTTCCAGGATCTTGAAGATCTCCGGCTGAAGGATGTAGCGGCCGGTGATCGAGAGATTGGAGGGCGCCGTGCCCTTGGCCGGCTTCTCGACCATGCCGTCGACCTCGAACATCTTGCCGTTGCGCTTGCCGACGCCGCAGATGCCGTATTGATGGGTCAGGTGATCGGGCACCGCCTCGACCGCGATCAGATTGGATTTCTCGCCAAGCGAGGATGCCATCTCGATCATCTGCTTCAGGCAGCCGGGCGTGTTGAGCACGAGTTCGTCGGGCAGCACCACGGCGAACGGCTCGTTGCCGACGATGTCGCGTGCGCACCAGACGGCGTGGCCGAGGCCGAGCGGCGCCTGCTGGCGGGTGAAGCTGACGGCGCCGGCCTCCGGCTGGTTCTGCGCCAGGACGTCCTGCTCGGCCTTCTTGCCGCGCGCGGCCAGCGTCGTGTCGAGTTCGAACATGCGGTCGAAATGATCCTCGATGACGCTTTTGTTACGGCCGGTGACGAAGATGAAGTGCTCGATACCAGCTTCCTTCGCCTCGTCATAGACGTACTGGATCAGCGGCTTGTCGACGATGGTCAACATTTCCTTCGGCATCGCCTTGGTGGCAGGCAGGACGCGGGTGCCGAGGCCGGCGACGGGGAATACAGCTTTGCGAATTCTCATGTGATCGATCGAATACCTGGAGACACATGTGACGGGAGCAATGTCATCTTGCTAGCCTGTTTGCAGCCGGCAACAAAGGCGGATGTGGGGCCTCGCCCCGACAGAGTTAAGAAAAAGGCCGTCACCAAAATTTCACCTTTGTTAAGCTATTGGCAACGCTAACCGGGCCTCCTGTGGCGGATTTTTTCAGGCCGACGGGTGGGACATGATGCAAACGATGGCAGGGCTGGCAAAACGGGCGGGATTTCTGACCGGCGCAGCGATGGTTGCTGCCGCTTCGCTGCTGCCGGCCTGCGCGCACGCCCAGGCGCAGAACGGCCTGTCCAACCTGTTCGGCGGGATCTTTTCCGGCTCCAATCCGGCACCTTCGCAAGCGCCGCCCGGCCCCGGCGGCGCGCAACCCTGGAGCGGCGAGGACGGCGCCTCGGGCCATCCGCTGATGACGGCCGCCGCGATCCGCGAGGCCGCGGGCAATTTCAGCAATTGCGTCGCCGCGATGTGGCCCGATGCCGCACGGCGCGGCATCACGCAGGAGAATTTTCAGCGCTTCACCGCAGGCCTTGGTCCTGACCTGCGCATCATGGACCTGATGGACTCGCAGCCGGAATTCACCAAGTCGATCTGGGACTATCTCGACATCCTGGTGAACGACAACCGCCTCGCCAGGGGCCGCGAAATTCTCGCCAAGTACAAGGCGCAGTTCGACGCCACCGAAAAGGCCACCGGCGTCGACCGCTACATCATCGCCTCGATCTGGGGCATCGAGTCCAATTACTCGACGCAGATGGGCGACCGCAGCGTGCTGCAATCGACCGCGACGCTCGCCTGCATCGGCCGCCGCCAGGCCTATTTCAAGGACGAGTTCCTCTCCGCGCTGGAGATCCTCAACCGCGGCGATCTCAGGCCTGAGCAGCTGCGCGGCTCCTGGGCCGGCGCCTTCGGCCCGACGCAGTTCATGCCGACCGCGTTCAAGCGCTTTGCGGTCGACGGCGACGGTGACGGCAGGCGCGACGTCGTCGACAATCCCACCGACCTGATCGCCTCCACCGCCAACAACCTGAAGAAGGACGGCTGGCAGCCCGGCCAGACCTGGGGCTACGAGGTCGTGGTGCCCCAGGGCTTCAACTACATGCTGGCCGACCGCGCCAAGGCGATGACGATCGCGCAATGGGAGAAGCTTGGGCTGAAGCGGGCGACCGGCCAGCCCTTCCCGCGCACGGCGGAGAAAGCCTATCTGCTGGCACCGGCCGGCGCGCAAGGACCGGGCTTCCTGATGCTGCAGAATTACCGCGTCATCATGAAGTACAACCCGGCCGAGGCCTATGCGCTGGCGATCGGCCATTTCGCCGACCGCCTGCGCGGGGGGCAGCCCTTCGTGCAGCCCTGGCCCCGCCAGGAGCGGGAGTTGGCGCGCACCGAGCGGCTGGAACTGCAGCAGCTGCTGGCCCAGCGCGGCTTCTACAAGGGCACCCCGGACGGCCAGTTCGGCGGTCAGACCCGGGAAGCCCTGCGCCACTTCCAGGCCTCGATCGGGGTGCCCGCCGACGGGTTTGCCTCATCGGACGTGCTGGACCGGCTGCGCGGGCGGTAAAATCGCGCCGAAAGTGACCCTGAGGCGGATTTTGGCAGGCACCTTGACGCCAGCGGCTGCTCCCCGGCGTATGGAGAAGAATCTGCAAAGAGAATTGCCCGTTTGCGGCCTGATTCCGTTATTATATTGAGCTACTTCCAAATCCCCTTGCGCGTGCCCGTGATCGCATGTCGAAGAAGTCCCTGTTCAAGGCGCTGACCGAGACCGGCCCGCTGATCGCGCTGGGGACGGCGCTTGCGATCCTGGTCTCGGTCGCAGGACCTGCCTCGGCGCAATTCTTCAACTTCCCCGGTTTCGGCGGCCCGCCGCAGCGCGCGGCGCCACCCCCGCCACGGGGCGGAGGTGGCGGCGGATGGTTCGGCGGCGACTTCTTCGCACCGTACCATCAGCAACAGCCGCAGGCGCCGCGCCAGGATTTTTCGCGCGCACCGGGGCCGGCCAAGCGCGACACCATCCCTGAGAAGAACGTGCTGGTGATCGGCGATGCCATGGCCGACTGGCTCGCCTATGGCCTGGAAGACGCCTACAGCGAGCAGCCCGACATGGGCGTGATCCGCAAGCACAAGACCACGTCCGGCCTCATCAAGTATCAGCCGAAGGGTGAGCCCGCGGACTGGGCGGCGGCGGCCAGGGGCATTCTCGAGACCGAAAAGCCCGACGTGATCGTCGTCATGCTCGGCCTCAACGACCGCATCGCGATCCGCGAGCCCGCCGCCGAGAAGCCGGACAAGGCCTCTGACAAGGACAAGAAGAACGACAAGGGTGCGCGCGCCAAGCCGCAAGCAAAGCCGGGTGACACCAAGCCCGGCGACGCCAAGCCCAGCGGCACCGATACCGCCGCCAAGCCCGACGACAAGCCTGCCGATGTCGACCTGCCGCAGGACGACGCCGACAATGCAGACACGCCTGCGGCCGCGCCGGAGAAGACCGCGCGCAACCCGAACGGCCTCTACGAATTCCGCGACGACCGCTGGGTCGAGCACTACGGCAAGAAGATCGAGGAGCTCGCCAACCTCCTCAAGTCCAAGGGCGTGCCCGTGCTCTGGGTCGGCCTGCCCGCAGTTCGCGGACCGAAGGGCACCGCGGACACGCTGTTCCTGGATTCGCTGTACCGTGAGGGCGCGGCCAAGGCCGGCATCACCTATGTCGACGTGTGGGACGGCTTTGTCGACGAAGCCGGCCGCTTCCTCCAGAAGGGCCCGGACTTCGAAGGCCAGATCCGTCAGCTCCGCAGCTCCGACGGCGTCTATTTCACCAAGGCCGGCGCGCGCAAGCTCGCGCACTATGTCGAGCGCGAGATCACGCGCCTGCTTGCGGGACGCTTCGGCCCGATCGCGCTGCCGAGCGAGCCCGCTACCCCCGATACCAGCGCCGAGCCGGGCAAGCCGGCGCCGCGGCCGCTGGCAGGGCCGATCGTGCCGCTGGTTGCGGCCTCGATCTCGACCGATCAATTGCTGGGTGGGCCGGGTACGCGTCCAGCTGCCGTCGATGCGCTCGCGGCCAAGACCATGGTGAAGGGTGAACCGCTGGCGGCTCCGGCCGGCCGCGCCGACGATTATGCCTGGCCGCATCGGGAGGTCGGCCGCGAGCAGGCCAAGGGCGACACGCCAATGGCCGCAACGACGCCCGACGGCGGTGCGGCTCAACGTTCGCCGGGAGCGGCCGCGGTGATCGCGCCGCCGAAGCTCGCGCCGAAGAAGCCGCAGGTCCCGCCGCAACAGCCGGCCCAGGCAACGCCCGCAGTCCGGGATTTCTTCGGCTTCGGCTCTCCGCAGCCGCGGCAATGGACGCCGGCCCCAGGGCCGCGCAATCCGAATTCCAATCCAGGGATTCCGCGCCCGCCTGCCAACGTCGGGCGATCGGCGGAGATATTCCGGTAATCTGTGTTGATTTGAGATGTCGTTCCAGGACGCGCGCAACGCGAGCCCCGGAACGACGCGGTATTGCTCGGCCCTAAATTAATAGCGCCAACGCGGCGGCGGGCGGCGCGCGGGTCGCGACATCAGGAGCGCCAGCGCGAAACCGATGCCGCCGGCGACCAGCAGCGCGCCGAGCGGGTTGTCCTGCACCTTCTGCGCGATCGCCTTCGAGCCGTCGCGGAAGGTCTCGCCGCTGTTCTCGTAGGCGTCCTTGGCGTAGCTCGCGGCGGTGTCCGTGGCATCACGCACCGCATCCTTGGCCTGGCCGTAGAGATTCTGCACCGTGCCTGCAGCTTCCCGTGCCTTGCCCGACGCCTGCGTCTTCGCATCGCCTGCGACGTCTCCGATCGCGCCTTCCGCGCGTCCGGCATATTCCTTGGCCGATCCAACAATCCGATCCGTATCCATGTTGCTCCTCCTCGGGGGGTCAACCCAAGTAACCGATCAGAAGCAGTGCAGTTCCACGGGACTAGAGAATGAGCCCGCCGTCGACGACCAGCGTCTGGCCGATGATGTAGGACGACAGCGGCGAGGCCAGGAACAGCGCCGCGCCCGCCATGTCGGCCGGCGTGCCCAATCGCCGCAGCGGGATGCGCGCGAGCGCGCCTTCGAGCCGCTTCGGATTGTCGGTCGTCACCTTCGTCATCTTGGTGTCGACGAGCCCCGGCGCGATGCCGTTGACGCGGATGCCGTCCTCGGCCCACGCCTCGCCCAGCGTCCGCGTCAATCCGACCGCGCCGGTCTTCGACGCGTTGTAGGCGGGATTGCCCATGGTGGAATGATAGGCCGCGGTCGAGGACACGATGATCAGCGAACCCTTGGAATCCCGCAACATGGAATGAAAGCGCGTCGCGCAGGCCATCAGGCTCATCAGGTTGACCTCGACCACCTTGCGAAAGCCGGCCATCTCGAACTCGCCGCGGCGATAGAGCACCGCGCCCTGCGCGAGCACGAGTACGTCGAGCCTGTCGAAGGACGGCGTGAACGCCTCGACCGCTCCGGCATTGCCGACGTCGAGCTGGGCATAGGCGAGGCCCGTGAGATCGGAGCCTGCCTCGATGGAATATTCCGCAGGCCGAGCACGCGTGCCGCAAACCGCGACATGCGCGCCTCTCGCGCGAAAAGCCTGCGCGATGCCGTTGCCGATGCCGCTGGAACCGCCGACCACCAGCACCTGCTTGCCCGAGAAATCGAGTTCGTTCGCCATCGCGGCCTCCCCTTTCGTCTTGCTTGTTTGACCTGTCTGCGGATCGATGCCAGCCTTGTCAATCACAACAAGAACAAGCACGGCGCGAGGAAAACAGCATGTCCGACTCCAGGGAGCTCAGCCGGTCCGTGAAGGGCCTCACGGTTCTCGTCACCGGCGCGGCCAGCGGCATGGGGCGCGCGACCGCGCGTGTGTTCGCCGCCGAGGGCGCGAACGTGGCCGTCACGGATTTCGACGAGCAAGGCGCGCATGCTGTCGCCAGGGAAATTGCGGCGAGCGGCGGCTCAGCAAGGGCGTGGAAGCTCGACGTCGCCGACGGCGGCGAGATCAAGCGCGTGGTCGGCGATGTCGCCGCGCATTTCGGGGCAATCGACATCGTCGTGAACAATGCCGGCATCTCCGTGCGTGTCGCGATCGACGATGAGGCCTATGAGGACGCCTGGGCCAAGGGCATCGCCGTGATGCTGACGGCGCATCCGCGCATCATCCGCGCTGCGCTGCCCCATTTGCGCAAGTCGAAGAGCCCGCGCATCGTCAACATCGCCTCGACCGAAGCGCTCGGGGCCACCGCATTGCACAGCCCATATTCGGCAGCGAAGGGTGGCGTTGCGAGCCTCACCCGCTCGCTGGCGGTGGAGCTCGGCCGCGAGGGCATCACCGTCAACTGCATCTGCCCCGGGCCGATCCGCACCGCCATCACCGACCGCATTTCCGAGGAGCACAAGACCATCTACGCCAAGCGCCGCACCGCACTCGGCCGCTACGGCGACCCCGAGGAGGTCGCGCATATGACGCTGAGCCTGTGCCTGCCGGCGGCGTCGTTCCTCACGGGCGCGGTGATCCCGGTCGATGGTGGCCTGATGGCGCGCAACGCGTGAGAGCCATGCGCTCGAAGCGTTGACAACGACTGACGCGGGAGTAGCTTTTTCGTCAACAGAGCGGGGGTAACCGCTCGCGACCCGCGGGAGAGAACGTCATGACGATCGCCATCCGGCAGCTTCAGAAGCATTTTGTCGGCGAGGTTTCCGGCCTCGACTTGCGAAAGCCTCTCACACCGGATGAAGCGCGCCAGGTCGAGGCGGCCATGGACAAATATGCGGTTCTGGTTTTCCACGACCAGGATATCAACGACGAGCAGCAGATGGCCTTCGCGCTGAATTTCGGCCGGCGCGAGGACGCGCGCGGCGGCACCGTGACCAAGGCGAAAGACTACCGGCTGCAATCCGGCCTGAACGACGTCTCCAATCTCGGCAAGGACGGCAAGCCGCTGGCGAAGGACAGCCGCACGCATCTGTTCAACCTCGGCAACTGCCTCTGGCACTCCGACAGCTCGTTCCGTCCCATCCCGGCAAAATTCTCGCTGCTGTCGGCGCGCGTGGTGAACCCGAAGGGCGGCAACACCGAATTCGCCGACATGCGCGCGGCCTATGACGCACTCGACGACGAGACCAAGGCGGAGATCGAGGACCTCGTCTGCGAGCACTCGCTGATGTATTCGCGGGGATCGCTCGGCTTCACCGAATACACCGACGAGGAGAAGGAGATGTTCAAGCCGGTGCTGCAGCGGCTGGTGCGGACCCATCCCGTCCATCGCCGCAAATCGCTGTATCTTTCGTCGCATGCCGGCAAGGTCGTCGGCATGAGCGTGCCCGAGGGCCGCTTGCTGCTGCGCGACCTGAACGAGCATGCGACGCAGCCGGAATTCGTCTATGTCCACAAATGGAAGCTGCATGACCTCGTGATGTGGGACAACCGCCAGACCATGCACCGCGTCCGCCGCTACGACCAGTCCCAGCCCCGCGACATGCGCCGGGCGACGGTGGCAGGAACCGAGCCGACGGTGCAGCAGCAGGCGGCGGAGTAGAGGCGCCACATTCCGCTGTCGTCCCGGATGTGCGAAGCGCAGATCCGTGACACATAACCACAGGACGTGGTTTGGCGAAGACTTGCAGTGACCGGCCTGCCTCGAACATCGCCCTGGGAGTATGGGTCCCGGATCTGCGCGCGCTTGTCCGGGACGACAGCAGAGGATGACGCACGACACCGGAGGATGTCGCGAGTGCGGCTATAGCGGCTACGCGTGCCCGGCCTCGTTCGAGAGCATGCCGGGATCGACGCCGATCTTCTGCAAAGCGCGGTTGTATTTGTCGTCGACGTCGTCGCCGAAAATCAGATCCGCATCCGCATCGCAATGCAACCAGCCGTTGCTCTGGATCTCGGTCTCAAGCTGTCCCGGCGCCCAGCCGGCATAGCCGAGCGCGAGAATGGCGTGCTTGGGACCGGAGCCGTGGGCGATCGCGCGCAGGATGTCGACGGTCGCGGTGAGGCAGACGCCGTCATCGATCCGCAGCGTCGCGTTCTCGATGTAGAAGTCGCTGGAATGCAGCACGAAGCCGCGGCCGGTGTCGACCGGTCCGCCCCGCAGCACCTTCATGCTTTCGGCATTCTCCGGCAGCTTGATGTGCTCGCCCTTCTTGATAATGCCGAGCTGCTGCAACAGCTCGGGGAAGTCGATGCTGCCGGCGGGGTGGTTCACGATGATGCCCATCGCTCCCTCGGCCGAATGGGCGCAGAGATAGATCACCGACCGCTCGAACCGGGAATCGCCCATCACGGGCATCGCAATCAGGAGCCGGCCGTCGAGATAACCGGCCGAATTGGGCAGTGCGGGGCCCGAGCTGCGGGTGCTTTCGCCCGTCCTCTTGCCTGTGGGAGCCATCGGTGAAGCACTCCGGTTTCAATTCCTATCCTGATGTCGGGCCGGGCGGCTGTCAAATCAAGCCTTGCTCCGACTTGATTCAAGTGCATCCATCACAAGCAATTCAATGGTTTGCCCTGGGCCGACCCTGTAAAGACGTGCCATGCTGACAAGAGTTCCCCTGCGTGCGGCGATTGGCGTCGCGACAACCCTGCTTGCGTCGTCGTTGGCCATCGTAGCACGCGCCGATGACGCTTCGCCGTGGCAGCGCGACGGACATTCCGCGGTGCGGCTGTTGGCGGGATCGCGCAGCGGCGCGGTCCTGCTTGGCGGTATCGCGTTCCAGCTCCAGCCCGGCTGGAAGACCTACTGGCGCACACCCGGCGATTCCGGCGTTCCACCGCGGTTCGACTTCTCGAAGTCCGAGAATGTCGAGGCGGTGACGATCATGTGGCCGGCGCCGCTGAAATTCGACGACGGCGCGGGCGGCCATTCGATCGGCTACCACAACCAGATCGTGCTGCCCTTGCGCATCGTCGCCAAGGCGGCCGACAAGCCCGTGACCTTGCGCGCCGAGATCAATTACGCGGTCTGCGAGAAGCTCTGCATTCCGGTCGAGGCCAGCGCCGAGCTCGGCTTCAACAGCGTCGCCTCGACCGAGGATGCGAACTTGCGGGCCGCGCTCGACACCGTGCCCAAGCCCGCCAATATCGGCGACCCCAATCCGCTTACCATCCGCGACGCCAAGCGTGACGGGCCCAAGAATGTGGTGGTCGACGTGGTGACGCCGGACAGCCGCAACGTCAATCTGTTCGTGGAAGGGCCGACGCCCGATTGGGCGCTGCCGATTCCGGCGCCGGTGCCGCACGGCCCGCCTGGGGTGACGCGGTTTTCTTTCGAGCTCGACGGGCTGCCGCCGGGCGCCAAGCCGGATGGTGCGGCGCTGAAGTTCACGCTGGTCGGACCGGAGAAGGCGTACGAGTTCAATACGAATCTGGAGTGAGCCGACGCTCTCGCTCGTGGCGACAGTCCGGGCGGCAACGGGTGAGTTGCTCGGCTCGCGCTCCACATTCAGCTGTCGTCCCGGACAAGCGCAGCGCCAGTCCGGGACGACAGCTGAGAGTGGGGCAATAGCGTCTTCACCCAACCGAATCTTAACGAATGGTTGCTAGTTCCCAGGCATGCCGCAGCTTGCGGCACGCCTGGGGACTGTTCGACGTGGCCGTGATGGACGCACAACCCGCAACGACCGCATCGGCCGGACTGATCGCGCGGCTGCGGGCCAAGCTGACGGGCGGATCGAGCGAGGCGTCGCTGACGCGGCGGCTCGCCGGCACCATCTTTATCATCCGCGTGATCAGCGCGGGTCTCGCCTATGTCTCGCAGGTTCTGCTTGCGCGCTGGATGGGCACGTCCGACTACGGCATCTATGTCTATGTCTGGACCTGGGTGCTGCTGCTCGGCAGCATGATGGATTTCGGCATCTCCGCCTCGGCGCAAAAGATCATCCCGGAGTACCGCACCAGCGGCGAGCAAGCGCTGCTGCGCGGCTTTCTCTCCGGCAGCCGTTGGCTGACCTTTGCCGTCTCCTCGCTGGCCTCGCTCGCGCTTGCCGGCATCGTCAAGCTGCTGTCGCCCTGGATCGATCCGGCCGAGGAGCTGCCGCTCTATATCGGCTGCATGACGCTTCCTGCTTTCGTCGTCGCCAACACTCAGGACGGCATCGCGCGCTCGCATGACTGGATGCAGCTCGGATTGATGCCGCAATTCATCATCCGCCAGGCGCTGATCATCGGCCTCACGGCCGCGGCCTTCCTGCTTGGCTATCATCTCGGCGCGGTCGCCGCGATGGTCGCGAGCGCAGGTGCAGTGTGGATCGCGATGACCGGGCAGATGCTGGCGCTCAACCGCAAGCTCGCCGATCACATCGGGCCGGGCCCCAAGGCCTACGACATCAGGGGCTGGCTCGCCATCTCACTACCGATCCTGCTGGTCGAGAGCTTCTACATGCTCTTGTCCTACACCGACGTGCTGGTGCTGCAGCAATTCCGCCCCTCGGACGAGGTCGGCGTCTATTTCGCTGTCGTGAAGACGCTGGCGCTGGTCTCGTTCATCCACTACGCGATGTCGGCCACGACGGCGCATCGATTTGCGGAGTACAATGCGCTCGGAGACAAGGCGCGCCTCTCGGCCTATGTGGCGCATGCCATCAACTGGACGTTCTGGCCGTCGCTGGCCGCGACCATCGTGCTGCTGGCGCTCGGCAAGCCGCTGTTGTGGCTGTTCGGGCCGCAATTCGTGGTCGGCTACGACATCATGTTCGTCGCCGCGATCGGGCTCGTGGTGCGCTCCGCGATCGGGCCGGTGGAGCGCCTGCTCAACATGCTCGGGCAGCAGAAGATCTGCGCGCTGGCCTATGCACTGGCCTTCGTGATGAACCTCGTGCTCTGCATTGCGCTGGTGCCGCGCTATGGCGGCCACGGCGCCGCGGCCGCAACCTCGATCTCGCTCAGCTTCGAGACGGTGCTGTTGTTCTGGATCGTGCGACAGCGGCTCGGCCTGCACGTGCTGGCGTTCGGCCGCCGCACGGCTTAGCCGTCGCGCCTTCAGCCGCTCTGAAATGCGACGACCGCGGCATCCGCCACCAGCAGCGCGTCGAGCATCTTACGGCCTGACGTATCCGCCTGCATCAGTGGGTCGGACTTGAACATCGCCTTGAGATAGCTCGAGACGGCCCGGATGCGCGGCACGAACTGGAGGTCGCTGTGGACGTTGATCCAGACCTCGCGCGTCGTTGACATCCTCCCATGCAACACTGGAACCAGATCGCTGCGGCCAGCCACCGCAAAGCTCGGCAGCAGCACCAGGCCGATGCCGCCGGCCGCGGCGTTCATCTGCGCGATCATGCTGTTGGAGTGAAAGCTGACCGGAGGATTGCGGATGATGTCGTCGAGCCAGCGCACCGAGTCTAGCTGGATCAAATCGTCGATATAGGTGACGAAGCTGTGGCGCGCGAGGTCCGCGGGCCGTTCGGGCATGCCCTCGCGTGCGAGATAACCTTGTGAACCGTAGAGGGCGAGCTGAAAGCTCCCGAGCCGCTCGGACACCATGCCCTGTCCCGGCGGACGGAAGAAGCTCAGGAAGAGATCGGCCTCACGGCGATTGACCGAGACCGCCTGCGGGGAGGTCAGGAGCTCGACGGTGAGATCGGGATAGCGTTGCCGCAGCGGTGCGAAGCGGAATGCGAGATAGAGCGAGGCGATACCTTCCATTGTCGCGAGCCGGACGCGGCCCGCCATCCGGCTGCCGCCGCGCTGCACGTCCTGATGCATCGCTATGACGGCGCTCTCGATCCGCTCGGCGTGACAGCGCAGGCGCTCGCCGGCTTCGTTGACACGCAACCCCTGCGGTGAACGCTCGAACAACGTCGCGCCGAGCGCGCATTCGAGATGCGCGATCCGCCGGCTGATGGTGGATTGGTCGACCCGCAGACGCTTCGCCGCGCTGCCCAGGCTGCCGCCGCGGGCCGCGTGAAGGAATATCTTGAGGTCGTCCCAGTCGAGTGAGTTGAACTCCTGCATGCCCGACCAGACAGCAAGCGTTGTGCCAGCGACGTACGGTGGGACGGATTGCCGCCCCCTGCAAGCCGTCTTGCAGGATTGTCTGTATCGGGGCCCCGGGGACCCCACTAGCCTGTCCTGAACCAAGGACAAAGCCATGCTTCCTCGCTTCAAGGCCGCCGCGGTCCATGCCGCGCCAGTGTTTCTCGACCGCTCGGCGACCACAAAGAAGGCAATCTCGCTCATCCGTGAGGCAGCCGCCGCCGGCGCCGAGATCGTGGCATTCTCCGAGACGTTCATTCCCGCATTCCCGGTATGGGCTGCGCTCTGGGCTCCGATCGATAATCACGACCTGTTCGTCCGCATGGCGGATCAGTCTGTGCTGGTCGACGGCCCCGAGATCAAGGCGATCCGCGACGAAGCGCGCGCGCTCGGCGTCGTGGTGTCGATCGGCATCAGCGAGAAGTCGCCCGCGAGCGTCGGCTGCATCTGGAATACCAACCTCTTGATCGGCGAGGACGGCGAGATCCTCAACCACCACCGCAAGCTGGTGCCGACCTTCTACGAGAAGCTGATCTGGAGCGGCGGCGACGGCGCGGGCCTGCGCGTCGTCGACACCAGGCTCGGCAAGATCGGGCAACTGATCTGCGGCGAGAACACCAACCCGTTGGCACGCTATTCGCTGATGGCGCAGGGTGAGCAGCTTCATATTTCGAGCTGGCCGCCGGTTTGGCCGACTCGCCGGCCGGCCGGTGGCGGCAATTACCACATCGCAGCAGCGACCCGGATCCGGGCGAGCGCGCATTGCTTCGAAGCAAAGGTGTTCGGCCTCGTCACCGCGGGCGTGCTCGACAAGGCGGCGCGCGACATGCTGGTGGCGCGCGACGCCTCCGCTGCCGCCGTGCTCGACGCGACACCGCGCGCGGAAACCTTCTTCCTCGATCCGACCGGCGAGCAGATCGGCGAGGCGCTGCGCGACGAGGAAGGCATCCTCTACGCCGAGATCGACCTCAACCGCTGCGTCGAGCCCAAGCAGTTTCATGACGTGGTCGGCTACTACAACCGATTCGACATTTTCGACCTCAGCGTCAACCGCCGCCGGCTCAATCCCGTGTCCTTCACCGGAAGCGTGGCGTCCCAGCCGGACGCGGAGAGCGATCACATCGATGCCGGGTCGTGAGCCCGGCTCGTACCCAACCGCAATCCACCGGCCGATCCGGCGGTGATGAAACTTGGAAGGTGAGTCATGAAGCTCGATCGTCGTCAGATTCTGCTCGGAAGCGCCGGCGCCGCTGCCGGTCTCGTGCTTCCAGGTAGCGCCGCCTGGGCGCAGACGCCGGCCAGCATCGGCACCTTCCCGGACGGCGTCACCTCGGACTCGGTCTTCGTCGGACTGACCATTCCGCTCACCGGCGTTTTCTCCGGTGACGGCGGCGATCTCAAGCTTGGTTACGAGCTTGCGATCTCAGAGATCAACGCGGGCAGCGATGCCGCGAAGAAATGGGGCCTGCAAGGCAAGGGCGTGCTCGGCCGCCAGATCCGCTACAAGGTGTCTGACACCGAGGGCAAACCCAATCTCGACGTGCAGAGCGCCACGCAGTTCATCCAGCGCGACAAGGCGATCATGCTGGCAGGCTCGGTGTCGAGCGCCAGCGCGATCGCGCTGGAGGAATTGGGCTCGCGCGAAAAGGTGCTCTACATGGTGGGCATCGCCGGCTCCAACGACATTACCGGCAAGAACTGCCAGCGCTATGGCTTCCGCTCGCAGCAGAACGCCTACATGGCCGCCAAGGCGCTCGCGCCTGTCGTCGCCAAGGCGCTCGGCAAGAACATGAAGACCGCCTTCCTGGTGCCCGACTATACCTACGGCCACACCGTCTATGACAGCTTCGCGAAGTTCTCGAAGGAACAGGGCTGGCAGCAGGTCGCCAAGGAAGTGGTTCCGCTCGGCACCACCGACTATTCCTCGGCGCTTCTCAACATTGCCAACAGCGGTGCGGACGTGTTCGTCAACATCGCCTTCGGTTCCGACGCGGTCGCCTCGACCAAGCAGGCCGAGCAATTCGGCGTGCTCAAGAAGATGAAGCTGGTGGTGCCGAACCTGTCCTCGTTCCAGGACAAGGAGCTCGGCGCCGAAATCATGCAGGGCGTCTATGGCAGTTGCGACTTCTGGTGGACGCTGTCGGACCGCTATCCGCTCGCGAAGGGCTTCGTCGACGCCTTCGTCGCGAAGAACAAATATCACCCGCGCTGGGGCGCCCATATCGGCTACATGCAGACCTATCTCTGGGCGCTGACGGTCGAGCGGGTGAAGAGCTTCAATCCGGTCGAGGTCATCAAAGCGATGGAGGCCTCGAAGGAGCAGCCCTACGAGACCACGATCGGCAAGGTCTATTTCCGCGCCGAGGATCACCAGATGGTGCGTCCGATACCGGTCCTGCGCGGCAAGGCGCCGGCGGAGATGAAGGGGCCCGAGGACTATTACGAGATCGTCGACGTCGCCGAAGGCGAGAGCGTGATGAATCCGCCGGACCTGTTCGGCTGCAAGCTCGGCCCCTATACCTGAGCCGCCCAGATGCCAAGCTGGCCCGCCCTCGCCTCGCAGGCCTTCAACGGCCTCGCCCTCGGTTCGCTGCTGGCGCTCGTCAGCAGCGGCCTGACCATCATCCTGGGCACGCTCGGTGTCCTGAACTTCGCCCACGGCGCGTTGTTCGCCGTGGGCGCCTATGCCGCCTTCGTCATGCTGCAATACACCCAGTCGTTCCTGCTCGCGATTGCGGTCGGCTGCGGCTTCATGCTGGTGCTCGGCTTTCTGCTCGAGCGCCTGATCATCCGCTTCTTTTACGGCCGGCCGCATGAAGACCAGATCCTCGTCACCTACGGCATCGGCATCGTGCTCGTGGAGTGCGTGCGCGCCGTCTTCGGCGGCAACGCGCAGCGCGTGCCGACGCCGTCATGGGGACAGGGCGCAACGCAGCTCGGCTTCCTGATCTATCCGACCTACCGCCTCCAGCTCATCGCCATCATCGCAACGCTGCTGGTCGGCCTCTATCTCGTTCTCTACCGCACGTCGATGGGTCTCGTGGTTCGCGCCGGAATCGAGAACCCCGGCATGGTCGGCATCCTCGGCATCAATCTGCGGCGCACCTTCCTCCTGGTGTTCGCGATCGGCGTCGTCGCAGTCGGCCTCGCCGGAATGCTTTATGCTCCGGTCGTCGCGGTGACACCGGACATGGGCGCGAATTTCATGGCGCAGTCCTTCGTCGTGATCGTGCTCGGCGGCCTCGGCTCGTTCCCGGGCGCCGTGGTCGGCGGGTTGATCGCCGGCGAGATCGTCAGCCTCACCAGCGCATTCAACTCCTCCTATTCGGAAGTGATGCTCTACGCGCTGATGGCGCTGCTCCTGGTGTTGCGCCCGCAGGGCCTGTTCGGCTCGGAAGGACGGGTATGAACAAGTCGCGATCGAACGCGCTTCGGAGCCACATTCCGGAGCTCGCGATTCTTGCCGCGCTGATTGCGGCACCGGTGGTGCTGCCGCATCTCGGCTTTTCCATCGACCTGCTGACGCGGGTGCTGAACTGGGGACTGATCGGGCTCGGCTTCGACATATTGTTTGGCCTCGCCGGCCTCCTGTCATTCGGCCAGGCCGCGTTCTACGGCGTCGGCGGCTTCGTCACGGCGTATCTGCTGGTTTCCGGCACCCTGAGCAGCGTGTGGCTGGCGCTCGCCGCCGGCACAATATCGGCCGGCGCATTCGGGCTCGTCGTCGGCTGGCTCGCGGTGCGCCGCATCGGCATCTACTTCACGATGATCACGCTGGCGTTCGGCCAGATGGCCTATTTCATCGAGAACTCGCCGCTGTCGCACTACACGGGTGGCGAAAACGGCATTCCCGGCGTGCCGGTGCCCGTGCTCGGCTTCGGCGAGCATGCCATCCGCATCGGCGCAGGCCTGCCGATGTACGTGCTGTTCGCGGTGATTTTCTTCGGCGGCTACGTGCTGGCACGCCGCATCGTCCGCTCTCCCGTGGGCGCGATCCTGCTCGCGATCAAGGAGAACACCGCGCGCGTCGCAATGCTCGGCCATAACGTGCCGGCCTACAAGCTCGCAGCCTTCGTCATCGCCGCGCTCTATGCGGGACTCGCCGGCGGCCTGCTCGGCTCGTTCCAGAGCTACATGCCGCCGGATGCATTCTCGCTGGAGACGTCCGGCCAGCTCGTGGTCCAGACCATCGTCGGCGGCGCCAACACCCTGATCGGACCGCTGGTCGGCGCCGCGGTCTGGCTGTGGCTGCGCGACAATCTCCAGCTCATTCCCGGCCTCACCACGCTATGGAAGCTGGTGCTCGGCATCGCCTTCATCGTCCTGGTCGTCGGCCTGCGCCGCGGCATCTGCGGCGAGATCATCCATTGGTGGACCGAACGCCGAACTCTCGCCGCGCGGCAGGCCGCAGAGGCCGTGACCGAGGCGATCGAGGCCGGCGTCGCGGTGAAAACTGCATCGAGCAGGGGACGCGACACCGCCCTGCCATTGCCGTCACCCGCCACCGGCGACAGCGACATTGCCCTGGAAGCCTGCGCGCTGGCGCGGAACTATGGCGGGCTGAAGGCGGTTGACGGCGTCTCGTTCAAGGTGCGCTGCGGCTCCATTCATGCCGTGATCGGCCCGAACGGCGCCGGCAAGAGCACGCTGTTCAAGATGCTGCTGGACGAGGTCAGCCCGACCTCGGGTCATGTGCTGTTGTTCGGATCGCAAGTGACCGGCCACGGGGTCAGCCGGACCGCGCAGTTCGGCATCGCCAAGTCCAACCAGTTGAACCAGCTCTTTCCGAATCTCTCGGTGCGGAAGAATTTGCGCATCGCCGCCTTGGCGCGCTGCCGCGGACCGCTGCGGATCGACCTGCTGCGAACGGCCGACAGCCTGCCGGAGGTGGAGGCACAGATCGACGCGATCATGGCGCTGCTCGATCTTGCAGCGCGCGCCGACACACCGGCGCACGTCCTCGCCTACGGCGAGAAGCGGCGGCTCGAGATCGGCATGGCGTTTGCGACGAGCCCGAAGGTGCTGTTGCTCGATGAGCCCCTCGCCGGCATGAGCCCGTCGGAACGCGCCGCGACCTGCGCACTGATCCGCGACATCGCCCGGACCTGCACCATCGTCATCGTCGAGCACGACCTCGACGCAATCTTCGGCCTCGCCGAGCGCATCACCGTGCTCTACGAAGGCCGCCTGCTCGCCGACGGCACGGCGGACGAGATCCGCGGCAACCAGCAGGTTCAGGACGCTTACCTCGGAGGGCTTCACGCGCATGAGCCTGCTTGAAGTCGACCGCATCAACACGCTTTACGGCGATTCCCACGTCCTGTTCGACCTCTCGATCCGGGTGGAGGAGGGCGAGGTCGTGGCGCTGCTCGGTCGCAACGGTGCCGGCAAGACCACGACGCTGCGCTCGATCATGGGTGTGCTCGCCCCGAGGAGTGGCGAGATCCGGCTCGATGGCAAGCCGATCAGCGGTCTCGCTCCATCCGCCATCGCCAACATGGGCGTGCAGCTTGTCCCTGAGGAGCGCGCGATCTTCGGCGGCCTGACGGTGGAGGAGAACCTGCGCATCGCGGCCTTGACCGCGCCGAACGCGTGGTCGTTCGAGCGCATCTACGGTGTGTTTCCGCGCCTGAAGGAACGACGCAAGTCTCTCGGACGAACGCTGTCGGGCGGCGAGCAGCAGATGCTCTCGATCGCCCGCGCGCTGATCCGCGACGCCCGCATCATCCTGCTCGACGAGCCGTTCGAGGGACTGGCGCCGCTGATCGTGCGCGATCTCGTCAACGTTGCCGCAGGTCTCGCCCGTGAGGGACGCACTATGATCGTGGTCGAGCAGAACGTCGCCGCAGCGCTGAGCTTCGCCACCCGCGTCTACGGCCTCAACAACGGCCACGTGGTGTTCGAGGGCACCTCCGCCGAGCTTACCGCCAACCCTGACCTGGCGCGGGATTTCCTCGGCGTCGGCGCGTGAGCACTGCGAACGGCTGTTTCGCGATAGGGCACCGATTTGGGCGAAACGACTGTCTGTCGCCGCGCCGCGGAAAGATTTTTCTTATTTAATCCAACGACTTGCTCGTCAGGGAAAGTTTATTCTACGTCGTATTGCCCACCCGACGAGATCAACCTAAGATTCCCTTGATATGTTCGATCCACTCTACGTCGCCTCCGGATTCGCTGTCGGCCTGCTTGTCGGCATGACCGGCGTCGGCGGCGGTTCGTTGATGACGCCGCTGCTGATCCTGTTGTTCGGCGTCCACCCCTCCACCGCGGTCGGCACCGACCTGCTCTATGCCGCTGCCACCAAGACCGGCGGCAGTGTGGTGCATGGCTGGTCGCGGAGCGTGCACTGGCCGGCGGTGCTGCGGCTCGCTTGCGGCAGCATTCCGGCAAGCGCGCTGACGCTGTTCGTGCTGTGGAAGCTTGATCTCAAGAGCGATGCGGAGCGCGGCCTCGTCAATGTCGTGCTGTGCTTCGCGCTCCTGCTGACCGCGACCTCGCTGATCTTCCGCAAGGCAATCATGGAGCGCTATCGCCATCGCCTCGAACAGGTCGACGCGCGCACCACGGCGGTTGCGACCGTCGTCACGGGCGTCGTGCTCGGCGTGCTCGTCTCGATCTCGTCGGTCGGCGCCGGTGCGGTCGGTGTGACGGTGCTGCTGCTGCTCTATCCGCGCCTGCCGATGGCGTCCATCGTCGGCTCCGACATCGCCCATGCCGTGCCGCTGACGCTGGTTGCCGGGATCGGCCACTGGGCGCTTGGCGATGTCGACTGGGCGCTGATGGGCGTGCTTCTGATGGGTTCGCTGCCCGGCATCATCGTGGGCAGCTACAGCGCAACGCGCGTGCCCGAGACGGTGCTGCGGCTGACGCTTGCCAGCGTGCTGTTCGTGGTCGCCGGCAAGATCATGTTTGCCGAGCTGAACTTGTCGTCGGCATTCGTGACGGCGCTGGCCTGGACGCATTAGGCCAGAGACCGCGCCGCACTCTCACTGTCATCGCCCGGCTTGAACCGGGCGATCCAGTGCTCCGAGAAAGCCGTGATCGCCTCGATAGGCCGCGGCGTACTGGATGCCCCGATCAAGCGGGGGCACGACAGCGGACCAGCAGAAACGACGCGGAATTACTCTGCCGTCCAGCCGCCGTCGATCGAGAGATTGGTGCCGGTGATCTGGGCTGCGTCGTCGCCGCACAGGAACAGCGCGAGCGCTGCGACCTGCTCGGAGGTGACGAACTCCTTGGTCGGCTGCGCGTCGAGCAGCACGTCGTTGATGACCTGCTCGCGCGTCAGGTTGCGCGCCTTCATCGTGTCGGGGATCTGCTTCTCGACGAGCGGCGTCCAGACATAGCCCGGGCTGATACAGTTGCAGGTGATCTTGTGGGTCGCGACTTCCAGCGCCACGGTCTTGGTGAGACCGGCGATGCCGTGCTTGGCCGAGACGTAGGCCGACTTGAAGGGCGAGGCGACCAGCGAATGCGCGGACGCCGTGTTGATGATGCGGCCCCAGCCCTTCTTCTTCATGCCGGGAACGGCGGCACGGATGGCGTGAAAGGCCGAGGACAGGTTGATCGCGATGATCTGGTCCCACTTCTCCGGCGGAAACTCCTCGATCGGCGAGACGAACTGGATGCCGGCATTGTTGACGAGGATGTCGACCGACCCGAACGTCTTCTCGCCGAGCGCGATCATGCCGGCGATCTCGGCGGGCTTGGTCATGTCGGCAGGCGAGTAGATCGCCTTGACCTTGAAGTCGGACTCGATCTTGGCGCGTTCCTTCTCGATGTCTTCCGGTGAGCCGAAGCCGTTGATGACGACATTGGCGCCGGCGGCGGCGAAGGCGCGCGCATAGGCGAGCCCGATGCCGCTGGTCGACCCGGTCACGACGGCGTTCTTGCCTGACAGACTACCCATTCTATTCGCTCCTTTTTGCCGGGGGCGCGGTGACGTCCCCCGTGAGATCGTAGGTCACCATGGTCTCGCCGGACTGGGGCCGCTCGAGCCAGTCCCTGTGGCGCATCGACAGATGCACGTCGCGCACGCCGGCCTCCCAATGCTCGACCATGCCGACATGCGAGAAGTCGTAATCTTTTGACGAGGATTCGTAGTTCTTGCTGCGGTAGATCAGATGCACCACCGTAACGGTGCTTTCGCGCGACACCTTCGCCAGGAATTCGACGGAAGGATCGTTCTTGAGATAGTCCGGCAATTTGCCGATCAGGTCGCGCACGGCCCGGCGCGCGTTGTGCAGCTGCTTGTTCTTGTCGGTGTTCATCCGCGTGCGGCTGGAATAGCGGATGTCCTTCTCGCGCTCGGCTGCCTCCAGCAGCGAGTTCGGCAGGTCGCCGCGCGCGGAAAACAGATCAACCTGGAAGATCAGCATGTCGCGTTCGACCTCGGCATCGAGCACGTAGTCGAGCGGGGTGTTGGAAGCAATGCCGCCGTCCCAATAGTGCTCGCCGTCGATCATCACGGAGGGAAAGCCGGGCGGCAGCGCGCCGGAGGCCATGATGTGCTCGGGGCCGATCGTCTTGCCGAGCTTCTTGAACTCGTAATTGTCGAAATACTTGAAGTTGCCCGAGGTGACGCCGACCGCGCCGACCGACAGGCGCGTCTTCAGGTCGTTGATGCGGTCGAAATCGACGAGACGCTCCAGCGTCTTCTTGAGCGGCGAGGTATCGTAATAGCTTTCCGCTTCGGGATGCCCCGGCGGCCAGAGCGGCGCCGGGGGAATGCGCGGCGTGAAGAAGCCGGGCACGCCGAAGGTCGCAATCAGCGCAGCACTGGTGGAATTGAACAGCTCGCGGCTGTGGTCGCTCTTGCCGATCGGCTTCCACGGTACCGGCGCCGAGACCATCTCCCAGAACTCCTTGAGCCGCTTGACGCGCGTCTGGCCCTCATTGCCGGCAATGATGGCAGCGTTGACCGCACCGATGGAGATGCCGGCCACCCATTCCGGCTCGAAGCCGTAGCCGCACAGCGCCTGATAGGCCCCGGCCTGATAGGAGCCGAGCGCGCCGCCGCCCTGGAGGACCAGGACGCGTTGCGCGTTCGTGGGGATCGTTGTGATTTCCGGACTATGATCGGTCATAAGGGAACAATAGCAAAAGGCTGGCCACCGTGGCGACACTCCACCGCGGCGTCAATGCGTCCCGAGATCAAGTCTGGCTTATCGAGGCTCCGTCGAGGCCAAGATCATGGTCCAAAACACCTTGTATTTGGTGCCGGGAGCATAGCTCGCCGCGATGCCCAATTTTGTGACACCGCCCTTGAGCATGTTGGCGCGGTGAGGAGGCGAGTCGCGCCAGCCGGAAAACGCTTCCGCCAGCGTATGATAGCCGGCCGAGATGTTCTCGACTGCCACGGTCGCGGGATAACCGCCGGCGGCGAGACGCTTGGCCAGCGGCGCGCGGACGTCGTGGTCCATCTTGTTCGCGGCCGCCATCGCGCCCGACTGGGACTCGGCGAGCCGCATCAGGTCGGGATCGATCACGACGGTGCCGAGCCCGTTGTTCTGGCGGTATTGCGAGATCATCACCGCAGCCGCCTGCGCATCGAGCTTGGAGCCCGGAACCGCCATGTCGGTGTACATGGATGGCTGCTGGACCGGTGCTTCGTTGCCGGCACAGCCGGCGAGCAGCAAAGTGATGAGAATTGCGGCCGCAGCGCGCATGAATCGAGGCCCCCAAATGAGGGGGCGTTGTTGCATATCAACCGTGGCTGAAAGGTGAATTTTGAAGAAAATCAACGCAAGTCGTTCCGGGACGACATGTATCAGCGAATCCGGAATCTCGCTGCATAACCTCGAGATTCCGGGTTCGCGCTGACGCGCGCCCCGGAATGACGGGTGTTCAACCCGCAAATATCCGGTAGCGGCGGGGCTCCAGTCCGATCGTGTCGCCGGCGCGAAGTTCCTTGTCGCGGGGGGCATCGATCTCGATGGTCTGGCCGCCCGAGAGCACGACCTCGGCGCGCTGTACGGGGCCGAAATTGCGGACATGCCGGACCGCGCCCTCGAAGGCGCCGCTGCCGGGCGGGCCTACCAGCATGTCATGTCGCCGCACGAACAGTTTTGACGCGCCAGGCGCAAGCCCGTCCGCCGTGAGCCGAAGCGGCCGGTCGGCGAGCCTGACAGCACCGCCCTCGACCTGGACCGGTAGCTCGATGGATTCACCGATGAAGCCATGGACAAACGCGCTCGCCGGGCTCTCGTAGACGTCGTCGGGCGTGCCGATCTGCTCGATCCTGCCCTTGTCCATCACCACGACGCGGTTGGCGACTTCGAGCGCCTCCTCCTGGTCATGGGTGACGAAGATCGAGGTGACGTTGATCTCGTGATGCAGCGAGCGCAGCCATTTGCGCAGCTCCTTGCGGACCTTGGCATCGAGCGCGCCGAACGGCTCGTCGAGCAGCAGGATGCGCGGCTCGATCGCGAGCGCGCGGGCGAGCGCGATGCGCTGGCGTTGGCCGCCGGAGAGCTGGTTCGGATAGCGGTCGGCGAGCCAATCGAGTTGCACGAGATCGAGCAGTTCCTTGACCCGGGCGCGGATCGCGGCCTCGTCTTTCCGGACCGCGCGCGGCTGCACGCGCAGGCCGAAGGCGACGTTCTCGAACACCGTCATGTGGCGGAACAGCGCGTAGTGCTGGAACACGAAGCCGACATGCCGCTCGCGCGCGCCCTGCGCCAGCGCGTCCTCGCCATTGATGAAGACCTCGCCGGAATCGGGCCAGTCGAGCCCCGCGACGATCCGCAGCAGCGTGGTCTTGCCGGAACCGGACGGACCGAGCAGCGCCACCAACTCGCCGCTGTCGACCTTGAGATCGACGCCGTCGAGGGCTTTGAAGCTGCCGAACGTCTTGATGAGATTCCTGACTTCAATGGTCACTTGCGTCTTGTCCTTCGTCCAGATGGCGTTCGAGAACGGTCTTCACGATCAGCGTGATCAGCGCCAGCATTGCGAGCAGCGAGGCGATCGCGAAGGCGGCGACGAACTGGTACTCGTTATAGAGAATCTCGACCAGGAGCGGCATCGTGTTGGTTTCGCCGCGGATGTGTCCGGAGACGACTGAAACCGCGCCGAACTCGCCCATCGCGCGCGCATTGCAGAGCAGAACGCCGTAGAGCACGCCCCATTTGATGTTGGGCAGGGTGACGCGGAAGAAGGTCTGCAGGCCGGAGGCACCGAGCGAGATTGCGGCCTCCTCCTCCTGCGTGCCCTGCTCCTGCATCAGGGGGATCAGCGCGCGCGCCACGAACGGGAAGGTCACGAAGGTGGTGGCAAGCGCGATGCCGGGCACCGCGAACAGGATCTGGATGTCGTGGTCCTGCAGCCGGGTGCCGAAATAGCCCTGCGCACCGAACAGCAGCACGAAGACGAGGCCCGAGATCACCGGGCTCACCGAGAACGGCAGGTCGATCAGCGTGATCAGGAAGGTCTTGCCCGGGAAGTCAAACTTGGCGATGGCCCAGGCGGCGACAAGGCCGAACACCAGGTTGAGGCCGACGGAGATCGCGGCGACCAGCAGCGTCAGCCTGATCGCAGCCAGCGCCTCCGGCTCGGCCAGCGCGGCGAAATAGGCGGCGATTCCCTTCGAGAACGCATGCGCGAACACCACCACCAGCGGCAGCACGACGAAGATGGTGAGAAACGCGATCGCGAGCGTGATGATGGCAATGCGCACGGCCTTCGGCTCGGTGCGAAGACTGTCCCGCGCGAGGGCTTCACGTGCACGGGCCTTCTCGTCGGACGAGGTGACCGGGCCTGAATGGGCGATCTGCATCGTCATGATCCGCCCTCAGCGCACCGGGATCCGGCTCTGCGCCCAGCGCTGGAGCCGGTTGACGGCGAAGATGATGACGAAGGAGACGACGAGCATGACCACCGCGATGGCGGTCGCGTCGGCGTAGCGGAACTCCGAGAGACGGATCACGATCAGGAGCGGCGCGATCTCGGAGACGTTCGGCAGATTGCCGGCGATGAAAATCACGGAGCCGTATTCGCCGACCGCGCGGGCGAAGGCGAGCGCGAGGCCGGTGAGCAGCGCCGGCGCGAGCGACGGCAGGATCACACGGATGATGGTCTGCCAGCGGCTGGCGCCCAGGCTGCCCGCGGCCTCCTCGATCTCAGGATCGAGATCCTGGAGCACCGGCTGCACCGTGCGCACCACGAAGGGAATACCGATGAAGATCATCGCGACGAAGATGCCGAGCGGCGTGAACGCCACCTTGATGCCGAGCGCGGCGAGCGGAGCGCCCAGCCAACCCTTCTCGGCGAACAGCGCGGTCAGCGCCACGCCGGCGACAGCCGTGGGTAGCGCGAAGGGCACGTCGACGATCGCATCGAACAACCGCCGGCCCGGAAAGCGGTAGCGCACCAGCGCCCAGACGATGATGCTGCCCATGACGAGATTGACGCAGGCCGCCGCAAAGGCGAGGCCGAACGAGACGCGGAGCGCGTTCAGCGTGCGGCGGCTGGAGAGGATGTTCCAGAACTGCTCCGGACTGAGCTCGAGCGATTTCAGGAACAGGCCGGCGAGCGGAATCAGGATGATCACGGAGAGCCAGGTCAGCGTCAGTCCCATGGTGAGACCGAAGCCCGGCAATGTCCGGCGTCGTGCTGCAACTGCGCTCACCAGGCCCCCTGCAAAAGCCTCTTAAGACAGCGCCCGATCAGTTCTTGTAGATCTGATCAAAGACGCCGCCGTCGGCAAAATGTTCCCTCTGAGCCCTAGTCCAGCCGCCGAAAACGTCGTCGATCGTGAACAGCTCGACCTTGGCGAAGGCATTTTCGTACTTCTTGGCGATTTCGGCATCGCGCGGACGGTAGAAGTTGCGCGCGGCGATCTCCTGACCTTCCCTCGTGTACCAGTACTGGAGATAGGCATCCGCGACGTTGCGATTGCGCTTTCTGTCGGCGACCTTGTCGACGATCGCGACCGGCGGCTCGGCCAGGATCGATTGCGGCGGCGCCACGATCTCGAACTTGTTCGCGCCGAACTCCTTCAAAGCGAGGTGCGCCTCGTTCTCCCAGGCGAGCAACACGTCGCCGACGCCGCGCTCGACGAAGGTTACGGTGGCGCCGCGCGCGCCGGTATCGAGCACCGGGACCTGCTGGTACAACTTGCCGATGAAATCCTTGGCCTTGTCGGCCGAGCCGAACTTCTTCTGCGCAAAGCCCCAGGCTGCAAGATAATTCCAGCGCGCCCCGCCCGATGTCTTCGGGTTCGGCGTGATCACGGCGACGCCCGGCTTGATCAAATCGTCCCAGTCCTTGATGCCCTTGGGATTGCCCTTGCGCACCAGGAACACGATGGTCGAGGTATAGGGGGATGAATTCTGCGGCAGGCGCTTCTGCCAGTCCGCCGCGGTCAGTCCCTTGCTCGCGATCACGTCGATGTCATAGGCGAGCGCGAGCGTCACCACGTCGGCCTGCAATCCGTCGATCACCGCGCGCGCTTGCGAACCGCTGCCGCCATGCGACTGCTTGATCTCGATGCTCTTGCCGGTCTCCTTCTGATAGGCATTCGCGAATGCCCTGTTGAACTCGACATAGAGCTCACGTGTCGGATCGTACGATACGTTCAGTAAACTGATGTCAGCAGCGACAGCCGAGTTTGCCCAGAGGAGTCCTGCAGCGAGCGGAACGATACGGCGCATCATGTCCATCTCCATTCACCTCGACGACGCCGATGTCATCGATGGCAGGCATAACTCGGGGCGAAACACCCTTGAGTCAACGGAACCGGATTTTCTTGTTCGCAGCGTGGCAGCGCGACCGTGCTACGAAACCTTCATCGTGTGAATGCCGCATTCTGTCTTGGCGCGGCCCCGCCATCGGCCGGCGCGCGCGTCCTCGCCCTCGGCCGTTCTGCTGGTGCAAGGCATACAGCCAACCGACAGAAATCCTGACGCAACCAGAGGGTGCCGCGGCAATTTGGCACGGGTGAAGATCGTCTCGATCTCCTCGGGCGAGACGTTGGCGAAGGGATTGAACTTCAACCGCGCGCCGTCGTCCTCGACGACGGGAATATCGGCGCGCGCACTACCCTGGAAGCGCTTGCGGCCGTTGAGCCAAGCCGAGAACGGCTTCAGCGCCCGCGCCAGCGGCTCGACCTTTCGAATGCGGCAGCAGGCGTCGGGATCGGAGAACCAGAGGTCGCGGTCGGGATCGGCGCGCGAGAGCGTCTCCTCGGCCGGCTTGATCGACCGGACGTCCTTCAGACCGAGCTTTGCGATCAGCATATCGCGATAGGCCAGCGTCTCCTCGAACAGCCAGCCGGTGTCGAGAAAGATCACCGGAATCGCGGGATCGACGTCCGCCATGACCTTCAGCAGCGTCGCCGATTCCGTGCCGAAGGACGATACCAGCGCGAGCCTGTCGCGCCCGACCGTCTTCAGCGCCGCGGCGATGATCTCGGCGGGCGAGGCATCGCGCAAGCTCCGATCGAGCTCGTCCGCCGAAGGCAACGCAGAGACCGTCGAAATCTGAGGCGCGATCGCGTTCACGTGCCGACGCCTTCGGAATGGCGCAGCTGCATGCGCCGGTGCAGCGCCGTGATGCGGCCATCGCCGGTCGGCTGGTAGAACACCGAATAGCGCCTGGCCGTCTGCATGAAGGCTTCCGCGTCCGCCTGCTTCTTGACCTCGAAGGCATCGAAGCCGGCGCGCAGCATGAACACGAACTGGTCGCGCAGCACCTGGCCGGTGGCGCGCAACTCGCCGCGGTAATTGTAACGTTCTCGCAGCAGCCGTGCCTGGCTGTAGGCACGCCCGTCGCGGAAGGTCGGGAACACCAGCGTGACGGCCGCGATCCTGCCGAGATACGGCACGAGCTCGGCGATGTCGCGATTGTTCGGCCAGATCACGCCGACCTTGCCGGCGCGCTGGAGCAAGCCCTCGGCCTCGCCGAGGAAACGCTCGGCCGGCACGAGAATGTCGCCGCGCTCGGGCAGCGGCGTATCGACGGCGAGCTTGACGAAGCCGTCGTCGACGATCTTTCCGCCGTTAACGAGTGGCATAGACGCGCTCCTTGAAGGGTTCGACGCCGAGGCGCTTCACCGTGTCCATGAACAGCTCCTCGGGCCGCTCACGCAGCGCCAGATAGGCTTCCACGATGTCCTCGACGACATCGGCGACCTCGTCGAACTTGACGCCCGGCCCGATCAGGGTCCCGAGCGCCGCGTTCTCGTCGGCGCGGCCGCCGATGGTGATCTGGTAGACTTCCTCGCCGTTCTTCTCGACGCCGAGAATGCCGATATGGCCGACATGGTGATGGCCGCAGGCATTGATGCAGCCGGAGATGTTGATGTGGAGCCGGCCGATCAGATTGGCGAGCTCGTGATTGGCGAAGCGCCGCGTCAGCTCCTGCGCGATCGGGATCGAGCGCGCATTCGCCAGCGAGCAATAATCGAGCCCGGGGCAGGCGATGATGTCGGTGATCAGATTGACGTTCGGCGTCGCGAGCCCGAGCCTGTCCAGCGCCTTCCACAGCGCCGGCAGGTCGCGCTTGGCGACATGCGGCAGCGCCAGGTTCTGCTCATGGCCGACGCGGATTTCGCCGAAGGAATATTTGTCGGCGAGGTCGGCCAGCGCGTCCATCTGCTCGGCCGTGGCATCGCCCGGAGGCCCGCCGGTCGGCTTCAGTGAGATCGTGACGATCGAATAGCCCTGCACCTTGTGCGGGGCCACCGAGTTCTTGCGCCACGCCTCGAAATCCGGATCGGCCGCGGCCTGGCGCAGCTCGTCGGGCATGTGCGGCAGCTTCTCGTAGGCGGGATAGGTGAAGCGCGAGCGGATGTCCTCGATCACCTCGTCGTCGATCTGGAGCGAGGAGTTGCGGATGTGCTGCCACTCCTCCTCGACCTCGCGGGAGAACTTCTCGATGCCGAGCTCGTGCACCAGGATCTTGATACGCGCCTTGTAGATGTTGTCGCGGCGGCCGTACTGGTTGTAGACGCGTAAGATAGCCTCGATGTAGCTGAGGATGTCGCGGCCGTGCACGAAGTGCTTGATGGTCTTGGCGATGAACGGCGTGCGGCCGAGACCGCCGCCGACCAGCACCTCGAAGCCGGTCTCGCCCTTCTCGTTCCTGATCAGCCGCAGGCCGATATCGTGGATCTTGATCGCGGCGCGGTCATGGTCCGACGCGGTGATCGCGATCTTGAACTTGCGCGGCAGGAACGAGAATTCCGGATGCAGCGTGGTATGCTGGCGGATCAGCTCCGACCAGATGCGCGGGTCCTCGATCTCGCCGGGCGCGACGCCGGCCCACTGGTCCGAGGTGACGTTGCGCATGTTGTTGCCGGAGGTCTGCATCGCATGGATGCCGACCTCGGCGAGATCAGCCAGCGCATCCGGCAGCTCGGCGAGCTTGATCCAGTTGAACTGGATGTTCTGCCGCGTGGTGAAATGGCCGTAGCCGCGGTCGTATTTGCGCGCGACATGGGCAAGCGCCCGCAGCTGGTTCGTCGCCAGCGTGCCGTAGGGGATCGCGACGCGGAACATGTAGGCGTGCAGTTGCAGATAGACGCCGTTCTGAAGCCGCAGGATCTTGAACTCGTCCTCGGTGAGCTCGCCGGAGAGGCGCCGCTTCACCTGGTCGCGGAACTCCGAGACGCGCTCGTTGACGAGCGTGCGGTCGATTTCGTCGTAAGCATACATAAGTGCGTGCCTTAAACCTGGGCCGGCTGTCCGATGGTGACGCCGGTGCGGCGGATCTGTTCACGCAGATTGCCGGGCAGGATCTTGCCATCCTCGCCGATCTGCACCGGCGCGATATAGGGACCAATCGCACCGACATCATCTGCGACGGACTCCGCAAGCAACGCCCTGGCCTCGTCGGAGTTGCGCACGATCGCGGCTTCCGACAGCTCCGCGGACCAGCCCTTGGTGGCGGTGCGGTAGACGACGATGCCGTCCCAGGTGCGGTTGGCGGTCACGACCGAGGGGCCGGCGATTTTGATCTTCTTCTGTTCAAGCGGGGAGGTCATTCGGCTGCATCCAGGAGGTCAGAGATGATTTGCTTCGGGGTTTTCTTGGAGGTTTGACGGCCAAGCGAGCCGGCATGCCGGACCACGTCGCCGATGATGAGGATGGCGGGACCACCTTGGATCCGCCGTACGAGCTCGGGCAGATCGCGTAGCGTGCCGATCGCGCCCTGCGCATCGGGCCGCGTGACACGGGCGAACACGCCAACCGGCGTTTCCGGCGAGCGGCCGGCCGCGAACAGGCCGGCGCGCACGGCCGGCGCCGCCGTCATGCCCATGTAGACCACGACGGTCATCTTGGTGTCGGTCAGCGTCGACCAATCCACGTTCTCGGCATCGCGCGCCTTGTGCGCGGTGAGGAAGGTGATGCGGGTCGCCTCATGGCGGTAGGTAAGCGGCACCTCGAAATCGGCGGCGCCGCCGAGCCCCGCGGTGATGCCGGGGATGATAGAATAGGCGACACCGGCGGCGCGCAGCGCTTCGACCTCTTCACCACCACGGCCGAACACGAAGGGGTCGCCGCCCTTCAGCCGCACCACGCGCTGGCCGGCTTGCGCGGCCTCGATCATACGCTTGTTGATGGCGTCCTGGCCGATGCCGGGCTTGCCGACACGGCGGCCGACCGGCACGCGCGTGGTGTCGCGGCGGATGCGGTCGAGAATCTCGGGCGAGACCAGCTCGTCATGGAAGACGATGTCGGCATCCTGCAAGGCGCGCAACGCCTTGATGGTGAGAAGGTCAGGATCGCCGGGGCCGGCACCGACCAGCGCGACCGAGCCTTCCGGCTTGTCGGCGCGCGCGAATTCGGACGGATCGGAGATAGCCTTGAGCGATGCGTCCGCTTCGCCCTTGCGACCGGCGAGCACGGCCGCGCCGATCGGACCGTCGATGACGCGCTCCCAGAAGCGACGACGCAGCGGAAACTCGGCGATGCGCTCGTTGATGGATTTGCGGAAGGTACCGATGAACTCGGCAAGCTCGCCGATGCGGGCCGGAAGCAGCGCCTCGATCTTCTCGCGCACGCGCCGCGCCACCACCGGCGAGGTCCCGCCGGTGCCGACCGCAACCACGACATCGCCGCGGTCGACGATCGCCGGGAAGATGAAGCTGGAGTGCTCCAGATCGTCCATGACGTTGACGGGCAGGCCGAGCGCCTTCGCCCGCCCGGACATCGCAACGCCGACATCGCCGGCACCCGCGCAGACAATGGCGATGACACCTGAGAGATCGGCGGTGAGCGGATCCCCGCCCGCGAGTTCAACGCGAGCGTCCTCGGAGCTGAGGCCAAAATCCGGATTGCCGTCGATCGCATGCACGCGAATGCGCGCGCCGGCAGCGGCGAGCACGCGCAGCTTGGCGCGCAATAGCTCGCCCGCGCCGATGAGGACCACCGGACCGGCCTTGAGATCGAGAAACACCGGCAAGAACCGCATGCGCTACTCGCTTCCCCACAAACGGGGTTGACTGGAATTATTTTCTATATATGTCTCGTTTCGAGCGCGCAAAGAGAAAATTTTTTCTTCTCCTCCGCACTGCAACTATAGAATTTTCGCCTCCAAACGCAAAGTGGCAGAGATGCATCTTCTCAAGAACGATTCCGCTGCTGATCGGATGAGCAACCCGGCGCTGGCCGAGCGCGTGCGTGCGCAAGAATTTTCTGCCGAGCTTGCCCCGAGCATGGACCATCTCGACCAGCTCGAGGCGCAAAGCATCTATATCTTCCGCGAAGCCTTCGCCCGACTGAAGAAGATCGCCCTGCTGTGGTCGCTCGGCAAGGATTCCAACGTCATGATCTGGCTGGCGCGGAAGGCCTTCTTCGGCAAGATGCCGTTTCCCGCCCTTCACGTCGATACCGGCAAGAAGTTTCCGGAGATGTATCGCTTCCGCGATCATTACGGCAAGAAGTGGGATCTCGATTTGCGGGTCGAGCCCTGCCCGCCGATCGATGCCGTCGACCCGACGCTGCCGCCGGCCGCGCGCTCCGCTGCGCGCAAGACCGAAGGCCTCAAGATGGCGCTCGCCAAATACGGCTTTGACGGCCTGATCGCCGGCATCCGCCGCGACGAGGAGGCAACGCGCGCCAAGGAGCGCGTGTTCTCGCCGCGCGGCCTTGAGGGCAATTGGGACGTGCGCGACCAGCCGCCGGAATTCTGGGATCATTTCAACGCGTCGCCGCCGCAAGGCGCGCATTTGCGCATTCATCCGATCCTGCATTGGACCGAGGCCGACATCTGGGCCTACACCAAGCGCGAGAACATTCCGATCATCCCGCTGTATCTCGCCAGGGATGGCAAGCGCTATCGCTCGCTGGGTGATCAGGACATCACCAACCCGGTCGCCTCGACAGCGTCCAGCATCGACGAAATCCTGATCGAGCTCGAACAGACCAAGGTGCCGGAGCGCGCCGGACGCGCTCTCGACCACGAGACCGAGGACGCTTTCGAGCGCCTGCGCGTCGCCGGCTATCTCTGACCTCAAGGACGCGAGCGCCCGCATGAACATGATCGTCACCCCGGCTTCGTCCGCCACTCCGAACGGCACCACGCGTCCCCAGGTGCGCATTGTCATCGTCGGCCATGTCGACCACGGCAAGTCGACGCTGGTCGGCCGCCTCTTGCACGAGACCGGCAGCCTGCCCGAGGGCAAGCTCGAAATGCTGAAAGCCGTCAGCGCGCGCCGCGGCATGCCGTTCGAATGGTCGTTCCTGCTCGACGCGCTCCAGACCGAGCGCGACCAGGGCATCACCATCGACACCACGCAGATCCGCTTCCGCACCAATTCGCGCGACATCGTGCTGATCGACGCGCCCGGCCACGCCGAGTTCCTGCGCAACATGATCACCGGCGCCTCGCAGGCCGACGGCGCGGTGCTGATCATCGACGCGCTCGAAGGCGTGCGCGACCAGACAAGGCGGCACGGCTATCTCCTGCATCTGCTCGGCGTGAAGCAGGTCGCAGTCGTCGTCAACAAGATGGACCGCGTCGATTTCTCGGACCTGCGCTTCAAGGCGATCAGCGACGAGATCTCCGCGCATCTGAGCGGCCTCGGCGTGACGCCGACGGCGGTGATCCCGATCTCGGCGCGCGACGGCGACGGCGTCGCCGAGCGCACCGGCCGGATCGGCTGGTACAAGGGACCTACCGTGGTCGAGGCACTTGACAGGCTCGAGCCGGCGCGGCCGCTGGAAGCGCTGGCGCTGCGGCTGCCGGTGCAGGCGATCTACAAGTTCGACGACCGGCGCATTGTCGCCGGCCGCATCGAATCCGGCAGCCTGCTTGCCGGCGACGAGATCGTGATCATGCCGGCGGGCAAGATCGCCAGGATCAGGACCGTCGAGAGTTGGCCGGTGACGCCGGTGGCTGGACGGCAGGGCGCCGGCCGCTCGGTCGGCATCACGCTCGACCGCGAGCTGTTCATCGAGCGCGGCGACATCATCGCGCATGCAGGCAGTGCTCCGCGCGAAACGCGCCGGCTGCGCGCACGCATCTTCTGGCTGCACGACAAGCCGCTTGCCAAGGGCGAGCAGATCCTGGTCCGCAGCGGTCCCAAGGAGAGCCGCGCCACCGTCGTCGCCATCGAGAAGGCGGTCGATCCCGGCGAGCTCTCGAGCACCGAGAACAAGGCGATCGGCCGCAACCATGTCGGCGAGATCGACATTTCGCTTTCGAATCCGATCGCCACCGATCCCTACACCGAGAACCCGCGCACCGGCCGTCTCGTGATCGAGGTTTCGGGACGCATCGCTGGCGGCGGCCTGGTGCTGTCGGTCGATGCCGGCCAGCGCGCCGTGCCGGTCGATATCGTGCCGGTGGAATCGGCGCTGCGCCCGGACGAGCGCTCGGCGCGCTACCGCCACAACGGTGCCGTGGTCTGGCTGACCGGCCTGCCGGCCTCCGGCAAGTCGACGCTGGCAAAAGCGCTGGAGCGGCGGCTCTTCACCAATGGCGGCTCGCCGGTTCTGCTCGACGGCGACACGCTGCGCGCCGGGCTCAACAGCGATCTCGGCTTTTCCGCCGCCGACCGAAGCGAGAACATCCGCCGCCTCGCCGAGGTCGCGACGCATCTCGCCCGCAACGGCCATATCGCGATCGTCGCCGCGGTCTCGCCCGCTCGCGAGGACCGCGCCGCCGCACGCCGCATTGCCGATACCGCATTCCGCGAGATCCACGTCGCGACACCGGCGGGGATTTGCGAGGAGCGCGATCCCAAGGGCCATTACAAGAAGGCTCGCGCCGGCGCGCTCGCCTCGTTCACCGGCATCGGCAACGACTACGAGAAGCCGGAGGCGGCGGAACTCGTGATCGACACGTCGGCCCGGACGGTCGCGGAGGCGGCCGACGAGATCGAGCACATGCTCAAGACCACCGGCGTGCTGTTCGACGAGGTCGTGGACCTCGCGGCGAATATTTGATTCTGCCCCAGCCCCTCGCCGTCGTCCGCCAGGCTTGCCGGCTACGCCAAGGCTTCGCCGGCCCAACACCAAAGAGCCCGGCGAAGCCTTGGCGTAGCGGGGACCGGGCGCCCCAGTATTCGGCGCACCGGATTCCCCGCTTTTGCGGGGAATGACAGCGCGGCGTGCGGCTACCCCTATTCCTTGACATTTTGACAACCCCCTGGGGGTCTTCTCACGGCCTTGATTTTGGGGCTAATAGGCCCCGAAAGTCGCCCCGCGTGGGCGCATTTTGCTGCTTTCGGGTCAAAAGCAGCCAAAAACAGCCATTTCCAACAAGAAAGCCCATCATGAAACGCGTCGACGCCCACGGATTGAAGATCGCTCCCGTCCTGTTTGACTTCATCGCCAAGGAAGCGGCCCCGAAAACGGGGATCGCGCCGGATGCGTTCTGGGCCGGGCTTGCCGCCATCATCAAGGAAGTGGGGCCGAAGAATCGGTCGCTGCTCGCATTCCGCGACACGCTGCAGGCCAAGATCGACGACTGGCACCGCGCCAACAAGGGCAAGGCGTTCGACCTCGACGCCTATACCGCCTTCCTGAAGGAGATCGGCTACCTCGTCCCGGAGCCGGCGACGCAGAAGGTCGAGACCGCCAATGTCGACGAGGAGATCGGCAAGATCTGCGGTCCGCAGCTCGTCGTGCCCCTCACCAATGCGCGCTACGCGCTGAACGCGGCGAACGCGCGCTGGGGCTCGCTCTATGACGCGTTCTACGGCACCGACGCGATTCCTCACGACGCTGCCGAGAGCGGCAAGGGCTACAACAAGGCGCGCGGCGACAAGGTGATCGCCAAGGCCAAGGCGTTCCTCGATGCGGCCGTGCCGCTCGCGACCGGCAGCCACACCGACGTCACCGCCTACAGCGTCGTCGCGGGCCAGCTTGCGGTGAAGCTGAAGAGCGGCAACGCCACCGCGCTGAAGAACGCCGCACAGTTCGCCGGCTTCCAGGGCGATGCGGCGGCGCCGAGCGCGGTGCTGCTCGTCAACAACGGCCTGCATATCGAGGTCAAGATCGATCGCAGCAGCGCGATCGGCAAGGACGATCCGGCCGGCGTCGCCGACATGATCATGGAGGCTGCGGTCTCCACCATCCTCGACATGGAGGACTCGGTCGCCGCGGTCGATGCCGAGGACAAGGTGCTGGTCTACCGCAACACGCTCGGCCTGATGAACGGCACGCTCTCGGCCGATTTCGAGAAGGGCGGCAAGACGCTAACGCGCTCGCTCAACGCCGACCGCAGCTACAAGACGCCTGACGGCAAGGGCGAGCTCAAGCTACACGGTCGCAGCCTGCTCCTGATGCGCAATTGCGGTCACCACATGTTCACCGACGCGGTGCTGGACGAGAAGGGCGAGGAAGTCCCCGAGGGCCTGCTCGATGCCGCCGTCTCGGGCCTGCTTGCCATTCACGACCTCAAGGGCAACTCCAAGGTCAGGAACAGCCGCACCGGCTCTGCCTATATCGTCAAGCCGAAGATGCACGGCCCCGACGAGGTGTCGCTGACCTGCGAGATCTTCGACCGCGTCGAGAAGATGCTGGGCCTGCCCGAGAACACGCTCAAGGTCGGCATCATGGACGAGGAGCGGCGCACCACCGTCAACCTCAAGGCCTGCATCCAGCGCGCCTCCAAGCGCATCATGTTCATCAACACAGGCTTCCTCGATCGCACCGGCGACGAGATCCACACCTCGATGGAAGCGGGCCCGATGATCCGCAAGAACGAGATGAAGGCGCAGGCCTGGATCAAGGCCTATGAGGACTGGAACGTCGACATGGGCCTGATCGACGGCCTGCCCGGCCACGCCCAGATCGGCAAGGGCATGTGGGCCGCGCCGGACAAGATGGCGGATATGCTTCAACAGAAGCTCGCCCATCCGCAGGCCGGCGCCACCACCGCGTGGGTCCCCTCCCCGACCGCCGCGACGCTGCACGCGCTGCACTACCACCAGGTCAACGTCATCGCGCGCCAGCAGGAGCTCGCCAAGGGCGGGCCGCGCGCAAAGCTCTCGGACATCCTCACCATTCCGGTATCGAAGTCGAACTGGGCGCCAGACGACGTCAAGCAGGAGATCGACAACAATTGCCAGGGCATTCTTGGCTATGTCGTGCGCTGGATCGACCAGGGCGTCGGCTGCTCCAAGGTGCCCGACATCCACGATGTCGGCCTGATGGAAGACCGCGCCACCTTGCGCATCTCCAGCCAGCATCTCGCCAACTGGCTGCACCAGGGTGTGATCACCGAGGCGCAGGTGATGGAATCGCTGAAGCGCATGGCCGTCGTCGTCGACAAGCAGAACGCGGGCGATCCCATCTACAAGCCGATGGCGCCCGCCTTCGACGGCGTCGCCTTCAAGGCGGCCTGCGACCTCATCTTTAAAGGCCGCGTGCAGCCGAACGGTTACACCGAATACATCCTCACCGCCCGCCGCCGCGAGGCCAAGGCGCTGGGTTGAGAAGGCGCTTGGCTGACAAGGCGCTTGGCCGAGCGGATCTGTTGAAGGCCAAAAGCCCCGGCCAGCGCCGGGGCTTTTTGTTGCGCATCGTAGCGCGGACGAAACGTCGCGATACGCCGCGGAACCGGCTGCTCGCGCCTGGCGTTGTCCGGCCATCAACAACGGGAGATGGTCATGGACTGGAATCGGATCGAAGGAAACTGGAAGCAGTTCAAGGGCTCGGCCAAGGAGAAGTGGGGCAAGCTCACAGACGACGACCTTCAACTGATCGAGGGCCGCCGCGAACAGCTCGAGGGCCGGCTGCAGGAACGTTACGGCAAGGCCAAGGACCAGGTTCGACAGGACGTCGACGACTGGCTCAAAGGGCTGCACTAAGCGCAGCACCACGAAGCCCCGGCTCAGGCCGGGGCTTTTTGTTTTAGGAGATTCGTAGCCCAGATGATGCGAAGCGAATCCGGCACTTGTGTCGGTTGAGGCACGTCCCGGATTTCGCTTTCGCTGCGTCCGGGCTAGAACACTGCGAGATATTTCAGCAGCGACACGATGCCGATGATGATGACAACCACGCGCGCGATCTGCTTGGCGCGGCCATCCATCGGCAGCATGTTGATGAGATAAAGCACGAGAATGACGACGAGAAAGGTAACGAGTACGCCCACCAGCATTGCAGGACCCCCTTGTGGCAAAATGCGCCGCCGTCCTTAACGCGCTGCACTCTGATCGGTTCCATTTCGGCAACCTGCTGTAGTCTCTCGCAGAATCCGTCATTCTACGATCGGTCGAGCCACCTACGATTTCATTCTTCCGACGAGGTTGCGTCCGCCATCGCAGATCCGGACCTGCGTGCGGTCGCGGCGAGCTTGTCCGGAGACGACGACCGATGGGGCGAGGATCTCCTGCGCTGCGGCAACCCTACTCCTTCGCCACCACGGGGACCTGGCGGAATTTGGCGCGCACCGAGTCTGGCAGCGGCGAGAAATTCATCGCGACGCCGCGGCGGTCGTTGGCGTTGCGGCTGGCGACCACGAGGCCGCCGGCGCCGGCGACGATATCGCCCTTGCGCAGGGTGGGATCATCCTCGACCTTGACTTGGGCGAGCCCAGCCGGGTCCTTGCCGTTGCAGGTGCACCCCGCTACGATCTCGTTACGATAGCGGAACGCGTTCGGCAGGTCGGAATAGGATTTTCCGTTCTCCGTCGTGGCGTCGTCGATATTGCTGCCGTAGACCAACGAGGTTTCGGAGGCCGGGCAGAAGGTCTTGCAGGACTGCGCCTTGCTCTCGGCATCGCTGCCTTGCGCGGGGAAATAGCGGCCGTCGCAGCCGCGCACGCAATAGGCCGTGCCGCCGCCATAGGAGGCCCGCTGGCGCGGCGCATCGTAGCGCGGCATGTCGTCACGCGGGAACGGCATCCGGATCTCCGGCGGCGGCCGCATCCGGAAGCCGCCGAACAACGCCGAGAAGAAATCCTCCGCATGCGCCGACGGTGCCGACGCCAGACCGGCGGAGACAACCACCAGGATCGCCGTACCGCCGGCCACCTTGCCAACAAGGCGTCTGCTCATATGACCTCGCTCGCTCCTAGTTCACGGCCGACGTCGTGATGTTCAACGCCTGCCGGCCCGAGGACAACGTCGTCACGGCCGGACGCTTGCGCACGGGCTCGCCGGCCTTGTCGCCTCCTTTGGCCATCAGCGGCGCGTTCTTCGGCAGCACCACGACCTTGGCGCCGACATTGACTCGGTTGAACAGGTCGATGACGTCCTCGTTGGTCATGCGGATGCAGCCGGACGAGACGAATTTGCCGATTGTGGAGGGATCGTTGGTGCCATGGATGCGGTATTCGCTGGAGCCGAGATACATCGCGCGCGCACCGAGCGGATTGCCGGGACCGCCGGCGACGAAGCGCGGCAGATAGGGCTGGCGCGCGATCATTTGGGCTGGCGGATGCCAGTCCGGCCACTCGGCCTTCCGGCTCACGCTCTGCACGCCCGACCAAGTGAAGCCTTCGCGGCCGACGCCGACGCCGTAGCGGATCGCGCGGCCGTTGCCGAGCACGTAATAGAGATAGGTGTTGTTGGTATCGATGACGATGGTACCGGCGGGCTCGCTCCTGTCGAAGCTGACGATCTGCTTGCGAAGCCGGTCGGGCAACCGGGCGTCCTCGTCGGCGGGCTGCGGCGCCTCGTTGACGTCGCTCTGGGAGTAACCCTGGTCCTGCGGGTACGCCCGTGGCTGGAACGGCGCATAGCCGAACGTTTGCGCGCTCGCGCTGCCCAAGGGCACTGCGAGCAGAGCGGTTGCGAAAGCGAAGGCGGTGACGACGCGCGGCGAGAAGCTGCGACGGACTGCAAACAACTTTGTCATGTGCTGCCCCGTTGGATAGGTGCATCAGGGTGATGCGCTGCCGAACAACTCCGCCGGCTGGTTCGAAGTTCCGGCGCAGCATGCGGCACCGACGTCACAGTCAAGCGAGCAGCTGCTCACGAAGCCGCGATGGAACCGGTGCGCCGTCCTTGCGTTGTGAAGTCGTCAATGGGCGCGCGGATCGCGGTTTCCGTGCAGGAGAGATATTGTGCGCGTCCTTCCAAGTGAACGTCTGATTTCCGGCAACAGCGAAGGCGATCCGCTTCCCGAGAGCCATGCCGAGCTGCCGCCGGTGATCCGCCGCACCGAATTCGTCGCGTTCGCGCTTGCCGGCCTCTTGCTGATTGCCATCGTTGCCGTGCTCTATGTCGGCAAAGCGTTCTTCCTGCCGGTGGTGATGGCGTTCGTCATCGGCACCATGCTGTCTCCGGCGGCGAACTTCCTCGAGCGGAGCAAGGTCCCACGCAGCCTCGGTGCCGTCCTGATCGTGGTCGCGGTGACCGCGGTGGTCGCCTTCATCGTGGCGCTGATCGCCTCGCCCGTGATGGAATGGAGCACGCGCCTGCCGGAGTTCGGCACGCAACTGAAGGACAAGTTGCACGTGTTCGATCGGCCACTTTCGCTGTGGCGGGAAATGCAGGTCATGCTCGGCGGATCGGAAGGGTTGCCGAGCTTCCATATGCCCAAGGTTGAGTGGGTGCAGCCGACGCTGGAGTTCCTGTCACCGACTTTTACCGAATTCCTGCTGTTCTTCGTCACGCTGATCCTGTTCATCGCAAGCTGGCGCGACCTGCGACGGACCATGATCATGACCTTCAGCGATCATGATGCGCGGCTGCGCACGCTCCGGATCCTGAACGAGATCGAGGTCCATCTCGGCAATTATCTCCTGACCGTCACCGTCATCAATGTCGGCGTCGGTGTCGCCACCGGCCTCATCTGCGCGCTCACCGGAATGCCCAACCCGGCTGGGCTCGGCGCGCTGGCAGCGACGCTCAACTTCATCCCGATCATCGGGCCCGTGGCGATGTTCGCGGTGCTGGTCGTGGTGGGGCTGATCGCCTTTCCGACCATCGGCGGCGGCCTGATAGCCGCACTCGCCTTCGGCGGCCTCACCTTTCTGGAGGGGCACTTCATCACGCCGACAATCATCGGACGGCGGCTGGCCCTGAATGCGCTCGCCGTGCTGCTCGCGCTCGCGTTCTGGACCTGGCTGTGGGGGCCGATGGGCGCGTTCCTGTCGTCGCCGCTCCTGATCGTCGCGCTGATCCTGAAGGAGCACCTGTTGCCGGAGAATTCGCCGCAGCTCCCGCAAGCTTGACCGGTTTCCCTGAACGGAACTTACCCGGCGACGAAACGTTCTCCGCCCAACTCAGCCGTCAACAGCTCGGAGTTCCTGATGTCCACGACCAATGCCGAAGCCGGGATGAGAGACTGGACCGACAAAGCCACCAGAGAACGCCTTGAGAAGGATGTAGCAGCCGTGAAAAGCGATATCGCCGCCCTCACCGACCAGATCACCGACGCGCTCAACACCTTTGCCAATTCCACGAGCAAGCAGGCTCGCCGCGGCTATCGCCAGGCGCGCGAGAACATGGATACCGCGATCGACGACGTGTCGGAGCGCGGCAGCGCGATGATGGAGGCAGCACAGGACGCCTACGGCTCCATCGAGGAGACGCTGGAAGACGCGATCACGCAGCGGCCGCTCGCGACCGTCGGACTGGCGCTCGGCATCGGCTTCCTGATCGGCGTCGCCTGGCGCCGGTAGGATCGCTAGCGCATATCGAAGCGGCGGCGGCGCGCCGCCGCTGTCGGCCCGTGACGATTCGGCTGGTGGGGATTGAGGAGTAAGGCCATGTTTCAGCGCATCATAGACGGGATCAGTGCATCCGCCGGCACGACTGTTCGGCTGACCTCCCTTGCCGCTGGCGCGGCCTTCGCGCTGTTGGTGACGACAGGCTTCCTTTGTGCCGCCGCCTTCGTCTCGGTCCTGGAGAAATATGGCCCGGTGCAGGCCTGCCTTGCCGGCGCGGGCATCTTCTTCCTGCTGACTCTGGCCGCGGCAGGCTCTTATTGGGGCTACAAGCGCGAGGTGCAGAAGCGTGCCCGGATCGCGGCCGAGCGCGCTGCGAAGTCGGCCGCGCAGAGCATGCTTGCAGATCCGATGCTCCTCGCCACCGGGCTCCAGATCGTTCGCGCCATCGGCATGAAGCGGCTGTTGCCGATCCTGGCGATCGGCGGCGTCGCCCTCGGCATCCTGGCGAGCCGCGCCGGTGTGCCCGACGAGGTGTCGGCTGAACCTGCCGAGTAGCGGTCAGAGCCGGTTAGAAAATTTCGTCGCAAGTCCCGCGAGCGCATCTATCCGCATTCGATAGAGGCGACGCCGCGCAATTTTGCGCCAGCCAGTGCAAACCGACCCTCACTCACGCAAACGCTACTCGGATGGGCAGGCGGTTGCCGCTAAAAGCATCATCCTGATTCCAAAAGCTATTTTACTCAATGAAAACGTCCGTCAAGGCGAACCTCGCCGCATTCCATCACGACGCCAGGCTGTATTTGACGCTCGGCATTGCCAACTGGTCGGTTTTCGTCGACCACATTCCGAACAACGTCGTCAACCTGCTGACGCTGCGCAACTTCGGCTTCAGCGGTGCTGCGGACCTGTTCGTGTTCGTGGTGGGTTATGGCGTCGCGATCATCCACGGCAGGATGGCGCTGGAGCGCGGCTACCTGGTGGCGGCGACGCGAATCTTTCGCCGCGTCTGGCGGCTCTATGCCGCCTATGTCGTGCTGTTCGTGATCTATATCGACGCCATCGCCTATGTCGCCTCGCAATCGATGGCGCCGGAGATCATCCACGAATACAACATCTCGGGGATTCTCGAGCACCCGCTGCGGATCCTGATTCGCGGTCTCGTGCTCCAGGAAGAGCCGCTGAACCTCGACCTTCTGCAGCTAATGATTCCGCTGATGGCCTTCTTTCCGTTCGCGCTGTGGGGTCTGTTGCGACGGCCGAACCTGACGCTTGCGGCATCTGTCGCGCTGTACCTTGCCGCACGCTGGTTCGAGTGGAATTTTCGCGTCTCTCCGGACCAGGAGTGGATCTTCAATCCGCTCTGCTGGCAGATGCTGATGGTGCTGGGCGGATGGTTCGCCGTCACGGGCGCACCGGGGCGGGCGCTGCGCGACCTTCCCTGGTTGCGGATACTCGCAGGGAGCTATCTCGTCTTCGCGATGGCGGTCACCCTGTCGCGCCATTCGCCGGAACTGTCCGCCTATCTGCCGGGCCCGCTCCTCGACAGCATCGGGCCGACCGACAAGGAGAATCTCGCGCCTTATCGCGTGGTTCACTTCCTCGCGCTCGCCTTGCTCGCGACCCATCTGGTTCCGGCCGATCACCCCGGCCTGCGATTGAAGCCGCTTCAGGCGGTCATACGATGCGGCGAGGAATGGCTCGCCGTGTTCTGCGTCGGCGTGTTCCTGTCCTTTGCCGGCCATCTCATCCTGATCACCGGCCCCAACCTGGTGGTGATGCAGATCGCGGTAAGCATCGTCGGCTTCGCGGCGATGACCGCCGTCGCCTACTACGTCGCCTGGTCGAAGCGGCAGGACATGCCTGCCGCCCTGAGGCAGGCCTAGTCGCAAAATCGTGCGATTCTGCTAGGCCGAAGGCTATGGCTGCGCTATGCCGAAAGTCTGCGTGAGGAGACCGGGCGTGGCGAGGGCGAAAGGCGGAAGTGACGAGGCTGACAGCGCGCCCCGGCGCGGCCGGCCAAGGTCAATCGAGACCAGCAACGCCATTCTCGAGAGCGCCTATGCTCTGATGGCCTCCACCGGCCTTGCCGCCACCACCATCGACGCGATCGCGCGCCATTCCAGCGTCTCCAAGATGACGATCTACAAGTGGTGGCCGTCCCGCGAGGCGCTTTTGATCGACGCCTTTCTCCACCACGCCGCGCAGATGCTGCCGCTGCCTCCGGCGAGCTCCGGCAGCCCCGCGGCGCGCGCGCGCCGCCATGCCGCGGCCTATGCCGAAGCGCTCCAGGGTGAGTTCGGCAAGGTCCAGCTCGCCGTCATCTCCGAATGCATCTCGAAGACCGGCTCGGCGGAGCTGTTCTACGCGCGCTATCTGCAATTCCGTCGCGACGCGCTCGTCGAGATGATCGCCGCGGGCCAGAAGGATGGCAGCATTCTGGCCGAGGCGCTTCCTGAGGATCTCTACGATGCGATCTATGGCAGCCTGTTCTATCGCTACGTCTTCGGCATCACGCCGGTCACGCCGGCTTACGCGCGCAACCTCGTCGATCTCGTGTTGCGGCCGAAGGGTTAGTTGCGCACGGGCCTGACCGGCGCCGAGATCTTGTCCGTGCGGTCGCGCTCGGTCATGTCGACCACCGTCTCCATCGGTGCGGTCAATTCATAGACGTAGGAGACGTCGGTGAAGAAGCGCTTGGCGGTGCCCCCTAGCGCCTCGGGCGCAACGCGATCAAGCAGGATCAGGCCGAAATCGGAATCGGGCCGGCGCGTCGCCTCGCTGGTGTTGAACTCCTCCCAGCGGAAATGGAAGACCTCGTTGCCGTCCTCTCCCGTCACCGTCCAGTTCGCGGTGATGTGCGGATGCTTTCCAACCAGCGAGAGGCCCTCGTCGGAATGCGAGGCAAGCTCGAAGAACAGCAGCGACAGGCTCTGCGCCGCGCGTGCGCTGACCGCGATATCAGGACCGGTGACGGCGATGCGGTCGGCATGCGGGATGGCGCGCGCCTCGAACAGGCCCTTCAGCTTGACGCCCTGCCACTGGCTCTCGCTCAGCAGCGAGACCACGTTGGACATGGCGTGGATGCGCCCGATCAGCAGCTCGCGCGCGCTGTCGATGTCCGAGCCGTGGCGCAAGGTGCGCGTCACGATCGACTGGATCACCGCCAGGATGTTCTTGACGCGGTGGTTGAGCTCGTCGATGACCGCGGTCAGCCGGCGCTCGAACCCGATCCTGACCTGGATCTCCCGGCTGAGCCGCAGATTGTTGTAGGCGACATAGCCGAACAGGCCGCACACCATTGCCGTGATCGCGAAGCCGATCGCCGCCACGATGATCGCGGTCTGCTCGGCACGACGCGCCGAGTTGGTTTTCGCGTAGTAGCTGAGCTGCCAGTCACGCCCGCCGAAACTCACGGTGCGCGTCGCCGACGGCGCCGGCCCGTCCGCTGCAACCCTGCGCGTCGAGACCACGCCCTGATCGTTGGCGATCAGCTCGCCGCCTTCCTTGCGCGGATCCCTAAGCGCGACCGCGAACAACGACATGTCGTCATTGGTGAGCATCAGCGTGGCGAGCTCGTAGGAGAATGTGACGAAGCCGGCAGGCTCCGTTGCTCCCTCGGGGATGACGGGCGCAGCCACGATGATGCCGACCGCGCCGCTCCCGCGGATCAGCGGCACCGGGTCCGAGGCAACCGACCTCTTCTCGGCGCGCGCACGCGTCAGCATGGCGCTGCGAACGGGATCCTGATCGTAGCTGCGGCCGGGCAGCGTCTTGGTCTCGTTGCTGCGTGGCTCGAGGTCCATCAGCACGTCGATCGGCTGAGTGATTTCGGCCGGATTGATCGGCTTGTCATCGTAGGAACGGATCTGCGGATTTGGGAAGCCGGCGCCGGCGATGGCGGCCTGCGCCGCCGCGAGCTCGTTCGGCTTCAGCCGGGCAATCCAGCCGGCCACCACGAAATCGGTCTTGAAGGCGTAGATCGCCGAGCGCAGCGGCTCCAGCATGTTCGGCTTGATCACGGATGGCGCGCGGAACAGGCCTGAGGCGACACGCGCGAGCAGCTCCCGCTCGGTGAGGCGGTCCTGCACCAGGCTCGCATGAACGTCGATCGCGCGCGCGAGCGCGATCCGATCCAGCGCCAGCTCCTGGTCATGGACGCGATAGGCTGCAAGCCCGGAGAGCAAGACCCCGAGCAAAGCGATGAAGCCGATGATGAAACCCAGCCTGACCACGCGATTACTCAGGCGAAAGCAGGAGGTCGGCAACAAACACGGAGCATATGAACGCCGCTTGAACGGCCATCTGCCGAAACAGGATAGACCACTGTGGCGGAGATAATGGAGGAGGAGGCATCACTACGCAACTTGGGTCGCCTGACAAGCTTAATCCGCCCGGCCGATGGCCTGGCAGGGATGTATTTGCCCCGGGCGCCGGAGGTAGTTAATCGCCGTGTCCGAAATTTGTTCCGCGGTTACGGCGCTACCCAGACGTTGACGGCGAAAAACGCCTGCGCCAAGTGGTCGCGTGCCGTCAGCTCGGCCGTTTCAGGCCACCTTTGGCCTCGATGAAGCCGACGATTCGGTCGAGCCCCTCGCTTTTCTTCAGGTTGGTCATGACGAAGGGACGCTCGCCGCGCATGCGCCTCGCGTCCGTCTCCATCTTCTCCAGGGAGGCGCCCACATGGGGCGCGAGGTCGGTCTTGTTGATGACCAGGAGGTCGGACCGGGTGATGCCGGGGCCGCCCTTGGACGGGATCTTGTCGCCGGCGGCGACATCGATGACGTAGATGGTGAGGTCCGCCAGCTCTGGGGAAAAAGTGGCAGCGAGATTGTCGCCGCCGGACTCGATCAGCACGAGATCGAGCCCGGGAAACTTGGCGCGCATATCCGCGACCGCGGCAAGGTTCATCGAGGCATCCTCGCGGATCGCGGTGTGCGGGCAGCCGCCCGTCTCGACGCCGGCGATGCGATCCGGCGTCAGCGAACCCGAACGCACGAGGAACTCCGCATCCCATTTAGTGTAGATGTCGTTGGTGATCGCCGCAATGTCATAGCGCTCGCGCATGTTCTTGCAGAGCAGGTCCATCAGCGCGGTCTTGCCCGACCCGACCGGGCCGCCGACGCCGACACGCAAGGGGCCGTTGGATTTCGACATGTGATTCGCTTTCTCTCGATTGGCCAAAGCCGCGCCGCTCACGAGCGAAACAGCCGCGTATATTGCGTCTCGTGCCGCAAGCTGGCGAGATCGGCCCGGAAGGTCGCGCTGCCGAGATCGTCCAATGCCGCATCCAGCGCACGATTGGCGGTCGCGGCGACGGCGGCTTCCAGCCTTACCAGCACACGCTGGCTATCGGTCTGGCCGAGCGGAATGAGGCGGCTGGCCGCCGAGATCCAGTTCGAGACCAGCGCATGCAGGAAAGCGTGCAACGTCGGCGCCAGCGGCACGGCGTGCATCGCGGCGACGACACCGACCGCAACGGGATAGACCAGCGGCGTGCTGCATGCCGCAATCACGGCATCCAGTCCGTCGGCATTCCACGCGGCGCGGGCGATGTCGATGAAGGCGCGGCCCTGCGAGGTCGTCTCCAGCTGCCGCTCGCGCGACGGCACGAAGGCGGCGGCGAGTTCGGCGATCTCGTTCAAAGCGGTGATCTCGCCCGCTTCTGTGGCGCGATAGGCGTGGACCAGAAACGTCGCGTCACAAAAGCCGGAGCCGTCGCCGAGCATCGCATCGAGCCAATCCGCCAGCGAGGCGGTGTCGGTGATGTCGCCCGCCTCGACGGCCCATTCGAGGCCGCTGGAATAGGAGAAACCGCCGACCGGGAACGCCGGCGACAGCCAGGTCATCAGCCGGTACAGCGCCGCAGCCTCGCCCTCGGCAAGGGCACCGGCGCCGACCGGCTCATTTGTGGTCATGAGCATGCTTGTGGCCATCGTGATGGTCGGGGTGGTCGCAGTGCTCATCGTGGTGATGGTGGTGACCGTGGCCATGATCATGCGCGGCATGATCATGATGGTGGTGGCCGTGATCATGGTGTTGATGGCCGTCGTCGCGATGCGCATGGTCATCGTGCCCATGCGCGTGGCCGGCATCGGCATAGGCCCCACCCTCGGGATCGAACGGCGCCTCGATCTCGATCACGCGGGCACCGAGGCCCTTCACCATGGCCTCGATGACGTGGTCGCGGCGGATGCGCAAGGCTTTGGCCATGATCTGCGTCGGCAGATGGCGATTGCCGAGATGCCAGCCGACCCGGATGAGGTGGTGCGGATCGCGGCCGCGGATTTCGAGCAGCGGCTCGGGCGCCGCGACCACTTCGATCAGCCGGCCGTCCTCCAGCACCAGCGCATCGCCGCCGCGCAGCGCGACGGCATGCTCCAGGTCGAGCAGGAACTCGAGCCCCCGCGTGCCCGTCATCGCCATGCGGCGTCGATGCCGATCGTCGAAATCGAGCACGACCGTATCCGCCGGCGCTTCCGTGAAGCGGTGCTGCCCTTTGACCTGCGTCGCCCGGATCATGCGTCCTACCTCTTTACCGTGTCTCGACCTTCTCGGGCGTGATCACCTCGATCTTCGGCGGCGCCGTGAAGCATTTCACCGCGACGCGGCCGAACGTCTTCATGTGCTCCATGGCGCGATGCGGCACCAGCGCCTCGGCATTCTCCCACTGCTCGACGAACACCATCTTGCTGGGATCGGTGACGCTCTCATGCAGATCATAGGCGATATTGCCGGGCTCCTTCCGCGTCTCCTTGATGCAGGCGATGGCAGCTGAAATGAATTCGGCGCGCGTTTCGGGCTTGATGGTCAAGGTGGCAACGACGTAGATCACGAGAAATCCTCCCGGCTTTTCTTCTGAAGGTTAAGATACCGGGCGGGACATTAGACCAGGCGGGACCGAACGCAAAACCGCAAAAAGCCGTCCCCGGACACGCGGCCGGACTTCCCTCCCTGGACATGCGTTGAGGCGCTATTTCAGTACATGAAATACCGCTGCGTCATCGGCAGCACCTCGGCGGGCGCACAGGTGAGCAGTTCGCCGTCGGCGCGCACTTCGTAGGTCTCCGGATCAACCTCGATATTGGGCGTGGCGTCGTTGTGGATCATGCTCTTCTTCGAGATCCTGCCGCGAGTGTTCTGGACGGCATAGAGCTTCTTGTCGATGCCGAGCTTTCGGGCGAGACCGCCTGTCGCCGCCGCCTTCGAGGTGAACACCACCGAGGAGGCCGTGAGCGCCTTGCCGAAGGCGCCGAACATCGGCTGGTAGTGCACCGGCTGCGGCGTCGGGATCGAGGCGTTGGGATCGCCCATGGGCGCGGCGACGATGGTGCCGCCCTTGACGATGCAATCCGGCTTGACGCCGAAGAAGGCGGGCGACCACAGCACGAGATCGGCGAGCTTGCCCTTCTCCACCGAGCCGATCAGTTTCGACACGCCGTGCGCGATCGCCGGATTGATCGTGTACTTGGCGATGTAGCGCTTGACGCGGAAATTGTCGTTGTCCTTGCCCTTGTCCTGCGGCAGGGACCCGCGCTGCTTCTTCATCTTGTCGGCGGTCTGCCAGGTGCGGATGATGACCTCACCGAGACGGCCCATGGCCTGCGAGTCCGACGACATCATCGAGAGCGCACCGAGGTCGTGCAGGATGTCTTCGGCCGCAATCGTCTCCTTGCGGATGCGGCTTTCGGCGAACGCCAGATCTTCCGCGATCGAGGGATCGAGGTGGTGGCACACCATCAGCATGTCCAGATGCTCGTCGATGGTGTTGCGGGTGAAGGGCCGCGTCGGGTTGGTCGAGGACGGCAGCACGTTCTTCAGGCCGGCGATCTTGATGATATCGGGGGCGTGACCGCCGCCGGCGCCTTCGGTGTGGAAGGCATGAATGGTGCGGCCCCTGAAGGCCTTGACCGTGTCCTCGACGAAGCCGGATTCATTCAGCGTGTCGGTATGGATCATCACCTGGATGTCGTGATCGTCGGCGACCGACAGGCAATTGTCGATCGCGGCCGGGGTCGTGCCCCAGTCCTCGTGCAGCTTCAGCGCGCAGGCGCCGGCCTTGATCATCTCGACCAGGGCGGCAGGGCGCGAGGCGTTGCCCTTGCCGGAAATACCGAGATTGACCGGGAAGGCGTCGAACGACTGGATCATCCGCGCGATGTGCCAGGGGCCAGGCGTGCAGGTGGTCGCGAAGGTGCCGTGCGAGGGACCGGTGCCGCCGCCCAGCATCGAGGTGACGCCTGACATCAGCGCGTGCTCGATCTGCTGCGGGCAGATGAAGTGAATGTGGCTGTCGAAGCCGCCGGCGGTGAGGATTTTTCCTTCGCCGGCGATGACGTCGGTGCCGGGGCCGATGACGATGGTGACGCCCGGCTGGATGTCGGGATTGCCGGCCTTGCCGATCCCGGAGATCATGCCGTCCTTGATCGCGACGTCGGCCTTCACGATGCCCCAGTGATCGACGATCAGCGCATTGGTGATGACGGTGTCGGCCGCGCCCTGCCTGTTGGTGACCTGCGACTGCCCCATGCCGTCGCGGATCACCTTGCCGCCGCCGAACTTCACCTCCTCGCCGTAGGTGGTGAAATCCTTCTCGACCTCGATGATGAGATCCGTGTCGGCCAGCCGCACCTTGTCGCCGGTGGTCGGGCCGAACATGTCGGCATAGACGGAACGCTTTATCTTGACGGACATCACAAGCCCCGTTTGCGTTTGAATGTCTGGTAGGTCATAGCAGCGCCCTCGCTGCTTTCACGGCATCATCGAATTTCTCGTCGAGCCACGCATTGCCGCCGCGGCAACCCGCGACGACCTGCGTTGCCCACTCGACGTAATCGGCGAGATCGTCGCGTTCCTCAGCACTGGGATCGGTTTGAATCCGCGCCCCCGTATTGCTGATCTTGTCGGCGATCTTGATCAGCTTCGCGCCAGCGGATTTGTTCGGTGCGTCCAGCACCTGCCGGCGCCGCCGCTCGGCCTTCGGCAAGTTCATGTCGTCGGTGCATTCGGCGACCAGGGAAGCGACACGCGCGGAAAATCTCTGTGCCAGCTCCTCGGCCGTCGTGTCGGTGTCCTCGATTGCGTCGTGCAGCCAGCCGGCAGCGACGAGCTCGGCGTCGGCACCGTCAGTCGCAGTCGCAAGCAGGTTCGCGACCTCGGCGAGATGATTGACATAAGGCTCATTGCCGCGCCCCTTGCGCGCCATGCCGTTGTGGCGGCGTGCGGCGAGTTCGGCAGCTTCGGAGACGAGGCGGATGGCAGGCAGCATGGCAAATACCTCCGTTTTCGCCTCAACCGTGCCGCGCCGTGCTCGTTCCTCCGGGTGTCACAGCTTCCCCATGACGTCGCCGCGGAAACCGTAGATCGTCTTCTTGCCGGCCATGGCGACGAGCTGGACGTCGCGGGTCTGGCCGGGCTCGAAGCGGACGGCGGTGCCGGCGGCAATGTCGAGGCGCATGCCGCGGGCTTTCTTGCGGTCGAACTTCAGCGCCGGGTTGGTCTCGAAGAAATGGTAGTGCGAGCCGACCTGGATCGGGCGGTCGCCGGTGTTGGCGACCGTCAGCGTCACGGTCTTGCGGCCGGCATTCAGCTCGATCTCGCCGTCCTGGATGAAGAGTTCGCCGGGGATCATGTTCGCTTTCCTCTGTCATTCCGGGGGTCGCGAAGCGAGAACCCGGAATCTCGATCAACAATCTCTGGATTCCGGGTTCGCCCTGCGGGCGCCACGGAATGACGTGTGTGTTTACCGGATCGGCTCGTGCACGGTGACCAGCTTCGTCCCGTCAGGGAATGTCGCCTCGACCTGGATGTCGTGGATCATCTCGGGAATCCCCGGCATCACCTGATCGCGGGTCAGGACCTGCGCGCCGGATTGCATCAGCTCGGCGACGGTGCGGCCGTCGCGCGCGCCTTCGAGGATGAAGTCGGAGATGATCGCGATCGCCTCGGGATGGTTGAGCTTGACGCCGCGATCCAGCCTGCGGCGCGCCACGATCGCCGCCATCGAGATCAGAAGCTTGTCCTTTTCGCGGGGAGACAGGTTCATGCGAAATCTCTTCCGTTCAACACGTCAATTCAGCCAGTCATCAATTCAGCCACAGTCGCGGCAGGGCCACACCGGTGCGCGCCAGCACCGCCATCATGTCGGCGCGCAAACGCGCCGCATCTTGGGCACAGAACCGCGCCATTGCAAAGCCATTCCAGGCGGATATCCCGACCTCGCCGGAGAAGGACTCCGACGCCTCGCGGATACGCTCGACCAGTGCCTCATCGCCAGGCACGATCAGAGCCGTGCCGATCGCCGCGCCACCCTTGGCGACCGCGGATCGCGCGAGCTTTGCGCCGATATCGCCGTCGAGCCTGACCGTTTCGGCGAAGACCAGCTTCCCGCCGCGAGAAAGCCGCCAGCGGTCGACGAATTCGCCCTGCTCCATCCGCTCGCCCATGGCGGTGCGGCCGAACACGACGATCTCGCAAAGCAGGAGCGAAGCGTTCTCGTCGAGCGCGATGTCGAAGCGGCGGTGAACCCGGGCGCGATCGAACAGGATCGTCTCCTGTGGCAGCCAGGCGAGACGTGCACCCGCAGCGACCTTCAAGGCAATCCCGAGCTGCGCCGCGGGCCCCGGCGCGCGATAGACCTTTTCGGCCGCCGCCGTGGTCAGTGTCAGCCGCGAGCCATCCGACGCCGATATCTCGATGTCGAAGCGATCACCACCGGCAACGCCGCCGGCGGTGTTGACGAACACGCCGGAGAGGCCTTCGTCTTCGGGCGAGGGAAAGCGCACGCGGAGCGAACCGGATTCATGCAAGGCCCCGCGCCGCGTCACACCGTCACGAGCGTGCACGTCGAACCTGACGGCGCCGCGGGCGCGGTTGGCCTCGAACACCGAACTTGTCGCTGAAGCGTCGCTGCGCATCCGTCTCCCCAGCCGGTCGCGGCAGGATTTCTTGGCTTACCGGTCCCCGACTTACAGCGCCATCTGGCGGCTGATCTCGCCGGGATCCAGGTTGGCGCGATCGCAGGTGAACTTCACCGCGCCGCGATCCATCACCGCGAAACTGTCGCCGAGTTCGCAGGCAAAGTCGAGATATTGTTCGACCAGCACGATGGCGATGTTGCCGAGATTGCGCAGGTAGGAGATGGCCCGGCCGATGTCCTTAATGATCGAGGGCTGGATGCCCTCGGTCGGCTCGTCCAGCAGGAGCAGCTTCGGCCGCATCACCAGTGCGCGGCCGATCGCGAGCTGCTGCTGCTGGCCACCGGAGAGGTCGCCGCCGCGCCGGCCGAGCATGGATTGCAGCACCGGAAACAGCGAGAACACGTCGTCCGGAATGTGCCTGTCTTCGCGCTTGAGCGGCCCGAAGCCGGTCTTGAGATTTTCCTCGACCGTCAGCAGCGGAAAGATCTCGCGGCCCTGCGGCACGAAACCGATGCCCTTGCGCGCACGCTCGTAGGGCTTCAGGCCCGTGATATCGCTGCCGTCGAACACGATCGCGCCCGAGGAGATCGGATATTGCCCGACCATGGCTCGCAAGAGAGAGGTCTTGCCGACGCCGTTACGCCCGAGCACGCAAGTCACCTTGCCGGGCTCGGCCGAGATCGAGACGCCGCGCAGCGCCTGCGCCGCGCCGTAGAACAGGTTGATGTCCTTGACCTCAAGCATGGCTCAGCGTCCCAGATAGACTTCGATGACCCGCTCGTTGGACGAGACCTGGTCGATGGTTCCTTCCGCGAGCACGGTGCCTTCGTGCAGGCAGGTGACCTTGACGCCGAGCTCGCGCACGAAGGTCATGTCGTGCTCGACCACCATGACGGTGTGGGTCTTGTTGATCTCCTTGAGCAACTCGGCCGTGAGATGCGTCTCGACGTCGGTCATGCCGGCGACAGGCTCATCGACGAGGAGCAGCTTGGGGTCCTGCGCGAGCAGCATGCCGATCTCGAGCCACTGTTTCTGGCCGTGACTGAGACTGCCCGCGAGGCGGTTGCGGGCGTCGGTGAGGCGGATCGTTTCCAGCACCCTGTCAATGCGCTCGGATTCCGCCTTGCTGCCGCGCCAGAACAGCGTGGCCTTGACGCTGTGGTCGACATTGAGCGCGAGCAGCAGGTTGTCCTGCACGGTCTGGCTCTCGAACACGGTCGGCTTCTGGAATTTCCGGCCGATGCCGAGTTCGGCGATCCGGGTCTCGTCGAGCCGCGTCAGGTCGGTGACGCCGTCGAACAGCACGGTACCCTCGTCGGGCTTGGTCTTGCCGGTGATGATGTCCATCATCGTGGTCTTGCCGGCGCCGTTCGGGCCGATGATGGCGCGCATCTCGCCGGGCTCGAGCGTCAGCGACAGGTTGTTGATGGCGTGGAAGCCGTCGAACGAGACGTGCACCCCGTCCAGATAAAGCATCGCGGAAGTCGCGCGGGTATCCATGACGTTCATTGCACCTACTCCGCCATCTTGGGTTCGGTGACACCGTCTTCGGCCGCCGCGCTCACGGAGGCCGCGGCGGTGCGTTTGTCCTTCGACGAATCCCACCAGGCGTTGAAGGTGCCGACGATGCCCTTCGGCAGCAGCAGGGTCACCAGGATGAACAGCGCGCCCAGCATGAAGAGCCAGTACGGCGCCAGCATGCCGGAGGTGAAGAGCGTTTTGGCGTAGTTGACGACGACGGCGCCGAGCGCGGCACCGACCAGCGTGCCGCGGCCGCCGACCGCGACCCAGATCACCGCCTCGATCGAGTTACCCGGAGCGAACTCGCTCGGATTGATGATGCCGACCTGCGGCACGTAGAGCGCACCGGCGACGCCGGCCATGCAGGCCGACACCGTGAACACGAACAGCTTGTAGGATTCGACGCGGTAACCCAGGAAGCGCGTCCGCGATTCCGCGTCACGCACCGCGATCAGTACCTTGCCGAGCTTGGATGAGACGATGGCGCGGCAAATCAGGAAACCTATGACCAGTGCCAGGCAGCTCAGCGCGAACAGCGCGGCACGGGTGCCTTCCGCCTGCACGTTGAAGCCCAGAATGTCCTTGAAGTCGGTGAGGCCGTTGTTGCCGCCGAAGCCGAAATCGTTGCGGAAGAAGGCGAGCAGCAGCGCATAGGTCATCGCCTGCGTGATGATCGACAGATACACGCCGGTGACCCGGGAGCGGAAGGCGAGCCAGCCGAAGCAGAAGGCGAGCAGGCCCGGCACGACCAGCACCATCAGCGCGGCGAACCAGAACATGTCGAAGCCGTACCAGTACCAGGGCAGCTGCTGCCAGTTCAGGAACACCATGAAATCGGGCAGGATCGGATTGCCATAAACGCCGCGGGTGCCGATCTGCCGCATCAAGTACATGCCCATGGCATAGCCGCCGAGCGCAAAGAAGGCGCCGTGGCCGAGCGAGAGGATGCCGCAATAGCCCCAGATCAGGTCGATCGAGAGCGCGAGGATGGCGTAGCAGACATATTTGCCCCAGAGCGCGACGAGATAGGTCGGCACCTGCAGGAACGAGTCCGCGGGCAGCAGCAGGTTGGAGAGCGGGATGAGGATGCCGCAGGCGGCGACGACGGCGAGGAAGATCGTCGCGCCACGGTCCAGCGATCGCGTCAGCATGTGAGGGGTCATGCTTCCACCGCACGGCCCTTGAGCGCGAACAGGCCGCGCGGCCGCTTTTGAATGAACAGGATGATGAGGACCAGGATCGCGATCTTGCCGAGCACGGCGCCGGCGACCGGCTCCAGGAATTTGTTGGCGATGCCGAGCGTGAACGCGCCGACCAAGGTACCCCAGAGGTTGCCGACCCCGCCGAACACCACGACCATGAAACTGTCGATGATGTAACTCTGGCCAAGATTGGGGCTCACATTGTCGATCTGCGACAACGCCACGCCGGCAATACCGGCAATACCGGAGCCGAGGCCAAAAGTCAGCGCGTCGACGCGCGAGGTGGCGATTCCCATCGAGGCCGCCATGCGACGGTTCTGCGTCACCGCGCGCATCTCCAGCCCCAGCGCGGTATAGCGCAGCATCGCGAGCAGGATCGCGAACACGGCGAGCGTGAAGACGAGGATCCAGAGCCGGTTATAGGTGATGGTGATCTGGCCGAGCTCGAACGCGCCGCTCATCCAGGAGGGGTTGCCGACCTCGCGGTTGGTCGGACCGAACATGGTTCGCACCGCCTGCTGCAGCACGAGCGACAGGCCCCACGTCGCCAGCAGCGTCTCGAGCGGCCGGCCGTAGAGGAAACGGATGATGCTGCGCTCGATCAGCACGCCGATGGCGCCGGCAACCAGGAAGGCGAGAGGCACGGCGATCAGCAGCGAATAGTCGAACAGGCCGGGATAGCGGGTGCGGATCACCTCCTGCACCACGAAGGTGGTGTAGGCCCCGATCATCACCATCTCGCCATGCGCCATGTTGATGACGCCCATCACGCCGAAGGTGATGGCGAGTCCGATCGCCGCGAGCAGCAGCACCGAGCCGAGCGAGAGGCCGTACCAGGCGTTCTGCACCATGGACCAGACCGCGAGCGAGCTCTGGATCGAGCCGATCGCGCTCGCGGCGGCCTTGGTTACCGACGCCGGCTGGTCGCCCATGCCGGTGAGCAACGCCAGCGCGTCCTGGTCGCCGCGCGCCTTGAGGGTGGCGACGGCCTCGAGCTTCTCGACCTCGGTGGCGTCGGACTTGAACAGCAGGATCGCGGCGCGAGCCTCGCCGAGCGCGGTCTTGACGGATCTGTTGGTTTCTTTGGCAAGCGCCGCATCGACCGCCTCGAGCGCGGTCTCCTCATGCGACTTGAAGACGGACTGCGCGGCCTGCAGCCGCGTTCCGACGTCTGGCGACTGAAGCGTCAGGCCGCCGAGCGCGGCGTCGACGCTGCGGCGCAGGCGGTTGTTGAGACGAACCGCGCTCGCACTGTCGGGAACGCTAGCGACGGCCTCGCCGGTCGCAGCGTCGATCGACTTGCCGTCGGCGCCGGTGACGTAAACTTTCTTGCTGTCAGGATCGGCCATGAGGCGGCCGTCCTGGAGCGCGCTGATGATGGGGAAGGCCAACGGGTTGCCACTGCCCGCGACCACGCCGATCGCCTCTTCCGTGTCGGAAAAATCGTCATTGGCGAATTTGGCGACCGCATCCTCGAACGGACCGGCGAAGGCCGGCAGCGCGAACGCGATCAGAAACAACGAGAGTGCAAGCGTGCAGAGACGGGCGGACAAATGGGCTGGCACTGTGAATGACCCCGGCAGAAATGAGTGGAGAAGGCGGCGGGATCGCCGCCCTCTCCGATCGTGCAATGGACGTCAGATCCGGATCAGGAGCCCGAACCGAGACACTTGTTGGTCTTGGTGTTGAAGTTGCCGCACTTCTTGCCGACCCAGTCGCCGATCAGGTCCTTTGAGCCTTCCAGCTCCTTCGACCAGGCGTCGCCCGCGACGAGGCCCGGCGTCTTCCAGACCACGTCGAACTGGCCGTTCGCCTTGATCTCGCCGATGAACACCGGCTTGGTGATGTGGTGGTTCGGCAGCATCTTCGACACGCCGCCGGTCAGGTTCGGCGCCTCGATGCCGGGAAGCGCGTCGATCACCTTGTCCGGATCGGTCGACTTCACCTTCTCGACCGCCTTCACCCACATGTTGAAGCCGATCACGTGCGCTTCCATCGGATCGTTGGTCACGCGCTTGGGGTTCTTGGTGTAGGCCTGCCAGTCCTTGATGAACTTCTCGTTCGACCCGTCCTTGGTCTTGATCGACTCGAAGTAATTCCAGGCGGCGAGATGACCGACCAGCGGCTTGGTGTCGATGCCGGCGAGCTCTTCCTCACCCACGGAGAACGCAACGACCGGGATGTCCTTTGCCTTGATGCCCTGGTTGCCGAGCTCCTTGTAGAAGGGAACGTTGGCGTCGCCGTTGATGGTCGAGACCACCGCGGTTTTCTTGCCGGCCGAGCCGAACTTCTTGATGTCGGCCACGATCGTCTGCCAGTCGGAGTGACCGAACGGCGTGTAGTTGATCATGATGTCTTCCTGGGCGACACCCTTCGACTTCAGATAGGCTTCCAGGATCTTGTTGGTCGTGCGCGGATAGACGTAGTCGGTGCCCGCGAGCACCCAGCGCTTCACCTTCTCTTCCTTCATCAGATAGTCGACGGCCGGGATCGCCTGCTGGTTCGGCGCCGCACCCGTGTAGAACACGTTGCGCTCGCTCTCCTCACCCTCGTACTGAACGGGGTAGAACAGGATGTTATTCAGCTCCTTGAAGACCGGGAGCACCGACTTGCGCGAAACCGAGGTCCAGCAGCCGAACACGACCGCGACCTTGTCCTTGGTGATCAGCTCGCGCGCCTTTTCGGCGAACAGCGGCCAGTTCGAAGCGGGGTCAACGACAACGGCTTCCAGCTTCTTGCCGAGTACGCCGCCCTTCTTGTTCTGCTCATCGATCAGGAAGAGGATAGTATCCTTCAGCGTGGTTTCGCTGATCGCCATGGTGCCGGACAGGGAGTGGAGCACGCCGACCTTGATGGTGTCGTCCGCGGCCTTCGCGCCGGTCAATGAAGCCAGACCAAGCACCAGTCCGGCGGTCGCGGCGAGCACGCCGCGGCGGCTAAATGACGCCGCTATATCGTGAGTGGATTTCCTAAACATGAGTGTCTCATCTCCCTGACGCAGACGTGAAAATGCTGCGAAACGGCCCCGCGGCCGCCTGCGATTAACGGAATCGCAAGAACCATGCCATGGGCTGAGCACCCATCAACCATTTGAATTTACTTAAGTAATTGGCAGAATTCGAAGTTTCACCGCAGTCATGTCGCTCAAATTATAGGCAACCAAAATGTATGCGAAAGCGGCATGCAGGTTAGTTTTTGAGCAATCTGTCAGTTCTGGCTAAATTTCCGGCATCACTATTTTTGCACCCAATTGCTGTTTCGGTCGCACTTGCCTTGAAAGCGCCCCCTCGATGTTCCATATGACAACCCGAGGCCTCTTGCGAATCAAGGGGTCATAGCGAGCCGCGTGTTCTTAAGCCCGTACGGGCCTCTGGCTTGCCCCATTCTCCCAAGCCCATCCGACACCCCAAACACGCAGGTGTCTTCTCGACACCCTTTTGCGCGCGCCGCGCCGAATGCGCCGGGCGCCCGCTTTTGACATGGAAAGAACCCCTCTTTTGACTTCGTTTCAGGATTTCGGCCTCGCCGAACCCATCGCGCGCGCTCTTCGTGAAGAGAACTACGTCACCCCCACCCCGATCCAGGCCCAGACCATTCCGACCGCGCTGACCGGCCGCGACGTCGTCGGCATCGCCCAGACCGGAACCGGCAAGACCGCGTCTTTCGCGCTGCCGATCCTCCACCGGCTGCTCGAGAACCGCATCAAGCCGCAGCCCAAGACCTGCCGCGTACTCGTGCTCTCTCCGACCCGCGAACTGTCCGGCCAGATCCTCGACAGCTTCAACGCCTACGGCCGTCACCTCCGGCTGTCGTCGACCCTCGCCATCGGCGGCGTGCCGATGGGCCGCCAGGTCCGCGCCTTGATGCAGGGCGTCGACGTTCTGGTCGCCACCCCAGGCCGCCTGCTCGACCTCGTGCAGAGCAACGGGCTGAAGCTTTCCAGCGTCGAGTTCCTCGTGCTGGACGAGGCCGACCGCATGCTCGACATGGGGTTCATCAACGATATCCGCAAAATCGTCGCGAAGCTGCCGATCAAGCGGCAGACGCTGTTCTTCTCGGCGACCATGCCCAAGGACATCGCCGAACTCGCCGATTCCATGCTGCGCGATCCGGCCCGCGTCGCGGTGACCCCGGTCTCCTCGACCGCCGAGCGGATCAACCAGCGCATCCTGCAGGTCGACTTCTCTTCCAAGCCCGCCTTCCTGACCAAACTCCTGAAGGACGAGCCGATCAACCGCGCACTGGTTTTCACCCGCACCAAGCACGGCGCCGACAAGGTGGTGAAGACCCTTGAAAAGGCCGGCATTGCCGCGAGCGCCATCCACGGCAACAAGTCCCAGAACCATCGCGAGCGGACGCTCGCGCAGTTCCGCTCCGGCGAGATCCGCACCCTGGTTGCCACCGACATCGCCGCCCGCGGCATCGACGTCGACGGCATCACCCACGTCATCAATTTCGACCTGCCCAATGTCCCCGAGACCTACGTCCACCGCATCGGTCGCACCGCCCGCGCGGGCGCCGACGGCACTGCGATCTCGCTGGTCGCAGGCGGCGAGGAGCTCAGCTATCTCCGCGATATCGAGCGGCTGATCCGCGTCGCGTTGCCGCGCGAGGACCACCGCACCGACGCCGGCCGCCGCGATACCGGTCCCGCCCCGTCGCAGCAACGACAGGGCCGGCCGGGCGGCCGCCCCGGCCAGCGTCCCCAGGGCGCACGGCACGGTGACGGGAGGCGTGCCGACGAAAGACATGCCGACGGGCGCCACCATGGTGCCGGCAAGCAAGGCGACGGAAGGCACGGTGAAGGACGGCACGCCGAGGCAAGGCCTGCTGACGGACGGCCTGGCAGTGGCCCGTCGAAGGGTTCTCGCCGCCGCCGCTCCGGTGGTAAGATGCATTCATCGCCTGTCGACCGTCCGGAACAGCGTTCCGCGCATAGCGCCGGGACGCCCGATGGGATACAAGGCGTTGCCTTTTTGCGCCGCGAGAGTCGGCCAAACAGCCAACCGAACCGCAAACCCTATTCGCACTAGCCGTCCACGACCTGGAGAAATTCATGGCTAAGGAAGAGCTGATCCAGTTCGAAGGACTGGTCACCGAAATCCTCCCCGACGCCCGCTACCGCGTGCAACTCGACGCCGGACACGAGATCGTTGCCTATACCGCCGGCAAGATGAAGAAGAACCGCATCAAGACGCTCGCGGGCGACCGCGTGACGGTCGAGATGTCGCCGTACGACCTCGAGAAGGGCCGGTTGATTTTCCGCCACAAAGACGAACGTCCCAGCACGGCAGGCGGACCGCCCCGTCCCGGACAGCGCGGCGGCCAGTTCCGCCGCCGCTAATCGGGCTACGGCGCGCACGCGCGAGATAAAATTCCGACTTAGATATTGATCCGCCGCTGACATCGCGGCGGATCAAAAATTCGTGCACGTCCGGATTGTTTCGGGCTCCTGTTTCCGATAAAATGAATTAATCGATTTTCGGCCGGACGACATTGGCATCCACCGGTACAGCCGGTTCAGACACGCTGACGACCCTTCCAGAAATTCGATCTAACCGGCCTGCGGAAGCGGGCTCTTACATTGTGTTATCTGAGAAGGAACTAACCCATGAGCATGGGAACCGTGAAGTGGTTTAACGCGACCAAGGGCTTCGGCTTCATCCAGCCCGACGACGGCGGCCAGGACGTATTCGTTCACATCAGCGCCGTGGAGCGCGCCGGTCTCGGCTCGCTGCGCGAAGGCCAGAAGATCTCCTACGAGATCGTGGCCGACCGCCGCTCGGGCAAGTCGGCGGCGGATAACCTCCGCGCCGCGGGCTGAGTTCTCGGCTTTCGGCCCCGATGGGCCGAAGCGAGCAAGACAAAGGAAAAGGCCGTGCATGACGCACGGCCTTTTTCATTCCAGGGTCGGCTCGCAAATCTCAACACGTCGACGGTACGCCGTTGTAGGGCACGCAGGTGACCTGGCGCGGCCGCGTGTAGGAGAGATCGCTTAGCGTTATGTTCGATTTCAACACGTAGCCGACGGTCGGCGTGTAAGTGTAGTTCGCCTCGCTCAGTATGAGATAGCTCGACGGAATCAAGAGTGTCGGCGGAATCATTGCGGTGACCTTGTCGCCGGCCTTCCGGGCCGAGGTCGCCAGCGTGGCTTGCGTCGCGCCGCTCGCAATGGTGCCGGCCCTGCTCCACTGGACCGTGGCGATGCTGTTGGCATCGATGTAGATCTGGGAAATGGTGCCCTTCACCAGCGTCGCGTCGTAAGGCATGATGACCGAGATGCTTGCCGTAAACGTGTTCTGCATGTCGGAATCGGCGAGCGTCGTCGACTGCGATGTCAAATCGGACAGTGTCCGCGCGATCAACGTGACTTTGCGGTCAATCGCCACGGCGGACGAGAATTCGACGGTGCCGAAGAACATGACCAGCATCAGCGGTACGATGACCGCGAATTCGGTCGCCGCGAGCGCGCGCTTGTCGGCGACGAAGTCGCGCACGGAGCAGCGTGCATTCCCCCAGATATTCGCAATCGCCTGCATTGGTCCGCTCAGATCCATCTGCCTCAGAAGGGTTCGTTCTTGAAGGCCACGGTCGCCACCATCAGCCGTTTGTTGCTGCATCCGGCGTTGTAGCCCAGGCCGGTGACGATGAGCGGCCATTGGTAGAACAGCCGCACCACGACGACCTGGCCGGAGGCCCCAGCATTGTACTGCATGCCGGTCGGGTTGAAATTGCAGGAATCGCCATAGCTGGTGAGGCTCAGCGTCCCGAAGGAGCTGGTGCTCACGACGTCGACATAGAGCTTGCTGCAATCAAACAGTGCCGGAATCTGGGTACAGACATAGGCCTTGAACGTTGTCTGGTCACACGCCGTGACCGAGTTGGGCGAGGTCTGGCAGGTCGCCACCGAACCGCCCTGCGCTTGCGCCTGGCCGGTCAGAATCGCGCGCGCGGAGTTCTGCGTGATGGTCTCGAGCACCTGGCTTGCGAAGAACATGAGCGCCGTCTCGATGATGGCGAACAGCAGCCCGAAAAACATCGGTGCGACCAACGCAAACTCGACGGCCGCGGAGCCGCGGCGGTTGCCGCGAAACCGGGCCAGCGCTTTCCGGATCGTGAACCTCGTAGGTGCAGGCGATGGCATCACGTCGAATTCCCCAGCAACAGGCGATCGTCTGCCCCGTTCAATAGCGGAAACTGATTGTCTAAATGTTCAGGCGATCCGCGTCCGGCGGACCGCGCCGTTAGGAATGCGTTAACCAGGCACGACCCCAGGGCGCATGGAAACACGGCGCGCGCGGAGAGACGTCGCCTCCCGGTCCGCAAGAGGCCGGGCGCGATCCTGCCCCGGCAGATCCGCCGGCCGGCTAGTTGGATTTGGCGCCCCCGCCGGCGCTGCCGCTGGCACTGCTGCTCAGCGAACCGGCCTGGCTCATCGTGTTGTTGAAGTAGGTGTCGCTGTCGCCGAGCGTCACGCGACGCTGGCAAAGCGGTACGCAGCTGTAGGACTCGCGCTCGATCCCGCGATAGACGGTGACGAGCCGGTCGCTCGGACCTTCAACCTGGATCTGGCGATCGACCAGGATTTCGCCGCCCCGGTCGAGCGCGATGAAGTTGGTCGCACCATAGCCCTTTCCGGTCACGACGATCATGCCGCCCGGCTGGAGCGTGACGTCGGCGATCAGGGGATTGCCGACCACGATGGTTGCCACCTTGCCGGGCAGCCGTACCAGCTTGGCCTGGTCGACACTGACGGCGATCGTGTCCACGGTGGACTCGGCAAGGCCGGCGGCCGGCCATGCCAGCACCGCAGCGGCAACCAGAAGACACACGCGCGCATGACGGCGCAGCAACTCTTTACGCATACTCTTACCCCCGGGACGTCACAAACCGGCAGAAGCGATCAGATAACAGCGGAGCCGGTGCCCGACCCGGCCAACCTGCCTTTAATTCATGAACGTTCCGCAAACTCGCCGATTATTGTTTGAACGGATAGGCGAGTTGGCCCCAGATCTCCTTCGGCATGGTCGCTTCGTCCTTGCCGTAATCCTGCGGCAGCTTCCCCTCCGGCATGCGGAAGGTGCCGAACAGCACGTCCCAGATCGGAAACGTCCCGGCGAAATTGGTGTCGCCGCCCTCTTCGAGCGAGGTATGGTGCCAACGGTGGAATACCGGCGTTGCCAGCACGTATTTGAACGGTCCGAAGGTCCAGTTCAGGTTGGCGTGCACGAAGGCCGAATGGAAGGTGGTGAACGGGCCGACCCAGATCATGACGTTGGGGGAGATACCGGCCATCAGCAGCACGACGTCGACGCTGATCGTTCCGAGCATGAGATTGACGGGATGGAAGCGGGCCGCGGAGATCCACCCGATTTCCTCCGACGAATGGTGCACGGCGTGGTACTTCCAGAAGCCACCGTCGTGGAAGAGCCGGTGCAGCCAGTACAGCATGAAATCGGACAGCACCAGGAATAGCAGAGCCTGAACCCACAGAGGCAGCTGCGACAGCAGACCATGGCCATTGTCGTAGAAGGCAATGAGTTCGTCGGCATCGTGGATGTTGAAGACGACGCTGGCGCCGATGATCAGAAGACCGATCCGCATGGTACGGGCGAACACCGGAACGAAGAACCAGTAGCAGATGTCGGTGATGATCTCCCGCTTGCGCCACCACGGCGCGCCGGGATTACAGGCCCAGAAATGCTCCAGCACGGTGAAGACGGCCGCGAGCACGAAGGTGACGGGGATCACCTTGACGATGGTCTCGCCGAGCATCAGGGCGACTTGCATGGGCAGGCTCGACATCGTCGCCTCTCTTGCGAATTCCAGTCCTGCCTACGCGTACTCCGCGAAATTTAAGGGAGCGTGAAGCAGGCACCACACTGCCGATGCATCCGGAACCGGAATGTATCGCAGCTGCCGCTTTAAGGCGAAATTCACTCTGGGTGAAAGCATCGCGCCGGACCAGTGTTTACCCGATCGGATTAACTTTACCGAAAGAGCTCGGCTCTCATGCTCTTCGCATCAGACAGCGCCGGACGAGGCGATCCTACCCAGACGGAGTTTTGTTCATGAAGAACTTGGTTGCGCGCTTCGCGAAGGATGAATCCGGCGCCACCGCCATCGAATACGGTCTGATCGCCGCCGGCATCGCGCTGGCCATCATCACCGTCGTCAACAATCTCGGCACCACGCTGAACGGCAAGTTCGGCTCGATCAGCACGTCGCTGAAGTAGGCAACCGACGACCGGCAGCAGAAGCCCCGGTCCTCCGGGGCCTTTGTTTTTCTGAAGACGGCAAGTTCCAGTGGCGTTGCACAAGTTCAGAACCGATGCCGCGGTCGCGGCGAAAGAGGTGGGGGCGGCTCAGGCCGGCTCGCCGGCCTATTGGATCTGCCTTGCGCTGCTGCTTGCGACGGTCGCGCTCGCCGCGCGCATTGCCAGCTTCTGGTGAAACGCATTCAGCATTCCCGGCCTCGCGTCCCTGTCGCCGTTGTCGGTTTGTTTAGCACTACGCGCTAGCATCCGGCGACGCCAGCTCCCGCGGCCAACCCAGGCCTCAAGACGCAGCCCATGATCCTCGACCTTGCGCGCCTTCTGCTCTTCCCGGCCCTGATGGCATTCGCCGCCGCGAGCGATCTCTTCACGATGACGATCTCGAACCGCGTGTCGCTGGCGCTGGTCGCGGGCTTCTTCGTGCTCGCCCTCGCCGGTGGCATGGCACCTTACGAGATCATGACGCATGTCGGCGCCGGCGCGCTCGTCCTGGTCGTGGCCTTCACCTGCTTTGCGATGGGCTGGGTGGGCGGCGGCGACGCCAAGGTCGCGGCTTCCGTCGCGCTCTGGTTCGGCTTCGCGCAGCTGATGAACTTCCTGCTCTACGCCTCGCTGTTCGGCGGCGCGCTGACGCTGCTCCTGCTCCAGTTTCGGCAATGGCCGCTGCCCTACGGGCTGGTGGGTCAGGCCTGGCTCGCACGGCTGCACGCCAAGGAGAGCGGCATTCCCTACGGCATCGCGCTCGCTCTGAGCGCGTTGATGGTCTACCCGGAGACCGAATGGGTGAAGGCGATCGACCTCGCTCACCTCGCACTGCGCTGAACGCACAGGGTAAACCCGGCGTTAAGGCGATTTAGATACGCCTCATTAACCATGCTTTGACGAATAGCTGGTCAACTGCCGATCACGGCGGCGGCAGCGCCGCAGCGTATTGTTGGAAAGTGAAGCGTATGAATAGGGCACGCATTGTCGTCCTGACGGTCGCCATCTGCGCCGGCGGCGTCGCCGCGTACCTGGCGAGCGGCACCGACAATTCTGCGCCGCCTCCGCTTCCGGTCGCGCAGCTGCCGACCGTCGACGTCCTCGTCGCCAAGAACGACATCGGCCTGGGCGAGACCGTGAAGCCGGAAGACCTGCAATGGCAGACCTGGCCGGCCGCGACCGCCAGCACCGCCTTCATCCGCCGCAACGAGCGTCCCGATGCCGCGACCCAGGTGAGCGGCTCGATCGCGCGCGCACCGTTCATTCAGGGTGAGCCGATCCGCGACCAGAAGCTGGTCAAGCCCGAAGGCTCGGGCTTCATGGCGGCAATCCTGCCCACCGGCATGCGGGCGATCTCGACCGAGATCTCGCCGGAGACCGGGGCTGGCGGCTTCATCCTGCCCAACGATCGCGTCGACGTGCTTCTCACGCGCCGGTTGAAGAACCCGGACCAGAGCAGCGGCGCCCCCGACGTCGTCACGTCCGAGATCATCCTGGCCAATATCCGCGTCCTGGCCATCGACCAGGCGCCCAAGGAGAAGGACGGCCAGAACACGGTGATCGGCAAGACCGTCACGCTCGAGCTTAATCCCGCGCAGACCGCAACGCTCTCCGCGGCGCGGCAGAGCGGCACGCTGTCGCTGGCGCTGCGCAGTATCGCCGACGTCAAGATGAGCGAAATCACGCTCGACGAGTCCGCGCAGAAGCGAGACGGCATTTCGATCATTCGCTACGGCATTCCAAGTCAGACGGCTAAGGCACGATGAAGACAGTCGATATGAGATGCAGGGCAGATTCGGCGACGATACGAACCTCACTGGTCCGCGCCCTGTCGTTTTCGGCCGCCTTCGCGCTGGCGTTCAACCCGGTGATCGCTGCCGATTACCGCCCCGTCGCGCCGGCCGCGGCGGACGGCCAGATCAACGCTCGCTTCCTCTCGCTCGGCGTCGGCAAGTCCATCGTGATCGACCTGCCGCGCGACATCAAGGACGTGCTGGTCGCCGATCCCAAGATCGCCAATGCGGTGGTTCGCTCGGCGCAGCGCGCCTATATCATCGGCGCCGCGGTCGGCCAGACCAACATCGTGTTCTTCGATTCCGCCGGTCAGCAGATTGCGGCCTATGACATCGCGGTCAAGCGCGATCTCAACGGCGTGCGGGCCGCGCTGAAGCAGGTCCTGCCCCATTCGGACATCCAGATCGACGGCCTCGGCGACGGCATCGTCCTGACCGGTACGGCTGCCAACCCGATGGAAGCGCAGCAGGCCAACGATCTCGCCGCGCGCCTGGCCGGCGGCCCCGACAAGGTAGTGAACTCGATCGTGGTGCGCGGCCGCGACCAGATCATGCTCAAGGTGACGGTGGCCGAGGTCCAGCGCAACATCGTCAAGCAGCTCGGCATCGACCTCACCGCCAATCTCAACTACGGCACCTCCGTGGTGAGCTTCACCAATTCGAACCCGTTCACAGCCTATGGCCGCAACCTGGTGGACAGCAACAATCTGACCACCAAGTTCGGCGCGACGCCGTCTGTGCAGGCCACCCTGCGTGCGATGGAAACCGCTGGCGTGATCCGCACGCTGGCCGAACCGAACCTGACCGCGATTTCCGGTGAATCGGCGACGTTCATCGCCGGCGGTGAATTCCCGGTCCCGGCGGGCTACGCGTGCGACCCCACCACGCATGTCTGTACCACCCAGATCAGCTTCAAGAAGTTCGGCATCTCGCTGAACTTCACGCCCGTGGTGCTGAGTGAAGGCAAGATCAGCCTGCGGGTGATGACCGAGGTCTCGGAGCTGTCGAACGACAATGCGATCACGCTGTCGCAGGCGGTGACCTCGACCACGGTGAACTCGCTGACGGTGCCCTCGATCAGGACCCGCCGCGCGGAGACCTCGCTGGAAATTCCCTCCGGCGGCGCGATGGCGATGGCCGGCCTGATCCAGCAGCAGACCAAGCAGGCGGTCAGCGGATTGCCGGGACTGATGCAGCTCCCGATCCTGGGCACGCTGTTCCGCAGCCGCGACTTCGTCAACAACGCGACCGAGCTGGTCGTGATCGTGACGCCTTACGTCGTTCGCGCGGTGGCGCCGAAGGACCTGTCGCGGCCGGATGACGGCTTCGCTCCGCCTGCGGATCCGCAGGCCCAGCTGATCGGCAATATCAACAGGCTCTACGGAGTGCCCGGACGGACCGAACCGGCCAAGAGCTACCGCGGCACCTACGGCTTCATCACCGACTGAGGCGGAACGGGGACTTCACGATGATCACGAGACCACCCCAGCTTCGCAGACGCGCCATCCGCCTCGGTGGCGCGCTCGTCGGCATGGCGCTTGCGCTCGGCGGCTGCCAGCACGATGAAATCGTCACGGCCTCCATTCCCGACGATTACAAGCAGCGCCATCCGATCGCGATCGAGGAGCAGAATCGCTCGATCGTCGTCTTCGTCGGCCATGCCCGCGGTGGATTGACCGCCGCCCAGCGCGCCGACGTGATGGGTGTCGCATCGACCTGGTTGCACGAAGGCACCGGCGCCATTCGCATCGACGTACCGTCCCATACGCCCAACGCTCGTCCGATCGCAGACACGATGCGAGAGATCCAGGCGATGCTGGCGGCGGCAGGCGTTCCGCCGCGCGGCGTCAGCATTCACCCCTATCGGCCGGAAGACAGGCGTTTCCTGCCGCCGATCCGGCTCACCTATTCCAGGATCGCCGCGGTCGCCGGTCCCTGCGGCCTGTGGCCTGAGGACATCGGCCCCTCGATGAAGAACAAGCGCTGGTTCGAAAACAAGGACTATTACAACTACGGCTGCGCCTCTCAGCGCAACCTCGCGGCCATGGTCGACAATCCGTCGGATCTGGAGCAGCCGCGGCCCGAAACTCCGTCATACACGCCGCGGCGCACCATGGCCTTCGAGAAGTATCGCAAGGGAGTCTCGACGGCGACCATCTATCCCCAAGCCGACAAGGCCAAACTCAGCGAAACCGGCAGATGATCAGCTACGCGCGCCAGCCACAAGAAGAGGAGCCGCAAGCCGCTCCTCCGCCGATGGAGGAGCATATTGCGCCTGCGCCGCGCGTCTCGGTCCAGGCCTTCTGCGAAACCGTGGAGACTGCCGCCGCAGTACAGGCGGCTGGCGAGGATCGCCGTCTCGGCAAGGCCCATCTGAAGATCCAGATGGGCGGCATGGCGGCCGCGATCGAAGCCTATCGCTCGGCCCCCACGCCGAACGTGATCGTGCTCGAGAGCGACGGCCGCAGCGATCTCTTGAGCGGGCTCGACCAACTCGCCACCGTCTGCGACGCCGGCACCCGCGTGGTCGTGATCGGCCGCATCAACGACGTGACGCTCTATCGCGAGCTGGTTCGCCGCGGCGTCAGCGACTACGTGCTCGCGCCGGTCGGCGCGATCGACGTCGTGCGCTCGATCTGCAACCTGTTCTCGGCGCCGGAAGCCAAGGCGGTCGGCCGCATCATCGCCGTGGTCGGCGCCAAGGGTGGCGTCGGGGCTTCCACCATCTCTCACAATGTCGCCTGGGCGATCGCGCGCGACCTTGCGATGGACGCAGTCGTCGCCGATCTCGACCTCGCCTTCGGCACCGCCGGGCTCGACTACAACCAGGACCCGCCGCAGGGCATTGCCGACGCCGTGTTCTCGCCCGACCGCGTCGACACCGCCTTCATCGACCGCCTGCTGTCGAAATGCACCGACCATCTCAGCCTGCTGGCGGCGCCTGCGACGCTCGACCGGGTCTATGATTTCGGCACCGACGCTTTCGACGCCGTGTTCGACACGCTGCGCTCCACCATGCCCTGCATTGTGCTCGACGTGCCACATCAATGGTCGGGCTGGACCAAGCGCGCCTTGATTGGAGCGGACGACATCCTGATCGTGGCCGCGCCTGATCTCGCCAACCTGCGCAATACCAAGAACCTGTTCGACCTATTGAAGGCCGCGCGCCCCAACGACCGGCCGCCGCTCTACTGCCTGAACCAGGTCGGCGTGCCGAAACGGCCCGAAATCGCCGCCACGGAGTTCGCCAAGGCGATCGAGAGTCAGCCGATCGTCTCGATCCCGTTTGAGCCGCAAATCTTCGGCTCGGCGGCCAACAACGGCCAGATGATCGCGGAGATCTCCGCCAACCACAAGTCGATCGAGATGTTCCTGCAGATCGCCCAACGCCTGACCGGCCGCAGCGAGACCAAGAAACAAAAGTCGTCCCTGCTTTCACCTCTGATTGAGAAGTTGCGGGGAAGATAGCCGCCGCATGGAGTTGTTAAGTGTTCGGTAAGCGTAGCGGAACAGACACCGACTTTCGGGCGCCCAAGCCCGGCGCCGTGTCGCACGAGCCTGCCCAGGCTCCGGCGCCGACGATATCGCGCGCGCCAGCTCCGCCGGCCGTCGCCTCGCCGCCGCTTGCCCCTGCCAAGATCGCGCCGCCTCCGGCCATGGAGAGCCGGCGTTCGGACAATTATTACGAGGTCAAAGCGACTATCTTCGGCGCACTGATCGAGGCGATCGACCTCGCCCAGCTCGCCAAGCTCGATTCTGAATCGGCGCGCGAGGAAATCCGCGACATCGTCAACGAGATCATCGCGATCAAGAACATCGTGATGTCGATCGCCGAGCAGGAGGAGCTGCTCGACGACATCTGCAACGATGTGCTCGGTTACGGTCCGCTGGAGCCTCTGCTCGCGCGCGACGATATCGCAGACATCATGGTGAACGGGGCCGGCACCGTCTTCATCGAAGTCGGCGGCAAGATCCAGCGCACCGGCATCCGTTTCCGCGACAACCAGCAGCTCCTCAACATCTGCCAGCGCATCGTCAGCCAGGTCGGACGCCGCGTCGACGAATCCTCGCCGATCTGCGACGCGCGCCTCGCCGACGGCTCCCGCGTCAACGCCATAGTGCCGCCGCTCGCGATCGACGGTCCCGCCCTCACCATTCGAAAATTCAAGAAGGACAAGCTGACGCTCGATCAGCTCGTCAAGTTCGGCGCGATCTCGCCGGAAGGCGCCGAGATCCTCCAGATCATCGGTCGGGTCCGCTGCAACGTGCTGATCTCCGGCGGTACCGGCTCGGGCAAGACCACGCTGCTCAACTGCCTCACCAACTACATCGAGCACGACGAGCGCGTCATCACCTGCGAGGACGCGGCCGAGCTCCAGCTCCAGCAGCCCCATGTGGTTCGGCTGGAAACCCGCCCGCCCAACATCGAGGGCGAGGGCCAGGTCACCATGCGCGAGCTGGTGCGCAACTGCCTGCGCATGCGGCCCGAACGCATCATCGTCGGCGAGGTCCGCGGACCCGAGGCCTTCGACCTGCTCCAGGCCATGAACACCGGCCATGACGGCTCGATGGGCACGCTGCACGCCAACAACCCGCGCGAGGCGCTGTCGCGCTGCGAATCCATGATCACGATGGGCGGCTTCTCCCTGCCCTCGCGAACCATCCGCGAGATGATCTGCGCCTCGATCGACGTCATTGTCCAGGCCGCGCGCCTGCGCGACGGCTCACGCCGTATCACCCACATCACCGAGGTGATGGGCATGGAAGGTGACACCATCATCACCCAGGACATCTTCCTCTACGACATGATCGGCGAGGACGCCAACGGCAAGATCATCGGGCGGCACCGCTCGACCGGCATCGGCCGCCCGAAGTTCTGGGAACGCGCCCGCTACTACGGCGATGAGAAGCGCCTTGCCGCTGCGCTCGACGCAGCGGAAGTCGCTCCGACGACGTGAGCAGGTCAGCGCCGCCATGAACATGCAGGTCCTCGCCCTCGCCTTCCTCGCCACCGCAGCGGTCGGTGGCATCGCCTGGGTCTTCCTCTATCCGCTGCTGTCCGGGGAACGAAAGGCGGAGAGCCGCCGCGCTTCGGTCGCGCGCGCCGAGGCGCCCATGGTCCGCCAGGCCGAGAAGACCCAGCGCTCGCGCCGCGAGCAGGTCGAGACCACGCTCAAGGACCTCGAGGCGCGGCGCGCCCAGGAGAAGAGCGTTCCGCTCAGCGTCCGCCTGTCGCAGGCGGGGCTTGACTGGACGCCGCAGAAGTTCTGGATCGTGTCCGCCGTCGTGGCCGGCGTGTTCTTCGCGGGCGCTCTGTTCGGCGGCGGCGGCCTGATCGGCGCCGCCGGTCTCGCCTTTGCCGGCGGCTTCGGCCTGCCACGCTGGGCACTCAACTTCCTGAAGAAGCGCCGCGAGGCCAAGTTCCTGGCTGCGCTGCCCGACGCGGTTGACGTGATCGTTCGCGGCATCAAGGCGGGCCTTCCGCTGTTCGAATCGATCAAGGTCGTGGCCGCCGATTCTCCCGAGCCGCTGCGCAGCGAGTTCCTGGCGATCATCGAGACGCAGACGATCGGCATGCCGCTGGGCGAGGCCTGCGCACGGCTCTACGAGCGCATGCCGCTGCCGGAGGCCAATTTCTTCGGCATCGTGGTGTCGATCCAGCAGAAGTCGGGCGGCAACCTCTCCGAGGCGCTCGGCAACCTCTCCAAGGTGCTGCGCGATCGCAAGAAGATGAAGGAAAAGATCCAGGCGATGTCGATGGAAGCCAAGGCCTCGGCCGGCATCATCGGTTCGCTGCCGCCCATCGTGATGTTCCTCGTCTATCTCACGACGCCGCAATACATCGCCCTGCTTTGGACTCATCCTACCGGGCAGCTGATGCTGGTCGGCTGCGTCGTCTGGATGTCGATCGGCGTCATGGTGATGAAGAAGATGATCAACTTCGATTTCTGACGGTGCCGTATGGTCGAATTCCTCGTCTCGAAACTGCACGACGTCCGTTTCATGACCATGCTGCTCGCGGCCATCGCCGCCAGCGCAACCGTGTATACGCTGGTGATGCCGTTGTTCGCCGGCGAGGGTCTCTCCAAGCGCATGAAAGCGGTGGCGAGCGAGCGCGAGCGCATCCGGCAGCGCGAGCGTGAGCGCCTTCTCAAGAGCGAAAAGGTCTCCCTGCGCCAGACACCGAAGCAACTCGTTTCCAAGGTGGTCGAGGACTTCAACCTCACCAAATGGCTCGCGCAGGAAGCAGCGCGGGACAAGCTCATCATGGCAGGTTACCGCGGCCAGGCACCCTACATCACCTTCCTGTTTGCCCGCATGGTCGCCCCGATCGTGCTCTTCATCGGCTCGGCCCTCTACGTCTTCGTGATCGCGCGTATGGAACAGGCGCTGCCGGTCAAGATCGGCATCTGCATTGGCGCTGCCTATCTCGGCCTTCAGGCGCCGATGCTGTTCCTCAGGAATGCGATCGCCAAGCGCCAGCTCTCGATCAAGCGCGCGTTTCCCGACGCGCTCGACCTGCTCCTGATCTGCATCGAATCCGGCATGTCGGTCGAGATGGCGTTCCGGAAGGTTGCGACCGAGATCGTGGGCCAGTCGATCGCGCTGTCGGAAGAGTTTACCCTGACGACGGCCGAGCTGTCCTATTTGCAGGATCGCAAGGTCGCCTATGAGAACTTGGCACGGCGTACCGGGCTCGAGGGCGTCAAGTCGGTGTGTCTGGCGCTTCAGCAGGCGGAGCGCTACGGCACCCCGCTCGGCCATTCCTTGCGCGTCATGGCGCAGGAGAACCGCGACATGCGCATGAACGAGGCCGAGAAGAAGGCCGCCGCCCTGCCGCCGAAGCTGACGGTGCCGATGATCCTGTTCTTCCTGCCGGTGCTGTTCGTGGTCATTCTCGGACCGACTGCCATCAAGGTCACGGAGTTGCAATGAGCCAGAGCGGACCGCGCGGTTCGCCGCTCAGGCCAGGTCCGGGCGAACAGATCTGATCAGTCGGACTGGCTGAGCGAAGCAACCGGCGTCCGCTTCGGTGCACCGCGCGGAGCGTCGCTGCGGCTGAGCATGTCCTTGAGATAGGCGACATTGGCCGCGGCCTGGTCCGGAGGCAGGTCCGCTTTCACGATGGTCTCCGCTTCCGCGAAGCGGCCCTGGAGACCGACGACCAGGGCGAGGTTCTGCCGCACCCGCGCGCTCGCACGCGGCGAGGCGTAGGCCTGCCGCAACGCCTCTTCGGCTTTCGGCAGCTCTCTCGACAACATATAGGACAGGCCGAGATTGGAGAGCACGCCGGGATCACCCGGTGCGATCTTCAGCGCGCTCGCGTAATAGGATCGCGCCTCCTCGTGACGGCCCATCTGGTCCAGCGCCGTGCCCTGCACCGAAAGCAGGCGCCAGTCCGGATTGTCGGGTGAATGCGCCTTCGACAGGACGTCGTAAGCCTGCTGGAAATTGCCATTGTCGGCGAGTGCGCGGCCGTACTGGGCGAGCAGCGCCTTGTTGCCGGGATTGGCGATGGTCGCCTGCTCGAGCACGGCGGCGGCCTGGGCGCGCTGGCCGTTGGCGCGCAGGGCCTGTCCGTAGCCGAGCGCGGCATCGGCATCCTTGGGATTGGCGCGGTAGCGCTCGCCATAGACTTCGACGGCACGCGCTGGATCGGTGGGCGCGCGATTGGTGGGAGCCGCCTCCGCCCTAGCGCCGACCGAGCCGGTGACGTCGGAGAGCTTTGACATTGCCGTGCAGCCGCCGAGATTCACCGCCACCATCGCGACGAGCGAGGCGGATGCAAGAAGCCGGGCAGGACTGAACCGTTGACGCATGACGCTTTGACTCTCGAGCGGATGGATCGAGCCGAACGCGCCAGCAATAGACTGTTAACCCTAATGGCGGGTTAACGGGGAACCCCGCCCCAGGGCTTCTTCGGCCCGGTCAATATTCGATGGCGAGCCGCCTGCGGATTTCGTCGATGCGCTTGTCGAGCGCATCGAACCGCGCGTGGACGGAGCGATCGTGGAGATAGAAGACATAACCGCCGGCAAGGAACGCGAAGATCCAGTGGTGATGCTCGATATAGCCAAAAATCGCCTCGACGGCCTGGCCGACGAATGTGACCGCGCTCCACACAAATTCCATCGCATTCCTCCGGCGCTTCCTCGTCGGTCGCCGGCGATCTCAACATCTGGCGGCCGCACCCCCGAACCTAGCATGGCCCCCTTGCGGCGAGTAGCGGTCGCCGAACGGTGACGGCAAAGCCCGATTGCAGCGGCGGCGAAACTCTGCGAAGTCTCGTCCGTTCGCATGACCCGCTTGATCTGACGATCCGGACCCGCCAATGCCCTCTATCTTCGAGACGTCGCCCACCGCCATCCCCATCACTTTCGTGACCAAATCGAGTTGGGATCAGGCCGCCGAGACGCTGCCGCCGGCGCAACGCCAGTTCGCCGCCGCGAGTGCCTTTGCCGGCAAGCCGGGCGGCTATCTGGCGCTGCCCGCGCCGGACGGGGCGATTGCGCAGGTGCTGTTCGGCCTCGAGGATGAGGGTGCAAGATCGCGCGACCTGTTCCGCCCCGGCGCCCTGCCCGGCCTGCTGCCGCCGGGCACCTATCGCTTTGCCAACGCACCGCACGATCCGAGGCTGGCGGCGCTCGCCTTCGCACTGGGGTGCTACCGCTACGCCCGCTACCGCAAGGCTGATCGCCCCAAGGTCCGGTTGGTGCCGCCTGACGGTGTCGACGCGGCCGAGATCGAGCGGATCGCTGATGCCGCAATGCTGGCGCGCGACCTCATCAATACGCCGTCCAACGACATGGGCCCGGAGGAACTCGCCACAGTCGCGCAAGCGCTCGCAACCGAGTTCGGCGCGAGCTTCGCCTGCACCATCGGCGCGGATCTGAAGACGAATTTCCCGCTGATCCACGCCGTCGGCATGGCCTCCAGCCGCGCGCCGCGGCTGATCGACATCGGCTGGGGCGATCCTGATCATCCCAAGGTGACGCTGGTCGGCAAGGGCGTGTGTTTCGACACCGGCGGGCTCGACCTCAAGCCGTCGAGCGGCATGCTGATCATGAAGAAGGACATGGGCGGTGCCGCAAACGTGCTCGCGCTCGCGCGCATGGTGATGGACGCGAAGCTGAAGGTGCGGCTGCGCGTGCTGATTCCGGCGGTGGAGAACGCGGTTGCCGGCAATGCCTTCCGCCCCCTCGACATCTTCACCTCGCGCAAGGGCATTACCGTCGAGATCGGCAATACCGACGCCGAAGGCCGGCTCGTGCTCGCCGACGCGCTGGCGCTCGCCGACGAAGAGAAACCCGACCTGCTGATCGACCTGGGCACGCTGACCGGCGCGGCGCGCGTCGCACTGGGGCCGGATCTACCACCCTATTACACCAATGATGAGACGCTGGCCGCCGACGTCGCGCGTTGCGCGGTGAAGGAGAACGATCCGCTGTGGCGCATGCCGCTGTGGCCGCCCTACGATGCCTGGCTGGACTCCAAGACGGCTACCATCACCAACGCACCGTCCGGCGGCTTCGCCGGCTCGATCACCTGCGCGCTGTTCCTGCAACGTTTCGTCGAGCACGCCAGAAGTTGGCTGCATGTCGACATCTACGGCTGGACGCCGTCGGCGAAGCCGGCGCGGCCCGAGGGCGGCGAGTGCCAGGCCGCGCGCGCCATCTACGCATTGCTGAGCGAGCGCTATGCATGATCCAAGATACGATCCAAGGCTGACGCCGGCGCGGGGCGACATCGCCGCGAAATATCTCGAAGGCAAGGTCGAGGCGGAGCGCTTCGTCACCGGCGAGGAATTCGAGGTGGTCGAGGCGCTCGCGCCGATGCGCGAGCAGCCGTCGTCCAACGCTATGCTGATGACGGAGGCGCTACGCGGCGAGCGCGTCACCATCTACGACCGCAACGGCGAGGGCTGGGCCTGGGGCCAGCTCAATGGCGACGGCTATGTCGGTTGGCTTCCCGACGCGGCGCTCCTGAAGCCGACGGCCGCGCCGACGCACAAGGTCAGCGCGCTGCGGACGTTTGCGTTCCCTGGTCCCTCGATCAAGCTACCGCCCGCCGACACGCTGGCGCTCGGATCAAAGCTCGCAATCGTGCGTGTGGATGGGGCCTTCGCGGTCACGCGGGAAGGAACGTTCCTGCCGAAGTTGCACCTTGTTCCGCTCGATCATCGCGAACCGGACTTCGTCGCCGTCGCCGAGCGCTTCGTTGGCACGCCCTATCTGTGGGGCGGCAAGAGCAGTTTCGGGATCGACTGCTCCGGCCTCGTGCAGGTGTCGCTGACATCGGCAGGCATCGGCTGCCCGCGCGACAGCGACATGCAGCAGGCCGGACTCGGCCGCGCGCTGGAGCCTCATGAGCAAGGCAGCTTGCTGCGCGGCGATCTGATCTTCTGGAAGGGCCACGTCGCCATCGTCCGCGACGGCAGCACCATGGTTCACGCCAATGCCTATCACATGGCGACCGTGATCGAACCGATCGAGCCCGCGATTGCGCGGATCAGGCAGGCCGGCAGCGAGGTCACCGCGATCAAGCGACTCTAGCGGGCCTGCCTCGACCATTGCGCCTCGTTCCACAAACACACGACGCTTTCTGTTTTTGAACGACCGCATTGGGCCGGGCAGCAAGTATGGGCTCACGGCGAGCTTGTTGACCGCACCATGTCGATCCACATCTCACCGCACCGGCAGCACGATGCACCGGCTGGTGATGGAGATCGACTATGACTGGACTCAAGATTCTCGCTGCCGCGGCTTTGCTGTCGGGCCTGACCTTAAGCACCGCCTACGCGCAGTCCGGCTTTGCAAGCAGCCATCCGGATACGTACGAGGCCGAGCACCCCAATCGCAACCTGGATGGCACACTGACGCCCGCAGGTCGGATGGGCCTCGAGTTCCCGGATGGCGCGGCTCCTGCGCCGGGAAAGGACAACGCCCTGGCTCGCATGGACGGCGCCGCATCGCGTTCTTGCGCGGAGCGCTACCGATCCTACGATCCGGCAACGAGCACCTACATCGGTCGAGACGGTCGCCGCTATCTCTGCAGGTAACGCCGCGAGTTGCGGACCTGCATCCGCGGCAGGATTTGAGGCGGACGCTGAGGCGGCGCCTCGAATCTTCCCGAGCATTTCGCCTTCGTCCCTCGACGGACAGGTCGCAGTCCCCGCGAATGACGAAAGCTACGTCGCCACCGCCCCGTTCCCCGCCGTTTCCAGCCGGAACGCAGCCGCGAACAGGGCGCGCGTGTAATCCGTCTTCGGATTCTTGAACAACTCGGCGGCCTGGCCTTCCTCCACCACCTTGCCGCCGCGCATCACGATGAGATGGCTGGCGAGCGAGGCGACGACGCGCAAATCGTGCGAGATGAACATGTAGGTGAGATCGCGCTTGCGCTGGAGCTCGCGCAAGAGGTCGACCATCTGCGCCTGGAACAGCATGTCGAGCGCGCTGGTCGGCTCGTCCAGCACGACGAAATCCGGCTCCAGCACCACCGCACGCGCGATGCTGATGCGCTGGCGCTGGCCGCCGGAGAATTCATGCGGGTAGCGATAGCGGGTGTCCGGCTGCAGCCCGACATCCTCGAGCGCCTTGACGACGCGCGCCTCGCGCTCCTCGCGCGACAGCTTCGGCTGATGCACGGAGAGACCCTCGGCGATGATGTCGGCGACCGACATGCGGGGGCTGAGCGAGCCGAACGGATCCTGGAACACGATCTGCATGTCGCGCCGGAAGGGCCGCATCTCCTTGAAGCGCAGGCCCTGGATGTCCTTGCCCAAGAACACGATGCGCCCGTTCGAGGAGATCAGCCGCAGCAATGCGAGCCCCAGCGTGGTCTTGCCCGAGCCTGATTCGCCGACGACTCCAAGCGTCTCGCCCTTGCGCACGGCGATGCTGACGCCATCGACCGCCTTGATGTGGCCGACCGTCTTGCGCATCAAGCCGCGCTTGATCGGAAACCAGACTTTGAGATCATTGGTCGACATCACCACCGGCGCATCCGGCTGCGGCGGCGCCGGATCCGGCTTCGGCTCCGCCGCGAGCAGGTCGCGCGTATAGGGATGCTTCGGGATCTTGAAGACCTGCTCGACCGGCCCCTGCTCGACGATCACGCCACCCTTCATGACGCAGACGGTGTCGGCGATGCGGCGGACGATGCCGAGATCGTGGGTGATGAACAGCAGGCTCATGCCGAGCCGCGAACGGATCTCGGCGAGAAGCGCCAGGATCTGCGCCTGCACGGTGACGTCGAGCGCCGTGGTCGGCTCGTCCGCGATCAAGAGGTCCGGTTCGTTGGCGAGCGCCATCGCGATCATCACGCGCTGGCGCTGGCCGCCGGAGAGCTGGTGCGGATAGCTCTTCAGCCGCGTCTCGGGCTCGGGAATGCCGACCTGCGTCAGCAACTCCAGCGTCCGCCTGCGCGCCTCGGCATTGCTGGTGGGATTGTGCAGCTGGATGATCTCGCAGATCTGCGCCTCGATCGTGTGCAGCGGATTGAGCGAGGTCATCGGCTCCTGGAAGATGATGGAGATGTCGCTGCCGCGAATCTCGCGCATCTGCTGCTCGGAGCGGTCGATCAGCTCCTGCCCCTTGAAGCGGATGCTGCCCGAGGGATGCGACGCGTTCGGATAGGGCAACAGCTTCAGGATCGAAAGCGCGCTGACCGACTTGCCGGAGCCGGACTCGCCGACCAGCGCCACGCATTCGCCGCGCTTGATCTGGAACGAGACCTTGTCGACCGCGAGCGTGGTGGCGCCGCCCTGGTGGAAGGCCACCGAAAGGTCGCGCACGCTGAGCAGGGGCTGGTTGATTGCGTCCATCGGACTACCTGAACGTCTTGCGCGGATCGAAGGCGTCGCGCACGGCCTCGCCGACGAAGATCAACAGCGACAGCATGATCGCAACCGAGAAGAAGCCGGAGAAGCCAAGCCAGGGTGCCTGCACATTGGACTTGGCCTGCGACAGCAATTCGCCGAGCGAAGGCGATCCCGGCGGCAGGCCGAAGCCCAGGAAATCGAGCGCCGTCAGCGTCATCACCGAGCTGGACACGATGAAGGGCAGGAACGTCATGGTCGCGACCATCGCGTTCGGCAGCAGGTGGCGGAACATGATGACCGGGTTGGAGACGCCGAGCGCCCGCGCCGCCTGGATGTATTCGAAGTTGCGCCCGCGCAGGAACTCGGCCCGCACGAGACCGACCAGCGAGACCCAGGAGAACAGCAGGAGGATGCCGAGCAGCACGAAAAAGCCGGGCACGAGGACCGAGGACAGGATCAAGAGAAGGTAGAGCGAAGGAATCGCCGTCCAGATCTCGATGAAGCGCTGGAAGATCAGGTCGACCCGGCCGCCGAAATAGCCCTGCACCGCCCCCGCCGCGATGCCGATGACGGACGAGACGATCGTGAGACAAAGTCCGAACAGCACCGAGATGCGGAAGCCGTAGATCAATCGCGCGACCACGTCGCGGCCCTGATCGTCGGTGCCGAGCCAGTTATATTCGAGGTCGCGGCAGCTCTTCAGCCCCTTCTTCTCCACCACCGGCTGGCACTGCTTCTCCGTCAACATCCAGGTCGGCGGCGACGGCGCCGGCGTCGGCAAGTCGAGATTGTGAGTATCGTAGGAATAGCGGATCAGGGGCCAGACGATTGTGCCGTTCTTGTCCTTGATGAGCTTCTGCAAATAGGGATCGCGATAGTCGGCCGCAGTTTCGAAATCACCGCCGAAGGTCGTTTCCGAATAGGTCACGAAGGCGGGCCAATACAGCCGGCCGTCGAACTTGATCAGGAAGGGCCGATCATTGGCGATCAGCTCGGCGAACAGCGAGATCACGAACAGGCTGATGAAGATCCAGAACGACCAGTAGCCGCGCCGGTTGGCCTTGAAGTTCTGCCACCGCCGCCTGTTGAGCGGCGAAGGCGCGAACGGCTTGCGCGTGATCGGCACCGAACCGCCGAGCGGCGATTTCGCCGTGGTTTCGATCGGCGTCGTTGGGGCGGCCAGCGTCATCAGACCTCCCGCGCCTCGAAATCGATCCGGGGGTCGATCCACATATAGGTCAGGTCGGAGATCAGGTTGATCACGAGACCGACCAGCGAAAAGATGTAAAGCGTACCGAACACCACGGGATAGTCGCGGTTGAGCACGCTCTCGAAGCTGAGCAGCCCCAGCCCGTCGAGCGAGAAGATGGTCTCGATCAGGAGCGAGCCTGAAAAGAAGGCGTGGATGAAGGTCCCGGGGAAGCCGGCGATCACGATCAACATCGCATTGCGGAAGACATGGCCGTACAGCACCCGGTTCTCGCTGCACCCCTTGGCGCGCGCGGTCATGACGTATTGCTTGCGGATCTCGTCCAGGAACGAGTTCTTGGTCAGGAACGTCATGGTGGTGAACGCGCCGAGGCCCATGGCGATCAGCGGCAGCGTCAGATGCCAGAAATAGTCGATGATCTTCCAGTACCAGGGAAACTCCGACCACCCGTCTGACGTCAACCCGCGCAGCGGAAACCAGTTGAAGAAGGAGCCGCCGGCGAACAGGATGATCAGAAGAATGGCGAAGAGGAATCCGGGAATGGCATAGCCGAGCACGAGGACGGTCGATGTCCAGGTGTCGAGGCGCGTACCGTCCTTCATCGCCTTGCGGATGCCGAGGGGAATCGAGATCAGATAGGTGATCAGCGTCAGCCAGATCCCGAGCGAGATCGAGACCGGCAGCTTCTCCTTGATGAGCTGGATCACGCTGACATCGCGAAAATAGCTCTTGCCGAAATCGAAACGGGCGAAATTCCAAACCATCAGCGCGAAGCGTTCCGGTGCCGGCTTGTCGAAGCCGAACTGCACCTCCAGCTTCTTGATGAAATCAGGATCGAGCCCCTGCGCACCGCGATATTTGGAGTTGATGGCGTCGCCCCCGGCACCGACCTGCCCAGGCGCGCGCTGCGCAAAATCGCTGCCGCCCGAAATGCGGGACGTGCCGCCGGTGTCGGCGCCCGAGAGCTGCGCGATCACGCGCTCGACCGGGCCGCCCGGCGCGAACTGCACGACGATGAAGGACACGAAGAGGATCCCGAGCAGCGTCGGGATCATCAGGAGGATGCGGCGGGCGATATAGGCACTCATGGCTATTTTGCCTGCTCGAGCTTGGCCGCCTTGGCGGGTTCATGCCACCAGATGTCGGGCGCGCCGACTCCGTTGGCATAACGCGGCAGCTTCTGCGGATGACCGAACTGGTCCCAATAGGCCAGCCGGTGCGTCTTGTTGTACCATTGCGGCACCCAATAGCGGCCGGCGCGGAACAACCGATCGAAAGCGCGGCAGGCGACGGTCAGCTCTTCGCGGCTGTCAGCCGACATGATTTTCTCGATCATGGCGTCGATGGCCGGGCTAGCGATGCCCGCGAGATTGTACGAACCCTTGGTGTTCGCGACCTGCGAGGAGAAGAACGAGCGCATGGCGTCGCCTGGCGTCGCGGACATGCTGAAGCGTTGGATCGTCATGTCGAAATCGAAGTCGTCCTGACGCGCCCTGTATTGCACCGGATCGACGAGGCGCACGTTCGCTTCAATACCGAGCGTCCCGAGGTTTTTGATGTAGGGCGCATGATGCGGCTGGAAGGAAGGTTCGTCCAACAGGAACTCGATCTTGAACACCTCGCCATTCGGCAGCATCCGCTTGCCGTCCTTGATCGGCACGCCGGCTTCGTTCAGCAATTGCTGTGCTTTGCGCAACAGGGTGCGGTCTTGTCCGGAGCCGTCCGTGACCGGCGGCGTGAATGGTGCCGTGAAAACGTCGTCCGGAACCTGGCCGCGAAACGGCTCCAGCAGCTTCAGCTCTTCCGGCGAAGGCGGAGCATCGCCCGCCATGAGGTCCGAGTTCTGGAATGGCGACACCGTACGGGCATAGGCGCCGTACATGATGGTCTTGTTGGTCCACTCGAAATCGAAGGCATTGGTCAAGGCCTCGCGCACGCGCGGGTCTTTGAATTTCTCGCGTCGCGTGTTGATGAACCAGCCTTGCGCTCCGGACGGAGTGTCATCGGGCACGACCTCCATCTTGACCCGGCCATCCTTCACGGCCGGAAAGTCATAGCGCGTTGCCCAGATGCGCGAGGTGAACTCTTCGCGATAGAGATAGCTCTTGCCGGTGAAACCTTCGAAGGCGACGTCGCGGTCGCGATAGAACTCGTAGCGCACGACATCGAAATTGTAGCTGCCGCGGCAAACCGGCAGATCGGCGGCCCACCAATCCTTGACCCGCTCGAATTCGATGTAGCGGTTGACCTCGAACCTGCCGACCTTGTACGGACCGGAGCCGAGCGGAACGTCCAGCGTCGATTCGTCGAAGGGCCGGGACGCGTAGTACGCTTTCGAAAAGATCGGAAGTCCGGCGGCATAGAGCGGCACGTCACGGGCGCGCCCCTTGGCAAAGGTGACGACGAGCGTCGCGTCGTCGATCGCTTCCGCGCTCACCACGTCGCGCATCTGCACGGTAATCAGCGGGTGGCCCTTGGCCTTCAGCGTCGTCAGCGAGAACGCCGCATCATGCGCGGTGAGCTTGGTGCCGTCGTGAAATTTCGCCTCCGGCCGCATCGTGAAGCGGTAGACCAGCCTGTCCGGCGATATCTGCACGGATTTTGCGGCAAGTCCGTACATCGCGTCCGGCTCGTCGCTGCCGCGCACCATCAGCGGCGAAAAGGTCATGTCCATGCCTTGCGCGCCATCGCCCTTGAGGATGTAGGCGTTGAGCGAGTTGAAGGTCTGGTAGGACTGGTTATACGACCTCGTCGATGGGATGAGCGAGAACGTGCCGCCCTTCGGCGCAGACGGATTGACGTAGTCGAAATGGTGGAAATCGGCGGGATATTTGAGATCGCCGAACGCAGAGATGCCGTGAGCCTCGGTCCCGACTTCCGATGCACACGCACTGCGCAACGGCGCACCAATGGACGCCCCGAGGGCGCCGCCAACACCCAAGGCCAGCACATGGCGGCGTGACATCTGCGTCATGCGGGGAATGTCCTTCACGACTTCTTTGCGATCCGCGCCGCCTTGTCTGCGTCGTACCACCAGATGAACGGGAAACCGGACTGACCATATCTGGGCAATTCCGCCGGCCGGCCGAAGCGATCCCAGCGCGCGGTGCGCACCTTATTGTAGGTCCACTGCGGCACGACATAGTGATTCCACAGCAGTACGCGGTCCAGCGCCTTGGTTGCGGCCACCAGATCGTCGCGATCGGTGGCGTAGATCACCCGTTCGATCAACTTGTCGATCGCGGGATTCTTGATGCCGCCGATGTTGCGCGACCCGGCGATATCGGCCGTCTTGGACGACCAGAACTCGCGCTGCTCGTTCCCCGGCGACTGCGACTCGCCCCACGAGTTGGTGACGATATCGAAGTCCCACTCGCGCGTCCTGTTCTCGTACTGGGTCGGATCGACCGTCCGCACACTGACGGCAATGCCAAGCCGTTCCAGGGACGGCTTGTAGAACAGCGTGATCCGCTCGAAGCTCGGATCCGAGTTCAGCAATTCCAGGGTGAACTGGGCGCCGGTCTTGACGTCGACCAGCTTGCGGTCGCGCACCTCATAGCCGGCCTCCTTGAACAGGCGCAGCGCCTCGCGAAGATTCTCCCGGACGGCCTCCGGGCTGCCGCCAACCGGATTGGTGTAGGCCGTCGTGAAGACCTCGGGCGGAACCTGGGCGCGGACGGTCTCGAGGATTTCGAGCTCCTTCCCTTGCGGCAGTCCGGTCGCCATCAGATCTTCAATGCCATCGAAATAGCTGCTGATGCGCTTGTACTGACCGTAGAAGATCTGCTTGTTCATCTCCTCGAAGTCGAACGCGTAGTTGAGCGCACGACGCACGCGGGGATCGCTGAACTTGGCGCGGCGCAGGTTCGGCACGAAGGCCTGCATCACGCCCGAACTGCGGTTGACGAACTCCTCGAGGATCACCCGCTTTTCGGTCACGGCCGGGAAGTCGTAGGCGGTCGCCCAGTTCTTCGCGCTGTTCTCGGTGCGCCAATCGACCTGGTCGGCCTTGAAGGCCTCGATCGCGACAGTGGCGTCGCGGAAATATTCGTAGCGCAGCTCGTCGAAATTGTTGCGGCCAACATTCGCGGGAAGGTCGCGGCCCCAATAGTCCTTGACGCGCTCCAGCGCGATCGACCGACCAGCCACAAATTCCTTGACCCTGTAGGGGCCGGAACCGAGCGGCACTTCCAGCGTGGTGGCGGAGACGTCGCGCTTGCGGCCCTGCGCGTCCGTCCCCTCCCACCAATGCTTCGGCAAGACCGTGAGCTGTCCGACGATCTGCGGCAATTCGCGGTTGCCGGGCGCGTCGAATACGAACTTCACTTCGCGCTCGCCGACCTTCTCGGCCTTCACCACATGGCTGTAATAGGCCGAATACATCGGGTGATGCTTCTTGAAGGAATCGAGCGAGAAGATCACGTCCTCCGGCGTGACGGGCTTGCCGTCATGCCATTTCGCCTGCGACCGCAAACGATAGGTGACGAAGGAGAAATCGTCCGGGTGGCTGACCGCTTCGGCCAGCGCGCCGTACTCGGTCGAGACCTCGTCAAGCGAGGGCGTCATGAGGGATTCGTAGATGAAGGCGACGGCACCGGCGACCTGCCCCTTCACACCTGATACGACGATGTTGAAATTGTCGAACGTGCCGACGGCGATCTGGCGCGCGATGCCGCCTTTGGGCGCCTCCGGATTGACGTAGTCGAAGCGCTTGAAGTCGGCGGGGTACTTGACCTTTCCGAACAGCGACAGCGCGTGGCGCCAGGGCAGCTCATTGGAAGACTGCGCTTCGGCCGCGCCGACGACGGGAACGCCCGCGACGGAACCGAGGGCGGGGAGCGCTGCGGCCGCAGTGCCGGTGAGCAGAAGATCGCGTCGGGTAATGGCCAAATCAACATCCCTGTCTTGAAGGAGGCTACTCCTTTAAGTTTCCAATATAGGCGAGGTTTCGACGGAAAATATGTTGCTTTTTCCTCATCTTGGAAGGCTGGACTGCCTGGCAGATGCGGCCAAACGCCCCGATAACGTCGTCGCAAGGCCCGGATAGCGAAACGGCCAGGCTTTTCAGCCTGGCCGCATCTTCCGAAATCGGGGTTTGAGGCCTTACTTCGAGGCCGTCGGAAGCGGCTGCGGATGCTCCGACAGCGAGTTCAGGTAGGCAATGACGTCGGCGCGTTCGGAATCCTTCTGGATGCCGGCAAAGCCCATGGCGGTGCCGGGAATGAAGCCCTTCGGATTGGCGATGAACTTGTTGAGGTCGTCGAACGTCCAGTTGCCGCCCTTGGCTTTCATGGCCGCCGAGAAGTTGAAGCCACCACGGCCCTGGCCTCTTGGCTCGCCGACGACGCCATAGAGGTTCGGACCGACCCGATTCGGGCCGCCCTTCTCGAATGTGTGGCAGGCGCCGCACTTCTTGGCGGCCGCCGCGCCCTTCTCGACGGAGGCGGTCTGGAGCAGCTTCTCGATCGGCTCGGACGGTGCCGCCGCAGCGGCGCCTTCCTTGCCGTGGCCGGCATCTTCCTTTACGGCGATCTCGAAGCCCGGCTTTTCCGGCATCTTAGGGGAGAACAGCGCACTCGCGGTGAAGCTCGTCACCAGCAGAAAGAGGCAGGTGCCGAGCACGGCACCGAGAATCTTGTTGAGTTCGAAAGAGTCCATTTCCGGCCAGGCCCCACCGCAAGAAGGAAACAGCGGCCCAAGCGGCCGCCAGGACGAGCCTCGGGAGAATCAAAGCGTTCCTTATTGTTTCCCCGAGTTTTGCCATTGAGATATCGGTTTGCCCGGGGTCTGGCAACCCGTATAAGCGAGCCGGCTTTCAGCCCGTCCCCACTCCATTTCTCGGCGCGGAAAACGCCCCGTTTCCAGGCTCTTGACCCGATGATCGATCCTCGCATCCTGGTGCTGATCCCGGCCCGCATGGCCGCCACCCGCCTGCCGGGCAAGCCGCTCGCCGATATCGCGGGATTGCCGATGATCGTGCATGTGCTGCGCCGGGCCGAAGCCGCTGCAATCGGCCGGGTCGCGGTAGCAACCGACACGCCGGAGATCGCCTCGGTCGTCACTGCCCATGGCGGCGAGGCCGTGATGACCCGCTCCGAGCACCCGTCGGGCTCCGACCGCATCCACGAGGCCATGCAAAAGCTCGATCCCGAGGGCAAGACCGAGATCGTGATCAATCTCCAGGGCGATTTTCCCACCATCACGCCGGCAACGATCCGCGAGGTGTTGCCGCCGTTCGACGACCCCGCGGTCGATATCGTCACATTGGCCTCGCAGATCCACACCGAGGAGGAGGACCTCGCGCCGAGCGTGGTCAAGGCCATCGGCTCGCCGATCGGGCCGAAGCGGTTGCGGGCACTTTATTTCACGCGTGCCACTGCCCCTTACGGCGACGGACCGCGATACCACCACATCGGCCTTTATGCCTATCGCCGCGCGGCGCTGGAGCGGTTCGTGTCGCTGCCGCCTTCGCCCCTGGAACGCCAGGAGAGCCTGGAACAGTTGCGGGCGATCGAGGCCGGCATGCGCATCGATATCATGATCGTCGACAGCGTCCCCCGCGGCGTCGACACGCCGCCCGATCTCGAAACCGCCCGCAGCATCCTTTCCAAATCCTGAGCCGCTGCTACAAGGCCGAGCAGGAGCACTTCAAGACATGAGCAAGCTGAAAATCGCATTCCAGGGCGAGCCTGGAGCCAATTCCCATATCGCCATCGTCGAGGCCTATCCCGAGGCCGAACCGATGCCCTGCGCCACCTTCGAGGACGCGCTGTCGGCGATCTCGTCGGGCGAAGCCGATCTCGGCATGATCCCGATCGAAAACTCGGTCGCCGGCCGCGTCGCCGACATCCATCACCTTCTGCCGGCCTCCGGCCTCTTCATCATCGGCGAATGGTTCTTGCCGGTCCGGCATCAGCTGATGGCGGTGAAGGGGACCAGGCTCGAAGACATCAAGAGCGTCGAGAGCCATGTTCATGCGCTCGGCCAGTGCCGGCGCATCATCCGCAAGCTGGGCATCAAGCCGATCGTCCACGCCGACACCGCCGGCAGCGCCCGCGACATTTCCGAGCGCAAGGACAAGACCGTGGCCGCGATCGCCTCGCGTCTCGCCGCAAAGATCTACGGCCTCGACATCCTCGCCGAGGATATCGAGGACGAGGCGCACAACACCACCCGCTTCGTAGTGCTGGCACGCGAGCCGAAATGGGCGGCCCAAGGCGCGGGCCCGCTGGTCACCACTTTTGTGTTCCGGGTGCGCAATCTGCCGGCCGCACTCTACAAGGCGCTTGGCGGCTTTGCGACCAACGGCGTCAACATGACCAAGCTCGAGAGCTACATGGTCGACGGCAACTTCTTCGCCACGCAGTTTTATGCCGACGTCGACGGCCATCCCGATGACAAGGGCCTCGCCTTCGCGATCGAAGAGCTGAAATTCTTCTCGCGCGAATTCCGCATCGTCGGCGTATATCCGGGACATCCGTTCCGCGCGACGTTCAGCGAGACGCAGGACTAATCCCGTCATTCCGGGGCACGCGAAGCGTGAACCCGGAATCTCGAGATTCCAGAGTGCGCAATTGCGCACCTGAGCTCGATGCTTCGCGTCGCCGCGGAATGACAATCAACGGCTACGCAGCCGCTCTAAGCCCGAACGCCTCCGCCAGCAGCGAATATGATTTCTTGCGCGCCTCGTGGTCGTACACGGCGGTGATCACCATCAGTTCGTCCGGCTTGCTGGCGTAAATCAGCGGCTGAAGCTTCTTCTGCACAGTCGCGGGGCTGCCGACGAACAGGCGCGAGCGGTTGCGCAAGATCGAGGTGCGCTCGGCGTCCGTATACGGATAGGCCATCGCCTCCTCGACGCTCGGCAGCGGCAGATATTGACCGCGGTCACGGCGCAGCCGGTTGAGGTCAAAGGAAGAGGCGAGCCTTTCGGCCTCCTCGTCGGTATCGGCCGTAATGACGGCGACCGCGAGAATGGCATGCGGACTCGCGCACCAGGCTGAGGGCTGAAAACGATTGCGGTAATGCACCATCGCATCGATCGCGTCGTGGGTGGCGAAATGATGGGCGAAGGCGAAGCCCATGCCGACTTGTGCGGCCAGTTCCGAGGAATAGTCGCTGGAGCCGAGCAGCCAGATCGGCGGCAACCTGGTGTCGTCGGGCATCGCGACGACGTTGTTGTAGGGGTGTCCCGCAGGGAATTCGCGCGTCTCCCACAGAATCAACTCGTGCAGGCGCTCCAGGAAATCGTCGCCCTCGCGCCGGTCGAGCCGGCTGCGCAGCGCGTAGGCCGTCGCACCATCGGTGCCCGGCGCGCGACCGAGACCGAGATCGATCCGGCCGGGAAAGAGCGCCTCCAGCATCTTGAAGCGCTCGGCCACCACCAGCGGCGCGTGGTTGGGCAGCATCACGCCGCCGGAGCCGACGCGGATGTGCTTGGTCACCGCCGCGATCTGCCCGATCATCACATCAGGCGCGGGACTCGCAACGGAGGCCAGGTTGTGATGCTCGGCGAGCCAGTAGCGGACATAGCCGAGCCCGTCGACGTGGCGCGCCAGATCGATGCTGTTGCGCAGCGCCGCGGCGGGCTTGGTGCCCGTGGTGACGACGGAGAGGTCGAGGACTGAGAGCGGGATCATGGCGCGTTAGCGTAATGGATGACGGTGCGGCGGCAATGGCGGGCTGCGCAGGCCTGACGGTACGGACGAGCGGGCCGTCACGAGAGATGCTCGTTGGGCCAAAATACATCTGAAACACGGCATCTTCATACTGCCCACCACTAAAACTGACAAAGCGAAGGCGCAAGAAACCAAGCAAAATCTTATAATATAAACAGATTTAGTCTCTCTGCGACCTTCCCACAACAAAGCGTTATAGCTTACAAATTGAAGGTATCGAACGGATAGTGGGCCATTTCCCATCAATGATGGGCTGTCGACCAACCTGCCTTTGCCCTATCTTAGGCACTCCCAAGCTAGACCCCCGGGCCGGCGGAAATTGGAGTGAGTGGTGCCATGACTGACGTGACGACGCCTGCGACAGCCGACGGGCACCTGAAGCGGTCGGCGATCTCCTTCGAGTTCTTTCCGCCCAAGACCGAGGAGATGGAGCGCAATCTCTGGGACACCATCAAGCGCCTCGCCCCGCTCGAGCCGAAATTCGTCTCGGTGACCTATGGCGCCGGCGGCTCGACCCGCGAGCGCACCCATTCCACCATCGCGCGCATCCTGAAGGAGACCGCGCTGCTGCCGGCGGCGCATCTGACCTGCGTCGGCGCCTCGCGCGGCGAGATCGACGAGATCGTCGACCGCTATCACGAGGTCGGCGTCCGCCACATCGTGGCCTTGCGCGGCGATCCCGTCGGCGGCATCGGCACGCCCTATTCGAGCCATCCCGACGGCTACCAGAGCTCGGCCGACCTCGTCGCGGGAATCAAGAAGCGGCATGGCGACATCGAGGTCTCCGTGTCGGCCTATCCCGAGAAGCACCCCGAGGCGCGCGACTTCGACGCCGACATCGACACGCTCAAGGCCAAGGTCGATGCGGGTGCGACGCGCGCGATCACGCAGGTGTTCTTCGATAACGACCTCTATTTCCGCTATCTCGATCGCGTCCGTGCCCGCGGCATCGACATCCCGATCGTGCCGGGCATCATGCCCATGCACAATTTCAAGCAGGCGCGCAATTTCGTCACCCGCGCCGGCACCACCGTGCCGGACTGGTTCGCCGCGAAATTCGACGGCCTCGATGACGATGCCGAGACGCGTAAGCTGGTGGCCGCAACCGTCGCGGCCGGCCAGGTGCAGAAGCTCGCCAAGCACGGCGTCGACACCTTCCACTTCTACACCATGAACCGCGCCGATCTCGTATTCGCGATCAGCCATTTGCTCGGCATTCGCGCCAAGACCGCCCAGAAGGCTGCGTAAGATCAGATGACCGTACCCGTATCCGCCAAGCGAACCGCCCTCCTCAACGCCGCGCGCGAACGCATTCTCGTGCTCGACGGCGCCATGGGCACGATGATCCAGAACCTCCAGCTCGACGAGGCCGCCTTCCGCGGCGAGCGCTTCAAGACCTTTCATCGCGACCTGCGCGGCAACAACGACCTCCTGATCCTGACCCAGCCGCAGGCCATCGAAGACATCCACGCCGCGTACTTGCGCGCAGGCGCCGACATCGTCGCGACCAACACCTTCTCCACGACCTCGATCGCGCAGGCCGACTACGACCTCGCCGACATCGTCAACGAGATGGCGCGCGAAGGCGCCCGCCTCGCCGGCAATGCCGCGCGGCGCGTCGCCGCCGAAGACGGCAAGCCGCGCTTCGTCGCCGGCGCCATCGGCCCCACCAACCGCACCGCCTCGATCTCGCCCGACGTTTCCAATCCCGGCTACCGCGCCGTTACCTTCGACGACTTACGCAAATCCTATGGCGAGCAGATCCGCGGCTTGCTCGACGGCGGTGTCGATCTGCTGCTGGTCGAGACCATCTTCGACACGCTCAACGCCAAGGCGGCGCTCTATGCGATCGCCGAGATCACGGAAGAACGCGGCATCGACGTGCCCGTGATGGTGTCGGGCACCATCACCGACAAGTCCGGCCGCCTGCTCTCGGGCCAGATGCCGGAGGCGTTCTGGAATTCGGTGCGGCACGCAAAACCCATCACCATCGGCTTCAACTGCGCGCTCGGCGCCGAAGATCTGCGCGCCCATATTGCCGACATCGGCCGCGTCGCCGACACGCTGGTGTGCGCCTACCCCAATGCAGGCTTGCCCAACGAGTTCGGCCAGTATGACGAGACGCCCGAATACATGGCGCGCCTGATCGGCGAGTTCGCCCGCGACGGCCTCGTCAACATCGTCGGTGGCTGCTGCGGCACCACGCCGGACCATATCGCGGCGATCGCAGCCGCCGTCGCCCCGCACAAGCCGCGCATCGTGCCGGAGATCGAACCGCGCCTAAGGCTCTCCGGCCTCGAGCCCTTCGTGCTGACGGACGCGATCCCGTTCGTGAACGTCGGCGAGCGTACCAACGTCACGGGCTCGGCCCGCTTCCGCAAGCTGATCACCGCCGGCGACTACACCGCCGCGCTGCAGGTCGCGCGCGACCAGGTCGAGAACGGCGCGCAGATCATCGACGTCAACATGGACGAGGGCCTGCTCGACTCCGAAGCTGCGATGGTGACCTTCCTCAACCTCGTCGCCGCAGAGCCCGACATCGCCCGCGTCCCCGTCATGGTCGACTCCTCGAAATTCTCGGTGATCGAGGCCGGCCTGAAATGCGTGCAGGGCAAGCCGGTCGTCAACTCGATCTCGATGAAGGAAGGTGAGGACAAGTTCATTCACGAGGCGAAGATCGCCCGCCGCCACGGCGCGGCGGTCGTCGTGATGGCGTTCGACGAGGCCGGCCAGGCCGACACGTTCGCGCGCAAGACCGAGATATGCAAGCGCGCCTACGACATCCTGGTGGGCCGCGTCGGCTTCCCGCCCGAGGACATCATCTTCGATCCGAACATCTTCGCGATCGCGACCGGCATCGAGGAGCACAGCAATTACGGCGTCGACTTCATCGAGGCGACGCGCTGGATCCGGCAGAACCTGCCGGGCGCCCACGTTTCGGGCGGCGTCTCCAACCTGTCGTTCTCGTTCCGCGGCAACGAGCCGGTGCGCGAGGCCATGCATTCGGTGTTCCTGTATCACGCCATCAAGGCCGGCATGGACATGGGCATCGTCAATGCCGGTCAGATGATCGTCTATGACGACATCGATCCCGAACTGCGCCAGACCTGCGAGGACGTCGTCCTCAACCGCGATCCCGGCGCGTCCGAACGCCTGCTGGCGCTGGCGGAGAAATTCCGCGGCAAGAAGACCGAAGGCAAGGAAGCCGATCTCGCCTGGCGCGAATGGCCGGTGGAGAAGCGGCTGTCGCATTCGCTGGTGCACGGCATCACCGAATTCATCGAGCAGGACACTGAAGAGGCCCGCAAGACTTCCTCGCGTCCGCTCGACGTGATCGAGGGACCGCTGATGGCTGGCATGAACGTGGTCGGCGACCTCTTCGGCGACGGCAAGATGTTCCTGCCGCAGGTGGTGAAATCCGCGCGCGTCATGAAGCAGGCCGTTGCTTACCTCATGCCGTTCATGGAGGAAGAGAAGGCGCGCAACCTCGCGAACGGCATCGGCACGGAGGGCTCCTCGTCCGCCGGCAAGATCGTGCTCGCGACGGTCAAGGGCGACGTCCACGACATCGGCAAGAACATCGTCGGCATCGTGCTCCAGTGCAACAATTTCGAGGTCATCGACCTCGGCGTGATGGTGCCGGCGGCCAAGATCGTCGAGACCGTGAAAGCCGAGAAGGCCGACATCGTCGGGCTGTCAGGCCTGATCACGCCCTCGCTCGACGAGATGGCGTTCTTCGCCGGCGAATTGCAGCGCGAAGGCCTCAAGCTGCCGCTCTTGATCGGCGGCGCCACCACGAGCCGCGTGCATACCGCCGTGAAGATCGATCCGAGCTATCGCGCCGGTCCCGTCGTGCACGTCAACGACGCCAGCCGCGCCGTCGGCGTCGCGTCCTCGCTGCTCTCGCCCGAGAAGCGCGAGACCTATGCCGCCGAGGTGCGGGCCGAATACGCCAGGATCTCGGAGGCGCATCTGCGCGCGCAGGCGGACAAGAAGCGGCTGAAGCTCGACGCCGCCCGCGCCAACCGCGTGCCGGTCGACTTCGCCGCCAACAAGCCGGTGAAGCCGACCTTCCTCGGCATCCGCAGCTTCGAAGACTACGATCTCGCCGAGCTGGTCGACTGCATCGACTGGACGCCGTTCTTCCAGACCTGGGAGCTCGCCGGGCGCTTCCCCGCCATCCTCGACGACGCCAAGGTCGGCGAGGTCGCGCGCTCGCTCTATGACGACGCGCGCAAGATGCTCGACACCATCGTCAGGGAGAAATGGTTCCGGGCCCGCGCCACCATCGGCTTCTGGCCGGCGAATGCGCAAGGCGACGACATCGTGCTCTATGCCGACGAAAGCCGGACCAGGCCAATCGCGACGCTGCACACGCTGCGCCAGCAGCTCGAGAAGCGCGAGGGCCGCTTCAACGCCGCGCTCGCCGACTTCATCGCGCCCGCGGGCGTGCCCGACTATATCGGCGGCTTCGTCGTCACCGCCGGCATCGGCGAGGACGCGGTCGCCGACCGCTTCAGAAGCGCCAACGACGACTACTCCTCGATCCTGTGCAAGGCGCTGGCCGACCGCCTCGCCGAGGCCTTCGCCGAGCGCATGCATGCTCGCGTCCGCCGCGAGTTCTGGGCCTATGCGCCGGACGAGGCGCTGTCGACCGAGGAGCTGATCCTGGAGAAGTATCAGGGCATCCGTCCCGCGCCCGGCTATCCCGCCCAGCCCGATCACACCGAGAAGGCGACGCTGTTCGAACTGCTCGACGCCGAGAACACGGCGGGCGTGAAGCTGACCGAGAGCTTTGCGATGTGGCCGGGCTCGTCCGTATCGGGGCTCTATTTCGCGAACCCTGCGAGCTTCTATTTCGGCGTCGGCAAGATCGAGCGCGACCAGGTCGAGGACTACGCGGCGCGCAAGGGCATGACGGTGGCGGAGACCGAACGCTGGCTGGCACCGGTGCTGAACTACATTCCCTCGCAGCAGAGCGCGAGCGACAAGACCTTTGCGGCGACACCCGCGAATGACGAGGCCCCCAAGGACCTCGCCTCGCACCCGCCGGGCTGCACCTGCGCGGTGCACCTCGTCTGGCAGAAGAAGCGCGCGGGGGCGGGTTAGCCGCGTCTCCAAACAAAAACTGCGAAAACAACCCCATGCACAGTAGCAATGGGGTTGAAAAGCTTGAGCAATTTCGGTCTTGCCGAAACGAATTGCGGCGTCGGGCAAAACAGCAGTAATATTCCATCATCGGCTGCTGCGCCGGTCTTAAGCTCGGCCTCGCCACTCGCCGTCATTCCGGGGCGCGCCTTTTGGCGCGAGCCCGGAATCCATTTCTCCGCATCATCCGCCGCACGATGGATTCCGGGCTCGCGCTTCGCGCGCCCCGGAATGACATCGGGATAATCACCCCTTCGGCGGCGCCAGGGGCTGCACGATCTCCTTGAACGGAGCCAGCGCCTCGCAGCGCTCGGCATGGGCCGCAAGCACCGGATAGCGTGCCGCGTCGAACAGCTGCGGGTGTGCCTCGCGGGTGAAGCGGACGACGCAGGCGACTGCGACGTCGGCATGGCCGATGCGGTCGCCCAGCCAGTACGGCGTCGTCACCTTGGCGCGCTCGGCTTCCAGCACGGCGAGCACGTCCGCGATCTGCGCCTGACAGCGCTCGACCCACAGCGCGAGTTGTCAACGTTTCCTTGCGGTATCCTCGACGGCATCATGACAGCGACAATGGACATCACGCGGGAGCGGATTGCGGCGACCGAAGCCGTCATCCGTCCGCATATCAGGCGCACGCCCCTCGTTCAGGCCGATCTCTCCGATTTCGGCCTGCCGGCCGCACCCGTCACCTTCAAGCTCGAGATGCTGCAGCATTCCGGATCGTTCAAGGCGCGCGGCGCCTTCGCCAACCTGCTGCTGCGGCAGGTGCCGCAGGCCGGTGTCGTCGCCGCATCCGGCGGCAATCACGGCGCGGCTGTCGCCTATGCGGCGCAGCGGCTCGGCATTCCCGCCACGATCTTCGTGCCCGACATCACCTCGCCGGCCAAGGCCGAGCGGATCAGGACTTACGGCGCAAAGCTCGTGATCGCGGGCAGCCGCTACGCCGATGCGCTCGCCGCGAGCGAGGCGCATGTCGCCCAGACCGGCGCGCTGGCCGTCCATGCCTACGATCAGGCCGAAACCCTGCTCGGCCAGGGCAGCGTCGGGTTGGAGCTGGAGCAGGATGCGCCCGGCATCGACACGCTGCTGGTGGCGGTCGGCGGCGGCGGGCTGATTGGCGGCATTGCGGCGTGGTACGCCGGCAGGACACGCATCGTCGCGGTCGAGCCGGAGCAATCGCCAACCCTGCACGCCGCGTTCGAGGCAGGCGCTCCGGTCGATGCGCCAGCCGGCGGCATTGCCGCCGACAGCCTTGCGCCGCGGCGCGTCGGCGAATTGATGTTTCCGATCGCACGCGCCCATGTCGAACGCGTCGTCCTCGTCAGCGACGATGCAATCCGGCAGGCGCAGGCCGCCCTGTGGTCGCGCTTGCGCCTGGTGGCCGAGCCCGGCGGCGCGGCTGCCTTTGCCGCGCTGCTGTCCGGCCGCTATCGTCCCTCACCCACCGAGCGCGTCGCGGTTCTGGTCTGCGGCGCCAACACCACAGCGGTGAATTTCGACAGGTGATTGGGAATGGCATGTGGGATCGCGCGGACTGATCCTGATATCGATCCTCTTGCCGATGATCGGCGCCGCCCAAGCCCAGGACCGCCAGATCGACGACCGCCCGATCGGCTTCCTGACGCCGTCGAAGAACATCGCCTGCCAGTTCTTCAGCGATAACGGACAGGGCGTGCTCCGCTGCGACATCATGAACATGGACGCGCGCCCACGCCGGCCCGCCGATTGCGAGCGGGGCGCGCGAAGCGCGAGCTATGATGCGCAATTGCACATCTGGGAATCCATCATGCATCGCCTCCTGCTGACCAATGGATTCCGGGCTCGCGCCAAGTGGCGCGCCCCGGAATGACGGTGGGGAGGCAGCCGTGCACTATTCGATGATCGGCACATGCTTCGCCGCATCGCGCGGCGCTGTGCCGTCGAGGCGTGGATCATCCGCCACCTCGATCTGGCGGCGGAAGGGGCGGAAGCCGGAGCGCTGATAGAAGGCGACGGCCGACGGATGATCGAGCGTGCAGGTGTGGACCCAGACGCGGCGGAGATCGCGCGACCAGGCAAGCTCCAGCGCGCGGTTCATCAGGAAGCGGGCGGCGCCGGTGCCGATCAAGGGTGCGGTGACGCCGAAATAGGTCAGCTCGCACTGGCCGGGCTCGCGGAAGTCCAACTCGAGCAGGCCTTCGTCGCGGCCATCCGCAACCAGTGCGTAGACTTCGACATCAGGTGCGTGGATGACCGCGGCAAGCTCCGTGTCATTCATTCGGGCTCGCGAGAACCACAGCCAGTCTTCGCCGACGCGGCGGAAGATGTCGCGGTACCAATGAAGCGAGGGAGCGTCGACCTTGCGCAGGGTCCAGCCGCCGGGCGGATCGGCGCGGCGCGCGGGAGGTGTGGTCATCTCCAGATGAGTGACGACGGCAGCGATCTTGCCGTTGGGGACGTCGGAATAGCCGTCGGGGAGGATCATGAGATGTGGTCCTTCACTGAAACTACCTTGTTCGGCTCACCCGTTCGCGCAGGGCTATCGCATATGACAGTGGGAGGTTGCCGGATGAGCCGGGCCTGCATGGTTCGAGACGCCCGCTTTGGCGGGCTCCTCACCATGAGGGTCCAATATCTCACCGCAAAACGCGACCTCATCCTGAGGGCCAGCCGCAGGCGGGCGTCTCGAAGGATGGGCCGCAGGCGAACTGCCCGCTACGTTTTTCTTCGTGTATGCGATAGCTGTACCCCCGCTTGCGGGAGAGGCCGACACGCAGGGCGATGCGGGGCATCATCCCGACGCGGCGAGCGAAAACTCTCTCCGCGCGGGGAGCCCTCCGTCATCTTCAATCCCGCCGCGGAGACACCCCCACCCCAGCCCTCCCCCGCAAGCGGGAGAGGGAGCCCAACGTTCGTGCTCGCCTCACGCGAAGGTGGCTGCTTGCTTGTCATTCCCCCTCATCGCTCGCGAGCACGCCTTTCACTGCCCTCGCCCAGCCGGCGAGCTTCCGCTCTCTTGTCGCTTGGCTCATGTTCGGCTTGAAGCGGTGCTCCAATCGCCAATTGTCGGCGAATTTGGTCGGCTCGGGATAGACGCCGGCCTGAAGCCCGGCGAGGTAGGCGGCGCCCAATGCCGTAGTCTCCTGGATCACGGGGCGATCGACGGGGGCATCGAGCAGATCGGCGAGGCGCTGCATGGTCCAGTCCGACGCCGTCATGCCGCCGTCGACGCGGAGCACGACGCTGGCGGTTTCCGAGCTCGGCCAGTCCGCGCGCATCGCGGCCCAGAGATCGAAGGTCTGGTAGCAGACGCTTTCGAGCGCGGCGTGGGCGAGCTCGGCAGGCCCGGTGTTGCGGGTGAGGCCGAACAGCGCGCCGCGCACGCGCGGATTCCAGTAGGGCGCGCCCATGCCGACGAAGGCTGGGACGAGATAGACGCTCTGCATGGAGTCGGACTGGTCGGCGAGCGGGCCGGTCTCGGCGGCGTGCTTGATGATGCCGAGGCCGTCGCGCAGCCATTGCACCGCCGAGCCTGCGACGAAGATCGAGCCTTCGAGCGCATAGGTACGTTTTCCGTCGAGCTGGTAGGCGACGGTGGTGAGCAGCTTGTTCTTCGACACCACGGGAGTCGTGCCGGTGTTGAGCAAGGCAAAACAGCCGGTGCCGTAGGTGGACTTCATCATGCCCGGGCGGAAGCAGGCCTGGCCGATGGTGGCGGCCTGCTGGTCGCCGGCGATGCCGGAGATGGCGATCGGGCCGCCGAACAGGTCGGGCGTGCTCTCGCCGAACCGCGCGGAGGAATCCTTCACCTCGGGCAGCATCGAGCGCGGCACGCCGATGATCTCCAGCAGCTCGTCGTCCCATTGCCCTGTGTGGATGTTGAACAGCAGCGTGCGCGAGGCGTTGGTGGCGTCGGTGGCGTGCACCTTGCCGCCGGTGAGGCGCCAGAGCAGGTAGCAATCGACGGTGCCGAACATCAATTCGCCGCGCGCGGCGCGGGCGCGCGCGCCGGGGACGTGGTCCAGGATCCAGGCGACCTTGGTGCCGGAGAAATAGGGATCGATGATCAGGCCGGTCTTCTGCGAGATCACGGGCTCGCGGCCTTCTGCCTTGAGTTTCGCGCAGATGTCGGCGGTGCGGCGGTCCTGCCAGACGATGGCGCGGTGCACGGCCTGCCCGGTGGCGCGGTCCCACACCACGGTGGTCTCGCGCTGGTTGGTGATGCCGATCGCGGCGATGTCCTTTGCGCCGATGCCGGCCTGCGCGATCGCCTCGCGGCAGACCATCACCGTCGAGGTCCAGATGTCCTCCGGCTCGTGCTCGACCCAGCCCGAGGCCGGAAAGTGCTGCGGGAATTCGGCCTGCGCCTTTGCCGCGATGGAAATATCGCCGCGAAACACGATCGCGCGCGAGGAGGTGGTGCCCTGGTCGATGGCGAGGACGAAAGACATGGCGGCTTACCTTGGCGTTTCCCTGCGGAGGATCATTGTGTCGCGCCAAAGGGGAGCGGATTGGAGGCGGAAGGTCAAGATTGGACTCGCTTACCCTCCCCTGGAGGGGCAGGGCTATCGCATATGACTTTTCGGACGGGCTTGAGCAAGCGCCTCGTCCTTCGAGACGACCGCTTTGCGGTCTCCTCAGGATGAGGCTTCGCCAAAGCGGTGTCCTTTGAAACTGCTGCTGCACACTCCGCCCTCATCCTGAGGGCCCGCCGGAGGCGGGCGTCTCGAAGGATGGCCGCAGGCGAATTTCCCGCCGCGTTTCCTCATATGCGATTGCCCTGCCCCTCCAGGGGAGGGCAAGGGAAGCGCAGCGTCGGTGCAATTGCACGTCGTGAGAGGCCTACACTGCCGCCGTCGTCACGCCGCCGTCGATGACGATGGTCTGGCCGGTCATGAAGCTCGACGCATCGGAGGCGAGATAGGCGACCGCGCCGGCGATCTCCTCGGGCTCGCCGATGCGGCGAAGCGGCGTGGTGGCGGTGCGGCGCTTGAGGTTGGCTTCGTCTTCCCAGAGCGCGCGGGCGAAATCGGTCTTGACGAGGCCGGGCGCGATGCAGTTGACGCGGACGCCTTTCGGGCCCCATTCGCCGGCGAGCGAACGGCACAGCGCGAAGTCGGCGGCTTTCGAGATGCCGTAAGCGCCGATCACGGTGGAGCCGCGCAAGCCGCCGATCGAGGAGATGATGACGACGGAGCCGTTGCCGCGCTCCGCCATCTGCGGGATCGCGAGCGCGGAGAGCCAGATGTTGCTCTTGACGTTCGAACCCATGATCTTGTCGAAGGCTTCATCGGTGATGTCGAGCAGCGGGCCGTAATAGGGATTGACGGCGGCGTTGCAGACGAGGATGTCGATCTTGCCGTAGTGCTTCGTGGCCCCCGCGATCAGCGCCTCGACCTCGCTCTTGCGCGCGACGTTGCAGGGGATGACGGTTGCATCGCCGCCGGACGCGTTGATGCCGTCGGCCACTTCCTTGCAGGCGTCGGCCTTGCGCGAGGAGACCACGACCTTGGCGCCAAGCCTGGCGAGGAGTTCAGCGGAGGAGCGGCCGATGCCGCGGCTGGAGCCGGTGACCACGGCGACCTTGCCGGTGAGATCGAACGGGGTGTTTTTCATGGGGGGCGCCCTCTCTCTTTCGTCATTCCGGGGCGCGCCTCTTGGCGCGAGCCCGGAATCCATTTCACCGCGCACGATGCCGCACGATGGATCCCGGGCTCATCGCTTCGCGATGCCCCGGGATGACAGTCATCGAGTAGCTAGATCAACCCGCCCGCATCGGCGACGCGGCGCTGGTGATATTCGGTGTCGCCGAAGGTGTTCTCGATCATGGTGAGGCGCTTGAAGTAGTGGCCGATCTTCGCCTCCATGGTCATGCCGATGCCGCCGTGGAGCTGGATCGACTGCTGGCCGACGAATTTCAGCGACTTGCCGATCTGAACCTTGGCCGCGGCGATCGCATTCGTGCGCTCCTTCGCGTCCTCGAAATCACCAGCCATGGTCGCGAACATCGACATCGAGCGCGCCTGCTCGGCGGCGACGAACATGTCGGAGGCGCGGTGCTGGAGCGACTGGAACGAGCCGATCGCGACGCCGAACTGCTTGCGCGTCTTGATGTACTCGACCGTGGTCGTGAGCGATTCGTCCATCAGGCCGACCGCCTCGGCGCAGAGCGCGACGCGGGCTTCGTCCACCACGCGCTCGATCAGCGCGAGGGAATCCTCGGGATTGCCCAGCACGGCGTCAGCACCGACCTCGACACCGGTGAAGGTGATGTCGGCGGCGTGCAGGCCGTCCTGGGTCGGATAGCCCTTCCTGGCGACGCCCTTGGCGGTCCCGGGCACCAGGAACACGCCGATGCCGCTTCCGTCACGGCGATCGCCCTTGGTCCGCGCGGTGACGACGAGCGTGTCGGCGTTCTCGCCATTGAGCACGACGAACTTCTCGCCGTCGATGATCCAGCCATCGCCCTTCTTCTTCGCGGTCGTCGAGACGTCGAAGAGATCGTAGCGCGAGTTCTTCTCGAGCTGAGCGAAGGCGAGCGTCTTGCTGCCGTCGATGATGGCGGGCACGTGCGCGGCCTTCTGCGCATCGGTACCGGCATGGCGCAGGAAGCCGCCGCCGATCACGACCGTGGCGAGATAGGGCTCCAGCACCAGCGCCTTGCCGAGCGCCTCCATCACGATCATGGTCTCGACGCCGCCGCCGCCGAAGCCGCCATCGGCCTCTGCGAAGGGCAGGCCGAGCAGGCCCTGCTCGGCGAGCTTGAGCCAGACCGCTTTGCTCCAGCCGCCCTTCTCCTTCATGTATTTCTTGCGCTGCTCGAAATCGTAGGAATCGGTCAGCAGGCCGTCGATGCTTTCCTTGAGAAGCCGCTGCTCCTCGGACAGGTCAAAATCCATTTCTTTGGTTCCTCGTACCCGGACTTATTTGACTTCGTCATTCCGGGATGGCCCGTAGGGCCAGGCCCGGAATCCATTTCGCCTCAGCGTATGCGGCCCGATGGATTCCGGGTTCGCGACTTCGTCGCGCCCCGGAATGACGGTGGAATATTGCCCTCCCCGCCGTCGCGGAGAGGGGGCAGATCACAGCCCCAGCACCGCCTTGGCGATGATGTTGCGCTGGATCTCGTTGGAGCCGCCGTAGATCGAGACCTTGCGGTTGTTGAAGTAGCTCGGCGCGATCTGGGCGGTCCAGTCCATGGCTTCGTTCGAGCCGTCGTCGCCGTGCTCGTCGAAAGGCGCGGCGAACGGGCCGATCACTTCCATCAGGAGCTCGGTGGTGGTCTGCTGGATCTCGGAGCCCTTGATCTTCAGCACCGAGGACGCCGGGTTGGGCTTGCCCTTGCCATGCTTGCCTTCGTCGGCGACGACGCGGAGCTGGGTGAGCTCGAGCGCCTTCAGCTCGATCTCGCACGCCGCGAGCTTCTCGCGGAACGCCGCGTCCTGGATGATCGGCTTGCCGCCGGATTCGACCTTGGACGCGAGCTCCTTGATGCGGCGGATGCGCTCCTTGGAGACGCCGACGCGGGCGATGCCGGTGCGCTCATTGCCGAGCAGGAATTTTGCGTAGTCCCAGCCCTTGTTCTCCTCGCCGATCAGGTTCTCGTAGGGCACCTCGACGTCGTCGAAGAACACCTCGTTGACCTCATGGCCGCCGTCGATGGTCTGGATCGGGCGCACGGTGACGCCCTTCGACTTCATCGAGAACACGATGAAGGAGATGCCCATCTGCTTCTTGGCGTTGTTGTCGGTGCGACAGAGGCAGAAGATCATGTCGGCGTGCTGGGCCAGCGTGGTCCAGGTCTTCTGGCCGTTGATGATCCACTTGTCGCCCTTGCGCTCGGCCTTGGTCTTCAGCGAGGCGAGGTCGGAGCCGGAGCCGGGCTCGGAGAAGCCCTGGCACCACCAATCGTCGACATTGGCGATGCGCGGCAGGTACTTCTTCTTCTGCTCCTCGTTGCCGAAGGTGTAGATGACCGGACCGACCATGCTGACGCCGAAGGCGAGCGGCTGCGGCGCCGGGTGAGCCTGAAGCTCCTCGTTGAAGATGTAGTGCTGCACGGCGGTCCACCCCGTTCCGCCAAATTCCTTCGGCCAATGGCTGACGCCCCAGCCCTTCTTGTTGAGGATGCGCCACCAATTCACCATCTCGTCCTTCGAGAGATGACGGCCCTCGACCATCTTGCGCCGCGTGTCCGGCGGCACGTTGTCGCGGAAGAACTGCCGCACTTCCTCGCGAAACGCCTGCTCTTCCTTCGTAAATGCCAGATCCATCGGATCCTCCTGTGAGCGATCTTGTTCTTACCAAACCCGTCGTCATTCCGGGCTCGCCGCTTCGCGGCGCCCCGGAATGACAGAAACATCTACTGCAGCACCTCGAACAGCCCCGCCGCGCCCATGCCGCCGCCGACGCACATGGTGACGACCGCGTACTTGGCCTTGCGGCGGCGGCCCTCGATCAGGGCGTGGCCGGTGAGGCGCGCGCCCGACATGCCGTAGGGATGGCCGACCGCGATCGCGCCGCCGTCGACATTGATCTTGCCGGGGTCGATGCCGAGCTTGTCGCGGCAATAGAGCACCTGCACCGCGAAGGCTTCGTTGAGCTCCCAGAGGCCGATGTCGTCCACGGTGAGGCCGTGGCGCTTGAGGAGGCGCGGCACCGCGAAGACCGGGCCGATGCCCATCTCGTCCGGCTCGCAGCCGGCGGAGACGAAGCCGCGGAAGATGCCGAGCGGCTTGAGGCCACGCCTGGCGGCTTCCTTGTCGCTCATGATCACGCAGGCGCTGGCGCCGTCGGAGAGCTGGCTGGCGTTGCCGGCGGTGACGGTGAAACCGTCGCCGCGCACGGGCTTGAGGCCGGCGAGGCCTTCAGCGGTGGTCTCGGGGCGCGGGCCTTCGTCCTGCGACAGCGTGACCTCCTTCATCGACACGGCGCCGGTGGCCTTGTCGGTGACGGCCATCTGCGTCGTGATCGGCGCGATCTCCTCCTTGAACTTGCCGCCCTGCTGCGCGGCGGCGGTGCGGCGCTGGCTCTCCAGCGAATATTCGTCCTGGCGTTCGCGCGAGATGCCGTAGCGCTTGGCCACGACTTCCGCGGTGTCGATCATGGGCATGTAGACCTCGCCCTTGATCTTCAGCAGCGCCGGGTCCTGGGCGTGGAAGCCGTTCATCTTGTCGTTCTGCACCAGCGAAATCGACTCGCCGCCGCCGCCGACCGCGATCTCGACGCCGTCGAAGAGCACCGAACGGGCGGCCAGCGCGATGGCTTGAAGACCGGAGGCGCATTGCCGGTCGATGGTGGTGCCGGCGACGGTGACGGGAAGGCCGGCGCGCAGCAGCGCCTTGCGCGCGATGTTGCCGCCGGTCGCGCCCTGCTGGAGGGCGGCGCCCATCACGACGTCCTCGACCTCCTTCGGGTCGACCTTGGCGCGCGCGACGGCCTCGCCGATGGCGTGGCCGAGCAGGGTTGCGCCCTCGGTGGCGTTGAGCGCGCCGCGATAGGCCTTTCCGATCGGGGTGCGGGCGGTGGAAACGATGACGGCGTCGGTCAAGAACGGACTCCTGATGCGGTTTTGGTGGATTGTGACGGTTTCTGCTGCTGGCGCAATTCGTGGCGCGACAATTTCCCGACCGGCGTGCGCGGCAGATCGTCGACGAACTCGACCTCGGCCGGCAGTTCGTGCTTGCCGAGCTTCCCAGTGAGCTGCGCGCGCAGCTCGTCGAGCGAGAACGGCTTTGCGCCGGGCTTCAGCTTGATGAAGGCTTTTGCGGCCTCGCCGCGATACTGATCGCGAATGCCGAGCACGATCACCTCGTGCACGCCGGGGATGGTGTAGATCGCCTGCTCGATCATCTGCGGATAGACGTTGAAGCCGCCGGAGATGATCATGTCCTTCTTGCGGTCGACCAGGAAGAAATAGCCGTCGGTGTCGACATAGCCGATGTCGCCGGTGAGAAAGCGGCCGTCGGCGAAGGACTCCGCCGATTCCTTCGGCTTGTTCCAGTAACCCCTGGTGACGTTCGGGCCCTTGATGCGGATTTCGCCGACTTCGCCGGCCGGCAGCACTTTTGTCGGATCGTCGAGCGCAACGACGTCGAGCTCGATGCCGGGCAGCGTCAGGCCGATCGAGCCGGGCTTGTCCGGCCCCGTAGGCGGATGGCCGGTGCCGGGCGAGCACGTCTCGGTCATGCCCCAGCCGCTGCGCAGCTTCTTGCCGACCTTGCGCTCGAAGAAGCTCGCGATCTCGACCGGCAGCGGCGCGCCGCCGGAGCCGATGGTGGCGAGCGAGGAAAAGTCGCGCTTGTCGAGATCGGGCAGCGCGGCGATCGCGATCCACATCGTCGGCACGCCCGGAAAGTATGTCGCGCGCTTGACCTCGATGTCGCGCATCACCGCCTCGACGTCGAAGCGCTGGTGCAGCGAGATCAGGTTGCCGCGCCTGAGCGAGGACAAAAGCACGACGGTGAGCGCGTAGATGTGGAACAGCGGCAGCACGCAGATCACGCGCTCGATGGCATCGCCACGCGCGACACGCCCCGGCTTGCCCCAGACGTCGTAGATCGACACCGCAGAGGTGAGATTGCCGTGGGTCAGCATGGCGCCCTTGGGCAGGCCGGTGGTGCCGCCGGTATATTGCAGCAGCGCGACGTCGTCGGGCGTCACGGAAGGCCATTGCGCCGGCACGGTGGCCCCCTCGACGAAGGTCTTGAAGGTCACGATGCGGGGATCGTTGGGGATCGCCGCCTGCGGCGTGCCGACCTTGCCCCAATGATCGTCCTCGCAGACGACCAGGCGGTCGATCAGCCCCTTCTCCAGAAATTTCAGCGCGGTCGGCAGCAATGCCTGGAGGTTCGAGGTGACGAGCAGGCGCGAGCCGGAGTCGGAGACCTTGTGCGTCAGCGCGATCTCGCCGTCGAGCGGGGACAGATGCGCAACGCGGCTACCTGCCTTCAGCGCGCCGAAGAAGTTGACGGGGTGGTCCGGCGTGTTGCCGAGGAACAGCGCGACGGAAGAGCTCTTGCCGCAGCCTGCGCGCAGGAACGCCGCCGCCGCGCGCTCGGCCTGAGCTGCGAGCTCGGTGTAGCTGATCGGACGGTCCCGGAATTCCAACGCGGTGCGCGGGCCGTACTCGGCCGCGGCCTTCGCCAGCAGGTCGGGCAGCGTGCCCTGGACGATGGTATCGTCCCAACGCACGCCCTCGGGGTAAAACTGTTCGCCGGGATGGGTCATGAATGGTCTTGATTGCGGTGAGGCGGGCAAACTGCCCAGGCTCCCTTCCCCCTTGTGGGGAAGGGTTGGGGAAGGGGGTGGCCACAAACGCTGGTGCCCGGGGCTACCCCCCTCCCTGCCCCTCCCCCACAAGGGGGGAGGGAACGGAGAGAGCGTTGCCCGGAGCGAGACATCGCGGCCACGGCGCCCTTGATCACGCCGCTTTCGACGCCGCGAGCGAGGCGAACGTCTTGCCTTCGGCCGCGAGCTTCTTCAGCAGCGGTGCGGGCTCGAGGCTCGGGTCGTTGGTCTCCCTGGCGTAGAAGGACAGGCGATCGGCGATATGCTTGAGGCCGACGGTGTCGGCCCAGTACATCGGGCCGCCACGGTAGATCGGCCAGCCATAGCCGTAGAGCCAGACCACGTCGATGTCCGAGGGACGCGCCGCGATGCCCTCCTCGAGGATCTTCGCGCCCTCGTTGATCATCGGATACATCATGCGCTCGAGGATCTCCTCGTCGCTGACGACGCGCTTCTTGCGGCCGAGGCGCAGCAGCGTCTCGTCGATCAGCTTCTCGACCTCGGGATCGGGCAGCGGGGCGCGCGAGCCGGCTTCATACTTGTAGTAGCCCTTGCCGGTCTTCTGGCCGAAGCGGCCGGCCTCGCACAGCGCGTCCGCGATCTCCGACTTGATGCCGCGGTCCTTCCGCGAACGCCAGCCGATGTCGAGGCCGGCGAGGTCGCCCATCGCGAACGGACCCATCGGCATGCCGAACTTGGTGACGACGGCATCGACCTGCTGCGGCAAGGCGCCTTCGAACAGCAGCTTCTCGGACTGCTTGCCGCGCTGGGCGAGCATGCGGTTGCCGACGAAGCCGTCGCAGACGCCGACCACGGCCGGCACTTTTGCAATCTTGCGCGCGATCGTGACAGCGGTCACGAGAGCGTCCGGCGCGGTCTTGTCGGCACGCACGATCTCGCACAGCTTCATGACGTTGGCCGGCGAGAAGAAGTGCATGCCGAGCACGTCCTGCGGACGCTTGGTCGACTTCGCGATCTCGTCGATGTTCAGGTACGAGGTGTTGGAGGCGAGCACCGCGCCGGGCTTGGCGTACTGGTCGAGCTTGCCGAACACTTCCTTCTTCACCGCCATGGTCTCGAACACGGCCTCGATGACGAGGTCGGCGTCGCCGACATTCTCGATGCCGACCTTGCCGTCGATCAGCGCCATGCGCTTGGCGGGCGCGTCCGCCGGGATGCCGCCGCGCGCCGCGGTCGCTTCCCAGTTCTTCTGCATGACGCCCATGCCGCGCTTGAGCTGCTCGTCGGCGGTCTCGATCAGGGTGACGGGAATGCCGGCATTGGCGAACGACATCGCGATGCCGCCGCCCATGGTGCCGGCGCCGAGAATGGCGACGCGGTTCACGGGCCGCGGCTTGGTGCCTTCGGGGACACCCGCGATCTTGGCGGCTTCGCGCTCGGCGAAGAACGCATAGCGCTGCGCCTTGGACTGGTCGCTGGCGACGAGCTTCAGGAAGCCCTCGCGCTCCTTCTTCAAACCTTCGTCGAAGGGTAGGTCAATGGCGTAGCCGACTGCGTCGGCCGCCGCGAACGGCGCCTCCAGGCCGCGCGACTTCTTGGTCATGGCGGCGACGGCATTGGTGAAGATCGAGCGGTCGGCCTTGGCGGCCGCGATCTTGGAATCGTCGTCGCGCAGGCGGCGCAGCGGGCGCTTCTCGGCCAGCAGCTTGCGCACGAAGGCTTCGCCGCCCGAGGCCGGGCCTACGACGATCTCTTCGATCAGGCCGTTCTTCAGCGCCTCCGCCGCACCGATCGGGTCGCCGCCGACGATCATCTTGACTGCGAGTTCCGGCCCGACCGCGCGGGGCAGGCGCTGGGTGCCGCCGGCGCCGGGCAGGAGACCGAGCTTCACCTCGGGCAGGCCGAGCCTGGCCTCTTTCACCGCCACGCGGAAATGACAGGCGAGCGCGACCTCGAGGCCGCCGCCGAGCGCGGTGCCGTGGATCGCGGCAACGACCGGTTTCGGCGAATTCTCGATCTCGGACAGCACGTCGTTGAGGGCCGGCGGCTTTGGCGGCTTGCCGAATTCGGTGATGTCGGCCCCGGCGATGAAGGTGCGGCCGGCGCAGGTCAGCACGATACCCTTGATGGCGGGATCGGCGATTGCGGCCTTGATGCATTCCAGAATGCCGCCGCGGACTGCGGCACTCAGCGCATTGACCGGAGGACTGTTGACCGTGACGATCCCGATTTCGTCATGACGCTCAAGCTTGACCACTTCGCTCACGGTGTCCCTCCTTGGTGGGGATTTACTTTTGTTCGATTTCGCGGTGCGGAATTTAATTCCGCATCTTGACGGCAGGGTTATTTTGAAGCACGGACGTTGTCAACGACTCCGCGCAAGAAGCAGATCAGGGATGAAGCGTACAGGAAAGAAGACTGCGACCGATCGGAATTTCGTCGTCGCGCTTTCCCGCGGACTGGATGTATTGCGCGCGTTCCACCCCAATGACGGCCTTCTCGGCAATCAGGAGATTGCGGCCCGCACCAATCTGCCCAAGCCCACCGTGTCGCGGCTGACCTACACGTTGACCAAGCTTGGCTATCTGACGCCGGTTCCCCGCTTCGAGAAGTACCAGCTCGCCCCCGCAGCGATGGCGCTCGGTTACGCTGCGTTGGCCAATCTGGGCGTTCGGCATTTGTCGGAGCCGTTCCGGGAGGAAGTGATGCGCGCGACCGGCGGTGCCGTCGCCGTCGGCGGCCGCGACCGTCACAGCATGATCTATTTCGGGCAGAGCCGCGGCAGCGAGACGGTCGGCGTTCAACTTGACGTCGGCGCCCGCGTGCCGATTGCAACCAGTGCGATGGGTCGCGCCTATTTCTGGGCGCTCGACGACGAGGGTCGCGCTGAAGTGTCGCGCATTCTGCGCGAACATTACGGCAGCCGCTGGCCGAAGATGCGCGACGGATTGGAGCGTTCCGGCGAGACCGTGGCGAAATACGGCTTTGCGATATCCGTCGGCGACTGGCACGACGACATCGGTGCCGCCGGCGTCGCGCTCAAGCTCAACGACGGAACCGGACCTTACGCATTCAATTGCGGCGCGCCGGCATTCCGTTTCACGGAAGAGCGTTTGATCAACGACATTGGACCGCGTCTGCTTGCGATGGTAAGGAACATCGAAGCGGCGCTCGGGGGTCTGATGCCGCACTCAAAAAAAGACGTCAGCAAAAAGCTGAAATCAGGAGGAAAAGTTGCACGTGTGGCCGAGGGGTTCAGATAGCTTTTGTCATCATCGGGAGCGGTTCGCATCGCCCCATCGCTCACCGAACGACGTGAGCGAGACGAGATGACGCAGGCACAGCTCGCGCGGGGGACATCGCCCCTGCTCGCAGTTCGCGACGTCAGCGTCGTGTTCGGCGGCATCGTCGCGCTCAACGGCGTGTCCTTCGACATGCACAAGGGCCAGATCCTCGGATTGATCGGCCCCAACGGCGCCGGCAAGACCACGCTCTTCAACTGCCTCTCGCGGCTGTATCAGCCGTCGTCCGGCGACATCCTGATGGATGGCGTCAGCATCCTCTCGCGGCCGCCGCATCGGATCGCCGAGATCGGTATCGGCCGCACCTTCCAGAACGTGGCGCTGTTCCCGAACTTGTCGGTGATGGACAACGTCCGCGTCGGCGCGCATTCGAAGACCTCCAGCGACATCATCAGCGACTCCCTGCGCCTGGCCTGGGTCCGGCGCAGCGAGACTGACGTCAACAGGAAGGTGCATGAGATCCTCGCCTATCTGAACCTCGAGGACGTCGCCCACACCGTCGTCTCCGGCCTGCCCTTCGGCACGCAGAAGCGGGTCGAGCTGGCGCGCGCGCTGGCGGCCGATCCGAAGATCCTGCTGCTCGACGAGCCCGCCGGCGGCCTCAATCATGAGGAGGTCTACGTGCTCGGCGACCTCATCCGCAAAATCCGCGACGAGCGCCACATGACGGTGCTCCTGGTCGAGCATCACATGGGACTCGTGATGTCGATCGCCGATCACGTCGTCGCGCTGAATTTCGGCAAGAAGCTCGCGGAAGGCACCCCTGCCCAGGTGCAGGCGGACCCCGACGTCATCAAGGCGTATCTCGGGAGCAAAGACCAATGACGACACTGCTCAACGTCAAGGACCTGCGCGCCTATTACGGCCAGGTCCAGGCGCTCCATGGCCTGTCCTTCTCGCTCAACGAGGGCTCCCTCACGACGCTGCTCGGGGCCAACGGCGCCGGCAAGACCACCACGCTGCGCGCGATCTGCAACATGGTGCGCTCCACTGGCGGCATCGAGTTCGACGGCAAGCCGCTGAACAACCGCTCCACCGAGAGCATCGTGCGGTTCGGCATCGCCCATGTGCCGCAGGGCCGCGGCACCTTCACCACCATGACGGTGGAGGAAAATCTCCAGCTCGGAGCCATTACCCGCAAGGACAGTGCCGGCATCGTCTCCGACATCGAGCGCATGTATGCGCATTTCCCGGTCCTGAAGCAGCGGCACACCCAGCAGGCCGGCACGCTGTCCGGCGGCGAGCAGCAGATGCTCGCGGTCGCCCGTGCCCTGATGCTGCGGCCGCGGCTGATGCTGCTGGACGAGCCCTCCTTCGGCCTTGCGCCGCTGGTGGTGCGCGATCTGTTCGGCATCCTCGGCAAGATCAATCGCGAGGACAAGGTGTCGATCCTGGTGGTCGAGCAGAACGCCCAGCTCGCGCTCGAGCTCGCCGATCAGGCCTATGTGATCGAGACCGGCCGCATCGTGATGTCGGGCAACGCCAAGGACATCGCGAACAACGAAGAAATCCGCAAATCCTATCTGGGTTACTGAGGGAGCCGGGACAAATGGAGCTTTTCACCAACCAGGTCCTGGCTGGAATCGCCACCGGCGCCATTTACGCCTGCATGGCGCTGGCCGTGGTGATGATCTACCAGGCCATCGACCATCTCAACTTCGCGCAAGGCGAGATGGCCATGTTTGCGACTTTCGTCTCATGGCAGCTGATGCAGTGGGGCGTGCCCTATTGGGCTGCGTTCGTGATCACGCTGGTCTTCGCCTTCGTCGGCGGCGTCGCGATCGAGCGCATCCTGTTCAAGCCGCTCGCCAAGGCGCCGGTGCTGACCAATGTCGCCGGCTTCATCGCCCTGTTCGCGATCATCAACTCCTCAGCCGGCTTGATCTGGGATTTCACCATCAAGCAATACCCGACCCCGTTCGGCTCCTCGCCGTTCCTCGGCAGCCAGCTGATCTCGACCCACCAAGCCGGCATGATCGGCGTCACGGTGCTGCTGCTGGTCGGGCTCTACTTCTTCTTCCAGTACACGCGGATCGGCCTCGCCATGCGGGCCGCCGCCTCGGTGCCTGAATCCGCCCGCCTCGTCGGCATCAACACCTCCTGGATGATCGCGCTCGGCTGGGGCATGGCCTCGGCGATCGGCGCCATCGCCGGCATGCTGATCGCTCCGGTCGTGTTCCTGGAGCCCAACATGATGGGCGGCGTACTGATCTACGGTTTTGCAGCCGCCGTGCTCGGCGGATTGACCAGCCCGTTCGGCGCCGTCGTCGGCGGCTTCCTCATGGGCATCTTCGAGAACCTCGCCGGCACCTACATCCCCGGCGTTGGCAACGAGCTGAAACTCCCGATCGCGCTCGCGCTGATCATCTCCGTCCTGGTCGTCAAACCCGCTGGCCTGTTCGGCCGGCATATCGTCAAGCGAGTTTGATCATGAGCGCAGCAGAAGAAGTCGTTGCCGAAGGCCACGAGGCGGTCGAGGCCGTTCCGAAGCGGGCCATGACGCTGGGCACCGGCACCTCGCTGGTGGTGCTGGTGGCGCTGTTGATCGTGCCGGTGTTCGTCAAGAACTTCGTCATCTTCCAGATGACGATGCTCCTGATCTACGGGCTGGCGGTGCTGGCGCTGAACATCCTGACCGGCGGCTCCGGCCAGTTCTCGCTCGGCCAGAGCGCCTTCTACGCCGTCGGCGCCTATACGTCGGCGGTGCTGATGGAGTACTTCAATGTCAACTATGCGCTGACAATTCCGATTTCCGCCACGGTCTGCTTCGGCTTCGGCTACCTGTTCGGCAAGCCAGCGCTGCGGCTGTCGGGCGTCTATCTCGCGCTAGCGACCTTCGCGCTCGCCACCGCGATGCCGCAGCTGTTGAAGCTGAACTTCCTCGAGCACTGGACCGGCGGCGTCCAGGGCCTCGTCGTCACCAAGCCGGACGCGCCGTTCGGCCTGCCGATGTCGCAGGACATGTGGCTGTACTACTTCACGCTCGCCGTGACGGTCGCGATCTACATCTTCTCGGTGAACCTGCTGCGCTCCCGCTCGGGCCGCGCCTTCATGGCGATCCGCGACAACGAGATCGCGGCCTCCTCGATGGGCGTCAACGTCGCGCTCTACAAGACGCTGGCTTTCGGAGTGTCCGCCGGCATCACCGGCGTTGCCGGCTCGCTCGGCGCCATCGCCGTGCAATTCGTCGCGCCCGACAGCTACACCATCACGCTCGCGATCTCGCTGTTCCTCGGCATGGTCGTCGGCGGCGTCGGCTGGCTGCCCGGCTCGTTCGTCGGAGCGGCCTTCATCATCTTCGTGCCGAACATGGCGGAAAGCATCTCCAAGGGGCTCTCCGGCGCGGTGTTCGGCGTGCTGTTGTTCCTCGTCATCTACCTCGTGCCGCATGGCGCGAGGCAGGTCGCGATCCTGGGCCAGCAACTCGTCGGCAAGCTCAGGAAGAACTGAAAACTCTCAAGGACTGTCGTTTAACCAAGGAGACCCAATTGCTTTTCGGAAGAACACTGCGAGCCGCCGCGCTGGTCACGGCAACGGCGGCCGTCACTCTCGCCTCCGGCGCTGCACTCGCCCAAAAGAAATACGACACCGGCGCGTCCGATACCGAGATCAAGATCGGCAACATCATGCCGTACAGCGGTCCGGCGTCGGCCTATGGCCTCATCGGCAAGACCGAGGAAGCCTATTTCAAGATGATCAACGACAAGGGCGGCATCAACGGCCGCAAGATCAACTTCGTCACCTATGACGACGCCTACTCGCCGCCGAAGGCGGTCGAGCAGGTCCGCAAGCTGGTCGAGAGCGACGAGGTGCTGGCCGTATTCAACCCGCTCGGCACGCCTTCGAACACCGCGATCCAGAAATACCTCAACGCCAAGAAGATCCCGCAGCTCTTCGTCGCCACCGGCGCTACCAAGTGGAACGATCCGAAGACCTTCCCCTGGACCATGGGCTGGCAGCCCTCCTACCAGAGCGAAGCGCGGATCTACGCAAAATGGCTGATGAAGGAGAAGCCCGACGCCAAGATCGCGATCCTCTATCAGAACGACGATTTCGGCAAAGACTACCTCAAGGGCACCAAGGACGGTCTCGGCGCGAAGGCCTCATCCATGATCATCATGGAAGAGAGCTACGAGATCTCCGAGCCGTCGATCGACGGCCACATCGTCAAGATCAAGGCGGCCAATCCCGACGTGCTCTTGATCTACACCACGCCGAAGTTCGCGGCCCAGACCATCAAGAAGACCGCCGAGCTCAGCTGGAAGCCGCTCCAGATCCTCACCAACGTGTCGATCTCGGTCGGCAGCGTCATGAAACCCGCCGGCTTCGAGGCATCGCAAGGCGTGCTGTCCGCGGCCTATGCCAAGGACTCCACCGATCCGCAGTGGGCCAACGATCCCGGCATGAAGAGGTGGAACGAGTTCATCGACAAGTACATGCCGGGTGCGGACAAGACCGACACCGCCATGGTCTACGGCTACGGTGCTGCGTCGACCCTCGCCAAGGCGCTGGAAATGTGCGGCGACGATCTCACCCGCGCCAATCTCATGAAGCAGGCGGCTTCGTTGAAGGATTTTGCGCCGGACACGCTCCTGCCCGGCGTCAAGATCAACACCAGCGCCACCGACTTCGCCCCGATCGCCCAGCTCCAGATGCAGCGCTTCAAGGGCGAGAAGTGGGAACTGTTCGGCGAGATCATCAGCGGCGACCTCGCCTCCGAGTGACACGCTGACGCAACGATCCGGCGTAGATAGCCCCCGCGGGCAACCGCGGGGGCTTTTTGTTGACGGCGGGTGTCAATCTTGTTCAATGCGACCCATCCACCCCGAGGAAGGAGAACAATGGTCGCCGTTCGTTTCCAGGTTGCGTCCCTCTGGGCCGCACTCGCCTTGTGCACTGCAATGAGCAGCGAAGCGCTGGCGCAGAAGAAATACGACAGCGGCGCATCCGATACCGAGATCAAGATCGGTAACATCATGCCCTATAGCGGGCCGGCCTCCGCCTATGCCTCGATCGGCAGGGCCGAGGAGGCCTATTTCAACAAGGTCAATGCCGAGGGCGGCATCAACGGCCGCAAGATCAAGTTCATTTCCTATGATGACGCCTATTCGCCGCCGAAAACGGTGGAGCAGGCGCGCAAGCTGGTCGAGAGCGACGGGGTGCTCCTGATCTTCGGCTCGCTCGGCACCTCCACGAATACCGCCATCCGCAAATACATGAACGAGAAGAAGGTGCCGCAATTGTTCGTGGCGAGCGGCGCGTCGAAATGGAACGATCCCAAGCAATATCCCTGGACCATGGGCTGGCAGCCGAACTACGCAAGCGAGGCGCGCATCTACGCCAAATACATCATGAAGGAGAAGCCGGACGGAAAGATCGGCGTGCTCTACCAGAACGACGATTTCGGCAAGGACTATCTGAACGGGCTGAAGGAGGGCCTCGGCGCCAAGGCTTCGATGATCGTGCTGGAAGAGGCCTACAGCACCTCGGAGCCGGCGGTCGACGAGCACGTCGTCAAGTTGAAAGCCTCCGGCGCCGACGTCTTCATCAGCATCACCACACCGAAATTCACGGCGCAGGCGATCAAGAAGGCGGCGGAGATCAACTGGCATCCGGTCCACATCATCTCCAACGTCTCGGCCTCAGTCGGCGGCGTCATCGAACCGGCGGGGTTCGAGATCTCGCAAGGCATCCTGTCGGCGAGCTACACCAAGGACGGCTCCGATCCGCAGTGGAATGCCGATGACGGCATGAGGAAGTTCTACAGCTTCCTCGCCCAATTTGACCCCAAGGCCAACAAGCTCGATGCCGGCGTCGTGTTCGGCTATGCCGCCGCGCAGACCATGGTGAAGGTGCTGCAGATGTGCGGCGACGATCTCACCCGCGAGAACGTCATGAAGCAGGCCGCCAGCCTGAAGGACTTCGAACCCGATACGCTGCTGCCCGGCATCAAGATCAATACCGCGCCGGACGATTATGCCCCGATCGAGCAACTCCAGATGATGCGGTTCAAGGGCCGGAAATGGGAGCTGTTCGGCAATATCATCTCCAGCGACATCGGCCACTGAGCGGCGGCACAATTCAAGATCGCAGCATCTGCAAGAAGCAACTCCAGCGGTGGATTGGCGCCGCAAATCTCACGCGCCGGAATATTCCAGCATCGTCTTCGAAAGATCGCCGGCCCTGCGACGCTGATGCGCTGCGTTCTCCTTGCTGACCGCCGTGGATAGGTATTGAATGCGCGATGGAGCGACGAGCAACGATCGCCCCCAACAAGAACAATCGACACATTCAAACCTTCCCAGGGAGATCAAGATGCCTGCAATGCATGTGCGATTGGGGGCCTTCTCGGCTGCCCTCGTGCTGGCTGCCGCTCTTTCCACGGCAGCATCCGCCCAGAAGAAATACGACACCGGCGCATCCGACACCGAGATCAAGATCGGCAACATCATGCCCTACAGCGGACCGGCCTCCGCCTACGGCGTGATCGGCAAGACCGAGGAGGCCTATTTCCGCAAGGTCAACGCAGAAGGCGGCATCAACGGCCGCAAGATCAACTTCGTCACCTATGACGATGCCTATTCGCCGCCGAAGACCGTGGAGCAGGCGCGCAAGCTGGTCGAGAGCGACGAGGTGCTGCTGATCTTCAACTCGCTCGGCACGCCGCCGAACTCGGCGATCCAGAAATACATGAACCAGAAGAAGGTGCCGCAGCTGTTCGTCGCCACCGGCGCCACCAAGTGGAACGATCCTAAGGACTTCCCGTGGACGATGGGCTGGCAGCCGAACTACCAGAGCGAGACCGTCATCTACGCGAAGTACATCCTGAAGAACAAGCCGGACGCCAAGATCGCGGTGCTCTACCAGAACGACGATTACGGCAAGGACTATCTGAAGGGCTTCAAGGACGGCCTCGGCGCCAAGGCGGCCTCGATGATCGTGATCGAGGACAGCTATGAGGTCTCCGAGCCGACCATCGACTCGCACATCGTGAGACTGAAGGCCACGGGCGCAGATGTCTTCATGAACATCACCACGCCGAAATTCGCGGCGCAGGCGATCAAGAAGAACGCCGAGCTCGGCTGGAAGCCGCTGCATTTCCTCAACAACGTCTCGGGCTCGATCGGCAGCGTGATCAAGCCGGCCGGCTTCGAGAACGCGCAGGACATCATCTCGTCGCAGTACTTCAAGGACCCGACCGACGCGCAATGGAAGAAGGACCCGGCGATGATCGCCTGGAACGAATTCCTGGATAAGTACTATCCGGATGCGAACCGCGCCGACGCCTCGGTGATGTATGGCTATATCGTGAGCCAGGGTCTGGTGCACGTGCTGAAGGCCTGCGGTGACAATCTGACCCGCGAGAACGTCATGAAGCAGGCCGCCAGCATCAAAAATTTCGAGCCGGCCGGCCTGCTGCCGGGCATCAAGGTCAACACGTCGGCCTCCGATTTCGCGCCGCTCTCGCAGCTACAACTGATCCGCTTCAAGGGCGAGCATTGGGAGCGATTTGGCGAGATCTTGAGCGGGGACGTCGGCGGCTGACCTTAACCAGCCGCTAAAGATGTAAGCCTCAATAGACTAAAGACGCAGCCCCTGCGGTCCTGCCGCAGGGGTTTTCCTTGAAGCTTTCCGGCAAATCGTATTGAATTGCAGCCGCGTCGCCAAAAACAATCAAGTCAAGAAAAGGGACGCACACACCAAGAAAAATAGGGAGATTGGAATGCCTGCTGTTACCGGCAAGCTTGCGGCCGCATCATTGGCGCTCGCGCTCATTGCGGCCTCGACTTCAACTGCATCGGCCCAGAAGAAATACGATACCGGCGCGACCGACACCGAAATCAAGATCGGCAACATCATGCCCTACAGCGGACCGGCCTCCGCCTATGGCATCATCGGGCGCACCGAAGCCGCCTATTTCAAGAAGATCAACGACGAAGGCGGCATCAACGGCCGCAAGATCAATTTCATCTCTTATGACGACGCCTATTCGCCGCCGAAGACGGTGGAGCAGGCCCGCAAGCTGGTCGAGAGCGACGAGGTGCTGTTCATCTTCAACTCGCTCGGCACGCCGCCGAACTCGGCGATCCAGAAATACATGAACTCGAAGAAGGTGCCGCAGCTGTTCGTCGCCACCGGCGCCACCAAGTGGAACGATCCGAAGGACTTCCCCTGGACGATGGGCTGGCAGCCCAACTACCAGAGCGAGACTCAGATCTACGCGAAATACATCCTGAAGGAGCTGCCGAACGCCAAGATCGGCGTGCTCTACCAGAACGATGATTACGGCAAGGATTACCTGAAAGGCCTGAAGGACGGCCTCGGCGCCAAGGCCGCAAGCATGATCGTGCTGGAGGAAAGCTACGAGACATCGGAGCCGACCATCGACAACCACATCGTCAAGCTGAAGGCGACGGGCGCCGACGTCTTCATCAACATCACCACGCCGAAATTCGCGGCGCAGGCGATCAAGAAGAATGCCGAGATCGGCTGGAAGCCGATCCACTTCCTCAACAACGTCTCGGCCTCGGTCGGCAGCGTGATCAAGCCGGCAGGCTTCGAGAACGCGCAAGGCATCATCTCGGCGGCCTATCTGAAGGACACCACCGATGCGCAATGGGCCAACGATGCCGGCATGAAGGCATTCCTCGACTTCATGGCGAAATACTTCCCCGAAGGCGACAAGACCGACGGCGGCACGATCGTCGGCTACGGCGTCGCACAGACGCTGGTCCAGGTGCTGAAGAACTGCGGTGACGACCTCACGCGCGCGAATGTCATGAAGCAGGCCGCGAGCCTGAAGGACTTCCGCACCGAGGCGCTGCTGCCCGGCATCAAGATCAACACGTCGGCGACCGATTTCGCCCCGATCAGCTCGCTGCAGCTGCAACGCTTCAAGGGCGAGCGATGGGAGCTGTTCGGCGACGTGATCAACGCGGAAGCCGGCGGCTAGCCGGCGCACGAAACGCACGACGAGAAGCCTCCTGCGCCGGTCGCGCAGGGGGCTTTTGCTTGCGCGGGGTTTTTGATCACGCGATTGCACAATCGAATGATGGTGCAGGCCGCTTACGCTTTGGCGCACGATGCGGTAGGCAGATGACCGGCGACCTCATCGCCACCACTTCAGTCTGCTCAAGGCCATCGTCATGACCGACCGCCGTCCCCTGCTCCGCGCGCTCTACGACGCCGCCGTTGCCGCCGCCCACCCGAACACGATTCTGGCTCCGCATCTGCGCCCCGCGCCCAAGGGACGCGTGATCTGCCTCGCCGCGGGCAAGGGCGCAGGTGCAATGGCCGCGGCGGCCGAGCGGCATTATCTCGATGCGCTCGAGCTCCCGCCGGAGCGGCTGATCGGCATCGCCACCACGCGCCACGGCTACGGCGTGCCGACGCGCCGCATCCGCGTGGTCGAGGCCGGGCATCCCGTGCCTGACGAAGCCGGCCTGAAGGGCGCGGCCGACACGCTCGCGCTGGCGGGCGAGGCCCGGCCCGACGATCTGCTCCTGGTGCTGCTCACCGGCGGCGGATCGGCCAACTGGATCGCGCCGGCGAATGGCATCAGCTTCGCGCAGAAGCAGGCGGTCAACAAGGCGCTGCTGCGCTCGGGCGCGCCGATCGGCGAGATGAACATCGTCAGGAAACACCTGTCGCGGATCAAGGGCGGGCGGCTGGCGCGCGCCGGCAGAAACGCGGCAGAGATCGTCACGCTCGCGATCTCCGACGTGCCGCATGACGATCCTTCCGCGATCGCCTCCGGCCCCACCGTACCGGATCCGACGACGCTGGCGGATGCGCGCGCGATCGTGGCGAAGTACAGGCTCGACATCGACGATGCGGTGCGCCGCGCGCTCGACGATCCCGCCAACGAGAGCTGCAAGCCGGGTGACCCGGCCTTTGCGCGCGCACATTTCGAGCTGATCGCGCGGCCCAAGCAGTCGCTCGACGCCGCGGTGAAGCTCTCGCGCGCCTCCGGTTACGAAACCATCGATCTCGGCGCCGACCTCGAAGGCGAGGCGCGCGAGGTCGCCGCCGATCACGCCAGGCTCGCGCTCGAAGCGCGTGCGCAAGGCAAGCGCGTCGCGATCCTCTCCGGCGGCGAGCTCACGGTCACCGTGCGCGGCCAGGGGCGCGGCGGACCGAACCAGGAATACGCTCTGGCGCTCGCCGGCCTGTTGCAGGACATGGCCGGCATCGCGGCGCTCGCCGGCGACACCGACGGCGCCGACGGCGGCGCCGGCAACCCCACCGACCCCGCCGGCGCGCTGATCGACTCCGCAACGTTCGCAAAGATGAAGTCGCAGGGACTGCAGCCGCAGGTCTATCTCGCCAACAACGACGCGACCTCGTTCTTCGAGGCGACAGGCGATCTGCTCACGCCGGGACCGACGCTGACCAACGTGAACGACATCAGGGTGATTTTGGTGGATTGAGAGGTGCTCCGTCCGGCGTCGTCTCCGCATTTGGGCACCAGTTCGACCACAACACCACTGGATTCCCCGCGAACGCGGGGAATCCAGCAAGCAGCGGCTTCTCCGTATCCTCGCGCTGTCTGTGAAATACTGGATCGCGCGCCCCAGCGCCGTAAGTGCGCACAAGGCGGGCGATGACAGCGGGAGTGCGGCGAGCGCACCCGCTGGCTCGGAATGACGGAGTATGTAGGTGCGGATGCGGCTTACCGCTTGCCGCTGACGTGCTCCAGCAGCGCGAGCAGGCCCTTCAGCAACTCCATCGGAGACGGCGGGCAGCCCTTGATGTGCAGATCCACCGGAACAGTCTCCGAGACGCCGCCGACGCAGGCGTAGCTACCTCTGAAAATGCCGCCATCGATCGCGCAGCCGCCGACCGCGACGACCCATTTCGGATCGGGTGTCGCGTTGTAGGTCCGCTCCAGCGCCTGTCGCATGTTCTTCGTCACGGGACCCGTGACCAGCAGCACGTCGGCATGGCGTGGCGAGGCGACGAAGCGCAGGCCGAAACGTTCGATGTCGTAGAAGGCGTTGGCAAGCGCGTGGATCTCCAGCTCGCAGCCGTTACAGGACCCGGCATCGACCTCGCGAATGGCAAGAGAACGCCCGAGCCTGGCCCGGGCGGCGCGGTCGACCTTCGTTGCAAGCTCCGCCAGCGCCGAATCGTCCGGCGTCGGCGCGGGCTCCGTCAGCGAACCATGGGTGAGGCTTTCGAGCAGGGTCTTGCGCATGGCTTAGAGGTCCGCGCCCGAATAGGAACAGTTGAACGACTTATTGCAGAGCGGGAAGTCGGCAATGATGTTGCCCTCGATTGCGGCTTCCAGCAGCGGCCACTGGAACCACGACGCGTCGCGCAGGTGGCAGCGTTCGACGCGCAACTCGCCATCGAGCCGCAACCACACCAGGACGTCGCCGCGGAAGGCCTCGGTGAGCGCCATGCCTTCACAGGCACCGCGGCCGATCCTGGGAGGCAGCGCGGTTTCGAGCCCTCCCGGCCCAAGTTGGTCGAGGATCTGCTCGATCAGTTCGATGCTCTGCTCGACCTCGCGGATTCGGATCCAGACCCGCGCGTTTACGTCACCGGCCTGTAGTACCGGTACCTCGAACGACAACGCGTCGTAAGGCGTGTAGGCAATCGCCCGCCGCGCATCGAAATCGCGGCCAGAGGCGCGGCCGACATAACCGCCGGCGCCAAACTGGCGCGCGTATTCCGCCTTCACGATCCCCGTGGTGACGGTGCGGTCCTGCAACGACGCCGTGTTGTCATAGAGCTCGATCAAGCGCGGAAAGACCTTGCGTAGCTCCGCGAGCAGCGCCCGTAGCGCGGAAACGCCGTCCGGCGCGATGTCACGCATCACACCACCGGGCACGATGACGTCCATCATCAGGCGATGGCCGAACGCGACATTCGCAGCGCGCAAGCAACGCTCACGCAAAATGCCGGTCTGGGCATGCATCAGCGCGAACGACGCGTCGTTACAGATGGCTCCAATGTCGCCCAAATGATTGGCGAGCCGCTCCAGTTCCGCCATCAGCGCCCGCAAAAGGGTCGCTTGCCTCGGCGCCTCGATCTGCAGCGCCGCTTCCACGGCACACGCAAAGGCGAAGGCATAGGCGACGGCGCTGTCGCCGGAGGTCCGGTTGGCGAGCTTTGCCGCGGCCTCGAGGCTCGCGCCCTGCATCAGCGACTCGATGCCCTTGTGGGTGTAGCCGAGCCACTGCTCCAGCCGCACCACATGCTCGCCATTGGCGGTGAAGCGGAAATGGCCGGGCTCGATGATCCCGGCATGGACGGGGCCGACCGCCACCTGGTGCAACGCCTCGCCGTCGACCGGAAGGAACTGGTATGGCCGCACGTCGCGCGATGCGTCGCGGCCGGAGAACGGATAGGATTTGCCCCAGGCATAGTGATCGAGCCATGGCCGCAGATCGTCAGCAGCCGTCGGAACAAGCCCGAACAGATCATGGATGGTCCGCTCCAGCCGAAGCGCCGGCGGGTGACGGCTGGCGACGCTTGGAAATGTGCCGGCCGTACACTCGTAAGTGACGACCGCGATCTCGGCCGAGCCTCCATCGAGCATCGCCATATGCACAGCGGTCGGCTCGCCCCAGAAGCCAAGCAGTGTGAGGCCTCCCTCGACCAGTCGATCGATCGCCGCCTGCCAGCCCGCCTCCGTCACGACCGCGCGCGGCCAGGGCTGGTGCGACAACACCGCATTGACATGGGGGATGCCGTCGAGGATGCCCATCGCTTACCCCAGGAGCTTGGCGACGTTCTGGAAGCCGGTGACCAGCACCGGCGGCAGATAGATCCCGGCCATCAGTACCAATCCGAGGTGCATGAACATCGGTACGTAGGAGGCTTCCGCGGGCGCGGTCTTGCCTTTGGGCTCGCCGAACATCACCTCGCCGACCCGCAGGAAGAGCCCGCCGAGTGCGATGATGATGCCGAGCACCAGGATCACCGTCAGCCAGGGCGCGCGGGCGAAAGTCGAGCTCACCACTAGAAACTCGCTCATGAAGATGCCGAGCGGCGGCAGCCCGACGATGGCGATGACGCCGAGCATCAGGCCCCAGCCGAGCACGGGGTTGGTCGCCGTGAGGCCGCCGATATCGGCGATCTTCTGTGTGCCCTTGACCTGTGCGATATGGCCGACGGCGAAGAAGATTGCCGACTTGGTCAGCGAATGCATGGTCATGTGCAACAGACCTGCGAAGTTCGCGAGCGGCCCGCCCATGCCGAAGGCGAATACAATGATGCCCATATGCTCGATCGAGGAATAGGCGAACATCCGCTTGATGTCGCGGCGACGGTACAGCATCAGCGCCGCGAAGATCACCGAGATCAGGCCCATGGTCACCATCAGCGGACCCGGCGCGATCGCCTCGGAGTTGACCGCGAGCATCATCTTGAAACGCAGGAGCGCATAGAGCGCAACATTGAGCAACAGGCCGGACAGCACCGCCGAGATCGGCGTCGGGCCCTCGGCATGCGCATCCGGCAGCCAGGCGTGCAACGGTGCGAGGCCAACCTTGGTACCGTAGCCCAGCAAGAGGAAGACGAAGGCGACGTTGAGCAACGCCGGGTCGAACTGTGCGGCGTGCTTCACCAGCACCGTCCATACCATGCCGTCCAGCCCCTCGCCCACCGCAGGACGCGCCGCCATGTAAACCAGGATCGTGCCGAACAGCGCGAGCGCGATGCCGACGCTACCGAGGATGAAATATTTCCAGGCGGCTTCCAGCGCCTCATGGGTGCGGTAGATGCCGACCATCAGCACGGTCGTCAACGTCGCCGTCTCGACCGCCACCCACATCAGGCCGATATTGTTGGCGACGAGCGCGAGGTTCATTGCGAACATCAGCATCTGATACATCGCGTGATAGAAACGCAGGAAGGCCTGCGTCAGCCGCCCGATCTCGATCTCGTGGTGGATGTAGCTCGCGCTGAACACCGATGTCGTGAAGCCGACGAAGGTCGTCAGCACGATGAAAACCTTGTTGAGGTCGTCAAGCAGCAGATATTGCCCCGACGTCGGCTCGATCACGAACAGCGACAGCGAGGTGAGGAAGGTCGCGAGCGCCGCAACGACGTTGAGCTTCGCCGTCAGCATGTAGCCAGGCAGGATCGCGAGCAGCGCGGCCGAGATGACCGGGATCAGCAGGATCGCACCGAGCGCATCGATCGTCATCGCCGCTCTCCTCTGAAGCGATCGAGCGCCTGCACGTCCACGCTGTCAAAACGCTCGCGGATGCGGAACAGGAAGATGCCGATCACGATGAAGGCGATCAGCACCGAGAAGGCGACGCTGATCTCGACAACCAGCGGCATGCCCTTGGCGCCGGTCGCCGCCAGCACCAGCCCGTTCTCCAGCGACATGAAGCCGACCACCTGGCTCACGGCGTTGCGTCGCGTCACCATGATCAGGAGCCCGAGCAGCACCACCGACAGCGCGAAGGCAAGGTCTTCGCGCGCCAGCGCGTCGGCGCCCGGGGTCACGCGCAGCATCACCACCATCGACAGCGCGACGAGGCCGATGCCGGCCATCATGGTCAGGCCCACGCCGATCACGTTCTCGATCTCGCGGTGGATGCCGAGTCGTCGGATGATCCGGTGCAGCGCCACCGGAATGATGATGGCCTTGAAGACCAGTGCGATCAGCGCCGTGACGTAGAGATGTGGCGCGTGCTGCACATAGGCCTGCCACGCCACCGACAGCGCCAACACGCCGGCATGCAGCGCATAGACATTGAGCAGCGCATAGAGCCGGTCCTGATAGAGCATCATGAAGCTCGCGAGCACCAGAGAGCCGGAGAGCAGATGGGCGATGTCGAATTGCAGGCTGCTCATCGCTAGAGGCTCCCGGACACGAAGCGCAACAGGGTGGCAAGCAGCGCCAACATCAGCGCCGCGCCCAGGAACTCGGGGATCCTGAATACCCGCATCTTGGCGATCGACGTCTCGAACACGGCGAGCAGAAGGCCAAGGACCGCCAGCTTGCCGAAATAGAGCAGCGCGCCGGAAACGAGCCTCGCAACGCTCGCGTCCGCAGTCGCGGTGCTCCATGGCAGGAACACGCAGGCAATCAGCGAGACATAGAGCAGGAGCTTGAGCTGCGACGACAGGTCGATCAGCGCGAGATGCCGCCCCGAATATTCCAGCACCATGGCCTCATGCACCATGGTGAGCTCGAGATGGGTGGCTGGGTTATCGACGGGGATACGGGCATTCTCCGCCAGCGCCACGATGGTCAGTGCCACGAACGCCATGCCCAGCGACACACGCAGACCGACCGCGTCCGAGCCCATGAATTCGGCGACGTTGGAGAGCTGGGTCGAGCCTGCGATCATCGCGACGGAAAAGACGGTGATCAGCATCGCAGGCTCGGCGAGCGAGGCGATCATCACCTCGCGGCTGGAGCCGATGCCGCCGAAGGCGGTGCCGACGTCCATGCCGGCGAGCGCCTGGAAGAAACGCGCGCTGCCGAGCAGTGCGGTGATGGCGATGAGGTCGGCGCTCCAGGAGAACAACAGACCATTGCCGAAAGTCGGCACCAACGAGGCCGAGACCCAGGTTCCTGCGAACATCAGATAGGGAATGACGCGGAACAGCCAGGAGGCGTTGTCCGCGAGCACGACGTCCTTGCGCATCAGGCGGATGAGATCGCGATAGGGCTGCAAGAGCGGCGGACCGCGCCGACGCAACAGCCGCGCCTTCACCTTGCGGACGAAGCCGGTTAGCAATGGCGCAAGCAGCAGCACGAGGCACATCTGAACGCCTTGCGAGAGGAGGTCACGAAGCGCGGTCATAGCGCCACCACCAGGAGCAGCACGATCAACGCAGCGAAGACCAGAGTCAGATAGCGGCGGATGGTGAGGAACTGCAGCATATTGACGCGCTCGGTCGTAACGCCGATCACCTTGGCGATCGGCGCGTAGAGCGCCTCCCAGATCAGGTCGCGCATCTCGACGGTGAACCGGGCCGGCGCGGGCGACAAGGGCTGCGGCATCTCGCCGATCTCGCGCGCAGCGAAGATCACGCTGCCGAACACGCGGCGGATCGGCTGCGAGAAGCTGGAGGCGGAGTACTGGATCGCGGGGTTCGGATCCGGATAGCCGCAATCCCAGGCCGGAGCGCGACGCAAGCGATCGGACGCCAGGCGATGAATGGCGGAGGCTGCGGCCATGCCGCTGAGCGCCGCGAACAGAAACACCAAGAGGCCGTTATAGGAGCTACGGCTCTGCGCGATCGGCACGATGGTCAGCCAGTCCAGTCCGGTCTGGTGCGGCATGACGTTGCCGACCATGGCCTCGCTCACCGGTGCGAGCGCGTCGATGAAGAGGCCGGGCAAGATGCCGGCGACGAAGCAGAGAGCGGCTAGCGCGAACATCGCGGCGAGCGAGAAGCGATCCGTTTCGTGCGCGGATGCGGCGACATCCGAACGAGGACGGCCGAGGAAGCTGATGCCGTAGAGTTTGACGAAACACGCCGCGGCGAACGCGGCGGCGAGCGCCAGCAGTCCGCCGACCGCCGGGATGATCAGCTTCAATCCCCAGTTCGGCAGTTGCGGTGAGAGCAGGATCGCCTGGAAGGTCAGCCACTCCGAAACGAAGCCGTTGAACGGCGGCAATGCCGAGATCGCGACGCAGCCGACCAGTACCGCGAACGCCGTCTTCGGCATGCGATGGATCAGCCCGCCGAGCTTTTCCATGTCGCGCTCGCCGGTTGACCCCAGCACCGCACCGGCGCCGAAGAACAACAGGCTCTTGAACAGCGCATGGTTGAAGACGTGCAGCATCGCCGCGGTGAAAGCGAGCGCCGCCACCCAGTCGAGCCCTTCCGCCTTGAAAGCCAGCGCCAGCCCGAGGCCGGTGAAGATGATGCCGATATTCTCAATCGTTGAATAGGCCAGCACGCGCTTGATATCGCGCTGCATCAGCGCATAGAGCACGCCCAGCGTCGCGGTAGGGCCGCCGACCAGCAGTACGACCATGCTCCACCACCACACCGGTTCGGGCAGAAGATCAAAGACGATGCGCACGAAACCGTAGACGGCGACCTTGGTCATGACGCCACTCATGAGACCAGAGACGTGGCTGGGTGCGGCGGGATGGGCGAGCGGCAGCCAAGCGTGCAGCGGCACCAGGCCGGCCTTGGAGCCGGCGCCCAGCAGCACGAGGATCACAACCATGCCGGTCAGCGCAGCGGAAGGATGCGAGGCTCGGATCGCATCGAAATCGTAACCGGCGCCGCTCGCGAGCAGGCCGAAGGCGAGCAGCAGCGCCAGCGTGCCGAAACTCGCCATCAGAAGATAGACATAGCCGGCGCGGACATTCTCGGCCTCCCGGTGATGCGACACGACCATCGCCCAGGAGGTCAGCGACATGAATTCCCAGGCGACCAGGAAGCTGAAGGCATCGTTTGCCAGCACGACGACATTCATCGCTGCGAGATAGGCGGGATAGAACGGCAGCACGCGGCCGGGGGAGTCCTCGTGCTGGCCGTAACCGAGCGCGAACAGGCTCGCAGCGACGCCGCCGAGATTAACGACGACGAGGAAGAAGGCGGACAGTGCATCGAGCCGGAAATGAGCACCGAGCCAGGGCAATCCGATCGGCAGTGTCACGCTCGCTGACAGATGAGGGAAATAGAGCAGATCGGACAGCGCCGTGACACATAGCGTCGATGTGGCGACCAGGCATCCGCCGTAAAGGATGATCGAGCCGCGCGGGCGCGTCGACAGCACGACTCCCGCAGGCGCCAGCGCCAGCAGAACCGCCACTGACCATAGCGCCACGGCGATCATGGCCACTCCTCGATCATGATCTGCGCGCGCGTCGCCATCGCTATTGGTCGCCTGCTCTCGGGGGTGGAGACTTCAGCCGCACCCCGCGGCCCCCGGCGCTCGACGCCGCCCCCTCGGCGATCAGCTCGATGCCGGCAACCGACAGCGCCTCGACCAGCTTCACCAGGGAGTCGACATTGCCGCGGATCACCCCTTCGGAGGCCTCCATGCGCTGGATCGTCGGCAGAGACAGCGAACAGCGCTGCGCGAGTTCGCGCTGGTCGATCCTGAGCAAGGCACGGGCGGCTCGAAGCTGCGCGGCGGTGATCACGGGGCAGGATGTCCCTGGCAGTTGCGGTGATCAATATACCAAGCTTAGGGCACACAAAATGACGTTTCAAGCATCATTTTCTATATGCGGCGCATCATTCCGTGGACGTCCTCGGAGCTCGCGCCCTCGCACTCCGCCATCAGGCTCGTCCGTTATTCCGGGCGCGTGGGTGCGATCCTCAATGCGCAATTGCGCATCTGATGTCTGGTCTTAAGGGCGATACGTGCAAGTGCGGCGCGAAATTCCTGGATCGCGCGCGCACCCAAGAATGACTAACCGCCTCAAAACTCGTTGGCGATCTTCGAGAGCATCCCGATCAGGGCTTCGCGGTTGGCCTGGCCGAGCAGATCGTTCAGCCGGGCCTCGTGCTTGGTGGCGACGAGCTTTTTCGCCCGCGCCAGCACGGCCTTGCCCTTGTCGGTCAGCACCAAGATGTGCGAGCGGCGGTCGTTGGTGGAGCGGATCCGCGCGCAAAGGTCGCGGCTTTCGAGATTGTCGAGCATCGCCACGAAGTTCGGCCTGAGGATGCCGAGGGTGGAGGCGATCTCGGTCTGGTTACGGCCAGGGTTCTTCTCAACCAGGAGCAGGACCGAGAACTGCGCCGGCGTCAGCTGGAGCGAGGCCATGCAGCGCAGAAAGTTCTCGAACACCTTGAGCTGGGCCCGCTTCAGGACATAGCCGAGCTGTTCGGAGAGCTCGCCGAGCTGGAGCGCTTCGGCCTGGACGTCGCCCGCGTCCTTGCGGCCCTTGGCCGCGTCGGCAGGTTTTTCGGAGGACTTTTCAGCGGTTTTGGAAACGGTCATCGCCTCGTGCTCGCAATCCCGCTAAATTCGGGTCGGGTCGTTCCCCACCCTTGATGTTATATTTGATAATTGTTATGGACCATATCAAATATCGTCAGCGTATTTCAATGGCTGTGAGGGGACCATCCACCGCAATTGCGGAGACCGGTCCTCAATCTTGAGGGGGAGCGTCCGGTCTTGAATACCACCATCATGCTGTTCCTGGTGCAGGACGGCATCACAAATGGCGCGATCTACGCGCTGCTCGGCCTGGCGCTGGTCCTGGTGTTCGCCGTCACCCGCGTCATCCTCATTCCCCAAGGCGAATTCGTCACCTATGGCGCGCTGACCTATGCCTCGCTGGCCGCGGGCCAGATGCCGGGCACGGCCAAGCTCGCGCTCGCACTCGGCATCGGCGCGTTCGCCTTCGACCTGTTCGTGGCGCGCAAGGCGCTGCATGCGCGGCTGATCGTGCGCAGCCTCATCACCAACATCGTGCTGCCGGCCCTCGTGCTGGCGTTGACGCTTTACTTCGCCGCGCAGAAGCCGCCGGTCGTGGTCTGCATCGCGTTGTCGCTGGTGATCGTCGCGATGATCGGGCTCTATCTCTACCGTATCGCGTTCCAGCCGCTGGCGCACACCTCGGTGCTGGTGCTGCTGATCGCGTCCGTCGGTGTCCATCTCGCGCTGCAGGGGCTGGGCTTGCTGTTCTTCGGCGCCGAGGGCCAGCGCGGACCTGCCGTGCTGCCCGGTGCCTTCACCGCCGGCGCGCTGCGCTTCACCGGCCAGAGCATCACCGTCTACGCCATCACCATCGCCTTCATCGTCGGGCTCTGGCTGTTCTTCGGCCTGACGCTCTACGGCAAGGCGCTGCGCGCGACCGCCGTGAACCGCCTGGGAGCGCGGCTCGCCGGCATCCGCACCACGCTGTCCGGGCAGATCGCCTTCCTGCTGGCGTCCGTGATCGGCGCGCTGTCGGGCATCCTGATCGTGCCGATCACGACGCTCTACTATGACAGCGGCTTCCTGATCGGCCTGAAGGGTTTCGTCGCCGCGATCATCGGCGGGCTCGTCAGTTATCCCCTCACCGCCGTCGCGGCGCTGGTCGTCGGCATCGTCGAGGCGTTCTCGTCCTTCTATGCCTCCAACTACAAGGAAGTGATCGTTTTCATGCTGCTGATCCCCGTGCTGCTGCTGCGCTCGCTCGCCGCGCCCGCGGTCGAGGAAGAGAAGGACTGACGCGCGATGCAGAGCCGGCTTCCCATCCTCATATTCGCAGCTCTCATGGCGGCGATCCCGTTCGTCCCGGGCATGCCGCCGTTCTGGATCGTGCTGCTCGACAATATCGGTCTCGCGGCGCTCGTCGCGATGGGCCTCGTGCTGCTGACCGGCGTCGGCGGCCTGACCTCCTTCGGACAAGCGGCCTTCGTCGGCTTCGGCGCCTACACCACCGCGGTGCTGTCGACGGCCTACGGCCTGTCGCCCTGGCTGACGCTGCCGCTGTCGCTCGTGGTCAGCGGATCGCTCGCGGTGTTGCTCGGTCTGGTCACCGTCCGCCTCTCCGGCCATTATCTGCCGCTCGGCACGCTCGCCTGGGGGCTCGGGCTGTTCTATCTCTTCAGCAAGCTGGAATTCCTGGGGAGAAACGACGGCATCTCGGCGATCCCGCCGCTGTCGATCGGCGCGTTCAAGATGCTCTCGCCCGGCTCGATCTACTACGCGATCTGGGTCGCCGTGATCCTCTCGGCCCTGCTGACGATGAACCTCCTGGACTCCCGCACCGGCCGCGCCATCCGCGCGCTCAGGCGCGGCCATATCGCGGCGGAAGCCTTCGGCGTGCACACGCCGCGCGCAAAAATGCTGGTGTTCATCCATGCCGCGGTGCTCGCCGGCCTCTCCGGCTGGCTCTATGCGCATCTTCAGCGCGCGGTGAACCCGACGCCGTTCGGCGCACAGGCCGGCATCGAGTATCTCTTCATCGCGGTGGTTGGCGGCGCCGGCTATGTCTGGGGCGGCGTCCTGGGCGCGGCGATCGTCGTGGTGCTGAAGGAAGTGCTGCAAAGCTATCTGCCGCTGATCCTGCCGGGCTCCGGCCAGGTCGAGACCATCGTGTTCGGGATCATGCTGGTGGCCCTGCTGCAGCTCGCGCCCGGCGGCCTCTGGCCCTGGCTGATGTCGTTCCTGCCCGAACGCACCGGCGGCACGAAGCCCGACACCTCCCTGAAGCTGGAGTCGCGCACACGCTCACCGGTTCAGTCCGGCGTCCTGCTTCAGGTGGAGAAAGCGCGAAAACAATTCGGCGGCGTGATCGCAGTCAACAACGTCTCCTTCGACGTCCGGGCCCGTGAGATCGTCGCGCTGATCGGGCCGAACGGGGCGGGCAAGAGCACCACCTTCAACCTGATCACCGGCGTGCTGTCGGCGACCTCGGGCTCGATCTCGGTGCTCGGCAGGAAGGTCGACAACGCGCCACCGCAGGAGATCGTCAAGCTCGGCATCTCCCGCACCTTCCAGCACGTCAAGCTCGTGCCTGACATGACCGTGCTGGAGAACGTCGCGATCGGCGCGCATCTGCGCGGCCATTCCGGCCCGATCGCCTCGATGCTGCGGCTCGACCGCACCGACGAGGCCAAGCTGCTCGCCGAGGCCGCACGCCAGATCGAGCGCGTCGGCCTCACCGACCAGATGCACCAGCTCGCGGGCAGCCTCTCGCTCGGCCAGCAACGCATTGTCGAGATCGCCCGCGCGCTCTGCGTCGATCCGATGCTGCTGCTGCTCGACGAGCCGGCCGCGGGCCTGCGCCACATGGAGAAGCAGCGCCTCGCCGCGCTGCTCCGCGAGCTGCGCGACGGCGGCATGAGCGTGCTCCTGGTCGAGCACGACATGGGCTTTGTCATGAACCTCGCCGACCGCATCGTGGTGCTCGATTTCGGCACCAAGATCGCGGAAGGCACCCCCGCCACGATCAAGACCAATCCCGAAGTGATCAAGGCCTATCTCGGAGTGGCGGCATGAGCGCGCTGTTGTCCGTCACCGATGCCCATGTCGCCTATGGCAAGGTCGAGGCGGTGCGCTCGGTCTCGCTCGAGGTCGGGGCCAACCAGATCGTCACCATCGTCGGCGCCAACGGCGCCGGCAAGACCACGCTGCTTTCGGCCGTCATGGGCATTCTGCCGCTGAAGGGCCGCGTCGCCTTTGCCGGCCAGGATCTCGCACGGCTCGACATCGAGGACCGCGTCGCGATGGGCCTCGGCCTCGTCCCCGAGCACCGCGAATTGTTCGTGACCATGAATGTCGAGGACAATCTCGAGCTGGGCGCCTTCCGCATCGAGCGGAGCAAGGCCAAGGCCTCGATGGAGCGGGTCTACACGCTGTTCCCGCGGCTGAAGGAGCGGCGCAAGCAACTCGCCGGCACGCTCTCCGGCGGCGAGCAGCAGATGCTCGCGATGGGCCGCGCGCTGATGGGCGAGCCAAAGCTCTTGATGCTGGACGAGCCGAGCCTCGGCCTCGCGCCGATCATCGTCGCCGACATTTTCCGGATCGTCACCGAGCTGCGCGCCAGCGGCGTCTCGGTGCTGCTGGTCGAGCAGAACGCGCAGGCCGCGCTGAAGATCGCGGACCAGGCCTACGTGATGGAGCTCGGCGAGTTCGTGCTCAGCGGCAAGGCCAGCGACATCGCGGCAAACGAGCGCGTCGCGGCGAGCTATCTCGGCTTCCAGCACGAAGGCGAGAGCGTGGTGTAGTTTCTCACCCTCCCCTGGAGGGGCAGGGGAATCGCATGTGATCTCTCGGAAAGGTCTGAGCAAGCGCCTCGTCCTTCGAGACGACCGCTCCGCGGTCTCCTCAGGATGAGGCTTCGCTAGAGCGGTGTCCTTTGAAACTGCCGCTGCACACTCCGCCCTCATCCTGAGGGCCCGCCGGAGGCGGGCGTCTCGAAGGATGGCCGCAGGCGAGTTTCCCGCCGCGCTTCCATATGCGATTGCCCTGCCTGGAGGGGGAGGGTAAGCGAGCGGCGCGTTTACGAAGTTTCCGCCTTCTCGCCCTTCAACGCCGCGATCTCCGCTTCCAGCTCCGCGATCCTCGCGTCCCGAGCCGCCAGCGCCGCGGCAACGTCGCCCGCGTCGAACTTCTGCGGGATGTGCTGGGGGCAGTTGGTGTCCCAGGCGGCGATCTTGAACAGGATCACCTGCTCCGGCCGCGCGCGGTAGCCTTTCGGCATCAGCGACGTGGTCAGCGCCGCGTCGTCCTCGACCACCCGCGCCTCGCCCCAGATCTTCACGCGGCGGCGATGCGCGTAGTCCATCACGAAGATATAGGCCTTGGGATTCTCCGACAGATTTCCCTGCGTGATGAACTGCTGATTGCCGGCATAGTCGGTGAACGCCAGCGTCTGCTTGTCGAGCACCTTGAGAAACCCCTTCGGTCCGCCGCGGTGCTGGATGTAGGGCTGGCCGTCCGCCGAAGCGGTGGCGAAATAGAAGCTGTTGGCCTCGGCGAGGAAGGCTTCAAGGTTCTCGTCGACCTCGGTGCGCCATCCGCGCTGCTCGCTCCGCGCATAGGCCTCCCGCGAGCCCTTGCGCGCCTGGATCGCCTTCACCGCCGGCGAGAAGGCGACGTCGCTGGCATAGGTGTGGACTGCTGTCGTCATCGGAACATCTCCTGAAATCCCGGCGCATCGCTGCGTCTTCCGTGCGCAAGATGGACCTTACGCCGGCCAAAACAATCGACCCGCTTGACACTTCATCGTTGCGATATATGCAATAATGCCATGGACCGCCTCGAATCCATGCACGTCTTCGTCACCGTCGCCGATCTGCGCGGCTTTGCGCCGGCGGCACGCAAGCTGGGGCTGTCGCCCTCGGCGGTGACGCGAACGATCGCGGCGCTGGAGGAGCATCTCGGCGCGCGGCTGTTGCAGCGGACGACCCGGCAGGTGAGGTTGACGGACGTCGGCGCCCGGTATCTGGAGCGCGTCAGGCGCATCCTCGCCGACGTCGATGAAGCCGATGGCTCGGCACGGGAGGAGCGCAACCGCCCGAGCGGACGTCTGGTGGTGTCGGCCCCGGTCGGCTTCGGCCGGCTACATGTCGGGCCGATCATGACCGCCTATCTCACGCGCTATCCCGAAGTCGCCTGCGAATTGCGGTTGTCGGATCATCTCGTCAACCTCGTCGAGGACGCCGTCGACGCCGCGGTGCGGATCGGCCATCTCGCCGATTCCTCGCTCGTTGCGCGCCAGGTCGGCGAGATGCGGCGGATCGTGGTGGCAGCGCCGGGCTATCTGAAGCGCCATGGCGAGCCGAGGACGCCGGAGGCCCTTCGCGAGCACCAGACCATCCAGTTCGGCCCTTGGTCCGAATGGCGCTTCCTGCGCGACGGCCGCGACATCGAGGTCATACCGACCCCGCGCTTCACCAGCAACAGCGCCGACGCGGCGCTGCAATATGCCAAGGCCGGCGGCGGCGTGACGCGGGTGCTGGCCTATCAGGCCGCGGAAGGACTGAAGCGCGGTCGGCTGAAAATAGTACTGGCGGCCTACGAGCAGCCGGCACTGCCGATCCACATCGTCTATCCGACCTCGCGCCTGCTCTCAGCCAAGGTGCGGGCGTTCGTCGATCTCGTGGTGGAGACGGTGGAGTGGAGGTTTGTGTGATCTCTTTTCGTCATGGCCGAGCTTGTCCCGGCCATCCACGCGCCTCCACGCATGCAGCGCCAAAGACGTGGATGCCCGGGTCAAGCCCGGGCATGACGACGGAGAGAGTTGGGCCTCACCCCTTCTTCGGCACCACGCGGAACGTCCCGCTCGCCCGCGCGATCACGGCATCGTCCGCCTTCACCAGGCATTGCGCAAAGCAGATCGTGGAGCCGGTCTTGATGGCCTCGCCCTCGACCGCGAGCCATTGGCCGATCTCGGCGGCGCCGACATAGTCGACCGACAGCGAGATGGTGACGAATGACGTCGTCCAGTCCGTCGCCTGCGCGCAGCTGTAGCCCATGGCGGCATCGGCCAGCGCCGCGATCAGTCCGCCATGGATCAGCCCGCGCGCATTGGTGTGCGGCGTCGCCAGCCGCAATCCCACGGTGACGCCCTTGTCGGTCTTCTTCGAATAGAGCGGCTCCCAGGGATCGGTGAGCGGGGCTTTGCGGAAATGCGGCTCGAAGCCGGCGGGGATCTCGGTGGAGGTCATGGCTGTCTCGCGTGTGGTTGGCTTCCGCCATTGAACGCGATGTGGATGACAGTTTCACCGCCTACAAAGTTTTAAACGGGATTTGCGCGGGCGTTTGAAACGGGCACGCCGTCATTGCGAGGAGCTCTCGCGACGAAGCAATCCAGACCGTCTCCACGGCGGGATTCCTGGATTGCTTCGCTTCGCTCGCAATGACGATGTTGAGAGAACGCGCGATGCCGCTCTAGAACGGCAGCCCGACATAATTCTCCGACAGCGACGTCATCGCCGCTTGCGACTGCGTGACGTAGTCGAGCTCGGCGAGCTGGATGCGGGCACCGATGGTGCCGGTGTCGGGGAATTTGTGCAGCATCGAGGTCATCCACCAGGAGAACCGCACAGCTTTCCAGACGCGTGCCAGCGCCCTGGCGGAGTAGGCGTCGATGCCGGCGCTGGATTTCTCGTCGTAGAACTCGCGCAGCGCGCTCGACAGATAATGCGCATCGCTGGCGGCCAGGTTCAGCCCCTTGGCACCGGTCGGCGGCACGATGTGGGCGGCGTCGCCGCACAGGAACATCCGGCCGAAGCGCATCGGCTCGGCGACGAAGCTGCGCAGCGGCGCGATGCTCTTCTCGATCGACGGGCCCGTGACGAGGCTGTCGGCCGCCTCCTGGTCGAGCCGGCGCTTCAATTCGTCCCAGAAGCGGTCGTCCGGCCATTGGTCGACATGATCGTCGAGCGCGCATTGCACATAGTAACGGCTGCGCTTGGTCGAGCGCATGGTGCACAGCGCAAAGCCGCGGGCGTGGTTGGAATAGATCAGCTCGTGGCTGACAGGCGGGGTGTCGGACAAAATGCCGAGCCAGCCGAATGGATAGACCCGCTCGAACTCCTCGATCGCCGAAGACGGGACGCTGGCGCGGCTGACGCCATGGAAACCGTCGCAGCCGGCAATGAAATCGCAATCAATCGCGTGGGTGACGCCGTCTTTCACATAAGTTACGCGCGGGTGACTGCCGTCGAAATCATGCGGCTGCACGTCCCTGGCCTCGTAGACGGAGATGAGACCAGCGGCCTTCCTCGCATTCATCAGGTCGAGCGTGACCTCGGTTTGGCCGTAGATCATCACCGTCTTGCCGGTTGCGCCCTTCATGTCGATGCGGTGACGGCGGCCGGAGAAGGCGAGCTCGATGCCTTCGTGCACCAGTCCTTCCGCATGGGCCCGCGCGCCGGCGCCGATCTGATCGAGCAGTGAGACAGTTCCTTCCTCCAGGAGACCTGCGCGGATGCGGCCGAGCACGTAGTCCGGGCTCTGCCGCTCCAGGATGACGTTGTCGATGCCGTATGTGTGCAGCAGTTGCCCGAGCAACAATCCGGCCGGGCCGGCTCCGATGATTGCGACTTTTGTCCGCAATACTTGCTCCTTCCGATCCTGTAGGCTTTCATCGCGGGTCGCTTGTCGCCTCGCTCCGCGCAGGATACTTATATCATATAACGGTTGGGAAGAAGGGAGGGCGTTCGCCGCAGCGCGACAAATCCATGCAACATGGATGATGTAGACGGCGCGGCGAGGTGCGCGGCAATTCCGGCTTGAACGCGCCGGCCAATTAGATAACATGTTAATTAACGAGACCGGGCCATCGAAGCCCGCCGTCGAAAACAGGGAGAGACGCGTGATGAGGAAAGCCTGTCTGGCGTTGCTGCTGGCAGCAAGCGTGAGCCCAGCGTTCGCGCAGGAGAAGACCTTCGATTTGAAGATCTCGCATTGGGTGCCGGCCTCGCATCCGCTGCAGAAATCACTCGAGGACTGGGCCGCCGCGGTCGAGAAGGATTCCGGCGGCACCATCAAGGGCAAGGTGTTTCCGGCCCAGCAGCTCGGCAAGGCGTTCGACCATTACGACATGGCGCGCGACGGCATCGCCGACGTCACCTATGTCAACCCCGGCTATCAGCCCGGCCGCTTCCCGATCATCGGCGCAGGCGAGTTGCCCTTCCTGATCTCGGACGCCAAGGGCGGCTCGATGGGGCTCGACGCCTGGTATCGCAAATATGCCGAGAAGGAGATGAAGGACGTCAAATACTGTCTCGCCTTCGTCCACTCGCCCTCCTCGTTCCACTCCCGCACCAAGAAGATCGTCAACCCCGAGGACGTGAAGGGCCTGAAGATCCGCCCCGCTCATGCCACCATGGCGAATTTCGTCACTTCGCTCGGCGGCACCAATGTGCAGTCCTCCGCACCCGAAGTACGCGACATCATCGAGCGCGGCGTCGCCGACGGCGTCACCTTCCCCTGGGGCTCCCTGGTGCTGTTCGGCATCGACAAGGTGACCAAATACGACATGGAGGCGCCGCTCTACACCACGACCTTCGTGTTCGTGATCAACAAGGACAAGTACAATGCGATGTCCGACAAGCAGAAGGCCGCGATCGACAAGAATTGCACGGTCGAGATGGCGGGCACGGTCGGCGAGCACTGGGGCAAGTTCGAGGATGCCGGCATCGCCAAGGTGAAGGCGGAGTCCGGTCACGAGGTCTACAAGCTGACGGCCGAGCAGACCGCCGCCTGGAAGAAGGCCGCCGAGCCGCTGGTCAAGACCTGGAGCGATAATGCCAAGAAGGCCGGCGTCGATCCCGGTGCGGCGCTCGCGGACCTGAAAGCATCGCTGAAGAAGTACAACGCGCTGGCGGAGTGACGCCCAACTGCGACCGCGCACTCGCTGCACCTCTCCCGCTCGCGGGAGAGGTCGGCGCGAAGCGCCGGGTGGGGGCTCTCTCCTCTTGCGGGCTCTCGATTGTGGAAGCACCCTCTCCCCAACCCTCCCCCGCAAGCGGGGGAGGGAGCGCACCTCCCTCGCGGAAAAACTGAACCCGGCTTCGCTGGATTTAGATAGGATTCTTCCCCCATGAAGCGCTCCTGGATGGATCGCGTGATCGACTCGATCGAATGGATCGCGGCCGGCTTCGTCGGCATCGTCGCGCTCGACATTTTCCTGTCGGTGCTGCTGCGCAACACGCTGAACTATTCGATCCCCGACAGTTTCGACATCGGCCGCATGCTGCTCGGCATCCTCATTTTCTGGGGCATCGCGGCGACGTCCTATCGCGGCACTCACATCACGGTAGATCTGGTCTGGGGCAATGTCGGCCCGCGCCATCAGCGCTGGATCGACGTGTTCGCGACGCTGGTGCTGCTGTTCGTCGTCACCGTGCAGACCTGGACGCTGTTCGACAAGGTGCGCGGCACCTACAACGACAACGTCCAGACCTTCGACCTGCACATGCCGACCTGGCCGTTCTTCGCGGTCGCCTGGATCGGCGACGTCTGCGCCGTGCTGCTGATCGCGATCCGCACCTACCGGCTGATCTTCCATCCCGAAGAGATGCACGACCCCAAGATCAAGGCGACGGAGTAATCATGAGCACCGATGCCGTCGCCGTTATCGGCTTCGTTTCCCTCTTCGTCCTGATGCTGCTGCGCGTGCCGGTCGGCATGGCCATGGGCCTCGTCGGCGTCACCGGCTTTTCCTATCTGGTCGGCGCGACGCCGGCGTTGAAGCTGGTCGGCCAGACCTCAATGCGAACGGTCACCGACTACACTTTCGGCGTCATTCCGATGTTCCTGCTGATGGGCTCCTTCGTCAGCAATTCCGGCATGAGCCGGGAGCTGTTCCGGGCCGCCAATGGCTTTGTCGGCCACTTGCGCGGCGGGCTTGGCATTGCGACCGTCGGCGCCTGCGGCGGCTTCGCTGCGATCTGCGGCTCGTCGGTGGCGACCGCCGCGACCTTCTCCGCGGTCGCCTACCCCGAGATGCGCCGGTTCGGCTATCCGCAATCCTTCGCCACCGGCGTGATCGCAGCGGGCGGCACGCTGGGCGCGATGCTGCCGCCCTCCACCGTGCTCGCGGTCTACGGCATCATCACCGAGCAGGACATCGGCAAGCTCTTCATCGCCGGCATCATCCCGGGCCTGCTCGCGATGACCATGTACATGATCACGATCTTCCTGATCGGCTATTTCCGCCCCGACTTCCTGCCCAAGGGCAAGGTGACACCCTGGCGCGAACGTTTTGCCGGATTGAAGGAGATCTGGGCGCCGGTGCTGCTATTCGTCTTCGTGATCGGCGGTCTCTACGGCCTGCCCTTCCTGCCGCGCTTCACGCCGACCGAGGCCGGCGGCGTCGGCGCCACCGGCGCCTTCATCATCGGCGTGCTGACCGGCCGGCTCGACCGCGAGAAGGTGCTGGCCTCGCTGCTGCAGGCCACGCGCACCGCGGCCGCGGTGTTCACCGTGCTGATCGGCGCGCTGATCTTCGGCTATTTCCTCACGGTGACGCAGACGCCGCAGAAGGTCACGGAATTCCTCACCGGTCTCGGCCTCGGGCCCTACGGCGTGCTGGCGCTGATCATGGTGATGTATCTCGTGCTCGGCTGCCTGATGGACGCCATGGCGATGATCATCCTGACCGTGCCGATCATCTTCCCGGTGATCATGCATCTCGGCTTCGACCCGATCTGGTTCGGCATCATCATCGTCATGACCGTCGAGCTCGGCCTGATCCATCCGCCGGTCGGCATGAACGTCTTCGTCATAAAAAGCGTGGTGAAGGACGTGTCCTTCTCCACGATCTTCAAGGGCGTGATCCCCTTCGTGGCGACCGACCTCGTGCGCCTCGTGATCCTGATCGCCTTCCCGCTGCTGGCGACCTGGCTGCCGACGCGCATGATGGCGCATTGAGAGATGAAGCGATGACCACACCCACGCTGGAAACAAAGTACGTCTTCACCATCACCGCGCGCATCGGCGAGGTCGTCACCGCCGGCGAGACCGGCATCGGCGTCCGGCGCATCATCCCGATCGTCGGCGGCGAGGTGACGGGCGCGGTCAAGGGCCGTGTGCTGCCGTTCGGCGCCGACTTCCAAGTCATCCGTCCCAACGAGCTGATCGATCTCGAGGCGAAATACGCTTTCGAGACCGACGACGGCGCCATCGTCTATGTCGAGAACAAGGGAATGCGCTTCGGCCCGGTCGAGCTCCTGCAAAAGCTCAAGCGCGGCGAGCCGGTCGATCCCAAGCTGATCTATTTCCGCACCGTGCCGAAGTTCGAGACCGGGCACGACAAATATCGCTGGCTGATGGAGCATATCTTTGTCGGCTCGGCCGCGCGCCATGCGGACCGCGTCGTGATCGACGTGCACCAGGTCATGTGAGAAAGCTGCCACCTCGTCATTGCGCGCAGTGACGGAGAATGTGGCGACAGTTGCGCTACCCACCCCACCCCTGGCGCGCCGCCTCGCCGGGCGGACGCCGGGCAGATCAATGCCAGCCGAGAGCGATATCGGGCGCCGCCCCTCCTTGACTCCCCCGGAATTCGTTATACAACATAACTATTCTGACAAGGACGCAAATGACACAGGGAAACGCCGAGACCGCCAGCGCGGGCGCCTCCGGGCTTTTGAGGATCGAGCGGGCGGACCGGGTTCTGACCGTGGGTCTGAACCGGCCGGCCAAGCGCAATGCGCTCAATGACGGCATCATCCTGGAAATCGGCGAGTGCTTTGCGTCGCTGCCCGAGGACATCGGCGCGGTCGTGATCCATGGCATCGGCGATCATTTCTCCTCAGGCCTCGATCTCTCCGAGCTCACCGAGCACGATGCGACCGGCGGCCTGCTCCATTCCCAGATGTGGCACCGGGTGTTCGACCGCATCCAGTACAGCCGCGTGCCCGTGATCGCGGCGCTCCGGGGTGCCGTGATCGGCGGCGGGCTGGAGCTCGCCTGCGCCGCGCATATCCGCGTCGCCGAGCCCTCGACCTATTTCGCGCTGCCGGAGGGGCAACGCGGCATCTTCGTCGGCGGCGGCGGCTCGGTGCGGCTGCCGCGCCTGATCGGCGTCGCCAGGATGATGGACATGATGCTGACCGGACGCGTCTATAGCGCGACCGAGGGCGCGTCCTACGGCTTCGCGCAATATCTGACGGAGGCCGGCAACGGGCTCGGCAAGGCGCTGGAGCTTGCGACCAAGATCGCCTCCAACGCGCCGCTGACCAATTTTGCCGTGCTGCAGGCGCTGCCGATGATCGCGGAGGCCAATCCGCAGACGGGTCTGTTGATGGAATCGCTGATGGCGACCGTCGCGCAGAGCGACAAGGAGGCCAAGCGCCGGATCCGCGAGTTCCTCGAACACAAGACCGCGAAGGTGAAGCCGAAGTCATGAGCGCGCAGCCGTCCTCTTCCAGCACGGAGCGCGGCGCGAGCACTTTCCCGCTGCGCCCGATCTCGTTCGGCGATCCCGCCGTCAACGTCGAGCGCCGCGATGACGGCACGATTTACCTCAGGCCGAAGCAGCCGCTCGGCGACTATCCCGTCCGCATCACCGACCGCCTGCATCATTGGGCGACGACGACGCCGGACCGCGTCTTCATGGCCGAGCGCGAAGCCGGCCGCTTCTGGCGCAAGATCACCTATGCCGAGCTGCTCACCGCGAGCCGGCACATCGCGTCGAGCCTGATTGCACGCGGATTGTCCGCAGAGCGCCCGGTCGTCATCCTCTCCGGCAACTCGATCGACCACGCCCTGCTCGCCTTCGGCGCGCTCTATGCCGGCGTTCCGTTCTGCCCGGTGTCGCCGGCCTATTCGCTGGTGTCGAAGGATTACGGCAAGCTGTCCTATCTGATGAAGCTGCTGACGCCCGGCCTCGTCTTCGCCGAGGATGCCGACAAGTTCGCCGACGCGCTCACCGCCAATGTCTCGCTCGGCACCGAGATCGCCGCGTCCTTTGGCCACGTGCCGGGCCGCGACGTCACCCTGCTCGCCGACCTCATGGCAACGCCGCTCCGCAGCGATCTCGACGACGTCCACGGCAGGATCGGCCCCGACACCATCGCAAAATTCCTGCTGACCTCGGGGTCGACCGGCAACCCCAAGGCCGTCATCAACACCCAGCGCATGATCTGCGCCAACCAGGTGATGCTGCGCGAGACGCTCGCCTTCCTCAAGGACGAGCCGCCCGTCATCATCGACTGGCTGCCCTGGAACCACACCTTCGGCGGCAACCACAATATCGGCCTGACGCTCTACAATGGCGGCTCGATGTATCTGGACGCCGGCAAGCCGATGCCCGGCGGCATCGAGGAGACCGTGCGCAATCTCCAGGAGATTTCGCCGACGGTGTATTTCAACGTGCCCAAGGGTTACGAATCGCTGCTGCCGTATTTGCGCGAGGACCAGGGCCTGCGCGCAAAGTTCTTCGACCGGCTGCATGCGATGTTCTTCTCGGGCGCGGCGCTGTCGCCCTTCGTCTGGGACAGCCTTGACGAGCTCGCGGTGAAGGAAAAAGGCTACCGCGTGCCGATGCTGACGGGCTTGGGCGCCACCGAGACCGCGCCGTTCTTCATGTCGGTCAATCCGCGCACCAGCCGCTCCGGCCATGTCGGATTGCCCGTCTCGGGCAATGACGCCAAGCTGGTTCCGAACAACGGCAAGCTGGAGGTCCGCTGCAAGGGGCCGAACGTGATGCCCGGCTACTGGCGCCAGCCGGACATCACTGCAAAATCGTTCGACGAGGAAGGCTTCTACAAGCTCGGCGATGCGCTCAAGCCGGCCGATCCCGATGATCTCAACGCCGGCTTCGACTTCGACGGCCGCATTGGCGAGGATTTCAAGCTGGCGAGCGGCACCTGGGTCAGCGTCGGTCCGTTGCGCGCACGCTTCGTTGCGGCCTGCGCACCGCTGGTGCGCGACGTGATCATCGCCGGCATCAACCGCGACGAGGTCTCCGCGCTCGTCGTGCTCGATCTCGACGGTTGCCGGCTGATCAACCCGACGCTGCCGACCGACGATCTCGTCGTCGCCACGCGCGACCGCCTGGTCCGCGAGGCTTTTCGCGAGCGCCTGACCCGTTTCCTCAGTCAAGCCACGGGCTCCTCGACGCGGATCACCCGCGCGATCCTGATGGACGCGCCGCTGTCGATCGACAAGGGCGAGGTCACCGACAAGGGCTCGATCAACCAGCGCGCGGTGCTGGAGCATCGCGGCGAGCTGATCGAGGAGCTCTACGCTGCCAATCCGTCGAACCGTGTGATATCGGTCGCTTGAGAAATCATCGCCAAAGGAGAACGCCATGTTGTTGAAGGATCAGGCAGCCATCGTGACCGGCGGTGCATCGGGGCTTGGCGCTGCCACTGCGCGAAAACTGGCGGCGCAGGGCGCCAAGGTCGCGGTCTTCGATCTCAATGCCAAGCTCGCGGAAACCGTCGCCGCCGAGATCAAGGGCGTCGCCGTGACCTGCGACGTCTCCGATGCCGCCTCCGCTGAAGCCGCGATCGCGCAGGCGACGAAGGCCCACGGCCCGGCCCGCGTGCTGGTCAATTGCGCCGGCATCGGCGTTGCCAAGCGCGTGGTCGGCCGCGACGGCCCGATGGCGCTCGCCGATTTCGACAAGGTGATCAAGGTCAACCTGATCGGCACCTTCAACATGCTGCGCCTTGCCGCGACCGAGATGTCCAGGCTCGAGCCGCAGGCGACCGGCGAGCGCGGCGTCATCATCAACACCGCCTCGGTCGCCGCCTATGACGGCCAGATCGGCCAGTCGGCCTATTCGGCGTCCAAGGGCGGCATCGTCGGCATGACGCTGCCGATCGCGCGCGAGCTCGCGCAATTCGGCATCCGCGTGCTGACGATTGCGCCCGGCCTGTTCCTCACGCCGCTGCTGGCCAACCTGCCGCAGGAAGCCCAGGACTCGCTCGCCGCAGCGATCCCGTTCCCGCGCCGGCTCGGCAATGCCGACGAGTTCGCCGCGCTGGCGCTGCACATGGTCGAGAACGCCTACCTGAACGGCGAAGTGGTGCGTCTCGACGGCTCGCTGCGCATGGCGCCGAAATAAGGCGCCGCGCATGTTCGTGAACCGGCGCGAGGTCCAGATCCAGTGGGGCGATTGCGACCCCGCCAACATCGTCTATTACCCGCGCTATTTCGCGATGTTCGACGATTCGACCTCGACCCTGTTCGAGGTCGCCGGCTTCTCCAAGCAGGACCTGGTCCGCAAATACGGCCTGGTTGGCATTCCCATGGTCGACACGCGGGCCAAGTTCTACATCCCCTCGACCTATGGCGACTGGATCACCATCGAAACCAGGATCGAGAGCATCAAGCGCTCGAGCTTCGAGGTGAAGCACAACGTCTACAAGGGCGAGGCGCTGGCGCTCGAGGGGTTCGAGACCCGCGTCCTGGTCGGCCGCGATCCCGTTAACCCCGACAAGCTGAAATCCGCACCATTCCCGGCGGAAATGGTAGCCAAATTCACGGGGAGTTAAGTCTGGAGCTAAATCGCCGCATCACCAAAAGAGGGGGCTGAATTACCCCCCGATTTCTGCTTTCAAAGAAACTCGTCAAGGGAGGAATAGATGAAACGCTTTTACCTGACCGCCGCCATCACCGCGGCCGCGCTGGCGCTGCCGGCATTGCCTGCGCTGGCCCAGACCAGCGAAATCACCATCGGCATCACCACCACCACGACCGGCCCGGGCGCCGCGCTCGGCATTCCCGAGCGCAATGCGCTGGAATTCGTGCCGAAGGAAATCGGCGGCGTGCCGCTGAAGGTGATCGTGCTCGACGACGGCGGCGATCCCACCACCGCGACCACCAACGCCCGCCGCTTCGTGACCGAATCCAAGGCCGACCTCATCATGGGCTCGGCGCTGACGCCGCCGACCATCGCGGTCTCCAACGTCGCCAATGAAGCCGGCATCCCGCATTTCGGTCTTGCGCCGTTCCCGATCACGCCCGAGCGCATGAAGTGGTCGGTCGCGATGCCGCAGCCGATTCCGATCGTGGGCAAGGTGCTGTACGATCACATGAAGACAAAGGGCGTGAAGACGCTCGGTTATATCGGCTATTCCGATTCCTACGGCGACCTCTGGTTCAACGACCTCAAGGCCCAGGCCGTGCCGATGGGCATGACCATCGTCGACGAGGAGCGCTTTGCCCGTCCCGACACCTCGGTGACCGGACAGGTGCTGAAGCTCGTCGCTGCCAATCCGGACGCGATTCTGGTCGGTGCGTCCGGCACCGCAGCCGCGCTGCCGCAGACCGAGCTGCGCGAGCGCGGCTACAAGGGCCTGATCTACCAGACCCACGGTGCTGCCAGCATGGACTTCATCCGCATCGCCGGCAAAGCGGCGGAGGGCGTGCTGATGGCCTCCGGGCCCGTCATGGACCCCGAGGACCAGCCGGACAGCGCGCTGACCAAGAAGCCGGGCCTCGCGCTGAACTCGGCCTATGAAGCCAAATATGGCCCAAACAGCCGCAGCCAGTTTGCCGGCCATTCCTATGACGCGTTCGAAATCCTCAAGCGCGTGATCCCGACGGCGCTGAAAACCGCAAAACCCGGCACGCCGGAATTCCGCGAAGCCATTCGCCAGGCGCTGCTGACGGAGAAGGAGCTGGCGGCGAGCCAGGGCGTCTACAACTTCACCGAAAAGGACCGCTACGGCCTCGACGAGCGCTCGCGCATCCTGCTCACGGTGAAGGACGGCAAGTACATGCTGGTGAAGTAGGTACGGCGAAAGATCTGAGACGACGAGAGCCGGCCCATTGGCCGGCTCTTTTGTTTTTCGGTTCTTGAATGGCATCGCCACTGAGGTCGTCATGGCCGGGCTTGTCCCGGCCATCCACGCCTTGCCACGCGGCGCGAAGAACGTGGATGCCCGGGACAAGCCCGGGCATGACGAAGCAGATACACCGCGTTCCTACGCCGCCTGCCGCAGCGGCGTCCAGGCGAACTCCGGATAGTAATTGTCCATCATGCGATCGACATAGGCGGTGAGGTTCGGAAATCCCTCAGCGCGTTGGCGCAAGGCCGATTCGAAGAACGGCGTCAGTATCCCGGCCAGAGCGCCGAAAGCGGTGGCATCGACGCCGCAGGGCTTGTTGTCCATCAGGTACGCCTTGTCGCCGAGTTGCACCGACAGCGCGAACAGCGAGCGCACCGCGAGATCGACGTCGTCATCCGGCGCATGGCGGCCGAGGCCGGAGAGCAGATAGTTCTCGGCGACCCGGAATTGCGCATCCTCGCGCAGCTTCTCGCGGTTGTGCTCCGGCGCGCCGTCGAAGAAATGCGCGGGCCCCTTGGCGAAATTGACCGGATCGACCCAGCGTGCGCCGACCAGGGCCCAGTAGACGTGATGCTCGATCATCCGCTCGAATGCCCAGGCCTGCGCGCGTTCCTGCAACGAGAGCCCGGCATCGAAATCGAAGCCGTAGCGGCGTTCGATATGAGCGCGAATGAAAGTGGAATCGGCCACCGCCTCGCCGCCGTCGTCGATGAAGGGCAGCTGCCCCTTGGGGGAAGCGGGCGGCATCGCCCGCTCCTTCCGGTAGGGCAGCCCCGCCATCTTGAGCTGCACTTCCGTCTTGGTGACGAAGGTGCTGATTTCCGGCAGGCCGAAGCCGGCGCCAAAGCCGTAAAGCGTGATCATGCGAGCTCTCCTGAACCTGTCGAACGATTTGACGGAACCTAGCGACCGGCTGCTGCCACCATGGTGGCAGCAGCCGTGATATCTTCTGCGAAGCGGGCCCCTCGCCAAGCCCGGCCCATCACGTGGCGGACCAGCGCATCCGCGGCATGGAGCAGCGAACGCGTCACGGCGGTCGCGAGCGCAAGGCGGAGGTCGACGACCGTGACATCGAGCGAAACGAGGCGGCGGAATGCCCAGGCTTGCCACGCCCGGACCTGGAAAGGCTGGCTCCGCCACAACGGGCCGGCCGGGCCGAAATGGGTTGGAATAATCATGGACAAATCCTCTTCAGTCGATGTGTTGTCCCGGTATAGAACTCCCCTGCTGCCAACATCCTGTCAGCAGCCGCGCGCCGCCTTCTGAAAAGACCACCGAGAAAAAAGCAGCGACAAGGGACTGTCATGAGACGCGCCGACCGGCTGTTTCAAATCATCCAGGTGCTGAGGCGCACGCGTAAGCCGCTGACGGCGGACGCGATCGCGGCCGAGCTCGAGACGTCGAAGCGCACGATCTATCGCGACATCGCGACGCTGATCGGCCAGCGCGTGCCGATCCGCGGCGAAGCCGGCATGGGTTACATCCTGGAAAAGGGCTTTGACCTCCCGCCGCTCATGCTGACACCCGACGAGATCGAGGCGGCGGTGCTGGGCGCGCAATGGGTCGCAGGCCACGCCGACTCCGCGCTGGCGCGCGCGGCCGAAGACCTGATGGCCAAGATCGCCGACACCGTGCCCGAGCGCCTGCGGCCCTTCGTGCTGGAGCCGGCGAGCCGGGCGCGGCCGAGCTGGAACAGGGAGCCCGACCGCCTGGACATGGCGCGCACCCGCACCCAGATCCACGAAGGCAAGAAGATCGTGCTGCGCTACCGCGACGAGCAGGGCCGCCCCAGCGAGCGCGTGATCTGGCCGATTTCGGTCGGCTATCTCGAAGCGGTGCGGCTGCTGGCGGCCTGGTGCGAGTTGCGCAGCGACTTCCGCAGCTTCCGCACCGACCGCGTGGTCGAGGCGACTTATCTCGACGAGAGATATCCGGAGCGGCGCGACGTGCTGCGCGCAAGATGGCGGCAGAGCCTGGTGTGGGGTCCGCCAAAGGACACATGATGATGGAAGAGAGTTCCCGGATCGATCCGTCGAGCTGTTGCCAGGGTTGCGGCGCCTGCTGCGGCTATTCGCAGAACTGGCCGCGCTTCTCGATCGAGAGCGACGAGGAGCTCGCCGCGATTCCCGAAGGGCTGGTCAATGCGCGCCAGTCCGGCATGCGTTGCGAGGGTGATCGCTGCTCGGCCTTGCAGGGAGAGATCGGAAAGATGACGGCCTGCGGCATCTACGAAGTGCGGCCGGAGGTGTGCCGCACCTGCATGCCGGGCGACGCCGAATGCGCGATGGCACGTCGGAAGTTCGGGTTGCCCGTTATAGAAGGCGCTTAGGCGGGAACGGGTTCGCCGATTTCATCGTCGAGCTCGTCATCGAGCGGTGCGAGCACCGAGAGCGGCTTGGTCGACAGCGTAATCGGCTTGCGCCCGCCGGACAGCGACGGTGAAGATTTCGCCGTGCCTTGGCGCGACAGCGCGAAGAGCGTCGAACCGACGCGGCCGCCGTTCTCGACCAGGTCGCGCTCGCTGCAGCTTGCTGCGATCGCGACCGCCAGCGAGTGCAAATGGCTGCGGCGGTAGCAGAACAGCGCCAGCCTGGCGCGCGCGTCAGGGGAAACACTCTCAACCAGCCTCGGCAGACCACTCTCGCTGGCGCGATACATCTCGCCAAGGAGCTCGTCGCGGACCGGGCAGAAATCGCTTTCAAAGGTGTCGCGGCTTGAAAACATTGCAGTTCTCCCTCGTGCAGGGAAGATGCAGTGCAATTCTCTAACGAAAGGTTAACCACGCTGCCCGGTAGTCGCCCGGGGTGCTTGCGCCCTGGCCGCGAATCGGAGGCGCGGGGGCAATCACATTGGGGGGAGTTGGAGCATGAAGATTGTGACTCCGTCATTCCGGGGCGGTCCGCAGGACCGAACCCGGAATCTCGAGATTCCGGGTTCTCGCTTCGCGAGCCCCGGAATGACTGCTCAGCAGTCAGTTCGCCGCCATGTAGATGGAAAGGCCGAAGCCGGTAAGATGGTGCAGCGCCTGATCGACGCCGATCAAGGTCCAGAACCAGGGATGCGCAAGGTCGACGCCGAAATTGGCAGAGACGAAGCCCTTGGCGCGGTCGATCGTGATGTGAATCGCGAAATCGATCAGCGCCACGAACCAGAATTTCGGCGCCACGATCAGGATCAGCGGCAACGCAACGGCAAGGTGGATCAGGCAGTGCACCAGCAGCGGCAGGGCCCAGCCATGCTTCTGGTCCTTCCCGTGCGCCATCCAGGCGGTCTGGAGAACGAAATCGGCGATGATGTGCTTGAAGGTGAGCAGCAACATCCAGCCAATGAGCGCTTCAACCGGAATCGCCGATGACATGGGTGGAAACGACAAGCTGACGCCCTCATTGACGTGACGAGAAGAATTGGAGCGTTCAGCGCAACTTCTTCTTGGACCGGTCAAATCGCCGGGACGCGCGATTTATGACATTTCCCGCGACGGAATGCAGCCGGGGGAACCGGAAAATCGCCAACTGTGGCTAACTGGTGATAGGATGACCAATCGCCGCGGACGCATCGCGTAAGGTTACCGCCGGCTCGAAATTTGCATTCTGTTACCTTCGCGCTATCATCGGCGACAGAGAATATCTTTCTTTTTTCAGACGTTTACGAATTACAGGGCGCCCGCCGCGAGCCGCCGCCCTCCGAGACTAAGGCCAGGTGCTGCCATGAGTACTGAAGGCCCCACCTCATCGCCGACCGAAGCGGCGCCCCGGCGCCCCAAGGTGATCAAGACAAATCAGCAGCAGGTTTTCCTCTACGTCGTGCTCACCCTGCTGCTGTCGTTCGCCACCGTCTGGGGCGGTCGCGCCTTGGTGCACAATTCGGAGACGCTGACCTTTGCCGTCGGTGCTCCCAACAGTGACGAGGCGCTGTTCGCGGCCAAGCTCGCCACTGTGCTGAATGACAACGCCTCGCGCGTCCGGATCAAGATCGTCAACAACGCGGACAGCGCCAAGGCGCTCGCCCAGTTCGACCGCAAGCAGGCCGATCTCACCGTCCTGCGCACGGATGCCAAGGTGCCGCTGCGCGCGCGCACGCTCGCGATCCTCGAGCATGATCTCGTGCTCCTGCTGGGCCCCGGCAACAGGAAAATCAAGTCGATCGCCGATCTGAAGAAGAGGAAGGTCGCGGTCGTCGCCGAGAATGAATCCTCCCTCGCCTTCGTCCGCAGCATCCTCGACATCCCCGACGCTGCGAGGATCCAGATGGCGCCGCAAGGCGCGACGCTCGACAAGCTGTTCGCACCGCCAAACGGCTTTGGCGCTGTGATCGCCATCGTCCACGCCTCCAGGGCTGTCAGGGACAAGGCCTATGAGCAGGTCGCCAGGCGCGGCGGCTTCACGCTCAACGCGATCGACGAAGTCAAGGCGCTGGCGCGCAAATTCCCCGGCATTTCCGAGGAGACGCTGACGGCGGGCACGCTGTCGGCTTCGCCGCAAATTCCCGACGACGATCTCGACACGATCGGGCTCGAATGGCTGCTGGTTGCGCAATCCAGGATGGCGACGTCCACGGCAGGCGAACTGGCCCGCACCATCTACGAGAACAAATCCGCGCTCGGACTCGACAACGGCTTTGCCACCAGGATCGAGCCGGCCTCCATCGAGAAGGACGCCTTCGTGATGGCGCACCAGGGGGCCGCCGACTACATCAACGACGACACCAAGTCGTTCATGGATAGGTACACCGACCTGATGTATGTGGGCGCCGCCGCGCTCAGCGTCATCGGCTCGATCTTCGCGGCGATCTACGCCAAGATCACCCGCATCGCGCCGGGGAAGGCCAGCGAGCTCTCGACGGCCATCCTCGACATCGGCGAGCGGATCGAGCACGCCCACTCGCTGGATCAGCTCGAATGTCTCCAGGACGAGCTGGAGGCCATCTTGCGCGGTGCCGTTATCGGCCTACGAGACGGCACGATCAGTACCGACGGGCTCGACACCTTCAAGCTCGGCTACGAATTCGTCCGCGACGAGATCGGCATGCGCCGCGACTATTTGAAACGTCATGCCAGCGAAGCCGAAAAGACGGTGCGCGATGCCGGCCCGGCCCAGCTGGACGACAGCAAGGTCGTGGTGGTGAAGACCGCCCAGAGCGCCTGATCCACCGGTTTGGGGCCGCTGCCGTCAGCGCCGCTCGGCCGCCTGGAACTCCGCCCATGCGCAATTGTTGGTTTTCCGGCTGCAACCGGAGAACGCGGCATGCGTGCACTCCTCATCATCCTCCTTCTGGCCATGCTGCCGGCGGTCGGCTACTTCGCCTATTCCGCAATGGCGATCGAAGGTGATCCGATCCCGACGGAAGGCTATGTGGCGCTGGCGCTGGGCGCGGGGTTTTCCGTCATCGTCGGCGTCGGGCTCATGGTGCTGCTGTTCTTCAGCAGCCGCCGCGGCTACGACGAGCCGCCAGATTTCAAGTAGGCACTCCGCCAGCGACGACGGCACGGACGAGCAGGCCCGGCGCAGCGGCACCGAAAGAGCGGCCTGCACCGTCGTTGACGGCCTCCTCCCGGGCGGGCACTTTGGCGCCGACGTCCCAACCGGGGCCTCAAGCCTTGCCCGAGACCGAATAGCCTGCCCGCATGTCCAAGCTGCTGATCTCCGCTCTTCCGCGTGTTGATGGCGCGGCATCCCGATCTCGCGGAGACCATCGACGCGGACGCAAAACGCCGCGCGCTCGAGAACAAGTACAATGGAGACAAGAATGTCGGACACCGCCGACGCAGCCACCGGCCCCCTGCTCGAAATCGCCGGCGCACGCGCCACCATACGCCTCAATCGGCCGAAACATCTCAACCGGCTCCAGGCGGAGGATCTCGGCGAACTGACAAGACTGTTCGACCGGGTCGAGGCCGATCCCGATATTCGCGTGCTGGTGCTGACCGGCACCGGGCGCGCCTTCTCCGCGGGCTATGATCTCAATTCGGTGGCGGAGCGCGCAGTCAGCGCGAGCGAGCAGCAGAGCGCGGGCTCGGCCTTCGAGGTGGTCGTCAACCGGCTGGAGGATTTGGGCGTACCGACCATCTGCCGGCTCAACGGCGGCGTCTATGGCGGCTCGACCGACCTCGCGCTCGCCTGCGATTTCCGGATCGGCGTCGATACCGCGGAAATGTTCATGCCGGCGGCGCGGCTTGGGCTGCATTATTACCCGGGCGGCATCAAACGCTACGTGACGCGTCTCGGCGCGGACAATGCCAAGAAGCTGTTCCTGACCGCGCAGAAGATCAGCGCGCCGGAGATGCTGCGCATCGGCTATCTCACCGCGATGGTGCCGGTGGAACTCCTCGACGAGGAAGTCGACAGGCTCGCTGGCGTCCTCGCCGGCAACGCCCCGCAGGCAATGCGCGGCATGAAGCGCGCCATCAACGAGTTCGCTCGCGGCGAGCTCGATGAACCCGCCGCCGACCAGCGCCACCGCGACAGCATGCGGGGCGACGAGATCAAGGAAGGCATACAGGCGTTTGCCGAGAAGCGAGCACCGCGGTTTTGAGCGGGGACTGCTGCCGGCGACGACGGTCAGGCAGTGTACGGCCGTGCCAAATACTCGATGTCGTCCCGGACAAGCGAAGCGCATATCCGGGACGACAGCGGAAATTGGCGGACCAGCTCAGCCCCCAACCGAAGCGGCATGCTGCGCCGCCATCTCGGCGTCGGCTGCCGTGATGCGCTGGAACGCCGGTCGCGCCGTCATCCGTTCGGCATAGCGGACGAACACGTCCTTCTTCGGCACGATGCCGAACATCATGGTCCAGCTGAACGCGACGCCCCACAACACGTCGGCGGCCGTCATGCGCTCGCCGAGCAGATACGGGCCCTTCGACAGCTGCGCCTCGAGCGCACCTAACATGGTGTCGTAATCGGCATAGGGCGATTGCGTGATCGGCGCCGGCTCGCGCTGCATGAACTTGTCGATCAGGGCCGGCTCGAACGAAGACCCGTAATACGCGATCCAGCGCAGATAAGGGCCGCGCAGCGGATCGTTCAGCGCGGGCGTGAGGCCGGCCTGCGGAAACAGGTCGGCGAGATAGATGGTGATGGCGACCTGCTCCGTCACCAGTGCCTCGCCGTGACGAATCGCCGGCACCTTGCCGAGCGGATTGATGGCGAGATAGGCGGGCTTACGCTGCTCGCCGGCCTTCATGTTGAGGACATGGAGATCGTAAGGAGCCCCCAGCTCCTCCAGCAGCACCCGCGTGCCGGTGGCGCGGCTTTGCGGCGAGTAATACAGCGTGATGCGGTTTGGATCGGTCATGGCGGTCTCCATCGGGCCTTTTGGCGATGGCGCAGCTTGTAGCCGGCCATACCTGACATCTTCTGTCAGGTATGGTTTAAGGGATCATGCGCGCGAGCCGGATGCTGTCGATCCTCACCACCCTCCAGGCCCGGGGGCGGGTCACCGCGCCCGCGCTCGCGGAGGCCTGCGAAGTCTCGGTGCGCACGATCTATCGCGACATCGACGCGCTCGCGGCGTCCGGCGTTCCCGTTTACGCCGACCGCGGCGCGGAAGGCGGCTATCGCCTGCTCGACGGCTATCGCGTGCGGCTGAACGGCCTGTCGCAGAGCGAGGCGGGCGCGCTGTTCCTGGCGGGATTGCCCGGCCCGGCGGCGGCGCTCGGGCTCGATGCCGCGATGATCGCCGCGCAGAACAAGCTGATGGCTGCGCTGCCCGAGAATCTGCGCGAAGACGCCGAGCGGATGCAGGAGCGTTTTCACCTGGACGCGCCGGGCTGGTTCGGCGAGGCGGAAGACCCAAAGCACCTGCGCGCCATCGCCGGCGCCGTGCTGCGCGGGACGCTGATCAGGATCCGGTACCAGAGCTGGCGCGCGGAGAAGCAACGCCGCGTCGCGCCGCTCGGCCTCGTGCTGAAGGGCGGCAGCTGGTATCTCGCCGGCCAGGTCGACGACAGCGTGCGCACCTATCGCGTCGCGCGCGTCCTCGACTGCACGGCGCTCGATGACCGCTTCGATCGTCCCGCCGGCTTCGATCTCGCCGCGTACTGGCAGGCCGCGACGCTGCGCCTCGAGGCCGAGATGCATCCCAATGTCGCGATCGTGCGGCTCTCGCCGCTCGGCGTCAAACTGCTCGACGCGCTGAGCCAGCCCTACGTCAAGGCACGCACGCAGCTTGAAGAGGCCACCGATGCCGATGGCTGGCGCATTGCGCGAGTCCCGGTCGGCAAGACGTCGTGGCACGCCGCGGCTGAATTGCTGCGGCTCGGCCCCGAGGCCGAAGTGCTGGAGCCCGCCGATCTCCGCGAGAAGATGATCGAGCTGACGCAGGCGATGGCCATGCGCTATCGCGCAGTGCGAAAAGCCCGACGGCGGCACATTTTGCCGCAGTCCACGAAACAATCCTGAAACACGATTCCTCCCTCGCGCCATGAACGCATTCGCGTTTCGTCTCGACCGAGATGCAGGGACACAACAACGGCCTCGCGCCAAACTGGAGAATGAAGATGTTTCGTAAGCTTGCACTTGGTCTGATCGCCGCCGGCTCGCTCGGCGTTGCCGCTCTCGCCCCCACCGCCGCCTCGGCCGGCGGTTTCCATAGCCATCACTGGGGTCACCATCATCACTGGGGTCCCGGCTTCGGGTTCGGCGGCGTCTACGTCAACACCGGCGTCAGCAACTGCTACCAGGAGCGCCTCGTCCGGACCCGTCATGGCCTGCGCGTGCGCGTCGTGAATGTCTGCGCCTACGGGATCTATTGATACCTTGCTTCCGCGACAAAGCTCCGGTCGCGCCGCGACCGGAGCTTTTCGTCGGCCAAAGCACGACGTGATTGTCTACGCTGTCCTTCGGGTCCGGATCATGCACTAAAGCGCGATGCGATTAGGATGAATCGTCATCGCGCTTTGGGTTGTTGTTTGAGCATGATCTTTTCGGAAAACCGCTGCGCACTTTTCCGGATCATGCCTTAGCCGGCGGGCCGCTGCCGGCGAAACCAGGCCCAGGTCTCGCGCGTCGTTCTGATGTAGCCGCGGCCGCGATGGACGATCTCGCCATCGACGATCTCGTTCAGCTTCGGCAACGCGTGAAAGGGGATCGAGGGATAGGCGTGGTGCTCGACATGGTAGGGCATGTTCCACGCGAACCATTTGACGACCGCGCCGGTATAGGTGGTGCGAGTGTTCTGGAAGGCGCTGCGGGTGCGGTCGCAACCTGTATGCTCCGCGTAAAGGTAGGGCCGCAGGAAGAACTGCCCGATGATGAGCGGCACGATCCAGACCCAGAGCAGCAGCGTTGAGGAAAACCAGAGTGAGAGCGCGAGCAGCAGTGCATAGAGTGCGACATGGATTCGCGCCTCCGTCACGATAACGGCGCGCTTGCCCTCGGGAATCCACGGCACGGTGACCTTGCCGGTGAGCGCATGGCCGAGCATCAGCTGCAGCCGGCCGGCGACCTGGAGCAGGCCGCTATAGGCCAGCGCAAGCTGCGTATCGGATGTCGGCTTCGCCCCGACGATCAGCTCGGGATCCCTCGCCGGATCCTGCGTGTAGCGGTGATGGTCCCAGTGAAACAGGCAGTAATATTCGTAAGGCAGTCCGATGATGAAGGCCGAGAGATAGCCCACCGCGAGATTGAGGCTGCGGCTCCTGAACGCGGTCTTGTGCGCGGTCTCGTGCACTGCCATGAACAGGAAGGCGACGACATAGCCCTGCGCCGCCATCAGCGGCAGCGCCCAGAGCACGCCCCACGTCGCCGAAACTTTCCAGATCAACGCGCCTACCAGCAGGATCACGCCGTAATGGCCAAGGCTCTGCATCGCCCCCCTGATATTGGAGCGAACCGACAATTCGCGCAGCATGGCCGGTGTCAGCGGCTTCAGGCGATGACCGGGCTCTGAAACGGTTGAGTCGCTCATGATCGGTTGCCTGCTTTACTTGCTGAGAAGCTCGGCGATCTCGGCCTTGATGAAGGCCTGGTCGCGCGGATTGTTGACGGGGTTGCCGGCGCGATGGCCATGCAGCGATGGGATCGGATGCAGCACGGCTGATGTCGCATTGACGAGCCGGCCGAGTTCGTCCTCGTTGTCGCGGACGTCGAAATAGCGATCGGTCGCGCCCGGCATCAGCAGCATGTGTGCCTTGATCGCCGCCAGCGCCCGATCGAGATCGCCTGCGAATGTCGGGCAGCGGCTGACGTCGCCATTCTGCCAGATCCCGATCTGCGCCAGGAGGTCGTTGGCGTCGCGCCGCGCAAACGTCGCGTCCCAGGCACGGACGAGATAATCCTCCAGCGATGTGAAGCCGGCCTCGCGCCACAGCTCGTCGCGATAGAAGCCGTGCGACATCGCCCAACCGGCATAGACGCGCCCCATGGCGCGATAGCCGGCAACGGGCTTTTCGACGAAACGGCCGTCGCGGAAGGCGGGATCGGCAGTGAGCGCAGCCTTCACGCTTTCCAGGAAGACATAATTGTAGGGCGCGCAACGGGCGCTGCCGCAGACGACCGCGGCACGCTCGACCATGTCAGGATGCAGCGCCGCCCAGTGATAGGCCTGCATACCGCCCATCGACCAGCCATAGACCAGCGCAAGCCTTGAGATGCCGAAGCGTTCGGCGAGCAGCCGGTGCTGGACCGCGATGGCATCGTGATAGGTCACCGCGGGGAAGGGCACGGGCGTATTCGACGGCGAGGACGACAGACCGTTGCCGAACAGGTTCGGGATGATGATGAAGTAACGCGTAGGATCGAGCACGCCGTCGGGCCCGATCAGCCATTCCGTATCGGTGTGCTGCGCACTGAACGAGGTCGGATAGAGGATGACGTTGTCCCGGGCCGGGCTCAGCGTGCCGAAGGTCTTGTAGGCGAGCTTCAAGGAGGGAAAGACAGTCCCGGACCGGAGCAAGACGTCCCCGGCCTCGAAAATCTCGTAGTCGCGATACGCCGTCATGCATTCAGCTCCCGCTCACGGAGGCCGCAACACCCCACGGCTTCCGCGATGCATCGATCATGCCGGACCCGCAGATGCGTGGTTTTGCGGCAGGGCCCAATAACTGTACTTATAGTACAGTTATTTGAGGCCGGCAAGATAAATCCGATCCGCAGGTCCGGCTCAGGCGATGGCCGACAGATAGCGCGCGACCGACGCCGCGAACGCGGCCTTGGCGCCGCTGGCGATGTTGCGGCCCCACCAGGCTCCGTAGATCCGGTCGAAGGCGAGCGGCTCGACGGCGGCCGCGATCCGCCGCACCGCGGCGGCGCCCAGCGGCATGTAATTCGGATAGGAATACATGAAGCTGACGAAGCGGCGGTCCATCGTCACCTGCGCGATGTCCCCGGTGAGCAGCGCGCCCCTGCCGTCCGCACCACGCGCGCAATGCAGCATGGTGGCGCCGGCGAAGTGCCCGCCGGTACGCAGCAGCAGCACGTCATCGGAGATGCGATGGCTCTCGCCGGTCCAGTGCACGATCGCCGGATGAGGCCGTGTGACAAAAGCGCGGTCGTCGGCGTGCAGATAGACCGGCACCCCGCCAAACGTGTCGCTCCAGTCGGCGACCGCGCCGTAGTAATGCGGATGCGAGATCGCGATGGCCTTCAGCCCGCCGAGTGCTGCGACATATTGGATGGCCTCGTCGGTCGCCAGCGGAATGCAATCCCACATCACGCAGCCGTCGTCTTGAGGCACCAGCAGCGCGCGCTGCCCGATGGCAAAGCTCGGCTCCATCCCGATCCCGGTGAGGCCAAGATCGTCGCGTCCCACCAATCGATGCCGCCGCGCGAGTTCCTCGCGCGCGAGAAAGGTCTGTCCTTTCCAGTTCACGAACTGCCGCTCGTCCTCACAAATCGGGCAGGAGTCAGGCGGCGCTCCGCGTGAGGGAAATTGAGCGCCGCAGGTTTCGCAGGTCCAGAGGGGCATGACTCGTGCTCCGTGGGATGATCGCAGGATGCCATTGCGGACAAGCTCTCGGCAAGATCGATGGCCGGCAGCAGTGACTGGAACCAACGCGAGGAGCGCCAGTTACGTTCAGGTCTCCACGTCAGAATGATTGGCCAAAGGGATCACGACACACGAAGAGCATGTTCGAGTATCGATGGCATCGCGGTCCCCCACCTCGTCCTGTATCTGGCCTTTGTTCGCGCTCAACTTCTTCATGGCCGACATGCAGTCGGGCATCGGGCCGTTCGTCGGGGACTTGCCGCGGTGGCCGAGGAGCAGGCGAACGGGCCGAGCTTCGTCGCGACCAACGTGGTGATCGCGCAGGGCGTGATGATCGTGACGTCGCTGATCGCGATGCAGGCCGCGAGCAAGCGCAACTACTGGCCGGTGATTCTGGTCTCCTTCATGTTCCTGCCGATCCGCGGCGTGCTTGCCTTCTTCGTCACGGGATGGTGGGGCGTCGTGCCGATGCAGGTGCTCGACGGCATCGGCACCGGGCTGCAGACTATCGCCGTCCCCGGCATGGTCGCGCGCTCGCTCAACGGCACCGGTCGCATCAATCTCGGCCAGGGCGCTGTGATCACGGTGCAGGGCATCGGCGCGAGCCTCAGTCCCGCGCTTGGCGGCTGGATCGCGCAATGGATCGGCTACGGACCGACCTTCCTGCTGCTCGGCGGCTTCGGGCTCGCGTCGATCGCGCTATGGCTGGCCTTCGGTGCGACCGTGAAGAAGTATTGAGGCGAGATCATCACGTCCCGAAATTCTTCTGGATCGCCTCGTCGAGCGTCTCGCCGCCGACGAAGCGCTGGCGCAGCTCGCGCTTCAGCAACTTGCCGCTCGGATTCTTCGGCAGGCTATCGACAAAGATGACGCGCTTGGGCACCTTGAAATGCGCCATCTGGCCGGCGCAGTGCTTGATGACGGCGTCCTCGTCCAGCTTCTCCCCGCTCTTGACCACGACGATCGCGGTCACCGCCTCGATCCAGCGTGGATCGGGCAGGCCGACGACAGCGACCTCGGAGACGGCGGGGATGCGGTAGACCATCTCCTCGACCTCGCGGCTCGCGACGTTTTCGCCACCGGTCTTGATCATGTCCTTGACGCGATCGACCACGGTGATGTGGCCTTCGTCGTCGACCGTGGCGAGATCGCCGGAATGAAACCAGCCGCCGGAGAACGCCGCCGCCGTCTTCACCGGATCGTTGTAATAGCCGGACAGCAGATGCGGCGAGCGGTGCACGATCTCGCCGACCTCGCCGACCTTGACGTCCTCCATCGCCGTGTTGACCACGCGCGTTTCGACATTGAGCACGGGCTTGCCGGCCGAGCCGGCCTTGCGCAGCTGATCCTCCGGTCGCAGCACGGTCGCAAGCGGCGCGATCTCGGTCTGGCCGTAGAAATTCCAGAATTTGACGTTCGGCAGGCGGCGCTGCAGCTCGAGCAGGACCTCCACCGGCATGATCGAAGCGCCGTAATAACCCTTCTGCAATGTCGACAGATCGGTGTTGTCGAAATTCGGCGAGCGCAGCATCGCGATCCAGATCGTCGGCGGCGCGAAAAAGGACGTGATCTTGTGTGCCTTTATCAGCGCCAGAACATTGTCGGCGGTCGGCTTGCCCGTGATCACGCCGGAGGCGCCGAGATAGATCTGCGGGCCAAGGAAGACATCGAGCTGAGCGCAATGATAGAGCGGCAGGGCGTGCAGAAACTTGTCCTCCGCGCTCATGCCGCCGTCGATGATGCAGCTGACATACTGCCACATCACCGCCTCGTGGGTCAGCATCGCGCCCTTGGGCAGGGATTCCGTGCCGCTGGTGTAGACGATCTGCGCGAGATCGCGGCTGTCGACCGATGCGTCCAGGAACGAGCCGTCCGCGTCGAGGAGATCGTCGAAAGTGATGAGGCCCGCGGGCGCCGATGCGGGATCCTCGCCCGGCAGCCAGATCGTCTTCTCGACCGCGCAATCCTTCGCGCTCGCCGCGCGTGCGGGCCCGACGAAATCGGGGCCGGTTGCGAGCAGTTTCGCGCCGGAGCTCTTCAGGATAAAATTGATCTCGTCCGGATTGAGCATGAAGTTGATCGGCACCAGCACGGCGCCGATCCGCGCTGCCGCGAAGCGCAGCGCGGCGAAGGCGTGCGAATTGCGCGACAGCACGGCGATACGATCGCCCTTCCTGACGCCGAGCCCGAGCAGGCCGCGGCCGAGCCGGTTGCAGATCGCGTCCATCTCGGCAAAGGTCCAGCTCACATCGCCGCAGCTTACCGCGAGCTTGTTCGGCTCGCGGCCCGCCGAGCGGCGCAAGAGATCGCCTATCGAATGCTCGCGCGCTTTCGAGATGGTGGCTGCGATGTCGCCGGTCATGTCCTTCCCCCTGAATCCTTGTTCTGCATGAATGGGAGCCTGGGCGCTCGTCGGCCCACCGCATTCAAACGTATTTTGCGTTTGCGCAAACGTAGTCGGCACGATTGGCCGCGTCAAATCGACCGCCTGCGCGGCGCCGTCACGCAAGAATTGACGCTCCGGAGCGGCAAATCTGGGCTCGTGCACCAACTATAATATTGGGGGAAATACCATGTGCCGGATTATGTGCGCCGCATTTGCGGCCGCACTCGCTTCGTTTTCTGTCGGCCCTTCTCATGCCCAGCAGGGCCCTCTCAAGATCGGCGTCCTCTCCGACTTCTCGTCCGTCTATTCCGACATCGGCGGCATGGGGAATGTCGAGGCCACCAAAATGGCGATCGAGGACTTTGGCGGCAAGATGTTCGGCAAACCCATCGACATGGTCAGTGCCGACGTGCTCAACAAGCCCGACGTCGCCTCCACCATCGCCCGCAAATGGTGGGAGACCGAAGGCGTCGACATGATCATCGATCTGCCGACTTCGGCCACCGCGCTCGCGGTGATGGAGCTGTCGAAGCAGTACGAGAAGATCATGATCGTGACGGATGCAGCGAGCTCCGACATCACCGGAAAGTCCTGCTCGCCCTACACGGCGCACTGGACCTACGACACCTATGCAAACGCGCACACGGTCGGCAGCGCCATCGTCAAGAGCGGCGGCGACACCTGGTTCTTCCTGACCGCAGACTACGTGTTCGGCCATTCGGTCGAGCGCGACACCGGTGACGTCGTGAAGGCCTCCGGCGGCAAGGTGCTGGGCAGCGTCAAGCATCCCCTCAACACGGCGGACTTCTCCTCGTTCCTGCTTCAGGCACAGGCTTCCAAGGCCAAGATCATCGGCCTCGCGAACGGCGGGGGCGACACCATCAACGCGATCAAGCAGGCCGGCGAGTTCGGCATCGTTGCCGGGGGCCAGAACCTCGCTGCGATCGTGATGTTCATCTCCGACGTGCACAGCCTCGGGCTCAAGCTCGCGCAAGGCCTGATCGTCACCGAGGCTTATTATTGGGACCTCAACGACAAGACTCGCGCCTTCGGCAAGCGCTTCATGGAGCGGGTCAAGCGCATGCCGACCATGAACCAGGCCGCGACCTACAGCGCCACGCTGCACTATCTCAAGGCCGTGCAGGCCGCCGGCACCCGCGACACCAAGACGGTGATGGCCAAGATGCGCGAGCTGCCGGTGCGAGATGCGTTCACCGACAACGGCGTGCTGCGCGAGGACGGCCGCATGGTGCACAGCATGTACCTGTTCCAGGTGAAGAAGCCTGAGGAATCGAAGGGGCCCTGGGATTACTACAAGCTGCTCGCTGAAGTTCCCGCCGACCAGGCATTCCGGCCGCTGAAGGACGGCGGCTGCCCGCTGGTGAAATAAGACGGCCCGGATCGCGCCGACGGCAATCCTTCGACAAGTCTCGCTCGTCCGCCTGGCCAATCAGGGCGGACGAGCAGTGATGAGAGCGCAGGCCCCAAAGGCAGAGGCAGGACGCCTTGCGCGCGGTCTGATCTGCATCAAGTTGCGGTGCAAAATTTGCTGCAATGTTGAGCCTGCCCTTTCCGCGCGATCAGCGGCCGGGCGTTCGTATCTCAACAGTGGGCGCCACCGCACGGCGTTGTGCATAGATGAACTTTACACCGGGTCGCGTCGTCGCAGCCCTCGCCATCCTGCTCGCGGGCGGCGGTTATTACTATTGGCAGCACCGCGATGCCGACGCGCTGCCACCGGGTTTCGCCCGCGGCAATGGCCGCATCGAAGCAGTCGAGATCGACATCGCCACCAAGACGCCGGGACGGGTCCGCGAGATCCTGGTCAACGAAGGCGATTTCGTCAGCGCGGGCCAGGTTCTGGCACGCATGGATACCGAGCAGCTGCAGGCCCAGCGCCGCCAGGCCGAAGCGCAGCTCCAGCGCGCAATGATCAATGTCGAGACCGCGAAGAGCCTGGTGAACCAGCGCGAGGCCGAACGCAGGGCTGCGGAGGCCGTGGTCGACCAGCGCATCGCCCAGCTCGACACCACGAGCCGCAAGCTCGACCGATCCGAACAATTGATCAGGACGAGTGCGGTATCCCAGCAGGTCCTGGACGACGATCGTTCCGCCAACGCCACGGCGAAAGCGGCGCTGGCCGCTTCCCAGGCCCAGGTCGCGGCATCGGAAGCCGCGATCAGCTCCTCCCGCGCCCTGGTGATCGATGCCGGCGCAGCGGTCGACGCGGCAAAGGCCGCGATCGAAAGCATCAACGCCGACCTCAACGACAGCGTGCTGAAGGCGCCGCGCGACGGCCGCGTGCAGTATCGCGTGGCGCAGCCCGGCGAAGTGCTTGCTGCCGGCGGCCGCGTCCTCAACATGGTCGATCTCGGCGACGTCTACATGACGTTCTTCCTGCCGACGGCCGATGCCGGCCGCGTCGCGATCGGCGCCGAGGTCCGCCTCGTCCTCGACGCCATCCCGAAATATGTGATCCCCGCCAAGGCCACCTTCGTCGCAGACGTCGCGCAATTCACGCCCAAGACTGTCGAGACCGAGGAGGAACGCCAAAAGCTGATGTTCCGCATCAAGGCGCATATCTCGCCCGGCCTGCTGCGCAAGCATATCGAGCATGTGAAGACCGGCCTTCCCGGCATGGCCTATGTGCAGCTCGATCCGGCGGCGCAATGGCCCGACAACCTCAAGATCAAGTTGACGAGATGAGCACGACTGCCGCAGCCGAAGCACCGGCTGCTGTCGGCAGCGTGGTGCGTCTGGAAGGCGTGGGCCTGAGCTACGGCAGGACCCGGGCGCTCGAGTCCATCACGCTCGACCTGCCGTCCGGCTGCATGGTCGGGATGATCGGCCCCGACGGAGTCGGCAAATCGAGCCTGCTCGCCCTGATCGCGGGCGCGCGCGCGATCCAGGAGGGGCGTATCGACGTGCTCGGCGGCGATATGGCGAGCGCGCGCCACCGCCGCAACGTGTGCCCCGATATCGCCTACATGCCGCAGGGCCTCGGCAAGAATCTGTATCCGACATTGTCGGTGTTCGAGAACATCGACTTCTTCGGTCGCCTGTTCGGACACGACAAGGCGGAGCGGAACAGGCGGATCGCGGGTCTGCTGCGCGACACGGGGCTCACGCCCTTTGCCGACCGGCCGGCGGCAAAACTCTCCGGCGGCATGAAGCAAAAGGTCGGCCTGTGCTGCGCGCTGATCCACGATCCCGAGCTCTTGATCCTGGACGAGCCGACCACCGGCGTCGATCCGCTGTCGCGCCGTCAGTTCTGGGAATTGATCGCCTCGATCCGCGACAGCCGGCCCGGCATGAGCGTAATCGTCTCGACCGCCTACATGGAAGAGGCTGCGCAGTTTGATTTCCTGATCGCGATGAACGCCGGCCGCGTCCTGGCGACCGGAACGCCCGCCGAACTCAAGCGGCAGACCGGCGCCGATACGCTCGATGACGCCTTCATCCGTCTCCTGCCCGAGGCCGAGCGCAGCAACCATGCCAATGTCGTCATTCCGCCGCGCGACGAAGACCACGAGGAGATCGCGATCGAAGCCGACCACCTGACCCGGCGGTTCGATGGTTTCGTTGCCGTCGACGACGTCAGCTTCCGCATCAGGAAGGGCGAGATCTTCGGCTTTCTCGGCTCGAACGGCTGCGGCAAGACCACGACCATGAAGATGCTCACCGGCCTCCTGCCCGTGAGCGAAGGCACCGCGCGGCTGTTCGGCAACACCATCGATGCCGGCGACATGTCGGTGCGGCGGCGCATCGGCTACATGTCGCAGGGCTTCTCACTCTATTCCGAGCTCACGGTCGCGCAAAATCTCGATCTGCATGCGCGACTGTTCGAGCTGCCGGCGGACACCATCGCTGCGCGCATCGACGAGATGATCGCCCGGTTCGATCTTGCCGACGTCGTCGACGCCCTGCCCGATGGCCTGCCGCTCGGGCTGCGGCAGCGGCTGTCGCTGGCGGTCGCCATGATCCATGCGCCCGACATCCTCATCCTCGACGAGCCGACCTCCGGCGTGGATCCGATCGCCCGCGACCGCTTCTGGCAGATCCTCGTCGAACTCTCCCGCAAGGACAACGTCACCATCTTCGTCTCCACCCATTTCATGAACGAGGCCGAGCGCTGCGATCGGATCTCGCTGATGCACGCCGGCAAGGTGCTGACGTCGGATACGCCGGCCGCCATCGTGGCCGCGCGCGGCACCGCTACGCTCGAGCAGGCCTTTATCGCCTGGCTGGAAGAGGCGATCGCGGACACGACGGAGCCGGCCGGCCAGCCGGCGGCCGCCTCGCCGCCGCCCGCACCTGCAGGCCCCACAACGGTCCGTCGGCACAGCCCCGCGTTCAATCCGACGCGCATGCTCGCCTATTCTCGGCGCGAGACGCTCGAGCTGCGGCGCGATCCGATCCGCGCCACGCTCGCGATCCTCGGCAGCGTGCTGCTGCTGTTCGTGCTCGGCTACGGCATCAGCATGGACGTCGAGAACCTGACCTTCGCCGTGCTCGACCGCGACGACACCGCGATCAGCCGCGACTACAGCCTCCAGATCGCGGGCTCGCGCTATTTCACCGAAAAGCCCCCGATCACCGACTACGCCGATCTCGACCGCCGCATGCGCGCCGGCGAGATCGGCCTCGCGATCGAGCTTCCGCCGGGCTTCGGCCGCGACGTCAGCCGCGGCCGCCACGTCGAGATCGGCGCCTGGGTCGACGGCGCCAATCCGACGCGGGCCGAGACGCTGCGCTCCTATGCGCAGGCGATCCACGCGGCCTGGCTCGCGCAGAAGGGCCGCGAGCTCTATGGCGATGCGGCGATCGCCGGGTCCTATCAGCTCGCGCTGCGTTACCGCTACAATCCGGACGTCCGGAGCGTCGTCGCCATGGCGCCTGGCATCATTCCGCTGCTGCTGATCATGATCCCTGCGGTGCTCGCAGCACTCGCGGTCGTGCGCGAGAAGGAGCTCGGCTCGATCGTCAATTTTTACGTCACACCGGTGACGCGGCTGGAGTTCCTGCTCGGCATCCAGCTGCCCTATGTGGTGCTGGCCTTTGCCAACTTCCTGCTGCTGGTCGGCTTTGCGCTCACCGTCTTCCGCGTGCCTTTCACCGGTAGCTTCCCGACCTATGCGGCTGCCGCGCTGCTCTATGTCACGGCCACCACCGGCATCGGGCTGGTGATCTCGTCGTTCATGAAGAGCCAGATCGCCGCGCTGTTCGGCACCGTGCTGATCACGCTGATTCCCGCGATCCAGTATTCCGGCCTGATCGATCCCGTCTCCTCGCTGCAGGGGGCAGGCAAGATGATCGGTCTTGTCTATCCGACCAGCTATTTCGTGACCATCTCGCGCGGCACGTTCTCGAAGGCACTGGGATTCGCCACGCTTCACAACGAGCTCTTGGCGCTCGCCGTCATGATCCCGGTGCTGGTCACCACAGGTGCGCTGCTGCTGAAGAAACAGGCCCGCTGACCATGCGCCTTGGCAACTTGCTACAGCTCGGAATCAAGGAATTGCGCGGACTGGCGCGCGACCCGGTGTTGCTCGTGCTGATCGCATATTCCTTCACGTTCGCGGTCTATGAGGGTGCCAACACGCTGCCGGAGACGTTGAACCGCGCTGCGATCGCCATCGTCGACGAAGACCATTCGCCGATCTCGACTCGCATCGGGATGGCGTTCACCGCCCCGTACTTCTCCACGCCTCGGCTGATCTCGCAATACGAGATGGACAGACGGATGGATGCCGGCCTCGACACGTTTGCCCTCGACATCCCGCCGGACTTTCAGCGCGACCTGCTGGCGCGGAAGGCGCCGACGATCCAGCTCAACGTCGACGCGACGCGCATCTCACAGGCCTTCAACGGTGGCGGCTATGTCGAGCAGATCGTCAACGCCGAGATCGCGGAGTTCCTGGCGCGCACCCGCGAAGCTCAAACACCGCAGATCGACCTCGCGCTGCGCGCCCGTTTCAATCCGGAGCTGAAGAGGTCCTGGTTCGGCGCGATCGACCACCTCATCATGTCGATCACGATGCTCTCGATCATCCTGACCGGGGCGGCGCTGATCCGGGAGCGCGAGCACGGCACGATCGAGCACCTCCTGGTGATGCCGGTCACGCCGCTCGAGATCATGGTGAGCAAGGTCTGGTCGATGGGAGCGGTGGTGCTGGTCGCCTCGGCGCTGTCGATCGCCTTCGTCGTCAAGGGATGGCTGGCGGTCACGATCGACGGCTCGGTGGCGCTGTTTCTCGTCGGGACGGCACTTCAGCTCTTCGCCACCACCAGCATGGGCATCTTCCTCGCCACAGTCGCCGGATCGATGCCACAGTTCGGACTGCTGCTGATCATGATCCTGCTGCCGCTGCAAACCCTGTCGGGCAGCATGACGCCGCGGGAGAGCATGCCGCAATTCGTCCAGGACATCATGCTGGCGGCGCCCAATACGCATTTCGTGATGCTGGCGCAGGCGATCCTGTTTCGCGGCGCGGGCCTGGAGGCGGTGTGGCCGCAGCTCGCCGCGCTCACCGTGATCGGCAGCGTCTTCTTCGTGATCGCGCTGCGCCGCTTCCGCGCCTTTCTCGCCTGAGCCGAAGGGCTCAGCTTCAAAAAATGGGGCGAAAACAACCCCATGCACAGTAGCGATCCCCTTGTTTTAGCTACGGGATTTATTTGACGCGTCGGGCAAGATCGTGCTCGCGCCGGCGCTATCGCCAGACTGACCGGGAGCAGCCTCAGCTAAGCCGATCGTCCCGGGCGAGCATCTCGTTCAGCATCGCCTCGGCTTTCTGCTTCAGCGGTAGCGCGCCGCTTTCGGAGGCGATCGCGATGGCGGCGCGCAGAGCGACAAGGATGGCGGCCTTGTTCGCCGCATCCGATGGCGACGTCACGACGGCCTCGCCGAACAGGGCCTCGGCCTCGAGGCCGGAAAAACCCTGCTGGCGGGCGGTGTTGCGTGCCTCGCGCAGCATGTTCTGCGCGGCCCTGACATCGCCGAGGCGGTGGGTGGCGAGCGCCAGGTAGATCGAGCTGCGCAGCACCGCCGAGGTATAGCCGACCGCCCTCGCCTCCTCGCGCGCCTCAGTCAGCATGCCGCGCGCCCGGTCGAACAGCCCCTGCTCGAGATAGGCGATGCCGAGATGACAGGCGAGCACCGGCACGAACAGCCGGATGCCGTGCTTCTGCGCCAGGACGAAACCACCTTCGAGAATGGCGGCGGCCGCCGCCGGATCGTTCTGCCCGAGCTTCAGCCAGCCGCCGCTATAGGCGGCGGCGACGCGATCATAGGGACGGCCGGTCTCCTCGGCGATCGCGGCGGCCTGTTGCTGGAGCTGCTCGGCGACATCGAACTCGCCCATGACGGTGTGGGTGATGCTGCTCATCATGCAGCAGAGCAGGAGCAAGGAGCGCGGGGTCGTACCGATCGGGGCACTCGGCGCGGAGCCCGCGAGATGGGCTCGAGCGGTGGCCAGCATCTTCTCGGCGGCGTGGTAACGACCGGCAAGAAAATACGCCTGCCCAAGCCCGTATTGTGCGAGATTGCGCCAGCCGGAATTGCCCGAGCTTTCCGCCAGATGCACGACGGCTTCGCCGATTGCGACCGCTTCGAGCGGCGTTCCATAGAAGTTCTGAGCACCCGCTCTCATCGTCATGGCAGCGATCTTGCGTCCGGTGTCGTTGATCGCATCGGCTCGCCGTTCGGCCTCGCTTCCCAGGTCCAAGGCTTCGGCCACGCGCCCAGATCCGGCATAGGCCAAACGAGCCTCCATCCGGAGGTCTATAGCGCCCGCCTCTCTTGCGTGTGTCGCAGGGGTCTTGTCGAGCGCTTCCATCGCGATCTCGAAATAATCGACCGCCTCGGCATAGGCTGAGCGAGCCAGGCATCGTCGCGCAGCGCTCCTGCCATGCTGAAACGCCTTCTCCCAATCCTTCGCCCTCGTTGCGTGGTAACAGAGCGTGTCAGGCCCCTCGGTCCATGCTTCCTCGCCCTCGAGAGCCGCGAGAATGCTGGCATGGATACCTTCGCGCACCTTTTCAATCATCGAATCGTAGGTCACCTGCCTGACCATCTCGTGCCGGAATTCGAGCGAGTCCTCCAACTCGCTGTCGATCCTGACGAACAGCTCGGCCCGGTCGAGCGCAGTGAGGCAATCCTGCAGGACGTCTTCCGGCAACGAAGCTACTTTTCGCAGCAGGGCCTGATTTGCCCGGGGGCCAAGCGCCGCGGCGATCTGGAGAAGCGATCGCTCCTGTCGCGACACCCGATCAAGCCGCGCCGCGATCACCCCTTGAATGCTGCTGGGGATGCCGAGCTCGTCGACAGGACGCGCGAGAGAAAGGTCGCCCCACTGTCCAAGCAGCATGCCGCTATCCTTCAGACTGCGGCAGACTTCCTCGATGAACAGTGGAACGCTGGCCGTATGAGAGATAATCCGGCTCTTCAACTCTGAGTTCGTCGTGGCGGGGCCAAGTATCTCCGCGAGCATGGCAAGGCCCGAATCATCGTCGAGAGGCCGCATGGCCACGATTTCCGCGTGACACCGCGCGATCCACACTGGCATTCCATTGGGCCGCGTCGTCAGCAGCACGAGCAAATTGGGGCATTGCAGGGTGGAGAGAGTGGCCACGACCGCGTCGCTGGCCCGGTCGATCCAGTGCAGATCCTCGATCAGCAGGATCGTACGCTGGCGCCTAGCGACGCTCTCGACGAGAGAGCAGCTTGCGTCTGCAATGGCGCGGCCGCGGGCGTGAGGCTCCAATTCGTCCCATTGCGGATCGGAGATCGGCAGGTCCAGAATCGCATCGATGGCTCGCTGCTGCACCACAGGCAATGCGTCTCTGAGATTGTCCAGATCGCGCGCGGCCGCATCAAGTATCGACAGCAACAGGCGCTTGAGGGCGCTGTACGGCGCGCCCTGGAGATTCGGGCTGCACTCGGCGTCGACCAGCCGCCAGCCACCGGCCCGAAGGTCCTGTGCGAACTCATGTGCAAGGCGCGACTTTCCAATGCCGGCATCACCCGTCAGCAATACCGTTTGCCGGCCGGCGGCGACTGTCTCCGTGGCGCGCCACAGCAGCGCCCGCTCGGCCGCGCGATCGACGAATCGGGAAACACTGCGCGCGCGTCGGACCCGCCAGCTCGAAAGATCGCTTGCGCCCATGACGCGGTACACGGGCAGCGGATCGCCGAAGCCACGAAGCGCCTTGCGGCCCAGGAATTCAAAGCGGACATGCCCTTCCGCAAGCTCCTGGCATGCCTCCGACACGTAGATCTGGTTCGCCTCGGCCGCCGACTCCAGCCGCGCCGCCAGATGCTGGGCGGCACCGCCGATCTCGTAAACCTTGGAAAATTCGCTGGCGACCATATAGGCCACCACGTGGCCCGAATGGAGGCCGACCCGAACCTGAAGTCCGGGATCGCCCAGACTGGCGACACGCCGGACAAGCTCGATCGCGGCATGGCAGGCCAGGGGCGCATGGTTGTCATCGGCGATGGGCGCGCCGAATACTGCGGCGACCCCGTCACCCAGCTCCTTGCTCACGATGCCGCCGAACTGGCGCACTGCGCCTCGCATCGCCGCGAGAGCCGGTTCGAGACGCGACACCGCTTCCTCAGGCTCCAACTCAGCGACCAGTCCCGTGGAATCGACGACGTCGGCGCGCAGAATGGTCACAAATCGTCGCTCGCTGTCGGGGTCAACGCGCTCGCGAACCGCCGCTCCGCACTTGGAGCACCAGCTATCGCCCGGACCAATCGCCGACTGACACGCGAAGCAATGCATTCCAGCGCCTTCAACGAACTGCCGCGGCAGTCCAGCTCCAACGCCCGCGAGGCGTTTGGTCTACATTACCCATAGAGGAATGCATGGCAATTGGGCCGGCGGGATATGCGATGTTACCGGATCGCGGTTCTCTGGACGAAGCGCAACGTCGGATGGTAGCGTGCCTGCACACAACAATTTGTGTGATCGGCAGCGGCGCGCTGCCCGTTTCGGGCGGCCGGCTACAGGTTTCGACAAACAGACATCTCGGGGAAAGAGGCGATGGCCGGACTGGTATATAGCGGCAAGGCATTTCGAGACTTGATGAACAGCAATTATTATCCCTTGGCGAACATGAAAAAGAGCGTCGCCAAGCTCAAGGCATCGGAGGACATCGACCTGCCGACCCTGGAATACGGTCAGTACCACCTGATCCTGAACCCGCCCTCGAAGTGGCCGCAGGGAAGCGCCAAGTACTGGCACAAGGAGAAGGGCCGCGCCCGCGTCGACCTCAGCACCCAGCCGAACACGGTCCCGCTGTCCAGGGACGAGCCGGGCGTGATCCCGCTGACGCGATGCGATCTGCTCGATGCCTGCGTCCGGAAATGTTTCAACTCCGAGCCGCCAATCCCGATGAAGACCAACATCATCGTCCACGCGCCGAGCGACGCCTTTGCCCACCGGCACGAGATCCGGCTGGAGTGGGAGTACAAGAAGGGCTCGGACAGGCCGACGCTGCTCAATCTGACGATGGTCTGTCCGCACAGATCCTGATTGGAAAGATTCTACTCTATTGGCGAAAATCATCGTCGCCCGCGCGCCGGACGCGCGGGCGATTTGTTCGCGGACGTCGCCTCAGCCGTCTCACCTTCCGTCACGGGCCTGCCGCACGAAGATGATCCGCTCCGCTTCGGTGTGCTTGCAAGTCAGCCCGGGCGGCGGTCGTCGTGCGCGCCCGACAGGAGCGGCCGATGCCGGTTGGATTGCCGGAGGTCGAAGGCGCCATCGATGTCGGCCGGTTCTGTCCGGCGGGGCGGTCGGACGCCGATACCGCCAAGGTGCTGGTGACTGTGGCGCCGGACGCGATCCGCTTCCGCGAGAACGATACTGCGCCATTCCAGCCGACTGACGTCTTCGAGGGCGCCAAGGTCAAGGGCCGCACGTCGACCCCGCCGATCAAGAACGGCAAGCTCACCGTTCGCCTCCAGGGCATCGACGCGCCGGAGCTGCACTATATGCCGTCGCCGCTCTCGGCCTATGGACGGCTGGTCGGCGACATCGAGGTGACGGTCCCGGGCGAAAAGATCGACATCAACCACTGGCTGGCCTCTCCCGCTTGCGGAAGAGGTCGGCGCGAAGCGCCGGGTGAGGGCTTTTTCCTCTTGAGGCGTGTCCCATGGCAGAAACACCCTCTCCCCGGGCCTCTCCCGCAAGCGGGAGAGGCAGTGCACCTTTGAGGCAGCAATCAGACCTGATCTCATCGCGCTCTAGATTCTCATCCCGCCGAGACCTCGATAAGTTGCGCGTTGATCCAGCGATTCTCATCGGACAGCAGAGAAGCGATCATTGACCCGATATCTTCCGGCCCCCCCGGTCGGCGGAGCACCGTCAAGTTGGCGACCTGAGCGTTGATTGTGGGATATTCCCACACTCGGTCGTCACTGAAATCAGCTCGGATCGCTACGGGAACGACTGCGTTGACCGCTATGCCTCGAGCGCCGAGTTCATTTGCCTGGTATCGCGTCAGCACCTCGATCGCAGCCTTGAATGCACCGTACGGCCCGCTGCCGGGCACGATGATTCGGGCGAGCCCACTTGACATGTTGACGATACGGCCGCCGTCCTTGATGAGAGGCAGCAATTTTTGGGTGAGAAAGAACACTGCTTTGAAATTCACCTGGTAGATCGCATCGAGTTCTGCCTCGGTCGTGCTTTCCAATTTGCCATGATGAGAGATCCCGGCATTGTTGACGAGATAGTCGAAACGGGTGGCGCCAAGAACTCCAAGTGCTTCGCGGAATTGCAGTACGAAACCGTCGAAGCTGCTCGCTTCCGCGAGATCAAGCTGCAAAGGAATGGCTCTCCGGCCGATCTCCTCAACGGCCGTCGCAACCGCATCGGCCTCAGCAAAAGCGGCTTTGAATGTGAAGATGCTGTCAACACCTCGCCTTGCCAGACTGAGAACCGTACTCCGCCCGATGCCGCGGCTGCCGCCCGTCACGACGGCGATTCTCCGGTCCTGTTCCATCGCTGCTCCTGCCGTTTGCTTTTTCAAGCGGTCTTGCGGAGAGGAGGAATATGGACCAGACTTGGATGCCCAAGGTGTTATGAACTGCAAGGAAATGAAAAGCCGTCGCGGCTCTCCTGACCGCTCATGCCGGATTCTTCCCGATCACGCCAAGCGCGCCAGAAGATCCGTTGCGTCCAGGAGATCCGATGAGCCGGAATCTTCCTCGTGAGCCGCCAAGACCGGCTCGAGGAGCGAGCGCGTCTCTGCTACCCGCCCATGCACGATCAATAGCCGGGCCAATGCGAGCGCAGCCCTCAACTCCCATGCCAATGCGCCTTGGCTCCTTGCGTAGTTGATCGACTCTCGCAGCAATGACTCTGCCTTGTCGTGCTGGGCATCCGCACTTCTCATGATTATTTGCGCTTGCGTGCGCAGTAGGCCGGGCATTGAAAACTTCTGACCCATTTTTTGTGCTGAAGAGATCGCCGTCTGGATCGTCGTTCGTGCCTCGACCAACCTTCCGCTCTGTGCCAATCCATCTGCCAGAGCCTGCGCGGCAGCGGACGTAAGCATGCGAAATTGTTCGCGGTACAGCAGATTCAAAGCCTGGCGCAATGTTTCCACGCCGGCTGCAGGTTTTGCCGTCATCGTGAGCCACTCCCCCTTCAACGCCAGGGCAGCGGCTGCGAGCGCCTTGAGAGAGTGCTTTTCAGCCTGCACGATTGCGCGATCTATATGTTCGGCGCAAACTTCAGTTTCGCCATTCCAGAGCAGGATAGGGACAGCATGGACTACAGCCATGCAATAGTTGCTCGGCGGTGACAACCCTTCGGCCTCATGGAGAGCCGCCACAGCCAACCCGCACGCGCGCGTTGCCGCCCCTCTGAGCCAAAGCGATCGTGCCAGCGCGAGCTCCGCGCGGAGGCGATGATCGTAGCCGAACAAATTGAGGTCGAGGCGGCTATGGGTGGCCTCGAGCTCAAACCCCAGTTCGCAATGGGCGATGGCATCGGCTTGATGACCGGCAAGATGCAAGGCGGCGGCAAGCATCCATTCGGAGATGACCCGATCGCTGATCGATCCGCTCCGGTCGGCTACGGCTTTGCATCTCTCGGCGGCCGCCAGCCCGCCATCAAAGTCGCCAATCCTCGTCAGGAAGAGGTTGAGGCCGGCCAGAAGGCGAAGTTGCGCCAATCCTTGCTCGCCCGCTTCGTACAGGTCCAGCCCACGCTGGATCGCATCTTTCACCTCCTGCGTATTGCCCCACATATGCATGGAGGCGACAGCGAATGCCTCCAGCAAGCGCGCCTCCCGGTGCGACATCTCGCTCATATGCTGAATCGCGGTCAAGGCAAGGCGCGACCAGTGGCTGCAGTCCGCAAGCAGCCAAAGACCAAGAAACAAAGGCGCAGCATCGGCCGCCAATTCAATCCCGGTTTTGCGATTCTCCTCGCTGGAGAAACTCCACTCGAGCGCCTTTCGTACATTCCCGAGGTGTGGTGCATGGCGCCCGATCTCGGCATACGCGCCGTGCTCGAGAGCAAGTGATTTGAACAAGGAAGCAAAGTAGCGAGCATGGCGACTGGCAATCGGCTCGACGTCTTCGGATTGGCTGAGCTTCGCCGCAGCATAGGCGCGCGTCGTATCGGGGAGGCGGTAAAAGACCGCTTCATCGGTCGGTCTTACCCAGACCAGAGACTTGTCGACCAGCCTCTCCAGAGTCGAAGCGATAGCTGCCCGGTCGCTCTCTTCTTCGCCCGCGACGGAGCAAGCCGCCTCCATTGTGAACAGACCGACGAAGGCGGACAGGCGTGAAAGCGCTCGCCTTTCGTCTTCTGCGAGCAGATCGTAACTCCAGTCAAGCATCGCTTGAAGCGTTCGATGTCGAGGAGAAACATTGCGTCTGATGGGTAATGCCATCTCCGCATTTTGCGCCAAGAGGCCTGCAACGCCACGGATCCCATAACTTCCCACGCGGCTGGCGGCCAGCTCTATCGCCAGCGCAATTCCGTCAGTCCGCCGGCATATATCCGAAACGATCGGCGCATCGGCGTCAGTTAGATCTTCGGTGAATCCGCTGAACGCCGCCCTATCCATGAACAGACGCACGGCCGGCGTTGCCAAAGCATCCACCGCCGTCGGGGCTTCCTCCACTGGGTAAGCGAGCGGACTGAGCAGATGCACCGTCTCACCCTCGACATGCAACGGCTCCCTCGAGGTGGCCAGTAAATGGACGCTGGGGGCCTCACGGAATAGCCGGTCTGCCAGGAGCGAGATCGGGTCGAGGAGGTGCTCGCAGCTGTCGAAGACAACCAGCATGCGCTTATCTGCAAGGAAGCTTGAGAGTTCGGCGACGGGATCGGATCCCCCCAATGTGCAGCCAACCGCCGAAATCACGCTGCCAGGAACCAAGCCAGGCTCGAGCACCGCGCCAAAATCGACGAAGGCAACGTTCTCGTCGCCAAATTCGGCTCGCAACTGCGCGATCAAGGCAACCGCGACCGCCGTCTTGCCGATGCCGCCGGCGCCCACGATACTGACAAACCGTCGACTCGCGAGAAGCCTGCTTAGACTGAGAACGACCTCGTCGCGGCCGACGAAAAGCCCCCGATGCGACAGGAATTGACGACCCAACCGATCAGCCGAGTTGGAATTCGACGAGTACGCCAGGCTCGTGTGAGACCGCTTGATTGCGGCAACGAAACTGTATCCGCGGCCTGCGACGTTGACGATGTAGCGCGCATCATTCCGGCCGTCGCCCAAAGCTCGGCGAAGCGTCGACATATGTACCCTCAGGCCCGCCTCGTCGGTCACAACACCCTTCCACACCGACTCGAGGAGATCACGCTTGCTGACAACTTCGCCCGCGCGATCGGTCAACGCGATCAGAATGTCCAGGCCGCGCGATCCAATTCGTACGGGAATTCCATCCTTGAGAAGCAAGCGACGTCTGCGATCGAGCTGGAAGTCGCCAAAGAGAATGATCGCATCGGAACTCATAGACGCCTGAGTACTGCTCGACATCATCCCGCTTCACCTGAAGGTGCGTCTCCGACTTGAGCGGCTGGACGCAGTTACCGGCTTCGCAAATGTACGTGCGAACGGGCCTGCCGGGTAGCGTCTTCGCGTTCCATGCCTTGGCGGCCATCACGCGCGTGCCACTATTCATCGTCGCAAGCAACTGATTGAACTCGGATATTGGAAAGTCCTGTTCTGTGTGAGTTACCCAAACGTTACGCCTGCGGCGGACGGTCGCAGCATTCGATTTAGCGGAATCCAACATTTCTTAAGAGGAGCTAACGCGCCTTCCGAAGCAAGTGCAGGCTAAATCCACTCGGTATCGCAAGTACGAGCGAACAGAGGAGAGCCAGGATGCGCGACGACATGCATGCGGTCCCCCCAAAACACGGTCATCACCCCGCGTTGTGCGACAAGAGACATCCGCGAGGATATCCTTTGGAGGAGCGGGCGTGGCGCAGGCCGGAACAAAACGGTGCGTCCCTGGCCCAGGACATCACCATTTCGCGCTGGCTCGATCTCCGAACCGCGTCTCGTACCGAGGAGGCGGTCACCCCTGATGATCGCTACTTCATTGGCGTGGCATTGAGGACGACGCGCATCAAGTTGACAGGAGAACAGCGAACAATCTTCGAGGGCGTCATGCCGGAAAGCACGCTGTATGTCAGCGCTCCTTCAAAACGGCTCGCCGCACGCTTCGATGCGCCCTGCGACTTCCTGCATTTCCACGTTCCAGACTCGTACTTTACAGATCGGCTACCAATTGCGCAGCGTCGCCCAACTCAGCATCTGAATGACCTTATTCTGCTTCGCGACATGTTCGCAGGACAGCTCACCCGACCGCTGCTCGGACGCGGCGAACCGGTCGACGAGCCGTTCGCCCGCTGCATCGGACAAACGCTGGCGATGCGGCTCGCGCGCCTCGAATTTCCACGCACCAGGGTCGGAGCCTTGGCAAATTGGCGGCTTCGGCGCGTCCAAGACCACGTCAAACAGAATTTTCGTCGGTCGATAAGGCTCCCGGAGCTGGCTCGAGTTGCCGGACTTTCCCGTATGCATTTTGCCGCACAGTTCCGGGCCGCGACGGGATACCGCCCCCACGAATATCTGCTGGCTCAACGGGTCGAACACGCGAAGACGCTGCTGAATACGGAGGCGCCTTTGGTCCAAATCGCGCTCGCGGTCGGATTTTGCACTCAGGCACATTTCTCGGCCGTGTTCAAAGAAATCACCGGTGAGACCCCTGCTCATTGGCGAACGCGGTCGAGGAGCACGGCCGCTTCCGGACCCGTGTAGCGCACTTCCGTATGACAGCGGAGAGTGACCCAAAATTGCCGAACGCCGCTCCGACCGCCGCCTCGCGCAATCCGCACTTGCCGATATGCGGCGAATTCGCCATGCGATCTCGCAATAGGTCGCGCACTCAAGAAGACGCAATGCCGGCGCTCTGAACAATGATGCCTGAATCATCCTGAAAGGGCTCGGGAGCAATGACCTCCACCGCGACGAGCATTGAAACGGAAGGGCGCGCCCCGCCTCCCGGAGACGCTGCAACTGGGGCATCCGAACATCTCGGCAGGGCGTCCACAGAGCGGGCGCGTCCGTTGCTGAGACACTTGCTGCCTGTGATCCTGGCGATCACGGCGGTTTGCGGCGGGACCTATACTGGTTGGAGGTATTGGACGCATTGGCGCTTCGAAGCCGCCACAGACGATGCCTATGTGCAAGCCGATGTCGTTTCGATCGCATCGCAGGTTGCCGGGAATATCGCATCATTGTTCGTTGACGATAATCAGCATGTGAAGATCGGACAGGTCTTGGCCGTCATCGACCAACGCGACTACGAGGCAGCTGTCGAACAGGCGGCCGCTGGCGTCGAGCAGGCCACCGCCGGGATCGCGACCATCGAGGCCGAGATCGCCCAGCAGCGGGCCGTGATTCGCCAAGTCGAGGCGACGATCGATGCGGACAAGGCACAGGAGCTGTTCGCGAAAGAGAACAGTCAACGTTACGGCAAGCTCGCAGACGACGGCTACGGCTCGGTCCAGGACGCACAGCAGGCGGCCTCGCAGATCGATACCGCGACGGCGGTCGTCGCCAAGGACCAGGCCGCGCTTGATGCCGCCAAAAAGCAGATCGAGACCCTGAATGCTCAACTGGCGCAGGCCAGGGCGACACTCAAGCGAAACGAAGCGGCATTGCAGCAGGCACGGATCAATCTCGGATACACCACGATCACCTCGCCGGTTGATGGCGTCATTGGCGATCGCACGCTGCGGCTTGGCCAGTACGTTCAGCCAGGCACCCAGCTTCTCGCCATCGTCCCGCTCGCGAAGATCTACGTTGTGGCGAACTACAAGGAAACCCAGCTGGCCGAGGTGCGCGCCGGGCAGCCCGTCGTCCTGGACGTCGACGCGTTTCCCGGGAAACGAGTTCGCGGCCGGGTCGACAGCCTGGCGCCTGCCAGCGGACAGGAGTTCGCTCTGCTGCCGCCCGACAATGCCACCGGCAATTTCACGAAGATTGTTCAGCGCATTCCGGTCAAGATCGCCGTTGACCCGAGCGACCCGCTCGCCGGCATGCTGCGTCCCGGCATGTCGGTGACTGCGACAATCGACACAAGGCGCGGCGCCACGCCTCAGGGATCGCAGCGATGAGCGGCGCGATCGACGATCGGGACACCGAGCGCGCGTCACTGCGGACCTGGATCGCCGTCTATGGCTGCATGCTCGGGGCGCTGATCGCCGTGCTGGACATCCAGATCGTCAATTCATCGCTTGCGGAAATCGAAGGAGGAATCGGCACGGGGATCGACAACGGCGCGTGGATATCGACGTCTTACCTGATCGGCGAGATCATCATGATTCCGCTGACCGACTATCTCAGTCGCGTGTTCGGATTCCGCCGATTCCTGCTGACCAACGTGACGCTTTTCCTGACTTTCTCGGTCAGTTGTGCCTTTGCCGACAGCCTCGGCACCATGATCGTCACCCGCGCGCTGCAGGGCTTCACGGGTGGCGTCATGATTCCGATGGCATTCACCATCCTGCTTACCAAGCTCCCTTCCGGACAACGCCCGATCGGGCTGGCGATATTCGCGGTCACAGCCACCTTCGGTCCGGCCATTGGGCCGACCATCGGGGGCTATCTCACCGAGCACTTTGGCTGGCAATACATCTTCTTCATCAATCTTATCCCCGGCTCCGTGATGCTCGCCTTGCTATTCCCGAGCCTCGACCACACGCCGATGCAGTTGCACCTTCTCAAGGAGGGCGACTGGTACGGCATAGGCTCGTTGGCAATAGGGCTTGCCTGCTTTCAGACCGTGCTCGACGAGGGCAACAAGGATGACTGGTTCGGCTCTCCCTACATCGCGCATCTCGCCATCGTCGCGGCCGTCATGTTGACGGTGTTCGCGGTCATCGAGCTAAGAAGCGACAAGCCCGCCGTGCGGCTTCGCCTGCTTGCGAAGCGCAATTTTGGCCTCGGCACACTCGCCAACACACTCGTCGGATTCGGCTTGTTCGGATCGGTCTATGTGTTGCCGGCCTATCTCGATTCCGTCCAAGGCTATAATGCCGAACAGATCGGGCTTGTGCTCGCCTGGTCAGGCTTCCCGCAGCTCGTCATCATTCCTTTTGTACCGCTTATCCTCAAGTACTTCGATGTGCGCGTGGTCGTCTGCGCCGGACTGATCGTGTTCGCAGCGAGCTGCGTCATGAATACCCATCTGAGCATCAACGATTCCGGGCCGCAGTTGATGTTGACCAACCTGGTGCGCGCGGTCGGCCAATCGCTCCTCGTCGCCCCCTTATCGAGCATCGCGATGGCGCACATAAAGCAGGATGAATCGGCGGCGGCGTCTGGCCTGTTCAATATGCTTCGCAGTCTGGGCGGCGCTATTGGAACGGCCGGGCTGGCCACAGTCATCACGAAACGCGAGCAGTTCCACTCCAACATCATCGGACAAGCGGTGACTTCGTTCAATCCGATCGACCAGTCTTTCCTGATCCGGATGCAGCAGTACTTCTTGCCCCATGGCGTGCCAGATCCGGCGCGCTCCTATCAGCAAGCCGAGATCCTGCTCGGCGAACTTGTCAAGCAGCAGGCAACGATAATGGCCTATTCAGACGCGTTCTATTCGATAGCAGTTGTGTTACTAACTGCCGTGCTTGCCGTGGCGCTCACAAGATCGCCGATGAACAAGCGGGCTCCTGCCGGATGAGCGATTGAGCGCTATCTTCAGCGACGGCTTCAAGGAGCACAACGAACCGCCGGTTTGCGGCTGAGAGGCGAGACACGAGCCGTGGGGGATATGCACGAATTCCACCCTCGGCATCCAGGTCCGTCTTCGGGAAAGAAACGATCCGACACACAAGCTGGACCTGCTCCGTCGCCCGGTCCCCGGTTTCCCAGAAAATCAAATCCGTCCCGGCCGTTAGACCGGGACGGAGCGTGAGCGATAACAATTTGGTTGCGGGGATAGGATTTGAACCTATGACCTTCAGGTTATGAGCCTGACGAGCTACCGGGCTGCTCCACCCCGCGTTAAACTGTTGCGTGCCTTTGCGAAAATCCCGGGGACGGTCGGTTGAGGCCGGCGCTGTTCGCGTGGCTTGCTCTTCCGTCCCAAAGGCTTCCTTGGAAGGCGACCCCGGGGCAAAGCCCATCGGGTGCGGGGCGTATGTATCAAGGCGGGCTGGCTTTGGAAAGGGCTGCGGGAACGTTTTTTTCGACTTTATGACAGGGGGATCGACCGATTTCCGCTGCGTTCCGCGCGCTCTTGCCAGAAGTTCCACAAAGGGCCAGCTTGCGGCAACAAGATTAAGGCTGAAACGCCTGGAGGGAGGAACGCCGTGGACAAATCCCTGACGAACGCTCCGCTGCGGGCCCTCGAAGAGGCCTTCCATGCCATGCGCGCACGGTCGCGGGACGAGCCGGCGCCTGACCTCGCCCAGCGGCTCGACCGGCTGGCGCGGCTGCGCGCGGTGGTCGCCGACAACGAGGAGCGCTTCCGGCAGGCGATCTCGGCCGATTTCGGCCACCGCTGCGCGGTCGAGACCACCATCGCCGAGACCATGCTGGTGTTCTCCGAGATCCGGCATGCCACCAAGCACCTCAAGGCCTGGATGACGCCGCAGCGCGTCGCGACCGCGCTGCAATTCCTGCCCGCGCGCAACCGGCTGATGCCGCAGCCGCTCGGTGTCGTCGGCATCATCGCGCCGTGGAATTACCCGCTCCAGCTCACGCTCGCGCCCGCGATCGGCGCGATCGCCGCCGGCAACCGCGTCATCATCAAGCCGAGCGAGCTTGTCCCGCACTTCTCGGCGCTGCTCCAGGAGACGGTCGCGCAGCGGTTCGACGGCGCTGAGGTGCTCGTCACCGGCGTCGAGGACGAGGTCGCCAAGGGCTTTGCGAGCCTGCCGTTCGATCATCTCGTGTTCACCGGCTCGACGCGGGTCGGGCGGCTGGTCGCCGAGGCCGCGGGACGCAATCTGACGCCTGTCACGCTCGAGCTGGGCGGCAAGTCGCCCGCGATCATCGACGCCTCGGCCGATCTCGACGAAGCCGCCGAGCGCATCGCCTATGGAAAGCTGCTCAATGCCGGGCAGACCTGCATCGCGCCCGACTACGTGCTGGTGCCGGAGAATTCGGTGCAGGCCTTCGCCGAGAAGGTCCGCGCGCAGATGCGGCGCATGTTCGGCACCGATCCCGCCAACAAGGACTACACGTCGATCATCTCCGACCGGCACTATGCCCGGCTCGAGGGCCTGGTCGCGGACGCAGCCCAGCACGGCGCAAAGATCCTGCAACCGGCAAAGCCCGACGATCCCAACTGGAAGGCGCACCGCAAATTCCCGCCGACGCTGATCGCTGGTGCGACCGAAACGATGGCGGCGATGCAGGAGGAGATCTTTGGCCCGGTGCTGCCGGTGCTCGGCACTCGCCAGCCGGCGGAGGCCATCGCTTTCGTCAACCGGCGCGACCGGCCGCTGGCGCTATACTGGTTCGGCAGCGACCAGAGCGCGCGCGACGAGGTGCTGGCGCGCACCGTCTCCGGCGGCGTCACGATCAACGACTGCCTGTTCCACTTTACGCAGATCAACCAGCCGATGGGCGGCGTCGGCGCCTCCGGCACCGGCGCCTATCACGGCGAATGGGGTTTCAGGACGTTCAGCAAGCTGAAGCCGGTGTTCTATCGCTCCAGGTTCAACCGCCTCGCCGATCTCTATCCGCCCTATGGCGGCAAGATCGCGCGGCTGGAGAAGCTGATGCGGTTCATGTCGTAGGGCTCGTCATTCCGGGGCGATGCGAAGCATCGAACCCGGAATCCATTTCGCAGCACGTCATGCTGATCGATGGATTCCGGGTTCGCGACTGCGTCGCGCCCCGGAATGACGATAAAGGGGGGAAACAACATTGACCGACACATTCGATTTCGTCGTCGTGGGCGCGGGCTCGGGCGGCTGCACGGTCGCGGGCCGGCTGTCGGAGGATGCGGCGACATCCGTGGCGCTGCTCGATGCCGGCGGGCCTTGCGACAACTGGGTCGTGACCACGCCGGGCGCGCTGGTGCTGATGGTCGCGGGCAACGTCAACAACTGGGCCTTCAACACCGTGCCGCAGAAGGGGCTGAACGGCCGCATCGGCTATCAGCCGCGCGGCAAGGGCCTCGGCGGCTCGTCGGCGATTAACGCCATGGTCTATATCCGCGGCCACCGCGCCGACTACGACCACTGGGCTTCGCTCGGCAACACCGGCTGGGCCTATGCCGACGTGCTGCCCTATTTCAAACGGTCGGAGAGCAACGCCGATTTCGACGGCGAATATCACGGCAAGGACGGTCCGCTCTTCGTCAACAAACTACGCTCCGGCAATCCGGTGCAGCAGATCTTCCTGCAGGCGGCGCAGGAGGGGCAATTCCGCATCCGCGCGGATTTCAACGCCGAAGACCATGAGGGCCTCGGCATCTACCAGGTGACGCAGAAGAACGGCGAGCGCTGGAGCGCGGCGCGGGCCTATGTCCATCCGCACATGGGCAGGCGCGCGAACCTGCGCGTCGTGACGCAGGCGCATGCCACGCGCATCCTGTTCGAGGGCAGGCGCGCGGTCGGCGTCGAATACCGCCAGGGCAAGGACTTGAAGCAACTCCGCGCGCGGCGTGAGGTGATCCTGGCCGCCGGTGCGTTCCAGTCGCCGCAGCTCCTGATGCTGTCGGGCATCGGCGACGCCGCCGCGCTTCGCGCGCACGGCATCGCAAACGTGCATCATCTGCCGGGCGTCGGACAGAACCTGCAGGACCATCCCGACTTCATCTTCGGCTACATGTCCGACAGTCCCTATTTCTCCGGCATCTCGCTCAAGGGCATGCCGCGGCTGATCCGCGCCATCCTGCAATATCGGCGGGAGCGCCGCGGTCCCCTCACCTCCAATTTCGCCGAATGCGGCGGCTTCCTGAAGACGCGACCCGATCTCGACATTCCCGACATTCAATTGCATTTCGGCATGGCGATGGTCGACGACCACGGCCGCAAGCGCCATAAGGGTACCGGCTTCTCCTGCCATGTCTGCCTGCTCCGGCCGAAGAGCCGCGGCAGCGTTTCGCTCGCCAGCTTTGATGCGATGCAGGCGCCGCTGATCGACCCGAACTTCCTTGGGCACGAGGACGATCTCGAGACCATGGTCGCGGGCTTCAAGACCACGCGCCGCCTGATGGAGACGCCGGCGCTGCGCGCACTCCAAACCAGGGACATGTTCACCGCGAACGTGCGCAGCGACGACGACATCCGCGCCGTGCTGCGCGAACGCGTCGACACCGTCTATCACCCCGTCGGCACCTGCAAGATGGGGACGGACGCGATGGCCGTGGTCGATCCGGCGTTGAAGGTGCACGGGCTCGAGGCCCTGCGCGTCGTCGACGCCTCGATCATGCCGACGCTGATCGGCGGCAACACCAATGCGCCGACGATCATGATCGGGGAGAAGGCGGCGGACATGATCAAGGCGGAGATGCGGTAGAGTTAGGCGACGCTGCCGCCTCGCTCTCCACTGTCGTGCTGCGAAGGGCAAACTGCTGCCGCACTCTCCGCTGTCGTCCCGGACAAGCGTAAGCGCAGATCCGGGACGACAGCGGAATTCAATTCAACAGAAAACCACCGTCGACGGTAATGACGCTCCCCGTCATGTAGCGCGAGGCCTTCGACGCCAGCAGCAGGATGGCGCCGTCGAGATCGGACTCGGCGCCGACGCGGCGCTGGGGGATGCGTTTGGCGAGGCGTTCGCCGGCCGGCGTCGACCAGAACGCATGGTTCATTTCGGTGTCGATATAGCCCGGCGCGAGCGCGTTGATGCGGATGTTCTGCCCCGCCAGCTCCAGCGCCATCGCTTTCGTCGCCTGGATGATGCCGGCCTTGGAGATCGCGTAGGGCGAGACCGCCTTGAGCACGCCGGTGCCGAGCACGGAGGCGATGTTGACGATGTTGCCTTCCTGCTTGCGCGCAATCATGCGGCGGGCGATCTCCGTCGCGAGGAAATAGGCGCCCTTCAGATTGGCGCCGATCACCGCGTCCCAGTCCGCCTCGGTCTGCTCGGTCGCGAGCTTCTCGATGGCGATGCCGGCATTGTTGATCAGCACGGTGACGGGGCCGAGCGCGGCTTCGACGGCGTCGACAGCCTTGGCGATCGAGGCGGTGTCGGTGACATCGAGCGCGACCGCTGCCGCGAGGCCGCCCTTGCCGCGGATCTCCTCCTCGAGGCTCTTCAGCTTGTCGGCCTGCCGCGCGGCGAGCGCGACCGATGCGCCATGCGCCGCCAGCACCCGTGCAAATTGCCGGCCCAGCCCCTGGCTCGCGCCCGTGACGAGGATGGTTTCTTTACTGACGTCGAATAGGTCTGACATGACGACTTCCTTGCCGATTTCCTTACCGATTTCCTTGGGCGCGATCCCGCGAGCTTTGGGGCCATCAATACAGACGATTTTAACGATCTGAAACCGGAATGATCGGTTCGGCGTTCATTCGTTCCATAGGCAGGGTTTCGCTCATGAACAGTTTCGATCTCGCCGTCTATGCCGCGCTCGCCGTCGCGGTCGGCTTCGGCTTCAGGACCGGCCTGCTGCGCAGCGCCATGACCATCCTCGCCTATCTTCTCGCCGCGCCGATCGCGGTTGCGCTGATGCCGATGATCGCACCGCAGATTGCCGGCAATGCAAACTCGCCGCTGCTCCAGAACTGGATCTGGTTCTTTGCGATCTTCTTGGTGGTGGGCATGCTGTTCGGCCATATCGGCCGCATCGCGCTGAACGACACCATCGGCGAGGCGGGCATCGGCGACCGGCTCGGCGGCGCCGCGCTCGGTGCCATCAGGGTCGGCCTCGTCGCCACCACGCTGGTGCTGGTGTTCGACCAGATCGTGCCGGCCAACCGCCAGCCACCTTTCCTCGCCGGCTCGCATCTGCGGCCGCTGTTCTCGGCCGCCGGCCAGATGGGCTTCAAGTCGCTGCCGCCGGAGGCGACCTCCGCCATCGACCGACTCAAGCAGGAGCGGCGCATCTGATGAAGCACATTTGCATCGCAGCGTGGACGCGCATGCATTTTGGTGCGAGCCCGTCCCTTACCAGCGGCGCCACAGTTGGCTAGAGTGCCGCCGTCCAAACCTAGCTGATATTACGGAGTGAAACAGTGGATCTTGGGATCAAGGGTCGCCGCGCCATCGTCTGCGCATCCAGCAAGGGTCTCGGCCGCGCCTGCGCCATCTCGCTGGCGGACGCCGGCGTTCATGTCACGCTGACCGCGCGCGGTGCCGAAGCCCTGAAGAAAACGGCCGATGAGATCCGCAAGGCCTATCCCGATGTCACGGTCACCGAGATCGTCGGCGACATCACGACGCCTGCGGGCCGCGAGGCGGTGCTGAAGGCCTGCCCGGAGCCCGATATCCTGATCAACAATGCCGGCGGCCCGCCGCCCGGCGATTTCCGCAACTGGACCCGCGACGACTGGATCAAGGCGATCGACGCCAACATGCTGACCCCGATCGAACTGATCAAGGCGACGGTGGACGGCATGATGGCGCGCAAGTTCGGCCGCATCGTCAACATCACCTCGGCTGCGGTGAAGGCGCCGATCGACATCCTCGGCCTCTCCAACGGCGCGCGTGCCGGCCTCACCGGCTTCATCGCCGGCCTCTCCCGCAAGACGGTGATCAACAACGTCACCATCAATGGCCTCTTGCCGGGCCCGTTCGAGACCGATCGGCTCACCGGCACCGCCAAGGCCGAGGCCGACAAGCGCGGTGTCACGCCAGAGCAGATCCTGGCCGAGCGCGCCAAGCAGAACCCCGCCGGACGCTTCGGCCAGCCCGACGAGTTCGGCTATGCCTGCGCCTTCCTGTGCGGCTCCAAGGCCGGCTTCATCACCGGGCAGAACATTTTGCTGGACGGCGGTGCGTTCCCGGGCACGCTGTAAAGCATGATCCGGAAAAGTGCGCAGCGGTTTTCCGAAAAGATCATGCTTAAACAACAACCTAAAGCGCGGTGACGATTCATCCTAATCGCATCGCGCTTTAGCCGCGATTGCGAGGCGCTGAAGCTTCCGCATCGTCATGGCCGGGCTTGTCCCGGCCATCCACGACTTGCCGCAGTTACGAAGAACGTGGATGCCTGGGACAAGCCTGGGCATGACCATCACCGCTGCTTCGTTGGCTCGTCCTCGTCCCGCTCGCTGGGGTCGGAGGAATCGGCGGTGAGGCGCTCGCCGGTCCAGTCGACGCCGAATTCCTCGAGCCCGTTGGCGAGCAGGTCGCCCAGCATCGGCTCGCCGAGCAGATAGTGCACCGTTTCGCGGCGCGGGCTGCGATACTCACCGCGCGCCTCCACGGCGCGGGCGCGCAGATCGTCCCAATCATCGATCGTGCCGTCGCCGCGACCAAGCCAGGTCAGCGCGACGAGATCGACCTGCTCGTCCTCGTTCAAGGCGATCATGAAGCTTCCGAGCTCGTTGACGACGGGGTCGGAGCCATCGTCCTCGAGGACATCGACCGAACCGTCGTCGCTCGGGTTCGAGCCGGAATCCGGATCGGAATCCCCCTCCTTGACGTCGAATTCACGCGCCTTCTCGATGATGAAGGCGACCTTCTCGGCGGAAATCGTAAGCTCCGGCATGGCTCTCTCCAGGGTTCCCGCGATAACGCCGCATCGCGTCAGATGATCCATTGCGCTTGACGGCGGAAGACCGCATGTTTCGGCACCAAAAGAAGCTGGGAAGGTGCCGGATGCAGTGGCAGGTGGGCAAGGTCAAAATCACCAAAGTGGTGGAATTGGAGACGGTCGGTTCGACCCGTTTCATCCTGCCGCTCGCGAGCAATGAGGAAATTTGCAAGCTGCCCTGGCTGATCCCGCATTTCGCCACCGAAGAAGGCCGGCTGAAAATGTCGATCCATTCGCTGGTGGTGGAGACGCCCGGCAGGCGCATCGTGGTCGATACCGGCCTCGGCAACGACAAGCAGGGCCGCAACGTCCCGACCTGGAACAACCGCAGCACGCCGTTCCTGGAGACCATGACGGCGGCCGGCTTTGCGCCCGACAGCATCGACACCGTGCTGTGCACGCATCTTCATGTCGATCACGTCGGCTGGAATACGAAACTGTCCGGCGGCAAATGGGTGCCGACCTTCCCGAAGGCGCGCTACGTTTTCGGCAGGACCGAATACGAATACTGGCGCGACCATTCGACGGAGCCGGACAAGCAGGCCGTGTTCGGCGATTCCGTGCAGCCGATCGTCGATGCCGACAGGGCCGATTTGATCCCGAGCGACCACCGGCTCTGCGAGGAGATCAGCATGATCCCGACCCCCGGCCACAGTCCCGGCCATATGAGCGTCCTCATCCAGTCGGACGGCGAACAGGCGCTGCTCACCGGCGATGTCGCCCATCACCCCTGCCAGATGGCGCATCTCGACTGGTCCTCGACCGCCGATTCCGACCAGGCGCAATCGGCCGCAACGCGGGCAGCGCTGTTCGGCCGCTTTGCCGATACGCCGACGCTGGTGATCGGCGGACATTTTTCGGCCGGGCATATCAGGCGGGAGGGGGACGCGTTCAGGTTCGTAGCGCTGGGGTGACCTCTGTTTTGGGCGGTTGAATTTCCTGCCGCCCTGTTCCATGAAGCTATTAACCGATCGGTCCAATCTCCAGGGAGAAACGAGAATGAAGCTTGTTCGTTATGGCGAGAAGGGTGCGGAAAAGCCCGGTCTGATCGACAAATCCGGCCAATTGCGCGACCTGTCGGCGCATGTGAAGGATCTCACCGGCGAGGCCTATTCGCCCGAGTCCCTGAAGAAGCTGGCGGCGCTCGATCCCGCCTCGCTGCCCGCCGTTTCCGGCAAGCCGCGGTTCGGCGCGCCCGTCACCGGCATCTCGAAATTCGTGGCGATCGGCCTCAACTACAGCGACCATGCCAAGGAGACGGGCGCCGATATTCCGAGCGAGCCGATCATCTTCATGAAGGCCAACACCTCGCTGTCGGGTCCGAACGATCCGGTCGAGAAGCCGCGCGGCTCGACCAAGCTCGACTGGGAGGTCGAGATCGCCGCCATCATCGGCACCCGCGCAAAATACGTGTCGGAAGCCGACGCGCTGAACCATGTCGCCGGCTATTGCGTCTGCAACGACGTCTCCGAGCGCGCATTCCAGATCGAGCGCCTGGGCCAGTGGACCAAGGGCAAGTCGCACGACACGTTCGGCCCGCTCGGTCCATGGCTCGCGACCAAGGACGAGATCAAGGACGTGCAGAACCTGTCGATGTGGCTCGACGTCAATGGCCAGCGCCGCCAGACCGGCTCGACCAAGACCATGATCTTCTCGATGGCCAAGTGCATCTCCTATGTCTCGCAGTTCATGACGCTGCTGCCCGGCGACATCATCACCACCGGCACCCCGCCCGGCGTCGGCCTCGGCATGAAGCCGCCGACCTTCCTCAATGTCGGCGACGTCGTCACGCTCGGCATCGAAGGCCTCGGCGAGCAGCGCCAGGAGATCATCGCGGCGTAAGCCGTGATTCTCTCTTCGTCATTCCGGGACGGCGCGTAAGCGCCGGACCCGGAATCTCGAGATTCCGGGTTCGATGCTTCGCATCGCCCCGGAATGACAACAAGGATCCAAAATGAAGCTCACCTTCTCCCCCGCCTCGCCCTTCGCCCGCAAGGTGCGCATTGCCGCGATCGAGCTCGGGCTGATCGACAAGATCGAGTTCGTGCCTGCGGCCGTGACGCCGGGCACGGCCAACGAGGATTATTCGCGCATTACGCCGCTGAAGAAGCTGCCGGTGCTGATCACCAATGACGGCGACGTGATCCTGGATTCCTACGTCATCGTCGAATATCTCAACGAGATGGCCGGCGGCAGCCTGATCCCGGATTACGGCCCGCGACGCTGGAAGGCCAAGACCAACCATTCGCTGATCAACGGCATGCTCGATTCCATGCTGCTGTGCCGCTACGAGAAGATGGTGCGGCCGCAGGGCCTGCAATGGCAGGCCTGGTCGGACGACCATTGGAACCGGGCCTGGACCGGCATGGCGCGCTTCGAGAACATGCCCGACGTCCTGAACGGTCCGTTCGACATCTCGCAGATCGGCCTCGTTTGCGTGCTCGGCTATGCCGACTTCCGCTTCGCCGATTGCGGCTGGCGCAAGGCCTATCCGAAGCTCGACGCCTTCCACCAGAGGATGCTGGCGCGGCCCTCGGTCAAGATCTCGGTGCCGCCGGCCGCGTAAATCTGCGAGAGTTCTCATGAGCCTGAAGTTCTCAGTCGGCGATCTCACCATCCATCGCATCATCGAGCAGGAGACCTCCTTCGTCCCGGCGCTGGAAATGCTGCCGGGACTGACCGCGGAGGTGCTGGCCGAGAATCGGGCGTGGATGCGGCAGGCCAGAGCGCTGGACGAGCAGGACGTGCTGCTGCTGTGCTTCCAGTCCTACATCGTGAAGACGCCGCACCACACCATCCTGATCGACAGCTGCATCGGCAACGACAAGCCGCGGCCACAGCGGCCGAAATGGCACATGAAGACCGACGATACCTATATGCGCGGGCTCAAAGCCGCCGGCGTCTCGGTGGACGACATCGACTTCGTGATGTGCACGCATCTGCATGTCGATCACGTCGGCTGGAACACGCGGCTCGAGAACGGCCGCTGGGTGCCGACCTTCCCGAGGGCGCGCTATCTGTTCGCCAAGCAGGAATTCGATCACTGGTCCGCGCAGAACGCGAAGACGGAAGTCCCGCCTTTCGCCGACAGCGTGCTGCCGGTGGTCGAGGCGGGGCGCCACGAGCTCGTCGGCAACGATCATCAGATCGGCGACCATGTCCGCATCCTGCCGACGCCCGGCCACACGCCGGGCCATATCGCCATTACGATGGGCCGCAGCAAGGACGATGCGGTGTTCTCCGGCGACCTCATGCACTCGCCGCTGCAGACGCTCTATCCGGAGCTGTCAATCAAGTTCGATGTCGATCCGGCCAAGGCAGCCACGACGCGCCGCAGCTTCCTCGATCGCTATTGCGACACCGAGACGCTGTGCTGCACCGCGCATTTCCCCTCGCCGTCGGTCGGAAAGATCAGGCGCAAGGGCAGCGGATTCGTTTGCGCGGCGGTCTAGCGCAAGCGGTCTTCCTGCTTCCTCCCGTCATGCCCGGGCTTGTCCCGGGCATCCACGCTCTTACAATCCATCGATCACGAAGAACGTGGATGGCCGGGACAAGCCCGGCCATGACGAGGAAACAACATGCCTGATCTGCCCGACATTCCCCTCCCGGCCGGCATCCGCTCACGCACCATCGACGGCATCAACGGCTTGCGCATGCATGTGCTCGAGGCCGGCTTCGAGACCAAGGGGCGGCGCTGCATCCTGCTGCTGCACGGCTTTCCGGAGCTGGCGTTCTCCTGGCGAAAGGTGATGCCGGCGCTAGCTGCGGCCGGCTACCACGTGATCGCGCCGGACCAGCGCGGCTATGGGCGCACGACGGGATGGAGTGCGGAGTTCGACGGCGATCTCGCGTCCTTCTCGCTCTTCAACCTCGTGCGTGACGCGCTCGCCCTGGTGTCGGCGTTCGGCTACAGGCAGGTCGATGTGGTCGGGCATGATTTCGGCAGCCCGGTCGCGGCCTGGTGCGCCTTGATCCGGCCCGACGTGTTTCGGTCGGTGACGATGATGAGCGCGCCGTTCGGCGGACCGCCGCCGCTGCCGTTTGGCACCGTCGACATGCCTGCTAAGCCTGCGGCCGAAGACCCCGTTCATCGCGAGCTTGCCGCGCTGCCGCGGCCGCGAAAACACTATCAATGGTACTACTCGACGCGCGAGGCAAACGCCGACATGCACCGCGCGCCACAAGGCGTGCATGATTTCCTGCGCGCCTATTATCATCACAAGAGCGCGGACTGGACCGACAACAAGCCCTATCCGCTGCAATCGTGGTCGGCGCATGAGCTGGCGAAGCTGCCGACTTATTACGTGATGGACCTGAACGAGACCATGGCCGAGACGGTCGCAAAGGAGATGCCGTCGCCGGCCGCGGTCGCCGCCAATCACTGGCTGCCGGACCGCGATCTCGCCTATTACAGCGCCGAATATGGCCGCACCGGATTCCAGGGCGGCCTGCAATGGTATCGCTGCGGCACGTCAGGCCCGTTCAACAACGAGCTGCAGCTGTTCGCGGGTCGCAGCATCGACGTGCCGTCCTGCTTCATCTCGGGCAAGCAGGATTGGGGCACCTACCAGCGGCCCGGCGTTTTCGAGGCGATGCAGGCGCGCGCCTGCACCAGAATGCTCGGCTGCCATCTCGTCGACGGCGCCGGCCACTGGGTCCAGCAGGAGCAGCCCGCCGAGGTCAGCCGGTTGCTGCTCGACTTCCTGGCGAAAGCTGGCGGCAGCTGATTTGACCGGGGAACCACGGCATCCTATATAGTTTAGAATTATTCTAAACTTGGAAGACAGGCTGCCGTGAAGAATTTTGCCGATCTGACCGAGCGCGAGGTGCTGGCGGTTGCGATCTCCTCCGAGGAGGAGGACAGCCGGATCTACATGACCTTCGCCGAGGATCTGAAGGAGCGCTATCCGGACTCGGCAAAGCTGTTCGAGCAGATGGCCGAGGAAGAGCGCGGCCATCGTCACATGCTGCTGGAAACCTACGAGCAGCGCTTCGGCCAGCATTTGCCGCCGATCCGCCGCGAGAACGTCAAGGGCTTCCTGCGCCGTCGCCCGATCTGGCTGACCAAGAACCTGCCGCTCGACACGATCCGGAAGGAAGTCGAGACCATGGAGCTCGAGGCCGAGCGCTTCTACGTCAAGGCCGCCGAGCAGGCCGAGGACGTCAACGTGCGCCGGCTGCTCGGCGACCTCGCCGAGGCCGAGAAGGCTCATGAGCATACGGCCGCGAAACTCACGGATGAGATCCTGAAGCCCGACGTGCGTGCCGAGGAGGACCGCACGCGCCGGCGGATGTTCGTGCTGCAATATGTGCAGCCGGGTCTTGCCGGCCTGATGGACGGATCGGTCTCCACTCTGGCGCCGCTGTTTGCGGCGGCCTTTGCCACGCATCAGAACTGGCAGACGTTTCTGGTCGGCCTCGCCGCCTCGATCGGCGCCGGCATCAGCATGGGATTTGCGGAAGCGCTGTCCGATGACGGCTCGCTGACCGGGCGCGGCTCGCCCTGGCTGCGCGGCGTTACCTGTGGCGCGATGACGACGCTCGGCGGGCTCGGCCACACCGCGCCCTATCTGGTACCGGACAGCTGGGCCAACGCGTTCTGGATCGCGACCGCCATCGCCTGTGTCGTCGTGTTCTTCGAGTTGTGGGCGATCGCCTTCATCCGCTCGCGCTACATGGACACCCCGTTCCTCCAGGCGGTGTTCCAGATCGTGCTGGGCGGCGCCATCGTGCTGGCCGTGGGCATATTGATCGGGGCTGCATAGGCTTCGACAGTGCATGGCAATCGCGATCAAACGGCGGTTGCGACGTTCGGCCAAACTGCGCATCATCCTCTGGCAATGATAGCAGGAGCATTCGCGTGGCCAAGTCGGAATGGAGTTTCAAGAGTGCGGTCGAGCTGTCGGCCGCGCTGACCGCAAAGAAGGTCTCGGCGGTCGAGCTCACGCAGGATGCGATCGGCCGCATCGAACGTCACGATGGCAAGATCAATGCGATCTGTGTGCGGGATTTCGACCGCGCGCTCGGCGCGGCACGCGAGGCGGACGCAGCATTGGCGCGCGGCGAGCGGAAACCTCTGCTCGGGCTTCCGATCACCGTGAAGGAATCCTACAACATCGCAGGCCTGCCGACGACCTGGGGCATTCCCGCGCAGAAGGATTTCATTGCCAAGGAAGACGCGCTGCCGGTGACGCGGGTGAAGGACGCCGGTTCGATCGTGATCGGCAAGACCAACGTGCCGCTCGGACTCGGCGACTGGCAGAGCTATAATGACATCTACGGCACCACCAACAACCCCTACGATCTCGGCCGCACGCCCGGCGGCTCATCCGGCGGCTCATCGGCGGCGCTCGCCGCAGGTTATGGCCCGCTCTCGATCGGCTCGGACATCGGCGGCTCGCTGCGCGTGCCGGCCTTCCATTGCGGCATCTATGCCCACAAGCCGACCTTCAACCTCGTCGCCATGCGCGGACACACGCCGCCGCCGCTCCCGCCTCTGCCGTTCGAGCGCGACCTCTCGGTAATCGGCCCGATGGCGCGCAGCGCGGCCGATCTCTCGCTCGCGCTCGACGTGATGGCCGGGCCGGATCCGATCGATGCCGGCATCGCCTACCGGCTCGAGCTGCCGCCGGCCCGGCATAGCGCTTTTAGCGATTTCCGCGTGTTGGTGATCGACACCGATCCGGTGCTGCCGACCGACGCCGTGGTACGCGGGACCATCGACAGGCTCGCCGACAACCTCGCAAGGGTCGGCGTGAGGATCGAGCGCAGCAGCCCGCTGCTGCCGGATTTCGCAGCATCCTCGCGGCTCTATATGCGCATGCTGATGTCGTTCCTCGGCGCGACCTTCGCGCCCGACATCTACGCCGGCGCCAAGGCGGCTGCAGCCGCGCTGCCGGAGAGCGACACCAGCCTAGCCGCAGAGCGGCTGCGCGGCATTGCGCTCAGCCATCGCGACTGGCAAGCGGCGAACCACGGGCGCACGCGGCTGCGCGCGCAATGGCGCGAGCTGTTCAGGACCTTTGATGCGGTGATCTGCCCGCTGATGCCGACGCCGGCCTTTCCGCACGACCACTCGCCGGACCAGGAAACGCGCCGCATCACGATCGACGGCAAGGAGCATGTCTATCCCGACCAGCTCGCCTGGCCGGGCATCGCGACCCTGCCCGGCCTGCCCTCCACCGCGATCCCGACCGGCTTTGCGCCCGATGGCCTGCCGGTCGGCGTGCAGATCGTCGGCCCGTGGCTGGAGGATCGTACGCCGCTGAAGCTCGCCGAGCTGATCGAGCGCGAGTTCGGCGGGTTCGTTCCGCCGAAGATGTTCGACGATTGATGCGTCACTTGTCGCGGTGAGTTAGGGCAAGCCGTCCTCACACTCCGCTGTCATGCCCCGGCTTGACCGGGGCATCCAGTACGCCGCGGCGGTAGTTCATTCACACAAGTCCCGCCGCGGCGTACTGGATCGCCCGGTCAAGCCGGGCGATGACACCGTGACGGCCGCTAGCTATCGAACATGATCACGCTGCGCAGCGTCTTGCCGGCTTTCATGTTGGCAAAGCCCTCGTTGATCTCGCTCAGCTTCAGCTTGGCCGAGATCCAGTCCTCGAGGTGCAGGCGGCCGCGCAGGTAGAAGTCGACCAGACGCGGCATGTCCACGCGAAAATGGTTGGAGCCCATCGACGAGCCCTGGATCTTGCGCTCGCGCAGGAAGTCGAAGCCGTGCAGCTCGATCTTCTGGCCGAACGGGATCATGCCGACGATGGTGGCGGTGCCGCCGGAGGCGAGCATGCCGAACGCCTGCTCGGCGGTCTCCTTGCGGCCGAGCACCTCGAAGGAATGATGCACCCCGCCGTTGGTGAGGTCGCGCACCTGCTTCACGACGTCACCATCCGCCGGGTTGATGATATCGGTCGCGCCCAGCTTGGTCGCGAGCTGGAGCTTCGCCGGATTGGTGTCGATGGCGATGATGCGGCCGGCGCCGGCGATCTGCGCGCCGTTGATCGCGGCCATGCCGACGCCGCCGCAGCCGATCACCGCCACGGTCTCGCCGGCCGTCACCTTCGCCGTATTCACCACCGCGCCGTAGCCGGTGATGACGCCGCAGCCGATCAGCGCGGCGAGATCGAGCGGCATCTCCTTCCTGATTTTGACGATGGCGTTCTCGTGCACCAGCATCTGCTCCGCAAAGGAGGAGAGGTTCAGGAACTGGTGCAGCTTTTCCGGCTTCGACCATTGCATCCGGTTGGAGACGCCCGGCAGCATCTTCACCGTGGTGTCGGTGCAGAGCACGGTGCGGCCGGTGGTGCAGTTGTCGCAGGTGCCGCAGAACACGGACAAGCAGGTGACGACGTGGTCGCCCGGCTTGACGTAGGTGACGTCCGAGCCGACCTGCTCGACCACGCCGGCGGATTCGTGGCCGAGCACCGCCGGCAGCGGATGCGGATAGAGCCCTTCCATGAAATGCAGGTCGGAGTGGCAGAGGCCCGCGACCGCCGTGCGGATCAGCACCTCGCGCGGGCCGGGCTTCGGCAGGCTGATGTCCTCGATGACGAGCGGCTGGTTGACTTCATAGAGGACGGCGGCCTTCATCGGTGTTTCCTCGTTGTTATGATTTCGTTGCATGCGGGGCTCCACCTCTCCCATCGGGAGAGGTCGGCGCGAAGCGTCGGGTGAGGGGTTATGCTCCCTCGCGGGACCTGAGCCCCTCACCCGATTTGCTGCGCACATCGACCTCTCCCGATGGGAGAGGTGAAGGGAGAGCCTACGCTGGCAGAACCAGTTCGCCAACCTCGCTCATGCTCGCCGATCGATCGCCGAGCAGCAATGCGGCGATCTTCGCTTGCGCGGCATTTTCCGTCAGCCGGAACGGATCGCTCGGCAACACCCGATGATCGATGACGAGGCGTGACAGCAGCAAGCGGCGCGCATCGCCGCGCATTTCGTGGATGCGATGCGCCTCCCAGGCGAACGCGACCGCGCTGGCGACATGATAGAGCAGGCTGGTGGCGCGGCGCGCATCCGCCTCGTTCTCGGACTTGCTTGCGACCTCGCGCGCGAAGCCGACGGCGCGATCGGTGAGCCCGCGCAGACGATCGCGCCAGGCCTGCGGCACGGAGGCGCTGTCATCGAGCCGGGCGTGCAGATCGGCTGCGAGCGCGGACTCCGCGCCGTGACGGCCGACCGCACGTCGCAGCGCATCGATCGCCACGATGTTGCCGGTGCCCTCCCAGACCGAGCCGAGATGCGCGTCGCGCAGCAGGCGGGCGGTGGCGAATTCCTCGATATAGCCGATGCCGCCGCGCATCTCGAGCGCATCGCCGCAGACCTTTCGCGCATCGCGCGTGGCACGGAATTTCAGCGTCGGGGTGAGGATGCGCAGGAGCGCCGCCGCATCCTGGCTGCCGGCTTCGGCGCGATCGAGCGCATCGGCGGTGAGAAAGCTCATCGACAGCGCCTGCTCGACCGGCAGCATGATCTTCAGCATCTGCCGCCGTCCGAGCGGCAGGTCGATGATGCGCTGACCAAACACCACGCGGTTTGTCGCTACCGTCATCGCGTCATGATAGGCGCGGCGCATCAGCGCGGTGGATTTGACGCCGTTGGAGAGTCGCGACGAGTTGACCATCTCGGCCATCTGCACGAAGCCGCGGTCGAGCTTGCCGACGGCGTAGGCGATCGCGCCTTCGAGCTTGATCTCGCCTGACGCCATCGAACGCGTGCCGAGCTTGTCCTTGAGACGCACGATCCGGTAGTGGTTCTGCGAACCGTCGTCGAGGAAGCGCGGCATCAGGAACAGGCCGACGCCGCGCGTGCCGGGGCCGGCGCCTTCGGGGCGCGCCAGCAGCATCACGACCTTCGCGTCCGCGTTCGAGCAGAACCACTTCTCGCCGTAGAGACGCCAATGGTCGCCCTCCTGCACCGCACGGGTGGTCAGCGTGCCGACGTCGGAGCCGCCCTCCTTCTCGGTCATGAACTGGCCGCCTTGCGTCAGCTTGCTCATGTCGGTCGAGGTCAAGCCGTCGAGATATCTTGCCTTCAGCGCCTCGCTGCCGAAGTTTGCCAGCAGCTTGGCGCAGCCGTCGGTGACGTTGATCGGGCAGCCCATGCCGAACTCGGTCTGGTTGAACAGGAAGGTGAAGGCGTGCTTGGCCACGACGGGATATTTGTCCCGCCAGCCCATGATGCCCTTGCGGATCGAGAGCGCGTGGATGCCGAATTCGCCGAACGCAGCGTTCTCCAGTTCGCGATAGGCCGGGTGGTATTCGATCCACTGCACATCGCGGCCGAACTTGTCGCGCTGGTGCAGAATGGGCGTGTGCCGGTCCGCGAGCCGCGCACATTCGTCGAGATGGCCGCCGGCGAGCTCGCCGAGGCGGTCGAGATGCGGCTCGATATGACGGAACAGCGTGTCCGGCAGATGGATGCGCAGGAGATCGGCGAGCGCCGGATCGGCGCGGTAGAAATTCATGCCTGACGTATCGGGCGCCAGCAGGCCGGATGGTGCGGCCGCGACATTTTGTGGCTGCGCTGTGACCGGCTTATGCATGATCGTCCTCTTCGTTTCCGTCCGACGGCAATTCTTTGCGCTTGCCGCTTGAGATGATGTCGATCATGCTCCAGTCGCGGACAGCGATAAAGCCGCAAATTGTCAGGGAGGCATGATCGCCGTGGAGGAGCAATTCGCTCTGCGGAACTGTCATCGTCCCGGCTGGTTCTTCGCACAGCCCATGCATAGATCAGCGGCTCCTGCTTCCGAGAGATCACGCCATGGAACATCCGAAATACAAGATCGCCCTCATCGTCGGTGCCGGCGAAGGCCTGAGCGCCTCGCTGGCGCGGCTGCTCTCCGCCCAGGGCATCCGCGTCGCGCTCGCCGCACGAAAGATCGAAAAGCTCGGCGCGCTCTGCAGCGAGACAGGGGCCAAGGCCTATGCCTGCAACGCCACCGAGCCCGACGAGGTGGAACGGCTGTTCGGCCTCGTCGAGCGCGAGATCGGAACGCCCGACCTCGTCGTCTACAATGCCAGCGGCCGCACGCGCGGGCCATTCGTCGAGCTCGTTCCGGCCGACGTCGCGCAGGCGATTGCGGTCAGCGCCTATGGCGGCTTCCTGGTCGCACAGCAGGCGGCCAAGCGCATGCTGCCGAACAAGTACGGCGCGATCCTGTTCACCGGCGCCTCCGCCAGCGTCAAGGGCTATGCGCAGTCGACCCCGTTCGCGATGGGCAAGTTCGCGCTGCGCGGACTCGCGCAGAGCATGGCGCGCGAGCTATCCCCACAGGGCATCCATGTCGCACATTTCGTCATCGACGGCGGCATCAAGAGCGCGGCGCGAACCGAACCGGCGGACAAGCCGGATTCGATGCTCGATCCCGACGCGATCGCAGAGAGCTACTGGAGCGTGCTGCAGCAGCCGCGCAGCGCCTGGAGCTGGGAGCTGGAGCTGCGGCCCTGGGTCGAGAAGTTTTGAGGCAATAGTTTGAGGCAATAGCGTCACAACAGCCGTCATTGCGAGCGAAGCAAAGCAATCCAGAAGGTAGACCCTCACCCTGAGGAGCGCGCCAGTGGCGCGCGTCTCGAAGGGCGAGGCCACGGTCCGGGCCTTCATCCTTCGAGACGCGCGTTCCGCGCTCCTCAGGATGAGGAGCATAGAGGCTGGATTGCTTCGCTTTGCCCGCAATGACGAAAGAGAGGCAACATGACCACGGAAACCACCATCGATACGGGCACGAACGAACTCCTCTGCGTCATCCGCGACCGCGTCGCGATCATCACGCTGAACCGGCCGGAGGCGCGCAATTCGCTATCCGATAACCTGACGCCGGCACTGCGCACGATGATCCGGACCTGCGGCGAGGATCCCGGTGTCGGCGCACTGCTACTCACCGGCGCGGGCGAAGCGTTCTGCGCCGGCGGCAACGTCAAGGGCATGGGCGCGCATCGCGACAAGTCAAAGCTCGACATGTCCTTTGACGACAAGGTTGCCGACCTTCAGGAGCGGCAGCGGCTGCTGACCGGCGCGCTGGTGTCGGTGCGCAAGCCGACCATCGCAGCATTGCCAGGCCCCGCGGTCGGCGCCGGGCTCGCCATCGCCATGGCCTGCGATATCCGCATCGCCGCGCAATCCGCCTTCGTTGCGACCGGCTATGCCCGCATCGCGCTCAGCGGCGACTACGGCATCGCCTGGCTGCTCACCCGGCTCGTCGGCACCGCGCGGGCGCGCGAGCTGATGTTCACCGGCGATCGCATCGATGCGGCGCGTTGCGAAGCCATCGGCCTCGTCAACCGCGTGGTACCTGATGACAAGCTGCAGACCGAGGCCTTCGCGCTGGCCAGATCGCTCGCCGAAGGCCCGCGCCTGGCGCTGCGCTACATGAAGGACAATCTGGACGAGGCCGTGCTGTTCGATTTCGAAACGGCGCGCGACCACGAGGCCGAACGACTGATCCGCCTGACCACGACAGCGGATCACAAGGAGGCGGTGCAGGCCTTCATCGAGAAGCGCAAGGCGGTGTTCACGGGGAAGTAGGCGTTCCAGATCGAATCTTGTCGTCATTCCGGGGCGATGCGACGGACTGCGCAAAGCGCGGCCCGGAGCATCGAACCCGGAATCCATTTGGCGACAGAACGTGCGGTGAAATGGATTCTCTGATGCGCAATTGCGCATCATAGTTCGCGCTACGCGCGCCCCGGAATGACGGCGGGGAGGAAGCAAGGACGACATCGACTGCAAAAAAATGCCCGGCTCTGGCTTGGCCAGGCCGGGCTGCAGTGGTGTCAGGCCGAGGCTGAGGGGCTGTCGGCCTGACGGGAAAGGACGGCGAGGCGCCAGCTTGCGCAGGGAATGTCTCTGGGCGCGACGCTGATCTCCTTGTCGAAACGCACCAGCTTCCAGTCGTCGGGATGGTTGACGAAAGCGAAGCCGGATTTGCGCGCGAGCGAGACCATCGCCTCGTTGGAACGCAGCGTGTCGCCGAACATGTGCTCGGCTCGAAGCGCGGCGGCGCGGCATTCGAGGTTCTTCATCAGCGCGGTGGCGATACCGCGGCCCTGCCAGCGGTCGTCGACCGACAGGCCGAACTCGAGAGCCGCGGTCTCGGCATGGAAGGCGTAGCGCGCTTCGGCCACGATGGTCTCGAAGCCGTCGACCATCATGGTCGCAACGATCGTGAAGCGCTCGCCCTCGCCGACCTGAAGGAAGTCGTGCAGCAGGCCCTGCGGCAGCTCGCTGATCGCCCCGAAGAAACGGTTGTAGCGGGAGCGGGTCGAGAGCGAGCGGAAATAGTGCTGGAGTTCGTCGGTGTCGCGCGGCTCGACGAAGCGAACGTTGAGCGCCGTGCCGTCGCGGGTGCGCAGCCTATCCGAATATTGCTTCAGGTCTTCGAGGCGAAGGATGCTCATGACACATGCCGTGCGGAAAAGGGACCGCCGGCGCCCCACAGTCAGGCGGCGCCGGCCTGGCGGCCGATCAGGCCCGCCAGAAGGGTTTGTCGGCCTCGTAGGCGACGTCGGACCAGGACAGCCCGACGTCATGGAGGTCGCGGGCGGTCCAGTTGGTCAGCTCGCGCCTGTTACGGTAGCGCTCGTGCCAGACGTGAAGCGTCTCGCCGATCTGCTGGATCAGGCCGGATGCATGATGATTTGTCATCAAATTGTCAGTCAAAGTAGACATTTTCAGCTCCTGGAGCTAAGTTGACCGCTAATATCTGCTTCCTACCGCGCTGCGACAAACGACAATTTGTACCTCTTCGCATGAAATAACGTCATGTATCCTGTTGCCAAATGACTGCCAGATTGCCGTCCCTCAACGGATTGCGGGCGTTCGAGGCCGCCGCGCGCCATCTCAGCTTCACGCTGGCAGCCAGCGAGCTGAACGTGACCCAGACCGCGATCAGCCATCAGATCCGCAGGCTGGAGGAGGAGCTCGGCATCCGCCTGTTCATCCGGCAGAACCGCGCACTGGCGCTGACGCCGGAGGCGCGCGACTACCTCCCGGGCGTCCGAGCCGCCTTCAACGACCTCCGGCTCGCCACCGATCGATTACTGCGCAAAGAGGACGACAAGGTGCTGACCGTGTCGACGCTGGCCTCGCTCGCGGCAAAATGGCTGCTGCCGCGGCTTACCGATTTCCAGGAGCAGCATCCCGGCATCGACGTGCGCATCACCACCTCGACCAGCCTCGTCGACTTCCAGCGCGACAATGTCGATGCCGCGATTCGCTATGGCCGCGGCCAGTGGCCGGGCGTGCGTGCCGACTGGTTGATGGCGGACGAACTGTTTCCGGTATGCAGTCCGTCACTGCTGCGCGGCGACAGGCCGCTGCGACGGCCTGAGGATCTGCGCAACCATCCGCTGCTGCACACCTCGAACGCCAACAGCGACGACTGGCGGTTGTGGCTGACCGCGGCGGGCCTGCCGGCCGATATCGCAAGGCAGCCCGGCATCACCTTCGACATGATCTTCATGACCATTCAGGCCGCGATCGACGGCATCGGCGTGGCGATGGGACGGACCTCCTACGTCCAGGACGACATCGCCAAGGGCCGCCTCGTTGTGCCCTTCAAGATCGCGCTGCCGGCCGATGCCGGGTTCTACCTGGTCGCGCTGGAGGGCCGCCGCGAGGCGCCGAAACTTGCCGCATTCCGGCAATGGATCGTCGCTGCAACGCAAAATAAATCCTGAAAAATCAATATCTTACCCCGCCCGGATGTCATTCCGGGGCGCCTCGAAGAGGCGAGCCCGGAATCCATTCTCCCACCATTTCTGTCGCACGATGGATTCCGGGCTCGCGCTACGCGCGCCCCGGAATGACGGCGCGGTTGGCTTACAACTCCACCACCACGTAGTCGCTCTCGATCCTGACCGGGATCGTCTCCGCGACATACGGCCCCTTCACCACGCTCGCGCCCGGCTCGACATGGGCCGGATAGGCCTTGACGCGGAAGCGGCGAGGGTCGCAGTAGGATTGACCGGTGCGGATGTCGAACTCCCAGCCGTGCCAGGGGCAGCGGATGATCTCCCCTAACTTGGTGTACTCGATCTCGCCGGGATTGCTCGATTGCGCCAGCCCGATCAGCGGACCTTCGCACAGCGCTGCGCCCTGATGCGGGCAGCGGTTCATCAGGCCGAAATACTCGCCCTTGATGTTGAAGATTGCGATCGGCCGCCCGTCGATCTCCAGAAACTTTCGCGTGCCCGGCGGAAGCTCGTCGACCGGTGCGATGACGTGTCTTGCCATCAGGAAACGCCGTAGAGCTTCTTCGCGTTGCCGAGGTAGAACGCCTCGCGATTGGCCTCGCTGACGCCCGCAGGCAAGACGCGCGAGGGCTCGTCATAGTCCCAATGCGGATAGTCGGTCGCGAACAAGAGCCGATCCCAGCCGATCCATTTGATGACGTCGAACAGATCCTCGCGCCGCTCCGGATCCTCCATCGGCTGCGTCGTCCACCACACCTGTTCGCGGATGTATTCCGACGGCGGCCGCTTCACATGCGGCACCTCGCTCCTGAGCCGCTGCCAGGCCTTGTCGAGCCGCCACGCCAGCGACGGCGCCCAGCCGAAGCCGGCCTCGATCATCACCATCTTCAATTTCGGGAAGCGCTCGAACACGCCCTCCAGCACGAGGCTCGCCAGCGCCGATTGCTGGCATTGCGAGTGACCCACCATCTCCTCGATGTAGTAGGACGGCCAGCCCGACGGCGTGATCGGATTGCCGCCGAAGCCGAAGGCGTGGACGCCGACGGGAAGGCCGGCCTCTTCCGCGGCCTGATAGATCGGCCAATAGCGGCGCTGGCCGAGCGGCTCGACATTGCGGCTGAGCAGCAGCACCTGCACGAAGTTCCTGTCGCCGGCGCGCTCGCGGATCTCGGCGGCGGCCGACAGCCCGTCCTCGTTGCCCACCACAATCGAGGCCTTCAGCCGCTTGTCCTTGGACGTCCATTTGTCGATCTGCCAGTCGTTGATCGCCGAGCATAGGGCCGCCGAGAGCTCGTGATTGCGGATGCCCTGCCCGGTGTTGAGCGGATTGAGCACGCCCAGCTGCACGTTGTTGGGATCGAGCAGCTGCTTCTGCATGAAAGACAGCGAGGAGCCCTGCGGCCCGCCTTCCGGCGGATAGGCATCGCGGCGCGAGGCGTTGGGCTGTGCTTTGGGATAGGGCGGGCCTTCCGTCATGCCCTGATAGGCATGGACGCCGTAGACCTCGAGGTGATGCTGCCAGCGTTTGGCGAGGTAGGGATAGAGCTCGGTGCGGGTGGCGCGTGCCGGATGGATGTCGCAGTCCGCGATCGCGGTCTTCACGGTGAGGGGAGCGACGGAATCCGTTCGTTCGCGGAACTGGATGTTCATGGCCTTGCCTCCTTGGGAGGGAGTTCTTTCAGGCGGGGATAGGTTGCATGCGGATTGTCGATCATGATCTTGCGCACGAGATCGGGGGACAGACCTTCGGGCAGCGCGTCCTGGCCGTCGAACTGCCAGTGCGGATAGTCCGTGGAGAATAGGACCAATTCGTCCGACTGCATATGATCAAACAGGCGAATTAATGTCTCTGGTTCCGGCGGCGCATCAAATGGTTGTAACGAGAAGCGGATGTTGCTGCGCACAATCTCCAGCGGCGCGCGATCGACCCAGGGCGTCTCCATCCGCACCCCGCGCCAGAACTTGTGCAGCCGCCAGAGATAGGGCGCGATCCAGGAGACGCCGGACTCCAGCATCACCATTTTCAGCCGCGGATATTTGGCGAACACGCCCTCGACGATCAGGCTGGTGAGCTGGGTCTGGAACGCCTGGGCCTGACCGACATAGTCCTCGATGTGGTAGGACCCCCATCCCACGGCGGTCGGCGGATTGTGATAGGCGGAACCGGCGTGGATGCCGACGGCAAGTTCCAGTCGCTCCGCCGCCTCATAGATCGGCCACAGCGCGCGCTTGCCGAGCGGCACGTCGCCCATCACGAGCATCAAGACCTGCACAAAGCGCCTGTCCGGCGCGCAGCGCTCGATCTCGGCGACCGCCTTCTCGACGCTTTGCGTCGGGATCACGATAGAGCCACGCAACCGCGCGTCGCGATCGAGCCATTCCTTCGCCAGCCAGTCGTTCAGCGCGCGGCAGAATGCAGCCTGCATGTCCTCGGAGAACACCATCTGCACGCCGTACAGCGGATTGCAGATGGCATGCTTGAGCTTGAAGGGATCGAGCACATGCCGCTGCATGTCCTCCAGGCGCTCGCCGGGCTTGCCGGTCTCGGGCTGCCAATCCGGCCGTGACGTAATCGGCGAGTTCTGCGGATAGGATTGCGAGACGAGGTCGACCATGCCGCGCGTCGTCACCTGATCGCGCCAATAATCGTTCAGGTACGGCAGCAGGCTGGTCAGATGCGGCACGGCCGGATGCACATCGCAGTCCACCCCGCCGGCGATCAGGGACGCCATGACGTCTCCTTCACGTTTCCTCGTCAATTCTTGTCTCGTGCCCGCATTCAAGCAGGCCTGCCCGCCGTCCGCAACTCAGCCGGGGCCGCCGGCATATGCTAGGAAGGCGCAGCTCGGTTGCGAAGGAATGAGGGGATTTAGGGATGAAAGAGCTCGTCGGCATTGCCGAACAGGTCGCGGCCCAACTGATCGCGCGCAAACAGACCATCGCGGTTGCGGAATCATCGGCCGGCGGCCTGATCTCGGCCAGCCTGCTCGCGGTGCCCGGCGCCTCCGCCTATTACCTCGGCGGCGCGGTGGTCTACACCCGCGATGCCAGACGGGTGCTGATGGATATTTCGGATGACGGCATGAAGGGTTTTCGGTCGTCGTCGGAGCCTTACGCGCAGTTGCTGGCCGAGCAGATGCGCAGCCGCTTCAATTGCGATTGGGGCCTGTCCGAGACCGGCGCCGCCGGCCCCACCGGCAACCGCTATGGCGATGCAGCGGGCCACAGCTGCATGGCAGTCGCGGGACCCGCCGCGGAGGTGATGACGCTGGAGACGGGCAGCAGCGACCGGTTTGCGAACATGCAGGTGTTCGCGGCAACGGCGCTGAAGTTGCTGCTGAGGAAGCTGCAGGGGTGACGGTGAGGGAATTGTGTCCGCGGCACAGCTCAACGTCACCGCCCCAAATGCCGCATGAAAATCCGAACCACATAGCCGTGAAAGCGCGGTGCTTCGTCGTAGAGGTCTGACGCAATGCGTTCGATGGTCTCGCGCAGGGACAGGAACTGTGCCTGACGGGCGCTGCTTTCGGTGCCCTGCATGCCCGCGAGCTCGTCCATCGCGGCGTCGCTGATCTGGCAATGCACGACCTCGCCATCGTTCAGCATGGTGAAGCGGAAGGCCAGCCGTTCGAGGTCGTGGCCGATGATCCTGTCGCGCGTCAGCGGCATTGCAAGCGTCCCGGTCAGCCCCCTCGCGGACAATGCGGAAAATTCTCCGGCTTGTCAGCAGGGAGGAAAGGGGGCCCCGACCTACTGGAACGCGACTTCGGCGAAACTGCGGAGCTTTCGCGAATGCAGGCGCTCCGATTCCTGCTGCTTGAGCCGCTCCAGCGCCTTGAGGCCGATCTCGAGATGCTGGCCGACGCGGCGGCGGTAGAACTCGCTGGCCATGCCCGCGAGCTTGATCTCGCCGTGCAGCGGCTTGTCGGACACGCAGAGCAGCGTGCCGTAGGGGACGCGAAAACGGTAGCCGTTGGCGGCGATGGCGGCTGATTCCATATCGAGCGCGACCGCGCGCGATTGCGACAGGCGGCGGATCACTTCAGGCCCGGAAATCTCCCAGTTGCGGTTGTCGACGCTCGCCACCGTCCCCGTGCGCATCAGGCGCTTCAGCTCGAAACCTTCGAGGCCCGTGACATCCTCGACCGCCTCCTCGAGCGCGACCTGCATCTCGGCGAGCGCCGGGATCGGCACCCACGGCGGCAGCTCGCGGTCGAGCACATGGTCCTCGCGCACATAGCCATGCGCGAGCACGTAGTCGCCGAGCCGCTGCGTGTTGCGCAGTCCCGCGCAATGGCCGAGCATGAGCCACGCATGCGGCCGCAGCACCGCGACGTGGTCGGTGATGTTGCGCGCATTGGACGGGCCGGTGCCGATGTTGATCAGCGTGATGCCGCGATAGCCAGCCTCGACCAGATGGAAGGCCGGCATCTGCGGTGTGCGCGCGGGGACAACGCCCGTGGTCGCGCCGCCGCCGCGCGTGATGACGTTGCCGGGCGCAACGAAAGCGTCGAGGCCCGCCTCGCCGGATTGAAGCCGCTGCTGGCAGAGTTGTGCGAAGGCGTCGACATAGAACTGGTAATTGGTGAAGATCACGAAGTTCTGGAAATATTCGGGATCGGTGCCGGTGTAGTGATAGAGCCGGCGCAGCGAGTAATCGACGCGAGCGGCGCGGAACAGGGACAGCGACTCGGGCGCACCCGGCCGGAGCTCGAAGGTGCCGTCGGCGATCGCATCGTCCATCGTCGCGAGATCAGGCACATCGAATGCGTCGCGCAACGATCGCGTCACGAGCGAGTTCTCGCTGGTGGTGATGGCGGCCTCGATATTGATGTCGCGGCGATAGGCGAAGTGGATCGGGATCGGCTCGGCCGATTCGCCGATCTCGACGGGCACGCCGTGGTTCTGGATCAGCAATCCGATCTGCTCGGTGAGGTAGCTGCGGAACAGATCCGGTCGCGTCACGCTGGTCTCGTGCACGCCGGGGCCGGCGACGAAGCCATACGACAGGCGCGAATCCAGCCGCGCGTGCGTCGCGGTAGTGATGCGAACGAAGGGATAATAGGCCCGCATGCGCGTCGTGACGGCCTCGCCATTGACATAGGCCTCGAACCGGTCGCGCAGGAACTTGGTGTTGCGCTCGTAGATGTCTTCGAGGCGGGCCACGGCCGCGGCCGCATCGGAGAAGGATTCGGTGGCGATGGAGGGTGGGGATTGCATTGTTCGACCGCCGGGTTGCTGTTTGCAATCGCAGTATAGCAAACTGGCAGCCAGGTCGTCATTGACGGCGCGCGTTCGCGCGTCACTTCTCCCGGAATGCGCGCATCAGCTGGTCGTGCAGCGGCTTCATCAGATAGGACAGCATGGTGCGGTCGCCGGTCTGGACGAAGGCTTCCACGGGCATGCCGGGAATCAGCTTGACGTCGCCGAGCCGGGCGACCTCCTCGGCCGGCATCGAGACGCGGATGGTGTAGTAGCCCTGGCCGGTGCGCTGGTCGGTGGTGACGTCGGGCGAGACGCGGCTCACGACGCCGTTGAGTTCGGGCGTGGTGCGCTGGTTGAACGCGGAGAGGCGCAGCAGCGTCCTTTGTCCGATCTGAAGCTTGTCGATGTCGACCGGATTGACCTTGGCCTCGACCTGGAGATCGTCGGCCTGCGGCACGATCAGCATCAAGGTATCGCCGGCGGTGACGACGCCGCCGACGGTGTGCACGGTCGATTGCAGCACCATGCCGTCCTGCGGCGCGCGGATGTCCACGCGCCGGAGCTGGTCTTCGGCCGCGACCTTGCGCTCGATCAGCTCGCCGATCTTGTCGTTGGTCTCGCGCAGGTCCTTGGAGACCTCGCTGACCACGTCCTTGTCGATCTGGATGATCTGGAGCTCGGTCTCGGTGATCTTGCCCTTGGCCTGGGCGCGCGAGGCGATGTACTGCGCGCGCTCGCCGTTGAGACGTGCCGAGTCGCGTTCGAGCTGGGTCAGGCGCGAGATCTGCACCAGGCGCTTTTCGTAGAGCTCGCGCACGCCGGTGAGCTCGTTCTGCACCAGCGCGATCTCCTGGTCCTTGGCCTTCTCCTGGGCGCTGAGACCGGAGATTTCCTCGTTGAGCTGCGTAATGCGCTCACGCAGCTGCGCTTTCTGCCCGGTGCGGCCGTTGACGCGGACGTCGAACAGCTTGGTTTCGGCCGAGAGCAGCACCTTGAGGTCGGGATCGCTGGCGCGATCGAGCAGCATTTGCGGAAACTCGATTCTGTCGAGACCGCGCTGCTCGGCCTGCAATCGCGCCGCACGCGCCTGCGCGGCATCGAGATTCTTGCTGACGATCGCAAGGTTGGCCTTGGTGACGGTGTCGTCGAGCCGCACCACGATGTCGCCGGCCTTGACCAGGTCGCCGTCGCGGGCGCGCACCTCGCCGACCACGCCGCCGGTCGGATGCTGCACCTTCTTGACGTTGGATTCGACCACGATCTGCCCCGGCGCGATCAGCGCGCCGGAGATCAGCACCGTCGACGCCCAGCCGCCGAGGCCGACGACCAGGACCACCACGATGGCGAGGCCGAGGACCAGGTGAAACTTGATGGAGTCGCCTACGGTCTTCTTCGCGGCAGGCTTCGCTCCGCCGATGGCCATCGTGCTCATGACTTTGTGCTCATGATTTGGCCACTCCGCCTTCGCTGACGATCTTGATCGGTGCCGGCGGCGTCGCGCGCGGCTGCAGTACCTGGGCGAGCACCTGCTCCTTGGGGCCGAACGCCTGCATGCGGCCGTCGCGCAGCACCAGGATCTGGTCGACCGCCTCGACGCCGATCGGGCGGTGCGCCACAACGACGACGATGGCACCGCGCTCGCGCGCCGAGCGAATGGCGCGGGTCAGCGCCTCGTCGCCTTCGGTGTCGAGATTGGAGTTGGGCTCGTCGAGCACGACCAGGAAAGGGTTGCCGTAGAGCGCGCGCGCCAGCGCCACGCGCTGCGCCTGGCCGGCGGAGAGCGCGGCGCCCTGCTCGCCGACCTGCGTGTTGTAGCCCTCGCGCATCTTGATGATCATCTCGTGCACGCCGGCCTCCTTGGCCGCGGCGATGATCGCGTCGGAGGTCGCCTCGGGATCGAACCGGCTGATGTTCTGCGCGATGGTGCCGCCGAACAGTTCGACGTCCTGCGGCAGATAGCCGATGTGGCGGCCGAGCATGTCGGACGACCATTGATCGAGCGCCGCGCCGTCGAGCCGCACCTTGCCGCGCACCGGCTGCCAGACCCCGACCAGTGCGCGGATCAATGACGACTTGCCGGAGCCGCTCGGGCCGATCACGCCGAGGCCGTTGCCTGCGGCGAGCGCGAAGGTGACGTCCTGCACCACGAGGCGCTGATCGCCGGGCGGCACCATGGCGACGCCTTCGACCGAGAGGCGGCTGGTGGGCGCCTGCAACTGGGTCGGCATCGCCTGCGCCGGCATCTGCTCCAGCAGGCGGGTGAGGCGGTGCCAGCTCTGGCGTGCGGCGACGAAGGATTTCCAATGCGCAATGGCGAGATCGACCGGAGCGAGCGCGCGGGCGGCGAGGATCGAGCCGGCGATGATGATGCCGGCCGTCGCCTCCTGGTGAATGACGAGATAGGCGCCGACCGCGAGCACGGCCGATTGCAGCATCATGCGCAGCACCTTTGCGACTGCGCCCAGACCGCCGGCGACGTCGCTCGCACGCTGATTGCCGGCAAGATATTTTTCGTTGGCTTCGCTCCAGCGCTGGTTCATCCGTCCCGCCATGCCCATCGACACCATCACCTCGGCGTTGCGGCGGCTGGCCTGGGCGAGATCGTTGCGCTGGGCGGCGAGCCCCATCGCCTCGCGTGCCGGCTGACGGGACATGAATTCGGTAACCAGGGTCAGGCCGACCAGGATGATGGCGCCGACCAGCGCGGTGACGCCGATCAGGACGTGGAAGGCGAAGCAGATGGCGAGATAAAGCGGTAGCCAGGGCAGATCGAAGAACGCGCTCGGGCCCATGCCGCCGAGGAAGGAACGGACATTGTCGAGATCGCGCAGCGGCTGGAGGCCCTCGTTGCGGCTGCCGACCAGAAGCGGCAGTCGCACGATGGTGTCGAACACGCGCTTGTTGAGGGCTTCGTCGAGCGACGTACCGATCCGCCCCAGGATGCGGTTGCGAATCATGTCGAGCACGCCCTGCGCCATGTAGAGGAAGCTGGCGAGGATGATGAGGCCGACCAGGGTCGGGATGCTGCGGCTCGGCAGCACCCGGTCGTAGACCTCCAGCATGAAGATCGACCCGGTCAGATAGAGCAGGTTGATCATGCAGCTCATCAGGCCGACGCCGATGAATGCCGTGCGACAAGCGCGCAAGGCGTCACCGAGCTCTGAACGGCGGACGCCAGGGATGGCTGCCATCAGTCTGATCTCTTTCGGCTAGGGGGCGAGGCCCCTGATTTCACGGGCAATTCAGGGTACTCGTTCCGGATTAACATCGTGTTCGCCCGGCGTCCAACGCAGCCGAGTTCATCCAGAGCCCTGATGGGCCACATCTACCCCTGATGGCCTCCCGCGCAAGTCCGGAATTTCACAGGCTTGCGGCTTTTTCTTGCAGGCTTTCAGCCTCTTCCGGGAAAATGGCGAGGCTGAAAGTTCCGGCCCGCCGAATGCGGGGGGCTAAAGCGCGATGCGACTGGGATGAATCGTCATCGCTTCAGGTTGTTGTTTAAGCATGATCTTTTCGGAAAATCGCTGCACACTTTTCCGGATCATGCTCCAGCTCAACTCATCCGAGACTATGACACCACGGTGACCGGCTCCGCCAGCACGCATCTCGCCGCCCTTCCCGGTCCGACCTCGACATTCGCGGGCAGTCGTTCCAGGCAGCGCGGCTCTGCGAACTTGCAGCGGGGAGCAAAGGAGCAATTGTGCGGCTTCTCCGCCAGCGAGGGCGGGGTGCCGGGAATGGTCTCCAGGCGGGCGCCGCGCTTGGCGCCGTGGACGGTCGAGGCGAGCAGGCCCTTGGCGTAGGGATGCACCGGCGAGCGGACGATGTCGCGAAGCGTGCCCTGCTCCACGATCTGGCCGGCATACATCACCGCGACGCGGTCGCAGATCTCGATGGCGACGCCGATGTCGTGGGTGACGAAGATGACGGACATGCCGAACTCGCGCTGCAGTTCGCGCAGCAGCAGCAGTATCTGGATCTGCACGGTGGCATCGAGCGCGGTGGTCGGCTCGTCCGCCAGCAGGATCTTGGGACGGCAGGCGAGCGCGAGCGCGATCATCGCGCGCTGACGCATGCCGCCGGACATCTCGTGCGGATAGGCGTCGAGCCGGCGCTTCGCCGAGGGGATGCGCACGACCTCGAGCATTTCGAGCGCCCGCGCCCTACCTTCCGCGAAACTCTTGCCTTCGTGACGCACGACGCTTTCGGCGATCTGCGCGCCGATGGTGTAGACCGGATCGAGCGCGAGCGCCGGCTCCTGGAAGATCATCGACACGGTCTGGCCACGAAACGACGACAGCTCCTCGTCGTTCATGGCGAGCACGTCGCGGCCCAGCACGTTGACCGTGCCAGTGATCTGCGTGCGCTTCTTCGGCAGCAGCCGCATCAGCGCACGCAGTGTCACGCTCTTGCCCGAACCGGACTCGCCGAGCAGGCCCAGCACCTCGCTGTTGCCGAGCGAGAGGCTGAGATCGTTCACGGCATAGACCGTGCGCTCGCCGGTGAAGCGGATGTTGAGGCCCGAGATCTCGACGAGTTTTGTCATGACGGCAGTTTCGGCAATCGGTCGTGATAGTCGGTGGCGCGCTGGAAGGCCGCGCCGATGGTGAGCAAGGTCGCTTCGTCGAAGGAGCGGCCGATCAGCTGCATGCCGACCGGCAGGCCGCTTCGGGTGAAGCCCGAGGGCACGGTGAGCGACGGCAGGCCGAGGAAATTCACCGGACGGGTGAACAGCGTGAGCCGCTGCAGCAGCGCCGGCGCGTTCGGGCCGCCGCCGACATCGCTTTCCTCGATGGTCGGCGCCGGCACGGGCGAGGCCGGCGCGATAACCGCATCCACTCCTGCTGTCGCGGCGTCGTGCGCGGCGAGCGCCGGCCCGCGCCAGCGCATCGCCTCGAGATAGGTGATGGCGGGAACGGCGAGGCCGTTCTGGAGCCGCATCAGGACCTGCGCGCCGTAGTCCTGCGGACGCTCGATCATCCAGCGCTTGTGGAAGGCGGCAGCTTCGGCCGCGAGCACGAGCTGGCTGGCCGAGGACAATTGCCGCTGGTCCGGCAGCTCGACCTTGACGATGTCGGCGCCCTCACGCTTGAGCACCGCGATGGTCTCGTCCAGCACGCGCGCGACCTCGCTGTCGAGATCGTCGACATAGAAGGACGCAGGGACGCCGATCTTGAAGCCCTTCAGCGCGCCTTTCGTCGCCGCGACGTAGTCCGACAGCGGCTCGTGGCTGCAGGTCGAATCGGCGGGATCGGGGCCGGCCATCAGCGCCAGCAACAGCGCGCAATCCTCGGCAGTGCGCGCCAGCGGGCCGACGGTGTCGAGCGATTGCGACAGCGGCATCGCGCCGGCACGGCTGACGCGGCCCACCGTGGTCTTGAGACCGGTGACGCCGCAGAAATGCGCGGGCATGCGGATCGAGCCGCCGGTGTCGGAGCCGAGCGCCGCATAGGTCAGGCGCGCGGCGACCGCCGAGCCGGAACCCGACGAGGAGCCGCCGGTGATGTGCGCGACGTTCCAGGGATTGCGCACCGGTCCGTAATGGGCGTTGTGCCCGGTCGGCCCATACGCGAATTCGGCCAGATGCAACGTGCCGAGGCGGACCTGGCCGGCGTCCTTCAACCGCTGCAAGGCCGTGGAGGTCACGGTCGGCACGAAGTCGCGGCGGATCAGCGAGCCACAGGTCGCGACGTGGCCCGCGTCGTAGTACATATCCTTGTGCGCGAGCGGCACGCCGTGCAGGGGACCCCGGACATTGCCCTTGGCGAGCTCGGCATCGGCTGCATCCGCCGCTTTCAACGCAGCCTCCGCCTCGATCGACATGAAGGCATTGAGGTGCGGCTGCCACTGCGCAATGCGATGCAGCAGCGCGCGCGTAACTTCATGCGAGGACAGCTGCTTCGTCGCGATCGCACGTGCGACCCCGGTGAGCGTCATCAATGCGGGTTCGGTGCTCATTTCGACACCTTCTGCGTCTGCGCGAGCACATAGCCGGCGGGCTCGAGGTCGAACGGCAGCGTGCCGGCAATGGCCGCGAAGCCCTCGAAGGCAGGTCCGATGGCATTGGAGATGCGGGTTGCGATCTCGTCGTCCACGGGCACGCCTGCGACCAGCGCGATCGGCTTGATGTCTTTCGGTGTCGGTCTCGTCATGCGGTCTTCTCCCTGGGCGCGCGGCTATGGCCTGAACCCGGTATAGCCATGTAGCACGCGGCCTCGTGGCCCATTCTATCGAGCGCGGTGAGCTTTGGTGTCGCATTTGCGCAGATCGGCTCCGCAAACGGACAACGGGTATGGAAGCGGCAGCCCGACGGCGGATCGATCGGATTGGGCGGATCGCCTGATATCGGCGGCGTCTCGGTGCGCTTGTCCGGGTCCGATGACGGCATCGCCGCGAGAAGGGCGCGCGTGTAGGGGTGGGCAGGCGCGTCCCAGACCTGGTCGACCGGGCCGAGCTCGACGACCTCGCCGAGATACATCACCAGCACGCGGTCCGAGATGTAACGGACCACGTTGAGGTCGTGGCTGATGAAGAGATAGGTCAGGCCGAACTCGCGCTTGAGGTCGGCAAGCAGGTTGAGCACCTGCGCCTCGACGGATTTGTCCAGCGCCGAGACGGCTTCGTCCAGGATCACCAGCCGCGGCGACAGCGCCAGTGCCCGGGCGATATTGACGCGCTGCCGCTGGCCGCCGGAGATCTCGTGCGGATAGCGGTTGGCGAACGTTTCCGGACGCAAGCCGACCTTGCCGAGCAGCTCGCGCGCGAGCGCACGTGCCGTGGCGTCGGCCATGCCGTGCACCTTGGGGCCGAAGGCGATCGATTCCTCGATGGTGAGGCGCGGATTGAGCGAGGCGTAGGAGTCCTGGAACACCATCTGCATGCCGCGGCGCAATTCGCGCAAGCTCAGCGACTGGCCGACGGTCATGCCGTCATAGATGATGTCGCCGTCGTCGCGCGGCATCAGATGCATCAGCAGCCGCGCGGTGGTGGACTTGCCGCAACCGGACTCGCCGACGATGCCGACCGTCTCACCCTTGGCGACGGCGAACGAGACGTTGTCGACGGCGCGCACGGTACGCTTGGCGGCGAACAACCCACCGCGCACCGGGAAATGCTTCGTCAGGCCGTTGACCTGAAGCAGCGGCTGCGCGACGCCGCCGACGTCCTCGACCGGCTCCAGCATTTCGACAGATGTGCTCTCGCTCATGGCAGCCGCCCTACACTTTTCCCGATCCGGGCAGGGCAACCCCATATGGCTGGTACTAAAGTCTCCACGCCGTCATGGCCGGGCTTGTCCCGGCCATCCACGCCTTGCCACGCGGAACGAAGAACGTGGATGCCCGGGACAAGCCCGGGCATGACGACCTTCCGTGCGGCGCCATTGTGCTTCTGCATCATCATTCGTCAGTTCCTGATGTCCATGGCGCTGCGCAGGCCGTCCGAGAGCAGGTTGAAGCAGATCGAGACCGCGAAGATCATCGCGCCCGGCAACGCTGCGACCCAGGGATTGACGTAGATCGCGGTACGCAGCGTGTTCAGCATCAGGCCCCATTCCGGCTCCGGCGGTTTTGTGCCGAGACCGAGGAAGGACAGACCGGCCGCCAGGATCATCGAGACCGAGATCAGGCTCGTGGCATAGACGAAGATTGCACCGAGCACGTTGCCGAGGATGTGCACGCGCATGATGGTGAAGGGCCCGGCGCCGGAGGCACGCGCAGCCTCGACGAAGTCCATGTTGCGCACGCCTGTCGTGACGCTCTCGGCGACGCGCGTGATCTGCGGCACGAACACCACGGTCAACGACACGATGGAATTGAGGATGCCGGCCCCGAGCGCACCGGAGATCGCGATCGCCAGCAGCACGGAGGGGAAGGCGTAGAACACGTCGATCGTGCGCATGATCGCGGTGTTGAGCTTGCCGCCGACATAGCCGGCGATGATGCCGAGCGAGGTGCCGATGCAGAAGGCGAGGATCACGGGCAGGATGCCGATGACCAGCGACAGCCGGCCACCGTAGATCAGCCGTGCCAGCATGTCGCGGCCGAGTTCGTCGGTGCCGAGCGGATAGCCCGCCGTGCCGATGTGGCGCAGGCGGCGGATCATCGAGCCCTTGTAGGGATCTTCGAGACCCAGCCACGGCGCAAGGACCGCGGAGAGGAAGATCAGCAGCAGCACCAGCGCACAGGCCATGCTGACCTTGTCGCGCATGATGCGGCGGCCCACGGTCGCCCAGTAGCCGCGCGCCTTGGTCGCGGGCGCGGCCTGGAGCGCGGCGTCGGCGGTGGCGGACAACGGAAGCTCGCTCATCGGCTAGCCCCGCTTGATGCGCGGGTCGATCGCGGCTTGGGCGATGTCGACCAGCAGATTGAGGAAGACGAAGAACAGCGCCAGGATCAGGATCGTGCCTTGCAGCAGCGGCAGGTCGCGCTGGAAGATTGCCGAATTGAGCAGGAAGCCCGAGCCTGGCCAGGAGAACACGGTCTCGATCAGGATCGAGCCGCCGAGCATGTAGCCGAGCTGAAGTCCCATCACCGCCAGCGCGGTGGGCGCGGCGTTCTTGATGACGTGGCGAAACACGCCACGCTCGTGCAGGCCCTTGGCCCGCAAGGCCTCGACGAAGTCCTGCGAGAGAATGTCACCGGTGAGGGCGCGCACCGTGCGGGTAACGATGCCCATGGGAATCACCGATGTCGTGATCGCCGGCAGCACCAGATATTTCAGATGCGCCCAGTCCCACGCCCAGGAATTGGAGCCACCGGGCCCGGCGCCGACCGCGGGCAGCCAGTTCAGCTGGACCGAGAAGATGATGACGAGCAGCATGCCGAGCCAGTAATGCGGCACGGAGACGCCGGCGATGGCAAAGGACGTTGCGACCTTGTCGATCCAGGTCTCGCGAAAATAGCCGGCGATCAAGCCGAGCAGGATGCCCATTGTGAAGCCGATGATGGCCGCGGCAATCGCGAGCGTGACCGTGTTGCCGACCGCGCGCATGACCTCGGCCAGGACGGGGCGTCCCGTCGCGATGGAATTACCGAGGTCGCCATGCAGCGCGCGCAAGAGCCAGAGGCCGAACTGCACCGGCAGCGGCCGGTCGAAGCCATAGGCGGCGCGGAGCTGCGCGGCGAGCTCCTGCGAGGCATCGGCCGGCAGCACCGCGACGAGCGGATCGCCCGGCGTGATGTGCACAAGCAGAAAACACACCAGCGCGACGCTGATGACGATCGGGACGACATAGACGATGCGTCGGGCGATATAGGCGAGCACGTTGGTTACTCAGGTTGGCGCATGGACATCTCGGACGTCATGGCCGGGCTTGTCCCGGCCATCCACGTTTCTTCCTGCTCGGTCATTCCGGGACGATGCGAAGCATCGAAGCCGGAATCTCGAGATTCCGGGCTCGCCCTGCGTGCGCCCCGGAATGACTGAGCTGCGGAAAGACGTGGATGCCCGGGTCAAGCCCGGGCATGACGTGATAGAGTGAGGGCCGCCTCACGGCGCGATCGACACCGGCGAGAAGTCGATGAACCAGCTCTTCGGCTGCACCACGCCTTTCACCTTCGGGCTCATCGCGCGCGGGCCGACGTCGTGGGCGACATAGAGGAAGGCCGCGTCGTCGACGGAGGCCGCGTGCAGCTCGGCGAGCGCGGCGTCACGTGCGGCGGGATCGAAGGTCTGCCGCGCCTTCTTCACCAGCTCGTCGAATTTGGGGTTGTTGATGAAGCCCCAATTGTTCGAGACCGGCGGCGCCATGCCCGATTGCAGGAAGCGCACCAGGGCGAAGAACGGGTCCATCGCCGCATAGGTGACGTTGGTCGCGTTCGCGCCGTTGGCCGAGGGGTCCTTGGCACCGCGGCGCCAGTTGGTGAACAGCGTATTCCACTCGATGACGTCGAGCTTCACGTCGAAATAGCATTCGGCCAGCGCCTGCTGGAGATATTCGTTCATCGCCAGCGGCTGCATCTGGCCCGAACCGGACGCAGACGTCTGCGTCTTGACCGTCAGCTTCTTGTTGGGGCCGAAGCCGGCCTCCTGCATCAGCTTCTGCGCAGCAGCCTTGTCGTATTTGATCTGGAAGCTGGGATTGCCGCGCCAGGGATGGCCAGGCTCGAAGGTGCCGGTCGCGGGCACCATCAGGCCGGCGAGCAGGCCGTCCTTGAGGGCTTCGCGGTCGATGCAGAGGTTCGCCGCCTTGCGCACGCGGATGTCGTTCCAGGGCGAGCCCTCGATGCGCGAGAACTGCCACGGCCAGACATGCGGCTGCTCGTTGGCGTAGAGCTTGAAGCCGCGCTGCTTGAGCTCGGGCAGTGCATCCGGCGCGGGCGCCTCGACCCAATCGACCTGTCCGGAAAGCAGCGCCGCGGTGCGCGCATTCGCTTCCGGCATCGGCAGGAGCACCATCTTGTCGATCTTGGGCACGCGTGCCTTGTCCCAATAGTTCGCGTTCTTGACCAGCTCGAGCCGCTCGCGCGGCGTGAAGCTCGACATCTTCCACGGGCCGGTGCCCGAAGCGTCCTTGGCGAACGCGGTCCAGGCGGCCTGCGACTTGGCCTTGGCATCGGCGCCTTCGGCCTTGTCGTAGAAGGCCCGCCACTTCGCCGGGCTCGCCATGAACAGGTTGGTGAGGTTGATCGGCAGGAAGCTGTCGGGCTCCTTGGTGGTAAGCTCGACCGTCATGTCGTCGATCTTCTTCGCCGAGGCCAGCGTCGGCATGCGCGAGGCCGTGACGCCGACCTGACTGGCGTCGAACTGCGGCGCATCCTGCTTCAGCACCTTCTCGACGTTCCACACGACGGCATCGGCGTTGAACGGCGAGCCGTCATGGAAAGTGACACCGGGGCGCAGCTTGAACACCCACTTGGTCTTGTCGGCATCGTCGACCTTCCACTCGGTGGCAAGACCAGGGATCACCACGCTCGCCTTGTCGGCGGAGGACAGGTCCCAGCCGGTCAGCGCGTCGTACATGGTGAGACCGGTGAAGCGATTGCCTTCAAAACCCTGATCGGGCTGACCCAGGGTGCGCGGAATATCGGCAGCGGTCATGCCGATGCGCAGCACGGTCTCGGCGCTGACCGCACGCGGCCATGCGGCCACGCTGCCGAGCGCCAACAGCGCGATCAGCGCCGCGCGGGTCTTGTTCTTCTTGATAAGCATCGCCTCAATCCTTTTCCGGCTTTCGATGATTAATTTTGATGCAGCGGTATGCAATGGCTATGCCAAGGAGAAACTTATTCTGCAGATTGCCCCCGGGACGACAAGTCTTTGTGATGACGCACGGGCGAAATCGGGGCGCTGCCTATTCTGGCATCAAGATTGCAAGTTCGGCCCCAGATCCTCCCTGGAGCTTTGACTTATGTGTATTCGCCTGTCGACCTGTCTCGCCGTGCTTGCGCTGGCAGTTTCCGCAATCTCGGCGCGCGCCGAAACGGTGGTGCGTTACGGCATCTCGATGGCGGACATCCCGCTGACGACAGGCCAGCCCGATCGCGGCGCCGGCGCTTACCAATTCACGGCCTACACGATCTACGATCCCCTGGTCGCCTGGGAGATGGACGTCGCCGATCGCCCCGGCAAGCTGGTGCCGGGGCTCGCCACCGAATGGAAAGTCGACGATGCCGACAAGACCAAGTGGCGCTTTACGCTTCGCAAGGGCGTGAAGTTTCACGATGGCAGCGAGTTCAACGCCGATGCGGTGATCTGGAATCTGGACAAGGTGCTCAACGACAAGGCACCGCAGTTCGACAAGCGGCAGAGCGCGCAGGTGAAGACCCGCCTGCCCTCCGTCGCGAGCTACGCCAAGGTCGACGACTTTACCGTGGAAATCACCACCAAGACGGTCGATTCCTTCTTCCCGTATCAGATGCTGTGGTTCCTGGTGTCGAGCCCGGCGCAATATGAAAAGCTCGGCAAGGATTGGGACAAGTTCGCCAGCCAGCCCTCGGGCACCGGCCCTTTCAAATTGACCAAGCTGGTGCCGCGCGAGCTCGCCGAGCTGACCAAGAACCCTGACTACTGGAACAAGAAGCGGATTCCGAAGGTCGACAAGATCGTGCTGGTGCCGATGCCGGAAGCGTTGACGCGCACCAATGCGTTGCTTGCCGGCCAGGTCGACCTGATCGAGACGCCGGCGCCGGATGCCGTGCCGCAGCTGAAAGCGGCCGGCATGAAGCTCGTCGACAACGTCACGCCGCATGTCTGGAACTATCATCTCAGCGTGCTGCCCGGCTCGCCCTGGACCGACATCCGCCTGCGCAAGGCGCTCAACCTTGCGATCGATCGCGAGGCGGTGGTCGGCCTGATGAATGGCCTCGCCAAGCCGGCCAAAGGCCAGGTCGATCCGTCAAGCCCATGGTTCGGCAAACCGACCTTCGAGCTGAAATATGATCTCGCAGCAGCCAAGAAGCTGGTCGAGGAAGCCGGCTACTCCAAGGCCAAGCCGCTGAAGACCACATTCATCATCGCGCAGGGCGGCACCGGACAGATGCTGTCGCTGCCGATGAACGAATTCCTGCAGCAGAGCTTCAAGGAGATCGGCATCGACATCGATTTCAAGGTCGTCGAGCTCGAGACGCTCTATACCCATTGGCGCAAGGGCGCGGCCGACGAGATGAACGCCGGCATCACCGCCAACAACATCGCCTATGTCACCTCGGACCCGCTCTACGCCATCGTCCGCTTCTTCCATTCCGGGCAGATCGCGCCTGTCGGCGTCAACTGGGGCGGCTACAAGAACCCGAAGGTGGATGCGCTGATCGACGAGGCCAAGCAGACCTTCGATGCCACCAAGCAGGACGAGCTGCTGGCGCAGGCGCATGCGCTGATCGTGGACGATGCCGCACTGGTCTGGGTCGTCCACGACACCAACCCGCACGCGCTGTCGCCGAAGATCAAGCAATTCGTGCAGGCGCAGCACTGGTTCCAGGATCTGACGACGATCGGGGTGGAGTGAGGGACGCCCTGCTTCCGCAAACACCACTGTCGTCCCGGGGCGCGACATAGTCGCGAGCCCGGGATCCATAGCCACAGACCGTAATTTTGCGAAGACTTGGAGATACCAGCTCGCGCCATAACCTCTCCCTGTGGTTATGGATCCCCACCTGCGCGGGGATGACACCATTTATGTGGCTGCCTTCAAACCACACCTGACGTCCTCTACTTCGTCAGCAGCGTATACGCGCCGGTCCAGCCCTCCGGCGGTGGATTGAGCTGGAAATCCTTGATCCTTGCTTCGTAGAGCCGGAACAGCTTCTCAAGCGTGTCGGCGTCTTCGCTGCGGCGGCCGCGCTCGATCGCGTCCAGTGCACCCTGCCAGTTGCGGCTGCGGTAGCAGCCGAGCATCTCGATGGTGACGTTGCGCAGGCGCTGGAACGCGCCCGAATGCATCACGTCCTCGCGGCCCGCGATGGCATAGATGACTTCCGGCTCGGTCTTGCCCTTGACCATGATGAAGTCGAGCTCGAGGATCGCGAACTTCTCCTTGGCCGCGAGCGCGGTCCTGGATCCGACGATGATCGGAAAGCCGTATTCCTTGGTCTGCCCTTCCAGGCGCGAGGCCAGGTTCACGCTGTCGCCGAGCACGGAATAGTTCTTCTTCAGGTCGGAGCCCATGTTGCCGACGACGCCGATACCAGTGTTGAGACCGATGCCGACATTGAGCGGGATGTAGACGTGGCCGCCGTCGGCGGCCTCCTGCTCGCGCTCCTTGTTGACCACGTCGATCTGTTCCAGCATCTGGATCGCGGCCTCGCAGGCATTGACCTCGTGCTGGGGATCGTCGAGCGGCGCGTTCCAGAACGCCATGATGGCGTCGCCCATGTATTTGTCGATGTAGCCCTTGCGCTCGATGATCACGTCGGTCAGCGGCGTCAGGAAGCGGTTCATCAGTGCGATCAGCCCTTGCGGATCGTGCTTGTAGCTCTCGGAAATCGTGGTGAAGCCGCGCACGTCGGAGAACATGATCGTCATCTCGCGCTCCTCGCCGCCGAGCACGAGCTTTTCCGGCGACTGGGCCAACTGCTCGACCAGCACCGGCGACATGTATTGCGCGAACATGCCGCGGATCTGCACGCGCTGGCGCTGCTCGCGCACGAAGCTGGCGAAGATCAGCGTCAGATAGATCGCCGTGGTCGAGAGCAGCGGGTAGGTGAAGTCGATGAGGTAGCGGTACTGCGCGTAGAAGAACCAGGACGTGCCGACCAGGATGGCGGCGAAGGTCGCACCCGCGAGCACGAGGCGCACGGGACCGAGATTCGGCGTGAAGATGATGACGAGCAGGCCGATGATGAGCGCGGCCAGCAATTCGACTCCGAGTGCGTAGTTCGGCTGCGAGATCACCGCGCCGCTCAGCAGGCTCTCCAGCACCTGCGCATGGATCTCGACACCCGGCATGGTCGAGGACACCGGCGTGGTCTTGATGTCGTTGAGCCCGACCGCGGAGGTGCCGACCAGCACCAGCTTGCCGGCGAGCCTGGCGGGCGGCACGGTGTTGTCGAGGACGTCGGCCGCCGAGACGTAGATCGAAGGGTCCTGACGCGCATAATGCACCCAGAGCTGACCGTTCTTGTCGGTCGGAATCTCGACGCCCTTGAGGCGAACGGCCCGCACGCCGGTCTTGTCGGTCCGGATCAGCAGCGTCGGCGTGCCCGTGGCGACGCGCAGGATCTCGAGGCTGAGCGAGGGCATGATGTGGCCCTGGGCGCGCATCACCATCGGCACGCGGCGGATCAGGCCGTCGCGCTCGGTCTTGATGGTGAACAGGCCGCGGCCCGCCGCGACCTTCTCGATGACGGGCACGTTGCGGAGCAGGCCGGGGAATTCGAACAGGAAGCGTTCGGCGCCCTCCTCGCCAACCGTCGCGACGCCGGTGAAAGGCAGCGTCTTGTCGATCTCTGACGGGATCGCCCGCTGCCCGGTCTCGCCCAGCACCACGCGCGAGCGCTTGATCGCATCGGCGAGAATCTGGTCGTTGGTCGGCAGCTCCCGCAGCTTGGCACGGGTGCTATCGTCGAGATAGCGCATCTGGTCCGCGAACAGATCCGGATTGAGCCGGTCGGGCTCAGAGAACACCACGTCGAAGCCGATCGCCACCGCGCCGTTCTGGGTGAGGTTCTGGATCAGGTCGGCGATCCGCGTGCGCGGCCACGGCCACTGGCCAAGCTTGGCGAGGCTCTTGTCGTCGATGTCGACGATGGTGACCGGCCGCGCCGTCTTGTGGCGCGGATCGATCAATTGAAACATGTCGAAGGTGCGCAGCCGCAATTCCTGGATCGGCGGCGGATCCCAGAGGCGGGCACCGGCAAACAGAACCAGCAGCACGAGGCACATCAGTCGCGCAAGGCCGAACTTCCGCGCAAACCACCGCCGCAGGATCTTGAGACGTTTCATAGGGGGTGGATATCACGCTTTGGCGGCGGGCGGCAGCTCCGATCGGCTTGCAGACGATCGCGGCCCATCGCCCAGCGATCAGGCATGGACGATGAAGTCGCTCGCCTGGACCTGGGCGACGCCCTTCAGGAGGATGGTGTCCGTCGCATTGATCGTGATCAGGGTGTCAGCTCCTGAGGCCGCCGCGTGCTGGGCTATCCATGCCGAGTCGATATCGGTCGTCACAACCGCCGTCAGATTGATGTGGTCCTGACCGTGCTCGAAATCGAGGATCGTGTCGTGGTTAGAGTCGGCGGCGAATACGAATTGATCCTGATAGCCGGTCCCGAACAGCACATCCTTGCCGTTGGTGCTGGCGAGGGTCACCGGGCCTTGTTCGTTCAGGTTGAAGATCAGATTGACCGTATCGGTCGCACCGTGGCTGTCGGTCACCGTAATCACGACCTTGTCCGTCGCAGCCGCGCTCTGGCCCGGATCGGTGTATGCCAGCGTTTGGAGCGCCGAATTGAGGTTGGCCAATGTGTCGGAGGTCGATGCGGGGTCCACAGAGGTGCCCGAATCCGCGGTCGCGGCGAGCGTGAAGGTTTCATCGACGGCAGAGTCGGCGTCGCTGACGGAGATACCGTGGACGAAGACCTGGTCGCCTTCCTGCGTGACGCTGATCTCGGCGACGTCGATCACGGGCGCATTGGTCGTGTCATTCGCGCCTGTCACGTCCACCGTGAGCGTTGCCGTGCCGGTCGCACCATGAGCGTCCTTGGTCTGGACGGTGAACGTATCCGTATAAAATCCCTCCGGCAGCGCGTTGATCGCCGTCGCGTTGGGAACGTAACTGTAGCTGCCGTCGGGGTTGACCGTCAGCGAGCCGTACAGTCCTGCAACCGTCGTCACCGCATGGTGATCTGCGTTCAGAACGGCATAGGTCAGCGTCGCCGTCTCGCCGCTGTCGACATCCGTTCCGGACAAATGGCCGGCGAGATTGGCGAAGGTGTCGGCCGCGGCAGTGTCCGTGAGCGGGCCAATGTCGAGATCGGCGAGCGTCGGCGCGTCGTTCGTGCCGGTAATCGTGACGGTGACATCCTGGCTCACCTTGCCGCCATGCTGGTCGTCGAACGTGACGGTATAGACCTGAGTGATGGTCTGGCCCTGCGCCAGCGATTGCAGCACCGCATTGCTGTTGTTGAGGCTGAAGTGCCAGCCCAGCGTCGCGCCATTGCTGGTATCGGTGCTGGATTCGAGCACCGACGGATCGATCGTGAAGGTGCCAATGTTCGAGTTGGCGCCGAATCCCGGCAGAGCCGAACTGACGGACGACGACTTGAACACGGCTTCCGCCGTGTGGGTATCGATCAGGTCGAGATCCTGGATCGCCAGCGTACCGCCGATCGACAACGTCGCACTGGCATCCTCGGTCACCGCTCCAGTGGCATCTGCGGCGCTGCTGGTGACGGTCGGCGCGTCGTTGACGCCGTTGATCGTGACGGTCACGTCCTGCGTGACCGTCGCATTGTGATTGTCAGTGAAGGTGACGGTGTAGACCTGCGTGACGGTCTGCCCTTCGGCCAGCGATTGCAGCACCGCATTGCTGTTGTCGAGCGTGAAATGCCAGCCCAGCGTCGCGCCATTGTCGGTGTCGGTATTGAACTCGTCGACCGCGCAATCGATCGAGAAGGTGCCGAGCGGGGTGCCCGCGGCGAAGCCCGGGAGCTGAACGTTTGACGTGGACGATTTGAACACGGCTTCCGCCGTGTGGGTATCGATCAAGTCGAGATCCTGGATCGCCAGCGTACCGTCGATCGACAACGTTGCGCAGGCGTCCTCAGTGACGCTCCCCGTTGCAGCGTCTGCGTCGCTCGTGATGGTCGGCGCGTCATTGGTACCGGTGATGGTGACCGTGACGTCCTTGGTGACCGTCCCCCCGTGATGGTCGTCGACCGTAACGGTATAAACCTGCGTGACGGTCTGGCCTTCGGCCAGCGACTGCAACACCGGATCGTTATTGTCGATCGCAAGGGTCCAGCCGACCGACCCTCGCGAGCTGACGCCGGGACTCTCGCTCACCGCCGTCAGCGTGAACGTGCCGATATGCGAGGTCCCGTCGGTGAAGCCGGGCAAATGCGCGCTCGACGTCGTCGTCTTCAGGACATAACTCGCGGTGTGGGTATCCGTGAGATCAGGGTCGTTGAAGGCGATGGTGCCGTTCGCCGTCAGGGTTGCCGCATCCTCGGTTACCGCGCCGGTCGGGATCGTGTCGTCCTCGACGATCGTCGGTACGTCGTTGGTGCCCTCGACATTGACGTCGGCACCATTGATGGAAACCGTGAGCGGCGTGCTGACGATGCCGCCGTGCCCGTCATCGACCTGCACCACGTAATTGAGGATCAGCTTCTCGTCCTCGGCAAGGAAGTCGAAGAGATGGTCGGAAACGCTGTAGGTCCAGGTGGCCGAGCCGTTGTTGCCGTTGCCCGCGCCCTGCACCACCGTCAGCGGCACCTTGACGGCCGCGATCGCGGCGAGTTGCTGCGGCGTCAACGTCGCGGTGATGTCGTTGCCTTCGGCATCGAGATATTTGAACGGCTGGGTCGACGAGAGCGCCGCGCTCACGATCGGCCGGTCCGTCAGATCGACGTCGGTGAAGGTGACGGTGCCCGTGATGGTGTCCAGAGCCTCGTTACCGGTCCCGACCTTCTCGATGACGATCCCGCCCGACGTCGCCACGGTGGGCTTGTCGTTCGTTCCCGTGATCGTGATGGTGATCGGGATGAACCTGGACTCGGGGTTCACCGAGAAATTGGTGTCGACGCGGACCATGTAGGTCAGCGTCAGGGTTTCGCCGGCCGCGAGGAAGTCGAAGACCTTGTCGGGGATCGTGTAGGTCCAGACCGCCGAGCCGTTGTTCTCGTTGGCGGGGTCGGCAACGACGCTGATCTGGATCTGCGTCGCTGCGATGCCCTGCTTCTGGAGCTCGGTGAGCGAGGTGGTAACGTCCTGCTGGCCGGCGCTCTTGTAGACGTAGTTCGGCGCCTCGGCGAGGCTCACCGACACCGTCGGCCGGTCGCCGAGATTTTGATCGAGGAATCTGATCAGGCCGGTGACCGTATCGGCATGCGTGTCGCCGGTGGTGTCCGTGCGCTCGCTCAGCGAGAAGGCCGTCTTTACATTGCCGCCGGCGTCGAAGCTTTGCACGATCGGCTGGCCGGGAACACGGGTGGCCTGCGGCGTGGAATTGCCGGGGCCGCTGCGTTCCTGCGAACCGAGATTGACGAATGTCGCGATCGCGACAGGGCCGGACCCCGACTTGAACACGAAGTCCAAGCTGATCGGCGTGATCGTGTCGGTGAAGTTCGTGGTCAGCTTGGTGTTGGTGTTGTTGTCGGTGAACTTCAGCGTGAACACGTCCGTGATCAGCTTCTGCACCTCCGGCGACATCAGCGCATTGGTGATCGAGACGTTGCCGCCGCTGATCTGGATCATCTGGCCGGCCTGGTTGACCGTCGCGATCGGCAGCAGCGTGATCTTGTCGAACAGGATGTAGGAGCCGGTCGTGCCGTTCGGCTCGACCAACACCTGGAAGCTCGCCTGCGGCTGCGGATCGCCGCCACCGGCGGGAACGACGAAGTTGATCTGGGTCAGCACCGCCGTGCCGCGGATGCCCATGGTCGCGACCGGCGTGTCGACCTTCATGTCGCCGTGCTTGGCGGTCTCGCCGGCGACGAAGGTGATGGTGCCCGCAACCAGGCTGAGCAGCGAGGAGTTGCTCGACCCATTGGGGTCGTAGACCATCTCGTTCAGCACCATCCGCGCATTGGAGGACAGGCCGAACACGGTGCCGTCGATGAAGGTGATGCCGAGCGTCGAATCGGCGCCGGTCGAGACCACGTCGCCCTTCTCGACATTGTCGCCGTTGTTCAGGATGACCGAGACGCCGTTGCGGATGGCGGTCGCGCTGCCCGAGAGTTTTGTGACGTGGCCGATGACCTGGGCCGCAGCGGCTCCGGGCGCGGCCTGGGCGACCTGGACGTGGCCGGTGAGAGCGTTGACGATGTCGCCGGTGAGGTGGGCGCCGTCGGGCGAGGCGACCGCGGCGCGCTTGTCGCCCCTGAAATAGTCGTGAACCACGAACTCCTGACCTTCGTGGGACAGCACGAGATCGAGGCCGGCGCGCTTGAACTCGCCGTTGAAGATCAGGTTAGGGTCGGGAACAACGAACGCGCCATCAGGCACATGGCCATGCGCCTTTGCGATGAAAGGCTTGGCCGCAAAGGAATCGGCATGGACATGGCCGGGCGAACCGGAACCCTGGCCGTCCAAGGACGTCGCGGCGTCGAATTTGCCAGCGTAATTCAACCGGGCACCGTGAAAAGGGTTAAAATTTAAGTAAGTATCAACTACCTAAGCTTGCTTAGCATTACCAAGTCCTTAGCGAAACCATCTATTGCTTGTGTGATTTCGCGTCACCTGGCCGTAACAGCCTCCGCAGGGCGGTGCCACCCCAGAGAAGCTGAAGTAACGTTCCAAGCATTCTGAAGTCGAAATGAGCTTAGATGCACGCATTTCCCATCATCCCAAGTTGTTCATCGTAAAGTTGGTCGAAGAGATACTCGCGTCATCTTTCTTGCATGATGCCCTGCATCATCCTGCGGCAAATACGGCGCTAAATCTGTGACCTAACTAACAGAACCCGTGAAATAGCGGGCCGTTAGCCTAAGGCGCAGAATCAGTGACCTCGCAACTTCTGCCTGCAACTGGATCCATTTCGCGGCAGCGGGGCCCCTCGTAGCTTCGGGATCGTAAAATTTTAGGCAATTTGGGCAAGCCTGTTTCAGCCTGTCCCACGGTTTTGGGACCCCTGCCGGGCGCGTTAAGCAGAACAAAACGGCCCGCCTCGCACTATCTCCAGGAAAGCAACAAAGCCCGGCACGTCGAGATCGAGGGGGATCTCGCGAAGCCTGGGAAGGGGATGTCAGATGGAGACCGCTGCTCGCTCGCGCGCCTGGCGCGCAACCCTGATCTTATGCGGCTTGATCCTGCTCGGATCGGCCGCCGAGCTTCGCGCCGGCACGCTGCTGTCGCCGGGCGCCGGCGTCCTCGTGCGCAAATCCGCCGAACCGTTCGGCGTGTTCGCCTTCGCCATCTCGTCCGGCGGCCTCCAGCACAAATGGTCGACGCTGAAGGACAAGCTCGACGACGACATGGTGCAGCTCGCGCTGTGCGACGGCGACCGGGACAATTGCGTTTCGCCCGCTGCCCTGAAGCTGCTCGCCATCGTCGACCAGGCCCGCGCCCGCGACGGCCGTGCGCGCCTCGGCGAGACCAACCGCGCCATCAATCTCGCCATCCACGCCGCCAATGACGACAACGACGACGTCTGGAGCTCGCCGCTTGCGACCTTCGCGCGCGGCGCCGGCGATTGCGAAGACTATGCCATCGCCAAGCTCGCCGCGCTGCGGCTGGCGGGCGTTCCTCCCGAAGACCTCCGCATCCTCGTGGTGCGCGACATCCGCGCCGGCGAGGAGCACGCGATTGCTGCTGCACGGCTCGACGGCCACTGGCTGATGCTCGACAATCGCCGCATGGCGATGGTCGAGGACGACGCCGAGCGGAGCTATCAGCCGCTGTTCGTGCTCTACCAATCGGCCGTGATGAAGTATGTCGACGAACCGGTGCGAGTCTCGATCGCGGCCGCAGAGGCGCGTTGATCCTCCCTGCAGGCCGGATTCCCCCCCACCACAAAGCCATTTCGCCGCTCGATCCCAGACGCTAGCATGCTGTTTTCCATGCGGGGCGGCGGAAATGCGATTCATCGTGCTGTCTGTGCTTGCGCTGCTGGCATTGCCGGCAACGCCCGCCTCCGCGCAATCCGAACGCTCGATCGCCGACAGGCTGCCGCTGTTTGCCAAGAACAAATGCCAGCAGATTCGCGATCTCTCCAACCAACTATTCTGCGGTGACGCCGAGCTTGCCGCCGCCGCCGAGAAGCTGAGCACGGCGATCGAGGCGCGGCTCGCCCGCCTGCCCGATCGCCTGCCTGCAATCGAGGAGAATGCGATCTGGATCCGCCAGCGCAATCTCGGCTGCGACATCGTCGGCCGGACCGCAATCCGCCCCGACGATTTCGACCGGGTGAAGGCGTGCCTGCTCAAGGTGACCGAGGAGCGCGCCGCGATCGTACGCGATCCTGATTTCGACTGCCTCGCGGCCAACACCGCAGCGGGCGCGCTGATCTGCGCCGACCCGTCGCTGGCGCTTGCCGAAACCGAGCTCAACGGCCAGGCGCTCGGCCTGATCGGCAAGCTGGCCCCGACTGCGGCCCGCTTTGCCTTCGCCGAATATGGAAGGTGGACGCGAGAGCGCGACCGCAAATGCAATCTGGTCGGCAAGGAGAACGTGCCGCTGCAAGAGCTCGAATCCGCGGAGGATTGTCTCGCCGACCATTTGAAGCGCAAGACCGATGAAGTCCGCGCGGCGAAGGGCGACCCCAAGAAGGTGTTCGGCCGGCAGGTCGCGGCACGCTCACCCGACACCGACGCGGTCGATTTCTGCGCCGCGCGCATCCATGCGGCCAATTCCTGCGGCAGCTTCCTGCGCATCAACCGCGTCTATGCCATCGATAGCCAGGTGACCGAGCAGGAGGCGCAGGTCACCGGCGAAATCGAAATGGCCGTGCTGGCGCCTTTCACCATGTGCAGCAAGGTTGCCTCCGCCTGCACCGGCACGTGCTGGGACGCCAGGACGGGTCGTCCGCAGCCGGAAGCCGGCAACAACGGACGTTCCACCGAGGCCTTCAGCGTCACGCGCCGCCTGAGGATCCAGCGGACGTTCGCCTTCGTGAAGGCCGCCGATGGCTGGCGCTGCCGGGAAGACGAGCTGGCGCCGGTGAACTCGGGCACCGCGGGTGGGGGATCATGAACCCTTAACCCTCCCTGGAGGGGGAGGGTCGGCTCACATTGAGCGCAGCGAGATGTGAGACGGGGTGGGGTGAAGGTCCCTCCCCAACGAACAGTGCCCGTGTTGAGAGATCACCCCCCGCTCGCGCTTCGCGATCGACCCTCCCCCTCCAGGGCAGGGCTATCGCATATGACTTTTCGGACGGGCCTGAGCAAGCGCCTCGTCCTTCGAGACGACCGCTTTGCGGTCTCCTCAGGATGAGGCTTCGCTAAAGCGGTACCCTTGAAACTGCCGCTGCACACTCCGGCCTCATCCTGAGGGCCCGCCGGAGGCGGGCGTCTCGAAGGATGGCCGCAGCGAGTTTCCCGCCGCATTTCCTCATATGCGATTGCCCTGCCCTCCAGGGGAGGGGGAAAGCAAACATCAGAACATCAGATTGTCCTTCACCAGCACCCAGCGGCCGCCCTTGACCTGCTGCACCTGGGTGATGGTGTTGGCGAGGTGGTCGGTCTTGGAGAACTTGGTCGGCGGCGAGTTGAAGATGTCGAGGAATTTCTCGCCCGACTCGAGCGAGTCCAGCATCTTCTGGCCCGTCAGATCCTTGCCCGCCTTGTTCGCGTAGAAGGCGAAGGTCATCATTGCGTTGTAGCCGATGATCGCCTGCGTGTTGGCGTCTGCGTTGAACATCTTCTTGTAGTTCACGAGCCAATCCTTCACCTTGCCCTTGGCGGTGTCCTCATAGGGAATCTCGAAGCCGCTGGCGGCATAAAGACCCTCGACGGCTTCCTTGCCCAGCGCCGGAACCTCCATCACGTTGGTGGGAGTGGCACCGAGGAAGGTGACGTCCCAGCCGAGCTTCTTGGCTTCGGACATCGCCCCTATGGTCTCGCGGAGCACGGTGCCGAGCACGACGAGGTCGCAGCCGTCGGACTTCATCTTGGCGATCTGCGCGCTGAAATCGGAGGCACCGCGCTTGTAGCTCGTGATCGAAGCCGGCTGCGCCTTCATGGCGGTGAGCTGCTGATTGAAGCCGTCGAGCACGTTCTTCCCATACTCGTCATCCTGATGCATGATGCAGGGCTTCTTGAAGCCCTTCCACTCCATCATGTATTTCAGCGCGGCCCGCGTGCTCTCGACGTATGGCAGCAGGTTGTTGAACTTCAATCGCTCCTGCGGCTTGGCCGGATCGAACTTGAAGGTGAACTCGGCCGCCGTCAGCGGGAACAGCTGCAGAACGCCGGCATCGAAGAGGATGTCCTGCGCGGCGAGCACTGTCGGCGATCCCATCGGTCCGACCATCGCGAAGATCTTGTCGCGCTCGATCAGCTTCTGCGAAGCCAGCACGGCCTTTTTCGGATCATAGCCGCTGTCCTCGACGACCAGCCGAATCTTTCGGCCGTTGATCCCGCCGGACGCATTGATCTCCTCGGCCGCCATCTTCATGCCGTTTGCGACCGGGACGCCCCAGCCCTTGATCGGACCCGACAGGTCCTGGTGAGTGCCGACGACGATCTCGGTTGCCGAGATGCCCTGGTTGGTGACCTTGGTTTGCGCTGCGGCCGGCAGACAGGTGAGCACCACGGCACCCACAGCAAGGCCGAATGCGCTGAACGATTTCGACATTGACGTCTCCTCTCCTAAAGGCCCGTGTTGGACGAAGGGCGAGGGCCACGGCTCCTTCGCTTTCTCGAATCGACCCAGATCGTCACGCCACCGCACGTTCGCGATACATCGCCTCGATCTCGGCAGCGTAGCGCTTGTTCACGAAGCCGCGCTTCAGCTTCATGGTCGGCGTCAGCTCCTCGTCCTCCGGGGTGAGCTGGCGCTCGATCAGATAGAACTTCTTGATGGTCTCGACGCGGGCAAAATTGCCGTTGACCTGTTCGATCTCGCGCCCGATCAGGTCCTGGATCTCCCTCGCCCGGCACAGGCTGGCGTAATTGGTGAAGGGGATATCGTGATCCTGGGCGAACTTCTCGACGTTCTCCTGGTCGATCATCACGAGGCAGGTGAGATACGGCCGCTTGTCGCCGATCACCACGGCGTCGGAAATGTAAGGCGAGAACTTGAGCTGGTTCTCGATCTCGGACGGCGTGATGTTCTTGCCGCCGGAGGTGATGATGATGTCCTTCATCCGGTCGGTGATGCGGACGAAGCCTTCATTGTCGATGGCGCCGACGTCGCCGGTGTGCAGCCAGCCGCGCGAATCGATGGTCTCGGCGGTCTTCTCCGGCTGGTTCAGATAGCCCATGAACAGGAAGTCGCCCTTGATCAGGATCTCGCCGTCGGGCGACAGCGCGACCTCGCCCCAGGGCACCGCGGTGCCGACCGAGCCGAGCTTGATCCTTTCCGCCGGCATCATGGTGGCGACCCCGCAATTCTCGGTCTGGCCGTAGACCTCGTGCACGTCGATGCCGAGCGCCAGATACCAGCGGATCAGCTCCGGCGCGATCGGCGCCGCGCCGGTGAATGCGATGCGGCAGCGGTCGAGCCCGATCATGCGGCGAATGTTGCGGAACGCGACCTGGTAGGCGATGCGGTTGGCGAGGCGCAGCGACAGCGGTGGCGCCCTGCCCTCGAGCCTGCACTCGACCATGCGGTAGCCGATGCCGATCGCGCGCCGATAGACCCATTGCTGCAGCGGCGTCGCATCCTTCAGCGCGATGGTGATGGCGGAATAGAACTTTTCCCAGATGCGCGGCACCGCGAGGAAGACGGTCGGCTGCACCTCGCGCAAATTGTCCGGCACGGTTTCCGGGCTCTCGGCGAAATTCATCACTGAGCCAAGCGCGACCGAGATGTAGTAGCCGCCGATGCGCTCGGCGACATGGCAGAGCGGCAGGAAGATCAGCCGGTCTTCGTCCTCTTGCGCCGGGATGAAGTCGTTGGCGTGCCGCATCTGGTGCGTGACGCTGCGGTTGGCGTGCATCGCCCCCTTGGGCGGGCCGGTCGTGCCGGACGTATAGACGAGGATCGCGAGATCGCCGGCGCCGCGGCTGTCGATCATCTCCTGCCACAGCGCTTCGCGGCCGACCATGTGGTTGCGGCCGAGCGCGCGAAACTCGTCGATCGACATCACCATGTCGTCGGAGAAGCCGCTGAGGCCTTCCATGTCGAACACGATGATTTTCTGCAGGGACGGGCAACGTGCGCGGCAGGCGAGGATCTTGTCGAGTTGCTCCTCGTCCTCGGCGAAGATCACCTTGGTGCGGGAATCGTTGACGAGATACTCGACCTGGGACGAGGAATCGGTCGGATAGATTCCGGAGGAGACGCCGCCGGCGCACAGGATGCCCATGTCGGCGTGGACCCATTCCGGAACCGCATTGGCGACGATGGAGGCGACCTCGCCGGGCATGAATCCGATCGCACGAAGCGCGTAGGCAATCTCCTTCGAGATTTCCAGCCATTCGCGCCAGCTCGTCGGCTGCCAGATGCCGAATTTCTTCTCGCGGATCGCCGGCCTGTCGCCCCGCGTCTCGGCGGCGCGCAAGAAGCTCTTCGCGATCGTATCAGCGACCGTCAGCACCGCCGGTCGGGCCATGCGCCTCTCCTCCCTCCTCGTCGCCTGCCTCCGCTGCCTGCCTTGCCGGCGGTCTATGTTGCGGATGGCAAGCTCATCTTACTGCCAGCTCTTCCTCACCGCCACGTCTTCTTCTTTTTCCAGCGCCGCTCGCCTCGCGCGCCCGCCTCCTTGGCGCCAAGGTAGAACTCCTGGATGTCCTGGGAATGCATCAAGCGGTCGCAGCTGTCGTTCATCACGATTCGGCCGATCTCCAGTACATAGCCGTAATGTGCGGTCTCCAGCGCCACCTTGGCGTTCTGCTCGACCAAAAGGATCGACATGCCCTGCTCCTCGTTGACCCTGCGGATGATGGCGAAGATCTCCTTCACCAGCAGCGGCGACAGGCCGAGCGAGGGCTCGTCGAGCAGCAGCAGCGTCGGCCGGTTCATCAGCGCACGTCCGATCGCGAGCATCTGCTGCTCGCCGCCGGAGAGCTGTCCGGCCGGCTGGTTGATGCGCTCTTTCAGCCGCGGGAAATAGCCGTAGACGCGCTCCAGATCCTCCGCGACGCCGTCCCGGTCCTTGCGGGGATACGCGCCCATCATCAGGTTCTCGCGCACCGAGAGGAACGGGAACACCTCGCGCCCCTCCGGCACGTGACTGAGACCAAGCCGCACGATCCGGTCAGCCTCCATGCGCTGGATCGGCCTGCCCAGAAACTCGATCGCGCCCTTCTGCGGATCGAGGATGCCCGAGATGGTCTTCAGCACCGTGGTCTTTCCGGCCCCGTTCGCGCCGAGCAGCGTGACGATGCGGCCGCGCGGCACCTCCAGCGAGATGCCCCGGATCGCCATGATCGGCCCGTAATAGCTCTCGACGTTGGAGAGCTTCAGGATGATATCCGGGCTCACAGCGGCATCCATCGGTCAGGCTCCCAGATACGCGGCGACGACATCTGGGTGCTGCTGCACCTCGGCAGGCGAGCCCATCGCCAGCACCCGGCCGTAGTTCAGCGCGATGACCCGATCGGAGACGCGATTGACCAGCGACATGTCGTGTTCGACCATCAGCACGGTGACGCCGAGCTCGTTCTTCAGGTCGCGGATCCAGAACGACATGTCGTCGGTCTCCTCGACATTGAGGCCGGAGGACGGTTCGTCGAGCAGGATCAGTTTCGGCTCCGAGCACAGCGCGCGTGCCAGCTCGATCACCTTGCGCACGCCGTAGGGCAGGCCGGAGATCAGCTTGTCGCGAAAGGGTTCGAGATCGAGGAACTCGATGACCTGCTCGACCCGGCGTCGATGCACCTTCTCGTTGGCCCGCACGCTCGGCAGGAACAGCAGCTCCTGCCAGAGCTGCGTGGTCGAGTGCCGGTGGCGGCCAACCAGGAGATTCGACAGCACGGTCGCATTCTCGAACAGCTCGATGTTCTGGAAGGTGCGGGCGATGCCGAGCCTGGCGATGTCGTAGGGCGGCTCTTCGGTAATGTCCTGGTCTTCGAAGAAGATGCGGCCCGAGGTCGGCCGGTAGATCCGCGAGATCAGGTTGAAGATCGAGCTCTTGCCGGCGCCGTTGGGTCCGATGATCGAGAGGATCTCGCCCTTCTCGACCGCGAACGAGACCGCATCGACGGCCTTGAGGCCGCCGAAATGCAGCGACAGGTTCTCGGCACGGAAATAGCTCATCGATTGCGCTCCGACTTCACGTAGATCTTCTGCCGCTTGAAGGTGGCGCGCTTGTAGAGCGGGAACAGCTGGAAGAAGAGCTTGATCTTCAGCCAGCGGCCGTAGAGCCCGAGCGGCTCGAACAGCACGAACAGCACGATGATGATGCCGTAGATCGCTCCCTTCAGGCCGTTGAGCGAGGCGAAGGCCGCGACGCTCGACTGGATGCTTCCCGCGGTGGCCGGGCCGGCGCCGAATGTCGCAGCGATCCCGGCGATCATGCCGGGCATGTCGTCCTTCAGATACGTCAGGAACGGATCGATCATCACGATGAAGATCGCGCCCAGCACCGCACCGTGCAGGCTGAAGGTTCCGCCGATCAGGATCACGATGATGAACTCGATCGAGAGCTGGAGCGTGAACATCTCCGGCGAAATGAAGGAGAGCTTGTGCGCGAACAGCACGCCGGCAAAGCCGGTGATCGCCGCCGAGATCGCAAAGGACTTCACCTTGTAGATCGCGACGTTGACGCCCATGCTGCGCGCCGCCGTCTCGGAGTCGCGGATCGCGACGAAGGCGCGCCCCGTCGGGGAGCGCAGGAGGTTGAGCGTGCCGACGATGGTCAGCACCAGCACGGCGAGACAGAGGTAATAGAAGGTCGGACTATCGCGCGGCACGGCGACGCCGAGCAGCGACAGCGTCTTGACCCGCATGCCCTCGTTGCCATTGGTGACGCTCTCCCAGCGCGCCAGAATTTCCTCGACGATCAAGGCAAAGGAGATCGTGGCGATGACGAGGTAGATGCCGGTGAGCCGGAGGGCGGGAAAGCCGACCATCGCGCCGATGATGCCGGTCAAGAGCCCGGCGGCGAGGAAGTAGACCGGGAACGGCACGTTGTATGTCTGCAGATAGGCAGCCGTATAGGCCCCGATCGCGAGGAACGCGGCGTGCCCGAGCGAAGCCTGGCCGGTGAAGCCGGTCAGGATCAAGAGCGCCACGCCGACGATTGCATAGATGCAGACGAAGACGAGCTGGCTCATCAGATAGCTGGAGAGCACATGGGGCGCGATCAGCAGCAGCGCGAGCAGGATGCCGTAGGAGACGACGTAGCCCGAATGCGGGACCAGCTTGATGTCGTCTTCGTAGTCGGTCTTGAACAGGAAGCGCATGGCGTTCAGACCTTCTTGCGGACGTGGAGGCCGAACAGGCCCTCGGGCTTCAAGAGCAGCACGGTCAGCAGCACGACATAGGGCGCGACATCCTTCCAGCCTTCGGGCAGGTAGAAGCCGGCCATGCTCTCGATCACGCCGATCAAGACCCCGCCGACCACTGCGCCCGGGATCGAGCCGAAGCCGCCGAGCACGGCGGCGGGAAACGCCTTGAGGCCGAGCACGAGGCCGACATTGGAGTGGATGAAGGTGATCGGCGCCAGCAGCACGCCGGCGCAGGTCGCGACCGCCGCGCTGATCGCCCAGACGACCGACACCACGCGCTTGACCGGAATGCCCATGTAATAGGCCGCGAGCATGTTCTCGGAGCTGGCGCGCATTGCGGTGCCGAGCGTGGTCTTGTTGAAGAACAGCCACAGCAGCGTACAGAGGATCATCGTCGCCGCGATCACCGAGAGCTTGTCGTAGGCGAGCACCAGCGAGCCCATGCGCAGCACGCCCTGGCTGAACGGCGTCTCGATCTTCAGGTCGTCGGTGCCCCAGATCATGCCGGCGACCGAGCGCAGGAAATAGCCCAGCCCGATCGTCGCCATGATGATCGAAAACTGCGGATAGCCGAGGATCGGCCGTACCACCACGCGCTCCGCCAGCATGCCGAACAGAGCCATCGCGGCCACCGCACCGGCAAAGCCGATCCAGTAGTTCAGGCCCATCATGCCGATGAAGGTGAAGGCGAAGAAGCCGCCCAGCATCATCAGGTCGCCCTGGGCGAAGTTGACGACCTCGGTGGCCTTGTAGACGAGCACGAAGCCGAGCGCGATCAGGCCGTAAACGCAGCCGAGCGCAACACCGCTGACCAGCTGCTGAACAAAATCCAGCATCGACGCGTGTCCTCCCGATGCAACCGGCGGCTCTTCCTGACCGCCTTGCCGCATCTTGTGTCCAGTCGCTACGCAGTCGTTTCGCTGCGTTAGCGCCATTTGTCCCGGTACCAATTCAGCCTGAACGCCCGCGCGCTGTCAACAAACGGTGACTTGCCTTTGGTCGATCCCGGATGAGGAATTTGCGTCAAAACGATTCACCGTGCCGAAATATCTTCGGGTCATGGTCTCGGGGCATGCAAAACCGGATGGTGTGGCCGTCATGAAGCCGGACAACTCGGCGCTGGAAGTCCGAGGGTTAACGAAGCGTTTTGACCGTCCGGCGGTCGACAGCCTCGATCTCACCGTTCATGCCGGCGAATTCTATGCGCTGGTCGGCCCCAACGGCGCCGGCAAGACCACCAGCTTGCGCATGGTTGCGGGCCTGCTGCGCCCCGATGCCGGCACGGTCTCGATCTTCGGCATCGACGCACTCCAATACCCAACCGCCGCCAAGCAGGTGATGGCGTGGGTCTCCGACGAGCCCATGATCTACGACAAGCTGACCCCGCTCGAATATCTCGAGTTCGTCGCCGGGCTCTGGGGCATCGCCCCATCGGCCTCGGAACCGGTCGCGCAAGAGCTGCTCGGCTCGCTCGGGCTCGAGGCGCACCGGCGCGAGCGCTGCGAGGGATTTTCCAAGGGCATGCGCCAGAAGGTCGCTCTCGCAGGGGCACTGGTGCACGATCCCCGCCTCATCATTCTCGATGAGCCGCTGACGGGGCTCGATGCCGTCTCCGCACGCCACGTGAAGGGCCTGCTCAGCGAGCGCGTCCGCACCGGCTGCACCGTCATCATGACCACGCATATTCTCGAGGTCGCCGAGCGCATGGCCGACCGCATCGGCGTGATCGCGTCCGGGCGCCTGGTCGCCGAAGGCACGCTGGCGGAGCTGCGTCAACAAAACGGCCATGCCGACACCAGCCTGGAGGATCTCTTCATCGCGCTGGTGACGCTTCAGGCCGCAGCATGAGCTCGGCGACGGCGCTGTCGTGGTTTGCCCGCCACGAGCTGCGGCTCGCCTGGCGCGAATGGTTCGCCATGATGACCGGCGGGCGGCGCAAGCGGGCGCGCGCTGCCGTCATCGGCCTGCTCTGCTTCGCCGCGCTGCTGCACCTGCCGGCCTGGGCGGTGATCGGCCGTTTCGCCGACCTGCAGCTGCCGCTCGACAAGTCCTCGCTGATCATGATTTCGGCGACGATCTTTCTCGCCTGGACCTTGATGCTGTCGCAGGCGATCGAATCGGTGACGCGGGTGTTCTACGCCCGCGCCGATCTCGACCTGATCATGTCCTCGCCGGCGACGCTGGCCAATCTGTTCTCGGTCCGCATCGCCGCCATTGCGCTGACCGTCACCGTGCTCGCGCTGCTGTTCTCGACGCCCTTCATCGACGTGCTGGTGATCGGCGGCGGCGCGCGCTGGCTTGCCGCCTTCGGCGTCGTCGTTGCGATGGGCCTGTCGGCCGCGGCGATCGCGATCGCCGTCACCATTCTCTTGTTCCGCCTGATCGGCCCGGCGCGAACGCGCCTGATCGCCCAGATCCTCGCCGCGATCATCGGTGCGGGCTTCGTGATCGCGGTCCAGGTCGCGGCCATCATGTCCTACGGCACGCTGTCGCGCTTCACCATTCTGACCTCGGGGAGCCTTGCCGCCTACGCGCCCGACATCGACAGCATCTGGTGGTGGCCGGCGCGGGCGACCATGGGCGACAGCGAGGCGCTGCTGCTGCTTCTCGCGCTCGCCCTGGTGCTGCTCGGCAGCGTGATGGCGATCTTCTCGCACCGCTTCGCCGACACCGCGATCGATGCGGCGGCGTACGGCACGTCCGCCCATGCCCGCGCGAAGGAGCGCCCGTTCCGCGGCGGATCGCGCCAGCAGGCGCTGCGGCGCAAGGAATTCATGCTCCTTTGGCGCGATCCCTGGCTGATCTCGCAGACATTGATGCAGCTGCTCTATCTGGTCCCGCCGGCGCTCCTGCTCTGGCGCAGCTTTGCCGACAGCTCCGCGGCGCTGACGCTGATCACGCCTGTCATCGTGATGGCGGCCGGACAGCTTGCCGGCGGGCTGGCCTGGCTGACGATCTCGGGCGAGGACGCCCCCGACCTCGTCGCCACCGCGCCGCTGATGTCATCCAGCGTCATCCGCGCCAAGATCGAGGTGGTGCTGATCGCAAGCGCCGTGATCTTCAGTCCGCTGGTCGCGGCGCTGGCCTTCGCCTCGCCATTCCAGGCGGCCATCAGCGCCGGCGCGATCGTCATCGCCGCGGCCTCGGCGACGGCGATCCAGCTCTGGTTCCGGGTGCAGGCCCGGCGCAGCCAATTCCGCCGCCGCCAGACGTCTTCGCGGCTTGCGACCTTCGCCGAAGCCTTCTCCTCAATCGGATGGGCCGCGACCGCCGCTCTGCTGCTCGCCCTGCCGCTTGCCGGCCTGATCAGCGGCCTGATCACAGCCAGCCTCGTCGCCGCTACCTGGAGGTTCAGCCCCAGGCGAGGGTGAAGGTGCGACACTGACGCGCTGTTGATCACAGGCCATTGGCGACGTGCAGCATAGCACGCTAGACTTTCCCCCGAAGTCATCGGGGACGGATGCATGTGGCGACTGGTTTCGGCGACTCTGGCGCTGTTCGGCATATCCTTCGCTCCTGCCCTTGCCCAGCAGCCTCCTCAACGCAGCGAATGCCTGGCGATGGCGAACGCGGCGCCCCGCGTGATGCCGGCTGCGTTCCGACAGGCGGCAGCTGCGGCCGAGGTCGAGATCACCTATGCCGGCCATTCCACCTATTTCATCGACACGCCCGCCGGCTTGCGCATCGCGACCGACTATAGCGGCGCATACCAGGTGGGACGGTTGCCCGACGTCGTCACCATGAACCGGGCGCACAGCACGCACTATTCCTTGTATCCCGACAAACGAATTCCCCATGTGCTGCATGGCTGGAGTGAGGACGGCAAGCCGGCGATCGTGTCGGAGCGCATCAACGACACCTTCATCCGCAACGTCACGACCGACATCCGCCGCTATTTCGGCGACGATGCCGGGACCGACATGATCCGCGACGGCAATTCCATCTTCATCTTCGAGGCGGCCGGCCTCTGCATCGGCCATCTCGGCCACCTTCACCACAAGCTCGACGACAGCCATTTCGCCCAGATCGGGCGGATCGACATCGTGATGGTGCCGATCGACGGCACCTACACCATGTCGCTGGACGGCATCTCCGAGATCACTAGGCGGCTGCGTGCCTCGGTGGTGCTGCCGATGCACCGCTTCGCCACCCCGCTCGACGACTTCATGCGCCGGATCGGCCAGCAGTTCGAGATCGACCGGCGCATCGAGCGCTCGTTCCGGATGTCGCGGGATACGCTGCCGCCAAAGCCGACCGTGATCATCCTCGACGGAGTCTGAGGCGCAATTTTCTCCAAGCCGGCTGCCGGCCCTAGGTGCTGATCTCCCCGCGACAGGAGATCGACATGACCGACTTTGCGAGATTGTTGCACGCGAACGGACCGAATCCCGAGCACGCGGCGGCGCTTCAGCTTTACGGCCGCTTCGTCGGCGACTGGGATGCCGAGATCACGGCCCATGGACCCGGCGGAACGAAACATGTAGCGCCCGGCGAGATCGATTTTGGCTGGGTGCTGGAAGGGCGCGCCGTCCAGGACGTCTGGATCATACCCCGGCCGACGGGCGCGCCGGCCTTCCCGATCGCCGGCAATTGGTACGGCACGACGCTGCGCGTTTACGATCCAACCATCGATGCGTGGCGGATTTCCTGGTTCGATCCCGGCCGCAGCGTGTTCCGCCAGCAGATCGGCCGTCCGCGTGGTGAGGACATCGTGCAGGAAGGCACGACCGAAGCCGGCGAGCTGACGCGGTGGAGCTTTACCGAGATCACGGACGCCTCCTTTCACTGGCTCGGCGAATCCAGACCGGCCGCCGCGACCGACTGGCGGCTCGTGGTCGATGTGAGGGCGAAGCGGCGCAAGGGCTGACGAAAGCGCCGCTGTGCTCGCGGCGACGGACGCGGTTGCAGAACGCGCGCTGCTGCGTGAAGAGATCAGATGCTAGGCTCCTTCCACAAAAACATAGAGGGAGCGAACGCCGATGGCCGCAAGCGGTCTGCCTGCCAACACGAGCGGGCTATTCGTCGAGCCGCGCGAGGACTGGCTCGCGCTGCACCAGGAGGAAATCATCGATCCGGCGCGGCCGATCGTCGATCCCCACCACCATCTCTGGAATCGCGGCCATCGCTATCTGATCGAGGAGATGGCGGCCGACATCGCGTCCGGCCACAACATCATCGCCACCGTCTATGTCGATTGCCGCTCGATGTACCGCGCGCATGGGCCTGAGGCATTCCGGCCGATCGGCGAGGTCGAGTTCGCCAATGGCGTCGCGGCGATGAGCGCCAGCGGAGGTTACGGCAAGGCCGCGATCTGCGCCGGTATCGTCAGCCACGCCAATCTTCTGCTGGGAGACGCCGCCAGGCCGGTGCTGGAAGCCGAGATCGCGGCGGGCAATGGACGCTTCCGCGGCATCAGGCATTCCTCGGCCTGGGACGAAGACCCCACCGTCGCCGGCATGTATGCGAACAGGCCGAAGGGGCTGTTGCAGGACGCGAGCTTCCGCAAGGGATTTGCCTGTCTGGCGCCGCTGAACCTCAGCTTCGATGCCTGGCTATTCCATCCGCAGATCGGCGAACTGACCGAGCTGGCGCGCGCCTTCCCCGATACCAGGATCGTGCTCGATCATTGCGGCGGCCCAGCCGGCGTCGGTCGCTTTGCGGGCCGGCGCGAGGAGGTGTTTCCGCAATGGCGCGCGTCGATCCAGGAGATCGCGACCTGCGAGAACGTGGCGGTGAAGCTCGGCGGGCTCGCAATGTGCCTGCTCGGCTACGATTTCCATCTGCGCGAGAGACCGCCGTCATCCGAGGAGCTTGCCGCGGCATGGCGCCCCTATATCGAGACCTGCATCGAGGCATTCGGCGTGAAGCGCGCGATGTTCGAGAGCAATTTCCCGCCGGACAAGGGCCAGTGCAGCTACCAGGTGATCTTCAACGCGTTCAAGCGCATCGCCTCGTCCTTGAGCGAAGCCGAGAAAACGGCGCTGTTCTCGCAGACAGCGACCGACGTCTACCGGCTCGAGCTGCCGTCATGACGAAAAGAGGGGCCGGAATGCTGATCCCGCCCCCTCTTCGTCGTGGCCGCTGGGAAGCGTCCTTGAAGCGCTATTGTCCGCCTTAGCCGGCACCCATCAGCGAGGCCGGACGCCGCTCACCGGTGGAGGCGAACATCTTCTTCAGCTTGTTGACGACGCGGATCAGGAAGCCGATCACCACCGGATTGGTCTTGCGGCAGAACGCGATCTTCTTGACGTGCCCTTCGACATGCCATTTCGCATGCGCGCCGTCGCGGAAGAAGATGACATCGCCGGGGCCGTAGCGCTTGGGCGGCATGCCGTCGCTTTCGAGCACGATCGATCCTTCCATGATCATGATCGTCTCGTCGATGTCGTAGTACCAGTTGAAGCGCCCTTCGGTGCAGGACCAGATGATCGTCTGGGCGGTGCCGTCGGCGCTGGTCGACAGGACACGCGAGCGGGATACCGGATTGCCCTCGATGATCCAGGACGGCTCGATCGGCCGCAGCTCGAGGTCCACATTGCAACTACCGACTTCAATCAACGCGCGCGACATCTGCTTCCTCGGGAAATGATATTTGCGGCCGGATCCCGGCCCGGATTGTTTCGAAAGATGCCCGGACGCTAGTAGTCCGTTTTTAATTCTTTCTTACGCCGGCTTCGAGAATCAGCCGGAAGCAGCAAGCGCAAACCGGTTAACGTCGCGATTCCCTTGCAAATCCGCGCAGATGCCCCGGTCCTTTCCCGGGTGCGACAAAATGCGCGAAGGCACTGGGATGGAGCTCACCAATGCCTTTACGCCCGCGGCTCCGGTAGCCGGCTCCGGGCGGCGCGCTCATGTTGCTTCCGCCGCAGGATGCGCACCAGGCCTCTTCGAACGAACCGCGCAGGAATGATGACCGGCAATGGGTGCAGCGAGAACCTGTCGCCGTCGCGCTCACCTCTCCCATCGAGGGAGAGTCACGCAGGCTATTTCGCCCATTCACCCTTGCGGAACACGGGCACCTTGCTGCCGTCGGCCAAAATGCCGTCGATGTCGGTCTCGGCCGAACCGATCATCCAGTCGATATGGATCAGGCTCTGGTTGCCGCCTTGGGCCGCGATCTGCTGCGGCGTGAGCTGGGCGCCGTTGACGAAGCATTTCGAATAGCACTGGCCGAGCGCGATGTGAGACGCTGCGTTCTCGTCGAACAACGTGTTGTAGAACAACAGGCCGCTCTGGGAGATCGGCGAGGAATGCGGCACCAGCGCCACTTCGCCGAGGCGCCGCGCGCCCTCGTCGGTGTCGAGCACCTTGTTCAGCACCTCCGCGCCGCGCGAGGCTTTTGCGTCGACGATCTTTCCGTCCTCGAAGCGCACCGCGATGTTGTCGATCAGCGTGCCCTGATAGGACAGAGGCTTCGAGCTCACGACATGGCCGTAGACCCGGCGGCAATGCGGCGTGGTGAAGACCTCTTCGGTCGGGATATTGGCGTTGCAGCTGATGCCGTTCTTGGACAGCGAGGCGCCGCCTTCCCATTCGTGGCCGTCGGCAAGTCCGATGGTGAGGTCGGTGCCGGGACCCGAATATTGCAGCGCGCGAAAGCGCTGGCCGTTGAGCCAGTTGGTGCGCTCGCGCAGCACCGCATTGTGGTTCGCCCAATTGCCCATGGCGTCCTCGCGATCGACGCGGGACGCTGCGAAAATCGCATCCGCGAGCTTGCCGACCGCGACGTCCTCGGGATCATCAGGGAACACCAGCTTCGCCCAGGACGGGCTCGGATAGGCGATGATGTTCCAGTTGGTGTCGAAGTTGACGATCTTCTCCAGCGCGGGCTGATAGGCCATCGAATTCGCCTTGCTCGCGCGCGCCACCTTGGAAGGATCCTCGCCGGACAGCAGCATCGGGTTGTCGCCGACGATGGCGAGCCGTGCGGTGTTGTCCGAAAACGCCTTGGCCATGCCCTCGTAGAGCCAGCCGGCGGCACGATCGAAACTGGCATCGTGGCCATGGCGATAGCGCGCCAGCGTCATCTCCTCGTCCGACAGGATCGGCGTCACGAGGCCGGCGCCGGCCTTGTAGGCATGCACGGCGATCCGCCGCACCAGCGGCAGCGCGATCGCGGGCGCCGTCAGTAGCAGATCCTGTCCCGGCCGCAAGCCCAGGCCCACCTTCACCGCCACCTCGGCCAGCCGGTCGAGCTTGACGGGATCGATGGGAGTGGGGGTGTTGCGTTGATCGGTCATGCCGGGCCCTCTGCCGAAAGTCTGTCACTCAATCTAAGTCTAACATCGCAAGGCACAAGTGTGCGAGCGTCTTGCAACGCACGAAAGATACGCGGTTTCACGCATTTTGGTTTTCAACGCGTTGCCGATTTCAGCACCCGGTCGACCATGGCGGGCGCGAGCCCGAGGTAATTTTTCGGTGAGGTGAGCGCCTCGATTGTGGCGCGATCGATGCGGCTCGATATCCGCGAATCTGCGGACAGCGCATCGGCAAGGCTGATTCCCTTCTCGTTGGCCTGACGGCAGGCATCATAGACCACGTCATGCGCCTCCTGCCGCCCGATCTGCGGCGCCAGCCCCATCATGACCGCCTCGGCCACAATCAGGCCGCGGCTGATGGCGAGATTGTCGCTCATCTTCGCCTCGTCCACGATGAGGCCTGCGAGCGCGAACTTCGCCTGGTGCAGCGCGCCCGCGGTCAGCACGAAGCTCTCGGGGATCGCCATCCATTCGGCGTGCCAGGGACCGGTGGCACGCTCGAAATCCTGCACCATGGCGTCGAGCATCAGGCCGGCGTGCTGGCGCACCGCCTTGGACGCCGCAAGCATCAGTTCCGACGAAATCGGGTTGCGCTTCTGCGGCATGGTCGAGGAGGCGCCGCGCCCCTTGACGAAGGGCTCGTAGACCTCGGCGAACTCGGTCGAGGCCATGATCATGATGTCCAGCGCGATCTTGCCGAGCGAGCCGGTGACGAGGGCAAGGAAGTTCACGGCTTCGGCGAATCCGTCGCGCGCGACGTGCCAGGTCGAGGCCGGAACGCCGAGCTTCAGCTCGGCACAGAGCGCCGCCTGCACCTCGAATCCCCTGTCGCCAAGCGAGGCCAGCGTGCCGGCAGCGCCGGCGAACTGGCCGACCAGCACGCGCGGCTTCATTTGCGCCAGACGCTCGGCATGGCGATCGAACATCGCGAGCCAGATCGCGGTCTTGTAGCCGAAGGTCACCGGCAGTGCCTGCTGGAGATGGGTTCGGCCCGCCATCGCCGTGTCGCGATGGCGCTTCGAGAGGTCGGCAAGGATCTTGCGCAGCACGGCGATGTCGCGTTCGACGATCTCGATCGCGGCGCGCAGTTGCAGCACAACAGCCGTGTCCATGATGTCCTGCGTGGTCGCGCCCCAATGCACGTAGCGGCCGGCCTCGCCGCATTGCTTCACCATCTGATGCACCAAAGGGAGGATCGGATAGCCGACGACATCGGTCTCCTGCCCGAGCAGATCGAAATCGAGCGCGGCGACGTCGGTCCGCGCCGCGATCGCCGCGGCCGCCTCTTGCGGGATCACACCGCACTTCGCTTCCGCCGTCGCCAGCGCCACCTCGACCTCGGCATAGCGCGCGACCGTCGCGACGTCGGAGAACACCTCGCGCATCTCAGGCGTGCCGAAGGCGTCGCGAAACAGCATGGAGTCGAGCACGGTGGTGGAGGCGGGGAAAGCTGGCATGGGCACTTCTTCGTGGGTTGGGTGTGTTTTATGTGGGGGGCAGCTTACGCAGGCCGCGCTTTTCGGCAATGGACATTCATCGTTCACCACATCTACCGCGCCACGATGTTATGATGGCACGTCAGCCTGTTACTCCGTCACCCCGAGGTGCGAACCGTGCGATGCGGAGCAGCGCACGAGAGCCTCGAAGGATAACGGTGCTGGGTCGGCGAGCATGGTCCCGCCCCCGCGGCGATCCGCCGACCACAACATTCCAGCTGCGGTTGTATTCCCCTCCGGAGAGGGCATGGCTGCCATCACGCAATCGCGATGAACCAAGCGCCCCCTTCGAAAGACACATGATTTTCGACCCAAATTTCATTTTGTCATTTCGCTTGCCCGATTTCACAATGAGGCCTGAGTTTTCGACGTGCAGTTTCTGTTCCGGGATCACCTTCTCGATACCGACCGGCGCGAGCTGAGCCGCGAGCAGGTTCCCATTGCCGTGGAGCCGCAGGTTTTCGACCTCGTCGTCCACCTCATGCAAAACCGCGACCGGGTGGTCAGCAAGGACGAGTTGATCGACAAGATCTGGCACGGGCGCAGCGTCTCCGAATCCACCCTGACCAGCCGGATCAACGCGGCGCGCAAGGCGATCGGCGACAATGGCGCGAGCCAGGCGCTGATCCGCACCATCACCCGCAAGGGTTTTCGCTTCGTCGGTGATGTCCAGACACAACTCGGCGCGGTCGCGCCGGAGCCGGTCCGTGTCGCCCAGGCTCAGGCAACCTTCGCGCTGCCCGAGCGGCCCGCGATCGCCGTGCTGCCCTTCACCAATATGAGCGGCGAGGCCGAACAGGATTATTTCTCCGACGGCATCAGCGAGGACATCATCACCGCGCTGTCGAAGCTGCGATGGTTCTTCGTCGTCGCGCGCAATTCCTCCTTCGTCTACAAGGGCCGCGCCGTGCACATTCACGAGGTCGCGCGGGAACTCGGAGTGCGCTACGTGGTCGAAGGCAGCGTGCGGCGGAGCGGCGAGCGGGTGCGCATCTCGGCCCAGCTCAACGACGTCTCGACCGGCAGCCATCTCTGGGCCGAACGTTACGACCGAGAGCTCGCCGACATCTTCGCCGTGCAGGACGAGATCACCGACGCGATCGTGGCCGCGATCGAGCCGCAGCTCTATGCCGCCGAAAGCTTCCGAGCCCAGCAGAAGCCGCCGGGCAGCCTGGATGCATGGGACCTCGTGATGCGCGCCCTGTCGCATTACTGGCGCATCACCCGCGAGGACAACGCCGCCGCGCAAGGGCTGCTGGAACAGGCCGTCGCGATCGATCCCGCCTATGGCAAGGCGCTGGGCCTGCTCGCGACCAGCCATATCTTCGGCGCGCATATGGGCTGGGCCGACATGGCCGCGACCTTGCCGGTCGCCGAACGTGCAGCGCTCGCGGCGGTGGAGGCCGATCGCGAGGATGCCTGGGCCCATCACGGCCTCGCCTACACCTATCTGTTCCGCCGCCGCTTCGACGACGCGCTGGCAGAGTTCGAATTGGCCTTGAGGCTCAATCCGAATTTCGCAATGGCGCATGCCTTCCACGGCGTGACGCTTTGCTATGCCGGACGATGGCAGGACGGCGATGCCGCCGCCCGTCGCGCGCTGCGGCTGAGTCCGCGCGACCCGCTCGCGTCGATCTATTGCGGGGTTGCGGCCTATGCCCGGTTCGTCGGCCGCGACTATGAGGGAGCCGTCCAGATGGCACGGGAATCGATGCGCCAGCGCGGAGATTTCGTCGGCGCGCACCGCGTGCTGACGGCCGCCGCCGGGATGTCAGGAGATCCGGCGCTCGCGGCGTCCGCCCTGGAAGGCCTGCGCCGCGCCCAGCCCGAGGTCTCGCTTGCGTGGATCACGCGCGAGCTGCCGATGCTGCGGGAAGAGGATCGTGCGCATTATCTCGAAGGCCTGCGGCGCGCGGGCATGAAATGACAGGGGCGCGACGTGACGGCGCACTTTGTCCCTTGCAGCGCGATCCTCGCTCGAGCGCCGAAGCATGATCCGGAAAAGTGTGCGGCGGTTTTCCGAGAACATCGTGCTCAAACACTGACCCGGAGCGCGATGACGATACATCCTGGTCTCATCGCGCTTTAGTCGTCATCAGGCCCGAACAGCCTGATCTGCGGAAAGCCGCTGGGCGGTCGGCCGGCATAGTCGCGCGCATCGGAATCTTCGCGGACGTTGCGCGCGACGTCATCCCAATCGGTGCGGTCGCGCATGCCGCGCGGTTCGCGCAAGTCATAGTGCCGGCGCTCGGCCCATCGCTCGCGACGCTCGGCGCGGCGCCGTTCGGTCGCGGCACGCTTGACGTCGGAATCCCTCGCCTTGGCATAGGCGTTGTTCGAGGAGGATGACGGCTCGGTCGAGGCCTGCTGCTCGGCAGGTTTTGCTGCCTGTGGTGACGATGGCGGGGCCGGCCTGGGCGGCTCGACTGCAGCGGCTTGCGAAGGCTGGGGCGCCGGTGGCTCAGCATTCGCCTGCGTGGTTTGCGTGTCAGGCTTTGCGGCTTCAGGCTTTGCTTCGGCCCGCGCAGGCGCTGCGATCATCGCGCCGAAGGCCTGCGAGCCGGTGAGATAGTTCACGCGCTCGGACGGCGCGTTCGTGGTCGCCGGCGTGGCGCCCTCGGTGCGCTGTGCCATCTTGCTGGTGTCCGGGCCCTGCTTGGACGCGACCGGATTCATGATGTTGCCGGCAACGATACCGCCGCCGAGACCAATGGCGATGGCCGCGATGATGGTTCCGGCACCGACAAAATAGGCGGTCGAGGCGCGCATTCATCCACTCCCTCTTTGGAGCGGGCAACGCGTGGGGATTGCCAGATGTTCCTGATGACCGCGGCTCCTCAAGGAGGAAACCGCGTGTTTCAGATTTGCTGCGCGACCTTCTCGAGCCCGATGAGGCGAGCGAGCTTGCGCACTTCTTCCTTCTGGTCGTCACGAAGCTGGAACAACAGCGGCATCGCGGCCGACTTCAACTGCTGCACCTCGTCGCAATTCGGATCGATCTGCGAACCGGGCGGCGCGTTCGGATTCGACAGCTTGTTCGCCTGGATCTTGCGGGCGACGTTGCGCAGCGCGGTCTCGACCGAGGGCCAGTAATATTCCTGCGACGACGACAGTTTCAGGCGATCCCTGATGCCTGCAATCTGCCCGTCGGACAGCAGCGAATAGGCCCTCTGCGGCTTCGCCACAACCTTCGGCTTGGCTGGAACTTCGACTGTTGGAACCTCTGTCGCGGCGGGCGCCTCGTGCGCGCTTGCGTTCGGCATTGCGAAATCAGAGGGCGTGGCGGCGGCGAAGGCCTGACGCAGCGGCTCGGTCAGAACAGGCGTCTGCGAGAGCTTGTCGGCGGACACCTGGACCGGCTCGATCGCGGCCGAGGCCAGCGCAAGCGTCGGGACCAGACGGTCGGCCTTGGCGGCGCGGTTGGTTGCCAGCGGCTTGGGCGGAGGCGTCTGGGCGATCATCTCGGCGCTGACGCTGGGCACGCTGTCGCGGCCGAGAATGGCGGTGGTGGCGGCGCCGAGGACGAGGAAACAGGTCAGCGCGACGATGGTGATGGCTTTGGACAAACGTCTCTCCGCGTCCGACTTCAAGTCCACGTGATCACTGCCCCAAAAACTGGGCGATAAATAAGGCTTAACCGTGCCATTGCAGCGGCAATCGCGCGGACTGCGGCGACATCACCCGAAAAGCTCAAGGAAATCAGGCGGCTGCTGCCAGATCATAGGCGTCCTGGATGTCGGCCACGATCTCCGAGGCCTCCCAGACCGCACGCGGCTCGACCGATTGCAGCGTCACCGTCCAATTGCCGCCGCGGCGGGTGCGAGGGACGCTGACGATGTCGAAACGGACGTTGCGGCACAGCGGGTGGCGGGCCAGGGCATGGGCGACGCGGACGCGGATTTCGTCCATCGTCGCGGCTGACTTGCTGTTGAGAAAATCGAAGTCCATCGCCTGTCCCCTCTCGGTCCTGGTTGGCGGCCGTGAAGGGGATTCTTGGCGGGCGATGGTTAATCTGCCGTTAAGTCCGGGCGCGCAGAGGCGCGCTCGATTAACTGTGATCGGGGCCGGGAGAACATCGATGTCTCGGCAGGAGGGCCGCTACCGCCCACCCGCCTCTCGATATTCCGCACGCGTCCGCGCGACGAGATCGTCGACCGCGAGCACCTCCGTCACCCCGGATGCGGAGTGCCCGGCGCTCCAGATGTCGCGCCAGCGCTTCGGCCGGTTCTCGCGCGCGGCGACGTCGATGTCCTTGGCGATGTCAATCGCGCCGCGCGCCGGCAGGTCGTCCGGATCAAGTCCGGCAGCGACGATCGACGGCCGCAGCATGCTGGTCTGCAGGCCCGTGAACGCGGTGGTGAGCAGGATGTCGTCGGCGCGGCTCTCGACCAGCATCCGCTTGTAGCGGTCGTCCGCCATGCTCTCCCGCGTCGCAATGAACTTCGTGCCCATATAGGCGAGATCGCAGCCCAGCACTTCGGCGGCCCGCAACGCGTAGCCGTCACTGATGCCGCCCGCCAGCACGATGATGCCGTCGTAGAATGCGCGCACCGCGCGGACGAAGGCGAACGGGTTGAGCCAGCCGGTCTGCCCGCCCGCGCCCGCCGTGAGCAGCACCAGCCCGTCCGCGCCGGCTTCCGCCGCACGCTCGGCGTGGCGGATCGAGGCGACATCCGCCAGCACCAACGTCCCGGCATCATGGAGCGGCCTCAACACCTGCGCGGGCGATCCGACCGAGGTGATGACGATCTCCGGCCCGTGCCGCAGCAGCACGGCGAGATCCTGTGCGAGCCGCGCATTGGAGCGGTGCACGATCAGGTTGGGACAGAGCGGCGCGACCTTGCGCCCGGTTTGATCTTCATGCTGCCGCAGCCGCGTGCCGATCTCGGTGAGCCATGCGTCGAGTTGTTCCGTGTCACGGCAATTCGCGGTGGGAAAGCTGCCGATCACCCCATTGCGGCAAGTCGCGACCATGAGCTCGACGCCCGACACCAGAAACATCGGCGCCGCGATCAGCGGCAGCGCGAGACGATCGCGGAAGCGTTGCAGTCGATCCGATGGCATGCATGCCTCCCTGTGCGGGCTTTGCCGTTCCCTCCCGCAGTCCCTGTGCTAGCGTCATCGGCAACATTGGCACGCCAGAAGCCGGTGACAAAGCAACGAGGAAACATATGTCTGATCCGCTCCACGCATCGCCTCCAGCTTGTGCGCAGACGCTACAGGCGTTGTCGCGCTATCCCGACCGCACCGCTTTCGCCTGGCCCGGCGGATCGCTGAGCTATCAGGGCACCATCGACCTGATCGGACGCATCCAGGGCGTGTTCATGCGGCTTGGATTACAGCCCGGCGCGCGCGTCGCCTTCCTCACCGCGAACCGCGCCGATACCTGGTGTGCCGGCGTCGCCGCGCAACTGGCCCGGCTCTGCATCACCTGGCTGCATCCGCTGGGATCGCTGGAGGACCAGCTGTTCCAGCTCGAGGACTCCGAGGCCGAGATGCTGGTGGTCGATGCAGCCGCCTTCCGCGACCGCGGTGGCGAGCTTGCTGCCAAGGCCGGCCGGCTGAAGGCGGTCCTCACCACGGGGCCGGCCGGCTACGGCGTCGATCTGCTGGCCGCCATCGAAAATGCCGGACACGCGAGCCCGCTGTGCCTCGCCGGCCCCGACGATCTCGCCACGCTGAACTACACCGGCGGCACCACCGGCAAATCCAAGGGCGCGCTGCGCCATCATCGCGAAAACGCTGGCGCCGCCGGCGCGATCCTCGCCGACTTCGAGATTCCGGAGGCTGCGCGTTATCTCACGGTCGCGCCGATCAGTCATGTCGCCGGCACAAAGGTGCTGCCGACCCTGATGCGCGGCGGCACCGTGCACATGCTGAAAGGTTTCGATCCCGAGGCGGTGCTGACGACGATCGCACGCGAACGCATCAACTTCACGCTGTTCGTTCCGACCATGATCTATGTGCTGCTCGATCAGCCCGCGCTCGGCAAGACCGACCTCTCCTCGCTCGAGCTCGTGCTCTATGGCGCTTCCGCGATGTCGCCGAGCCGGTTGCTCGAGGGTATCGAACGCATCGGGCCCGTATTCTCGCAGCTTTACGGCCAGACCGAATGCTATCCCGTCTCGGTGCTGCGCAAGGCCGACCACGATCCCAAGAACCCGGAGCTGTTCCTGTCCTGCGGTTTCCCGATCGCGGCGTGCGAGGTCAGGATCCTCGACGACAACGACCAGGAAGTGAAGACGGGCGAGCCCGGCGAGATCTGCGTGCGTGCCCCGCATGTCATGGCGGAGTACTGGAAGCGGCCGGACATCACGGCCGCGACGCTGAAGAACGGCTGGGTCCATACCGGCGATATCGCGCGCAGGGACGAGCGCGGCTACATGTTCATCCTCGACCGCAAGAAGGACATGATCGTCACCGGCGGCTTCAACATATTCCCGCGCGAGGTCGAGGACGTGCTGTCGCAGCACGCGGACGTCGCCATGGTCGCGGTCGTCGGCATCCCCGACGAGAAATGGGGCGAAGCCGTCACCGCCATCGTCGTACCGCGCGCGGGGGCAAAGCCCGATCCGGACGAGCTGATCAACCTGGTCAAGACGCGAAAGGGCTCGGCGCATGCGCCGAAGCAGATCCAGTTCGTCGAGCAATTGCCGATGACCGGCGTCGGCAAGGTCGACAAGAAGGTGCTGCGGGCGGGCTTCTGGAGCGGACGGGACCGGATGGTGGGATGAGCGAACGTCGCGATATATGACGCTGCGTCCACTCAACTGGTGTCATCGCCCGGCTTGAGCGGACGACACAGTACGCCGCGGCCTCTCGATTTGATCAGAGCCGCCTCTGGAATACTGGGCGCCCCGCTTCCGCGAAGCATGACACCGAAATTGCGGCAGGGCTTCGCGCAGCTACGATCTTTTCTCGATCACCAGGCTCTGCACCGCCCGGCCGAAATAGCCCTGCCTATCCGCCAGGCGCGACATCGCGAGCCCGGCGCCGTCAGGACCGATCCAGGAGTCGCCGTCGAGCAGAATCCACTCGCCGACCGGCTGGCGCGAAAAGCTCACGGTGAGATCGGCGTTGATGTAGGTCCAGGCGCGGAAGTCGAGCGTCGAGGCAGTGCCGTTGGAGAAGTCGGCGGCGACCACGGCGCGCATCGCCTGCGACACCGCTTCACCGGCGATCAGCGGATGGTCGACGCGAAACCAGATCGCACCGGCGCCGGCCTGGCCGAAACGGCCGCGCGCGGCGCGCATCGAGACCGATCGCACGAACGGGCTGGTGGCGGCGTGACCGTCCTCGATCAACGAATCCTCCGGCGGCGGCAGCGTGACCGGCAGCTCCTCGACGTCGTCGGGCAGGTTCAGCACCTGGCGCCTGACCTTCAGCACGGTGGCGCCGACGACCTGTACGCCGTCCGCGAGCAGCTTGATGCCGCAGAGCTGGATCTTGCGGCCCTCGCGCAAGACTTCAGTCACGATCGTGAGTGGCGCGACCGGGACCGGGCGCATCAGATCGATGGTGACGCGCGCGATGTCCATCGCAACAGGCGTCGGAATGCGTTCGGCCGCCCATGTCACCAGCGACGCCGGCGCCGAGCCGTGCTGCATGCGCCGGTCCCAGGGGCCGGCTGCATCCGGACTGGTGACGACGCTATTGCCGTCTACGCGGTAGATGGGGGTCATGGATTCTCCATGGAGCACATTCGGAGCTCAGCAAACGGTGTCGTCCCCGCGAAGGCGGGGACCCATAACCACAGAAGGAAGTCGTGACGCAAGACTGACAACCACGAGTCTTCGTCAAACTCCTCCCTGTGGCTATGGGTCCCCGGATCGGCGCGCGCTTAGGCGCGCTTGTCCGGGACGACAGGTGAGAGCGCCGAGACGACAGCGTTTCACAACGGCGGATCGATCGCTTCCTCGTATTCCTTCTTGAAACGCGCGATCAGCTCGGCGGCGGGAACGACCTTGTCGATGCTGCCGATGCCTTGTCCGCTTCCCCAGATCTCCTTCCAGGCCTTCGGCTTAGCGCGCTCGCCGGAGGCGTCGGTGCCGAAATTCATCTTGGAAGGATCGGAGGTCGGCAGATTGTCGGGATCCATGCCGGCCGCGAGGATCGAGGGCTTCAGATAATTGCCGTGCACGCCGGTGAAGAGGTTGGAATAGACGATGTCGTCGGCGCTCGAGCCGGCGATCATCTCCTTGTAGCGCTCGACCGCATTGGCCTCCTTGGTCGCGATGAAGGCCGAGCCGATATAGGCGAAGTCGGCGCCGAGAATGCGTGCAGCGCGGATGGCCTTGCCGTTGCCGATCGCTCCCGACAGCGCGATCGGACCGTCGAACCATTTTCGCGTTTCGGCAACGAAAGCCAGCGGCGAGATGGTGCCGGCATGGCCGCCGGCGCCGGCTGCGACCAGGATCAGGCCGTCGGCGCCCTTCTCGATCGCCTTGTGGGCGAATTTCTGGTTGATCACGTCGTGGAAGACAATGCCGCCCCAGCCGTGCACGGCCTGGTTCAGCTCCTCGCGCGCGCCGAGCGAGGAGATGATCATCGGCACCTTGTACTTGGCGCAGAGCTGCATGTCATGGTCGAGCCGGTTGTTCGACTTGTGCACGATCTGGTTGACTGCGAACGGCGCCGACGGCTTGTCGGGATGGGCGCGGTCATACGCCGCGAGCTCTTCGGTGATCCGCGCCAGCCATTCGTCGAGCAGCTCCGGCGGCCGCGCGTTCAGCGCCGGAAACGAGCCGACCACACCCGCCTTGCACTGCGCGATCACGAGATCGGGCACCGAGATGATGAAGAGCGGCGAGCCGATCACCGGGATCGACAGGCGCCCTTTGAACAAGGCAGGCATGGACATTGCGAAACGATCCTCTGTTGACGGTCAATCGAAGGTTGGGGTCATACCAACAAGGCAATCTTTCCACTGTCAAGTATTGCGTTTTGACGCCGGACCGGATGCGGCTGCTGCAATTCCAAGCAGCGGAATTCCTGCTTCCGTCATTCCGGGGCGCGCCGAAAGGCGCGAGCCCGGAATCCATCGGGCGTCAGTACGCACGGCGAAATGGATTCCGGGTTCGCGCTTTGCGCGCCCCGGAATGACGAGGAGAGTCCGGCCCTCACCCGATCAAATCCGGATTGATCAGCCGCTCGAACGAGAACATCTCGTCCCACTTCTCCTGCGTGAGCAGTTTGCGCTCGACCACGACGATCTGGTGCAGCGACTTGCCGCTTTTGTAACCCTCGCGCGCGATCTCGGCGCATTGCTTGTAGCCGAGCAGCGGCTTCAGCACGGTGACGATACCGAGAGAGTTCAGCACCATGTTGCGGGTGTGCTCCTCGTTGGCGGTGATGCCGACGACGCAATTCTCGCGCAGGCTGTTGACCGCGCGCTCCATGGTGCGGATCGAGAAGAACAGCGCGAACGAGATCACCGGCTCCATCACGTTGAGCTGGAGCTGGCCGGCGGAAGCTGCGAGCGTCACCGTCGTATCGAGGCCGATGACCAGGAAGCTGGTCTGGTTGACGACCTCGGGAATCACGGGATTGATCTTGCCGGGCATGATCGAGGAGCCCGGCTGCAGCTGCGGCAGGTTGATCTCGTTGAAGCCGGCGCGCGGGCCCGAGGCGAGCAGGCGGATGTCGTTGCAGATTTTCGTCAGCTTGCTCGCCGTGCGCTTCAGGACGCCGGAGAGCTGCACATAGGCGCCGGTGTCGGAGGTCGCCTCGACGAGATCGCCGGCAAGCACGAAGTCGACGCCGGTGAGCGCGCTGAGATGCCGGACGGCGAGCTTGGGATAGCCGACCGCGGCCGTGACGGAGGTGCCGATCGCGGTGGCGCCAAGATTGATCTCGCGCAACAGCGCGCGCGCTTCCGAGATGCGGTCGACCTCCTCGCCGATGGTGGTGCCCCAGCCGCGGAATTCGGCCCCGAGCGACATCGGCACCGCGTCCTGGAGATGCGTGCGGCCCATCTTCAGCACGCGCTCGAACTCGCGGCCCTTGGTGAAGAAGGCCTCCTGGAGCTGGCGCAGCGCCGTCATGTAACTCTCGAGCCGCAAGATCAGCGCCAGCCGAAAGGCGGTCGGATAGGTGTCGTTGGTCGACTGGCCGTAATTGACGTGATCGTTGGGACTGACGTGCTGGTAGTCGCCCTTGCTGAAGCCGAGCGCTTCCAGTGCGAGGTTCGCGATCACCTCGTTGGCGTTCATGTTGGTGGAGGTGCCGGCGCCGCCCTGGATGAAGTCGGTGACGAACTGATCCATCATGTCGCCGGCGATGACGCGGTCGCAGCCCAGGATGATGGCGTCCGCGACCTTGGGGTCGATCGCACCGAGATCGCGATTGGCCATGGCGGCAGCCTTCTTGACGTAGCCAAGTGCCTTCACGAAGTAAGGCTCCTGGCTCATCGGAATGCCGGTGATGTGGAAGTTCTCCTTCCCGCGGATGGTCTGGACGCCGTAATAGATGTCGTCGGCGATCTCACGCTGCCCGAGGAAATCCTGCTCCGTCCGGCTCATGGGCGCTCCTTGTTGCTCGCGCGATGTCCTCTAGTTCTGGCACAGCGCGCTGGTCACGAACGTATCGGTGCGGCAGTCGTCCGGTTTGCGTTGCCTGCCGGGGATCAGGACCTTGGCCGAGCATTTTTGCGCGGAGTCGGCGTTCAGGCTCTTGCCTTCCTTGTACCCCTTGCCCTGGCAGAGCTGGTCGGCCGCCTGCTTGCAGTCGGGCGCGCCGTTCGACGAGATCGGGCAGACCACGCGCCCCGACACCATGGTCGAGGGCTTGGCCAGCCGCGACAGGTCGTTCATGGTCTCGCTCGGGCTTTTGATCGGCGGCAGGAGCGAGGGCAGCTTGTCGAACAGCTTGCCCATTTCATTGATCAGCCCGGGATTTTCCTCGCGCGCCGGCGGGGCGGAAGGGACCGGCGTCGAGGGCGGCGGCGCGGCCTGCGGCCCCTGCTGCTGGAGGCCGAGTGATGGCGGTGCAGATTGCGTCCACCCGATGCCGCCGCCACTGAGGAGGAGCAGCAGCGCCGCTGAAACCAGCGTGCCGAGCTGCACGGCCGGATTGCCGGATCGAACCATCATGGCGGCAACCGTAGCCCAAGCCGGCCCGGCGGCAAAGCCGCCAGGCCCTAGATCAACTTGACCGCCACCACGAAGCCGAGCACCAGCACGATCGCGCCGATCGCGACCCACAATCCGAGATGCCGTTCGATCCTGACCCGGATCCAGTCGCCGTAGCGGTTGAGCAGGATCGCGACGACGAAGAAGCGTCCGCCTCGCGCGACGATCGAGCAGAGGATGAACAGGACGATGTTGTAGCCGGCAAAACCCGAGGTGATGGTGACGAGCTTGTAGGGGATCGGCGTCAGCCCCTTGAGCAGGATGATCACCGCGCCCCATTCCGCATAGGAGGCGCGGAAAGCATCGACCTTGCCGCCGAGACCGTAGACCTGGATCAGCCATTGGCCGACGCTGTCGAACAGCAGCGCTCCGATGGCGTAGCCGACGATGCCGCCAAGCACCGAGGTCGCGGTACAGACCGCCGCGTAGAGCCAGGCGCGCTGCGGGCGCGCCAGTGACATCGGAATCAGCATCACATCCGGCGGGACCGGAAAGAAGGAGCTTTCGGCGAAGGATACGACACCCATGATCCACAGCGCATAGGGCTTGTGGGCGGCGTCGATGCACCAGTCGTAGATACGTTTCAGCATGGCGCCGCGATGAAGCACCATGGGACGGATTTGTCCATGCCGAGATTGAGGCGAATAATGAGGTTTCTAGTGGCGCTTGCGCGCTGCGCGGCCCTCGAGCGCGACAATTGGCCGCCTCGCCGCAACCCGCGGTGACGCGACTTTGGGCAGTTTCATCGGTGATTTCGGCAGCTTCTCGGCAATACCGAGCATGTCCTCACGCCGCGTCATCTCCCGCCAGACGTCCTCTGGACGTACCCCGGCCGAGGCCCACAGAACGGTGAGATTGTAGAGCAGATCGGCACTTTCCCGGATGACGGCCTCGCTATCGCCGTTGACCGCATCGATCACGACTTCGATGGCCTCTTCGGCCAGCTTCTTCGCCATTTTGGAGGGGCCGCGCTGAAACAGCCGGGCGGTGCGCGATGTTGCCGGATCAAGATCTCTGGCCGCGAGCACAGCCAGATATAGCCGCTCAAGCGAATCACTCATGGTACTCAAAACTACTCTAATCCAATGGCGAGCGCGTTAACGCGCGACAATAAAAGCAGAGAACGGGCCGGCGCGGCAAGCGCGACGGCCCGTCATGGTCAACCCATGAATGCCGGGCTAATAGCAGTTCTGATAGTAGCCCTGGCCGCAGAGCTCGGACGGAGCCGTGCCGCCATAGCGCTGATACTGGTAGTTCGGGCCCGGACCATAATAGGGACCGTAGGCCGGAGCGCTGTAATAGGCCGGACCGCCGTAATAGCCGTAGCCCGGACCGTAGTCATAGGCGTAGGCATTGCGGCTGGCCGCGATGGCGAGACCCGTGCCAATGGCGGCGAAAGCCGCAGCTGCGGCCGCGCCACCCCCACCGCCATGCCAGTGGCGACCGCCCGCATATGACGCGGTCGGGGCAATCGTGGTCAGCGCCAGCACCGCGGCGGTGGCAAGAACGGCCTTTCGGCCCGCAAATCTGGAGAATCGCTCGAACATGTCTTGGGCCCTCCTTTGGGACCTGGAATGGACGCCTGCGGACAGGCTCATGCCTCTCAAAACCCGCATAATCTAAGTTAGGTTCCCCAACCCCAACACAAGCTGAACGGGGTTGCGTAACGATGCCGCAACGTCGCTCATCCTCCGTTCATGTTGGCGCGCGCACGGTCGTCGCGGGCCGGCGCTGCAAGCGTCACGAAACCATAACAATGCGGGACCGGCGCAACTGATGACAGGATTCAAGACGACCGCACTTCACGGCCTGCTGGCTCTGTCGCTCTTGCTTGCGACGCTGATTGCACGCGATGTCAGCGCGACCGAGACCACCGCGCCATCCGTTGCGGTCCGCCTCACCTTCGACCGCCCGCCGGACGCAAGCATGGCGCCGTTCTTCCTTGCGGCGAAGGACGGCAGGTTCGGCGCCGAGGGCCTCAATGTGTCCTTCACGAGCGCAAACGGATCGCCGGAGGCGCTCGCACGCGTCGCCAGGGGCGACAGCGAGCTTGCGCTCGTCGACATCAACGAGCTGATCCGCTTTCGTGACAAGGACGACGCGGCTCCGGTCAAGGCGGTGTTCGTGCTGTTCAACAGCACGCCCTACGCGATCGTCGCGCGCAAGAGCCGCGGCATCCAGCTGTTGCCCGATCTCGACAGCAAGGCCGTCGGCATCGCCGACAGCGATCCGTCGATGCGGCTGTGGCCGGCGCTGGCGCGGCAGAACGGAATCAATCCATCGCGCGTCAAATTCCACAAGATCAGCGCGGCGGTTCGCGAGCCGATCCTCTCCGCGGGCCAGGTCGATGCGGTCGCCGGCTTCAGCTATCTCTCTGCGGTGAACCTGCGCGACCGCGGCGTGCCCGGAGCCGATCTCGTCGTGCTGCGCTACGCTGACTACGGCTGCGAAGCCTACGGCTTTGCCGTGGTGGTCAATCCCGCCTTTGCCGCAGCAAAGCCGGACGCGGTGAAGGGCTTCGTCCGCGCCTTGATGGCGGGCATCACCGCGACCGTCAGGGAGCCGGAGCGAGCGGCGGAGGAGGCAGCGAGCCGCATCGGCGACGGCGACCGCAACCTGGAGCTGGAGCGCCTGCGCACCATCCTCGCCGACAACATCCTGACGGACGAGGTCAGGCGCAACGGCCTCGGCGGCGTCGACCCGGCGCGCTTCGATCGTTCGATTGACCAGATCGCGCAGGACTTCAAATTCCGCAAGCGGCCCGCCGCGGGCGACATCTTCGACGACCGGTTCCTGCCACCGGTCGCCGGGCGGCTGATCAATTGAGCAAAACTGACAGCTTCCGCTATATCTCCCGCACGATCCCTGCTTAAAATACGGGCTCCGTTACCCACTCGAGTTCGTCGCTCGCATGTCGATCCTCCGTCTCTACACCCGCGTTCTCGAGCTGCTCGGCAAGGAAGCGCGGCTGGGCTGGCTGCTCGCGGTCGCCAATCTCCTGCTCGCGGGCACGCAATTCGCCGAGCCTGTGCTGTTCGGCCGTATCGTCGACGTGCTCTCGGGCAAGTCTGTGGCCGGGTCGAACTCGGCCTGGCCGTTCCTGGCCGCCTGGGTCGCGTTCGGGCTCTTCACCATCGCGTGCAGCGCGCTCGTGGCCTTGCAAGCCGACCGGCTCTCGCACCGCCAGCGTCAGGCGGTGCTGACGAGCTATTTCGAGCACATCCTGCAACTGCCGTTGACCTTCCATTCCGGCACCCATTCCGGCCGGCTGATGAAGGTGATGCTCAACGGCACGGACGCGCTGTGGCGGCTCTGGCTCGGCTTCTTCCGCGAGCACTTCGCCGCGATCCTCTCGGTCGTGGTGCTGCTGCCGCTGTCGCTCTACCTGAACTGGCGGCTGGCGGTTCTGCTGTTCGTGCTCTGCATCGTCTTCACCGCGCTGACCACCTTCGTGGTGCGCAGGACCTTCGGCATGCAGATGGCGGTCGAGGAGCACTACAGCGAGCTCTCCGCGCGCGCCTCCGACGCGCTCGGCAACGTCGCGCTGGTGCAGAGTTTCGTGCGCGTCGAATCCGAGGTGAAAGGGCTGCGCTCCGTCGCCGACGAGTTGCTGGCCGCGCAAATGCCGGTGCTGTCGTGGTGGGCGCTGGTCACCGTGATCACACGCGCCTCCACAACCATCACGGTGCTCGCGATCTTCACCTTCGGCATCGCCCTGCATGACCAGGGGCTCACCTCGGTCGGCGATATCGTGATGTTCGTGAGCTTCGCGACGATGCTGATCCAGAAACTCGAGCAGGTCGTGAGCTTCATCAACAACGTGTTCATGGAAGCGCCGCGCCTGCGCGAGTTCTTCAATGTGCTCGACGCCGTGCCCGCGGTGCACGACCGGCCCGACGCAATCGACGCCGGCCGGCTGTCGGGCCTCGTCGAGTTCAACGACGTCACGTTCTCCTATGACGGCAAGCGGCCGGCGATCGAGGACCTCACCTTCACCGCGCTGCCCGGCCAGACCATTGCGCTGGTCGGCCCGACCGGCGCCGGCAAGTCGACCGCGATTGCGCTGTTGCATCGCGCCTTCGATCCGCAATCCGGCGTCATCAAGATCGACGGCATGGACGTGCGCGGCGTCACGCTGACCTCGCTGCGGCGAAACATCGGCGTGGTGTTCCAGGAAGCGCTGCTGTTCAACCGCTCGATCGCCGACAATTTGCGCGTCGGCAAGCCGGACGCGACCGAGGCCGAGATGCGCAAGGCGGCGGAGCGCGCGCAGGCGCTCGAGTTCATCGAGCGCAGCGGCGGCTTCGAGACCAATGCCGGCGAACGCGGCCGCATGCTCTCCGGCGGCGAGCGCCAGCGCCTGTCCATCGCCCGTGCGCTGCTGAAGGACCCGCCGATCCTGATCCTGGACGAAGCCACCAGCGCGCTCGACGCCGTCACCGAGGCCAGGGTGAATGCCGCTCTCGACGAAGTGATGAAGGGCCGCACCACCTTCGTGATCGCCCACCGCCTGTCGACCATCCGCAATGCCACGCGGATCCTGGTGTTCGAGAATGGGCGCGTGATCGAAAGCGGAACTTTCGATGAACTCGTGGCCAAAGGCGGCCATTTCGCCGAGCTCGCCAAGGCCCAGTTCATGGTTCAGGAGAACGCACGGGCCAGCGTGACGGCGGCCGAGACTGCCGCGACGACTGCCAAATCCCCATAGCAAGTCCCCACGACACCGTCGAAATTCGGCCTACTTCATTGCGGAATACCGTGCCGATCCCCCTATTCTCGACGCACGAGCCGGTATAGGTTTGCGATGCCGCAAGCGGCGGCGCTGGATCTCGAAACCGACCATCAGATCACGAGAGCCGTCCGGAACCGGCGGGTCTCCAAGGACCGGAAATCGGATAGTGCACGCCCTTCGCCCGCTGCTTCGCAAATCGCTGTTCAACCTGCTCGCCGTGGGCCTCGCATGCGCCGCATTGCTCGCGCCGCGCGCGGCGAGCGCCGAAGCGCTGCTGCTGATCGAGGCCGACAGCGGCAAGGTGCTGCAGGCCGACAACGCGACCATTCCCTGGTATCCGGCCTCCGTCACCAAGATCATGACCGCCTATGTCACGCTGAATGCGGTCAAGGACGGCAGGCTGACGCTCGACACGCTGCTCACGGTGTCGCCGACGGCAGCCTCCCAGTCGCCCTCGAAGATGGGATTCCGCCCAGGAACGCAGCTCACGGTCGACAATGCGCTGAAGATGATGATGGTCAAGTCGGCGAACGACATGGCCGTGGTGCTCGCCGAAGGCGTCGGCGGCTCGATCGACGGCTTCTCCGCGATGATGAACGACACCGCGAAGAAGCTCGGCATGACGCAGACGAGCTACGTCAATCCGAACGGCCTGCCCGCCGACGGCCAGATCACGTCCGCGCGCGATCTCGGAATCCTGGCGCGCGCGTTCCTGCGCGACCTGCCGGAATACGAGTACTTCGTGCACATTCCGGCGATCCGCTTCGGCAAGCGCGTCACCGGTAATTTCAACAAGCTGATCGGCCGCTATCCCGGCGCCGACGGTTTCAAGACCGGCTTCATCTGCGCCTCCGGCTACAACCTCGTCGCCTCGGCCACGCGCAACGGCCGCCGGCTGATCGCGGTGGTGCTCGGCGCCAGTTCCGGCACGGCGCGCGCGGTGAAGGCGGCGCAGTTGCTCGAGCGCGGCTTCGCTCAAGACAATCTCACCTGGCTGCGCCCCTCGCTCGGCACCGTCGACAATCTCGTGCCGGTCGACGCCTCGCCGCCGAACCTGCGCGACGAGATGTGCGGGCCCCACCGCAAGCGGCCGGCCAGTGACGACGACGATGCGCTGATTGCGGCCAATGGCGGCACGACCGGATCGGCCTCGGCCACCGGTGGAGAAGCCCAGGTCACCTTCTTCACGGCGGGCCTGCAGCCGCCCCTGATGATGAAGGCTTCCGAGCTGATGGCCTCGGCCCCCGCGGCGGCCGAACCCGTGCCGGTCTATACCGGCCCGACCCGCACCGGTGCGGCCCTGATCGCGGCGGTCGCGGCCGACGCCGACCAGCAGGCCACGTCCAAGCCGCGTGGCAAGAAGTCGCGCATCGCCAGGAAGCCTGATACCGCCGACAAGCCCAAGGATGGAAACAAGGACGGACACAAGGACGCAGGCAAGGACACCAAGACGGCAGCGGTGAAGCCGGACGCCAAGTCCGGGGCCAAGTCCGAAACCAAGCCTGGAGCCAAGCCTGAAACCAAGTCCGGTGCCAAGGGTGACGCCAAGGGTGACACCAAGACCGCAGCCAAGCCGGCCGGGACCAAGCATGCCACGACCAGGCACGATGCGGCGGCGAAGCCCGCCGAGAAACCTGCGGCAAGCGGCGATCAGGCAGCCAAGCCCGCCAAGCCCAAGGCCGCGACCAAGCCCGCCGCTGCCGCCAAGCCGGCGAACAACAGTTAACGTCCCTCGGAATTAAACCGCAGCCCGCGCTTCGCACCCGCGGCAGCGTGGTTTGCGACGATTCCAGTAGCGACGCCCCGACCTTTGCCCTAAGCCACGACGGCTTGCCACCAGTTCCGGCAGGCTGGATACTGGCGGCAATGCGGCAAGCCCGAGACACAACGGGCTCTGGTCAATGAGGGGAGTTTTTCCATGGAGCGCATCTGGCTCAAGCAATATCCGCCCGGCGTGCCCGCCGATATCGAGCCGACGCAATACGCATCGCTGGTCGACCTTCTGGAGGAGAGCTTCACCAAGTTCGCCGACCGCAAGGCCTTCATCTGCATGGACAAGTCGATCAGCTATCGCGACCTGGACCAGATGTCGGTCGCGCTCGCCGCCTATTTGCAGGGCCGCGGTCTCCAGCGCGGCGCCCGCGTCGCGCTCATGATGCCGAACGTGCTGCAGTATCCGGTCGCGACCGCCGCCGTGCTGCGCGCCGGCTTCGCCGTGGTCAACGTCAATCCCCTCTACACGCCGCGCGAGCTCGAGCATCAGCTCAAGGATTCCGGCGCCGAAGCCATCATCGTGCTGGAGAACTTTGCCCACACCGTCGAGCAGGTGATCGCGAAGACCGCGGTCAAGCATGTCATCGTCGCCAGCATGGGCGACCTGCTCGGCTTCAAGGGTGTGATCGTCAACCTCGTCGTCCGCCGCGTCAAGAAAATGGTACCGGCCTGGTCGCTCCCGGGCTCCGTGTCCTTCAACGACGCGCTCTCGGCCGGCCGCGGCATGACCTTCAACAAGCCCAAGCTCTCGCCCGGCGACGTCGCATTCCTGCAATATACCGGCGGCACAACCGGCCTCTCCAAGGGCGCCACTCTGCTCCACCGCAACATCGTCGCCAACGTCCTGCAGAACGACGCCTGGCTGCAGCCGGCGCTCGCCGCCCCGCCGCATGTCGATCAGCTCATGGTCGTGTGCGCGCTGCCGCTCTACCACATCTTCGCGCTGACGGCCTGCTACCTGCTCGCGGTGCGTGCCGGCGGCTGCAATCTCCTGATCCCCAACCCGCGCGACATTCCGGGATTCATCAAGGAACTGGCGAAATACCAGGTCAATAGCTTCCCGGCCGTGAACACGCTGTACAACGGGTTGATGCAGCATCCGGATTTCAAGAAGCTCGATTTCTCCAAGCTGAAGATCTCCAATGGCGGCGGCATGGCAGTGCAGCGGCCGGTCGCCGACCAGTGGAAGGCAACCACCGGCTGCTTCATCGCCGAGGGCTACGGCCTGTCGGAGACCTCGCCGACGCTGACCTGCAATCCCGCGACGGCAACCGAGTTTTCGGGATCGATCGGCATTCCCGTGCCGTCGACCTGGATCTCGATCCGTGACGACGAGGGCAACGAAGTCCCGCTCGGCCAGCCGGGTGAGATCTGCGCCAAGGGTCCGCAGGTGATGTCCGGCTACTGGAACAGGCCGGACGAGACCGCCAAGGTCATGACCGCGGACGGCTATTTTCGCACCGGCGACATCGGCATCATGGACGAGCGGGGCTACACCAAGATCGTCGATCGCAAGAAGGACATGATCCTGGTCTCCGGCTTCAACGTCTATCCCAACGAGGTCGAGGAAGTCATCGCGAGCCATCCGGGCGTGCTCGAATGCGCCGTGATCGGCATCCCCGATTCCAGGTCTGGTGAGGCGGTGAAGGCCTTCGTGGTCAAGAAGGATCCGAACCTCACCGCCGAGGCGGTGATCACGTTCTGTCACGAGCAGCTCACCGGCTACAAGGTGCCCAAGCACATCGAATTCCGCAACGACCTGCCGAAGACGAACGTCGGCAAGATCCTGCGCCGGCAGCTCCGCGACGAGAAGAAGGCCGAAGCGGCGTAACCGCGCCTCCGGTCCATGACCGACGTCGGCGACATCACGCCACTAGGCATTCTCGCTTTCTGGCGCGAGGCCGGTCGCGACCGTTGGTACGAGCGCGATGACGCGTTCGATGCGGAAATCAGGCGCCGCTTTGCTGCCCTGTGGCGGAAGGCGGCGGCCGGCGAGCTGGCGTCATGGGAAGATGACGATGACGGCGCGCTGGCGCTCGTCATCGTGCTCGATCAATTTCCCCGCAACATGTTCCGCGGCACGCGGCAAGCCTTTGCCAGCGACGCGCTGGCGCGCGACGTCGCCCGCCGTGCCATCGCGCGGGGCACGGATCGCAGGATCGATCCCGCCCTGCTCGAGTTCCTCTATTTGCCCTTCATGCATTCCGAGCACCTGCCCGACCAGCTGCACTGCGTTACGCTGTTTGAGAACACCGACAACACCGAGAACCTGAGATACGCCCGCGAGCATGCCGACATCATCCGGCGGTTTGGCCGCTTTCCACACCGCAACCGCCTCCTCGACCGCGACACGACCGAGGAGGAGCAGGCCTTCCTCGACAATGGCGGCTTTTCCGGCTGATGACATCATGATGAACGGCCGCCGCCCTCCCCGCTTCCGCCGCCGGCAATATTGTGCAGGTCCGCCGCCCGGTCTAAAAAGCGGGATCGATTTTCAGGGAGACTGATGATGGCGATCCAGATTGGCGACAAGCTGCCCGATGCGAAATTCCGCGTGATGACGGCGGAAGGTCCGCAGGTGAAGACCACCGACGATATCTTCACGGGCAAGAAGGTGGCCCTGTTCGCGGTGCCCGGCGCCTATACCGGCACCTGCCACAAGATGCATCTGCCGAGCATCTTCCTCAATGCTTATGCGATGAAGGACAAGGGCGTCGACACGATAGCCATCGTCTCCGTCAACGACGCCTTCGTCATGAACGCCTGGAAGCGCGACACCGACCAGCGCGACGAGGCCGTCTTCCTCGCCGACGGCAATGCCGATTTCACCAAGGCGATCGGCATGGAGCTGGACGCCTCCGCCAACGGCCTCGGCATCCGCTCCAAGCGCTATTCGATGCTGGTCGAGGACGGCGTGGTCAAGAAGCTGAACCTCGAGGCGATGCCCGGCAAGGTCGAGGTCTCCGGCGGCGATACGCTGCTGGGGCAGCTGTAAGGCGGCCCGATCCTAGCCACAAATGACACTGTCATACCCCGGCTCGACCGGGGCATCCAGTACGCCGAACCTTCTCGGCTGAATCACAACTGCCTCTGGGATACTGGATCGCCCGCCTTCGCGGGCGATGACAGTTCAGGGTGGAGCGTCGACGGCGCTCCTACTCCCGCACCCGCTGCTGCAACCGCGCCATCGCAATGCCGTCGCGCGCGAGCTGATCGGCGCGCTCGTTCTCGGGATGGCCGGCGTGGCCCTTGACCCAGTGCCAGCGGACCTCGTGCTGCTTCAGCGCAGCATCCAGGCGCTGCCATAGCTCGACATTCTTCACCGGCTTCTTGTCGGCGGTGCGCCAGCCGTTGCGCTTCCAGCCGAAGATCCAGCCCGTGATGCCCTGACGGACATACTGACTGTCGGTATAGAGATCGACCGTGCACGGCTTCCTCAGCGCTTCGAGCGCCGAGATCGCCGCCATCAACTCCATCTGGTTGTTGGTGGTGTGCCGCTCGCCGCCGTTCAGCTCCTTTTCCTTGTCGCCGAACCTCAGGATCGCGCCCCAGCCGCCGGGCCCGGGATTTCCCGAGCAGGCGCCGTCGGTATAGATCGTGACATTGGGAAGCTCGCTCACGCCACCACCCCTGACGGCGTCAGCCCATAGTCTCGCACGCTCGTCACGCTCTGGTGGAAGCGCAGCTTGCGGGCATATTCCAGCGGATCCTTCGGCTTGACCAGCGCGCCGGGCGGCACGTTGAGCCAGTCGACCAGCCGCGTCAGCAGGAAGCGGATCGCAGCGCCGCGCGCCAGCAGCGGCAGCGCCGCCTCTTCCGTCTCGGAGAGCTTTCGCACGCGGCCATAGGCATTGAGAAAAGCCCGCGCCTTGGTGACGTTGAAGGAATGATCCGGCTCGAAGCACCAGGCGTTGAGGCAGATCGCGACGTCATAGGCCAGCATGTCGTTGCAGGCGAAGGTGAAGTCGATGATGCCAGAGAGCTTGTCGCCGAGGAAGAAGACGTTGTCGTTGAAGAGGTCTGCGTGGATCACGCCCTCCGGCAGATTGGTCGGCCAGACGCCGCTCGAGAGATAATCGAGCTCGGCGGCAAGAAAATCGCGCAGGCCCGGCTGCACTTCGTCGGCGCGGCGTGAAGCTGCGTCGAACAGCGGCCGCCAGCCGGAAACCGAGAGCGCATTGGTGCGCTTGATCGCAAAATTCGCGCCTGCCAGATGCATCTTCGCCAGCCCCTCGCCGACCCCGGCGCAATGGGTCGCGTTCGGCTTGCGCGGCCAGACGCCTTCGAGAAAGGTGATGATCGCCGCGGGCCGGCCTGCCAGCTCGCGCAGCGCCTCGCCGTCTTTCGCCTTCACAGGCAGCGGACAATTGACGCCGTGCTCGGCCAGATGTGTCATCAGCGCGAGAAAGAACGGCAGATCGTTCCTTGCCACGCGCTTCTCGTAGAGCGTGAGAATGAACGAGCCCTTGCTCGTGTGCAGCAGGAAGTTGGAATTCTCGACACCTTCGGCGATGCCCTTGTAGGAGAGCAATTCGCCGAGATCGTATTGTTTCAGGAAATCCGCAAGCTCGTCGGCGGCGACGTCGGTGTAGACCGCCATAAACGTCTACTCGGCGGCAGCTTCGGGGCGCACCGAGCGCGGCAGCGGGAAGAACTCGTTCTCCTCGGCGGCCGAGACCGTCTCCACATGCAGCGTGAAGCGCTCGGCGAACGCGTCCATGATCTCCTCGACGATCACCTCCGGCGCCGAGGCGCCCGCGGTGATGCCGAGGCTGGTGATGTTCTCGAACCGCTTCCAATCGAGATCGGCGGCGCGCTGCGCCAGCACGGCGATCGGGCATCCCTCGCGCTCGGCGACCTCGCGCAGGCGCTGCGAGTTCGACGAGTTCGGCGCACCGACCACGATCAAGGCGTCCACCACCGGCGCCACCTTCTTCACCGCGAGCTGGCGGTTGGTGGTGGCGTAGCAGATGTCTTCCTTGTGCGGGCCGTTGATGTTCGGGAAGCGCTCCTTGAGCAGCGCCACGATCTCCGCGGTGTCGTCGATCGACAGCGTGGTCTGGGTCACGAAGGCAAGGTTGTTGGGGTCCTTCGGTGTGATCGTCTTGGCGTCCTCGGCGGTCTCGATCAGGGTCACGGCGCCGGGCGGAAGCTGGCCGAGCGTGCCGACCACCTCGGGATGGTGGGAGTGGCCGATCAGGAAGATCTCACGGCCGCGCTTGAAGTGGATCGCCGCCTCGCGGTGCACCTTGGTCACCAGCGGACAGGTCGCATCCAGCGAGAACAGATTACGGGACTGGGCGTCGGCCGGAACCGACTTCGGAACGCCGTGGGCCGAGAACACCACCGGGGCGGTGGTGTTTTCCGGGATTTCAGCGAGTTCCTCGACGAAGATGGCGCCCTTCTTCTTCAACCCGTCGACGACGTATCTGTTGTGCACAATCTCGTGGCGAACATAGACCGGGGCGCCGTACTTATCGAGCGCCCGTTCCACGGTGTCGATCGCCCGGACCACGCCGGCACAAAAGCCGCGGGGAGAACAAAGCACGATCTTGAGGTCTGGTTTGGCTGACATTGAGCGATCTCGGGACCGAATCGCCCGTTTCGCCTTCTGGCGGGGGCGGTCGATGGATGGAATAGGGGCTTAGAACCGTCGGCTTGAACCCTACAGCGGTTCAAAGGGAATTGGGCCCCCTTTCGGGCGGTGTCAAGGCACTATCTATAGCAGAACCATTGCGTGGCTACCCCCTCCCGGCTTATATAGCGCGAATTCCCTGTCATCGCTGATGACCACCGGTTTCGCCTCCAGAGGGGTGGGCGAAGCACAAAGGAGATTTGCCATGAGCAACGCACCTCTGATGCCCAAGGCGACCGCCGTCTGGCTGCTCGACAACACCGCGCTGACCTTCGACCAGGTCGCCGATTTCACCAAGATGCACCCCCTCGAGGTCCGCGCGATCGCCGACGGCGACGCCGCCCAGGGCATCAAGGGCATGGATCCCCTTTCCAACGGCCAGCTGACCCGCGAGGAGATCGAGAAGGGCGAGAAGAACCCGGATTACCGGCTCCGGCTCCAGGAGAGCAAGGTCGTGCTGCCGCCGCAGCCCAAGCGCAAGGGACCGCGTTACACCCCTGTCTCGCGCCGCCACGAACGGCCGAGCGCCATCCTCTGGCTGCTGCGCAACCATCCGGAACTCAAGGACGCCCAGATCATGCGCCTGGTCGGCACCACCAAGAGCACGATCGCGAGCGTGCGCGACCGTACCCACTGGAACACGTCGTCGCTGACGCCGATCGACCCCGTCACCCTCGGCCTGTGCTCGCAGATCGAGCTCGACTTCGAGGTGCAGCGCGCCGCCAAGGAAAAGCCGATCGACGCAACCTATGGCGGCGCGACCCTGCTGCCGGCCTCCGAGACCACCCGCAAGGACGAGTACGAGCCCGCGGAGAAGTCCAGCGACGATCTCAATGTCGACGCCGTGTTCGCCAAGCTGAAGACGCTCGGCGGCAAGAAGCAGGACGAAGAGGAGGAGTAAGGGTCTGCTCTTTGTCTGCGGCCGAATGCAATAAAACGCGGCGGGAAAACCCGCCGCGTTTTATTTGTGCGCCCCACCCTCGATGTCGTGCCGGCGCCCTCCTTGAGGCCGCTCAGAACTTGTACGTCACACCCGCGCCGACCAGCCACGGATCGATATGCGCGGTGCCGGTGACCGGCAGGCCGGAGACGGTCGCCGAGTAATTCGGACGCAGCCAGAGCTTCTTGACGTCGACGTTGAGACCCCAGTGCCGGTCGATCATGTAGTCGAAGCCGAACTGGACGGCGCCGCCCCAGGCGTTGCTGACGTGCAGGTTGGTGGTGGTGGCGACGATCGCGGGCGGACCGGCGATTGCAGCCGGCGCATTCGCGGCGGAGTTGTTGAAGAACACCGTGTAGTTCACGCCGGCGCCGATATAGGGCTTGAACGCGCCGAAATTGTCGAAGTGATATTGCAGCGTCAGCGTCGGCGGCAGCAGCGTGGTCTTGCCGATCGGCAGGTTTGCCAGCGAGCCGGTGCCGCTGATCGAGTGCCTGGTCACGCCGAGGATCAGCTCGGCCGCGATGTTCCTGGTGAAGAAATAGCTGATGTCGAGCTCGGGGACGACCTGATCGCTGATCGAGAGGCCGGAATTCGGCGACGAGAGCGAGGGCACGCCCGCCACGTTCACGCTGCTGCCGCCGCCATCAGGCAGCACGCCGAGCGCGCGCAGGCGGATCATCCATGGATTGAACGCCTCTACCGGCGGCGGCGCCTTCTTGTAGACTGGCAAATCGGCAGCCTGCGCCGAGGCAAAGGTGCCCACGAGCATCGCGCCAATCGTGGCGAGCCGCGCCAGGTTTCTCGTCGTTCTGTGCATTTCAATCCCCTTCAGCCATCTCTCGCGCATCGTTGCGCGACATCAGCGTCAGAGCAGAAAGGGGATGGTGAAGGATTTGATGCCGATCAAATCAGGCGAAACGCGGCAGGATTTGTGTCGCGGCGTTGCAGATGTGTCACGAAAAGCGCGAATGCAAGGCGCGTGGCGCGGCACCATGATGCCGCGCTCACATCAGGGCCGCTCGGGATGGTTCAGCATGTACTCGCCGAGGTCGCGCTGGCGGCGGTCGGCGCGGGCGATGGCGGCATTGCGCTGGACGTCGCGATCCTTGCGGCAGGCCACGTATTCCGGCGAGCCCTGCGCATAGCCCCGGCTCAGGCAGACCGCGTCATCGTCGTCGCCGCCCATCGCCACCGGCGTCTGGTAGCGCGCGGAGCAGGCGGAGAGCATGAGGCCCGCAAACACAATCGCAAGGAACGACTTCGAATTCATGGCAGCTCTTTCGTCCTCATAGTGAGGAGCCCGCGCAGCGGGCGTCTCGAACCATGAAAGGCCCGGATGCAGCAGCGGGGCCTTTTCATCCTTCGAGACGCGCGCAGGGCGCGCTCCTCAGGATGAGGGTTGAGCGGAAAAATGCGGCCTATTCAAGCCCCATCGGGAGACCGTCACACCCTTCCCTTCAGCGCCTCCCCGATCTCCTCGAGCGCCTTGGGATCCTCGATGGTCGCCGGCATGGTCCAGGATTCGCCGTCGGCGATCTTCTTGATGGTGCCGCGCAGGATCTTTCCGGAGCGCGTCTTGGGCAGGCGGCCGACGGTGATGGCGAGCTTGAAGGCGGCGACCGGGCCGAGCTTGTCGCGCACCAGTGCGATGATCTCCTTCTCGATCTCGGCGGGCGGGCGCTTCACGCCGGCCTTGAGCACCAGGAAGCCGCAGGGCACCTCGCCCTTGATCGCGTCCTTGACGCCGAGCACGGCGCATTCGGCGACATCGGGATGCGAAGCCAAAATCTCCTCCATGCCGCCGGTGGAAAGCCGATGGCCGGCGACGTTGATGATGTCGTCGGTGCGGCCCATGACGAAGACATAGCCGTCCTCGTCCTTGTAGCCGGCATCGGAGGTTTTGTAGTAGCCGGGGAATTCGCTGAGATAAGCCTCCTTGAAGCGCTCGTCCTGATTCCACAGCGTCGGCAGACAGCCCGGCGGCATCGGCAGCTTGATGACGATCGAGCCCATGGTGTTGGTGCCGACCGCCTTTGCCGCTTCATCGACGACGTCGACCTGGTAGCCCGGCATCGGCACCGTCGGCGAGCCGTGCTTCACGGGCAGCATGCCGAGGCCGACCGGATTGCCGGCGATGCACCAGCCGGTCTCGGTCTGCCACCAATGGTCGATCACCGGCACCTTCAGCTGCTGCTCCGCCCATTCCACCGTCGGCGGATCGGCGCGCTCGCCGGCGAGGAACAGCGTGCGGAATTTGGAGAGGTCGTACTGCCGGATGAACTTGCCTTCCGGATCGTCCTTGCGGATGGCGCGGAATGCGGTCGGAGCGGTGAAGAAGGCCACCGCCTTGTGCTCGGAGATCACGCGCCAGAACGCGCCGGCATCGGGCGTGCCGACCGGTTTGCCCTCGTACATGATCGAGGTCGCGCCATGAAACAGCGGGCCGTAGACGATGTAGCTGTGGCCGACCACCCAGCCGATGTCGGAGCCGCACCACCAGACCTCGCCCGGCTTGACGCCATAGAGGTTGAACATCGACCATTTCACCGCGACGAGGTGTCCGCCATTGTCGCGCACGACGCCCTTGGGCACGCCGGTCGTGCCCGAGGTGTAGAGGATGTAGAGCGGATCGGTCGCGGCGACGGGCACGCAGGGCGCCTTCTTGCCGTCGTTCAGCGCCTTTCGGCGCAGGCTGGCCCAGTCGTAGTCGCGGCTTGGCGTCATCTCGCAGGTGAGTTGCGGGCGCTGCAGCACGATGCAGGCTTTCGGCTTGCTGCCGGCGAGCCTGATCGCCTCGTCGAGCAGCGGCTTGTAATGGACGATACGGCCGGGCTCGATGCCGCAGCTGGCGGAGAGGATCAGCTTCGGCTGCGCGTCGTCGATGCGGGTGGCGAGCTCTTTCGCGGCAAAGCCGCCGAACACCACGGAGTGCACCGCGCCGATGCGCGCGCAGGCGAGCATCGCGACCACCGCTTCCGGCACCATCGGCATATAGAGGATGACACGGTCGCCCTTGGCGACGCCGAAGTCCTGCATGACGGCGGCGAGCGCCTGAACCTCGTTCAGCAGTTCGGCATAGGTGAGTTTGGTGACCGAATTGGTCAGCGGCGAATCATGGATCAGCGCGACCTGGTCGGCACGGCCGCGTTCGACATGGCGGTCGAGCGCATTGTAGCAGGTGTTGACGACGCCGCCGGCAAACCAGCGGCCGTAGGTTCCTTGCGAGGGATCGAAGATCCTCGTCGGAGGCTCGATCCAGTCGATCTCCTTCGCCGCCTCGGCCCAGAAACCTTCGGGATCGGCCAGCGAGCGCGCGTAGACCTCATGATAACGACTTTTGCCGTCGACGTTTCCCTGGACGTTCATTCCCGCACTCCCGTACCTTTATTCGCCAGCCCTTGACCCTTGTGGCAGGACGGGCGCCCCGCCATGACCAGGATCAATTGCCGGCCTTGTTGTGGGCTTATTTTCGCGGGAACGGGCCGCGGTTCAAGCCGAAAAGGACGGACCTCGTCGAAACGACGAGAGATCCGTGGAAGATCGGGCAAACCAGCGCCGCAGCACGGGTGGGCTCTCTCCCCCTGTGGGCCCCGCAAGAGGGGAGAGAACGCAGTGTACGCGTGGCGGAGCCTAGCTCTCCATCGCGTTCAGCTTCTGCAACCGCTCCTGCATCGCCTTTTTGAGATCATAGCCCGGCCGGCCGAAACCGGCATTGCGGCGCGCGATGAATTCATCCTGCTCGCGCTGGAGTGCCTTCGCTTCATCCGCATTGCGCGCCGCGCGGATCACGCGGGCGTTCGATGCAAAAATCTCCCGGTCGAGATCGGCGAGCTCGCGGTTGCCGCAGATCGCCCTTTCCACCGCGCGGCGCGCTCGCGCGCAATTGAAGCTGGGCTTGCCGGCGACCGCCATCTGCGCGCCGATTCGCTCGAGCTCGCGCGCCATCGCCTTGTGATTGGCCTTGGCCTTCGCGTGGTTCGGATCGATCTTGAGTGCTGCGCCGAAATCCTGCACCGCCTTGGGCTTGTCGCCCTTCTTCAGCCAGAGCTCGCCGCGCGCGTTGAAGATATCCGCAAGGCCCGGATCGAGCTCAAGAGCACGGCTATCGTCGGCGATAGCACGGTCGACCTGGTCGTGCCTCGCCAGCAGTGCGCCGCGCGCGATCAGCACCTTGATCAGGTCTTCCTTCGCCGTCCTCCCATCGTCGATCACGGCGGCGCAGGCGATGGCCGCCTTGTCCACGTCGTCGGCCGCGGTCGCCGCAAGGCAGAGCTCGACATCGACCTGCGTCACCGCAACCGACTCGCCGCCGGTCGCAGCATCGGCCGGGGCGAGCGAGAGTGCGTAGAGCAGCCCGGCGCCGAACAGGTGAATGAGAGAACGCATGCTCGTTGCTGTCGGAGAGTCTTGTCTTGGGGTCTTGCCTTGACGCCGTACTATCCACCATACGGCCGGTTTGGTGCTAGCTTGTGGCGCCGCTCAGATCGGTCTCGGGGATCATCGTGTCGACATTCGAATGGATCATCGCGCTTCTGCTCGGCGCTGTTGCCTTATCGGCGCTTGCGCGGCGGATCAAGGTCCCCTACCCGACCTTTCTCGCCATCGGTGGCGCGCTGATCGCCTTCGTGCCGTCCAGTCCGTCCTGGGCGCTGGAGCCGGACCTGGCGTTGGCCCTTTTTGTCGCACCGGTCCTGCTCGATGCCGCCTTCGACACCTCGCTGCGCGATCTGCGCAACAACTGGGTTCCGGTTTCGACCCTGGTGGTCGCCGCGGTCGGCCTGACCACGGCCGCCGTGGCCTATGTCGCGCACCGGCTGATGCCCGACATGCCCTGGGCCGCCGCGGTCGCGCTCGGCGCGATCGTGGCGCCGCCCGATGCGGCCGCTGCCGTCGCGATCCTGAGCCAGGTGAAGCTGCCTCACCGCATGGTGAAGGTGCTGGAGGGCGAGAGCCTGCTCAACGACGCCAGCGCGCTTCTGATCTATCGCATTGCCGTCGGCGCGGTCGCCACCGAGCACCTGACATGGAGCCAGGTCGCACCGACCATGGCGCTGGCCCTCGTCGGCAGCGTCGTCGCAGGTCTCGCCGCAGGCCGCATCATTCCGCTGTTCATGGAGCGGGTGAGGGAAGCGCCGAGCGCCATCATCGTGCAGTTCGCCACCACTTTCCTGGTCTGGATCGCGGCCGAGCATCTCGGCCTCTCCGGCATCCTCACCATCGTGGTCTATGCCATCACGGTCGCGCGGACGGCGCCGGCGCGCATGCCGGCGCGGCTGCGGGTGCCGTCCTATGCGGTCTGGGAGACGATGGTGTTCGTGCTCAACGTGCTCGCCTTCATGCTGATCGGCATGCAGATGCGGCCGATCTGGACGCGGCTCGACGCGGACGTGCGCTGGGAATATTGCGTGGCCGCCGCCTGGATCCTGCTCACGGTGATGCTGGTGCGGCTCGGCTGGGTGACGTTCTATCGCACGACCCTGCGCGTGCTGATCGCAAACGGGCTCTATCATCCGAAGGATCCGAAGCAGATCGCGTCGCCCAAGGGCGGCCTCATCATCTCCTGGTGCGGCATGCGCGGCCTCGTTACGCTCGCGACCGCCTTTGCCCTGCCGGAGGGTTTTCCCCATCGCGACTTCATCGTCTTCATCGCCTTTGCGGTGGTGCTGGGATCGCTCATCATCCAGGGCCTGACGCTGCGGCCGCTGATCCTCGCCTTCGGCCTGACGGACGATGATCCCGTCGGCATCGAGGTCGCGCGCGGTCGCGCGGTCGCCTATCGCGCGGCGCTGGATGCGATCGAGAGCGATCCGTCGGAGGAGGCGGAAATCCTGCGGCTCGAATATCGCGCCATCCTGATGCAGACCGAGACCGATCCGAACGGTGGCATCGCCAGCGGCGAATTGCCGGCCGATCCCCTGCGCCGCCGCGCCATCGAGGCCGCACGCAAGTCGATCTTCGATCTCCGCGCCACTGAGGTGATCGGCGACGACGCGTTTCATCGGCTGGAGGAAGAGCTCGACCGCGCAGAATTGAGCGCGGGCGGATAAATCGACGATTCACCGTCGTCCCGGACGAGCGCGCCAAGAGCGCACGCCGATCCGGGACGACAGTGGGGTTTGAACCAAACCCCGCTTCCCCAGACTCACCCCACATGACGACTCTGATCGACGACCGTCGTGTACGCGCGCGTGATGCGTCGCCTGCACGATATTTTTATCTCCACATGGCCCTGGCCTGCGCGGCCACCGCCTTTCTCGGCTTCGCACCGACCTATTGGGTGCCGCTCGCCAACCGGACGCTCTCCGCAAGTCCCGTGATTCACTTTCACGGACTCTTGTTCTTCACATGGTCGCTCTATTTCGTGCTCCAGACCTGGCTCGCGGCCTCGGGCCGCGTGGTCAATCACCGCTCGCTGGGCATCGCCGGCGTATCGCTCGCGACCGCGATGACGATTTTCGGCTTCCTCGCCTCGGTGCACGTGATGCAGCATTCCGCCGCGCTCGGGCAGAAGGAAGCCGGCATCGGCTTCTCGATCGTGCCGATGAGCGGAATCGCGTTCTTCGCCGTGGTGTTCGTGCTGGCGATCATGAACACGCGCAGACCGGAGGTCCACAAGCGCCTGATGCTGCTCGCGGCGGTCTCGATCCTCGATGCCGCGATTGCGCGCTGGTTCCTGACCTTCCTCGCGCCTCCGGGACCGCCCGGCCCGCCGCCGGTGCCGGCGACGATTGCGCCGGCTGTTGTCGCTTCCCTTCTGCTCGTCGCCGCCATGGTGCGCGACTGGCGCACTGAAGGCCGCGTACATCCGGTCTACATCTACGGCACGCTCGCGCTTTTGGCGGTGAAGGTACTGAACTGGCCGGTCAGCGAGAGCGCCGCGTGGCATGCGTTCGCCGGCGGCATCCTGGCGCTGGCGCAGTAATCACCGCTGTCGTCCCGGACAAGCGCAGCGAAGCGGAGCGCCGATCCGGGACGACAGCGGAGTATGAGGCGCTTACGCCCCCGCCTTGCACGTGATCCCGCCGTCGACCACGAGCTCGATTCCCGTCACGTATTTCGACTCGTCAGAGGCCAGGAACAGCGCGGCGTTGGCGACGTCGAAGGCATCGCCCATGTGGCCCATCGGCACCTGCGCATCGCGCGCGCGCCACATGGCTTCCACGTCGCCCTTGGCGTAGCTGGCGGCAAGCCCCGCTGAATGTTCGACCATCGGCGTCTTCATCAGGCCGGGCAGGATCGCGTTGACGCGCACATGATGGCGCGCGAACTCGATCGCCGTGGTGCGCGTCATCTGGTTCATCGCCGCCTTCGAGGTGCCGTAGGTGACGTAGGAGATGCCCATGTGGCGGATCGAGGCGATCGAGGAGATGTTGATGATCGAGCCGCCGCCCTGCTTCACCATGACGGGGATGACGTGCTTCATGGAAAGATAGGCGCTCTTGAGGTTGACGCTGAAGACGCGGTCCCAGCTCTCCTCGCTCACCTCGACCACGCTGCCCATCTCGGCGATGCCGACATTGTTGTCGAGCACGTCGATGCGGCCATAGACCTTCAGGCACGCCGCGACCATCGCCTCGATCTCACTTGCGCGCGACACGTCGGCGGTGAACGCCGTTGCCTTGCCGCCTTCCTCGGTGATGATCTTCGCGGTCTCCTCGGCCGCAGCACCATTGCGATCGACGCAAAACACCTGCGCGCCCTCGCGCGCGAACGTCGCCGCGGTCGCCTTGCCATTGCCCCAGCCGGGGCCAATCGAGCCGGCGCCCACCACCATCGCAACCTTGCCCTTGAGCCGATCCATCGTGTGTCTCCCCTTGCTGTTTTTTGTAGCCCGGATCGCTGCAAATCTTCATCGTGGTGACGTTAGCACCGATCGGATGCCCGACAATCTCCGACAATGTCCGGCACTTCCCGTCATGGCACAATCGCCACTCCCCGGCCGCACCGGAATTACCGAGCACGACCTCGTGCATCGGCGGACGCTGCGGCCGCCATTGAAACCAGCCATCGACGAGCCGCGCCTCGGGCGGCGGCTCCATGCCGGGGCCGGTGCCCTTGACGCGGGCCTGCACCAGCTCGAGGCCGGCGGGCGTGACACGCCAATCTTCCTGCCATTCGACCTTCGCGATCGAATGCGTCCAGGCCAGCGTGAACGCGGACAGCGCCAGCGCCTTCACGCCTGATGCCGTTGCGAAGCAGAGGCTCACGCCGCCTCGACCGCCGCCGGCGGGCGCTGCCGCCATTGCCACAGCACGAGCGCAGCAGCGAGCACGAAGCCCGCGGTGTCGCTGAACGGGAATTCGCCGAGCAGGCAGAACGCGGCGCCGAGCGCAACGAGGCGCTCGATCAGCGTCAGCCGCGTGAACAGGAAGCCGATCGCGACCATGCCGAACAGGCCGATCGCCACCAGCGCCTTGGTGGCAGCCAGCGCCACGGCGCCATAGAAGCCGAGCTTGGCCGCCATGGGATCGCCGGCCTGGAGCATCAGAGCCGGCGAAGAGACGAAGATAAAGGGGATGACGTAACCGGCGAGCGCGATGCGCATCGCCTCCCAGCCGATCTTGTCCGGGTTCTCCTTTGCGATCGGTGCCGCCGCAAGCGCGGCTAGCGCCACCGGCGGCGAAAGGTCGGCCATGATGCCGTAGTAGAACGCGAACATGTGGCTCGCGATCAGCGGCACGCCCAATTTGGCGAGTGCAGGCGCGGCGAGCGCGGCGGTGATGATGTAGGTCGGGATGGTCGGAATGCCGGTGCCGAGCAGGATCGACAGCAGCATGGTCATGACCAGCGCCAGGAACAGGCTCTTCTCGCCGAGACCGATCACCCAGCCGCCGAAGATGGTGCCGACACCGGTCTGCGACATCATGCCGATGATGACGCCGACGATGGCGCAGGCCATGCCGACCGTGATGGCGGATTTTGCGCTTTCAGCCAGCGCATCGCGGCAGGCGCGCAAGGCTGCAAAACCGCCGCGGACGAACGCGGTGATCACGATCAGCCCGACCACGACGCACGCGACCGGCACGATCTGGAGGCCGTCGCGCGACAGCGCGGCGACGACCAGCGCGAGCCCGATCCAGAAGATGTAGCGGATGACCGTCGCCGAGACGCCTGCGGTGATGCTGGTCCCGAGGATCAGCGCCACTGTCAGCGCGAGACCCATGCTGCCGGCATAGAGCGGCGTAAAGCCTTCGAACAGCATGTAGACGAGCGCGGCGAGCGGCAGCACGAGGTACCAGCGCGTCACCAGCGCCTTCCAGGCGCTCGGGATCTCCGAGCGCTTCATGCCGACGAGACCGTGCTTGCCGGCCTCCAGATGCACCATCCAGAAGGCTGAGGCGAAATACAGAATCGCAGGGATCGCGGCGGCCTTGACGATCTCCGAGTACTGAACGCCCAGCGTCTCCGCCATGATGAAGGCGACCGCGCCCATCACCGGCGGCATGATCTGGCCGCCCATCGACGCCGTCGCCTCGACGCCGGCGGCGAAGGCGCGGCGGTAACCGAACCTGATCATCAAGGGAATCGTGAACTGGCCGACGGTGACGACATTGGCAACGCCCGAGCCGGAGATGGTGCCCATCATGCCCGAGGCGAACACCGCGACCTTGGCAGGCCCGCCACGGGTGCGGCCGAACAGGCCGAGCGAGACGTCGGTGAAGAGCTGGATCATGCCGGCGCGCTCCAGAAACGAGCCGAACAGGATGAACAGGAAGATGTAGGTCGCCGAGACGTAGATCGGCACGCCGTAGAAGCCTTCGGTGCCAAACGACAGATGCGTGACGATCTGGTCGAAATCATAGCCGCGATGGTTGAGCGGCGACGGCAGGTACTGGCCGAAGAACCAATACAGCAGACACGCGCCGCACATCAGCGGCAGCGCCGCGCCCATCAGGCGCCGCGTGCCCTCGAAGATCAGCACCGCCAGCAGCGTGCCGACCACCAGATCGAGCCGGGTCGGATCACCGTCGCGCGCGATCAGGTCCGCGTAGAAGATCCACTGATAGAGGCCGCAGAAGAAGCCGGCACCACCGATCACCCAGCCGAGCGCACGGCCGAAATTGCTCTTCGCGGTGAAGTTGGCGATCAGGCCGAAGGTGAGCAGAACGAGGAAGCCGACATGGACGCCGCGGACCACCTGGCTCGGCAGATAGTTGAAGGCGGCGACATAGAGCTGGAAGGTGGCAAAGGCGATGCCGATCCAGTAGGCGAGCTGGCCCCACCAGCCTGGACCGAAGCCTTCCGGGAAGCCATGCTCGAAATTGTCGAACTCGACCTTGATGGGGGCAGCTTCAGTGCCCTCTGCCTTTTCCAGCATCCAATCCGTTCCCAACCGTCAGCGCTTATAGCATTGGCAGAGCGTCTCCAGACCGTCATGCCCGGGGCTTGTCCCGGGCATCCACGATCTTTCTCGCCTGGCGTCAGAACGTGGATGGCCGGGACAAGCCCGGCCATGACGTCCAACAGCGAGAGCCGATCTTACTTGATCAGCCCTTTTTCCTTGTAATAGCGGATCGCGCCGGGGTGCAGCGGAACCGGGCTGCCATTGGCGGCGTTCTCGAGCTTGATCTCCTTGCCGGCCGCGTGCGCGTTGACGAGTTCCGGCAGCGACTCGTAGACCAGCTTGGTCATCTGATAGGCGAGATCGTCCGACACCGCCGAGCTGGTCACGAGGTAGTTCACGACAGCAGCCGTCGGGACGGCCTTGTCCTGGCCGGTATAGGTGTTGGCGGGAATGATCGCGGAGATGAAGGGCGGGCCGATCTTGTCGACGGTCTCCTTCGGCACCGACACCACCGTGATCGGGCTCGAGGTCGACAGGTCCCTCAGCGAGGCGACACCAAGGCCGGCCGATTGCAGCGTCGCGGCGAGCTGGCGGTTCTTCATGAGATCGACGGATTCGGCGAAGGGCAGATACTCGACCTTGCCGAGATCCTTGTAGCTCATGCCGGCGGCCGCGAGGATCGCGCGCGAGTTCAGCTCCGTGCCGGACTTCGGCGCGCCGACCGACAGGCTCTTGCCCTTGAGGTCGGCCAGCGTCTTGATGCCGCTGTCGGCGGTCGCGACGATCTGGATGTAGTTCGGATAGATTGCGCCGATGGTCCTGAGCTTGTCGAGCTTGGACTTGAAGCCCGCCTCCTCCTCGCCGTCCCAGGCCGCTTTCAGCGAGTCGCCCAGCGTAAACGCGAGCTCGCCGCGTCCCTGCTGCAGCAGGATCAGATTCTCGACCGACGCCTTGGTGGCCTGCACCTGCGTCTTCACGTTCGGAATCTTCTCGCCGTAGATCTTACCGATTGCGACGCCAAGCGGATAATAGACGCCAGAGGTGCCGCCGGTCAGCACGTTGATGAAGGATTGCGCATGCGCGCAAGGCGCCGATGCCGCCAGAGCAAGAGCCGCGGCCACGCCGAAAATCGTCCGTTTCATGGTTGTTGTACTCCCCAAACCGGCCGCGAAATTGGCCGGATGAAGGGTGCGGGTCAACCCATCCAAAAGGCAAAACAGGACTGCGGCAAATGGCCGTTCCGGCTCGATGTTTGGGGAACCCGGGTGCGGCGAGATGGCGCAGCCGTGGTCCGGAGCTGTATTGGGTGCGATGGTTGGAGCGGCTTGCTCGGTCACCTCTCCCGCTTGCTTGCGGGAGAGGTCGGCGCGTAGCGCCGGGTGAGGGCTTTCTCCTCTGGGAGAGTCCCGTTGCGGAGATTCCCTCTCCCCAACCCTCCTCCGCAAGCGGGGGAGGGACCGCACCGTCAATGGCAACCCCTCACTGGAACGTCATGTCCAGGCACTTCGAGATGTCGGAGCCGAGGCCGGAGGAGATGATGATGCAGCCGCGCACTTTCTGCGCGGTGACGTCGGCGGCCCAGACCGAATAGCCGCCGGGGCCGAAGAACGAGTTGGTGTTCGGCGGCTCGGTCTCGGTCGCGTCGAAATCATATTTGCCGTCGGTCTCGAAGATGCGCGGCTTCCTGGAGCAGCCGCCGTCGGTCTGGACGTTGATGACCTCCTTGTTGTCGCGGGTCAGCGCCAGGGAAACCTGGCAGCGGAAATATTCGGAGGTCTTGGTGTTGAAGAGATAGGTGTAGGACTTGCAGGTCGCCGTGTTCAGCTTGCCCGGGGCAAGGCCGCGGCTGCACGAAATGCGCTGATTATGGCTGAGCTGGTAATCATCGGCCCGGGCCGCCGGCGCCATCGCCGTCAGCGACAATGCAGCAGCCCAGCAAAGCTTGATCACATGGCGCATCCGAATCATCCCTACCAGTAATTTTGTCGAATTGCGTTCTAGACGGAAAGCGGAACATAGTCGCGAGGGGACGGAGGGAAAATCACAAGCTGCTGGGCAGGACGTGATGCGCTGCGGCGCTTTCGCAAATTGACCCGGACAGATCGTTCGTGATTTGTTCAAACTCGGAATGTCCCGACCGCGGGAGGATGGGATGACGGCGTTTTCAATCAAGGCATTTGCAATCGCAGCTCTGCTGGGCGCCTTTGCCGCGCCCGCATCGGCACAGACCGCGGCGACGCCGTGGGAGCTCAGATCCGACATGGGCTATGCCTATGACAAGGACGGCAAGACCTTTTCCTACAAGATGGGCACCAGCAACGCCGGCGAACTGCTGAAGGGCGCCAAGAAGGTGCCGAAGGGCACACTGTTCTTCATCGGCCACAACGGCCAGCTCTACATGCGTAGCGGCCCTTACCTGGAGGGCGACGGCAAGTTCAAGTTCGGGCCGGATCAGTAACGGCTCGAGCAGGCGGGGGCGACAGAGCCCGCCACACTCTCGGTGTCATCACCCGCGAAAGCGGGTGAGCCAGTATTCCAGAAGCCGTTGTGATCGAATCGAGGGGCCGCGGCGTACTGGATGCCCCGGTCGAGCCGGGGCATGACAGCGGAGATGCGGTGAGATGAAGGGCTAAAACGCCGCCGCGAGCTCCCGCGCGCCGGCCTTGTTGCTGTTCGAGTCCATTCGCTCGTCCGTCACGGCGAGCAGCTTGGCCACCGTGTTGTGGCGGATCGCGACCGGATTGCGCTCGTAGCCGCCGCGCTGGAAGAAGTTCGAGGTCGGCACCTTCTCGCGCATCGCCTGCGGCATCGTCACCATGTCGAGACCGGTGCCGTCGCCGGTGAGGTTCATCATCTCGAGCTCGGCGGCGGTGAGCGGACGGCTATGGCCCTTGGCGCGGGCGAACAGCACCGACGTCAGCAGCTTGTGGGTCTGAAGCATCGGCCCGATGTCGACGTCGAGCACCATCGCATGCATGGCCCAACCCTGCGGAGTGCCGCCGATCTTCTCGTGCTCCGACCAGGTGTCGGGCACCGACTTCGCATGCGCCACCATCTTCCTGAGCACGGCGAGCTTGTGCTCGAGCGCCTGGCGCGGCGGCCCCGAGGTCCTCGCCACCTTCTCGGAAAGCGCGCGAATCAGTTCATGCCCCTGCTCGGCGAGCAGCTCGACACTGTTCGTGGTCAGCAGCTGGTTGTAGCCCATCGCGGTCGAGATCGCGCGCTTGCCGCCGTGCTCGATGCCCGCCTGCACATCGTAGCTGCCGGTGCCGCCGGTCTCGAACGAATAGACCCGCACCGCCTGCTCGCGCGTCAGGCCCGAGGCGAGCGCATAGCGCGCATAGGCGCGCTTGAACTCGACCTCGCTGGACGGGCGCTGCGGCGTGAACTGGTAGAGCTCCCGCGCCGCGCGCAGCAGATCGGCGACCACCGGAATAGGCTTTCGGGGCGGGCGCTCCGGCGTTTCCTCCGGCTCCGGATTCACCGGGCGTTTCGGCCCGGTATAGAGCGGCGGATGCTCCAGGACGTAATCGTCGAGCGTGATCTGCTGCCGATTGCGCCGCTTGGCGTTGCGCGTCTTCCGCTTCTCGTAGATCTGGCTCCAATAGGCGCCGGCCTCGGCATCGAAGGCGGCGCGCGCGGCCTGATATTCCGCGAGCTTGCGGCGATATTCGAGCACGGCCGGCGAGGCACCTTGCGCGAAGAACTGCGACAGCAGCTGGGCGTTGGCATTGCGAACGGCCGCCGGCAGCGCGTCGGCCTCGCCGCCGCGCGCGGCGGGTGAGATCAGGACAAGTGCGAGTGGAACCAGCGCCAGGTTTTTTCGAATCGATCGATGCATGCTGCCCTCTTAGCAGGCATCCGGTAACCGTCACGTTAACGCGCCGTTTACCATCATCACTTCCAAGCAAACACCGGTTGTTCCAGGTCGGTGACGCGGGTCTGCCGCCCCGCCAGCACCTCGCGGAACTGGTAGATCAGCGCCGCCGTCGGGGCGTGGATCAGGCTCATCTGGTGGTGGAAACGAACCACACGGCGCGCGCTTTCGGGAATCGCGACGAAATCGAAAGCGTCCTCGCGCTCGATCGTCGCCAGCGCGATGCGATGCACGGAGGCGACCTCCTCCGGGTTCGGCCGGATCGCAGCGCTGCCGGCGGCCCAAACCACGACCGGCGTGATCAGATAGCCGGAACGCGTCGGATAATCGTCGAGCGTGCCGAGCACATCCGCATTCGTGAGGCGAAGGCCCAGCTCCTCGTCGAGCTCGCGCAGCGCCGCCTCGACCGGCGTCTCGCCGGGATCGCAGCGGCCGCCCGGGAGTGCCCATTGACCGCGATGGGCGCGCAGATGCGATGCGCGCAGCGTGAGCAGCAGCGCAGTGTCGTCGCCCTCGTTCGCGGTCAACGCAACCGCCACCGCGGCGCGCTTCAGCCCCGCCCGCGCATCATCCTCCTGCAGGCGCGTGAAGGCTGCGCAGGCATCCGCGATATTCCGTCGTGTGGCATCGTCGAACGGTCTCATGATGCTTGACTACACCACGTCCGGCCCCGATGAAATGCGCTCGCGAGGCCCGCACAGGAACGGACGACGACATGACCACCAAGGCCGCCGCAAGGCTGAAATCAGACGGCTGGAGCATCCTGGAGACCACGGGTTTCCTCCACCTCGTCGGTCCCTTGTGGGAGCGCAAGGTCGACGGCCATTACGAGTTCGCCCTCGCGACCGAAGACAAGCATCACAACCGCCGCGGCATGGTCCAGGGCGGCGTGATGATGACCTTTGCCGACCGCACCTGCGGCATGACGGCCCGCTATGTCTCTGGCAAGGAATATCTGGCGACGGTGCAGCTCGACACCCACTTCGTCGAGGCCGGCCAGATCGGCGACATCCTGATCTCCCGCCCGCGCGTGGTGCGCTCGACCCGCACCCTGATTTTCATGAGCACCGAAGTCAGCGTGGACGATCGCTGCGTCGTGATGGCGAATGGCGTGTTCAAGATATTGAAGGGGCCGGCGTAGGCGAAGCGGTCAGGCTGCCACCGCCCTCTCCGCGTCATTGCGAGCGCAGCGAAACAACCCGGCATCTCTCCGCGGACGCAGCACTGGATTGCTTCGCCGCGCTCGCAATGACTGAACCGGATGGCTATGCTGCGCCCCATCGCAGCGTTGAGGACCCGCCCATGCAATATCGCCAACTCGGCCGCAGCGGCCTGAAAGTGTCGCCGATCTGCCTGGGCACCATGATGTTCGGTGGGCCGACCGATGAAGCCGCGTCAAGGCGGATCATCGCGAAGGCGCGCGATGCCGGGATCAACTTCATCGACACCGCCGACGCCTATTCGAAAGGCGCATCCGAAGAGGTGGTGGGGCGCGCGATCGGCAACAACCGTCACGCCTGGGTGCTCGCCACGAAGCTCGCAAATCCCATGGGCGGCGACCCCAATCGCGGCGGGCTGTCACGACGCTGGGTCTTGCAGGCCGCCGACGAAAGCCTGACGCGGCTCGGCACCGATCACATCGACATCTACTATCTGCACAAGGAAGATCACGCCACACCGCTGGAGGAGACGGTGCGCGCAATGGGCGACCTGATCCGCGCGGGCAAGGTGCGCTATTTCGGCGTTTCGAACTACCGCGCCTGGCGCGTCGCCGAGATCTGCAACATCTGCGACCGGCTCGGCATCGATCGACCCGCGGTGAGCCAGCCTTACTACAACGCCATGAACCGCATGCCGGAGGTCGAGCACTTCCCGGCCTGTTCCTACTACGGTCTCGGTATCGTTCCCTATAGTCCCCTGGCGCGCGGCGTGCTCACCGGCAAGTACAAGCCAGATGCAGCCCCCGACAAGGAGACACGCGCGGGCCGCAACGACACTCGCATGATGCAGACCGAATGGCGGCCGGAATCGCTTCGTCTCGCGCAGGAGATCAAGACGCACGCGGAGAAGAAGGGCATCACCGCCGGCCAGTTCGCGGTCGCCTGGGTGCTGAACTCCGCCTTCGTCTCGTCGGTGATCGCCGGTCCCCGCACCGAAGAGCAATGGGACGGCTACATCAGCGCGCTCGACTATCGTTTCACCGCGGAGGACGAGGCGCTGATCGACCGGCTGGTGACGCCGGGCCACCCCTCGACGCCGGGCTACAACGACCCGGCCTATCCGATCGAGGGCCGCCGCGCGCGGACGGCGTAAGGGTGGGAGACGACGATGCCGCTTGAAGACCGCTACGGCCTGCCGCTCTCCACCACTTCGCATGAGGCGGCGGCCGCCTATCGCGAAGCCGTCGACCTCATGCTCGCGGGCTGGACCGGCACGGCGGAGACGCTGGAACGCGCGATTGCGACTGACCCGGATTTCGCGCTGGCCCATATCGCCCGCGGCCGCGTGCATGCCTTCTACCAGCAAGGCGATCTCGCGCGAAGCAAGGCGGCGCTGGCACGCGAACTGGTGGCGAAGCGCGGCACCGAGCGCGAGCGCTCGCATGTCGAGACGCTGGCGCTCGCGATCGAGGGCCGGCTGCCCGAGGCGATCGCATCGACGCTGAAGCACATCGACGCATGGCCGCGCGACGCCGTGGTGCTGTCGCTGCCGCTCGGCGCGTTCGGCCTGTTCGCATTCTCCGGCATGGCCGACCACGATCGCGCGCGGCACGAGCTCTGCGAACGCGTTGCGCAGCACTATGGTGAGGACTGGTGGTTCCTCACCATGTCCGGCTGGGCGATGACGGAGAATGGCGACGTCGTGCGCGGCCGCGCCGTCACCGAGCGCGGCTTCAATCTGCGCCGGGCGAATGCCCACGGCGCGCACGCGGTGCTGCATGCGATGTTCGAGGATGGATCGATCGATGCGGCCGACCGCCTCGTCGACGAATGGATCCCCACTTACGACCGCGCCGGAATCCTGCACAGCCATATCCGCTGGCACCAGGCGCTCGGCGCGCTCGAGCATGGCGATGCGGCGCGGGCGCTGTCGATCTATGCCGACGTGCTTCAGCCCTCCGCCACGCAGGCGCCGCCGCTCAACGTCGTCACCGACAGCGCCTCGCTGCTCTGGCGCCTGTCGGCCTACGGCCATGCCGTTCCGAAGACGCTGTGGCGCGAGGCTGATGCCGCCGCGCAAAAGCTGTTTCCGAAGTCGAGCCTGTCCTTTGCCGACGTCCACATGGCGCTGTTCGCGGCCGCAACGCAAAACCGCGAGGCGCTCGCCGCGCGCCTTGGGGCGATCGAGCAGCGGCTCGCTGACGACAAGCTGCCCGCCGGTCCCGTGGTACCGGCAATCTGCCGCGCGCTCCTGGCTTTCGCCGATGAGGACTACGGGACTTGCGTCCAGGTGCTCGCGCCGGTCCTCGGCGAGGTCGCGCGCATCGGCGGCAGCCATGCCCAGCGCGAGCTGATCGAGGACACCTTTATCGTCGCGCTCATGCGCAGCGGTGAGCTGCCCCGCGCCCGCGCCTTGCTGGATGCCCGCCTGCACCGCAGGCCCTCGCTTCGGGATGCGCGCTGGCAGGCGGCGACAGGCTAGCTCCGCCACGAAAAAAACACTGCCCTGATGCCATGTGCCGACCGGACGGGTTGGGCAATTTGGGCGAAGGCGCCGTCGGGGGTGACGCAGTGGTATTCCAGGCGGGAATTGCGGAGCAAACGGGATCGCAACCAATTTACGGTTCGATGGTTGTTGGACGGACATTGTCCGCCGCCACGGCCCCCTGGCACACGAGCCCGACGATGCGCCTCTGCCGACCGGTCCTCGCCGCCCTGATCACGTCCTTGGCAAGTCCTTGTTTTGCCGAGACTTCCCGACCCATTCCGGTCAACAATCCGCAGCCGCAGCAGAACGCCTTTATCGATCTCCTGGCGCTGATCTCCGGCCACTGCAAGACGTTCAAGGTCGCGGGCCGCACCTATGCCTGCAAGACGGTGGCCTACGCCCACGGCGACAAGGGCCGGGTCAATTTCGCGGTCGCGGTCGATGATCCCGCAGATGCGAACCACGTCGTGTCGTTCTCGGGCGAGAACGGCAAGCGCGCCGACGACAATTCCTACGAGCTGCCGATCGACCGCATGCTGCTGAACTCCAAGGACCGCCCCAGGGTCGACGGCCTGCCGGTACCGGTCGAGCAGACCTCCACTGGCGTCTGTCGCCAGACCGGCAATTTCGCCGCCAAGAAGGTGAACGACGTCACCTGCTCGGCGACCGACAACGAGGGCCGCAAATACGAGCTCTTGTTCGTCTCCGACGGTACGCCGGTCAGCGTGCGCCGCATCCGCCAGTCGGCGCCGTCGATCCAGGACCCATTCAAGTAGCCATCACGCGAACGCCTTCTCCAGCGTCGCGAAGATCACGGCGAGCGACTTGTCGTGCCGCGTCACCGGTGGCACCGGGCGATCGATCTTCATGAGCCGATAGACCGCCGTCTGCGCCGCACGCACCGAATATTCGACGGTGAACACGACGTCATCAGGGATCTCGACGAACTGGCTGACGAAGGCGAGATTGACGGAATTTTCGGGCACCGGCAGCGGCCGGTCGGTGGCGTTGCGCGGCATGAACATGCTGGTGATGTAGGGCATGCGGCAGGGAATGCAGATCGCATCCTCGAACACGGCGGGATCGAAGTTCAGGTGGCCGCAGAGCTCCTTCAGGATGTCGGCGCCGCCGCAATCCGACATCGGCTTTGCCACGAAATTGCCGATGCGGTCGGGATGCAGCGCATAACCCCAGAACACCTGCACGTTCTTCGGCTGGCCCGTGAAATGCGGCTGGTGATAGAGCACGACCGACATCAGCCAGTTGGAATCCTTGAACGTGACGAGGCCGCCGGTGCCGGCCCTGTTGCCGGAGAACGCCTCCATCCGGTCGAAGAACCGCGGATCGCGGCAGGTGACGGTGAAGGACAGCCAGTAGGATTCGGGGATCGAGCTGTTGAACACGGACGGATTGCCGAATTCGGGACGTCCTTTCGCGATCGTCTCCCACAGCGCCCAGCCCTGACTGTCGGCCTTGGTCAGGCGCGGCGGCGGCTCGGTCATCGTGCCCAGGCTCGAAGCATCCGTCATCGAGCCGTTCTGGAAGAAGACGAGATCGCCGTCATCGACCCGGACGTTGGCGGTGCGGCTGTCGCGGTCGAGTGTGAGCTGACGCACGCGCAGGCGCGCGCCGTCGGCCTCGAACGCAATGTCGGTGACGCGCGTGCCGCGCACAAACTGCACGCCCTGGCGCTTGAGCCAGTCGGCGAGCGGCCGCACGATCGCGTCATACTGATTGTAGATGGTGCGCTTGACCCCGCCGAGCGTCTCGATGCGCGGAAACTCGCTCATGAAGCGGTGCAGATAGCGCTTCAGCTCGACAGCGCTGTGCCAGGGCTGGAAGGCGAAGGTGGTCTGCCACATGTACCAGAAATTGGACTCGAAGAATCCTGGCGACAGCCAGTCGGTGATGCGGCTATTGCCGAGCGTCTCTTCCGAAGCTTCGGTGAGCCGCAGCAGCTCGATCCGGTCGCGCGCGGAGAAGCCCATGTGCGAAACGTCGACCTTGAAGCGGTTGCGGTCGACCAGCCGCGCGCGGGAATGCGCCGGGTTCTCTTCGTTGAAGGCGATCGTCTCGTCGCGCACGCTGAGGCCGGGATGCTCGAGCGAGGGAATGCTCGAGAGCAGATCCCAGGTGCATTCGTAATGGTCGGTGGTGAGCATGCGCCCGCCGCGCAGCGAATAGGCGCCGCTCGCGAGCTGCGCGCCGTCGAGGCTGCCGCCGACCAGCGGCTGCGCCTCGTAGATCACGATGTCGCGCCCCAGCAGCTGCGCATCGCGAACGAGGAACGCCGCGCCCGCGAGCGATCCAATGCCACCGCCGATGAAATACGCCTTCATGACCTGCCTCGATTGCATTTCGAATGTCGCGGCCACATTGCATCGGGCGGCGGCGGCCGAAGTTGCGCTGGATCAAGGGCGGCCGGAGGCGAAATCACGTCGACGTTATCGCCACCGGCTTCTTGGCGTAGATCTGCTCGATCTCGGCGGCGAAGCGGCGCTCGAGCGCGGGGCGCTTGTTCTTCAGCGTCGGCGTGAGCAGGCCGCCGGCAATGGTCCACGGATCCAGCGTCCACCATACCGCGCGCGGCGTCGCGTAGGACGGATAGGCCTTCACGGCGGCCGCAATTCTGGCCAGCAGCGCGGCCCGCTCCGCCGCGGCGCCTTGATTGCCGCTCGCCGCGAGCCTTTCTTTCTCCTGCACCCAGGCTTTTGCATTCAGCACGACCAACGCGGCGAGGAACGGCCGCTGTTCGCCGATCACCAGTGCCTGCTCGAACAGGGGATCGGCGAGGATCGCGGTCTCCAGATCCACCGGCGCGATCTTCTCGCCGGTCGAAGTGACCAGGATGTCCTTGATGCGGCCGGTGATGGTGATGCGCCCATTCTCGATGCGGGCCTGATCGCCTGTGTGCAGCCAGCCGTCGGCCTGCTTGACCCTGCGCGTCTCCTCCGGCTTGTGCCAGTAGCCGAGCATCACGCTCGGCCCGCGCACGAGCAGCTCGTCGAGCTCGCCGAGCCGGACCTCTAGACCGTCCAGGACGCGGCCGACGGAGGTCGGATCGTTGTCGTCGGGCGTATTGACGGAAACGACTGGCGAGGTCTCCGTCATGCCGTAGCCCTGAAGGACGTCGAGCCCGAGCGCGAGAAACAGGCGGATGACCGGCTCGGCAATCGGAGCCCCGCCGGAGACCGCAACGCGCAGGCGTCCGCCGAACTGGGCCAACACCTTGTCGGCGACGAAACGCTTCAGGAGCGGCCAGGCGAGCCGGTCGAACAGCGCCTGCGAGCCGCGACCCTGCCGCGCATCGAAGCGCCGGCCCCCGACGGCAAGCGCGAGATTGAGCAGCGCGCGTTCTGCGCCGCCGGCCGCCGCGCGATGTTGCATGATCAGGGCGTAGATGCGCTCATAGATGCGCGGCACCGAGACCAGCACCGTCGGCCGTACGATTTTCAGGTCTTCCCCGAGCTGCGACACCGAGCGCGCATAGGCGACGCAGGCCCCCGCCGCGATCGGATAATAGTAGCCACCGGTACGCTCGAAGGTGTGCGAGAGCGGCAGAAAGGACAAGAAGACATCGTTCGGCACGGCCGCGATGCGCTGCGCGACGGCCTTCACGTTGGCGACGATATTGCCATGCGACAGCATAACGCCCTTGGGCCGCCCCGTCGTGCCCGAAGTGTAGACGATGGCGGCAAGATGGCCCGGCTCGACCGTGACGTCAACCAGCGGCGCGCTGGCGCTGCGGGGCTCCGCAAGCCAGCGATCGAGCGCGACGATGCGGGTATCGGCAGCACTGAGCCCCGTCGCATCCGCGCAAACGATGCGCTTGAGATGGTCGAGCGGCTGGCCAGTCGAGGTGATCGCCTGCCAGCGCGACAGCGTATCCACGAACAGCAGCAGCGCACCGGAATCGGCGAGGATGTAGGCGATGCTGTCGGGGTTGTCGACGGCATGCATCGGCACCGGAACGAGCCCACGCGACAGCGCCGCCTGATCCATCGCGACATGCGGAATGCCGTTCGGCATCAGGATGGCGACCCGCTCGCCGGCCGCAAAGCCCTCCGCAGCCAGCGCCCGCCGCCAGCGCTCGAATTCCGCATCGATTTCCTGCCAGGACTGACTGACCCAGCGTCCGGCAGCGCCGTCAAAATGGCGATAGGCCTCCGCCGCCGGCGTCGCATGGACGCGCCAGCGCAAGAGCTCCGGCAGTGTCATCACGTCAGCGAGCGACTGCGGTTGACTGTTCGGCACCGGCATGGCGTTCTTTCTTAACCTTCTCGATTCCCCAACCATTTGGGGCCTCGAGAGTAGGCCGGCCAGACCGTGCCGCCTTGATCCTCAGCAAGGCGGCCATGCTTCGGAGCGACCCATGACGCGCGACCGCCTGTTTCTGCTGCGTCCCGGCTTCGAGAATCCGGACTTCCCGGGGCGCCGATTCTATTGCTGGCATTGCGCGCTGATCGAGGGCGTGCTGGCCTCGTTTCCGGCGCTCGCCGAGAAGCTCGATGTCGAGCGGATCCCCTGGCCACGACCGCGGCAAGCCGTGGTCGCGCTGGTCGGCGAGGAGAACCAATCGCTGCCGCTGCTCGTGCTCGCGACTGGGGCGACTTCGCCGCACCAGACCGGCAGCCATCATGGCCGCGCCTTCATCGCCGACAAGGACGCGATCCTCGCCGCGCTCTCCGAGCGCCACGGCTTTCCCGATCCGCATCCATAGAAAGAATTCCCGCCCGCGTAGCCGGCTCTGCAGCGCGCCGTCGAAGAGACGCTGCGCTGCGTCCGGGGCACGGAAACTGTCGCGAAACGAGGGAAGATTGGCATTGCGCTTCCCTGATCGGCTCGCATATTCGCTTCAACGGCCCGCACGAAAGCTCCGATCATGACCGCCTCCCTCCCCGCCCTCATCGTCATCGACGTCCAGCGGGCATTCGACGAATGGGAGGCGGCGGGCAGGCGGCGCAACAATCCGGATGCGGTGGCGCGCATCGTCGATCTGCTGAAGGCCTTCAGGGCGAACCGCGCGCCGATCTTCCACATCCGCCACGAAGGCACGAAGCCGAACTCGTCGTTTCTGCCATCGCGTTCCGGTTACGCAGTCAAGGATGAGGCGCGCGAACAGGACGGAGAGCCCGTGATCGTCAAGCGCGTCAACAGCGCCTTCATCGGCACGGACCTCGAGACGCGCCTGCGCGCAAGCAACATCGCCACGCTCGTCATCTGCGGCGCCACCACAAATCATTGCGTCGAGACGACGACGCGGATGGCCGGAAATCTCGGCTTCGATGCGTGCCTGGTGCGCGATGCGACCTGGACGTTCGACCGCATCGGGCCCGACGGCGAGGCGCATTCCGCCGAGCAGATCCACGCAATGACGCTGTCGAACCTCAACGGCGAATTCGCGCGCATCGTCACTGCAGATGAGGCGATCGCATCATTCGCGGCGAAGTGATGGCGGCGGCGCGATGAGCGCCGGTGATGCGACAATACATCTCACGACGCACGATCGCTCGCGTGACGTCGCATATCGCACGCTGCGTCGTTTCGACGCCCGCACTGGCCGGAACGCAGCCGGCACTCATGTGTTGTCACGCGACGTTCAACTGGAGTGACGACATGAAGTATCTCATTGCCGCGATCGCCCTCGGTGCTGCGGCGTTTGCCGGCGGATCAGCGGCCAACGCGGCTGGCAGCGTAAGCGCCAAGCAGACCGCGCAGGAAAGCCAGTCCACCGACATCAGCGCGCACCGCAGGCACCATCGCTGGCACGGTCACCGTCATCATTGGCGGCATCACGGCCACCACCGGCCCTATTACAGAAGCTACGGCTATTACCCGCGGCACCACGGCTATTACGGCCGCGGACCGTACGGCTATTACGGCGGCGGTCCCGGCGTGTCGTTCAGCTTCGGCGGCGGACGCTGGTAGGAGCTGGTAAGACAAGAGGCCCGCAGAGATGCGGGCCTTTCTTGTATCCGCGCAAGACTTGCTATCCGCGCAAGATTGTCCCCGCCGTCTCAAGGCCACTCGCGAGCGCCGCCTCGACCGTGCCCATATCGCGGCCGCGATAGAGTGCTTCGCCGGAAAACAGCACGCGCCCATCCGCACGTGCGAGGATCGCTTGTGCCTCCCGCGTCCGCGGCGTCGCCCACGAATAGGCACCGCGCGCGAAGCGATCATGCACCCAGTTGATCGCAGCCGCCGCCACGAGCTCGCGCGCGATGTCATCGCGCGGCAGGCCGAAGACGGCGGCGAGCGAGCCGAGCCCGGCATCGATCAATTCTTGCGGATCGAGGCTTTCCAGCTCCGCCGTGCGCGGGCCGCCGAACCAGCCCGTGAGCACGGGATGCTGGTCCGGATAGCGCGTCCACCACACCGGGATCGCCTGGTCGGACAAGAGGAAAGTCATGTCCGCGAGATTTTCCTTGCGCTCGCGCCACCATGGCCGTGCGAAGCGCAGCAGGATCTTGATGACATTGCCGAAGCCGATGTCGTCGGCAGCGGCAAGCTTCGCGCGCGCCCCCGCCGGCAGCGCGATCTCGCGCAGCAGCGGCAGCGGCACGGTGAGGATCGCGCGATCGCAGGCGTGCACATCGCCGCCGGCGCAGCGAACGGTCACCGCGCCGCCCTCCTCCGCGATCGCCGACACGACGCAACCGAGGCGGATGGTCACGCCATGCCTGCGGCAGTCGGCCGCCAGCACGTCGATCATCGCACCGTACCCGCCATCGATGCGCGCCAGCGGAGCGTGCCCGCCATCCATCCATTCCGCGCGCAGCGCCAGCGTGGACGCGCGCTCAGGGTCGGCCGCATCATAACCCTCGACCATCCGTTCGATCGAATGGCGCATCGGCGCATACTCGTCCCCGGCAAAATGCCGGCGCAGGAAGTCGGCGACCGTGAGATCGTCCTTCAAGCCCCGTAGCGTGGCTTGAAGCTCTGCATCATGGGGATCGTGGCGCCCTTCGCGCGAGAGCTTCGTCCCGTCAAAGCTCCACTGCTCGCCCTCGATCTCCTGAAGGGACAGCCCGGCTTCGCACAGCAGCGCGCGCGTGACCGGCGCCTCGCCATGAACGAACTCAGCGCCGCCATCGGCGGGATAGCCGAACTCCGAAGCCGGCAGCGGATGAATGCGGCCGCCACAGCGCTGGCGTGCCTCCAGGATCGTCACCGTCCGGCCGGCACGCGCCAGCTCGCGCGCCGCCATCAGGCCGGCCGCGCCGGCGCCGACAATGACGATGTGCTCGGATATATCGGACATGGCCGCGCTTTACCGGCTCGCGGCTTGAGGGTCGTTCTTGATCAGATATCGCAGCAGCAGGACGCCGCCGCCGAGCTCGCGCGTGCTCTCCAGCGTCATCGCGGTGATCGGCGCACACCGATCGCTGTCCGCCTCTGTCGAGTCGAATACGAAGGGTGCGCCTTTTGCGCCGTCGATTGCCGGGCTGAGGATCAGATTGAATTCGTCGATGAGACCGGCGCGCAGGAACGCGCCGTTGGCGACGCCGCCGCCCTCCACCAGCAGACGCTTCACGCCCAGCTCGCGGGCGAGGATGTCCAGCGTCAGCGCCAGGTCAATCTCGGATCGTCCGGCAAAGATGTAGGACACGCCCTCGCCGCGAAGGCCGGCGAGATGCGAATCCGGCACACGCTCGGTCAGTACGACCACGATCGGGTCGCCGCCGATGTCCGAGCGGCCCCAGCCGATCTTCCCCTGTGCATCGAGCACGACGCCATAGGTTTTCGCATCGCGCCGCGCGAACCAGTTCTCGCGCGGGAACGTTGCGTCCGTCGTGGGATAGGGCTTGCCCTTGGCGAACTCCGCCCCGGTGACGCGGCCGATCACCCAGGCATCGCCGCCGAGCTCGTCATGGATCTTCTCGAACCAATCCGTGCCTGCCCCCTTCGGACGCCAGCGGCTGGGATGCGTGCGGCCGTCGAGGCTGGAGTGCATCAGACAGACGACATACGGCTTCATGCAATTCTCCGGGCAGCGCTCAGGCCGCGGATCCACCGCCAGCTGCTGCATTTTCTTTGGCGCGATCGTTGACGATCGCCGCCAGCGGATTGAGCTTTGGCGGCGCGACGAGCTGGAGCGTGTTGGTGTCGCGATGATTGAACGGTGCGCCGTGCACGAACAACTCGGTCTGGATCAGATAGGTCCAGCTGCCGTCATCGTTGTAGGTGATGTCGCAGCGGTAAGCATCGGTGCGGAAGGCCTGTTCCAGGAAGTCGGTCGAGCAGATCCCGTAAGCGGTGTCGCCGCGTTTGGCCGTGACCGTGATTGTCCTGTCATCCGGCCCGGCCTTGCCCGAGGCCAGCAGCACCTGCCCGCGCGGGATCGCCAGCGTCTGCATGATCAGCCCGGTCGCGGGCTCCCACAGCCAGTAGCCGACCTGGTCGTGGAAAGTGATGTCTTCCTCGGGCGTGTTGATGTGGATGTGATAGCGCAGACCGTACAGCAGCTGCGGCCCGTTGGCCTGCGGGTCGATCGGGTCCATGCGGATGCGCTCGATGAAGATTCGCCGCTCCGGCCCTTCCGCCTTCGGATTGATGTCGATGCCTTTGTCCGCCTGCCAGGTGCCGGCGAGCCGCCGCAGCGGGCCGAGATTGGCAAGGCCGTCGGGCGAGACGTCCTCGGGCTCGGTGAAGATATCGGCGGGAATGGGGAGCATGGAGGCCTCGCGAGATTGCAGGGGCCATCAATACCACAGGCAGGCCTGTCGTGAATTCAACTCATGCTCGGACAAGCGCCGGAGGCATTCGAGCCATGCGACGACGCTCGTTGCATCCCGCGCGCCGGCGGCCCGCGACGGAGCGCGGCCGCCGGTCCGCAGACTGCTCTCAGGCTGCTTCCGACATCGATTTCGCGCGCTGCTCGAGCACGCCGATCGTCGACACAAGGTTGTCGCGTCGCGCGCGAAGGTTGAGCGCGAGCAGCGAATATGTCGGCTGGTGCACGTCGGACACCCGGGCCCGAGCCTCCTCCTCGAGGATGTCGGTGTTCAGGAGCCGAACACGCCACCACAGATCCGCGATCAACGCATCGAGCCGGAGTTCACCGGCAGCACCAGAACGGGACATTTTCTGCATCGCTTGCCTCAACCTGAAACGATCTCTTGCCGAGACCTTGGCTTGGCTCCTGACTGAGCAAGCGGAGTGCCAGGATGGGGGGATGCGATCTGGCTCGGGAACGAGCTCCGCGCGGCGCGGCGCTTCGGCAGTCGGCGGACAGCCGAACGTAGACGAGGGCTGAAACGCACGGATTTCAGCCGTCTCTCGGCTTCTGCGAAGACTTGCGAGGTCCGGGAGACAAGTTGATGGCGTTCCGAAGGGTGGCAATCGCATTCGTAAGCAGGACAACGTCAAGTTCCGGTTGGGGCAAGGCTCAGTCGTTCGGCTTTCCGGCATATTGGGAGGCGGTATCCGAGCAGTCCCCCGCAGTTTCGGGCCTCACACCGCGCGCGCAATAACGATCGCCCCGGACAGGATGAGGATCCCGCCTGCCGCATAGCTCAATCTTCGGCCGAACGGCAGCAGCTTCTCGCCGGCGACATAGAGCATGAGGCCGATGATCCAGACCAGGTTCATCACGCCGCCGACAAACAGCAAGGCCATCAGAAACCAACAGCAGCCGACGCAGTAGCCGCCGTGGCGCAGCCCCATGCGGAATGCCCCGCGCGTGCCGGGTCGCCAATGCCGGCTGAGAAACAACAGCGGGCTCTCGCAATACCGCAGGCAGGCGCGTTTGAGCGGCGTGAACTGGTAGAGCCCCGCGGCTAGCAAGATGACGCCGCCCAGAACCGCGCTGGTGCTTGCCATCGCCATCGACAGGAGGCCAAGGCGTTCAAGTGCCCATTGTGCCAGGACGGCAGCGAGGCTGAACCCAGCCCATGTCACGAGGTATCCGGCGAGGAATATCCAGGCATCGATTGCCGCGCGGGATGCAGTCTCGTCCTTGTGCCTGATCGTCGCATACAAGAGGACCGTGGGCCCCGCGCTCGGCGCCATCATCGCGATCATCATCACCCACCACATCGCGAACAGCAGCGCGGCAGAGCGCAGCGTCCACGGCATCGGGGCCATGTCCGGCATCTCGGCCATCATGTCGGTGTCCATGCCCGCGCCGCCCGCGAGATAGGCCCAGGCAAGCGCCGCCACGGCGGCGGTCCCGATCGCGACGATCAAGCGATCGCGGTGGAGCAGATGTTCCAGTATCGCACGCCCGTGCATAGGTTAATCCGCCGGCGCCGTGACGAATCGGGGGAGCCGGACCTTCATCCGTCGCGACGCGCGTGTCGCGCTCCCGGAGAATGACGAGCTGACACCGAAGCTGCGGACCCGATGTCAGCGCCGTATCACGCCGCAACGCCCTCGGGCGTCTGCACGACATTGGCGAGCGAGCTGTGCGTGCCCTGGGTCTCGAACTGGATCGCGCCGGTCGAGCGAATGTTGGCGGACGCGATCTCGGCAGCCCTGTGCTCGAAGCCCTCGGGCATGACCACTTGAATTCGATGTGGCGCACCGGTCACCGGATTCTTGATCGGCTCCACCTCGGTCTCGAGCACGTTGCCGGCGACGAGTTTTGCGACACGGCCATCCCTGTCGAAGGAAAATTCGAACGGCGCGAAAATCGGATCGTGAATGGTCGTCACGATCAGGCTGAAGATGTGGAACAGCGTGCCCTCGGCCGAATACTTGCCCGACAGGATGTTGAACAGCGCCTGTCGCTGCTCCGGTGTGGCGCGTTCGTCGACGATGGGCTGCATCTTGCCGTTGCCTTGATGCAGCGCGCCGGGGAAATCCACCACGACCGCAAAACAAAGGCCGTCGAGCTTGACGCCCTCAAAATGCCCCGTCGTGATCCGCATGCCGACCAGGCCCTTGCAATAGCCGCGGGTCGGTAGAGCGTTGAAATCGCAGGGGCAGCCAAACGCGCAATTGCAGTTCTTCATCCATTCGCCTTCGAGACGCCAGTCCGATGCAGCCATGACACATCTCCCAATGTGAGCGGGGGCGCGGCAGCCGTTGACGTATTTGTTCAGCGTTGTTGTCGAGGCAATGCGAAAAGGCGCGAGCGGGATCGAGGTCCGATCAGAAGGCCGGCATCGCAGAAGAGTTGGTGGCAAACTGCCGTTTACCGTCCCAATGGCGAGGATCATAGCAGCGGCAGCCCGGCTCGTATAGCGAACGAGGGTCGTGGCTCAGCAGCGGCCGCATCTCGGGGATGTCAGGGAAATGGTGCCCAGGGGCGGAATCGAACCACCGACACTGCGATTTTCAGTCGCATGCTCTACCAACTGAGCTACCTGGGCGTGCTCCAAGAGAGGGGCCAAAGCCCATCGAGCGGGCGGTTTATAGTGGGCCGAGGGCGGCCTGTCCACCCACGCTTCGCCTATGGCTTCGCGAGGCTCGGCCTGGCTGTGCACAAGGTGGGTCCGTCCCGGCATTGCTTGTGCGCGGCGCATCGCCAATTCTTGTAATTTATTGATTTTATTTAGTTATTCGACGTCGTCCACATCGTCGTCGCGGCCGGGGATGACGTAGGAGCCTTTCAGCCAACGGTTCAAATCGACGTCGCGGCAGCGCGAGGAGCAGAACGGGCGGGTGGCCTGCGCCTGCGGCTTGCCGCAGATCAGGCAGGCTTTGAGCGGTCCGGCGGGCTTTTCGATCTGGTCGTCCATGGGATGCGGCGGCTTACACGGGGTGAGGAAGTTCAAGCGCCTGTCGGCAAAGGGGTTCCTGGAGCAACGGCACATGCGCCGCCGCCCGGACCCGGCCGGGCCATTCTACTGTGCATGGGGTTGTTTTCGTGATTTTTATCGGCGCTCACACGGACGTGGTGTTGAGCCAGCCGAAGCGGATCGGAAAACCTTCGCCGCCGAGCAGCGTCGTGGTCTCGTACAGCGGCAGGCCGACGACGTTGGTGTAGGACCCCACCATCTTCACCACGAAGGAGCCGGCGATGCCCTGCACGGCGTAGCCGCCGGCTTTGCCGCGCCATTCGCCGGAGCCGATATAGGCCTGGATGTCCTCCTCCGAGAGACGCTTGAAGCGCACGCGGGTCTCGACCAGGCGCTGGCGGAACGCCTCGCGCGGCGTGACGAGGCAGATCGCGGTGTAGACGCGGTGGTTGCGGCCCGACAGCAGCCGCAGGCATTGCGCGGCTTCGTCGACCAGATTGGCCTTGGGCAGGATGCGCCGACCGACCGCCACCACGGTGTCGGCGGCGAGGATGAAGGCGCCGCGCAGCTCGTCGTCGAGCTGCACCGATTTCAGCGCCGCATCGGCCTTGGCACGGGCGAGGCGGTTGGCGCAGGCGCGCGGCAGCTCGCCCCGCTTCGGCGTCTCGTCGACGTCGGCCGGCCGGAGGGTGTCCGGCTCGATGCCGGCCTGGTTGAGCAGCGACAGGCGGCGCGGCGAACCGGAGGCAAGTACGAATTTGGGGCGGCCGAGCATCAGGTGATTTGCGGGATGAAGCAGGGGGTGAATTGCGCGCGGAACCTATCGGAAGGGGGCTGATTTCACAACCGGGAACCGGAGGTTTGGTGATTCGAGGTTGCCGACATGCCTGTGCCCGCACTCTGTGACGCGGGTGTTACGAGAGGTCTCATGTCCCCGGACGCGGCGCAGCGTGAAATGCTGCGACGCTGAGGCGGGATCAAGGTGCTTGCGCTTGTCGATGAGATGGGCCCCCGCCTCCGCAGTGCATCGTTGCACGCTGCGCTGCGTCCGGCACGAGATCACTCTGATGCCGCGCCCGACTTGGCGAAGCGCCGGCGGATGCGCATCAAGAGCTGATCGCAGACTTCGCGGTAGGCAGCGAGCTTCTGGTCGCGGCTGCCTTCGATGGTGGTGGGATCCTGCGTCGGCCAGTATTCGACCTCGGCCGCGAGTGTCCGTGTCAGCTCCAGCGCCTTGTGATGCGCCTCGGGCGAGAGCGTGATGATGAGGTCGAAATTCAACCCCTCCCAGTCCTCCAGCTCCTCGAAGGTCTGCGGCTTGTGGGCCGAGATGTCCTGGCCGAGCTCGGCCATCACGGAGACTGCGAACGGATCGAGCTCGCCCTTCCTGGTGCCGGCCGACTTCACGTAGAGGCCCTGCGGAAACATGTGCAGCAACAGGCTCTCGGCCATCGGCGAGCGGACGCTGTTCATCGCACAGGCGAACAGCACCGATTGTGGATCGCGTGCGCGTGGCGGACCCGCCATCGCGCTTACCCCTTCCAATGCAGGACGGTAATGAGGGTGAACAGCCGGCGCGAGGTCTCGAAATCGACCCGCACCTTGCCCTTCAGCCGCTCCTGGAGCGTGCGCGATCCCTCGTCATGGATGCCGCGGCGGCCCATGTCGATGGCCTCGATCTTGTCGGGGGTCGCGGTACGAATCGCCTGATAGTAGCTGTCGCAGATCATGAAATAGTCCTTCACGATCCGCCGGAACGGCGTCAGCGACAGCAGATGCGCGACGACAGGCGTGCCGTCCTCGCGGCGGATGTCGAACATCAGCCGGTTGCCGGTGATGCCGATATGCAGCGTGAACGGGCCCTTCCCCTCCGCGCCCTCGGGCGCGAACAAATTCTGCTCGATCAGATCGTAGATCGCGATCGCCCGCTCATGCTCGATGTCCGGCCCGGAACGGCCGATCGACTCCTCGTCGAGCGTGACCGCGACGATGCGATTGGCCGAGTCGTCCTGTTCGGGCGGCTTTGTCATGGCAGATTGAGGCGCATTCCAATCGAACGCGAATGGGCGTCCAGCCCCTCCGCCTTGCCCAGCGTCATCGCGGCCGGACCCAGCGCACGCAATTGATCGGGTCCGCATTTCAGGATCGAGGTGCGCTTCATGAAGTCGTGCACCGAGAGCCCCGAGGAAAACCGCGCCGAGCGCGCCGTCGGCAGCACGTGATTGGAGCCGCCGACATAGTCGCCGATCGCCTCGGGCGTATGGGGCCCAAGGAACACCGCGCCGGCGTTGCGGATCTTTGCGGCGAGCGCGTCGGGATCTGTGGTCATGATCTCGAGATGCTCGGCAGCGATGGCGTCCGCGAGCGGGATCGCGTCGGCAAGAGTCTTCACCAGGATGATGGCGCCGAAATCGGCCCAGGAGCTGCCTGCGATCGCGGCGCGCGGCAGCGTCTTCAACTGCGCCTCGACCGCCTTTTCGACATCGGCAGCAAGGCGAGCAGAATCGGTGATCAGGATCGACTGCGCGCTGGCATCGTGCTCGGCCTGCGCCAGCAGATCGGCGGCGATCCAGTCGGCGTTGCCGGTATCGTCGGCAATCACCAGCACCTCCGACGGGCCGGCGATCATGTCGATACCGACCTTGCCGAACACCAGCCGCTTTGCGGCGGCGACGTAGGCGTTGCCGGGGCCGACGATCTTTGCGACCGGCGCGATCGTCGCGGTGCCGTGCGCCAGCGCGGCGACGGCCTGCGCGCCGCCGACACGGTAGATCTCGGTGACGCCACCGAGATGCGCGGCCGCCAGCACCAGCGGATTGAGCTTGCCATCCGGCGAAGGCACCACCATCACGAGGCGCGAAACGCCGGCGACTTTCGCAGGCACTGCATTCATCAGCACCGAGGACGGATAGGCCGCAGTGCCGCCGGGCACGTAGAGACCGACGGATTCGATCGCGGTGTAGCGCCAACCGAGCTCGACGCCGAGCGGGTCGGTGAAGCGCTCATCCTGCGGAAGCTGACGGCGATGATAAGTCTCGATGCGGTCCCGCGCGAGCTTGAGTGCATCCAGCGTCGCGGCATCGCAGGCCTTCTCAGCGTCTTCGATCTCGGCGGCGGAGACGCGCAAGGAGGATGCATCCAGCGTCAGCCGGTCGAACTTGGCCGTGGCTTCGAGCAGGGCCGTATCGCCACGCTTGGCCACGTCGTCGACGATCGCGCGCGCGGCGGCCTCGACATCGGCCGAGGCCTCGCGCTTGGCGGCAAGGAAGGCGGCGAATCGCTGGTCAAAATCGGCGCTGCTGCGGTCGAGGCGAACGGGCATATTTCGCTTGGCTTCTGGCTGGTATTTTGGGGGCGGATCGGCGCACCGGGCCCCCTGCTCAATGGCGCGGCGGGGAAGCTGCGTCAACCCTCGGCAGATGCCGTTCCGGCGAGGGCCTCAGCCCATTTGGCTGGTATACCGGCCACTTCACCCCTCCCCCTCGATGCCCGTTCCCAGCGCGTCGCCCCCGAGGTCGGTCAGCTCGCATTCCAGACACTCGACGTCCAGGCGGATCACGCCGCCCTGGGCGAACAGAAGCAGGGCGCTGCCGCCGGGCTCCTCGTGGCGCCCGTCCCGGGGGTGAAATTCAATGCCGACAAGGTCCAGCACGTTGTCCGGCGCGGCGAGATCGATATTGCGCGACTTGCAGGCGAGCACACGGTCGAAACGGAGCGCGGCGACGAGCCGGCGTGGCTCGGTCTCGCCCTCCAGTGTCTGCTCCCAGTCCAGCCGGCTCATTCCGACCACAAGCCGCTTCTCGCCCTGCCGCCAGATGATGTCGGAGGTCTGGACTCGTGCGTCCTGGACATGGGTCGAGATCACGGCGAGGTCGTCGGCATCGAGCGCGATCAGTTTGAGCTGGGGCGACATTGCCGACGCTTCTCCTTTGGAGGGGACAGGGCTCAACGCGCGCGAGCGCCGAAATTTCCGCACAAACTAACCGGACGGCAGGTCAGAGGCTATTGATATCCTCCATCTCCAGCACCCTGCGCGGATACCCCTCCCGGACAACGCGAATCATGGCGCGGCCGATCTGCTCGGTCGAGGTCACGAGCCGCGGCGAGATCCGGCGCAGCACCGACCAGAGCGGCCCGCTCACGGCATAGACAGCCTGCACCCAGGCGGTCTTGGACCGAGCGCCGTGCAGGGGCTGGATCGCGCCGGGCCGGAACATGTAGGCGGCCTTGAACGGCAGCTTGAACAGATCGTTCTCGGTCTTGCCCTTGATCCGCGCCCACATCCGCGATCCCTGCTCGGTCGAATCGGTGCCGGCGCCGGTGACATAGGTGAAGACCATCTGCGGATTGAGCCGGGCCAGCATCGTCGCAGCCGCGAGCGTGAGATCATAGGTGAGGTGGCGGTAGCTCTGCTCGCTCATGCCGATCGAGGAGACGCCGAGGCAGAAGAAGCAGGCATCGAAGCCGGTCAGCTGCGGCTCGATCGCCGAATAGTCCATGAAATCGTCGTGGATGATCTCGGTGAGCTTGGCGTTGCGCACGCCGGTCGGGCTGCGGCCGACCACGAGCACACGGTCGATACCGGGGTCGACCAGGCATTCGCGCAAGACACCCTGCCCCACCATGCCGGTCGCGCCGAAGATGATGACCTTCATCGGGGTGTCTCCAGCGGCCTCGCGGCTCATGCGGCGGCCGCGATCTCGTCGAAGGATACACCGGTCAGCGTTGCCGAGGCATCCCACAGCATGGCCGCCGCTGCGAGATCCTTCGCCTGCGGCATGATCCTCGCCGGCCCGGGTGATCCCTTCAATTCGTAGAACCCGTTGGGACCGTAATAGCCGCCGGGCTCGGCGTCCGGAGAAGTCGCCGCAAACAGCGTGGGCAGCGCGCCTTCGGCTGCGGACTGGCTGATCAACGGCTGGAGCAGCCGGCCGAGGCGCGACTGGACGGTACTGGCGCCCGGCCCGTTCGCAATGAGATCGGTCCGCGCATAGCCGGGATGGGCGGCAAGGCTCATCAGACCCCAGCCGGCGGCGACGCTGCGGCGTTGCAGCTCCAGCGCAAACATCAGCATCGCCAGCTTGGATTGGCAGTAGGCGCGCCACGGACGATAGGAATGCTTGCTGTGCAGATCGTCGAAATTGATCGCACCGGAGCGGTGCGCAAGGCTCGAGAGATTGACGATGCGAGGCGCCCTGGCACGGCGAAGCTGCGGCAACAGCCGCGCCGTCAGGGCGTAGTGACCGAGATAGTTGGTGCTGAGCTGCATCTCGAAACCATCCTCCGTCTGCTGCCGCTTCGGCAGTGCCATCACGCCGGCATTGTTGACGAGGAGATCGAGCCATTCGTTGTCGGCGGCAAAGCGCCCGGCGAAATCGGCGACGGAGGCAAGGCTTGCGAGGTCGAGATGCTCATAGGCGATCAGAGCGTCGGGAAACCGCTCGCAAATGCCTTCGATCGCCCGCAGGCCCTTTGCGTCGTCGCGGCCGGTGAGTATGACAATGGCACCGGCGCCCGCGAGCGCCATCGCCGTCTCGTAACCGAGCCCGCCCGTCGCGCCGGTCACGACGACGGTCTTGCCGCTGAGTGAGGGAATGCCTGCCGTGCTCCAGTCGGTCATGCCATGTCTCCGCGGCTTTCAGGGGTGGAAAAGGGCCCGCGACCGGTCTAAATGTGCACTGAGTGCAAGTTTGCAAGAGGTGAAATGATTTGAAGGCTTCGAAGGTCGCCGGGAAAGGCGTCAAGTCTTTGTCCGCGGAAGGAAAATCCCCGACCGCCGCCGGCCTGCGCGAGCGCAAGCGGCAGGAGACCCGCGAGCGGTTGACCCGCGCGGCGATGAGCTTGTTCCTTGAGCGCGGCTTCGAGGCCACCACCATCGACGACATCGCGGCGGCAGCGGACGTGTCGCGGCGCAGCTTCTTCCACTATTTCGCGTCGAAGGAGGACGTGGTCGCCGCCTGGCAGGAGGGCGCAGCTGGCGCGCTGGTCGCCGAGATCGTCGCCCGGCCCGCGGACGAATCCATGCTGACGGCGGCGGAGAATGCGATCGCGGCGGCGGTCAAACGGCTCGATCCGGCGGAAGCCGCAGCGATGTCGCGGCTCAAGCGCGACAATCCCGCGCTCCAGGCGCGCGACCAGCTCAAATATGAAAAGCTCGAGCGCGCGCTGGCCGACGGTCTGGCACGGCGCGCCCGCACCAAGTCGGACCGACAGAAGGCGCGGCTCGTCGCCATGATCGCCACCGGCGTCATGCGCGTCGGCGGCGAGAGCTGGATCGGCGAGGGCGCGCGGGAGAAGCCGGAAGCTTTCGTCAAGCGCACCTTCGATGCGATCAGGGCGATATTGAAGTGAGGTCTCTCACTCCCTGAAGAACGCCAGGAGATCGGCGTTGATGGTTTCGGCGTGCGTGGTCGGCATGCCGTGCGGAAAACCCTTGTAGGTCTTCAGGATGCCCTTCTTGAGCAGCTTGGCCGAGAGCGGCGCGGAATCGGCGTAAGGCACGATCTGGTCGTCGTCGCCGTGCATCACCAGCACCGGCACGTTGATCTTCTTGAGGTCCTCGGTGAAGTCGGTCTGCGAGAACGCGACGATGCCGTCGTAATGCGCTTTCGCGCCGCCCATCATGCCCTGGCGCCACCAGTTCTGGATCACCGCTTCCGACGGTTTTGCGCCGGGGCGGTTGTAGCCGTAGAACGGCCCGGCGGGGAGGTCGCGATAGAATTGCGTGCGGCTGGCGGCGAGCTGCTTCTGGAGATCGTCGAACACGCTCTTCGGCAGGCCGCCGGGATTGGCTGCGGTCTGCACCATCAGCGGCGGCACGGCCGAGAGGATCGCGGCTTTCGCCACCCGGCTCTCGCCGTGGCGCGCAATGTAGTGCACGACCTCGCCGCCGCCGGTGGAATGGCCGACATGGATGGCGTTCTTGAGGTCGAGATGCGCGGTGAGCGCGGCGAGATCGTCGGCATAATGATCCATGTCGTGACCGTCCGCGACCTGCGCCGAGCGGCCATGACCGCGGCGATCATGGGCGACGACCCGGTAGCCGCGCGTGACGAAGTACAGCATCTGCGCGTCCCAGTCGTCCGACGACAGCGGCCAGCCATGGCTGAACACGATCGGCTGGCCCGCGCCCCAATCCTTGTAGAAGATCTCGACGCCGTCTTTGGTGGTGATGGTGGGCATGGATTGCTCTCTTTCGATGAAGATCAGTTGCGTGAGGCGCGAACGAACTCGCGCCGGCGATCCGCAGATAGTTGCGCGGGATCCCGAATGCGATGGCTCGCATCACCGGGGAACGTTGAGAATCCTGTGATCAGGCAAACGCCATCGGCCGGAAGCGGCGCCAGGCGCCGATGGTCAACACCACGAAGAACACCAGCACGATGCCCTGCACCACGGCGAACACCGGACCGGACGGCGGCGCCGGTGGCACGGCCGGTGCGAGGGCGGCGAGCGCCGGCACCTTCAGGAACGACTGGATCACCAGCACGAAGACGTTGAAATAGAGCGAGATCATCGCGGTCACGATATAGACCGGGCGCCAGACTCCGGCGAGCTTCATGCCGTACAGCGCGACGCAGGCGATCGCGAGCAGCACCAGCGAGATGATGCCGATGATATGCGAGGGCAACAGCTCCTTGAACGGAAACAGGAAACCGGTGGCGCTGGTGAGGATCGTGGTCAGCAGGAAGATCGCGGTGAGGGCCGGCATCGCCTTCGAGCCGAGCAGGCCGAACATCACGACGAGGCCGGCGACGATGGCGATCAGGCTGATGATGACATGGATCAGCGTAAGGGCGGGCAGACTCAACCCAAGGACCATGACATCTCTCCTATTCTCCGCATTGAGATCTTGAGAGTAGTATTACGGTCCTCATGGGATTGCCACCTGCGTTGTCGTCACATGCAAAGGCGCGGCCATGCGTCATCGTGCGAATCGACAAACGCGTGGCCGATTTTTTTTCGCGCAGCCGTCACGAAGGACGACCATTTCCGGCGAAAGTCGAATCGATCCTTCACACGTCCTTGGTGTCGAAGATCAAGAGGTCGGCACCGCCGCTGGCGAATTTCGGCACGTCGGCGCCGGTCGCCTTGCCTTCCGGACTGGCGAATGCCGCCTGAATGTCGGCCACGCTGTCGAAGGTGAGGATGGCGACGAGATGGATCCCGGAAGGACCTGCGGGAGATGCGACCGGTCCCTTGCTGACGGCGTATTTCTTCAGCCCGGGAAGTTTCTTGGCGAGCGGGATGTGCGTCTCGGCATAGTACTTGTCGAAGGCGGCAGCGTCCTTGGGCGTTTTGTACAGCACGACGATTTCAGCCATTTGGTCCTCCCTTGGGAATCTTTGTTTTTCTACGCGCGGTTGGTCCCGCGACGAGCGATAGTCTGTGGGACGCGGCAAGATGGCAAGCCGGATTCGGCTTGCCATCTCCTTGTCTTCTCCTTGCCTAAAGCGCCGGTTTTGCGGCGTCGCCGAGATAGCCGTGCAGGGAGGCGACGACCTGCGCGCCCTCGCCGATGGCGCCGCCGACGCGCTTGACCGAGCCGGAGCGGACGTCGCCGACGGCGTAGACGCCGGGCACGGAGGTTTCCAGCGGCGCCACGAGCTTGCCCTGGTTCTGCTCGGACTGCGCGCCGGTCACGACGAAGCCGCCGCGATCGAGCGTCACGCCGCAGCCGTCGAGCCAGGAGGTGGCGGGATCGGCGCCGACGAACAGGAAGAGATTGCGGATGTCGGCAGAATCCTCGTCGTCCGACAACCGGCTCTTCCAGCGGATGCGCCGCAGCAGCGCGGCCTCGTCGCCCTCGAGCGCGGTGATCTCGGTGTTGAACATCAATTCGATGTTCGGCGTCGCTTCGATGCGCTCGATGAGATAGCGCGACATGCTGGCGCCCAGGCCGCCGCCGCGGATGATCATCAGCACGCGTCTGGCGTGGCCCGACAGGAACACGGCGGCCTGCCCTGCCGAATTGCCGGCACCGACGAGAGCCACCTCCTCGCCGGCGCAGAGCCGCGCCTCGACCGGCGAGGCCCAGTACCAGACGCCGCGTCCCTCGAACTTGTCGAGGTTCTCGATCTCCGGCCGGCGATAGCGCGCACCGCTCGCGACCACCACCGCCCGTGAGCGCAAGGGATCGGCGCCGTCGAGCGCCACCGAAAATGCGCCATTCTCGCGCGTGCAGTCGAGCGACTTCACCGTCACCGGAATCATGATGTCGGCGCCGAACTTCTGCGCCTGGGTGAAGGCGCGCGCGGTCAGGGCCTGGCCCGAGATGCCGGTCGGAAAGCCCAGATAGTTCTCGATGCGCGCGCTGGCGCCGGCCTGGCCGCCGAAGGCGCGGGTGTCGAGCACGGCGACCGACAGCCCTTCGGACGCGGCATACACGGCGGTGGCGAGCCCTGCGGGTCCACAGCCGACGACCGCAACGTCGTAGATGCGGTCGCCCTTCGCGCCGCCGATCATGCCGATGGCGCGCGCGAGCTCGGTCTCGTTGGGGTTGCGCAGCACGGCGCCATCAGCGGTGACGACCAGCGGCCAGTCTTCGGGCTTCGGCAAATACCGCGCGATCAATTCGGCCGCATCGCGATCGCGACCGGGATCGAGCAGATGAAACGGATGGCCGTTGCGGGTGAGGAAGCCCTGCAACCGCACCACGCCGGCGGAGTTCGACGGTCCGATCAGCACGGGACCGCCGGCGCCGCCCTGGATCAGATTGACCCGGCGCAGGATCAGTGCCCGCATGATGCGCTCGCCGAGTTCGGCCTCGGCGACCAGCAGCGCGCGCAGCCGCTCCGGCGGCAGCAGCAGCGTCTCGACATCGCCCTCGGCCCGGCCGTCGACCAGCGCCGGCCGGCCGGAGAGCTGGCTGAGCTCGGCCAGGAATTGCCCCGGCCCCTGGTCGATCACCGGGGTGACATGGCCGAGCCCGTCGCGCTGGGTGATGGCGACATGGCCCTTCAGCACGACGAACATGCCGGGGCCGGGCTTGCCGGTCTCGAACAGCAACTCGCCATCCGCGTAGGTGCGAATTTCGCCGAAGTGCCTGATCCGTTCGATCTCGGCGGGTGTCAGCGCCGGAAAGGTCTGCTCGGGGCGCGTGAACCGCGACATCTGCGCATCACGGTCGGTTCGTTGCGGTTCGTCCTGCCCCATTGCCACGTCATGCACTCCAAAAATTCTAGCCGCCCGCCTTCAACTGCCGGTCTTGCCGGCGGCCCCCTCATTTAGGGAACCATCTTCGTTCTGCGAGGGGTCGGTCGTTGCGGCGCGTTCGCGCGCCTGCAGCTTCCGCCGCTTCAGGTTCTCGCGCAGCGCCGATTTCAGCCGGTCGTCCCGGGACACCCTCGCCTGCCTCGCGCTCTTGTCAGTCTCGTCAGCCATCACGGATCCATCACAGCAACCGGCAGCAGGATGCCACCGAAGTGTGGCAGCTCAAGAGGCCGACGCGATCCGATCGTGCGAAACGCGAAATGGAGCGAACCCGGCGTCCCCGGCAACTGGCCAGTTGGCCGGGGATATCGGACCCCGAATGGACGGAAAGCTAGTAGTTTCGAGCCAAAATGGGCATTCTGGCCCTGATATCGGCCCGATTTTCTCATTTTGGCGGGACTTGCAAGCTTGCACAGGAGGGGGGCTTGTGGCAGATATCGGCCCGCTTGGTAGGCCCCCTCGGGCGCCCGATTCTTTCACCAGCACATGCTGCCGTAGCTCAGTGGTAGAGCACTCCATTGGTAATGGAGAGGTCGACAGTTCAATCCTGTCTGGCAGCACCATCTATCCTGATGGGACATTAATCCTGAGTGCCACACAGACCAGGGTTTCTCTGAAGTTTTCAATGCTCAAACGTGCCGGCTCCGGCGTTCTCCGAATTCGCACCGAGCCAAGATCGCCGACCGACTGCGCGGCAAGCGCGTGTAGCTCAGCATCGGAAGCCCAGACCATCGCCCGTGTGTGAAGACGGTGACGATCGGAAATGACATCGCCTTCAACCTCGAGGCAGAGGACAGGACCATCGCGGATGCGGAGCTGACACCATGATTGCGGTTGGACGCCTCGAGTTCCACCTGCCGACATCTTTGGCTGACAGGGTACTTTGCGAGATACGTCCACTGAAGCGCGCCAGCCTTATCCCGCCGAACGAACGCGGCGCCATAGGCCAGGGCTCGTGCCGATGGTGCGCGAAAACACTCGCGTAAAATAGCTCTGGTCGCCGAACCCGCAGATGAGCGCGATGTCCGCCAAGGAGAGCTTGGTATCCGCCATCAGCCGCTTTGCCTCTTCGATACGAAGCCGTGAGAGGTACTCATGCGGAGCGACCCCCGTGCTGCGCCGAAAAGAGCGAGCGAAGTGGCTCGGAGTCAGCTTGCATTCGGCGGCGACGTCGGCGATCGTCAAGTTGCTCGAGAGGCGCACGCGCATGATCTCTTTGGCGCGGCGCTCTTGCCATGGAGCAAGGCCGCTTTCCTGGCCAGCCTTGCGCGCGCAAGCGCCATATGTCTGCGCAAAGTGGGCCAGCAAGCTCAAGCCAAGCTGATCAATGAACAGACTATTGTTGGCGTTCTCTTCCTCCAGCGCCGTCAAAAGCACACTGGATAGGGCGGAAAGATAGGGATCACGCCGATCACGATCCCAACGCAGGGTCGAAATTGGCTTCGCATCATTCTCGTAGGCAAACTCGTCGAGCGCGCGCCGCGGGATGTAATATTGGATGGCGTCGAACGGACCTTTGAACTCGCATTGTGGAGTGTCACGCAAGTCAATGACGCTCACCGTCCCAGCCTGGAACGAGCCCGAATATCGCCGCCGCCCGGCGAGCCAGCAAGAATGGCGATCCAGGTCACCGAGTTGATGAAGAATGCTGAATGCTTGCTCCGCGGGAATTGCGGCGGTCCGCTCCCGCAATAGACGGTTGCATGTCAGTCTTGTGACGGCGAGCGCGAGCTTTCCTTGACGGTTGATCTTGCGGATACAATCACCGTCCATGCCGAGATGGGCGGCAAGTCGACGGCCATAGAAACCTTCGAATGAGCCGTCGCCTTCTTCGGCCATCGCAGTCCCCAGGATAACGTAGATGTGGCCGTGGTTAGGTTCTACTGCACCTGCTCACCAGTAAAAAATTCCAAAAATCACCTCACGGCGACTCACAGAAGCACTTCGCCGTCGCGGAGGGACTTGGTTAGAATTTGCAAAATTTTGTTGGTCGTGGCGCCTGCCAGGAGGGAGTATGGCTCATTATGAGGGCAGGAGATCCATGAGCGGCAATTTGACCCAATTCGGCGAGGACTTGCGTCCTCATCTGCTCCATCTGCAGGCCAGCCTGAACAGCATCAACGGTCTGTTCGCGGGCTACTCTCCGACGGATGAAGCCCGATGCGCAAAGCAGCTCGACGACTTGCGCGCGCTCGCCAACGAGTCTTGCGAACGCGTTGGAAAGCTTCGCGACACGCTCGAAGCCGGTCTCGCACGCGATGCAGTTCTGGCCAGAGAGACGCTGCCCAGATGGGTGGAGGGGCGACAAACCGCACGACTTCACGCCCGTGCCGATTCCATCGAGCTGCTGGCCGCGACCGCCATGGAATTGGCGAAACTGTCCGCCGGCCAGGCTGAGAGCATCGCGATGACCGCCATCCTGGCGCGTCGGCAGGCGGTCTCAGTGCAGGTGCAGGGGGACGACCAGCCCTGAGTCTACCGCCGGTGGGTGGACACCTCGGGCCCTCCGGGCTAATGAGGCCGCTTTCATGGTCCAGCGGCTGATCGATGGATGCCCGATCGCGACGATAGAGCACACCGTACGTTTTTATTCGGACCTTTTCGCCTTTCCACGTCCAAGCGGATTCTTTTCGAAGGTGACCGCGACGTCCGTCTCGGCGCGAAGGCGATCGAGATCCTGATCGCGCTCGTCGAACGGGCCGGAGAGCTGGTGAGCAAGCGCGAGCTTCTGGAGATCGCCTGGCCGGACACGGTCGTCATCGAGGCAAATCTTACGGTGCAGGTGGCGGCGCTCCGCCGCACTCTGGGCGAGGACGACAACGCCAATCCGTACATCGTCAACAGCCCCGGCCGCGGGTACAGGTTCGTCGCTCCAATCAAGGTGCTCGACGAGCCCGGCCAACGCGAGCCTTCGGCCTTGGCAGCGAATCACAACCTGCCGGCTCAACTCAACCGCTTGATCGGGCGCGACGAAGCGGTGCAGACGCTCAGGCGGAAACTGGCCGACGACCGTCTCGTCAGCATCATCGGTTCGGCAGGCGTGGGAAAGACCGCCCTGGCGCTTCAGCTGGCGGAAACGATGCTCCCGCAATTCGAGCATGGTGTATGGCTGGTCGAGCTCGCCTCGATCACGGACCCCTCGCTCATATGGAGCGTGATCGCTTCCGCTCTCCCGATCGAAGTCCGTTCCAACGACGCGCTTTCGGGTGTCGTCTCCGCGGTGCGATCCAAGAACGTGCTCTTGGTTTTCGATAATTGCGAGCACCTGATCGAGGGGGCAGCCGTCGCCATCAGCACGATATTGCTGGCAGCGGACAGGACGAAGGTGCTGATCACGAGCAGAGAGCCGCTCCGCATCAATGGCGAGCAGGTAGTCTCCCTTCCGCCCCTATCCGTGCCGCCGCCGCAAGCGGATCTTGGTCTCAAAGACGCCCTGGCCTACCCGGCGTTACAGCTGTTCGTCGAGCGAGCAGCCGCCGTCACCGGCGATTTCGAGCTCGACGATACCACCGCCGCTGATGCCGCCCAGGTCTGCACAAGGCTGGACGGGAATCCGCTCGCGATAGAGATCGCCGCGGCCCGCGTGAGCGCGTTCGGCGTCAAAGGTCTGGCCGGCATACTAAAGAATCGTCTCAGCCTTCTTGAAGACGCTCGCCGCGGAACGCCTGCGCGGCACCGGACAATTGCTGCGGCCATCGACTGGAGCTACCAATTGCTCAGCGAGCGCGAGCAGCTTGTGTTCCGCTGCCTTGGCATCTTTGCGGGAAGCTTCAGCCTCGAGGCCGCGGTCGCGATCGTTCCGCCCGGGGACCACGACACGGCGCTCATCGTCGCGGATCTCGTCTGCAAGTCCTTGCTTTCGGTCGACGTCGGCGACAACGGGACAAGGTTTCGACTCCCGGAAATCGTGCGGGCTTTCGCGCTCGGCAAATTGATCGACCAATCCGAGCACGACATGCTTGCCGTCAACCTGGCGTCTTGCGTGACGGCGATGCTGCGGAAGTGCGCTGACGGGCCGAACCGGGTGCAGATGGCCCGCGATGCGGTCAAGGAGCTGGACAACGTCCGCGGAGTCCTGGATTGGGCCTTCGCAAGGGACGGAGAAAAGAGCGCGGGTGTGGCCCTCGCCGTAGCCGCCGTGCCCGTCTGGCTGGAAAACTCACTTCTCACCGAATGCATTGCGTGGACCTCGAAAGCAGTCGACAGGCTCGATCCAACCGCCGAATGCGAGCGGGATGAGATGATCCTGAAAGCCGCGCTAGGTCTTGCCATGATGTACACGGAAGGCATGACCGGCCGCACGCGCGAGGCCTTGAACAGGGCGATCGAGATTGCGGTCGGTCTGGAAGACCACAAATGGGAGCTCAGGGTTCGACTTGCCTTGGCTCTCTTCCTGCATCGACGCGGCGATCTGAAGGCTGCGCGAGCTGAAATAGAACGGATGGATCGGCTCGTTTCGGACATCGATGAGCCGATCGCCGTTGCTATGGTCAAAAGCGTCAAGAGCGAGGCCCTGTACTTCAGCGCCCGATATCCGGCCGCCTTTGAACTTGCTGTCCAGGCGCACTCCTATTTTCAAACGCATCCCGACACATCGACGATTGGCCGCTGGGGCGTAAATCATTCGATCAATGCCCAGTGCGTCATGGCGTCCGTCGATTGGTGCGAAGGTCGCTTGGATCGCGCACGCCGTACGTCTCTTGCCGCCCAGGCGGCGGCTGAACGAACCGGACACCCCACTGCGATCTGCCAGGCGCTCGTTTGGTGCTGCACAATCTACCTCAGGATGGAAGAGCTTGATCTTGCCGAGGCCGCCATCCTCCGGCTGCGGCAATTGGCTGAGGCCAACAATATCCAGAGCTATGTCTTCTCGGCGATGGCCTTCGAAGGCCGCTTGCTCTTCCTCCGGCGGGAGTTCGAGCGATCCGAGCAGCTCCTGCGGAAGGGAATCATCAATCTGAGCGATGCACGATACGACAACGCCCGCGTCCCGTTTCTGGGGCGGCTTGCCGAACTGCTCGCAGCGACCGGGCGTCCGGAAGAGGCCGTTCTTGCTTCGACCGAATCGTTGGACCGGACGAGAGCCATCGATGCCTTGGGAATGCTGCCGGACGCGCTACGCATACACGGCACCGCGCTGCAAGCGCTGGAAGGAAGTCAGTCGCGAGCGGCCGAAAGCTACTTCCGTGAGGCGATTGCCATGTCGCGCCAGCAGGGAGCGCTGGGTTGGGAGCTCAAGGCAGCAGAATGCCTTGCCGACATGCTGAGGCTCCGGGGGAGGATCGAAGAGGCGTCCACTCTGCTTGGCCAGACACTCGGCCTGTTTCTCGAAGGACAAGCGACTCCCCCATTTCGGCGCGCCAAGCACATTTTGGAGGGTTTGCAAGGAGCGGTGTCGGAGGAGGCAAGTGATCCAGCCGTGCGTGCCCTTGACCCGGGAGGTATGGATGGCTTGTCACGTCGGTAAGGGTGAATACATCGGTTGAATCAACCCGCGATCGTGTCGAGGCACCCAGCTAGCTGTGGGCTCCATGGCGACGGTCTCCGTTCCTGGAAAGCAGTAGCCACCCGTCGAGCAACATCTTGGGGACGATTAGGCCCGTCGCCATGGCCAGCAGGGTCACTGATACTTTCACAACGTTGCTGGCGATCTCATACAGGTCCGAGCCTGGGATGCCGGGCCCGGAGCTGATGATGGACAATGCGTCAGCGGCTGTCTGGAACATGAAAATGCCCGGAATGAGCGACACCACGGCTGCGAACGCGATTGCGCCAAAAGGGACGCGCAAACGGCGCGACAGCAAGGCACTGCTGAGTCCAGCGAGCGTGCAGCCTGCCAGCGCCCCAAGTTGCATGCTCGCACCGGCATCAAGGACGAGCCAGCGGAGGGCGTGTGCCGAGACACCAATCGCGATGGGCGCCGGCAGCATCCTCCATGGCATATTGAAGAAGGCCCCGTAGGCGGCAACCGCGACACCCGCCGCACAGAGATCATAGAAAAAGGGAACCTGGACAGACGTCACGGGCGCGTCCAGACGCGTCGGGCCGAAGGAAAGGCCGATCAGGAGGCCAGCGCAGATCGCGACGATAACGAGGCTGGCGAACAGGATGCGCGCCGCTCCAAGCGCAATGCGCGCCCTGACGAGGTCAATCGCGCCGTTGAGAAAGTGAGGTCCAGGAACCAGCACCATGCAAGGACAGGCCGCCACGAGATGTTGCGATATCGCCAAGTGTGCGCTGCTCAAAAGGCTCACAATCGCTCCGGCGACCAGAGCTGCGGCGAACGGCTGCACGAAGGGGTTGCGGCTGACAAGGGACAAAAGACGCCGAGCGCCCGCCCCGATGCCGGCACTCAGCGCCGTCCATCCGACCGTGAGGAAATCGGTCGCACCGAAAATCACGCTCAACGCTGCGGCACCGGCGGCGGCCATTGCGACAAAGCGCGATAGCTCAACGGCAGGCAATCGAGCGATGTCGTCAAGCTCCGAGAGCGCAGCGCGCGGTGAAGTCTTGTGATCGCAGAGCTTGTCGACGAGCAATTCGGTGGCATTGACCCTGGCCATATCGACGCCTAACGGCTCTGCAGCAACCTCGGCGCCGAACGTGCATCGGTCCGGTAAAATCCTAAGATCTCCCCAGCGCGGGACGAAAATCACCCGCGTTCCAAGTCCCCCTCCAAGACGCTCGACGGTACGCCGAGTCCCTTCTGTGGTTTCGCCGTGCACGAATAGTAACTCGGCGACACGAATGATCACGCTGAGCGGGTCCGCCTCCCTTCGTTCAGATTGGCGATCAGATTGTTCAGACATGGATCTTGCTCGTCAGTTCGGCGGCTACGCGCCGCCGACCCCGTCTCCCACCATCGCCTGCGGATTGACGACCGCATCGAACGTCTTTTCATCGACATGTCCTGACGCGAGCGCGGCTTCCCGCAACGTCAGGCCTTCTGAATCTGCCTTCTCAGCGATATGAGCCGCGTTCTGGTAGCCGATCACGGGAGACAGGGCCGTCACGAGCATGAGGCTGTTGGCCACATAGCTCGCGATCTTCTTTTCGTCGAGCTCCGTTCCTTCGACCGAATACGTCCTGAACTTTGCGCAGCCATCCGCCAGAATCGTTGCCGAGTGCAGAAAGGCGTTGATGATGATCGGCCGCATGGCGTTCAACTCGAAATTGCCTTGCGATCCGGCCAACGCGACGGCGGTATCGTTGCCCAGAACCTGGATCGCGATCATCACGATTGCCTCGCATTGAGTTGGATTGACCTTGCCGGGCATGATTGACGAGCCCGGTTCGTTTTGTGGCAGTTTCAGCTCGCCGAGCCCACAGCGCGGGCCCGAGGCAAGCCACCGCATGTCGTTCGCGATCTTCATCAATGCAACGGCCGCGCCCCGTAGCGCTGCGTGTGCCCGCACCATGGCATCAAGCGAGCCCTGGGCCATGAACTTGTTCGGCGCGGTGACGAACGGCTTTCCGGTCAGCTCCGCGATTTTCGCTGCGACCGCGACGCTGAACCCTTTTGGCGCATTCAATCCCGTTCCGACGGCGGTTCCCCCGACGGCGAGCTCGTAGAGGCCGGCACGGGAGTCGGCAATGGCGGAGATGCAGGCTCGGATTTGAGCTGCGTATCCCGACCATTCCTGCCCGACGGTCAGCGGCGTCGCGTCCTCGAGGTGGGTGCGGCCAGCCTTGACGATGGACATCCAGCCCTTCGCCTTCGCCTCGATTACGCCGGCAAGGGCATCCAGTTCGGGGAGCAGGCGATCATCCAGCACTGTGATTGCCGCAATATGCATGGCGGTGGGGAACGTGTCGTTGGAACTCTGCCCCATGTTGACGTCGTCGTTCGGACCGACGGGCTGCTGGGTGCCCAACGTTCCGCCGAGAAGCTGTATCGCGCGATTGGACAGCACCTCGTTGACGTTCATGTTGGACTGGGTACCCGATCCAGTCTGCCAGACATACAGGGGAAAATGCTCGTCAAGCTTTCCCGCAATTGCCTCGTCCGCCGCGCGAATGATCGCCGCGGCCTTCCATGGTGGCAGGCGGCCGGCGGCCTGGTTGACCAACGCGCAGGCTTTCTTGACGATGCCGTAGGCATGATAAACGGCCTTGGGCATGCGATCGTCTCCGATCGAGAAGTGCACCAACGACCTCGCGGTTTGGGCGCCATAATAGCGCGACGCCGGCACGTCGACGCTGCCCATCGAGTCGAACTCGGTGCGCGTCCCTGTCGCAGGTAGGCCAATCGGAACGTCGGTCATCACCGGCAAGTCTCGATCGCTAGAACCAGGCATTCAATTTTTCCCTTCAGTGACGGTAGAGTTTTGGTAGGAGGCACGCTTTGTCGTGGCCCGGCTGTCGCGTCAGACGTTCTCGATCTTGAGCGTGGCGGCCGTCGCGGCCCGCGTCCGACGGCAGGCGTCGGCATCGCGAGTGAGGTCGATCCCGAACGTCGGAATGATGCTTCGAAGACGCGGCAGCCAACCGTCCTCGGTCAGTTCGCGATCAAAGCAGCGTTGCAGGACTTCGAGGGCGATGAATGCGGCGGTGGAGGCGCCTGGCGAGGCGCCAAGCAACGCCACGATCGACTTATCCGCGGCAGACACCACTTCGGTGCCGAACTCGAGTACGCCTTCTTCATGCTTGAACCATCCGCTGCTCATATGAGGCTTGATCGTCTGCACGCGCTGGCCCGCGACGGCTCTTGTCCAATCCTGTTTGGCTGCCTTCGGGAAGAACTGCTGCAAGGTTGCAAACTGATGGTCTGCGCTCTGCATCACCTGGCCGATGAGATATTCGGACAATTGCAGATTGTCGCGTGCCACGTCCAGCAGTGGAATGATGTTATCGGCGCTCAAGGAGGCGAACAAGTCATCGAGGGATCCATGCTTCAAGAAGCGCGTCGAGAAGCCGGCGTAAGGGCCGAACAGCAACGATTGTTTCCCACCTATGATCCTGGTATCGAGATGAGGAACCGACATCGGCGGAGAACCGGAGGCGGCCTTGCCATACACCTTGGCGTGGTGTCGTTGGCTGACCTCGTCGACATCGCAACGCAGCCAGATCCCGCTCACCGGGAAGCCGCCAAAGCCCCTGCCCTCTGGAATCCCGGACTTTTGCAATAGCGGCAGCGCGCCGCCGCCTGCACCGATGAAGACGAACTTTGCAGAGATCGTCTCGACGCTCCCCGTGCTCGTGTTCTGGGCGGACACCAGCCAGCGGCCATCGCCGTCGCGCTCCAACCCCGTCACCTTGCGATTATAGTGAACCGAAAAGCCTGGCTGCTTGCCGAGATGCTGCACGAGCAGCCTGGTCAGCGCTCCGTAATCGACGTCTGTTCCGGTAATCATCCGAGTCGCCGCCACTGGCTGAGCGGTGTCACGACCCTCCATGATCAACGGAGCCCAGGCCGCGATATTCGCGTGGTCCTCACTGTATTCCATGCCATGATAGCAATGGTGCGCGGACATTTCCTCGTAGCGCGCGCGAAGGAACGCGACGTTTGTATCGCCCCAGACGAAGCTCATGTGGGGACATGGATGCAGAAAGGCCCGCGGATTCGGTATCGCGCCCTTACTGACCAGGAATGACCAGAGCTGGCGGGAGATATCGAACTCGGTGTTGACCTCGAGCGCCTTGGAGATATCAACGCTACCGTCCGCGCGCTGCGGCGTGTAGTTCAGTTCGCAATTCGCCGCGTGTCCGGTCCCGGCATTATTCCAACCGTCCGAACTCTCCAATCCGCAATCGTGCAAGGTCTCGAACATCAAGACCGAGAGCGATGGTTCAAGCTCCTTGAGAAAGACTCCGAGCGTCGCGCTCATAATGCCGGCGCCGATCAGCACGACATCGGGGCGATCCGTTGCTTGGGTTTTGGTCATGACACTTTCCGATAATTTAGAATGACACCGCCCATTCACGATCACGCTGATTTCGTGAACGGGACTTCAACCTCGGGGCCGACAATCACATAGGCCCGGCGCCAGGGCTGATCATCCATCAGCTTCCAGCTATGTCCCGTTCCCCTGGTATCCTCGGCCAGCAACACATCGCCTGGACGAATCACGAAAGTCGCCCCGCCCGCCGTCTCGAACTGCAAGGTCCCGCTAAGGGTCACGACAAACTGTCGTGTCGGAGCATTATGGGGAGCAAAAGCACCGCCCGACCTGGTTTCCCGAAAGGAGATGCTCGACGCCGCGACGGCCTTGCTCAGAATATCGCCGCGCTCACCACCCGCAAGCTCGATCATTCCCTCCTCGAACATGGAGTTGCCGTCCTCGCTGGTCCAAATCCGGACGCATCTGATCATCGACTATTCCTTTCTTGTCATTACGCCGCGACCTTCGGTGCCTGCTCGGTCGCGAGGAACACCGCCGGCAAGGCAATCAGCGGCGGCACAACGAAGCACCAGACGCCAAGACTGGCATACAGCACGGCACCGCCGGCGCATCCCAGCGCGAAGGCGGCCACGCTTGCAGTCATCTTGGCAAGGCGGGGCCGGGCGAGGTCCAGCACGGGAGCGGGGGCTCCGCGGATGACGTCAGCGATATCGATCATGATCTGAGTCGTGGTTCCTGTCATCAGCGTGCTCGGGGGCTCCGTCCCCATGTGGATACGATGGGCCGCGTTCTGGATCGCCATCGCAGAAACGAGTACCATCCCCGTGCAGATGGCCTGCAGGCTGTCTCCTTGGGGGAACGGGCCGTAGTGCACCGCCAGCGCACCACCGAGCGCAAGCAGGAGCACCTTCAGCGCCAGCATCGATCGAAATATGGGCAGGCCGATCCGGGGAAGGGAAAAGCTGAAGATTCGCGTGCTGACAACGACCAGGCAGAACACCGGAAGCGCGAGCAGCTTGGCAAGTCCACCCGAGGTCCCCTGCACCATGGCCGCGCCGAAAGTCACGAAATTTCCCGTGACGTGCGCGGTGAACAACCCCTGCAGGGCGAGGAAGCCCGCAGTGTCGACGAAGCCGGCATTGAAGCTCATCAGCAGCGGGAGCAAGAGGATTTGCCGAGGCATGGTCACCAACCATATTGTAGCTGGACGCCGAGATAGTTGCTGGTGTGTCCACCAGCGCGAATGATCGTGTCACCCACATCGAAGTGCACCGCTTCGAGGGCACCGGTGAGGTGGTCGTTGAACGCGTAGTCGAGGCGCAGTTGCCCGTAGGCCCCGCTCCAGTTGCTGCCTGTGCCCGCGGTGCCCGCGATTGGTACATTGGGCTGAACGTAGATCGCATCCGCCGTGGTTTCTCGCCATTGCAGCCCGATCGCGGCCATGATCTTCAGCCGTTCAATCGGGCTCACGGTGATCGAGGGCTTCAGGTGCAGAATGTTGGCGTAACTCGCATAACCGGCGAGCGTGAAGTAGTAGCCGTTCGGAAACAGGGGGTTGAACGTGCCGAGCGCTCCGTCGCCCGCGTGGTGATCGCCCGAACCGGCGTCGAACTGCAGCCCAAGGCGCGGCTGCCAGGGCAGCGTTGCCATCGTATAACCTGTACGCGCGCCGACGGCCCAGGCGCGGATGTCCGTGGTGCCGACCTGGCCCACTTGCCCCATGGCCTCTAGATCCCAATCAAACCCGCTCTTCTTGCCCGCAAAGCGTAGATCGAAGACGTGACGCTGCTCGTCTCCCGACGCATCCAGATATTTGGCGGCGCTTCGCTCATACAACGAATAATAGCCCGACAGTTCGTCATCGCCAAAGACCTTGCGTTCGATCCTGAGCGTGCTGAAGCGGAAGCGGTCGTTGGAGGTGTCGTCGAACGGGCGGACATCGAAATACTGGACCGGACGGCTCGCAAATCCAATGAAACGCCAGTCGCCGGTCTCCCAGTCGGCCCACAGCGCATCGAAGGACTGGCGGACATTCGGACCGTCGCGCGAGGAGACGAAGCGTTGAAGGTCGAAAGCGAAGTCCTGGCGTCCGGCACGGGCTTTCAAAGTTCCGCCTGCGAACGTATTGACGTATTCGACGAAAGCCAGGCGCAAGTCGAGGCGATCCTGATCCACCGAAGAAATGCTCTTCTTGTCGAAGGCGCGATCGTCTTCGAGTTGAACGAAGGCCCGCCAGTTCTCATTGAAGTGGACGTCGGCATGGATCTGCAAGCGTTGCAGAAGGTAACTGTCGCGCGGCGTCTTCCCTGTACCGAAGCCTGCCGCGTCGTTCATCTCGAAACGCTCGCGCAGGGTGGCGCCGAGCGAGATGTAGCTCTTCGAATCCGTGGCCCACAGGGGAATGTACTTGAGACCATCGAACGGCTCGGTGCGCAGTCTCGGATCGGCGAGGACCGACCAGTCCTCGGTCCACCGGTTCGCCTGGATCGCGGGGCGCTTCGGAGATGCAACATCCTCCTCGGCCGCGCGGACGCAGTCAGCGCCGACACCGAAGCTTGCAAGCGCAAGCCCGATCCGGAGGCTGCGCAAAACGGCTCGACGCGACCCGACCAACGTCACCTCATTTGCCGCTGGCTTGCGCCGCGCTCTTCTGCGCCAGAGAATGGACTTCGGCGATGTAGCCCCCCGGGAACATCACGATAGCCGCGGAGCGGCCCGCCGATGTGTAGGGCTCGACGAGCACGGTGGCGCCCGATGCCTTGGCCTTTGCAAGAGTGGCGGTCAAATCTGCGACTTCATAGCCCGTCGTCTCCCGCCCATACGGATAGGGCAGATGACCGTCGGTGACCAGAACGGCCATCTTCCCAAAGGCGGACTCGATCCTGATCCGGCGGAAGGTCGCATCCGGCCGGCCGATCTCAACCCCCGGCGCCTTGGCCTCGTCAGAAACCACCTTGCCATGCGAGAAGGCAAGAAAGCTGCGCGTGAAGGCGGAAGCCCGATCCGCCGAAACGTAGACGCGGTTTTCCGGGACATGCTCGAAGGCGGCGTAATCGGGTTTGATGGTGTGCCAGTAAATCTGCAGGTTGACGCCACCCGGCCATTGGATGACGGCGTCGCGTCCGATCGGGTCGGGGAAGGTTGACACGATCACATCAGCGCCTGCGGCGCGCGCCTGCTTGATGGCAACGTCGATGTCGGTCACCAGATAGCCGTTGCGTTCCGCACCGAACGGATACGGGATTGGGGTCTTGAAGCCGAACAGAGACACGGTGCCAACCGGTGTCTGGAGCAGTTGCGATGTCGTGCTGCTCGGCGTCGGAGTGACCGTGGCGACGATCTGCTTGGTGCTCTTGCCGCCGAAGGTCGCGAGAAAGCTGCTGACGAACTTGTCAACGTCCTCGGGCGCAACATAGACGTGGGTGGTGTCGTATTGCGGGGCGACGGCGACCGGCGCATCTTTCCTCGCCGCCTCCTTGGCGACGACGGGCCCGGTCGCCACGACGGCGGCCACGAGCGCCCACAACACAGCCGATTTCGATGATGTCATCGCGAAGCTCCTTCGACGAAGGTGGATGGCCCAGCAAGCGCCGGGCGGCAAGAGGTTTGCTCGGAAACGACCGCAACGAGGACCAGCCCTGCGATTAATCCCAGATGTTCAAAGAAGCTGTTGGTGGCGACGAACCGTTCGTGACCACTCATGGTCCAGAACGCATTGGCCGTGAGCATCGCCACGAAAGTCAGCACTCCAAGTCCGCCCGCTCCCAGCCAGACCAGCCTGTTGACGACCACGAGAAGCGAGCCGCCGAGTTCGACGGCGATCGCGGCCGAGGCCCACAGCCATGCAGGATTGAGTCCGAAATGCTGCTGTTCGGCGACCGCGCCCGGGAAGTCGAACAGTTTGGCGAAGCCGCCGAGAATGTAGGCCGACACCAGCGCCAAGCGAGCGGCGTGCCATAGCAGCGGCAAGCGGAGGACCGCTGCGATCCAATTGGGAGTCGCTGAGCTCGGCACGTCAAACCGCCCAGCAGGCGCAACCGAGGGCGCCCCAGAAGCTTCTGAGGTCGGAGACCGGCAAGCGGCTCGCATAGGCCGATGCGTGGTCGTGCCCGTGCACGCCGCAGGAATTCGAGCAGCCACACGACTGCATGGCGCGCATCGCGAGACCGTTCTTCCCCTTCGCCTCGTCGTCCGCCCAGGCCGCGTAGCCGCCAAAGCGGCGAACCGGCGACCAGTCCGGCATGGCCGGCGGCGGCGTGATCGACTCCAGCTTCGAGAAATCACCGGCTCCGTACACGATCCGGCCGCCGACCATGGTCAGCAGCGCCGTCGTGTCGGCAATCTCGGCCTCGCTGCAGGAGAAGTAGTCGCGATCGGGGACGACTAGGTCTGCGAGCTGACCAACCTGGATCCGTCCCTTCTTGCCTTCCTCGTTCGAGAACCAGGTGACGTTCTCGGTCCACATCCGCAGCGCGGTCTCGCGGTCCAGGCAGTTGCGCTGCGGAGCAATCCGCAATCCGCCGACGGTTCGACCGGTCACGAGCCAGGACAGCGAAACCCAGGGATTGTAGGACGCCACCCGGGTCGCATCGGTGCCGGCCGACACCTTGACGCCCTTGTCGATGATCTTCCGGACCGGCGGCGTCGCCTCCGCGGCACCAGCGCCGTATCGCTCGACAAAATATTCGCCCTGATAGGCCATCCGGTGCTGCACGGCGATGCCGCCGCCGAGCGCGGCGATCCGGTCAATCGACTGGTCCGAGATCGTCTCGGCATGATCGAAAAACCAATGCAAGCCCTCGAGCGGCATGTCCTGGTTGACGCGCTCGAACACGTCGAGCGCCCGCGAGATCGTCTCGTCGTAGGTGGCGTGCAGCCGCCATGGCCATTTGTTCTGCACGAGCACACGCACGACTTCTTCGAGTTCGCCCTCCATTTCCGGGGGCATGTCGGGGCGCGCGACCCGGAAGTCCTCGAAGTCGGCTGCCGAGAACACCAGCATCTCACCGGCGCCGTTATGCCGGAAATAATCGTTGCCCTGCTTGTATTTCGACGTCCTCGTCCAGTTCAGGAAGTCTTCCTTCTCACCCTTGGGCTTCTGGGTGAAGAGGTTGTAGGCAAGGCGGATCGTCAGCTGGCCCTCGTCGCTGAGCTTCTGGATGACGGCATAGTCCTCCGGATAGTTCTGGAAGCCGCCGCCGGCATCGATCGCACCGGTCACGCCGAGCCGGTTGAGCTCTCGCATGAAATGCCGGGTCGAATTGACCTGGTAGTCGAAGGGCAGCTTGGGACCCTTGGCGAGGGTCGCGTAGAGGATGTTCGCGTTCGGCTTGGCCAGCAGTAGCCCAGTCGGGTTTCCATTCGCATCACGTACGATCTCGCCGCCGGGCGGCTCCGGAGTGTCCTTGGCATAGCCGACGGCGCGCAGCGCGGCGGCGTTGAGGATCGCGCGATCGTAGAGGTGGAGCAGGAATACCGGCGTATCCGGTGCGACCGCGTTGAGCTCGTCGATCGTCGGAAGGCGCTTCTCCACGAATTGGTGCTCGGTAAATCCGCCGACCACTCGCACCCATTGCGGCGGCGGCGTAACCGCGACCTGCCGCTTCAGCATGTCCATGGCGTCAGCGAGCGACCGCACACCGTCCCAACGAAGCTCCATGTTGAAGTTGAGACCGCCCCGGATGATGTGGAGATGATTATCGATCAATCCGGGCAGCACGCGACGGCCTTTGAGATCCACGATCTTCGTCGACGGACCTGCGAGCTTCATGACTTCGTGATCGTGGCCGACGGCAACGAAACGGCCGTCAGCAATCGCAACCGCCGAAGCTGTGGGGTTCGATCGGTCGAGCGTCGTGAACAGACCGCGATGCAGGATGATATCAGGCGCCGAGTTCATGAATGCTTCTCCGTTCCTTCAGGCGAAGAGGCGTCCTTCGCTTGGTCGCTGTGATGCCCCGGCAACATGCCGAACATGTGCGGAGCGCATTTCGCTTGGTGCCAGGCGCGGGCAAGACCGTTGCCGGCCAGCAGCTGACGAGCGACCGGCACGATCTGCTCACCGGCGAGGATGCCGAGAAGCCCGACCAGCGCCACGAGGGGTGGCGCCGGGGAGCGTACGTTGAGCAGGCTGTAGATGACGCCGACCAGAAGACCGGCGCCCAAGGAGAGCAGGTATATCTTCATGGCCTCACTCCCGGCCTACCGGCCTCAGGCCGCCTTGGTGCCGCCCTCAGAGGCGTGTTCGCCGAGCGCCCACTTCGAGAAGCGAATCTGGATGCCGTACGGCGAGTGCTCGCGCTGGATGTCCATCATGCCTTCGTAGGTCTCGCTGCGCGCCCAGTCCTGCTGGAGTTCGTAGGCGTACTGCGACGAGGTGATCGGGACGGCGCCAGCCTGGATGGCGCGCTCCATGGCGCGATTGTGCGCTTCGAGCGACAGGTCGCCGCACGCATCGGCAGCGATGTAGATCTCGAACCCTTCGCGCATCATGTCCAGCGTCGGGAAAATCACGCACGCTTCGGTCCAAAGGCCGGCCAGCACGAACTTCTTGCGTCCGGTCGCGGCCACAGCCTTGCGGAAGTTCGCATCGAGCCAGGAGTTCATCGAGGTCCGATCGATGATGTCGTGACCGGGAAAAAGGGAGGTGACCTCGGGCATAAACGGCCCCGAGAAGGAGTCCCTTGCGACAGTGGTCAGCACGGTCGGGATCTTGAAGAGCTTCGCGGCCTTGGCGAGGATCTGGACGTTGTTCATCGTGACCAGGCGGTCGTGCGACTGGACGCCCTGGAACATCGCCGGCTGATAATCGATCAATGCAATCGCGCTGTTCTCAGGGGTGAGCATTTCGAGCTTGGACATCGTGATGGCTCCTTGCGATCGGCAGCTGCGATGGGCCGACCGGGAATGGTTGCGAACGCCCACATGGTGAGCAACTCGCCTTTTCGCGGCTTGGACGATTTTGCCGTGGCTTGGACTCCAGCGCGGTGATCAGCGCGATGCGGCCATTTGACGGAGTGGCCTCGGCGGCCGCCGCTCCGGAATCGCAAGCCAGTCCAAAGGGTGATCAAACCGTCCAAGCAGTTTCGCCGGGCCCCCCTCTATCCTCCACAGACACCCGCCCGAGGCGGCGAACCAGGAGAGAGCAATGCCTGCCATAACGACGAAAGATGGGGTCGAGATCTTCTACAAGGATTGGGGCTCCGGCCAACCGATCGTATTCAGCCATGGCTGGCCGCTATCCTCCGACGATTGGGATGCGCAGATGCTGTTCTTCGTCGCGAAGGGCTTTCGCGTGATCGCGCACGATCGCCGCGGTCACGGCCGATCGGCACAGGTGGCCGACGGTCACGATATGGACCACTACGCCGACGACCTGGCCGCCCTGACCGCGCATCTCGACTTGAAGAATGCCATTCATGTCGGTCACTCCACCGGCGGAGGGGAGGTGGTTCACTATTTGGCGCGCCATGGCGAGAGCCGCGCCGCAAAGGCCGTGCTGATCTCTGCCGTCCCGCCCATCATGGTGAAGACGGCGACCAATCCGGGCGGGTTGCCGAAGGACGTCTTCGACGGCCTGCAGCAGCAGGTCGCGACCAATCGCGCGCAGTTCTACCGCGATCTGCCCGCAGGCCCGTTCTATGGCTTTAACAGGCCCGGCGTGAAAGCGGTCGAAGGTATCATCCAGAACTGGTGGCGTCAGGGCATGATGGGCAGCGCCAAGGCTCACTACGACGGCATCGTGGCCTTCTCTCAAACGGACTTCACCGAGGACCTGAAGAAAATCACCCTGCCCACGCTGGTCATGCACGGCGAGGACGATCAAATCGTCCCTTACGAGGACTCTGGGCCGTTGAGCGCCAAGCTGCTCAGGAACGGCGCGCTGAAGACCTATAAGGGATTCCCGCACGGGATGCCGACAACGCAGGCGGAAACGATCAACGCCGATCTGCTTGCGTTCATCAAGGGCTGATGGAGGATTGTCACGGGCGATCGAAGCGATCGCCCGTCACATCGATCAAGCACGCGCCGCCAAGGCGTGGACTGAGACGGTTTTCAGATGGCGGGCCAGGTTTCACGCCTTCGCGGCGTTGAACGCATCGACGATGACCGCCGCGACCGCCTCAGGCATCGACAGCAAGGACATGTGACTTGCCTTCAGTTCGGTCGTCTTCGCCTTCATCGTCACCGCGAGATTGCGCTGCAGTTCGACGCTCACGGCCCGGTCGTCGGCGGATACGATGTACCAGCTCGGTCGCGAGCCCCAGGCAGCAGCGGTGATCTTCTCACCGAACGTCGTCTTGGACAGCGGCGCCTGGACGACCGACAGGACGCGCGCGTCTTTCGCCGGAAGATCCTGGGCGACGTCGCTGATCCAACCCTCCTCGCTCAGCTTGAGGAAGCCGTCGCCGCTGTCGACGATTCTGGACAGTGCCGGCGGAGACGCATGTGCCCCGACCTGATCACCGACCGACTCGCCGGCTTTGGGGGCGAACGCCGCGACATAGACCAGCGCTTTGACCTTCGGATCGTTTCCGGCCTCGGTGATCACTGCACCGCCCCAGCTATGGCCGACAAGGACGACCGGTCCCTTGATCGCGGCGAGCGCCTGCTTCGTGACGGAGACGTCCTGTGCAAGCGACGTCGTCGGATTCTGCACGGCTACGACCGCAATGCCTTGATCCAAGAGGCGCGGAATGACGAGCCGCCAGCTCGAGGCGTCCGCCCAGGCGCCGTGAACCAGAACGACGGTGGGTTCCACCGACGAGGCACTATTCATAAGACTGAGCTCCTTCTGGATCCAAGTGAACGACAGGAGTCAGACCTAAGAGAGCATCATGCCGTCTTCTTGTGCCTTCGGAAGGCGAATTGGACCTTTCTGCTCTGCCACACCAAGGAGGCCGGGACCTCCCGAATGAGCCACCCTAGTCCAGTGGCGGCAAGATCATCTGCAGTTCCTGGCGACGGTCCTCGAGAAAGCCGGGCAGCATCAGACGCTCACCAAGGCTCTCGGCAGGCTCGTCGACCGCAAAGCCCGGTCCATCGGTTGCGATTTCGAACAGCACTCCGCAAGGGGCTCTGAAGCTCACGGCGGTGAGGTAGGTTCGCTCGATGGGCGCGCTGACCGAGATATCGTAAATAGACCGGAGCTTCTCGACCATCAGGGACCGGTCGGCTTCGTCCAAGGCGCGGAAAGCGACGTGCCGGATGGTACCGCCGCCAAGCCTGCCCCGCGAGGACTTGCCTACGGTCCTCAACGTGAGCGAACCGCCGGCCCCGTCGTGCGTGACGAAACGGACCGACCGCTCGCGTCGCGCGACCGGTGTGAAGCCAAACACATCCTCAAGGATGTCAGCAGTTAGATCCTCTTCCCTGACGTCGAGTGTGACACCCTGGAGGCCGCTCGGCGTTAGAGCACCAACATCGCCGGCCGTTCCATGGGCCGATTCCACGAGCGCGATGGCCGTGCCGTCCGGATCGGAGGTGCAGACCATGCGCTCGCCGAAGGGCGAAACTTCCGTCCGGCAGGCAATATCCTGGGACTTGAGCTTCTCCGACCAGCCTTCGAGCGACCCGGGAGGGACGCGGAAGGCCGTCTGCACCACTTCTCCGACGCCGACCATTCCAGGCGTGACGCAGTTCCAGGCCAGCGTGCTGATCACCGCGCCAGGACTGCCGGCGTCATTTCCATAATACAGATGATAGCTGCCAGGATCGTCATAGCAGACGGTCTTCTTGACGCGCTTCAAGCCGAGCACTTTGCCATAAAATTCGGACGAGCGACGGACGTCACCGATGATCGCCGTGACGTGGTGTAGCCCCCGCGCGCTCACGTGGATACCATCCAATCAGGGCTCCCACTTCCCATTTGCTATGGTCCGAAATACGGCATACTCGGCAAGTTAATCCTGCCGATCGCGATCTTTCGGAACACACAACAGTCAAAAATCCGGCTCGTCTTGGACTCTTTACCGATCTCGCGACAGCCGGACGGACCATCCTCGCAGATTGCAGCGTTCGGGCCGACGCAATCGTTCGCCTCAACCAGAAGGATCTCGACTACTGGCTCGATGCCAAGAACGAAAACGAGGCGCCGAAATTCCTGAGGCCCATGTTCGAGGGCGACCGAGCATCTCTGAAGCCATATATGGATTCCGGACGCGTCCGGCCGTTCGTGGATGGACAGGAGTTGTCGCCTGGGATCCGTGCTGTCCCCACCCCGGGTCACACGCGAGGTCACACGTCGTACGCCGTCGTCAGCGGCGAACAACGGCTGCTGGTCTGGGGTGATCTGGTTCATGTCGCCCCGATCCAGTTTCCCGATCCTAGCGTCACCGTAACGTATGACAGCGATCCAATGTCCGCGGAGGTCGAACGAACGAAAGCGTTTGCGAAGTCCGCCCAAGACGGTAGCTGGGTCGCGGCGGCGCACATCGCTTTCCCTGGCCTGGGGCACATCCGATCAGTCGACGGGCACTTCGCGTGGATACCCGCCAACTACACCACAGTTCTGAATCTGCCTCATGACTGAAGCGCTCGCACTGCCGCATGGTGGTGCACGCCGGCGGTCACGAATCCAGACCGGTCCTTTCAGAAATTCTTTTCCCGGCGGATTTCGCCGCAGCGGCGCCGTGAGGAAGAGCGTCCCACTCTCTCCGCCAGAGGGATCGTTAGCACCGCGATCGAACGCAGCGACCATCGGAAGGGATCCCACGATCTCCGCCTTGGTGAGCTCGTACTGAATGTGCTAAACGTGGACGCTATGGTGCCTCTCAAGGGTGCCACTCAAAGACAGATCGCAGGTCCGGAAATATTAATGAAATCAAGGTTCGATGGGATTGTTGCAACAGTTCAATCCTGTCTGGCAGCACCAGCTTTTCCCATTGAAGCGAGCCCTCCGCCTGGCAGCGAGCCCGCAACAGCCACGGATGCGATCGTGATCACACGTTCCCTACCCTATGAAGGACTGCTCCACGAGATCGTCGAGCATAATGGCGTGCTCTATCTCGGCGGCATCGTTCCTGAAGATGCGGGACTCGATATGGCGGGCCAGGCCGACGATGTGCTGCGCCAGTTGAAGACCCTGCTTGATGGGGCCAGCTCCGATCTCTCCTGCGTTCTGCAGGTGACGATCTTTGTGGCTGATCTTACCGACAAGGCGGCGCTCAACCAGGTGTGGAAGCGCTATTTCGCCGCGGACCATCTGCCGGCGCGTGCCGCCATCGGCGTTGCGGATCTCGGCCCGGGCGTCAAGCTGGAGCTGACGGCGATCGCCGCCCGCCGCTGATCCTCAAGCGGCACGGGCGAGGCGAACAAGCTCGGTCATTCCCGTGTTCACACATAGAGCAATGTTCTCGCGGCGCGAAGCGTCCGAGTTTTGCTGCCTCCTTGACCCTCTCCAAGTGAAGAGGGCGCAGGGAAGGCCGGGTGCCGGCTGGCACCCATGATCCGCCGCGCGAAGAATTTGCACACGCAAATGCGCAGGCGGGACGACAGGTGGGCCGGAAAACACCCGGCCTTCCCTGCGCGATGGTTTGACGGCTTATGCCTGCTCTCCCCGGAGCCGAGTTCCTTCTGGCCTCCGTCACCTCGCGAATTGGCGATGCCCCGAGACCCGGTTGAGCCCCGAACCATCTCCGCAAGGCTTGACCGTAGCAACGACGGTCAGGACCACACGGTTTTGCCGTACGCAGCCGGCCCGGCTTCGCCGGACTTGAGCGCCGTCCGTCCGCACGCAGTCGGGACCTCACGAGGTTCATCTCGCCCTGGTCCCACCTCGCATGCCCGGCGCTGCCGCGTCCACCGCACCCCGGCCCACGTTCGTGACGACGTACGATCGCCCCTCTCCTTGGGCCGGGATGGCGGGAAATATGCCGCAATTCCGAATTTCGGTAAAGTGGAATATTTTTGCGAGAGGGGATTGACGTGATTTTGGGAGAGAGGCGGGTGTTTTGCCTGACGGATCAAAAATCGTTGCGGTCGATATCCGCCTACGGTGGCGCGCAAAGATGCAGTCACCCTGTCCTTTTGACCGCCAAATTCATGGTGATAATGTTGTAGCCTGCGGTCCGTCCGGGAGGACACCATGGAATGGTTTGACCGGCTGTTTGGAAGGACGTCGTCGCCTCCGAGCCGGCTCTTTGCGAGATTCAGGCGGACGTCGAGGGCACCGGCTGATTCCGACCTTCTGAAAATCGCCAAAGACCGGAAAGGGCATATTTCGCGAAGAGCCGTGCGAGATGAATATAATCGGCTGGTCTTGGAGAAGTACGCGCACGATAAGTCGTGATTTCCAAGACCGATCGAGCCTTGCTCAGCGGCGAAACATAGTGGTTTCGCAACGGCTCTACACGTCCTGCGCACCATCAATTGAGCCACCCACCTGCAGTGCCGCGAACCGATCGTCTGACCGTCGCAGCCGTCGGCAGAGTTCGCGGTTGATGTTCTGCAGGATGATCACATAGGCGTGGATATCGGCCTTGTAGCAGGCGTAGAGCTTTTGGGCCGTCAGCTCGTACAGTTCGGTCGGGCTTTCCGCGACCACCGTGGCGGAGCGGTTTTGCATTTCGATCAGCGTCATCTCACCGAAGAAATCGCCTGGCTCCAATCGAGATATTGCGATGACGCTCCCCGAATTCGCCCGTTTGCTCACCGCCAGCCGGCCGGATTTGACGATGAACATCGAGCGTCCCGGCTCGCCCTCCGCGACGACGGTTGCTCCGGCATCGAAGCGGCGCTCGACCAGCATTGAAATCAGGAGGTCGAGGCTCGGCTCCGGGAGACCGCCGAAGAACGGTGTGGCGAGCAGGAACGCCTTCAGATCGGGAGCGCTGGCGGCCATTGCGCGAGGTTACGCCCCCTCGCCATCTGCGGCAAGCAGAGGACACCGGCGCTGGCGCCCCCCAATGAATGAGGCTCCATTCGAACAGGGAGGTCTGCGACGCGCGATCCGCTTCGCGCGGCTTACTGCCGCGCAACGCTCTCGCCGCGCAACGTCCGCCGTCTCCAGAGGTCAGCCATGATCTTCGCAGCCGCCGCAAGGACGAGCGCGCACAGCGCGACCTTCGAGATCGTCTCCATCGTCCCCTCGATCAGCAGGCAGTGCACCACGCTGCCTGCGACGATGACGATCGCGAGGGGGATATGGACGATGCGCCAGGTTCGCAGCCGCAGCCCCAACCGCCGGCGCAGCAGAGCCAGAAGCGCGACGATGAAGATGGCCCACATCGCGGTCACGCCGAAGGGGGAGAACGGCGTCGGCGATGAGTAGGTCAGGGCGTCGATCATGTCGGGCGGGCTGGTGAACCAGAGGCCGGCGACATGAATCACAATCGCCACAGCAAGCGTGCCGCCGATCCAGTGATGGGCGCGCCGTCGGCGATAGGCCGACAGGCCCGGCAGATATCCGCCGATCAGCAGGGGCTGCACGAGCACGAGACCGAGGGCGATGATCCCGGCGAAGCCGGCGAGAATGTAGACCGGGCTGCGCCATGCGAGCTGCTCGCTTGCCGCAGCAGCGGCAATCGGCACGCCAATGGCCAGAGCAAGGGCACCCCAGATCAGGGATGTCCGGGCCGATCCCCACCGCTTCATTTGCAAGTCAGCTCAGGCCGGCTGAAGCACGAAGTGCGCCTCGAGGCTGGTTTCCTTGGCGCTCCGCATCACCGGCCGCAGGAACACGGTCTTGAACTCGCCGCTGTCATAGGCGAGGTGGCCATGCGGCTGGCCGAAGATCGGAATGATCTGCGGAATCTCGAGCCGGAACTTGCCGTCCTTGTCGGTGAGCGTGGCGCCATGGCTCTGCGGTTCGTGCTCCTGCCCTTCGACCGTGTGGGCCCAGATCTGGATGCGCTGCCCGGCGAGCGGAGCGCCGTCACCGGCGCGGCGGACGGTGCCGCTCATCCAGAAGCCGCCCTTGCCGATCCGCTCCACGACCGCCGCGCCCTTGCGGTAGTTGTTCGCCCCGCCCGACATCGACTGGGTCGGTGCGAGGCCATCCGCGCGCGCTGGCAACAGGAGCCCGGAAACGCCGGTTGCCAAAACCCCGGTTGCAACAAAGGAGCCGCCAACAGCGAGCAGGTTACGGCGGCTAAGTACGACCCTGGTCATGTCAGTTCCTCCTGACAACCGTGCAGTTGCTCGGCAAGCTACAACACCAGGCGCAAAACGCCCAGTTCAGACGAAGGGCGCCATAGGTCGCAATAACAGTGTTGTGAACCGGGGCACTTACAGCTCGCAGCGAGCAAGATGGGTGGCGCGGCCGCGACCCCACCAGCCTTGGTGACGAAGCGTGATGGGTTTCGCGACGGCCCTACCCATCCTGCAACGCTGCCACTACATGTCTTTGTCGAAGACGCGCATGATCGCGCAGCCCTCCACACCGGCAGCCCTCACATGATCCCCTTCTCCGTGCTCGACCTCGCACCCATCCGCCAGGGCAGCGATGCCGCGCAGGCGTTCCGCAACTCGCTCGATCTCGCCCAGCACGCGGAGAAATGGGGCTACAAGCGGTTCTGGCTCGCCGAGCATCACAACATGACGGGGATCGCGAGTGCGGCGACATCAGTGGTGATCGGCCATGTCGCGGGCGGGACCAAGACGATCCGCGTCGGCTCCGGCGGGATCATGCTGCCGAACCATTCGCCGCTCGTCATCGCCGAGCAGTTCGGCACGCTGGAATCGCTCTATCCCGGGCGGATCGATCTCGGGCTTGGCCGGGCGCCCGGCACCGACCAGTTCACCGCGCGGGCGCTGCGGCGCGACCTCGCCACCACCTCCGAGAACTTTCCGCATGACGTGCTGGAGCTGCAGGCGCTGCTCGGCGACGTGCAGCCGAACCAGACGATCCGCGCGGTGCCCGGCATGGGGACCAAGGTGCCGCTCTGGATCCTGGGATCGAGCACCTTCGGCGCGCAGCTTGCCGCGATGCTCGGCCTGCCCTTTGCGTTCGCCTCGCATTTCGCGCCGCAGATGATGATGCCGGCGCTACGCGAATATCGCGCGCGCTTCGAGCCCTCGGCGCAGCTCGACAAGCCCTACGCGATGATCGGCGTCAACGTGTTCGCGGCCGACAGCGAGAGGGAAGCGCAGCGGATGTTCTCATCGCTGCAGCAGCAGTTCATCAACCTGCGCCGCGGCACGCCGGGGCCGCTGCCGCCGCCGGTCGACGACATGGACGCGCTGTGGTCGCCGGCGGAGAAGGCCGGCGTCGGCCAGTCGCTGTCCTGCTCCGCGGTCGGCTCGCCTGAGGTGGTCGAAGAGAAGCTGAGGGCGCTGATCACTGAAACCGGCGCGGACGAATTGATGACGACGGGGCAAATCTACGACCACGCCGCCCGGCTGCACTCGTTCGAGATCGCAGCCGAGGTGCGGGACCGGCTGGCGAGGTAAGTGCGACGTGAGGCGCCGCCGCGAAGCAGAATGAGTTCGGGCTCGATTGTTGCAGCGAAAGGTGCGCTCCCTCCCCCGCATGCGGGCAGGGATATCGCATATGACTTTTCGGATGGCCCTGAGCAAGCGCCTCGTCCTTCGAGACGACCGCTTTGCGGTCTCCTCAGGATGAGGCCTCGCTAAAGCGGTTGAAACTGCTGCTGCACACTCCGGCCCTCATCCTGAGGGCCCGCCGGAGGCGGGCGTCTCGAAGGATGGCCACAGGCGAGTTTCTCGCCGCATTTCCTCATATGCGATTGCCCTGCGCATGCGGGGGAGGGTTGGGGAGAGGGTGTCTCCGCGGGCGAGACCCCCAAGAGGAGAGAACCCTCACCCCGCCCCTCTCCCGCGCGCGGGAGAGGGAGCGCACCGTCTTCCGAGCGAGCCTAGAGCCACTAGTCCGGAAAGCCGAACAGCTTGGCCGGATTGTGCACCAGGATATTCTCAAGCTCCGTCTGATCCGGCGCGTAGCGGTACATCAGCTCTAACAGGTCGGCATCGTTCGGCGGCTGCTTCACCGAGACCGGATGCGGCCAGTCGCTGGCCCAGACGCAGCGATCGGGAGCGGCCTCGATATAGGCGCGCGCGATCGGGATCACGTCGTCGTAGGGAGCGCCGGCCTTCGACGTCTTTTCGCCGAGCGAGAGCATGACCCAGAAATTGCCCTTCTCGAGCAGCGCCAGCATCTTGCGCAGGTTCGGATCGGCCTTGCCGGCTTCGGGATCGGGGCGCGCCATGTGGTCGATCAGGACGGGGACGTCGAGATTCTCGTACTTGGCGACGCTGGACATGATGCCGTCCTTCTCCGGCTGGATCTTGACGTACCAGCCGAGCTCGCGGATGCGCGCAATCGCGCGGGCGAAATCGGCATCGGACAGCACGGCGCCGAGCTCCTGGCGGAAGCTGAAGCGCGCGCCGCGCACGCCGGCATCATGCAGCTTGCCGAGGTAAGAGTCGCTCGCCTCCGCAAACACCAGCGCATTGGCGCAGCCGCGATAGTCCGGCCCCATCGCGGCGAGGCCGTCGAGCACGACGGCATGGTCGGCGCCATAGGTCGTGGTCTGCACGATGATGCCGCGCTCGATGCCGAGCGCCTTGTGCATGCGCAGCGCCGCTTCCCAGGTCGCGGTCGGCATCCGATAGGCGGCGCCGGGGCGCTCCGGGTATTTGTCGATGGGCCCCAGCACGTGGAACTGGCTGTCGACGGTCTTCGGCGGCGGCGCCTTGCTCGGGCGGCGCGGGTTCGGATCGAACGGCAGATAGGTCGGCATGCGCAAAGCTCCTCAGTCGATCACGGCGGTGAAGTCGCACTGCACCAGCGCGCCGCCATCCATGTTGTCCATCGGCAGCGCGTGGCGCGCCGGGCGCGAATGCTCGTCCGGAAACATCTTGAGCCACTCGACATTGACCGGGCCGCGATTGCCGCGGTCCTTCAGCCACACCGTCATCTTGATGATGTCGTCGGTGGTGCCGCCCGCGGCCTCCACCGTCGCCTTCATATGCGCGAACATGTTGGCGCACTGGGCGTCGAGACTCTCCGGCATCGTATTGGTCGCGGGGTCGCGGCCGAGGATGACGCCCGACATCACGAGATTGCCGATGCGGCAGGCGTTCGGAATCGGATTGACGTGCTTGAAGCCGCCGATGTGGATGCTCTTGCGCCGAGTCATGGTGCGCTCCCTGCTTGTTGTTGCTTCAGACGAACTGGCACGAGACCGAGCCGAACGCGCCGTAGTCGGCATGAAACGTGTCGCCGCGGCGGATGTCGACGGGACGCGTGAACGATCCCGCCAGCACCACCTCGCCGGCGGCGAGATATTCGTCATGCGGCGCCAGGCGGTTGGCAAGCCAGGCGATGCCGTTGGCGGGATGATTGAGCACGCCGGCGGCAAGCCCGGTCTCCTCGACCTCGCCGTTGCGGAACAACAGCGCGCCGATCCAGCGCAGGTCCGCATCCAGCGGGCGGAACGGCCGGCCGCCGAGCACCAGCGCGGCGTTGGCCGCGTTGTCCGAGATCGTGTCCATGACTTTTCGCGTCCTGCCCGTCTGCGGATCGACGCGATGCATGCGCGTCTCCAGGATTTCCAGCGCGGGCGTGACGTAGTCGGTGGCGTTGAGCACGTCGAAGATGGTGCAATCGGGCCCGCGCAGCGGCGCCTTCAGCATGAAGGCGAGCTCGACCTCGATGCGCGGCGCGTGGAAGCGGTCGAACGGGATCGGCGTGGCGTCCGCATAGAACATGTCGGCGAACAGCACGCCGTAATCGGGCTCGGAGATGCCGACCGCGTTCTGCATCGCTTTCGAGGTCAGGCCGATCTTGTGGCCCTTGATGACGCGGCCGCGGCCGAGCTGGAGCCTGGTCCAGGCGCGCTGGACGGCGTAGGCATCCTCGATGCTGAAATCAGGGTATTCCTTGGAGAACATCGGGATCAGCGCCTTGGTGCGCTCGGCCTCGTCCAGGCGCGCGGCAAGGCGTTCGATCGTGGCAGTGTCCAGCATGACTCAGCTCTCCGCGGCGACGGTGTTGCGCAGCACGCCAATGCGGCTCGACTCGACTTCGACGACATCGCCGACCTTCAGCCAGCGCGGCGGGTCGAAGCGGGCACCCGCGCCGGTCGGCGTGCCCGTCACGATCATGTCGCCGGGCTTGAGCGTCGCGAAGGTGGAGAGATAGGAGATCAGGAAGTCGAACGGGAACATCAGCCGCTCGGTCGTGTCCTGCTGCCGCACCTCGCCGTTCACGCGCGTGATGATGTCGTGCGGACCGCGCGGATCGAGCTCGTCCGCGGTGACGATCCAGGGTCCGATGCTGCCGGAGCGATCGAAATTCTTGCCCTGCGTGACGTTGAACTTGCCGTGACGCAGCCAGTCGCGGATCGTGCCCTCGTTGCACAGCGTCATGCCGAAGATGTGCGACCACGCCTGTTCGCGCGGGATGTGACGGCCGCCCTGCCCGATCACGATGACGAGCTCGCCTTCATAGTCGAGCTGGTCCGAGACCTTGGGCTTCTCGATCGCCTGGCCGGAGCCGGTCATCGAGGACATGCTGCGCACGAACAGGCTGGGATATTTGGGCAGATCCGAACTGTCTTTATATTCGGCGTTGCGCTCGGCGTAGTTGACGCCGATGCACCAGAGCTTTTCCGGCGCCAGCACCGGCGGCAGCAGGACGAGTTTTTCGAGCGGGTAGTCGGGCTTCTGCCCGGCCGCCGCTTCCTGCGCATCGGACAGCGCATTCGCTGCGATCAACGCCTTCACATCGGAGAAGTCGCGGCCGATCCGCCTGGTCAGATCGATCACACCGCCTTCGACGGCAGCACCATAGCGCGGCTCTCCGTCCACGAGATAGCTCAGGAGTCGCATTGTCGTTTTCTCCAATGATCTTGAGACGCTTGGCCCGCGCGAGCGGCTGCGCGCTCAGTCGGTCGATTTGGGAGTCTGGAACACGGTCTTCAGCGTCACGATATCGCCGAGCCGGGCGTAGCGCGGCCCGCCGATCCGCGCGATCGGGTCGAGCGCCCTGGTCTCGACCTTGCCATCATTCACGAGGCCGTCGCGCAGATGAAACATCACGACCTCGCCGACGATCAGCCGGCTCTTGGCCTCGCCGAACTCGAGGCACTGCCGAAAGCGGCACTCCATCGCGACCGGCGCGGCAGCGAGCCGTCGCACCTTGACGAGGTCGCAGGGCAGCGTTTCCAGTCCGAGATGCTCGACCTCGCTGATTTCAGGCGGATGCTCTACCGAGCTGTCGTGCACCGCGGACATCAGCGGGGTATCGGCGATGTGGATGACGTATTCCTCGGTATCGAGGATGTTGTGCGCGGTGTCCTTGTAATCGGCGCCCTTGCGGCCGACGCTGATGGCGAGCATCGGCGGCTTCTGCGAGACGAAAGTGAAGGCGCTGAACGGAGCGAGATTGAGCACCCCGCTCCGCGACAGGCTCGTCACCCAGGCGATCGGACGCGGCACCACGATGCCGGTCATCAGCCGGTAGATGCGCTCGGCGCCGAGTTCGGCGGGATCGATCCGCATCGATCAATCCGCCCTGATGTTGGCCTTGCGCACCACCGGAATCCACTTGGCGTCCTCGCGTTCGAGATAGGCCTTGAATTCTTCCGGAGTCATCGGCGTAGCTTCGCCGCCGAGCTTCTCGAACTTGTCGACCACGGCGGGATCTTTCAGGATCGCGACCAGCGTCTCGTGCAGCTTGTCCACGATTGGCGCCGGCGTGCCGGCGGGCGCGAACAGGCCGGTAAAGGTCTGGCCGTCTAAATCCTTGTAGCCGAGCTCGGCAAAGGTCGGGACGTCAGGCAGCGACTTCAGGCGGTGCGGGCTGGTCACGGCCAGCGCGCGGAACAGGCCGGCCTTGATGTGCTGAAGGCTGACCGTGAGCTGGTCGAACGCGAACTGCACCTGGCCGCCGAGCAGATCGTTGATCGCCGGCGCATTGCCGCGATAGTGCGCGGTGACCCATTGCAGGCCGAGGTTGGACTGCATCAGCTCGCTGAGCAGATGGTTGGTGGTGCCGGGACCGGGCGAGGCCATGGTCAGCTTGCCGGGCTCGCGCTTGGCGAGATCGATGAACTCCTTGAAATTCGTCGCCTGCACCGACGGATGCACCTCGAGCACCAGCGGCGTCATCGAGATCGTCGAGATCGGGAGGAAGTCCTTCTTCCAGTTATAGGCGTCGCGCTTGTTGATCTCGGTCGCGAACAGCACCGGGCCGTTGGCGCCGACGAACAGCGTGTAGCCGTCGGGTGCCGACTTCGCGAAGGCCTCGCCCGCGATCATGCCGCCTGCGCCGGCCTTGTTCTCGATGACGAAGGGTTGGCCGAGCTTTTCCTGGAGCTTGTCGGCGACGATGCGTGCGGCGCTGTCGACATTGCCGCCGGCGGGATAGGGCACGATCAGCTTGACGTTGCGCGCCGGCCATTGCTGGCCCGACGCCGGCCCCGCCAGCATCGCAGTGACGGCAGCTATGGCAATCCAGATTAATCTCATGTTAACCTCCCGGCGGCGTTTCCAACTCACTCACTTCGAATGCCCTGACAGTCGCGCAAGACGGCTCAAAAGGCATTCCGATTGGGGCGCAATCTCCAGATGCGCGCTTGCCCTGTCGAGGGAATTGTGGCGTTCTTGTCCATATTATGGACAAAAGGCGTTCGACGAAATCCGCCCGTGGCGCCATGGAGCCGCGACAGGGCGCGCAGGCGATCCGGCGCGCGCTCGCGGTGCTGCGCATCCTTGCCGCAGGCCGCGAAGACGGTGTGCCATTGGCCGAGGTGGTGCGCGCGACCGGCCTCACCCGTCCGACCGTGCATCGCATCGTCCACGTGCTTATCGAGGAAGGCATCGTCGAGCGGCATGGCAAGAGCGGCCGCTACGCGATCGGCAACCAGGTGCCGGAGCTGGCGCTCGCACGGCCGCGGCCCTCGCGCCTGCTGGTCGCCGCCAATCCGTCGCTGCAGCGCGCGTCCAGCGAGATCGGCGACACGCTGTTCCTGACGGTGCGCACCGGCAACGACACGCTCTGCGTCGATCGCCGGATCGGCGTCTATCCGATCCAGGTGCTGTCGATCGAGGTCGGCGCGCGCCGGCCGCTCGGCGTCAGCAGCGCGGGCGTCGCCATCCTTGCCGCAATGCCGGCGCAGGAGGCGCGGAAGATCATCGCAGCGAACGAGACGCGATTCGAGGCCTACCAGACCGACGTGGGTGCCGTGACGAGCCAGGTCACCGCAGCGCGGCGGCGGGGCTACAATATGAGAGAGATCGGCCTCGTGCAGGGCACCAAATCGATCTCGACCTGGATCAAGACCCCGGACGGACAACCGACTGCTGCGATCACGGTCTCCGCCGTCCGAACCAGACTTGGTCCCCGCCGCGAGCAGGAGGTTGCGGAGATTCTGTTACGGGAGGCGCGCGTCATCGAGCAGGCAATCCGGGGTTAGGCGGCGCTGTCAATGGGCTGACGCGGCCCTTCGTTTTGTGGCACAAGTGCCGCCATCGTCGACCGAGCAACGAGGCCACGCATGCCCGCGCCAAAACCGCCTGCTTTCGAGACCCTGAGCCTGCATGCGGGCCAGCATCCGGATCCCGTGACCGGCGCCCGCGCGGTGCCGATCTACCAAACCACGTCCTACGTGTTCCAGGATTCCGATCACGCCGCGGCGCTGTTCAACCTGGAGCGCGCTGGCCACATCTATACCCGCATCTCCAATCCGACCACGGGCGTGCTCGAGGAGCGGCTTGCGGCCCTGGAAGGCGGCGTCGGCGCGATCTGCACCGCCAGCGGCATGGCCGCGCTGCATCTGGCGATCGCGACGCTGCTCAATGCCGGCGACCACATCGTGGCGTCGAACTCGCTCTATGGCGGCACCATCAACCTGCTCGCGCATACGCTGCCGCGCTTCGGCATCACCACCACTTTCGTCAAGCCGCGCGATCTCGACGCATTCCGCGCGGCAATCAAGCCGAACACCAGGCTCGTGATCGGCGAGACCATCGGCAATCCCGGGCTCGAGGTGCTCGACATCCCCAAGGTCGCGGCGATCGCGCATGAAGCCAAGATCCCGCTGCTGATCGACAACACCTTCGCTACGCCCTATCTCAGCCGCCCCATCGAGCTCGGCGCCGACATCGTCATGCATTCGGCGACCAAATGGATCGGCGGCCACGGCATCGCGATCGGCGGCGCCATCGTCGACGGCGGCCGCTTCGACTGGCGCGCATCGGATAAGTTCGGCGTGCTGACCGAGCCCTATGGCGGCTATCACGGCATCGTCTTCGACGAGCAATTCGGTACCGCCGCCTTCATCATGCGCGCGCGCACCGAGGGCCTGCGCGATTTCGGCGCCTGCCTGTCGCCGACCAATGCGTTCCAGCTGCTGCAGGGCGTGGAGACGCTTCCCGTGCGCATGGACCGCCACATGCAGAACACGCATCTCGTGCTGGAGGCGCTGAAATCCAACAAGGCCGTCGACTGGGTGCTGCACCCCTCGCTGGAGACGCATCCCGACTATCAGCTCGCAAAGACCTTGCTGCCGCGCGGTGCCGGCTCGATCGTCTCCTTCGGCATCAAGGGCGGCCGACCGGCGGGGCGCAAGTTCATCGAATCGCTGCGCATGATCAGCCATCTCGCCAATGTCGGCGACGCCAAGACGCTGGTGATCCACCCGGCTTCGACCACGCATCAGCAGATGGATGCCGAGCAGCTCAAGGCCGCCGGCATCGCCGAGGAGCTGGTGCGGCTGTCGGTCGGCATCGAGACGGCCAGCGACATCATCGACGATCTCGCCCAAGCGCTGCGCATCTCGCAGAAGGTCTGACGCCATGAAACTCTCCGTCAACGGCACTGAAGTGTTTGCCGCAACCGGCGGCCGCGACTTCGACAAGTCGCTGCCCGCAGTCGTCTTCATCCACGGCGCCGGCTTCGACCATTCCACCTGGGCGCTGCACACGCGCTGGTTCGCTCATCACGGTTTTGCCGTGCTGGCGCCCGACCTGCCCGGCCACGGCCGCTCCGCCGGGCCTTCACTCGGCAGCATCGCGGAGATGGCCGATTGGACGGCGGCGCTGCTCGATGCGGCGGGAGCTGCGAAGGCTCATCTGATCGGCCATTCCATGGGCTCGCTGATCGCGCTGGAGACGGCGGCGCGGCATCCGGACAAGGTCTCCGCGCTCAGCCTGATCGGCACCGCCGCGACCATGACGGTCGGTCCCGATTTGCTGAAGGCGGCCGAAGCCAACTCGCAGGATGCAAACGACATGGTCTCGATCTGGGGCCTCGGATTCAAGGCCGAGCTCGGCGGCAGCCTCGCACCGGGCCTGTGGATGCATGGCGGCGCACAGGCGGTGCTTCAGGCTTGCGAACCCGGCGTGCTGTTCAAGGATCTGTCGGCCTGCAATGCCTACGCGAATGCGCTCGCCGCCGCGGCGAGCATCAAGGTGCCGACGACGCTCATTCTCGGCGAGCGGGACATGATGACGCCGGCGAAGGCGGGCAAGGCGCTCGCGGCTGCGATCCCGCATGCGAAGACCGTCATAGTGCCCGGTGCGGGCCACATGATCATGGCCGAGCGCCCGGATGAGTTGCTGGCAGCATTGAGGAACTAAGCGGATCGATCTTCTGTCTTGCGCGTTGCGATCAGATATCCCTCTCAATCAAGAAGGGGAACTCGATCATGCCAAGACAGGAAGTCATTCGTAAAGCCAGGCAGGACAAGCGCGCCGGCAAATCGCCGAGCACGCAGGCCGGCGAGTTCGTCAAGGACGAGATCGACAGGATCAGGAAGGGCAAGCACGGGGCGCGCTCGACGAAGCAGGCCATCGCCATCGGCCTTTCCGAGGCACGGCGCGCCGGTGTCGATCTGCCACCGCCACGCAAGGGGCGCACCAAGAAGGCGACGCGCCGCAGCGCCAAATATGCCTATGAGGTCGGCCAGGGTAAACGCACGCCCAAGCGTCGCCCGCGCGTCTCGCGTGCGGTCGAGAACGTCCTGAAAAAGGAGCCGCGCTCGACCGCATCGCGCAGTGCGCTGTCGAAGCAGGGCAAGCGCGCCGCGAGCCGGCGAACCGCGGCGTCACGTTCTGCCGCTGCGCGCAAGGCGAGCCGCACCAAGGGCGCCAAGGCCCGCTCCGCCGCAGCAAAGAAGGCGGCGCGCACCCGGGCGCGCCGCAGGAACTGATGTCCCGTAGCGACCTTGTGAGTTGAATGCCAGCGGCTGCCGCCTGACGATCCGGCCGTCCATTGAATCGATCGGAGCTTTCATGTCAGAGACTCTCAAGGGGCGCACCGCGCTCGTGACTGGCGGGTCGCGCGGGATCGGCGCCGCGGTCTGTCGCGCGCTGGCCGAAGCAGGCGCTGCCGTGGCGATCAATTGCCGAGAGCGGATCGCACAGGCCGAGCAGCTCGCTGGCGAGATCGGCAAGCAAGGCGGCCGCGCCATCGTCGTCGCTGCCGACGTCTCGCAAGCCGAAGCCGTGGCCGGAATGGTCGAGCGCGTGACCGCCGGGCTAGGGCCGATCGACATCCTCGTCAACAATGCCGGCATCGCCATCACGCGCGGCATCGACGATCTCACCGAGGACGATTTCGACCGGACCATCCTGGTCAACCTGAAATCCGCCTTCCTGTGCACGCAGGCCGTGTTGCCGTCGATGCGGTCAAGGAAATGGGGCCGCATCGTCAACATTTCCTCGGGAGCGGCGCGCGGCGCCGGCTCGATCGGCCCGCACTACAATGCGTCCAAGGCCGGCATGGAAGGCCTCACGCGAGGTTACGCCGCGCGGCTGGTGAAGGAGGGTATCACCGTCAACGCAGTGGCGCCGTCGCTGATCGAGACCGACATGATGAGCGGCCAGCCCCAGCTCGTCAGCCGCATCCCGCTCGGGCGCTTCGGCACGGCCGAGGAGGTGGCGAAAGCGGTGATGCTGCTGGTCGACAACGCATACATGACCGGGCAGACCGTGGCGCTCAGCGGCGGGATGGCGTTTAACTGAGCGCACGCCGTCATGGCCGGGCTTGTCCCGGCCACCCACGCCTTACCCGTGGCGCGAAGAACGTGAATGCCCGGGACAAGCCCGGGCATGACGATCAGCTGCAGATCGAGGCGCAGCGACTCACCACATCGTCGCAGCCGCGCGCTCGGGCCAGATGCGATCGTACTCGGCGCCGCCGACCTTGTTCTCGCTCATTTCCGCGAGGATCTGGCCCGGTGTCGGCAGCGTTTTCGGATCGACGCGCTTGTCGGGATTCCAGAGGTCGGAACGGACGATGGCGCGAGCGCACTGGAAGTAGATCTCTTCGACGTTCATCACCATGACGCTGCGTGGCGCCTTGCCTTCGACCTTGAACGAGACCAGCAGCTCCGGATCGATCGAGAGATAGGCGCGACCGTTGGCGCGGACGGCGTTGCCGGAGCCGGGAATCAGGAACATCAGCGACACCCTGGGATCGCGCACGATGTTGCGCAGGGAATCGACCCGGTTATTGCCGCGGCGGTCCGGCAGCATCAGCGTCTTGGGATCGTGGATGCGGACGAAGCCGGGGAGATCGCCACGTGGCGAGCAATCGATGCCTTCGGGCCCGATGGTGGCGAGAGCGGCAAACGGCGCCTTCTCGATGAAGATTCGGTAGAGCGGCGTGACGTGGTCGGCGACTTTCACGGTCGAGGCGTCATTGGTGGCGCCGTAGATGGCTTCCAGCTGTTCGACCGTTTCGATCACCGACATTCCACTCTCTCCTCGTTGCATCGGCAGCTATTCTTGCCAGCCTTCATTCCTGATCACGCGAACGAGCTGGCGGCCGTGATAGTCCGCGCTGCCGGCATTGAGGATGGTGACGTCGGCCCGCGCCGACGCGTCGTCAACACTGCGCGACAGCCGCTCGGCGATATTGCCGTCGCTGTGCCGCGCCCGCGCGGCAAGCCGCTGCGCCAGCACGTCGGGCGGCGCCGTGATCGCGACGACCACGACGTTTACATAGGCTCGGCGCAGCGCGGCGATCACCGTGCGCGAGACGTTGGCAACGACGGCTCGGCCGGCCCGGATGTCGTCGTCTATGCCGAGCGGCAGGGCATAGGAATGCCCGTGCGCCTCCCAATGCACGGCAAAATCGCCGTGCTCTCGCACGCGGCGGAATTCTTCCTGGCTCACCGCAATGTTGTCCTCGTCGGCGGAGGACTCCCGCGTCACGACCCGGCGCGGGAAGATGATGTCCGGATCGTCGGCGCAGGCCGCTTGCGCAAGTCGCAGCAAGGTGTCCTTGCCGGCGCCGCTGGGGCCGACCACGAGCACAAGCCGCCCGGGGCCGATCGCACCCGCCTCGTTCTGCGCCGTGGTCACGGTCTCGCTCATGCGACGCGGCTCCCTTCGCGCCAGACGCTGCGGACGACGGGAACGCTGCCGGCAACGTGCACACGGATCAGGTCGGCGCGCTTGCCGGTCGCGATCTCGCCGCGGTCGGTGAGGCCGACCGCCTCGGCGGGCGCTTTCGTCACGGTGCGAACTGCCGCCGGGAGGCTGATTGCCGGCACATGCTCCGGCAATTGCAGCGCGCCCATCAGGAGGCTCGAGGGGATGTAGTCCGACGACAGGATATCGAGCAGGCCTTCGCGGGCGAGATCGACCGCGGCGATGTTGCCGGAGTGCGAGCCGCCGCGCACAACGTTGGGCGCGCCCATGAGAATGTCGATGCCAGCCTGGTGCAGGCCGCGCGCGGCCTCCAGCGTGGTCGGGAATTCCGCCACCGAGACACGATCGCGCACGGCGTCCGCGACGTTCTCCTCGGTGGTGTCGTCGTGGCTCGCGAGCGGGATCTTGTACTGATGCGCCAGCGCCACGATCTCGCGCATGTTGGTCGCCGCATATTGCTTCTGGTACTCGAAGCGCTTTGCGAACAGCTCATCGAGCTCGGCATCGGTCTTGCCGCCGCCCTTGCCGCGATAGTAGTCGCGCAGCTTGACCTCGTCGCGGAACTGGCGCTGGCCGGGCGTGTGATCCATCAGCGACATCAGCTTGACGTCGGGGCGGTCGATCAGCTCCTTGGCCTCCTCGACCACGCTCGGCATCGGGATCTCGCAGCGCAGATGCAGGAAGTGGTCGGCGCGCAGCAGGCTGGCCTCGCGCGCGGTGGTGATCGCGGCGGCGAGCACGCCGGCGCGGCCATCAACTTCCTCGGCGCCGTCCTCGCGCCAGACCCGGAGCGAATCGAAAACCGTGGTGATGCCCGAGGTCGCGAGCTGGCCGTCATAGGAAATGACGGCCGCGACCGGATTCCAGAACACCTTCGGCCGCGGCACGTAATGCGCTTCGAGATGGTCGGTGTGGAGCTCGATCAGGCCGGGCATGATGAGATCGCCGGCTGCGTCGTCAGCGCCCGCCGGCGCCCTGCCCTCGCCGATCTCGACGATGCGTCCGTCGGCAAAAGCGAGCCAGCCCTGCTCGATCACCCGGTCGGCCAGCACGATCCTGGCGTTGGCGATCACCGTTACCTTCGGCTTGGCGTTCATTTCCCTCTTCCTTCAGGCCGCGGCGGCAAAGCTGGCGACGTCGACGATGCGGTCCGCAATCAGATGACGGATTTCGTCGTCATGGACAATAGCGACCATGGCGACGCCCTGGCGCTTCTTTTCAGCGACCAGCTCGACCACGACGGCGCGATTGGCAGCATCTAGCGAGGCGGTGGGCTCGTCCAGCAGCAGGATCGGCAGGTCCGAGATGAAGCCGCGCGCAATGTTGACGCGCTGCTGCTCGCCGCCGGAGAAGGTCGCGGGCGGCAGCTGCCAGAGCCGCTCGGGGATGTTGAGACGATGCAGCAGCGCGCCGGCGCGCACCCGCGCGTCGGCACGTGCCATACCGTTCACGATCAGTGGCTCGGCGACGACGTCGATGGTGGCAACGCGCGGCACTGCCCTCAGGAACTGGCTGACATAGCCGATGGTGGAGCGGCGGACGTTGAGCACCTGCCGCGGCTCGGCGGCGGCGAGATCGACCAGCACGCCGCGATGGCGGATGCCGATGCGACCGCTGTCGCAGCGGTAATTGCCGAAGATCATCTTCAGGATCGACGATTTGCCGGCGCCTGATGGCCCCGACAGCACGACGCATTCGCCGGGATCGACGTGGAAGGTCACGCCGCGCACGACCGGCAGCTCGATGCCGCCTTGCAGGTGCATCGTAAAGGTCTTCCGGGCATCGGCAACGTCGATCATGGCGGTCATCGAAAAGCTCATGGCGGGAGAATCGAGGAGACGAGGAGTTGCGTATAGGGCTCACGCGGATCGTCGAGCACCTGGTCGGTGAGGCCGGTCTCGATGACGCGGCCGCCCTTCATCACCATCACGCGATGCGACAACAGGCGCGCGACCGCGAGATCGTGGGTGACGATGACGACGGCGAGATGCAGCTCGGCAACGAGACTGCGCACGAGATCGAGCAGGCGCGCCTGCACCGACACGTCGAGGCCGCCGGTCGGCTCGTCCATGAACACCAGTCGCGGCTCGGTAACGAGGTTGCGGGCGATCTGAAGACGCTGCCGCATGCCGCCGGAATAGGTACGCGGCGCATCGTCGATACGCACGACGTCGATCTCGACGCGGGTGAGCCAGTCCGACGCGGTCTCGCGGATGCGGCCGTAGTGATTCCAGCCCACGGCCATCAGCCGCTCGCCGACATTGGCACCGGCCGAAACCGCCATGCGCAGGCCCTGCGCGGGGTCCTGGTGCACAAAACCCCAATCGGTGCGGAACAGGAAGCGCCGCTCGGCTTCACCGAGCGTCGTGAGATCACGCGTGACGCCGTCGCGCATCCGGTAGGACACATGGCCGGCGCTCGGTGCGAGCTGGCCCGACAGCATCTGCAGAAGCGTCGACTTGCCCGAGCCTGATTCGCCGACGATCGCCAGCACCTCGCCGGGATAGAGCGCGAAGAAGACGTCGCGGCAGGCGGCGATGCGACCAAAGGACTTGCTCAGGGACTCCGCCACCAGCAGCGGCTGGTCGTTTTCGAGCGTATCGAGATTGGCCAAGCCTTGATCAACCATGTGAGCCCGCCTTTTCCCTGTAGGGCGCAGCGCTGAGACTGCCGTGATGGCCGGCGGCCTGGCGGCCCTCACAATAATCGGTGTCCGAGCAGACGAACATCCGCCCGCCCTTGTCGTCGGTGACGATCTCATCGAGATAGGAATCTTCCGCGCCACAGAGCGCGCAGGGTGCATTGAAGCGGTAAGGCTCGAACGGATGGTCCTCGAAATCGAGCGAGACCACCTGGGTATAGGGCGGGATCGCGTAGATGCGCTTCTCGCGGCCGGCGCCGAACAATTGCAGCGCGGGACAATTGTCCATCTTGGGATTGTCGAACTTCGGCGTCGGGGACGGATCCATCACGTAGCGCGCGTTCACCTTCACCGGGTAGGCGTAGGCGGTCGCGATATGGCCGAAGCGCGCGATGTCCTCGTAGAGCTTCACGTGCATCAGGCCGTACTCGGCGAGCGCGTGCATGCGCCGCGTCTCGGTCTCGCGCGGCTCGAGGAAACGCAACGGCTCGGGGATTGGCACCTGATAGACCAGCACCTGGTTTTCGTTCAGCGCCGTCTCCGGAATGCGGTGACGGGTCTGGATCACCGTCGCCTCCCCCGTCGCGGTCGTGGTCGCAACGCCCGCGGTCTTGGCGAAGAACTTTCGGATCGAGATCGCGTTGGTGGTATCGTCGGAGCCCTGGTCGATCACCTTGAGCACGTCCTGGGGGCCGAGGATCGCGGCGGTGACCTGCACGCCACCAGTGCCCCAGCCATAGGGCATCGGCATTTCGCGGCTGGCGAACGGCACCTGATAGCCGGGAATGGCGATCGCTTTCAGGATCGCGCGGCGGATCATCCGCTTGGTCTGCTCGTCGAGATAGGCGAAGTTGTAGGCGGGCGCGTTCATTCCGCGGCCTCCTTCATGGCATCAGGCGCATTGGCATCCGCGAACTCCTGCCGCAGCTTGCGCAGCAGGCCGAGCTCGGACTGGAAGTCGACATAATGCGGCAGCTTCAGGTGCTCGACGAAACCGGTCGCCTGGACGTTGTCCGAATGCGACATCACGAATTCCTCGTCCTGCGCGGGTGCGAGTGCCTCCTCGCCGAGCTCGCGGGCACGCAGCGCACGATCGACCAGGGCCATCGACATGGTCTTGCGCTCGCTCTGGCCGAAGGCAAGGCCATAGCCGCGGGTGAAGCACGGCGCTTCGGTCGCCGAACCCTTGAACTGGTTGACCATCTGGCACTCGGTCAGCTCGATCGAACCAAGCGGCACGGCGAAGCCGGCGTCTTCCGCGATGAACTCGACCTCGACCTCGCCGAAGCGGATCTCGCCGGCGAAGGGATGGTTGCGGCCATAGCCGCGCTGGGTGGAATAGCCCATCGCCAGCAGGAAGCCTTCGTCGCCACGCGCCAGATTTTGCAGGCGCAGGTCGCGATCCGCCGGAAAATTCAGCGGCTCGCGGGTGAGATCGCCGACCGGCGCGCCGTCCTCGGCCCGGGGCGAGGGTTCGATCAATCCGTCGCGACCGAGAATGTCGGTCACGCGCGGCGTTGGCGCGGTGGGCGCTTCAGCCGTCGCCGGCGCGTCGGGAACGAAGCCTTCGGCGAGCGAGGGGTCGAGCAGGCGATGCGTGTAGTCGAAGGTCGGCCCGAGGATCTGCCCGCCGGGAATGTCTTTGAAAGTCGAGGACACCCGCCGTTGCACCCGCATGGCGCCGGTGTCGACCGGCTCGCTGGCGCCGAAGCGCGGCAGGGTGGCGCGGAAGGCGCGGACCAGGAAGATCGCCTCGATCAGATCGCCGCGCGCCTGCTTGATCGCCAGCGACGCGAGCTCGCGATCGTAGAGCGAGCCCTCGCTCATGACACGGTCGACGGCGAGGCCGAGCTGCTCCGAGATCTGGTCGAGCGTGACCTCCGGAACGTTCTGGTCGCCGCGCCGCGCATTGGCGAGCAGGCGATGGGCGTTCTCGATGGCGCGTTCGCCGCCCTTGACTGCGACATACATGCTTCAGCTTCCTTGACTCACGACGCGCGTGGTGCGCGGGATCGCAACCACCGCGTCATCGGCGACCAGCACCACGTCGATGCCGCGCGGAAACAGCGCCTCGTTGACCCGCAGGCGCTCGAACAGGTCGAAAGGCTTGATCGACGCCTGCAGGGACGCGACACCGTCGATGCCGGGGCCCCGCATCTCGAAGGCGCGCCCCGAAACCAGGCTATCGACCTGAATGATCACCGTCGTCGAACGATCCGGATATTCGCTCGTCCCGAGCGCAAACCGGTCGAGCGGCGGAAGCGCCGTGCCGTCGCTGATCAGCGCGAAGCTCGCGATCGAGCAATCCTGCACCACCGGCGCGCCGGTATGGAATTTCAGCCATTTCACCAGGTCGGAGCTCTCCGCCATCCGCGTATCGAGCCAGAGCGGCGTGTCGTGGTCGAACAGCGTGAGCGCGATCGCGGCGGTGCCGCGCATCATCGGCCCTGGCGCTCCCGCCATCGGCACGATGCGCTGGACCGAGCCCGGCCGCGCCATCGCGTCCATGACCGAGCGAAAGGTCGATTGCGCCGACAGCACCTTGTCGACGAAACCCGGCGGCAGTTCCGCAATCGTGGTCATGATCTCACCCCTCACCGCGCACCATGGTGTAGAAATCAACCTTCGTCGCAGCGGTCTCAGCCGCCGCCTGCTTGCGTTCGATCATCAGTTGCTCGCGCAACGGCGCGACAACGTCCCGCTCCACGGCGCCGCCGTGATCACGGGACTGCATCAGCGCATCGCACAGCGCGATCAGCCGCGCCTTCTCACCGTCACGGCCGAGCGTGTAGCCGAACCCGACCTCACCGCTCGCAAGCCGCACCGCGGCGCGCGAGACCGTGGCTTCGCCGAGATTGAACGGTGCGCCGTCGCCGCCGACCCGGCCGCGCAGCATGACGAGGCCGCTTTCGGGCGCGCGCAGGTCCTGATGGGCCGGGAGGGCCAGGTTGCGGAGGCGAGCGGCGATCTCGCCCGCCTCCGCGTGCGCCAGCACCGCCATCGCGGCCTTGCGCTGGGCTTGCTGGTTGTTGTGCTGCGTCACCTGGTCCACCGAACTTGCCGGATTGAAGTTGTCTATGATAATAGACAACTTCATACGGACGCGCCATGACTGTTTCGTGACAATGATGTGATTTCTGGAGTAGGCTTCCCGCGACATGAGCATGCAGGACACAGCCTCCTCGGGCGTCGCGCTATGGCGCCTCGTTGCCGACGGCATCGAGCGCGGCATCGCCGACGGCCGCTTTGCGGCCGGCGACAAGCTGCCGGGCGAGATGGAGATCGCCGAAACCTATCGCGTCAACCGGCACACCGTGCGGCGCGCGCTGGCAGCCCTTGCCGAGCGTGGCCTCGTGCGGGCCGAGCGCGGCAGCGGGACCTATGTCGAGGCGCAGAAGCTCGCCTATCCGCTGCGCTCGCGCACGCGCTTTTCCGAGATCGTCGGCGCGGGCGGCCGCGAACCGCATGGACGGCTGATCGAGGCGACCGACGATATCGCTACGCGCGAGCTCGCACGGGAGCTGGGACTGAAGACCGGCGCACCCTTGGTGCGGATCGAGGCGATTCGCCTCGCCGACCGCACGCCGATCTGCGTGTCCACCACCTGGCTGTCGGCGGAGCGGTTTCCGGACGCCGGCGCCGTGTTCGCGGCGACGCGCTCGATGACGAAGCTGCTGGCGCATTACGGCGTGCGCGACTATCGCCGCGGCGCGACCCGAATCACGGCCGGCATCGTCGACGCGACCGATGCCGTACGGCTCGATCTGGCGCTGGGCCGGCCGATTCTGGTGGTCGATGCCACCGACAACGATCTCACGGGCAAGCCGCTGCTGACGAAGCACTCGCGCTTCGCGGCGGAACGGGTGGAATTTCTGGTGGAGAACGGGTGAGGCTTCGCCACGCTTCACCCTCTCCCCTTGCGGGAGAGGGTGGCTCGCCGCAATAGCGGCGAGACGGGTGAGGGGTATCTCTCGGCGCGCGAGTTCGCGGGCAGATACCCCTCATCCGGCGCTTCGCGCCACCTTCTCCCGCAAAGGGAGAAGAAAGTTAGGCCACCGCCCTGCGCCCGATGATCGCAAACCGCAGCTTGCCCGAGATGAAATCGATCGCGGCCACCGCAACCAGGATCATCAGGATCAGGAACGACACCTTCTGCCATTCCAGCACGCGGATCTGCTCGGCGAGCTGGAGGCCGATGCCGCCGGCGCCGACGATGCCGATGATGGTGGCCGAGCGGGTGTTCGATTCGATGTAGTAGAGCACCTGGCCGGCGATGACGGGCAGCACCTGCGGCATCAGGCCGAAGCGGATCTCGTGCAGGGCACTGCCGCCGGAGGCGCGGATGCCCTCGACTTCCTTCTGGTCGGCGCCCTCGATCGCCTCCGAGAACAGCTTGCCGAACGCACCGAAATCCGACACCGCGATGGCCAGCACGCCGGCAAACGGGCCGAGCCCGACCACGTTGATCCACACCAGCGCCCAGATCAGCGTATCGACGCCGCGAATCGAATCGAGGAAGCGCCGGACCGGGAAGCGAAAGAAACCCGACGGCACGATGTTGCGCGCCGCAAGCAGGCTCACCGGCAGCGCGAACAGTGCGGCGAGCGTGGTACCGAGCAGCGCGATCGACAACGTCTCGCCGAGCGCCTTGAGATACAACGGCAGCGATGCGCCGGGATCGGGCGGGATCATCATCATCGTGATCCAGCCGAGCTGGCTGACGCCGGCAACGAGACGCGACGGTGAAAAATCGAGGTCGACCAGCCCGAACACCAGAAGTGCGAGCGCGGCGGCGATCATCGCCGGCGTCGCGAGACGCGCGGACGCCGGCCGGCTGAAGACATCAGGATAGCGCGCGCGAAGCTGTGCCGTATCGACGTCGGGATGGTGGGTCATGTCCGTGCCTCTCTGCCGAACAGGCGGCCACGCAGCCAGCCGGTGCCGATGTCGATGAGGAAGACAGTGACGATGATGGTCAGGAGGATCGCGCTGACGTCGGAATAGTAGAACTTGCGGATCGCAACAATCAGCTCCATCCCGATGCCGCCGGCCCCGACAAAGCCCATCACCGAGGCTTCTCGCACATTGATCTCGAAGCGCAGCAGCGCGTAGCTGACATAGCCCGCGATCACCTGAGGCAGCACGGCAAAACGCATGCAGGACAGCCAGCTTGCCCCGGTCGAGCGCACGCCTTCGACCGGCCTCATGTCGGCATTCTCGACGATCTCGGAGAACTGTTTGCCGAGCGCGCCGGTCGAATGGATGGCAATCGCCAGCACGCCCGCCATCGGCCCCAGACCGAAGGCGATGACGAAGATCAACGCGAACACGATGCTCGGCACGGTACGGGCGAACTCGAGCAGGCGGCGCACCACGAAGAGCAACCAGCGCGCCGGCGCGGTGTTTTCGGCGGCGAAGAAGTTCAACGCAACCGCGAAGAGCGCGCCAATCAGCGTGCCGACATAACTGATCAGCAGCGTTTCGCCGAGCAGCTTCAGCCATTTGTGCCAGCCCCAGAACCACTCGCCGGGATCGGTCCAGACACGTTGGCCGGTCTCGAGCGTGAGAATGCGATCGAAGTAGCTGACGAAATTGCCGAAATGGGCGAAGAAGGTGCGCAGGTTCACTTCGGCGCCGATCGCAGCGACAAGCAGCGCGGCGATGAACAGCACAGCGCCAAGCAGCAGCCGTAACCGCTTGCGCGCGACCGCCTTGCGATAGGCCGCATTCAGCGCAGTCAGCTGCTGCTCGGGAAGGATCGAAACCGCAATGGTCATTCGGTGGGAGGCCAGCCGATCATGGAAAGAGCCGGGTCGATTGACCCGGCTCGGGCGACGTGTCCCTTACGGTCAGGACGCCTTCTTGCGCAGATGGTCGACGAACTTAATCAGCTCGATCGTCTTGTTGTACTCTTCGTTCGTGACCGGATCCCAGGGCTTGTTCTTGCCGTCGGAGAGCTTCTTGAAGGCTTCGGGGTCCTTCTGTGCGGCATCCAGGAATGCCTTCTTGATCGCGGCCTTCATGTCGTCCGGAAGGTCGCTGAGATAGGCGACGGGCGAGTTGATGATCATGTCCGACTTCACGATGACCCGGAAGTCCTCCTTCTTCATCGGCGTGCCGTCGGCGCTCTTCACCATGCCCTTGTTGAGCATGCGGGTCAGGTTGGAATCATCCTCGGCGTTCCACCAGTTGGCGGCGACGTCCACTGTGCCCTGCGCGAGCGCCAGCACCGCGTTTTCATGGCTGCCGGTGAAGACGACCTTGGAGAAATAGGCCTCGGGATCGACGCCCATCTGATTCAGCTTGAAGCGGGGCATGTTGTTGCCCGACGTCGAGTTCGGGTCGACGAGCCCGAGGTTCTTGCCCTTGAGGTCCTCGACCTTCTGGTAGGGCGATTTCGCGAGCACGTAGAAGACCGAGTAGTAGCCCTTTGAGCCGTCAGCATTGACCTCGATCGCGAACGCATCGGTCTTGACACCGGTCAGCCGGGCGCGGGCAAAGGCTGCAGGGCCGTAATAGCCGATTTGGATATTTCCGGCGCGCTGGCCTTCGATCACGGCGGCATAGTCGTTTGCGACGCGCAGCGTGACCTTCGTGCCGAGCTCCTTCGACAGATAGTTGATGAAGGGCGTAAACCGCTCGGTGACACCGGAGGCATTCTCCGCCGGAACGACCGCCAGAGTGATCTCCGGATATTTCTTCCGCCAGTCTTCGGCAGAGGCGGAGGTGGTGAAGGCCAGGGCCGCGGCACCGGCAAGAATCAATCGACGAGTAATCATGATACCCCTTTTCTTCAGCTGGAGTTCGTTTAACGCGAAACGTTGAGCGTGCGCTTCCGCCGCTCAGGCGGCGGCAGCGCTGCCGAGCGCCGGAACACCCTCGGGCGCGGCGGCCGGCGCGCCGCCCATGACCTCGTTGGCTTCGAGATCGTAGAGCTCCCGCGCAATCCGATCTGTCAGCATCGACGGCGCGCCGTCGAACACCACGCGGCCTGCGGCCATGCCGATCAGGCGGTCGCAATAGCTGCGGGCGAGATCGAGCGAATGCAGGTTGCAGAGCACGGTGATGCCGAAATGCTTGTTGATGCGCAAAAGGGCATCCATCACGATCTTGGTGTTGCGCGGGTCGAGCGAGGCGATCGGCTCGTCGGCCAGAATGATGTCGGGCTGCTGAACCAGGGCGCGGGCGATCGCCACGCGCTGCTGCTGACCGCCGGAGAGCTGGTCGGCGCGCTGGGCGGCGAGCGAAGCGATATCGAACTGTTCCAGTGCGGACATCGCCAGCGCCTTGTCCTGCTCCGGCCAGATTTGCGACAGCGAGCGCCAGGCCGGCATCGTCGCGAGCCGTCCCATCAGGACGTTGGTGAGGACATCGAGTCGGCCGACCAGATTGAACTGCTGGAAGATCATCGCCGACCGCGCCCGCCATTGGCGCAGATCCTTGCCGCGCAATGCGGTGACGTCGACGCCGTCGAACAGGACGCGTCCCTCGCTCGGCGTCACCAGACGATTGATGCTCCGCAGCAATGTCGACTTGCCGGCGCCGGATCGCCCGATCACACCGACGAAGCCGCCGGGAGAAACTTGAAACGAAGCATCGTCCACCGCGGCTTTTGCGCCGAAGCGACACGTCAGACCATCCACCACCAGCATGCAGGGCTCCAGAGTAGCTGGAGCCAATCGCTAACGTCCATGCTTAACACTTGTGTGACACGATCGTTGCAGCGCAGCGATCCTGCACACGTCATCCCCTGTCATCGCTACGTCATGACATTGTCATGAATCCGCTCGAAGAGGAACGCCCGCCCCTCGCACCTCGGATACAACATGGCCGCCAAAGCTCTTTCGGTTCAGCCGACCATCGACCCCTCGGCCAAACTGCATGAGACTCGGCTCGGCGCCTACACCGAGGTCGGCGCGCGCACGATCCTGCATGAAGTGGCGATGGGCGATTACTCCTATGTCGTCAACGATTCGCAGATCACCTACACCACCATCGGAAAGTTCTGCTCGATCGCGGCGATGACGCGCATCAATCCCGGCAACCATCCGATGCACCGCGCGACGCAGGCGCACTTCACCTACCGCTCCAGCGCGTATTTCGAAGGTGAGAGCGACGATGCCGAGTTCTTCGACTGGCGGCGCCAGCACCACATCCATATCGGCCACGACGTCTGGATCGGCCATGGCGCGATCGTGTTGCCGGGTCGCAACATCGGCACCGGCGCGGTGATCGCGGCCGGCGCCATCGTCACCAAGGACGTGCCGGCCTACACCATCGTCGCGGGCAATCCGGCTCGTGTCGTGCGGCGGCGGTTCTCGGAGGAGATCGCCGGGCGCCTTGCGAAGCTCGCCTGGTGGGACTGGGATCACGACAAATTGCGCGCGGCGCTGCCCGATTTCCGCAAGCTCGGGATTGAAGATTTTCTTTCGACATACGAAGCACGAGCGAGCTCTCTCACCAATTCTCCGGTCAGCAAACGAAGCGCGATCGCGTGACAGACATATTCCTCGAAGGCGGCCGCGCCCTGATCGGCGCCGAGCTCGTCGAAACCTCACTTCTCGTGTCCGGAACGGACATTGCACAGGTCGATGCTTCTCGCGGTCGTGCGCGGCTGGCGATCGATGCCCGGGACCTGCTGGTGCTGCCCGGCATCGTCGATCTGCATGGCGATGCCTTCGAGCGGCAGATGATGCCGCGCGCCGGCGTCGATTTTCCGATCGATGTCGCGCTCGCCGACAGCGATCGCCAGGCGATCGGCAACGGCATCACCACTGTCTTTCACGCCACGACCTGCTCCTGGGAGCCGGGCCTGCGCAGCGCCGACAATGCGCGCGGCCTGATGGAGGCGATCGAGCGGCAGCGCCCGCAATTCGCCGCCGACACCCGCTTCCATCTGCGCCACGAGACCTACAATCTCGACGCCGAGGCCGAGATCGCCCAGTGGCTGGCCGAGGGCCGCGTCGACCTGTTCGCCTTCAACGACCACATGGACGGCACCGTCGCCGACCTGGCCAAGCCGCGCAAGCGCAACCGCATGGTGGAGCGCACTGGCCTTTCCAGCGAGGAATTCGACCGGCTGGTCGAGCGCGTGGTTTCGCGCGCGGACAAGGTGCCCGCTTCGGTGTCGCGCCTCGCCGCTTCTGCCCGCGCGGCGGGCGTGCGGATGCTCTCGCATGATGACGCAACGCCGGCGATGCGCCGGGAGTTTCGCGAACTCGGCGCTGACATCGCGGAGTTTCCGGTCAACGAGGAGACGGCGCTGGCGGCAGCGAGCCACGGCGATGCCATCGTCTATGGCGCGCCGAACGTCGTGCGCGGCGGCAGCCACACCGGCTGGACCAGGGCCTCCGACATGATCGCCAAGGGGCTCTGCTCGGTGCTGGCGTCGGACTATTATTATCCCGCACAGCTGCTCGCCGCGTTCCGCCTCGCCGCCGATGGCGTGGTGCCGCTGGCACAGGCCTGGGACCTGGTCTCCGCCGGGCCGGCGCGCGCGACCGGCCTTGCCGATCGTGGCATGCTCGCGGAAGGACGCCGCGCCGACATTCTCCTCGTCGACGACGGCGTGAAGCTGCGGCCGCGGCTGATCGCAGTGATCTCGGGCGGCAAGCTCGTGCATCTCACCGACGCGACAAGGCTGCTCACTGCCGTGACGGCGCCGCGCGAAGCTGTCGTCGCGGCCTAAACCGGTTATGCTGAGGCAATGACAGGTTTCCCCCGCTACGCGATCTACTTTTCCGCCGGCGCCGACAGCGCCCTCTCCTGCTTCGGCGCCGAACTGCTCGGCTATGACGCCTACACCGGCGATGAGGTTTCGTTTCCGCAAGAAGCGTTGCGCGTCGCGCCGGACTGGCGCGACATCACCGCCGATCCCCGCAAATACGGCTTTCACGCGACGCTGAGGGCGCCGATGACGCTGGTATCAGGCAGGACCGAGGCCGAGCTCATGGCGGCCTGCGCGACGTTCGCCGGCCAATCGCGGACAATTCCGGTGATCCGCCCTGTCGTCGATACCATCAGCGGCTTCATTGCCGTCATTCCGGCCGCGCCAGTCGACGCTCTCCAGCAGTTCGCCGCCGATTGCGTTCATGAATTCGACTCCATCCGCGCGGCCCTCACCGCGGAAGATCGTGCGCGGCGCAAGCCCGAAAAACTCACCGAGCGGCAGCGCGACTATCTCGACCGCTGGGGCTATCCTTACGTGATGGAGGAATTCCGCTTCCACATGACGCTCACCGGCCGGCTGGATGCAGAGCGCCGCGGGCCGATACTGGAGATGTTACGGGCCCGGTTTGCGTCGCTTCGTCTCGGCGCGCTGGCGATCGACCGCCTCGCACTGTTCAAGCAGGACGACGCGAAGGCTCGCTTCCGCATCATCGGCGAGTGGGCGTTGACGCGGTAAGCGCCTCACTCTCAGCTCCCAAGATTGAAGGCGAGCGCCACGGCGCCGACCAGGACGAGACTGGTCGCCCAGACTGCATCCAGATTGAACCAGCTTCGCGAGACGAACTTCAGCCCCAGATAACGATAGACCAGCCAAGCCAGACATCCGCCGGCGCTGACCATGGCGGCAACGTGCACCAGGGCCACGAGCACCGCCATCCCGATACTTGCCTTCATCAACTCGCCCGCCGCCTCATGTCCGGCATCGAGCTCGAAGGCCTGGCAGAGCCCAAGATAGATCGGCACGAGCATCAGGGCGGCGCCGTGAGCGATGGCGACGGCAAACGACCAGAGCACCAATTGCGCCGGCGGAATTCGTGCCAGCGCGCGGGGATGGCGCCGAATGATCAACCGATAGACGCCGAAGCCGATGACGAGAAGGCTCGCACCGATCTGGATCGGACGCTGCCACTCCGCCAGCACGAGCAGGAACGCGAATGGCAGCAGCACGAGAAGCGTTGCGAGCAGATGCCCGGCGGACAGGGCCCACAAGGCGCGAAAAAGCGCGCGCGGGCTCTTGTCCATGAGCCCGGCCGAAACGGCGAGCGGCCATCCCATGCCCGGATTGACCCCATGGTAGAGACCGCTCGCGACGAGAGCGAGCCACAGCCAGCCGAGTGCCGGGCTCGCGTGCCCCCAATCTAGACCGACGGATAGCAAAAGGAGTCCGTCGAACAATCGCCGCCCTCGAGCCTGATCTGGTGCGCACGATATCCGTCGGGGAAGCTCACGAAAAAGTCCTTGTCGAGCTCGAGGCCGCCATTGCGATCGACATTGGCCATGACCTCCACGCCCGGAACCCCATCGGGATAGAACTGGTCATCCCAGGTGGAATAGAGCGAGTTGGTCCAGTAAACGCGCCTGCCGTCGCGGCTGATCTCGACCATCTGCGGACCCGCCGCAAATGCCTTGCCGTTCGGGTGAGGCGTGCGGCGCGCGATACCGCCGATGTGGACCGAGCCCGCAAGCTTCGGCTTGCGCGGATCACTGACGTCGTACTGGCGCATTTCACCCGTGCCCCAGCACGAGACATAGAGAAACCGGTCATCCATCGACAGGTCGATGTCGGTCACCAGCGGCGGCACGGCGCCAAATCCCTGGAGCAGCGGCGGGAGCTTCTCCTTTGGCGCGGGCTCGGGCGGGATGGTCGCCGTCTTCTCCGCATGGAATTTCCCGCCTTCTCGCCACCAGGTCCAGATCGATGCTTCGAGATTCGTGGTGTCGACCACGACGCCTACGAAGCCGTACTCGCGAACCGGATCGTGCGCCGGTCGTACCTCCAGCGCCATTTGATGATTGGCGCCGAGGTCGATGGTCTGGACGTTGCGGCGTGCGCGAAGATCCCAGAAGTGGAGACGATGTCCATATTTGTTCGCAAGCAGATCTTCCGGGACGATCCCGTTCTCGAATTGCGGCGGCAACGCCCATTCGCTCGTCACCATGTAGTCGCGCGGCAGATTCCACCAGAAATCATAATGCAGCGTCTGTGGACCGCGGTCGATCTCCCATCGTCCGAGGACCTCGAAGGTCTCGCAATCCATGATGAAGACGCCGGGAGGGCCGTCGGTACCGTCCTTGCCGCCGCCGCCCAGCGTGCTCACGTAAATGCCGTCCGGCCCGCAATGGATCGTGTGTGGCCGCGAGTACCCGGTCTTCTTGAAGACTTCCTCTGGCTCGATGATCTTGTGGATCTTGGCTTTGGTCGGATCGGGCTTGGTATCGATGATGTAGATGCGCGACGAGCGCAGCCCGGGAATGATGAGATAGCGCCGCTCGACGAAGGCATGTCCGGCGAGCGGCGACAAGGCGGAGGAGCAGGCATTCCAGCCGAAGTGATGAAACTCATCGCCCTTGTTGGGCATCGTCACGGTGTGGACGACTTGGCTATAGGTCGGCGATCCCGGCTTGACGTCGATGACCGCGAGAGCATCCGGCTTCGAGAAGTCCGGACTGAGCAGCAACGTGTAGGCAAAGTTCTCCGCAGGTGCTTCCATCGCAAGCTTGGGCGATGCGTGAAAGGTGGGATCCGGCCTCATCGTCATGGCACTGCCTCCCTGTTCTGTCGGTTTGCGCCAACCTGACTCGGGATAACGGCATAGTGAAGAGGTATTGCGCGATGTCTCGACTGCTCCGCAGAGTCTGGTTGGTCAGCGCACGATACTTGATCGCCGGGTCCGGGGAAACTGGCGGAATTGCGCCAATTCGACACCTCTAACCGAATGGGCAGCCCCGTCATTGGGAGCGCAGCAAAAATTGTCTCCGCGGAACCGGTCTGGATTGCTTGGTCGCTTCGCTCCTCGCAATGACGACGGAAAGACCGAATTTCGGCGGGAGAAGGTTACCTCCCCCACCGCAGTGCCAGCGCGTCGCGCTCCTTGGCGAGCTCCAGCAATCCCGCGCGCGTTGCCGGATGCAGCGGCTGGAGCGGATGCCGCACGGCTTCCGACTTGATCACGCCGCCGGCCTGCATCATGACCTTGCAGGCGATCAGGCCGCATTGGCGGTTCTCGTAGTTGATCAGCGGCAGCCAGCGCTCATAGGCGGCCTTCGCTTCCTCGCGCTTGCCGGCGAAATACGGATCGATGATCTGGCGGATGCCGTCGGGATAGCCGCCGCCGGTCATGGTGCCGGTGGCGCCGGCGTCGAGATCGGCCATCAGCGTGATCGCCTCCTCGCCGTCCCAGGGGCCTTCGATATCGCTGCCGCCCGCCTCGATCAGGCTGCGCAGCTTTGCGGCGGCGAAGGGAACCTCGATCTTGAAATAGCGGATGTTGGCGAATTCGCGCGCCAGCCGCGCCAGCAGCTCGACCGAGAGCGGCGTGCCGGCCACAGGCGCGTCCTGGATCATGATGGGAATGTCGATCGCGCCCGAGAGCACCTTGAAGAATTCGACGATGCCCTTCTCGGGGACCCGGAAGGTCGCGCCGTGATAGGGCGGCATCACCATCACCATGGCGGCGCCGGCCGCCTCGGCCTGCCTGCTGCGCGCCGCGCACACGGCCGAGCTGAAATGCGTGGTGGTCACGATCACGGGAACCCGGCCGGCAACATGTTCCAGCACCGCATGCATCACCGTCTCGCGCTCGGCGTCGGTGAGCACGAACTGCTCGGAGAAATTGGCGAGGATGCAGAGACCGTGCGAGCCGGCGTCGATCATGAAATCGACGCAGCGGCGCTGGCCCTCGAGGTCGAGCTCACCGCGCTCGTCGAAGATGGTGGGCACGACCGGGAACACACCGCGATAGGGACGCTGGGCCTTGTGTTGTGGCGCGACCGGCATCGAACTCTCCATCCCTGATATGTCTTACGTCTGTCTCAGCGCTCGCGGAACGAGGCGCCACAGATGTACCCGCCACGCGGACCGACGGCAATGCCCGCGCGACATCGGATGGAAAGACCAGAGGAAGCTATGCGGTCTTCACGGCTCCCAAGAAGCCCTCGACCGCGGTGCGCAGACGATCGGCGTCGGCCGACATCTTCTTGACGGACTCCGACAGCACCGTGCCGGCGTTGCCGGTCTCCTGGTTGAGCCTCGCGACGCTGCCGATGGTGTCGGTCACCTCCCGGGTGCCTTGAGCGGCCTGCTGGAAGTTGCGCGAGATCTCCGTGGTCGCCGCGCGCTGCTGCTCGACCGCGGCGGCAATCGCCGTCATCTTCTCGTCGATGCCGCCGATGGCGCCGCCGATCGAGCGGATCGCGGCAACCGCCTGGCCGGTGGCGCCCTGGATTTCCGCGACCTGGCGCGAGATCTCTTCCGTCGCTGTCGCCGTCTGGGCGGCGAGGCTCTTGACCTCGCCCGCGACGACGGCGAAGCCGCGGCCGGCCTCACCCGCGCGCGCGGCTTCGATGGTGGCGTTCAATGCCAGAAGATTGGTCTGGCCGGCGATGGCGTTGATCATCTTCACGACCTCGCCGATGCGGCTTGCGGTCTGGTCGAGGATCTCGACCGTCGCATTGGTCTGCTCGGCCTGCGCCACGGCCTCGCGGGCCTCGCGGGCGCTCGACTGCACCTGCGCGGAGATCTCGCCGACGGATGCGGAGAGCTCTTCGGTCGCGGCTGCGATGGTCTCGAGATTGTTGGTGGCTTGCTCGGCGGCGGACGAGACCGCGGCGGTCTGGCTGCTGGAGTCCGAGACCAGCGAGCGTACGCCGGTTGCGGTGGCGTCGAGCTCCCGCGTCGAGGCCACAACACTCTGAATGACCGCCTGCACCGTATCATCGAAACTGCGGCAGGCGGCGTCGACAGTGCCCGACCGCGCGAGCTGAAGCGCCTGTTGCGATTCGCGTTCCCGGCCCAGCCGTTCCGCGGTCGCCGCGCTCTCGCGCAGGCTCTCGAGGGCCGCAGCCATGGTGCCGAACTCGTCAGGATGGCGGGATTGCGGAACCGGCGTCGCATAATCGCGCCCACCGATGCGCGCGATGGCATCGAGGATGGCGCGCACCGGACGCATGAGGCGATTGCGTACCACGAACACGCCGGCCAGGGTCACGGCCAGCGCGAGCAGGAACGCGAGCGACTGCACGATGAGATTGGTCAGGGCTTTCGCCTGAACCGTCTCCGCGCGCGCGATCGACAGGTCGAGCGCCTTGTTGGCGACCGCCACGATGGACGCGAAGGGCGACTGGCACAGTGCGTTCCATTCCGAGGCGGGCATCGCGGGACGGCCGCTGCCGTCGAAGTTCCTGGTCAGATCGCCGATATGCTTGAGAACGCCGTCGGTCTTGGCGCGTGCCTCCCGGGCCGTGTTGACGAGGTCCGCCGTCACATCAGGCGCAGCCAGCAGTTCCTGCATGCCGACCCAGCCGGCAGTGATCGTGCCATTCCATCCGGCCACGGTCTGCTTCTGGGTCTCGTCGAGCGGCTTTGAGCCGTTGACGTTCGGACGCAGGGTCGAGCACTGAATGCCATAGCGATCGCGCACCTGCCAGGCGAGGCGACGGGCCTGGATCATACGGGCGATGAAAGGATCGTTCATCCAGGCGCGGTTCGACACCGCGGTGGACGCCAGATTGGCGGTTTCGATCACCTTGGTGACGGCATCGTACCAGGCCGCTGTGCGCTCCACCTTGCGCTCGGCGCGCGGCAGCTTGGCCTCATCGTAGAACAGCTGGAACTTCGGCGCGGCCTCGCTCCAGCGCTGCTTCAGCGTGTTTGCGAGCTCGTCGCGCCGGGCAAATTCGACGGTGGGGAGCGCCGCGGCAATGGCATCGTAGCCGGCCTGCTCCGCCTTCTCGACGGCGCCGAGCTTGGCGCGCGGATCGTCCTCGCCGAGCAGCGCACTCTGGGCATCGCCGCGATTGTTGCGCAAGGCCAGCACGCCATGGAAGATCGCCTTGTCGGCATTCGCGAGCCGTTCGGTCTCCAGGCTGTCGCTGTAGCGGCCGAAGGCCTCGACCATCTGGATCGCCGTGCTGGTCAGCGCCCCGACGGCCAGTAGCGCCATCAGAACCAGGAGCAGCGTGCTTACCGATTTCTTAAAAATTGACATGGACCAAAAGACCTACTCGTCACAAGCGGCCATCCTGCACGGTGACATGCCAAAGTTTCGTTAAGGTTATTTCAAATGATATGGACCTCGGAAGCTGCCACTCTGTCGGGAAGTCGGCTCACGCCACTTTCGTGAAATCCGGCGGCCGGCGCTCGGCGAACGCCGTAAACGCCTCGCGCGCCTCCGCGGTGCGCAGACGCTGCGCGAACTGCTCGCCTTCGGCCTGCATCTGCGCGACCAGCGCCTCTCCGTTCCGCATCAGCCGCTTGGTCGCGACGAGGGCGCCGGCCGGCTGGCGGGCGAGACGCTGCGCAAGCGCGAGCGCCTCGGCATCGAGCTTGTCGAGCGGCACCACACGGTTGGCAAGGCCCCATTCCAGCGCCGACTTGGCCGGCACGGTCTCGCCCAGCGCGAACATTTCATAGGCGCGCGCATGGCCGATGCGCGCCGGCATCAAGAGGCTGGAGGCGGCCTCCGGCACCAGCGCAAGGCTGACGAACGGCGTCGACAATTGCGCGTTGTCGGCGAGCACGACGAGATCGCAATGCAGCAGCATCGTGGTGCCGACGCCGACGGCACGGCCCTGCACGGCTGCGACCAGCGGCCGGGTGCAGCGCGCCAGCGACTGGATGAAGCGCACGACGTTGCGGCTGCCTTCGGACTTGCCGGCTGCGACCGCGGCGAATTCGCCGACGTCGTTGCCGGCGGTGAACATGTCGCCCTCGCCGCGAATCAGGATCACGCGAGCGGACGGGTCGAACTCGGCGGATTCGATTGCATCCGCCAGATTGCCGTACATCGCGTCGGTCAGCGCGTTCTTCTTGTCGGGGCGCGCCAATGTCAGCGTGAGAATTCCGCCGTTGCTCTCGATCCGGACGTGCTCGGTCATTCGTCTGCTCCTCTTGGAAACTTGTCCTGAATGCTCGTCAGCCAGCGCGCGACGATGTCGATCTCCGCAGCCGTAAATCCTTCCGTCAGCGCCGCGTTGACCTCCGCCGCCGAGGTCTTCGCCTGCGCCAGCGCGGTGCGCCCCTTGGGCGTCAGCCAGATGCGCCACGCGCGGCCGTCCTCGCGATCGGCGCGCCGCTCGATCAACTTTGCGGCCGCCGTGCGGTCGACCAGGCCGGAAATGCCGGCCGGCCCCATATCGAGCGCCGCGCCCGCCTCGCCGATCAAGACGCCGTCCTGCTTGCCGAGGATGAACAGCAACCCCGCCTGCGCCGGCGTCACCGTGCTCTGAGGCTGCGCCGCCATCCAGCGCTGCAAGCGGCGATGCGCGACGCTCAGCAGGTAGATCAGCCGATGATGCTTCGCCGCGGACTCGTTATTTCGCATGCGAAACATCTAGCCGGGCACGAGGCGATTGTCAAACGAGCCGTTTCGTCACGGCGCACAGGTAAAGCTCGACGCCTCCGTCACCGCACCCGCCTTGTAGTGCGGCCAGGCCGGCCAGCGGCACAGCGGCAGCGCGCGCAGCGCCGCGAACGACGGCGCCTCGACCTTCTGCTCGGTGACCTCCAGATCGCCGGGCGCCTTGCCTTTCTCGACCCAGTCGACCAGCACGCTCAGCATGTCGACATTGGCCGGCGCGCCGGAGCCGACATGGTCGACGCCGGGCGCGGTGTAGAGCCGCGCGAATTCCGCGGTCTCGGCCTTGCCCATCTTGCGTTCGACGCTCTCGAAATAGCGGATGCCGGCATAGGGGCTCTGCGCATAGTCGGCCATGTGCTCGAGCATGATCAGCCGGCCGCCGCGCATCCGGAAGCGGCTGAGGTCGGGATCGGTCGAATCCATCAGCTTCGACACCTCGAGCAGCCGTGCCTTGTGGTCCTCCAATTTGTAGGTGGTGACATCGAGCTTCGGATCGCGCGCGAAGACATATTGAATGCCGCCGGCGCCGTAGATCCAGGCGATGCCGTTGTTGCGGGCAGGCGGCTGCGCCGGCGGCGCGGTGCCGAGCCACCACGCGACCCAGCCACCGGTCGGCCCGATCGCCGGCGTGTCCTCGCCCGAGACGCCCCAGCCTGGATAGTCGTCGACGCCGTTGGCGAGCGCGAACGGGAACTTGTAGGTCGCATGCAGCGTGTTGATCGCCTTGATCTGGCGATCGGTGAGGCACTGATCGCCGCGCTGGCCCGCCGCGCAGCGCAGCGTCTCGACCTTGAATGTCGCCTTGCAGGCGACGGGATCCTGCACCAGCGCATCGTCGGAGCCGTCGGCCTTGTCGCAAGCCGCCCGCACGGCATCGCCGACCAGCTTCACCTGCGCCGGATTGATCCAGCCCTCACCCATGGTCACCAGGCCCGAGCGGGTTCCGGCATGCTGCAGGCCGACCCAGTTGATCACGGGCACCCGCGCGAAGATCCCGTCGAAATCATCGGGATAGCGCTGCGCCATGGTCAGGCCTTCGCGGCCACCTTCGGACGAGCCCATGAAGTACATCTTGTCCGGCTTCCTGCCGTAGGCGCGCTGCATCAGGGCGACGGCCGCGTCGCGCACCTTCTTGTAGGCACGATGAGCGAAATTCTCGAAGGCCTCGTCGTTCAGCGCAAACAACTGCGGCGGCTCGCCCGGCTTGGCTTCGTGCCCGGAATCGGTGCCGTAGGTGACGAAGCCGCGCGCGAGCGGCGACGGCTTGTCGAAAGGGTAAGCCGGCGGCAGCGCAAGGCCGGTGATCAGCACGCCGTTGAAACCGCCGCCGCCATATTGCAGCGAACGGCCGTTCCATTCGACGGGAAGATTGACCTGGAATCTGATCGGCGGCGCTTGGGGGTCGACAGCATCGATATGGCCGAGCACCTTGCAGAAGGCAGGATTGGCGGGCGTGACGCGCCCTGACGGCGTCGGGCCGCGCTCGGCAACAGCGAGAGTCGATGGCGACTGAAACGTCGCGGCATCGATCTTCACGGCATCGGTGCCGCCGACCAGCCCCTTGCAGACCGTCTCGGCATCCTCCGCCAGCGTCACCGCCAACGCACCACTCGCGCTCATTGCGGCCGCAGTGCCCACGAGCCATGCACACAGCTTCGCTCTGTTTCGCTGCATCGTTTCCACCCGGCTTGTTCTGTTGCGTTCGGAAGTTCGCCGCATTCAATGCAACCTTCGCCCGTCCGTCAATCGCTGACGCCGGCTTTCCGTCAGAATGAGCCCAGCGCAGTGCCCAGGGCGATCACCGCCACCAGCGCCAGGAGCGAGGTCACGATGCCCACCATGACGATGTCGAAATAGCTGTCACGATGTGTCAGGCCGCAGATCGCGAGCAGGCTGACCACTGCGCCGTTGTGCGGCAGGATGTCGAGGGTACCCCCACCGATCACCGCCACGCGATGCATCAACGCAAGGTCGATGCCGGTCCGCGCGGCAAGCTCGACGTAGGTCGGGCCGAGGGCGTCGAGGGCGATGGTCAGGCCGCCCGAGGCCGACCCTGTCAGTGCCGCCAGGACGTTGGTCGCGACGGCGAGCGAGACCAGCGGTCCCCCTTCGATCGCCAGCACCCAGTCGCGCACGATCGCGAACGCCGGCAGCGAGGCCACGACGGCGCCGAAGCCGACGAGGCTGGCGACGCTGAACGCAGGCAGGACCGACGCATTGGCCCCGGCGTCCATGGTCCGGCGCAGCGCCGGCAGGCGCGCCCAGTTCAGCGCGATGGTCGTGACAATGGCGGCAGCCAGCGCCACCGCGACCGACCACACGCCTGCAACGGCTGCAAGCGTCGTGTCACCAAAGCGTTGCTCAGCGAGATAGCTGACATCGAGCCGCGGCAGCACCACCAGCGACATCACCAGATTGACGGTCACGACGACGACGAGCGGCGCCATGGCGTTCAGCACGGGCGATGGCCGCTCGCTGCGATGACCGTGCTGTAGCTCCGCCGGATCGAACTCGCGGGCAGTCGTCGCGCGCTCGCGCACGAGCTCGTCGGCAGCGGCCTGCTCGATCGCGCCCTCGGCATCGTCGCCATAGCCTTCCCCAGCGCGGTGCGCCGCAGCTTCAGCGCGATGCAGCCACCACAATCCGGTGCCGAGCATGATGAGCGAGGCGACGATGCCGAGGCCCGGCGCGGCAAACGGCGTCGTGCCGAAGAACGGCATCGGGATCGCATTCTGGATCGACGGCGTGCCAGGCAGGGCCGACATGGTGAACGTCGACGTTCCCAGCACGATCGCGGCCGGGATCAGACGACGCGGAATCGAAGCGGCACGAAACAGCGAGCGTGCCATGGGAACAATGACGAAGAACGCAACGAACAGACTGACACCGCCATAGGTGACCAGCGCGCCGGCGAGCACGACCGCCAGGATCACGCGCCGTTCGCCGAGGCGCTCCGCCATGAAGCCGGCGACCGACGTCACCGCGCCGCTGTCATCCATCAACTTGCCGAAGACGGCGCCAAGCAGAAAGATCGGGAAGAACTGCGCCAGAAATCCCGCCGCGTTCACCATGAACACCTGGGTCAGGTTCGCGAGCAGCGGCTCACCGCCGAACAAAGCGGCAATGAGTGCGGCGAACGGCGCGAGCAGCAGGACGCTCCAGCCGCGGAAGGCGAACAGGACGAGCAGGCCGAGCCCGACGAGGAGGCCGAGGAGACCCATGCCTCAGCACTCCGACAGGAGGACGTCGAGATCGGCGGTCGAACGACGGCCGATATCTGCGCCGTGCTCGCCGAGGAAGACGTCCGCGGCCGTGCGTCCCTCGGCGCGCAGCATCGAGACGAACTCCCACTCCGCGTTGAGCTTCGAGGAGGCCCCGAACTTCGCCAGCATGTCGCTCTTGATCCGGTGTGTGCGCATCTTCGCCCAGCGCGCGCCCTCGCCGCTGCCGGGATCGGCCGCCTGGCGCAGCAGCGCGATCATGCGCAGCTCCTTCATCAGCGGCGAGTTGAATGAGATTTCGTTGAGCCGGTTGAGGATTTCCGCAGCCGTCCGCGGATCCTCCAGCCGCTCGGTCGGATTGATCTGGACGAGAATGGTGTCATGCGCGTCGCTCTCGCGCACCAGCGGCGTGATCGTCGGGTTGCCGGCAAAGCCGCCGTCCCAATAGGGCTCGCCGTCGATCTCGATCGCGCGGAACATGGTCGGCAGGCAGGCCGATGCCAGCAGCACATCCGCCGTGATCTCCGCGTTGCGGAAGATACGGCCGCGCCCGGTGCGCACCCGAGTCGCGGTGATGAACAGCTGGATCGGCGAGCGCACGAGGCGTTCGAAATCGATACTCTCGGCCAGCACCGCGCGCAGCGGATTGTAGCCGGTCGGATTGAGGTCGTAGGGCGACAACACACGCGACATCAAATCGGTGAGGATGTAGAAGGGCGACGTATCGAGGGTCCAGCGCCCCATCAAGCGATCGAGCGGAGAGCGTTGTAGCGGGCTGTAGGCCGCGGCCTTCGAGACACGGCGCCAGTATCGGTCGAGCGCCTCTCGCGCGCCCTCGGCGCCGCCGGCTGCCCAGCCGTCCGCCAGAACCGCCGCATTCATCGCGCCTGCGGAGGTTCCGGAGATTGCGGCGATCTCCAGCCATTTCTCCTCCAGAAGACGGTCGAGCACACCCCAGGAGAAGGCGCCGTGCGAACCGCCGCCCTGAAGCGCGAGATCAATCAGTACGGCGTCCCGTTCCATGGCGGACACTCACGCAACTGAAGCTCAAATTCGACGCGATTTTTGACCGGGCCGAATTCGACGACAGTGTGGGAGCAGTTGCTGCAAGTTGCAACCGGAACGTGGGGTGGTCTAGAGCTATTTCCGTTCTGATGCGATCGGAACGGAAATGGCTCTAGATTCTGGTTGACGCGTTTTCTTTATCCACTTCGCTTGAAACGCTTTAGTGCTCGAACACCAGCCGCGCGCCGATGGTGCCGTCGAGGGCGCGGATCTGCTGGAGCAACTCGCCGGAGTCCTGGCCGCCGAGATCGGCGTCGAGCACGACATAGCCGAGGTCACCGGCGGTCTCCAGATATTGCGCGGCGATGTTGATGTCGCGCTGGAGGAAGACCTCATTCAGCCGCCGCAGCATGCCCGGCACGTTGCGATGGACATGGCTGAAGCGCGCCCCGGAGGGGCGAAGATGCAATTGCACTTCCGGGAAATTCACCGCGCCCATGGTCGAGCCGGTGATGAAATAATCGACCAGCTTGCGCGCGACCTCGCCGCCGATGCGCTCCTGCGCCTCTTCGGTCGAGCCGCCGATATGCGGGGTGAGGATGACGTTCTCGAGGCCCTGAATGGGACTCTTGAAGCGATCGGAATTCGAGGACGGCTCGACCGGAAACACGTCGACGGCCGCGCCGGCGAGGTGACCGTCGCGCAGGGCGACGGCAAGCGCGTCGAGATCGACCACGGTGCCGCGGCTGTTGTTGATCAGGAACGAGCCCGGCTTCATCGCCCGCAGCTGCTTCTCGCCGATCATGCCCGCGGTCTCCGGCGTCTCCGGCACGTGCAGGCTGACGACGTCGCTCTGCGCCAGCAGCTCTTCGAGCTTCTCGACCGGCTCGGTGTTGCCGTGGCGAAGCTTGTCGGTACGGTCGAAATAGATCACGCGCATGCCCATGGCTTCGGCCAGGGTCGAGAGCTGCGAGCCGATATTGCCGTAGCCGACAATGCCGAGCGTGCGGCCGCGCACCTCGCGGCTGCCGGTCGCCGACTTGTCCCAGCCCCCCGCATGGGCCGACACCGAGCGCGGAAAGATCCGCCGCAGCAGCATCACGATCTCGCCGATCACGAGCTCGGCGACGCTGCGCGTGTTGGAGAAAGGCGCGTTGAAGACGGGAATGCCGCGCTTGCGCGCCGCCAAAAGCTCGACCTGGTTGGTGCCGACGCTGAAGCAGCCGACCGCGAGAAGCTGGTCGGCCGCCCCGAGCACCTCATCGGTGATCTGGGTCCGCGAGCGGATGCCGAGCAGCGACACGCCCTTGAGCGCGCGCCGCAGGTCCTCGCCGTCCAGCGCCTTGGTCAGCCGCTCGACATTGGTGAACCCCGCGCTCCTGAACAGGTCCACGGCACTGTCATTGACGCCCTCGAGCAGCAGCGCCTTGGCGCTTCGCTCAGGGCTTTGACCTGGGGCTGGCATGGAATCTCCGTAAGTAGCAGCGTTGCCGCAGCTCATAGACCGTCGAGGATGTGCAGCACAATAGGGGTCGGATACGGGGAGAAGATGGGCAGGAGCCCGTGCGCTTGGCATCCCACCAGCTCCGCCGTTCCCGCGCTCACAGCAGCCGTCCCGTCATCCTGAGGCGCAAGTGGCGCGATGCTTGGCATCGCGCCGGGAGCCTCGAAGGATGAACGACCCCGATGCAGCCGGGCCGTCGCCCTTCGAGGTCCGCTGAAGGAGCGGCCACCTCAGGGTGACGGTGATAGATCAATGCGAGCGGCAAGGATCACTGCTCGCTCGCCGTCAAATCACGTAGAACCCGTGCGTGCCGTCGCGGCGGAGCTGCTCGACGAGGCCATATTCCCAATCGAGATAGGCCTGCATCGCAGCTTCGGCCACATCGGTCCCTTCATAGGGGCGGCGGTAGCGGTGTGCCGGATCCGGCTTCGGCAGGACGTGCGGCTGCCCGACCTCGAGCGCACCGTCATAGCCGCCTTCGAGCACATAGACTTCCCAGCCCATCTGCGCCAGCCAGGACGCCGTCATGTCGGCACGAACGCTCTTGTCGTCGGTCAGGAGAATGCGCGCACCGCGCACGGGAGCGGCGATGTCAGTCTCCTGGACGAGCTGGCCGCCGGGATAGTGGCGGAAACCGGGGAGATGGCCGGCCGCATATTCCTCGGCGTCGCGCACGTCGAAGCGATAGAGCGTACGATGGGTCTGCGCGGCAAGCGCCGACATCTCGTTCGCACCGATATGGCGAACACCTGCGCGGTAGGCGACATCGCGGGCATTGGCCGGACCGCCCTCGAACGGCCCGATCGCTCCGCTCCTGTCAGCGCCGTGATCGAGATTGTGCCGCGCCAGCGTCCAGCCGATCGTGCCGTTGCGCAGCGCACGCACCTTGTTGGGCACGCCGGCATTGATCAGCGACTGGGTGCCGATGATCGAGCGGGTGCGGCCGGCGCAGTTGACGATGATCGTCGTCTCGGGATCGGGTGCGGCTTGCCCTGCCCGCAGCACCAGTTCCGCGCCCGGCACGCTGACCGAGCCCGGAATATTCATGGTCGCATATTCGTCGAAACGGCGAACGTCGAGAATGGCGATGTTGGCCTTGCCGGCGATGAGTTTGGCCACCTCGTCGGCGCCGAGCGAAGGCGTATGGCGGCGCGCCTCGACCAGTTCGCCGAACGCCTTCGAGTAGGAGTTGACGTCCTCGAAAACCTCAAAGCCCGCCGCGCGCCAGGCCGTCAGCCCGCCCTCGAGTGCGCCTATATTAGTGTAGCCGAGCGCGGCGAGACGTTCGGCGCCGGGCGCAACCAGCCCATCACCGCCATCATAGAGCACGATCGCCACATCCTTGCGCGGCAGCCTGACCTCGGCCTCGACTGCAATCCGATCCACGGCCATGTTGGCGGCGAACAGCGGATGGCCGGTCGCGAAGGCAGCCTCGAATCTGAGATCGAGCAACGCGATCTCCTCGCGCAACAGCAACGCGCGGCGGATGTCGGCAGGGGTGACGGTCGGAAGCTTCATGGCATTGACCTTGAGGACAGAACCAGGAGCTTTTGAACCATTGCGGCGGAGTTGGCCAGCTATATCGGAGAACAGGACAATCGCGCAGAGATCGGGCTAGTCGCACTCGAATGTCGCGACGACCTGCGAGAAGTCGCGTTGATCAAGAGCATCCCGACCGATCCAGAAATGAAGCACACCGCCGATGTTGGAGTGCCAATTGAAGAAAGCAAGCTCACCCTGAATCTGAAGCAACAGCACGTCCTCCAAGTGCACCTCGGTCGCATCTTGCGGGCCGCTGCCGTATCCAAGCATCTGATGAAGCGCAGTTCTGAAGTGGCGGTGCTTGCCATCGTCCACGGTTGGCGTCTTCCAGTGATTCTGCCGCGCCAGATTCGCGACGTAGCTGGAAGGGGCGTGGTCGGATATATCGACGTCCTGAGTCGCCATGCAACGGATCGTATGGTTGATGGCGTTGCCGAGGTCGTCCGCGATTGTACTCGCATATGTGGGCACCTGCCCGTCCAGCTTCTTGTAGGCATGCACAATCTTGAACCACCAGGATCTGAAGCTCGCCTTTGTATCCGGATCAACGTCATCCATTGGGGTGAGCGCCCGACAGCGCTCGAGCCACCCGATTGCACCACCGCGTAGCCGCTTCAATTCAACAGTTGCTTCGTCGGTGAGCGGCTTGCCATAATATCCACGCGTCAGATCGCGTTGGACGTGAGACAATACCGACCGGACCACATAGGTGATCAGGAGCCAGTTAAAGGGCCAATCCTCGTCCTTTTCGTATTTGGACGCAGCTCGGAATTGAAACAGATCATTCTCCTGCGGCTCCCCCGGACCCAGCGCCTTACACAATTCTTTGACCATAAGCTCCCCTCCGACGGCGTCCTCCCGGAAGTAGAAGTCGCGGAACGGTCGGAAGGAGACCGGATATTTGAACTCGACCTTGGAATGAAAATCGAGGTTGGGGTCGAGCCATCTGACCTGGGAATCACCGTCGGTGCCTGCCAGCGGCATCAGGTCTGGCGGTGGCGCGCGGTCGGGATACGCGCCACCATCCGTCGGGCTATAAAGTACGCGACAAGGTGGATGTCCTTCGCCAACAAACACAGAACTACAGAAGAAATAAAGGGTGCCCCGCGTCGGAAGCGGCGACCAGCCGGCCCCAGGCACTTCAGCCAGGTCAATTTGAGCCACGAATGTAAGCGCAACCGTTTCCGGTTTTTCATTGGCCGTGACCTCTGCCGTCGGCCAATCAAATTTCGGGGGCAGCTTGGGAAGCCCGCCGAAAAAGCTCCGCGCCGGGTGCGCGAGCGGCACGGGCAGATCGCTGCGTCTGACCAGCACCGCAGGCAGCGCCGTCTCTTCGATTTCATCTTGCTCGGATCGCGCCATCGATCACCCCAACTTTCGCATGGACTTCGCCAATCGAACCATTTGTGGAGACTTCAGACAAGTCGCTCCGGTCCGCTGTGTGTGGCAGGCATGGTTGCACTGGCTGCGGATGAACTATCGGCGGCGCGTGGCGCGGCGGCTAGCGCATCGCTATCATTCGCCGGGAACGAGCCGCCCGAGCGGTGGCTGCGCCGGACGGCGCAGCTTGCGGCGCGACAGATAGAGCAGGATTCCCGTGACCGAGAACAACGGCATCAGGGCCGCGGCAATCATGAACGCGAGCTTGCCCGGCCATCTCAGGATTGCGCCACGATGGATGTCGTAAATGGCCGCGATGATCTTCTCGCCGAACGTCTTGTCGGCATAGCGTTCAGCGGAAAGCAGCTGCCCGGTAACCGCCTCGATACGAAATTCGTCGCGCGTGGTCTCGAGTGTCCGACCCTTCTCCCACGACCGGATCCGAATCACCGTGCCCGGGCCGGCCGGCAGAGTCAGCAGAGCCCTGGAGAAGCGGCCGCCCTCCTCGCGCTCGAACGTCGTCCATGCCCGATCGAATCCGATCGGCTGCGCGGTCTCGGCCGCGAGCGGGCGCTTTGACGGCATCTTGGGCTGCATCTTCGCAGCAGCGAGCTGCGGACGCGACAGCAGCCAGGTGACTCCATCCCTGTACCAATCGAAGGAGAACCACAGCCCGGTGAGCGTCATCGCCAGATAGACCGGCAGGACCCAGGTGCCGATCACGGCATGCAACGACCGGTGCAGTCCGCGGCCGCTCAGCGCGAGATTCGGCTTCAGCCACATCTTCACGCTGCCGGCGCGGCGCGGCCAGCGCAACACGAGGCCCGAAGCCAGCATGACGATCAGACCGAGCGCAATGGTGCCGGTGATCGGACGCCCCCAGCCCTTGGCGTCGCCTGGGATCAGCAGCCAACGGTGCAGCCTGCGCACGGTCGCGAAGAACGCCTCGCCACGCGGCGAACCCAGCACGCGCGCGTCGTAGGGGTCGACATAGAGCGAGCCCGGCCGGCTGCCCTGGTCGTCGCGCGCGAAGCGGATATGGACCGCCGCCGCCGGATCGCTCGACAGCGTGACGGCCGAGACCTTGCCGAGATCCTGCGCCGCCTTCAGCCGGGCGATCAGGTCATCAGGCATCAGCATCGGCGCCTGACGCGGCGCGACCTGCATGATGCCGGCATTGAGATGATCGACGATCTCGTCCTCAAAACTCATGATCGCGCCGGTCAGCGCGATCAGGGCGAGCAACAGCGCGAGCACAAGGCCTACGATGGAATGGACCCGAAGCAGGACCCCTTTGATCGTGTGCCCCCGCAGCAGCGTCATCGCTAGAACTTCACTGTTGCCGACAGCGACACGCGGCGAGCGTCGCCGATGGCGACGCCCAAATTGTTCTGGGCGGAGGTGTAATAGAGCGTATCGAACAGGTTCTTGACGTTGAGCTGATAGATGACCGGCAGTGTCTGGTGCTTCGTCTCATAGGTCGCGAAGACATCGGCGACGACATAGGACGGCAGCACAAACGTGTTCAACGCATCGCCAGGCCGGTCGCCGACATAGCGGGCGCCGCCGCCGAGCCTGAGCTGGCCGGGAAGCGCTGTGCCAAAATCGTAGACCAGATAGAGCGAAGCCGTGTTCATCGCAACGTTCTGCAGCTGCTTGCCGGCATATGTCGGATCCTCGGTCACACGCGCATCGGTGTAACCGTAGCTTCCGATCATGCTCCAATTGTCGGAGAGCCGGCCGGTGACGTCGATCTCAAGGCCGCGCGAGCGGACCTTGCCGGCCGCGGTGTATACGTTGAGACCGGTTGCAGTGTTGAGCTGGCTGACCAGTACGTTCTGCTTCTCGATGTCGTAAACCGCGAGCGTACCGGAGAGGCGCTTGTTGAGATCGAACTTGAGCCCGGTCTCGTACTGCGTGCCTTCTTCCGGCGCGATGTTCGAGCCGAGCACGACGCCGCCACCATTGCTCAGCGGAGCAATGGTCGAGTTCGGCTTCAGCGACTGGGTGTAGCTCGCATAAAGCGAAAGCTGGTCGGTGAGCTTGAGGATTGCGCCGCCGAGCGGCAGCACGGCGTCGGCGGACACGTTGGTGTTGGTGATGAACGGCTTTCCGCGTCCGGCCAGCTGATCGTAGTCCATGTAGCGCACCCCGCCGACCAGCGCGAAACGCTCGGTCAGATGCAGCGTGTCCTGGAAGAACAGCGACCACTGGCCGAGCTTGTCGGTCTGGGCGCTGTCGCTATTCGAAACCGTCGTGCCCGGCCCGATCAGGCCGTAGACGGGGTTGTAGACATTGAAGGACGGGGCCGCCTGCCGGATCAGATTGTCACGGTAGATGGTGCGATACTGGCCGTCGCCGCCGAACAGCACCTCGTTGCGCATGTTGCCGAGCCAGAATCCGCCCGAGATGTAGGACGTCCCGTAGCTCGAATTGCTCAGCGAACCCTGCGTGCCGTCGTTGCTGCGCGTCTCGACGCCGGTCTTCGCGTTGACGCCGGTGATGCGGAGCTGGTTCGCGCTGAAGGTCTCGGTGTTGTAGCTGTAGCCGGCAAAGAGCTTCCAGTCCTGGTTGATGCGGTGCTCAACCGAGGCCTGGATCAGGTCGGACGTCCCCCACATGTTGTTGTAGGGCTCGTCGAGCCGGCGCGTCTTCGGGATCGCCAGCGGCGCACCGTTGATGAACGCCGTGCCGCGATCGAACGGATAGATGAACTCGCGGTGCTCGTAGTTGAGCTGAACCGTCGTGTCCTTTCCGTACCAGGCCAGTGACGGCGCAACCAGCATCTCGCGGTGCCGGCCGAAATTGCGCCAGTAATCCTCGCTGACGCCGTAGCCGATGAAGCGATAGGCAAGCCCCTGATCGCCGATCGGGCCGGTGACGTCGAGCAGGCCGTCGGCGCCCGTCTTGGACGTATTGTAGGCCGAGCCGAGCAGCGTGACCGAACCGTGCTGATACAGCTCGGGCCGCTTGCTGATGGTGTTGACGATGCCGCCGGGGTCCATGATGCCGTAGAGCAGCGAGGCCGGCCCCTTCAGCACCTCGACGCTTTCCACGGCGGGATTGAGGCTGCGGCCCTGCACCAGCGGCATGCCATTGCGCATGATCGAGCCGTCGCGATTGTCGCCAAAGCCGCGGCGGATCACGGCGTCCTGGGTGCCGGCCAGCGTATTGGTCTGGGTGATACCCGAGACGTTGGCGAGCGCATCGTCGATGTTGCGCGGCAGCTGATCCTTCAGCACCTGCTCGGGCACCACATTGACGGCCTGCGAGGTGTCGAGCGGCGAGGCGCCGCTGCGCAGCGTGGTCGCGCTCGGCATCGCGCGGTAGCCGAGCTTTGCGGCTTGCTGTGCGGCGGCCTCCGCGGCCGCTCGCTCCGAGAGCGTCGGCGCTGCGGGCGCGGTGTTGCGAATACGCTGGCGCGCAGCGGTTTGCGGGCGGCGTGAAGACTGCTCCGATGCCCGCGCCGGTTTCGGCCGCTGCGCCGGCGCGTCCACCGTCACCGGCGGCAACACCGATTGCGCCTTCGCGATCGTCATGTTGGAGGGACATTCGGCGAGCAGCACAGCCGCTCCGATGAGAAGACCGGCACGGCTCTTGCCGGCACGATGACGACGGCCGCTGGCGTAGCGGCCATCCAGATAAGCACGCACGTTCGATTCACTTCCAGGTCAGACGCAGCATTGAAGCTGGCGCGTCTAACAGGCACGGAGCACGAGCGGAACCGTAAGTGGACTTGAATCGCTCTAGTATTGAATGGTTCTAAGTACGGATCGGCGCTGAACGGCAATCTCAAATGGCCGTCTTGCCGAGCGCGGCACGCAGCGCGCGAATTCGCGGCGGCGCGTCGCGATCTTGCGCGGGCTTACGCGATGGCAGGCGCCATCAACGCGTCGAGCTTCCGCTTGAGGGCGGTGCCGTCGGACAACGCGCGGAGCGGGGGCCGTACGCGCAGCCAGCCTGTATCGCCGGTCTGCGCCGCGAGGATAGCCTTCAACGTCGCGACCAGAGACGGAGTCTTCACCACGACATCTGCCGCTGCCTGCATGCGCGCCTCGACATCCTTGCCGTCAATCATGCCCTTGACCAGCTCCGGCACGATGTTGGCCATGCCGCAAATGGTGCCGGCGCCGCCCGCGGCCATCGCGCGGGCGATGTCGGGCTCGTTGCCGACGGTGATGGCGAGCTCGGGCACGGCCGCACGGAATGCCTCGAACTGCTTGAAGTCGCCGCTGGAGTCTTTCAAGCCGGCGACCTGCTTGCCGTAGCGCTTGCACAAGTTCGCGGCGACCGTTGTCGGGATCGCAACGCCCGACACCTGCGGGATGTGATAGAGCGAGGCGCGCAGCCGATCATCGGCGACACCATCGATGATCGCGGCGAAGGCATCCTCGATGCCTTCGGGCGTGACGCTGCGGTCGAAATAGGGCGGCAGCAGCAGCACGTGGCGCAGGCCGAGGCCGAGCACGGCGCGCGTCAGCGCGATGCTGTCGGTGATGGCCGGAAAGCCGCCGCCGATTGCGATGCGTTCCGGCGCAACGCCGGCCTTGAGCATGGCTTCGATGGTCGCGACGCGTTCGCTGACATTGAACGAGGTGCCTTCGCCAGTGGTGCCGAACAGGACGACACCGTCGACACCCTTGCTGAAGAGTTGCCTGGCATGGCCGGTGAGCCGGGCGTGATCCACGCTGCCATCGGCCGCCAGCGGCGTCGCCGACGCCACCCAGAACCCGCGAATTGCCTCCGTCATCACACTGCCCTCTTCTGCCGCTCCGAACTTAAGCCGCTGATCTCCCACGATCTTCTGCGCTTGCCGGGGCCAGTTTTAGCTTTACTTCTTGTGTTGTACCTTACATACAAGAGCGGCGCAAATCCCCGCGCCGTGGAGCGCGCCAAATATCGAGGAGGTCTCGCATGGACGTGGTGACCCCCGCCGGGCGACCCGACCAGCTGCTCGGCGCGTTGCGCGACAGGCTCGGCGCGGCCGCGATGCTGACGGGCAGCGAGGTGCCCGCCCGCAACTGCAACGACTGGAGCGCGAGCCTGCCGCAGACGCCGCTTGCGGTGATCCGGCCGCTCGATGCGCAGGGCGTGGCCGATGCGATTGCGACCTGCCGGCAGGCGCGGCTGCCCTTCGTGCCGCAGGGCGGACTGACCGGGCTGTGCCGCGGCGCTTCGCCCGAAGCAGGCTGGGTCGCGATCTCGCTGGAGCGCATGGCCGGCATCGAGGAGATCGATCGCGCCTCCGCGACGATGACGGTGAAGGCGGGCACGCCGCTGGAGACGATCCAGAAGGCTGCCGACGAAGCCGGCTTCTTCTTTCCGCTCGATCTCGGCTCGCGCGGCTCCTGCGCGATCGGCGGCAATCTTTCGACCAATGCCGGCGGCAATCGCGTGATCCGCTACGGCATGACGCGCGAGCTGGTGCTTGGCCTGGAGGTTGTGCTGGCGGACGGCACCATCATCACCAGCCTCAACAAGCTGATGAAGAACAATGCCGGCTACGATCTGAAGCATCTGTTCATCGGCTCGGAAGGCACGCTGGGCATCATCACCCGCGTGGTGCTGAAGCTGTTTCCGAAGCCGCGCTCGACCATGGCTGCGCTCTGTGCGCTGAAGGACTATGCCGCTGTGGTCGCGCTGCTCGACGCCGCGCGCAGCGGGCTCGGTCCGTTGTTGTCGGCGTTCGAGGTAATGTGGCCGGACTATTGGGACGTGATCACGAATCGCGCCGGGGTAAAGCCGCCGGTCGCGCCAGGTCACGGCCTTTACGTGCTGGTCGAGGCGCAGGGCACCGACGAGAGCGTAGACGCGCCGCGCTTCCAGAACTGGCTCGAAGAGCTGATGGAACGTGGGCTGCTCGCCGACGCCGCTGTCGCGCAGTCGCTGGCGCAGACGCAGGCCTTCTGGCGCGTGCGCGACATCTGCGCCGAGTTCGGCCAGGTGCTGGGCCCGCACATCTCCTACGACATCGGCCTTGCGGTGGCGCGGATGGACGAGTTCGTCACGCGCTGCAAGGCCGCGCTCGCTTCCGGCATCAAGGGCTGCGAGAGCGTCTATTACGGCCATATCGGCGACGGCAATCTGCATCTCGTCTCCTGGGTCGCCGGCCTCTCCGTCGCGCAGCAGCCGAAGGACGCGATGGACGCGATCATCTACGGTCTCGTCCGCGACATGGGCGGCAGCGTCTCCGCCGAGCACGGCATCGGCACGCTGAAGAAGCAGTGGCTGGGTCATGCCAGGAGCGAGGCCGAGATCGCGCTGATGCGGACGCTGAAGGCGGCGCTCGATCCCGAACACCTGCTCAATCCCGGAAAGGTGATCTGAGAGCACCATGCGATCGCTCAGGCTCGATACGCCGAAATCGCTGTCGCAGCGCGTGATGCTGCGGCTGCGCCAGGCCATCATCGACGGCGAGTTCGCGCTCGGTGCAGCCATCTCCGAGGAGATGGTGGCCAGTTCCTTCGGCGTCAGCCGCACGCCGGTGCGCGAGGCCATGGGCCAGTTGCAGGCGCAAGGCCTCGTCGTGATCCGGCCGCAGGTCGGCAGCTTCGTGTTCACGCCGAGCGCCGAGGACATCAATGCGCTCTGCACCTTCCGCATCGCGCTGGAGCCCAAGGCGGCCGAGCTCGCCTTCCGCTACGATCGCGACGGCGCGATTGCGGCAATGAGCGCAGCGATCGCGGCAATGGAGCCGGCGGTCACGGCGAAGGACAACATCGCCTATGGCCGCGCCGACGCCGCATTCCACGAGGCGCTGTTTACCCATTGCGGCAACCACTACCTCGCCGAATCCTATCAGCTCGTCTCCGGCCGCGTCGCCGCGCTCCGCACCAACCTGACCTCGCCGATCGACGTGCGCACCCGCACGTCCTTCGACGAGCATCGCAAGCTGCTCGATCTGTTCGCGCGCGGCGAGCTCGCCGCCTTCGAAGACCTGATGACGACGCACATCACCAATTCGGGAATCGTCTACGCTAAGGCGCTAAAGGTGGATTGAGCGGGTCTAACGCTCTTCCTTCGCTCCCGGCCTGTCCAGAAAGTCCAGCGCGGTATTGATCTGCTCGAGCTGGTGCTCGATCTTGTCACGATCCTCCACCGACGGCGCCTGTTCGAGCTGTTCCACGAGCTTCTGCTTCCGCAGCAGCAAGTTCTCTATGACCGTGCTCACAGCTCCCCCATCGCCAGAGGCGACGTCACCGGACGCCAGAATGACCTGGACGCGCGCGAGCCGGGCCCGCGCCGAACCCTCAACAGAATGTTCGCGGGCGCAGTTGGTTCCTGTGGCCGATATTCGATCGGCGCCGTCGCGAGGACGGAACCCGCCTTTCCTCCCACGAAACCGATGCGAGGATGGCGCGGGATCGATCAATCGGCCTGTGGACCGCGTCACGGTCCCGCACGGCATCACAATCGGCGGTGGCGGCACACCGATCGGTTGAATTCGCCCGCCCGGAGTCCTATGCGTAGGCGCCATGGACACCCAGATGATCGCCGCCGAAAAGCCGCTGATGGCCCGGGCGCAACCGCGCAAGCCGGCGCCGTTCCTCCCGATGAGCCGCGCCGAGATGAATGCGCTCGGCTGGGACGCCTGCGACATCGTGCTGGTGACCGGGGATGCCTATGTCGACCATCCGAGCTTCGGCATGGCGATCATCGGCCGGCTGCTGGAGGCGCAGGGTTTCCGGGTCGGCATCATCGCGCAGCCCGACTGGCACTCGGCCGAGCCGTTCAAGGCGCTGGGCAAGCCACGCGTGTTCTTCGGCGTCACCGGCGGCAACATGGACTCCATGGTGAACCGCTACACCGCCGACCGTCGCCTGCGCCACGACGACGCCTACACCGCCGGCGGCGAAGGCGGCAAGCGGCCGGACCGCTGCACCATCGTCTACGCCCAGCGCTGCCGCGAGGCGTTCAAGGACGTTCTGATCGTGCTCGGCGGCATCGAGGCCTCGCTGCGCCGGATCGCGCATTACGACTACTGGTCCGACAAGGTGCGCCGCTCGGTGCTCGCCGACGCCAAGGCGGACTTGCTGCTCTACGGCAATGCCGAGCGCGCCGTCGTCGAGGTCGCCAACCGCCTCGCCGCCGGCGAAGCGCCGCGCGAGCTCGACGACATCAGGGGCGTCGCATTGTTCCGCAAGGTCCCCGCCGATTACACCGAGCTGCACGCCGACGATCTCGATTCCGCCGACGAAGGCGCATCGCGTCAACGCGGGCCGACCGTGATCCGCCTGCCGGCGCTGGAGCAGGTCGAGCAGGACCGCGAGGCCTATGCGCGCGCCTCGCGCGTGCTGCACCGGGAGAGCAATCCCGGCAATGCCCGGCCGCTGGTGCAGCGCCATGGCGATCGCGATCTCTGGCTCAACCCGCCGCCGATCCCGCTCACCACCGACGAGATGGATGCGGTCTACGACCTTCCTTACGCGCGCGCCCCTCATCCATCCTACGGAGATGCGAAGATCCCCGCCTGGGAGATGATCCGATTCTCGGTGACGATCATGCGCGGCTGCTTCGGCGGCTGCACCTTCTGCTCGATCACCGAGCACGAAGGCCGCATCATTCAGAACCGCTCGGAGGGCTCGATCCTGCGCGAGATCGAGAAGATCCGCGACAAGACGCCGGGCTTCACCGGCGTCATCTCCGACATCGGCGGCCCCACCGCCAACATGTACCGGATGGCGTGCAAGGATCCGAAGGTCGAGGCGGCGTGCCGGCGGCCGTCCTGCGTCTTCCCCGAGATCTGCCCGAATCTCAACACCTCGCATGACGACCTGATCCGGCTCTATCGCAAGGTGCGCGAGACCAAGGGCATCAAGAAGGTGATGGTCGCCTCCGGCGTGCGCTACGACCTCGCGGTGGAGAGCCCCGAATACATCAAGGAGCTCGTCACCCATCATGTCGGCGGCTATCTGAAGATCGCCCCGGAGCATACCGAGCGCGGCCCGCTCGACAAGATGATGAAGCCGGGCATCGGCGCCTATGACCGCTTCAAGCGGATGTTCGACGCCGCGGCCGAGCAGGCCGGCAAGAAATATTACCTGATCCCCTATTTCATCGCGGCGCATCCGGGCACGACCGACCAGGACATGATGAACCTTGCGCTCTGGCTCAAGAAGAACCGCTATCGCGCCGACCAGGTGCAGACCTTCCTGCCCTCGCCGATGGCGACCGCAACCGCGATGTACCACACCGGCGTCAATCCGTTGCGCGGCGTGCGCCACGGCGGCAGCGACAAGGTCGAGGCGATCAAGGGCCTGCGCCAGCGCCGCCTGCACAAGGCCTTCCTGCGCTATCACGACCCCGACAACTGGCCGGTGCTGCGCGAGGCGCTGAAGGAGATGGGCCGCGCCGACCTGATCGGCTCGCAGCCGCACCAGCTCGTTCCCGCACACCAGCCGCCCGGCACCGGCAAGGCCGCCGGCACGAAGCGCCCGGTGCGTCCCGGCGGAAAGACGCAGCGGTTCACGACCAAGGGCCTGCGGGTGATGAAATAGCGGACGGGAGCCGGATCAGGTCCGGTTCTGCGTGACAGCCTTCGCACCTCCAAGACAAGAATGTCGAAAACAACCCCATGCACAGTAGCCGGGGGCAGCAACATCAACGACTTAGAGCGTAACGATGGGCTGGATCGTCATCGCGCCCTGGCCTGCGGATCAAGCACGATCTTTTCGAGACCCGCTGCGCATTTTGCTGATTTTACGAAACTGTTGCTCCGTCGGGCAAAACAGGCGCATGATGGCATCATCGCAGAACGTGGGACAAGGCGAGCCCCTTCCGCTATTCCGTATCGACAGCCTCGCGCTTCACGCCGCGTCCCGCGCGAGCTGTTTGCTCGCCTGTTCGACTCGCTGACGGCGTCCCTGATCGCCTGCTCACCTGGCAGACCAGCAACGTCTGCGACCGCCGCAGGACTTGCCTTGCCCGCACCGCGCTCAAATCTTTCTATCTTGGTTCATTGTGCTCATAGATGTCGGGTTTCGGAGGCAACGCGGAAGTCAATCGTCCCAAGCGGGACAGGCGGCTTATGACCCATAGGCGACCTCGCCGACGTCGGCGCGGGACGCACAATTGGGCTGCACCCTGCGTACATCCCCTTAGGGTCCCGACCTGAATTTTTTGACGCTTCATCTCCTGCTATCGGTTATCAAGGAGTGGAGGCGAGCATGCGACTGGGATTAAAGCTCATCGCTCTTGGAATTATTCTTCTGCTGCCGAAGACTCACCTTTATCTGTCCGAGGCTCATCTCTCGGAAGCGCAAACCGCTTCAGAGCGCCAGATATCAAGCCCGGTAGCCCATTGGGATGTTAACTCGGCGGGTAATCTCACCGTCTCTGCGGCTAAAACCTCTAAGTGTGCAGCGGAGCCTGGGCGCGACGACCGAGACGCCGTGGCCATTCACGCCATGGATAAGAGCCCGAAGGGGTCGTAGGCATCTCGCGACAAAGAATAGACCTGAACCACCGGGTGTCAGAGCGCCTCGATGAACTTCTTGAGCTTGGCGCCGACCCGATCCGCCGCCAGCTTCAGCCCTGCATTGTCAATGGCCTGCATAGATGCGACGGGATCGATTGCTGCTACCTCGGTCCTTCCGCCTCCAACATCCTGGACCACAACATTGCAAGGAAGCATTGTACCAACTTTGTCTTCCAGCTTTAGTGCCTCATGGGCCAGCACGGGATTGCACGCGCCGAGGATGCGGTAGTTGCGGAAGTCGACATTGATTTTCTTCTTGAAGGTCTCCTTCAGATCGATCTCGGTGATGACCCCAAAGCCCTCCTGCTTGAGGCCCTCAATACTGCGACGCACGGCCTCATCAAAGCCGACCGGCAGCGTCTTGCTGAAATAATAGCTCATCGGAAACTCCCTTCGCAATCGAGACAACAAACCATCAGTGCCGAGCGCTCCGCGTGAGGTCAGGAGAAATGTCCTGCTTCTTCTGCAGAGCCGCCAGACCGGTAAGTTTTCCTTTGCTCCAACGATGTCGGCAAGAACCAAGACGGACAGGCCAACACCGTTCTGCGCATCACATCATGCAACCCATGCCCGTGAGCACCTCATCTGCCTTCTTCTTCTGTTCGTCACTCAGTGCAGCGTAGAGCTTCTCAAGGGCCGGCTTGACTTCCTTGAGCGCAGCGACCCGGCTTTCCATCGCGGCAATCTGCGCGCTAAGGCGATCAGCCGGGGTCTTGGCTTCGGCCACTGTCTTCATGGTCTGCCACATGCCCTGCATGCTTTGCAGATTGCCCTTGATCGTCTCTGCGTAAGCATCCCATACGGTCTTTTGAGCATCGGTGATGCCCAGTTCCGCCTTGAGGAATGCAATACGCCCCGCCGCGAAAGTCGATGTCTTGCCATCGGCCGTAGCGTCCATCATCGGACAACCACCCATCATACCCCGGCCGTAGTTTCCCATCATGCCGTAACCCTGGCCGGGGCCCATCATGCCGCCATAGCCGCGCTGTGCATGTGTCTTCGACGGAACGGTCGCGATGGCTGCCCCAATCGCCGCCAGTGTCACGCCGTAAATCAGTGTCTTGCGCATGAAACCCTCCGATCTTTCGGCACCAATCTGAGAGGATGAGACGAGGAGGTGTTGATCGAGGTCAAACTCAACCTCTTTTGATGAAGACTGACATCGTCGCTATCGAGAGTCGGCGTTACGACGGCCGGTGACAGCAATTGCAGCGGCGAGAAGATCCAGGGTCGCAGCTACTTTCCGCGCTGCCATTCGCTAACACTGAACCTGGATCACGCTTTGGGGGCAGCCCACCCCTGGACACTGACATCCGCCAGCGCCCTGAAATATCGCCGGCGTGCGTTCCAGGCGAGCGATCGTTCGCGCGCCTTCGACAGCCGCGACCAACGCCGCTGCGGTAGAGGATGCGCGCGCGGAAGTGAAACCGCACCCCCTAAAATACTCCGCAACAATCTCGGTCGAATCAATAAACCCGCGCGCTACCCGTTTGGTCAGCTCAGCGTCGAGCGCGGGCAGCTCATTCGCCGGATTTTGCATTAAACATCCATACTGGAAATCAGAGGCAACCATTCGGCCGCGAACGCTCCAAAGATCTGATGAACAAAATTCAGAGCATCACCCGCCGTGTTCGCCGAGATACTCCGCAATACCGCGACTCGACTCGCAACGTAGTGATCGATTGCCTCTTCTGCGAGCTGTGCTTTGCCGCGCGGAAAGTGAAAGTAGAACGACCCTTTAGGCGCGCCGGAAATGACGGACGCATCGCCCAAACGACGTCAATGACTCATCATTTCAGACATTCGCATCGGAGTTTGCGCGCAACAAGGGCAGGCTGGCAGCGAGGCTCTGGCAGGACGGACAGCATGCATCATCGTGTGCACTGCATGAAGCAATCTCAGGCGGCGACTCCAGTTCGCGGCTCCCAGCAAATTTGACGCACCGAAGAGTGAAATCACGCGCAGGCCGCGAAGCTCAATCATTCATCTCCGCTTCGGCATATCGGCGAAGCGCATTGACGTCATTTACTATGATCGAGCGACAGGTGTGTGTGAGCCGGCCAGCGTCCTTGAATTGCTTCAATGCGGCATTCACTTGCTTGCGTGATGCATTGGCCATGATGCCCAGCTCGATTTGAGTCAAGGGCAGAGGGGCTCCACCAATTCTTATCGTCCGCTGCAAGACGGAGGCGATGCGACGATCTGCCTGGGGCTTCTGCAAGTCATGCACGACTTCAAGCAAAGTTTCGACGCTCATCATCAAGATTTGCGCGATGTGGTGCGATACCGTGGCGTCTTATCCGTTTCCACACAACCAAGACCCATCGCGGACGTTCAAGAACCGTCTCTTGAGTTTGGTCCTATCGTCTTGTTTCACCAGCATCGACGCCGGCGTCTTTTGCGAAGAACCACGGAACGCTCTTGCGTTCCGTGGTTCGGTTCAGTCCGCGACGGATCAGACGAAGCGGAAGTCATCTGCCGCGAGCGAGGCCATCTGCAGATTGGCCAGCGTCACGGTGTTGTCGGCATCGAGCGTCAGGACGACGTTGTTGCCGACCTGCGTGGTGTGCGACATCACTTCGGTGAAGTCGGCGAACAGGCTGCTTGAGAATTGCAGCACGTCGGCCGAGGCACCGGTGGTGGCGAAGTCGGTGACGGTGTCCTTGCCGAAGCCGGCGGCGAACATGAACACGTCGGCACCCGAGCCGCCCGACAGGATGTCGTTGCCGGCATCGCCCGCGAGGATGTCGGCACCCGACCCACCCTTGATGGTGTCGTTGCCGGCACCACCATTCAGCATGTCGTTCTCGGAGCCGCCATCGATGGTGTCGTCGCCGTCGCCGCCGGAGATGGCGTCGACACCCGAACCGCCCCTCAACGTGTCCTTGCCGGCGCCACCCTCGATCACGTCGTTGCCGGAGCCACCGTCGACGCTGTCGTCGCCGTCGCCGCCGCGCAGCGTGTCATTGCCGGCACCACCGGCAATGACGTCGTTGCCGGCTCCGCCATCGAACATATCGGCGCCGTTGCCGCCTGTAAGATGGTCCGCACCGGCGCCGAGCACGAAGCCCTCGATGCCGCTGAAGTGGTCGGTACCGATGCCTGCGCCGGTCGCGGTGCCGGACGCCAGGTTGATCGTGACCGCACCGGTGGCGTCGGACAGATCCAACAGATCCTGACCGCAGCCGCCGTCGATGGTATCGTCACCGGCACCGCCTCGGAGCACGTCGTCGCCGAAGCCGCCGAGCAGCACGTCGTTACCGGCGCCGCCGATCAGCAGGTCGTCGCCGAGGCCACCGTTCAGGGTGTTGGCTCCTGCCGAGCCGATCAGCGTGTCGCCGAACGCCGTGCCAACCGCGTTCTCGATCCCGGCGAGATGGTCGGCGCCCGCGAGATAGCCCGGATAGTAGGCAAGCCCGGAGTCGAGGTCGATCGTCAGCTCGAACAGGATGTGACTGTAGTCGATGGTGTCGACGCCGTCGCCGCCGTCGTAACGATCCAGACCATGGCCGCCGATGAAGGTGTCGTCGCCGGCGCCGCCGAAAACCAGATCGTTGCCGAGGCCGCCGACGATCGTATCGCTGCCGCCGGTTCCGGTGCGCAGCTTCCAGGTACCGTCGGCGAGGCCGAGTTCCTCGATGTTGCTGAGCGTGTCGGTGCCGTCGGCGCCGACCTGATCAGCGATGTTGATCGAGCCGTCGGCATTGAGCGTCATCGCGTATCCGGCAATCGCGCCGGAGAAGGTCGCGGTGTCGGTGCCGGCGCCGCCGTCGATGACGTCGTCACCCGCTCCGCCCTCGATCAGGTCGCCGCCGTCATTGCCGTACAACGTGTCGTTGTCGGCACCGCCATCGACCTGGTCATTGCCGGCGCCGGCGTAGATGTAGTCGTTGCCGGCGCCGCCGAACAACACGTCATCGCCGCCGTAAGTGTAGTCCATGGCGATGGTGTCGCTGCCATCCCCACCATCGATGACGAAGCCGCCCGCGGATGTCGAGAGCGCGACGTCGTCGCCGATGCCGAGCAGGATCGTGCCGGTCACCGTGGCCCCGACGTAGAGGTTGACCTGGTCGTTACCGGCGCCCATGTCGATCGCCGAACCGCCCGTCGCAACGATCGACCCCGAGTTGTTCAGGGTGTCGCGGCCGCCGCCCATCGAGATGCCGCCGACGATCCGGCCGGTGCTGTTGTTGCCGACGAAGTCCTCGTAGTCGCCGACGAGGTTGATCGCCTCGTTGCCGCGGAGGTCGAACCGGGCAGCGTCCGCCGGCGAAACCCCTTCCGGTCCGTGGCCGTCGCCCTGGATCAGACCGTCATTGACGATGGTCGTCGCCCCCAGTGCGTTGCTGTTGCTGGAGTTGTCGACCTGGATCGCCCGGCCGTAGCCGTAGATCTCGCCGGTAGCGCTGTTGACGATCTCGCCGCCGCCGATCGCGATCGCTTCGGACACGTTCGGTTCGCCGTCGTGATAGCCCTCGGCACCGAGGCCGGCAATTCGGCCGTAGTTCAGCACCTGCACCAAGCCGTCGACGTCGATGGCGTCGCCATCGGAGTCGGCCAGTTCGGCGGAGCGGCCTTCCATCACCCCATGGTTGGTGATGAAGGCCTTCTGCGCGAGCGACCCGTCGGTGTCCAAGTTCACGGCGGACCCGTTGCGGCCGATCATCGTGCCGCTGTTGACGACGGTGACGGCATTGTCACCGGTTACGGCATGACGCGAAGCTTCCATCCAGCCGCCGGCATAGTTGGTGACCTTGCCGCCGGTGTCGCTCTGGAAGTCGATCAGATCGCCTCCGCCCACGAAGGTCGGATCCGTCGTGATCGTCCCCCAGTTGTTGACGACGCCGTCGGTGCCCGGGCGGATCACGTCGGTATCGCTGCCGTGCTGACGGATGACGCCCCCGGCAAGGTTGTTGATCACCGCCGACGCGCCGTTGTTGTCGAAGGTGCGGAAATCAAGGACGCGGCCGCTCGCTTCGATCACGCCGGCGTTGTTGACGGTGATGGTCGCGTCGGCGTGACCGGCCCGTTCCGGGGTCAGCGCGCCGCGGACGACGCCGCCGGCCTGGTTGTTGAGGGTCACCGAGCCGGTCGCCCCCGCCGTGGTGGTGAGCGCACGGGTCGAGCCCGTGATCTCGCCGGCATTGTCGATGACCGCGTCGCCACCGCCCTGCCAGACGATCGCGTTGCCGGACGCCGAGAGCGCGCCGCCGGCCTCGATGGCGACGTGGTCGTTGTTGTCCACAACGAGGCTCGAAGCCAGCGTCGCGGCGCCCTGGATCGTCACGTCGTCGTACGATGCCGATCCGGCCACCGACCAAGTGCCTGCGGCCACCAGCAGGTTTTCGACATTGAGCGTGGCGATCAGTTCCGCCGTGCCGCCGCCGATCAGCTTGACGGTGTCGTTGCCGGCGCCGCCGTCGATCAAACTCGGCGCGGGATCGTCGGTGGAGACGATGATGAGGTCGTCGCCTTCACCGGCTTCAGCAGTGTCGCCCGCGCCAGCCACCAGCTCGTCGTTGCCGTCGCCACCTTGCAGGGTGTCGTAGCCTTCGCCGCCGACCAGGACGTCGTCGCCTTCGCCGCCGGTCAGGGTGTCGTCACCGTCGCCGCCCGCCAGCCGGTCGTCGCCAGCGCCACCGTCGAGCGTGTCATCGCCTGCACCGCCAAGCAGCGTGTCGTCGCCGTCGCCGCCGGACAGGGTATCATCGCCTTCGCCGCCATCGAGCTGGTCGTCGCCACCGAGCCCGGCGAGGACGTCGTCGCCCCCGAGGCCGTTGAGGACGTCGTCACCGAGCGCGCCGGTGAGTTCGTTGTCACCGTCGTCACCGACCAGCACCAGCGCCTCGGTTTCGAGCACCGTGTCTTGACGATAGTCGAGATTCTGGATGCGCTCGTCGTGCGCCCGGTCGGTGTCGGCGACGTCGTAGGCCGTGTCGGAGTAGTTCGCCGCCATGTATTCGGCGAAGGCATCCTGCTCGGTGCCTTCGGCGGCGAAGTTCGCCCCCTGCCCGGCGTCCGGAACCAGGTCTGGCGACAGGTTGACGACGTTGGCAAAGGCGGGATCGGCCGCGATGAAGCTCGCGAACGGATAGCCGTCGCCGCCGGTGAGCAGGAAGCTCAAGGTCACGACCCGGATCGCCATCTCCGGATCGACCACCAGTTCGCCATTCGCGACCAGCGCCAGCACCGGATTGCCGTTGTCATCGATCAGCGCTGCCGACTGCACGCGGTTGCCGGCCGGCAAATCCTTGTCGAACGAGAACGCGATGCCGCCGACCTGGGCGAACTGGCCGGGCGTCGCGGTCGCGGTGGTCGCCGCCACCGCGTGCTCGAGCACCTCGAGCAGCTGATCCGCGGTCACCGTGACCATCGACAGCGCGTTGTTGAAGCGCAGCGAGTTGGCGATATCGAGCTGCGACACCTCGCCCGCTTCCTTGCCGACGCTGGTGTTCGCCAGCGGCGGGCTCTCCACCGCTTCGCCGCCGACCGCATAGACGTAGCCGATCGAGTCGCGGATGCCGCCGCCGTTCTTGATCGAAACCAGCACGGTCGGGTCGACCTTCTGGGCGTACCACAGGTTCGCATCGGCGGAGAGGTCGCCGAGGTTGGTCTCCTCGGTGCGCGCCTCGCTGCGACGGCCCTCGAGATAGACGTCCGTCTTGCCGAAAGTGTTGCCGTCCTGCACGTCGATGATGCCGCCCACCGCCTGGGCGATGTCGTTGACCAGATCGCCGCGGCCGCCGTCGGCAAACGGATCGGCGTCGTCGGCATCTACGTCGCCGTCATCGTCGACGTCGACCGTGGTGTTGCCGTCGTACAGCGAGGCGACCACCTCTTCCGTGCTGGCGTAGGCGCCGTTGACCGCCGTGCTGGCGGTGGAGATCACGTTGCCGTCAGCGTCGAAATCGACCACCAACCGTCCGACATAGGAGTACTCGCCGGAGGTGTTGACGATCAGCGTGGTCTTGCCGTCGGCGTTCGCGGTGACGATCGGATAGGTGTCGGCAGCGGTGTCGCCGGCACGGAGCGCGTCGGTCTCGTCCGCCAGCAGCGTGTGCGAGCCGCCGGCGACGATGACGTCGACGCCGTGCAGCAGGGGCGCCAGCGCCTTTTCAAGCGCGAGCTGCTGCAGATGGCTGACCAGGATGATCTTGTTGATGCCCTGAGCCAGCAGACCGTCGATAGTCGGCTGCAGGATTGCCGCCAGCGCCGCCATGTCATCGACATTGTCGCCGATCACTTCGACGCCGCCGGTCGAGGAGATGCTCTGCACGATCTGCGTGGTCGCGCCGATCACGCCGATCTTTTCGCCGTTCTCCTCGATGACCGTGGCTGGCGCGATCTTCTTGCCGATACCGGCCTCCGGCGGGAAGCCGGTGTAGGCGTCGGCATCCTGGATCGTGCCGGTGTAGACCGAGGCGAGATTGGCATCGGCCGAGAAGTCCAGATTGGCCGCGAGGTACGGGAACTGCGCGCCGGGATAGCCGGCGGTCTGCTTGATGATGTCGGCGAACGCCTTGGTGCCGGCGTCGAATTCGTGATTGCCGATCGCCGAGGCCTGCACGCCGATGATGTTCAGCATCGCCATGTCGGCGGTGCCGAAGCCGGGCGAGATGTTCAGCGTCCCGGCAGCGAGGCCGTAGTAGGTCTCCAGCGCGGTTTCGTAGACCTCCTTCAGCGAGCCGTCGCTGCCGGCGCTGAAGAACGGGCTGGGAATGAAATTGTCGCCCGACGACAGCGTGATCGAGTTCTCGTAGGTCTCCTCGAGATAGTCGACGATCGCCGCGAAGTTGCCGGCGCGATCGACTGCGTTCAGGCCCGCCTCGAAGTCCGATGCATGCAGGATTTGCAGCGTGTAAGCCGGGGTCGGCTCCTGCTCCCCGAGATCGAGGCCTACGATCACCGGATCGTGGTCGGACACCCGGATCGAGGAGTCGCCGTCGAAGATCGAGGTGTCGCGGCCGTAGTCGGTGTTGTAGTCGAGCGCGTCGGCCTCGTCGGCGTTGATGTGCCAGGTGGTCACATCGGACACCTGCGCGCCGAGGCTGGCGTTGGCGAAGGCATAGTCGAGCGTGCCGGTCTGGCCGTCGAACACATAGGAATAAGCGTCGTCCTCGCGGCCGTGCAGATTCTCATAGCCCGCGCCCTCGATGAGCGCGGTCGACTGCTCCTTGGCGTAGCCGTTGAAGTCGCCGAGCAGCATCACGTCCGGATCGCCCGAGCCGGTCGGATCGCTCGCAGCCCACGCGGTCAGCGCGGTGGCGGCCAGCTCGCGCTGGTTCTGCCAATTGCCCTGACCGTCACCCTGATCGGAATCGGCGCCGGAGCCGGTACCGCTCTTGGACTTGAGATGGTTGGCGATCGCCGTGAAGGTTTCGCCGGTCGCAAGCTCCTCGAAGGTCGCCGCGATCGCGTTGCGGCTGGTGTTCTCGCCGTCGAACACCGCGCCGACCGTGCTCTGCCCGAGCAGGCCGCCGAGGCCGAGGCCGGGCAGGTCGGCGTCGTTGAGGATCTCGATGGTCGTACCGTCGGCGATCTTCACCGCGGTGGTGTCGTAGATGAATCCGACCGCGATGGCGTCGCCGCCAACGAACTGCTGGCCGGGGTCGACCCAGGCATAGGTACCGGCCCCAGCCACGGCATTGAGCTGTTCGACCAGATACTTGATCGAGTTGCCGGACGATGCAGCGGAGAAGTCGTTCTCCAGCTCGGTCAGCGCCAGCACGTCGACGTCCATGTCGAGGATGGTCGCGACCAGCTTCTCGGTCTGACGCGCGAACTCCGCGGCGTTGTCGGCGCCGCGCGGCGCTTCGCCGATCGCGGTGGTGCCGCCATTGTCCAGCGTGGTGAAGTAGTTCAGCACGTTGAAGCTCGCCACCTTCAGGCGGCCGCCGACGTCTTCCGGCGCATCGGTGCGCGGATTGTCGCCGGCTCCGAAGGTGTTGGCGCCATCTTCGACCGAGCGGATCCGCCAGGTCGCCCCCGAGGCGGAGTTGCCGGCCCATTGATAGTCGAGCACGCCAGTCAGGCCGGTGACGGTGTCACCCATCCGGACCGCATCGGCGGTGCCGTAGTTCGGCGTGGCGGACGGGTTGTCGTTCGGATCGAAACCGTCGAGGTTGTTGATCGCGGCGTTCTGGACGTTGAGGCCATCGTCATAGGTGATGGTGCGAGCACCGAGCTCGGCCAGATACGCCTGGTAGGCGGCGGCGTCGGGCGCGTTCTCCTGCGTGAACTGTTCGGGCCGTTCGCCCGCCGCCAGCTTGATCTCGTTGAACCGGTCGAGATTGTACTGCTCGGTGACGGTCAGGGTCTGCGGAATCGTGACCAGCATGCCTTCATAGGCTTCAAGATCGGGCTGGTAGTCGCCGTCCTGGCTCAGCGTGGTGCCCATCGACGGCAGGTCGATCTGCACCGCCATCGTGTCGACGTCGGCCACCGCGCCGGCCTGGACGACCGAAATGTTGCTGGCGGTGAGCTCGGTCAGGCCGAAATATTCGCTGATCGAGCCGGTGACGCGCACCCGGTCGCCGATCTGGACGTCGGTGGCGCCGCCGTAGACGAATATCGCCTCGGAGGTCAGCACGTTGCCGTCGGAATCGGTGGTCTCCTCCTGGAGATAGAAGCCGTTGAGATTGCGATTGGCGTCGGCATCGCCGTTCTGGAAGTCGCCGACCACGATGGCTTCGACGGTCACGGTCTGGCCGACCATGGCGCTGCTGGCTCCGCTGCCCTGAATCGCGCTGATCTTGGTAATGCCGACCTCGTCGTTGACGATGGTGCCGGTCGCCGTCGCGGCGCTGCCGATCGTTGTGGTCACGGCCACCGAATTGGAAACGTTCTGCAGCGTCAGCGTGAAGCTCTCGTTCGCCTCATTGTCGGTATCGCCGGCGACGGTGACGGTCACGACCGCGGAGATCTCTCCCGCCGCGATGTTGCCGCTGAAGCTGACCGGCTCGCCGCCGACATAGTCGGCCGCATCGGTCTGCGCCGAAGCGATCGTTCCCGAGAACGCGACGTCGCCCGTGGTGCCGCCGCTGCGCTCGACGGTGAACTGATAGACGGTCGGACCGCTGTTACCCTCGTCATGCGACACCGTAAGCGAATCCGGCGCGAAGGCGACGTGCTGCGCTTCGATCGACGATTCGGACGAACTGGTGACGCGGATGTCGTCGATACCGACCCACTCGTCATTGCCGACGGCGTTGGTGGTGAGAATGCGAAGCTGGATGTCGTTGCGGCCGTCGACGGCGGCAGGCAGCAGCAGATCGAACGGCGTCACCTGGGTCGCGGCACCGCCGGTGGTGACGTCGGCGGCGTAGCCGCTTGGAACGTTGGTCCACGCCCCGCTCGAACCGAGCCGGTACTGCACATTGATCTGCTGCGCGGAGTCGTCCGTGCTGGCGTCGAGGTCGCGTGCGTTGAAGCTCAGCCGGACATCTTTGCGGCCGGTGGCGTCGAGATGGATCACGAGGCCGGGGGCATCCGCACTGTTTGAGCCGTTCAGCGCCACCGTCGGGTTGGCGATCTGGAATTCGGCCACACCGCCGTTGGTGATGGCGGTGTTGGTCTGGTTGGCGACGACGTCGACATCTCCCGACGACGATCCGGTGGCCGTACGCGCGTCCACCCCGGCGGCCGAAACGACATCGTTGCCGAGATAGCCGACGATCGATGCGACCCCCGACCAGTCATCGTTGGTCGTGATAAGGCCGGTATTGGACCAGTCCTGCAGGAAATCGCCGTTCGCCAGGACATGAGGGGTCGTCGACATGTATCGCCACTCCAGCGCTTGAGAGAAGACGTCGCGGATCGCCGCCTCACGGCATGCGTAAGGGCGCGGTCCAGACGGCCGATTGTTAACGGATCGTTAATGAGTGTTAATAGAACGCCGACGACAACAGATCGGTGACTGCTTCTTAACGGGCCGGTGAAGTCGCGACACGAAAGGCGCCGAAGACCGTGCGAGCCAACGACTCGACCTGCGACAGGCGGCGCGCTCGACCTCTCTCGGCCGGCAGCAATCGCCAATGAGTCATCGCGCTACAGCTCGATCAGCGCGCCGCGAGGGGCGACCACGCCAGGTTTCGAGTGCCGGCCTGCGCGCCGAACTTCCGAACCGAGGCGGCGTTTCGTCGCAGGATGTCGCGGCCTCGTTGCCGCCGGCCCGCGTTTTCGCGCGCCGCGCTTGTCATGCGCCTGACGTTGAACCTCGCTAACGAACGCCGACCGCATCCGACCGTGACGGTCCGACGTCGTTTTGAATTGAGTATCATGACCGCAACAACGTCCTCCGCGTCGACTCCCGCGTCCGGCGATCTCGCGTCGGCCGCGATCGCCTCCTGCAGAACGGCCTTTCTGACGGTGGGACTGTTCTCGGCGGTGCTCAATCTGCTGATGCTCACCGGCTCGATCTACATGCTGCAGGTGTACGACCGGGTCATTCCTTCGCACAGCATTCCGACCTTGATCGCGTTGTCGATCGCGGTGGCGGCGGCGTATGCGATGCAAGGGCTGTTCGATCTGCTGCGTCAGCGCATTCTGACCCGGATCGGATCGGCGCTGCACGCGGCGCTGTGGCAACCGGTCGTCTGCAACATCCTGCGCGGGCCGCTGCGCGGCGGCGGCGCAAATCGCGGCCTGCAATTGTCCCATGACCTGGACTCGGTCCGGTCGTTCCTTTCCGGGCTCGGCCCGACGACCTTGTTCGACTTGCCGTGGATGCCGCTGTATCTCGCCGGCTGCTTTCTCTTGCATCCTTATCTCGGCTGGACGCTGGTCGCGGGCGCGGTGCTGCTGTTCGGGATCGCGCTGCTCACCGAGGTGCTGACGCGGGCGCCGACCCGGGACGCCTCGCGTGCCGGCGCAATCCGCGGCGTCCAGCTTGAAGCCGGTCGGCGCAACGCCGAAATCGTGGCCGCGCTGGGGATGGAGCAGCGGTTGATCGACCGGATCGGCGCCGCCAACGACGATCTCGTCGCCGCGCAGCAGCGCAACGCGGACATCGCCGGATCGCTCGGCGCGTTGTCGAAGGCGCTGCGCTTCATGCTGCAATCGGCACTGCTCGGCCTCGGCGCCTATCTCGTGATCGAGGGGCTGGCCAGCGGCGGCGTGATGATCGCCGCGTCGATCATGGGCAGCCGCGCGCTCGCGCCGGTGGAACTGGCGATCTCCATCTGGCGTCCGTTCCTCGGCGCGCGACAGGCGGGCCAACGGCTCCGCGCCGCTCTGCGCAACGGCGATGCCCCGAACCCCGACGTCGCACCCGAACGCGCCGTCCATCGGCTCACGGTCGAGCAGGTCACGATCGCCGCCCCCGGCGGCACCGCCGCGATCGTGCACAACGCCTCGTTCGCACTTGAAGCCGGCCAGGCGGTCGGCATCATTGGCCCGTCAGCCGCCGGCAAATCGACGCTGGCGCGGGCGCTGGTCGGGATCTGGCCGATCGCACGCGGCGAGATCCGCCTTGATGGCGCCACCCTCGACCAGTGGCCGGCAGAAATTCGTGGCGGCATGATCGGCTATCTGCCGCAGGACGTCGAATTGTTCGACGGAACGGTAGCGGAAAACATCGCACGTTTCGACCCGGAGATCGACGAGACGACGGTGATCGCAGCGGCGAAGGCCGCCGGCGCCTACGAGATGATCCTGAAGTTGCCGAAGGGGTTCGAGATGCGGATCGGCGAAGCCGGCGCCACCCTGTCGGGTGGCCAGCGGCAGCGGATCGCGTTGGCGCGCGCGCTCTACAAGGATCCGTTCATGGTGGTGCTCGACGAGCCGAACGCCAGCCTGGACGCCGAAGGGGACGCCGCGCTGACCGACGCCATCCGGCGTGTCCGGGCTCGCGGCGGCATTGCCGTCATCATCGCGCATCGACCGGCGGCGCTCGCCGCGGTCGATCTCGTGCTGACGCTGGCGACCGGCCAGGTGCAGGCATTCGGCCCGAAGGACGAAGTGCTGCGCAAATCGCTCGCCGCTCATCCGGCGCCGGGCGGCGCGGCGCTGCAGGCGGTGCCCGATGCGCGCTCGGTTCCGGCTGCCGCCGCCAGTTGAGGACCTCCATATGACCGCACCCCGCACGGCCGAAGCTCGCCGCAGCGATCCGTTTCGCGATATCCGGCGCGCCACCGTATTCGGAATCGGCACGCTGGCGATCGTGATTTCCACCGCCGGCGTTTGGGCGATGACCGCGCCGCTCGCCAGCGCCGTGATCGCGCCGGCGCAGGTGGTGGTCGACAGCAACGTCCGCAGGGTTCAGCACCCGACCGGCGGCGTGGTCGCCGAAATCTACGTCAACGACGGCGATCAGGTTCGAGCCGGCGACGTGCTGGTCCGGCTCGACGAGACGCTGCCGCGCGCCAACCTTGCGCTGATCGAAAACCAGATCAACCAGCTAGGGGTGCGTCGTGCCCGGCTGCAGTCGGAGCAGAACGGCCGCGACGCGGTGGTGCTGCCCGGCGAGATCGCCGCCCGCGGCGCCGTCGCCGCGATCGCGGAGATGATCGAGGGCGAGACCACGCTGTTCGCCCGGCGGCGCGAGGCGATCAGCGGCCAGCAATCGCAGCTGCGCGAACGCAAGGCGCAGATCGCGGACGAAATCCGCGGCCTGGAGGCGCAAATCGAGTCGAAGCGCGAACAGATCCGCTGGATCGAAACCGAGCTGGAGGGCGTCCGCCAGCTGTACGAAAAGCGTCTGGTGCCCTATGCGCGCCTCACTGCGCTCGAGCGCGAGGCCTCCCGCCTGACCGGCGAGGAAGGCCAGCTGATCGCCGAGATCGCGCGCGCCAAGGGCCGGATCACCGAAACCGAACTGCAGATCATCCAGCTGATCCAGGACCAGCGCCGCGAGGTCGCGACCGAACTGCGCGACGTCGAGACCAAGCTCGCCGATCTCGGCGAACGCCGCATCGCCGCGATGGACCAGCTCGATCGCGTGGTACTGCGCGCGCCGCAGGACGGTCTGATCCACCAGAAATCGGTCTTCACCGTCGGTGGCGTGATCACCGCGGGCGAACAGCTGATGCTCATCGTGCCGAAGGATTCGCTTGTGGTCGAGGCACGGGTCGATCCGCAAATGATCGACCGGCTCAAGGTCGGGCAATCCGCCAAGCTCCGCTTCAGCGCGTTCGACGCCGCCGTGACCCCCGAGCTCGACGGCACGCTGACGCGGATCGCCGCAGACCTGACCAAAGACCCGCAATCCGGCGCGGCTTACTACGTCGCCCGCATCAGCCTCGACGCGAGCGAACTCGCCAAGCTCGACGGCAAGGCTTTGGTGCCCGGCATGCCGGTTGAAGCCTTCATCCAGAACGGCGTGCGGACGGCGATCGCCTACCTGCGCAAGCCGCTGGAAGATCAGCTCGCCCGCGCGCTGCGGCAGAAATAATAGAAGCCCCTATCGCCATCGTTGTTCAGCATGCGGCCGCATTGCCGCCAGCACGATATCCCAACTTTCCAAGCCGTTGGATTTGCGGATCCTCGCCAAGCGAGCGGGCGTGGTGTGCTGATGTTGCCTGAGTCTGCTTCTGACCTAAGGCGAAGCTGCGGCTCGCCCCTTGAGGTCCGCCTCACAGCGTCTAGCGGGCTGGAATTGCTCGCGTTGAGCTTTTCTTAAAGTGCCCCAACGGACCTTCCGATGCCTGCTTGATTCAGCAAACGGTTCGCAGTTGCCGGGTCTGTCTCGATGCAGCCGAAGATTCCAGGAGCCACCCAGCTGGTCTGGAGTTGGCGCGTCATGTGAAGCGGTTCATATCAGACCCCCGATGGTTCGATTACTCTAATTGCGGAAGTCGCGGCGCAAATCTCTTTGTTTGCTTGAGGAGATTGCAGTGACGAAGACAATTCCGACGACCGCTATCAGGGCGGCAATCGTACTGCTGGCATGGTCCTTCGCGGCGCACGCGCATGATCGGGGCCGCCCCAACTCAATTGCTGGTTCGAGAGCCTAGAAAGCGGCAGGGGTCCATGCTGTTCCGGCGCCGACGGCACGGCGCTATCCGACGCCGACTGGGGGTGAAGGAGGGCCACTACCGCGTGCGCATCAAGAGCCAATGGTGGGACGTACCGGACGAGGCCGCGATCAGGGAGCCGAATCGCGCCGGTCGCACAGTGGCCTGGCCCCTCTACGGTTGGACGCTCGGCGAGGCGCTGCGGATCGAGATCCGTTGTTTCTTCCCCGGGGCCATGATGTGACCGACATAGCGTTTTCAAACGAAGCCTGTCCTACGCTTGGTAGTCGTTGTTGGCCGAAGCTGTTCTGGCGGAACGATACTGAAGCAATTTTCTGATCTCGATAAGCGCGCGCCTTGCACAAGAGAGGCTGCCATGGGCGCAATTTTTCATAAGGAAGTTGATTGCCGCGTACGAGATGATCGTTCGACAAGCGGGCGTAGCCGCCGTCTTGTCTGCGCGATGCTCTGCGCGGTGTGCATATTCCAACTCGCGAGTGAAGCTCGGGCGCAATGCACCGCACGAGATGTCTTGCAGAACCATTTGACGCTCAAGAAAGCTCCTTCGGCTGCCGTGCCGCAGGTGCCGGTCAGATCCGCCACCGACGTCCCAACGTGGAAAACGATTGCGCTGGGGACTTTTCTAGACTCGTTCGCTCTCCGTAACGCGCTGGACAAGAAAGGCTGCGGCGTCGGAGGGCTGGCTGCGGAAATTCTCGCTCGACCGGCCTTTGTCGTTGGTTCTACGAAAACAGACGTGGAGCTCGTCGCTGTATCGGCGGTCGAGCTAGGCTTCAGAACCGATGTTGTAACTCTGGCTGCGATCTATGCGCGTGCCCAGCTATTCGATTTTGAACTTGCGGCTGCGGAAGTCGGTCCACAACTGAGGCTTCAGTATCTAGACCAACCCATGGGTGAATTTCTCATCATCGGAATGGAGCCAATCAAGACGTGGAGCGGCGAGCCAGTCATTCTAAATGTAGCTAATGGCGGGGCCGGACTTATCCTCATTGGTCAAGATGGCCGACCTGACGCAGAAATAGCAGCGATCTCCCGCATTGTATTCGTACGGACCAACAGATCCGTGCCCGCTGACGAGCTTGCGAAGGCGGCAGCACTCCCGCCGCCGCGCTGAACACGATACGCCGGCAGCGCAGGATGCCTTTCGAGCCGACCGCAGTGTGCGACCGGTGGCGTATTTCCGCACTTCGGCCGGGCCTCAACGATCGAACTCCATGTCCGCTCGCAGTCGGCATTCAAGGCCAAGATTCGTTTTGGTCTTCCAGGTCGACCCTGGCGGTTGTCGGGGCCGATTCAGAGCATCAGACACTGGTGCGCACAGCGGCTGATGACCGCTCAGCCGAAGTACCGCTCGAGCAGGCTTCTTTCGACCTTGCAAATGTAGGTGTACTTCGGATTGACCACCTGCGTGCACCGGGCTTCCGCAATCTGACCGAGCAGCATGTATCCCTCCGCAGCCGGAATCTTCCAGTCGTCCTCCATCCAGTAGACCATCTCCTCGAACGCGATGCGCATCGCGTCCTCCAGCGGGCGCGCGCATCCCAGCGTGCAGATATGGGTGGCCGTCTCGATGCGCGGATGGTTCAGTCGGGCGGGGGCCTTCGCGAGGGAGACCTTGACCGTGAGATTGGCAGCGATCTCGATCGCGCCCATTCCGTTGCATTCGCCGTCGCCCTGGATGGCATGGCAATCGCCCAAGAAAAGATGCGCGCCATCCCTGTTGACGCGGAAGAAGATGCTGTTGCCCGTGGTGATCTCCTGGACGTCCAGGTTGCCGCCATGCGGGCCGTTGTCGACGGTGAGGACCGCCCCGTGCACCGGCGCGACGCCGGCCACGCCAATCATCGGTTTGACCGGAAGGCGGAGATGCTCGTTCCAGTGAACGTGGCCTTCCTTGACTTCGACGACGCGTGTCTGGATGCCGAACTCCTTGCGCCTGACCCAATCCGGGAACATGCCGATCCCCGGCCAGAGCGCGGTGAAGCCGAGCTTGTCGAGCTGCATGTCCACGACGTCGAGGCGCAACATGTCGCCTGGCTTTGCTCCGCGCACCTCGATCGGACCGGTGGCGCCGTTCACGAAGGGCATCGTCACGTCAGCCTCGGTCAATTGCTGTCCGAGATGGCGGATGGTGCCGTCATTGGCGTTGATGGCGCATTCGACCACGAACGTCTCGCCGGGTTCCACGCTCGCGATGAACTTGTCGTCGCCGGATAGCGCGTATTTGATGTTGCCGGCCTTGCTGATGCGCTTGGACATGGTCTCTCCGTGAGCCTTTCCGGATGTGATGCTGGCTTGAAGTCAGGCCTGCCGCCGCCACGGGATCAGCAGCCGTTCTATCTTGCCGACGAGGTACGTCAGGACGAGCGCCAGCACGATCGTCACGACGAGCGCCGCGAAGACCTTGGGAATGATGTAAAGCGACCCGGCCTTGAAGATGGCGTGTCCCAACCCTTCCGACGACGACATGAACTCGCCGACGATAGCGCCGATCAGCGCGAAGCCGACCGTGAGCTTCAGTCCCGCGAAGATGTCGGTGAGCGATGCCGGAACCACGAGCTTCCGGAAGATCTGAAACTTCGAAGCGCCCAGCGTTCGCATGAGGTTGATCTGGTCGCCATCGACGCCGATCGCTCCCTTGTAAGACGTCACCAGCGCGACGATCACCACCGACAGGGTCGACATTGCGACCTTCGAGATCAATCCGGTGCCGAACCAGATGATCACGATGGGTGCGAGCGCGATGATGGGAATCGATCCGAGCGCGATGACGAACGGCTGGACGACGCGGGAGACGAATCGCGAATACCAGAGCGAGAGGCCGATCAAGGTGCCGACCAGATTGCCCATGAAGAACCCGAGCAATGTCTCCATGCCTGTGATTGCCGCATCGCGCCACAGGCTCCCGTCCTTCGCCATCTGCACCAGAAAGCCGGCGATCGCCGACGGCGATCCGAACATGAAAGCCGCAGGGCTGCCCTTCGGCGTTGCGTACTCCCAAAAGACGAGGAGAGCGGTCAGGACGAGCACCTGGGTCGCCAGCACTGCGATGCTGCTGCGCAGTCTCTTCCACCTTGCGCGGCCCAACGGCGAGGATACGCTTCCGATGGGCTTCGACGCATCAGCCATGCTGGTCTCGATACCTGTCGTCATTGGATCGCGACGTCGAGATCGGCCCAGATGCGCCGAACATACTGGCTGAAGTCCGGTCGCTCGCGCAGCGAGATCACGTCGGATCGGGCAACACCGAACTCGATGTGGTAGGTTGCCTTCACCCGGGTCGGCCGCCGCGTCAGCACGACGACGCGATCCGCCAGCGAAACCGCTTCCTCGACATCATGGGTGATGAGCAGCATCGAGCGGCCGCCCTTTCGCACCAGGTCCACCATATCGTTCTCGATCAACAGCTTGGTCTGGAAGTCGAGTGCGGCGAATGGCTCGTCGAGCAGCAGCACGTCCGGGTCGTTGACAAGGGTCCGGGCCAGCGCCACGCGCTGCCGCATGCCGCCAGACAGCGTCGAGGGGTAATGATCTGCGAACCCGTGCAGTCCAAGCTGATCGAGCATGGCCCGGCTGCGGTCTTCCGCTTCCGCGGCGGCCACGCCGCGAATCTCCAGGCCGAGCATGGTGTTGCCGAGCGCAGTCCGCCACGGCAGCAGCAAGTCCTTTTGCAGCATGTAACCGACGTTCTGCGGCTGACCGGACACTTGCCGGCCATGCCAACGGATGCGGCCAGCATCCGGTGCCAGCAGACCACACAACGTATTGAGCAGCGTGGTCTTGCCGCAGCCGGACGGTCCGACGATGCTGACGATCTCTCCCTTGCGCAGGGTGAGACTGAGGTCGGCGATGACGGGCACGATCCGACCGTCGAGGTCGTAGCCCTTGGCGACGTGCTCGACCACCAGCGGGAGGGCAGCGCCGTTGACGGCCTCGCCCCCGCCATGCCTCGTGTCCTTGGCGGCCCCAACAATCATTTCAGGCTGGCAATCGCCTTGTCGGCAAAGGAATTATCGATGATCTGCTCGAACGGGATCGATCCCTTGGCGTTGCCGAGGTAGATCTGCATGTCCATCAGGTTCTTCCACTGGTCCGGCTTGGTGATGACGGACTGCGCCGGAATGAGGTATTTGAGCTCGGCGTCGATCGCCTTGTCGACGACCTCACCGGGTAGATCAGGGAATTCCTTCCGTGCGACCTCTTTGGCAAAGGCGGGATCGGCGTAGGTCTTGCGCGACGCTTCCTCGAAGGAGGTCACGAGCGCCTGCACCATCTCGGGATCCTTCTGGATGGTCGAGGGCAGCACCATGATTCCAGTGTTGCAGAACGGCCCGACATAGTTCGAAAAGTCGAACACGACTTTTGCGCCTTGCGCCTCGGCGGCGGCGACGCTCGGCTGATACGCGACCGCCATGTCCGCCTGCCCCGCCAGCATCGCCGCGATCTCGGTGCCGGGATTGACCGGGACGATCGTCGCGTCCGTTCCCAGTTTCAGGCCGGCTTTTTCCAGCATCCGCTTCGTGACGCTGAAATTGGTGTTGGGCTCCGGCGAGGTGACGATCTTGAGACCCTTGAACTCCTTCGGATCGGTGATCGGCTTGAGCGTCTTGGAGACGCCGAAATAGTGCGCGCGCTGCACGACCGTCCCCACGACGACGCCGGGGCCGCCGTTCTCGCGCGAGATCTGCGCCATCGTCGCATCGCCGATCGCGAAATCTGCGGAACCGCCAAGCACGGCCGCGAAAGTCTGGGTGTCACCGCCGGCGGCGCTCACCTTCATGTCGAGACCGTTCTTCTTGAAGATGCCGGCATGCATGCCAACGTAGAGATTGATGTAACCCAGATTGTGCACGGCCTCGCTGAAGCGAACGGTCTTGAGCGTGGCCGCGGACGCGACGCGGGATCCGAGCAGCGGTGTGGCGCCGACACCGGCAGCAAGCGCGGATGAGGCTGCAAGGAAACTGCGGCGGCTGAGCACACGACCACTCGGCGTGGCCGGAGGACGAGCATTTTCGGTCATGGCACGAATTTCTCCAGAACTGCTGACAGGCAGCCCCAAAGACTAGGTGTCGACCTCCGCTCATCAAGCCGAAATAAGCGACGCATTTTGCGCGCGATTTAAACCGCCGTTCGAATATGTCGCGCGATTGACACGGAGAGAAAGCGGCTGACCTGCCAATGCTGTTTTATTGCCCGTTGCGCAATCGCGCTGCCGAAATGGACATCCGGCTGTCGTCGATTTCGTCATTTTTGACATTATCGCTGCACAAAGATTTTGCAGAGGCAGCACGGGAACTCGTCAAGCACCGCTTCGCCTGCAAGCTGTCGTGTACGCTAGGCCGCGCTGCCGTGCGCGTTACGGATTGACACGCACCGAGGAGAAGCGGCCAGTCAGCGCGCCGCCGCACTTCTCGGCCGCAATCCGGCTGGCGCGGGTGCCTTGCTGCGGCGCGACTGCCGTCACGCTCTGTCTCTTTTCGGTGTCCGTGTTGCGCAGCAACTCGAAGAGGTTTCTCACGAGCCCACGCAAGCGCAGATTCTCCGATTTCAACTCGTTCATCTGTTGAACCGCGTGGACGTCGAGCCCGCCGAGGCTGCGGCGCCAGCGATAGAAGGTGCGCTCGGTAATGCCGGCAGCCTTGCATATTTCTGCAATCGGCACCCCGGAACTCGCCTCGGCGAGGAGATGAATGATCTCATTCTCGGTAAACCGGGATCGCCTCATCGATCTCTCCATCGGCCCGCCATTTGCACGGCGCTTAACCGCCGTGCGCCGCGCTGGGCCTGAGGTCAAGTATAGCCGAAGGATCGCCGCCGCCTAGAACATCCAAGGGCGATTTTGCCGGTCGCACCGTGGCGATCCGGCGCCGACCTTGAACAAAAGAGTGTCCTGAAACGCTACGCCTGGAGTTGTCCAATGCAGCGCCGCCACGAAATACCCAGCACGCCCGAAAACATGGTTTGGGGGTATCTGGACTGCAACACACCACCTGTGCTGGAAATCAACTCCGGCGACAGCGTGACGCTGCATAGCTTCCCGGCGGGAGGGAAGGAGACGCTTCCAGACGACCTCTCGCTGGTTCCGGAAGACTATCGGCTTGCCCTCGAGACCATGCAGCCCGGGCCAGGGCCTCACTTCATTACCGGACCTGTCCACGTACGGGGCGCCAATGTCGGCGACACGCTCCAGGTCGACATCCTCAACGTGAAAGTTCGCCAGGACTGGGGTTTCGTCTCGATCCTGCCGCTGCTTGGAACGCTGCCGGACGAGTTCACCGACTACGAGACGATCCACCCGGTGATCGACCGCAAGCGCGAGGTCTGCATCATGCCATGGGGCACGGAAATCCCGCTCGACCCGTTCTTCGGCATCATTGCAACGGCGCCGCCACCAAACTGGGGCCGCTGCGGGTCGCCCGTTCCGCGCGCGTTCGGCGGCAACATGGACAACAAGGAGCTTCGGGCCGGCACGACGTTGTATCTCCCGGTGTTCAACGAGGGAGCGTTGTTCTTCGCCGGCGACGGCCACGGCGTGCAGGGCGACGGCGAAGTCTGCATTACCGCGCTCGAGACCGGCGTCACCGGAACCTTCCGTCTGACCGTACGCAAGGACATGGATATCAAGTGGCCCTTTGCAGAGAGCGCCACGCACCTCATGTCGATCGGCCTCGATGAGGACCTCGACGACGCCGCCAAGCAGGCTGTTCGGGAAATGGTCAAGCATGTCTGCGCCCGGACCAACCGCACACGCAACGAGGCCTACATGCTGTGTTCGCTCGCCGGCAATCTGCGTGTCACGCAACTTGTCGACGGCAACAAGGGCATCCACATGTTGTTGCCGAAGGCGCTTCTTTAGCGAGCCCGCCCGAAAGACGTCACAATCTCCTCGCGCACGAGCCTCATCGATCCGCCGGCGCGGCACGGTCAGCAGGAGATGGCGTTTCCGATCGCCTGCTGACCTGGCAGCCCAGCAACATCTGCGAAATAACCGCAGCAGGCTTTGCTTTGCCTGCACCGCGCTCAAAGTGCCTTCCTATCCGGGTTCACTGTGCTGATAGACCTCGGGTTTCCAAGGCAGTGCGGAAGTCAGCCGCAAGCCGCGAAGCTCAATCATTCCTCTCCGCGTCGGCATATCGGCGAAGCGCATTGACGTCATTCACGATAATCGCGCGATAGGTGTGCGTGAGCCAGCCAGCCTCCTTGAATTGCTTCAATGCGGCATTCACCTGCTTGCGTGATGCATTGGCCATGATGCCCAGCTCGCTTTGAGTCAAGGGCAGAGGGGCTTCACCAATTCTTATCGTCCGCTGCAAGACGGAGGCGATGCGACGATCCGCCTGGGGCTTCTGCAAGTCATGCACGACCTCCAGCAAAGTTTCGACGCTCATCATCAAGATTTGCGCGATGTGGTGCGAGACCGTGGGATCTTTCGCCGCCATTCGGTCCAGCGCATCGAGCGGCACGTGCAACAGCGTCGTATCAAGGGCAGCTCTCACCTCTCCTCGTCGTGGCTTCCTTGTTAGAAAACAAGCCTCTCCCGTCCAGTGGCCAGGTATACCGAGCAGCATCAAGCGCGGTGCGTGATCGAGGGGCGCCAGACTAACGCTAATGGTGCCAGCCACGAGCCCGTAAATTCCACCGGGCGGATCGCCTACGTGAAACAGCGCCTCTCCCTTTTTCAATTGAATCAATACCGAATGATCCAGCACGTCTGCCCTGAACTTGCTTGGTACCCGGACGAGCCAGCCCGACGAGCTTGCGATCTTTTCGGACTCAACCTTAGATATTTTTTGCATAAGCGCTCACCCTTTGTCCGATTTCGGACAATCTTGCATTCTGAGATCGTTAAACTCAAGCGCGCCTGCAGCTCGGAAAGAGGGGGGTTCGAGTGATGACAACTCATTTAACTCGTCGCGACTTTGTACTCGGGACGGCGGCCATATCCGTCGGCGCCAACACGAATGCCGCCGCGGCCACATCGCTTGCACCGAGCGAAGCGCGAGTTATCGCTAGGGAAGCGACAATCTACGGCGTACCGATGCTGGAAAACTATCGCATCATGAGCTCGTACTTCGTCGATCGCGACGATCCCGAGTTCAAGGCGCCATGGAATGCAATCAACAACGTAGCGCGTGTCTTTACCCCGGACGACAAGGCGATCCAGACACCCAATTCCGATACCCCATACTCTCAGCTCGGCGCAGACCTGCGTGCCGAGCCACTGGTGCTGACAGTGCCCGCCGTTGAGAAGAGGCGGTATTATTCACTGCAGTTCATCGATCTCTACACGTTCAACTTCGCCTATGTAGGGAGCCGCGCCACGGGCAATGATCCCGGAAATTTCCTGCTGGCCGGCCCACGATGGAGAGGCGAGAAGCCGAAAGGCATCAAGGCGATCATCCGTTCCGAGACCGAGCTCAATCTGGTGCTTTACCGGACACAGCTGTTCGACCCGGCCGACCTCGATGGTGTCAAACGAGTTCAGGCTGGCTACAAGGTCCAGACGCTATCCAGCTTCCTGGGGCAACCGGCTCCGCCCCCTATGTCCGCAACCCATTTTCCAGCACCACTCGCGCAAGACGAGCAAAAGAACTCGCCCGCGTTCTTCGTTCTGTTGAATTTCCTCCTGCAGTTCTGTCCGACGCATCCATCCGAAAAATCTCTAATGGCTCGCTTTGCGAGGCTGAACATCGGGGCCGGAAAGAAGTTCGATCCAGGCAGCCTGTCGCCCGAAATGCGCAAAGCCGTGACGGACGGAATGGCAGACGCCTGGAAGGCGTTTGCCGAGTTCAAGGCGAAGGAGGTTGATACCGGCAAGCGCACTGCGGCGGACGGATTCGGGACGCGGGCAATGCTGAAGAACGACTACATGACCCGGATGGCATCCGCCGTGCTGGGCATCTACGGCAATACCAAGGACGAGGCGATGTACCCGGCCTATTTTCGGGATGCAGACGGCGGCGTGCTCAATGGTGCAAACCACTACGTGCTTCGCTTCAAGTCAGGACAATTGCCGCCAGCCAATGCCTTCTGGTCCCTCACGATGTACGAGCTGCCGTCGAGCCTGCTCTACGCCAACAAGATCAACCGTTATCTGATCAATTCGACGATGCTCGATAGCCTCAAGCGCGATCCCGATGGCGGTTACACACTCCACATTCAGAATGAAGCGCCCGGACCGGATCGCGAGTCGAACTGGCTGCCTTGCCCCAAGGGACCATTCTGGACGACGCTTCGCATATACTGGCCCAAGGCAGAGGCCTTGAACGGCCAATGGAAGCAGCCCCCGTTGCAGCGCGTCGTCTGAGCGTAGGGAGATTGGCATGAACATCGGCCGTGTTTCTGTTTTTGCAGTAATGATCACGTCAATGCAGTTTGGTATGGCGCAAAGCGGATTCCCCGCAGAACATAAGCCCGCTCTGGTAACGCCCGAGAACTTTGCCCGCGCGGAATCGGATCTGTATTTCGGGGGCGTCGTGAAGAACGGTGGTTTTGGAAAATTCGACCATACCCGTTCGCCCGCCCCGCTGGACAAGCAGACTATCATCCGTCTCAACCGAGACACGCTCTATTCGGCCGCCGTGTTCGACCTCGATGCCGGGCCCGTCACGATAACGCTGCCGAACGCTGGCAAGCGCTTCATGTCGCTACAGGTAATCGACGAAGACCAGTACACCTTTGGTGTGTTCTACAAGCCCGGCTCCATCACGCTTACACGAAAGGATGTTGGCACACGCTATGCTTTGGCCGCCGTTCGAACGCTCGTCGATCCGGCCGATCCTCAGGACCTCAAGGAGGTGCACGCGCTGCAGGACGCGATCAAGGTGTCCCAAAAGCAGGCCGGGAAGTTCGAGATTCCCGACTGGGACCAAGCAAGCCAGAAGAAGGTGCGTGATGCATTGCTGGCGCTGGGAACCACACTTCCCGATACGAGCCGGATGTATGGACGCAAGGCGGAGGTTGATCCGCTCCGCTTCGTGATCGGCGCTGCCCTTGGCTGGGGGGCAAATCCTCCAAAGGAGGCGCTCTACCTCAACGTCGTCCCGGCCCGTAACGATGGCACGACCGTCTACAGGCTGAACGTGAAGGACGTGCCGGTGGACGGGTTCTGGTCGATAAGCCTGTACAACGCGGAAGGCTATTTCGAGCCCAACCAGTACAACGCCTATTCGCTCAACAACATCACGGCACGAAAGAACGAAGACAATTCAGTATCCGTGCAATTCGGCGGTTGTGACGGAAAGATTCCCAATTGCCTGCCCATCATGAAGGGCTGGAACTATATGGTCCGGCTTTACAGGCCGCGGGCGGAGATCTTGAACGGAAAGTGGAAGTTTCCGGAAGCCCAGCCCGACAAGTAGATTTCGGCAACGACAACCATCCTTCGATGGAAGAAGGCATGAAACGCAATCGACGGCTCGCGAGCATCACCCTGTCGATGTTTGGCCTGGGTGCGGCTCTGCTGGCGCGACCGGAGCCCTCATTCGCAGATGAAAGCGGCGTCAGCTTCTGGATTCCGGGCTTTTTCGGCAGTCTCGCCGCGACACCGAGTGTGCCCGGATGGTCGTGGGCGACAATCTACTACCATACGAACGTCAGTTCGGGGGCGGGCGCCGCGTTTCCGCGCGGCGGTCGAGTCGATGTGGGCATCGCCGGGACAGGCGACCTCGGACTGTTTGGCCCAACCTATGTCTTTGCAACTCCGGTCCTCGGCGGCCAGCTGTCCGCAACTCTGCTCGGCGTTGCCGGGCGAAGTGAGGCTTCCGCTGCGCTTTCGTTGACGGGCCCCTTCGGCAACACGCTCGCCCTGAACCGGACCCAGGAGCTCACATCCTACGCTGATCTGATCCCGCAGATCGCGCTCAAATGGAATATGGGCGTGCACAATCTCATGGTTTACGGAACAGGAGCCATCCCCGTCGGCGACTACGATCCGAACCGGCTTGCCAACCTCGGCCTCGGCCATGGCGCGATCGATTTCGGGGCGGGGTACACCTACTTCAATCCGCAAACCGGGAATGAATTCTCAGCGGTCGCAGGAGCGACCTACAACTTCAAGAACACGTCCACCCAGTATCAGAATGGGATCGACTACCATTTCGACTGGGGCGCGTCTCACTTCTTCACCAAGCAATTGCAGATTGGCGTCGCCGGCTATTATCTGCAGCAGCTTACCGACGATTTCGGCGCGCCGCCTTCATTGGGCGGCTTCCGGTCTCGTGTGGCAGGTGTCGGCCCGCAAATCGGCTTCCTGTTTCCGGTCGGCAACATGCAAGGCTACATCAATCTGAAGGGTTACAAGGAGTTTGCGGCGCAGAACCGACCCGAGGGCTGGAATACCTGGCTCTCGTTTCTGATTTCAGCTGCACCGCCCGAGCCTGCGTCGGCGAGGCCCATTGCGCGGAAGTACTGAACGAGCCGCCAGGATCCTGAACCTCAATCAGTGGCCCGGTCGCATCGTCCTCTCAGGGAGACCCGATGGCATCTTCGAAGAACGGCAACATTCAGGTCGGATTCAAGGCCTCCATCATTTCGCTGTTCGTGGTTGTCGTTCTCGCCATCGGTCTGACGCTTGTATATCTGAGCTTTGCGCGGATCACCGCCGCCACGGACTCGGCCGCCAGCAAGTTCATCGGCAAAGTGTCCGAATTGTCCGCGGATCGCATTGGTTCGCAGTTGAGGCTAGTACGGGAGAATCTTGCCACGCTGAGGGCTTTGCCGTCGGTCGCTTCAGCCGATATTGAGGACAACCCTCAGCTCAACGCATTGCTCGCAGCCATGCTCAAGAGCAACGGCCAGCTCTTCAATCTCTATATCGGTTACAACGACGGGTCCTTCATAGAGATGGACGCGATCAACACCGTCGGGGTAGAGGCACGCGCGCGGCTGGAAGCACCCGCCGCGGCCGCCTTTCGACTTGTTGTTATCTCCAGATCGGATCCAGCTAGCACTAGATCGCAGCGGAGATTTCTGAACGAGGGGCTCGAGACCGTGCTGGAATTGCCGGGGCCTCCTGACTACGACCCGCGCGAGCGGCCTTGGTACAAGGACGCAGAGCGTCGCGACGGCAGCATGCTAACCGGGCCCTATGTTTTCTATGCAACCGGGAAGCAGGGCTACACCGTACGGCTGCTGCTGGAACAGGGAAGAGGCGGGGTGATCGCGGGCGATCTGCTGCTCGACGTCGCGCAAGAGCTGTTGAAGCGCGAACAATTGACGCCATCGGCTGCCGCCTTTCTGTTCGACGACGAGGATCGTATCCTGGCCCATCCGCAAATGTCGGAACTGCTGAGACGCGAGGCTTCGGAGACCATTCCTCGCCTTCGCGAAACGGATATGGCCGGCGTGCTCCGGGCGATCAGGGCTTGGCGCGCCGATTCCAATTCGCAGCAGTTCTTTAGCGATCCCGCGGGCCGGCGCTATGCAGCGGCGTTCCAGCCAATTCCGAATGCAGGCCCGGCAAGTCTTCATATTGCCGTGCTGGCGCCGGTCGACGAGTTCTTTGCGAGCATCCTATCCGAACGCAGGCGGCTGTTCATGACTGCGGGCGCGTTCGTGGCGGTGATGGTTCCCATCGTGTTCTTCATAGGCTCGATGCTTTCCAAGTCGCTGCGGGATCTGGCCGCCGAAACCGATCGGATCCAGAAATTCGAGCCCTCCAGTGCGCCGCGGGTGCGCTCGCTGATCCGCGAGATCGACGAACTCGGCCGTTCGGTTTCGACGATGCGTACCATGACAGAGGCATTCTCACGCTTCGTGCCGCGGCGGCTGGTTGAACGGCTGATCGAGACAGGGACGCCACTCCAACTCGGTGGCATGCGAAGGGAAGTCACCCTGCTGTTTTCCGACGTCGTGAGCTTTACCGAGATCACGGAAAGGGCCGATCCGACTCAGGTCATGCAGTATACGTCGCGCTATTTCGCCGCCGTGTCGCACGAGATCATGAGCCACTTCGGCACCGTCGACAAGTTCATCGGCGACGCCATAATGGCCATGTGGAACGCGCCGGGCGATGATCCCAACCACGCTGCAAATGCATGCGCCGCCGCGCTCGCCTTTCAACGTGCGAACGCGCGGCTGAATGCGGAGTTTGAGCGGGACGGATGGCCTGCCTATCGAACTCGAATCGGATTGCATACGGGTGATGCCGTCGTGGGGAATGTGGGCTCCCAGGATCGCATGAACTACACGGCATTTGGATCGACTGTTAATTTGGCGTCGCGCCTCGAGAGGCTTAACAAGAGCTACGGAACTTCGATCCTGGTCAGCTCGGCGGTGAAGCGGCGCGCAGAATCCCAGTTTTGCTTCCGCAGCGTCGATCGCATCAAGCCGAAGGGCTTTGCCGATGAAGTTATAATCTACGAATTGCGATGCGAACGGACTGTAGCTGACGCCGAGGAGCTGGAATATTGCCGCAGGTGGGAACTGGTCTATACAGCGCTATCGCACGGCGCGGCATGCGCGGAAGTCGAATTGTGCGCTTTCCTTGCGAAATATCCAGAGGATGGAGTCGCTCGCTATCATTACGGAAAGTAGTGGCGAGGGTTCGGCCGTTCCCGGCTGCGCGCATTGGATGCGGCGCCGGTTTGGGAGTCCGCGCCCTGCAAATCTGAGCCCTGACATGGTTTCCTCGAAGATTTGTTCGGGGTGGCTGCTCGGGGCACAAATTCACCGTATAACTTCGGACTGAGGCGCCATGGCACGATCGACGTGCCCAGGTCGCTTGACCTTCGCCCATATATGTAACATACAAAGTTACATGAAACGCGACTCCCGACTATCCGGCGTGCTCCACGTCCTGCTGCACATGGCGCAGCAGCCTGGGCCGTTCACCTCCGAGACCCTGGCGAAGGCGATGGACACCAACCCGGTGGTGATCCGGCGCATCATGGCGGGCCTGCGCGAGCTCGGTTATGTCCGCTCCGAGAAGGGGCATGGCGGCGGCTGGCGGCTTGCTTGCGATCTTTCGAAGGTGACGCTGCGCGATGTCTATTTTGCACTCGGCAGCCCGTCGCTGCTGGCCATGGGCAACCGGACGGAGGCGCCTGGTTGCCTCGTCGAGCAGGCGGTCAACGCCGCGCTCGACCAGGCCTTCCACGATGCGGAGGCGCTGCTGCTGTCGCGCCTCGGCGAGGTGACGCTGGCGATGCTCGGCGAGGACCTGCGCAAGCGGCTCGGGTCTCGAAAGATCCACGACATGAGCGCGCATCGCGCGTGAATGGCTCCATTCGCAGGACAACATCATGACCGACATTCAAGCCGCATTCTCCGATCCGCAGTTCGTGGCGAGATACACGGAGGGGCCGCGGCGCTTCGTGCCGGGCTATGATGCCATGCAGTCCATGGCGGCGATTTTGCTTGCCGAACGCGTCCCCAGCGATGCGCGGGTGCTCGTCCTCGGCGCCGGCGGCGGCCTGGAGCTAAAGGCCTTTGCGCAAGCGCATCCCGCCTGGAGCTTCGACGGGGTCGATCCCTCCGAGGCGATGCTGGCGCTCGCCGGCCAGACGCTGGGGTCGCTCGCGTCGCGCGCACACCTTCATCAGGGCTATATCGACGATGCCCCGGCAGGACCGTTCGATGGCGCCACCTGCCTGTTGACCCTGCACTTCGTCGACGTCGCGGAACGGCGTCGCATCGCCGCCGAAGTCCGCCGCCGCCTCAAGCCGCGCGCGCCCTTCGTGGTCGCCCATCTGAGCGCTCCTGACGGCGACGAGGAACGCCCGCGGTGGCTGTCGCGGTACTCGGCATTCCTGGCCGCATCCGGCGTCGAGCCGGAGCAGGCCGCGGCCGCACGGGACGCCGTCACCAACCATCTTCAGATTCTCGCGCCCGCGCAGGACGAAGCGGTTTTGCGCGAGGCCGGCTTCTCGGATCCAACGCTGTTCTACACCGGCTTCGCCTTCCGCGGCTGGGTGGCCTACGCCTGAAGTGTCACGGCCTGGTCCACGCGGCCGGGCCTCAATGCAAAGCCGGATGGGCCAGGGCTTCAATCGACTGGTCCGCGACGCAGGCTGTGTCCGTTCTGCCTTCATGCCCGACATGGCCAGTTCACCGGTGCGAGCCGGCAAGGGGGCACGAGCGTACCAGACGCTGGACAAGCAATTGATCCCCTCGATCGGATCTCAGGAGACCAATCGCAATCTCGTGGCGTCGCCGTCTAGAGCGTGATGAGATGAGGCTTGATCGCTGCAACGACGGAGGTGCACTCCTCTCCCGCGCGCGGGAGAGGGTCGGGGAGAGGGTGTATCCCCAACGGGACAATCCCCAAGAGGAGAAAGCCCTCTCCCGGCGCTTCGCGCCGACCTCTCCCGCAAGCGGGAGAGGTGAAGGAGCCGCGGCAATCGATTCAACCTAAAGCCATTCCACTTTAGCGCTGTACGACCGCAGCCAGTTTCTTCACCGGTGGCGGCTTCCACGTGCCGTTGATGATCGAGGGGCTCTTCTCATTCGGCCAGTACAAGCGCATCATCAGCTGGAATTTGCCGGATGGAGCCGGGAGCCAGTTGGATTCCTTGTCTGCTCCCGGCGAGTCCTTCTGGATATAGATGTCGATGGAGCCGTCCGGGTTCGATTTCAGATTCTGCCGGGCGCTGATCGAATAGCGGTTGATCGGGTTGGCCACGAAGAAGTAGTTGCTGTCATACATCGTCAGCGACCAGAAGCCGCGCGCAGGCGGCAATTGTCCATTTGCAAAGCGCAGGACGTACTTGGCGGCTCCGTCATAGGCTTTGCCTTCGCCATCTTTCTGCGAACTGGGATAGACGGCATCTTGCGGCCGGTTCGCGCCGAGACCGACGGCCGTGACGAATGCCCGCATGAAATAGTCGGTCCCGTAGATCCCGGTTTTGGTCGTGTAACCCCACCCGTTGATATCCTTGATCTCCTTGTTGACCTTGAACTGAAGCATGATGCGATCGAAGGCGATTTGCGGGACACGTTTTGCGAAGTCCGCATTGCGCAATCTGCTCGGATCGAACTCCTGTCCGGCGACGAGGCCAATCCGTGCAAACCTGGCGAGCGCGGGGGCATCCGCCGCGGCCGGCGGATTCGCCTTCATGAGCCGCGCCAGGAGTGTGAAATAGGCGATGGTATCCAAGCCATTCACCTGATCGCGCACGGCGGTCTTCATGTCGATGGATCGATCGACCTCGCCGGCTGGCGGCGTATAGGGCCTGCCGTAGCTGCTCAACGGGACCAGCTTGCACTGGTCCTGGACAGCATGGACCGCAGCGTAATCTTCCGGCGTTCCCGTGCAGTAGATCCGTCCGAGTATCCACACGAGGCTGGTCGGCGACTTGTACTCCTTGACGCCCGAGGGAAGCGCCCCCTTCCAGCCCGGCCCGGTGATGGCGTAGGTCTGCGCGCCGGTCCCCGTGGTTCGCTTTCCGGGCGCCTGAAACACGTCGGTCCAGCCGTCCAGCATCGGAAACAGAAAATAGCGGTCCTTCATGTCGGGGATACTGAGGACCCACGGCTCCTTCTCGACGTCGATGAATGCCGTCGTGTAGAGGGTGTCCGCATTGGGCGCGGTCACATCGCGGAACGAAGCGTCGGGATATTGGCGCAACTTGATGAACTGGCCCATCGGCGCGCGATTGCCCACCGGGCTCGCGACATTCGTGATGACTCTTCGCGTATATTCCATGGTCACCAGCGGATAGCCGTAGATGTAGGCATCCTGGGCCACGGCAAACTCTTCCACTCCTTCACCGAAGTCGCGCAAGATGTCGCCGAACTCTGCACGGGCCAATGTACCGAATGATGAGCCTGCAAAGAGACTTAGACCGCCAATGGTCGCCTGGCGACGGGATATCCGCATTGCCTTCCCTCCTCTGCACACAACCTTGACGCTAGGTGCCACAAAGCGCGTGACGCTTGATCTAGATCAAGCCCCCGGCGATGCCGCTCTCAGGACGGAGAACGCCCCAGATGGTGAGGAGAGGACGCCTGAGACGTCACGGCTCCGTCACCGATCAACCGGCACGCCCGGCCCGAGATGATACCGACTCGAAAAGAACACCAGCGGCGTGGAGTCACGATGGTCGCAGCCCGAGACTTCAGCGATGATCAGCGTGTGGTCGCTGACCTCGACGTGCCGTGTGACCTCGCAGGCGAACCAGGCCATGCAGCCGGACAGGCGCGGCAGGCCGTCAACGATGTCGTAATGCGGCGCCACGCCGGTGTTCGGCTGGCTCGCAAAATGCCGCGACAGATCCCGGCCGTGATCCGGCAGGACGTTGACGCAGTAACGTCCCGTCGCCGATATCGCCCGAAGCATACGGCCGGGCATGACGGAAACCAGCACGGTTGGTGGAGAAAGGCTGACGGTGACGAAACTGTTCGCCGTCATGCCACAGACACAACCGTGCTCGTCCAACGCGGTCAGCACGGCGACACCGGTCGCAAAGCGCGACGCGGCCTCGCGGAACGAGGCGGGATTGACGCGCGACATCTCAGTCTCCGCTTCGCATCGACTTCACGCAATCGCCCTGACGGGCTCAGGCGGCGCCGACATGCGTTCGATCCAGGCCTGGATGCGCTGCGGCGTGGAGATGCGGTCCCACTGCCGGTCCGGATAGTTGAAATTCTCCGTGAACTCGTTCGCCAGCGCGGGGGTCTGGCTCATCGCACCGATCAGCATGCCCAGCGCTTCCGTCGGCGGCTGCAGCATCACATTGGTCCAGCGCGAGGCCGCCAGCACGCGGTCCTGCCGCTTCAGATCGATCTTCTCGCAGAGGCGCGAATCGAGCGCATCGGCGTTGACGATCTCCTCGCCGAGCACGAAGGCCGCATAGGAGGCGACATTGGCGCCCTGCCCCATCATGGGATCCACGATCGCATGGACGTCGCCGAGCGCGATCGCGCATTTGCCGTCGTCGAATTCGACCACCGTGCTGCGCACGGTCGGGACCACGCCGCCTTGCAGCAGATCCTGCGGCTGCGCGAGGTCGAAGCGCGCGGTATCGATGCGGTCGTAAGTGGTCGGGTGATGCTTCTCCAGCTTGCCCAGCAATACCTTCAGGAAGTGTTTCGGGTTGTCGTCGTAGCTGAGCGTCGCCAGCTCCTCCATGTCGCCACCCGGGACGTTCTCCATCAGCAACGCATTGGCAATCCCGCCGAACGTAATGGTCGGGATCACGATCATCTCGCCATGCCCGGGAGAGACCGAAAGCGTGACGTTCATGGGGTCGGGCTGCCGCACGCCGGTGTAGAGGCCGACGCACAGCCGCCGCTGCGGCTGCGAATAAGGCGTGTGCTCCGGACGGTAGGTGAAGAGCTGGCCGAGCGGCCCCTTGCCGGTGGAGACGACCAGCAGATCGAAGCGCGAGACCAGCGGACGGATGTCGCGCTCCTCGATCCGGCGATACTCGATCCTGCCGCCGCGCTTGTTGAAATCCTGCATCAGGGCAGGAAGATAGATCCGATAATCGACGGCGCGGCTTGGTTTGGAGAAATCGCCGCGAAATCTCAGCGGCTGCGGGAAATTGAAGACGTGGTCGTGGTAATAATAGTGATCCTTCGGATCGATCCAGTGATTGACGCCGAGATAGTCCTCGCGGGCGATCGTGACGTGGTGATGCGCGACGGTGTTGAGCAGCCGGATGTTGCGGTAGTCCTCGGGCGGCCGGTCGGTGATGACAGTGGCGTCCACGCCATGCTTTTGCAGGTAGAGCGCGAGATGCAGGCCGGCGATGCCGGCGCCGACAATTCCGATATGGCGTGCCATGTGACTCCCTCCCGATTGCTTGTTTTGAGGGAGCCTAGCGGCCCGACATGTTGCGCACTACGGAATATATGGGATATCATTTATTCCGGATTGGAATGAATTATGGACCGGATCGATTGCCTGCGCGCTTTCGTTCGCACCCTCGAAGGCGGCAGCTTCTCGGCGGCGGCCAAGGAGCTCGGCATTGGCCAGCCCGCGATCAGCAAGCGCATCGCGCTGCTGGAGAGCGAGTTCGGCACACAGCTGTTCTCGCGTACGACGCGCACGCTCAAGCCGACGGCCGAGGCGCACCGGATCTACGATCTCGCGCGGCAGATCCTCGACAGTTTCGACATGGCACGGTCGAGCGTCGAGCAGGCGGCGCCCCGCCCGACAGGCACGCTGCGGATCGGCGTGCCGTCGTCGTTCGGACGGCGCTACATGATGCCCGTCATCGCCGAATATGTGCGTCACTATCCGGAGGTTCGGGTCGACATCCGCTTCAGCGAGCGGTTCGTCAATCTGGTGGAGGAAGGCATCGAAATTGCCCTGAGGATCGGTAACCTGGAGGCGAGCACGCTGGTCGCCCGCCGGCTCGGCACCGTGCAGCGCTACCTGGTTGCGACGCCCACCTATCTGCACGGCCGCCCGATGCCGCGGACGCCCGACGATCTCGGCTCGCACCAGTGCATCGTCTATTCCAGGATGTCGCCGGCGCATCAATGGGCCTTCGAATCCGAGCATGGCCGTCACGTCGCGTCCATCAACGGACCCATTCATGTCGACGATGCCGACGCGATGCAGGAGGCGACGATGCATCATCTCGGCATCGCGGTCCTGCCCGACTGGAATGCCGCGGACGGCCTTCGCAGCGGCGAGCTCGAGCATGTGCTGCCCGACTACACGATCGCCGCGCTGCCGCTGCACGCGGTCTATCCGGAGACGCAGTGGATGTCGCCACGCGCGCGAACCTTCCTGGATCTCCTCGTGGAGCGCGCCGAACATTTCGCAATGTCCTAACCGCAGAGCACCGGCATCCGTGCAGATGGTTGACGCCGTCCCGTGCGTCATTAAATGACGCCCATGAAAAAGATCGGATTCCTCTCCTTCGGGCACTGGACGCCCTCGCCGCAATCGCAGACCCGCTCCGCCGGCGATACGCTGCTGCAATCGATCGAGCTTGCCGTTGCGGCGGAACAGCTCGGCGCAGACGGCGCCTATTTCCGCGTCCATCACTTTGCGCGGCAGCTGGCCTCGCCCTTCCCGCTGCTTGCGGCCGTCGGCGCCAGGACCAGCAGGATCGAGATCGGCACGGCCGTGATCGACATGCGCTACGAGAACCCGCTCTACATGGTGGAGGACGCAGGCAGCGCCGATCTCATCGCCGGCGGCCGGCTCCAGCTCGGCATCAGCCGCGGCTCGCCGGAGCAGGTGATCGACGGCTGGCGCTATTTCGGCTATCAGCCGGCCGAAGGCCAGAGCGATGCCGACATGGGCCGGCGCCATGCGGAGGTCTTTCTCGACCTGCTCCGCGGCGACGGTTTTGCCGAGCCCAATCCGCAGCCGATGTTTCCGAACCCGCCGGGGCTGTTGCGTCTCGAGCCGCATGCGCAGGGCCTGCGCGAACGCATCTGGTGGGGCGCCGGCTCCAACGCGACCGCGGTGTGGGCGGCGAAGCTCGGCATGAACCTACAGAGCTCGACGCTGAAGAGCGACGAGACCGGCGAAGCCTTCCATGTGCAACAGGCCGCGCAGATCCGAAGCTTTCGCGCGGCATGGAAGGAGGCGGGCCACAGCCGCGAGCCGCGCGTGTCCGTCAGCCGCAGTATCTTCGCACTGATGAACGATCGCGACCGCGCCTATTTCGGCGGAGAGCGCGGCGGCGAAGACCAGATCGGCTTCATCGATCCGCAGACCCGGGCCATCTTCGGCCGCTCCTATGCCGCCGAGCCGGATGTGCTGATCGAGCAACTCCGCCAGGACGAGGCCATCGCCGAGGCCGATACCTTGCTGCTGACGATCCCGAACCAGCTTGGCGTCGCCTATTGCGCGCATGCGATCGAGGCGATCCTGACGCACGTGGCGCCGGCGTTGGGGTGGCGGTGACATGGACCGGCGCGGCACGACCAGAAGTCGCGATTGACTTCGTGCACCACCCCCGCCAATGATCCCTTGGGGACTGTTGGACTGAATCAGGGGGTTGGGATGGGCTTGCGTCTGGGGATCTTCGTTGCGGCTTTCTTGCTTGCGGGGTGTGCATCAGGGCCGATGGGCAGCGCGGCTCTGACAGATAACGTCAATGCAAACACCGCACGGCTGGTGGTCTATCGCTCATCCGCCCTGGGCTTCGCAGTCCAGCCAAGCTATGCGGTCGATGGACGCGTCATTGGCGGCAGCCAGGCCGCGGGGTTCGTCGCCTGCGAGCTGCCTCCGGGCCGCCACGAGGTTGCAGTCAACAATCTTCCGCTGAGCAGCAACCTGTTCGGGCAAGGAAGTGAGAAGGTGAGCCTCGATCTGCGTGCCGGCAGCACCACCTACCTCTCCGCCCAACCGCAGATGGGAATCGTCACCCCCGGTGCAATCACGTTGATCCAGGTCACGGAGAGCCAGGGCCGTACCGACGTCGCCAGCTTGCATCAGAGCAACAGCTCATGTGGCAAGGCTTGATCTGAGGCGCTTTGCGGTTTCCTGAGGAGCCCGCCTAAGCGGGCGTCTCGAATGGCCGCACGAGACTGCTCTCAAATTTGGTTTGCCAGCCTTCACCCCCTCTTCGTCCCCGTTATGACCGCCAGCGCCTCGACGAGACGGTCGAGGTCGGCCTCGTCAGTGTAGAGGGCGGGCGTCACGCGGATGCACTGGCCCTTGGCAATGCCGGCCCGGCGCACCGTCAGGATCTTGTGGCCGTCCCTGAGCTTCGCCACCGTCGCGTCGTTGTCGGCCCTGCTGGTCTTGCCGGCGAGGCGGAAGGACGTGATCGCGCCATATGAGCCGACTTCGTCGGGCGTCAGAATCTCGATGTCCTTGAATCCGCGGACGCGGCTCACCCAGTAGTCGCGCAAATAGCGCAGGCGGGCCTGCTTGGCCGCCGCGCCGATCTGCTGATGCAGCGCCACGGCCGTGGGCACCGTCAGCACCGTGGCGAAATTGACCGTGCCGGTATGCACCCGCGAGCGGATGTCGCTCTCCGGAAAATCCTCGTCGCCCATGTCGCGATCGATGGCCGCGAGGCGGTCCTTCCTGATGTAGAGGAAGCCCACGCCGACCGGCGCGCCAATCCACTTGTGCAGATTGAACCCGACGAAATCGGCCTCGAGCTCGCTCACCCGGAAGTCGATCTGTCCCCAGGAATGGGCGGCGTCGACGATGACGTCGATGCCCTTGGCCTTCGCCATGCGGGCGATCTCGGCGACCGGCATGACGAAGCCGGTGCGGTGGCCGACATGGGTCAGGAGGAGAAGTCTCGTCCTCGGGTTCGCCTCGATGGCGCGGGCATAGGCGTCGAGCACCGCCTGGCGGGTGGCGGGCTCCGGCACATCGAACTTGACCACGTCGACGCCGCGGCGCGCCTTCAGCGCGTTCATCGCATACTGCATCGAATCGTAGTCGAGGTCGGCATAGAGCACGCCGTCGCCGGGCTTCAGCCTGTTGTAGCCGCCGATGAGGAGCTGAAGCGCTTCGGTCGCGCCGCGGGTGAGCGCGATTTCCTCGGGCGCCGCGCCGACCGCCTCCGCCACCTTGGCGCGGACGGCCTCGAAATCCGTACCCGCGCGCAGCCGCGCGTAATAGGTGTTCTGATAGTTGACCATGTCGGACTGGCGGATGAACTCGCGCCTCACGGGCTCGGCCATGATGCCCCAATAGCCGTTCTCGAGATTGACGACATCAGGCGTGACGGCATAGAGCCCCTTCACAGCCGCCCAATAGGCCTTGTCGGTGGCGACAGCGACCGCCGAACCGGTCGGCTGCGCCGGAAGGCTTTCAGCCGCCATCGCCGGTGCCGCAAGCGGCGCCACGGCTGCTGCCGCGATGCCCTTGAGGACCAGCCGGCGGCCGGCCGAAATCGTCTCGATCAGTTGCATGTCAGCTCTCCCCAGAGCGTTCTCGAGCGACGTGACGTCCGGCTCGCGTCAAGAGAACGCGTCAAGCAACAATCCAGAGCTCCGTTCCGATGTCATCGGAACCGAAGAGGCTCTGGCGCGCCGGGAAAAAAGCAACGGACGATGCAGCCAAGATGACCGGAGCATGACAATGCGATGATCGCCAAGCCAATGCCGGGCGGCTCCGCGTTGGGCCGCTCGCAGGCGAGCCCCACATCGATCGGCGGGATCGCCGGCCCGGATCGGGTAAGGCAGGTTGCGGATGTCGTGCAGCAGGTCCTGCTCATCAGAGCGACAGCAGCATCACCGCCGCTGCGTCGTCGTCGTCAAACCGCAAGACCCAATGCGCCGCCCTCGGGCTGAGGCGCCACTGAACCGGCGGGCACATGATTGACGACGAGGCCGGTCGGCACCGCCGCATGTTTTGACAGCGCCGCGGTCACCCTGCGCATCGCGGCCGAACCGAGCTCGCCGGCGCGCGCCACCAGGACGATCAGGTCCGCATGCGAGGCCAGGGCGATGGCGTCGGGCTGCAAGGCGAGATTGCCGGCGTGGACGATGATCAGGTCGAACTCCGAACGAATGTCGTCCTCGGGCCTCGCATCGGGCTTTCGGCCGGCGCTCAGCAGCTCCTCGATCGATTGAAGGCCCGCCGTGGTCGAACCGTCGTGCCATTCCGTCACCGGCGGCTGGTGACTTGCGAATTCCGGCTGGAGCCGGATCAGCACGCTCATCATGCCCCGATTCACGGCAGCGCGATTGAGGGAGCGTGCAACCGTGTTGCCGCCGGCGCTCTTGCCGACCGACAACACCAGCGCGACCTTGCAGCCGCGCACCGGCACACGGTCGATGCGTTCGAGCAGCGGCCGCAGATGGGGGCCGACATCGAGCTCGGCCGAAGTGGTGACGGGCTTTTGCCAGACGGTGCTGGCCCCGGCTCCGGACGCCAGCTCGGGGATACGGGCCCAGACGACAAGGCTGGGCATCGGCTCGGGCCGAGGCACGGCGGCGGGCGGCGGCGGGACTTGCCGGCTAGGGGCCTCCTCCGCGTCCACAGATGCTGGCGCCTGAACGGACGCGGGCTCGTCGGCGGACACGCTCGTCATCACCGCAACGGCGCCTGTTGACGTCAACAGCGAGCCGATCGCCAGCGCCGCAAGCAGCAAGGCGAGCGGCGGACGCGTCGAGCGGACCGGCGGAATGGCGATCGAGGCGACCTTGGTCTGGGATGCCTGCAGCTGACGCTGCTCGTTGGTGGTCTTGAACCGCGACAGGAACTGCTCGTAGATGTTCCTGTTGGCGTCGGCGTCGCGCTGCAGCTCCTGCAGCTTCACCAATGCCTGGCCATCGACCAGTATCTTCGTCTCGACCGCCTTGAGCTGCTTCTCCAGCGCGTTCTGCTGCTCGCGCTGGGCCTCATATTCGGATTTGGCCGTGTCGATGTTCTTCTTCCGCTCGATCTCGATCTGCCGGTTGATGTCGGCGAGCTGGCTGTAGGAGATCGCGAGGTCGGGATGGCGATCGCCATACACCGCCTTCTTCTGCGCGATCTGGTCATTCAAGGCCGAGCGCTGCGCGCGCAGCATGCTCAGCAGATCCTGCTTCACCGGCCCTTCGACATTGGCCTTGAGGTCGCGTTGCACCTGCTCGTAGCGCGCCTTGGCCTCCTCGGTGCGCGCGCGGGCGGCGGAGACCTGTTGGGACAAATCGGTCACCCGCAATTGCTGCGTGGTGGATTCCTTGCCCGCATTGACGATGTTGTGCTCGAGCCGGAAGGCGGCGACGGCATCTTCCGACGTGCGCAGGCGTTCGTTCAGCGTCTTCAGCCGGTCCTTGAGCCAGTCGGCGGCCTCGTCGGTTGCCTCGGTGCGCACGCGGCCTTGGCTGGCAACGAATGCCTCGGCGATCGCATTGGCGTAGTAAGCGGCCCGTTCGGGCCGGTTCGAGGTGAAGGAGATCGCAATGACGTAGGTGAGCCCGCGCCGGGTGATTTCGAGGCGCTTGCGGAATCTTTCGAGCAGGCGCGTCATGTCGGTATGACCGCCGGCGATGTCCTCGTCGTCCGCGATCTTGAGCTGCTCGATCAGGGGGCGGAGAAAACCGTCGGATTTTGCGATCTCGATCTGGCTCTGGAGCGCTGCGGCATCCTGGCCGATGCCCGGCAGCACCTCCTGATCCGAGGTCACGCGCAGCTCGCGGGGATCGAGCACGACCAGGGCCGTCGCGGCGTAGCGGACCGGAAGAACCACCAGGACGACGATGCCGAGGGCGAACAGCGCCGCGGCCAGCGTCAGAATACGCCGGCCGTTCTCTCGCAGAAAGGAGAGTGTACCGAAGACGGTCAGCGATCCCTTGATCGGGGCCGACCCGGTACCGTCAGGCCTCACCTTCGCAGCCCGCGGCGCTTCCCACGAAGCCGCTTGCTCCGTCGGGGCGATGCTTCGCGGAGATGCGCGGCTACCGAACGCCATGGGGTTGGACTCGAAATCAACTGACAGTCATAGCTCAGAGGCTTGCTGCACCGTAAATATCCATGGTTAACCGGCGGTTACGGCGCGCGGCGCGAAGTCATCGCGGCACGCGGCTCGGCCATGCCGGCGGCAGCGGCGCCTTGGTGCTTGGCAGGAGATCGGATTGCGCGAGGGCCGCGGCAAGCGGCGAGGCCGCAACCCCCTCACCCCGGATCGCACCGATTCGATCACGATTCATCCCGTCCGGGACGAAACTTGCGACCTGGACGCAGCGCTCAGCTGATGTTCAGAAGGATCCGTCCCGATGTGCCGCTGCGCATCAAGTCCAGCGCGTCGTTGATGTCATCGAGCGCGAACTCGTCAGTCACGATGCCGCGGTAGCTCACCTTGCCGGCGTCGCTCAGGCGAACCAGACGCGGGATATCGCGCGCGGGCTGGCATTGCCCGCCCTCCGAGCCCTTCAGCACCTTCTCGAAGTGCAGCGGAAGCGTATAGATCTCGGCCTTCTCGCGGGGTACGCCGACGAGGATGCAGCGGCCTTTCTTCGCCGTGATCTCGTAGGCGAGCTCGATCAAGTTCTTGACGCCGGTGGTCTCGACGACCTTGTCGGGTCCGTCGGCCCCCGTGATGGAGCGAACCTCGGCGGCCACATCCTTCACCGCCTCGGAGTTGATGGCGTGGGTGGCGCCGAAATCCCTCGCCATCGCCAGCTTGTTGTCGAGGCGGTCGATCGCAATGACCGGCCAGGCGCCGACCATCGCGGCAAATTGCACGATGTTCAATCCGACGCCGCCGACGCCGAACACCACGACAGCTTCGCCGATGGCGATCTGCGCATCGTTGTTGACGACGCCGAGCGCGGTCGTCACCGCGCAGCCGAGCAGCGGCGCGCTGGTGCGATCGATCGAGGCGGGAACGGGCGTGACGCGATTCTCCGAGACCACGGCATATTCATTGAAGGTGGTGACCCAGCCCGCATTGAGCCGCTTGCCGCGCCAGGAATAGACCGGCGTATTGGACTGGATGCCCTTGCCCGGCCGCCAGTGCATGACGACGGTGTCGCCCTGTTTGCAGGAGACGACGCCGGGGCCGGTTTCGACGATGGTTGCCAGCGCCTCGTGCCCCAACAGATGCGGCAGGAACTTGTCGACGCCCTTGACGGCGTCGATCTCGTTGATCTGCGCGCCGCAGATGCTCGAGGTGTGCACATGCGCAAGCACCTGGCCGTGCTCGAGCGTATCAGGCAGGGTGAACTCGTCGACGACCAGCGGCTTGCCGGATTCGACGAGGATTGCCGCCTTGGCAGTCTTGATATCCATCAGCAGCGCCCGGTCACTCGAAATAGATGAATTCGTAATCGCCGGTGTAGCCGAGCTTGCCGTACAGCCAGATCCATTCCGACGTATGCAGGATGGACTCCGCCGTCAGCGCCCAGCATTCGAGGTTGTGCATTTCGGCGACGTTCCGGTAGCCCTCGACCATGAGGTACTTGTTCTTCCCGACCCGCTCGATCTCCTTGACCGCCGCCTCGAGCTCATACAGCCTGAGATTGTGCAAGGTGCCGAGCGAGATGACGAGATCGAAACTGTCGTCGCCATAGGGATAGACGTCCTGGGCGCGATAGTTGAAGAGGTACGGCTTCACCTGCTCGTGCGCATGTGCGAGACCGTGCTTGGAGATGTCGAAGCCGACGACCTTCAAGCCGGGCAGGATCTTCTGCATCTCGTAGAGCAGAAAGCCCTTGCCGCAGCCGACGTCGAGCACGCTGGACCCATCCTTCAGGCCATAGGTCTCGATCAGCGCCTTGGCGACCGGCGCCCAGCGCCCCTCGATGAAGCGATAGCCGCCATAGCCGAAGCGGCGGTCGCCATCCCAATAATCGGCCTCGTATTCCCGCGCTTTCAGCGAGCAGGCGATCTTGTCGTCGTTCATGCGGGCCATGTAGTCGCGCTTGGTCGCCGTATGCAGCGGCGTCACAATATTCAGTAGTCGTCCCATCGAGCCCTCTGATTCCATCACGCGCGGAGATTGTCTTGTACTGGCCTGGGGAGCCTTGCGCCGTGAACTGCGACTCGCCCTAGCATTTGGCCCGAGCGCCATCATTGTTTCAGATCAATGACCAGCGAATCGTGCCGCGGCGGTGTCACCGATCCGCCGCCGAACACGGAGACGCTACGGCACATCGAGGCGACCGGCACCAAGTTCCCGGCGCGACCGACGGAAAACATGACATAGATGCGCATGCAACCAGAATGCGAACATCGCGTTCATGCTGGAGAGAAGGATTGCCGATCTCGTACGCAAGATCATTTGTCGTTGCCGCAAGGGAATCCACCATGGCGACCAAACCGACCATCGCCCGCATCTGGCGCGGCAGGACCCGCCGCGACCTCGCTGACGCCTACCAAGCCTATCTGCAGGCTGAGGGCATTCCGCCGCTGTTGAAGACCGCACTCGGCGTGCAGCAGTTGCGTCGCGAGGACCGTGCTGAGGAGACCTGGTTCACGACCATCTCCTATTGGCCGGACATCGAGGCCATGACGGCTTTCACCAAGGGCGAGCCGACCAAGGTCCATCATCTCGCGCGCGATGCGGAATTCCTGATCGAGCTGCCGGAACGCATCGAGATCCACCGCATTCTGATCGATGAACAGGGCCTGCGGTGAAGGGCTGAGCTCCATATTGTTCCGCCTGCATCCTTAAGACCAACCATTTTGCCCCGCGCTGAAGGAACGGAGCGGGCAACCCGCCGTTGCTCCGGCATCCTCAACAACATGGAGCGCGACATGACAATGTGTAGAACTTTCGCCGTCCTCGCGGCCGCTGGAGCGATGCTCTCGGCGGCTGCTTCGCCGGCGCTCGCGGCGCCGCTGCCGATCGGCAATCCCGGTCCCGACTCAGGCGTGCAGCAGGTGCAGTACCGGCATGGGTACGGACATAGGTACGGACATGGGCATGGTTACGGCCACAGGCACCATTACGGCACCGGCGCAGCCGTACTCGGCGGCCTCGCAGCGGGCGCGATCATCGGCGGCGCAATCGCCAACAGCCAGGCTCAATCCAATGCCGCCTCCTACTGTGCGCAGCGCTTTCGATCCTACGATCCCGGCTCGGGAACCTATCTGGGCCGCGACGGTCTGCGCCACCCTTGCCCGTGACGCGCGCATGAGCTTGCGGCAGCCTCATTGCACAGCGAGAGGCTGCCCGAGCTCGAGGGCAATTCCAACGGGCGACCAGCGCATCTTGATTCGACGGTCCGCGACGGTATACGTTCCCACCATGATGTTCATGTCCACATTCTTCCCGCTGATCTGAACGGCAGAAAGTCGTTCCGGCGCATCTGCGCCGATCAGATCAAACCGGCTGCGCTTGATGCGGTAGCCGAGCGGAGAATGTGCAATGCCCAAGACCGAGCAGGTTGGCCTGACGCCCCGTCAGGTCCAGAACTTCATCGACCACGGTTTCGTCAAGATCGAGGATGCCTTCAGCACCCGGCTTGCAAAGCAATGCAGGGACGAGCTGTGGGCGGATATTGGCCTGTCGCCGGACCAACCCGAAAACTGGACTCAACCCGTTGTCCGGGTGGGCTCCAAGGCTTCGCCCCCATTCATTGAAGCCGCGAATGCGCCGCCCCTGCACAGAGCCTACGATCAACTCGTGGGCGAAGGGCGCTGGCTTGCGCCCAGGGGCCTCGGGACCTTTCCGATCCGCTTCCCCTCAGCGGAATCCCCTGGTGATGATGGCTGGCACGTGGACATGAGCTTTGGCACCACCGATCCGGATTTCATGGAGTGGCGTGCCAATGTGAAGAGCAGCGGACGCGCATTGCTGATGCTCTTCCTGTTCTCGGATGTTGGCCCGGACGATGCACCCACGAGGATCCGGAAAGGCTCGCATGCTGCCATCGCGCGGGAGCTGCTGCCCCATGGCGACGCAGGCGCGACGCTGCGGCAGCTCTCTGCCGAGAACTACGCCTCGACGGCGGCTTGCGAGGTTGAACTGGCGACCGGCACGGCAGGCAGCGTCTATCTGTGCCATCCGTTCCTGGTTCATGCCGCGCAACCACATCGCGGGAAACGGCCGCGCTTCATGGCACAGCCTCCGCTGCTGCCGAAGGGCGAGTTCGATCCGGTGTTGCCGCCTTCGCCGGTTCAGATCGCGATCCGGCAGGCTTGCGGGCTCACGGACTAGTCGGACGAGATACGGGACCGCCGAGCGGTCCCGTATTGCCGGATCCTGCCAAGTCCGCAATGGAGTCCCAACTCGAAAGACACTCGAGCCCTCTTTGCGATGAGGCCTCCCAGCTTTGCGATGAGGCCTCCCAGCCAATTTGGTGAACATGAGCGTGCCGGCCATGCAAGTGGCGCGTCGGCGCAAGCCGAAAGAGCATGCGCGGACTTCAGCCGAGAGGACTTCTAGTCCATCGTTTGGCTACACGCTTTTATTCCGTCACGACGGTTGCGTTGATCATCGACTGGTTGTTGATCGCAGTGCAAACGCGCGAGACAGGTTCAGCCCATCCCGAATATCTGATTTTTTGCAGGAATGGCTTGTCTATTGCGGATCCAATCCGCTTACCGTCATCGGAAACCCGGAAAAGTCGACTATCCCCCTCGATGGAGAATTGTTGGCCCGCATTCGGCCCGGCATTCAGCACTCCTTTGAATGTGCCAGGCTTGATATTCATGCGATAGGCGTGATCGCCCTCGCGCGTATAGGTGAAGGAATAGGAGATAGTCCCCGCACTCACTGCCGTTCCGTGAGGATTGGGTGGCGGAACAATGGTCACGAACGTCTGCTTCGCCTCGCCCGTCCCGTCACCACGGTAGATGACGCGGCCTTCGGTGGTGAGTTGGCTGAGGGTCGTCTCACCGATAGGAATCGTGAGATTGCCGTTAGCGTCCTGCTTGAAGCCACCCGGGGCGACGAGGCAGACCTGAGTCCCAACGACATGATAGGTACCTTTGAGATTCTCAGCAGCGGATACGGGTCCTACAACATTGGATGCTGCGACAATTGCGAGGCTGAACAATACAACGCGCATTAGCCCTCTCCTCGATTGATAAATCTATGGTTGAGTATGACACTAACCAGGCCGCTCGCATTGACCTAGGTCAAATAAATGGCTGGCCAAGGCGGCCTCGCCACAAGGACACAGTCTCTCATCAAGCCAAACGGAGTACGGGCAACCAAGCATTTGACGGAATGAAAACTGCTGCCACCACGGGCGTCGCAGGCAACCTCCGCCTGGCAGATCGCGCGGGCAGGCGACGCGGCTGGAAGCGGCGAAGGGAGATAACAGGAGCGCGGCGCATGAATCTGAACGCAGAGCGTAGCTTTGCGCAGGGGCGTCTATGACAGCCCAGCCTGAAGAACCGACGGTGTTCTCGTGAGCGGCGACGCAGAGGCCGCCTCGAAGATGGGCGCGTCGGCACCTGAGGGCTTTATCGCTAGCAAGAGGATTGTTCTTATCTCGCTAAGAAGCCGCAGCACGCACTCTGCGCCGGCCAGTCCATCCGCGCCCATGGACGCGATTTCCACGATGACCGGCTGCAGCTCATGGAGCGACGGTGAGGCCCGGGCCGGGTCAGCGCAGAGCTGTCGTCACCGCCCCTGATATTCGGCCCAGCAGTCTGCCGTCTCATAGACCCGGATCGCCGATAGCTGCCGAAGGCTCGGCCGCAATCGATCCCAGATCCAGACCGAGATGTTCTCGGCGGTTGGATTCTCGAGTCCTTCGACCTCGTTCAGGCATTGGTGGTCCAGCGTGCCCATGATGTCGGCGAAGCATTTTTCGATATCGAAGAAGTCCGCAACGAAGCCGGTGTGCGGATCCACCGGACCATCCAGCTGGACCTCGACCCGATAGGAATGACCATGCAGCCGGCTGCACCGGTGAGTCTCGGGCACGTTTGGCAGCCGATGCGCCGCCTCGAACTTGAACGCCTGCGATATCCTCATCCAGCTCCTCACACGGCGTGGCCATCCGGTCTCGGCCCGGTCTGGCGACCAGATGCTGCCTTGCCTGACCTGCGTCGAAGAATGGCGCGCCCGGAACGATTCGAACGTCCGACCCTCAGATTCGTAGTCTGATGCTCTATCCAGCTGAGCTACGGGCGCATTTTCGCAAACAGCGTTAGCGGGCATGACCCGCGACGCAGCTCCCGGAGGACCGGGAGGGGTGCGAAAGAGCGCTCTGACTAACCGCTCTTGTCCCGATTGGCAAGATCTGCCTCGACGGTATTTTGGGGCATTTCCGCACCTCTGATCGTCATTCCGGGCGCGACGAAGTCGCGAGCCCGGAATCCATAACCACCAACGGGGGTTATGGATTCCGGGCCCGACCCTTCGGGTCGTCCCGGAATGACGGAAGGAATGGAGATCGCCCCGCTCGTTCACTCGGCCGCCGGCCGACTACGCCCTGGCCCGTTCGTTGCGGATGGAGAGCAGTTCCACGGGGCGATCGGGGATGACGATCCGGAAGGTGGCGCCGATGGTGCCTTCGACCAGGTGGATGTCGCCGCCATGGGCGCGGACCAGCTCGGCGGCGATGGCGAGGCCAAGGCCGCTGCCGCCGGGGCGGCCGGAGGTCTGGAAGGCCTCGAACAGGTGCTCCCGGGTCTTCTGGGGAACGCCGGGGCCGGTGTCGGAGACCTCGATAATGGCGACGGAGCCTTCACGCTTTCCGGTGATCCGGATCTGCTGCACCCGGCCCTCACCCGACGCGTGGCTTTCGAGCGCCTGGGCGGCGTTGCGGACGAGGTTGAGCAAGACGCGGAACAGCTGGTCGGGATCGGCATCGACCGCAAGCCCGCGCTCGACCGCGGCAACCCAGGCGATCGAGGCATCGTTGGCGAGCCCTGCGGTCTCGCGCACCTCCATCACGACCGGCTCGATCAGGATCATGCGGCGGTCGGGCGCGGCCTCCTGGGCGCGGCCGTAGGACAATGTCGACTGGCAGAAGGCGATGGCGCGCTCGAGCGAACGCACGAGCTTGGGCGCAAAGCGCTGCACCCGCGGATCCGGCACGCTGGCGAGCTGGTCCGACAAGAGCTGGGCCGAGGCGAGCAGATTGCGCAGATCGTGATTGATCTTGGAGACAGCGAGGCCGAGGGCGGCGAGCCGGCTCTTCTGATGCAGCATCGACATCAGGTCGCGCTGCATGTCCGACAATTCGCGCTCGGCCACCCCGATCTCATCGCTGCGCTGGCTCGGCACGATGATCCCGGCCGAACTCTCGGGATTCTCATGGAAGCCGACCAGGCTCGCGGTCAGCCGCCGCATCGGCCGCACGAAGAGATAATGGAGGGCGAGATAGACGAGGCCCGCGGTCAGCACCGCGATGATCAGCGCGACCACCACGAGGTTCCGGGAGAAGCGGTACATCTGCTGCCGCAGCGGCAGCTCGTCGGTGACGATCTCGATGAACTGGGCATTGCCGACCCCGGGACCGACGATGCGGATGGCCTGGTTGCCGGTCTCCAGCATCATCCGGAACGAGCCGGTGATCGCCTCCCAGGCCGTCATGTCGCGCAGGTCGATGTCATGCTCGATGGCGGACGGGATGTTGTCGCTGGCGAGCAGCCGGCGCTGCTGGCCCATCTTGATGGCGACGGCGCGGGCATTGATGCTTTTCAGGATCTGGCGCGACAACGAATCGGGAACCATGCCGAGCGGCGCGGCATCCAGCACCAGCGCCGCCGTGTTGGCCGCCGCAACGCGGTCGTTCAGCCGGTTGACCCAGAAGTTGGCGATGGCGGGCACGTAGAGCAGCACGGCTGCGATCATCACCAGAGGAATGGTAAGCAGCAGCAGCTTGCCAGACAGCCCGAGCCCGCGCGACCCGCGGGGCCGCATCGCCGGCTGGTCCGGCTGATCCATATCCTGGATCGGCTGGCGATCTGTGGCTACCACGAAATTCGCCCCTGTTGGCCTTGGCTGATGGAGGATGCGGCCCGCCCGGAGACCGGTCAAATTACGGATCGCTAATCTGCCAGGGTGGGATGTAAGCGCTGATATCGCGAGTCGCCACCTCAAGGGTTAAAAACCCCGCACAAACAGCGATATTCACCGGAATCGCGCGCTTGTGCGGCGTTGACGAAAAGAAGGCGCTCGCTTATAAGCCGCGCAAATTGTCCGCGATGACCCGGTGCGACACCGGGAGCGGCTCTCTTGGGGCCGGAAAAGGCCCATTTTGGGCCGCATCTTCCGGACTTTACCATCAATTCTACAGGCAAATTGCCCGGTCAGCGGAGAAAAACCCGTGAAGCGGACTTATCAACCCAGCAAACTGGTGCGCAAGCGCCGTCACGGCTTCCGCGCCCGCCTCGCCACTGCCGGCGGCCGCAAGGTCCTCGCCGCCCGCCGCGCCCGCGGCCGCAAGCGTCTGAGCGCCTGAGCCGGACCCCCTTTTTGGGATTTCATCATGGATCGGCTGAGGCAGCGGGCGGATTTCCTCGCCGTTGCCAATGGCGCGCGGGTGAATAGTCCCGCGTTCGTCCTGCAAAGCCGTCGCCGCGATGATTTCGGCCCGATCCGGATCGGCTTCACCGTCACCAAAAAGAACGGCAACGCCCCCGAGCGCAATCGCATCCGGCGCCGGCTTCGCGAATTGGTGAAGCGGCTCGATCCGGTGTCGATGCAGCCTCATCATGATTATGTGCTGGTCGGACGAAGGGACGCGCTCTCGCGCGACTTCGCCAGCATGCTCGACGATCTGCGCATAGCGTTCACGAAGCCCGCGCGGCATACGGCCAAAGCGCGCGGCCAGAGGCCCGGCCCCGCTCCCGCTGCCAGCCGCAAACCGGATTGATGACGAGACATTCGAGATGACCGATAATCGCAATACCATCCTCGCCGTCATTCTGTCCGGCCTGGTGCTGATCGCCTGGCAGTATTTCTACAACATGCCGCAGATGGAGAAGCAGCGCGCCCAGCAGCAGGCGCAGACCGATCTCCAGAAGACCACGCCGCAGCCGGCCGCCTCCGCGACACCCGGTGCCGCGCCTCAGCCGGGCACCGCGACCCAGCCGGCAACGCCGGGCGCGAGCCAGCAGGGCCAGCCGGTCGTCGCCCGCGATGCCGCAATCGCAGCCAGCCCGCGCGTGAAGATCGAGACGCCGCGGATCGCCGGCAGCATCTCGCTGAAGGGCGGCCGCATCGACGACATCGCGCTGGTGCAATTCCGCGAAACGGTCGATCCGAAGTCGCCGCCGATCATCCTCTATTCGCCCTCGGGCACGGCGGAGCCCTACTACGCCGAATTCGGCTGGGTGGCGGCGACGGGCGTAACGGCGAAGATGCCCGATGCCCAGACCGTCTGGCAGCAGGACGGCAGCGGCAGCCTGACCCCGTCGACGCCGGTGGTGCTGAAATGGGACAATGGCGAGGGCCTCACCTTCCGCCGCACCATTGCGATCGACGACCATTATCTCTTCACCATCAAGGACGAGGTGAGCAATGTCGGCAATGCGCCGGTCACGCTCTATCCGTTCGCGCTGATCTCGCGCCACGGCGCGCCGCAGGTCTCGGGCTACTACATCCTGCATGAAGGCCTGATCGGCTATCTCGGCGACCACGGCTTGCAGGAATATGCCTACAAGAAGATCGACGAAGCCAAGGCGGTGAACTTCAAGACCACCAATGGCTGGCTCGGCATCACCGACAAGTACTGGGCCTCGGCGCTGCTGCCGGATACCAATGCCCAGCTTCAGGCGCGCTTCTCGTCGAACCCGGTCGGCAACGTCCACACCTACCAGACCGACTATCTGCTCGATCCCGTCACCGTCGCGATCGGCGGCACCGCGACCGCGAACGCGCGGCTGTTCGCCGGCGCCAAGGAAGCCGGCGTCGTCGGCGTGTTCCCGTTCGCCGGCCTCGGCGGCTACAACAAGGAGCTCGGCCTCAACCATTTCGACCTGTTGATCGACTGGGGCTGGTTCTACTTCCTCACCAAGCCGATGTTCCTCGGCCTCGACTTCTTCTTCCGTTTCTTCGGCAATTTCGGCATCTCGATCCTGCTCGTGACCGTGATCGTGAAGCTGCTGTTCTTCCCGCTGGCGAACAAGTCCTACGCCTCGATGGCGAAGATGAAGTCGATCCAGCCGCAGCTTCTGGCGCTGAAGGAGCGCTATCCCGACGACAAGGTGAAGCAGCAGCAGGAGATGATGGAGATCTACCGCAAGGAGAAGATCAATCCGGTCGCCGGCTGTCTTCCCGTGCTGATCCAGATCCCCGTGTTCTTCTCGCTCTACAAGGTGCTGTTCGTCACCATCGAGATGCGGCACGCGCCTTTCTACGGCTGGATCAAGGACCTCTCCGCGCCGGATCCGACCAATTTGTTCAACCTGTTCGGGCTGATCCCGTTCGATCCGACCACGATCCCGGTGTTCGGCCATTACCTCGCGCTGGGCATCTGGCCGATCATCATGGGCATCACGATGTGGTTCCAGATGAAGCTGAACCCGACGCCGCCGGATCCGACGCAGCAGCTCATCTTCAACTGGATGCCGCTGATCTTCACCTTCATGTTGGCGGGCTTCCCGGCGGGCCTCGTGATCTACTGGGCCTGGAACAATCTGCTCTCGGTGATCCAGCAGAGCTACATCATGCGCCGCAACGGCGTGAAGGTGGAGCTGTTCGACAATCTCAAGGCGACGTTCGCGCGGAAGGCGACGTAGCTTCACGCGAGCGTTCCCGGTCATGCGGGCGCAAATGGCCTCCACATCGTCATGCCCGGGCTTGTCCCGGGCATCCACGTTTTGGAGGGTGCCATGCGGACGGACGTGGATGGCCGGGACAAGCCCGGCCATGACGCGAGGATAGACTTTCATATGACAGACAAGTCAGACGACAAGCTGATCGAAGCCGGGCGAAAGCTGTTTGCCCGCGACTGGCAGTTCATCTGGGCCTCGCCCTCGATCGCCACGCTGCCGCCGATGGCGGGGCTGGAGATCGCCTTTGCCGGCCGCTCCAATGTCGGCAAGTCCAGCCTGATCAACGCGCTGACGGGGCGCAACGGCCTGGCGCGCACCTCGCATACGCCGGGCCGCACCCAGGAGCTGATCTTCTTCGAGGTGCCCGGGAAAAGCGACCTGCGCCTCGTCGACATGCCCGGCTACGGCTATGCCAAGGCGCCGAAGAGCCAGGTCGCGTCCTGGACCGAGCTGATCCACAAATTCCTGCTCGGCCGCGCCTCGCTGGCGCGCGTCTACGTGCTGATCGACGCGCGGCACGGCCTCAAGGACGTCGACCTCGAAGTGCTCAAGACGCTCGACCGTTCCGCCGTCAGCTACCAGATCGTGCTGACCAAGGCCGACCAGGTGAAGGCGGCCGAGCTGCAAGCGCGCATCGCCGAGACCGAGGCCGCGGTGGCCAAGCATCCGGCCGCGTTTCCGACCGTGCTCGCGACGTCGTCACGCAGCTCGACCGGCATGGAGAGCCTGCGCGCCGCGATGGCGAAGCTCCTGGAAGAGCGGGCCTCGTGATGCCTATGTACCGCCTGCTGCTTGGGCTTGCCGGCTTGATGGGCGCGGCCGGCGTCGCGCTGGCCGCCGCCTCCGCCCATGGTGCCGATGCAAGCCGGCTGGCATCGGCAAGCGCGATGCTGCTGTTTCATGCAACTGCCATACTTGCGACTGTCGCATTGCTCACGCGCGGCCTTCTGCACGGCGGAATTGGACTGCTGGCGGCCTTCGGCTTCGTGATCGGCGCCGCGCTGTTCGCGGGCGATCTCACCTTGCGGCAATATGCCGGTCACTCGCTGTTTCCGTATGCGGCGCCGACCGGTGGAATGGTGATGATTGCGAGCTGGCTGGCGGTGAGTGTGGCCGCGGTGGTGGCGCGGAAGTAACGCTTCATCTTGCCCCTGGAGGGCAATCGCATATGAGGAAACGTGGCGGGAAACTCGCCTGCGGCCATCCTTCGAGACGCCCGCCTCCGGCGGGCCCTCAGGATGGGGCGGAGTGTGCAGCAGCAGTTTCAAAGGACACCGCTTGAGCGGAGCCTCATCCTGAGGAGACCGCAAAGCGGTCGTCTCGAAGGACGAGGCGCTTGCTCAGGCCCGTCCGAAAAGTCATATGCGATAGCCCTGCCCGCAAGCGGGGAGGGTAAGAAAGAACACCACACTTTGCGCCTTGCCCGCCAATCGGATAGAACGCGGCCCAACCGACCCGCCAGCGAGACCGCGACATGACCGACATCTCTCCGCTCGACCAGGCCCGCATCCTGTCCGAAGCGCTGCCGCACATGCAGCAGTATGACGAGGAAACCATCGTCATCAAATATGGCGGCCATGCCATGGGCGACGAGGAGACCGCGAAGAACTTTGCCCGCGACATCGTGCTGCTCGAGCAGACCGCGATCAATCCGGTGGTGGTGCATGGCGGCGGGCCGCAGATCGCGACCATGCTCAAGCGGCTCGGCATCACCTCGGAATTCGCCGCCGGCCTGCGCATCACCGATGCTGCGACGATCGAGATCGTCGAGATGGTGCTGGCCGGCTCCGTCAACAAGCAGATCGTCGGCTACATCAACGAAGCCGGCGGCAAGGCCGTCGGGCTGTCAGGCAAGGACGGCAACATGGTCACCGCGTCGAAGGCGACGCGTACCATGGTCGATCCGGATTCGCATATCGAGAAGGTGATCGATCTCGGCTTCGTCGGCGAGCCCGAGAAGGTGGATCTCACACTCCTGAACCAGCTGATCGGCTACGAGCTGATCCCGGTGCTGGCGCCGCTCGCGACCTCGAAGGACGGCCATACCTTCAACGTCAACGCGGACACTTTTGCCGGTGCCGTCGCGGGCGCGCTGAAGGCCAAGCGCCTCCTGCTGCTCACCGACGTGCCCGGCGTGCTGGACAAGTCGAAGAAGCTGATCCCGCAGCTCTCGGTCAAGGATGCGCGGAAACTGATCGCCGACGGCACCATTTCGGGAGGCATGATCCCGAAGGTCGAGACCTGCATCTACGCGCTGGAGCAGGGCGTGCAGGGCGTCGTCATCATCGACGGCAAGATGCCACACGCGGTGCTGCTCGAGCTCTTCACCAACCAGGGCACGGGCACGCTGATCCACAAGTGAGAGACGAGCGGCGAAGAAACGAGGGCTTCATGCCCGGGCAAAAGCGCGAAGCGCGTCTTCACTCAGATGTCCCGGGCATCCACGTTCTTTCTTTGCGGAAACAAGCCCTGGATGGCCGGGTCAAGCCCGGCCATGACGAATGGAGAGAGCGACGAGCCAGCCGCTCGCCTCTCGCGCGCTTCCTGATGACGCTGCCGGCAGCGATCGTCTCGTTCCTCTTCTCCTCCGCGCCGGCCTTTGCCGACCTCAAGATCTGCAACCGCATGTCCTATGTCGTGGAGGCCGCGATCGGCATCGACGACAAGGCGGCGACCGCGACGCGCGGCTGGTTCAGGATCGATCCCGCCACCTGCCGCGTGGTGGTGCAGGGCACGCTGACGGCCGACCGGATCCTGCTCAATGCCCGCGCGCTCGGCGTCTACGGCGCTTCCCCGCTCCCGCAAAGCGGCAGCGACATGCTGTGCGTGGCGCAGGACAATTTCGTCATCGCCGCAGCGCGGCAATGCCGCAGCGGCCAGACCCAGGCCGCCTTCACGCAAGTGACGCCGACGCAAGGAGCGGATGGCAACCTCGTTGCCTATCTCGCCGAGGACTCCGAATATGACGACGAGCAGGCGCGCCTTGCCGGCATCCAGCGGCTGCTGGTGATCGCAGGCTACGACGCGGCGCCGATCGATGGCGTCGACGGGCCGAAGACGCAAGCCGCGCTGGCCGCGTTCCTGAAGAGCCGCGGATTGCCGTCGGACATCGTGGCCTCGCCGAACTTGTTCAAGACCATGGTCGACGCCGTGCAGACACCCTCTTCGACCGGCCTCACCTGGTGCAACGACACGCCGCACAAGGTGATGGCCGCGATCGCGACCGACGATGGCAAGTCCGTGACGAGCCGCGGCTGGTATCGCATCGATCCCAAGACCTGCCTGCACCCCGATGTGACCGGCCAGCCGAAGCAGATCTTCAGCTTCGCGGAAGCGGTCGACGCCGACAACCGCGTCGTCAAGCTGAAGGACCGCCCGCTGAACTGGGGCGGCGACAGGCAGCTCTGCACGCGCGAAACCAAGTTCGAGACGAGCGAGCAGACCGATTGCGGCGCGCGCGGATTTGCGCCGACGGGCTTTGGCGCCGTGGACATGTCGAGCGGCGGCAAGACGCTGCGCTTTGCAATGCCGTGAGTGAGAGAGCTGTGATGACCCCACCCCGCACCTTCGCGCATGTCGACACCTGGGTGTTCGACCTCGACAACACGCTCTATCCGCATCACGTCAATCTGTGGCAGCAGGTCGATGCGCGGATCGGGGAGTTCGTCTGCAACTGGCTGAACGTCGGCCCGGAGGAAGCGCGGGCGATGCAGAAGGACTACTACCGGCGCTTCGGCACCACGATGCGCGGCATGATGACCCTGCACGGCGTCTCCGCCGACGACTATCTCGCCTATGTCCACAAGATCGACCACTCGCCGCTGGAGCCGAACCCGGCGCTCGGCACTGCCATCGCAAAGCTGCCGGGCCGCAAGCTGATCCTCACCAACGGCTCGGTCAGCCATGTCGACGCGGTGCTGGCGCGGCTCGGCTTCGCCTCGCATTTCGACGGCGTGTTCGACATCATCGCCGCCGAATTCGAGCCCAAGCCGGCGCCGCAGACCTACCAGAAATTCCTCAGCCAGCATGCGGTCGATCCGACCCGCGCCGCCATGTTCGAGGACCTCGCCCGCAACCTCACCGTCCCGCACCAGCTCGGCATGACCACGGTGCTGGTGGTACCGGATGGGACGAAAGAGGTGGTGCGCGAGGACTGGGAACTGGAGGGCCGCGACGCCGCCCATGTCGACCACGTCACGGACGATCTGACGGGCTTCTTGGCGGCACTGCGGTGAGGCCATAGCCGGTCAACCATGCATCGTCATTCCGGGCGCCCGAAGGGCGAACCCGAAAATCTCGAGATTCCGGGTTCGATGTTTCACATCGCCCCGGGATGACGGTGGAGGATGCCCGGAACAAGCCCAGCAGAGGCGAATGCGCGCTTGACTTGACCTTTCCAAATCCCGAAAAAGCGCCCCAATCCATCAAAATTCCCGCCCCTAGAGGAAATTCCGATGTCGCTTGCAGCCCTCGAATCCACCATCAACAGCGCCTTCGCGGGGCGCGACGGCATCTCGACCACGACCAAGGGCGAGGTGCGCGAGGCCGTGGACCAGTCGCTGGAGATCCTGGACAAGGGCGAGGCGCGCGTTGCCGAGCGCGGGAGTGACGGCAAGTGGAAGGTCAATCAATGGCTGAAGAAGGCCGTGCTGCTGTCCTTCCGCCTCAGCGACATGGGCGTCATTCCCGGCGGCCCCGGCAAGGCGACCTGGTGGGACAAGGTGCCCTCGAAGTTCGAGGGCTGGGGCGAGAACCGCTTTCGCGATGCCGGTTTTCGCGCGGTGCCGGGCGCCATCGTCCGCCGCTCGGCCTTCATTGCCAAGAACGTCGTCTTGATGCCGTCCTTCGTCAATCTCGGCGCTTACGTCGATGAGAGCACCATGGTCGACACCTGGGCCACCGTCGGCTCCTGCGCGCAGATCGGCAAGCGCGTGCACATTTCGGGCGGCGCCGGCATCGGCGGCGTGCTCGAGCCGCTGCAGGCCGAGCCCGTCATCATCGAGGACGATTGCTTCATCGGCGCGCGTTCGGAGGTCGCCGAGGGCGTGATCGTGCGCAAGGGCGCAGTGCTGGCGATGGGCGTGTTCCTGGGCGCCTCGACCAAGATCGTCGACCGCGAGACCGGCGAGATCTTCATGGGCGAAGTGCCGGAGTATTCCGTCGTGGTGCCCGGCGCGCTGCCCGGCAAGCCAATGAAGAACGGCCAGATCGGCCCGAGCACCGCTTGCGCCGTGATCGTCAAGCGCGTCGACGAACGCACGCGGTCCAAGACCAGCATCAACGAGCTGCTGCGGGATTGATCCGGCGCGCATGACCGACGCTCTCTCCATTGCCCGCGATCTCATCCGCTGTCCCTCGGTAACCCCGGCCGATGCCGGCGCACTGGGGGTGCTCGAAAAGACCCTCAACGCGGCCGGATTCACCTGCCACCGCGTAACCTTCAGCGAGCCGGGCACCGCCGACGTCGAAAATCTCTACGCGCGGATCGGCACGGAAGGTCCGCACATCACCTTTGCCGGCCACACCGACGTGGTGCCGCCGGGTGACGAGAGTGCCTGGAGCGTCGGCGCATTCTCCGGCGAGGTGAAGGACGGTGTCCTGCACGGCCGCGGCGCCGTCGACATGAAGGGCGGCATCGCCTGCTCGGTTGCTGCCGTGCTGGAGCATCTCGCTGCCAACGCCGGCAAGCCACGCAGCGACGGCAAGGGGTCGATCTCGTTCCTGATCACGGGCGACGAGGAAGACGTCTCCATCAACGGCACGATCAAGCTGCTGAAATGGGTCGCCGAGCGTGGCGAAAAATTCGATCATTGCGTGCTGGGCGAGCCCTCCAATGTCGAGACGCTCGGCGACACCATCAAGGTCGGCCGGCGCGGCTCGCAATCCGGCACGCTCTATGTCGACGGCGTGCAGGGCCATGTCGCCTATCCGCACCGCGCATCAAATCCTGTGCCTGACATTTCGCGGCTGATCGTGGCGATCTCCGACGAGCCGCTCGACCACGGCAGCGCGCAGTTCCAAGCCTCCAATCTCGAATTCACCTCGGTCGACGTCGGCAACAGCGCCTACAACGTCATTCCCGGCCAGGCCCGCGCAAAATTCAACATCCGCTACAACGACAACCACACCCAGGCATCCCTGCGCGAGCTGGTCGAACAGCGCCTGGCAAATGCCTGCGGCAACCGCATCCGCGCCCGCATCGTCTGGGAGCCGTCCAACTCCAACGTGTTCGTGACCAAGCCGGGTGCCTTCACCGATCTTGCGGTGTCCGCGATCGAGGAGGTGACTGGGCGCAAGCCGGAGCTGTCGACGAGCGGTGGGACCTCGGATGCGCGCTTCATCTCCAGCTATTGCCCCGTGATCGAGTTCGGCCTGGTGGGGCAGACCATGCACCAGGTCGACGAGCGCGTGCCGGTGACGGATCTGGAGAAGCTCACGAAGGTGCATCGCGGGATCCTGACGCGGTATTTTGGGTGAGGCGCTCATCGCTGCCCAACCCACCGCCGTCATGCCCGGGCTTGTCCCGGGCATCCACGTTCTTTGCCGCCCGCTGACAAGAAAGAACGTGGATGGCCGGGACAGGCCCGGCCATGACGATGTGGTGAGAGCTTGGGTCACCTCACTGGACAATCGTGTCGTAGAGATCCTGCCATTCCGGATTATCCTTCAAGATCAGCCTGACCTTCCACGTCCGCGACCAATGCTTGATGTTGTGCTCGCGCTGGATTGCGGTTTGAATGTCGTCATAGCGCTCGAAATAAACGAGCAGCTTGACGCCGTACTTCTTGGTGAAGCCAGGCACGAGTCCATTTCGATGCTCGTAGATGCGACGAATGAGGTCGCTGGTCACACCGACATACAGAATGCCATTCGGCGCGCTCGCCAGGATGTAGACCCATCCGCCATGCATGGTTGCATGTTGACGCACGTGGATGGCCGGGACAAGCCCGGCCACGACGCCTGTGGCCGCATCAGGCGCTAATAATCCACCTTCATCAAGTACAGTCCCTCCGGCGGAGCGACGACGCCGCAGGCGGCTCGGTTGCGGGCTGCGAGGGCGGCAGAGAGATCGTCGGCAGTCCAGCGCCCCTCGCCGACCCAGACCAGCGAACCCACCATCGAGCGCACCTGGCTGTGCAGGAAGGAGCGCGCCGAGGTTAGAATCGTGATCTCGCGGCCGTCGCGCAGCACGTCGAGCTGGTCGAGCGTCTTCTCGGGCGATTTGGCCTGGCACTCGGTGTCGCGAAAGGTGGTGAAATCGTGCTTGCCGAGCAGGCGCTGCGCCGCCGCATGCATCGCGTCGGCATCGAGCCGGCGCGGCACGCGCCAGGCGTGGCCGATGTCGAGCGCGAGGTTGGCGCGGGTGTTGACGATGCGATAGCGGTAGTGGCGCTTGACCGCCGAGAAGCGCGCCTCGAAGCTGTCGGGCACGATCTCGGCCTCGAGCACCGCGATCGGATGCGGGCGCAGATGCGCGTTGAGCCCGTCGCGAAAACGGCCCGGCGGAAACTGCTTGTCGACATCGACATGCGCGACCTGTCCGCGCGCATGCACGCCGGCATCGGTGCGGCCGGCGCCGTGCACGCGCAAATCCGCCCCGGTCATCGCCTTCACCGCAGCCTGCAGCGCGCCCTGCACCGACGGCAGCGTCTCCTGCACCTGCCAGCCGAAGAACGGCGCGCCGTCATATTCGATGGTGAGCTTGTAGCGGGGCATCGTTTCCGGTGTCTTCGTCCGCGCAGGCGGACGATCCAGTACGCCGTGACGGTTCGGTTCAGTCTCAAGAGCCTCGGTCATACTGGATACCGCCTTCGCGGCGGTACGACAGTATCAGGTGAATTTCGCGCCCGCCTTCATCGGCATGCCGCGCAGAAAGTCGCCCGCCTGCACCCGGGCCTTGCCTTCGCGCTGGAGCTCCAGGATGCGGATCGCGCCCTCGCCGCAGGCGATGGTGAGCTGATCGTCGAGCACCTCGCCCGGCGCGCCGGTGCCCTTGGCGAGTTCGCAGCGCAGGATTTTGACGCGCGCGTTTTCGCTGACGTTCGCGAGCTCGCTCCAGGCGCCGGGAAACGGCGACAGGCCGTGGATGTGGCGCAGCACGGCGCGCGCGGGCCTGGTCCAGTCGATCCGCGCCTCGGCCTTCTCGATTTTGGCGGCATAGGTGACGCCGTCCTCGCTCTGCTTCTTGAGCTGGAGCCCGCCGCGTTCGAGCGCGGCCATCGCGCGCACCATCAGATCGGCACCCAACCGGGACAGCCGATCGTGCAGATCGAGCGCGGTCATGCTGTCGGAGATCGCGATGCGCTCGGCCATTGCGACGTCGCCGGTGTCGAGGCCGACATCCATCCTCATCACCATCACGCCGCTTTCGGCATCGCCGGCCATGATCGCGCGGTTGATGGGCGCGGCGCCGCGCCAGCGCGGCAGCAGCGAAGCGTGCAGATTGTAGCAGCCGAGCTTTGGCGCATCGAGGATCGCCTGCGGCAGGATCATGCCGTAGGCGACGACGACGGCCGCATCGGCCTCAAATGCGCGAAATTCTTCCAGCGCCTCCGGTGTCTTCAGCGTCTTCGGCGTCAGCACGGGAATGCCGAGTCTTCGCGCGGCTTCCTCGACCGGCGTCGGCTGCAATTGCAGGCCGCGCCGCCCGCCGGGCTTCGGGGCGCGGGTGTAGACCGCCACGATCTCGTGGCCGTGCGCGACGAGCTCGAGCAGCGTCGGCACGGAGAAATCGGGCGTGCCCATGAAGATGAGGCGAAGGGGCATGTGGCGAGACAATCCTCGAAACGAGCAATGTACTCGTCATGGCCGGGCCTGTCCCGGCCATCCACGTTCTTCCTGCTCGCGACGGCAAAGAACGTGGATGCCCGGCACAAGGCCGGGCATGACGGAGGAGGAATCGTCACTCCACCGCGCGCTTGGCGGCTTTCTCGAACTTCTTCATCACCCGATCGCGCTTGAGCTTCGACAGGTAGTCGACGAACAGGACGCCGTTGAGATGGTCGATCTCGTGCTGGATGCAGGTGGCGAAGAGGCCCTCGGCGTCCTCCTCGTGCACCTTGCCGTCGAGATCGGTGAAGCGCACGCGCACCTTCGCGGGGCGCTCGACCTCCTCGTAATATTCGGGAATCGAGAGGCAGCCTTCCTCGTAGATCGAGAGTTCCTCGGAGAAAGCGAGGATCTCAGGATTGATGAAGACGCGCGGCTCGCGCTTGGTCTCGCCGCTCTCGTCGCGCTTGGCGAGGTCCATGGTGATCAGGCGCAAGGGCTGCGCGACCTGGATCGCCGCGAGGCCAATGCCGGGCGCGTCGTACATGGTCTCGAACATGTCGTCGGCAAGCTTGCGGATCTCCGACGTGACCTTCTCGATCGGCTTGGAGACCAGGCGCAGCTGCTTGTCCGGCAGGATGATGATTTCTCGTAGGGCCATGGCCGCGATTTAAGCCGCGCGCCGGATGCGGTCAATGCGGCCAGGAACCCCGTTAACCCTCCGCTAACCATAAAGCTTCAGGTTTCGTTAACCATAATGATCAGAGAGCAACTCACGATAAATGTTCCCTCTTCGTTCGCTAAACCCCCGCGAATCGGGCTACAAGGGCGGGTATGAACGAGATCATTTTCATGCTGGGCGACTGGCCGGTGCGCACCATTGACGCGCTGATCGGCTTCGGTGCCATCGTCGTCGTCCTGCTTGTGGTGATTGCGGTGGTGATCGCGCGCTCCGGGCGCCGCGGCGCGGAACTCGCGATGGCGCACGCGATCCGGGCCGACGAGCTCGAGGAGCGCCTGAGCGAGGTGCTGCGGGCGCAGAGCGAGTCGTCGGGCCGGGTCGATGCCATGTCCCAGGCCCTGGCCGGCCGCCAGGCCGAGATGGCGCGGGCGGTGAACGAGCGGCTGGATTCGGTAACCCACCGCGTCGGCCAGTCCATGGAACACTCCACCCGCAACACCATGGAGAGCCTGCGCGCCCTGCACGAGCGGCTCGGCATCATCGACAGCGCGCACAAGAACCTCACCGACCTCACCACGCAGGTGACCACCTTGCGCGACGTGCTCGCCAACAAGCAGTCGCGCGGCGCGTTCGGCCAGGCGCGGATGGAGGCGATCGTCCAGGACGGGCTGCCGAAGGGTGCCTACGAGTTCCAGTTCACGCTCTCCACCGGCAAGCGCCCGGACTGCGTCGTGTTCCTGCCCGATCAGCGTCCGCTCTGCATCGACGCCAAATTTCCGCTGGAAGCGATGACGGCGCTGCACGACGCCCGGACCGACGAGGAACGGCGAATCGCCACGCAACGACTGCGCGGCGACGTGATGAAGCATGTCAGCGACATCGCAGAAAAATATCTTGTCGCCGGCGAGACCCAGGAGATGGCGCTGATGTTCGTGCCGTCGGAATCGGTCTACGCCGAGATCCATGATGGTTTCGACGACGTGATCCAGAAGGCCTATCGTGCCCGCGTCGTGCTGGTGTCGCCGTCGCTGCTGATGCTCGCGATCCAGGTGATGCAGCAGATCATGAAGGACGCGCGCATGCGCGATGCCGCCGACCAGATCCGCACCGAAGTGACCAAGCTCGGCGACGACCTCGGCCGCCTGCGCGATCGCGTGCTGAAGTTGCAAAAGCATTTTGCCGATGTCAACGAGGACGTCCGCCAGGTGCTGATCTCCGCCGACAAGATCGAGAAGCGCGCGGGCCGGATCGAGGAGCTCGATTTCAGCAAGAGCGATGCGCCGGAGGCACCGCGGCTGGTGGCGACGGGGGCGGGCGAGCTATTCCCGCGGAAGCTCCAGGCTGGGGAGTAGAATCCTAGCGCGCTGTCATGCCCCGCGCAGGCGGGGCATCCAGTACGCCGCGGCGGTCGCGATTAAACCGAGGCGCTGGTGATGACCTTGTTCGCCGCGTCGCAGAGCACAAATCAAAGGTCATCGAAAGCTTCACGGAGAAGTACGCCGTCGCACGGCTCGTCTATTTCGAGCAGTTCGATGACCCCGAGAATGCGATCAAGCGGGAGAAGCGGCTGAAGAAGTGGAACAGGGCGTGGAAGGTTCGGTTAATCGAGCAGCATAACTGGGATGATCTCTATCCTGGGATAGCCGGACCACCATAACGCCGTCATGCCCCGCGAAGGCGGGGGATCCAGTATTACGCAGCCTGTGTGATTGAGCCGAGACGCCGCGGAGTACTGGATCGTCCGCCTTCGCGGACGATGACATCGAGAGGTGGAGAGAGCATCCGCCCCACCGAGCTCGCAAGAGTCTTTTCCCACAGAATCTGCTAACACCACCCTATGACCGCACCCGACGCGACCTCCTCCGCCGGCGCTCCCACCACCTCATGGCGCGACAGCCTTGCCGTCTACCTGCAACCGCGGGTGCTGATCGTGCTGTTCCTCGGCTTCTCCTCGGGCCTGCCGCTGGCGCTGTCGGGATCGACGCTGCTGGTGTGGATGGCCGAGGCCGGGGTCGATCTCGGAACGATCGGACTGTTTGCGCTGGTCGGAACGCCCTACACCTTGAAATTCCTGTGGGCGCCGCTGGTCGATGCGCTGCACGTGCCGTTCTTCACGCGCACCTTCGGACGCCGCCGTGGGTGGCTGGTGTTTTCGCAGCTGCTGCTGATCGGCGCGATCCTGCTGTTGGCGCTGACCGATCCGGCGCGCTCGCCGCTGTTCGTCGCGCTTGGCGCGCTGCTGGTCGCGACGATGTCCTCGACCCAGGACATCGTGGTCGATGCCTTCCGCGTCGAGAGCCTGCCTGAAAGCGAGCAGGCCGCCGGCATGGCGGCCTATGTCGCGGCCTACCGCGTCGGCATGCTGATATCGACAGCGGGCGCCTTGTTCATCGTCACCGGCTTCGAGGCGATCGTCCCGCGTGGCGCCGCCTGGATGTGGGGCTATGTGGTGATGGCGGCTCTGGTGCTGATCGGCACGGTGACTGCGCTCGCCGCCACCGAGCCCGCACAATCCGCGCGCGCCGAGGCCGCCACGCGGGACGAGGACGCGCTCACGCGCGTGTTCCATGCCGCGCTGGGGGCGTTCTCGGAATTCCTGCGACGCAAGGAAGCATGGGTCGTGCTCGCCTTCGTGGTGCTGTTCAAGTTCACCGACGCGTTCTCCGGTAACATGACCGTGCCGTTCGTGATCGACATCGGCTTTACGCGGAACGACTACGCGGTGATCGTCAAGGGCGTCGGCATTGCGGCGACCTTGGCCGGCGGCTTTGCCGGCGGCTTCGTGGCCCGGCGCTACTCGCTGGCGACGAGCCTGTGGATCGGCGGCATCATCCAGGCGATGTCCAACCTGTCGTTCTCATGGCTGGCGCTGGTCGGCGTCAACGAATGGGCGCTGACCCTCGCGATCACCTCCGACAATTTCTGCAACGCCATCGGCACCGTGATCTTCGTCGCCTATCTCTCGGCGCTGTGCCAGAATCCGCTGCATACCGCGACCCAATATGCGCTGCTGACGGCGCTCGCCGCCGTGGGACGCACCTATTTGTCGTCGGGCGCAGGCTATCTGGCGAAAGCGACGGGCTGGCCGATGTTCTTCGCGATCTCCGTTCTCGTCGCGATCCCGAGCCTGATGCTGCTGGCGTATTTGCAGAGGCGCGGCCATTTCGAGACGCTGGAGCCGGCGCGGGTGTAGCTCAGCGCTGCATCTCTTTCCGAACGCGTCCGTTGAGCACCTCGAAATCGGCAACCAGCGCATCGCAAGCGGCCTTGGACGCTTCGCACAGGACGTTCATTCGGATGACGATTTCGCTTCCCTCCTGCACGACGCGCCGCTGAATGGCTGCCGGATAGGCCGGATGTCCCGTCGGCGGAAACGACCACAGGCTCAGAGTGGCCGCATCCTCGATCACTGTCCAGCCGGATCGAACCGACGTCTTCACCCCCGGCTTGGCGCGCAGCGAGGCAAGCGCAGCTGCGGCAGTTGGATAAGACGCGGCGTCCGGGGCGGCCCAGACTGGCCAAGGAGTCGCGCCGGCGAAGACCAGCAGGACGGCAAGGGCTATTCCACGCACAGCTGAGCGACCTCTCCGCAGCTCGATCGATTGCACTATGCTCGACGCACAACCGGAGATCAAGGCGCAGTGCTCGTCGCCGGCCAGGCGATATCGCCCTACTGCTTCCTGATCAGGCTCCACTTCGTGATCACGGCCTCGCTCATCTGGCCGGCATCGCTGGCGCAGGCGATCTCGTCGACCTTGACCGAGATCTCCTTGCCGACGAACGATTTCAGCTGTGCAGCCTGCGCATCGGTGGAGGTGACGAGCTGGAAGGTCTCCGGGCCGGTCTCGAGATTGCACAGCCCGTTCGGCGGCGGCAGGCGGCGCGGCTCGGAGGTGATCTGATAGGTCGCGACACGCTTGCCGTTCTTGACGTCGCGGACCTTCATCGCATTCAACTCGCCGGAGAGCACGTCGCCGGTGTTGATCGGCTTGCCGGGCTTGGACGGCGGCGGCGTCTCGTCGCCCTGCTGCGCGGAGATGGCCGGGGTCACCAGCATCGTCATCATCGCGACCAAAGCCAGTCGTGTGGCGAAAAGTTTCGTCATGTCGTCCGTTCCGTAAAGTCTGGATGGCTAGAACAGGGTGCGCTGCCGCATCGCAGCCGATAGCGTACCTTCATCGAGATAATCAAGCTCGCCGCCGACAGGAACTCCATGGGCGAGCCGCGTTACCTTGACATTGGCGTCCTGAAGCAGGTCGGTGATGTAGTGCGCCGTGGTCTGGCCGTCCACGGTCGCGTTCAGCGCCAGGATGATCTCGTGCACCTGCGAATCATGCGCGCGCGCCACCAATGCGTCGATGGTGAGGTCCTGCGGGCCGACGCCGTCGAGCGGCGACAATGTCGCGCCCAGCACATGATAGCGCCCCTGGGTGGCATTGGCACGCTCCAGCGCCCAGAGGTCGGCGACGTCGGCGACGACGACGATGATGGAGGGATCGCGCTTCGGATCGGTGCAGACCGTGCAGGGATTTTGCGTGTCGATGTTGCCGCAGGTCTTGCAGACCTGGACCTTGTCAAGCGCGACCTGGAGGGCCGAAGACAGCGGCATCATCAGCGCTTCGCGCTTCTTGATCAGATGCAGCGCAGCGCGCCGCGCCGAACGCGGACCGAGGCCAGGCAGCCGCGCGAGCAGCTGGACCAGCCGCTCGATTTCAGGACCTGCAACCGCGCCCATATTACTGGCCGAACAACCCCGGCGGCAGGCCGAGCCCGCCCGTGAGGGCCTGCATCTTCTCCTGCATGGCTGTCTCGGCCTTGCGGCGGGCATCACTGAGCGCGGTGACGAGCAGGTCTTCCAGCACCTCGCGCTCTTCCGCCTTCATCAGCGAAGGATCGATCTTGATGCCCTTCACGTCCATCTTCGCGGTCATGCGCACGGCGACAAGCCCGCCGCCGGAGATGCCTTCGACCTCGACGTTGGCGAGCTGCTCCTGCATCTCCTGCATCTTGGATTGCAGCTGCGCCGCCTGCTTCATCATGCCGAGAAAATCAGCCATGGGTGCGTGTCCTTGAAAGAGGCTAAGGCGCCATGAATCATCATCGCGCCTTAGCATATCGTTTGCGCATGATCTTATCGGAAAACCGCTTCGCACTTTTCCGGATCGTGCGCTAGAGATCGTCGCCGTCGGAACCGTCGGGCGGATCGTCACTGCCATAGTCGGCGTTAATATTGGTTTCCGGCGCCTCGGGGGCAAGCCTGCGGACCTCTACGACCTTTGCTCCGGGGAAGCGCGACAGCACCTCCTGCACGCGCGGATCGGCTTCCGCGGTACGGGCATGCTGCTGCTTGGCCGCCTGGTTTACCGAACGCAGCGTCGGCTGGCCCTGCTCGTTGGAGACGATCACGGTCCAGCGGCGGCCGGTCCACAGCTCGAACTTCTTCGCGAGCTCGGAGATCATGGTCTTGGAGGCGTTGGGCTCGAGCGCGACTTCCAGCCGGCCCTCCTCGAAACGAACGAGGCGCATGTCGCCTTCGAGCGCGCTCTTGGTCATGATGTCGCGCTTCTGCCCGGCGAGCGCGACGAGCTGGATGAAGCTGGTGACGCGCAGCTGCGGTGCCGCGGCTTGCGGATCCGGCGCGGGGGCCGCCATCTGCGGCCGGGCCGCGCCACCGCCGAACGAAGAGGGCGAGGAGGTCGGCATGCGAACAGGCGCCGCGGACGCAATTGGCGCCGAAGGCGCGCTGCGCGCCGCACTGCCGCCGCTCACGACCGGTGAGCCGCCGCCGTTCTGCTCCAGCAACCTGATCGCTTCGTCCGGCGTCGGCAGGTCGGCGACATAGGCGATGCGGACCAGCACCATCTCGGCGGCGGCCGCAGGACGCGTCGCACCCTGCACCTCGGTGATGCCCTTGAGCAGCATCTGCCACATCCGCGACAGCACGCGCATGGAAATCTTGGACGCGAAGTCCCTTGCACGGACCCGCTCGGTCTCGCCATAGGCGACGTTGTCGGCGGTCGCCGGCACGATCTTCACGCGGGTGACGAAATTGACGAACTCGGCGAGGTCCGAGAGCACGACGATGGGATCGGCGCCGACGTCGTACTGCTCGCGGAACTCCCTGAAGGTGGCGGCGATGTCGCCGCGCGCCAGCGAATCGAAGAGATCGATGACGCGGGTGCGGTCGGCGAGGCCCAGCATCTGCCGGACGGCATCGGCCTTGACGGTGCCTGCCGCATGCGCGATCGCCTGGTCGAGCAGCGACAGCGAATCGCGGACCGAGCCCTCGGCGGCGCGCGCGATGATGCCGAGCGCCTCCGGCTCGATCTCGACGTTCTCCTTGGCCGCGATACTGGCGAGGTGCTTCATCAGCACGTCCGCCTCGACCCGGCGCAGATCGAAGCGCTGGCAGCGTGACAGCACGGTGACCGGAACCTTGCGGATCTCGGTCGTCGCGAACACGAACTTGGCGTGCTCCGGCGGCTCCTCCAGCGTCTTCAGGAAAGCGTTGAAGGCTGCCGTCGACAGCATGTGGACTTCGTCGATGATGTAGACCTTGTAGCGGGCGCTGGCGGGGGCATAACGCACGCTGTCATTGATCTGTCGGACGTCGTCGACGCCGGTATGCGAGGCGGCATCCATCTCCAGCACGTCCATGTGCCGGCTTTCCATGATCGCCTGGCAGTGCACGCCCAAAGTCGGCATGTGGATGGTCGGGCCCTTCACCGAACCATCGGGCATCTCGTAGTTGAGTGCACGGGCGAGGATGCGCGCGGTGGTGGTCTTGCCGACGCCGCGGACGCCGGTGAGAATCCAGGCCTGCGGAATGCGCCCGGTCTCGAAGGCATTGGAGACGGTGCGGACCACGGCCTCCTGGCCGATCAGGTCATCGAATGAGGACGGGCGGTATTTGCGCGCCAGCACCCGGTAGGGCGCATTGCCAGCCTGGCTGGCGCTGTCGGGATTGGAAGGGGCGCCGGCGTCGGTCATCGGTCGATCCGCAATGAAATCTCTCTCGGCCGGCTCTTGCGGAAAGGAGCGCGCTGGCGGGAGACCCGCCGGCGCAATTCGCTCGAAAAAACAGGTAGGAGACTGACGAGCGACCCGATCCGGACCTCGTTAGGGCTGCTTCCTTCCGGACCTGACCCGGTTGGCGAGTGGCTCGTCCACCGCCAATCTCCCGGTCCCTATTTGGGGCCAAAGGGAGCGGAAAGCAAGCGGGCTGTATCGCTGTTCCCCAAGGCCCCGGACAGACGGGCGGCTTGGCCGATCGCGGCCGGCCCGGCCGGATTGGCATGCCCGCCCCGATGCAACGGCGTATCACGGTTATTGTCCGGGGCCGTGGTCTCTGCGACGGTAGGAATCATCACGAGAAGGTCTCATGCCCGAACCCGTCTGGTCGCTGCACTCCCGCCTGAAAGAGGACACCATCGACATCGGCGATTTGCCGCTGTCGAAGGTGCTGGTCATCAAGGATGCGCATTATCCCTGGCTGCTGCTGGTGCCCCGGCGCCCTGACGCGGTCGAGATCATCGATCTCGACGAGGTGCAGCAGGCGCAGCTGATGACGGAGATCTCCCGCGTCTCGCGTGCGCTGAAGGAGATCACCAGATGCGACAAGCTCAACATCGCCGCGCTGGGCAACCTCGTGCCGCAGCTGCACGTCCACATCATCGCACGCCGGACCAGTGACGCGGCCTGGCCGCGGCCGGTGTGGGGCGTGATGCAGCCGCTGGCGCACGATGCCACTGAAGTGCAGAATTTCATCAGCGCGCTCCGCCGCAAGATCTGGTTGGGTTGAAAGAACAAGAAATGTCAGCATTCGATGCGTTTCCGCTGGGGCAGCCGGCCTTCGTCACCAACATTCTCGACCGCGCCGCGCATCTGCGCCGCGACGACGAAAAGCTGTTCGCGATGGAGCAGAAGCCGTCATCGCGCGCCTATGTGGTCCATCGCGATTCGCTGCTGGTGAAGCGCGAGGGCGAAAAGGTGCGCGCGATGCTCTCGATCGAGGAGGCACTGAAGTGCGGCGCCAATCCCGGTACGATCTTTCTGGGCCTGCGCGATGGCGCGGCCGTGTTCGGGATGGGACTATCGCAGGCCGCTGCCGAGAAGCTGGTCGGCCGCGAGGACTACACCATAACCGAGCTGCGCGGCATGGCGATGCAGGGTGCGCTTCCGCCACAGGAACTGTCGGCGATCGCGATGGCGAAGTCGATGGTGAGCTGGCATCAGCGCCACGGCTATTGCGCCAATTGCGGCACGCGTACCGCGATGAAGGAAGGCGGCTGGAAGCGCGATTGCCCGGCCTGCAAGGCCGAGCACTTTCCGCGCACCGACCCGGTCGTGATCATGCTGGTCGCCTCCGGCGACAAATGCCTGCTCGGCCGCCAGAAGCAGTTTCCGCCCGGCATGTATTCGTGCCTCGCCGGCTTCGTCGAGGCGGCCGAGACCATCGAGGACGCGGTACGCCGCGAGATCCTCGAGGAGTCCGGCATTCGCTGCACCGACGTGCAATACTATATGACCCAGCCCTGGCCCTATCCGTCATCGCTGATGATCGGCTGCAGCGCACGGGCGCTGAACGAGGACATCGTCGTCGATCGCATGGAGCTGGAAGACGCGCGCTGGTTCACACGCGAGGAGGCAGCCCTGATGCTGACGCGGACGCATCCCGACGGGCTCGCCGGCCCGCATCCCTTCGCCATCGCTCATCATCTGCTCGGCCGCTGGGTGCACGACAAGAGCAGCACCTGAGCTGAGACCGTCGATGGACGGGATCGCGCCGCGTATCCTCTGTATCGGCATGCCGGTGCGGGACCTGATTTTTCGCGTCGAGGCCGTGCCCGAGCCCGGCAGCAAGGCCAACGCCAGCCATCTCTCGGAGACTTGCGGCGGCAACGCGCTCAATGCGGCGATCGCCATCGCGCGACTCGGCGGCCGCGTCGCGTTCACGGGGCCGATGGGCGATGCCGGCGAGACGTCGAGCGGCTTCATCCTTCAACGGATGGCGCAGGAGGGCATCGACATCGCGCACATCGTGCGCATGCCGGGCCTGACCACGCCGGTCTCGGCGATCATGATCGAGCCCTCGGGCGAGCGGACACTCACCATCTTTCGCGACCCCGGCCTGTGGCGCGCGAAGCTGCCCGACACCGACGAATTGCTCGCCGACTGCCGGGCGGTCCTCGTCGAAAGCCGCTGCGCTGCGTTCGCAACCTCCCTCTGCGCCGAGGCACGGCAGCGCGGCATTCCCGTCATCGTCGGCGTCGAACGCGCGATGTCGTTGCAGGACGGCCTGCTCACCGTCGCCTCGCATCTGCTGTTCGCCAGCGCGCAGCTGCAGGAGACGGCCGGTATCGCCGGCGACGGCGAGGCACTGAAGCTTCTGGCCAGGCTGACGCCGGCCTTCATCGCGGCCACAAACGGCCCGCATGGCACGACCTGGCTGAACGAAAAGGGCCAGCTGGAAGAGACTCCGGCCTTCCCGGTCAAGGCGGTCGATACGCTTGGCGCCGGCGACGTCTTCCATGGTGCCTTCACGCTTCGCCTCGCCGAGGGCGACGGGGCGCGGGAGGCACTGCGATTCGCCGCGGCCGCAGCAGCACTGAAATGCACCCGCCATGGCGGCGGCCTTGCCGCCCCACAACGTGTTGAAGTTGATGAGCTTTTACGCGACCGGCCCTGGAGCCGCTCCACTGCTCCGCAAAGATTATAGGCTTGCCGTGGAAGGATTTTCTCTATATCAGGAAAATCAGACCATTAAATGAAACAAAGTTCTTCAAATGACTGATGTCGCCGCTCAGGTTCCCGAGACCAGCCGCCGCCTCGATGCCATCGACCGCAAGATCCTGATGGTCCTTCAGGAAGATGCCTCCCTCTCGGTCGCCGAGATCGGCGACCGCGTCGGCTTGTCCTCGACCCCCTGCTGGAAGCGCATCCAGCGCCTGGAGGCCGATGGCGTCATCATCAAGCGCGTGGCGCTTGTCGACCAGAACAAGATCGGACTCGGCATTTCCGTATTCGTGTCGGTCGAGAGCGCCGATCACTCGGACGCCTGGCTGAAGCGGTTCGCCGAAGCCGTCAGCGCCATGCCCGAGGTGATGGAGTTCTATCGCATGGCCGGCGACGTCGATTACATGCTGCGCGTCGTGGTCGCAGACATGCAGGCCTATGACGTGTTTTACAAGAAGCTGATCAGCGCGGTGCCCCTGAAGAACGTCACCTCGCGCTTCGCGATGGAGAAGATCAAGTCGGTCACCGCGCTGCCGATTCCCGCGGTGGTGGCGGCCTGACGCCGATTCTCATTTTGACGCGTTTTCTTCACGCGAACCGGTATCCACTTCGCTCGAAAACGCTTCACGCCGGCTGAAACACCGGCAGGGTGACGCTGACGCGCGTGCCTCCGCCCGGGGCTGCGCCGATCTCGATCGTCCCGCCATGGGCCTCGACCAGGCTGCGGACGACAGCGAGACCCAGGCCGGCGCCGCCGGTCGCGCGATTGCGCGACTTCTCCAGCCGGTGGAACGGCTCAAGCACGGTCTGACGCTGATCGGGCGGAATCCCCGATCCCTCGTCGCCGATCGACACGACGACGGCACCGTCCTTCAGGGCCGTGCGCACATGCGCGGCATGGCCATAGGCGAGCGCGTTGTCGATGATGTTGGCGAAGACCCGTCGCAGGGCGAGCCGGTCGCCGAGGACGACGACGTTGCGCACACGCTCGTCCGCGACCAGATCGACAGCTGCGCCCTGAACATGCCGGTCGTGCACCTCGACGGCCACCAGCGCGGCGAGCTCGACCATCTCCTGCGACAATCCGCCGACACCCGCCCGCGTCGACAGCAGCGCGTCGTCGAGCAGCCGGATCATGTCGTCGATATCGGCTACCGCCCGCTGCCGCTCGGCGTCGTCGGGAATGTGCTCGACGCGCAGCCGCAGCCGCGTCGCGAAGGTCCTGACGTCATGAGCGATGCCGCCAACCAGCGTCATGCGCGCACGCAGCATCTCGGCAAGCCGCCCCTGCAAGCGGTTGAACGCGGCGACGACGGCGCGGATCTCCGGCGCGCTGCGTTTTGCATCCGGCAGCGGCGGCGGATCGGCCGACAGGTCGACACGATCGACGGCGGCGGCGAGCTGCGCCAACGGCCGCGTTTCGCGTTGCATGACCAGAAGCGCCAGCAGCGCCACGATCGAGCCGAACAGGCCAGCACCGAAGCCGACGGGCAGGCCGAACGGCGTCACCGGCAGGCGGGTATAGGCGTCAATGACCAGCAGATCGCCGCTGCGCAGGCCAATGCGGAATTCGATCGCATTGGCCATCAGCCGCGCGAGGCGGGGAAAGAATCGATTGGCGCGATGATTGGGCGGCGACACGATCTCGACCGGGCGGCCCGCAAGGCCGGCCGCATAGGTCTCGCGCAATTGTCGCTGCTGCTCCGGCGTCTCGCCGTCGACCGGTGCGCCCGACGGCACGATTCGCGCGACGAATTGCGGCGACGACACCGCGTCGAGGACGGCCTGCCGCGCGTCGCCGGCCGTGCGCTCGAGCAGCGTTGCAAGCGCATCGAGCCGCGCGGGAGACGGCCGCGTGAGTTCGTTCTCCTGCAGCGTCGTGCGGTAGAATATCCCCACGAGCACGGTGAGCACCACGGTGAAGCCGACCAGTCCGATCAGCGCCAGCCGGGCGGCAAGCGTCACGCGCAGCATCACGACACCTGCTTGACGGTCGCGGTGAAGAGATAGCCGCCGTTGCGCACCGTCGTGATCAGGCTGGAGCCGGGACTTGCACCGTCGAGCTTGCGGCGCAGCCGCGAGATCAGCATGTCCACGGTGCGATCGAACGGCTCCGCCGAACGGCCGCGCGTCCAGTCGAGGATCTGGTCGCGCGTGAGCACCCTTCGCGGGCGCTGCACGAAACAGCCGAGCAGGTCGAACTCCGCGCTGGTCAATTGCAGCGCCGGCGTCTCGGCCTCGACCGTCTCGACACTGCGCGCATCGAGATCGATCACGAAGCGGTCGAACGCGAAGCGCCGAACCAGCGGCTTGGCCGGCGCCCCGCTGGCACGGCGCAGGATGGCGCGAACCCGCGCCAGCAGCTCGCGCGGCCCGAACGGCTTGGTGAGATAATCGTCCGCGCCCATCTCGAGACCGACCACGCGATCGATCTCGTCGCTCTTGGCGGTCAGCATCAGGATGGGGAGGGAGTCGTCGGCCCGCAAGCGACGGCAGATCGAGAGCCCGTCCTCGCCAGGCAGCATCAAGTCGAGGATGACGAGGTCGGGCCGCAGGCGCTGGAGCATCGAATCCATCGCCTTGCCGTCGGCGACGCAAGCGACCTGGAACCCCTCGCGCCGCATGAAGTCGGCAACGAGGCGGCTGATCTCGGGATCGTCCTCCACCATGAGGATCGTGGCCGAATGCGCGTTCATCGCCCGCATTTTGGACGACCGCGCGTTCCGCGCAAGGGCAGCGGCGCCGTTGTTACACAGTGTTACATGGTGCCGACAAAGGCCAAACAATCGTTTCGTCCCGGCAATGCGGCGCAGACGCCGCAGCTCCAGTCTCCTCCGCATGGCTCCCGCTGACGGCAGCCCCCAGAAGGAGACGACGACCATGACCAAGCTTTTCCTCACCTCCCTCGTCATCGGCACCCTGTCGGTCGCCGCGGCGGCCGACGCCAATGCCTGGACGCGGTCGGCGACGACGACCGGGCCGCGCGCCACCTCCCACGTCACCGCGACGGGAAGCTGCGCCAACGGAAGCTGCACGCGCAGTGCGACTCGCACCGGTCCCGCCGGCAACACCTACACCCGCACCGGCACGATCTCGCGCTGACGCCGCGCCGCCGTCGCCGCGTCAGCCCCGCGCGGCGACGGCCGATCTCGTCGAATCAGAAAGGATCAGCACAGTGCCATCGATTTTCCGTTTCCTGCCGCAAGCTGCAGCCATCGTCGTCCTCGGCGCTTCGACGTCCGCGTTCGCCCAGAGCCAGCTGCAAACGCAGATCACGCCGAAGATGCGCAGCGAAGCACGAGCGACCATGCAGGCCTGCCGCGCCGACTATCGCCGCCTCTGCAGCGACGTCGCGCCGGGTGGCGGACGCATCCTCGCCTGCCTGCAATCCCACGCCGGCCAGCTCACCTCGACCTGCGCACAAACGCTGCCTCGCGCGCAGGCAGCGGGGGACAGCGCCGCCACCGGCGCCGCACCGAAATAGGAGGATGCCGTGGGCTACGCCTCACTTCTGCTCGATCCGACGCCCAGGCGCGTGGTCCTGGCGACGGCGATCTGCCTGATGCTGCTCGAGTACGGCATCGGCCGGCTTGCCCATCGCGACACCCACGACTGGCGCGAGAGCGTTGCCTCTTTCGGCGTGGCCCTCGGACAGAACCTGCTGCGTGCGATCGAGGCCGGAATTCTCGCCGTGCCGTTCGCGTTCCTGTACGAGCACCGCCTGTTCGACTTCGCGCAGACCGGTCCGCTTGCACTCGCAGGATTATTCCTGGGCAGCGAGTTCCTGTACTACTGGCAGCATCGCGCCTCGCATCGCATCCGCTGGATGTGGGCGACGCACGCAGTGCATCACTCGACGACGCGACTGAACTTGACTGCGGCGATCCGGCTCGGCTGGACCGGAAACGTCTCGGGCAACTTCCTGTTCTTCCTGCCACTGGCGCTGATCGGATTTCATCCGTTCGCGATCGTGGCAATGCTCGGCATCAACCTGCTCTATCAATTCTTCATCCACAGCCAGTTCGGGCCGAAGCTCGGCATCCTGGAATGGGTGCTCAACACGCCGAGCCACCATCGCGTGCACCATGCCTGCAATGAGCCGTGCCTCGACAAGAACTACGGCGGCATCCTCATCGTGTTCGACCGCCTGTTCGGGACCTTTGCCGAACGGCCCTCCGACCAGCCGCTCCGGTTCGGCCTAGTCAGCGGCGTGCAATCCTTCAACCCGATCCGGATTGCGCTCGGCGAATGGATCGCGATGCTGGGCGACGCCTGGAAGGCACAGGGCGCGAGCGCGAAGCTCCGCGCCCTGTTCGGCCCGCCCGGAGGCTGAGCGCGCGCCGGCGCTCAAATCTTCTGATTGTACTCGCCGACTTCAGGATGCGTGCGCAACACGATGTTCACCATCTCGAACATGTCGTGCATGCGCTGCTCGGAGACCGGGCTCTCGACCACGACGACGAGTTCGGGCTTGTTGGAAGAGGCGCGCACCAGGCCCCAGCTGCCGTCCTCGACCGTGACGCGGACGCCGTTGACGGTAACGAGATCGCGGATCGCCTGCCCCCCGATCTTTGCGCCCTTCGCCTGCAAGCCTTCGAAGTGCTTCACCACCTTGTCGATAACGCCGTATTTGACCTCGTCGGCGCAATGCGGCGACATGGTCGGCGACGACCAGGTCTTCGGCAGCGCATTCTTCAGGTCGGCCATCGACTTGCCGGGCGCGCGGTCGAGCATGTCGCAGATGGCGATTGCCGACACCAGGCCGTCGTCATAGCCGCGGCCGAACGGCTTGTTGAAGAAGAAGTGGCCGGATTTCTCGAAGCCCGCGAGCGCGCCCATCTCGTTGGTGCGGCGCTTCATGTAGGAATGACCGGTCTTCCAATAGGCGGTTTTGGCGCCCTGCTTCTGCAGCACGGGATCGGTGACGAACAGGCCGGTCGACTTCACGTCGACGACGAACTGCGCGTCCTTGTGGATTGCCGACATGTCGCGCGCCAGCATCACGCCGACCTTGTCGGCAAAGATCTCCTCGCCGGTGTTGTCGACGACACCGCAGCGGTCGCCGTCGCCGTCGAAGCCGAGGCCGACATCGGCCTTGTGATGCAGCACCGCGTCGCGGATCGCGTGCAGCATCTCCATGTCCTCGGGGTTCGGATTGTATTTCGGGAAGGTGTAGTCGAGCTCGGTATCGAGCGGGATCACCTCGCAGCCGATGGCCTCCAGCACCTGAGGCGCGAACGCGCCGGCGGTGCCGTTGCCGCAGGCCGCGACCACCTTGAGCTTGCGCGTCAGCTTCGGTCGAGAGGTGAGATCGGCGATGTAGCACGCCGGATAATTCTCGTGGAATTGGTAGGACCCGGCAGCCTTGTTCTTGAACTCGGCATTGAGAACGATTTCCTTCAACCGCGTCATCTCGTCGGGGCCGAAGGTCAGCGGGCGGTTGGCTCCCATCTTCACGCCGGTCCAGCCATTGTCGTTGTGCGAGGCCGTGACCATGGCGACGCAGGGCACATCCAAGTCGAACTGCGCGAAATAGGCCATCGGCGTCACCGCAAGGCCGATGTCATGCACCTTGCACCCCGCAGCCATGAGGCCGGAGATCAGCGCATATTTGATCGAGGCCGAATAGCCGCGGAAATCATGACCGGTGACGATCTCCTGGCGGACGCCGAGCTCGGCGATCAACGCACCCAGCCCCATGCCGAGCGCCTGCACACCCATCAGGTTGATTTCCTTCTGGAACAACCAGCGCGCGTCGTATTCGCGAAAGCCCGTCGGCTTCACCATCGGCTCGGATTCGAAGGCGTATGTGTTGGGCAACAATACGGATTTCGGCTTCGGGAACATTGAGACGGTCTCGTGAAATGGGGGCAGGATTTGCTGCAGCCTTAGCGAATGCCGGGCCGCAACGAAAGGCGGGAATGAAGGCTTATGGCCGATAATTGCGGCAGATTGGTAACGAAGAGACGTTGCCGCGAGGGCGGCCAGAGCAAAGATATTTTCTCGAAATGGACGGTCGTGCGATCGCGCGGGCTGGCCCTACTGCTCCAGCACCATCTGGCCGTTGGAATATTCGAATCGCTTCAGGCGGGACAGGAAGGAGAGGCCGAGAAGATTCTCGGAGAGCGCCGCGTCCGGCAGCACCATGGCATCGACGTCACGCACGACGAGGCCGCCGACCTCGAGCATGGCGATGCGCGTGCGCGCGGCCTGGATGGTGCCGTTGGCCGTTGAGACGGTGGCGTTGTACTCGCCGCGCGACGGACGGAGGCCAAAGCGGGCGGCCGAGGTCTCGTTCAGCGCAACGACGGAGGCCCCGGTGTCGATCATGAAGCCGATGCGCTGGCCGTCGATCCGGCCCTCGGTCTGGAAATGACCGCGGCCGTCGCGCGGGATGCTGAGGCTGCGGCCGCCGGCCGGCACCGTGGCCGCAACGGCGACCGTGGTGCGCGGCGCTGACGTTGCCGAAGCAGAGCTCATCTTGTCCGCCATCTGCGCCATGAAGGTGCCGAGGCCGATCATGACGGCCGCGATGATCATAATGTTACGCATCACACCACTTCCGAGCCGAAAACTCGATTTCACCACGCGACAGGGCTGGCCGCGAGCGGGGCTGCGGCCGGGCTCGTGTCATTTTGACGAAAAGGATGAGCGGACGGTTAATGCGATGGCCCGAACTTCTCCCCGCCTCCGGGACGAGCGAGAAGGCATCTCACGTCCCGCGCGGCTTCGCCCGCCTTGTCGGCACTGCGTTCGCCGGATCGTCCGGCCAGGGGTGGCGCGGGTAACGGCCGCGCAGGTCGGAACGCACGGCGGCGTAGCTGCCGCGCCAGAAGCCGGGGAGATCGCGCGTCACCTGCACCGGGCGCTGCGCCGGCGACAGCAATTCCAGCACCAGCGGCACTTTGCCCGCGGCGATCGAGGGATGGGTGTTGAGGCCGAACAATTCCTGGAGCCGCACCGCGATGGTCGGCCCCTGCTCGGCCTCGTAATCGATCGCGAGCGCGCTTCCGGTCGGCGCTTCGAAATGGGTCGGAGCCTCGCGATCGAGCCGCGCGCGCATGTCCCAAGGCAGCAGCGCCATCAACGCGTCGGAGAGATCGCCCGCTGAGATGTCCTTGAGCGCGATCTTGTCGTAGAGCGCCGGCACCAGCCAGTCCTCGCGCCGCGCGATCAATCCCGCGTCGGAGAGGTCGGGCCAGCCGTCGCCCTCGGCCTTGCGCAAGAACATCACGCGGTCGCGCCATTGTTTTGCGGTCTTCGACCAGGGCAGCCGGTCGAGACCTGCGGCGATCAACCCATCGGCAAGGATGCGCGCGGTCTCCTCGGAGGGCGACACGGCAAGTGTCGCCTCGGACAGCGTGATCGCATGCAGCGCGCGCCTGCGCCGCGCGCGCAGCGCCATCGCGCCGCGATCGAAGGAGATCTCGTCGGCGGTCTCGATATGCTCAGCGAAATGCCGCTCGATCTCGTCCTGGGTGATTTGCGCGGCGAGCAGGATGCGTCCGCTCGCCGCCGTCCCCGTCATCTCGCCGATCGCGATGTAGGGCGCGCGGGCGAGCGAGGAGGTCTGCTCGACGGAAGCGCCACGGCCGTTGGCCAGCACGAAACTGCCATTGCCGCGATTGCGCGCGACACGATCCGGAAAGGCATAGGCGAGCATCAGGCCGGTCGAGAGATCCTCGTGCTGCCCCGCCTTCTCCGACGCCGCGACCTGCGAGGCCCAGCGCCGCGCCAGATCGCGCGCGCTGGACGCACGCGGCGAGCGGTCACGGCGGAACTGGTCCCGCCGGTGCTCGAGATCGACACTGTCGCCGCCGAGCCCGCGCTCCGTGATGATGGCGGCGATCTCGGCGGCGTCCTCGCCGCTGCCTGCACGATGCGAATCCACGATCATGCGCGCCAGCCGCGGCGGCAGCGCCAGCGCGCGCAGGCTCTTGCCCTCGGCCGTGATACGACCGTCGCCGTCGAGCGCGTTGAGCTCGGACAGCAGACTTTTTGCCTCCTTCCAGGCCGGCTGCGGCGGCGGGTCGAGGAACGACAATGCGCCGGGATCAGTGACGCCCCATTGCGCGAGGTCGAGCACCAGCGAGGACAGATCGGCGCTGAGGATTTCCGGCTGGGTGTAGGGCGCAAGCGAGGCCGTCTGCGGCTCGTCCCAGAGCCGGTAGCAGACACCGGGCTCGGTGCGGCCGGCGCGGCCGCGGCGCTGGTCCACCGCCGCACGCGAGGCGCGCACGGTTTCGAGCCGGGTCAAGCCGATGTCGGCCTCATAACGCGGCACGCGGGCGAGACCGGAATCGACCACGATGCGCACGCCTTCGATCGTGAGCGAGGTCTCGGCGATCGAGGTCGCCAGCACCACCTTGCGCGAGCCCTTGGGCGCCGGCGCAATGGCGCGGTCCTGCACGGCGGCATCGAGCGCCCCGAACAGCGGCACGATCTCGATGGAGGCGTCCTGCACGCGTTCGCCGAGGAAATTCTGGGTGCGGCGGATCTCGGCGGCGCCCGGTAGGAACGCCAGCACCGAGCCGCCATCGGCGCGGAGGGCGGACGCGATCGCATCCGCCATCTGCCGCTCGATCGGCGCATCCGTCTTGCGGCCGAGATAGCGCGTCTCGACCGGAAAGGCGCGGCCCTCGCTTTCGACGACGGGCGCAGCGCCGAGCAATTTGGCCACGCGCGCGCCGTCGAGCGTGGCCGACATCACGAGGATGCGGAGATCCTCGCGCAGGCCGGTTTGCGCATCCCGGGCAAGCGCGAGGCCGAGATCGGCGTCGAGCGAGCGCTCGTGGAATTCATCGAACAGGATTGCGGCAACACCCGACAGCTCGGGATCGTCGAGGATCTGGCGGGTGAAGATGCCCTCGGTCACCACCTCGATGCGCGTCGCGCGCGATATTTTCGAGCCGAAGCGGACGCGATAACCGACAGTCTCCCCCGCGCGCTCGCCGAGCGATTTGGCCATGCGATCGGCACTGGCGCGCGCGGCGATGCGGCGCGGCTCCAGCACGATGATCTTCTTACCCTTCGCCCAGGGCGCATCCAGCAGCGCCAGCGGCACCCGCGTGGTCTTCCCGGCGCCGGGCGGCGCCACCAGCACGGCGGCGTTGTTGGCCTCCAGCGTGCGCGACAAATCGTCGAGCACGGCGTCGATCGGGAGGGGCGTGTCGAAGCTGCGGGGCAAGGTCTATCCACTCGTCATGCCCGGCCTTCGTGCCGGGCATCCACGTCTTGGACTAGAAAACAGACGTGGACGGCCGGGACCCGGCTCCGCGGACGCTTGGCCGGGCTTGCAGGTATTGGGGCGGCGAAGCATAGGCGAAGACGGCAAGCCCGGCCATGACGGAATTATTGGCGGCAGCGAATCGTCAGCCCTGCACAGGGGGCCGGCCGACGCTCTCGTAGGTGAAGCCGGCGGCTTCCATGTCTTCGGGGCGATAGATGTTGCGGAGATCGACGAGGACGGGCTGCGCCATGGTCGCCTTCAACCGATCGAAATCGAGCGCGCGGAACTGCACCCATTCGGTGACGATGACGAGCGCATCCGCGCCTTCCGCGCAGGAATAAGCGTCTTCGCAGTAGGTGATGTTGGGCAGCTCACTCTTTGCCTGCTCCATGCCGACGGGATCGAACGCCTTGACGGTCGCACCCATGTCGATCAGGCCTGTCACCAGCGGGATCGACGGCGCGTCGCGCATGTCGTCGGTGTCGGGCTTGAAGGTGAGGCCGAGCACGGCGATGGTCTTGCCGCGTAGCGAGCCGCCGAGCGCCTGGCTCACTTTCCGTGCCATCGCGCGCTTGCGGTTCTCGTTGACCGCCAGCACTGATTCGACGATGCGCAAGGATACGTCGTAGTCCTGCGCGATCTTGATCAAGGCCTTGGTGTCCTTCGGGAAGCACGAGCCGCCGAAGCCGGGGCCTGCATGCAGGAATTTTGTGCCGATGCGGTTGTCCAGGCCAATGCCGCGCGCGACCTCCTGGACGTTGGCGCCGGCTTTTTCTGAGAGATCGGCGATCTCGTTGATGAAGGTGATCTTGGTCGCCAAGAACGCGTTGGCGGCGTATTTGATCATCTCGGCGGTGCGGCGCTCGGTGAACATCAGCGGCGCCTGGTTCAACGATAGCGGGCGGTAGATGTCGCCCATTACCTTGCGGCCGCGCTCGTCGGAGGTGCCGACCACGATGCGGTCGGGGAACTTGAAGTCGCGGATCGCCGCGCCCTCGCGCAGGAACTCGGGGTTCGAGGCGACCACGACGTCGGCCGCGGGGTTCGTCTCGCGGATGATGCGCTCGACCTCGTCGCCGGTGCCGACCGGGACGGTCGACTTGGTCACCACGACGGTGAAGCCGGTGAGCGCTTGCGCGATCTCGCGGGCGGCGGCGTAGACGTAGGACAGGTCGGCGTGGCCATCGCCGCGGCGCGAGGGCGTGCCGACTGCGATGAACACGGCATCGGCACCCGCGACCGGCTTGGTGAGATCGGTGGTGAAGTCCAGCCGCCTGGCCTTGACGTTGGTCGCGACCAGTTCGTCGAGGCCGGGCTCGTAGATCGGGATCTCGCCGCGGTGAAGCGCCGCGATCTTCTTCTCGTCCTTGTCGACGCAGGTGACGTCATGGCCGAAATCCGCAAAGCAGGCCCCGGACACCAGTCCCACATAGCCCGTGCCGATCATCGCGATGCGCATGAAAAATCCTGTCCCAGCTTGGTTAACGAAAGCCCAATTCGCGGCGGTTTAGCATTTTCCCGAGGTCATGGAACAGCCCGGATGCAAAAACCGGCCCGCGATTTGAACCGGTAAAGAAGTCGGAAACCACTGGGCTCCAAACTGCCCCAGACCCACACAGGGACGGCGGAACACGCCTCGAAAAGGGACATCATGGCACGATCAGGCACAATCGCGGCGGCCGGGCTTTCCAGGGCCCCTTCTGCCGCGCGTGTCGACTGGGTCGACTACGCCAAGGGCATCTGCATCGTCATGGTCGTGATGATGCATTCGGTGCTGGGGGTCGAGCTCGCCGCCGGGCAGACCGGTTTCATGCATGTCGCCGTGGCCTTCGCAAAGCCGTTCCGGATGCCGGATTTCTTCCTGATTTCGGGCCTGTTCCTGTCTCTTGTGATCGATCGGGACTGGCGAACCTATCTCGACCGCAAGGTGGTGCATTTCGCTTATTTCTATGTCGTCTGGGTGACAATCCAGTTCGGCTTCAAGGCGCCCGCCTTCGCGGCGGAGACAAGCTGGCGCGACGTCGGCCTCTTGTATCTCGAATCCTTCATCGAGCCGTTCGGCACGCTGTGGTTCATCTATCTGCTGCCGATCTTCTTCGTCGTCACAAAACTGACACGCAAACTCCCGCCGCTCGCGATCTGGCTTCTCGCCGCCGCGCTGGAGACAGCACGGATCACGACCGGCTGGACCGTCATCGACGAGTTCTGCGCACGCTTCGTCTATTTCTATTCGGGCTACCTGTTCGCGCCTTACGTGTTCGCCCTGTCGGATCGCGCACGCAGCCATCCCGCGCTAGCGCTCGCAGCGCTCGCAACCTGGGCACTGGTCAATGCCGGCCTCGTCGCGTCTGGGGCCAGCGAATGGAAGCTCGTCTCACTCGTGCTCGGCTTTGCCGGCGCCTGCGCCATCATCACGATGGGCACGCTGCTCGCGCGCGCGCAGTGGCTCAATTTCCTCCGTTTCTGCGGCGAGCATTCGATCGTGATCTACCTCGCCTTCTTCCTGCCGATGGCGGCGACGCGCACGCTGCTGCTGCGCACGGGCGTCATTCCCGACATCGGCACGGTGTCGCTAATCGTCACCATCGCCGGCGTCCTCGGCGCGCTGGCGATCTGGCAGGTGGCGCTGCGGCTCAATGCGCGCTTCCTGTTCGAGCGGCCGGATGCATTCTGGATCGCGCCGAGAAAGACGGGACCGGTGTTGCAGGCGGCGGAGTAGCTGCGCTCCCGGTGTCGTCTCGCGAGAGCGGGGAGCCGGTCCCGGATCGGCGCTCCGCTGCGCTGCGCTTGTCCGGGACGACGAGAGGTGTGGGAATCGCGGCAAAAATCCGCCTCCCGAGGCTGTCAAACTCCGCAAAAACCCATACATTGCGGCCATGCCCAAGACATCGCCGAAGACCACCGCCAAAGCCGACCCCAAGGCCGCGCCCAACGCGGCCGCCGACACCAAGCCCGCTGCTGCCAAAGCTGCTGCCAAGCCGGTTGCGGCGAAGGCGGCCGGCAGGGGCGATCATGTGTTCCTGGTCGACGGTTCCTCCTACATCTTCCGCGCCTATCACGCGCTACCGCCGCTGAACCGGAAATCCGACGGGCTCCAGGTCAATGCCGTGCTCGGCTTCTGCAACATGCTGTGGAAGCTCTTGCGCGAGATGCCCGAGGACAACCGGCCGACGCATCTGGCGATCATCTTCGACAAGTCAGAGATCACCTTTCGCAACAAGATCTATCCGGAGTACAAGGCGCACCGGCCGCCGGCTCCTGACGATCTGATCCCGCAGTTCGCGCTGATCCGCGAAGCCGTGCGCGCCTTTGACCTGCCGTGTCTGGAACAGACCGGCTTCGAGGCCGACGATCTCATTGCGACCTATGTGCGACAGGCCTGCGAGCGGGGCGCCAGCGCCACCATCGTGTCCTCCGACAAGGATTTGATGCAGCTCGTCACCGATTGCGTCACCATGTACGACACCATGAAGGATCGCCGCATCGGCATCCCCGAGGTGATCGAGAAGTTCGGCGTGCCGCCGAACAAGGTGGTCGAGGTGCAGGCTTTGGCCGGCGATTCCACCGACAACGTGCCCGGCGTGCCCGGCATCGGCATCAAGACCGCAGCGCAACTGATCACCGAATATGGCGATCTCGATCAATTGCTGTTCCGCGCCGGCGAGATCAAGCAGCCCAAGCGGCGCGAGGCGCTGCTCGAGAATGCGGAGAAGGCGCGGATCTCGCGGCAACTCGTGCTGCTCGACGACAAGGTCGACCTGGAGGTGCCGCTGGACGACCTCGCCGTCCGCGAGCCGGACGCGCGCAAGCTGATCGCCTTCCTGAAGGCGATGGAGTTCACGACGCTGACGCGGCGCGTCGCCGAATATGCGCAGATCGATCCAGCCAACGTCGATGCCGATCCCGGCTATGCGAGCGGCGCCAGCGTCTTCTCGCCGCTGCCGCCCTCGGACGTCGTACCCGTACCGGGGACAGGCGCACCGGCGCAAGCCGCGCCGGGCGCACGCAACAAGTCGGCGGGCAAGGAGGACAAGGCTGCGAGCCCGAAGGGTGCAACGATCTCGCTCGCCGCCGCGCGCGAAGAGGCGCTGCGCAAGCTTCCGGTCGACCGCGGCAAATACCAGACGATCAAGACCCTCAAGGAGCTCAACGCCTTCATCGCGCGCATCCATGATGCCGGCCATGTCGCGATCGAGACGAGAGCAAACTCGATCGATCCGATGCAGGCCGATCTCTGCGGTATTGCGCTGGCGCTGGCGCCGAACGAGGCCTGCTATGTTCCGCTGGCGCACAAGCAATCCGGCGGGGGCGCCGGCCTATTCGACGCCGGCCTCGCGCCGGACCAGGTCAAGCATGCGGAAGCGCTCGAGGCGCTGCGGCCCGTGCTGGAATCATCAGGCATCCTCAAGATCGGCTTCGACGTCAAATTCACCGCCGTGATGCTGGCGCAGCACGACATCACCCTGCGCAACACCGACGATGCGCTCCTGATCTCCTACGTGCTCGACGCGGGCCGCGGCTCGCACGCGCTGGAATCGCTGTCCGAGCGCTGGTTCGGCCATGCCATGCTGAAGGAAAGCGAGCTGCTCGGCAGCGGCAAGGGCAAGATCACCTTCGACCAGGTGCCGATCGACAAGGCCGCGCCACTTTCGGCCGAAGGCGCCGACGTCGCCTTGCGCGTCTGGCGCGTGCTGAAGCCGCGCCTCGTCGCCGAGCACATGACCGCCGTTTACGAGACCCTGGAGCGACCGCTGGTCGCGGTGCTCGCACGCATGGAGCGGCGCGGCATCTCGATCGATCGTCAGGTCCTGTCCCGCCTCTCCGGCGACTTTGCCCAGACCGCGGCCCGCGTCGAAGCCGAGATCCAGGGGATCGCCGGCGAGCCGGTCAATGTCGGCAGCCCCAAGCAGATCGGCGACATCCTGTTCGGCAAGATGGGATTGCCCGGCGGCACCAAGACCAAGACCGGAGCATGGTCGACCACCGCGCAGGTGCTGGACGAGCTCGCCGAGCAGGGCCACGACTTCCCGAAGAAGATTCTGGAGTGGCGCCAGGTCTCCAAGCTGAAATCGACCTACACCGATGCGCTGCCGACCTATGTCAACCCGCAGACCCATCGCGTTCACACGACCTACGCCCTGGCCGCGACGACGACGGGCCGGCTGTCGTCCAACGAGCCGAACCTTCAGAACATTCCGGTGCGCACCGAGGACGGCCGCAAGATCCGCCGTGCCTTCATCGCCGCGCCGGGACACAAGCTGGTTTCCGCCGACTATTCGCAGATCGAGCTGCGGCTGCTCGCCGAGATCGCCGACATTCCCGTGCTGAAGCAGGCGTTCCGCGACGGCCTCGACATTCACGCCATGACGGCATCGGAAATGTTCGGCGTGCCGATCAAGGGCATGCCGAGCGAGATCCGCCGTCGCGCCAAGGCGATCAATTTCGGCATCATCTACGGCATCTCGGCGTTCGGGCTCGCCAACCAGCTCGGCATCGCCCGCGAGGAAGCCTCGGCCTATATCAAGAAGTATTTCGAGCGCTTCCCCGGCATCCGCGCCTACATGGACGAGACGCGCGACTTCTGCCGGAATCACGGCTACGTCACCACGCTGTTCGGCCGCAAGTGCCACTACCCCGACATCAAGGCCTCCAACGCTTCGGTACGCGCCTTCAACGAGCGCGCCGCGATCAACGCGCGGCTCCAGGGCACCGCCGCCGACATCATCCGCCGCGCCATGACGCGCGTGGAGGATGCGCTGGCCGCAAAGAAGCTGTCGGCGCAGATGCTGCTCCAGGTGCATGACGAATTGATCTTCGAGGTGCCCGACGCCGAGGTCGAGGCGACGCTCCCCGTCGTGCAGCACGTGATGCAGGACGCGCCGTTCCCGGCCGTGCTGCTCTCGGTACCGCTCCATGTCGATGCGCGCGCGGCGAACAATTGGGACGAGGCGCATTGAAGCGCTTCGCCTAGCCGAACTCAATTGTCCTCCGAGCAATTGCGTGATGGCATCCGGACCGCCGCGCATATTAGAACCTTTGCGTCCTCCGCACGGGTTCGTCCATGCCCCATACCTCCGCCCTGCTCGGCTTTGCCCTGGTCAGCCTTGGCCTCGTGCTCACGCCCGGGCCGAACATGATCTACCTGATCTCGCGCTCGATCACGCAAGGGCCGGCGGCGGGCATCGTGTCGCTCGGCGGCGTGGCGCTCGGCTTCGTGTTCTACATGCTGTGCGCGGCGTTCGGCATCACGGCGCTGCTGCTCACCATTCCGTTCGCCTATGACGCGCTTCGTTTTGCCGGCGCCGGATATCTGCTGTGGCTCGCCTGGCAGGCGGTGAAGCCGGGTGGACGCTCGCCGTTCCAGGTGAAGAAGCTCGCGGTCGACAGCCCACGCAAATTGTTCGCGATGGGCTTCGTCACCAATCTGCTCAACCCGAAGATCGCGATGCTTTATCTGGCGCTGCTGCCGCAGTTCATCGATCCCGCCGCCGGCAGCGTGCTGGCGCAGTCGGTGGCGTTAGGGGCAATCCAGATCGCGATCAGCGTCAGCGTGAATGCGATGATCGCGCTCGCGGCGGGATCGATCGCGTTGTTCCTGGCCAAACGGCCGAGCTGGATGCTGGTGCAGCGCTGGCTGATGGGCACGGTGCTGGCCGGGCTCGCGGTGCGGATGGCGGTGGAAGCGAAGAAGGTGTGAGGCTCGCTCTTCACCCTCCCCTGCAGGGCCCTCCAGGGCAGGGTAAGAGAAGATCAATCCAGCTTCGCCTCCATCCCGCGCTTCACCGCCGGGCGCGCAATCAGCGCCTCGTACCAGCGCTGGACGTTGGGGAAGTCGGCCAGATCAACCTTGTGGCGAGGGTAGCGCCAGGCCCAGCCCAGGATAGCAAAATCGGCAATCGAGAGCTCGCCGGCGACGAAGTCGCGTCCCTCGAGCCGACGGTCCAGTACGCCGTAGAGCCGGCGCGTCTCCGCCATGAAGCGCTTCAGGCCGTAAGCGCGATCCTGCTCATTCTCCAGCGCGATGAAATGGTGCACCTGACCCGGCATCGGCCCGAATCCGCCCATCTGCCACATCAGCCATTCGTAGACGGGGACCCGCTCGCTCAGCGGTTTCGGCAGGAATTTGCCGGTCTTTTCGCCGAGATAAAGCAGGATCGCGCCTGATTCGAAGATGCTGACGGGCTTGCCGTTGGGCCCCTCGGGATCGACGATCGCGGGGATCTTGTTATTCGGAGAGAGCTTGAGGAAGTCGGGCGCCATCTGCTCGCCCTTGGTGATGTTCACCGGGATCACCTTGTAGGGCAGCCCCATCTCCTCCAGCGCGACCGAGATCTTGCGGCCGTTCGGCGTGTTCCAGGTGTACAGCTCGATGGTCATCCCGTTTCCTTCCCCAAAAGGCTTGCCCCCTCAACTACTCCAGATGGTTGCACCCTCACAACCGGCGGCCCGGGATGGCCGATCCCTGTTGACGGGAGACGCCCCCTCTGGAATGTCGCGGCCGTGCCGGATAAATTCCGCCTCCACCAAAACGCTGTTCGAGGGTCCGTCGTGTCGAAATCCGCCTCCCGCGCCCGCCTGTTCGAAATCATCCGACGGCGCTCATTCGGCCGCGGCGAGGTGACGCTCGCGTCGGGCCGCAAGAGCGATTTCTACTTCAACCTCAAGCCGACCATGCTGGACCCTGAAGGCGCGACGCTGCTCGCCGAGCTGACCTATGAGGCGCTCAAGGACGATCAGCTCGATTTCATCGGCGGGCTCGAGATGGGCGCCGTGCCGCTCGCCGGCGCGCTGGCGCAGATCTCCTGGATCAAGGGCCATCCGATCGCGGCCTTCTTCGTGCGCAAGAAGCCGAAAGAGCACGGCGCCAAGCTCGCGATCGAGGGCCTGCCCAAGGGCGAAACGCTGGCGGGCAAGCGCGTCGTCATCGTCGAGGACGTCACCACCACGGGCGGCTCGGCGATGAAGGCGGTGGAATCGGTGCGCGAGACCGGCGCCGATGTCGTGCTGGTGCTGACCATGGTCGACCGCGAGGAAGGCGCCACCGACACCTTCGGTGCGGCCGGCCTGCCGTTCCGCTCGCTGTACAAGGCGTCGGAGTTCTTGAAGGCGTAAGAGGACGAGACATTCTCCGTCGACATGCCTGAGCGTGCCCCGGGAGCAACGCCGTCCGTGAAAGCTGCGCACGGCCATAAAGAGATCACCGCCTCGTCTTGAAACCGCCGCCACGCAACCGCTCATTTACCATCGCGCATTAGGGTGAACCGTGCGCTGGAGACCTCGAACGGTCCTGGCCGGTTCCGTAGCGTCGGGTGGAGTGAGCCGTGCGTACAGAGTTGTTCCATACGCAGCGTCGCGCAATGTTCGCAGCCGTCATGGTTGCGGTTCCCATGCTCGCGGCCCCGACCCCGGTTTCGGCCGAAGGCCTGTTCGACTTCCTGTTCGGCGGAATGCAGCGGCCGCAGCCACAGCAGCCGAACTCCTCCTCCGATCCCTTCACAGGCCAGCAGAATCCGCAATATGTACCGCCGACACGCGCGGCCGGCGGCTCGGGCCCGGCTTTCTGCGTGCGCAGCTGCGATGGTAAATATTTTCCGTTGATGCGAGGCGCCGTCTCACCGGCGCAGATGTGTCAGGCCTTCTGCCCCGCCACCGCCACAAAGGTCTATTTTGGGTCCAGCATCGACGGCGCCTATTCGCAGACCGGCGAGCGCTACGCCGACAGCGAAAACGCGTTCGCCTATCGCAAGGCACTGCGCGCCGACTGCACCTGCAACGGCCGTGAGCCGGTCGGCCTCGCCCCGGTCGATCTCGCGCTGGACTCCTCGCTGAAGGCCGGCGACGTGATCGCCACCACCGACGGCCTCGTTGCCTATACCGGCATCCGGGTCGGCAACGACCAGGCTGCGGACTTCACGCCGGTTGCCTCCTATCCCGGCCTCACCGCCCAGGTCCGCGCGCGCCTCGGCGAGATGAAGGTGGCGCCGGTGCGGGCAGATGCGGTGTCGGCAGATGCCCCGGCCCCGGCCGAGATCGTGCGCGAGACGCTGCCTGATGTGACGGTGCCGAAAACGGCCGCGAAGCCGGCGAAGCGAGCGGGGCTGGATTGATCTCGTGTCCCGGACGGCGGCGCAGCGCGAAAGCGATGCGACGCTGAGCCGGAACCCAGAATGCCGCGAGATGGGCTCCGGCTCTGCAGCGCATCGCTTGGCGCGCTGCGCTTTGTCCGGGGCACGGCGGTCACCTCCCGATAATCACCCCGATCACGTTCGGCGCTGCCAGATATTTCTCCTCGATCGCCGCGCGCGCAGCCGCGCGGTTTTCCGGCGTCAGGAGGCCGCGCTTCTCGGCCAAAATCATCCAGCAAAAGCCCCACCAATCGGTCAGCATGCCCGCTTCGTCGACAAGGTCGTAACCCTGCTCGGCCGCGAAGATGCGCGCATGGGCCTCGTCCAGCGTGTCGAGAAACAAATGGTCCTCGGTCGAGAACAGATCGTCGCTGATGTCGTCGATGGTGTAGCCCCAGATCGACTGGCACACCGCGTTGAACTCGCGGTCGAACTGGTCGTCATCGACGGCGTAGCGCCGGGCCGCCTGATGCAGCCGCGACAGCGAGCGCGCGAAATCGGCGACCCGGGTAAGGGCAAATTGGTCGAAGGCAACGGTGGACATGTAGTCCTCGCAAAGTCGGACAGACGCTAGATATTGTGTCGGCAAAGCGCCGAATCACAATGATATATCAAAGACTTGCTAAATTGTTCTTAATTTGTTCTGAGGTGCAGCCGACGTCAATAACAGCGCGAGGCCGCGATGGCGTGGACCCGGCGGTCGCCGAGGAGATGGGCGACGAAGCCGTTCTTCGGAAAGATCTTGGCGAAGGCAGCGTCGCGGATGCTGAGGCCGCCGGCATAGGCGCCGAAGGCGGGCATCACGGCACGCATCCCGTCACTGGCGAAACAGCGGCGCTCCATCGAGCGACCGCGCGCGGAGACGCGCGCCTTCGGATGCAGATGGCCGGCGATCTCGCCGCTTGCACCGGTCGGCTCGTGGCGGAAGGTGATCGGGCCGATCGTGACTTCGTCCGCGACGGTGCCGCCGAGATCGCGCGGCAGCATGGGATCGTGATTGCCTGAGACCCAGATCCAGTCGCGGCCGCTCTGGAGCGCCGCAACGGCATTGCGATCGTCCGGCAACAGGCGCTCATGCGCGGTGCGGTCGTGAAAGCTGTCGCCGAGCGCGATGACGGTTCGCGGATTATGGCGGGCGATGACGGCAGCGAGCCGGCCGAGCGTCGCGATGGTATCGTAAGGCGGCAGCAGCACGCCGCGCGTAGCGAAGCTCGAACCCTTTTCCAGATGCAAATCGGAGACGACGAGCAGGCGCTGCTCTTCCCAGAACAGCGCGCCGGAGAGATCGGCGGCGAAGGTCGCGGTGGAAACATCCAGAGTGCGTGTAGAAGTTAGGGATAGCGCCAAATGTTCCGTCATGGCCGGGCTCGTCCCGGCCATCCACGTTCTTGCTGCGGCGAAAAGGACGTGGATGCCCGGGACAAGCCCGGGCATGACGATGTAGATAGAGTTGCGCCCCGAAAATGCATTCTTGCCGTTTACGACATCGCCTCTTTGACGAGTTCGTCGGCGGCTTCCGCCAGGAGCTCGTCTGCAGCTTCGCCATAGACTGACTCGCGGCCGATTTCCAGCATCACGGGGACCGCCAGCGGGGAGACGCGGTCGAGTTCCCGGTGCGTGATGCGGCCGTGGATTCGGGCGAGCATGTCGCCGAGGCGGCGCAGGTCGAGCAGGCCGGTGGCGGCATCGGCACGCGCTGCGCGCAGCAGCACATGGTCGGCCTGGTGCTTGCGCAGCACGTCGTAGACGAGATCGGTCGAGAACAGCACCTGACGGCGGCTCTTCTCTTCGCCGGTGTGGCGGCGCGCGATCAGGCCGGAGATGATCGCGCAGTTGCGGAAGGTGCGCTTCATCAGCGCGGATTCGGCGAGCCAGGCCTCGAGGTCGTCGCCGAGCATATCGGGATCGAACAGGGCGTTGAGGTCGATCCGGCCGTCGCGGATCATGAAGGATAGATCGCCGAGCGCCCAGATCGCCACCGCATATTCGTTGGCGACGAAGCCGAGCGGCCGCGCGCGGGCGCGCTCGAGACGCCGCGTCAGCAGCATGCCGAGGGTCTGGTGCGCGAGACGGCCCTCGAAGGGATAGCAGACGAGATAGTGCTTGTTGGCGCGCGGAAAACTCTCGACCAGGAGCTCGCGCACCGCCGGCACGCGCGAGACGTCCTTCTGCAGCGATAGCCAGTCGCGCACCTGCTCCGGCAAGCCGCCCCATGCGCGGCCATCATCGAGCAGGCGGCGCACGCGCTCGGCGAGATAGGTCGAGAGCGGAAATTTCCCGCCCATATAGGACGGCACCTTCGGGTCCTTGTCATGCGCGCGCGAGACATAGACCTGGTCCTCGACCAGGGCCTCGTAGCGCACCACCTCGCCTGAGAACACGAAGGTATCGCCGGGGCTGAGGCCCTCGATGAAGGCCTCCTCGATCTCGCCGAGCAGCCTGCCGCCGCGCGCGATCACCCCGGTCGAGCCGCCTGCCTTTCCTTGGCCGCCGCCGCGCGAGCGCACCAGCCGCACCTTCAGCATGTCGTCCTCGACGATGGTGCCGACATTCATGCGGTAGCTCTGCCGCACCTTTGGATTGGCGACGCGCCAGCGGCCCTCCTTGTCCTGCTTGATGCGGGCGAAGCGCTCATAAGTCTTCAGTGCGTAGCCGCCGGAGGCGACGAAATCGACGACGTCGTCGAAATCCTGCCGCGACAGGTCGGCGTAGGGCGCGGCGGTGCGCACCTCGCGGTAGAGATCATCGGAGAGGAACGGCTCGCCGCAGGCGCAGCCGAGCACGTGCTGGGCGAGGACGTCGAGCGCCCCTTGGCGCAGCGGCGGCGTGTCCTGCGCGTTCTCCGCAATGGCATCGATGGCGACGCGGCACTCAAGCACCTCGAAGCGATTGGCCGGCACCAGCACCGCGCGCGAGGCTTCGTCGAGGCGATGATTGGCACGACCGATGCGCTGCATCAGGCGCGAGGAGCCCTTTGGCGCGCCGATATTGACGACGAGATCGACATCGCCCCAGTCGACCCCGAGGTCGAGCGAGGAGGTGCAGACCACGCCACGCAGTCTGCCTGCCGACATGGCGTCCTCGACCTTGCGGCGCTGGGCGACGTCGAGCGAACCGTGATGCAGCGCGATGGCAAGGCCGTCGTCGTTCATGCTCCAGAGATTCTGGAACAGCATCTCGGCCTGGCTGCGGGTGTTGACGAAGACCAGCGTGGTCTTGTTCGCCTTGATCAGCTCGTAGATCTCGGGAAGCGCGTGGCGCGCGCTGTGGCCGGCCCAGGGCAGCCGCTCGCGCGTATCGAGCATCTCGACCACGGGCGGCGCGGCGCCGCCGGCGACGACGAGGTCGGCAGCGGCTTCCTTGCCGTCGGGCTGCGGCACCAGGAAGCGCGCGAGCTGATCCGGCTCAGCCACGGTCGCCGACAGGCCGATGGCGCGCATCTGCGGCGCGAGGCGCCAGAGCCGCGCGAGCCCGAGCGAGAGCAGATCTCCGCGCTTGGACGTCACCAGCGCATGCAGCTCGTCGAGCACGATGCGCTTCAGGGAGGAAAACAGGAACGGTGCGTCGTCGGAGGAGAGCAGCAGTGCGAGCTGCTCGGGCGTCGTCAGCAACACGTCCGGCGGATAGCGCCGCTGCCGCTGCCGCCGCGATACCGGCGTGTCGCCGGTGCGGATCTCGACCTTGATCGGCAGCGCCATCTCCGCGAGAGGCCGCTCCAGATTGCGCGCGATGTCGACGGCAAGCGCCTTGAGCGGCGAGATATAGAGGGTGTGCAGGCCGCCGGCGCGCTGCACGCTGCGGCCGGTGGAGACGAGGTTCTTCTTCGCGCCAGCGTCTCGTTTGACCGACTGCGCCGACAGCTCCACCAGCGTCGGCAGAAACCCGGCGAGCGTCTTGCCGGCGCCGGTCGGCGCAATCAGGAGCGCCGAGCGGTCCTCGCGTGCCTTCTCCAGCAGCGCCAACTGATGCGCGCGCGGCGACCAGCCGCGGGCTGCGAACCACGCCTGAAAGCGATCCGGCAGCAGCGCGGCCGGCTCGGCCGATGTTTGGAGGATACGGGGCGGCACGGCATGACAGGTAAGCCGCAGGAGCGGATTCGTCGAGGGGTGGCCTCCCCGCCTGCGGCAGGGCAATCGTAGATGCGCTGTCCATTTGAGACACGATAGTCTCCACATCGTCATGGCCGGGCTTGTCCCGGCCATCCACGCCTTGCACACAGCACAAAGAACGTGGATGCCCGGGACAAGCCCGGGCATGACGACCTCCTGTGAAAGTCCAAATACAATTCCCCATCCGCCTGCGGCCAGAAGGGCAAGAGATCTCACACGCCCGTCGGCACCTGGTCCAGAAATCCGGTCACGCGGCTGATGCGCCCGTCCTTCAGCACGGCAAAATCGGTGCCCTTGATCGGGCTATCGGCGCCATCGGGACCAAGTCCCCACGAAAAGCGGACGTGATCGCCGTAGCCGTCGGGCTCGCCGATCAGCCTGAACTTGAAATCGGGAAAGCGCTGCTGCACGCCCGCGATCAGCGCCTCGATGCCGTCCTGGCCGTCGCCCTTCATCAAGGGATCGACATAGCTCGCATCCGTCGTCCAGCTTTCGCTGAGCAGCTCGCGACGTCGTCCGGCCGTGCGCTCGTTCCAGAGCTCGATGTAGCGGTGGGCGATGGTGGTGGGGTCGGTCATGGTGCTCTCCTTCGATGGTGCCGTATCTGGCCGACCGTCACTCTCGAAGGTTCGCGCGCGCCGATCGATTACCTCGGAGATCATGCGCCCACAAAAAAGCAGAAGCGCGATGATGTCCTCATCGCGCTTCTGCCGCATCCTAGTGCCGCGAAAATTACTTCGCCGCCGTCACCATGATCTCGACAGTGTATTGCGGGGCGGCCAGCTTGGCTTCGACGGTGGCGCGCGCCGGGGTGTTGCCGGGCGAGACCCAGGCGTCCCACACCGCGTTCATCTCGCCGAAGGTCTTCATGTCGGTGATATAGATCGTTGCCGACAGCAGCTTCGACTTGTCGGTGCCGGCCTTGGCGAGGTGGCCATCGATGGTCGCCAGGATGTCCTGGGTCTGCTTCGTCACGCTTTCGCCGGCCGCCTTGTTCGCGACGACGCCGGCGAGATAGACGGTGTTGCCGTGCACGACGACCTGGCTCATGCGCGGACCGGTTTCAAAACGCTGAATGCTCATTGGGGATCTCCTGGTGGAATGGCGGCCCTGTCTAGCCCAGCACCTCGCGCTCTGCCACCCCGGGCACGCATGCGTTGCCGGGCACGCATGCGTCGCCTGCGGCGGATGCGTGCCCGCCGATGCATGCGTCGCTTTACGGAAACTGGCTGAAGAACGTCCAGATCGTCTCGGCACCGTCGATATCAGCGTTCTGCGGCCCCAGCAGGCCGGCGGCGACCTTCGGAAAGCGGGCATCCGGAGAAAATCCGGGCACGCGATGGCCGCCATGGTTGACACGGTAGAGCACAACGTCGTGTCCCCGGGGGCAGCGTGAGGAGATCCGCGTGACCGTGGAATGGTCTGCGGGCGCCCTGTCTGGCAAATCAGTCGTCTCGGCGTCATCGGTCTCGCAGCCATTGAGCCTGCGCCAGAATGCCAGCGTCTCGTCGGTGGACCAGAACCCGTCCGCGGCAAAATAGCTCGCTCCGCGTCCGCCGGCGTAGGGGACCAGCAGGTCGGCCGTGCCGTTCATGAGCAGCATCGGGAGCGGCCGTGACGGGTGGCACGTGACGGCGGCCTCGTCGGTGAGATTCATGATCACACTCGCAGCTGCCGCGAACAAATCGGCGCGCGCGCAGGCCATCGTCATCGCCATGGCGCCGCCATTGGAGATGCCCGCGATGAAGACGCGCCTTGCATCGGCCGTGCCGTCGGCCACCAGCTTCTCGACGAGCTTTGCTATGAAGGCGACGTCGTCGGTACCTGCCGGTGGTCCACGCAGGGCAGGCCCAGCCTTCGTTCGCGCGTCCGCCCATGCATTGTTGAGCCCGTCCGGAAAGACCACGGCCAGGCCCTCGCGCTTTGCAACCTGCGGCCAGGCCGTCCGCGTGATCATGTCGGCACCGCGCTGGGTCTTGCCATGCAGCACGATCACGAGCGGTGCATGCCTCTTGGCCGGCAGTTGCGCGGTGTAGGACCGCTTCACGCCGTTGACGTCGATCGTAACGGCGGATGCAGCTGAAGCTGCCGCCAATGAAGCGGCCAGCGCCGCGATGCGCATCCATCGCAGCATGATCTAACCCACCGCTTTGGCGGCGGCACGGCCCGCATTGCGGCCCGAGAACAGGCAGCCGCCAAGAAAAGTGCCCTCCAGCGAGCGGTAGCCGTGCATGCCGCCGCCGCCGAAGCCGGCGGCTTCGCCGACGGCGTAGAGGCCGGGAATGACGCGGCCCTCCTCCCCGAACACGCGGGAGTCGAGATCGGTCTCGAAGCCGCCCAGCGTCTTGCGGGTGAGGATGTTGAGCTTCACCGCGATCAGCGGCCCATGCGCGGGATCCAGGATGCGGTGCGGGGAGGCGGTGCGGATCAACTTGTCGCCGATGTAGCGGCGCGCATTGTGGATGTTCATGACCTGCGCGTCCTTGACGTAGGGATTGGCAATCTCGCGGTCGCGCGCCTCGATCTGCATCCTGATGTGCTCGAGCTGGAGGAGATCGCTGCCGGCGAGCTTGTTCATGGCCGCAACGAGCTCATCGAGCTTGTCGCGGACGATGAAGTCGACACCATGGCTTTTGAATGCCTCCACCGGCGCCGGCGCGCCCTTGTTGGTGGCACGGCGCAAGGTCATGCGCCAGCTCTTGCCGGTCAAATCGGGGTTCTGCTCCGAGCCCGACAGCGCAAACTCCTTCTTGATGATGCTCTGGGTCAGGATGAACCAGGAATAATCATATCCCGTGGACATGATGTATTTGAGCTGGCCGAGCGTGTCGGAGCCCGGGAACAGCGGCGCCGGCAGCCGCGTGCCCGTGGCGTCGAACCACATCGAGGAGGGGCCGGGCAGGATGCGGATACCGTGGCGCGGCCAGATCGGTGACCAGTTCTGGATGCCCTCGACGTAGTGCCACATCCGGTCGCGGTTGATTAGCCGCGCACCGGTCTTGCCCGTGATGCCGATCATGCGGCCGTCGACATGCTCGGGAACGCCGGAGATCATGAATTTCGGCGGCTCGCCAAGCCGCTTCGGCCAGTTCTGCCGCACCAGCTCGTGATTTCCGCCGATGCCGCCGGAGGCGACGATCACGGCCTGCGCCTTCAACACAAACTCGCCGACGACGTTGCGGGAGGAGCTCTTGCCGCGCTCGATAGTGTCGGGCGCGAGGACGGCGCCGCTGACGCCGTCCACGGTGCCATTCGTGATCGAGAGGGCATCGACGCGATGGCGGAACCTGAAGCTCAGCCGGCCGCTTTCGGCGGCCTCGCGCGCGCGGCGCTCGAACGGCTCGACGAGGCCGGGGCCGGTGCCCCAGATCACATGGAAGCGCGGCACCGAATTGCCGTGGCCCATCGCGTCGTAGCCGCCGCGTTCGGCCCAGCCGACCACGGGGAAGATGCGATGGCCCATGGCGCGCAGCCAGTTGCGCTTCTCGCCAGCCGCGAACGCCACATAGGCCTCGGCCCATTGGCGCGGCCAGAAATCCTCGTCGCGGTCGAAGCCGGCGGTACCGAGCCAATCCTGCATGGCCAGGTCGAAGGAGTCCTTGATGCCGAGCCGGCGCTGTTCCGGCGAATCGACCAGGAACAATCCGCCGAACGACCAGAACGCCTGTCCGCCGAGCGATTGCTCGCCCTCCTGGTCCACGACGATCACGCGCTTGCCCGCGTCGGCGATCTCGGTGGCGGCAACGAGGCCCGACAGTCCCGCGCCGACGACGATGACGTCTGTTTCCTCAGCCATGCGTTTCCCCCTCCATGAGTTCCCCTGTAATTGCCCGGATTGAAGCCAGCGGTTGTAACCGAGATCAAGGGTGTGGCGCGTAAGACCTCATTAAGTTGTTCCACTTTGGGTGAGAGGCCGGCGCGAGTGCAGCGCGGACGCAACACTGGATTTGAATTTGTTTCGATCGAGCCGGCCTGCCTAGACAAAACCTTGGTTACGACAGACGCTAGCTGTGCATCACCACCTGACACGCAGATTCGAATTCGCTGGGGCGGGGGACAATGAAGTTTCTGACGGGATTGCTTGCGGCGGTTCTCCTGTTCGCGGGCATGGGGGCTTCTCACGCGGTGGTTCGGATCGCGGATGACCGCGGTGGCCGGATTGGAACCTACGTCGACAAATACCAGGACCTCAGGCAATCGGGCGAGACCGTCATCATCGACGGCCTCTGCGCCTCCGCCTGTACCATCGTCCTCGGCGCAATCCCGCACGACCGGATCTGCGTGACCTCGCATGCGACACTCGGCTTCCACGCCGCCTGGGATTTCGGCTCCAACGGCCGCGCCATCACCAATCCTGAAGCAACCCAGATGCTCTATGCGATGTATCCCTCGCAGGTGAAGCGCTGGATCGGCCAGCGGGGCGGGCTTACCCCACGCATGCTCTTCCTGAGGGGCAAGCAGCTCGAAGCCATGTACAAGCCCTGCTACCTGGACGCGCAGGCCTCGACGGCCAAGCCGTCGCGCCGATCGCTCCCAAAAGCGGATCAACTCGAAACCGCTCGGGGCCAGCTCCTTCACTGATATTCGCAGCCTGACGCGGATCCTTCTGCGCCGCCGGCGGCGTCTTGCCCGCAGGCGGCACAAAGCCTATCTGAAAGCCTGGGAACCGGGGCCTTCGTCCCGATCGTTGTCATGGCTCAACCACTGCATCCAGCGCATCGGCTATCGGACAATTCGCCCACTGCCGGCCGGATGCCATCCGTGCTGCTGTGGGTTGGCGCGGCAATCGGCGGCCTCGTCGTGATCGGCGCACTGGCGCTGTGGTTCCACTATGGCAGCCAGGTGTTCTTCGAAATGATCAGGACCGGCTTTGCCGCCTGCTTCTGACCTGCGACAGGAAGTTTTCCGCCCATGAGCTCCGCCACCCGCCCGCTGGTGATTGCGACCGCCTTCGCCGCAAGCCTCATTGTCGGGCTGCTGATCATGTTCTGGGCCATGGGCGGGCTCAGCAAGGTGGCGCAGCCGGCCGCGATCGGCGGCCCGTTCCAGCTGACCGACCAGAACGGCAAAGCCGTCACCGACAAGAGCCTCAAGGGCAAGCCGACCCTGATCTTCTTCGGCTACACCCATTGCCCCGACGTCTGCCCGACCTCGCTGTTCGAGATCTCGGAAGTGCTGCGCGTAATGGGCAAGGATGCCGACAAGGTCAATGCCGTCTTCATTTCGGTCGACCCCGAGCGCGATACGCCGGCGACGATGAAGGATTATCTGTCGAGCTTCGATCCGCACCTGGAGGGCCTGTCCGGCGCTCCCGCCGAGACCGCCAAGGTCATCACCTCCTACCGGGTCTATGCCAAGAAGGTCCCGACCAAGGACGGCGACTACACCATGGACCACACCGCGCTGATCTATCTGATGGACCGCGACGGGAGGTTCGTCTCACCGTTCAACTTGAAGCGGCCCCCCGAAGAGGCCGCGGCGGAGTTGAAACGGTATCTCTGAAGGCCCGATTTAGGCAGTGCTTCCACGTCGTCATGGCCGGGCTTGTCCCGGCCATCCACGTTCTTGGGCTGGGTGAGAAAGTTCGTGGATGCCCGGGACAAGCCCGGGCAGACGGGCCGAGAGACCTTTTACCATCGCGCATTCCGGGCTCGCGTTCCCGTCCGGATGGTCTATAAGGCCCTCCGATCCCAACGAAATTCGTTCATTCCGGCCGATGGCTCCATCGCAACAGGCGAAATCGTCTAAATCTGCCCGTAGCTTGCTGACGGGACTGGCCATCGGCGCCTGCCTGCTCACGGGACTGCCCGGCGCCGAGGCGCAGGCTCCCGCCAAGCGGCCCCCAGCGGCGCCCCAGGCCACGCCGCAGGTCGCCCCCCAGGCAGCCCCGCAGGCCGTGCCCGGCTTCTGGGACCCGCGCCGGCGACCGGAGCGGCCGGACCTGTCGCGCCTGACCGTGATCCGCTTCCTGACCGAGACCGACTATCCGCCGTTCAACTTCACCGGCGCGGACGGCAATCCGGCCGGCTTCAATGTCGATCTCGCCCGCGCGCTTTGCGAGGAGATCAAGGTCACCTGCACCGTGCAAATGCGCCGTTTCGAGACGCTGGTCGACGCGCTCACCTCCAACCGGGGCGATGCCATCATCGCCTCGATGGCGGTGAGCCCGCAGCTCCGCGCCCGCGTCGATTTCACCGACCCCTATTACCGCGTGCCGGCGCGCTTCGTCTCGCGCAAGGACGCGGTGATGCCGGAGATCCGGCCCGAATATCTCGAGGGCAAGAAGGTCGGCGTCATCGCCGGCTCCGCGCATGAGGCGTATCTCAAGGCGATGTTCACCGACGCCGAACTGCATGCCTATCCCAATGACGACGCGATGCGCGCCGCCTTGCGCAGGGGCGAGGTCGATTTCATCTTCGGCGACGCCATCTCGCTGGCGTTCTGGATCAACGGCACGGATTCCGGCGATTGCTGCGCCTTTTCCGGCGGCCCCTTCGTCGAGAGCCGTTTCTTCGGCGAAGGCATCGGCATTGCCGTGCGCAAGGGCAACGACGTGCTGCGCCAGGCCCTGAACTGGGCGATGTTCCGCGTCTGGGAAAAAGGCCGCTATACCGATCTGTGGCTACGGTATTTCTCGGTGAGCCCGTTTTAGCCAACCAACCCCGTCAATCCGGGACGCGCGAAGCGCGAACTCTGGTGCGCAATTGCGCACCTGAGAATCTCGAGATTGTTGAATTGTCATTCCGGGATGGTCCGAAGGACCAGACCCGGAATCTCGAGATTCCGGGTTCGGTGCTGTCGCATCGCCCCGGAATGACAACAACCGTTCTTTTGCATTCTGCCCGGAAATCGCTATTTTCCGCGGCCCGGAGGCCCCTGATGTCCGTTATCGATCTTGCCGCGAGCCCGAGCGACCTGCGTGCGCTCGCCGAACAATCCAACGCCTGGCCGTTCGAGCAGGCGAAGGCCATTGTCGCGCGGCTGAAGAAAAGCCCGAAGGACGAGGTGCTGTTCGAAACCGGGTACGGGCCCTCCGGACTGCCGCATATCGGCACGTTCGGCGAGGTCGCGCGCACCTCGATGGTTCGCCATGCCTTCCGTGTGCTGACCGAGGACAAGATCAAGACCCGCCTGCTCGCCTTCTCCGACGACATGGACGGCCTGCGCAAGGTGCCCGACAACGTGCAGAACAGAGCGCCGCTGGAAGCCAATCTCGGCAAGCCACTGACACGCGTGCCCGATCCCTTTGGTACGCATGACAGCTTCGGCGCGCACAACAATGCGCGGCTTCGCGCCTTCCTCGACCATTTCGGCTTCGACTACGAGTTCGCGAGCTCGACCGACTACTACACGTCGGGCCGCTTCGACGCGACGCTGCTGAAGATGCTCGCCGCCTACGACAAGATCATGGCGATCATCCTGCCGACGCTGGGTCCCGATCGCCGCGCGACCTATTCGCCGTTCCTGCCGATCAGCAAGACCACGGGCGTCGTGCTGCAGGTGCCGATGATCCGCCGCGACGTCGCCGCGGGCACGGTCACCTATGTCGACCCCGATACCAATCAAGAAGTCGAAACGACCGTCACCGGCGGCAACGTCAAGTGTCAGTGGAAGGCCGACTGGGCGATGCGCTGGGTCGCGCTCGGCGTCGACTACGAGATGGCCGGCAAGGATCTGATCGATTCCGTCAAGCTCTCCGGCGCGATCGCCAGGGCGCTCGGAGGCACACCGCCCGAAGGCTTCAACTACGAGCTCTTCCTCGACGAGAAGGGCCAGAAGATCTCGAAGTCGAAGGGTAACGGCCTCACCATCGACGAATGGCTGCGCTACGCCTCGCCGGAATCGCTGACGCTGTTCATGTATCGCGAGCCGAAGGCGGCCAAGCGGCTCTATTTCGACGTCATCCCGCGCAATGTCGACGATTACCAGCAGTTCCTCGACGGCTTTCCGAAGCAGGACGGCAAGCAGCAGCTCGGCAATCCGGTCTGGCACATCCACAACGGCAAGCCGCCAAAGGGTGACATGCCCGTCACCTTCCAGCTGCTCTTGACGCTGGTGTCGTCCTCGAACGCGGAGAATGCCGAGACGCTGTGGGGTTTCATCGGCCGCTATCGCCCCGGCGTGACGGCGCAGACGCATCCGAAGCTGGACGCGATGGTCGGCTACGCCATCAACTATTATCGCGATTTCGTCGCGCCGACGAAGCAGTTCCGGGTGCCGACAGACGTCGAGCGCGCCGCGCTCCAGGATCTGCGCGATGCGCTGTCGCAGTTGGCGCCGGACGCTTCGGCCGAGGACATCCAGAACGTCGTCTACGAGGTCGGCCGCCGCGAGCCGTTCCTTGACCAGGTCAAGAAGGGCAAAGACGGACGCCCCGGCGTCACGCTCGACTGGTTCAACATGCTCTACCAGGTCCTGCTCGGCCAGGAGAAAGGGCCGCGCTTCGGCTCCTTCGTCGCGGTGTACGGCATCCAGAACGCGGTCAACATGATCGACGGCGCGCTGGCGCGGAGCGCCTAAGGCGCGTGCGGCCCGGATGGAGAGCGCGCGCCACCCGGGGCTTCACGGCCCCGGCGTGATGCCTCAGGTCGACCTCAGCACGTAGCGGCGGTTGTCCTTCTGCACCGGGCGCGCGTTCATCGGATAGAGCTTTGCGAAGGCGGCGACGTCGGCGCTGGCGACCTGGATCGGGTCGGTCAGCAGCAGCCACTCGACGACCTCCGAGCAGGGGGGCGTCGTCAGCGAGCCCGGGTAGCGGAAATAGCTGAGCTTCTGTGGCAGCATGGCGTGAGGATCGATGGTCGCGTCGGCCTTCACCGCCGGTCCTTCCGCCTTCGGCATGGTCTTCACGATCTTGCCGAACGCTGCGTTCGGCCTGCCCTCGGTCATCAGCACGCCGACCACGGCGAGCCCGCCGGCCTCGTTGCGATGGACGAAATGCGCCTCCATCGGAAAATTCTTGCCGCCGATCATGTGCTCGCTCGGCCGGTGAAAGTGCACCTGAAGCAGCTTGTACTTGACGTCGCCAAGCGTGAGCGTGCTGCCTTCGGCGAAGTTGAGCTGGATCGTGTGCCCGTTGTTGACGATGGTGTCGGCGCTCTTGCTCCAGTTCAGCTTCAGAACCGGCAATTGCGACTTGATCGTCGCCTCGATGTCGATCGGCGACTGTTGCAGGCCGACCGCACAGGCCTTGTTGGCCGCATCGAGATCGCCCCATTTGGCCGGCCCCCCGGCGCCCTCATAACTCCAATGCGTGCCTTCGGCGGCGAAAGCCGGCTTGCAGAGCGGACATAGCGCAAGACCCGCCAGGGCCTTCAATGCGTGACGGCGATTCATCTTTATTCCCCCAAAAGACAAACTGGATCGACAATATCGGCTGCAGCCTATGCAAGAGGAGCGGTGAGTCGCAAGATCGCTCGCTGCGGGCCGCGGCGCGGTGGTGTCACCGCGCCCGGCACCATACCGACGAAAGGCGATCACTGGCTCGCCCACAGGATGCGCGCAATCCACGCCACATCGCTCGCCGCCATCGCGCGTTCGGCCTGTGTCCCATCGATCGGCTCAAGCTCCAACGCCTTTGCAGTGCGGCGCTTCAGCGTCGCGACCGTCACCTCACCCGCTTTGCTCCTCACCACCACGCGATCGCCTTTGCGGATCGGCGCGCCGGGCGAGACCAGAACGATGTCGCCGTCGCGATAGACGGGTGCATGCGCATCGCCGGAAATCTCCAGCGCAAAGGTGTGGCTGTCCTCAGTGGTGGGAAGCGCGATCTCGGTCCAGCCCCTGCCGGATGGAAGGCCGGCCTCGTCGAACGCGCCGCTCGTCCCGGCTTGCGCGAAGCCGAGCAGCGGCACCGAGCGGCCGTCGCCCGCGTCGTCATTGTCGACCAACTTCGCAAAGCTGTCGATCGAGGCGCCGGCTGCGGCCAGCGCCTTTGCGATCGATTCGGTCGACGGCCAGCGCTCGCGGCCGTCGGCGGTGACGCGCTTGGACCTGTTGAAGGTGGTGGGGTCGAGCCCGGCACGCTTGGCAAGCCCCGATGGCGACAGTCCGGCACGCGCCGCCAGCCGATCCAGCGCGGCCCAGATCTGGTCGTGGGTCAGCATCCTCTGCGCTTTGGCTTGTCTGACCATGGAAGGCCCAGCCCGTCGCAACTCAGGAAAACTGTCCTCAAATCAACCGGTTTTCCGTTTTTCGCGCAAGAGGCGGCGGTGGACAGCGTTTCCAAGCGAAGTGGGTACCGGTTCGCGTCACGAAAACGCGTCAAAACAGGAATCTGGGACCCCGCTCCGATTTCATCGGAACGGAAAGGACTCTAAGTCTTGAGTTCGGAAGGGACGGCCTTTACGGTCGCGTCCGGGTTTTGCGGACCCGCGAGAGACGAAAAAACCCAAAAAACTCAAAGAACAAACAAGGCTGCGGAAGCGGTGGTCAAGATCTACAAAATCTGTCCGGCCTCGGCCTGGCGCGAGGCGGAACGACAGGGTGCCTACCGGGGCAGCGCGGATGACGCGCGCGACGGATTCATCCATTTCTCGACCGCTGGCCAGGTTCCCGAGACCCTGCGCAAACACTATTTCGGGCAGCGTGCGCTGTTCCTGGTCGAGGTCGACGGCGACGTGCTCGGCAGCGAGCTGCGCTGGGAGCGCTCGCGCAATGACGAGCTGTTTCCGCATCTCTATGGCGACCTCGATATCGGTGCGGTGATCGCGGTGATCAACCTCAACATGCGCTCCGACGGCGGTCACGATGTTCCGGAGCTGTTGCCGTGATCCGCGCGTTCGACGCCTTTTCGCTGCCGGTGCTGCGCTGGCTCGACCCCGAAGATGCGCATCGCCTCGCGATCCAGGGCCTGCGCTTCCTGCCACCGGCGAAGCCGCGTGCCGATGATCCCAAGCTCGCGGTGCGCGCCTTCGGGCTGAACTTTCCCAATCCGATCGGCATGGCCGCGGGCTTCGACAAGAGCGCCGAGGTTCCGGACGCGCTGCTGCGACTCGGCTTCGGCTTCGTCGAGATCGGCTCGGTGACGCCGAAGCCGCAAGAAGGCAATCCGCGACCGCGGCTGTTCCGGCTCGAGCGCGACGAGGCGATCATCAACCGCATGGGTTTCAACAATGACGGTGCGGAGGTTGCGTTGCGCCGGCTTGCCGCGCGCGCGCAGCACGGCGGCATCGTCGGCGTCAATGTCGGTGCCAACAAGGATTCGCCGGACCGCGTCGCCGACTACGTCAAGCTGATCGAAACCTTTGCGCCGGTGGCGAGCTATTTCACCGTCAACGTCTCCTCGCCGAACACGCCCGGCCTGCGCAATCTGCAGGAAGGCGCGCTGCTCGACGATCTCCTCGCACACGTGATCGACGCCCGCGAGCGGGTGCGCCAGAAGGCGGGCGACACGCCGGTGCTGCTCAAGATCGCGCCGGATTTGAGCCTTGCCCAGCTCGACGACATCGTGCAGGTCGCGCGTTCGCGCCGGGTCGACGGCATGATCGTGTCGAACACCACGGTCGCGCGGCCGAGCACGTTGCGCGAGCAGGTGCGGGCGAAGGAGCAAGGCGGCCTATCCGGCCGTCCGCTATTCCGTCTGTCGACGCGCATGGTCGCGGAAACCTATGTGCGTGTCGAGGGTGCTTTCCCGCTCATCGGCGTCGGCGGTGTGGATTCGGGCGGCGCCGCGCTGACGAAGATCCGCGCCGGCGCCAGCCTGATCCAGCTCTATTCGTCGCTGGTCTACAAGGGTCTCGGCCTCGTCGACGAGATCAAGCGCGACCTGACCTCGACGCTGCTCCGCACGGGACGGGATTCGCTCTCCGATATCGTCGGTGCTGATGCGGCGACGCTTACGGCGGAAGACTGGCCGGGGATGTGATGCCCTTCCGTGCCCCGGACGCAGCGCAGCGCGCCGACTTCGGCGTGGTGCGCTGCAGAGCCGGGGCCCATGTGGCGGCGCTCTGGGTCCCGGCTCTGCGCAGCAGCGTTTCACGCTGCAGCGCGTCCGGGACACGAGAGCTACAGCTTCGGGAACGTCGCCCGATACAGCGCCGGATAGCGCGCACCCTGCAAGCCGCCCCGGGCGACGTAGAACGCGATCAGCGCGCTCCATAGTCCTGCATTGCCGAAGGATTGCAGCGCCAGCCAGACGCCGAAAAAGATCGCGAGCGAAACCAGCATCAGATTGCGCATCTCGCGCGCCCAGGTCGCGCCGACATAGATGCCGTCGAAGCCGAAGGCGAACACGCCCGGCAATGGCGCAAGCACGATGAACGGCAGGAAGTCGCGCGCTGCGCGGCGGACATCTTCACTCGCTGTCATGAAATTGATCAGGGCCGGGCCGAACAGCGCGAATAGCACCGCAACGACCAGCGCGAAGCCGAGGCCCCACAGCAGCACCAGCCGGGTGGAATCCAGGAAACCTTTTGCGTCGCGTGCGCCAAAGGTGCGGCCGCAGAGTTGCTGGGCCGCGTTGCCAATGCCGTCGAGGAAGAAGGCGCTGACCAGGAGGAAATTGTTGAGCACCGAGTTCGCGGCGAGCGTGACGTCGCCGGCCCGCGCGCCCTTGGCGGTGAAGAACAGGAACACGGCGATCAGCGCCGCCGTGCGGATCATGATGTCGGAGTTCACCGCCAGCAGACGCATCAGTTTTGCGCGATTGAACAGCGTTGCGCGGGGCACCCTGAAGCCTCCGGCGGCATAGCGCCGGCAGACGATCACGCCCAGCGCGAATCCGATCGTCTCCGAAAGCAGCGCGGCGATCGCCGCGCCCGCAATACCGGTGTCGTAGACAAGCACCAGCAGGATCGTCGCCACCATGTTGATGAAGTTGATGACGACCTGGAGCGCAAGGGCGGGATTGGCGCGGGCCTGCCCGACCAGCCAGCCGAGCACCACGTAATTGGCGAAGGCGAATGGCGATGACCAGATCCGCACCATGAAGTACGTTTTCGCCGCGCGCGTCACGCCTTCGCTGCCGCCCATCAGGTCGAACAGCACCGAGGTCAGCGGCAGTTGCAGCGCGATCAGCGCGGTGCCGATCAGGCCGGCAACGACGAAGCCGCGCACCAGGATCGCGGTCTGCTCGCGCGTCTCCCCAGAGCCCTGCGCCTGTGCGGTGAAGGCGAGCGTGCTCATGCGCAGGAAGCCGAACAGCCAGAACAGGCAGTCGAAGATGACGGAGGCCATCGCGACGCCGCCGAGCAGCGCGGCATCGTCGAGCCGTCCGATCGCGGTGGTCGAGACCACGCCGATCAGCGGCGTGGTCAGGTTCGCGACCATCGCCGGACCCGCGATGGAGAACACCTGTCGGGAGCTGATCCTGGGATGAACCGGTGCGTGCATGTCAGAACACGAGCACCATGCCGTCCTCTGCAGCGAGATGCGGCACTTCGCCCAGACGCGACAGCATGTCGTCGCTCATATGGGTGAGGACGAGCCGCTTGGCGCCGATCGCGGGCAGGTGCTGTTCCAAGGTCTTCAGGCTGAGATGGTTCTTGACCACCTTCTCGTACATGTAGGCTTCCGCGATGAAAAGGTCCGCGCCATGCGCCAGCGGAATGAGCGTCTCCGTCCATTCGGTATCGGCGCTGTAGGCGAGCGTGCGGCCCTCGGCCTCGACGCGATAGGCCAGGAAAGGCCCGCCGGATTCGCCGTGCACGACCGGATAGGGTGTCACCGTCACCGCGCCGAAGCTCTGGCTTTGCTCGGGGGCGAGTTCGACCACGTTCAGCTCGAATCGCTGTTTGGTCTTCGAGGAATGCTCGAACAGCGCTTCCATCACCTGGGCGAGCCGCGCCGCGATGCCTTGCGGACCCGCGATCGTCAACGGTCGCGTCCGCCGTGAGAATTGCGCGTCGAGCAGGATAAACGGCAGGCCGGCAAAATGGTCGCCGTGGAAATGCGTGATCAGGATCAGATCGATCTCGTTGCAGTCGATCTCGAGCCTCTTCAGCGCCGGCAGAGCCGACGCGCCGCAATCGATCAGGAAGTTGGCCTCGCGCCCCGAGACATGGAAGCAGGTGTTGAGCCTGCCGCCAGAGCCGAAAGCATCGCCGCAGCCGACAAAGCGCAATTGCATCGGCAGCGAGCCCTCAAAATCTCACCGGCCGCGCGGCGCGCCGAAGACACGCGAGAGCAGCCAGATCGGGATCACGATGACGGCGCCGAGCAGGAAGTAGCGCCACAGCCAGCTCACGGCATCGAAGCCGAGATCCCAGAGACGCTGGAACAAGAGACGAATGCTTTGGATGATGTTCCAGGGGTCGAAGCCGATCGCGGCCAGCACGACGCCAACCAGGATCGAGAGCAGGACCAGTCGGAACGCGACCGCCAGCGGGGAGCCGCCGAGAAAGCGGTGCAGGCCGTCGCTGCGGCCGGCCGGCAAATCTCTGACGTCTTGGACCATCGCAAACTCCTCAGGGGATTCGACCCCATTATAGGGCACGGCGAGGCACATGGGGAACCCGCAACGAGGCGTCAATCGGGTTACTGGAGTTTAATTCGGGGCGTGCCGCCGGAGCTTCCCGTCGTGGCGCGCCGCCGGCCGCGGGCTCCTTAACCTCTTCCGCTTGCGGGAGAGGGAGCGGACTGCCGTCGCGGCGACATCGAGCCTCACGCCTCAAACGTCAATCTCCGCCGCTTCCGCCTTCAGCATCTTCTCCAGCGTTTCCAGCCGGTCGGCCTCCCGCGGCGGCTTGTCCCAGCGCAGGCGGCTGATGCGGGGAAAGCGCATGGCGACGCCGGACTTGTGTCGCGGCGAACGTTGCAGACCCTCGAACGCGACCTCCAGCACGAGCCCCTTGTCGCCCTCGTGCACGACATGACGCACGGGGCCGAACTTCTCCGTGGTGTTGCGGCGGACGAAACGGTCGATCTGGAGCAGCTCCTCGTCGGTGAAGCCGAAATAGGCCTTGCCGACCGGCACCAGCTCGTCGCCGCCCTCGCCCCCGGTCCAGACGCCGAACGTATAATCGGAATAATAGGACGAGCGCTTGCCGTGGCCGCGCTGCGCATACATCAGCACGGCGTCGATGATGTGCGGATCGCGCTTCCACTTCCACCACTGGCCCTTCGGCCGCCCGGGCAAATAAGGCGCATCGCGCCGCTTCAACATCACGCCCTCGACGGCGTCCGCATTCTCGCCGGCACCTACGCTCGCCGGATCGGCGCGCGCGGCGGTCAGCGCGTCCCAGCTTGTGAAGGGGACGGTGGGCGACAGGTCGATGCGAGGATCGTCGAGCTTCTTGACAAATCTCTCCAGCCGTTCACGTCGCTCGGCGAAAGGCAGCTCGCGCAAATCATTCTCGTCGTCGCCAAGCAGATCGTAGGCGCGAAGGTGGATCGGAAACTCCTTGATCAGCTTTGGCGAGACGACCTTGCGGTTGAGACGCTGCTGCAGGACGTTGAAACTCTGCACGCGGCCCTCGCGCAGGATCAGGAGCTCGCCGTCAATGGCGCCGGGCAGGTGCAGCGACGGCACGAGGTCGGGAAAGCTTCCCGTGATGTCCTCGCCGGTGCGCGAATAGAGCCGCGCCGTGACGTGGCCGCGATCGTCCCGCCCCGCCACCGCCTGCACGCGGATGCCGTCCCATTTCCATTCGGCAATGTAGTCGCCGGGATCGAGCGCGGCGAAATCCGCATCCTCGATCGCATGCGCCAGCATCACGGGCCGGAACGGCGCTGGATCGCGATTGACCGGCTTTTCGGCGCGTCCCTCCAGCCAGGCGAACAGGTCGAGATAGGGCGGCGAGAGGCCCGGCCAGATCAGCTCGACCTCATGCGGATCCTTGTCGCCGAGTGCGGCAGCCGCGGTCTTGGCGAGGCGGGCGGAAATTCCGATCCGAAGGGCGCCGGTGACGAGCTTGAGCAGCGCCCAGCGGCCGGTCTCATCCAGCTCGTCAAGCCAGCGCTCGAGCTGCTTCGGCAACTCGGTCTTTCCGAGCGTGCGCAGCGTGGTGACGACATCGGTGAGGGATGGGGGTGGTGGGTTGTTGTGGGCGGCCAGCGCGGCCTTCGGCCACATCAGCGCCACCGTCTCCGAGAGATCGCCGACATAATCATAGGAGAGCCCGAACAGCACCGAGTCAGCGCGCGCCGCGATGAGCTCGCGGATCAGCGCGGGCTTGGCATGCTTGAAGCTGAGCGCGCCGGTCAGCGCGGCCAGCGCATAGCCGCGGTCGGGATCGCCGACCTCGCGGAAATAGCCGGTGATCAGCCGCAGCTTGTTGTTGCGGCCGGGCTCGTAAGCGAGGCGGTCGAGCAGTTCGGCGAAGCGGTTCATGCTTCGGCCTCGTCCGGAATCGGCGCCTCGCTCTCCTCCTCGTCGCCATAGCCGACGAGATCGAGCGGCCGCGCTTTCAGGCCTTTGCTCCGGCACCAATGCACCAGCGCATCTTCCTGGCCGTGAGTGACCCAGATCTCGCCCGCGCCGGTCGCGCCGATGGTAGCGGTAAGGCCATCCCAATCGGCGTGGTCGGAGATGACCAGCGGCAATTCCACGCCGCGCTGCCGCGCCCGGGCGCGCACGCGCATCCACCCCGACGCGAAGGCGGTGACGGGATCGGGAAAGCGCCGCGTCCAGAGATCGGAAGTCGCCGAGGGCGGCGCCAGTGTGATGGTGCCGGCCAGCACCGCTTTCTTCACGCCCTTCACCGGCCTCAGCTCGCCGAGCGCGATCCCGCGGCTCTGGTAGTAGTGCGTGATCGTCTCCATGGCGCCATGCAGGTAGATCGGCGCGTCATAGCCGGCCTGCCGCAGCAGCGCGATCACGCGCTGGGCCTTGCCGAGCGAATAGGCGCCGACCAGATGGGCGCGCTCCGGAAACAGCGCGACGGAGGCCAGCAGCTTCTTCACCTCGTCCGCGGCATCGCCATGCCCGAATACCGGCAGGCCAAAAGTGGCCTCGGTGATGAAAACGTCGCAGGGCACCAGCTCGAACGGCGCGCAGGTCGGATCGGCCGCGTCCTTGTAGTCGCCGGAGGCGACGATGCAGGTGTCCTTGCACGTCACCGCGATCTGCGCCGAGCCCAGCACATGGCCGGCCGGGTGAAATTTGACGCGGACGTCGCCGAGCCGGATCTCCTCGCCATAGCGGATGACTTGCGTCGATCCGGCAAAGTTCTCGCCGTAGCGCAGCCTCATCATGTCGAGCGTTTCCTGCGTCGCCAGCACCGCGCCATGGCCGGCACGGGCGTGGTCGGAATGGCCGTGGGTGATCACGGCCCGCTCGACCGGGCGGACAGGATCGATATGAAAGCCGCCGGGCTTGCAGCACAGGCCGGCAGCAGTTGGCAGCAGGATGTCTCGCGGACGCATGGGATTCATATAGGGAGCGGACGCTTCAAATTAACCGGTCTTGCGCTGGCGCTAGGCTTCGCCGGCCTGGCAGTGTAAAAGCCCGCCGAAAGCCAATTTGCGGAGGCGGGACCCCGCGCATCCATCCTCCTGAACAGTCGATTTTTTGATGGATTGCCGGGTCAAGCCTGGCAATGACGAGTAGTTCCGAATGCCCCTGCGCCTGTTCCTGTCCTCCGGCGATCTCATGGCCGACCGCCGCTTCGAGTTCGCGCGCGACCTCCAGCTCAAGGGCGACCTGGCGGCCGCCGCAGACCTCCTGGAGCAGACGATCGAGCTTGCGCCGAACTTCACCTCCGCCTGGTTCACGCTCGGCGAAATCCGCCAGCAACTCGGCGAGCGCGACAAGGCGATCGCGGCGTTTCGGGAAGCGCGCCGATGCGATCCCGCGGACCGGCACGGCGCCGGTCTGCATCTGGTGCGGCTCGGCGACGCAGAGATGGCGGAGATGCCCAAGGCTTACGTGCAGACCCTGTTCGACCAGTACGCGCCACGCTTCGAGCACACGCTGGTCAACGATCTCGGCTATCGCGCTCCGGCGCTGATCTTCAAGGCTGTGCTCGCCGCGCGCGGCGCGGCGAAGAAGCCGGCCTACTTCAAGCGGACCATCGATCTCGGCTGCGGCACCGGGCTTGCGGCTGTCGCGTTCGCCAAGCAGGTCGATCATTTCGTCGGCATCGATCTGTCGTCTGGCATGATCAAGGAGGCGCGCGCCACGAAGCTCTATGCCGAGCTCGAGGTCGCCGACATGATCGAAGGCCTGCGCGGCAAGACGGATGCGAGCGCGGACCTCATCGTCGCTGCGGATGCGTTCGTTTACGTCGCCGATCTTGCGCCGCTGCTGAATGAAGCGAAGCGCGTGCTCGCGCCCGGCGGCGTGCTCGCCTGCACGCTGGAGACGCACGATGGCAGCGGTGTCGTTCTCGGTGAACGCCTGCGTTATGCCCACTCAGCGGAATATGTCCGCGCCGCGATCGCCAAGGCGAACCTCAAGCTGCTGACACTGGAGCCGGCCTCGCCGCGCATCGAGAACAACGAGCCGGTCCGCGGTCTCGTCGTCGTTGCCGAGAAAACTTGAGTCTAGGCGCTGGATCCGCAGCGATTTGAGCGTCATTGCGTCGCAAAGCTGCGACTTCCCACTTGCGAGCCGAGCTGCGATGCCAGCACAATGCTCTCGCTAGGGAGAAACAAATAATGACGAAGAATCCATCGCGGCGCGATTTCAGCGCCGCCGCGCTCGCCACCATCGCTGCATCCACCTTGCCCGCACCTCATGTCTGGGCTGCGGAAAAGAAATACGATGCGGGCGCCAGCGACACCGAGATCAAGATCGGACAGACCGTGCCCCATTCCGGCCCCGGCTCGCTCTACGGCGTGCTCGGGCGCATCGGCGAAGCCTATTTCCAGATGCTGAACGAGAAGGGCGGCATCAATGGACGCAAGGTCAAATTCCTCACCATGGACGACGCCTACAGCGCGCCGAAATGCGTCGAGGCGACGCGGCGCCTGGTCGAGCAGGAGGAAGTGCTGGCGCTCTATGGCTCGCTCGGCACCGCGCCGCAGACCGCCGTGCACAAATACCTGAACTCCAAGGGCGTGCCGCAGCTGCTGCTCAACACCGGCGCATCGAAGTGGAACAACCCAAAAGAGTTCAAATGGACGATGGCGGGGCTGCCGCTCTATCCGACCGAGGCGCGCATCCTGGCCCGGCACGTCGTCAGCGTGAAGCCGAACGCGAAGATCGGCATCCTCTACCAGAACGACGATTTCGGCCGCGACTTCTTGGGTCCCTTCAAGAAGGTGCTGGCCGATGCCGGCGGCACCGCGCAGGTGATCATGGAGCAGACCTACGATCTCACCGAGCCGACCGTCGATTCCCAGCTCATCAATCTCTCGAAGTCAGGCGCCGACGTCTTCTACAACATCTCAACCGGCAAGGCGTCGTCGCAGTCGATTCGTAAGGTGGCCGAGCTCGGCTGGAAGCCGCTGCAGCTGCTGTCGGCGGGCTCGACCGGCCGTTCCATCCTCAGCGCCGCCGGCCTCGAGAACGCCGCCGGCATCGTCGCTATCCGCTACAACAAGGAGGTCGGCCTGCCCAAATGGGAGAAGGACCCCGACGTGATGGCGTTCGAGGAACTGCGCAAGAAGTACACGCCGGCGATCGACCCTGACAACACCATCGCCTTTGCTGGCTACGGCCAGGCCGTGACCATGGGCGAGATCCTGCGCCGCTGCGGCGACGAGCTCACCCGCGCCAACGTGCTGAAGCAGGCATCGACGCTCGCTGGCTTTCACTCGCCCTACTTCCTCGACGGCGTCACCTACAGCTACACGCCCGAGAATTACACGCCGATGAAGACGCTGTTCATCTCCACCTTCACCGGCAAGGACTGGGACATTTCCGACAAGCCGATGTCGGAGTAGGTGGCGGGACGAAATCCGCCTGGCCTCCCCTCTCCTGCTCTGTCAGGAGAGGCAGGACGACGCCGGCGCTTCGCGCTAACCTAGGATGCCCAGCCGATACGCCTGCGTCGCATTCACACCAAGAGCCTTGTCCCGCACACGCGGGCCAAGCCTCGCCAGGCAGGCCTCCAGCGCGGTCTTGATCTCGCCGTAACTCCCCGCAAGCAGGCACACTGGCCAGTCCGAGCCGAAGATCAGCCTGTCCTCGCCAAAACATTCTGCGGCGTGCTCGACGAACGGAAGCAGCCGTTCCACATCCCAGTCATTCCAGACCGCCTCGGTCGCCAGACCTGAGATCTTGCACCAGACATTGCCGCAGGCAGCTAACGCTGCGATGCGGTCGGCCCATTCGGTGCTCCCGCCGTCGGCGATCGGCGGCTTGGCGGCGTGATCGAGCACGAAGCGCGCTTGCGGAAAGGCCTGCGCAGTCGCGATCGCGGCCGGCAGCTCGCGGGTGCGAACGAGGAGATCGTAGGCGAGATTGCGAGCGAAAACGGCCGTGAGACCGCGCTGGACATCCTCGCGGAGCAGCCAATCCGGATCAGCCTCATCGTGGACCTGGTGGCGGATACCAACCAGCTTGCCGCCGCCGGGCAAAGCGCGCAGGCGATCAAGCGTTTCGTCGACGGCTCCATCCGTCAGATCAGCCCAACCGACGACGCCGACGACGAAGGGATTCTCGTGCGCGATGTGCAGGAACTCCTCGGTCTCCTCCAGCGCGGAGCGGCACTGCACGAGGATGCTTGCGTCGATGCCGTTGGCCTTCATGAGCGGCGCGAAATCGGCGGGACCGAAGGCGCGGCGGATCGGGCCGAGTTCGTCCGCCTCCATCCAGGGATAGTCGGCGCGTGCCGGGTCCCAGAAATGCTGGTGGCCGTCGATGATCATGCCTTACACTCCGCCCGGCAACGGCGCCCGCGCATCGACGAGCTTTCGTGCGCGCAACTCCTGCCAGAACGCGGGCGGCACCGCTTTCTCCGACATCGCGATGTTGTCGACCACTTCCACGGCATTGCGCGCGCCCATCACGGCGACCGTCACCGCCGGATGCGCCATGCAGAACTGGAGCGCGGCGGCTTTCAGCTCGGTGCCGTGCCTGCGGCAGAGCGCGTCGAGCTCGAGCGCACGCGCGACGAGCGCCGGATCGGCGTCCTGATAGTTGAACTTCGCGGAGGTCCGCGGATTGGCCAGAACGCCGCTGTTGTAGATGCCGCCGAGCAGGATGCCGATATGCTTCGCCCGACAGACCGGAAACAGCGCATCCAGCGCGCCCTGGTCGAGCAGCGTGTAGCGGCCGGCGAGCAGGAAGCAGTCGACCGGCACGGCCTCGGCGAAGCGAACCAGCATCTCCGACTGGTTCATGCCGGCGCCGATCGCCTTGACCGTGCCTTCGCTGCGCAGGCGCTGGAGCGCACGGAAGGCGCCGGTGACGGCGTCGTCATAGTGGTCGTCGGGATCATGCACGAGCAGGACGTCGACGCGGTCGAGCCCAAGGCGCGCCAGGCTCTCCTCGACCGATCGCATCACGCCGTCATGGCTGAAATCGAACACCGGCCGCTCGCGCGGCGTGCCCTTGTAGTGCTCGTCCTCCGTGGCATTGCCATCCGGTGCGCGCAGCAGACGGCCAACCTTGGTCGAGATGGCGTAGGAGTCGCGCGGCTGTTGCCGCAGGAATGCACCCAGCCGCCGCTCGGCAAGGCCAAAGCCATAGAGCGGCGCGGTATCGAAGAAGCGGACGCCGAGCGACCAGGCCCTTTCAATCGTCGCTTGCGCATCGGCATCGCTGACGGGAGAGAACAATCCGCCGAGCGGGGCGGAACCAAGGCCGATTGAGGTGACGTCGAGAGCGCCGAGCCGCGACATTTTCATTCCCATTGCCTTCCAGCAGTCTTCTTCCACAGTCTTCTTCCAACAGCCCAAATCATCTCTCCCGCTTGCGCAAACCGCAAGCGGGATAGACATGTGGGAGCACGGGGCTGGGGCGCTCCTACTTCAACATCTGCGCGACGTTGTCCTTGGTGACGAGATCGAGGCCGGTGTAGACGATCTCCGGCACCTTCTCGCCCTTCTTGATCGCGAGCAGCGTGTCCATGGCCTTCTCGCCCATCTCGAACGGACGCTGGCCGACCAGCGCGTTGGCATAGCCGTCGCGCAGCAGCTCGAGCTGCATCTTCAGCGTATCGGCTACGACCAGCGTGAACTTGCCGGAATCGATGTCCTTTTTGTTCCTGGACGCGAAGGCCTTGAAACCCTCAGGAGCGAACATCGGCCAACCGCCGATCGGAACGATGGCGGCGAAGTCAGGCGTTGCGGTGCGCATGTCCGTCATCTGCTGGACCGCCAGCGCGGGATCGTCGTTGCAGAAGGTCGGGGAACCCGCGACCTCGGTCCATTTCGAGCCCTTCAGTGCCTCGCGCACGCCATCGACGCGCTCGGCGAGGTTCTTGGCGCCGGGACCGCCCGAGACCATGGCGTATTTGCCGCCATCGGGCCGCATCTTCAGGAGCTGCTTGCCGAGAGCCAGGCCGAACTCCTTGTTGTTGGTGCCGATATAGGCGATGCGCTTGGAGCCCGGGGCATCGGCGTCGAAGGTGATGACGGGGATGCCGGCGGCGGTTGCCGCCTCGATCGACTTGGTCATGGCTGCGACGTCGGCAACCGAGATCGCGAGGCCGTCGACCTTCTGGGTGATGAAGTCCTGGATGATCTGGGCCTGCGTCGCCGGCTCATGCTCCACCGGCCCCTTGTAGATGCACTCGATGTTGCCGAGCTCCTTGGCGCGCTTGAGGCAGCCATCGCGCGCGAAGTCGAAGAACGGATTGTTCATCGCCTTGGGCACGATGACGAAGCGGTAGTTCGCGGCGAACGCCGGCGTCGCCATCATCGCAACCGCGATGCCGGCAAGCAGAAGTTTCCTCATTGTCTCCTCCACCCTTGTTTGATGCCCATCCTGTCGAAAGCGCCCGGGAAGCGGACGGGCGGCATCTTGGTTGCCCTCCCGGAACGACGTCACGTCAGGTCATCCGCGAGCGGATACGGTCGACCAGCACGGCGAGGATGATGATCACGCCCACCAGCGTCTGCTGCCAGTAGGAGCTGACCTGCGCCAGCACGAGACCGTTGCGGATCACTTCCAGCAGCACGCAGCCGACGATGGCCCCCAGCGGGCCGCCAATACCGCCGGCGAGGTTGGCGCCGCCGATCACTGCCGCCGCGATCACGTTGAGCTCGTAGGATGTCGCCATGTTGGCCGGCGCCGACCCGAGCCAACCGGAGATGATGATGCCCTGGAGCCCCGCGGCGAGCGCGCAGATCACGTAGACCTCGATCTTCACCCGCACCACCGGAATGCCGGTGAGCTCGGCCGCCTTCTCGTTGCCGCCGAGCGCGAAGACGTGGCGGCCGAACGCGGTGTGATGCAGCACCACGGCCATCGCCAGCGCGAGGATCACGAGATAAATGAAAGGTACGGGTACGCCGAGCACATCGCCCGAGGTCGCTGCGTAGAACAAATCGGCGTCCGGTCCGCCCGGAAAGCTGCCACGGCCGTTGGAGACGACGTAGCCGAGGCCGCGCACGATCGAGAGCATGCCGAGCGTGGTCACGAAGGGAGACAGGCCGAGCACGGCGATGCAAAGCCCGTTGACGAGGCCGGCGATCAGCGCCACGCCGAGGCCGGCGAGGATCGAGACCAGCAGGATCAGCCCGGGCACATTGGCGAGCACGGTCTTGCCGTCGGCCGCCATATGCACGAACAGCGAGCCCGCGGGCGAGCCGGGCGTCGACAGCTCGGTCATCACCATCGAGGTGATCATGGCGGAGAAGCACATCATCGAGCCGACCGAGAGGTCGATGCCGCCGGTGATGATCACGAAGGTGACGCCGAGCGTCGCAATGGCGATGAAGGAGAAGTTCTTCGCCACATTCTGCATGTTGCCTTCGGTGAAGAAGTAGGGACTGGCGAAGTTCATGATCACCAGCAGCCCCGCCAGCGCGAGCAGCACGTAGCCGGTCTGGGAGGCGAAGAGGCCGCGCTGCCACCATCTGATCTTGCCGACATTGGAGAAGGTGACCGGGGATTCCAAGGGCATAGCCATCACGCTGCCTCCTTCGCACCGGTGATGAGAGCGGTGACTTCCTCGGGCGATGTCTGGTGGATCGGCTTGTCGGCCCGCTTCTCGCCACGGCGCATGACGATGACGCGGTCGCACACCGCGAACACGTCGGGCATGCGATGCGAGATCAGTATGACGGCGACGCCCTGCTCCTTCAGCCGGTGAATCAGGCCGAGCACCTGCTCGACCTGGCGCACGGAGATCGCGGCGGTCGGCTCGTCCATCATCACGAGCCTGGCGTTGGACAACCGCGTCCGCGCGATCGCGACCGCCTGGCGCTGGCCGCCCGACATCTGCTTGACGAGATCGTCGGGGCGCGTCTCCGAGCGCAGCTCGCCGAACAGCTCGAGCGCGCGCGCCGCCATCGCCTTGTGGTCGAGCAAGGCGATGGGTCCGAACTTGCGCTTCAGCTCGCGCCCGAGAAAGACGTTGGCTGCCGCCGTCAGATTGTCCGATAGCGCGAGGTCCTGATAGACCACCTCGATGCCGACAGCGCGGGCATCGACGGGACGATTGAAATGCACTGCGCTGCCGGCGAAGCGCATCTCGCCGTGCGTGGGACGAAAATTTCCGGCAATGATCTTGACCAGCGTCGACTTGCCCGCGCCGTTGTCGCCCATCAGGCCGACCACCTCGCCAGGCAGGATCTGCATGTCGACATCGTGCAGCGCGCGGATCGCGCCGAACTCCTTGCCGATGCCGGTCAGCTCGAGGACCGGTGTTGCGTCGGTCTTTGCCATCGACGGTCTTCCTCAGACATAGCGGTTGACGAGGGATTCCAGATATTCCTGCCGGCCCGAGCGCGGCTGCGGGTCGAAGCCGGGACTTATCGCACGGTCGGCGAGATCGGCGAGCGAGCGATGGCCGCCGAGAATGGCGCGACCCTCGGGGCCGGCCCACCCTTCGTAACGCTTGGCAAGCGGCTCAGTGAGGACGGCGGCATCGATCATGTCGGCGGCGGCGAGGAAGGCACGCGCACAAGCATCCATCGAACCGACATGGGCATGGATCAAATCGTCGGGATCGATGGACTGACGGCGGATCTTGGCGTCGAAATTGAGCCCACCCGAGGTGAACCCGCCGCGGTTCAGGACCTCGTGGAACACCAGCGCGAGCTCGCCCACGTTCATTGCGAACTGGTCGGTGTCCCAGCCGAGCAGATCGTCGCCGCGGTTGATGTCGAGCGAGCCAAAGACACCGAGCGCCTCGGCGAGCGCGACCTCGTGATGGAAGGAATGGCCGGCGAGGATCGCGTGGTTCTGCTCGATGTTGAGCTTGACATCGTTCAGGAGATCGTAGCGTTCGAGGAAGCCGTAGCAGGTGGCGACGTCGAAATCATACTGATGCTTGGTCGGCTCCTTCGGCTTCGGCTCGATCAGGATCGGTCCCTTGAAACCGATCTTGTGCTTGTGCTCGACGACGAGCGAGAGAAAGCGGCCGAGCTGGTCGAGCTCGCGCTTGAGATCGGTGTTCAGCAGCGTCTCGTAGCCCTCGCGCCCGCCCCACAGCACGTAGTTCTCGCCGCCGAGCCTGTGCGTCACCTCCAGCGCAGCGCGGACCTGGCCCGCGGCATAGGTGAAGATATCAGGGTCCGGATTGGTCGCGGCGCCCGCCATGTAGCGGCGGTGTGAGAACAGGTTTGCGGTGCCCCAGAGCAGGCGCACTTTTGCAGAGGCCATCTTCTGTTCGAACAGATCGGCGATCGCGTTGAGGTTGGCAACGGACTCCGCGAGCGTGGCGCCTTCCGGCGCCGCATCGACGTCGTGGAAGGTGAAGAACGGCACGTCGAGCAGGCGGAACAGCTCGAAGGCGACGTCAGCCTTTGCGCGCGCCATCGCCATCGCGTCGGTGCCGTGGTGCCAGGGCCGCAGGAACGTCTCTCCACCGAAGGGATCGCCGCCGGGCCAGCAGAAGGAATGCCAATAGCAGACTGCAAAGCGCAGATGATCCTCGAGCCTGCGGCCGTGCACGAGCCGGTCCTTGTCGTACCAACGGAAGGCGGGCGCGCTTGCGGCATCCCTGCCGGCAAAGGCGACGGGTGCGCTGGCATCGAAGAACTTGGCTGACGCGTTCACTTAACGGACTCCTTCAGTGCTGGATAAAGCGCGCGCCATCGCCGATAGGTCTCGTCATAGGCCGAAGCGACGGATGCACGGGGCATGAAGCTCGCAAGCCGGCGCGAACGGGTGCAGACGTCCGCGGGATCTTCGCCGGTCGCGGCAAGCCGGGCGAGCCGCGCGGCGCCGAGCGCGGCCCCGACCTCGCCTTCCTCGACGCGGTGGACGGGAATGCCGAGCACGTCGGCGCAGATCTGCGCCCACAGCGGTGAGCGCGAGCCACCGCCGACGAGATCGACCTCGGCAATCGCCCCACTCGCCGCGCTCAGCACCGCCAGATTGTCGCGCGCGGCAAAGGCGACGCCTTCGAGCACGGCCTGGACGATCTGGCTCCGGCCGGTCGCACCGCGCAAGCCGACAAAGGCGCCGCTGGCAGCGGCATCGTTGTGCGGCGTGCGTTCGCCATCGAGATAGGGCAGGAATCTGATCGGGCTTGGTCCATCGACGCGCTCGCCGAGCGGCGCCAGCAGCGCTCCAGCCGGCGTCTCCATCACGCCTGCGAGCCACGCGAGCGAGGCCGCCGCCGACAGCATTACGCCCATCTGGTGCCAGAGGCCGGGTAGCGCGTGACAGAAGGCATGCACGGCCGAAGCCGGCGCCGGGGCGAAGCGATCGGTGACGCGGAACAGGACGCCCGACGTTCCCAGCGACAGGAAGGCATCGCCCGGCACGATGGCACCGAGCCCGATCGCGCTGGCCGCATTGTCGCCGGCACCGCCCGCGACCACGACATCCTTCTGCATGCCCCAGCGCCGCGCGTAGTCCGGCGCGAGCACTGCGCTCACCTCACTGCCCTCGACCAGGCGTGGCATGTGGTGCAGATCGAGCCCGGTGGCATGCAGCAGCAGGGCCGACCAGCGACGCAGACCGACATCCAGCCACAGCGTGCCGGCCGCATCCGACATGTCCTCGACCATCTCGCCGGTGAGCCGATAGCGGACATAGGCTTTCGGCAACAGCACCTTTGCGACGCGGTCGAAGATTTCGGGTTCGTGCCGCGCGACCCATAACAATTTCGGGGCGGTGAAACCGGGCATCGCCAGATTGCCGGTGATCGTGTGCAGCGAGGGACAGCGCCGCTCCAGCGTGGCGCATTCGGCCTGCGAGCGACCGTCGTTCCAGAGGATGGCCGGACGCAGCGGCCGGCCGTCCTTGCCGAGCAGCGTCGCGCCGTGCATCTGGCCTGACAGCCCGATGCCACGAACCTGCGCAACCTCGCGCGGCTGGCGCACGGCGAGATCGTCGATTGCGCCGATGGCCGCATCGACCCAGGTGTCGGGATCCTGCTCGGACCACAGCGGCGCAGGGTGCGACAGCGCAAGCTCACGCGCCGCCGTCGCGACAACCGCGCCGGCTTCGTTCACAAGCACCGCTTTCACACCGGATGTGCCGATGTCGATCCCGAGATACACGCTATCCTCCCTTTCGCCTGCTGCGGTGCGCGATCTTGCGTCGCTTTCCCCGCAACGGGCCCTTCCGAAATCCACCTGCCGCTAGGGCAGATTGTCCCGCATCACGATGTCGATCCTGATCTTCTCCTGTTCGCGCAAGATCGGCTCGCCGCGGGCAAGCGCCAGCAGCACGCGCACGGCCGCGCGCGCTTCATGTCCGGGGTTCTGCGAAATCGCAGCATCCATCACGCCCTGCAGCAGCAATCGGCGCGTCAGCGCCGTGACGTCGTGTCCGACGAACACCACCTGCTTGTCGCGACCGACTTCGTTCAACACCTTGTCGTTCAGTACCTTGTCGTTGAGTGCCTTGGCGACGCCTTGCGTGCCGGCACCGACGTTATAGAGGCCGACAATGTCGGCGTGGCTGCGAAGCAGCCGGCCCAGCAGCTGCTCCGAACGGTCGTCCTCGTCGCGCCCTTCCAGTACCGGCAACACGCCGAGATCGGGGAATTCCGTCGCCATCACCTGGTTGAAGCCGAAGATGCGCTCGGCATGATCGCGCAGGCCCTGCGAGCCCGCGACGATCGCGACCTTGCCGGACCTTTGGCCAACCAGCCGCCCGACCAGCGCGCCGGCGGTCCGCCCCGCCGCGATATTGTCGATGCCGACATAATGGTGCCGGCGCGAGGATGGTACGTCCGAGACCAGCGTCACGACCTTGGTGCCGGCATCGACGAGATCGTTGATGGCAGCGCGCACGCCGGGATGATCCAGTGCCACCACGGCAACCCCGTCGCAATCGCCCGACAATGCCTCCAGCGAGGCCGCGAGCGCGGAAGGGTCGAACACGTCGGTTGCGACCGTCTCGACGCTGAGGCGGCGGGCCGCCAGCCAGGCTGACATCTCGCCGAGATAGGCCTCGATCTGCTGCATGAACGGGTTTGGCCCCGACGGCATCACGAAGGCGAAACGGCGGGCGCGGCCGCGGGCGAGCTCGGCGGCGGCCACATGCGGCTGGAACGCATTGCGCTCGATCGCCGCCTTGACGCGGCGCACCGTGTCCGGCCGCACGCCCGGGCGATTGTGCAGGACGCGGTCCACCGTCGCGAGGCTGACGCCTGCCTCGCGGGCGATGTCCTTCAGCGTCAGCGCGGTCGGGGTGAGCGTCTCGGCCATGGCTGAAGGCTAGCAGAGGTTTTTTGAGGTACGCAACTCATTTTGAGGCGACCTCGCTGATTTGCGTGCCTTGCGTGGAGACGCGCTCCTGAGCTACCGACGCGCCGGCGCCGACAGGTCCAGCGCCAGGAACAGGCTGTTGGGATCCTCGACATAGCCCTCGAACGGGCCACAGACGATGAAGCCGTGCGCAAGGTAGAGCGCGTGGGCCGACTTGAAATAGTCCCACGAGCCGGTCTCGAGGCTGAGCCGCGTCATGCCGCGCGCACGAGCCTCCGTGATGATGTGACGCAGCATCCGGCCGCCATAGCCGCGCCGCCGCGCGGTCTGCAGCGTGTGCATCGACTTGACCTCGCCGTGGCTCGCCGAAAGCGTCTTCAACGCCCCGGTGGCGACCAGCGTCTCGCCGTCCCAGCCGGTCCAGAACGCGACGTCGGGTGCACGCAAGCCCGCAAGATCGAGCGCGTGGGCGCTGCCCGACGCCGTCTGCGCCCGCGCGGCCGTAACGTGGTGATCGAGCAGCGCGACGACGCGGGGATCATAGGTGTCGCCGGTGCGGATCTGCATCGTGCTCGTCTCCATGTCCTGCCCTCACATCTTGCCGTAGGACGCGCCGCGCCTGATGATGATGACGTAGCGCGCGTCCTGCTTCGTTTCGTTCTCGAAGATCACAGCGCGCATCACGTCGAAATCCAGACAATCGCCCTCGCGCAGCCGCACGGCCTTGGCATCGATATGCACGGCGATCGCGCCCTCCAGCATCAGCAGCTGCTGGGTGAAGGCGTTGCGGCCCCAGGGGCTGTAGGAGACGCGGGCGCCGGCCGGAAGGTCGACGACGATGATCTCGATGCCGCTGGCCGCATCCGGCGGCGAGGCATGACGCCGGCGATAGCCGCTGTCGGGATCGCGCCAGAGCGGCTGGTCCGCAAGTCGCACCAGGCGCTCCGGCGGCTTTTCGGCGAGCGCGACGACGTCGCTGAGCGTGACGTCGAGCGCCGCGCAAAGCTTGTTGAGCAGCGCCGCCGTCGCACTGCTCTGCGCCCGCTCCACCCGCCCGATCATGGCCCGGCTGACGCCGGAGCGGCCTGCAAGCTCGTTCAACGTCATGCCCGCCTGCGTCCGCAGCGTTTTCAGGCGCCGACCGATGGCGCGATCGAGTTTCTGCTGGTCCATGGCTTTCATCAAAACATCGCCCCATACGAGGACCGCACCCATCAGAGCGAGAGCAGCCTAGCGCGCACAGAGGCAAACGCCGGGAGCGGAAGTCTAGTATATTAGAATCTTTTCTGAGCACGTAGGGCCGATTAGGATGGGCCCCAACCACAATAACCAATCGGAGGCGACGATATGGGCGAGCCGACGCAGCGGACGATCAAGGCCAACGGCATCAGCCTCAATGTCGCCGAGCAGGGTGAGGGGCCAATGGTTCTGCTCTGCCACGGCTTTCCGGAAGGCTGGTACTCATGGCGCCATCAGCTCGACGCGTTGGCAGCGGCCGGCTACCACGCGGTTGCGCCCGACATGCGTGGATATGGAAAGAGCGACCGGCCCGAAGCAATCGATCAATACACGATCCTCCACATGGTCGGCGACCTCGTCGGCGTGCTCGACGCCTTCGAGGCGAAGGACGCCGTCATCGTCGGCCATGACTGGGGCGCGACGATCGCCTGGCACACGGCGCGCCTGCGGCCCGATCGCTTCCGCGCCGCCGCTATCCTCAGCGTGCCCTATCGACCGCGCAGTCCGGTGCGGCCGACGAGCGTCATGCCGCAGACGGCGGATGCGCAGTTCTATCAGCTGTACTTCCAGGAGCCGGGTATCGCCGAAGCGGAGTTCGAACGGGATCCTCGCGCAACGCTCCGTGCCATGCTCTTTGGCGGTTCCGGCGAAGGAGCCGCGGCGATCCGCGCCAATGCCGAGCGTCAGGGGCGGACCGTTGGCGTCGGCATGGTCTCGCGGAAGGACGGAATGTTGCCGAAGATGCAGGTGCCGCTGCCGTCGTGGCTGAACGCCGCCGATCTCGACTACTACGGCGCCGAATTTACGCGCAGCGGGTTTCGCGGGCCACTCAATTACTACCGCAACATCGATCGAAATTGGGAATTGATGGGAGCCTTCGAGGGCGTGAAGGTGGTGGTGCCCTCGCTTTTCATGGCAGGCGACCACGACATGGTCATCGCCTTCCCCGGTGCGGCCGATCATCTCGCCAACATGAAGCAATGGGTGCCCCAGCTCCGCGAGATCATAATGCTGCCCGGCTGCGGACACTGGACGCAGCAGGAGCGGCCGGCGGAGGTGAACGCGGCGATCGTGGAATTTCTGCGAAGCTTGCCGGGCTAAAGGCTTGGAGCGGGCGAAGGGAATCGAACCCTCGTATGCAGCTTGGGAAGCTGCCGTTCTGCCATTGAACTACGCCCGCTTATGCGCGCTTCGCGCCCCTCCTGATTAGCCGAGACGGCGCCTCCCGCCAAGCGGTTTGGCGCGCCCGGCCCGACGGTTCTTAACGTCCTGATGAGATTCCAGGTGCGCCGGATTGTGGCGGTGTTATGATCACATTTCCGGGAGAAACGTGCACTGAGTGGGGCGTGTGCATGGTGGAGCGTGAGTACGCGATATTCGACACGGCGCTGGGGCGCTGCGGCATCATCTGGAGCAGCACCGGCGTGGTCGCCGTGCAACTGCCGGAGGCACGGGAGATCGATACCCGCCGCCGGATCTTCCAGGCCTATCCTGACGCGCGCGAGCAGCGGCCGTGCGAAAATGCCGAACTCGCGATCGAGGGCATCGCGGCGCTGCTGCAAGGCAGCGACCCCGATTTTTCCGACGTCAGCCTGGACGCCGGCGGGGTGCCCGGCTTCAACCGGCGCGTCTACGAGTTCGCCTGCACCATTCCGCGCGGGGAAACGCGCACCTATCACGAGGTCGCCAAGGCGCTGGGTGCCTCAGGCGCGGCGTATTCGGTGGCGCAGGCGATCGCGAAAAATCCTTTCATGCTGATCGTGCCCTGTCACCGGGTGCTCGAGGCCGGCAATTACACCGACGGGCTCTCGCGCCATGGCGGCGTGATCTCCAAGCGGCGGCTGCTGGCGCTCGAAGGCGCGCACCCCATCGCCAGCAAGACCCTGTTCGAGGTGCTGCTGCCCGTTGCTCCACCCCGCGCGCCTACCTAGATAGGCCGGATGGATGCGACCACGCTGCTGACGACGCCATCAATGACGGTCTCCGAATTTCGCTGCGATGCGGGACCGGACGATACGCCGTTTCCCGAATGCCGCACCGGCCATTCCATCGCCTATGTCCGCGCTGGCAGCTTCGGCTGCCATTGCCGCGCCGGTTTCTTCGAGCTGGTGGCGGGCTCGATGCTGGTCGGTGCCCCCGGCGAGGAATACACCTGCACGCATGAGCACGTGTCCGGCGACGTCTGCCTGTCGTTCTTTCTCAGCGAGGACCTCGTCGAGACTCTCGGCGGGCGGCGTGAGGTCTGGCAGGTCGGCGCGACGCCGCCGCTGCCCGAGCTGATGGTGCTGGGCGAGCTCGCCCAGACGGCAGCAGATGGCAACAGCGACCTCGGCCTCGACGAAGTCGGCCAGATCCTGGCCGGCCGCTTTGTGGATGTCGTCTCCGGCAAGGAGCGCAGGCCGGCGACGCCTACCGCGCGCGACCGTCGCCGCGCGGTGGAGGCCGCGCTGTGGATCGACGACAACTCGCATGCCGAGCTCGACCTCGAGCGGGCTGCACGGCAGGCGGGCCTCAGCCCGTTCCATTTCCTGCGGCTGTTCTCGAGCGTGCTCGGCGTCACCCCGCATCAATATCTCGTACGCTCGCGGCTGCGACACGCGGCGCGGCTGCTCACTGACGACGACATCGCGGTCACCGACATCGCCTATGACGTCGGTTTCGGCGACCTCTCGAATTTCGTCCGCACCTTCCACCGCGCTGCCGGGGTCTCGCCGACCAAATTCCGCCAGGCCTCCAGGGGCGAGCGCAAGATTCTCCAAGAGCAGCTCACCCTCAATTGACTAGGTTCGTCTCCGGTGCGCGCCATTGGCGGCGCGCTTTGGAAATGGAGACGAGCATGTACGACCACATCGGACTTCGCGTTGCCGATCTCGACGCCGCCACGCGCTTCTACGGCGCGGTGCTGGCGCCGCTTGGCTACGTCCTGTGCTCCAGCGGCGACGGCTATGCCGGCTTCGGGCCGAAGGGCGAGCCGGCGCTGTGGCTGCACCTGAACAAGGGCCGGAAGGCCGACGGTGCCCACATCGCCTTCCGCGCCAAGGATCATGACGCGGTCAAGGCGTTCCATAGCGAAGGGCTGAAGAACGGCGGCCGCGACAATGGCGGCGCCGGGCCGCGCAAGGACTACAGCCCGACCTACTACGCCGCATTCCTGATCGACCCTGACGGCAACAATGTCGAGGCGGTTTGTAGCTGATCAGCAGCCACGAACTCGGTCATTGCGAGGAGCCCTTGCGACGAAGCCATCCAGACTGTTCTCCGCGAAGATATTTCTGGATTGCCTCGGTGCGCTCGCAATGACGGTGGTTCTTACATTCACCTATCGAATCGAGGAGGCACCTTCATGGCGTCCATCCGCAACGACATTCCCATTAGCGCGCCCGCAGACAAAGTGTGGGACGCGGTGCGCGATTTCGGCGCGCTGCATGAACGGCTGGCGCCCGGCTTCGTCACCGCCTGCACGCTCGACGACGATGCGCGCATCGTCACCTTTGCCAATGGTTCGGTCGCGCGCGAGGTGCTGGTCGATTGCGACGATGAGCGACAGCGCCTCGTCTATGCGATCAACAACGAGCGGCTGAAGCATTACAGCGCCTCCGTGCAGGTGATCGCCGAGAGCGATGCGCGCTGCCGGCTGGTCTGGATCATCGACGTGCTGCCGAACGAGCTCGCGGCCTACATTCAGGGGCAAACGAAGGAGGCCGTCGGCGCCATCCACAGGGCATTCCCGCCCGCGGCTGCGTGATCTTCTTCACAGAGCCGCGCCCTCGCCGGCCGTAACCATGGCGGCGTGCGTCCGGTTGGCTCCGCTCTCCCGGCGGCGCCACGCACGCGAGGAGCATGCCATGAGAGGTGCGGACAAGGTGATCTGCCAGGCAGCCGCCGTGCTGCTGTTGCTTTCCGTCGCGAGCACGCCGGCGAAGGCGCAGTTCGCGGGCTTCGGCGGCGGAGGCGCCGGCGGCGAGGACATGATGACCCAGATGGCGCCGATGCTGGAGATGATGAAAGCCAAGATGGGCAAGCGCCGATTCGCCATGTTGATGCAGACGATGGGCCCGATGATGAGCCGCATGATGGAAAACGGCGGCGGCCTCGGCGGCGGCAATTTTGGCGGCGGATTCGGTGCGCCGAGCTACGGCGGTTACACGCCGATGGGCGGCAACTATGTGCCAGTCGGGATCGGCGGCATGGGCGGTGGCGACATCATGGGCATGCTCGGCGGTTCAGGCGGCGGCGACATGATGGCGATGATCCCGCAACTGATGCGGCTTGCCAATGTCGGCGGCGGTGGCGGCCACCGTCGCCACAAGCACCGCTAGTCGGCAGTCGAAAACGCCGGCCTGATCGCAGCTTTCGTCGCGCGCGGCCCCCAGCGTGTCAGCACCACGCTGGAGCACGACAGCACGCCGAGCACGACCATCGAGCTCGCGGCCAGCCAGAAGAAGCTCTGCGCGCTGGCGCCGTGCGTCGAGAGCCACCAGCCGACAGCCGCGATGTAGATCAGCCGCGCCGTCTGCGCCAGCACCGGCCCGATCACCTTGGCCGCGCCTTGCGACGAAAAATACATCGTCGTTGCAAGGCCGAAGAAGGCGTAGAACGGTCCCACCGTCGAGAGGTATTGATGGCTCGCCGCGCGCACGGCCATACTGTCGGTGAAGATGTTGACCCAGAGATCGGGGAAGATCGCAACGAGGCACGCCGGCGCGCCGACCGCCACGAAGGCGGCGGCACTGGCGGTCCAGGTTATGCGCCGGGCGCGTGCGATGCGGCCTGCGCCGATCGCCATCCCGACCATTGGCACACAGGCGATGCCGAACGAGAACGCGATCGAGGTCAGCAAGAATTCGAGCCGCGCGCCGATGCCGTAGCCGGCGAGGATCGCAGTGCCGAACTTCGCCAGCATGTGGGTGAAGATCGAGATCGTCAGTACCGATTGCAGCGGCGAGAAGCAGGCGATGGCGCCGACCTTGAGGATGTCGAGGAACATCGCCCATTGGATGCGCAAGCCGCGCAGTCTCAGCACGATCCCCGCGCGGCCGGAGAACAGGTACCAGCCCATGACGCAAATGTTCATGGAGTAGGCGATCAGCGCGCCGGCCGCGACGCCGCGCATGCCCAGCTGCGGAACGGGGCCAAGCCCGAGGCCCAGCGTGCCGCCGAGCACGATCTGCCAGGCCGCGGAGTTGAGGATGAGAAATGATGGCAGCTTCATGTTGCCGGTGCCGCGCAAGACGCCCGCCATGGTGTTGAGCAACCAGGGCAGAACGGCGCCGCCGAAAAACACCTGCGTGTAGGCGATCGCGTGCGTGAGCACATTGCCGCGGCCGCCAAGCATTTCGAGCACCCTGGGCCCGAAGATCAGCATGCCCAGCATGAAGACGAGGCCGAAGCTGATGCCGATCAGCATCGCATGCACGGCGAGCGTGCCGGCGCGCTCGCGATCACCGGCGCCGAGCGCACGCGCGATGGCCGAGGCCACCGCACCGCCCATGGCGCCGCCCGACATCGTCATGGTCAGGATCACGGTCGGAAACACCAGCGCCATCGCCGCCAGCGCCTCGACACCGAGCCGGCCGACATAGGAGGTCTCGGCGATCACGACGCAGATGCCGGCCGACAACCCGATCACGTTCGGCCAGGCGAGGGAGAGCAACGTGCGCAGGATCGGCCCGTCGGTCAGCGCGTTACGCACCGGCCGCGGAGGGGGCGGCAACGGACGCTCCTGTTCATCGACCGGGATTTCGGCGATGTCCGACATGTCCTCTCCCGGGCACGAGCGCCATTTGCGGCGCGGCAATGAACAGGTGTGTCAATCAATCTATTCGCGCGCAGGGCGCGGCGGGGGCTTGTTAGCACGGCGCGCGCCGATTCCTCCTGCGTCGGGTGCAGGCGTGCCCTGCGGCGGCGCATTCCGATGGGTGAACTTACCCGATCGTCCAGACCAGTGGCGGACGTCCGCCGACGGCGGAGCGCATCTGCACGCCGATGTGCCGGCCGCAGCCCGCGGCGAGCCCTTCGAACAATCCCACCAGCACCCTGGCACAGGCGGGGTGATGGTCGGCGACATCGTCCATCAGCTTCCAGCTCTGCTGGCGCATTTCGAACGTGCCTTCGGATTGCGTCATCTCGGCCGCATCATCCTGCGCGGCGAACAACGCGCCCAGGAACGATGCGAACTCGCTCGCGCCGCCGCGGGTCATCGCCAGCGCCGAGGCAACCTCGTCGAAATATTGCATGCCGATCAGCTTGCCGGTGAGATGCAGCAGATAGCCGGCATCCTCCGGACCGAACAGCTGCACCATCACGGGTGCGGCGGTGCGGACATATTCCATCGCGTAGTTGCGATAGGCTTTTTCCAGACGCGGCTTCGGCCAGCTCGCGACCGGCAGCGCCGGCGCGGTCTTCGCATCGAACATAGGGGCTTCCAAGTGCCGTGCGAACACCAGACGCTGGTCGAGCTCGAGCGGATGGTCGTACTGATGATAATAGCCCTCAAGCCCGTCCTGGCCATCGACGCTCTGCTTGGTGCAGACGAAGCCGAGCCTGAGATCACCAAGCGCAACGCCGTTGTTGGCGTGCCAGCCGCGCAGCATCGCGCGGGAGACCTCGCCCGGCACGCCGCAGATCGCGGTGCCCTTCCAGATCCAGCGCGGCGGCGGATAGCGGATCCAGGCCTTGGTGTCGCTCTCATACATGTATTCGACATGCACGCCGCCGATCCAGTTGGAGAGATAATGATATTGCGCGGCGGCCACCGCCAGCGGCAGATGGCTGAGGCCGAGCTTTTGCAAGCCAGGCAGAAAGCGCTCCTGCTGCTGACGGCGGAACACGCGGAAAACGAACTCCGCCGCATCCGCCGTGCCGCGCCGCGTCACTACGGTGAGGATCAGGCCGGTGAAATAGGCGTGGTAGAGGTCGGCGACCGCCCGCCAGCGTCGCCATTGCGCTTCCTGCGCGGTCTCTGTTTCGCTCCTCATGCTTGCTCCCGATGGATTTGTTGTGACGGACTGTGTCATTACGCGAGAGGCGACGCAACCGAGCCACGTGCGCGGCCGTCATGCCCGACCAGATCGGCGATCCAGAAAAGTTGCCGGATGAGCGACGCCATATCCGGATCCCTCCTCTGATCATCCCGGATATCGCTTCGCTCGTCTACGGCTTGGGGCAATCTCGATACGCTTTCATCGATTCGCTCGGCATGACGTTCAGGACCTTTCGTGTTAGATTTCTTACTTGTCCCGAGAACAAAGGCTATCGGATGCGCGCTATATCGCTGGCAGTTCTCCTGCTTCTGTCGCAGATCTTGCCGTTGCTTCCCGCATCGGCGGCGGACGAAGACAGCGCCGCCGGTCCACCGCCAGCACTGGCGCCGGGGCAACCGCCGCCGCTGCCCAGGCAAGGGCCACTCGCCGAGCCGCGCTCGCGGGATCAGGTCGGTTTTCCCGCGGCGCTGACAGCGTCGGTGATCCCGCCGGCAACGCCGCTTGCACCTGCGACGGTTGCGTTGGGACAGAAGCTGTTCTTCGACGCCCAGCTCTCGGGCGACGGCACCATCGCCTGTGCCACGTGCCACGATCCGGCACGCGCCTTCACCGACGGCAGGCCGGTGTCGATCGGCATCGATGGGCGCGCCGGCCAACGCAACGCCCCGACCGTGCTGAATGCGCTCTACAACAAGTCGCAGTTCTGGGACGGCCGCGTCGACACGCTGGAGCAGCAGGCGGCGCTTCCGATCACCAACGCTCTCGAGATGGGCTCGGCCAGCATCGGCGATGCCGTATCCAGGATCGCCGGCGACAAGGACTATCAGGCCCAGTTCATGCAGGCCTTCGGGCGCGGCGTCAACGAACAGGACATGTTGCGCGCCATTGCAGCCTATGAACGGACGCTCGCGTCCTTCGATTCGCCCTTCGATCATTTCATCGCTGGAGATGCGAATGCGATCAGCGATTCGGCCAAACGTGGTTGGGAATTGTTCAACAACAAGGCACGCTGCAATCTTTGCCATGCGCTGACGGATAAAGAGCGCGATCCAACTGTCTTCACCGATCACGATTTTCACAACATCGGCATCGGCATCCTTCGACATCGCGTCGGTGCGCTGGCGGAGCAGGCCGAGCGCGAACTGGCGCAGGGACGTGCACCGGATGTCGACAACGCGGCGATCGCGAACGAAATGTCGGTTCTGGGGCGCTTCCTGATCACCAAGCGGCCGGGCGACATTGCGTCCTTCAAGACGCCCGGCCTGCGAAATATCCTGGTGACCGCGCCCTACTTTCACGACGGATCGATAGGGACGCTGTGGGACGTCATGGACCACTACAACAAGGGCGACGGCGTCGCTGACGCATGGCTCGATGAGGACATCCAGCCGCTGGCGCTGACGGAGCCCGAGATCGACGACGTGGTGGCGTTGATGGCGGCACTGACCAGTCCGCAATACAAGGACGCCGGCGATAAGGAGTATGCGCGACAGCTCGCACTATCCAAGGTGAGCCGTCCGCAGCGCGATACGGCACGCGCCTTTGGTCCGAAGCCGCCACGACCGAAGCCGCCGTTTTGAGCCATGCTTCACGCGCAGCGCTTGCTGACACTTACACCCGAAAATGCTTGCTCAGCTTCAGGCCCTGCGCCTGGTAGTTCGAGCCGATGCGCTGGCCGTACATGGCGTCAGGGCGGGCGAGCATCTTTTCATAGACGAGGCGGCCGACGATCTGGCCGTGCTCGAGGATGAACGGCACTTCGCGCGAGCGCACCTCAAGCACGGCGCGTGCGCCCTGCCCGCCGGCGCCGGCATAGCCGAAGCCCGGGTCGAAGAATCCGGCATAGTGCACGCGGAACTCGCCGACCAGGGGATCGAACGGCACCATCTCCGCGGCGTAGTCGGGCGGCACCTGCACGGCTTCCTTGGACGCGAGGATGTAGAACTCGCCGGGATCGAGGATCAGGCTGCCGTCGGGGCGCGCCGAGATCGGCTCCCAGAAATCTTCCACGGCATAGCCGGAGCGGCGATCGACGTCGACGACACCGGTGTGGCGCTTGGCGCGATAGCCGACGAAACCGCTCGCCTTCTCGCCCGACAGATCCACCGATACAGCGACGCCGCCGGAGAGGTCGGCATCGTCGATATCGACGAGGCGCTCGGCGGCATGCAAGCCTTCGAGCTCGTCCGCGTTGAGGATCGCGTCACCGGTGCGGAAACGCACCTGCGACAGGCGCGAGCTCTCGCGCACCAGCACCGGAAAGGTCTTCGGGCTGATCTCGGCATAGAGCGGGCCATGATAGCCGGCGCCGATCATATCGAAGCGGCGGGTGCCGTCGGCGATCACGCGGGTGAAGACGTCGAGCCGGCCGGTCGAGCTCTTCGGGTTTGCGGCCGCGACGATTTCCGGCGGCAGCGCCAGGCTTTCCAGCAGTGGCACGATATAGACGCAGTTGGTCTCCAGCACCGCGCCGTCGGCGAGGCCGAACTCGTGCAGCTTCAATTCGTCAATGCGTTCGGCGACCGTGGCGCCGGGACCTGGCAGGAAGCTGGCGCGGACGCGATAGGCGATATCGCCCAGACGCAAATCGAGGCTCGCCGGCTGGATCTGGCTCTCGACGAAGTCGTATGCAGGCAGGATGAGCCCCGCTTCCGCCATCGCCGCGATCATGCGGTCGGGCAGGATACCATTGGCGTCGGCGGCGACCGTGAACGTCAACCGGGGGTCCTCATCAGGGCTCGCTTGCATCCCGACATGCGGGAAATATCAGCCTTTTACGGCTAGCCGATGGACGCCTTGACGGAAAGGGCATTGCGGAATATGAGCATCACTTATCCCGTGGTGATTTGAGCCGGCCGGCTTGCAGCCACGTTAAATAAGTCGCTAAACAGGCCGGGGACCTCTGTGATCCCGGCCAGTGGAGATATCCAGGCCGGTTTTTTTGTGACCGTTTGCGTATCGAATGGTCATGTCGGAGGGTCCTATGTCGAAGTCGTCTGCCAACTACCGTCCCGAAACCCGCCTGGTCCATTCCGGGACCCTGCGCTCGCAATTTGGCGAGACATCGGAGGCACTGTTCCTCACCCAAGGCTACGTCTACAACAGCGCCGAGGAGTGCGAGGCGCGGTTCAAGGGCGAGGACCCCGGCTTCATCTATTCGCGCTACTCCAACCCAACCATCGCGATGTTCGAGCGCCGCATGATCGAGCTCGAAGGCGCCGAAGCCGCCCGCTCGGCGGCAACAGGCATGGCCGCGGTGACGACCGCGATCCTCGCACCGCTCAAGGCCGGCGACCACGTCGTGGCTTCGCGCGCCCTGTTCGGCTCGTGCCTCTACGTCATCCAGGACCTGTTGCCGCGCTACGGCATCGAAACCACGCTGGTCGACGGGCTCGATCTCGACCAATGGCAGCGCGCGCTGAAGCCCAACACCAAGACGTTCTTCCTGGAGAGCCCGACCAATCCGACCCTCGACGTGCTCGACATCCCCGGGATCGCCGAGATCGCGCACAAGGGCGGCGCGCGGCTCGTGGTCGACAACGTGTTCGCAACTCCGATCTGGCAGAGCCCGCTCGCGCTAGGGGCCGACGTCGTCGTCTATTCCGCGACCAAGCATATCGACGGCCAGGGCCGGTGCCTGGGCGGCATCATCCTGTCGTCGGAAGCCTTCATCGCCGAGCACATCCACAATTTCATGCGCCAGACCGGCCCCTCGATCTCGCCGTTCAATGCCTGGGTCCTGCTCAAGGGCCTCGAGACGCTGGGCGTGCGCGTGCGCGCGCAGACCGATACCGCGGCGCGCATCGCCGACGTGCTGGCGAGCCATCCGAAGATCTCGCGGCTGGTCTATCCCGGCCGCGCCGATCATCCGCAGGCGGCGCTGGTAAAAAAGCAGATGCGCGGCGGCTCGACGCTGGTCGGCTTCGAGGTCAAGGGCGGCAAGGCGGCGGCGTTCCGCGTGCTCAACGAATTGAAGCTTGCGAAGATCTCGAACAATCTCGGCGACGCCAAGAGCCTCGTCACGCATCCGGCGACGACGACGCATCAGCGTCTCAAGCCGGAGGATCGTGCCACGCTCGGGATCAGCGAGGGGTTCATTCGCTTCTCCGCGGGGCTCGAACATGCCGACGACCTGATCGAGGATCTGATGGCGGCACTGGAGAAGGCGTGAGCTTCTCACCCTCCCCTGGAGGGGCCCTCCAGGGGAGGGTAAGCGAAGCCCTACATCGGCCGGTACGTCCGCACATCCGGCGGCACGTTCACCCCGAGCCTGATCTGGCCGACTGAACGGATGATGTCGTCACCCAGCAGCTGGGCGAAGCAGGCATAGCCCCAATCGTTCATGTGCAGGCCGTCGGCGATGACGAAGCCCTCGACCGGAATGGCCTGCTTCTCGTGCCAGTCGCGCATCACCTCGAAACGCGGGAAGATTCCGACGTGACGGAGCTCGGCGACCTTGCTGAGCAGCGTCACCATCTTGCCGGCGCTCTCGGCGCGCTGGTTGACGGCCGGCGAATATTGCGGATCGACCAACACGATGTCGGCGCCGCCCGCAGCCTGGATGCGGCTGATGCCGTCCTCCACCATCTTGGCGGTTTCGCCGGGATCGAGATTGCGCAGCACGGCGTTGGTGCCGACCTGCCAGATCACGAGGTCCGGATGCACGTCGATCACCTGCGTCTGGAGGCGCTTCATCATCTCGGGGGCGTCCTCGCCGCCGATGCCGGCATTGATGACGCTGATGTCGGCGGCCGGATAGTGCCGGCGCAGCTGCGCGGCGAGACGGTTGGGGTAATTGAACTCCGGCGAGCTCGCGCCGAATCCCTGTGTCGACGACGAGCCGAACGCGACGATGACGACGGGCTTGCCGGCGACGAGCTTGCCGGCAACATGCGGCAGCGAGCCCATCGCCTTCGAGCCGCCCTTCGGCGGCAGGCAGGGCACACGGTTGAAGATGTCGCTGGCGGATTTGGCGGCCTGCTTCACCTTGTCTATGGCGCGCGCCGCGATGCCGCGCTGCTCGGGCGAGGTCGCAGCGACGGTGGTCTGGGAGGGCGAAGCGGCAGCGGGATCAGCCGACTGCGCGGGGGCGGTTGTCGTCTGTGCGGCTGGCGTCTGGGCATGCGATTGCGAGGCCGGCGTCAACAACAACAGCGCTGCGGCTGCAGGCGCGGCCAGCCATGTCGTCAGGCAAAAAGGGCGGAGAGAACTCATTAACGCAAGACCTCAATTCTGCTGCTGGGCCGGCTCGAGATGGGCTGCGTCGATCACGAACCGTGCCAACGCCCGGCCAAGGCAATCATGGACCCGTTTCGCCAGCTCGGGCCCGCGGGAGGGGCTGAACAGGTCAAACTGACCCTGATCATTCCATTGCCGCATGATCGCGAAACGATCGAAAAGCGGGATGTCGTGCTCCTGCGCCACCACCCGCATATTATCGAGAAAAGGTTGCGCCGAGATCATGGTTTCGGTGCGTGGACTGTACTGCAGATTCATCAAGACGACGTCAGCTCCTGCATTCTGCAAGGCAGCAACCCCTTCGGTGACGGCACTGCGAAACTCGTCGGGATCGATGGCTCGGATAGCATCCACGGTCCCGGTCTGCCAGATGACCAACGTAGGCGTTTTTGCTTCCATCAGCTTAACGAAAGTGGAGGCGGCCTCCTCCGCCGTTCTCTTGCTCTGTATTTCTACGGAGACATGCACCTCCTCAGACGGCGGCAGCTTCTCCTTGAGGATCGCCTCCATGCGCGCCGGGTACGAGCTGTTCTCCGAAGATGGAATGGTCGTCGAGCGGCTGCCGATGACCAGGATCTCGAGCGGCTTGCCGGTCTTGACGGCAGCGGCGACCTTGGGCAGCGGGCTTTCGCTGGTCAGCAGATAGGCGGGCAATTCGCAGGAAGCGGGCGCAGGGGAAGCCGTGGGCGCAGCATCGTCCGCACGCGCCACGGGCGCGGTGAGGCCACCGCATAGCAGGATCAGGCTCAGGAGAACCTTCGCCTTCATCAGCCCCCTCCCGCCAGATCGGCGTTGCCGACGGCGTTTTTGATTTTCGCACCGCTCTTGTCAGCCACGCGCTTGTACCACGAAATGACCCAGGCCACCCCCCACATGATCAGGACTCCGGAGAGACTAATCAAGGCATGCATGGCTGCGCCGCCGGAAACTTCGGCCAGGATGAAGTGGCCGGCGAAAGCAAGGAAGACGCCGAGACAGAATATCTCGAGGGAATGCTGGCCGCACAGGATCAGCGGCCGCAGCCAGGGAGACTTCAGGCCCGGCCAGTCCCGCGGCAGGAAGCGCACCGTCAGCGCGGCCAGCGCCAGGAAATGCGTGAAGCGCAGCACGTCTAGATCGGTCTTGTTGATCGGATACATCCATTGCTCGATCAGCTTCGGCATGAACTGGGAGAGCTGCGGGACGTACCAGGTCAGCGTCACGTAGAACGACGCGGCGAGATAGGCGATCGCCATCCACATCGTGACGCGCGACGACAGAATACGCGACATGCGGCGCGCACCCCCGAGCGCACACCATGCACCGAACACGAACAGCAATTGCCAGGCAAAGGGATTGAAGGCCCAGAAGCCGTTCGGGTAGGCCGATAGATATAGATCGTACTCCCAGGTAACCGCGTAGAGTACGACTGAAAGGCCGAGAGTGACGTCGGGTCGCCATTTCATCGACCACAGGATCAAGGGCAGCGCCAGCATCAGCACGATGTAGAGCGGCAGCACGTCCATGTTGACGGGACGGAAGCGCAAGAGCAGCGCCTGCACGATGGTGACGTCCGGCTGCTTGAGGAAGTCCATGATACCCATCTCTTCGGTGTAGAGCGGGTTCTCGAACCTGGTCGCCACGTAGGAGATTTCGGCAAGGAAGATCGTGAACAGGAAGACGTGGGCGACGTAGATCTGCCAGACCCGGCGCAGGATGCGCGCGGTGGCGATGACGACGCCGCTCTCCAGCATCGCGCGGCCGTAGACGAAGGCGGCGGTGTAGCCGGAGATGAAGATGAAGATCTCCGTAGCGTCGCTGAAGCCGTAGTTGCGGATCGTGAACCAGGTCAACAGACTCGGCGGCAGGTGGTCGATGAAGATCAGCCAAAGCGCGAGCCCGCGGAACAGATCGAGCCGGAGCTCGCGCTCGCCGATGGCGGGCAGCGTGATGGCCGGCGCGGCGGCGCGCGGCTTGGTCCCTGCGGGTCTGGCCTCCGCGGTCCCCGCGATCGTCGATCCCGTCACTTGGTCGGCAATGGTCATCGGGGCCTAAAAACCCTTCCGCAAAACGCGACGTTGAAAGAATGTAAGGGTCCCGCCGTCGTCTCGCAAAGCGGCCCGGATCATATAAGGGAATCTCCCTTTGGGGTGTCCTTCCCTTCGAATTCTGGCGGGACGATGTCGCCAAAGCCGTCTGCAGCGTTTGGTTCCCGGGACGGATTTGGCTATTATGGCAGCCATGTACCGCGCCGTGACCCGCCGAATTGAAGTGACCGTCGAGCCGAACTTTGTTCCGGAGCAGTCGTCGGCCGACCGCTCGCGCTATTTCTGGTCCTACACCATCGTAATCACCAATTCCGGCGAGGAAACCGTGCAGCTCAAGACGCGGCACTGGATCATTACCGATGCCTCCGGCCGCCAGCAGGAGGTGAAGGGCGAGGGCGTGGTCGGCGAGCAGCCGATCCTGGCCCCCGGCGAGCGCTTCGAATACACCTCCGGCGTGCCGCTCTCGACCGCCTCGGGCTTCATGACCGGCAGCTACCAGATGGTCAGCGAAACCGGCGAGCGTTTCGAGATCGACGTGCCGACGTTCTCGCTCGACAGTCCCGACAACAAGCGGGTGTTGAATTAGCCGCGATGACGGCGGATAGCGCCTTAGGCGTCTTCTACGCCCGCCTCGTGCGGCGTGAACTGGTACACCGATGAGCAGAACTCGCAGGTGACGACGACCTTGTCGTCCTTGACCATTGCAGCACGATCGTCCGGCGAAAAGCTCTTGAGCATCGCGGCGACCGCATTGCGCGAGCAGGAGCACTGCGCTTTGAGGACCTGCGGATTGAACACGCGCACGCCGCGCTCGTGGAAGAGACGGTAGAGCAACCGCTCGCCCGAGAGTTCGGGATCGATCAGTTCGACGTCTTCGACGGTCTCGATCAGTGAACGCGCCTCGACCCAGGCGTCGTCTTCGGCGACACTGTGCACTTCGACACCTTCAGGCGCATCGCCGGGATGCAGATCGGCCTGCCGGGCGCGCTCCGGCGCCTTCGGCAGAAACTGCATCAGCATGCCGCCGGCCCGCCAGCGATGCTTGCCGCCGTCGCTCGAGCGCCACTCCTCGCCGACCGCAAGGCGCACGCGCGTCGGAATCTGCTCGGAGCGGAGGAAATACTCGTGCGCGGCGTCTTCCAGGCTGCCACCGTCGAGCGCAACCAGACCCTGGTAGCGGCTCATGTCGGGGCCCTGGTCGATGGTCATGGCGAGATGGCCGCGGCCGAGCAGCGCGCCGGAATCTTTGGCTTCGTCAAGACGCGCGGCGTCAAAGCGCGCATAGGCGCGCAGGCGATCGGGCGCCATGTAGTCGACGACCAGGAACGAGACCGGACCGTCAGTCTGGGCCTGAAGAATGAAGCGCCCCTCGAATTTCAGCGCGCTGCCGAGCAACGTCGTCAGCACGATGGCCTCGCCGAGCAGCTTGCCGACGGGTGCGGGATAATCATGCTTGGTCAGAATATCATCCAGCTCCGGGCCGAGCCGCACCAGCCGCCCGCGCACATCGAGCGCGTCGACCTCGTAGGGCAGCACGGCGTCATCGATCGGAACCGCCGATGGTGCGCGAACCGGGCCTTCTGGCCCGGTTTTCATGTCAGGGGATTGGGAAACCATGGGCCGTTATCTGGGGTCGGAGGGCTGAGAATGGAAGGGGCGTGGGGCGGCATGTTCCGGATGCAAGTTGAGCTGTGCCATGCCGCCTCAAATTGGTGTCGTCCCGGACAAGCGTGAGCGCCGATCCGGGACCCATAGGCACAGGCTGCGGTTTGGCGAAAACTGTCGGCCTCTGGCCATCCGCCACAAGAGAGATTCCGCGGTATGGACCCCGGATCGGCGCGTGCTTCTGGCACGCTTGGACGACAGTGGAGCGTGGCGCAGCCACCGCTCCATCGCGCCCGCTACTTCACCGCGTCAAAGCACCAGGCCAAAATACCCTTCTGCGCGTGCAGGCGGTTTTCGGCCTCGTCGAACACGACCGATTGCGGACCGTCGATCACCTCGTCGGTGACCTCCTCGCCGCGATGCGCTGGCAGGCAGTGCATGAACAGCGCATCGGGTTTGGCCAGCGACATCAGCTTGGCATTGACCTGGTAGGGCTTGAGCACGTTGTGGCGGTGCTCGCCCTCCTTGTCGCCCATCGACACCCAGGTGTCGGTGACGACGCAGTCGGCGCCGCGCACAGCGGCTTCCGGATCGGTGCCGAGCACGATCGGCGCGCCTGACGTCTTGATCCAGTCGCGCATTGCCTTCTTCGGCGCGAGTTCAGGAGGTGTTGCGACGTTGAGCTGGAACTTGAAGCGCTCGGCGGCATGCGCCCAGGACGCCAGCACGTTGTTGTCATCGCCGGTCCAGGCCACCGTCTTGCCCTCGATCGGGCCGCGATGCTCCTCATAGGTCATGAGGTCGGCCATCACCTGGCAGGGATGCGACCGCCGCGTCAGGCCGTTGATCACGGGCACGGTCGCATAGGCCGCAAGCTCCAGCAGCGCCTCGTGATTGAGGATGCGGATCATGATGGCGTCGACATAGCGCGACAGCACCCGCGCGGTGTCGGCGATGGTCTCGCCGCGACCGAGCTGCATCTCGGCGCCGGTGAGCATGATGGGCTCGCCGCCAAGCTGGCGCATGGCGACATCGAACGACACCCGCGTCCGCGTCGAGGGCCGCTCGAAGATCATCGCCAGCGTCTTGCCTTCAAGCGGCCTGACAGGCTGGTGCGCCTTCTGCTTCGCCTTCATGGCCGACGAGGCGGCGAGCATGCTCTTGAGCTCCGACAGCGGCAGCTCGTTGATGTCCAAAAAGTGCTTTGGAGTCTTATTGGGCGTCTTGCTCATCAGCTTGCCGCCCGCTTGGTCTGGCTGGAAGAGATTGCGGTGCAGGCGCGTTCGAGCCGCCCGACGCTGTCTTCGATCTCCGCCTCGGTAACGATCAAGGGTGGCAGGAAGCGCACGACATTGTCGCCGGCTCCGACGGTGAGCAATTTTTCGGTACGCAGCGCCGCGACGAGATCGCCCGAGGGCACCACGGCCTTGATGCCGATCAGGAGGCCTTCGCCGCGCACCTCGCTGACGACTTCGGGATGGCGATCGATCACGGAGGCGAGCTTCTGCTTCAGCAGCAGCGACATTTTCTGCACGTGACCGAAGAAGCCGGGTTTGAGCATGACGTCGAGAACGGCGTTCGCAGCCGAGATCGCGAGCGGATTGCCGCCGAAGGTCGAACCGTGCGAGCCCGGCCCCATGCCGCGCGCAGCGTCGGCGGTGGCGAGCACCGCGCCGATCGGGAAACCGCCGCCGAGCGCCTTCGCCAGCGACATCACGTCGGGCACGACGCCGGTGCGCTTGTAGGCAAAGAGTTCGCCGGTCCGGCCCATGCCAGTCTGCACCTCGTCGAAGGCGAGCAATAGGCCGTGCTCGTTGCAGAGCTCGCGCAGCGCCTTCAGGAAGGCGGGAGGCGCAGAACGAACGCCACCCTCGCCCTGGATCGGCTCGATGAGAATGCCGGCGGTGTGCGGGCCGATCGCCTTCTTGACGGCTTCGAGGTCGCCATGCGGTACCTGGTCGAAGCCGTCCATCGGTGGACCGAAGCCCTCGAGATATTTTGCAGAACCGGTGGCAGCCAGCGTCGCCAGCGTGCGGCCATGGAAGGCGCCCTCGAAGGTGATGATGCGATAGCGCTCAGGATGCCCCTTGGAGAAGTGATGGTGGCGCACCAGCTTGATCACGCCTTCCAGCGCCTCGGCGCCGGAATTGCAGAAGAACACGAAGTCCGCAAAACTTTCGTTGCACAGACGCGCCGCGAGCTTCTCGCCGTCCGGGCTCTGGAACAGGTTCGACATGTGCCAGAGCTTCGTCGCCTGCTCCTGCAACGCCTTGACCAGAGTGGGATGCGCATGGCCGAGCGCATTCACCGCCACGCCGGAGGTGAAATCGAGATAGCGATCCCCATTGGTCGCGATCAGCCAGCAGCCTTCGCCGCGCTCGAAACCGAGGTCGGCCCTGGCGAAAACGGGGAGCAAATGCGGCGCGGCGCTGTTAGTCATGACGTCACTTGAATGTTGCGGACGGTGTGACGCGTGCATTGCGCAACGCACCATTGACCGGCCCGGAAAACGAAACGTGCCGCCTTTTAAGGGCGGCACGTGGGGCTATCTTATGCCTGACAAGACGGGTGTCAATGCCGCCTGGAAAGCCTCGCGAAACGCTGAATCCGTAGTCTTGCGGTGCCGATTTTGCGGGATTTTCACCACGGAACATGTGGACGCGAGTCGGCGGACTCTTGCGCGGGAGTCACGCCATATTGTAGCGTTTGGACTGTCAGATACGACATCTCGTGCAGCAGTTCTGATCCTCTAAGTCCTCATGTACCGGCGTAAACGTTCGGGCGTCTTGAGCGCGCCCGGCGAGCCTTAGGGGATTCTGGCGGCACGGGTTTTTCAAGGCTTAGGCAATCGCTGCGAAGGCCCCAGGATGGCAGGCGCGCAGCGAGGGAAAGGGTGCAATGACGGTTTTGACCTGGTCCGATGATCGCGTCGAGCAGCTGAAAAAGCTTTGGGAGGCCGGACTTTCGGCCAGCCAGATCGCGGCGGAGCTCGGCAATGTGACCCGCAATGCCGTGATCGGCAAAGTGCACCGGCTCGGCTTGTCCGGCCGCGCCAAGAGCCCTTCATCGGCAGCGCCCCGGCCGCGCAAGGCCCGGCCTGCGCAGCACATGATGCGGGTGACCCGCCCCGTCGCCCGCGGCAACACCGCGCTGGCGCAGGCCTTCGAGGTCGAGGTGGAGGCCGAGCCCGTCACCTACGACAACGTGGTGCCGATGAGCCAGCGGCTGTCGCTGCTGGAATTGAACGAGGCAACCTGCCACTGGCCGGTCGGCGATCCCTCCAGCCCGGATTTCTTCTTCTGCGGCGGCAAGGCGCTCTCGGGCCTGCCCTACTGCGCGCAGCATTCGCGCGTGGCGTATCAGCCCGCAGCGGATCGGCGGCGCGCACCGGCGAAGCCGGGCACGCGGTGAGCTTATAGATCTGGCTGATTGCAGCCGTCACATGATGACGGCTCGACTTACTCGGTGTCATCCCCGCGGAGGCGGGGATCCATAACCACAGGGCGCAGTGATTGCGCGAGATGGCTACTGCGAGTCTTCGCCAAACCACGTCCTGTGGTTTTGGATCCCGGGCTCGCACTACGCGCGCCCCGGGATGACGGCCAAGATTGTTGCCGCGGCTCGCTAATTCGACATTCACAAAACTCAGGTCTGCTCCGCCTTCGCGAACCGATCGTCCAGCGCATAGCCGGCGCCACGGACGGTGCGGATCGGATCCTGCTCGCGGCCGAGATTGAGCAGCTTGCGCAGGCGGCCGATGTGGACGTCGACAGTGCGCTCGTCGATGTAGATGTCGCGGCCCCAGACGCTGTCGAGCAGCTGCTCGCGCGAGAACACGCGGCCGGGATGCTCCAGGAAGAACTCCAGCAGACGATATTCGGTCGGGCCGAGATCGATCGGCCGGCCCGAGCGCGCCACGCGGCGCTTGTCGCGGTCGAGCTCGATGTCGCCATAGGCGAGCACGGTGGCGAGCCGCTCGGGGCTGGCGCGCCTGAGCAGACCCTTCACGCGCGCCAGCAGCTCCGGCACCGAGAACGGCTTGACGATGTAATCGTCGGCACCGGTCGCAAGTCCCCGCACCCGCTCGCTCTCCTCGCCGCGCGCGGTAAGCATGATGATCGGCAGCTGCTTGGTTTCGGGACGGGTGCGCAGCCGCCGGCACAGCTCGATGCCCGACAGGCCCGGCAGCATCCAGTCGAGCACGATCAGATCGGGAATGTGCTCCTTGAGGCGGGTGTCGGCGTCGTCGCCGCGCATAACCGTCTCGACGTCATAGCCGTCGCCTTCGAGGTTGTAGCGGAGAAGCTCGGTGAGAGCTTCCTCGTCCTCAACCACCATAATGCGTGCGCCCATGTTGTCGTCGCTCCTTAGGTATTCGGCACCGTCGTGGCGAAGGTCGTCATGTCGCCCTTCGGCCGCTTGTCGGTGATCGCCTGGCCCTCGATCATGTAGAACACGGTCTCGGCGATGTTGGTGGCGTGGTCACCGATCCGCTCGATGTTCTTGGCACAGAACATCAAATGGATGCAGAAAGAGATGTTGCGCGGATCCTCCATCATGTAGGTGAGGAGTTCGCGGAACAGCGAGGTGCAGATGGCGTCGACTTCCTCGTCGCCTTTCCACACCGCCATCGCCGCCGGCAGATCGTGCGCGGCATAGGCGTCCAGCACCGACTTGACCTGCTGCTGCACGAGGTCGGTCATGTGCTCCAGCCCGCGGAACAGTTTGAGCGGGTGGAAGTCGGTCTCCAGCGCCGCGACGCGCTTGCCCATGTTCTTGGCGAGATCGCCGATGCGCTCGAGATCGGTCGCGACGCGCATGGCGCCGACGATCTCGCGCAGATCGACCGCCATCGGCTGGCGGCGGGCGATGGTGAGCACGGCGCGCTCCTCGATGCGCTTCTGCAGCATATCGAGCTCGGCGTCGGTGGTGACGACGCGCTGACCGAGCGTGACGTCGCGGCGGATCAGCGCGTCGACGGAATCGACGATCATGCGCTCGGCAATGCCGCCCATCTCAGCGACCAGGCGGGTGAGCTCCTGCAGGTCGGTGTCGAAAGCCTTTGCGGTATGTTCAGAACCCATGTTCCGTCTCCTCAGCCGAACCGGCCGGTGATGTAATCCTGCGTGCGCCGGTCGGTCGGCGACGTGAAGATCTTGCTGGTGTCGTCGAACTCGATCAGCTCGCCGAGATACATGAAGGCGGTCTTGTCGGAGACGCGGGCCGCCTGCTGCATGTTGTGGGTGACGATCGCGATCGTGTAGTTCTCGGACAATTCCTGGATCAGCTCCTCGACCTTGGCGGTCGAGATCGGGTCGAGCGCCGAGCAGGGCTCGTCGAACAGGATCACCTCGGGCCGCACCGCGACGGTACGGGCAATGCAGAGGCGCTGCTGCTGGCCGCCGGAGAGCGACAGGCCGGAGGCGTTGAGCTTGTCCTTGACCTCGTTCCACAGCGCGCCGCCGCGCAGGGCCTTCTCCACGCGATCGTCCATCTCCGATTTCGAGATCTTCTCGTAGAGGCGGATCCCGAAGGCGATGTTCTCGTAGATCGTCATCGGGAACGGGGTCGGCTTCTGGAACACCATGCCGACCCGGGCGCGCAGCAGATTGAGGTCGAGCTTGGGGTCGAGCATGTTGGTGTGGTCGAGCATGAGCTGGCCGGTGGCGCGCTGGCCCGGGTAGAGGTCGTACATCCGGTTGAAGATACGCAGCAGGGTCGACTTGCCGCAGCCGGACGGGCCGATGAAGGCCGTGACGCGATTGGTGCCGAGCGCCAGATTGATGTTCTTCAGCGCATGGTGCTCACCGTAGTAGAAGTTGAGGTTGCGCGCCGTGACCTTGGCAGGCGCCTCGGGCAGCGGATGCGAGCCGGGGTGAACGGTCGGCGCGCTTACGGAAACAGACATTTCACTCATTTTGCGGTCCTCTCGGCACCAAGGATGCGGGCGCCAATGTTCAGGGCAAGCACAGTCAGGGTGATCAGCAGCGCACCGCTCCAGGCGAGTTGCTTCCAGTAGGCGTAGGGGCTCTGCACGAAGTTGTTGATGGTCACCGGCAGGTTGGCCATCGTCTTGTCCAGGCCGAGGCTGAAGAATTGGTTCGACAGCGCCGTAAACAGCAGCGGCGCGGTCTCGCCCGCGACGCGAGCCGTGGCCAGCAGCACGCCGGTGATGAGGCCCGAGCGCGCCGCACGGTAGGCGATCCGCTTGATCACCAGCGAACGCGGCAGCCCGAGCGCGGAGGCCGCCTCACGCAGCGGGTTCGGCACCAGCAGCAGCATGTCCTCCGTGGTGCGCACCACGACCGGGATCACGATCACGGCGAGCGCCAGCGCGCCAGCGATTGCCGAGAAGCCTCGCATCGGCACCACGACCGCACCGTAGATGAACAGGCCGATGATGATCGAGGGCGCCGAGAGCAGGATGTCGTTGATGAAACGGATGACCGAGGTCAGCCTGTCGTTGCGTCCGTATTCGGCAAGATAGGTGCCGGCGAACATGCCGAGCGGCGCGCCGATGCCGACGCCGATCACGGTCATGATCAGCGAGCCGACGATGGCGTTGCGCAGGCCGCCCTCGGTCGATCCGGGCGGCGGCGTGTCTGCGGTGAAGACCTGAAGGTTGAGCCCGGCCAAGCCGTTGTAGAGCAGCGTGACCAGGATCAGCGCGAGCCAGGTGACGCCGAAGGCGGCGGCTGCGATGCAGAGGCCGCGGATGACGATGTCCCAGCGGCGGCGGCGCGAATAGATCGGGTTCATGGCTTCACTTTCCGGCCTTGGTTTCCAGGCGCATCAGCATCAGCCGCGCGGCCGCGAGCACGAAGAACGTCAGCACGAACAGGAGCAGGCCGAGCAGGATCAGGCCGGACTGGTGCAAGCCGTCGCTCTCGGCGAACTCGGATGCGATCGCTGCCGAGATCGTGGTGCCCGGGGCGAAAATCGATGAAGAGATGCGGAACGAGTTGCCGATGATGAAAGTCACGGCCATCGTCTCGCCGAGCGCGCGACCCAGCGCCAGCATGACGCCACCGATGATGCCGACGCGGGTATACGGGATCACTACGCTGCGCACGACTTCCCACGTGGTGCAGCCGACACCGTAGGCGGCTTCCTTCAGCACCGGCGGCACCGTCTTGAACACGTCGACCGAGATCGAGGTGATGAAGGGCAGCACCATGATGGCGAGGATCAGCGCGGCATTGAACAGGCTGAGATAGGACGGGGGACCTGCGAAGATCGCGCCGAGCACGGGCACGCCGTCGAACACCCTGATCATGAAGGGCTGGAAGGTGTTGGCCAGGAACGGCCCCAGCACGAAGAAGCCCCACATGCCGTAGATGATCGAAGGAATGCCGGCGAGCAGTTCGATCGCCATGCCGATCGGGCGGCGCAACCATTGCGGACAGAGCTCGGTGAGGAAGATCGCAATGCCGAGACCGACGGGAATGGCGATCAGCATCGCGATGAAGGAGGTGACGAGCGTACCGTACATCGGCCCGAGCGCGCCGAGCACGGGCGGATCGGCCGAAGGGGCCCAGCGCTGCGTCCACAGGAACGACAGGCCGTATTCCTTGATCGCCGGGAAGGCGCCCACGATCAGCGAAATGATAATGCCGCCGAGGATCAGCAGCACCGAGATCGCGGAAAGCCGCGTGACCCAGTAGAAGGTGACGTCACCGAGCTTGAACGCGCCCAAGGCCTTGGCGCGATCATACGGTCCGGCGTCGTCGATTGCATCGCTCTGAACGGCCATCTCTGCCACGCCGATCCCCTGTTTTGCCTTACGCCATCTGCATGCCGCCAAAGGCGGTCGTTTTCGACGGTTTGCCGCGTCGTTCCGGGTGGTCTCAAGGACCCGGAATCCTGGGATTCCGGGCCGTTCTTTCACTCGCGCCCCGCCGAGGCGGAGCGCGAGTTTCAGTACGCTGCAATCAGCTCTTGATCTCGGCAGCCCACGTCTTCTCGATCTGCTTCACGACCGTGTCGGGCATCGGGATGTAATCGAGCTCCTCCGCCATCTTGTCGCCCTTCTCGAACGCCCACTTGAAGAACTTGATGGCTTCCTGGGACGCCGCCTTGTCGGTCGCATCCTTGTGCATCAAGATGAAGGTCGCGCCGGTAATCGGCCACGACGTTTCACCGGGCTGGTCGGTCAGGATCACATAGTAGTTCTTGGAGCCGGCCCAGTCGGCGTTGGCGGCCGCAGCCTGGAAGGCCGCAACGGTCGGCTGCACGGTCTTGCCAGACTTGTTGATCAGGGCACCGTAGGTCAGCTTGTTTTGCTTGGCATAGGCATACTCGACATAGCCGATCGAGTTCTTGGTCTGGCTGACATTGCCCGCGACGCCTTCATTGCCTTTGGCGCCAACACCCGTTGGCCACTCGACCGCGGTACCGGCACCGACCTTCGTCTTCCACTCGGCATTCGTCTTCGTAAGGAAATCGGTCCAGATGAACGTGGTGCCGGAGCCGTCCGACCGACGCACGACGGTGATGGCGTCCGAGGGGAGCTTCACCTTGGGATTAAGCTTGGCGATCGCCGGGTCATTCCATGTCTTGACCTTGCCCAGATAGATGTCGCCCAGCAACTCGCCAGAAAACACCAGTTCGCCCGACTTGATCCCTTCGAGATTGACGACCGGCACCAAGGCACCCATCGCCTGCGGCCACTGGATCATTCCGTCCTTTTCAAGCTGCTCAGGCTTGAGGGGCATATCGCTCGCGCCGAAGGTGACGGTCTTGGCCTGGATCTGCTTGATGCCGCCGCCCGAACCGATCGACTGGTAGTTCAGACCGTTGCCGGTCTCCTTCTTGTAGGCGTCAGCCCACTTGGAATAGAGCGGGAACGGGAAGGTCGCACCGGCACCGGTGATATCGGCTGCGAAGGCCGCCGTCGTCGTTGCGGCGACCAAGCCCGCAGCAACCATAGTTTTGATGAAATTCATGCTGGTCTCCATACAGGGGAGCGAAGCGCCATCCGCGCCCGATCGCGCTCCCCGCGCCGCTCGTTTAGGGGCGGTCGGCTGTGCTTTTACGAAGGTTTCGTGACAGCTGGATGACACCGACAAGCGATTGAAATTGCTTGAATTTCAGGTCAAGCCGAAGTCTTCACCTGGGGAAAACAGGCGGTGAAAGTGGCGCCCTGCTTGGGCACGCTTTCAATCAGAAGGCGGCCGCGATGGCGGTTAAGAATATGTTTCACCAGCGATAATCCGAGGCCGGTCCCGCCTTGCGAGCGGCTGTCGCCGACGTCCACCCGGTAGAAGCGCTCGGTCAGCCGCGGCAGGTGCTCCGGTGCGATGCCGGGGCCGAAATCGCGGACCAAGACCCGGATTTCCTGAGTTCCATCAGCGGCGATGCCTGGTGTCAGCGACACAATGACGCGTCCGCCGGAGGCGCCGTATTTGAGCGCGTTCTCGATCAGGTTCTCGAACAGGCGGAGCAGTTCCTCGCGGTCCCCCGCGATCATCACCGGCAGCTCCGGCAGATCGATCTCCACCTCGACCTGGCGCTCGCGCGCCAGCGGCTCGAGCCCGTCGGCGACCTGGCGGATGATCGGTATGAGGTCGACCAGGGTGTCGGGCCGGACATGAGCCGACAGCTCGACCCGCGACAGCGACAGCAAATCGTCGATCAGGCGCGCCATGCGCGTGGCCTGGTTGTGCATGATGCCGAGGAAGCGTTCGCGCGCCTTGGGATCGTCCTTGGCCTGGCCCTGCAGCGTGTCGATGAAGCCCGACAGCGCGGCCAGTGGCGTACGCAGCTCGTGGCTGGCATTCGCGACGAAGTCGGCGCGCATCTCCTCGACCCGGCGCAGTGGCGTCTGGTCGTGGAAGGTCATCAGCATGCATTTGTCGGCGCCGCCGAAGCTGGTCGGCACCGGCACCGGCGTGATCATGAGCTCCATCCAGCGATCGACCGGAACATGGTCGAGATAGGTCGCGCGCCGCGGCTCGGTGGTGGCGATCGCCTCGCGCAGCGCCGTGATGATCTCCGGCGAGCGCAGCGCGAACTGGGCGAGCTCGTTCCTGCGTAGCGCCGGCGCGAGCTGGGCGGCCGCGGCGTTGAGGTGGATGACGCGGCCGGCGCGGTCGAGCAGCACCGCCGGATCCGGCATGCCGGCGACCACCGCAGCCACCGCCGCGCTCTCGACCGGGTTGATGCGCCTGACGTCGTCGCGCGAAGCGGCGCGATCATGCAGCCGCCAGGGGATCAGGGCAGCCGCGGCGATGCAGAGGAACACGATCGCGGCGTGCAGCGCCGACAATTCGCCGAGCGAGGCCACGACGGACAGCGCCAGCGCCGCGGCAATCAGGATGATGGTCGAGTGCCGGAGCCGGTCGGACCAGGGCTGGGCGGGGGGAGAAGATGGGGCGTCGATCGCCATCGGGACGGGCTTCTCCTGGGGACTGTCCTAAGGACTCTGGCACCGGTCAGGCGCCGCCGTCGCTGCGCTCTCTCACATAGGCGGCTTCACGCACCGGGCCGGGATCCAGCTTGAGCGCCGCCTGTTGCAAGCGCTTCGATCGCGCGCCGATGATAACTTCGCGAAGCGTCAGCAAGATTACAGATAAGACGAAGGGAGACAGATAATAGAGGACGCGGAACAGCAGCATGCCGCCCAGAAGCTCCTCCCGGTCCATCTGCCAGAGACCGACCAGCATGGCGGCGTCGAACACGCCGAGGCCTCCGGGCGAATGGCTGGCGAAGCCGAGCAGGGTGGCCGAGACGAAGATGACCGCGACCACGACGAAGCCGACATTGGGCTCGTCCGGGACCAGGACATACATCGCCAGCGCGCAGAAGCCGAGATCGATGATGCCGATCGCAATCTGGAGCAGCGTCAGCGGGCCGCCCGGCAACACCACGGTCCAGGGGCCGCGGCCGACCACCCGCGGCTGGGTCCAGACCCAGACCACGTAGCCGACCAGTGCCGCGATGATCATCAGCGCCAGCGTCCGGTTCAGCCAGGGCGGAAGCTGGTCGATCGAGGCGGCGGCCTCCGGGTGATAGGCGATGCCGAGACCGAGCACGGCGGCATTGCCCAGCCAGAAAGTCAGGCCGGCGAGAAAGCAGATTTTTGCGACGTCGATCGCGTTCAGCCCATAAGCCGAATAGATGCGGTAGCGCACCGCACCGCCCGTGAAGACGCTGGCTCCGACATTGTGGCCGATGGAATAGCTGGTGAAGGCCGCGAGCGCGTTGATGCGATAGGGCACCTGGGCATGGCCGATCGCGCGCGTGGCGAAGAGGTCGTAGAAGGTCAGGGTGAAATAGCCCGCAGCGACGAACAGCGCCGACATCGCAATCTGACTCGGCTCGGTGCTCTTGATCGCCTCGAGGACCTCGTTGAAATCGATGCCTCGCAGCATGTGGTAGAGCACATAGCAAGCGATGCCGATGACCGCGATGCTGATCACAACTCCAAGCTTATGCAGGACTTGCTTCTGGCGCAGAAACGACATCGCCCTGCGTATGGCTTCCAGCATCTAGACCTCGAACAACACTTCGGCGGCCAGGGTGGCCGGCGGACAGGCGGACGACGCACAGGCAATCAACGAATCCTCGCCGCCGGCTCCGGCATCGCGGATGCCCCCCGCCCCTCCACTAGCGCGTTTTCGGGCGGAGTGGAATTCGCCAATTCGAACAAAAACACGTGCGTTCAATATTTTAGGCAGGGTTGCGGCTCCTGGTGCGCAATTTGGCGCTTTCGGCGGCAAGGGCTCGACGCGAATCTCCATGGCAATCCTGCGCAGACGCCATGAAGTTTTGATGATTTCGGCCGCACAATGTTCCGTCACGCCTTAAGCCGACGTCAATCTATGGGGCAGGCCTGCCTGTTGAAAGAGGGCGATCGAAGCGGCCAGTTGACGGGATGCTGGCGCGCCGGAAGGCCGCGGCGGACGCGCGCACCCCGTCCCTTCAGTGAGGGGGCACGGCAACATCACAGAGCGGCTGGAGGTGCGGTGCGCGAGACCACGCGGTCGCGCAGCCACGCACCGATGGTGCAGCCGACGAGGTAGCAGGCGAACATGATCAGGCCGAGATCGAGCCAGTAGCCGAAGCGGCCGGGGACCACATGGGCGAGCGAGGCCGCGACCAGCGCTGCGGCGAGCGCGGCGAGCCAGCGCGCCGTCACCTTCGAGGTGCCGTTGCCGCGCTGGACCACCGAGATCCAGCCCATGCAGAAGCCCAGCAGCAGCGAGCCGATCAGCCAGCCCAGATGGAACGAGACGAGATAGGGCATCGTCACCTCACCAGAAACTCAATGCGGCGGTTCTGCGCCTTGCCTTCGTCGGTGTCGTTGCCGGCGACGGGCTGCGTGCTGCCATGGCCGACCGCGGCGAAGCGGCTGGCGGGCAGGCCGGCCTTGACGAGATAGTCGATCACCGCCTGCGCGCGCTTTTCCGAGAGAGCCTGATTGAAGGAGTCCTCGCCGTCGGCGTCGGTATGCCCGACAACCTCGATATTGGTGGTGGGGCAGCGCAGCGCCGTCTCGATGAGACGATCGAGGATGCCGGCGGAGTCAGGATCGATGTCGGCACGCCTGGTCGCGAAGCGAATCTTGCTCTTGGTCAGGAGCTCCGAGAACAATTGCTGGCACACGGTGCCATCGACGGGGCCTGCCGCGGGCTTTACCGTGATCTCCGGCTTGTACTGCCAGTTTTTCGGGAAGTCCTTGCCGAGGCCTGCGCGGATGTCGTTGGCGGCACCCTCGTACAGCGCATCGCCCGACAGCTTCACCTCGCGGTCGGAGACGACGAGCGTACCGGTCGACAGCCGCGACAGCGCGCCAAGCGCTGCGACCACGGCCGCGCTGAAGGAGCCGGGTGCGCCGACGCTGGCCTTGAGATTGTCGACGACCTTCTCGGTGAAGAACTTTCGCGAGGCGCTGGTGGCGATCGCCGCATGGACATTGTTGTCGGGAACATAGCCGGTCAGCGTCACCGTCGCGGCCACCGGATCCTTGTAGGCCTGGAAGATGTAGGGCGGCGCCTTGATCTCGTTGGCGGCAATAGAAAAACCCTCAGGCAGGTTCTTGAGCGCGGCCGCGATCGCCTCGCGGCCGCCGAGCTCGCGCGCCATGCCCGACAGATTGACCTTGGTGTCCGTTATCGTGATCTTGCCATCCTTGAGCTTGCCGATCTGATCCAGCAACAGCATCGCAACAGCCTCGAACCGCGGCGGCGCGCCGCGCGCGAGCCCCATCTGGTCGGCCACCTCGACGCCCCCGACCTCCTTGCGGGCGGCCTCGGTCAGCCGGCCCTTCATCGAGGGCAGGGGCGCCGAGCCTGACAGAGTCACCCGCACGACGTCGCGCTCGGCGGTCCAGACGAAGGGTTTGGCCTCAGGAACAAGGCGGGTCCGGTCGTCGACCAGCCGCACGCCGGGGACGGTCTCGACCGCCACCACGGCGTCGCGGCGCCCCGCCTCGGAGAAGGCGTCCGCGGCCAGGCTGACATCGCGGCCATCGACCACGATCCGTGTCTTGTCCAGAACAGTATCCTTCAGCGCAGCCGAGCTGCGGGCCGACAGATCGGCCTCGACCGGTAAGGTGTTATTCCAGGCCGCAAATCCCCACATGACGGCCAGGGGGATCAGCCCTAGCCACCATTTGCTGGCCCACCTGTAAAGTTTCTGCATTCGACGACCCGAACTCTGGAAACGGAGACAAAACAAACCCTTGGCAGGCTGTCAAACCGGAAATGCGGCCGTTCCGACGGCCCCGCCTGGACAATCGGAATAACTTTTTCTTCAAGGGTTCTTCCGTAAGTTGAATGCGGAATGCCAGAGTCCCCCAGCCGGTCATGAAACAACTGCGTAACAACGTCATCCGCGCCGGGCTGGGAGCACTCTATTTCAGCGGAGCGCACCACCTGCTGCGCCCACTTTTGTCGGGCGTCGGCGCCATTTTCATGCTGCACCACGTGCGGCCGGCCCGTGAGGCCGCGTTTCAGCCGAACCGGCATCTCGAAGTCACGCCCGAATTCCTGCGCGCGACGCTGCGCCATTTGCGTTCGCGCGACATCGACATCGTCAGCATGGACGAGCTGCATGAGCGGCTGGTGCAGGGCCGGTTCGACCGCCGCTTCGCCGCCTTCACCCTCGACGACGGCTATCGCGACAATCTCGACTATGCTCTGCCGGTGCTGCGCGAATTTGACGCGCCTTTGGCGGTCTATGTCGCGAGCGATTTTGCCGAGGGCACCGGACGATTGTGGTGGGCGGCGCTGGAGGCCGTGATCGCCAAAGCCGAGCAGATCGACGTCAGAATCGGCAATTCCGCTCTGCGGCTCGATGCGACGACGCCCGCGGCCAAGCAGGCGGCGTTCGACCGCCTGCACGACTGGCTGCGCGCACTGCCGGGCGAGCACGACCTCAAACGCGAGATCGAAGCGCTCTGCACGACATACGACATCGACATGGAAGCGCTGTGCCGGAGCCTGTGCCTGTCCTGGGCCGAGGTGAAGACATTTGCCGCCGATCCGCTGGTCACGATCGGCGCGCATAGCGTCAGCCATTGCAACCTCGCCAAGCAGGCGGAAAACATCGCCGCGCAGGAGATGGCCGCCAGCCGCACACGGATCGAGCGGGTGCTGGAGCGCCCCGTGCTGCACCTCGCCTATCCCTATGGCGATCGCGAGGCCGCGGGGATGCGCGAATTCGCCCTTGCCGCATCCGCCGGCTTCAAGACCGCGGTGACGACACGGCCCGGCATGCTGTTCGCGGAGAATGCCGGCCACATGACGGCACTGCCCCGCGTCTCGCTCAACGGCAACTACCAGGACGCGCGCATCCTGCCGGTGCTGACCTCGGGCGCCGCGACCGCGATGTGGAACGGCTTTCGCCGGATCGCGGCGGCGTAGGCCTCGCCGTCGGCTGTCGCGCCAAGCCGGGCACATTCCTTGACTCCCACCCCTCCCCCGGCTCACACAGCCTCCCAACCAAGGGAGGCACCATGTTCAACGATCTGTTCTCGCTCAAAGGCCGCATCGCGCTGGTGACCGGCGGCTCGCGCGGCATCGGCAAGATGATAGCGGCGGGATTTCTCAGCGCCGGCGCGGCCAAGGTCTACATCACCGCGCGCAAGGCCGGACCGTGCGAAGCCACCGCGAAAGAGCTCACCGCGCAATCTGGCGGCGAATGCATCGCGCTGCCGATCGATATGTCCACGCTCGCCGGCTGCGAGCTGCTGGCGAGCGAATTTAAGAAACGCGAATCCAGGCTCGACATCCTCGTCAACAATGCAGGCGCGGCCTGGGGCGCGGAGTTCGACGAATTTCCGGAGAGCGGCTGGGACAAGGTGATGAACCTCAACGTCAAGGCGCCGTTCTTCCTGACCAAGGCGCTGGCGCCCACGCTACGCGCATCGGCAACTGTCGAGCGGCTGGCAAAAGTGATCAACATCGCCTCGATCGACGGCATCTTCGTCAATCCGGGCGAGACCTATTCCTACGCGGCCAGCAAGGCCGCGCTCATCCACCTGACCCGGCGCATGGCGGTGAAGCTGATCCCCGACCACATCGTGGTCACGGCGATCGCGCCGGGCCCGTTCAAGTCCGACATGAACCGCGCCGCCCGCGACCACGCCGACGAGGTCGCGACGCGTGTCCCCGTAGGCCGCATCGGCACCGACGAGGACATGGCGGGCGCCGCGATCTATCTCGCCTCGCGCGCCGGCGACTATGTGGTGGGGGCCACCATCGCGGTGGATGGCGGCATCGTGTATGCGAATCCGGGGATCAAGGGCAGCGGGTGGGACAGTGATTGATCGGGCGATCTCACGTCACCCGCAGGGGGGCTCCAAACAAAATGTCGAAAACAACCCCATGCACAGTAGAATGCCCCTTGATTAATAAGGGATTTTTTTACGCCTCTGGAAGACAGGATCACCCGCCCCGCTGCGCCATTGCGCACCGGGGCGGGTGATGACGCCATTTGTGTTGCGGGAGCGGCTCCCGTTGCTTAGGACTCGATCTTCACATACTCGAAATCGCCGGGCTTGTTGTCGATGCCGACCTTGGGCGGCGAGATCCAGGAGGCGAACTGGCCGATCTCGGTGACGGGCTGCATCAGGGAGGTGATGAAGTCGCCGTCGCTCGCCGAGGGCAGCCATTCGTCGCGTCGTTTCGCCCAGGTGGCATCGTCGATCAGGATGCCGTCGGGAGTCGCGTGAACGTCCTTGAACTCGCCGATGTGGCGGTGGAAGGCGACGTTGGGCAGAGCGAGCTTGAAATCGTAGCCCGCGCTCGAGATCACCTTGTTCCAGCGCAGCATGCCCTTGACGCAATCCTGGCTGTAATCATCGCGCAGGCGCATGTTGAGCGCAGTCAGCGCCGGTTCATCGACCAGCTTGATCTCGCCGTTGATCAGCTTGAGCACCGGATAGGTGGAGTTCTTGAGCTGGTGGTCGTCCTCGATCTGGGTCTCGTGATAGCGGCCCTTGATGCCGGCGTTGAAGGCGTTGGCCGCGTTGGTCGAGACTTCCGAGCCGAACAGGTCGAGCGACAGCGTATAGTGCAGGTTCAGCTTCTTCTGGATGGTCGGCAGGTCGATCACCCCCAACGCGCGGACCTTGGCGATGTCGGTCGGGTCGGTGATGCCGGCCGCCTTCATCGCATCGCAGGTGCGCTGCACGACGCGGGTGATGCCGGTCTCGCCGACGAACATGTGGTGGGCTTCTTCCGTCAGCATGAAGCGGCAAGTGCGCGACAGCGGATCGAAGCCGGACTGCGCCAGTGAGTGCAACTGCATCTTGCCGTCGCGGTCCGTGAAATACGTGAACATGAAGAATGACAGCCAGTCCGGCGTCGCCTCGTTGAATGCGCCCAGCATGCGCGGCGCGTCGGCATCGCCGGAGCGACGGCGCAGGAGATCGTCGGCTTCTTCACGGCCGTCGCGGCCGAAATATTTCTGCAGCAGGTACACCATCGCCCAGAGGTGACGGCCTTCCTCGACATTGACCTGGAACAGGTTGCGCATGTCGTAGAGCGAGGGCGCGGTCTTGCCGAGATGGCGCTGCTGTTCGACCGAGGCCGGTTCGGTGTCGCCCTGGATCACGATCAGGCGCCGCAGCATGGCGCGATGCTCGCCCGGGACCTCCTGCCAGGCCGGCTCGCCGTAGTGCTCACCGAACGGCACGACGCGGTTCTCTTCCTGCGGCGCAAGGAGAATGCCCCAGCGATATTCGGGCATGCGGACGTAATCGAACTTGGCCCAGCCGCGCGGATCGACCGAGTAGGCGGTGCGCAAATACACCAGCGACTCCTGAAAGCCTTCCGGACCCATGTCGCTCCACCAATCCATGTAGCCGGGATGCCAGCCTTCCAGCGCCTTCAGAACCTGGCGGTCTTCGGCGAGGTTGACGTTGTTCGGAATCTTGGTCGAGTAGTCGACGTTCATGATGTTCATGTTCATGGCCGTGCTCCTTGATCGGTCTCGTGTCCCGGACGCAGTGCAGCGCGAAGTGCTGCACTGCTGAGCCGGGACCTATTGTCTGGTCCGTCTGGGTCCCGGTTCTGCGTCGCATCGCTTCGCGCTGCGCCGCGCCCGGGACACGAAAATCATCACACCCGCGTCATATCGAATTTCGGCTTCTGGCCGCTGCCGTAGCGGCGCAGCGCGCCTTCCTCGCCGACGGCGTTCGGACGCTGGAAGATCCAGTTCTGCCATGCGGTGAGACGCGAGAAGATCTTTGATTCCATCGTCTCGGGGCCGGCGAAGCGCAGGCTCGCTTCCATGCCGGTGAGGCTGTCGGGCGAAAAGCTGGCGCGCTCCTCGAGGAACACGCGGACCTCGTCGTCCCAGTCGATGTCGTCGAGCGCGAAGGTGACGAGGCCGAGCTCTTCGGCCTGCTCCGCGTCGAGCGCGGTGCCGAGAGTGGCTTCCGCGCGCTCCACATCGGACGGATCGGCCTGGAAGCGCGACTGCAGCCGCGTCAGGCCGTGGCTCATCGGATACGGGCCGAAATTCATCGCGGACAGCTCGATCGACGGCGGCGGACGGTTGTCGCCCTGGCGCGTGCCGATCAGCATGTAGGAGCGGTCGGCGGCGAAGACGAGCTCGGCCAGCGTGCCGGCAAAGCAGGAGCCGGGCTCGACCAGCGTCACCAGCGTGCGCGAGGTGACGTCGATACGCTTGAGCACGCGCTTCCAGTAGTGGCGGATTTCGTTGACCAGCCAGTGCGCCTTGTTGGCTTCGAGGAAAGCATCGCAAGCGAGCACATGGGCACGATCGCCGTGGCTCTTGAACACCAGCATGGCGATCTCGAGCTCGTTGATGCGCAGATGCAGGATGGCGTCATCGAGCTCGCGCGCGACCTGGAGCGGCCAGAACGACGCGCCCTGCGCCATCATGCCGTCGATGTCGGCCGGCGGCGCGGCCTCCGGCGCCTTGATCGAGATGGTGGCGATGCGGGCAGCGCGATCGATATCGACGGTGACGAAGCCGTAGCGGATGCTGTTTTCGTCGATGACGCGCTTGAGCGGCGCCAATGCGATGCCCTTGCCGCTGCCGGTGCGTTTCGAGGCTGCCGCGAATTCCTTGGCGCGCTCGGCGATTTTGGCTTCCAATTTGGAATTCGGCGCGATCTCATCGACGAGACGCCACTGCACCGCGCGCTTGCCCTTCACACCCTCCTCGATGGTGCAGAAAAAATCGGCGTGGTCGCGGCGCACCTTGCGCTTGTCGACCACACGCGTGAGACCGCCGGTGCCTGGCAGCACCGCGAGCAGCGGCACTTCGGGCAGTGCAACGGCGGACGATCCGTCATCGGCGAGAATGATGTGATCGGTCGCAAGCGCCAGCTCATAGCCGCCGCCGGCGGCGGAGCCGTTCACCACGGTGATGAAGCGCTGGCCGGAATTCTCCGAGGAGTCTTCCATGCCGTTGCGGGTCTCGTTGGTGAACTTGCAGAAATTGACCTTGTGAGCGTGGGTCGAGCCCGCCAGCATGCGGATATTGGCGCCGGCGCAGAACACGCGGTTCTTGGCCGAGCGCATCACCACGACCTTCACCTCGGGATGCTCGAAGCGCAGGCGCTGGAGCGCGTCGGCAAGCTCGATGTCGACGCCGAGGTCATAGGAGTTGAGCTTGAGCAGGTAGCCCTCGAACAGGCCGCCGTTCTCGTCGACATCCATGGTCAGCGTCGCAACGTCGCCTTCGACCGCGAGCTTCCAGTGCTTGTACCGGGACGGTTCGGTCTGGAAATCGATGAATGTCGCGCCGCCTGCAAGGCGCCGATCTTCCCCGGCCATGGGTCATCCCTGAGTTTGATTATGCGTTCTGGCTTGAGCGTTGGATGCACAATAGTGCATCTTTTTGGATGAGTCTAGCCCTCAGCAGCTATAGCATGCACTTTGTTTCATGGCCGCCACTCTCGGCCGCCATCACGCGGCGCGTCCTTGCAGGCCCTGATCGTCGCGAAGGGTCGCTCGTGCGAATTGCTCGATCGCCTCGAGCGTCGGCCCGGGCGCTTCACGATGCGGAGAATGTCCCGCGCCTGGAATGATCTTCGGATCGACCGGGCAGTAGCACTCTTCCTGCGCGATCTCGACCTGACGCAGGGTGCCGTATTGGTCGTCCGCGCCTTGCAGGACCATGATGGGGACGCGGATATAAGCCAGGTATTCCGAGATGTCCCAGTCGCGGAACTTCGGATCGAGCCAGGCGCCGTTCCAGCCATAGAAGGCGTTGTCGATGTTCTTGTGCCAGCGCGCCAGTTTTGCCTTGAGGTCCGTGGTCTCGAACGTCGTCTTGATCGCGGCGATGGATTTGATCGAGATGTCCTCGACGATGAAATGCGGCGCGATCAGCACGAGACCGTTCAGGCGATGATCCTGATGTGCCCCGGCATAGATCGTCGCGATCGAGGCGCCGTCAGAATGGCCGAGCAGGAGGCCCCGTTTGAAGCCGATCGCATCAAGCAGCTTCGGCAGCACGTCCAGCGCCTCGCGCTGCATGTAGTCGAGCGGCCGCGGCAGCGCGACCGGGCTGGACTGGCCGTAACCCGCGCGTGAATAGGCGAAAATGCCGGCGCCGGTGGCTTGCTGGAGCTTCTCCGGGAAGTCGCCCCAGAGGCCGACCGAGCCGAGACCTTCGTGCAGCATCACGATGGTCGGCGCGTCGGCGGCCTGCGGAGCGAGCCATTTGTATTCGAGGCTGGCGCCGTCGATGCTGAGGAAGCCGGTGGGGGTGAGGGTCATGTTCATTCGTCCTTCTCGGTCGTCATGCCCGGGCTTGACCCGGGCATCCATGTCGGTCGTCAATCTCGGCTGCGCGTGGATGGCCGGGTCAAACCCGGCCATGATGACCTATTGCTAGTTTGCGCCCTCCCGCAATTTGAACCGCTGGATCTTCCCCGTCGCGGTCTTGGGCAAGGACTCCACCACGTCGATCCAGCGCGGGTATTTCCATGGGCCGATCTTCTGCTTGACGTGTTCCTTGAGCGTCTCCTGCAAGTCCGTCGTTGTCGCGCCCGGCCGCAGCACGACGAAGGCCTTCGGCTTCAACAGCCCCTCCGGATCGGCCTCGGGCACCACGGCGGCTTCCAGCACGGCCGGATGCGTGATCAGTGCGCTCTCGACCTCGAACGGTGAGACCCAGATACCGGAGACCTTGAACATGTCGTCGGCGCGGCCGCAGAAGGTATAGCGGCCCTCCGAGTCGCGGACATATTTGTCGCCGGTGCGGGTCCATGGTCCCTCGAACGTGCGGCGGCTTTTGTGACGCTGGTTCCAATAGCCTTCGCCGGCGGACGGCGCGTCGACCAGGAGCTCGCCGACCTCGCCGTCGGCGACGTCCTGCCCGGCCTCGTTGACGAGCCGCACCGCATAGCCCGGCACCGGCTTGCCGGAGGAGCCGTATTTGATGTCGCCGGGCGCATTCGAGAGAAAGATGTGCAAGAGTTCGGTCGAGCCGACGCCGTCGAGGATGTCGACGCCGAAGCGCGCCTTCCAGCTGTTGCCGACCGATTCCGGCAGCGCCTCTCCGGCGGAGGTGCAGATGCGCAAACTCTTGCCGCAGCGCTCGCCTTTCATCGCCTCGTCGTTGAGCATCGCTGCGAACAGCGTCGGCACGCCGTAGAAGATCGAAGGATTGTAGCGGTTCATCAGGTCGAACATGCGCGCCGGCGTCGGACGCTCGCTGTTGAGGACGACGCTGGCGCCGACCGACATCGGGAAGGTCAGCGCGTTGCCGAGACCATAGGCGAAGAACAGTTTTGCCGCGGACAGACAGACATCGCTCTCGCGGATGCCGAGCACCTGCTTCGCATAGGTATCGGCGGTCGCCTGCAAGTTCGAATGCAGATGGCGCACGCCCTTTGGCATGCCGGTCGAGCCGGACGAGTACAGCCAGAACGCCGGCTCGTCCGGATGCGTCGCCGCGGTTGTGAACCGGTCGCTCTCGCCAGCGAGCTCCTCGGCGAGCTGCCTGTGGCCGTTCTGCTTGGCGCCGGAGACCACGACATGCTCGAGATCGGGCATGCGGCCGACGACGTCCTTGATGACGGGATAGAGCGCTTCGGACACGAACAGCACGCGTGCGCGGCAGTCGGCGAGGATGTAGGCGTATTGGTCGGCGGTCAAAAGCGTGTTGAGCGGCACCGGCACGACGCCGGCGCGGATCGCGCCCAGAAACACGATCGGGAAATCGACCGTATCCAGCATGATCATTGCCACGCGCTCCTCGCGGCGAACGCCAAGCCGGCGCAGCATGTTGGCGGCGCGCCGGGTCTCGCGCGAGAGCTCGCCATAGGTGAGCCGCGAGACGGTGTCGTCGAAGGCGAGCTTGCTGGCGCGGCCTTCCTCGACGTTACGGTCGAGCAGCCAGGTCACCGCGTTGTAGGATCCCTCGCTCACAGACATCTCCCCCGAATTTAGAATTATAATTCATAGAAAGACACCGCGGCGGCTTGCTGTCAATGCCATCAGGCATTATGTTTCATTAAAACGCGCCGCAGGACATCCGTAAAGAAGGAACATGACCGAAAGTCCCGACGCCGAATCCCGATTTCTTGAACAGCTCGGTCAGCGCGTGCGCACCATGCGCGCACTGCGCGGCATGTCGCGCAAGGTGCTCGCCAAGGTATCGGGGATTTCGGAGCGCTACATCGCGCAGCTCGAAAGCGGCAAGGGCAATGTCTCCATCGTGCTGCTGCGCCGCGTCTCGGACGCGATGGGCGCACACCTCGAAGATTTGCTCCCCTCGGCCGATCCGACGCCGGACTGGCAGATGTTTCGCGACCTCTTGCGCAAGGCGACGCCGGCGCAGATCGCGCAGGCCAAGGATCTGCTCGCCGGCGGCAGCGCCTCCGCGCCGCGGCGCGCGCCATTCTGCGGCATCGCGCTGATCGGCCTGCGCGGCGCCGGCAAGTCCACGCTCGGCAAGATCCTGGCGAAAAAGATCGGCTGGAGTTTCGTCGAGCTCAACAAGGAGGTCGAGCAGCAGAACGGCCTCTCGGTCGCCGAGATCATCGCGCTCTACGGCCAGGAAGGCTTTCGCCGCATGGAGCAGGCGGCGCTGCAACAGCTGCTTGCGCGCAACGAGCTGATGGTGCTGGCAACCGGCGGCGGCATCGTCTCCGAGCCGTTGACCTTCGACCAGGTCCTGACCTCGTTCTACACGATCTGGCTGAAGGCCGAGCCCGAGGAGCACATGGCTCGCGTCCGCCGCCAGGGCGATCTGCGCCCGATGGCGGACGATCGCTCCGCAATGGCGGAGCTGCGCAACATCCTGCTCAGCCGCGAGCCGCTGTATTCGCGCGCCACTGCGGTCGTGGACACGGCAGGACTGAGCGTCGATGCCGCTGCCGCGCGCTTGATCGACGCGGTGCGGCCCGTGCTGCAGAACGAAGCCCGCAGCTTCGGCCTGCGCAGCGTCGCGCTTTGAGCTCCGTCCTCGTATGACCAATATCGACGCGACCGTCTCCCTGTTCGATCGGATCGGCGGCAGCGCCACGATCGATCGTCTGGTCGACCGCTTCTACGAGCGCATGGACACGCTGCCGGAAGCGAAAGTCATCCGCGCCATGCATGCGGACGATCTCGGCCTGATCCGGGACGTCTTGAAGCGCTATCTCACCGAATGGACGGGCGGCCCGAAGCTCTATTCCCCCGAGAAGGGCCATCCGCGATTGCGGCAGCGGCACATCGGCTTTGCCATCGGCGATGCCGAGCGCGATGCGTGGATGCTCTGCATGCGTGGAGCGCTGGAGGAGACGGTGATTGATATCGCCGCGCGCCAGGATCTCGATCGCGCAATGTCGGGCCTCGCCGACTGGATGCGCAACCGGCCTTGATACGGCAGCGCCTCGACGCAAATCGAGGATGCGCCCATGCTCTCGCGCAATGCGCCATGCATTGCTTGAATTGAATTCCGGACAAATCGCCTGCTAAGCTATCGAGATGACCGACACCCTCCCCGATACCATCCGCCGTCTCTACACCGATCCCGGTGAGTACATCGACAGCGATCATCCCACGGTGCAACAATTCGCGAAAGACGCGGTGCGCGCGGATGCGAGCGCGCGCGAAAAGGCCAGCGTGCTCTACAAGGCGGTGCGCGACGGCATTCGCTATAACCCCTATGTCAGCATGCGCGTCGCCGAGACTTTTCGCGCATCGAGCGTCCTCGCCGCCGGTCAAGGCTATTGCGTCGGCAAGGCTGCGCTCTATGCGGCCGCCTGCCGCGTCCACGGCATTCCCGCCCGTGTCGGCTTTGCCGACGTGAAGAACCATCTCACCACCGAGAAGCTGCGCGCGAGCATGGGCACCGACATCTTCACCTGGCACGGCTTCACGGAAGTGTTCGTCGACGGCGCCTGGCGCAAGGCGACGCCGACGTTCAACGACACGCTCTGCGCCAAGGTCGGCGTGGCGCCGCTCGATTTCGACGGCCACACCGACGCGCTGCTGCACCCCTTCGACGGCGAAGGCCGTGCCTACATGCAATACGTCAACGACCGCGGCAGCTATCACGACGTCCCGGCAAAGTTCCTGATGCGCGAGATGGCACGTGACTATGCCAACATGCAGGGCGAGGATCTGTCCGGCCGCGACATGGAGCGTGAGGCGGAAGCGCGGCAGAGCACGGTGCCGTAGCGATACACCTGGACGGGCGCCGTCGCGACGCTATGCTGCGCGCGAACGAGCGAGACGCGCGATGGACGCACCTGCCGATGTCATCCGTCGATCTGCCTCCCCGCGCCTTGCGCGGCTGGTCTCCAGCATCTCGTTCTACCGCGAGCGCGGCCTCGGCCTGGCCGCCTTCCGCCACGCCGCGCCGCTTGCGCTTCCTCTGCTGGTGAACTTGGGAACGCCCTTCCGTATCGCGCTCGGGTACCAACCGGATGCTGCCGACGCTCGACCGAGTTTCGCGGCGGGACTCTTTCCCGGGCCGGTCCTGATCGAATCCGACGGCCGCGCCGAATGCGTTCAGGTCGATTTCACGCCGCTCGGGGCGTATCGCTTCTTCGGAGGAGCCGTGCCCGATCTGACCGCCCGCATGGTCGGCCTTGACGACATTCTGGGACGCGATGGTGAGAACCTCCGCGCCAGGGTGGCCGAGGCGGTCGGCTGGCAGCGACGATTCGAGATCGTGGAAGACTTCGTGCTTCGCCGCGCCGTCCACGAGCCTTCGCCAGCGGTAGCTTTCGCCCTGGAGACGCTCTGGGGACGCGCAGGCGCGATCAGGATCGCCGACATCGCCTCCGACATCGGCTGGAGCCGCAAGCATCTCACGCGTCGCTTCCACAACGAGATCGGCGTTCCGCCGAAGACGCTGGCCCAGATGCTGCGCTTTCATCGGGCCTGTGCGCTTGCCCGGACGGACGGCACAGGCGGCTGGGCCGCAATTGCAGCAGACGCCGGCTATGCCGACCAGGCGCATCTTGCTCGCGATTTCCGGATATTCAGCGGCGAGACGCCGACCGGATGGGCCGCGCGGCTCGATGTCGTCGATCTACGCCTGATGCGGGACGGCGGGGGCTAGCGCCAGGACAGCGCGAGGCAACGGTCAAGTCCCATTTGTTCAAGCCGGCCGCCATGATTCGAACTAGGGTCGGCGTCGCAACAAGCTTGCCAGGACTTGCGCCGAACTTGCACCGGACTTGGAGGGTTTCATGAACCAGCCGAACGGCTACGAAGCGCCGCGCCTCTACCACACGATGCGCTGCAAGGATGCGGAGGCGATGATCGCCTGGCTGAAGGACGTTCTCGGCTTCGCTGAACACTTGGTGTACCGCAAGGAGGGCACGATCATTCACGCCGAGCTGGCGTTCGGATCGTCGATCCTCATGCTGGGCGCGCATCGCGACGACGCCTACGCCAAGCGGGTTGGTGACATCAGCGGCCGGCGGACAGATGCCGTCTATCTGGCCGTTGATGATCCAGACGCGCTCTACGAGAAGGTGAAAGCCGCTGGCGCAAAGATCGAAATGGAGCCCTACACGACCGATTATGGCAGCCGCGATTTCGCCGCGCGCGATCCGGAGGGCGGCCTCTGGAGCTTTGGCACCTATTGGCCCAAAGTCGGCGAACAGCCGCTCGCCGGATAGCCGGACGATCACGTCAGACGCGGCTCGGCGGCCGCGGCTCGGGCCCAGGCCAGTCCGGTGCCGAGAGCGGGCTGCCAGGCCGGCTTACTCGCTAGACCGACCAGTAGTGCGGATGCGGGTAGGACCGCGAACGGTCGCCCCAGTCGAACGCATCGCCGTCGAACTCGCACGGGCCGCTACTGAGTTCGTCCAGCGTCAACTCGATCTGGAACGCCTCGCGCCTTGGGTCGTATTTCAGCGCGCTCCACTGGAGAGGGTAGTGATGATGGGTGCCAAGCAGTCCACCGGTCTTGATCACGGCATAGGCAACCATTCCACTGATCTTGTCGAGCATCAGCCGTTCGATCGTGCCGAGCTTCGTACCGTCGCGTCCATAGACGGCGACACGCTCCACGCGATCACTGGGAACCATGGTATGATGCATGGCGTCCTCCCTGTTCTCTCATGCCTCGATCCACTATAGCACCGGCTTCGAGACAACGGGAATGCAACTACAGAAGTTGCGACCGCAGCGACGTCGCCCCCTCCTGCAGCAACGGCAGGAAACGATCGATCAATTCCTGCGCCGGCACGCGATCGACATGGGCGCCCATGTTGACGGCGGCGACGATGACGCCGTCATAGCGGCGCACCGGAACCGAGATCGAGCGGAAATGCGGTTCGGCCTCCCGATCGACCAGCGAATAGCCCTGCGCGCGGTCGGCGCTGATGCGCGCGAGCAGCGCCTTGGGATCCGTCACCGTCTGCGGCGTCAGCGCCTCGCGCGTCATCGCGTTCAGCCGCGCGGCGAGCTCGGCATCGTCATGCTGACCGAGCATGGCGCGGCCAACCGAGGTACAGAAGGCCGGCAGGCGATAGCCGATCTCCAGGCCACCCGAGAAGACCCGCGTCGGACCGCCGCGGGCGATGAACACGACGTCGTCGCCGTCGAGCACGGCAAGCGAGGAGATCTCCTGCGCGGCGGTTGCGATGCGGTCGAGCACGGGTTGCAGCACCGCAACGAGCTGGTTTGAGCGCAGGTAAGACGCTGCCAGCGTCAGCACGTGCGGCGTCAGCGAGAACAGCTTTCCGTCACCGGCGACGAAGCCGCCGCGCTGGAGCGTGAACAGCATGCGCCGCGCTGTGGCGCGCGGAAGCTCCGCAGCCCGGGCGAGATCGCTCAACGTCATCGGCCCGGCCGTCGTGCCGAAGCACTGAAGCAGGCGCAGCCCGCGATCGAGGCTCTCGACAAAGTCCGTCGCGCGCTCCTCGCTCTCGTTTCGCTTCAGCTTGGGCATGGGTGAGGGACAATCCTGCAAAATAGTGCTTGCTGCCGTTCCAAGACATGTCATAATTCGCCCATTCGTTCAATAGGCGAACAAACGCCACTCCACAAGGATGCACGCGCCATGATGAGCCAGGAGCAGAACGACCTGATCACCCGCACCGGGCCGAAGGACCCCTGCGGCAAGCTGATGCGGAGCTATTGGCAGCCGGCGGCACTGGTCGACGAGTTGGAGGGGGCGCGGCCGATCCGTCCCGTAAAACTGCTCGGTGAGAATCTGGTGTTGTTCCGCGACGAGGCTGGACGTTACGGCCTGATCGACCGCCAGTGCGCGCATCGCGGCGCCGACCTCGCCTTCGGACGGCTCGAGCACGGCGGCCTGCGCTGCGCCTTTCACGGCTGGCTGTTCGACGCCACCGGCCAGTGCATCGATACGCCGGCCGAGCCGAAGGATTCGAAGCTCTGCCAGAATATCCGCCAGCGCTCCTACCCCGTGGTCGAGAAGAGCGGAATCCTGTGGGCCTATCTCGGCGAAGGCGAACCGCCGGCATTCCCCGAGATCGACTGTTTCGTCGCGCCCGGCACGCATACCTTTGCGTTCAAGGGCCACATGGCGTGCAACTGGCTGCAGGCGCTGGAGGTCGGCATCGATCCGGCGCACGCTTCCTATCTGCACCGCTTCTTCGAGGACGAGGACACGTCCACGGCGTACGGCAAGCAATTCCGCGGTGCCTCCGCCGGCAGCGATCTGCCGATGACGAAAATCCTGCGCGAATACGACCGCCCGATCATCAATGTCGAGCACACCGAATATGGTCTCAGGCTGATCGCGCTGCGCGAGATCGACGAGGAGCGGACGCATGTGCGCGTCACCAACCAGCTCTTCCCGCACGGCTTCGTCATCCCCATGAGCACGGAGATGACGATCACGCAATGGCACGTGCCGGTCGACGACGAGAACTGCTATTGGTACGCGATCTTCACCAGCTACACGAGCCCGGTCGACAAGCAGAAGATGCGCGACCAGCGGCTCGAGCTCTATGAGCTGCCGGACTACAAATCGCGCAAGAACCGCAGCAACGATTACGGTTTCGATCCGCACGAGCAGCAGACCGCGACCTATACCGGCATGGGCAACGACATCAACGTCCATGACCAGTGGGCGGTTGAATCGATGGGCGCGATCCAGGACCGCACCAAGGAGCATCTCGGCCAGAGCGACAAGGCGATCGTGCAATACCGCCGCCTGCTCCGCCAGGAGATCGAGAAGGTCTCCGGCGGCGAGAAGCCGATGCTGTTCCTGGACGAGGCCAATGCGCGCAGCATCCAGGGGCCGGCGACCATGGACGGCATCGGGCCGACGCGGGGCTGGGAGACCTATTGGATGGAGGTCGACGTCAAGCGCCGCCGCGGCGCGCCCTGGACCGCACCGGTGCCGAAGGAGATCGCTGGCAAGGTGCATCGGCTGACTGCGGCAGAGTGATTTTTGAAGCATCGTCATTCCGGGGCGATGCAATAGGATCGAACTATGGGGCGCACTTGCGCACCTGGGAATCTCGAGGTTCCGGGCCCGGTCCTTCGGACCATCCCGGAACGCCAGCTATCGGGGGAGTAGTCGAGTGACTTTCGTCGCGCGTCATAGGCTGTGGTCGGATGAGCAGAGGGACGCAGCTCAGCGCATGCGCCGCATCGTCGAGGAGAGGAGCCTCGAGGTCATCCGCCTCGCCTTCCCCGACCAGCACGGCATCTTGCGCGGCAAGACGATCGTCGCCTCCGAGGCGATCGCCTCGCTGGAGAGCGGCTGCTCCATCACCACGACCATGCTCGCCAAGGACACCTCGCACCGCACCGTATTCCCCGTGTTCACGGCGGGCGGCGGCTTCGGCATGAAGGAGATGGAGGGCGCCGCCGACGTGCTGATGGTCGCCGATCCCGCCACCTTTCGCGTCTTGCCCTGGGCGCCCACGACGGGCTGGGTGCTGTGCGATCTCTACTTCAACGATGGCCGCCCGGTGCCGTTCGCGACGCGCGGGCTGTACAAGCGCGTACTCGATGAACTCGGCGCACGCGGTTGCGACTTCATTGCGGGCCTCGAAGTGGAGTTCCACATCTTCAAGCTCGACGACCCGCATATGCGTGCCGAGGATGCCGGCCAGCCCGGCACGCCGCCCTCGGTCAGCCTGCTCAGCCACGGCTATCAATATCTCACCGAGCAGCGTTTCGATCAGATGGAGCCGGTGCTGGAGATTTTGCGGCGTGACATCGTAGCGCTCGGGCTTCCCTTGCGGTCGGTCGAGGTCGAGTTCGGCCCGAGTCAGTGCGAGTTCACCTTCGCGCCGAAGAAGGGGCTGGAGGCCGCCGACAACATGGTGCTGTTTCGTAGCGCCGTGAAGCAGATCGCGCGCCGCCACGGCTATCACGCCACCTTCATGTGCCGACCGAAACTGCCGAACATGTTCGCGAGCGGCTGGCACCTGCATCAGTCGATCGTCTCGCGTGCGAGCGGTGACAACCTGTTCATGGCGAAAGACGGCGGCGAACCCCTCAGCGCGTTTGGCAGGGCCTATCTCGCCGGCCTGCTCGATCACGCCCGCGCATCGACCGTGTTCACCACCCCGACCATCAACGGCTACAAGCGTTACCGCTCCTATTCGCTGGCCCCGGACCGTGCGATCTGGGGCCGCGACAATCGCGGCGTGATGATCCGCGTGCTGGGCGGGCCCAATGATGCCGCAACGCGCCTTGAGAACCGCATCGGCGAGCCCGCCGCCAATCCCTATCTCTACATGGCCTCGCAGATTCTCTCAGGGCTCGACGGCGTCGACCGCAAGCTCGATCCCGGCCCCTCGGCCGACACGCCCTACGAGACCAAAGCGCCGCCATTGCCGAAATCGCTGCGCGATGCGGTGACCGCGCTGAAGGATGACCCTTTCTTCCGCGAGAAGCTCGGGGCCGAATTCGTCGACTACTACACCCACATCAAGAACGCCGAGATCGATCGCTTCCTGTCCGAGGTGACCGACTGGGAGCATCGCGAGTATTTCGAGGTGTTCTGAGCAAGTCCGGCTCGATCCGGCACCGATGGCCTACTTCAGCCAGCTCGAACCGGTGCATTGCTTCACGCTCCCGTGAGGCGACTTCTTCCGGAATGTTCCGACGACATCGCGCCATTCCGGACGAAGCCATTTTCCTCATCCCGCGAAAACCGCCGGAAAGACACGCGGCCTATAACTGCGTTCCATGATCAACAGCGGAGTTAGGTCATGTGGGATCAATTTTTCAGCCTGATCTATCGCTTGTCCTGTCGGACCACCCTGATCGAGATCGGCATGCACCGCCTCCCACGTTAGTCGGCGCTGCAGGCGAATTGGGTAAGATAAATTGACCGGATGACGGGGATTGTCATGCGCAAGCTGATCCTGATCGCTGCGTTGCTGCTGCTCGCAACGGAGGTTCATGCCGGCGGTCCGCGGGGCCTGAGCCTGGCGGCGAGCGGCACGAGCCAACAGGCGGAGCAGCCGGCGACGACGCCACAGACCACCCAAGCCCCGCCGGCCCCGCAATCGACGAATGTGCAGACGGCGGCGACAGCGCCAACGTCAGCAGCGACTGCCACGACGGCTCCGGCGGCATCGACCGCGCCGGTCGCAGCAGCTCCCGCCTCTATATCGCCCGCCCGGCCCGCCGCCACACGGGAAGCAACCAAGACCGAGATCGCCAAGCCGAAGCGCCGGCAGTCGTCGACGGAGGCGCGGGTGATCCGCGAGCTGCACCGCCACGGGATCTATTGGTGATGACCGATGTCATCCCGGCGAAGGCCGGGACGCATTACCCCAAGGGGACGTCTGGCACCCAAGGGGACGTTTGGCGAAGACTCTTCACCCGGAACTGATACCGACCGCAGCCGATGGATCACGCGGTATGGGTCCTGGCCTTCGCCAGGACGACGCTGAACGTGAGGCACTGGCATTCCGCTCCTCACTTCGCCAGCGGAAGCGCTAGATTCCCAGATATTTGTGCTGCAGATCCGGCTCGGCCATGAGTTCGTCGGAAGTGCCGCTCCACACCGTCTTGCCGCGCTCGATGATGTAGTGGCGGTCGCAGATCCGGGCGAGATGGTCGACGTTCTTGTCGACGACCAGGATCGACTGTCCCCGGCTCTTGAGCAGCGACAGGCAGCTCCAGATTTCTTCGCGGATCAGCGGCGCAAGGCCCTCGGTTGCTTCGTCCAGAATGAGAAGCTTCGGGTTGGTCATCAATGCGCGGCCGATGGCGAGCATCTGCTGCTCGCCGCCGGAGAGCTGGTTGCCCATGTTGGAGGCGCGCTCGGCGAGGCGCGGAAACATCACGTAGATCGCCGCCAGCGTCCACGGATTGCTGCTACCGAAGCGGTCCGCAGCGGCCGCGACCAGGTTTTCGCGCACGGTGAGGTTCGGGAAGATTTGGCGTCCCTCGGGGACCAGGCCGACGCCGAGCTTCGCGATCCTGTACGAGGGAAGCTGCCTGATCTCGGCACCCGCAAAACGGATGCTGCCGGCGCGTGCCGGCGTCAAGCCCATGATCGAGCGGATGGTGGTGGTCTTGCCCATGCCGTTGCGGCCCATCAGCGAGACCATCTCGCCCGGCTTGATCGACAGCGACAGGCCGAACAGCACCTGGGACAGGCCGTAGCAGGTCTCGATGCCGTCGACGTCGAGCAGCGTATCAGCCATGATGCGTCACCACATGCTGATCGCCGAGATAGGCGCGCTTGACGTCCTCGTTCTGGCGGATCGCGGCCGGATCGCCGGAGGCGATGACGCGGCCATAGACCAGCACCGAGATGCGATCGGCGAGTGCGAACACCGCCGGCATGTCGTGCTCGACCAGCACGATCGACACTTCCTTGCGCAGCTCCTGGAGCAGCTTCACCATGCGCTGGGATTCGGTGACGCCGAGGCCGGCCATCGGCTCATCCAGCAGCAGCAATTTCGGCTTGCTCGCGAGCGCGACTGCCAGCTCGAGCTCGCGCCGCTCGCCATGGCTGAGCCTGTTCACCACGACGTCGGCGCGATGGGCGAGACCGACGCGATCGAGCGCCGCATGGGCGGCATCGCGCAGGCCCTTCTCCTTGCGCGCGTTGGCGAAGAAGCGGAACGACGTTCCGGCATGCGCCTGCGCCGCCAGCGCGACATTGTCGGCGGCGGTGAAATCGAGCAGCAGCGAGGTGATCTGGAACGAACGCGCGAGCCCGAGCGCGCAGCGGCGGTAGGCCGGCAGATAAGTGATGTCGCGGCCGCCGAGTAAAACGCTCCCGGAATGCGGGGAAAGATGCCCGGTGAGCTGGCTGATCAGCGTGGTCTTGCCGGCACCGTTAGGGCCGATGATCGCGTGCAGCTCGCCTGCCGCGACGTCGAGCGAGACGTGATCCGTCGCGATGATGCCGCCGAAGCGACGCACCAGCTTTTCGACGCGGAGCAAGGGTTCAGCCACGGCCAGCCCTCCCCAACGCGCCCATGATGCCGCCGCGGCCGAACAGGACGATCAGCAGCAGCAGCGGGCCCATGATCAGGGCCCAATATTCGGTGATCTGCGACAGGAACTCTTCGAGCAACAGGAACACGACGGCGCCCATGACGGGGCCGAACAGCGTTCCCATGCCGCCCAGGATCACCATCACCATGAGGTCGCCGGAACGCGTCCAGTACATCACGGCCGGGCTGATGAAATCGGTGTTGTTGGCGAGCAGCGCCCCGGCAAGGCCGCACATGGTGCCGGAGATGACAAAGCAGACCAGCTGGTAGCGCTTGGCCGGAAAGCCGATCGCCTGCATGCGCTGCTCGTTGGAACGCAAGCCCTGCAAGACGAGGCCGAAGCGCGAATTGACGATGCGCCAGATCAGGAAGATGACGCCGAACAGGCAGGCAAGGCAGAGATAGTAGAACTGCACCCGATTGCCGAGATCGATCAAGCCGGAGAAGTCGCTGCGCTTGTAGATGGTGAGGCCGTCGTCGCCGCCGTAACGCGCCAGCCCCGAGGCGACGTAGTAGGCCATCTGGGCGAAGGCAAGCGTGATCATGATGAAGTAGACGCCACGGGTGCGCAAGGAAAGCGCGCCGATCACGAGCGCGAAAGTCGCGGAGGCCGCGAGCGCGACCGGAAACTGGATGAAGCCGCTTCCGACGCCTTCCTGCGCGAGCATGCCTACGGCGTAGCCGCCGATGCCGAGATAGGCGGCGTGACCAAAGCTCATCATGCCGCCAAAACCCATGATGAGGTTGAGGCTCGCAGCCGCCAGCGCCAGGATGATGATGCGGGTGAACAGCGTCAGGATGAAGATGTTGCCGGAGAGCTGCGAATAGAGCGGCAGCAGCACGAGGCCCGCCAGCAAAAGGGCCGTGACGGCCTTGCTCACTGTGAAAGCCTTCATCGACGATTGGCCGGAAACAGCCCCTCCGGCCGCACCACCAGCACGATGGCCATCAGGAGGTAGATCAGCATGGACGACAGCGCCGGCGCGGCGGTGGAGGCAGCGGCGCCGCTCAGCACCTGCCGCAACAGGTTCGGCAGGAAGGCGCGGCCGAGCGTGTCGATCATGCCGACGAAGATCGCGGCGAGGAACGCGCCGCGAATCGAGCCGATGCCGCCGATCACGATGATGACGAAGGCGAGGATCAGGATGTTCTCGCCCATGCCGATCTGCACGGTGAGGATCGGCGCCTGCATCAGGCCGGCTAGGCCCGCGAGCGCGGCTCCCAAACCGAACACCAACGTGTAGAGCAGCTTGATGTTGATGCCGAGCGCACCGATCATCTCGCGATTGGAGGCGCCGGCCCGGATCAGCATGCCGATGCGGGTGCGCATCACGCCGAGATAGAGCAGGAGCGCGACCAGCAGCGCCACAACGATGATGGCGAGACGATAGGCGGGATAGTGAATGCCGGGCAGGATCGGCACCGGCACGGTGAGCCAGGCCGGCAGCGGGAGCGCAAGGCCGGCCGGCCCCCAGATCAGCCGCACGGCTTCGTTGAAGAACAGGATCAGGCCGAAGGTCGCGAGCACATGGTCGAGATGGTCGCGGCCATAGAGATGCCGCAGCGCCGTCACCTCCAGGACGATACCGAGCACCAGCGTGGCCCCTAACGCCATCAGCGCGCCGAGCAGGAAGCTGCCGGTCCAGGCCGCAAAGGTCGCGGCGAAATAGGCGCCCATCATATAGAGCGAGCCGTGCGCGAGGTTGACGAGATCCATGATCCCGAACACCAGCGTCAGGCCGGCGGCGAGCAGGAACAGCAGCAGGCCAAACTGCAATCCGTTCAAGAACTGTTCGACGACGAGCAGCATCAAGACTCTTTCAGGCGCACACAGCTTCGCGCCGATGTTCGAACAATGTCGCCATCAGTGAAAGAGCTCCCCCTGCCTCTTCAAGGCCGAAAAATGGGTAATGGCAGTATCGTTCCGAGGCAAGAGCGATTCGACACCAAACATGCACTTTGTTGCATGCCGATGCATGCGATCGAGATCGACCCTGCAAGAAGGCTGCCGTGCAGGCTGGGGCAACCTGCCGCACCCAAACGAGCACCCTCTCGCCGGCAGGCCGAAGAGAGGGTGCAAAATTCGTCGAAATGCAAGAAAGGGTTTAGGTCTAGTGCGACGTCATCCGCCGGGGAAGGTCGTCCGGTTCGGCGAGCGCGCTGTGGGCCGTCGAGGCCTCCAGCGCGGCCATCCGGAACAGATAGGCGAGCGTCGTCAGTCCGGTGTCCTCCGCCATCTGCGCCAGCTCGAGCGCCATGTCGGACATGTAGCCCAGATTCTCGTCCTTGATCTGCGCCATGATCTGGCTGTCCCGCATCATGTTCGACATCTCAGGCGCTCTTTAGTTGCGCGGCGAGGCCGCGGAGGTTGGCACGGGCGACGGCGTCCAGATGCGGCCCATCCTGACGCACGACCGATGCCATGCCAATACGGTCATGCAAAACATCGAGCGTCTCGCGACGAATGTCGATGGTCGCCGCCATGGTCCACGCGTTCTCCACCAGAGCCGGCAGACCCAGCGGGGTCACGACGAAGCCGGCCTCGTGGAAGCGCGGCAACCACCAAGTCTCCATGATCGCGCTGACCTGCGCGATTCCCTGGTCGAGACAGAACTCCTGCACCGCCGCCATCAGTTGCAGGTTGAGCGCGCCGTCGCGGCGATCACGCACGATGAAGTAGCGCGACCATTCCCAGACCAGCGGATCCGCGGGGCAGCCGCGAACCGAGGCCAGATGCGGGAACACCTCGCTCATCATCGAGGGCTTGGTGGTCGGGTAAAGCCGGTGACCGCCGACCACGCGCCGCCCTTCCAGCGCCAGCAGATAGATGGTGTCCTCGTCATCATAGGAATCGATCTCGCGGCCATCCGGCCTGCGCAGCGTGTCCCAACGCCGCTCCTCGACGAAGATCTCGTGACGCAGCCGGAAATGCTGCTCGATCACGTCTTCATACAGGCGGCGATTCGCCACTGAAATTGCGTGAATCATGAAAGCCCCCCATTCATCCTCAATGGGAGACAGAATCTGTGAAAACAGCCGGGTTCGGTACTGGGAAATTTCCCAGTACGGCGCTCAGGGATTGATGATCTTGTTCCGAATCGCCAGCGCCACCGCATGCGTCCGGTTGACGGCGCCAAGCCTTCGCGCGGCAGTTGCAAGATGCTCTTCGGCGGTGCGCTGCGTGATGTGCAGGATCTCGCCGATTTCCCAGGCCGACTTCCCCTGCGAGGCCCAGGCGATCACTTCCCGCTCGCGCGGGGTGAGCCGCGTCGACGGATGCGGCGCCGGCTCGAGCAGACGCCGGATGTGGTCGAAGCCATACATCGCCATCAGGTGCAGTGCCGGCTTGCTGCGGGGATTGAGGTCGAGATGGACGCCGCCGAGCGACACTGCGGCCTCATAGCCGGTCAGCCCGTGGATCGGCACGATGAAGCCGCGCGACATGCGAAACTCGCTGGCGCGATTCATCACCTCGGCTGCGTTCGGTTCGAGTTCGGCATCATAGGGCGCTTCCGACCACTCGAACGGATTGACCGATTGCCGACACAGCCGCACCACCGGATCGAAGCGATCGTAATTGTTCTCGGTGTAGAGGCTGAACCAAGCCGCCGGCCAGCGCTTGGCCAGCACCATCTGTGCAAATCGCTGGTCAGGATTCGGCAATCCCGTCACGATGATGGTTTCGAAGCCGAAGCGACCGAAGGCCAGTTCAAGCGCATTCATGGCTTCTGGTACCTTGCGGTAGACCTCCAGGCCTTCGATGAAGTCGAGCGCCTCCCGGCCATAATCTGCGGCGAACATCAGTGCGTTTCCTGACCTCACGCTCGCGTATAGCATGTATTTGGCGACGGCCTCAATTCGCTGCTCCGTAGTTTACCGGTGCCTGTCTGCTCGAAGAGCTAATCTACTTGTGGAAGAGGTGGCCTCAAGATACAGCTGTGACCTACGAAGAGGGAAAACCACGATGGAAGACGAGAACATCGCCCTCAACAGCGTGCTCGGCCTGGAATTGAACCGCGTGTTTTTCGCCGTCCGCGAAGCGGCAAACAAGCAGAGGATCATCGAGTTTGCGCGCGAGGTGCTGCAAAGCGAGCGCGAGGAATTGGCCGAGAGCGTATTGCCCGAAGGGCCGGCGAGCTAGAACGCAGTTGCAGAAAATGACGCCGATGCAACAGATCGTGCGACGACGCTGGAGAGCGGGTTCGACCAGCGAACGCCATTAGCGGCGATGTGCGCGGAGAGAACTCCTCACCCGTCTCGCCCGCCCAAGCGGAATGGCTTTAGGTTGAATCGATTGCCGCGGCTCCTTCACCTCTCCCGCTTTGCGGGAGAGGTCGGCGCGAAGTGCCGGGTGAGGGCTTCTTCCTCTTGGGGATTGTCCCAGAGCGGAAATACCCTCTCCCGCGCGCGGGAGAGGGAGTGGGCACCTCTGTCGTTGCAGCGATAAAGCCTCATCTCACCACTTGAGCGGCCACCCTCTCCCACAAGACAAGTGAGGAAGGGGCAGCTTGCTCGTGGTTACGATCGACTCACTTCATCTTGCACTTGTCGTGGAAGCGATCCTGGTTGTTCTCGACGATGGTGGCGACGGTCTTCAGCGCGAGCTGGCCATCGGCATCCTTGACCACGTCCTGAAGGTAGAAGCTCTGCACCGGGATGTGGTTATTGCCGAACTTGAACGCGCCGCGCACCGACTTGAAGTTGGCCTTCTCCATCTCGGCCTTCATCGCGTCCTTCTTGCTGGTGTCGCCCTTCACCGCGACCACCGCGCTGTTGATGAGCTGGGCGGCATCATAGGATTGCGCGCCGTAATAGGTCGGGCGCAGGCCGGGGTACTTCTTGCGGTAGTCGGCGACGAAGCGCTTGTTCTGCTCGTTGGGGAGATCGTTGACCCATTCCTGTGCGCCGGGAACACCGAGCGCGTTCTCCTTCTGGAGCGGCAGCGACAGTTCGTCGATGGTGAAGGCGGTGTAGAGCGGCATCGTGCTCTTCAGGCCGGCCTGGGCATATTGGTTGAGGAACTGCACGCCGGCGGCGCCCGGGTAGAACACGAAGATCGACTCGGCGCCAGAGGCGCGCGCCTTGGAGAGCTCGGCGGAGAAGTCGAGCTGGCTCGGCCAGACCGTGTACTCCTCGCCCTTGACCTCGCCCTTGAACGTGCTCTTGAGGCCCGCGAGCATATCCTTGCCGGCCGCGTAGTTCGGCCCGATCAGGAACACGCTCTTGACGCCCTTCTGGTTCATGTAGAGGCCCATGGCCTGCGGCGTCTGGTCGTTCTGCCAGGAGGTCGAGAACACGTAGGGCGAGCACAGTTCGCCCGCGAGCTGCGACGGGCCGGCATTGGCCGAGATAAGGAAGGTCTGCGAATCCACCGCGGTCTTCAGCGAGGCCAGCAGCACGTTCGACCAGATATAGCCGACGATGAAGTCGACCTTGTCGGATTGCACCAGCTTCTCGGTCTTCTGCTTGCCGACGTCGGGCTTCTGCCCGTCATCCTCGTAAATCACCTCGACCGGCTTGCCGTCCATCTTGCGTCCGAGATGATCGAGCGCGAGCTCGAAGGAATTGCGCATGTCGTTGCCGATCACGGCGGTCGGGCCGCTGAAGGTCGAGACGAAACCGATCTTGATGGTGTCGCCGGCGAATGCCTGATTTGCCAGCACCAGCGCCGCTGCGCCCGCCAGCCAAAATGCCGTCCTCATAACCACTCCCTCCTTATTATCGGTCCCGGAAACGGGGTGATCGCCGCTCCAAGCCTGTCTCTATTGAACGCAAAATCTGTCGAGCCGCCAATGGCTCAGCGTCCACCCTGCACCATATTTCGCCTCAATCGGCGATGGCAAGAAATATAATTCTGCTCGCTTCGGCCGAGGCCGGCCCAGGGCGGGCGGGGCTGCGGCGCTTTTTCGCGCCCGATCGATACATCAGGCCTATGTGGCGATTGATGACGACTATTGGACCTCGGCGCCCAATCCGCACTTAAATGAAGGTGAGCAGCAGCGAGATTCGAGGGTGCATCATGGCCGCAAATCCCCATCGTGTCGTCATCGTCGGCGCCGGCTTCGGCGGGCTGGAAGCGACCTACCGGCTTGCGGGCGCGCCGGTCGAGATCACCCTGATCGACCGTCGCAATCATCATCTGTTCCAGCCGCTGCTCTACCAGGTCGCGACCGCCTCACTCGCGACCAGCGAGATCGCCTGGCCAATTCGCCATCTCATGCGCGATCGCCGCGAGGTGACGACGCTGTTTGCCACCGTGAGCGGGGTCGACATGGCACGTCGCTGCGTGCTGATCGACGATGGCAGCGAGGTGCCCTACGACACGCTGGTGCTCGCCACCGGCGCGCGGCACGCCTATTTCGGCCACGACGAATGGGAGCAGTTCGCGCCCGGCCTGAAAACGCTGGAGGATGCGACCACGCTGCGCCGGCACATTCTGGTGGCGTTCGAGCGCGCCGAGCGCGAGACCGATCCGGAGAGGCGCGCGGCGCGGCTGACCTTCGTCATCGTCGGGGCCGGCCCGACCGGCGTCGAGCTCGCCGGCACCATCGCCGAGATGGCGCATCACACCCTGCCCGGCGATTTCCGCAACATCGACACGCACAAGGCGCGCGTCGTGCTGATCGAGGCGGGCCCGCGCGTGCTCGCAGGATTTCCCGACGACCTCTCGGCCTATGCCCAGGCCTCGCTGGAAAAGATCGGCGTCGAGGTCGTGCTCGGCCAGGCCGTCACCGAGATCAATCGCGAGGGCGTCGTGTTCGGCGGCAAGCTGCTCGAGGCGAAGACCAGAATCTGGGCCGCCGGCGTGCGCGCTTCGCCCGCGGCCGAATGGCTGGGCGCCCCCAGCGACCGCGCCGGGCGCGTGCAGGTCGAAGCCGACCTCACCATTCCCGGCCATCCCGAGATCTTTGCGATCGGCGACACCGTCAGCATCAACGCCTGGAACGGCAAGCCGGTGCCCGGCATCGCACCGGCCGCCAAGCAGCAGGGCCGCCACGTCGCCGAGACCATCAAGGCACGCCTGCGCGGCGCTGCGACCGGCCCGTTCCGCTACAAGCATGCCGGCAGCCTCGCCCAGATCGGCAAGCGCCTGGCAGTGATCGATTTCGGCCGCATCAAGCTGCGCGGTGCTATCGCATGGTGGATCTGGGGCATCGCCCACATCTACTTCCTGATCGGCCTGCGCCACCGCCTCAGCGTCGCGCTGAGCTGGCTCTGGATCTACTCCCGCGATCAGCGCGCGGCGCGGTTGATCACGCAGGGTAGCAGCAAGGTCGTGGGGTGAGACTGTTCTCGCGTCCCGGACGCGGCGCGGCATGTCCCGGCGATGCGAAGCATCGTCCGGTGTGACGCGACGCAGAGCCGGGATCAGAAGCGGTGTGCCCCGGCTCTGCGGCGCAACGCTTCGCGCTGCACCGCGTCCGGGGCACGAGACCATTCATTTTCTACTTCACCAGCTCACATCCGCCTTCCGTCAGCGGACGGAACGCCTGCTCGGCGGGAATCGTCGAGACCAGCTTGTAGTAGTCATATGGATATTTCGACTCCTCCGGCTTCTTCACCTCGAACAGGTACATGGGGTGCACGACGCGGCCGTCCTGGCGGATCGTGGTGTCGCCGAACAGCTTGTCCTTGCCCCTGAACTTCTTCATCTCGGGCACGGCGTTCCTGGCATTGTCGCTGCCGGTTGCTGCGACCGCATTGAGATAGGCGAGCGTGGAGGCGTAAACACCGGCCTGATTGCCGCTCGGCATCTTGCCGTTCATGCCTGGGCGCGCGGCAAACCGTTTTGCGAACGCGCGGGTGTCGTCGTTCATGTCCCAGTAAAAGGCTTCCATGAGCTGGAGACCCTGGGCGACCTTGATGCCCATGCCGTGGATGTCGTTGATGAAGAGCAGAAACGCGACGAGCTTCTGGCCGCTCTGCTGGATGCCGAACTCCGCGGCCTGCTTCACCGCATTGATGGTGTCGCCGCCGGCATTGGCAAGTCCGATCACCTGCGCCTTCGAGCTCTGCGCCTGCAACAGGAAGGACGCGAAATCGGAGGTGCCGAGCGGATGCTTCGAGGACCCGAGCACCTTGCCGCCGTGACCTTCGATGTATTTCTGCGCCTCCGCCTCGATGCCCTTGCCCAGGGCATAGTCGACCGTCAGGAAATACCAGTCCTTGCCACCGCGCGACATCATCGCGGCCGCCGTCGTGTTGCCGGTTGCCCAGGCGTCATTGACCCATTGGATGGTGTTGGGCGAGCAGGCCTTGCCGGTGAGATCCGAGCTTGCGGTCGAGGATGCCAGGAACGTCATGCGGCTGTCGCGCAAGAGCGCGTTGATCGAGAGGCCGACCGCCGAGTTCGGCACGTCGACGATGGCATCGATGCCTTCGACATCGAGCCATTTGCGCGCGATGGCATTGCCGACGTCGGCCTTGTTCTGGTGGTCGGCATAGACGATCTCGACCTTGATGCCCTTGCCGCCGCCGTTGAAATCCTCCGCGGCCATGCGCGCGGCCTCGACCGAGCCCATGCCGTTGGTGTCCTGGAAGATGCCGGAGATGTCGTTGAGCACGCCGACGCGCACGACATTGTCCGATATCTGGGCGCTTGCGGCGCCGGTTGCCAGGCTCGCAGCCAGCGCGAGCGTCCACTTCAGACGTTTCATCATTCCCTCCCCTGTTGGATCGATTGCCGCGCCGGTCGATGCCGGCGCGTTTGAGAAAAAATCAGACCTGCCGTTCGGGCAGTCTCAGCACGAGCCCATCGAGTGCGGGCGTGATCTTGATCTGGCAGGACAGCCGGCTGTTCGGCAGCCGCTCGCTCGCGGTACCGTCGAGCAGCGCATCCTCGTCATCCGCCATGTCAGGCAGGCGCGCGAGCCAGCTATCATCGACGTAGACGTGGCAGGTTGCACACATGGCGTTGCCCCCGCATTCGGCCAGAATGCCGTCGAGCCCGTGGCGGGTCGCGGCCTGCATGGCGCTCTCGCCGTCGCTTGTCTCGACACGGTCGGATGTCCCGTCGGGATGGATGATGGTGATGGCGGGCATGAGACTCCTCGTCAGGCCGGAGTGACGGTGACAGGCAGGCTGTCGAGCCCGCGCAGCGTGTTGTTGAAGCGGCGCTTCGGCTCGCCTGCGATCTCGATCTTGGCGATACGACGCGCCAGCGCCGTCAGCATCACCTCGCCTTCGAGGCGGGCGACAAGCTGACCGACGCACATGTGGATGCCGGAGCCGAAGCCGACATGGCCGGAGGTGCGGCGGGTGATGTCGTAGCTGTCGGGCTTGTCCCAGCGGCGAGGATCGCGATTGGCGGCGGCGAGGAACATCAGCACCTTCTCGCCCTCGCCGATCCGCGCGCCGGAGAGCTCGACATCGCGCGTGGTGGTGCGGAAGAAGGTCTGCACCGGACTTTCGAAGCGCACGGCTTCCTCGAAGGCGCCGCGCGCGAGCGTGAGGTCCTCGCGCAGGCGCTGCCATTGATCCGGGAAGCGCGCGAGACAATAGACCGCGGCGCCGATGCCGTTCACGGTGGTGTCGAGACCGGCCGACAGCAGCGAGCGGACCAGGAGCGGCGCTTCGGTCGCGGTGATAGCGCCTTCGTCGACCTGCGCATGAATGCAGGCCCCAAAGCCACCCGGCGCCAGGTTCTCGCGCTGGCACTGCTCGGCGACATAGGCCTGGTGCGGTGCCGAGCGTTCGATCGCCTCCTGGCGCAACTGGTTGGGCGGACCGAAGGCGTTGAACACGACACCCGCATAGGGAATCAGATGCTCGCGCCCCTCCGGCTTCAGGCCGAGCGCATCGGGAAAGATCGAGAGCGGATAGGCTTCCGCAAGATCCGTGATCGCATCGAAGCTGCGCTTGTCCAGCAGCACGTCCACACGCTTGTCCGCCGCCGCGGCAAAGCGATCACGGACCTGCTTCATCACCGTCGGCGACAACACTTTTGACAGCACGGCACGGGTGCGGGTGTGTGCGGGCGGATCGGCCTCGAGGATCAGGCTCGGCGGCCGCCACGGCGTCTCCTTCTTGAAATCGGAGAGGCCGACGCCGCGGCTGGAGCAGAAGGTCGCGGGATCGTTCAGCACGGCATGGACCTCGGCATAGCGCGCCACGCCATAAACGTTCCACTTGTCGAGATAGACCACGGGCCCCGCGTCTCGCAGCAACTCATGCGCGGGATAGGGGTCGGCAAGGAACTTCATGTCGAAGGGATCGACGTCGAGATGCGGGACAGCCGCAGAGCCCGTCGGTACAGCGGAGCCGGATGCGGTCATGGAAGACCTCCCTCATTTTGATCTTGTGAAAGGGCTGCGCATGCCCTTAGTTCAGCGGACCCGCCGCGAGTCAGAAACCCGATATGCCGCCGTCTTCGACCAGAGTCCGCCAAAAGCCAGCGCCCACGGATGTGGGGCCGACGCTCGATCTCGACCGTTACGTCCCGGCGTTCATCACCTTCATCGCCAACAAGCTCTCGAACAGCGCGACCGCGTTCTATCAGAAGCAGTTCGGCGTCAACGTCACGGAATGGCGGATCATGTCGCTGCTGGCGATCGAGCCCGGCATCCCGGCCTCGCGCATCTGCCACGTCATCGGCTTCGACAAGGGCCCGGTGAGCCGGACGCTCACGGGGCTGGAGAAGCGCGGGCTGGTGTCGATCCGCACCGATCCGAACGACGGCCGCACCCATTCGATCTCGCTGACGACGAGGGGCCGCGCCACCCACGACAAGGTGATCGTCGCCGCGTTCGAACGAGAGCGGCGCCTGCTGTCCTGCCTCAGCAAGGACGAGCGCGAGGTGCTGATCGACCTGCTGCGCCGGCTGCACGAAAATCTCGGCGCGGTGACCGGCAACACTGAGGACTGACAGGCCCGGCAACAGGGACCATCTTCCGTCATGCCCAGGCATGCGCCGGCGTTTGCCGACGGCACCATCTCTGCCGCGCATTGTTTCCTCCAGGATCAGACGCAGCGGTTCGCCCGCCGTCATCCTTGCCTGGAACGGTTCGCACAAATTAGTTGCCTAGGCAACAAAAAAATCGGCAAGATAATGCTGCTGGGTTGCTGGCCTATTTCGTTCGCGCGTCCCGGACGCGACGCCGCATGAAATGACGCGGCGCAGAGCCGGGACCCAGGCTAGCGACCTGCGTGAAGAATGGGCCCCGGCTCAGCGCCGCATCACTTGCGCGCTGCGCTGCGTCCAGGGCACGAGAGGGGTACGCGCGGTAACAGCACGCTAGCCGGCGCAGCCGATCCACTCGCCCGACGTATCGTCATTCAGCCGCGCCACCGCATCGGCACGGCGCGTCAACACGGCGCGCTGGTTGATGTAGCCCTTGTCAGTAATCTCGCCGCCATCCACCGATGGCGGCTCGGCGAGCAGCAGCGCGCGCGTGGCGTGGCCGGAGGAGTTGGGGCCCTGCTGTTTCAGCCTCGCCAGACCCTGCGCGATCGCGGCCCTGACCTTTTCATGCGCCAGCACGTCGTTCACAACCGCCGTCTCGGGCAGTTCGGCATGTGCGCGGCAGGCCGCGATATTCGGAAACACCAGGAAGCGCACCTCGTCGCCGCCATGACCGGTGACGACGATGTCCTGCGCGAGCGGCGCCAGCGCGGCGATGCCGGCGACGCGCAACGTGCCGACACTGACCCAGGTGCCGGAATTGAGCTTGAAATCTTCCGCGACGCGGCCATCGAAGAACAGCCCCCGCTCGGGCCGCTCGGCGTCGGCAAGCTTCACGGCGTCGCCGATCAGGTAGAAGCCCTCGTCGTCGAACGCCTGCCTGGTCAGCTCCGGCGCCTTCCAATAGCCGGGCGTGACGTTGGGGCCGCGCACCCTCACCTCCAGCTTGTCGCCGGAGGTGACGAGTTTCAGTTCGGTGCCGGGAATGGGCACACCGATGTTGCCGGAGCGTTCGGCGAGGAAATGACAGTCGGTGGCGAGCGGTGAGGTTTCCGTCGAGCCCCAGGCCGAGACCATCGGCAACGCACGGCCGACGGTCTCCATGGAAAGCTGCTCCAGTGCATCCCAGAGATTCTGCGGCAGCGCGGCGCCGGCATAGAAGGCGAATTTCACCTCGCCAAAGAAGCGGCGGCGCAGTTCCTCGTCGCTGCGCAGCGCCGCGATCAGCATGTCGAAGCCGCGCGGCACGTTGAAATAGACCGTCGGCATGACGCTCTTCAGATTGGCGAGCGACGTCGCGAACAGACCGGGGGCAGGCTTGCCGCTGTCGATATAGAGCGAGCCGCCATTGCGCAGCACGAGGTTGAAATTGTGGTTGGCGCCGAAGGTGTGGCTCCAGGGCAGCCAGTCGAGGATGACGAGATTGCCGCGGTTCTCTTCGAGAAAAGTCCAGGTCTGCGCCTTGGCTTGCTGACTGGAGGTCAGCATGCGCTGGGTGTTGATGACCGCCTTGGGCGTGCCGGTCGAGCCTGACGTGAACAGGAGTTTCGCGACCGTGTCCGGCGTGAGCGCGGCAAAGGCTGTTGCGACGTCGGGCGTCTCGGGTGTCGCCGCAACGGTGCGGAAGGCGAGCGCGCCATCGTCATCGGCATTGCCGCTGATGATCTGCGCTTGGTGCAGCGGCTCGATAGCCGCCAGCGCTGCCGCGAATGGCTTGGTCGCGGAGACATAGATCGCGCCCGGCTCGAGCAGCGCAATCATGCTCTTGAGCTTGTCGAAGTCTCTCGACATCAGCGAATAGGCGGGCGAAATCGCGGCCGAGGGCACGCCCACATGCTGGGCGGCAAGCGCGAGCAGCGCGTGATCGATACTGTTGTCGGAAAGGATCGCGAGCGGGCGCTCTGCGCAGAGCCCCCGCGCCAGGATCCAGGATGCGGCGGCGCGCACCTTCCGCAGCGCCTGGGCATAGGTGACGGTGGTCCAGGGCGCTTCGACATTGCCGCGTTCGCCCAGGAAGATCGCATCCGGCGCTTGCCGCGCCCATTTCTCCAGCCAGTCGCCGACGCAACGCGCGCAGTCGCGCAGCGGATCGGGCGATCGCAGCACGATGCTGCCGTCGGCGCGTTGCTCTGCGACGGTCCTCGGCGTTGCGAACAGGCCTGCAACGTCACCATCTGGGGCGACTGTCATGTGTTTCCTCCTCCGCCCGGATATCGGATCGGCCGCAGCCTCGTTCCGGGCTGCTTCGCCATAATGTTGGGCATGACAATTGTTGTCGTCAACAACAATCTTTCTCTCGATGCCGCGAGGCGTTAGGATTGCGCGACAGGAGACATCGACGTGACCGCCAGTGCAGCCCGGGCCGAGAGCCGCCCCTCCCCACGCAAGCGCGCCGGCAACGGCGCAGCACCTCGCGATGTCGCCGTCGACGTCGGCCTCGACGCACTGGTCGGCCACGCCGGCTATGCGGTGCGGCGCTTCCAGATCTGGATTTTTCAGGACTTCATCAAGACACTCGGCGAGGTCGACATCCGGCCGACGCAATATTCGGTGCTGACGGTGATCGGCGCCAATCCGGGTCTGTCACAGATGGCGGTGGCAAAGCGCCTCGGCATCGAGCGCGCCCGGCTGGTGCATCTGCTCGACAGCCTCGAACAGCGCAAGCTGGTGAAGCGGATCAAGTCCAGGGAGGACCGGCGCTCCCATGCCTTGCACCTCACGGCGCAGGGCGAGACCGCACTGGCGAAGTTCAAGCGGCTCGCGGCCGAGCACGAGCGGCACGTCGAGGCGAAGATCGGCAAGGAGAACCGGGCGCACCTGCTCCGGATCCTCGCCGGCTTCACCTGATCTCGGCTGCTCATTATTTGGGCAGATGCACGTCAGAGGTCGGCGGCACGACCGCCCGCGCGCCTGCCGAAATATCCACCAACCTGCTGATCTTACGATAGTATCCGGAGCCATCGTCCTGCCCGGATAATGTACACAATGGCACATCGCTTGCTTCACTCCGGGCGAAGACAAATTGCCGGAGTTTAGTCGCCATGGGGGCCGAGCAGCCTGAAACGATCGCCGCGATTGTGGCCGCGCATCGCGCGGGCACGCTGACGCCGGCGCAGACGGTCGCACGGACCTACCAGCGCATCCGCGACCACAATGATCCCGCCGTGTTCATCAGCCTGCGCGACGAGAAGGACGCGATCGCGGAGGCCGAACGTCTCGCCACGAAAGACGCCGCCGGCCTGCCGCTCTATGGCGTGCCGGTCGCGGTGAAGGACAATATCGACGCGCTGGGCTTTCCGACCACGGCCGCGTGTCCGGCCTTCTCGTACACGCCGGCGCACGATTCGACCGCCGTGGAGCGGCTGCGCGCCGCCGGCGCCATCATCATCGGCAAGACCAATCTCGACCAGTTCGCAACCGGCCTCGTCGGCGTCCGTTCGCCGTACGGCATTCCCAAAAATTCAATCCGCGAGGATCTCATTCCCGGCGGCTCGAGCTCGGGCTCGGCGGTCGCGGTCGGCGCCGGGCTGGTGCCGCTGTCGCTCGGCACCGACACCGCCGGCTCCGGCCGCGTGCCGGCAATGCTCAACAACATCGTCGGGCTGAAGCCGAGCCTCGGCATGATCTCGACCGCGGGGCTCGTGCCGGCCTGCCGCACGCTCGACTGCATCTCGGTGTTCGCACTGACGGTGGACGACGCCGCCCTCGCGCTATCGGTGATGGCGGGGCCAGACCAGGCCGATCCGTTCTCGCGCGACCGGCCGCTTGGCGCGGTCACGCCGTTGCCGGCAAGCTTGCGCCTGGGTGTGCCGCGCGACGGGCAGCTGATTTTCTTCGGCGACAAGAGTGCGGAAGCCGCTTACGGCGATGCATTGAAGCGATGGACTGCGCTTGGCGCGACGCTGGTCGAGTTCGACCTCGAGCCGTTCTATGAGACGGCGCGGCTGCTCTATGAGGGTCCCTGGGTCGCCGAGCGCTACCTCGTGATCAAGGACCTGCTCGCCTCCGCGTCCGACACAATCCACCCCGTGACGCGCGAGATCACCGTCGCCGGGGCGCGGCTGACCGCGGCAGAGACCTTCTCGGCGCTCTATCGCCTGCAAGGGCTGCGCAAGGTCGCCGAGCGGACGTTTGCGAATATCGACGCGCTGGTGCTGCCGACCGCGCCGACGGCCTACACGACCGCACAGGTGCTCGCCAACCCGATCGAGCTCAACAGCCGTCTCGGCACCTACACCAATTTCGTCAACCTGCTCGACCTCTGCGGCCTCGCCATACCCGCATCGATGCGCAGCGACGGCGTTCCGTTCGGCATCACGCTGCTCGCGCCCGCAGGACGTGATGCGCTGCTCGCCAGCATCGGCCGGGTCTTCCATGCGGATACCCAGCTGACCGTCGGCGCGAAGGGTGTGGCGCAAGCACCACTCGCAGCGCTTGCCACCCCCAGCAGCGACGAGATTCCGATTGCAGTGGTCGGTGCGCATCTGTCCGGCATGGCGTTGAACGGCGAATTGACGGCGCTGAACGGACGCCTGATCGAGGCGACCAGGACCGCGCCCGACTACCGGCTCTACGCGCTCGAGACCACGCCGCCAAAGCCCGGCATGCTGCGCGTCGCAGCCGGCAAGGGCGCCGCCATCGAGCTGGAAATCTGGTCGCTGTCGCCGTCTGCCTTCGGCAGGTTCGTCAACGCCATTCCCGCACCGATGGCGATCGGCACGGTGCGCCTTGCAGACGGCCGCTCGGTGAAGGGGTTTCTCGTCGAGCCGGAAGTGCTGGGCGACGCCCGCGACATCACCGTCTATGGCGGCTGGCGCGCTTACATGGCGGAAGCCGCGACGGCGTAGACGGCAGTTGCGATCTCACGCCGATTTGCGCCAGGCGGCTTCGTTCTTCTTCTCGTAGTCATCGAACGCCTTGACGAGGCCGGACAGCCCCTCGGCCGAGGTCTCGAACATGGCGGTGAGCTGCGGCTCGTCGACCTTGCGGATGTCTTCGCGCAGATGCGCCACCGTCTCCTGGAGACGCTGCTTCATCTTCTGGGTGTGGTGCCGGGGATCTTTCTCGGAGGACGCCATGGTGTTTCTCCTCATCGAATGGATGGGAGAAACGGTCGTGGTAGAGCCGGGTTCCCGACGGAAGATGCCGCTCCTTCACCTCGCAGTGAGCGCACAAACCAGCTCGCGAGATGACGAAATTACACGGAAACCGCGTAGATCTCGTACTCCCCGCGCACCAATTCGATATGCGCGCGCATCGCGGCGGCGGCGCCCTGCTTGTCGCCGCGCATGATGGCGACGACGACGCGGTCATGCTCGGCTTGCGACTTGGCGAGGCGGCCGAGATTGCGGAACTGGGCGCGGCGGAACGGCTGCACGCGGACGCGGGTGGCGAGCGTGATCTCGGCGATATAGCCGTTCTGCGAACCGGCATAGATCGCGTTGTGGAAGCGCTCGTTGACCTCGTGGAAACGCTCGGGATTGCCGGTGTAGCTCAGCACCCGCAGCTCCTCGTGGATCGCCTCCAGGCCGTGACGCTCGGCCGCCGACATGCGTTCGGCGGCAAGGCATGCGCACAATGCCTCGAGCTCCGCCATCGCCTCGAACATGCCTTTCAGCCGCTCGACGGATGGCTGCGCCACCACCGCGCCGCGATGAGGCCGCGCCTCGACCAGCCCGCTCGCCACCAGCTGGCGCAGCGCCTCGCGCACCGGCGTGCGCGAGACGTTGAAGCGCCGTGCGATGTCGGTCTCGTCCAGCGGAGAGCCCGGCGCCAGCATTCCGCGCACGATCTCGTCGGCAAGCTGAAGACGCAGCTCCTCGGCGCGCGTGACCTTCTGCACCGATGGCAGTGCCCGGTCGACGCGAGGCACCACCGGCTCGGCCGGCAATGTTCCCCGCGGAAGATCATCAAGCGTCATACGGTCTCTTTCGGCTCGTCGATGATGCTGACATGGGCCGCGACGACGCGCCAGCCCTCCGGGAAACGAATCCAGGTCTGCATCTGCCGGCCGACCTTGCCGGGCGCCGTGTCGCGATAGAACAGGGTGGAGGCCACGGCCGTGTCGCGGCCGTAGCTGGTGATCACCGTCCTTGCGGTGCGCCGGTTCAGCCCGACCGGCGAGCGGGCGGCGCGAAAGCCGGAGATCGCCTCATAGCCATAGAGATTTTCGCCGATGCCGTAGCGCAGCGTGCGGGGATCGTTGCGAAAGAGCTCGCCGAGCACGGCGACGTCGTTGCTGACGAGGGCCTGCTCATAGCGATCGAACGCGGCTTTGACTTCCGCGATCACCTCGGGGAGATCAATCTCCATCTCAGAATCCTCTTGGCGCGGGCGCAGCAGCGACGCCCATCTTCTCCAACGCGTGCGCGACGCGCAGCGCGATGTCCTCGCGCCAGGGCGCACAGATGATCTGCACGCCGATCGGCAGCGGCTCGAGCGGCACCGGCACTGCGACGACCGGCAGGCCGATGAACGAGATCGGCTGGGTGTGGATGCCGATATTGGCGCGCACCGGCAGCTCGACGCCATCGAGGTTGAAATTCACCTGGCCGAGCTTTGGCGCGGTACAGGGCGTCGCCGGCGCCAGCAGCACGTCGACCGATTTGAAGATCTGGGCAAGCTGGGCGCGATACCAGCGGCGGAATTTCTGCGCGCGATCGACCAGCGGCGCGGGCACCATGGCGCCCGCGATCAGCCGATCGCGCACGGCCGGATCAAAGTCGTTCGGGCGCTTGCGCAGGCGATCGAGATGCAGCGAAGCGCCTTCGGTGGTGGTGATGACATAGGCCGCGGCCCGGGCGCGCGAGGCTTCAGGCACGTCGACGACTTTCGTCGCACCAAGCGCCTTGGCAACGCGGCTGACGGCTTCGACCGCTTCCGGAAACACGTTCTTCTGGAAGTGACCGCCGGCAATGGCGATGCGTAGATCCGAGACCGGATTGGCGAGCAGCGGCAGCGTCGGTTCCAGCCCACGCGTGGTGCAGGCGCTGTCGTCGGCATCCGGCCCCTGCATCACGTCATAGGCGAGCGCGAGATCGGTGACGGAGCGCGCGAACGGGCCGAGATGATCGAGGCTCGCCACGAACGGGAAGGAGCGCGCGCGCGACAGCCGGCCATAGGTCGGCTTCAGGCCAAAGATGCCGCAGAACGAGGACGGTACGCGGATCGAGCCGTTGGTGTCCGAGCCGAGCGCGAGCGGCACCAGCGCTCCGCCGACCGCGCTGCCGGAACCGCCGGAAGAGCCGCCAGTCATCCGCGTGGTGTCATGCGGATTGCGCGAGGGGCCGTCGTGGACGTTCTCGCCGGTGAAGTCGTAGGCGTATTCGCCCATGTTGAGCGCACCGACCAGAACTGCGCCGGCGGCTTCCATGCGCTCGATCAGCGCCGCATCGCGCGTCGCAGGCGCGCGATCGCGGTTGATCTTCGAGCCTGCACGGGTCGGCAGGCCGGAAACGTCGAACAGGTTCTTCACCGCGAAGGGAACGCCCGCAAGCGGACCGACTTCCTTGCCGGCGGCGATATCGGCATCGATCGCGCGTGCTTTTGCGCGCGCACGCTCGGCGGTGACGTCGGTGAAGGCGTTGAGGACGCCGTCGTGCTGCTTGATGCGCGCGAATGCAGCTTCGGTGGCATCGAGCGCGGACATCCTGCCGCCTGCAACCGCACGCGCGATCTCGGAGGCCGTCATCTCTGGCTTGGTGGTCATGGCAACATCAGGCGGTGAAGATGGGCGCCGGCTCGGTCTCGTCCGGCAGCGCGAATTCGTCGACGAGGCGGGCGAGGCGCAGCGACACTTCGAGGTTGGCACGCACCGCCGGCCTCCAGGCCTCCTCGACCGGCAGCGCCAGCGATTTCGATACGGCGTCGATATAGTCGTCCAGGGGTTCGGCCATCACGCTCTCAACAGTCAGTGCACTCTCAGTGTACCTGCAACGGCGGATGCGGGATCGCCGTCAGCAGCTCCTTGGTGTAGTCGTCCTGCGGATCGCTCAAGACCTTCTCGGAAGAGCCTTCCTCGACGATTCGCCCCGTCCGCATGACAATGACACGATCGCACAACAAGCGCACCACATTCAAATCATGCGAGACGAACAGATAGCTCATACCTAGCCGCGCCTTGAGGTCCTGCAGCAGATTGAGCACCACGGCCTGCACCGAGACGTCCAGCGCCGCCGTCGGCTCGTCCAGGATGACGAGCTTGGGATGCAGGGCGATCGCGCGGGCGATGCCGACGCGGGCCTTCTGGCCGCCGGACAATTGATGCGGGAAGCGGTCGAGCAGATTGTGCGGCAGGCCGACCATGGTGGCCAGTTCCTCGCAGCGTGCGCGGAGCGCGTCGCGCCCCTTGACATCGCCGAGCTGCAGAATCGGGTCGGCGATGGCACGCACGGCGGTGAAGCGGGGGTTGAGGCTGTCGGTGGGATCCTGGAACACCATCTGGATGCGGCTGCGCTGCGGCAGGCGGGCGAAGGCTGATGGTGCGATGCCGGAGATCGCCTCTCCCTCGAACTGGATCAGTCCGGAGGTCTGGTCGAGCAGCCGCATCACCATCATCGATGTCGTCGATTTGCCGCAGCCGGATTCGCCGACGAGGCCGACGCTCTCGCCATGGCCGATCGAGAAGCTGATGCCGTCGACGGCGCGGAACACGTCCGGCTCGACCGGCGGCTTGCGGCCGAACAGCTTGCCGAGCACGGCGGTGGCGCCCTGGCGGGGATACTCCTTCACAAGCTTGTCGACGAGGAGGAGGGGCTTTGTACTCTCGTCACCCCCGGGCTTGACCCGGGGGTCCATCGAGGGAGAGGCGTCTTTCGAAGTGTGATGGATGGCCGGGTCAGGCCCGGCCATGACGGATGGGGATTGCGCCGCTACGCCCTCCTCCTCCGGCAGCAAGTCTCGCAAGGACACGCCGAGCCGCGGCGTCGCGCGCATCAGCTTCTTGGTGTAGGGGTGCTGCGGGCTGGCGAAGATGTCGGCGGCCTTCGCGGTCTCGACCACCCGGCCCTTCTCCATCACGACGACGCGGTCGCAATAGGCGGCAGCCAGGCCCAGGTCGTGCGTGATCAGGATGGTCGACATCGCGCGGCGCCTGGTCAGCTCGACGATCAGGTCCATCACCGCCTTCTGCGTGGTGACGTCGAGGCCGGTGGTCGGCTCGTCCGCGATCAGGAGCTGCGGATTGCAGGCCAGCGCGAGGGCGATGACGACGCGCTGGCACATGCCCCCCGAGAGCTCGAAGGGATAGGCGTGGTAGCGCTCGCGCGGGCGGGCGATCTTGACCTGCTCCAGCGCCTCGATCGCTTTCTCGCCATGATCGGCCACCTGGGCCTGCTGCACATGGGTGCGCAGCACGTCCTCGATCTGGTCGCCGACTTTCCGGATCGGGTTCAGCGCCGCGCGCGGGTTCTGGAAGATCATCGAGACTTCGCGGCCGCGCAGGTCGCGCATCTGGTCCTCGGTCGCGGCCTTCACGTCGATGCCGGAGAACATCACCGATCCCTCGGCGATCCGCCCGGCGCGGTCGAGGATGCGCATCACCGCGTAGGAGGTCACCGACTTGCCGGAGCCGGACTCGCCGACGATGGCGAGCGTCTCGCCCTTGGCGACGGAGATGTTGACGTGCTGCACCGCTTTCACGATGCCGCGGCGGGTGGTGAATTCGACGGTGAGGTCCTGGACGTCGAGCAGGGGCTGCGCGGTCATGGGCGGCTCCCGTCAGTCAAAAGGTCGAAAACAACCCCATGCACAGTAGATATGGACCTGGAATCATTGAGGAATTTTGGCCAGAATTTTGCGTGTGAGACAGGCACTGCTCTCTCATTCCCTCCCCCCTTGTGGGGGAGGGTCAGGGAGGGGGGTGCCACACGGGGACCGTCTCCGCATGCGAGCATCGCGACATCCGCCCCATGGATACTTTTTCCTGGGCTACCCCCCTCCCCACCCCTCCCCCACAAGGGGGGAGGGAGCGAGAGAGTTGCGCCCACCTGACATTCGAGGCGAGCGTTGCTCATCCCGCACTGGTCACCAATCATCACGTCCTCCGCTGGGGGTCGACGATGTCGCGCAGGCCGTCGCCGAGGAGGTTGAAGCAGAACACGGCGATCATCAGGGCAAGGCCGGGGAATAGCGCGATCCACCATTCGCCTGAGACCATGAAGCCGGCGCCCTCCGCGACCATGATGCCCCATTCGGCGGTGGGCGGGCGGACGCCGAGGCCGATGAAGGAGAGGCCCGCGGCGTTCAGGATGGCGTAGCCCATGGTCAGCGACATCTGCACGATCATGATCGGCATGATGTTCGGGAGAATGTGTACCAGGAGGATGCGGAATTCGCCGTTGCCCGACAGGCGCGCGGCCTGCACGAAGCCGGCATTGCGACGGACATTGGCTTCGGCGCGCGCGACGCGGGCATAGAGCGGGAAGTTCACGATCGCAGTTGCGAGGATGATGTTCTGCACGGTGTTGCCGAGCGCGGCGACGATGCCCATGGCGAGCACGAACAGCGGGAAGGCCATGATGGTGTCCGCGATGCGGCCGACGATGCGATCGGTCCAGCCGCCGAAATAGCCGGCCGCGATGCCCGCGAGCCCGCCCATCAGGAACACCAGCGCCACCGAGGCGACCGCGATGAAGACGTCGAGCCGGGTTGCGACGATGACGCGGCTGAAGATGTCGCGCCCCAACTGATCGGTGCCGAACCAGTGCGCCGCCGAGGGCGGCTTCAAGGCTGCGGCGGTGTCGGAGGCGAGCGGATCGTAGGGCACCACATAGGGGCCGAAGATCGCGGCGGCGAGGATCAGGACCAGAAGGGCGAAGGCAAAGCCCGTGACCTTGTTCTCGCCGAGCACGTAACGGGTCTGTTCGAGGATCGCTACGAGGCCCGAGGTCCGCGCGGGACCGACGGGGTCGACTGCAGGCGCAACGGAGCTCATGGTCTCACTCCTGGAGCGTTTGCGCGTTGGGATGAATTGACGCGCTGCGAACTCTGTTTGCCTCTCCCGCTTGCGGGAGAGGTCGCGCCGACGGCGCGGGTGAGGGCTTTCTCCTCTGGGGGTTCTCGACCGCGGAGAAACCCTCTCCCCAACCCTCCCCCGCAAGCGGGGGAGGGAGCGCACCGTTCGCATGACTCGCATCCGACACGATCATATAGGCTACCCTTCCAGCCGCACGCGCGGATCGATCACGCCATACAAAATGTCGATCACGAGGTTGAGCAGCACGTACATGACCGCCATGGTCAGCACGAAACCCTGCACCGGCGCGAAGTCCGACGAGATCAGCGCTTCCACGGCGTAGGAGCCGATGCCGGGCCAGGCGAAGACTTTCTCGACCAGCACGTTGGCGCCCAGCAGGAACGAGAACACCATGCTGAGCGTGGTGATGACCGGAAGCATCGCGTTGCGGAAGGCGTAGGTGACGATCACGGTTGCGGGCGACAGGCCGCTGGCGCGCGCGGTTCGGACGAACTCGCTGGCGAGCACCGCCAGCATCGAGGCGCGCGTCATGCGCGCGATCGGCGCCAGCGAGAAGATCGCGAGCGTCGTCGCGGGAAGAATGAGCTGGCTCAGCGCCGAGCGGAACGCCTCGACGTCGCGCGCGAGCAGGGTGTCGATCAGGTAGAAGCCGGTCACGGTCGGCGGCGCGCTGTAGAACACATCGAGGCGGCCGAGCGGAGCCGGCGACCAGCCGAGCCGGAAATAGAGGACATAGACCAGCACGAGGCCGGTGAAGAACACCGGCAGCGACACGCCGGCCGTCGTCGTGACCCGGCAGAGATGGTCGATCCATGATCCTGGCCGGGTGGCCGCCAGCACGCCGAGCGGAATGGCGATCGCGATCGAGACGAAGAGGCCGAGCAGTGTCAGCTCGGCGGAGGCCGGCAGGCGGTTGCGAATTTCCGCCGCCACGGGCTGGCCCGTCGTCAGCGAGTTGCCGAAATCGCCGTGGGCGAGGTCGTTGGCGTAGCGGAAGAACTGCTCGACCAGCGGCTTGTCGAGGCCGAGTTTCTTGCGGATCTGCTCGACCGCTTCTTTCGTTGCGGCAGGGCCGGCGAAGTACGCGGCGGGATCACCGGGCAGCGCGCGCGTCAGCAGGAAGGTGACGATGACGACGCCGATCAGCGAGGGAATCGCGAACATCAGGCGCTTGCCGATCATGGTCAGCATGGGGCGCTCCTGCGCGTGTTGCGCACGCTGCTCGCCACGCACTCCGCCGCGTTCCCTCCCCCCTTGTGGGGAAGGGTTAGGGAGGGGGGTAGCTCCGCGATAGGTCGGAGTTCGTGGCTGCCCCTCTCCCCAACCCTCCCCCACAAGGGGGGAGGGAGCCCGAAGAGCGTGCTCACCTCACCCATGACTCACCCCTTCGCCATCGCGCGATAGTCCAGGCGGCGGTGGAACCAGTATTGGTAGCCGCTGATGTTCTTCTGCATCGCGACGTTGACGAAGGGCTGGTACAGCGGGATGCGCGGGATGTCGCTGAAGGCGAGATCGACGAAGCCCTTCACGTCGGCATCATAGGTGGCCTTGTCGCCGGTGGCTGCGGCGGTGCGCGCGCCGTCGATGAGCTTGTCCATCTCCGCCGACTTGTAGCTCATGGTGTTGAAGACGGAATTGTTGCCGTGATAGCACCAGTAGAAGAAGTATTCGGGGTAATCGAGCCAGCCCGAGAACACGTTGGTGAAGAGCGGCATCTCCTTCTTGTTCAATTCGGTGCGCCAGTTGGCGCCGGGTACCTTGTTGATGGTGGTCTTGATGCCGAGCTGGGCGAGGCTCTCCTGCACCAGGATGCAGAGCGGCTCGTTGACGCCCGCAAAATTGAGATCGAACGAGATCGTGGTCTCGAAGCCGTTGGCGTAGCCGGCTTCCGCCAGAAGCGCCTTCGCCTTCTCCATGTCGGTGTTGAACTTGTGCGGCTGCGGCCAGGCGACTTCGGTCGGCTTATCCTTGGGCGCGCCGAACATGGGGTTGCCGAGGCCGAACAGCACGGCGTCCATGATCTTCTGATATGGCATCGCATAGGCGATCGCCTGCCGCACCTTCGGATTGTCGAACGGCGGCTTGGTGACGTTCATGCCGATATATTGGATGCCGTTGGAGAACGGCAGCGACACGACGTTGAGCTTGCCGCTCGCTTTCATCTCCTGGAAGTCCTTGAACGGCAGCTCATAGGAGATGTCGGCGTCGCCACGCTCGAGCAGCGCGCGGCGGTTGCCGGCCTGCGGCACCATGCGCCAGATCACGCGCTTGATCTTCGGCAGGGGACCGCCGACCCAGGCGTCGTTGCGCTCCATCACCACTTCCGTGCCGGCGGTCCATTTCGTCACCTTGTAGGCGCCGGAGCCCGCGGTTTGCTGCTTGGTGAATTCGAGACCCCAGGGATCCTTCTCGCTGGCGTTCTTCTTCACCAGCTCGGAATTGACGATGCAGGGCACGATGACGGCAAGATCCGGGATCGTGAGCTTGTCCTTCTTCAGGAAGTCGACGCGCACGGTGTGGTCGTCGATCACGACGAACTGCTCCGGCTTGGTCAGCGAGCCCGCGCTCATCTGGAAGGTCGGGAAGCCGCCGACGCTGACGGCGCGGTCGAGCGACCACTTCACGTCCTTGGCGGTGACCGGCGCGCCGTCGTGGAACTTGGCGTTCTTCTTCAGCTTGAAGGTGACCGACATGTCGTCGATCTTGAAGTCCTCGGCGAGTTCGCCCTTGAACTTGTCGCGGTCGTAATAGGGCACGCCGCCGGGACCGCTCTTCATCTCGTGGCTGATCAGGCGGTCGTAGCAATTCCAGGACACCTCATAGCCGGGCACGTTGGTGCCGACGCCGTGGATGTCGAGATTGTTCGGGCCGCCCTCCGAGACGATCAGCAGCGTCTCGGAGCGGGCATCGGCCTTGGCGGAGGAGACTACCGATGGCATGGCCGGAAGCGCCGCTCCCGCGGCCAACCCGGAAACGGATTTGAGGAAATCGCGGCGCTTCATGAAATTGCTCCAACACAACGTTTTGGTTGGAACCGGATTCGCAAGGTTCGTGCCAAGGGTTAAGGGGGCGTTAGCTCCGCCTTAAACTACTGTTGCAAAATGGTTTTTCTCCTTTGCACTGAATCGCGTGAAGAACGGCCACGCTCCCTATTGCATACAAAGAGAGACGATTGATTAAAAATTAGGCTACAAAAGAAGTCAGCCCATTCAGGAGGCGGCGGGCAAAATCCTGGGGCCCCGCTGCAGCGGCACCACCGGCCGTCATTCCGGGGCGATGCGTAGCATCGAGTCCGGAATCCATCGAGCGGCAGAACAACGCGCGGGACAATGGATTCCGGGCTCGCCGCTCCGCGGCGCCCCGGCATGACGGAGGGGCGTGGCGTACTCACCCTGGCCAGATCAATTCCTGAAGTTCCACGAGGTCCGCCGCCCTCTCCTGCCAGCCTTCGATGCAGATGTGGCTGTTGAGGTCGCTGGCGCGGTGCAGCAGCATGAGCGCCATCAGGCGACGCTTGAGCGCGAAATCGAGCTTCGTATAGCCAAAGCCTTCGAGCAGGCTCCTCACCCTGCCCGGCCGTCCCGCCGCCATGAAGGCGCTGGGGCCGAGCAAATCGTAATCGCGCCATCCCGCGAGCACGTCGCCGAAGTCGAACAGGCCTTTGAGCGACCATTGGCCGTCATCGCAGGCAAGCAAAAAGTTCTCCGGTATGTATTCGCCGATCAGGATCACCGGCGGCGCGTCCATCGGAATCAGCCGAGCGGCATCGCGGAGGAGATCGTCGAGCCCGGCGAGGAATTTCGGCGCAAGGCCGAGACGCGTATGCCGCGCCTTGCAGCCCTGCATCTGGGCGCGCATGAACGCGTCCCAGCGCGGCTCGATCTGCGCGAGCTCTCCAAGAGGGACGCGCTGCACGGCGGCGATGGTCTCGCCGATCTGACGCAGCACGCGCTCCTTCTGGTCTTCCGGCAAGGACGGCCAGACCTCCGAGCCCAGCGTGCCGGCAAGGCGCGTGATGACGAGATAGGGCCAGCCGTCGCACTCACCTTCTGCAACGATCCCGGGGATCGGCACATGCAAGCGGCCGGCAAGCTGCATCAACGAGGCGCGCTCGGAGACGAATTGGGCGCGGAGCAGCGGCGGGAAGATCTTGAGGATCAGCCTGTCGCCGAGCCCGATCACGAGATTGGTCCCGGTCGGAAACACATGCGGCGAGCCGACATCGAGGCCATGGCCGCGCGCGATGTCGAGCGCGACGGGAACCCATTGCGAGGACGCGGAGCGAAAGGCGCGAAAGCTTTCCGCATCGGTGAGGTGAGGGAGTCTCATCGACATCGCGCGCACAGCAGGTTTGTGCTCGTCATGCCCGGGCTTGTCCCGGGCATCCACGTTCTTCGTGCCCCGTGGAAAGGCGTGGATGGCCGGGACAAGCCCGGCCATGACGCTATGGAAAGGTCTCGCGCTCCAGCCAACACCAAGCTTCTATCCCGTTTCTACCGTTCTGGACTTGCGCGCTCGAACTGGCGCAGCAGCTTGTTGCCGCGCTCGACGGCGGAATCGAGTGCGGCTTGCGCGCTCTTCTGGCCGGCAAAGGCGTGCTCCAGCTCGTCCTCGATGGCGCCGCGGATCAGGATGAAGGAGCCGAGCCGGATACCCTTGGAGTTCTCCGTCGGCGGATGCAGCGTGATCTCCTCGAACGAGATCGCCGAGCCCGGATTGCGCTCGTAGAAACCTTGCGACCGCGTCAGCTCGAAGGCGGCGCGGGTCACAGGCAGATAGCCGGTGTTCTGGTGCCAGGCAGCCTGCACGGCAGGTTGCGACAGGTAGGCGAAGAATCGCGCGACGCCCTTGTATTCCCCGCGGGGACGGTCACGCAGCACCCAGAGCGTGGCGCCGCCAATGATCGAGTTCTGCGGTGCGTCCTTCACATCGGGCCAGTACGGCATCATGCCGTAGCCGATCTCGAATTTCGAATTCGCCTTGATGTCGGCGCGCGTCGCCGAGGAGCCGATGAAGATGCCGCATTCGCCTTTCTGGAAGCGCGGCTCGGCTGATTGCCCGCGGCCGCTGTAGTCGAACAGCCTGGTCTTCTGCCACTCTGCAAGTTGGGCGACGTGCTTGACGAGAAGCGGATTGTTGATGGTCAATTCGGCATCGAGCCCGGCAAAGCCGTTCGCCCGCGTCGCCAGGGACAAATTGTGGAAGGCGGAGAAATTCTCGACATGGATCCAGGACGGCCAGGACGTGGTGAAGCCGCAGGCCGCACCACGGTCGCGCAGGCGCTTCGCGGCCGCCCCCAATTCCGGCCAGGTCTTCGGCGGCGCCTCCGGATCGAGGCCCGCCTCGCGGAACATGGTCTTGTTGTAATAGAGGATCGGGGTCGAGGAATTGAACGGGAAGGACAACAGATTGCCGGACGCATCGGTGTAGTAGCCGGAGACCGCGGGCAGGTAATCGCCCAGCGAGAACGGCTCGCCCTGGTCCCGCATCAGGCTGAACACCGGATAGATCGCGCCCTTGGCCGCGGTCATGGTAGCGGTGGCGACCTCGTTGACCTGGACGATCGCGGGCTGGCTGCGCGAACGGAAGGCGAAAATCGCCGCCGTCACCGTCTCGGTGTAATTGCCCTTGTAAACAGGCACGATCCGGTAGTCGGACTGCGAGGCATTGAAGTCGGAGGCGAGCTTTTGCAGTTGCCGCCCGAGCTCGCCGGACATGGCGTGCCACCACGCAATGTCGGTGGCGGCATGGGCAGGAGCGGCCAATGAGAGAGCCGCAAAGGCGGCGACGAGCTGCAAAAGGCGCAGTGCTGGCATCACGATGGCTCTTCCCTTGCCGCACGGCGGAAGGCGGCTGCCCTGCTTAAGGCGCGGCACTGGCGGTTTCAATCGGGAATGAGCGGCAGCCGCGCCGCACAATCGCCCCGCGGACCCAGCCGGGATGGCCTCCCCTCGATCATCCGCCAGAGCCCCATTCCGATCGGAACGGGGCTCTAAATTCTCAATTTGACGCGTTTTCTTTACCCGAACCGGTATCTACTTCGCTTGGAAACGCTCTAGATTGCATTGAACCTTTTCCTTCCGCCATAGACTCCACCACAGGGGTTGAGTGTGCCAGTGCTGAGCCGTGCCGAACTCTCGCGGACCGGGGTGATCTTCGTCGCGCTTCTGCTTGCCGTCTGGACGACGGGCGCCGTTGCACGCGAGTTTCGCGCCGCAGACACCCAGGCCGAGGATTACCCCACCGTCCAGGCGCTGCGCTACATGGGCGTCCTGATCGCCGAGCGCTCCAGTGGCCGGCACGAGATCAAGGTGTTCCACTCCCGTCAACTCGGCGAGGAAAAGGAGACCATCGAGCAGACCCGGGCCGGCGCGATCGACCTCAACCGGACCAACGTAGCGCTGATCGGCAATTTCGTCCCGGCGATGAACGTGCTCGCGATGCCGTTCCTGTTCCGGTCCATCGAGCACATGCAGAAGGTGCTGGACGGGCCGATCGGCAGCGAGATCCTGAACAGTTTCGAGCCCTACGGCTTCGTCGGGCTCTGCTTCTACGATTCGGGCGCGCGGTCGATCTACAATGGCGTCCGCCCGGTCCGAAGCGTCGCGGATCTGCAGGGATTGCGGATCCGGGTGCAGCAGTCGGAGTTGATGAGTCAGATGATGCGCGCGCTCGGCGCCGAACCGGTCGAATTGCCCTACGGGCAGGTGCTCACCGGGCTTGCCAATCACCTGATCGACGGTGCCGAGAACAATTGGCCATCCTTCGTGACGACGGACCATTACAAGCATGCCGGCCATTACACGCTCACCGAGCACACGATGAGCCCGGAGGTGCTGGTGATTTCGCTGAAGGCCTGGCAGAGCCTGTCGCCGGACGACCGGATCATCTTCAAGGAGGCCGCGCAGCGCTCCAGCCGGTTCATGCGCGAGAAGTGGCGCGACCTCGAGGAACAGTCGCAGCGCAAGGCGCAGGACGCGGGCGTGACCATCATCAAGGACATCGACCGCAAGCCGTTCGAGGAAGCGGTGGCTGCAATCCACGCCAGGGCCGGACGCGATCCCGCGGCGGCCGCGCTGATCGAACGCATTCGCAAGGTGGAGTGAGGCCTGTTGGCTGCGCTTGGACATCGCGAGCACGTGGACAGGCCGCCCGGCCCGATCGGGCAACTGCGCGCGCGACTGGTCGGCGTGCTGCGGGCGGTGCCGATCCGCTGGCGCATCCTGTCGATCGCCGCGCTGAACTCCGCCGTGGTCGTGGTGCTGGTGGCGATGATCTGGAACGGCGCGCAGGTGCTGGGCACGGCCTGGGGCGACGTGCGCCAGGTACGCGAGTCCGACCGGATCCTGGCGCTGCTCGAAAGCGAGACCGGGCGCCTCCACAACCTGATCCACCGCTATATCAACCAACCGAGCCCGGACCTGTTCGCCGAGATCCTCCTGCTGCGCGAGGCGGTGCTGGGCACGTTGACCAACCGCGCCGCCAAGGACCCGATGCTGTCGGGCTCGGTCGAGGAGCTGGAGCGCACCACCGATCGCTTTCTCAACGGTTTCGGCGAGCTGCGCAGCGTGCAGGCGACGATCGCCAAGACCTATGAGGAGCAGGTGCAAGGCCCGGCCAGGGACATGGCCGGCCTCTATTCCATCATCGAGGGCGCCACCGGCCATCGCGACGCGCTGATCTGGCCCTCGCTCGGCAAGTCCCGCGAGGCCTTCACCGCGATGCTGGTGGCGGCCAATTCCTACTACCTGTCGCAGTCATCGGGCGCCGCCGACGACGCGCGTCGCAGCACCGAGACGATCGAGAAGACCATCCCGGTCATGATCGATCTCGCCGACAACGATCTCCAGAAGATGGCCTTGCGGCGGCTTGCGGCCCGCACCATGGCGCTGCGGGAGGGCTTTGCCAAGCTCTCCGAGCAGCTTGCGAGCCGCACCGAGCTGCTCCGCAACACCATCGACGCCAGCCAGGCCGAGGCGATCGGCGCCATCGACGACCTCTCGACCAAGATGCGCCAGCGCGAGCAGAAGGCGCAGGAGACCTTCGACCGCACGCTGGCCGACATTTCCCGCCGGGTGCTGTCGATCGCGGTCATCTTCCTCGGCATCATCCTCACCGCCGGCGTGCTGATCGCGCTGTCGATCCGCCTGCCTCTGCAGCAGATCATGGCGGCGATGCGCGCGATCACGCTCGGCGACCTCGACCGCGAGGTGCAGGGCACCAAGGCACGCGACGAGGTCGGCGCCATGGCGCGCGCGGTGGAAGTGTTCCGCGAGAACGCGATCGCCAAGCGCAAGACCGAGGACGAGCTGCGCGCGTCCAAGGAGAAAGCCGAGAGTGCGCTGCTCGAGCTCAATGCCGCGCAGCAGAATTTGATCGATGCCGAACGGCTGGCAGCCCTCGGCGGCCTGGTCGCCGGCGTCGCGCACGAGGTCAACAATCCGATCGGCATCAGCCTGACGGTGGCGTCGAGCCTGGCCCGGCGCAGCGAGATCTTCGAGGCCCAGCTCAAGGGCGAGGGCGGCTTGCGCCGCTCGCAGCTGGAGGAATTCGTGCAGTCCTCGCGCGACGCCTCGCAGCAGCTCGTCGCCAACCTCCAGCGCGCCGGCGAGCTCATCCAGTCGTTCAAGCAGGTTGCGGTCGACCGCTCGCATGCCGAGCGGCGGCAATTCTCGCTCAGCGAAGCCACCGACCAGATCATCGCCAGCCTGCGCCCGGTGCTGAAGCGCTCGCCGATCACGCTTCAGGTCGACGTGCCCGAGGGGCTGCTGCTCGACGGCTATCCCGGCTCCTACGGCCAGATCCTGACCAACCTGTTCCTCAACGCCGCCAACCACGCCTTCGCCGACGGGCGCGCCGGCACGATCGCGATCTCGGCGCGGCCGCGCGGGACCGACGACATCGAGATCAGCTTCGCCGATGACGGGGCCGGCATGACCCCCGACGTGCAGCGCCAGGCCTTTGACCCTTTCTTTACCACCCGGCGCAATGAAGGCGGTACGGGACTTGGCCTCCATATCGTCTATAACCTCGTCACCCAGCAGCTCGGCGGCCGCATGGTGCTGGAATCCAAGCTGGGACAAGGCACCACTTTTCGCATTATCATACCCCGGGTCGCCAAGGGCGGCGCGCAAAGCACAGACAGTGACGGATCTTCTCAATGGCCGAACAGGACGATGTCCTCCACCTGATCGACGATACCGGTACCGCGTCGGAGGATAGCAACGCCCGGAAATGGAAGATCGCCGTCATCGACGACGATCCGGCCGTGCATGACGGCACCCGTTTCGCGCTGTCCGACTACAGCCTCAACGGCCAGAGCCTGGAGATCCTCTCGGCCTATTCCGCAGCGGAAGGCCGCAAGCTAATGGCCGAGCACGGCGACATCGCCGCCGTGCTGCTCGATGTCATCATGGAGACCGACGTCGCCGGCCTCGACCTGGTCGAGTTCATTCGCAACGAGGTCAAGAACGAGACCGTGCGCATCATCCTGCGCACCGGCCAGCCCGGCCAGGCGCCGGAGCGGCGCGTGATCGTGCAGTACGACATCAACGACTACAAGGCCAAGACCGAGCTCACCGCCGACAAGCTGTTCACCTCCCTGACCGCGGCGCTGCGCTCCTATCAGCAGCTCGAGCGCATGGTGCAGACGCGGCGCGGGCTGGAGATCATCATCGACGCGGCCTCGACGCTGTACGACTTCAAGTCGATGCAGCGGCTCGCCGAGGGCGTGCTGACCCAGCTCGCCTCGCTGCTCAACGTCGATTGCGCCGGCATCCTGGTCCTGCGCGACAATGGCGGCATCGACCCCGAGCTCTCGGTGCTCGCCGGCAGCGGCTGCTACAGCCGCTTCATCGGCACCACCTCGTCGAAGGCGCTCGACCCCGAACTGCGCGAGATGGTGGAGGCCGCGTTCCAGCGCCGCAAGAACGAATTCGCCGACCACCGCAGCGTGATCTATTTGCGCACCGGAAGCGGCCGCGAGGTCGTGGTGCTGCTCCAGGCCGAGCGCGAGCTGTCGGAGACCGACCGTTCGCTGGTCGAGATATTCTCCAGCCGGCTCTCGATCGCCTTCGACAACGTGATCCTCTACCAGCAGCTCCAGGACGCCAACACCCAGCTCGAAGACCGCGTCGCCCAGCGCACCCGCGCGCTGATGCAGGCCAACCGCCGGCTCTCGGCACAATGGCTGCGGCTGCAGCGCGCCAACGGCTTCAAGAACGAGATCCTGGGCACCGTCGCGCACGACCTGAAGAATCCGCTCGGCGTCATCCTCGGCCGCACCGAGATGCTGAAGGAGCTGATCTCGACCGGCGCCTCGGAAAGCGGCGTGGTCGCCCAGGTCGACCACATCCGCGACGCCACCAAGCGCCTGACCACGATGGTCGATCACCTGATCTCGGATGCGATGGCCGATGCCTTCGACATCACCATCCGCCGCGAGCCGGTCGACATCGCCGCGCTGGCCAAGGAAGTTGCCGAAGCCAACCAGCCGCTCGCCGTCAACAAGCAGCAGACGATCAGCGTCGCCGCGCCGCCCAACATCGTCACCATGTGCGACACCGACCGCATCCGCGAGGCGATCGACAATCTCATCAGCAACGCCATCAAATACTCTCCGATCGGCGGCAGGATCGACGTGGCCGTCAGCCATGAGGGCAGCGACACCACCGTCCGTGTCAGCGACGAGGGCGCCGGCCTGTCGCCGGAGGATCTCGGCCGCCTGTTCGGGCGGTTCCAGCGGCTGTCGGCAAAACCGACTGCCGGCGAGAGCTCGACGGGGCTTGGGCTCTCCATCGTCAAGCGTATCATCGACATGCATGGCGGCGAGGTAACCGCCGACAGCGACGGCCCCGGCAAGGGATCGACCTTCACCATCACCCTCCCCGTGACTGAAATGCCGTGATGTAGAGACCATGACCCAAAGCCAGCACATCATGATCGTCGACGACGAGGCCCCGGCCCGGGAGATGGTCGGCGACTACCTCAAGATGCACGGCTTCACCGTGACGCTGTGCGACGGCGGCAAGAGCTTGCGCGCCGCGATCCAGGGCAGCATGCCCGATCTCGTCGTGCTCGATCTCAACATGCCCGAGGAAGACGGGCTCTCGATCATTCGCGACCTCAAGAGCCGCATCAACGTTCCGGTGATCATGCTCACGGCGACCGCGAGCCCGATCGATCGCGTCGTCGGACTCGAGCTCGGCGCCGACGATTACGTGGCTAAGCCCTGCGAGCTGCGCGAGCTGATGGCGCGCATCCGCTCGGTGCTGCGGCGGAGCGTGCCGGCCAAGGCAGCGGCACCGGATGCTTCGGCGGCGAAATCCGACAAGGACCAGCTGGTGCGCTTCGGCACCAAATGGCTCGATCTCGAAGCCCAGGCCTTGCGCGACGACGAGGGCAACGAGCATCCGCTGACCGCCTCCGAGTTCGGGCTCTTGAAGGTGTTCGCGGCGAATCCGAAGCGCGTGCTGTCGCGCGAGCGCCTGCTGGAATTGGCCAATGCGCGCGACGCCGAGGCCTTCGATCGCGCCGTCGATCTCCGCATCATGCGCATCCGCCGCAAGATCGAGCCCGACCCGGCAAAGCCTGCCGTGATCCGCACCATCCGCGGCGGCGGCTATCTGTTTTCTCCGTCGGGCGAAAAGGCTTAGGGGCGTGCCGTCATTCCGGGGCGCCCGAAGGGCGACCCCGGAATCACGGCGAGGGGGGGACGAACGCAACAGCCCGAAATACGTTCCGGCACCTCCGCTCAGCCCCAAATTCCTACCCCCCGTATTTTCCGTGCATTGAAATTCCACGCCTTTTTGCCCCAAATGTTTCGTCGCTGCCGTTGCGACGAAACAATATGGCGTCGCACGAAACCATTTTCCTCTTTTCGTGCAGACGTCCCGAAACGTTGGCTCATTAACACTTCGGCTCAAGGAAACGCCGCTCGGTTGCGGCGCTACGGGGAGCCAAGTCCATGCAGAACGTCATCGCCTTCAACGCCCAAGCCAGCCAGAGCATCATTGCCGCTCAGGCGACCTCGGACGACATGCTTCTCGAAAGCATTGCCGACGGCAACCGGACGTCCATGCACATCCTTTATTGCCGGCACAATGTGCGGGTTTACCGCTTCATCCTGCGCATCGTGCGCGACGCCACCGCGGCCGAAGACCTCGTCAGCCAGGTGTTCCTGGACGTGTGGCGGACCGCCGGCCAATTCCAGGGCCGCTCGCAGGTCTCGACCTGGCTGCTCTCGATCGCCCGCTTCAAGGCGCTGACCGCGATGCGCCAGCGCCGCTTCGAGGACATCGACCAGGAGGACGTGCGCCAGATTCCTGATGGTGCCGACACGCCGGAGACCTCGCTCGACCGCAGCGACACCAGCGCCATCCTGCGCGCCTGCGTGCAGAAGCTGTCGCCGGCGCATCGGGAGATCATCAACCTCGTCTACTATCACGAGAAGTCGGTGGAGGAGGTCGGGCAGATCATCGGCATCCCCCAGAGCACGGTGAAGACGCGGATGTTCTATGCCCGCAAGCAGCTGGCCGATTTGCTTAAGGGCGCCGGCGTCGATCGTTTCGCCGCCTAAATCCAATCAATTCAATGGGATAGGACCGCAGTTCAGGCCCTGTCCCCGGACACAGAAGTGTTACCGGCGACGAAACAATTGAAACGAAGCACAACATCGGGCGGAAAAACTTCCTCCCTAAAAGTCTCACATACGGTTTCGTTAAACCTCCCAAGACCTCCAGCGACCCGGACGGGATGCCCCCCTCCGGGTCGTTTTGTATTTGGGGTGCTCTCATGCCTCCGCATCGTCATGGCCGGGCTTGTCCCGGCCATCCACGCCTTCCTCGCGGCCCAAAGACGTGGATGCCCGGGAACAAGCCCGGGCATGACGACCTCTGCAGAAATCCGCCCCGTCACGAAGGCGTGACGCCGCGTAACGACATCCCGCCTGCTCGCGAACTGCCCTCGTGACCTCCTCCACGAGTGCGCCATGCTCGAACTTCTCTTCGCTCTCCTTGCCGGCATCCTCACCATCGCCGCACCCTGCACGCTGCCGATGTTGCCGATCCTGCTCGGCGCCTCGATCGGGCGCGCGGGGCATCTGCGGCCGGCGATGATCGCGCTCGGCTTCGTCGTCTCGTTCTCCGCAGTCGCGCTGCTGCTCGGCGCGATCACGCAGGCGCTCGATTTCGACCCGAACGTGCTGCGCGAAGCCGCATCGATCCTGCTGCTCGGATTCGGCCTGTTGATGCTGTGGCCGGCGCCGTTCGAGTGGCTGTCGGCACGACTCAATGGCTGGCTGGATCTCGGCAGCTCGAGCGGCGCGCAGCGCGACGGTGCGCTCGGCGGGCTCGTGCTCGGCACCACGCTGGGCCTGGTCTGGACGCCCTGCGCGGGCCCCGTGCTCGGCTCGATCCTGACGCTGGTCGCGACCTCGAAGAACCTTGCCTGGGCCGGCACGCTGCTGGTCGCCTACGCCATCGGCGCGGCGATCCCGATGCTGGCGATCGCCTATGGCGGACAGGCCGCAACCACGCGCGTGCGCAGCCTCGCACGCATCTCGCCGCGGCTGCAGCAGGGCTTTGGCGTCGTCGTGATCGGCTTCGCGGTCGCGGCGTATTTCCAATACGACACGCTGATCGTGGCGTGGCTCACCGGCTTCTATCCCACCGGCCAGATCGGCCTCTAATCGTCGAAGACTTCACCCGGAGGACGCTTCCATGACTCTCAGACTGATCGCCGTTTCCGCCGCACTGATCGGCTTCTCCGTCACCGGCGCGGTCATCCCCGGCATCTGCGACGAGGTCTCCCGCGCAAGCCCCGTCCGCGTCGCTGCCGCGACCCACGAGACCGCGCCCGACTTCATCGGCATCAACAACTGGTTCAACTCAAAACCGCTCAACATCGCCGACCTCCGCGGCAAGGTCGTGCTGGTCGACTTCTGGACCTATGGCTGCGTCAACTGCGTCAACACGCTGCCGCACGTCACCAGCCTCTACGCCAAGTACAAGGACAGGGGCCTCGTCGTGGTCGGCGTGCACACGCCGGAATTCCCGTTCGAGCGGTCGGTCGCCAACGTGCAGGCCGCACTGAAGCGCCACGGCATCACCTATCCGGTGGCGCAGGACAACGATTCCAAGACCTGGAACGCCTATCGCAACCAATATTGGCCGGCGCAATACATCATCGACCAGACCGGCAAAATCGTGTTCCAGCACGCCGGCGAGGGCAGCTATGAACAGATCGACCGCACGGTGGCAAGGCTGCTGAACGTCGACAGCTGATGCCGCGCGGCGATCGCGCGGCAGGGTACCAATTGTCGTCCTTGTTGCTTGACTCCACGGAGCCGTCCGTGGAGTTTCGCAGGCGACGCAATCAGCCGCCCGCAATGGACGACGCGACCACCAGCACCGACATTCGCCTCCGTGAAGGCGCCTCGATCGCGCAGCGGCTGGTCATGTCCGGTTTTGCGGCCGCGGTTGCGCTGTGCTTCACGCCCGGCCTGTTCACGCACGACACCCTGGAAATCATCATCTCGTTGGTCGCGCTCCTCGTGGGGGCGGGGTTCGTGGTCGGCATCATGATGGCGCCAGCGGTGGTGTGGATCATCACGTCGAACGAGATCCTGATCGGGCAACAGCGTCCGTTCGGAAAGCTCCGCACGCGGGTCGTCCCGAAAGACGACATCAGCGGATTGCAGGTTCCCGGCAGCAAGAGGGTGAAAGCCCGGTTCCAGCTGGCCTTCACGCTGGCCTCCGGAGAGCGCCTGACATCCCCGCCGATTTCCGACGTCACCCATGTCCGTGACACGGTGGCCCGGATCGCCATGCAGTTCGGCGTTCCCGACGTCGAGACCCCGGTCAATCCGCTCGATGCCAGCAATCCCGAGATGCGTCTCGGCGATCCTCTCGAGCCGTTTCCAGCAAGGGACATCCGGATCGTGGCGTTGATCGCCGTCGCATTGTGCGCTGTTCCCTACGCCTACAAGCTCTGGCGCGGCCTGCCGCCCGGCCCGGTCGACCTCATGCTGCTCCCGATCGGCGCGATCGCTGCATTCGCGGTGCACAGATACGCCAACCTTCTGACGGGCGCCTTCTGGATCATCCGGCCGTCGGACATTCGCGTCGAGCGCCTGTGGGGCGATGGCAGCCTGCGCGCGGACCATATCGAGGGGCGCGACGTGAAGACGATCACCGTCGAGCGCCGCGGCCGGTCCGAGGACGAGCACTGCATCGTCGTGATCCGGCTGCACTCGGGGCGACGGTTTCGCAGCCCCCGCATCGGGTCGCGAGCCGAGGCGCGCGCCGTGGCCACCGAGATCGTCCGACGGCTCGGGATTGCGGCGGAGAATAGCAAGATCTGATATCGGTGCAGGCGATCGGGACCTCGAGGCCTCCACATCGTCATGGCCGGGCCTGTCCCGGCCATCCACGTCTCTGCACTTGGCACCAAAAACGTGGATGCCCGGGACAAGCCCGGGGCATGACGGCACCTTTGAATTCGATCCCGCGAGCGAGCGAGGGAGTGCATCGAGCCCAGCCACGACAAATCACTGCTTTTCGCGCCATCCCCTGTTCGTGGCATTGCTCCGGCCCCGTCAAAAAACCAAAGCATTCTCGTGACATATCAGGGCGGCACGCCATCAACTTGCCATGAACTTGCCCCTCAGGTTTGATGGTTCCTGATTGATTTGCGCTGTGGCAGCGGGGAGAGCTTTACATGACGGATTTTCGTCGCCTGACCGGGATGTTTGTGGCTGCGATCGGCCTGATTCTGTTCACGCCGCAAGCCTTCGCCCAGCAGCCGGACCGCGGGGACGAGCCGGGCCTGATCGCCGATGACGGCTACCAGCTCGATCCGGAATGGCAGAAGCAGGTGGTCTACTTCCGCACCACCGAGCCGCCGGGAACGATCATCGTCTCGACCGCAGAACGGCACCTCTATCTGGTGCAGCCCGGCGGGCGCGCGATCCGCTATGGCATCGGCGTCGGCCGCGACGGTTTCCAGTGGCAGGGGCTGGTGACCATCACCAACAAGAAGGAGTGGCCGGACTGGACGCCGCCGCCGGAGATGATCCAGCGCCAGCCCTATCTGCCACGCTTCATGGCCGGCGGCCCCGGCAATCCGTTGGGCGCCCGCGCCATGTATCTGGGGACTACGGTCTACCGCATCCACGGCACCAACCGTCCTGACACGATCGGTACCAAGGTGTCCTCCGGCTGCTTCCGTCTCGTCAACAACGACGTCGCCGATCTCTACGAGCGCGTCCCGGTCGGGACCAAGGTCGTCATTCGGCAGAAGCCTGAACTCTAAGGGCTATGGTTTGAGCATGATCCTCAGGATCATGCTCAAACCCTCCTCCAAATTCCTTTTCCCGATACTTTCGAGAGAGCAACATGATGCGCACTTTTCGTGGCGGCCTGCTGATCGGGCTCGCCATCGCCGTGCTGGTCGCCGTCCTGGCCATCATCTATGAATTCTACGACACCCGCACCTTGAAGCGCACGGTTCGCCGCGGCGAAGTGCTGTGCGGCGTCAACAGGGGCCTGCCGGGCTTCTCGATCCCCGACGACAAGGGCAACTGGACCGGCTTCGACGTCGATTTCTGCCGCGCGGTCGCCGCAGCGATCTTCAACGATCCGGGCAAGGCGAAATTCGTTCCGCTCGACGCCAATGAGCGTTTCAAGGAGCTGCAGAGCCGCAAGGTCGACATCCTCTCGCGCAACACGACCTGGAGCATGGCGCGCGAGCTCGACTACGACCTCTACTTCCCGGCCGTGGCCTATTACGACGGCGTCGGCTTCATGGTGCCGCGCACGCGCAACAAGGAGACCTCGCTGGACCTGACCGGTAGCAAGGTCTGCGTGCAGAGCGGAACCACGACCACACTCAACGTCGCCGATTACTTCCGCGTCAACAACATGAAGTATGAAGAGGTGAAGTTCGACAAGCTCGACGACGTCGTGAAGGCCTACGACACCGGCAAGTGCGACACGCTCTCGGCCGACGTCTCCCAGCTTTATGCGCTGCGGCTGAACCTCTCGAAACCCGGTGACCACATGATCCTGCCGGACATGATCTCCAAGGAGCCGCTCGCCCCCGTCGTGCGCCAGCGCGACGACGACTGGATGATGATCGTGAAGTGGACGCTGTATGCCATGATCAACGCCGAGGAGCTGGGTGTGACCTCGGAGAACATCGACGAGGCCTTGAAGTCGAAGAAGCCGGAAGTGATGCGCCTCGTCGGCACCGAGGGCCGCTACGGCGAGCAGCTCGGCCTCACCAAGGACTGGGCCGCGCGCATCATCCGCCACGTCGGCAATTACGGCGAGATGTACGACCGAAACATCGGCGAGAAGTCCAAGCTGAAGATCCCGCGCGGCATGAACCAGCTGTGGAATGCCGGAGGCGTGCAGTACGCACCACCGATGCGGTAGGCGGTTTAACCTCCGTCATTGCGAGCTTGAGCCAAGGCTCGCGCCACGCTCTCAATCGTCATGCCCGGGCTTGTCCCGGGCATCCACGGTTTTGAGGTAGGTCAAGAACGTGGATGGCCGGGACGAGCCCGGCCATGCCGGCTGATAGGTAACGTTTTCTCCCCTCATCCTGAGGAGCGCGCTCCTTCAGTCTGGGGCAAGCGGTTTCGACTCGCTCGATCCCGTAGCCCGCATGAGCGAAGCGATATGCGGGGTGGCGCCCGCGGCATTCCCGGATGTCGCTGCGCTCATCCGGGCTACGCGCCACGCTTTCTCTCCTCACCCTGAGGGGATGGACCTCAATACCCCCGCGCCCTCGCCAGCTGTTCGGTGTGATAGTTCGCATCGCCGAACAATTCCTCGCATACCCGCGCGCGCTTCATGAAGAAGCCGATGTCGAACTGGTCGGTCATGCCCATGCCGCCATGCATCTGCACGCCTTCCTGCACCGCGCGCGTGGCGGTGGTGCCGGCGCGGGCCTTGGCGACTGCGACGGCTGAGGCCGCTTTGGCGCCGTCGGCATCCAGGGCCTGCAGCGCCTTCATCACCGCGGCGCGGGTGATCTCGATGTCGACATAGAGCTCGGCAGCGCGGTGCTGCAGCGCCTGGAATTCGCCGATCAGCTTGCCGAACTGCTTTCTGCTCTTCAGGTATTCGACGGTGCGGCCAAACACCTCATCGCTGAGGCCGACCATTTCGGCCGCGACCGCGCCGCGGCCGATATCGAGCACGCCATCGAGCAGTCCGGCCGCCTGATCGACCTCGCCGAGCACGCTGTCGGCGTTGACCTCGACGTTGGCAAATTCGATCCGCGCTGCATTGTGCGCGTCGACCATGATGGTGCGCTCGATCGCCACGCCCTTCGCCGCAGCGTTCACCAGGAACAGCGTCAGCCCCTCGCGTTCGCCGGCAGAGCCCGCGGTGCGCGCCGCGACGATCAGGAGATCGGCGACGTGACCATCGACCACCAGCGCCTTGGCACCGCTGAGCTTGAAGCCGTTGCCGGCACGCACGGCCTGCAAGCTGGTGTGGAGCGGACGGTGCTTGGCGCCCTCGTCGATTGCGAGCGTTGCGAGCAGCGAGCCGCTCGCGATCTTCGACAGATATTCCGACTTCTGCGCGGAATTGCCGCCGCGATTCAGCGCCGAGGCTGCGACCACGCTGGTGGCGAGGAAGGGCGACGGCATCAGGGTGCGGCCGATCTCCTCCATGACGACGCCGGCTTCGACATGGCCGAGGCCGCTGCCGCCGAACTCTTCCGGCACCAGAAGGCCGGCAAAACCCATCTCGGCAAAGGAATGCCAAAGCTCCTTGGAGAAGCCGGTGGGGTCCTTGCTGTCGCGCAAGCGACGCAGGTGCGACACTGGCGCCTTGTCGCTGATCAGCCCGCGGGCGCTGTCGCGGAGCATCGATTGTTCTTCGGTGAGGACGAGGGCCATGTGTGTGTTTCCGATTCGAAATCTATCTTGGTTCGTCATTCCGGGATGCGCTGCAGGCGCAGGCCCGGAATCCATACTCCCGACTGGCGATTATGGATTCCGGGCTCGCCGCTATCGCGGCGCCCCGGAATGACGCGTGGTGAGAGTGTGCCTCACGCCCCCGGCAGATCCAGGATGCGCTTGGCGACGATGCCGAGCATGACCTCGGACGTGCCGCCCTCGATCGAGTTGGCCTTGGTGCGCAGCCAGGCGCGCGGGCGCGCGCCCTGCCTGGAGCGCTCGCTCTCCCATTCCAGCGCATCGACGCCGCCGGCCGACATCAGGATTTCGTGACGGCGCTTGTTGAGCTCGGTGCCGTAATATTTCATCGCCGACGAGAACGCCGGATGCGCCTGCCCGGCCTTGGCGAGATCGACCGCGCGCTCGGCGCAGGCCGCGAGCGCAGCTTCATCGACGTCGAAGCGCGCGATCTGGCCGCGCAGCATGGCATCGTCCAGCCTGCCTTGCCCATCGGTGCCGACGGAGTCGGCCGCGATCTGGCCGAGGGGCCGGCCGACGCCGCGCTCGCCCATCCCTGAGATCATCGCGCGCTCGTGCTGGAGCAGATATTTTGCGACGTCCCAGCCACGGTTGATGGTGCCGACCACGTGCGACTTCGGCACGCGGACATTGTCGAAGAAGGTCTCGCAGAACGGCGAATAACCGGAGATCAAAAGGATCGGCTTGGTCGAGACGCCCTTCGAGGTCATGTCGAACAGGATGAAGCTGATGCCGTCATGCTTCTTAGCAGTGGGATCAGTGCGCACCAGGCAGAAGATCCAGTCGGCGTAATTGGCATAGGACGTCCAGATCTTCTGGCCGTTGATGATGAAGTCGTCGCCGTCGCTCTCGGCGCGGGTCTGGAGCGAGGCGAGATCGGAGCCGGCATTCGGCTCGGAATAGCCCTGACACCAGCGGATCTCGCCCGCCGCGATCTTCGGCAAATGCTCCTTCTTCTGGGCGTCGTTGCCGTACTTCAAAAGCGCCGGCCCGAGCATCCAGATGCCGAAGCTCGACAGCGGCGGCCGCGCGCCGATCCGCGCCATCTCGGCGCGCAGCACCTTGTGCTCGGCCGCGCTGAGGCCGCCGCCGCCATATTCCTTCGGCCAGTCCGGTACGGTCCAACCCTTGTCGCGCATCCGCTCGAACCAGATACGCTGCGGCTCGGACGAGAACTTTGCGTTACGCCCGCCCCAGAACACGTCGGCATCCGACGTCGCGGGCTTGCGCATCTCCGGCGGGCAATTGGCTTCCAGCCAGGCGCGCGTCTCGTTGCGGAATGTTTCGAGATCAGCTGTCTCAGAATCGCTCATGGTCGTTTCCATCAATCAAAATCGACTTGTTGGGCACGACTCTGGGCCAAGCCCCCGCGGAATTCAACCACTTCCGCAACTCGCATTCGGCTATAGTCGCTCTGCGGCGAGCCTTGAAAACAAAGAGGAAACAACAATGCGCCTGAAGCTTCTTTCGCCTGGCGAAATGAACGAGATTCAGCGCCAGACCTACGACGAATCGATTGCCGGCAAGCGCGGCAAGCCGCCGGCGCCGATGATGGCCTGGCTCAACAGTCCGGAGATGGCGCGTCACGCGACGCGGCTCGGCGAGGTCTTGCGTTTCGACACGATCTTCCCGGCAAAGCTCTCGGAGATCGCGATCCTGGTGACGGCGCGGCACTGGACCGCGCACTACGAATGGTACGCGCATAAGCGCCTGGCACTTGCGGGCGGCATGAAGCCCGAGATCATCGACGCGATCCGCGACCGCCGCACGCCCGACTTCGACGATCCCAAGGGCAGGATGATCTACGACGTCGCGAAGTCGCTGCATGAAGGCCACGGCGTCGAGAAGGGGCTCTATGATGACGCGGTAAAACTGCTCGGCGAACGCGGCGTCGTGGAGGTGATCGGGCTCTGCGGCTATTACACGCTGGTGTCGATGACGCTCAACACGTTCGAGTTCGGCCTGCCGGAAGGCGAGGTGTCGGAGCTGGCCTAGCTTCTTATCGGGAAACGATGGGTTTCGAGATGAGCAATAGCGCTGTCCCGAGCCCCGCCCTATGTGGAGCTCAGCAACGGAGCATTCCCATGTCGCAAAGCCCCGCCGTCGCCGCCGGCACCAGGATCGGCCACGTCCATCTCAAGGTCGCCGATCTCGATCGCGCGCTCGGCTTCTATTGCGGCGTGCTCGGCTTCGAGCTGATGCAGCGCATGGGCTCGGGCGCGGCCTTCATCTCGGCCGGCGGCTACCACCACCATATCGGGCTCAACACCTGGGAGAGCAAGGGCGGCTCGCCGCCGCCGCCTGATGCGACCGGGCTGTTTCACACCGCGATCCTCTATCCAACGCGCCCCGCGCTGGCGGATGCGCTGCACCGCGTGCTCACGGCCGGCATTACGCTGGATGGCGCCAGCGATCACGGCGTCAGCGAGGCGCTGTATTTGCGCGATCCCGACCAGAACGGCGTTGAGCTGTACTGGGACAAGCCGAGGGAGCAATGGCCGTTCGGGCCGGACGGGAAGCTGGCGATGTTCACCAAGCGGCTGGATGTGGAGGCGTTGCTGAAACAGCGGGAGGGATAAGCCCCGCTCTCCCCACGTCATTGCGAGCGCAGCGAGGCAATCCAGAATCTTTCCGCGGAGACAGTCTGGATTTGCTTCGTCGCAAGAGCTCCTCGCAATGACGGAGCATGTTGAGGCGCCGCCGCGTCTCTACGCAGTTTTGTGGGACCTTCCCCGCACCATGATCAGCGCCGCCGCCACCACCTCCAGCGCGATGCAGAGATAGAACGGCAGCACATAGCCGCCGGACCAATCGCGCAGGAAGCCGACGACGCCCGGGCCGAACGCGTAGGTCACCTGGTTGATCGCGGTGTTGAGGCTGATCAGCACGCCGAACGCGGCGGAATCGAATTCCTGCTGCACGATCAGCGACGGCAAGGTGATGAGGTTGCCGACCGAGAAGCCGAACACCGCGCAGGCTGCGATCAGCACATAGTCATCGTGCAGATTGATGACGACGAGAAGCGCGGCCGCCTGGCTGAGGAACGACAGCGCGGACGCAAGGCGCTGATCGAGGCGGTCGATCACCATCGAGAACAGCACGCGGCCGACCACCGCCATCGCCGTCAACACAGCGACGGCGACCGCCGCGCGCTCGCGACCGATTACGGGATCGAGGAACGAGATCAGGTGCACGATGAAGCCGACCTGGGCGAACAGCACCAGGGCGAAGGCGGTCGTCACCGTGAGGAAGCCGACGTCACGCAGCGCCCATGCGCGGATCTGCGTCGAGGATTGCGGTTTGGCCTTCGCCGCTGCGTGCCGGCCGTGAAGGTCGGGCGGGCGGCCGACGAGAAGCAGGATCACCGGCAGCAGCAGCACCAGCATGGCGCCGGCAGCGGCATACATCGCGCCGGCAAAGCCGATCTGGCCGATCAGCATCACCAGCAGCGGCACGCCGGCGATGCCGCCGAAGCTTGCGCCGTTCAGCGCCAGGCTGATCGCCATGCCGCGCTTGCGGTCGAACCACAAGCTGATCGTGTTGGTGATCATGGCGAGACTGGTGCCGGCCCAGCCAAAGGCGAGCACGGCATCGGCGAGATATAGCTGCCAGGGCTCGCGCACCGTGCCGATCGCGACCGCGGCGGCCGCCATCGCCAGCGTGCCCGCAATCAGGCAGAGGCGCGGGCCGTATCTCCGCACGGCTTCGCCGACGAAGACGACGAGCAGCGCGCCAAACAGATAGAAGAACGTCGTCCCCGCGGAGATCAGCGTGGTCGGCCAGCCCCGCGCGCGCTGGAGCTCGGCGACATAGACACTCTGGCCGTAGAAGCCGAGACCCCAGCCGAAGGTGGCAAGCAGGAAGCAGACCGCGACGATGCGCCAGCCTTCGTAGCGAAGTGTGGATTCGTCGATCGTGGGCTGTTGGGGATTATCAAGCATTGCCGCCTACTCCGTCAGCTCGGGCCTGTCCCGCCTGCGCGGCCGAAGCAGCCGGGACAAGCCCGGCCATGACGACATCTAACTAACCCTCACCAGAAAATCACTTCGACGGCGATCGAAGCATCAACGCTGCTGACAGCCTCCCGCCAATTCACACGCCGTCAGGAAACTCACCCATGGCCGCATCCAGCCGCGCCCTGCGGCGGCGAGCCCAGGACACCAGCGAGAGCACGACAAGGCCCAGCACCACCGGCGGGAACACCACCAGGTTCACCGCCGACCAGCCGTAATTGGCGAGCAACTGGCCCGAGGAGAACGAGCCGATCGCCATCATGCCGAACACCAGGAAATCGTTGAACGCCTGCACCTTGTTGCGCTCCTGCGGACGGTGCGTCTCCAGCACCAGCGCGGAGGCACCGATGAAGGAGAAATTCCAGCCCACCCCGAGCACGACCAGCGTGGCCCAGAAATGCATGGCGGTGAGGCCGGAGAGGCCAATACCGGCGGCGCCGGCTTCCAGCAGCAGGCCGGCGGCCACGATCTTCGGCGCACCGAAGCGGGCGATCAGCGTGCCCGTGAAGAAGCTCGGTCCGTACATCGCGACGATGTGCCATTGCAGGCCGAAATTGGAATCGGACACGCTGAGGCCGCACATCTGCATGGCGAGCGGTGCCGAGGTCATCACCAGATTCATCATGGGATATGAGATCGCGCCGCACAGCGCCGCCGCGATGAAACGCGGCTGGGTCACGATGGTGAGCAGCGGCCGGCCGCCGTGCAGATCGGCCGGCGCGGGCTTCGGCATGTCGACGCCGGCGACGATGCCCATGGCGACCAGCGCCACCGCGGCCTGCACCAGAAAGCTGAAGGCGAACAGATAGGGCTGCCAGACGTCCATGGTCCATTGCACGAGCTGTGGACCGAGCACGCCGGCGAACACGCCGCCCGCCATCACCCAGGACACTGCCTTCGGGCGATAGTCCGCGCTGGCGCCGTCGGCGGCGGCGAAGCGATAGGACTGCGCCACGGCGCCGTAGAGACCGCCCAGGAAGGTCGCGACACAGAACAGTGCGAACGAGCCTTGCAGGATCGCGACCGAGCCGAGCAGGCCGGTGAGCGTGCCGAGGCCCGTGCCGATGACGAAAGCCACGCGGCGACCGAAGCGGCGCGAGATCGCCCCGGTCGGCAGCGTACCGGCAGCGAGGCCCACCACATACATCGAGATCGGCACGGTCGCGAACGACATGTCGGGCGCGAGCGTGGCGCCGACGATCGCGCCGGTGGCGAAGATCACCGCGGAGTTGGCGCCGGTGAGCGCCTGCGCAGCGGCAAGGCGCACCACATTGGCACGCACGCGGGCGTCGTCGGCGATCTCATTGGCTGCAGTCACGTCCAGCATCGGCATTTCCGCCCCAAGGGCTCACGAGGGCTCGTTTGATTCGCGGCACTATGGAGGGGCATGGGAAGGCGGGCAACCGGCGCAAACGGGCGCAGGCCATGCCTCTGACGCAATCGGACAGATGATAGCGGGCCGCGCCCTTGACGGCTTGCGCTCGATCAAATCCTATCCGCCGCTAGTTTTTGGAGTTTCGTTCATGTCCGTCGACGACAGGCCCACGCTCAGCGCTCCCGACGACGATCCCTGGCTGTGGCTGGAAGAGATCGAGGGCACGCAGGCGCTCGATTTCGTGGAGCGGCAGAACAGCCTGACGCTCGCCGCGTTCGGCGGAGCGGCTTTCGTGCGCGACCGCGATATCCTCGCGGCGATCTACGACCGGCCGGACAACATTCCCTACGTCAGCCGGCGCGGCAACGATCTCCACAACCTCTGGAAGGATGCCGGCAACCCGCGCGGCCTGTGGCGGCGCACGACGCTGGCGGAATTTCGCAAAGCCGATCCGGCGTGGGAGACCATGCTGGATATCGACCAGCTCGCGGCGAGCGAAGGCGAGGACTGGCTGCTCGGCGGGATCGCCACGATGCCGGGAAGCTCGCGTGCGATCCTGAGCCTGTCGCGCGGCGGCAGCGACGCCGTCACGCTTCGCGAGTTCGACCTCGCCACGAAGGGCTTCGTGGCGGACGGCTTCACGCTGCCGGAAGCAAAAGGCAGCGTCGACTGGCTCGATGCCGACACGCTGCTGCTGTCGAGCGCCTATGGCGAGGGCATGGCGACGAGCTCGGGCTATGCGCGAACCGTTCGCCTGTGGCGGCGAGGCCAGCCTGTCGATCAGGCGCAGATGATCATCGAGACCGCGGCCGATCATATGATGATCTATGGCAGCGCCGACCACACCGGTGCGGCGCCGCGGGTCTGGATCGTCGACCAGATCGACTTCTTCAATCACGCGATCTGGCTGCGCGATGCGGCGGGCACGACGACGAAGCTCGATTTGCCGACCGGGATCTGGATGCAGGCGCATGGCGACTGGTTCGCGATGAAGCTGCGCAAGGACTGGACGGTCCAGGGCCGGACCTATGCCACCGATACCGTGCTCGGCATCTCGCTCTCGGCGTTCCTTGCCGGCAGCCGCGATTTCGCGGTGCTGTTCGAGCCGGCACCGCGGCGCGCGCTGCAGGGTTTGTTCTGGGCGGCCGGAAAGCTGGTCCTCTCGATCCTCGACGAGCTCAAGCCGCGCTTCGAGATCTGCACGCCATCCGCGACGGACTGGAGCCGCGAGACGCTTGGCGGCCTGCCGCAGATCGGCGTCGTCGACGTCTGGCCGCTCGATCGCCATCCCTCCGAAAGCAATGGCGACCTGCTCGCCAATGTGCAGGACCCGCTCACGCCGCCGTCGCTGCTGTTGATCGCGCGCGGCGTTGCCAGCCCGACCGTGCTGAAGCAGGCGCCGAGGACATTCACCGCCGAAGGTCTCGTGGTGACCCAGCACGAGGCGATCTCGATCGACGGCGAGCGTATTCCCTATGTGCAGACCGGGCCCGCCGGGGAGACCGGCGATGCGCCGGTCTATATGAGCGCCTATGGCGGCTTCGGACATTCGGTGAAGCCGTACTACAACGCCTCGCTCGGCAAGCTATGGCTGGAGCGCGGCGGCACGACGGTGCAGGCAAACTTGCGCGGCGGCGGCGAGTTCGGCACGCGCTGGCACGATGCCGGACGGCTTGCCGGCAAGAAACTGTCGCATGACGATTTCGCGGCGGTGGCTGCCGATCTCGTGCGGCGCGGCGTGACGCAGCCGAAGCGCATCGCGGCGCAGGGCGGATCGAACGGCGGCATCCTCATCACCAACATGCTGGTGCGCTACCCCGAACGCTTCGGCGCGCTGTTCTGCACCATCCCGCTGATCGACATGCGCCGCTACACGAAGCTGCTCGCGGGCGCGAGCTGGATCGCGGAATATGGCGATCCCGACAAGCCCGACGAGTGGGAGTGGCTGAAGACCTACTCGGCCTATCACAACGTGAAGGCCGGCCAGGCCTATCCGCCGATCCTGATCGCGACAACGCGGCGCGACGACCGCGTTCATCCCGGCCATGCCCGCAAGATGGCCGCAAAGCTCCAGGCGATGGGGTACGAGGCCTGGTTCTACGAGCCGGCCGCCGGCGGCCACGGCTACGGCAAGGACAACAAGGAGCGCGCCGGCTTCGAAGTGCTCGGCTTCAGGTTTCTGAAGGAGAGGATTGGGTGGAAGGATGAAGGCTAGAGTTGGATGCGCTGACGTCTCCACATCGTCATGGCCGGGCTTGACCCGGCCATCCACGCCTTGCCGTGGTACCCGAAGAACGTGGATGCCCGGGACAAGCCCGGGCATGACGACCTCCTAGCTCCTCGCAAACACCAGCGCGAGATTGTTCGCGGGCATCTCGGTGGTATCGACGAGGCGAAGGCCTGCGCCACGCGCGAGACTCTCGACGTCGCCGATGTCGCGCACGCCCCATTCGGGATTGCCTTCGCGCAAGGAGGTGTCGAACACCGCATTGCTGAGCGCAGTGTGCTTGCCGTCGCGCTTGAAGGGGCCGTAGAGGAACAGCTTGCCGTCGGGACGCAAATAGCGGCAGGCGCCGGCGAACAGGCCTTCGGCCACGGCCCAGGGCGCGATGTGAATGACGTTGGCGCAGAACACGGCGGCAAGACTCGTCGGCCCCTGCCCGGTCTTCATCTCCGGGCACCAGTCGGGATCGGTGAGATCGATCCGCAGGGGCGAACGGATGTTCGGCAGGCCCGCATGCACGCGCCAGGCTTCGATGCTCTTGAGATGGCGCTGGTTGAGGTCGCTCGGCCACCAGATCAGCTCGGGTGTGTAGCGGGCGAAATGAACCACGTGCTGGCCGGTTCCACTGCCGAGTTCCACCACGCTGCCGGTGCAACCGGCGAGATGCTTTTCCAGCGCCGCCCAAATCGGTTCGTGATTGCGATGGAAGGCCGGCGCATCTAGCCGGCCATCCGGCTCGACCCGTCCGCCATCCCTGCCAAACTCGACGACATATTCAGCCAAGTGACGTCCCCAAAAATGTGAAACAGGAAATACGGCTAAGGGCCAAAACGCCCCGAGAATAATTTGCTAGTCCCAGCCCATCTGATGAACGAATGATCTCATCAGTTGCAATGCGGAGGATATTAACGCCATTTTGCTGCGTGCATAGTCTTGATTGTCAGGCGATGCCCTTTGTGCTTTTGAACAATTCCGCAAACGAGATCACCGACATACCGCTCCGGACGATGCCTTGACCGTCTTTCCTTGCAAGCCCGCCCTATTGGTTGCGCTGGGCCTCCTCGCTGGCGCGGCTGTGGCCCCGGCGGGAGCGCAGTCCACCGTGACCGAGGGCCGGAAGCTCGCCTTCGACCGCGGCAAGGGCAATTGCCTGACCTGCCACGTCATCGAAGGCGGCGACCTGCCCGGAACGATCGGTCCGGAACTGAAGGACCTCAAGGCCAAATACCCCGATCGCAACGAGCTGGTCGCGATCATCTTCGACGAGACCAAGCGCAACCCGCAGACCATGATGCCGCCGTTCGGCCGGAACAGGATTTTGACCGAACAGGAGATCAACGCGATCGTTGATTTCCTGCAGACCCTGTAACGGCCGGCTGCCCAGGAGACTTGAGATGACCGCGACCACCGGCCTTCATCCGACACGGCGCCTGATCCTTCAGGGCGCAGCCAGTGTCGCGCTGCTCGGCCTCGGCAATCTGCCGTTCGGCGCCGCTCCGGCGCGCGCCGCAGCCAACGACAAATATCCGGAAGAGGCGTTCAAGCAGAAGAACGAGGCGGACGCGATCAAGGCACTCTATGGCAGGACCGCGGAGCCGTCCGACAAGATCAAGCTCGACGCGCCGGAGATCGCCGAGAACGGCGGCGTGGTGCCGATCTCGGTGACGACGTCGCTCGACAAGGTGACCTCGATCTCGTTCTTCGTGGCCGAGAACCCGAACGCGCTCGCAGCAAGCTACAAGATCCCCGACGGCACGATCCCCGCCGTCGCCAACCGGCTGAAGATGGCCAAGACCACCAAACTGACCGCGATCGTGGAAGCCGACGGCAAGCTCTACAGCGCGACCAAAGAGGTCAAGGTCACCGTCGGCGGCTGCGGCGGCTAAGCGAAAAGAGTTTGAGATGGCATCCAGCATTCGCGTACGCGCCACCACCAACGGCGACATCACCGAGGTGCAGACGCTGATCCAGCACCCCATGGACACCGGCCTGGTCAAGGATTCCAAGGGCGAGCCGATTCCGGCGCACTTCATTCAGGAGCTGAAGTTCGAATGTAACGGCAAGGACGTCTTCGTCGCCAATTGGGGCACTGCGGTCTCCAAGGACCCCTACGTCAAGTTCAGCTTCAAGGGCGCCAGGAAGGGCGACGAGCTCAAGATCTCCTGGACCGACAACAAGGGTGCGTCGGATACGACCACCGCGAAGATCGCGTGATGAAACAGCGCGCCGCGATTCTGCTCGGCTCAGCCTTCGTCGCACTCGCGGCGCTTGCTTTCGCCGCAACGCGCGTCGTCGCAGCGGACAAGGTCGATCCCGTCGCCGATGCCAAGGCGTTCCAGAGCTTCTTCTTCCAGAAGTTTCCGAACGTGAAGCACGAGGATTTCGTCAACGGTCCTTATTCCATGAACGAGGACATGAAGCGGCAGTGGCGGGAGAAGGAGGAATTCCCGCCTTACGAGTTCGCGCTCGATGCCGGCAAGGAGATGTTCTCGACCCCGTTCAAGAACGGCAAGAGCTACGCCGACTGCTTCCCGAACGGCGGCATCGGCATCCGCCAGAACTATCCCTATTTCGACGAGAAGGAAGGCAAGGTCGTCACGCTCGAGCTCGCACTCAACCGCTGCCGCGAGGCCAACGGCGAAGCGCCCTATTCCTACGTCAAGGACGAGATGGCTTCGCTCACCGCCTACATGGCCTATACCTCGCGCGGCAAGCCGATGGACATCAAGATTCCCGACGATCCCCGTGCGCTGGCGGCGTACGAGAACGGCAAGCGCTATTTCTACACGCGGCGCGGCCAGATGAATTTCTCCTGCGCGAGCTGCCATGTGCAGAGCCCGGGTGAGCGCATCCGCGCCGAGACCCTGGCGCCGGCGCTCGGCATCCTCAACGCGATGCCGATCTACCGCTCCGAATGGAGCGGCATGGGCACCACCAGCCGCCGCTTCGTCACCTGCAACAGCCAGACCCGCGCGGTTCCGCTGGAGCCGCAGTCGGATGAATATCGCGACGTCGAATATTTCCTGTCCTACGTCGCCAACGGCCTGCCGATCTCGGGCCCGGGAGCACGGCCATGAAGCGGTCACTTGCTCTCGCCATGCTGCTTGTCTCGAGCCTTGCGCCATCCGCGCGCGCGGCAAACGAGGCGGACTACAAGGCGGCGTATGCCGCCGCCGAAGCCGCCTCCAAGGAGGCGGCCGGCATGCGCAATCAGTGGACCGTGACCGTATCTGCGCTGACAGCAGCGAAGAGGGCTGGCGAAGGCGGCGATTTCGACCGTGCGGTTGCCGCAGCCAAGGAGGCCGAGGCGCTGGCGAAGGCGTCGATCTTCCAGGCCACGTCCGAAAAAGAAGCCTGGAAGGCGATGGAAATCCGCTAGACTGCTCCTGAGTGGAACAGTCCGACGATCACGAGAGGCGCAGAGAATTTTTGGATGGCGATCCGCCGCCGCGATTTCCTGAAAAGTGCGGGCCTTGCCGCAGCAACGCTCGGCCTGCCGCGGCTGGCCCGCGGCACTGAGGCCGCCAGCATCTACGACCTCGAGCGGTTCGGCGATGCGCGGATCCTGCACATCACCGACACGCATGCGCAGCTCAATCCGGTCTATTTCCGCGAGCCCAGCGTCAATATCGGCATCGGCGAGATGGCGGGGCGGCCGCCACATCTGGTCGGCCGCGCCTTTCTGGAGCGGTTCGGCATCCGGCCCGACAGCGCCGATGCCTATGCCTTCACCTGCTTAGAGTTCGAGAAGTCCGCAGGCCGCTTCGGCAAGCTCGGCGGCTTCGCCCACCTGAAGACGCTGATCGATCGCTTGCGTAGCGATGTCGGCGAGAAGCGTTCGCTGCTCGTCGACGGCGGCGATCTCTGGCAGGGCACCGGGCTTGCCAACGTGATGCAGGGCCGCGACATGGTCGAAGTCGCCAATCTGCTCGGCATCGAGGCGATGACCGGGCATTGGGAATTCACCTATGGCGAGCAGGCGCTGCGCGACAATCTCGAGCGCTTCAAGGGCGAATTCCTGGCGCAGAACGTGTTCCTGACCGAGGAAGCCGCGTTCAACGACGCCCCCGCCTTCGACAAGGCCACGGGCCGCGTGTTCAAGCCCTCGATGATCAAGGAGCTCGGCGGGCATCGCATCGCGATCGTCGGCCAGGCTTTCCCTTACGTTCCGATCGCACATCCCAAACGGTTCACACCGGACTGGAGCTTCGGCATCCGCGAGGAGGAATTGCAGAAGCATGTCGACGCCTTGCGTGGCGCCGACAAGGTCGATGCCGTCGTCCTGCTGTCGCACAACGGCATGGATGTCGACCTCAAGCTCGCAAGCCGGGTCACCGGCATCGACGTCATCCTCGGCGGCCACACCCATGATGCCGTGCCGCAGCCGATTGCCGTGAAGAATGCGGGCGGCACGACGCTCGTCACCAATGCCGGCTCCAACGGGAAATTCCTGGCCGTGCTCGATCTTGCACTCGACAAGGGCAAGGTCAGCGACATCCACTATCATCTGCTGCCGGTCTATTCCGAGCTGCTGAAGCCCGACCCTGCCATGGCCGAGCTGATCGGCCGGCTGCGCGCGCCGCATGTGAGCGACTGGTCGGAGAAGATCGCAACGCCGGATCGCCTGCTCTACCGCCGCGACAATTTCTCCGGACCCGTCGACGAATTGATCTGCACGGCGCTGCGTGCCGAGCTCGACGCCGAGATCGCGCTGTCGCCGGGCTTCCGCTGGGGCGTCACCGCGCTGCCCGGCCAGGCGCTGACCATGGAGGATCTGCTCGCGGAAACCGCGATCACCTATCCCGAGACCTATGTGCAGGAAATGACGGGAGCCCAGATCAAGGACGTGCTGGAAGACGTCTGCGACAATCTCTTCAACGCCGATCCCTATTACCAGCAGGGCGGCGACATGGTGCGCGTCGGCGGGCTCAGCTACACCTGCACGCCGACAGCCGCGATCGGCAGCCGCATCTCGGAGCTGAGGCTTGGCAGCGGCAAGGTGCTCAGCGCCAGACATCGCTACAAGGTCGCGGGCTGGGCTTCGGTCAACGGCCAGCAAGGCGCGCCGGTGTGGGACGTCGTCGGCAAGTATCTGCGCTCGGGCCGGATGTTGCCGGAGCGGCTCGGCTCCGGCGTGACGCTGAAGGGAGTCGAGGGCAATCCAGGCATTGCAGGACAGGGATGATGAGGTCGCAGCTCATATCCGCGATGATGCTGGCACTGCTCGTCTGGGCGGCGGCCCCGCCCGCTCTGGCACAACAGGTGCCGCTCCAGGACAAGCCGTTCGCCGAGCACAGGATCGTGCTGCAGCTCTCCGACGGCGAGGCGAAGAAGCAGGCGCTGGTGCTGAGCGTCGCCAATAACCTGCTGAAGGCCTACGATCCCGACAAGATCGCGATCGAGGTGGTGGTGTTCGGTCCCGGCATCGACCTGCTTCTCGCCGGCAGCGACCGCCGCAAGCAGGTCGAGAGCCTGATCGCACAGGGCGTTCGCTTCGACATCTGCCTCAACACCGTCGATACGATCGAGCGGGAGACAGGCAAGCGGCCGGAGTTCATCCCAGCGGCGACGCCGGTGCAGGTGGGGGTTGGGCAGATCCTGTTTCTGGCGGAGAACGGGTACACGGTGGTGAGGCCGTAGGCCTGACCGGGGGTTTGTAGCATGCCGCCGCGACCCTCTCCCTGTCATCCCTGCGTTCGCAGGGACGACACCGAATTTGTGGACCGGTCATCGCCCGAACCATCCCCCCGCTCCGTCTGCAATAAAGATCTTCTAAATTTTCTTGTCCACACAGTGAATTGCTTCTCTTTCTGACCCGTAGCGTAGTAGAATCTTCAAAAATTGGTTCCACGCCGGGTCCCAGCCATGATCTTTCGCCAGCTCTTCGACAGCGTTTCAGGCACCTACAGCTATCTCTTGGCCAGTCGTGCCGGCGGCGAGGCGCTGATCCTCGATCCCGTGCTGGAGAAGGTCGACCGCTACTGCCAATTGCTGCGCGAGCTCGACCTCAAGCTGGTGAAAGCCGTCGATACGCATCTGCATGCCGACCACGTCACCGGCCTCGGCGAACTGCGCGACCGCACCCATTGCATGACCGTGATGGGCGACCAGACCAAGGCCGACGTGGTGGCGATGCGGGTGGCCGACGGCGACAGGGTGACGATCGAGGGCTTGTCGCTCGACGTGATGTACACGCCGGGTCACACCGACGATTCGTATTCCTATCTGATGGGCGACCGCGTCTTCACCGGTGACACGCTTCTGATCCGCGGCACCGGCCGCACCGATTTCCAGAACGGCTCATCCCGCGCGCAATACGATTCGATCTTCAACCGCCTCTTGAAGCTGCCGGACGAGACGATGGTGTTCCCGGCGCATGACTACAAGGGCGATACCGTCTCCACCATCGGCGAGGAGAAGCGCTACAATCCGCGGCTCCAGGTGCGCTCGGTCGACGAATATATCGAGCTGATGGCGAACCTGAAGCTGCCCAATCCGAAGATGATGGACGTGGCGGTGCCCGCCAACATGCATGTCGGCCTGCATCAGGAGGAGCTCGAGAAAGAGGGCCGCGCGCTCAGCGCCGGCGAGGCGATCCGGATTCTCGGCCGACCCGACATGCTGCTGGTCGATCTGCGCGAGACCAATGAGCGGTTGAAGCACGGCATGATCGAGGGCGCGCTGCACACGCCCTATCCGTCCGTCGAGGAGGGTCTCAAGCCCGGCGGCATGCTGCGCGAGGTCGCCGCCGCCACCGGCCGCCGCGTGGTGTTCTTCTGTGCCTTCGGCGAACGCTCGGCGATGGCGGTTGCGGCCGCGAAGGAGGCCGGGCTTCTCAACACCGCCCATATCGCCGGCGGCATCGATGCCTGGAAGAAGGCGGGCGGGCCGGTCGTGCACTGAGGGCTTCGTCGCGGGCCTTGAGTTAAGTCAGGAACCGCACATATTTGGCGGGTAGATTCGGATGCAGCATCACCATCCGGGACCAGCCATGGCCAAGACCGGGAATACGACCGTCAAGCCGAGCGAGCCGCCCAAGACCGCCGACACGAAGCGGGCGGAAGACAAGGCAAAGATACCCCCTCCTCCTCTCGATGAGGATGATTACGAGGACGGCGACATCGCTACGCCCAAACGCGACCGCTACGGTCCGGATGACGAGCCGTTGTGAGGGTGTGGAATTCGCCTCACGAACGGTGCGTTCCCGCGTGGGGGAGGGAGCGCAGTGTGCCTCGCTGAACCAGTGAGCAAGTCTTGAGATGGCAGCGCCCCGACCCGCGCTAGCTGCCATGCGCCTGCGTTCATGGACAAATAACCGCTCTCCCCGATAGTTTGCGCCTCCATCGGGAGTGAAACGGAACTGCAATGGTCGACGTTCTCGCCGCACCGCAGCAAGCCAAGGCGGACAGTGCGCCGCGCACGCTGACCGGAATCTCGATCGCGCATTGGGTCAGCCATTTCCATCTGCTGGTCCTGCCGATGCTGTTCCCGTTCCTGAAGGAAAAGCTCGGCGTCGGCTATGTCGAGCTCGGCTTTGCGCTGACCACACTCGCCGTCGTCTCGGGTCTGACGCAGGCGCCGACCGGCTATCTCGTCGACCATTTCGGTGCGCGCAGGATTTTGCTGGCCGGGCTGACGCTCGGCGGCTGCGCGCTGATCCTGCTTGGGCTGCACCTCAGCTACGCTTCACTGATCGCCTGCGCCGTGCTGCTCGGCCTCGCCAACAGCGTCTACCATCCCGCCGATTACGCGATCCTGGCCGAGCACATGGACGAAGCGCGGATGGGCCGCGCCTTTTCGATCCACACCTTTGCTGGCTTTCTCGGTGGTGCGGTGGCGCCGGCGATCGTTGCCGCGCTCGTCACCGTGTCCGGCGGCGGCGGCGCGCTGATCGCGTCGGGCGCGATCGCGATCCTGGTGGCGTTGCTGCTGATCGCCATGGGTATTCCCGAGGCCGGCGCGCACAAGAAGAAGCCGGGCGGCGAGACCGCGCCGAAGCAGGCGGTGATCACGCCGGCGCTGATCACCCTGACCGCGCTGTTCATGCTGCTCAGCCTGTCGGTCGCCGGCATCAACAATTTCGGCGTAGTGGCGCTGATGAGCGGTTACGACGCCTCTTACTCCGCCGCCAACATCGCGCTGACGGCGTTCCTGGGCGCCAGCGCCATCGGCGTGCTCGCGGGCGGCTTCCTCGCCGACCACACCGAGCGTCACGGCTATGTCGCGGCTGCCTGCTTTGCGGCGAACGCGGCAATCGTGCTGCTGATCGCGCTGGTGACGCTGCCGGGCTGGGCGCTGACCGCCACGATGGCGACCGCGGGCTTCCTCTCCGGCGTGATCGCGCCCTCCCGCGACATGCTGGTGCGCAATGCGGCGCCCGCCGGCGCTGCGGGGCGCGCCTTCGGCATCGTCTCCACCGGTTTCAATCTCGGCGGCATCGTCAGCCCGCTGCTGTTCGGCTGGATCATGGACCAGAATGCGCCACACTGGGTGTTCGGGGCGTCCGTGATCTTCATGCTCGCGACGGTGGTGCTGTCGCCGTTCACGGAGCGGAAGCCGGCCAAGGCTTGAGCTACAAATTCAACCGTCGTCCCTGCCGAGTGCGCAATTGCGCACGGGGCGCAGGGACCCATAACCACAGGGAGGAATCGCAGCGCAAGACAGGTCACGACGAGTCTTCGCAAAACGTCTCCCTGTGGATGGGTCCCGGATCAGCGCTTCGCTTGTCCGGGACGACGGATAGAGAAAAGCAAAACAGCAAAACGGGAAGAAACACCATGAGCACCCCTGATCTCGTGATCCGCGGCGGCACCGTCGCGGACGGCAGCGGCGGCGAGCTGTTCGAGGCTGATGTCGCCATCACCGGCGGTAAGATCAGCGCGGTCGGCAAGATTGCGTCGAAGGGACACGAAGAGATCGACGCGCGCGGCAAGCTGGTGACACCTGGCTTCGTCGACGTGCACACCCACTACGACGGGCAGGTCACCTGGAGCCAGGACATCACGCCGTCCTCGCAGAACGGCGTCACCACGGCGATCATGGGCAATTGCGGCGTCGGCTTTGCGCCGTGCAAGCCTGATGACCACACCCGCCTGATCCAGCTCATGGAAGGCGTCGAGGATATTCCGGAGCCGGTGCTGAGCGCCGGCATTCCCTGGGCCTGGGAGAGCTTTCCGGATTACATGGACTGGCTCTCCAGGCGCGATTTCGACATCGATGTCGGCGCGCAACTGCCGCATGCGGCGCTGCGCGTCTATGTCATGGGCGAGCGTGGCGCGCGCCGCGATCCCTCGACCGCGGAGGACAATGCGGCGATGGCAAAGCTCGCGGGCGAGGCAGTGCGATCCGGTGCGCTCGGCTTCTCGACCTCGCGCACGCTCAACCACCGCACCTCGACCGGCGATTTCACGCCGACGCTGAAAGCAGGCGAGGACGAGCTCACCGCGATTGCCGGCGCGATGCACCGGCAGGGCCGCAGCGTGCTGCAGTTCGTGCTCGACCTCTCCACCATCCACGAAGACTTGCCGATGATGCTGCGGGTCGCAGAATCGACGAAATGCCCGATCTCGTTCTCGATCACGCAGAACGACAAGGCACCGCAGCGCTGGCGCCAGACGCTGGACGAGATCAATGCGGCAGCGCGGCGCGGCCTCTCCATCACCGCCCAGATCGCGGCGCGCCCCGTTGGTCTCTTGCTCGGGCTCGAGCTCTCGCGCAACCCTTTCCAGACCCATCCGAGCTACAGGGCGACCGCCCATCTGCCGCTGCAGGAACGTTTGGCGCGGCTGCGCCAGCCTGACGTGCGCAAGGCGATCCTGAGCGAGACGGCGACCGCGACCGACGATCCGCTGTTCTTCCGTCCCGACTACGACAAGATGTTTCTGCTCGGCGATCCCCCCGATTACGAGCAGCCGCCGGAGAACGCGCTGGGGGCGCAAGCGCGCAGGCAGGGCCGTCAGCCGGAGGAGCTCGCCTATGATGCCATGCTGTCGGACGAAGGCCGCGGCATGCTCTACGTGCCCTTCCTGAACTATTCCGACGGCAATCTCGATGCGACGCGCGAGATGCTGCTCGATCCGCAATCGGTGCCGGGCCTGTCCGACGGCGGCGCGCATTGCGGCATCATCTGCGACGCGAGCTTCCCGACCTATCTGCTGACGCACTGGACGCGCGACCGCAGGCGCGGCGAGAAGCTCACGATCCCGTTCGTGGTCGCGGCGCAGTCGCGCAAGACCGCGCTCTCGGTCGGCCTCACCGACCGCGGCCTGATTGCGCCCGGCTACAAGGCCGACGTCAACGTGATCGACTACGACCGGCTGCATCTGCATCCGCCGAAGGTGCATTACGATCTGCCGGTCGGCGGGCGGAGGTTGCTGCAGGATGTCGATGGCTACGAGGCGACCATCGTGTCGGGCGTGGTGACGCGGCGGCACGGCGCGGCCACGGGACGTCGGCCGGGCAGGCTGATTCGTGGTGCGCAGGGGCTGAATTAGCGAGACGGGCGGCCTTGCTTACCCTCCCCTGGAGGGGAGGGGAATCGCATATGATCTCTCGGAAAGGTCTGAGCAAGCGCCTCGTCCTTCGAGACGACCGCTCCGCGGTCTCCTCAGGATGAGGCTTCGCTAGAGCGGTGTCCTTTGAAACTGCCGCTGCACACTCCGCCCTCATCCTGAGGGCCCGCCGAGGCGGGCGTCTCGAAGGATGGCCGCAGGCGAGTTTCCCGCCGCGCTTCCATATGCGATAGCCCTGCCCTCCAGGGGAGGGCAGGAGAGCATCGCCTTACGTCGGCGACACCGCGCCCTTCAGTGCTGCGGCCTGCGGAGCGGCGCCACGCGTCAGCCTGGCCTTTTCGGTGTTCGGCCACAACAGCAGCAGGCCGAGCAGGCCGGAGCAGACCATGATCACGGCGTTGATGGTGAAGCCGGTCATGTAGCCGTCGAGCATGCTGCCGGCACGCTGGATCGTGGCCCCCATCACGGCCGGCGCGATGATGCCGGCGAGCGTGTAGAGCGCTCCGTAGATCGCGAGAATCGCGCCGCGCTGCGACGTCGGAGTGAATTCGCCGAGCATGGGCGGGCAGACGACATAGATCGCCCCGCACAGGCCCGAGCCGACCACAAGCAACGCGATCTGGAGGCCCGCGCCCTGGACATGCGGCATCATCGCCAGGATCAGCCCGCCGATCACCAGCGGCACCGAGCCGAGAACGCCGCGCGCCGCACGGGTGTTGTAGCCGCGCGCCATCATCACCTGCGAGATCCAGCCGGTGAGCATGACGACGGTGGCGCCGAACACCCAGGGCAGGATCGAGATGAAGCCGGCCTGGCTCTGTGAGAAGCCGAGCCCCTTGACGATGAACGGCGTGAACCATGTCAGGCCGAGCGACAGCGCCCAATAGGCGCCGAAGGTTGCGGCGACGCAGCCGATGAAGGTGCGCGAGGTGAGAAGCTGCAAATAAGGGATCTTCGGCTCGGTCGCGGCCGAGACTTGCGTGTCCTCCAGCGGCCCTTCCTTGCCGAGCGTGAGCCAGGCCGCAACCCAGATCAGGCCGACGACGCCAAGCGCGCCGAAGGCATAGTGCCAGGAATGGTTGACGATGACCCAGTTCAGCGCCGGCACCGCGAGGATGACGCCGAAGGCCGAGCCTTGCGACAGGATCGCGGTCGGCAGCGTGCGCTTCTCGTCGGGGAACCATTTGTAGATGGCGTGCGCGGCGACCGAGAAGGCCGGGCCTTCGCCGGCGCCCAGCACGATGCGGCAGATCAGGAGCGTGGTGAAGGAGACGGTGCCGACCATCGGAAATTGCGCCAGCGCCCAGATGACAGCCAGAGCAAGCAGCACCCAGCGCGTCGGCACCTTGTTGACGATGAAGCCGACCACGATGGCGGAGATCGAGAACAGGAAGAAGAAAGAAGATCCGAGCAGGCCGAACTGCTCGGCGCTGAGTTTCATGTCTGTCATGATCGGCACGCCGGCGAGACCCACGACGATCTTGTCCGCGAAGTTCACCACCATGAAGAGAAAGAGGAGAAATGTAACGGTCCAGGCTCCCTTCGGCGTTGCCTTGGATTGCCCTGCCGTCTTGCCCGCCACCGCTGGCGTTCCCTGAGCGCTCATGAATCTCCCCGTATGTCTTTTTGGCCCTTTTTTGATTTGGCCGTCTTGGAAGCTAACAACGGCTTCACAACCAACGCAACCCGGCATTTCCGCAGCAGGTGTGCTACGCAGCAATTCCGTTAATTCCGTCCGGCGCCATTCATCGTGCTGAGCATCCGAAATCTTTCCAAGACGTTCTCGTCGGCCGACGAGCCGGTCCATGTGCTGCGCGGCGTCGATCTCGACCTCAGGCACGGCGAACGCGTCGCGCTGACCGGCGAGTCCGGCAGCGGCAAGAGCACATTGCTGCACCTGATCGCGGGGCTCGATGCTGCCGACGGCGGCACGATCCGGCTCGAGGAGATCGAGGTCACCAAGCTGTCGGATGCGGGACGCGCCAGCTTGCGGCGGGATCGCATCGGGCTGGTCTTTCAGCAATTCAACCTGATTCCGAGCCTCTCGGTCGCGGACAATCTCGCCTTCCAGGCCCGGATCGCCGGCCGACTTGATGCCGCCTGGATCAAGGAGCTTGTCGAGCGGCTCGGACTCGGCAGCCTGCTCAAGCGTTATCCAGAGCAAATATCAGGCGGCCAGCAACAACGGGTCGCGATCGGCCGCGCGCTGGCGACAAAGCCCGCGTTGCTGCTCGCGGACGAGCCGACCGGCAATCTGGACGAAGCCACCGCCGAGGACGTGCTGTCGCTGACGCGCGACCTCGTCGCGCGCACCGGCTGCGGCTTCCTGATGGTGACGCACAGCCTGCATCTGGCTGCGACCCTCGACCGTCACCTCACCCTGCATGCGGGGCGCATCGCATGAGGCGCGCGCTGTGGATCCTCGCCGTGCTGCTCAGCCATTGGCGGCGTCACAAGATGCAGTTCGCCACGCTGCTGATCGGGCTGATCGCGGCGACCGCGCTATGGAGCGGCGTGCAGGCGATCAACCAGCAGGCCCGCAATGCCTATGACCGTGCCGCGGCGACGTTCGGCGGCGTGCGCACGGCGATGCTGGTGGCGCCAAATGCGGCAACCTTTTCCCAGGAACTGTTCGTCAAGCTCCGGCGCGCGGGCTGGCCGGTCTCGCCGGTGCTGGAGGGACGGGTCCAAATCAACGGGCGCTCGGCGCGGCTGCTCGGCATCGAGCCGGTGACGCTGCCGGCCGATGTCGGCAACGCGCCGCGTCTCGGTGCCGCAGATCTGGGCAGCTTCGTGGCGCCGCCGGGCCAGACGCTGGTCGCGCGGGAAACGCTGGCCGACTTGCAGGAGGCGGAAGGCGCGGCGCCGGCGATCAGCAATGGCGCAAAGCTGCCGCCGCTGCGCGTGCTGCCGCAACTCGTGCCAGACGTGCTCGTGGTCGATATCGGCGTGGCACAGCGCCTCCTCAACAAGCCGGATCAGGTGTCCCGGCTCCTGATCGGCAAACCGAAGGGCAAGCCGGCGCCGCTGGCCAGCGTCGTTGGCGAGCAGTTGCAGCGGGTCGAGCCGGATGCCGAGACGGAGCTTGAGCACCTCACCGACAGTTTCCATCTCAATCTCACCGCGTTCGGCCTGTTGTCGTTCTTTGTCGGCCTGTTCATCGTCAATTCGGCCGTCGGCCTCGCCTTCGAGCAGCGGCTGCCGATGCTGCGGACCTTGCGCGCCTGCGGCGCCTCGGCGCGGCTGGTCAACACGGTGCTGGTGGTCGAGCTGGTGGCACTGGCGCTGATCGCCGGGCTGATCGGGCTCGCTTGCGGCTATTTCATCGCCGCGGCCCTGCTGCCCGACGTCGCGGCCTCGCTGCGCGGGCTCTATGGCGCGCAGATCCCGGGGCAGCTCAGCCTGCGAGGCGAATGGTGGCTCGCCGGCATCGGCATCAGCGTTGCCGGCGCGCTGGTGGCGGCAACAACGAGCCTGATCAAGGCGATCAGGATGCCGGTGCTGGCAACCGCCCAGCCGCGAGCCTGGCAGCAACGGCAACGCCGCTGGCTGGTCCTGCAGAGCTGTGCGGCCTGCGCCGTGTTCGCGGTCGCTCTGTTGCTGCTCCACTACGGGCAATCGCTGATCGCGGGCTTTGGCGTGCTCGCCGCCCTGATGTTAGGTGCGGCGCTGATCCTGCCGGCCTTCCTCGACATCATCCTGCTCGCCGGCCAGCGCGTCGCGCGTGGCCCGCTTGCGCTGTGGTTCTGGGCGGACAGCCGACAACAGCTTTCCGGATTGTCGCTCGCGCTGATGGCGCTGCTGCTCGCCCTCGCCGTCAATGTCGGCGTGTCCACCATGGTGGAGACCTTCAGCCGCACCTTCATCGGCTGGCTCGACGGGCGGCTCGCCGCCGACGTCTACATCAGCGCGTCCGACAATGCCCAAGGCGTTGCGATCCGCAACTGGCTGAAGCAGCGCAGCGAAGTCCAGGCGACCCTCTCGGGCGGACGCGCGGAAGCGCAGATTCAGGGCCAGCCCGTGGAGCTGCTCGGCCTGCCCGATCACGCGCTGTATCGCGAGCGCTGGCCGCTGCTGCAAGCCGCGCCGCGCGCCTGGACCCGGCTGGTGCCGGGGAACGCCGCCTTCATCAGCGAGCAGTTGAGCCGCCGGCTGAATGTGCGCCTCGGTGATGTGATCGAAGTGCCGGCGCCGGGCGGCACCTGGGAGCTCGACATCGTCGGCATCTATGCCGATTACGGCAATCCCAGGGGGCAGCTTGCCGTGAATGTCGCGGCGCTGGTCCGGCAGTTTCCGCAGACGCCGCAGACGCGGATGGGCCTGATCGTCGCCAAGGAAAATATCCCCGGCCTGATCGCGGCTTTGCAGAAGCAGTTTGCGCTCGACGACCGCAGCGTCGCCGATCAGGCGACGGTGAAGGCGGAATCGATCCGCATCTTCAATCGCACCTTCGCGGTCACCTCGGCGCTGAACGCCTTCACGCTCGGCGTCGCCGGCATCGCGCTTCTCACGAGCCTGCTGACGCTGGCGAATTCCCGACTGCCGCAGCTCGCGCCGCTGTGGGCGATCGGCATCACGCGGCCGCGCCTTGCCGCGATCGAGCTGACCAAGGCGCTCTCGGTCGCACTGTTCACGTCCGTGCTGGCGGTGCCGCTCGGCCTGCTGGTGGCGTGGTGCCTGATTGCGATCGTCAATGTGAAGGCATTCGGCTGGCGGCTGCCGTTCCACGTGTTTCCGCTGCAATTGATCGAGCTGGTCGTGGTCGCACTGCTTGCTTCGCTGGTGGCCGCCTTGCTGCCGATGCTGCGGCTGGCACGGATGCAGCCGGCGACTCTCGTCAAGGTGTTTGCCAATGAGCGCTGACCGGATCTCGCGGCGCGCCTTCGCCGCCGGCATCGCCGCCCTCGCTCTCGCGCGGCGCGCCGGCGCGCAGGGCTATGCCGGGCTCGGCGAGACCGCCGACGGCTTTGCCAAGGTCACGCCGGGAAAGGCATTCACCTTTCCCGCCGATCACGGGCCGCATCCGGACTTTCGCATCGAATGGTGGTATCTCACGGCAAACCTCGTCGATGGCAGCGGCGCGGCGTGCGGCCTGCAATGGACGCTGTTCCGCCAGGCCGCGCAGCCGGGTCCGCAAGGCGAAGGCTGGGCCAATCAGCAGGTGTGGATGGCGCATGCCGCGGTGACGCGCGCCGACACCCACCGCTTCGCCGAAACGTTTTCGCGCGGTGGCGTGGGGCAGGCCGGCGTGACAGCCAAACCGTTCGATGCCTGGATCGACGACTGGGAGATGAAGAGTAGCGAGCGCACCGATGATCGCACACTGGCGCCGCTGACGCTGAAGGCGTCCGGCACCGATTTCAGCTATGCGCTGACGCTGGAGGCGGACCGGCCGGTGGTCTTGCAAGGCGACGGCGGCTACAGCCGCAAGTCCGAGCGCGGCCAGGCATCCTACTATTACAGCCAGCCGTTCTATCGGGCGCGCGGCAACTTCACGATCGATGCCAGGTCCGTCGATGTCACCGGCCAGGCCTGGATGGACAGGGAATGGAGCAGCCAGCCGCTCGATACCGACCAGACCGGCTGGGACTGGCTCTCGCTGCATCTCGCATCCGGCGACAAGCTGATGCTGTACCGGCTGCGGCAGAAGGACGGCAAGGATTATCCGTTCGGCAACTGGATCAGCGCCACGGGCGAGACGCAGATGATTGCGGGCAGCGACATCCAGATGATGCCGAAGGCAACCGCGGATGTCGCGGGACGCAAGTTGCCGGTGGAGTGGCAGATCGCAATCCCCTCGCGATCGTTCTCGATTCTGTGCAAGCCGCTCAATCCCAGGGCCTGGATGGGGACCGGCTTTTCCTATTGGGAAGGACCGATCAGCTTTGCCGGGACGCATGACGGCGTTGGCTATCTCGAGCTGACGGGCTATTGAAGCGCCATCTCATCGAGGAACCAACCATGTATCATCTCACCGCCCTGGTCACGCTGCTTGCGATCGCCTTTTATTTCTTCACCGCCATCAACGTGTCACGCTCGCGCACAAAGACCGGCGTCAAGGTGCCCGCGATGTCGGGCCATCCGGATTTCGAACGCGCCTTCCGCATCCAGATGAACACGCTGGAATGGATGCCGATCTTCCTGCCAGCGCTGTGGCTGTTCGCGATCTATATCAGCGACGCCATCGCGGCGGGTATCGGCGTGATCTGGATCATCGGCCGCATCGTCTATTTCGTCGGCTATTCGAAGGCTGCGGCCAAGCGCGGCATGGGTTTCGCGATCCAGAGCATCGCCGCCATGGCGTTGTGGGCAGGAACGCTGGGAGCTGTGGTGTTGCGGATGGTGTGAGGCAATCCGCCGCCATACATTCCGCTGTCGTCCCGGACGAGCGCAGCGAAGATCCGACCCATACCCACAGTAAGTCGTTTTGCGAAGACTCGGAGTGGGCATCTCGCGCCACACGTCTCCCTGGGGTTATGGATCCCCGCTCCCGTGCGCAATTGCGCACTAGGCGGGGATGACACCGAGTGTGTGGCGCTCGCTGTGCCGCTTCCCTACTTCGTCAGCGGGCAGCCGCTTTCCTTGGCGGTGAAGAAGGCCTTGTCGCCCGGGACCGTGGCGAGCAGCTTGTAATAGTCCCACGGCTTCTTCGACTCCGACGGCTTCTTGACCTCGAACAGATACATGTCGTGGACCATGCGGCCGTTCTCGAGCACCTTGCCGCCTTGCGCGAAATCGTCGTTGACCGGCAGCTCCTTCAGCTTCTTGGCGACGGCATCCGGGTCCTTGGTACCGGCGGCCTTGACGGCCTTCAGGTAGCTCAGCGTTGCCGAATAGGTGCCCGCATGGATCATGCTCGGCATCCGTCCGGTGCGCTTGAGGAAGCGTTCGCCGAGATTGCGCGTCTTGTCGTTGAGATCCCAGTAATAGCCTTCGGTGAGCACCAGGCCTTGCGCGGCCTGGAGACCGAGGCCGTTGACTTCGGCGAGCGTCATCAAGAGGCCCGCGAGCTTCTGGCCGCCTGAGACGATGCCGAACTCGGACGCCTGCTTGATTGAGTTGGTGGTGTCGAGGCCGGCATTGGCGAGGCCCACGATCTTCGCCTTCGAGCTCTGCGCCTGGAGCAGGAAGGAGGAGAAGTCCGAGGAGTTGAGCGGCACGCGAACCGAGCCGACCACCTTGCCGCCATTGGCGGTGACGATCTCGCTGGTGTCCTTCTCCAGCGCATAGCCGAAGGCGTAATCCGCGGTGAGGAAGAACCAGGTGTCGCCGCCGGCCTTGGTCAGTGCGCCGCCGGTGCCGACGCCGAGCGCGTGGGTGTCGTAGGCCCAGTGGAAGCCATAGGGCTGGCAGGCATCGCCGGTGAGGCGCGAGGTCGCGGCGCCGACGACGATGTCGATCTTCTTCTTTTCCTTGGAAAGCTCGTGGATCGCGAGCGCGACCGAGGAGGTCGTCAGCTCCGTGATCATGTCGACGTTCTCGACATCATACCAGCGGCGCGCGATCGAGCTGGCGAGATCCGGCTTGTTCTGGTGGTCGGCGGTGACGAGCTCGATCTTCTGGCCGAGTACCTCGCCGCCGAAATCCTCGATCGCCATCCTGGCCGCTTCGACCGACCATTTGCCGCCGTAGTCGGCATAGACGCCGGACTGATCGTTGAGGATGCCGATCTTGACGCCTTGCGCGGAGGCCGGCGCGGCGAGCAATACGGCCGAGGTTGCAGCAGCGACCAAAAGGGCTGATTTCATATGTTAACTCCCAGAAGTCTTCTGTTGTGAAATCGCGCGGATATTAGTGAAGAACCCCGCGCGTGCCCATCCATTTCAAATAGGCCGTTAGTATGGAGCTGCGTGTCACAAAAATCGTGTCGCCGCTCGTCGGGGACGACAGCCGTGATGGGGATGCGCCAGTGACCACCGACCGTCGTCAGGCCGCGATCTCCGGCTTCTTGTCCCGCCGTCCCTCTGCGAGGTTCCGCACCACCACATAGAAGATCGGCGTGAACAGAAGCCCGAACAGCGTGACGCCGATCATGCCGAAGAACACGGCAACGCCCACGGCCTGCCGCATCTCCGAGCCGGAGCCGCTGGAGATCACCAGCGGCAGCACGCCGAGGATGAAGGCGAACGACGTCATCAGGATCGGCCGCAGGCGCAGGCGGCAGGCCTCGATCACGGCTTCCAGCCGCGGCTTGCCCTCGTTCTCGATGTCGCGCGCGAACTCGACGATCAGGATCGCGTTCTTCGCTGCAAGCCCCACCAGAACGACGAAGCCGATCTGCGTGAGGATGTTGACGTCCTGGCCCATGATGCGCACGCCGATGGTGGCAGCCAACAGGCACATCGGCACGATCAGGATCACCGCGAACGGAAGCGTCCAGCTGCCATATTGCGCGGCGAGCACGAGATAGACGAACAGCACGCAGATCGGGAACACGTAGAGGCCGGCGTTGCCGCCAGTGATCTGCTGGTAGGACAGGTCCGTCCACTCGAAGGTGAAGCCGCTCGGCAGCGTGTCGTCCGCGAGCTGCTTGATGGTGTTGAGCGCGGTGGTCGAGCTGGTGCCCGGCGCCGGTTCGCCCTGAAGTTCGGACGCCGCATAGAGATTGTAGCGCGCCACGCGGTCGGGGCCGGACACGTCCTTGAACTCGACCACACTGCCGAGCATCACCATGTCGCCATTGGCGTTGCGCGTCCGCAATCGCGCGAGATCGCTGGGCTCTTTCCGGAACGGGAAGTCCGCCTGCGCCGTGACGTGATAGGTGCGCCCGAACAGATTGAAGTCGTTGACATAGGTCGATCCGAAATAGGTCTGGATCGTGTCGTTGACGTTGGCGATGGGCACGCCGAGCTTCTGCGCCTTGGTGCGGTCGATGTCGACGAAGAGCTGCGGCGTGTTGGCTGAGAACGGCGAGAACACCGTCGGAGCGAGCAGCAAGGGCGATTTGCGCGCCGCGGCGACGAGCTCGTCGGTGGCCGCGGCGAGCAGCTCAGGCCCGCGACCCTGGCGGTCCTGGATGCGGATGGTGAAGCCGCCGCCGGTGCCGATGCCGGGTACGGCCGGCGGCGGAATCACGATGATGAAGGCGCCCTGGATCGCGGCCAGGCGCTTGCGCAGCTCGACCGTGATGGCGTTCGCGGACAGCCCCTTCTTCAGCCGCGCCTCGGGCTCGTCGAACACCGGGAACAGCGCCGCCGCATTGCCGGCCTGGGTGCGCGTGGCGCCGGAAAAACCGGCGAAGGCGGCGACGCGGACGATACCCGGCGTATCCAGCGAGATCCGCTCGATCTCGCGCACGACCTCGGTGGTACGCGCCAGCGAGGCCGCCCCGGGCAATTGCACCGATATGATGACGTAGCCGCGATCCTGCGCCGGGATGAAGCCCTGCGGCGTGGTCACGATCAGCCAGCCGGCGCTGCCGATCAGCACGACGTAGATCAGGATCATCACGACGGAATGCCGGATCACGAAATCGGCGACGCTGGCATAGCCGTGCGCGAGCCGGTCGAACACGCGGTTGAAGACGCCGGTGAAGGCGTTCCAGCCGCGCGCGATCACGTTCCAAGCGGCCGGAGGCTTCTTCTCCTCGTGCGGCGTCAGGATCAGCGAGGCCAGCGCCGGCGACAGCGTCAGCGAGCAGAAGCAGGAGATCGCCGTCGCAACCGCAATGGTGACGGCGAATTGCTGGAAGAACTGCCCGGATATGCCTCCTAAGAACGCGGTCGGCACGAACACGGCGCTGAGCACCAGCGCAATCGAGACCAGCGCGCCGCCGACCTCCTCCATGGTCTTGAGCGCGGCATCACGCCTGCTCATGCCATGCTCGAGATGTCGCTCGACATTCTCCACCACGACGATGGCGTCGTCGACGACGATGCCGACGGCGAGGACGAGCCCGAACAAGGTCAGATTGTTGATGGAGAATCCAAGCGCCGCCATCACCGCAAACGTGCCGACCAGCGAGACCGGGATAGCGATGATCGGGATGATCGCGGGACGCCATCCCTGCAGGAACACCAGCACCACGACGACCACCAGCAGCATGGCTTCGTAGATTGTCTTGATCAGCTCGTGGACGGACTGGGCGATGAACTCGGTCGGATTATAGCCGATGTTGTAGTCGAGACCTTTCGGAAAGCTCTCCTTGAGCTTCGTCATGGTGTCGGAGATGCTCTTTGCCGTCGCGAGCGCGTTCGATCCGGGCCGCTGGGTCACCAGCATGGCGACGGCCGATTTGCGCAACAGGAAACTGTTGGTGGAATACGCCAGTGCGCCGAGCTCGATGCGGGCGACATCGCGCAGCCGCACCGTACGACCGTCGGAACCGGCCTTGATCAGGATGTCCTCGAACTGCTTCTGGTCTTTCAGGCGTCCGGTGAAGGTGAGGTTGGGCTGGAAGGCGCGGTCCGCGATCGGCGGCTCGGCGATCTGGCCGCCTGCAATCTGCACGTTCTGCGCGCGGATCGCGGCCAGCACCTCGGTCGAAGTCAGGCCGAGATTGGCAATTCGGTCAGGGTCGAGCCACAGCCGCATCGAATAGTCGCGCGCGCCGAAAATCTGGATGTCGCCGACGCCGTCGATGCGCAGCAGCTGGTCGCGGACCTGAAGCAGCGCGTAGTTGGATATGTAGAGCTGGTCGAAGGTGTCGTCCGGCGACAGCATGAACACGACCATCAGGATGTCGGGCGAGTTCTTGCGGGTGACGACGCCGTTGCGCTGCACCTCGTCCGGCAATTGCGGCTGTGCAATCGCGACGCGGTTCTGCACCAGCACCTGGGCCTTGTCGAGATCGGTGCCGAGCTTGAAGGTGACGGTGATCGTCAACTGTCCGTTCGAGGTCGCCTGGCTGTAAAGATACAGCATGTCCTCGACGCCGTTGATCTGCTGCTCGATCGGAGCCGCGACCGTGTCGGACACGGTCTGCGCCGAGGCGCCGGGATATTGCGTGGTGACGACCACGGTGGGCGGCACCACTTGCGGATATTCGGACACCGGCAGCGTGGTATAAGCGAGCGCGCCGACGATCAGCAGCACGATCGACAGCACCATCGCCAGGATGGGCTGGTTGATGGAGAGGCGGCCGAGGTTCATGACTTGCCACCGGCCGGGGTTTGCGCGGTCTGCGGGGCGACCTTGGCACCGACGCGGGCGCGCTGGATGCCGCTGACGATGACGCGATCGTCCGGCTTCAGCCCTTCACGGATCACGCGCAGGCCCTCGTCGAGTGGCCCGAGCGAGACAGGGCGCGCCTCGACCGTATCATCAGGTTTCACCACGAGAACTATCTTGCGGGACTGGTCGGTCGCAACAGCGGCGTCCGGAATCAGCAGCGCCTCATAAGGCGCGCTCGCGATCAGGCGGACGCGGCCGAACTGGCCGGGCAGGATCGACAAATCGGTGTTCTTGACCACCGCGCGGCTGCGCAGCGTTCCCGTGGAGACGTCGAGGCGATTGTCGAGGAAGTTGATGGCGCCTTCGTGAGACGGCTTGGTCTCGCCGGCGAGAGACACTTGCACCGGGTTTGCCGTGTCGCGCGAGCTCGGGCGACGACCTTCGAACCACAGCTTGCTGTATTTGATGAATGTCGCCTCATCCATGTCGAAATAGATGTAGATCGGATCGAGCGTCACGATGGAGGTCAGCAACGTCGACGTTGCGTTGTCGCTGCCCTGCACGAGATTGCCGGGGCTGACGAGGTGGCGGCTGACGCGGCCGGTCAGCGGCGCCGTGACATGCGTGAATTCGATGTTGAGCTTCGCCGCCTTCAGCGCGCCTTCCGCCTGCATCTCGGCCGCATGCGCGGCCTGCAAGGCCTGGCGGCGCTGATCGACCACTTGCTCGGAGACGGCACTGGTCTGCACCAGGCTGAGGCCGCGATCGAGCTCGCGCTTGGCGAGTTCCACCTTGGCCCGTGCATCCGACAGCTGCCCCTCCGCCTGAGTGGCCACCGCCTCGAACGGCCGCGGGTCGATCACGTAGAGCAGATCGCCCTGACGCACGATGGCGCCGTCCGTGAACTCGACTGAGTTGACGAAGCCGCCGACGCGCGGCCGCACCTGCACCTCCTCCACCGCCTCGAAGCGGCCGGTGAACTCGTCCCAATCGGTGACCGTGCGCTTGACCGGCTGGGCGACTGTCACCTGCGCCGGCGGCGGGGCAGCGGCCTGTGATGCCGGCTTGTCGCAGCCGGCCAGCGCGAATGCCACAGCGAGAAGGCCTATAGTCGCGTAGAGCCGAGGCTGAACGAAATCGTGCTTTTTGACAAACTGCTCGCTTCCGTCAGGTCCGCTCATCCCAGGTCCTCGCATCAAAGCCGCAGAAAAAGCAGGGTACTCGCCTACCCGCGGGCGACACAAGATGTGTTGCGATGATGAACTGTTCAAGACCGCGCTGCGCGCGAGGCTTGGACAAGCACCTTGACCGGATGGCGGGTTGACAGGGCTTTCTTCCGTCCATCTCCCGGTAAGAACCTGCAAGGGAGCAGAGCGGCCACCCCAGCGCCTTCGCGCATGACGGACGGCCACCACTCGGCTAGGCTGCCCCTACAAAAACAAGACGAATTGTCCGGGGAGGACCGGCGTGCATCAGGGACGTGTCGTTTTCGGCGCGATCGAGGAGGTCGTGTTCGGCCATCCTGCAGCCGGCGCCATCGTCGCGCAGATGGACCGGCTGGGAACGCGCCGCGCGTTCCTGATGGTTTCGGGCACGCTCCACCGACAGACCGACGAGATCACGAAGATCAAGGAGGCGCTTGGCCCGCGCTGCGCGGGACTATTCGACGCCATGCCGGCACATACGCCGCGTGAGGCGGTGATTGCGGCGACCCAAAGCGCACGCGAAGCGGGCGCCGACCTCATCGTCACCGTGGGCGGCGGCTCGATCACCGACGGTGCCAAGGCGGTGCAGCTCTGCCTTGCCAACGATATCGACGACATCGAGGGCATCGAGCGCATCCGCGTCCATAAGGGCACCGCGCCCGAGATGACCGCGCCAAGCGTGCGACAGATCAGCGTGCCGACCACGATCGCCGGCGGCGAGTTCAGCGCGATCGCTGGCGTCACCGACCGCAGCACGGATGTGAAGCAGATGCTGCGGCATCCGCTCATTGTGCCGCGCGCGACCATCCTCGATCCCGCCATCACCGTGCACACGCCGGAATGGCTGTTCCTGTCCACCGGCATCCGCGCCGTCGATCATTGCGTCGAAGCGATCTGCTCGCGCGAGACGCATCCCTATGCCGATGCGCAAGCGGTGAAGGGGCTCGCCATGCTCGCCGACGCGTTGCCGCGGGTGAAGGCCGATCCTGCCGATCTCGACGCCCGGATGGACGCGCAGATCGGCACCTGGCTGTCGATGGGCGCACTTTCAGCCGGCGTGCCCATGGGCGCGAGCCACGGCATCGGCTACGTGTTGGGCGCGGCCTTCGACGTGCCGCACGGCTACACCTCCTGCATCATGCTGCCGGCGGTGATGCGCTGGAATGCACGCGACAACGCCGAGCGGCAAATGATCGTTTCCGCCGCCATGGGCTATCCCGGCCGCAACGCCGCCGATGTGCTCGATGCCTTCATCCGTTCGCTCGGCATGCCGCGCAGCCTCACTGACGTGCGTGTGTCGCCGGAGCATTTCGACGCCATCGCCGAACAGGCGATGCGTACGAACTGGATTCCGCGCAACCCACGCAAGATCGATGGCCCCGCAGACGTGCGCGAAATCCTGCTTCTTGCCGCCTGATCGAAACTCGGAGGATCGATGTATACTGGTACGCATGCCCGCCTTCGCCCGCTCCAGCCCGCCTTCATCATGGCGGCGACGGGCGAGGCGGTCACCTATCGCGAGCTCGAGGCACGCAGCAACCGGCTGGCGCATCTGTTCCGCAAGCACGGCTTGAGGCGGCTCGATCACTACTCGATCTTCATGGAGAACAATTCGCGTTATCTGGAAGCCTGCGGCGCGGGTGAACGCGCCGGGCTCTACTACACCTGCATCAACTCCTTCCTGACGCCGGGCGAGCTCGCCTATCTCCTCGTCAACAGCCAGTCGAAGATCCTGATCACGTCCATGGCCAAGCTCGATATCGCGCGCGAGGCGATCAAGGCCTGCCCCGACGTCAAGCTCTGCATCGTCGCCGACGGCCCGGGTGAGAGCGAACGTATCGTCGGGCTTGCGGAAGCGACTGCCGAGCTACCCAAGACGCCGATCGCCGACGAGTGGCTCGGTACCGCCATGCTCTATTCGTCCGGCACGACGGGACGGCCGAAGGGCATCTTGCGGCCCCTGCCGGAAGAGCCACCGAAACACAATCTGCCGCTATTCGATTTTCTGACGAAGCTTTGGCACTACCGGGAAGGCATGGTCTATCTGTCGCCCGCCCCGCTCTATCACTCCGCTCCGCAGGCTGCCGTGAACCTCACGATCCGCATGGGCGGTACCGTGATCATCATGGAAAGTTTCGATCCCGAGCGTTACCTCCAGCTCGTCGAGCAATGGGGCATCACCCACACCCAGCTGGTGCCGACGATGTTCTCGCGCATGCTGAAGCTGCCGGAGGAGATCCGAAAGCGCTACGACCTGTCCTCGCTGGAGATCGCGATCCACGCCGCCGCGCCCTGCCCGGCCCTGGTCAAGGACGACATGATCAAGTGGTGGGGACCGATCATCCACGAATATTACGGCGCGACCGAGGGTCTCGGCTTCACCGCCTGCGACAGCGAGGAATGGCTCGGCCATCGCGGCACCGTCGGCAAGGTGCTGCTCGGCGACCTCCACATCCTGGATGAGAACATGCGGGAATGCCCGACCGGCACCCCCGGTCAGGTCTGGTTCAAGACGGCAACGCCGTTCGAATATTTTAGCGATCCCGAGAAGACCAGGGAGGCGCGCTCGCCCGACGGCAGCATGAGCACGGTCGGCGACGTCGGCTATGTCGACGCCGACCGCTTCCTGTACCTGACCGACCGCGCGACCTTCATGATCATCTCCGGCGGAGTGAATATCTACCCGCAGGAATGCGAGAACCTGCTGATCACCCATCCGAAGGTTGCCGATGCCGCCGTTTTCGGTGTGCCCAATGCCGATCTCGGCGAAGAGGTGAAGGCCGTGGTGCAACCGATGCCGGGCGTGGTGCCGGGGCCGGCTCTCGCAGAAGAGCTGATCGCGTTCTGCGCAAAATCGCTGTCGCGGCAGAAGGTGCCGCGCTCGGTCGATTTCGAGAAGGAGTTGCCGCGGCTGCCGACGGGGAAGTTGTACAAGCGGCTATTACGGGACCGGTATTGGGGGAACAAGGCATCAAGGATCGTGTGAGGGCGTAGCGGCAGGCCCGCTGTCATCCTGGCGGAGCCGGGACGACGGCAGCTTTGTTTGTGCGGCCGCGCACAGCATCTACACAAGACGCAGGAACGGCCTCTTCGCACCTGCACTCTCACAGGATGAGAGATAAACCCGCTGCCTGCCGTCATCCGAATTGTCGAGAGGCTGCGCCGCCTTGCGGGTTGCCTCGCTGCACGCGCCTCGCTATCGTCTGACAAACGGCCAAAAAGGCCGAGGTCCAGGGAGGATGAGCATGCGGAGCGTGTGGGCGCTCGCCGCAATGGCGGCGCTATCTGTGCTGACGGCCTCAACCGCCGCGCTCGCCGGCGAGCCCAAGCAGGGCGGCATCCTGCGGATGTACCACCGCGACAGCCCGGCCAACGCGTCAATTCTCGAGGGTGCGACCTATTCGGTCAACGTGCCGTTCATGGGCGTGTTCAACAACCTCGTCATCTACGATCAGCACATTGCGCAGAACAGTCCTGACACGCTCAGGCCTGAACTGGCGGAGAGCTGGTCCTGGAGCAGCGACAACAAGAAGCTGACGTTCAAACTGCGCCAGGGCGTGAAATGGCACGACGGCAAGCCGTTCACATCGGCCGACGTCAAGTGCACCTTCGACCTGCTGATGGGCAAATCACAGCAGAAGCTGCGGCAGAATCCGCGCAAGGCCTGGTACAGCGAAGTCAACGACGTCACGACGAGCGGCGAATTCGAGGTTTCCTTCGACCTGAAGCGGCCGCAGCCCTCGCTGCTGGCGATGCTGGCCTCCGGTTACACGCCGATCTATCCCTGTCACGTCTCGCCGGCGGACATGCGCACCCATCCGATCGGGACCGGACCGTTCAAGTTCGTCGAGTTCAAGGCCAACGAATCGATCAAGCTCACGCGAAATCCGGATTACTGGAAGAAGGGCCTGCCTTATCTCGACGGCATCGAGTACACGATCATCACGAACCGCTCGACCGCGATTCTCGCTTTCGTTGCCGGCAAGTTCGACATGACCTTTCCGACGCATATCACGATCCCGCTCCTGAAGGACATCAAGTCGCAGGCGCCGAACGCGGTCTGCGCCGTCGAGCCGACCAACGTTTCGACCAACATCATCGTCAATTCGACCTCGCCGCCGTTCGACAATATCGACATCCGCCGGGCGATGGCGCTTGCACTCGACCGCAAGGCGTTCGTCGACATCCTGTTCGAAGGCCAGGCCGACATCGGCGGCACCATGCTGCCGCCGCCTCAAGGCATCTGGGGCATGCCCAAGGACAAGCTGGAGACCATTCCAGGTTACGGCCGGGACATCAACGCCAACCGGGAGCAAGCGAAGAAGCTGATGCAGAAAGCGGGCTATGGCCCGGACAAGCATCTCGCGGTGAAGGTCTCGACACGGAATATCGCGGAGTATCGCGACCCCGCCGTGATCCTCATCGACCAGCTCAAGACCATCTATATCGACGGCGAGCTCGACGTCGTGGAAACCGCGAACTGGTTCCCGAAGGTCGCGCGCAAGGACTACATGCTCGGCCTCAATCTGACCGGCAATGCCGTCGACGATCCCGACCAGTCGTTCTACGAGAACTATTCCTGCGGCTCGGAACGGAACTATACCAACTACTGCAACAAGGAGATCGAGAAGCTGTTCGACGTGCAGTCGCAGGAGACCGACGCCAGCAAGCGCAAGCCATTGGTGTGGGATATCGACAAGAAGCTGCAGGAGGATGTCGCCCGCCCGATCATCTTCCATGCACGGGCCGGCACCTGCTGGCAGCCCTATGTCAAGGGCATCACGATCATGTCGAACAGCTCCTACAACGGCTTCCGCTACGAGGATGTGTGGCTCGACAAGTAGCAGGCCAGGCTGACGACTAGCGGCTCGCGGAGGGCGATGCATGTTTGCCTATCTGGTGCGGCGCCTGTTCCTGATGCTCGTGACCCTGTTCGGGATCTCGATCGTCATCTTCTTCCTGCTGCGCATCGTCCCCGGCAACATCGTCGATATCCTGTTCGCCGCCGCCGGATACGTCGATCCGGCCGACAAGGCCGATCTCGAGAAACAGCTCGGCATCGACCAGCCACTGGTTGCGCAATATCTGCAGTGGATCGGTGGCTTGCTGCGCGGAGATCTCGGCTACTCCTATGTCTCGGAGAAGCCTGCGCTCCAGGAGATCCTGCCGCGGATCCCGATCACGGCGCGGCTCGCCGGCCTCGCGCTGCTGTTCTCGGCATCGATCGGCATTCCGCTCGGCGTCATCAGCGCGGTGAAGCAGGGGACGAAGCTCGACTACGCGCTCCGCGTCGTCAGCCTCAGCGGATTGTCCCTGCCCTCGTTCTGGCTCGGCCTTCTGATCCTCACTGCGTCGGTGGCGATGTTCGGCCAGATGCCGATCTTCAATCCGAATCCGCAAACCTGGCTCGAGGCGTTCGCGACCTACGCCGTGCCGGCCGCCGCCGTCGGCTTCCGCAGCGCCGCGCTGACCATGCGCATCACCCGCTCCTCGATGCTGGAGGTGCTGCGGCAGGACTATATCCGCACAGCCCGCGCCAAGGGCGCCTCCGATGCCGCGGTGAACTATCGTCACGCGCTGAAGAACGCGATCCTGCCCGTGATCACCGTGATCGGCATCGAGGCGGCATTCCTGATCGGCGGCCTGATCGTCACCGAGACCGTGTTCAACATTCCCGGCGTCGCGCGCTTCCTGGTCGAGGCTATCCGCTGGCGCGACTATCCGATCGTGCAGAACCTCGTGATGTTCATCGCGGTCGTGGTGGTGTTCGCGAATTTCACCGTCGACATGCTCTACGCGGTATTCGACCCGCGCATCAGATACACGGACTAGGAGATCAGCTTGGCCGCGATCGACTTCGACGTTGAACTGAGGCGGGCCGGCGCATATGCGACCGGTGGCTGGCGGCGCGTGCTTTTCATGGCGCAACGGCATGTGCTGGGCGCGGCCGGCCTCGTCATCCTGACGGTGTTCGTGCTGACCGCGATCTTTGCCGACTTCATCGCGCGCTATGATCCGCTGACGGTCGATTCCGCCCGCGCGCTGGCCCGTCCGAGCCTGGCGCACTGGATGGGGACCGATTCCTTCGGCCGCGACGTATTCAGCCGCATCATCCACGGCGCGCGGATCTCGCTCGCGGTTGGACTCGGTTCGACCGCACTCGGCGGCTCAATCGGCGTAATCGTCGGCCTCACCTCCGGCTATCTCTCGGGCTGGGTCGATCTCGTATTCCAGCGCGTCTCCGACGTTCTCCAGGCGCTGCCGCTACTGGTGCTGGCCCTGGTGATGACGGCGGCGCTCGGCCCTTCGCTGCCCAATGTGATCATCGCCATCGCCATTCCGCTGATCCCGACGGTCGCGCGCGTCATCCGCGCCAATACGCTGGCGCTTCGCGAGCAGCCGTTCGTGGAAGCCGCCAAGTCGATCGGCATGAGCGAGATGCGGATCGCGCTGCGCCACGTGCTGCCGAACACGCTGGCGCCGCTGATCGTGCTGGCGACCGCGCAGCTCGGCTCGACCATCCTCACCGAAGCCTCGCTGTCCTTCCTCGGCCTCGGCATCCCCGAGCCTTATCCGTCATGGGGCCGCATGCTGTCGGAATCCGCCGCCGAATATGTCCGCACCGCGCCGTGGCTCGTGATTTTTCCGGGCATCGCGATCAGCCTCGCCGTATTCGGCGCCAACCTGTTCGGTGACGCCCTGCGCGACATCCTGGATCCGAGGCAACGCGGCTGATGGCGGACAAATCCGATCTCGTGCTCGACGTGAGGAACCTGAGGACGGTGTTCTTCACCAACTCCGGCCTCTTCAAGGCCGTCGACGATCTCTCGTTCAGCGTGAAGCGCGGCGAGACGCTGGCGATCGTCGGCGAATCCGGCTGCGGCAAGAGCGTCACCGCGCTGTCCTTGATGCGGCTCGTACCCGATCCGCCCGGTCGCATCGTCGGCGGCTCCGTCTCGCTCGAAGGCACCGACCTGCTGTCGCTGGATGAAGCACAGATGCGCGCGGTCAGGGGCAACCGCATCTCCATGATCTTCCAAGAGCCGATGACCTCGCTCAATCCGGTGATGCGGATCGGCGACCAGATCGTCGAGGCGGTGCGGCTGCATCGGAACATCACGTCGAAGGAAGCGCAAAGTATCGCGGTCGAGATGCTGAGGCTGGTGCGCATTCCCGAGCCGGCGCGGCGCGCGCGGGAATATCCGCACCAGCTCTCCGGCGGCATGCGCCAGCGCGCGATGATCGCGATGGCCCTGGCCTGCCGGCCGGTGCTGCTGATCGCAGACGAGCCGACCACTGCGCTCGACGTCACCATCCAGGCGCAGATCCTGGCGCTGATCCTCGATCTCCAGAAAGAGCTCGGCACCGGACTCGTGCTGATCACGCACGATCTCGGCGTCGTCGCGCAGACCGCGCAGCGCGTGATCGTGATGTATGCGGGGCGAAAGGTCGAGGAGGCCGGCGTCGAAGCGCTGTTCGCCTCGCCAAGGCATCCCTATACACGCGGGTTGATGGCCTCGATCCCGGCCGTCCCGGCATCCGGTGTCCCTGCGCAGGCGCGGCTGAACGAAATCCCCGGCACAGTGCCCTCGCTGGTGGGGCTGCCGAAGGGCTGCGCTTTCGCGCCGCGCTGCAAGCTCGCCATCAAACGCTGCGAGGCCGAGTATCCGCCGCTCGCTGACTGGGGCGGCGGCCATCTCGCTGCCTGCTGGCGCGCGGAAGAAGTCGCGGAGGTGGCATGACCGAGGCGCTGCTCGAAGTCACCGACCTCAAGAAGCACTACCCGGTGCGCGCCGGCGTGTTGCGCCGGCAAGTCGGCACCGTGCATGCAGTCGACGGCGTCTCATTCGCGCTCGGAACCGGCGAGACGCTCGGCCTCGTCGGCGAATCCGGCTGCGGCAAGTCCACGGTGGCGCGGAGCGTGCTGCGGCTGGTCGAGCCGACCTCGGGACAAATTCGTCTCGACGGCGAGGACATCACGCATCTGTCCAAGACGGCGCTGCGCCCGCATCGCCGTTCGATGCAGATCGTGTTCCAGGACCCGTTTGCCTCGCTCAATCCGCGCATGACCGCGGGCGACATCGTCGGCGAGCCGCTCGCCGTGCATGGGCTTGCAACCGGCAAGGAACTGGAGACACGGGTCGCAAGACTGTTCGAGCAGGTCGGACTGCGGCCGGACCAGATGCGCAACTTCCCGCACCAGTTCTCCGGCGGCCAGCGCCAGCGCATCTGCATTGCACGGGCCCTGGCGCTGGGGCCGCGCCTGATCGTGTGCGACGAGCCGGTGTCCGCGCTCGACGTCTCGATCCAGGCGCAGGTGATCAATCTGCTGATCGACCTGCAACGCCGGCACGGCTTCTCCTACCTCTTCATCGCCCACGATCTCGCCGTGGTCGCCCATATCAGCCACCGCGTCGCGGTGATGTATCTCGGGCGGATCGTCGAGATCGCCGACAAGGACGAGCTGTTCCGCAATCCGCGACATCCCTATACGCAGGCGCTGCTCGCCTCCGTGCCGGTTGCAAATCCGCTCGCGAAGAGGCTGGCGCCGCTGGTCGACGGCGACGTGCCGAGCCCGGTCAACCCGCCTTCGGGCTGTGCGTTTCACACGCGCTGCCGGTTTGCGATGGAACGCTGCAGGACGGAGCGGCCGGCGCTGGTGGACGCTGGCGACGTGCACCAGGTGGCGTGCTTGCTCAATGAGGGGACGGGGCGACCGGCATAGGTCTCGTGTCCCCGCAAAGGCGGGGACGCAGGATAGCATCGTCAGACTCGGAGCCATGTGCCCCGGCTCGCGCTTCGCGCGTCCGGGACACGAGACTACACCTCGATCTCCGCCACGATCCTGCCGGTGGTCACCTGCTCGCCTTCGGCAACGTCGATCGCCGCGATGACGCCGTCGAGGCCGGCCTTGTGGACGTGCTCCATCTTCATCGCTTCCAGCGTCAGCACCGGCTGGCCAGCGGTGACGCGATCGCCGGGCTTGACCAGGACGGCGACGACGCGGCCATTCATGGCGGCGCGGACCTTGCCGTCGCCGCCGTTGCTTGCTGCAGCCTTCGGCGCGGCCAGCGTGAGATCGATCACCGCAAGCGGGATGCCGCGATGCTGGAGGTAGAGCCGGTCGCCATCGCGCAGGAATTTGGCGCTGTCCATCACACCGTCATGGCGAAAACGAATCGCATCGGCATCGATCTGCTCGATCTCGAACCTGTCCCGACGGCCGTCGGTGGCGACGGTGTAGCTGCCATCGCGCTCGCGCGTGACTTCGAGCTCGTGGACGTGGCCGGCGATCTCGAGTTTCGCTGGAAGCGGGAACGTCGCGGACAGACTCCGGCCACTTTGCCAGACAGTCGCGCGCGGGTTGGTGACGTAGAGCAGCAACCCCGCCAATACCGTATCGAATGTGGCGCCCCTGCGCGGCGCCAGCAGCTCGTCGCGATGTGCGCCGATGAACGCCGTCGTCGCCTCGCCCTTGGCAAACCCGGGATGGCGCAGGCAGGACATCAGGAACGCCTGGTTCGTGGTCACGCCAAACGCCGTGAGCTGCTCCAGGCCGACGATCAGCCGTCCCCTCGCCTCCTCGCGACTCGCACCATGGCTGATGATCTTGGCGATCATGGAATCGTAGAACGGTGGGATTTCCGAGCCCGACTGCAGCGCGTGCTCGACGCGGATGCCGTCGGGCACCTGCCAGCGCGCCATGCGGCCGGACTGCGGCATGAAATCCTGCGCGGCGTCCTCCGAGCAGAGCCGCACCTCGATGGCATGGCCCTCGAAGCGGATGTCCTGCTGCCTCACCGGCAACGGTTCGCCACGCGCGACGCGCAGCTGCAACTCGACGAGATCGAGCCCGGTAACCGCCTCGGTCACGGGATGCTCCACCTGGAGACGCGTGTTCATCTCCATGAAGTAGAACTCGCCACGTTCGTCGAGCAGGAATTCCAGCGTGCCGGCGCCCTCATAGCGCAGCGCCTTCACCGCGGCGACTGCGACCTCGCCCATCCTTGCCCGCAGCTCCGGCGTCACCGCGGGCGACGGCGCTTCCTCGATCAGCTTCTGGTGCCGCCGCTGCACCGAGCAGTCGCGCTCGCCGAGATGAATGGCATTGCCGTGGCTGTCGCCGAACACCTGGATCTCGATATGGCGGGGATTCTGGATCGCGCGCTCGAGGATGACGGTCGGGTCGCCAAACGCGGCCTTCGCCTCGGAACGCGCACTGCGCAGCGCATCGGGAAACGAGGCTGCATCTGCCACGAGCCGCATGCCGCGCCCGCCGCCACCGGCGACCGCCTTGATCATCACGGGAAAGCCGATCTTTCTGGCTTCCGCGAGCATCACCTCGTCGCCCTGGTCTGCGCCCTGATAGCCGGGCACGATAGGGACGCCGGCCTTCTTCATGATCTCCTTGGCGCCGGCCTTGTTGCCCATCGCCTCGATCGCCTGCGGCGATGGGCCGATGAAGACGAGATCGGCCTCCTTGCAGGCGCGCGCGAACTCCTCGTTCTCGGCAAGGAAGCCGTAGCCGGGATGCACGGCATCCGCATCACTCGCCCTGGCGGCGGCAATGATCGCGGGGATGCTGAGATAGGATTGCGCCGGAAGCGCTTCGCCGATGCGCACGGCCTGATCGGCGTGCTTCACGTGGAGCGCGTCGCGATCGGCATCCGAATAGACCGCGACCACGCTTAAGCCCAAGCGCCGCGCGCTACGCATCACGCGCAAGGCGATCTCGCCGCGATTGGCCACCAGGATCTTGAAGAACGGCCGGTGCTGCACTGATCCGTTCCTCATGGGCGGGCCACCGAAAACTGCATGCGCTGGGGGTTCCGTGCGTCGCCCTCGCGGCAGATCGCGAGCACTTCCGAGAGAACCGCGCGGGTATCGCGCGGGTCGATCACGCCGTCGTCGAGCACGCGTGCGCTGGTGGAGAACACATCCATCTGGCCGTCGAACACACCGACGATCTGCGCCTTCATGGCGTCCAGCTTGTCCTTCTCGATCGGCTTGCCGCGGCGCGCCGCGGCGGCTTCGGTCACGATCGCCATGGTTTCGGCCGCCTGCTCGCCGCCCATCACGGCCGTCTTGGCATTCGGCCAGGAGAAGCAGAAGCGCGGATGGAAGCCGCGCCCGCACATGCCGTAATTGCCGGCCCCGAAGGACGCTCCGCAATAGATGGTGATCTGCGGCACCGTCGCCGAGGTGACCGCCTGGATCATCTTGGAGCCGTGCTTGATCATGCCGGCCTCTTCGTAGGCCTTGCCGACCATATAGCCGGTCGTGTTGTTCAGATAGAGCAGCGGTGTGCGGGTCTGGCAGCAGGCCTGGATGAAATGCGTCGCCTTGTTGGCGCCGGCGGGATCGAGCGGGCCATTGTTGGTGATGATGCCGATGGCCTGCCCTTCGATGCGAGCATGGCCGCACACCGTGGCGGGCCCGTAATTCGGCGCCATCTCGGTGAAGTCGGAATCGTCGATGATGCGCGCGATCACCTGCTTCATGTCGACCGGACGCTTGTGGTCCATCGGCATGATGCCGAGCAGCTCGTCCTGATCGTAGCGCGGCGGCTTGAATTCTGGCGTCGCCCTGCCCGGCCGCTCCCATTCCAGCGCCGCCATGATCTCGCGGGCGATGCGCAGCGCGTCGCGATCGTCCTCGGCCAGGTAATCGCCGAGGCCGGAGACCTGCGTGTGCATCTCGGCGCCGCCGAGCTCTTCCTCGGTCGCGATCTCGCCGGTCGCGGCCTTCAGCAGCGGCGGTCCGGCGAGGAACGCACGGGTGCGGCCGCGGACCATGACGATGTAGTCGGAGAGACCGGTCTGATAGGCGCCGCCGGCGGTGGACGAGCCGTGCGTGACGGTGACGACCGGCAGGCCGGCCGCGGAAAGGCGCGCCAGGTTGCGAAAGATGTTGCCGCCGCGGACAAAATCCTCGACGCGGTAGCGCAGCAAGTTTGCGCCGGCGCTTTCGACGAGCTGCACGTAAGGCAGCTTGTTCTCCAGCGCGAGCTCCTGCACCCGCAGCGTCTTGTCGAGACCGTAAGGTTGCAGCGCACCGGCGTCGATGCCGGAATCACTGGCGCTGACCATGCAGCGAATGCCCGAGACGAAGCCGATGCCGGCGATGACGCCGCCGCCGGGCACGCTCTTGTTCGCATCCGGCACGTCGAACATGTAGCCCGCGAGGGTGGACAGCTCGATGAAGGGCGCACCGGGATCGAGCACAAGGGCGACGCGTTCGCGCGGCAGCAATTGTCCGCGCTTGTGGAAGCGATCCTTGGCCGCGGCCGACGCCGCCCGTGTGCGCTCTTCCAGAGCGCGCATGCGGTCGATCAGCGCGAGCATGCCGTCACGGCTGGCCTGGTACGCGGCGCCGCCGGGGGAAATGGTGTTTTCGAGAATGGACACAGTTTACTCCGTCATTCCGGGGCGAGGCGCGGCATCGAACCCGGAATCTCGAGGTTCCGGGTTCGCGCTTCGCGCGCCCCGGAACGACGTTCAGCGATTCGTCCCAAAGATCTTCCGCGCCTCGGCCGGGCTCGCGATCTCGCGGCCGGCACGCCGCGCGCAGGCGGCGACGGCTTCGATGAGCTGGCCGTTCGAGGTCACCTTCTTGCCGTCGGCGAGATAGAAGGTGTCCTCGAGGCCGGTGCGCAAGTGGCCGCCGAGCTCGGCGCAGCGTTGGTGCAGCGGCCAGATCTCCTCGCGGCCGATCGCGGTGACCTGCCAGTTCGCCTCGGGGCGCTTCAGCTTGATCAGGATCGGCAGCAGCTCGGGATCAGCAGGCATGCCGGAGGCAACACCCATCACGAAATTGTACTCGAGCGGGCCGTTGTACATGCCGACCTGGCGGTACATGCCGACGCAGCGGACGATGCCGACATCGAAGCACTCGAACTCGGGGATGGTGCCGACCGCGTTCATGACGTCGAGATAGTCCTTCACCTTCTCGACCGCATTGTCGAACATCATCGGCGGCCAGGCCCAGGTGTTGTCGGCCTTCACTTTCAGGTAGTTCAGCGAACCGGCATTGCAGGCGGCGATCTCCGGCTTGGTCTCGCGGATGCAATCGAGCGCGCCTGAGTAGTTCGGCCCTGACACGCCCGAGGTGTGGTTGATGATCACGCCCGGGCACGCCTCGCGGATCGCCTGCTGGATCTCCTTGCTGACAGCGACCTCCCAGGACGGCAGATGCCCCTTGTTCGGCGCCTGCTGGCGCAGATGGATGTGCATGATGGACGCGCCGGCATCGAACGCAGCCTTGGCCTCGCGCGCCATCTGCTCGGGCGTCACAGGCACGTTGTGCTGCTTCGGGTCGGTGAGCACGCCGTTCAGCGCGCAGGTGATGACGGCCTTGTCGCTCATGCCACTAATGTCTCGCACGTTGAGAATTCAACGCTTGCGATCATGTGACGCGCGACATGCGGCTTCTTGCGCGGAGAAGCTGGAAAGCAACGGCAAATCGTAGGGTAGGCAAAGGCGCGCTTGCGCCGTGCCCACCACGTTTCAAGGTTCGGTGACGACGGTGGGCACGCTACGCTTTGCCCACCCTGCGAGACCGAAGTCAGCTCGCTTCGGCGAGCCGCACCGTCTCGGTGCTGCGGTAGATCGCAAGGTCGCGCGAGCCGACGAAGATCGCACGCGGTTTCAATCCGTAGAAGCGGCGGATCGAGTGACTGAAATGCGTCGAGTCGGGATAGCCGATGTCCTGCGCGAGATGAGCGAGGTTGAGGTCCTGGTTGGCGAAGTGCAGAAGATGCCGCGCGCGCTTCCAGGCACGGAAGGAGCGGAAGGAGATGCCGGTCTCCTCCTTGAACAGATGCAGGAAGCGCGATGCCGAGAGGCCCGCTTCTGCCGCACACGTATCCGCCGTTACCGGCTCGCCGGAGAAACGCCCGATGCGGGCGACCGCGCGCATCACGCGCGGGTCGAGCACGCGACGTGGCAGCGCCTCGCCAAAGCACATCTCGTCGAACTCGGCGGTGGTGATGTCGCCGTAGCGGCGCTGGCGCAGCAGCGTGTAGGCGGCCAGGATCTTGCGCGCATAGGCGGCCTTGTCGGGCCCCCGGAGCCGCTCGGCCAAAGCCTCGATCACGCCATCCGGCATGCTCTCCGGCTCCAGCGTCACGCTGATGACGGTGCGATAGTCGCTGGCGATGGTGTGCCGCTGGTTCGGCAGGGTCACGACCAACTCGTCCGAGGTCTGGACGTCGTCGATCGTCAGATGCAGGCTGCCCTTCACCGCGACATAGACATGGCAGCTACCGGGGGTGCGCTTGCGGGGACGGCCGAGCAGGCCGGCATAGAATACCCGCTCGGGCGTGATCAGCATCAGATGGTCGGATTCGCGACCTTTATCTTCCATTGGGGTCCTCCTCGCGCGGCTCTCTGGCCGCTGCGGACGGAGGTCACCTTAGCGGAAATTTGGCCGCTGTCACGATAGGATAGCGCTGTCATGGAAACAGGCGCCATCGTTCCGGGGCAGTCGGCAGGACCGAGCCGGGAACCTCGAGATTCCGGGCTCGATGCTGCGCATCGCCTCGGAATGACGGAAACTTACGCCCTCACCCTCGCTGCAACATTCTGCTCGGCGCCAGCCTTCTGTTCCGCAGCAACTGCGCGCTTGAAACCGTCGCGCTGCTGCAGGCGAGCCCAATAGGCTGCGACATTTGGACCGAAATCCTTGGCGAGCCCGATGTTGCTCGCCAGGCGAAGCGCGTATCCGATGACAATGTCAGCGGCGGTGAAGCGGCCCGCGCACAATGTTTCGGCATTCGCCGTGGCTGCCTCGACGGCGCGCAGTCTCCCCAAGAACCACTTTGCGTAGTCGGTGGCGACTTGCGGGTTGCGGCGCTCCTCCGGCTCGAGCTGGGTGTATCGGAGCACCAGCGTCTGCGGGAAGGTTAACGTGGCGTCGCTGAAATACATCCAGTTCAGGAAGGCGCCATAGGCGGGATCCTCCGGTCCGACCATCAACGGCGTCGGCCCGTATTTGACGCCGAGATAGTGGCAGATGCCAGAGGATTCGGTCATCTTCGTTTCGCCGTCGACCATGAAGGGAATCGTGCCGAGCGGATTGAGTGCAAGATATTCCTTGGCGAAGACGCGCGGCGGGAACGGCAGCATCTTCAGCTCATAGGCCAGCCCCATCTCCTCCAGCATCCAGAGCGGGCGAAACGAGCGCGCGGCGTCGCAGTGATAGAGCGTGATCATCAAGCACCTCCTTTGCTGCCGGGCAACGTGCCCATCATCTTGCACAGGACCATCAGCATGACCTCGTCGGCGCCGCCGCCGATCGAGGTCAGGCGGCTGTCGCGATAGGCGCGGCTGACCGGCGTCTCGTTGGTAAAGCCCATTCCGCCCCAATATTGCAAGCAGGCGTCGGTGAGCTCGCGGCCGAGGCGGCCGGCCTTCAGCTTGGCCATGGTCGCAAGCCTCGTCACGTCTTCGCCCGCCACCAGCTGCTCGGCGGCACGATAGATCAGCGCGCGCAGCAGCTCGACCTCCGTTTGCATCTCTGCGAGCTTGAAGTGCACGACCTGGTTGTCGAGGATGCTCTGGCCAAAGGCCTTGCGATTGCGAGTGTACGCGATGGTCTCGTTGATGATGTATTCGTGCGACTTGAGGCAGGCGGCCGCACCCCACAGCCGCTCCTCCTGGAACTGGATCATTTGATAGGTGAAGCCCTTGCCCTCCTCACCGATGCGGTTGCGCTTGGGCACGCGGACATTGTCGAAGAAGATCTGCGCTGTGTCGGAGGAACGCATGCCCATCTTGTCGAGCTTTCGCGCGACCGTGACGCCCTTGCTCTTCATGGGCACGCAGATCAGCGACTTGTTGCGATGAACGGGCCCATCGCCGGTGTTGGCGAGCAGGCAGATCCAGTCGGCCTGCGTGCCATTGGTGATCCACATCTTGCCGCCGTTGATGACGTAATCGTCGCCGTCGGAGCGCGCCTGGGTCTTGATCGAGGCGACATCGGAGCCCGCGCCGGGCTCGGAGACGCCGATGCAGGCGACATAATCCCCGGCAATCGAGGGTGCCAGAAATTCGCGACGAACCTCATCTGAGCCGAATCGTGCCAGCGCGGGCGTCGCCATGTCGGTCTGCACCCCGATCGCCATCGGCACGCCGCCGCAGGTGATGGCCCCTAACTCCTCCGCCATCATCAGCGCGTAGGAGTAGTCGAGGCCGGAACCGCCGAACTCGACCGGTTTGTTCAGACCGAGGAAGCCGAGATTGCCCATCTTCTTGAACAGCTCGTGCGCCGGGAAGATGTCAGCCTTCTCCCACTCATCGACATGGGGATTGATCTCGCCCGCGATGAACTTTTGCAGCGAGCGGCGGATGTCGTCGTGGTCAGCGGTGAATAGCATTTTGCTCCTGTCATTCCGGGGCGGCGCGAAGCGCCGAACCCGGAATCTCGATATTGTTGGACTCATCTCTGGGTCCCGGGTTCGCGCTGCGCGCGCCCCGGGACGACGGTTATCACAACCCCATCTGCCTGGATGCCAGGTCCTTCATGATCTCCTCGGTGCCGCCGCCGATGGCGTTGACCTTGACCTCGCGGTAGATGCGCTCGGCCTTGATGCCGCGCATGAAGCCGGCGCCACCGAAGATCTGCACGGCTTCCGAGGCGCAGAAGGCCATGGTCTGCGTCGCCTGGTTCTTCATCATGCAGATTTCCGCGACCGGGCTTTCGCCCTGCTCGAGCCGCCAGGCCAGCATCTCCAGCATCGCCTGGGACGCCGCGACCTTCTGCGCCATGTCGACGATCTTGTGGCGGATGACCTGGTGCTGGGCGAGCGGCTTGCCGAAGGTCTTGCGCTCTTTCGCGTAAGAAATCGCCTCGTCGAGGCAGACCCGCGCGAAGGCGGTGCAGCTTGCCGCCATGCCCATGCGCTCGCTGTTGAAGTTCTGCATGATGATCTTGAACCCCTGGCCCTCCTCGCCGATCAGGTTTCCTGCCGGGACGCGGCATTGGTCGAAATGCAGCGTCGCGGTGTCCGAGGCCCACCAGCCCATCTTCTTCAGCTTCGTCCGCGACAGGCCGGGCGTGTCGCCTTCGATCAGGAGCAGGCTGACGCCGCCGGCACCCTCGCCACCGGTGCGCACGGCCACGGTCAGATAATCGGCGCGCATGCCTGAGGTGATGAAGGTCTTCTCCCCGCTCACGACGTAGTGATCGCCGTCCCGCCGCGCGCGGGTGCGCAGATTCGCCACGTCGGAACCGCCGCCCGGCTCGGTGATCGCCAGCGCTGAGATTTTCTCGCCTGACAACACCTGCGGCAGCACACGTGCCTTCACCTCGGGCCAGGCCGCGCGTGCGATCGGCGGCGAGCCGATGGTGTGGCTCATCAGACTGGCACTGACGCCGCCGGCGCCTGCGCGCGCCAGCTCCTGGCTGGCGACGATCTTCATGAACTGGTCGGCGGCAATCCCGCCATATTCCTCGGGAAATCCGAGCCCCAGGAGGCCGATCTCGGCGGCCTTGCGATAGAGCACGCGCGGGAATTCACCGGCCTCGTCCCACTCATGGGCGAACGGGGTGATCTCCTTCTCGACGAAACGGCGCATGACGTCGCGGAAGGCGTCGTGCTCGGCGGTATAGAACGGGCTCTTCATCGTAGTCTCGCCTGTTGGCGGATTCGCTCGTCCACCATGGCTGGAACATTTGCCTTTCACTTGCGCAGAGTGGCTGACCGGAGGAGCCGCTCCACCGCAGCCTATGGCCTAGCAACTCCACGCAAGACGATTTTCGTCCCGCACAGGCTAACTCTGGTTAAAAAAAACGTTGCTGCACAGACTCCGGCTAGCGCCACGCCGGGCATGGTGCACGGGCAGCAGGATGGAGGGCGGCACCGACCGCCGAGGGAGGAATTCTTGGCCGTTCGTTACTACGACTGGATCGCCCATCATGGCCGCCGCACACCGAACAAGGTTGCGGTGATCGACCTCGCAAGCGAGCGCCGCTTCACCTATTCGCAGCTCGACGCCCGCGTCTCGCGCCTCGCCTCGTTCCTGCGTCATACGCTGAAGGTCTCGCGCGGCGACCGCGTCGCCGTCCTGGCGCTGAACACGACCGATACGCTGGAGGTGCAGCTCGCCTGCGGCCGGTTAGGTGCCATCTTCGTACCGCTGAACACCCGCCTCACCGTCCCCGAGCTCCAGTTCATCACTGCCGATTGTGCGCCGAAGGTGATGATCCACGACACAGACCTGGCCGAGACGGCGCTCGCCGTCGCAAAGCTCTGCAACGTTGCGACCAGCCTGCTGCTCGGCCCCGGCGGCACCTATGAAGCCGGCATCGCCGCCGCGAAGCCGCTCGACCGCGCCGAAGAAGTCACGCTCGATGACGTCTCCACCGTCATGTACACCTCGGGCACGACGGGCCGTCCGAAGGGCGCGACCATCACGCATGGCATGACCTTCTGGAACTGCGTCAATCTCGGCGGCCCCGCCTGCATCGGGCCGGCCTCGGTGCTGCTCACGGTGCTGCCGCTGTTCCACACCGGCGGGCTCAATTGCTACACCAATCCGGTGCTGCACGCCGGCGGCACCGTAATGATCATGCGCGCCTTCGATCCCGGCGCGGCGCTCGGCCTGATCAACGATCCCGCGCAGGGCATCAACGTGTTCTTCGGCGTGCCCGCGATCTACCAGTTCATGGCGCAGCACCCGGCCTTCGCGACGACCGACCTCAGCCGGCTGATCGTCGGCGGTGTCGGCGGCGCTCCGATGCCGGTGCCATTGTTGAAGGTCTGGGAGGCGCGCGGCGTCGCGCTTCAGCAGGGCTACGGCATGACCGAGACCTCACCGGCCGTGCTGGTGCTCGATCGCGAGGATGCCGCGCGCAAAGCCGGCTCCGCCGGCAAGCCGGTGCTGCACACGGAGGTGCGCATCGTGCGTCCGGACGGCAGCGACGCCGATGTCGGCGAGCTCGGCGAGCTCTGGGTCAAGGGACCCAACATCACGCCGGGCTACTGGAACAGGCCGGAGGCGAACAAGACATCCTTCACCGACGGCTGGCTGCACACCGGCGATGCGACCCGCGTCGACGAGGAGGGCTTCTACTACATCGTCGATCGCTGGAAGGACATGTACATTTCCGGCGGCGAGAACGTCTACCCGGCCGAGGTCGAGAACGTCCTGCACCAGCTCACGGCTATCGCGGAGGCTGCCGTGATCGGCATTCCCGATCCGCAATGGGGCGAGGTGGGCCTTGCCATCGTCGCGGTCAAGCCCGGACAAAAGCTGACGGAGACAGAGGTCTTCGCCCATTGTGCGGCCAATCTGGCGCGTTTCAAATGTCCGCGCCAGATCCGATTCGTCGAGGCGCTACCGCGCAACGCCACCGGCAAGATCCACAAACCGACCTTGCGCAAGGAATTCTCGGTGGCTTCCGAAGTCGACAAGAAGGTCGCCAATGCCTGACCAAAGCGCCCCTCGCGGGCGCTTTTCCTTTTTGAAGTGCCTGCCCTACCAACAAGAAACTCCAAGGAATTTCCATGAAGAACAAGAAAATCGCGTTACTCGCCGCAGCAGCAGCCCTGACCTTGCTTTCGGTTCAAGGCGCTTACGCGCAAAAGAAATACGACACGGGTGCCAGCGACACCGAGATCAAGATCGGCAATGTCGAGGCCTATTCGGGTCCTGCCTCCGCCTACGGCATCATCGGCAAGACCGAGGAAGCCTATTTCAAGATGATCACACCAGGGCGGCATCAACGGCCGCAAGATCAACTGGATTTCCTATGACGACGGCTACTCGCCGCCCAAGACCGTGGAGCAGGTCCGCAAGCTGATCGAGAGCGACGAGGTGTTCCTCGTCTTCAACGCGCTGGGCACGCCGACCCAGACCGCCGTGCAGAAATATCACAACGCCAAGAAGGTCCCGCAGCTCTTCCTCGCCACAGGCGCCAGCAAATGGAACGACCCGAAGGGTTTTCCCTGGACCATGGGCTTCCAGCCGAGCTACCGGGTCGAGGCGCGGATCTTCGCCAAGTACATCTTGCAGGCGAAGCCGGATGCCAAGGTCGCGATCTTCTATGCCAATGACGATTTCGGCAAGGACTACGTCGCCGGCATCAAGGAGATCTTCGGCGACAAGGCATCCTCGCTGATCGTGGCGGAGGAGAGCTATGAGACCACCGAGCCGTCGATCGATTCCCACATCGTCAAGCTGAAGGGCACCGGCGCCAACGTCTTCGTCAACATCTCGACGCCGAAATTTGCGGCGCAGGCGATCAAGAAGATCGCCGAGCTCGAATGGAGGCCGATGCATGTGATGACGGACGTGTCGATCTCGATCGGCGCGGTGATGAAGCCGGCCGGACTCGATGCGTCGGAAGGCGTGCTGTCGGCGAGCTATCTGAAGGACGCATCGGACCCGCAATGGAAGGACGACGAGGGCATGAAGAAGTTCCTCGCCTTCATCGACAAATACATGCCGGGCGCCAACGTCTCCGACACCAACATCGTCTACGGCTACGCCGCCGCGCAGACCCTGGTTCAGACATTGAAGCAGTGTGGGGACAACCTGACGCGGGAGAACGTGATGAAGCAGGCCGCGAGCCTGAAGGATTTTGCGCCCGACACGCTGATCCCCGGCATCAAGATCAACACCGGCGCCAACGACTTCGCGCCGATCGAGCAGCTCAAGATGATCCGCTTCAAGGCTGGCCAGTGGGAGCTGTTCGGCGACATCATCAGCGCCGAGACCGGGGGTTAGCCCGCATCAGCTGAACATGCCAATTCAGATAGCGGTCGAAAGGCCGCTATCTTTTGTGTGAACGAGGTCGAAGCAGGGCTATGCCGGCAGGAAAAGCGCAAAGGGCTCTTCCACCGTGCGGCGCAGATGCTTTCGATACAAGACGTAGTTGCCGTCGTCGGGCGCAACCCGCCCCAGGGACGGCTTTGGAATATTCCCGAGCGGCACATAGGCGATGGGTGCAGCGATCGGCGTGAGCTGCGAGCCGGGGCCGGCACGAAGCGTCGAGATGATGCCGTACATCTCGCCGGAAACCGTCGGCCGCGACACCGTGATCACGCGATGCTGGCCGTGCTTGATGATGACGAGGTAGATGAAGCCGGACTGATGGGGAACGGCGACCTCGCCGGTGTGCTCATAGGCTGCGTCGGTCCGCTCGCCCTCCCGGAAGACCAGCGCGGAGACCTTCGGCTCCCAGACGATCTCGGTGCGATAGGCAAAGATCGCGTCCTTGTCGCCAAAGGACGGGCGCAGGGTGATGTAGACGTCCTCGAGCCAGGTCACGGCGCGATGAGCATAGGAGCCGAGGCTGTCGGGCGCGACGTCGTTTGCGGCCGGAGGCGTCACCACGATGGCACTTTTGCGCAAGGAGACGCCTAGCGCCTGCTCGAGCCGGACCGTCGTCGCCAGCGTGAATGGCCGGCGGCCGCCGAGCACCTTCTCCAACGTCGACAGGCTCAGCTTGGCCTGCTCGGCCAGGGCTTGCCGGGAGATCCGGCGTCTGGCCAGCTCTTCGCGAATGGTCTCCGCGATTTCGCGGCTCTGCTCGTCCGAAAGCTGCTTGTCAGCCTGCATTTGCACCGTCAGCCCTGCCCTGGAAGTACCATTCTAGCAGGGCGGACAAACCAGCACAAAACCGCACATGGCCGCCCGGCGGCGGCCTGCTTGGGCCGGCCGCGGCGGAACATTGCCGATCATTCTGCTCGCGAAATCAGCCTCTCAAGACCGATTCTGAGGGCCAGCAACAGCCCCCGGGAGCAAGCCAAATGAATACCTACGACACAGCCGACAGCGACGAACATCCCGTGCTGGGCCGGCTGATCAAGCTCGGATTATTCCTTCTCGCGCAGGGCATCGCGGTGATGCTGGTGGCCTTCGTGGCCCTGCTGGTGAGCTTCGGAACGGGTTGGTCGGCAACGGCCGAGCCGGCCAGCCTGCTGCAACCCGGCGAGGCACGGTCGGGTAGCCTGCTGCTGAAGGAAGACGGCGCCTATACGGAGGCGATCCGTCTCGGCACCGACATCGACATCACCGTATCGGGCCCGACGCTGCGCGCCCGCGTCACGCAACTGTTCCGCAATCCGACCAAGGACTGGGTCGCGGCCACCTATGTCTATCCGCTCGCAGCCAATGGTGCCGTCGACACGCTGAAGATGGTGGTCGGCGACCACGTCATCGTCGGCGACATCAAGGAGCGGCAGCAAGCCCGCGTGATCTACGAGCAGGCGCGGAGCGCCGGCCAGAAGGCCGCGCTCACCGAGCAGGAACGGCCCAACATCTTTACCAACTCGGTCGCCAATATCGGTCCCGGCGAGACCGTGCTGGTGCAGATTGAATATCAGGAGCCGGTGCATCAAGCCGGCGACGAATATTCGCTCCGCGTGCCGCTGGTGGTCGCCCCGCGCTACAATCCGGCGCCGATCGTGCAGAGCGTCGACTTCCGCAAGGACGGCTCCGGCTGGGGCGCAGCGACATCAGACCCGGTTCCGGATCGCGACCGCATCTCGCCGCAGGTGCTGGATCCCGCCAGACATGCGCCGATCAACCCGACCAGCATCACAGTGCGTCTGAAGGCCGGCTTTGCGCTGGGCGAGGTCAGGAGCCACCACCATAACGTCAAGGTCGAGAGTGCGGACAACACGACGCGTATCGTCACGCTCGCTGATGGCGCTGTCCCCGCCGACCGTGATTTCGAGCTGACGTGGAAGCCGGCCGCCGGGATGGCGCCGTCGGTCGGTCTGTTCCGCGAGCATGTCGGCGACGCCGATTACCTGCTCGCCTTCGTCACTCCGCCCAGCGCCGAGCAGGCAATGCCGAAGCCGCTGCCCCGCGAAGTCGTGTTCGTGATCGACAATTCCGGCTCGATGGGCGGCACCTCCATCGTTCAGGCCAAGGCGAGCCTGCTTTATGCCCTCAGCCGCCTCCAGCCGAATGACCGTTTCAACGTGATCCGTTTCGATGACACCATGGACGTGCTGTTTCCGGCCTCGGTGCCGGCGGATGCCGCGCATGTCGGCGAGGCGACCTCGTTCGTCAGCGCTTTGCAGGCGCGGGGCGGCACAGAGATGGTGCCGGCGATGCGCGCTGCGCTCTCCGACAAGCTCGACGACAGCAGCATGGTCCGCCAGGTCGTATTCCTGACCGACGGCGCGATCGGCAACGAGCAGCAATTGTTCGGGACGATCACCGCAATGCGCGGCCGTTCGCGCGTGTTCATGGTCGGCATCGGCTCCGCGCCCAACACCTATCTGATGACGCGCGCCGCCGAGCTCGGCCGGGGCGCCTTCACCCATATCGGATCGGTCGAGCAGGTCGAGGAGCGCATGCGCGGCCTGTTCGCCAAGCTGGAGAATCCAGCGGTGACCGGCCTCACCGCGAGATTTTCCGACGCCAAGGCCGACATCACCCCGGCGATCATTCCGGACGTCTATCGTGACGAACCGCTGGTGCTGGCGGCCAGGCTCGACAAGCTCGCGGGCTCCCTCGAAATCAAGGGACGCGTCGGCGAGCGCCCGTGGTCGGTGACGCTGCCGCTGCAAAGCGCCGCTGAGGGCAAGGGCCTGTCGAAGCTCTGGGCCAGGCGCAAGATCGGCGATGCCGAAGTGGCGCGCGCCATGCGCGAGATGACGCCCGAAGAATCCGACAAGGCGATCCTGGCGCTGGCGCTCGATCATCAGATCGTCACGCGGCTGACCAGCCTCGTTGCGGTCGACAGGACGCCGAGCCGGCCCGAAGACGAGCCGCTCAAGCTCAGCGACCTGCCGATCAATCTTCCGGCCGGCTGGGATTTCGAGAAGGTGTTCGGCGAGCGGCCGCATCTCACGCCAACACAGCTGCGCGAACGTCATGCCGATGCGCGCAACCAGCCGGAGCTGAGGCGGCCGGCGCCTGCCGCGCCCGATGCGATCCGCCTGCCCAAGACTGCCACCTCGGCCGAGCTGAAGATGATCGCGGGCCTGGCCCTGATCGTGCTCGCCCTGATCCTGTACGTGTTCAACCGGCGTCGGCCTTTGCTCACTGACGCCGCTTGAGAGAGGAGCCCCGAACTCCTCTGTTAGCGCGCGCGGCTGCCCGTCCCCTACAAACGGCCGCGCGCGCCTTTTTAGGAAATGTCATTCCGGGGCGATGCGGAGCATCGAACCCGGAATCCCGAGATTCCGGGTTCGGCTCTACGAGCCGCCCCGGAATGACCACCAAAGAGAAGCAGATGTCCCGCTTCATCCCTCCCCTCGTTCTGGCGCTGATCGGCCTCATCCTGTTCGGAGATGGCGCCTACATCCATGCCAAGGCCTGGCTGGCGCAGGTGCTGCTAGAGCGGGCGTTCGACCGAAGCATTGCGATGGGACAGGCGGTGAGGCCGTGGTCGTGGGCCGACACCTGGCCGGTCGCGCGGATCGAGGTCAAGCGGATCGGCGCCAGCGCCATCGTGCTGGAAGGCGCGAGCGGACAGGCGCTCGCTTTTGGACCCGGCCATATCGACCAATCGGCTGATGCGGGTGAACGCGGGATTGCTGTCTATGCCGCCCATCGCGACACTCATTTCCGCTTTTTGCGGGATGTTGCCATTGGTGACGTCATCGACGTCACACGTAGCGACGGTCGACATTTTCGCTATCGCGCGGATTCCTCGGCCGTGGTCCGTTTCGATGCATCGGGCATCGACGCCACGACACGGGGTTTCGAGCTTGTTCTCGCGACCTGCTGGCCATTCGATGCCGTCACCTCCGGCCCCGAGCGCTACATCCTGCATGCAACATTGGTTGGAGCCGACAGATAGATCGCTTGCCGAGCCGACGACACGGCGTCGCTCATTCCACCACACGGCATACCACCCGCATGGTTGCCACTCCGAAGGAGTCGCCATAGAACGGAGTGACGCTCAACCAAGAAGAACAACAGGTGAGGTCACGCCATGGAAGCCCAGGTGTCTGCTGCGTCCGCGTTCCATCCATGGTCTCCGCCGCCCGATGCCAGCGACATCGTCAAGGGTATCCACGCCATGCTGCACCCGCACAACATCGTGCTGGTGGGAGCGACCGACAAGCCCGGCAATTATGCCGAGCGCATCTGGAACAATCTGGTCAAGTACGGTTACGAGGGCGGCCTCTATCCGGTCAACGCCAAGCGCGACGCCGTCTGGGGCGTCCCCTGCTACAAGGATTTTGCGAGCCTTCCCGAAAAACCCGATCACGTCCTGGTGCTTGTGCCCGCGCGCTTCGCCGTGCAGGTGATCCGCGACGCCGCCGCGGCCGGCGCGCGTTCGGCCACCATCGTCACCTCGGGATTCAGCGAGTTGCAGGATGAAGAAAGCCAGAAGCTTGCCGCCGAGCTGCAGGCGGCCGTGCGCGAGACGGGCCTTGCCGTCACCGGCCCGAACTGCCTCGGCAATTTGAGCGCCGGCGAAAAGCTCTTCACCAACATCGACGATCGAATCGTCACCATGGAACAGGGCGCGGTGGCGATCGCCGGGCAATCCGGCGCCATCGTCATGGCGATCCGCCAGGCGCTGGAGGACCGGGGTGTCGGTGTCGGCTATATGGTGACCACCGGCAACGAGGCCGGCCTCGAGACGCCGGACCTCATGCGCTATTTCGCCGAGGACCCGAGCATCAAGGCGATCGTCGTCTACCTCGAAGGCGTGCGCAACACCAAGGCCTTTCGCGACGCCTGCAAGGCGGCGCGCGCCGCGAGCAAGCCCGTGATCGCGCTCAAGCTTGGCGCATCAGAGGGTGGCCGCGCCGCAGCGATGGCGCATACCGGCGCGCTCGCTGGCTCGATCGAGACGTTCGACGCCATCGCAACGCGTGAAGGCGTGATCCGGGTCGGAGGGCTCGACGAGCTGATCGAGACCACCGAATGCTTCGTGCACGCTGCCGTACCCAAAGGCGATCGCCTCGCCGCCGTCACGCTGTCCGGCGGCAAGCGCGGCATGCTGATCGATGCCTTCTACGCCGCGAGCCTGAACTTCGCGCCGCTGAGCCCGCATGTCAGCTCGGAGCTGGCGAAGATGCTCGGGCCGGGCTCGATCGTCGGCAATCCGCTCGACGCCGGCTTTGCCGCGGTCGTCGATCCCTCCGTCTATATGAAGTCGATCAAGCTGATGATCGACGACCCCGATATCGACATCGTCATCGTCGATGCCGAACTGCCGAAGGCGCCGCACGAGCTGCGCGAGCGCAACTTGCGCATCGTCGACGAGATGGCAGGCCAGGCCGGCAAGCCAGTGATCTATATCAGCGCGATGTCGATCGGCTTCACCGAGTTCACCAAGGACTTGCGCAGGTCGTTGCCGCATCTTGCGGTCATGCAAGGCATGGACCGTGCGGTGACCGCGATCAAGTCGCTGCTCGACTACGCGAAGCTGCGCAAAGAGGTGCCCGATATCGTCTCGAGCTCGAAGCCCGCCGCCCGCGCCGTGCTGGAGAAGGCATTGAGATCGGCGACTGGCGCCGCGCTCGACGAGGTCGCCTCGAAGAAGCTCCTCAAGGCTTACGGCATCCCGATCTCGAAGGAGGCGATCGCGCAGACGGCGGCCGAAGCGGTGAAAATTGCAAAGCAGATCGGCTTTCCGGTCGTGGCAAAGGTCGTCAGCGCAGAGATCCTGCACAAGTCCGACATCGGCGGCGTGATGCTGAACCTCGACAGCGCGGCCGAGGTGAAGAAGGCGTTCGCCGACATCACCGCGCGGGTCAAGAAGCTGAAGGGCAAGCCGAAGCTCGACGGCATCCTGATCGCGCAGCAGGTCAAGGCCGATCTCGAGCTCGTGGTCGGCGCCTCGCTCGATGCCGAGATGGGGCCGGTCGTGCTGTTCGGCACCGGCGGCATCGACATCGAGCTGATGAAGGACGTCGCCCTCGCCGGCGCGCCGCTGGACGAGGCCGAGGCCCGTGTTTTGATCGGCCGCACCAAGGCCGGCATCAAGATGCGCGGCTATCGCGGCAAGCCGGCCCTGCACGAGGCCTCGGCGGTGAAGGCGCTGGTCGGCCTCTCCAACCTGATCGCGGATGCCGGCAACCGGATCGCCTCGATCGACATCAACCCCTTCCTGATCAACACCAGGACGGGCGTGGCCGTCGATGCGCTGATCGTGTTGAACAATGCCGCGGCAAAGCGCGCGGCCGGCCATTGAGGATGTCGTAGGGCGGATTGGCGGCAGTGCAATCTGCCAGTTCGGTCCATCGAAGCGCAACGCGTTGGCGGGTTACCCTTCGCTAACCCGCCCCACCTAGAATCGCGGCCATTCGAACACCTTCCAACCATCCGGCTTTGGCCGTAGACTCGACCCCATGGCGCGCGCGAGCAATCTTGTGATCGGAACGGCAACGCTGGCGGCGATCGCCGTGGCGTTCGGCGGCCTGCTCGGCGTGCAGAAATGGCGCACCATCCAGAGCCGCAGCCAGTTGCGCGTGGTATTCGAGGGTGGTTCCGCCAGCGGACTGCGCCGCGGCGGGCCGGTCAATTTCGACGGCGTGCCCGCCGGCCAGATCCTGTCGATCAAGCTCGACAGCCCCCGCAGGATCGTGGCGCTGGTGATGCTCGACAACACCGCGCCGATCCGCAAGGACACCGTGGCAGGCATCGAGTTCCAGGGCCTCACCGGCGTTGCCGCGATCTCGCTGATCGGCGGCGCTCCCTCTGCGCCGCCGGTGCCGCTGGACAGGGACGGCATTCCCGTGCTGACGGCCGATCTCAGCGACGCCGAATCCATCGTCGAAACCCTGCACAGCGTCGACCGCACCATCGTGAGCAACGCGCCGGCGATCAAGGAAGGCCTGCGCACGTTCGAGAGCCACACTGCCGACCTCAGGAGCAAGGGCGCGGAAATCGATTCGGTCATGACCAAGGTCGACAGCGCCTTTGCGGGATTCGACAAGGCGGTCGCGAAGATCGAGGGCGCCGTGCCAGGCTTCGTCGACGGCAAGGCCGACGAGCTGTTCGAGAAGATCAAGGGACTGCACGAGCTTGCCGGCACCATGCAGAAGAAGTCGGCGACCTACCTCGAAGACATCCGCCGCTCGCTGCTCGACGTCAGCGAAGCCGCCAACAAGATGAGTGGGACACCCGCGCCTCCGCGTCCACCGCGCAAGCCCACGGAGCAGAAGCGGTAGTACCCGCTGCGTGGCACCCGACGTCCGGCGTACGAGCGGGTAACGTATCCCAGCACTGACTCAGTAGTTGCTCGGGGACGCTCCATTCGGGATTCCCTCGATCGGGCATTCGTCCGTACCCGGGGTCGAGCGGGTCATCGCTTCCACCATGTCGCGCGTGCCTTCGGGGTCCTTGATCCAGTTCTTGTAGAAATCATACGGGCACGCCGCGACGCCGCGCGGGCTGTCGCCGGAATTGATCATGCCGGTGTAGCCGCGGTGGACCAGCTTGTAGAGATGGTTCTGCGACTGGCCGTTGCGGCGTGCATCGCGGATCAGATGTTTCGACAGCTGGGCATATTGGATGCCGTACTCCTCCTCGCCGGTCTCGCCGAGAGTGCGGCCATCGAAGCCGATGATCGCGGAGTGGCCGAAATAGGAGTAGACCCCGTCGAAGCCGGCGGCATTGGCGACCGCGACATAGACGTTGTTGGCCCACGCCATGGCCTTGGAGATCATGACCTGCTGCTCCTTGGCCGGATACATGTAGCCCTGGCAGCGCACGATCAGTTCGGCGCCCTTCATGGCGCAGTCACGCCAGATCTCGGGATAGTTGCCGTCATCGCAGATGATCAGGCTGACCTTGAGCCCTTTCGGCCCCTCGGAGACGTAGGTGCAATTGCCGGGATACCAGCCCTCGATCGGCACCCAGGGCATGATCTTGCGGTATTTCTGCACGATCTCGCCCTTGTCGTTCATCAGGATCAAGGTGTTGTAGGGCGCCTTGTGCGGATGCTCCTCGTGGCGCTCGCCGGTGAGCGAGAATACGCCCCAGACCTTGGCCTTGCGGCAGGCCTCGGCGAAGATCGCGGTTTCCTCGCCCGGGACCATGGATGCCGTCTCGTACATCTCATTGGAGTCGTACATGATGCCGTGGGTGGAATATTCGGGAAAGATCACGAGGTCCATGCCGGGCAGGCCGAGCTTCATGCCAACGACCATGTCGGCGATCTTGCGGGCGTTATCGAGCACCTCGGCTTTGGTGTGCAGCCGGGGCATCTTGTAGTTGACCACTGCAACGCCGACCGTGTCGTTGCTGCTTGAGATATCGCCGTGAAGCATGTCGATCGCTCCTGTACTTGACTCGTTGTTCTGGATCGCCGCCGATCAGGCGATCGCGTGAGTTAGTGACTGATCATCCAGGGCCGCGCCGTCGGAAAGCCCTTGGCGCCGCTCGTGGTCTTGGTCATCAGACGCGCCGGCTTTTTCCTGTCCGTCGCGCCCTTGTCCTTCACGGTCTTGCCCGAGGAGCAGCAGCCGCAGCCGGGGCCGTGCGAGGCCTTGTACTGTGCGAGCGTCTGCGGCGCATGCGTGCTGCGCTCGTTGACGGCGTGCGCCTTGCGCTTGTCCGCCGGCATGCAGAAGAAGTTCGGCGCGGTCAGGATGACGCGGGGCGCCAGCGTCTCGCAGTGCGGGCAGCTCTGCGGATCGTCGTACTCCGCCATCGGGCGAAGGTCCTTGAATGGACCGCAGTCGTCACAGAGATATTCGTAGACCGGCATCGCATCATCCCCACGCTGTAGCTTGTTCAACACACCTGGCGGCGGATGCGGGGCGGCAAGCAAACGCCGTCCCGCATTCCGTCGCGCAGGGATTACTTGTCCGGCGAGATCGGCATCTGGATATCGCCGGTGATGTGCTTGATGGGACCGGCCGCCGACGGCATCACGTCGAAGTCGAAGATCTCGGTCGGCAGCCACAGCGTGGCGCAGGCGTTGGGCACGTCGACCACGCCGGAGATGTGGCCCTGGCATGGCGCGGTGCCGAGGATCGAATAGGCCTGGGCGCCGGAATAGCCGAACTTCTTCAGATACTCGATGGCGTTGAGGCAGGCCTGGCGATAGGCGATGTGGACGTCGAGATAGTGCTGCTTGCCGGCTTCATCCACCGAGATGCCTTCGAAGATCAGATAGTCCTTGTAGTTCGGCGTGATCGGCGACGGCTTGAATATCGGGTTCTTGATGCCGTATTTCGACATACCGTCCTTGATCACTTCGACCTTCAGGTGCAGCCAGCCGGCCATCTCGATGGCGCCGCAGAAGGTGATCTCGCCGTCGCCCTGGCTGAAGTGCAGATCGCCCATCGAGAGACCGGCGCCGGGCACGTAAACCGGGAAGTAGATCTTCGAGCCGCGCGACAGATCCTTGATGTCGCAATTACCGCCGTGCTCGCGCGGCGGCACGGTGCGCGCGCCTTCTGCGCCGATCTTGGCTTTCACATCGCCCTTGGCGCGGCCACCATGGGCGGTCGGCGCGAAGGGCGGATTGGCAAGGCCGGGCACGCGGGTCGGATTGGTCGAGATCAGCTCGGCCTCGCGCTTGTTCCAGGTTTCCAGCATCTTCGGATCGGGCAGACAGCCGATCAGGCCAGGATGGATCAGGCCGGCGAAGTTGACGCCGGGCACGTGGCGGGACGAGGTGTAGAGCCCCTTGATGTCCCAGATCGACTTCTGCGCCAGCGGGAAATGATCGGTAAGGAAGCCGCCGCCATTCTGCTTGGAGAAGAAGCCGTTGAAGCCCCACAGGCTCTCCTTGAGCGGCCCCACGTCGAGCAGATCGACGACGAGGAGGTCGCCGGGCTCGGCGCCCTTGACGCCGATCGGACCGGACAGGAAGTGCACGATCGACAGGTCGATGTCGCGCACGTCGTCGGCGGAATCGTTGTTCTTGATGAAGCCGCCGGTCCAGTCATAGGTCTCGATGATGAAATCGTCGCCGGGATTGACCCAGGCCACGATCGGAATGTCGGGGTGCCAGCGGTTGTGCACCATGTCATTTTCGTAGGCCGATTTGGTGAGATCGACCTTGATCAGTGTCTCTGGCATCGAGATGCTCCCCTTTTACTACGGTTGGTTAGACGGACAGATATTTCGAGACCTGCGCGGCATCGACGGCATCGCGCCGGTCGTCGCGGACGATCTCGCCGTTCTCGATCACCAGCACGCGGTCGGCGATGTCGAGCGCAAAGCTCAGGACCTGCTCGGACACGACGATCGAGAGGCCCTTCTCGTCGCGGATGCGCTTGAGGGTGCGCGCCATCTCCTTGATGATCGACGGCTGGATGCCTTCGGTCGGCTCGTCCAGCAGCAGCACTTTCGGCTTGGTTGCGAGCGCGCGCGCGATCGCGAGCTGCTGCTGCTGGCCGCCGGAGAGATTGCCGCCGCGGCGGTCCTTCATCTCGAGCAGGACCGGAAACAATTCGTAGATGTCGCCGGGGACCTCGGAGCCGCCGGAGACGACGAGCCCGGTTTCGATGTTCTCCTTCACCGTCATGGTCGAAAAGATCATGCGGCCCTGCGGCACATAGGCGATCCCCTTCGCGACGCGCTCGTAGCTCTTGAGGCTGCCGAGCTCAGCGCCGTCCATGGTCACCGAGCCGCTTTTCGCCGGCAGTATCCCCATCAGCGACTTCATCAGCGTGGTCTTGCCCATGCCGTTGCGGCCCATGATCGCGACGATCTCGTTGGGCGCGACCTTGACGTTGAGGCCGTGCAGCACCTCGCTCTGGCCGTAGGCGACGTGGAGATCGGAAATTGCCAGCATCAGCGTGCTCCTAGACTCGGTGCTTCTTCACCTCTCCCCACCGGGGAGAGGTCGGCGCGTAGCGCCGGGTGAGGGGGTGCAGACCCCACGAGAGAGCGAAGCCCCTCACCCGAATTGCTGCGCAATTCGACCTCTCCCTATGGGAGAGGTGGACCGTCATCGCCACTGCAGCTTCGCCGAACTTCGCCATCGCTCAGTGGCCCAGATAGACTTCGATGACCTTGGGATCGTTCTTCACCTTCTCCATCGTCCCCTCCGAGAGGATCTGCCCCTGGTGGAGCACGGTGACCTTGTGCGCGATGTCCTCGACGAACTTCATGTCGTGCTCGATCACCAGCACCGACCGGTTCTTGATGATGCGGTTGAGTAGCTCGGCGGTCTTGGCGCGCTCCGACACGCTCATGCCAGCCACGGGCTCGTCCAACATCAGCAAGTCCGGGTCCTGGATCAGCAGCATGCCGATCTCGAGCCACTGCTTCTGGCCGTGGCTCAGCTCGTCGGCATAGGTGTTGAGCTTGTCCTTGAGAAAGATCATCTCCGCGACCTCCTCCACCCGGTCCTTCACCAGCTGGTCGCGCTGAAAGGTCAGCGAGCCGAACACGGTGCGACCGCGGGGAAACGAGATCTCGAGGTTCTCGAAGACCGTGAGATCCTCGAACACCGACGGCGTCTGGAATTTGCGCCCGACGCCGGTCTGCACGATCTCGTTCTCCTTCATCTTCGTGAGCTCCTTGCCACGAAATTGAATCGAGCCCGAGGTCGCCTTGGTCTTGCCGCAGATCAGGTCAAGCACCGTGGTCTTGCCCGCGCCGTTGGGACCGATGATGACGCGGATCTCGTTCTCCTCGACATAGAAGGAGAGGTCGTTGACTGCCTTGAACCCGTCGAACGAGACGGTCAGTCCGGAGACCGCGAGCAGGAATTCCTTCGGCTGATGACCGACGAGCATGATCTATCTCCTCACTGCCAGCGTGGCATCGGCATCGTGATGACCGACGAGCATGATGGGTCTCCTCACTCTGCCGGTGCGCCGTCGGCGACCGAATTGCCGTTCCAGCCCGCCTTCGTCTTGCGCGAGCCGAACAACCGATCGATGCGAGGCTGCACGTAGTCGGCCCAGAGCCCGGACAGACCGTTCGGGAAGGCAAGCACGACCGCGATGAACAGCGCGCCGAGGCCGAACAGCCAGAGCTGCGGGAAGGATTCCGACAGGCTGGTCTTGGCGAAGTTCACCAGGATGGCTCCCCAGATCGCGCCGAAGATCGACGTCCGCCCGCCGACGGCCGTGTAGATCACCATCTCGATCGACGGCACGATGCCGACGAAGGACGGCGACATGAAACCGACATTGAGCGCGAACATGGCGCCGCCGATCGCGGCGAAGATCGCGGCCATGCAGAAGGCAAAGATCTTGAAGTTGGCGACGCTGTAGCCGGAGAAGCGGACGCGGTCTTCCTGCTCGCGCATCGCGACCAGGATGCGGCCGAGCTTGGTCAGGCGGATGAACTGTGCGATGCCGATGCAGGCGAACAGCAGCACCACCTCGACGAAGTACAGGATGACCTTGGCGTGGTCGGGCCGGATGTCCCAACCCTTGAGCGTGCGCAGATCGGTCATGCCGTTGATGCCGCCGGTGTAGCCCTGCTGCCCGACGATCAGGATGGTCAGGATGGCGGCGACGGCCTGGGTGATGATCGCGAAGTAGGTGCCACCGACGCGGCGCTTGAACATCGCAGTGCCGATGATCAGGGCGAAGAGACCGGGAACCAGGATGATGGCGAGGATGGTGAAGGTCAGGCTGTGAAACGGTTGCCAGAACAACGGCAGCGACGTGATCTGATTCCAGTCCATGAAATCAGGGATGCCGGGCGTCGACTGGATCTTGGTGTTCTCGACGCTCGATGCCTCGAGCTTGAGGAACATCGCCATGCAATAGCCGCCGAGGCCGAAGAACACGCCCTGCCCCAGGCTCAGAATGCCGCCATAGCCCCAGCACAGCACGAGGCCGAGCGCAACGAAGGCGTAGGTCAGGTATTTCGCGACGAGATTGAGGCGGAACACATCCAGCGACAGCGGCAGGATCACGAACAACACGGCGGCCAGGACGATGAAGCCCGTGAGTTCGGAGCGATTGAAGAAGCGTGAGTTGATGATCATGACTTGCCTGCTTCTCGTTATTTGCGGACTTTGAGGGCGAACAGACCCTGCGGCCGCAGCATCAGGATGCCGACGACAGCGAGCAGCGTGAGCACCTTGGCCATCGAACCCGACATGAAGAACTCGAGGGTTGATTGCGTCTGCGAGATCGAGAAGGCCGAGGCGATGGTGCCGAGCAGGCTCGCGGCACCGCCGAACACCACCACCAGGAAGGTATCGACGATGTAGAGCTGACCGGAGGTCGGCCCGGTCGACCCGATCATGGTGAAGGCGCTGCCGGCGACGCCCGCGATGCCGCAGCCGAGGCCGAAGGTGTAGCGATCGACCTTTTCGGTGTTGATGCCGACCGCGCCGGCGATGATGCGGTTCTGCACGACCGCACGCACCTGGCGACCCCAGCGCGACAGGTAGAGAACGTAGGCAACGGAAACGGTGATCAGCAAGGTGAGACCCATCACGAAGACGCCGTTGATCGGCACTTCGATGCTGTCGGTCACGTGCAGCGAGCCCAGCATCCATTGCGGCAGCTCGACGCCGACCTCGCGCGCGCCGAACACGGAGCGATAGGCCTGCTGAAGCATCAGGCTGAGGCCCCAGGTGGCAAGCAGCGTATCGAGCGGGCGCTTGTAGAGGTGCCGAATCAGCACCCACTCCACCAGCATGCCCAGCGCGCCGGATGCGATGAAGGCCAGGATCATCGCGAGGAAGAAGTAGCCGCCGAACAGGTTCGGCATGTAGGCCTGGAAGAAATTCGAGGTCATCCAGGTGACGTAGGCCCCGAGGATCATGAACTCGCCATGGGCCATGTTGATAACGCCCATCTGGCCGAAGATGATGGCAAGTCCGAGCGCCATGAGGACATAGACGGAGAACAGGATCAGTCCGGCAAAACCCTGCATGACGAAGATCGAGCCAAGGTCGCCAATCGAATAGTCGCCGAACATCTATGTCCTCCGTCGAGATGAGGTCCCGCGTCGCGAGCAGGTTCGCGACGCGGGGGCTTGGGCATGGACTTGCGATCCACGCCAGGGAGCGGCTTGGCGTCTGGAGAAAGCGCGGCGGATGCCGCCGCTTACTGGTAGCGCTTCTTACTGGTAGCCCTTCGGGAACGGATCCGGCTCGACGAGATCGGCGGTCTCGTAGATCAGCTCGAACTGGCCATCGAGCTTGGCGCGTCCCACCCGGGTCTTCGACCAGAGATGATGGTTCTCGTGGATGCGCACGTAACCTTCCGGTGCCCCCTTGAACTCGACGCCGGGCGACGCGGCCGCGATCTTGTCGACGTCGAAGGAGCCGGCCTTCTCGACCGTCAACTTCCACAGCCACGGGCCGAGATACGCAGCCTGGGTGACGTCTCCGATCACGGTCTTCTCGCCCCACATCTTCTTGAAGGCGGGCACGAAGGCCTTGTTGTTGGGATTGTCGAGCGACTGGAAGTACTTCATGCAGGCGTACGCGCCCGCAATGTTCTCGCCGCCGATGCCGTCGATTTCGTCCTCGGTTACTGAGATCGTCAGCAGCGGCTGCTTGGCGAGGTCGATGCCGGCGGCCTTGAGCTGCTTGTAGAAGGCGACGTTGGAGCCGCCGACGACGTCGGTGAAGATCACGTCGGGCTTGGTCAGCTTGATCTTGTTGATGACCGAGTTGAACTGGGTCGAGCCGAGTGCGTAGTACTCCTCGCCGACGACCTTGCCCTTCAGGACGTTCTCGACGTGCTTGCGCGCGATCTTGTTCGAGGTGCGCGGCCAGATGTAGTCGGAGCCGATGAAGAAGAACGTCTTCGCGCCCTTTTCCTTGGCGATCCAGTTCAGGCCGGCGAGAATCTGCTGGGTCGCTTCCTGGCCGGTGTAGATCACATTCTTGGACTGCTCGAGGCCTTCGTAGAAGGTCGGGTAATAGAGCATGCCGTTATACTGCTCGACGACCGGCAGCACCGCCTTGCGCGAGGCCGAGGTCCAGCAGCCCATGATCGCCGCGACCTTGTCGTTGACCAGCAGCTTCTTGGCCTTTTCCGCGAAGGTCGGCCAATCGGAGGCGCCGTCCTCCTGGATGAACTTGATCTTGCGCCCGAGCACGCCGCCGGCCGCGTTGATCTGCTCGATCGCGAGCTTTTCGGCCTCGATCGAGCCGGTCTCGGAGATCGCCATGGTGCCGGTGGCCGAATGCAGGATGCCGACCGTGACCTCGGTGTCGGTGACCGCAAGACCCGTGGTGTTGACCGCCGAGGTCGCCGGGGCCTGCGCAAAGGACGCCCGCGGCAGCATCGTGACGGCCGGCACGGCAGCCATCCCCATCAGCAATTTGCGCCGGAGCGGCGACAACAGGCCCTTGTTTGCTTCGTCTGACATGAGCACCCCCACTTTTGTTCGAGAACACGCTATTGGTGCTGTGAGGATGGCTCGAATTTATGCAGCACAAGCATACGCAAGATCGCGTATACTGCACCGCAAAATGCCGACGTAGGCTTCTGGTACGGAATTTGCGAGGGGTCCGGGTCCGTATCGGGAGTGGGGGTTAAGTGGCAGGGCGGCAGCGAATAGACCGCGTCAGGCGCCAGTACAACCAATGGGTCGCCAACCAGACGCTGGAAGACTACGCCCTGCGCTTCACCGCCAAGAGCGCACGCCGCTGGTCCGCCGCCCGCGTCGCCAACACTGCCCTGGGCGCGATCTCGTTCCTGGCGATGGAGGCGATCGGCGGCACAATTACGCTGAACTATGGCGTCACCAACGCGACTGCCGCCATCCTCGTGGTCTCGATCATCATCTTCTGCTGCGGCGTGCCCATCGCGTATTATGCGGCCAAGTGCGGCATCGACATCGACCTGCTGACGCGGGGAGCCGGCTTCGGTTACATCGGCTCGACCGTCACGTCGCTGATCTACGCGTCCTTCACCTTCATCTTCTTTGCGATCGAAGCCGTGATCCTCGCGTCCGCGCTCGAGATGTGCTTCGGGATTCCGCGACCGATCGGCTATCTCATCAGCGCCGTCGTCATCATCCCGCTGGTGGCCTACGGCATCACGCTGATCAGCCGCTTCCAATTATGGACGCAGCCCCTATGGGTGATCCTTCATATCATTCCGTTCGCGGCGATCGCCTGGCACAACCCGCACTCCTTCACGGAGTGGCGCAAGTTCTCGGGCGAGCACGGCGATCTCAACGGGCATTTCGATCTGTTGCTGTTCGGCGTTGCGGCCTCGGTCGTGTTTTCGCTGGTGGCGCAGATCGGCGAGCAGGTCGACTTCCTGCGATTTCTGCCGCGCGACCGCCGCGCCTCGAGGGCCTCCTGGTGGATGGCGCTGATGAGCGCAGGACCGGGCTGGATCGTGCTCGGCGCGCTGAAGCTGCTGGCCGGCTCGTTTCTCGCCTTCTTCGCGCTCAGCCACGGCGTGCCGCCCGAGGAGGCCGCCGAGCCGGCACATATGTATCTCGAAGCGTTCCGCTATGTGCTGTCGCAGCCTGACCTCGCGCTGGCATTGACCGGCACCTTCGTGATCCTGTCGCAAGTCAAGATCAACGTCACCAACGCCTATGCCGGCTCGATCGCCTGGTCGAACTTCTTCTCGCGTCTGACCCACAGCCATCCCGGGCGCGTGGTCTGGCTGGTCTTCAACGTCATCGTGGCACTGCTGTTGATGGAGATCGGCGTCTACAAGGCCCTGGAACAGACGCTGGCGCTCTATTCGAACGTCGCGATCGCCTGGGTCGGCGCGCTGGTGGCCGATCTCGTCGTCAACAAGCCGCTTGGATTGCGACCGCAGCAGATCGAATTCAAGCGCGCGCATCTCTACGACATCAACCCGGTCGGCGTGGGCGCGATGACGATCGCGACCATCGTCTCCATCAGCGCCTTTTACGGCCTGTTCGGACCTACCGCGAAGGCGCTGTCAGCCTTCATAGCGCTCGCGGTGGCCTTCCTCACCGCGCCGTTGATTGCTTGGGCCACCGACGGCAAGTACTACATCGCACGCAAGCCGAAGCGGAGCTGGCAGAACATCGAAGCGATCCAGTGCTGCATCTGTGAGCACTCGTTCGAACCTGAGGACATGGCGTCCTGCCCCGCTTACGCCGGACCGATCTGCTCGCTGTGCTGTTCGCTGGACGCGCGCTGCCACGATCTCTGCAAGCCGCATGCACGAATCCAGGCACAGGTGGCAGAGACGCTGGGCAAGCTGATGCCGCAATCGATCTATGCCCGGATCAACTCGCAACTCGGCCACTATATCGGCGTGTTCGCGGTCTCCGCCGGCCTGGTCGCCCTGGTGCTGGGACTGATCTATCTGCAGACGTCGGCGAGCGTCCGTGGCGAAAACGAGCTCGTCTCCGACGTGCTCTGGAAGGTATTCTTCTCGCTCAGCATCATCATCGGCGTGATCGCGTGGCTGTTCGTGCTGGCGCAGCAGAGCCGCCGCGCCGCCGAGGCCGAGACGCGGCGGCAGACCGCGCTGCTGATCCAAGAGATCGACGCACACAAGCGCACCGATGCCGAGCTCCAACGTGCCAAGGAGGTCGCCGAATCCGCCAACCTGGCCAAGAGCCGCTACGTGGTGGGCCTGAGCCATGAGCTGCGTTCGCCGCTGAACGCGATCAGCGGCTATGCCCAGCTGCTCGAGCAGGATACGACACTGGGCCCGAAGCCGCGCGATCAGGTCCGCGTCGTCCGCCGCAGCGCCGACCACCTGTCCGGCCTGATCGACGGCATCCTGGACATCTCCAAGATCGAGGCGGGGCGGCTGTATCTGTCGCGCGACGAGGTGCGCCTCGGCGAATTCCTCGATCAGCTCGTCGGCATGTTCCGCCTTCAGGCCGCGGCCAAGGGCATCGACTTCGTGTTCAGGCGACCGGCGTCGCTGCCGCTCGTGGTCTATGCGGACGAGAAGCGGCTGCGTCAGGTGCTGATCAATTTGCTCTCGAACGCCATCAAGTTCACCCAGTCCGGCAGCGTGCAGTTCGTCGTGCACTATCGTAGTCCCGTTGCCGAGTTCGAGGTGATCGACACCGGCCCGGGCATCCGGGGCGACGATCTCGAACGCATCTTCGCGCCTTTCGAGCGCGGTGCGCTCGGCGTCTCGCAGCCGCAGACCGGGACCGGCCTCGGCCTCACCATCAGCCGCCTGCTCGCCGGCGTGATGGGCGGCGATATCAAGGTCGTGAGCACGGTCGGCACCGGCTCAACGTTCAAGGTCAAGCTCCTGCTCTCGGAGGTCACCAATCCCCAGCGCATCGCACCGGTCGAGGCCCCGGTCTCCGGCTATCACGGCGCCCGCAAGACGATTCTCGTCACCGACGATGACCCCGTGCATCGCGATCTCCTGCGCGAGGTGCTGACGCCGCTCGGTTTCATCCTGCTCAGCGCGCCGGACGGCGCCGGCTGCCTCGCGCTGGCACAGCATTGTCGGCCCGATCTGTTCCTGCTCGATATCTCGATGCCTGCCATGGACGGCTGGACCGTGGCCGAGGCGTTGCGCGCGAGCGGCCATCACCAGGCGCGCATCCTCATGGTGTCGGCAAGCGCGTTGGAGGCCCACGGCGCTCCGCTGGCGCAACCCTTCCACGACGGCTATCTGATGAAGCCGATCGACATCCCGCGGCTCCTGGAGACGATCCGCCAGCTGCTCAAGATCGAATGGCAATACGGTTCGGACGAGATCGCGGTGCCGCTCTGGCGTCCCGAGACCGGATCAAAGCCACCGGTGCGGCACATCGAGGCGCTGATCGGGCTCGGCCAGATCGGCTACGTCAAGGGCATCCAGTTGAAGCTGGACGAGATCGGCAGCGAACATCCCGGGCATGCCGACTTCGTCGCGCAGATGCGGTCGCTGGTCGATCGCTTCGATCTCGACCAGTACATGGCCACATTGAAGACGTTGCACGCGTATGAACATTGAGTCGAAGAAGCGCGACGTTGCGCTCGTTGTCGATGACTCTCCGGAGACGCTCCGGCTGCTCACCGATGCGCTCGACGGCGCCGGCATGACGGTCATGGTGGCGCTTGACGGCGCCGCGGCGATGCGCATCATCGAGCAGCTCACGCCCGACATCATTCTGCTCGATGCGGTGATGCCCGGCATCGACGGCTTCGAGACCTGCCGCCGGCTCAAGCGCGACGCGGGTCTTGCCAATGTCCCCGTGATCTTCATGACGGGACTTGCCGAGACCGAGCACATCGTGCGTGGGCTGGAAGCCGGCGGCGTCGACTACGTGACCAAGCCGATCGTGATCGAGGAGATGCTGGCGCGCATCCGCGTCCATCTCGGCAATGCCCGGCTGACTCAGAGCGCGCGCGCCGCACTCGACGTCTCCGGCCGCTTCCTGTTCGCGGTCAACCGCCAGGGCAACGTGCTATGGGCGACGCCGCAGGCGCAGCGATTGCTGTCCGACCATCACGGTGCACAGGCCGACGATTTCGTCCTGCCGCCGGCGCTGCTGCAATGGCTGGAACAGGCCAAGGCCAAGGGCAGCTCGAAGTCGCAAGGAGCTTCCTTGCCCGACAATCCGCAACTTCGGCTGTACTACATGGGCGAAACAGCGCCAAACGAGTTCCTGCTGCGGCTCTCCAGGGAATCCGGCACCGCGCTGCCACCCGAATTCACCAGCGAGCTCGGTCTCACTACCCGCGAGGGAGAGGTTCTGGCCTGGCTCAGCAAGGGCAAGACCAACCGCGACATCGCGCAAATCTTGGGTCTCAGCCCGCGCACGGTCGACAAGCATCTCGAGCAGATCTACGCCAAGCTTGGTGTGGAGAACCGGACGGCCGCGGCGGCCATTGCGGCGAATGCCACAAGGCGGAATTCGTGAGCATGCCGCAAATGAGTTGAGATGCCGCTCGCCCGATCAACGGTGTCGTCCCGGACAAGCGCGCCCTCAGGCGCGCGCCGATCCGGGACCCAGCCACAGGGAGATGTTTGGCGAAGACTCGGGGTGGTCAGCTCACTCCATAACCACTCCCTGTGGTTGGGTCCCGGGTTCGCTTCGCGCCCCGGGACGACAGTGGAGTGTGCGGCGGTCGCCACTGCCCCTTACACGAACAACGCCCTCACCCGTAAACGAACGCCTTGTCGTCCAGGTCCGTCTTCGGGATCTCGTCCTTCTCGGTCCAGTAATCCTGGCTGTGCTGCCATTCCGGCTTGTCGCCACGCCTGGGCAAGAGATCCATGTTGCGCATCATGTAACCGGGGTTGAAGTTTTCCGGATCGATCCAGGGCAGGATCGGCATGTTGTGGTCTTCGGGACGCAGCTTGACCTCGACCTTCCTTGCACCTTTCGCCTTCATGTGTCCGAGCAGCCTGCAGACGAAATCGGCGACGAGGTCGACGCGCAACGTCCAGCTGGCGCGGAAGTAGCCGAACACCCAGACCATGTTCGGAACGCCCGTGAACATCATGCCGCGATAGGTGACGGTGTCGCCGAAGGCGAGCGGCTTGCCGTCGATCTCGAAGGAGATGTCGCCGAGCGCTGCGAGATTGAACCCGGTCGCAGTGACGATGACATCGGCCTCCAGCAGCTTGCCAGATTTGAGCTGGATACCATTCTCGACGAAACATTCGATCTCGTCGGTCACGACGGAGGCCTTGCCGCTGGCGATGCCCTTGAACAGATCGGCATCCGGCACGAAGGCGATGCGCTGCCGCCACGGCCGGTAATTCGGCGTGAAGTGCGTCTCGACGTCGTAGTCGGGTCCCAGGACTGCGCTGATCTGGCCGATCAGCTCCTTCTTGACCTGCTCGGGCTTGGACACGCAGAGTTTCGTGAACGCATCCTGTTCGAACAGGATCTTCCGCCGCACGATCTCGTGGATCCAGGTCTCGTCAACCTGAAGCCGGCGCAGCTCTTCCGCAAGCTCGATGGCATTGCGACCGAGGCGGAAATAGGTCGGCGAGCGCTGGAGCATCGTGACATGTGCGCATGTATCCGCGATGTTTGGCACCAGCGTTGCCGCCGTCGCGCCCGAGCCGATCACGACGACCTTCTTGTTCGTGAGGTCAAGGTCGTCGGGCCATGTCTGCGGATGAACGACGCGGCCCTTAAAGCGATCCATGCCCTTCCATTCCGGCGTGTAGCCTTCGGAATGGCGATAGTAGCCCTGGCACATCCAGAGGAAGTTGGCGGTGAATGTTCTGGACTCACCGGTGTCGGTCGTTACCGCCTCGATGGTCCAGAGATTCTGCTCGCTCGACCAGCTGGCGGAATTGATCTTGTGCTTGTAGCGAATGTGCTTCGCAAGATCGTTCTCCTCGATCACCTCGTTCATGTAGGCGAGGATCTCCTCGGCGGTCGCGATCGGCGGGCCGACCCAGGGCTTGAAGCGATAGCCGAACGTGTGGAGATCGCTGTCGGAGCGGATGCCGGGATAGCGATGCGTGATCCAGGTGCCGCCGAAGCTCGCCTGCGTCTCCAGAATGACGAAGCTCGTGCCAGGAAGCTGCTGTGTGAGATGGTAGGCGCTGCCGATGCCGGAGATGCCGGCGCCGACGATCAGCACGTCGAAATGCTCTGAAGCCTGCTTGGTGGTGGCGTGACTGCGAACCGCGACATTCATTGTTGCTTCTATGCCTTGCTTATTTTTGTGGCCGCTCTCGACCGAACGGCGCGTTTCCTCCGCGACAGGCATGATCACCCGCCGCGCCTCCGCTTCAAAATGACATAGATCAAGTCGGGGTCAAATCACAGTGCCGCACCCCAGCTCCGCGCCGTCTGCAAAATCCAGTCGCGGTAGAGCGTCAGCGGCGTCACGCCGGTCAATCCGCCGCAACCGGCGGCGCCGTTCGGCCCTGTCGACCAGCTGATGAGCCCGACGAGCACGGGACCATTCGGCTTGTCCTCTAACACGGGGCCGCCGGAATCGCCGGTGCAGGCGCCAATTCCGTCGCGAACACCGTTGGTTACGGGATCGACCAGGCGAATCTGGAGCGTGCCGGGCTGCCCGGTCGCAACGAGGCCGGCAACGCGCGTCGTGCCGCCGCTCTTGCCGTCGCCGCGAACAGTGACGCCGATACCGGCGATGACGAAGCGGCCGCCGACCCGTATCGGAATATTCGGCATGCCGACCATCACCGTGGATTTTCCCTTGAGTGGAATTTCCAGTTGCAGCAGCGCCACGTCGGCGGTGGCACGATGCGCCTGCATCGCCTGCATGTTGAAGTTCGGATGGATCGCGACAGTGCGGACGTTCAGCAATTGCGGCTGACCGTCGGCACCGCGATCGACGATCTTGTAATCGGCGCCGGGCTGCACGCAATGTGCGACCGTCAACACCAGCCTCGGCGCGATCAGGCTGCCGGTGCAGAAGTTGCCGCGCGATCCGACGATGGTGACGACGGCACGCGCGACACCATCGGCCTGCGGCGTGCCGCCACCGACAATGGCGTGGGCAGGCGTAGCGAGCAGCAGCGCGGCTGCGATGAATGTGGCAAGCTTCTTCATGGGAACACGCTTCGGCGTCAGCATCGGTGAAGGAGGGGACGGCTTCGGACTGGCCCTTGCCGATAGCGCATGCTAGCCCTCTTGGAAAGGAATTGACGAGGGCAGGACATTGACGATCGAGGCTGTGATCTTTGATTTTGGCGGCGTGCTGACGAGCTCACCATTCGAGGCGTTCACGCGGTTCGAGACCGAGCGCGGCCTGCCCATCGACATCATCCGGCGCACCAACGCCGCCAATCACCTGGAAAACGCCTGGGCCAAGTTCGAGCGGGCCGAGGTGGACATCGACACCTTCGACGAATTGTTCGCCGCGGAATCGCTCGCGCTTGGCGCGGAAGTGCGCGGCCGTGACGTCCTGCCGCTGCTGCAGGGCGATCTGCGCCCGGAGATGGTCGAGGCTCTGAAGCGCATCAAGGCGCAGTTCAAGACCGGCTGCATTACCAACAATTTGCCGGCGAACGCCATCGGCAGCCTGACGGGACGATCCCTCTACATCGCCGAAGTGATGGTGTTGTTCGATCACGTCATCGAATCCGCCAAGATCGGCCTGCGCAAGCCTGACCCGCGCATCTACCAGATGATGATCGAGACGCTGAAGGTCGATCCGAACAATTGCGTCTATCTCGACGATCTCGGCGTCAACCTGAAACCCGCGCGTCAGATGGGCATGACGACGATCAAGGTCACAGGCGGCGCCCAGGCGATTGCGGAACTTGAGGCGGCGACAGGGTTGAAGCTGAGCTAGCTGGCGCGTCACTCTCGCAATGACGGCGTGAGACATCTCGCCTGGCAAACCGCCTACTCCGCCGCAGCAACAACCCGCTCCGGGAACGCAGCCGCCAGCGACTCACGATCCGGCTTCAGGACGCCGCGTTCGGTAATGAGACCGGTGACGAGCCGCGCCGGCGTCACGTCGAACGCGTAGTTCGCGACCGGCGAGTTCGCCGGCACGATGCGCACCGTCTCCAGCCTTCCGTCGGCAGTGCGGCCGGTCATGTCGGTGACCTCCGTGCCGCTGCGCTGCTCGATCGGGATGTCGCGAATGCCGTCATGGACGGCGAAGTCGATCGTCGGCGACGGCAGCGCAACGTAGAACGGCACGCCATTGTCATGCGCGGCGAGTGCCTTCAGATAGGTGCCGATCTTGTTGCAGACGTCGCCGTTGGCGGCGACGCGGTCGGTGCCGACGATGGCGAGATCGACCATGCCGTGCTGCATCAGGTGTCCGCCGGTATTGTCCGGGATCACCGTGTGCGGCACGCCGTGATGGCCGAGCTCCCACGCAGTGAGCGAGGCGCCCTGGTTGCGCGGCCGCGTCTCGTCGACCCAGACATGGACCTTGAGGCCGCGCTCATGCGCGAGATAGATCGGCGCCGTCGCCGTGCCCCAATCGACGGTGGCGAGCCAGCCGGCGTTGCAATGGGTCAGCACGTTGACCGCCTGCCCCGGCTTCCTCGCCGCGATCGCCTCGATCAGCCTCAGACCGTTGCCGGCGATGCCGCGGTTGATCTCGACGTCCTGCTCGACGATCTCGTCGGCGCGCGCATAGGCCGCTTCCGCCCTTTCAAGGGGGTCGATCGGCGCGAGCGTCGCGCGCATCTCGTCCAGCGCCCATTTCAGATTGATCGCGGTCGGCCGCGCCACGACGAGCGTGTCATAGGCACGCTTCAGGCCTGCATCCGAGGCATCCTCGCGCATTGCGAGCGCCATGCCATAAGCGGCAGTCGCGCCGATCAAAGGCGCGCCGCGCACCAGCATGTCGCGGATCGCGACGGCCGCGTCTTCGCAGGAGGTCAGGCGCGCGATGATGAACTCATGCGGCAGCCTGCGCTGGTCGATCGCGCCGACCGACCAGCCGTCACGCTCGCGCCAGATGCTGCGGAAATGCTTGCCGTCGACCTTCATGGCATTCTGCCTTTCACATCACGCCCGCAGGATGCGGCCTGCCACAGCGTCGAGCTTCTTCAGAAGCTCCGGATCGCGCGCCTCGGGCGCCGTGATCAGCGCAGTGTCGAGCGCACGGTCCGAACCGATCGGGCACGGCTCGTGCTCGCGCGGAAAATCCTTTGCCAGCCGCGCCACCAGCGCCTTCGCCTTGTCGGCGTTCGACGTCAGCACGCGGATGATGTCCTGAACGGTGACCGCGTCATGATCGGGATGCCAGCAGTCGAAATCCGTCACCATCGCGACGGTGGCGTAACAAATCTCCGCCTCGCGCGCGAGCTTGGCCTCCGGCATGTTGGTCATGCCGATCACGGAATAGCCAAGGGTCTTGTAGGTCATGCTTTCCGCATAGGTGGAGAATTGCGGCCCCTCCATGCAGACATAAGTGCCGCCGCGCGCGATCGCGATGCCCTCGGCCTCGGCCGCCGCCGCGAGATGGATGCGCAGCCGTGGCGACACCGGATGCGCCATCGACACATGCGCGACGCAGCCGCGGCCGAAGAACGAGCTCTCCCGCTTGTAGGTGCGGTCGACGAACTGGTCGACGAGAACGAAAGTTCCGGGCGGCAGTTCCTCTTTGAAGGAGCCGCAGGCCGAGAGCGAGATCAGGTCGGTGACGCCGGCGCGCTTCAGCACGTCGATATTGGCGCGATAGTTGATGTCGGAGGGGGACAGCCGGTGTCCCTTGTCGTGCCGCGGCAGGAACACGATCGGCAGGCCGGCGATGGAGCCACGCCGCAACGGCGCAGACGGCTCGCCCCAGGGACTCTTGATCACCTCTTCGCGCGCACCCTCGAGGCCGGGCAGGTCATAGATGCCCGAGCCGCCGATGATACCCAATACCGCCTGCGTCATTCCTGCTCCACCATGTCCGCCACGTGTGACATGGTTAAGCTATGCCAGTTTTGCGGCGGATTTGGAACGGGGGCGGAAGCGATGCCGGTGTTGTGAGCAGCGCAGGCGCCCGCCTCGCACTCAGTGTCGTCCCCGCGAAAGCGGGCCCTATAACCACAGGCCATGATTTGGCGAAGATGCAGTTCGATCAACAATCGACAGATTCGCGGAATGATCCCCTGTGTACGCAGGGACGACACCGGGAGGGGAGTTGCATCCTTCCTTACGCCGCGGTCGCCGGCTGCAGCTGGGTGGCGACCATCCGCTCCAGCGTCTCGACCGACTGGAAATTCTCCGGCGTGATCTCGGACTGCGGGATGGTGAAGTCGAACTCGGCTTCGACGCCGAGCATCAGATTGACCATGTCCATCGAGGTCAGGCCGACATCGACGAGCTTGGCCGACGGTGTGACCTCTGCGGTGAGTGAATTCTGTTCGAGAATGCCCTTAACCAGCTTGATGATGCGGTTGCGCAATTCGGTATCGAAGGCCTGCATCGGCAAATTCCCATCTGTCTATCGGGGTCGGATCGGACTGCCGGCTACGATGGGCACGGCCTGCCGGTCCTGCAATGGGCGACACCAATACTTCGCGTTTGTTAGTAAACGATGACTCAGATTGTCTGGAATTCGGGCTTCTTCCAGAATCCTAACGCGATGCTGGAGAATCGGGTGATGCAAACAACCGGGCCTTAACTGTTCGTTCGGAATTTGGCTTTGTTTACCCTGTATTTCATCGACGAATTTGAATTAAATCCGTAGCCTCGTCTCACAAGCAAAGATGACCGGAGGATCACCGGCGGCATCACGAATGATGCCGGCGATCTCGAACGGCAAACCGGAGACGGACGAGCATGAACGTGCGTGAAGCGGTCCTTACTGTCGACGAAACGCAGACGAGCTTCCTCGAGCAGGGTCCCTCCCTGGTCGAGCGTGCGGCCCGGACCGCCGCCGCTGCGGCGGCCGATGCAGACGGGGTCGATCGCGACGCCCGTTTCCCGCACAAGGCGTTCGAGGTCGCACGTGAGCAAAAGCTGCTCGGCGTGATGATCCCCGTCGAGTTCGGTGGCTTCGGCGCCTCGATCTACGACGTCACCGATATCTGCTACACGCTCGGACGCGCCTGCGCGTCCACCGCGATGATCTACGCGATGCACCAGACCAAGGTCGCCTGCATCATCAGGCACGGCCATGGCATTCCCTGGATGGAGACCATGATGCGCCGGGTCGCCCGCGACCAGTGGCTGCTCGCCTCCTCCACCACCGAGGGCCAGAATGGCGGCAACATCCGCGCCAGCGCCGCCGCGGTCGACCACGCCGGCGACACAGTTTCGCTGGTGCGCGACGCCACCGTGATCTCCTACGGCGCCGAGGCCGACGGTCTCGTCACCATCGCCCGCCGCGCCACCGATGCCGCCGCCTCCGACCAGGTGCTGCTGGCGCTCGCCAAGGACGATTATTCGCTGAAGCGGACACTGGGCTGGGAAACGCTCGGCATGCGTGGCACCTGCTCGACCGGGTTCGAACTGAAGGTCGACTGCCCTGCCGACCGCGTCTTCCCTGAAGCCTATGACAAGATCCACGCCCAGACCATGACGCCGTTCGCGCATCTGTGCTGGTCGTCGGTCTGGGCCGGCATCGCCGCTGCGGCCGTGACCCGCGCGCAGGCCTTCATCCGCAAGGCGGCGCGCTCTTCCGGGGGCCAGATGCCTCCGGCCGCGGCGCACTTCACCGCCGCCAAGATGTCGCTGGCCGAGCTGCGCGCGCTGATCGCTGCCAACATCGACGCTTTCGCCCGCGCCGAGCATGACGAGCGTGCGCTGAGCTCGCTCGACTTCCAGTCCTCGATCACCCTGCTGAAGGTGCAGGCCTCCGAGCTTGCAGTCGAGACCGTGATGCATGCGATGCGCACCGCGGGTCTTTCCGGCTACCGCAACGACGGCGAGTTCACCATGGGGCGTCACCTCCGCGACGTGCTGTCGTCGCCGATCATGATCAACAATGACCGCATCCTGGCCAACGCCGCGACATCGACGCTGATGAGCGGGGTGCCGACAAGCCTTCGCGACTGACGTGCCTTTGGCGACTGAATCAACAAGAACAATTTTGAGATAGCAGGACATCGACCATGAATATTGCCGTCCTCCCCGACTCGCCCGCCACCGCGCCGCAGATGATCGATCCGCTCGATCATCTCGCCGACAAACTGTTCCACCGCATGGGCGCCGACGGCGTCTATGCCCGCACCGCACTCTATGAAGGCATCGTCGAGAAGCTTGCCGCGCTGATCACTGGCCATCGCGAGACCGGCACCGAAGTGATGCGCTTCCCGCCGGTGATGAGCCGCGCCCAGCTGGAAAAATCCGGCTATCTCAAGAGCTTTCCGAACCTGCTCGGCTGCGTTTGCGGCCTGCATGGCACCGAGCGCGAGATCAATGCCGCGGTGAGCCGCTTCGATGCCGGCGGCGACTGGACGACCTCGCTGTCCCCCGCCGATCTCGTGCTGTCACCGGCCGCCTGCTATCCGGTCTACCCGATCGCGGCGAGCCGTGGCCAATTGCCGAAGGGCGGCCTGCGCTTCGACGTCGCCGCGGATTGCTTCCGCCGCGAGCCGTCGAAACATCTCGACCGGCTGCAATCATTCCGGATGCGCGAATATGTCTGCATCGGCAGCCCCGACGACGTCGCCGATTTCCGCGAGCGCTGGATGGTGCGTGCGCAGGCGATCGCCCGCGACCTCGGCCTCACCTTCCGCGTCGACTACGCCAGCGATCCTTTCTTCGGCCGGGTCGGCCAGATGAAGGCGGTGAGCCAGAAGCAGCAGCAGCTCAAGTTCGAGCTCCTTATCCCGCTGCGCTCGGAAGAGCAGCCGACCGCCTGCATGAGCTTCAACTATCACCGCGAGCATTTCGGCACGACCTGGGGAATCCAGGACGCCAATGGCGAGCCGGCCCATACCGGCTGCGTCGCCTTCGGCATGGACCGTCTGGCCGTCGCCATGTTCCACACCCACGGCACCGATCTTTCCGACTGGCCTACCAAGGTGCGGGACGTCCTGGGCCTGCAGCCGCATGTCGCGGCCGAGGCTCATGGCGAAGGCTGGCGCTAGGGCAAGAGGTCGACCATTTCCACGGGCAAGACGAACGTGATCCACACCAAGATCCGATGCCGCGAAATCACCGAGTCCGACGTCGAGAAGATCGCGGACTTGCTGACGCGCGGCTTCGTCGGGCGTTCACGCGAATACTGGATTCAGGGCCTGCGCCGGCAGGCCTTCCGGCCGGTGCCGGAGGGTTATCCGCGCTTCGGCTACATGCTGGACGACGACGGCACGCCGGTCGGCGTGCTGCTCTTGATCTACACGGCACGCAAGGATGGCGAAGAGACCGCCATCCGGTGCAACCTGTCGAGCTGGTATGTCGACCCGGCCTACCGCAACTACGCCCCGCTGTTGACCAAGATCGCCCAGCGGCACAAGGACGTCACCTATTTCAACATCAGCCCGGCGCCGTGGACCTGGCCGATCATCGAAACGCAGGGCTTTGGCGCCTATTGCCGCGGCATATTCTTCTCGATCCCTGTGCTGGCGCGCGCTCCGCGCTGGAGCGAGATCGAGGTGATCCCGCCACACGCCAAGGAGATCATGGGGCTTTCCGAAGCCGAGACCGAGCTCTTGACGCGGCATGCGCGCTACAATTGCCTCAGCCTCGTCTGCCGCACGCCGAAGGGAGCGTTCCCCTTCATCCTGCAACCGGTTCGCATCCGCCGCGGTTTTATCGCACCGCCCGCGATGAAGCTGATCTATTGCCGGGACGCCGCGGAATATGCCGAATGCGCCGGCCGCATCGGCCGGTTGCTGCTGCGGCTCGGCAAGGTCTCCGTGGCCGTCGATGCCAACGGTCCGGTTGCCGGCCTCGTCGGCATCTACACCGAGCGGCGCGGCCGCAAATATTTCAAGGGCCCGCACCGGCCACAACTCGGCGACCTCACCGACACGGAACTCGTGCTGTACGGGCCCTAGGGCAGCGCTCGGCCCTGCAGCTCGCATGAGCGCGGCGACATGCGGGAACGGTCGCCCCGAATCTCGCTCCGCGCATCCGGCTACAGGCTATCGCCTTGCCAGCTGGCCATTTGCGCGCTCTCTCACCATCGCCGGTCACCCTCCGTAAACTACTGCGCTTAAGGGAATTTTCCGGCCTCTTCGCTACCCTCGGCCGCTGAATTAGGTTGCATTAAGTCTATTGCCTGCCGAGGTCCCGCCGACCCCATGATGTCGACCCGCGACAACGAGCCTGGTGCACGCCGCGAGCATGGCCCGGACGCCCTGGTCGTCCTGAGCCAGCTTGCGCTCGACCACATGGAGCAGGGCGTCTGCGTCTACGATGCCGACAACCGGATCGTGCTGGTGAACCAGCGGTACCTCACGCTGTTCGACATGTCGGCCGACATCGTGCGGGTCGGCACGAGCTACCGCGAGGTCCTCGCGCATAGCGCGAGACGCGGCAACTTTCCGCAAGGCGAGCTCGACGCGTTGTATTCGGCGCGGATCGCACAGATCGCCGCGGGCAAGCCGTTCCGAACCGAGCAGCGGCTGGCGAGCGGCCTCGTCATGTCGCTCGAGCTGAAGCCGCTGCCCGGCGGCGGCTGGATGACGATCTGTGACGATGTCAGCCGCCTCGCCCGGCTCGAAGCGGAATTGCACGTGCAGACCGAACGGAGCCAGCACGCGCTCGCCAACATGTCGCACGGCCTCATCATGTACGACGTCGACAGCCGCGTCGTCGTCTGCAACGAACGGTTCCTGAAGCTCTACGGCCTCGATTCCAAGATCGTGAGGCCGGGCGTCCCGCATTGTAAGGTGATCGAGCACTGGATGTCGCGCGGCAACCTGCCGGGCATGTCGAGCGACGAATTCTACGAAAGCCGGCTCGAAGATGTGCGCCGCAGGAAGGCGAAAACCTTGCTGGTGATGCGTTACGACGGACGGATGGTCCAGGCGGTCTCCCGTTTCCTGCCCGACGGCGGCTGGGTGACGGTGCACGAGGACGTCACGGAGCGGCTGCAATACGAGGAGACGCTGAGGCAGCAGAACTTCATCCTCGATGCGGCGCTGGAGAACATGGCGCACGGGCTCGCCTTCTACGACAGCGACATGCGCCTTCGGGTCTGCAACACCACCTACCGCAGGATCTACCGGCTGTCGCCGGAGGAAACCAGGCCCGGCACGCATCTCGCCGAACTGATCGAGCGTTCGATGGCGAAGGGTGCATTCTCCTCCGAATACAGTCCGCAACAGCTCCTCGAAGCCGCCAGCACGAGCATTGCGAACCGCGATTCCTCGCCAATGCGCCGACGCATGGCGAACGACACCGTGGTCTCGGTGCGCTACTGCGCACTCGCCGAGGGCGGCTTCGTCGCCACCTATGAAGACATTACCGAGCGCGAGCGCGCGATCGAGCAACTGAGCGAACAGTACCGCCGCTTCGACGCGGCACTGAACAACATGAGCCAGGGCCTGTGCATGCTCGATGCGAGCCTGCGCGTGATCGTCTGCAATCGCCGCTATCTCGAGATGTACGGGTTGTCGCCGGAGATCGTGAAGCCCGGCGTCTCGATGCGAGAGATCATGGAGTACAGCTGCGAGCTCGGCATCCATCCGGACACGACCGGCGCCAGGCTCTATGCCGACTATGTCGAGAGGTTGCGCGAGGGCGAGCACACATTGCACCGGCACTTGAGCGACGGCCGCATCATCAAGCTCAATCACAAGCGGATGGAGCACGGCGGCTGGGTCGTCACTTACGAGGACGTCACCGAGCGTCACAAGGCCCAGGCCCGGGTGGCGCACATGGCACGGCACGATTCGCTCACCGACCTGCCCAACCGCACGCTGTTCCGCGAGAAAATGGGCGAGGGCCTGAATCAGGTCGCGATCGCCGGCGGCGCCATGGCCGTGCTGTGCTTCGACCTCGACAACTTCAAGACCGTCAACGATCGCCTCGGCCACGCCGCAGGCGACCGCCTGCTGCGGTGGGTCGCAGCGCGCCTGAAGGAGAATGTCGGCGAGCACGATACCGTCGCGCGTCTCGGCGGCGACGAGTTCGCCATCCTCCAGCGCGGACCGCAGCCGCAATCGGCTGAGGAGCTCGCCCACCGCCTGATCGACCTCATCGGTCATCCCCCGCCACTGGAAAGCCAGTCGGTCCATGTCGGCGTCTCCATCGGTATCGCGATCGCACCCGACCATGGGCTCGATGCCGACGAGCTGATGAAATGCGCCGACCTCGCGCTGTACCAGGCCAAGGCCAGGGGGCGCGGAGCCTATCAGCTGTTCGAGCCCGAGATGGAGGAAGAGGCGCGCAGCCGACACGCGCTGGAGCAGGATCTGGGCGGCGCGCTCGAAGGGCGTGAATTCCACCTGGTGTTCCAACCGCAGATGCGGCTCGATTCCTCCGAGCTCACCGGCTTCGAGGCACTGCTGCGCTGGAAACATCCCTCGCGCGGCTTCGTCTCTCCAGCCGAGTTCATTCCGATTGCGGAGGAAAACGGGCTGATCGTACCGATCGGCGAATGGGTGCTGCGCTCGGCCTGCGCGGCCGCTGCGTCCTGGCCCGATGTCACCGTCGCGGTGAACCTGTCGCCGGTGCAGTTCCGCTCGCGCGGGCTGGTCGCGATGGTCACGAGCGCACTTGCGGAAGCCGGCCTGCCGCCGCAGCGGCTCGAGCTCGAGCTTACGGAGACGGCGCTGCTCGATGACAGCGAGGCGACGATCGAGATCCTGCACCAGCTCCGCACGTTAGGGGTGCGCGTCAGCCTCGACGATTTTGGCGTTGGCTATTCCTCGCTGAGCTATTTGCGCAAGTTTCCCTTCGACCGCATCAAGATCGACCGCTCCTTCGTCGGCACGCTCGGCGAAAGCCCGGAAAGCGTTGCCATCGTCCGAACGATCGCAAGCCTCGGCTCCGTGCTCGGCGTCGAGACGACCGCGGAGGGGGTGGAGACCGAGGAGCAACTCGATTTCGTCCGCGAATGCGGCTGCACTGCCGTTCAAGGCTACTATTTCGGCAAGCCCTGTCTCGCATCGGAGGTCGGCCGTACCATAGAGACGCTGAACATGGTCCGGCGCGTGGCCTAACGGCTTCGCCCCGTTTCAAATTCCGCCTCTCGGCACGCGGCCGAACGACGAATTGTCGCATGTGCCGGCTTTGCCGGCATTGCCCGACCGACCGCCGCGCGCGGTCCGCGCAATGCGCTTTTCTTCTCCCTCGATTTCAGGAACAATCGTCTCACAAGAACAAGAGGCGGCGGTCCAAAGGGGCCGCTGCGAGGGAGGCGTTTCGATGTCAGGATACGGGCTGAAGACGATTGCATTTGCCGCGGTGCACGCTGTCATGGGCGCATTGCTCTCTACTGCTGCGAGTGCGCAGGACTATCCCAGCAAGCCGATCACCTTGATCGTGCCATGGCCGGCCGGCGGATCGACCGATATCTCGATGCGCGCGATCGCCGACAGCGCCTCGAAGATCCTGGGTCAGCCGATCGTGGTCGACAACAAGGCCGGCGGCGGCGGCACGGTGGGACCTGCGACCATGGCCGCGGCAGCGAAGCCCGACGGCTACACCATCTCGCAGATCCCGATCACAGTCTTCCGCCTGCCGCTGATGCAGGAGGTATCATGGGATCCGGCGAAGGACTTCAGCTACATCGTCCATCTCACCGGCTACACCTTTGGTGTGACGACCAGTGCGGAGTCGCAGTTCAAGAGCTGGAAGGACGTGGTGGAGTTCGCCAAGGCGAACCCGGGCAAGGTGACCTACGCCACGCCGGGCGCCGGCACGTCGCTGCATATCGGCATGGAGCAGATCGCCGCGATGTCCGGCATCAAGCTGACGCAAGTCCCGTTCAAGGGCGGCGCAGAGACCAATGCAGCCGTGCTGGGACAGCACACCATGCTGCAGGCCGACTCAACGGGATGGCGACCGCTGGTCGACGCCGGCAAGCTGCGGCTGCTGATGGTGTGGACCGGCGCACGCTCGCCGAACTACCCGGATGTGCCGACGCTGAAGGAGCTCGGCTATCCCATGGTCTATGATTCCCCGTTCGGCATCGCTGGCCCGAAGGGCATGGATCCCAAGATCGTCGCCAAGCTGCACGATGCCTTCAAGAAGGCGATCGAGGACCCGGCAGTGGTGGCGACGCTCGCCAAATACGACATGGTTCCGAACTACAAGAACACCGAGGACTACAAGAAGTTCGTCGTCGAGGTCACGGCGTCCGAGCGCAAGGTGATCGAGACGCTCGGGCTTGCGAAGAAGTAGAGCTGAGCTACTTACGCGTCCCGGACGCGGTGCAGCGCTTCGTCAGCGCTGCGCCACAGAGCCGGGACCACCTTTGCCTAACTTCATGGGCCCCGGCTCGGCAGCGCATCACCATAGCGCGTTGAAGACGCGAGTGAACGCACTTACGGTGCTGCGCCGCGTCCGGGGCACGAGAGGGAATCGATGAGCAACCAAACCAACGTCAAGCTCCGCCTCAGCAATTCCGAGCTCTGGGGCGGATTGATCGGGCTCGCGCTTGGCGCCTTCGTGATCTGGTCGGGCTTGAAGCTCAGGCTCGGCACCATCAACGATCCCGGTTCGGGCTACGTGCTGTTCTATACGGGCATCCTGATGTGCGTGTTCGCAGGCGCGATCATCGTCTCGGCGATCACGGAGGGCGGTCCGACGCTGGCCTCGCGCTGGGAGAATGTACGCTGGAGCAAGCCGCTTCTCCTCATCGCTTGCCTCACCGCGTTCTCCTTCGCCCTGGAACCGTTGGGATTCCTGTTGTCATCGATCCCGCTGATGCTGCTGCTGTTGAGGCTGATCGATCCCGTGCGCTGGACGCTGGCGGTGCCGATCGCCGTGCTGGCGCCGGTCGGGATGTGGTGGGTGCTCAAGCGGCTGCTGTTGATCCAGTTGCCCTCGGGCCTGTTCGGGATCGGTTGACCGCATGGATACGCTTGTCAATGTCGCGCATGGATTCGGCGTCGCGCTGCTGCCGATCAACCTGCTCTACTGCTTCATCGGCGTCTTCATCGGCACGCTGGTCGGCGTGCTGCCGGGCATCGGGCCGATCTCGGCGATGTCGCTGTTGCTGCCCGTGACCCTGTCGGGGACGCCGGAATCCGGCATCATCATGATGGCCGGCATCTACTACGGCTCGATGTATGGCGGCTCGACCACCTCGATCCTGGTCAACATCCCCGGCGAAGCAGCCTCCGTCGTCACCTGCATCGACGGCCACCAGATGGCGAAACAGGGCCGTGCGGGCCCCGCGCTCGGCATCTCCGCCTTCGGCTCCTTCGCCGCCGGCACGTTTGCGCTGGTCGCCTTGATGCTGGTAGCACCGAAGCTTGCCAGCATTGCCATCGCCTTCGGCCCGGCCGAGTATTTCAGCCTGATGGTGCTCGGCCTCGTCGTGCTCACCTTCCTCACCCAGGGATCGATGCCAAAGGCACTGCTGATGGCGTGCATCGGCGTCGTGCTCGGGCTGGTCGGCCTCGACAGCATCACCGCGCGGCCGCGGCTGACCTTCGGCCGTATGGAGCTGATCGACGGCATCGGCCTCGTGCCCGTCGTGATGGGCCTGTTCGGCGTTGCCGAGGTGCTGCTCAACACCGAGCAGGCGATCAAGCGCGACATCATCAACACCAAGATCACTCATCTCCTGCCCACCAAAGAGGACTGGAAGGCAAGCGCAGGTCCGGTCGGCCGCGGCACGATCCTCGGCTTTTTCCTCGGCATCCTGCCGGGCGGCGGCGCGGTGGTGGCGTCATTCGCCTCCTACGCGCTGGAGAAGCGGCTGTCGAAGACGCCCGAGCGTTTCGGCCATGGCGCGATCGAAGGCGTCGCGGGGCCCGAGTCGGCCAACAACGCCGCGGCGGGCGGCGCCTTCATTCCGCTGATGACGCTCGGCATCCCGCCGAACGTCGTGATGGCGCTGCTGCTAGGGGCATTCGTCATTCACGGCCTGCAGCCGGGACCGCTGCTGATCACGCAGAACCCCGGCCTGTTCTGGGGCATCGTCGCCAGCATGTATATCGGCAACGTCATGCTGTTGATCCTGAACCTGCCGATGATCGGCATGTGGGTGCAGCTGCTCAAGCTGCCCTACAACATCCTGTTTCCCCTGATCATCCTGTTCACGATCCTCGGCGTCTACTGCTCGAGCAACAACGTGTTCGACGTCCATGTGATGATCGCGTTCGGGATCATCGGCTATTTCATGCGCAAGCTCGGCTATGAGCCGGCGCCACTGGTGCTCGCCTTCGTGCTGGGGCCGATGATGGAGAACAATCTGCGCAAGTCGCTGATCCTGTCGCAGGGCGATCTCTGGACCTTCGTGCAGCGGCCGATCTCGGGGGTGTGCCTGACGCTGGCGCTCGTGCTGCTGATCGCTCCGCTGCTGCCGTCGCTGCGCAGGAAGCGCGAGCTGGTGGCATTGGATGAGGGGGCGTGAGGAGATTCGCAGGGTGGATTGGCCGAAGGCGCAATCCACCTCTTCCACTTCCGCGGAGACCAAAAGTGGTGGGTTACGCCTACGGCTAACCCAACCTGCAATTCCTCAGCTTGCCGCAGGCAGGGCGCTGCCCGGCGGCGTACCCCATGGCCTCTCGGCTGACGCGAGGCCGATCAGGCGGCCCTGGATGTAGTCGCAGCCCCACTCACGCAGCATGCTTGCGGCTTCCTCGTCCTGCACCCATTCGGCGACGGTCTTGATGTCGAGGCGGCGGGCGAGGTCGATCAGGGTCTGCACGAAGGCGCGATCGTCGGCGGAGCGGGTGATGTTCTGCACGAAGGCGCCGTCGATCTTCACGATATCCACGCCGAGCTTGCGCAAGTTTCGGAACGAAGTGTAGCCGGCACCGAAATCGTCGATGGCGATGCGGCTGCCGAAATTCTTCAGCCGCGTGACGAAACCGCGGACGTCGTCGATGTCCTGGATCGCCACCGTCTCTGTGATCTCTACGATCAGCCGCTCGGCAACACCGGGATGAGCCAGCATCAGCGATTCGATCCCTGCCCACCAGTCGGGATCCATCGTCGTATCAGGCGAGATGTTGAGGCTGAGACAGATGCCGGGCGCAGCGGCGAGCTCGGCGACCACGAGCTCGAGCACGCGGTGGTCGACCAGGCGGATCAGACCGAGCCGTTCAGCGACCGGAACGATGTCGGGCGCGAGCAGCACCTGGCCGTCGCCCTGGTCCATCCGCACTAGGCATTCGTGGAATGCGCGTTCGCGCGAGCTGGCCGCGACCACCGGCTCATAGGCGAGCTTGATGCGGCGCTCGTTCAGCGCAGTGACGATCTCGTCGGTCACGCGGATGTTGACCCGGCGCTGCGCGTCGCGCGCGGCATCCGGACGCCACGCGGCGAACGAGCCGGCGCGGCGGCGCTTGGCGGCGTCCAGCGTTTCATGGGCGCGGTTGACCGCCTCATCGGTGTTGCGGGCATAGCGCGGCAGGCTGACCGCGCCGATCGACGCGGTGACCGAGACCGGGCCGGATTTCGTCGGCACCACCTCGTCGCGGATGCCGGTGAGAAAGCGCTCTGCGGCGACGTTCATGTCGTCGACGGTACAGTTCTTCAGGATCAGGCCGAACTTGTTGCCGGAGAAGCGCCCGAGCACGTCGCCGCCGCGCAGGCGGGTGCGGATGCGCTTGGCGACATCGAGGATCACGGCGTCGGCAACGTCGAAGCCGAAGGCGTCGTTGACGCGGGCGAGATGGTCGATGCCGACCAGCATGAAGGCCGCGGTCGAGCGGAAGCGGCTCGTCTCCTCGATCGCCTCGGCCAGCGCCGCCAGCAGATGGGAGCGGTTGAGCTCGCCGGTCAGTGGATCGAGCCGGGCCAGCTTGGCCAATTCCTCGTCGCGGGCGTGGCGCTCGTTGTTGATGCGGACGGAGCCGATCGCGCGTGTGGGGCGGCCATCGGGGCCCGCGAACCAGCGGCCGGTCTCCTCGACCCAGATCACGGGATCGGAGGCGCTCATGCGCACGCCGTACTCGACCCGGTAGGGGGTACCGTCGGCGCCGTGCACGGCGGAGGTCTGCGCCAGGGCTGCGGTCCGCAGCGTTTGCGCGGGCTCGATCAGCTTGGCGAATTCGGCGCCGGTCGCGAGCCGCTCGGCCGGGATGCCGGGAAAGATGCCGGCAACCTGCTCACCCCAGACGATGGCATCGCTGGCGATGTCCCAGGCGAACACGGCCTGGCCGAGCGCGGCCAGGATGTCGGAGGCTTGCGGCAGTGTGGGGGTCAAGATCGCCTCGTTCTGGGACAGTGGAGAAGTCCTGAGCCGGCACAGGATAGAGCCAGATTCGCCCCCGACCCTAGGCAAAGTTGATAAACAATTTGGAAACCACGTTTCGCTGGCGCGGGGAACCAAACCGGCGCGGGCGGCATAGGCCTTGCGAGTACAGGCTCGCACCGGCGCTGGCGTCCCTAAACGCGACACTCTCGCCGGATCAACGGTGATTGCGATGTTGAGTACTGATCGATCGGACGCGGCGGACAACGGCATGGGCACGGCCCTGGTGCCGATGATGCCGACGTTGCAGTGGGTTCACAAGGCGCCGCTGCCGCGCCCCGATCCGAGCTTCGTCACCCAGCTCATCGCCAATGCCGAACATCTGTCCCAGACCAGCCGGCTCCGCCGCGCCTCTTCCGAAGATGCGCGGACGGCCTATGGCAGCAAGCGGCCATTGGGAAGCGTCAGCGCCCGGACGCGGCAGGTGGCGTAGCCCAGCCAAAATGGCAATTGTTGCCTCACGCTCCCTGCACCTCTCCCGTCTTGCGGGAGAGGGAGCACACCGCCAGAGCGGCAACAGGGGAATGCTCGGTCAGCGCGGCGGCGTATCGGGTGGCGACGGCGTGCCGTTGCCCGGCTGAAGATGCGGCGAGGGGATTTCCGGCGAGGGTGAGCCCTGCGCCGGCTTTGGCGCGGGATGATCCATCAGCACGGATTCGGCAACGGATTGCGCCGAGGGTGCGGGCGGCACCGCCGGCGCCGGCTGCGCAATCACCGGCTCGAACTTTGAGGCGGCCTCCGCATCATCCGCCGGCGCTTCGGCCGTGCGCTTGGCCTTGCGCGGCGCCGGCACCGTCGTCTCGGCGACATAGGTGACGCGACGACGCGTGCGCTGGGCAATGCCGCCGAGGAAGTCGGCCATCGCCAGCAGCACCAGCAGGAAATAGGTGGAGTTGCCGAATTTGGGCCACATCACGAATTCGGCGGCGGCCGCGCCGAAGACGATCAGCGACAGCAAATGATCCATCAGGAATTTCGAGCCCGGTCGCGCGCCCTTGACCACTTCGAGCAGCAGCAGCACCACGCCCAGTGCGAGCAGGAGATCGGCGAGCGTGACCGGCCAGCTCTCGCCGGTGATCATGGGCACATTGAACAGCACGTCCGAGAAGGACACGCCGGGCATCAGGAAGACGATGATGTTGTAGACCGCGAGCGGAATCAGAAGCAGCGGGAAACCGACCATCGGCGAGATGCCTTCTCGATCAAGATATCCGGACAGAACAATGCAGCGGCGAAGCATTTGCTCCGCCGCCGTCACCGTCTAACTCATGGTTTGGCCGAAATCACGCGGGTTCAATCATCCCGCCTGAGGAAAGGTCCTGCCTTCAGGACTCTTTCTTCTTCAGGACCTGACGGCCCTTGTACATGCCGGTCTTGAGGTCGAGATGGTGCGGACGACGGAGCTCACCGGAGTCCTTGTCTTCCACATAGGTCGGCTTCTTGATGGCGTCAGCCGAGCGGCGCATGCCACGGCGCGACGGCGAGGTTTTTCTTCTCGGAACGGCCATTTCAATATCCTCTAGGGATTGGTGACATCAGGGCATCGTCCGCGAAGGGACGGCTCAGCACCCGCAATACGAGGCGAGCTGAATGCCGATCAAGGCCGCGCTTATAGAGGAAGGCTGGCCGTAAAGCTAGGCTCTTGGGCCGGAAAATGCGCCCGGAACGGGCCAAAAATCAGCGATTTTCACGCCAGCAGGTCGCAAGCGAGCTCGCCTGCCCCCGCGCCACGTAGGTTGCTGCCAGCCGCCGGACGCCCCGCCCGGGGGTCCTGGCGCTGCGTTTGACCGGATTCGGCAGGATCGAGGCCAGAAGGGCCGCCTCCCGCGGGGAGAGGCTGGCGGCCGATTTGCCAAAGGCATAGGCGCTGCCCGCCTCGACGCCAAACTGGCCCTGCGGACCGAACTCGGCGATGTTGAGGTAAATCTCCAGGATCCGCGGCTTGGGCAGGACGAGGTCGATCCAGAGTGCCAGCGGGAATTCCAGCGCCTTGCGAACGAAATCCCGCCCCTGCCAAAGGAACAGGTTTTTCGCCACCTGCTGGGTGATCGTGGAGGCGCCCCGGAACGGCGTACCATCCTCCTGCGCATCGTCGATCGCCTCGCGCAACGCGCCCCAATCGATGCCGTGATGCTTGCAGAAATGGGCATCCTCGGCCGCCACCACCGCGCGCGGCAGATAGGGCGCCATATCAGCCAGATCGATCCACTCCCGCTGCATCGGCGCGCCCCGGAGCGAACGCCAGGCCATCAGCGTCGAAACGGGATGGCCGGCGCGATAGAACGGCGCGATCGCATAGGGCGCGAGAGCCACGAGCATGAGCGCTGCCAGCAGGATTTTGACGATGCGCAAATCGACCTTTCCGGCGCAAAATGAAACGCGGCCATGGGCTGGAGCATTAAGTCTGTGATAATTCGGGCCTTTTCCAGCACTTTTTAGGCCTTCCAAACGATTGACTGAGGCGGGCGCATAAAGGATTGTCCCGCCGAATTTTAGTTCTGGAGCCCTCCTTGATGACCGGCACGTCCCCGTCCGATTTCGCCAAACGTCTGGACAAGACCGCTGATGACACTGAGGCCCTGCTCGCGCGCCTGCTGTCGGACGACATCCTGCACGACGAGATCGCCCGGCCCAAGCGACTGATGGACGCAATGCGCTATTCGAGCCTGAATGGCGGCAAGCGGCTGCGGCCGTTCCTCGTGGTCGAGAGCGCCGCCGTGTTCGGCGTGCCGCGCGAGGCGGCCCTGCTCGCCGGCGCGGCGCTCGAATGCATCCACTGCTATTCGCTGATCCACGACGACCTGCCGGCGATGGACAATTCGGACCTGCGCCGCGGCCGCCCCACCCTGCACAAGAAGACCGACGACGCGACCGCGATCCTCGCCGGCGACGGTCTGCTTACGCTCGCCTTCGACATCATCACCCGCGACGAGATCCATCGCGACGCCAATGTGCGGCTGCTGCTGACGCGCGCTTTGGCGCGCTGCGCCGGCATCGGCGGCATGGTCGGCGGACAGATCCTCGACCTCGCCGGCGAAGGCCGTTTTGGCGGCAACGAGCCGATCGATGTCGCTCGTATTCAGCAGATGAAGACCGGCGCGCTGCTGCGCTACGGCTGCATCGCCGGCGCGATCCTCGGCCAGGCGTCGCAGAAGGAATATCACGCGCTCGACGATTACGGCCGCGCGCTGGGCGAAGCATTCCAGATCGCCGACGATCTGCTCGACGTCGAAGGCGATGCCGCCGCGCTGGGCAAGCCCGCGGGCCAGGACGCCGCGCTCGGCAAGACCACCTTCGTCACCCAGCTCGGGATCGAAGGCGCCAAGCAACGCGTGCGCGACCTGCTCGCGCGGGCCGACGGCGCTGTCTCGATCTTCGGCGACCGCGCTGCCGTATTGCAGGCCGCGGCGCGCTTCGTCGCCGAACGGAAAAACTGACGCGCGCCGATGGCGGCCCGCGGCAAAGAGGATCCCGCTCTTGTCCGCTTCCGCCAGATGTCGCGGCCGATGCGGCTGCTCTATGCTCGGCCGCGGACGTTCATTGCGCTCGCGGTCGGCATCCTCGTCTGCCTGCTTCTGCCGGGCACGCCCCGGCTGGTGACGCGGCTCTTGCTCGGATGGGACGCGCTGATCGCGGTCTATCTCGTGCTGGTCTATGCGATGATGCTCTGCAACGACCACCAGCACATCCGGCGCGCCGCCGCGATGCAGGACGACGGCCGATTCGTGATCCTGCTCGTCACAGCGACCGGCGCCTTCGCCAGCATCGCGGCGATCGTCTCCGAGCTCGGCACGCCGCATCGCGGCGGCCTGGAGCTGACGATCGCGATCATCACCATCGTACTGTCATGGGCTGCGGTGCACACGACCTTCGCGCTGCATTACGCGCATGATTACTATCGCAGCGGAACGGCAGGTGGCCTTCAGTTTCCGAGCGGCGACAAGGAAGACCACGCCGACTATTGGGATTTCGTCTATTTCTCGTTCGTGATCGGCATGACTGCGCAGGTCTCCGACGTCGGCATCACCGACAAGACCATTCGCCGCACCGCAACGGCGCACGGCATCGTGTCCTTTATCTACAACACGGCGTTGCTGGCGCTGACGGTGAACATCGCGGCGAGCGCGATCTCGAAATAATCCGTCGTCCCGGCCTTCGCTGCGAAGCCCCAGAAAGCAGGGTCAGTAACACACCTCGGCATTGGCGTCGTTGCCGGGGCCGCCGCCGCCGCGATATTCGAGACGGCAACCGCGATGGACCGGACGACAACCGGTGTTGTTGCAGTAGACCTGCCCGCCACTCGAACGCCGGCCGGCACCAGCGGCAGCAGCAATGCCGGCAGCGGCACCATAGCCGCCCGCCGCCCCAACAGCCGCGCCGCCAGACTGACGACGCTGCCGTGCGGGACGCTCGTCGCCGTCGTCGCGCTTCGCGGTCGCAGGCTTGGCCGGCTTGACGGCACGCTGCTTCTCGCATTCATTGTCGTCGTTGATCGCATAACCATCACGGCAGACGATCCTGCTGCATTTGTCGCCATCGACCTTGAAGCCGTGCTCACAGACCAGCGGACAGACCCGCGACGGCTTTGACTTGACCGCATCGAGCGCGTCGGTGCTGGCCACCTTCACGTCGAGCTTGGTGCCGGCATAGCGGTTGAACTGCGACAGCGATCGCTGCGAGGACGTATTCCAATTGCCGTCGGCCTGCCCCGAGAAACAGCCGACGCGGCCGAGCTCGGTCTGCACCGAACGGTTGAGATCGGCCGGCGCGGTCGCCGGGGTCAGGGAGGCAACGTTGGTGCCGGCATCGCTTGTCGTGCTGGCCGGCGCGGTGCTCGGAGCCGTGGCAGCGAGATTGACGCGCTGCTGCTCGGCGGCGGCCGCCTGCTGCTGCGCCTGCTCCTTGGCCTTCTGGGCAGCGAGCTGCGCCTGCTCGGCGGCCTTCGCATCGGCCGCAGCCCTGGCCTGCGCGGCCTTCTGCGCGCCGACAGCGGCAAGTCGATCGCGTTCGGCCTCGGCCTGCTTCGCCTTCGCGATGGCAGCCGCATGGGCCTGCTCGGCGCCGATTTTCTCAAGCTGGAGCTTGGCGAGGCTCGCATAGAAGCCGTCGGGATGCTGGGCGAGGAAGGCTTCCCACGCCGGCCTGTTGCCGACCTGGAGCGCGAGCTCATAGTCGCGGCGGATATCAGCCTGGGGATTCGCCGTGGGCGCGACGGCCGCCACCTTGACCGGAACCAGCGGCACGTCCTCGCCGCCGAGCGAACCGTAGACGAACGGCTCCTGCTTGTTGCCGGTCGATTTGAGTACCTCGTCACGCACGAAGCCGAAGGCGCGGCGGACGTCGAGGCCCGGCGTCGTCAAATGCTTCGACAGCGCAACCGTAAACGGGCTGTTGGCGCCGTCGCCGTCCTGCGCCGTGAAGCCGGCCTTGGCCGAATAGGCGATCAGCGTGTTGGGGCTGGACGGCTCGACCTGGGCCAGGCCCCGGCCGATATTGCGCGAGGCCACCGTGCGCTTCATCCTCCTGCCGAACGGATTGTCGCGGCAGGCATCGAGGATCACCAGGCGAAGCTGCTTTGCTGGCTCGACCGCGACCAGGACACGGTCGAGCGAGAGCGCCTCGTCGTAGACATCGGTGTCGCGCTCGAGCTTGGCGTCGACGGGAATCAGATAATTCGAGCCCTCGACCTCGATGCCGTGGCCGGCATAGTAGACCACGGCGATATCGGCATCCCGGGTCGCGTCGGCGAAGTCGCGCAGCACGCGCCGCGTATCCAGCGCCGACAGATCGTGCCGGGACTCGACGACATCGAAGCCCGCCTCTTTCAACGTCTTCGCCATCACCGCCCCGTCATTGACGGGATTGGCGAGCGAGGGCGCATGCTGATAGGCCGAATTGGCGAGCACCAGCGCGGCGCGCTTTCCGGCAAGAGCGGGCCCGGCGGCGAACAGCAGGCCGAGGGCGACCAAAAGCGGACAAAGTCTGAGCAAGCTGCGCATGACACGACTTCCGATGGTTCCGGGCCGCTTGGGCCCTTTGGGACCGGTTTAGCAACATCCACCGCCGGCACTTGTGATGGAGGTCACGAAGGGGACGCGGCCGACGGCCGAAAGTCCCCTTTTATTTGTCGCGCCAGCCCGGTCGCGGTTCGCCGACGGCCGCGTGGTCCGGTTCCCTCAGACACCCCCGATGTGCCCCCGATATTGCGGCAGATTGTCCGTAATCTCGTGCCAGGGCGCCTTCGAGCCGACGAAAATATGGGCGCTCGGCCGAATCGTGGGGACGTCGACCAGGGTTCCCATGGCGACATGGACCCATTGTCCTTCACGCACCCGGGAATAGAGCAACGAGCCGCAGCGGGCGCAATGCACATCATGGGTGGTGTCGTCGCCGAAAAACATCCGCTGATCCTCGCCCTGGACGATGCGGAGCTTGTCTTGCGCGATGCCGGCGAACGGCTTGAAGGCGGCTCCGGTGGTGCGACGGCAGTTCGAGCAGTGGCAGTTCATCGCATAGGAGAACGCATCCGCCACCTCATAGCGCACAGCGCGGCAACAGCATTCGCCGGTGAGGATGCGAGCGTTCGAATTGTCTGATCCGGTCATGACGATGCCTTCGCGCAAACGACTCACAGACCCATAGCGCATTTGGACGTGTACGACTAAGTTCGCCCCGCCATCACGCAAAGGAATGACTCATGAACCAGGACCGATCGAGCGTCGAAGCTGTCGTGCAATCCTATTTTGACGGACTCTATGAGGGCGACGCCGAAAAACTCGGCGCCATCTTCCATCCCTCCGCCGATCTGCGCTGGGTCGAGAAGGGCGAGCTCCAGGTTCTGACCGTACCCGACTGGCTCGATCGCGTCCGCAAGCGCGCCTCAGCCAAAGCCGAGGGCAAGCCGCGCGAGGATTTCGTCGTCACCATCGACCGTTCCGACGACAAGACCGCCTTCATCAAGGTGCGCTGCCAGCTGCCGCCGCGCTATTTCACCGACTATCTGGTGGCGATGAAGCTCGCCGACGGCTGGCAGATCGTGTCGAAATCGTACAGGTACGACCTGCGGGAGTGAGTCCTCCCGATCCTCCGCTGCCTGAAATCTGTCGCACTCGTTCGCCATTCGTCGTTGCGAGCGAAGCGAAGAATCTCGCCGCGGAGGCAGACTGGATTGCTTTGCTCCGCTCGCAATGACGGTGCGGATAAAGCGTCCGCTACATCCCTCGCCCGTCTGACCCACGCCAAAGGTCTCCCATGCTTCTCGATCGCCGCTCCCTGCTCGCCTCCCTGTGTTGGATCGCCGCTTCTCCCGCGCTTGCCGCGGAGGCGCCGGCCGAGCTCGAAGCCTATGAGCGCGACAGTGGCGGGCGCATCGGGCTCTATGCGGAGAATCTAGCGACCGGCAAGAAACTTGCCTGGCGCGCCGACGAGCGGTTCGTCATGTGCTCGACATTCAAGGCTTCGCTTGCCGCCTGCGTGCTGGCGCGGGTCGATCGCGGTGAGGAGCAGCTCGCGGCCATGATCCCTTACGGCCAGGCCGACCTCCTGGAGTATGCGCCGGTTGCCAGGCAAAATCTCGCGGCCGGCAAGATGTCCGTCGGCGCGATGTGCAAGGCGATCGTCGAGCTCAGCGACAACACCTGCGCCAATCTGCTGCTGGCGCGGATCGGCGGGCCCGCCGCGCTGACCGCATTCTGGCGGTCGCTCGGTGACACCACCTCGCGGCTCGACCACAACGAGCCAGAGCTCAACCGCTCACCGCCCGGCGATCCGCGGGACACCACGACGCCGGCGGCAATGGCGGGCAATCTGCGGCGGCTGGTGCTGGGCGAAGCCTTGTCGGCGCAATCGCGCCTCCAGCTCACCGACTGGATGGTGAATTGCAAGACCGGTGCGAACCGGCTGCGTGGTGGCCTGCCGGCAGGCTGGAAGATCGGCGACAAGACCGGCAATAACGGGAAGGACGCATCGGGCGATATCGCAGTCGTCTGGCCGAAACCGGATACGCCGATCCTGATCGTGGCCTATACCCAGGGCGGCACGCCGAATGCGGCGCAGATCGCGGCTTTGTTCGCGCAGATTGGACGGATGGTAGCCGGCCAGCTGGCGTGAGCAGCGCCGCATTGACCTTGCGCGCGCTTCCGGGTCAAGACAGGCCATCATGGAAGCGAAATTTCAGACCTTTCTGATCCTGCTTGCCGTTCTGGCGGGCGTGGCGCTGGCCGCGCGCCGCTTCAACGTCGCCCCGGCCATTCTGCTGATGCTGGCCGGTGTCGGCCTGGCCTTCGTGCCGGGCATGCCGCCGGTCGAGCTGCCGCCGGAGCTGATCCTCTTGATGGTGCTGCCGCCGCTGATCTACTCGGCGAGCGTCGCGATGAGCTGGCGCGAGTTCAGGAACAATTTGCGCCCGATCGTGCTGCTCGCGGTCGGCGCGGTGATCTTCACCGCGGCAACGGTGGCAGCCGCCACGCACTACATGATCGGCCTGCCCTGGACCGTCGCCTTCCTGCTGGGGGCCATCGTTGCGCCGCCCGACGTGGTGGCGCCGCTCGCGATCGCGCGCCGGCTCAACATGCCGCGCCGGCTCCTGGTCATCCTCGAGGGTGAAGGGCTCGCCAATGATGCCACCGCGCTGATCCTCTACCGCTTTGCGCTCGCCGCGATCATGGTCGGGAACTTTTCGCTGCCGCTCGCGGCCGGCGAGTTCCTCCTCATCGTCGCCAGCGAGATCACCTTCGGCATCGGCGTCGGCTGGCTCTCCTTGCGCTTCCGCAAATGGTCGGGGGATCCGCAGGTCGAGCTGACGTTGTCGCTGATCACACCCTACGTCTCCTACTGGCTGCCCGAACATGTCGGCGGCTCCGGCGTGATCGCGACCGTCGCCTGCGGCCTCTATGTGAGCTGGAACGGGCCGCTGCTGATCTCGTCGGCAACGCGCCTGCAAGGCATCTTCTTCTGGGATCTCGTGATCTACCTGATCGAGGGCATGCTGTTCCTGCTCACGGGCTTCCAGATGCGCGCGCTCTACGAGAAGTCGAAGGCGTTTCCACTCGACGACATCCTCATTGCTACCGCGGTGGTGCTGGTGATCGTCGTGCTCGCGCGCTTCGCCTGGCTCTATCCCGCGACCTATCTGCCGCGGATGCTCAGCAAGTCGCTGCGCAAGCGCGATCCGTCGCCGCCATGGCAATGGCCGTTCGTGCTCGCCTTCACCGGCGTGCGTGGCGCCGTGTCGCTGGCGGCCGCACTGGCTCTGCCGTTCGCGCTGCCTGACGGCGAGGCCTTTCCATATCGCGACCTGATCCTGTTCGTCGCCTTCGGTGTCATCTTCGTGACGCTGATCGGCGTCGGCCTGACGCTGCCGCCGGTCGTGCGCTGGCTCGGCGTCGCCGAGGCCGGCCGCCACGAGCATGCCGCGGAGCACGAAGCCGAGATCGCCGCCCGCCGCCAGGCGCTCGATGCCGCGCTGAAATCGCTCGATGCGCTGACCGCGCATAAGGAAGTATCCGAAGAAGTGATGCGGCTGCTGCGCGCACGACACGATATCCGCGTCAACCAGCTCCCGGACTCGCTCGATCCCAACCACCACGACGTCTCCGCCGCCGGCACCGCGCTGACCCGCGACCTGATCGCCGCCGAACGCAAATTCATCCACAACCTCCTGCGTGACGGCCAGATCACCGACGAGACGCGACGGCGGATCGAGCGGGACCTCGATCTGGAGGAGGCGAGCCTGGCGAACCGGGAGTATCGGGGCGCGCCGCTGTAGCTTCGCGTCGTCTTCGCCTGAAGCGGCCAGGCAAGCTACCGCTTGTCGCAAAACTCCCTCATTGCAGCCGCGACGGCTCCCGCGACGGCCTCGTGCCGCTCCGCCGAGTTCATCTCCATTTCCTCGTCGCGATTGATGATCGAGCCCGCCTCGAGCAGCACGGCGGCGCTCCTCGTCCGCGACAGCACAATGAGCCCGTCATAGCGATAGACGCCGACGTCCCTGTCGAGCAGCTGGCGCCGGTAGCGGCCCATCACCGGCAGGGTGTACTGGCTGGCATAGCGCAGGCCCTGCTCCTTCAACTGCCTGCCGATCATCCGGGCCAGCATCAGGCTGGTGGCGAAGTACGGATTCTGCTGCGACACGAACAGCGAGTGCCCCGAAAAACGGTCGCTGAAATAGCTCTTTGCGCCATCGAACTCCCAGGTCTCGAGCAGCTTGTCCGGCACCGAATCATGATGGACCGACAGGAACAGATCAGCCCGGCCTTCGTTCGCGGCACTGATGCGCTTGAACAGGCTCGGCCGTGCCTTGCCGTCCGTGACAAGCAGGCGGGTTTCGGCAAAACCTTCAGACTTGAGCTTCGCCGTGATGAGTTTTGCGAGAACGAAATTGAAGCCGAACTCCGGATCATTGCGCGCGCTCAGCGCACCGTATGAGTCCGGGGTGTGCCCGACATCCACGACGATCTTGAATTTCGGCATCTCGCATTTGGCCGGCGGCGACGGCTTCGGCCTAGGTCTTGTAATCTTTCGCGCGGCAGCAGCCTCGCCGGCATCGACAAGGGCGAGCGACGACAGCAGGATCGACGCGACCAGCCCGGCGATGATGCTGCGCGATTGCCCCAAGCTCTACTCCGCTGCCGCGACCCGCGGGACGACGACGAAGCCCGCGATTTGTTTTCGGGAAGATTGGCGCGGGAATTGGAGTGCGTCAACGCAAGATAACGCTCGTGTCCCGGCGCGGCATGACGCGACGCAGAGCCAGGACCCAGTTGCCGCAAGAATGAGCCCGGTTCTGCAGCGCAACGCTCAACTGGACAATGCTTCGCATCGCCAGGAAAGCGCCCCCGCTGCGTCCGGGGCACGAGAGGTTCAAACCGGCCGCTCTCCCTTCACCGTCACGCGCGTGCCCGAGCGCGTGTGCGGCCAGTAGTCCCACATCGCGCGGTGCTGGGTGCAGCGGTTGTCCCAGAAGGCGATGGCGTTCTCGGTCCAGCGGAAACGGCACTGGAACAGCGGGTTCTCGGCGTGCTGGTAGAGATAGGCCAGCATCGCATCGCTCTCGTCGCGCGGGATGCCGTTGATGTGGCGGGTGAAGCCGCGGTTGACGTAGAGCGCCTTCCTGCCGGTGACCGGATGCGTGCGTACGACGGGATGCTCGGCATGCGGATACGAGGGACGGTCGGCGACGCCGTAATTGGCGTAGAGTCCGCGATAGATCGGTTCGCCATCATGCAGCGCGGTGAGCCCATCGAGATAGGCCTTCATGCGGTCCGACAGCGCCTCATAGGCTGCATACATATTGGCGAACAGAGTGTCGCCGCCACGCGGCGGGCACTGCTTGATGTAGAGGATCGAGCCCATCGGCGGCTCGAGGTCGCAGGACACGTCGGAATGCCAGCCCTCGCCATTGGCGCGCGGCGAGTTCTTGTCGGCGTAGATCTTCATCAGCGCCGGGTCTTCGTCCTCGTGCGGGGCGGCGGGATGGACATGCAGATCGCCGAATTTGCGCCCGAACGCGAGCTGCTGCTGCGGCGTGATGTGCTGGTCGCGGAAGAAGATGACGAGGTTCTCGGCGAGAGCGCGGTGGATCTCGTCCATTTGCCGGTTGGAGCGGGTGTCGCCCTCGACGAGCGCACCAATGTCGACGCCGGAGATTTCCGCACCGATGATGGGGGTGAGCTTTTCGACCTGAAGCGTCTCGTAGGGCGCGCCGTCTTCAGCCGTGTGGCGGTAGCGCGGACCCTGCTTGCCGGCGAGTGAGCTCATGGCGTGTCTCCCGATCTTTGTTGATTGGGGACATCGTAGCGCGCGGTGGCAGATACGCAATCTGCGCTGCAAACACATTCGTCGTCCCGGACAAGCGCAGCGCAGATCCGGGATCTCAACCACAAGAAGAGATTTGGTAACTCCGAATCGTCGCCAAACCACTCCTTGTGGTTATGGGTCCCTACTTTCGCAGGGACGACAGCGGAGCATGGAGTGCTGGCGGAGTGAAATCACTCCGCCGCTGATACCGGCACCTTGGCGCCCTGGCCGTAGCGCTGGTCGATGTAGTCGATCACCAGCGCCTTGAAGTCGGCGGAGATGGTGGGGCCACGCAGCGTGCGGAACTTCTTGCCGTCGACGAAGACAGGCGCGGCCGGCGCTTCGCCGGTACCGGGCAAGGAGATGCCGATATTGGCATGCTTGGACTCGCCGGGGCCGTTGACGATGCAGCCCATCACCGCGACATTGAGCTCTTCCACGCCGGGATATTTCGTCTTCCAGTTTGGCATCTCGTCGCGGATGAAATCCTGGATCGAGCGCGCCAGCTCCTGGAACGTGGTCGAGGTGGTGCGGCCGCAGCCGGGGCAGGCCGCAACCAGCGGCACGAAGGTGCGGAAGCCCATGGTTTGCAGCAGCTCCTGGCCGACCTGCACCTCACGGGTGCGGTCGCCGCCAGGCTCCGGAGTCAGCGAGATACGGATGGTGTCGCCGATGCCCTGCTGCAGCAGGATGCCGAGCGCGGCCGAGGACGCCACGATGCCTTTCGAGCCCATGCCGGCCTCGGTGAGGCCGAGATGGATGGCGTAGTCGGAACGGGACGCGAGATCCTGATACACCGCGATCAGATCCTGCACCGCCGACACCTTGGCCGACAGGATGATGCGGTCCTTGGGCATGCCGAGCTCTTCGGCGCGCGCGGCCGACAAGAGGGCCGATTGCACCATGGCCTCGCGCGTCACCGCGCGCACGTCGCGCGGATTGGCAGACGCGGCGTTCTCGTCCATCAGCTTGGTCAAAAGCTCCTGGTCGAGCGAGCCCCAATTGGCACCGATGCGGACCGGCTTGTCGTTCTTGTTCGCGATCTCGATGATGTCGGCGAACTGGGTGTCGCGCTTGTCCTTGAAGCCGACATTGCCGGGATTGATGCGATATTTGGCCAGCGCCTCGGCGCAGGCCGGATAGGCCGCGAGCAGCTTGTGACCAATATAATGAAAGTCGCCGATCAAAGGCGTGGTGATGCCACGCTTGGCGAGGCCATCGCGGATGTGCGGAACGGCGGCTGCAGCCTCCTCGCGGTCCACGGTGATGCGGACCATTTCGGAGCCGGCGCGCGCAAGCGCTGCGACCTGGGCGATGGTACCGTCGATGTCGGCGGTGTCGGTGTTGGTCATCGACTGCACGACGATCGGCGCACCGCCACCCACGGCGACGTTGCCGACCTTAACCTGGGTGGTCCGGTGCCGGGGCGCCGGGCCCGCAATGTCTGAATCGAGAGGGTTTTCGAGCTTGTTCATGGGGTCCAAATATCAGGTTTTGGTGACGTTCAGCAATGCATCACGCGGCGCCGCAGCCGCTGAGCTGGGACGGTTAACCAGAAAAAGCCCAGCAATTACAAGGAGGGCGGCGGCTCCGAATGCCAAGCTTAGGGTGTCGTGCATGATGAAATAGCTACCCACCACGCCAAACAAAGGGGTGATGAAGGTAAAAGCCGACAATTTGCTGGCGGAATAGGCCTTCACCAACGCAAACCAAAGCGTGAACGTGGTTCCCACCACCCAGATCGCCTGGAATGCCATCAAGCCGAGCGAAAGCGGCGCCGGCATGTGCGTGATTGATTCGCCAAACAGCCAGGCCGCCATCCCCAGAATCGGGATCGAGGTGGCGACCTGATAGCCCAACGCCTTCTCGGGCGCGGCGAAGCGCAGCCGCGTGCCCTTGGCAACCAGCGTCGTCGCGGCCCACAGCGCGGCGCCGCCGACGATCATGAGATCGCCGAGGAGAACATGCGAATCGACATTGGGCTGCGGCACCCCGATCGCGAGAGCAACGCCGGCAAAGCTGATGGCCAATCCCAGCCATTGCGAGGCGCCAAGACGTTCGCCGAGCACCTGATAGGAGCCGAGCGCCACGAAGAACGGCGCCGTGTAGAGGAACACCACCGCACGCGACGCAGACGTGAAGCGCAGCCCCTGGAAGATCAGCACGAATTCGATACCGAACATCAGCCCGGCTATCAGGCCGGGCTTCCAGGTGCCGTCACGTTCGAAGAAATTGACGCCACGCAGGGTTCCGATGATGAACAGCACGGGCAGCGCGCCCATCGAGCGGATGGTGGCCTGGAGCATCGGCGGAATGTCCGGCAGCACCAGCTTCACCGCGATCTGGTTGAACCCCCACGTCAGGCACAGCATGAGCATGAGGGCGATGGCGCCGGCACTGAGAGGACGTGCGGCGGAGGGCACGATTTGAGCTGAGGACATTTCTTCCCGAATGCCGGCTTTGCGCCGTTGTTGCTTCAAGACATTTTCTGACAATGGGCGCAGACGCCGGTGATCTCCACCACGGACAGCTTTGGTGCGAAGCCTGAACTGCGCGCGGCGGCGTTGAGGTCCCCGGCAAAGGACGCCGACGGGATCTCACCGACCAGGCCGCAGCGCTCGCAGATCAGGAACGCCACCGCGGAGGTCACGTCGTGGTCGTGGGCGGCGCAGGCGAGATAGGCATTGCGGCTCTCGATGCGGTGCACGAGGCCGTTGGCCATCAGGAAATCGAGGGCACGATAGACCGTGATCGGTGCCGGCCGCGCCATCGACTTGGCGAGCTCGTCGATCACCTCATAGGCGCCGAGCGGGCGATGGCTGGAGAGCAGCGCCCCCAGCACCTGACGGCGAATTGGCGTGAATTTCTGCGCGCGCTGCTCGCAGACCGCCTCGGCATGCGCGAGCGCATCCGCGGTGCAGCGGCGGTGATCGTGATCGGGCGCGGGAAATACCGGGTTTGCGAGGGTCATGCGACCGACCTTTTAGCATTTCGGCTCGGGAACCCAAAGCACGACACTGCGAACGGCTGCCAGCCATGCCGGCATTGCGGGACAGCCACCCGATAATCCGCCAGGAAACAATCATAAGCTTGCTTATTATATCTCCTGCTTATTGGAGACAAAGCTCATGACCCGCGGGTCCGTCGACCAGAACTTCCTGTTTACGCTCTCCGAACTCTACCGCCTGCTGCGCGTCTATGCCGACAAGGAGGCGTCTCGGTTCGGCATAACACGCGCGCAATGGGCGGTGCTTGCCAAGGTGGAGCGCAGCGAGGGCATGAAGCAGTCGGAGCTTGCCGAACTCCTGGAGGTGCAGCCGATCACGCTAACCCGCCTGATCGACAAGCTCTGCGACAATGACTGGCTCGAACGGCGCAGCGACGCCTCGGACCGCCGCGTCAAGCGCCTCTACCTGAAGAAGGCCGGCCGGCAGCTGCTCGGCCGGATGAGCGGGCTCAGGTCCGAAATCACCGCCAACGCGCTCGACGGCATCAATCCGGCGGATGCCCACCGTCTCCTCACCCAGCTCGAAACCATCAAGGAAAACGTGCGGACCGCGAGCCAGGCCAGCGGTGCGGAACAAGCGCGCAAGGAGCAGCGCTATGGCTGATCAGGTCATCAAGTTCCAGCCTGAGCAGAAGAGCGATAGCGGCAAGCCGGCGAAGAAAGCCGGCACCGATCCGCGCCGGCGCCTGGTGGCGGGCTTGCGCCGCTATCGCCGTTTCCTGCTCCTGGTCGTGCTGCCTGTCGTCGCCGTCATCGGCGGCCTCACCTTCTATCTCAATGGCGGGCGCTATGTCGGCACCGACGACGCCTATGTCGGCGCGCAGAAGGTGCTGGTGACGCCCGACATCTCCGGCAAGATCCTGAAGGTGGTGGTGAAGGAAGGCCAGGTCGTCAAGCGGGGCGACGAGCTGTTCGAGATCGACCCGGTTCCGTTCCGCCTGGCGGTGGTGGAGGCCAAGGCGCAGCTCGCGCAGGCGCGCACGACCTACGACAACTTGGTCGCCAACATCAAGATCTACGGCGACATGCTCAATCTGGCCCAACAGGGCATTGATTTGAAGCAGCGCGACGTCGAGCGCAAGCAGGCGCTGGTGAAGAACAATTTCGGCTCGCAGCTCGATCTCGACAATGCGTCGAATGCCCTGGTCACCGCCGGGGCGCAGGCGCAATACATCAAGCAGCAGCTCTCGAACGCAAAGACCCAATTGCTCGGCAACCCTGACCTGCCGCTCGAGCAATTTCCGCCCTACGCTCAGGCGAAAGCCAAGCTGGACGACGCCCAGCGCAACCTCGATCACACCGTACTGCGCGCGCCGATGGACGGTGTGGCGACGCAGGTCGAGCAGATCCAGCTCGGCCGCTATGTCGCCGCCGGCACGCCGGTATTTTCCATCATCGACGTCGCCCATCCCTGGGTCGACGCCAATCCGAAGGAGAGCGACCTCACTTATGTGACCGAAGGACAGCCGGTGACGCTCGTCGTCGACGCGTTCCCGAACCACGTGTTCAAGGGCAAGATCGGCTCGCTCTCGCCCGGTACCGGCGCGCAATTCGCGATCCTGCCGCCGCAGAACGCCACCGGCAATTTCGTCAAAGTGGTGCAGCGCGTGCCGATCCGCATCTATTTCGACGAGACCGACAAGTATGTGCGGAAGCTGAAAGCCGGCATGAGCGTCTATGCCACCATCGACACCGGCCACAAGCGCTCGCTGGCCGGCTTGTTCGGCCTGTCGGCGACCGCAGGCCAGGACAACGACAAAGACTAAGAGAGACTGCGACAAGGACTGATCCGATGTCCGACGCCAATGCCAGCCTGATGGTGCCCGGCCTGCGCCGGAACATGGTGACGATCTGCGCCATGACCGCGACCATCATGCAGGCGCTGGACACCACCATCGCCAACGTCGCCCTGCCCTACATGCAGGGCACGCTGTCGGCCTCGCAGGATCAGATCAACTGGGTGCTGACCTCCTACATCGTCGCCGCAGCGATCATGACCGCGCCGGTGGGCTGGATCGCCAACCGCTTTGGCCGCAAGCGCATCTTCATCATCTGCTCGGCCGGCTTCACCATGGCGTCGGTGCTGTGCGGCCTCGCGCAGGACATCAACCAGATGGTGCTGTTCCGCCTGCTGCAAGGCGTGTTCGGCGCGGCCCTGGTGCCGCTGTCACAGTCGGTCATGCTCGATTATTACACGCTCCAGGAGCGCGCCAAGGCGATGTCGATCTGGGGCATGGGCGTGATGATGGGCCCGATCATGGGGCCGTCTCTGGGTGCCTGGCTCACCGAGACCTATTCCTGGCATTGGGTGTTCTTCGTCAATCTGCCGTTCGGCGCCATTACCGTGCTAGGCTTGATCGTCTTCATGGACGAAACCAGGAAGGACCTCAGCCTCAGATTCGACTGGTTCGGCTTCGCCGCGCTGGCGATCGCGATCGGCGCGCTTCAGCTCGCGCTCGACCGCGGCGAGCAATTGGGCTGGCTGGAATCCAATGAGATCCTGGCGGAGTTCATCGTCTCGGCCGCCGCGTTCTATTTCTTCCTCGCGCATTCGTTCACGACCTCGACCCCGTTCATCCGCTTCGCGCTGTTCCGGGATCGCAATTTCGTCACCGGCTGCGTGTTCATGATCGTGATGGGGCTCGTGCTGTTCTCGACCATGGCGCTGGCCTCGCCCTACATGCAGAACGTGATCGGCTATCCCATCATCACCGCCGGCTTGCTGCTGGCGAGCCGCGGCATCGGCACCTTCTTCGCCATGATGCTGGTCGGCCGCATGATGCGCTATTTCGAGGCGCGCACGCTGATCATCTCCGGCCTGACGCTGACCGCCGGCTCGCTGTTCCAGATGACCGGCTGGACCGACCTGACCCAGGTGCCGGAGATCGTCACCGTGAGCGTCATCCAGGGCTTCGGCTTCGGCCTCGTCTTCGTGCCGCTCTCGACCGTGGCGTTCCTGACGCTGTCGAACGAGCTGCGCACCGACGGCACCGCGATGCTGACCTTGATGCGCAACGTCGCGAGCTCGGTCGGCATTTCCGTCGTCATCGCCGAGCTGACGCAGGGCACGCGGCGGACCTATGCGATCCTCTCCGAGCACATCAATCCGTTCAACCAGGCACTTCAGATGCCCAGCGTCAGCGGGTTGATCAATCTGTCCACCGACCTCGGCCGCGCCATGGCCGACAGAATGGTCAGCGTGCAGGCGCAGATCATTGCCTTCGCGCACGACTACCAGCTGGTGATGGTCTTCATCCTCTGCACCATCCCGCTCGCTTTCCTGATCGGCTCAACCAAGGCCACGCTGCGCAAGCAGGCCGCGGGGCCGGAGCACGCGGTGATGGAGTAGGGTCGACTTCGCGCGATCTCGTGTCCCGGGCGCGGTGCAGCGCGCAGCGATGCGCCGCAGAACCGGGACACATGCTGCTGTCAGACCTGCGCCCCGGCTCAGCAGCGCATCACGACGTGCTGCGCTGCGTCCGGGGCACGAGAGATCACCCCAACAGCTCCTCGCAGCCTAAATCGTCCACTGCCGCAAACACCCGCTCCAGATTGTTCCACCAGATCACCGGCGGGATGTCGATGCTCCACTGCCAGACTGGCCTCGTGATCTGCCAGAGCACTGCCCAGCGGTAGTCGCGATCGAGCGCGCCGCGCGTATAGCCGGTGATGCCGCTTTCGATCAACGTATCGTGGTAGACATTGAGCAGCGGGCGTTCGAGTGCCTGCCGGCGTTCCGGATACCAATGCATGGCCATCATATAGGCGAGGTCGTGAGTCGGAACGTTGATACTCCAAAGATCGAAATCGAAGATCCGCACGCTGTCGGCGACGCCTGGGCGCGGCAGCAGGAAATTCCAGATATGAGCGTCGCCATGGGTGATGCTGAGATGACGGCGCGAATGGTAGCGCTGGGATAGCGGTTCCGACTGATCGATGAGACGGCGGTAGAGAATGCGCCGTTCTTCGCTGAGGCGATCACCGAGCAGATCGGCGAAACGATCGTAGTGGCCGGCAAAGGTCTCCATACGCTGCGCGCTGTCCTCGGCACTCGCCAGCGTGCCGACGGTGTCGCCAAGATCGGGATGGTCCCACCACGCCGCATGCCAACGTGCGAGCGTCGTGACGATCGCGACCGCCTGACCGCGCGACGGCGGCAGCGGCCATTGGGTCGCGGTCGCATGGCTGTCGGTGAGATCTTCGAGCAGAAGATGCCAGGCAAGGCTCTGCTCGTCGAAATGTCCGTCGAAGCATCGTGGCACGAGTCCCGGCGGCATTCTCGATGCGAGCTGCATGTAGTAGTCCAGCTCGCGCCTGCCGCCATTGGCGAGGCGCTCGGCGAAGGCTGAATTGGGCATCTTGAGGATCAGCGACTGCGGGGCGCCGGCGGATTCGCCGACATAACGCAGGCCGAGACGGATGATATGCGACACGACGGTGTCGCGCTGATGCAGCACCTTCACTTCGCGCACCGCGCCGGCGTCCAGCACGCCGCCCCGGCGCAGCGCGGCCGTCAGTCGGGCGGGCTCAACGACCGCCGGCAATTGTGGAGGTGTCATGAACCACGATGCCCCTGTCCCGCGCCATACTGCACGATCACACTCCCGGGCACCAGCGGCCGAGCTGATGCCAGGCTCAAGCCGCCGCCGTCGAGTCGCGCACGGTTCGCACCACGACCGACCGCAGCTGTTCGAGATTGGCCGCCATCCCGGCGATCGCCTGCCTGACGTCCGCGGCGCGCTGGTCGACGGAGGCGGCGTCGCGGCTGACATCGCCGATCTTGGCCGAGACCTCCTTCGCCGCGGAGGCGGATTCGGAGATCGACCGCGTGATCTCCCGCGTCGCAGCGTCCTGCTCTTCCATCGCGGCGGCGACCGAGGTCGCCACGCCATCGATCTCGACGATGTGGCCCCCCATGGCCTCGACGGCTTCGACCGCGGCCTGCGTCGAACTCTGGATTTCCGCAATCAGCCGCCCGATCTCATCGGTGGATTTGGCGGTCTGGTCGGACAGGGATTTCACTTCGGCGGCGACCACGGCGAAGCCGCGGCCGGCTTCGCCGGCGCGCGCCGCCTCGATCGTCGCGTTGAGCGCGAGGAGGTTGGTCTGGCCCGCGATGCCGCCGATGAGGTCGGAGACCTCGGCGATCTTCTTCACCGATCCGGCCAGCGTCTGAATGGTCGAGCGCGCCTGCTCGCGGCCGGCGACCGCCGACTTGGTGACCGTGCTGGTGCGTGCGACCTGGCTTGCGATCTCGCGGATCGAGGCGCTCAATTCTTCGGCTGCGGCCGAGACGGCCTGCGAGCTGCCGAGGGCCTGCGTGGAGGCCGCCGCGACCGCCTGAGACTGCGCAGAGAGCGACTTCGCGATCTCCGACAGGCCGGAGGCGGCCCGCTCGATGCCTGCCGTCGCCGCGGTCGCGGTATCGACCGAGCGGCCGGTCTCGCGCTCGACAGTTTCGGCCATCTGGTGCAGGGCGGAGCGTTTGGCAAGCGCCGCCTCCTGCTCCTGCCGCAACTGTTCCTCACGCAGCCGGGAATTCTCGACCGCCGCCTGCTTGAACACCACAAGCGCACCCGCCATCGAGCCGACCTCGTCCTGGCGGTGCGCGAACGGAATGTCGGCGGCGAGATCGCCGGTCGCGAGCTTCTGCATCGCATCCGTCATGCGCACGATCGGACGCACCACGCCGAGGGCAACACCGAGCAGACCGGCGGCAATGAAGGCCAGAACGGCGGCGGAGACGCCGAGGAGGATATAAAGCATGGAGCTGTCGCGGTCCGCGGCCAGCTTCTCCATCGCGGCATTCCGCTTGTTGGCGTTCTCGACGATGCTGTCGATGACGGCGCGATGCGCGGTATAGGCGTCCTTGAGCTGCGCATAGGCGCGCTCGGACCCAGCTGCATCCTTGGCCTTGAGGGCCGGCAGGAGCTGGTCGGACGCCTTCCAGAATTTCTGCACCTCCGCATCGGACTTCGACACCAGCGCAGTCTTGAGGTCGGCCGAGAGGCTGGAGGAGACCCAGAACGCCTTGCGCTCGTCATAATCCTTGCGGAGCTGGACCAGGCGCTCGCCATGGGCGGCCAGCTGGTCCGGCTCGCGCATGGCCAGCGTCGCCTCGAGATAGGCCTCGATGACGTATTCGGGCGGCGGCAGGATGTCGGCGATGAGGTCGTTGCCGAGCTTGATGTCGGAATAGAGCGGGCCGCCGACCTTGAGCTCGCGCAGCGCATAGAGGCTGGTGGAAACGACCGCAGTAAAGCCAATGGCAAGAACGATCCCGAAGGCGACGATCGCGGAGGACAATGACAGGCGAATCTTCATGAAATAATCCAGGGCGCGCGCTGAAATCGCGAGGAGCCTAGATCAATGTGGTAAATGCGGGATTGCCCTGCGGGGAAGTCTCGAAAGAAACGCTCCGAAAAATTACGGAAAATAGCGTCGGTCAATCGGATTTGGGTCAGTGGAACTGACGCACAGGAGCCTGGAGAGAATCAGGCCGGATGCAAGGCAACGCCGACTGCGATTGCGCTGGATGAGAAACGTGGTGCCGACGACCTAGCGTCGTCGGCACATATTCGCTCAGACCTCGAAGAACACCGTCTCGTCGTCACCCTGGAGCCGCAGGTCGAGCCGATAGACCGGCTTGCCGGCCTCGCGCACCGCGGTCAGCGTGGCGCGGCGGTCAGCCGGCACCAGCGCGAGCACCGGATCGGCCGCATTGCCGGCCTCGTCGCTGAAATAGATGCGGGTGTAGAGATGCCGCAGCATGCCGCGACCGAACACTGCAAGCAGGATGTGCGGCGCCTGCGGCTTGCCGTCGGGATCCGGCACCGCGCCCGGCTTGATGGTGTCGAAGGCGTAGTTGCCGTCCTTGTCGGTGCCGCAGCGGGCAAAGCCGCGGAAGCTCGCATTCGGCAGCGCACGCTTGTCCTGCGGGTCGGCAAAGCGTCCCTGCGCATCCGGCTGCCAGATCTCCAGCATGCAATCCGGCACGGCAACGCCGTCGCCATCGAACACGCGACCCTCGATGCGGATGCGATCGCCCGACACGTCGGGGGTCAGCGTCGAGTTGGTGAACGCGTCGTTCCAGGCGTATTCGCCGTTCGGTGTCAGGCCGTATTTGAAGAACGGACCGACCGTCTGCGATGGGGTGATCCCGTTGGATTTCACAGACTCTTGCACTTAATGGTTCTCCATGGGGGTGGCGTTCTTGCCCCGCAGCACGATGTCGAAGCGGTAGCACAGCGCCCATTCGGGCTTTGTGTTCTCGAGATCGAACGACGAGACCATCCGCGCGCGAGCCTTCTCGTCCGGCACCGAGTTGAAGATCGGGTCGAACGGGAACAAGGGATCGTTCGGGAAGTACATCTGCGTCACGAGGCGCGTGACGAAGGAATAGCCGAACACCGAAAGGTGGATATGCGCGGGGCGCCAGGCGTTGTGGTGATTGCCCCAGGGATAGGCGCCGGGCTTGATGGTGACGAAGCGATAATAGCCGGAAGCATCGCTCACGGTGCGGCCCGCACCGGTGAAATTCGGATCGAGCGGCGCCGGGTGCTGATCACGGACGTGAACATAGCGGCCGCAGGAATTGGCCTGCCAGATCTCGATCAATGAGTTCGGCACGCCGCGGCCGTCCTCGTCCCGCACATGGCCATGCACGATGATGCGCTCGCCGAGCGGCTCGCCGCTGTGCTGGCGGGTGAGGTCGTTGTCGCCCTCGCGCACGGTCTCGTGGCCGTAGACCGGGCCGGTCAGCTCCGACAAGGTGTGGCGCATCGGAATCAGGGGCTTGTTCGGCGCGCGCTTGATCGAGCTCTTGTAGTCGGGCGACAGCGGCAGCGGATGCGCCTTGTTGCTGTCCGTGGGATAGATGAATGTCATGGCGAACTCCTCCCCAGCCGTTGTGGTCCGGCCGGTCAACGCTTCGCCAATCATTATATGATATAACTAATCTGGGGAAGCGGGTTTCGGAGCCTCCCAAAGCTGTCATTCCGGGGCAGCCCGCAGGGCTGAACCCGGAATCTCGAGATCCCGGGTTCGGTGCAAGTGCACCGCCCCGGGATGACGGGACGCTGCGCGTCTCGTCAGTTCAGTTTCTCGATCGCAACCGCGACGCCCTGCCCGACACCGACGCACATGGTGGCGAGCGCAAGCTTGCCGCCGCGCTTTTCCATGCCGTGCACGGCGGTGAGCGCGAGGCGGGCGCCACTCATGCCGAGCGGATGGCCGAGCGCGATCGCGCCGCCATGCGGATTGACGAAATCGGCATCGTCCTTGACCCCGAGCTGGCGCAGGCAGGCGATGCCCTGCGAGGCGAAGGCTTCGTTCAGCTCGATCAAGTCGAAATCGCTGATCTTCTTGCCGAGCCGCTCCATCAGCTTGCGGGTGGCCGGCACGGGACCAATGCCCATGATGCGCGGCGGCACGCCGGCCGAAGCGAGCCCGAGGATGCGCGCCCGCGGCGTCAGGCCGTGCTTCTTCACCGCAGCTTCCGAGGCCAGGATCATGGCGGCGGCACCGTCATTGACGCCGGAGGCATTGCCGGCCGTCACCGTGCCGGGATTGCGCACGATCGGCCTCAGCTTGGCGAGACCTTCCAGCGTGGTCTCGGGACGCGGATGCTCGTCCTTGTCGACCGTGATGGGGCCGGCCTTGCCGCCGGGGATGGTGATCGGCGTGATTTCCTCGGCGAAATAGCCCGCCGCGATCGCCGCACCCGCGCGCTGCTGCGAGCGGATGGCGAAGGCGTCCTGGTCGGCGCGCGAAACCTGGAATTCCTCGGCGACGTTCTCGCCGGTCTCAGGCATGGCATCGACGCCGTACTGCGCCTTCAGCAGCGGATTGATGAAGCGCCAACCGATGGTGGTGTCGAAAATTTCGGCCGAACGCGAGAAGGCTTCCTGCGCCTTGCCCATCACGAAGGGTGCGCGCGTCATCGACTCGACGCCGCCTGCAATGGCGAGCTCGATCTCGCCGGCGCGAATGGCGCGGCCCGCGGCGCCGACCGCATCAAGGCCCGAGGCGCAGAGCCGGTTCAGGGTCTGGCCGGGAACCGAATCCGGCAGGCCCGCCAGCAGCAGCGCCATGCGCGCGACGTTGCGGTTGTCCTCGCCGGCCTGGTTGGCGCAGCCGAAGAACACTTCGTCCACCTGCGCCCAGTCGAGATTGGGGTGTTTTGCCATCAGCGCCTTGATGGGAGCGGCGGCCAGATCGTCGGCGCGCACCTTGGCGAGCGAGCCGCCGAAACGGCCGATCGGGGTCCGCACGGCATCGCAGATAAAGACGTCACGCATCGTTGTTCTCCCTGAATGCCGCGGTCCGGCCAAATTCTTCAATGTCGGCGGAGTTTTAGGAGGGCGCTCGCGGCAGGTCAATTGACTGATGCGCGCGTGTTCCGAGGGGTCCGCACGCCGCAAGCGCATGCCACCGTGCGGACAACGTGGAAAACCTCGCCTCTCCGGCCAAAGCGATAGGAGCAGGTGCCGAAATTTTGTAGGTTGCGCCGCCCATGACGATGCAACAGCCGATACCTGTCCCGCCCCCCGAGAACACGCCCGCGCTGCAGGCCGAAGCCGCCGCGCGCGTCACGCCGATGATGGAACAGTACCTTGAGATCAAGGCGGCGCATCAGGGCTTGCTGCTGTTCTACCGGATGGGCGACTTTTACGAGCTGTTCTTCGAAGACGCGGAGATCGCCTCGAAAACACTCGGCATCGTCCTGACCAAGCGCGGCAAGCACCAGGGCATGGATATCCCGATGTGCGGCGTGCCGGTCGAGCGCTCCGAGGATTATCTGCATCGCCTCATCAGCGCCGGCCACAGGGTCGCGGTCTGCGAGCAGACCGAGGATCCCGCTGCGGCCAAGGCGCGCGGCAACAAGAGCGTGGTGCGCCGCGGCGTGGTGCGGCTAGTGACGCCGGGCACGCTGACCGAGGATACGCTGCTCGACGCGCGCGCCAACAATTACCTGCTGGCGATTGCGCGGGCGCGGTCCTCCGCCGGCGGCGACCGCTTCGGCCTCGCCTGGATCGACATCTCGACCGCCGAATTCATGGTGACCGAATGCTCCAGCGGCGAGCTGGCCGCGACGCTGGCGCGCATCAACCCGAACGAGGCGATCGTCGCCGACGCGCTCTACAACGACGGCGAGCTCGGACAGACCCTGCGCGAGCTGCCGGCCGTGACGCCGCTGACCCGCGACGTCTTCGACGGTGCGACCGCCGAGAAGCGGCTGTGCGACTACTTCGCCGTCGCGACCATGGACGGGCTCTCCCAGCTCACGCGCCTGGAGGCCACCGCCGCGGCCGCCGCCGTCACCTATGTCGACCGTACCCAGGTCGGCAGGCATCCGCCGCTGTCGCCGCCCGCGCGCGAAGCCTCGGGCGCGACCATGGCGATCGATCCGGCCACCCGCGCCAATCTCGAGCTGACGCGGACGCTGGCCGGCGAGCGTCGCGGCTCGCTGCTTGACGCCATCGACTGCACGGTGACCTCCGCCGGCTCGCGCCTGCTCGCGCAGCGGCTGGCGGCGCCGCTGACCGATGCCCCGGCGATCGCCCGCCGGCTCGACGCGGTCAGCGCCTTCGTTGCCGACTCAGCCGCACGCGAGGACATCCGCAGCATATTGCGCGGCGCGCCCGACATGTCGCGCGCATTGGCCCGGCTCTCGGTCGGCCGCGGCGGACCGCGCGACCTCGCCGGCATCCGCGACGGCATCATCGCCGCCGACCAGGTGCTGACGCGGCTCTCCGAACTGGACGAGCCGGCGCAGGAGATCACGGCCGTGATGGCGGCGCTGCAACGGCCGTCGCGCGAGCTCGCATCCGAATTCGCCCGTGCGCTCGACGAGCAGCTGCCCCTGATCAAGCGCGACGGCGGCTTCGTTCGTCCCGGCTTTGAGCCCGCCCTCGACGAAGCACGGAACCTGCGCGACGCCTCACGCCTCGTGGTGGCCTCGATGCAGGCGCGCTACGCCGACGACACCGGCGTCAAGGCTCTGAAGATCCGGCACAACAACGTGCTCGGCTATTTCGTCGAGGTCACCGCCCAGCACGGCGACAAGCTGATGTCGCCGCCGCTGAACGCGACCTTCATCCACCGTCAGACGCTGGCCGGGCAGGTGCGCTTCACCACCTCCGAGCTCGGCGAGATCGAAGCCAAGATCGCCAATGCCGGCGACCGTGCGCTCGGGCTCGAGCTCGATATCTTCGAGCGGCTCTGTGCCAAGGCGCTCGAGATCAGCGACGATTTGCGCGCCGCGGCGCAAGGTTTTGCGCTGCTGGACGTCGCGACGTCGCTGGCCAAGCTCGCGGTCGACGAGAACTATGTGCGGCCCGAAGTCGATGGCTCGCTCAGCTTTGCGATCGAGGCCGGCCGCCATCCCGTGGTCGAGCAGGCCCTGAAGCGCAACGGCGAGCCGTTCATCGCCAATGCATGCGACCTGTCGCCCGCACCAGCGCAGAAGTCCGGTCAGCTCTGGCTGCTGACCGGCCCGAACATGGCCGGTAAATCGACCTTCCTGCGCCAGAACGCGCTGATTGCCCTCTTGGCGCAGATCGGCAGTTTCGTGCCGGCCACGCGCGCGCGGATCGGCATCGTCGACCGCCTGTTCTCCCGCGTCGGCGCCGCCGACGACCTCGCCCGCGGCCGCTCCACCTTCATGGTGGAGATGGTCGAGACCGCGGCGATCCTGAACCAGGCCGGCGAGCGCGCGCTCGTCATCCTCGACGAGATCGGCCGCGGCACCGCGACCTTCGACGGCCTTTCGATCGCCTGGGCCGCGATCGAGCATCTGCACGAGAGCAACCGCTGCCGCACGCTGTTCGCCACGCATTATCACGAGCTGACCGCGCTCTCGGCCAAGCTGCCGCGGATGTTCAATGCGACGGTGCGGGTGAAGGAATGGCAGGGCAACGTCGTGTTCCTGCACGAGGTGCTGCCGGGCTCGGCCGACCGCTCCTACGGCATCCAGGTGGCGAAACTCGCCGGCCTGCCGCCGGCGGTGATCACGCGCGCCAAATCCGTGCTCTCCAAGCTGGAGGCGCAGGACCGCGGCCAGACCGCGCGAGCCTTGGTGGACGACCTGCCGCTGTTCGCCGTCCCCTCGCGCGCTGCCGCGGAAGCCGCGCCGCCGAGCGAGGCCGAGTTGCTGATGGAGGCGGTGAAGGCGCTGCACCCCGACGAGATGTCGCCGCGCGAGGCATTGGACGCGCTCTATGCGTTGAAGGCCAAGCTGCCGAAGCAGTGATGGTGCCGTAGCCCGGATAAGCGAAGCCACATCCGGGACAACTGTCGCCGCATATCGCTTCGCTGATGCGGGCTACGATAGTTTCTGCGCCGAAAGAGAAACGCCTGGCTACGCCCGCGCCGCGATCGCCGCGGCTTCCGCGGCCGCGCGCTGCATGCTGGTCGACATCTCGTTCGTCACCGTGCTCTGCTCCTCGATCGCCGCGGCGGTGGACGTGACGTACTCGCTGACATTGTTGATCGCCTGCTTGATCGAACCGAGCGCGCTGACGACGTCGCCGGAAATGCTGTTGAGGCTGCCGATCTCCTCGCCGATCTTGTCGGTTGCCTGCTTGGCCTGGTTGGCGAGGCTCTTGACTTCGGAAGCGACCACCGCGAAGCCGCGGCCGGCTTCACCGGCGCGGGCCGACTCGATCGTGGCGTTGAGCGCGAGCAGGTTGATCTGTCCCGTGATGTTGTTGATCATCTCGACGATGCCGCTCATCGCCTGCGCAGCTTCAGTGAGGCGCTGGGCCTGCGCGTCGGCGGAGGAGACCTGGTCAACCGCGCTCATCGCGGTTTCGCGGGATTTGGTCATCGCCTCGGAGATCTCCCGCACCGAGGCGTTGAGCTCCTCCGAGCCGGCAGCGACCGATTCCATCATGCCGCGGACGCGCTCATTGCCCATGCGGACCAGCACCTGTTTCGTGGTGTCGGTGGCGTATTTCACCACCTTGAACGGCTTGCCGTTGAGATCGAGGATCGGATTGTAGGAGGCCTGGATGTAGACCTCCTTGCCGCCCTTACCGATACGCTTGTATTCGGCCGCCTGGTATTCGCCGCGATTGAGCGCGGCCCAGAACTCGCGATAGGCGGCACCGTCGCGCTCCGAGGGATCGACGAACATGCTGTGATGCTTGCCCTTGATCTCGGCCAGCGAATAGCCGAGCGTGCCGAGGAAGTTGGCGTTGGCGGTGATGATCGAGCCGTCCATGTTGAACTCGATCACCGCCTGGGCCTTGTCGATTGCCGCGATCTGGCCGGCGAGATCCGCATTCTTCAGCTTCTCCGCCGTGACATCGGTTGCGAACTTGACGACGCCGAACGGCTTGCCGTTCTCGTCGAGCAGCGGATTGTAGGACGCGAGGATCCACACCTCGCGGCCGCCCTTGCCGATGCGCTTGTATTCACCGGCCTGGTATTCGCCTCGGTTGAGCGCGGCCCAGAACTCGCGATAGGCGACGCCATCGCGGTCGGCCTGGGCGACGAACAGGCTGTGATGCTTGCCCTCGATCTCGGCCAGCGAATAGCCGAGCGCCTTGCAGAAATTCTCGTTGGCCGTGACCACGGTGCCGTCGAGTTTGAATTCGATGACGGCCTGGGCGCGGCCGATGGCGGCGATCTTGGATGCTTCGGTCATGCCGCGGATCTTCTTCGCGGTGATGTCGGTCGCGATCTTCACGACCTTGACGGGCTTGCCGGCCTCGTCGAGCACCGGATTGTAGGACCCCTCGATCCAGATTTCGCGGCCGCCCTTGGCGACCCGCTTGAATTCGGCGGCCTGAAACTCGCCGCGACCCAGCTGCGCCCAGAACGCATTGTACGCGTCACTATCACGCTGATCGGCCGGCACGAACATGGCGTGCTTCTTCCCCTTGATCTCGTCGAGGGAGTAGCCGAGCGCGTTGAGGAAGTTCTGATTGGCCGTCAGGATCGTGCCATCCATCGCGAACTCGATCATGGCTTGTGAACGATCAATGGCCGCGAGCATTGCGTCGGTATCACCGCGGGACTTGCGACCAAACATCTGGAAATCTCCATCTCGAAATGGCGCCAACGGGGATATGCCCGTCGGGATCAAGTAACTAATCGTGCGGCAGTGCTGCCGTATTCCAAAACCGGCGCCCCGCAGATCCGATGACTTGCGTGCAGGTCCGTCGATATTCGTGCGGACAGTAACGGAAGCGAGTGCGCAGCCTGATTCCGTACGGGAAAAGCTCGAAGAAAGTTCTAATTTTACTGACGGGAATTCGACGGCGGCGGATGAGCGCATCCAAGCGAGGGACGCCGGAGCTCAGACCTGAAGAGTACAGCGGGACTTGAAATGATGCTTCTCATTCAACGGCTTGGGGAGGACGCCTCGTCACTTATGAGTTAGCGTGAGTTGAGCGTGCCGCATCGGCTTTCGCGACGTCGTGTCGCGCATATCCGTAGTCTCACGGAATCGGCCGCGCCTTGCGTACCGCGCGCCTGCCAATTCCCCACAGCGTCAGGTTCCACACCACGCAGGTCCCGAGCGCGAGGCACAAGCCGACCGCGGAGCCGAACCACACGACTGCAACGTGCAGAACTGCGATCGCCATGCCAAATCCGAGCAGGCCCCAGGCGGAGTTGGCAAGCACGGCGGCGGTCGGCGGTCCACCAATCCGCGGATGCAGGATCACCATGATGCTGGAGAACACCACGGGATAGAGCGCGATGATGCCGCTGATGCGAGGGCCGACCCAGCTCGACGTCGAGACCACGATGGCGACGAGGGTCGCAACCAGCGCAGCCCGCATCGGAATGTCATACCAGCGGCGCGTCACCAGCGGCATTTTCACGTGGCGATAGCCTGCCAGGAGCGGGATGCAGATGCCGAACGCGATCAGGTTGGCAGCAAGCCCCGCGGCGAGCGACCAGTCGAACTGGCGGATGATCGATGCAAGCACGATCCAGACCGCGACTGCGCTTCCACAACTCACCAGAAGACCATGTCGCTGCGCCAGCACCACATAGGTGAGCGCGAGGACGATCGTCGCAGCATTCACCGGCAGGCTCGCCAGCGCACCCTGCGCGATGAAGGCGGCGTCATGATCGATCGCGAGGAAGACGTAGGAGGGACCGGCCGACACCGGCAGGGTCGCAACCAGCGCGCCGATCACAGGCCCTGCGCGTTCGGTGATGATCGACGCCGACACCACGAACGCCGCCGCGATCGCCATGCGCAGGAGGAGGAAGAGGATGAAATGGGGGTCGAGGGACATTTTTGGCTTCTTACCCTCCCCTGGAGGGGGAGGGTCGGCTCATATGGAGCGTAGCGAAATATGAGACGGGGTGGGGTGACGGTCTCTCGACGTAAGCAGTGCCCGCGTGGAGAGATCACCCCACCCCGCTCGCGCAGAGCGCGATCGACCCTGCCCCTCCAGGGGAGGGTCAGAAGAATCACATCCGCTGCATCGACACCGACACTTTCGGGCCGTTCTTGATGGTCTGATAGACCACGCAATAACGCTCGGTGAGCTTGAGCAGCAGGTCGAGCTTGTCCTGCGGCGCGTCGGTGTCGACTTCGAAGCGCAGGCGAATCTCGGCGAAGCCGACCGGGGTCTCCTTGTCGATGCCGAGCGTGCCGCGGAAGTCGAGATCGCCTTCGGCGTAGACGTTGCCGGTCTTGAGCGGCACCTCGATCGCAGTCGCGACCGACTTCAGCGTGACGCCGGCACAGGCGACCAGCGCTTCCAGAAGCATGTCGCCGGAGCAGAGCTCGAGGCCGGAGCCGCCGGTGCCCGGATGCAGACCGGCCATCGCGATGGCGCGGCTGGTCTCGACCTTGCAGGCGATGCCTTCGCCATCCGTGGAGCCCTTGGCCTTCAGCGTGATCAGCGCGGCCTTGGGATCGGTCTTGTAGCGCTCCTTGATCGGGGCCTGCATCTGGCGCAGTTGGACAGCGTCCATCTTGTTCTCTCCCGGCATGTCGTTTCTCACGAGCGGTATAGAAGGCGGCCGGCTTCGTGTCAGCTCATGATTGATGGGATCTGCCATGAGCGACCGGAATCGAGCCAAAAAACAAACGTATTTTCATGATGTTACGCTTGAATTCACGAGCAGCGCCACAGACTGTCCGATCTGCATGACCGAGCTCGTCGGTCGCTGGCTTGCGAATGTCTCGTGACAGCGCCTGTCACCTCTTATATCCGGAGAGACATGGACAGCATCGCGACTGAGCAGAAGGCCGGGGTGGACGATCGTTTCGACACCGCGCGGATCACCGCCGCGGTCGATGCGCTTGCCGAACAGTATCAGGGACGCGAGGACGCGTTCCGCACGGCTATGGCGCAATTGCTCAAGGCGGAACTTATCGCAGCGCGCGACGCCGCGCAGGCGATCCTGCTGAAGGACCGCCACGGCCGGCGCTGCGCCGAGCGGCTCTGCCACGTGCAGGACGAGATCATCCGCATCCTGTATTCGGCGGCGACCCGCCATCTCTACCGGTCGCCGATCCCGAGCGGCGCCGAGCGCATGGCAGTCGTGGCGACCGGGGGCTATGGCCGCGGCCTGATGGCGCCGGAATCGGACATCGATCTGCTCTTCATCCTGCCCTACAAGCAGACCGCCTGGGGCGAGCAGGTCGCCGAAGCGATCCTCTATTGCCTCTGGGACATGGGGCTGAAGGTCGGTCACGCCACGCGCTCGGTCGACGAATCGATCCGGCAGGCGCGCGGCGACATGACGATCCGCACCGCGATCCTCGAGACGCGCTTCCTCACCGGCGACAAGCCGCTCTATGAGGAACTGGTCGAGCGCTTCGACAAGGAAGTCGTGCAGGGCACCGCGTCTGAATTCGTCACCGCGAAGCTCGCCGAGCGCGAGGAGCGGCACCGCCGCGGCGGCCAGTCGCGCTATCTGGTCGAGCCCAACGTCAAGGACGGCAAGGGGGCCTTGCGCGACCTGCACACGCTGTTCTGGATCGCCAAATACGTCTACCGCGTCCGCGATACGAACGAGCTGGTCGTGCGCGGCGTGTTCGATGCGCAGGAGTATCGCTCCTTCCGCCGCTGCGCCGATTTCCTCTGGTCGGTCCGCTGCAATCTGCATTTCCATTGCAACCGCGCCGAAGAGCGCCTCTCCTTCGACCTCCAGCGCGAGATCGCGGTGCGGCTCGGCTACACCTCGCATCCCGGCATGCAGGACGTCGAGCGCTTCATGAAGCACTACTTCCTGGTCGCCAAGGAGGTCGGCAACCTCACCGCCATCCTCTGCGCCAAGCTCGAGGACCAGCAGGCCAAGCCCGCCCCGGTGCTGAGCCGGATGATGGCGCGCTTGCGACCGACCGCGGCGAAGCGGCGCGTCCCTGACAGCGACGACTTCATCGTCGACAACAACCGCATCAACGTCGCCGCGCCCGACGTCTTCAAGCACGATCCGGTCAACCTGATCCGCATCTTCCGACTCGCGCAGAAGAACAACCTCGCCTTCCACCCGGATGCGATGCGCGACGTGACGCGGTCGCTGGGCCTGATCAACGCGCAACTCCGCGAGAACCCCGAGGCCAACCGGCTGTTCATGGAGATCCTGACCTCCGAAAACGCGGAGATCGTGCTGCGGCGGATGAACGAGACCGGCGTGCTCGGCCACTTCATCCGCGCTTTCGGCAAGATCGTCTCGATGATGCAGTTCAACATGTATCATCACTACACGGTCGACGAGCACCTGATCCGCTGCATCGGCTTCCTCCAGGACATCGAGCGCGGCGGCATCGAGGAGTTCACCCTCGCCAGCGATCTCATGCGCAAGAGCCGGCCCGAGCACCGCGCGGTGATCTACATCGCGACATTGCTGCACGACGTCGCCAAGGGTCGGCCCGAAGATCACTCGATCGCCGGGGCGAAGGTGGCCCGGCGGCTCTGCCCGCGGCTCGGCTTCAGCCCTGCCGACACGGAGCTCGTGGCGTGGCTGATCGAGGAGCATCTGACGATGTCCACGGTCGCGCAGTCGCGCGACCTCTCGGATCGCAAGACCATCGAGAATTTCGCCGCCGTGGTGCAGTCGGTCGAGCAGATGAAGCTCTTGACCATCCTGACCACGGCCGACATCCGCGGCGTCGGCCCGGGCGTGTGGAACGGCTGGAAGGCGCAGCTCTTGCGCTCTCTATATTATGAGACGGAACCGGTGCTCACAGGCGGGTTCTCGGAGGTCGACCGGGGAAAACGTCTTGCGGCCGCGCACGCCGAATTCCGCATGGCCTTCGCCGAATGGCCGAAGGACGAGCTCGACGCCTATATCGCCCGGCACTATCCCGCCTACTGGCTCAAGGTCGAGCTGCCGCGCAAGATCCGCCACGCCCGCTTCGTCCGCTCCAGCGAGCAGGCCGGCCACAAGCTGGCGATCAATGTCGGCTTCGACGAGGTGCGCGGCGTCACCGAGCTGACGATCTTTGCCGCCGACCATCCCTGGCTGCTGTCGATCATCGCGGGCGCCTGTGCCTCGGCCGGCGCCAACATCGTCGATGCCCAGATTTACACCACGACCGACGGCCGCGCGCTCGACACGATCTCAATCTCCCGTGAATACGACCGCGACGAGGACGAGGGTCGGCGCGCCACGCGCATCGGCGAGATGATCGAAGACGTGCTGGAGGGCAAGCTGCGCCTGCCCGAAGCCGTGGCGCGGCGCACCGTACGCAGCAAGGCGAAGCCGTTCGTGATCGAGCCGGAAGTGACCATCAACAACCAGTGGTCCGACCGTTACACCGTGATCGAGGTCTCGGGCCTCGACCGGCCCGGCCTGCTCTACGAGCTGACCACGTCCATCTCCAAGCTCAATCTCAACATCGCCTCGGCTCATGTCGCGACCTTCGGCGAGCGCGCGCGCGACGTGTTCTACGTCACCGACCTCCTGGGCGCGCAGATCAACGCCCCGACGCGGCAGGCCGCGATCAAGAGCGCGCTGACCCATGTCATGGCCGGCGACAAGGCGGTGCAGCCGGCGGCGTGAGGGCCGCGCGCGTGTCTCTCCACCCGTCATTCCGGGCTCGCGCTTCGCGCGCCCCGGAATGACGATGGGGAGAGACCTAAATCTCCACCCCCTCATGCCGCAGCAGCCAGCGCTTGCGCTCCAGGCCGCCGCCGTACTTCACCAGCGAGCCATCCGCGCCGATCAGTCGGTGACAGGGCAGCACGACGCTGATTGGATTGGAGCCGTTGGCATGGCCGACCGCACGAATGGCTTTGGGCATGCCGATCCTTGCGGCGAGCGCGCCGTAGCTCAGCGTGGTACCCGCCGGGATTTGTGCAAGCGCGGTCCAGACCTTCTGCTGGAACGGTGTGCCGGCGATGCGCCACACGATGGCCGAGAGCTGACCGAGCTCGCCTTCGAAATAGCCGGACAACGCCGTCCGCATATCCGCGGGCGCAGGCTGATTTCTCAGATCCACGGCACCGTAATGCAGGCGCAACAGTTCGCGCATGCGGTGCTCGTAATCCTCCCAGTCGAGCGCGCGTAGCGCGCCGTCGACATCGGTCACGAGCAGCGCGATCCCGATCGGCGTCGTCAGGCGATCGAGGCCGAAGCGTACGGACGGGTTGGTTGATCGAGCGGGCATCGCGGCACCAGGCAATCGAAACACACCCGTCGCACTTGCCATGCCGGCCGTGCTAACGTCCACCCGAAAGCTGACGCTTTTGGGGGAGCTCACCTTGATCCTGATCGCCAATGTGCTGGTGGCGCTGGTCGCGGCACTGCACGTTTTCTTCCTGATCCTGGAGATGTTTCTCTGGGACAGGCCGCTGGGCCTGAAAGTGTTTCGGAATTCGCCGGAGAAGGCCGAGATCACGAAAGTGCTGGCCGCCAATCAGGGCCTGTATAACGGCTTCCTCGCTGCCGGCCTGGTCTGGGGCCTCGTGCACGGCAACCCCGCCTTCGCGCTCCAGATCAAGACGTTCTTTCTGTTGTGTGTGATCGTAGCCGGCGTCTATGGCGCCGCGACCGTCAGCACCCGCATCCTGATGGTGCAGGCGCTGCCGGCGGCGGTCGCGCTGGTTGCGTTGTTCCTGGCCTGACACGCCTGACCTAAGACTCTCCAGCCTGAGGCGCTACGGCGCAGCGCCGCGATCCTTGCGCCGCGGCGAACCTTCCTCCACAATCTTCGGCAGCGATGGCGGCCGTTGCAATCAACGGAGAAAGACCGTCGGCCGAAAATTCCGTCAGGAGGAACAACCCAAGATGAATAATCGCAGAGCCTTCATAACTGCCACGGCGGCTTTCGCCTTCGCGGTCTCGGCCAGCCAGGCCCTCGCCCAGAAGAAATACGACATCGGCGCAAGCGACACCGAGATCAAGATCGGCCAGACCGTGCCGTTCTCCGGCGCCTATTCCGTCTACGCCAATATCGGCAAGACCCAGGCCGCCTATTTTAAGATGATCAACGATCAGGGCGGCATCAACGGCCGCAAGATCAACCTGATCCAGTATGACGACGCCTATTCGCCACCGAAGACCGTCGAGCAGGTGCGCAAGCTCGTTGAAGGCGACGAAGTGCTGTTCACCTTCCAGCTGATCGGCACCGCCGCGAACGCGGCCGTGCAGAAGTACCTCAACGGCAAGAAGGTCCCGCAACTCCTCGCCTCGACCGGCGCCGCGCGCTTCAACGATCCGCAGAACTATCCCTGGACCATCGCCTACAATCCCAATTACGTGTCCGAGGGGCGGATCTACGCCAAGTACATTCTCAAGGAGCATCCCAACGCCAAGATCGGCGTGCTCTACCAGAACGACGACATGGGCCGCGACTATCTCGCGGGCCTCAAGAGCGGCCTCGGCGACAAGGCCGCCAGCATGATCGTCGGCGAGGTCTCCTACGAAGTCACCGACCCGACCGTCGATTCCCAGGTGGTCAAGCTGAAGTCGATGGGGGTCGATCTGTTCTTTGATGCCTCGACGCCGAAATTCGCGGCGCAGGCGATCAAGAAGCTTGCCGATCTCGGCTGGACCCCGGTGCACATCCTCGACATCAATGCGAGCCCGGTGTCGGCAACGCTGAAGCCGGCCGGCCTCGACATCTCCAAGGGCATCATCTCGACCAATTACGGCAAGGACCCCGGCGATCCCCAGTGGAAGGACGATCCGGGCGTGAAGGCCTTCTTCGCCTTCATGGACAAGTATTTCCCGGAGGGCGACAAGCTCAACACCATCAACACCTATGCCTATTCGGTGGCCGAGCTGCTGGTGCAGGTGCTGAAGCAATGCGGCGACGACGTCACGCGCGAGAACGTGATGAAACAGGTCGCCAACATCAAGGGCTACACGCCGAGCCTGGCGCTGCCCGGCATCAAGATCACCACCGGGCCGAACGACTATCGCGTCAACAAACAGATGCAGATGATGAAGTTCAACGGCGAACGCTGGGAGCTGTTCGGACCGATCATCGAGGACACCGGCCCGTCGGGTTAGGCGAAGCCAGGACGCGTCTGCCTCAACGACGTCGTGGCCGGGTCAAGCCCGGCCATGACGATGGAGAGAAATTCGCCGCGTGACATTCAGACGGGTATCTCGCCAAAATTCTTCCCCACCGGCAGCACGGCATGCCGGATCAGCCGCGAATCCTCCACCGCGGCCTGGCGGTGCTTCACCGCCTCGCGATAGACGGGATCGCGGACCATCTCGACGAAGGCAGCGACGCTGGGATATTCGGCGATGAAGCAATGGTCCCAGCGCTCCTCCTGCGGGCCGATCAGCATCAGCTCGAATTTGCCCTGCCAGACGATGCGGCCGCCGAGGCGTTCGAACACCGGGCCGCTCTCGCGGCCATAGGCCGCATAGGCCTCCGCGCCGCTCGCCTTGCGGCCATCGGGATAGGCCGCCTCTTTCCGCAAGCGCACCAGATTGAGCATGTGGATCGGGCCCGGGCGGTAGTTCTCCCGGAATTGCGCGAAGATCTGCTTGGTCGGATCGATGTGGCCCATGCGAGTTCCCTCATTGTTTATGCGGTCAATCCTAGCCCCGGCACCAAGCGAGCGGAACTGCGGCGGGCGAATGCCCCACCTCCTAATCACGTGTTAACGTCAGGGGTAACCGGGCCTTAAACAGCGACCGCTAGCGTGCGGCGGGGCGGGCTGACCGGGCGTATTGCGTATGGCGTGGGGAAAGAAAAAGGGTACGCGAAAGGAGCCGCTGTTCGGCTTGCCCGCGGCGCTCGCCGACCTGCGCCTGACCGCTGCGGACCGCGTTCCCGGCGGCGACGACAAGCCGAAGAAATCTGCGAAGACATCCGCCAAGCGCAAGAGCGGCGATGCCGGCGACGAGCCGCCCCGCGAACGGAAGGCACCTGCCAGCCGCAGCGGTGCCAAGCGCCGCTCGAAGTCGCGCGGCGGCTTCAGTCTCGGCCGCCTCGTCTATTGGGGCGCGGTGCTGAGCCTGTGGGGCGGCATCGCCGTGATCGCCGTCGTGGTCTATGTCGGCGCCCATCTGCCTCCGATTCAATCGCTGGAGATCCCCAAGCGGCCACCGACGATCCAGATCGTCGGCATGGACGGCAGCATGCTGGCGCAGCGCGGCGAGATGGCCGGCGCCAACGTGTCGCTGAAGGACCTCCCGCCATACTTGCCGAAGGCGTTCATCGCCATCGAGGACCGCCGCTTCTATTCGCATTTCGGCATCGATCCCGTCGGCATCCTGCGCGCCCTCGTCACCAACGTGCTCCATCGCGGCGTGTCGCAGGGCGGCTCGACCCTGACGCAGCAGCTCGCGAAAAACCTGTTCCTGACCCAGGAGCGCACCATGCAGCGCAAGCTGCAGGAGGCGGAGCTCGCGATCTGGCTGGAGCGCAAGCACTCCAAGGACGAAATCCTGGAGCTCTATCTCAATCGCGTCTATTTCGGCTCCGGCGCCTACGGAGTCGAAGCCGCCGCGCAGAAATATTTCGGCAAGTCGGCGAAGAACGTCACCCTTGCGGAAGCCGCGATGCTGGCCGGCCTCGTCAAGTCGCCGTCCCGCCTTGCGCCGAACCGCAATCCGGAAGGCGCCGAAGCGCGCGCGCAAATCGTGCTCGGGGCGATGGCGGATGCAAAATTCATCACCGACGCGCAGGCCAAGGCCTCGATCGGCCATCCCTCCTACAACGTGAAGCCGGCCGGCGCCGGCACGGTCAATTACGTCGCGGACTGGATCGGCGAGGTGCTGGACGACCTGGTCGGCCAGATCGACGAGAGCATCAAGGTCGAAACCACGATCGATCCGAAGCTGCAGAGCGTGGCGGAAGCCGCGATCATCGACGAGCTCGCGGCCAAGAGCGTGAAGTTCAATGTCAGCCAGGGCGCGCTGGTGGCGATGACGCCCGACGGGGCCGTGCGCGCCATGGTCGGCGGGCGGAATTATTCGGACAGCCAGTACAACCGGGCGGTGACCGCCAAGCGGCAGCCGGGCTCCTCGTTCAAGCCGTTCGTCTACCTCACCGCGCTCGAGCAGGGGCTGACGCCCGATACGATGCGCCAGGACGCGCCCATCGAGGTGAAGGGCTGGAGACCCGAGAACTACACCCACGAATATTTCGGCGCGGTGACGCTGACGCAGGCGCTGGCGATGTCGCTCAACACGGTCGCGATCCGCCTTGGCCTCGAGGTCGGGCCGAAGAACGTGGTACGCACCGCGCACCGGCTCGGCATCTCCTCCAAGCTCGAACCCAACGCCTCGATCGCGCTCGGCACGTCGGAGGTCTCCGTGGTCGAGCTGGTCGGCGCCTATGCGCCCTTCGCCAATGGCGGCTTCGCGGTGGCGCCGCACGTCGTGACGCGGATCAGGACGCTCGGCGGCAAGCTGCTCTACATGCGCCAGCCTGAAGAGCGCAACCAGGTCATCGAGCCCCGCTATGTCGGCATGATGAACGCGATGATGCGGGAGACGCTGATATCGGGCACCGCCAAGAAGGCCGAGATTCCCGGCTGGTCGGCCGCCGGCAAGACCGGGACCAGCCAGGATTATCGCGACGCCTGGTTCATCGGCTACACCGCCAACCTCGTCACCGGCGTCTGGCTCGGCAACGACGACAACTCGCCGACCAAGAAGGCAACCGGCGGCGGCCTGCCGGTGGAAGTCTGGACACGCTTCATGAAGGCGGCGCACGAGGGCGTGCCGGTCGCGAACTTGCCGAACGCGCAAGCCACCTGGGGTCTCTCCAACCTCGCGCACGCGGCCTCGCAGGTGTCGCCGCCCACGCCGGCAGCACCGGCACCGGCGAACGCTGGCGGCTATCGCCCGCCGCCTCCCACGCGCGCCAATGTGCGCCCCGAAGCGGCGGCAGGACTCGATGGCTGGCTGATGGACCGGCTGTTCGGCGGGAATCGATAGGCTTTGCCTGAGGTTTCGATGACCTCGAAACAAGAACTGCGAAAACAACCCCATGCACAGTAGCCGAGGATAACGAAATCAACGGCTTGCTCGGGCAGCGCAGAGCCTGAAGCGCGCGCTTCACCACTTCGGCAATTCCTGCCCAGCGCGGCAAGATCGACCGCGACCCACGCATGGCTGATGGGAAAAACACCAATCTCTTCAAGCACCCGTCTTCGGCCCGGGATTTGCTCTCATAGGTCGAGCAGGGACCTGGGAGCGTTCGATGATTTCAAATGTATCCGGTGCGGCGTTGCCTCATCTGCGGCCCGCATCAACTCCCGCGTCGAATGCGGCATCGGGTCTCCAACCGGTGGTACCGGACGCGACTGACGCTGCGACCAGCGGCTTCCGGATTGACGTCTCGCAAGTCAAGCCGCTGTCAGGTGCCAAGGTGATATCGGCGGCGGACAATCCCCACCTGCGCGACCTCCTGGCAACGAACTGGCTGATGACTCACGACGCGAGTGCGACGCAACCGCTCGCCGCAGACAACGCACCGGAGAACACCTACGCTCAGGTCAAGGTTGACGGCAAGGTGGTGGCCACGTTGTACAATGGCGGGTCCTCGGTGATGACCAACCAGGCCGCGGCGAAGGTCGGCAAGCTCGAGGATCCTCCCGGCTTGAGCGGGCCGGACCTGGCGCAATGGCGGGCCGACAGATACGCCGAGCTGCTTGGCGGCACCATCGAGAAGGCCTCCACGGCCATCACGCAATCGCAATGGACGCCGCGCGAGAGCAGGCCCACGACATATAGTCGCGAGCAACTCGACGCGGCGTTCCAGGCGATGGTGGCGGAGGGTCAGACGGCTGGCGCGCAGCAGCAATCAGCCTATCTGGCCTCACGCGCGCAGGCGGGAACGAGTGCGGATTTCAGTGCATGAGGGTGGTTTGAAGCCGCCCCGCTCTCTGCTGCCACTTACCGCGAAGGCGGGGCATCTAGTACAGCACCGCGCCCCGGCTCAACAACAACCGTCTCTGGAATACTGGGTCGCCCGGTCAAGCCGGGCGGCGACAGCGAGCATTTGGCTCGTAGTGCCGCCTAATCCTCGACCCCATACCGGTGCAGATCGTTGCCGTAGGTGTCGAGCCACTTCTTGGCGCGCTCCATCGAGGGACACACCTTGCCGCACACGCGCCAGAATCGCGCCGAGTGGTTCATCTCGACGAGATGAGCGACTTCGTGGGCGGCGAGATAGTCGAGCACGAAGGGCGGTGCGAGGATCAGGCGCCAGGAGAACGACAGCGAGCCGGCCGAGGTGCATGATCCCCAGCGGCTGGACTGATCGCGGATCGAGAGCCGCTTGACCTTGACGCCGAGTTCGGCGGCGTAGGCTTCCGCCGAGCGCTGCAGGTCGCGGCGGGCCTCGCGCTTGAGAAAGTCGCTGACGCGGCGGTCGACATGGTCGAGGCCGCCGGCGACGCAGAGAATGCGTTCACCGGACTCGCGCATCTCGGTCCACACCGTGCCGCGCTGGCCGGTGCGGTGAACGATACGATGGGGCGTGCCGCGCAGCGGTATCACCGTGCCCGGCTGGAAGGGCGCAGCCTTCGGCAGGCGGCCGAGACGTGCGGCGATCCACGCACCGTGACGCTGTGCGAAATCCTTGGCCTCCGCGAGCGTGCCGCGCGGCGGCATGGTGAGAATGGCTTCGCGGTCGCTCGGATGAATTCTGAGCGTGTAACGCCTCGCGCGTCTGTGCCGGCGCAGCCGAATCGCAAAAAATTGCGATCCGTGGGTGATGACGAGGGTCTTCGGTTCGTGGGGCCGACGATAGAGGAGTGCGCGAGTGGCCATGTCTGTCAGTCCGGGGAGCAGGAGTTCGCCCGGATTCTGCCATAACCGCCGCCAGGGAAAGCGCTCGGCGCAAAAACAAATCATTTGCCCAATATACAGCGGTCAGACGCCCGGGAGACCCTACAGACTGGGGTTGGAACCCGTTTTTTTCGCCCCCGCTGGACGCATGCGACACCCCCAAGGGGTGAGGACGGACTCACTCTTATAAAGCTACCTAAATACCGCGAATCTGGCGGGAACTTACCCCGCCGAAAGGCTCCGACAGGGCCCGAATTTCGACGGGAAAGCCGAAATTCGCGGCCAGAGCCGTTCCGATGAAAATCGGAACGGCTCCAGATTCTTATTCTGGCGCGTTTTCTTGACTCGAACCGGCCACCACTTCGCTCGAAAACGCTCTATTCGGCCGCGAGAGCCTGCAACGAGCTCGGATTTGCAGCCGAAACCATGAAGTCGTGAATCCGCGGCACGATCTCCGACTTGAAACGCGATCCGTTGAACACGCCGTAATGTCCGACGCCCTTCTGGACGTAATGAACGCGGCGGTGATCGGGGATCGAGCTGCACAAACCGTGCGTTGCTTCTGTCTGACCGAGGCCGGAGATGTCATCGTTCTCGCCTTCGACCGTCATCAACGCGACGCGCTTGACCTTGGAGGGTTCGACGAGGGTTCCGCGATGGGTCATCTCGCCCTTCGGCAGCGAGTGCTTCACGAACACGGTGTCGACGGTCTGCAGGTAATACTCGGCCGAGAGATCCATCACCGCGAGATATTCGTCATAGAAGTCGCGATGCTTGTCGACGAGATCGCCGTCGCCTTTCACCAGATTGGCAAACAGCTGCTTGTGCGCATCCATGTGCCGATCGAGATTCATGCTGATGAAGCCGTTGAGCTGCAGGAATCCAGGATAGACGTCGCGCATCATGCCCGGATGCGGGAACGGCACCTTGGTGATGACGTGGTTGCGGAACCAGTCGATACCGCGCTCCTGGGCGAGGTTGTTCACCGCGGTCGGATTGCGGCGGGTGTCGATCGGGCCGCCCATCAGCGTCATCGAGGTCGGCACGAACGGATCGCGCCGCGCTTCCATGACCGAGACGGCTGCGACGACGGGCACGGAGGGCTGGCACACTGCCATGACATGTGTGTTGCCGCCGAGGACGTGCAGCATCTCGATGACGTAGTCGATGTAGTCGTCGAGATCGAAGCGGCCTTCGCTCAAGGGGACCATGCGGGCATCGGCCCAGTCGGTGATGTAGACCTCATGCGCCGGCAGGAAAGCCTCGACCGTGCCGCGCAGAAGCGTTGCATAGTGGCCGGACATCGGGGCCACGATCAGCACGCGCGGCTGCGGGCTGCGCAGCGGGCGGGAGAACTTGCGATCGAAATAGAGCAGCCTGCAGAACGGCTTTTCCCAGACCGAGCGGATCTCGACGGGGACGCGGATGCCGTTGACCTCGGTGTCGTCGAGACCCCATTCCGGCTTGCCGTAGCGGCGCGTGGTGCGCTCGAACAATTCGCAGGCCGCGGCAACCGACTTGCCGACCTCGGTGCGCGCCCAGGGATTGAGGGGATTCTGAAACAGCAGCTTGGTCGCGTCGGTGACCGCACGTGCCGGATTGAGAGAGGCATGAGCCATCTCGTACATCCAGTACATCGGCGTCGTCAGGACCGGACTGCCTTCTGCCGCCAGCGGCGGCGCGCCGCCGAACTCACCAATGGGCATTGCTATATTCCTCTTCGCATCGCAGCATACTGCCGAATGCGTAATATTGCGTCAATGCATGGTTCCGTACATCTACGTAGCCGAAGCGGCTAAACCAGCCTGAATCCACGGGAAAGTGACGTTATTCGCCGCCTGACAGCAGCGAGCCGTGCTTTCTGGCGCTGCGCAAAAGGGCAAGGAATGCCCCAAAAGATGCAACCAGAAGCACGCCATTGATGGCCAACGCAGCCAGCATCAGATCGGTCCTGAAGGTGTGCTCGATCAACAGGGCGCGCATTCCCTCGAACACGTAGGTCGGCGGCAACGCCCAGGCGACGTATTGCAGCCAGACCGGCAGCACGCTGACGGGATAGTAGATGCAAGCAAGCGGCATGATCGCGAACATCAGGGTCCAGACGATGCTTTCGGCGCCAAGGCCGTTTCGCAGCACCAGACCCGAGACGAAAATGCCGACCGACCAGCTCGTGAAGATCAGATTGCAGAAGAAGGCGATCAGCGGCAGGCCGAGGGCATAGACGTTGAAGTGAAACAGGAACAGCGCGATCAGCGTCATCGGGATCACGCCGATCGCGAGCCGGATCAGGCTCATGACCATCAGCGACAGCAGAAACTCGATCGGCTTGAGCGGGCTCATCATGAGGTTGCCGAGGTTGCGCGCCCACATCTCTTCCAGGAACGAGATGGAGAAGCCGAGCTGTCCCCGGAACAGGATGTCCCAGAGGATGACGGCACCGATCAGCGTGCCGCCGGCGCGCGCGAAGAAACTGGCGTTCTCGGCGATGTAGAGTTGGAGAAAGCCCCAGGTGATGACCTGCAGCGCCGGCCAGTAGAGCAATTCGAGCAGCCGCGGCCAGGACGACAGCAGGAGATACCAGTAGCGCAGGATCATCGCGCCGATGCGATGAACGGAGATGCCGCGGTGGAGGGAGAGCTCGGTCATGACAACACCGCGTGGCCCGGTTGGGGCTTCGTCATTCCGGGGCGCGCGGAGCGCGAGCCCGGAATCCATAACCACAGACGGTGGTTGTGTGGCGAGACCGGTAACCCCGAGTCTTCGCCAAATTCAATCCTGTGGTTATGGATCCCGGGCTCGCGACCATGTCGCGCCCCGGGATGACAGGCTCCATCCGGGCTACGGCTCCGCTCCCTCATCTTGCCGGCTCCTGCGCGCCATTCACCCGGCCGCGCGCGACGTCCAGAAACACCTCCTCCAGCGTGGTGCGGTTGTAGCGGGCCATGATCGCTTCCGGCGCGTCGTCGTCCTCGATGCGGCCGCGCTTCATGATGATGACGCGGTCGCAGAGCCGTTCGACCTCGAGCATGTTGTGCGAGGCCAGCAGGATGGTGGCGTTGTGGTCCCGGCGGTACCGCTCCAGATGCGCGCGCACCCAGTCGGCGGTATCCGGGTCGAGCGAGGCGGTCGGCTCGTCCAGGAGCAGCAGCTCGGGCTGGTTGATCAGCGCCTTCGCCAGCGCGACGCGGGTCTTCTGTCCGGCCGAGAGCTTGCCGTTGGCGCGGTCGATGAAATCGGCGAGGTCGAGATCCTCGGCGAGCTTCGCGATGCGGTCAGAGAGATTCTTCACCGCATAGAGCTTGCCGAACACGGTGAGGTTCTGCCGCACCGTGAGCCGCATCGGCATGTCGACATAGGGGCTCTCGAAATTCATCCGCCCCAGCACGGCCGCGCTCTCCTCGGGCATGCGATGCCCCAGCACCTGCACGCGGCCGGAGGTGGGCAGCACCAGGCCCATGATCATCGCGATGGTCGTGGTCTTGCCGGCGCCGTTGCCGCCCAGAAGGCCGGTGATGCTGCCGCGCGGAAGCGAAAAGGAGATATCGTCGACGGCGCGGGTATGCTTGTAGACCTTGACGAGGTGATCGACCGCGATTGCCGCGGACGAGCTGCGATCCGCGACAGTCGGCCGACTTGAAGCCTTGTCATTCTCGGTCATGCTGGCCGTTCTTCTGCTATTGCAGCCGATAGCGCAAGGCTTGTAATGCCTGCGTGGTTCCGCGAGCCCAGCGTTTGTGATCGAGAAAGCACCAGCACATTGTCCGATATGAACGAGATTGCCGCTTCCGACTTCCGCCACGCGCAGCGGCACATCCGGCTGGACACGATCCTGCGGCTGCGCTGGCTCGCGGTGCTGGGCCAGCTCGCCGCAATCTTCATCGTGGCACAGGGGCTGGAGTTCAACGTCGAGATCGTACCCTGTGTCAGCATCATCGCTTTGTCGGCGGCGCTCAATCTGGCGCTTCAGACCGCGGCCAATCCGATGCAGCGGCTGGAGCCGATGCAGGCGGCCGGGCTGCTCGCACTGAACATCGTGGAGCTGGCCGGCCTGCTGTTCTTCACCGGCGGCCTGCAGAACCCGTTCTCGTTCCTGTTCCTCGCGCCCGTGCTGATCTCGGCCACCGCGCTGCCGGCCCGTTTCACCTTCGGCCTCGGCCTGCTCGCGGTCGCCTGCGCTTCGCTCCTGTTCTACTTCCATTTTCCGCTGCCGTGGGATTCCGACGATCCGCTGGTGCTGCCGCCGATCTATCTCGTCGGCGTCTGGCTCTCGATCGCGCTCGCGATCGGCGTCACCAGCCTCTACTCGTTCCAGGTCACCGAGGAGGCGCGCAAGCTCGCGGACGCACTGGCCGCGACCGAGCTGGTGCTGACGCGCGAGCAGCATCTGACCCAGCTCGACGGACTCGCCGCCGCCGCCGCGCACGAGCTCGGCACGCCGCTCGCGACGATCTTCCTGATTTCGCGCGAACTGGAAAAGACGGTGAAGGACCCAAACTTTGCCGCCGACCTGAAGACCTTGCGCGAGCAGACCCAGCGCTGCCGCGACATCCTCAGCAAGATCACCCAGCTCTCCTCCACCGGCGCGCCGTTCGACCGCATGAAGCTGTCGGAGCTGATCGAGGAGGTGGTGGCGCCGCACCGCGATTTCGGCGTCGAAATCAAGGTGCGGATCGCGGTGGCCGTCGCGGCCGAGCCGGTCGGCTCGCGCAATCCGGCGATCCTCTACGGCATCGGCAACATCGTCGAGAACGCGGTCGATTTCGCCCGCACCACCGTCGAGGTGAACGCATGGTGGAACAAGGATACTATCGAGCTCGTGATCTCCGACGACGGACCGGGCATTCCTCCCGACATCCTCAACCGGATCGGCGAGCCCTATCTGTCGCGGCGCCGTGCCCAGGACGACGGTGGCGGCGGACGACGCGGCCTCGGCCTCGGCGTGTTCATCGCGCGTACCTTGCTGGAACGCACCGGCGCCAAGGTCTCGTTTACCAATCGGACCTTCCCGGAACACGGCGCGGTGGTCCAGATCACGTGGCCCAGGCAGCGTTTTGAGGCTATCGAGACGCACGAAGAAACAATAGGATAGCCGCGACCTTGCGTCGCACAACAGGGCCGATCGACTGTCGGCGGCCTTGGCACCGCGTGATTGCGAGGCCATATGTCGATGCGCTGGAGAGAGGACAAAACCTTGAACGCCATTGCCGAACTGAACGAACAGAGCGACCGCTCGCTTCTCATCGTGGAAGACGACAAGCCGTTTCTGGAGCGGCTGTCGCGCGCCATGGAGACGCGGGGCTTCTCGGTGACATCGTGCGACACCGTCTCGGACGGACTTGCGCAGATCGGCAAGTCGGCGCCGGCATTCGCGGTGGTGGATTTGCGGCTCGGCGACGGCAATGGCCTTGACGTCGTCTCGGCGCTGAAGAAGAAGCGTCCCGATGCACGCGCGATCGTGCTGACCGGCTATGGCAACATCGCCACCGCCGTCACCGCGGTGAAGATGGGCGCGATCGATTATCTCTCCAAACCCGCGGATGCCGACGACGTCGTCGCGGCACTGCTCTCGACAAGCTCCGAGAAGTCCGAGCTGCCGGCGAACCCGATGTCCGCCGACCGCGTGCGCTGGGAGCACATCCAGCGCATCTACGAGATGTGCAATCGCAACGTCTCCGAGACGGCGCGCCGGCTCAACATGCACCGCCGCACGCTGCAGCGCATTCTGGCCAAGCGCGCGCCGAGGTAGTCTCGGCGTTCACTCAAGAAAACGCAGATCTCCGGCCTTTGAGGCTGAGGCGGAGATGCTTCGCGTGGTAAAGTGTTGCCGTTTTGACCCGGGATGACCCATTTCCGCGATGGGAATCGGCGGCAGCGGAAGCCGGGTCAGCCGCTCAGGCAGATTGACTGACGGACTTCGCAGCTCCAAGGCATGATCCGGAAAGTGCGCAGCGGTTTTCCCAAAAGATCATGCTCAAACAATAACCTGAAGTGCGATCACGATTCGTCCTGATCTCATCGCGCTTTAAGGGCGCGCTCCCATAGCCCAACATGCCTGGAGTCGGTCGCAAGCCGTGCCCGGCCTGATGTCCCAGCGCCGTGTCGGCAAAGCCGAGTGTCGGCGTCGCGAGATCGCTGAACCCGACGTTAACCTCGGACGGCGGATCATGGTGCCGACCTGACGCGTCGAATGTTCAACCTGTTGTCGAGAGATCGATGGTTCACCCCATGCCGCTTCTTGCATTGCTTTGCTTCTGGACGGTGCGCGCGGTTGCCGTCGCTGTCATCGCCGTAGCCGCGCCAGCCGCGGGGCACGCGCAGCAGATCTCCCCTCCAGTCTGGACGGTACCGGAAGTCGGCGCGCTGCCTGATGACGCCCATGGCCGGCTCGTGCGGCGCGGGCGCGACCTCATCACTGCGACCTACGCCCATGTCGGGCCGGAGGTGCCGGATCCAGCCAAGCGTTATGCCGGCAACAATCTCGCCTGCAGCAACTGCCATCTCGAAGCCGGTACGAAAAAATTCGGCTTGCCGATCTTTGGATTGGTCGAGCTCTTCCCGCAATACAGCGCCCGGCTCGGCGCCGAGATCACGATCGAGGACCGTGTGAACTCGTGCATGACGCGCAGCATGAATGGCCGCGCGCTGCCACTCGACAGTCCGGAAATGCAAGCCATCGTGGCCTACATCAAATTCCTGTCGTCCGGCGTGCCAGCCGGCAAGGTATTGTCAGGACTCGGCACCGGATCGATGCCTGAGCTCGATCGGGCGGCCGACCCGGTTCGCGGCAAGGCGATCTACGCGAAGGCTTGTCTTTCCTGTCACAATGAGGACGGCTCGGGAATACGCCGCAGCGTGCCGAGCGTCGATCTCGGCTACATGGTGCCGCCGCTCTGGGGCCCGGATAGTTTCAATGATGGCGCCGGCATGGCGCGGTTGATTACCGCGGCGAACTTCGTGCACTTCAACATGCCGCACGGGACGGACTACCTGGATCCGCAGCTCACGGTCGAGCAGGCATGGGATGTGGCTGCTTATATGATCTCTCAACCGCGTCCGAGAAAGGCCGGTCTCGACAAGGACTATCCAGACCTTTCGAAGAAGCCGGTCGATGCGCCCTACGGACCGTACGCTGATGGTTTCGATCAGCAGCAGCACATGTACGGACCTTTCGGTCCGATCCGGGCGGCGCACGCCAAAAAGTAGTCCCGGCGGAAGGAAAAGCGGCACCCTCGCATCACGAGGACTCCGGATCACGCCGCGCCTCGCTCGGCCCGCGCCTATTCCCAGAAATCCGCGTGGCCCTGCGGGTCGACCAGCCGGTTGATCCGCAAGGCTGCCGCCATTGCAAAGCGCACGGTCATCTGTTTGCGCGTCGGTGCTGGCAATTTGTGCTCGGGCGCTTCGCAATGCATGTGGGCGCCATAGGCGTCGGCGATGATCAGGCCGGTATCATCAGGAAAGATCTCGCACGGCAGGTCCTGCGTGAAGGCGAAGAACAGCCGATCGCAATGGGCGCGGTATTCGTGCCATTTCTGGTCGGCGCGCAGATCCTCCACCGACGACTTGATCTCGACGATCCAGATCTCGCCGCGCTCGTTCAGCGCCACGAGATCGGCGCGCCGGCCCGACGGCAGCGGCAATTCGCTGATGCAGGAGAACCCGAGCGAGCGCAAGAGCCGCGCCGTGCCGCGCGCGACCGCGAGCGCCGTCTCCGACTGGCGGCGATCCGGCGGCGGCACAAGCGCGATGTTGCGGGCGGTGTTGTCCATTGGGGGGAGGATAGCCGATTCCGGTCGTGTGCACACGGCCCGATAGAGGTAAGCCGCGGCCGCATTTTCCACTGCCGTGCCGCGTTTGCGGGGACGACAGTCAGGCGGGCGGCGCCACCACCACGCCTTCGTTGCCGCGCAAATCCAGCACGCCTTCGATCCCCTCACCTTCGCGATCCAGAAACGTCGACAGCAATATCTCGCTGCCGAATCGGATCGCGCTGGTGGTCACAGCGACCGGCTCGGGCCCGAGATTGAGCGCCACGATGATCGACCTGCCGCCGGCGTCGCGGCGGTAGATCAGGAGATCGCCTTGCGCCGAGATCGGATGATAGTCGCCCACGATCAACGGGGGACAGTTCCTCCGCAGGGCGATCAGGCGCTTGTAGAGATTGAGGATCGAGCGCGGATCGGCTTCGAGATTGGCGACATTCTCGCGGATATGATCCTCCGGCAGCGGAAGCCACGGCCTCACCTGCGAAAAACCGGAGAAGCTCGACGAATCCCATTGCATCGGCGTGCGGCAGCCGTCGCGGCCGACGCCGATGCCGGGCACGTTCTTCTCGAAGGGATCGCGCACGTCCTCCGGCGCGATCGCGAGCTGGTGCATGCCGATCTCGTCGCCGTAATAAAGCGTCGGCGTGCCGCGCAGTGTCAGCAGCAGCATGGCCGCGACGCGGGCCTGCTCGGGACCGACGCGGCTCGCCACGCGCGGCCGATCGTGATTGCCGAGTACCCAGTTCGGCCAGGCGCCCTTCGGCAGCGCCTTCTCGTAATCCTCGATGATCTTCTCGATCGAGCGTGCGCTCCAGAACGTCGAGAGCAGCGCGAAATTGAATGGCATCTGCGCGCCGGTGAGATCGTTGCCGTAATAGGCCATGAGGCGGTGCAGCGGCAGATAGATCTCGCCGATCAAGACGCGGGCGCCGTAGGAATCGATGACGCGCCGCATCTCGGCGATCACGTCATGCACTTCCGGCTGGTCGGTCGAGTATTGCGTCAGGATCCTTTCGTTCGGCGGCCGGCCCTCGACATAGTGCGGGCTCGGCGGGTTGTCGCGGAATTCGGCGTCCTTGATCAGGTGCCAGATCACGTCGACACGAAAGCCGTCGACACCCTTGTCGAGCCAGAACCGCATCACGTCGTAGATCGCGGCGCGGACGTCCGGATTGCGCCAGTTCAGGTCCGGCTGCTGGGCGAGGAAGGCGTGGTAGTAATATTGGCCCGTGGTCTCGTCGAATTGCCACGCGCTGCCGCCGAACTCGGACAGCCAGTTGTTGGGCACGCCGCCATCGGCTGCCGGATCGCGCCAGACGTACCAGTCGCGCTTGGGATTGTCGCGCGACGACCGGCTCTCGACGAACCAGGGATGCTGGTCCGAGGTATGGTTCGGCACGAGATCGAGGATCAGCTTCAGGCCGTTGTCATGGGCAGCCGCGAGCAGCGCGTCGAAATCGGCCATCGTGCCGAACAGCGGCTCGATGCCGACATAATCCGAGATGTCGTAGCCGAAATCCGCCATCGGCGAGGGAAAGATCGGCGACAGCCAGATCGCGTCGACGCCGAGCGATTTGACGTAAGGCAGCCGCCTGAGGATGCCGGCGAGATCGCCGACGCCGTCGCCGTCGGAGTCCTGAAACGAGCGCGGATAGATCTGATAGAAGATGCCGTCGCGCCACCAATTCTCGTTGCCTTGAGCCATGCCGAAGACCACCCAAAATCTGCGCCTTTGCGCGGGAGAACGCGACAGCATCGCCCCGGTTCAAATTGGCAGGCCAATTGGGACGGCCGTGTGACAGGGGCCGCGGCTGTTCCCGAACCTCTCGTCCGAATCTTTTGCGAATCTTTTGCTTGGCGGACTGACAAAAATCGGCATTGTGGCGCCATGACCGAGCAAACTGACACCCAGGACTCCTCGCCACCCAAGGCGGGCGCGATCATCGTTCCCGTGACGCTGTTCGAGCAGAACTGCACCATCATCTGGGACGAGCCCGGCAAGAAAGCCGTCGTGATCGATCCCGGCGGGGACGTGCCGAAGATTCTGGACGCGATCAAGCAGACCGGCGTCACCGTGGAGAAGATCTGGCTGACCCACGGCCATATCGATCATGTCGGCGGCGCGGCCGAGCTGCGCGAGGCGCTGAAGGTACCGATCGAGGGCCCGCATGTCGCGGACAAGTTCCTGCTCGACAATGTCGTCGCAAGCGGCGCTCGGTTCGGCATGACCGGCGTGCGCGATTTCGCGCCGGACCGCTGGCTCGACGAAGGCGACACCGTGTCGATCGGCGAACTGTCGTTCGACATCCTTCACTGCCCCGGCCATTCGCCCGGCAGCGTGGCGTTCTTCAACAAGGCGTTACGTTTTGCCCATGTCGGCGACGTCCTGTTCGCGGGCTCGGTCGGACGCACCGATCTGCCCGGCGGCAGCCACGCCACGCTGATCAATTCCATCAAGACAAAACTGCTGCCGCTTGGCGACGATGTCGGCTTCATCTGCGGCCATGGCGCAGGCTCGAGCATCGGCCAGGAGCGGATGACCAATCCGTTCATCACCGGCGAGATGTAGCAGAGCTCCGCTGTCGCTCCGGACAAGCGTCAGCGCTGATCCGGGAGAAATGGCGGGAGCTACTTCATCAATCCCGCGGCCGTGAGCGCGCGCGTGATGATCTGGCCGAGATCGAAGCCGCGAGCGTTCTCGCGCTGCGGCTCCGCCGGCTCTTCGGCAACCGCTGCACGGATCGAGCGGGCGAGATGCGGCGCGGGCGACAGCGCCGGCTTCGTTTCAGGCTTGGTCGCAGGCTTGGCTTCCGCCTTCTTCGTCGCGGCGTCCGGAATCCAGCCGGTGAGGCCGAAGAACTTTGCGATGTGGTAGGACGAGGAAATGCCGGCCTCGATCAGGAATGCGCCTTCGACGCCGTAGCGCTGATCGTTGTCGGCTATCCCAAGCGGCGTGCCATGCGCCATATCGGTGATGGCGAAGGATTCGACCAGCGTCTCGCCGTCCTTGTTCCACCAGGCCTGGCGCGGATAGCCATCGACATTGGTCTCCGCCATCGGCGCGTCAGGCAGGTCGTGCAGGTCGAGCCATTGCTTGACGATCTCGTTGGCGTTGCCGGGATTGACGGTGCGGTCGGCGCTGCCGTGCCAGACGGAGACCTTCGGCCAGGGCCCGCCATGATCAGAGGCGCTGCGCACGAGATCGCCGAGCTCGCGCGCGGGACGCGCTGGGGAATGAAACATGCCTTCGAGCGCCTCGCGCAAATTCGAGGCGATGCCATAGGGCAATCCGGCAATGACCGCGCCGGCCGCGAAGACTTCCGGATAGGTCGCAAGCATCACCGACGTCATGCCGCCGCCGGCCGACAGGCCGGTGATGAAGACGCGCCTGTGATTGATGCGGTGCGCCTCGGCCATGTGCGCGATCATCTCGCGGATCGAATGCGCCTCGCCGCTGCCGCGCACCGTATCTTCCGGATTGAACCAGTTGAAGCAGGTGTTGCCGTTGTTGACGCGCTGCTGCTCGGGCATCAGCAGCGCGAAGCCATAATGCCTTGCCAGTGTCGACCAGCCCGCGCCGAGATCGTAACCGGCTGCCGTCTGTCCGCAGCCATGCAGCACGACGACGAGCGCGCGCGGCTTCTGCAATTGCTCCGGCACGAACGTGAACATGCGCAAGGCTCCGGGATTGTCGCCGAAGCCAACAACCTCCTCCAGGGGGCTCGATGAAACAGCGCTGCGGCCGAACTCGGCAAAGCGCAATCCGTCCAGCCTCGGCAGACGTCTCAAGAGATCGATATTCTTGGCTAATGACACGGCAACTTCCTGGTGGGCGACGTTCAACGTCCAGCCCAACCAGATAGTTGCTGCATTGCAAAATAAAAAGACCGTGCGCTGTCAATCCAGCGAAAATCGCGGGAAATCCCGCTGAAATTGGCACGTATTAACCGCATTGCCTCAACTTCGTGCCGATGCACGGCGCATCCACGCCAGAAATGCGGCGCAGATCATGATCAATGTCACAAACAGCACGAGCGACACGAGGAATCCTGCGCGCGCTGATTGCAAGGCTTCGACCGCGAAGAATACCGCACCGATTGCGGCCACTCCGGCCGCATTTCCGATCTGCGCCGTGGTGCCGTAGATGCCGGAGGCCGAGCCTGCGGCGACAGGCTTCACCGTCGAGAGCACCGCGCCCGAGAGCGGCGCCATCACCAATCCTTGACCATAGCCGAAGATGATCATGGTGAACGCGAGCAGCAGCGGCGACGGCGCATCGACACAGCCCGCAACAAGCGCGAGTGCGGCGAGGCCGACGACCTGAAGCGCGCAGCCTTCGAGCAAAACCCTGGTGCCGCGATGGCGCGCCCGCACCCCGCTGTGGCGCGAGGCCACGACGAAGGCGAGCGCGAGCGGAATGAAGGCCATGCCGGCCGCGAGCGGCGCGATCTTGAGGCCCCGCTGCATGAACAGCGTCATCACCAGATAGAACGAGAGATTGGCGAGGAAGAAAAAGAAGGCGGCGCCGAGGCCGCGCAGGAAACCGGCGTCCGCCAGCAGCGTGAGATCGATCAGCGGCATGCCGCCGGCGCGTGCGACCGCCTGCTCCAGCTTCAGGAACGCGGCGAGGATCACGCCGCCGCTTCCCATCACCACCCACAGCCACGGCGCCCAGCCGACATCGTGACCGAACAGCAGCGGGCCGATCAGGCACACCAGCCCCGCGAACAGCACCACGCTGCCCTTGATGTCGAGCCTTGTACCGACCCGCCGCGATGTCGATGGCATGATGCGCCAGGCGGCGGCCGCGATGACGAGGCCAAACGGCACGTTGACGAAGAACACCGAGCGCCAACCAGCGCCGGCAAGGTCGATTGTGACCAGAAGACCGCCGAGCAGGAAGCCTGCGGCGCCCGCAAGCCCGAGCACGACGCCGTAAATGGCGAAGGCACGGTTGCGCTGGCCATCGGTGAACAAGAGATGCAGCGTCGCCAGCACCTGGGGGACCATCAACGCCGCGGTCGCGCCCTGCGCCAGCCGCGCGAGGATCAGTTCCGCCCCAGATTGCGAGAGGCCGCACCAGAGCGACGTCAAGGTGAAGCCGAGCAGGCCGGCCAGGAACACGCCCTTCGTGCCGTGGATGTCGCCGAGCCGGCCGCCGGTCACGACCAGCGTGGCATAGGCGATCAGGTAGATCGCGATGATGGATTCGATCTGGGCCGGCGAGGCCTTCAGCTCGACCGCAATGGTGGGAATGGCGACGTTGACCACGAAGGCGTCGACCCCGAACATGAACTGGGCGGCCACGACGATGGCCAGCACCCACCAACGACGAGACGAATCGATTTGCTTTGTGACGATTTGATGCATTGGCGCACGGATATGGACTCGCGGCCCGATGATTTCAGATCGCGTACGGTGTCGCGATTACCTCACAGGTAGGATTCGCGTGCTCTTTGCCACTGGCGGAGGGGAAAGCCCGGCCATGGCGGTGCGGAGCGCCTGCACGCAAGAATGAGAGCAGGAAGAAGTCACACGCATGCCTGCATTCCGCAACACGGGACATCGTGCGATTGCCTTCGTGCCATCAGGCACGTAGCCTGACCCTCTCAACAAACAGAAAATCAAAGCCGGAGAGACCGCCATGGCGCGCCTGAAGTTCGGAGCCTTCCTTGCCCCGCATCACCCGATCGGGGAGCATCCGATGCTCCAGTTCCGGCGGGATCTCGACCTCGTCGAGCAGCTGGATGCGCTCGGCTATGACGAGTTCTGGTGCGGCGAGCATCATTCGTCCGGCTGGGAGATGATCGCCTCGCCCGAGATGTTCCTGGCCGCAGCCGGCGAGCGCACCAAGCGGATCAAGCTCGGCACCGGCGTGGTGTCACTGCCCTATCATCATCCCTTCAACGTCGCCCAGCGCATGGTGCAGCTCGACCACATGACCGGCGGCCGCGCCATCTTCGGTTCCGGACCGGGCGCGCTGGCGTCGGATGCGCACACGCTCGGCATCGATCCGATGACGCAGCGCGACCGCCAGGACGAGGCGATCGGCGTCATCCGCCGCCTCTTCAACGGCGAGCGCGTCACCGCGAAGAGCGACTGGTTCACGATGAACGACGCCGCGCTGCAGATCCTGCCCTTGCAGGAGGAGATGCCGTTCGTGGTGGCCTCGCAGATCTCGCCCTCCGGCATGACGCTCGCCGGCAAATACGGCATCGGCATCATCTCGCTAGGCTCGATGACGACGCAGGGCCTGATGTCGCTGCAGCAGCAATGGCAGTTCGCCGAGGATGCCGCCAGGAAGCACGGCACCACCGTGAACCGTGCCGACTGGCGCGTGCTGCTGACCTTCCACATCGCGGAGACCCGCGAGCAGGCACGCCGCGAAGCGGGCGCCGGGCTGATGCGCTGGCACAACGAATATAATGTCGGCACGTTGCAGCGGCCGGGCCTCACCGCATTCTCCTCGCCCGACGAGGCCGTCGACAAGACCGCCTTCGTCGAGGGCGCCGCGTCCACCATCGGCACGCCCGACGATCTCGTCAAAACCATCAAGAACGTGATGCAGGTCTCCGGCGGCGTCGGCGCCATCATCGGCTTCGTGCACGACTGGGCCAATCCGGAAGCGACGCGGCGGAGCTGGGACATGGTGGCGCGCTACGTGGTGCCCGAGATCAACGGCTATATCGACGGCCTTCGCAAATCGCAAAAATTCGTGATCGAGAACCGCGCGATCTTCGAGCGTGCGGGACAGGCCGTAATGGCCAAGATCATGGAGAACGAGAAGGCCGCCGAGGCGCTGAAGGTCACCGGCCCCGGCCGCGTCGCCATTCCCGCCGTCAACGCCCCCGATCTGCAGAAGGAAGCCGCGAAGCGGCAGGCTTGAAGCGATGTAAAGTCGGTGCGAGCGGTTGGCTGGATTCACCTCTCCCTACGGGAGAGGTGAATCGCGCGCCCCGCGGCGCTTTTTTGCACGTGAGAGCCGCCACATCATTCTCGTCAAATCGTGCTATGCTGTCTCTCAGTCGAGCGCGATCGCGCGCCTGTTTGGTCAGCCAACCGGAGCAATCGTCATGTCGATGCAGAATGTGGCCGCCCCTGCACTTCAGTTCACCCCGCCGAGACGCAATGAGCTGACCCACATTCCCGGCGACGAAGGCTGGCCGATCATCGGCAAGACGTTTCAGGTGCTCGCCGACCCGAAGGGCCATATCGAAGCGAACGGCGCCAAATACGGCCTGGTCTACCGTACGCATTTTTTCGGCGAGACCAACGTCGTGCTGCTCGGGCCCGAGGCCAACGAGCTCGTGCTGTTCGACCAGCAGAAGCTGTTCTCCTCGACGCACGGCTGGAACAAGGTTCTGGGCCTGCTGTTTCCGCGCGGATTGATGCTGCTCGATTTCGACGAGCATCGCCTGCATCGCAAGGCGCTGTCGGTCGCGTTCAAGTCCGGGCCGATGAAGTCCTATCTCGGCGATCTCGACCGCGGCATTTCTGCGCGCGTCGCGCAATGGAAGGCAAAGCCCGGCGAGATGCAGCTCTATCCGGCGATGAAGCAGCTCACGCTCGATCTTGCTGCGGCCTCGTTCCTCGGCGCCGATATCGGGCCTGAGGTCGACGAGATCAACCGCGCCTTCGTCGATATGGTGGCCGCCTCCGTCTCGCCGGTCCGCCGCCCCCTGCCCGGCACCCAGATGGCGCGAGGGGTGAAGGGACGCAAGCGCATCGTCGCCTATTTCCGCGAGCAGATTCCGCTCCGCCGCGGCAATCATGGCGGCGACGATCTGTTCTCGCAGCTCTGCCGCGCCACCCATGAGAACGGCGCGCTGCTCTCGGAGCAGGACATCATCGACCACATGAGCTTCCTGATGATGGCGGCGCACGACACGCTGACCTCGTCGCTGACCTCCTTCATCGGCGAGCTCGCCGCCAATCCGGACTGGCAGGACCGGCTGCGCGCGGAGGTGCTCGCGCTCGGGCTTGCCCCGGGGGCGCCGAGCAGCTTCGACGATCTCGAAAAGATGCCGCTGTCGGAGATGGCTTTCAAGGAAGCGCTGCGGATCAGGCCGCCGGTGCCGTCGATGCCGCGCCGCGCGATGCGCGATTTCAGCTTCAAGGGCTTTGCGATCCCCGCCGGCACCGCCGTCGGCATCAATCCGCTCTATACGCACCACATGAAGGACATCTGGCCGGAGCCGGATCGCTTCGATCCGCTCCGCTTCACCGAGGAAGCGCAGCGCAACCGCCACCGCTTCGCCTTTGTGCCGTTCGGCGGCGGCGCGCATATGTGCCTCGGTCTGCACTTCGCCTATATGCAGGCGAAATGTTTCGCGCGGCACTTTCTGCAGAACATCGAGGTGTCGCTCGCGCCCGGCTACAAGCCGGACTGGCAGATGTGGCCGATCCCGAAGCCGCGGGATGGATTGAAAGTGCGGGTGCGGGCGGCTTAGCGCTCAACTTTCGTGTCCCGGACGCGCGAAGCGCGAGCCGGGACCCAGAAAGCCAGGGGGTAAGCTGCGGATGGATGGGCCCTGGCTCTGCAGAGCGGCACCTCGCGCCGCACCGCGTCCGGGGCACGTGAGCGCCACTACGCCCCCTGATCGAACGCCTTGCGCAGCGCCACGTAGCCCTGCTGCTGCTGGCTCCAGTTGCGGCCGCCGGTGATGGCACCGTCGACGACGAGGTCGTGGCCGTTGACGAAGCTGGATTCGTCGCTGGCCAGGAACACCGCGGCATGGGCGATGTCATCGGGAAGGCCGGCACGCGGAATCGGCTGCGCGGTCTTGTAGACCTCGCGCATCACCGCCGGCGTCTTCTCCGCAGCGTCGGTCGAGAGCCCCAGCGCCTTGCCGAAGATGCCTGTTGCGATCGCGCCGGGCGAGATCGAGTTGACGCGGACGTTGGATTCGCCGAGCTCCATCGCCACGCATTTGGTGAGATGGATCACCGCCGCCTTGGCCGCGCTATAGACCATCGACGACGAGAAGCCGGCGAGGCGGCCGGCGATGCTGCCATTGTTGATGATGCTGCCCGCCCCCTGCTTCTTCATGTAGGGCGCGGCATGCTTCATGCCGAGCATGACGCTGCGCACCAGCGTCGCCATCGCCGCGTCGAACCGCTCGGCCTCGAGGCCCTCGATGCCGCCGGTCTGCGCCGGCCCGCCGGCATTGTTGAACAGGCAATCGATCCTGCCGAATTTGTCGACCGCGAGCGCGATCAGCGCCTGCATCTGCGCTTCGACCGTGACGTCGGTCTGGCGGAAGATGCAATTGGCCCCGAGTTGCTTCGCCAGTGCCTCGCCTTCCGGTACGCGCCGGCCCGCGATCACAATTTTGGCACCTTCGGCAACGAAGACTTCCGCAGTGCGCAATCCAATCCCGCTTGTCGCCCCCGTGATCACCGCAACCTTGCCGTCCAGCCTGCCCATGGAATGTTCCTGTTTTCGAGCGATTTGATGCCAAATGGCGAATGTCGGCCGCCGCCGTCGCCGGAGCGGCCACTATCCCTGCCCGCTTCCGACAAGGCAAGCTATGCTTGTGCGGGCGGCATGGGTAACGTTCTCACTAGCCGCTCGATATTCGAACGCATATCGCAACCGGGCTGCGCATGGGGAAGCTGATCGACGAGTTCCGCAAGGGCTGGCAGGGCGCGGCGCCGCCCTCGCTCGGTCTGAGCATCTCGTTTGCGGCAATCTGCCTGTTGGGCGCAACCCTGGTCCGCTGGGGGCTCGCTCAGGTTCGCCCCGACATCTACTTCACGCCGTACTTCCCGGCCGTGTTCTTTGCAGCTGCCCTGGGAGGATTCCGGATCGGCGTGGTCACCGCGCTGATCGGGGGCGTGCTCGGCGTCGTCCTGAATTTCGGCGATGCCTTTGCCGATCGCGCGCGGTTTGCCCTGCTGGCGCTTTACTGGGCCGTCTGCGCAATAACCATCTGGGGTGTCGAGCACTATCGCACCATGCTGGCCGAGCAGCGCCGGATCTCAAGACGCCTGATCGAGGAAGAAGAGTATCGCAAGCTGCTGGTCGAGGAGCTCCAGCACCGGCTGAAGAACAAGCTGTCGACGGTGCATGCCGTGCTTCACCAGGTGCTGCACGACCACCCGCAGGTCTGGGCCCGGGTCGATCCCCGGCTGCGCTCGCTGGCCGCAACCGACGATTTGATCTCGCGGATTGACAAGGCGGGCTGCGATATCCGCGACCTCCTGATCTCGGAGCTCGGCCCCTATGGCCATGTCCGCTTCACCCTCAATGGCGATCGGTTGTTCCTGCCGCCGAAGCTCGCGGTCACGCTGTCATTGATGTTTCACGAGCTTGCCACCAATGCGGGCAAGTATGGCGCATTCTCTTCACCGCGCGGCCTGTTGCAGGTGTCCTGGACCATCAGCGACGACCGCCTGACCATCACCTGGGACGAAACCGAGGGGCCGAGCGTGGACAAGGTGTCCGAGCCCGGCTTCGGCACTAAGCTGCTGAAATCGGCACTGTCGGCCTTCGATGGCAGGACCGAGATCTCGTATCTGAAAACCGGGCTGCATTGCATCATGCAGTGCCGAATCCCGCGAAACGAATAGAGAATGATGAACTAGCTCTGCTCGCGGAGCACCTCTCTCCAGCGGGGAGAGGTGTCGACTGGCTCGCACCGTTTCAACCAAGGCTCATACGCAGCCGGACTCGATAGAAGCGAAAGCGCAGCCACGCCCTTCGCTCGCAGTTTCACTTGACGCGTTGACCCTCTGTTAATGACGATCGTCGGCGCGCGTCGCATCGTCGCAAGTTTTCTCCAAAACACCCCCGTATTTCTCCGGACCCCTTAACCAAACTTAAGAGGGAACTGCGCAAGATCGCGCCCATTGCAAAGGCGCGCCGAAACAACAAGATTCATGACTTGTATGAACGATAATAAATTTTCCGGCGCGACTGAAGCCGAGCTCAGCTTTCTCAAGGAAATCGTTAGAATGCTGCCGGCCGGCCTCACCGTGCAGGATGCGCATGGCGAGCTTCTGCTGGTCAACGACGCCGCCGCCGCCCAGCTCGGAATGGACGGCAGCCGTCCCTCACCCGATCTGGCTCCGCGACACGAAGCCTGCCGGCAGGCACTGAGCGCCGGCCAGGCGGTTGTGACTGAGGAAGCGGTTCACGTCGGCGGCGCGCGCCAGGTGCTGCTCACGACCCATCGTCCCGTTCGCCTCGCCGGACGCGAGCTCCTGATCTCGGCGTCCTCCGACATCACCGAACAGAAGAATTTCGAGGACCAGCTGTTCCGCTCGGCCTATTTCGACGAGCTGACCGGATTGCCCTCGCGACGCGTGATCGAGCATCACGCCAATAATCTGCTCGCGAAAGATCGTGGCGGCGAGCGTTTCGCGCTGGCCTTTCTCGACGTCGACAATTTCAAGCATATCAACGACTATTACGGCCACTCCGTGGGAGACGCGCTGCTGGTCGAGCTGTCGAGGCGGCTCGGGCGCGACTTGCGCGATTCCGACATGCTGTCGCGCATCTCCGGCGACGAATTCCTGCTGCTGCTCTCCCCAATCCAGAGCCAGGAGGAAGTCGCCGAGTTCATGCAATCGACGCTGGAGCGGCTGACTGCACCGTTCTTCATCGACAATTCGGAAGTCTTTGCATCGACCTCGGTCGGCATCAGCCTCTATCCCGACCACGGAAACAGCTTCGAGATGCTGCGGCAGAACGCCGACATCGCGATGTACCGCATCAAGAACAACGGCAAGGGACTGGCGGCCTTCTTCGACACCAGCATGGAGCGCGAGGCGCAGGCGCGGATGAAGGTCGAGCAGTCGCTGCGGCTCGCCATCCTGGAAAAGCGCTTCTGCTGCGCCTTCCAGTCCAAGGTCGACATGCGCACACAGGCCGTGAAGGGCATCGAGGCCCTGGTCCGCCTGCGCGACGACGAAGGCGTGATCCAGGCCCCCGGCTCGTTCATCAATCTTGCCGGCGAGCTCGGGCTGATCGACGAGCTGACCCATCTCGTGCTCGCCGAGATCGTCAAATCGATCGACCTGATCAACGACACGTTCGGCGCGGAAGCGACCATCAGCATCAACGTCGCCGCCAAGCAGGCCGGCAATCCGGAATTCATGCGCAGCTTTGCGCAGGCGCTGGACGACACCGGCTTTCCCCAGCGCTTCATGATCGAGGTGACGGAAGACGCCTTCGTCGCCAAGAATCATTTCCAGGCCGAGATCCTGCCGATGTTCCGCAAGCTCGGCGTCGGCATCTCCATCGACGATTTCGGCACCGGCTATTCCCCGCTTTCGGCGCTGGCCGACATCACCGCGGACGAGATCAAGATCGATCGCTCCTTCATCACCGACATCCATAAGCGTCCGCGCAGCCAGGGCATCCTGCGCGCGATCGAATCCCTGAGCGAAGCGCTTGGCATGACGGTGATCGCCGAAGGCATCGAATCCTACGAGGAGCTCGCCTATCTCCATGCGGCAACGAAGATCCGCTACGCGCAGGGCTACTACTTCTCCCGGCCGATCTTCCTGGAGGAGCTGAAGCTCGCAACGCCCGTCTCCAGCGAGGCGCGGGTCAGCGTGGCGAGCCGCCCGATGCAGCAGAACCGCCAGGGCTATTCGCGGGCGAGCGGGTATCGGCGGTAGGTCGGCGGCCGCGCAACAAACACCGCCGTCGTCGCCCGGCTTGACCGGGCGACCCAGTATTCCGGAGAGGCCGTTATCCAATCGAGAGGCCGCGGCATACCGGATGCCCCGCCTTCGCGGGCATGACGAAGAGCGAGGGGTGGTCCACCTTGCGGAGGCAATTCCCCCTTTGAAATTGCTGGCCTTTTGCTAATACACAGGCGGACCTCCCCGAGGCATCTCATGTCTGCGCCTTCCTCCTCGATCAGCGATCCCGTCTATCTCCGTGCGCGCGCGATGGAGACTCTGTTCGAACGGCTGGAACAGCTCTGCGAAGGTGCGATTGCGATCGATCGCGGCGGACGCGTCGTCTACGTCAACGAAAAATATCTCGCTGCGCTCGGTCTTGAGCATCCGACCGAGGCGATCGGCCGGTCGATCGAGGAGGTCATCCCGAACAGCCTGATGCGGAAGGTGGCCGAGACCGGCGAGCCGATCCTGCTCGACATCATGGAGCTCGGCGGCGAGCAGCTCGTCGTCACCCGCATGCCGATCGAGGACGAGAACGGGACGGTGATCGGCGCGATCGGATTCGTGCTCTATGATCATCTCGAAAGCCTGAAACCGCTGCTCGCCCGCGTCGCCCAGCTCGAGAGCGATCTGCGGCTGGCGCGGCGGCAATTGTCCAACTCCCGCGCGGCGCGTTTCACCTTCGCCGATTTCGTCGGCAAGACGCCGGGAATCGCGCAAGCCAAGGAGCTCGCAAGCCGTGCAGCGCGGCAGAGCGTCACCGTGCTGCTCACCGGCGAGACCGGAACGGGAAAGGAAATGCTGGCGCAGGCGATTCACAACGCCTCCTCGCGCGCGGAGAAGCCGTTCGTCAGCGTCAACGTCGCCGCCATCCCGGACACGCTGATCGAGTCGGAGTTCTTCGGCACTGCGCCGGGCGCCTATACCGGCGCCGACCGCAGGGGGCGCGAGGGCAAATTCCGCATTGCCGACGGCGGCACGCTGTTCCTCGACGAGATCGGCGAGATGCCGCTGCAATTGCAGGCCAAGCTGCTGCGCGTGCTCCAGGAGCGCGAGATCGAGCCGCTCGGCTCGGACAAGATCTCGAAGGTGGACGTGCGCGTGATCGCCGCCACCAATGTTGATTTGCGCAAGCGCGTCAGCGACGGCGCGTTTCGGCCCGACCTTTATTATCGGCTCAACGTGCTCGCGATCGAGCTGCCGCCGCTGCGCCATTGCCTCGATGATCTCCCCGACATCTGCGCCAGGCTGCTCGACGACATCAGCGGATCGGGCGACTACGTCAAGGCGAAGATCACGCCGAGCGCGCTCGCCGCGCTCGCACGCTATGACTGGCCGGGCAATGTCCGCGAGCTCCGCAACATCCTCGAGCGCGCGCTGATCCTCAGCGATTCCGGGCGGCTGACCGGCGAGGATGTCGCGCGCATCCTCCCCGTCGACACCGAAGTCAGGCTTGCACCGCCCGCGCGCCCGGCCGGAGCGGTGGTGCCCTACGCCGAAGCCGAGGCCGAGTTCGAGAAACACATGCTGGAGCAGGCGCTCGCCGCCAGCAACGGCCAGATCACGGAAGCCGCCAGGATGCTGCGGATCTCGCGCGCGACCTTCTACAAGAAGCTCGCCAAGTTTGGCCTCGCCACGGGACCGGCGGCCGTCTGAGTTTCGAGACTCCCCGTGTCCGGAGTCTCGGATTCCGGACACGGTGTCCGGCCACTCTTTGGCCGCGGAGATGCGGAAACTGCCATAACTTTGGCCGCTTCCGCGCATTCGCGGCAACTGGCGCGGACCTTGCTCTCTGCTGCCTTCTCTCGCGGGGAGCAAGCTGTTCCAGGGCCGATCTCCACGATAAGATCAACGTAAAACAAGAACGGCATACGGTCGAAGGGATCGGGAGGAACGCCGTGAGCCAGCACCCAGCTCTGCCTTACTTGCGCAATTCCGAGAAGGGCAAGGTCGTGTCGGCGGCCGAAGCCGTCATGCTGATCCGCGACGGCGACACCGTGGCGACCGGCGGCTTCGTCGGCATCGGCTTTGCCGAGGAGATCGCGATCGCGCTGGAGGAGCTCTATCTGTCCCACGAGGGCGATGCACCCTATACGCAGGGCAAGCCGCACAACTTGACGCTGGTCTATGCGGCCGGGCAAGGCGACGGCAAACAGCGCGGCCTCAATCATTTCGCGCATGAAGGCCTGGTCCGGCGCGTGATCGGCGGGCACTGGGGCCTTGCGCCGAAATTGCAGCAGCTCGCGATCGCGAACCAGATCGAGGCCTATAACCTGCCGCAGGGCGTGATCACGCATCTGTTCCGCGACATCGCCGCGCACCGGCCCGGCCACATCACCCGCGTCGGCATGGGTACCTTCGTCGACCCCCGGCACGGCGGCGGCAAGCTGAACGCACGCACCACCGAAGACATGGTGGAGCTGATCAAGATCGGCGGCGAGGACTGCCTGCTCTACAAGACGTTTCCGATTCAGGTCGGGATCATCCGCGCCACCACCGGCGATCCCGACGGCAACCTCACCATGGAGAAAGAAGCGCTGACGCTCGAGGCGCTGGCCATCGCCATGGCGGCGCATAATTCCGGCGGCATCGTCATCGCCCAGGTCGAGCGCGTCGCCGAGGCCGGCAGCCTCAATCCGCGCCAGGTCAAGATTCCCGGCATCCTGGTCGACTGCGTCGTCGTGGCAAGGCCGGAGAACCACTGGCAGACTTTTGGCACGCAATACAATCCGGCTTTCAGCAGTGAGATCCGCGTCCGCGCCACCTCTCTGCCGGTGATGCCGATCAGCGAGCGCAAGATCATCGCCCGGCGCGCCGCGCTCGAGCTGAAGGCCAACAGCGTCGTCAATCTCGGCATCGGCATGCCGGAGGGGATCGCCTCGGTCGCCAATGAGGAGCGGACCATCGATCTCATCACGCTGACGGCGGAGCCGGGCGTGATCGGCGGCATCCCGGCGAGCGGCATCGATTTCGGCGCGGCGATCAACACGCAGGCGGTGATCGACCAGCCCTACCAGTTCGACTTCTACGACGGCGGCGGTCTCGATGCCGCTTTCCTCGGGCTTGCCCAGGTCGACCGCGCCGGCAACCTCAATGTCAGCAAGTTCGGGCCGAAGCTGGCTGGTGCCGGCGGCTTCATCAACATCAGCCAGAACGCCAAGGAGGTCGTCTTCGTCGGCACGTTCGGCGCGGGCAAGCAACGCATCGCGGTGCGGGACGGGAAGCTCGTCATCCTCGACGAAGCCAGGTCGCGCAAGTTCGTCGACAGCGTCGAGCACGTCACCTTCAGCGGCCCGTTTGCCGCCGCGCGCAAGCAACGCACGCTGTACGTCACCGAGCGCTGCGTGTTCGAGCTCAGGGACGACGGGCTCCAGCTCACCGAAATCGCGCCCGGCATCGACATCGAGCGCGACATCCTGCGCCTGATGGATTTCAAGCCGCTGATCCCGCGCGACCCTGTGCTGATGGACGCGCGCATCTTCGGCGAGGGTCTGATGGATCTGCGCGAGCGCCTGCTCACCATCCCGCTCGACCAGCGCTTCACGCTGGACGAGCAGCAGAACCTGTTCTTCGTCAATCTGGAACGCTATCCGCTACGCAGCAAGGCCGAGATCGACACCATCGCGTCCCTCGTCGAGGCCATGCTGGCGCCGCTCGGCCGGCGGGTCTACGCCATCGTCAATTATGACAACTTTTCCATCCTGCCGGAGCTGATGGACGATTATTCAGCCATGGTGCGCAGCCTCGTCGACCGCTTCTATTCCGGCGTGTCGCGCTACACCACGTCGGGCTTCCTGCGCATCAAGCTTGGTGAAGCCCTGGAGAAACGCGGCGTCGCGCCGCACATCTTCGAAAGCGCGGAGGAAGCGCAGTCGGACTGGCGCCAGGTCGAGGCCGGCGCAGCGAGGCAGGCCCAAAAATGATGCATGCCCGCAAAGGCCAGCCCGCTCCACCGGAAGGTTCAATTGCAATGTTCGCAAGCTTGTGCAAATCGCTGTTACCGAGAAACTTCAGATCAGGAGGGACCATCGTGCGTCGATCACTCATCATAACAACAACTATTCTCGCGCTTGCCGCGGGCACCTCCGCGCAGGCCGACGATCTCAAGATCGCGCTGATCTACGGCAAGACCGGTCCGCTCGAGGCCTACGCCAAGCAGACCGAGACCGGCCTGAAGATGGGCTTGGAATACGCCACCAAGGGCACCATGACGCTCGACGGCCGCAAGATCGTCGTCATCACCAAGGACGATCAGGGCAAGCCGGATCTGGCCAAAGCGGCGCTCGCGGAGGCCTATCAGGACGACAAGGCCGACATCGCGATCGGCACGACCTCGTCGGCGGCGGCGCTCGCCATTCTCCCGGTCGCCGAGGAGAACAAGAAGATCCTGATCGTCGAGCCCGCGGTCGCGGACCAGATTACCGGCGAAAAGTGGAATCGCTACATCTTCCGCACCGCGCGCAACTCCTCGCAGGACGCGATCTCCAACGCGGTCGCGATCGGCAAGCAGGGCGTCACCGTGGCGACGCTGGCGCAGGACTACGCGTTCGGCCGTGACGGCGTCGCTGCCTTCAAGGAGGCGCTCGCCAAGACCGGCGCGACGCTCGCCGCCGAGGAGTATGCCCCGACCTCGACTACCGACTTCACCGCCGTCGGCCAGCGCCTGTTCGACGCGCTGAAGGACAAGCCGGGCCGCAAGGTGATCTGGGTGATCTGGGCCGGCGCCGGCAATCCGCTGGCCAAGCTCCAGGACATGGACCCGAAGCGCTACGGCATCGAGCTCTCCACCGGTGGCAACATCCTGCCCGCGCTCGCCGCCTATAAGGGCCTGCCCGGCATGGAAGGCGCGACCTACTACTTCTATGACATTCCGAAGAACCCCGTGAATGACTGGCTGGTCGCCGAGCACCAGAAGCGCTTCAACGCCCCGCCGGACTTCTTCACCGCGGGCGGCTTCGCCGCCGCGATGTCCGTCGTCGCCGCAGTCACCAAGGCGAAGTCGACCGACACCGAGAAGCTGATCACGGCGATGGAAGGCATGGAGTTCGATACGCCGAAGGGCAAGATGGTGTTCCGCAAAGAAGATCATCAGGCGCTGCAGAGCATGTATCACTTCAAGGTCAAGGTCGATCCGAACGTCGCCTGGGCCGTGCTCGAGCCGGTGCGCGAGCTGAAGATCGAGGACATGAACGTTCCGATCAAGAACAAGCGCTGAGGTTTTCTTGCTTCACCTCTCCCGCTTGCGGGAGAGGCCGGGAGAGGGCTTTCTCCTCTTGTGGGTTCTCGCCCGCGGAGACACCCTCTCCCCGACCCTCCCCGCAAGCGGGGGAGGGAGCGCTCCGTGATCACGGATACATCCCAAACTCGTCAGACTCGCAATGCCGCTCACCCTCAAAACCCGCGACCTCACCATTCGCTTCGGCGGCCATGTCGCGGTCAACAACGTTTCCTGCACGTTTCGCCCGGGCGAGCTCACCGCCATCGTCGGGCCGAACGGCGCCGGCAAGACCACCTATTTCAATCTGATCTCGGGCCAGCTCCGCGCCACGAGCGGCAGCATCCTGTTCGACGGCACCGACATCACGGGGCAGTCCGCGCCGATGCGCACCCGCGCGGGCCTCGGCCGTGCCTTCCAGCTCACCAACCTGTTCCCGAACCTGTCGGTGGAAGAGAACGTGCGCCTCGCAGTGCAGGCCGCGAGCGGCACTCATTACGACATGCTGCGGCCCTGGATGGTCCGCCGCGACCTGATCGCGCGCGCCGACGCCATCCTCGACCGGGTCGCGCTCGGCGGCCGCCGCGGCGTCGCCGCGACCGCACTGTCCCATGGCGACCAGCGCAAGCTCGAGGTCGCGCTGATGATCGCGCTGGAGCCGAGAGTGTTCATGTTCGACGAGCCGACCGCCGGCATGAGCATCGACGAGGTGCCCGTCGTCCTCGACCTCATCGCGCAGCTCAAGCAGGACACGAGCAAGATCATCCTTCTCGTCGAGCACAAGATGGACGTGGTGCGCTCGCTCGCCGACCGCATCATCGTGCTGCATAACGGCCAGCTCGTCGCCGACGGCCCGCCGGCCGAGGTGATCGCCTCGCCGATCGTGCAGGAAGCCTATCTCGGCGTCGCCCCCAAGAACGCTGCAGAGAGCGCAGCATGACCGATCTCCTGAAGCTCTCCGGCGTGCACACCCATATCGGCCGCTACCACATCCTCCAGGGCATCGACCTCGTAGTCCCGCAAGGACAGGTCACGATGCTGCTCGGCCGCAACGGCGCCGGCAAGACCACGACGCTGCGCACCATCATGGGCCTGTGGCAGGCCTCGAAAGGCGAGATCACCCTGGCCGGGATGCGCATCGAGAGCCTTGCCACGCCCGACATCGCGCGGCTCGGCGTCGGCTACGTGCCGGAGAGCATGGCGGTGTTCTCCGATCTCACGGTGAAGGAGAACCTCGTGCTCGCGGCCCGCGACGGGCCGCTCGACGACACCCGGCTCGACTGGATCTTCGGCTTCTTTCCGGCGCTGCGCCGCTTCTGGCTGTCGCGCGCGGGAAGCCTCTCGGGCGGGCAGAAGCAGATGCTGTCCATCGCGCGCGCCATCATCGAGCCGCGCAAGCTCCTCTTGATCGACGAGCCGACCAAGGGGCTGGCGCCGGCCATCGTCATGGCGCTGATCGAGTGCCTGAAGGAGATCAAGCGCAAGGGCGCGACGATCCTGATGGTCGAGCAGAATTTCTTTGCCGCCCGCGAGCTCGGCGACAACGTGCTGGTCATGGACAACGGCACCATCGTCCATCGCGGCGAGATGGCGGCGCTCGCCGCCGACGTGCCGCTGCAAGAGCGGCTGCTCGGCCTGAGCCTGGAGGCGCATCAGTGACTGACCTTGCCGCAAACGATCCGCTGCCGAAGCCGAAGCGCGACATCGCCCCGATCCTGCTGCCGGTCGCGCTCGCCCTTCTTATGATCCCGCTGATCGGCTCGACCTCTTCCTGGCTGACGCTGACCGCCGCGAGCCTTGCCATGGGCATGATGATCTTCATCATGGCCTCCGGACTCACACTCGTGTTCGGTCTGATGGACGTGCTCAATTTCGGCCACGGCGCCTTCATCGCCGTCGGCGCCTATGTCGCCACGCTGGTGCTGGCCCCGTTCGCGGCTTCCATTCAGGCGGATTCGCTCTGGATGAACCTCGCGGTGCTGGCCCCGGCCGCGCTGCTCTCGATGGCGGTCTCCGGCGCCCTCGGCCTGGTCGTCGAACGCGTGCTGATCCTTCCGGTCTACGGCCAGCATCTGAAGCAGATCCTGATGACGACCGGCGGCCTGATCGTCGCCGAGCAGACGCTCTATGCGCTGTGGGGACCACAGATCATCCCCATGCCGCTGCCGACGTCGCTGCGCGGCTCCTTCATTCTCGGCGACGTCGCGATCGCCAAGTACCGCGTGCTGGCGATGCTGATCGGCCTTGCCGTATTCATCGCGATCCAGCTCGTGCTCAACCGCACCAAGCTCGGGCTTCTGATCCGCGCCGGCGTCGAGAACCGCGAGATGGTGGAGGCGCTCGGCTACCGCATCCGCCGCCTGTTCCTCGGCGTGTTCATGACGGGGTCGGCGCTGGCCGGTCTCGGCGGCGTGATGTGGGCGCTCTATCGCGAACAGGTGCACGCCTCCATGAGCGACGACCTCACGGTGCTCATTTTCATCGTCGTCATCATCGGCGGCCTGGGGTCGATCGGCGGCTGCTTCATCGGCGCCATCCTGGTCGCCATGGTTGCCAATTACGGCGGCTTCCTGGTGCCAAAACTCGCCCTCGTGTCCAATATTCTGCTGATGGTCGCCATTCTGATGTGGCGGCCGCGCGGCCTCTATGCGGTGACCAGCCGATGATGATCCTCTCAGGCGATCCGCCGCGGAGCCGCGTGCTCACTCTCGTTCTCGTCGTCATCATCCTGGCGCTGGCGGCGACGCCGTTCCTGTTTCCGGGTGCCAAGGCGCTGAACGTCGCAGCCAAGATCTGCGTCTTCGCCGCGCTGGTCGCCTCCTACGACCTCCTGCTCGGCTATACCGGCTCAGTGTCGTTCGCCCACACCATGTTCTACGGCATCGGCAGCTACGCCATCGCGATTGCGCTGTACGGGATGGGCCCGAACTGGGCCGCGGTCGCAACCGGAATCGTCGTCGGCCTGCCGCTCGCGGCTCTGCTCGCGCTCGCCATCGGGCTCTTTTCGCTGCGCGTCGCGGCGATCTTCTTCGCCATGATCACGCTGGCCGTGGCATCCGCCTTCCAGGTGCTGGCCTCGCAGCTGTCCTGGCTGACGGGCGGAGAGGACGGGCGCAGTTTTCAGTTGCCGGAGCTGCTGCGCCCCGGCACCGTGCTGATCCCCAAGAGCCTGTTCGGCTTCGAGATCAACGGCCGGATCCTGACCTTCTATCTGGTGTTCGCCGTTTCGGCGCTGATGATCCTCGCTTTGCTGCGCGTCGTGAACTCGCCGTTCGGGCGCGTGCTCCAGGCGATCCGCGAGAACCGGTTTCGCGCCGAGGCGCTCGGCTTTCGCACCGTGTTCCACCTGACCTACGCCAACTGCCTCGCGGCGCTCGTGGCCGCCAGCGCCGGCATCCTGAACGCGCTGTGGCTGCGCTATGCCGGCCCCGATACCTCGCTGAGCTTCTCGATCATGCTGGACATTCTGCTGATGGTCGTGATCGGCGGCATGGGCACGATCTACGGCGCGATCATCGGCGCCACCATCTTCATCCTCGCCCAGAACTATCTGCAGTCGCTCATGGGCGTTGCCTCCAACGCGGCGGGCGAAGCCGGCCTGCCGCTGCTGCCGGGGCTGTTGCATCCCGACCGCTGGCTGCTGTGGCTGGGGTTGCTGTTCATCGCCAGCGTCTATTTCTTCCCGACCGGCGTGGTCGGGCGGCTGCGCCAGGCCGGCGGCGACAAGAGCGCCGGCAGCTCGCATTAAGCCGCAATTAATGATGCAGCGCGGCGTTTACTGCGCGCGCCACACAACCGTGACGGGCTTCCCGCCGCGCGACATGCGGACGCCGTTGCTCAACCGGATTAATGCTTGGGTAACTTGCTTTCCTAAGGTTTGCGCCATTTGTGCGGTGTATTTCTGTTCCTCGTGTGAGGTGGAATGCGCCAAGTCTTTTCTACGGTGACTGCCGGAATGTCTCTAGCTGCAAGGAGCGGCTGGGAGGCTTTGGCGCGACGTAGTCCTGTCCTGTGGTTGACTCTGTGCGGCGTGTTGCTGGTCGCCGGAATCTTCGCCGTCACGGCCATGGCCGTCGGCGAATTTCGCGAGCGGACCCTCGCCAACCGCGAACGCGAGCTCGAAAACGCGGTGCAGCTGATCGCGCGGCACTTCGATCAGCAATTCGAAGATTCCGATGTCGTCGCCGCCGATCTGATCATGCAGATGGAATTGGCGGAGATCGCCTCGCCGGCGATGTTCCGTGAGCGCATGTCCGGACCCGCAGCAAACCAGATGCTGCGCAACAAGATAAGCTCGATATCCCATCTCGGCGATATCGCGATCTATGATGCCGACGGCGAACTGATCAACTGGTCGCGGGCCCAGCCACTGCCCAGGATCAACATTTCGTCCCGGGCGTACTTTCAGGCGTTCAAGGCCAATCCGCAGTCCGAACCGGTGCTGCTGGAATCCGTCCGTAGCTTCATCATCGGCAAGTGGACCACGATCGTCGCACGCCGGCTGACCGGCGCCGACGGGACCTTCCTCGGCGCGATGGTTCGCCGGATCGACCCGGACAGCTACCGGCAGTATTTCGCGTCTGTCGCGCTCGCCGAGGGTACGGCCATCTCGCTGTTCGATAGCGACGGCAAGATGCTTGCGCGCTATCCGCATCGCGAAGAGCTGATCGGGCGAAGCTTCAGGGATGCGCCACTGATGCGGAAGGTGCTGACCGAAGGCGGTCAGCAGACGCTCCGCGTCAAGAGCCTCATCGACGGCGAGGAGCGGCTCGGCTCGGCGGCGTCGCTGACGCATTTCCCGCTGGTCATCGTCGGCACCAACACCACGGCAGCGGCGCTTGCGGACTGGCGGCAGCAGACCGGCTTCATGGTCACGACCGCCGCGCTTTCAGCCGCCGTCATCGCGCTGATCCTGTATCTGATCATCCGCCAGATCAACCGGCAGAACCGCGACGCCCAGGAGCGGCTGGAAGCGGAGCGGCTCCGGCTCGACACCGCCCTCAACAACATGTCGCAGGGGCTGATCCTGTACGACGCCGCGGGTTACATCGTCACCTGCAACCGCCGCTACGTCGACATGTTCGGCCTCTCCCACGACGTCATCAAGCCGGGCTGCCACATCCGTGAGGCGATGTATCATCGCAAGGAACGTGACGCGTTCGATGGCGACGTCGAGGCATTCTGCGCCGACGTCATGAGGATCGTCGCCGAAGGCACGGTCTCGACACGAATCCATCAGTTGGCTAGCGGCCGCGCCTTCCAGGTCATCAACACGCCGCTCGCACAGGGTGGGTGGGTCGCCACGACCGAAGACATCACCGAGCGCCGCAACCTGGAACAGGAGCGCGACCGCAACTACACCTTCCTGCGCGAGATCATCGACCATATCCCCTCGCAGATCACCGTGAAGGATGCGCGTACGCGGCAATATCTGCTGCTCAACGGCGTTGCCGAACAGCTGTTCGGCCAGTCTCGTCAGGATGTCGCCGGCAAGACCGCGTTCGACATCTTCCCCGAGGCGCTCGCCGCCCGTATCACCGAAGACGACAGCAGCGCGCTGGAATCGGCCAAGGAATTGTTCAAGGACGAACACGCCTGGCAGATGCCGGGCACGGGGCCGCGCTACATCACGTCGACCCGGATCGGCATTCGCGATGAAGCCGGCGAACCGCGCTATCTCATCCATGTCATCGAGGACGTCACCGAGCAGCGTCGCGCCGACGAGAAGATTGCACATCTGGCGCATTACGATGCGCTGACCGACCTGCCGAACCGGACCTTGTTCCGCGAGCAGATCGAACGGGAGCTGGTGAAGGTCGCCGGCGGCGAGCAGTTCGCGCTGCTCTACATCGACGTCGACGAATTCAAGGGCATCAACGACTCGCTCGGCCACCACGTCGGTGACGAGTTGTTGAAGGCGATCGCGAACCGTCTTCGCGGCTGCCTCAAGCAAGGCGATCTGATCGCGCGGCTCGGCGGCGACGAATTCGCGGTGATCCAGACCGGGATCGAATCCCCCGCCGACGTGCTGTCCTTCGTGGCGCGGATCTACCAGGCGATTCGGCAGCCCTATCGGTGTCTCGGCCACCAGCTCTCCACCGATGCCAGCATCGGAATTGCGCTGGCGCCGCAGGATGGCGCCGATCTCGATCAGCTGATCAAGAACGCCGACCTCGCGATGTACGGCGCCAAGGCCAATGGACGTCGCACCCACCGCTTCTTCGAGCCGGAGATGGATGCGAGCGCCAAGGCGCGCCTGAGCATGGAGCTGGATTTGCGGCAGGCACTCCTGAATGGCGGCTTCGAGATTCACTATCAGCCGCTGGTCGACCTGCGCACCAACGAAGTATCCGGCTGCGAGGCGCTGCTGCGCTGGCGGCATCCCGAGCGCGGCATGGTGTCGCCGGCGGAGTTCATTCCGGTCGCCGAGGACACCGGCCTGATCAACGAGCTCGGCGACTGGGTGTTGCGGATGGCCTGCGACGAGGCCGCGACCTGGCCGGCGCATGTGCGCGTCGCGGTCAACGTCTCGCCGGTGCAGCTCAAATGCGACACGCTGGCGCTGCGGATTGCGGGCGCGCTCGCCGCCTCCGGGCTGAACCCGCGTCGGCTCGAGCTCGAGATCACCGAGGCCGTGCTGATCCGCGACGACGAGGCGGCGCTCTCGATCCTGCATCAGCTCCGCTCGATCGGCGTGCGCATCGCGCTCGACGATTTCGGCACCGGCTACTCCTCGCTGAGCTATCTGAAGCGCTTCCCGTTCGACAAGATCAAGATCGACCGTTGCTTCGTCGCCGACATCGCAGAGGAGAGCGGCTCGCCCGTGATCGTGCAGGCGGTGGTGAACATTGCGGCCGCCAGCAGCATGACCACGGTTGCCGAGGGTGTCGAGACCGAGGCACAGCGCGACATGCTGCGCGCGCTCGGCTGCACGCAGATGCAGGGCTATCTGTTCAGCCCGCCGAAGCCGGCCAGTGAGGTGCGAAAGCTGTTCGGCCCCGACGCCCCCGTGCCGGTGGCTGCGGTGGCGTGATGGCGAAGTCGCGCAAGATCATCGATGTCGCGGATTCCCACGCGGTGCGGCTGATGCAGCATCTGGTGGTGCCGACCTTCGTGATCGACCCGAAGCGACGCGTCGTGATCTGGAACAGGGCCTGCGAGCGATTGACCGGCGTCGCCGCCTCCGAAGTGATCGGCACCAGCAAGCACTGGCAGGCCTTCTACGAGACCAGACGCCCATGCCTTGCAGACCTCGTCGCGCTCGACCGTCCCGAGCAGCTGCCGGAGTACTATTCGGAATATGCGGCGCGCGGCCATAACGGGCTCGGCTTTTCCGCGGAGAACTGGTGCGTGATGCCGAAGCTCGGCAGCCAGCTCTATCTCGCCATCGACGCCGGCCCGATCCACGACGAGGCCGGCCGGCTGATCGCGGTGGTGGAGACGCTGCGCGACCTCACCGACCAGAAGCGCGCCGAGATGGCGCTGAAGGAGCTCGCCACCAAGGACGGGCTGACCGGCCTGGCGAACCGCCGCTCCTTCGACCAGATGCTGTCGGACGAATGGGCGCGCGCCCAGCGCACGCAGAAGCCGCTGGCGCTGCTGTTCGTCGATGTCGACCATTTCAAGCTGTTCAACGACCGCCACGGTCACCAGAAGGGCGACGAGTGCCTGCGCGCGGTTGCCGCTGTCGTCAGCCGGCACGCCGTGCGTCCGCTCGACCTCGCCAGCCGCTATGGCGGCGAGGAGTTCGCGCTGATCCTGCCGGACATGGCTTGCGACACGGCCTGCAAAGTGGCCGAGGAGATCCGCTGCGCCGTCATGGCCCTGCAGATCGCCCACGGCGCCGCGGGCGCCGGCGACCACGTCACCCTCAGCGTCGGCGTCGCGAGCCACATTCCCGACGGTGCCGACGGCGGCCCCGACCGGCTGCTGGGCGCCGCCGACGAGGCGCTCTATGTGGCCAAACGGCTCGGCCGCAACCGCGTCATCTGCGCCGAACGGGTGCTGGCCGAGTTCGCCGCCCTCGGCCGGGAGGCGGCAGCGGTTCCGGCCCCTGTCAGGCGCAAATCGGCTTGAGCGCATGCGGCGAGAAGCGGTTGCCCACCCCTCGTCAATCGGCTAAATGAAATCCCACTGCACCCGTAGCTCAGCTGGATAGAGCGTTGCCCTCCGAAGGCAAAGGTCACACGTTCGAATCGTGTCGGGTGCGCCAGATTTTGCCAGCGGTTTTCATGCCGACACTCACGTCAGCATCGCGACGATCGCCTGGATCTGGTCGGAGGCGGACGTCACCAGTCCGTCATACGACGTTTGGCCGTGTGCGGCGGCTTTCAGGATGCATTCGGCCACGGCCGCTTTGAGACCGAAGACCGATTGATGGGCCGGCACGTTCGCCATCACGGTTTCCAGGGCCTGACGCATCGTCTGAATGAGCTCGGAGCTGTATTGCATTGGCTGTCCTCCGCGGGCTCATATTAGATCGCGTGCCCATGCTTGCCACTCACAAGCCTGGGAGTGCTGTTTGAGATTGATTGAGAATGAACGTCTCAATTCAAACGCCAGATCGCCGCATTGAGCACGCCGGCAAACGCGACCCAGGCGGCGTAAGGCACGAACAAGGCGGCTGCCAGCCTGTCTCGTGATAGCTCGAGGCCGATGTAGGTCACGATCGCGACGAACAGGCCGATGAGGATGACGAGCGCGGCTCCGATCTGGTGCATCGTGAACATGACCGGAGACCAGATGAAATTGAGCGCCAGCTGGGCCGTCCAGACCAGCATCGCCTTTCCCGACGGAGCACGACGATAGGTCCGCCAGCCCGCGACGGCGATCATGATGTAAAGGATGGTCCAGGCCACCGGAAACGCCCAGTTCGGCGGCACGAAATCCGGCTTGGCCAGGCCCGCATACCACTCTCCGGGGAGATTGGTCGCGCCGATCAGCCAGCCGATGCCGACCACGGCGACGACGAAGACCAACAACTGAAGCATCCATCACCTCGCGCTTCTTCCTGCCCGATTGTATCATCTTTCCATGAGCGAATCCGACACGGTGACCGGCGACGCCTTGCCGGTGCGCAAGATCATCCATATCGACATGGATGCCTTCTATGCGTCGGTGGAGCAACGGGACAATCCGGAGCTGCGCGGAAGGCCGGTCGCCGTCGGAGGCTCCGCGGAACGCGGCGTCGTCGCAGCCGCGAGCTACGAGGCCCGCAAGTTCGGCGTTCGCTCCGCCATGCCATCGGTGACGGCCAGGCGGCAATGTCCCGATCTGATCTTCGTCAAGCCGCGCTTCGAGGTCTACAAGGCGATCAGCAGGCAGATCCGCGACATCTTTGCCGAGCACACGCCCATCGTCGAGCCGTTGTCGCTGGATGAAGCCTATCTCGACGTGACGGAGAACCTGCAAGGCATCCCGCTGGCGCGGGACATCGCGCTGAAGGTCCGCGAGAAGATCAAGGCCGAGACGGGGCTCAACGCTTCGGCGGGCATCTCTTACAACAAGTTTCTGGCCAAGCTCGCCTCGGATCATCGCAAGCCCAACGGTCAATTCGTGATCTCGCCGGAGATGGGGCCGGCCTTCGTCGAGACGCTGCCGGTCGGCAAGTTCCACGGGATCGGTCCGGCGACAGCTACGAAGATGAACGCGCTTGGCCTGTTCACCGGCCGCGACATCCGTAACCAGACGCTGGAGTTCATGAACGCGAATTTCGGCAAGTCCGGCGCCTATTACTATTGGATCTCACGCGGCGTCGACGAGCGGCCGGTGCGGGCCAACCGGATCCGAAAGTCGATCGGCGCGGAGAACACGTTCTCGATCGACCTCGACGCATTCGACGCGCTGGTCGCCGAACTCAGGCCTCTCGTCGACAAGGTCTGGCGCCATTGCGAGGCGACCGGCAACCGGGGCCGCACCGTTACCCTGAAGATCAAGTTCGCCGACTTCGAGATCATCACGCGCAGCAGGTCCGTCGCTGCGGCCGTTGCAGGCCGGGACGAAGTGGAGCGGCTGGCCTGCGGCCTCCTCGAAGCCGAGATGCCGCTGCCCAAGCGCGTCAGGCTGTTGGGGGTCTCGCTGTCTTCGCTCCAGGTCGGTGGCGATTCGGAGCCGCAGTTGACGCTGGGTATCTGATTCCGGCCGGAGGGGCCCCTTCGGCGAACGCGACATCTTTATCAGCGACGCGGCCCAAAACCTGTCGTAGAGACGTCAAACAGGTCTTTTCGCGATTGATGTTGGAATGCTTGCCTTATTGATACGCCTCGGACTGCGCTTCGAAGACCGCATCGAGGAGCGGCGGTTTGTCGACCAATATGTCCGGGGCAGTCTCGGATGGACGCAGATCGCAATGCTGCTCGGCGCCGCCACCTATGCCGGCTACACGCTCTGGGATTGGGTGCTTTACCCCGAAGTGGTTCCGATCACGCTCGCAATCCGCGGCGGCACGGCCGCGTTCATCCTGCTGCCGCTGACGGCGCTGCTGTCACGGCGATGGATGAAGCCGTGGGCAGAGACGATTTTCCTCGTCTATTGCGTCATTCCCGGCTGCATCCTGCCCAGCATTTATCTGGTGCTGCCGTCGGGCTTCACGTTTGCCGCGCCCGGCATGATGATGATCATCCTGTTCGTCTCGACCATGCTGCCATTGCGGATCGGCTCGCTGGCGATTTTCTGCGTGCTGTCGTGGCTGGCACTGATCGTCGCCGAGACGCTCGCGCCGGCGCTGCCGGCGGGCCTGAGATTCATCAATCATTCTCTCGTCGGTAACGCCTACGCCTTGTCGCTCTACGCCGTGGCTGCGCGCGAGTACCGGGCGCGAAGACAATTCCGGACGTCGGAGGCGCTGCAGCGGGAAAAGGAACGCTCGGAGAAATCGCTGCGCGATCTGCGCGCGACCCAGGAGCAGCTCGTGCAGGCCGAAAAGCTCGCCTCGCTCGGCCAATTGGTGGCTGGTGTCGCGCACGAGGTCAGCACCCCGCTCGGCGTCGCCCTGACGACCTCGACCACCATGCAGACCGACCTGCAAACGATGGCTGACGCATTGGGCGGAGCATCGGTCCGGCGTTCCGATCTGACCAAGGGCATCGACAGGCTCAAGCAGGGGCTCAACCTGACCTTCGACAATCTGCACCGCGCATCCGAGATGGTGCACAGCTTCAGGCAGGTCGCCGTGCATCAAGCCGATGAGGACCGGCGGACGTTCGAGCTCAAGGATTGGCTGTCGGAGTTGACGTCCAGGCTCGGGCCATTGCTGTCGCATCATGGCCTGACGGTCGAGGTCCGATGCCCGGCGGGAATCAAGCTCAACAGCTACCCCGGAGCGCTTGCTCAGGTGATCAGCAATCTCGCCCTCAATACCGCAGGGCATGCGTATCCCGACAAGAGAGGTGGCCGGTTTGTCATCACAGCCAGCCAGCCGGACCCGACATCCGTCCGCCTCGTCTGTGCTGATGAAGGCGTCGGAATTCCCGACGAATTACAGGCGCATATCTTCGATCCGTTCGTCACGACAAGTCGGGAGAGCGGCCATGCCGGCCTGGGGCTCCACATCGCCTTTAATCTGGTGGCCTCATCTCTGAACGGGCGCCTGCGTCTCGAGAGTACGACGGGTCCGGGGACTCAGATCGCCATCGAGATCCCGCTCCAGGCATGATTCCGGCGGCCATGCTGGAGCCGCCTCAGGAAGCGAAAACAGAGCGCTCGCCAAGTGCGACCGACGGTGACGGATTTTCAGGCCCGCCACCGATGGAGGTCGATCCGCTCGGGCCGCTCAATGCCTCACGTGCTCGAACACCACGATCACGCCGGTCGGTTCGGGCTCATGCGCCATCAGGCGCGTCAGGTTGGAGTCGCCCCAATCCGCGAGGCTGACGACCTCGCCACTCTGGCGGTCGGTGTCGGCACCAAGCGATCCCGCAGGCTCGAGGACCTTGAGGCCCATCTCGTCGACGAAGAAGGTGTGCTCGCCGAACATGCTGTTGAGCTGCGGCATCGCGGGATGTTCGTCGGGCAGCACCTGAGCGCCGAGTTGGTTGACGGTCTGCTTCACCTGTTCGGATGTAAGCTTCATGAGCTGCTCCGTTTCTGTATCCGGTTTCATTGACCCGGGCGGGAGCGTGCGTTCCCTGCGCCCTTGTCCGCCTGGCTCAAAGTCCCGAACAGACGCTGCGGACAAATGTTCCTGCAAAATGTATTTCGTGATCGGGCGCGGCGTCCGCCGCGCTCGCGGCACGAGATCGCCACAGGATGCACACGATCTGTCCGCGCGCGGCGCAAAAGCGCGATGAGATTGGGATGAATCGTCATCGCGGTTCAGGTTATTGTTTGAGCATGATCTTTTCGGAAAACCGCTGCACACTTTTCCGGATCACGCTCCAGGCTAGTCGGCGGCTTCGACGATCCGGATGTCGCGGTCAGCGCCGTCGCCAAGCAAATCGTGAGCGGCCTGATAGGCCGGGCTCGCATACGCCGCCTTGGCGTGCTCCACGCTGTCGAACTCGATGAGAACGACGCGCTCCATCTGTCCGAGCTCGAAGGCCGCAGCCGGCATCCCGCGTGCGAGCACTCGGCCGCCGGCCGCTTCGATCGCCGGGCGCGACAGTTTGGCGTAGGCCGCCATGGCATCGGGATTCTTGATCGCTCGGTAGGTTGCAACCCAGTATGCTTTGGCCATTGCTTCTCCTGACGTTTGTGGCGAGTTGCTACTCGCTGCGGTTCTCGCCGACCGACAGCGCGCAGATGCGTGACAGATAGGTGTAGGGCAGGCCGGTCTCCCCGGCCCAGGCGTTGAACTGCGCCTGCACCTTGGCGAGATCGCCCTTCGACTTGACCTCTTCGGCAATGTCGAGACCTGCATCGCGCAGGCAGACCACCACGTCCTTGGACGTCACGAAACCGTCCCAGCCGACGAAGCGCAGCAGCATCTGGCCGGTGTTGCCCCCTAACCGGCTGCCACGCTTGTTGAGGAGATCGAGCAGGCCGATCTCGTCGGACGACGGCCACTTCGCCAGAAACTTGCCGAAGCTGCCGTGCTCCTTCGCGATCTCCTGGACGAAAGCGGCATTGTCGCGCACCGACATGATCTTGGCGCCGTTGCGCACGATGCGCGCGTCGCGCAGCAGGCCCTCCCAATAGTCTTCGGGCTGGAAGGTGAGCTTGGGGGGCTGAAAATGCAGGAAGGCGGCTTCGAAACCGTCCCATTTCGAATCGATCACGCTCCAGGCGAAGCCGGCGCAGAACACCCGCCTGGTCATCTCTGCGAGGATGCGGTCGTCGCCGAGCCTGGCCAGCCGCTCGAGGTCCGGCGTGGCCGGCATCAGTTTCTCCAGCGCCTTGGGCCCGCCCTTGCGTTTCTCGGCCCGCGCGCGAATGGTCTTGAAGGGGGTCATACGGGCATCCGCGTTAGGGTGCCCACGACATCAGAATTCGATGAAACGGTCCAGCCTTGCAACGATGACGCGCAGGAGCGGCCATGCTGGTCCGCTTCTTGCTTCGTGACGCCTGGAATTCCCAGACATTTTCAAGCTCTCGCCGACGGACTTTCGATGCGCTGCCTGGTCGTGGCCGACCTGCACTATTCGCTGCCCCAGCTCGACTGGCTGGTCAGTGCGGCGCCGCAATTCGACCTCGTGATCTTCGCCGGCGACGCGCTCGACATTGGCTCGATGGTAGACTTCCGCGCCCAGATCGTGGTGGTGAAGAAATACCTCGCGCTGCTTGCCGCGCAGACCCGCGTGATCCTCTGCTCCGGCAATCACGACCTCGACGAGCGCAACATCGAAGGCGAGAAGATCGCACGCTGGATTTCGGAGGTGCGCGAGCTGGGCATCGCCTGCGACGGCGACAGCCTCGGCATCGGCGACACAATGTTCACGGTGTGCCCGTGGTGGGACGGGCCCCTGGTGCAGCAGCGCATCGTCGAGCAACTGCGCGATGCCGCCGCTGGCCGGCTGCGGCGCTGGATCTGGGCGCACCACGCGCCGCCGGCGGATTCGCCGACGAGCTGGGGCGGCAAACGCTTTTTCGGCGACGTCGAGCTGGTGCAATGGATCATGCAATACCAGCCGTCGATGGTGATCTCGGGCCATGTGCACCAGTCGCCGTTCATCACCGGTGGCTCGTGGTTCGATCGTCTGGGCCAGACCTGGGTTTTCAATACCGGCCTGCAACCGGGCCGGCCGCCGGCCTACATCGTTCTCGACCTCGACGCGGACAAGGCGTTCTGGCTTGCGGCCGGCGAAGCCCAGTGGATCGACCTCAATGCGCCGCTGAAGCGCCCCGCCACCCCCATCGAGGCGCCGCCCGACTGGCTCACATTCTTGGATCGGATTTCCGATCCGAGCCTGGCGAGACCTCAAGCGGCGGCAGGTTGATCATGCTCTGGAGAACCTCGCCGACCATGGCCAGATGCGTGCCGTGGCCGGCATATTGCCGCTTGAGGTCGGCGAGGTAGGTGTTGGCGACATTGAGCCGCTGCGCCAGCATTTTTGCGATCAGCAGGGCCACGCCCGGCTCCTTCTCCAGGAACGAGGCGGCGTCCTCGAACTCATAGACGATAGCGTCGGAGCAGGCCCGCACGGTTGCGGTGTGCGGCTGGCCCAGCAGCACGGACATCTCGCCGAGCACTGCGCCGGGCTCGGTGACGGTAGCCACCACCATCTCACCCTTGAGTACCTCGAGCTTGCCTTGCACCAGCACGTAGAGATGGCCGCTGGTGCCACCCTCGTTGACAATCAGCGTGCCGGCGGCGACCTGCCGCTCCGTTCCGCCGGTGCAATAATCCAGGACTGCGCGCATCGCAGAAGCTCCGTCGCTGCGGACCCCATCGCCCGAGACCCGAGCATGATCCGTGCCACACGGCAAATCAACGCATATGAGGGGTGCGCCCGCATGCCGTGCGTCACACCCGCGAGAGCGAAGGCACCTCCTCCGGCACGATCGCCCGAAGGCCGCCAAAGCGGCGCTCGCGGCCGTGAAACGCGGCGAGCGCCTCGGTGAGATCACCCGCATCGAATTCGGGCCACATCCGCTCAGTGAAGTGCAGCTCGGCATAGGCGCCCTCCCAGAGCAGGAAGTCGGACAGCCGCTTCTCGCCCGAGGTGCGGATGATGAGATCGACGTCGCGAAGGCCAGCCTCGCCGGTGACGAGCTGCGAGAACGCTTCGCGGGTGAGGCTGGTGAGTGCGGCCGCTTTGGCCGCCGCATTGAGGATCGCATCGCGAGCCGAGTAATCCACGGCGATGCGCAGATGCAGCGTGCTTCCGCGGGCGGTCGCCTCTTCGGCGCGCGTGATCGCGGTGGCGATGCCGTCGGGCAGCCGGTCGCGGCGGCCGATCACGGTGAGACGCACGCCATTCCTGACGAGGCTCTGCACCTCGTTGGCAAGATAGAAGCGCAGCAAGGTCATCAGCGCCGCGACCTCGGCCCTCGGCCTCCGCCAATTGTCGGCCGAGAAGGCGTAAAGCGTCAGCGTGCCGATGCCCTGCTTGGGCGCGGCCTCGACGATACGGCGGATGGTCTCGACGCCGGCCTCGTGGCCGCGCACGCGGGACAGGCCGCGCCGCGTCGCCCATCTGCCGTTGCCGTCCATGATGATGCCGACATGAAGCTTCTCGTTACGCGACGTGGCTTCGCTTTGCATTGCAAAGTCTCCGGTCAATAAGGGGGAGAATCAGGTCGAGGCGATACCGAGGCGGCCGAGCGGCGGCGCCTCGCGGCCGGCGGCTTTCGCCGCGTCGCGCACCAGCCGCTCGAGCACAGCGAGGTAGTCGAGGAAACGGCGGCGGCCGGCCCTGGTCAGGCGGCAGGTCGTGTGCGGGCGGTTGCCCTCGTAGCCCTTGGTCATCTCGACGAGGCCGGCCTCCTGGAGCACGGCAAGGTGCCGGCTGAGATTGCCGTCAGTGAGGCCGCAGAGCTGCTTGAGATCGCCGAATGCCAGCCCCTTGGGATGCGCCATCAGCGAGGTCAGGAGCCCGAGCCTCGCCTTCTCGTGGATCACGCGGTCGAGTCCTTCGTAAGAGAAGGGCGCGCTGTCAATCTTCGACATCGTTGTCTCCGGACGCGAAATGCAGAATGGCCGCCATCACCGATTGCCCGATCACGAAGGGCAGGCCCATGGTCCATGGCGACAGCGTGTGAGTTCGGCTCGCGAGCACCACCACTGCGAAGCCGGACAAGAAATACCAGGCGCCGGCGAGCGCGACGGTGCGCGGCAGTGAGCGGACCGAGGCAAAGATGCCGAGCGACACCAGGATCTGCCACAGGCCCGGGAGCAGCCACAGTGTCTCGCTCGCGAACTTCCACATCACCACCGCGAGCAGCACGCCGGCAACGCCCGCCGGCAGGAACTGCTCGACCGCCTGATGGATCATGGCGTCCGCCAGGCCCGAATGGTGACGGCGCGAACGCGCCCGCATCTCGATGCCGATCATCAACCCCGAGAGCACGGCGGCACTGAACCAGCCGATGAAGAATCCGAGCGGCTCGCCGGTGGGGTCGTCCAGCAGCCAGAACTGCAGAACCGCGGTGATGAGCGCGACGGCGCCGGTCGCCACCATCGTCGCCGGGCCGTAGCCGCGGAAGGCGGTGCCCGCAGCTATCTGGCTGCGGATCGCCACGATATCGGCCAGCGCCTTGTCGAGATCGCGCATCGGCAACGCCAAATCCTCGTTCCACCCGGGTGTTTCGGGACGTGATGTCCCGTTACTTTGTATTGCAAAGTATATGGCGCCGCAAAGCAAAGGCAAGCCCGAATGTCGCGACAGCCGGATCGAATCCGAACGGGCAACTGGCGGTTGCACGCCCCCTGCCCTCACGGATAAGATGGATCCAGGAGCGTTCCAGGGGGCTGGTATGTGGCTGAGGTCGTTTGCCGTTGCGTTTGTATTGCATGTGAGTGTTGCCGGCGCGAATGCGGCGGGACCGTTCGGTAGCGTCAGTGTTGGCAACTGGATCGGCGGCGCCTTCAGCAATGATCAGACGGGCGCCTTCTCCCATTGCGCCGCGACGACGCCCTATGCGAACGGCGTCATCCTCGTCGTGAGCCAAAATGCCGCCGGCACCTGGTCTCTCGCCTTTGCGAGTCCCAGCTACCGCTTCAACAAGGGCGAGAGCGCCGCGATTGACGTGACCTTTGACGGACAGGAGCAAGCCAGGCTGTACGCCACGGCGTATCAGTCCAACATGCTCACGGCCATCATGCCGCTCAAGGTCGTGCGTACGTTTCAGAAGGCGAGCCTTATGGTGGCAACAGCCGGCCGCGCCGTTCTGAATTTCGATCTGACATCGACCGGGCCGGTCATCTCGGCATTGGCCAATTGTGTGAGCAAGGTAAAAGCTGACGGGCTCGACAAGGCCGGCGACTTCACCAAAAGTGCGGCCAAGCCGGCAGCGACTGCGGAGAGGCAGGCGTCACCGCCAGCCAGCGGCAAACCTGCGCGGTCCAAGAGTGGCACCGGCTTCGTGGTGAGCGCGAGCGGGCACATCGTCACCAACCACCATGTGGTCGACGGCTGCGCCGGTGACATCAAGGGCAATCTCACCGGCGAGGCCGCAATGGTGCTGCGCATCGTGTCGAGCGACTCCAACAACGATCTCGCCCTGTTGCAGGCACCGTCGACGACGACATTCAAGGACTTCGCCCGAATTCGTGACCGCTCGATCCGCTCCGGCGATTCCGTGGTCGCGATCGGTTTTCCCTACCACGGACTGCTGACCTCGGACTTCACCGTGACGACCGGCATCGTGAGCTCGCTCAGCGGCATGCGCAACGACTCGCGTTTCCTGCAGGTCAGTGCACCCGTACAGCCCGGGAATAGCGGCGGGCCGCTGTTCGATAGCACCGGCCATGTCGTGGGCGTGGTCACCGGAAAGATCCCGGCATTGCGTATCGCCGCTGCGACGGGAAACATTCCCGAGAACATCAATTTCGCCATCAAGACCGGCGTGCTGCGCGACTTCCTCGACAATTCCGTGGTGCCCTATCAGACCGCCGAGCCGAAGAGCGAGCTCAAAACCACCGACATCGCCGCCAACGCCCGGCCGTATACGATGCTGATCTCGTGCAATGGGACGGAGCAGGCGGACGCGAAGCGGTAGCGTAGGCCGCGCTTCAATCACCCCTGTCATTCCCCGCGAAAGCGGGAAATCCAGTACGCCGCGGCCTCGCGACTCAACCACGACCGTCTCGGAGTGCTGGGTCCCGGGTCAAGCCGGGCGATGACACCGGTGATAGGGATGCATGCCCGCCCCTCACTCGTGACAGCGCGACGCCTTCGCCGCCTGCGGCTCGTACTGGTCGCGCAGGCGAACCCAGTCCATCGGATAGGGCAGCCCCTCCTCGTGACGACCGAGCGGCGTGAGGTCGAGATATTGATAGGCGGCGTTCATCATGTCGAGACCACGGGCGAAGCAGGAATAGGTGTGGAAGATCTCACCGGCGTCGTCGCGGTAGAACACGCTGATGCCGGGCAGCTCCGAACCGTAGATCGCGGTCGTGCCGAAATTGTATCTGGGCTCGCCGGTCGCAACCTCCTCCTGCGAGAACGTGACGCCGCAGTCGCGGTTGAAGTCGGTACCGCCTGAGGAAACCCAGTCGAAAGTCCAGCCCATCCGCTTCTTGAAAGCCTCGAGCTTTGCGCTGGGTGCCAGCGAGACCGCGGCCATGGACGTGTCGCGCGCGGCCAGGTGCGGCACCATGCGTTCGAACCCGTCGGCCCAGAACGAGCAGCTCTTGCAAGCCGCGTCCCAGTCGGGTGCGAACATCACATGCTGCACGACCAGCTGCGGACGGCCTTTGAACAGGTCGCCGAGCGGCACAATGCCGTTCGGCCCGTCGAACTGATAAGCCTTGTCGACCTTGACCCAGGGCAAGGCGCGGCGCTGCTCTGCGAGGCGCTCGCGGGCCGCCGTGAGCTCCTTCTCGCGCGCCAGATGGGCCTTGCGTGCGATGATCCATTGCTCGCGCGAGACGATCTGATGGTGCTGCATGGCGTTCTCCTTTGGCGTCAGGCGACGAAGGCGTCGAGCTTGTCGAGGAACGAGCTCCAGCCGCGCCGGTGGTTGTCGCGTGCGGTCTCGTCGAAGAACTGGGCGTGATGGAAGATCATCAAGGTGCCGGCACCGTCCGGCTTCAGCGAGATCGTCACAAGCGATTCGCGTTCCGGCGTCGAGTGCCAGGCCCAGGTGAAGACGAGCAGCTCGTTCGGCACCACCTCGCGATAAAGGCCGCCGGCCTCGAAATATTCGCCGTCGTCGCGGGTGAAGCTGATGCGGTAGCGGCCGCCGACGCGAACGTCGAGCTCGGCCTGAAGCGTCGCCTGCTGCATGTTCGGCGGCCCGAACCATTGCGCTAGCTGCGCGGCTTGCGTCCAGGCGGCGTAGACCTTTTCGGGCGGCGCGCGGAGCCGGCGCGTGAGCGTGAGGCTTGGACGTTCTGCCGGGCGTTCGGCGGCGTCGGCGGCTGCGTTGGCCATTTCTCATCCTCCACGAAGGCGGCGAGACGATCGAAATTGTGGGACCAGAACTGCGCATAGCGATTGAGCCAGTTCATCGCCTGCTCCATCGGCTGCGCGGTAAGCCGGCAGGCGACCGTGCGTCCGGTCTTCTCCCGCATAATCAGGCCGGCATCCGTGAGCACGTCGAGATGCTTCATGATCGCCGGCAGCGAGACCGGAAACGGCGCGGCCAGCTCGCTCACCGTCAGGCCGTCCTGCTCGCCGAGACGCGCCAGCAGGGCACGCCGTGTCGGGTCGGATAGCGCCGCAAAGGTCCGGTCCAGCGTCTCGTCCCTATACTTAACCATATGGTTTAGTATAGACGCGAGCGGAAAGGCGTCAAGCAGGAACCCGTTCGCACGGGTCCCCACGACTGCGTGATCAGGCGAGCGTAGCGCGATCAGTACGGAGTGACAGGCCGCGCGCGCCGGTGCGGCCGCGGTTGAGGGACCTGTTGCTGACCGTAGGCAAAGCGAGGATTGCGGTCGCAGAACAGCAAGCGGCCGGAGACGCTGGCCTGGCATTGCTCATAGGTGCTGTAGGCGCATTCGCCGGGATAATCGTACTCGCCGCCCTGCGCGCACCAGGGATAGTCGCGCGCGGTGGCGGGGGTGCTGGTGGCGAAACCGACGAGAACCATCGTGGCCAGCGCCGGCAGCGCCAATTGCATCATGCGCATGATTTCCAATTCCTCTCTTTGTGACGCGAGATACGGCCCCACATATCATCAGGTTTCGTTGCGCCCTTTTATTCCAGATCAACGGAATCGAGCGCGCAAGAAAAAAGCCCTGCCGAACGGCAGGGCTCCATCTCAGTCATCACAAGATCGCTACTCGACCTTCAGGCCGGCGAACTCGACGACCTTCTTCCACTTCTCGGTCTCGGCCTTGATCTCCTCGCCGAACGCTTCCGGGGTCTGCACCCGCGGCTCGCCGCCGAGCTCGACCAGGCGCTTGGTCATGTCGGGCTCCTTCATCAGCGCGTTGACCTCGGCGTTGAGCTTGGCGATGATTTCCTTCGGCGTGTTCTTCGGCGCACCCATGCCGAACAGCGCGCTGGCCTCGTAGCCCTTCACGGTCTCGGCGATCGCCTGCACGTCGGGCAGTTGCGGGGAGCGTTGCGCGGTGGTGACGCCGATCGCGCGCAGCGCACCGGAGCGGATGTGCTGGATGATCGAGGGCATGTTGTCGAAGATCACCTGCACCTGGCCGCCGAGCAAGTCGGTGATCGCGGGCGCGGCGCCGCGATAGGGGACGTGCTGCATCTTGCAGCCGGTCATGGCCATGAACATCTCGCCGGACAGATGCACCGAGGTGCCGTTGCCGGACGAGGCCATGTTCACCTTGCCGGGATTGGCCTTCACATATTCGATGAACTCGGCGACGTTCTTGGCCGGCACGTCCTTGTTGACGGTCATCACGTTCGGCACGCGCTGGAACGAAGCGACCGGCGCGATATCCTGCACGAAGTTGAACTTGAGGTTTTTGTAGAGCGAGGCATTGATGTAGTTGGCCGGATTGACCAGCTGCAGCGTGTAGCCGTCGGGCTCGGCATTGACGACCGATTCGGTGGCGATATTGTTCCCGGCGCCCGGCTTGTTCTCGACCACGAATTGCTGGCCGAGCTTTTCCGAGAGCCGCTGGCCGAGCAGCCGCGCCAGGATGTCGGTGGCCCCGCCCGGCGGATAGCCGACCACCCATTTCACCGGACGAGCCGGATAATCGGCGGCAAGGGCCTTCGACAGCGGGGTGGCTGCAAGCGGACTGGCGGCGAGCAGGCCCAGCGCGGTACGGCGAGTGATCATCTCAAGGGTTCTCCCAGTGTTGTTCTTGAAAGTCGGATAGCTTGAAAGTCGCGTCGGTTGTAACAAAGCTTGCCGCAGGCGGAAAGTGCGCGCGGCGCATCGTGACGAAAGGATGAGACATGCCGCTCAAGGTTCACGCCCTGGATCATCTCGTGATCAATGTCAGCGATGTCGCGGTGACCGCGGAATGGTATCGCAAGATTCTCGGCATGGAAGTCAAGCTGTTCGATCCCGGCGGCGGCAGAGCGCCCCGTACTTTCCTTGAATTCGGTAACCAGAAGATCAACGTCCGGCAACGCGATGCCGACAAGGTGGAGTGGTTCACCGCCGGGCACCCGACCGCCGGCAGCGAGGATCTGTGCTTTCTCACCTCGGCCACGCCGGACGAGGTGGCAGCGCATTTGCGGGCGCATGGCGTCGCGATCGAGGCAGGCCCGGGCCCGAGGCAGGGTGCGCGCGGCACGCTGCGCTCGGTCTATTGCCGGGACCCGGATGGCAGCTTGATCGAGATCTCGTCGTACGAGGATTGAGGCGCGCCTCGGCCGCATACGTCCCTCGATTTGCTCCCCGCGCCATCCGGTGGCAGGAAGACGCAATAATCGAAAGGCAGCCGTCAGCAAGATGCAGGCTGCACGGGAGGACACATGGCTATCCAGGAAACCACCGCCGGAATCGTGGGCCCCTTCGACGGGCTCGACGTGCCCTGGCTCTTGAGGGTGCGCGCCGAGGTGCGCAGCTCACATCCGTTCCTGATCTGGGCGCCGTTCGACGCGCCGGCGCGGCACTGGAGCTACGGCGAATTTCACGAGCGTGTCGGTGCGCTCGCGGCAGGGCTGGCCAGGCGTGGCGTCAAGCCCGGCGAATATGTGCTCATTCACCTCGACAACTGCATCGAGGCGCTGCTGGCCTGGTTTGCCTGTGTCGAGCTCGGCGCCATCGCGGTCACCACCAACACCCGCTCGGCTCCGGCCGAGATCGAATATTTCGCCGATCATTGCGGCGCGGTCGCCGCGATCACGCAGCCGGCCTATGCGGAAGTCGTCGCGCAGAGCTGCCGCAACATTCGCTGGATGGCGGTAACCTCGCATGATGCCGGCACGGCGCCCGCGCAGGCCGTTTCGCGCGGCGACCGTTTCGAGGCGTTGTTCGCCGACAGCGCCGACCGCCCGCGGCGCGCGACCGATCCGCTGGCGCCTTGCAGCGTGCAGTACACGTCAGGCACCACGTCGCGGCCGAAAGCGGTGCTGTGGACCCATGCCAACGCGCTGTGGGGCGCCAAGATCAACGCCGCACATGAGGATCTGCATGCGAGCGACGTGCACCAGACCTATCTGCCGCTGTTCCACACCAATGCGCTGGCCTACTCCATGCTGGCGACGCTATGGGTCGGCGGATCCTGCGTGATCCAGCCGCGCTTCTCCGCCAGCCGGTTCTGGAGCGTCGCGCGCGAGCACGGCGCGACCTGGACCTCGACCATTCCGTTCTGCATGAAGGCCCTGCTCGAGCAGGAGATCCCGAAGGACCACAAATTCCGCCTGTGGGGCTCCGCCATCAACGAGCCGCCGGCCTTTGCCGCGTTCGGAATCAAGGTCATCGGCTGGTGGGGCATGACCGAGACCATCACCCACGGCATCGTCGGCGAGGTCGATCAGCCCAACATCCCGATGTCGATCGGCCGCGCCGCGCCCGAATATCAGATCCGCATCACCGACGACGACGGCCGGCCGACGGAAGTCGGCGGCACCGGCAATCTCTCGATCAAGGGCATCCCCGGCTTGTCGCTGTTCGCCGAATATCTGCACAACGAGAAGGCGACGCGCGAGAGTTTCGACGAGCACGGCTTCTTTCTCACCGGCGACCGCGTCGAGCGGCTTCAGAACGGCTATATCAAGTTCGGTGATCGCGCCAAGGACATGCTGAAGGTCGGCGGCGAGAACGTCGCGGCCTCCGAGATCGAGCAGGTGATCGCGCTCGTCCCCGGCGTGCGCGAGGCGGCCGTGGTGGCGAAGACGCACCCGATGCTGGACGAGGTGCCGGTCGTCTTCATCATCCCGCAAGGCGGCGTCACGGGCGCCGCGCCCGACCTGCATGACAGGGTCATGGCGGCCTGCCAAAAGGGCCTCGCCGACTTCAAGGTGCCACGCGAGATAAGATTCGTCGACGACATGCCGCGCTCGACGCTGGAGAAGGTGGCGAAGGCGGAGCTCAGGAAGATGGTCGGGTGAGGTACAGTCGTTCCGGGGCGGTGCAAAGCACCGAACCCGGAACCTCGAGATTCTCAGGTGCGCAAGTGCGCGCCGGAGTTCGCGCTTCGCGGCCCCTGGAATGACTCGTCAAAGTTCAAAACGATCCCAGCGCCACCGGCCGGAACGCCTGCAACAGCTGCTGATCGAGCTTGCCGCCCATGCCTTCCATCATCGTGAAGGCACGGGAGTGGGTGAAGGGCATGCGGTAGGCGCGCTTCTCCACCAGGGCGGCGTAGATGTCGACGATCGTCGTCAGCCGCACGATGTCGCTGATCTGGTTCGACGACAGGCCGTTCGGATAGCCGGAGCCGTCGAGGAATTCGTGGTGATGCAGCACCACGTCCAGCATCTCCGGCGGGAAGCCGCCTTGCGCGGCGAGCGCTTCATAGCCGCGACGCGGATGCTGGCGGACCTCGGCCATCTCCTCGTCGGTGAGCTTGCCGGGCTTGTCGAGCAGCGCAACGGGAACGAAGGCCTTGCCGACGTCGTGCAGCAGCGCGGCGCGGGTCAGGCGGCGCTGGTCGTCATCGCGCATGCCGAGATGCTGGGCGAAGGCGACGGCGAAGCCGGTGACGAACAGGCAATGGCGATAGCTGCCGACATGGTGGCAGCCGACCGTGGTCAGCCATTCGCGCAGCGAGGAATGCTTGATCGCCTTCAGGATCTTGCTCTCGGCCGCAATGATGTCGTCAAAGTTCAGGGGCACGCCGAGCGGCAGCTTCTCGAACATCCTGGTCAGCACCGCGTGCGCCGCCTCGACGCCGCGGTTGAGCGTCTTGCCGCGATCGGTCGCGTCATAGGCGGCAGTGTCCGGGAAGGCGGCGCGGATGCGCTGCAAGATGGCATCGGCCTGAAGCGGGCGCGAGATGGTGTCGGTGGCCCCTAACGCCCAGGCCTGCATGGTGCCGTGATGCAGGGCGTCTGCGAGCACGAACAGCCGCGGCATCGAACGGTAGGCATCGCCGCGCAGCTTGTTGCGGACCCGCTGCACGCTTTCGGGCGAGCGCAGGTTGATGTCGACCACGAGGCCGGAGAGATCGCGCGCCGGTTGGGCGGGGATGGCCTCTGTCGTCACCGTCGAGACGTCGCCGACCGCTTTCAAAATGCTGGCGAGCTCGCTGCTCTCGTCGCTGCGATCGGAGGCGAGCAGAAGCCGGCGTTTGGCGGCGGGTTTGGCTGCGGCGTTCATGACTTCCCCAAAGCACGGGACTGGATTTGGAGACAACCTAAGCCGCATCAGGTTCTCCGGCCCTTAAGAGGCGTGCTCAATGGAGCCCTGCGGAATTAAGCGCAATTTTACGGGTTTTGGCTTCCCCGCAGGCGGGAACTTCAAAACCGCGAAAACAACCCCATGCACAGTAGAAAGGGCATTGATAGCACAGGGGAATTCGAAACCGCTCTCGCCCCCTCGCCACTGTCATCGCCCGGCTTGACCGGGCGACCCAGTACGTCGAGACGGCGCGGCTGGAACCGAGGGGCCGCGGCATACTGGATGCCCCGCTTTCGCGGGGCATGACAGCGAGGCTGTGGAGGCGACGTTCAAAAAAATCCGCCGGAGATTGCCTCCGGCGGATCAACTCGTTCGGCAATCGCAGACGGCCCTACGCCTTCATGCTCGCCTTCACCGCCTCCGCCGTGATCGGCAGGGCGCGGATACGGGCGCCACTGGCCTTGAAGATGGCATTGCCGATGGCGGGCGCCACCACGGTCACCGCGGGCTCGCCGACGCCGGTGGCCTTCTCGCCATTGGCGATCACGGCGACCGCGATCTCGGGCGTCTGGCTCATGCGCAAGGGCCTGTAGCTGTCGAAATTGGTCTGCTCGATGCCACCGTCCTTGAGCGTCGCCTTCTCGTACATCGCCAGCGACAGGCCCCACAGCGCCGCGCCCTCGACCTGGGCGCGGATATTGTCGGGATGCACCTGCGTGCCAACGTCGGTTGCGACCGTGAGCTTCTTCACGGTCACGGCCCCCGACGGCGCGACGGCGACGTGAGCCACGCACGCCGTCCAGCTTGCGCTCGCGCGTTCCTGCGACGACACGCAGGCGACGCCCATGCCCTCGCCTGTCGGCAATTGCCGGGTGCCGTAGCCGGACAGTCCCATCGCGGCGAGCAGCGTGTTGCGCAGCCGCTGCGCGCCGCCGTCGTTCTTGCCGGCGCCGTCGAGCAGCGAGATGCGGAACTGCGCCGGATCCTTGCCGGTCGCAGCAGCGATCTCGTCGATCATGCTTTCGACCGCCCAGAAGGTCCAGCCCGGCGCCACCGAGCGAAGCTGGCCGGACGGCGTGGCATTGTGCGCGAGCTCGTTCTTGATCGCGCGCACATAATGGTTGGGCACGGTGTAGAAGAAGTCCGCTCCATTGACCGTGAAGGAATCGAGCGGGCCCTTCTTGTCGACCGAGGGCGTCAGGAAATCGGGGATTCCCCAGCGCGCGGTCGGCCAGGCCGAGACCACGTCATGGCTGATCGCAATCAGCTTGCCGTCACCGTCCACGCCGGCCTTCACTTTCTGATAGGTGAGCGGACGCGAGAAATCCATCGTCATGTCGTTCTCGCGCGAGTAGATCACCTTGACCGGCTTGCCGACGGCCTTCGCCGCCTGCACCGCCGGAATCATCATGTCGGCATCGAGACGCCGGCCGAAGCCGCCGCCCAGCCAATGCTGGTGCATCACCACGAACTTCGGATCGATCCCGGCTGCGCCTGCGGCGATCGCACCGGAGCGCGTCGCAAACTGGTTGCCGGAATAGATGTGCAGGATGTCGCCCTTGAACTCCGCGGTGGCGTTCATCGGCTCCAGCGGCGCGTGGATGTTGATGCTGGTGGTGTACTCGGCCTCGACCACCTTGGCCGCGGAGCCGAAGGCTGCATTGGGATCGCCGTCCTTGACGAAGAACTGGCCGGAATCCTCCAGCTTCTGGAGCCGCTTGGCTTCATCGAGCAGCGACTGGCTCGACAGCTTCGCGTTCGGACCGTTGTCATAGGCGATCTTCAGCGCCTGTGCCGCCTTCCTGGCGTTGGCGTAGGTGCTGGCGACGGCGACGACCCAGCCCGACGTCGTGCCGGTCTTGTCGTCGAGCGTGACCGCCTTGATGAAGCCGGGCACCTTCTTCGCCGCGCTGTCGTCGACCGATTTCACGGTGGCGCCGAAGCGCACCGGCGGCGTGACCACCGCACCATAGGCCATGCCCGGCAGCATCACGTCGATGCCATACTTGGCCGTGCCGTTGGTCTTGGAGGGGATGTCGAGCTGCGGCACCGACACCCCGATCAGGGTGTATTGGTCCGGCGTCTTCAGCTTGATGGCCTTCAGCTCGTCCGGCGTGAAGGTCTTGGTCGCCTTGCCGCTCTTCACGACGTCGGCGAACGACATCTGCTTCTTCGACTTCGGATGCACGATCATGGAATCGCGCACCACGAGCTCCGACGCCGGCACGCCCATTGCGGCGGCCGCACCTTCCGTCAGGGCCATGCGGCCGGCGGCGCCCGCGCGGCTCATGGCGTCAAAGTTCATCATGGTCGACCAGCTGCCGCCGGTGATCTGGGCGCCCAGGACGGGATCGTTGAACTTGGGGTCGTTGGAGGCGAGCGATACGCGCATGTCGCTCCATTTCGCGCCCAGCTCCTCACAGACGAGCTGCGCCATGGTGGAGGCGACGTGCTGGCCCATATCGGCCTTGCCGCAGGTCACGGTGACGAGACCATCCGGCGAGATCGCATACCAGACGCTCGGCTCGAAATTGGCGGGCGCCGCGGCAGCCGCAGCATCGATGCCGGGCACGCCGGCATAGCCGAGCACGAGGCCGGTCGCGGCGGTGCCGACGAGGAAGGAGCGGCGGCTGAGATCGGTCGTCGCGGGGACGACGTTCTTCACGTGCTCGTTCATGTGGGCCTCCGCTCGCTGGAGGTGGTGGACGCGGTGCGCATCTCGGACGCGGCACGCATGATCGCCTTCTGGATCCGCGAATAGGTCATGCAGCGGCAGAGATTGCCGTCCATATGCGCGACCACTTCTTCCTTGGTCGGATTGGGATTCCTCGCAAGCAGCGAGGCCGCCTGCATGATCTGCCCCGACTGGCAGTAGCCGCATTGCGGCACCTGCTCGGCGATCCACGCCTTCTGCAAGGGATGATCGCCCTTGGCGGAGAGGCCTTCGATGGTGATGATCTTCTTGCCGGCGACGTCGCCGACCATGGTCTGGCACGAGCGCACGGCTTCGCCGTTGACGTGCACCGTGCAGGCACCGCACAGCCCGGCACCGCAGCCGAACTTGGTGCCCGTCATCTGCAATTGCTCGCGGATCGCCCAGAGGAGCGGCGTGTCGTTCGCCGCATCCACGGACAGACTCCGCCCGTTGATGGTGAGTGTTGGCATAGGCGTCTTCCCCTGCCGGTGCATGAAGCCGCTTACGGCGGCAACTTGTGCGGCGGACGCCCACCGGGCTGGCGTCAGCCTTGCCCACGAGAATGATCGCGTTCAGGCGCGGAGGCAAATGCAATTTGGAAGCAGTCCAAAAACCACCTCCGCACCCGCCCGTTGTGCGCCGCGCCAACGGCACCGCCGCAGCTACTGGACACAACGGCGAGTGTGCCCCGACATGCGTGCCATCGCATTCCGGCAGTTTCTTCCAGGTAACTTCGCAAAGTAGAATGGAGCCAATCGCGACCCTTACCACCCCTGGAGGACAGGGCTATCGCATATGGAAGCGCGGCGGGAAGCTCGCCTGCGGCCATCCTTCGAGACGCCCGCCTCCGGCGGGCCCTCAGGATGAGGGCGGAGTGTGCAGCGGCAGTTTCAAAGGACACCGCTCTAGCGAAGCCTCATCCTGAGGAGACCGCGGAGCGGTCATCTCGAAGGACGAGGCGCTTGCTCAGACCTTTCCGAGAGATCATATGCGATTCCCCTCCCCTCCAGGGGAGGGTGAAGCACTGAAGTCGCGACTGGAATAAAACGAAAGGGCGGAAGCAATGCCGAGGATCGATCGGGACGGCGTCGGGATCTACTACGAGGTTCATGGCGAGGGTCCGCCGTTGCTGCTCACGCACGGCTATTCCTCGACCTCGGCGATGTGGCATGGGCAGGTCGATGCGCTCGCGAAGGATCACAAGCTGATCCTGTGGGACATGCGCGGCCACGGCCAGTCCGACTATCCCGACGATCCCGGCGCCTACAGCGAAGCGCTGACTGTCGGCGACATGGCGGCGATCCTCGATGCGGTCGGCGCCGAGCGCGCTGTCATCGGTGGTCTCTCGCTTGGCGGTTATATGTCGCTCGCGTTCTATCGCGCGCATCCCGGCCGTGTCCGCGCGCTGCTAGTCATCGATACCGGGCCGGGCTTCAAGAAGGACGACCCGCGCGAGGCGTGGAACGCGCGGGCGCTTGCCACCGCCGACAGGCTGGACCGCGAAGGTCTCGACATGCTGAAATCGGCGACGCGCGAGCGCGCCACCGCCAGCCATCGCAACGCCAGGGGACTGGCGCTCGCCGCACGCGGCATGCTTACCCAGCGCGATGCGCGCGTGATCGAGCTATTACCCGACATCGAGGTGCCGTCGCTGATCGTGGTGGGCGCCGACGACACGCCGTTCCTCGCCGCGTCCGATTACATGGCGGCAAAGATCCCCGGCGCACAAAAGGTCGTGATCCCCGCCGCCGGACACGCCGTCAACATCGATCAGCCCAAGGCTTTTATTGACGCGGTCGAGCCTTTCCTGAAGAACTTGCCGGCATAGGTCGATCAAGCAAGGACGTAGGCGATGAAGCGGGCGATGCTGGCTGCGGGCGCGATGTTGCTGTCGATATCTGCGCAGGCCGAACCGTTCGGCACCGTGCCGCCGCGCCGGCCCTTCGTCGCGACCTTGTCGAACAACACGCCGCTCGCCTTCGGGATGGATGCCGAGCAGAGCGCGCGCGCCCTCGGCCAGCCGCTGCGATATGTCCGCGGACGTCCGGGCAACGAGATCTATCTCGCTTTGCGTAATATCGGCGGCAGCGGACTGATCCCCTACCGTCACCGCCTGTTCCTGCAATTCCGTCACGGACGGCTGGCAGGATGGAAGGAGGACTACGGCGAGAACTGGATGTGGGAGTGAGGTGTCTCCCCTCATCCTGAGGAGCTTGCGCAGCAAGCGTCTCGAAGGATGAAGGCCCGGCTGAGGCGTCGAGGGCCTCTATCCTTCGAGACGCGCGCGAAGGGCGCGCTCCTCAGGATGAGGGGTGAGAGCTGAAATTACGGATCGAAGACCATCAAGAAGGACAACCGGCGTGGGACAGGACATCAAGCTGACGGCCTCCGACAATTTCCAATTCGGCGCCTATCGCGCTGACCCCTCCGGCACCCCGAAGGGTGCGGTCGTGGTGATCCAGGAGATCTTCGGGGTCAATCACCACATTCGCTCGGTCTGCGACCGCCTCGCCGAAGAGGGCTATGTCGCGATCGCGCCGTCGATCTTCGATCGCACGTCACCCAACTTCCAGTCCGGCTATTCGCCCGACGAGATCGCCGAGGCGCGCAAGTTCGTCGCCAATCCCGATTGGGCCGCGATGCTGCGCGACACGCAGGCCGCGATCGATGCAGTGAAGAGCGTTGGCCCCGTCGGCATCATCGGCTTTTGCCTAGGGGGCAGCATCGCCTTCGTCGCGGCGACGCGGCTGTCGGGGCTGAAGGCCGCAGTCGGCTATTACGGCGGCGCGGTCGTGCGCTTTGCCGACGAGACGCCGAAGGTGCCGACGCAGCTGCATTTCGGCGAGAAGGATGCCGGTATCCCGCTGACCGACGTCGAGACCTTCAAGTCGAAGCGGCCCGACGTCGAGGTCTTCATCTATCCGGGCGCCCAGCACGGCTTCCATTGCGACGAGCGCGCCAGCTACGACAAGGCCAGCGCCGACATCGCCTGGCCGCGCAGCATGGCGTTCTTCGCGAAGCATTTGAAGTAGGACGCTTCTCTTTCCGCTGTCATTCCGGGATGCGCCGGTAGGCGCAGGCCCGGAATGACGAGGAGAGAGTTGGCCGAAACCTAGAACCAGCGCTCGCCAACGAACACGGTGTCGCCGGGGCTGAGGGGCGTACCGAGCGGCACCACGGCGCGCATGGAGCCGCCGTTCTCGGTGTGCGTGACGGTGACCACGTCGCGCTTGGCACGCGGCGAGAAGCCGCCGGCGATGGCGACCGCGCTCTCGACCGTCATGTTCGGCACGTAAGGATATTGGCCGGGCGCGAGGACCTCGCCGAGAATGAAGAACGGACGATAGGCCTCGATTTCGACCGCTACGGACGGCTCGCGGATGTAGCCGTTGCGCAGGCGCGCGGCGATCTCGCCGGCAAGTCCTGCGGTGGTGCGGCCGCGCGCCGGCACGGCGCCGATCAGCGGCATGGTGATGGAGCCGCCGGCGTCGATCGAATAGCTGTTGGTGAGACCTTCCTGGCCATAGACCACGACGCGAAGCTTGTCGCCGGCGTCGAGATGGTAGGAGGCGCCATTGCGCACCGTCATCGGCGCGGCGTAGCCGACCGGCATGGGTGCGGGCGACGAGGCAAAGGAGTTGCGCAGCGCGCCGATGGCGCCGCCGCCGTCGGCGACGACGACCGGCTGCGGCGCGCTGTAGGGCTGGCCATAGGCCATGGAATCGAGATCGGCGCGCGGCTGCATCACCGCGACGGGACCGGCGGTCTGCATGCAGCCGCCAAGGCCAAGCGCGGCGGACGCTGCCAGGGACGCTGCCAAGATCGACCATCGAAACGCGCGTGCAACCGGCACCGGACCTATCCCTCGAAACGAGACGGCTCCAGTGATGCACCGGTTATGGTTAATAAAGCGTTTGCGGGGCGATGACGGTGCCACCCTCCCCTGGAGGGGGAGGGTAAGAAACGCGCGCTGTCGCGATGAGTGAGCGACATACACGCTCACGCCGACGGCCGATCGGGCAGGACACGCCGGTGCCGCGGCGGGAATTGAAGATCAATCCCGGGAATAGCCGATCAACGGCTTGCGCGGGCGGAACAGGATCATCAGGAGAATGCCCAGAATGCCGAGCACGGCGAAGACCGGCTGATCCAGCACGAGGCGGATCACCGAGGTCCAGAGCCAGGGCGCCTTGGCCTCGACCCAGTTGCGGAATGCCGACTGGCTGGCCTGATTGATGTCGTTCCAGAACTGGCCGAACCGGGTGAAGCTGAGGGTCTGGTCGGCCACCCAGCGGGCGCCGTCATAGACCATGAAGATGAACCCGCCGGCGAGCAGCAACAGCCCAATCAGTCGGAAAAAGCCGCGGATCATGCCACACCTACGATGGCCGTCCGATCGGACGACCTCTTGGAACGTTGCCAGCCAATAGCCGGGCGACGGCAGAAATTCAACCTCTTCAGGGCGTTACGGCTCCATCCGGGCCATCAAAGGCCAGATTCCCAGCTCCCGAAAGCGTTGACGGTGCCAAAGACCCTCTCTATAAGGGCGCCAATTGGCGGTGGGCGCAATCCTGCCGCCGCTGTTCTTTGAGCAGTTGCAGGCACCTTGAGCTTGAAGACTCTGTTGAGCTTGAAGACTCTTTGGAGCCTCAGAGACGGCCGCAGGGCCGTCGCTCATGTTCCGGGAACGGCCCAGCAACCGAACACCCTAAATCCGAGCGTCGATTACGCGGTCAAGCAAGCCGGCGCTACCCGACCAAGACGCGACCGGTACCCGCAAAGGACATTGAGACCATGGCCAATACCACTTCCGCCAAGAAAGCGACGCGCAAGATCGCCCGCCGCACCGCCGTCAACAAGTCGCGCCGCACCCAGATGCGCGGCGCCGTGCGCACCGTCGAGGAAGCCATCAAGACCGGCGATCGCGCCGCTGCCGTGAAGGCCCTCGCGAGTGCCGAGCCCGCTCTGATGCGCGCCGCCCAGCGCAACATCATTCACAAGAACAACGCCAGCCGCAAAGTCTCGCGCCTCACCGCGCAGATCGCCAAGCTCGCCAAGTAGTCTTCGCGAAGTAATCTCGCGACATCATCTGATCGGTCGATCCGGTCAGCGCGTCAAACAGCCCGGCATCGCGCCGGGCTTTTTTGTTGACTGTCATATTCACGCCAGCGGTCACGCGAGGTCCGATGTTGGATGATTTGCATCGCCTGCGTTATTTTTCGTCCCGCCGTTTTGCTCGCCGATGTCTTGCAGCAGCGGAAGCTTCACCGCGTTGCAAAAACCCCTGCGCTGCGGGCTCGAATTGAATCAAGGCCGATGAGAGGCCTGCACACCGTAGATTCACTGGGACGCGTGTGGCCGGGGAGTTACCCTGCAAAACCAGTCTCGAAAAGCGATGCACCAATAATCACTTATCAACATAGCAGCGACAAGCATTTGGAAAATTCGCTCGCGCATAGGGTGCGTGACGAATTTGTAAAAAAATTTTGGCGGTGGCCGAGAATTGTCACACGATGCGCGACATTCTCGATTCTGTGCACGGATTCAAAAACTTGCTTCGGAGCCTGTGAACAAGTCGCGCGCGGCGTTAACCGAGGTCAAGTTTTTTGACGCCTCAAGTGTGAATCAATTCCGTTGCGAGTCTTTCCGCTTAGTGTATTCCTTAAGTCGTCAGCGGCGCCCACGATCTTCAGACCAGTGCGGTTTAGGAAACGGGGCGAACGTGCAAATCGGCGGCGGTGTGCACGTAGGCGACGCTTCAACAAGCGATGTCGGTTCAAAACCCATAGCAATATGGGAATGGTAGCTGTTTGTCTGAATGTCTCCAGGCGGGATCTTCCCGCTCGCGCCCGGCGCAATATGAGAGACATCGCAATGCTACCCCGGCGCGCAAGGTGGCGAAGTCGAGCGGACGACCAGTACATTGGGCAGGCATCCGCGACAGGAGTACGGCGCGGTTGTCTTCAGGACACGCAGGACCTTGTCGTGAGTGATCACGGCAGGACGGGGAGGTATCATGTCTTACGGACTCAACGCGGTATTGAAGCAAGTTTCCTATTCCAATGATGCCGTTCTAGCTCCGTCGGATATCCAGCCTCCCGCGTGTGACGGAGCGCCGAGTACGCGCTGACCTCGCGACCCCTCCATCCCCAGACATCGCTGATCTGACCTGCGGCGTCCGCGCCGAACGGTCGAGCTATGCCTGACGATGGACTCGCTTGAGGTCGCGCCACTTCAGGGACCGTGGCAGGAACCCTGCATGGCGCTCACAACGCAACTAAATCTCTCAAGAGAAGTTTTCTGACGATGACAATGGAACAGGATCGCTGGTCACGCGTGAAGGGTCGGCTGCGCTCGAGCGTTGGCGAGGACGTCTACACGAGCTGGTTTGCACGCATGGACCTTGAAGGCGTGCAGGACGAGAGCGTGCGGCTATCGGTGCCGACGCGTTTCCTGAAGAGCTGGATCCAGGCGCACTATGCCGAGCGCGTGCTGTCGTGCTGGCAGGCCGAGATGCCGGAAGTGCATCGCATCGACCTCACCGTTCGCTCCGCCGTGCGCCCGGTGGTGCAGGCGAAGGAAGTGCCCGCGCCGGTCGAGGCGCGCCGCGCACCGATGCCGGAGCTGCGCTCGACCGCGACCGCGCCGGTCTCGGCCAATCACGACGCGCTCGGCGGCTCGCCGCTCGATCCGCGCCTGACCTTCGCGAGCTTCGTCGTCGGCCGCTCCAACACGCTGGCGCATGCGGCCGCACGCCAGGTCGCCGAAGGTCGCCGCGGCGATCCCGTGATGTTCAACCCGCTCTACATCCATGCCGGCGTCGGTCTCGGCAAGACGCATCTGCTCCAGGCGGTGACCTGGGCCGGCAATTCCGGCAACGAGCGCAAGGTGCTTTATCTCACCGCCGAAAAATTCATGTACGGCTTCGTCGCCGCGCTGAAGACGCAGACGGCGCTCGCCTTCAAGGAAGCGCTGCGCGGCATCGACGTGCTCGTGATCGACGATCTCCAGTTTCTCCAGGGCAAGTCGACGCAGGCCGAGTTCTGTCACACGCTGAACGCGCTGATCGATGCCGGCCGCCAGGTCGTGATCGCGGCCGACCGTCCGCCGTCCGATCTCGAAAGCCTCGATGACCGCGTGCGCTCGCGGCTGGCAGGCGGTCTCGTGGTCGAGATGGGCTCGCTCGGCGAGGAGCTGCGCCACGGCATCCTCAAGTCGCGCGTCGCAGCTGCCCGCGCCCATCATGCGACGTTCGAGGTGCCTGAGGAGGTGCTGCATTATCTGGCGCGCACCATCACCCATAACGGCCGCGACCTCGAAGGCGCGATCAACCGTCTGCTCGCGCATTCCAAGCTCAACAACCGGCCGGTGACGCTGGAAATGGCGGAGCACGAGGTGCGGGACCTGGTACGGCCGCAGGAGCCGAAGCGGATCAAGATCGAGGACATCCAGCGCGTGGTGGCGCGGCAGTATAATGTCAGCCGCTCCGACCTGCTGTCCTCGCGCCGCACCGCCAACGTGGTCCGCCCGCGCCAGGTGGCGATGTATCTCGCCAAGACGCTGACCTTGCGCTCGCTGCCCGAGATCGGCCGCCGCTTTGGCGGACGCGACCACACCACCGTGCTGCACGCCGTGCGCAAGATCGAGGCGCTGGTCTCCAAGGACACCGCGCTGTCGGAAGAGGTCGAGTCGCTGAAGCGCCAGCTCCAGGAATAAAGGCCTACTTCTTTGGCCTCTCCCCGCCTGCGGGCAGGTCAATCGTAGAGGAGGCTCGCGCACACCGGCGGCCCCACAGCGTCGTGGCCGGGCTTGTCCCGGCCATCCACGCCTTTCTCTGCGGCACCAAGAACGTGGATGCCCGGGCCTTCGCCTCGCCGAAGCGGCTTCGGCCGCGCAGGCGGGACAAGCCCGGGCATGACGGATCGAGACAGCCGAAACTGCCTGTAAATCGTGGGGAACTGCTCCCGGTCCCTTGAATCCGGGGGCCATCCGAGCCACCTTGCGCGACCCTGGCGGCTTTGGTCATATCGGGTGGATGATCCGGCTTTTCGGGGTCTTCGGTGCCGTGGCGCGCGTCCCGCCGCCCGGCCTTCTCAACGCTGTGTTTTCCTTGGGGATCGGGCGAGTAGTGCAATGAAGGTTACGGTCGAACGCGCGCAACTCCTGAAGTCGCTGGGCCATGTCCACCGCGTGGTCGAGCGCCGCAACACGATTCCCATCCTCGGCAACGTGCTGGTCCGCGCCGAGAACGCGAAATTGTCGCTGAAGGCGACCGACCTCGACCTCGAGGTGACGGAGACGCTGCCGGCAGAAACCGCGACCGCCGGTTCCACCACCGTGCCGGCGCACATGTTCTACGACATCGTGCGCAAGCTGCCCGATGGCTCGCAGATCGTGCTGGAGGCCGACGGCGACCGCGCCGTGCTGGCGATCCGCGCCGGCCGCTCGCGCTTCACACTGCAGACGCTGCCAGAGAACGATTTCCCGGATTTGGCCGCCGGGGACATGTCGCATTCCTTCTCGCTCGCCGCCAAGGACGTCAAGCGGCTGATCGACCGCACCCAGTTCGCGATCTCGACCGAGGAGACGCGCTACTACCTCAACGGCATCTATCTGCACGCCGCCGGCACGGCCAAGGCCGCGACCCTGCGCGGCGTCGCCACCGACGGCCACCGCCTCGCCCAGCTCGATCTGGTGCAGCCCAAGGGCGCCGAGGGCATGCCCGGCGTCATCGTGCCGCGCAAGACCGTCGGCGAGGTGCAGCGCCTGATCGAGGACAGCGAGGCCGAAATGACGATCGAGCTGTCGCAGGCCAAGATCCGCTTCACCATCGGCAATGTGGTGCTGACCTCGAAGCTGATCGACGGCACCTTCCCCGACTACGGCCGCGTCATCCCGCAAGGCAACGACAAGGAGCTCGTCGTCGACAAGAAGGATTTCGAGAACGCGGTCGACCGCGTCTCGACGATCTCCAGCGAGCGCGGGCGGGCGGTGAAACTGTCGCTGTCGCCGGGCAAGCTGGTGCTGTCGGTGACCAATCCGGATTCCGGCAGCGCGACCGAGGAGCTGGAGGTCGAATACGCCTCTGACGCCCTCGATATCGGCTTCAATTCCCGCTACCTCCTCGATATCGCCGCCCAGATCGAAGGCGACGTCGCAACCCTGAAGCTCGCGGACCCCGGCTCGCCGACCCTGGTGCAAGACCGCGACGACAAGAGCGCGCTGTACGTGCTGATGCCGATGCGGGTGTGAGACCTACCGGCCTCCTCACGCCTTGACTACATCCGTCATGGCCGGGCTTGTCCCGGCCATCCACGTCTTCAGAGCCTAAGAACGTGGATGCCCGGCACAAGGCCGGGCATGACGAAAAGCGGATCCCATGACCCCCTCCCGCATTCATCGCCTGACGCTGACGCATTTTCGCAATTATCGGGCGGCGGGGCTCGAGACGGCGGCTGACATGGTGGCGCTGGTCGGGCCGAACGGGGCGGGCAAGACCAATTGCATCGAGGCGATCTCGTTCCTGTCGCCGGGACGCGGCTTGCGGCGGGCGACGCTGGAGGACGTTGCCGACAACCAGGGCGACGGCTCCTGGGCGGTGTCGGCGCAGGTCGAGGGCGCGCTGGGGCTCGCGACGCTCGGCACCGGCATCGACGCGCCGCGCGCCGACAGCGCCGTGAGCCGGCGCTGCCGCATCGACCGCGAGCCGGTGGGTTCGGCCAGCGCCTTCGGCGATCACATCCGCATGGTGTGGCTGACGCCGGCGATGGACGGGTTGTTCATGGGCGCAGCCTCCGAACGGCGGCGCTTCTTCGACCGCCTGGTGCTCGCCATCGACAGCGAGCATTCCAGCCGGATCAACGCACTCGAGCGCTCGCTGCGCTCGCGCAATCGCCTGCTGGAGACGCGCAACTACGACGACCATTGGTGCGACGCGATCGAGCGCGAGACGGCGGAGCTAGCGGTCGCGGTCGCGGCAACCCGCGGCCAGACCGCAGCAAGGCTCACCGGCATGCTCAACGCGCGCGCGCAGGAATCCGCCTTTCCCTCGGCGCAAATCGCGCTCGACGGCTGGATGGAGAACGCGCTGCTGACGGAGACCGCGACCTCGGTCGAGGACCGCTACCGCCAGATCCTGCGCGACAACCGCCCGCGCGATGCGATTGCCGGCCGCACCACCGACGGCCCGCATCTCACCGATCTGCAGGTCATCTATGCGCCCAAGAGCATGCCGGCGCGCGATGCCTCCACCGGCGAGCAGAAGGCGCTTCTGATCGGTCTCGTGCTCGCGCATGCGACGCTGGTCGCTGAGATGACCGGCATCGTGCCGCTGCTGCTGCTCGACGAGGTGGTTGCGCATCTCGATCCGAACCGCCGTGCGGCGCTGTTCGAGGAGCTGAAGAAGCTCGGCGCGCAGGTGTGGCTGACCGGTGCGGATCCTGCCGCCTTCACAGAGATCGGCGCGGGCGGCGAAGTCTTTGACGTCGAGAGCGGACGAGTCTCGGCGCGAAGGTAGGCCGCCACATTGAACCCGCCCGTTTCCATCAGCGACTAGCTGCTTGTGGCTGCTGGACGCCAGCCATCGCGCAGGATTTCAGACATGCGCGATATCCTTGGAGCATGAGCATGGCGACGGTGGAGCGTGGGGCGCAAGCTCCGGCACGATGGCAGCTTGTTGCGTGCGGCCTCGCTCTCTTCGCAAGCTGCCTGCTCGCGGCAAGCGCCGGCGCCTTCGTATCGAACCTGCCGCCGCTGTTCTCGGCCGCGCTGACGCTGGATCCGGCGGCCAAGCTGCCTGCGCCAACCCGCTACAGCTATCGAGGGATCCACACCACCGTGATGCCCGGACTCGAAGCTCCGCTCCGGACCAGGCTCGAAGCCCGCGTGCCCGCAAAGCTCGGCGACGTCCTCGCCTTCTATCGAACCGAGCTTCGAAATCTCGGCTGGCAGGAACGGCAGGATGACGCCGTGGTCACCGCCGATCAAGCACGCCTCGCCTTCGTCTCGCCGATCGGGCCGGCAACGCTGGAGCTCGATCGCAATGGCGGCAGCACCGCGGTCCGTCTCGTGCAGAAGAATTCGGATGTCGCGACCCGCGCGAACGTCCTGCCCGAACCCGGCCAGGCGAAGCTGGTGTTCAGCAACATCGGCGAGAACGAAGCCGTGCTCGAGATCAGCGAGCGGACCATCCCGCGCCCCGCCGGCGCCAACGCCGTAGCGCTGGACCTCCTACCCGGCAAATACCCCTACGCATTGAGCGTGCCGGGCCGTCCGGCCACCACGAACATGCTCACCGTCACGGCCGGCGATACCTGGGAGCTCACGGTCGGGCGCGACGGAGCGGCGTGGCCGCCGCTCCAGCTGTATTGAGCCCTGCCTGCGCACATCGCGCAGCTCCTGCGCGGCCTGTTGAACCTGGCCGGTTCCTGCAGCGACTTCTCGTCTGAGGCCGCGCCGATGGTGTCGCAGCTTGCAATTGCGCGGGCATGACGACGCGCCAAAATCCGGGAGCTTTGACGATGCCGATGATCCGGCGCGGGGCGCAAGTCCCGGCAAGATGGCTGCTGCTCGCGTGCGTCATCGCAATGGTGAGCGCTCCACGTCCCGCGAGCGCAGCCGACGAGGGCATCGTCGACGTCCATGCCTTGCCGCGGCTGGACGGCGCGGTGGAGGACACTTCGCGCCCGGACACCTACCGTGTGACGTACACCGTGCCGACCGGGATGGCAGCCACGTCGGAAGCTACGAAGAAGCTGCTGAGCGCGGACGGCTGGGTGCCCTATGTGTATCCGCTGGACGAGAAGGGCTCCGCGCTGACCTTCAAGAAGGGACGGCAGGGGCTCCGTGCCTCCTTCACGCAGGCCCGCGGCCAGTCCGCCGTGTCCTACACGCCGAACCGGATCTATTCCAATGTGCCGTTTCCGGACGGCGCGACCGAACTCGTGTTCGACGAGACCCGGCCCTATCTCGGCTGCATCGCGCCCGGCGCGCTCGATGCGACCTCGGCCTTCTTCGCCAGGGAGATGGCAACGATGGGCTGGCGCAAGCTCACGCCCGAGACGGCGGCGCGCTGGCCGAACGCCGATCTCGCCGAGACGGTTCCGAACGGCGTGCGCGTCCTCTACGATCATCCCGACGGCGACACGACGCAGTTCTACAAGCAGAAGCCGGTCATGCTGACCCTGACGCGCCGCGACGACGGCCGCACCAATGTCGAAATTCGTGTGGCGCCGTTCGCGCTGCCGGAGGTGCTTCAGGCCGACGACGACATGGCCGGCCTGCCGCGGCCCAAGCCGACCAAATCTGCGCGGAGCCTTGGCGGCGCGAGCTCCAGCAAGCGCGAGATGTCGGCGGCGGCGATGGCCGAGCTGCCTGCCGTGCTCGCCTTCTATCATCGCGAGCTCGCCGCGCGCGGCTGGCAGGAGGATGGCAGCGCGCCCCTCGCCCCCGGCGACGAGATCGCGATCAAGATTTCCTCGGCGGAAGAAAACGGCGTGCTGCGACTCGGCCGCAAATACGATTTCACGATGATCAGCCTGACCGCGCAGGTGAAGGAATCAGCGCTTGCCGCCCGCGCCAGGGCGAAGAAGGAGGCCGACGAGAAGTTCCTTGGCGATGCGTTAGGCGCGGCTCAGCAGCTCATTGCCGCTGATGAGGCCAGGCGCAAGGCGCAGGCCGCCGCCCTGTCCGATGCGCCGCTCAATGCGCTCGCCGACAGCAAGACGCCGGTGCCGCTGCCCGAGACCGCCGAGGGCGTGACGTTCGAGGGCGGCGACGGCCGGCTCGAATTCTCTTCGTCCTCGACCGTAAAGACGCTCAGCACGTTCTACCGCACGACGCTGAAGACTGCGGGCTGGAAGGAGCAGCCCTCCGTCATCAACCAGCCCAACATGGCGGTGATGGCATTCTCCAGGGGCGGCAAGTCGATCTCGATGACCGTGATGCAGATGGGTCCGAAGGTGAATGTCCGCGCCAATGGATCGGGCCTGGTGACGGAAGCGGCCAAGCCTGCGCCCAGCGCGGAGGTGGAGGTGCAGGCCAAATCGTCCGAGCCGCTCAAGCCCGATCCCGAGTCCCAACTGCCCGTGCCGACACAGCGTTCGCTAAAATCGTTCGCCACCACCAAGATGCCGGGCAGCGAGGCGCCGTTCCGCCGCGAGTTGGCGGCCAGCATTCCCGCTCCGCTCAGCGACGTCCTCGCCTTCTACCGTGCGGAGCTGTCCAGGCTCGGCTGGCGGGAGAAGACCGACGGCGCGACTGTGTCCGCAGAACGCGCGCAGATCGACTTCACCTCGCCACAAGGCCCGGCCGTGCTCAAGCTCGGTCGCGCCAAGGGCGAGACCACGGTCAATCTGGCGCAGAAAAATTCGGATGCCGCGGCCAAGGCCGACATCATGCCGAAAGCAGGCCAAGCGCGGCTTATGCTCGGAAATATGGGACCGAACGAGGCCTCGCTGACGATCAACAAGCAGACGGTGAAGATCGCGGCCGGCGCCGGCGGCCCGCAATCGCCGAAGGGCCCGATGCTCGACCTGCCGCCCGGCAAGTACCCGTACGCGCTGCGCCTGCCCGGACGCCCGGCCCGCACCGAAGCGCTGACCGTTGCCGCCGGCGAGGCCTGGGGGCTCCTGGTGGGGCCAGGCGGAGACGTGCTGCCGCTTCAGATGTACTGAGGCGCACTGCCTTCCGGCACGGCGTAGCGCGCCGGCCGGGCCCGCGGAACGCCTCCGCGTGTCACGGCCAAGACTGTTCGGAACCACTTCCCGACCCCGCAAAATCCACGTCTTGCAAGACCCGGAACGAGCCTCCGAATCGCGCTTTTTGCAGTGCCGGAAATCGCCCTCCAAAAGCCTTGAAAACCGGCCGAAAAACCCTATCTGTTCAAAGGGTTGCCGGGAGAGACTTTGCGCTAGGCGCAAGCAGTCTTTCATGGCACAAATAGCCCCGCAAATCAGCGCCTTTTGCGCCGCTGATTCGGGCGACATCTCGAAGGCCTCTCATGACAGAACCTGCTCGGCAGCCTGCTGCCGAAAACGAGCCCTCCACCGCGAGCGAATACGGGGCGGAATCGATCCGCGTGCTCAAGGGTCTGGACGCCGTCCGCAAGCGCCCGGGCATGTATATCGGCGACACCGATGACGGCTCGGGCCTGCACCACATGGTCTACGAGGTCGTCGACAACGCGATCGACGAAGCGCTCGCGGGCCATGCCACGCGGGTCGAAGTGATCCTCAATTCCGACAATTCCGTCACCGTGCGCGACGACGGCCGCGGCATCCCCGTCGACATCCACAAGGGCGAAGGCATCTCGGCGGCCGAGGTCATCATGACCCAGCTGCACGCCGGCGGTAAGTTCGACCAGAACTCCTACAAGGTCTCCGGCGGCCTGCACGGCGTCGGCGTCTCCGTCGTCAACGCGCTGTCGAGCAAGCTCGGCCTGCGCATCTGGCGCGACAACAAGGAGCACTATATCGAGTTCGCCCATGGCGATGCCGTCGCACCGCTGAAGGTGGTTGGCGACGCGCCGGGCAGGCGCGGCACCGAGGTGACGTTCCTGGCCTCGACCGAGACGTTCAAGAACGTCGAATACGATTTTGCCACGCTCGAGCACCGCCTGCGCGAGCTCGCTTTCCTCAATTCCGGTGTCAACATCATCCTCTCCGACATGCGTCATGCGGTCGAGAAGCGCGAGGAGATGCACTATTCCGGCGGCGTCGAGGAATTCGTCAAATACCTCGACCGCAACAAGAGCCCGATCGTGCCGGCCCCGATCATGGTGCGCTCGGAAGCCAACGGCATCGGCATCGAGGCCGCGCTGTGGTGGAACGACAGCTACCACGAGAACGTGCTGTGCTTCACCAACAACATCCCGCAACGGGACGGCGGCACGCATCTCGCCGGTTTCCGCGGCGCGCTGACGCGCCAGGTCAACGGCTATGCCGAGGCCAACGCCAAGAAGGAAAAGATCGCGCTGACGGGCGACGATTGCCGCGAAGGCCTCACCGCCGTGCTGTCGGTGAAGGTGCCCGATCCGAAATTCTCGTCGCAAACCAAGGACAAGCTGGTGTCCTCGGAAGTGCGCCCCGTGGTCGAGAATGTCCTCAACGAGGCGCTCCAGGCCTGGTTCGAGGAGCACCCGAGCGAAGCCAAGATGATCGTCGGCAAGGTGATCCAGGCCGCGGCCGCGCGCGAGGCCGCGCGAAAAGCGCGCGAGCTGACCCGCAAGAGCCCGCTTTCGGTCTCCTCGCTGCCGGGCAAGCTCGCCGACTGCCAGGAAAAGGATCCGGCCAAATCCGAGTTGTTCATCGTCGAGGGCGACTCCGCGGGCGGCAGCGCCAAGCAGGGCCGCAACCGCGAATTCCAGGCGGTGCTGCCGCTGCGCGGCAAAATCCTCAACGTCGAACGCGTGCGTCCCGACAAGATGCTCTCCTCGGAGCAGATCGGCACGTTGATCACCGCGCTCGGCACCGGCATCAGCGACGAATTCTCGATCGAGAAGCTGCGCTATCACAAGATCATCGTGATGACGGACGCCGACGTCGATGGCGCTCACATCCGCACGCTGCTGCTCACCTTCTTCTACCGCCAGATGCGTGAAATCATCGACGGCGGCTATCTCTATATCGCCCAGCCGCCGCTCTATAAGGTCAGCAGAGGCAAGTCCGAGCAGTACCTGAAGGACGAGCGGGCACTGGAAGACTATCTGATCGACACCGGGCTCGACGACTGCGTGTTCCTTCCCGGCGCCGGCGGCGATCGCAGCGGCCGCGACCTGCGTTCGCTGGTCGACGATGCCCGCGTCGTCCGCAGTGTTTTGCGCAATTTGCACAGCCGCTACAATCGCAAGGTGATCGAGCAGGCCGCGATCACCGGCGTGCTGAACAAGGCGATCTACGGCGATCCGGAGAAAGCTGCGGCGGCCGCGCAATATATCGCCGGCCGCCTCGACAATCAGTCCGAGGAGGTCGAGCGCGGCTGGATCGGCCAGTATGTGGAAGGTCAGGGCTTCCAGTTCGAGCGCACGGTGCGCGGCGTCAAGGAAGCCGCCGTCATCGACGACGCCTTTCTCGGCTCGGTCGAGGCGCGCAAGCTCGACGAATACACCGTGAAGCTCCAGGACGTTTATGCCCGCCCCGGCAAGCTCAGGCGCAAGGATGTCGAGCACATTGTCTACGGCCCGGTCGACCTGTTCGAGGCCGTCACTGACGCCGGTCGCAAGGGCGTCACGCTCCAGCGCTACAAAGGTCTCGGCGAGATGAACCCCGAACAGCTCTGGGAAACGACGCTGGACATCGATGCACGCTCGCTGCTCCAGGTGAAGGTCAAGGAGGTCGACGAGGCCGACGACATCTTCACCAAGCTGATGGGCGACGTGGTCGAGCCGCGCCGCGACTTCATCCAGGAACACTCGCTCAGCGCGACGATCGATATCTAGCGCTAGCTGCCTGCCTCTACGGCGTCATGGCCGGGCTTGACCCGGCCATCCACGTCTCAACTGCGGCACAAAGAACGTCGATGCCCGGGACGGGCCCGGGCATGACGGTTAGCAACCCTGAACTTCACCACCCGCCATCGCGCGGCAGGCCTCTTCGGGCCGTGAGAAGCCCACGGCCGCGACAAGTGCAGAATTGCTACCCTGCTCAATTCTCGGTAGTTTCCGCCTCCGAAGCAGCCCGCCCACCGCAACAGGACAGCGAGAGACCAAGTGGCGCCCATCCAATACATCGTCGAGGGCGGTCACCGGCTCTCGGGCTCGATCGAGCCGTCCGGCAACAAGAATTCGGCGCTGCCGATCATCGCCGCCGCGCTGCTCACCGAGCATCCGGTGACGCTTCACAACGTGCCACGGATCCGCGACACCGAGACGCTGGTCGAGCTGATCCGCTCCGTCGGCGCATCGGCGGAATGGAGCGCCCGCAATACGCTGGTGATTCACGCCAAGAGCATCCGCGCCGCCGACCTGGATCCCGAGCTCTGCGTGCGCATTCGCGCCTCGATCCTGCTCGCGGGGCCCCTGCTCGCTCGCTGCGGTGAGCTGATGCTGCCGCCGCCCGGCGGCGATGTCATCGGCCGGCGCCGGCTCGACACCCATGTGCTGGCGCTTGAGCAGCTGGGGGCAAAGGTCACCGCGACCGACCGGCTGGAGTTCCGCGCGCCGAAGTTGACCGGAGCGGACGTCTTCCTGGACGAGCCCAGCGTCACCGCGACCGAGAACGCCCTGGTGGCGGCGGTCGCCGCCGACGGCGTCACCTATTTGCGCAACGCGGCCTCCGAGCCGCATGTGCAGGACCTCGCCAATTTCCTGGTCGCGCTCGGCGCGAAGATCGAGGGCATCGGCACCAACACCATGATCGTGCACGGGCCGGCGACGCTCGGGGAAACGACTTACCGGATCCAGCCCGACCACATCGAGGTCGGCTCGCTGATCGGGCTTGCCGCGGTGACGCGCTCGCCGCTGCGCATCACGCGCGCCGGCGTCGAGCATCTGCGCTCGATCCGCATGGGTTTCGAGCGGCTCGGCATCCTCTGCCGCGTCGAGGGCGACGATCTCATCGTGCCATCGAACCAGACGCTGAAGATTCAGGACGATTTCGGCGGCCATGTGCCCAAGCTGGAGGACCAGCCCTGGCCGGCCTTCCCGGCCGACCTGATGTCGATCGCGATCGTCACCGCCACGCAATGCGAGGGCGTGATCCTGATGTTCGAGAAGATGTTCGAATCGCGGATGTTCTTCGTCGACAAGCTGATCGCGATGGGCGCGCGCATCGTGTTGTGCGACCCGCACCGCGCCATCATCGCCGGCCCCAGCCGCCTGCACGGCGCGACGATGACCTCGCCCGATATTCGCGCCGGCATGGCGATGCTGCTCGCCGCCGTCTGCGCCGAAGGCACCTCGACCATCAACAACGCCGACCAGATCGAGCGCGGCTATGAGCGCATCGAGGAACGGCTGAACGCGCTTGGGGCGAGGATCAAGCGCGTCCCGGAGCGGAAGGGCTGAGGCGTCCTTCTTCCGTTCTCCCGCAGCAGCGGGAGAGGGGAAAAGCGTGAGCGTCGCATTTCGCCGTATCGCCTCGTGCCCCGGACGCAGCGCAGCACGTCAGTGATGCGCTGCTGAGCCGGGCCCATTCCGCCAAGAGCCCCGGCTGTGGCTTCTGTGTCCCGGCTCGCGCTTTGCGCGTCCGGGACACGAGGGCCATGTTTTCGTCGCCCAGCGATGCTAGTGAGGTGCCATGCTCGACACCGTCCGACATCATGCGCAGCCGCAGGCCGGCGTGCCGCCAAACCATCTCGCCGAAGAATTCGTCGAGACGCTGCGCCTCGCCGTGCCGTTAATGCTGACGCAGCTCGGGCAGATCGCGATGATCACCACCGATCTCGCGATGATCGGGCGGCTCGGCGAGGATGCGGTGGCCGCGGCGGCGCTGGCCCATACGGTCTATTTCGTCAGCTTCACGTTCGGCCTCGGATTGACGTCCGCGGTGTCGCCGCTGGCGGCGCAGGCGTTCGGCGCCGGCGATGTCAGGCTGATCCGCCGCTCCCTGCGCGTGGGGCTATGGGTCGCGCTTCTGATCTCGCTGCCGATGATGGCCTCGCCGCTCTATGGCGAGCAGATCCTGCTCGCGCTCGGGCAGGCGCCGCATTCAGCCAGCCTCGCCCAGCGTTACCTGAACGGACTTGCCTGGGGCATTGCACCGGCGCTCGGCTTCATCGCAGTGCGTGGCATGATGAGCGCGGTAAACCGGCCGCAGGCACCCCTGTGGATCACGGTCGCGGCGATTCCCATCAATGCCGCGCTGGTCTATGCCCTGATCCACGGCCTGTTCGGCCTGCCGGAACTCGGTCTGTTCGGCGCGGGGCTTGCGACCACGCTGGTCAATCTCGGCACCTTCGTCGCCGCTCTCGCCATCGCAGGGCTGCGCAAGCCTTTTGCGGACTACCGCCCGCTCGCCCGTCTATGGCGGATCGACTGGCCCCTGATGCGCCAGCTCATTTCCATCGGCGCGCCGATCTCGTTTTCGCTGCTGATGGAATACGGCCTGTTCTCCTCGGCGGCGCTGCTGATGGGATTGATCTCGACCACGGCGCTCGCCGCGCATCAGATCGCGCTCCAGGTCACGGCCGTGCTGTTCATGGTGCCGCTCGGCATCGGCATGGCGGCGACGGTGCGGGTCGGCCATGCCTTCGGCCGCGGCGATCCCGCGGCCGTGAAGCGCGCAGGGCTGGCCGCGGCCGTGCTCGGCGTCGCGCTGGTGTCCGCGCTGACGATCGCCATCATCATCGGGCGCTACCAACTCGGCCGGCTGTTTTTCGGCGCCGGCAGCGAAAGCGCGGCCACCGTCGAACTGACCGGGACGCTGCTCCTGGTCGGCGCCACCTTCTTCATCGCCGACGGCCTCCAGACCATCATGGGTGGCGCGCTGCGCGGCCTCAACGACACCAGGATGACGCTGCTGTTCGCGGCGATCGGCTATTGGGGCATTGCCTTTCCCATCGCCTGGGTGCTGGCGTTCGATGCCGGGCTCGGCGCGGTCGGAGTCTGGATCGGATTCTCGATCGGCACGTTCGTCTATGCCGGCCTGCTGATCTTGCGCTTCCGGATGCTGACGCGCAGATTGGCGGGATGATCGGGATGATCCGCGAAGTCACGCCTGAGGTCGATGCCAATGCACTGCTGGCCGGTGCCCAGTTCATCGACGCGTTTCGCGTGGAAGTCGGCGCGACGGCAGTGAATGCCCGCGAGGCCTGCACCAGGATGGTGCTGGACGGACCGCGCTGGATCGACGCACTGCTGCGTCTGCGCAACATTCTGGTGAGGCCGTTCGGGCTGAAGACGTCGGGCGAAGGCGCGCCGGCGCCCTGCGGCTTGATCGGGCTGTTTCCAGTGCTAAGCGAAACGCCGGAACGTCTGGTTGCCGGCTTCGACGATTCTCATCTCGATTTCCGCATCGTGGTCGACGTTTCGGGCAGCGCCGCGAGCCGTCAGGTGACCTCGACGACGCTGGTGAGGACGCATAACCTGCTCGGCAGAGCCTATCTCACCCTCATCATGCCCTTCCACAAGCTGGTGGTCCGCGGCATGATGGGACGGATCGTGGAGCCGGCACGATGACCTTGTCAGTCGATCTCTTCTTCTCCTTCCGCAGTCCTTACAGCTATCTGGCGCTGCCCAAGACGCTGAAGCTGGTCGAAGATCACGATCTCGCGGTGAACCTGCGTCCGGTCTATCCGCTCGCGGTGCGCGTGCCCGGCTTCTTCAAGAAAGCCAACCCGCAGTTCGCACGCTATGTTGTCCGCGATTCCACCCGCGTGGCGGAATACGAGGGCATTCCGTTCCGATTTCCCCGGCCTGACCCGATCGTGCAGGACATGACGACGCTGGAGGTCGCGGCGAAGCAGCCCTACATCCACCGCCTGACCCGGTTGGGCGCCATGGCGCAGCTCGAGGGCCGCTCGCTCGCATTTACATACGCGATCGCACGCGTGCTGTGGGACGGTTCGGTCGCGGGATGGAACGAAGGCGATCATCTCGCGCGCGCGGCTGACAAAGCCGGCTTCGATCTCGCCGCGATGGATACGGCCATCACAGCAGATCCGGACCGTTACGAGCGGGTGATCGCGGAGAACGAGAAGGACCACGCAGCATCAGGCCATTGGGGCGTGCCAACCTTCGTGTTCGAGAACGAGCCGTTCTTCGGCCAGGACCGTATTGACCTCCTGGTCTGGCGCATGCAGGGCAAGGGCCTGACCAAGCGGTAGCTCACTCCGCCACTCGCGCGGACTTGCCGGCCGCCACCTCCGACCATTCGCCGACGACGCGGTCGAGATCGCACAGATTCTGATGCATCTGCTCGAGGGAGAAACCGAGCGCGAAGAAGCGCTCGGCGGTGTCGCCGGGCTCGCCGCGAATCAGGCCATCCTGGCGGACAGACGCGACCGCCTCGGCATAGTGCTGGAGCGCGACGTGGACCGGATGGATCGGCGGCGCACCGGCACCTTCGCGCAAGGCCGCGGCGGCGGAGCGCAGGAAGCGCGCGATCACCGTCGAGACCTCGGTCAGCGGGCCCGATAGTCGCGTCTGCACCTCGATCGGCAATGGCACGACCGTCGCCCGGCCGATCATCACGACGTCATGGCGCAGCCGCAGGATGGTTCGCAGCAGGGGACCCGTGTCCGGGCCGCTCGACAGGCGCGCGGCGCGCTCGCGCTCGGCCTCGGAGCCAATCGCGTTGAGGCTGACCATGGCCGTGCCGATGCCGTCCTGGATCCGGTGCAGCGCGTCGTTGTCGCGGCCGCGCGTGAGGCCCGCGAGCAGCTCGGTGAAGGCATCCGCGATCAATTCGAGCAGCGTCGCCGCGCTGGCGCGGATTTGCCGCACCGCGCGGGAGGGCAGCACCAGGAACGAGACCAGCAATCCCGTGACGGCGCCGACTGCGACCTCGCTGACCCGGTCGATCGCCGAGGTCATGGGATCGGAGTGGTGCATGGTCGGAACCAGGAGCACGATCACGGCGGTGACCGTGGCGGCGCTGAGGCTCGGATTGATCGCGGCGATGAAGGCGAGCGGGGCGACGGAGAGCACCAGAAGCCCCAGCAGGCCGGCTTCGCTGGAATAAGGAATCAGGATCGCAATGGCGCCGCCATAGACGGCGCCGCCGATGGTGCCGAGCATGTAGTCGCGCGTCGCCTTCAGCGAGCGGCCGACGCTCATCTGGGTCACGATCAAGGAGGTCAGCACCGCCCAGAGCGGCAGCAACAGATGTAGCGCGGTCGCGATCGCATAGGCCGCAGCCGCGGCCACCGTGACCCGGATCGCCAGCCCCAATTGCGTGCGCCGCGACCTGATATGGTCGAACAGCTCTTTTCTGAGTGCCATCGAAGTCCCGGTCCGATCCTGGAAGCCAAGCAAAAGCATGGCTGATGCCCGCTGCCCCAAGGCCGCTTGAAAGGCCAAATCAGCCCGCCTAACTTGCGCGCCAAAACGAGGAAACACGATGGCCCACGAAACCGCAACGCTCGCCGCCTATGTCTTCAACCTGAAATACCAGGATATTCCTGCGGAGGTGCTGGATCGCGCAAAAGTGCTGACGCTGGATTTCCTCGGCAGCGCGATCCGGGCGCGACGCGAGGCCGAATCGACCCCGTCGATGCTGAAAATGCTGGAGGCGCTGGCGCTCGACACCAAGGGCGAATCGACCGTGTTCGGCGATGCCAAGACCTGGACGCCGGCTGTCGCGGCGCTGCTCAACGGCGCGCTCGGCCATTCCCTCGACTTCGACGACACCCACGCCGATTCCTCGCTGCATCCGAGCGCGCCGGTGGTTCCCGCCGCCTTCGCCGTCGGCGAGATGGTCGGCGCGTCCGGCCGTGACGTGCTGACCGCGATCGTCGCGGGCTATGAGGTCTGCTGCCGGCTCGGCAACGCGCTCGACCCGACCTCGCATTATGCGCGCGGGTTTCATCCGACCGCGACCGCCGGCACCTACGGCGCGGCCGCGACGGCCGGCAAGCTGTTCGGCCTCAGCGAGAAGCAGCTCATCGCCGCCTTCGGCGTCTCCGGCAGCCAGGCCGCGGGCTCGCTGCAATTCCTGGTCAACGGCGCCTGGAACAAGCGCTACCAGGTCGGCGCCGCCGCAATGAACGGCGTGATCGCCGCGACGCTGGCGCGCAACGATTTCGTCGGCGCGACGGAATCGGTCGAGGGCAAGCACGGCCTGCTCGCCGGCTATACCGACGACGCGCATCCGGACAAGGCGGTCGCCGAGCTCGGCAAGACCTATGAGACCATGAAGATCGGCGTGAAGCCTTATCCGAGCTGCCGCTATACTCATGCCGCGATCGACGCGCTGATCGCGATGCGGCGCGAGCACAATCTGACGCCGGACCAGGTCAAGCGCGTCGAGATCGGCCTGCACCGCAACGGCATCACGCTGACCGGCGATGCCGCGACCAAGCGGCACCCGCGCTCGATCGTCGGCGGCCAGTTCTCGATGTTCTTCACCGGCGCGCTCGCGCTCGACCAAGGCTCGTTCGGCTGGGACGATTACAACCGGCTTGGCGATGCCGCGATCGACGCGCTGGCCGACAAGTTCGACGTCGTGCAGGACGACCGGCTGGAGGGCCGCACCCATCCGTTCGGCGCCCGCGTCAGCATCACCACCGACGATGGCGTGCACGAGCGGCTCTATGCCGATCCGTCGGGAGAGCCGAATTCGTTCCCGGACACGCAGGCGATGCAGCAGAAATTCCTGACGTTGGCGCGCCCGGTGCTGAATGCGCGGGCGGAGAAGTTCGCGGATGCGATCATGACGCTGGAGCGGTTCGATCGCGTGGCACAGGCGACGGAGCTGGGGAGGTAGGAGCTAGAGCCGCGTCCGCTTCTTACCTTCCCCTGGAGGGGGAGGGTAAGAAACACCTCAATCCGCTCCCGGCATCTTCCCCTTCTCGCGCGTCGTGGCCACCACATCCCGCACGAGATCGAACACGCCGTCCGCCTCCGGCGGCGCATTCGGTGAGCGTCCCATGCGCACGATCACCAGGCGCTCGGACGGGATCACGATGGTGTACTGCCCGATCGTGCCCTTGGCGAAGAAGGCATCGCGGGGCCAGCCGTGTTCGATCCGGAAGGTTGCGCCGAAGCTATCGCCCTGGTTGGTCCAGAATCCGGCGCCGATGCCAACCCAGGCATTTGGCGTCGGCGAGGACGAGTAGCTCACCCAGCCCTCAGGGAGGATGCGCTTGCCGCCGGCGACGCCGTCATTGAGATAGAGCTGGCCGAAGCGCGCCCAGTCGCGCGCTGACGCCAGCATCTCGCTCGATCCTTCGATCGTGCCCGAGCCATCGAGCTGGAGCACGACATGGCGCATGCCGAGCGGGCCGAACAATTCGCGGCGCGCGAAGCGGAGCGCGTCAGCGGGTTTGCCGCCGGCGGCGTTGCGGATCAACTGCGAGAGAATCAGGAAGTTGCCGTCGTGGTAGTTCCACGCCCTGCCCGGTGTCGTCTCGAGCCGGATGCTCGCCGCATAGGCGGCCATGTCGGTCTCCACGAACTTCATCCTGTTGACCGGTTCGAACGCCGAGCCGAGAGAGGCCTGCAACGAGCTGCCGAGCGCCAGCCCCGCGGTGTGACGCAACAACTGATCGACGGTGATGACATGGCGCGGATCATTCGGATCTTTCCAGGCCGCGACCGGCGCGGGCCCGTCGAGCTTCAGCTTGCCCTGACGCACCAGCACGCCTGTTAGCGCCGAGATCACCGATTTCGTCATGGAGAAGCCGAGCAGCGGCGTCTCCGGTTCAATACCGTCCGCATAGCGCTCGGCGATGATCCGGCCCGCCTTCATCACGACGACCGCGCGGGTGTGGCGGTGGGGCGGCCGTGCGGGCTCCGCGAAGGCGCGGTCGAGCGCGGCGGCGAGCTCGGGACTTTGCGGCGGCACGATCGCGTGGCCGGCGATCTCGGGGAGCAGCGCCGGTTGCCCGTCGTCCGCCGGCACCGTGACGTCGGCAATCGCCGCGCCATGCTCGAGCGTGCAGCCCAGCCCCTCGCGATAGATTGCATGGCTGCGGCCAATGCCGAACAATGTCACCGTGACGTCCTTGCGCACGCGATCGACCTGGTAGTCCATCGCCCAGGTGATCAGGCTGGTGCCAGGCATCGCATCGTTGGTCTCGCTGAAATTGCGCCTGATATCGAGGCCCGAGACGAACGTCTCGGCGCAGAGGATGTCGGCGACGAAGCCGGTGGCGACCTTGGGCATGTCCTGGGCGCGAACCGCGCCGAGAGCGAGGCCGGCACAGGCGATCGAGGCGGCGAGCAGAATGATCTTGCGGCGGCGGGTCACGGGCTTTCTCCGGCTTCGAGAGATGTGCCGGGGAGGAAGCCGGAGCTCGCCGATGACGGCTCGCCGAATTTGGAAATCGGCTCGGTCGAAGCCGGGCGAGGCTCGCCGATTCTGAAATTTCTTCGTAATTGGAAAGGCTTAAAAACTAGGCCACATTCACCTTCAGCCGCCGGTATTCCGTCGGTGTCACGCCGGTCACTGCCTTGAAGGCGCGGTTGAATGGTCCGAGCGACTGGAAGCCGGCATCCATCGCGATGGTGATGACGGGGACCTCGGCCTGGGTGGGGTCGGCGAGCGCGGCCTTGGCCTCCTCGATCCGGTGATTGTTCAGGAACACATTGAAGTTGCGATAGCCAAGCCGCTGGTTGATCAGCCGGCGCAGCCTGTATTCGGGAATCTTGAGCCGGCCCGCCAAGGCGCCGATGGTGATGTTCTCTTGGCGATAGACCCGCTCGTCCGCCATCAGCCGCATCAGGGCGTCGATGAGCTTCTGGTCGGCGGATTCATCGACCGTCGCGGGCTGCGTCACGATTGTCGGCGCCCCCACCGGCGCCGGAAACAGATCGCCGCCATCGACGCGCATCATGGCGTAGGCGATAGCCGCGACGATGCAGGCGAGCACACCGGTATTGATCGTGTTGGCGACATCGCCGGCAATGCCGCCAACGAGGATTTGGAGCACGGCATTCAACCCGCCATAGAGCGCGGCGGCGCTGACGATGAAGACGCGAACACGGCGGCGACGTTCGACCAGATCGGCTGACCACGAATTGACCGTTTGGGCCACCGCGAGCGCGATGAAGCCGAGCACGATCAGGTTCACCACAGTCACGGAGATCCGCACGTTTCCGCCCGGCGCAATCCACAGACATCCGACAAGGCTGAACGCAGTCACCGCCAGCCAAATCAATCCGTGCCACCAGCGCAGGCGAAACTCGTCGTCGAACAGCGCGCGCGTGAAGAGCCAGAACACCACGATGTTGCCGGTCGACAGCGCAATCAGCGGCGCATGCCAGATCGGAACGGGCGACGACACGCCGATGGAATAGCTCGCGGCATGCGCCGCCGAGCCGAGCGCGAAGGCGGCGCCGAGCCGGGCGGCGAGGACATTGCGGAAATCGGAGAGTAATGACGCCACCAGCACCAGCAGCAGCGCGACGCTGGCAGCGCGAAAGGCGAGCTCGGTTGCGGCAAGGGTCATCAGGCGATGCGACGGTTGCGGTTGAAGGCAGCCGAACATCGTTCGTTGCGCCCGTTTTTTCAAGGCCATCGGCATGCAAGGGCTAGCGACGCCCACCGCTGTCATCGCCCGGCTTGACCGGGCGATCCAGTACTCCGAGGCGGTTGTGATTGGATCGATAGGCTGCGGCGTACTGGATGCCCCGGTCAAGCCGGGGCATGACAGCGGAGTATGTAGGCTATCGCAGCTGTGACGTCGGGCGCTCGCTTTGTCGCGACGCTGATGTGAAAGTCTGCTACCGTCGGCTCAACAAAGCCAAAAGGAGTCCCATCCATGAGCTGGCAACCCTCGAACGATCCCGTGCTCGGCGATCCCATGTCCTGCGATGCGCTCGATCTCGTCATTGTGCCGCGGACGCGCGATCTCGGCGACGGATTCGCGGTGCGCCGCGCGTTGCCGCATGGCAAGCGGCAGATGGTGGGGCCCTTCATCTTCTTCGATCATTTCGGCCCCGTTCAGTTCGTCTCCGGCAAGGGGATGGACGTGCGGCCGCATCCGCATATCGGGCTCGCGACCGTCACCTATCTGTTCGACGGCGCGATCATGCATCGCGACAGCGAGGGCAACGTCCAGGAGATCGCGCCGGGGGCGATGAATCTGATGACGGCCGGCCGCGGCATCGCGCATTCCGAACGCACGCCGGATGCGCAGCGCGCCTCGGGCCAGAAGATGCTGGGATTGCAGAGCTGGATCGCGCTGCCGGCCGGATCGGAAGAGATCGCGCCGTCGTTCCAGCACTACGCCGCCGGCGAACTGCCGATGATCTCCGAGCGCGATTTTACCGCACGCGTGATCGCGGGCTCGTCCTTCGGCATCGCCTCGCCCGTCACGATGGTGTCCCCCTGGTTCTACACCGAGGTCACAGCGGTCGCGGGCGCGACCGTGCCGCTCGATCCTGATCATGAGGAGCGCGCGATCTACGTGGTGGAGGGCGAGGTCGAGATCGCGAACGAACGTTACGAGGGGCCGCGGCTCCTGATCTTCCGGCCCGGCGACCGCATCACCGTGAAGGCGCTCAAGGCAACGCGGATGATGTTTCTCGGCGGCGATGCGCTGGAAGGACCGCGCCACATCTGGTGGAATTTCGTCTCCTCCAGCAAGGAGCGGATCGAGCAGGCCAAGCAGGACTGGAAAACCGGCCGCTTCGCCGCAGTTCCGCAGGAACACGAGTTCATTCCGTTGCCGGAATAGGCTAATCCGGTTTCCGGCTGCGCCATCCGGCGCGGCCGGATTTTTACCTGAAGGCCCTGTCTGCGAAAGCCATGCCGATGACCACCATGCTCTCCAGCGACCTGCCGCTGCCCAAGATCGGACGCGGCAAGGTGCGCGACATCTACGCCGTCGACGACGACCGCCTGCTGCTCGTCACCACCGACCGCATCAGCGCCTTCGACGTGGTGATGGGCGAGACCATTCCGATGAAGGGCGCCGTGCTGACGCAGATCAGCGCGTTCTGGTTCAATGAGCTCGAAGGCGTGGTTCCGCATCACATGATCAGCGCGGACACCGACGAGATCGTTGCGGCCGTGCCGGCGTTGAAGCCGCACCGCGCCGAGATTCTCGGCCGCGCCATGCTGTGCAAGCGGACCACCGTGTTCCCGATCGAATGCGTGATCCGCGGCTATCTCTCAGGCTCCGCCTGGAAGGAATATGCCGCGAGCGGCACGCTGGCCGGCGAGAAGCTGAAGGCAGACCTCGTCGAAAGCGAGAAGCTGGAGCCCGCGATCTTCAGCCCGGCGACCAAGGCCGAGAGCGGCCATGACGAGAACATCACCATCGCCAGGATGCGCGAAGTGGTCGGCGACGAGGTCGCCTACACGCTGGAGAGCATGACGCGCGCGATCTACACGCTCGGCGAGGAGCTGGCGCGCGAGCAAGGCATCATCATCGCCGACACCAAGTTCGAGTTCGGCCGCGACAAGGACGGCCGCATCATCCTGATCGACGAAGTCATGACGCCGGATTCCTCGCGCTTCTGGGCGGTGGATGCCTACAAGCCCGGCCAGCCGCAGGCGAGCTTCGACAAGCAGCCGCTCCGCGATTATCTCGACGTCGAACGCCGCGCCGGCCGCTGGAACGGCGACGCCCCGCCGCCTCCACTGCCGGCCAGCGTCGTCGATGCAACCAGCAAACGATATCTGGAAGCGTATCGGCGCGTGACGGGCGAAGAGCTGAAGATTTAGCGCGCACCTTGTCGATCGGGCGCGCCGCGCTCGTCTCAGGCGTCCGACGGCACGATGCGTTTGGCGGGGATGGATGGATGACCCGCTTCATCGCCGGGCGCGCCATCCGCATCCAGGGCCAGCAGGAGTTCGGCAACCCGGTTGGCGGAGGCGGTCCATTCCGCGAGCTTGGCATAATTGTCCGTGAACCAGTTGAACGCGGTCTGGACCACGACGAATGCCGCTGAAGCCTGAACCACCTCGCCCAGCGTCATCGTGTCGCCAAGATACTTGGGGAGGCAAAGCAAGAGGCCGACCACCGGCGTCACCAGCAGACCCGTATAAGTCACCAGCGTCATCCGCATCAATTGCCAGCAGTAGATTCGCCAGATCGCAATCACGGCTTTCAAGGCGGCGCCAACGGCGTGGCGGCCATTCATGCCGGCCTCCTGCACCACCTTGCCTTCGCGGGTCTCGCGCACATGTGTTCCAATCGCCCGCAGTTCGGCTTCCATGCGCTTGTTTTCCTCGATGACCCGCGTCAGACGGCCGGCCGTCAGCCAGATGCCGATCACCAGCAGCGCGGAATACGCGATCACGGCGAGGACGAGGTAACCGGGAATCGCAAAGGCGATACCGTCGAAATTGATTTCCAGACTGCCGCCGACCGACCATAGCACCCCGACGAACGTTGCAATCGTGAGCACCGATTGAAGCAGACCGGTTGCCAGATCGATCGGGAGGTCCGTCGCGACCTTGGCATCCTCGGCGATGCGATACTCCGGTGCCTCGTGATGTCCCTGGATTGCGTTGCGCCTCGGAAGACGATCATCTGCCAGCCAGTCGCTATAGAGGCTGTTGCTCAGCCACTGGCGCCAGGAACGCTGCAGGGTCATGCGTGCCCACACCGAGAACACGGTCAGGGCAATGCTCGCCGCCGCCAGCGGCAGAAACCGGAACGCCTGGGACAGAAGCTCCGCCTGGTCCTTCCGGCCAATGGCGTTGAAGAAGTCACGATTCCAGAAGTTGAGTCCGTATTGCGTCAGGAGCTGCAGGATGACGTTGACGATCAGCGCGACTACCAGAAGCCACGCTGTCCACGCCGTTGGTCCGCGCCAATATCCCGAGGCGCTCTGCCAGAAGCGGCCTAGAAGTTGCTTTTCACCCGGAACGAAAGAGATCCTCGTCAGCATTCGCGAGCTGCAATCTTGCGCGCGCGCCACCATATGATGTCGCTCGCGCCAGACTATGCCGTCTCGCCCGAGGTCTCTTGATCTGCGTCAAGCGAGGCCGGCGGCTACACTCCCGCCATCATCACGTATTTGATCTCGACATATTCTTCGATGCCGTGATGTGAACCTTCGCGCCCCAGGCCGCTTTCCTTGACGCCGCCGAAGGGCGCGACCTCCGTGGTGATCAGGCCGGTGTTGACGCCGACCATGCCCGACTCCAGCGCTTCGGCGACGCGCCAGACGCGGCCGAGATCGCGGGAATAGAAATAGGAGGCCAGACCGAACGGCGAGGCATTGCACATCGCGATGACGTCGGCCTCGTCCTTGAAGCGGATCACCGGCGCGAGCGGGCCGAAGGTCTCCTCCTGCGACACCAGGGAGTCCGGCTTGACGTCGGCCAGCACGGTCGGCTCGAAGAACGAGCGTCCGAGCTCGCTGCGCTTGCCGCCGGTGACGACCTTGGCGCCGCGCTTCACGGCATCGGCGATGTGGCGCTCGACCTTGTCGATCGCCTTCATGTTGATCAAGGGCCCTTGCGTGACGCCGCTCTCGGTGCCGTCGCCGATCTTCATCGCCGCGACCTTCTTCGACAGTTTTTGCACGAACTCGTCGTAGATCTTGTCCTGGGCGTAGAGGCGGTTGGCGCAGACGCAGGTCTGGCCCATGTTGCGGTATTTCGAGACGATCGCACCTTCGACCGCCGCGTCGATGTCGGCATCGTCGAACACCACGAACGGCGCATTGCCGCCGAGCTCGAGGCCGAGCCGCTTCACGCCGACCGAGGCCTGCTGATAGAGAATCTTGCCGACCGCGGTCGAGCCGGTGAAGCCGACGAAGCGCACGGCCGGATGCTCGCACAACACCTTGCCGATCGGCGCGGCATCGCCGGTGATGATGTTGAAGACGCCCCTGGGCACGCCGGCCTTCTCGGCAAGCGCGGCGAGCGCCAACGCCGACAGCGGCGTCTCGTTGGCAGGCTTCAGGACCACGGTGCAACCGGCGGCGAGCGCCGGGGACACCTTGCGTGTGATCATCGAGTTCGGGAAATTCCACGGCGTGATCGCACCGCAGACGCCGATCGGCTGCTTGATCGCGAGCAGCCGCGCATCGGGACGTTGCGTCGGGATGGTCTCGCCATAGACGCGACGCGCCTCCTCGGCGAAGAACTCGACATAGGCGCCGCCGATATCGACCTCGCCGAGCGCCTCGGAGAGCGGCTTGCCCTGCTCGGAAGTGAGGATCAGCGCGAGGTCCTCGCGATTGGCGATGATCAGCTCGAACCATTTGCGCAGGATGTTGGAGCGCTGCTTGGCGGTGTGCTTGGCCCAGGCTGGAAAGGCGCGCTCGGCGGCTTCGACCGCCTTGGTCGTCTCCTCCGCACCAAGCTGCGGAACCTTGGCGAGCTCGACGCCGGTGGCGGGATTGTTGACGGCAAAGACCGGCGTGCCGACCCAGGCGCCGTCGATGTAGCAGGCCTCCCTCAAGAGCGACGGATCCTTCAACCGGTCGCGCAAATTGGACGTGGCTTGCGGGGCGCGTGCGGCGGCAGTCGGGGTCATGGCGTTTCTCCCTGGGGCGATCGGATCGGCCGCAATATAGGGACGGACGATGCGCAATGCACCGCCCTGCAACGCACGTCAGATGGCAGTTAAACTGGCAGCGGCCTTAGGCCGCGCCGCTCATGTAGGTCTCGCGGCGGCCGATCATGCGCTCGGCCGCCGCCTTGGCGTCAGCCTTCGTGGATGTCGCGCACGTCCGGTATTCCAGATCGGGAACGTCGGACCTGTCTCGGCGGCCGAACCATGACTTCGAGCCGACCGGCAGCAGCGCCAGCGCCTGCGCCAGATTGTCGACCGCGCCGAAGGAATAGAGTGCGCCGGTGCCGGCGATGCGGACCTCGTAAATGCCGGGCGAAATCGGCGCCTCCAGGTTCTCCCCGCGTCCCTGACGGGGATAGCGCTTCCATTCGCTCCAGGTCGAAATCATCTCAGGTCCCCCTTGCCACCCATCGACGGACGGCAACATTTGCATCAAGTTTTAATCGGCCCATGGATCGGACCGGGTGCTGAACGCAACAGCTCACGAAATGTTTCAGGCGTCCGAAAACTCGTGAAACATATCGCCTGGAGCCCCATCCAGGGTGAGGGCGACGTGTGGCCATCCACCGCAGATTGCGAAGGAGCGTCGCCGTTCAGCCCCGTTGTCGTCCTGCGTGAGGCCAAGACCGTCAAGTCACGACATCGCGACCGGCGCATGCGCGCAGATGCGCTTGCCGCGCCGGGCATGTGGGACGACAATCGATCGCTTCCAACGATAATCAAACCCGAGGAAACGCCATGCAAGGCAAAACACAGATCGATGAGATTCTGCGTCAGAAGAGCGAGGCCAAGGAGATTCCGGGCGTCGTCGCGATCGCCGCGAGCGGTAACGACGTGTTGTATCAGGGCGCATTCGGCCAACGCGACCTGTCCAAGCCCGACACGATGACCGATGACAGCGTGTTCTGGATTGCCTCGATGACGAAGGCGGTGACGTCAGCGGGCGCAATGCAGCTGGTCGAGCAGGGCAAGCTGTCGCTGGATGCGCCGATTGGCGATATCCTGCCCGATCTCGCCAATCCGCAGGTGCTCGAAGGCTTCGATGCCAACGGCGAGGCAAAGCTGCGCCCGGCGAAGGGACCGATCACGCTGCGCCAGCTCATGACCCACACCGCCGGCTTCTGCTACAATATGTGGAACGGCGATCTCGCGGTCTATCTGGACAAGACCGGCACGCCGGCGATCACCACCTGCCAGAATGCGGCACTGAAGACCCCGATCATGACCGATCCCGGCACGCGCTGGGAATACGGCACCAACATCGATTTCGTCGGCAAGGCGGTGGAAGCCGCCAGCGGCAAGCGGCTGGATGCCTACTTGCGCGACAATCTGTTCAACCCGCTCGGCATGAGCGACACGGCCTTCAGGATCACCGACGACATGCGCAAGCGCCTGGTCGGCATGCACGCGCGCGGCGAGGACGGCCAGTTGGCTGCCATCCCGTTCGAGCTCGAGCAGGAGCCGGAATTCCACATGGGTGGCGGCGGCCTCTATTCGACCGCGGCCGACTACATCAAGTTCACCCGGATGATCCTGAACAAGGGCCGCGGCAACGGCAACCAGGTGCTGAAAGCCGAGACCGTCGCGACGATGGGGCAGAACCACATCGGCGATCTCGCGATGGGCAAGATGACCACGGCGGCACCGATGTACACCAACGACGTCGATCTCTATCCGGAACAGGTGAAGAAGTGGGGCCTCAGCTTCATGATCAACACCGCGAAGACCGCCGAGGGGCGTAGCGCCGGCAGCCTCGCCTGGGCGGGCCTCGCCAACACCTATTACTGGATCGACCCGGCGCGCGACGTCACCGGCGTGATCCTGATGCAGCTGTTGCCATTCGCGGATGCGAAATGCCTGGAGGCATTCGCAGGATTCGAGCGCGGCGTTTACGCCGGGCTCGATGCTGCCGGAAGCGGGCAGAAGGCGGCGTAAGGGAGAGCCGAGCTTTCTCCCCCACGTCATGGCCGGGCTCGTCCCGGCCATCCACGTGCAAACGTGCGACACAAACACGTGTATGCCCGGGACATAGGCGAGCGAAGCGAAGCCGTCCTTGGGACGGCTATCCCCGGGCATGACGACGACGGAGAGACCGTCCCGAACATTTTTGAAGAAAGGATTTCGACTTGGCCGATAAAGCGGACAGCTACGTTTGCGGCATCTCGGACGCGCCGCTGCTCGGCGACACCATCGGTCGCAGCCTCGACCGGGCGGTGCGGCGCTGGGGCAATCGCGAGGCGCTGGTTTCGCCCAGCCACGGCGTCAGATGGACCTGGAGAGAATTCGCCGAACGGGTCGATGCGCTCGCCGCGGGCTTCCTCGCGCTCGGGCTCGAACGCGGGGAGCGGATCGGCATCTGGTCGCTGAACCGGCCGGAATGGACGCTGACCCAGTTCGCCGCCGCCAAAGCCGGCCTGATCCTGGTGACGATCAATCCGGCCTACCGGCTCAGTGAGCTGGAATTCGCGCTGAAGAAGGTCGGCTGCGCGGCGATCGTCACCGCGACGGCGTTCAAGACCAGCAATTACATGGAGATGCTCAACACGCTGCTGCCGGAGCTGGCGGGCGCCAGGCCCGGACAGTTGCAGGCGGCGCGATTGCCGGCCTTGCGGATGGTGATCCAGATCGGCGGCCCGGCGGCCTCAGGCACTGTCGCGTTCGAGGAGGTCGCGCGCATGGGCCGGGCACAGCATCGCGAGCAGCTTGCCGCGCTCGGCGCCGCCCTGCAATTCGACGACCCCGTCAATATCCAGTTCACCAGCGGCACCACGGGATCGCCGAAAGGCGTGACGCTGACCCACCACAACATCCTCAACAACGGCTATTTCACCGGCCGTGCAATGCGCCTGACCGAACAGGATCGCATCTGCATTCCGGTACCCCTCTATCATTGCTTCGGCATGGTGATGGGCAACCTTGCCTCGGTCACGCTCGGCACCACCATGGTCTACCCGGGCGAGGGCTTTGATCCGCTCGCGACGCTGCGTGCGGTCGAGCAGGAGAAATGCACCGCCCTGTACGGCGTGCCGACCATGTTCATCGCCGAACTCGATCACCCCGAGTTCAAGACGTTCAATTTGAAATCACTGCGCACCGGCATCATGGCGGGCGCGCCCTGCCCGATCGAGGTGTTGAAGCGCGTCAACACCGAGATGAACATGCGCGAGGTCACCATCGCCTATGGCATGACCGAGACCAGCCCGGTCAGCTTCCAGAGCGCAACCGACGATCCGCTCGAGCGGCGCGTCTCCACGGTCGGCCGCATTCACCCGCACGTCGAGGTGAAGGTCGTCGATCTCGAAGGCAAGATCGTCAAGCGCGGCGAACGCGGCGAGCTCTGCACCCGCGGCTACAGCGTCATGCTGGGCTATTGGGAGGAGAAGGAAAAGACGGCCGACGTGCTCGACGCCAGTGGCTGGATGCACACCGGCGACCTCGCCACCATTGACGACGAGGGTTATTGCAACATCGTCGGCCGCATCAAGGATCTGGTGATCCGCGGCGGCGAGAATCTCTACCCGCGCGAGATCGAGGAGTTTCTGTACCGTCACCCCAAGATCCAGGACGTGCAGATTTTTGGCGTCGCCGACACCCGCTACGGCGAGGAGCTCTGCGCCTGGATTCGCGTCAGGCCGGGCGAAACGCTGACGGCCGAGGAGGTCCGCGCCTTCTGCGACGGCCAGATCGCCCACAACAAGATCCCGCGCTATGTCGAGTTCGTCGACGAATTCCCGATGACCGTGACGGGGAAGATCCAGAAATTCGTGATGCGTGACGCGGTGGAGCAGCGGCTGGGATTGAAGGCGGCGAAGACGGCGTGAGGGGCAGAGTGCCCTTGCCACACCAAAACTGCCATTCCCCGCGAAAGCGGGGAATCCGGTAGGCAGCGGCTTCTCAATAGGCAACTGGCGTTTCGGAGCACTGGATCGCCCGGTCAAGCCGGGCGATGACAGCAGAGGATGAGGCGCGACTTCGGCTACGCGGTCAGCCCGCGCTGCTGCGCCAGCTCCTTGAGCGAGACCTGCGGCCGCGCGCCGATGTGCTGAATCACCTCGGCGGCCGCGAGCGCGCCGAGCTCGCCGCACTGCTTGTAGGCAAGATTACGCGCCAGGCCATAGAGGAAGCCGGCAGCGAAGAGGTCGCCGGCGCCGGTGGTGTCGACCACCTTGTCGACCGGGAATGCCGGGGCGGCGACGGCGTCCTCCACCGAGACCACCATGCAGCCCTTCTCGCTGCGGGTGACGACGCCGAGATTGACGTCGTTGCGCAGCTGCTTCAGCGCCGTGTCGAAGTCTGAGGTCATGTAGAGCGAATGCAGCTCGGACTCGTTGGCGAAGACGATGTCGACGGTGCCGTCGCGCATCAGGCCCAGGAACTCGTCGCGATAGCGATCGACGCAGAACGAATCCGACAGCGTCAGCGCGACCTTGCGTCCGGCCACGTGCGCAATCCTCGCCGCCTTGAGAAAGGCTTCCTTGGCGGCCGGCGGATCCCAGAGATAGCCTTCGAGATAGACGATCCTGGCAGCGGCGATCTCGGCCAGATTGATATCGGCGGGCGACAGGTCCTGCGCCGCGCCGAGATAGGTGTTCATGGTGCGCTCGCCGTCGCCGGTGACCAGGATGTAGGAGCAGCCGGTGGCGGGGCCGTCCTTGGCGGCAGGCGTGTTGAAGGCGACGCCGGCGGCGCGGATGTCATGGACATAGAGGTTGCCGATCTGGTCGTCCTTGACCTTGCCGACATAGGCGGCGCGTGCCCCCAGGCTGCCGATGCCGACGATGGTGTTGGCGGCCGAGCCACCCGAGACTTCCGTGGCCGGACCCATGTCCTTGTAGATGGCGGCCGCGCACGCCTCGTCGATCAACGACATGCTGCCCTTGGCCATGCCATGCTTGGCCAGAAAGGCCTCGTCGGTCCTGACCAGCACGTCGAACAGCGCGTTGCCGATGCCGAGAACGTCATATTTCGCGTCAGCCATTCACCTTGATCCTGCTTGCCGGATTGCGATACCCGGGGAAATCCGCTTCCTGTCGGCCTGAAATCTGCCTCGCGGCCTATCACGACCGAGCCGGCGCGGGCAAGCAACGGTATTCTCGAGAGCAATGATCCGCTCCTTCCTCACCGTCTCGACGGGAACATTGGCCTCGCGGCTGCTGGGTTTTGCCCGCGATTCCATGATCGCGGCGCTGCTCGGTACCGGCGCCGTCGCGGACGCGTTTCTGGCGGCGTTTCAGCTCGTCAACGTGGTGCGCCGGCTGCTCAGCGAGGGCGCGCTGAACGCGGCGCTGATCCCGGCCTGGCTGCGCGTCAGGGACCGCGACGGCGCGGCGGCCGCAGCGGCGTTCGCCGGGCGCGTGCTCGGCACGGTCAGCGCGGCCCTGATCGCGATATCGATCCTGATCGCATTGTCGATGCCGCTGGTTATCACGGTCATCGCGCCGGGATTCCTTGGCAGCGGCACGCTCGATCGCGCGGTCGAGAGTGCGCGGCTGATGCTGCCCTACCTCGCCTTTGCCGGCCCCGTCACCGTGCTGATGGGGCTGCTCAATGCGCAGGGCCGCTTCGCGCTGACGGCGTTCTCGCCTCTGTTGTTCAACATCGCGCTGATCGCCGCGATCGCGGTGTTGCTCGCCTGGCATGCTGACGCCAGTTTCGCTGCGTGGATGTTGGCGGCCACCGTCGGCATCGCCGGCCTGCTGCAACTCCTGATGCTGCTGTCGCAGCGAAGCGCACATCTTGCGACGCCGCTGCGCGCAAGTTTCGACAAGGAGATGCGCGGCTTCTTCGCCAAGGCGATCCCCGGCATGATCGCAAGCTCGGGCCCGCAATGGCTGATCGTCGCGGGCGCGATCATCGCCTCGGCAACACCATCCGCCGTATCCTGGCTCTATTTCGCCAACCGCTTGATCGAGCTGCCGCTCGGCATCGTCGGCGTCGCCATGGGCACGGTGCTGGTGCCGGAGCTGACGCGCGCCGTGAGCAGCGGCGATCGGGATGCTGTGGCGCATGCCGAATCGCGCGCGCTGGAGCTCGCGGCCGGGCTGGCGCTGCCCGCGACGCTCGGCCTGGTCGTGCTGGCCGAGCCGATCGTACGGCTGTTGTTCGAGCATGGCGCGTTCGGCGCGGGCGACAGCGCGGCCACCGCGCATGCGTTGATGTGGCTGGCGCTTGGACTGCCGGCGCATGTGCTGATCAAGGCGCTATCGCCGGCCTTTTATGCCCGCAGCGACACGATGACGCCGCTGCTGGCCACGGCCAAAGGCTTTGTGGTCGCAGTCGCGCTTGCCGTCCTGCTCGGCCACCTCTTCGGCACGAGCGGGATCGCCGCAAGCATCGCGGCCGGCGCCTGGAGCAGCGCGCTCTCGCTGCTCCGCAAGGGCACGAGCAAGTTCGGCTTCTCGGTCGATGCGAGCGCCCGCAAGCGGCTGCCGCGGATCCTGCTCGCCGCCGCTGCCATGGGCACTCTGCTCTGGCTGACTGCAGGCCTTGTGCCGGCCGGAGCCCATGGCTTCATCGATTTCATCGTGCTCGGCGCGCAGATCGCGGCCGGAATCGCCGTCTACGGCCTGCTGCTGCAGATCCTCGGAGCGGCGTCCTGGCGCGAAGCGGCCCTTGCCCTGAAGCGGCCTGTCCCGCACGACCGGCACGACTGACCTCGCGAATTGCCCTTGACGGGGCAGCGCCGCTGTTGGAAACGACGGCCGAATAGCTTCAGGAAGGCTTGCCAGGAAAACTAACCATGCCATTCGTTGAACGGGTCTTTTCGGGCGTCCAGCCGACGGGCAATCTGCACCTCGGCAATTATCTCGGCGCGATCGTCAACTTCGTGAAGATGCAGGAAACCCACAACTGCATCTACTGCGTCGTCGACATGCACGCGATCACGCAGGGCGTCGACGTCTGGGGCGGCCCGGCCGAGCTCACGCGCAGCACCCGCGGGGTGACCGCCGCGTTCGTCGCTGCCGGCATCGATCCCAAGAAGCACATCGTGTTCAACCAGAGCCAGGTCTCGGGCCATGCCGAGCTGGCCTGGATCTTCAACTGCGTCGCACGCATGGGCTGGCTCGGCCGCATGACCCAGTTCAAGGAGAAGGCCGGCAAGGACCGCGAGAATGCGTCCGTTGGCCTGTTCGACTATCCCGTGCTGATGGCCGCCGACATCCTGCTGTACCGCGCCACCCACGTTCCGGTCGGCGAGGACCAGAAGCAGCATCTCGAGCTCTCGCGCGACATCGCGCAGAAGTTCAACAACGATTTCGGCGACTCCATCCGCAGCCAGGGTGCCAATGACGGCCTGTTCTTCCCGCTGCCGGAACCCCTGATCACGGGCCCGGCGACGCGCGTGATGAGCCTGCGCGACGGCACCAAGAAGATGTCGAAGTCGGACGCCTCCGACAATTCGCGCATCAACCTCACCGACGACGCCGACACCATCGCGCAGAAGATCCGCAAGGCGAAGACCGATCCGGAGCCGCTGCCGACGGAGGAAAAGGGCCTGGAAGCCCGCCCCGAGGCCGACAACCTCGTCGGCATCTTCGCTGCGCTCTCCGGCCGCTCCAAGGCCGAGGTGCTCCGCGATTTCGGCGGCGGCCAGTTCTCCAGCTTCAAGAACGCGCTGGCGGAACTGTGCGTCACCAAGCTCGCGCCGATCGCCGGCGAGATGAAGCGCCTCGTGGCCGACCCCGGCCATATCGACGCGATCCTCATCGACGGCGCCGACCGAGCCCGTGCCATCGCCGACGAGACGATGAAGCTCTCCAAGGACATCGTCGGCTTCATCCGCCGGCGCTAGAACCGGTCGGCGCCAGGCGCCGACCGCGTCTCCTCTCCCCAAGCGGGAGGGAGTGTGGCAGCATGCGGTCATGCACTCGCCGGGACATGCATGACCAGCAAGCGACTTTGTTTCGAGCCGGGTCACAAGCCCAAATGCCTCGTCGTCGTCGACGACACCGCTGAATGGGATCGCGCGGTCTACTATGCCAGCCGCTGGGCGATCCGCGCCGGCGGCGGCGTGGTGATGCTGCGCATCATCGAGCCCGAGCAGCAGAGTCAGGAATGGCTTGGCGTCGCCGACATCATGCGCGCCGAGGCGCATGAATCGGCGGAGGCCGCGCTCGACCGCGCCGCCGGCCGTGCCAACGGCATCGCCGCGATCACGCCGGAACGGGTGATCCGGGAGGGCGCACCGATGGAACAGTTGCTGGCGGTGATCGATGAGGACCCCGACATCGCGATGCTGGTGCTCGCTGCCAGTCCCGGCGCCGAAGGACCGGGCCCGCTGGTCTCATTGCTCGCGCATGAGCTGGGCACATTCCCGGTGCCGGTGACCATCATTTCCGGCGCGCTGAGCGACCAAAGCGTGGATTCGCTGTCGTAGGCCCCCTGTCTGGGAGGCGGCATGTCGTTTGCTCGTCGTGCCCGAGCTTGTCCCGGCCATGACGCCTGGAGATTTCGGCACCCTAACCTACTGATATGACAGCGAAACAGTTCCCTCTCCCCTTGATCGTGCGTTCCCCGTCGCCATCTGCTAGTGGATAGGGCACGCGCCGGCCTTGAACCGGCGACGTCTGGAGAGAACCATGTTCATTCAAACCGAAGCCACCCCCAATCCCGCCACGCTGAAGTTCATTCCCGGCCGCGTCGTGGTCGACGGCAGCCCCGTCGAGTTTTCGAGCCGCGAAGCCGCAGGCCGTTCGCCGCTCGCCGAAAAGCTGTTCGACGTGCCCGGCGTCACCGGCGTGTTCTACGGATCGGACTTCATCACCGTAACCAAGGCGGGCGGTGAATGGCAGCAGCTCAAGCCCGCGATCCTGGGTGCCATCATGGAGCACTACATGTCGGGCGCGCCGCTGCTTGCCGACGGCACGGCGCAAGGCGACGCCGATCTCGACGACGAGGACGAGTTCTTCGATGAGGCCGACGCCGAGACGGTCGACATGATCAAGGACCTGATCGAGACCCGGGTGCGGCCGGCGGTCGCCAACGACGGCGGCGACATCACCTTCCGCGGCTTCAAGGACGGCATCGTCTATCTCAACATGAAGGGCGCCTGCTCCGGCTGCCCGTCATCGACGGCGACGCTCCAGCACGGCATCCAGAACCTTCTCAAGCACTTCGTGCCCGACGTGGTCGAAGTCCGGCCGATGTGATTAGAGCGCGAATGGCGAGTAGCGAATGGCGAATGGAACTCCGATCGGCTAGACTGCTCGCTATTCGCCACTCGCCATTTGCTTTTTCATGCTGATCCTCGCCATTGATACCGCGCTCGACGCCTGCGCGGCCGCCGTGCTCGACACCGAAACGGCCGAACTGCGCGCGCAGGAATCGCTGCTCATGAAGCGCGGCCACGCCGAGGCCCTGATGCCGATGATCGCGCGGGTGATGCAATCGGCCAATCTCGCCTTCACCGCGCTCGATCGCATCGCCGTCACCGTCGGTCCCGGAAGCTTCACGGGCCTGCGCGTCGGCATTTCGGCGGCGCGCGGCCTTGCGCTCGCGGCCGAGCGGCCGGCCGTCGGCCTGACCACCTTATCGGCCTATGCCGCCGCCGTCGTGGGCCAGAGCGGAGCGGCGCCCGTGCTCTCCGCAATCGATGCGCGGCACGATCACGTCTATTTCCAGATCGTCGCCGGCGACGGCAGCCAGCTGGTGCGACCTAAGGTCGCCAGCATCGACGAGGCGATCGCGGCCTCGCAATTCGGCGCGCCGCATCTGGTCGGCAACGCCGCAAGGATCCTCGCCGATCGCTGGCCGAAGGATGGACCACAACCTGTTGCGGTCGACGCGCAGCCCGCGCCCGATATCAGCTGGATCGCCTGGCTCGGTGCGGCGGCCGATCCCGACACCACGCCGGCGCGGCCGTTCTATCTGAAGGCGCCCGATGCAAAGCCGGCGGCACAGAAGCCGCTCGCAGCGCAAGCCGCAACCTCATGATGGGATGGCTGTCGAAGTGGTGGCACGACGGCAGCGCCGTCGTCGAGCCCGCGACCTTGCGCGACGCCGCGCGGCTCGCGCAGCTGCACGGCGCCTCCTTCGCGCACGGCTGGGGCGAAGGCGAGTTCGAGAGCATGATCAGCGAGCGCAACACGCTGGTGCATCGCTTGCGTCTCGGCCGCAAGACGATCGGCTTTGCGGTGTCGCGGATCGGCGCGGACGAAGCGGAAATTCTCTCGATTGCGGTGGACGGGGCTTATCGCGGCCGCGGCCTCTCCCGCACGCTGCTGATGACCCATCTCGGCCACCTCGCCGGACGCGGCGTGCGCACAATATTTCTCGAGGTGGAGGAAAATAACCAGCCGGCGCGGCGGCTCTACGATCGGACCGGATTCGTGGTGGTCGGGCGCCGCGATCGCTACTATAAGCAGCCCGACGGGGAACAATTGAACGCCCTTCTGATGCGACGTGACTTGTCGTAACATCGGTGGCAGAAAGCGCCCGCCAGGCAGACAACGCTATGACCACACTGAAACCTTCCTCTGCATCCAAGACCTCCGATATCGAGGCGCGCTGTGCCGCCACGGGCATGCGCATGACCGAGCAGCGCCGTGTCATCGCCCGCGTGCTCGCGGAAGCGATCGATCATCCCGATGTCGAGGAACTGTACCGGCGCTGCGTCGCGGTCGACGACAAGATCTCGATATCCACAGTCTATCGCACCGTGAAACTGTTCGAGGATGCCGGCATCATCGAGCGCCACGATTTTCGCGAGGGCCGCGCGCGCTACGAGCAGATGCGCGACAGCCATCACGACCATCTCATCAATCTGCGCGACGGAAAGGTGATCGAGTTCACCTCCGAGGAGATCGAGAAGCTCCAGGCCGAGATCGCCCGCAAGCTCGGTTACCGTCTGGTCGACCACCGGCTCGAGCTCTATTGCGTGCCGCTCGACGACGACAAGCCGACAAATTGATGAACATATCTTTCGGCGAGCTCTCTTCACCTCTCCCCGGCGGGGAGAGGTCGATTTGCTCCTGGCGATGCGAAGCATCGTCCAGCGCAAATCGGGTGAGGGGACTCAGGTCCCTCGTGAGAGCGAAACCCCTCACCCGCGCCTTTGGCGCGACCTCTCCCTTCGGGAGAGGTGGCACCGTCGACGCGGCAATGACTCAGCTCAATTTCGTCAAGTTGTAGCCAGTGCCGATCGACCTCATCATCTTCGATTGCGACGGCGTGCTCGTGGACAGCGAGGTGATCTCCTGTCGCGCGCATGCCGACGTGCTGACGCGTCACGGTTATCCGATCACCTCGGAGCAGGTGTTCGAACGCTTCCTCGGCCGCTCGACGCGGCAGGCCAATCTCGAGATCGAGACCGAGCTCGGCCGCAAGCTCCCCGAGGCCTATCACGGCGACCTCCAGGACGAGCTGTTCCGATCGTTCGAGGCCGACCTGGAAGCGATCCGCGGCATCCACGATGTGCTCGATGTCGTCACGCAAGCCGTCTGCGTCGCCTCGAGCGGCTCGCACCAGCGCATGCGCGTGAGCCTGGGAAGCACCGGGCTCTACGAGCGCCTGGCGCCGAACATCTTCTCGGCCTCGCAGGTGAAGAACGGCAAGCCGGCGCCGGACCTGTTCCTGTTCGCGGCGAAGCAAATGGGCGTACCACCCGAGCGCTGCGTCGTGATCGAGGACAGCCTTGCCGGCATCGCCGGCGCCCGGGCGGCCGGCATGACCGTGTTCGGCTTCTGCGGCGGCAGCCATTGCGGCAACGGCCACGCCGAGACCCTGCGCCAGGCTGGCGCCGACCTGACCTTTGCCGACATACATCAGCTGCCGGAGCTGGTCCGGCGGAAGGTAGCCGCGGCCGAGCTTCAGTCGTGAAGAGCGTATCGACACCATGGACGAGCAACACGAAATCGCTCTGATCGGCGCCGGTGACGACGAAAGGGCAGTATTCACAGAGTACGAAATCGGTCCTGCCTGCAAGCTGACTTGCGCTTATCGCGGCAAGACGATCGAAGCGGAGGCCTCCGATTTTTTCGAAGCGCTATGCTTGGTCCGCCGTCAGCTCGAGCCTGAGGGGCTCATCCCGTTCTGTTACGGAGCCAGCCTCAATGTGTATCCATCCGGAATGGCCAGGGACATGGGAGCGGGGCTGAAGGCATATCGGCTGAAGAAAGGCGTCCATACGCGCATGGCTGACCTCGTCGAAATCTTCACAACCGGGCCCGATGTGATCCCGGCCTCGGTCGACGCGCAGGAAGAGTTTTTTCGGGAATGGCTCGCCACCCCTCGCGTGTAACGCTGAATCCACGCGAAGCGAGGCCCATTCCGCGGGGTTTTGAAGCTGATTCCGGGTTTAGCGCCTCCGGGGCGCCCCGGAATGACAGCCCAAATGGCCCATCCGCTGGATTTTCGCCCCTCCAGCCTATATCTGAGGGTCGTCCTCCACCTCCATTTTCGGGTTCCATGACGCCGCCGCGCAAGCTGCACATCAAATCATATGGCTGCCAGATGAACGTCTACGATGCCCAGCGCATGGTGGATACGCTGGCGCCGGAAGGATTCGTGGAGACGGCGAGCGTTGAGGACGCCGACCTCGTCATCCTCAACACCTGCCATATCCGCGAGAAGGCCTCGGAAAAGGTCTATTCCGAGCTGGGCCGCCTGCGCGTGGCCAAGGACGAGGCCGCGCGTGGGGGCCGCACGATGCAGATCGCGGTCGCGGGTTGCGTGGCGCAGGCCGAGGGCGAGGAGATCGTGCGTCGGGCACCGGTGGTCGACGTCGTGGTGGGACCGCAGAGCTACCATCATCTGCCTGAGCTCTTGAAACGCGCCGGCAACGAAGGCCGCGCGATCGAGACCGAATTTCCTGCCGAGGACAAGTTCGGCTTCCTGGCCCAGCCGAAGCCCGATGCGATCCGCGCGCGCGGCATTTCAGCGTTCGTGACGGTGCAGGAAGGCTGCGACAAGTTCTGCACCTTCTGCGTCGTGCCTTACACGCGCGGCGCCGAAGTCTCGCGCCCGGTATCGAAGATCGTCGATGACGTGAAGCGGCTCGCCGACAACGGCGTGCGCGAGCTCACGCTCATCGGGCAGAACGTCAACGCCTATCACGGCGACGGGCCGGACGGGACGAGCTGGCCGCTCGGCCGGCTGCTCGAGCATCTGGCGAAGATTCCCGGCATCGCGCGGCTGCGTTATTCGACCAGCCATCCGCGCGACGTCGACGACAGCCTGATTGCAGCCCATCGCGATCTCGGTGCCCTGATGCCGTTCGTGCACCTGCCGGTGCAATCGGGCTCGGACCGGATTCTGGCGGCCATGAACCGGAAACATACCGCCGATGATTACCTCGGGGTCATCGACCGTTTCCGCACTGCGCGCCAAGACATTGCTTTTTCATCAGATTTTATCGTCGGCTTCCCGGGTGAGAGCGAACAAGATTTTCTCGCCACCCTCGCGCTTGTCACGCAAATCGGCTACGCTGCGGCTTATTCGTTCAAATACTCCGCCCGGCCGGGAACGCCGGCCGCGGACATGCAGGAGACGGTATCCCCCGCCGAGATGGACCAGCGATTGGAGCGGCTCCAGGAACTGATCGACAGCCAGCAATCGGCCTTCAACAAGGCCGCGATTGGCTCAACGGTCGATGTGCTGTTCGAGCGTCCGGCGCGCAAGGAGGGCCAGATTGTCGGCCGCACCGCGTACCTCCAGCCCGCCCATGTGATGGCCTCGCCCGACATCATCGGACAAATCCTGCCGGTCCGCATCGACAGCCTCGAACGCTACAGCTTTCTCGGCGAGCTCGTGACGCCGCGCAACGCGCGCGAGCCCGCTTTATCGCAAGCCATTGGAGCCTGAACCCTTGCCCAAAAGCGCATCGGATTCGTCTTCGTTCGCTCCCAGCCGCAAATTTGACCGCGACATGCAAGTTCCGCCCGAGACTCAGGTCGTCATCGATTTCGACGACAACCGAGCCGCTTCCGCCCTGGTCGGCCCCTACGGCCAGCATCTGGCGCAGATCGAGCGGCGGCTCGGCGTGGTCGTCGATTCCAAGGGCAATCACATCACCATCGGCGGCACCCGCGACGGCTGCGACGCCGCGCGGCGCGTGCTGGAGATGCTCTACACGCAAGCCGTGAAGGGGCAGGATCTCGACCAGGGCGAGGTCGAAGGCGCCATCCGCGCGGTGATCGCGCAGGGCTCGCTGTTCGAGTTCGACGCCAAATCGGCCAAATCCACCTTCGACAGCATCAACCTGCGCAAGCGCCCGGTGCGCGCGCGCACGGCCGCACAGGATTCCTACATCCGCGCGCTGAAGCGGCACGAGCTGGTGTTCGGCGTCGGCCCCGCCGGCACCGGCAAGACCTGGCTCGCCGTCGCCCATGCCGCGCAGCTGTTCGAGCGCAAGGAGGTCGATCGCATCATCCTGTCGCGTCCGGCGGTGGAAGCCGGCGAGCGGCTCGGCTTCCTGCCCGGCGATCTCCGCGAGAAGGTCGATCCTTATCTGCGGCCGATCTATGATGCGCTCTACGACCTCATGGATGCGCGCATCGTCGAGCGCGCGCTTCAGACCGGCGAGATCGAGATCGCGCCGCTCGCCTTCATGCGCGGCCGCACGCTCACCAACGCCGCCATCATCCTGGACGAGGCCCAGAACACCACGTCCATGCAAATGAAGATGTTCCTGACGCGTCTCGGCGAGAACAGCCGCATGATCGTGACAGGCGATCCCTCGCAAATCGACCTGCCGAACGGCCAGACCTCGGGCCTGGCCGAGGCGACCCGCCTCTTGAACGGCGTCGAAGGAATTGCCCAGGTTCATTTCAAGGCCGAGGACGTGATCCGCCACGAACTCGTGGCGCGGATCGTCTCCGCCTACGAAGGTTCGCCGCAGCGGCCGGCCACCGGTCAATCCTGACGAGGCAACACCGGACCCAGAGGCGCGAGCACGGCGCCTTTCGTCCCAGACAACACAATGTCCCATTCCAACCTGCCCATGACCGAGGTCCTCGTCGTCGCCGATTGCTGGCAGCGCGAGCCTGATTCCGAAGCCGTGATCCAGCGCGCGGTGGCGGCAGCCGCCGAGAGCGTCGACGAAGACGTTGCCGACGCGGAAGTGGCTGTGATGCTGACCGATGACGCCGGCATCCGCACCCTCAACAGCAACTGGCGCGGCATCGACAAGCCGACCAACGTGCTGTCGTTCCCCGCGCTCCAGCCGGAGGGCGGGTGGAAGCCGGGCGATGCGCCGCGCATGCTCGGCGACATCGCGATCGCCTATGAGACCATGCGGCGCGAGGCCGACGAGGAACAAAAGCCGTTCGATCACCATTTGAGCCATCTCGCCGTGCACGGGTTCCTGCACCTGATCGGCTACGATCACGAGAACGACGGCGACGCCGAGGAGATGGAAGCGCGCGAACGTGAGATCCTGGCTCATCTCGGCATCCCCGATCCCTATGCCGACCGCCCGGGGACGCATTGAGATGCCGGATTCCGATCCGATCCAGGACAATCCGCGCAACACGGCCAATTTGCCGGCCGTGGTGACACAAGGCGAGGTGATACGCCCGGCGGCCGACAGCTGGCTGCTGCGCGCGATCCGGACGCTGTTCGGCTGGAAGGCGGGATCGGTCCGCGACGACCTCCGGGTCGTGCTCGACGCGACGACGCCCGACGACACCGGCTTCTCGGCCGTCGAGCGCACCATGCTGCGCAACATCCTCGGCCTGCACGAGCGCCGTATCGCGGACGTCATGGTGCATCGCGCCGACATCATCGCAGTGAAGCGCGACATCCCGCTCGGCGAATTGATGGACCGCTTCGAGAGCGCCGGTCATTCCCGCCTCGTTGTCTTCAACGAGACGCTCGACGATCCCGTCGGCATCGTCCACATCCGCGACCTGCTCGCCTTCATGACGGCGCGCGCCCGCGTATCGGAAACCACCAAGACCAAGCGAAAAAAGCCGCTGCCGGCCGGGCTCGACCTGCGCGCCGTCGATCTCGCGCTGCCGCTTCATGATGCGAACATCATCCGCAAGCTGCTCTACGTGCCGCCGTCGATGCGGGCGATCGACCTGCTCGCGCAGATGCAGGCCACGCGCATCCATCTGGCGCTGGTCGTCGACGAATATGGCGGCAGCGACGGGTTGGTCTCGATCGAGGACATCGTCGAGCAGATCGTCGGCGAGATCGACGACGAGCACGACAGCGACGAGCCGCCCTCGATCGTGCGCCTGCCCGACAACGCCTTCATCGCCGATGCCCGCGCCAGCCTCGACGACGTCCGCTCGGTGATCGGCGAGGACTTCGTCACCGGCGAAGCCGGCGAGGAGGTGGAGACGTTGGGCGGCTATCTCGTCAGCTTCGTCGGGCGCCTGCCGGTGCGCGGCGAGGTGATCTCGGGTCCCGGCACTTACGAGATCGAGGTGCTCGATGCCGATCCGCGCCGTGTCAAGCGGTTGCGCATCTCGACGCGGAAGGAGCGCCCCGCACCCCGCACCCAGCGCGAGAGCCGGCGCCGTGAAGCGACGCCGGAGAGTGGACAACCGCCGGCCAGCGACACGCCCACGCCGCCACCGAGCGACGGGGTCGGCCCGCAGTGAGTCCATCGCAGCGTCTTCGGCAGATTGCGCTTGCCATCATCCTCACCTGGGGATGGCAGCGTGCTGTCATCGCCATGGCGGCCGGGGCGCTGTCGGTGCTGGCACTGGCGCCGTTCAACCTCTTCCCGGTGCTGTTCGTCACCTTCCCGGTGCTGGTCTGGCTGATCGACGGCGCCGGCGCCGGCCGATATGGCGGCATCCCCGCCGCCGCGTTGACCGGCTACTGGTTCGGGCTCGGCTATTTCGTGCCCGGCCTCTACTGGATCGGCTACGCCTTCTTCGTCGACGCCGACGTGTTCGCCTGGCTGACGCCGTTCGCCGTGCTGGGCCTGCCGGCCTATCTGTCGATCTTCACGGCGATGGGCTTTGCGCTCGCGCGCCTGCTCTGGACCAAGAACGCCACGCGCGTGCTTGCGCTCGCAGCGAGCCTTACCATGAGCGAATGGCTGCGCGGTCACGCACTGACCGGCTTTCCCTGGAACGCGTTCGGCTACGCGCTGTCCGAGCCGCTGCCGCTGGCGCAGACGGCGTCGCTGATCGGCCTGTGGGGCATGACGTTCCTGACGGTTGCGATCTTCGCAAGCCCGGCGACGCTGATCGACCGCACGCCCGATCGCCGCCTGCCTTGGCGCGTGCCGGCGGCCGCCGTCGCGCTTCTGATGGTCATGAGCATCTTCGGCGCAATCCGCCTGTCGCTGCATCCAACCACGATGGTCTCAGGCGCCAAGCTGCGCCTGATGCAGCCGAACCTCCAGCAGGACGCAAAATTCAACTACGCCGCGAAGACGGAGGTGATGAAGAAGTACCTCGCGCTGTCGGACCGCGCCTCCGGCCCGCAATCGACCGGCGTGCGCGATGCCACCATCCTGATCTGGCCGGAATCCGCCTTTCCGTTCTTCCTGACCCGCGAAGCCGACGCGATGGCGCAAATCGCCGAGCTGCTGCCCAAGGGCACCGTGCTGATCACGGGGTCGGTCCGCGCGCCCGACCTGCCGCGGGGCACTCCGATCACGCGCGCCTATAACTCGATCTACGTGATCGATCACGACGGCAGCGTGCTCGCTGTGTACGACAAGGTGCATTTGGTACCGTTCGGAGAATTTCTCCCCTACCAGGCGTTGATGGAGAAGCTCGGTTTCGAGCAGCTGACGCGTGTGCGCGGCGGCTTCATCGCCGGCAGCGTGCGGCATGCGCTGCCGGTCCCCGGCGTACAGCCGGCACTGCCGCTGATCTGCTACGAAGCCATCTTTCCCGGCGAAGTGGCTGGACGCAACGAACGTCCGGGCTGGATCGTGAACCTCACCAACGACGGCTGGTTCGGCATCTCGACCGGCCCCTATCAGCATCTGGAGCAGTCGCGGATGCGCGCGATCGAGCTCGGATTGCCGCTGGTCCGCTCCGCCAATACCGGCATCTCCGCGGTGATTGATCCGGTCGGACGCACGGTCGCGAGCCTCGGCCTCGGCCTCGAAGGCATTTTGGATGCAAACCTGCCGGCCGCGATCTCGCCGACCGTCTATGCACGGGTGGGTGATGCGCCCGCAGCCATGCTCGTCGCAGTGGCCGTGCTCCTGGCGGTCCGCCGACGTGTCGCCAAGCGTCAGCCCTGATCGCGCCGCCACCGAAGTGGCCGGAATCCTTTGACAACCGTAGTCCCACGGTTGACAGACTGCACGCGGGCTCCCCATTCTGCACCGGCTGCGAAAAGACAGCGGTGCGTTGCTAAATTTCTCCGCAATGTTTCCCAATAACGGTGTTTGGTTTTGACGGATGCTGCACCCGAGGCATGCTTGATGATTGCGCCGAAGGTGATGTTTGGAGGGCTGAGGAAATGTCGAAAGCGCCCAACCCTGTTGACAAATATGTCGGCAGTCGCGTGCGCATGCGCCGCATCATGTTGGGCATGAGCCAGGAGAAGCTCGGTGAAGCTTTGGGCCTGACTTTCCAGCAGGTCCAGAAATACGAGAAGGGCACCAACCGGGTCGGCGCGAGCCGCATCCAGCAGATCGCCGAGATTCTCCAGGTGCCGGTGTCATTCCTGTTCGAAGGCGGCCCGAGCGGCGTGCCGGGTCCGGATGGCTTCAGCGAAGGCGCCTCGCCCTCTTACGTCTCGGACTTTCTCGCGACCTCCGAAGGGCTCGCCTTGACCAAGGCGTTCACGCGAATCACCGATTCGAAGATGCGGCGCTCCATCGTCGATCTCGTCGAGCAGATTGCGGCTCGCGAAGGCCCCGACAAGCGCTGAAGCGCCGTCTCCATGGCGATTTGAGACCGCGTCAAATCTGGCCTATGTCGTCATTTGGGACCGCGCTTTGACGCGCGCCCGCTTCGATGATGCGATTCAAAGGCACAGATGCGTCCATGACCGGATCCAATTGGTTCGATTCCCAAACCATCCTCGATGGCATCCGCCGCTGGGTGGAGATCGAGACGCCGACGGAAGCGCCTGAACAGGTCAACAAGCTGGTCTCTCTGGTTGCGGAGCAATACCGCGACCTGCCTGCCACGCTCGAGCGCGTCGCCGGCGTGGATGGCTGCGGCGATCATCTCGTGGCGCGCACGAATTGGGGTCAGGATCGGCCGGGCATCCTGGTGTTGAGCCACCTCGACACCGTTCATCCCATCGGATTCATCGAACGCCTGCCGTTCAAGGTCGAAGGCGACGTCGCGTTCGGTCCCGGCATCTACGACATGAAGGGCGGTGCCTACATCGCCCATCACGCCTTTCGCGCGCTTTGTGCGACGGCCGATCGCTCGCCGCTCGGCATCACCCACCTGTTCACCTCAGACGAGGAGATCGGCAGCCCGACGTCGCGTGCGCTGATTGAGAAGGAAGGGCGCAAGGCCAAGTATGTACTGGTGACGGAGCCGGCGCGCGACGGCGGCAAGATCGTCACCGGACGCAAGGGCGTCGGGCGCTTCCAGGTGTTCATCAAGGGTGTGCCCGCGCATGCCGGCTCCCGGCCCGAGGACGGCCGCAGCGCCGTCCGCGAGCTTGGCAATATCATCCTGGCACTGGAAGGGATGAACGATCCGACGCGCGGCGTCACCGTCAATGTCGGCGTGGTGCGCGGCGGCACGCGCCCCAACGTCACGCCGGAAGAGGCTTATGCCGAAGTCGATCTGCGCGTGCTGAGCCTGAAGGACGCAGACGAGCTCGTCGGCAAGATTCTCGGGCTGACGTCGAAGACGGACGGTGTCACCGTCACGGTCACCGGCGAGCTCAATCGTCCGCCCTACGAGAAGAGCAATGCAGGCGCCTCGCTGTACGAGCATGCGAAGACGCTCGCCACGGAGATCGGCTTCGAGCTGATCGACACGCACACAGGCGGCGGCTCGGACGGCAATTTCACCGCCGCGCACACCGCGACGCTCGACGGGCTCGGCGTCGACGGCAAGGGCGCGCACACCCATTATGAGCAGCTCTATGTCTCGTCGCTCGCGCCGCGCGCGCGGCTGCTCCATCGCCTGTATCAGACGCTACGATGAGCGAACGCAAATCAGACACCGATCGCGACGACAGCGAGCGCGCCTTCTTCGGACGGCGCAAGGGCCACAAGCTCAGGCAGCACCAGGCCGGGTTGATCGAGCAGCTGCTGCCGCATCTTGCGCTCGACATCGACGGTGAGGCTCCGGCGGATGCCCGCGCGATCTTCGCTCCCGTTGCTGAAGATGTCAGGCTCGAGATCGGCTTCGGCGGCGGTGAGCATCTTGTGGCCGAGGCGACGACCTTCCCTGCGACCGGCTTCATCGGCTGCGAGCCCTATGTCAACGGCATGGCGAAGATCCTCGCGCAGATCGAGGCCGCCAACATCGGCAACATCCGCCTGTTCGCGGGCGATGCCGCCGAGCTCCTGGCCTGGCTGCCGGAGGATTCGCTGTCGCGGATCGACCTGATCCATCCCGATCCCTGGCCGAAACGGCGGCACTGGAAGCGGCGCTTCGTCCAGGACCGGACGATCGCCGCGATGGCCCGCGTGCTCAGAAGCGGCGGCGAGTTCCGCTTCGTCTGCGACATCGACGATTACTGCGCCTGGACGCTGTCGCATCTTGCGCGCTCGCAGGACTTCGTCTGGCTTGCCGAACGCGCCGATGATTTCCGGCAGCCTTGGCCGGGCTACACCATGACGCGCTACGGCCGAAAGGCCGCGCGGGAAGGACGCAAGGCGGCTTACTTGCGGTTCAGGAGAGTGTAGATTCCGCGCGCACGATCATCCGATCGTCATGCCCGGGCTTGTCCCGCCCATGACGACACCTGTCTTAGATCGTCCGTCGGTTGCGCCAGAAATTCACGACGCGTTCGGCGGTCGTCGGCATCAGGCGCGCGAAGTTCACGCGCGCGGCCTCGATGTCGGCATCGGCGGGCGTGCGTTGCGGACCGTACCAGAGCAGGATGAGCGCGCGCACCGTGGGCCAGCCGAGATTGAGCACGCGGCCCAGGATCAGAAGCGGATCGTAGCGGTCGCCCGCGATCAGACGGTCGAGGATCGAGAGGCGAACGCCGGACATCGCCGAGAGCGAGGCGATCGATTCCTCGTATTTGTGCGCCTTGGCGAAACCGAGCAGCGCGCTCTCGCCGAGATGGCCCTCTCGGTACAAGGCGAGCACCGTGCGCTGCGCGCCCGAAAAATCGCGTCGCGGTCCCGGCGGCAGCGCGGCCTCCTCGATTGCCGCCATCGCGCGCTTGATCTCGGCCTTGCGCGCGGGATTGACCACGCTGGAGAGGCGGCGGCGGATGACGTCGAGCGTCCCGTCGAGAAGCTGTTTCAGATGCTCGCCGGAGAGGTCGTTGCGCTGGCCTATCCTGAGGGTCAGCACGCCGTCCTGCGCCGCCCGCTTGATCATCTCGGAATAGCTGCCTGGTGAGAACGCCGCACCGGCATTGCCTGCGGCGCGGCGTACCACGTCGCGATCGCCGCGCTCGACCAGCACGTCGGTGACGACGGGAGACAAGGCCGGGCGCTCCGTCATCGCCAGGAGATGGCCCTGGCCTTTCAGGCGCGCGATCTCGACGAGAGCCGCGTCGTCGAGCACGGGCGAGCGGCGCAGCACGGGACCGGCCACCATGATCTCGTTTTCGCGCGCGAGCTGATTGACCAGGTGCGGCGGCGCGTTGTTCAGGCGCGAAAAGCGCTCGGCCAGATCGACGCGCGAGGCCAGCTCGGCATGGGGGACGAGATCGATCAGGAGATTGTCGAAGAGATCGATCAACTCGGGGCGGAGCTTCTCCGCATCCTGGAGAAACAACTGGGCGATGGCCCGCGCGATCTCGCCGCGTCGCCGCGGATCGCCGCGTTTGACGATATCGTCCAATCCAGGAATGAGCGACGTGGCAACGGTCATGAAAACGCAACTCGAACGGGGCACGCCGCGGGTGCGCCCTTGGTTCAAGCCGCCCCACGATCGGGGAATTTAGGCCTGCTTGATGAAAGAAGCGTTGCGCAGGGTCCGCAGATCGGCGCAAAAAGGCCCGTTCCCGCTGCGATGGGCCTTGTCCGGGCGGGCGGAAAGCGCTATATCAGCGCCAATTCATCTTCTCATACGATCCGCGTAGTGAGAGTGGGCCCGCAAGGACCCGCTCTTTTTTATTACCTGAACGCGGCTTGTCGAAAGATGCGGCCCGACGCGCTGTCGGGAGAGTTCCGAAACGGGCTTTGAAGTCGTAACCAAGCCTTAACCATCGAGCGCCCTGACCCTGGACATGACCGAGCCGAACCCTGGTTCCACGGATGCCGAATTGCTGGCCGAGCCGCGGCTCGTGGTCGAGCCGGGCGTCGCGGCACGGGTGTCCGCGGTGGCTGCTCCCGTGCTCCAGGGCATGGGCTATCGCCTAGTGCGGATCCGCATTTCCGGGGAAGCCGGCTGCACCGTGCAGATCATGGCCGAACGGCCGGACGGCTCGATGCAGATCGAGGATTGCGAGGCGATCTCGCGGGCATTGTCGCCCGTGCTCGACGTCGCCGATCCGATCGATCGCGCCTACCGGCTGGAGATCTCCTCGCCGGGGATCGACCGCCCGCTGGTGCGCCGCTCCGATTTCGAGCGCTATTCCGGACATCTGGTGAAGATCGAGATGGCGGTCGCGCATGAGGGGCGGAAGCGCTTCCGCGGAACGCTCGGTGCTGTCGAAGGCGACCGCGTGCATCTGCATCGCGACGACGTCAAGTCGGATGACGATGCCGACGTTCTCCTGACCATGGAGGATATCGGCGAGGCCCGGCTGGTGCTGACCGACGAGCTGATCGCCGAATCCATGCGCCGCGGCAAGGCCGAGGCACGCGAGATGCGCCGCAATCTCGGTATCGAGCCACCGCAGGCGCCGCACGCGAAGATCAGCGAGAAAATCACCAAAAACACCAGGCCGAAGAAGAAGCCGGCCCCGACCAACACGAAGAAACATCGCCTGGCCGCCGAACGCGCGCGGCGGGGCGAGATCGAGCCTGACCAAGGAGACTAGCCATGGCAGTCAGCGCCAACCGACTTGAATTGCTTCAGATCGCCGATGCCGTTGCACGCGAAAAATCGATCGACCGCGGCATCGTCATCGCGGCGATGGAGGACGCCATCGCCAAGGCGGCGCGGGCCCGTTACGGCAGCGAAACTGACGTTCATGCCGAGATCGACCCGAAGAAGGGCGAGCTGCGGCTGTCGCGCCACATGCTGGTGGTCGACAAGGTCGAGAACCATTCCAACCAGATCTCGCTGGTGGACGCGCAGCGCGCCAATCCTGGCGCCCAGGTCGGCGACACCATCGCGGACACCCTGCCGCCGCTGGAATATGGCCGCATCGCCGCACAATCGGCCAAGCAGGTGATCGTGCAGAAGGTGCGCGAGGCCGAGCGCGACCGGCAGTACCAGGAATTCAAGGACCGCATCGGCGACATCGTCAACGGCGTCGTCAAGCGCGTCGAATATGGCAGCGTGATCGTCGATCTCGGCCGTGGCGAAGCCATCATCCGCCGCGACGAGATGCTGCCGCGCGAAGTGTTCCGCAACGGCGACCGCGTCCGCGCCTACATATTCGACGTCCGCCGCGAGACGCGAGGCCCCCAGATCTTCCTCTCCCGCACCCATCCGCAGTTCATGGCAAAATTGTTCGCGCAGGAAGTGCCGGAGATCTACGACGGCATCGTCGAGATCAAGGCGGTGGCCCGCGATCCCGGCTCGCGCGCGAAAATCGGCGTGATTTCCCGCGATTCCTCGGTCGATCCGGTCGGCGCCTGCGTCGGCATGCGCGGTTCGCGCGTGCAGGCCGTGGTGAACGAACTGCAGGGCGAGAAGATCGACATCATTCCCTGGTCGCCCGATATCGCGACCTTCGTGGTCAACGCGCTGGCGCCGGCGGAAGTCTCCAAGGTCGTCATCGACGAGGACCGCGAACGCATCGAGGTCGTGGTGCCCGACACCAACAACCAGCTCTCGCTGGCGATCGGCCGCCGGGGCCAGAACGTGCGTCTGGCCTCGCAGCTCACCGGCTGGGACATCGACATCCTGACCGAGCAGGAGGAATCGGAGCGCCGCCAGGCCGACTTCGAGAACTCCACCCGCGTCTTCATGGAATCGCTCAACGTCGACGAAGTGGTCGGCCAGCTGCTGGCGTCCGAAGGCTTCACCTCGGTCGAGGAACTCGCAATGGTGGACGTCAAGGAACTCGCCGGCATCGAGGGTTTTGACGAGGAGACCGCGCAGGAGCTCCAGAACCGCGCCCGCGAATATCTGGAGCAGCAGGAAGCCGAGCTCGAGGCCAAGCGCAAGGAGCTCGGCGTCGAGGACGCCCTCAAGGACGTGCCCGGCGTGACCTCGAAGATGCTGGTGAAGTTCGGCGAGAACGACATCAAGACGGTCGACGACCTCGCCGGCTGCGCCACCGACGATCTGGTCGGCTGGACCGAGCGCAAGGAAGGCGGCGAGCCGACCAAGCACGCCGGTGCGCTCGATGGCACCGACATTTCCCGTGACGACGCCGAAGCGATAATCATGCAGGCCCGTGTCAAGGCCGGCTGGATCACCGAGGCCGATCTCGCCAAGCCTGCTGAAGAGGCTGCGGCGACTGAAGACCAGCCGGCGTAAGGGCCGAGGAGGATGTCGCCCGGATGCTCGCCAGCATTGACAGCGAACTCGACCATGGGCCGCGGACCGAAAGGTCCGCGACCATGCGCATGTGCGCGGTCAGTCGCGAGGTCCGGCCCATCGACGAGCTGATCCGCTTTGTCGTATCGCCGCAAGGCGACGTGGTTCCCGATCTCAAGCGCAAGCTGCCCGGACGCGGCATGTGGATCACCGCCTCACGCAAGGTGGTTGCAGAAGCTGTTCGTCGTCACCAATTTAGCAAGGCCTTCAAGCGCGACCTGCGCATCCCTCAGACGCTTCCCACCGACATCGAGGCGCTCCTGGTTCGGAGCGTGACGGAAGCCCTTGGGATCGCCGCCAAGGCGGGCCAGGTCGTGGCCGGCTTTGGCAAGGTCGAGAGCGCCCTTCGGGAAGGCACGGTCGAGGTCCTGATCCATGCCAGCGACGGGGCCGCGGACGGAATCCGCAAATTGGACATGCTGGCACGTCAAAATGTCGGAAATCGCGGCGCTCAGCCGCAGATTCCCGTCGTAACTGCACTGAAATCGATAGAATTGGATTTGGCACTCACCCGGTCAAATGTGATACATGCTGCGCTGCTCGCGGGCCCGGCGAGCAGGTCATTCCTGTCACGTAGCCAGATGCTGGTCCGATACCGGATGGCGGACGATGACAAGACTGCCGAAAAGCACGGCCAGGATTTCTGAGAGACAACGACGACCCAATTGGACGGTGCGGCAACGCACAACACCGATAAATCAGGATTAGGACTGCTGAATGGTTGATACCAAGACCCCTGGCGACAAGAAGCTGAGCGTTCCGAGCAAGACGCTATCGCTCAAGCCGCGCGTCGAAACGGGGACCGTGCGCCAGAGCTTTAGCCATGGCCGCAGCAAGCAGGTCGTGGTCGAGAAGCGCGGCAAGCGCCGCATCGGCGATGGTCCCGAGCCGCACGCGCCTGAGGTGGCTGCAAAGCCGGCGCTGGCCGCACCCGCCGCGCCGTCGCGCCCGGCTCCGCCCGCCCCGCCTCGCAACGCCGGTTCCGGCGTGGTGTTGCGCACCCTGACCGAGGACGAGCGTTCGGCCCGTGCCAGCGCGCTGGCCGATGCCAAGCTGCGCGAAGTCGAAGAACGCCGCCAGGCCGAGGAAGAGGCCCAGCGCCGCGCGGTCCGCGAGGCCGCCGAACGCGCCGAGCGCGAAGCCGCCGAAGCCCGTCGCAAGGCCGAGGACGAGCGCCATCGCCACGAGGACGAAGCCAAGCGGAAGGCCGAGACCGAAGCCAAGAAGCGTTTTGGCGAAGGCGAGCAGCCGGCAGCGGCCGCGCGTCCCGCAACCGCGGCACCGGCCGCGCCTGCGCCGCGGCCCGGCGCCCCCGCGGCCCGGCCCGGAACCACCACGACCCGCCCGGGAACCACGACGGCGCGTCCCGCAACGACGACCGCGCAGCGTCCGGGTGCACCGGCAGGTCGCGGCCCCGCAGTTGCGGCCGAGCCCGACGAGGAAGAGGCTCCGCGCCAGATCCGTCGCGGTCCCGGCGGCGCCGCGCGTCCCGCGCCTCCCCCCAAGACCACGCACAAGCCCGGCCCGCAGAAAGAGCGCGGCCGCCTCACCGTGGTCACCGCGCTCAACGCCGACGAGGTGCGCGAGCGCTCGATCGCCTCGTTCCGCCGCCGCACCCAGCGCCTGAAGGGCCATGCCTCGAACGAGCCGAAGGAAAAGCTCATCCGCGAGGTGATCATTCCGGAAGCGATCACCATCCAGGAGCTCGCCAACCGCATGGCCGAGCGCGCGGTCGACGTCATCCGCATGCTGATGAAGCAGGGCGCGATGCACAAGATCACCGACGTGATCGACGCCGACACCGCGCAGCTGATCGCCGAAGAACTGGGCCACACCGTCAAACGCGTTGCCGCGTCGGACGTCGAAGAAGGCCTGTTCGACACCGTCGACGATTCCACCGACACCGAGACGCGCTCGCCCGTCGTGACCGTGATGGGTCACGTCGACCACGGCAAGACTTCGCTGCTCGACGCACTCCGCCACGCCAACGTCGTCTCCGGCGAGGCCGGCGGCATCACCCAGCACATCGGCGCCTATCAGGTGGTGTCGCCCGAAAGCGGCAAGAAGATCACCTTCATCGACACGCCCGGCCACGCCGCATTCACCGCGATGCGCGCCCGCGGCGCCAAGGTCACCGACATCGTCGTGCTGGTGGTCGCGGCCGATGACGGCGTGATGCCGCAGACGGTCGAAGCCATCAACCACGCCAAGGCGGCGCGGGTGCCGATCATCGTTGCCATCAACAAGATCGACAAGCCCGACGCCAAGCCCGAGCGCGTGCGCACCGAGCTGCTCCAGCACGAGGTGCAGGTGGAATCCTTCGGCGGCGAGGTCGTCGACGTCGAGGTGTCCGCCAAGAACAAGACCAATCTCGACAAGCTGCTCGAGATGATCGCCCTCCAGGCCGAACTCCTCGACCTGAAGACCAATTCGCAGCGTCCGGCCGAAGGCACCGTGATCGAGGCCAAGCTCGATCGCGGCCGCGGTCCGGTCGCGACCGTGCTGGTGCAGCGCGGCACGCTCCGGGTCGGCGACATCATCGTCGCCGGCGCCGAAATGGGCCGTGTCCGCGCGTTGATCTCGGATCAGGGCGAGACGGTGCAGGAGGCCGGTCCCTCGGTGCCGGTCGAAGTGCTCGGCTTCAACGGTCCGCCCGAAGCCGGCGATCGTCTCGCAGTGGTCGAGAACGAAGCCCGCGCCCGACAGGTCACCAGCTACCGTGCGCACCAGAAGCGCGAGAACGCGGCAGCCTCGATCTCCGGCATGCGCGGCTCGCTCGAGCAGATGATGTCGCAATTGAAGACGGCGGGCCGCAAGGAATTCCCGCTGATCGTCAAGGCCGACGTGCAGGGCTCGCTGGAAGCGATCCTCGGCTCGCTGGAGAAGCTCGGCACCGACGAAGTCGCAGCCCGCATCCTGCATGCCGGCGTCGGCGGCATCTCGGAATCCGACGTGACGCTGGCCGAAGGCTTCAACGCCGCGATCATCGGCTTCTCGGTTCGTGCAAACAAGGAAGCCGCTGCGGCCGCCAAGCGCAACGGCATCGAGATCCGCTACTACAACATCATCTACGACCTCGTGGACGACGTGAAGAAGGCGATGAGCGGCCTGCTCGCGCCGACCTTGCGCGAAACCATGCTGGGCAATGCCGAGATCCTGGAGATCTTCAACATCTCCAAGGTCGGCAAGGTCGCCGGCTGCCGCGTCACCGACGGCACCGTGGAACGCGGCGCCAATGTGCGCCTGATCCGCGACAACGTCGTGGTGCACGAAGGCAAGCTGTCGACGCTGAAGCGCTTCAAGGACGAAGTGAAGGAAGTCCAGTCCGGTCAGGAATGCGGCATGGCCTTCGAGAGCTATCACGACATGCGTGCCGGCGACGTGATCGAGTGTTATCGCGTGGAGACGATCCAGCGCTCCCTGTAAGTCCAAATCTTACCGAAGCGTTCGGATCTTTTTGAACTGAAATTGCGGGAGTGCGATGGCCGGATTTTTCCGGCCATCCACCCCTCTTCGTTTCAACAGGAAAACGACAATGCCCGTGTCCCAAGTACGGGCATGACGAGGTGATTTTCGAGAATGCCACGCCATCATCAGAAGAAGAGTTCCGCGCCCGGCGGGGGCTCGCAGCGTCAGTTGCGCGTCGGCGAGCAGGTTCGCCACGCGATGGCCGACATTCTGGCGCAAGGCAATGTGCATGATGCGGATCTCGAAGGTCACATCATCACCGTGCCGGAGGTGCGGATGTCGCCCGACCTGAAGCTCGCGACGGTCTACGTGATGCCGCTCGGTGGCCGCGACACCGAGGTCGTCATCGCGGCGCTCGAGCGCAACAAGAAATTCGTGCGCGGCGAGATCGCGCGGCGCGTTAACCTGAAATTTGCACCTGACGTTCGCTTCCGCGTCGACGAGCGATTCGACGAAGCGGAACGGATCGAGAAGCTTTTGCGAACACCTGCGGTGCAGAAGGACTTGGACAAGGATCTGGAACAGAATCCGGCTTCGGATCGGGAAGAAGAGCAATGACCACGGACCCGGCTCACGGCACGATCGGCGGCAACGATGCCGATCAGCGCGATGTGCAGAAGAATAATTTCGCGGAGTTGGGAAGCGATGCCCGGCCGCATCAGGAGCCGCGCCGCGTCAACAACGATCCACGCGCCAAGCAGCAGAAGGGCAACCAGCCGCGCCGGGACCGCCGCGACGTCCATGGCTGGGTCGTGCTCGACAAGCCGATCGGAATGACCTCGACGCAGGCGGTTGCCGTGCTCAAGCGCCTGTTCAACGCCAAGCGCGCCGGCCACGCCGGTACGCTCGATCCGCTCGCCTCGGGCGGGCTGCCGATCGCACTCGGCGAAGCCACCAAGACCGTCCCCTTCGTGATGGATGGCCGCAAGCGCTACCAGTTCACGGTCTGCTGGGGCGAGGAGCGCGACACCGACGACATCGAGGGCCGTGTCACTGCAACCTCCGACCAGCGCCCGACCCGGGACGCCATCCTGGCCCTCCTGCCCCGCTTCACCGGGGTGATCGAGCAGATCCCGCCGCGCTATTCCGCAATCAAGGTCCAGGGCGAGCGCGCCTATGACCTTGCGCGCGATGGCGAGGTCGTGGAACTGGCCCCCCGGCCGGTCGAGATTCACCATTTAACCCTTGTGGATCAACCGGATAAGGACCGGGCCGTATTCGAGGCCGAGTGCGGCAAGGGCACCTATGTCCGCGCCCTGGCCCGCGATATGGGCCGGATTCTCGGCACTTACGGCCATATCTGCGCGCTGCGGCGGACCTTGGTCGGCCCATTTGGCGAGAACGACATGATTCCGCTGGATCAGTTGGAGGCTTTGTGCGATAGAGCCGCGTCCGGCGAGGGCAGCCTCGCCGACGCGCTTTTGCCCGTTGAGACCGCGCTGGACGACATCCCGGCACTGGCCGTCACTCGGGCTGATGCGGCAAGGCTCCATCGGGGCCAGGCCGTTTTGTTGCGCGGACGGGATGCGCCCACTTGTAGCGGCACAGTCTATGTCACGGTGGCAGGCCGGCTTCTCGCGCTTGCCGAAGTCGGCAATGGCGAAATCATCCCCAAGCGTGTGTTCAACCTGACCGGCCTGACTGCCAGCTCCGGTCGCAACGAGAGAAATTGACGATGTCGATTGCCGCAGAACGCAAAGCGGAAGTCATCAAGACGAATGCCACCAAGGCCGGCGACACCGGCTCGCCCGAGGTTCAGGTCGCGATCCTGTCGGAACGCATCACCAACCTCACCAACCATTTCAAGACCCACGTGAAGGACAACCATTCGCGTCGCGGCCTCTTGAAGCTGGTCTCGACCCGCCGCTCGCTCCTCGACTATCTCAAGAAGAAGGACGAGGCGCGGTACAAGGCGCTGCTTGAGAAGCACAATATTCGTCGTTAAGTGTTCCTGCGCGCGCCACTGGCGCGCGTTTTCGCGCGTTGTTTCGAACGAAAGCGCTTCCTTAAAGGTTTTTGATCGAGGCTGCGTGCGCGTCGGATGCGAGTCTTTGAGGATTCGCATCCGGGCATGAAGAGTGAAGGCCGCGGTTCGGTGTTCGCGTTCGTGCCGACTGACAGTCCAGCAGCAATCCGGCGGCTGGGCACAACGGGCAAGGCGCCCGTATGACCCGAAAGGATGGACGCCATCCGAAATCCAAAAACCATGGCAGGATCGCAGGACGCTGATCATCCGCTCCGATCAGCGTCCCGCAATCTTGCGCATGGTTTTTGTTTTTCGGCGCATCCCTTCTTTCGAGAACCCATGAAAGAAGACCACTATGTTCAATAAGCATTCAGTCGAGATCGACTGGGGCGGACGCCCACTCAAGCTCGAAACCGGCAAGATCGCGCGCCAGGCCGACGGCGCCGTCGTCGCCACCTATGGCGAGACCGTGGTGCTCGCCACCGTCGTCGCGGCGAAGGCGCCGCGCGAAGGCGTCGACTTCCTGCCCCTGACCGTCGACTACCAGGAAAAGACCTACGCCGCGGGCCGCATTCCCGGCGGCTATTTCAAGCGCGAGGGCCGTCCGACCGAGAAGGAGACGCTGGTCTCCCGCCTGATCGACCGTCCGATCCGTCCGCTGTTCGTCGACGGTTGGCGCAACGAGACCCAGGTGATCGCCACGGTGCTGTCGCACGACATGGAAAACGACCCTGACATCGTTGCGCTGGTGGCCTCGTCGGCAGCGCTGACCTTGTCGGGCGCTCCGTTCAAGGGCCCGATCGGCGCTGCTCGCGTTGGCTTCGTCAATGACGAATATGTGCTCAACCCGACGCTCGACGAGATGGTCGACACCCAGCTCGACCTCGTCGTCGCCGGCACCGCCGACGCCGTGCTGATGGTGGAATCGGAGGCCAAGGAGCTGAACGAAGACATTATGCTCGGCGCAGTGATGTTCGGTCACCGTCACTTCCAGCCGGTCATCAACGCCATCATCGAGCTCGCCGAGAAGGCCGCGAAGGAGCCGCGCGAAGTCACCGTGATCGACAATGCCGCGCTCGAGAAGGAAATGCTCGGCGTCGTCGAGCAGGAGCTGCGCGCCGCCTACGCCATTCCGGTCAAGCAGGATCGCTACGCCGCAGTCGGCAAGGTCAAGGAAAAGGTGATCGCCCACTACTTCCCGGAGGGCCAGGAGCCGAAATACGACAAGCTCCGTATCGCCGGCGTGTTCAAGGAGCTGGAAGCCAAGATCGTTCGCTGGAACATCCTCGACACCGGCAAGCGCATCGACGGCCGCGATTCCAAGACCGTGCGCAACATCGTCGCCGAAGTCGGCGTGCTGCCCCGCGCCCATGGCTCGGCGCTGTTCACCCGCGGCGAGACGCAGGCGATGGTCGTGACCACGCTCGGCACCGGCGAGGACGAGCAGTACATCGACGCGCTGTCCGGGACGTACAAGGAAACGTTCCTGCTGCACTACAACTTCCCGCCCTACTCGGTCGGCGAGACCGGCCGCCTCGGCGGCACCAAGCGCCGCGAGATCGGCCACGGCAAGCTGGCTTGGCGCGCGATCCATCCGGTGCTGCCGCCGCACCACGAGTTCCCCTACACGGTGCGCGTGGTGTCGGAGATCACCGAATCCAACGGCTCTTCGTCGATGGCGTCGGTCTGCGGCGCCTCGCTGGCGCTGATGGATGCGGGCGTGCCGTTGAAGCGGCCGACTGCGGGCATCGCGATGGGCCTGATCCTCGAAGACAAGCGCTTCGCGGTTCTCTCCGACATCCTCGGTGACGAGGACCATCTCGGCGACATGGACTTCAAGGTCGCCGGTACCGAGCAGGGCATCACCTCGCTCCAGATGGACATCAAGATCGAGGGCATCACCGAAGAGATCATGCGCGTCGCCCTTGGCCAGGCCAAGGAAGGCCGCATCCACATCCTCGGCGAGATGGCCAAGGCGCTGACCAACGCCCGCGCCGAGCTCGGCGAATATGCGCCGCGCATCGAGACCTTCAAGATCCCGACCGACAAGATCCGCGAAGTGATCGGCACCGGCGGCAAGGTGATCCGCGAGATCGTCGAGAAGACCGGCGCCAAGGTCAACATCGAGGACGACGGCACGGTGAAGGTCGCCTCCAGCGACGGCGAGGCCATGAAGGCCGCGATCAAGTGGATCAAGTCGATCGCCTCCGAGCCGGAAGTCGGCCAGATCTATGACGGCACCGTCGTCAAGGTGATGGAGTTCGGCGCCTTCGTGAACTTCTTCGGCTCCAAGGACGGCCTCGTCCACATCAGCCAGCTCGCGTCCAGCCGCGTGCAGAAGACCTCCGACGTCGTCAAGGAAGGCGACAAGGTCAAGGTCAAGCTGCTCGGCTTCGACGATCGCGGCAAGACCCGCCTGTCGATGAAGGTGGTCGACCAGACCACCGGCGAGGACCTCGAGGCCAAGGAGAAGGCCGCCGAGGGCGAGAAGGCCCCGCGCGAAGCGGCGGGCGAGTAGGCTCTCGCACCACAGCCAGAAACACGAAGGGCGGCCGAAAGGCCGCCCTTTCCATTTGTCCGACCGTGAAGATTGCTGTTTTCAGGTCGGATTGAGCAGCGGCCGGACGAAGAGTGCGGCAAGCACGGCGTGGTTGGCATCGCCGTGCTTGAACCGGAGGTCGTTGCGTTCCATGCGATGCTCGGCCTTGAGATGGCCGACGGCAGGCTCGATGGCGGATCTGCGGCGCATGGTGGCGGCCAGGGGATTGCCAGGACAGCGCCTTCACATGAGTGCGAACTGCCCGGCCGGCGGCCGAGGGCGCCGGATGGAGCACGCAATGATCATGTCGTCTGGCTCGACAGGAAGGCCACGAAGGCATGCGCGAGCGACGTCCCGGGAACCTCCGCCTGTAGTCCGACCTGCAGACTCTTGTAGAATTCGGCATCCTCGAGCTCGATGCTCACGAGCGAGCCGAACGCGACATCCTCGGAGACGGAATAGGCGAGGACGATCGAAATGCCGAGGTTGGCCTTCACGGCCTCCTTGACGGCAGCAGTGCTACCGAGCTGCATCCCCTTCATCAGCCGGTCCGCGTCCTTTCCGAGGAAGTCGCGAATGATCCGACCTGTGCCGGTACCGGTCTCTCCGCCCAACATTGGAAAGTCCAGCAGTCTCTGCCGTGGCACCCGACGTTCGCTCGCGAGCGGATGATCGGGACTGACGATAACGACGAGCTTCTCGCGCCGCCAGGCATGCCAACGCACGTTGCCGTGCGGCTCCGACCATTCAGTCAACGCCACGTCTGCCTCGCCGCTCAGCAGCGAATCGATGGTCTCTCGGTTGGTGCCGATCTTCAATGCGATCTTGGCGTCGTCGGCGTGTATAGTGTTGAATCCGGTCAGCAGGCGCGGGGCTAGATACACGCCGATGTTGCTGCTCGCGGCCACGGTGAACCGCCGTTGCCGCAGGCGATCGCGTGCGCGGCCTGCCGAAGCGACGAGTGCCCGCGCATGCGGCAGGAACATCTCGCCGTCGCGGGTCAGAATCGAGCGCGATTTGTTGCGTGCGATCAGCTGCACGCCAAGGAATTCTTCAAGCTTGCGGACCTGCAACGAGATCGTCGGCTGCGAATAGTCGAGCCGTTCTGCCGCGGTCTGGAAGCTGCCCTCGTCGACGACCGCAAGGAACGATTGGACCTGGGAAAGGTTTAGCATGGCTCCACCATCGCAAATTCTCGCGTCGCCGGACGATTGATGGCGCCGCGCGGCGTTCTGCCGTCGGCGAACTCAATGATGTTGAGCGCGGCCTCCAACTCGATGGCGCGACGGACATCGGCTACCGCCGAACCAAGATGCGGCGTGAACAAGGTGAGGTCCGTCAGGCTTAGCAGCGCGGGATCGATCTCGCGCGGCCGGTCCGGGATTGCCCAGTCCTCAAGCTCGAATACGTCCGCCGCGTAGCCTCCGAGCGTGCCTGCCTTCAGCGCCTCTGCGACGTCCCGCTCGCAGACGAGAGACCCGCGCGCGATATTCACCAGACAAGCGCCGCGTTTGAAGGTGGCGAGACGGGACGTGTCGATCAGATGATGCGTGGTCGGCGTTAGCGGCAATGCAAGCATCACGATGTCGGAGCGACTGACCATGGCATCGAGCGGAGCAAAAGTGCAGCCGAGCCTTCGTTCCTCCGTCACCGTCAGAGGCGTCGCGTCAGTGTAGAGAATCGTTGCATCAAAACCTGACAAGCGCTGCGCTATTGCGCGGCCGACCAAGCCCATGCCTGCGATTCCGATCGTCGCGCCGGTGAGCGTGCCGCCGTACAAGATCGGCCGCCAGCCGGAGAAATGTCCGGTTCGGATCAGCCGGTCACCCGCGGCGACTTTGCGAACGAGACCGATGGCGAGGCCGACGGCAAGCTCCGCGCTCGGCGCGGTCAGGTGATTGGGGACGATCGCCAGCCAGACGCCGCAGCGCGTGCAGGCCTCGACATCGAAATTATCGAATCCCTTCAGCGCGCCGGCCACGATCCTCAGATTCGGCGCGGCATCGAGCAATTCGGCATCGATCGTGTCGGTCATGAAGGCCAGCATGGCGTCCGCCGATCGCAGCCGGGTGCTGATCTCCTGACGCGTCCATGGCTCAGGCCGGTCGTTACAGATCAGATCGAATCTCGACGCCAGCAGATTGCGGGTGTCGTCGTGAACCATTCCGGTGATCAGGACGGTGCGGATCGGAGGAGGCGTGTGCATGGCGAATCTTGCTCACGGTTTGAGACCAAGGATACATTATAAAAAATTATCCAATACACAATGAATAGATCATATTTCGCGCGTTGTTGCACATCGCATGTTGCACGTTGCCGCCGATCCTTACCAGAAATTGCGGAAACTCGGTACTATCTGCCAGCCTCCGCCGCCAAGGCCTAATATTGTTATTTCAAATGTCATTCTGATGTCATCGACTTTGCTAATTAATTCCCTGCGCCACTCGCGGATGAGAGGGGCTGCCCAACAAGAGGACCTGTTCGATGATCACGCGACGTTATTTCGGAGGGCTCGCTGCCGCAAGCGTCGGCGCAGCCGCTTTCGGGCTTTCACAGCCGGGACGAGCCCAAGAGAGGCGCGGCGGCAAGATTCATCTGCGCTGCGCCATCGCGCCATTGCGGCCGACACCCGCCATCACGGTCAAGGAGTTTGAGCCCGTCTTCGCCCATGTGGCGAACGAGATCGGCGCCACCTATTCACTGGTTTCACCCGAGAGCTGGGCGGCAATCTCCGTCGCGATGTCGAACGGCCATATCGATCTCGGCTGGCTTGGCCCCTGGGGCTACGTTCTCGCTCATCACCGCGCCGGCGTCGAAGTCGTCGCAACCGCCAAGTACCGCGGTAAACCGATCTATCACGCGATCGTCGAAGGTCGTCCCGGCCTGCCGATCAAACGCTTCCCGCAGGATGCCAAGGGCCTGAAGCTCTCGTTGAGCGACCAGGGCAACACGTCGGGTTGGCTCATCCCGTATGCGCATCTCTTGAAAGAGGGCGTGGACCCGCGCAGCTTCTTCCAACTGCGCGAAGGCGCGACGTTCGGCAACAACGTGATGATGATCCAGCAAGGTCTGGTCGATCTCGGCTCCAACATGGACCGCGGCCGCTACGGCATGATCGAGGCCGGCGAGATGGATCCGAACAAGGTGCAGGTTTATTGGACGTCGGATCCGCTGCCGAACGACGCCATCTGCGTGCCGAAGGGCTTCGATCCGGCCCTCAAGGCCCGCATTCGCGACATCATGGTCGGGCTAAGCGAGGACAAGGCGCAATCGTTGATGGGCAGTGGATACAACGGCTTCGTTGCCGCAACCCATGCCGACTACAAGATCATTGAGGATGCTGGCCAGATCACCGGCAAGCTCAAGGTCTGATCCATGCGCGGGGCACGCCTTCGCGTGCCCCGCCTTTGTCCACAACAATCGGAGTAGAGCCGTGAGGATGACCTCCTACACGGCGGGCCGGCGCTATATCGAGCCGCACCCGTCGCCGTTTGACGTATCGCGCTTGGCGCGCGCCGCGGGTTTCACGTTGCTCCTTGTCTTTCTGGCGGCGACGTTCATGTCGGTCGACATCGATATCACCAGGCTGATCACCGGCCTGCCGAAGGTTGCCGGCTGGTTCGGCCAGATGTTTCCCCCCGATTTCAGCGAGATCGACCGCATTCTGCGTGATGCATTCCAGACGCTTGCGATGGCGACCGTCGGAACGGTCCTGGCACTGGTTGTGGCCGGCGCGCTCGCGCCGCTCGCGGCCCGCAACACGACGCCGCATCCTGTCGTCTACCGCGCGGTCCGCGCCGTGTTTTCGCTGCTCCGTGGCACCGAAATCCTAGTATTCGCCTTGATCTTTGTCGCTGCCGTCGGTTTCGGCCCGTTCACCGGCGTCCTCGCCATCGCCTTCAACATGACGGGCGCGCTAGGCAAGCTGCTGACCGAAGTCATCGAGCCCGCTGATCCCGGACCGATCGAGGCCATCAAGCTCACGGGCGCTGGACCGGTCAAGACGTTCCGATATGCGCTCCTTCCCGACGTGTTTCCGAACATCGTCGCGGTGATCCTCTATATCTGGGAATTCAACGTCCGCGCCTCGACGGTGCTCGGCATCGTCGGCGCCGGCGGTATCGGCCAGACCCTGAAAGACTCGATCGATCTCCTCGATTTCCCGAAGTTGCTCACGGTGCTCGGTGTGATCCTGATCATGGTCGTTGCCATCGACACCCTGAGTGGCTGGCTGCGCCGCATGGTGCTCAGTCCCGAGAGTGCCCGCGCCCGGCCGCTGCCGGTCGCCCGTCGCATCGAACAGGCCTGAGGAGGCTGCATCATGAATACCCTGGTGAAGATCGACGCTTCGGCGAGACCGGTCGCGACCGCACCGGTACGCCCGGCGATCCGCGTCGACAGCGTATGTAAGCGTTTCGGCGAGCGCCAGATCTTGGATCAGGTGAGCTTCGACGTCGGCGAGGGAGAATTCGTGGTGCTGCTTGGTCCGAGCGGTTGCGGCAAGTCGACCCTATTCCGCTGCCTGACGCGGCTGATCGAACCCGATTCGGGGCACGTTCTCATCGACGGTGTCGACGTCACGACGTTGACGCGCCGGCAGCTTATTCAGTTCCGCCGCCAGATCGGCTTCGTGTTTCAGCAATTCAACCTGGTGAAGCGGCTGAAGGCGATCGACAATGTGCTGGCCGCACGGCTCGCTTCCACACCTTTGTGGCGGGCTCTGCTCCGCCACTTCAGCGCTGAGGATCGCCAGCTTGCGCTCGCCTGTCTCGACAGTGTCGGGCTGCTCGACCAGGCCTACCAGCGCGCCGAACGTCTGTCGGGAGGCCAGCAGCAACGGGTGGCGTTCGCGCGCGCGCTTGCCCAGCAAGGCGACGTCATCCTCGCCGATGAGCCGATCTCCAGTCTCGATCCGGAATCGGCCGAGAACGTGCTGCAGATCATGCAGCACAGTGCCATGGAGCATGGAATCACGGTGCTGTGCAGCCTTCACCAGGTCGACCTGGCAGTGCGCTACGCCAACCGCATCATTGCCCTCAAGGCGGGGCAGGTTTTCTTCGATGGCCCGCCTTCCGAATTCGGACGTGACGTCCGTGATCGGCTCTACGCATTTTGATTCCGACCGCGGATACCTGGGCATGACCGAGCCAACCGTGATGCTGCGCATCGACGATCACGTGGTCGACGTCTCCGTTGGAACGAGCTTGCTTGAGGCGGCGCGGTGCCGCGGCATCATCATTCCGGCCGTCTGTGCGTGTGACCACGAAGGCTATGAGGCCGAGGCGTCCTGTCGCTTCTGCCTGGTCGAAATCGAAGGCGAGAACAAGCTCGCGCCCGCCTGCCGCCGCGAGGTCGCCGAGGGTCTCGTCGTGCGTACGTCGAGCGAACGCGTGCTGCAGGCGCGCAGGGTGGTCGCGGAGCTGACACTGTCTGAACAAGGGGCGGGTGCGTTGCGGCCCGGCTCTCGTCTCGCCGAGGCGCTCGCCCAGATTGGTGTCGGCGCGACGCGGTTTGGCCATCGGCCGACGATCGAGCCGGCAGTGCCACCGCATCCAGCGATCGTCGTCAACTTCGACGCATGCATCCGCTGCGGCCTGTGCCGCGCAGCATGTCAGGATGTTCAGATGAACGGCGTCATCGGGATGAGCGGCCGGGGTAACGACGCCCGTATCGTTTTCGATGCCGACGTGCCTCTGAGCGCCAGTTCCTGCGTGGCTTGCGGAGAGTGCGCCCAGGTCTGTCCGACCGGTGCGCTGGCGACGGTCTCGTCCGAGCCGGCCGTCGCGAGGTCGGTGCCGGCGACAACGGCGGACACGATCTGTCCCTTCTGCAGCGTCGGCTGTCGCGTGGAGTTGACGGTCTCATGTGGCCGCGTCGTGCAGGCGGCTGGCGCCGATGGTCCGGCCAACCATGGGCGGCTATGCGTCAAGGGTCGCTTCGGGTTCGACTTCCTGCACCATCCCGATCGTCTCAAAGTGCCGCTGATCCGGCGTGACGACGCACCCAAGCGAGCGATGCCGGTGCCTGGCCCCGCCGCGGTGAGCGAATTCTTCCGCCCTGCTTCATGGGACGAGGCGCTCGATCGCGCCGCAGCGGGGCTCAGAGCCGTCGCCGAACGGTACGGCGCCGATGCACTCGCCGTGCTTGGCTCTGCCAAGACCTCCAACGAGGACGCCTATATTCTACAAAAGATGGCGCGCTCGGTGCTCGGCACGCCGCATATCGATCATTGCACGCGCCTGTGCGCGTCCGTGCCGCCGCTCGGCGAGGCGATCGGCTATTCGGCGGTGACGGTGCCGATCGATGAGATCGAACACGCCGATGTCGCGCTGATGGTCGGGTCAAATCCGGAGGTCAACCATCCGGTCGCCGCGACCATCATGAAGAATGCCGTGCATCGCGGCACCAAGTTGATCCTCGTCGATCCGTATCACCAGCCGTTCGCGCGCCACGCCACTCATTTCCTCGCCCTCCGACCGGGCTCAGACGTCGCGCTCCTATCTGCAATGCTCCACGTGGTGATTGCAGAAGGGCTCTACGACCGCGATTTCGTCCGCGACCGGATCGATGGCTTCGACGACCTGGCTGCGCGCGTGCGCGGGATGACACCGAGCCTCGCCGAGCGGCTCACCGGCGTCGATGCTCACCGGATCGCCGCGGCGGCACGTCTGTTTGCGACCGCCGACCGCGCGATGTGCTTCTGGGGCATGGGCGCGTCGCAGCATGTGCACGGTGCGGACAACATCCGCTGCGTTATCGCGCTGGCGCTGATCTGCGGCCATGTCGGCAAGCCCGGCTCCGGCTTGCACCCGCTGCGGGGCCAGAACAACGTTCAGGGGTCTTGCGACGCAGGCCTGATTCCGTCGTCATTTCCCGGCTATGCATCGGTCGCCGATCCACAGGCCCGGATGAGGCTGTCGACATTGTGGGGCGCCGATCTGCCGGCCTCGCCGGGACTCACGCAGGTCGAGATTCTGCAAGCGGCGCATGCCGGCAGGATCCGCGGGCTCTATGTGGCCGGAGGCAATCCGGCCATGGCCAATCCCGATCTGACACGGACGCGAGAGGCGCTGGCGCGGCTCGACCATCTCGTCGTCCAGGACATTTTCCCAACCGAGACGGCGGCGTTCGCAGACGTGATCTTGCCGGCCACGGCGCTCGCCGAGCGGAGCGGCTCGGTCACCAACACCGACAGGGTCGTACAACTGCTTGCCCCCGCGGTTCCAGCGCCCGGAGATGCACGTCCGGATTGGTGGATCACCTCCACGCTGGCGAAGCGCCTCGGCGCGCCATGGCGCCACGATGGTCTCTCCGAGCTGTTCGACGAAATGGCGGCCGTGGTGCCGATGCTGGCGGGCACGAGCTGGTCGATGCTGGAAAGCGAGAAGGCAATCGCGCTGCCGCTTGGGCACGCTCCAAGCCTGTTCGCCGAACGCTTTCCGACGCCAAGTGGGCGCGGCCGTCTCGCCGCGCTCCATGGGCGAGGCCCTGCTGAAGAGCCCGATGCGGACTATCCTCTGATCCTGGTAACCGGCCGGCTCCTCGAACACTGGCATACGGGCTCGATGACGCGTCGCGCGCCGGTGCTGGAAGCCCTCGCGCCGGGGCCGGTCGTCAACGTCGCGCCTGACGTGTTCGATTCTCTTCGGCTCGAACATGCCGCACGTGTCCGCGTCGTAACCCGACGGGGCGGCGTCAGTGTCGCGCCGCGCCTCGATACCGGTTTGCAGGCGGGCGTGATCTGGATGCCATTCGCCTATTTCGAGGCCGCGGCCAACGACTTGACGAATTCAGCACTCGACGCGACCACGCGGGTCCCGGAGTACAAGTATTGCGCGGCGCGGATCATCGCCGAGCCAGAAGTCTAACAGGGCCTGTATCTGATCGTTGCAGAAGTACGCGCAAATCCTTTTGTCGCCTCGTTCCTTCAGCGCGCTGCTTTTCACTCTCCCCAGAGGGAAGAGGTCGAGCTGCGAAGCAAATCGGGTGAGGGGTTTGCTCCCACGAGAGAGTAGAACCCCCCACCCGGCGTTGCGCGCCGACCTCTCCCTATGGGAGAGGTGAACCTGACCTCACGCCACGATGTCGTATCGGTCGAGGTTCATCACCTTGGTCCATGCCTTGGCGAAGTCCTTGACGAACTTCTCCTTGGAGTCCGAGGTGGCATAGACCTCGGCGAAGGCGCGAAGCTGCGAGTGCGAGCCGAAGATCAGGTCGACGCGCGTGGCGGTCCACTTGACGGTGTTGGTCTTGCGGTCATGCCCTTCGTAGACGCCGTCGGCACCGGGCGGTGCCCACTGCGTGCTCATATCGAGCAGGTTGACGAAGTAGTCGTTGGTCAACGTACCCACCTTCGAGGTGAAGACGCCGTGCTTCGACCCGCCGGCATTGGCGCCGAGCACACGCAGGCCACCGACCAGCACCGTCATCTCGGGACCGGTGAGCCTCAGGAGCTGGGCGCGGTCCACGAGAGCCTCTTCAGGATGCATGAACTGATGCCGCTTGCCGATGTAGTTGCGGAAGCCATCGGCGCGCGGCTCCAGCGGTGCAAAGGAGGTCACATCCGTCTGCTCCTGCGAGGCATCCATGCGGCCCGGCGTGAAGCCGACCTTCACGTCGACGCCGGCATCCTTGGCGGCCTTCTCGACCGCGGCGGTGCCGCCGAGCACGATCAGGTCCGCCAGCGAGACCTTCTTCGCGCCGGATGACGCATTGAAGTCCTTCTGGATCGCTTCGAGCTTGCCGAGCACCTTGGAGAGCTGAGCCGGCTCGTTCACCTCCCAGTCCTTCTGCGGCGCGAGACGAATGCGCGCACCGTTGGCACCACCGCGCTTGTCCGAGCCGCGGAACGTCGAGGCAGACGCCCATGCGGTCGAGACCAGCTCGGACACCGAGAGACCGGAAGCCAGGATCTTGGTCTTCAGCGAGGCGATATCCTGCTCGCTGACCAGTTCGTGGTTCACAGCCGGAATCGGATCCTGCCAGATCAGCGTCTCCTTCGGCACCAGCGGGCCGAGGTAGCGCTGGACAGGCCCCATGTCGCGATGGGTGAGCTTGAACCAGGCGCGGGCAAACGCATCCGCGAACTGATCAGGATGCTCGAGGAAGCGGCGCGAGATCTTCTCATAGGCCGGATCGAACCGCAGCGAGAGGTCCGTCGTCAGCATGGTCGGTACGTGCTTCTTCGACTTGTCGAAGGCGTCGGGAATGACCGGTTCGGTAGTCTTGGCCTTCCACTGCTGGGCACCGGCAGGGCTCTTCGTCAGCTCCCATTCGTAGTTGAAGAGGTTCTCGAAGAAGTAGTTGCTCCACTTCGTCGGCGTCTGCGACCAGGTGACTTCCGGACCGCCGGTGATTGTATCGGCACCCATGCCGGTGCCGTGCTTGCTCTTCCAGCCGAGACCCTGATCCTCGACTGCACCCGCCTCCGGCTCCGGACCGACCAGCGACGGATCGCCGGCGCCGTGAGTCTTGCCGAAGGTATGGCCGCCGGCGATCAGCGCGACGGTTTCCTCGTCGTTCATCGCCATGCGGGCGAACGTCTCGCGGATGTCCTTGGCCGCAGCGACCGGATCCGGCTTGCCGTTCGGCCCTTCCGGATTGACGTAGATGAGGCCCATCTGCACCGCGCCGAGCGGCTCGGCGAGCTGACGCTCACCGCTGTAGCGCTCATCGCCGAGCCAGGTGCCTTCCGGACCCCAATAGAGCTCTTCCGGCTCCCAGACGTCGACGCGACCGCCGGCGAAGCCGAAGGTCTTGAAGCCCATCGATTCCAGCGCGACGTTGCCGGCGAGCACCATCAGATCGGCCCAGGAAATCTTGCGGCCGTATTTCTGCTTGATCGGCCAGAGCAGACGGCGCGCCTTGTCGAGATTGGCGTTGTCGGGCCAGCTGTTGAGCGGCGCGAAGCGCTGCTGACCGGCGCCGGCGCCACCGCGGCCGTCGGTGATACGGTAGGTGCCCGCGCTGTGCCAGGCCATGCGGATCATGAGGCCGCCATAGTGACCGAAGTCGGCGGGCCACCATTCCTGCGAGTCCGTCATCAGAGCGGTCAGGTCCTTGATGACCGCATTCAGGTCGAGCGACTTGAACTCCTTGGCGTAATCGAAGCCCTTGTCCATCGGATCGGACTTGTCCGAGTTCTTGTGCAGGACCTCGACGTTGAGCTGCGTTGGCCACCAGTCGCGGTTTGTACGCGTGGGTTTTCCGCCCGAAAACGGGCACTTCGAAGTGTCGTCCATGAATACCTCCTCTGGCGGCGTCGAACTCGCGCCCTTGACCAGGTAGAACCACTCTAAGCGCCGCGTCCCATCAGGGGAAGTTGACTTTAGTGATCGCTGCGATAGGATTTTCTTATGATAAATGTGACGCTGCGCCAGCTCCGGTATTTCGATGCGCTGGCGCGTCATGGCCATTTCGGCCGCGCCGCCGAATCCTGTTCCATCTCGCAACCGGCCCTGTCGATGCAAATCAAGGAGCTGGAGGAGACGCTCGGCGGGCTGTTGCTGGAGCGCAGCGCGCGGCAGGTCGCGCTGACCCGGTTCGGCGAGGAGCTCGCCCAGCGCGTCCGTGAGATCCTGCGCTCGGTCGACGAACTCGGCGATTTCGCCCGGGCCTCGCAGGACCGCTTTGCCGGCCGCCTGCGCATCGGCATGATCCCGACGATCGCGCCTTACCTGCTGCCCAAGATCACCAAGAATCTCACGCGCATGCATCCAGAGCTCGATATCCGCGTGCGCGAGACCATGACTCCCCGGCTGATCCAGGAACTGGTGGAAGGCCGGCTCGACACCGCCATCGTGGCGCTGCCGGTCTCGGAGCCCTCGCTCACCGAGGTTGCTCTGTTCGAGGAGAAGTTCCTGCTGGTGCGGCCTGGCGTGGATGAGGGCACACCGGTGCCGTCGCGCGAGATGATGCGCGAGATGCGGCTCCTGCTGCTCGAGGAGGGGCACTGCTTCCGCGACCAGGCGCTCTCCTTCTGCAACATGCAGTCGGCGCCGCCGCGCGAGATGCTGGACGCCAATTCACTCTCGACGCTGGTCCAGATGGTCAGCGCCGGCATCGGCGTCACCTTGATCCCGGAGATGGCGGTGCCGGTGGAGACGCGATCGGCCTCGGTCTCGGTGGCGCGCTTCCGCGACCCCGAGCCGTCGCGCACCATCGGCATGGTCTGGCGCAAGACCAGCCCGCTGGCACGGCAGCTGCTGCAGATCTCCGAGGTGGTCTGCCTGTCGGCCGGCAAGGTGCGCGCGCGTCAGAGCGTGCGCAGCCAGCGGGCCTAGCTCCGATGCCGCATCCCGTCATCCGCCCTGCCCGCGCAGACGAGTATGATGAGGTCGGCCGCGTCTGGATGGAGAGCTGGGCCTCGACCGGGCTTGCCGAGACAAGCGACTTCCTGCTGGCCAACCTGCGTGCGCGCATCAGGCGCGAGATCGCGAACGGCTGGAGCCTGTTCGTCGCCGACGACAACGGCACGATCGCTGCGATGCTGGCACTGCATGTGCCAAAGCTCTATCTCGACATGCTCTTCGTCGCGCCCGACTATCAGGGGCGTTCGCTCGGGCGGCGACTGCTCGCGTTTGCGCGGACGCAAATGCCCGATGAAATGTACCTGCGTTGCGTGCGCGAGAACGAAAAGGCCTGGCGCTGGTACGAGCGCGAGGGCTTTGTATTCGAGAAGGAAGAGATCGAGCCGTCGAATGGGTTCATAATGAAATATTACCGGTGGAAGAGGGCAGCTTGAAGCCGCGCGTCACGCTTGCAGGCGCCGCTTACACGCTCTAGTTTTGCAACTCTCACACTATCGACCGCTCATTCCCCGATCATGTTCTGTCGTTTCATCGTCGCCGGCATCCTCGCTTCATCGTGCCTGACTGCCACTGGATGGGCCGAGGTCCCCACATCGGCGGCTCCTGCCGCGCCTGGCAAACCGGCTGTCAAGAAACCCGCCTCCAAGCCAAATGCAGCGAAGGCCAATGCGGCCACGAGGCAACCGGCAGCGATCGAGACCGGCCCTTGCCGCCTGGGCGTCATTTCAGCGATCGGCGGTCGGTTCTCGGTCGAGAAGTTCGGCCTCACGGTGTTCGAGACCGAATTCAACGAGATTCCGATCGACGATTGGAGCCTTGACGACATCCCGCTGGCTCGTGTGCGTGCCGCAAGCGGCGCCGATCCGTCGATCAGGAAGATCAGCTACCCCAAGGGAGCGTTCGAGCCATTCTACAATCCAAAATCCAGGCTCTTCCCTGATCCGAGCGAGCGTTTACCGGCCATCGTTCGCAACATCACCTCCAATGCGAATTGCGACCGCTATCTCGTGGTGACGCGGTACAAGACCGAATTGCAAGGCACCAGCCTGGTTCTGGACGGCATCGGCGCCTACAGCCGGGGCCTCGGCTCTTTCGCCAGACATTCGCATTTGTTCGCCAATGTTGCGGTCAACCTGATTGACGGCAGGAGCTATGAACAGATCAACCGGCATTTCGCGAATTTCGGCTCCAATCTCGCGGAGAGCATGAGGCTGACGGAAGATCCGATCACCAAGCTCGACAATTCGCAGTTTCCCGATCCTCCCGCCGCCGCAGCGAGCAATGCGACATTGCGAGAAAGGACCCGGGCACTCGTTGCGGCAAGGCTCGACCGGACTCTCCCCGGCTACCTCAAGCAAGATTAAGCGACTCGCCGTCGTGGTCCAGTCGACCAAGATGTCGCAAGGCATCACCTCCATGCATTGCGACATGTACGTTGCGGATTCACGGCGGACAGGCGATGAATGAGCCTCGTCGCGCTCCACGTTGAGGAGGCTCCTCGCCATGATCAAGCTCTACTGGTCTCCCCGCTCGCGCTCGTTCACGACGCTTTGGCTGATGGAAGAGAGCGGCCTGCCCTACGAGCGCGTGCTGACCGATATTTCGACCGGCGCGCAGAAGACGCCGGTCTTTCTAAAGATCAATCCGATGGGCAAGGTGCCGGCGCTGACCGACGGCGACGCGGCGCTCGGGGAAGCCGCAGCCATCTGCGCTTACATCGCCGACCGCTATCCCGAGACGAAACTGGCGCCCGCGGTGACCGACCCGCGCCGCGCGCGCTATCTGCAATGGCTGTTCTTCTCGCCGGGCTGCATCGAGCCCGCCATCATCCAGATCTTCACCAAGATCGAGATCCCGACCTCGACCGCGGCGTGGGGTAGTGCGACGCAGGTGTTCGACGTGCTGGAAGCCGCGCTTGAGAAAGGACCGTGGATTCTCGGCGAAGAATTTTCCGCCGCCGACATCACGGTCGGCTCAGGCCTGAATTTCGCGGTACGCCTGTTCAAGATGGTGCCGTCGCGCCCGGCCTTCGACGCCTATCTGGCGCGCTGCATGGCGCGGCCGGCGTTCCAGCGCGCGGAGAAGATCGCGGCGGGTTAGTCCGGCGTCTTCAGATCGTCCGGCCGCGGCATCAGGATGATGTTGTAGCCGGAATCCACATAATGAATCTCGCCGGTCACGCCGCCGGAGAGATCCGACAGCAGATAAAGCGCCGAGCCGCCGAGGTCGTCGAGCGTGACGCCGCGACGAAGCGGCGCGTGCTTCTGCATGAAGGCGAACATCGCGCGCGCCTCGCCGATGCCGGAGCCGGCGAGCGTGCGGATGGGGCCCGCGGAGATCGCGTTGACGCGGATGCCGCGCGGTCCGAAATCGGCGGCGAGATAGCGCACGGAGGCTTCCAGCGCCGCCTTGGCCACGCCCATCACGTTGTAGTTCGGCATCGCGCGCTCCGACGCGCCGAACGTCAGCGTGATCATGCTGCCGCCTTCCGTCATCAGCTCGGCGGCACGTTTTGCGACCTCCGTGAACGAGAAGCAGGAGATCACCATGGTGCGCGAAAAATTCTCGCGGCTGGTGTCGGCGTAGCGGCCCTTCAGCTCGTTCTTGTCGGCAAAGCCGATCGCGTGGATCACGAAGTCGAGCCGGCCCCATTTCTCGCGGAGCGTAGCGAAGGTGGCATCGACACTGGCGATGTCCTCGACGTCGCAAGGCAGCACCAGATCCACGCCAAGCTGCTCCGCCAGCGGCTTGACGCGCTTGCCGAGAGCCTCGCCCTGGAAGGTGAAGGCAAGCTCGGCGCCGTGGGCATGCAGCGTCCTCGCCATGCCCCAGGCTATGGAATGATCATTGGCGATGCCCATGATCAGACCGCGCTTGCCTTTCATCAATCCTTCCATCTCACGATCACCTTCCGCTGTCGTCATGCCCGGGCATAGCCGTCTGAAGGACGGCGTCGCTTCGCTCGCCTATGTCCCGGCCATCCACGGCCTTCGACGCCTAAAGCCAAGACGTGGATGGCCGGGACGAGCCCGGCCATGACGAAAAAATCAACAGTGCGCCAACAATGATGTCACGCATCCAGCCGGCTGAACACAAGCGTGGCGTTGGTGCCGCCGAAGCCGAAGGAGTTCGACAGCACGGTGCCGATCTTGACGTTGTCGATGCGCTTGCGCACGATCGGCATGTCGGCGAACACGGGATCGAGCTCCTGGATGTGCGCGCTCTCGCAGATGAAGCCGTTGTTCATCATCAGCAGCGAATAGATCGCTTCCTGCACGCCGGTGGCGCCCAGCGAGTGGCCGGTCAGCGCCTTGGTCGCCGAGATCGGCGGGCACTTCTCACCGACGCCGAACACTTTTCGGATCGCCTCGATCTCCGGCGGATCGCCGGCAGGTGTCGAGGTCGCGTGCGGATTGATGTAGTCGACCTTGGTCTTCACCGTCGACATCGCCATGCGCATGCAGCGCTCGGCGCCTTCGCCCGACGGCGCGACCATGTCGTGGCCGTCCGAGGTCGCGCCGTAGCCGACGATCTCGCCATAGATGCGCGCGCCGCGCGCCCTGGCATGCTCCAGCTCTTCCAGCACCAGCACGCCGGCGCCGCCGGCGATGACGAAGCCATCGCGGTTGAGGTCGTAGGGACGCGAGGCCGTGGCCGGCGTGTCGTTGTACTTCGAGGACATCGCGCCCATGGCGTCGAACAGCACCGACAGCGACCAGTCGAGCTCCTCGCAGCCACCGGCGAAGATGATGTCCTGCTTGCCGATCTGGATCGTCTCGTAGGCATTTCCGACGCAATGGTTCGACGTTGCGCAGGCCGAGGAGATCGAATAGTTCACGCCCTTGATCTTGAACCAGGTTGCAAGCGTCGCGGAGGCCGTGGAGGACATCGCCTTGGGCACCGCAAACGGGCCGACGCGCTTCGGTCCCTTGGAGCGGGTGATATCGGCGGCTTCGACGATGGTGCGCGCCGAGGGACCGCCGGAGCCCATGATGATGCCGGTGCGGATATTGGAGACTTCGTCGGGCGACAGGCCGGAATCCTGGATCGCCTGCTCCATCGCGACGTGATTCCACGCCGCACCCTGGCCGAGGAAACGCATCGCGCGGCGGTCGACCACCGTCGAAGGATCGAGCGTGGGCTCGCCTTGCACCTGCGAACGGAAGCCGAGCTCGGCATATTTCTCAGCCCGCGAAATGCCCGACTTCGCCTCGTGAAGGCTCGCAAGCACTTCCTGGGTGTTGTTTCCGATGGACGAGACGATGCCCATTCCGGTGACCACAACCCGCCTCATGACAGCCTCGCCTCAATCGTTGTCTTCTTGGTGATGCGCTCAGCTCAGGCTCGTGCCCTGCTTGAACAGGCCAACCTTCAGATCCTTGGCGCGATAAATAATCTGGTCATCGACCGAAAGCCACCCGTCGGCGATACCGAGCACCAGCTTTGCCCGCATCACGCGTTTGATATCGATGTTGTACACAACCTTGCGGGCGTCGGTCAGCACCTGGCCGCCGAACTTCAGCTCGCTCAGGCCGAGCGCCCGGCCGCGGCCTTCGCCGCCGATCCAGCCGAGGTAAAAGCCGACCATTTGCCACAGCGCATCCAGGCCGAGGCAACCGGGCATCACCGGGTCGTTCTTGAAATGGCAGCCGAAGAACCAGAGGTCAGGCTTCACGTCGAGCTCGGCGCGCACCAGGCCCTTGCTGAACTCGCCGCCATTGTCGGTGATTTCCGTGATGCGGTCGAACATCAGCATCGGCGGCAGCGGCAGCTGGGCATTGCCCGGGCCGAACATCTCGCCGCGGGCACAGGCCAGCAGATCTTCGTAGTCGTAACCGTTGCGCCTGTTCAGCATTCAAGAGCCTCTGTTCAATCCCGATTGAGCGGCGTTCCTTGGCGAAAATGGGCCCCGTCTCGATCGGACAGCAACGCCAATTGCCACCGTCGGCCGCGACTCGCGCAAGCCCCGGATGGACTGCGAACCGAGCCTCCATGCCCGGCTGCACCAAAATCGGCTAAGGCGGAACCGCGCGCTCTCTAACACAGGCCATTTCGGGTGGCAAAGCGCATCCATGAAGGTAAAATGACGCGCTCCACCACCGGTTCCAAGCCTGATTAGAACGTCTCTAGTTGCGAGAAACTTGCATCTGCATCTTTCTCTTCTTATGTTACGGAGAGATATTGTTCACGCGTGCCCGAAATCTGGAAATGACCGAGAATACCGCGTCCCATCACGACGATGACGCCCATGCTGCGGCCCTCCTGTCCGGCCGCCAGCCGGCCCTGACCGGCTGCCCGTGGCACGACGTCAACGAAATGCTCCAGTCCGCGGGGCTCCGTCCGACGCGCCAGCGCATGGCGCTCGGCTGGCTGCTGTTCGGCAAGGGTGCACGTCACCTCACGGCTGAAATGCTCTACGAGGAAGCCACGCTGGCCAAGGTCCCGGTGTCGCTGGCGACCGTCTACAACACGCTGAACCAGCTCACCGATGCCGGCCTGCTCCGCCAGGTCAGTGTCGACGGCACCAAGACCTATTTCGACACCAACGTCACCACCCACCATCACTACTACCTCGAGAACAGCCACGAGCTGGTCGATATCGAGGACCCGCATCTGGTGCTGTCCAAGATGCCGGAGGTGCCCGAAGGTTATGAGATCGCGCGCATCGACATGGTCGTGCGCCTGCGCAAGAAGCGCTGAAGCATTCCCGACATTGCTGATTTGATCGTCATGGCCGGGGCTTGTCCCGGCCATCGACGTTTTGGGACCAGGCGAGAAGCGCGTGGATGCCCGGTCGAGCCTAGTCAAGCCCGGGCATGACGGCTGGGGCAGCAGCTTGCGCTTCTGCCTACGGCGTCAGTTCACCTGCTCGTCCGAGTAGACGCCCCAGAGGCGCTCCTGCTGGATCCAGCCGTCGAAGCCGTTGCCGATGACGCGGCACCAGCTTGCGGCGCACTTCTTCACCTGCGTGACGACGCCGGCCTGGAGCTTTGCTGCAACCGCGCTGTCGGGATCGGGCCGATCATAGATCGGAGCGAGGTCGTCCTTGTGCTTCATGGTGACGACGGCGGTGCGGCGACCTGACAGGAGCGAGTGATAGACCCAGCCCTCGGCGCCCTCGGAATCGCGCACCCGGCGCCAGTTCTCGAACTCGGCGGTAATTTCGACCGGCAGGCCGGCGCGGGTGTAGACCCAGGCCACGTCGTTGTCCTTGGTCGGGCCGGCGCGGACATTCACGTGATCCGATTTGAGGCTGACATAGCGCGGCACGGGCAAACCGCTGGCGGTCTGCGGGCCATTATCCTTCGCCGAATGCGAGGGGCCGACCGAGGCGCTCAACCAGGTGCAAACGAGCGCCATCACCGAACAAAAACGCCCCAACGCCATCAACCCGTCTCCTGTCGAAGACCCGGCCAAACCGGATCCTCACCCCGAACTCCAAAACCCTGCCGCGTCTGCCCCTTCTCCCCGCCCCACGCGGGTTCCAACCCTTGGCCCGTGGTTCTTGTCTTGGCCCGGCCTTCTGCTAGAGAGGACGGGCACTTGAACAACCAGTTTGCCCCGATTTTCCGGCCGGAAATGTCGGGAGAGCTTGGAGGAAGCGCCGGGGACGGACACGGCAAGGGCAGTGTCGAACAACCGGGTTAATGAGGCCTCAACGACCTGCCTTTGGCGACAGAGGCGGCCCGCGACGCCTCATGAGAGCAGGACATGTCGGTGAAGAAAAAGCCCCTCGTCGTGGTGACGCGCAAGCTGCCGGATTCGATCGAAACGCGAATGCGCGAGCTGTTCGACGCGCGGATCAATCTCGAGGACGCGCCGATGTCGGCCGAGCAGATCGCGGAAGCTGCGCGCACCGCCGACGTGCTGGTTCCGACCGTGACCGATCACATCAGCGCCGATATCGTGAACCAGCCCGACTGCAAGCTCCGCCTGATCGCCAATTTCGGCAATGGCGTCGACAATATCGACGTCGTGGCCGCCCATGCCCGCGGCATCACCGTCACCAATACGCCGAAGGTTCTGACCGAAGACACCGCGGACATGACCATGGCGCTGATCCTCGCAGTGCCCAGGCGGATGATCGAAGGCGCCTCGATCCTGACCGAAGGAAAGCCCTGGGCGGGCTGGTCGCCGACGTGGATGCTCGGCCACCGCATCGGCGGCAAGCGTCTGGGCATCATCGGCATGGGCCGCATCGGCCAGGCGGTGGCGCGCCGCGCGCGCGCTTTCGGCCTTCAGATCCACTATCACAACCGCCGTCCCGTCGCTCCTGTCATCGCCGAAGAGCTTGGCGCGACCTATTGGGAAAGCCTCGACCAGATGCTGGCGCGGATGGACATCATCTCGGTGAACTGTCCGCACACGCCGGCGACCTATCATCTGCTCTCGGCGCGGCGGCTGAAGCTGATCCGCAAGGACGCCTACATCGTCAACACCGCGCGCGGCGAGGTGACCGACGAGGACACGCTGATCAAGTTGATCGAAGGCGGCGAGATTGCCGGCGCCGGCCTCGACGTCTACGAGCACGAGCCCGCGGTCAACCCGAAGCTGGTGCGGCTCGCCAGGGCCGGCAAGGTGACGCTGTTGCCGCATATGGGCTCGGCCACGATCGAGGGCCGCGTCGAGATGGGCGAGAAGGTGATCATCAACATCCGCACCTTCCTCGACGCCCACAAGCCGCCGGACCGCGTGCTGCCGAGCATGCTCTGAGGTTTACGTCCTGCGCCCTTCGCGCTTGCGCCAGTCCGCGACGAAATCGATGAACGCACGAAGCGCAGGCGGCACCTGGCGTCGACTCGGATAGTACAGGAACGGTCCGGGAAACGGCTCGCACCAATCTTCCATCAGCCTGACGAGCGTTCCCGATTTCACGGCATCGCCGACATAGCCGTCGAGCGTCGCCCATATGCCGGCGCCGTCGAGCGCGGCGCGCATGGCAAGGCCCATATTGGTCGAGATCAGCTTGGCCGGCGGATCGACCTTCACGATCTGGCCGTTCTTCTCGAACTCCCAATCGTGCATGACGCCGCTGGAGTAGCGGGCGCGGATGCAGTCATGATCGAGAAGATCCTTCGGATGCTTCGGTTTGCCGCGGCGCGCGAGGTAAGCAGGCGAGGCGACGACGGCATAGTGCTGCGGACCGCTCAGCGGAATCGCCACCATGTCCTGCGCGAGGTGTTCGCCATAGCGCACGCCGGCATCAAAGCCGGCGCCGACGATGTCGACGAAGCCGCTTTCGGAGACGATGTCGAGATCGACCTGCGGATGCGCCGCGAGAAACGACCCGACCATCGGCGCCAGCACCAGATCGACCGCCGGCGGCGGTGCGTTGATGCGCAGGCGGCCCGAGGCGACCTCGCGCAGACCGCGGACCTGATCCAGGGCATCGCCGACATCGCGCAACGCCGGCGCAACGCGCGACAGCAGCAATTCGCCCGCCTCGGTCAGGGCGACGCTGCGAGTGGTGCGGTTCACCAGGCGGACGCCGAGGCGCTCCTCCAGACCTCGGAGTCGCTGGCTAAGGCTCGACACGGACACGCGAATTTCGACCGCCGCACGCCGGAAATTGCGGGTGCGGGCGACCGCCACGAAGATATCGAGATCGCGCAGGTCAGGCTCGGCCATTGTTCACCAATGTGAACAAGCCATTCTGGATTGTCCATCTTATCGGCCCAATCGAGCAGACGCATATCCAGCCTCGTCACGCGGCGCAATCAGCTTGCCGCCTTTCGAGGAAGCCATCATGGAACAACGCACACTCGGTTCAACCGGCCCCACCGTCTCAAGCCTCGGTCTCGGCTGCATGGCCATGTCGGACGCCTATGGTCCTTCCGATCGCGGCGAGAGCATCGCCACCATCCATGCGGCGCTCGATGCCGGCATCACGCTGCTCGACACCGGCGATTTCTACGCCATGGGCCATAACGAGATGCTGATCCGTGAGGCGCTCAAGAACGTCTCACGCGAAAAGGTGCAGATCAGCGTCAAGTTCGGCGCGCTACGCGGCCCCGCCGGCGATTTCACCGGCATGGACTGCCGGCCGGCCGCAACCAGGAATTTCCTCGCCTATTCGCTCCAGCGGCTCGGCACCGACTATGTGGACATCTATCGTCCGGCGCGCCTCGATCCGAACGTTCCCATCGAAGACACCATCGGCGGCCTCGCCGATCTCGTGAAGGCCGGCTACGTCAGGCATATCGGCCTGTCCGAGGTCGGCTCCGACACCATCCGCCGCGCGCATGCCGTGCATCCGATCGCAGATCTCCAGGTCGAATATTCGCTGATCGAGCGCGGCATCGAACGCGACATCCTCAAGACCTGCCGCGAACTCGGCATCGGTATCACCGCCTATGGTGTCCTGGCGCGCGGCCTGATCAGCGGTCACTGGTCGAAGGATTCGGGCAAGACCGGCAAGGACTACCGGCTGATGACGCCGCGCTTCCAGGGCGCGAACCTCGACGCCAATCTCGCGCTGGTGGATTCTCTACGCGCGGTCGCGAATGAAGTCGGCGCAACGCCGGCGCAAGTCGCGATCGCCTGGGTGGCGGCGCAGGGCCGGGAGATCGTGCCACTGGTCGGCGCCCGTACCCGCAACCGTCTCGACGAAGCGCTCGGCGCAACCAGGGTGACGCTGACGCAAACGCATCTCGCAGCGCTGGCAAAAGCCTTCCCGCCCGATGTCGCTGCCGGCACGCGTTACACGGCCGAGCAGATGGCGCATCTCGACAGCGAGAAGCCGGCCACGAGGTAACGACGGCAATCAGGTGCGATGGGCGCCGAGATCGCTGATCACAGGCCCGTCGCCGTTGAGCGGATTGGCGGGATCGCGCCCGTAGCGCAGCGTCTCGAAGCGCATCGCGCGTGCATCGATCATCAGGAGGCGGCCGACGAGGCCGTCGCCGAAGCCAACGATCTCGCGGATCGCCTCCAGCGCCATCATCGAACCGAGCACGCCTGCCAGCGCCCCCATGACGCCGGCCTCCGCACAGGCGGGCACCGTGCCGGGCGGCGGCGCCTCGGGAAACAGGCAGCGATAGGTCGGATTGAATTCGCCCTGCTCATTCGTCTCATGCGCGCGGATGGTGGTGAGCGAGCCGTCGAAGGTCCCGAGCGCCGCCGTGATCAACGGCCGCTTCGCGAAGAAGCAGGCGTCGGAGACGAGATAGCGCGTCGAGAAATTGTCGGAGCCGTCGAGCACGAGGTCGTAGCCGCCGATCAGGCTGAGCGCATTGTCGGCGTTGAGCCAGGTGGCATGACCGACGAAGCGGACATGCGGATTGAGCGCCGAGATCCGCTCTGCCGCGCTCTCGACCTTGTGGCGGCCGATGTCGGGCGTGGTGTGGATGACTTGGCGCTGCAGATTGGACAACGACACGACGTCGTCGTCGACCACGCCGAGCGTGCCGATGCCGGCGGCAGCCAGATACATCAGCGCGGGCGCGCCGAGCCCGCCGGCGCCGATCACCAGCACGGAGGCCCGCTTCAGCGCAGCCTGGCCCGGCCCGCCGACATCGCGCAGCACGATGTGGCGGGCATAGCGTTCGAGTTCGTCCGTGCTCAGCATCGTCCTACATTCCTCTCACTCCTCATGGTGAGGAGCGCGGAACGCGCGTCTCGAACCATGAAGGCCCCGATCTCGCCCGTGGCCATCCTTCGAGACGCGGCCTCGAGGCCGCTCCTCAGGATGAGGACTTGGGTTCGTGGCTCCTGTCAAACCTGAACCAGCCCAACATTGTTCGCGACCAACGAGATGTGCTTCAATGGCATGGCGTTCAATGGGCTGGCTGGATTTGTCATGAGATCGATGCTTGCGGCAACACTGATGTTCGCGGCCGCAACAGGCGCGCACGCCCAGATGACGGCGCCACGGGTCCCCGGCACCAACCCGAAGACGGTTCAGACCGTTCCGGTCCGGCCTCCCGCAATGCAGACGCCGTCGGCGACGGCCGATGCCATGGCAAAAGCGCAGCGGCTGTCGCTCCAGTCCGACCTCGCCTGGGTCGGCCAATATAACGGCGCCATCACCGGCGACGTCAGCGAGCGCATGGTCAACGCCATCAAGGAGTACCAGAAGGCCAAGGGCGGCAAGCCGACCGGCGTGCTCAATCCGCAGGAGCGCGCCGCGCTCGCCGAGGCGGCGCGAAAGAAGCAGGACAGCGTTGGCTGGAAGATCGTGACGGAGCCGACCAGCGGCGCCCGGCTCGGCATTCCCACCAGGCTGGTGCCGCAGCAGGCAAGCGACGCCAACGGCTCGAAATGGACCTCCCCGACCGGAACCGTGCAGGTGCTGCTCAGCCGGCGCAAGGAGGTGAACCCGACCTCGGCAAAGCTCGCCGACCTGGAGAAGGAGCCGTCCGGGCGCAAGGTCGATTACACCGTGGTGAAGCCCGACTTCTTCGTGCTGTCGGGATTGCAGGGCCTGAAGAAATTTTACGTGCGTGGCACCTTCAAGGGCGACGAGGTCCGCACCATGACGATCCTCTACGACCAGGCGACCGAGAACACGGTCGAGCCGGTGGTGATCGCGATGTCGAGCGCATTCGATGCATTTCCGTCCGGACCGCAAGCCGGGCCGCCGCCGCGCAAGACCGTCGAATATGGCACCGGCATCGTCGTCAGCGACGACGGTGCGATCGTCACCGACCGCCTCGTCACCGATGGCTGCCTCGCGATCACGATCGCCGGTCATGGCAACGCCGACCGCCTCGCCGAGGACAAGGAGCATGATCTCGCGCTCCTGCACATCTACGGCGCCCGCGCCCTGAAGCCGCTCAGCCTCGCCGGCGGCGCAGCGAAGGCGAATGTCGACATCGTCGGCATCGCCGATCCGCAGAGCCAGGGCGGCGCGGCCGGCGTGTCGAGCGTCAAGGCTGCGCTGACGCCGGCGACAAGCAGCAATTTCGCGCTGTCGCCTTCGCCCGCGGTCGGATTCTCCGGCAGCCCGGCCATCGACGCCGACGGCAAGTTCGCGGGCATCGTGCTGCTGAAACCGGCGATGGTCGCGGGCCCCGCGACGTCGATACCGGCGTCGCAGGCCTTCATGGTCTCGGCGGAGACCCTGCACAATTTTCTCAAGGCGAACGCCGTCACCCCAAACGGCACGTCGACGGATGCAAAGGCCGCCGTCGTCCGCGTGATCTGCGTGAGGAAGTAGGCGCGTATCCGGACGCGGCGTGGCACGCAAGGCCTTTGTCGAGCCACGCACCTCATGAAAGCTTTCACTTGCTTTTTGGCGAAGGTTCGAGATTTTCGAGGGGGGCCGTCAGACGGCATATAAATCCGGCCGAGCCATACGAAACGTCAACGGAACCGCTGAAATCGTCTTCCAACACCCGGGCAATAAGCCTGGAGCCAAAACCTACGCCGACGGGTTTCGACACGGACGGACCGTCAATCTCCTCCCAGACGAAAACAAACTTTGACCCGCCATCCTGATGCTCGACCGTCCATGTGATTGACACGCGGCCTCCCGCTACGGTCAGAGCGCCATACTTCAAAGCGTTGGTCGCAAGCTCATGGAGCGCCAAGGACAGAGCAAGCGCCTGCCGAGATTTCACGACGAGTGGAGGACCCGAGACCGTAAAGCGGCCTTCGCCTGTCCGGTAAGGTGCAAGAGCGGTGCGGATCACATCGTGGAGCGGCGCGGCCGCCCAATTTGACGCGGTCAGCAGGTCCTGCGCGCGTCCAAAGGCGCCCAGCCGTGCCTGGTACTTTTCGAGAGCCGCCTTGCTCGTCGGGTCGCGAAAGGTCTGGGCGGCTACCGCGCTCAACACTGCAAGCGTATTTTTGACGCGGTGCTTCAGCTCCTCGTTGATGAGGTTCAGCCCTTCCCTCGCCATATGCTCGGACGTGACATCCCTGCAGACGACAAGCACGCCGCCCACCTTGCCTTCAAGATCAATTGGGCCAAAGCTATACGTCCACCAAACGTCCTCGCGACGCCCGTGACGAGTGACCGGCACCAGCTGGTCCTCATTCCAGGTCGCTCCCTTGCCGGACATGACGTACTCGATCTGAGGACCAATGATGTCCCAGATCTCAGCCCAACACTCGCGGCCGCGGGCCCCCAGAGCGCTTGGGTGCCTTTCCGGCCCCATCGTCTCGCGATATGCATCGTTGTAGAACTGGATGAGTTCCGGCCCCCACCAGATGAACATCGGGTGCCGCGAGGTCAGAACGAGCCGCACCGTAACTCGAAGACTTTGGGGCCAGGTTTCGGGAGGGCCCAGGGATGTGCTCGACCAGTCAAACGCTCGCGTCAAAGCGCCCAACTCGCCTCCGCCGGCCAAGAAGTCGCTGCCTATATCCCTGCCCATACGCACAGCCTTACTGAGACGTTGATCGACGCCCCCTGCCAGCCTTCCGCAGCATACATTGCCGGGCTCATGTCGTCATCCGCGGTGGATCGGGCTGCATATGCGACAGCGACCTTGCACCGGCAGACGCAATTATTCGAAAAATGCGCGGCGGCTCGAAAACGGCCAACCGTTGCCTTCATGGTCGCGACCCCGCGGGCGATTGACGACGTCAATTGCATCCGACGTCCGAGCGCACCGTCCTCGTGACTGCTCGGTTAGCCCAACCTGAACCTGATGCCGCTCCGCGCAAGCCCGCCCGAAATTCCGACCGGCGTGCCGTCCGCGCGCCAACAGGCGGCGCCGCTCATGGTTCCATCGTCGTGGAAGGCGATGCCGTTCATGCCGCCGGCGACCGTCGCGACAGGCTGGACCCGGTGGCCCATGTCGGCAAGTTTCACGCGGACGCTCTCCGGCACGGTCTGCTCGACCTCGAGCGCATTGCCCTCGGTCCACACCCGCGGTGCCTCGACCGCCTCCTGCAGGCTCATGCCGTGGTCGATCAAATTGACCAGCGCCTGCATCGCGCTCGGGAAGATGCGTTTTCCTCCGGGTAGGCCGAGCGCATAGCGCAGCTTGCCGCCATTGAGCGCCATCACCGGCGACATCGATGTCGTCACGCGCTTACCCGGCGCCAGCGACAGCGCATGGCCCGGACGCGGGTCGAACAGGTTCATATAGTTGTTGGCGATGGCGCCCAGCCCCGGGATCATGATCTTGGCGCCGAACAGATTGTTGATGGTCTGCGTGGTCGCGACCACATTGCCGAACGCGTCTGCCGCGGTCATGTGCGTGGTGTCAGCGCCTTCGAGCTGCGAGACGCCGGCGCCCCAGGCTTGCGCCCGACCTGAATCGATGGCGCGGCGGCGTTCCTCGGCATAGGCCTTCGAAGTCAGCTTCTCCACGGGGACACCGACATAGTCGGGGTCGCCGCTGGCTGCGGCGCGGTCGGCGAAAGCGATCTTCAGGACCTCGGCGAGATAATGGATGGTCTCGGGCGTGCCGAAGCCGAGGCCGCCGATATCGTAGCCCTCCAGGATGTTCAGCATCTGCGCGATGTGCACGCCTGAGGCGGCGGGCGGCGGCGGACCAAAGATCGTCCAGCCACGATAGTCGGCGCGGATTGGCTGCCGCTCGACGGTCTTGTAACTGATGAGATCGTTGCGGCGGATGAAGCCGCCGGTCTTCTCCATGTAGTCGACGAGGATGTCTCCCAGCGGCCCCTCGTAGAGCGCGGCCTCGCCGTGATCGGCGATGTACTGCAGCGTGTCCGCATATTGGGCTTGCACCACGCGCTCGCCGACTTTGAGGGGCTCGCCATCCGGCAGAAAAATGGCCGCGATCGGCCTGTCCTTGCGCATCTCGGCGGCGCTCTCGCTGATGCATTCGTGCAAGTAAGGCGTCACTGCATAGCCACGCGAGGCGTGCTTGATCGCGGGTTGCATGACGTCGGCGAGGCTCATAGTGCCGAACCGGCGCAGCGTCTCGCACCAGGCCTTCAGCGCGCCCGGCACCGCGACCGCCTTCGAGCCGTTCAGGTTCTCGTCTCCGACGGTGTCGAACACGTCATGAGCCGAGCCAGGCTTGGACGTGTAGGTCGTGTCGCGTACCGTGGCGGGCACGGTGCTCTGGCCGTCGATGAAACGGTGACTCCCATCGGCGAGACGGACATGCGCCATGCCGCCGCCGATGATGCCGACCATCATCGGCTCGACCACCGTCAGTGTGAACAGGGTCGCGATCGCAGCATCGATGGCGTTGCCGCCGGCCGCCAGCATCTCGGCACCGGCGCTGGAGGCGAGCGGGTGGTTGCTGACCACCATGCCACGGCTCGAGACCGCCGGCATCTTCTGGCATTCAAAGGTCGTTACCGTCCGATCGCGCCAGTTTCCGCTCATGCCGCTCGTCCTTGTTTACGGCGGCGAGCACATCATACGCACGACTACGGGTCCAGTATTGGTACGGATTAGCTGACATTCCCAATTCTGCCACCATCACAATTGTTGATTCGGACCTCCGCGATCCCCCTTTGGATCGGGCCGGCACGTCCTGAGCGAGAAGAGCTCAGCATCGCGAAGCGATGCACGTTCGCGTGGCGCATTCCTGACCCAACACTCCAAAGGATAGAACTTCAATGCACACGATCGTACTGGCCACCCAAAAGGGCGGCAGTGGCAAGAGCACCCTCGCCGCCGGCCTCGCACTGGCGGCCAAGCAGGCCGGCTTCACCGTTCGCCTGATCGAGACCGACCCGCAGGGCACCCTGTCCAACTGGCAACGCCGCCGCACCACGGACGATCTCGTCGTCGAACCGGTCTATCACGCCGCCGACATCGAGCCGCGCCTGAAGATGCTCGCCGACAGCGGCCTCCAGCTCGCGATCGTCGACACCGCGGCCGGTCTCAGCGCCGCGACCACCGCCGCGATCCGCCATTCCGACCTCTGCCTGATCCCGGCCCGCCCGAGCGTCGCCGACATCGAGGCGACCGCCTCGACGCTCAGCGTCGCACGCGCCTGGAAGCGGCCGTACAGCTTCGTGCTGAACCAGACGCCGATCCGTCGCCAGCGCATCGACAACGCCGCCAGCACCCTCGCCGAGGAAGCCGCGCTCGACCTCGCTGACGTGCTCGCACGTCCGCTGATCGCAATGCGCAACGATCATCAGGACGCGCTGGCGAATGGTCTTGCCGTGAGCGAATTTGCGCCGAACGGCAAGTCGGCGGACGAAATCCGCGGCCTCTGGCGCTGGATCGAGACCCGGCTGGAGCTCGAAGGCCCGACCAATGTCCTGATTGACCAGGTGATGTCGGCCGCCGACGGCATGTTGCACGTCGCCGCTGGCCTTGCCGCGGACGAGACCACCACATTGGCGTCCTGAGCGGAGCGATCGCTCAGCCGCCAGACGGGCTTCATCGCCATCCGGAGAAAGCGTCCAAACGCCGAAGCAATCCGGCCATCAGGCCGGTCGGATTGCTTCGCTGTGCTCGCAATGGAGGAGTAGTTCCTGCTGCGGCTTTGCGCTCATCTGCGGTGACAACGTCACTTCTGACATTTCGGACACCAGAAGGTCGACCGGCCGTTCTGCGTGAAGCGCTTCACCGTGCCACCGCAGCGCGGCGTCGTGCATTTCTCGCCTTCGCGGTCGTAGACCTTGAACGAGTGCTGGAAGTAGCCGAGTTCGCCTGACGTCTGACGATGGTCGCGCAGGCTGGAGCCGCCGGCCTTGATCGCATCGTTCAATACGGTGTGAATCGCGCCGACCAATCGCTTGGCATGGTCCGCTGGCTCGCCCTTCTTCGTCGACAAGGTCGCGGCGATCCGACGCGGCGACAGATGCGAGCGATGCAGCGCCTCGCAGACATAGATGTTGCCGAGCCCTGCCACGACGCGCTGGTCGAGCAGCGCAGCCTTCAGGCTCGTGGTCTTGCCGGCGCAGGAGCGCGCCAGCATCGCGGCGTCGAATTCGTTGCCGAGCGGCTCGGGTCCGAGCCCGCGGAGCAGCGGCTCGTCTTCGAGCGCATTGCGCGCGATCACCTTCATGTAGCCGAAGCGGCGCGGATCGTTGAACACGATGTCGGCGCCGGAGGACATCCGAAACATCACGTGGTCGTGCGTGGAATCCTTGGCCCGCGGATAATGAAACTCGCCGGGCTGAGTGTCGTTGCCCGGCTTGATGACACGGAACGAGCCCGACATGCCGAGATGCATCAGCAGAACGTCGCCGGAGGCGAGATCGGCCATGAGATATTTTGCACGGCGGCCGAGGCCCGTGACGACCTGGCCCTTGAGCCGGGCCACGAAGTCCGGCTGGAACGGGAAGCGCAAGTCCGGCCGGCGGGCCTCCGCGACAAGGATTTTCGCGCCCTCCATCACCGGCTGAAGCCCGCGGCGGACGGTCTCGACTTCTGGCAATTCAGGCATGGTCAGGCATTCACCTTATGAGGGCGGTGTGATAGCGCCATTGCGGCGGGCGCGCTATGGTCCGCCTCGTGGAGTAGAGTAATGGATCGGCCGGGCGAAACCACGCATTTTGGCTTCAAGGACGTTCCCCTGGGGGACAAGCAGACGCTGGTGAACGATGTGTTTCACAGCGTGGCGTCGCGCTATGACTTGATGAACGACCTGATGTCCGGCGGCCTGCACCGGGTCTGGAAGGACATCATGATCACGGCGCTCGACCCGCCCAGGGGCGACCGGCCGTTCGCGCTGCTCGACGTTGCCGGTGGCACCGGCGACATCGCGTTCCGCGCCGCCAAGGCCGCGGGTGCGGGTTTCCATGCCACCGTCTGCGACATCAACACCGACATGCTGGCCGTGGGCCGCGAACGCGCCGCCAAGCGGCATCTCGACACCCGGGTCGATTTCGTCGAAGGCAATGCCGAAGCGCTCGCCTTCGCCGATCGCAGCTTCGACGCATATACGATCGCTTTCGGCATTCGCAACGTGCCGCAGATCGACCTGGCGCTGCGCGAGGCCTATCGCGTGCTCAAGCCCGGCAGCCGCTTCCTCTGCCTGGAGTTCTCCACCGTCGAGATGCCCGGCCTCGACAAGCTCTATGATCTGTTCTCGTTCAAGGTGATCCCGCCGCTCGGCCGCATGGTCACGGGCGACGCCGAATCCTACCAATATCTCGTCGAATCGATCCGCAAGTTTCCGAAGCCTGCCGCCTTCGCCGACATGATCCGCGAGGCCGGCTTTTCCCGCGTCAGCTGGCAGACACTCTCCGGCGGCATCGTGGCACTGCATTCGGGCTGGCGTTTGTGATCTCTGCCTTCACCCACATTGCGCGCCTGATCCGCGCTGCGTTCGTGTTCGCGCGTGAGGGCGTGTTCGGCTCGGTCGATCCGAGCCTGGTGCCGCCCCCGGGACAGCTCGCGCTGAAGCTGGCGCGCCTCGTCGAACGCCGCGGCACCAAGCACGGCCCGCGGATTGCGCGTGCGCTGACGCGGATGGGCCCGGCCTATCTCAAGCTCGGACAATTCCTGGCCACGCGTCCCGACGTGGTCGGCGTCATCATGGCGCGCGACCTCGAAAGCCTCCAGGACCGCCTGCCGCCGTTTCCGCAGGCCGAGGCCGAGGCCGCCATCGTGACGTCGCTGGAGCGGCCGTTGAAGGACATTTTCGCGAGCTTCGGCCCGCCGGTCGCGGCCGCCTCGATCGCGCAGGTGCATCGCGGCGAGGTGTTGCGCAACGGTATCCGCAAGTCGGTCGCCGTGAAGATACTGCGGCCCAACGTCGCCGCGCGCTTCCGCCGCGACCTTTCGGATTTCTTCTTCGTCGCGGACAAGGCCGAGGCCTACTCGGCCGAGGCGCGGCGCCTGCGCCTGATCGAGGTCATCAACACCATGTCGCGCTCGGTCGCGATGGAGATGGACCTGCGGCTGGAGGCGGCTGCGCTGTCCGAGATGGCGGAGAACACACGCGACGATCCCGATTTTCGCGTGCCGACCGTCGATTGGGACCGCACCACGCACAACGTGCTGACGATGGAGTGGATCGACGGCATCGCGCTGAACGACCACAAGCGCCTTGCTGAGTCGCAGGTCGATCTGCCCGACCTCGGCCGCAAGGTGATCCAGAGCTTCCTGCGGCACGCGCTGCGCGACGGCTTCTTCCACGCCGACATGCATCCGGGCAATCTGTTCCTGGATGACGCCGGCCGCCTGGTCGCGGTCGATTTCGGCATCATGGGCCGGCTCGGGATGAGGGAGCGGCGCTTCCTGGCCGAGATCCTGCTCGGCTTCATCACGCGTGACTATCGCCGCGTGGCGGAGGTGCATTTCGAGGCGGGCTATGTGCCCGCGCACCATTCGGTCGAGAATTTCGCCCAAGCCATCCGCGCCATCGGCGAGCCGATCCACAACCGCACCGCCGAGGAGATCTCGATGGCGCGGCTGCTGACGCTGCTGCTCGAGGTCACCGGCCTGTTCGACATGACGACGCGGCCGGAGCTGATCCTGCTGCAGAAGACCATGGTGGTGGTCGAGGGCGTGGCCCGCGGCTTCGATCCCAAGCTCGACATCTGGAAGATCGCCGACCCCGTGGTGCGCGAATGGATCGAGCGCAATCTCGGCCCTATCGGCCGGGTGCAGGGTGCGCTCGCCGGGACCGGCGATATCGCGCGCGTGCTGATGCGCCTGCCGGAGATCGCGGAGCGATCAGTGAAGGTCCTCGAGCAGCTCGAGACCATGACCCGCGAGGGCATAAAGCTGTCGCCGGAGAGCATCGTGGCCATGGGGCGCAGCGAAGGCCGCAAGAACCGCTGGCGCACCGTGGCGCTGTGGATCATCGCCGCGACCTTCATCGGCATCCTGATCGCCGTCCGGAATCTATGATTGCACTGCAATCACGCGAGTGATAGCATCGCTATCATTCCGTGTTGGAGGGGCGTCATGGCAAGCCTGACCATCCGCAAGCTCGACGATGCCGTCAAAACCTATCTGCGGCTGCGCTCGGCCAGGAACCGCAGGTCGGTCGAGGAGGAGGTCCGGGTCATCCTGCGGGAGCTGATCGAGGGCCGCGAGGAGCCGCTGACGCCGTTTGCGGTGCCGCCTGCGCCCTCCGCCGTCCCGGCGTCGCAGCGCACCGGCGCCCTCCCCGAGGCCAGCGTTACCCTGATCATCGGGGGCGGCATCGCGGCCTACAAGTCGCTCGACCTGATCCGAAGGCTCAAGGAGCGCCGCATCGAGGTCCGCTGCGTGCTGACCAAGGCGGCGCAGCAATTCGTCACACCGCTCGCCGTCAGCGCGCTTTCACATGAGCGCGTCTATACCGACCTGTTCGACTCTCAGAGCGAGTTCGACGCCGGTCATATTCGCCTCGCGCGCGACTGCGACCTGATCGTGGTGGCGCCAGCGACCGCCGACCTGATGGCGAAGATGGCGAACGGTCATGCCGATGATCTCGCCAGCGCCATCCTGCTCGCCACCAACCGCAAGGTGCTGCTGGCGCCGGCGATGAACCCGCTGATGTGGAGCAACGCGGCGACACGCCGCAACGTTGCCTCGCTCCAGCGCGACGGCGCGGTGCTGATCGGCCCGAACTCGGGCGAAATGGCCGAAGCGGGTGAAGCCGGAATCGGTCGCATGTCGGAAGCCATCGAGATCGCCAATGCCGCCGAACGGCTGCTGCGGCCGCCAGTGCCGCGGCCGCTCGCCGGCAAGCGCGTGCTGATCACCGCAGGTCCCACGCACGAGCCGATCGACCCCGTGCGCTACATCGCCAACCGCTCCTCCGGCAAGCAGGGCTTTGCCATCGCCGCTGCCGCGCAGGCCGCGGGCGCCGAGGTGATCCTGGTGAGCGGCCCGGTCGACCTCGACGATCCACCCGGAGTGACGGTGAAGCACGTCGAATCGGCGCGGCAGATGCTGGAGCAGGTGCAGGCCGCGCTTCCCGCCGATATCGCGATCTTCGCTGCCGCGGTCGCCGACTGGCGCGTCGCCAACGAAGGCGAGCAGAAGCTGAAGAAAACCTCGGCCGGCATGCCGCCGCTTCAACTGGTCGAGAATCCCGACATTCTCGCCACGATCTCGAAGCTGACCGACAAGCGCCCGCCGCTAGTCATCGGCTTTGCCGCCGAAACCGAACATCTCATCGACAACGCCAAAGCAAAACTCGCGCGCAAGGGCTGCGACTGGATCGTCGCCAACGACGTGTCGCCGGCCACCGGCGTGATGGGCGGCGACCGCAACACCGTCCACCTCCTCAGCCGCAAGAACGGTGCCAAGGACGGCGAGATTGCAGTTGATTCCTGGCCGGTGATGACCAAGGAACAGGTCGCCATCGAACTGGTCGCACACATTGCCAGACACGCGACCGACAAATCCCTGGAGACGGCACCTTGAGCACGAAGGTCACGGTCGAACTGCAACGCCTCGCCCATGCCGACGGCCTGCCGTTGCCGGCCTATCAGACGGCGGAGGCCGCCGGCCTCGACCTGATGGCAGCCGTTCCGGACAACGAGCCGATGACGCTCGCGCCCGGCCAATATGCGCTGGTGCCGACGGGCCTTGCGATCGCGCTGCCCGCCGGGCACGAGGCGCAGGTGCGGCCGCGCTCGGGGCTTGCGGCCAAGCACGGCGTCACCGTGCTGAACTCGCCGGGCACGATCGACGCGGACTATCGCGGCGAGATCAAGGTGATCCTGATCAACCACGGCGCGGCGCCGTTCGTGGTCAAGCGCGGCGAGCGCATCGCCCAGATGGTGATCGCGCCCGTGGTGCAGGCTGCGCTGGTTCCGGTGGCGACCTTGTCGGCGACCGATCGCGGCGCCGGCGGCTTCGGCTCGACCGGCCGCTAGTTGACCTCTCCCGCATGCTTGCGGGAGAGGGAGCACATGTTCATCGCGGCAGGAAAATTCGCCTGACGCGCTAACGCACGGCAATCCCAGCCGAATCATCGCGAGGAACCACGTGACCCCGGAACCGCGCGCACGGCATTTTTGTCTGGCCGCCTTTGCGTTCACGATCTGGACTCTTACCGGCGGAGTCACGGTGGGGGTATTGTCTTTTGATTCGCGCGCGACGGGGGTCGCCGCGCGCAAATTCGTGCGGTCTTGGGGCAGGTATGTCAGGCGTGATCGTGTCGATGCGTCGGACGCTGCTGTCGTGCACGTCGCTGGCGCGCAGCGGCTTGATTGGGAGCGCTCTTGCGGCGCTGCTGCCGGCTGCCCCGGCCAGGGCCGCCGATCTCATCGACACTCTCTCCAACCTGCTGGATTTCAACCGGCAGGAACTCGCGGTGCTCGCCACCGCGCTGGCTTTGCTCGGCTTCTCGGTCGTGGCCGCGATCCTGTTGATGCGCACGCGGGTGCGCCTGGTGAAGAACGAGGCGCGGCTGCGCGCACGGATCGGGGAACTTCAGCTCCAGGCCGACCGCTTCGGCGCGCTGCTGTTCGCCGAACCGCAAATCCTGATCTCCTGGCCGGCCGGCGATAACCGCGTTCAGATTTCCGGCGACATCTCCATGGTGCTGCCGCGCGACTCCTCCCCGCAGCGCGTGCTGGCGTTCGGAACCTGGCTGCCCCCGGAGCCCGCGCTCCAGATGGACCATGCGGTCGACGCCCTGCGCGATCGCGGCGACGGGTTCCAGCTGACGTTGACCACTGCGCACGGCCATACGCTGGAAGCGATCGGCCGCGCCATCGGCGGCCAGGCCATAGTCCGGATTCGCGAGCTCTCGGGACTGCGCCGCGATCTGGCCGAGACCAATCTGCGCTACAAGGCGCTCTCCGACGAGACCGAGATGCTGCGCGGCCTTGCCGCCGCCGCACCCTGGCCGATCTGGGCCAAGGGCGAGAACGGGGCGCTGACCTACGCCAATCCGGCCTATGTGCGCGCCACCGAGGCCAACAGTGTCACCGACGCCCAGGAGCGCAAGCTCGAGCTGCTCGACAGTGCCAACCGCACCGCGATGGAACGGGGACTGAAGGACGCGACTAATTTCAGTTCGCGGCTGCCGATCGTGATCGGCGGCGAGCGGCGCATGTACGACGTGCGCGCCATCAATGTGGGCGGCGGCAGCGTCGGCGTCGCGATCGATGCCAGCGAGGCGGATGCGCTGAGGTCGGCGCTGGTGCGAATGGCAGAGGCGCACCGCCGCACGCTCGACCAGCTCTCCTCCGGGGTTGCCGTGTTCGACGGCCAGCGCCGCCTCGCCTTCTACAACGATTCCTATCGGCGGCTGTGGGACCTCGACCGCACCTTCCTCGACGCCAACCCTGACGAATCCAGCGTGCTCGACCAGCTTCGCGCCGCGCGCAAGCTGCCGGAGCAGCCGGATTTCCGCGCCTGGAAAGCCAAGCTGCACGAAGCCTATCGCGCGGTCGAGACCGCCAAGGACACCTGGTTCCTGCCTGACGGCCGCGCGCTCTCGGTCGTCACCACGCCGAACCCCGAGGGTGGCGTCACTTACCTGTTCGACGACGTCACCGAAAGCCTCGACCTCGCCCGCCGCTTCGACGGCCTGATCCGCGTTCAGCGCGAGACGCTGGACAGCCTCGCCGAGGGCGTCGCGGTGTTCGGCAGCAACGGCAAGGCGCAGCTGTTCAATCCGGCCTTCGTCCGGATGTGGAAGCTCTCCAGCGATGCCATGCGCGACGAGCCGCACATCCAGACGGTGGAAGGCTGGTGCCATCAGCTCTACGACGATCCCGTGGTCTGGCGCCAGATCCGCGAGGCCATCACCTCGATCGAGAACCGCGCCGACGTGCCGCTGAAGCTGGAGCGCAAGGACGGCAGCGTGCTCGACGGCATGATCCGGCCGCTGCCCGACGGCGCCACCATGCTGACGTTCCAGGACATCACCGATACCGAGAATGTCGAGCGCGCGCTGCGCGAGCGCAACGAGGCGCTGGAGGCCGCCGACCAGATGAAGGTGGATTTCGTCCACCACGTCTCCTACGAGCTGCGCTCGCCGCTCACCACCATCATCGGCTTTGCGCATTTCCTCAGCGATCCCTCGACCGGGCCGCTGACGCCGAAGCAGGCCGAATATCTCGACTACGTCACCAAATCGACCAACGCGCTGCTCGCGCTCACCAACAACATCCTGGATCTCGCCACGATCGACGCCGGCGCGATGAAGCTGGAACTCGGGCAAGTCGACGTCAGCAAGGCCATCGAGCTCGCCGCCGAGGGCATCCAGGACCGGCTCGCCACCGACCGCATCCGCCTCAAGGTCGAGATCGCGCCGGATGTCGGCAACTTCACCGGCGACGAGAAGCGCGTGGTGCAGGTGCTCTATAACCTCCTGGCCAACGCCGTCGGGTTTTCTCCACAGGATTCCACCGTCGGGATCAGCGCACGGCGTACCGAACGCAGCGTGGTCTTCACCGTGACAGATTCGGGACCTGGAATACCTGCCGACATGAAGGACAAGGTGTTCAACTGGTTCGAAAGCCGCTCACAGGGCTCGCGTCACCGCGGCGCCGGCCTCGGCCTGTCGCTGGTGCGCTCCTTCGTCGAGCTGCATGGCGGCAAGGTGCGGGTGGATTCGATCGTCGGCCGGGGCACGGTCGTGATCTGTGATTTCCCGACCGACCAGGCGGCGCATCGCGACGCCGCCGAATGACGGAACCAACCACATTCTCCGTCGCGCTCCACAACGAGACGGCCACTGCGCAACTGATGGCCGACCTCGCGCTGCTGGTCGGCCCCGGTGACGTCATCACCCTCACCGGCGATCTCGGTGCCGGCAAGACTGCGGCAGCACGCAGCCTGATCCGCTACCTCGCCGGCGACGAGACGCTGGAGGTGCCGAGCCCGACCTTCACGCTGGTGCAGGGCTACGAGCTGCCGCCGTTCCCGGTGGTGCATGCCGATCTCTACCGCGTCGAGGACGAGAGCGAGCTCGAGGAGATCGGGCTGTCGCCGCTTCCGGATGCCACGCTCGTCCTGATCGAATGGCCCGAACGCGCTCCGTCGGCAATGCCTGAAGACCGCATCGACATCGCGCTGACGCACCGGCCGGCGCTGGGATCGAACGCACGCGCCGCCGACGTCACCGGCCATGGCAAGGGCGCCGCGCAAGTCGCACGGCTGAAAGCGCTGCGGGAATTCCTCGACGCATCCGGTTACATGGATGCGACGCGCAAGCGCATGGCCGGCGATGCTTCGACCCGCTCCTATGCGCGACTGCTGCGCGACGACGGCATCGTCATCCTCATGAACTTTCCGCAGCGGCCGGACGGCGCGGCTCTCTACAACGGAAAGTCCTACAGCGCCGCGGTGCATCTCGCGGAGAACGTCAAACCCTTCGTCGCGATCGCCGAAGGCCTGCGCGCGCAGGGAATCTCCGCGCCCGCGATCCATCACTCCGATCTCGATCATGGCTTCCTGATTACCGAGGACTTTGGCAGCGAAGGCGTGATCGAGGGCGATCCGCCACGGCCGATTGCCGAGCGCTACGAAGCCGCCACGGACGCGCTGGCGATGCTGCATGGCAAGGCGCTGCCGGAGACGCTGCCGCTGGACAGGAAAACCTACGAGATCCCCGTCTTCGACGTTGAGGCGATGCTGATCGAAATCGGATTGATGCCGGAATGGTACCTGCCCGATCGCAACGCGCCCTTGAACGACGACAAGCGAGCGGAATTCTTCGCGATGTGGCGCGAGCTGCTGAAGAAGCCGCTGGCCGCGCCGAAGACGTGGATCATCCGCGATTATCATTCGCCAAACCTGATTTGGCTTGCGGACCGCACGGGCATCGCGCGCGTCGGCGTGATCGACTTCCAGGACACCGTACTGGGGCCGCAATCCTACGACGTGGTGTCGCTGCTCCAGGACGCCCGCATCGACGTGCCCGAGAACATCGAGCTGACGCTGCTGTCGCGCTACATCAAGGCGCGGCGCGCGCAGGACACGAGCTTCGATGCGGCCGGCTTTGCCGAGCTCTACGCCATCATGTCGGCGCAGCGGAACACGCGCCTGCTCGGCACCTTCGCCCGCCTCAACCGCCGTGACGGCAAGCCGCATTATCTGCGCCACCAGCCGCGGATCTGGACCTATCTCCAGCGCTCGCTGGCGCACCCCGCACTCGGCGCCTTGCGCAACTGGTATCTCGCCAACGTCCCGCCGCCCCAAGAACCGTCCCAAGAACCGCTCCAAGGGGCGTCTCAAGCCTGATTTGGGGCCCGATTTACCGGCCGTTAGCCAAGAGGTCGGTATTCTGGCAGCGAGACAGCCGGATGATTACGGGGCTGGAGCAGGACAGATGGCGGTACAGACGGACCAGCGCGGCAACGGCCGGGTTGTTTTCGAACGCGGGCTTCCGGCCCAGGTGATGGGAATCGACGGCACCTGGCGGCGCGACTGCACCATGGAGGACGTCTCCGAGAGCGGCGCCAAGCTGACCATCGACGGCTCGGTGGAAGGGCTCCATCTGAAGGAATTCTTTCTCCTGCTGTCGTCCACCGGGCTGGCGTACCGGCGTTGCGAACTTGCCTGGGTCAATGGCGACCAGATCGGCGTCAATTTCCTCAAGCTCGGTGACAAGAAGAAAAGGGCGCGTTCCGCGACCATTGGGGCGTGACGGCAACACCCGTCGTACAACCGTCACGGCGGGTGGTTAAGGCGGTCGAGATGCGATGCGGCTGATCGAGCCTCGTGGTAGCATTGCTGCGAATGCGAATGGTCTGAGAAAGCGAAGGATGCCCGCCAAACCGACCAAAGCCATGGTGCTCGCCGCAGGGTTTGGCCTGCGCATGCGTCCGCTGACGGACAAGATGCCGAAGCCGATGGTGCCGGTGGCCGGCCAGCCGCTGCTCGACCACGTGCTCGACAAGCTCGGCCAGGCCGGCGTGACCGAGGCGGTGGTCAACGTGCATTACCTGCCCGACCAGATCATCAATCACGTCGCTTCGCGCCAGCATCCGCGCGTGACCATCTCTGACGAGCGCGACCAGGTGCTCGGCACCGGCGGCGGCGTGGTCAAGGCACTGCCGCTGCTCGGCGACGCGCCGTTCTTCCACGTCAATTCCGACACGCTGTGGATCGACGGTGTGCGCTCGAACCTGACGCGGCTCGCTGAAAATTTCGACCCGGCACGCATGGATATCCTGCTGCTGATGGCGCCGACCGCGACCAGCATCGGCTATGGCGGCCGCGGCGATTACGGCATGCTGCCCGACGGCGCCCTGCGCAAGCGCAAGGAAAAAGAGGTCGTTCCGTTCGTCTATGCCGGCGCCGCGATCATGTCGCCGTCGATCTTCGCCGACGCGCCGAAGGGTGAGTTCTCTTTGACCAGAATGTTCGATCGCGCCAACGAGCAGGAACGGCTGTTCGGCCTGCGGCTCGACGGTGTCTGGATGCATGTCGGCACGCCGGATGCCGTGCACGCCGCGGAAGAGGCGTTTCTGGAGAGCGTGGCGTAGGGCCATGCTGTCATGCCCCGCGAAGGCGGGGCATCCAGTACGCCGCGGCCTCTCGGGTCAACCTCCATCGCCTCTGGAATACTGGATCATCCGCCTTCGCGGATGATGACACCTGTCCAGCCTGGCGAACAGCGGGGAAGACCCCGCACCAACGCATGACCATTTGACGCTGCCTCCCTATATTGCCCTGATTCTCGAATCAGGCGGCTCATGCGCGTTTTCAGCGTTCCCATCTCAGTTCCGTTTCTGCGCACGGTCGTCACGGCCCTGCTCGACGGCCGGCTCGTGGACGGCTTCGAAGCGCGCGAGGAACCGGCGCGGCTGGCCGATGCCACGCTGTATTTGCCGACCAGGCGCGCGATGCGCGTCGTGCGTGAGATCTTCCTTGACGAGATGAAGGCGGACGCAGTGGTGCTGCCGCGCATCGTCGCGCTCGGCGACATCGACGAGGACGAGCTCGCTTTCGCCGGCGAGAGCGAGCAGTTTTCCGGTGCGGCGCCGCTCGACATTCCGCCGCGGCTGGGCGAGCTCGAACGACGGCTCACACTGGCGCAGCTCGTCGCCGCCTGGGCCAAGGGCCCGGTGCTGTCGCCGCTGGTGGTCGGCGGGCCAGCCTCGACGCTGGCGCTTGCATCCGATCTCGCGCGCCTGATCGACGACATGGTCACGCGCGGCGTGGACTGGAGCGCGCTCGACGGGCTGGTGCCCGACCAACTCGATCGCTACTGGCAGCACTCGCTCGAATTCCTGCGCATCGCGCGCATGGCCTGGCCAGGGCATCTCGCCGAGATCAACCGGATCGAGCCGGCCGCGCGGCGCGATCTCCTGATCGCGGCGGAAGCCAGACGGCTGACCGCGCATCCGAACGGGCCGGTGATCGCGGCGGGTTCGACCGGCTCGATGCCGGCCACCGCGAAGTTCTTGCACGCAGTCGCGTCGCTGCCGCATGGCGCGGTGGTGCTGCCGGGCCTCGACACCGATCTCGACGACGACGCCTGGCGCACCATCGGCGGCGTGCGCGATTCGCTCGGAAAGTTCGCGGAGCATCCGGCCTCGAACCATCCGCAATATGCCATGCACGCGCTGCTGGATCGTTTCGGCATCAAGCGCAGCGACGTCGACATTCTCCAGCCCCCGGCGGACAGCGGCCGCGATCTGCTCGCGTCCGAATCGATGCGGCCCTCCGCCAGCACGGAAGTCTGGCACGACCGGCTGAAGCAGCCCGACATCGCCGCGAAGATCGCCGGCGGCATGAAGAATCTCGCAGTCGTCGAGGCCCCCAACCCTGAAATGGAAGCGCTCGCGATTGCCATTGCGATGCGGGAGGCGCGACATCTCGACAAATCGGCGGCGCTGGTGACGCCCGACCGCGCGCTCGCGCGGCGGGTGATGGCGGCGCTGACCCGATGGGACCTCGCCTTCGACGATTCCGGCGGCGATGTCCTGATGGAGACCTCGGCCGGCACCTTTGCTCGTCTCGCGGCAGAGGCGGCGACCAAGGGCCTGGAGCCGCCGACATTGCTGGCGATGCTGAAACATCCGCTATGCCGGCTCGGCCGCGCGCCCGGCGCGTGGAAAATGGCGATCGAAGGCCTGGAGCTTGCGGTGCTGCGCGGCACGCGCCCGCCGGCGCGGACCGCCGGCCTCTTGCGCGAATTCATCCGCTTTCGCGACGAGCTGGCAAAGCTGGGGCGCGGCGAGGTCTCCGCGCTGCATCGCGCGGAGCCGCGTGCGCGGTTGAAGCCAGAGGATCTCGATCGTATCCAGGCGCTGGTCGACGTCCTGCAAGGTGCATTGGCGCCGATCGAGAGCCTGGCCTCTTCAAAACCGTATGACTTCGCCGAGCTCGCGCACCGCCATCGCGAGACTATGATCGAGCTGTCGCGCGACGAGCAGGGCATCCCGCTCGCCTTCGAGGATCGCGATGGTCTCGCGCTGGCCAGCGCCTTTGACGATCTCCTGCGCAGCGGTACGGCCAGCGGGCTGATGGTGCCGCTGCCCGACTATCCCGACGTCTTCCAGACGGCGTTCGGCGATCGCGCGGTGCGGCGGCGCGACAGACCCGGCGCCCGCTTGCAGATCTACGGCCCGCTGGAATCGCGGCTGATGCAGGCCGACCGCATCATTGTGGGCGGCCTGATCGAAGGCGTCTGGCCGCCGGCGCCGCGCATCGATCCCTGGCTCAGCCGGCCGATGCGGCACGAGCTGGGTCTCGACCTGCCGGAGCGACGCATCGGCCTCTCCGCCCACGACTTCGCGCAGCTGCTCGGCGGCGACGAGGTGATCCTCACCCATTCCGCCAAGGCCGGCGGCGCACCGGCGGTGGCCTCGCGCTTCCTGCACCGGCTGGAGGCGGTCGCGGGCGATGATCTCTGGAAGACGGCGATCCGCGCCGGCGAGAAGTTTGTGCGATTCGCGGCCGCACTGGACCAGCCCGACGAGGTCAGACCGATCAAGCAGCCGGAGCCGCGGCCGCCGCGCGCGACGCGGCCGCTCAAGATGTCCGTCACCGAAATCGAGGACTGGCTGCGCGATCCCTATACGATCTACGCCAAACGCATCTTGCGGCTCGATGCGCTCGATCCCGTCGACATGCCGCTCTCGGCTGCCGACCGCGGTTCGGCGATTCACGATGCGCTCGGCGAGTTCACCGAGACCTATGCCGCACATCTGCCCGACGATCCCGCGCGCGTGCTGCGTGCGATCGGCGAGAAACATTTTGCGCCGCTGATGGAGCGCCCCGAGGCGCGGGCGCTGTGGTGGCCACGCTTCCAGCGTATCGCGCGCTGGTTCGGCGAATGGGAGACGGCGCGGCGCGACGCGATCGAGGCCATCACGGCCGAGACCCGGGGCGAGATCTCGATCCCGCTCGACAACGCGCGCACTTTCTATCTTTCCGCGCGGGCCGACCGCATCGAGCGCCGCCAGGGCGGCAGCTACGCCATTCTCGACTACAAGACCGGCCAGCCGCCAAGCGATAAGCAGGTTCGCATGGGCCTGTCACCGCAGCTCACGCTGGAAGCCGCGATCCTGCGCGAAGGCGGCTTCCCTGACATCGATGCCGGTTCGTCGGTCAGCCAGCTCGTCTATGTCCGCCTGAGCGGCAACAATCCGGCCGGGGAAGAGCGCATCCTCCAGCTCAAGGTCAATAAAGGCGACGAGCCGCAGCCGCCCGACACCGCGGCAGCCGAAGCGCGAGCCAAGCTGGAAGCGCTGATCCGTGCCTTCGAGGACGAGAACCAGGCCTATACCTCGCTGAACCTGCCGATGTGGGCGAACCGCTACGGCACCTATGACGATCTCGCCCGGATCAAGGAATGGTCCGCCGCCGGAGGATTGGGGATCGAGGAATGGTGAAGGCGCCGCGTCCCATCCCTGACGAGGTGCGCGCGCGGCAGGCGCGTGCGTCCGATCCGACTGCATCGGCCTTCGTCTCGGCCAATGCCGGCTCGGGCAAGACCCATGTGCTGGTGCAGCGCGTGATCCGCCTGTTGCTGTCGGGCGTGCCGCCGGAAAAGATCCTCTGCATCACCTTCACCAAGGCCGCTGCGGCCAACATGGCCGAGCGCGTATTCACCACGCTCGGGCATTGGGTGACGCTGGATGATGCCGGGCTCGATGCCGCGATCCGCGCCGTCGGCATCCCGCATCCGAGCGCAAAGCTGCGGCGCGAGGCACGGAAGCTATTCGCCTGCGCGCTGGAGACCCCGGGCGGGCTGAAGGTGCAGACCATCCACGCGCTGTGCACCCGCCTGCTCCAGCAGTTTCCGTTCGAGGCCAACGTGCCGGCGCGCTTCGCCGTGATCGACGAGCGCGACCAGACCGACATGATGGAGCGCGCCAATCTGAAGGTGCTGCTGGAGGCAGCGCGCGACCCCGAGAGCGTGACCGGACGCGCGCTCCTGACCGCGATGGCGAGCGCCGCCGATGTCACCTTCAAGGAGGTCGTGCGCGAAGCGTGCCTCAGCCGCGATCATTTCATGGCCTGGACCGACGAGGCCGGCAACGCGGAAGCCGCTGCCGCGCAGATGGCTGCGGTGCTGGGCGTCGACACGAGCGATCGCATCGAGGATGTCGAGACGGAGATTCTGGACGGCCCGTTTCTGCCGCGCGCGCGCTGGGACGAGATCGCCTTTGCGCTTGGCGATGGGAACAAGACTGAAAAGGATCAAGCCGATTGCTTACGGTTGGCGAAGGCGTTGTCGGGGAGTGCGCAAGTTGATGCCTATCTCAGCGTGTTCCTAACCGATGAAAAGAAGCAACCGCGCAAGACGTTGTTGACGAAGCAATTTTGCAAAGATCATCCTTCCGTTGCTCATCTCTTCGACAGTGAGGCACGGCGACTCGACAGACTGATCGAGAAACGCCGCGCGTTAGCCGTGCGCGACCGCACGGCGGCGCTGCTGCGAATTGCGACCGCCGCTGCTGCAAACTACCGCCGCGAGAAGCAGGAGCGCGGTCTGCTCGATTATGACGACCTCATCGACAAGACGCTGGCGATGCTCGACCGCATTTCCTCGGGCTGGGTGCACTACAAGCTCGACCGCGGCGTCGATCACGTGCTGATCGACGAGGCGCAGGATACCAGCCCGCGCCAATGGGACATCGTCGCGCACATCATCTCCGAATTCACCGCCGGCGAAGGCGCGCGCGAGGGGCTGAACCGCACCGTCTTTGCGGTTGGCGACGAGAAGCAATCGATCTTCTCATTCCAGGGCGCACAACCTCGAGAGTTCGATCGACGCCGTTATGATCTCAGAAGGAAGTTTGAGGCTGCCAAGCTGAAGTTCGATCCGGTTTCTTTCAATTACTCTTTCAGATCGGGCGCAGCGATCTTGCATGCGGTCGATCATGTCTTTCGCGAAGAGACTATCTATCGCAGCATCCATGCGGAGAAAGCCTATCCTGTACACAATGCGCTCGCCGATGCAGGCCCGAGCGTAATCGAGCTTTGGGACTTAGCAGTCGCGGACGACAAGCAGAACATCGAGGGCTGGCGTGCGCCATTCGACGGTGTCGCCGTCACCAGTCCCGAGGTCAAGCTCGCCCGCCGCATCCAGGCCGAGATCAAGCGGCTGGTCGAGAGCGGTACGCTGACGGGGCACGAAGGCGAGCGCCGCCCCCTGCGCTATGGCGACATGCTGATCCTGGTGCGGCGGCGCGGCAACGCATTCGACGCCGTGATCCAGGCGCTGAAGCACGCCAACATCCCGGTCGCCGGCGCCGACCGGCTCAAGCTCACCGAGCATATCGCCATCATCGATTTGATGAACCTCGCCGACGCGCTGCTGTTGCCGCAGGACGATCTCGCGCTCGCGGTGGCGTTGAAGAGCCCGCTGTTCGGGCTCGATGACGACGACCTGTTTCAGCTGGCCCATGATCGTAAGGGATCGCTGCGCCGCGCGCTCGGCGAGCATGCAGCCGCAAGCGAGAAATTCGCCACGGCATTGCGACGCCTGGAATCCTGCGAGATTCGTGCGCGCGAGGAGACGCCGTTCGCCTTCTATGCCTGGCTGCTCGGCGGCGACGGCGGGCGGGCGCGCATCCTGCGCCGTCTCGGCTTTGAGGCCAACGATGCGCTGGACGAATTCCTGGAGCTGGCGCTGAACTACGAGCGCAAGGCGCCGGCCTCACTGCAGGGCTTCATGGCCTGGCTGCGTTCGGCCGACACCGAGGTGAAGCGCGACATGGAGATCTCGCGCGACGAGGTGCGGGTGATGACGGTGCACGGCGCCAAGGGGCTCGAGTCGTCAGTCGTGTTCATGGTCGACACCACGTCCTCGCCCTCGGACTCGCAGCGGCTGCGATTGATCCATGTGCCGCGCGGCAATGGCGGCGAGGTGGTGGTCTGGGCCGGGCGCAAGGCCGATGATCCCAAGCCTGTCGTCGAGGCGCGCAAGGCGATGCTCGAGGAGACCGAGGACGAATATCGCCGCCTGCTCTACGTCGCGATGACGCGCGCGGCCGACCGGCTGATCGTCGGCGGCTGCATGCCCGGCAATATGAAGACGGTCCGCAAGCTGAGCTGGTACGATCTGGTCGACACCGGTCTCGGCGGCTCTGGCCTGGACAGGCAGATCATCGAGACGCCGCTCGGCAAGGTCACCCGATTCGCCCGCCCGGAGGATGTCGCGGTGCTGGGCACGCCGGCGGCGACCCGGGACCAATCGGTCGTGCTGCCGGACTGGCTGCGGACGCCGGCACGGTGCGAGACCATCGACGACGATCCCGTGCGCCCCTCGGGCCAGTCTGCCGAGGAAGGCCGCAGCGTGCGGACCGGCGAATCAATCCAGTCGCGCGCCCTGGCGCTGCAGCGCGGCACGCTGGTGCACCGTCTGCTGCAATCGCTGCCCGACATCCCCATTGAGCGCCGTCGCGAGGCGGCGCTCGGCTTCATGGCACGCAATGCCTCGGACTGGCCGGAGGCCGACCGCATTACGCTGGCCGACAAAGTGCTCGCCTTGATCACTGACCCGCGTTTCGCCCCGGTCTTTGCCGCCGGAAGCCGGGCGGAGGTTGCCATCGCCGGCCGACTCGGACGACCGGGCCGCACCCCGGCGCTGGTGTCGGGGCAGATCGACCGGCTGGTCGTTCGACCCGACGAGGTCCTGATCGTCGATTTCAAGACCAACCAAGCGGCCCCCAGAAGCGCCGCGGAGGCGCCGGCGGCCTATGTCCGCCAGCTTGCGCTGTACCGGGCGGTGCTGTCGCGGCTCTATCCCAGAAAGCCTGTCAGGGCCGTCCTGCTTTGGACTGAGGCCCTTGAATATATGGAGATTTCGGCCCCCGCGCTGGACGCGGCGCTGGCATCCCTTCATCTCGGTGTGAGCGTCCTTGACCCGGCAAGGAGCCGTTCATAGGTTGACCACATGATCCGGGGCGCGATTCCAGGTCGCGCCGATTCTCTTTCAACCGAGTGAGGTACTCCCAATGGCCGTTAGCAAGGTTTCCGACGCCGATTTCGAAGCCGAAGTGCTCAAGGCGAACGGCCCGGTGGTCGTCGATTTCTGGGCCGAATGGTGCGGCCCCTGCCGCATGATCGCGCCCGCCCTCGACGAAATCGCCGGCGCGATGGGCGACAAGGTCAAGATCGTGAAGCTCAACGTCGACGAGAGCCCGAAGACCGCCTCCAAGTACGGCGTGATGTCGATCCCGACCCTGATGATCTTCAAGGGTGGCGAGATGGCCTCCCGCCAGGTCGGCGCGGCGCCCAAGGCGAAGCTGCAGCAGTGGATCACCTCCGCGGTCTGATCCACCTCCAGGTTTATTTTCGGAAACGGCCGGCGAAAGCCGGCCGTTTTGCGTTGATGGGACGTGTTCAGCGTATGACGAGCCCCGCCCTTGCCAGCTCCTCCCGCGAAGCGCGTCCGAAGATCGAGCTCTCTCGTCGCAATGGAGGCGCGTTCGGTCGACGAGATTCCGCGCGGCAGGGAATGGCAATATGACCCCAAGTGGGACGGCTTCCGCTGCCTGCTGTCGCGCGAGGGCGGCAACGTTGATCTGCGTTCGAAATCCGGCGAGGATCTGGCGCGCTATTTCCCCGAGATCGTTGCCGCCGCGCTGAAGCTGAAGGCCGATCGCTTCACGCTCGACGGTGAGATCGTGGTGCCGCAGGGCAAGGGTTTTTCGTTCGACGCACTGCTGCAGCGGATTCATCCTGCCGCAAGCCGGGTGAAGAAGCTCGCCCAGAGACGCCCGCGCTCTACCTCGTTTTCGATCTGCTCGCGACGGCCGGGGACGAGCAGCTTGCCAAGGCGCCGCTTCGCGAGCGACGGCCGGCACTGGAAGCTTTTGCGAAGTCCCATCTCAAGGGCAGCATCTTCCGGCTTTCGCCTGCGACGGCAAGCTACGCCACGGCCAGGAAATGGCTCGCGCAATCCGGCGGCGGCTCGGATGGCGTCATCGCCAAGCGCATCGACCTGGCCTATCAGGCGGGAAATCGCGACGGTATGCAGAAGATCAAGAAATTCCGCAGCGCCGATTGCGTGGTCGGAGGCTTCCGCTACGCCACCAACAAGATCGCCGGACGCAACGTGGTCGGCTCGCTGCTGCTCGGGCTCTACGACGATGAGGGCCTGCTGCACCATGTCGGCTTCACCTCGGCCATCAAGGCGGAGGAGAAGCCTGCCCTGACCGACCGGCTGGAGGCGCTGATCGGCGAGCCCGGCTTCACCGGCAATGCGCCGGGCGGGCCGAGCCGCTGGTCGACAGAGCGTTCGGCGAAATGGTGTCCGCTGAAGCCGAAGCTCGTCATCGAGGTCTGCTACGACCATTTCAGTGGCGACCGCTTCCGCCACGGCACCTCGATCCTGCGCTGGCGCCCCGACAAGGCGCCGCGGCAATGCCGCTTCGAGCAGTTGAAGCAGAAGTTGGCCGACCCGATGAAGCTGTTGAAGTGATGTTCGCTCATGCCCGGGCTCTGCGTCGCGTCCGGGACACGAGCGTGACTATCCAATCCATCCCGTCGCAAGCGCGTTCGCGAGCTCCGGCTGACCATTGCGCCGCGCCAGCGCGGCCATCGCCTCGTGATCGTAGGCGACATGGCGGAAGGTGACCTGCCAGCCACCGTCGACGAGCTCGAGGATCGCATAGCGCGCGTGGGGAGTGCCTGCCTCGACGACATGCGGGAATGGATGCTTGTCGCGATAACCAGGGCTGCCGACGCTGCCGGGATTGACGATCAGCCGGCCGTCGCGCAAGCGCACGGCACGGGCGAGATGGGTGTGGGCGCACAGGATCAGCGACTGCGTGATCCCTTGTGCAAATTGTTCGATGCGATCGAGCGGTGACAGCGCGACCGCGCCGTCGGGATGCACGGTGTCGAGCCAATAGATTTCATCGCTGCCGGGCGTCGCGTGGCAAAGAAACACCCGCTCACGGAACACGCGCGTCATCGGCTGCGCACGCAGCCAGTCGAGCTGCACGGCATCGAGCTGTGCATGGGCGGGACGATCCCACGAACCCATCTTCTCCGGCGGACGGTCAAGCAGATAGCGGTCGTGATTGCCGAGCACATGTACGGCATCGAGCAGCATCAGGATCTCGATCGTCCGGCGCGCATCGAGCGGGCCGCTCAGCATGTCGCCGAGATTGAGAATGTCCGTGATGCCATGCGCGCGGATGTCGGCGAGCACGGCCTCCAGTGCGAGGTAATTTCCGTGGACGTCGGCGATCGCGGCGAAACGCATGATCATCCTCACTCTCGTGCCCCGGACGCAGCGCAGCGCGTCGTCCGCGGTGCGCTACAGAGCCGGGCCCATGTGCCGCTGGGTCCCGGTCAGCGCTCCGCTTCGCTGCGCTGTCCGGGACACCGAAACTCATGCAGGAGGCGTGCCGTTGATCGCCAGCACGTGGCCGGCGAGATACAGCGAGCCGGTGATCAGGATGCGCGGCGGCACCTCGTAGGCGAGCTTCGCCAAGGCGCGCAGCGCGGCTTCGACGCCGGAAACGGTCTCGACTCGCATGCCGAAGCTGCGCGCGGCATCCGCGAGGCGATCGACCGGCATTGCGTTCTCGGTGTCGGGAATGGGCACGGCGATGATATGACGGGTGAGGCCGGCGAAATTGGCGAGAAAGCCCTGCGCGTCCTTGTTGGCCATCATGCCCGCGATCACCACCAGCGGCCGCGACACTCGCTCCTCGAGATCGCCGAGCGCCGCCGCAGCGACACGCCCGCCCTCCGCATTGTGACCGCCATCGAGCCAGATCTCGGAACCCTGCGGACCCCAGGACAGCAGTTCGCCCGAGGTGAGGCGCTGCATCCGCGCCGGCCATTCGGCACCGACGATGCCGGCTTCGAACGCGGCGTGGTTGACCTTGAAAGCCGGGACCGCTCGCAACGTCGCGATCGCGAGGCCGGCATTGGCAAATTGGTGGCGGCCGAACAGACGCGGCGCCGGGAGATCCATCAAGCCGCGATCATCGGAATAGACCAGACGCCCGCGCTCGACATTGACGTGCCAGCTCTCGTTCGCGGCAAACAGCGGCGCGCGCATGCGTTTGGCCTGTGCTTCGATCACGGCCATCGCCTCCGGCATCTGCTCGGCGCAAATCACCGGCACGCCGCGCTTGACGATCGCGGCCTTCTCGCCGGCGATCGACGTCAATGTATCGCCGAGGAAATCCATGTGATCCATGCTGACAGGTGCGATCACGCAGGCCGCCGGCGCATCGACCACATTGGTCGAATCGAGCCGGCCGCCGAGGCCGACTTCGAGCAGCACCACATCGGCCGGGTTCTGCGCGAACAGAACCAAGGCGGCAGCCGTCTTCAACTCGAACACGGTCGCGGCCTCGCCGGCATTGACGCGCTCGACCTCTTCAAGCGCGGTGCGCAACTCGTCGTCACCGACGAGCACGCCGCCGCCCACGCGGCCGAGCCGGAAGCATTCGTTGATGCGGACGAGATAGGGCGAGGTATAGGCGTGGACGCTCAGACCTGAAGCTTCCAGCGTCGCGCGCAGATAAGCCAGCGTCGAACCCTTGCCGTTGGTGCCGGCGATATGGATCACCGGCGGCAGCTTGCGTTCGGGGTGACCGAGCCGTTCGAGCAGGCGGTGCATCCGCTCGAGCCCGAGATCGATGCGCTTCTGATGCAGGGCCGACAACCGCCCGATCAATTCGCCGAGCGGTGTCTTTGCACTGTCAGAGGAGGCGTTCACGCGTGGGGCGCAGCCGGCGCCGTCTCGACGGCCGATACGATCTGCGCCGGGCTCGCGACCGGCTGCACTGATTTCGATGCGCCTTCCAGCGCCGGCGCCTTGGTCAGCAGCCGGCAGAGCCGCGCCAAGGTGGGACGCAACTCGTGACGATGCACGACCATGTCGACCATGCCGTGCTCCTTGAGGTACTCGGCACGCTGGAACCCTTCCGGCAGCTTCTCACGAATGGTCTGCTCGATCACGCGCGCACCGGCAAAGCCGATCAGCGCACCGGGCTCGGCGATCTGCACGTCGCCCAGCATCGCATAGGACGCGGTGACGCCACCGGTGGTCGGATTGGTCAGCACGACGATGTAGGGCAGTTTTGCCTCGCGCAGCATCTGCACCGCAACGGTGGTGCGCGGCATCTGCATCAGCGACAGGATGCCCTCCTGCATGCGCGCGCCGCCCGATGCGGCGAACACGATGAACGGCGATTTCTTCTCGACCGCGAGCTCCATCCCGCGCACGATGGCTTCGCCCGCGGCCATGCCGAGCGAACCGCCCATGAAGTCGAAATCCTGCACTGCGACGACGACGGCGGAGCCTTCGAGCTTGCCATAGCCGACCTTGATCGCATCGTTCAGATTGGTCCGCGCCCGCGCATCCTTGATGCGGTCGACATATTTCTTCTCGTCACGGAACTTGAGCGGGTCGGGCGTGACATCGGGCAACGCGACGTCGAACCAGGTCTCGTTGTCGAAGATCGACTTCAGACGCGCCACCGCGCCCATGCGCATGTGGTAGTTCGAGCCGGGAATGACGAACTGGTTGGCCTCGACGTCCTTGTAGAACACGAGCTGCCCGGAATCCGGACACTTGATCCACAGATTCTCCGGCGTCTCCCGCCGCAGCATGTTGCGGATCTTCGGCCGGACCACATTGGTAAGCCAGTTCATGGTTTGCTCCGATGTGCGAACCCGCCTCGCGGATCGCCTGAAGAGATATATGGCGGCCCGGCCTCTGCCCGGCAAGCCGCCGTGTCGTCCGCCTTGGCAGCGGAATTATGACCTATTCGGCCGCCTGTTGCGCACCCTTGACGCCCTGGGCCAGGGCCGCCGTCAGCTCAGCCACGGCGTTGACGGTTTTGGCCGTGGCCCGCCCTTCGGCATCGAGGCTGTTCTTGAGCGCATCGACCAGTGCCGTGCCGACAACCGCGCCATTGGCATGCGAGGCAATGGCGCGCGCCGTCTCCGGCGTACGGATGCCGAAGCCGACGCAGACCGGCAGTTTTGTATGCCGCTTGATGCGGGCGACCGCCTCGCTCACGGCTGTGGAGTCCGCGGCCGCCGCACCGGTAATGCCGGTGATGGAGACGTAATAGACAAAGCCCGAGGTGTTGGCGAGCACCGCCGGCAGGCGCTTGTCGTCGGTCGTCGGCGTCGCCAGGCGGATGAAATTGAGGCCGGCCTTCATCGCGGGCAGGCAGAGCTCGTCGTCCTCTTCCGGCGGCAGGTCGACGATGATGAGACCATCAACGCCCGCGCTCTTCGCATCGACCAGGAACTTGTCGACGCCATAGATGTAAATCGGGTTGTAATAGCCCATCAGCACGATCGGCGTCGCGTTGTCGTCCTTGCGGAAGCCGCGCACGAGTTCGAGCGTCTTCTTCAGCGTCATGCCGGCCTTGAGCGCGCGCAGGCCCGCAGCCTGGATCGACGGGCCGTCGGCCATCGGATCGGTGAACGGCATGCCGATCTCGATCACGTCGGCGCCGGACTTCGGCAACGCCTTGATGATCTCGAGCGAGGTCGCGGGATCAGGATCGCCGGCCATCAGGAAGGTCACGAAGGCCGAGCGGCCCTGCTTCGCAAGCTCGGCAAAACGGGTGTCGATACGCGTGGTCATGATTTCGCGGCCGCTGTGCTATACCTCTCCCCTCCGGGGAGAGGTCGGCTGCGAAGCAGCCGGGTGAGGGGGATGGAGCGGTTCAAGTCCAGAGCGCGAAGGCTCCGCGAGTCGCAGACGAGCGCCGAAGCGAAGCTTTGGCAAGCGCTGCGCAACCGGCAGCTCGCCCGCTGGAAGTTTCGCCGCCAGCATCCGATCGACAGATATGTCGTCGACTTCGTGACCTTGGACAGGAAGCTCATCATTGAAGTCGACGGCGTGACGCATTCCAGCCCATCCGAGATTGAGCGCGATGATGCCAGAACCAAGCTGCTCGAGTCCTGTGGTTTCCTGGTCCTGCGCGTCTCGAACACCGATGTGTACGAGAATCTCGAAGGCGTCCTGGAGCTTATCGAGACATCACTGAGGTTCGAGTGAACGGGCAGACCCCTCACCCGGCTGCTGCGCAGCCGACCTCTCCCCGACGGGGAGAGGTGAAGAGAGTGCGATACCCGCCTCACTTGCTCTTGCCCCTCAGGATGTCGCCGACCTGCGGGACGTCCTTGTCGCCGCGGCCGGAGAGATTGACGACCATCAGGTGATCTCTTGCGCGCTTCGGCGCGAGCTCCATCACCTTGGCGATGGCGTGCGCGGGTTCGAGCGCGGGGATGATGCCTTCGAGCTTCGACAGCAGCTGGAACGCGGCGAGCGCCTCGTCGTCCGTCGCGGAGAGATAGTTCACGCGGCCGACCTCGTGCAGCCAGGAATGCTCGGGCCCGATGCCGGGATAGTCGAGGCCGGCCGAGATCGAATGCGCGTCCTGGATCTGGCCGTCCGCATCCATCAAGAGATAGGTGCGGTTGCCGTGCAGCACGCCGGGACGGCCGCCCGCGATCGAGGCCGCATGCAGTTGCGTGAGCCCATGGCCTGCCGCTTCGACTCCGAAGATCTCGACCGTGGGATCATCGAGGAAGGGATGGAACAGGCCCATCGCGTTCGAGCCGCCGCCGATGCAGGCGACCAGCGAATCCGGCAGGCGGCCTTCGACCTCCTGCATCTGCGCCCTGGTCTCGTTGCCGATGATCGACTGGAAGTCGCGCACCAGCGTCGGATAGGGATGCGGACCTGCGACCGTGCCGATGCAATAGAAGGTATTGTGCACATTGGTGACCCAGTCGCGCAGCGCCTCGTTCATGGCATCCTTGAGCGTGCGCGTGCCCGACTGCACCGGGAACACCTTCGCGCCCAGCATTTCCATGCGGATGACGTTGGGCTGCTGCCGCTCGACGTCGACGGCGCCCATATAGACCACGCATTCCAGACCAAAGCGAGCGCACAACGTTGCAGTGGCGACACCGTGCTGGCCGGCGCCGGTCTCGGCAATGATGCGCTTCTTGCCCATGCGCCGCGCCAGCATGATCTGGCCGAGCACATTGTTCACCTTGTGCGACCCGGTGTGGTTGAGCTCTTCGCGCTTCAGGTAGATCTTGGCGCCGCCGAGATGCTCGGTCAGGCGTTCGGCGAAATAGAGCGGCGAGGGCCGGCCGACATAGTTCTTGAGATAGCCGTTCATCTCGGCCTGGAAGGCCGGATCGGCCTTGGCGGCGGTGTAGGCCTTTTCCAGATCGAGGATCAGCGGCATCAGGGTTTCGGCGACGAAGCGGCCCCCGAAGATGCCGAAATGGCCGCGCTCATCGGGGCCGCTGCGGTAGGAATTGGGTTTGGCGACGTTCATCGGACACTCAACTCTTGACTTGTATCTTGGCTGGCGCGCGCGGCGCGAATGAAGGCCTTGATCATCTCGGGATCCTTGACGCCGGGGGCGCTTTCGACGCCGGAGGACACGTCGACGCCGCCGGCGCGGGTGACACGGAGGGCTTCAGTGACGTTGTCAGCGTGAAGTCCGCCCGAGACCATGTAGGGCAGTTTCAGATCGAGGTTTTCCAGCAGGTGCCAGTCGAAGGGCTCCCCTAAGCCACCGGGCCGCGTCGCATCCTTCGGCGCGCGTGCGTCGAACAAAATGCTGTCGGCGACGGCGGCATAGCCCGGCAGCACGGCGAGATCGGCTGATGTTGCGACCGGCACCGCCTTCATCACGGGGCGGCCGAACCGCTGCTTGATGTCGCGCAGCCGCGCCACGCTCTCGTTGCCATGGAGCTGGAGAATATCCGGCGACAGCGCGTCCACGATGTTGTCGAGCGTGGCGTCGTCGGCATCGACCGTGAGCGCGACCTTGAGCGCGCGCTGCTTCACCTGGCGGCCGAGTTCGCGCCCCGCCTCCAGAGAGAGATGCCGCGGCGACGGCGGAAAGAACACGAACCCCACCATGTCGGCGCCGACGTCGAGCGCCGTTTGAAGCGTCTCGCGCGTGGACAGGCCGCAGATTTTGACGAGCAGGGACATGGTCTCAAGCAGATGGAGGCCGCGGGTCCGCGGCCGGAAAACGGGGCTTTCGGTCGGGGCCGCTTCTACAACGTCGCGCGCTGCTTGTCTCGCCCGATGGGCCCGTACAGGCCCACCCCGGAGGGAGCGGATAGGCGCTGGGGCTCGGGCCTGGCCGCGGCCGCCTGGGCCCGCAGATCAGCCAGTTCGGCCCGGGCGGCCCGGGCCTCCGCATCATTCCGGCGCGCCGCGCGCCGCCAGTGCCACTGGCCGAACCAGACGGCTGAGCCGCCGACCACGACGCCCAGCGCGGCCGCCAGGATCAGGAGCAGGAACAGCGGCAAGGTAATCGATAGTGACGGGTCGTCGGAAATGAAGGGATCGAAGGAGACCGTGACGAAATGCCGGTTGGCGACGGCAAACGCCACCAGGATCAAGCCCAGCGGAATCACGATCAGCGCGGTTAGGAACTTTCGCATCTCGCTTCGCTCGCCTTGAATCAAGCTTGCGGCCGCATCGCTCGCGACCGCGAAAAACCCTGATGCCGGCCCTGGAGCATGATCCGGAAAAGTGTGCCGCGGTTTTCCGAAAAGATCATACTCAAACAATAAACTAAAGCGCGATCACATCGCGCTTTAGTCTGCCGCGCCCGGATCCGGATGGTCGCGGTTCAGCCGCTCGCGCATTTCCTTGCCGGTCTTGAAGAATGGAACGCTCTTCTGATCGACGGGCACATGGGCGCCGGTGCGTGGATTGCGCCCTGCCCGGGCAGGGCGGTGCTTGACCGAGAAGGCACCGAAGCCGCGCAACTCGACGCGATCACCGCGCGCGAGGGCCGCTACGATCTCTTCGAGAATCGCATTCACAATGTTCTCGACATCCCGCTGGTACAGATGCGGGTTGTGCTCGGCGATACGCTGAACAAGTTCGGATTTGATCATCGAGAGATAGGACCCGGAAGCGTGCGGATGACCATTTCCGTGAAAATACCGTGATCTGTCAAGACGCTAAATCAAGGCTGAGCGTCGCGAAAATACGTGACAAATGCCGAAAAAGCGTGCTGCGCCGGCACTCGCCACACGAGAAAACCTCGCGGAACTCGCCTGCTCCAGTCAGTTTGATGCGGCCGGCTGCCACAGGGCCAGCATTCCATCCATTCCAAGCCGGTCGACCGCCTGCGCGACGCCGGTTTGGCCGATCTGATGCGCAATCGAGCCCAAACCGAGCGCTTCCAGCGTCACGGCGGCGGCCGTCTTGAGGAAAGTAAGATCGCCAAAGCGCGGCTGAAGCTTGTAATCGCGTACCGGAAGCCCCTTCTTGACGCCCTTGTGCTCGATCAGCCAGGTCACCGCCGTCTTCTCGTCGCCGATCTGGTCGATCAGCTTGAGATCGATCGCCTGGCGCCCGGTAAAGACACGGCCGTCGGCGACTTTTTCGAGCTGCGTGTCATCCATGCCACGCCGCTCCTTCACCATTCCCTTGAACCAGGCGTAGGAATCCTTGACCAGCGCATCGAGCGCGGCGCGCGCCTCGGGACTGGTCGGCTCAAAACCGTTGGGAGCTGCCTTCAGCGGCGAGGATTTCACCTCCTCGACCCTGACGCCGATGGTCTTCAGCAGCTCGGAGACGTTGGGATACTGGAACAACACGCCGATCGAGCCGACCAGCGAGCTCTGCTGGGCGATGATGTGGTCGCTCGCGATCGCCGTGATGTAGCCGCCCGATGCGGCGAGGCCCTCGACGACGACGACCAGCGGCTTCTTCGCCTTCAGCCGGGTGAGCGAGTCGTAGAGCTGCTCGGAGCCGGCCGTGGTGCCGCCCGGCGAGTTGATGTGAACGATGACGGCGGCGGCCCGCGAATTCTCAAGCCGCTCCAGCGCCTGCGTGCGCTCGGAATCGCTGCGGATCAATCCATCGATGTGAACGCGTGCGATCGAGCCGGCGGACGCGAAGGTGCCGCGCGCTCCGGGCGTCGCGATCAGCGCAAAGCTCGCAATCGCCGCGATCACGATTAGCGCGGCCATCACACGCCAGAACGTCAGCTTGCGGCGGATCCTGCGGCGATCGACGATGATGTCCGAATCGAGCGACATCGGAATATCTCCAAATGAAAGGCCGGGCGCGTTGTGCCGTCACAGCGTGACCATTGGCTTATCTGGATACATCAATTGCGGTGCAATTTGAAGAAAACAAGGCTTCGTGAGGGCAAGCAAGTCGCCACAAAACTCCGTCGTCCTCCCCGCGAACGCGGGGATCCAAAACCCCAGGGAGGCGTGTGACGCGAGACGCCCACTCGGAGTCTTCGCCAAACCACTTCCTGTGGGTATCCGTCCCGGATCTGCGCTCCGCTCCCGACAACGCTGCGCATTGTCAGGAGCTGCGCTTGTCCGGGGCGACAGCAGAGTTTGTGGAGACCGCAACAAAGAAGCCCCGGCGCGAGCCGGGGCTTCGATGCAGCAAAACGGACGTTTCGCTTACTTGCTGTCGCGGTTCTTGAGCGCGGTGCCCAGGATGTCGCCGAGCGTCGCGCCCGAATCGGAAGAGCCGTATTGCGCGATGGCTTCCTTCTCTTCGGCAACTTCGAGCGCCTTGATCGACACCTGGACCTTGCGGGCCTTCTTGTCGAACTGGATCACGCGGGCGTCGACCTTCTCGCCGACGGCGAAGCGTTCGGCGCGCTGGTCGTTGCGATCACGCGCGAGCTCGGAGCGCTTGATGAAGGTGGAGAAATCGGTACCGGCGATCTTCACCTCGATACCGCTCTCCTTCACTTCGAGCACTTCGCAGGTCACGACCGCGCCCTTCTTGACATCGCCCGGCTCGGCGAAGGGGTCGCCTTCGAGCTGCTTGATGCCGAGCGAGATACGCTCCTTCTCGACGTCCACATCGAGCACCACGGCCTTCACCATGTCACCCTTCTTGTAGTTGTCGATCACCTGCTCGCCCGGAAGCTTCCAGTCGAGGTCGGAGAGGTGGACCATGCCGTCGACGTCGCCCTCGAGGCCGAGGAACAGGCCGAACTCGGTCTTGTTCTTGACCTCGCCCTCGACCACCGAACCGGTCGGGTGGCTTTCGACGAAGACCTCCCACGGATTGCGCATGGTCTGCTTGAGGCCGAGCGAGATGCGGCGCTTGACGGAATCGACTTCCAGCACCTGCACGTCGACTTCCTGCGAGGTCGAGACGATCTTGCCGGGATGCATGTTCTTCTTGGTCCACGACATCTCGGAGACGTGGATCAGGCCTTCGATGCCCGGCTCGAGCTCGACGAACGCACCGTAGTCGGTGATGTTGGTGACGCGGCCGGTGAAGCGGGCACCCAGCGGGTACTTGGCTTCGATGCCCTGCCACGGATCGTCCAGGAGCTGCTTCATGCCCAGCGAGATGCGGTGCGTCTCGTGGTTGATCTTGATGATCTTGACCTTCACGGTCTGACCGATCGAAAGCACCTCGGTCGGGTGGTTGACGCGACGCCACGCGATGTCGGTGACGTGCAGCAGACCGTCGATGCCGCCGAGGTCGACGAACGCACCGTAATCGGTGATGTTCTTGACCACGCCGTCGATGACCTGACCCTCTTCGAGGTTCTGCACCAGCTCCTGACGCTGCTCGGCGCGGGTCTCTTCCAGCACCGTGCGGCGGGAGACGACGATGTTGCCGCGGCGGCGGTCCATCTTGAGGATCTGGAACGGCTGCGAGTTGTTCATCAGCGGCGCAACGTCGCGGATCGGACGGATGTCGACCTGCGAGCGCGGCAGGAACGCCACCGCACCGTCGAGGTCGACCGTGAAGCCGCCCTTGACCTGGTTGAAGATGACGCCGTTGACCTTCTCGTTGTTCTGGAACGCCTTCTCGAGCTTGCCCCAGCTCTCTTCGCGGCGCGCCTTGTCGCGCGACAGCACGGCTTCGCCGAGGGCGTTTTCGATGCGATCGAGGAATACTTCCACCTCGTCGCCGACCTTGAGATCGCTTTCACGGCCGGGGCCGGAAAATTCGCGCAGCGCGACGCGACCCTCGGTCTTCAGGCCGACGTCGATGACGGCCATGTCCTTTTCAATTGCAACCACCTTGCCCTTGACGACGGAGCTTTCCTGCAGGTTGCCGCCTGCGAAGGACTCGTCGAGCATCGCGGCGAAATCGTCACGCGAGGGGCTATAGGTATCAACAGAAGTCGAAGCCATTTGTTCTCCAGTTGCGGATGTCTTGCCGGCCGTTGGGTTCGTGGGCGCATCGCACGCGCAGTGTCGGAAGGTCCGCAAAACCTTCGAGCGACCGCTCGCTGCCCCGGCCTGCGACCGGAACGGCGGAAGCGGGCCGGCTGAGGCCCGCGCGTTCGATACGTGGAATCTTTGTCCGGAGCCTGGATCGCGCCGGCCCCTGAAGCAGGGACCGAGGGTATCGACATCAAAGAGGCGGGAGCGGGCGCTTCCTCCAATGACGGCTGCGGCTTAACCCCGCGACCGGCCCGCTCGGACGGCCTCGATAATGTCGATGGCGGCCCGGACGCCGCCTTCTATATCCAGTTGGGAGTTATCTAGCAAGTGAGCATCCGGGGCCGGTTTTAAAGGCGCAATCGGCCGGTTCTTGTCGCGTTCGTCGCGCTGGATGATGTCGGCGAGCACGGCGGCCTCATCCGCCTCCTCGCCCCTCGCCCTGGCCTCCATGGTGCGGCGGCGCGCGCGAACCTTGGGGTCTGCGACGACGAAGATCTTCACGTCGGCATGGGGGCAGATCACGGTTCCAATGTCCCGGCCGTCCAGCACCGCCCCGGGCGGATCGGCGGCGAATTGCCGCTGGAAGTTGACCAGGACCTCGCGGACCCTTGGGATCGCCGAGACGATCGAGGCGCCCTCGCCGGCCTTCTGGGTCTTCAGCGCGGGATTGCCGAACTTTTCGGGGTCGAGCTCCAGTGCGGCCTGCACCGCAGCCGCCTCGTCGCGAAGATCGTGGCCGGATTGCATGAGAGAATAGGCCACCGCGCGGTAGATCACGCCGGTATCCAAGTGGCGATAGCCGTAATGGTGGGCGAGACGCTTGCCGAGCGTCCCCTTGCCCGAGGCCGCCGGCCCGTCGATGGCAATGATCATGAGAGCTCGGCCCCTAGCGAACGCATCATCGGAATGAAATCCGGGAAACTGGTGGCGATGAAAGCGGTGTCGTCGACCGTCACCGGCTGGTCGGAGGCGCAGCCCATCACCAGGGCCGACATCGCGATGCGATGGTCCATGTGGGTGGCGACGGTGCCACCACCGGGGACATGGCCGCGGCCCTCGACGATCAGATCGTCGCCCGAGACCTCGACCTTGACGCCGTTGACGCGAAGCATGGCGGCGGTCGCCTCCAACCGGTCGGATTCCTTGACGCGCAGCTCCTGCAGGCCGCGCATGATCGTCGTGCCCTCGGCGAAGGAGGCTGCGACCGCCAGCACCAGATATTCGTCGATCATCGAGGGCGCGCGCTCCGGCGGCACCTCGACGCCGCGCAGCTTCGAGGCGCGCACGCGAAGCTGCGCCATCGGCTCGCCGGCATCGCCCCGCACTTCGCTTTCCTCGATCGAGGCGCCCATTTCGCGCAGCGTGGTGAACAGACCGGTGCGCAGCGGATTGGTCATGACGTCGGAGAGCACGAGATCGGAGCCCTCGGTGATCAGCGCCGCGACGACGGGGAAGGCGGCCGAAGAGGGATCGGCAGGTACGACGACGGTCGCACCATGCAGCTCGGGCTGGCCCACCAGCGTGATCCGGCGGCCATGCTGGCCTTCCCGAACCGAGGTGATGTCCGCGCCGAAATGCTTCAGCATCAGCTCGGTGTGGTCGCGGCTGGCCTCGCTTTCGATCACGGTCGTGGTGCCCGGCGCAGCCAGGCCCGCCAGCAGCACGGCCGATTTGATCTGGGCCGAGGCGACCGGGGTCTTGTAGGTGATCGGCAGCGGATCGCGCGCGCCCTGGAGGGTCAGCGGCAGACGGCCGCCCTCGCCGCCGGAGACGACTTTTGCGCCCATTTTTTCCAGCGGATCGAGGATCCGGCGCATGGGGCGGCTGCGCAGCGAGGCATCGCCGTCGAACACCGCCGAGATCGGGCAGCCGGCGACGGCGCCCATGACCAGCCGGCAGCCGGTGCCGGAATTGCCGAAATCAAGCGGCGCCTTGGGCTCGGCGAAGCCGGCGACACCGACGCCCTGCACCTTCCAGGCGAAATCGCCGATGCGCTCGACCCTGGCGCCGAGCGCCTGCATGGATTTGGCTGTGTTGAGGACGTCCTCGCCCTCCAGCAGGCCCGAAACCCTGGTCTCGCCGACCGCGAGCGCACCCAGGATGAGGGCACGGTGGGAGATCGACTTGTCCCCGGGCACCCGTACTTTCCCGGTCAGGGGGCCGCTGGCGCGAGCCTTGAGCGGCCTCGGTTGGTCGGAATGGGTCAAGATTGTGTCCTTGGATGCGCCCTCACCGGGCTGCGGCGCAGGTACCACATGGTCCGCGCCTCGTCACGGGCATGTCTTTCTCCTGTAATGCGCTATTGACAGCGGGCCGCCAACTAGCCAAGTGAAACACCGCTTTTTCAGACATTCCCAGGATTCCTGCCGTGGCCAAGTCCGAACTCGGAACCAAACGTATTTGCCCGACCACGGGCAAGAAGTTCTATGACCTCAACAAGAATCCGGTGATCTCGCCCTATACCGGCGAGGTGGTGCCGATCGCCCCGGTCGCTCCTGCGCGTGCGCCCCGCGGCGCCGAGGCCCGCAATATGGCCCAGGACACCGCGCCGGAGCCGGCAGAGACCGAAGAGTTGGTCTCGCTCGAGGAGGCCGATGCCGAGGAGAACACCGGCAAGGTCAAGGCCGTCGTGCCCGAATCCGAGGACGATATCGAGGTCGACGAGACCATCGACGACGACGATGACGATGATTCGACCTTCATTGCCGACGAGGAAGAGGGCGATGAGGACGTGACCGACATCATTGGTGACGTCGGAGGTGATGAAGAGACTTGAGATCAGCCCTGATCTGTGAAAAAGGGTGCACCGCGCGAGTCGCTCGGCTCGCCGCTCTGGGGTGATCAACCAGGTTCACCCCGGTGAAGGACTAAGGGGCCATAGCTCAGCTGGGAGAGCGCTTGCATGGCATGCAAGAGGTCGGCGGTTCGATCCCGCCTGGCTCCACCACGCTTCACCCTTCGGGCTACGCGTGGCGCAGCCGCGCGGAGCCCGAAGGGTGAAGCGTGGTGTCCGGCGTAGCCCGTAGGGCGAAGACGGACTGTCTCACATTCTGATTTCCTCTACTTCCCATCCGGCTACCCATCCGGCTACCCAGCCGCGAGACATCGATGTGGTACGTCTACATCATCCGGAGCATCGAGTTCCCCGACCAGGAATACATTGGTGCCACGGAAGATCTGAAGCGACGTCTTCCGGAGCACAATGCCGGCAAATCCGCTCACACCGCCAAGTTCGTGCCGTGGAAGCTGGTCTGGTACTGCGCCTTCCCTGATAAGCTGAAGGCCTTGGCATTCGAGAAATACCTCAAATCACACTCCGGCCGCGCCTTCTCGAAAAAGCGGCTCTGCTAGCCCTACTCCCCAATCACCGCATTGAGCCTGTCGCGTAGCGCGACGATCTCGTCCTTCATCGCGACCAGTTCCGACACCGAGCAGTCCGACGCCGCCAGAATCGACTGCGGCACGGCGCGGGCCTTTTCCTTGAGCGTGTATCCCTGCGGCGTCAGCGCGATCAGCACCTGGCGCTCGTCCTCGCGCGAGCGGGTGCGCTTGACGAGATGGGCGGCCTCGAGCCGCTTGAGCAGCGGCGTCAGCGTGCCCGAATCCAGGAACAGCTTCTCGCCGATGTCCTTGACCGGCACGTCGTCGCGCTCCCACAGCACCAGCATGACAAGATATTGCGGATAGGTCAGGCCGAGCCCGTCGAGCAGCGGCTTGTAGACGCGGTTGAAGGCATGCGCGGCGGAATAGACCGCAAAGCAGATCTGGTTGTCGAGCCGCAGCGGCGCGTCCGCTGCCGATGGTTTCCTGGCCATTTGAGAATCTCGCGAGGTTCGGTCGCATTGTGGGGCCGGTCGGCGGGACATTCAATTGCGAACAATTAAATGTGAGGCATCGCGATTTCAATTGCGCGCAATCTAATTGCCTGCAATAAAGATCGCACCCCACCCCAAGACCCAGGGAGACCACAATGTCCGTAAACGTCCTCTACAAGACCAGCGCCAAGGCCACCGGCGGCCGCGACGGCCATGCTGCGACCCTCGACGGCGCGCTCGACGTCAAGCTCACCACGCCGAAGGAGCTCGGCGGCGGTGGCGGCGCCGGCAACAATCCCGAGCAGCTGTTTGCGGCCGGCTATGCCGCCTGCTTCATCGGCGCGATGAAGTTCGTGGCTTCGCAGGGCGGCCCGAAGGTCCCGGCCGACGCCTCCGTCACCTCGACCGTCGGCATCGGACCGCGCTCCGAGGGCGGCTTCGGCCTCGACATCGATCTGGCGGTCTCGCTGCCGGGCCTTGCCCGCACAGAGGCCGAGGCGCTGGTCGCGAAGGCGCATCAGGTGTGCCCGTACTCCAATGCCACGCGCGGCAATGTCGACGTTCGCCTGACGGTCGTCTGATCCGGCGTGCGGATGGGCTGGCCCCGGGATCTGCCTCGGGCCGGCCGCTTCGCTGTTTTGCCACGCCGCGGCATTGACGCGCGACGGCGCATGCGGCCCTACGCCAGGAGCCATTGCTGCTCCTGGCAAACCTCGCTAGGCCTGTGACCGAACCTCGACACAGGAGAAGCGAAGGCATGAGTTCTGAAGCCGCCCTAGGTGCCATGAGCGGACTGCGCGTCATCGATCTCACGCGCGTGCTCGGCGGTCCCTACTGCACCCAGATCCTCGCCGACCATGGCGCCGACGTGATCAAGGTCGAGCCGCCCGCGGGCGACGAGGTGCGCGAATGGGGCCCTCCCTTCCACGAGGAGGACGCGGCCTATTTCGTCGGCATCAACCGCAACAAGCGCTCGATCGGTCTCGACCTCGGCTCCGAGGGCGGCCGCGCGGTGCTGCTCAAGATGCTGGAGACGGCCGACGTCCTGATCGAGAATTTCAAGCCGGGCACGCTGGAGAAGTGGGGCATCGGCAACGAGAGCTTGCGCGAGAAATTCCCGCGCCTCGTGCATTGCCGGATCTGCGGCTTCGGCGCCGACGGCCCGCGCGGCGGCAATCCCGGCTATGACGCCATCATCCAGGCCATGACCGGCATGATCGCGGCGACCGGCTCTCCCGAAAGCGGCCCTATGCGCATCGGCGTGCCGCTGGTCGACATCACCACCGGCCTCTATGCGGCGATCGGCATCCTGATGGCGCTGTCGGAGCGGCAGCGCTCCGGCAAGGGCCAGTTCCTGGAGACGACGCTGTACGAGACCGGCCTTGCCATCATGCATCCGCACACCGCGAACTATTTCATGCATGGCAAGCCGCCGAGCCTCACCGGCAACGAGCACCCCAACCTCGTGCCCTACGCGATCTTCCCGACCAAGACCGACAACATCTTCATCGGCGTCGGCAATGACGGCACCTTCCGCAAGCTCGCCAAGGAGATCGGCAAGCCCGAACTCGGCACCGACCCGCGCTTTGCCCGCAACAAGGACCGCATCGCCAATCGCGAGCTGCTGCGCGCCGAGCTTGCCGCGGTGTTCAGCCAGCACGAAGCCGAGCCGCTGTGCAATCGCCTGCTCGCGGCAGGCCTGCCCGCTGGCCCCGTGCAGAAGATCGACCAGGCGTTAACCAACCCGCACACGATCTATCGCGGCGATATTATCGAGAAGGACTGGTACAAGGGCGTCGCCTCGCCGATCCGGCTCAATCGCTCAAAGCCGAGCCTGCGCCGCCTGCCGCCGAAATTCAGCCAGCACGCGGCGGAGGTGCTCGGCGAGTTCGGCTACTCCAAGGCCGAGATCGACGCGATGGTCGAGAAGGGCACGGTCTGCGGCCCCGAGCGGAAGCGCTGAGATAAGACCGGGATCGGGCGTCGCCGCAGGTGCGCTCCCTCCCCCGCTTGCGGTCAGGGCCATCGCATGTGACTTTCGGACGGGCCTGAGCAAGCGCCTCGTCCTTCGAGACGACCGCTTTGCGGTCTCCTCAGGATGAGGCTAAGTGGCATCAGTGCCCGTTGAAACTGCTGCCGCACACTCCGCCCTCATCCTGAGGGCCCGCCGGAGGCGGGCGTCTCGAAGGATGGCCGCAGGCGAGTGTCCCGCCGCGTTTCCTCACATGCGATGGCCCTGCGCTTGAGGGGAGGGCTGGGGAGAGGGTGTCTCCGCGAAGGGACAGCCTCCCAGAGGATAAAGCCCTCACCCGGCGCTGCGCGCCGAGCTCTCCCGCAAGCGCGAGAGGTTTGGAGCCCGCGGCCTGACCGTCAGCCTCACACAACGATGCCGCACTGCGGCGCGACCACACGCGTGCCGCGCGCACGTCTTCGCCTATTTGACGGCTTCCCTTTTCCAGCGCTTGCCGCTTTCGTTTCGGCCGCTTACACAGTCATGTGAACGTCATATGGTGCTGCTAGCGCAAGCGCTTCTTCAGTGACGGGCAAGGGAGGTTTCTTGATGGCTCTTCGACATATTAGTGCGGCTGCCGCATTTGCACTCACGGTCGGCTTGTCGGCTTCGCCGGCGCTGGCTGTGACCGAAATCCAGTGGTGGCACGCGATGACCGGCGCCAACAACGACGTCATCGTCAAGCTCGCCAACGACTTCAACGCCGCGCAGAGCGACTACAAGGTGATCCCGACCTACAAGGGCAACTACGCCGATACGATGAACGCTGGCATCGCGGCGTTCCGCGCCGGCAACGCGCCGCACATCATGCAGGTGTTCGAGGTCGGCACCGCCACCATGATGGCCGCGACCGGCGCCGTGAAGCCGGTCTACAAGCTGATGGCCGAGACCGGCGAGAAGTTCGATCCCAAGGCCTATCTGCCCGCGATCACCGGCTACTATTCGACTTCGAAGGGCGAGATGCTGTCCTTCCCCTTCAACTCGTCGTCGACCGTCATGTGGGTCAACCTCGACGAGCTGAAGAAGGCGAATGTCGCGATCCCGAAGACCTGGCCTGAAGTGTTCGACGCCGCCAAGAAGCTGCACGACAACGGTCACCCCACCTGCGGCTTCTCCAACTCCTGGGTCACCTGGGTCAATCTCGAGCAGCTCTCCGCCTGGCACAACGTGCCGCTCGCCAGCAAGGCCAACGGCCTCGACGGTTTCGACACCGTGCTGCAGTTCAACGGCCCGCTCCAGGTCAAGCACCTCGAGAAGCTGGTCGAGCTCCAGAAGGACAAGACCTACGACTATGCCGGCCGCACCAACACCGGCGAAGGCCGCTTCACGTCAGGCGAATGCCCGCTCTACCTGACCTCGTCGGCCTTCTTCGGCAACGTCAAGGCGCAGGCCAAGTTCAACTTCACCGCGGTGCCGATGCCCTATTATCCCGACGTGAAGGGCGCGCCGCAGAACTCGATCATCGGCGGTGCCTCGCTCTGGATCATGGGCGGCAAGCCGGCCGCCGATTACAAGGGCGTCGCGAAGTTCCTGACATTCCTCTCGGATACGGATCGCCAGGTCTATATCCACAAATCGTCGGGCTATCTGCCGATCACCAAGGCGGCCTATGAGAAGGCCAAGGCCGAAGGCTTCTACAAGGACCAGCCTTATCTCGAGACCCCGCTGCTCGAGCTGACCAACAAGGAGCCGACGGAGAACTCCCGCGGGTTGCGCCTCGGCAACATGGTGCAGCTCCGTGACGTCTGGTCGGAAGAGATCGAGCAGGCGCTGGCCGGCAAGAAGACCGCCAAGCAGGCGCTGGACGCGGCCGTCGAACGCGGCAACACGATGCTGCGGCAGTTCGAAAAGACCGCCGTGAAGTAAGGCGACAAGCGGCAGGCCGGACAACCGGCCTGCCGCTGCTGCGGGCATCATGCAAAAGCAAGCCATCTTCCAGTCGAAGCTATTGCCATATGCGCTGGTTGCGCCGCAGCTCGCGATCGTCCTGATTTTCTTCTACTGGCCTGCCTTGCAGGCGGTGATCCAGTCCTTCCTGCTCCAGGACGCCTTCGGCCTCTCGACGAGCTTCGTCTGGTTCGAGAACTATCTCGACCTGTTCAAGGACCCCGCCTATTTCGAGGCGATCCTGCGCACCTTCTTCTTCTCCTTCGCCATCGCGGTGTCGTCGCTGTCGTTTGCGCTGCTGCTCGCCGTGATGGCCGACAAGCCGCTGCGCGGCTCGATGCTCTACCGCACGCTTCTGATCTGGCCCTATGCGGTGGCGCCGCCGGTCGTCGGCGTGCTCTGGATCTTCATGCTGCATCCCTCGCTCGGCGTGCTCTCACGCTATCTGCGCGCCCTGGGCATCGACTGGAATCCGCTGCTCGACGGCGACCAGGCCGCCAGCCTGATCATTCTCGCCGCCGCCTGGAAGCAGATCTCCTACAATTTCCTGTTCTTCCTCGCCGGCCTGCAGAGCATCCCCAGAAGCGTGCTCGAGGCGGCCGCGATCGACGGCGCGCGGCCGATGCGGCGGTTCTGGACCGTGACCTTCCCGCTGCTGTCGCCGACCATCTTCTTCCTCCTGGTCGTCAACATCGTCTACGCATTCTTCGACACGTTCGGCATCATCGACACCATGACCCGGGGCGGCCCCGGCAAGTCGACCGAGACGCTGGTCTACAAGGTCTATACAGACGGCCTGCTCGGCGGCAATCTCGGCAGCTCGGCGGCACAGTCGGTGATCCTGATGATCATGGTCATCGTGCTGACGGGAATCCAGTTCCGCTTCGTCGAACGCAAGGTGACCTACTGATGGTCGAGGAAGAGGGCTTCCGGCGCTACGTCGCCCACATCATCCTCTGGATCGGGATCGCGATCGTCGCCTTCCCGGTCTATCTCGCCTTCGTCGCCTCCACGCAGGACAACGCGGTGATCGCCAACGGCCAGATGTCGCTGCTGCCGGGCGGTCATTTCTTCGAGACTTACTACCAGACGATCTTCGTCGGCACGAGCGGCTCGACCCGCGAGCCGGTCGGCAACATGATGCTGAACTCGCTGGTGATGGCGCTTTTGATCGCCGTCGGCAAGATCGCGATCTCGATCATCTCGGCCTATGCGATCGTCTATTTCCGCTTTCCGTTCCGGATGCCGATCTTCTGGCTGATCTTCATCACCCTGATGCTGCCGGTCGAGGTCCGCATCTATCCGACCTACAAGATCGTCGCCGATCTGCACATGCTCGACAGCTATGCCGGCCTGTCGCTGCCGCTGATCGCCTCGGCCACCGCGACGCTGCTGTTCCGCCAGTTCTTCATGACGGTGCCGGACGAGCTGCTGGAGGCCTCACGCATCGACGGCGCCGGTCCCTTCCGCTTCTTCTGGGATACGCTGCTGCCGCTGTCGCGCACCAACATGGCGGCGCTGTTCGTGATCCTGTTCATCCTCGGCTGGAATCAATATCTCTGGCCGCTGCTGATCACCACGCGCGACGACATGCAGACCATCCAGATCGGCATCCGCAAGATGATCACCACCACCGACGCGCTGACCGAATGGCCGATCGTGATGGCGACCGCCGTGCTGGCCATGCTGCCGCCGGTATTCGTCGTCGTCGTCATGCAGAAGCTGTTCGTGCGCGGACTGGTCGAGACGGAAAAGTGAAGATGGCGAATAGTGAGTGGCGCGTAGCGAATGGGGTCGCTGCGTCCGCCTTGCGTCTTGACCAATCCCCATTCGCCACTCCCTGTTCGCTATTCGCCGGTGCAATCCATGGCTAACGTCACCCTGCGCAACGTCCGCAAGACCTATCCCGGCGGCTTCGAGGCCATCAAAGGCGTCGACGTCGATGTCGGCGACGGACAGTTCTGCGTGCTGGTCGGACCTAGCGGCTGCGGCAAGTCCACGCTGCTGCGCATGGTCGCGGGGCTGGAGACGGTCACCGGCGGCGAGATCGACATCGGCGGCCGCGTCGTCAACGGAATCGAGCCCGCCGATCGCGACATCGCGATGGTGTTCCAGAACTACGCGCTCTATCCGCATATGAGCGTCTACAACAACATGGCCTATGGCCTGCGCAACCGTGGCATGGCGGAGGCGGAGATCAGGACCCGCGTCGACGAGGCCGCGCGCATCCTCGAGCTCACGTCGATGCTGGAGCGCAAGCCGCGCCAGCTCTCGGGCGGCCAGCGCCAGCGCGTCGCCATGGGCCGCGCCATCGTGCGCCAGCCGAAGGTGTTCCTGTTCGACGAGCCGCTCTCCAATCTCGACGCCAAGCTGCGCATCGCGATGCGGGTCGAGATCCGCAAATTGCAGCGCCGGCTCAACACGACGTCGATCTACGTCACCCACGACCAGCTCGAGGCGATGACGCTCGCCGATGTTCTCGTCGTGATGAATGGCGGCCAGGTCGAGCAGATCGGCAATCCCCTCGCAATCTACGAGAAGCCGGCAACCACGTTCGTTGCTTCCTTCATCGGCGCGCCGCCGATGAATTTGATGTCGACGCGCCCCGAGGAGATCCGGTCCCAGCTCGCCGGGAGCGCTGCGGCCGACGCCGGCATCCTCGGCATCCGCCCGGAAGACTTCGTCATCACCGATCAGACGCCCGCCGGCGGCGTCACGCTGCCGCTCACCGTGGAAGCGATCGAGCGCGTCGGCGCCGAAACCTTCGTCTACGGCTCCCGCGAGCACGAGGAGCAGCACGTCGCCGCCACCCCCGGCGAGCTGCCGCCCGGCGAGATCATCGTCCGCATCCCCGGGACCGAGGCGCCACCTATTGGCGCGAGAATCCGCGTCGCCGCGACGCGGGCGAAGCTGCATTTGTTCAGCGGCGATGGGCGGACGCGGTTGGAGGCCTGACCGGTTCCGCGGGGCCGACAGACGAAACCGCGAAAACAACCCCATGCACAGTAGAAGGGGGCTTGTTTTCATTGGAATAAATCGCTCCGCGAAGCTCGCCATGCCCGGGCTGGTCTTGGCTTGTCCCGGGCATCCACGTTCCTCGCGCGAGAGAACGGTCGTGGATGGCCGGGACAGGCCCGGCCACGACGATGTGGAAGCGATCGAGCGAAAGCAAACTGCGTCACATGCGGGAATGACACCTGTGCAAGCTCACCGCTACGTCCTTGAACCTCCACGAGGATATTCCCATATTGCTGGTCAAGGGGTGCCTTGACGGGCCCTGAAACACCAAAGTCGCTTCTGCGAGGACTTTGTAAACTATGTCTCGTGTTCCAACGCTCTCCAGTCCCTTTCTGCTGGGCTTCGACGAGATCGAGCGCGTGCTCGACCGCGTCGTCAAAGGCGCCGACGGCTACCCTCCCTACAACATCGAGAGGTGTGGCGGTTCGGACGGCCAGCCCGAGCGTTTGCGCATCACGCTGGCGGTCGCCGGCTTCACCCGCGACCAACTCGATGTAACCATTGAGGAAAACCAGCTCGTGATCCGCGGGCGGCAGCAGGACGACAAGACCCGGCAATACATCCATCGCGGCATCGCCGCGCGCCACTTCCAGCGCACCTTCGTGCTGGCGGAGGGGATGCTGGTGCTGGGTGCGGATCTGAAGAACGGGCTGCTGTCGATCGATCTGGCCCGGCCAGAACCGGAGAGGATCGTTAAGACAATCGCTATCAATGAGCACGAATAATGGAACGAGTAGCGGACTCGACCGCTTAGTGTTCCAGAGGAGTCGAGACCATGAGTGAAGGTCACGTTGCGTTCGAATACGAAGCCAAGAACGTCTCTCCGGAGACGCTGGCAACCCTGGGCGAAGGCCATATCGCCTATGTGAGACAGATCCGATCCGAGGACGTGCCGGACCTGTTCCCCGAGGCACCCAAGATTGCGCCGGGCCTCAAGCTGTTCGCGCTCCACGCCGCCGACGGCACGCCGATCATGCTGACCGACAGCCGCGAAGCCGCGGTCGCCAATGCCTGGAGCAACGAGCTGCAAGCGGTGAGCGTGCACTGAGCGCTCCAAGCGTCGCACGAATAGAGTTTCAAGCGGGCATGCCTTCACGCGAAGGCGTGCCCGTTTTGCTTTGCGTGCCGACCTGGTCAGCAGCGCAGCCGACGCTGGCGATAATCAACGCACCGCCGGGATCAGCGCCCGCATGATGTCAGGCTTCCAGGTCTGACGCGCGCTGTCGAATGCTGCGAAATCATGGTCGAACTGCCAGTAGGCCCATGCCCAGCCAAGCCGCTCCGCACTTCGCGCCACGAACGACAGATATCTCGTCCGGGCTTCGGCTGGCGCGGCCTCGTACACGCCGAACTCGCCGAGATAAATCGGGCGCTTTTCCCGTTCGGACCAGATACGCACCTTCTCGAAATCGGCGCGCGCCTTTCGTTCGTCCTCCGGAGTGCCCCAGTCGAGCGGCCCTACTCGCGAAAACGTTTCGGACCACGGCGCACCCTGATGGGTGAAACGGATCGGCGCGTAATAGTGAAACGTCACGATGAGGTTTCTGTCCTCCGACGGCAGGACCAGTTCTTCGACCGGCATGTCATCGACGTTGAGAACGGCGGCAATGACCGTCCGCCCGGGGTTGGTTCTGCGGATGATGCCGAGACACTCGTTCAGAAGGGCGTTCCAGCTGGCGGACGTCATCTGCCCGCCCGGCTCGTTGAGGACCTCGAAGACAAGCGCCGGATATTTTCCGGCATAGCGCTCGGCGATCTGCGTCCAGAACGCCTTCAGCTTCTCGGTGCACTCGGAGACGTCGCGCTGGCAGACATGGGTATCGTGCTCGTCCAGGATGGGGATGAGCTTTCGGGCGAGCACCTCCTCGATCACGGCATCAAGCCGCCTCAAGACGGTTTCGTCCAGCAGATTCCCGGGATTCATGAACTTGAAGCCGAAGAAATTGATGCGAACGTGCGAGAACCCGGCGCGTCTGATCGCAGTGAGGTTGTCCAGCCGAAATGGCGCGTTCCGGCCTCCCTCCCAGATGCCGTCGTAACCGAGGATGTTGATGCCGCGTCCCAATTTCGAGGGGGACGGCGCGGTGCCCTGGCCGGCTGCGTCGGCCCGAGATCCGATTGCGAGCACGGCGATCGCCAGAGCCAGACCGAACGCCAGCGGCCAGCGAGCGCAGATCGCCTTCATCCGTTCCTCCTTCATCACTACAGGGATTGCTGCGGCACCGGCCTGCACACCGCAAAGAAGAACGCGACGAGAAGCACCGACGTGAACATCGTCGAGCGGAGGAACATCGTCTCCGTGAAATTCGATTGGAAACTCAGGACGACGAATCCGATGATGAGAGCGCAATGGCCGCGATCGATCGACCGGGTGGAGATCAAGTACTGGACCTTCTCTGAAAACAGATAAACGCTGGCGGCGAACAGCAGATATCCCAGGAATCCCGTTTCAATCGCCACCGCGATGTAACCGCTGTGATAATTGTCGAGCACCCAGCCATGGTTCTGGTTGAAATAGTCGTAGATCGCAGGACGCGTCCAGAATCCGTTGATGCCGAAGCCCAGCAGCGGCGCGTCGTCGAAATGGTTGATGGCGTACTGCCAAATGAAGGTCCGTTCGGTCAAATTGACGGTCGATTCGCCGAGATGGATGGAATCGTACCCCGTCACGTAGAAATACAGGATCAGCAGGGCGGCCAGGATGCACATGATGAAGGGCAGAACCGCGTAAACTCTCATGCAGCGGATCGACCACATCGAGGTCACGAGCAGTGCACCTGCGGCCACGGCAACGGCACCGGCACCACGGGATTCCGAGGCGATGACGCACGTCGATGCCAGGAGAAACGTCGCGAGAAAAGCGGTCCATCCCTGCCCCGTCATCTTCTGGTAGCAGGCAAAGAACATCAGATATGCGCTGATGAAGCCGAGCGTCTGCTTCGATTCATATATTCCTTGCCACTGACCCTTGTGCATCCAGCTCTGGTCTACGCCGATCTCGGGCACGAAGACCGCACACAGGGCCGAGGCGGCGACCAGTATGAAGAGCCCCAGCGCCGTCGATCCGACGATCTCGTCGATGTCGATGCGCGTGATGAGGCAGTACGCACCGAAGGTCGTCACCGCAAGTGCCGCGCTCTTCATGATCGCTGCGGTGGCGAGGCTGGTCCATAGAACCGAAGCGACGGCGAGAGCATAGAATGCGACCAGCGCGATGAGATCGGGATTGCACTGCACTCTCACGCGCGGGCGAACGAAGGCACTGGCGTAGATCAGGATGATCCACATCAGGAGCGCAACGGCCTGTTGCACGTAGCTCCACTCTGCGGGAAGCAATGCGGGGTTGAAGACGCCCATCGACGCGATCACGTTGACGGTGATCGAACTGCGGATCACGTTTCTGGCAAGCGTTTCCACGCCGACGCCGCGCGCTTTCCAGATCGCGCTGTCGTATGCCTCGGAATCAGCTACGGTGTGCAGGCTGGCCATGAGCTGACCTTCCAGAAGCACGGTTAATATTTTCCTTAATGCCCATCGCGACCGCCTTCGCGCCGGCGGCGTTCTCAGGGCCTGAGATTCATCCGATGCTGAGACCCGGTGGCCTAGGCCGCCGTCGCCGGCGGCAGCGCGAGCACGGAATAGATCGCCTGGGCATCGCGCGAGGCGCGGAGCTTCTTGGCGATGTCCTGGTCGCGCAAGAGGCGGGCGATGCGGGCGAGCGCCTTCAAATGATCGGCGCCGGCGCCTTCGGGGGCGAGCAGCAGGAAGACGAGATCGACCGGCTGGCCGTCCATCGCCTCGAAATCGATCGGACGATCGAGCCGCGCGAACAGGCCGAAGATCTTTTCCAGCTTGGGCAGCTTGCCGTGCGGAATGGCGACGCCATAGCCGACTGCGGTGGTGCCGAGCTTCTCCCGCTGCAGCAGCACCTCGAACACCGAGCGCTCGTTCTGCCCGGTCAGCTCGGCGGCCCTGGCCGCGAGCTCCTGCAAGGCCTGCTTCTTGCTGTTGACCTTCAATGCCGGGAGAATCGCCTCGGGTGCGACCAGATCGGTAATCGGCATGGAGGGTTTCCGAGGTGAATTAAACCGCAGGTTCCGATTTGGCCAGCTTGATAGACCAAGCTGAGCCGGCGTCAATAACATGAAGCAGGAGGCGCACTTAGCCCCGGTCGAGATGTGGGGGGCTTCTACTCCAACGCAATCCCGGTGCCAACTCCCGCGTGCAGCTTTGCCCCCGTCATTGTTAAGGGCCTGGATGGGAACCATGCCCGAATCCCGGGCCTAGCCTTGCGATTGGCCGTCCGCCTTCGCCCCCGGCGGGTCAATCCAGCCCACATTGCCGTCCGCCCGGCGGTAAATGATGTTCACCCGGCCTGACGAACCATGCTGGAACACCATGCAGGGTGCCCCGCTGAGGTCGAGTTCCATGACCGCTTCGCTGACCGAGAGCCGCTTCAGCGACGTGGTCTGCTCCGCGATGATGACGGGACTGTAGCCGGTGACTTCCTCTTCGCCCTCTCCGGGCGCTTCCAGCACGTAGCTGGTGGCGTCGAGCGCAGCCATCGCCTCGGAGGCGACATGGGCCTTGCGCGCGGAGCGGTCCTTGAGCCGGTTCTTGTAGCGACGCAGCCGCCTCTCGATCATCAGCAGCGCCTGGTCGGCGCTGGCATAGGCATCCGGTGCGTTCGAATCGGCCTCCAGCGTGATTCCCGAATCGAGATGCAGGGCGCAATCGGTACGAAAGCCGAAGCCGTCCTTGCTGAGCGTGATGTGGCCGGAATAGTTGCCGTCGAAATATTTGCGCAGCACCTCGTCGGTGCGGTCGGCAACGCGGCCGCGCAGGGCCTCGCCGACGCTGATGCTCTTTCCCGAAATCCGGAGAGTCATTTGATGCCTCGCTTGCTTTGTTGCAGCAGCTGCGATGACTCGTCATCGCCGCTGAAGTTGCTCCTCGCGCATGATCTTCGCGCAAACGCGCTCCGCGTTTGTCGCGAGGGAAAGCCGCTGCACATTTTTCCGGATCATGCGCATGCCTGGATCGGTCTCGAAGGACGACGAGAGTAGCGCGATTTCGCGTCGGCGCAATCAGGCCGGCTCGGTGTTGCGGGAGCGATCGGACAATGCGGTGGAGAGAACGTTACCAAGGGCGCTCTGCTTGTCGCGGCGGCGTTGCACCGAGGAGGGTATGCGCATGGCTTCGCGGTACTTCGCGACCGTGCGGCGGGCAATATCAATGCCCGAAGCGCGCAAGCGTTCCACGATGGTGTCATCCGACAGGATCGCGGAGGGCTCCTCCGAATCGATCAGCTGCTTGATGTGGTGACGCACGGCTTCGGCCGAATGCGCCTCGCCGCCGTCGGCCGAGGCGATCGAGGCCGTGAAGAAATATTTCAGCTCGAACGTGCCGCGATTGGTCGCCATGTATTTGTTGGCGGTGACGCGCGACACCGTTGATTCATGCATCTGAATGGCATCGGCGACGGCCTTCAGATTGAGCGGCCGCAGGTGCGCCACGCCATGGGTGAAGAAGCCGTCCTGCTGGCGCACGATCTCGGTTGCAACTTTCAGGATGGTGCGGGCGCGCTGGTCGAGCGCGCGCACGAGCCAGGTCGCGTTCTGAAGCGCGTCGGTGAAATAGGACTTGTCGCCGTCCTTGCCGACCTTCTTCGACAGCTCGGAATAGTAGGTCTGGTTGACCAGCACGCGCGGCAAGGTGTCGCTGTTGAGCTCGACATGCCAGCCACCGTCGGGACCCGGACGGACATAGACATCGGGCACCATGGTCTGCAAGCGCGCCGAGCCGAACTTCATGCCGGGTTTGGGATTGAGGCGGCGGATCTCGCCGATCATGTCGGCGATGTCCTCGTCATCGACACCGCAGATCTTGCGCAAGGCAACGATGTCGCGCTTGGCAAGCAGATCGAGATGCTCGACCAGGGCCTGCATCGCGGGGTCGTAGCGGTCGAGCTCGCGGAGCTGGATCGCCAGGCATTCGCTCAAATTGCGCGCGAAGACGCCGGGCGGATCGAATTTTTGCAGCACGGCGAGGACGGCTTCGACGTCGGCCTGCGATGCGCCAAGACGCTCGGCGGCCTGGCCGAGATCGGCCGGCAGATAGCCGGCCTCGTCGACGAGGTCGATCAGGTACTGGCCGATCATGCGCTGGGCGGGTGCGGTGAAGGCGACCGAGAGCTGCTCGGCGAGATGGTCCGACAACGTTGTCTCGGCCGCGACAAAAGCTTCGAGATTGTAGTCTTCGGTACCAGAGGCGCCGCCGCCCCATTCCGTATAGGTGGTCGGCGCGGCGTCCTGGGCGTTGCGCGCCGCAGCCTCGGCGGGCTCCTCGGAGAAGACGTTGTCCAGGCCCGTATCCAGGGTCTGCTCGATCTCGGCACGGGTGCCGAGCTCCTTGCTCATCCATTCTTCCTGGCCCGGCTCGAAGCCCTCAGTGCTGCCGCCGAAGCCGTCCTCGCCCTGACCTTCGCCTTGACCGTCGGAATCGCCGTAGCTCCCGGCCTCGGCAGAACCCTCCCCCGCGGGGGCCTCGTCACTGGCCCGTTCCAGCAGCGGATTGCGCTCGAGCTCCTCTTCCACGAACGTCGTGAGATCGAGATTGGACAATTGCAGCAGCTTGATCGCCTGCATCAGCTGCGGCGTCATCACCAGCGACTGCGACTGCCGGAACTCTAATCTCTGCGTGAGCGCCATGAAGCAAGAACCGTTCCCAAAAAATTGGTCCGATTTTTGCTTATCCTAGTCCGAGCCCGATGTACACGTCTTGACGAAACGCAAAAAAGGGCTAGAGGCGGAATTCCTCACCAAGGTAAAGGCGGCGGACGTCCGGATCGGCAACGATCTCATCCGGGGTCCCCTCGGTCAAGATTTCCCCGGCATAGACGATATAGGCACGGTCGGTCAGGCCGAGCGTCTCCCGCACGTTGTGATCCGTGATCAGGACGCCGATGCCACGATTGGTGAGATGGCGGACGAGATCCTGGATGTCGCCGACCGCGATCGGGTCGATGCCGGCGAAGGGCTCGTCGAGCAGCATGTAGTTCGGCCGCGTCGCCAGCGCGCGCGCAATCTCGACGCGGCGGCGCTCGCCGCCGGACAGCGCGATCGACGGCGATTTGCGCAGGCGCGTGATGTTGAACTCATCGAGCAACGAATCGAGCTGCTGCTCGCGCTTCTTGCGCGAAGGCTCGACCACTTCGAGCACCGCGCGGATGTTCTGCTCGACGGTGAGGCCGCGGAAGATCGAGGCTTCCTGCGGCAGATAGCCGATGCCGAGCCGCGCGCGCTGATACATCGGAAGCTTCGTCACGTCGTGGCCGTCGAGCTCGATCGCACCGCGGTCGGCCTTGATCAGGCCGGTGATCATGTAGAACACGGTGGTCTTGCCGGCGCCATTCGGCCCGAGCAGGCCGACCGCTTCGCCGCGGCGCACATAAATGCTGACGCCGCGCACCACCTGGCGGCTGCCGAAGCTCTTTTCCACGCTATGCACAGCCAGGAAACCGGGCCGGTTCAGCAGCTGCGGCCCACCCGCGCCGTTGGGCCTGGCGGCGGCCCTGACCGGGTGAACGGCCTGCGGACGCGGCGGCTCGACTTGATAGTCGGCCTGGTAGTCACCCTGGAACTGGTCTGGCGCACGCTTCGGCTGGTCGCGGGCGATCGGCGGCGCGTCCCTGACAGGACTGGTCACGAGGCCGCCGACGCTGTCACCGAGCGCGGTGATGTCCTGACGCGCAAATCCTGGCCGGCCGCGTTTGGCGGGGCGCCGACGGAACATGCTGAAGAGATCGACCATCCCGCCTTCCAGCCTTTTCGCGACGATCCTGCGCGAATTCGTGCGATCTGCCGCACCGGCCTTTCGATTCGCCGTTGCAGCATGAGTGAAGGGATGTCTCATGCCCAGTGAAACACGCCCGAAAAGCGGCGGATCCCGCTTCGAAAGCCCTGCGCGCTAAATACAGTCTCGCCGGGCAAGCTTCAACCTCGGATCGCGAGCATCCGAGACAAGTGATTGAATTTACTTTTGTTTACTTGCGCCGGGCAATTGCAAAGGCGGCGCCCCGCCGGGTTTGGCCCCTTGTCCCGCTTGTCCCCCTTGGCCGCAATCGTTGCTGCCGCCCTGCGGCAGCAGCGCCTGCACCCGGCCGTTGTCGGCTTCGACACGTGACACGCCGGTCGTCATGTCGACCATCAGGCGGTCGCCGCGCAGCACGTTCTTGCACTGCGTCAGAACCACCTGGCCCGAGCCGCCGAGCATGGTGATGAGGTTGGTCCTGGTGTCGAACACGGCGGTGTCGCCGGTCACCACCTGGTCCTTCTGGGTCACCACGACATTGCCGCGCGCCTCCAGCCGCTTGATCGAGGAGCTGCCGCCCGGACCCGGCGTCGCCGACTGCATCGGCGCCGATTTCGTGCCCTTCGCAGCAGGCTGCGGCGCAGCGGGCTTGTCGCCGCCCGATTCGTAGAACACCACCAGCGTCTTCGAGGTCATGGTGGTATCGCCCTGCACGACCTTCACATTGCCGGCGAAGGTCGCCTCCTTCTTCTTGTCGCGCATCTCCAGCGAGGCGGCTTCGATCTGGATCGGCTGATCGCGGTTCTGCGAGAAGCCCTGCATCGCGTTGGGCACGCCCTGCATCGTGCTCTGTGCGATGGCAGCGCCCGTTGCGACCAGCGCGACAGCGGCGGCGAACGCGGCCGCACCGAGGATGGCGCCACGCTTGTCTTCGCTGCGCGGAAAAAACCTGATCATGAAAATCACTTTGAATTGGCGGACTTGTTTTGCGGCGTACGTGTCTTCACCGGCGGCGCTGGCGGCGTCGGCTCGACCGGCGCGGGCTGAGCAGTAGCCGGGTCATCCAGCTTGTCCAGATGCATCACCACATTGCCCTCGAAGCGGATGACGTCACCACCTTCGGTAATTCGCAAGCGATCCGCAGTCAGCGTGCCATTGGTCAGCGTGACGTCGACGCGCTCGTCCGAGGAGACCGTGCCCTTGCCCATGTCGACGAACGCCGAGTTCAGCCGCGCCTCATAGCCGGTCGAGGTGCGCAGGAAGATGTCCTTGTGCAAATCGAGCTGCTGCTGCTTGTTGTCGAAACGGCCGGTGCGGGCATCGAGAAACAGCGTCGATTGATCCTCCATCAGCACCTTCGCGCGCAGGTCCGACAGATCGACATGGTCGGGGTCGGTGATGTCCTGTGTCGCGGTCTTGGCCCAGAGCTCGTAGGGCCGCTGGTCCGGCGTGAAGCCGGCCAGATGCGGAGATTCCATCGTGATCTTGGTACCCGACACCACCAAATTTCCGGAATCGAGCGGCAGCTTCGGCATCAGCATGCGGAAGGGATTGAAGATCGAGACGCCGACGATGGCAGCCATGGACAACAGCACCGCGCCCGGCACCGCGACGCGCAGAATCCGCACCAGGCGGCTGTGGCGCGCCGCGCTGGCGAACTTCGCCGCGAGCGCGGCGTCGTAGGTGGGATTCTGGGCCGAATTCACCTGGGTTCCTACTTGCCTGGGCTCCTGAAGTATCGCTCGCCTTGTCGGGTCAGAGGGCGCGCCATTGTAGCCGGCGCCGCCCGAATATGCAGCCGGCGACAGGCCGTTACGAAAGTGTCCGAAACGGGGCGGCAACCTCAGGCTAACCGTCGCGCCGGGCCTCAGGAATGCGCGAAAATGTCCTCTTCCGCCCAGCCCTGGAGGTCGAGCAGGGCGCGAGTCGGCAGGAAGTCGAAGCAAGCCTGTGCCAGCTGGCTGCGGCCTTCCCGGACCAGCATGGCGTCGAGCCGCTCGCGCAAGCCGTGCAGATGCAGCACGTCGGAGGCGGCGTAGGCGAGCTGCGGCTCGGTCAGGCTGTCGGAACCCCAGTCGCTCGATTGCTGCTGCTTGGAGAGGTCGATGTTGAGCACCTCGCGCACGAGGTCCTTGAGGCCATGACGGTCGGTATAGGTGCGGGTCAGGCGGGAGGCGATCTTGGTGCAGTAGATCGGCCCGGTCATGATTCCGAAGGTCTGGTACAGCACCGCGACATCGAACCGTGCGAAGTGGAAGATTTTCGTGACGGCCGGATTGGCCAGGAGCGCCTTCAGGTTCGGCGCATCGGTGTGCCCCTTGGGGATCTGCACCACGTCGGCGCTGCCGTCGCCGGGCGAGAGCTGCACCACGCAGAGCCGGTCGCGGTGCGGGTTCAGCCCCATGGTCTCGGTGTCGATCGCCACCGCTCCGGTGTAGCGGGACAGGTCGGGCAGGTCGCCGCGGTGCAGACGTACGGTCATGGCGTATCAAAACCTCGGGTCGAATCGGTGCATCGATATCATAGGCTAAACGGATGGACCGCGATGTAGCCACTGGCGACAGGTCACGCAAGCGGCGGCCGTGGCCTTACGGGCGGTCAGATCGCGGCGATGACGTGCAGGTCGGTGATCCCATGGTCGCGACTGGAGGGATCGGCTCGCCCTGCGCTCTCGCGCCAGTCGCGACGCAATCAAAGTGATTCACATCCTCCACGGCGGGCGAGATGATGAGCCGCTGCTCTTCCCGGCGGAGCAGGTTTGCAGGCCAGCCCGCTGCAATTCGCCCCGGCGCACCCTATCTCTTGCCGGCCTCCCCGCCCTCGCCCGCTCACGACGAATGAAGTGCCAATGACCGAACAGACGCTCGCAGCGCCGATCGACGACCAAGGCAAACGCCAGCGCGGCTTCTCGCGCTACCAGGCGCTCCTCATCGCGCTGCTGACGTTCACGCAGTTCACGATCATTCTCGATTTCATCATCATGTCGCCGCTCGGCGCCATCCTGATGCCCTCGCTCGACATCACGGCGGGGCAATTCGGCATCGCGGTGTCGGCCTACGCGTTCAGTGCGGGACTATCGGGGATTCTCGCCGCCGGCTTCGCCGATCGCTTCGATCGCAAGCGCCTGCTGCTGTTCTTCTATGTCGGCTTCACGCTCGGCACTGCGCTCTGCGCGGCCGCGCAGACCTACCATGTGCTGCTGCTCGGCCGGATCGTCACGGGATTGTTCGGCGGCGTGATCGGCGCGGTGGTGCTCGCCATCGTCACCGACCTGTTTCCACTGCACCTGCGCGGCCGCGTCATGGGCTTCCTCCAGACGGCGTTCGCCGCGAGCCAGGTGCTCGGCATTCCCGCCGGGCTGTTTCTCGCCAACCACTGGAACTGGCATGTCTGCTTCGCGGCGATCGTGGTGGTGTCGATCGCAGCGATCGCAATCATCGCCCTGGTCATGGAGCCGGTCGACGCGCATCTGAAACTGAAGCAGGACAGGAACGCGTTCCGCCATCTGATCGCGACGCTTGGAGAGCCGCGCTATACGCTCGCCTTCGCCGTCACGACGCTGCTGGCGACGGGCGGTTACATGCTGATGCCGTTCTCCAGCGCCTTCACCGTGCACAATCTCGGCATCGACATCGCGCATCTGCCGACGATCTATCTCGTCTCCGGCCTGTTCAGCATCGTCACGGGGCCGCTGGTCGGCCGTGCCAGCGACACGTTCGGCAAATATCCGACCTTCGTGTTCGGCTGCGCGATGACCGTGGTCATGGTGCTGATCTACACACATCTCGGCCACGTCTCGCTCGCGACCGCGATCCTCGTCAACGTCCTGATGTTCGTCGGCATCTTCTCGCGGATGATCCCGTCGCAGGCGCTGATGTCGGCGATCCCGGACGCGAGCCAGCGCGGCTCGTTCAGCGCGGTCAGCGCCTCGCTGCAGCAGCTCTCCGGCGGACTCGGCTCGGTGCTCGCCGGCGCGATCATCGCGCAAGCGCCCGATGGCTCGCTGATCCATTTCGATCGGATCGGCTACGTCGTTGTCGCGACGACGATCATCACGCTGGTGATGATGTACTTCGTGCAGAAGGCGGTGGCGGAGCGGATGGGGAAGCGGGTGGTGTGAAGGGCACCTTGCCGCAACAGCAGCCCGGCTGCCAGATCAGCCGCCGCCGAACTTGGATGGATCGTCATAGGCGGGAGGATCATCGTGGTCGGTCCGCAGACCGCCGGGAACGGAGTCGTCGCGATAGATCCGCGTACCATTCGGAGTGACGTAGACTGGAACCACGGCCTGGCCCGGCCGAACGATAACATGTCGCGACTTGTGATGCCCTCTTGCGGCGGCGTTCGCAGAAGCACACGGACCGATGAGGAGGCAAAGGCCCAAGACGCACGATCCCAAGACGCCGCGCACTGCACTTTCTCGGCTCATGGCCCAATGCCAACGCAACACTCTGAAAGGGCTTATCTATCTGGATCTGTTTGCGATCCACAAAAGAATGGTGCCCAGGAAAGGACTCGAACCTTCACGGCCGTTAAGCCACTGGCACCTGAAGCCAGCGCGTCTACCAATTCCACCACCTGGGCATGCCGTTTGGGGCACGGAGGCGGTTACTACGGTTCGGTGACGCTGTTGTCAATTCATGCGTGAGGCCCGGTTCGGGATGCCGATTGCGCATCGCAAACCGGCCCGATAAAAGCCTGACAAGACGCACTCTTTTCCGCAGGAACGGACACCCCCATGGCATCGAATCTGGACACGCTCGTCACGGTTTTCGGCGGATCGGGGTTTTTGGGCCGGAATGTCGTCCGGGCCCTGTGCAAGCGCGATTACCGGGTCCGGGTTGCGGTACGGCGGCCGGAACTCGCCGGATACCTGCAGCCCTCCGGCAAGGTCGGACAGGTCCACACCGTGCAGGCGAATTTGCGCTATCCGGCCTCGGTCGAGGCGGCGCTGCGTGATTCGCATGTCGCGATCAACCTCGTGGGCGTCCTCACCGAGGGTGGCGCGCAGACCTTCGACGCCGTCCAGGCCAAGGGCGCCGAAACCGTCGCCAAGGCGGCGGCCGCGGCCGATGCCGGCCTGGTGCATGTCTCCGCGATCGGCGCCGACGCGGAATCGCCGTCGCGCTATGCCAGGGCCAAGGCGGCCGGCGAAGCCGCCGTCCTGGCCGCAGTGCCCTCCGCCACGATCTTCCGCCCCTCCGTGATGTTCGGCCCCGAGGACCAGTTCACCAACCGCTTTGCCGCGCTGGCCCGGATGTCGCCGGTGCTGCCGCTGATCGGCGGCGACACGAAGATGCAGCCGGTCTATGTCGGCGACGTCGCCACCGCGATCGCGGATGCCGTCGACGGCAAGGCCAAGGCCGGCGCGACCTACGAGCTCGGCGGGCCGGAAGTGCTGACCATGCGCGAGATCATCGAGACCATCCTGGAGATCACCGACCGCAAGCGGATGCTGATCCCGCTGCCGTTCGGCCTCGCCCGCTTCCAGGCCGCCTTCCTGCAATTCGCGCCGGGCGCGTTCAAGCTGACGCCGGACCAGGTCACGCTGCTCGAGCGCGACAATGTCGTCTCGGAGGCGGCGAAGGCGGCCGGCCTGACGCTGGAAGGCCTCGGGATCACCCCCGATTCGCTGGAAGCGATCGCCCCGCAATATCTCTGGCGTTTCCGCGCCGCCGGTCAGTTCCAGCGCATGAGCGTGTGAGGCTGGTTTGCTTCTCTCGCTTGCTTGCGGGACGGCGTAGGCCGCCTCTGGCGGCCGTGCTCGAATACGCCGACGCTTAGCTTCGGCAATGGCGTCGCGGCGATGAGGACTTTCGCCTCATTGGCAGTCTCTCTGCGGAGACACCCCTCTCCCCGGCCCTTTCCCGCAAGCAGCCGAGGGAGCGCACCAACCGAGTTGTTGCTCTAAAGCGCGATGCGATCAGGATGAATCGTCATCGCGCTTTAGGTTGTTGTTTAAGCATGATCTTTTCGGAAAACCGCTGCGCACTTTTCCGGATCATGCTCTAGTGGCCCAATGCCAGCGCAATCAGGCCGAGCGTGCCGACGATGACACGCCACCAGGCGAACACCACGAAGCCGTGCCGGGTGACATAGGTCAGGAACGTCTTCACCACGATGATGGCGGTGATGAACGACACCACGAATCCGATCGCGACGATGTTCATGTGGTCCATCGTCATCTCGGCGCTGCTCTTGTAGAAGTCGTAAGCGAACGCACCGATCATGGTGGGAATGGCAAGGAAGAACGAGAACTCCGCCGCCGCGCGCTTGTCGGCCCCCAGGAGCATCGCCGCGACGATGCTGGCACCGGAGCGTGACACGCCGGGGATCATCGCCACGCACTGCGCCATGCCGATATAGAGATACATCAGCAGCGGAAATCTGGTGGCGTCATGCTCGCGCGGCTTGAGATCGAGCTTGTCGACCCAGAGCAGGATAGCGCCGCCGACGATCAGCGTGAAGCAGATGACCCAGGGATTGAACAGCAGGCTCTTGATGTACTTGCCGGCGACGAGGCCGACGACCACGGCCGGCAGGAATGCCACCAGCACGCCGATCACGAAGCGCCGCGCATCGGCATCGCCCGTGAACAGGCCGATCACGACGTCCCACAACTTCCTGAAATACAGCCCGACGATCGCGAGGATCGCGCCCAACTGGATCAGAACCGTAAACGAATCCCAGAACGCGCCTTCGCCGAGATGGAAGAAGCGCTCCGCGAGCAAGAGGTGACCAGTCGAGGACACGGGAAGGAACTCGGTCACACCCTCGATGATGCCGAGGATCACTGCCCGTATTGCGTCTGACATATTTACGGTCCATTTCGGCTGGAAAAGCGGGGCTCTTCTCGCCTATTCGTTCCCATGCCGCAATCGCAAAATACGAAATCACGACCTTGCTTCGCGGTTTTGAGGGCCTAGTGTGGCGCCGCACAAACATTGATGGATTCTTAAGCACCATCAAATAGTCAAAGGCTTCATGTTTACGCTGTTCCATCATCCGTTCTGTCCGCATTCGCGCTTCATCCGCCTGATCGCGGGCGAATACGGGCTTGACCTGAAGCTGATCGAAGAGCGCAGCTGGGAGCGGCGCGAGGCGTTTCTGCTGCTCAATGCGGCCGGCACCACGCCGGTGCTCGTCGACGAGGAGCAGCCGCCGATCCCCGGCGCAGCCATCATCGCCGAATATGTCGACGAGGCCTATGGTGCCGAGATGGGGCCGAAACGCTTGATGCCGCAGACGATCGGCGAACGTGTCGAGGTGCGCCGGCTGATGGCCTGGTTCAACGAAAAGTTCTTCGAGGAGGCTTCGCACCCGCTCGTCACCGAGCGCATCTACAAGCGCTTCATGAGCGAGGAGAACGGCGGCGGCCCGCCTTCGGCCGACGTGATGCGCGCGGCGAAGGCAAATGTGCGCTATCATCTGGCCTATATCGGCTGGCTGGCGCAGACGCGCAATTTCCTCGCCGGCGACCGGCTCACTTACGCGGATCTCGCCGCCGCGGCCCATCTCTCGGCGATCGACTATCTGGGCGACGTGCCATGGAGCGAGGACGACGCAGCAAAGGCGTGGTACGCGCGGGTGAAATCCCGCCCATCGTTCCGTCCGCTCCTCAGCGAATGGCTCGCCGGCGTGCCGGCGTCGCGGACCTACGTGGACCTGGATTTCTGACGAGGATCGTCATGCCCGGGCTCGTCCCGGGCATCCACGTTCTTTCTCTTCTCGTGAATGCTACACAAGGACGTGGATGGCCGGGACGAGCCCGGCCATGACGAGTGTGGATGCATCGGTGATTAAATCCAGCATCGACATTGATGAGCTCCGTACTGCGCTCACGCATGAAGCGCGCGGGCTCGGCTTCGACTGCATCGGCATCACCGCGCCGGGCACGATCGAGAGTGCCGGCAAACACTTCCTCGAATTCATCGCATCGGGCGGCCATGGCGACATGGACTGGCTCGCCGCAAGCCCCGAGCGCCGCGTCGATCCGCGCGGGCTGTGGCAGGACGTTCGCAGCGTGATCATGCTCGGCGTCAATTACGGTCCCGACTCCGATCCGCTGGCGATTCTCGAGCAGCCCACGCGCGCGGCGATCTCGGTCTATGCGCAGGGCGACGACTATCACGACCTCATCAAGAAGCGCCTGAAGGCGCTGGCGCGCTGGCTGGTCGCGACCGTTCCGTCGGACGTGAAAGTGTTCGTCGACACCGCGGCGGTGATGGAGAAGCCGCTGGCGCAGGCGGCGCATCTGGGCTGGCAGGGCAAGCACACCAACCTCGTCTCGCGCGAGTTCGGCTCATGGCTTTTTCTCGGCGCGATCTACACCACGCTGGAGCTGCCGCGCGATGTCGCCGAGATCGATCATTGCGGCTCGTGCCGGGCCTGTCTCGACATCTGCCCGACCGCGGCGTTCCCCGCGCCCTACAAGCTCGATGCGCGACGCTGCATCTCGTACCTTACCATCGAGAACAAGGGACCGATCCCGCGCGAATTTCGCAAGGCCATCGGCAATCGCATCTATGGCTGCGATGATTGTCTTGCGGCCTGCCCCTGGAACAAGTTTGCGCAGGAGGGACGCGAGGCCAGGCTTGCGGCGCGTGATGAATTGCGCGCGCCTGCGCTCGCCGAGCTGGCACGGCTCGACGACGCGGCGTTTCGCGCGCTGTTCACGAAGTCGCCGGTGAAGCGCATCGGCCGCGACCGCTTCTTGCGGAACGTGCTGATTGCGATCGGCAACTCGGGCGAGGTGGCGTTGGCGGAGGAGGCGCGGCGATTGCTGGATGACGCGAGTCCGCTGGTACGTGGTGCTGCGGTGTGGGCGCTGGGGCAATTGGTGGAACGCACCGAGTTTGATGCGATGAAGTCTGCTGCGGCGAGCAACGAGCACGACGACAGCGTGCGGGACGAGTGGCAAGTCGCTCTGTAACCCTCATCCTGAGGAGCGCGCTTGCGCGCGTCTCGAAGGATGGAGGCCGAGATGCAGCAGCGGGGGCCTGCATCCTTCGAGACGGCGCTTCGCGCCTCCTCGGGATGAGGATTGAGGACCTTGATTTCCTCATCCATTCCCGCAATCTCGCACGTCATGACAAACATGCCTTTCTTCACCCGCGACGGCGAGACATTCCACCCGACGGAAGTTGCCAACGGTCCCTGGGATCCGAAGTCGCTGCACGGGCGCGTCATCGTCGGCCTGCTCGGCTTCGTCATCGAGGAACGCCATTCCGGGCCTGAGTTCGTGCCGGCGCGGCTCACCGTCGACATGTTTCGGCTGCCGACCATCGACAAGCCGATTGAAGTGACGACGCGGCTGGTACGCGATGGGATGCGCATCCGCGTGGTGGAAGCGGAGTTCGTTTCCGGCGGGGTCAGCATGGCGCGCGCGTCGTGTCAGCTGCTGCGCAAGACGCAGAATCCTGATGGCAATGTCTGGTCGCCGCCGAACTGGGACGCGCCGAAGCCGGCCGACATTCCCAAGCCCACGGATCCCAGGCTCGGCATGAACGGCAAATGGACGACGCGGCCGATCGTCGGCCAGATGGGCTCGCTCGGGCCGCGCCGGTTGTGGATGAGCGAGGTGCGCGAGCTCGTTGCGGGCGTGCCGATGACGCCGTTCGTCCATGTCGCAACCGGCGCCGATTTCGCCAGCCCGTTTGCCAATGCCGGCGACAAGGGGCTCGGCTACATCAACAGCGACGTCACGATCTATCTGCACCGCCTGCCGGTTACGGAGTGGATCGGCTTCGAAGTCGTGAACCACCACGCCACCGACGGCGTCGCGATCGGCGAATGCTGGCTCTATGACGAAGATGGCCCGATCGGCACCGCGACCGTGGCAGCGCTGGCGCAGCGCAAGCCGATGGCGAATCCGTCGAAGCGGTAGGAGCGTGCGCCTCTCTCCGGTCGTCATTCCTGGATGCGCCGTCAGGCGCAGACCCGGAATCCATTGGACCGCAGGCCAAAAGGCGAAATGGATTCCGGGTTCGCGCTTCGCGCGCCCCGGAATGACGATCAGGTGAGATGCCGCTGCATCTCCGGCCGCGCCTTCAGCTCGGCGCCCTGCTTGCCGACGATCTTCGCAATTCTTTCAGGCGCAAACTTCAGATCGACGAACGCCGGCGCGGTGTTGGCGACCTCGTGATAGCTCGCGATCTTTCCATCCTGCAGCGTCATGATCGCGACGCCCTCGAACATCGCCCGCACGCCATTGGCTTCCGGCAGGGTCGATTTGTAGCTGAAGGTGTAGCGCGCATAGAGCGTGGTGCCGTCGGTGACGGGATCGTGCATGTCCCAGCGGAAATCCGTCGCCGTCCGATAGAACCAGTCGTCGATCATCGCCGCGATTTTTTCGCGGCCTTCGAAGGCGCCATAGAAGACGTCGTGATAGACGCCGTCCTCGGTGAACAGTTCGGCAAAGGCGCGGCCGTTGCGCTGCTCGACCGCGTCGCAGAAGGCGCGCAGCATGGCGGTTGTGGTCATTGGCGTTTCTCCTTCCCCGTTCTCTGTCATGCCCCGGCTTGACCGGGGCATCCGGTACGCCGCGGCTTCTCGACTCAAGCACAGCCGTCTCTGGGATACTGGATCGCCCGATCAAGTCGGGCGATGACACCGAATGCTGGGTGATGATTTCACCCGATCTCGGCGACCGCGGCAAGGATGCGCGCGATGTCCTGCGGGCGGGAGAGACGGTGATCGCCGTCCTGGATCATGGTCAGCACGACGTCGTCGGCCGGCAGGCGGTGCGTCAGCGCGAACGCGTGCTGCCACGGCACATCAGGATCTTTCGCGCCTTGCAGGATTCGGACGGGACAGCCGAGATCGATGGCGCTGCCGAGCACGAGGTGTTTGCGGCCCTCCTCGATCAGGTTCCGCGTGATCGGATAGGGTGAGCCGTCGCCGTATTCCGACGGCCGCATCCAGACGCCCCCGGTCTCGATCTCCTTCTTCACCGCGGGCGAAAAATTCTTCCACATCAGCTCCTCGGTGAAGTCGGGCGCCGGTGCGATCAGGACGAGACCGGCCAGCGACGCCTTGCCGGAACGCTTCTTGATCTCGCGCGCGAGCAGCAGCGCGATCCAGCCGCCCATGGATGAGCCGATCAGGATTTGCGGGCCGTCGCAAAACCGCTCGAACACCGCGACGCTCTCCTCCAGCCAGCGTCCAATGGTTCCGTCAGCGAAGTCGCCGCCGGACTCGCCGTGGCCGGAATAGTCGAACCGGACCATTGAGCGGCTGTGATCCCGGGCCCAGGCGTCCAGCGCCAAGGCCTTGCTGCCCTTCATGTCCGAGTTGAATCCGCCCAGCCAGACCAGCCCCGGTCCCTGTCCACGCCGACTGCGTACCGCGATCCGGCGTGCGGACAGGCCTTCACCCACATTGACGAAGTCGAGCACGGCATCAGGAATTATATCGGTCATGGAACATTTACTCTGGCTGTGCGGTTTGAGCTGTCCGGGCGCGTCCCGCGATGCAACCCGTTGGCTGCATTGGCCGCCCTTTGGGACGCTTGCGGAACAGAAGCAAGGTGTCTATGTCGTCTGCGTGCTCAGGCGTGACCAAAATGCCTCGCATTTGAGGGTTTTTCGCACGCCGCATGAGCGACTTGCTTGCCGGCAAACGCATCTTCCTTCAAGATAGCCGCTTCTTTCACAACTTTGGAGAACCACCCATTCGCCGTCCTAATAAAGCTCCGCCCGCTGCCAGCAAAGACGGGCCGCGCATCAATGATGATATCCGCAATGCGCAGATCCAGCTGATCGACCAGACCGGTGACAACAAGGGCACGGTCGAGACAGTCGTCGCTATCCGGATGGCCCAGGAAGCCGGCATGGATCTGGTCGAGATTTCGCCGAATGCCAGCCCTCCCGTCTGCAAGATCATGGACTACGGGAAGTACAAGTATTCCGCTCAGAAAAAAGCCGCGGAAGCCCGCAAGCGGCAGAAGACCGTCGAGATCAAGGAGATCAAGCTCCGCCCGATGATCGACGACCATGATTACGACGTGAAGATGCGCGCGATGCAGCGGTTCTTCGAAGAGGGCGACAAGGTCAAGATCACGCTGCGCTATCGTGGCCGCGAAATGGCGCACCAGGAAATCGGCACCAAGCTGCTGGACAAGATCAAGACCGACGTCGCCGAGCTCGCCAAAGTCGAGCAGGACGCGCGGTTCGAAGGTCGCCAGGTCGTGATGGTGCTGGCGCCCCGCTGACGCGAAGCGCTTTAGGACTGAGAATTCAACGGCCCGTCCGGATCTCCGGCGGGCCGTTTTGTTTTTCCGAGGTGGAGAGCGCTAGCGTGCAGAGCAAGATGGCGCGAAGTCGAATCGCGATCGAAAGCACCGCTCTCGCCGTTCCCCTCCCCCCTTGTGGGGGAGGGGCAGGGAGGGGGGTGCCACACGGGGACTCTTTCCATCGCGGATCGGCCCGCGGTGCATCGTCACAAACGAGCACCTCTTGCTGGGCTACCCCCCTCCCTAGCCCTCCCCCACAAGGGGGGAGGGAACGCACCGTCCGCTTCGCGACAGCTAAAGCATGATCCGGAAAAGTGCGTAGCGGTTTTCCGAAAAGATCATGCTTAAACAACAACCTAAAGCGCGATGACGATTCATCCTAATCGCATCTCGCTTTAAGTCCTCGTCGCCTGCCAGGTGCCGCTGCACCGGTCTCCGGAAATGATGCCCCTCCACGAGCCGACACCGTTCCTGCCGGCGAGCCGACCGCCGCCGCTGGCATGAGAGGCGCCGACGGAAACCTGGACCGCCACAGTGCCGGAGCGGTTGACCCTGCCCGAGACCCGGCCGCCGCCGGCGGACGAGACGCGGCTGCCCGTCACGGTGAAGGGGACGCTGTAGCCTGAGCTGCAATTGCCCCTCGTGGTGGCGAAGGTGACGTTCCAGATGCCGTCATAGCCGCCGACGCGGGCATCGGCAGCCGACGGCAGCATGGCGGCGGCGAGCACGGCCAACACCGCCAGTTGACGCCGGCGGACGAGACCAGTCAAAGACGACGGCGATCGGGAAAAATGGGCCATTTTGGTCCTGCTCCAGGCGGCTCGGCTGGGGACGTAAAGGGTGGCAACACCGGATAGTCTCCGGGCCTGTTCCGCCGGTTCATCGTTGCCATTTGGCTCCCGCTCTGTCATAAGCCCAGCCTTCATCGCCCGGCTGATTAAGGGCTGCCGTGGCGGTGTTTCGTGTGGGTTTCGCGCTCGTTCGCAAAAACCTGAGCACAATCAACGCTCTAACGAGCATTATAGACGGCCAGCCGCCTTCACGGGCGGATTTCTGTTGCGGCCATAGGAGAGCCAAATGCCCAAGCTGAAGACCAAATCGGGCGCCAAAAAGCGCTTCAAGGTGACTGCCACCGGCAAAGTGATGCACGCCCAGCGCGGCAAGCGTCACGGCATGATCAAGCGGACGAAGAAGCAGATCCGTCAGCTCCGCGGCACCCGCGTGCTGTTCAAGACCGACGGCGACAACGTCAAGAAGTACTTCTTGCCGAACGCCTGATCGCGTCCACGATCACCGCCAGCCGCGCCGCGCATCCCGCGGCGATCCGAAAACCAAGTCATCTCTGAAGGAATTTTGTCATGTCTCGCGTCAAACGCGGTGTGACCGCCCACGCCAAGCACAAGAAAGTCTACAAGGCCGCCAAGGGCTTCTATGGCCGCCGCAAGAACACCATCCGCGCCGCCAAGCCGGCCGTGGAGAAGGCGCAGCAATACGCCTTCCGCGACCGCAAGCGTAAGAAGCGGACGTTCCGCGCGCTCTGGATCCAGCGCATCAACGCTGCGGTCCGTCCGTTCGGCCTGACCTACAGCCGGTTTATCGACGGCATGGCCAAGTCCGGGATCACCGTGGACCGCAAGGTGCTGTCGGATCTCGCGATCAGCGAGCCCGCCGCGTTCCAGGCGATCGCCGAGAAGGCCAAGGCTGCGCTGGCGGCGTAAGCCGTCTTCCACCGTGCTCTGCGCAGCATTCAGCTTGTGATGGCCCGGGCGGAGGCGCGTCTCGCGCTTTACCGCCCCGGCCGTCGTCCGGCGCGCAAACACACTTCTCCGACGTGGATGCCCGGCACGATGCCGGGTGTGACGGGCTAGGATCATCGGCTCAGCATCCTGGCCAAAAGGGATTGCCATGACCGATCTTGCCCAGCTCCAAGCCCAGATCATCGCCGACATCGCCGCCGCCGCCGACGAGGCTGCGTTGGAAGCCGTGCGTGTTGCAGCCCTCGGCAAGAAGGGCTCGATCTCGGCGCTCCTCGCGACGCTCGGCAAGATGTCGCCGGACGAGCGCAAGACGCAAGGCGCCGCGATCAACCAGGCCAAGGACAAGGTCACCGAGGCACTTGCCGCACGGCGCGACGTGCTGAAGTCCGCGGCGCTCGATGCGCGACTCGTGTCCGAGACCGTCGACGTCACCCTGCCGCTGCGCGACGCACCGGTCGAGACCGGCCGCATCCATCCGCTGAGCCAGGTCTGGGACGAGCTGACCACGATCTTCGCCGACATGGGATTCTCGGTCGCCGAAGGTCCCGATATCGAGACCGACGACTACAACTTCACCAAGCTGAATTTCCCGGAAGGCCATCCCGCGCGCGAGATGCACGACACGTTCTTCTTCCATCCGAAGGAGGACGGCTCGCGCATGCTGCTGCGGACCCACACCTCGCCGGTGCAGGTGCGCACCATGCTGAGCCAGAAGCCGCCGATCCGCGTGATCTGCCCGGGCCGCACCTACCGCATCGATTCGGACGCGACCCACACGCCGCAATTCCATCAGGTCGAAGGCCTCGTCATCGACAAGACCTCGCATCTCGGTCACCTCAAATGGATCCTGCACGAGTTCTGCAAGGCGTTCTTCGAAGTCGATCACATCAACATGCGCTTCCGCCCGTCGTTCTTCCCGTTCACCGAGCCGTCGCTGGAAGTCGACATCCAGTGCCGCCGCGACAAAGGCGAGATCCGCTTCGGCGAGGGCGAGGACTGGCTGGAGATTCTCGGCTGCGGCATGGTGCATCCCAACGTGCTGCGCGCCTGCGGCATCGATCCCGACGAGTACCAGGGCTTTGCCTGGGGCATGGGCATCGACCGCATCGCCATGCTGAAATACGGCATCGCCGACCTGCGCCAGCTGTTCGACAGCGACGTCCGCTGGCTGTCCCATTACGGCTTCAAGCCGCTGGAAGTGCCAACGCTTGCGGGAGGGCTGAGCTCGTGATGGCGATGCCCGGCCACACAATGACTCTCTCCGTTCCCTCCCCCCTTGTGGGGGAGGGTCAGGGAGGGGGGTAGCCGCGGATGCCGCATGCAGTTGTGAGCGAACGTCAGCGCAGTCGGGCGAAACAGCTTCGCCGAGCGATGACGCGCGCCGAAACACTGCTGTGGCGCTGCCTGAAGGCCAACCGCATGGATGGTGTTGGCATCCGTCGCCAGACGCCAATCGGAAACTACATCGCCGACTTCGTGTGTTTCTCCTCTAAGCTCATCATCGAACTCGATGGAGAATCCCACGATTTCGAAGAACGCCAGAAGAAGGATGAGCGTCGCGACGCTTTCTTCGCAGCCGAGGGCTTTCAGGTTCTGCGCTTCACCAACGATCAGGTGATGACGAACCTTGAAGGAGTTGTTGAGGCAATCCGCCAGGCAGCTTCTGCCGGGGCCCGCGGCTCACCCCCCTCCCTAACCCTCGCCCACAAGGGGGGAGGGAACATTAGCACCGACCAAAGTAACTCCACCGATAAGAACCGAGGCACACAGCCATGAAATTCACCCTCTCCTGGCTGAAGGATCATCTCGAGACCGACGAGCCGCTCGACAGGCTCGCTGAGAAGCTCACCATGATCGGGCTCGAGGTCGAGAACATCGAGGACAAGGCGAAGGCGCTGAAGCCTTTCACCATCGCGAAGGTGATCTCGGCCGAGCAGCATCCGAATGCGGATCGCTTACGGGTCTGCATGGTCGACACCGGCGACGGCGGCGCGCCGGTGCAGGTGGTGTGCGGCGCGCCGAATGCGCGCGCCGGGCTCGTCAGCGTGTTCTCGCCGCCCGGCACCTACATTCCCGGCAAGGACATCACGCTCGGGGTCGGCACCATCCGCGGCGTCGAGAGCCGCGGCATGCTGTGCTCGGCGGCCGAGCTGCAGATCTCCAACGACCATGACGGCATCATGGAATTGCCGGCCGATGCGCCGATCGGCGCTGCCTACGCCGAATGGGCCGGGCTCGGCGATCCCGTGGTCGAGATCAATCTGACGCCGAACCGGCAGGACTGCACGGGCGTGCACGGCATCGCGCGCGACCTCGCCGCCGCCGACATGGGCAAGTTCAAGGATCCGACCATCAAGCCTATCAAGGGCGAATTCCCTTGTCCGGTGAAGGTCACGGTCGAGGATGCCACGTTGTGCCCGGGCTTCGCGCTTCGCCTCGTGCGCGGCGTCAGGAACGGACCGTCGCCGGAATGGCTGCAGAAGCGGCTGACCGCGATCGGACTGCGCCCGATCAACGCGCTGGTCGACATCACCAACTTCATGACGTTCGACCGCGCGCGGCCGCTGCATGTGTTCGACGCCAGGAAGGTGAAGGGCAATCTCGTGGTGCGTCGCGCCCGCGACGGCGAGAGCCTGCTGGCGCTCGACGGCCGCACCTACAATCTCGATCCCGCGATTTGCGTCATCGCGGACGAGCACGGCGTCGAATCGCTTGCCGGCATCATGGGCGGCGAGGCCTCGGGCTGCGATGATGAGACCACCGACGTGCTGATCGAATCGGCGCTGTGGAACGAGATCAACATCGCCCAGACCGGCCGCAAGCTCGGCATCAATTCCGATGCGCGCTACCGCTTCGAGCGCGGCGTCGATCCGGCCTTCATGGTGCCGGGGCTGGAGCTCGCGACCAAGCTGGTGATGGAGATGTGCGGCGGCACGCCGTCCGAGACCGTCGTGGTCGGCAAGGCCTTTGGCGATGACCGCTTGATCGAGTTTCCGGTCACCGAGGTCAAGCGGCTCTCCGGCATCGAGGTGCCGCAAGCCGAGATGAAGCGCATCCTGACCCATCTCGGCTTCATGATGGCGGGCCCCGGCCCGGTCGTGAAGGTGGCGGTGCCGTCCTGGCGCACTGACGTGCACGGCAAGGCCGACATCGTCGAGGAAATCGTCCGCATCTTCGGCGTCGACAAGGTGCCGGAGACGCCGTTCGAACGCGGCGAGGACGCGCGCAGATCCGTTTTGACCTCGCTGCAGCTGCGCACCCGCCGCGCGCGGCGCGCGCTCGCGAGCCGCGGCATGGTCGAGGCCGTGACCTGGTCGTTCATCGCAAAACCCGCGGCGAAATTATTCGGCGGCGGCCAGCGCGAGCTCGAAGTGGCGAACCCGATCGCGTCCGATCTCTCCGACATGCGCCCGACCTTGCTTGCTGGCCTGATCGCGGCCGCGCAGGCCAATGCCGATCGCGGCTTTGGCGATGTCGCGCTGTTCGAGGTCGGCCAGATCTTCAAGGGCGATCGCCCGCAGGACCAGTTCATGGCGGCAAGCGGCGTGCGCCGCGGCTTTGCTTCCTCGGAAGGTCTCGGACGGCACTGGACCGGCTCGGCGCAGGCTGACGTGTTCGACGCGAAAGCCGATGCGCTGGCGGTGCTGGCTGCGGCCGGTGCGCCGATGCAGGCGCTTCAGGTCGTGGCGGGTGGTCCTGGCTGGCTGCATCCGGGACGTTCCGGCACGATCCAGATCGGCCCGCAGAACGTGCTCGGCCATTTCGGCGAGATGCATCCCCGCGCGCTCGAGGCGCTCGGCGTCGACGGTCCGTTGATGGTGTTCGAGGTGATTCTCGACCGCATCCCCGAGGCGAAGAAGAAGCCGACCCGCGCCAAGCCGCCGATCGAGCTCTCCGCCTTCCAGCCGGTGTCGCGCGACTTCGCCTTCATCGTCGACCGCGCCGTGAAGGCCGGCGATATCGTCCGCGCCGCGCAAGCCGTCGACAAGAAGCTGATCACCGGCGTGAACGTTTTCGACGTCTACGAGGGCAAGGGCATAGATGACGGCAAGAAGTCGATCGCGATCGCGGTGACGATCCAGCCGCGCGAGAAGACCCTGACCGACCAGGAGATCGAGGCTGTCGCCGCCAAGATCGTGGCCGAAGTCACGAAGAAGACCGGCGGCACTTTGCGAGCATGATGCCGAAAAGTGTGAAGCGGCTTTCGGACAACCTCATGCCCCAGAAGCACGGAGCATGAGCCTCGCCGACTTTCTCCCGAGGGATGTCAGCCTCACCGTTGCGATGGCGCTCTGCGCCGTCGCTTTCGTTTCGGGCACCGCGCGCGGCTTCTCCGGCTTCGGCTCGGCGCTGATCTTCATGCCGCTGGCGAGCAGCATCGCTGCGCCGCGGCTCGTTGCGGCCTTGCTGCTCATCATCGACTTCGTCGCAGCCGCGCCGCTGCTGCCTGACGCATGGCGGAAGGCCGACCGCAGGGCCACCGCGGTCATCGTGCTCGGCGCGCTGATCGGCGTGCCCGTCGGCACGTATTTCCTGAGCGTGCTGCAGCCCGTCACCACGCGCTGGATCATCTCCTGCTTCGTCGCGGCGCTCCTGCTTCTGCTGCTGTCGGGCTGGCGCTATCGGGGCAAGGACCACGCCTGGCTTTCGGTCGGTATCGGCGGCCTCTCCGGCTTCTGTAGTGGCCTCGCGCAGACCGGCGGCCCGCCGATCGTCGGCTACTGGCTTGGCCGCCCGATCGCACCGATCGTCGCACGCGCCAACATCGTGCTGTTCTTCGGCGCGTCGGATTTCTTCTCAATGGTCAGTTATGCGACGACAGGCCTGATTTCGCGCGAATCGCTGGCGCTCTCGCTGGTCGTCGGTCCCGTCTATGCGATCGGCGTCGCCTTCGGCGCCTCTCTGTTCGGCCGTGCGAGCGAGAAGGTGTTTCGCGGCATTTGCTATGCGCTGATCGCGATGGCGGTGATTGCCGGGCTGCCGGTGCTGGACGGGGTGTTGCGCTGAGCTCTCTCCGCGGGTCGTTCCCGCGAAGTGTTGCGACTTTGTTGCCTATTGCCGCGGCGCGCGCCGCTTCTTCGTCGATTGCGTCGGCACTTCGGCCGGCTCGGCCTTGAGCGCGCCGATCTTGCGCAAGGCGGCATCCGCAGCGCGCTCGCCGCTTTCCCAGGCGCCGTCGACGGTGCCCCAGAGCGTCTCGTGCGTGGCTTCGCCGGCGAGGAACATGTTGCCGATCGGCTCGCCCAGGGTCTTTCGCGAAAACTGGCCGCCGGGCGCGGATGCCGACATTGCGCCCATCACATAGGGCGAGGCATTCCAGCGCGTGGCGCTGGTCTTCTGCACGGCCGAAGCGGCCTCGCGACCGAACAGTTTTGTGATCCACTCCTTCGCGAAGGCGGCCATGGCCTTCTCGCCCTGCTCGGAGAGATCGCGGCCGAAGGAGCCGCCGACATCGATCGAGCACAACGAGGAGCCGCCGATATTGGCGAACATGAGCGCCGTGCGCGTCGAATTGCTCTGCTCGATGAGGGTATCGTCGCGCGACAAGCCGAGCGGATTGCCCGGCAGTTGCAGCACGATGCGATCGTAGCTGCCCAGGGTGAGCTTCGAGGCCGCGTCCAGCGTGCGCTTGGGAATGTCGGGTGCGAACTTGATCGCGCCCGACGTCAGCACATTGGTCGAGACCGTGAGGATGGCGGCGCGTGCGGCGATCTTGCCGGCTTGCGTCTCCACGCTGACGGCGCGGTTGCTCCAGGCGATCCGGCTTGCCGGCGTCGACAGCGCCACCGGCGCCTGCTCGCCGAGTTTGGCGATCAGAGTGCCGAGGCCCTGACGGCAGGCGATCGCCGCATTGCGGTCCTGCGCGCGTCCCTTGTCGATCGCGGACAGCTCCTTCAGGTCCTTGCCGGCGAAGCTCGCACCCAGCATGAACTCGGCCGCGCCGGCCCAGTCGCCGAGATCCTTCGGCAGCACGGATGCGCAGGAGGTATCCAGCTTGCCGCGCGCGGCCTCGTCGATGGCGCGGTTGGCGCGCACCAGCGCGGCCAGGAACTGCTCGGTCTCGCCTGCGCGTGCGTTGCGGCGGCCGATGCGCATCTTCTGGCCCGATGGCGCCGGCAGCGCGTCCAGCCCGACACTGCGCGCCAGCCGGATCATCGGATTGGTGTCTGGATTGTACATCCAGCGCGCGCCGCGATCGAACGGCGTGTCGAAGGTCGTGCTGTCGGTGATGCAGCGGCCGCCAACTTGCGATGCCGCTTCCACCACGATGACCTTGCGGCCGGTCGCCATGATGCGCCGCGCCGCGGCGATTCCAGCAGTTCCCGCCCCGATCACGACGATGTCGGCCTCGCGCGGCAGGGGCGCGGCGGATGCGCGCAGGACCGGGATCGCCGCAAAGGCCGCCGACGCCGAAAGGAAACCGCGGCGCGTGATTGTCATGTCATGGTTTCCGGGGACTTGCGGCGTACAGGAACAGCCCGCGAACCTTGCCGTATCTGATGTTGCACGGCAACCATCATGGTGAATCAATCGTGCTTGATCTCACAGAGTGATGAACCGAATTGCAACACGTTTCGACCATGATAGAGAAGGGAAAAAGACGGCCGGAAAAGGCCGTGGGGGGAGTTTGACATGGGGACGGTCCTGGATTCAGTCGGCAAGCTGATTGCCGCGTACCTCTCGAAGGAGGTGCCGGGCTATGAGCCGTTCACGCCGAGCGACCCGGAGCATCTGCGCGGCGTCATCGAGCCCGGCGACGTGCTGCTGGTCGAGGGCAACAACCGCATCTCCGGCATCATCAAATATCTGACGCAGTCGACGTGGTCGCATGCCGCGCTCTATGTTGGCCCGGTCGCGGGTGCGGAGGAGGCGGACGGCGAGCCGCATGTGCTGATCGAGGCCAATATCGGCGAAGGCGTCACCTCGGCGCCGCTGTCGAAATATTTCCCCTATCACACCCGTCTCTGCCGCCCGGTCGGGCTGTCCTACGAGGACCGCACCACGGTCTGCCGCTATGCGATCAACCGCATCGGCTTCGGCTACGACACCAAGAACATCGTCGACCTCATGCGCTATCTGTTCCCGATGCCGATTCCGCAGCGCTGGCGTCGGCGCATGATCGCGATCGGCTCGGGCGACCCGACCAAGATCATCTGCTCGGCGTTGATCGCGCAGGCCTTCGATGCCGTGCGCTATCCGATCCTGCCGAAGATCACCAAGGCCGGCAGCCGCGCCGCCCGCCGCGAGATCCTGCACATCCGCGATTCCTCGCTCTACATGCCCCGCGACTTCGACATCTCGCCCTATTTCGAAGTCGTCAAACCCACCATCGTGCACGGGTTCGACTACACCGCCCTGCACTGGGCCGACAAGCAGAAGCCGCTCGAGGAGGTAGCGGGCTCGTTCGGTGTGTTTCCAGAAACGGTCATGGCGCCGCCGCTCGTTCCTGAGGCGATTGACGAAGAGGCGCCGGCTGAGATTCCGGCTGAAGAAGTGACCGTGTGCGACATGTCCGCAAAGGCAGCTTAACGCCCCAAGGTCTCCGACCATGTCCCGTTGCTGAAGAGGCTTGCGATCTACCGCCCGCGACGGCGAGGTCGCGCACGTGAGAAAGTTGCGTAGGTATCAACCCCGCCCGTGATTGCGGGGAGCTTTGGCGACGACGAGAATTACCGTTCCGCCCGCCCGATCACCGCCATCAGCTCCGCGATCTTCTCGCGCTGGTCGGCCTTGTCGCCGCTCGCAATGGCATGCTCGACGCAGTGGGCGACGTGGTCCTTCAGGATCTCCTCCTCGACCCGGCGCAGTGCGGCACGCACCGCCGAGATCTGCGTCACGATGTCGATGCAGTAGCGGTCTTCCTCTACCATTTTCGACAGGCCGCGAACCTGGCCTTCGATCCGGCCGAGACGTTTTCCGACAGATGCCTTGATGTCCTTGCGCATGAGGTCTATATACCCCTACCGGGTATGGGTTGCAAGACCAGGGTACAAGACCGGAGCATGGCAATGAACAGCAGCGAGCATCGTCACGACGCCGAAACCCATTCCGGCTGGGGCTGTTTCACGAAAGCTGCACTGCCGGCGGCGAAGCCCGCGGCATCCTCATGCTGCGGCGGCCACGGCAATCATTCCAGCCATGCCCATCATCACGGCCATGACCACGGTGAGACTAAGGTGAAAGACCCCGTCTGCGGCATGACGGTCGATCCAGCGACCTCGAAGCACCACTTCACACATCACGGCGAGACCTTCCATTTCTGCTCGGCCGGCTGCCGCACCAAGTTCGCCGCCGATCCCGCCAAGTATCTTGCGAAGGAGAAGGCACCCGAGCCCGAGATGCCCGCGGGCACCATCTACACCTGTCCGATGCACCCCGAGATCCGCCAGGTCGGTCCCGGCAGCTGTCCGATCTGCGGCATGGCGCTGGAGCCTGAAGTCGCGAGCCTGGAGACCGGCCCCAATCCGGAACTCGCCGACATGACTCGGCGATTCTGGATCGGCGGCGTGCTGTCGCTGCCGCCGGTGGTGCTGGAGATGGGCGGCCATCTCGCAGGCCCCCACAGCTGGATCGATCCGACGCTGTCGAACTGGATCCAGCTCGTCTTCGCCACGCCGGTGGTGCTGTGGGCGGGTTGGCCGTTCTTCGTTCGCGGCTGGCAGTCGCTGCTGACGCGCAACCTCAACATGTTCACGCTGATCGCGATGGGCACCGGGGTAGCCTATGTCTACAGCGTCCTCGGCACCGTCACGCCGCAGATTTTCCCCGCCACCTTCCGCGGCCATGAGGGCGCGGTCGCGGTCTATTTCGAGGCGGCTGCCGTCATCACCGTGCTGGTGCTGCTCGGCCAGGTGCTGGAGCTGCGCGCCCGCGACGCGACCTCGGGTGCGATCAAGGCGCTGCTCCAGCTTGCACCGAAGACGGCACGCCGCGTCGATGCTGACGGCAGCGAGCACGAGGTCGAGATCGACACGCTTCATGCCGGCGACTCCTTGCGCGTTCGTCCCGGCGAGAAGGTGCCGGTTGACGGCATCATCCTGGAGGGCCGCTCCTCGCTCGACGAATCCCTGGTCACCGGCGAATCCATGCCGGTTACCAAGGAGACCGGCGCCAAGGTCATTGCCGGCACGCTGAACCAGTCTGGCAGCTTCGTGATGCGCGCGGACAAGGTCGGGCGCGAGACGCTGCTGTCGCAGATCGTGCAGATGGTCGCGGACGCGCAGCGCTCGCGCGCGCCGATCCAGCGCCTGGCCGACCAGGTCTCCGGCTGGTTCGTGCCGATGGTGATCGTCGTCGCACTCGCTGCCTTCGGCGCCTGGGCCTGGTTCGGACCGGAGCCGCGGCTGGCCTTCGGTCTGGTCGCTGCCGTCAGCGTGCTGATCATCGCTTGCCCCTGTGCGCTCGGCCTCGCGACCCCCATGTCGATCATGGTCGGCGTCGGCCGCGGTGCGCAGGGCGGCGTCCTGATCAAGAACGCCGAGGCGCTGGAGCGCATGGAGAAGATCGACACGCTGGTGGTCGACAAGACCGGCACGCTGACCGAGGGCAAGCCCAAGGTGGTCGCGATCGTGCCGGCGGCTGGCTTTGCGGAAGACGACATCCTTCGACTTGCGGCCAGCGTCGAGCGCGCCAGCGAGCATCCTTTGGCTGACGCCATCGTGCGCGCGGCCAAGGAGAAGCAGCTCACGCTTGGCCAGGTCGAGCAATTCGATTCGCCGACGGGCAAGGGCGCGACCGGCAGGGTCGACGGCAAGACCATCGTGCTCGGCAATGCAAAATACCTGACGTCGATCGGCATCGAGACCAAGACGCTCGACACCGAGGCCGAACGGCTCCGTGGCGACGGCGCCACCGTGATCAACATGGCCGTCGACGGCCGGCTGGCCGGCCTGTTCGCGATCGCCGATCCGGTCAAGGCCTCGACCCCGGAGGCGCTGAAGGCGCTCGCCGCGGAAGGCATCAGGGTCATCATGCTGACCGGCGACAACCGCACCACGGCCGAGGCCGTGGCGCGCCGGCTCGGCATCGCCGATGTCGAGGCCGAGGTGCTGCCGGACCAGAAGAGCGCGGTGGTCACCAAGCTGCAGAAGGCCGGCCGCAGCGTCGCGATGGCCGGCGACGGCGTCAACGACGCGCCGGCGCTGGCGGCCGCCGAGGTCGGCATCGCCATGGGCACCGGCACAGACGTGGCGATGGAGAGCGCCGGCGTCACGCTGCTCAAGGGCGATCTCGTCGGCATCGTGCGGGCGCGAAAACTGTCGCAGGCGACGATGAGCAACATCCGCCAGAACCTGTTTTTCGCCTTCATCTACAACGCCGCCGGCATTCCGATCGCCGCCGGGGTGCTCTATCCCACCTTTGGCGTGCTGCTTTCGCCGATCATCGCCGCAGCGGCGATGGCGCTGTCCTCGGTGAGCGTGGTCGGCAATGCGCTGCGCCTGCGCACGACGCGGCTGTGAGCTACTGGCACACTCCCTCGCCTCCCCTTGGTGGAAAGGCTACAAAAGCCCGGTAGCCCGATGGAGAGGACCCGATGCAGCGGATAACGATCACGATCGAGGACGATCTCCTGGCGGAGATCGACGCCGCGGCGGAGGCGCGCGGCTACCAGAACCGCTCCGAGATCATTCGCGATCTCGCCCGCGCCGGCCTGCAACAGAGCACGGAGGACACGGCACAGACCGGCCAATGCGTGGCCGGTCTCGTCTATGTCTACGACCACGCCGCGCGCGATCTCTCAAAGCGCCTGGTGCAGGAATTCCACGGCCATCACGACCTCGCGCTGGCGACGCTGCACGTCCATCTCGACGATAACAACTGCATGGAGATGACGGCGTTGCGCGGCAGCGCCTCCGAAGTCAGGCACTTCGCCGACCACATCATCGCCGAACGCGGCGTGCGCTACGGCCGGGTGGTGATGATTCCGACCGGCGAAGGGAAGCAGGCGAAGGCGCGCAAGCACAGGCACGGGTAGACAGTAGCTCTCGTGCCCCGGACGCGGCGCAGCGCTTCTTCAGCGGTGCTGCCGCAGAGCCGGGGCCATCTCGCCGCAAGCGCCTGGGTCCGGGCCGCGCGTTAAGCCGCAGGCGGGAAAGTCAGCCTTGCCGAAGCCGCCCTGCATCTCTACTTCTCGCAGATAGTCTACCTGAGAGGATGCCCCATGCTGGATGCCGCCATCAAGGCGCTGTCGCAAATGATCTCGCCGCCGATGCGCTCGATCCTGTGGCGATCGGTCGGCTTGGCGCTGGTGCTGATCACCGTACTGGCGATCGGCCTGCAGCGGCTCCTCAGCTGGTTTGCGACCAATGGCGAGGTCTGGCTGGAAGGCCTGCTCGGACCGGGCTGGCATTCATCGATCGAAGTCCTGTCCTGGATCGTCTCGATCGCGGCGGGCCTGGGAGTCGTGTTCGGCGGCATCTTCCTGATGCCCGCGATCACCTCGCTGGTGGCGAGCCTGTTCGTCGACGACGTCGCCGACATCGTCGAGCGCGAGCACTATCCGGCCGAGCGGCCCGGCGTGGCGCTGCCGTTCAGCCAGGCGATCCTCGAGGGCATCAAGACCGCGCTCTTGACGATTGTGATCTATCTCGTCGCCTTGCCGCTGGTGTTGTTCGCCGGCGCGGGTTTCCTGATCTTCTTCCTCGCCGCGGCCTGGCTGCTCGGCCGCGAATATTTCGAACTCGCCGCGATGCGCTTCCGCACCCCGGAGGAAGCCAAGGCGATGCGGCGCGACCATGCCGCAACCATCTTCACCGCCGGCCTGTTCATCGCCGCCTTCGTCTCGATCCCGATCGTCAACCTGGCGACGCCGATCTTCGGCATGGCCTTCATGGTCCACATGCACAAGCGGCTATCAGGCCCGCGGCCCGAGCTGATCGAGCCGGCGCGGCAGGTGCGGTGAACTCCTCACCCTCTCCCCGACGGGGAGACACCCCGTTTGACAACGAATAGCACTCAGCTCACCTGCACCCCACACTTTCGCAGCAGCATCCTGGCGAAGCCGAACGGCGCCGGCGCGAAGGGACCCGTCGGCGCGCGGGAGACCAGCGCGACGATGCCGAGTGCGATCACCGCGAGCCAGAAACACAGCCAGAAGCCGTCGATATAGGCGAGCACATTGGCCTCGCGCTGCACGATGCCCGCCAGCGTGCCGACCGCGCGCGCCTGCGCCGTTCCTGTGCCATGGGCGGCGAAGTGATCGGCGAGCTGCTTCAGCCTCTCCACTACATCGACATCGCCGACCGCAAGGTTCTGGCCGAGATAGAAAGAATGGACCTGCTCCCGCACGCGCAGCCAGGTGCCCATCAGCGCCACGCCGATCTCGGCGCCGCCGAGACGCATGATCTGGATATAGGCGGCAAAGGATGTGGCCCGGCTGGGATCGGAGTTGGAGAGCAGCGTGATGATCAACGGCAGCAAGGTGAGCGACTGCCCGATCGCCTGGAGCAGCACGATGCCGACGAAGTCCTCGCGCGCCCAGTCGTGGCTGAGCCGGGTGCCCCAGAGATTCGCCGCGGCGAAGCAGGCAAAGCCCACGACGATCACCGTCCGCGTATCGAAATGCCGCAGCAGCCAGATCGAGACCGGCACCAGCACGAACATCGGCAACGCGCCACAGGTGAGCAGCAAGAGGCCGCTCTGCTCGGGCCTGAGCAGCGCGATGGTGGCGAGGAAGTTCGGCACCAGCGACGCATTGGACAGGCTGGTCAGCGTGTAGAGCAGGATCAGGACCAGTCCCAGGCCGATGTTGCGCGAGAACAGCACGTTGACATGTGCCCAGGGCTGCCGCACCAGGGACTCGTTGACGAGGAAGGCCAGAAACAGCACCGCGCCACCAGCCAGCAGTGCCATCACCGTGCCGGAACCGAGCCAGTCCAGCCGGTTGCCCTGGTCGAGCCCCGCATAGATCATCGACACCGAGGCGCCGAGCAGCAGCATGCCGCCCCAATCGGCCTCGCGCAGCAGCGCGCGGTTCACCGGCTCGTTCGGCGTGCCCAGATAGACCATCAGGCCCATCAAGGGCGCGATCACCACGCCTTGCCAGTACAGCCATTGCCAGCCGAGATGGTCGACATAGAAGCCGACGAGCGAGGTCGAGGTGTCCAACGCGAAGCCGACGCGGATCGCATAGATCGAGATCGCCGGCAGCCACCAGCGGATCGGCAGATTGCGGAACACGATCATCAGCGTCGCCGGCACGAAGGTGCCGAGCAAGAGACCATGCACTACGCTGAGCGCGAGCAATGTCGGATAGTCGTGCACGAACGGAATGATGAACGAGACGGCGGCATAGACGAGGCTGGGGATGCCGAGCACGCGGCGCAGGCCGAACACCGTGGCAAGCCAGGCCACCGCAGGCGCGATGAAGATCTGCGAGCCGATGCCGGCGGTCGAGAGCCAGGCGCCCTCGTCGAAGCCGAGCGAGAACGCGCCGCGCAGGTCCGGCAGGCCGACCGTGGTCAGCCGGCTGTCGAAATTGGCGAGGAACGAGCCGAGCAGCACCGCCGCGACGGCGAACAGGGGTTGCGGCGCGACGCCGCCGCGCGAGAGCGGCTCGCGGCCGGCATCGTCATTTTCGGCCATTCGCGGCCTTCGTATCGATGCTGGTGACCACCGACATGCCCGGTACCAGCCGCGCCAGCAGCGGCTGGTTATCATCGAACTGAATGCGCACGGGAATGCGCTGCACGACCTTTGTGAAATTGCCTGTTGCGTTGTCGGGCGGCAGCAGCGCCACCTGTGCACCCGTCGCCGGCGCAATGCGCTCGACCCTGCCGCGCAGCTTCTCGCGCGGGAAACTGTCGACGGTGATCTCGACCGGCTGGCCCGGTACCACGTGTGTGAGCTGGGTCTCCTTGTAGTTCGCGATCACATAGACCTTGGGCAGCGGCACCACGTTGATGAGGTTGGTGCCGATATTGACGTAATCGCCGGGCTGCACCTGGCGCTCGCCGACAACGCCGTCGAACGGCGCGGTGATCTTCGTGTAACCAAGCTTGAGCTTCGTACCCGCCAGCGTCGCCTTCGCCGCCTCGACATCGGCGGCGCGCTGCTTCCTGGTACCTTGCAGGACTTCGAGCTGGTGCTGCTGGGCGGCGATCACGGCGCGGCTCGCGCGCACGTCGGCCTGTGCCTTGGCGTAAGCGGCGACCGCCTGCTCGAGGCGCTGGCGCGTGCCGGACTCGGTCTGCGACAGCGATTGCTGACGCTCCTGCTCCTGCCGTGCCTCGACCTCCAAGGCCTCCGCAGACAGCCGCGCGGCCTGCGCCTGCGCGATCGTTGCATATTGCAGCTCGATCTGGTTGGCGAGATTGTCGAGCGCGGCTTGCGCCGCGGCGACCGCAGCTTCGGCCTGCGCGACTTGCGCCTCGTAATCGGCAGGATCGATCTGGATCAGGAGGTCACCGGCCTTGACGCGCTGGAAATCGGTGATCCCCACGCTGAGCACTTCGCCCGAGACACGGCTCGACAGACGCGTCAGCTCGGCGCGCACATAGGCGTCATTGGTGGTCTGGATCACCGCATTGCCGACCCACTCGTCGAAGCGCAGCGTCGCCAGCGCCACGAAGGCGAGCGCGACGATGACCGCAAACAGCGGGATCGCGAGCCGGCCCCAGAGCGGCGTGGCCGGCCGCTGTGTCGGCTTCGGCGCTGAGGCTGGCGGTGCGGGTGGTGCGTTCTGTTCTTGTTGACTCACGAGATCACCTCAACCCGGCGCCGCTAAAACACAAATCCCGCCTTGTCATTCCGGGGCGATGCGTAGCATCGAACCTGGAATCTCGAGATTCCGGACCCGGTCCTTCGGACAGTCCCGGAATGACGGTCATTAAATCACACCGTCTTCTCCGGCCACCGGCAGAGATCGTTGATCAGGCACACCTCGCAGCGCGGCTTGCGCGCGATGCAAGTATAGCGCCCGTGCAGGATCAACCAATGATGGGCATGCAGCATGAACTCTGCCGGGATGACCTTTTCGAGACCGAGCTCGACCTCGAGCGGCGTCTTGCCGGGCGCAAGTCCGGTGCGGTTGCCGACGCGGAAGACATGTGTGTCGACCGCCATGGTGTGCTCGCCGAAGGCCATGTTGAGCACGACGTTCGCGGTCTTGCGTCCGGCGCCGGGCAGCGATTCGATCCCGGCACGCGTGCGCGGCACTTGGCCGCCGAATTCGCTGAGCAGCTTCGCCGACAGCGCGATCACGTTCTTCGCCTTGGTGCGGTAGAGGCCGATGGTCTTGATGTACTCGCGCAGGCGCTCCTCGCCGAGCTCGAGCATCTTCTGCGGGGTGTCGGCGACCTCGAACAATGCGCGCGTCGCCTTGTTGACGCCGGCATCGGTCGCCTGCGCCGACAGCACAACGGCAACCAGCAGCGTGAACGGATTGACGTGCTCGAGCTCGCCCTTCGGCTCCGGATTGGCCTTGCGGAAACGGCTGAAGACCTCGTGGACCTCAGCCGGCGTCCAGGGTCTTGCGGCTCTGAGCGATTTTTTCGCGGGCGCCTTCGGTTTGGTCGCGACCGGTTTTGCCTTTTTCTTCAGCACCGCCGCTTTACGCGGGGCCGGCTTGCGGGTGATTTTCGCCATGATCGGGATATACTGATGGACGATGAGCACAGGCAACGAAATTGAGTGCGCGCGATCTGAAAGCGAGGACGAGCCTCAGATCTTCTCCGCGCTGCTGACGCCGCACCGCTCGCTGAACCGCACAGGCTTTCTCGCCGTGATGCTGTTCCTGAGCGTCGTCAGCTTCGTCACCGGCCTCGCCTTCCTGATGATGGGCGCCTGGCCGGTGTTCGGCTTTTTCGGCCTCGACGTGCTGGTGATCTGGTGGGCCTTCAAGGTCAATTTCCGCGCGGCGCGGGCCAGCGAGGAGATCGTGGTGACGCCGTCGGAACTGCGCGTGCGGCGCGTCAGCCATCGTGGCCAGGTTGCGGAATGGACCTTCAATCCGCTCTGGGTCCGGCTCGACCAGGAGATCGACGAGGAATACGGCATCGAGCACCTCTATCTGATCTCGCGCGGCCGCCGGCTGCTCATCGCCGGCTTTCTCGGGCCTGAGGAAAAAGCAAGCTTTTACAATGCGTTGGTCGGAGCCCTGAACGCCGCTCGGCGTGGCCCGACCTATAATCCGGTGACCTGAGCACAGTCGGAAATCGGGTGGTTTCGAGCCACCCCTTCTCCTACATTCCGGTCATGATGACCCTCGCGATACATGACCAGCGCCTGACCAAGCCGGGCACCCAGAACGCCGCGTTGCGCGACTACGATTCGGTGCGCCGGGCGATCGCCTTCATCTCGGCGAACTGGCGCGCGCAGCCGACCATCGAGGCGATGGCGGATGCCGCCGGCGTCACGCCGGACGAGCTGCACCATCTGTTCCGCCGCTGGGCCTCGATCACACCGAAGGCCTTCATGCAGGCGCTCACCCTCGACCACGCCAAGAACCTGCTCAGGGATTCCGCCAGCATCCTTGACGCGGCGCTCGACTCCGGCCTGTCGGGCCCGGGCCGGTTGCACGATCTCTTCGTCACCCACGAAGCGATGTCGCCGGGCGAATGGAAGAATGGCGGTGCCGGCCTCACCCTGCGCTACGGCTTCCATCCCTCGCCATTCGGTACCGCGATCGTGATCGCCACCGATCGCGGCCTGACCGGCCTCGCTTTCGCCGATCACGGCGAGGAGAAGGTGGCGCTCGCCGACATGACGCGGCGCTGGCCGAAGGCCACCTATGTGGAAGATCACGAAGGCACCGCGCCGTTCGCAGCGCGCGTCTTCGACCCAAAGCTGTGGCGACCGGACCAGCCGCTGCGCGTGGTCCTGATCGGCACCGATTTCGAGGTGCGGGTGTGGGAGACGCTGCTGAAAATTCCGATGGGACGCGCGGTGTCCTATTCCGACATCGCCTGCAACATCAGGAGTCCGAAGGCCTCGCGCGCCGTCGGCGCTGCGGTCGGCAAGAACCCGGTCTCCTTCGTCGTGCCGTGCCACCGCGCGCTCGGCAAGAGCGGCACGCTCACCGGCTATCATTGGGGCATCACCCGCAAGCAGGCGATGCTGGGCTGGGAAGCGGGACAGCTGGGGCTGCAGTGACTTTCTGATGTCGTTCCCGGCGGTGCGAAGCATCGAACTATGGTGCGCCATTGCGCACCTGGGAAGCCCGAGATTCCGGGTTCGCCCTTCGGGCGCCCCGGAATGACAACGTCTATCAGCCCGCCAGATCCAGCTTCGAGGCCACCGTCGAATCCGCATTGAGCCGGTAGATGATCGGCACACCGGTGGCGAGTTCGCGCTTCAGGATGCCCTCCGGCGAGAGCTTCTCCAGCACCATGATCAGCGCGCGCAGCGAATTGCCGTGGGCGGCAACCAGGGTGCGCTTGCCGTTGAGCACGGCGGGCAGAATCTCCTGCACGTAATAGGGCAGCGCACGCGCGAGCGTGTCCTTCAGGCTTTCGCCGCCGGGCGGCGGTACGTCGTAGGAACGGCGCCAGATCAGCACCTGGTCCTCGCCCCATTTCTTGCGCGCATCGTCCTTGTTGAGACCGGAGAGATCGCCGTAATCGCGCTCGTTCAACGCGAGGTTCTTCGAGGTCGGCAGACCGGTCTGGCCGAGCTCGGCGAGGATGAGATCCAGCGTGTGCTGCGCGCGCGTCAGGACCGAGGTGAAGGCGACGTCGAACACGAGACCCTGTGCCTTCAGCTTGCGGCCGGCTTCCCTGGCTTCGTTCACGCCGAGCTCGGTGAGGTCGGGATCCTTCCACCCCGTGAACAGGTTCTTCAGATTCCATTCGCTCTGGCCGTGGCGCACGAGCACGAGAAGACGTTCGCTCATTGACTGTTTTCCGTTAGGTTCGCTCAGATGTCGGAGAGGCCGAGCACGTCGGCCATGGAGTAGTGCCCCGGCTGCTTGCCGTGCGCCCACAGCGACGCCTTCAGCGCGCCATGGGCGAACAGCATGCGGTCCTCGGCCTGGTGCGACAGCGTCAGGCGCTCGAACGGGCCGAGGAAGCTGACGCTGTGATCGCCGGCGACGGTGCCGCCGCGCAAGGACGCGAAGCCGATATTGCCCGGCCTGCGCGCACCGGTGATGCCGTCGCGCCCGCGCTCGGAATGGTCATCGAGGGTGACGCCGCGGCCACTGGCTGCGGCCTGGCCCAGCATCAGCGCCGTGCCCGAGGGCGCGTCGACCTTCATGCGATGATGGGTTTCGACGATCTCGATGTCGAAGCTCTGGTCGAGCGCCTTGGCGACGCGCTTGACCACGGCGGCGAGCAGATTGACGCCGAGGCTCATATTGCCCGACTGCACCACGACGGCGCGATTGGTGACGCTCTTGATCACCGCGTTGTCGGAGCCGGACAGTCCGGTCGTGCCGATGACGTGGACGATGCCGCGCTCGGCGGCGATCGCGACATTGGCGATGGTCGCCGCCGGGACGGTGAAGTCGAGGATGCCGTCGGCATCCTTGGACATTGCCCAGAGATCGGCGGAGAGCTTGATGCCGTTGGCCGGCAGGCCTGCGAGCACGCCGGCATCCTTGCCGAGCAGCTCCGAGCCCGGCGCCTCCAGCGCGCCCGCCAGCACCGCGCCCTTGCTCTCGGCAATCGCCCGCGTCAGCGCCCGGCCCATCCGGCCTCCGGCTCCTGCAACAATCAAGCGCATGTCGGACATGGTGTGATCCTCTCAGTCGCCGTTTTAGCGGGGGGATGCAGTTCCGGCAACCGAGGGGTCAGGCTGTGGGGCACCGACTGACTCCACAGCGTCATGGCCGGGCTTGTCCCGGCCATCCACGCCTGCCACGCAGCACAAGGAACGTGGATGCCCGGGACAGGCCCGGGCATGACGACCTCTGCCATGACTTCAAATGCAATAGCCCTGCCCTAGAGGTAGGGCCAAGAGAGAACGCGCCTCAGCCGTCCTGCGGCTGTGGGCCGTCATAGCCTTCGATGATGATGAGGTCGGCGACCGAGTGCGGCTGGCGCACCTTGATGTTGGCCTGGTATTCCGGCGAGTTGTAGCAGGCGAGCGCGGTCTCGTAGTCCGGAAATTCGATCACGACATTGCGGGTGCGGCTGGCACCTTCGACGGTGGTGAACTTGCCGGCGCGAACGACGAAGCGGCCGCCCCATTTCTTGAAGATCGGACCGTTGGCGACGGCGTAGGGCTTGTAGCCCTCGTCACTGCTCACATCGACACGCCCGATCCAGTAGCCCTTTGCCATTGTTCTCTCCCTTGTTGATCAGCTGAGCGCTTGCACGATCTCGGCCTGGATTGCGTCGGCCGCCGCCTTGGGATCGGACGCATCGAGTATCGGCCGTCCGACGACGAGATAGTCGGCGCCCGCAGCGATCGCACGCGCCGGCGTCATGACACGCTTCTGGTCGCCGGTCGGTGCGCCCGCCGGACGGATACCAGGCGTGACGAGGCTCATCTGATGGCCGACGATCTTGCGCAAGGCACCCACCTCTTCCGGCGAGCAGACGAGTCCATCGATGCCGAGTACCTGCGCTTGCTGCGCGCGCGCTTCGACCAGCTCGGAAACGCCGAGCCGATACCCGGCCGCGTGCAGATCGTCGTCGTTGTACGAGGTCAGCACTGTGACGGCGAGAATCTTCAAGCTCGATCCGCCACGCCCTTCGACCGCCGCCTTCATGGTCTGCGGATAAGCGTGGACGGTGAGGAAAGTCGCTCCCAGCTTGGCGACACTCTCGACACCGCGCATCACGGTGTTGCCGATGTCGTGCATCTTGAGATCGGCAAACACCTTCTTGCCCTTGTCGGCGAGCTTGCCAATCAGCGGCAGGCCGCCGGCATAGGCGAGCTGATAGCCGATCTTGTAGAATGTGACGCTGTCGCCGAGCCTTGCGACCATCGCCTCCGCAGCCTCCGGGCTCGAAACATCGAGCGGAACGATCAGGCGGTCCTTGGGGGCAATCTCGGCTGGCGTCATGTCACCTCACATCATGCGTTGGGAAACGTCGATCAACTGCGCTACCAGCTCCTGCAACGCGGCGATATCGCCCTCATTCTTCAGCCTGTCCATATCGTCATAGGCCTGGTCGGCAAAGGCGAGCGTGAGCTGGCTGGCAATCACATTGGCGTGGCAGGAGGAGAGGATCAGCCGCAAGGCCTGGAGCGCGCGGGCCGCGCCGAGCCGGCTCTGCGAGGCGCCGGCGAGCGCGAAGACGCGATTGCGGAACACCTGCCCGCGCGCTTCGTGCAGCTCGTGCACGCGGCTGACCCAGTCGATCGCGTTCTTGAGAAGCGGCGGCACCGAGGCGTTATATTCGGGCGAGACGATGAGCACGCCGTGATGGGCGCCGATCATGCGCTTGAGATTGATGGCGTGCTTGGGCACGCCGGATTTGGCCTGGAGATCGCCGTCGTAGATCGGCAGCGGAAAATCGGCCAGCGAGATGCGGGTGACGTCTACCCCGGCCCGGGCGAATTCATACGCGGCGACCGCCGCCAGCTTCGCATTGTGCGAGCCGCTGCGCAGCGAGCCGGGAATGATCAGGATCTTGGGTGCGGACATCCGATCCCATGCGTTCGGCCAAACGAGCCCGCCGCGCAAAAGGAGGAGCCGGCGGAATTAGTCCTTGCGATACACCCAGACGCGCGCCGGCGGAAGGTTCATCCAGATCCGTTCCGAAGCCTCTGTGGACACGCCAGGCAGCGATTTCGGGATCGGCGGCACCACCGCATAGGTGAACTGGATGAAGGGCGCGCCGGGCGCGAGCGCGTTGAAGGCGTCACGGATGAGCCGCAGCCGCGTCAGCATCGGTTTTGTGACGAGCGGCAGGCCCGAGACGACTGCGCTAGCCGGCGCGCTCAAGACATTCCAGAGCGTGTCGCGAAGGCGATAGGCATCGCCCTGCACCACCTTGGCTTGTGGGTAGCGGTCGCGCAGGAGCGCGCAGAAGCCGGGATTGTATTCGACGAGGACGAGACGCTTCTGATCGACGCCGCGCTCGATCAGGGCCGAGGTGATGGCGCCGGTACCGGGCCCAAGCTCGACCACGGGCGCGTCCGAATCGACATCGACGTAATGGGCCATGGTCCGGGCCAACAGCTTGCCCGACGGCATCACCGCGCCCATGTGCAGCGGCTTTTCGATCCACGATCTGAGAAAGCGCACCTCGTCGTCAAGACGAGGCTTCTTCAACGCACGCGCGGACGATGGCAATGGCATGTCGGGACCGGACGGGACCGCGAGAGCGGCGTGTCAGAAAATGGTCATAAAGACGTATAGGCCGAAGGCGGCACGGTCAAGCCGACTCAACTCGCCCGATTACCGAAGAAATCCTTGACCTTGGCGAAGAAGCCGTCGGATTCCGGCTGGGTGTTGCCGGAGGAAAGCTTTTCGAACTCGGCCAACAATTCCTGCTGCTTCTTGGTGAGGTTCTGCGGCGTCTCGACCACGACCTGGACATACATGTCGCCGGTCTGGCGGGAGCGCAGCACCGGCATGCCTTTTGATGCAATGCGAAATCGACGGCCCGACTGGGTTCCGGCGGGCACCTTCACCTTGGCCTTGCTCTTCTCGATCGTCGGCACCTCGAATTCGCCGCCGAGGGCGGCGGTGACCATCGAGATCGGCACGCGGCAATGCAGATCGGCACCGTCGCGCTGGAAGAACTGGTGCTGGGCCAGCGAGAGGAAGATGTAGAGGTCGCCGGCCGGGCCGCCGCGGACCCCGGCCTCGCCCTCGCCGGCGAGCCTGATCCGTGTGCCGTCCTCGACGCCTTGCGGAATGTTGACCGACAGCGTGCGCTCGCGGGTGACCCGGCCCTGGCCAGCGCAGGCCGGGCAGGCGTCCTCGATCATCTGACCGCGACCCTGGCAGCCGGGACAGGTCCGCTCCAGCGTGAAGAAGCCCTGCGACTGCCGCACGCGGCCGGCGCCGCCGCAGGTCGAGCAGGTCTTCGGCTTGGTGCCGGCCTTGGCACCGATGCCCGAACAGGCCTCGCAGGTGACCGAGACCGGAATCTCGATCTGCGCGGTCTTTCCGCCGAACGCTTCCTCGAGGGTGATCTCCATGTTGTAGCGCAGGTCGGCCCCACGCTCGCGGCCGCCGCGGCCGCGCTGACCGGCCATGCCGAACAGGTCTTCGAAAATGTCCGAGAACGAGGAGGCGAAGCCCGCGCCGAAGCCGGCGCCGCCGCCGAAACCGCCGCCCTGCTCGAAGGCGGCATGGCCGTAACGGTCATAGGCGGCGCGCTTGTCCTTGTCCTTCAGGATCTCGTAGGCCTCGTTGATTTCCTTGAACTTGACTTCGCTGGTCTCATCCCCGGGATTGCGATCGGGATGGAATTTCATCGCAAGCTTGCGGAACGACGATTTCAACTTGGATTCGTCGGCATCACGTTCGACTTCGAGAGTCTCGTAATAGCAGCGCTTGGTGGACGTGGACATGCTGAGCTCGGTCTATCCAATCGCGATTCAAGTTGGGGCGAAACAACGTTGCCACGCGGCAATATAAGCGCCCTTCGACCTTGCGGCAGAGGGCAGCATGGCAGCGCTGAGAATAACGGCTGGGAATTGATCGATCGTAGCGGGAGCGTACCCCGGCGACCTCGACACGACAGCCTCCCCCGCGAAGGGGGAGGCTGAAGAAGCGTGTGGGGTCCAAGCCGCCCGCATCGTCACCCTCTCGGGGTTCAGGCGGACTTCTTGTTGTTCTTGTCGTCGTCGACTTCGGTGAACTCCGCATCGACGACGTCGTCCTTGGCCGCATCCTTCTTGGCGTCGGCCTCGGCCTGCTGCTTGTACATGGCCTCGCCGAGCTTCATCGAAGCCTGCGCCAGCGTCTGGGTCTTGGCCTTGATCGCCTCCGCATCGTCGCCCTTCAGCGCTTCCTTGAGGTCGCTGACGGCATCCTCGATGGCGCGTCGCTCGCTCTCGGCGACCTTCGAACCGTGCTCGGCCAGCGCCTTCTCGGTCGAATGCACCAGGCCATCGGCCTCGTTCTTGGCGGTCACGGCCTCGCGGCGCTTCTTGTCCGCTTCGGCATTGGCCTCGGCGTCCTTGACCATCTTCTCGATGTCGGCTTCCGACAGGCCGCCCGAGGCCTGGATGCGGATCTGCTGCTCCTTGCCCGTGGCCTTGTCCTTGGCCGAGACGTTGACGATGCCGTTGGCGTCGATGTCGAAGGTCACCTCGATCTGCGGCATGCCGCGCGGAGCCGGCGGGATGCCCATCAGGTCGAACTGGCCGAGCATCTTGTTGTCGGCCGCCATTTCGCGCTCGCCCTGGAAGACGCGGATGGTGACGGCATTCTGACTGTCTTCAGCCGTCGAGAACACCTGGCTCTTCTTGGTCGGGATCGTGGTGTTGCGGTCGATGATGCGGGTGAACACGCCACCCAGCGTCTCGATGCCCAGCGACAGCGGGGTCACGTCGAGCAGCAGCACGTCCTTGACGTCGCCCTGGAGCACGCCGGCCTGGATCGCGGCACCGATCGCCACGACTTCGTCCGGGTTGACGCCCTTGTGCGGCTCCTTGCCGAACAGCTGCTTCACGACTTCCTGGACCTTCGGCATGCGCGACATGCCGCCGACCAGAACGACTTCGCCGATTTCACCGGCGGTGACGCCGGCATCCTTCAGCGCCTTGCGGCAGGGCTCGACGGTCTTCTGGACGAGGTCGTCGACCAGCGCCTCGAACTTGGCGCGGGTGAGCTTCATCGTCAGATGCTTCGGACCGGTCTGGTCCGCGGTGATGAACGGCAGGTTGATCTCGGTCTGCGTCGTCGAGGACAGTTCGATCTTGGCCTTTTCAGCGGCTTCCTTCAGGCGCTGCAACGCGAGCTTGTCGTTGCGCAGGTTGATGCCCTGCTCCTTCTGGAACTCATCGGCCAGATAACCCACGAGGCGCATGTCGAAGTCTTCGCCGCCGAGGAAGGTGTCGCCGTTGGTCGACTTCACCTCGAACACGCCGTCGCCGATCTCGAGAATGGAGATATCGAAGGTGCCGCCGCCGAGGTCGTACACGGCGATGGTACCGGCCTTGGTCTTGTCGAGGCCATAGGCGAGCGCGGCCGCGGTCGGCTCGTTGATGATGCGCAGCACTTCGAGGCCCGCAATCTTGCCGGCGTCCTTGGTCGCCTGGCGCTGGGCGTCGTTGAAGTAGGCGGGAACGGTGATGACGGCCTGATCGACCTTCTGGCCGAGATGGGCTTCCGCGGTCTCCTTCATCTTCTGCAAGATGAACGCCGAGACCTGCGAGGGCGAGTAGGTCTGGCCGTCGGCCTCGACCCAGGCGTCGCCGTTGGAGGCTTTCACGATCTTGTACGGGACGAGCTTCTTGTCCTTCTCGACCATCGGGTCGTCGTAGCGGCGGCCGATGAGGCGCTTCACTGCGAAGAAGGTGCGCTCGGGATTGGTGACGGCCTGGCGCTTGGCCGGCTGGCCGACGAGGCGCTCGCCGTCATCCGTCACGGCGACAATCGAAGGCGTCGTGCGCATGCCTTCGGAATTCTCGATGACTTTGGCGTTCTTGCCATCCATTACGGCGACGCACGAATTCGTGGTGCCGAGGTCGATCCCAATGACCTTTCCCATGGTCCTGATACCCTTCTTTTTGCGGCAGGTTGGCTGGGCCCAGAAGGCACCCGAACCGAAACCCCCTAAGATCAAACATCCGCGATATTGCGATGATTGAGGCTCATATAGGAGGGGGGGAGGGGCCCGCAAGGACCGAAGCTACGTTTCTGCCGCGAAAACATTGGGTTTTGGAAGATGATGTCCGGGCCCCAGCGCCCTTGCGGGTGAGGAATTATTAACAGGTTCGGGCTTCGGCAAGCCCCCGCTACCGCAGCGGGCCCCGCCCTGTTGCGGCAAGGCCAAACCCGCTAAAAGGCGGACTGGCCGTACAGCCGGCGCAGCTGCTTCGCGCGACAAAGCGGCCCGGCGGCCGACCATCGAACGGCCTCAATGTGAACCAATCAGAGTGCCCATGAAGCTGATCCGTCCCCTCGCTGCGCTCGCCCTCCTCGCCGCCTCCGCGTTTCCGGCCTTCGCCGCGGACGCCGTCTTCCCACCTGGCTTGCGTCTCGGCATGGTGCCGCTGATCGGCCTCAGTACGGCCAAAACCTTTCCGGGCTTCGAGAGCGAGGACGGCAGCGTCAAGGTGCTGATCACAGAGCTGCCGCCGGCGGCCTATGGCGAGGTCGCGAGCGCCTTCAATTCCAGTCCCGCCGGGACCAATGGCGTCAAGCAGGACAAGATCGAGACCCCCGCAGGCCTTGCCTATTTCACCACCGAAAGCGGCAAGGCCGGCGATACGGCGGTGAAGCGCTACTCGATGATCGTGCCCGGCGCCGGCTTCTCCGGCTATGTCGCGGTGCAGATCCCGGAGAATGCGACCAAGATCTACACGGATGAAGCGGTGCGGCAGATGTTTGCGAGCGCCGTCACCCGCAGGCAGGTCGCAGCCGAAGAGCAGATCGCGCTGATGCCGTTCAAGATCACGAATCTCGCCGACTTCAAGGACATCCGGACCCTGGCGCCGGGCTCGAGCATCATCCTGGCCGACGGCGACGAGAGCACGGGCTACGAGTCGAAGCCGTTCATGATCCTCGGCCTGATCGGCGCCACCCCGCAGCAGGCCGACGACCGCGCCCGCTTCGCCCAGGAGGCGGCGCTCCAGATTCCCGGCGTGCGCGAGTCGCGCGTCACCATGTCCGAGCCGATCCGCATCAACGGCCAGCAGGGTTTCGAGACCCGGATCGACGGCGTCAGCGGCAAGGACAAGATCCCTGTGACCGTGGTGCAGTGGATCCGCTTCTCAACTGGCGGCGCGTCATTGCGCATCATCGCCAGCGCCCCACGCGACCAGTGGCTGCCCGCCTTCACCCGCTTCCGCGCCGTCCGCGACGGCATCCAGCCGAAGGGCTAAAGCATGATCCGGAAAAGTGCGCAGCGGTTTTCCGAAAAGATCATGCTTAAACAACAACCTAAAGCGCGATGACGATTCATCCTCATCGCATCGCGCTTTAGCTGCATCCGCAAGCAAGATGCCCTCCCTCCCTCGCTCGAGGAGCGCGCTTGTTCGCGCGCGCCTCGAAGGATGAAGGCCGAGCCGCAACTGCCGGGGCCTACATGGTTCGAGACGGCGCCTGGCGCCTCCTCACCATGAGGTTCGATCAGTTCGGCGCGCCGTTCGATTCATTGTTGTTGGCGGCGGGGGCAGCCTTCGCACCGCCCTTGGCAACGCCGACCAGTGCCGGGCGCAGCACGCGCTCGCCGATGGTGTAGCCGGCCTGCATGACCTGCACCACGGTGCCCGACGGCACCGACGCATCAGGCACCTCGAACATTGCCTGCTGGAAGTTCGGATCGAACTTCTGGCCCTGTGGATCGAACTTCTTCACGCCGTGCTTTTCCAGCGCGTTGAGCAGCGAGCGCTCGGTGAGCTCGACGCCCTCGATCAGCGAGGTCAGGCCGGGATCGGCCGCAGCACGCGCCTCGGCCGGAACGGCATCGAGCGCGCGCTGGAGATTGTCGGCGATGTCGAGCACATCGCGAGCAAAGCCGGTGATGCCATAGAGCCTCGCGTCGGCGACCTCCTTGCTGGTGCGCTTGCGCAAATTCTCCATCTCGGCCAGCGTCCGCAGCATGCGGTCGCGCGCTTCAGCGGCTTCCTTCTGCAACGTTTCGACCGAGCCCGGCTCGGGATCGTCGGGCATGATGTAGGGCTTTGACACCACGGGCTCGGGCGTCGGCGCGGTCGTGTCTTCGGGTTGCCGGTCTCGATCGGTCATCGGCTCTAATCTCGAACTCGTTTCCAGGGATTGTTGGCCCGGATATCGTGCCTAAGCTCACGAAAATCAAGCGCCCGTGATCGGAGGAGGCGCCGGTCAGCCCCCCAGGAGGCGGCTGACGATGCGGGCGGCGTAGTCCACGGTCGTGATCACGCGGGCATAATTCAGCCGCGTCGGCCCGATCACCCCGAGAACGCCGACGATGTGGCCGGCGGCATCCCGATAGGGCGAGATGATGGTGGAGGACCCCGACAGGGAGAACAGCTTGTTCTCGCTGCCGATGAAGATGCGCACGCCCTCCGCCGTCTCGGCACGGCCGAGCAGGTCGATCACGCCGCGCTTGGTCTCGAGATCGTCGAACAACAGGCGAACGCGCTCCAGATCCTCCAGCGCATGCAGATCCTCCAGCAGATTGGCATGGCCGCGGACGATCAGCTGGCGATCCTCGTTCTCGCCGCCGGACCAGCTGGCGATGCCGGCCGAGATCACCTTCTGCGTCAGCTGATCGAGTTCGGCACGGGCCTCTCCGAGTGCCGTCTCGAGCTCGAGCCGCGCCTCGGCCAGCGTGCGGCCGCGGATCCGCGCATTGAGGAAATTGCCGGCTTCGGTGAGCGCAGAGGAGGGAACTCCAGGCGGCAGCGTCAGCACGCGGTTTTCGACCTGGCCGTCCTCGCCGACGAGGATCACCAGCGCTTTCTCTGGTTCCAGGCGGACGAATTCGATGTGCTTCAGCCGCGCATTGGACTTTGGCGTCAACACCACAGCGGCGGCCCGGGTCAGGCCGGAGAGCCGCATCAGGGCCTGGTCCAGCGCCGCCTCGACCGACTGCGCCTCGCCGACGGAGGCGAGCTGGCTCTGGATCGATTGCCGCTCGGCCTCGTTGAGGTCGCCGACCTGCATCAGGGCATCGACGAAGAAGCGCAGGCCGAGTTCCGTCGGCAAGCGGCCGGCCGAGGTGTGCGGGGCATAGATCAGGCCGAGCTGTTCCAGATCGGCCATGACATTACGGACCGACGCCGGCGACAGCGGCATGGCGATCAGGCGGGAAATGTTGCGCGAGCCGACAGGCTCGCCGGTCGTCAGATAGCTTTCGACGATTTGACGAAAAATGTCGCGGGAACGCTCGTTGAGCTGGGCAAGGCCTGCGCGCGGCGCGATCAGATGGATCGGATCGTGATGGGCCACAGACGGCAACTCCTCTCAGACGCCCATAATCTGTCCATCCCGGGCCCTTCTGACAAGCCTGGCGTTTGCGGCCGCGAATCAGAGGGTGAAAAAACCTTGCCGCCCATCCCCGCCCCACCTACAAGCACCGCGAGCAGCCTTTTCCCGTGAGTTTTGGAGGATTTCCCATGCGGCCAAGCCGCCGTGCGCCCGACGAATTGCGCCCCGTGACGCTGGAGCGCGGCGTGGTGAAATATGCGGAAGGTTCCTGCCTGGTGAAATTCGGCGACACCCACGTGCTGGTCACCGCCACGCTGGAGGACCGCCTGCCGCCGTGGCTGAAGGGCCAGGGCCGCGGCTGGGTCACCGCCGAATACGGCATGCTGCCGCGCGCGACGTCGGAACGGACCCGCCGCGAGGCCTCCGCCGGCAAGCAGAGCGGCCGCACCGTCGAGATCCAGCGCCTGATCGGCCGCTCGCTTCGCACCATCATCAATCTCGAGGCACTCGGCGAGCGCCAGATCACGGTCGATTGCGACGTGCTCCAGGCCGACGGCGGCACGCGCACAGCATCGATCACGGGCGCCTGGGTCGCCCTCGCCGATTGCGTCAACTGGATGAAGGCGCGGAACATGGTCAAGGCCAACGTGCTGCGCGACAACGTCGCCGCGATCTCCTGCGGCATCTACAACGGCACGCCGGTGCTCGATCTCGACTATGCCGAGGATTCCGAGGCCGAGACCGACGCCAATTTCGTCATGACCGGCGATGGCCGCATCATCGAGGTGCAGGGCACAGCGGAACGCGAGCCGTTCACGGAAGCCGAGCTCCTGGCGCTGATGGCGCTGGCCCGCAAGGGTGTCGCGCGCCTGGTGGACTTGCAGAAACTGGCTGTGGCGTAGTCAATAGGCCATGCACCGCCGAATCACGGACAAGCTGGTCATCGCGACCCACAATCCCGGCAAGCTCGCCGAGATGCGGGAGCTGCTTGCGCCGTACGGCATCGAGGCAGTGTCGGCGGGAGAGCTCGGCCTGGGCGAGCCGGACGAGAGCGGCAGCGATTTCCGCAGCAACGCCGCGATCAAGGCGATCGCGGCGGCGCGGGCAACCAGGCTCCCCGCTTTCGCCGATGATTCCGGCATCGTCGTCGACGCGCTCGACGGCGCGCCCGGCATCTACAGCGCGCGCTGGGCCGGCCCGTCCAAGGATTTCAACGCGGCGATGGCGCAGATCGAGCGCCTGTTGCAGGAGCGCGGCGCCAGCACACCGGACAAGCGCAAGGCGCACTTCGTCTCCGCGCTCTGCGTCGCCTGGCCCGACGATCATCTCGAAGAGGTCGAGGCGCGCGTCGACGGCACGCTGGTCTGGCCGCCGCGCGGAAATGCCGGCTTCGGCTACGACCCGATGTTCTTGCCTGATGGCCACACCCGCACCTTCGGCGAGATGGAGAGCATCGAGAAGCACGGCCTGCCGCCGCTTGGGCTCGGCCTGTCGCACCGCGCCCGCGCCTTCGTGAAACTGGCGGAGATCTGCCTTGAGCCGCGCTAGAGCGTTTTCGAGCGAAGTGGATACCGGTTCGCGCCAGGAAAACGCGTCGAAACAAGAATCTGAAGCCTTCGGCGTCTATGTGCACTGGCCGTTCTGCCTGTCGAAATGTCCCTATTGCGATTTCAACAGCCACGTTCGCCACGCCGCGATCGACGAGGCGCGTTTCGCTTCGGCTTTTGCTCGCGAGATCGCTGCGACCGCCGCGCGCGCGCCGGGGCGTGAGGTCACCTCGATCTTTCTCGGTGGCGGCACGCCGTCCCTGATGCAGCCCGCAACCGTCGGCGCCGTGCTCGATGCGATCGGCAAGCACTGGTCCGTCGCAGGCGACGTCGAAGTCACGCTGGAAGCGAACCCGACCAGCGTCGAAGCCACGCGCTTCGCCGGCTATCGCACCGCCGGCGTCAATCGCGTCTCGCTCGGCGTGCAGGCCCTCGACGACGCCTCGCTGAAGGCGCTCGGCCGGATGCACAGCGCGCGCGAGGCGCTCGATGCCGTCGCCATCGCACGCCGCTCGTTCGACCGCTATTCGTTCGACCTGATCTACGCCCGTCCCGACCAGACGCCGGCGATGTGGGCCGACGAGCTGCGCCTTGCGATTGATGAAGCGGCCGAGCATCTGTCGCTCTATCAACTGACGATCGAGGAAGGCACGCCGTTCTTCGGCCTGCACCAGGCCGGCAAATTGAAGACGCCGGATGAAGCGGTCGCGCGCGCTCTTTATGATGTCACGCAGGAGACCTGCGACAGGCTGGGTCTGCCCGCCTACGAGATCTCCAATCACGCACGGCGCGGCGCCGAGTGCCGGCACAATCTGGTGTACTGGCGGGGCGAGGAATATGCCGGCATCGGCCCCGGCGCGCACGGCCGCCTCGACATCGGCGGCGTGCGCCACGCCACCGCCACCGAGAAGCGTCCCGAGGCCTGGCTGCTGCGCGTCGAAACCAACGGCCACGGCGTCGTCACCGACGAGCTCCTCAACAGCGAAGAGCGCGCCGACGAATTCCTGCTGATGGGATTGCGCCTTGCCGAGGGCATCGACCCCGAGCGCTACACCGCCCTCTCCGGCCGCCCGCTCGACCCCCGCCGCATCGCGCTGCTGCGCGAGGAAGGCGCTATCACGGTGGACCCGACGGGCCGGCTGCGCGTGACCAACAGCGGATTCCCGGTGCTGGATGCGGTGGTCGCGGATCTGGCGGCCTGAGTCCGAGGCAAATCCGCGGTGAGCTCCCTCGCCCGCTTGCAAGCGGGAGGTGAATCATCACGCCCCAAAGCTCTTCGGCGAGCCCGCGACCGCAACGCCGCCACCCTGCGTCACCTTCATCACCGCGAGACCCCGTTCATTCGTGCCGTCGGCGCGGAAGCGGAACAGACCGTCGATGCCGGCAAAGCCCGAGGGATTGGTGAGCACGTCGGACGAGAAGCGCGTGGGACCTTGCGTGCGCGCGAGCGCGGCGACGAGGGCGACCGCGTCATAGGCGAGCGTGGCGGTCCGCACCGGCTCGCCGCCATATTTGGTGCGATAGCGACCGGAGAAGGCGCGGAAGCCGGCCGGGTCGGGCGCGGCGTAAAGGCCGCCTTGCAAGTTGGGACTGGCATAGACGCGCGGATTGTCCCACAGGCCGGTGCCGAGCAGCTGGATGTTGCGCAGATTCGCGCCTGCGGCCGTCATCGCATCCGCCACTGAGACCACCGCATCGCCGTCATCGGCAATGAACAGCGCATCCGCGCCGCCGAGCTGCTGCGCCACGGTGCGTGCCGGCGTGGCGCGATCGGCGCCGTATTTCTCGAAGGCGACGATGCGCCCGCCGCGCCGCGGCACCGCCGCTTTCACCGCCGCTTCGACGACATTGCCATAGGCATTGTCGGGCACCAGCACGGCGAGGGAGCGCTTTCCGATGCTGGCGGAATATTCGACGATGCGGTTGACGTCGGACTCCGGCAGGAACGAGAGCAGATAGACGCCGCGGCCGGCGATGCTGGAATCGGTCGAGAAGGCGATGACGGAAATGGCGCGCGTGCGCGCGACCTGCGCCACTGCCGGCACCGACTGCGCGAACAGCGGCCCGAGGATGATCTCGGCGCCTTCGTCGACCGCCTGCTGCGCGCCGGTTTGCGCGCCTTGCGGGCTGCCATTGTCGTCCTTGATCAGGAGCTGGATGTTCGGATTCTGGAACTCGGCCAGCGCCATCTCGGCGGCGTTGCGCATGGATTGCGCGGCAAGGCCGGCATTGCCGGCGGCCGAAAGCGGCAGGATCAGACCGACCTTCACGCCGCCGGTGCCGGCGGTCGTGGCCTGTTGCTGGGGACCTGCCGGCTGGGCCGGCGGTGCGGAACTCGAGAACGGGTTGGAGAACTGGCTGAGACTTTGCTGCACGCCGGCGCAGGCCGACAGCACGGGCGCACCGAGCAGCAGGCCGAGCGCACTCCGGCGGGTCGCCCCCGACGATCGGGACACCGGAACGTGAGATTTTGGATGACGCGGGCCCACCATGGCAGCTTCTCTTTTGACTGGCCGTCGCCGGCCGGTCACGACATTCCTTCCGCGACACAGGCCGCGGATTCAGGCATATTGTCGACAAACAGTTAACCAAAACAAAAGGATAACAGCCGCTTAACGCGACCGCCTTCCCGTTCCGGCAGCCGTTCGCCGTCGCTCATCCAGCATCAAGGCGGCGTTTCCGTCGTGAATATGGCGCGAAGGCCCTCATTCCCTCTCGACGTGATCTGGACCGATCACATTCCCGTCCGTTCCTCGCCCCCCACCTGGGCACGATCTTTTTCGACCAGCCGGTTCCCAGCCCTGCGGATCATGCCTAAGTTGGCTTCATTATGCGCGCAAAGCCGGTCCCGATAAATACGCCTGAAGCTCAAGACACCGCCTCGCGCGGTTTCTCCATCGATGCCCACCGGCTCGCGGCGCCGAAGGCTGCGCCGGGTCTCTATCTGGTCGCGACACCCATTGGCAATCTCGGCGACATCACCCTGCGGGCGCTTCAGACGCTCGCCGGAGTCGATGTCATCGCCTGCGAGGACACCCGCATCACACGCCGCCTGACCGAGCGCTATGCGATCGCAGCAACGCTCAAGCAATATCACGAGCACAATGCGGAAGCGGCGCGCCCGAAGCTTCTGGAGGCGCTGGCGCAAGGCGGCTCGGTCGCGTTGGTCTCGGACGCCGGCACGCCGCTGATCTCCGATCCCGGCTTCAAGCTGGTGCGCGAGGTCTGCGCCGCCGGTCATCCGGTGTACGCGCTGCCCGGCCCGTCCTCGGTGCTGGCAGCTCTGTCCGTCGCCGCGCTACCGACCGACCGCTTCTTCTTCGAGGGTTTCCTGCCGGCGAAATCCGCCGCGCGCCGCGCACGCCTCGCCGAGCTTGCGCGCATCGACGCGACGCTGGTGATGTTCGAATCGGGCAACCGGATGCAGGCCACCTTGGACGATCTCGCGGAGATCATGGGCGAACGCGAGGCCGCGGTCTGCCGCGAGCTGACGAAGTTGCACGAGGAGGTCAGGCGTGCGCCGCTCGCCGAGCTCGCGCGGCAAGCCGACGCGCCGGAGACGCGCGGTGAGTTCGTTCTGGTGATCGGTCCGCCCGCAGCGGACGCCGACGTGCTGGCATCGGATGCGCTGGACGGGCTCTTGCGCGAGCAGCTTGCCGCAAACAGCGTCAAGGATGCCGTGGCGCATGCGGTCGCACTGTCGGGCCGGCCGCGCCGCGAGGTCTATGCCCGCGCGCTCGCGCTCGCAAAGGATCTTCGGGGCGGCGATGGCGAAGACTGAGATCCCCAGGGAACCGAAGGTCGCCTCGCCCGAGCGCCTCGCCGCGTTCCGCACCGGCATTTCCGCGGAGAGCCGCGCCGCGGCCTATCTGATGGCCAAGGGCTATCGCATCCTCGCCAAACGCTACCGCACCCCGCATGGCGAGATCGACATCGTGGCGCGCCGCCGCAACCTGATCGCTTTCGTCGAGGTCAAGGCGCGGGCGAGCCTGGACGACGCCGCTTTCGCCGTGACGCCGCGCCAGCAGCAGCGCATCATCGATGCCGCACAAGGCTGGCTCGTAGCGCATCCCGAGCATGCCGAATTCGAATTGCGATTCGACGCCATGCTGATTGCGCCGAAGCGACTTCCGCGCCATGTGTTGGCGGCATTCGACGCCTCGACCTGAAAGGCAGACCATGAAACTCAATGTCGCCGTCCAGATGGATCCCATCGCCCGCATCAACATCAAGGGCGATTCCACCTTTGCGCTGCTTCTGGAAGCGCAGAAGCGCGGCCATGGCCTGTCCTATTACACGCCCGACAAGCTCTCGATGGTCGGCGGGGAGCTGGTCGCGCCGGTTCAGCTCCTGACCGTGCGCGACGAGCCCGGCGACCACTTCACGTTGGGCGAGCCCAGGCGCGAAGCGCTGAACGGCTTTGACGTGGTGCTGCTCCGCCAGGACCCGCCGTTCGACCTCGCCTACATCACCTCGACGCATTTCCTCGAGCGCATCCATCCGAAGACGCTGGTCGTCAACGATCCCGCCTCCGTGCGCAACGCGCCGGAAAAGCTGTTCGTGATGAACTTTCCGCAGCTGATGCCGCCGACGCTGATCTCGCGCGACCTGGACGAGATCAATGCGTTTCGCGACAAGCACGGCGCCGTCGTCATGAAGCCGCTGCACGGCCATGGCGGCGCGGCGGTGTTCCGCGTGATGCCGCAGGACATGAATTTCGGCTCGCTGTTCGACATGTTCTCGGTGACGTTCAGGGAGCCCTGGGTGATCCAGCAATTCATCCCCGAGGTGAAGCACGGCGACAAGCGCATCATCCTGATCGACGGCGAGTTCGCCGGCGCGGTGAACCGCGTGCCGGCCGCCGACGACCTCCGCTCCAACATGGTGCGCGGCGGGGCGGCCCAGGAGACGGAGCTCACCCCGCGCGAGCGCGAGATCTGCGCCACCGTCGGCCCGGCGCTGCGCGCGCGCGGCCTCTTGTTCGTCGGCATCGACGTCATCAACGGCAACCTCACCGAGATCAACGTGACCTCGCCGACCGGCATCCGCGCCATCGCGCGGCTCGGCGGCCCCGACGTCGCGGCGAGGATCTGGGACGTGATCGAGCAGAAGCGGAAGAAGTAGCGCCTTGCAACGATTGCGTTGAGGAGCGCACGAACTCTCCTCAACGTCGTCCCGACGAACGCCGGGATGACACCGATGTCGTGGGAGCGCGGCTCCCCATCACGCGCGCATCACTAACCACCCGTTCACCATGAAGCCGCCCGCGTTCGTTCGAACGCAGGGACGCACTGCGTGAAACTACGGAGCCGCTGGCGGATCGAATAACGCCACGTTCACCATCTGCCGAAAACCAGCATCGCGCCCGGCCATCGCATTCGGCCTCGCAACACCCCTTATACTTTTGCTCCCTACTCATCGACGCGGGGGAACACGCAAGGTGCGGTTCGAGTGCCCCGCGTAAGAGTAGAGGCGCATGAACACCGCACGCATCGTCGTTCTCGTCATCGCGCTGGGCGCCGGCGGCGTCGCTGCGTATCTGGCGAGCGGCTTCGACAACAAGCCCGCGCCTGCCCTCCCCGTCGCCGAGACGCTGCCGACGGTCGAGGTGCTCGTCGCGAAGAACGATATCCAGCTCGGCCAGGCCGTAAAGCCCGATGATCTGCAATGGCAGGCCTGGCCGGCCGCCACTGCCAGCAGCGCCTTCATCCGTCGCGACGGCAGGCCCGACGCGCAGACCCAGATCGCCGGCTCGATCGCGCGCGTGCCGTTGATGCAGGGCGAGCCGATCCGCGAGCAGAAGCTGGTCAAGGCCGAAGGCTCCGGCTTCATGGCCGCGATCCTGCCGTCCGGGATGCGCGCCGTCTCCACCGAGATTTCAGCCGAAACGGGAGCCGGCGGCTTCATCCTTCCGAATGACCGCGTCGACATCATCCTGACCCGCCGCCTGAAGAATCCCGACGGCAACAACGACGGTCCGACCGGCGGCAACGACCTCGTCCTGTCCGAGGTCATTCTCACCAATATCCGCGTGCTCGCGATCGACCAGGCGCCGAAGGAAAAGGACGGCCAGAACGCCGTGATCGGCAAGACCGTGACGCTCGAGCTCAGGCCCGACCAGGTCGCAATACTCTCGGCCGCACGCCAGGGCGGCACGCTGACGCTCGCGCTGCGCAGCATCGTCGATGCCAATGCAATCGACGGCACGCCCGAGGACCAGGCGATCAAGCGCCCGGGCGGCGTGAACGTGATCCGTTACGGCGTGCAGGCACGACAACTGACGTCACAGAAGTGATAGGGATAGCATGAGTTACGGGGGTGATCGGACGGGCCTGCGCATTCGGGGGAAGCGCGCGCGCTCGTTCCTGGCGGGGACGATGGTGATGCTGGGGCTGCTCGCAGCCTCCGAGGTCGTCAGCGCTGCGGATGCGCCGGTCGGCGACCAGGCGCCGATGCAAGCGCCTGACCTCGGCGTGTCGCCGGTCTCGACCGTCGCACCGGCGAGGACGCGATTCCTGTCGCTCGGCGTCGGCAAGTCCGTCGTCATCGACCTGCCGCGCGAGGTCAAGGACGTGCTCGTGGCCGACCCCAAGATCGCCAACGCGGTGATCCGCTCGGCGCAGCGCGCCTATATCATCGGCGGCCAGGTCGGCCAGACCAACGTCGTGTTCTTCACCGCCGACGGCCAGCAGGTCGCCTCCTACGACATCGCCGTGAAGCGCGATCTCAACGGCATGCGCGCGGCGTTGCGCCAGTCCTTGCCGGGCGTGCAGATCGAAGGCGTCGGCGACAGCGTGATGCTGACCGGCTCGGTGTCGAGCCCGGTCGAGGCCCAGCAGGCCGGCGACGTCGCCGCAAAGCTCGTCGGCGGCTCGGACAAGATCGTCAACAACATCGTCGTCCGCGGCCGCGACCAGGTGATGCTCAAGGTCGTGGTCGGCGAAGTCCGCCGCGACATCGTCAAGCAGCTGGGCGTCGATCTCAGCGCCAGCCTGAATGCCGGCACGGCGGTGGTGAATTTCAACAACTCCAACCCGTTCTCGGTCTCCGGCGGCCCGCTCGTCAGCAGCAACGGGCTCGGTGTCACCGGGCTCGCAAAAGGCGTGGCCACGGTCAACGCCACGATGCGCGCGATGGAAAGCGCCGGCGTGATGCGGACCCTGGCCGAGCCCAGCCTGACGGCGATCTCCGGCGAGTCCGCCACTTTCATTGCCGGCGGCGAATTCCCGATCCCTGCGGGCTATTCCTGCGATCCGGTCACCCATGTCTGTACCACCCAGATCACCTACAAGAAGTTCGGCATCTCCCTGAACTTCACGCCTGTCGTGCTCAGCGAGGGACGTATCAGCCTGCGCGTGATGACCGAAGTCTCGGAGCTGTCGAGTCAGAACGCCATCACCCTGACGCAGGCGCTGTCCTCGACCTCGACCAACTCGATCACCATTCCCTCGATCCAGACCCGCCGCGCCGAAACGACGCTGGAGATTCCCTCGGGCGGCTCGATGGCAATGGCCGGCCTGATCCAGCAGCAGACCAAGCAGGCGATCAACGGCCTGCCCGGCGTCGACCAGCTGCCGATCATCGGCGCGCTGTTCCGCAGCCAGGACTTCGTCAACAACGAGACCGAGCTGATGGTGATCGTGACGCCCTATGTGGTGCGCGCGGTCGCCCAGAAGGAATTGTCGCGGCCCGACGACGGCTTTGCGCCGGCCTCGGATGCGCAGACGGCGCTGCTCGGCCGCATGAACCGCCTCTATGGCATCGCGCGCCGCGTCGATCCGATCAGCGGCACGCCGGGTGATTTCGGCTTCATCATCGACTGAGACGAACGCGCGGCGTGGGGACCGGTGCAGGAATTGGGGCAGGAGGGGATGAGGCGATGACGAAGACGACAGCGAATCGACGTCGCAATCTGGGCGTGGTGCTGGCACTGGCGGGGATCTCCGTCATGCTGGGCGCCTGCAACACCGCCGGCGAGATCGTCACCCAGACGGTGCCGACCGATTATCGCCAGCGTCACCCGATCGCAGTGCAGGAGGGCAAGCGCTCGATCGTGATCTTCGTCGGCAAGGCGAGAGGCGGCCTCTCGCCCGCACAGCATTCGGACGTCGCGGGCATCGCGCGGGACTGGGCGCGCGAAGGCACCGGCTCGGTCGTCGTCGACGTGCCTGTCGACACAGCCAATTCGCGCGCGGCTGCCGCGACCTACCAGGAGATCCGGTCCGTGCTCGCGTCCGGCGGCGTGCCGTCGCGCGCCATCGTCCAGCATCCCTATCGCCCTGAGGATCCCGGGCTGCTGCCCACCATCCGCCTGGGTTATTCGAAGATCGCGGCCGTCGCCGGCCCCTGCGGGCTGTGGCCGGAAGACATCGGCCCCTCCATCCTCGATCCCGGCTACAACGAGAACCGGCCCTATTTCAATCTGGGCTGCGCCAGCCAGCGCAATCTCGCGGCCATGGTCGACAACCCGGCCGATCTCGAGCAGCCGCGCGCCGAAACGCCCGCCTATACCGCACGGCGCAACATCGCGTTCGAACGCTATCGCAAGGGCACGACGACCGCGACTCCCTATCCCGAATCCGACAAGGCCAAACTCAGCGACACCGGCAAATGACAAGTTTCGACGACGAAGAAGCGGACGATCCGCGGCACCCCGAGGAACACATTGCACCGGTTCCTCGCATTTCGGTGCAAGCCTTTTGCGAGACCGAGCAGACGCTCAAGGCGGTGTCCGCGGCGGGCGAGGATCGCCGGCTCGCCAAGGCCCACCTCACCGTCAAGGACGGTGGCCTCGCCGCGGCGATCGAGGTCTATGAATCGATGCCGACGCCGAACGTGATCGTCATCGAGTCCGACGGCACGCGCGACATCCTCGAGGGCCTGGACGACCTCGCCGGCGTCTGCGATCCCGGCACCCGCGTGGTCGTGATCGGCAGCCCCAGCGATACCGCGCCCTATCGCGAGCTGGTGCGCCGCGGCGTCAACGATTACGTGGTCGGCCCGGTCGAAACCCTCGACGTCGTCCGCTCGATCTGCAGCCTGTTCTCGGCCTCCGAGGCCATCATCACCGGCCGCGTCATCGCCGTGGTCGGCGCCAAGGGCGGCGTCGGTGCGTCCACCGTCGCGCACAATGTGGCCTGGACCATCGCCCGAGACCTCGCGCTCGATTCCGTCGTGATCGATCTCGACCTCGCCTTCGGCACGGCGGGCCTCGACTACAACCAGGATCCGATACAGGGCATTGCCAATGCGGTGCTGTCGCAGGACCGGCCGGACACGGCGCTGATGGAGCGCCTGCTCGCCAAATGCACCGATCGCCTCAGCCTGCTGGCGGCGCCGGCTACGCTCGACCGCGTCTATGATTTCGGTGCCGAAGCCTTCGATGCGGTGTTCGACACGCTGCGCATGACCACGCCCTGCATCGTGCTCGACGTTCCCCATCAATGGTCCGGCTGGACGCGGCGCGCGCTGGTGAACGCCGACGACATCGTGATCGTGGCCGAGCCCGATCTCGCGAACTTGCGCAACACCAAGAACATGCTGACCGTGCTGAAAGCGGCACGCCCCAATGATCGCCCGCCGCTGTACTGCCTCAACCAGGTCGGCATGCACAAGCGCGCGGAGATCGAGGTCAAGGCGTTCGCCAAGACCATGGAGAGCCAGCCGATCGCGGTGATCCCGTTCGATTCGAAACTGTTCTCGACCGCGGCCAATAACGGCCAGATGATCGCGGAGGTCTCCAAGACCCACCGCACCACCCTTCTGTTCCAGAATATGGCGAACCGCCTCGCCGGCCGCGGCGAGGTGAAGAAGCCGAAGCGCTCGCTGCTCGAGCCGCTCTTGAAGAAGCTGAAGGGCAGATCGGGGCGCGGGTCAGCCCCGCATCGCAAGGCGTCGTAGCGGCAGACGCGTTTTCGAGCGAAGTGGATACCGCTCGCGTCAAGAAAACGCGGCAAAACAAGAAGCTGGAAAGGGCGGGCTACTTGTCCGCCCGCTGCTGCTTCTTCGCCAGCAGCTGCCGCAGCGCCGCGACCTTTTCCGCCGCCTGATCGGGCGGCAGATCGGCCTTCACGAGGATTTCGGCCTCGGCCTCGCGGCCTTGCAATCCCAGCACGAGCGCGAGATTGGCGCGGACCCGCGCATCATTCTGATTGCGCTGATAAGCGCGGCCGAGCACCTGTTCGGCCTTCGGCAGATTGTTTTGCAGCATATAGGACAGGCCGAGATTGGACAGCACGGTCGGCTCGTTCGGCACGATCTTCAACGCCGCGGCGTAATATTGCTGCGCCTCCTCGTTGCGGCCGAGCTGATCGAGCGCCGCGCCCTGCGCCGACAGGATACGCCAGTCCGGATCTTCCGGCGCATGCGCACGGCTGAGGACGTCGAAGGCCTGCTGGAAATTGCCGTTGTCGGCAAGCGCGCGGCCATAGCCGGCGAGCAGCGCCTTGTTGCTGGGATGGCCGAGCACGGCCTGCTCCAGCACCGCGACGGCTTGCGCGCGCTGACCGGACTCGCGCAGCGCCTTGCCGTAGGCGAGCGCGACACCGGGATCGCCGGGCCTGGCGCGATAGCGCTCGCGAAGCGCGTCCATGCCGGACTTGGTGTCGGCCCTGCCGACCGGTTCCGACTTGGCGCCGAGCGCGCCGGTGACATCGTCGATGCCGGCTGTCTGGCAGCCACCGAGGCCGAGCACCAGGAGCGCGGGAAGCAGGAATCTCGCCGGTGCGGCGAGGGACGAACGCTTGGACATACTCTGATCACTCGGCAACTGATCAGAGATGCTGACCCATTAACGCTAAAGTCCCGTTAAGGAGGCGGGTCGCTCGATCATTTGAGCATGATCTTGCCGGAAAACCGCTGCGCAACTTTTCCGGATCACCTTAGTCGACGAACTCAGCGCCGAACTCGCAGCCGATGCGCCAGCGCAGGCGGCATTGGCGGGAATAGTCCGGCGCGAAGATGATGGTGAATTGCGGCGGCACTTCCAGGAATTCCGCCACCACTTTCACACCGCCGTCCGAAATATCCGTGATCGTGCAGTCCCGCGGCAGCGAGCCCGCGCCAAAATGAATCTTGGCGAGCCGGCTGCACACCCGACGTTCGCTTCTCCGGCGATTTGCAAGCATCTTGCTTCTTCACTTGTTAGATCACGGCCCATCCCGCAGCCTCAGGAGTAGTGGACATTCGTTGGAATGTGCTGAGGACAGAAGCCCGCATTCGAGACGTAGTCTCCGTGTCACGTTTACGAACGGTTAGGACTTGCGCGGGCGGCGGGGAATGTTCCCGTATTGTTCTTGCGCAGGCGGCCGCGCTCTGCTACCCCTAATTGCGCGAAAGGGGCAGGCTGGTTTGAGCATGGTTCAGCGGGTTTCTACCGTCGCCTTTGAGGGGATCGAGGCCCGCGCGGTCGACGTGCAGGTGCAGGTCGCCCCTGGCCTGCCGGCCTTCGCCATCGTCGGCCTGCCGGACAAGGCGGTGTCGGAGGCGCGCGAGCGGGTGCGCTCGGCGCTGATCGCCTCGGGACTGGCGCTGCCGGCGCGGCGGATCATCGTCAATCTGGCACCGGCCGACCTGCCCAAGGAAGGCAGCCATTACGACCTGCCGATCGCACTCGGGCTGATGGCGGCGATCGGCGCGATCCCGCCGGATGCGCTGACCGGCTTCACCGTTCTCGGCGAGCTCGGCCTCGACGGCTCGATCGCCCCGGTGGCCGGCGTTCTTCCCGCCGCGATCGGCGCCAATGCGCGCGAGGAAGGGCTGATCTGCCCGGCGGCCTGCGGCTCCGAGGCGGCCTGGGCGAGCCCGGACATCCAGATCGTCGCCGCGAGTTCGCTGATCCAGATCGCCAACCATTTCAAGGGCACCCAGGTGCTGTCGCGGCCCTCGCCGAAGGTGCACGAGGCCGCCGCCTCCACGCTCGACCTGCGCGACATCAAGGGCCAGGAAAGCGCCAAGCGCGCGCTGGAGATCGCGGCCGCCGGCGGGCATCACCTGCTCATGATCGGCGCGCCCGGCGCCGGCAAATCGATGCTGGCGGCGCGCCTGCCCTCGATCCTGCCGCCGTTGTCGCCGGGCGAGCTGCTCGAGGTCTCGATGATCGCGTCCGTGGCCGGCGAGATCGAAGGCGGCGCGCTGACGGCGCGGCGCCCGTTCCGCTCGCCGCATCATTCCGCCAGCATGGCCGCGCTCACCGGCGGCGGCATGCGCGCCAGGCCCGGCGAGATCTCGCTGGCGCATCAGGGCGTGCTGTTCCTCGACGAGCTGCCGGAGTTCGATCCGCGCGTGCTGGATTCGCTGCGCCAGCCCCTGGAGAACGGCGAGGTTGCGGTGTCGCGCGCCAATCACCGCGTCACCTACCCTGCCCGCTTCATGCTGGTCGCGGCGATGAATCCCTGCCGCTGCGGCAATGCGTTCGAGCCCGGCTATGCCTGCAAGCGCGGCCGCATCGACCGCTGCACCGGCGACTACCAGGCGCGCATCTCCGGTCCCCTCATGGACCGCATCGATCTGCGCATCGAGGTGCCGGCCGTGACCGCGGCGGACCTGATCCTGCCCCCGCCGGCGGAAGGCTCCGCCGAGGTCGCCGCACGCGTGGCGGCGGCGCGCGACATCCAGCTCGCGCGCTATGCGGATGCCGGCCTGCCCAAGGTCCGCACCAATGCCGAGGCGCCCGCCTCGGTGCTGGAGGAGATCGCAAAGCCGGATGCGCAAGGCGCCAAGCTGCTGCGCGATGCCGCCGAGACCATGCGGCTGTCGGCGCGCGGCTATCACCGCGTGCTGCGGGTGGCGCGCACGCTGGCCGACCTCGACCACGCGGACAGGATCGGCCGGCTGCACCTCGCCGAAGCATTGTCCTACCGCGCACTCGCGGAGGATGTGCGCCAGATGGCGTGATCGCGTCGCGCATCAACCCGGCGGTAACGAGTTTCCTTTACGCTCTGCAAACCATAAGGCCCGCGAGTTTCGGTTGTGAGTTCCAGAAGGGCCCGGCGAGTAGAGTGTCATGTTGCGTTTCAAGATCCTGGCCTCGGTTGTTCCCCTGCTGGCGATAGCGGTGTTCGCCCGTGCAGACATCGGATCGGTCTCGCATCCCTGCATCGCGCTCGGCGACACTACGGTCGAGCTCACATCCCTGTTCTGGACTGCCGGCATGCATGTCGCCTTCACCGACGATCCCGCGCGGGCCACCGTGCGGGTCCAGATCACCGATGACGCGGACGCCGCGGACTTCACTGTGGTGGACGACGGTCTCGGCTCCGAGCCGGACTCCTGCCAGGCCACCCCCTCGACACGACTGATCTCGATTGCCGCGCAGCCCGTCGACGGCGGGCCGGTGGTCTATCTCTCCAGCGAAGGACCGGCGGATTACCGCATCTATGTGCAGTCGAAGACGTTCTCGCAGCGCGAGGCGGCGGCGCTGATCGTCGGCGCCCGCGGCGGCCATGGCCGCTTCCAGGCGGCTTCGCTCTGAGCCGTTAACACCTCGTCAACCCTGTTTGGACGCAGAACCAGGGCCTCAAGCTGTTCGCAAGGTCAGCGGGCCATGGTCGCACGCGGCGGTGGCGGGGCTTCAAGCAAGAGTCGGGTCGGTGGCGATGGGTCGGACGTTCCGGATCAAGGTGCGCATGCGCCGCTTCAAGCGGCAGCACCCCCGCATTGCCTTCGCGATCCGCTCCTTCATGATCTTCTCGGCGACCTTCGGCGGCGCCTATGGTTTCGTGTCCGGCAGCCGGTCCGAGAATTCCGGTTACGATCCCCACGCCTTTGCGATCGGCGCGAGCTTCCTGTTCGCGCTCGCCTGCCTCGGCCTTGCGACGCTGAGCATGCGCCTGCGCTTCGTCAACAAGCGGTTGCGCACGCTCGCCGCCCACAATGAGGCGTTGATCGACCGCAATTGGGAGCTGAAGGAAGCGGAAGAACGCGCCCGCAGCCTGTTCGAACAGCAGGGCGACCTCATCGTGCTGCGCGACACGGAGGGCCGCATCACCTTTACCAACGAGGCCTATTGCGCACTCGCAGGACAGGCGCGCAGCGCACTGGTCGGCACGCGCTTCGATTTCGACGTGCTGGAGCAGGGCGACAATGCCCGCGAGAGCAACGGCACGCGCATCCACGACCAGAAGATCGCAACCCCGCTCGGCGCGCGCTGGATCGCCTGGCGCGAGGGCTATGTCCGGCTCGATGCCGGACAGCCCGCCGAACTGCAGAGCGTGGGACGCGACGTCACCGACCGCACCGAGACCGAACGCGCATTGTCCGACGCGCGCGACCAGGCCGATGCCGCCAACCGCGCCAAATCGCGCTTCCTCGCGATGGCCTCGCACGAGATCCGAACGCCGCTCAACGGCATCATCGGCATGGGCGGCCTCCTGCTCGACACCACGCTGACGCCGGAGCAGGCGACCTATGCCAGGGCGGTGAAAACCTCGGGCGAAGCCTTGATGGCGCTGATCGAGGAATTGCTGGACTATTCCAAGATCGAAGCCGGCAAGCTTGACCTCGATCAACGTCCCTTCGCGCTCTCGACCCTGGTCGAGGAGATCACCGAGCTGCTCGCGCCGCGCGCGCAGGCGAAGACGCTCGAGATCGCCGCCTATGTCGACGAGCGCCTGCCGCTCGAGGTCGTCGGCGACGCCGCGCGGCTGCGCCAGGTGCTGCTCAATCTCGCCGGCAATGCCATCAAGTTCACAGCTCACGGCGGCGTTGCGCTGATCGTCGAGCCCGGCATCTGGCCGAACGAGATCAGCTTCCTGGTCCGCGATACCGGCATCGGCATCGCAGCCGAAGCCCAGCAGCGTATCTTCCGCGAGTTCGAGCAGGCCGACGAGCGCGTCGCCCGCACCTATGGCGGCACTGGACTCGGCCTTGCCATCAGCGAACGCATCGTCAAGCGCATGGGCGGCCGGATCGCGCTCACGAGCGAGCCGGGCAGGGGCTCGACCTTCGAGGTCGCGGTGCCCCTTCCGCCGTCGCAGGCCGGCGCCGGCCAGACGGTATTTCCGAGCCCCGATCTCACCGGCAAGTCGATGCTCGTCGTCGCCGACGGCATCGAGGCCTCGTTGATCGCGCGGCGCCTCGAGCGCTGGGGCGGCCAGACCTGCTTGGTTGCGGATGCGGCGGTTGCCGAAGCACTGCTGCCGGAACGCTCGTGGCACGCAGTGCTGATCGATCGTGCGATCGGTCCTGCCATTGCCGACCGTCTGGGTGAGGCCGCCCGCGCGCATGCATTGCAGCGCCTCGTGCTGCTGACGTCGAGCTCACGCCACGAGAAGCTGTCGCCGGCCTTCACCGGCTTTCTGATGAAGCCGCTGCGGACGGCCTCGCTCGCCGCACGCCTCGCCCTGACGCCGGAGGTCGCCTCTCCCGATCTCGCGCCAGAGCCGCCGGCTGCATCCACCGGCCCAGCGCCGGCGAAAGGCCTGTCGATCCTCGTCGCCGAAGACAACGAGATCAACGCATTGTTGATGCGCTCGCTGCTGACCAAGCTCGGCCACCGCGTCGTCATCGCCGTCCACGGCGAGGCCGCGCTGGAATCCTGGCTCGCCGCCTCATCCGCCGGCACGCCCTACGATCTCGTGCTGATGGACATTCAGATGCCGCAGCTCGACGGCATCGAGGCGACGAAACGCATCCGCGCGCATGAGGCCGCCACGGGCGGTCACCACACGCCGATCCTCGCGCTCACCGCCAACACGCTGGTGGAGGATCGCTATGCCTGCTTCGAGGCGGGCATGAACGGATTTCTGATCAAGCCGCTCGACCGGGAGAAGCTTGACGAGGCGCTGGCCGGTCTGGCCGCATTCCGGCATCTGGCCTTGGCGAATCCTGCGGGAACCTGATCCCGGCCGGCAATCGCTAATTGAAATCGAGCGCGTTGCGCGTCACCATCCTCCGGGGGCATTTGCAAGAGAGGGTTTTGCGCATGAACGTGCTTTGCCGCCTCGCACTTGTTGTCCTCCTCGCTGGAATTTCCCGACAGGCCGCAGCCGATACGCCGGAACTCATCTCCTCGCTCAAGCAAGGCGGCTACGTCCTGATCTTCCGGCACACCGCGACCGACGACAGCCAGAAGGACGTCTACCCGTTCAAATTCGACGACATGAGCGCCCAGCGTCAGCTCAGTGACAAGGGCAGGGACATGGCACGCCAGATCGGGGCAGCGATCAGGGAGCAGGCGATCCCGATCGGCGACGTCTACACCAGCAGGCTGAACCGCGCGGTCGAGGCCGGCAAGCTGATCTCCGGCCGCGAGGTCAAGCCGGTCGATGCGCTCACGGACAGCAGCAATGCCAGCGCGTCGGGAATGGCAAACCCGACCGGTGCCAATGCAAAGGCCGGGCAGGCCGGGCGTCAGCTCGTCGATGCGCCGCCGAAGGCAGGCAGCAACACGTTCCTGGTCACCCACAAGACGAACATCGCCGATGCCTTCGGCAAGCAGGCCGGCGACGTCCAGGAAGGCGAGGCCTTCGTCTACAAGGCCAACGGCTCCGGCCCCGCCACCTTCGCGGGGCGCATCAAGCTTGCGGACTGGAACGCGAAAGCTGGCAAGTGAGGGCCCTGGCCTCCGGCCGGGACTGCCGGCGCGAGGGAAAGTCCAGACTTTCTCAGTTCTGATCGCGTAACGACGTTCCGGCGAACTGTCAGAGCGCCGCCGGCTGGAAGACTAGCATCGGGCTGGTTCACGAGCGCATGTTCCGGCGGCGTCTCGGCAAACTGGGCTTGCCGAGCGCTGCCGCGACATGGCGCAGCGATTGGCTCGGCACAACTTGCCGCTCCGCCACGTTGTTGTGATACGGACGTCCTATGACGAGCGACTGAAAGGCTGGCAAATACGTGAGAACATCAGAAGACCGCTCATTCCTCATCTTGCTTGCCGCGATCTCCGTTGCGTTCGCCTGGGTGCTTTGGCCATTCTCCGGCGCATTGTTGTGGGCCGCGCTGCTGGCCATCATCTTCGCGCCGCTTTATCGACGCGCCCTGAAAACCATCCCGGGAAAGCCCAACCTCGCCGCATTATTCACTGTCGTCGTTGTGATCGTCATGGTCCTGATCCCCGTGGCGTTCGTCATCGCTTCGCTCGTCGACCAGGGAGGGGAACTGTATCAGCGCGTTCAGAGCGGGGAGATCAGTTTCGCTCATCCCCTGCAACAATTGAGATCCGCGCTGCCTGGCTGGGCTGCTTCCCTGTTAGATCGCCTGGCCGGCCTCGATCTTTCGGCCTTCAAGGAACGCCTGTCGGGCCTGGTCGTCCCAGCCGGCCAACAGCTGGCCGGGCATGCGATCAACATCGGTCAGCTGACGCTGGAGTTCGTCGCAAGCTTGCTCGTGATGCTGTACCTGCTGTTCTTCCTGCTGCGCGACGGTGAAGAGCTCAGCGCACGCATTCGCGACGCACTCCCGCTGCGCCCGAGCCAGACCGCCGAGATTCTCGATGCGTTCACCCTCGCGGTTCGCGGAACGATCAAAGGGATCGTTCTCGTCGCGCTGATACAGGGGGCCCTTGGCGGGCTCATCTTCTGGCTGCTCGGCTTGACTGCGCCGCTGCTGGCGGGCGCGCTCATGGCGCTGGTTTCGCTGCTGCCCGTGCTGGGCTCCGCCCTGATCTGGGTTCCGGTCGCACTTTATCTGCTTGTGGCAGGCTCAGTCACGAAAGGCCTCATCCTGCTCGCTTTCGGTACCTTCGTAATTGGCCTGGCGGACAATTTTCTCCGCCCGATCCTGGTCGGCCAGTCGATCCAGATGCCAAGCTATGTTGTGCTGCTTGCCACCCTGGGCGGCCTTGCGACCTTCGGAGCGAACGGCTTCGTCATCGGCCCGCTCATCGCCGCGATGTTTCTGACGACCTGGCACATCTTCGTCGTCTCGAAGACGCAACAGGGGGTCCGAAAATGATCGTCATTCCGAGCCTCGAGCGGGCGATGGGCACCAGCCGGGCTTGGGATCCGGCCGACCCCGAATGTTATGCAGCATAAGAAATAAACCGCGGCGCAGACAGCTTATCGGGCGGCGCCTGGCTTCCCCGGAAGATGGTGTCTGCCTTGGCCGCACGCTTGCAATGCGGGCACACAAAGAGATGTGCGATGATCGGGGTCGGCTCGTCCGCGAGCAGCTCGGAGCGGAACCACTTCATCTCGACATGGCAGTCGGGACAGATCGGCGCTTCGAGTTGCTCCGCAGCGCTTCTGAGACGATCAACCATGGTGCCTTTCCCGCCGTTTCCGAATGAATAGCGGAATACCCATTGTTGGTCTGCAACAAAAGATACTTATCGCGCGAACCAGCCAGCGCCTCGTTCAGGGCGCCATCATAGCCGCCTGAGCGCCACGCTTTCCACCGTGTGGTCGGCGCCCTTCTTCAGGATCAGCGTCGCCCGGGGGCGGGTCGGCAGGATGTTGTCCTCGAGATTGGCGAGGTTGGTGCGTTCCCAGATCGCGATCGCGGTGGCCGTGGCTTCCTCGTCCGACAGCAGCGCGTAGCGGTTGAAGTAGGATTTTGGATTGGTGAATGCGGTGTCGCGCAGCGCCAGGAAGCGCTTGATGTACCATTGCCGCAACGCCGCTTCGTCGGCGTCGATGTAGACCGAGAAATCGAAGAAGTCGGAGACGACGGGCACCGCCTTGCCGTCACGCGGCAGCTTGCCGGTTTGCAGCACGTTGACGCCCTCGACGATCAGGATGTCGGGCTGGTCGATCTCGGCCCACTGGTTCGGCACGATGTCGTAGGTCAGATGCGAATAGACCGGCGCACGCACGTGGCGGCGGCCGGCCTTGATATCGGAGAGGAAGCTGAGCAGCAGCGGCAGATCGTAGCTCTCTGGAAAGCCCTTCTTCTGCATCATGCCGTGCCGCTCGAGCACCGCGTTGGGATAGAGAAATCCGTCAGTGGTGATCAGCTCGACCTTCGGCCGCGGCGACCAGCGCGCCAGCAGCGCCTGCAGAACGCGCGCCGTGGTGGATTTCCCGACCGCAACCGAGCCGGCGACGCCGATGATGTAGGGGACCTTGCGATCGCGGATATTGAGGAACTGGCGCTCTGCGTAATACAGGCGCTGCATGGCGTCGACATAGATCGACAAAAGGCGCGACAGCGGAAGATAAATGTCCTCGACTTCCTGAAGATCGAGGCGGTCGTGCAGCGAGCGCAGCCGGTCGAATTCACCCGGCTCCAGCGTCATCGGCGTATCGTCGCGGAGGCGCGCCCACTGCTCGCGCGTATAGACGCGATACGGATTATACTGCTGCTCGGGTGCGCGGATGTCCATAACGCCGCCTTTCCGTTACCACCAGAGCATGATCCGGAAAAGTGTGAAGCGGTTTTCCGAAAAGATCATGCCCACACAAACCCACTAGCTGCCGCTCTTGCGCGACGCCTTCTCTTCCAGCCCTGACATGGTCGTCCGCTTGTCCAGCGCGGCTTCGACCTCTTCCAGCTTTACGCCGCGGACCTTGAGCAGCACAAGGAAATGATAGAGCAGATCGGCGCCTTCAGCGATCAGATGCGCGCGATCGTTTTCGACTGCAGCGATTACGGTTTCGACTGCTTCCTCGCCGAACTTCTTGGCGCAATGCTCGGCGCCCTTGTCGAGGAGCTTGCGGGTATAGGACGCTTCGCCACCCGAGGCCGCGCGGGCGTCGATGGTCTCGGCCAGATCGTGGATCGTGAAACGCGGCATCGGACTTACTCGGAAACACCCAGGACCATGGACGGCCATCCCGTCCGCCAATCTAGCATTCTTATGAACCGGAGTCGTCAGGCATCGAGGCGCATCGGCAGCCCGCGTCGCGCCATGTGCTCCTTGGCTTCGCGGATGGTGAATTCCCCGAAATGGAAGATCGAGGCAGCCAGCACGGCCGTGGCGTGCCCGTCGCGGATGCCGTCGACGAGATGGTCGAGATTGCCGACGCCGCCCGAGGCGATCACGGGAACGGGAATACTGTCGGCGATCGCACGGGTCAGCGGAATGTCGAAGCCCTGCCTGGTGCCGTCGCGATCCATCGAGGTGAGCAAGATTTCACCGGCCCCGAGCGAGACCACTTCCTGGGCATATTCGATCGCATCGATGCCGGTCGAGTTGCGACCGCCATGGGTGAAGATCTCCCAGCGGTCGCCGCCCGGGCGCTTGACGCGCTTGGCGTCGATCGCGACCACCACGCACTGCTCGCCGAATTTTTCGGCAGCTTCCTTGACGAACTCGCGCCGCGCCACCGCGGCGCTGTTGATCGAGACCTTGTCGGCACCGGCGCGCAGCAGCGTCTTGATGTCGTTGACTTCACGCACGCCGCCGCCGACGGTAACAGGCATGAAGCAGGCTTCCGCCGTGCGCCGGACCACGTCCAGCATGATGCCGCGGTTCTCATGGGTCGCGGTGATGTCGAGGAAGGTGAGCTCGTCGGCGCCGGCGGCGTCATAGGCGATCGCGGCCTCGACGGGATCGCCGGCATCGCGCAGATCGACGAAGTTAACGCCCTTGACGACTCGGCCGTCCTTGACGTCGAGGCAGGGGATCACGCGCACCTTGAACATCTGTCGGCTCCTACGCGCGCGCGTTGCGGATCAAAGTGAGGGCGGCGGCGGGATCGAGCCGGCCGTCGTAGAGCGCACGGCCGGCGATCGCGCCGGCGAGCTTTTTCGCCCGCGGCGCCAGCATCGCCTTGACGTCCTCGATCGAGGCGAGGCCGCCGGAAGCGATCACGGGAATGGAAATGGCGTCGGCCAGCGCAATGGTTGCATCGAGGTTCAGGCCCTTGAGCAGCCCGTCGCGCGCGATGTCGGTGAAGATGATGGCGGCGACGCCGGCATCCTCGAAGCGCTTTGCGATCTCGAGCACGGTGACTTGCGAGGTCTCGGCCCAGCCTTCGACCGCGACCTTGCCGTCACGCGCGTCGAGGCCCACGGCTACGCGGCCGGGAAACTTCTTCGCCGCAGACTTCACCAGCTCGGGATCGCGCACCGCCGCGGTGCCGATGATGACGCGGGTGATGCCCTTGTCGAGCCAGGCTTCGACGGTGGCGAGATCGCGAATGCCGCCGCCGAGCTGCACCGGGATCTTGATCGTCTTCAGCATCGCCTCGACGGCCTGCGCGTTGACAGGCTTGCCGGCGAAGGCGCCGTCGAGATCGACGACGTGGAGATACTCGAAGCCCTGCTCCGCAAAGCTCTGCGCCTGCGCGGCCGGATTGAGGTTGAACACGGTCGCGCGCGCCATGTCGCCCTGCTCGAGGCGCACGCACTGGCCGTTCTTGAGGTCGATCGCGGGAAAAAGGATCATGTCATACCTTTTACCGTTCCCTCGAGAGAACGGCGCTGCCAGCCATGCACCCCGTCATTGCGAGCGGAGCGAAGCAATCCAGTTTGCCCCAACGGAGAGACCCTGGATTGCTTCGCTCCGCTCGCAATGACGAGATGGAAGGCGTCGTAGTCGTCACGGATTCCATCTCAGGAAGTTCGAGATCAGGGCCAGCCCAAAACGCTGGCTCTTCTCGGGATGGAATTGCGTTCCGATCGCGGTGTCCTTCGCCACGATCGCGGTGACGGGGCCGCCGTAATCGGCGCGCGCGAGCACGTCCGCCTCGCTGGTGGCATTGAGGTGGTAGGAGTGCACGAAATAGGCGTGCTGGCCCTTGGGGCCGAGCGGCAGCTTGTTCAGCACCGGATGTTCCTGCAGCACGTCGAGCGTATTCCAGCCCATGTGCGGGATCTTGAGGCTTTCATCGCGCGGGGTGATCTTCTCGACGTCGCCGCCGACCCAGTTCAAACCGTCGGTGATGACGTGCTCCTTGCCGCGGGTCGCCATCAGCTGCATGCCGACGCAGATGCCGAAAAAGGGCCGCGCCTTGACCCGCACCGCCTCGGTGATCGCCTCGACCATGCCGTTGACGGCATCGAGGCCGCGCCGGCAATCGGCGAAGGCGCCGACGCCCGGGAGCACCAGGCGATCGGCGCCGTAGGCCTGGTCCGGATCGCTGGTGACGAAGACTTTTTGCGGGCTCTCCAGGCTGCGTGCGGCGCGCTCGAACGCCTTGGCGGCGGAATGCAGATTGCCGGAACCGTAATCGATGATGGCGACGCTCATCTTGACCCTCCCGGTTCTGGAAACAACCCAATGATGCCGCCGGCCGGAATTGGCGGCGGGTTCGAAAATTGCTGACCCGGCGTGTTGCGGGTGGGCGGCGGACCGCCGCGATCGATGGCCCATTGATCGTTGACGATGCCGTGCTGCTTCTGGCTCCAGCGCTCGAAGAAGCGGCGCTCGGCGGTGTCGCCGTTGTCGGCAACCACCACGTCGAGCTGCCGCCATTTGCCGCGCGACAACGTCCAGCGGCGCAGGCTCGAGGCCTCGAAACCCATCAGCAGCGCGACGACGAGATTGGCAAAGACGATCGAGCTGCGGCCGACACCGAGGCTGTTCAGCCCCGCACTGAACGCGGCCGTGAAAAGCACCCAGCCGATCAGCGCCAGCCACAGCCGATTCCACAGCAGCCAGAACGGGCCGAAGATCATCGCCCAGAAATGGAAGCCGTCGCGCACGAAGACGAACTTGTCGGTCGCGCGCAGATCGGCTCCGCCAGGGAAGGGAGCGTGAACTGTGTAGACAGGCATGGTGATGCCCCGTTCTTCGAATTCAGTGATGCCGCCGGCAGCGTGTTGCCACCGAGACGAAGATGTCAGCCGCCGAGCGAGCCCTTGGTGGACGGGATTTCGCCCGCCGCCTTCGGATCGATCGCGACCGCCGCCCGCAGCGCCCGCGCCAGACCCTTGAAGCAGGACTCGGCGATATGGTGGCTGTTATCGCCATATAGGGTCTCGACGTGGAGAGTCACGCCGGCGTTGATGGCGAAGGCCTGGAACCATTCACGCACCAGCTCGGTGTCGAACTCGCCGATCTTGTCGCGGGGAAAGTCGACCTTGAACACCAGGAACGGGCGGCCCGAGATGTCGATGACCACGCGCGAGAGCGTCTCGTCCATGGGCATGTGCATGCCGGCATAGCGGGTGATGCCCGCCATGTTGCCGAGCGCCTGCCTGACCGCCTGGCCCAGCGCGATGCCGGTGTCTTCGGTGGTATGGTGATGATCAATGTGCAGGTCGCCCACCGCCTTGACCGTGAGGTCGATGCGGGAATGGCGGGCGAGGAGATCGAGCATATGGTCGAAAAAGCCGATGCCGGTCGCGATATTGGACACGCCGGTGCCATCGAGGTTCACGGAGACTTCGATGTCGGTTTCCTTGGTCTTGCGCTTGATCGTCGCGGTGCGCATTGAAAGCTGGCTTTCGCTTCTATTTGATCATGATCTTTCCGGAGAACGGGTGTCCCCTTTTCCGGATCATGCTCGGGGGCCGAAAACGGCGGTCTTTTAACAGCCAAATGACGCCTTAGCTACTGCGGGAACGCTCCGGCAGGCCGGCACTTCCGCCTATGGTGAGCGAAATCTAGGGCCGGAACGGCCCGTTGTGCCCAGGTTGTCCCCCCGCCCCCGACCGCCTAAATCAGGCCGGACAACGAGGATCACTCATGCAGACTTCCCAGAACAGCTCGCCGGGCTGGCACGGCACCACGATTTTGACGGTCCGCAAGGGCGGCAAGGTGGTGGTCGGCGGTGACGGTCAGGTCTCGATCGGCCAGACCGTGATCAAGTCCAACGCCAAGAAGGTCCGCAAGCTCGGCAAGGGCGACGTGATCGGGGGCTTTGCCGGCGCCACGGCCGACGCCTTCACCCTCTTCGAGCGGCTGGAAGCCAAACTCGAGCAATATCCGGGACAGCTGACCCGGGCCGCGGTCGAGCTCGCCAAGGACTGGCGCACCGACCGCTATTTGCGGCGGCTGGAGGCCATGATGATCGTCGCCGACAAGGACGTCTCCCTGGTGCTCACAGGCACCGGCGACGTGCTCGAGCCCGAGGCCGGCGTGATGGCGATCGGCTCCGGCGGCAACTATGCCCTTGCGGCGGCACGGGCCCTGCTCGACACCGACAAGGACGCCGAGACCATCGTCCGCCGCTCCCTCGACATCGCCGCCGACATCTGTGTCTACACCAACGGCAATCTGACCATTGAAAGCCTGGCGACCGGGTAGGGCTGTGACTGCACCGCTGTGGTCGCCAGAGACCCTCAGCTTCACCTTCCGCCCGATGAGCGCGGCCGACCTGCCGCTGATCCGGCGTTGGCTGGGCGAGGCGCATGTGCGGGAATGGTGGGGCGATCCGGACGAGCAGTTTGCGCTGGTGAGCGGCGACCTCATCGAGCCGGCCATGAACCAGTTCATCGTGTTGGCCGGCGACAAGCCATTCGGCTATCTTCAATGCTACCGCCTGACTGCCTGGAACACGGGCTTCGGGCCCCAACCGGAGGGCACGCGTGGGATCGACCAGTTCATCGGAGAAAGCGACATGATCGGACGCGGCCACGGCTCGGCGTTCATCCGCGCCTTCGTCGACGAGCAGCTGCGGCAGGGCTTGCCGCGCATGGTCACCGATCCGGATCCGCTCAACGCGCGCGCGATACGCGCCTACGAGAAAGCGGGATTCATCCGCGACCGCATGGTGGAGACGCCCGACGGTCCGGCACTGCTGATGGCGCGCGAACCGTGACCCTGGTGCAGGCGAGCGAGAGCAAGGTCGCGGTCCCGCCGTTCGCCTGGGTCGGCATTGCGCTGTTGCTGCTGGCGCTGCAGGCCTCGATCCTGTTCGCGATGGGGCGCGTGCCGATCTGCACCTGCGGCACCATCAAGCTCTGGCATGGCGTGGTGAACAGCTCGGAGAATTCGCAGCACATCGCCGACTGGTACAGTTTTTCACACGTGCTGCACGGCTTCCTGTTCTACGGCCTGACCTGGCTGCTGTTCGCTCGTTCGCCGTTCCTGACCTTGTCGTGGCCCGTCCGGCTGATCATTGCGATGCTGATCGAGGGCGCCTGGGAGATCGTCGAGAACTCGCCGTTCATCATCGAGCGCTATCGCGCCGGCACGATCTCGCTGGATTATTACGGCGACAGCATCGTCAATTCGGTTTCGGACACGTTGTTCATGGTGCTGGGGTTCCTCGCCGCGCGCGTGCTGCCCGTCCCGGTCACTGTCCTGCTCGGCCTCGCCTTCGAGATCGTGCTGGCGCTCCATATTCGCGACAATCTGACGCTCAACATCCTGATGCTGATCCATCCGATCGAGGGCGTGAAACAATGGCAATCGGGCCCGCCGATGATCTGACGGCCAAAAAAGCGGCTTGTCCCGGCCTGCATCTGACCCTAGCTAAGCACACATGACAGACTTTTCTCCCCGCGAAATCGTTTCCGAACTCGATCGTTTCATCGTCGGCCAGGGCGACGCCAAGCGCGCCGTTTCGATCGCGCTGCGCAACCGCTGGCGGCGGCAGCAGCTCTCCGGCTCCTTGCGGGAGGAGGTTCTGCCGAAGAACATCCTGATGATCGGTCCCACCGGGGTCGGCAAGACGGAAATCGCGCGACGGCTCGCCAAGCTCGCGAACGCGCCGTTCCTGAAGGTGGAAGCGACGAAGTTCACCGAGGTCGGCTATGTCGGCCGCGACGTCGAGCAGATCGTGCGCGACCTCGTCGAGGTCGCGATCGCCCAGGTGCGCGAGAAGAAGCGCAAGGACGTGCACGCGCGCGCCCAGCTCGCCGCCGAGGAGCGCGTGCTCGATGCGCTGGTCGGCGCCAATGCGAGCTCGGCGACGCGCGAATCCTTCCGCAAGAAGCTGCGCGCCGGCGAGCTCAACGACAAGGAAATCGAGATTGAGACGCAGTCGTCCGGCGGCGGCATGCCGATGTTCGAGATTCCGGGCATGCCGGGCGCGCAGATGGGCGCGATCTCGCTCGGCGACATCTTCGGCAAGCTAGGGGGCCGCAGCAAGACGCGGCGGCTGACGGTCGAGGGCTCGCATGAGCTCCTCGTCAACGAGGAATCCGACAAGCTGCTGGACACCGAGCAGCTGACACTGGAGGCGATCAGCGCGGTCGAGAACAACGGCATCGTGTTCCTGGACGAGATCGACAAGATCTGCGCGCGCGACGGCCGCGTCGGCGGCGACGTCTCGCGCGAGGGCGTGCAGCGCGATCTGTTGCCGCTGATCGAAGGCACCACGGTCTCGACCAAGCACGGCGCGGTCAAGACCGATCACATCCTGTTCATCGCCTCGGGCGCATTCCACGTCGCAAAGCCGTCCGACCTGCTGCCGGAATTGCAGGGCCGCCTGCCGATCCGCGTCGAATTGCAGGCGCTGACCCGCGACGACATGCGCCGCATCCTGACCGAGCCCGAGGCCTCGCTGATCAAGCAATATGTCGCGCTGATGCAGACCGAGGGCGTGACGCTCGACATCACCGACGGCGCGATCGACGCACTCGCCGACGTCGCGGTCGCCGTCAACTCCACGGTCGAGAACATCGGCGCGCGGCGGCTCCAGACCGTGATGGAGCGGGTGCTGGACGATATCTCCTTCACCGCCCCCGACCGCAGCGGCGAGACGATCAAGGTGGATGCGGATTTCGTGCAGAAGCACGTCGGGGACCTCGCCAAGAACGCGGATCTGAGCCGGTTCATTTTGTAGTTTTGGTTCAGTCCGCTATTTATCCGCGGTCGTCCCTGCGAAAGCAGGGACCCATAACCACCAGCGGTCCTTGTTGAAACAGATGGCGGCTCCGATCCCGGCACAAACGACCGCCTGTGGTTATGGGTTCCGGGTCGCGCTTCGCTTGCCCGGGACGACAGCGGAGGTTGCTCTCACCAGTTCGGGTGGGGCGTGACCGCGCGCATCCTGCAAAATCCCTGGCGGCTGCTGCTCGCGATCAATGCCATCGTCATCGTCGGCGTGTTCGTCCACAAGATCCAGCTGCCGCCTTACGTCCCCTACATCCACCTCATCGTCGACTATCATTTCGGCTTCATCAAGCGCGCGCTGATCGGAGCGATCGTCGCGCTGTTCACGGCGAAGGTACCGGTGAAGGTACCGGTCTGGCTGGTGTTCGCGCTCGGCGGGGCAACGTGGCTGGCGACATCAGCGCTGTACGCAAGGCTATTCCAGAAGACCTTTGGCTTCACTGCGAAGACGCTGCCGCTGTTCGTCTTCATCGCGGGCTCGCCGTTCTTCCTGAAGAACTTCATGCATATGCTCGGCCATTTCGTCATCTATGGCTGCGCGCTGGCGATCATCCTGCTGCTGATGCCCGCGGGCTCGCTGCTGTTCGTCGCCGCGGCCGCACTGTTCTCGATCATTCTCGTGCTGATCCATCACATTCATCTCTTGATGTATGTGCCGACGATCATCACCATCGTCGTGGTCCGGCACTACCTGACCTATGGCAGCAACCGCAGCAACGTCGCTTTCGGCGCCGTTGCCGTGCTCATCATCTCCGCACTGTTCTTCGCGGCGCAATTCCTGGGAACGATGCCGATCCCCGAAGCGGATTTCGTGGCGTATCTGAAGAGCCGGATGGCCGATCCGTCGCGGACCGACCTGCTGCAATTTGCCTACATCTGGTACCAGCCGCTGGCGAAGGAGATTGCCGACACCTGGGGCCGGCTGCCGCGCAACATTCTCGGCGTGCCCGTGTTCGCACTGCTGATCTGGCTGCACTCGCCGTTGTGGCGCTATCTTGCGAGCCTGATCGGGGCACTCGCCAGCGCGACGCACCGCCGCCTCGTCGTCGCGGCGATGGTCGGCATCAGTCTCGCCTATGTCGTGATGTTCGCGATGGTGTTCGACTATTCGCGCTGGATCTCGAACTGGGCGGTCTGCATGTTCCTGATCCTGCATGCGGTGAAGATGCTGCCGGCAAAGCAGGAAGCTGCGCTGATCCCGGCGGAGGACCAAAGGACAAACCTTTTCGGTTTGATGCTGACGCTGATCCCGCGCGTCGGAATCGTGCGGCCGTTTTAAGACCTCGCCCGCCTGATCCGTACATACAGCGCGCCCTCGCCGCCGTGGCCGATATGCGCGGTCTCGAAGCCGACGACGAAGGCGCGGAATTCGGGCAGGCTGAGCCATTCCGGCACCTGGCGGCGGAGCACGCCGCTTTCGCCGCCGCTGCGGCCCTTGCCGGTGATGACGAGCACGAAGGTCAGGCCGTCCTGATGGGCGCGGTGCAGGAAGCCGGCCAGCGCGCGATGGGCACGCATCTGGGTCATGCCGTGCAGGTCGAGCCGCGCCTCGATCTCGCTGCGGCCGCGCGACAGTTTTGTCCGCTCGCGCTTGCCAAGCGGCGCAAGGGGCGGAATGGACGGCTTCGTCACGCGCGGCGCCGGCGTGGCGGCGACGGGCCGCGGCGATGACGCCGGTCGCATGGCAGTCACAGCCGGCGACGATTCAGCGCGAGGCGCGGCATGCGCCTTCGGCACGCGGTACTTCCTCAACGGCTTGACCTGCTTCGAAACGAGGTCCCACAGCTCGCGCTCCTCCTCGCTCAGCGCACGGCGACGCGGCGAGGGGCGAGGCTCCAGCACGGGCGGACGGGATGATCGTTTCATTGCTGCCGATGAGGACGATTCTTCACCGGTCGACGCGGCTCTTGAACAGGGTCGATAGCTGGACGCGGCACCGGTAGCGGAACGGGATCGGCGATGGCAACCGTTTCGTTCTTGCCTTGCACCGCGGCGGCAACAGGCGTGCCCGTCTTTGTCGGGTCGGTTTGCGGAAACAGCTTTGCGATCTTCTCCGAGGGCCTGGGGTCGGGTATCGGCAACTTCGCCGCGTGCGGTCCAGGATCGAGGCTCTTTGGCACCAGCATCACGAAATGCATGGGATGGCGCAGCCGCCCGGAGATACGGCCGGCCTCCTGGCCAGCGCCGAAAAACAGATCGGCGCGCGCGGGGCCGATGATGGCCGAACCGGTGTCCTGCGCGATCATCAGCCGGTGGAACGGCGTCTTGGCGCGTTCGGACTCGATCGGCAGCTCGCCCTCGATGAAGAACGGCGTGCCGTAGACATGCAGCGATTTGTCGACCGCGATCGAGCGGCCGGCCGTCAGCGGAATGCCTTGCGCACCCACCGCCTCGTCCTTGTCGGAGAGGTTGACCTCGCGGAAGAAGATGTAGGCACGGTTCGCGCGGCGCAGCTCCTTGGCGCCGTCGGGGTTCTGGGCCATCCACTCCCTGATCTTCTGCATCGACATCTCCTCTTTCGGGATGATGCCGCGCTCGATCAGGATGCGGCCGACGGCCGTGTAGGGATAGCCGTTATAGGCGTCATAATTGAGCCGAACCGAGCTGCCGTCCTCGAACTTGATCCGTGCCGAGCCCTGGATCTGGGCGAACAGGAGATCGGTCGGATCCTTCAGCCAGGCAATCTCGAGTCCTCGCCCGGCGATCTTGCCGTCCTCGATCTCGCCGCGGTCGTAATAGGGCACCAGCTTGCGGCGGCCGATCTTGCGATAGACCGGGCCCTTGTTGGGCAGGCTGAGCGAATCCTGCTTGTAGCCGCGCACGAACAAATTCGAGGGACGACGATAGACCGGCACGTTGTAGACGTCGGTTTGCGTGCGCGATCCCTCCAGCACCGGCTCGTAATAGCCGGTGACGAAACCGTCGGACTCGCCGAGGCGCGAGATCCGCAGCGGCGCGAAATTCGCCTCGAAGAAGGTCTTCGCTTTGGCGTCGTCGGCGAGGTCGAGCGTTTTGGCCGCCCTGCAAGGCTCGCTCAGCGAGGCGCCCAAAGCCTTGGGTTCGGCCGCGCCGTTCTGCGCACTGATCGGCCGGCAGCTGGCGCGGAACGTCTTGTAGGCGGCAAGATGATTGTCGTCGTCCCAGCCCTTCACGTCCGCCCAGGCCAACGGCAGATATTGGGCGCCGGGAATTTCGAACGGCAGGGGGAGCTGCGGATAGGGCAAGGCCCGCGGCGGGGCGGCAGGCAATTGCCGCGGGTGATGATGATGGCTGCGATGGTGGCGCCGCGCCGCCTCGGCACCGAGCGAAAACGACGCCAGCACGACGGCCCCCGCGCAAAGCGCCGTCGCGCTGTTCTTCAGAAAGACCTTAGTTCGCGCTTCCGGTGCCAACCAGCTTCCAGTTCGGATCGCGAGAGGAGATGTCGCGGGCGAAAGTCCAGATGTCGGTAATGTCGGCGACCGTGTCGGCGCTACCGTCGACGATGTTGCCGGCCTTGTCGCGGGTGGCCGAGATCATCTGCGAAACGAAGCGCACGGTGAGCTGGGCGGTGCGGTCGCGCAGCTCGGCGCCGACGAGCTCGGCCTTGTCGATCGAAACGAAGCGCGTCTCGGTCTTCTGCTCGTTCTTCTCGCGCTCCTTGATCGCGGCATCGAAACTGTCATAGACGTCCGACGACAACAGGTCGCGCAGCGCGCGGCGGTCGCCATTGGCGAAGGCCAGCACGATCATCTCGTAGGCGCCGCGGGCGCCCGAGATGAAATGGCGCGGGTCGAAAGTGGAATCCTTCTCGACGATGGCATCGAGGCCCTGCGCCAGCGCAGTGCCAGGTTCGGTCAGCCCCTTCCAGCGATCGGAGGGCGGGGTCGGCTCGGCCGTCGGCGCCAGCGGGGCCTGGTCGATCACCTTGCCCGGCACGGTCACGACGTTGTTGTCCTGGGCACCTCCCAGCGCATTGCGGGCGGCGGTGCGGTCGAACGGCGGCCGCTCGTTGCCCGTGCGCTGCCCCAGCACGCTACGCAGTCTCAGAAATATAAAGACTGCCAGCGCCAGGAATATGATGGTGTAGATGTCCACGTCGTATTCGCTTTCTGGTCTTTTCAGGGGTCGTTGCCGGGAAAATCAATCCGGCCAGTAGACCGTTCCCTACGGAAACGGCAAGTCTACATCACCATTTTGGGTCCGCGTCCGGTCCGTGGGATGTAGGCACGAAATCTTGCCGGGCCAATGGCGCCTTTTGGCACAGTGTCAAGTGTAGCGCGTTTTATGCTTAAGGGGAAACCCGATCCTGCCCGGAAATCGCGCATCTTCAATCGTTTAAGGCCCGATTTCGCGAAAAGGGCAGGATGAGGGTCCAAACAGCGGGCGCAGGTCCAAATCCCCGATCCGGGACCGTTCGTCCTTGTGGAACGAGGCGGCCCTATGTTAGCCAACCGCCGCGAAATTCAGCCCCAATCGGGTAAGGAGAGACTTTCATGACCAACGGTAACGGCACCCCTCCCGAGGCGGCCCAGGCTCCCCAGCTCAACGTGCTGGCGCAATATACCAAGGACCTCTCGTTCGAAAATCCCAATGCGCCGACCTCGCTCCAGCAGCAGGGCCAGCCGCCGCAGATCAACATCCAGATCAACGTCAACGCCAACAATCTCAGCGAACAGGAGTTCGAGGTGACGTTGTCGGTCGAGGGTAAGGCCGAGACCGCAGGTAAGGTGATGTTCTCGTTCGAACTCGCCTATGCCGGCGTGTTCCGGATCGTCAACGTGCCGAAGGAAAACCTGCACCCACTGGTCATGATCGAGTGCCCGCGCCTGTTGTTCCCGTTTGCCCGCGAGATTATCGCGACCGCGGTGCGCGACGGCGGGTTCCCGCCCCTGATGCTGGATCCGGTCGACTTCGTCGGCCTGTATCGCCAGAACATGGAGCGGCAAATGGCCGTCCAGGGTCAAGCCGGTCAGGCCTGACCGACCGCCACCGGGGCTGGAGCGGGCAGGTACTCGTTCCAGATCGCCTTGTCGCCGAGTGTCGCGATGAAGGCCCGATGGGCTTCGCGCTCGGCTGCCGAAATCCGCGGCGCAAGCGGCACCGAGCGCTGCCGCCGCGGCGCATCGCCGGCCGCACTGACGCGGATATCCTGGGTGTCCGAAGCCAGCAGCAGCTGCGACTGTCGCGCCCCGACCAGATCGACATAGACTTCAGCCAGCAGCTCGGCGTCCAGCAGCGCGCCGTGCTTGGTGCGGTGTGAATTGTCGATCGCGTAGCGCGAACAGAGATCGTCGAGCCGGTTGGACACGCCGGGATGCTTGCGGCGCGCCAGCAGCAGCGTGTCCACCAGCCGCTCGCGCGGGATCGCGGCGCGCTTGATGCGGTCAAGCTCGGCATTGATGAAGCCGATGTCGAACGAGGCGTTGTGGATCACCAGCGGGGCGTCGCCGATGAACTCCAGAAACTCGTCGGCGACCTCGTGGAACAATGGCTTCGTCGCCAGGAATTCCGACGACAAACCATGCACCGCGAATGCTTCCGCCGGCATGTCCCGTTCAGGGTTGATGTAGACGTGAAAGCTCTGCCCCGTCGGCATGCGGTTGAGGATCTCGACGCAGCCGATTTCCACCAGTCGGTCGCCGCGGAGCGGATCAAGGCCGGTCGTTTCGGTGTCGAGGACGATTTCGCGCATGTCTTGAGAGCCGTGTGAGACGACGAATCAGGCTCGCCGCTGCGGCATCTTAACGACCTCGGCCAGGATGTGCGCGATTTGCGCCCGCACCGGCTCAAGTCCGTGTGACGTATCCACTACGAAATCGGCGCGTTTGCGCTTCTCGGCGTCCGGCATCTGCTTGGCGATGATGGCGTCGAGTTTTGCCTCGTCCATCGTGCCCCGCGCCAGCACCCGCTCGCGCTGCAGTTCCGGGGAAGTCGAGACCACGACCACTGCGTCGACCCGCTTCTCGCCGCCGGTCTCGAACAGCAGCGGGATGTCGAGCACAACGACCGGCGCGTTGGCGGCCTCGGCATCGGCGAAGAATTTCTGCCGGGAGGCGCCCAGCATCGGATGGACGATCTGCTCGAGCTGCCTGATCGCGGCAGGATCGTGCACCACACGCGCCGACAGCTTGGTGCGGTCGACCTTGCCGTTGACGGTGGTGCCGGGGAAGGCAGCCTCGATCGCGGGTGCTGCCTCGCCCTCATAGAGCTGATGGACGGCGGCATCGGCATCGTAGACGGGGACACCTGCCTCCGCGAACAGTTTCGCGGTGGTGGATTTGCCCATCCCGATCGAGCCGGTCAGTCCGAGGATCCGCATCAGCACCCAGCCTTCTCTCGCATCTACACCGCAATTAGCTGCTCGCTCCGCAGGTACGCAAGCAGCGGCAGCAGCGGCAGGCCGAGAATCGTGAAATGATCGCCCTCGATGCGCTCGAACAGATGGATGCCAAGGCCCTCGAGCTGATAGGCCCCGACGCTGGTCGTGACGGCATCGCCGGCGGCGTCGAGATAGGCCGAAAGCTCGGCTTCGCTCATTGGCCGCATGGTCATGCGGGCGACCGAGACGTCCTCGAAAACAATCTTGCCGTCACGCAACACGGCCACCGCGGAATTCAGCTCGTGGCTCTTGCCGGCGAGATCGCGCAACTGCGCCAACGCCTGGGCGCGACCGGCAGGCTTGTTGAAGAGACGCATCCCGAGAGCCAGCGTCTGATCGGCGCCGATCACGTAGCTTCCTGGACGAGCGGCTGAAACCGCCTTGGCCTTCTCTCGCGCCAACAACAGGGCGATCTCACGCGGGTTTGATAGTCTTGAGGCGGCCTGAATGCCGCGCTCGTCGATATCGGCCGTCACGGCCTCGAATTCGAGCCCGGCATTGGCCAGCAGCGTTTTGCGCGCGCTGCTTTGCGAGGCCAGGACCAGCGGGGATGTGCCGCACCACAGAGCCATGGCGAAAGACTATTCCGAGGGCCGGTTGCGCTGGCGATCGCTATAGAGCTTCATGATCGCCGCCGCGGTTTCCTCGATCGAGCGGCGCGTGACGTCCAGCAGCGGCCAGTCATGCTTGGCACTCAGCTTGCGAGCGAACGCGACCTCCTCGGTGACCGACTGCTTGTCGGTGTAGGTGTCGCTGCCGGACTCGGCTCCCATGGACAGCAGACGATTCTGACGGATCTGGATCAGGCGTTCCGGCGTCGCGTGCAGGCTGACGACCAGCGGCCGGGTCAGCGTCTCCAATTGCGAGGGCACGGGAATGCCTGGAACCAGCGGCACATTGGCGGTGCGAATGCCGCGATTGGCAAGATAGATCGAGGTCGGCGTCTTCGACGTCCGGGACACGCCGACCAGGACCACGTCGGCCTCGTCGAGACCTTCGACGTGCTGACCATCGTCGTGAATCATCGTGTAGTTCAACGCGTCGATGCGCTTGAAATATTCCGCGTTGAGGACGTGCTGGGCGCCGACGCGTCCCGTGGTCGCAGCGCCGAGATAGGCTTCGAACAGCTGCATCACCGGGCCGATGATCGACAGGCTGGGAACATTGATCTGCTTGCACTTGTCCTCGAGCCTGGCGACCAGATCCTTTTCGAGCAGCGTGAACAGCACGATCCCCGGCGCTTCCTCGATCTCATCGAGCACGCGGTCGAGCTGCTTCTGGCTGCGCACCAGCGGATAGACATGCTCGACCGGCGTCACGTTGGCGTATTGGGCCGCGACCGCGCGCGCCACGGTGATGAGCGTCTCACCAGTGGAGTCGGAGACCAGATGCAGATGGAAATAATTGTTCGAGGTCGGCACAAAAACTCTTTGTATGAGGGCGGGGCGGTTTGTGGATTTCTGTGGAGCTTAACCCCTTGGAAAGGGATGTGCGACACCAGGGGCGGGATAACGGCCGATTTTCTTCACACCACTGCCCGTCAGGACAACTCCGGCGCCCTGTGATGGGGCGAGCGGGATTGCGCGGACAAGTCTCTTGATAAGCTGCCGACGCAGGAGCGCAAGCCCTTGAGTCCGGGCGGCTTATCCGAACGGTTCGAGGTCGCGCAGGATATGTTGATGGGTGTGAACAAGCGCGCGTGAAGTGGCGGACGGAATTGTGTGAGTCCAATCCACGGTCACTAAGACTCAAACCTTAAGATTCTAAAAGTTTTAGGTTTAGAAGAGCCGAGCACGCGGATATGTGTGTGCACCCAAATCTATGAATGAATTCTTACCGAACTCGTTCCATCCACTGTTCGGTAGGACAGGGCGCGCTCGAGCGACATGGATCCTGGGTTGCGTCTGAAAACGCGCACCGCGAGACAGGGGAGGCTGCCGGCATGTACGAGTGGATCAAGGCGCTGCACGTGATCGCCGTCATCTCCTGGATGGCCGGCATGCTCTATCTGCCGCGGCTGTTCGTTTATCATTGCGAAGCCGAGATCGGCTCGAAGCAGTCGGAAACGTTCAAGATCATGGAACGTCGGCTGCTCAAGGCGATCATCAATCCGGCCATGATCGTGACCTGGCTGGCCGGTCTCTATCTTGCGTGGTCCGGCCATTGGTTCGCGTCGCCCTGGTTGCACGTAAAACTGGCATTGGTCCTGGCAATGTCCGCGGTCCACGGCTTTTTTTCCCGTTGGCTGAAGGATTTCGCCGCCGACAGGCGCCCGCGCAGTCAGAAATTCTATCGAATAATCAATGAGGTACCGACCATTCTAATGATTTTCATCGTCATCATGGTGATCGTGAAGCCGTTCTAGGCAGGTCGCGCCGACGATTAGCTCAGAGCTTCGGCTTGCGGAGCTGGAAGCGATTTTCTATATTGTCGACATCCCACCCAACGCAGGCGGATGTGGTTGTGTCCGGGCTTTCCAGAAGCCGGACACCACATCAGGTTTGAAGCCTCCCGGCACTCACCTTGCTAGTCCTGCGGACCTTGCCTTCTCACGTCCGCATTTCAGAGCCTCCTCGCACCCCCCTCTTCTAAGGCTACCCCACAGGACCACCCCAATGCGGGAAATCAAACTCCAGGACCTCAAGTCGAAGACCCCGGCTGAGCTCGTCTCGTTCGCGGAAGAGAACGGGGTCGAGAACGCCAGCACCATGCGCAAGCAGGAGCTGCTGTTCGCCATCCTCAAGCAACTCGCGCTCGCCGAGACCGATATCGTCGGCGAAGGCGTCGTCGAAGTGCTCTCCGACGGATTCGGCTTCCTCCGCTCGCCCGATGCGAATTATCTGCCGGGCCCCGACGACATCTACGTTTCGCCCTCGCAGATCCGCCGTTTTGGCCTGCGCACCGGCGACACCATCGAAGGCCATATCCGCAGCCCGAAAGAGGGCGAGCGCTATTTCGCGCTACTGAAGGTCAACACGCTCAATTTCGAGGACCCGGAAAAGTCCAAGCACAAGGTCAATTTCGACAACCTCACGCCGCTGTTTCCGAATCAGCGCTTCCGGATGGAGATCGACGATCCCACGCGAAAAGACCTGTCTGCACGTGTGATCGACATCGTTGCGCCGATCGGCAAGGGCCAGCGCGCGTTGATCGTCGCGCCGCCGCGCACCGGTAAGACCGTGCTGATGCAGAACATCGCGCATTCGATCACGCACAATCATCCCGAATGCTACCTGATCGTGCTGCTGATCGACGAGCGTCCGGAAGAAGTCACGGACATGCAGCGCTCGGTGAAGGGCGAGGTCGTGTCCTCCACCTTCGACGAGCCGGCGGTGCGTCACGTCCAGGTCGCCGAGATGGTGATCGAGAAGGCGAAGCGCCTGGTCGAGCATGGCCGCGACGTCGTGATCCTGCTCGATTCGATCACGCGCCTTGGCCGCGCCTACAACACGGTCGTGCCGTCATCCGGCAAGGTGCTGACCGGCGGTGTCGATGCCAACGCGCTCCAGCGCCCGAAGCGGTTCTTCGGCGCCGCCCGCAACATCGAGGAGGGCGGCTCGCTGACCATCATCGCGACCGCGCTGGTCGATACCGGCAGCCGCATGGACGAAGTCATCTTCGAAGAGTTCAAGGGCACCGGTAATTCGGAACTGATCCTGGACCGCAAGGTCTCGGACAAGCGTACGTTCCCGGCGATCGACATCTCGCGCTCCGGCACCCGCAAGGAGGAGCTCATCACCGATCCGCAGGTGCTCAAGAAGATGTACGTGCTCCGCCGCATCCTCAATCCGATGGGCACGATGGACGCGATCGACTTCCTGCTCGACAAGCTGCGCTCGACCAAGAGCAATTCGGAGTTCTTCGAGTCCATGAACACCTGAGTGCAGTGCAGCAAAGGATTTGGAGGGCGCCTTCGGGCGCCCTTTTCGTTGTGCGGGTTTGCTGCAGCGAATTTGCAGCATGAGGGGTGGCTCGGGACCGGATCTCCGCCATCCACTAATATATTGATATATCAAAAGAACGATTGAACTTGGCTCGGCCCACCTGTCTCAGCCGAGGAACTCTTGCAGCAAACATGCTGTAGATATGTTGCAATGCAACAAGAACTATTGCTGCAATATTTGATGCAGCAAAACCCCGCCGCTCGCCGGCGGGAACGGGAGTTTGCCTTTTCGCCAGGAGGCGGACAAATAGGGCTTATGCATCCGCGAGACCAGACCATTTTTGCGCTGTCATCCGGCCGGGCGCCCAGCGCGATCGCGGTGGTGCGCGTGTCGGGCTCGCAGGCCGGGCTGGTGCTGACAAGCCTCGCCGGCAAGCTGCCGGCGCCGCGGCAGGCGAGCCGTCGGTTGCTTCGCGATGGCGCAGGCCAGCCGATCGACGATGCGGTCGTGCTCTGGTTTCCGGGACCGGCCAGCGCGACCGGCGAGGACATCGCCGAATGTCATGTCCATGGCGGCCGGGCGGTGCTCGCGGCGCTCCTCGCGGAGATTTCTAATATTCCGAATACGCGCGCGGCGGAGCCGGGCGAGTTCACGCGGCGCGCGTTCGAGAACGGAAAGCTCGACCTCACCGAGGCCGAGGGTCTCGACGACCTCATCCACGCCGACACCGACCGGCAACGGCGCCAGGCGCTGCGCCAGTTGCAGGGCCTGCTTGGTGATCGCGCGCGCGACTGGCGCGAACGCATCATCGACGCGTCCGCACTGATCGAGGCCGGCATCGACTTTGCCGACGAGGGCGACGTGCCGGCCGAATTGATGGCGCCGGCCGTCAGGGCGATCCAAGCGCTGCATGACGAAATCTCAAAAGTCCTTGCGGCACAGGGACAAGCTGAACGTCTGCGCGACGGCCTGGTGGTTGCGATTGCGGGCGAGCCGAACGTCGGCAAGTCGACGTTGATCAACCAGCTCGCGCGGCGCGAGGTCGCGATCGTCTCGCCTCATGCCGGCACCACGCGCGACGTCATCGAGGTGCAGCTCGATCTCGACGGCTATCCCGTCACTGTCATCGATACTGCGGGCATTCGCGAGACCGATGATCCCGTGGAGCAGGAGGGCGTGCGTCGGGCGCGGGCGCGAGCCGAGGATGCCGACCTGGTCCTGTGGTTGGTGGAGGGCGGGCAGGCTGTCGATCCGGAAGCCATGCACTCGCTTCGGAGGTCCAGTGACGGGGCTGATCCGTCGGGCAGCTCGGTCTGGATCGTCCGCAACAAGATCGATCTCGGCGGGGGCGAGAGCGACGTGCCGCCAGGCGAGTTCGCGATCTCCGCAAGCCTGGGCGACGGCATTCCGGAACTGGTCGAGGCCCTCGTGACATTCGCGACCAATTTCTTCGGAGCGACCGAGGGCGCATTGGTGACCCGGACGCGGCAACGCGATTTGCTGCGTCAGGCGTCGGACAGCTTGCGCCGGAGTCTGGAGCTTGTAGAAGAGGGCGAAGAGCTGACGGCCGAAGAGCTGCGTGCCGCCGCCTATGCCTTGGGCCGGCTGTTGGGCCGAGTGGACGTCGAGGACGTCCTCGGGGCGATCTTCCAGAAATTCTGCATCGGAAAGTAGCGCTAGTTCTTCATTGTAGAACTAGGGCTTGTTCCATTCCTTCTTGTTTCACGTGAAAACAGCAAATGAGATGGTTCTGGCTGTTTCACGTGAAACAGCGGCGCCCATTGCTCGGTCCCGTGGTTTGGGTTGCGCGGTCCGATATCGCTTTATGAGGAGTGTGGGCGCCAGGGGGCCGGCCGCGCCCCCCAGCCTCGTCATTGCGAGTGGACCCTGCGACGGCGCAATCCTGCTCCCGCGGAGGAATTTTGGATTGCTTCGCCGCGTTCGCAATGACGGCGAAGGTACCGCTTCTTTCTCGGTTATGGATCAGGATCGCAGCTGCACGGTCCCGCTATCGCTTCGTCTCGGACCATTGTTTCACGTGAAACAGCAGCGTCTACAACACTCATTCTACTGTGCATGGGGTTGTTTTCGCGAAAAGTGCATCAGCCTCCCGCCTTCCTGTTTCACGTGAAACACCACCAGCACCGAGTTTCCGCTTCCGGCTTTTTCGGCTCTGGGATAGAAGTTCGACTATGCGAACAGAGCGAGAGAGTTTCGACGTCATCGTGATTGGCGGCGGTCACGCCGGCTGTGAGGCCGCGGCTGCTGCTGCGCGGATGGGTGCCGCGACCGCTCTGGTGACGCACCGTTTCTCGACTGTCGGCGCGATGTCCTGCAATCCGGCCATCGGTGGTCTCGGCAAGGGTCATCTGGTCCGCGAAGTCGATGCTCTCGATGGTCTGATGGGTCGCGTGGGTGACGCCGGCGGCATCCAGTTTCGTGTTCTCAATCGGCGGAAGGGGCCCGCCGTCCGTGGCCCGCGAGCCCAGGCGGACCGGAAGCTTTATGCGGCGGCCATGCAGGCCGCGATCCGGGAGACCGGGGGCCTTTCGGCGATCGAAGCCGAGGCTGACGAGCTGATCATGGCCGAAGGGCGGGTCACAGGTCTTCGCCTGGCTGATGGCCGGGAGCTGCGGGCGGGTGCGGTTGTGGTTACCACCGGCACATTCCTCCGCGGTCTGATCCATCTCGGTGAGAAGAGTTGGCCCGCCGGCCGGGTCGGCGAAACTCCTGCGATGGGCCTCTCCAGCTCCTTCGAGCGTGCCGGCTTCACCCTCGGACGCCTCAAGACCGGCACGCCGCCCCGTCTGGATGGTACTACGATCGACTGGTCTGCCGTCGAGATGCAGCCCGGAGACGAGCCGCCGGAGCCGTTCTCGGTCCTGACCGAGCGGATCACGACCCCTCAGATCCAGTGCGGGATCACCCGGACCACGGCCGCCACCCATGAGGTGATCCGCGCCAATATCCACCGCTCTCCGATGTACTCCGGCCAGATCAAGAGCTCCGGCCCGCGCTATTGCCCTTCAATCGAGGACAAGATCGTCCGCTTCGGCGACCGCGACGGCCATCAGATCTTTCTGGAGCCGGAAGGGCTCGACGATGCGACCGTCTACCCCAACGGCATCTCGACCTCGCTGCCGGAGGAGGTCCAGCTTGCGATCCTCGCCAGCATCCCAGGCCTGGAGCGGGTGAAGATGGTGCGGCCCGGCTACGCGATCGAGTACGACCACATCGATCCCCGTGAGCTCGATCCGACCCTGCAGACCAAGCGCCTGCGCGGGCTGTTCCTGGCCGGGCAGATCAACGGCACCACCGGATACGAGGAAGCGGCGGGGCAGGGCATCGTGGCCGGGCTGAATGCGGCATTGTCCGCCAGTGGGGCCGCGCTGACGGTATTCGATCGGGCGGACGGCTATCTCGGCGTTATGATCGATGACCTCGTCACCCGCGGGATCAGCGAGCCGTATCGGATGTTCACCTCCAGGGCCGAATATCGTTTGACGCTGCGGGCCGACAATGCGGACCAGCGCCTGACCGAGAAGGGCATTGCCTTGGGATGTGTCGGCACTGCCCGAACCCGGCATCACCGCGCCAAGATGGACGCCCTGAACGCGGCACGAACACTGTCGAAGTCCCTGACCATCACCCCGAACGAGGCAAGCAAGCATGGTCTGTCCCTGAATCGGGATGGCCAGCGCCGGTCGGCCTTCGAGCTGATGGCGTATCCGGAGATCGGATGGAGCCAGGTCCGGGCGATCTGGCCGGAGCTGGCGGCAATCGATCCTGTCATCGCCACTCACCTCGAGATCGACGCGAAATACGATGTCTATCTGGAGCGCCAGAGCGCCGACGTCGAAGCGTTCAGGCGCGACGAGGGGATGGTGCTGTCGGACGTTGATTACCAGCAGGTCCCAGGTCTCTCCAACGAGGTCCGGGCCAAGCTGGAGAAGGCCCGGCCCTTCACCGTCGGCCAGGCTGGCCGGATCGATGGCATGACGCCGGCCGCCCTCGGCATTCTCGCGGCTTATCTGCGCCGTGAAGCTCGGAAAACTTCCAAGGCAATCGCATAGGCGTTTCACGTGAAACAGCGCGGACCGGGCGGGGATAGGCCGCTATCGCGACGACCCGGAGCGGGTGAGGGTGTTGGCCGGCGGGCCGAGCCGGCACCGGCCAAACCGAGAATCGACAAGGCGAGCGCCAACGACGATGCGCTGGATGCCATTATCGCAGCCGACAAGATTGCGGCGCTCAAGCTCGCTCCCGTTTCACGTGAAACTGAAGCCCGGCTCGATCGCTACATCGCTCTTCTGCGCGAGTGGCAGGCCAAGACAAATCTGGTCGCGCCGTCGACCTTGCCGCATCTCTGGACGCGGCACATCGCCGATTCGCTTCAGCTCGTCGATCTCGCGCCGACCGCAAAACGCTGGGCCGACCTCGGCAGCGGCGGTGGCTTCCCCGGCGTCGTCCTGGCCTGCGCCATGGCGGGGACGCCGGGCGCGAGCGTCCACCTCGTCGAGCGAATCGCCAAGAAGGCGGCTTTCCTGCGCGAAGCGATTCGCGTCACCATATCTCCGGGAGTCGTACATCTCGCTGAGATCGGGGATAATGTGGATAGAATCACCGGCCCCGTTGATTGCGTCACCGCACGTGCACTGGCTCCGCTACATCAACTCATCGGCTTTGCGGAGCCGCTGATGCGCCAGGGCGCAAAAGCGCTGTTTCTGAAGGGTCAAGATGTAGAGGCTGAATTGACCGAAGCCGCTAAATATTGGAATATTCAATCTCAGCTCCACCAAAGCCGCACGGGTGACGGCTGGATCGTGGAGCTGACGTCCGTCGAGCGACGCGGGTGAGGCGTTCAGGGGTGAGTGGGGAATTGCGATGAGCGTGATTGACGAACCGCAGCAAGAACAGACGGCCCAGGAGACCAATGAGGTCCCGCATGGTCACCCGCGCATCCTGGCGCTGGCGAATCAGAAGGGCGGTGTGGGAAAGACAACCACAGCGATCAACCTCGGTACGGCGCTCGCGGCGATCGGCGAGCGCGTCCTGATCGTCGATCTCGATCCCCAAGGCAATGCCTCGACCGGCCTCGGCATCGATCGCCGCAACCGCTCCTGCTCGACCTACGACGTGCTGGTCGGCGAAGCCGCGTTGCGCGAGGCGGTGGTCTCGACCGCGGTGCCGCGGCTGCACATCGCGCCCTCGACCATGGATCTCTCCGGCCTCGAGCTCGAGCTCGGCACCACGCCCGGCCGCGCCTTCAAGCTGCGCGACGCCATCGGCGCGCTCAACAACAACGTCTCGCCGGATGCCGACTACACCTATGTGCTGATCGACTGCCCGCCCTCGCTCAACCTGCTCACGGTGAACGCGATGGCTGCTTCCGACGCCATCCTGGTGCCGCTGCAATGCGAGTTCTTCGCGCTCGAGGGTCTGTCGCAATTGCTGCAGACGGTGGAGCAGGTGCGTTCGACGCTCAATCCGAACCTGTCGATCCACGGCATCGTGCTGACCATGTTCGACTCGCGCAACAACCTCTCGAACCAGGTCGTCGCCGACGTCCGCCAGTTCATGGGCGAGAAGGTCTACAAGACCATGATCCCGCGCAACGTGCGCATCTCCGAAGCGCCGTCCTATGGCAAGCCGGTGCTTGTCTACGATCTCAAATGCGTCGGCAGCGAAGCTTACTTGCGCCTCGCCACCGAAGTGATCCAGCGCGAGCGCGAGCTGCGCACGACGCATTGAATCCAGATGAGTCATTCCGGACAATTCGCAATATGCGAATTGATCCGGAATCCCGAGATTTGAAATTAAACAACGTCGAGATTCCGGGTCCGCGCTTCGCGCGCCCCGGAATGACGGGGAACGAAAGTAGCAGGAGCGTTCGAGTTGAATCCAAGGGAGCTGGCGATGGCCGACGAAGCGCGTTCGCGACTGGGCCGAGGTCTTGCGAGTCTGATCGGTGACGTCGGCGGCGAGGCTCAGCATGTCGATCGTCCGCGCGCGCAGCGCAAGGTGCCGATCGAATTCATCAAGCCCAACCCGCGCAACCCGCGCCGCACCTTTTCGGAGACCGAGCTCAAGGAGCTCTCCGACTCCATCAAGCAGCACGGCGTGATCCAGCCGATCGTGGTGCGTCCGGTGAAAGGCGCGCAGGATCGCTACGAGATCATCGCCGGCGAGCGGCGCTGGCGCGCCTCGCAGCTCGCCGGGCTGCATGACGTGCCGATCGTTCCGGTCGACGTCAGCGACAGCGATGCGCTGGAGTTTGCGATCATCGAGAACGTGCAGCGCGAAGACCTCAACCCGATGGAGGAGGCGCAGGGCTATCACGCGCTCGCCAACGAGTTCAAACGCAGCCAGGACGACATCGCAAAGGTGGTCGGCAAGAGCCGTAGCCACGTCGCCAACATGATGCGGCTGACGAAACTGCCGGCCGAGGTGCAGGCCTACATCGCGACCGGCGAATTGACGGCGGGCCACGCCCGCGCGCTGATCGGCGTGCCGGATCCGCTCGCCGCCGCCAAGCGCATCGTCGAGGAGGGGCTCAACGTGCGCCAGGCCGAGGCTCTGGCGCACGAGGAAGGCGTGCCCGAGCGCAAGCCGCAGAAGGCCCGCGCCGGCGCGAAGGAAAAGGATCCTGATACGATCGACCTCGAAAAGCGTGTCAGCGACGCGCTGGGTCTCAAGGTCACCGTCAATCATCGCGATCCCGGCGGCTCCGTGCAGATCAACTACCGCAACCTCGATCAGCTCGACGAGGTGATGAAGCGGCTCGCCAAGGGCGCGCTGTAGGCCCGGCCTTCGCCGTCGTCCCCGTGTTCGCGGGACGATGGCGAGTGCGTGGCGCGCGTCTGCATCCACATCGTGATTGCGAGCATTGCGAAGCAATCAAGAATCTTTCCGCGGAGGGATTCTCGATTGCTTCGCTGCGTTCGCAATGACGTGGAGAGATCGAAGGGTTAACCCCGCCGCTTTGCGTTCGCCGCAATCGCCATCAGCGTGCGCTGGGCAATCGCTGCGGCGAGGGTGGACTGCTTGCGGGTGTCGAGCGCAGCGGTTGCGAGCTGCTCGATGATGGCGGCAAGCCGCGTCGGGCTGAAATTGCGCAGCGCGGTTTCGACCGCGGGCTTTCGCGAAAAATGCAGGCGTGGAAAGCCGCCGTCGAGCACGGCGGAGGCCGGCGTGCCGTCGGCGATCGCGAGCGCGGATTTGTGCAGCCACGCGGCCTGCCGCTGCGCGGCGGAGATGATCACGCCGGGATAGGTGCCGGCGATCATGGCCTTTGCGAATTCGGTCTCGACGATGTCGGGCCGCCCGGCAAAGGCGCCGTCGACGATCGGGTCAAGCTTCAGCTCTGACGCATCGGCGACCACGGCCATGACGTCATCCAGCGTGACCTCGCCCTTGCCGTGGGCGTAGAGCGTCAGCTTGCGCAGCTCGTTGCGCGAGGCCTGGCGGTCACCGCCGAGAAAGGACATCAGCGCCGCGCGGGCGTCCTGCGCGATCCGCAAATTCGCGATGCGGAGCTCGTCCTCCATCAGCCTGGCTAGATCGCGCTCGGTGTCGGGATAGCAGCCGATCGCCACGGCCGTCCTGGCGCGCTCGCAAGTCTTGCGCAGCGGCGATTCCGGGCGAAGCTCGCCGGCCTCGATCACGATGCGGCAATCCTTCACGTTCATCTCGGCCAGCGTCTCGATGCCGCTGGCGAAGCTGCGCGAGCCGGCACGAACGCGGATGGCGCGGCGGCCGCCGAACAGCGGCACCGTCATGGCCTCGTCGACGAGGCGCGAGGGCTCGGCGGAGAGCTCGTCGCCGTCGAGCCTGACCAGCGAGAACGGATCGTTGGGATCGTCGACGGCCGATGCGATCAGCGCATCGGCGCGCTCGCGCACGAGGCCGGCATCGGGACCGTAGAGGAGGATGATCGGACGGCCCGCATCAGGGCGGGCGAGGAAAGCGTCGATCTCTTTTCCGCGCAGCGCGACCATGGTCTAGATCGTCATTCCGGGGCGCGCAGAGCGCGAATTGCGGTGCGCAATCGCGCACCAGAGAATCCAGAGTCTGGAAATCGACATTCCGGGTTCACGCTTCGCGTGCCCGGAATAACGGGAACTGAATCAGGTGCCCGCGGTGAAGAACGAGGCGAGCCGGGTGGAGATGTTCTCGGCGATCTCGTTGGCGGCGCGATCCTCGGCATCCCGCACGGCGCGGGTGCGCGAGAAGCGCTGATAGGACCCCGGCATGTCATAGGACACGCGCGAGAATGTCGAGCCCGTCATGACCGACTTGCCGGTCGCGACATCGATCAGATTGTACTGGGCGTCGATACCGAGATTTTCGCTGGTCGGCAGTCCCGTCGTAGCGCTGACGATCAGCGAGGAACGGCTGGTGACGAAGCGGATATCCAGCCGGTGGGTCGGCGGCATGCCCGTCGCCGTGCCGTAAAGCTTGAAGGCCAGCGCGTTGCGGATTTCGACGCCGACGCGGGCCTCGCGCGAAGCATTGGGCTTGTTGATCGGAGGCAGCTCGACGCCCATCAGCTTTTCGCGCAGGCCGGGGGTGCCGTCAGTGCGCTCGGCATACATCGGCTGGAAGCAGCCGGCCGTCAGCGCCGCCAATGCAGCGACTGCCAGCAAGCGGGCTGCGATACGGATCCTAGCCGACAACATTCACGATCCTCTTGGGAACGATGATCACCTTGCGGACGGGCTTGCCGTCCAGGGCCAGCTTTACCGCATCAAGGGCCAAAACGGCAGCCTCGATTTCCGGATTCTGGGCCGCTGTTGCAACTGTGACCTCACCCCGCTTCTTGCCATTGACCTGGACCACCAGAGTCACGCTGTCTTCGACCAGCAAATCGCGTTCGATTTGGGGCCAATTGGCCTCCGAAACCAGCCCCTTCTGGCCCAGAACGCGCCAGCACTCCTCGGCCAGATGCGGCATCATCGGCGAGAACAGCAGGACCAGGATCTGGCTGGCCTCCCGGATCGCCCAGGCCAGATCTGGCGCCAGGTCGGCTGCGGGCTGGCCCGGGCGCTGGAGCACCTCCGAGAACGTATTGGTGAATTCGCGGATATGGGCGAGGCAGACGTTGAAGTGCAGCCGCTCGATGCCGGTGGTGACCTTGTCCAGCGCGCCGTGGGCGGCCTTGCGCAAGGTTGTCGCGTCCGGGCCGAAGCTGGCCGGCCGGGCCGCCGGCGCACCGTTGCCGAGTTCGACGGAATCGTTCACCAGCCGCCACAGCCGCTGCACGAAGCGCGAGGCGCCCTGGACGCGCTCGTCGCTCCAGATCACGTCGCGGTCGGGCGGGGAGTCCGACAGCATGAACCAGCGGGCCACGTCGGCGCCGTAGGTCTCGATGATGTCGTCGGGGTCGACCGTGTTCTTCTTCGACTTGGACATCTTCTCGATCGGGCCGATCTGGATGTCCTCGCCGGTGGCGAGCAAAATTGCGCGGCGCCCGTTGCCGCCGACCTCGATCTTCACCTCGGCCGGCTGCACATAGGTGCCGTCGGGCTTCTGGTAGGTCTCGTGCACCACCATGCCTTGCGTGAACATGCCGGCGAACGGCTCGTCCAGCGCAATGTGCCCGGTCGCCTTCATCGCGCGGGTGAAGAAGCGGCTGTAGAGCAGATGCAGGATCGCGTGCTCGACGCCGCCGATATACTGATCGACCGGCAGCATCCGGTTGGCGACCGCAGGCGTCGTCGGCGCGTTCTCGTTCCAGGGATCGGTGAAGCGCGCAAAGTACCAGGACGAATCCACGAACGTGTCCATGGTGTCGGTTTCGCGCTGGGCCTTGCCCCCGCATTTGGGGCAGGTGACGTGCTTCCAGGTCGGATGATGATCGAGCGCGTTGCCCGGCTTATCGAATGTCGCGTCGTCCGGCAGCTTCACCGGCAGGTCGGCATCCGGCACCGGCACCACATCGCATTTTGGACAGTGAATGACGGGAATCGGGCAGCCCCAATAGCGCTGGCGCGAAATGCCCCAGTCGCGCAGGCGGAAATTCACCTGACGCTCGCCAACCGGTGCGTTGCCGCGCAGCTCCGTCTCGAGACGCTTTGCCACGTCTTCCTTTGCCTGCTCGATGGTCATGCCGTCGAGGAAGCGCGAATTGATCATGCGGCCGTCACCGTCATAGGCGGTGTCGGTGATCACGAAGGTCTTGGGATCCTGGCCTTCCGGGCACACGACGGGCGTGTTGCCGAGATTGTACTTGTTGACGAAGTCGAGGTCGCGCTGATCGTGCGCCGGGCAGCCGAAGATGGCGCCGGTGCCATATTCCATCAGCACGAAGTTCGCGACGTAGACCGGCAGCTTCCAGGACGGATCGAACGGGTGCACGGCGCGGATGCCGGTGTCGAAGCCCTGCTTCTCCGCGGTGTCGATGATCTCCTGCGCAGTGCCGATCTTCTTGATCTCAGCGATGAACTCCGCGAGCTCAGGGTTCTTCGCAGCGGCCGCCTGCGCCAGCGGATGATCCGCCGAGATCGCCATGAATTTCGCACCGAACAGCGTGTCGGGCCGCGTCGTGAAGATCTTCAGCTCGCTCTCGCCGGCCGGCGTCGTCGCCGGATCCAGCGCGAAGCGGATCAGCAAGCCTTCCGAGCGGCCGATCCAGTTGCGCTGCATCAGCCGCACCTTGTCGGGCCAGCGGTCCAGCCCGTCCAGCGCGCTCAGCAGCTCCTGCGAGTACTTCGTGATCTTGAAGACCCACTGGTTCATTTCCCGCTGTTCGACCACGGCGCCCGAGCGCCAGCCGCGGCCGTCGATCACCTGCTCGTTGGCGAGCACGGTCATGTCGACGGGGTCCCAGTTCACCTTGCGCTTCTCGCGCTCGGCGAGGCCTTCCCGCAGGAAGTCCAGAAACATCTTCTGCTGGTGCTTGTAGTAGCTGGGATCGCAGGTTGCGATCTCGCGGCTCCAGTCCAGCGACAGTCCGATCGAGCGAAGCTGCTTCTTCATCGCGGCGATGTTGTCGTAGGTCCAGGCCTTCGGGGCGACCTTGCGCTCGATCGCGGCGTTCTCGGCCGGCAGGCCGAAGGCATCCCAGCCCATCGGATGCAGCACGTTGAAGCCCTTGGCGCGCATGAAGCGGGCCAGCACGTCGCCCAATGTGTAATTCCGGACATGGCCGATATGGATGCGCCCGGAAGGGTAGGGGAACATCTCGAGCACATAATATTTCGGCCGCGGATCGTCGTTCCTGGAGACGAAGATCGCCTGCTCGTCCCAGTGGCGTTGCCAGCGCGGTTCGGCGTCGCGGGCGTTGTAGCGTTCGGAGGTCATGGAATCGTTGGGTTTTCGTGGGTTCGGCCGTCTCAAGACGGCGGACTAGGCCATAGAAGACCTCAGGGGGTCAATGGGTTGCCGCGTTCTGGAACTTTGACTGCGCCTCCGCATAACTACGAGGGCCCGCGTTGGGGTGTGATTAAGGGGTCGATGCCAATTTGCGGCCCGACAAGACCCCATGGCCGCGATGGATTCCAGCTTCGACGATCCCGATTACGACTATGCCGCGTCCATCGCCGGACGGGCGATGCGGAGCATGGCCGAACAGCGGATTGCGCCGATGCCGGCCAATTTTGCGGTCTGGTTCCAGTACTTCGCAGGCAGCCATGACGATCTGCGCAACGCGATCGATCTCCTCATCGACCACAATCGTCCCTTCGATGCGCGTACCAATCAGGATCTGTTCGAGACCTACGTCGCGCCCCAAGTGGGTACCGTCGTGGTCGACACCTCCGAGCGGCTCCAGGCGCTCATGGGGGCCGCGAAGGAGTTTCTGGCGACCGCGATCGCCGACAATCATTCGCAGATGCAGGTCATCAGCCAGGTGGCCGACCAGGGCAGGGCCGGCGTCGATCCAAAACTGCTGGTCGCCCAGCTCATGAACGAGCTGACGCGGGCCGCCACAAGGGCGACACGGCTGGAGGCAGGCTTTGCGGAAAAGACCCGCGAGCTCGACGTGATCCGCGATTCGCTGTCGAGGTCCGAGCAGCGCGCCCGGACCGACATGCTGACGGGGCTGGCGAACCGCAGGGCGCTCGACGAATTCCTGCGCAAGGCGCAGGCGACTGCGGAATGGGGCGAGCCGCTCAGCGTGCTCTTGCTCGATATCGACCACTTCAAGGCCTTCAACGACAATTTCGGCCACGGCGTCGGCGACCAGGTGCTGCGCCTGATGGCGAAGGTGCTGCGCGAAAAGGTTCGCGAGCAGGATCTGCCGGCCCGCTATGGCGGCGAGGAGCTGATCGCGGTGCTGCCGGACGCCGACCTTGCCGCATGTGCCGAGCTCGCCGAGCGCATCAGGCGCGCGATTGCCGAATGCAGGATCACGCGCCGCTCGACCGGCGAGATCCTGCCCAACATCAGCGTGTCGATCGGCGTGGCGCAGTACCGGACCGGCGAAGCGATCACCGATCTGATCGAGCGTTGCGACCGCGCGCTCTATCTCGCCAAGAGCGGCGGCCGCAATCGCGTGGTGACGGAGCTCGAGCTCGAGCGGGCCGGAGCTGCAGGTTAGAGCACGATCCGGAAAAGTGGGTAGCGGCTTGCCCTCGCGACAAACGCGGAACGCGTCTGCGCGGAGATCATGCTCAAACAATAACCTAAGGTGCGATGACCATTCATCCTGATCGCATGGCGCTTTAGGCGCTTGCCACCATCATCATATCCGCCGCGCCGGTCTCGATCGCCTGCACGCCGTGCTCGACAACATTGTTGCGGCCGCGGTGCTTGGCGGCGTAGAGCGCGGCGTCGGCGGCTTCGATCAGGTCGCCTGGACGCAGGCTCTCGTTCGGCTTTGTCGCGGCAACTCCGATCGAGACCGTGACGATCATGTGGTTGGAGGTGATGTGCGGCAGGCAGAGTTTCAGCACGGCCGCGCGCACCTGTTCGCCGATTTCGGCGGCGCGCATCACGTCGGTATTCGGCAGCAAGAGGCAGAATTCCTCGCCGCCATAGCGTGCCGCGAAGCCCATCGTGTCGGCGGCGATGCCGGACAGCGACTCGCCGAGCCGGGTCAGGCAGGTATCGCCTTCGAGATGGCCATAGGTGTCGTTGAACAGCTTGAAATGGTCGACGTCGATCATCAGAAGCGCAAGGTCGCTGCCATATTGCTGTGCGCGCATCCATTCGAAGTCGAGCCGGCTCTGGAAGCCGCGGCGGTTGGCGAGCCCAGACAGCATGTCGATCGAGGCCATCACCGTCAGCCGGTCGTTGCTCGCAATCAGCTCGCGTTCGCGCTGGCTCAGCTGCGCAGCCATCGCGTTGAAGGCGCGGGCCAGCGGCACGAACTCGGCCGGCAGCCGATTGCGCGCCGCGCGGGCCGACAGGTCGCCCTCGCCGAGACGCTTGGCCATGTCGACGAGCATCTCGATCGGCTTGATGACGAGTTTTTCGGCGGCAATCAGCGCGCCGAGCAGGACGAACACGACGACGAAAGCGAGCTGGAGATATGCGGTGCGGATATCGCGGTTGACCGCCGCGGACACCTTGTCTTCGTCGATGCTGGCGATCAGGCGAGCGTTGGTGCCGGCGATGCGGATGTAGCTGACCGCGCGGCGGGAACCGTCGGCGGCGAGGAAAGACAGTGAACCCTCATCCTGGTCGGAACGCAGCGCCTTGTCGGCGATCGCGGACATCAGCGGCATGTTGTCGAGGGGACGGCCGACTGCGCTGTGCTGATCGGCGGGGGCCGCCAGCACGGTGCCCGCGCTGTCGACCAGCACCGCGGTGATGCCGGCGCGGCCGCCCAGATTGCTCATGACCTTCGACATCCAGTCGAGATTGACGGTGGCGAGCACGACGGCATCGGGTACGCCGCTGAAGGCGGAGACCGGATAAACCGCCATCACCGTCGGCGACGGTACCGGCCGCGACAGGATGAAATCGCTCAGAACGAAGCGGCCGGTTTCTTGTGCCTGCTGGAAGTAGGGCCGGTCGCTGAGATCGAGGCCGACATACATGTTGTTGGTGGCGCATTGGATGCGTCCGTCCTGGCCGGCGATCAGCAGTGTGCGGATCCAGGGGAGGCTCGACGGCAGGCTTGCGCGCAGCACGGCGCAGCTCTTGCTGATGCCCTCGACGGAGGCACGGATGAAGGCTTCCGATTTCAGGATGGTCTCGACCGACGAGATCACCTCGCGCTGCGCATCGGCGCTGTGCCTCGCCACCGTGGTGAACTCAGCCGCAGCCTGCGCGATCTGCCGCGCGCGCGTGTCTTCGAGCGAGCGGATGCGATCGAGCATCAACGGCGCCACAAGAATCACCGCGAGCAACGCAAGCCGCGCCCGGATTCCCAGAACCTGCTTGAGTTTCGCTCGTTTGCGGTTGAGACTGACGCTTGCCATCTTCGCTACCCACCCCATGGGCCAAGGTAAAGCGAAGGGTTCAAAAACTGTTTCTTGAACTCGGTAAAATTGGACTTAACCCGGGCTACGATCACAGCCAAGAGACGTCATGACAGAAGCCAATGCCGCGCCGGTAACCGGCCATTCACCAAACGCGCTCGCCGCGGTCGAGGCCGAAATCGCCCGCGCCTGCAAGGACGCGCGGCGCGACCGCGCCTCGGTGACGCTGATCGCAGTGTCCAAGACGTTCGCCGCGGATGCAATTGTTCCGGTCATCGCCGCCGGACAGCGCGTATTCGGCGAGAATCGGGTGCAGGAGGCCAAAAGCAAGTGGCCGGCGTTAACGTCTGCTTACCCCGATATCGCGCTGCATCTGATCGGGCCGCTGCAATCCAACAAGGCGAAAGACGCGGTCGCGCTGTTCGACGCGATCCATTCGGTCGACCGCCCGAGCATTTGCCAAGCGTTAGCCAAGGAAATCGAATCCCAGAACAAGCACCCGCAGCTCTTCGTCCAGATCAACACCGGCGAGGAGCCGCAGAAGGCCGGCGTCGTGCCTGGCGAGGCCGATGCCTTCCTCGCGAGCTGTCGCGACACCTATGGGCTCGCGATCTCCGGACTGATGTGCATCCCGCCGGTCGACGAACCGCCGGCGGCGCACTTTGCTCTCACCGCCAAGATCGCGGCGCGTAATGGGTTGAAGAACCTCTCGATGGGCATGAGCGCTGATTTCGCGACCGCGATCATGCTGGGCGCCACCCATGTGCGTGTGGGAAGTGCGATCTTCGGGCACAGATAGTCGCCGTCAGCGAGGGCGGGAGCCAAACAAGCTCGCAACGACAGCGGAGCGTGCCGCGCCTACACAAACCGCACCGACACCTTGCCCAGCACGCCGAAGTCCGCCGCGAAATGATCGCCGGCCTGGATCGGCAGCGGCGGATGGCATGTGCCCGTCGTCACCACCTCCCCTGTCCGCAACGTGATGCCGAGCCCGCGCAGCTCGTTGGCAAGCCAGGCGAGCGCAACGCGGGGATCGCCCAGCACATTCCTGCCGTGGCCGATATAATGCTCGCCGCGCAGCGTGATCTGCGGGCGTTCCGCGACGAGATCCATCGCGCGCCAGTCCGCCGCCGTCGCCGCGCCCAGCACGAACAGATGCGCGCAGGCATTGTCGGCGATGAGCTGGGCCTCGCCGGCGCCAGCGAAATCGACAAAGCGCGAATCGGGAATCTCGATCGCGGGATGCAACGTCTCGACGGTGGCGAGCACCTCGTCGACGGTGTACGGCGCCGCGCGCGGCGGCAGATCGCGCCCCATCCGAAAGGCGAATTCCGGCTCGCCGACGCGCATCTCGTTGCCCTTCATCGACGCAGTGCCGCCGTCAGCGATCACGGTGTCGCTCATGATGCGTCCGGCCATGGGGCCTGCGACATTGATGTGCTTCTGTCCGGCCTCGCTCGTTGCCGCGATCTTCCAGCCGAACAATTTCCCGCGCAATTGTCGTTCGAGCGCGGCCTGGACGGCGTAGCCCTCGGCGCGGCTCTGCGGCCGCAGCCGGGCCTCGAGTGCGTCGATCTTGGTGCCGTCGCGCCAGTGTTGAACCAGGACCTGCGAAGCGGCGGCGATCTGATCCTTGTCGAGCATGCACCCTCACCCGATGATGATTCTTGTTCGCGGGCCCAGGCGCCGCAGCAATTGCAGCATCGCAGATTTCGTCATGGAGACGCAGCCCGCGGTCGGGCCGAAATTGTCGCGGGCGAGGTGCAGGAACACCGCGCTGCCGCGGCCGGCGATGCGTGGTCTGGTGTTGTGGTCGATCTCGACGATGAAGTCATAGAGGTGGTCGGCCCGCTTGAGCCGGTCACCGCCCTGCCCCTCCCCGAGCCGGATGCCCTGATTGTAACGGCGGTCCCGTGGATCCTCGCACCAGGCGTCTGCGCCGGTGATCATCCGGGTCGGCAAGAACGTCGGGGGGCGGCTGTGCCGGTCGCCCCGCCACCACAGCCGCCTGGGACGGAAGTTGCCCTTGGGCGTGCCGCCATCGCCCTCGCGCTTGTTGGCCAGAATGCCACCCCGCCCCAATGCAACCGGAATGGTCAGCGTCCCGGCCGTCAGCCAGCCCCGGCGCGGGTTACCGGCCGCAGCCTTAACGCGGATCGCAGACAGCGGCCCCGCGCTTCGATTCCTGGCGTAACCAACTGAAGCTGCTTTATTTTTCATGTGAACGTGCAATGTCGAATTCATTACAGGACATTCATCAAATCGCCCTGCTATTCTGAGCTAGAGTGCTTCTGGCTTGTGAATCGGTAACAGCCCACTACTTCAACACGAACAACAATAACAACGGCGACCCTAAACTTCCCCTCGCGGCTGGGTGCGGCATGGATGCGCGCCGAGCCGGACCCTAAAAGGATGACCCCCTATGGCCAATGCCCGCAAGATCCTGATCGTGGATGACGATACCGATCTGCGCGATACGTTGGTGGAGCAATTATCGCTGCACGAAGAATTCGAAGCCTCCGCGGTCGATACCGGCGCCAAGGGCGCGAGCGCTGCAAAGGCCAATTCTCCGGATCTCGTCCTGATGGATGTCGGCCTGCCCGATACTGACGGCCGCGAAGTTGTCCGTTCGTTGCGCAAGGGCGGATTCAAGGCCCCGATCATCATGCTGACCGGGCACGACACCGATTCCGACACGATCCTGGGGCTGGAATCCGGCGCCAACGACTATGTCGCAAAACCCTTCCGCTTCGCCGTGCTGCTGGCCCGCATCCGTGCCCAGCTCCGCCAGCACGAAGCCAGCGAGGACGCGGTGTTCTCGGTCGGCCCCTACTCCTTCCGTCCCGGCTCGAAGATGCTGACGGCGGCCAATGCGCGCAAGGTCCGCCTGACCGAGAAGGAAACGGCGATTCTCCGCTTCCTCTACCGGGCCGGCCAGATGCCGGTGTCGCGCGAGACCCTGCTCCAGGAGGTCTGGGGCTACAATTCCGGCGTCACCACCCACACGCTGGAAACCCACATCTATCGGCTTCGCCAGAAGATCGAGAAGGACGCCGCCAACCCCGAGATCCTGGTCACGGAAGCCGGTGGCTACAAGCTGGTGCCGTGATACGTTCCGGAAACGCGCGATTCGTCGTAAATTGGCGCGTTCCTCGAGCCACGGACCGGAATGTCAATCGACGACGACGTAGCGCTTCTCGAGCGTGTCCCGACACTGCGCCTGTTGGGAGACGCCTCGTTGCGCATGGTGGCGATCGGTTCCGAGCAGCGTGACTTCGTCCGCGGTGACGTCCTGTTCAATCTCGGCGACGACGCCGATGCCGGCTTCGTGGTCCAGCGCGGCGCCTTCAGGGTCGAGGACGGCGCCGGCGCCGAAATGATCGCCGGCCCCGGCGCGCTGATCGGCGAGCTCGCACTGGTGGTGCCGATGAAGCGGCCATCGCGTGCGATCGCGCTGGAGCATTCCTCCGTCATCCGCGTGGCACGCAGCCTGTTCCAGCGTGTGCTGGAGAGCGACCCCGCCGCCGCCGTGCGCCTCCGCGACGAATTCGCGGTGCGCTCCAGCCAGATCGCCAGCGACATCCTGATGGCCGGCGCGAAGCTGACGTCCTGAGTCTCTCACCTGTCATTCCGGGGCGCGACGAAGTCGCGAGCCCGGAATCCATTCATCCACCAACTCTGCCGCCTGATGGATTCTCAGGTGCGCAATTGCGCACCATAGCTCGCGCTGCGCGCGCCCCGGAATGACAGGTGACGATCATAGATCCAGCGTCACCGTCACCGGCACGTGGTCCGACGGCCGCTCCCAGCTCCGCGCGTCGCGCAGGATCTTGAAATCGCTGACCGCGTCCTTCAGCGCACGCGAGACCCAGATGTGATCGAGCCTGCGGCCGCGGTCGCCGACGGTCCAGTCGGCGGAACGATAGCTCCACCACGTATAGACCTTCTCCGACATCGGGATGCGCTCGCGCGCGACGTCGATCCATTCGCCGGCGGCGAGCGCCGCCTTCAGCTTCTCGGTCTCGACGGGTGTGTGCGAGACGACTTTCAGAAGCTGCCTGTGCGACCACACGTCGTTCTCGTGCGGGGCGACGTTGAGGTCGCCGACCAGGATGTGGCGGTCCTCCCCGCGCGGATGCAGCGGTTCGCACGCCTTCATCTCGTCGAGGAAGCGAAGCTTGTGGTCGAACTTCTCGTTCAGCGCGGGATCGGGAATGTCGCCGCCGGCGGGCACGTAGAAATTATGCAGCACCAGCGGCTTTGCGATGCCAGCCTTCTCGCCGAACGACACCGAGATGTGGCGCGAATCCACCTTGTCGCAGAAGGTGCGGATGTCCTTGGACTCGAAGGGAATCTTCGAGACGATGGCGACGCCGTGATAGCCCTTCTGCCCGTTCAGCGCGACGTGCTCGTAGCCGAGTCGCTTGAAGCGCTTCAGCGGAAAGGCGTCGTCGATGCACTTGGTTTCCTGCAGGCACAGCACCTCCGGCCGCGCGCTCTTCAGGAATTTCGCGACCAGGTCGATGCGCAGCCGCACCGAGTTGATGTTCCAGGTTGTCAGGGAAAGACGCATGGGAACGATCTAATAAACTCCATCCGTCATGCCCGGGCTTGACCCGGCCATCCACGTCTTTTTGTCGGACCCAAAAACGTGGATGCCCGGGACAAGCCCGGGTATGACGGTGATTGGAGCGGTCATGCTATCTCAGCCCGGTGACGGGCCGTAATTGGTGAAATCGATCTTGAACATGTTGGGGTCGAGCTTCTTGCTCGAATCCAGATTGTAGACCGCGATCGTGGTGTCGTAGCCCTGCGGGTCGGTAACGGTCCACTGCTTGAGCTGGCCGTCCTTGGCGCCGAACATCAGGAGCAGCCGGCTGGTGCCGACCAGCGCCTGCTTCTCCTCGATGGTGACGCTGACAAAGACGTCGTCGACCGAGACGTTGACGACGTTGGTGTCCTTCATCAGGTCGATGCGGTCGGACAGCAGGAAGCGCAGCGGCGTCTGCGACAGCGGATAGATGTCCTGGGTCGCGAGCTTGCGGTCGCGCACCACCAGCGACGATCCGTCGGCGACGATGTCGATCGGGCTCGGCGCATCATATTCGAAGCGCACCTTGCCGGGCTTCTGGATGTAGAAATCGCCCTGTGTCTTGCTGCCGTCGGGGCCGACCTGGACGAAATTACCGACCAATGTCTGAAGCGACGACAGGTAGGCGCTGACCTTGGCCGCCTGCGCTTTCTGGTTGGCATCGAAGGTCTGGAAGATGCTGCTCGGCACGTTGCGTCGCGGATCCGGGATGACCGGATTCGGTGGCGTCTGCATTGCGCCGGTCACAGCGGGCCCACCGGCCGGCCCGCCATCGCCGCGGCCCTTCGGCGCAGGCTTCGGCACGGGCACGGTCTGGGCGAACGAGGACGCAGTCACCATCGCGGCGGTGACGAGAAGCACGCCGGCCACGCGCACGCCTCGCGCGGCGATGGTTGCGGCGAATCGAATGTGCGGATGTCTGATCAACGCGTCGTCCTGTATGGCTGGGCGCCTTTCTAGCGTGATTTCGGGCAAAAGCAGATAACGATTTCGCGTGAAATGATGTTCAGGGGCCGCTTGCCTCACATATGGCTGTCTTCTTCCTCGACCAGAATCTCGCGCTTGCCGGCGTGGTTGGCGGGACCGACGATGCCTTCGAGTTCCATGCGCTCCATCAGCGATGCGGCGCGGTTGTAGCCGATCTGCAGGCGGCGCTGGATATAGCTGGTCGAGGCCTTGCGATCACGTTTGACGATCGCAACCGCCTGCTGGAATAGATCGCCGCCGCCATCTCCGCCCATGCCGGTGGCATCGAACACGGCGCCATCCTCGTCCTCGGTCGGCTCTTCGGCGGTCACGGCTTCGAGATATTCCGGCTGTCCCTGCGTCTTGAGGTGACGCACCACCTTCTCGACTTCCTCGTCGGAGGCGAAAGGTCCGTGCACGCGGCTGATGCGGCCGCCGCCGGCCATGTAGAGCATGTCGCCCTGGCCGAGCAGCTGCTCGGCGCCCATCTCGCCGAGGATGGTGCGGCTGTCGATCTTGGACGTGACCTGGAAGGCGATGCGGGTCGGGAAGTTCGCCTTGATGGTGCCGGTGATGACGTCGACCGACGGACGCTGCGTGGCAAGGATCACGTGCAGGCCTGCGGCGCGCGCCATCTGCGCGAGACGCTGCACCGCGCCTTCGATGTCCTTGCCGGCGACCATCATCAGGTCGGCCATTTCGTCGACGATGATGACGATGTAGGGCAGCGGGTCGAGCGAGAGCTTCTCTTCCTCGTAGATCGCCTTGCCGGTTTCCTTGTCGAAGCCGGTATGCACCGTGCGCGTCGGCTCCTCGCCCTTGGCCTTCAATTCGAGCAGGCGCGTATTGTAGCCGTCGATGTTGCGCACGCCGAGCTTGGCCATGTTCTTGTAGCGCTCTTCCATCTCGCGCACGGCCCATTTCAGCGCGACCACCGCCTTCTTCGGATCGGTCACGACGGGCGTGAGCAGATGGGGAATGCCGTCATAGACGGAGAGCTCGAGCATCTTCGGGTCGACCATGATCAGCCGGCACTGGTCCGGGCGCAGCCGGTAGACCAGGCTGAGAATCATGGTGTTGATCGCGACCGACTTACCCGAGCCGGTGGTACCGGCGATCAGCATGTGCGGCGTGCGGGCGAGATCGATGATGACGGGATCGCCGCCGATGGTCTTGCCGAGGCACAATGGCAGCTTTGCCACCGTCTCAGTCGCCTCCTTCGCCACCAGCAATTCGCGCAAGTAGACTTTCTCGCGATGCGCGTTCGGCAGCTCGATGCCGATCGCGTTGCGGCCGGGCACGACCGCGACGCGCGCCGACAGCGCGCTCATCGAGCGGGCGATGTCGTCGGAAAGTCCGATCACGCGCGAGGACTTGATGCCAGGCGCCGGCTCCAGTTCGTACAGCGTGACGACGGGACCCGGATTGGCCTTCACGATCTCGCCGCGCACGCCGAAATCCTGCAGCACGCCTTCGAGCGAACGGGAATTGGTCTCCAGCTCGGCCTTGCTGAGCGGCTGGCGATCGCCGGCCTTCGGGGCGGCCAGCATGGAGACGGACGGAAGGTCGAATTTCTCAGAGGACTTCTTCGCCGTGGCCTTCGGTGCGGCCTTCTTGCGTGGGGCGCGCGCGGCAGGCTGCTCCTCTTCCTCCTCCTCGTCTTCCTCTTCTTCGTGCTCGTCCTCATGGCCCTCGTCTTCGGACTGCGGCGAGATCGAGGGCGCGGCGCGACCGCCGCCCAGATTCGGCTCCTGGCGGCTGAACGAAACCGCTTTGGTCTTCGGTCCACTCGAGACCAGCGAGCGGTACGCGGCGCCAAGCAGCCAGATCAGCCGCGCCTTGGTGCTCATCAGCGCGTGGAACAGCCAACCCAGCGATACGGAGCCGCGATCGCTCTCCTCGTCTTCGTCGAGCGGCTTGTCATCATCCTCGATCTCCGCGAGCTCGTCGTCCTGCTCGCGCGCGCCAAGGCCGCAGGCGATCAGGAAGGTCGCGGTCATCGCGGCGAACAGGATCGTGCCCAGCACCATGCGGTAGATCGTGCCGGCCGGCCCGAAAATCACCGCCGGCGCGCGGACCAGCGCGTCGCCGACCACGCCGCCGAGGCCGGTCGGCAGCGGCCATGCGCCGCCATGCGGCCAGCAGCTGACGAAGCCTGCCGCGATCACCGTGCAGAGAATCCAGGAGCCGAGCCGCAGCGCTTCGCGGTCGAACGGGCGATGCGTCATCATGCGCCAGCCCCAGACCGCAACCGTCAGGACCAGCATGATGGCGCCGAGCCCGAGAATCTGCATCGCGAGGTCTGCACCGATCGCGCCGGCATAGCCGAGGATGTTGCGGATCGGCCGCGAGGTAGCGTGGCTGAGGCTGGGATCCTGCACCGACCACGTCATCAGCGCGGCCGAGGCGACGCCCGCCAGCGCGATCAGGCCGAGGCCGGTGAGCTCGCGCATGCGCCGCGCCAGACCCTCGCGGATCGATGGCGGCAGATGGCCGACCAGCGGAATGACGCGTTCGATTGCCGACATGCTCATGGGCCCCGCCTAACCCAGAGTCTCGACCAGGCGGTGCAGCGCCTGCGCCGTGGTCTCTCCATCCTGCACCAGTGCGAGTCGAATGTAGCCTGCACCGGGATTGAAGCCGTCGGGCTGGAGCCGGGCCAGATAGCTGCCGGGCACCACGCGCACGCCTGCTTCCTTGAACAGTCTCAACGTCACCGACACGTCGTCGCCGAGGGCGGACGTGTTGAGCCAGACGCAGAAGCCCGCATCAGGCCGGCGATAGCCGTAACGGTTGCCGATGATCTGGTCTGCCAGATCGAACTTGATCCGGTACAGCCTGCGGTTCTCCTCGACATGCGCCTCGTCGCCATAGGCGACGGTCGCCACGTGCTGGAGCGGCACCGGCACCTGGGGCGCCGCAACGTTGCGCAGCTCCAGGAACATGCCGATGAACTTCTTGTCGCCGGCGGCGAAGCCGACGCGCATGCCCGGCAGGTTGGAGCGCTTCGACAGCGACTGGAACGCAACCACGCGGGTGAAGTCGGGGCCGGCGCATTCCAGCGCGCTGCCCGGAGCCTGCCGGGTGTAGATCTCGGAATAGCACTCGTCGCTGAGGATCACGAAGCCGTAGCGGTCGGCGAGTTGCTTCAATCGCCTGAAATAATCAGGCGAGGCGACCGAGCCCTGCGGATTGGCCGGCGAAGCCAGATAGAACGCCACCGTGCGCGCCAGTGTAGCCTCGTCGATGGCATCGAGATCGGGCAGGAAGCCGTTCTCGACCGTGGTCGGCAGATAGACCGGCTCGCAAGCCGCGGCGCGGGTGCCGGCGCCATAGACCGGATAGAACGGGTTCGGCATCAGGATCACAGGCTTGCCGGGACGCGGCCCGACATAGCGCGCCGCGGTGATCGCCGCGAAGAACAGCCCTTCGCGGCTGCCATTGAGGACGAGAATCTCGCTCTCGGGATCGAGCGGCCGCGGCAGCTTAAAGCGCGACGACAGCCAGGCGCCGGCGGCTTTGCGGAACGGCTCGATGCCCTTGCCGAGCGGGTAGCGGCCGAAATCGGCGATGTGCTTCGCCAGCACCGGGCCGACGAAGTCGGGCACGGGATGCTGGGGCTCGCCGACTGCAAGCGTGATCAAGGGCTTGCCCGGCTGATGCGGCGCCAGCAGCTCGTTCAGCCGGATGAAGGGCGAGCGGTCGCTGTCGGGGCTTCCACCGGCCAGCGGCGCACGGGATGAAGCGGTCATAGCCATTCTGGGCGCCAGCACTCTTGGAACAGCCGGTCGCGCGAAGGCACCGGCGGGAAGCGGTTCAGTTCACCATAGATAGGGCGAGGTTAAGACGCGATTAACCATCGGCCGCCGCCTGCGTCCAGAGCGGGAATATCGAGCCCGGATCACAACCGGATGCATGGCCCGGTCGAGGCCGCTGATCCACGGCCTTTCCGGTGACATCCAGGAACGCCGATGCCCGGGACAAGCTCGGGCACGACGAGTTTGGCGGCATAAGCGCGCTCAGCGTCCCGGCAGCTTCTCGAACGTCTTCATGCCGGCAGGGATCGCGTGGAACTCCTGCATGTCGCACGTGTAGATCGCCATTTGCGGATGGAACTGTCCCGGCTCGTCTAGCGTGCCGACCTTCAAGACCGCGGCCGGCAGGCCTGGAACCTTGGTCACCAGATGCGTGCCGCATTCGGCGCAGAATTCGCGCGTGACGGCGCGTTCGAGATCCTTGCGCGCGAACTGCCTGGGTTGCCCGGTGATGTAGGTGAAACCGGCCGCCGGCATCGCGATGAAGGTGTTGGGCGCGCCGCCCGAGATGTACTGGCACTCGCGGCAATGGCACTGCGCCTGCATCATCGGATCGCCTTCGGCCACGTAGCGCACCTCGCCGCAATAGCATCCGCCTTCCAAACGCATGACGACCTCCCGATTGTTATCTTTGTAGGTCGATATTTCTGCGCCCGCGACGCGGAATGGCAATCCTTTTCTTAGGCCCCGAGCAAAAGAAAGGGGCTCCAGCTTGCGCTGGAGCCCCTCAACGGTCAGGGCATTGCCGGGTATGTGCCCGAACCGGAGTTGTGGACGCGGCCTCGATGAGACCGCGTCCCGGGAGGAGACTTACATGTTGTAGGCGCGCTCGGTGTGCTCGGTGATGTCGAGGCCTTCACGCTCGCTCTCGACATTGGCACGGAGGCCAACGATCACATCGACGACCTTGTAGAGAATCGCCGAACCGACGCCCGACCACACCAGCGTGGTGCAGACGGCCTTGATCTGGGCGAGCATCTGCGTGGCGAAGTCGTAATCGGCAACCTTCGGCGGGATGGCCGTGTAGTCGACGATGCCAGCGCCGCCGAGAGCGGGGTTGACCAGGATGCCGGTGCCGATGGCGCCGACGATGCCGCCGATGCAGTGCACGCCGAACACGTCGAGCGAGTCGTCGTAGCCGAGCGCGTTCTTCACGACGGTGCAGAAGAACAGGCAGACCACGCCGACGATCAGGCCGAGGACGATCGCGCCCATCACGCCGGAGAAGCCGGCTGCAGGCGTGACGGCCACGAGACCCGCGACAGCGCCGGAGATGACGCCGAGCACGGAGGGATGACCCTTGATGATCCACTCCGCGAACATCCACGACAGCGCGGCGGCCGCGGTGGCGACGAAGGAGTTGGTCATGGCGAGGGCTGCGCCGCCGCTGGCCTCCAGGTTGGAGCCGGCGTTGAAGCCGAACCAGCCGACCCAGAGCAGCGAGGCGCCGATCATCGACATGGTCAGCGAGTGCGGAGCCATCAGCTCCTTGCCGTAACCGACGCGCTTGCCGATCAGGAGAGCGCCGACGAGACCTGCGATGCCGGCGTTGATGTGCACCACGGTGCCGCCCGCGAAGTCGATCGCGCCCATCTTGAAGATCCAGCCGGCGTCGGCGTTGATCTCGTCGAGCTTGGCCTGCGCCGCGGTCTTCGCCGCCGCATCACCCGCCGCAGCCAGAGCCTTGGCCGCGTCCTGGATCATGTCCGGGCCGGGCCAGTACCAGACCATGTGCGCGATCGGGAAGTAGATCAGCGTCACCCAGAGAGGGACGAACAGAGCAAGCGCCGAGAACTTCATGCGCTCGGCAAAGGCGCCGACGATGAGGGCGGGCGTGATCGCCGCGAACGTCATCTGGAAGCACATATAAATGAGCTCCGAGATGTTGGCGTCGACCGAGAATGTCGCGGCCTTCGAGTCGGTGGTGACGCCCATCATGAAGGCCTTGGAGAAGCCGCCGATGAAGTCGGAGCCGCCGGTGAAGGTGAGGCTGTAGCCGTACACGGCATAGATCACGGTGACGACGCAGACGGTGTAGAACACCTGCATCAGGACGGAGAGCATGTTCTTGGAACGGACGAGACCGCCGTAGAACAGCGCGAGGCCGGGGATCGTCATCAACAGCACGAGCACTGTCGATGTCATCATCCAGGCGTTGTCTCCCTTGTTGACCGTTGGCTCGGCGTAGGCTGCGGTCGCAGCGAACAGGCCGACTGCGAGAGCCGCCAATCCCGCGCCATAGGGACGCTTGAACGTCATATTATTCACTCCTGATTGGATAAGGTTGAGCGCGAAATCAGAGGGCCGCGGCATCGGCCTCGCCGGTGCGGATGCGCACCGCATGGTCGAGGTTGATGACGAAGATCTTGCCGTCGCCGATCTGTCCGGTTTTCGCCGCGGACGTGATGGCGTCGATGGTCTTGTCGACCTGGTCGGAGGCGACAGCGACCTCGATCTTGATCTTGGGCAGGAAGCTCACGGCATATTCGGCGCCGCGATAGATTTCCGTATGGCCCTTCTGGCGGCCATACCCCTTGACTTCCGTCACCGTGAGACCGTGAACGCCGATGGCGGTCAGGGCGTCACGGACTTCTTCCAGCTTGAATGGCTTAATAATCGCCATAACAATTTTCATGGGTCCTATCCCCGCTTGGGCCCGGTCCGGACGTGGCCGGGCGTTTCTCGACTGGTTCGCCACGAGGGAGAAGATTCACTACGCGGGCACAGCCGGGACCCTAGAATCAAATGCCGTGCCAGATCGGACGCGTTGCCTAACGGACTATGAAAACGGGTGTTTTCGCGTCTGACGGGTATTGCAGTGCGGTGCGCTATTACGTCGCGCTTAAAACGTGGTCACACCTGCTCAAATCGACGGCATGACAGGCTGTCGACACAATGTTGCCCATGCGTCGGGCAGCGGAAAGGTAATGAAGTAGCGTCGGCGCCTACTGCAGGGCTTCACCGTGCTGCGAAATATCCAGTCCCTCGAGTTCCTGCTCACGGGATACGCGCAAAGGCACGAACAGGCCGACCAGCTTGAGCAGGATGAAGCTCACGCCCGCCGACCAGACGAACGTGACGGCGACCCCGAAGAACTGGATCAGGAGCTGCTGAGGATGGCCCTCCAGCAGGCCGGCGGTGCCGCCGATGGCGCTGGTCGCGAATACGCCGCCAAGTAGGGTGCCGGTCAACCCGCCGATGCCATGGACGCCGAACACGTCGAGCGAATCGTCATAGTTGAAACGGTGCTTCAGCCAGGTACAGGCCCAGTAGCAGACCGCCCCGGCGACGATACCGATGACGATGCCGTGCCAGGGGGCGACGAAGCCCGAGGCCGGCGTGATGGTGCCGAGCCCGGCCACCGCGCCGGAGATCATGCCGAGCACGGAGGGCTTGCGCCGCGTCGACCATTCGATCGCGCCCCATGTCAGCGCGCCGGCGCAGGCGGCAAGATGGGTCGCGATGATCGCCATCACCGCGCGTGAGTTCGCCGCCAGCGCCGAGCCGCCGTTGAAACCGAACCAGCCGACCCACAACAGGCCGGTGCCCATCACCGCGAGCGACAGATCGAACGGCGAGAGATTCTCGGTGCCGTAGCCGTGACGGCGCCCCATCACCTTGGCCGCAACGAGGCCGCCGGTGCCCGCCGACAGGTGCACCACGAGGCCGCCGGCGAAATCCAGCACGCCCATGCCGGCGAGGAAGCCGCCGCCCCACACCCAATGCGCCAGCGGAATGTAGACGAAGATGAACCAGGCGACCGAGAAAAGGAGATAGGCGGAGAACCGCATGCGGTCGGCGACCGAGCCCACGACCAGCGCCACCGTGATGATGGCGAACGTCATCTGGTACAGCATGAACAGCGATTCCGGGATCGTCTTGGCCGCAGGGTTGACGCTGTCCATGGTCATGCCGGCGAGAAACCAGCGGTCGAGCGTGCCGATCCACGGGCCGTCGCCAACGAAACAGAGCGAATAGCCGAACGCCACCCAGAGAATGGAGATCAGTGTCACCGCGGCGAGGCTCTGCGCCATGGTGGCGAGCACGTTCTTCTTGCGCACCATGCCGGAATAGAACAGCGCGAGCCCCGGGATCGTCATCATCAGCACCAGCGCAGTGGCGACGATCATCCAGGCCGTGTCGGCGTTGTTGATCTCGGAGCCGGCGGCATGCGCCGGCAAAGTCATGATGGACACAAGCCCGATCGGCGCAGCCATACACGCTGCGCGGCGCAACCATCCCGCCATGTCGTTCCCCCAGCATCAATTGGCGTCGCACGCTGTGGCGTCGTTGCTCGGTGCGATCGAAGATTTATCGAAGCGTTTTCGAGCGAAGTGGATACCGGTTCGCGTCGAGAAGACGTGTCAAACCGAAACCTAGAGCGCGTCGCTGTCGGTTTCGCCGGTGCGGATGCGCAGCGCATGGTCGATCGGCGTGACGAAGATCTTGCCGTCGCCGATCTGCCCGGTACGGGCGGTCGCGGTGATCACGCTGACCGCCTTGTCGGCAACCTCGGAGGCGACCGCGATCTCGATGCGCAGCTTGGGCAGGAAGTTCACGACATATTCGGCGCCGCGATAGATCTCGGTGTGGCCCTTCTGCCGGCCGTAACCCTTCACTTCGGTCACGGTCATTCCGTGGACGCCGATCGCGGTCAGGGCCTGACGGACCTCATCGAGCTTGAAGGGTTTGATGATCGCGACGACGAGTTTCATGGTCAGGCCTATTCCCCGGGATGCACCGCGCCGTATGTCCCCGGCGCAGCGTCAATCTGGCATCTTTCCGGGCAAATGGCATAAAAAAGTTGCAGATTGAAGCGGAAAAACGTCAGGCCGTGTGAACGGCCGCCTCTGTACAGGGCAACCGTTCATCATTCACAATGCATTTTTGGCATGGATGCGGTGAACCCGCGGCGTTCGAGCGGTACAAAAGAGTTTTGGGGGACGCTTCATGGCGAGTTGGTTCTACGCATCCGAGGGCAAGCAGCAGGGGCCGTTTCCGGAGGCGCAATTCCGCGATCTGATCGCCCAGGGCACCGTGCGCCCGGATACGCTGGTGTGGACCGAGGGCATGGCCGGCTGGCAGAAGGCCGCCGAAATCCCCGGCCTGATCGGAGGTGGCGCCCCGCCGATGATGCCGGCCGGCGGTCCGCCGATGATGGGTTCCGGCGGCTATGCCGGCACGGGCAGCGGCAGCTCTCTGGCGGTCGATTTCGACATCCTGGAATTCACCTGGCGCAGCATCGTCCTGCTGATCGGACTGATCTTCGTCATCCCGGCGCCGTGGGTGTTCGTCTGGTACACGAAATGGATCGTGTCCTGCGTGAAGGTCCCGGGCCGACCCAATCTCAGCTTCACCGGCGATGCGATGGCGCTGGTGCCGTGGTATTTCGGCTTCATCGCTCTGGTGATCGCCCTCAGCTTCATCGGCAGCGAGATCTTGAGCAACCTGCTGTTCATCGCGCAGATCGGGCTCTACTGGCTCCTGATCAAATGGATGGTCGCCAACCTCGCTTCCAATGGGCAGCCGCTGGGCTTGAGCTTCACCGGCTCGGTCTGGGCCTATGTCGGCTGGAATCTGCTGTTTGCGATTTCCATCATCACGATCATCGGCTGGGCCTGGGTCGCCGCGGCCCAGATGCGCTGGTTCTGCCGCAGCGTCGAAGGCACGCGGCGCGAGATCGTGTTCAGGGGGAGCGGTCTCGACATTCTCTGGCGCGGCATCGTCGCTGCAATTCTGTGCAGCCTGATCATCCCGATTCCGTGGGTCTATCGCTGGATCATGAACTGGTTCGCCTCGCAGACCGAGCTCGTTCCGCGCGGTTCGCTCGGAGCATGACCCGGGAAGCCATAAGCGCGATCTATCGCGTCTATCGCGCTATGCCTTCCGCTCGCGCACGGATCCTTCCTGCGCGACGGAGGCGACCAGCGTGCCATCAGGCTTGAAGATCGAGCCGCGGGTCAGGCCGCGGCCGCCGCGTGCACTCGGCGAATCCTGCGCGTAGAGCAGCCATTCGTCGGCGCGGAAGGGGCGGTGAAACCACATCGCGTGGTCGAGGCTCGCCGGCATCATGCGCTTGTCGAACAGCGTGCGGCCATAGCGCGCCATGATCGCATCGAGCAGCGAGAAATCCGAGGCATAGGCGAGCGCGCACATATGCAGCGCCGGATCGTCGGCCAGCTTTGCCGCGGTCTTGATCCAGACGTGGATGCGGCCGTCCTCGATCTTCTGGCCGAAATAGCGGCCGAGCTCGACCGGGCGCAGCTCGATCGGGCGGTCGGATTCATAGTAGCGGCGGATGAAGTCCGGCATCTCCTTGAACATCGGCTGCTTCGCGACCTCCTCCGCCGTGAGCTTCTCCGGCGGCGGCACGTCGGGCATCTTGTCCTGATGGTCGAACGCGCTCTCCTCCTCGGCGTGGAACGACACCATGATCGAGAAGATCGCGTTGCCGTGCTGGATCGCGGTGACGCGGCGGGTCGAATAGCTCTTGCCGTCGCGCAGGCGTTCGACCTGGTAGATGATCGGGATCTGCGGATCGCCCGGCAGGATGAAATAGCAATGCAGGGAATGCGGCAGCCGTCCCTCGACGGTGCGGCACGCGGCAACCATTGCCTGCCCGATCACCTGGCCGCCGAACACCCGCTGCCAGCTCGTCTTCGGGCTGTTGCCACGGAACAGATTCACCTCGAGCTGCTCGAGGTCGAGGATCGAAATGAGGTCGATCAGGCTTTTGGACATGATGGTGCTTTCGAAGACCTCGTCATTCCGGGGCATCGCGATAGCGATGAACCCGGAATCCCGAGCTGATAACCTCTGGATTCCGGGTTCGCGCTTGACGCGCGCCCCGGAATGACACATCGGGCCATTCGGCCCTTGTTTCACCGCACTGTTTCGCCCAGCTCAAGTCTGCTAGCAAGACCGAGAATTGACCGGGAAACTTGGTATGTCGGTACAGGGTAGCATTGTCATCGGTGGCGGCGCGTTTGCGGGGCTTGCGCTGGCCCTGGCGCTGCGCCAGGGGCTCGGGCCTGAGATTCCCGTCATCGTCGCCGATCCCGCGCTCGGCACACGGCCGAGCCGCGATCCCCGCGCCACCGCGATCGTGGCCGCCTGCCGCCGCCTGTTCGAGACGATCGGCGCCTGGGACGCCGTCAGGAGCGAGGCGCAGCCGATCCTCGACATGGTCGTCACCGATTCGAAGCTGGAGGACGCCACCCGTCCGGTGTTCCTCAACTTTGCCGGCGATGTCGCGCCGGGCGAGCCCTTTGCGCATATGGTCGAGAACCGCCGCCTGATCGATGCGCTGGTGGTGCGCGCGGAAGCCGAGGGCATCGATCTCCGCGCCACCCCGGTTGCATCCTACGACGCGCGCTCCGACGGCATCGACGTGACGCTTGGCGACGGCAGCGTGATCGCGGCGAGCCTGCTGGTTGCCGCCGATGGCGCGAGGTCGAAGCTGCGCGAGCGCGCCGGCATCGTCACCCATGGCTGGGAGTACGACCAGTCCGGCATCGTCGTCACCGTCGGCCATGAGCGCGATCACGAGGGCCGCGCCGAAGAGCATTTTCTGCCGGCGGGCCCGTTCGCGATCCTGCCGCTGTCGGGAAAACGCTCGTCGCTGGTATGGACCGAGCGCCGCGCTGAAGCCGCGCGCATCATTGCGCTCAGTGACGAGGAATTTCACGGCGAGCTCGAGCAGCGCTTCGGCCTGCATCTCGGCGAGGTGAAGGCGCTCGACAAGCCGCGCGCGTTTCCGTTGTCCTATTTCGTTGCGCGTTCCTTCATCGCCGAGCGCCTCGCGCTGGTCGGCGATGCCGCCCACGTCATCCACCCGATCGCGGGCCAGGGCCTCAACATGGGCCTGAAGGATGTCGCCGCGCTGGCGGAAGTGGTCGTCGATGCCGCGCGGCTCGGCATGGATATCGGCGGCGCCGACGTGCTCGAACGCTACCAGCGCTGGCGCCGCTTCGACACCATGGCGATGGGCGTTGCCACCAACTCGCTGAACTTCCTGTTCTCCAACCAGTCGACGCTGTTGCGCACGGTGCGCGACATCGGCCTCGGCCTCGTTGACCGCGCCCCGCCCCTGAAGAACCTCTTCATCCGCCAGGCCGCGGGGCTCACCGGCGAGGTGCCGCGGCTGTTGAAGGGCGAGGCGTTGTAGCGCGGGAGCTTGCCGCACTCTCCGCTGTCGTCCCGGACAAGCGCGCCCTAAGCGCGCGCAGATCCGGGACCCATACGCCGCAGCAGGAATTTAGCGAAGATTCGGAGTTACCACTTCGACCTACAACCACTTCCTGTGGTTATGGATCCCCGCGTTCGCGGGGATGACACCGAGAGTGTGGCGCGCTCACCGTTCTAAACGATGAAGCTCCGCCCGGACTACAAGGTCAATCGATCTTGCGCGCCTCTTCCGGCAGCATGATCGGGATGCCGTCGCGAATGGGATAGGCGAGCTTGGCGCTGCGCGAGATCAGCTCCTGCTTTGCAGAATCGAACTCCAGTGGGCCCTTGGTCAGCGGGCAGACCAGAATCTCCAGCAATTTGGGATCGACGCTGGCTTCGGGACGTTCGGTGGGCGCGTTCATGGGATTCTCCGGCAGTCGGTTGCCTCCAAAGCATGATCCGGAAAAGTGCGCAGCGGGTTTCCGAAAAGATCATGCTTAGACAACGACCTAAATCGCGATGACGATTCATCCTCATCGCATCGCGCTTTAGCATGGAAATTCGCGCCCGCCCATCGCGGGCCTAGGCCGAGACCATCGCCAGGAGCTCGTCGAGCAGGGCCTGAAGCCGCGCGGCCGGCACCGGCGGGCCGGACAGGGCGAAACCGAGAAATGTCCAGTACAGGATCTGCGCGCGGGCCTGCGCCGTCGCCGGGGTGAGACCGCGCTTGTCCAGCAGCTCTTCGATATAGTCGAGCCTGCGGCGGTCGATCGCGCGCACCGCCCCTTGCGCCGCCGCATCGAAGGCCGCCCAGTTGCGCACCGCGCGCTCGAGCTCGAGCCGCGCGCCGAACGATCTCCGCAGCAGCGTCCTGAGCGGCTCGTCGCTGGCGGCTTCGACATCGGCGATGATCCGCTCGGCCGCGATCTCGCGCCAGCGCTTCAGCACGGCGGCGTGGAACGCGGCCAGGTCGGCGAAATGCCAATAGAAGCTGCCGCGCGAGACGCCCATGGCCTTGGCCAGCGGATCGGCCTTCAGCGCCGTGAAGCCGCTTTTGGCAAGCGCCTTCAGGCCCTCCTTGATCCAGTCGTCGGCGGAAAGTTGTTCGGTCATGCCCGGCTCCGGATGGCGACCATACACTAATGTATTGACAGCCTGGAGCAAGGGGTGCATATCCATACAGTGCTGTATGGCATCTTTGTACGGATGGAGCTTCGGATGCGCGACCTTCTCCTGCAATGTTCCGGCCTCGCCGCAATCGTGCTGGCATTGATCCACGGCCTGCTCGGCGAGACCAAGGTCTTCGCCCGCGCAAGCATCGAGCCGGCGCGCCTGCGCACGCTGATCCGACTGGTCTGGCAGGCCGGCACGGTGGCGTGGATCGGCGGCGGCGTGCTGCTGCTGGTTGCGCCCCGGCTGGAGTCGAGCCTCGCCCGGCACTGGATCGTCGCCACGCTCGCCATCGTCTTCGGCTTTGCGGCCCTCGCCAACGCCTTCGCCACCCGCGGCCGCCATTTCGGCTGGGTCGGCATGGGGGCTGTCGTCGCGCTCGCGGTCGCCGGTTACTAAAGCATGATCCGGAAAAGTGCGCAGCGGTTTTCCGAAAAGATCATGCTTAAACAACGACCTAAAGCGCGATGACGATTCATCCTCATCGCATCGCGCTCTAGCGGGTTCATCCGGCCTGTGAGGCGTGAGCCCAGCAGTGGGACACGTTAGAGCTTATCTAAAACGAACCAGGTCCGTACCCGATTGACTTCATCTCCTCCTTTGCTTCCTTCGGTAGGCCCCGCGGCTCTGCGGGCGCCCACGAGAGGAGGAGAGGTTCGTGAAGGTCATTCGCGTTGTTGCCATTGCACTGACGATCGGAATTGGCACGGGATCGACGGCCATGGCCGACGGCTTCAAGGATTGCACCAAGCTCGACAAGGGATCGTGGAAGCCGGCCGCCGAAGCCGAAGCCAAGGCCAAGGCGCTGGGCTATGAGGTGCGGCGCTCCAAGATCGAAGGCTCGTGCTACGAGGTCTACGGCGTCAAGGAAGGCAAGCTCTACGAGCTGTTCTACAGCCCCGAAGACCTCAGCCTGAAGCACACGATCGCCAAGTAGGCTGCGACGCCAATCGCACGACGCAATCTGTGCCAAGCAAGGCTTGAGGGTGGTCTTCGCTTGATCGAAGAAACGCCAGACGCGCGCGGGGTGTTCGACCGGACCCCCGCCGAGCGAACAGCTCCGCGGACGATCGCGGTCTGGGACCTCCCGCTGCGCCTCTGGCACTGGGCTCTCGCGGCTGGCGTCCTGGCCGCGTGGTTCACGCCGACGGATTATGACGGCCTTCACCGCGTGCTCGGCTATACTGTGCTGGGGCTTCTCGCTTTTCGCCTGGTCTGGGGCTTCTGGGGAAGCCGCTATTCGCGCTTCCGGATGGTCGGCGTCAGGCTTCGCGCGTCGCCTCGCTATCTCTGGAATCTGCGCCGCGGCATCACCGGCCGCTATATCGGGCTCAATCCCGCCGGCACGTTGATGCTGATAGCGCTGATGGTCTCGCTCGCCGTTTCGACGATCACGGGAGCGATGTCGGTCACCGTCACGTTCTTCGGCGTGTGGTGGGTCGAAGACGCCCACCATTATTCATCGGATGCGGTCATCGTCCTTGTCGTGCTCCACGTTGCCGGCGTGGTGCTGATGGGAATTCTGCAGCGTGAGAACCTGATCCGCGCGATGGTCACCGGACGCAAGCGCATCCGGCATCATTCATAAAATTCTGAAGGCCACATTCCCTCCTCGTCATGGCCGGGCTTGTCCCGGCCATCCACGTTTATCTGTGTGGCAAAGACGTGGATGCCCGGGTCAAGCCCGGGCATGACGGAGCTTGTAGTGCTTACAGTCTCACTGCAACGGCGGATCGCCGCTGGTGCGCTTCTTGGCGAGGTCCATCTCGGTGACGGCGATCAGGATCTCGGCGCGGGTCTTCAGGTCGGGCGCTTCCAGCATCGCCTGCTTCTCCGCCGGGCCATAGGGCGACATCATCGCCAGCGCGTTGACGAGCGCCTCATTGGGCGCGCTCTCGACGCCTTCCCAATCGACCTTGAGATTGTTGGCCTTCAGGAAGTCGGCCAGCACGGCCAGCAGCGCCTCGCGATCGACCTCCTCCTCGCCCATGCGCGCGGTGAAGTCGTCGACGAAGGCGAAGAAGTCCACCTTGCACTGCCGGTAGGCGGTCAGCACTTCGAGCTCCTCGACAACCTTGAAGCGCGCGACGCCGGTGAGCTCGAGGATGTAGCGGCCGTCGCCGGATTCGGCGAGCTGGGTGATACGGCCGACGCAGCCGACGCGGAACAGCGCCGGCTTGTCGGAATTCTTCGGTGAATGCGCCGCGTCGGGCTGGATCATGCCGATCAGGCGATGCCCGTCGCGAAGGGAATCGTCGACCATCGCCAGGTAGCGCGGCTCGAAGATGTTGAGCGGCATCTGGCCGCGGGGCAGCAGCAGCGCGCCCGGCAGCGGAAACACCGGAATGATCTCCGGGAGGTCGGCGGGCCCGCGATATTCGATGTTGATCGGCATCTGCCCGGTCCCCCTGGCGTCGCCAGCGCGCCCTTACGAAAACAGGATCGTCGACAAACGTTTCCGTCCTTCGACGGTTGCATCATCCGTGCCGCCCCAGGCCTCGAAGAACTGCACCAGCTGCTTGCGGGCGCCGTCGTCGTTCCACTTGCGGTCGCGCTTGATGATCTCGAGCAGCTGCTCGGTCGCCGCCGCGCGATTGCCTTGTGCGTTGAGCGCGGTGGCGAGGTCGAACCGGGCCTGATGGTCGAGCGGGTTTGCGGCGACTTTCTGTTCCAGCTCGGCGACCGGTCCAAGTGATTTGGCCTGCTCGGCGAGATCGATCGCGGTCTGCACCGCCTTCACGGCCGGGTCGTTGCGCTTGGACTCGGGCACCATGGCCAGCGTCTGCTTGGCCTGCTCCATCGCGCCGGAGACGGCGTAGCACTTCGCAAGGCCGGCAAGTGCCGCGATATTGGTCGAATCGTGCTGGAGCGCCTCGGCATAGATCTGCGCCGCCGCCGCCGTATCGCCCTCGGCGAGCACCGCTTCGGCCTCCTGCACGATCTCGGCGACGTTGACCTCGCCCGGCGCGGTGACGCCCTTGGTCAGGCGCTCGATGAAGGCATTGATCTGGCTCTCGGGCACCGCACCCATGAAGCCGTCGGCCGGCTGGCCGTTGACGAAGGCGATCACGGCCGGGATCGACTGGATGCCCATCTGGCCCGGGATTGCCGGATGCTGGTCGATGTTCATCTTGACCAGCTTGACCTTGCCCTTGGCCGCCTTCACAGCCTTTTCGAGCACGGGGGTGAGCTGCTTGCAGGGGCCGCACCACTCCGCCCAGAAATCGATCAGCACCGGCTGGCGCTTCGATTCCTCGATGACGTCCTTCACGAAGGTCTGGGTGGTGGTGTCCTTGATCAGGTCGGCCGCAGCCGGGCCCGCCGCTCCGTTACCCTGGTCGATGATCGTCACGGGATTCCCTCGTCATGTCTGGAATGACGGCTCTTTAGCACGCCGCCACATCATATGCTTGTGGTCGGCTCCTAAATTGGGCCGAATGGGCCGAATTTCAATCCAGGGCCTCCGATTCGCTGGTTCCGGGGCCTTTCCGGTCGATTTGGCGAGCTTCGGCGTCCATTGGGGCCCTCAATTGCGAATTGAGGCCGCCGGTAGCTGTTGCATTCCCCTCCCGCTTTTGGCATACGACAGCCGTTGCCGGCGCGTCACGCGACCGACACAGGATGCGGGTGTAGCTCAGTGGTAGAGCACGACCTTGCCAAGGTCGGGGTCGAGGGTTCGAGCCCCTTCGCCCGCTCCAATTTTTCCCAGAGCATCCAGCCGAACCGGGTCGGGCCGTGGTTTTCCGCGCCGCTGACGGCTGTATTGTTGAGTTTCGCATGACAATTCTGATCACCGGCAGTGCCGGCCATCTCGGTGAAGCCATTCTCCGGACGCTCCAGGCGCGCGCCTCGTCCGTGCGCGGGATCGATCTGAAGCCATCGCCCTTCACCGATGCCGTCGGCTCGATCGTCGATCCCGCATTCGTGCGGGAGCAGATGGATGGCGTCACCGCCGTCATCCACACCGCGACGCTGCACAAGCCGCACGTGGCGACGCACTCCAAGCAGGACTTCGTCGACACCAACGTCACCGGCACGCTCAATCTGCTCGAGGCGGCCGCGGCGGCGGGCGTGAGGAGCTTCGTCTTCACCAGTACCACCAGCGCGTTCGGCTCGCAGCTCCGCCCCGAGGCGGGACAGGCGGCGGTGTGGGTCACCGAGGATCTGCCGTCGGTGCCGAAGAACATCTACGGCACCACCAAGCTGATGGCCGAGAACCTCTGTGAGCTGTTCTTTCGCGAGCGCGGTTTGCCCGTGCTGGTCTTGCGGACCTCGCGCTTCTTCCCCGAGGACGACGACGATCCTTTGATGCGGTCGGCCTACGCGCTCGAGAACGCGCAGGCCAACGAGCTGCTCTATCGCCGGCTGGACATCGCGGACGCCGTGAGCGCGCATCTGCTGGCCGCCGAACGCGCGCCGAAGATCGGCTTCGCCCGCTACATCGTCTCGGCCACCAGCCCGTTCGAGCAGCGTCATCTCGCCGCGCTCGCGCGCGATGCCGCGAGCGTCGTGCGTGAGCTCTATCCGGAGTGCGAGCGGCTCTATGCGGCGCGCGGCTGGCGGCTCTTCCCCGCGATCGACCGCGTCTATGTCAACGACCGCGCGCGGCGCGAGCTGGGCTGGCGGCCCGAATTCGACTTCGCGCATGTGCTGCGCAGCCTGCAAGGTGACCGCGATTTTCGTAGCATGCTGGCACGCGAGGTCGGGTCGAAGGGCTATCATGACACGGGGTTCGACGATGGGCCCTACCCCGTCGCCTCGTAAGCGCCGCGATCGCCATTTTGCTCGACGCTTCAGATATCTGTCCGGCGTCACCGGCAGCGGGCCAGCCTGAGCCGTTCTACTGTGCATGGGGTTGTTTTCGCGTTGTTGCATGAGCCGCCCCTCGTGCCGCCGGCAAAACGATCCGCGCGCCACTTTGATTCCGCGCTGCAGCGAGAGATTTGTCGTCGCGGCGTTCGCCCCCTCATTGACATTCCGTCTCAATTTTTTCTGAGCGCGAAGGCGGTGCAGGCGGCGCGCTTCTCACCGTTCGCAGATGTGCTAACCTTTTTGTGTCTGTCGTTCTGACGGACCCAAAACTTCGCCTCTCGACAGGTAAAATTAAAATAACGCGCAGCCCTGACGGCTGCCTTAGGGGAGTGACGCGATGAAATTCCATAGATCCATCTTTCAATCCGTTCTGGCGCTTGCAGCGGTTGCCCTTCTCGCGGGGACCAGCGCTGGCCACGCGCAACAGCAGGACAAGAACCGGGGGCTGAAGAAATACGAATCCGGCACCAAGGAGTTCTGGACCCATCCGCCGGACGACTGGTTCCTCGGTGACGAGAACGAGGCGCAGAAGGGCCTCGCGCCGCCCTCGGGCCCGCCGACCGGCGCCTCCGACGCCGAGCTCGCCAACATCGTCAAGAAGATCAAGCTGCCGTCCGGCTTCAAGATCGAGGTCTACGCCTCGGGCGTGCTGGCCGCGCGGCAGATGGCCTGGGGTGACAAGGGCACGCTGTTCGTCGGCTCGTTCGGCCTCGGCAACGTCTATGCCATCAAGGACAACAACGGAAAGAAGGAGGTCAAGACCGTCCTCAAGGGCCTGAACATGCCCACCGGTCTCGCCTTCAGGGACGGCGCGCTCTACGTCATCGCCGTCGACAAGCTGATCCGCTACGACAACGCCGAAGCCAATCTCGATAAGCTCGGGCAAGGCAAGGTCGTCTATGACGACATGCCCTCCTATGCCGCGCATGGCTGGAAATACATCGCGGTTGACAAGGAAGGCTGGTTCTTCCTGCCGTTCGGGCCGCCCTTCAACATCGGTATCCCGCCGACCAGCGTCTCGCAGATCCGCCGCGTCGATCCCAAGACCGGCAACGCCGAAATCTGGGCGCTCGGCGTTCGCAACTCGGTCGGCGGCGACGTCGATCCGCGCACCGGCAAGCTCTGGTTCACCGAGAATGCCCGCGACTGGATCAGCGACGACTTGCCCAGTGACAAGCTGAACATGATCAACAGGATCGGCGAGCATTTCGGCTATCCCTATTGCCACCAGGGCAATCTGCCTGACGACAAGTTCGCGATGGGCCACAAATGCTCCGAGTTCACGCCGCCCGTGCTGAATCTCGGCGCCCATGTCGCTCCGCTCGGCATGAAGTTCTATACCGGCGACCAATTCCCCGCCGAGTACAAGAACAACATCCTGATCGCCGAGCACGGCTCCTGGAATCGCCACAAGTACCAGGGCGCGCGCATCATGCGCGTGATCGTCGGGCCGGACGGCAAGAATCCCAAGCAGGAGATCTTCGCTTCCGGCTGGCTCGAGGGCGACCAGGGCTATCTCGGCCGACCCAACGACATCATTCTCGCCAAGGACGGGTCGATCCTCGTCGCCGACGACTGGGCCGGCGCGATCTACCGCATCAGCTACAGCAAGAAGTAGCGCGCAGGAGAAACAGAGGCTGCGGTAGCCCGCCAGGTACCGCAGTCAATTTTGTTTGATTCACCGTCGTTCCGGATTGCGCGACTTGCGCGCAAGTCCGGAACCCATAACCCCGATCCGTGGTTATGGATTCCGGGCTCGCGCCCAGTGGCGCGCCTCGGAATGACGACCTCGACATATCGGAATTCCCATCATGCGCCGGCAGTTCATCTCGTCCGCAATCAGCACGGTTGCGCTCTTCGCGCTTGCCTTCCTCCCCGCAAGTGCCGCCGACGTCGCCGCCGGCAAGGCCAGGGCGCAGATCTGTGCCGGTTGCCACGGCGAGAACGGCATCTCGCAGACCGAGAACATCCCCTCGCTCGCCGGCCAGCCCGATCAATTCCTGCAATGGCAGCTGGTGTTCTTCCGCGCCGGCTCGCGCAAGAACGAGCAGATGCAGCCGATCGTCGAGGAGATCACCAACGACGACATCCGCAATCTCGGCGCCTATTTTTCTTCGCTGACGCCGCCGAAGGGAGCCGAGGACGGGGATCCGGACCTGTCGAAGAAGGGCGCGCAGGTCGCCGCCGGCCGCCGCTGTGCTTCATGCCACACGGACAGCTATGCCGGCACCAAGGGAGTCGCGCGGCTCGCGGGGCAACGCGAGGAATATCTCGTCAAGGCGCTGCACGACTACAAGGCCGGCCAGCGCGTCGGTGGCGGCGTCGCCGCGATGGTCGATGTCGCCTATCACATGAGCGACGAGGAAATCACGGCTGTCTCGCACTATCTCGCGAATTTCAAATAACGCGGGATGCTGCGGCAAACACAGCTCGTCATCCCGGGACGGGCAAAGCGCGAGCCCGGGATCCATAACCACAGGATGGCGTTCTGCGAAGACTCGGAGTCCCCACTTCGCTCAATAACCACTCTCTGTGGCTATAGGTCCCGGGTTCGCGCCCCGGGACGACAGCGGATTGTGTGGTTACGACCTACCCCGCCCGCTGCTTCTCATACGCCTTCAGATGCGTGTACGCGATGCGCAGCTTCGGTACCGGCACCTTGGCCGCATCGGCCCGCGCGATGAGGTCGCCGATGACGTGATCGGCCTCGACCGGCAGGCCTGCCTTGATGTCGCGGAACATCGAGGCGGTCGTCGGCGAGCCTTCGGTGGTGAGGTTGCCTTTCACCCGCTCGAAGAACGGCCCGCCCGGCGGATAGCCGGAGGCGGCGGCGATCGCGCTGGTCTCGTCCAGCATGCCGAGCAGGAAATCCCGACCGCCCGGAGCCGCAAGGATGTCACCGACTGAGGCGCGCATCAGGCTGGTGGATGCCGCGAGCGAGGAGAGGAACACCCACTTCTCCCACATGTCCTGCATGATGTTCTGGCTGGCGGTGGCGCCAATGATGCCGCTCTTGAAGGCTTCGTCGATTGCCTTCACCCGGTCCGACATCTTGCCGTCGCGCTCGCCGTAGTTGATCGACTGCATCGGCTGGAGCTGCACCACCTCGCGCTTCTCGTTCAAGGTCGCCGCGATGGCGCAGAGGCCGCCGAGCACTCGCTCCTTGCCGAACCTGGCATCCAGCGTGTCGAGATGCTTCATGCCGTTGAGCATTGGAATGATCGCGGTGTTCGGTCCGACCGCCGCGGCAAACGACTTGATGGCGTCGTCGAGGTCGAACGCCTTGCAGCTCAGGAGCACGACGTCGAACTTGTCCTTTAGCGCGTCCGCCTGCACGGTCGGCGGATTCGTCAAGGTCACGTCGCCGTTCGGGCTCTTGATGACGAGGCCGGCGCTCGCCAGCTCGCTGGCGCGCCGGGGCCGGACCAGGAAGGTGACGTCGCGGCCGGCCTGCAACAGCCTGCCACCAAAATAGCCGCCGATGGCGCCGGCGCCGACCACGAGGATACGCATGGGACAAACTCCGTTATTGTTGTTCTTCAGGCGAAAGCGAATGGCGAATAGGGGGTAGCGAACAGGATAGCAGATAACGAAACGCGAGTAACGCTCTCACTACTCGCCATTCGCTACTCGCCCTTTCCCAGCACCATCTCCTCGACCTCGCGCAGCTGCTCCTTCCCGAAGAACATCTCGTTGCCGACGAAGAAGGTCGGCGAGCCGAACGCGCCGCGGGCGACCGCCTCCTCGGTGTTCTTGATCAGCTTGCTCTTCACCTCGGGTTCCCCAGCGCGGGCGAACAACTTTTGCGCGTCGAGACCGGAGGACGCCAGCGCCTTCGCCGCGATTTCAGGGTCGTCCATCTTCTTCGGCTCGCGCCACATATGGTGGAAGGCGGCCTCGACGTATTTTTCGAAGACGCCCTCGAGCTGCGCCGCGATTGCCGCGCGCATCAGGTTCAGCGTGTTGACCGGGAAATGCGGATTCCAGACATAGGGCTGGACATGGAAGCGCTTGATGAAGCGCTCGGTCTCGACCGCCTGGAATTCGCGCTTGTTCTTGATGCCGGCCAGGGTTTCGGCCGGCGACTTGTTGTTCGTCGACTTGAAGATGCCGCCGAGCAGGATCGGCACATAGTCGAACTTGACGCCGATCCGCTGCTCGATCGCCGGAATCGCCAGATGGCTGAGATAGGCATTGGGGCTGCCGAAGTCGAACAGGAATTGCGGGGCAGTGCGGGTCAAACTCATTCTCCCTGACGTCGCTTTTCGTCATTGTGGCGCAGGCCGCGCCTGAGGTCCACGGTTTAATGACGGTCATAATACTTAAGGCCGTCAGATCAGACGCTTGATCGCCTGCTTGCGCCACACCAGGACGTAATAGCCCATCTGCAAAACGAACATGGCGCAGAACACGATCGGATAGGCAGCCCAGACGCCCGCAAGGCCGACCGTGCGGCTCAGGATCACCGCGGCCGGCAGCTCGATCGCGACAATCGCGAAGATCGACAGCAGCATCGGTGTGAACGCGACACCGGCCGCACGCATCGCGCCTGAAAACACCGTGGCGAGGCCGAACGGCACCGAGCTCCACAAGGCGATGTACAGCAGCCCTTTCGCCAGATCGAGGACGGCGCCATCGGTGATGAAGATGCCGAGCACCGCGCGCGGCGCGAGATAGATCAGCGCCACCAGCCCGCCGGTCAGGACGAGGTTGAACATGAGGCCGGTGCGCACGATGCTGTCGAGCCGCGTCCTGTCGCCGCCGCCGACGGCCTGGGCGCCGAGGATCGAGACCGCGATCGAAATCGACATCGCCGTGAACTGCGTGTAGCCCATCACCTGGTTGACCGCGCCGTATGCCGCCGTGGCGTCGGACCCATAGCCGTTGACGAGGCCGAGCAGCACCAGCTCGGCGATCGCCATCGCCACCATGCCGATGGCGCTCGGCAGTCCGATGCCGAGCACCTTTCCGAGCACGGCGCCGTTCAGCCGCAGATGACGCAGCAACGCAGCGTCGGGCGCGAGCGCGTGCTTCTTCCGCAGCAGATAGGCCGTCAGCACGATCAGCGTCATCGCATTGGCGATCGCAGATGCCCATGCCGGACTGGTGATGCCGGCCGCCGGCAATCCGGACGCGCCGCGGATCAGCAATGGCGTCAGGATCAGGCCGGTCGCAGTCGACAACGCCAGCGCCAGCAGCGGTGTCAGCACGTCGCCGACGCCGCGGATCATTGCGGTCATCAGCAGGAAGACGAAGCCGAGCGGCATGGTCAGCAGCATGATCCTCGCATAGGCGCTGGCCTCATCGAGAATGTCCGCGGGCGTGGCGAGCGCCATCATCAATTGACGGCTGAAGAGCCCGCCGATCAATGCAACCGAAATCGACAACAGCAGGCCGACCGCGAGTGTCGTACCCGCGATGATCTTGATCCGGCCGTGCTCGCCCGCGCCGAAGGCCTGGCCGATCAACACGGTGGCGCCGGTGCTCAGCCCCATGACGAAGGCGAACAGGAAGAACATCACCGGGAAGAAGACCGAGACCGCGGCGAGCGCGTCGACGCCGATCATCTGGCCGAGATAGACATTGCTGACGGTGCCGAACAGCGATTGCAGCGCGTTGCTCAGCATCAAGGGTGCGAGGAAGCGTAGGAATGTGGTCCAGAGCGGTTTTGGGGCGGACATGGATCGGCCTTTCATCAGGGCGTGCGGAGCCGTTGCCGCGCAATGCGCGGCTCGGCCGTCGATGGGGTTGTGAAGAGCGGTGCCTTAAGCGCGGTCGCTGTAGGCGAGCTTGACGATGTGGTCGCGGATATCAGTCGGCCAGTCGGCGATCAGTCCGGCGAAGCGCCGCCGGTCGTCCACGAACAGCGCGCGCGAGGCCTCCTCGAACTGCGGCAGATTGCCGGCCATGGTCGACATGAAGTGATAGGCCGCATCGCGCGCCTGGCGCTCGCGGTCCTTGGCACCGCTCGCGCGCCTGGCCTCGTCGACGAGCTTGCGCAGCGCGACCGAGGCGCCGCCCGCCTGCGCATTGAGCCACTCCCAGTGTCGCGGCAGCAACGTCACCTCGCGCGCGACCACGCCGAGTTTCGGCCGGCCGCGGCCGCGCGGCTCTACGGGTGCCTCGGCCGTCTCGGCCGGCGGCGGTGCCAGCTTTTCCAGCCGCGCCAACACCTCGCGATCCGCGCCGCGCAGGTCGAAGTCGATCGACCGGCCCGTCCCGTCGTCGAAGATGATGATCGGCTGGTCCAGCGGCTGGGTTGCCCGCTTGACGGCGAGCGCGACTTCGCCCGCCGTGCCGGAGGCCAGCCGGCGCTGGCCGACGAACGCTGTGTAGGTACCTTGCATTGGAATCATTGCCATATTGATCGCGTTGGCAATTTAATACCCGGGTAAATTATGCGCGTCAATATACCCGGGTGAAAATATCCGCGCCGATGGCTCGACATTGTGTTCCCGGGCTGGCACGAACGGCGCCGCCGATCGACCACGCCTAGCCCTGAGGACCCCGCGATGCTGACCGTTCACCACCTCAACAATTCCCGCTCGCAGCGCGTGCTGTGGCTGCTCGAGGAGTTGGGCGTGCCCTACGAGATCGTGCGCTATCAGCGCCAGCCGGACATGCGCGCGCCGAAGGAGCTGCACGCCATCCATCCGCTCGGCAAGTCGCCCGTCATCACCGACAACGGCAACACCATCGCCGAGTCAGGCGCGATCATCGAATATCTCATCGCGACCTACGGCAACGGCCGGCTGATCCCGCCGGCGAACACGCCGGAGCGGCTGCGGTACACCTATTGGCTGCACTATGCGGAAGGGTCCGCGATGCAGCCGCTGCTGCTCAAGCTGCTGTTCACGCTGATGCCGAAGCGCGCCCCGGCACTGCTGCGCCCGCTGGTGCGCAAGGTGTGCAACCAGGCGCTGACCGCGCTGGTCAATCCGCAGCTCAAGCAGCACATGGACTATTGGGAAGGCGAGCTTGCCAGGAGCGAGTGGTTCGCCGGCAGCGAGTTCACCGCGGCCGACATCCAGATGAGCTTTCCGCTGGAAGCAGCCCAAGCGCGCGGCGGGCTCGAGCAGGGCCATCCCAAGGCGATGGCGTTCCTGGAGCGCATCCACGCGCGGCCGGCCTATGCGCGCGCTCTGGAAAAGGGCGGGCCGTATCAGGTCGGGCGGTAGGTCTCTCTCCCGTCATTCCGGGGCGGTGCGTAGCACCGAACCCGGAATCTCGAGATCCCGGGTTCACGCTTCGCGTGCCCCGGGATGACAGGTCAGTCCGCGTACAGCACGCGCCCGCGCGTCTCCGGCAGCGCGAAGGCGGCGATGAAGAATACCGCGTAAGCCACCACCGCGAAGATCGCGATCGCATTCGCGAGCGATGTCGTCGCCGACAGCGCGCCGACGAGGAATGGAAACAGCGCGCCGATGCCGCGGCCGAAATTGTAGCAGAAGCCCTGGCCCGAGCCGCGCAGCCGCGTCGGATAGAGTTCGGTCAGGAACGCGCCGATGCCGGAGAAATAGCCCGAGGCGAAGAAGCCGAGCGGGAAACCGAGTATCCAGAGGATCTCGTTGGTCAGCGGCAGCTGTGTGTAGAGAAGCACCACCGCCATGGCTCCGATCGAGAAGATCAAGAACAGATTGCGCCGCCCGATCCGGTCGGCGAGCCACGCGCCCACGAGATAGCCGATGAAGGAGCCGATGATCAGCGTCGCGAGATAGCCGGTCGATCCGACGATCGACAGGTGCCGCTCCTTGGTCAGGAATTGCGGCACCCAGAAGGTGACGGCGTAGTAGCCGCCCTGGCAGCCCGTCGCCATCAGCGACGCAAGCACCGTGGTCTTCACGATCGGAAAGGTGAAGATCTCCCAGAGTTTCGGATGACTGCCCGTTTCCGCCCGCCTGGCGCGGGCCTCGGCTGCGATCTCCGGCTCGGTGACAGAGCGGCGAATGTAGAACACCAGAAGTGCCGGCAGCGCACCGACCACGAACATCCAGCGCCAGGCCGTCTCCGGGGGCAGGACCGAGAACAGGATCGCCTGCGACAGCACCGCAAGGCCCCAGCCGACCGCCCAGCCCGACTGGACCGAGCCAACCGCGCGCCCGCGATATTGGGGTCGGATCGCCTCACCCATCAGCACGGCGCCCGCCGCCCATTCGCCGCCGAAGCCGAGACCGAGCACGGCGCGTGCGATCAGGAGCTGGTCGAAATTCTGCACGACGGCGCAGACCAGCGAGAAGAACGAGAACCAGATGATGGTGATCTGGAGCGTCCTGACACGCCCGATATGATCGGAGAGATAGCCGCCGAGCCAGCCGCCGATGGCGGAGGCGAGCAGCGTCACCGTGCCGGCAAGGCCGGCCGAGGCCGCATCGACCTTCCACAGGGCAATGATGGTGCCGATCACCAGTGGGTAGATCATGAAGTCCATGCCGTCGAGCGCCCAGCCTGCCGCGCAGGCCCAGAACGTCCGCCGCTCCGGCGCGTTCATGTCGCGATAGAAGGCGAGCAGGCTCGTGTCCTCGATCTCGGCGCGTTCGATGCGCTGGCTCGGATCGGCAGTGGTCATTTGCGTTTCCCTGGCAATTGCTTTGGCCGGGCGGTGGTAACACGCACGCCGGCCTGCGCAAGCCGGTGCGCGCGGCCGTGCCATGCAGAGAGCGGGCTACTGCCCCGCTGCTTCCGCACCGCGCGTCCGCAGATCGGCCGCGCCAAGCAATCCGTTCGGCATCACGAGAATCGAATTCGCCGATGTCTGCCCCATCGGCTCGACGATGAGGTGGCCCATGGCCTTCAGTGAGATCAGCACGTCGTCGGGAAAGCCGCGCTCGACGCGCACCTCATCCGGTAGCCATTGGTGATGCAGCCGCGGCGCCGCGACGGCGGCCGCAACATCCATCCTGTAGTCGAGAACGTTCACGATCACCTGGAGCACGGTCGAGATGATGCGGCTGCCGCCGGGCGAGCCCGTCACCAGCACCGGCTTGCCGTCCTTCAGCACGATGGTCGGTGACATCGACGAGAGCGGCCGTTTGCCGGGACCAGGCAGGTTTGCCTCGAAGCCGACGAGGCCATAGGCATTGGAAGCACCGGCCGCCGCGGTGAAATCGTCGAGCTCGTTGTTGAGCAGCACGCCGGTGCCGTCGGCAACGAGGCCGACGCCATAGCTGAAGTTCAGCGTATAAGTGTTGCTGACCGCGTTGCCGCGGGCATCGACGACGGAGAAATGCGTGGTGTTGCTGCCCTCACGCGGTGCGGCAGAAGCGGACACGAGGTCCTTTGACGGCGTGGCGCGTTCGGCAGAAATGCCCGCGCGCAGCCTGGCGGCGTAGTCCTTCGCGATGAGCGTCTCGATCGGTGCGTTGACGAAGGCAGGATCGCCGAGGTAGCGCGCGCGGTCGGCATAGGCGCGCTTCATGGCCTCGATCAGCAGATGCAGCGATGCCGCCGATCCCTGCTTCAGATCGGCAAGCTGAAAGCCTTCGAGGATGTTGAGCGTCTCCACCAGCACCACGCCGCCGGACGAAGGCAGCGGCATCGAGACGATGTCATAGCCGCGATAGGTGCCGCGCACCGGCGCGCGGACGACCGGCTGATAGGCCTTGAGGTCGGCCGGCGTCATGATGCCGCCGGCGTCGGTCACGGCCTTGGCGAGCTTCTCGGCGATCTCCCCCTCGTAGAAGCCGCGCGGCCCCAGTGCGGCGACGGCCGATAGCGTTTCGGCCAGATCGCCCTGCACCAGCCGGTCGCCTTCGCCCAGCGGCGTGCCATCAGGCCGCGAGAAGATCTTGGCCGAGGAAGGCCAGCGTGCCAGCCGCCGGTGCCAGCTCGGCAGCGTATCTGCGATGTCGTCGCTGACGATGAAGCCATCGCGTGCGAGCGCGATGGCGGGCGCGAGCAGTTGCGCCAGAGTGAACCGGCCCGAGCCGTATTTGTCCAACGCCAGCGCGAGGCCCGCGACCGTGCCGGGAACGCCGACACCGAGCGCGGAATCCCGTGACTTCGTCGCGTCAGGCTTGCCGTCGGCGCCGAGAAAGATCTGTGGCGTCGTCGCAGCCGGCGCGGTCTCGCGATAGTCGATCGTGACGTCTTCGTTGCGATCGGCGGAATGGATCACCATAAAGCCGCCGCCGCCGATATTGCCGGCGCGTGGATAGGTTACGGCCATCGCAAAGCCGGTCGCGACCGCAGCGTCCACCGCATTGCCGCCGCGCCGCAGGATGTCGGCGCCGACCTGCGCAGACAACCTCTCCTGCGCCACCACCATGCCGTGCTCGGCGGCGACGGCGCGCACCGTGTCGCGCGCGGGCGGCACATAGCCCCGCCGCGCATCCTGAGCGGTCGCGGGAGCGAGACTGAACGCCAGAGTGGCTATGAAGGCGAAGAATGTCCGCCGTGTCGAATATGATGACATCATCAAAACTTCCGCCGCGGCCTCGCGCCAGTTCACACACCTCGCTGCAATGCTATACGGTTTGCTCCGAGAGGGACAAAACTGTTCGTGATGAGGACCGCGGGATGACGACGATTGCCCCCGATATGCGTATGGCCGGCGTGCAGCGGACCTATCCGCCGCGCGCCGCCGTCGTCAGCTGGATCTTCTTCGACTGGGCCGCGCAGCCCTATTTCACGCTGGTCACGACCTTTGTGTTCGCCCCCTATTTCGCGACCAGCGTTGCGCCAAATCCCGCCACCGGGCAGTCGCTGTGGGGTTTTGCGATGGCCGCCGCGGGCCTTGCGATCGCGCTGCTGTCGCCGGTGCTGGGCGCCATCGCGGATGCATCGGGCCGCAGGAAACCATGGATCGCAGGTTTCGGCGTGGTGCTGGTGCTGGCATCCTGCACGCTGTGGATCGGCAAGCCCGGCGACTACGCCATCATTCCGTTGCTGCTCACCGCGGTCGCGCTCGCCAGCGTCGGTGCGGAGTTCGCCACCCTCTTCAACAATGCGATGATGCCGACCCTTGTGCCGCCGGAGCGCATCGGCCGGCTCTCCGGCACCGGCTGGGCTACCGGCTACGTCGGCGGCATCCTCAGCCTGATCATCGTGCTCGGTTTCCTCGCCGCCAACCCCGAGACCGGTCGCACGTTGCTCGGCCTCACGCCGTTGTTCGGGCTCGATCCCGTGACTCATCAGGGCGACCGCGCTGCCGGGCCGTTGACCGGGCTATGGTTCATCATCTTCGTGATGCCGATGTTCCTGTTCACGCCGGACTATCCGGCGAAGCGCCCGTTGCGCGAGGCGCTGCGCGAAGGACTGTCCGAGCTGAAGCGATCGATCAACGGCCTGCCCAAGCAGAAGTCGCTCGCGGCATTCCTGCTCGCCAACATGATCTACACCGATGGTCTGGTGTCGCTGTTCGCGTTTGGCGGCATCTATGCCGCCGGTACGTTCGGCTGGCACACGATCCAGATCGGCACCTTCGGCATCATGCTCGCGATCGCCGGCGCGTTCGGCGCATGGCTCGGCGGCAAGCTCGACGATCGTCTCGGGCCGAAGCGCGTCATCGCCGGAAGTCTGCTGGTCCTGCTGCTGTCGGTGGCCGCGATCCTTCTGGTCGACAAGGATAGTGTCCTGTTCGTCAAGGTCGCGCCGCCGCAAGCAGGCGCTCCCCTGTTCTGGAGCGCGGCGGAGCGCGCCTATCTCGTGCTGGGCTGCTTGATCGGTGCAGCCGGCGGCCCGCTCCAGGCCGCCTCCCGCACGTTGCTGATCCGCCTCGCACCGAAGGATCGCATCGCGCAGTATTTCGGCCTGTTCGCATTGACCGGGAAGGTGACATCCTTCATCGGCCCGCTCCTGATCGGCATGATCACCGCCGTGACCGCAAGCCAGAAGGCCGGCATGGCCGTTCTGGTGGTGTTCTTCGTTGCAGGACTGGGGCTGTTGGTGCGGGTGCGGAAGTAGCATCCCCATCGGCATTCCGGGGCGCGCCACCTGGCGCGAGCCCGGAATCCATTTCTCCGCATGGGAGGCTGCACGATGGATTCCGGGCTCGCGCTTCGCGCGCCCCGGAATGACAGCAAGCTCAGTGCCTGAAGTGCCGTGTTGCCGTGAACACCATGGCGATGCCGTGCTCGTCGGCGGCCTTGATCACCTCGTCGTCGCGCATCGAGCCGCCGGGCTGCACCACGGCGGTGGCGCCGGCCTCGATGCAGGCGAGCATGCCGTCGGCGAACGGGAAGAACGCATCCGAGGCCACGACCGAGCCCTTGGTGAGCGGCTCGGCGAGCTTCAGCTCAGCTGCGGCATCCTGCGCCTTCCGCGCGGCGATCCGGGCTGAATCCACCCGGCTCATCTGGCCCGCGCCGATGCCGACGGTGGCGAGATCCCTGGCGTAGATGATGGTGTTGGACTTGACGTGCTTGGCGACACGGAACGCGAACTTCAGATCGCGCATCTCGGCATCCGTTGGCGCCCGCCTGGTCACGACCTTGAAGGTCATGTCGTCGACCACGGCGTTGTCGCGGCTCTGCACGAGGAGGCCGCCGGCCACCGTCTTGGCGGTGAGACCCGGCGCACGCGGATCGGGCAGGCTGCCGGCGAGCAACAGGCGGAGGTTCTTCTTGCCGCCGATGATGGCGATCGCCTCCTCGCTGGCGTCGGGCGCGATGATGACCTCGGTGAAGATCCTGGTGATCTCGCGGGCGGTGTCGGCATCGAGCGGACGGTTCATCGCAATGATGCCGCCGAACGCTGAGGTGGAATCGCAGGCCAGCGCCTTGCGATAAGCGTCGACGAGGCTGGAGCCTTCCGCGACGCCGCACGGATTGGCGTGCTTGACGATGACGCAGGCTGCGGTGCGCTTGGCGTCGAACTCGCCGATGCATTCATAGGCCGCATCGGTGTCGTTGATGTTGTTGTAGGAGAGCTCCTTGCCCTGGAGCTGCCTTGCGGTGGAGACGCCCGGGCGCTTGTCGGGCGTCGCGTAGAACGCCGCGGTCTGGTGCGGGTTCTCGCCGTAGCGCAGCGACTGGATCAGCCGGCCGCCGAAGGCGCGGAAGTCGGGCGCGTCGATCTCGAGCTGACGGTTGAACCAGTTCGAGATCGCGGCGTCATACGCCGCGGTGCGGGCATAGGCCTTCGCGGCAAGGCGCCGGCGCAGCTTCAGCGTGGTCGCGCCGTTGTTGGCGGCGAGCTCGTCGAGCACGGCCTGATAGTCCTGAGCCTCGACCACGACGGCGACGTCGTCATGGTTCTTGGCGGCGGCGCGGATCATCGCGGGGCCGCCGATGTCGATGTTCTCGATGCAATCCTCGAAGCCGGCGCCCTTCTCGACGGTCGCCTCGAACGGATAGAGATTGACGACGAGGAGATCGATCGGCGCGATGCCATGCGCCTTCATCGCGTCGGCATGGTCCTTGTTGTCGCGGATCGCGAGCAGGCCGCCATGCACCTTCGGATGCAGCGTCTTGACGCGGCCGTCCATCATCTCGGGGAAGCCGGTCAGCTCGGACACGTCCTTCACCTTGAGGCCGGCTGCGGCGATGGCCTTGGCGGTGCCGCCGGTCGAGACCAGCTCGACATCGTGCGCGGCAAGCGCCTTCGCGAATTCGATCAGGCCGGTCTTGTCGGAGACGGAAAGGAGGGCGCGGGTGACGCGGCGGGGATGGTCAGTCATGAGCAAGATCCTCTGGTAAGGGAGTGTCTATGCCCAGGCGCGCGGCTTCTATGTCCCGCGCTTCCCGATGGTGCTCCATCCAAGGTCGCCAGTCGCGCGAGCGCGTGTTCGTTAGCAGCTTTCGTCCGTTTTCACAACGAGGAGATACGCCGAGTTCGCGCGTTTACAGCGGGAGTTCCGGCTCGCGGCGAGCGTTGCGGCGGGCGTTGGTGACGGCCGGCGAGGCGGTGGAACGGACAAAACTCCAGCGGATCGAGGGCGCCTGCCGTGCGTCCTGCCGGATCACGATCTGCGCGGTGCGGCGCGGCCCGTCATTGCCGGCCAGGAACACGCTGTCCTCGAGGTCGACCTTGTCGTCCAATGCTTCAAAGGTCCATACGTCGCGGTTCGGCAGCACCAGCATCACGCCGCGGGCGTCCGACAGCCGGCTCGCCTTCACGGCCGGATGCAGATGGAAGCGCAGCGCGAAATCGGCATCCGCGCCCTTGAAGCGTCCGCCCTGCGGCGGCGACAGCGTGTCCTCGCCGTCGATGCGCGCGCCGTCATTGGCGATCATCAGCACGCGACGGTGGATTGCCCCGAACTTGGCGAGATAGCCGTCATGCGATGTCGTGAGCAGCGTGCCGTTCTGCACGACCTCGCGATAGCTCTCGACCTCGACGGGACCGCTGGTGATGGGCGCGCCGTGCAGGAGCCGCTTCATCGCCGACATCTCGACGAACTGGCATGACGAGGTCTCGTGATAGGTCAGCGTCGAATGCGCCGCCGTGCTGCGTGCGAACGGCCGCCAATTGTCGCGGCCCGTGGTCGGCATGCCGCAATTGGTGACGATGCGGCTGATGCCCGAGGACAGTTCGAACGACAGGCAGCCGGCATGGGCGTCGTGGCTGACGCCGGCCGGCGGCGGCGGGCCGGTGTCGATGATCACAGTGGTCTGGCCGGCATCGAGGCGCTGGAAGCCGGTATGGGGCATGTTCGCCATCGGCGTGCCGTGGGTGTCGTCATAGGCGAGCAGCGTTGCGAGCAGGTCCGAAGAGGTCGCGCTCATGCCGTTGAACAGGGCGAAATTGCCGTCCCCGTGCCGGAAGAAGCGCAGCATCGGCATCATGCGGTCGATCGCATTGAGCAGCGCCGCCGGCGGTGCGATGTTGCGCGCGGCAAAGGTCTGTCGCAACGGCAGCAGGTCGATCAGGAGTTCGATCAGTGCGCCCGGGTTGCGGGAGATGTGTCCACCGTCGGGCAGGATCTGCCGTTGCAATTCGTCGGACAGCTTCTTCGAGGCGCTGCGGATGTATCGCCCCTGGTTGGCGAGGCAGAGTGTCGTGTAGCACAGTGCGATCAGCACCTGGAGCTTCGGCACCCCGTCCGGAATGTCGACCATGGTGTAGCGCAGGAAACGAATCTCGCGCGCCAGGGCGCGCAGATAACGGCGGTAGAACTTGTTGTCGGTCTCGCCCAGCACCAGCGGCGCCTGCGACAGCAGCGAGATCACGCGCCGGGCCAGTACGTCGGCGCGGCGCGCGACGGGGCGGCGCTTGTTGGCGGGGTTGGCGATCCAGTCCTCGATGAGCGCGCGCGCATTCGCCCGCGTCAGCGCAGTGTCGGCGGCACGCAGATGACGCAGCCATCCGAAGCCGAGCAGCGCAACCTCCCAATCCTCCGACGGCGGCTCAAGATCGAAGATCGAGCGGCCGTGGCAATTGACGATCTTGCCGGCGAAGACGAAGCGGCCGGCATAGATTTCGGCGGCGCGGGTCGCGTCCGCGGTGCGCAGGTCGTGCGGTGCGATGATAAGCCGGTCGGTGCGGCCGGGCCAGACCCGCGACAGCGCAACGGAACCGCCGCTCGCGCGCGCGAGCATGTTCCGCGCGAAGCGGTTCATGACCAGCGTCGAGATATGTCTGCGTTGAGCGACCGACACGCCTTGCCTTGAAGGGGGAGAGGATTGACGACGAATCCTTATTAATCCCAAAATCGGACGTCTGACACCACCTTGAACGGCGCGAATCAGCGTCGTGATCGCAAAATCCAGTGCAAAATCAGGATTTAACGAGCCGGGCCGCGAAAAATCCGTCGAGGCCGCCGAGCTTGGGATCGGCGTTCGGCAGATGGCAGGGCAGGGTGCGAAGGTCGCCGTCAGCGGTGATGATTTCGTCGAGCCCCGCTACCTCCGACGCCTCGATCGGAACGCGGCGAAGCGCAGGCTCGGTGGCGAGCAGCGCCGCCACGGCCTGCTCGCCTTCCTCGGGTTCCAGCGAACAGGTGCAATAGATCAGCGTTCCGCCGGGCTTGAGCAGCGACACCGATTTTCGCAGCAGCCGCTGCTGGAGCGTCGCCAGGGCGGCGATGTCGGATTCCTGCCGCAGCCATGCCACATCGGGATGACGGCGGATCGTACCGGTCGAGGTACAGGGCGCGTCGATCAGAATACCGTCGAAGGTCTCGGCCGGGCCGGCCCATTCCACGGCGTCAGCAACGACGGTCTCCGCATGGAGCGACAGTCGCGCCAGGTTTTCGCGCAACCGCGCCACTCGCGCGGGCGAGCGGTCGATGGCCGTGACACGCGCGCCGGCATGCGCCAGCTGCGCGGTCTTGCCACCGGGAGCGGCGCAGAGATCGGCAATGGATTTGCCTTTGACGTCGCCGAACAGCCGGGCGGGCAATGCGGCGGCGGCGTCCTGCACCCACCATTGTCCTTCGGCGAAGCCGGGCAGCATAGTCACCGAACCGTGCAGCAGCATCCGCACCGTTCCGGTCGGCAGTGTCTCGCCATGCAGGCGGCTCGCCCATTGTGCGGGATCCGACTTCACCGTCAGATCGAGCGAGGGCTCGTGGCCGAGCGCCAGCGCCATGTCGCGTGCGGTCGCCTCGCCATAATGCGCGCTCCAGCGCGCAAGCAGCCATGGTGGCAGGTCGAGCGATTGCGTCGCGACCTCCTCGATCAGCCCCTTGCCCTCGCGCGCGCAGCGGCGCAGCACGGCGTTGACGAGGCCGGCATAGCGCGCGGCGCGGCGGTCGGATTGCACGAGGCGAACGGAGAGGTCGACCGCGGCGTGATCCGGCACGTCCATCCAGAGGATCTGCGCCGCGCCGATCAGGAGTGCGCTCTGCGCGCGCGGTGCATCGGACGGGATGCCCTTGTCGAGCAGGCGGGACAGCACATGGCCGAGCGTGCCGAGCCGGCGCAGCACCGTGGCGACGAGGCGGCGCATCAGCGCGCGGTCGCGATCGGCCAGCGTCTTCAGTCCGGGATGGGCGCCGCTGCCATCGAGCTGCTCGTCGAGCGTGCGGTGCTTGTGCAGCACGCCGTCGACGATGTCGGCGGCAATCCGCCGTGCCGCAAGACCGGGCACTTCGGACGGAGGGACGAAACGTTGAGATGGCATACGGAAGCAAGGTTCTGAGCGAGCGGCAGTTCCGCCGCAATGGCGCATGCCTTGAGAGGAGTCATCTCTGGCACGCGAATATGCCAAATGTAAGAATGGCCCCTCGCGATTGCAGCCCGTAATGACCATTTCAGCAATGCGTTATTGGACCTCGCACTTCCCGTGATCCTGCGTTAGGAACCCGCCGAGATGAGTGACCAGCCCTCCCTTCCCGATCGCAAGCCGCTGTCGCCGGCCGCCCAGCGGGCGTTGGCCGAAGCCGAGGCGCGCCGGCAGGCTGCGGCGGCCGCGCATGCTGAAGCTGCGCCGAAGGAGGTGCAGGGGCCAAAGGGGCCGGAGCCGACCCGTTACGGCGATTGGGAGCGCAACGGCATCGCTTCGGACTTTTGAGGCGCCGCTTTACGCGCGCTCCTCCTAAGCCACCTTGCCGGTTCAGCCGACTCAGTCCTAGCGTGCGTGGATGTCGCGCTTCGATCCCAGCCGTCCATACCGGCCTTCATACAGCGGCTCGCCGTTCGGCCGTCGCTTCTCCGGACTGTTGCCGTGGATGTTCGTGGTCGGCGTTGTGACGGCCGTCGTGCTCGGCTTCCGCCAGGGAACGATCTGGCCCATCCCGCATGTGGATGACGAACAATCGCACGATGCCGAAATCATCCTGCAGCAGTCCGGCTCCGATGTGAGGCAACCGGTCGAGGTCGTCCGCACCATCGACGGTGATACTTTCCTCGCGCGCGTGCATCTGCGCGACGGCCGCGATCTCGTCGCACGCGTCCGTCTGCGCGGCATCGATGCGCCCGAGATAAAAGCATCCTGCCGGGACGAGCTGGACAAGGCCGAGGCCGCCAGCGATGCGTTGCGCAACCTGCTCGGCCAGGGCGGCGTGATGGTCTATAATCTTGGTCAGGACAAATATGGCCGCGTTCTCGCCGATGTTGCCACCAAGCGCACCGCCAACGTCTCGGCGACGCTGCTCGCGAGCGGTCATGTGCGCAGCTACAATGGCGGGCACCGCAACGGCTGGTGCGCGCGGGGCTGGCGCTTCTGGCAATAAAAAAGTCGCGTCGCAACGCGCGGCGTTTATCTCGACTGATTCTGGCGGTCAGCGCGTCACGACCACCGTCGTGCCGACCGAGACGCGGCCGTAGAGATCGGTGATGTCGTCGTTGAGCATGCGGATGCAGCCATAGGAGACGAAGCCGCCGACCGAGCCCGGCACGTTGGTGCCGTGGATGGCGTATTGGCCGCCGGCCAGCGTCATCGCCGCGACGCCCATCGGGTTGCGCGGCGAGCCGCCGGGAATGACGTCGGGGATGTTCGGCTTGTCGCGCTTCACCTCGGCGGGCGGCGCCCAGGCCGGATTGAGATACTTGCCCTCGATCTTCGTCGTGCCGGCCCATTGCTTGCCGGCCTTGCCGACGCCAACCGGATAACGCATGGCGTGGCCGTTATCGAGGATGAGATAGAGCCGCCGCTCGCTGGTTCTGACCACGATCGTGCCCGGTGAATAGTCGGCCAGGTGCGTGCCAACCAGCTCCGGCCGCGCCTCCGCCGCCGTCGATATCAAGACCCCAACCCCGATGGTGGCGGCCAGCGCCGCCGCAATCCTCATCGACATCGATGCTTCCCCTTGCCCCAAACGGATCGTCCAAAATTATGCAGAACCCGGCAATCGCCGCCGCGCCAGGCCCTCATTGGCGCTTATTCTTAACCGCGCCTGTTAACCGGATGGTTTCCACGCGCGGCCGCAGAGGGCCAGCTAGCAGTGGGAACAAAGGAAATGTTCGAAATAAAGTAAATGACTTGGAAACAACACTTTCCGGGAAAGGTGCCGGTCGCCTGTACGCGCCCTGACAACAGCGTGAGGACGTGAACGGCCGTTGGTTGTAAGGGGCGCGACACGCGCACTCGTGTCCCGGACAAGGCACGGCGCGTAGCGCCGCGACGCAGAGCCGGAACCAGCTCTTTATTTGCGTGGAACGATGGGCCCCGGCTCTGCAGCGCATCGCTGAAGAAGCGCTGCGCTGCGTCCGGGGCACAGATCGGAGCCTTACGCCGACTTCCGGTTCTGCCGGTTCTTGACGAGGTCGTCGACCACCGCGGGATCGGCCAGGGTCGAGGTGTCGCCCAGGCTGCCGGGCTCGTCCTCGGCGATCTTGCGCAGGATGCGGCGCATGATCTTGCCGGAGCGGGTCTTGGGCAGGCCCGGCGCAAACTGGATCTGGTCGGGCGAAGCGATCGGGCCGATCTCCTTGCGCACCCAGGTCACGAGCTCCTTGCGCAGATCCTCGGTCGGCTGGACGCCGGCCATCAGGGTGACATAGGCGTAGATGCCCTGGCCCTTGATGTCGTGCGGGAAGCCGACCACCGCCGCTTCCGACACCTTCTCGTGCGCGACCAGTGCGCTCTCGACTTCGGCGGTGCCCATGCGATGGCCGGAGACGTTGATGACGTCGTCGACGCGGCCGGTGATCCAGTAATAGCCGTCGGCGTCGCGCCGGCAGCCGTCGCCGGTGAAGTACTTGCCCTTGTAGGTCGAGAAATAGGTCTGCTCGAAGCGGGCGTGATCGCCATAGACCGTGCGCATCTGGCCGGGCCAGGACCGCGTCAGGCAGAGATTGCCGGTGGTCTCGCCTTCCAGCACCTTGCCGTCGGCGTCGACGATCTCAGGCACCACGCCGAAGAACGGCTGCGTCGCCGAGCCCGGCTTGAGCTTGGTCGCGCCCGGCAGCGGCGTGATCAGGATTCCGCCGGTCTCGGTCTGCCACCAGGTGTCGACGATCGGGCAGCGGTCGTCGCCGACGACGCGGTGATACCACTCCCAGGCCTCCGGGTTGATCGGCTCACCGACCGAGCCGAGCAGGCGCAAGCTCGCGCGCGAGGCCTTCTTCACGGGCTCGTCGCCCGATTGCATCAGCGCGCGGATCGCGGTCGGCGCGGTGTAGAAGATGTTGACCTTGTGCTTGTCGATGACGTTCCAGAAGCGCGAATTGTCCGGATAATTCGGCACGCCCTCGAACATCAGCGTGGTGGCCCCGTTCGCCAGCGGGCCGTAGAGGATGTAGCTGTGGCCGGTGACCCAGCCGACATCGGCGGTGCACCAGTAGATGTCGCCGTCGTGATAGTCGAAGACGTATTGATGCGTCATCGAGGCGAACACGAGATAGCCACCCGTGGTGTGCAGCACGCCCTTGGGCTGGCCGGTCGAACCCGAGGTGTAGAGGATGAACAGCGGATCCTCGGCGTGCATGTGCTCGACCGGGCATTCCGTCGTCACCATCGCCGCCGCCTCGTGGTACCAGAGGTCGCGCGTCGGGTTCATGTCGACCTTGCCGCCGGTGCGCTTGACCACGACGACCCAGTCGACGCCGTCAGCCTTGGCGAGCGCCGCGTCGACATTGGCCTTCAGCGGCACTTTCTTGCCGCCGCGCAGGCCTTCGTCAGCGGTGATGATCACCTTGGACTGGCAGTCGTTGATGCGCTGGGCGAGGCTGTCCGGCGAGAAGCCCGCGAACACGACCGAGTGGATCGCGCCGATGCGTGCGCAGGCGAGCATCGCATAGGCGGCTTCGGGTATCATCGGCAGGTAGATGGTGACGCGGTCGCCCTTCCCGACGTTGCGGGTGCGCAGGATGTTGGCCATCCGGCAGACCTCGTCGTGCAGCTCCTGATAGGTGATGTGCCTGGATTGCGAGGGATCGTCGCCTTCCCAGATGATCGCGGTCTGGTTGGCGCGCTTGGCGAGATGCCGGTCGATGCAATTGTGGGCGACGTTGAGGATGCCGTCCTCGAACCATTTGATCGAGATGTTGCCGGGCGCGAACGAGACGTTCTCGATCTTCGTCGGCGCCTTCATCCAGTCGATGCGCTTGGCCTGCTCCGCCCAGAAGCCGTTCGGGTCCGAGATCGAGCGAGCGTACATCTCCTTGTACTTGGCCTGGTCGACCCAGGCGCGCTTCGCCCACTCCGCGGGGACGTCGTAGATCTTCTCGGACATGCTTCCCTCCACATACGGCAGGCCGAACGGCAGCGATCGGCGAGCCGACTTGATCATTGGCTGATTATGCGTCGGGCTAACCGGACCCGACAAGGAGCACAAGCTGGACCTTCGGTGGGCCACCGGCCATGCGGAGGATCAAGGCGACCTGCCGCGACTGTCGCAGATCTGAAACAGGCCCGCGGGCGGCTTTGGGCCTTCACCCGGATGCGCGGACCAGGCCGGCGCAGAACTCTCATGCACCAATGGAGGTATTTAGAAACCTCACCTCACTGATTCGGGACTCGCAATACGGTTCGGAACACCCTAAATGGCCAACCCGGGTCCAAAGAGGCCCCGGAACAAAAATCAGAACAGCGGCATTGATCGATAACAGGCAGGGCTAAGGCATAAGGCTATGATGGATCAGCAGAATCTCGGGACGACGCGGCCCGCTTCAGCCGATCCTGCGGCCATTGCACTGGCCAAAGCCCTCGGACAATGGCCCAAACCGGCCACTTTCCGGCGCCCCGGCCCGAAAAAGACCTTCGATACGGCGCCGGCGACGGTCGAGGCGCTCGCCAAGGAGCATGGCCTGCGGCTCGGTGATCAGAACGAGCTGACTATCCGCCGTATCAAGCGCGGCAAGGGCTACTCCTTCGTGCGTCCCAACGGCGCGCATATCCGGGACGCCCGCACCATCCGCCGGCTGCACGCGATGGCGGTGCCGCCGGCCTATCGCGAGGTGCGTTACTCCGCCGATCCCAACTTGCACCTCCAGGCCGTGGGCCGCGATGCCGCGGGCCGGCTGCAATATCGCTATCATGCCGATTGGGAGAAGGTCCGCGAGCACCGCAAGGCGCATCGCCTGGAGAAGCTCGTCGGCGCGCTGCCAAAAATCCGGCGCAAGGTCACTGCGTTCCTGTCGGGCGACGAACCGACCCGCGAATTCGCGCTCTCGGCCGTGATCGAGCTGATCGCGCGCACCGCGATCCGTCCGGGCAACGAATCCTATGCCCGTCTCAACGGCACCCGCGGCGCCACCACGCTGCTGAAGTCCAACGTCACGCTGGAAGACGACAGCTTCGTGCTGACCTTCAAGGCAAAGGGCGGCAAGGCGGTGCGTAAGGAATGCGACGCGACCAAGCTGGTGCGCGCCATCGGTATCTTGCAGGCCGTTCCCGGCAAACGCATGTTCCAGTACCGCGATGCCTACGGCATCGTGCGCGCGGTCAACACCACCCAGGTCAATGCGTTTCTGCGCGAGATCGCCGGCATCAAGATCTCGCTGAAGGATTTTCGTACGCTGATGGCGTCCGCCGTCGTGGTGGAATCGCTGTCGCGGATCACGCCGGCGACCAGCCAGCGCGGCCGCAAGAAGCAGGTGCTGGACGCAATCCGCGCCGCCGCGGACAAGCTCTCCAACACGCCGGCGATCTGCCGCAAGAGCTACGTCCACGATACCATCGTCACCGCATTCGAGGAGGGCATCCTCGAGCGCTTCGCCGCGACCATGAAGGGCCAGCGCTCCCAGGCGAGACGCGAGAAGCTGCTGGCGCAGGTGGTGGCGACCGCGGCGGTGTAACCGCCAGCTAGCCCGTGGCCCGGATTGCGCTTCGCTCCATCCGGGCTTCGGCAGCGGTGATTTACATCCCGCCCATCTTGCAGACGAGCTTCCACTCCTCCGCCGTCACCGGCTGCACCGAGAGCCGCGAATATTTCACCAGCGCCATGTCGGCGAGCTTCTTCTCGGCCTTGACCGCGGCCATCGTCACCGGCGTCTTCAAGGGCTTGTCGGCCTTGATGTCGACGCAGACGAATTTGCCGGTCTTGTCGGTCGGGTCGGGATAGGCCTCCTTGATGATCTCCGCGATGCCGACGATCTCCTTGCCCTCATTGGAATGATAGAAGAATGCCTTGTCGCCCTTCTTCATGTTCACGAGGTTCTGGCGCGCGGTGAAATTGCGCACGCCGGTCCAGGCCTCGCCCTTGGCGCCCTTCGCGACCTGCTGGTCCCAGGACCACACCGACGGTTCGGATTTCACGAGCCAGTAGTTCATGACAACGCGCCCTATCCATTCGTCATGGCCGGGCTTGTCCCGGCCATCCACGTCTTTGTCACCAGTTCAATATCAAGACGTGGATGCCCGCGACAAGCGCGGGCATGACGAGAAGACGTCATTCCTCTGCCTTGAAGGGACGCGTCATCAGCCCCGAGATCGCGTCATCGATCGTGCTTCGGCCGCTCAGGATCGCCGCGACCGCTTCCGATACCGGCAGCTCGATGTTTTGCGAAGCTGCGAGTTCGATCAGCACAGGTGCCGTGAACTCGCCCTCGGCGAGCTTGCCGGCCGGAGGTTGCTCGCCGCGCCCGAGCGCAAGTCCGAGCGCGAAGTTGCGCGATTGCGGGCTCGCGCAGGTCAGGATCAAATCGCCGAGACCGGACAGGCCGGTGAGCGTCTCGCTCCGCGCGCCGAGCGCGCGGCCAAGGCGCGTCAGTTCTGCAAAGCCGCGGGTCGTGAGCGCAGCCTGTGCCGAGGCGCCGAGCTTGCGCCCGACGGCGATGCCGACCGCGATCGCCAGCACGTTCTTGGCCGCACCGCCGATCTCGACACCCCGGACGTCCGTGGAGTGATAGGGCCGGAACGTCGGCGAGCCTAGCGCCTGCACGAGCGCGCGCGCCAGCGTCTCATCGCTTGCCGCCAGGGTCACTGCCGTCGGCAGGCCGCGCGCGACGTCGTCGGCAAAGCTCGGGCCCGACAGGATCGCCGGCTGCGTGTGCGGCACGGCCTCGGCGATCACGTCGGTCATGAATTTATGGGTGCCGTGCTCGATACCCTTGGCGCAGGCGACGATCGGTACCGACCTTGCAAGGTGCGAGGCCAGCATGTTGACCGCGCCACGCAGATGCTGCGCGGGCGTTGCGATCAGCAGCATGTCGGCGCGCGCGGCGAGCGCCAGCTCGCCCGTGACAACAATCTCCGGAGCAAGCCGAACGCCGGGCAGCCGCGGATTGTCGCGGCTCGACGCAATCCGCGCGGCATGCTCGGCATTGCGAGCCCAGAGCGTGACGCTCCGCCCGGCGCGCGCTGCCACCGTCGCCAGCGCTGTGCCCCAGGCGCCCGCGCCGATCACTGCGACGGATTGCAGCGCGGCCATCACTAAAATCCCGCCCGGGTGTTGCCGTAACCCGCGGGTGCCGTCGCGCTGGCGTCGAGCAGCCACCGTGCGCGCGGCTGCGCGTCCATCGTATCGGTCAGGCCGAGCGCGAGGCGTTCGGCGCCGGCCCAGGCGATCATCGCGCCGTTGTCGGTGCAGAGCGCAGGCGGCGGCATGATCAGTTGCGTCCCGGCCTGCCTTGCAACGTCATGCAGAGCGCCGCGGATCGCTTGATTGGCGGCGACACCGCCGGCGGCCACGAGTGCGCGCGGCGCGCCGAACTGCTCGCGGAAAAGTTTCAAGCCGACGCTCAGCCGGTCGGCGGTCGAGTCGAGCACGGCGGCCTGAAAACTCGCGCAGAGATCGCTGATGTCCTGCGGCGTGAGCTCAGCCAGCCGGCCCGCTTCGGTGCGCACCGCCGTCTTCAATCCCGACAGCGAGAAATTGGCATCGGGGCGTCCCTGCATCGGCCGCGGAAACGCAAAGCGCGCGGCATCGCCGCCTGCCGCCGCACGCTCGACCTGCGGTCCGCCCGGATAGGGCAGTCCCAGCATCTTCGCGACCTTGTCGAAGGCCTCGCCGATCGCGTCGTCGACCGTGGTGCCGAGCCGTACATATTGGCCGACGCCGGTGACCGCGACGATCTGGGTGTGGCCGCCGGAGGCGAGGAACAGGCAATAGGGAAACTCGATTCCGTCGGTGAGGCGCGGCGTCAGCGCATGCGCTTCGAGATGGTTCACCGCGATCAGCGGCGTGTTATGTACCATCGCGATCGCCTTTGCGGTGGTAAGCCCGACGATGACGCCGCCGATCAGGCCCGGCCCCGCGGCGGCCGCGACGCCATCGAGCTGGGCAAAGCCGATGCCGGCCTCGCGCATGGCGCGGTCGATGATGCCGTCGAGCAGATCGACATGCGCGCGCGCGGCGATCTCCGGTACCACGCCGCCGAAGCGGGCGTGTTCCTCAATCTGCGACCGCACGATGTTGGACAGGATCCTGCCGCTGCCGTCAGGCGCGCGCTCGATCACGGCCGCGGCGGTCTCGTCGCAGGTGGTTTCTATGCCCAGCACCAGCATTGGCGAATTGTTATCCAATTTGCGCCCTTGCGCCCATCCGTAAAGCAGAGTTCTGGTACGTCCGGTAGCATCCCGGGGTCGGCTTGCGCAATCGTCACGCGCAACCGTCCAGGTCAATGCGTCACCGCCACGTGGTTCGGGAACACCAGCGATGTCCATTCTTGTCACACGGCCGCATCCCGACAATGAGGCGACGGCGGAAAGTCTGCGCGCACGGGGGCATGCGGTGCTGCTTGCGCCGGTGCTCAAGTTCGAGCCGGTCGCCTTCCAGGACGAGAGTGAAGCTCCCTACGGTGCCGTTCTCGTCACGTCGGCCAACGCGATCCGCGCCATCGCGCCGCAATTGCCGGAGCTTGGTCTCCTGGAGCTGCCGTTGTTTGCGGTCGGCGAGCATACGGCTGCTGCGGCGCGCGAGGCCGGTTTTGCCGAGGTGATCGTCGCCGGCGGCGATGCTGCTTCCTTGCGCGACAAGGTGATGCAGAGCGCGCGCGACAAGGTGCTGAAGAAAAAGAGCACGCTGCTGTATCTCGCGGGCGCGGATCTGTCGCGCGACCTCGGCGACGAGCTCGGTGCGGAGGGTTTCCGCGTGGTCACGCAGACCGCTTATCGCATGGCGCCGGTCAAGCATCTGCCGCGCGAGGTCTGCGAGGGCTTTGCCGCGCACGGGGTCGAGGCGGTGCTGCACTACTCCCGGCGCAGCGCACGCGCGTTCCTGGATGCGGCGCGGGACGAAGGCGTCGAAATCTCGGCGCTGGCCATCCCGCATTGCTGCCTGTCCGAGACGGTTGCGAGCGTGCTGCGCGACGCCGGCGCGTCACGGGTTCTGGTGGCCGCAACGCCGGACGAAAGTGCCCTATTCGACACCTTGGAGCGTGCGTTGCGCACCCGTTTGGCGTAAGAGGTCAGGCCGAATCTGACGCAATCTGGTTCACCCGGGTAATGGAAGTGTGAGGAACCGTCACGATGGCCGACGACAAGCCTGAAGACGCTGGATTGGCGCCCGAGACGGGTCGTACCAAGCGCGCCCCGCCCACCATCGATCTTGAGGCGACTGAAGTTTCGACCCAGCCGCAGCAGGTCGCGGGCGAGCCTGAGGCGTCCGAGCATGCTGCGCAGGAGCAGGCCAGGTTCGAAGAACCCGGGTCGGAGGAGGTCAAGGCCGAGCCTCAGTCCGGGTCCGCAGAGGAGCAGGTTTCCGTGGCGGCCGCACCCGTGTCGGCGCCGATTTCCCCCTGGGTCATTGCGCCGTTCTCCGGCGCTGTCGCAGCCGCGGTCGTGATCGCGGTCGGCTGGATGCTGGGCTGGCCCGCGGTCCAAGCGCCGCCCGCCGCGCCGGAGGTCACCAGTGCGACAGTCGATGCGCTGAGCGCACGCGTTGCTGCGGTCGAAGCCAGGGCCGGCCGGCCCGCGGCCGATCCGGCCATGGCGGCGCGGATCGACGCGCTGGAGAAATCCGCAAGCAGCCTGCGCAGCGACATTGCCAATCTGCGCGCGCAGTCCGACAAGACTGCGAGCGCCCTGAGCGACGTGAAAGTGGCGTCGCCCGCTGCAGCACCTGATCTTGCCGCTGTCATCGACCGCATCGCTCAGCTCGAGCGCGCCAGCAAGACGGAGCGCGCCGAACTCGCGCAGCAAAGCGAGAAGATCGCCGCCGCCATGACGGTGGACGACAAGCCGCTGCGCAACGTGGTGGCGGCGGCCCTGCTCGACGTCGCCGTTCGCCACGGCGATCCCTATCAATCGCAATTGGCCGCGGCGCGGTCGCTGGCGGCCAAGCCCGACATGCTGAAGCCGCTCGACGCGTTTGCGTCGTCCGGCATTCCGACGCCGGTCGCATTGAGCCGCGAGCTCCTCAACATCGTGCCGAAGCTGTCGCCGCCTGCGGAAGCTCCGGCGAGCGATGCCGGCATTGTCGAGCGTCTCCAGGCCGGCGCGTCAAAGCTCGTTCGCATCGAACGTACCGACGGGGTCGGCAACGATCGTGGCGCCATCGTTGCGCGGATGACGGCGGCTGCGCTTCGCAACGATTTCGCGGAAGCGCGGCGCGAGCTCAAGGCTCTGCCTGAGGCCGATCGTGCCCCGGCGCAGGCCTGGCTCGACAAAGCCGATGCCCGCGACGCCGCGCTCGCCGCGTCCCGCAAATTCGCCGACGATGCCATGGCGGATCTCGCCAAATCTGATCCGGTCAAGCCTCTTCAGTAAAGGTTGGCGCAACAATCGGCGCGTATAGGGATCGCCATGCTTCGCATCGTCCTCTTTCTCGTCCTGATCGCACTGGCAGCGGCCGGCGCGGCCTGGGTTGCCGACCAGCCCGGCGATCTCGTCCTGACTGCGGGTGGTTTCAGAATCTCGACGACGCTGCCCAGGTTCGTGTTCTTGCTTGGCCTGTTTGCCGTGGCCGTCGTGCTGGCCTGGAGCATCCTGACGATGATCTGGCGCACGCCGGGGCGCCTGCGCCGCCGTCGGCACGAGAAGCGCCAGGCCCGCGGCCGCCACGCCATCACCCATGGCCTGCTCGCGATCGGCCATGGCGATTCCGCGCTCGCCCGCCGTCACGCCGACGCGGCCCGGCGGCATGCGCCGAACGATCCGCTCGCGCTGCTGCTGCACGCGCAGTCGGCGCAGCTCGAAGGTAATCGCGACGAAGCGCAGCGCGTCTTCCGCGTGATGGCCGAACGCGAGGACACGCGGCTGCTCGGCCTGCGCGGCCTGTTCATCGAGGCGCAGCGCGCCGACGATGCGGTCGGCGCGGTGATGATCGCGGAGGAGGCGATCAGGCTGTCGCCATCGTCGACCTGGGCCTCGCATGCGGTGCTCGGCTTCCGCTGCGCGCGCGGCGACTGGAGCGGCGCGCTCGCGATTCTCGATTCGAATCGGTCCGCAGGCCTGATCGACAAGCAGGCCTATCGCCGGCAGCGCGGCGTCCTGCTCACCGCGCGCGCGCTGGAGCTGGAAACGATGGATCGCGACGTCGCGCGCGAGAGCGTGATGGAGGCGATCAAGCTCGCGCCGACCCTGGTGCCGGCGGCGGTGCTCGCGGCAAAATTCGAGAGCGAGGCGCATCAGGTGCGCCGCGCCATGAAGTTGGTGGAAGCCGCCTGGCTCGCCAATCCGCATCCCGATCTCGCGGATGCCTATGCGCATGTGAAGCTCGGCGATACCGCCTGGCACCGCTTGCAGCGGGTCGAGACCCTCGCCGCGAAGACGCCAGCCGACAAGCCCGGTCATATCGAAGGGCAGCTCGCGATCGCACGTGCTGCGATCGACGCCTCGGAGTTCGCCCGCGCGCGCGAGGTGCTCGCGCCTTATCTCAAGGATCCGACCCAGCGCGTCGCGCTGCTGATGGCCGAGATCGAGCGCACCGAGCATGGCGACGGCGGCCGCGCCCGCGCCTGGACCTTGCGCGCGGTGCGCGCCCGCCTCGATCCCGCCTGGACGGCGGACGGCTATGTCAGCGACCGCTGGCGTCCGGTCTCCCCGGTCACCGGCCGCCTCGATGCGTTCCAGTGGCAGACGCCGGTCGCCAGCCTGCCCTCGGACCGGGGCGCCACGATCGAATCCTCGGCCTTCGAGGAGGCCATGCTGGCCGCTCCGCCGCCGAAGCGGGTGGCCGCCGCTCCCAGCGAGGCGCCGGTGGAACCGCCGGTGACGGCCCCGGTGTCAACGCCGGCCGCCCAGGACAATTCGCCCCCCCAGGCCCAAGAGGTTGCCACGGAATCCGCGAAGGAGGAGCTGGTGGTCGCGCCGTCCGAGCCGGTGAATCCGGCTCCGGCTCCGGCCGAATCATCGCAACAAGCGGAAACGCCGGTATTCCGGACCCGGGCCGACCTCGGCAAGCCGGCATCGGCGCCGATCCAGGCCGTCATCCCGATCGTCCGCGCACCGGATGACCCCGGCATCGACGACGACGGCCCGAGCGACGAGTTTACGGAACAAATCGGCACGCCGAAGGCCCAGGCCGGCGGCTGGCGCGGCTTCTGGTCCCGCTGGGGCGCGTGAGGCGAATTTCGCCTCCCGCTTGTCCTTGCCAATTCGGGCCATGCCCGATATCAGGAGCGCGCGTATCGGGGCCGGCATCGCCCAGGTCCCGGCAGGGTCGCCGCAATAGCTCAGTCGGTAGAGCACGTCATTCGTAATGACGGGGTCGGGGGTTCGAATCCCTCTTGCGGCACCAGCATTTGGATTTCCGATCCCCGCAAGCGCGGCGTTTTGACCAGCGCGTCAGCCTTCATGAAGGCTCGTTCAGCTGGGTGATCGCGATCACATAAGCTCAGAGATGACCCCCCTAACGTACCCGGCACGCAAACACGGGGAGGCTTCACATGCGCAAGGTCATTCTGGTTGCCGCCATGCTCCTGGCTTCTGCGTCTGCCCAGGCAGGCGGCTCCCGCGGTCTGTCCTTGGCCGCGGCAGGCGAACGGAGCTCCGCTCCGCAAACGACGATGTCGGCGACCGCTGTCACGACGCAGGTGAGCGAAGCCGCGCCGGCTACGGAGGCTCCGAAATATTCCGATCGTCCGCCGGCGGTGTCGCTCTCCGCGCCGGCTGCTGCGACCGCTCCGACGGTGGCGCCGTCGACTCCGGCGCCGGTCAAGACAATCAATCCCGCCGCCAGGACCACGGCAAGGGCAGACAGGCCGAAGCACAAGCGCAGCTGGACCGAGCGCCGCATCATCAGCGAGCTGCGTCGCCACGGCATCTATTGGTGAGCGGCAGACCTTTACCCCGATCTCGCCGTCATGCCCGGGCTTGACCCGGGCATCCACGTCTTCGCGCCTGATCCAAAAACGCGGATGGCCGGGACAAGCCCGGCCATGACGCAAGAGTTTTGGATTGGACCAATCGCGCTTTACTGCGACACCGTCTGCACCACGCTCGAGATCGGACGTGCATTCGTGCCTGCGGTCGGCACCTTCATGTCCTTCATCAGCGCCTCGTCATATTCCGGCAGCGTCTGGAGCGTCGCCTTGGCCTTCATCTGCACGACCTTGTAGCCGCCGGCCTTGAGCCGCGCGAGCAGCGCCGGCATGGCTTCGCCGGTGTGCTTCTGGAAATCGTGCATCAGGATGATGCCCTTGCCGAGCTTGTCGAGCCTGGTCATCACGGTCTCGACGATCTTCTCCGGCGTCGCACCTTTCCTGAAGTCGAAGGAGTCGATGTCGGTCGAGAACATCGCGACGTTGCGGGTGCCGAAATAGCTCACGATCGCGGGATTGTGCTGGAGCTGCGGGAAGCGGAAGAACGGTGCCGGGTTGGTGCCGAGCGCAAATCTCACCGCGCTGAAGCCCTTCTCGACCTCGTCCATGACCTGCTGCTCGGTCAACTTCTTGCTGTTGAGGTTGACGTGCGACCAGGTATGCGTGCCGACCGTGTGGCCCTGGGCCAGCACCTGTTTCAGGATTTCCGGATGGTAGGTCGCGTGCTTGCCGACCGAGAAGAACAGGCCCTTGGTGCATTCATCCGCGAGCGCCTTCAGCACCGCGGGCGTGTTGACCGGCCACGGACCGTCGTCGAAGGTCAGCACGACCTCCTTGTCGGTCAGGAAGTCGAACTGCTTGAAGTGCTCGAAACCGAAGCCGGGGCCGCCTGTCGTGTCGATCTCGACGACGCGGGACACGCCCAATGCGTTCGGATTGGCGCAGGCCTGTTTCGGCTGCATCGGCATGACCGGGGCGGGCGCAGGTGCCGGAGCGGCTGCCGTGGGCTTGGCGGCGATCGTCGCGGTGGTCTCGACGTCGTCCCTGGCGGCGAGCTTCGCCTGTGCCGGCAGTTGATCGGCGGCACGGGCGGCAACTGTCTTGGGAGCGCCCTGGTCGGCGCGCGCGGAATAATAGAACCAACCGCCGGCGGCGATCACGACCGCCGCAACTACACTGGCCAGCATCAGGCCCAACGCATTACGCATCGCTACTCTTTCCAATTACGCAACCAACCCGGCGGAATTTTCCGCGCGACCAGCCATTAATGCGAAGTAAGAGTTAACGTGACACCAACACGACGGCGGCTGTGGAGGAATTTCAGCGGGGTACGCCAAAGTGACCGGGATCACAGAGGATGGCTCTCCCGTGAGCGTCATCACAGTGGAAACGGTTTTGCCGGAGCATCGTGGCTCCCATCGACAACCGGCCCGCTCTGCGCGGTGCCAATGGGAGCTTCAAATGACCAGGTCTCTGAACACCAAGTCGTTTACCAGCAAGATCCGCGACACCAGCCTGGCTCTGGGCTTTGCCGCCATCGTCTCGATCGCTTCGACGAGCGCGAGCTTCGCCTTCTCGGCCGAGGCGCAGCAGATGTGCACCGGCGATGCCTTCCGCCTGTGCTCCGCGGAGATCCCCAACATCCCGAAGATCACGGCGTGCATGATCAAGCATCGTTCGGATCTGAGCGCCGGCTGCCGCGCGGTGATGGACAAGAACCTCGCCAAGGGCGCCTCGCGCAAGGTCGCTGACGCCCAGGACAAGCAGTAAGAGCGCGCAACCGAGATCGTTGCGTCGGTCAGCTCCCCTCGCGATGGGCCCGGCGTCAAGCCGGGCCCCCGCGGCCGCCCTCGTCCCGCCCGGCCACAAAGCCGTTGCAGCCCCTGGATGGTCGCACTAGCTTCGCCCGCACATCTTTCCGGGTAAGAGGCATTACGCGATGACCAGATTTCTTTTCATCATCCCTTTGCTCATGTGCGCATCGGGCGCATCGGCGCAGCAGCTGGGCCAAGCCGCTTGCGCGCGCGACGTCACGCGCTTCTGCCGCGCCGTCATGAACAATGGCGATGCAGCCGTGCTCGCTTGCCTGAAGCAGCACCGCACCCGGCTGAGCAAGGGATGCGACAAGGTGCTGACGGAACACGGGCAGTAAACGCCATTCCGGGCTCGCGCGTCGCGCGCCCCGGAATGACGGGCACCTACGTGCTGCTGCCCGCAGCGGTCGCGACCACCGGCAGCACCTCGCCATTGGCGCGGTCCGGCGTGTCGTCCTTCCAGCGCACCGAGCCGAATGGACGCTCGAGCATGCGGCGGATCCGCACCGGCCCGGGGCCAATGTGGAAATCGATCGCCTGCTGATGCAGCGCGCGTTCGGACTGGGTCGAGCGGTTGCGCTGGCGCAGGTAGTCGAACCAGGTCGGGCAGTGATAGCGCTCGGTCCACAATTCGGGATCGGCAATGTCGCGCGCGATCGACCAGCCATAGGCGCCGTTGCGCTGTCGCGAGAGCTGCACGTCCTGCATCACGTTGTGGAACGCGCGCGCATTTTCCTGCGCGACGCGATATTCGATCTCGACCACAAGGGGCCCGCTGCGCCCCGTCAGCGACAGCTTCACCTCGGGATCGGCCAGCATGTCCGCATCCTCGTTGCGGGCGCCGACGCGCGGCATCGTGAGCCAGATGCCGAGCACCGGCGAGATCAGCATCAGGCCGGCCGCCGTCAGCAATGCGATCTCGACGCCGGCATAGTCGGTGAGACGGCCCCAGCCCCAGGCGCCGATCGCGATGCCACCGGCGATCGCGGCCTGGAACGCCGCAAGCGAGCGGCCCGCGACCCAGCGCGGCGCCGACAGCTGCACGCCGATGTTGAACAGCGCGATCGCAGCCATCCAGACCGCGCCGGCCAAGACCAGCGCCGTTGCCGTCAGCACCGGCTCGGTGCTCACTGCGAGGGCGGCCATCGCGAAGGCCATCGAGATGGTGCAGGCGCGGATCGCGGCCTCGCCGCTCATGCGCTTGCGCAATTCGTGGATGTTGAGTGCGCCGATCACCGCGCCCATGCCGAAGGCGCCCAACATGATGCCATAGGTCTGCGCGCCGCCGTGCAGGAGGTCGCGTGCGACCAGCGGCATCAAGGCCATCACGGCGCCTCCGATCAGACCCATCACCAGCGTGCGCAACAGCACGATCTTGATCGGCGGCGAATTGGTGATGTAGCGCACGCCCGAGACCATGGCGCGGTTGAGCTTTTCCCGCGGCAGGCGCGAGGGCTCAGTGCTGCGGCGCCAGAGCAGCAGCACGACCAGCAGCGGCAGATAGAGGATCGCATTGCAGGCGAACGCGGCCACGGCGCCGAGTGCAGCGACGATGACGCCGCCGACCGCAGGACCGAAGCTGCGCGCGATGTTGTAGCTGATGCCGTTGAGCGCCACCGCGGACGCCAATGCCTCGGGCGGCACCTGTTCGCTAACCGAGGACTGCCAGGCCGGGCCGAACAGCGCATTGCCGCTGCCGACGATGAAGCAGAAGACGAGCAGCAATTCGGGGGTGATCAGGTTGAGGCCGGCCAGCACGGTGAGCGCGCTCGCGCCGATCAGCGCGATCGACAGCGAGACCAGGGTGACGATGCGGCGGTCATACATGTCGGCGATGGCGCCGGCCGGCATCGAGATCAGCATGATCGGCAGCATCAAGGCGGTCTGCACCAGCGCCACCTTATCGGCCGACGCCGCCATCTGCGTCATCGCCCAGGCTGCGCCAACGCCCTGAATCAAAAGGCCGAGATTGGAGAGCAGGCTGGCGAGCCAGATGCGCCGGAACAATGTGTACCGCAGGGGCGCAGTGATGCCGTCGGTGGCCATTCTCTGACGGTTCGGCTGCTCGGTCATATCCCCTTCCATATGGGCTGGTAGAAGTGGTCCTGGCGATTCCGGTAAATTCAGTGATGCCCGCGAAAGTCCTTCGCTGTCCAGTGGTTACGCCGCTATAAGCGGTGCAAAGAGGCGGTTTGCCGGGGAGTAACAGATGAAGCTGTCGCGACGGACGATCCTGCAGGGCGTTGGCAGCTTGCCTTTCGCGGTTGCGAGCATGCGGGCCGGCGCGATGGCCCAGACCGCGCCTGCCGCAACGCCGAGCACCGAGGTGCCGCCGGTCCTGTTCGTTCATGGCAATGGCGATTACGATGCGCTCTGGATGACGACCCTGTGGCGGATGGAATCCAACGGCATCGCCCGCGAGCGCATGATGGCGATGAATTTCACCGATCCCCTGGCGCGCAGCGATGACAAGGTGGAACAGGCGAACCGCTCCTCGACCGAGGACCAGCGCCGCGAGCTCGCCGCCGCCATCACTGAATTGAAGCGCCGGACCGGGGCGGCGCGCGTGGCCCTGGTCGGCAGCTCGCGCGGCGGCTATGCAATTCGCAACATCATCAGGAACGGCGGTGCGGGCGATGTCAGCCACGCCGTCCTGTGTGGCACGCCCAATCACGGCGTGTTCGCGACCGATGACCAGCCGAACAACGAATTCAACGGCCGCGGCACATTCCTGCGCGGCTTGAACGAGGGCGAGAGCGAGGTGACGCCCGGTGTGGGCTTCCTCACCCTGCGCAGCGACGGCATGGACAAATATGCGCAAGCCGACGGCCGCTTCATCGGCAAGCCTGGCACGCCGACCGGTGTGACCGCCGAGGGGCCTGAGCTGAAGGGCGCCACCAACCTCGTGCTCGGCGCGCTCGATCATCGCGAGGTGGCGTTTCATCCTCGCGCATTTCGGGAGATCTACAAGTTCATCGCCGGCCGCGAGCCCGCCCGCATCGCGATCGTGCCGGAGACCAGCGTGAAGCTGAGCGGGCTTGTCACGGGAACGCCAGGCGGTGTGCCAACAAATCGTCCGGTCGCGGGCGCAACCGTTGATGTCTTCCGTGTCGACGCTGATACCGGAGAGCGCAAGGGTGGCGCGCTGCACAGCGCAAAGACCGCTGCCGACGGCCGCTGGGGACCGGCGCAGGTCGATCCGGCCTGGTCGCTCGAATTCGTCCTGGCCTCGCCGGGCGCGCCGACCACGCACATCTATCGCTCGCCGTTCCCGCGTTCGTCCGACGTCGTGCACCTGCGGGCCGCGCGCCCGCTCGGGCCGGCGGACAAGGACGCGGGGGCGGTCGTGATCATGTCGCGGCCGCGCGGCTATTTCGGCCTGCCGCGGGACGTGGTGCTGTTTGATGGCAAGGAGCCGGCCGACGTCAAGCCGGGCGTGCCCACGGATGCGGCAGCAACCCTGCGGCTTCCGGCCAGCGAGATCGGGCTTAACATCGTGGCCCAATTTGGCGAAGAACGGATCGTGGCGCGCGCCTGGCCTGCCGCCGAGAACAGGATTGCGATCGCCGAGCTGACTTATTAGCTGTTTAGCTGCGACACATCTGCGGGAGAGAGCCATGAATATCGCCAGCGTGCGTCGGCCCATCATCCCTCCGGCTCCTCCGCGTGCGCCCGACGACATGTCGTTCTTTGGCCGTCTCGCGGTGATCCGGCAAAACATGATCGCGACCTGGGGGCAGCGTGCCTATGAGGAAGAGGTCGTCCCGGGCCGCTTCTTTTTCCGCAACAGTTTCATCCTGAACCAGCCGGACGCGATCCGGCACGTTCTGCTCAGCAACTACGAGAACTATACGCGCACGCCGGCCGGCATCCGCATGCTGCGGCCGGTGCTCGGCGACGGCCTTCTGATCGCGGAAGGTCATTCCTGGACATTTCAGCGCCGCACCCTCGCGCCGGCCTTCACGCCGCGCGCCACCGCAAATCTCGTCCCCCATATGACGGCGGTGCTCGACGAGACCATCGCAAAGCTCGATACGCGAACCGGCGAGCCGGTCGATCTGCGCGAGGTCATGCAGCGCATGACGCTCGAGATCGCCGGGCGCACGATGTTCTCGTTCGGCATGGACCGGCATGGCGCGACCTTGCGCAACTTCATCATGGAATATGCGGCGCGGTTGGGGCGCCCGTATCTCCTCGACATGGTGCTGCCGGTGTCCTGGCCGAGCCCGATGGATTTTGCGCGGGCGCGTTTCCGCAAGCGCTGGACCGAGTTCGTCGCGATGCTGATCGCCGAACGGCGTGCGGCCGGCAAGAAGGACGGCGCGCCGCCGCGCGACCTGTTCGATCTCATGGACGAGGCGCGCGACCCCGAAACCGGCAAGGGCTTCTCGGACGAGCAGCTCGTGGACGAGGTCGCGACCATGATCCTCGCCGGTCACGAGACCACGGCGACGGCACTGTTCTGGGCGCTCTATCTGCTGGCGCTCGATCCCGATACGCAGGAGGAGGTGGCGTCCGAGACCCGCGGCGAGCATCTCGACAGCATGGCCGACATCGATCGCCAGAAATTCACCCGCGCCGTGATCGACGAGACCATGCGGCTCTATCCGCCGGCCTTCCTGGTCGCGCGGGCCGCGCGCGAGAAGGACAATGCGGCCGGTGTCGAGATCGGCAAGGGTGACATCATCATGATCGCGCCCTGGCTGCTGCACCGGCACGAGAAGCTGTGGGATCAGCCGAACGCGTTCATTCCAAAACGCTTCATGTCGAAAGAGGTGCCGGACCGTTTTGCCTACCTGCCGTTCGGCGCAGGCCCGCGCGTCTGCATCGGTGCGCCGTTTGCCCAGGCCGAATCCGTGCTGGCCCTGGCCCGGCTGATCGGCGCATTCCGTGTCGAGCTTGCCGACCCGGCGAATCCCGTGATCCCGCTCGGTGTCGTCACGACCCAGCCGGACCATTCACCCATGTTCCGCATCACGCGTCGGTGACAGGCGCTCGTCTGGCCGATGGCGTGATCCACCCTAGATAGAGGCCCGCCATGAGCGACGTCCAGGCCCAGTTTTCCGTTCTGAAGCAGACCGCCGATGCGAAGGTGGTCGATGCGATCGTGCGTCTCATCGAGGACGGCGAGGATCACGAGCTCAACCGCGTCAATGTCCTCGATTTCTCCGGCCAGCACGGCCTCGACGAGGAGCGCGTGATCTCGGCGTTCCTGCATTCGGCGCGGCTCGGACTGTTCGACCTCGGCTGGAACGTGCTGTGCCCGGGCTGCGGCGGCGTGCTGGGCGCCCACTCGACGCTGAAGGCGCTCAAGCCGGACGATTATCACTGTGCGCTCTGCGCCTGCGGCTACAGGGCCTCCGTCGACGACCAGGTCGAGGTCTCCTTCACCGTGAACCCGCGCGTCCGGCGCATCGCGGCACACGATCCCGATACGCTTCCGGTCTGGGAATATTTCAAGCAGGTGTTCTGGAGTTCCGGCGTCGACTTCAACAAGGAATCCTTTGCGACGCTGACCAGCGAGGTGACGCTCGACACGCTGGAGCTGCCGGCCGGCGAGAAAGCGACCATGTCGCTGCAGCTGCCGAACGACTTCGTCATCATCTTCGAGCCGGTGACGCATGCCGCTCATTTCATCGACGTCCAGGGCGAGCCGACCAGGGATCGCCAGCAGCTCGCCATCATGTACAACAAGGTCCAGGCTCCGACGGGGACGACGACCATGCGGCCGGGCCCGCTGCGGCTGTCGCTGGAGAACCAGGCCGGCGTGCGCGTGCTGCCGTCGGTGTTCATTGCGGCCGAGGCGCTTCACCACCTCATCGGCAAGCGCAAGCCGTTCCTCACCGCCAAGCGGATGCTGTCGAACCAGACCTTTCGCGATGTCTTCAAGGCAGACAATCTCAGTCTCGACCAGCGCCTCCAGATCACCTCGCTGACCTTCCTGTTCACCGATCTCAAGGGCTCGACCGCGCTCTACGAGCGCGTCGGGGATCTCGCCGCCTTCGATCTCGTGCGCGCGCATTTTCATGCCTTGCTCGAGATCATCTCCTCCGAAAAGGGCGCGGTGGTGAAGACCATCGGCGATGCCGTGATGGCGACCTTCGTCCGCCCCGAGCACGCCATCGTCGCGGGCCTGCGGATGCGCGCGGCGATGGACGAGCTCAACAAGAAGCGCGGCACCGCCGATCTCATCGTCAAGATCGGCATCCATGAAGGTCCCTGCCTCGCGGTGATGCTCAACGAGCGGCAGGATTATTTCGGCCAGACCGTCAACATCGCTGCCCGCGTGCAGAGCCTGTCGACTGCGCAGGAGATCCACATCACCGGTCCGGTGCTGGACGCTCCGGCGGTGGCCGAAGTGCTCGAGCGGCGCGCGATCAAGCCGATCCAGAAGCAGGCTGCGCTCCGCGGCATCGCCGACAAGATGGTGGTGTACGAGATACCGTAAGGGACGGGAGGTGGTCGCTACGCACTCCGTCATTGCGGGCGCAGCGAAGCTTCGCAGCGCTCACGATGGCGTCGTGGAAGCGGATGTGCGCCACACTCTCTGTTGTCATGTCCGGTGTTGACCCGGGCATCCACGTCTTTCTCGGTGGTGACGCGTGGATGGCCGGGACAAGCCCGGCCATGGCGGTGAACGAGACGGCCCAGATTGCCGAAACGTAATGCAGCGCGGCACTGACGCACGTTGCGCCGGTCGAGTTTCCCGCTCATATAATGCCGGTAACAGCCGCGCACCTTGCGGCTGTCGTCATCTCGGTAGGACCTTATGCTCGACGGCTTACGTCAATTCATCGCCGACATTGTCGGTTCTGAAGCCTCGGACCGCGCATTCGGCGACAGCGATTATCGGCTGGCGGCCACTGCACTGCTGGTCCACGTGGTCTCGCTGGACGGCCATCCGAGCCCGGCCGAACAGCGCAAGCTGCACAGCCTGATCGAAAGCCATTTCGGGCTCGATCGCGGCACTGCGGATCGTCTGATCGTGGACGCCACCCAGGTCGAGGGCGAGGCGGTTGACCTTTATCACTTCACCAGCGTCATCATGCGCTCGCTCGACGAAGAGGGCCGCAAGCGCATCGTCCGGATGATGTGGGAGCTGGTCTATGCCGACGGCCAAGTCAGCGAGTTCGAAGACAATGTCGTCTGGCGTGCTTCCGACCTGCTCGGGATTTCCCAGCGCGACCGGATCGAGCTGAAGCACGCGGTCGCGGAACGTGCCGGTGGTCCGGTCAAGGATAGCGCCGTCGGTGGCTGACGGCGCTGGACCGCGCGAATCGCGGCCTGCACGGACACATGACGAAACTTTAATTTATTGGTCGCCGGCGCCGAATGCGCCTGCAAATCAACGGTTTTTCAGCGCGGCCTGTCGTTCTGCTCAAGCGGCCATGCTGCCCGTGCCGCTTGCCTGTTGTGCACGGCCTATGCTCTCGTTCCGCCATTGCGGGGCGAAAAAACTTGGATTCAAGAGACTTCGATCGTGGTTGAGCGGGTAACGCTGATTACTGGTGCTTCGGCGGGCATCGGGATGGAGCTGGCGCGTGTGTTTGCCGCCAATGGACACCGCCTCGCATTGACCGCGAGACGGGCGGATCGGCTCGAAACGCTCGCGAACGAGCTCGCTGCCAAGGGCGGCAAGAAGCCGATCGTGATCGCCTGCGATCTCGAGAAAGCGGATGCCGGCGAGACGATCGCGGCAGCTCTTGCAACCGAAGGCGTCGAGCTCGACCATCTCGTCAACAATGCCGGCTTCGGCGTGTTTGGCGACGCGATCGAGCGCGATCGCATCGCGCAGCTCGGCATCGTCGATGTCAACGTCCGTGCCTTGACGGATCTGTCGCTGCGCTTTGCCGATCAGCTCATCAGGAATAAGGGCGGTCTTCTCAATGTGGGATCGGTCGCCGGCTTCCTGCCCGGCCCCGGCATGGCCGTCTACTACGCGTCCAAGGCCTATGTGATCTCCCTCACCGAAGCGTTGCGGGCGGAGCTTGCGCCGCGCGGCGTCCGCGTCACCGTGCTTTGCCCGGGTCCGGTGCCGACCGAGTTCCAGGCGCGCGCCGGCGTTGGATCGCAACATGATACGGCCGTTCTCAACGTCTCCGCCGCCGAAGTTGCGCGGGAGGCGTATCGTGGCCTGATGGCCAACAAACGGGCAGTGCTGCCCGGTCTGGGGATCAAGATTGTGCCGTTCGCGCTGCGTTTCTTCCCGCGCGGCTTCATCCTTGCGGCGACCAGCCGGTTTCAAAGGCAAAGGCACTAGAAGCCCATAGTGGCCCGGAGTTTGCTTCAGTATCGCACGTATGTGCGCGAACTCACACGATGTTAACCATCGCTTAGCTATGCTGGCGGTCTGAACCGATAGCACTCGCAGAGGCCATGTCGTTCCGGACGGACAGGTTTGGTGGCGCAGAGGTGGTAGCCTTCCCACGGAGGGCGCCGAGCGCCGCCGCCTCTGAAACCCGGCTGCCGGTTCTGATCGTCCTGCATCAGGAGTGCTCGACACCGGGCCGCGTCGGCAATGCGCTGCGCGCGCTCGGCCACCGCCTCGACATCCGCCGTCCGCGCTTCGGCGATCCCCTGCCCAAGACGCTCGATCAGCATGCCGGCGCCGTGATCTTCGGCGGCCCGATGAGTGCCAACGATCCCGATGACTACATCCGCCGCGAGATCGACTGGATCGAAATTCCGCTCCGCGAGCAGCGGCCGTTCCTCGGCATCTGCTTGGGTGCGCAGATGCTGGCCATGCAGCTCGGGGCCCGCGTCACACCGCATGCGGAGGCGGTGACCCAGATCGGGTATTACCCGATCAGGCCGACCGCCGCGGGCCATGCGCTCTGCCCGCACTGGCCGGCGCAGGTCTATCACTGGCATCGCGAGGGATTTGAGCTGCCTGAGGGCACCGAGCTGCTCGCCGAGGGCGATGATTTTCCGGTGCAGGCGTTCCGTTCCGGCAATGCTTTCGGCGTGCAGTTTCATCCCGATGTGACCTACGCGATGATGCATCGCTGGACCACGCGCGGCTATGACGGATTGAGCGCGCCCGGTGCGCGGCAGCGGCATCATCACTTCGCGGATCGTGCCGTCTACGACGTCGCCGAACGCGCCTGGCTCGATCACTTCATCAATGGCTGGCTGGCGCGCCGGCCGGTGCTGGCGCAAGCCGCCGAGTGATCGCGCCTTCGCGCAGGCCCTTGGCGCAGGTCCTTGGCGCAAGTCCTTGCCTCTTCCGCGGATATGCTAGGTTCGCTGCCAACGAGCGCGCGAAATTGCGCCCGCAAACCAGGGAGAGCGTCATGGCCTATGAACACATTCTTTATGAGGTGAGCGACAAGATCGCGACCATCACGCTGAACCGCCCCGACCGCATGAATGCGTGGACGCCAATCATGGAACGCGACGTGCGTCACGCGATGGAAGCGTCAGGTGCCGATGACAATGTCCGCGTCATCGTGCTCACCGGCGCCGGCCGCGCCTTCTGCGCCGGAGCCGACATGGATGCGCTGAAGGGGCTCGACCCCGATGACGTCAGGCGTGCCTCGAATCTGCCGCCGTTCGACATGAATCGCCGGCCGGATTGGCAGACGCGCTACGGCTATTACCCTTCGATCAAGAAGCCTGTGATCGCCATGCTCAACGGCGCCACGGCCGGCATCGGGCTCGTGCACGCACTCTATTGCGACCTGCGCTTTGCTGCCGACAATACCGTGTTCACGACCGCCTTCGCGCGGCGCGGTCTGATCGCCGAGCATGGCATCAGCTGGATGCTGCCGCGGATCGTCGGCCACGCCAATGCGCTGGATCTGCTGCTCTCGGCGCGGCGCGTATCGAGCGAGGAAGCGTTGCGGATCGGGCTGGTCAACCGGCTCTGCTCGCCGGAGAAGCTGCGCGAGGAGACGTATGCCTACGCGCGCGACCTCGCCGATTTCGTCTCGCCGAGCGCGATGGCCGTGATCAAGCGTCAGCTCTATGAGGTGCCGTTCCAGACGCTTGCCGAGGCGACGATCGACGCCAACCGGGAGATGATGGTGGCGTTGAACGGGAGTGATTTCAGGGAAGGCGTAGCGAGCTTCATGGAGAAGCGGCCGCCGAGGTTTTCGGGGAGGTAGGGGAGATTCGGAGGAGCCCGCCGTCGTCCTTCGAGCTATGGCGCGGCAGCCTTCGCTACGAAGCGGCTTGCCGAGCCGAAGCAGCGCAGCCTGCGAAGTCTGGTGGAGCCAGGCGGGATCGAACCGCCGACCTCGTCATTGCGAACGACGCGCTCTCCCAGCTGAGCTATGGCCCCTTTGCTGACCGCTCTGGTAAACGCGGCCGACAACCGGGCGCCATTTAAGTCCCCGGCAAGGTCAAGTCAAGGACGGGCGTAACCCGGTTTTAGCCATTCCGGTGCCCGAACTTCACTTGTTTGGGCCGGGGGGAACCGATATCTAGCAAAAGGCGTCAATCCCGACCGCAGCCAGAGTTTTCAAAGCCAGAGTCTTCAAAGCCATGCGTGCCGTTCTCGACATCGTCATCATCGTGCTCGACCTCTACGTCTGGCTGCTGATCGCCTCCGCGATCCTGTCCTGGCTGATCGCCTTCAACGTGGTGAACACCCGCAACCAGTTCGTGTCGGCGGTGGCGGAGTTCCTGTACCGGATCACCGAGCCGGTCCTGGCGCCGATTCGCAATCTCCTGCCCAGTCTCGGCGGCCTCGACATCTCGCCGATCATCCTGATCCTGATCATCATGTTCATCGAGCGGGTGATCCTGTACTACATCTACCCGAACGTAGTCTGAGAGGGCTGGAGCGCCTTTGGTTGCCAAGGAAGCTCGCAAAGAACCCTGGCGTTACTCGGCCACAGGAATCAGCATCGCTCTGAGGGTAACGCCGCGCGGCGGCCGCGACGACATCGACGGGATCGAGCAGCTCTCGGATGGGCGCACGGTGCTCAAGGTGCGGGTGCGCGCCATTGCCGATGGCGGCGAGGCCAACAAGGCCGTCCTGGTGCTCCTGGCGAAATCGCTTGGCATGCCCAAGGCCAGTGTAAAACTGCTGTCCGGCGCCACCTCGCGGCTGAAGCAGATTGCGGTCGACGGCGATCCGGTGCGGCTCGGAGAAGCCCTGCGCCAGCTTGTGTCGGCCAAATCGAAAGACTGAGGGAACTGACATGACGGCCAAGATCATCGATGGAAAAGTCATTGCCGCGGAATTGCGCGCCCGGGTCGCTGAGGAAGTCGCCCGTGTCAGGCGCGAGCACAATCTGATCCCCGGCCTTGCTGTGGTCCTGGTCGGCAACGACCCCGCCAGTGAGGTCTATGTCCGCTCCAAGCATACCCAGACGCAGGCGGCCGGCATGGCCTCGTTCGAGCACAAGCTGCCGGCCGACGTCTCGCAGGGAGATCTGCTGGCGCTCGTCGCAAAGCTCAACCGTGATCCCGCCGTGCACGGCATTCTCGTGCAATTGCCGCTGCCGAAGGGGCTGAACACCGAAGCCGTCATCAACGCCATCGACCCCGCCAAGGACGTCGATGGCCTGCATCCGAACAATGCCGGCCGGCTCGCCGGCGGTTTCGAGGCGCTGTCGCCCTGCACGCCGCTCGGCTGCATCATCCTGACGAAGAGCGTGCACGCTTCGCTCGAGGGCATGAACGCCATCGTCATCGGCCGCTCCAATCTGGTCGGCCGCCCGCTGGTGCAGCTGCTGTTGAACGAGAACGCCACGGTCACGATCGCGCATTCGCGCTCGCGCGATCTGCCGGGTCTCGTAAGGCGCGCCGACCTCGTCTATGCCGCGGTCGGTCGGCCCGAGATGGTGCGCGGCGACTGGCTGAAGCCGGGCGCGACCGTGATCGACGTCGGCATCAACCGCATCCCGAAGGAAGACGGCAAGACCCGTCTCGTCGGCGACGTCGCCTATCAGGAAGCGCTCGCCGTGGCCGGCGCGATCACGCCGGTGCCGGGCGGCGTCGGTCAGATGACGGTGGCGTGCCTGCTGGTGAACACGCTGCGCGCGGCCTGCGCGATCGCAGGCCTGCCGAAGCCGGCGGTGTAGAGCCGATCGTCATTCCGGGGCGATGCGCGGCATCGAACCCGGAATCGCGAGGTTCCGGGTTCGCCTCGCCGAGGCGCCCCGGAACGACGACTACGCCTTCTTCTTTTTCTTCTCGCGGTCGATGCCTTCGAGGATCAGCTTGTGGGCCTCTTCCGGACCGCCCCAGCGCAGGATCTTCACCCATTTGCCCTTCTCAAGATCCTTGTAGTGCTCGAAGAAGTGCTGGATCTGCTGCAGCGTGATGTCCGGCAAGTCGGAATAGCTCTTCACCTTGTCATAGCGCTGCGTCAGCTTGGACGACGGCACCGCCAGGATCTTCTCGTCGCCGCCGGCTTCGTCTTCCATGAACAGCACGCCGACCGGGCGCACGCTCATGACGGCGCCGGGGATGATGGCGCGGGTGTTGATGATCAGCACGTCGCAGGGATCGCCGTCATCCGACAGCGTGTGCGGGATGAAGCCGTAGTTACCGGGGTAACGCATCGGCGTGTAGAGGAAGCGGTCGACCACCAGCGTGCCGGCCTCCTTGTCCATCTCGTACTTGATCGGCTCGCCGCCCACGGGGACCTCGATGATGACATTGACGTCGTGTGGTACGTTTTTCCCGATCGAGACCGCATCGATACGCATTCAAGGCTCCGTTGTTGCCGAGGTGAAATCGCGCCCGGCAGCGATTTTGGCGCTGTCATACGCGGGCTTGGCCCGCTGATCCATCGCGTTTTTGTGAAATAATGAATCCGGCGATCACCGGCTCGAAGGCAACGGTATCGACGGACTGGGAAGCGCTGCCGAATCAGGTTTCAGCAGCTCAATTGGTCCAAGCGAAGGCAACCTTGTCGAGCGACTTCGGCCCGAACCGCTCCGACGAGCGCGCCACCATGCGGCCGCCCAGAGCCCGGTAGAACTCGGTCGCCGGGTCGTTGTCCGAAAGCGCCCACACCACCATGCTCTTCAGCCCGCTCTGCATGAGGTCGCGGCGGGCAGCCGCGAACAGGCGGCGGCCGAAGCCGAGCCCCTGGAACTCCGGACGCAGGTAAAGCTCGTAGATCTCGCCGTCGAAATGCAGGCTGCGGGCACGGTTGCGGCCGTAATTGGCGTAGCCTGCGATCTTGTCACCGAACACGAGCACGCTGACGCGGCTGCCCTTGCGGATCGCGCTGTCCCACCATTGCGGACCGCGACGGTTGATCAACTTTTCCAGCTCGGCGCCGGGAATGATGCCCTGATAGGCCGAGCGCCAGGCTTCGTCATGAGTGGACGCCACCGCAGTTGCATCTGCAGCTTTGGCCGGCCGGACCTCGATCAGGGTTGTGCTCATGGACACGATCAAACCAAGTCGCCGCGCCGGCGGCAAGAGCTATCGTTAATTATCGGTTAACCTGTGGACTTTCTGCATCAGTATTTCGACCATGTTGTACCGAAAGAGGACAAGCCGCCATTTTGAACGGTACCCGCCGGCCATACGTCGGTGCAAAACTAAGCTGCGGGAACGGGAAACGGCAATGGCAACGCGGAAAGTCCGCCGATGATGATTCGTTCCTACTAATCTGCTGTCGCTGTTCGCGTTCGCCCCTCGGCAATTCATGCGGCTCCTCAACACCATCGCGTTCCTGCCTCTCCTGGCCTTGCTGACTGCGCCGCCTCTGTGCGCTCAGGTCGCTTTTGGCCCATCCGGAAAGGAGGACGGACCGCTTCGTCGACAAGCGTGGCGGGTGCCGTCGTCGGATGGCGACCTTGCCGCGCATGCCCTCCTGTTTCGTCCCCCGGGCCCAGGTCCATTCCGGCTCGCGGTAATCGCGCACGCCTCGACGCAGAACGCGTTGCGTCGTGCGCAAATGCCGCAGTCGGAATACCGCCCGCTCGCCGCCTATCTCGTCGCGCGTGGATTTGCCGTGCTGGTGCCGGAACGGCTCGGCCATGGTGCGACCGGCGGCCGTTATGTCGAGGACCAGGGCGGCTGTGACGAGGCCGACTATGCACGCTCGGGCCGCGCAACGGCCGACGCAATTTCGCTCGCGCTGGGCCATTTGCGAAAGCAGGATTTCGTCCGCAAGGATGCCGCGATCGTGATCGGCCATTCCGCCGGCGGATGGGGCGCGCTGGCGCTCGCCAATGCCGATCCGAAGGTGATCTCCGCGATCACAGTGTTTGCGCCGGGGCGCGGCGGCCATGCCAACGATGAGCCGAACCGGATCTGTGCGCCGCATACGCTTCTCGCCGCCGCAGCGGAGTTCGGCAAGGCGGCGCGCATTCCCGTCACATGGCTTGTTGCAAGCAATGACAGCTATTTCGCGCCGGCATTTTCGCAGAAGCTCGCCAATGCGTTTCGCGGCAGTGGCGGCAAGGCCGACTTTCGCTCGCTGCCGGCCGTCGGCAGCGAGGGCCATTGGATGATCGAAAGCGAAGCCGGCGTCAAAGCCGCAGGCAGCGAGCTCGAACGCGCGCTGAACCCGCACAAGCCTGTGGCGACGAAGAAGCCATGACGCTGTATTTCCTGGTCAAGTTTCTCCATGTGCTCGGCGCCATCGTCATCCTCGGCACAGGAACCGGCATCGCCTTCTTCATGCTGATGGCGCATCGCGCGCTGGTGAAGACGGGACCGGCAATCGTGCTTATGCTCGTCGCGATGCTCATGCTGGATAACCGCTGATGAGCAAGTGGCCCGACGATGACGTGATCCTGTTCGACGGCGTCTGCATCTTCTGCTCGCGCTGGGTCCGTTTCGTCGCCAAGCGCGACACGGGGAAGCGATTCCGGTTCACGCCGATCCAGTCGGATTATGGGGCGCGATTGGCGCGCACGTTCGGCATCGATCCCGATGATCCCGACACCAACGCGGTCGTCCACGGCGGCGAGGCGTTCATGGAGTCAGACGCCGCGCTGACCGTGCTGTCGCAGCTGCCGGGATGGAGCTGGGTGCGCATACTATTCGCGGTGCCGAAGGCGTTGCGAGACTCCGTCTACAGCCTCATCGCGCGCAACCGCTATCGCATCTTCGGCAAGTACGATGCCTGCTTCGTGCCTGATGCCGATTTGCGGGCGCGGGTGATCGAGTAGCGCGTCATTGCGACGGCGTGTGCGGTTACGGCTTAACCAGAGCCGCCAGCACTTCCTTCGCCGCCCGCTCTCCGCTGTCCCTTGCGCCATGTGCCGTCGTGAAGAAGGTTGGCGATGTCGCTTCTCCCGCGAAGAACAGCCGACCATCCACCGGGGCGGCCAGCACGGCGCGATCTCCCGCATGCCCCGGCAGTGCGTGCGAGTAAGACCCTCGTGCAAGCGGGTCATGCGCCCAGCGCGACTCGTACAGCGGCTTCAGCTTGCGGCGGATGTCGTTGCCGAGGAAGCCGGTGATCTCGTCGATGCTATGCGCTGCGATGGCGCCGTCGCCGGCATCTTCCAGCTCGCGCGCAAAGCTGCCGCCGAAGAAGCCCTCGATGCAGGGCTGGCCGAACGGGCGGATGTGGTAGGTGCCCATTTCCGTGCGCATGGTGGCGCCGCGCAGATTGCCCTCCTTCGGAAAGGCCTCGGCGTCGTCGAGCGCCAGCGTCACCTTGTCGTTGACGCCGAGCGGCAGGCCGGCTGCGGCATCGACCTTGGCCGGGAGCTGCGGCGAGAAGCGGACCGCTTCCTCAGCGATCAGATTGGTCGGCACGGTGACGATCACCTTGTCCGCGGTCAGCGTGCCCTGCGACGTCTCGATGCGGATACGCTTGCCAGAATGGTCGATCAGCGTCGCGTTGCAGTTCAGCGCCACCGGGCAGGGCGCGCCGTAGGCTGCAACCAGCGCGCCATAGCCACGGCGGACCCGCCAGTTGAGACCAGTGTCCTCATAGGCGTCCCAGTCCAGCGTGGACATGTCCTTGAGTTCGCAGCCGTTGATGTAGGTCGAGATCGCATCGATCATCGGATTCCAGCGATTGCCGGCCTCCAAACTCTTGCTTGCGGGTTCGTCCTTGCCCTTCTGCGCGGCTTCCCACAGGCGCTCGTAGAACGCGTCCATCGCGCGCATGAAATCGTCGCGCTCGCTTTGCGGAAAGGCAGTGCCATAGGCGCGCTCGCGCCAGGGCGGCAGGTCCTTGTTGACATCGAAATCGAGTTGTCGCGCGATCGGCACGAAGGAGTTCTTGTCCGCAGAGTGAAGCCAGCCGCAGCCGACGTCGAACGTCACCTCGGGCGAGGCCTGCACGGTCCAGGCCCGGCCGCCGAGCCGGTCACGCGCCTCCAGCACGACCACGCAGAGGCCGGAGCCCGCCAGCGCATGCGCCGCGCCGAGGCCGGCAGCACCGGCGCCGATGATCGCGACGTCGACGGAGGAGGGGAGGGAGGTCATGGGCGGGCTCTAGCACGTTCGCGAAGAGTGCTGAAGCCAGTCAAGTATGCAGCTGTCCCGGACGCGCTGCAGCGCGCAGCGGTGCGGCGCAGCGCCGGGACCCAGGTGATGCGTGGGTGCTGAGAGTATCTGGGCCCCGGCTCAGCAACGCACCACTATCGTGTTGCGCTGCGTCCGGGGCACGAGAGAACGATGGCCTTACGCCACCGCTTCCTTGGCCTTTTCCGCGCGCTTGCGCTCGTTCGGGTCGAGGTGCTTCTTGCGCAGGCGGATCGACTTCGGGGTGACCTCGACGAGCTCGTCGTCCTCGATATAGGCGAGCGCCTTTTCCAGCGTCATGCGGATCGGCGGGGTCAGGCGCACCGCTTCGTCCTTCGAGGTCGTGCGGATGTTGGTGAGCTGCTTGCCCTTGAGCACGTTGATCTCGAGATCGTTGTCGCGGGTGTGCTCGCCGACGATCATGCCTTTGTAAACCTTCCAGCCCGGCTCGATCATCATCGGGCCGCGGTCTTCCAGCTTGAACATGGCGTAAGCCACCGCCTCGCCCTGGTCGTTCGAGATCAGGACGCCGTTGCGGCGGCCCTGGATCTCGCCCTTGTACGGGGCGTAACCGTGGAACAGGCGGTTCATGATCGCGGTGCCGCGGGTGTCGGTGAGCAGTTCGCCCTGGTAGCCGATCAGGCCGCGGGTCGGCGCGTAGAACACCAGACGCAGGCGGTTGCCGCCGGACGGCTTCATCTCGATCAGCTCGGCCTTGCGCTCGCTCATCTTCTGCACGACGACGCCGGAATGCTCCTCGTCGACGTCGATCACGACCTCCTCGATCGGCTCCATGGTGGCGCCGGTGGCCTCGTCCTTCTGGAACACGACGCGCGGGCGCGACACCGAGAGCTCGAAGCCCTCGCGGCGCATGGTCTCGATCAGGATCGCGAGCTGCAATTCGCCGCGGCCCGAGACTTCCATCGCGTCCTTGTCGGTGGCCTCGACCACACGCAGCGCGACATTGCCCTCGGCTTCGCGCAACAGACGGTCGCGGATCATGCGGCTCGTCACCTTGTCGCCTTCGGTGCCGGCGAGCGGGGAGTTGTTGACGATGAACGACATCGAGACGGTCGGCGGATCGATCGGCTGCGCCGGCAGCGGCACGTCGACGGTCGGATCGCAGAAGGTGTCGGCGACGGTGCCCTTGGTGAGGCCGGCGATGGCGACGATGTCGCCGGCTTCGGCTTCATCGAGCGGCGTGCGCTCGAGGCCGCGGAACGCCAGGATCTTGGTGATGCGTCCGGACTCCACCAGCTTGCCGTCGGCGTTCAGCACCTTGACCTGCTGGTTCGGCTTCAGCGTGCCGGAGGAGATGCGGCCGGTGATGATGCGGCCGAGATAGGGGTTGGCTTCGAGGATGGTGCCGATCATCCGGAACGGACCCTCTTCGACCTTTGGCGGCGCGACGTGGCGCAGGATCAGGTCGAACAGCGGCTCCATGCCCTTGTCCTTCGGACCCTCCGGGCTTTCGGCCATCCAGCCCTGCTTGGCCGACCCGTAGAGGATCGGGAAATCGAGCTGCTCCTCGCTGGCGTCGAGGGCTGCGAACAGGTCGAACACCTCGTTGATGACTTCGGTCGGGCGCGCGTCGGGGCGGTCGACCTTGTTGATGACGACGATCGGCTTCAGGCCGACCTTCAGCGCCTTGGAGACCACGAACTTGGTCTGCGGCAGCGGGCCTTCGGCGGCGTCGACCAGCACCAGGGCGCCGTCCACCATGTTGAGGATGCGCTCGACCTCGCCGCCGAAATCGGCGTGGCCGGGGGTATCGACGATGTTGACCCGGGTGTCCTTCCACTGCACCGAGGCCGCCTTGGCCAGGATGGTGATGCCGCGCTCGCGCTCCAGATCGTTGGAGTCCATGGCGCGGTCGGTCACCTTCTGGTTCTCGCGGAACGTGCCGGACTGCTGGAGGAGACGGTCGACCAGGGTCGTCTTGCCGTGGTCGACGTGGGCGATGATGGCAACGTTACGAAGGTTCATGAGTGAGCTTCTTTGCGGTCGAACAATGGGTTAAGCGCGATCTCGCCGGTCAGACCGGGACCTCTTCTCGAAACAACGCTGGAAGACTGGAAACAGGGCGCTCTGCGCCCAAAAAGGAAGCCCGGCCATATCAGACCGGGCGCCCTGCGCGTTGCGGCGCAATATATGCAAAAACGGCCAAAAAACAATGTGTTCTTTGGCCGTTGGTTGACTGAATTTTGTCCGGGAATCTCCGGGGCTTAAGGCCGATTGGGGGGCTTTCGCCCCTTGATGGCCGCCCAGATCAGGACGCTCCCTCCGATTCCGACGACCAATCCCAGGAAGACCAGCGGTGCGATGTCGGAGTCGATCTTGCCGGCGTCGATCACGGAGGCCCCGCCGAACAGCAGGGCGCAGAGACCCGGCAGCAGCAGGATCACCCCTGCGATCACCATGAGAGCGGTGAGGCAGCCGCCGCGCGCCCGGCCGGGCACTGGTGCGGGCGGCAGAACCGGCGGTGGCGTATCGCTCATTGTGGTGCCTCCTCGCTTTGCCTTGCCTCGCGATACGTCTGCCCTTCGAGCTCGGCGCGGATCCGGCCGATCGCGCCGTTGCGGTAGAACAGATTGTAGGTGTCGAACGGAATGATCGCTCCCTGCTCCGTCACGAAATGGATGCAGCTGCGCTTGACGTTGCCGACGCAGAAATTGAACCGATCGAGGAACTGCACGATGGTGACGCGAAAGACGTTCTCGTAAGTGAGGCCCTGCGGCACCTCGAAGCTCGGCAGGCAGCACAAGAGTTCGCCGACGCGCTCGGAGGTGTTGAGCGGGCCCGACGACAGTGAGAACAGATCGACGAATTTCTCGCGCAGCATCGGATATTTTTCCGGGCTGATGGTGTTGGGCATCACCGCGACGAGCTGCTCATGCTGTAGCAGCGAGGTCAGCGGCAATACCTTCTCGCCGTTGCGCAGGCCGTAGCCGATCGAGATGCTTTCAGGGTTGCAGGGCAGCGGGATCATGTCCTTGTCGCCGAACACGCCGGTCTCGACCACGCGCCTGCGAATCTCCGACAGCATGATGCGGTCGGTCGTCTTGTCGAAATTCTCGTTGCGGCCGGCATCCTGCACCGGCTGCAGCGTGACGCCGCGAACGCACTTCCAGGTCAGCGCGTGGCGCACGATGTCACCGATCTCGGCGTCGTTGATGCCGCGCTTGATGGTCGCGACCAGCGTGGTCGAGATGCCATAATGCTCGAGATTCTCCAGCGCCTGCTGGCGGATCTTTCGCAGGTCCGCGCCGCGCAGATTGACCAGCGCATCGCGCTGGAGCGAATCGAACTGGAGATAGACCTCCAGCCCGCGCTTGTTCTCGGCGAGCCGCGCCACAAAGTCCTTTTCGCGGGCGATGCGCAGGCCGTTGGTGTTGATCATGACGTGGCGGATCGGGCGGGCGCGCACCGCGTCCAGGATCTCGAAGAAATCAGGATGCAACGTCGGCTCGCCGCCGGATATCTGCACGAGATCCGGTTCGCCTTCGCTCGCGACCAGCGCGTCGAGCATCTTCTCCACAGTCGCGAGCGGAGTGAATCTCGTTCGTGCCGGCGAGGATTCGGCGAAGCAGACCGGGCAGGTGAGGTTGCAGTGTTCGGTGATCTCGATCAGCGCCAGGCAGGAATGCTGCTCGTGGTCGGGACAGAGGCCGCAATCATAGGGGCAGCCGAACTCCGTGCGTTGCTGGAATTGCAACGGCCGGTCGCCCGGCTTGATGAAATCCTTGCACAGCCGCCAATAGGCAGCGTCCGTCGACACCAGCGTCGACTGAACGCCGTGCTCCCTGCAGCGCTTTTCGTACCAGACCTCGTTGCCACAAATCTGGATCTTGGTCGGCACCAGCTTCAGGCAGGTCTCGCAAAGGGATTGGGTCTGGCCCCAGAAGATGTAGGGACGCGACTTACGCAACGGCGCGTTCATGCATGGATCTCGCTTTGGCCGCCGTCGCCAGCATGAATGCGGCGTAGAGCAGGATGGACAGCGACAGCAGGTGAAACAGCGTGAAAGGACCGACCAGCGTGCCGTAGGGCTTGAGGAATTCCCATAGGAAGCGCTGCGCTCCATAATAGGCGAGAACCAGGTAGAAACCATTGGTGATCGCAAAGGCGTTTCGGTTCAAGACCGCCAGCACATAGACAAGCGCGAATACGGCCATGGCCGCGCTCTCGTAGAGCTGGACGGGATGGCGAAGTACACCGTCGCCGAAATCATGGCCCCAAGGCAGCATTGTGGGCGTGCCATAGGTGAAATCGTCGAGGCCCGCGAAATAGCAGCCGAGCCGGCCGATCGCGATGCCGAGCGCCAGCGGCAGCGCAAACCGCGCTCCGGTTCGTACCGTGATCCCTGCGGACCATTTGTAGAGCTCGATCGCCACGATACCGCCGGCCAGCGCGCCCTCGACCGAACGCGCAATGCCGCTCTGGTCAGACAGCCATAGATTGGCAGAGCCGAACAGATAGGCGCCAAGGCCGGCGCCGAACACCAGCGCCGCGATGTAGGGCAGCTCGAAGGATTGCGCCGGAAACTGCAGGCCTTGTCGCGCTAGCCAGTAGACGGCCGCTGCGGCCGCCAGCCACGCCGCGATGTCGAAGAGAGTGTGAAGGAAAGCCCCGCTCATGCGGGGAAGAGTATAGCACGATCACGCTCCAAACAGCGCGCCGCGCATTTTCGTGCTCTCTCCTTTGCGGGGGGAGAAGGAAAGAGACCCGGTCGCTATCCGGTTTCCCGCTCCTCGGTTGGATAGACGCCGCGCAGCACCTCCTCGAAATGCATTTTCACGGCATCGTTGCACAGGCAGGCGCGCAGCTTCAGGCCATCGCGGCTGAGAACCAGGATCGAACCACGCCTTGTGTCGAGAATCCGCTCCGCCTTGAACGACTGAAGCACGCGGCTGGCATAGCTGCGCCCGACCCCGAGCAGCGTCGCGAGCTGTTCGTGGGTCAGCGGTACGCTGGTCTCGTCGCCGGTCCGCTCCATCGCCGCCAAAATCCATTTGGCGGTACGCTGTTCGATCGAATGGATCGCGTTGCAGGCCGTCGACTGGAAGATCTGGGCCAGCATGCAATCGGCATAGCGGGCAAAGATGTTGCGCAGTGACGCCGAGCGCAGTTTGGCCGCTTCCAGCTTGGCAACGTGAATGCGCGCAAACGGTCCGCCGAATTTCACGCAGATCCGGGTATAGGCCGGCAGGAATCCCTCGCTGACGATGCCGCCCACCGCGCCTTCGCGGCCGACCAGAATGGTTTCGACGTCGCGGCCGTCCTCGTTGGGGACGAGGAAGGTCGCGAGCGACGGCCCGCAGGGGAAGTGGACGACCTGCACGTCATCGCCGGGATTGTAGAGCAATTGGCCCGCTGCGGAGTCTTCGACAGTCACGTGCGGTGCAAGGAGGACGTAGTCGGCCTGGCTCAAACGCCGCAGCAGATTGTTGGCCGGCCGGCTCTCGACCTCGGTGACCTTGCCGATACGCGCATCCATCGTGAAACTCCCGTCCTTCCTCCCACCTTAGCGAGTTCCGTGCATCGCCTGTGTGCACAAGTGGACAGACTGAACAACGATGATGTGGTGAGTTTCGTTCCGGGAACCCTCCGATGCGCTACGCGCCAGGCATCGTGTCGCAGCAGTCCTGATCCTAAAACCCCCAACGCAAGACGCGATCATGTTACCCGCACTTTCCAATGGCTCAGGCTGGCCGGCCGATGTTCTGATCGTCGAGGACGATCCGATCATCGCGATTGATTTCGAGGACCGTCTGCTCGGATTTGGAGTGACCGGCGTTCGGACGGTCGGTTCGGTGACCAAGGCGCTGGACGCCATTGCGAAGCGTAGGCCCGACTTCGCGCTGCTCGATGTCGAACTGATCCGCGAGACCAGCTTTGCGATCGCCGAGCGGCTGATCGCGCTGGAGGTTCCGTTCGTTTTCGTCACCGGCTACGGCGCCGAGGCGCGCATTCCGCCCGAATTGGCGGGCCGACCGCGGTTGCAGAAGCCGTGTTCGACCGACGCGCTGGAAGCGGCGCTCAAGCTACGCGTCGCTAATTAGCCCATCAGCTTTGCTTCGGATCGAGCGTGGTCGACCACAGCGCCACGTCGGCGCGGTCGCGCAGGGTCACTGTCATTTGGCCCGAGGCGCCGTCGATCTTGACGTGACCGAAGAACTGCATGCCCGCGGACGGCGGCAGGTTCTGGCTGTCCTTGCCCGGCGCCTTGACGAAGCGGACCTCGGGGCCAAAGGTGTTGTCGAGCGCGTTCGGTCCGAACGTGCCGGCATGCAGCGGACCCGACACGAATTCCCAGAACGGCTCGAATTCCTGGAATTGCGCCTTGTTCGGATCGTAATAATGCGCGGCGGCGTAATGCACGTCCGCGGTCAGCCACACCGTGTTGGTGATCGGCGCCATCTTGATGAAGCGGAGGATGTCGGCGATCTCGAACTCGCGGCCACGCACCGGACCGTCACCCTGCGCAACGGCTTCCGATCCGCCCTTCGGCGTATCCGAGACAATCAGGCTGATCGGCATGTCTGACGCGATCACCTTCCATGTCGCGCGCGAATTCAAGAGACCGCGCTTGAGCCAGGCGATCTGGTCCGGGCCGAGGAAGTAGCTGGCGGGGCCGTAAGCGGTCTCGAGATTGGCGCCGTTCGGGCTGCGATAGCTGCGCTCGTCGAGCACGAACACGTCGAGATGCGGGCCGTAGGCGATCTGGCGATAGACGCGGCCGGGCTCGATGATGCTCTCGCGCATCGGGTACATCTCGTGGAAGGCGCGCCCCGCGCGGGCCGCGAGCAGCGAGATGTCCCGCACCCTGTAGGCGGCCGGCAGCTCTTTCGACAGCGACCAGTTGTTGGTCACCTCGTGGTCGTCCCACTGCACGAAGATCGGCACCTCGGCATTAAAGGCTCGGAGGTTGTCGTCGGTGAGATTGTATTTGTGCGCGGCGCGGTACTCGTCCAGCGTCTCCGCGACCTTGGCCTTCTCCGGGATGGTCAGATTCTTCCAGATCTTGCCATCGGCAAGCTTCACCTCGGACTGGATGGGACCGTCGGCATAGATCGTGTCGCCGGAATGCAGGAAGAAATCCGGCCGGTGCTTGCGCATCGCCGAAAAGGTGAACATGCCGCCGTCATCGGGATTGATGCCCCAGCCCTGGCCGGCGACATCGCCGCCCCAGACGAAGCTGACGTCGCGGCGGTCGGCCGGCGCCGTGCGGAAGCGGCCGACCACCGGCTCGCCCTCGACCGCGCTGTGCGAGAGATCGCGGAAGCGGACGCGGTAAAAGATGTCCTGGCCGCCCGGCAGGTTCTCCAGCAGGATTTTTGCCGTGAAGTCGCTCTCGGGGAGCGCTGCGATCGGCGGCAGCGCACGGGCATCCCTGAACGTATCAGTCGTCGCCACCTCGACCAGCATCTGCGCCGGCCGGTCGGTGCGCGCCCACACCACGCCGCCGTCGACCGTGACGTCGCCAGACTGGACGCCATGAGTGACCGCCGGCCGATCGGCCGCGCGCGACAGATAGGGCATCGCGAGGGTGCCGAGCGCGCCGGCGCCGGTCGCGAGGAAGCGGCGGCGGGAGAATTTGATGTTCATGGCTGGCTCGCTGGCTGGCACAACTTTCACGGTCATTCCGGAGCGCGCGAAGCGCGAATCCGGAATCTCGAGATTCCCCGGTGCGCAATTGCGCACCTGTGGTCTGGTCTTTCGGACCATCCCGCAATGGCGGCGGAAGCTATATTGAGACAATGTGACGCAGCAATTACGCGGGCAAGCGCCTACGCGTTGCCGGCAGCCCTGAATTGCGCGCCGGCGCGCTGCAGGTTCTGCGGCAGGCTCATCAGCAAGGCCTTGCGGTCGGCGACCGCGGTGTGGAACTGGTCAAGTGCGATGTTGAAGGCGGTGAGCGCGCCTTCCTCGATCGCGCCGTGATCGTAGCAGCGCAGCGTATCGCGCAGGATGCCGTCAGCCTCTCTCTGCATCTGGTCGAGCTCTTCGGCCGTCTCGCACGTGCGCGCCGCCGAGATCATGTCGAGCAGACGTTCGCGCAGATGGCTGTTGCTGTCGCGCTCGTCCTTCTTCAGATAGCCGGCGAACCAGGCGCCGATCGAGCCCATGGCGGAAAGCGCCATCAGGCTCCACCAGATGTAATCGCTGTATTTGTCGAGGAAGGTCTTTTCCTCGCCGTCGACGAAGGCGGCCGCACCTGGATGTACTGGGATGACCGCATCCTTGTCGGTATCAGGCGTTTCGATCTTCGCCGCGAGCGGGAATTCGGTCACCAGTTGCTGGCGCACGGCGAAGAGCTGGCGCGTGAACGCCGCAATGGTGGTTTCGGACACGCCTTTGCGCGCCACGATGTGGTGCGAAAAGCTGATGGTCTTGACCTCGTCCTCCGGGCGAGCAGGCGAGCCGCCATAGGTGCCGGCGGGAATCTCGGACGCTTCGTAGACCGGATGGTTTTGCGCGATCGCATCCGCAGAATCGATCGCGAGGAAGGTGGGTGCGCCGAAATCCTTGGTGGAGGCGGCGATCGCATCCGACGTGATCTTGCTGTTGACGGGGCCGGCCGCGAGATAGACATCGGCCCTCTGCGCCTTGATCGCCTCGGCGGCTTCGTTCGCCGGGAATTGCACGATCTCGACCTTGGCGGGATCGATGCCGTACTGCTGGAGGATCACCTTGAGCAGATTGACGTTGGCCTGGGTGCGGCCGACCACGCCGACGCGATGGCCGGCGAGCTGCGCGATCTTGGTGATCTTCGGACCCCGCTTCTTGCCTTTGGCCGGCACGGACCACAGCACCACGACGTTCTTGCGCAGGGTCGCGACCGCTTGCGCGTTCTTGGGCACGTCGACGTCGCCGCGCACGATGGCGAGATCGACCTTGCCTTCCGCGAGCGCATCAGCACTGGCCGTGGCGCCGTCGGTCTGGAACGGCCGCAGCCGTACCTGCCCCTTGGTCTGGGTGAAGGCCTGCGTCAGCGCCTGCACGACCTTGATGTCATCGCTGTTGGCAGGGCCGACCGCGATCTTGAGCGTCACCGGACGCATCGCGAAGTAATAGCCGCCGGCGAGCGCGCCGACGATCGCAAGCACAAGTGCCAGAGACACGAGCGCCGTCTTCCGCGCCGCGGATCGCGGCGAAGGCGGAGGGGGCGCTTCGGCCAGGTCCAATCCCCCGGTCATCGATCTCCCAAACAGGCGCTTCAGGCTCAGTTTCATCTTGGCCGGCGATTTACCGCCGGTATTGTAGCAAATTTCTTGTCCGGCGGGGTTACATCTCCGTCATGGTTAGCGGATGCAGGAAATCCCGTATGAACCCGGGGCGCCGGCGCGGTGTTAGAGTAAAGTTCCCCCAAAAGGACGGAGACGACCATGGCAGAACGACTCTCGGCGGAGGCGCGCAGGCAGGCGCTCGGCGGACTACCGGGCTGGACCGAGGTCCAGGGCCGCGACGCCATCGGGAAAACTTTCGTCTTCAGGGATTTCAACGAGGCGTTCGGCTTCATGACCCGCGCCGCGTTGGTCGCCGAGAAGATGGATCATCACCCCGAATGGCGCAACGTCTACAAGACGGTGGAGGTGGTGCTGTCGACTCACGACGCCGGCGGCGTCACCGCGCGCGACATCGCGCTGGCCAAGGCGATGAACGCCATTGCAGGCTGATACTAGGCCGGCGTCTTGCAGGGATGTGCTGCATCCCCATCTTGTGATCAGCCGGGACGGGACGACCCGCCGCCTCCGGCAGAACGGGGAGTTTTTGAGCATGACTGCCGAGCATAGTGTCGGCTTCGAGCCGGCCGACCGGCTCGCGGAAGATCGCGAGAGCGTGCGCCGCCGCTTCTGGCGCAAGCTGAAGCGTGTTGCCGCACACCTGCCGTTCGCGGAAGACCTGCTTGCCGCCTATTACTGCGCGTTCGACCGGCAGACGCCGCGCCACGTCCAGGCCTCGCTGCTCGGGGCGATCGCCTACTTTGTCCTGCCGCTCGACTTCGTCGCGGACGTGATGCCGATCCTCGGCTTCGCCGATGACGCCGCCGTGCTCGCCACCGCCATCCGCATGGTCGCCAGCCACATCACGAACGAACATCGCGAGGCCGCCCGTGCCGCGCTCAAGCGTGGGCTAGGTGAGGCGGAAGAAGAAGCGGAAGCTTAGGAGCGTCTACCACGAGCGCGCTGTCGTTCCCCGCGACCCGGCTACGCCAAGGCTTCGCCGGGGTTGAGGTTCAGGGGCGCCGAAGCTTTGGCGTAGGCGGCAAGCGGGAATCCAGTACGCCGCGGCCTCTCGGTTCAATCGCGACCGTCTCGGCGTGCTGGATCGCCCGCCTGCGCGCGCGATGACAGTTGGGTATGTGGCGATGGCGTCGCGACACCATTCGCCACAACACCCTCATGGATGCAGGATCACCTTGCCCATGGCCTGACGTCCCGCCAGCACCTTCAGCGCATCCGCCGTCTGCGCCAGCGGGAAGATGCGGTCGACATGCGATGAGATCTTGCCTTCCGCCGTCCACTTCACGAGCTTTTCGAGATTGGCGCGGTTCTTGGCCGGGTTGAGCCGGGTCCAGGCGCCCCAGAACACGCCGCGGATGTCGCAGCCCTTCAGCAGCGCGAGGTTCAGCGGCATCTTCGGAATGTCGCCGGCGGCAAAGCCGATGACGAGGAAGCGGCCCTCCCAGGCGATCGAGCGCAGCGCCTGCTCCGCATAGGCACCGCCCACGGGATCGAAGATGATGTCGACGCCCTTGCCGCCGGTGAGCTTGCGCAGGCCTTCCTTCAGGTCTTCCTTGGCGTAGTTCAGCGTCAGCTCGGCGCCATGCGCTTTCGCGAATTCGAGCTTCTCGTCCGACGATGCGCAGGCGATCACCTTCAGGCCCATCAGCTTGCCGAGTTCGCAGGCGGCGAGGCCGGTGCCGCCGGCCGCGCCGAGCACCGCGAGCGTCTCGCCGGGCTTCGGGCTGGCGCGATCTTCCAGCGCATGCAACGCGGTGCCGTAGATGATGATGATGCCGGCCGCGCGGTCGTAGTCGAGATTGTCAGGGATTTTCACGATCGCCGCCGCCGGCAGCGCGATCTTCTCGCGCGCGCCGTTGTGGCCGCAGGAGGCGACAACGCGATCGCCGACCTTCAGGTCGGTGACACCAGGGCCGATGCTCTCGATCACGCCCGCGACTTCCGCCGCCGGCGAGAACGGGAACGGCGGCTTGATCTGGTACTTGCCCTGGATCATCAGGATGTCGAAGAAGTTCAGCGCCGCCGCCTTGATCGCGATTACGGCCTCGCCGGGGCCTGCCACCGGATCAGGTATATCGGCGAGCACGAGATCGTCGGGCTGGCAATATTGCGAGCAGAGGATGGCTTTCATGGCAGCACCTGAGGCGTTTCGAGTGGAATTATAGTTGGCCCGTTTCTGCCGGATTTAGTGCGGCCCGACAATCCGGATTCTTTGCTGGACGCGATGTTCGGCCTATCCTCGTCATCGCGAGCGCAGCGAAGCAAATCCGGGCTATTTCCGCGGTGCGGATTCTGGATTGCTTCGCTGCGCTTGCAATGACTGAGTGTGTGGAAACAGCGAGGATTCAAACGATGTTTGAAACGGGCCTGCTCAAGAACAAGCGCATCCTCGTCACCGGCGGCGGCTCGGGCCTTGGCGCCGCGATGGGCCGTCGCTTCCTCGCGCTCGGCGCCGAGCTCGTGATCTGCGGCCGCAATCTCGACCGGCTGGAAGCAGCGGCGCGCGAAATGCGCGAGCAGACGGGTGGCAAGGTCACGACGATCAGCTGCGATATTCGCGACGGCGTGGCCGTCGACAGCATGATGGATCAGATCTGGCGCGAGGCGCCGCTCGACATCCTCGTCAACAATGCCGCCGCGACGTTCATCGCTCAGAGCGAGCATCTCTCCTTCCGCGCCGCGGACGCGATCCTGGCGCCGACGCTGCATGGCGCGATGTATTGCACGCTCGCCGCCGGCAGGCGCTGGATCGAGGGCAAGCATGGCGGCGTCGTGCTGTCGATTCTCTCGACCTCCACCATCACCGGCCGCGCCTTCACGGTTCCGTCTGCGATGGCGAAGTCCGCCCTGCTGGCGATGACCAGGAGTCTTGCGGTGGAGTGGGGCCCGAAGGGCATCCGCACCGTCGCGATCGCGCCGGGTCCGTTTCCGACCGCGGGGGCCACCGGGCAGCTCCGTCCCGAAGGCCGTGACGCAGGCTGGACGTCGCTCAACCCGCTTGGACGCACCGGCGAGCATAGCGAGCTTGCCGACCTCGCCAGCTTCCTGGTCTCCGACCGTGCCGGCTACATCAATGGCGAGATGGTGGTGATCGACGGTGGCGCGCATTTGCGCAGTTCCGGCGCCGAGGATCTGTTGCGCTGGACCGAGGCCCAATGGGCTGAGCAACGCGCCGCGCGATCCAGGGCCTGACCGCAGCCGATACCGCTAACTGCCTTCCCAAATTGGACTTTCCCGGCTATCCCTGCCCGGGGACAAAGCGCGGTCGGGCCATCTTCCAGTCACAATATTGAGGGAACCACTCCGAGCATGTGGCGGGTGCTGATTTTAGCTTTGATGACTGGCGTCATGGCCGGGGGAATCGTCGATTCCGCGCGGGCGCAGACGGCGCCCAAGTCTGCTCCAAAGGAGGCGACACCGAAGCCGGCCGCGCCGCCGGCCCATACGACTGCAAAGGCCGCTTCGAAGCACGAGAGCAAACCGGCGGCCTCGCCCGCGGGAGTTGCGGGTGGCGCCGAGCCGACCTTGATCGGGCAGTTCGGCACCTGGGGGGCATATGCGGCGACGCCCAACGGCAAGAAGGTCTGTTTCGCGCTGGCCAAGCCTTCGTCGTCGAAGACCAATCCGCCGAACCGGCCGCGTGATCCCGCCTACGCCTTCGTCTCGACCCGGCCGGCGGAGAAGGTCAACAACGAAGTCTCGGTCATGATCGGCTACGCGCTGAAGCCGGGCTCGGAATCAACCGTCGAGGTCGGCGGCGCCTCCTTCGCGATGTACACGCAAGGCGATGGCCTTTGGATCAAGAACGCGGCCGAGGAGGAGCGGATGGTCGAGGCCATGCGCAAATCCGCCGACCTCGTGGTCAAGGGCGTCTCGGCCAAGGGCACGGAGACGACCGACACCTTCTCGCTGAAGGGCCTCGCCCAGGCGCTCGACAAGATCGCCCACGACTGCAAGCGGTAAGGGTGCGGGCGATAAGGTCGCAATCGGCGGTTCCGGTTGCTATATAGATTTTCTACCGTCATTCCGGGGCGATGAGCAGCATCGAACCCGGAATCTCGAGGTTCCGGGTCTGGTCCTCAGGGTCGCTTCGCGATCCCTTTGGACCATCCCGGAACGACCAAGCCATCAGGTCTTTCAATGCAACCGACGACCGAGCCGCACAACGCAATCCTGGTGGAGAAGACTCCGCTCGAAACCTATGTGCCGCCGGCAAAACCGTCGCTGATCGGCCTGTCGCGCACCGAGCTTGCCGATCGCCTCGGCGAGATCGGCGTCGCTCCGGCCCAGCGCAAGATGCGCGTGCAGCAGCTGTGGCACTGGATCTATTTCCGCGGCGCCCAGAGCTTCGACGACATGACCTCGATCTCCAAGGGCATTCGCGCCGAGCTCGCACAGCACTTCACGGTCGACCGGCCCGAGGTCGTGGCCGAGCAGATATCCAACGATGGCACCCGCAAATGGCTGCTGCGGCTGCCGAGCGGCGATTCCGTTCAGAAGGCGCATGAGGTCGAATGCGTCTACATCCCCGAGACCGACCGCGGCACCCTTTGCGTCTCCTCGCAGGTCGGCTGCACGCTGAACTGTTCCTTCTGCCACACCGGCACGCAGCGCCTGGTGCGCAATCTCACGGCGGGCGAGATCGTCGGGCAGATCATGGTCGCGCGTGATCGTCTGAACGATTGGGCCGACCGCGAGGACGGCACGCGCCGCGTCACCAACATCGTGATGATGGGCATGGGCGAGCCGCTCTACAATTTCGATGCGGTGCGCGATGCGCTGCTGATCGTCGGCGACAATGAAGGCATCGGCATCTCCCGCCGCCGCATCACGCTCTCGACCTCCGGCGTGGTGCCGAACATCGTGCGCGCCGGCGAGGAGATCGGCGTCATGCTCGCGATCTCGCTGCATGCGGTGCGCGACGAGCTGCGCAACGAGCTCGTGCCGCTCAACCGCAAATATCCGATCAAGGAGCTGCTGCAGGCCTGCCGCGACTATCCCGGCGCCTCGAACGCGCGCCGCATCACCTTCGAGTATGTGATGCTCAAGGGCGTCAACGATTCGCTCGACGATGCAAAGCTGCTGGTGAAGATGCTCAAGGGCATTCACGCCAAGATCAATCTGATTCCGTTCAATCCCTGGCCCGGCACCGCCTATGAATGCTCGGACTGGGACCAGATCGAGAAGTTCTCCGAATACGTCTTCAACGCCGGCTATTCCTCGCCGGTCCGCACCCCGCGCGGCCGCGACATCCTCGCCGCCTGCGGCCAGCTCAAGTCGGAGACCGAAAAGCTCAGTGCACGCGAGCGCCAGGCGCTGCGCGCCATGGCGATGACGGATTGAGGATGGTGACGGTCTCCTCGCGCGTCATGGCCGGGCTTGACCCGGCCATCCACGTCGAGCCGCAAGAGAGAACGTCGTGGATGCCCGGGTCAAGCCCGGGCATGACGACTGGGGGCGTTGTGACACTGCTGGTCATCAATTCGTTTGCGTCATGTCCCTGATCGGCCGCCTCGTCGTCATCTTCATCGGCTTTCTCGCCGCCTGTTTCGTCGGCGGCATGATCGTGGTCGTCACGCTGCTGTTTCCGGAATTCGCCGATCTCGGCGCCGGTCCCGTCGATCAGGGCACGATCGACATCCTGCTCGGCTTCGGCTTCATCTTCGTGTCGGGCTTTGCGCTGGTGCCGGCAGCGGTGATCGTCGCGATCACCGAGGCGCTCTACATCCGCAGCGCGCTGGCTTACGCTGTCGGCGGGGGCGTCGTGGGTCTGGCCTGCTATCTCGGCCTCGTTCCCTTTCACCCCGACACGTTCCAGTTCGAAGGCATCGTGCGGCGGCATCTGGAGATCATGACCGGCGCGGGCATCGCGGCCGGAATGGTCTATTGGCTGATCGCCGGCCGCAATGCGGGCGCCTGGCGCGAGCCGCCGCCGGCGCGGAAACCGCCGCCGCCTTTGCCGTCGCAGTCGCGGCCGGAGGCAAGGTGAGTCACGTTCTCATTCCGGGTCTGGTCCTTCGGACCATCCCGGAATGACCACGGCAAGGGTTTTCATCACCTCTCCACTCCGCTAAACCCCGCGCCATGAACCGGACTGGACTCTTCATCGCCCTGGCGCTGTGGCTCGTGATCGGCGTCGTTTTCGGCCTCTATCCCGAGCTCGATCTCAAGCTCGCGTCACTGTTCTTCGATCCCGCGACCAAGACGTTTCCGCTCAAGCTGAACGGCTGGGCGGGCTTTGCGCGGGACGCGGCCATGTGGGTCGCTTGGGCCTTCGCGCTGCCCTCGATCGTCGCGCTCGTGGTCAAGATGATCCGGCCCGACCGGCCGCTGATGGTGCCGGGGCGCACCGTCATCTTCCTGCTGGTGACGCTGACCATGTCGGCCGGCATTCTGACCAACCTGACGTTCAAGACCTATTGGGGCCGTCCGCGGCCGGTGGTGGTGACCGAGTTTGCCGGCGATCAGCAGTTCGTGCCGTGGTGGGATCCCCGCGGCGGCTGCGGGCGCAACTGCTCGTTCTTCTCCGGCGAGGGGGCGACGGCATTCTGGACGCTCGCGCCGGCTGCGCTGGCGCCGCCGGCGTGGCGGCCGCTCGCCTATACTGCCGCCGTGGTGTTCGGCGCCTTGACCAGCGGGCTGCGCATGGCCTTCGGCGGCCACTTCTTCACCGACGTTTCCATAGCCGGCCTCGTCACCTTCGTCGTGATCTGGTTCGCTTACGCGCTGATTTACCGCTGGCCGCGGACGCGGTTTTCGGATGAGGCGGTCGATGCCGCCCTGACCCGGCTGAGCATGCCCGGCTACCGGCTCCGCCAGCGCCTGTTCGGCCGCAAGACCGGTCCCGAGCCCTCGGTTTGAGCCATTAAATGGGTGCCGAGCCCTGCGAAATTTGATATTCGCGCGGTCAAGCTCGCACCTTCACCAGCCCTTGAGACCCGATTGGAAGCCCCATGACCACGATCCTGAAAAGCCTGCCCAAGGGCGAGAAAGTCGGCATCGCGTTTTCGGGCGGCCTCGACACCAGCGCGGCGCTGCTCTGGATGAAGCAGAAGGGCGCGCGCTGCTACGCCTACACCGCCAATCTCGGCCAGCCGGATGAGGCCGACTACAACGAGATTCCGCGCAAGGCGATGGAGTTCGGCGCCGAGAAGGCGCGCCTGGTCGATTGCCGCACGCAGCTGGTCCATGAAGGCATCGCCGCGATCCAGTCCGGCGCCTTCCATATCTCGACCGGCGGCATCACCTATTTCAACACCACCCCGCTCGGCCGCGCCGTTACCGGCACGATGCTGGTTGCGGCGATGAAGGAGGACGGCGTCAACATCTGGGGCGACGGCTCGACCTTCAAGGGCAACGACATCGAGCGCTTCTACCGCTACGGCCTGCTCACCAATCCCGGCCTGAAGATCTACAAGCCCTGGCTCGACCAGCAGTTCATCGACGAGCTCGGCGGCCGCGCCGAGATGTCGGCGTTCATGACCGCGCAGGGCTTTGCCTACAAGATGAGCGCGGAGAAGGCGTATTCGACCGACAGCAATCTGCTCGGCGCCACGCACGAGGCCAAGGATCTCGAGAGCCTCGACAGTGGCATCAAGATCGTCAATCCGATCATGGGCGTGCCGTTCTGGCGCGACGACTGCAACGTCAAGGCCGAGAAGGTCGTGGTGCGTTTCGAGGAAGGCCAGCCCACGGCGCTCAACGGCCAGACCTTCTCCGATCCCGTCGCGCTGTTCCTCGAAGCCAACGCGATCGGCGGCCGCCACGGTCTCGGCATGAGCGACCAGATCGAGAACCGCATCATCGAGGCCAAGAGCCGCGGCATCTACGAGGCGCCCGGCATGGCGCTCCTCCACGTCGCCTACGAGCGCCTCGTCACCGGCATCCACAACGAGGACACCATCGAGCAGTACCGCATCAGCGGCATGCGTCTCGGCCGTTTGCTGTATCAGGGCCGCTGGTTCGACTCGCAGGCGCTGATGCTGCGCGAGACCGCGCAACGCTGGGTCGCGCGCGCCGTCACCGGCGAGGTGACGCTGGAGCTCCGCCGCGGCAACGACTATTCGATCCTCAACACCGAGAGCCCCAACCTCACCTATGCGCCGGAGCGGCTCAGCATGGAGAAGGTGGAGGACGCCGCCTTCACGCCGGCCGACCGCATCGGGCAGCTCACCATGCGCAACCTCGACATCGCCGACACCCGCACCAAGCTGAAGCTCTACAGCGACACCGGCCTGCTCTCGGGCAGCGAAGGCTCGCAGATCTTCCGCCTGGAGAGCGACAAGGGCTGAGCCTTCCGCGAGCCCGGATTGCGCTTCGCTCGATCCGGGTCCAGCGAATTTAATGACGGTGTCATTCTCGAACGCTACGCTTGCCGTTCCTGTCGGAAACCGGATTGCGGAGCATCGAGCATGGTCAGGGGATCGGCACTCGCCTCTCTCATCGTCCTCTGTTGGACATCGTCACTGTCGGCGCAGACGGTCTATCCAATCGATCGTGCCGAGATCCTGGCCGGAGCCAAATTCGACTTCAAGGTCGAGCTCCCCGGGCCGGTCGATCCCGCCAGGTTGAAGGTGACGGTGAACGGCGCGGATTATGCGACTGCGTTCGGCCGTGCCGGGACCTTCATCGATCGCGAGGACGGCAAGGAGCAGTCGGCCCTGATCCTGCGCGACGTCACGCTGACCAGGCCGGGCAACGTTGCCGTGGACGTGAGCGACGGCACGCGCCAGCGCAGCGTCACGTGGACGGTCTACGACACGGGTCCGCGCAAGGCGAAGAACGTCATCCTCTTCATCGGTGACGGCATGTCGCCGGCGCACCGGGTCGCAGCCCGAATCCTCTCCAAGGGGATTTCGGAGGGCAAGAGCCGCGGCAAGCTCGCGATCGACGACATGCCCCGTATGGCGCTGGTGGCGACCGCGGGTTCGGATTCGATCATCACCGATTCCGCGAACTCGGCCAGCGCCTATGCGACCGGGCACAAGAGCGCCGTCAACGCCCTCGGCGTCTATGCGGACCGCACCGCAAGTCCGTTCGACGATCCCCGGGTCGAGACCATCACGAGCCTAGCCAAGAGGCGGCTCGGCATGGCGATCGGTGTCGTCACCAACACCGAGATCGAAGACGCGACGCCGGCGGCGATGGTTGCGCACACCCGCCGTCGGGCCGCGTATGACGACATCGTCGAGCAATTCTTCACGGCGAAACCGGATATCCTGATGGGCGGCGGCAGCGCGAATTTTATGCCGAAATCGGCCGCCGGCTCGAAACGCAAGGACGAGACGGACTTCATCGCGAAGTTTCGCGATGCAGGCTATCAGGTGGCGACCACCGCCAGCGAGCTTAGCGCCTCTGCCGCAAAACAGGAGACGAGCAAGCTGCTCGGCCTGTTCGCCACCGGCAACATGGACGGTGTGCTCGACCGCAAATTCCTGAAGGGCGGCGGCGTCAAGAAATTCCCTGAGCAGCCTGACCTGACCGAGCAGGTGCAGGCAGCGCTGCACATCCTCTCGAAGAACGAGGCCGGCTTTTTCCTGATGGTCGAGTCCGGACTGATCGACAAATATGCGCATGCTCTCGACATGGAGCGCGCCGTCTACGATACGATCATGCTCGACAACGCGGTGCGCCAGACGCGTGAATGGGCGCGGGCGCGCGGCGACGACACCCTCATCCTGGTGCTGGCGGACCACAATCATCCCAACAGCCTGGTCGGCACGGTGAATGACGACATGGGCACGGTGCCCAACGTTCCCTTGCGCGAGCGCGTCGGAGTCTATGCGCAGGCCGGATTTCCCAACTATCCGGCGCCGGATGCGGAAGGTTATCCGGCACGCATCGACGTGAGCCGGCGGCTTGCCATCTTCTCGGCGAGCCTGCCGGATCACTACGAGACGTTCCGCCCGAAGCTCGACAGTCCCAACGAGCCGACCGTCAAGGCCGGCGCCGACGGGACCTTCAAGGCCAACGACAAATACAAGGACGTCCCGGGCGCGGTGCTGCGCCCCGGCAATCTCTCGGCGATGATCGGCGCCAGCGTGCATTCGGGCGAGGACGTCATCCTGACCGCGACCGGTCCGGGCAGCGAGCGCGTGCACGGCTCGATGGACAATACCGAAGTGTTTCGTGTCATGGCCGACGCGTTGGGATTGGCCGCGGGGCAATGAAGCAGCGGTTCGGACCGCGCACAGTTGCACCCCTCCCGCAAACGGGCGCAGCAAGGCGGCCCGACCCCGGCTCGCTCACGTCACATGCATCTCACGATGAGGGAGGCGGCGCGAAGACCAGCTTCACGCAGCTTCGGAAGAGCAGGATCTGTCGCTCCAGCCGTTTCGGGTCGTTGAGCGTCTTCGACATGATGATCGCGCCGTCGACCACGCACGAGATCATCTCTGCGAGATCGTCGAGGTCGATCGACTCGCGCGGCGGATAAACTGCGGCGATGCCGTCGAGGATCGCGCGGAAATGCGCATTCCAGGCCCGGACCGATTGCGCGGTCAGGTCGCGAACCTCGCGGTCGAACAGGCGCTCCTGATAGCAGATGCTGGCGATCAGGCACCCGGGATGGCCGTTGGGCAGATCGGCCATGACCTCGGCCAGCAGCTTCAGCGAGATCAGGAACGATTGCAGCGGATCGTCCGAGAGCTCACGCCCCCGCCTGAAGATCTCGTCGAACAGGCGATCGTTCGTCTCCACGTAGCGGCGCAGCATCTCCCGTGCGAGGGCGTTCTTGTCCCTGAAGTGATAGAAGAAGCCGCTCTTGGTCAGTCCGGCCTCGGCGATGACCTCGTCGATCGAGGTCGCTCCGAAGCCCTTTGCGAGCACCGCCGCTTCCGCGATCTCGAGAATGCGCTCGCGCGTCGCTTCGCCCTTTCCCATCGATGCCTCCAAAACCGTACCAACGGTGCGGAATTTGCCGCGCAGGCAAGCGCGCCGGTCCGATTGCCTCACGCAAGTCTTTGATTTGTATCCGTTTGCGGGAGGAAGTTCAGCCGCACCATCAGGCTTCTAGAGCGACGCGACATTATGCGGCACCAATTGCCGAGACCGAAGGCGGGCATGGCGCGACCGAATGAAGAGCGGCCCGTGCAAATGATGGAGCGATCAATGGCCAGATACAGAAACGATCTGCCGCAGCACCGCGGCGGCATCTTCCTGACCGACGGCGGCATGGAAACCACTCTGATCTTTCGCCACGGGCTCGAGCTGCCCCACTTTGCCGCATTCGTGCTGCTGGACAGCAGTGATGGTCGCGCGCATTTGAAGCGGTACTACGAAGCCTATCTTCGCATCGCGCGGCAGCATGGGGTCGGCTTCGTGCTCGACAGTCCAACCTGGCGCGCCAACCCTGATTGGGGCGCCAAGCTCGGCTACGATGCGGCCGGTCTCGAGGCCATCAACATGCGGTCCATCAGCTTCCTCGAGGAATTGCGCGGCGCCTGGGAGTCCCCCGGCATGCCTTGCGTCATCAGCGGCGCGATCGGTCCGCGAGGCGACGGCTACAAGGCCGGCAACATGGACGCGGCGGAGGCGGAAGCCTACCACGCGGCTCAGATCGCGGCCTTCGCCGAGGCAGGCGCCGACATGGTGACCGCGTTCACGTTGAACAGCATCAACGAGGCCGTCGGTGTGGTGCGTGCAGCCAAGAGGCAGGAAATTCCGGTCGCGATCTCTTTCACGGTCGAGACCGATGGCCGCCTGATCAGGGGCGAGTCCCTGCGCGAGGCAATCGAATCGGTCGACGATGCGACGGAGCATGCATGCGAATATTTCCTGATCAATTGCGCGCATCCGACCCATTTCGAGAGCGCACTCGCGGTCGGCGAGGCGTGGGTCCAGCGCATCCATGGCATCAGGGCGAATGCGTCGATCAAGAGCCATGCCGAGCTCGACGAGTCGGAGACGCTCGACAGCGGCGATCCCGTCGATCTCGGCCGCCGTTACCTCTCGCTCAGGCGCGCGTTTCCGCAAATGCGGCTTCTCGGCGGCTGTTGCGGCACCGATCATCGGCACGTCGCGGCCGTTTGCGACGCCTGCCTGCCGTCAGAAGCGATGTCTGCGTGATACAAATGAAATGGCCGGGAGCAATCCCGGCCATTTGTGCTCGTGGTTCGCGTTTCAGCGTGGCGGCGCCGTGCCGGGCGGGGGCGGCGGCAGCGAGGCCGTCCCGCCATTGAGCAGCGGCGTGATGCGGCGGACGGTGACGCGCCGGTTGATCACGCTCGGCCCCTGCGTCTGCTCCTTCAGATACTGCTCGCCGTAGCCTTGCGACGTCAGGTTCTCCGCCGGGACACCGAACTGCTGTGTCAGCAATTCGGCCGCAGACTGCGCGCGACGGTCAGACAATGACAGATTGTCGACCTCGTTGCCGACCGCGTCGGTGTGCCCCTCGATCAGGAACACCTCGCGCGGGTTGCGCTGGATCGCACGGTTGAGGCCGTCGGCGATCGCCTGCAACCGAGCCGCCTGGTCCGGTGGGATGGTCCACGATCCCGTCTCGAAGTTGATCGTGTTGACGTCGATGCTCGGCATCTGCATGCGAACATTGGGGCTGTAGCGGATCTCGTCGAGCGAGTAGCGCCGATCGATCCGCTGCACCGGCGGCGCCTCCATGGTCTCGTAGATCAGGTCCGGCGACGCATCCTCGGCATCGACGATGTAGCGATCATAGGGCATGTTGACGACCGGCGGCGGCAGGTCGACATAGAAGCCACCGACCGACCGCGGATCGCGATAGGTGTTGTCGATGATGATGACCTCGCGCCCGGCGGGGTCTCTGCGGATGCGCCGCATCAGCCGGCCGTCGGTGCCCACCACGGTGATGATCTCGCTGCCGTCGGGACGGATCACGACGGTGCGGGTTTCGCCGCCGACGGTGTCGGTGCGGATGTCGCGGGCCCCATAGCGGAAGCGATAGAGATCGTTGCCGCGGACATAGGCCTGCCCGCCGGGATCGCGGACGATGATGCGGTCCGGCTCGGTGTAGACGGTGCGGCCGCCTTCGACGGTCTCGCGGCGCTGGTTATGGAGATCGGCGATGGTGGCACCGATCACGGCGCCGGCCACGACGCCCGCGCCGATCGCGAGCGGCGTGAGGTCACGCTGCGGCGGACGCGGCGGTGGCGGCAGCGGTGCTGCAACCGTGGGAGCGGCCCGGAAGGCGGGAGTCACCGTGGGCGGGGCGTATTGCGCCCGGTTCGGCGGCGGTGCTGCGGCCGGCGTGCCGGGAACGACCGTCGGCGCCGCAGCGCCGGCCGGAGGCGCCGGTGGGCGGGCCGGAGCGCCAGCTTGCGGTGACGCGGGCGGAGCTCCGGCTGCGGGCGCGCCAGCAGGAGGCGTTGCACCCTGTTGGCCGGGAGTCGGCGCAGCCGTGGGGGCCGGGGTCGCGCCGGGAGCAGGTGTTGGTGCTGCACCGGGACGTGCGGGCGTCGTCGTCGGCGTGCTGCCGGGAGCCGGTGTAGCCGTCGGAGCGGGCGCGGCGCTGGGAGCTGGCGAACCCGCCGGCGGGGGCGCGCCGGGGCGCCCGGGCGGCGGTGTACCGGGGCGGCCAGCTGGTGCGCCAGACGTGCTGCCCGGAGCAGGCGTTGCCGTCGGAGCGGGTGTCGCTGCTGGAGCAGGTGCGGCCGCCGGCGCAGGCGCGCCGGGGCGGGCCGCAGGCGGTGCTGTCGGAGCAGGCGGTTTCGCCGTGGGCGCAGGCGCAGGCCGGGCCGACGGAGCCGCTGTTGGAGGCGTCGGAGCTGGGCGAGCTGCAGGCGGCGGCGTGGGTGCGTGCTGCTGCGGAGCGGCGGCAGGAGGTGGTGCTGGCGGCGTGGGAGCCGGGCGCGCAGCAGGCGGCGCCGGAGGAGGCGGTGTCGGGGCGCGCTGCTGTGGGGCCGCTGCCGGAGGCGGCGAAGGTTGCTTCGGAGCGGCCGGCGGCGGCGGAGGCGCGGGACGGGCCGCAGGTGGAGGCGGCGGCGGTGGCGGCGCTGCCGGGCGCGGCGGTGCGGCTGCCGGTGGAGGCGCAGCGGGCGGGCGGGGCGGTGCAGCCGCGGGCGGCGGAGCCGCCGGGCGCGCGGGTGCTGCAGGCGGAGCGGCCGCCGGCGGTCCCCTGGGCGGCTGCTTCGGTTTTCCGTCAGGGCCGGTCTCTTGAGGCTGGGCCTGCGCGACCACGAGCGGCGAAGCGCCTTGCGCATGCGATGCGGTACTTGCCAATTGCATCGCGGTCAGAGCCGTCGTCGCAAGCAGCACGAAACGAAGATTAGTCATGGTGGTGAACTTCCCCGGAAGGTTCTTTGACGAAGTGTCGGGATGAACAGCTACGCGTTAGGCCGCATTGTGGCAGGCGATGCGATCGCAGCTCGATTTATTTCTGAACGCAAATCATCTCACTATGGCGATGTTCATTGCGCATTCAGACGCAGCTTGCAATCGCCTTGCAATGTGATTGGAGAGTTCATGCGTGATCCCGCGGCATTGTATCTGTCGCAGGATTCGGAGTGAGCGGCCCATTCGGTCCGCGCGATGGAATCTCTTCAGGCGCGCGGCCAGGCAATTCGTCGGGCCGCGGTGGCGAGCCCGGTTCGCGCACCGGCGGCGTGATGTCTGGTTGCGGATTGCCGGGTGGAATTCCCGGCGGCGGTTCGGCGGGAGTCCCCGGTGTTGCCGGCGGAATCTCGGGCGGTTCGATCGGCATCGGCATCATCGAGATCGTTGTCCAGAGAACGACAACGACGATGCAGCGCTGATGTTCCTCGTCACATCGCCTCGAAGTGCGCCTTATTCCGGCGCGTGGCAGACGGCCTCGATATTGTGGCCATCGGGATCGAGCACGAACGCGCCATAATAGTTCGGGTGATAATGCGGGCGGATGCCGGGCGGACCGTTGTCGCGGCCGCCGGCCGCGATCGCCGCCGAGTAGAAGGCGTCGACCGCGGCGCGGTCTTTCGCCGCGATCGCGATGTGCACCGGCTTGTTCATGGCGCCTTCCGCGCCGAACCAGAAGTCCGGCTTGCCGTCTGCGCCGAATCCTGCCGCGGCCGCATGACCGGTCTGCTCTGCCGTGACCTCCATGATCAGGCTGTAGCCGAGCGGCGCCAGCGCCGTCGTGTAGAACGCTTTCGCGCGTTCATAGTCGGAGACCGAGATACCCAGATGGTCGATCATCGCAACCTCCCTTGTTCGTCCCTGTCAGCGTGACGGGAACGTATTGCTTCGGGTCTTGCGCGTCATCGCGAAATTGCGCGCGACCATGTCGGCAATACGATCCTGCTGCCATTCGTTTTGTGACAGATGTCGATTGCGCGCGGCCATAGCGAGCGCATCGCATCGCGGAAGAAGCCGATCAGCACGCGGTCCTCAAAACCCTCGACGTCGAACTTGAGCGAATCGACCCGCGTTCACTCGGCGGCTCCGTCGCGGACGTGCCGCAGCTGCACGGCCCGGTGCAGAACGCGAGACAATTCCTCGATCGAATAGGGCTTTTGCACGAGATCGCAGCCGGCCGCGCCCTCTTGTGACAGGGCCTGGCTGTAGCCCGTGGTCAGCACGACCGGCACGGCGATGCCGCGCTCGCGGATCGCCTGTACCAGATCGAGCCCTGTCATCCCGGGCATCACCACGTCCGAGAACACGACGTCGAAGCGATCCGCGCCCACGACGAGCTCGGCAAGTGCATCGGCGGCATTGTCGACCAGCGTGATGTTGTAGCCGAGCTCGGTGAGGCCATCGGCGGCGAAATTGGCAAGCTCGATATTGTCCTCGACCACCAGCACCGACATGCCGGTGCCGGCCGCCGCCGGCGCAGTGTTGGGCGCCTGGCGCTGCGGCAGCAGCTCCGGCGGCACGCGCGGCAGATAGAGCGAGAAGGTGCTGCCGTGCCCCACCTCGCTCGCAACAGTCACTTCGCCGCCGGACTGCCGGGCGAAACCGAACACCTGGGACAGGCCGAGACCGGTGCCATGGCCGATCTGCTTGGTGGTGAAGAACGGCTCGAAGATGCGCCCGAGCCGTGCGGCGGGGATGCCGGCACCGGTGTCGCTGACGGTGACGCGGACAAAGCCATGGTTTGTCATGGTCTGGCTGGCCGAACGCTGCGCCGGCGTGTCCGGAGCGGTCGTTGCGGCCGCGACCTCGAAAACGATCCTTCCTTTGCTCTGCATGGCATCGCGCGCATTGGTCGCCATGTTGATCAGCGCCGTCTCGAACTGGCTGGCATCGGCATTGACGAGACACGGCTCCGCCGGCAGCCGCATGACGATCTCGATCGCGGGGCCTAGCAGCGTGGCGAGCATGTCCTGCAGCGACTGCACCCGCGCACCGACGTCGAACACTTCCGGCTTCAGGGTCTGGCGCCGCGCGAAGGCGAGCAGCTGCGAGGTCAGCTTGGCCGCGCGCGCTACCGAATCCGCAATGGCCGTGATGTAGCGCTGTCGCCGCTCCTCCGTCAGTTGCGGCCGGTTCAGGAGGTCGACCGAGGCGCGGATCACGGTCAGGAGGTTGTTGAAGTCGTGCGCGACTCCGCCGGTGAGCTGCCCGAGCGCCTCCAGGCGCTGGCTGTGCTTGAGCGCCTCCTCGGCCTCGCGCCGCTTTGCAGCTTCAGCCTGAAGGTGCTGGGTGCGCCGCAACGCGATCGCCAGCACCAGAAACAGAAGCGCGGTGGCGGGAATGCCGAACACCAGATGTTGGCCCATCGTGGCGAACCAGCGCGCGCGGATCGCCGAGGTCTCGAGCCCGGCGCTGACATAGATCGGATATTCGGCGACACGCCGGTAGGCGATGCGCCGCTCGATGCCGTCCGAGGGCCAGGCGACGGTGATGAGGCCGTGCTCGGGTTGAGCCGCGATCTTCCGGCCCACCGGTCCGGCCGGATCGAGCCGAAGCTCGTGGTCAAGCCGGGGAAAATGCGTGAGCATCGCGCCGTCGGTGCGTCCCATCGCGAAGAAGCTGCCGGGATCCGATCCAATTCTGGCGTAAAAACTCTCGAAATATTCCGGCAGGACCGAGGCCTGGATCACGCCGATGAAGCTGCCGTCCTCGGAGTCGCGGCGGCGGCTGACCCCGAAGAAGCGCGCGCCCTGATAGGGTAGCCGTGGCGTCAGGGCCGTGCCGATGAAAGTGCCGATGCCATGGTCGATGGGGGCGTAGAAGTAATCGCGATCGGCAAAGCTGAGGTCCGGCGGCGGCGAGACAAGGCTGTTGACCAGCGCTTTTCCGTTCGCATCGAAGATCCAGGCCGATTTGAGCTGCGGCAGCGCATCGGTCAGCCGCTTGAGGCGGCGATGCAGTGCCGGTTCTCGCGCGCGGATGATGTCGTCCGGCAAGCCGCGCACGACCTCGTTGAGCTCGGCGAGGCTGCGGTCGATGGTCTCGAACACCTTGAGCGCGTGCTCATGAGCGACATCGACCGTGCGCTCGATCTCCCGGTCGGCGATATCCCTGGTGGATGTGTGGGAGATCGCGGCGGCAACGGCAAAGAGCGCAATCGGCAGCGCCAGGGATGCCGCCATCATCCACTGCAACAGCCTCAGCGAGTTGCGTTGCGCCCTCTGCACAGTCGCTCCGGTCCCTGATCGCCAGCTTAACTGAGTTTCGCGCAAGGAAGGAAGCCGATTATCGATATAATCTGTGGTTGTATCTCGATGAATCACGCGCGGGACATTCCCGCCGGACCGGCGCGATAGCCACCCTCGCAGCTTTGTTCGAGGGGGGCGCGTGAGGTGAGGCGGCATACAAGCCGCCGTTCGGGGAGACTGGCGGTCAGATATCGTGCTCGTCGCGCAGCGCGCGTGCCGCCTTCTCTCCGATGATGACGCAGGGCGCCATCGTGTTCCCGGTGGTGATCCGCGGCATCACCGAGCCGTCGGCGATGCGAAGGCGGTCGATGCCGTAGACCTTGAGCTTGCTGTCGACCACGGACATCGCATCGCGTCCCATCTTTGCCGAACATGTCTGGTGCCAGTAGGTCACGGCGGAATCGCGCACGAACCGTTCCATCTCGGCGGCGCCGAGAGGGCCGGGCATCGATTCGCGCGCCACCAGCGGCTCGAAGGCGCGGGTATTGCCGAGCGCACGGCAAACATCGACGCAGGCGATCGCCGTCTTCACATCGTCGGGATGCGACAGCATGTTGGCTTCGATCCGCGGCGTCGCAAGCGGCTCGGCGTTTCGGAGCCTTACCCTGCCTCGGCTCTTCGGCAAAGCGAGGCCGGCGAACATCGTCCAGCCGTGGGCAGGCGCCCGTCCTGCCGTCTCGGGGCTCGGCACCGGAAACTCGACTTGGCAGAACAGCAGGTCGGGAGACGTGAGCGCGGAATCGGATTTCCAGTAGAGAGTCGCCCCGTTGCCGGTGTTGCGCGGCGCGATCGGCTCGCGATACTCCCAAATGCATCCGAACGATACGTGATCCTGCAGGTTCTGACCGACACCGGGCAGGTGCTGGACCACGGGGATGTCAAACCGGCGAAGCTCCTTCTCATCGCCGATGCCGGAGCGCATCAGCACGGACGGTGTCTGTATTGCGCCGAGCGCGAGCACGACCTCCCGGGTCGCGTTGATCCGCAGGGTCCGGCCGTCACGTACCGCCTCGACGCCGACGGCCCTCCCGCGTTCGAGCAGGATGCGAGAGACCTGCGTGCCGGTCAGGAGGGTGAGATTGGGCCGATCGAGAAATGGATAAGTATAGGCGCGGAAGATGGAGTTGCGTCTGCCGTTGCGGACAAGGATATCTGTGACAGCGCAGCCGCCTTCGCCCTCCATCATCTCCCCGTTGGGACTTTCGAAAGTCGGAATACCGATCTCCTCTGCTGCATCGAGCATGGCCAGGGCGGCTGGACCGGGATTCGGTGACGGCTGCACGAAGACGGGGCCCCCGGTACCGCGATGGCGTGGATCGGGCTTGCCTTGCCAGTTCTCGATCTGCCGGAAGATCTTCGAGACCGCGTCGTAGCCCCAGGATTGATCGCCGGTTTCCTCGGCGAAGAAATCCCAGTCGCTGCGGTGGCCGCGCGCCCACAGCATCACGTTGATGCTCGACCCGCCGCCGAGAACCTTGCCCATCGACATCGGAAGCGCGCGCCCGTTCAAATGCGGGTTGGGCTCCGCGACAAAACCCCAGTCGGTCGCGCTGCCGAGGTTGCCCGGCCACGCCGCCGGCTCCATGACGGTCGGCCCCTCGTCGCTGCCCCCTGCTTCGATCAGCAGGACCGCCACGGACGGATTTTCAGCAAGGCGCCGTGCGACGACCGAGCCGGAGCTGCCGGCGCCGCAGACGATGAAGTCGTAGCTGCCGCGAGGATTTTCGCTGAGCCGGCGCTGATTGGCGGCAACCCGGTCAGCAAACTCCGGAAGATCAGAGGGCAGAAAGTCATTCATGGGGATGCTCCAGACAAATCGACGGTGCGGGGACGCAACGCGCCAGGGAAGACGGCGGTAAGGGAGATGAAGGGGGTCGTCGCCGGGACGAAGCTCGGTTGGGAGGCGTCACGGATCGCGACATTCCCGTGGTTGAGAGTGCGTGGAGTGGCCAGCCGCGCCGCGGTTCGGCTTGCGCGAGGACGATTCGCAGGTCGGCTCAGGGCCAGAGCCCGGCTTCTTCCGGGGGAAGAGGTGCCCCTCGGCAGCTCGCATCTGCCATGCAGTGCGGAGCCAGCCTATCAGATTTATCAAATCTATCGTTATCATCAAATTTATCAAAATAGCAGCGACCTGCTCTTGTCAACACAAGTGGGAGCACGACATTGTGAGGCCGGGGCAAAGCCGATAGGCGCACGGCCGGGGGCAAAGATGGATGGTATGGCCAAGGAAATTCTGACGACGGCGGAGGCTGCCAAGATACTGGGCGTCTCCGTCCGCACGGCTCAGCTTCTGATCGAAGGCGGATCGATCCCTTCCTGGAAAACCCCGGGAGGCCACCGCCGGGTCTATCGCCGCGACGTTCTCGCGGTGATATCCGGCCCCGGCCAGCCGCCAATGTTGGCGTCCGCGCGGGTGATCGTCATTGCGCGCCCGGAACGCATCGCCGATTACGAAACGACTTTGGCGAAGGTCAGTTACTGTGTCGTCGAAAGCTACACGGACATCTATGCGGCGCTGCTCGCGATCGGCTCCCGGTTGCCGGCCGTCATTGTGATCGAAGCCGAACCATCGGACGCCAGCAGATCCGCCGTGCTGGAGAGCCTGCGCTCCGATCCAGCGCTTGGACACACCCAGATCCTGGTTGTCGGCCGCCCGGCGGCAGAGCGGCAGATCGGCTCGGTCGGGCTCGACACCGGGATGACGCAGTTCGTCGACGGACTGCCCGCGTTACCCCAGGCAATCGAAACCGCGATTCGGGACGACGTCGAGCAACCCGTTCCGTTCGAGACGCCGCCTTCGTTTCCCTTCCCGGAGAATGAAGGCCAGCGGCTTCTCGCTCTCGAACGCTCGGGCCTCGTCGACACGCCGCCGGAGGATGCTTTCGATCGCCTGACCTGGCTGGCGGCGCGCAGCCTCGACGCTCCAGTCGCACTTTTGACGCTGCTCACCCCGACCCGGCAATGGTTCAAGTCGCGCTACGGGCTCGATATGGCCGATACGCCGCGCGGCTGGGCGTTTTGCAATTACACCATTCTGCAGAAGGGTATCATGGTCGCCGAAAACCTCGCGACCGACCCGCGCTTCGCGGAGAATCCGGCGGTGTTGGGGAAACTGGGGTTTCGGTTTTACGCTGGTTGCCCGGTGGTCGATCCCGACGGCTTCACGCTGGGTTCACTCTGCGTGATCGACACCCGGCCGCGCACGCTAGACGATACCCAAAAGCAGATCCTTGCCAATCTCGCCGCGCTCGCCTCGGACGAGATCAAGCTGCGCGCCACGGACCGGCAATTGCGCTGGGCGATCGAGCACGGGACCCCAAAAGGAGGCGCGGCAGCAGCGCCTCCCCTGCACGACACCAAGCGCGTCGCGGTGCATCAGCAGGGCACCGCGAGACCCAAGGTGGGTATCAAAGGTTAATCAGATCTGGCGCTCGACCATCTTGAGCTTGAGCTCGGCGATGGCTTCCGCCGGGTTCAGTCCCTTTGGGCACGCCTTGGCGCAGTTCATGATGGTGTGGCAGCGGTAGAGGCGGAACGGGTCCTCGAGATTGTCGAGCCGCTCGCCGGTCGCCTCGTCGCGGGAATCGGAGACCCAGCGGTTGGCCTGGAGCAGCGCGGCGGGTCCGAGATAGCGCTCGCTGTTCCACCAATAGCTCGGGCACGAGGTCGAGCAGCAGGCGCAGAGGATGCACTCGTAGAGGCCATCGAGCTTCTCGCGGTCCTGGTGGCTCTGGCGCCATTCCTTCTGCGGCGTCGGCGAGGTCGTCTTCAGCCATGGCTCGATCGAGGCATACTGCGCGTAGAAATTGGTGAGGTCGGGGACGAGGTCCTTCACCACCGGCTGGTGCGGCAGCGGATTGACCTTCACCGCGCCGTCCTTCACCTCATGCATCGAGCGGGTGCAGGCCAGCGTGTTCTGACCGTCGATGTTCATGGCGCAGGAGCCGCAGACGCCTTCGCGGCAGGAGCGGCGGAAGGTCAGCGACGGATCGATGTGGTTCTTGATCCAGATCAGGCCGTCCAGCACCATCGGACCGCAATCATTGGTGTCGACGTAATAGGTGTCGACGCTCGGATTTTTTCCGTCGTCCGGATTCCAGCGATAGACCTTGAACTCGCGGAGGTCGGTCGCGCCCGCGGGCTTCGGCCAGGTCTTGCCGCCGGTGATCTTTGAGTTCTTCGGAAGTGCGAATTCAACCATAAGTCCTGCCTCTGGTTTTCCGGCGTCATTGCCGGGCTTGACCCGGCAATCCATCCCTTTTGGAAGGATGGATGCGCGGGTCAAGCCCGCGCATGACGAGCAATGATCAATACACGCGCGCCTTCGGCGGGATGTACTGCACGTCGTTGGTCATGGTGTAGTCGTGAACCGGGCGGTACTCGATCCTGACCTTGCCGGCCTCATCCAGCCAGGCCAGCGTGTGCTTCATCCAGTTCTTGTCGTCGCGCTCGGAGAAGTCCTCGCGGGCATGCGCGCCGCGGCTCTCGGTGCGGTTGGCGGCCGAGTTCATCGTCACCACCGCCTGCGAGATCAGATTGTCGAACTCGAGCGTCTCGACCAAGTCCGAGTTCCACACCAGCGAGCGATCGGAGACGCCGATGTCGGTGATGCCCGAGTGAACCTTGGCGATCAGGTTCTGGCCTTCGCTCAAAACCTCGCCGGTGCGGAACACCGCGCAATTGTTCTGCATGACGTGCTGCATGCCCTCGCGCAGCTTCGCGGTCGGAGTGCCGCCGGCGGCGTAGCGGTAGCGGTCGAGGCGGCCGAGCGCCTTCTCCGCCGAGTTCGCCGGCAGCTCCGGCTGCTCGGCATTGGGCGTCAGCTTCTCGGCGCAGCGCAGCGCAGCGGCGCGGCCAAACACGACGAGGTCGATCAGCGAGTTGGAGCCGAGGCGGTTGGCGCCGTGCACGGAAACGCAGGCTGCCTCGCCCAGTGCCATCAGGCCGGGGACCACGGCATTGTCGTCACCGTCCTTCTTGGTCAGCACCTCGCCGTGATAGTTCGTCGGGATGCCGCCCATGTTGTAGTGCGTGGTCGGCACGATCGGGATCGGCTCGCGGGTCACGTCGACGTTGGCGAAGATCTTTGCCGATTCCGAGATACCCGGCAGGCGCTCGGCCAGCACGGCGGGATCGAGGTGGTCGAGATGCAGGAAGATGTGGTCCTTCTTCTTGCCGACGCCGCGTCCCTCGCGGATCTCGATGGTCATCGCGCGCGAGACGACGTCGCGCGAGGCGAGGTCCTTGGCCGACGGCGCATAGCGCTCCATGAAGCGCTCGCCCTCGGAATTGACGAGATAGCCGCCTTCGCCGCGCGCGCCTTCGGTGACGAGACAGCCCGCGCCGTAGATGCCGGTCGGGTGGAACTGCACGAACTCCATGTCCTGGAGGGGCAGACCGGCGCGCAGCGCCATGCCGCCGCCGTCGCCGGTGCAGGTATGGGCCGAAGTGCAGGAGGCGTAGGCGCGGCCGTAGCCGCCTGTTGCAAGAATGGTGGTCTGGGCGCGGAAGCGGTGCAGCGTGCCGTCGTCGAGCTTCAGCGCGATGACGCCGCGGCAGGTGCCCTGGTCGTCCATGATCAGGTCGATGGCGAAGAATTCGATGAAGAACTCGGCCGCGTGGCGCAGCGACTGGCCGTACATCGTGTGCAGCATCGCGTGGCCGGTGCGGTCGGCGGCGGCGCAGGTGCGCTGCGCCTGGCCTTTGCCGTAGTCCAGGGTCATGCCGCCGAACGGGCGCTGGTAGATCTTGCCGTCCTCGGTGCGGGAGAACGGCACGCCCCAATGCTCGAGCTCGTAGACCGCCTCGGGCGCGTTGCGCACCATGTATTCGATCGCGTCCTGATCGCCCAGCCAGTCCGACCCCTTCACGGTGTCGTACATGTGCCAGCGCCAGTCGTCCTTGTGCATGTTGCCGAGCGAGGCGGAGATGCCGCCCTGCGCCGCGACCGTGTGCGAGCGGGTCGGAAACACTTTTGTGATGCAGGCGGTGCGCAGTCCGGCTTCGCTGCAGCCGACCACCGCGCGCAGGCCCGCGCCGCCGGCGCCGACCACGACGACGTCATAGGTGTGGTCTTCGATCGGATAGGCTTTGCCGTTGGTGGCGGGAGCGCCGTTGCCCGTGCCATTCGTTGTGGCGGCCATGGGTTACACTCCGGAGGAAAGTTTCAGGATCGCGTAGGTCGAGGCGAGTGCCACGGCGATCGAGAAGAAGTTGTTGAGCATGATCGCGGTGAGCTTCAGCTTCTCGTTATGGATGTAGTCCTCGATCACCACCTGCATCCCGATCTTCATGTGCCAGGCACTGGCGGCGATGAAGAGCAGGAGAATCACCGCGATGGGCAGCGAGCCGAGGATCTGCGCGGCGCCGGCCTGGTTGCGGCCGAGCAGCATCATCACGATGACCACGACCGGAATCATCAGCAGCGTCATGGCGACGCCGGTGATGCGCTGGCGCCAGAAATCGGAGGTGCCGGAATGTGCCGCGCCGAGATTGCGGACGCGGCCGAGCGGGGTGCGCATGGAGGGCGGCTTCGGAGAACCGTGGGATTCGCTGTAGCTCATCGTCCGCCTCCGACTGCATAGGCGATGATCCAGACCAGCACCGTCAGCACGATGCCGCCGATCAGCGCGCCCCAGGTCAGCGCTTCGCGCTCATTGGGCTTGAAGCCGTAGCCGAGGTCCCACACGAAGTGCCGGATGCCGCTCAACATATGGTGCATCAGCGCCCAGGTGTAGCCGAACACGATCAGGCGGCCGATGATGCTGCCGGTGAAGGCCTGGACGTGGGCATAGGCGGTCGGGCCGGACGCCGCTGCGATCAGCCACCAGGCCAGCAGCAGAGTTCCGAGGTAAAGGGCGATGCCGGTGGCGCGGTGGACGATGGAGAGGGCCATCGTCAACGTCCAGCGGTAGACTTGTATGTGCGGCGAAAGCGGTCGTTCGATCCGTGCGGTCATGGGCGGCTTTTGATGTTTGTTGCGGCCCAGCATGGGCGCGCGGGGATCGCGAAAGGTCGGCTCTATTTACGGAGTCGATTTGGCCTGCGCAATCACCAAATCGCCATAAATCGAACTTGGGTTCAGCTCTATGGCCTTGATGAAACAAGGCCAATCCGGGCCTTGGTATACCAGGCCGCCAGTCCGCCAGACAAGAATCGAATTTAAATCCACTCCTTCTGCGGGGCGGCGGGGCGCATTGAAATCACTATTGGAACGCCTCTAACCCACCGATTTGCCATCGGCGGTTCCGGCTAGCCTACCATCCGCGCAGGCTGCAGCTCATTCCCTGGGACGGAATCTCGGGCGCAGCTCAACGGCGTCATGGCGCGCGAACGGCCGATATGCGCAACTCGCATTCCACCTCCGCCGGGCTGCCCCGGCGTCGACCACACCAAGCAGATCGCCTACAGCTTTGTGCGGAGCCAGATCCGAGCCGATGCCTCGGAGGAACTGCGGCAGTTGGCGGGGCAGGTCGGGGGTGATTGCAGGTCTTGATATCAAGGAAATCGTCGAGCTTGCGCTGCTGCTGATCGCAACCGGCGCGCTCTCGGGATTTCTGGCCGGCGTGTTCGGCATCGGCGGCGGCGCGATCCTCGTGCCGGTGTTCTACGAATGCTTCCGCATCGCCGGCGTGCCGCTCGAGGTGCGGATGCCCCTGTGCGTCGGCACCTCGCTCGCGGTGATCATCCCGACCTCGATCCGCTCGTTCCAGGCGCATTACAAGCGCGGGGCCGTCGACATGACGATCCTGCGCGTCTGGTGGCTGCCGATCGTGATCGGCGTCCTCGCCGGCAGCGTGATCGCGCGCTACGCGCCGGAGCGGCTGTTCAAGATCGTGTTCGTGGCGGTCGCCTGGTCAGCCGCGGTCCGGCTGATCTTCGCGCGCGAGACCTGGACGCTCGGCGACGATCTGCCGAAGGGCCCATTGATGCGCGTCTACGGCTTCTGCGTCGGCATCTTGTCGACCTTGATGGGCATCGGAGGTGGCCTGTTCTCGAATCTCCTGATGACGTTCTACGGCCGTCCGATCCATCAGGCCGTCGCGACCTCGTCGGCGCTCGCGGTACTGATCTCGATTCCCGGCGCGCTCGGCTACATCTATGCCGGCTGGCCGGCGGCGGCGAACTATCCGGCCGTCGCGGCGCTGCAAATTCCCTTCGCGCTCGGCTACGTCTCGCTGATCGGTGCCGTGCTGGTGATGCCGATGAGTCTCGTGACAGCACCGCTCGGCGTGCGAGCCGCGCATGCAATGTCGAAACGGACGCTGGAAACCGCGTTCGGGTGTTACTTGTTTATCGTCGGCAGCCGGTTTGTGCTGAGCCTGGTGGGCGGGCAGTGAGCGCTTGAGGCCGAGCGCTCGCCTCATTTTCCGCTGTCATCGCCCGACCTTGATCGGGCGATCCAGTATTCCAGAGACGGCAGTGATTCAGCCGAGAGGCTGCGGCGCACTGGATGCCCCGGTCCCGGCTCCGCCGAGGCCCACGGAGTTGCTCGGCGCGCCGAAGCGTCAGCGAAGGCGGCAAGCCGGAGCATGACAGTGTGCATGGTGGCTAAAGCGCCTCACTTCTTCGCGTAGATATCCTTGTACGTATCGCGCAGCACGTTCTTCTGCACCTTGCCCATCGTGTTGCGCGGCAGCTCGTCGACGACGAAGACGCGCTTGGGCATCTTGAACTTGGCGAGTCGTCCGTCGAGCGCGTTGAGCACCGAAGCTTCGTTGACATCGGCGCCCTTGTTGCAGACCAGAACCGCCGTGACGCCCTCGCCGAAATCGGCATGCGGCACGCCGATCACGGCGGATTCGACCACGCCCGGCATTGCGTCGATCTCGCTCTCGATCTCCTTGGGGTAGACGTTGAAGCCGCCGGAGATCACGAGATCCTTGCCGCGGCCGAGAATGTGGACGCAGCCCTTGCCGTCGATCTTGCCGAGATCGCCGGTGATGAAGAAGCCGTCGGGCCGGAATTCGGCCTTGGTCTTCTCCGGCATGCGCCAATAACCCCTGAACACGTTCGGGCCCTTCACCTCGATCATGCCGATCTCTTCGCGCGGCAATTCCTTGCCGGTCTCAGGATCGGTGACGCGCACGGAGACGCCGGGAAGGGGAAAACCGACCGCGCCGGGCACACGCTCGCCGTCATAGGGGTTCGACGTGTTCATGTTGGTTTCGGTCATGCCGTAGCGCTCGAGCACCGCATGGCCCGTGCGCGCCGACCATTCGCGATGGGTGTCGGCGAGCAGCGGCGCCGAGCCCGAGATGAACAGCCGCATGTGCTTGGTCGTCTCGTGCGATAGCGCGGGATTCTGCAGGAGCCGCGTGTAGAAGGTCGGCACGCCCATCAGCACGGTCGCGCGCGCCATCAGCTTGATGATCAGATCCGGATCGAGCTTCGGCAGGAAGATCATCGAGGCGCGTGCGAACAGCGTTACGTTGGTCGCCACGAACAGGCCGTGCGTATGATAGATCGGCAGCGCGTGGATCAGCACGTCCTTGTCTGTGAAGCGCCAGTAGTCGACGAGGCTCAGCGAATTCGATGCGAGATTGTCGTGCGTCAGCATCGCGCCCTTGGAGCGGCCGGTGGTGCCCGAGGTGTAGAGGATCGCGGCGAGATCGTCGTTTTCGCGCGGCACCGTGGTGAACACGCTGCTCGCCTTGTCGGCGGCCTCCGTCAGCGAGCCCTTGCCATCGGGCCCGAGCGTCTCGACCTTGGCCTTCACCTTGGCGGCAATGGGGAAGAGGCCTTCTGCCTTGGAGGGATCGCAGACCACGAGCGACGGCTCGGCGTCGCCGATGAAGTAATCGAGCTCGTTCAGCGTATAGGCGGTGTTGAGCGGCAGATAGACCGCGCCGGCCCGCACCGTGCCGAGATACAGCACGATATTGGCGACCGACTTTTCCACCTGCACCGCGACGCGGTCGCCGGGCTTCACGCCGCGGGCGACCAGCACGTTCGCCATCTGGCCCGCACGCGCGATCAGATCGCCATAGCTGATACGAGTGCCGTCATGCGTCTCGATCGCGAGCCGCTTCGGGTCGTCCAGGCCGTCGAACAGGCGGGAAAACAGGTTGGCGTCGGCAGCTTGGTTCATGCAACATTCCTCGCCGGCAGTGGCCGGTCAAAACCGAGGGCTGGATTAGCAAAAACCGCCCCGCAGAAGCAACGGAGACAGTTTGCATGTCAAAAAACGGGAAACGCGTGGCCTGGGTCACGGGCGGTGGCAGCGGGATCGGGGAAGCCGGCGCCGAGGCGTTGGCGGCCGACGGCTGGACGGTGGTGGTCTCGGGCCGCCGCAAGGATGCCCTGGATACCGTGGTTGCCAGGATCAGCGGGGCGGGCGGAGCGGCCGAGGCCATCGCGCTCGACGTCTCCAACGCGGCCGAGGCGCAGAAGGCGGCCGATCAGATCGTCGCAAAGCACGGCCGCATCGACCTCCTGGTCAACAACGCCGGCATCAATGTCCCCAAGCGGAGCTGGAAGGACATGGAACTGGAGGGCTGGGACAAGCTGGTCCAGGTCAATCTCAACGGCGTGCTCTATTGCATGCGCGCGGTGCTGCCGACGATGCGAAAGCAGCAGGACGGCTCGATCATCAACGTCTCGTCCTGGGCCGGCCGCCACGTCTCGAAGATGCCGGGTCCGGCCTACACCACGACCAAGCACGCGGTGCTGGCGCTGACCCATTCCTTCAACATGGACGAATGCGTGAACGGCCTGCGCGCCTGCTGCCTGATGCCGGGCGAGGTGGCGACCCCGATCCTGAAGCTGCGCCCGGTGGTGCCGAGCGAGGAGGAGCAGGCGAAGATGCTGCAACCCGAGGATCTCGGCCGCACCATCGCCTTCATCGCCAGCATGCCGCCGCGTGTCTGCATCAACGAGCTCCTGATCAGCCCGACGCACAATCGCGGCTTCATCCAGACGCCGAACAATAGGGATTAGCCCGGGCGTAGCCGCGAGTTCGTTATTGCGAGCGAAGCTTCGTGGCTTCGCTCCTCGCAATGACGGTGTGGAAGCCCCCCCACGAACATCTCGGCGTTTAGTTTCACGCATCACGATAAATTATCTCCCGAAACCACATCGCAAACCCTCCCGTAGCTCGGCCAACGACGGCGCTGCTGCTTCACGCCAAAGGGCCGCAAGCACCGTTGTTGCCAACTCAACGCCGGCCACGCCGGTTACAATCCAATCGGGAGATCTCCATGTCGAAGCGCATTGCCTATCTCGCTGCCGCCGCCTTCAGCGCCCTGGCCATCACCGCGACCGTGGTCGCGCCTGTCCGCGCCGGAGATAAGACCGTCATGGTCGGCGGCGCCGCGATGTTCCCGTCGAAGAACATCGTGCAGAATGCGGTCAACTCGAAGGACCACACCACGCTGGTGGCGGCGGTGAAGGCGGCGGGCCTGGTGCCGACGCTGGAAAGCAAGGGTCCGTTCACGGTGTTCGCGCCGACCAACGCCGCCTTCGGCAAACTGCCGGCCGGCACCGTCGACAATCTGGTCAAGCCCGAGAACAAGGCGACGCTGACCAGGATCCTCACCTATCACGTCGTGCCGGGCAAGCTCGAAGCCTCCGATCTCACCGACGGCAAGAAGCTGAAGACCGCCGAGGGCGAGGAACTGACCGTGAAGAAGCAGGACGGCAAGGTCTGGATCGTCGATGCCAAGGGCGGCACCTCGATGGTGACGATCTCCAACGTCAACCAGTCGAACGGTGTGATCCATGTGGTCGACACCGTGCTGATGCCGGCGACGTAACACCGCGCGATCCTGTTTCATCCCCCGAACAGGGTGCTTCGAGACGGCGAGCCGGGGGTGCCCGGCTCGCTTTTTTGTGACCACGATAAGCTCGCGGTATCGATTCGATGCCGGACAGGGCGTAACGAAAGCGGAAACTTCGGCGTATAATTACCGTCAGACGATCTTCAGGACGGAACCAGCATGGCGAGCCTCACAGTCACCGACGAGCAGGTCAGGGCCACCCCGGCCAAAGTGATCCAGCCAGCCTGGGTGCGGGTCATGCACTGGGTCAACGCGCTTGCCATGATCCTGATGATTCTGTCGGGCTGGCAGATCTACAATGCCTCACCGCTGTTCGGCTTCAGCTTCCCGCGCGAATATACGCTCGGCGGCTGGCTCGGCGGCGGCCTGCTCTGGCACTTCGCGGCGATGTGGCTGTTGATGATCAACGGTCTCGCCTATCTCGTCACCGGCTTCGCCACCGGCCGCTTCCGCAGGAAGCTGCTGCCGATCACGCCGTCCGGCGTGCTGCACGACGTCAGGGCGGCGCTGACCTTCAAGCTCGGCCATGACGACCTCACCGTCTACAATTACGTGCAGCGGCTGCTCTATGCCGGCATCATCGTGGTCGGCGTGCTGATCGTGCTCTCCGGACTTGGCATGTGGAAGCCGGTGCAGCTCTATTATCTCGTGATGCTGTTCGGCGACTATCCGACCGCGCGCTACGTGCACTTCTTCTGCATGGCCGCGATCTGCGCGTTCCTCGTCATTCACGTTCTGCTCGCGCTGCTGGTGCCGAAGAGCCTGCGCGCCATGATCATCGGTCGCTGAGGAGGAGACTATGGCAAAGCGCTCATTCCTGATTCCCGGCGTCGACAAGCGGCTCCTGATCAAGGACTCCCTCAAGACGATGCCCGATGTCACCCGCCGCCGCTTCATCGCGGGCGGTGCCAGTCTCGGGGCGCTGACGCTGCTCACCGGCTGCGACGTCGTCGACTCGTCCTCGGCCGAAACCATGCTCGCCAAGGTCTCGAAGTTCAACGACGCCGTGCAGGCCTGGATGTTCAATCCGGACGCGCTGGCGCCGACCTTTCCCGAGAGCGCGATCACGAAGCCGTTTCCGTTCAACGCCTATTACGATCTCGACGACGCGCCCGACATCGATGGCGCCGACTGGAAGCTCGAAGTGCGCGGTCTCGTCGACAACAAGAAGTCCTGGACGCTGGATGAGCTCTATCAATTGCCGCAGGTCACGCAGATCACCCGCCACATCTGCGTGGAGGGCTGGAGCGCGATCGGCAGTTGGACCGGCACGCCCTTGCGCGATTTCCTGAAGCTGATCGGCGCAGACACCCGCGCTCAATATGTCTGGTTCCAGTGCGCCGACAAGGATGGCTACAACTCACCGCTCGACATGCGCAGCGCGCTGCATCCGCAGACCCAGATGACGTTCAAATATGCAAACGAGATCTTGCCGCGCGCCTACGGTTTCCCGATGAAGATCCGCGTGCCCACCAAGCTCGGCTTCAAGAATCCGAAATACGTGATCTCGATGGAGGTCACCAACGACTACAAGGGCGGCTATTGGGAAGACCAGGGCTACAATTCGTTCAGCGGGAGCTGAGAGGGCGAATAGCGAATGGGGAGTAGCAAATAGGGAAGCAGTGAAGCCGCCCGCTATTCGCTATTCGCTATTCGCCCTTCTGGCCCCACCTTCCTCTGGCACAGCGCCGCCACGGCCCCCAGCGCCAGCAACGCCGCCGACACGTTCAGCGCGTAGCTCAGGCTGCCCAGCGCATCCGTGATCGCGCCGACCGCGATCGGCCCGAGCGTCTGGCCGACGCCGAACGAGATCGTCATCGCGGCGATCGCGGTCGGCCACACCTCGGGTGGATAGTTGAAGCGCACGAAGGCGGTGGTCGAGCCGACCACGGCGAAGAAGGCGACGCCGAACACGACGGCCGACACCGCGAGCCAGGCCGGCGAATGTCCGAGCATCGGCAAGGCGGCACCTAATGCGTTGGTGCCGAGGATGATGGCGGTGGCAAGCCCGCCGCGGTCCAGCGCCAGCACGCCGCGCCAGGCCCAGGGTGTGACGAAGGCGCTCAGCCCGATCAGGCTCCAGAACGCTGCCTGCGCCGCGGCCCCGCCGCCGCCGTCGCGCACATAGGCGATCATGAAGGTCATGTAGGCGATATAGCCCGCGCCGAACAGGAAGTAGCCGGCGAGGTAGATCAGCACGGGGAGGATCGCGAACGAGGCGTGGCTGCCTTCCGAGAAGCGGACGCCGCTCTCGATGCGGATCAGGAACAGCGGGATCGTCATCGCGACCGACAGCAGCGTCAGCGCCCACCACACGATCCACCACGAGCCCGGCCCGAAATATTGCAGCGTGAACGGAGCGATCAGCCCCGAGGCGAGAATGCCGATGCCGGGCCCGGCGTAGAACAGGCTCAGCAGGAAATTGGCGCGCTCCGGGCGCGACTGGGCAATGGTCGCGGCCAGCGCGCCGCCAGCGACGAAGCCGACCGCCGCGCCCAGGCCGAGCACGAGACGGGCAAGGCTCAGCGCGACGAAATTGCCCGATAGCGCGCACGTCGCGAGCGCGGCGAGGCAGGCCAGGGTCCCGCCGCGGATCGCCGCGGACCAGCCGATGCGCTGGATCAGCCGGGACGCCACCAGCGCGCCCACGAGATAGCCGACGGCGTTGATCGTGTTCATGAAACCGGCGGCCGAGTAGGACCAGCCGAGGTCCTCCCGCATGTCGGGCAGCACCAGCGCATAGGCAAAGCGGCCGATGCCGAGCCCGACCGTCGCCGCCAGCGACAGGGTCAGGATCAGCCGCGCAAGATGCGGGTTGGGCGAGGGGCTCTCAGGGGCGTGCAAGGGGTACTCCGGCGCCCGCACTGTGGCAGGCCCTGCCTGTCTTGCACAGCGGCGAGGCGGCAATGGTGTCTTGCCAAGCGCGCAACGCCGCTCTAGCACTCCGGCCGAAATTCACGAGATGCCGTCATGCCCGGCCTTGTGCCGGGCATCCACGTTCTTCGCGCCGCAAGCCAGGACGTGGATGGCCGGGACAAGCCCGGCCATGACGAAACGGAGGAAGAACGACCATGGCGACCCACAAACTGCTGCTGCTCCCCGGCGACGGTATCGGCCCCGAGGTGATGGGCGAGGTGAAGCGGCTGATCGACTGGCTCAATGCGGCCGGGATCGCCAAGTTCGAGACCGACACCGGCCTCGTCGGCGGCTCCGCCTATGACGCCCACAAGGTCTCGATCTCCGAGGGCGACATGGCCAAGGCGAAAGACGCCGACGCCGTGATCTTCGGCGCGGTCGGCGGCCCGAAATGGGATGCGGTTCCGTACGAGGTGCGCCCCGAAGCCGGCCTGCTCCGCCTGCGCAAGGATCTCGCCCTGTTCGCCAACCTGCGTCCCGCCGTGTGCTACCCGGCGCTCGCCGATGCTTCGAGCCTGAAGCGCGAGGCGGTCGAGGGGCTCGACATCATGATCGTGCGCGAGCTCACCGGCGGCGTCTATTTCGGCGAGCCCAAGACCATCACCGATCTCGGCAACGGCCAGAAGCGCGCCATCGATACCCAGGTCTACGACACCTATGAGATCGAGCGCATCGGCCGCGTCGCCTTCGAGCTTGCCAGGAAGCGCAAGAACAAGGTGACCTCGATGGAGAAGCGCAACGTCATGAAGTCGGGCGTGCTCTGGAACGAGGTCATGACCCAGGTCCACAAGCGCGAATACCCCGATGTCACGCTCGAGCATCAGCTCGCCGATTCCGGCGGCATGATGCTGGTGAAATGGCCGAAGCAGTTCGACGTCATCGTCACCGACAACCTGTTCGGCGACATGCTCTCCGACATCGCGGCGATGCTGACGGGATCGCTTGGCATGCTGCCCTCGGCTTCGCTCGGCGAGGTCGACGTCAAGACCAAGAAGCGCAAGGCGCTGTACGAGCCCGTGCACGGCTCGGCCCCTGATATCGCCGGCAAGGGCCTCGCCAATCCGATCGCGATGATCTCGTCCTTCGGCATGGCGCTGCGCTATTCCTTCGACATGGGCGATCTCGCCGACAAGGTCGATGCTGCGATCGCCGCGGTGCTCGCCAGCGGCCTGCGCACCGCCGACATCAAGTCGGAAGGCACCACGTCCGCCTCGACCACGCAGATGGGCGAAGCGATCCTGAAGGAATTGCAGAAGCTGCACGCCTGACGGCAAGCACCGCAATCGCAGGGTGGGCAAAGCATGGCGTGCCCACCACTTCCATAGCCATTGCCGGACGATGGTGGGCTCGGCGCAAGCGCCTTTGCCAACCCTACGGCACCTGCTCTCGGAGCCCGCCTCATGGATGCCTCTTCCCGACCCAAGATCGCGGAAACCATCGTCCATGAAACGGTGCGCCTGCGCGAGGCGCAGATCGGGCGCCATTGCGAGGTGCTCGCCAACACGCGCATCGAATATGCCTCGCTCGGCGACTACTCCTATCTGGGCGAGAATTGCGACGTCGCCGACGCGTTGATCGGCAAGTTCACGGCCATCGCCAACTCGGTGCGGATCGGCGCGCCGAACCATCCGATGGGCCGGCCATCCCAGCATCGCTTCACCTATTGCCCCGAATATTACGAGGCGAGCGCGACGCGCGACCGCGATTTCTTCGCAGGCCGCCGCGGCGACCGCGTCGTCGTCGGCAACGATGTCTGGATCGGCCATGCCGCCATCCTGCTGCCGGGCGTCACGGTCGGCGACGGCGCGGTGATTGCCGCCGGCGCAGTCGTCAGCCGCAACGTCCCGCCCTACACCATCGTCGGCGGCGTTCCTGCCCGTCCTATCCGCAAGCGCTTCTCTGATACCGTGGCCGAGAGCCTGCGGCGCATCGCTTGGTGGGACTGGCCGGATGAGCTCATCTTCGAGCGCCTCAGTGATTTCCGCTCCGAGGCGATCGAGGAGTTTTGCCGGCGCTACGACCCGGCAGCCAACGCGTAAGGCGGATGCATCAGACGAAACGAAAAGGCCGGGCGCGAGCCCGGCCATTCAATTCCAAAAGATCGTCCGCTCAGTACAGCGGGAAGTTCTGCGGGTAGCCGCCGACATCGGCTGGCGGCGAGAGCGGCTGGCGATCGATCGGGCGGTTGAGATTCTCGCGGGCGAAGGACGGATAGCCAACGGCCGGCGGGAAGGCGTAGTCGGTGAACTTGCGGTCGCCCGGATTGACCTCGGTGCCGCCATCCAGCCAGGAGCGCTTGCTCACATAGATGCGGGTGCGGCCCTGCTGATAGACGGCGTTGGGGCCGCTCGGGCCGTAGATGGGCCGACCGCGATCGTCATAGCGCTGCTTGGTCTTGGTGTCGGCCGAGGCCGGAGTCGCGAACGCGATGGCAATTGCGGCGCCCGCCGCAAGCCAGGTCGCCAATTTGTTCGCGGCAGAAAATTTCGAGCTCATCACGTCCCCTTCAGGCGGCACGCCGCCAGTCGATTTCATCGCATACTAGCCCGGCGGGGGTGACCGCAACTAGGTCAATTGGGTCACACCAGCGGGGAATAATCGTGCGCACTGGCAAAAGTTGCATGCAAACCAGCCACTTGAGCTTGATGCTGATCAAAGCGCTCCGCGCAATTGCGCATTCGCGGCGCCGAGCAGCCAGTCCGCCGAGCCCGCGGGATCGCAGCCGCCGCGCTTCAGCTCCGCATGGGCGAACAACTCCGCCAGCCTGGGCTCGTTGCCCGAGGCCAGCAGCGTCAGCCGGTTCAGCGTGCAGGCGATCGCCGCGCGCCGGGCGGGCAGGCTGCCGCCCCGGCAGAAGAATCCGGAGATCTGCAGCGCCGGTTCCTCACTGCGCTTGAGGTAGCCGAGGCACCCCTGCGCACCTTCCGCTGTGCCGGTTGGCCGGAACAGGGCGACGGGGCCGAATTTGGTGCCGATCAGGCCGGCCTGCTCGAGCGCGGTGGCCGCGCCCAAACCCATCTGGGCGGCGAGGTCCGCGGTCGCCGGACGTGTCACGTCGAATTCGGCGCCTTGGCGGTAGATTTCGAGCCCGGCCACGGGCTTGCCCGCGTCATCGGTCCAGCGCAGCACGTCCCTGCGGCCGCCTTCGGGGTGCCGGAGGATGGTATAAGAGACTGTTTTCTCTGAGGAATCTGGCCGGCTGACGGCGAAGGCCGGGTGCGAACGGCCGGCCACGCTCCAGCCGGGTTTCTCGGCCGGCTCGTCGTCGCGCAGATCGGGCAGCTGGCCCAGCGCCGCGAGGGCGAGGATGGCAAACAGGGCGAGCGTCCCCACATAGGCGATCAGGCGCGCCAGCGTGCCGACGACCTCGTCGGCGAAGGCCAGCAGCGCCAGCTGGATGGCGGTTCGGGTAGGGCTAACGGCCGTGCTGGCCTCAGGCGACTGCATCCACGGCCTTCAGGCATGGTCCCACGTTGTCTTGAGGCCGGTTCTCGCATAGAAGCGCTGCTCTTCCTGTTTAAGCGTCAGCTTCAGGAACGGGCTTTTTCATCGGAGAGTGAACGATGGGTTACAAAGTCGCAGTCGTCGGCGCGACCGGCAATGTCGGACGGGAAATGCTCAACATCCTGGATGAGCGTAAATTCCCCGCGGACGAGGTCGTGGCACTGGCGTCGCGCCGCAGCGTCGGCGTCGAGGTCTCCTATGGCGACCGTACCCTGAAGGTCAAAGCGCTCGAGCACTACGACTTCTCCGACGTCGACATCTGCCTGATGTCGGCGGGCGGCGCGGTGTCGAAGGAATGGTCGCCGAAGATCGGCGCCGCCGGCACTGTCGTGATCGACAATTCCTCGGCCTGGCGCATGGATCCGGATGTGCCGCTGATCGTGCCGGAGGTGAACGCGGCTGCGACCGAAGGCTTCAAGAAGAAGAACATCATCGCCAACCCGAACTGCTCGACCGCGCAGCTCGTGGTCGCGCTCAAGCCGCTGCACGACAAGGCCACGATCAAGCGCGTCGTGGTCTCGACCTATCAATCGGTGTCGGGCGCCGGCAAGGACGCGATGGACGAACTGTTCTCGCAGACCAAGGCCGTCTACACCAACAGCGAGATCGTCAATAAGAAGTTTCCCGCGCGCATCGCCTTCAACGTCATCCCTCACATCGACGTCTTCATGGAGGACGGCTACACCAAGGAAGAGTGGAAGATGATGATGGAGACCAAGAAGATTCTTGATCCCAAGATCAAGCTCTCCGCCACCTGCGTGCGCGTGCCTGTGTTCGTCGGCCACTCCGAGGCCGTCAACATCGAGTTCGAGAATCCGATCAGCGCGGACGAAGCCCGCGAGATCCTGCGCAAGGCGCCCGGCTGTCTCGTCATCGACAAGCAGGAGCCCGGAGGCTACGCGACGCCCTATGAAGCGGCCGGCGAGGACGCGACTTACATCAGCCGCATCCGCGAGGACGCGACGGTGGAGAACGGCCTCGTGCTCTGGTGCGTGTCCGATAATCTGCGCAAGGGCGCCGCACTCAACGCGATCCAGATCGCCGAAGTGCTGATCAACCGCAAGCTGATCAGCGCGAAGAAGAAGGCGGCGTGAGAGGTGGCGAATAGGGAGTAGCGAATGGCGAATGGAGTTTCCTATTCGCTACTCGCCATTCGCTATTCGCGCGCGTTCTTGAATTCCTTCGTCGCCTTGTCCAGCACGAACAGCGATCCCTCCGCGACGCCGAAATAGGCGCCGTGCGTCTGCATCTGGCCGCTCTCCACCGCCTTGCGCACGAACGGGAAGGTCATCAGGTTTTCCAGGCTGCGGAACACGGCGGCTTTCTCGATGCGCTCGACGAACTGCGCCATGCTCTCGTGCTCGCGCTGCTCGACCACTTCGCCCGGCTTGATGAACATCTGCATCCATTTGCCGATGAAGTCGCCGGGCGTGAGCGGCTCGATCTTGTCGACGAAGGCGCGGATGCCGCCGCATTGCGCGTGGCCAAGCACCACGATGTGCTTCACCTTCAGCACCGTCACGGCATATTCCAGCGCGGCCGAGACACCGTGGGCGGTGCCGTCGGGCTGATACACCGGCACGAGGTTGGCGATGTTGCGGACGACGAACAATTCGCCGGGGCCGACGTCGAAGATCACCTCCGGCGAGACGCGGCTGTCGCAGCAGCCGATCACCATCACTTCCGGCGACTGGCCCATCACCGACAGCTCGCGATAGCGGGTCTGCTCGGTCGGCAGCCGCTGGGTGGCGAAGGCCTTGTAGCCTTCCAGCAAATGCTTCGGGAATGTCATCATACCTATGCCTAATCATAGACCGCTGGGGTGAACAAGCCTTTCGAATGGGCAGGCCAAGTGCTATCGGCTGAGGTCAGAATACTGACGAGGAAGGAACGCTTGCATGACCCGCCCGCGCCGCAGCCATCTGTTCATGCCCGGCTCCAATCCCCGCGCGCTGGAGAAGGCGCGCAATCTTGCCGCCGACGGCCTGATCCTCGATCTGGAAGACTCGGTCGCCCCCGAGGCCAAGGCGGTGGCGCGTGACGGCATCGCCGCCGCGATCGCGGCCAAGGGTTTTGGCAAGCGCGAGATTTTGATCCGGACCAACGGCCTCGACACGCCCTGGTGGGCCGATGACGTCGCGATGGCCGCCAAGGCATCGCCGGACGGCATCCTGGTTCCAAAAGTTTCAAGCGTCGAGGATCTCGACGCCATCGGCCGCCGCCTCGCCGATCTCGGTGCTGCACCGACCGTGAAGGTCTGGGCCATGATCGAGACCGCGCGCGCGGTGCTGCACGCCGAGGAGCTGGCCGCCGCCGGGCGCGATCCATCGAGGCGCCTCTCCGGCTTCGTGTTCGGCCCGAACGATATCTCGCGCGAGACGCGGATCCGGATGCTGCCGGGCCGCGCCGCGATGATCCCGATGATCACCCATTGCATCCTGGCGACGCGCGCCCACGGCCTCGAAATCCTCGACGGCCCCTACAGCGACATTGCCAATTCCGACGGTTTCGCCACCGAATGCGCGCAAGCCCGCGATCTCGGCTTCGACGGCAAGACGCTGATCCACCCCTCGCAGATCGACGCCTGCAACGCGATCTTCACGCCGCCCGACGAGGAAGTCGCGCGCGCCCGAAAGATCATTGCTGCGTTCGAGCTGCCCGAGAACGCCTCGCGCGGCGCGATCCGCCTCGATGGCGCCATGGTGGAACGCCTGCACGCCGACATGGCCCGGCGCACCATCGAGATCGCGGACGCGATCGCCGCGATGGGGAAGGGCTGAGGAGGGCTCCTCTCGCCGGATATCCGCCTGGCGCGGATTTCCCGTCAGTGTCGATAGGCCGCAAATGCCGCTGGCATGGTGCGCCGGCATTTCCTGTAATTTAGATCACACAGTCCGGCTCGTTGCTCCGATAGATTTGCGTCGTTTGAATACTGCTTCCCGTCCCCGATATGGCGAGTGGGCTTTCGCATGCTTCGCAGATTATTCTATTGCTGTGTCATTCTTGCCCTCGCTGGCCCCGCGGCCGCTATTGACCGCGTCAAAGGCGACGCGAACCCCGCCATTGCCGCCGCCTCCGAGCAAATACGGCGAGATCCCAAGGACGCGAATGCGTACTACAACCGAGGGAATGCTTACGCCGCCAGGGGCGATACGGACCGCGCCATAGCCGACTACACGGCGACGATCCGGCTCGATCCAGCGCATGCGAATGCGTATTACAACCGGGGCAACGCCTACAGCAACAAAGGCGACACGGACCGTGCGATAGCGGATTACACGGCGACGATCCGGATCGATCCCGCGTATGCGAACGCCTACTACAACCGAGGCAACGCCTACAGCAACAAGGGCAATACCGACCGGGCCATTGCCGATTATGCCGAAGCGATCCGCCTGCAGCCGACGAACGCAAACGCGTATTTCAATCGCGGAAACGCCTACGGCAACAAGGGCGACACCGACCGTGCCATTGCGGACTATACTGAAACGATACGCGTGGATCCCACCTATGCGAACGCCTATGTCAATCGCGGGCTGGCCTACGAGAAGCGCGGCGATTTCGCCAAAGCGAGGGCCGACTTCAACGCCACGCTCGGATTGACCCATGGCGCCACACGATGGGCACAGGACAAGGCGCGCGAGCGGCTTGCTGTCTTGCCTTCGCCGCGACCAGCAACGGTCTTGGTCGAGAAAAGCAGCGTCGCTCCGGCGGTCGTGGCGCCTGAGATGTCGAGCAGCGAACGTCGCATTGCCCTCGTCATCGGCAATTCTGCTTATGAAAACGTCGCCGCCCTGCCGAACCCCGTCCGCGACGCGAGCCTCGTCGCTGACGTGCTGAGACTCACCGGGTTCGAAGCCGTGACTCTGCTGACCAATCTCCGCAAGGATGCGTTGGTGAATGCCTTGCGCGAGTTCGCTGCACGTGCGGAAACGGCGGATTGGGCGGTCGTGTATTATGCCGGACACGGCATGGAGGTCGGCGGCGTCAATTATCTCATTCCGACGGACGCGAAGATCGCCGCGGATCGCGAGATCGGATTCGAAGCCGTGCCGGTCGATCAGGTTCTCAATGCGGCAGAGCGCGCCAGAAAGCTGCGCCTCGTCATCCTCGATGCCTGCCGCGACAATCCGTTCGCGGCCCAAATGAAGCGCACGATGACGGTGGCGTCGCGTTCGGTGTCGCGAGGCCTCGCCCCGGTCGAGCCGGAGGCGGGCACGCTGGTGGTCTACGCCGCCAAGGACGGCGAGACCGCGCTCGACGGTGACGGGACCAACAGTCCGTTCGCGACTGCCTTCGTCAAGAATCTTCCGACGCCGGGCCTCGAAGTCCGCAGGCTGTTCGACTTCGTTCGCGACGATGTCATGGAAGCGACCGGCCGCAGGCAAAAGCCGTTCAGCTACGGCTCGATCTCCGGACGGCAGGACTTCTATTTCGTGGCTGGCAAGTGACCTCGCGCGAGGTGCAACTCAGCGCGGCGCGAGGTCGGCGCGATCGAGCGACTCCAGCGTCGAGGCGTTGGCGCAATAGCCGTGATAGTTCTCCGCGGCGGTGCCGTCGGCGAGATCTCGGTCGCACTGTCCCTTGTGACCGCAGAGCGAGCAGGTCCGCTCCATGTCGCGCAGCAGCAGGGGCTGCGCCCGCCCGAGCCGCTCCGCGCTGATGCCGAGCTGCTCCAGCATCTTCGGGAGTTCGTCGGCGGCGTGCCGGCCGTGACGGACCAGCTCTTCGAGATCATCGGGCGCGATCCGGAGATCATTCGCGATCCGGTCGAAATCGGCGCGATCGAGCTGCCGCATCTCGTTCATCTCGCGGCGATGCTTCAGCCAGTTCGCAAAGGACTCGATGAGGTCCTGAACGATGGGATAAGGCTTGCTTGCGGTGCTCATGGAAAGCTCCATTCAGACGTCGGAATTGGAGCGAATTAAGCACAATGGTGCAGGAGCGCGTTGCGCTGGATCAAACTGGACGTGTTGTGAAAGGCGGTCTCGTGTCCCGGACGCGCTGCTGCGTGAAACGCTGCTGCGCAGAGCCGGGACCCATCGCCGCATCTCTGGGTCCCGGCTCTGCGGCGCACCGCTACGCGCTGCACCGCGTCCGGGACACGGGAACGCCCTCAGCCGAACCGCTCCGCCGCCCACGCATAGAGGCTGCCTGCAATCGGCTTTTCGCCGCCGCGGCCCTTGGGCGAGATGTGCAGGCCGATGATCTCGGGGCTGGTGACGAGGCCGAGATAGCTCGATGGATCGAAGAAAAGTTTTGGCTCGGCATGCACGGCGTAGAACGACTGCTTCGGGAGTGCGTTCTGCAATTCACCGGTGCGACGCGCGAGCGCGGTCAGCGCGGCGGGGCCATAGATCGCGACGCGAATATCCGAGAGGCGGCTCGATCCGCCGCGCAGGCGGCGCATGATGAATGTGATGCGGTGGCGCAGCGAAAGCCAGTTCGGCGTCAGCTCCTCCTGCTCCATCAGCTCCTCGAACGCGCGCACGATGCCGTGCCCGGGTGGAAGATAGATCACGGAATTGCCGAGCTGGCGCCGCCGCTCCCAGGCGAAGTAGGGCTTTGCCGGATCGATCTCGATGGGTTTCAGGAGCAGCACGTCGGCATCGAGCCAGAGCCCGAGATTCTTCGCCATCAGTTTCATGCGGAAAAAGTCGCTGAACTGCAGCGTGGTCCAGTCGCGCCAGCTGCCGTCCGGCTGCGGCGGCCGCAGCCGTTCCGAGAACGCGTGCGGCAGGATCGCCTCGGCCTCGGCATTCTCGACGCCAGCCGGCAGGCGGGGAATGGGATCAAAGCTGTAGACCGTGACCTTGTGGCCCGCAGCGAGCTGCGAGCGCAGACAGGTCTGGCGCAGCGCGTCCATCGGGCCATGCCAGAAGGTGACGATCTCGGGCAGCATGAGGAAAAGCTATACGGGATATCTGGAGCAAAGAAAAAGCCCCGGCGCGGATGACGCACCGGGGCTCGAGCGAAAACCAGAGCATGATCCGGAAAAGTGCGCGGCGGTTTTCCGGAAAGATCACGCTCAAGGAATATGAGATCAGGCCCAGGCGCGCTCGCGCTTGAGCTTTTCCTCGTAGCTGTCGATCGACGCCTTCTTCTCCATGGTGAGGCCGATGTCGTCGAGGCCGTTGATCAGGCAGTGCTTGCGGAACGGATCGATCTCGAACTTGACCTTGCCGCCGTCGGGGCCGCGGATCTCCTGGTTCGGCAGGTCGATCGTCAGGGTCGCGTTGGCGCCGCGCTCGGCGTCGTCGAACAGCTTGTCGAGGTCTTCTTGGGCAACGCGGATCGGCAGAATGCCGTTCTTGAAGCAGTTGTTGTAGAAGATGTCGCCGAACGAGGTCGAGATCACGCAGCGGATGCCGAAGTCGAGCAGCGCCCAGGGCGCGTGCTCGCGGCTCGAGCCGCAGCCGAAATTGTCGCCGGCCACCAGCACCTTCGCATTGCGATAGGCGGGCTGGTTGAGGACGAAATCGGGGTTCTCGCTGCCGTCGTCCTTGTAGCGCTGCTCGGAGAAGAGCCCCTTGCCAAGGCCGGTGCGCTTGATGGTCTTGAGGTACTGCTTCGGAATGATCATGTCGGTGTCGACATTGATGATCTTCAGCGGCGCCGCGACGCCTTCCAGCGTGGTGAACTTGTCCATGGTTGCGCTTTCCCGGATGGGTCTAGGGGAACGGGTATTTATCGCGATCGGGGCGGGAATCCTAGGCCGAAATCGGCAGGTCTCGTCTGCTGGGCAGGATCTAGCCACGGAGGAGGTGCGGCTCCCTCTCCCGCGCGCGGGAGAGGGCTGGGGTGAGGGTTCTCTCCTCTAGGGGATTGTCCCGTTGCGGAGACACCCTCTCCCCAACCCTCCCCCGCAAGCGGGGGAGGGAGCGCACCTCCCTCGACGATTCCTACTCCGCCCGTGCCTCGATCGCGGCCATATCGTCGTCGGAGAGGCCGAAATGGTGGCCGATCTCGTGGATCAGGACATGGCGGACGATATGGCCGAGGCTTTCGTCGTGCTCGGCCCAGTAATCCAGGATCGGCCGGCGGTAGAGCCAGACCATGTTGGGCAGCCGCGCCACGTCGCCAAAACTCTGCTGGGGCAGGCCGACGCCCTGGAACAGCCCGAGCAGGTCGAACTCGCTCTCGCACTCCATCTCGTCCAGGACCTCCTCGGTCGGGAAGTCGTCAACGCGGACGATCACGCCCTCACAGAGCTTGCGAAACGACGCCGGCAGGCGCTCGAACACATCGTGAGCCATCGCTTCCATCTCGGCCAGCGAGGGCGCTTTCAATTCCGTCCACATGGGCTTCTTCTAAAGCGTTTTGGAGCGAAATGGATACCGCTTCGCGTGAAGAAAGCGCGTCAAATCGAATCCAGAGCCCGTTCCGCGGCGATGCATCCGGCTTTATAAGCGCGGCGAGGTTGACGGGCGCCGCCAAAACGGGGAGCGTGAGGCCGTCAATGGGACGTTTCAGGTGGGCGGAAAAATGCGAGCAAAAACAGCGCTGACTCTACTGTGCATGGGGTTGTTTTCGCAGTTCTCCGTCGGCAGCGCGGAAGCCCAGACCGCCGGCCCCGGGATCCGCCTCGCCCAGGCGATTCCACCTGACGACATTCCCCCGCCACGCAAGCGGCCCCCGGCGCGCTTGCGCGTCACGCCCTATTACAGCCCGGACGGTGTCTATCCCCGCTACAATCCGGGTCCCGACGCAGTCCGCGTTTGCAGCGCCACCTATGTGCAGGAGTACCGGCCGAGCGGCACCGTGATCGTGCCGCGCGTGAGCTGCTACTGGCGCCGGGGCTGACCAGTTCAATGCCCGCGCCAGCGAACAGCGCGGTGGCCTCGTGAGGGTCGTGATGGCGAGATGGATCGCATTGGCCGTTGCCGTCGCGCTTGCCGCCGGCCTGCCTCGCGCTTCAGCTGCGCAAAGGGCGACGATACCGGAGGCCTCGGCGGGAATCGCGGTTTTCGATGCGCGCCGACACGCGCGAAGCCGTGACATCGTGCGGCCTGCGGCGCGCCGTGATCCACGCTACTATGCGCGGCCCGTCTACTACCGTCCATATCCTTACGGCGTGCCCGCACCTTTCGTGTTCAGCTACGGACCCTTCTGGTGAGGCGCCGCTCTAACCGGGCGTGAAGCCCCTTACCAGCAGCACGGTCGCCTGCGCGCCGACTTTGCGATCATGCGAGATGTCGTCGTACTCCGGCGAGTTCGAGAAGGCGAGGAACGCGGCCTCGTCGGGAAACGACATCATGACCAGCTTGTCGTGCGGCCATGCGCCTTCGAGCACGCGCGGATGTTCGTCGGCGGCGAGCAGCCGTCCGTTGTGCTTCCTGAACACGTCGAAGAACCGCGCCTGATAGCGGTCATAGGCCGCGCGGTCCGTCATCTTCAATTGCGCAATGGCGTAGACAGTCATCTGCAAAACTCCTTGCCTCGCGGCACTGCGTCGCACCGCGGAGCGCAGTGTCGTTCATTCATGGCGCGTTCACCTCGCTCTCCTCAGTTTACCCGAGGGAGCGACCGCACTTGAACAGCAACGGCGCGGCCGAGACGTCGCGACGCAGCCCTGCTGTCCGGATTCAGGGAGGATTCCATGCTGAGAATGTTCGGCCTCGGGACGAGCCCGATGCGCTTGCTCGGGCTTGCGGCCGCCGCGACGCTGATGCTGTCGGCCGGCACCGCGCGTCGCGCCGAAGCACTCACCTTGATCAATCCGGCGACGTCACCCGCGACGAAGGCTGCGGCCGACAACCTCGTCACGCAGGTTCGCCACGGCGGACATGGTGGCGGCTTTCACGGCGGAGGTTTCCGCGGCGGCGGCTTCCATGGTGGCGGGCGACATATCGGCGGTTTCCGCGGCGGTGGATTTCGTGGTGGCCATATCGGCGGCTTCCGCGCCGCGCCGGCCTTTCGTCACAGCCATGTCGGAGGCTATCGCTATGGTGGCTTTCGGCACGGTGGATATGGCGGCTACCATCGTCACTGGGGCCATCATCGCCCGCACTACGGTTATCGACACTTCCACCGGCGCTATTATGTTGGCGGGTATTATCCCTACTACCAATACCCGCGCCGCTGCCGGATCGTCTGGACTTACTACGGCCCGCGCCGCGTCTGCCATTGGCCCCGCTGGCGCTATCCGTACCGCTATTGGTGACGTGAGCTAGAGCCGTCATTCCGGGATGGCGCGCAAGCGCCAGACCCGGAATCTCGAGATTCCGGATTCGCCCTTCGGGCGCTCCGGAATGACGGCGGATAATGGCGCTCTAACTCAGAGCCAGTCCTTCAGCTTCCACGACGCCGACTTCCAGCGCATCAGGTTCTCGAGCTTCCACTGCCTGAACATCGCCGGCGGCCAGCGGCTGAGGCGCGAGGTTTCCTCGACCTCGGGCTTGGCGACGATGCGCAGCGGCGTTGCGCGCCGCCGGTGCTGGCGCGTCGCCTCGCTGATCAGATCGACATATTCCGGCTTGTTGGCCATGAGGCGTGTCCTCGCGAACGGTCGCGAGGACACTGTCGTCGCCGCCGATTAACGGCGGTTTGCCGCGATCACTACAATTGCAGGAACTGGCTTACCGCCAGTCCCTGACATCGACGAAGTGACCGGCGATCGCTGCTGCCGCCGCCATGGCCGGCGAGACCAGATGCGTGCGGCCCTTGAAGCCCTGGCGGCCCTCGAAGTTGCGGTTCGAGGTCGAGGCGCAGCGCTCTTCCGGCTTCAGCTTGTCCGGATTCATGGCAAGGCACATCGAGCAGCCCGGCTCGCGCCATTCGAAGCCGGCCTTGATGAAGATCTTGTCGAGACCCTCGGCTTCCGCCTGTTCCTTCACGATGCCGGAGCCCGGCACGACCATGGCGCTGACGTTCGATGAAACGGTCTTGCCTTCGGCAATCTTCGCTGCCGCACGCAGGTCCTCGATGCGGCCGTTGGTGCAGGAGCCGATGAAGACGCGGTCGAGCTTGATGTCGGTGATCTTCGTTCCCGCGGTCAGGCCCATGTATTTCAGCGCGCGATGCTTGGAGATGCGCTTGGCCTCGTCCGCGATCTTGTCGGGATCGGGCACGATGCCGCTGATCGAGATGACGTCTTCAGGCGAGGTGCCCCAGGTCACGATCGGCGGCAGCTTTGCCGCATCGAGGCGCAGCTCGTGGTCGAAATGCGCGCCTTCGTCGGAGCGCAGTGTCTCCCAATAGCGCATCGCCGCGTCCCAGGCCGCGCCCTTCGGCGCCTTCGGCCGGTCGCGCAGGAAGTCGTAGGCCTTCTGGTCGGGCGCGACGAGACCGGCGCGGGCGCCGCCTTCGATCGACATGTTGCAGACCGTCATGCGGCCTTCCATCGAGAGCGCGCGGATCGCCTCGCCGGCATATTCCAGCACGTAGCCGGTGCCGCCGGCGGTGCCGATCTCGCCGATGATGGCGAGGATGATGTCCTTGCCGGTCACGCCGTCAGGCAATTTGCCGTCGACGGTGACGCGCATGTTCTTCGCCTTCTTCTGGATCAGCGTCTGCGTCGCCAGCACGTGCTCGACCTCGGAGGTGCCGATGCCGTGCGCGAGCGCGCCGAACGCGCCATGCGTCGAGGTGTGGCTGTCACCGCAGACGATGGTGGTGCCGGGCAGCGTAAAGCCCTGCTCGGGACCGATGACGTGGACGATGCCCTGGCGCTTGTCGAACTCGTTGTAATATTCGACGCCGAATTCCCTGGCGTTCTCGGCCAGCGCCTTGATCTGCTCGATGCTCTCAGGGTCGGGATTCGGTTTGGTGCGGTCGGTGGTCGGCACGTTGTGGTCGACGACGGCGAGCGTCTTCTCGGGCGCATGCACCTTGCGTCCCGTTGCGCGCAGGCCTTCGAACGCCTGCGGCGAGGTCACCTCATGCACCAGGTGGCGGTCGATGTAGAGCAGGCAGGTGCCGTCCTCGGCTTCGTGCACCAGGTGGTCGTTCCAGATCTTGTCGTACAATGTGGTCGGCTTGGACATGAGCTTAAGCTCCGGAGAATGTGTGTCAGCGATGAGCGCGGATGGCGCGCGGGCAACAAAATCGTCAGCGCAGCTTTTAGGCTGCGCGCGTAAGCTCTGACGTTGCCGAGGTCACGAAGCGTCCGAAGAACCGGCCAGGCAACCGCGAGCGATCGTCGATGACGATGCGCTTGACGGACGAGGGTCTGGTCAGATCTGGAAACATTCCAGAGATATATAGCAGGCCGAATTGGAAGCGCGAGAGCTTTGACGCGCACGGCTGACGCAACAAAAAAGCGCGGGGTTCTGCCCGCGCTCTTCGAAACTCGTCTGTAAGCGGAGCTTACTCGTTGACGGCGGCCTTGGCGTGCTCAGTCTTCTCGACGATGCGGGCCGACTTGCCGCGGAGGTTGCGGAGGTAATAGAGCTTGGCGCGACGCACCTTGCCGCGGCGCACCACCTTGATCGAGTCGATCATCGGCGACATCACCGGGAACACGCGCTCGACGCCCTCGCCATAGGAGATCTTGCGGACGGTGAAGCTCTCGTTGAGGCCGCCGCCGGAGCGGCCGATGCAGACGCCTTCATAGGCCTGCACGCGAGTGCGGTCGCCTTCGACGACCTTCACGTTGACGATCACGGTGTCGCCGGGACCGAATTCCGGAATGGTCTTGCCGGCGGACAGCTTGTCGAATTGCTCTTGCTCGAGCTGCTTGATCAGGTTCATGGGTAAATCTCCATCGGCGCGCCCAGCCGCAGATCGGGGGCTGCGCGAAATTCGTCGATCCAGCTATTGCGGATGTGGCCGCTCCTATAAGGCAAGCCGGAGCGTTTGTCACCCGTCTGTCTTGCTTTTTGGCGTTTTTTGGCGCCCGGCCCGATTCGGGATATGGGTCGGCACTTGCGCCCACAAATCCGGCCGCCGGGCCGCCGTCAGGGTCTCCGATTGCGCCCGCCGCCAGGCCTCGACCTTGGCGTGGTCGCCCGAGGTCAGGATTTCCGGGATCGGGGTTCCTTCGAACAGCTGCGGGCGGGTGTATTGGGGGTATTCGAGCAGGCCGTCCGAAAAGCTTTCCTCGGTTCCCGAGGCCTCCTTGCCCATTACGCCCGGCAGCAGCCGGACACAGGCGTCGATCAGGGCCAGGGCCGCGATTTCGCCGCCTGAGAGCACGTAATCGCCGATCGAGACCTCCTCCAGGCCCCGCCCGTCGATCACCCGCTGGTCCACCCCCTCGAACCGCCCGCAGACGATCAGGGGGCCGGGGCCCTGGGCTAGCTCGACGACGCGGGCCTGGGTCAGTGGCCGCCCCCGCGGGCTCATCAGCAGGCGGGGCCGCTCGGGACCGATCTGCGCTGCATCGATGGCGGCGGCCAGAACGTCCGCGCGCAGCACCATGCCCGGGCCGCCGCCGGCCGGGGTGTCGTCGACGCTGCGGTGGCGATCGGTGGCGGAGGCGCGGATGTCCCGCGCCTCGAGCTGCCAGAGCCCGGAGGCCAGCGCACGTCCGGCCAGACTCACGCCGAGCGGTCCCGGAAACATCTCCGGAAACAGCGTCAGCACCGTCGCGCGCCAGGGTGAGGGGTTGGTCATTCGATCTCAGTTCTCGTCGTCCGGACAAGCGCGCCTCAAGCGCGCGCAGACCCAAGACCCATAAGCACCGCAACCAGTCTTGCGATGGCTGGAGCGATCAGCTTAGCGAAAAATTCGGGCCTTTGGTTACGGCTCCCGGCTTTCGCCGGGACGACTCGCGGAGGCATCCTCGTCCTCGCCCTCGATCTCCTGCGGCAGTGCGATCACGACGCGCCCGCCGGCGAGATCGACCTCCGGCACCACCGCGTTGGTGAACGGCAGCAGCAGCGTCGTGCCCTTGGACGGGGCGATCTCGATGATGTCGCCGGCGCCGAAATTGTGGATCGCGAGCACGCGGCCGAGCGCGTCGCCGTCCGCGGTGACGGCGGCGAGCCCGATCAGATCGGTGTGGTAATATTCGTCCTCGTCGGTCGCGGGCAGCTTGTCCCGCGGGACGTAGAGCTCGATGCCATTGAGGCGCTCGGCGTCATCGCGAGTCGTGACGCCCTTGAACGTCGCGACCAGATGATCTTTCGCCTCGCGCGCCGTTGCGACCTCGAACTGACGCTTGCCGTCCTTGGACAGCAGCGGGCCGTAGCGCCTGATGGCGAAGGGATCTTCGGTGAAGGTCCACAATTTGACCGCACCGCGCACACCATGCGCGGCGCCGATCCGCGCGACGCAGACCAGCGCCGACATGGCCTGGCCTTAACCCTTCGCGGCGGCTTCGGCCTGCGCCTTGCGCTCCTTGCGCGGCACGGCCTTCTGCGGGTTGTTGCGCGCTTCGCGCTTCTTGACGCCGGCAGCGTCGAGGAAACGCGCCACGCGGTCCGACGGCTGCGCGCCCTTGGCGACCCAGGCCTTCACCTTCTCCATGTCGAGCTTGAGGCGCGCCTCGTTGTCCTTCGGCAGCAGCGGATTGAAGTAGCCGAGACGCTCGATGAAGCGGCCATCGCGCGGAAAGCGCGAGTCGGCGACGACGACGTGATAGACGGGACGCTTCTTGGTGCCTGCGCGGGCGAGGCGGATAACGACGGACATTCAGTTCTCCTTCAAAGTACAGTTTGTTCGGTTGATTGGTATTCCGCGTTGCGTGGGACCGGTGCGGTCCCCCGCGACGAATTCCTCATTTCTTCTTGCCCGGAAAACCGCCGAGGCCCGGTAGCGTCGGCTTGCCGCTCAGCCCGGTCAGTCCAGGAAGGTTGGGCAGACCCTGGCGAAGACCAGCCGGCAAATCCTTCGGCAGGTTCGGCAGGCCCTGTCCGCCGCCGCTCTGCATCTTCTCCTGAAGCGCCTTCATCTCTTCCGGAGAGGGAGGCTTCATACCGCCGCCAAAGCCCATCGCCTGGGCGATGCCGGCGAGCGGGCCGCGCTTGCCCGAGCCCATGGCCTTCATCACGTCGGCCATGTTCCGGTGCATCTTGAGCAGCTTGTTGACGTGCTCGACACTCTGGCCGCTGCCTGCGGCGATGCGCTTCTTGCGGCTCGCTTTCAAGATATCCGGATGCCGGCGCTCGTCGCGGGTCATGGAATCGATGATCGCGACCTGGCGCTTCAGGATCTTGTCGTCGATGCCGGCCGCCGCGATCTGGTTCTTCATCTTGGAGATGCCGGGCATCATGCCCATCAGCCCGCTGATGCCGCCCATGCTGGACATCTGCAGCAGCTGCTCGCGCATGTCGTTGAGGTCGAACTGACCCTTGCGCATCCGCTCGGCGGTGCGCGCGGCCTTTTCGGCGTCGATGTTGGCGGCGGCGCGTTCGACCAGCGACACCACGTCGCCCATGCCGAGGATGCGGCCGGCGATACGGTCGGGGTGGAAATCCTCCAGCGCGTCGGTCTTTTCACCGGTGCCGAGCAGCTTGATCGGCTTGCCGGTGACAGCGCGCATCGACAGCGCGGCGCCGCCGCGGCCGTCGCCGTCGACGCGGGTCAGCACGATGCCGGTGAGGCCGACGCGCTGGTCGAACGAGCGCGCGAGGTTCACGGCGTCCTGGCCGGTGAGCGAGTCCGCCACCAGCAGCACTTCATGCGGGTTCGCCGCGGCTTTGATCGCGGCCGCCTCCGCCATCATCTCTTCGTCGAGCGTGGTGCGGCCGGCGGTGTCGAGCAGCACGACGTCGTAGCCGCCGAGCTTGCCGGCTTCCAGCGCGCGCTTGGCGATCTGCGGCGGCTGCTGGCCGGCGACGATCGGCAGGGTCGGAATGTCGAGGTCGCGGCCGAGCACGGCCAGCTGCTCCATCGCCGCCGGGCGATAGACGTCGAGCGAGGCCATCAGCACCTTGCGCTTGTCGCGCTGGACCAGGCGGCGGGCGAGCTTTGCGGTGGTGGTGGTCTTGCCGGAGCCTTGCAGGCCGACCATCATGATCGGCACCGGCGGCACGGAATTGACGTCGATGGTCTGGCCTTCGGCGCCGAGCGTGTTGATCAGCTCGTCATGGACGATCTTGACCACCATCTGGCCGGGCGTGACCGACTTGACGACGGTGGCGCCGATCGCCTGCTCGCGGACGCGTTCGGTGAAGCTGCGCACCACCTCGAGCGCGACGTCGGCCTCCAGCAGCGCGCGGCGCACCTCGCGCATCGCGGCGTCGACGTCCTTTTCGGTCAGCGCACCGCGCCCCGTCAGACGATCGAGAATGCCGCCAAGCCGTTCCGACAGATTGTCGAACAATGCCGTTGTCCTGTTGCTGTCCCCCGATGAGGGGCGCGCCGTTACTCTCCGCTGTCATGCCCCGGCTTGACCGGGGCATCCAGTACGCCGCGGCACCTCGGTTCCAGCCGAGCCGCCTCTGGATACTGGATCGCCCGATCAAGTCGGGCGATGACGACTTCCTTGGATATGCATTCTTCCAAACACCTTTGCGCCCGAGGGCGCACAGCGCTGTCGGGCGTTGACCTCCGGTCCTAAGGCCGGTCGGCGGGTCGAAAAGAAAGCCTTTCCGAGAAAGTGGCGGGGTTAAACGCCGCTCCCGCCCAAAAGTCAAGGAAAGTTAAGGTGCCGGGTCGCGCTCGGTCAGGCAAGATACTGAAGTTGTGGTCTTTTTGGCGACGGGTTCCTTTTCCGGCAGCCCGGCCCATATAGCCGGTGATGTCTTACCGCCCCGACGATCCCTAGACGCCCGCCGCGCCGGTCACCCGCCGCCGGTTCGGGCTGCTCGCCGGAGCCGGTGCTCTGGTCGGCGTTCCCTCTGGATGTCCCGTATGAAAATCTATGACGGCCCCGCTTCCGACCATTTCAACGGCCGGCACTTCTTCGACCCCGACGGCGCGCCGCCGAAATCGCTTCGTGAGGTGCTGCGCTGGCAGTTCGGCGGCAAGCGGCAGCGCGCGAAATGGCCGGAGTGGGCTCCGAGCCCGCATGCCGACACCCCGCCGCAGCGGGTCGACAGCGGCAAGGCGCGGCTCTCCTTCGTCGGCCACGCCAGCTGGCTGATCCAGGCCGGCGGCCTCAACATCCTGATCGATCCCGTCTGGTCGATGCGGGTCTCGCCGGTCGCCTGGGCCGGGCCGAAGCGGCACAACGATCCCGGCATCGCCTTCGAGAAGCTGCCGCGGATCGATGTCGTGCTGGTCTCGCACGGGCACTACGATCATCTGGATATCGCGACGCTGTCGCGGCTCACCAAGAATTTCGCCCCGCGCGTCGTCACCCCGCTCGGCAATGACGTCACGATGCGCGACGCCGATCCCACGATCAAGGTCGAGGCCTTCGACTGGCACGATCGCGTCGAGCTCGGCGGCGGCATCGCCGTGCATCTGGTGCCGACCCGGCACTGGACGGCGCGCAGCCTGTTCGACCGCAACAAGGCGCTGTGGGCGAGCTTCGTGCTGGAGACGCCGGCCGGCAAGATCTACGTCGTCTGCGATTCCGGCTATGGCGACGGCAGGCACTTCCGCCGCGTCGCCGATAAGCACGGGCCGCTGCGCCTCGCGATCCTGCCGATCGGCGCCTACGAGCCGCGCTGGTTCATGCGCGACCAGCACATGAACCCGGAAGATGCCGTGAAGGCGCTGCTCGACTGCGGCGCCGAGGCCGCGCTCGGGCATCACCACGGCACGTTCCAGCTGACCGATGAAGCGATCGACGCGCCGGCCAAGGCGCTGATCGAGGCACTGGATGCCGTGAAGATTCCACAGGAAAGATTCGTGGCGATGAAGCCTGGGCAGGTGGTGGAGATTTAGCTCTCCACACGCACAGCTCGTGCCCCGGACGCAGCGCAGCACGTCAGTGATGCGCTGCTGAGCCGGGGCCCATGTCGCTGCATTGTATCGTGTTGCTGCCTGGGTCCCGGCTCTGCGCAGCGTCACTGCGTGCCGCAGCGCGTCCGGGACACGAGACCTACTGCCCCGGCTTGATCGCCCAGCTCACATTCACCGTCACCGACAGCGTCTCCTCGCCGGGTGCCACCGCGGCCTGCGGTGCTGCCGCCATTGGCGCTGCCATGCGGCCCTTGAACAGCGGCACCGGGCCACCGCCCTCGGTGACGCTGAGGGGCGCGCCCAGCGTCACGCCGGTGGCCCTGGCATAGACCTCCGCCTTGCGTCGCGCATCGGCGATCGCCTGCGCGCGCGCATCGTCGAGCAGCTTCGACGCCTGCGTCACCTCGAAGGAGATGTTGCCGATATCGTTGGCGCCGGCGTTGACCAGCGTGTCGATGACGCCGGCAACCTTGGTCACGTCGCGAATCTTCACGGTGACGCGGTTGCTCGCGCGGAAGCCGACCACGGGCGAGGCGCCGGTGGATTTGTTCTGGCCGTATTGCGGCTGCAGCGACAAGCGCGAGGTCTGGTAGTCCTTCTCGGCGATCCCTGCGCCCTTCAGCGCCAGCAGCACCTTGCCCATCGCGGCATTGTTGGCGTCGGCAGCTTCCTTCGCCGTCTTGGCGTCGTTGGCGACGCCGGCATCGATTTGCGCGAGATCGGGCGCCGCGGAAATCGTGGCTTCGCCGCTCACCGAAATGGCGGACGGAAAATCATCGGCGAGCGCAGGCGTTGCCAGCAGCGTGGCGAAAACGGCGGCGAGTAGGGCAGGCTTTTTCATCGGTCTCACTTCAGTGGCACGAAAACGTTGATCACGAGCTTGTCCTCGGCCGTCTTCAGCGGATCGGTGAGGTACTCCTCGATGAAGGTATCCTTGGCTTCCAGCTTCTTGTCGTCGAGGTGATTGGTGATCGCCTCATAGGTGTTGTCCATGTTGTCGTAGGAGCCGCGATGGACGAATTTGAGCGCCTTGCCCTCCGGCGATTTGCCGATGCTCATGTCCTTGGACAGGTTCTTGGGATCCTGGTCGACCGGGATCTCGGCAAGGAAGGTGAAGCCGGTATCGTCGGTCGAGGTGTAGACGATCATCGGATTGCCGGCGTGCTTGATGCCCTGCTTGTCCAGCAGCGTGTTCAGCGCCTTGAAGGCGTCGATCAGCGTGTCGAAGGCGGACTCCCAATTCGCGGTGCCCTTGACCATCACGACCTTCCTGGCCTCGAGCGTGGTCTCGAGGCCGAACGGATCGGCGGTCTGCACCGGGGCGGGCGTCGCGGCGGCCGCCGGGGGTGGGGACGTCGGGGCGGGGGACGGTGAAGCGCTGGCCGCGGGCGAAGGCGTCGCCGCTGGGGATGGCGAGGCGCTGGCCGCCGGCGACGGGCTTGCCGCCGGGGCTGGCGATGCGCTTGCGGCTGGGACGGGTGCTGCCGGTGGCGCAGGCGAGGGGCTTGCCGACGCGGCCGGTGCCGGGCCGGGTGTCTGTGCCGGAGCCCCGGACAGGCCGATCGACATGGCCGCTGCCGGGATCAGCGCGGCCAAAGCGAGACGACGAAAACTGGTCATTCTATTCTCCCCAGGGCCTTGATTCACCAAGGCCCAAATTCATCAAGGCCTTGCCCACCAATGCCTCAACCCGGCCGCGCGTCCCGGTTCGCGCGAACCGCGCCGTTCTAACACGCGAGCGCCGAATTCGTCCCATGACAGATGCGTCATGGCCGATGTCCTGGTTCGCGGCCGCAAATCACTGGCCAAGCCGGCAAGGATCGCCATATAAGGCAGGCGAAATTCGGGAATTTTCATGAGCGCGCTGGCCAACCACGCATTTGCCAAGATGAACGGCATCGGCAACGAGATCGTCGTTGTCGACATGCGCGATTCCACAGCAAAGGTGACGCCGGACGATGCGCGGGCGGTGGCGTCTGCGCAAGGCGGCATCGCCTATGACCAGCTCATGGTGTTGCAGAAGCCGCGGCTGGACGGCACCGAGGCCTTCATCCGCATCTACAATCATGACGGCTCGGAGGCCGGGGCCTGCGGCAACGGCATGCGCTGCGTCGTGCGCCGCATCTTCGAGAAGACCGGGCAGACCGCCGCGACCTTCGAGACGGCCGCCGGCCTGCTCAATGCCTGGCAGGGTCCAGCGGCCGACCTCTACACCGTGGATATGGGCGTACCAAAATTCGGCTGGCAGGACATTCCGCTGGCGGAAGAGTTTCGCGACACCCGCTACATCGAATTGCAGATCGGGCCGATCGACAATCCGATCCTGCATTCGCCCTCCGTGGTGAGCATGGGCAATCCGCATGCGGTGTTCTGGGTCGAGGACGTCAACGCGTATGATCTCGGCCGCTTCGGTCCGCTGCTGGAAAACCATCCGATCTTTCCGGAGCGCGCCAACATCACGCTCGCCCATGTCGTCGATCGCGAGCACATCACGATCCGCACCTGGGAACGCGGTGCGGGCCTGACCAAGGCCTGCGGGTCGGCCGCTTGCGCCACAGCCGTCGCCGCGGCGCGGCTGAAGCGCGCCGAGCGCAAGGTTGAGATCACGCTGCCCGGCGGCAAGCTCGGCATCGAATGGCGCGAGCGCGACGATCACGTGCTGATGACCGGCACGGCGACCTTCGAATATGAGGGCACCTTCGATCCGGCACTGTTCGCGCCGGCCACGTGATGGGCGTCGAGGTCGTCACCTTCGGCTGCCGCCTCAATGCGTTCGAGGCCGAGGTGATCCGCAGCAAAGCGGAAGACGCAGGCCTTTCCGACACCATCGTCATCAACAGCTGCGCCGTCACCAACGAGGCGGTGGCGCAGGCGCGCCAGTCGATCCGCAAATTGAAGCGCGAGCGGCCCGGTGCGCGCATCGTCGTCACCGGCTGTGCCGCGCAGACGCAAGCTGCGATGTTCGCCGACATGGCCGAGGTCGATCGTGTCGTCGGCAATGACGACAAGCTGCACGGCGATGCGTGGCGCGAGACGCATGCGGCGTTCGAGGTCGGCGCCAGCGAGAAGATCGCCGTCAGCGACATCATGGCTATCAGGGAGATGGCGCCGCATCTCGTCGAGGGCTATGCGAGCGGCCTGCCGCGTGTGTTCCTCCAGGTCCAGAACGGCTGCGACCATCGCTGCACCTTCTGCATCATCCCGTTCGGCCGCGGCAATTCGCGCTCGGTGCCGATGGGTGCCGTGGTGGAGCAGGCGCGGACACTGGTCGAGCGTGGTCATGCCGAGATCGTGCTGACCGGCGTCGACCTCACCAGCTACGGCACCGATCTGCCGGGCGCGCCGAAGCTCGGCATGTTGACCAAGCAGATCTTGCGGCATGTGCCGGAGCTGAAGCGCCTGCGCATCTCCTCGATCGATTCGATCGAGGCCGACGGCGATCTGCTCGATGCCATCGCCGACGATTCGCGAGTGATGCCGCATCTGCACCTGTCGCTGCAATCAGGCGACGACATGATCCTGAAGCGCATGAAGCGGCGGCATTCGCGCCATGACGCGATCGCCTTCTGCGACCAGGTCCGCCGCCTGCGCCCGGACATCGCCTTCGGCGCCGACATCATTGCGGGCTTTCCGACCGAGACGGAGGAGATGTTCTCGCATTCGCTCGCCCTCGTCGAGGAATGTGGGCTGACATTCCTGCACGTCTTCCCCTATTCGCCGCGTCCCGGCACCCCGGCCGCGCGGATGCCGCAGGTTGCGGGCGCAGCGATCAAGGACCGTGCGAGGCGGTTGCGTGCAGCCGGTGAAGCCGCACTGCAGAAGCGGCTGCAGGCCGAGGTCGGCGCAACGCGCGATGTGCTGATCGAGAGCGCGGGGCAGGGCCGCACGGAGCATTATTTACCGGTGGCTGTTGCAGGCGAGCGTGTCGGAAGCATCGTGCGGCTTGAGATTACTGCCAGTGATGGCGCGCGTCTGATCGTATAAGCCGCTCGCTCTTCCCCTCTCCCTTGCAGAGTCCTACGACGCCCGCACCTGCCAGAACCGCAGCGTGCGCCGCGCGTCCTCCGTCGTCATTCTCGCAAAATGATCCTGCGCCCTGGCGAGATCGGCCGGCTTCATCGCGCCCGTCGCGAAGCGGCTTTCGAGCACGGCGGCTGTCGTCTCCCAGCTGAGCTGCGCCGCCTTGCACGGCACCAGCAGACCGTCCTCGCGCAAGCTCTGCATCAGCGGGCGAATCACGTCGACCGTCGACCCGGACAACGCCGCAAGGCTCGCCACGGTCTCCTCATAGCGCCGCTGTCTGGCGAAGCCGGACAACGCCGCCTCATCAAGCTGGCCGGTCGCCTTGAGGCCTGCGATGGCGCGCTTGGCGCCTTCGAAATCGCGGACACCGGACATCTCGCGCTCGACGCCGATGGTGACGGCTGCGATCGCGCTCTGGATTTCCTCGAACAGATGCGGCGGCGCGCGCGACAACAGGCGGGCGCGCACGGCATCCGTCGCCGAGCGCAGCAATTGGCGACGCAGATCCGATGGCAAATCGACGCGAACGCCGACGCTGACGGCGAGCTCCGGATCGCTTTCGGCCTGTCCGACGATGATGGCAAATCCGCCTCCGGAGAGGCGCGCGCCGGGATTGGCGGCGAGCCGCCGGCTGACCCTCGGATAGCGGCGCGCAAGCAGCGCATCGGTGACGATTTCCTTCAGCCACCAGCGTCCGGCGACCGCGAGCAGATGCGGCTCGTCCTTGCTGGAGGCGATCTTCACCAGTTCGCCGTCGTCGAGGCGCGCGGATTCCTGCAGCACGGGACCGGCGATGCGGATCTCGTCATTGTTGGCGAGGCGGCGGATCACGGACGGCGGTGCCTGCGCGATCGGCGCGAGCTGTGCGCTGATCTCGGCGAGTGCGACGCGTGCGCCCATGTCGGCGACGGCGCGCAGCTCGATCGTGCCGATCAGGCGCTCGAGCACGTCGTCGAACAGCGCGATCTGCTCGTCGTCAAAGCTGCCGGCGGAAGCCAGGAACAGGTCGGTGACGCGCCGGGCCGTCTCCAGCCCCTTTTCCGGCGAGCCTGCCAGAATCGCAGATTCGACCTCGTCGATGATCGATTGCTGGGCCTTCGACATCACGCGCTGCTCGTCCCGAGCGGTTACGGAAGCTTTTCCTAAGCAACCATTATCATTAGAGGCGAGCGCTGAAGGTTTGGTAAACCATGCACCGGCGAGAACAGGGCGATCGCTGCCACGGAACGGATGCGTTCCCTCTCCCGCTTGCTTGCGGGAGAGGGCTAGGGAGAGGGTGTCTCGGCAATGGGACAATCCCCAAGCGGAGAAAGCCCTCACCCGGCGCTCCGCGCCGACCTCTCCCGCTTGCCAAGCGGGAGAGGTGAGAAAGCTCGTGGCGCGATTTGTGTAACCCGAAGCCGGTTTGCACCTACTCCCCGTCCCACCCGCAGGCCCTGAGCTTCTCATGCATGTGCGGCGGGGTGGGCGCCACGACGCGGATCGGCTCCTTGTTCCGGGAGATCGGCACCACGATCTCGCGGGAATGCAGGTGCAGGCGCGGCTCGCCGAAGCGCGGGCCGTTGCCGTAAATGTTATCGCCGAAGATCGGCCAGCCGGTCGCGGCCGAGTGTACCCGCAATTGGTGGGTCCGGCCGGTGACGGGTTCCATGGCGAGCCAGGTCACGCCCTCGCCCCGGCCCATCACCTTCCAATTGGTGATGGCCTTCTGCCCCTCCGGGTCCGGCTTCTGCCACCAGCCGCGCTCGGCATTGAGCCGGCCGAGCGGCATGTCGATCGTGCCTTCGTCCTCGGTGGGCCCGCCCTCGACCACGGCCCAGTAGGTCTTGCCGATCTTGCCGTGCTTGAACAGCAGGCCCAGCGATGCGGTCGCCTTGCGATGGCGTCCGAGCACGAGGCAGCCGGAGGTGTCCTTGTCGAGCCGGTGGGCCAGCACCGGCGGCCGCGGCAGGCCGAAGCGGAGCGCGTCGAACGAGGCTTCCAGGTTCGCGCCGCCCTTGGGGCCGCGATGCACCGGCAGGCCGGCCGGCTTGTCGATAACCAGCATCAGCCCGTCGCGATGGAGCACGCGCGACAAAATCTCCTCAGCGGTCAATTCGGGAACATCGAGCAATTGCAAGACTTTCGTTTAGGAGCCGGAACGGCTAACACACGCCAGTGCGGCGGATTTGGCATTCGCTCGGTGGTGGCCGCAACCGCCAAGCGAATGCCAAATCCAAAAGCCGCACTAGTAAAGAAGATTACTCTCGTGCCGCTCTTCGATTTGAAGTTCCTAACCGAACTTGCGGCAAGAGAGTAGGAACTTCAAATCGGCGGCACGAGCACATGAACGATACCTCCGAGACCCCCAAGCTGAGCTGGTGGCGCCGCCTGTCCAACGGGCTGAAGCGCACGTCGTCCTCGCTCGGGACCGCGGTCGCCGACCTCGTCACCAAGCGCAAGCTCGACCGCGCCATGCTCGACGACATCGAGGACGTGCTCTTGCGGGCCGATCTCGGCACCTCGGTCGCGGTACGGATCGCGGACGCGGTCGGTACGGGACGCTATGACAAGGCGATCTCGGCCGACGAAGTCAAGGACGTCGTCGCGACCGAGGTCGAAAAGGTGCTGGCGCCGGTGGCGAAGCCACTCGAGATCGACACGGCCAGGAAGCCGTTCGTCATTCTCGTCGTCGGCGTCAACGGCTCCGGCAAGACCACCACGATCGGAAAGCTCTCGCAGAAATTTGCGTCCGAAGGCCGCAAGGTGATGCTGGCCGCCGGCGACACGTTTCGCGCGGCGGCGATCGAGCAGCTCAAGGTCTGGGGCGAGCGGACGAAGACGCCCGTCATATCAGGCGCTCAGGGCTCGGATTCGGCCAGCCTCGCCTTCAACGCGCTGACCGCGGCGAAGGAGCAGAACATCGACGTGCTCCTGATCGACACCGCGGGCCGCCTTCAAAACAAGGCCGAGCTGATGAACGAGCTCGAAAAGGTCGTGCGTGTCATCCGCAAGGTGGACGCCACTGCGCCGCATGCGGTGCTGCTGGTGCTGGATGCCACCGTCGGCCAGAACGCGCTGTCGCAGGTCGAGGCCTTCCATCGCACCGCAGGCGTCACCGGCCTCGTGATGACCAAGCTCGACGGCACCGCGCGCGGCGGCATCCTGGTGGCGCTCGCGGAGAAATTCAAACTGCCGGTGCATTTCATCGGCGTCGGCGAAGGCGTCGACGATCTCGCGCCGTTCACCGCGCGCGACTTCGCCCGCGCGATCGCCGGAATCGAGTCGTAGGTTTCCTCGTCATGCCCCGCGAAGGCGGGCATCCAGTACGCCGCAGCTTCTCGGTTCAGCCGAGCTGCCTCTGGAATACTGGATCCCCCGCCTTTCGCGGGGGATGACAGCAAAGAAGGTCAGGTAATGGACAAGACCCAGCCGCATCCGCTGTTCAAGCTCACGACCGAGCTCGGTCCGCTGCTCGTGTTCTTTTTCGTGAATGCGAAGTTCAATCTGTTCGCGGCGACCGGTGCCTTCATGGTCGCGATCGTGGCAGCGATGGTCGCCGCCTATGTGGTGACCCGCCACATCCCGATCATGGCGATCGTGACAGGCGTGGTCGTGCTGGTGTTCGGCACGCTGACCCTGGTGCTGCACGACGAGACCTTCATCAAGGTCAAGCCGACCATCATCTACGGCCTGTTCGCCGCGATCCTCGGCGGCGGCCTGCTGTTCGGCCGGTCCTTCATCGCCGTGATGTTCGACCAGGTGTTCAATCTGACGCCGCAGGGCTGGCGCATCCTCACCCTGCGCTGGGCGCTGTTTTTCGCCGGCATGGCGGTGCTGAACGAGATCGTCTGGCGCACCCAGAGCACGGACTTCTGGGTGAACTTCAAGGTGTTCGGCGTGACGCCCATCACGATGATCTTCGCCATCGCCCAGATGCCGCTGACCAAGCGCTACCATCTCGAGCCGGTGTCGCTGGAGACCAGCGAGGCCGAAGCAGGGGATGTGAGCAAGGGGTAGGGCGAAACATCGACCCACATACCGCTGTCATTCCCCGCGAAAGCGGGGAATCCGGTACGCCGCGGCTTCTCCGTATACGTCTGACGTTTCTGGAATACTGGATCGCCCGATTCAAGTCGGGCGATGACAGTGTGTCGCACGAGCGCGGCGATCAGCTCCCCGCCGCCTTCAACGCCTTCTCCATCTGCGGCATCAACACCGTCCGCAGGTTATCCGGCGTGATTGGCCCCACCAGCTTGTAGACGATGGTGCCCTCGCGCCCGACGACGAAGGTTTCCGGCACGCCGTAGACGCCCCATTCGATCGAGGCGCGGCCATTCGCATCGACGCCGACGCGGCCGAACGGGTTGCCGTAGCGGCCGAGGAAGCGGCGCGCGTTGTCGGAGGCGTCCTTGTAGTTGATGCCGACCAGCTGGAAGCGCTTGTCCTTGGCGAGCTCGGTCAGGAGCGGCGCCTCGTCATGGCACGGCACGCACCAGGACGCCCAGACATTGACTAGGCTGACCTTGCCCTTGAACGCGGCGGGATCGAGGCCCGGCACTTGCGTCCCGTTGTCCTGCAATCCCTCCAGCGGCGGCAGCGCCGCCTGCGGCGCCGGCCGACCGATCAGTGCGGAGGGAATCCGCGAGGGATCGCCGCTGCCGAGCCGGAACCAGAACAGCAGCGCGAGTGCGATGAAGGCGATCAGCGGCAGCACCATCAGGAAGGTGCGGCGCTGCGGCGGAGCGGAGGGCGACTGATCGCTCATCGCAGCTCCGCCGCGCTGCGGCCCGAACGGCGGGTGATGCCGCGCTCCTCAAGCTCGCGCAGGCGCTGCGTCTGGCTGCGATAATCGAGCATGACCCAGCCGATGAGGATTGCGACCACGAGGGCGGCAGCCGCATAAGACATCACGATGAAGGACGCGTAGGGACCAAGCGACATCGTCATGCGGCCCCCACTTCTTTTGACGCGTTTTCTTGACGCGAGCCGGCGGCCACGTCGCTCGAAAACGCTACGCGGCTCGCCTGCATCATCTGCAGCGAGCGGACGCGGCGGCGCAGGATTTCGTTGCGCATCGCAGCCAAGTGCAGCGTGATGAACAGCAGCGTGAATGCGATCGCCATCACCAGCAGCGGAATCAGGAACGACTTGTCGAGGGCCGAGCCGCCCATGCGCATCACCGAGGCCGGCTGGTGCAGTGTGTTCCACCAGTCAACCGAGAACTTGATGATGGGCAGGTTGATGGCGCCGACCAGGGTCAGCACCGCCGCGGCGCGCGCCGCGCGCGAGGGATCGTCCACCGCGCGCCACAGCGCCATCAGGCCGAGATACATCAGGAACAGAATCAGCACCGAGGTCAGCCGCGCATCCCATTCCCAATAGGTGCCCCACATCGGCCGGCCCCACAGCGAGCCCGTGAGCAGCGCGAGGAAGGTGAAGGCGGCGCCGATGGGAGCGGCAGCTTTGGCGGCGACGTCGGCAAGCGGATGCCGCCACACCAGCGTGCCCAGCGAGGCGATGCTCATCACGCCCCAGACGAACATCGACAGCCAGGCATTGGGCACGTGGATGAACATGATCTTCACGGTCGCGCCCTGCTGGTAGTCGTCGGGCGCGTAGGCAGATTGGTAGAGGCCGATCGCGAGCAGGATGACGGTCGCAGCCGCGAGACACGGCAACACCCGCGCCGTGAGCGCGAGGAACCGTGTCGGATTGGCGAGGTCGATCAGCGTCATGGTATCCTGATAATCACCGGGGGCCGCTCAGGCAATCAGCACGAAAGGGCGCAGCGAAAATTGATCGGGGTCAAGGTCAGTCGAGCCCATCTCAATCGAGACCATGGCGCAGGCTCGCCGCCGCCGCGAATGGGCCGATGACGAGGCTGACCAGCGACAGCGCGCAGAGAATCGAGAACGGCGCGCCGAACGTCATGGGACCGACGATCACGGCCTGCGATGCGGCAACGCCGAAGATCAGCACGGGAATCGACAGCGGCAACACGAGAACGGCCATCAGCAGCCCGCCGCGGTGCAGCGTCACCGCCAGTGCCGCGCCGATCATGCCGGTGAAGGTCAGGGCCGGCGTGCCCGCCAGCAGCGTCAGCGCCACGGCGCCGGTTGCGACCATGTCGAGGTTGAGCAGCAGGCCGAGCACGGGGGTTGCGACAATCAGCGGCAGGCCGGCGGCCAGCCAATGCGCCAGCGCCTTGGCGGCGCAGGCGAGTTCCAGCGGCGTCCGGCTCATCGTGATCAGGTCGAGCGAGCCGTCCTCGTGGTCGGCCATGAACAGCCGGTCCAGGGTGAGCAGGCTCGCCAAGAGCGCGCCGAGCCACAGGATCGCCGGTCCGAGCCGCGACAACAGCGCCAGATCCGGCCCGACCGCGAACGGCATCAGCACCACCACGGTCAGAAAGAACAGCACCCCGATCAGCGCCCCGCCGCCGACGCGCAGCGCGATCCGGATGTCCCGGCGAATGAGGGCGGCAAGGGCGGTCATGGGGTGACCTCGCCGAGTGATACGGCTGCGTCGGAGCCTGGCCGCGAGCACCCTGCGCTCCCTCCCCCCTTGTGGGGGAGGGTAGGGGAGGGGGGTAGCCCCGGGAGGGATGGTTGTCGGGGGCGGGCGGCCAGCAACAGAGCGCCTGCTTCCCTAGCGCATGAAGCGAGAGGTCCTGCCGTGTGGCACCCCCCTCCCTGACCCTCCCCCATAAGGGGGGAGGGAACGGAGAGAGCGCCGGCCGGCCACTTGGAAAACTGAGGGTCGATGAATTTCACGCCGCCCCCCCAATCCGCAGCTCCCGCGAATCAATGCCGAGCGGCGCGTGGGTGGCGGCGATGATCAGGCCGCCCCGCGACAGGTGCTCATGCATCAGGCCACCGAACATGTCCTGGCCGGCCACGTCCAGCGCCGTGGTCGGCTCGTCCAGGAGCCAGACCGGGCGCCGCACGGTCAGCAGCCGGGCCAGCGAGAGCCGGCGGCGCTGGCCGGCGGAGAGGAAGGCGGCCGGAAGATGGGTCGCATGGTCGAGGCCGACTTTGGCGAGGCTCTCAGTCGCGTCGAAACGCTCGCCGCCGAGAAAATCAGCCCAAAAGACCAGATTTTCCGCCACGCTGAGGGCCGGCTTCAGGGCATCGCGATGGCCGAGATAGTGGCACTGCTCCGGCACCGTCAGCTCGGCATCGCCCCCGTCCAGCGCGATCGTTCCGCCGGCGGGAACGAGCAGGCCCGCGATCAGCCGCAGCAGCGAGGTCTTGCCCGATCCGTTGCGACCCATCACCGCGATGGCTTCGCCCGAGGCGGCCGCGAATCCGAGCCCGGCGAACACCTCGCGTCCGCCCCGCACGCATCTGAGCTCGTGACCGGAAAGCCGCATCTCGCCTCGTTTCAACCCGCTCAAAGCCAGGCCTCAGGAAATCTTGGGGTAGCGCATGGGAATTTTTGGCTCGCGGATTGCTGCGGCACGATTGTGGCTGTGGCGGCGCCGTTAGAAAGCTTCTATAAGCCCGGAACTACTTGATGCAGCAACTCAACCTGCCCCTGCAAGCGGCCCAGCCTGATACGCTAACGGTGTTAAAATACCCCTGCCGGGTATAACTAACAATTGGGATCTCCTACATGACCTCGCTCGACAGCTTCAAATGCAAAAAGACCCTCAAGGTCGGCGCCAAGACCTATGTGTATTACAGCCTGCCCACGGCCGAGAAGAATGGTCTGAAGGGAATTTCGAAACTTCCCTATTCGATGAAGGTCCTGCTCGAGAACCTGCTGCGCAACGAGGACGGCCGCTCGGTCAAGAAGGAAGACATCGTCGCGGTGTCGAAATGGCTGCGCAAGAAGTCGCTGGAGCATGAGATCGCCTTCCGTCCCGCGCGCGTCCTGATGCAGGACTTCACCGGCGTGCCCGCGGTGGTCGACCTCGCCGCGATGCGCAACGCGATGCAGAAGCTCGGCGGCGATGCAGAGAAGATCAATCCGCTGGTTCCCGTCGATCTCGTCATCGACCACTCCGTGATCGTGAACTTCTTCGGCGACAACAAGGCCTTCGGCAAGAACGTCACCGAGGAATACAAGCAGAACCAGGAGCGCTACGAGTTCCTGAAGTGGGGCCAGAAGGCGTTCTCGAACTTCGCCGTCGTGCCGCCCGGCACCGGCATCTGCCACCAGGTCAACCTCGAATATCTGGCCCAGACGGTCTGGACCAAGAAGGAGAAGATGACGGTCGGCAGGAAGACCGGCACCTTCGAGGTGGCTTATCCCGACTCGCTCGTCGGCACTGATTCGCACACCACCATGGTCAACGGTCTGGCCGTGCTCGGCTGGGGCGTCGGCGGCATCGAGGCGGAAGCCTGCATGCTCGGCCAGCCGCTGTCGATGCTGCTGCCCAACGTCGTCGGCTTCAAGCTGAAGGGTGCGCTGAAGGAAGGCGTCACTGCGACCGACCTCGTGCTGACCGTGACGCAGATGCTGCGCAAGCTCGGCGTCGTCGGCAAGTTCGTCGAGTTCTTCGGCCCGGGCCTCGACCATCTCTCGGTCGCGGACAAGGCGACCATCGCCAACATGGCGCCCGAATATGGCGCGACCTGCGGCTTCTTCCCGGTCGATGCCGCCGCGCTCGATTATCTCAAGACCTCGGGCCGCGCCTCGGCGCGGGTCGCGCTGGTGCAGGCCTATGCCAAGGCACAAGGCCTGTTCCGCACCGCCAAGTCGCCCGACCCGGTGTTCACGGAGACGCTGACGCTCGATCTCGGCGACGTCGTGCCGTCATTGGCCGGCCCGAAGCGGCCCGAAGGCCGCATTGCGCTGCCCGCGGTCGCGGAAGGCTTTTCGCTCGCACTCGCCAGCGAGTACAAGAAGGCCGAGGAGCCGGCGAAGCGCTTCCCGGTCGAAGGCAAGAACTACGATCTCGGCCATGGCGATGTCGTGATCGCCGCCATCACCTCCTGCACCAACACCTCCAACCCGAGCGTGTTGATCGGCGCCGGCCTGCTCGCCCGCAATGCGGTGAAGAAGGGCCTGAAGGCCAAGCCCTGGGTGAAGACCTCGCTCGCGCCGGGCAGCCAGGTGGTCGCGGAATATCTCGCGAATTCCGGCCTTCAGGCTGATCTCGACAAGGTCGGCTTCAACCTGGTCGGCTTCGGCTGCACCACCTGCATCGGCAATTCCGGTCCGCTGCCGGAGGAGATCTCGAAGTCGATCAACGACAACGGCATCGTCGCGGCCGCCGTGCTCTCCGGCAACCGCAACTTCGAAGGCCGCGTCTCGCCGGACGTGCAGGCGAACTACCTGGCCTCGCCGCCGCTGGTCGTCGCCTATGCGCTCGCCGGCAGCGTCACCAAGAACCTTGCCGCCGAGCCGCTCGGCGAGGGCAAGGACGGCAAGCCGGTGTATCTGAAGGACATCTGGCCGACGACGAAAGAGATCAACGCCCTCATGAAGAAGTTCGTGACCGCGTCGATCTTCAAGAAGAAGTATGCCGACGTGTTCAAGGGCGACACCAACTGGCGCAAGATCAAGACGGTCGAGAGCGAGACCTATCGCTGGAACATGTCTTCGACCTATGTGCAGAACCCGCCTTATTTCGACGGCATGAAGAAGGAGCCGGAGCCGGTCACCGACATCGTCGAGGCGCGCATCCTCGCAATGTTCGGCGACAAGATCACCACCGACCACATCTCGCCGGCCGGTTCGATCAAGCTGACCTCGCCGGCTGGCAAATATCTCAGCGAGCACCAGGTGCGTCCGGCCGACTTCAATCAGTACGGCACGCGCCGCGGCAACCATGAAGTGATGATGCGCGGCACCTTCGCCAACATCCGCATCAAGAACTTCATGCTGAAGGGTGCCGACGGCAACATTCCGGAAGGCGGCCTCACCAAGCACTGGCCCGACGGCGAGCAGATGTCGATCTACGACGCCGCGATGAAGTACCAGGAAGAGAAGGTGCCGCTGGTGGTGTTCGCCGGCGCCGAATACGGCAACGGCTCCTCGCGCGACTGGGCCGCGAAGGGCACGCGCCTGCTCGGCGTGCGCGCCGTGATTTGCCAGAGCTTCGAACGCATCCACCGCTCCAACCTGGTCGGCATGGGCGTGCTGCCGCTGACCTTCGAGGAAGGCACCTCGTGGTCGTCGCTGGGCCTGAAGGGTGACGAGAAGGTCACGCTGCGCGGCCTCGTCGGCGACCTCAAGCCGCGCCAGAAGCTGACTGCGGAGATCGTCTCCGGCGACGGTTCGCTGCAGCGCGTTTCGCTGCTCTGCCGCATCGATACGCTGGACGAGCTCGACTACTATCGCAACGGCGGTATCCTGCACTACGTGCTGCGCAAGCTCGCGGCGTAAGCGCGGATTTGTGAACGATGGCTCACTGCGAAGTGAGTAGAAGCCTAAACGAAGGCGGCCTATCAAAGGCCGCCTTCGCGCGTTTGCGGTACGCTTCAGATGGGCCCGCCCGACCATCCCTTGGACGGTTGCCTGGACGGAAGAATGTACCGCGCCCCGTAAGACTACGGTGACCATCCGGCGATAAGATTCCCTTTCCCACGAGCAATGGTGTGCGGCGTTCGACATGACGACAATGACGGCTTCTCATCCGATTTCGCGCTGGTCCAGTGCCCTCTGGTCGGGAGCTTTCGGCATCTGCGCGATCATCGCCGTCATCCGTCCCGCTCACGCTGATCCCCGCGCCGTTGTTGAATTGTTTACCTCGCAGGGCTGCTCGTCCTGCCCGCCCGCCGACCAGATCATCGGCGATCTCTCGAAAGACCCGTCGATCATCGCATTGAGCATGCCGATCGATTATTGGGATTATCTCGGCTGGAAAGACACGCTGGCGGACTCGCGCTTCTCGGCACGGCAGCGTGCCTATTCGCGCATGCGCGGCGACCGCGAGGTCTACACGCCACAGGCCGTCGTCAACGGCTCCACGCATGTCATCGGCAGCGATCGCGCCGGCATCGAGAATGCGATCGGCAAGACCGACAAGGGCAGTGGCGTGATGAGCGTGCCGGTGACGATGTCACTGTCGGGCAAGCACATCAACGTCTCGGTGGCCGCAAGCAAGGAGGCCGCGGTCTCGCACGGCGAGGTCTGGATCTGCTCGATTGCCAAGTCGGTGCCGATCGCGATCACCCGCGGCGAGAATCGCGGACAGCAAGTCACCTATCACAACGTGGTGCGCAACCTGCTCAAGGTCGGCGACTGGACCGGCCGTCCGGAAAGCTGGACGGTGCCGATCGAGAACCTCACGCGCGACGGCGTCGACGGCGCGGTGGTCTATGTCCAGGACGGCAGCCGGGAGAAGCCCGGCCCGATGCTGGGCGCGGCTTATACGTCGCTGCATTGATTTTCTAGCGTCGCACTCTGCTGTCATTCCGGGGCGCGCCTCTTGGCGCGAACCCGGAATCCATTTCTCAGTTTGTGTGATGGTAGATGGATTCCGGGTTCGCGCTTCGTGCGCCGCGGAATGACGGTTGCCGGACACATCCCGACACAAACAAAAAAGGACCAACTTGCGTTGGCCCTCCTTGCCGTGCGTACAGACCCGATCCTGTTCGACCCCGGGGGGCTGGGGGCTGAGGAATCCGGAACCGAAAGGACCGGGTCAACGCACGTGTCTCTTTTCGCAATGCAGGGCGGCGGGCGGTTGGCAGAAAAGCGGCGATACTATGATTCCTGCTAACGATCCCGTGACGGTTTGCCGCGACAGAGTTCCACCCCTGCGTGTGCCCTGACTCGTGGCCGATTCGATGGGTTGGGCCCCCTTGCGGCGCGGAACGGTTGGCGCAATCATGCAATTGTCATGAGCGCGGTTCCGCGGTCGGTCTTCGCCGACGCGTTCATGTCTTGCGATGAGGAGGCGCTTCCCATGAGTCTGATGTCGGAGGATGCCGATCCGAGCGAGCAGCGCGCGGCGGCGCGCCCCGCCGCTGCGAATGCGCAGCCGAACCGGGTTACGTTCAACCGGCTCGAGCTGCACCGGATTCTCAATCTCTACGGCCGCATGGTCGCCGACGGCGAGTGGCGCGACTACGCCATCGACTTCCTGAAGGACCGCGCCGTGTTCTCGGTCTATCGCCGCGCCTCGGAAGTGCCGATCTATCGCATCGAGAAGGACCCGCGGCTCGCGCGCAAGCAGGGCATGTACAGCGTGATCTCGGCGACAGGGCTGATCCTGCGCCGCGGCCACGAGCTGGAACGGGTGTTGCTGGTGATCGATCGGAAGCTGGCGGTGGTGTGACGGGACTTTCGCAGCCCGGATGAGCCACCGGGTCGGCGCAAAGCGCCGCCCCGGTGGCTCACCCCGCCTACAGAACCTGTTTCTCCGGCACCGTGCTCGCGCCCTCGCCGAGGTCGCGCTGCATCATCACCGTGTCCAGCCAGCGGCCGAATTTCAGCCCGACATTGGGATGCGTGCCGATCATCTTGAAGCCGGCCCTGGTGTGCACGCCGATCGATCCGGCGTTGGCGGAATCGCCGATCACCGCGATCATCTGGCGGAAGCCGCGCGCCTCGCATTCGGTGATCAGCCGTTCCAGCAGCAACGAGCCGAGACCGCGGCGGTGGAAGGAGGGATCGAGATAGATCGAGTTCTCCACCGTGAAGCGGTAGGCCGGCCGCGGCCGGTAGGCGCCGGCATAGGCATAGCCGGCAATGCTGCCTTCGAGCATGGCGACGAAATAGGGATAGCCGCCGTCGATCAGCGCGCGGTAGCGACGCGTCATCTCGGCGAGGTCGGGCGGCTCCAGCTCGAACGTCGCCGTGCCCTCGCGGACGGCCTGCTGGTAGATGGCGGTGATGGCGGGAATGTCGGCCTCTGTGGTGGGCCTGATTTCGGGTGCGGACATGGCGGCAAGATAGCAGCGGTATTGCAACGAGCAACGCTGTTTCCGCATGCGTTATACCCGGGACAAGCCCGGCCATGACGGAGCGTTACGCAAACAAAAACCCCGGCCTCTCGGCCGGGGTTCGTGTCCGTTCTCTCGTCGTTGCGCTTACTCGCGCTGGCCGAGCAGCTGCAGCAGCAGCGTGAACAGGTTGATGAAGTTCAGGTACAGCGACAGCGCGCCGGTGATGGCCGCACGCTCTGCGATGTCACCGCCGGCCGAGGCGTAGCCGTAGATGTAGTCGTTCTTCAGCCGCTGCGTATCCCAGGCGGTGAGGCCCGAGAACACCAGCACGCCGACCACCGACACGATGAACTGCAGCATCGAGCTGGCCAGGAACAGGTTCACCAGGCTGGCGAGGACGATGCCGATCAGGCCCATGAACAGGAACGAGCCCATCCCGGTGAGGTCACGCTTGGTGGTGTAGCCGTAGAGGCTCAGCGCACCGAAGGTCGCCGCGGTGATGAAGAACACCCGCACGATCGAGGTGTGCGTGAACACCAGGAAGATCGACGACAGCGAGATGCCCATCAGCGCCGAGAACACCCAGAACAGGATCTGGGCGGTCGAGGGGGCGAGACGGTTGATGCCCGCCGAGATCACGAACACCATCGCGAGCGGCGCGAGCATGAACAGCCACTTCAGGGGGCTGACGAACATGGCATAGCCGAACGGCGTCAGGAACAGCTTGCCGACGCGGACCGCTTCCGGGGTCGCAACGTCGGTCACGGCGGCCATGTAGACGCCGAGGGCGGCAAGGCCAGTGATGGCCAGGCCAATGGTCATGTAGTTGTAGATGCGCAGCATGTAGGCGCGCAGGCCGGCATCGACCGTCGCGGCGTCAACACGCCCGGCGGCCCTGCCGAAAGGAGAAGCGTAGTTACGGTCTAGGTCCGACATGGTCGAAATCCCGCTGGTTGGCCGGTCCGGCATGAGGGTCGCCATGCCGCCGGTTCGTCAAATTCTATCTCGGATTCCGATGCCAGCCGACTAAATTCTGGCTAACAATCGGGACTCCGAACCCATTCGATATGTGGGAAACTAACACATTCGCTGCAACCGTCCACGCGCGGCTGAATGTCGCCCTCGGCTACAATCCTGACGGGCGGCCATGGTTAATCGCAGGAATCGTGCGATTCCGCTCCCGTGCGGCGACCCGCTACATTTTGTCACAAATTTCGCAACACCATCGCGGGCTTTTTGTTCAACGCCAGCAGCGTGCCGGCAAGGCCGAGCCCGACGGTGACGACCAGTGCGGCCGCGACCACGCCGGCCGCACTGCCGGCCTGCCAGACGAAGCTGAGCGTCATCAGCCGCGTCACGATCATCCAGGCCGCGATGCTGCCGGCGATCACGCCGAACACCGCGGTGGCGAGCCCGATCAGGAGGTACTCCAGCGCATAGGCGCCGAGCAGCCGCAGCCGCGTCGCGCCCAGGGTCTTCAGGATCACCGCATCGTACACCCGATGGCGGTGGCCGGCTGCGAGCGCCCCGCCCAGCACCAGGATCGCCGAGATCAGGGTGACGGCACTGGCGCCGCGGATCGCCAGCGCCAGGTTGGTCACCACAGCGCCGACCGTCTCCATCACCTCGCGCACGCGCACGCTCGTCACCATCGGATAGGCGTCGGCCACCTGCTTGATGATCTCGCCGTCGCCCGCGGCATTGCCGCCGGCCTCGGTCAGCGTTGCGATATGGGTATGCGGAGCGCCCTTGAAGGCGTTCGGCGAGAAGACCAGGACGAAGTTGATGCCGAGCCCTTGCCAGTCGATGGTGCGCAGATTGCCGATTCTCGCCGGGATGTCGCGGCCGAGCACGTTGACCACGATTTCATCGCCGAGCTTGAGGCCGAGCCCGTCGGCGATCTTCTTCTCCATCGAGACCAGCGGAGGGCCGGAATAATCGGCGCTCCACCATTCGCCCTCGACCACCTTGGAACCTTTCGGCAGCTCGCCGGTGTAGGTCAGGCCGCGGTCGCTCTGCAGCACCCATTCGGAATCGGCAGTCGGCTTGAGTTCCTCGGCGCGCACACCGCGCGCGGCGACGATACGCCCGCGCAGCATCGGCACGTCCTCGACCTTTGCGCCGGGTGCGATCTGGCGCAGATAGCCGTCGAACTGCTCGGCTTGCGCGCTCGGGATGTCGATGAAGAAAAAGGATGGCGCCTGATCGGGCAGAGCTGCAAGGAACTGCCGGCGCAGATTGCCGTCGATCTGGGTGATGGTGACGAGCACGGCGAGGCCGAGGCCCAGCGACAGCACGACCGAGGGCGTCAGCGCGCCCGGCCGGTGGATGTTGGCGATCGCCAGGCGCAGCATCGGCAGCCGCGTCCGCGGCAGCCGCCGTGCGCCTGCCATCAGCAGGGCGGCGATGCCGCGCAGCAAAGCGAACACGACGACCGAGGAGGCGACGAACACCGCCGCGATGCGCTTGTCGAAGGCGAGGCCGATCACGACGGCCATGAGCAGGGCGATCACGAGCCCAATGAACACCAGATAACCCAAGCGCGGCCGGTGCCATTCCGAGCTGATGGTGTCGCGGAACAGCGCGGCGACCGGCACGTCGTGCACGCGGCCGAGCGGCCACAGGCCGAAGGCCAGCGCGGTCAGGAGGCCGTAGACGAAGGACAGTGCGAGCTCGTCGGCATGCACGGTCGGCACCACCGGCAGCGGGAGTAGCTTGCCGAACAGGCCGACGATCGCGAAGGGCATGGCGGCGCCGAGCACGAGGCCGATCACCGAGCCGATGCCCGCGAGCAGAATGACCTGCGCAAGATAGATGCCGAAGACGTCGCGCCCGGTCGCGCCGACGGCCTTGAGGGCCGCAATCACCTCGACCCGGCGGTCGATATGGCTCTTCACGGCATTGGCGACGCCGACGCCGCCGACCAGCAGCGCCGCGAGGCCGACCAGGGTCAGGAACTGCGTGAAGCGGTGGATGTTGCGCTCGAGCTGCGGCGAGGCATTGGAGCGGCTGCGGATCTCCCAGCCGGCCTGCGGCGCGGCGTTGCGGGCGTCGGCGATGAAGGCTTCGGTGGCGCGCTCGTTGTTCGCGGTATCGGGCAGCTTGACCCGGTAGACCCAGCGCACCAGGCTGCCGGGCTGGATCAGGCCCGTGGCGCGCAGGCCGGCCTCGCTGATGAGGAAGCGTGGCCCGAAGCCGATGCCGCCGGCGAGCTTGTCGGGTTCTGCTTCGACCGTGCTACGGATCTGGAAGGTTGCGCTCCCGATGGTGACGCGGTCGCCGGTCCTCAGCGAGAGCCGCGCCAGCAGCGTCGGATCGGCGGCGGCGCCGAACGCGCCGTCACGCTCCGCGAGCAGGTCGGACATCGGCAAAGGCGGTGCCAGCGTCAGCTGTCCCAGCATCGGATAGGTGTCGTCGACCGCCTTCATCTCGACCAGCGCCAGCTTGCCGTCAGCCGCGCGCGCCATGCCGCGCAACGTCGCCGCCGTCGACAGCGTGCCGCGCGAGCGCAGGAAGGCGACCTCTTCGGGCTTGGCCTCGCGCTGGAACAGCACGAAGGAGACGTCGCCGCCGAGCAGCGTGCGGCCTTCGCGCGCGAGGCCATCGCTCAGGCTCGCGGACACCGAGCCGACGCCGGCGATCGCCATCACGCCGAGCGCGATGCAGGCGATGAAGACGTAGAAGCCGCGCAGGCCCCCGCGCAATTCGCGCAGGGCGTAGCGCAGCGACAACGCGATGCCGTTGGGCTTCGCGAACGGTTCGACGGTCGCGCTCATGCCGGCGCAGACTGCGTGTCGATGCGCCCCGAGCGCAGGCGGATGACGCGATCGCAGCGATGCGCGAGCGAGGAATCGTGCGTGACCAGCACCAGGGTCATGCCGCGCTCGGCGTGCTTGCTGAACAGGAGATCGACGATCTGTTTTCCGGTTGTCTCGTCGAGATTGCCGGTCGGCTCGTCGGCGACGAGGATCGCGGGATCTGGCGCCAGCGCGCGCGCGAGCGCAACGCGCTGCTGCTCGCCGCCGGAGAGCTGCGCCGGATAGTGATGCTGGCGGTCGCCGAGCCCGACCGATTGCAGCTCCTGCGCCGCGCGTCGCGCAGCATCGGGATTGCCGGCAAGCTCGAGCGGCACGGCGACGTTCTCCAGCGCCGTCATGGTCGGAATCAGATGGAAGGACTGGAAGACGATGCCGACCTGGCGGCCGCGGAAGCGGGCCAGCGCGTCCTCGTCAAGGGCATTGAAAGGCGTGCCTGATACCACCACCTCTCCGCTATCAGGACGCTCCAGCCCCGCCATGACCATCAGCAGCGTGGATTTGCCCGAGCCTGACGGGCCGATCAGGCCGATCGCCTCGCCCGAGGCGACCCGCATGCTGATATCCTTGAGGATGTGAACGCGTGCCGCGCCCGTGCCCAATGAGAGATTGACGTTGGAGATGGCGATGGTGTCCGCGGCGGTGGCGGCGAGCGATGAGGGTTCGATGCGAATGTCCATGGTCCGGTCATATGGCAACTCCGACCGCGCGGTCGAGAGGCGTTACGGATTGTTCATGCACATAGCCGTGTTGATGCTCGCTTTGATGACGATCGCGCCCCCCGCTCGGGCGGAGGCGACAAAGCCGATCAAGCTTGTCATTCTCGGCGATTCCCTCAGCGCCGGCCTCGGCCTCCCGGCTCAGGAGGCGTTCCCCCAAAAGCTCCAAAAAGCCTTGCAGGCCAAGGGCATAGAGATCGACATGATCAATGCCGGGGTGTCCGGCGACACCTCCTCCGGCGGCCGCGACCGGCTCGACTGGTCGGTGCCCGATGGAACTGACGGCGTCATCGTCGAGCTCGGCGCCAACGACGCGTTGCGCGGCATCGATCCCGACCTGACGCGCGCCGCGCTGACCGACATCGTCCAGCGGCTCAAGGCGCGCAAGATCGCGGTGATGCTCTGCGGCATGCTGGCGCCGCCGAATTACGGCGCCGATTATGCCGCGCGCTTCAATTCGATTTATCCGGATCTGGCGAAAAAATTCGACGTGCCGCTCTACCCGTTCTTCCTCGAGGGCGTTGCGGCCGACGCCAAGCTTAACCAGGCCGACGGCATTCATCCGACTGCGGCCGGCGTCGACATCATCGTCGCCAACATCCTGCCCACAGTGGAGGCATTCCTTGGCGCGATAGCTGAGCAACGGCGTTGAAATGTAGGCAGCGCTAACCCTAATTCCCAGGGTTTTCCCGGGGTGGCCCGCGCGATGCTTCGCAGAGTCACACAACTGCGATAGGAATCAGGGTACCGGTGATTCGTCACCGGCTCTAAAATTTGGATATGGTCTTTCCCAAGGATCATGCCCAAGCATCGGGAGTGCGAAACGATGCCGCGTTTGTTCACGGGTCTGGAAATTCCGGCCGAGATCGGCCAGTCGCTTTCCAACTTGAGAGGTGGCCTCCCCGGCGCCCGCTGGATCGATCCCGAAAATTACCACGTCACCTTGCGCTTCATCGGCGACATCGACGGCGTTTCCGCCAATGAGATCGCCTCGATGCTGTTTCGCGTCGACCGCAAGCCGTTCGAGGTCAAGGTGCAGGGGCTCACCAGCTTCGGCGGTCGCAAGCCGCGCGCGGTGGTCGCCACCATCGCGCCGAGCAAGCCGCTGATGGAGTTGCAGGCCGAGCTCGAACGGTTGATGCAGCGGATCGGCCTCGACCCGGAGGGACGCAAGTTCATCCCGCACGTCACGCTGGCCCGGCTGCACGACGCCTCCGACCGCGACGTTGCCGACTATCTCTCGCTGCGCGGCTACTTCCCGAGCAAGGCATTCATGGCGGAGCGCTTCGTGCTGTTCTCCGCGCGGGCGTCGACCGGCGGCGGACCCTATGTCGTCGAGGACGCCTACGAGCTGTGTGAGTAGGCCGCTCTCATGCCCCGGCCGCAGAGCCGGGGCCCAGCGCTCCGCGATGAGTGTAAATTTGGTGATGAACGAGAGAGTGGGTCCCGGCTCTGCGCAGCAGCGCAAGAGCGCTGCAGCGCGTCCGGGACACCAGCGCATAGCGCCCCGCACCAATTGACGGCTTGCAATTTCCGCCGGTCTCTGGCGGTAAAGGGCATGCTCTCCACGCCCAGTTCCCCCTTCAGCGACGCCTATCAGGCCCAGGTCGCCTCCGGCGCGATCGAGCCGGACGCTGCGCAGGCCGAGGTCTCCGAGGCCTATGCGGCGCTGGACCTGCGGCTTGCGAATTACAGCCCCAAGCGCAAGCAGGGCCTGCTCAGCCGCCTATTCGGCGGTGGTGACAGGGACGATGTGCCGCGCGGGCTCTACATCCATGGCGAGGTCGGCCGCGGCAAGACCATGCTGATGGATCTGTTCTTCCAGCACTCCGATGTCGAGCATAAGCGCCGCGCGCATTTCCACGAATTCATGGCCGACGTGCACGAGCGCATCTACGACTATCGCCAGGGCATCGCGCGCGGCGACGTCGCCGACGGCGACGTCATCGCGCTGACCGCGAACGCGATCTTCGAGGAGAGCTGGCTGCTCTGCTTCGACGAATTCCACGTCACCGACATCGCGGACGCGATGATCCTGGGACGCCTGTTCGCCAAGCTGTTCGAGCTCGGCACCGTGGTGGTCGCGACCTCCAACGTCGCGCCCGAGGATCTCTACAAGGGCGGCCTGAATCGCTCGTTGTTCCTGCCCTTCATCAAGCAGATCACGGACCACATGGACGTCGCGCGGCTCGACGCGCGCACCGATTTCCGGCTGGAGAAACTGCAGGGTGTGCCGATGTGGCTGACGCCGGCAGATGGCGATGCGGACGCCGCGCTCGACCGCGCCTGGAAGCGGATGTCGGGCGGCGCCAAATGCAGGTCGCGCGACATTTCGATCAAGGGACGCATCCTGCACGTGCCGTGCTCGGCCCATGGCGTGGCGCGGTTCTCGTTCGCCGACCTCTGCGAGAAGCCGCTCGGCGCATCCGACTATCTCAGGCTGGCGCACGATTATCACACCATCCTGGTCGACCATATTCCAGTGATGGACATCTCCCAGCGGAACGCCGCCAAGCGATTCATCACGCTGATCGACGCGCTCTATGACAACGCCGTGAAGCTGATGGCCTCGGCCGACGCGAACCCGATCTCGCTTTATCTCGCCCATGAGGGCGTTGAGGCCATGGAGTTCAAGCGGACCGCCTCGCGTCTGATCGAGATGAGCTCGGAATCCTATCTGGCGCTGGCTCACGGCCGCAAGGATTCCACCGCCAGCGGCTCAACCAAGGGCCTGGTCGAGACTTAAGTCCTATTTGCCAGCGCCGTCATTCCGGGGCGTCGCGAAGCGGCGAGCCCGGAATCCATCGCGCCAAAAACTCCTCCGCCCGATGGATTCCGGGCCTGCGCCCGTCGGCGCATCCCGGAATGACGGACCCAGTATGGCTGCTATCGCGCCAAGCCCGACAATTGGGCATTCGGCGACTTGAACGGGGAAGGCGAAAGGGATAACCACCCGTCTCAGTTTTCCCCTCCTTACGTGTCTAAAGGACAGGTTCACATGGCGCGCGACAAGATTGCTTTGATTGGCTCCGGTCAGATCGGCGGAACGCTGGCTCATCTCATCGGCCTGAAAGAGCTGGGCGACGTGGTGATGTTCGACATCGCCGAGGGCGTGCCGCAGGGCAAGGCGCTCGACATCGCGCAGTCCTCGCCGGTCGACGGCTTCGACGCGCACTACAGCGGCGCGAACTCCTACGAGGCGCTCGACAACGCCAAGGTCTGCATCGTGACCGCCGGCGTGCCGCGCAAGCCGGGCATGAGCCGCGACGACCTCCTCTCGATCAACCTCAAGGTCATGGAGCAGGTCGGCGCCGGCATCAAGAAGTACGCGCCCGACGCTTTCGTCATCTGCATCACCAACCCGCTCGACGCCATGGTCTGGGCGCTGCAGAAGGCGAGCGGCCTGCCGCACAAGAAGGTCGTCGGCATGGCCGGCGTGCTGGATTCGGCCCGCTTCCGCTACTTCCTGGCCGACGAGTTCAACGTCTCGGTCGAGGACGTCACCGCCTTCGTGCTCGGCGGCCATGGCGACACCATGGTGCCGCTGGTGAAATACTCCACCGTCGCCGGCATCCCGCTGCCCGACCTCGTCAAGATGGGCTGGACCTCGCAGGCGCGCCTTGACGAGATCGTCGACCGCACCCGCAACGGCGGCGCCGAGATCGTCAACCTGCTCAAGACCGGCTCGGCCTTCTATGCCCCGGCCGCGTCCGCGATCGCGATGGCCGAGAGCTATCTGAAGGACAAGAAGCGCGTGCTGCCCTGCGCCGCCTATCTCAACGGCGAGTACAGTGTGAAGGACATGTATGTCGGCGTCCCCGTCGTGATCGGCTCCAAGGGTGTCGAGCGCGTGGTCGAGATCGAGCTCGCCGGTAAGGACCGCGAGGCCTTCGACAAGTCGGTCGGCGCGGTGCAGGGCCTGGTCGATGCCTGCAAGAAGATCGCACCCGATCTTCTCGGCCGCTAAGGCGCAAACTACCCCGCCGAAGATCGAAACCCGGTCTTCGGCGGTTTCACTTCCGGAGCCCGGCTGACTGACTTGTCTAAGGCTGGGCGGGTTCCGGCGCAGTCCAGATCTCGATGTCATAGAATCCGGGTTGCAGTTCCTGTGGTATATGGTATGCCAGCCACAAGACTGAGGTGGGCCCATGGGGTCACCGCCCGCGGGTTCAGGGAGCGACCATATGAATATCCATGAATATCAGGCCAAAGCGCTGCTGGGTGAGTTCGGTGTGCCGATCTCCAAGGGCGTCCCGGTCCTTAAGCCCGCCGACGCGGAAGCCGCCGCCAAGGCGCTCCCTGGTCCGGTCTGGGTGGTGAAGAGCCAGATCCATGCCGGCGGCCGCGGCAAGGGCAAGTTCAAGGAAGCCTCTGCCGGCGACAAGGGCGGTGTCCGCATCGCCAAGTCGGCCGCCGAGGTCGCCGAATTCGCCAAGCAGATGCTGGGCGCGACGCTCGTGACCGTGCAGACCGGCCCGGCCGGCAAGCAGGTCAACCGCCTCTACATCGAGGACGGCTCCGACATCGACAAGGAGTTCTATCTCTCGATCCTGGTCGACCGCGAGACCTCGCGCGTCTCCTTCGTCGTGTCGACCGAGGGCGGCGTCAACATCGAGGACGTCGCGCACAACACGCCCGAGAAGATCGTGACCTTCTCGGTCGATCCCGCCACCGGCGTCATGGGCCATCATGGCCGCACGGTTGCGAAGGCGCTGAACCTCTCCGGCGATCTCGCCAAGCAGGCCGAGAAGCTCACCGCGCAGCTCTACGCCGCCTTTGTCGCCAAGGACATGTCGATGCTGGAGATCAACCCGCTGGTGGTGACCAAGCAGGGCCAACTCCGCGTGCTCGACGCCAAGGTCTCGTTCGACGACAACGCGCTGTTCCGTCACCCCGAGGTGGTCGCGCTGCGCGACGAGACCGAGGAAGACGCCAAGGAGATCGAGGCGTCCAAGTACGACCTCAACTACGTCACGCTCGACGGCAACATCGGCTGCATGGTCAACGGCGCCGGTCTTGCCATGGCGACGATGGACATCATCAAGCTCTACGGCATGGCGCCGGCCAACTTCCTCGACGTCGGCGGCAGCGCCAGCAAGGAGAAGGTCGCGGCCGCCTTCAAGATCATCACCGCCGATCCCAACGTGAAGGGCATCCTGGTCAACATCTTCGGCGGCATCATGAAGTGCGACGTGATCGCCGAGGGCGTCACGGCGGCGGTTCGTGAAGTCGGCCTCAACGTGCCGCTGGTGGTTCGCCTCGAAGGCACCAATGTCGAGCTCGGCAAGAAGATCATCGATGAATCCGGACTGAACGTCGTTGCGGGCGACAATCTCGACGATTCCGCGCAGAAGATCGTGAAGGCCGTCAAGGGAGGCTAAGGCCATGGCCCAGGACCATCTCGCCGCATCATCCCCGCTTCCCGAGCACGCGCGTCTCGCCGCGTTCGCCGGCGAATGGAATGGCGAAGAGGTGGTCTTCCCGTCGCGCTGGACCGAAGGCGGGTCGGCGACCTCTCGCGTCGTCGCCCGCATGGACCTCAACGGGTTCTACCTGATCCAGGATTCGGTTCAGATGCGCGACGGCAAGCAGGTCTTCGCCACTCACGGCATCTTCACCTACGATCGTGACGACCGGACCTACAAATTGTTCTGGTACGACTCGCTCGGCTACACGCCGCCCTCGCCCGCTTCCGGCGGGTGGGTCGGCAAGACCCTGACGCTGGTGCGCGGCTCGCTCCGCGGCAATGCGCGCCACGTCTACGAGATCATCGACGACGATTCCTATTCGTTGAAGATCCAGTTCTCGCCGGACGCGGAAGGCTGGGCCGACGTGCTCACCGGCGTCTACCGCCGCATCCACTGACCTCTCACTCGTTAGTTCGCGAAAGCAGACCTCATGTCCATCCTGATCGACAAGAACACCAAGGTCATCTGCCAGGGCTTCACCGGCAAGAACGGCACCTTCCATTCCGAGGCCGCGATCGCCTATGGCACGAAGATGGTCGGCGGCACCTCGCCGGGCAAAGGCGGCTCGACGCATCTGGGCCTGCCGGTGTTCGACACCGTGCGCGAGGCGCGTGAGAAGACCGGTGCGGATGCGTCGGTGATCTACGTGCCGCCGCCGGGCGCGGCGGACGCGATCTGCGAAGCCATCGACGCCGAGACCCCGCTGATCGTCTGCATCACCGAGGGCATTCCTGTTCTCGACATGGTGCGGGTGAAGCGCTCGCTGATCGGCTCCAAGTCGCGCCTGATCGGGCCGAACTGCCCGGGCGTCATGACCGCCGGCGAGTGCAAGATCGGCATCATGCCGGCCAACATCTTCAAGACCGGCTCGGTGGGCATCGTCTCCCGCTCCGGCACGCTGACCTATGAGGCTGTGTTCCAGACCTCCCAGGAAGGCCTCGGCCAGACCACCGCGGTCGGCATCGGCGGCGACCCGGTCAAGGGTACCGAGTTCATCGACGTGCTGGAGATGCTGCTCGCCGACCCCAAGACCGAATCGATCATCATGATCGGCGAGATCGGCGGTTCCGCCGAGGAGGACGCAGCCCAGTTCCTCAAGGACGAGGCCAAGCGCGGGCGCAAGAAGCCGATGGTCGGTTTCATCGCCGGCGTCACCGCCCCTCCCGGCCGCCGCATGGGGCATGCCGGTGCGATCATTTCGGGCGGCAAGGGCGACGCCGGTTCCAAGACCGAAGCGATGAAATCGGCTGGGATTACAGTGTCCCCGTCGCCTGCACGCCTCGGTCATACGCTTGCCGAAAAGTTGAAGGGCTAGTTCACTTCTTCGTGCTTTTCCGGGCGAAGTTTCGCAGCAAATAGGGTAAAGGGTGCCTGTCGCGCCGAGCCTCTGCCGGGGAGCTCGGCGCCAGCGCCGTTTGTTATGCGCGAACCGAAATCGCCAGGAACTCCAGTATGTCTCGCCAGGACGCGAACGCAGCCTTTGCCTTGTCTTCCTTTTTGCAGGGCACCAACGCCACCTACATCGACGAAATCTACGCCCGCTATGAAAAGGACCCGTCCTCGGTCGACGCCGAGTGGCAGGGGTTCTTCAAGAGCCTGAAGGACCAGCCGGACGACGTCCGCAAGAATGCCCAAGGCCCGTCCTGGGAGCGCGCCAACTGGCCGCTGACGCCCCAAGACGATCTGACCTCGGCGCTCGACGGCAACTGGGCCGAAGTCGAGAAGACGGTCGGCGGCAAGATCGCCGCCAAGGCGCAAGCCAAGGGCGCCGATATCTCCTCCGCCGATCTGCTCCAGGCCACGCGCGACTCCGTCCGCGCCCTGATGCTGATCCGCTCCTACCGCATGCGCGGCCACTTCCACGCCAAGCTCGACCCGCTCGGCATCGAAGCCCCGCGCAACCGCGAGGAGCTCGACCCGCGCACCTACGGCTTCAGCGAAGCCGATTTCGATCGCAAGATCTTCCTCGATCACGTGCTCGGTCTCGAATACGGCAGCTTGCGCGAGATCACCGCGATCTGCGAGCGCACCTATTGCCAGACGCTCGGCGTCGAGTTCATGCATATCAGCAATGCCGCGCAGAAGGCCTGGATCCAGGAGCGCATCGAGGGACCCGACAAGGAGATCTCGTTCACCCGCGAGGGCCGCCGCGCCATCCTGATGAAGCTGGTCGAAGCCGAGGGCTTCGAGAAATTCTGCGACACCAAGTTCACCGGCACCAAGCGCTTCGGCCTCGACGGCGGCGAGTCCCTGATTCCCGCGCTCGAGCAGATCATCAAGCGCGGCGGCAATCTCGGCGTGAAGGAGATCGTGCTCGGCATGCCGCATCGCGGCCGTCTCAACGTGCTGACGCAGGTGATGGGCAAGGCGCATCGCGCGCTGTTCCACGAATTCAAGGGCGGCTCGGCCAACCCCGACGCGGTCGAAGGCTCCGGCGACGTCAAATATCACCTCGGCGCCTCCTCGGACCGCGAGTTCGACGGCAACCGGATCCATCTGTCGCTGACCGCCAACCCGTCGCATCTCGAGATCGTCGATCCCGTCGTGCTCGGCAAGGTGCGTGCGAAGCAGGACCAGCACGGCGATCCGCCGGACATGCGCATCTCCGTCATGCCGCTCTTGATGCATGGCGACGCCGCGTTCGCCGGCCAGGGCGTGGTCGCGGAATGCTTCGGCCTGTCGGACCTGAAGGGCTACCGCACCGGCGGCTCCGTGCACTTCATCGTCAACAACCAGATCGGCTTCACGACGTATCCGCGCTACTCGCGCTCCTCGCCCTATCCGTCCGATGTGGCGAAGATGATCGACGCGCCGATCTTCCACGTCAACGGCGACGACCCGGAAGCCGTGGTGTTCGCGGCCAAGGTCGCAACCGAGTTCCGGCAGAAATTCCACAAGCCCGTCGTCATCGACATGTTCTGCTACCGCAGGCATGGCCATAACGAGGGCGACGAGCCGGCTTTCACCCAGCCGGTGATGTACAAGCGGATCGCGGCGCATCCCTCCACGCTGGAGCTCTACTCGCGGCGCCTGATCAGCGAGGGCGTGATCACCGAGGGCGAGGTCGAGAAGGCCAAGGCCGACTGGCGCGCTCGGCTCGATGCCGAGTTCGAGGCCGGCACCTCCTACAAGCCGAACAAGGCCGACTGGCTCGACGGCAAATGGGCGGGCTTCAAGATCGCCGACCAGGAAGAGGACGCCCGCCGCGGCGTCACCGGCGTCGATTTGCCTGTTCTCAAGGACATCGGCCGCAAGATCACCAAGGTGCCGGACGGCTTCCGCGTCCACCGCACCATCCAGCGCTTCCTGGAAAACCGCGCCAAGGCGATCGAGAACGGCGTCGGCATCGACTGGGCGACCGGCGAGGCGCTGGCGTTCTGCACGCTGCTGCACGAGAACCACCATGTCCGCCTGTCCGGACAGGATTCGGAGCGCGGCACCTTCTCGCAGCGCCACTCGGTCCTGATCGACCAGGAGGACGAGAGCCGCTACACGCCGTTCAACCATCTCGGCAGCGAGCAGGGCCATTACGAGGTCATCAACTCGCTGCTGTCGGAAGAAGCCGTGCTCGGCTTCGAATACGGCTATTCGCTCGCCGAACCGAACACGCTGACGCTGTGGGAAGCCCAGTTCGGCGATTTCGCCAACGGCGCGCAGGTCGTCTTCGACCAGTTCATCTCCTCGGGCGAGCGCAAATGGCTGCGCATGTCCGGCCTCGTCTGCCTGCTGCCGCACGGCTATGAGGGCCAGGGGCCGGAGCACTCCTCGGCGCGCCTCGAGCGTTTCCTGCAGATGTGCGCGGAAGACAACATGCAGGTGGTCTATCCGACCACGCCGGCGAACTACTTCCACGCGCTGCGCCGCCAGCTCCATCGCGAGATCCGCAAGCCGCTGATCATGATGACGCCGAAGTCGCTGCTGCGCCACAAGCGGGCCGTGTCGCGCCTCGAAGAGCTCGCGAAGGGCACGACCTTCCACCGCATCCTGTACGATGACGCCCAGATGCTGCCGAACGAGGCGATCAAGCTCGCTCCGGACGAGAAGATGCGCCGCATCGTGCTCTGCTCCGGCAAGGTCTATTACGACCTCTACGAGGAGCGCGAGAAGCGCGGCATCGACGACATCTATCTGATGCGCGTCGAGCAGCTCTATCCCGTGCCGCTCAAGGCGCTGGTGGCCGAGCTGTCGCGCTTCAAGAAGGCCGAAGTGGTGTGGTGCCAGGAAGAGCCCCGCAACATGGGTGCCTGGCACTTCATCGAGCCGTATCTGGAATGGGTGCTGAACCAGGTGAACGGTGCGAGCCGGCGTCCGCGTTATGTCGGCCGCGCCGCTTCCGCCGCGACAGCGACCGGTCTGATGTCGAAGCATCAGGCGCAGTTGAAGGCGTTCCTGGACGAAGCACTGAGCTAATTTTCTGAACTGCGTCATGCCCCGCCTCGTGCGCAACCGCGCACTGGAGCGGGGCATCCAGTACGCTGTGGCGTCCGTGCAGAGTACGAACGTCCGGTTTGCTGGATGGCTTGCTTTTCGCAGGCGATGACACCCGCACTTATGACCGCATTGGCGATCTCCTTAAGGAAAAGACCATGACTGAAATTCGTGTGCCGACGCTCGGCGAATCCGTCACCGAGGCCACCATCGGCCGCTGGTTCAAGAAGGCCGGCGACCCGGTCGCCGTCGACGAGCCCCTGGTGGAGCTCGAGACCGACAAGGTCACCATCGAAGTCCCGGCGCCCTCCGCGGGCACGCTGAGCGAGATCATCGCCGCCGACGGTACGACCGTCGCCGTCGGTGCGCTGCTCGGCCAGATCACCGAGGGTGCGGGCGCTGCCAAGCCCGCCGCCGCGCCCGCCAAGCCTGCCGCTGCTCCGGCTCCGGCCGCTGCCGCTCCGGCCGCCGCCGCCGCTGCATCGAAGGCGCCGCCCGCCGATGCGTCGCTCGCCCCGTCCGTGCGCAAGCTGTCGGCCGAGACCGGCATCGACGCCTCGACCGTTCCCGGCTCCGGCAAGGACGGCCGCGTCACCAAGGGCGACATGTTAGCTGCGATCGAGCGCGCCGCCTCTGCGCCCACGCCGGTCAACCAGCCCGCCGCCGCCGTTCAGGTGCGCGCGCCGTCGCCGGCCGATGACGCCGCCCGCGAAGAGCGCGTCAAGATGACCCGCCTGCGCCAGACCATCGCGCGCCGTCTCAAGGACGTGCAGAACACCGCGGCGATGCTGACGACCTTCAACGAGGTCGACATGACCAACGTCATGGCGCTGCGTTCGCACTACAAGGATGCGTTCGAGAAGAAGCATGGCGCCAAGCTCGGCTTCATGGGCTTCTTCACCAAGGCCGTCGTGCAGGCGCTGAGGGACATCCCGGCCGTCAACGCCGAGATCGACGGCAGCGACCTGATCTACAAGAACTACTACCACATCGGCGTCGCCGTCGGCACCGACAAGGGCCTCGTCGTGCCCGTGGTACGCGACTGCGATCACAAGTCGATCTCCGACATCGAGAAGAGCATCGCCGATTTCGGCCGCCGCGCCCGTGACGGCCAGCTCAAGATCGACGAGATGCAGGGCGGCACCTTCACCATCACCAATGGCGGCATCTACGGCTCGCTGATGTCGACCCCGATCCTGAACGCGCCGCAGTCCGGCATTCTCGGCATGCACAAGATCCAGGAGCGGCCGATGGTCGTCGCCGGCAAGATCGAGGTCCGCCCGATGATGTACCTGGCGCTGTCCTACGATCACCGCGTCATCGACGGCAAGGAAGCCGTCACCTTCCTCGTCCGCGTCAAGGAGAGCCTGGAAGATCCGGCGCGCCTGGTGCTCGATCTCTGATCCCTGTCGCTTTGCGAGCGCCGTCGCGATCAACGCGGCGGCGCGTGTCGAACCATGGAGGTGCGCGTGACGGATAAAGTCGTTGTCATCACCGGCGGCAGCCGCGGCATCGGGCGGGCGACCGCGATTGCGACGGCCGCGCGCGGCTTCCGTGTCGTGGTCGGCTATGCCAGCAACAAGACGGCCGCCGACGAGGTGGTCGCGCAGATCGAGGCCGCCAACGGCAAGGCCATCGCGGTGAAATGCGATGTCGCCGAGGAAAGCGACATCCTTGCCCTGTTCAAGGAAGCCGACAAGCTGGGCACGCTTGGCGCGCTCGTCAACAATGGCGGCATCGTCGGCAAGAGCGGCGTGCGCGTGGACGAGATGTCGGCCGAGCGCATCCAGCGCGTGATGGCGGTGAACGTGACCGGCTCCATCCTCTGCGCGCGCGAAGCCATCAAGCGAATGTCGACCAGGCACGGCGGCAAGGGCGGCGTGATCGTCAACCTCTCGTCTGTCGCTGCCAGGCTCGGCGCCCCCAACACTTATGTCGATTACGCCGCGTCCAAGGGCGCGGTGGATTCCTTCACCGTCGGCCTCGGCCACGAGGTCGCGGGCGAAGGCATCCGCGTCGCCGCCATCCGCCCCGGCCTGATCGACACCGAGATCCACGCGGCCGGCGGCGAGCCGGACCGCGCGCATCGTCTGGCCCATATGGTGCCGATGAAGCGCGTCGGCACCGCCGAGGAAATCGCCAATGCCATCGTCTGGCTGATGTCGGACGAAGCCTCCTACGTCACCTCAGCCATTCTCGATGTGTCCGGCGGACGCTGACGCACCGGCGGACGCTGACACATCCTCATCACGCCAAACCTCACGGGACTTTCTCTCATGGCTACCTACGATCTCGTCGTCATCGGCACCGGACCGGGCGGTTACGTCTGCGCGGTGCGCGCAGCCCAGCTCGGCATGAAAGTCGCCGTGGTCGAAAAGAACGCCACCCTCGGCGGCACCTGCCTCAATGTCGGCTGCATGCCGTCGAAGGCGCTGCTGCATGCCTCCGAGATGTTCGAAGAAGCCGGCCATTCCTTCGCCAAGATGGGCGTGAGCGTTTCCGCGCCGAAGCTCGATCTTCCCGCGATGATGAACTTCAAGCAGCAGGGCATCGACGGCAACGTCAAGGGTGTCGAGTTCCTGATGAAGAAGAACAAGATCGACGTGCTCAAGGGCACCGGCAAGATCCTCGGCACCGGCAAGGTCGAGGTCTCCGCCGACGGCAAGTCGCAGACGATCGAGACCAGGAACATCGTGATTGCCACCGGCTCCGACATCGCGCGTCTCAAGGGCATCGAGATCGACGAGAAGCGCATCGTGTCGTCCACCGGCGCGCTGTCGCTCGACAAGGTCCCCGGCAAGCTCCTGATCGTCGGTGCCGGCGTGATCGGCCTCGAGCTCGGCTCGGTCTGGCATCGTCTTGGCGCCGAAGTCGTGGTCGTCGAATTCCTCGATCGCATCCTGCCCGGCATGGACGGCGAGATCGCCAAGCAATTCCAGCGCATCCTCGAGAAGCAGGGCTTTGCGTTCAAGTTGGGGGCCAAGGTCACCGCGGTCGACACCTCGGGCAAGACGCTGAAGGCGACGATCGAGCCCGCTGCCGGCGGTTCGGCCGAGACGCTGGAAGCCGACGTCGTGCTCGTCTGCATCGGCCGCGTGCCCTACACCGACGGTCTCGGCCTGAAGGAAGCCGGCGTCGCACTCGACGCGCGCGGCCGCGTGCAGATCGATCCGCATTTCGCCACCAGCCTGAAGGGCGTCTATGCCATCGGCGATGTCGTCGCGGGCCCGATGCTCGCGCACAAGGCCGAGGACGAAGGCGTTGCAGTCGCGGAGATCATCGCCGGACAGGCCGGCCACGTGAACTACGACGTCATCCCCGGCGTCGTGTATACCACGCCGGAAGTGTCCTCCGTCGGCAAGACCGAGGAGGAACTGAAGCAGGCGGGCGTCGGTTACACCGTCGGAAAGTTTCCGTTCACCGCCAACGGCCGCTCCAAGGTCAACCAGACCACTGACGGCTTTGTGAAGATTCTCGCAGATGCGAAGACCGATCGCGTGCTCGGCGTGCACATTATCGGCCGCGAAGCCGGCGAAATGATCCATGAAGCCTGCGTTCTCATGGAATTCGGCGGCAGTGCGGAAGATCTCGCGCGCACCTGCCACGCCCATCCGACCCGCTCGGAGGCCGTCAAGGAAGCCGCGCTTGCAGTCGGGAAGCGGGCCATCCATATGTAGGCACGCGCCCAGCACCGAATCGGGCGGGAAACATATGCTGCGCCGCCTCCTTCAACCGGTCTGGGTCCTGCTTGCGATCATCTTCCTGATCGAAGCCTGGCTGTGGGACCATCTCGAGCCGATCGTTGCCAAGGTCGTCGCGGCCATCCCGCTGGCGCGCTTCAAGCAATGGCTGACGGAGCGCGTCGATGCGCTGTCGCCGGCCATGACGCTGCTCGTGTTCGCGGTCCCCATCGTCCCGCTGTTTCCGCTCAAGCTGGTCGGCCTCTGGCTGCTCGCGCATGAATACTGGACCAGCGCGGTCTTCACGATCCTGTTCGCGAAGCTGGTCGGCGTCGGCGTCACCGCCTTCGTGTTCGACGTGACGCGCACCAAGCTCCTGGAGATGCACTGGTTCGAGCGCATCTACGATCTGGTGCTGAAGGTGCGCGCCAGGGCCGCCGAGCTCGTCGATCCGATCAAGCGCCGTATCCGCGAGCTGATCGCCGGCGACGGGGAGGGGTGGTCCTCCCGCACGCTCCGCCTGGTCCTGCGCTTCCGCAAGAGCGTGCATCAGGCGCGCTGAGCGCCGCCGCGTGTTCGGTGTTCGCCACACACCCGCTGTCATCGCCCGGCTTGACCGGGCGATCCAGTATTCCAGAGACGTTAATCGAAGACGGAGAAGCCGCGGCGTACTGGATGCCCCGGTCCCGTCTTCGACAGGGCTACGCCGGGCTCACAACGGCGCTCGGCCGGCGAAGCTTCAGCGAAGACGGCAAGCCGGGGCATGACACTGTCTTTGTGGCGTTCAAGCCACATGGCTCAATCCCTCAATGCAAATGCAGGAAATGCGGCCACCACAGGCCGAGCGCGGTCATGAAGAGACCGGCGAGCGTCAGCACGCCGCTGACATAGGTCAGCGCGAACATGCCGGTGATTATGGTGGCCGAGGCCAGCACGATGCCGATCTGGAAGGCGGCCGACGCCAGCTCGAAGTGATGGTATTTCGCAGTCGCCTCGTCGCGATCATGCTGGGCGTGCTTGGCCTTCTCGGCGAGCTGCTCGGTGCCTTCGCCGGTCTCGGGCTCGGAGCGGTAGCGCTGCGCGGTCCTGGTCCAGTCGTCGACCTGCTTCTGCACCGTCGCCTTCATGGCATCATCGGTCGTGCCGGCCAGCGTCAACTTGCCTTGTTCTGCCGCGGTCAGCACCACGGTGCGGCGGATGCTCTTGGCCTGGAAGAACGCCCAGAGATTGGCAGCCTCGACGTTCTTGCTGATCGATTCGGTCTGCGCACCCTTGCCGAGCGTCTCCGAGATCGCCAGGAACAGCGCCAGCACGGCAATCAGGAGCGCGATCTTCTTGTTCGAGCCGGACGCGTGTTCGGCGTGCTCGGCATGCTCCATGCTTTCGTGTGCGCCCATTCATCTCTCCTGCCTCGGTTCCCCACGATTTGACCGAACCGTGCGCGCCGCGCAAGAGGCACGCGAGCTGTGACGGGAGTGTGTCAGCCTGCTGGCTCTCGTGTGCCGGACGCGGCACAGCGTGCAACGCTGCGCCGTTGAGCCGGGACCCAGCCATTCGGCACGAACGAGCCCGGTTCAGCAGCACGCCGCTGAAGAAGCTCCGCGCTGCGTCCGGGGCACGATCGCCTGCAAACTGTCAGCGCCGCGGATGCGCGCTCGCGTACACTTCCAGCAGCCGTTCGGCATCGATGCCGGTGTAGACCTGCGTGGTCGAGAGCGAGGAATGGCCGAGCAATTCCTGGATGGCGCGCAAGTCGCCGCCGCGCGAGAGCAGGTGCGTGGCGAAGGAGTGCCGGAGCGCGTGCGGCGTGGCGCTGTCGGGAAGTCCCAGCGCGCCGCGCAGCCGCTCCATCGCGAGCTGGATGATGCGCGGGCTCAAGGGCCCGCCGCGCGCGCCGACGAAGATCGGCCCCTCCGCCGGCAGCGGATACGGGCACATCGCGACGTACTCTTGAATCAGCGCGAGCACATTTTGCAGCACCGGCACCATCCGCGTCTTGTTGCCCTTGCCGGTGACGACGAGCACGTCGCCTTCGCCGGGACGCGGCACCTCGCGGCGCTTCAGGCCGAGCGCTTCGGAGATGCGCAGGCCCGAGCCATACAGCAGCGCCATCACCGCAGCGTCGCGCGCCACGATCCAGGTCTCGCGGTCCTCGCCGGCACGCTCGTCGGCGTCGGCCAGGCGTTTTGCGGAGGCCATCGGCAGCGGTTTCGGCAGGCTCTTCGCAACCTTTGGCGCGCGGATTGCGGACAATGCACCGACCTTGCCCTTGCCCTCGCGTTCGAGGAAACGGCCGAACGAGCGCAGGCCCGCCAGCGCGCGCATCAGGCTGCGTCCGGCAATGTCGTCGGCCCTGCGCATCGCCATGAACGCGCGAACGTCGGTGGCCTCCAGCGCCGCGAAGCGCGCCAGCGTGACGCGCTCGCCCCAATGATTGCTGAGGAAATCCAGGCACTGCCGCAAGTCGCGGCCATAGGCCTCCAGCGTCTTCGGCGACAGCCGCCGCTCGGCGCCGAGATGCGACAGCCAGCGTGCCATCTCCTGCGCGATCGAGGGGTCGGCGCTGGCGAGCTCGATTCTTGGGGCTGCGGCTTTGCTCATGCGCTCTGGACGTGGTGATTCCGCACAGTATATCGCATCACACTCGTTTATCGTTCGCTAAGGCCGGCCCGCGGCGCTAGCCTGAAGTCCCCGAGTTCCGATTCTCCACCCATGGATCACACACCGCGCAGCCCCGCCTCCGCCCACGCGACCGGCATGGTCGACGTGCTGGTGCCGGTCGCGCTCGACCAGACCTATTCCTACAAGGTGCCGCGCGGGATGGAGCTGAAGGCGGGCGATCTCGTCGGCGTGCCGCTCGGCCCGCGCGAGGTGCTCGCCGTGGTGTGGGGCGAGAATGCCAATCCCGATCCGCGCCTGCACAATCGACTCAAGGAGGTCAGCGAGAAGCTCGACATCCCGCCGCTGAAGCCCGAGCTGCGCTCGGTGGTGGACTGGGTCGCCAATTACACGCTGAGCCCGCGCGGCATGGTGCTGCGCATGTGCCTGCGGATGGGCGAGAATCTCGGCCCGGAGCGCGTGCGCGCCGGCGTGCGCTTGGTCGGCGATCCCCCGAAGCGCCTGACGCCGGCACGGCAGCGGGTGATCGCGGTGCTGTCCGACCGGCTGCTGCACGGCAAGTCCGAGGCGGCCAAGGAAGCCGGCGTCTCCTCAGGCGTGATCGACGGCCTCGTCGACGAAGGCACGCTCACGGTCGAGCCGATGCCGCCGCCCCCGCCGCCGCCCGCGCCCGATCCGGACTTCGGCCGGCCGGATTTCACACCGCTCCAGCGCGCCGCCGTCGACACGATGCGCGCGCTCGCGGCCAACGGCACCTTCCATGTCGCGCTGCTCGACGGTGTCACCGGCTCGGGCAAGACCGAGGTCTATTTCGAGGCCGTGGCCGAGGTGATCCGCCGCGGAAAGCAGTCGCTGATCCTGATGCCGGAGATCGCGCTCACCGGCCAGTTCCTCGATCGCTTCGCGCAGCGTTTCGGCGTGCGGCCGATCGAGTGGCATTCCGAGCTGACGCCGCGCACCCGCGCGCGCAATTGGGCGGCGATCTCCGAAGGCAGTGCGCCGGTCGTGGTCGGCGCGCGCTCGGCGCTGTTTCTGCCCTACGCCAATCTCGGCCTCATCGTCGTCGATGAAGAGCACGACCAGGCCTACAAGCAGGACGAGGGCGTGCATTACCACGCCCGCGACATGGCGGTGGTGCGCGCGCATATCGCCAGGATCCCGGTCGTGCTGGCCTCCGCGACGCCGTCGGTCGAATCCGAGGTCAATGCGCGCAAGAACCGCTATCAGCGCATCGCGCTGCCCTCGCGCTTCGGCGGCCAGCACATGCCGCATATCGAGGCGATCGATCTGCGCCGCGAGCCGCCCGCGCGCGGCCGCTTCATCTCGCCGCGGCTTGCCGGCGAGATTAGAATCGCGATCGAGCGGCGCGAGCAGGCGCTCCTGTTCCTCAACCGCCGCGGCTATGCACCGCTGACCTTGTGCCGTGCCTGCGGCCATCGCTTCGCCTGCACCATCTGCGATGCCTGGCTGGTCGATCATCGCTTTCGCCAACGCCTGGTCTGTCACCATTGCGGCTTCTCGATGCCGCGCCCGCATATCTGTCCGAACTGCTCGGCGGAGGAATCGCTTGTCGCGGTCGGTCCCGGCGTCGAGCGCCTGCAGGAGGAGGCGGCGGCGCTGTTCCCGGAAGCGCGCACCATGGTGCTGTCGAGCGATCTCATCACCTCGATCGAGACGATGCGCTCGGAACTCGCCGAAATCGCGGAAGGTCGGGTCGACATCATCATCGGCACGCAGATCGTCGCAAAAGGCCACAATTTCCCGCGGCTCAATCTGGTCGGCGTGATCGATGCGGATCTTGGCCTCAGCAACGGCGATCCGCGCGCGGCGGAGCGCACCTGGCAATTGCTCAATCAGGTGATCGGCCGCGCCGGCCGCGAGCAGGGCCGCGGCGTCGGCTACCTCCAGACCCATCAGCCCGATCATCCCGTGATGAAGGCGCTGATCGCCTGCGACCGCGAGGCCTTCTACGACAGCGAGATCGACCTGCGCGAGAAGACGCTATATCCGCCGTTCGGCCGGCTCGCGAGCCTGATCATTTCGGCAGGCGACCGGCCGAGCGCCGAAGGCTTTGGGCGGCGACTCGTCACGCTCGCGCCGCGCGACGAACGCGTGGTGGTGCTGGGCCCGGCGGAAGCGCCGCTCGCCGTCATCAAGGGCCGCTATCGCTTTCGCATCCTGGTGAAATCGGCGCGCGGCTTCGATCTGTCGGATTACCTGCGCAACTGGCTCGCGGTCTGCCCGAAGCCATCAGGCAATCAGAAGCTCGAAGTCGACGTCGATCCGCAGAGCTTTTTGTAAGCGCCACTGTCACCAAATGCTTGGTCGTCATTCCGGGGCGCGACGAAGTCGCGAGCCCGGAATCCATTCCTCCACCAACTCTGCCGCGCGATGGATTCCGGGCTCGCGCTGCGCGCCCCGGGAATGACAATAAAAAAAGCCCGCGGTCCCCCAAGACCACGGGCTTGTCTCACGCGCGCAGCAAACTGATGAAAACTGCGCGTGTGAGGAGAGGCGCTGAAGCGCCCCTTTAGGAAACGACTTCCGCGGTGACACGGCCGACGCCGGCACCGGTGAGGCCGATGGCGCGAGCAGCGCCCGTGGAGAGGTCGAGGACACGGCCGCGAATGAATGGCCCGCGGTCATTGATGGTGACGACCACGCTCTGGCCGCGATGGGTGACACGCAGCTTGGTGCCGAACGGCAGCGAACGGTGCGCCGCGGTCATGGCGTTCTGGTTGAAGCGCTGGCCCGACGCCGTCCGGCTGCCGGACTCGTTGCCGTAAAAGGAAGCCATGCCGGCGAAGCTGTGGCCCGTGCCGGAAGTCGGCGTCATCGACGCATTGGCGTTGCGCCAATCGGACGTCGCGTTGGTATCGGTCTGGGCGTGGTGGCGGTGATGATGATGCCGGTGATGCCGGGATTTGGCGGAAGCTTCGGTGGCAGTTCCACCGACGAGGATGGTTGCGGCGACAAGAGCGATCACCGTACGCGGCCGGGTCACAAAGCCCAGCGTCTTCAAAGGCAGCATTTAATGGTCCCTAAGCTAGTATTGCCACATATGTGGCTAGTGGAGCCCCCATCAGTTTGTGAGCGGTTTGGCGTTTCGTTTCTCAATGAGGCGTGAATTGGGCAGTAAATCGAGTATGTTTCGTCATGAAACATCTTGTTACCGTTGTACGATAATCAGCGGATGTTTCGTAATCTTCGGCTTTAACGATTCATTAACCTCATGATTACTTCATAATACTGTAAAGCGAAGTGATCGCTTCGATTGTTCAGAATTCGGTAAGTATTCGGCCAGTGGAACCAGCCACTCCAGAATCACGCCTCTGCGATCCGTGTTCATGGCCGCTATGCGTTGGGGGCAGGAACCAACTGCGGCAAGGCCCGCGGCAATTTCCGTGACGTGGGAGGTCCTCGGTTCCAACGCGCGCCGACGACCTCGAGGCATCGCCCGCTGCGACGAACTGGCGACAGAACCTCGTGCCTTTAATTTGGCGTCATGTTGCACCTGCGCGCCTGCTATGTTAGCAAAGCCGCGATTTTAACGAGCCCGGCACCTCCCGTGCTGGTCGAAAATCGAAGTCCCGCTTGAATTCCAAGGGCTTGGATCGCTAGGCGCCGCTTCGTGGCGACGGTTTTTCCCTTGCGAGTTTGACAGCAAAAAGAGCGCGTCTGTGGCTGCAGAAGATACGTCCGTTTCAGGTGTGTCCGGCCGTTATGCAACGGCCTTGTTTGAACTGGCCCGCGACCAGAAAGCGGTCGACGAGGTCAAAGCCGATCTCGACAAATTCGAGGCCTTGCTGAACGAGAGCGCCGATCTCAAGCGCCTCGTCCGCAGCCCGGTGTTCGCGGCCGACGCCCAGTCCCGAGCCCTTTCGGCCGTGCTGGCCAGGGCCGGCATCGCCGGCATCTCCGCCAATTTCCTCAAAGTGCTGACCGCCAACCGCCGCCTGTTCGTGGTGGCCGACGTCATCCGCGCCTATCGCGCCCTCGTCGCCAAGTTCAAGGGCGAGGCCACGGCCGACGTCACCGTGGCGGAAGCGCTTTCGGACAAGAATCTCGACGCCCTCAAGGTTGCCCTGAAATCGGTGACCGGCAAGGACGTCGCGCTGAACGTGAATGTCGATCCCTCGATCATCGGTGGCCTCATGGTCAAGCTGGGCAGCCGGATGATCGATAGTTCGCTTCGCACCAAACTCAATTCGATCAAGCACGCGATGAAAGAGGCAGGCTGATGGACATCCGCGCCGCGGAAATTTCCGCGATCCTCAAGGACCAGATCAAGAATTTCGGCCAGGAAGCTGAAGTTTCCGAAGTCGGACAGGTGCTGTCCGTCGGCGACGGTATCGCTCGCGTCTACGGTCTGGACAACGTCCAGGCCGGTGAAATGGTCGAGTTCGAGAACGGCACCCGCGGCATGGCGCTGAACCTCGAAACCGACAACGTCGGTGTCGTTATTTTCGGTGCCGACCGCGAGATCAAGGAAGGCCAGACCGTCAAGCGCACCCGCGCCATCGTGGACGCGCCGGTCGGCAAGGGCCTGCTCGGCCGCGTCGTCGACGCGCTCGGCAATCCCATCGACGGCAAGGGTCCGATCCAGGCCGACAAGCGCATGCGCGTCGACGTCAAGGCGCCCGGCATCATTCCGCGCAAGTCGGTGAACGAGCCGATGGCGACCGGTCTCAAGGCGATCGACGCCCTGATCCCGATCGGCCGCGGCCAGCGCGAGCTGATCATCGGCGACCGTCAGACCGGCAAGACCGCGATCGCGCTCGACACCATCCTGAACCAGAAGCCGCTCAACGCGCAGCCGGACGAGAACATCAAGCTGTACTGCGTCTACGTCGCGGTCGGCCAGAAGCGTTCGACCGTCGCCCAGTTCGTGAAGGTGCTGGAAGAGCAGGGCGCGCTCGAGTACTCGATCATCGTCGCCGCCACCGCTTCGGATCCGGCGCCGATGCAGTACATCGCGCCGTTCACCGGCTGCACCATGGGCGAGTATTTCCGCGACAACGGCATGCACGCCGTCATCATCTATGACGATCTGTCCAAGCAGGCCGTCGCCTACCGCCAGATGTCGCTGCTGCTGCGCCGCCCGCCGGGCCGCGAAGCTTATCCGGGCGACGTGTTCTATCTGCACTCCCGCCTGCTCGAGCGTGCGGCGAAGCTGAACGCTGACCACGGTTCGGGCTCGCTGACGGCACTGCCGGTCATCGAAACCCAGGCCAACGACGTGTCGGCCTACATCCCGACCAACGTCATCTCGATCACCGATGGCCAGATCTTCCTGGAAACCGATCTGTTCTTCCAGGGCATCCGTCCCGCCGTGAACGTCGGTCTCTCAGTGTCACGCGTCGGCTCCTCGGCGCAGACCAAGGCCACCAAGAAGGTTGCCGGCAAGATCAAGGGCGAGCTCGCGCAGTACCGCGAAATGGCGGCGTTCGCGCAGTTCGGCTCCGACCTCGACGCCTCGACCCAGCGCCTGCTCAACCGCGGTTCGCGCCTGACCGAGCTCCTGAAGCAGCCGCAATTCGCGCCGCTGAAGATGGAAGAGCAGGTCTGCGTGATCTGGGCCGGTACCAACGGCTATCTCGATCCGCTCCCGGTCAGCAAGGTGCGCGCATTCGAGGACGGCCTGTTGTCGCTGCTGCGCGGCAAGAATGTCGAGATCCTCAACTCGATCCGCGACAGCCGCGACCTCACCGACGACACCGCCGCCAAGCTGAAGTCGGTTGTCGAAGGTTTTGCGAAGAGCTTCGCTTAAGACTGCCCGTCATGGCCGGGCAAGAGCGCGAAGCGCGTCTTCGCAATTGAAGTCCCGGCCATCCACGCCTTGCGGCGTGGTGGGAGAAGACGTGGATGCCCGGGACAAGCCCGGGCATGACGAAAGGATAGGGACGCGGTCAGGCCATAGGCTGACCGCCGGGGTGAACGAAGAATGGCGTCTCTTAAAGACATGCGCGTCCGCATCGCCTCCACCAAGGCGACGCAAAAGATCACCAAGGCGATGCAGATGGTTGCTGCGTCCCGGTTGCGCCGTGCCCAGCAGGCGGCCGAGGCGGCCCGGCCCTATGCCGACAAGATGAGTTCGGTGATCTCCAATATCGCCAGCGCTGCCGCGGGTTCGCCCGGCGCGCCGGCACTGCTCGCCGGCACCGGCAAGGACCAGGTTCACCTGCTGCTGGTCTGCACCGGCGAGCGTGGCCTGTCCGGCGCCTTCAACTCCTCGATCGTTCGTCTTGCCCGCGATCGCGCCCAGGCGCTGATGGCGCAGGGCAAGGAAGTGAAATTCTTCTGCGTCGGCCGCAAGGGCTATGAGCAGCTCCGCCGCCTGTTCGACAAGCAGATCGTCGAGCATCTCGATCTGCGCAGCGTTCGCCAGCTCGGCTTCGTCAACGCCGAGGACATCGCCAGGAAGGTGCTGGCCCGTTTCGACAACGGCGAGTTCGATGTCTGCACGCTGTTCTACGCGCAGTTCAAGTCGGTGATCGCCCAGGTCCCGACCGCGCAGCAGATCATTCCGCTGGTCGTGGAAGCGAAGGCGGCGAATGCACCGACGACGTCCTACGAATACGAGCCGGAAGAGGACGAACTCCTCTCCGGCCTGTTGCCGCGCAACATCGCGGTGCAGATCTTCCGCGCGCTGCTGGAAAACAACGCCTCGTTCTACGGCGCGCAGATGAGCTCGATGGACAATGCCACCCGCAACGCCGGCGAAATGATCCGCAAGCAAACCCAGATCTACAACCGAACCCGTCAAGCCCAGATCACCAAGGAGCTGATCGAGATCATCTCCGGCGCCGAGGCGGTCTGACGCACCAACCAAACGACGGTCGTTAAAGTACAGAATTTCGAAGGAGAGCTTCATGGCTACAGCAGCTACCCAGGTCGGTCGCGTCACCCAGGTCATGGGTGCCGTCGTCGACGTTCAGTTCGAGGGCCACCTCCCGGCCATTCTCAATTCGCTGGAAACCAAGAACGGCAACATCCGCCTCGTGCTGGAAGTTGCGCAGCATCTCGGTGAGTCCACCGTGCGCACGATCGCGATGGACGTGACCGAAGGTCTGGTGCGCGGCCAGGAAGTGACCGACACCGGCCAGCCGATCCGCGTTCCCGTCGGCGAAGGCACGCTCGGCCGCATCATCAACGTCATCGGCGAGCCGATCGACGAAGCCGGCCCGGTCAAGTCCGAAGGCCTGCGCCCCATCCACCAGGAAGCGCCGAGCTACACCGACCAGTCGACCGAGGCTGAAATTCTCGTCACCGGCATCAAGGTCGTCGACCTTCTCGCTCCGTATGCGAAGGGCGGCAAGATCGGCCTGTTCGGCGGCGCCGGCGTCGGCAAGACCGTGCTGATCCAGGAGCTGATCAACAACGTCGCGAAGGCGCACGGCGGTTACTCCGTGTTCGCCGGCGTCGGCGAGCGCACCCGCGAGGGCAACGACCTCTATCACGAGTTCATCGAGTCCAAGGTCAACGCCGATCCGAAGAATCCGGATCCGAGCGTGAAGTCGAAGTGCGCGCTGGTATTCGGCCAGATGAACGAGCCGCCCGGCGCCCGCGCCCGCGTCGCGCTCACCGGTCTGACCATCGCGGAAGACTTCCGCGACAAGGGCCAGGACGTGCTGTTCTTCGTCGACAACATCTTCCGCTTCACCCAGGCGGGCTCGGAAGTGTCGGCGCTGCTCGGCCGTATTCCTTCGGCGGTGGGTTATCAGCCGACGCTCGCCACCGACATGGGCGCGCTGCAGGAGCGCATCACCACCACGCAGAAGGGTTCGATCACCTCGGTGCAGGCCATCTACGTCCCGGCCGACGACTTGACCGACCCGGCGCCGGCGACCTCGTTCGCGCATCTTGACGCGACCACGACGCTGTCGCGCTCGATCGCCGAAAAGGGCATCTATCCGGCGGTGGACCCGCTCGACTCGACCTCGCGCATGCTCTCCCCGCTGGTCGTCGGCGAGGAGCACTACGCGGTCGCCCGTCAGGTCCAGCAGGTGCTGCAGCGCTACAAGGCGCTTCAGGACATCATCGCCATTCTCGGCATGGACGAGCTTTCGGAAGAGGACAAGCTGACCGTGGCCCGCGCCCGCAAGGTCGAGCGTTTCATGTCGCAGCCGTTCCACGTCGCCGAAATCTTCACGGGTTCGCCGGGCAAGTTCGTCGACCTCGCCGACACCATCAAGGGCTTCAAGGGCCTGGTCGAAGGCAAGTACGACCACCTGCCGGAAGCCGCCTTCTACATGGTCGGCACCATCGAAGAAGCCGTCGAGAAGGGCAAGAAGCTGGCCGCTGAAGCGGCTTAAGAGGCGAATGGCGAATAGGGAGCAGCGAATGGTTCGCTGCTCCTGCTCGCCACTCGCTATTCGCCACTCGCTATTCGCAGGTTCTCCATGGCCACCTTTCACTTCGATCTCGTCTCTCCGGAACAGCTCGCCTTCTCGGGCGAGGTCGATCAGGTCGACATCCCCGGCGTCGAAGGTGATTTCGGCGTGCTGGCCGGACATGCGCCGGTCGTGGCCGCGATCCGGCCCGGCATTCTCACCATCACCACCGGCGGCAAGCACGAGAAGATCATCGTGCTCGGCGGCCTCGCCGAAGTCTCCGAAAAGGGCCTGACCGTGCTGGCCGACGTCGCGACGTCGCTGGCCGAGCTCGACCGCGCCCAGTTCGCCGAGACGATCGCTGAGATGGAAGAGAATCTGAAGGAGCACGAAGGCGGCGAGCTCGATCACGCCATCGAGCGGCTCGACCACTTCAAGAGCATCCAGCACCAGCTCAATTCCACGGCTATGCACTAAGCCCCGGGGCACCGCTCCGGGGCTCAAGCCTGCAATTCCTGAACAGGTTCAGCGCTCGTCACCACCGTGGCGGGCGCTGAAACTTTGCTGCAGGATCGATCGAGCTGCCGCGCATTTGTCTCGAAGTGTCAAACACTTCGCTACTGTGCATGGGGTTGTTTTCGCAGTTTAGTTTGCGAAGCCCGCAAACTGCTGCACCACCGCGCGGTAGACCTCGCGGCGGAACGGCACCACGAGGTCGACGACGCGGTCGAGGCGCTCCCAGCGCCAGGCGTCGAACTCCGCGGGCTGGCCGTTGCGCGGCGTCAGCGGATCGATCTCGTCGTCGCGGCCGGTGAAGCGCAGCGCAAACCATTTTTGCCGCTGCCCGCGAAACTTCGCCAGCCGGTGCGTCTCCGGCCCGTCGTAAGGCGGGAACTCGTAGGCCAACCAGTCGGTTTCGCCGAGATAGTCGGCGCTGACCACGCTGGTCTCCTCCCAGAGCTCGCGCATCGCCGCATCGCGCAGATTCTCGCCTTCGTCGACGCCGCCCTGCGGCATCTGCCAGTCGAGCCCCGGCAAGATGATCTCCGGGCCGTCGCCCTTGAAGCGGTGGCCAATCAGCACGCGGCCGTCGCCATTGAACAGGGCGATGCCCACGTTGGGCCGGTAGGGCTTTTCATTGGTCACGCGCGGATCTTTCGTCGTCATCCCCAGCGATGCATTAGCATCGAACCCGGAATGACAACGGCTTTATTCGTCCACCAGCGCGGAAAATTCCTTCACCACGCGCTCATAGACCGGGCGCTTGAAGGGAATGATCAGCCCGGTCAGATTCTGCATCGGCTCCCAGCGCCAGCTCACGAATTCGGCCTTGTGGCCGCCACCGCCGGGCTTTTCGACGTTGATCTCGCTGTCCTTGCCGGTGAAGCGCACCGCGTACCATTTCTGGCGCTGGCCGCGGTAGCGGCCCTTCCAGGCGCGTCCCGCAACCGTGCGGGGAATGTCGTAAGTGAGCCAGTCCGGGACTTCGCCGAGCCGCTCGACCGAGCGTACGCTGGTCTCCTCGTAGAGCTCGCGCTTGGCAGCTTCCCAGGTGTCCTCGCCGGGGTCGACGCCGCCTTGCGGCATCTGCCAGACATGGGTGTCGTCGACATGCTCGATGCCGCCTGCGCGGCGGCCGATGAACACCAGTCCCTTGGGATTGATCAGCATCACACCGACGCAGGTCCGGTAGGGCAGATCCTCGTAACGCGCCATTCCGCCAGACCTCTCGCATGCCTCAGGTCCGGCTTGATGCGGCCCCGCGGGAGCCGTGCCGTACCAATTCGTTGATTTAGCTGGATTTTGATTTCAGCATCGCGGTTGTCAATGGCACCAAAAGGATACCTCGGTCGCCCAATGTCTTGGTCCAGGCGCCGATGCGCTCGATCGAGACCGGCAGGGCGGAGGCCGTGCCGACGGCGATGCCGCGTTCGCGCGCCGTCGATTCGAGCTTGTTCAGGGCGCGGTCGATCTCGGTCGGGGTCGGCACCACGTCGATGGCGATGTCGCCCTTGCCGAACGGCATGGCTTGGTTGGCCGCGGCCTGGGGCGCGATGCTGCGCGGCGAGGAGCCGTCGTCGAAGAAGCCGAGGCCGCGCTTGGCCGCCTCGCGGATGATCGGCTGCATCGCCGGCTCGGTCGCGATGAATCGCGCGCCCATGAAATTGGTGAGGCCGGCATAGCCCTGCATCCGGCTCAGGTGCCAATGGAGACGGTCCATGTTCTGGTCGGCGCTGAGCGAGGTCAGCAGCGTCTGCGGCCCCGGATCGTTGTCCGGGAAGTCGTAGGGTTCCATCGGGATCTGGAGGAAGACCTCGTGACGCTGCGCACGGGCCCGCTCGACGAGCTTGCCGGGGTCGGCGCCATAGGGCGTGAAGGCCAGCGTCACTGCCGCCGGCAGCTTCATGATCGCGTCGGTTGTCTTGGCGGCGCCGACGCCGAGGCCGCCGATCACGATCGCCACCACGGGCATCTTGGCGGCCTTGGCGCGGTCGGCGTCCGCCGCATAGACGTTGAACGGCTTCAGCCCGTCAGCGACCACGGGGATCATGCCGTAGCGTGATTTCTCCAGCAGCTTCGGATTGATCCCGGCCATGACGGACGGCGGGGCGGATGCCGCCTCGCTTTTGTCGGCGGTATCGCCGCCGCCGATCACCACGTCGTGGCGGGCGCCGGTCGAGCCGTCGATCATGGTGATGGTCTTCTGCTCGCCGGGGGCGGCCTGCTTCGGCACCTCCCTGGTGTCGGGCTTGCTGTCCTGCCCGTGCCCGGCCGCGGGCTTCTCGTCGGTCGCCTTGTCCGTGGCACCGGGAGCGCGGATCGCAAGCCGCGTCATCGGCTCGCCGCCGAGCGGATCCTTGTTGAAGATGGCGAAGCCGGCAAAGGTGACGAGGAACAGGCCGAGCACGACGGCAAGCAGCTGCATGGCCGTGAACGGCAGCCGCAGCCGGCGTTTCCGGCGCGGCTTGTCCTGTCCGAGCGGGGCGCTCAGATCATCGGCCGTTTCAGTCATGCGAGGTCCCGAATCACTCCAGCCGACGATACCACGCCGTGGTCAAGCGGCGGCAGGCCGGGATAGGCCGGGGACGTCGGGAGCTCCACGCAAAAAAGGGCGGCTCCAGGAGCCGCCCCTTTCGTCAGATCGCAGAATGCGACGACTTAGTTCGCCGCTTTGGGCTTGTCGGTCGTGGCCTTGCTGTCGCCGCCCGGCGTGGGCGCGGCGGAGGCGCTGTTCTTGATGCCGTGGAGCAGGTCGCCGGCGAGTTTGAGCGCCTTGTCATCCTTCGCATCCGGCGGGACATAGGACTGCGAGCCGGTCTTCTCGTCGCCGTCGTTCTTCAGATGGCCGCGCAGCGAAGCCTCGCCCTTGGTGTCGGTGCGCGACTTCAACTCGTCCGGCACGTCCTGCAGCACCTCGATGTCGGGCACGATGCCCTTGGCCTGGATCGACTTGCCCGACGGCGTGTAGTAGCGGGCCGTGGTCAGCCGCAGCGCTCCGTTGCCGCTTCCGAGCGGAATGATGGTCTGCACCGAACCCTTGCCGAACGAGCGCGTGCCGACGATCGTCGCACGCTTGTGGTCCTGCAGCGCGCCGGCGACGATTTCCGACGCCGAGGCCGAGCCGCCATTGACCAGCACGATGACCGGCTTGCCCTTGGTCAGATCGCCCGCATGCGCGGTGCGGCGCTGGGTCTCCTCGGCGTTGCGGCCGCGGGTCGAGACGATCTCGCCCTTCTCCAGGAACGAGTCGGAGACGGTGACCGCTTCCTCGAGCAGGCCGCCCGGATTGTTGCGGAGGTCGATGATGAAGCCCTTGAGCTTGTCGCCGATCTGGTTCGAGAGGTTGGAAACCTCGCGCTTCAGCCCTTCGGTGGTCTGCTCGTTGAAGGTGGTGATGCGGATGTAGGCGATGTCATCCTGCTCGACGCGCGCGCGCACGGAGCGGACGCGGATGTTGTCGCGCACCAGCGTGACGTCGATCGGATTGTCCTGGCCCTTGCGGATGATCTTGAGCTTGATCTTGGTGTTGACCGGGCCGCGCATCTTCTCGACCGCCTGGTTGAGGGTCAGGCCCTGCACCGCCTCGTCGTCGAGATTGGTGATGATGTCGTTGGCCATGACGCCGGCGCGCGAGGCCGGCGTGTCGTCGATCGGCGAGACCACCTTGATCAGGCCGTCTTCCATCGTGACCTCGATGCCAAGGCCGCCGAACTCACCGCGGGTCTGCACCTGCATGTCGCGGAAGCTCTTGGCGTCCATGTAGCTCGAATGCGGATCGAGGCCGGTGAGCATGCCGCTGATGGCGGATTCGATCAGCTTGGTGTCGTCGGGCTTCTCGACATAGTCGGAGCGCACGCGCTCGAAGACGTCGCCGAACAGATTGAGCTGACGATAGGTGTCCGCGGTGGCGGCTCGCGCGCTGGAGCCCATGAAGACCGCGCGCGGCTGGGTCACGAACAGCGTCAGCGCTGCACCGGTGGCGGCGCTGAGGAGGATTACTGAGGTCTTGCGCATCATCCGCGAACCTTCTCGCCTTCATTTGCGGCCCACCATGGGCCTGGATCGATTGGAGTGCCGTCTTTACGGAACTCGACATACAGCACAGGTTGACTCGCGTTCGTGGCGAGAATGGAGGCGACTTGAGAAGTCGACCCCATGGTCGCGACCGGCTCCCCCGTGAGCACAAACTGGCCGATGTTGACCGAAATGCGCTCCATCCCGGCGATCAGGACATGATACCCGCCCCCGGCATTGAGGATCAAGAGTTGTCCATAGCTGCGGAATGGGCCGGCATAGACCACCCAGCCGTCACACGGCGTCGTGACCTGGGAGCCGGGCTTGGTAGCCAGCGAAATGCCCTTCTGGACCCCGCCGACCCCGTCGGAACCGCCAAAGTCCCTGATCTTGTTACCGTTAACAGGGAGAGGCAAAAGGCCCTTGGCCGAGGCGAAGGCCATCGCCGGGGTGGTGCGGGACTTGTCCTTGAAAGCGCCCGGGCCCGACTTGACGTTGGCGCTGGCGGCCGCCTTGGCCTCGGCCTGCCTTGCAGCCTCGGCCGCCTTCTCGGCTGCCTTGGCCGCGCTTTGCAGGTCCTGCTCCATCTTGGCGATCAGCCCCTGGAGATCGCCGACCTGCCTTGAAAGCGCGATGGCGCGCGAATTCTCGGCGTCCAGATCCTTCTCGCGTGCCGCCTGCTGGCGCTGCCGCTCGTCGACCAGGGCGGTGAGCCGGGTCTGGTCGTTGCGGACCTTGTCGCGGTCGGTGGCGAGCTGGTCGCGCTCGGTGGCGATGGTCTTGCGCAAGGCCACGAGCTCGCCGAGCTCGCCCGCGATCTTCTCGGCGCGGCCGCGCAATTCCGGCACGACGGCGCCGAGCAGCATCGCCGTGCGCAGTGATTGCAGCGCATCTTCGGGCCGCACCAGCAGCGCCGGCGGCGTGCGCCGGCCGGCGCGCTGCAAGGCCGCCAGCACCTCGACGATGTCGGCACGGCGCGAATCGAGCGAGGTGCGCATCTGCTGCTCGCGGCCGTTCAGCGCGCGCAGGCGCGCTTCGGCCTCGTCGATCTTGGTCTCCACAGTGCGCACATTGGCGGCGGTCTCGATCAGCTGCTGATTGAGCTGGGTGCGGTCCTGGCCGAGCGCGGTGATCTCGGCCTTGAGCTTGGCCTGTGCTTCTTCCGCGCTCTTCTGCCTGGCGCGCGCGGCTTCCAGCTCCTGCTCACGCTGCTTGATCGCGTCGGGCGAGATGGCCGCGGTCTGCGGCGCCGGTGTTGCCGTCTGGGCTTGCGCGAGGCTTGCGCCGGCGACGTTGGCGATCAGCAGTAGGTTGAGAATCGGCGCTCGCATCGCTTCTCAGCAAAAGTGCTCGTTGTGGCGCGCATCACGCGCGGTGATAGGGGTGGCCCGCCAGAATGGTGGCGGCCCGATAAAGCTGTTCCAGAAGCATGACGCGGACCATTTGATGCGGCCAGGTCGCAGAGCCGAACGCGATCGCGAGCTTGGCCTTACGGCGCAATTCGGGCGAAAGTCCGTCCGCCCCTCCGATCACGAAAATAGTATGCCCGATGCCTTCGTCGCGCCAGCGCCCGAGATGCCGTGCGAATACGGTGGACTCGAGATTCTGGCCGCGCTCGTCCAGCGCCACCAGGATGGATCTTTCCGGAATATGCGCCGAGATCGCCGCGGCCTCCTCGGCCATCCGTGTCGCGGTATCGCGCGCGCGGCTCTCGGGAATTTCGTGGATGCTGAGCTCGCGGAATCCAAGCTTGCGGCCGGCCTCGTCGAACCGCTCGAAATAGCGGTCGGCAAGCTCCCGTTCGGGGCCCTGCTTCAGCCGGCCCACCGCAATGACAGCAACACGCATGATATCTTCGGGGTCTGATATCTTCAGGGTCGCGCTTCAAGACCGCGCGCAACAAGCGCGCGCACGACGCTAGCATGCGCGTCAGCCGATTCGAAATCGGCTCGATGAGCCTAGATCGCCTTCGCCGCCCCTGGTCCCTGCGTGTACAATCTCTCGAGATTGTAGAACTCGCGGACCTCGGGTCTGAACACGTGCACGATCACGTCGCCGGAATCGATCAGCACCCAGTCGCAATTGGGCAAGCCCTCGACATGGATGTTCTTGATGCCGTTTTCCTTGAGGCTCTTGGTGACGTTTTCCGCGATCGCGCCGACGTGCCGGTTCACCCGGCCGGTGGTCACGATCATGTAGTCGGAGTACGCCGATTTGCCGCGAAGGTCGATGGTGACCGTCTCTTCCGCCTTCATGTCCTCGAGGCGGGAGAGGATCAGGCTCAGCGTCTTGTCGGCGTCGGGTTGCGCCTCCAAGGCCGCAGCTTTGGTCGATGTTTTACGTGCAGGCTTGGCAACCTTGGGTAAAACAGACTTTGTCGAAGCTGACTTGGACAATACAGATGTGGTCAGGGACCATTCCTTTCACTGTATCGCGAACGCCGAATCCGGCGCTCGCTGGTTACACTACATCATGTGGGGTTAAGGGTTTCAATATGCCAGAGAGCCTCCAGCCCGCACACTTCGTCTCACTTCGTACCTTTCCAGCTCCCGTCCGGGTTCCGCAGGCCCGTCGAGGAGAGATTCAGCTTCAATCCGGTCAGGAAGACCCAGGCCGGCGCCGGCCGATCCGCGAGTTCTGCGGCCTTCGTCTCGGGCAGACGGTAGCGCGATAGCGCCTTGGCGGCCGGCGAGGCGAGGGCACGAAAACTCTGCGGCGGGCGATCGATGACCGCAATCGGCACCTGGCCGGCGATGCGCCGCCAGTCCTGCCAACGGTGGAATTGAGCGAGGTTGTCGGCGCCCATGATCCAGACAAAGCGCAGGCCGCGAAGGCGGCGGCGCAACGTGTTGATCGTGTCGATAGTGTAGCGTGTGCGAATGACGGATTCGAGACAGCTCACCTCGATCCTAGGATCGTTGGCGACGTCGCGCGCGGCCTGCATGCGCTCGCCGAGCTCGTGCAGCGTGCCGTTCTCCTTCAGCGGGTTGCCGGGCGTGACCAGCCACCAGACGCGATCGAGTCGCAATCGCTTCAGCGCGAATTGACTGATCGCGCGATGGGCCTGATGCGGCGGATTGAAGGAGCCGCCGAGCAGGCCGACGCGCATGCCCGGTGTCGAGGGCGGGATCGCTTGCGCCACGAAACGCGGCACGACGAAATTGTTGCTCAATTGCCCGCGCCTCGCGACGTTACCTACGGCCGCGTCTGCCCGGTGCCGTGGACGCGATATTTGAAGCTCGTCAACTGCTCGGCGCCGACCGGGCCGCGGGCGTGGAACCGGCCGGTGGCAATTCCGATCTCGGCGCCGAAACCGAACTCGCCGCCGTCGGCGAACTGCGTCGAGGCGTTGTGCAGCACGATTGCGGAATCGACCTCGCTCAGGAATTTCTTCGCGGCAGCCTCATCCGCGCTCACGATCGCGTCGGTGTGATGCGAGCCGTGGTTCTGGATGTGCGCGATCGCGCCGTCGACGCCGTCGACCACCTTCGCCGCGATGATCGCGTCGAGATATTCGGTGTCCCAATCGTCCTCGCCGGCAGGCTTGACCCGTGCATCGGTCTTCTGCACGGCCTCGTCGCCGCGCACCTCGCAGCCGGCATCGAGCAGCATCTCGACCAGCGGCTTCAGGTTCTTGCCGGCAGCGGCGCGATCGACCAGCAGCGTCTCGGCCGCGCCGCAGACGCCGGTGCGTCGCATCTTGGCATTGAGCACGATCGACTTCGCCATCGCGAGGTCGGCGCTGCCATCGACATAGACGTGGTTGACGCCTTCGAGATGCGCGAAGACCGGCACGCGCGCCTCCTGCTCGACGCGCGCGACGAGGCTCTTGCCCCCGCGCGGCACGATCACGTCGATGGCGCCGTTCAGGCCCGACAGCATCATGCCGACCGCGGCCCGGTCGCGCGTCGGGACCAGTGTGATCGCAGCTTCGGGAAGGCCCGCTTCGCGCAGGCCCTGCACCAGGCACTCATGGATGGCACGGCAGGATCGGAAACTGTCGGAGCCGCCGCGCAAGATCACGGCATTGCCGGATTTCAGGCACAGCACGCCGGCGTCCGCCGCAACGTTCGGACGGCTCTCAAAAATCACACCGACGACGCCGAGCGGCACGCGCACGCGCTCGATGGCCATGCCGTTCGGCCGCTGCCAGCTCTCGGTGACGACGCCGATGGGATCGGCGATGCCACGCACGATGCCGATGCCCTCGGCCATGCCCTCGACACGCGCCTGCGTCAGCGTCAGGCGGTCGATGAAGGACGAGGTGGCATTGCCGGAGGCCCGCGCCTCGGCGACGTCCTCGGCATTGGCGGCGAGAATCGCAGCAGCATTGCTGCGGATCGCCCGCTCCATGGCCACGAGCGCCCGGTTCTTCTGCTCCGGCGGCGCCAGCGCCAGCACGCGCGCGGCAGCGCGGGCCCGGGTCCCGAGATCGGTCATCAGGGCCTGAAGATCGGCGCCGCTATCGACGGCTTTCAGGGGGGCGGCCATGGCTGGTTCAACCTTCTGCTAAGAGTGTGTCCTAGCACGGAAATTGCAGGTTTGGCGAGGCTGGGAATTGGCATGACAGGGCGGCGAAGACGGGAGCGGGCGAGCTGAAATTCGCGCGACATCGCCGGGAGAAAGCTCCTCTCTCAGTGTTGACCCAGCCGATGAAGCAGGCCGTCTGGTCCCGGCACCGCGCCGTGATCCCTGATCCAGGCCTCCGACATGTTCCTGATCTCGCCCGGGAGCAGGCCAAGTGCCCGCGAAAGGCGCGGACGAATGTGGAGTCGCTGCCGAACTGCAGATCGACGGCGAGATCAATCAGGCGCTTGTCCCGCGATGCCGGTGAGATCAGCGGCGTCAAGCCGCGATTGAGCCTTTGCTCCTGCACGTAATGCGCAAGTCCTCCATCCGCTTCGAAGACACAATCAATAATTGTGTCGCCGTCGCCGCCGGACGGTTCTGTGCCCTGCCTGCATCAACATCGGATGAAATCGCCGCCTGAGACGCTCGGCACATCGCCCACGCGGGCGACCTGTTACGGCTTGTTTCGCGCCCTATGACGTCGCGCGTGCCCAGCTTCGAGGCAATCGCGGCATGCTTCCGCCCGAGGTTTGCGACATTGAAGTCTCCCGGATTGCAGCTGCGCTTCGCGCTGCTCGCCACTATGCTCGGCCTCTCCTGGCAGGCAAATGCAGCTACGCTGTTCGTGACGACCACGGCCGATAGCGGCGCCGGAAGCCTGCGGGCGGCGATCACCAGCGCGGGCAATAGCGATACCATCGTTTTCCAGACTGGCGGCACCATCACGCTCGCGAGTGAACTGCCTGTCATTACCAAGAACCTGACCATCGACGGCAACGGCAATAACCCGGTCATCAGCGGCGCCGGGACCTATCGTCCGTTCTTCATCGGCGACGCCGGTACGACCGGTTCGACCTATTCGGTCACGATCGCGAACCTCTCCATCGCCAACGCGGCGGCGCAGGGCGGTAGCGGCATCGACGGCGGCGGCGGCGGTGCCGGTCTCGGCGGCGCGGTGTTCGTGTCGAGCAACGGAGCGCTGACACTCAGCAATGTGAGCCTGAGCAACAACCAGGCGAGCGGGGGCGCGGGCGGCGCCTTCACCAACAACCTGAGCGGCGGCGGTGGCGGCATGGGAGGAAATGGCGGAAGCAGCCCAAGCTCCGCGGGCAATGGCGGCGGCGGGCTGGCTGTCGGCAGCAACAGCGTGAGCGGTCTTGGGACCAACGGTGGCGGCGCCAACGGTGGTACCGGCACAATGAGCGCCGGCACCGGCGGTAGCGGAGGGCTCGGTGGCGGCGGCGGCGGGAGCAACGCGACTCTCATATCCGGTGGTGCGCAGGGCGGCAGCGGAGGGTTCGGCGGCGGGGGCGGCGGCGGCTTTACCATCACCGGTCAAAGCACCGGCGGCGCAGGTGGGTACGGCGGCGGCGGCGGCGGGGCATACAGCGGGGTTAGCGCCGTCGGTGGCAATGGCGGTTTCGGTGGCGGCGGCGCCGCCGTATACTCAACCACGCGCACAGCCGGAACCGGCGGGTTCGGCGCGGGCGCTGCGGATGTCAGCCTGTCCGTCCCGCTTGCCGCGGGCGGCGGCGGCGGGCTCGGCGCCGGCGGCGCGGTCTATGTCCAGACTGGCGGCACCGTCACGGTCAGCGGCTCGTTGACCGTCGACGGCAACAGCGTTGCCGGCGGTAGCGGCGGCGGCGGCTACGGCACTCCAGGCAGCGCTTACGGCTCCGGCATCTTCTTCCAGGGCACCAGCGGCACCACGACCACGCTCGCTTTCGGGTCCGGCAGCCAATCGATTGCCGACACGATCGCCGATTACATCGGCTCGGGCGGGACCAATCCCGGCGGCGGCACCAACGCCGCGGACCAGGGTGGCAGTGTCGCGCTCACCAAGAGCGGCGGCGGCACCATCGCCCTTGCCGGCCCCAACACCTATAGCGGTGGCACCACCATCAACGAGGGCTCTACGCTCGTGATCGGCAGCGGCAGCGCACTCGGCAGCGGCGCGCTGACGCTCAACGGCGGCACAACCGGCGTCACCGTGAACTTCAACGGCAGCTTCAGTGTTGCCAACAACATCACGGCCACCGGCGATCCGACCTACAACGTTCTCACCGGCAACACGGTCAACCTGAGCGGCGTGCTGTCGGGTTCGGGCGATGTCGTCGTCAATAACCAGAGCGGCTATGCCGGAACGTTCGTTCTTTCAGGTGTGAATACCTATATCGGCCCGACCGTGGTCGATGCCGGCACGCTGCAGGCCGGCTCGACCAGCGCGTTCGGCAACAATTCCGCGATGACGGTTGCCGGCGGCGCAATTCTCGACCTCGCCGGATTCTCCAACGCCGTGGGATCGCTGGCCGGTGCCGGCACCGTCACCAACAGCGGCGTCGCCGCCGTCCTGACTGCCGGCGGCGATAACGCCTCGACGGTGTTCTCCGGCACGATCGGGGACGGCACGGGGCCGATCGCGCTGACCAAGACCGGTACGGGTCTCTTGGCGCTCACCGGAGTCAACACCTACAGCGGGGCAACCCTGGTCAATGGCGGCACGCTGCGGGTGGATGGTTCGATCGCCTCCTCCAGCCTGACCACTATCGACGGCGGCGCCATCCTCGTGGGCAGCGGCACGCTCGGCAACACCTTGATCAAGAGCGGCGCGATATTCGCACCCGGCTCGGGCACGCCGGGCAGTGCAATGACGATCGCCGGCAACCTCGCCTTCCAGTCGGGCGCGGTCTACCTGGTTCAGCTCAATCCGACCGCAACGACCGCCGCCATCGTCAACGGCAGCGCGACGCTCGCGGGCAGCGTGACCGCCTCGTTTGCGTCGGGAAACTATCTGACCCGCAGCTATTCGATCCTGCATGCGACGTCGATCAGCGGCAGTTTTGCGGCCCTCTCTACCATCGCCCTGCCGGCCGGCTTCAGCGCCGACCTGCAAATCACGGCAACCGACGTGCTGATCGATCTGACGGCCCAGCTCGGTGTGCTCTCCGCTGGCGGGTTGAACCGCAACCAGCGCAACGTCGCCGATGCGCTCAACGGCTTCTTCAACGGCGGCGGCACACTGCCGCCCGGCTTCGTCGCGGTGTTCGGGCTGACCGGTGCCCCGCTCGCGGGCGCACTGACCCAACTCTCCGGCGAAACCGCGACCGGCGCGCAACAGACGACCTTCGACGCCATGGATCAGTTTCTCGGCGTGCTCACCGATTCGTTCGTTGATGGCCGCGGATCGCGTGGGGCGGACACGGATGGCGCGATGGGCTATGCCGCCGCGGCCGGCAAGCGCAGCGGCGCCGAGCGCGAGGCCTACGGCATGATGACCAAGACACCTTCGCGCACGGGCTTCGATCCGCGCTGGCGCGTCTGGGCCGCGGGTTTTGGTGGGACGCAGACGACCGACGGAAATGCAGCGATCGGCTCCAACACTGCCACCAGCCGCATTGCCGGCACCGCGGTCGGTGCGGATGTGTGGCTGTCTCCGCGCACGGTCGCGGGCGTCGCCCTGGCAGGCGGCGGAACGAGCTTCAACGTCGCCAATGGCGGCGGCGGCCGCTCCGATCTGTTCCAGGCCGGCGCCTTCATGCGGCATACCGCCGGGCCGGCCTTTGTCACCGCAGCACTCGCCTATGGCTGGCAGGAGGTCACCACCGATCGCACCATCAGCATTGCCGGCAGCGACCGGCTGCAGGCGCGCTTCAATGCCAACGCCTTTTCCGGACGTGCCGAGGCCGGCTACCGTTTCGCGACGCCCTGGCTCGGCGTGACACCCTATGCCGCTGCGCAGGTCACCGCGTTCGACCTGCCGGCCTATGCCGAGCAGGTGCTGGCCGGCTCCGGCACCTTCGCGTTGAGTTATGTGGCGAAGACCGCGACTGCGACGCGCAGCGAGATCGGGCTGCGCACCGACAAGTCGTTCCTGATCGATGAGGCGGTGATGACCGTTCGCGGCCGCGCCGCGTGGGCTCACGAATACGGCATCGATCGCAGCATCGTCGCCACCTTCCAGACCTTGCCCGGCGCAAGCTTCGTCGCGGGCGGTGCATCGCCGGGTCCGGACGCGGCGCTTGCCACCGCGTCCGCCGAGATCGCGTGGCGCAATGGCTTCTCGATCGCCGCGTCGTTCGAAGGGGCCTTCTCCCACGTTGTCAGGAGCTACGCCGGCAAAGGCGTCATCCGCTATGCCTGGTAGGACATGATGGTCAGGCGGGATCAGTCAGCCGCTACCCGCCCACCACCAGATCGTCGCGGTGGATCATCTCGGAGCGGCCGCTGATGCCGAGGATCATCATCACATCGGGCGAGGAGCGTCCCTTGATGCGGTCGGCATCCTCGGCGTCGTAGGCGACGAGACCGCGGCCGATCTCGCTGGTGTCGGGCCCGCGCACGATCACGGCGTCGCCGCGGGCGAACTGGCCGTCGACCCGGATCACGCCGGCCGGCAGCAGGCTCGCGCCCGCGCGAAGGGCGGCGACGGCGCCGGCATCGATGGTCAGCGTGCCCTTCGGCTCCAGCGAGCCTGCGATCCAGCGCTTTCGCGAAGTGATGGGGTTGGCCGGCGTCAGGAACCAGGTGCAGCGGCCGCCATTGGCGATCGCCTGCAGCGGGTGCTCGATCTTGCCGGAGGCGATCAGCATGTGCGTGCCGCCCGTCGTGGCGATCTTGGCCGCCTCGACCTTGGTGCGCATGCCGCCGCGCGACAGCTCGGACTCGGCATCTCCCGCCACCGCCTCGATCTCCGAGGAGATGCTCTCGACCACGGGAATGAGCCTTGCGTCCGGGTTGTTCTTCGGCGGGGCGTCGTAGAGCCCGTCGATGTCGGACAGCAGCACCAAGAGGTCGGCGCTCGCCATGGTGGCGACGCGCGCGGCGAGGCGGTCATTGTCGCCGTAGCGGATTTCGTTGGTGGCCACCGTGTCGTTCTCGTTGATCACGGGGATCGCGCGCCATTCCAGCAGCTTGCCGATGGTGGAGCGGGCGTTGAGATAGCGGCGACGCTCCTCGGTGTCCTGGAGCGTCACCAGGATCTGGCCGGCGTCGATGCCGTGCGCCCCCAACACCTCGGACCAGATCCGCGCCAGCGCGATCTGGCCGACCGCGGCGGCGGCCTGGCTCTCCTCCAGCTTCAACGGGCCGCGCGGCAGCTTGAGGCGGCTGCGGCCGAGTGCGATCGAGCCGGAGGAGACGACGAGGACGTCGCGCCCTTCGTTGTGCAGCTTGGCCATGTCGTCGGCGAGCGCGGCGAGCCAGGACGCCCGCACCTCGCCCCTGTCGGAATCCACCAGCAGCGCGGAGCCGACCTTGACGACGATACGGCGAAATTGACTGAGTTCGGGGCTGGCCATGTGTTTATGTGCTGGCGCGTGTGACGAATTGCTCTGCATCGGAAGCGGCGGAGCGAAAGAGCGGCGCCGATGAGGCCTGCTTTTGCAGCAGGACGATGGCCGGCGCAAGGCGGGCGAGATGGTAAACGGCCAACGTGGGCCTTGTCATGGACGCCGTTCCGGTTCTAATGCCGGCAACCAAAAACAGGGCTGGAGAGGAAACGTATGGACCGCCGCAAATTCGTGACCGGATGTCTCGGCCTGCCGCTACTGGCGCAAGCGGGTGGGGCGCAAGCGCAGGCCGGGCTGAGCAAGATCATCTTCCCCTTCGCGGCCGGAGCCGGCGGCGATACGCTGTGCCGGCTGATCGCGCAGGAGATGGCGCCGGTCCTGCAACGGACGATCGTGGTCGAGAACCGTACCGGCGGCGACGGCCTGATCGGCATCAAGGCGGTGAAGGGCGCCAGCCCCGACGGCAGCATGGTGCTGGTGACGACCGGGCCCACCATGTACCTGCTGCCGATGGTGGAGACGACACCGAGCTTCGACACGGCCAAGGACTTCATGCCGGTGTCGCTGCTGGCGCGGTTCGAGTTCGCCGTCGTGATCGGCCCGGGAGTCGACGCCCCGGATTTCAAGAGCTTTGTCGCCTGGCTGAAGGCGCATCCCGACAAGACGTCGTTTGGCGTGCCGAGCAATGGCACCATTCCGCATTTCATGGGCTCCAAGCTCGAAAAGGATCTCGGCATTGCCCTGACCCGCGTGCCCTATCGCGGCAGTGCGCCGATTCTCAACGACCTCGTCGGCGGCCATATCTCGTTCGGCATCGTGACATTGGCCGATGCGCTGCCGCAGCACCGCGCCAAGGGCGTGAAGATCATCGCGGTCTCGAGTGCCGAGCGCTCGCCGTTCGCGCCTGACGTTCCGACGCTGAAGGAGAGCGGCATCGACCTCGTTGCGGATGCCTGGTACGGCATGTGGCTTCCCGCCGGCAGCCCGCCGGAGTTTGCGAGCAAGCTCGGCGCGGCCGCGAGCGCGGCGCTGGCCAAGCCCGAAGTGAAGGAGAAGCTGACGGCGATCGGGATGATCCCGGTCGGGTCGACGCCGGAAGGATTGACGAAGGAACTCGCCGCGAACACGTCGCTGTGGCAGCCGATCGTGAAGGCGACGGGCTACAAGATCGAGAATTGAGTCTCCCGCGGCGACACACACTCAATCGTCATGGCCGGGCTTGACCCGGCCATCCACGTGCGTCCGCGATTGCCGCAAGACGTGGATGCCCCGGACAAGCCCGGGCATGACGAATTGAGAGAGAGGCGGTCGCCCGCTCACATCTTCGCGCGCTGCGCGATGCCGTCCTTGATTGCTGCAAGCTCGGCCTCGTCCCAGATGCCGATCAAGATCCCACCCTTCACTTGGAGCTGGTTGTCCGCATAGGCTGCGATCTTCTCGCGCGGCGTGGTGACGTGGCCGTTCGGATGCAGCGCCCAGTCGAACAGCTCGGCCTGGAGGCGCGCGATGATGCCGGCGCACTCCGGGTCGTCGCCGCGATCCAGAAACTCTTCCGGGTCGGTTTGGAGGTCGTACAGCATCGGGCGGAAACCGGACGCGTGGATATATTTCCAGCGGCCGTCGAACACCATGAACAGGCGGCAGCGCTCGATCGGCTGGTTCAGCTTCAGCCGGACGTCCTGCATGGCGTAGTCATATTCGGAGAACGCCACCTTGCGCCAATCCGATGGCTTCGGGCCACGCAGCAGCGGCAGCAGCGAACGCCCCTCAAGAATGTGGCCCGGCACCTTGCCGCCGAAATAATCGACGAAGGTCGGGGCGAGATCGATGCCCTCGACCAGCGCATCGCTGCGCGTGCCGCGTGTGGCGTCGGCCTCCTTCGAGGGGTCGATGATGATGAGCGGGATCTTCGCCGACTGCTCGTGGAACAGGTCTTTCTCGCCCATCCAGTGATCGCCGAGATAGTCGCCGTGATCGGAGGTGAACACGATCATGGTGGTGTCCAGCAGGTCGCGTTCCTCCAGGAACTTCATCAGCACGCCCATCTGGTCGTCGATCTGCGTGATCAGGCCCATATAGGTGGGGATCACCTTTTCGCGGGCCTCATCGCGCGCCATGTTGCGGGAGTAGCGCATGTCCATATAGGCGCCGAACACCGGATGCGGATTCTGGCGCTCGCGCTCGGAGCGGATCACCGGAATCATGTCGTCGGTCGAATACATGCTCGCATAGGGCTCTGGCGCGATGTAGGGCCAGTGCGGCTTGATGTAGGACAGATGCAGGCACCACGGCCGGCTGTCGGTCTCGGCCTCGCTGATGAAATCCATCGCGCGCCGCGTCATGTAGGGCGTCTCGGAATGCTCGTCCGGCAGGCGTGCGGCCTTGTCGGCATGCACCAGCAGCCAGCCGTTCTGCAAGGAGCCATCGTCGGCCGCGCCTGAATTGGCCCAGTGCTCCCAGGGGTTGGTGGCTTCAAAGCCCTGCTGGCGCAGATACTCATCGTATTTCGGCCGCGGACGACCCGTCGGATGCAGGCCGTCGTCGCGCTCATAGGGCTCGAAACCGCATTCGGCGACGTGCACGCCGATGATCGATTCCGGCGGGATGCCGAGCGCCTTCATGCCTTCGAGGTCGGGCGCCATGTGGGTCTTGCCGACCAGCACGTTGCGCACGCCGATCTTGCCCAGGTGATCGCCGAGCGTGGGCTCGCCGACGCGCAGCGGCCAGCCGTTCCAGTGCGAGCCGTGCGAGCGCATGTAGCGCCCGGTGTAGAACGACATCCGCGACGGGCCGCAGATCGGCGATTGCACATAGGCCTTGGTGAACAGCACGCCGCGCTTCGCCATGGCGTCGATGTTCGGTGTCTTCAGCGTGGGATGGCCGGTGCAGCCGAGATAATCATAGCGAAGCTGGTCGCACATGATCCAGAGAACGTTCTTTGCGCGCGCCATGCGTCTCGCTCCACCCTTCGTTCGCTTGATATAGCGCTATTGATGGTGCGAAGAAAACCTCTCCCATAGGGAGAGGTCGGCGCGTAGCGCCGGGTGAGGGGTTACGGTGTCTCGTGGGACCTGATCCCCTCACCCGATTTGCTACCGCAAATCGACCTCTCCCCGGTGGGGAGAGGTGTGGAGAGAGCGTCGCTCGTTCCTTACGCCGACCACGGCTCCGCCTCGGCCGCGCTCTTCGCCTTTGCGGAGACGGGGCTCTCGCCGATCACCTCGGCAAGCGCGCGCAACGCTTCCTTGACGCCCTGGCCGGTCGCGCCCGAGAGCAGCAGCGGCGTCTTCCTGGCGGCGCGCTTGAGACGGTCCTTCTGCTTCTTGAGCTCGTCCGGCTCGACCGCGTCGATCTTGTTCAGCGCGACGATCTCGATCTTGTCGGTGAGCTGTCCGCCATAGGCATCGAGCTCCTTGCGCACGGTCTTGTAGGCCTTGCCGGCGTGCTCGCAGGTTGCGTCGACGAGATGCAGCAGCACCCGGCAGCGTTCGACATGGCCGAGGAAGCGGTCGCCGAGGCCCGCGCCTTCATGCGCGCCCTCGATCAGACCGGGAATATCCGCCAGCACGAACTCGCGGCCGTCGGCATTCACGACGCCGAGCTGCGGATGCAGCGTGGTGAAGGGATAGTCGGCGATCTTGGGCTTCGCCGCGCTGACCTTGGAGAGGAAGGTCGACTTGCCGGCATTGGGCAGGCCGACGAGGCCGGCATCGGCGATCAGCTTCAGCCGCAGCCAGATCCAGCGCTCTTCGCCGGGCTGGCCGGGATTGGCGTTGCGCGGCGCGCGGTTGGTCGACGACTTGAAATGCGCGTTGCCGAAGCCGCCATTGCCGCCCTCGGCCAGCACGAACTTCTCGCCGACCTTGGTGAAGTCGTGGATCAGCGTCTCGCGGTCCTCGTCGAAGATCTGGGTGCCGACCGGCACCTTGAGCACGATGTTCTTGCCGTTGGCGCCGTGGCGGTCCGAGCCCGAACCGTTCTCGCCCTTCTGGGCCTTGAAGTGCTGCTGGTAGCGGTAGTCGATCAGCGTGTTGAGGCCATCGGCGACCTCGATGATGACGTTGCCGCCGCGGCCGCCATTGCCGCCGGAGGGACCGCCGAATTCGATGAACTTCTCGCGGCGGAACGCCACGCAGCCGTTCCCGCCGTCACCGGAGCGGATATAGACCTTTGCTTCGTCGAGGAATTTCATGGGCCATAGGTAGGCCAGCCGGTCCCCCGCGGCAACCCGCATTGCCCCGCGGCCCGGCCGAATTTCTCCCGAAGTCGCGCCTTGCTTAACCTGCCGGGCGGCGCCGGATCAGGAATTTCTGCAGGCCGTCCAGCACCAGCTCCTTGCGCTGGTTGAAGATCGTGCTTCGAAGCGTCACCACGCCGGTCGTGCGTCCCGGCACCAGCTCGATGACTTCGAGCGCGGGGTAGATCGTGTCGTCGGCGAACACCGGTTTGAGGAACCGGCTCGACTGCTCGAGGAAGCCGACGAGGGAGTCCTCGACCATGAACGGAAACAGGCCGGCACCGGGCGCGGTGTGGATCAATGTCTGGAAGCCGTGGGCGAGCAGATGCGGCATGCCGCGGCTGCGGCAATATTCCACGTCGTAGTGGACCGGGTGGGTGTCGCCGCTCGCGGTCTGGAATGCGACGAACACCGCCGAGGTCTGGGTGCGGCTCGGCAGCACGAAGCGCTCGCCGACGACGAAATCCTCAAACCAGCGTTGCGCGGGGATCATGCGATGCCGGGTGGGATCGAAGTCGGTCATGCGCTGCACCATCAGGATGAATTCGCTTGGCGATCCCTATCGCGTGACGCGCAGTGCGACAATGCGTTCGATTCGCCTGAGGTGGGCTTGTTCTGCCGGCCCGCGCGATTAAAACGACGGCAATGCCCCTGTTCAAGACTCTCTCAGCCTATGACGACCGCTCCGCGCGCCTGGCCGGCATCGCGCTGATGGTGCTGTCGATCTTCATGTTCTCGTTCGGCGACGCCATGGGCAAGTTCCTGGTCGGCACCTATTCGGTGGGACAGCTCTTGTTCCTGCGCGCCTGTGCGGCGCTGCTCCTGCTGTCGCCGATGATCTGGACGCAGCGTCACCAGTTCCTGCATCTGGAGCGGCCCGGCTTGCAGCTGTTCCGTGTCGTGCTGTCGACGCTGGAGGTGGCTGCCTTCTTCCTCGCGACCGTCTATCTGCCGCTTGCCGACGTCATCACCTACTATCTGGCCGGTCCGATCTTCGTCACTGCGATGTCGGCGATCTTCTTGGGGGAGGAGGTCGGCTGGCGGCGCTGGACCGCCATCCTGATCGGCTTCTGCGGCGTGCTGATCGCGCTGCGTCCCTCCGCGCAGACCGTCAGCCTGCCCGCGCTGATCGCGCTCGGCGGCAGTCTGTCGTTTGCGACGCTGATGCTGATCACGCGCAGCCTGCGCAAGACGCCCGACATCGTGATGGCGTCATCGCAATTCGTCGGCACGTTTTCGCTGGGTGCCGTGCTGTCGGCCTTCCACTGGGTGCCGCCGACGCCGGGCAGCCTCGTGATCTTCGCGCTGGCCGGATGCATCTCGGTGACCGCGCTGTTCTGCGTCAACCGCTCGCTGAAGCTGGCACCGGCCAGCGTCGTGGTGCCCTACCAATATTCGATGATCGTCTGGGCCGTGATCTTCGGCTTCGTCGTGTTCGGCGATGTGCCGTCGATCGCAACCCTGGTCGGTGCCGCCATCATCATCGGCGCCGGGTTCTACATCTATCTGCGCGAGCGTGATCTCGGACGCGCGAGCGCCGACGTGAATCCGCCTGCGTGAACGCTCCCTCGTCGTCCCGGGGCGCGCGGAGCGCGAGCCCGGGACCCATACCCAAAGGGAGTGGTTTGACGAAGACTCGGAGTGGGAGTTTCCTCCCTCACTCCTCCCTGGGATTATGGGTCCCGGGCTCGCGACTTCGTCGCGCCCCGGGACGACAGCGGAGAATGCCGTAGCGCCTTCGCCTACCTCATCCGCCGCGCACTGCTCCAGCTCTTCAGCGAGGCCCACACCCCGCGTGACAGGCGGAAGCAGTCGACGGGGGTCGAGGAGCCCAGCGCCAGGAAGCGGTGCAGCTGCACGCCGCTCCACTGGAAGCCGCACTTCTCCAGCACCTTGCGCGAGGCAGGATTGGTGACGCGGGCACCGGCATGGAGATGCTCGTCCTCGAACTCCTCGAAGAAGAAGTCGATCGCACCGCGCGCGGCCTCGGTGGCAAAACCCTGGCCCCAGTGATCGACGCCGAGCCAGTAACCGAGTTCGGCATTGTCGGGCTTCGAGCAGTCGATCCCGACCATGCCGACCGGCCCGGTATCGTGCTCGATCAGGAACACGGTCTCGCTGCCGAGTTCGGCGGTGGCGCGGATGAACTCGACGGCGTCGTCCTGCGAATAGGGATGCGGCAGGCGCCGCGTGTTCTCGGCGACACGGCGGTCATTGGCGAGCCGGGCGATGGTCCTGACGTCGGCGAGGGTGGGTCGCCGCAAGGTCAACCGCTCGGTGGCGACGACGCTGGGTCTCGCCTCCTGCAAGGTCACGCTCGAGAAATCCTGCAACATGTCCGGCTCCGTGAAAGTCACTAATTCGAAGTGAGCAAGTCAAAGAAAAGGGGAGGCCGGTTTCCCGCCTCCCCTGGAGCCTGCTTGTGGACTCCGCCGGTTCAGTCAGGACCCGGCGGACTCCAAATTTGATCCACCGTCTATTCAGCCGCCTCGGCGATCGGGAGCACCGATACGAAGGTGCGGCCGTTGGCTTTGGCCTGGAACGCAACACGACCCTCGATCTTGGCGAACAGAGTGTGGTCCGTGCCCATGCCGACATTAAGGCCCGGGTGCCAGGTCGTGCCGCGCTGACGCGCAATGATGTTGCCGGGAGTGACGATCTCCCCGCCGAACGCCTTGATACCGAGGCGCTTGCCCTTGGAATCGCGTCCGTTGCGCGATGAACCGCCTGCTTTTTTGTGAGCCATGGCTCGTCTCCGAAATCCTGCGTATGTCTAGGTCAATTCCTTGACGGAATCATTTCAAAAGGTCTCACGCATCAATTCGTGAATTGGCGTGATCGATTCTCGTTACTCGGCGGCTTCGGCTGCCGGCTCCTTGGCCACCTTCTCCCGCTTCGGGCGCGGGCCCTTGGTGGGCTTGGCGCCGTCCGTCAGGATCTCGCTGATGCGCAGCACGGTGATCTCGTCGCGGTAGCCGCGCTTGCGGCGCGAATTCTTGCGGCGGCGCTTCTTGAACGCGATGACCTTGGGGCCGCGCTTGTGGTCGAGCACCTCGACCGCGACGGAGGCACCCGCCACCGTCGGAACGCCCAGCACCGGCGTGTCGCCGCCGACCACCAGAACTTCATTCAACTGCACGATCGAGCCGACTTCGCCTTCGATCTTGCCTACTTCCAGGACATCATCCGGCACGACGCGGTATTGCTTGCCGCCGGTTTTGATGACTGCGAACATCGTTTTTTTCCTTCGTGTTCAATCCCGGCCTCGCGACAGTTTGTCCGGGCCGGCTTTTTGTCAGTCGCTACGGATTTATGCGTGTCTGCGCGGGCGGGAGTTATCCCTTTGAAAACCCGGGCAAAAACAAGCGGCGCGAGAAACGCCCCGCGCCGGCTGTGGGACTTATAGCCGCCGGCAGCGGAGAGTCAAGGAAAACCGCCAAAAAGGGCCCGGATTTGAAGGATTTGGGCCGTTTCCGACGCCCTGGCGGAATCTGCCGTCGGCGTGCAACCAACGGGTTCCCTCTCCGTTGTGTCCTCGCAAATCGGACACGCGGGCAAGGGCTATCATGGCAACAGACGAGCTGGTCAAGGCAACGGGCATCGCCCAGCATGGCGCGAGCCGCCTGCCGTCGGTCGATGTCGACAGCTTCAACATCGAGATCAAGGACGACGACGGCTTTCTCGGCGACCGCGCCAGCAAGGGCGCGTTCCGGGACGTTCTCGAGCGCTGGCGCAAGCCGCTGCGCAAGACGGGGGAGGACCCGTTCGGCAAGGTGCCGACGGAGGAGATCAACAAGAAGACGCTGGACGCCATCCTGGTCGGCGACGACACCGAGGCCGCGGCCGTGGTGCACAGCGCGATCGAGGATTTCTCCCAGGAGCTTGCCTATGTCACGCGCCGCTTCCTCAAGACCAAGGCCTGGGCCAAGACCGAGCGCATCGTCGTCGGCGGCGGTTTTCGCGATTCCCGGCTCGGTGAGCTCGTGATCGCCCGTGCCGAGATCATCCTGAAATCCGAGGATTTCAAGATCGACCTGCAGCCGATCCGCCATCATCCCGATGAAGCCGGCCTGGTCGGCGCGCTGCATCTGGCGCCGTCCTGGATCTTCGAAGCCCATGACAGCATCCTCGCCGTCGACATCGGCGGCACCAACATCCGCTGCGGCCTCGTGGAAACCGGCTGGAAAAAGGCCAAGGATCTGTCGAAGGCCAAGGTGGTGCATTCCGAGCTGTGGCGCCACGCCGATGACGAGCCGACGCGCGAAGCCGCGGTGAAGCGGCTCACCAAGATGCTGAAGGGGCTGGTCACGGAAGCCGAGAACGAAGGCTACAAGCTCGCGCCGTTCATCGGCATCGCCTGTCCCGGCGTGATCAACGCGGACGGCTCGATCGAGAAGGGCGCGCAGAATCTCCCCGGCAATTGGGAGAGCAGCAAGTTCAACCTGCCGGCGAGCCTCGTCGAGGCGATCCCCGTCATCGGCGAGCACGACACCGCGATCCTGATGCACAATGACGGCGTCGTTCAGGGCCTGTCGGAAGTGCCGTTCATGCAGGATGTCGAGCGCTGGGGCGTGCTCACCATCGGCACCGGGCTCGGCAACGCGCGCTTCACCAACCGCCGCAAGGAGAACGGCAACGGCAAAGACCGCGATTCCACGGAGAACGGGAAGAAAAAGGGCAAGAACGACAAGGAGTAACCTTGACTGGTTAGGTTAAGGCGCGGATTGCGTTGCGCCATGCGGACTACACGCTACGGTCGAAATCGCCGCTTTCACTCGGCCGGCGAAGCCGCCCTTCCTGGCCAGTATTTCAATGAGCGGCACGGGACCGCCAGTGTTTACCGCGTCTGGCGGTCCCACCCCGTTTTTCCGAACATGCGATGAGCCCCAATGCCCGCCCCGACGGCGGTGCGTTCCCTCCCCCCTTGTGGGGGAGGGCCAAGGAGGGGGTAGCCCAGCAAGCGGTGCCGATGGTGTGCCGGCTCTAACAGGCCTCGCCCCCGCACTTCAGCTCCACCCGACACGCTGAAAGAACCCCGCGATCTCCGCGGCCGCGCGATCCGGATCTTCCCGATGCGGGAAGTGGCCGACATCCGGAAACATCGCCGGATCGAGCTTGGTGAAGGTCTCGCCCAGCCGATCGGTCCACGCATACGGAAACAGCGGATCGTGCTCGGCCCAGCGCACGCATGTCGGCACATCGATCGGCGGCAGCGGCACCGCTTCGCCCTTCATCATCGCGACACGCCCGGCATGGGAGGCGCGATAATGCGCAAAGCCGCCGGCAAGATTGCCGTCCTTGAAGAAATTGTCGGCGAAGACGTCGAGGACGTCGTCGAAGGCGCCTTTCCGGTGCGCCCAGCCTTTCAGGAAATGGCTGATATAGAGCCGGCAGGTCTCGCGGCTCGCGCCGACGAGCTTTGGCGCCATCTCCATCTGGTGAAACGACTGGTACCAGATGTGGTTGAGCCGATCAGGGGCCGCCATCCGCGGCCCGATGCCGGGATAGACGAAATCGAAGAAGAACAGCCCGGCGAGCCGCTCGCCCGCCTGCCGGGCCAGCGGCTGCATGACGGCACCGCCGACGTCGTGGCCGGCGACTGCGAATCGGCTGATGCCGAGCCCGTCCATCAGCGCCAGCATGTCCGCCGCGTGGCCCTCCGGCCCGTAGGGGCCATCGGGCTTGTCGCTGTCGCCGAAGCCGCGCAGATCGGGCGCGACAAGCGTGAAGCGATCCGCAAGACGCGCCATCACCGGCTCCCAGGTCAGCCAGAATTCCGGCCAGCCATGCAGCAGGAGCAGCGGTTTGCCCCGACCGGTGCGAACCAGGTGAAAATCGGCGCCATTGGCCGAGATCGTCAGATGCTCCATGGCGGTTCCTTTCGGGGGCAGAAGCGTTTTCGAGCGAAGTGGCCACCGGTTCGCGCCCGAGAAAACGCGTCAAAACGAGAATCCGGGGCTCCGTTGCGATTCATCGGAGCGGTGCGCCCCGGGACAAGGGCTGAAAGAGGCTGCGGATTTTCCCCTTTCGCGCCTTGTCTGGCCAGCCATCCTCGCCTATTAACGCCCCCAACCACAGGGGCCGCAGCCCCGCAATGGCGCCTTCAGGAGAGGTGGCAGAGTGGTTGAATGCACCGCACTCGAAATGCGGCATAGGTGCAAGCCTATCGGGGGTTCGAATCCCTCCCTCTCCGCCATAACAAAACAGCCTCGAGAAAGCCCCGCAAGATTAGGCCTTTTCTGCACCCCGGAGCATCTGGGGTAGCCCCAGCGGTTTGGCATGCGCGGTTCTCGCTTACGATATTTGCCTGACTTGGAAGCGCCTTGAGACACGACTTTCCCGGCGAACGTCGGTCAATCGCTTCGAGCTGACTTGCCGCGCGCCAGCGCTACCCGGCACATGGTTGCGGAGAAGTTGCCCATTGATCGGGGCCCCGATCGAGGACCGATCCGCCAACAGCCGGCGCGCAACGTCGCCCCCTCTTGCGCATTCTGCAGCTCCGCGTCCCCGGGGATAGCCCGAAGGCAATTTCGCCAGCTCCCCCGCTACGGCGAATCCATCTTCCCCGCGGGCGAGGGCCATCGCGGGATTTTCCTCGCATTTTCAATGACCGCGCGGCTGGCACACGCCTTGCGAAACGGAGAGGGACGATGAGCGTCGCGCGGTTGCGATTGCCTGGCCTCGGGAATTCGGAATGCCCAGCCCACTCACCGAATACAGTCCCGAATGGGAAACTTTCGAGGCCGAGGCGTCGGAGCTGGCGGATTCGGATCGCCGCGAGATCATCGACGAATCGACTGAGCTCGACCTCGCCAGCGAATTGCTGGCGGTCAGCAACGAGCTGGAGCTCGACCAGTTCCTCGGCGATCTCATTCGCAAGGTCGGCCGCGCGGCCGGCTCGATCGTGCACTCGCCGCTCGGCAAGGCGATCGGCTCCCGGCTGAAAAGTGTGATCAAAACGGCGTTGCCGCTCGCAGGCGGCGCGCTTGGGACTTTCGCGGGCGGACCGCTCGGCGCTTCGATAGGCAGCGGACTAGCCTCCATGGCCGGGCGAGCATTCGGCCTCGAGCTCGAGGGACTGGGCCCGGAGGACCGCGAGCTTGCAGCGGCAAAACGCTTCGTGCGCTTCGCCAGCGAGGCGGTGGGCGACGCGATCGGGGCACCGCGATCGCAGGAGCCGACGACAACCGCTCGACTCGCGATCGCGGCTGCGGCGCGGCGCAACGCGCCGGGATTGTGGCGCTACACGATCCCGCGCGGCCGCAAACGTCGGCGGCAGTCGCAACGCGACCGTTCGGGCGGACCCATCCACATTCGATCTGCGGAGGACAGCATGCACAACATTGGCCGCATTCAGCTCGAGACCGATCCCGAGTTGGAGAACGACGAAGCCGGTCAGCTCGAATGGCTCGGCGAAACCGTATTCAACGAAGCCGAGGAGATGGAGCTCGCCGCGCAACTGATGGAAGTCAACAGCGAGGAGGAGCTCGATCAGTTTCTCGGCGACCTGATCCGCAAGGCCGGGCGTGCGCTCGGCAGCTTCGTGAGCTCCCCGTCCGGCCAGGCGATCGGCGGGATCCTGAAAGGCGCGGTCCGGCAGATCCTGCCGCACGCTGCGGGTGCGCTCGGCACGTTCGTCGGTGGGCCGCTCGGTGCGCAGATCGGCAACGGCCTCGCGGCGATGGCGGGCAACGAGATGGAAGCGGTAAGTTTCGAACAGGAGGATCGCGAATTCGCCGGCGCGCGGCAGTTCGTGCGTGTCGGCGCCGACGCCGTCAGGAACACGGTCGCGGCGGGGCCGCATGTCGAGGCGATGGAGGCGGCCCAAGCCGGTATTGCCCAGGCGGCGAATGCGCTGGCTCCGGCGTTGCTGCGGCCGCCCGCTCCCGACCTGGGACCATGTCGCTGCGGTCAGCGCGGCCGCTGGCGGCGTCGCGGCAACAAGATCGTACTTTACGGCGTCTAGGGCAGGGTATCGTGATCGGCTCCTTCGCAAAATCGATGCTGCTGCACGAGACGCGCGCCCTGCTGGCGCGGCTGGCGCTGGTCAAGCCGTTTGCGCTGCAGGAGCCGATGCTGCCCGCAGCGGCGTTGCTCCCGGCCGCGGAGGTCGCGATCGACCGCTTCCTGCTCGCCGGCCGCCGCGAGCTGAGGCTCATGGTCGGCCGCTACCTGGCCTGGCTGAATGCGGCGGGCGACGAGGTCAGCGCCGAGGAGGCGCAGCGCCGCTTCGCGGTGCTGCGTCTCAAGTTCAACGCGGTGCTGACCCAGTTCGACACCTTCGCAGATGTGATCACGCAGCGTAGCGAGAACGAGTCGGGCGTTTGGCTGTCCGGGCTCGACGTGGTGGCGGCCGAGGCCCTCGCGCTGCCCGGCTATTACGATCCGCCGCCGGTCATCTGCTATCTCGATCGCGACATCGGCGCAGCGATACGGCGCGCGCGCACGCGCATGCCCGGCGGCGGCGAGAGCCCGGTGGCCATCATCCGCGTTCCGCGCGAGCGCATGGTCGGCACCAGCATCGCGTCGTCGCTGGTGCACGAGGTCGGGCATCAGGCGGCAGCTTTGATGGACCTGGTCAATTCGCTCCGGCCGGCGCTGTGGCGGCTGCAGCGTGGGGCCGGAGCCGCCCGCCGCGCCTGGCAATTGTGGGAACGCTGGATCTCCGAGATCGTCGCCGATTTCTGGTCGGTCGCGCGGGTCGGAATCGCGTCCACCCTCGGGCTCATCGGTGTCGTCAGCCTGCCGCGCGCCTTCGTGTTTCGCCTCAACGCCGATGACCCGCATCCGATGCCGTGGATCCGCGTCAAGCTCAGCGCGGCGATCGGAGATGCGCTCTATCCGCACCCGCAATGGCAGCGGCTGAGCGCGACATGGGAGTCGTTCTACCCACCGGACGGCGTGGCGGCGGAGATGCAGGCGCTGCTGCAGGAGTTGCAGGCGACCATGCCCGCCTTTGCGGCCGCGCTGATCAACCACCGGCCGCCGGCGTTGCGCGGCCGGTCGCTCGCCGAAGTGATGGACACCGGGGCGCGGCAGCCCGCGCGGCTCGCTGCGCTGTTCCGGTCCTGGCAGGCGCAGCCATCGGAAATGTATCGCGCGAAGCCGACGCTGGTCTTTGCCGTGATGGGACAGGCGCGCTCGGACGGCAAGCTCAGTCCCGAGGACGAGAGCCTGCTGCTCTGCAAGCTGCTCGCCTTCTGGGCGCTGCGCGCCACGTTGGACATGTCGGAAATCTGTGCGGCCGCGCCGGTTGCGCGCGCCCGCGCTGCATGAAGGCTCAAAGGAGGATCAGATGATCAAGAAGATTCAGACGGTCGAGCTCCAGGCGAGTACCAACCTGGTTCTGCGGAGTAGTGACACGGTGACCCTCACGGTCAATCTCTCGGATCTGGAGCTGGAGAGGATCACGGCGGAGCACGGCCCCCCGGTGTTCGCAATCGACGGCGTGGATATCGAGCTCGATGCGCACAATCCGCGAATGGCACGATGGACGCCGCAAAAGATGTCAACGGCCGTCTACCACGCGACCGTCGCAGTGGCCGCCAGGAATGAGAAGCCGCACGTGATCGGTGAGACGTGGATCCACACCGTAGCCACCCGGGCCGAGGGCGGGCCGGAGTGGCATCTGGAGGTCAATGACGGCGAAAGGGGCGTTGAAGAGGGCGAGCTGATCGACCTCGAAGTGGCAGGCCCCCCCGTAGAGCGCGCCAAGCTGCACTGGCGGTTTGACGCCGGCAACAAGGGGACGATCCGCCGCGACAACACCTCAGCCACGAAGGCGTTCTGGGATACGAGCGGGATGCTCGCCGGCACGCACACCGTCAGCGCCTGGCTGGTGGACGAACGGGGATCCGCCGTGACGTCCGGGCTCAATCCCGTGGTGCTGACCGGCACGGGACGCGTCAGGGCGCAGCCGCTCGGCCGCGGCGACACGTTGCGCGTGTCGCTGCAGCGTCCGGCCGCACTACGCACCCGTGACCAGGCGTTCTGGTCGCTGATCCGCAGTTGCACGGGGCAGATCAGCGGCGCCCGCTATGCCGAGTTCATCGAAGGCGTGCTCTGCAAGCAGAAAACCGACCTCCTCGGCCGCGGTTCGATGCTCGCGAGCCGGCTGGTGCGCGACGCGCGCGATCTGCAGCCGTTCAGCTACGGTGTCGGAGCCTACGAGCTCTTGAAGACCGCTACGCAGGTGTTCCTGCTGCTGGAATGCGGCGGCTGTCATGCGGAGATCAAGAATCTCGATCCGGACGACGAGTCGCTGCGCTTCGGCGAGCAGGTGACGCTGGAGGATCTGCGCGCGCGGCTCTGCGCCTACATCCCGCACGGACAGCTGCCTTACATCAAGCGTGTACTCGATAGCGCTTTCCAGGGCGAAACGGAGATCGCCAGCCTGCACTGCTATGGCGTGCTCAGCTCGCGGATCCAGGTGCCGTGCCTGCTCGAGCTGATCTGGTCGTACTGGCACGAGGAAGGCATGCTGGTGCAGAGCATCGGCGCCATCGCGCGGCGCTTCCAGAACGTGCGGGCGCGGGGAGACCGCGATCCGCTCGCCCATCTCGAGATTGATCCGCTGCGTCCGCTCGGCAACCTGTTGTGGGGCTACATTCAGGACGAGCCGAACCTGCTGTCCGTGAAGCGCCGCGCCTACGAATACGACCATCAGTATGGCCTGCAGCTTTACGGCAAGGCGGTGCCGCCGCTGCGGTCGGCGGACAGCCGGTCGAAATTCCTCGAGGCATTCCACCATCTGCTGCACCGCTGCTCGATCTTCTACAAGGAGGACAACGACACGACGGTAATCGCCGACGGCTTCGCGCTGCTCAACGCGCTGCAGGAGGTGCACATCCTGCTGGCCGAAGGCGCGAACAACCAGTTCGGCGATCTGCCGTGGACGGCGCGCGCCGAGATGCTGATGCAGCAATGGCTGCTGTCGCGGCCGGAGATGCGCGACTTCCTGCAGGGCCGCCGCATGGTGCCCTACAAGGAGCCGTGGATGGCGACGGTCGACACCATGAAGGCGCTGCAGGGATGGACCGACATTCCGGTCACCTACTTCCGCGACCTCGGTGTCTATGGCGAGCAGATCCTGCTGACGATCCGCTACGGCGACTGGATCGACGTCAACAACGAGGAGGCGGCGAAGAACTGGGCCCGCTCCTGGCGACCCGAGGTCCAGGGATACCTGCACGCCTACCGTGCCGTCACCGGCATGGATCTCACCAACGCCGAGATGGTCGACCACACCATGCCGGCGATCCACCTTCAGAACCGGTTGGCGATGCAGCGGTCCCGGTGAAGGGCCGGCCGCGGCAGCATCACTGGGATCTCGTCTCCGGTCGCGCAACCAAACTGTCAGTGAGGACATCATGAACAGGGCATTCGAGAGCGAACGCAGCGATTTCGAGTTCAATTCCGAGATGGACGAATTCGGCGAGGCAGAATTCGGCGAAGCGGAGTCCGATGAAGCCGAATTCGGCGAAGCGGAGATCCGCGATCACCGGCGACGGTTGTCGCGTCTGCCGCCGCGCGCTTACCCGCAACGGCCATACACATCGCGCGTCAGCGCACCGTCGTTCCGTTACTCGCCGTCCGGCCAGGCTTCGCGCTACTACGCGGCGCGTCCCTATCGTTCGACTGTCTATGGCTCGCGTCCCTTTGGAGCCAGTCGGTGGTGGTCGGCGCGGCCAGTCTATGGATCGCAGGTTTACGGGATGCAGCAGCCGTTACGTTATGGCTACTGGCAGCAGCCCTATACGGCCGGCATAGCCCCGCGCTGGCGCCGCTGGCGTCGCTGGTATGGCGGTGGCTGGCCATACGGCCAAATGCGGTACCCGCAGCCCTACGACGAACCGCAATACCCCGAGCCGGCTTATGTCGAGCCGCCGCCACCGCCTCCGGTTGTTGCGCCGATGGTACAGATGGCGCCGCCGCCTGACGCTGAGCCGCCAAGTCCCGCGCCGGCCGAGCCACCCACCGGCCAGTCAGGCGAGTTCTTTATCGAGCCGGAGGCCTTCGAATTCGAGTCGGAATACGGCTACGAGGGCGAACAGGACGAGTTCGAGGACGAATACGAACAGGGCTGGTATACGCCGAAGCGGCTCACGGGTCCGTGTCCTGCCTACGCGCCCGGCGAGGTCGCGAAGTCGAGGACCGAGGCGGGTCACCTTCCTGCCGATGTCTTCCCGCAGCCAAGCCAGGCGCTGGTCGCGGACTTCGGCGTCGATTGGCGCCATACCAAGCCGAGCCTCGCCCATGACGCCACGCTGCAGGCCTGGCTTGCGAGCGCAATCGCCGAGATGCGGGCCAATCCCGCGGTCGGTCTCTCGGTCGTTGGCTTCAGCGATTGCGTGGGGCGTGAGAACAACAACAGCTTCCTGCGCCGCGGCCGGGCCGAACGCGTGAAGGAACTGCTGCTGCGGCTCGCGGGTCCTGACCGCGCATTCCTCAGCTCGAGGCTCGACGCCTGGGCGGCACCGAGGGACGAATTCATCGCCGACAACGGCACGGTTGCCGGGCGCGCGCAGAACCGCGGGGTGCTGATCATGAAGTCGGAGATCATCCGCGTCACCGGGGCCGCGCCCGGTCGTGGCCGGCGATCAGGCCCGTAACGCACTGACGACAACGGGAGGGTGACATGACGAGCCCATTCAATATCTCCAAGCCGTTCCGCACCCGCAACCTGTGGCCGGCGCAGGGCCAGGCGACGCCCGAGGAGTTCTATATCGAACCCGAGGCGTTCGAATTCGAGCCGGAGTTTGACGAGTACGAAACCGGATGGGCCGAGTCCGAAGGCGCCTTCGCTGAATATGAAGCGCCGCCGCCCCGGGCAGTATGTCCGCCGTATCAGCGGGGCGAGGTGGAGAAGTCCCGAACCGCGCAAGGGCATCTGCCATCCGACGTCACCAGGCCCAGCAGCGGCGGCTTGTTGGTCATGGATTTCGGCGTCGATCAGCCCGCTCCGAAAGCGTCCCTGAGAAGAGACGCCGCGCTGAGGAGCTGGCTCAAGGAGATCATCCAGGTTGCTCGCGCCAATCCCAGCACCACCATCTCGATCACCGGTTACAGCGATTGCGTCGGCCGGGAGAAAGACAACCGTGCCCTTCGCCTCGGCCGCGCGCGACAGATGGCGCAACTGCTCCAGCAGCTTGCCGGCTCCGACTGGAGGTATCTGAGAGGAAAGGTCGGAGTTGCCGCGGCATTGCCCGGTTCCTACATCGTCGACAACAGCACGGTGCAAGGACGCGCGCAAAACCGTGGCGTGCTCATCGAGAGCAAGCGCGAAATCTCATTTGCTCAGGAGCCTGTCACAGCGCGCTTCCCGGCCCCCACGCCCAACATCGAGGAAGACCCCGAATATATCGGGCGGGTCATCCTGAGGGCCCGCGAGCTGTTTGGGCGCACCGGCAAGTGGGACCAATTCGGCATGCCCGTCAACGAGGCGAAGCGACGGCGAATCCTGTGTCTTGTTGACCAGATTGCACGGCCCGGAAACGACATGCGGTATCTGACGGCTGACGCCGTGGACCGGTACGACCGGTACGTTGACATGACAGAACCGGAATTCAGCGACGCGATCGAGTTCCTGATCCCATCCGTTCGGGCCTGGGGCCAGGCCCCTCACCTCGCCAAACCGGGTCCGAAAAAGACAGACAAGGAGATCTGGCGCGACATGACCATCCTCGAGGAGAGGATCCGTGGCGGCATACGCATGATCAATCAGATGTTCGAGCTGCGACAAAGCGCGGTGTCGCAGCGTGTCCGGCGGTTGAGAGATTGGGTGGCAAAGCAGCAGATCAATCCTCTCAGCCTCTACCCTTGCTTCAAATGATGATGCTCATCGAAACAATCGCGCGTCGCAACAAGCCGGTCGACCTGCGGAGAAACGAGGGGAACTGTGGCAAGCAACTTCCGGATCCCACCGGACACGTTCGAATTCGAAGCCGGATTGCCGGCGGTCATCGCGCTACGGCAAAACGCTTCGACCGATCCTCTCGACTAAGTGCCCGAATTGCCGTTGTGAGCGCGCCGCGCGGCGCGTCGCATCTGTAGCGCACGGTCTGTCACGCCTAGGCGCTGCGCGGCGAGCTGCAGGCTCCCGTCCTCGCTGTCGATGGCGATGCGTATGGCGGTTTCGGCGGCGGCCTGGCTGATTTCCTTCAATCCGGCTCCAATGTCGACCGCATGGCGGATCGCCTGCTCGAAATCCGCGTTGAGCCACTGGCCATCTCCGGCGCCGATCACGGGATATTCGTCGACAGGCACATCGCCGACGGTGATCGGGCCCGGTCCGACATGGCGGCTGGCGATGCGCGCCACAAGATGTCGCAAATCCCGGACGTTGCCCGGATACACCCGCGCGAGCAGCAAACTGCGCACTGCGGGCTCGAAGTCGAGGTCCGGAATGTCGGGGCGGAACAGGCGCAGAAAATGCCGCGCCAGCGGCAGGATGTCCTCGCGTCGTTCCTGCAGGCTCGGCACCCGGACCACCCAGCTGGCGATGCGATAGTACAGGTCGTTGCGGAAACAGCCGTCCGCGATCGCCTCGATCAGGTTCTTGTTGGTTGCACTGACGAGGCGAAACGCGGCGTGCCGCCAGACGTTGCCGCCGACGCGCTTGTAGGTGCCCTCCTGGATGACGCGCAGCAGCTGCGCCTGCAGCGGCATCGGGAGCTCGCCAACCTCGTCGAGAAACAGCACACCGCCGTCGGCCGCTGCGAAAGCGCCGTCGCGCATCGTCACGGCCCCGGTGAAGGCGCCGCGTTCGTGTCCGAAGAACTCGCTGCCGGATAGTTCCGGCACGATCGTCGTGCAGTCGACGACGATCAGCTCGCTTTCGGCCGCGTTCGAATCCAGCTGGTGGACGAGACGCGCGAGCAACTCCTTGCCGGTGCCGCTCTCGCCGGTCAGCAGGACAAAGGCGGACGTGAAGCGGGCAATCTCGATGACTTGACGCAGCGTCGCGCGCCACGCTGCGGTCCCGCCGACCAGCCGGTCCATTACCGCTGCGGACTGCATGAGCGCGTCGACGGCCTGCCAGCGCGCGAACCGCGCCTTGATGCGTTCGGCGACGCCGGCTGCCGACGACCATGTCAGCAGGTCCGATGCGCCGGCGTGCAACAACTGCCAGGCCTGCGCACCGTCTGCGGCCGCGCCAGCGGTCTCCAGCACCAGGACCCGCCCGTGATTGCGCGTGTGCTCGCGTACGAATTCGCAAATGTCCTCGTTCAACCGCGCGATGCACAGAATTCCGTCGCCCTCCGCACTGGAATCGAACGGGCGTGGGCGAATGCCCGCGCCGGCGAGCGATTCGAGCAACGTCTTTCGGTCGCAGGACTCGTTCTCGTCCCATACATGCAACCACGGCTCACGATGCATGGCCTGCTCCGGACAGGAAATACAGGACCTCGCGATCCTGCCCTCAGGTGCGAACGGCTATTACGTGATCGTCAGTGCCGTGCCGGAATTCCCGGCACTGGCTCTCGCGAGCCGGGCAGTGCGAAGGCTGCCTACTCGATAGCAACGGCATTGAAGCAAAGACGGGGTGGCTCGATGGAGCTCCGGCAATCGAAGAATATGATCCAGCACCAAACACGGGGCGACTCCAGAACGCAGAATCGACGCGGCAAGGGGGCAGAACTTCATGCTTGCTCAGCTTGGCGGGAGTTTCTCATGCTGGTTGAAATCGGGAAAGACCCGAATCTGTGCCGCTGGAAAAATTCCCTCGATGGAGCAGGATGGCGCTTGCGTCAATGTAATCGTCGCCTCAACCGACAGTTGTAAATTCTGATTCCCCGGCTGATGATTTCAAATGGATTGATTCAATTTAAGCGGGAATACCATCCTTTTCGCCAATCAAGCGGCATCGAGGGGGATCGCTGTGATTGGCAGACGGCTTCGGCCTTGCGTAAGTCCTTGATCCTGCAGCCGCCGTCTACTGTGCATGGGGTTGTTTTCGTGCTTTTTGTGGCTGCTGCCGGAAAGACCCTCAGCCCGCCGCCCGCTTGAACCCACTCCTCGCACGATCCGACCTAGCAACGTGCCGCCATCCGGCGGGACCCTGGTGATCCCCAACGATGTTCGACAAATCCTACCGGCAGCGCCTCGAAGCCGATCTTGCGCAATGGGAAGCTGATGGCGTGATCGCGCCGGCGGCGGCCGCCTCCATCCGCAATGCGCTGCCGCCGCTTCCGGCCGCCATCAACGTCGCCGTGGTCGTCGCCATCGTCGGTGGCCTGCTGATCGCAGCCGCGTTCCTCGCCTTCGTGGCGGCGCACTGGACGGAGATCGCGCGGCTGTTGCGGTTCGCGATCCTGCTCGCCGGCATGGTCGTCACCGGCGCGCTCGGCGCCTGGTTCGCTGCGACCGGCCGCAACGTTCTCGCCGATCTCTGCGCCAGCATCGGGGCGATCATCTTCGGTGCGGGCATCGCGCTGGTCGGCCAGATGTATCATCTCGGCGAAGATTTTGCCGGCGGCATGCTGCTGTGGTCGATCGGTTCGTTTGCCGCCGCACTGCTGACCGGCTCGCGCGGTGCGCTCGCGGTCAGTCTCGTCGCCGCCAGCATCTGGACCTGCATGCGGACCTACGATGCACCCGACGTCCTGCATCTTCCGTTCGTGGCGGTCTGGCTGATCGCAGCAAGCCTCGCCTTCGCCTGGAATTCGCGCGCTGCGGCTCATCTCGTCGCGCTCGCGCTGTTGCCGTGGTGGATTGCGACGTCGCTCCGCTTCGAATTCGATGGAGCCCAGCCGTCATTCGCGCTCGCGAACGGCGCGGCCCTGTTGTTCGGCGCCGGGCTTGCGATCGCCGCGGCACCCTCGCCGCGGGCGCTCCGCCTCGGAACTGTTCTGTCGATCTACGGCGCGTTTGCGCTGGCCGGCGTCGCCGTCCTGGAAGTGACGACCGTCGACGACATCATCCGCCTCCGGACCGGCACGGTGCCATCCGAGCCGCTTTGGGCGATCCTGTGCGGCGTTGCCGGCGTGATCCTTGCGCTCGTGTCAGCCGCGATCACCAGGCGCCCGGGTGAAGTCCTGGCGGGATGCGCGATCGGGCTCGTGCTGGTCGCGGCGCCGCTGTGGCCGGCATCCACGGCCGGCGAGCCCTGGTTCGCCTATGCCGCGCTGCTCTGCGCCATGCTGTGCCTCGTCGTGTCCGGCATGCTCGATGCAGCGCGTCCGCGCATCGTCGCCGGCTGGCTCGGCATCGCCGGCGTCATTGCGGGCATCACCTGGGCCGTGAAGGGCTCGCTGCTGCGCCGATCGGCCTTCCTTGCCGCCGCGGGCGTCGTGGCCGTCCTGTTCGCAACCGCGCTCGATCGCGTGCTGCCGAGGGCCGGGCGATGAACGAGATGATCGCGTCCGTCACCGGGTTCTGGCAGCGCATCCCGAAAGCCGCGCTGTTCGTCACCGCCGTCTTGCTGCAATGCGCGCTGCTGGTCCTGATGGTCGCCGACCGCATGCAGATCCTGCGCGAAGGCACGGAGGTCACCTTGCAGACCCAGCCGGTCGATCCCCGCGATCTCCTGCGCGGCGACTATGTCGTGCTGCGCTACGACATCTCGCAACTGCCGGCCGGCGCGCTCGCCGGCCAGCCGGCCGACGCACGCAATCCGGTCGTGTTCGTCAAGCTCGCCCCCAACGCCAGCGGCCTCTACGCGCCGGTCTCGGTGCATGCCGAGCCCGTCACGGTCACGGCGCCCGAAGTGCTGATCCGCGGCCGCGTCGCCAATCACGGCGGGTCCTGTGGCTCGGGCCGACGCACCTTCTGCGACAACCTGCTGATCAAATACGGTCTCGAGAGCTACTTCGTCCCCGAAGGCGAGGGCCGAAAGCTCGAGCAGGCCCGCAACCAGCAGAAGCTGCGGGTCGTCGCCGCCGTGCTGCCCTCCGGCCGCGCCGCCATCAAGCGGCTGCTGCTCGACGGCGAGCCGGTCTATGAGGAGCCGTTGTACTAGCGGCCGGTCATTCCGGGCGCCGATTTCAACGCCCGCCGCAGCACGTCCCACATTCGCGGCTCGCTCATCTGTGCCACGTTGAAGCGCATGAAGTGCGACGCCGACTGCGACACGCTGAACACGTTGCCCGGCGCGAGCACGACATTCTCCTCGAGCGCGGCGCGCGCAACGGCCGTGGCATCCAACCCGTCGGGAAGACGGCACCACAGGAAGAAGCCGCCGCGCGGCATCAGCCACGGCTCGATCCCCAGCGCCTGAAGCTTTCGCGCGACGTCGCGCCGCGTGCGCGTGAGCCTCTGCCTGAGCTCGTCCATGTGCTTGCGATAGCTGCCGCCGACCAGGACTTTCTCGATGATCTCGGTCGCGACCGGGCTCGGCCCGCCGAAGCTGGTTGCGACCTGGAGGTCGACGAGATGCTCGATCCAGTCGGCGCGGGCCGCGATGTAGCCGCAGCGCACCGACGCCGACAGCGTCTTGGAGAAGCTGCCGATGCGGATCACGCGGGTGAGACCGTCCAGCGCGGCAAGGCGCGGCGAGCGCTCCGGCTCGAAGTCGCCAAAGATGTCGTCCTCGATGATGGTGAGGTCGTGCGCGGCAGCCGCGGTCAGAAGCCGGTGCGCGGTCGCGAGAGACAGCGTCGCGCCGGTCGGATTGTGCAGTGCTGAATTGGTGATGTAGAGCCGCGGCCGTTCGCTGCCGAGGATCTGCTCGAAGCGGGCGACGTCCGGGCCCGACGGTGTGGTGGGCACGCCGACGATCCTTGCCTGATGTGCGCGCAGCAGTGCTCGGAAATTGAAGTAGCAGGGATCGTCGACCAGCACGGTGTCGCCGGGACGGAGCAGGAAGCGGCAGACGAGGTCGGTGGCCTGCGTCCCCGAGCCCGTCAGCATGAGCTGGTCGACTGACGCCTCAACTGCATCTTCGGCCAGCCGCGTGATCAGCAGCCGGCGCAGCGCCAGTGCGCCGCGCGTGCTGCCATAGTCGGTCAGCAGGCTCTCGTCGGCGCGCGCCAGTGCACGGACGGCCCGCCGCAAGCCGGCCTCCGGCATCCAGTCTGCCGGCAACCAGCCGCAACCGGGCTTGAGCACGGCTGCATCGGCGTCGAGCGACTGCCGCGACACCCAGAACGGATCGACCTCGCGGTCGCGCCGCGGCTCGACTTCGGCCAGTGCGAGCGGCGGCGCTGCCATCGGGGAGACATAGAAGCCCGAGCCGCGGCGCGCGCGGATCAGGCCTTCGGCAGCGAGCCGGTCGTAGGCCTCGACCACCGTGGAGGGCGAAACGTCCATGGTCGCGGCAAGGCTGCGGATCGAGGGCAGGCGGTCGCCGGCGCTGAGCGCACGGCCCGCGACCTTGGCGCGGACCGCGCTCATGACGTCAGCGGTCCGCGTGCCGTTGCGGCCCTTCATGCGTGTGTCGGTGTCCATGTGTATGGCCTTCCATACCAATACAGTTTTACGAGATTGTATGGGATTGTCGCTGGCGCCGCCACGGTCGAAGGGGATAGATGGCCGCGCCAGGGAATGAGGTGACATGCAATCTGCGGGCAGCGGCTGGGGCAACGGTCTCCTGGGCGTCATTATCTTCAGCGGGTCGTTGCCGGCGACGCGGGTTGCGGTCGGCGGCTTCTCGGCGCTGTTCCTGACGTCCGCGCGCGCAGTGATCGCCGCGCTGCTGGGGGCTGCGCTGCTCGGCCTGCTCCGTCAGGCGCGGCCGGCACGGACGGATCTCGCCTCGCTTACGATCGTCGCCATCGGCGTCGTGGTCGGCTTCCCCCTGCTGACGGCGCTCGCGCTCCAGCACATCACCTCCGCGCATTCGATCGTCTTCATCGGCCTCCTGCCGCTGTCGACCGCGATCTTCGGCGTGCTGCGCGGCGGTGAGCGGCCGCAACCGCTGTTCTGGCTGTTCGCCGTGCTCGGCAGCGCCACGGTGGCCGGCTTCGCCCTCTCCAACGGCGGCTCGGCGTCGCTCACCGGCGATCTCTTGATGGTGGCCGCGATCGTGCTGTGCGGCCTCGGCTATGCCGAAGGCGCCGCGCTGTCGCGCCGCCTCGGCGGATGGCAGGTGATCTCCTGGGCGCTGTTGCTCGCGCTGCCGTTGATGGGGGCGCTCGCAATTCTGACATGGCCGTCGACGTGGAGTGGCGTCACTGTGCCCGCCTGGATCGGGCTAGCCTACGTCTCCGTCTTCAGCATGTTCGTCGGCTTCATTTTCTGGTACCGCGGACTCGCGGTCGGCGGCATTGCCCGTGTCGGCCAGTTGCAGCAGCTGCAGCCGTTCTTCGGTCTCGCGCTCGCAGGCTTCCTGCTGCATGAGCCCGTCGCCTGGAGCATGATCGCCGCGACCGCGCTCGTGGTCGTCTGCGTCTTCTTCGCGCGACGGTTCGCGTGAGGCCTGTGCCTCACGCCTCCCCCATCACCGTCCGCGTCAACGCGCTCCTTGCAAACTTCTTCAGCGGCATCGGCTTGCCGAACAGAAAGCCCTGCACGAGGTCGAAGCCGAGCTCGTTCGCCGCGACGAGGTCGGCGCGGCTCTCGACCCCTTGGGCCACCGCGCGCGCGCCAAAGCCCTGCGCCAGCTCGACGATGTGACGGCACACGGTGCGCTTCAGCCGATCACTGCCGCTGCCGGTGACGAATTGCCGATCGGCCTTCAGCTTGACGAAGGGAATTCTGTCGAGTCCCATCAGCGACGGCCAGTTGGTGCCGAGATTGTCGATCGACAGGCCGATATTGTGCAGGCCCACCTCGCGTGCGACCTCGGTCAAGAGATCAACCTCGCGGATTGCCTCCTCGCTGTCGATCTCGACCGTCAGTCCGCCGAAGGCCGGATGCGTCGGCACGCGGCGGCAGAGATCCCGCACCGCCTGCGGTTCACTCAGATAGGAGGCGGGGAGATTGATCGATAGATCGACCGGGCTTTGTTGTTCCAGAAGATAGTGCCAGTCCTGCACGGCGCGATCGATCACGAATTCCGACAGACCCCGGAAATGCGGATCGTGCGGCTCCGGGATGAAATAGGCCGGCGGCACCACGCCCCAGGTCGGATGCCGCATCCGCACCAGCGCCTCGGCGCCGCTGCGGACCAGCGTACGCGCGTCGATCTTGGGCTGGTACCAGAGCTCGAGCCAGCCGGCGTGCAGGGCCTCGCCGACATGGACGGCCGGGCTCGGCGCCGGCTCATCCGGCAGCAGCATCGCCACACGCTCGCGCAGCGTCTCCGCGGCAAAGGGCGTGGTGAGCGGCGGCAGCATAGCAAGGCCATATTCCTCACCGACCTGCCGCACGGCCTTGACGATGATCGACTCGCGGGCACCGACGGCAAGGACCCTGCCGGCAAATGCCTCGCGGACCAATATTTCGAGGAATCGTCCCGGCTCGATGCCATCGGCGGCGACGCCGAGCAGGATCACGTCCGGCAACTCGGTGGCGAGCACGGTCCGCAGCTCGTCGGCGCTGGCGCACTCGCAGGTGACGAAGCCGAGATCCTCGAGCACCTCGCTGAGAAAGGCGCGCAAGTGCCGCTTGCTGTCAGCCACGCAGGCGCGCGGCGTCACCTTTCGCCGTCCGAAGGTCACAGGCCTTCGTCCGACGAGTTCAGTAATCCCATCGTTCATCGTACACCACTCCCGTTCCGTGACGGTTTTTTAAACGGCGAGCGCGGATTCAAATAAGGAGAGCTTCACATCGTTCTTGAATAATTTGAGTAACGTTAAGCTCTGCAATTCGAGCTAATTTGTCGACAGAATCTTCGAAAAGAGTTCGCACACCCAAGCACCACACGCGCAGCGACGGTCGGCGCACGTAAAATGTCTCCCGCGCGCATTGGGTGTGCAACTTGCCGATCGACGACGTCGCGCAATGCGGTTGCGCTGTCGCCGCGACGCAGCGATGAGGCCGGCGGAGGATTAATTGCCGGCGATCTTTTCGTGTCACGCCAGCCCGCGTGCTCGTTCAAGGGGCGCGGCTGGTTCGTGTTTGTCGTCGCGGTCGGTGGTGCAATTGCCTTGCGGCGGCAACGTCTGCGCCATTGTCGTCGACGTGAGCGTCGGCGCGCGCACCGGCAACGCCACCATCGTCAAGCTCGTCGAGCGGAGCTCATCGGCATTCCACTTCTGCAGTTCTTGTCGCGCACCGGAGCGACAGCCGCACTGGAAGAACCCGTCTTCCCGCCATGCGCGCATATCGCGCTTTCGCGCGTGGTGGTTCTGCGACAATGGGATCCGGGCCGGCGGCGGCGAATGTGAAGTGCATCACATGCACATTGCTGCACCTGCGCTATTGCTCCGCGCAGCCGGTGGTGGGCTGTCGAGGACTACAGCAATGACGATGCGGCGAATGATGTCTTGGTGGTTCAGATTCGTGGTGTCAGGGCGGTTTTTCGATCGCTTCCTGAGCCTGCCGCGCGCGCCGCGCGCCTAGTTCGGCCCGATCAGTTTGCGGAACGCCGCCGCACCGTCCTGCATCGCGTCGCGTCCCTTCCAGGCCAGATAAGTCAGCTTTCCGCCGAGTGTGTCGTGGCTGCGCAGCCGCCGCGATCCGAGAATGTGGCCGACATTGGCGGGGAAGCGGCTCACCTCGGCGGACACCAGCGCCGCGATCGCGTCCATCAATTGCTGAAGGCGGACGCCCCAGTCGCAATGTTCGATGCCGTCGATGCGGACCTTGAGCGCATACTCGGTGTCATAGATTTCGGCGAGCAGGTCGCGGGCAACCAGCACCCGGTTGTTCCGGAGCGCGATACGAAGCGCGAGGCGCTTGTCGTCGAGCCGGTCGAGGACCATGTGAACGACGCAGGCATAGGGCGTGGCGGCGACGTCTGCCGCGGCCTTGCTCGCAGCGGCCTTGGTGGCAAGCCGCACCAATTGCCAGGACGTCTTCAGACGTCGCGCCACCAGCGCCAGAGCGAAGGGCAGCGCCTTGGGATGGGCTTTCTTGAAGGCGTCGAGCTGCGCGGCGATCTGGACGACCTGGCCGTCGTCGAATTTTGCGATCCTCTCGGGCAGCTTCTCGTTGAACTTCGGTAGCGCATCGCCGGCGCGCAACACATGCAACATCTTCAAGACGTCATCGAAGGCGGTGCGCGAGGCCGTGTATTGCGCGAGCTTGGCTCGCGCCAGTTCGGTGCTCTCGGACGAGGTGAGGGTGCTCTCGAGGACCTTGACGACCTTGGTCTGGAAGGTCGACGCGATTTTCTGCACCTCCTTCGGGTTGTTGGCCGCGACCTGGTCGTTGACGGCCTTGATGTAGTCGCGCGCCATGGTCGGCAGCAGGTCGCGGCAGATCCACTCCCAGATCGGGGTGAGGGTGTTGCGCGAGATCCGCCCCATGTTGGCATGCTCGGGCGCGCCGTCGATCAGCAGCAGCTCCAGCGGCACGAAGAAATAGCGCGAAGGGCTGGTGGCGCGTGCCTGGGTCGATCCGTCCTTGCGGAACTCGGCGCGCAAGCGGGACTGGATGTCGGCCGAACCCGGCATGTCGATGCCGCACAGCTCGAGCCGCTCGAGCTCGCTGAGCAGACAGCTGCGCGACAGCGGCGTCAGCCTCTGCAGGAATTCCGACAGTCGATCGATCTCGTTCATGGCACGCATCTTTCGCAGCGTGTCCCGCTGGCTTGCGGGCCCAATGCGTGGAGGCATTTGCGCGCTCAACCTCCCTAGAGAAGCAAGTCGCCGTTAATTAATCCGTAAAACCGGGGGGCGGGCGGGAATCGGGGACCAGGGGGAGCCGTCCGACCGCTCAAGATCCGCGGTGGGAACTCAACCCCTGCACGGTCGAAGGCGGCGGCACGCAAGCACAAATTGTGCCGAGGCCGCCTTTTTAGCGCAGAACGGCCTAAATCACCGTAATCTTACGGAGAAGAAAGTTAAGCACAGACCGGCCCCGGTTCCGCTAAACGAGTGACATGGGGTCACAGAATGATACGGCCACTGATTCGCGGCCGTCGGAATGGGACGAAGGCGGCGCTGAGCGAGCTGACGAGCCCGATTTCGTCCGTCTGAGCGCCGCCCGTGCCAAGGCGGCCGACGAAATGGCCGCTGCCATCGCCCGCGAGCTCAACGGCCCCCTGACTGCGCTCCTGCTCTACATGGGCGAGATCAAGCATCACAGCGATCAGCTCGTGCCTGTCGCGGGCGATCGTGCCTATTTGCAGCGGGTGGTGGAGAACGCGCTGATACAGACCGAGCGCGTTTGCGGTCTGGTCAAGCAGCTCGCCGGCCCCGACAAGGGCGGCTTGCCGATTCCGTCCAGCACCGAGGAGGCGCAATCGAAAGCCGCCCGCGCGCTGCAGCCGCAGCGCGTGCCGGCCGCCGAACTCGTCGGCCCGTCGGGCCAGAAGCGGTTGACGAAGCGCGAGCGCGAGGTGCTGAGGCTGATCAGCGAAGGCTACTCGAACAAGCAGGGCGCGCTTCGCATGCAGATCAGTCCGCGCACCTTCGAGAGCCATCGCGCCGAGGCGATGCGCAAGCTCGGTGCGCGCAACACCGCGGATCTCGTCCGTGCGGCGCTGCTGCATTCGATCGATTGAGGCGGCGTGTTGCGCCGCCGGCGAGCGGTGCGCCCGCCACATCTCTCGAGAGGTTCGGAAACCCGTTGCGCTCAGAAATAATCTTCGGCGAACGGGCGCGCGTGGGAGGCGGGACGCAGCGGCTTGATCTCTTCCTTCGGCGCGTTCGGAATGATCGTGATGATCCAGCGGGGAGGCACGCTCGATTCCTGCTCAAGCACCGAACGCACGAAGCCGGTCACGGTGGACTCGCCAGCCTTCACCGTCGCCATCCGGCCATTGAACTGTGCGATGCGGAAGCGACGAACCTCCTTCTGGTCGGCCGTCTCGTACTTGAACATTGGAAACCCTCCTGGTTTTCCAGGGACTATCGCCACCTATGATTAGCCATCTATGAAAATTCCAAACCGTAGAAGTACGGCGGGTTTCGCGCGGTCTGTGCAGGGGCGTCTTCGAGCGAAGTGGATACCGGTTCGCGCAAGGAGAACGCGTCAACGCGAGATGCTGCGCGATTTCCGTCCGATTCCATAGGAAGGAAGATGGCTCTAGACCTGCGGCTCTTGCGCACGCGCGGCGGCGTAGGCGGCATCCATCAGGTCCAGGAGAGCGCGGAAATCGGCCTCGCCGAGGCCCTGCGCGGTCTCCTCAAGCCGCAACGCCAGCGCGGCAAGCCTGAGATAGCCGAACGTCCCGGCCGCGCTCTTGAGCGAATGCGCCTCGCGCGCGATCCGGGCGTGGTGCTGCGCAAGCGAGAGCGTGCGGAACAGTTGCAGGCGCACGCAGGTCTCGCTCCAGAATACGTCGCGCACTTCACAGGCAGCATCCTCGCCGATCTCGCGCACCAGCGCTTCGTATGCGCGCGGCTCGCGCGCGGGGGCGGCATCGAGCGCCTTCCGCGCAGGTGCGACGGTTACGTCAAACATGGCCTTGCCTGCCTTGATCATCGTTCGTTGTCGCGCGGCGCGTAACCGGCGCGAGGCACGTGCCGTGTCTACGGCATCGGAATTTCAGTTCCGGTAGCAGGATGGCCGGTGTTTGCAGGCCGGTATTAGCTGGCGGTTTACCAATCGCCCGCGGCGTTCAGCGCGTGCCGAGCAGCCGCTCGTACTGGGCCTTCACTGTGGCGTAGCATTCGCACGCCGTCTTTCGCAGGCCGGCCAGGTTGATGATCTGGATGTGCCCGCGGCTGTAGTGGATGAAATCGGCCTGCTGCAGGGAGTGGGCGACCAGCGACACGCTGTTGCGCCGTGCCCCGATCATCTGTGCCAGGGTCTCCTGGGTCAGCAGCAGCCGGGAGTCGCCCGACAGATCATGGGTGTGCAACAGGCACCGCGACAGCCGCGACTCCACCGGATGGGCGGCGTTGCAGCCCGCGGTCTGCTGCACTTGGACGTAGACCGCCAGCCCGTGGCGCGTGAGTGACGTGCGCAGGGTGCTGCTCTGGTCGGCGGCGATCCGCAGCGGGTCCAGATCCACCACCGAGGCGACGCCGGGAACCAGCACAAGGGCGGTGTTCAACGCGGACTCCTCGCCCATGGTCGAGAGCGTTCCGAGCAGGCTGTCGCGGCCGATCATGGCGACCTGCACATGCTCGTCCTTGGCCAACTCCACCACCAGCGAGATGACGCCGCGGTGGGGAAAATAGGCGCGCTTGAGCGTCTCGCCCGTCTCGACCAGCACCGCGTCATGGGGCAGATCAACCGTTCGCAGGTACGGACGGATCAATTCATAGTCGTCCGCCGACAGTGCGGTCAGAAAGCCGTTGGGTGGACGCGCCATCGTTTCCAAAGCTGCCTCCCCTGTTTCTGCCCCCTCGAATCGCGACGCGCGAAACTACGTCCTGCGCGGTTAGTTCATCATGTTCAGGCCGGGATATATTGGCAATTGAAATAGGTTGTCCGGCCGCGGCAATCGGTCCCTGCGGCGCTGTGTGCTTGCGAAACGGTGCGCTTGCGGCAGCGACTGCACGGGAAGCTCCGATTTCAAGCATGGAAGCAATTCCGGGGAACAGCACGACCGCGTCCATCGGATGCCATCGGCAAGTGCCCGCCTGTCACTTAGTTGTACGCTGAGAAAATACTACTCTAAAGGTTGTGTCGCAGTCCAACAATTTTCGGGTGACGATCGCCGGGGCTGGTGAAGCCGGACTGTGCGCGCTTGAACACGAACAGTTCGATCTGACGATCATCGACGTCGTCATGCCGCATTGCCTGGCAGAGCATCGCCGCGGCAGCGACATTGCCTCGGCTGCGCGGCGAGGTTAGCGCGGCGCGAGCCGCTATGGCCGAAGGGTAAGAGTTCGTTTACCCCATGCGCGGACTGCGCACATCGGAGCGATACCGCGAAACGCAGATCGCGAGCGCACCGCTGGTTGCGGGCGGCTCGATCCAACCTCCCGCAGGCCGTCTTCAATGCTCTTCACGAGCAGGACTTTCCCGCGCGCCTCGCCCGGCTGTTGTCGGCCCGTTTACCTCGCACGTCGACTCCGTTGCGGCGTGGAGCCGGTTTTGCCGAAAAGCGCTGGAGCATGCCGTCGAACCGCAAACTTCTCTTCAATATCCGTAGTAGGACGGAGGATGAAATTAACGGGACTGTGAAAGGGGATGTCTAACGATCGAGGAGAGGGCGTCCGTCCGTGCCAAGGGTGGCTCAGGCGTCCAGTTTAAATCAGGTCAGTAAGGCGTAGCTCATGGATGATCTGTTGCGGGAGTTTTTGACGGAGACCAGCGAGAGCCTGGACACCGTGGACAATCAGCTGGTGAAGTTCGAGCAGGAGCCGAACAACGCCAAGATCCTGGATAACATCTTCCGCCTGGTCCACACCATCAAGGGCACCTGCGGCTTCCTGGGGTTGCCGCGGCTCGAAGCGCTGGCGCATGCCGGCGAGACGCTGATGGGCAAATTCCGTGACGGCATGCCGGTGACCGGGCAGGCGGTGACGGTGATCCTGTCCTCGATCGACCGCATCAAGGAGATCCTGGCTGGCCTGGAGGCGACCGAAGCCGAGCCTGAGGGCAACGACCGCGACCTCATCGACAAGCTGGAAGCGATGGTCGAGCAGGGCATGGCGGCGATGGCTGCCGGCACTGCCAGCGCTCCTGTCGCCGAGTCGCCGCCGCTGGCGCCGGAAGCACCGCTCGCCGAAGCAGAGCCTGCAGCCGCCAAGGAGTTGACCACGGGCTCGCTGATCGACCAGACCCTGGAACGCCCGTTGCGCCCGGGCGAGGTCTCGCTCGACGAGCTCGAGCGCGCCTTCCGCGAGACCGCGATCGAAGCGCCGGCACCCGCGCCGGTTGCCAAGGCTGAAGTAAAGGCTGAAGCAAAGGCTGAGCCCGCCCCCGAAGCGCCTGTCGCGAAGGAAGCAAAACCCGCCCGGGAGAAGGCCGCGCCGAAGAAGTCGACGGCCGACGAGGGCGCCTCCGAGGGCGACCGCATCGCCAACCAGTCGATCCGCGTCAACGTGGATACGCTGGAACATCTGATGACCATGGTCTCCGAGCTGGTGCTGACCCGCAACCAGCTGCTGGAGATCTCAAGGCGCAACGAGGACACCGAGTTCAAGGTGCCGCTGCAGCGCCTCTCCAACGTCACCGCCGAGCTGCAGGAAGGCGTCATGAAGACGCGCATGCAGCCGATCGGCAATGCCTGGCAGAAGCTGCCCCGCATCGTCCGCGATCTCTCCAGCGAGCTCGGCAAGCAGATCGAACTGGAGATGCACGGCGCCGACACCGAGCTCGACCGCCAGGTGCTCGATCTGATCAAGGACCCGCTCACCCACATGGTGCGCAACTCCGCCGATCATGGCCTGGAGACCCCCGCCGAGCGCCTGGCGAGCGGCAAGGGCGAGCAGGGCACCATTCGCCTCTCCGCCTATCACGAGGGCGGCCACATCATCATCTGCATCGCCGACAACGGCCGCGGTCTCAACACCGAGAAGATCAAGACCAAGGCGCTCTCGAGCGGTCTCGTCACCGAGGCCGAGCTGGAGAAGATGAGCGAAGCCCAGATCCACAAGTTCATCTTCGCGCCGGGCTTCTCCACCGCGGCCGCCATCACCTCGGTGTCGGGGCGCGGCGTCGGCATGGACGTGGTGCGCACCAATATCGACCAGATCGGCGGCACCATCGACATCAAGAGCGTGGCCGGCGAGGGCTCGAGCGTCACCATCAAGATCCCGCTGACGCTCGCCATCGTCTCGGCCCTGATCGTGGAAGCCGCCGGCGACCGCTTCGCCATCCCGCAGCTCTCGGTGGTGGAATTGGTGCGGGCCCGCGCCAACTCCGAGCACCGCATCGAGCGCATCAAGGACACGGCGGTCCTCAGGCTCCGCAACAAGCTCTTGCCGCTGATCCACCTGAAGAAGCTGCTCAAGATCGACGACGGCGCGGCCTCCGATCCCGAGAACGGCTTCATCGTGGTGACCCAGGTCGGCAGCCAGACTTTCGGCATCGTGGTCGACGGCGTGTTCCACACCGAAGAGATCGTGGTGAAGCCGATGTCGACCAAGCTGCGCCACATCGACATGTTCTCCGGCAACACCATTCTGGGCGATGGCGCGGTGATCATGATCATCGACCCCAACGGCATTGCGAAAGCGCTCGGCGCCGCCGGTTCCTCGGCCCACGACATGGGCGACGAAGCGGCCGGCCATCACATCGGCAGCGGCGAGCAGACCACCTCGCTGCTGGTGTTCCGCGCCGGCTCGTCCCAGCCCAAGGCGGTCCCGCTCGGGCTCGTCACCCGCCTGGAAGAGCTCCCCGCAGACAAGATCGAGTTCAGCAACGGCCGCTACATGGTGCAGTACCGCGAGCAGCTGATGCCGCTGGTGGCCATGGAAGGCGTCACCATCGCCAGCCAGGGCGTCCAGCCGATCCTGGTGTTCGCCGACGACGGCCGCTCCATGGGCCTCGTCGTCGACGAGATCATCGACATCGTCGAGGAACGGCTCAACATCGAGGTCGGCGGCTCGTCCTCGGGCATCCTGGGCTCGGCCGTGATCAAGGGCCAGGCCACCGAGGTGATCGACGTCGGCCACTTCCTGCCGATGGCGTTCTCCGACTGGTTCACCCGCAAGGAGATGAAGCCGTCGATGCACTCGCAGTCGGTGCTGCTGGTCGACGACTCCGCCTTCTTCCGCAACATGCTGGCCCCGGTGCTCAAGGCCGCCGGCTACCGCGTCCGCACTGCGCCGACCGCGCAGGAGGGCCTCGCCGCGCTCCGCGCCCAGAGCTTCGACGTGGTGCTGACCGACATCGAGATGCCCGACATGAACGGGTTCGAGTTCGCGGAAGTGATCCGTTCCGACAACAACCTCGCCGCGACGCCGATCATCGGCCTGTCCGCGCTGGTGTCGCCGGCGGCGATCGAGCGCGGCCGTCAGGCCGGCTTCCACGACTATGTCGCCAAGTTCGACCGTCCCGGCCTGATCGCGGCGCTGAAGGAGCAGACCGCGGGCGCTGCCGGCGCTTCCGAGCTGAGCCGGGCAGCGGCTTAAGACAGGATCAGGAGACAAGCGATGACCAGCAAGACGCAAGCAAGCGAAGGCACCATGGTCGAATACGTCACCGCGATGATCGGCGGCCAGCTGTTCGGCCTGCCGATCTCCCGCGTCCAGGACGTGTTCATGCCCGAGCGCGTCACCCGCGTTCCCTTGTCCTCGCGCGAGATCGCGGGCGTCCTGAACCTGCGCGGCCGCATCGTCACCGTGGTCGACATGCGCGCCCGTCTCGGCCTGCCCAGGGCCGAGGACGGCAAGGTGCCGATGGCGGTCGGCGTCGACCTGCGCGGCGAATCCTATGGCCTGCTGATCGACCAGATCGGCGAGGTGCTGCGCCTGTCCGAGGACGGCAAGGAAGAGAACCCGGTCAACCTCGACCCCCGCATGGCCAAGCTCGCCGGCGGCGTCCACCGCCTCGACGGTCAGCTCATGGTCGTCCTCGACATCGATCGCGTCCTCGAGCTCGAAACCAAAACGCAAATGGCTGCCTGAACCGACGAAACCATCGAAGCCGGAGAACCAAAATGAAGACGTGTTTGGTGGTCGATGATTCCAGCGTGGTGCGCAAGATCGCGCGGCGGATCCTGGAAGGTCTGGAATTCGAAGTTACCGAGGCCGAGGACGGCGCGAAGGCGCTCGAAATCTGTCAGCGGCAGCTGCCCGATGCGGTGCTGCTCGACTGGAACATGCCCGTCATGGACGGATTCGAGTTCATGGGCCACATGCGCCGCCTGCCCGGCGGCGACCAGCCCAAGGTGGTGTTCTGCACCACCGAGAATAACGTGGCTCATATCGCCCAGGCGCTCAGCGGCGGCGCCAACGAGTACATCATGAAGCCTTTCGACAAAGACATTATCGCCGACAAGTTCGCTGAAGTTGGTTTGATCCCGGTCGGACAAGCCATGGTCTGAGTGTGTCTGACCCGAGTGTTCGGGCCAGAGTGTTCCAGTACAGCTTCCGAGAGGCCATCCGTGACCCCGACCGAGTATGAGTATCTGCGTAAGTTCCTGAAGGACAATTCCGGTCTCGACCTGTCCGCAGACAAGCAATATCTGATCGAAAGCCGCCTGCTGCCGCTCGCCCGCAAGGCCGGCTTCTCCGGCATCGCCGAACTGGTGCAGAAGCTGCAAGCCGGCTCGCGCGCGCTGATCACCGACGTGGTCGAGGCGATGACCACCAACGAGACCTTCTTCTTCCGCGACAAGGTCCCGTTCGATCATTTCCGCGACCACATCATGCCCGAGATCATCAAGGCGCGGGCCGGCCGCCGCAGCGTGCGGATCTGGTGCGCCGCCGGCTCGACCGGGCAGGAGCCTTATTCGCTGGCGATGTGCCTGAAGGAGATGGGCGCGGCCCTCACCGGCTGGCGCATCGAAATCATCGCGACCGACCTGTCGCAAGAGGTGTTGGAGAAGGCCAGGGCCGGCGTCTACAGCCAGTTCGAGGTGCAGCGCGGCCTGCCGATCCAGATGCTGGTCAAATATTTCAAGCAGACCGGCGAGACCTGGCAGATCAATCCCGAATTGCGGGCGATGATTCAGCATCGCCAGCTCAACCTGCTGCACGATTTTGCCCAGCTCGGCACCTTCGACGTCATCTTCTGCCGCAACGTGCTGATCTATTTCGACCAGGACACCAAGATCAACATCTTCAACCGGCTGGCACGCCAGATCGAGCCGGACGGCTTCCTGGTGCTGGGCGCCGCCGAAACCGTGGTCGGACTGACCGATACGTTCAGGCCGATTCCGGAGCGGCGCGGCCTCTACAAGCCGAACGATCCGCGTGCGGCAGCAGCCAGGCCGGTTCTCGCCGCAGCGACGCCGCGCATGGTGGCGATGGCGGGACAATAACATGGCCGAGGATGGCAAGGGCGCGGAGCGCGTGACGTTCAGCCGCGGCTATGATGTCTGCATCATGGCCATCGACGGCACCTGGCGGCGGGACTGCAAGCTCAACGCAATCTCCGACACCGACGCCATCCTCACGGTGGAAGGCTCGATCCAGGGATTGAATCTGAAAGAGTTCTTCCTGCTGTTGTCGTCAACGGGCCTCGCCTACCGCCGCTGCGAGCTGGTCCGCGTCAACGGCGCCGAAATGGACATCCAGTTCCTGCGCGGCAAGAACAGGAAGAAGCGCGGTGCGGCCGGCGGCCACGACGCCGCGGCGTGATCTGGCCGCAGCTGTCGCCACTGTTCCCGGCACGTTGCTTCACATTTGCTGAACACATTCGAATCAATTGGCCGCAGCAGCTTTACATCGCCTAAGCGCGGGCCGTGTATCCATTGACGGTCTCAATCTCAGGATACGGCAATGCCCAGAAGTTCTCTCTCCCCCATCCCATCAAACCTGCCCGACGTCGCCGAGCGGCGTCCGCTCCAGCTCCTGGTGGTCGACGACGACGCCACGCAGCGCCATCTGATCACGGTCGCCGCCAGGCAGGCCGGCCACGAAGTCACCGTGGCGCCGTCCGTGACGGACGCGATCGAGAAGCTCCGCACCGCGCGCTTCGACTGCGTGACGCTCGATCTCGTGCTGGAGGATGGCGACGGCATCGACGTGCTGCGCGAGATGGCGAGCGCGAAATTTGCGGGCTCCGTGATCGTCATCAGCGGCATGGACGGCAGACGCCGCAGCGCCGCCCGCAGCTTTGCCCGTTCCGTCGGGATCGAGCTGCAGAGCCTGCCGAAGCCGCTCGATCTCGCGGCACTGCGCATCAGCCTCGCCAATCTCGGCAAGATCGCGATGGGTCTGCCTGCGATCCACACCTGGGGTGGTGTCGTCAACGACGCGATTGTGGAACGGCACCGCGCCTAAAGCATGATCCGGAGAAGTGCGCAGCGGTTTTCCGAAAAGACCATGCTTAAACAACAGCCTAAAGCGCGATGACGATTCATCCTGATCGCATCGCGCTTTAACGCGCGGAGCTGCCATGCAAGCGGCTGCGGCGGCTCCGCCGCGCTGCTTGCGGCTTAGGCCGGACTGCCGGACTCCGACAATTGTTGCAGGGTGTGGTCGAGCACCGTCCGGCAGGCAATGAGTGCGGCGCTCGCCGTGGCGTAGCGCGGCGTGACGTCGTCGAGCACGACAATCTCATTGGAACCCGCGACAACGCTCACGTGCCCTCCCGCGTCTTCCTCCGCCATGACTGCGTCGATCAGGCGCAGACTGATGTCGATGCGCGCGATCAGAGAGCGAAGATCGGTTGCGATCAACTGATGGCTGTCAGTTGTACACGTCGTGACAAGCGGGGCTTTGCCAGCGAAATTTAGCATGGATATTCTCCGTATCCCGCAATTAGGCACCTTGCCGCTACTTGTGCGTTAAGTCCATGTCCCGTACAAATACGGGTGGGCCGAATCCGCGCCGAGCGCCATAAGGGTTGGCGCGGACGCGAGTCCTTCATGCCAACCGGATGTGGCACATGGCCGAACAAAGCTCTCGCGGTGAAATCTTCGTAGTGGACGACGACCCTGCCGTTCGCGACACCTTGTCCATGGTGTTGAAGGCGGCGGGCTATGACGTGATCTGTTTTGCGGACGGTGCAGCATTGCTCTCCGTCGCGCGAAGCCGCACACCGGCTGCGATTTTGCTCGACGTGCATATTCCCGGAAAGTCGGGTCTCGACATCCTGAAGGAGTTGCACGGCGAGGACTATCCGGCGCCGATCTTCATGATCTCCGGTCAGGGCGACATCGCGATGGCGGTGGGCGCGATCAAGAGCGGCGCCCTCGACTTCATCGAGAAACCGTTCCGCGGCAGCGAGATCGTCGGCCGGCTCGACGAGGCGATCGGCGCCTATGCACGCAGGCAGGCGCAGAATGCCGCGCCGAAGTTCGGCTCGCTGCATTTCCCCGGACGCGAGCCGTTGACGCGCAGGGAGCGCGAGGTGCTGGAGCAGTTCGCCTCCGGTGCATCCAACAAGGAAGCCGGCCGCACCCTCGGGATCAGCCCGCGCACGATCGAGGACCATCGCGCCAACATCATGAAGAAGCTCGGCGCGCGCAATGCCGCCGATCTGATCCGCATCGTGATGACCGCAGCCCAGCGCGCGTCGTAGGACGCTCGGGCGAATTTTCGTAGCCCGGGTGAGCGCAGCGATACCCGGGAGCGCTGTCGCAGAGTCCCGGATGTTGTTTCGCTCATCGGGGCTACAGGGGCATCACCCGCCCAGCGCCATGCGGATGATCCGCGCCAGGTCCGATTTGCGATAGGGCTTTGCCAGCAGGAGAACACCCGAATCCAGCCGGCCGTGATGGATGATCGCATTCTCGGTATAGCCTGACGTGTAGACCACCTTCAGATCCGGGCGCGTCTTCATCAGTTCGTCGGCGAGCTGCCGTCCGTTCATCTTGCCGGGCATGATGACGTCGGTGAACAGAAGGTCGAACGGCTTTCCGCTGGCGACGATCGCGAGCGCCTCCGCGGCGTTCGCAGCCTGCAAGGTGACGTAACCCAGCGAATGCAGTTGCGCCAGCACGTAGTTCCGCACCAGCCGGTCGTCCTCGACCACGAGGATCGTCTCGTGTCCGCCCTCGATCGTCGCCGGCGTCACGCTCTCGCCGACCGCTGCCGCCGTCTTCCCGGGCGGCAGGTACATCTTGATCGTGGTGCCGTGGCCCTCCTCGCTGTAGATCTTGATGTGACCTGCGGACTGCTTGATGAAGCCGTAGACCATCGAAAGCCCGAGTCCGGTGCCCTTGCCCGGTCCCTTCGAGGTGAAGAAGGGGTCGAACACCCTGGTCAACATGTTCGCGGGGATGCCGGTGCCGGTGTCGCTCACGGCGATCAGCACGTAATGCCCCGGGGGCACATCGTTCGCACTGGCATAGATCTCGTCGAGATAGGCGGCGCCGGTCTCCAGGATCAGCTTGCCGCCGCCAAGCATGGCGTCGCGAGCATTGAGCGCGAGGTTGAGGATCGCGGTGGTGAGCTGGTTGGGATCGACGATCGCGACGCAATTCTCGTCCTCGAACACCGATTCGATCTGGATCTGCTCGCCCAGCGTCGGCCGCAACAGTTTCGCGGTGTCGACGACCAGCGAGTTGATGTCGATCTCGCGCGGCTGGAGCGGCTGCTTGCGTGCGAAGGCGAGCAGGTGCTGGGTCAGATCGGCGCCGCGCGCGGCGGCCTCGTCGATCATCTTCGTGATGGCCGCGAGCTGCGGCTCCTTCGCGACCGCCTCCGCGAGAATCTCGATCGTCCCGGTGATGACGGTGAGAATGTTGTTGAAGTCATGCGCCACGCCGCCGGTAAGCTGGCCGACAGCCTCCATTTTCTCGGCGTGACGGATGCGTTCCTCGGCGGCGACCTTGTCGGTGAGGTCGCGGCAGAACACGTTGAACAACAGGCCCTCGCGGCGCTTCAGGGCGGTGACGCTCAGCTCGGCCCTGAATTCCCTGCCGTCGCGGCGGCGGCACATGAGCTCGAGGCGGCGGTTCAGCGTCCTGCCGTCCTCATCCTCGAGGAAACGCCGCAGTCCCGCCCTGACCCTCTCACGCTCGCTCTCGGCGACGATCAAATCGATCGTGCTCTTGCCGAGCACCTCGTCACGGCGCCAGCCGAAGAGCTGTTCGGCCTGCGAATTCCAGCTCAGGATGCTGCTGGTCTCGTCGGTCTGGACGAAGGCGTCGAGCGAGGTCTCGACGATGTTGCGGGCGAGCCGTTCACTCTCGCGCAGCGATTCCTGCGCGAGCCGTGCTTCTGTCATGTCGCGACCGACGAAGAAAAATCGATGCGCCGGCTCGGACCAGTTGCCGAGCCAGGACAGCCAGACCTCGTGGCCGTTCTTGTGGAAGCAGCGGGTGTCGGCGAGCTTTGGACGCTCGCCGTGCCGCAAGGCGCGCATCTCGGCGCGCGACTGCTCCAGATGATCGGGATGAATGAAATCGGCGCCGCTGCGGCCGATCATCTCGTCCGGCCGGTAGCCGAGAATGGCTTCGCTGCTCGGGCTGATCTGCGCGATATGGCCCCGCGCATCCATGATCATGATCAGGTCCTGCGATGTCTCGAAGATCTGTCGCCGCTCCTCGAGCTGGTGCTGCAGCGCCCGCTCGGCGCGCCGCGCCTCGGTCAGGCTGCTCGCGCTCCCGGAGACGCCGACGATCTCGCCGGATGGACCCCTGATCGGCGAGAGGCTCAGCGAGATTTCGACCGGCGTGCCATCCTTGCGCAGGCGCACGGTTTCGAACCGTTCGATCGGCTCGCCCCGCGCGATCCGCTGCAGATAGTCCTTGCCGTGCGCGCGACGGTCGGGCGGGACAATGATCGACGTGGGCTTGCCGATCGCCTCATCCGCCGAATAGCCATAGAGACGTTCGGCGGCCGGATTCCAGCCCGTGATGACCGCATCGAGCGTCTGCATCACGATCGCATCGTCGGACGATTCCACCGCGGCGCTGAACAGCCTCTCTCGCGCCGCGTGATGGCTTCGCGCAGCCTCGGTGCGGCGATGCTCCTCGATCTCGCGTTCGAGAGCGGCCGTTTTCGCACGCGTCTCCTCGACCATCCGGGCAAAAGCGCGCGCCAGCACGCCGGTCTCGCCGCCGGCATCGACGGGAATCTCCGTTGGACGTCCGCTGCCGATGGCCTGCACCGCCGCGGTCAGGCGCCCGATCGGGCGTGTCAGCGAACGCGCCAGCAGCACTGCGAGTGAGGCCGCTGCGAGGATGGCCAGTAGACCGACGAGCAAGGAGGTTTTCTGGATGGCCCCTGGCACGAGGCCGAACACAGGCGCCGGAATCGTCTCGATGATTGCGACCCATTCCTTGCCCACGAGCAGCGCCGGCGCGATGGCCGCACCGCTCGGCAGGCCCGATCCATCCGTCATGAGCCGCGTAGATACCTCCAGCGTGCCGGCCAGGGCGGCGAAATATGGAAAGTCCTTGCGCCAGTCGTTGGGACGGTCACGCAATGCGCCGAATTCCCGCGTGCGATCGGGATGGATGAGATAGTCGCCGCGCGAATTCACGACGTAGATCTCTCCTCCTGAGGTCGCGGTGGAGCGGAGGCGGTCGAGTGCCGGGCGCATGTCGACATTGGCGACGATGATGCCGAATGGCTTGCCATCGGATGTGAACAGCGGCGTCGCGACCCGCAAAGTCGGAGCGTGAGCGGCCGTCGTTCCCCCGTGCCGGGTCGCGAGATCGATGGGGGACACGTAAATCTCGCCGGGCCCGAGCCGCATCGTTTCCTGGAAGTAGGTTCGGTCGCCCTTGCGCTCCAGTTCGCCGTCCGGGGCGATCCGTGCCGTTCCGCGCGGTCCGGAGCGATCGACACGGACCAGTTCGCGCTGGTCGTTATCGACGCCGATGATCCGAAACTGCCCATAGATGGGCTTGGCATCGATCTCGGCCGCGAGCCGCGTCGCGATACGCTCGCGCCAGGTCTGCTCCGAGACGCTATCAATGGGGTCGATTCCTCCACCGGTATGAGCGCGGATGAGGCCATGGATTGCCGCTGCGGCGCGATACCCGATCAGATCGCCGCGCACTCCGGCAACGTAGGATTCGAGATTGGTCGCGAGCAGGCGTGACTGGGCTTCAACCCGCTCCAGGACCCGCGGAATGACGGCCTGTGTGGTGTTGCGATAGCCCAGCCATCCGACTGCGGCCACGGTCACCGCCACCAGCAGGATCATCGCGATGGCCAGCCGCGTTGCCAGCGTCGTTGCGAGTCTCATGGGGATTTTCGCCGGACTTGCCGTATGGCGCCTGTTCCGGCTCGGAGCAGAGGAGGTGTCCTGGTCATCTGTAGCCATCGCCGGCGGCCGTCACGTGATGACCAGCCCGTTCCAGCAGCAGCCGGATGGTGATCTCTACGGCCGGATCGTTCCCCACGATCAGGATGCTGGGCACGTCTGAAATCCTCCGGGTCAGTGGGGAAGTCCCCGGCGACCAAATCAAAGCCATCAAAAACATGAAATTGTTGCGCGGATTCTCGTCTGCCGGCAAGCACTTCGGAGCCCCTCCGGCCTGAGGCGCCGGTTTATTGCGCTGCACCCCCGAATATGCACGACTGAGTGCATAGCAGGGGTTCGCCTCCGGTCTGCCCAGCGCCTTGCCGGGTATGGATGGCCTGTGAGAAGAGCAGGGCGAATCCTTCGGACGGACAAGGAATAAAATGACCGACAAGAAGAAGACGCCCGACCAGCTCCGCAGCGCGCGCTGGTTCGCGCCCGACGATCTGCGCTCGTTCGGCCACCGCTCCCGCGCCATGCAGATGGGCTATGCCCCCGAGGAGTGGAAGGACCGCCCGATCATCGCGATCCTCAACACCTGGTCGGACGCGCAGCCCTGTCACATGCACTTCAAGTCGCGAGTCGACGACGTCAAGCGCGGTATCCTGATGGCCGGTGGCCTGCCGCTGGAGCTGCCGGCGCTGTCGCTGTCGGAAGCGCTGCTGAAACCCACCACGATGCTCTACCGCAATCTGCTGGCGATGGACGCAGAGGAATTGCTGCGCAGCCATCCCGTCGACGGCGTGGTGCTGATGGGCGGCTGCGACAAGACCACGCCGGCGCTCCTGCTGGGCGCCACCTCGATGAATATCCCGGCGATCTATCTGCCGGCAGGTCCCATGCTGCGCGGCAACTGGAAGGGCAAGACGCTCGGCTCCGGCTCGGACGGCTGGAAATATTGGGACGAGCGCCGCGCCGGCAAGATCTCCGACAAGGACTGGCTCGATATCGAAGCCGGCATCGCCCGCAGCTACGGCACCTGCATGACCATGGGCACGGCCTCGACCATGACCGCGATTGCCGAGGCGATCGGCATGACGCTGCCGGGCGCCTCCTCGATTCCCGCGGCGGATGCCAACCATATCCGCATGGCCTCCGAATGCGGCCGCCGCATCGTCGAGATGGTGTGGGAGGACCTGACGCCGAAGGTGATCCAGACCCGCAAAGCCTTCGAGAACGCGATCGCGGTCGCCATGGCGATGGGCTGCTCCACCAATGCGATCATCCATCTGATCGCGCAGGCCCGCCGCGCCGGTCAGGACATTGGCCTCGACGATTTCGAGACCGCGAGCCGGAAGGTGCCCGTCATCGCCAATGTCCGTCCAAGCGGCGATACCTATCTGATGGAGGACTTCTTCTATGCCGGCGGCCTGCCGGCGCTGATGAGCCAGATCAAGCCCCATCTGCATCTCGACTGCATCACCGTCACCGGAAAGACGCTGGGCGAGAACATCGAGGGCGCCGAGGTCCACAACGCCGACGTGATCCGCGGGATCGACAATCCCATCTACAAGGAAGGCGCGCTCGCCGTGCTCAAGGGCAATCTCGCGCCCGACGGCTGCGTCATCAAGCCGAGCGCCTGCGCGCCGCGCTTCCTCAAGCATACGGGACCGGCGCTGGTGTTCGACGATTATCCCTCGATGAAGAAGGCGGTCGACGATCCCGATCTGGACGTCACCGAGGATCACATCCTGATCCTGCGCAATGCGGGGCCGCAGGGCGGGCCGGGCATGCCGGAATGGGGCATGCTGCCGATTCCGACCAAGCTCGTGAAAGAGGGCGTGCGCGACATGGTGCGCATCTCGGATGCGCGCATGAGCGGCACCAGCTATGGCGCCTGCATCCTTCACGTTTCGCCGGAATCCTATATCGGCGGTCCGCTGGCGCTGGTGCAGAATGGCGACCGCATCACGCTCGACGTCGCCGCGCGCACCATCGATCTCGACGTTCCCGAAGCCGAGCTCGACGAGCGCCGCGCCGCCTGGAAGCAGCCCGAGCGCCGCTTCGAGCGCGGCTATGGCTGGATGTTCACCAGGCACATCAAGCAGGCCAACGACGGCTGCGACTTCGATTTCCTCGAGACCGATTTCGGCGCGCCGATCGGGGAGCCGTCGATCTACTGACGTCGTTCCGGGGCGCGAAGCGAACCCGGAACCCATTTCACCGCCGTACGTGCGGCCCGATGGATTCCGGGTTCGCGCTGCGCGCGCCCCGGAATGACGAGAGAGAACCTGATGACCAAACTCAGTGACGCCACCCGCAACAAGCTCAAATCCGTCTCCACTGCCACGGTCGCCACCGCCCTGTTCAAGCGCGGCCTGCGCATCCAGATGATCCAGGATGTGCACCCCTTAAGTCCCGATCAGCCGACCATGGTCGGCGAAGCCTTCACGCTGCGCTACATGCCGGCGCGCGAGGATCTCAACACGATCGACGTCTTCAAGGACCGTTCGCATCCGCAGCGCAAGGCGGTCGAGGATTGCCCGGCAGGCAGCGTCCTGGTGATGGACAGCCGCAAGGACGCCCGCGCGGCCTCTGCCGGCGCGATCCTGGTGACGCGATTGATGAAACGCGGCGTCGCCGGCGTCGTCACCGACGGCGGCTTTCGCGATTCCGCCGAGATCACCAGGCTCGGCTTCCCCGCCTTCCACCATCGCCCCTCGGCACCGACCAACCTCACGCTGCACCAGGCGATCGAGATCAACGTCCCGATCGGCTGCGGCGATGCCCCGGTATTTCCCGGCGACGTCATCCTGGGCGATGCCGACGGCGTCATCGTGATCCCGGCGCATCTCGCGGACGAGATCGCGAGCGAGACCTTCGAAATGACAGCGTTCGAGGACTTCGTCACCGAGGAAGTCGGCAAAGGCCGCGCCATCTTCGGCCTCTATCCCGCCACGGATCCGCAGACGCTCACCGATTTTGCGGAATGGCGGAAGAAGAACGGGAGGTAATGCGGCCCGAAGAATGCACGACATTCTCCGATGTCGTCCCGGACAAGCGAAGCGCAGATCCGGGACCCATCCCCCAGGGCGTGGTTTGGCGAAGACCAGCAGTAACAGTTCTTCGCCGGTACTGCTCTCGCACTCCCTCGATAAATCACGCGGTATGGGTTCCTGCCTTCGCAGGGACGACAGCCGTGGGTGTCGCTACACCCCGGCCTCCGCCATTCCGGCTGCCCACAGCGCAAACGCGTACACGATCGCGACTTCGTCGAGCCGGTCGAATCGTCCCGACGCGCCGCCGTGGCCTGCGCCCATGTTGGTGCGGAGCAGGACCGGGCCGCCGCCCGTCATGGTGGCGCGCAGGCGCGCGATCCATTTGGCAGGCTCCCAATAGGTGACGCGCGGATCGGTCAGGCCGCCCATCGCCAGGATCGCCGGATACACCTTCGCCGCGACGTTGTCGTAAGGCGAGTAGGACAGGATGGTGCGAAAGTCCTTCTCGCTCTCGATCGGGTTGCCCCATTCCGGCCATTCCGGCGGCGTCAGCGGCAGGGTGTCGTCGAGCATGGTGTTGAGCACGTCGACGAACGGCACTTCGGCGACGATGCCGGCGAACAATTCGCCGGCGCGGTTGGCGACCGCGCCCATCAGCATGCCGCCGGCCGAGCCGCCATGGCCGACGATGCGCCTGGCGCTGGTGTATCTTGCATCGATCAGGGCCCGGGCGCTGGCGGCGAAATCGTCGAACGAATTCGTCTTCTTCTCGCGCTTGCCGTCGAGATACCAGCCCCAGCCCTTGTCGGCGCCGCCGCGGATATGGGCGATGGCGTAGACGAAACCGCGATCGACCAGCGACAGGCGGTTGGCGTTGAACGAGGCCGGCATCGCCATGCCGTAGGAGCCGTAACCGTACAACAGGAGCGGCGCCGCGCCGTCGAGCTTGAGCCCGCGGCGATATAGGATCGAGACCGGCACCTCGGCGCCGTCATGCGCCTTCGCCATGATGCGCGTGGTGACGTAGTCGGCGGCATCGTGGCCGGACGGAATCTCCTGGCGCTTGCGCAGGGTGCGCGTGCGCCGGGCCATGTCGTAGTCATAGACTTCCGACGGCGTCGTCATCGACGAATAGGCAAAGCGCAAATTCGTCGTCTCGAATTCGTAGGAGCCCATCGTGTCGAGCGAATAGGCGGCCTCGTCGAAGGCAATGGCGTGCTCTTCCTTCGTCGCGAGGTCGCGGATCACGATCGACGGCAGCGCGTTGGCGCGCTCCAGCCGCACCAGATGGCCGGCGTAGAGATCGAGGTCGATGATGTAGATGCCCGGGCGATACGGGATCAGGTCGCGCCAGTTCTTGCGCTCGGGCTGGCTAAGCGGCGCCGTGACGATCTTGAAGTCGATGGCGTCGTCGGCATTGGTGAGAATGAAGAGCTCGTCGCCGCGGTCGGCGAGGGAATATTGCACGCCCTCCTCGCGCGCCGCGACCAGGCGCGGCGGCGCCTCGGGATTGGCGAGATCGATCAGCCGCTGCTCCGAGGTCTCGTGGTCGCCGCCTGCGATCACGCAGAAGCGGCCGCTGGTGCTCTCGTGCAGATGGGTGAACCAGCCGGCATCCTGCTCTTCGTAGACCAGCGTGTCGTCGGCCTGCCTGGTGCCGAGCCTGTGTCGCCAGACCTGCATCGGACGGTGATTGTCGTCGAGCTTCACATAGAAGAAGCTCTTGCAGTCCGCGGCCCAGACCACGCCGCCATCGGTCTCCTCGACGAGGTCGTCGAGATCAGCCCCGGTTGCCCAGTCGCGCACGCGGACGGAAAAATATTCCGAGCCCTTGGTGTCCGCGCTCCAGGCCTGCAGCTTGTGATCGTGGGAGTGGCGGCTGCCGCCGAACTTGAAATATTCATGGTTCTTGGCGAGCGCGTCGCCGTCGAGCACGATGTGGCCCTCGCCGCCATCGCGCGGCATGCGGCCGAACAGCTCGTGCTGCCCGCCCTCGCGAAATCGGCGGAAATAGGCGAAGGGGCCGTCGGGCGACGGCACGCTCGAATCGTCCTCCTTGATCCGCCCGCGCATCTCGCGCACCAGCGTCTTCTGCAGGCTAGCTGTGTGGCCGAGCAGGCTCTCGGTGTAGGCGTTCTCTTCGTCCAGATATTTGCGGATATCAGGGTCGAGCACCGCGGGGTTACGCAGCACCTCCTGCCATTTCTCGTCCTTCAGCCAGGCATAGTCGTCGGTCACGGTGATGCCGTGCCGCGTGAAGGAATGCGGCTGGCGCGGGGCGACGGGAGGCTGGGAAGGCGTCTTGGCTTGTGTCACTCGATCCTCATTCGTGTCCGACGTCGCTGCTCTTCCCCCCTCTCCCCGCAAGCGGGGAGAGGGGGAGAAAGCGGCTCGCCGCGTCCCCTTATATCGTCCCGATTCCGCGAATTGCCAGCGTAGCTGGCGAAGGACTGCGCCAGGCCGCCGGGTTGTTGACCGGCTCCTTGTATGCTTTAGGGACGATATCCCGCCGTCGGTCCAGCCAGATGCTGTTCAATTCCTATCCGTTCATCCTGCTGTTCCTGCCGGTTGTGCTGGCCGGCTACTTCCGGCTCGGCCGGCGCAGCAATCTGGCCCCGGTGATCTGGCTGGCGCTGGCTTCGCTGGCCTTCTACGCCATCGGCAACTGGCAGTTCGTGGCCCTGCTGCTGATATCGATCGCGTTCAACTACGGTGTCGGCCATCTGCTCATCGTGGCGGAGCTCACGCCGTCACGGCGCCGGGCAGCGCTCGCTTTCGGCGTCGTCGGCGATCTCCTCGTGCTCGGCATCTTCAAATATGCCGGCTTTGCTGCTGAGAACATCAACGCGCTGCTCGGCACGCACGTTGCGGTCCACATCCTGCTGCCGGTCGGCATCTCCTTCTATACGTTCACCCAGATCGCGTTCCTGGTCGATGCCTATCGCGGGCAGGTCGCGGCCTATGCGTTGCCGCATTACGCGCTGTTCGTGACCTACTTCCCGCATCTGATCGCGGGGCCGATCCTCCACCACAAGGACATGATCCCGCAATTCGAGCGGGAGGAATCGAAGCATCCGGACGCGCATCTGATCCTGTGCGGACTCATCGTCTTCGCCATCGGCCTGTTCAAGAAAACCTGCCTCGCCGACGGCATCCAGCCGCTGGTCGCGCTCGCCTTCGACGCACGCTCGCCGAGCTTCGACCAGGCTTGGCTTGGCGCGCTCGCCTACACTTTCCAGCTCTATTTCGACTTCTCCGGCTATTCCGACATGGCGATCGGCATCTCGCTGATGTTCGGCATCTTCCTGCCGGTCAATTTCAACTCGCCCTACAAGGCGACCAGCATCGTCGAGTTCTGGCGGCGCTGGCACATGACGCTGTCGCAATTCCTGCGCGACTATCTCTACATCCCGCTCGGCGGCAACCGCAGAGGTCGCGTGCTGCGCTATGCGAACCTGATGATCACGATGCTGCTCGGCGGGCTCTGGCACGGCGCTGCCTGGACGTTCGTGGTGTGGGGCGCGCTGCACGGCGCCTATCTCTGCCTCAATCATGCCTTCAACGTGCTGGTGCCGGATATCCCGTCGTCGCTGGCGCGCCCGGCCCGCATCGTCGGAGCGGTTCTGACGTTTCTTGCCGTCGTCGTCGCCTGGGTGTTCTTCCGCGCCGAGAGCGTCGCGTGGGCGCTGCGGATCCTCCGCGCCATGGCCGATCCCGCTGACATCGTCTTTGGCCGCGAGGAGATTGCGGCGCTGGTGCTGGTGTCGGTCTACGCGGCGCTGGTGTGGCTGACGCCGAACACTCAGGCGATCATGGGTTACGATCACGGCAACCGCAGGGTCGGCGAGGCCTTGCTGGCAGGGCGCAGGCGACCGCTGTTCCTCTATGGCGCATCGCTGGCGCTCGCGTTCGGCATTTTGGGCATCCAGAGCCACAGCGAATTCATCTATTTCCGGTTCTGATGCGCACACCGTTCACCAATGTGAGACGTCTTCTCCTCGCGAGCGTCGTGTGCGCGCTGTCCGCGGCTGCGCTGACCTTCGTCGTCGATCCCCTGCAGCTGTTTCGCCCCTCGCGTCTCATGGCGGCCTTCTACTCCGACGACACCCGCGTGCAGAATGCCGGGCTGATCCGCAGCCAGTCGTTCGACACCGCCTTCATGGGCACCTCGCTCGCGATCCATTTCCGCCAGAGCGAGATCGATCGCGTGCTCGGCGTCCATTCGCTCAAGCTGGCGATGACCGGCTCCAATTCGCGCCAGCAGGCCTTCGTGCTGGCGCAGGCGATCGACCGCGGCGCAAGGCGGGTGATCTGGGAGATGGACGACTTCATCTTCGTCGATGCCGCCGACATCGAGGCAGATCCCTATCTCTCCGTCGACCTCTATCGCGGAACGGCCAAGGGCATCGCGTCCTATCTGTTCAGCGCGGCGATGGCGAAGGAATCCCTGTTCACATTGCTGCGGTCGATCCCGCCGCTGCGGGAGCCGCTGACCCGGGCGGCGCCCTATCTGCCCGTCAAGTTTGCGCTGCCGGATGTCGACGACATCTACGCGCTGCCGAGGGATTTCGATGCTGCGCGTTCCTACAACGCGACGAAGACGCTTGCCGCCTTCGCCTACATCACCGATCCCGTTCGCAGCGGCTTCCTCGGCGAAGGCTACGGTTTCGATGCCATGGCCAGGCATTTCGAGCACGACGCCGTCGGCCTGATCGCGCGCCATCCGGACGTGACCTTCGATATCTACTTCCCGCCCTATGCGATCCTGCAATTCGTCGCCATGCGCGATGCCTCGCCCGAGACGCTGAAGATCGTCACCGATCTGACGGCGGCTATTGCGCAGCGCCTGACGCAGTTGCCGAACGTGCGCCTGCATGATTTCCGCGCGATCAAGCCGGTCACGCACGATCTCGATAATTACAGCGACGTCATCCACCATTCGCCGGGGATCGATGCGAAGGTGCTGAGGTGGTTGGCGAGCGGGGAGTACCGCGTCGACCCGAAGGCGCCGCTTGCTTCGTTGAATGAGCTCAAGGCGCAGGTTGAGGCCTATCGCGTGCCGCAGCCGTAGCCAAACACTCCGCTGTCGTCCCGGACAAGCGCGCCTCAAGCGCGCGCAGATCCGGGACCCATCACCCCAGGGACAGGTTGTCGCGCGAGCTGGAAACTCCGAGTCTTCGTCAAACCACTTCCTGTGGCTGGGTCCCGGATCAGCGCTCCGCCCTGACAACGCTGCGCGTTGCCAGAGCTACGCTTGTCCGGGACGACAGCGGAGTTTGTGGCGGCGCCTACGCCGCCACCTCTTCGCCCAGATACGCCACCGCGGCTTCCAGCCCGCCCTTGCCGTGCGGGATCTTCAGCGCGTTCAGGCCGATCTCGATCACCCCGAGCGTTCCGAGCAGCATCGGCGCATTCACATGGCCCATGTGGGCGATGCGGAAGGCTTGCCCCGAGAGGTCGCCGATGCCGGTGCCGAGCACGACGCCGCACTTCTCCTTGCAATAGCGTTGCAGCACTGCGGGATCGTGGCCGTTGCTCATGGTCACGGTGGTCACGGTGTTGGACCGCTCGCTGGCCTCGGCCACGTTGAAGCCGAGCACCTGGCCTTCCGACCATGCAGAGACCGCGCGGCGCGCGGCTTCGCCGAGCAGGCTGTGGCGGCGGAAGGCGTTCTCCAGGCCTTCCTCATGCAACAGGTCGATCGCCCGGCGCAGCGCGAACAACAGATGCACCGGCGCGGTGCCGGCATACTTGCGATAGTTCTCGGTGCCTTCGCGCTCGCTCCAGCTCCAATAGGGCGTCGACATGTTCGCCTTCTTGTGCACCTCGAGCGCGCGCGCATTGGCGGCGACGAAGCCAAGGCCGGGCGGCGTCATCAGGCCCTTCTGCGAGCCGGACATCGCGACGTCGATGCCCCATTTGTCCATCTCGAACGGCATGCAGCCGAGCGAGGCGACGGTGTCGACCATGTACAGTGCGGGATGGCCGCTGGCCTTGATCGCCTTGCCGATCGCCTCGATGTCGTTCTGCACGCCCGAGGCGGTGTCGACCTGGACCACGACGACGGCCTTGATCAGGTGCTCCTTGTCGCGGCGCAGGCGCTCCTCGACCTCGTGCGGCCGCACCGCGCGGCGCCAGTCGCCCTTGAGCACCTCGACCTCGGCGCCCATCATGGCCGCCGCGTTGCCCCAGCCGATCGCGAAGCGTCCGCTCTCCAGCACCAGCACCTTGTCGCCGCGCGACAGCACGTTGCTCAGCGCCGCTTCCCAGGCGCCGTGACCGTTGGCGATGTAGATGTAGGACTTGCCCTTGGTCGCAAACAGCTTCGAGATGTCGCTGAGCAGGCTCTCGGTCAGATCGAGCATCTCCTTGGAGTAGATGTCGATCGCCGGACGATGCATCGCCTGCAGCACCTCGTCAGGCATCGTGGTGGGCCCGGGGATGGCCAGAAATTCCCGGCCCGCGCGAACGGTCATTGCTGTTGGTCCTTGTTGCTCGAGGACAGACTTGTGGGTTGCTGAATCACACTTCTACGCGCCGCTGAACCTCAAGGAAAGCACGTAAAATGCAGGTCTGGGGTGGCCTTTTGCTTTGAGCATGGTCTTGTCGGACAGCCGCTTCACACTTTGCGCCGACGCGGCCTTCGGTCCGGACCATGCTCTAGCGCTTCGTCTCGCGACAGCCTGCCGCCTCCGCTTCCTCGACCGAGCAGAACCAGCGGGTGCCCTTGCTGATCTTCATCCTGATCTGGGTGTACCAGCGGCTGGTCGGCCGGTGATAGATGCACTCGCCGGCGCTGTTCACATTGCCCTTGATGGTGCAGTCCGGCGAGGGTGCGACCGGCCCCGAGGCCGAGGCGAGCAGCACGGCATGCGCCCCGTCGGGCGGCTTGGTGGCGCCGAGGATGGCGGTCTTCTTGTTGCGGACGCGCCAGTCCCAGGGCGCGATGAAGGCGCCTTGCCACATCCCGGCCTTGGCCTCGCGCGCGGCCTTTTCATCTGCCGCATAGTCGTGGGACATGCGGGTGTAGGCCAGGGCCCAGCCGTTGCGCACCAGCCATTTCTGGATGTCCTCGCCGCCGACCTCGCAGCGCGCCACGGCGCGGCCGCGCCGGTCGATAGACCTCGTGTGGCAGGCCCAGCTTTTGCCGTCGGCGTATTTGGCAAGCTCGTCGCGGGCGGCGATGCCGCAGGTCCAGCGCTCGGTCTTGGTGTTGAGGCAGAGCTGGTCGACCGCGGGCGCGTCGATGCCGCCGAGACGGATCCGCGTATTCCCGATCACGACGGCATCGCCGGCGCGCACTTTTGCGATGCCGGTGATGTCGGCGGCCTCGGCCACGGAGGGGAGGGCGAGCAAAGGCAGCGCAATCAGGATCTTTCGCAACATGCCGGTCCGCGTGTGAGGAAATCTCGATAGAGCCTGCAATTGTGGTCGGCTTTTGGCTGCGCGGCCAGCGTTTGCCTAATGGATGAGCTTTCAACTTCCTGTCATCGAGGCGGGCGAGTTGCGAATAGGGAATGTAGGAGTGCGACGAGCGCTATTCGCTATTCACCATTCGCCTCCGCGCCACGGCCAGTCCCATCAGCACGAACGCCGAGGTCACCTCTGGCCCGCCCACCAAGATCCGCGTCGGCGTCTTCATCTTGTTCCATTCATAGGCGCGGAACGGGCCGCGGCGGCCGCCTTCGCCCAAGCTTGCGATGATGACGTTCAAAGCCGGCGCAAAGGCACGCGGGTCGGCGCCGAGATGGCCGAGCGCGATCAGTGCCAGCGCGGCGTCGAACACGTTCATCTCGGCAGCCATCAGCTCGCCCTTGACGTAGGACAGCACGCGGTGGCGGATGAAATCGAAATCGCCGGCGGGATCGATCGCGGCCTGCGCCGCCAGCGGCAGCGCCAGGAAGGCGGCATAGCAGCGGCCGAAATAAGCGCTGTAGAGCTCCGGCAGGTAATAGATGTGCGAGCGCGGATTGGCGAAGGCGCCGCTGGCCGCCAGACGCTTCTGGAAGCCGATGATGCGATGCACGGTGGCGAGCCGCGCCGGCGTCTCCAGAATCTTCCAGCGCGCCAGGTTGCGAAAGCTGACCTCGAGAATGTCGAGATTGAGCGTCGGATCGAGATCGTTGCCGTAGGGACGCTCGCCCGCGAGATTGTCGATCCAGGTCGCGACCCCGCCCTCGTAGTCGATATTGTCGTTGAGCGGCACGGTCACGCGCGGCGTGTTGACGCCGGCGCGCACCTGGTAGCCCGCGTAGAAATCCAGCAATGGCTGGTCGATGATCGGATCGGTGCAGCCGGCCTGCGTGGCCGCGGAGATCGAGCACGCCGTGGTGTCGCAATCCGGCACGTAGATGCCGAAGCCGAGATCCTGCTTGATCTGGGCGAAGAAGCGGGAGAAGCGCGGATGCGGCGCCGGCGCGAGTGCGGTGATGACGTTGAACCGTGCGCCGTCGATGCCCTCGACCTCCTCGCGGCTGATGTTGACACAGAAATCGACCATGTCGGCGATCGCGCGCTCCGCCGCGATCTTGTCGGCGGGCAAGGCGAGCCCGGTCTCGACATAGCTCAGCAGCGCCTCGATGAAGAACGCATCGTAATAGGCCGAGCGGTGGCGGATCTGCACCGGCTCCCACATCGGCTCGGCAATGCCTTTCCAGGGCGGATTGACCACGGCGCGCGCCGTCGAGCGCGCGATGAAGACGCGGGCGAGGTTGAACAGCAGCGAGGAGTTCTTGTAGCCGCGCGCGTTGAGGCCCGTCAGTGCCATGATCAGCTCGCGTCCGCGGAAATCGGGATCGCCGATCAGGTTGAAGGCGGCATAGGTCGGCAGGAAACCGTTTCGGCGGTACGAGCCGAGCAGATGCTGTGCGCAGTCGCGGATCGCGCCGTCGATCTGCGCGCTCTGCGGCATGGCGGCGTTGAACGGCGCCGGCGGCGGCTTGGGATGGTCGAGCGCGATGCTGTCGACGAGATCGGCGATCGGCCGCCCGACCGCTCCCCAGTCGGGCTCGACCTCGTCGCGGGCGTGGGCGAGTGCCTCGCGCAGTCGGGTCAGCCTGGCCTCGTCGCGCAGCTCGGGCAGGCCGGCGCGGCGAAGCAGGATCCGCAGCGCCGGATTGCCGAGTGCGGTCTTGTAGAATTTGGCCAGATGCAGATCGCCGCTGGCCGCGTCGGACAAGACGGGATCGCAGACGTCGTAAAGCGAGGGGCCGTCCTTCCGCGCCGTCAGCGCCCGGCAGGCGGCGCCGGCAAAATAATGAAAGCTCATGAAATACCTGGTCGCGGGGGGCTCGTCGGGGTCGGCGAGCGCGCAGCCGTCCGCACACCACCCCCTGCAAGTCTTTGAAAAGGCTACCCGGATTCGCAGGAAAAACAAATGTGATAGACGTCACAGAAAAAGTCGGCACGAGGCCTGCATGATCGGCCTCCGGAATGCTACGGGGGAGTCGAAAATGGAGCAATCTTGGTCGGAGAATTAACTAACGTATTCAGATACTTATATCAAATTTCGAGCAATCTATTGCCCGAGTGCCTATATGCGGTTAAGGGATTGTTTGGTGCGGCGCCGCAAATTGCGCGCAATTCGGGGGCACTCCCCCGGCCAATCCCTCAAACCTAAAGACGCTATCGCGCTACTCAAACAGTGTGCGCGCGCGTGGCTGGTCTTTGGCACAGGAAACGAACCGAGATGAATGTAAAGCAGCTCGACCTTTCCAGACGCACGATCGCCCTCGCCGCAGCCCTCATCGGCACGGTGTCGCTGGTGATCGGCGCCCATGCTGCTCTCAACATGCGCGCGATCGACGCCGCCAAGGCGGTCTCGACCGACCAGATCACCGGTTCGACGGGCCAGACCTCGCGCCTCGCGCTGGTCATCGGCAATGGACATTATCCCGACGCCAGCGCGCCGCTGACGCAGTCGATCAACGACGCCCGTGCGCTGTCCTCGTCGCTGCGCAAGAACGGCTTTGACGTCGACATGGTGGAGGACGCGACCAAGGACGATATGGTCCGCGCCGTCAACCGCCTGAAATCCCGGATCAAGCACGACAGCGTCGTCATGCTATTCTTCGGCGGCTTCGGCGTGCAGGCCGGCCGCGAGAGCTACATGCTGCCGGTCGATGCCGTGATCTGGAAGGAAAGCGACGTCCGCCGCCATGGCGTCTCCATCGAGGGCGTGCTCGAGATGATGAAGGAGCAGGGCGCCAAGGCCAAGCTCGTCGTGGTCGACGCCTCCCGCCGGAACCCCTACGAGCGCCGCTTCCGCTCCTACAGCCACGGCCTCGCGCCGATCAGCGCGCCGGACAACGCCCTCATTCTGTCCTCGGCCTCGCCGGGCAAGGTCGTCGACGACGGCAAGGGCGAGCACAGCGTGCTGGTCAGCGAGTTCCTCAACAACCTCAACAACCAGGGCAGCGCCGAGAGCGTCTTCAACAAGACCCGCCTCGCCATCTCCCGCGCCAGCGAAGGCGACCAGGTCCCGACCGTTTCCTCCTCGCTGCTCGAAGACGTCCAGTTCGGCGCAGCCGGCGGCTAGTTTTCTCACCCTCCCCTGGAGGGGGAGGGTCGATCGCGCGCAGCGCGAGCGGGGTGGGGTGATCTCTCCACTCGGGCACCGCTTCAATGGATAGACTGTCACCCCACCCCGCTTCGCATTTCGCTACGCTGCATGCGAAGCGACCCACGGGCGAGCTGCGCTCGTCCCGGACCACTCCAGGGGAGGGTGAAGCATCCCGCTTCTCCACTTGCTACTTCGCGGCTTCCGCGCTCGCCATCACCGGGCGCACCGGATCGCCTTCGCGCAGCAGTGCGCCGGCGCGGGCGACGACGACATCGCCTTCGTTGAGGCCGTCGCGGACCTCAATATTGCCGCCCGACATCAAGCCGGTCTCGACACGCTTGGTCTCGACGCGGTTGCGGCGGATCACCTGCACCACGGTGCCCGCGGATGAATACTGCACGGCGGTCAGCGGCACCGCGACGTTGCAGCTCTGCCCGGTCTTGATCAGCGCGCGCCCGCTCGCGTTCAGGAGCAGACGCTTCTGCGAAGAGATGCCGATATAGACCATCCCCTGCTGGATGTTCGGCTCGACGGTCGCGCCGATGCGGCGCACCTTGCCGCCGATGTCGTCGGCGCCTGCGATCCACACCGTCGCCGGCTGATTGACCGCGAGCTTGCGCACATCGGTGGTGGCCACGAGGCCGATGAGATCGTATTCGCTACGCGCCACGATCGTGAACAGCGCCTCGCCTTTGGCCGAGGCGAAGTTGCCGATCTGCGCAGTCGAGGTCGCGATCACGCCCGCCACCGGTGCGGTGACCTGAAGCGTGCCGCCTTCGGGCAGCGCCAGCCGTGCCAGCACCTGGCCGGCGGTGGTGGTATCGCCCGCCTCCGCCAGCACGTCCGTGACCTTCAGGCCGGGACGCTCGGGCCGCACCGAGGTTTGCTCCCGCGCGACGATCGTGCCGGTCGCCTCGACGATATCGGAGAAGCAGGATTTCGCGACCTTCAGCACCGTGACCGCCGGCCCCTTGGGCGCGTCGTCATCGGCGGCTCCGGCCGGACAGGGGCTGAAGACGAGCAGGCCGGCAACGGCTGCGGGACACAGGCTTCGAACAACGGCACGGGGCAAATGACGCATCGGAAATTCCACAGGGGCTATGTCTCCAATCGATAGCAGATGGCCGCCGCCCGCACTACGGGCGCGTCGTTCCAAAACAGGATGCCGCGCGGCCGCAGGCTGTCGCGGCAAGTCTTTGATTAGTCGCGGGATTGGAGAACAGGTTCGCTCCTCTGGGGCTCCTTCGCCGTGGCCGTCCGGGCTCCCGGGTGCGGCCGATCACGGTCTTCTCATCTGCCAGAGCCAGCTGTATGGAATTAGGATCAGGAACGATGCGGCGTTGCTGCCGTACAACTCGTGGTCGAGACGGAATGCAGCAGTTCGTATGCGAGCAGAATATCGTCCATTTCGAGCGGCTGCTCAATGAGACGAGCGACCCGACGGTCCAGAGTACCGTGCGCGCGCTGCTGGCATCGGCGAAGCGGCAGTTGGCGTTGCTGAACTCGGCTGCGTCCGGTGCCGATACGACGCCGTTCGAACAGCGCCGGCGGCAGCACATCGATCCCGCAACGATGCGGCGGCAATTCCAGCCGGAGTTCGATGGCTCGCCGCATCCCTATATGCTGTTGGACCCCGGGCCGGGCCTGTCGATCGTCGACATCAACGACGCCTATGCGGCGGCGACCTTCATCAGCCGGGCCGACGTCGTCGGCCGGTCCCTGTTCGAGATATTTCCCGACAATCCCGACGATCCGCTCGCCGATGGCGTCAGCAATCTCTACGGCAGCTTGCGGATCGTCGGCGAGACGGGGCGGGCTCATGCCATGGCGATCCAGCGCTACGACATCCGGGATCCCGGCGGCTCCTTCGTGGAGCGTCATTGGCAGCCGATCAACTCGCCGATCCATGACACGGCGGGCCATCTGGTCTTCCTGCTGCACCACGTCGAAGACGTCACGGCGCAGGTTACGGCGCGGCGTTAACCATCAGCCGCGTCGATCGCCCACCAGCTTGCCGGTGGCCCGCTCGATCAGATGTAGCCGCGTGCAGGCCGGGCATGACACGGACACGTGTGTGCGATCGGAGGGCTCATCGGTAAGCCGATGCTGCACGTTCAAGCCTGTCTGGGGGCATTTGAAGACAATCTGTCGATCCATGGCCAGGAGATATGCCGCCAAGCCGGACCTTGCGAAATTACGGATGTTTACGTAGGTCGGCGGCCCCTCACGGCAGGCTCCCCGAGCGATCGATGTCGAAGCCGCGCGGCTGCTTCTCGGCCGGCACGGACTCCGGAAATGCGAACGAGAAAAGCGAACAGGGTGGTGGCGATCGCAGCGCGTGACGCTCTGGACGCCAATCGCCGGGTCGGTCTAGACGTCGGTGTCGACGTCGGTCTCGACATGGGCTCCTCCTGAACGCCGGCCGAGCATGCTCCACACGGTGACCGCAACCAGAGCGGATGTCATGATGGTCCAGGCGATGAGTCGCCTTCGCATCAGGCCGGATCCGTTGGTGGAAAATGCGATGCACCGTGCCAACCATCGTGCACGGCAAGGGACGGCGCTCCTGTGAGCCCGTTCACAGGACGAAAACAGCCGATGCGTTGCGAACCAATGCCGTGCAAACGCATTGAACCGGCATGCCCCGCGAAAACGATCTCGAAGGTAAGCCCGACATGGGCGGCAAGCATGGCGGTCAAGCCGGCCAGCCCAAGCTTCCGCCGCGCCCGCACGAGGGCGAGCGCGACGAGGACGTCGTGGCAAAGCGCCACACCGGCCAAACCGATCGCGCGCCGCCACCGACCAAACCAAAATAGCTCCTCGCACCCCGCGTGCCGTCGGGGCTGGTCTCGCGCCGGGGAACGGCGGCATCGCTGTGCCGTTAGCGTGGTGCGGCGGGCGTGAGGGATGGAAACGGAGGCTGGCTCGTGTTTTGGATCTATTGGAACACCGCCTGGTCGCTGATCATCAGCGGCATCATGGTCGCCACCATCGTCAGCCACCCCGACGCCGAATTCGCCGAAGTGCGGGCGGCCCGACGATCGATGTGAGCTTGCCGAGGTCGCGGGTTTGATCCTGTTTCGGCGAGACCCTGAGCGGACGAATGCGGAGAGCAGCCCGCCACGACTGCCCGTCGCCACCGTGATCCCTGTTGCCGTCAGCCGTCAGCCCGCCGCGGCCTGACCGGCTTGCCCGAGGTCGGGGGCCGCGATCCCGTCACGTAGTCGGGAAGCTGAAACTTGCGCCGGTAATCCTTCGGTGACACGCCGGCCTGCTTTCGAAACAAGCGACGAAAGGACGCCACGTCCTCGTAGCCGACCTCGCGGCAGATGTCCTCGATGCCCGTTTCCGTCGTCTCGAGCAGTTGCTTGGCTTCCTCGATGCGCAGCGTCTGCACATAGGCGAGCGGCGAATAGCCGGTGGCTGCCCGGAAGCGGCGATCGAATGAGCGCTTCGGTAATCCGGAGTGATGCACCAGCGACGCAATGAGGTCCTGCCGCTGATAGTTCTGCGCGATGTAGTCCTGGCACCTCCTGATCACTCCGTCGCCGTGATCCACGTTCTGCACCATCGAGGCGAACGGCAATTGTCCTTCGCGATGCCACTGATAGAGAAAGAGCTTCGAGATGCGAATTGCCTCTTCCGTGCCGCCATATTTTGCGACGATCAGCAGCGCGAGATCCTGCCAGGACGATGCACCGCCGCCGCAGACGAGATTGTGCCCGGGTCCGTTCTGCACCAGGACGCGCTCCATGCGGAGCTTGATCTTGGGGAAATGCTTTCGAAACACCGGTTCGTAGACCCAGTGCGTGGTTGCCTCGTACCCGTCGAGCAGGCCGGCTTCGGCGAGCACGAGAGACCCGCCGCAGGATCCGTACATCTGCGCGCCCGCTTCGTGCATCTGCCTGATCCATGCGATGAGCCGGCGATCGAGCACGGCGGTGCCCGTCTCCGTGGCGACGATGACATTCGGCACGAACACGATGTCGGTTGACTCAACGTGGTCGGCCACGTCCTGCGGCAGGATGCTGACCCCGGTGATCAGTGTGATCGGGCCGGGCGCGGCGCCCACCAGCCGCGGCTCGAACAGGCCCTCCGGCGTGCCGCCCTTGACGCCGTCCCAGATCCGGCCCGCGCTCCACAGCGTGTCGAACACGCCGTAGATGATCGACGGATCGCATTCGGCGAACACGGGAATACTCACGCGTACACGTCCACGTGACATTCTGCAGCCTCTGGCTCGATTGGCTCGAAACTGACTATTCTGCCTCTCCATCCGCGAGTCCAGACACCGTATGTCGCACCTTAACGGCGCATCTCCGCGCCGTGAGGAGCGAGACATGAACCTGGATGAGAGAAAGCTCGAGCAGCTGCTTGGACTAGTCGTCAACGAACTCGGCGCCGCCTCGAATGCGGCGCTCGTCGTCCTCGGCGATCGACTGGGACTGTTCCGCGCGCTGGCCGAAAGCCCGATGACGTCCGCCCAACTGGCCGACCGAACCGGGACTCACGAGCGCTACGTTCGCGAATGGCTGTCCGCACAGGCGGCTTCCGGCTTCGTGAGCTTTGATGCGACGAAAGACACGTTCAGCATGACACCGGAGCAGAAGGCCGTATTCGCGGATGAAGACAGTCCAGTCGCGATGGTTGGCGGCTTCAGCCTGCTGCCGGCGGTCTATCACGACGAGCCGCGGCTGGCGGAAGCGTTCAAGACCGGCAAGGGCCTGCGCTGGAGCGATCACTGCAATTGCATGTCCTGCGGCGTCGACCGTTTCTTCCGGCCCGGCTATCGCGCGCACCTGATCGCCGAATGGCTGCCTGCGCTCGACGGCGTCGTCGAGAAGCTGGAACGAGGTGCCAAGGTCGCAGACGTCGGTTGCGGCCATGGCTATTCGACAAGGCTCATGGCCGAAGCATTCCCGAACTCGGACTTCACCGGCATCGACTACGACGAGGCCTCGATCGACTGCGCACGCGCCGAGATCTCCGGCGCGCGCAATCTGCGATTCGAGGTCGCCAGGGCGCAGGATTTCGCCGGATCTGGCTTCGATCTCGTGACGATGTTCGATGCGCTGCACGACATGGGCGACCCCGTCGGCGCCGCCCGCCGCATTCGTTCAGCGCTGAAGGACGACGGCACGCTGATGCTGGTCGAGCCGGCGGCGGGGGACAGCCTGGCTGACAATCTCAATCCGGTCGGGCGGGTCTATTACGCCGGCTCCACCCACATCTGCCTTCCGACGTCGCTGAGCCAGGACGTCGCTCTGGGACTAGGGGCGCAGGCCGGCGAAAAGCGTATCGCGCAGGTGTTGCAGCAGGGCGGCTTCTCGCAGATCGGCAAGCCTGCCGCCTCGCCCTTCAACATGATCCTGGAGGCGCGGCCATGACGGCCGCGCACGTCCTTTGCGCGAGGCGCACCAGCGCGACCGCGGTCCAGCCGCGCGCTGCGGCCGCGAGGCGAGAACGATCGTGATTGACGTCGTCTCCCACCTCCTTCTCGCCCATGCCTCGCTGGTGGCCGGCCTGTCCCGCCTGTCCTGGAGGCGGCTGGCTGCGCTCGGCCGCCGCAGATGGCGCGCGTTCTGGACGGTCACGGCGGGGGCGTGAATGACGCCGGCGTGCCAGAGCGTTTTCGAGCGAAGTGGACGCCGGTTCGCGTCAAGAAAACGCGTCAAAACAGGAATCTAGAGCCCCGTTCCGATTCCGTCGGAACGGGAAAGGCTCTAGGCTGCCACCGCCTGCGCCGCCAGCAGCTGCTTCAGCTTCGCCGCGGGCACGGCCGGGCTGAACAGCCAGCCCTGCATCTGGCTGCATCCGAGCTGACGCAGCACCTCGCGCTGGGCCTCGGTCTCGACGCCTTCGGCCGTCGTCGCCATGCGGCGGGCGGCGGCCATGTGCACCACGGCCTGCACGATCGGCGATGAGTCCTCGGGCTCGCCAATGTCGCTGATGAAGCTGCGGTCGATCTTGATCTTGTCGAACGGGAAGCGGTGCAGATAGCTCAGCGAGGAATAGCCGGTGCCGAAATCGTCGAGCGCGATGCGCACGCCGAGCTCGCGCAGCTGCTGCAGGATCGTCAGCGCCTCCTCGTCGTCGCGGATGAGCACGGTCTCGGTGATCTCGAGCTCGAGCCGTCCCGGTGCGAGCCCCGACTCCGCGAGCGCGGCCGCGACCTTGAGCGCCAGTGTCCGCGAGCGGAACTGGACCGGTGAGACGTTGACCGCGACGTGAATCTGGCCGGGCCATGAGGCGGCTTCGAGGCAGGCCTGCTTCAGCACCCATTCGCCGATCTCGCCGATCAGGCCGGTGTCTTCCGCAACGGGAATGAAGTCCGCGGGCGAGACCATGCCGCGCTCGGGGTGGCGCCAGCGCAGCAGCGCCTCGCAGCCGGTGACCACATTGGCCGCGAGGTCGACCAGCGGCTGATAGTGCACCTCGAATTCGCCACGCACGAGCGCGTGACGCAAATCGAGTTCGAGCTGCCGGCGCTGCCGTGCCTTGGCGTCGTATTCGGGTGCGAAGACGCGGAAGGTGCGGCGCCCTTCCGACTTCGCCGCATACATCGCGAGATCGGCGCGCTTGAGCAGATCGTCGAGATTGTCGCCGTGATCGGGCGCGATGGCGATGCCGATGCTGGCATCGGTCGGGATGTCCTGGCCCTTGCAGTTCACCGGCGCGCGCAACGCCTCGAGGATCGTTTCCGCCAGCGCCGTCAGTTCGGCCGCGTCGTTCGTTCCGGCCTTGACGATGGCGAACTCGTCGCCGCCGAGCCGCGCGACCATGTCGTTGCCGCTCACGCAGGCGCGCAGGCGGTTCGCAACCTGGCGCAGCAATTCGTCGCCGACCTCGTGGCCCAGCGAATCGTTGATGCTCTTGAACTCGTCGACGTCGATGTAGAGGATCGCGAACGGCCTGCCCTGGCCGAGCTCGGCGATGCGGCGCTCCAGATGCCCGCGCAGCAACACGCGGTTGGGAAGGTCGGTCAGCGCGTCGTAATGCGCCATATGGGCGATGCGCTCGTCGGCGCGGATGCGCTCGGTGACGTCGTCATGGGTGGCGAGCCAGCCGCCGGCGGCGGCGGGCTGGCTCTTGATCTCGATCAGGCGGCCGTCGGCGGTCTCGACGATGGTGCTCTGGGTCCGGCCGATATTGCTCAGGATGCCGTCGCAATAAGCCTCGACGTCGCCCTCGAACGAGCCGGTGTCCCGGCGGTGCCGGATCACGTCGCGGAAATGGGCGCCGGGCTTCACCACCTCGGTCGACAGCCCGTACATCTCGACATAGCGCCGGTTGCAGACGATCAGGCGCTCGTCCTGGTCGAACATCAGGAGCCCCTGCGTCATCGTGTTCATCGCGGTGTCGAGCCGCTGCTTCTCGAGCGAGAGCCGGTTCGTCATCTGGCGGAAGATCAGATAGAGCGTGAGCACGAGCAGGCCCATCGACAGCACGGCAATGGTGACGAAGAACTTCGTCTGCGAGCGCCAGGTCGCCAGCGTCGCATCCAGCGACCTGGTCGCCACCACCACCAGCGGCTCGCCCGCGAGCAGGCGCGAGGCGACGATGCGGTCCTTGCCGTCGATCGGGCTTGCGAGCTGGGTGGTGACGAAGGTACGCTCGAACACCGCCATCTGCTCCGGCGTGCCCTTGCGGAAATTCTGCCCGATCATCGCATCCACATGCGGAATGCGCGCGAGCAGCTGGCCGTTCTGGTGGTGCATCGCGATCGAAAATTCCTCGCCGAGCCCGGTCGAGGCGAAGAAGGATTCGAGCTGCTCCGGTGCGATCGCGCGCGACACCAGCCCGAGGAATTCGCCATGCGGGCCGGAGACGCGCCGCGCGAACACGATTGCCGGTCCGCTGCCGAGCCGTCCCGGCACGACATCCACCTCTTCCTGCGAGGCGGGATCGTTCTTGAGCCGGTTGAAATAGCCGCGGTCGGCGACCGACATATCGGCGACCGGCCATTGCCGCGACGAGTTGATCAGCACGCCCCGGGAATCGAACAGATTGGCGCCGGCGACGTCGGACCAGCCGCTGGCCTTGGCACGCAGCACCTCGTGCACGGCGAGCGTGCCCATCTCGCTGCGGAAGATGTCAGCGGATTCGATGCCGTGGCTCTCGAGCTCGGCGATGATGCTCTTCTGGAGCACCGCAAAGTCCGCGAACTCGCGGTCGAAGTGCCGGGCCAGCATGCGGACGGAGTTTTCTAGGTTGTCGCGGCCGCTCTCGATCGCATTCTGCCGGAAGCGGTCGACGGTGAGCGCGGTGCCGATGGCGGTTGCGGCCATCAGCACGAAGCCGCCGATGATCAGCCACGTCAGCGGCGCCCCGCGCCAACGGCGGAGCAACGCGCGCATTCGCGCGGTCCATCGGATCGATGCGCCCATCCAGCCCTCCCGTGGGATGCAAGATGCAGCAAAACCGACAAGACCCCGTTACCATTAAGGGTTAGGAAAATATGAATCGGAGCGGATTCAGCGGGTGGTTTGGAGATTTTCGCTTGAGTCGCCGCACTTCCGCACTCGCCCTGGCGACCATCGCCGGCACGTCGAAGTTGCCGGTCTTGAGAGCGTCGCGGCGGCGGGGTGGCGCCGGTTCATCCCGGGCGCTGGGACGGAGGCTTGTCATCCCATCGACCGTCTTGCTGCCGCAGCCAAATCGGCGCACTTTGCCGCCTTCGGCTGATTTGCCACTCAAGGTCCTTTTCCGATGATGACCGCATTCAAGGCCTTTATTGCCCTCTGTCTGCTCGCGCTGGTCGGCACCGCACTGGTGGTCGGCCCGACCGAGCTGCGCCGCCTGCTGCCGGACGGGACGAAGACCGCCGTTGCCGCCAGGCCGGAGGCCAAGATCGAACCCAAAGTCGAGCCCAAGGCGGAAGAGCCCAAATCAGAGCTCAAGCCGGAACAGCCAAAGCTCGCCGCCGGCGCGCCGCCTGCACCGGCTGCGTCGCCGGCCCCCGAGCCGAAGGCGGGCGCGCTGGCCGAGACCCAGAGCCAGGTCACGGCCGCGCTCGCCGATCTCGCGCCGGTCAAGCCGCTGCCGCCGGTTGCGGATAGCGGTCCTCGTTTCGACGTCGCCCGCGTCGACGATCACGGCGAGGCGGCGGTGATTGCGGGCCGCGCCACGCCGGGTGCAAGGGTCGAGCTGCTGCGCGACGGCAAGCCGCTCGATAGCGTGGTCGCGGACGCCTCGGGCCAGTTCGTCATGACCCCGCCGCAGCTTCCCCCCGGTTCTTATGAACTGACGCTCCGGGCCAAGGCGCCGGACGGCACGGTGACCGAGTCCGGCCGGACCATGCCGGTGACCATCGCCGAGGCGGCGCCGCCGCCCGCGCGGCCCGCACCGGCAGCGAAGCAGGCCGAGAAGCCCGACGACAAGCCGGATGTCGTGGCGGCCCTGCCATCGGCCTCGCCGGCGGACGTGCTCGCCGCCGCACCGGCGCAGTCAGGCGGCAGCCGGGTCATTGCCCGTGGCGACAGCCTGTGGGCCCTCAGCCGGCTCGCCTACGGTGACGGCGCCCGTTACGCGGTGATCTTCAAGGCCAACCGCGACAAGATCAACAACCCCAATCTGATCTATCCCGGCCAGACTTTCGTGATGCCGCAAAAGGCGGAGTGAGGCACGCTCTGTCCTCTCCTCCCGCCCAAGCGGGCGTTTTGGAAGTTGGGCCGCAGGAAATCCGCTTCTCAGATACAATTGCCTGTCTACGGGCAGAGCGAGCGCTCGCCCGCGACGCTTTGCCCTGTGTCTCTCCGGAACAATCGGTTCCCCTACGCGTCATTGTGATGCGGCGCATTGCGCTTGGCGCTGGGAGGAGGGCCGAGGTGGCCAGGTCAGCGATCATGTCGGGACGCATGAGACTGGCGCTGGCGGGCGCCGCTCTCGCGATTGCGGCAGTGCTGCTGCCTGATAGAGCCGAGGCGCAGTTCGGATTGCGCGGCGGTCCGCTTGGCGTTGCACGCTTCGCGGTCGGCCACATGCTCGGTCTGTCGCGGCTTCGCCATTCCCGCATGGCCGTGCGCGGCAGCCGATACCGCTCCGCTGCGCTGAGGTCGCAGGATCTGCGCGGGGCCGGGCGCGGCCGGCTAACCAACCCATACGTCCTGCGTGCGGCCCTCACGGCGCAGGCCGCGCTGTCGGGCTGGCATGGCGGCCGCCGCCCGCAGGGCTGGTGGCGTCATCCCGACGGCAGCTACGGCTGGACCGGCCCGGTGTTCTGGCCGTTCGCACATGACGATCTCACCACCGCGATCATGTTCGCCGACACCACCAGCCTGTCATTCTATGGCTATGGCGACATCTATGCCGCGATCTTCTCGCCCTATGCGGTGACCGAGCTCGCCGCCTACACCGCGCCGCAAAGCCGGCGCGGACGAAGGGTCCCGACGGCTGAGACGCTCTGCGAGGCCAGCGACACCGGCGGCCTGCCGGTCGACCGCATCGCCGCGGCCGTAACACCGAACGAGTTGCAGCGCACTGCGCTCGACGAGCTCGCATCGGCCTGGAATGCGGCACGCGACACCATCGGCACCGCCTGCCCGGCGCAGGCCCCCGCCAATGCGTCGGAGCGCCTCGGCCTGATGCGCGAGCGCATCGGCGCCATGATCAAGGCAGTTGATGCAATCGAAGCGCCGCTTTCGAAGTTTGTCGATCTCCTCAATGACGACCAGAAAGCCAGGCTCGATGCCCTCGCCAATGAGCGTCGCGCCGCGCTTGCCGCGGTTCAGCGCAAGGACGTGAAGGCCGCCGCCTGCCAGCCGGACTACGATCCCCGCTATGACGAAAAGGCGCAGCGTCAATACGAGCAGCTCGTGCAGCAGCAATGGCCCGCCGCCGACATCGCGTCGACGCTCCACCTCGACGAGGTAGCTCGCGCCCGCCTCGAGGTGCTCCAGGACACCACCCTGCGCACCATGCAGACGCTCAGCGCCTGCCCGACAGAGCCCGCCGCGACACCGCAGGCCCGCCTCGCGGCCGTAAAGGCGCGGCTGCAGACGATGCTGCAGGAAGTCGGCGGCGTCGCTGACGCGCTCGACGATTTCGAGGCGGATCTGAGCGACGAGCAGAAGGCAGGGTTCGCGGCGATCGGGCCGAAGCGGGGGGCGTGAGGCTGAAGTCGCAACACCTCCCGTGAAGGTCGCTAAAGCATGATCCGGAAAAGTGCGCAGCGGTTTTCCGAAAAGATCATGTTGAAACAACAATCTAAAGCGCGATGACGATTCATCCTCATCGCATCGCGCTTTAGCCAACCTCCCGCCGGACCTTCGCCGCTGCGTCGCACATGGCCTTCAGCTTCCCGAACGCAGTCGCACGCGGCATGTATTTCATGCCGCAATCTGGCGCCGGCACGAGACGATCCGGCGAGACATATTTCAGCCCGTTGCGGATGCGCTCTGCGACGGTATCGACGCTCTCGATCGCGGGATCCGCGAGGTCGAGCACGCCGAGCATGATCTTCTTCGACGACAGGTCCTTGAGCACGCCGAGGTCGAGCTTCGGCTGCGCCGCCTCGATCGAGATCTGGTCGGCGGTGGTGTCGTCGAGTTCGGCGAGGAAGGAATAGCCGGCCGGCTTGTTCGAGCCCGGCACGACCGCAGCATAGCCAAAGCAGAGATGCACCACGGTCGGCACCGTGATCCCTTGCAGCGCGCGATTGATCGCCTTGACGGCATAGCGCTTGGCGAGCTCCGGATTGTTGCGCACCCAGGGCTCGTCGAGCTGGATCACGTCAGCGCCGGCTCTTTGCAGATCGAGCGCCTCGGCATTGACGGCCTCGGCGAGAGCCATCGCGAGCTCTTCCTCGTCCTTGTAGAACTCGTTCTTGGCCTGCTGGCTCATCGTGAATGGGCCAGGAAGGGTGATCTTCGCCGCACGCTCCGTGTTCTTGCGCAGGAATTGCATATCGTGCAGCTCGACCGGGCCTGTGCGCCTCACAGGGCCGACGACGCGCGGCACCGGCGTCTGGGTGTTGCCGGTGCGCGCCACGATCATCGCGGGATTGTCCCCGTCGATGCCGTCGAGCGCGGTGGCGAAGCGATTGGAGTAACTCTCGCGGCGGATTTCGCCGTCGGTCACGATATCGATGCCGGCGCGCTCCATGTCGCGGATCGCGACGATGGTGGCATCGTCCTGGGCTTCTTCCAGGTGTTCCGGTGGCAACCGCCACATGTCGTGCAGGCGTGTGCGCGGCACCACCTTCGACAGCATGGCGCGATTCACCAGCCATTCCGGCTGCGGATAGCTGCCGACCACGGTGGTTGGCAGGATGTGCGTCGGCATGGGCATGGGGTTCTCCTTGTTGTTGCTGAGCGCGACCGTTCAGGCCGCGCGCGTTGCCGCGGCCGATCCCTCGTCCTTGACGGGATTGCGCAGGATGCCGATGCCGGAGATCTCGATCTCGACGACGTCGCCGCCCTTCATCCACAGGGGTGGCGTGCGATAGGCGCCGACGCCGCCGGTCGTGCCGGTGACGATCACGTCGCCGGGCACCAGCTCTGTGAAGGTCGAGCAATAGGCGATCAGGGCCGGCACGTCGAAGACGAGATCGGAGATCGGTGCCTTCTGCACCTCGACGCCGTTGAGCCGGGTGATCAGCGTCTGCCTGGTGACATCGGTCAACTCGTCGGTCGTGACCATCCACGGCCCGAAGCCGCCGGTGCCGGCAAAATTCTTGCCCGGCGCGAATTGCGAGGTGTGGCGTTGCCAGTCGCGGATGCTGCCGTCATTGTAGCAGGCATAGCCGGCGACATGGCTGAGCGCAGCTTCACGCGAGATGCGACGGCCGGCCTTGCCGATGATGACGGCCATTTCACCCTCATAGTCGAAACGTTCGGATTCCAGCGGCCGGATCATCGGCTGGCCATGGCCAACCTGGCTGTTGGCGAAGCGGGTGAAGATCATCGGATGCGCTGGCGTCGGATGGCCGCTCTCCGCCAGATGGGTGGCATAGTTGACGCCGATGCAGAAGATCTTGTCGGGATCGGGAATGGTCGGCAGCAGCGCGACGTCCTGCAACGCGTAGTCGGGCTTCTCGCCGGCAAGTTTCCTCAACTCGTCGAGCGCCCCCTTCGCAAGCAGTGCCTTCAAGGTCGGATAGGACTTCAGGCGCTTGCCCGCATCGATGACGCCTTTGTCGGTGACGATGCCATAGCTCGCAGTGCCTGATATCGTGAAGCTTGCGACTTTCATTGGTCAAACACTCTCTTCGATGGAGGAAACATAGTCGTTGATCGGAAGCGCGATCTCGCCGCTGCGGATCGGCACGCATTGCGGCGGGAAGTGCTGGCGGAAGCGGGCACCAGCGGCCTCGGCACGATCGAGGAAACGCTCCAGATGATCCGCGGCGCCGGTCGGCAGATCGTGCAGCACCATCAGCGTCCAGGGCTGCGGGCTGCACTGGTCGAGTGCGCGCTCGGTCCAGCCGTCGGGGTCGTCCCAGTCGCGCGGAATGGAATTCCAGAGCACGCAGCTGTGCTTTTTGCGCGCGAGATAGTCGACGACGGACGGCTTGAGCAGCCGCTTGTCCAGATTGCCGCCGCCACCGAACGGCCGGAACCAGCGCTGTGGATGAGCGAGATCGCCAATCGCGTCTTGCGTGCGGCCGATCTCGTGCTCTGCGGTATCGCGCCCGGATTGCTCACCAAGCGGAATGCTATGCGTAAAGGTGTGATTGCCGATCCAGTGTCCCTCGCGGTGCGCACGCTCTGCAAGGCCGCGCCGCTCGGGATCGGCAAGCTTCTCGCCGATGACGAAGAAGGTGGTCTTGATGCCGCGCTCGCCGAGAATGTCGAGCACGCGCGGTGTCGCATCGGGATCGGGGCCGTTGTCGAATGTCAGGGTCAAGTCGTACACGCGAGTACCTCAGGTGGCCGGCTGCATCGCGCCGGACGCGATGTCGTCGTTGGCCTGACCGGCGCGAGTGCCGGTCTGCCAGATCGCCGCCTTGCGCTCGATCCAGCGGATGGCGGCGTTGAAGGCGATGGCGAGGAACAGCACGAGCAGCACGCCTGCGAACACGTGCGGGCTGTCGAGGATCGTCCGGTAGCGCGAGATCAGGTAGCCGATGCCGGCGGAGGAGATCAGCATCTCCGAGACGACGACGCCGACGATGACCAGCGCACCGCCGACGCGCAGACCCGACAGCACCGTCGGGATTGCCGCCGGGATGATGACGCGGACCAGCCGCTGACTCAGCGTCGCGCCCATGCTCCGCGCGGCGAGCAGAAGTTGCGGATCGATGGTCTGGATGCCGGCCGCAGTGGCGAGCATCGTCGGCAGGAACCCGTAGATCGAGGCGAACGCGATCTTGGATTCGGAGCCGATGCCGAGCCAGACTGTGAAGACGGGATAGAGGATCACAAGCGGCACCGCATAGAGGCTCGACACCATCGGCATGATCAGCACGCGCGGACGCGGCAGGCTGCCGACGATGGCGCCGAGCAGGATGCCGCCTCCGCAGGCGAACGCCATGGAGACCACGACCTCGTAGAGGGTGACAGCAAGCGCATGACCGTATTCGCCCGCGTCGGTCCATCCCGCGATCAACGTGGACGACAGCGACGGCAGGAACAGTTCCGGGATCAGCCCGGCGCGCGGCAACAGCTCCCACAGCGCAATCAGGCCGATCACGATCAGATGTCGCAGCGTCTTCGCGCTTATCCTGGCACTCATCTCCGCCTCACGCCGATTTGCGGATGTGCCGCCAGATGCGGTCCCGCAAGCTCCCGAAGGCATCGCCGCTCAGCATCTCGTAGGTGCGCGGCCGCGGCAGCTGGACCTGGAGGTGGTCCACGATGCGGCCGGGCCGTGCCGACATCACGATCACCTCGTCGGCGAGATAGACGGCTTCGGTCAGGCTGTGCGTGACGAACACGACCGTCTTGCCGGTCGCGGCCCAGATGCGCAGCAGCTCGTCGCCCATGGTCATGCGCGTCTGCTCGTCGAGGGCCGCGAACGGCTCGTCCATCAGCAGCACCGGCGGATCCTGCACCAGCCCGCGCGCGATCGAGACGCGCTGCTTCATGCCGCCTGACAATTCGTGCGGATGACGTTTGCCGAAGCCCTCTAGCCCGACCAGCTGGAGCGCATCCTGCGCCTTGGCTCGCCGTTCAGCCTTGGGGACGCCCCGCAGCGCCAGCGGAAACTCGACATTGTCCTCCGCCGTCAGCCATGGAAACAGGCTCGCCTCCTGGAACACCACGCCGACCCTGTCGGGGTCGGGCTGCGGGATCGGCGCACCGCTGATCGTGATGGTGCCCGCGGTCTGCTGACGCAGCCCCGCCATCATCATCAAAAGGGTCGACTTGCCGCAGCCGCTCGGACCGACCAGCACGACGAAGCGGCCGGGCTTGACCTCGAGCGAGACGTCCTCCAGCGCGACGACGTCCTGCGACCGGGTCTTGAACACCTGGCCGACATTCTTCACCTCGATCGCGCCGGCGCGCGCGGCGGGCTTCAACTGGGTCACGTTCGCCAATGGCTGCATCGCGTTTCCACCCATCTGACAAGTTCGTTGAAGGTCATGGCGATCGCGGCCACCATCACGACGCCGGCGAGGAGCTGCTTCATCTGGAAATTCTCGCCCCAGGTCGCGATCTGGTGTCCGATGCCGTCGCGTGAGGCGTACATCTCGGCGAGGATCACGCCGGTCAGGTTGAAGATCATGGAGATTCGCAACGCCTCCAGCAGAACCGGCAGCATGCTCGGCAGATAGACGCGGAACGCCGTCTGCATCGGCGTGGCTCCATAGGAGCGTGCCACCGTCAGATGCTCCACCTTGACCGACTCCACCGCCGTGGTGGTCGACATGATCACGATGAAGATCGTGGAGAAGAAGCCGAAGCCGACCTTCTGGGCAAAGCCGACACCGAACACGAGGATGAACATCGGCAGGAAGATCGATTTCGGGATGCTGAAGGCGAAGAACAGCAGCGGCTTGGCGACATCGGCGAAGTAGCGGTTCTCCGCGATCAGGAAGCCGATCACCGCGCCGAACGGCACGGCGAGCGCGAATGCTGTCAGCACCTCGGTCGCGGTGACCATCAGGTCCTTCTGCACGGCCGCGCGCTGCAGGAGATCGCCGAGCGTCACGAAGGTGTCGGACGCCGACGGCAGCAGGCGCGGATTGACGATGCCGGTGCGCGACAGCACCTCCCACAGCGCAAGGATCGCGACGATGATCGCGATCCGCGCAAGGTTGATGGCAAGCGTGCTCTGCATCGCCAACTACTTGGTCGGGACGGGCTTGAACTTGGTCGAGATCACGTCCTCGACCGGCACGATGTCCTTGAGCCCGCCGAGCTTGGCGAGATCGAGCGAGAGCTGCACCGCCGCGCTCACATTGGCCGCGCCCATGTCGCCGCTGGTCTCGAGCTTCATGATCGTGTTGTCGTATTCGAGGCCGGCGATCTCCGGCGGCATCTCGTAGAGCTCGGCGATCAGCTTGACGGTGACATCGCGATTGGCGCGCATGAACGCGACCGCGCCGTAGAGAGCGTTCACGGCCTTCTGCACCAGCTGAGGCTTGGCCTCGGCGAACTTGTCGAGCACGATCCAGCCAGCGGTGAGGTTCGGCGGAACCGCGGTCGCGTAGTCGAGGATGGACTTGGCCTCACCGGACTTCGAGATCTGGAAGCTCAGCGGCGAGTAGACCACGGCGGCGTCGACATTGCCGGCCAAAAGGTTCGGCACCAGGCCGCCGCCGCCGACTGGGACGCGCGTGAAGTCGATCTTCTTGTCCTGGATGGTCCACAGCGCAAGCAGGTCGGAGCCTGAGCCGGCCGCGGTGATTGCCACCTTCTTGCCGTTGAGGCCCTTGACGTCGAGCGTCGATTTGGTCGGCACCATCAGCTGCCAGCCGAAATTGCCCATCGCGGCATTGGCGACGATGCGCGACATCACGCCCTTCTTGCGTCCGGCGGAGACCAGCGAGGGCGGATCGAGGATGATGTCGGCCGCGCCCGCAGCCATGCCTTCGAACGTCTCCGCGCCGCTGCGATAGATGGTCAGCTCGGCCTTGATGCCTTCCTTCTCGAACAGCTTTTGCCGCACGGCCGTCTCGGCGATCGTCGTCGGCCAGTATGTTTTCGTGGGCAGACCGACGCGAATGGTGTCGGCGGCGCTCGCAGGGCCGGCGAAAATTGCGGCGGCAACGAGCGACATGAACGCGTGACGGCGATTGATCTTCATTGTTTCCTCCCGGTCTCTCTTTTTTTGTGCCGAATTTCTAGGGATCGTCAGGTCGTGCGGCTCACCTCCGCAATGCGTGAGGCGGCGAGCTCGACGAACTCCTTGGTGGTGCCGAAATGCTTTGACAAGGCGCGAACTGCCGCATCCGCGTCGCGCTTCACCACGGCAGCGACGATCGCCTCGTGTTCAGCCTCGACGTCGCGCGGCTTGACGCCGGGCTCGCGTCGGATCGAGAGACGGCGATATCTCTCGCTTTGCTCGTGCAACACGTCGCGGAAGCCGAGCAGCCATGGCGAGCCGCAGGCGTTGACCAGCGCGCGGTGGAAAATGCGGTGACGGATCACCCATTCCTCGTAGTGCACGGTCGGATCATCAGGGTAGCGATAGGGGACGGCTTTCAGGTCCCTCCACGTCGACTCCACCGACGCGAGCCAGGACTCATCGCCCCGCTCGATCGAACGGCGCAGCGCGAGCCCCTCGATGTCGATCCGGGTCTGTGTCACGTCGGCGAGATCGGCGAGCGACACCGGGCTCACGCGGAAGCCGCGCTGGTCTGACGCCTGCACGAGGCCGTCGGCGACGAGACGCGACAGGGCTTCGCGGACGGCGGCAAGGCTGACCGAAAACGTCTTGGCGAGGCCGGCGATATGCAGCTTCTGACCCGGCAGAAGCCGAGCTGCCAGGATATCTGCGCGCAATCGCTCATGCAGCGCCGACGTCAGGCTGCGCGGACCGTCGCCGGGGTTTCCGGACATATCGAACTGAAGCGGACCCATCGCGGGATGATTGCAAGGCGGCACCCCGCGGTCAACAAAAAATCGAAAATCGATTTTATGGGCGCCTCTGGTTGAGCATTGGGAGCTGCTTCTCGATGAGATCGGCGCGCGACGGAGCGGCAAGCCTCTTCTTGAGGTGAGGGTTAGTCGTGTGGAGGAGGGATGTGGTCCGTGGGGGAGTGGGGATGCTGCCATCCCGCCGGTGATTTTCCCGACCGTGTCAAACGCTTCGGCACTCCTGTGGATGCCCCACGTAACCCATTGATTTTTCGGCCCCCGGCTACTGTGCATGGGGTTGTTCTCGCAGTTCTTGTTTGCGGCTAGCCTCGCATGCGCACCGCCGACGCATCCACCACGTTCTCCACCTCCTCGCGCCAGCTCAAAATCTCCATCGCCAGCACGGGGTGATTGAAGCCCTTGAGCTGGAGATCATCGAGGGCGCGTGCCTCGACCCAGGGCTCGACCATGCCGTAGACGCGGCGGCTCACCACGATCTGGTTGGGCTTGGCTTCGCCGCAGAGGCGGGAGGCGAGGTTGGTGACGCTGCCGATCGCGGCATATTCCAGCCGCTGCTCGAAGCCGACCTGGCCGAGCGTGGCATAGCCGAGCGCGATGCCGATGCCGAAGCCGAGGCTGTGGCCGCGGTTGCGCCAGCGCTCGGTCAAGGGGCCGATGGTGTCGCGCATCTCCACCGCCATCTTCACGGCGCGCCTGGTGTGGTCCTCGAACTGGATCGGCGCGTTGAACAGGATCATCACGCCGTCGCCGGCATATTTGTCGAGCGTGCCCTCGTATTTGAAGATCAGCTTGCCGAGCGCCGCGTGATATTCGCGCAGCACGTTCATCGCCTCTTCCGGCTCGGTCGCTTCCGTGAACGCGGTGAAGCCGCGCAGGTCGCAGAACACGACCGTGACCTCGCGGCGCTGGCTGGTGAGCAGCCCCTCGGGGCTGTCGGAGGAGGCGATCAGCTGCGCCACCTGCGGCGCCAGGAAACGCTCGAGCTTGCGGATGCGCTCGATCTCGCCGAGCTGGGTCTTGACGCGCGCCTCCAGCGACTTGTTCCAGTCCTTGAGCTGCTCGGTCTGCTCGCGCAGCTTGTCCGCCTGGGCGCGCACGGTCTTGTTCGCGGCCTCCAGCGCGTGGCTCTTGTGGTCGACCTCGCTGAACAGCCGCGCATTGCGCATCGCCAGCACGGCCTGGTTGGCGAAGGTGCGCATCAGGCCGATGACGCTGCCGGCGAACTCGCCGCCGGCGCGGCGCAGCACCACCAGCGAGCCCAGCGTGCCCTGCTGGTCGATCAGCGGCACCACCAGCACTGAGCTGAAGCCGGCAGCGAGCGCGACCTCGCGCAGCGGCTGCTCGGCGGCGTCGCCGAGCTCGGCAAGCGCGATCGGTTCGCCGCTGTCGGCGGCATCGCTCAGGATGTTCTCGCCTTGCGCGATTGTGACGTGCGCGCCGTCGGCGGATCTGTCGATGCCGTTGGCCTCGACCAGGTTGAAGCGGCCCGTCTCGGCGTCGAAGCCGTAGATCAGCACCGCGTCGGCATGGGTGATCTCGATCGCGCGGGCGGCGATGGTCGCAAGCACCGCGTTGAGATCGAGCGAGGAGGCCACCGCGCGGCCGACCTCCTCCAGCACCTTGAGCTCGTGGATCGACTGCGCGAGATCGCGGGTGCGCTCCTCGACCTTGGTCTCAAGGTTCGAATAGGTCTCCTGGATCTGGTCGGCCATGCGGTTGAACTGCCCGGCGAGGTCCTCCAGCTCGTCGGAGGTGTGCACGTCGATACGGTGGCTGAAATCGCCTTCGCCGAGCTTGTGCGCGCCGTCGCGCAGCGCCGTGATCGGGATGATCATGCGGCGCGCCAGCAGCGTGCCGGCCAGGATCGCGACCATCAGGCCCATGCCGATCAGCAGCGCGATGCGCACCAGCTGGTCGCGGATCGGCATCAGGGCCTGCGTCGTCGGCTGCTCGAACAGCACGCTCCAGCCGAGCTTCGGCACGATGCTCGCGGCGCTCATCACCGCATGGCCGTTGAAGTCGGTGCCGGACGTGTCGGGCTCGTGGCCGGGCGCGATCGCGGCCGCCACCTGCGGCAGCCTGGCGAGGTCCTTGCCGATTTCGGGCCCTTTCGAGGACGTCGCCAGCACGCGGCCGCGCGGATCGACGACATAGGCAAAGGCCGCCTTGCCGACCTGGGCGTCGGACAGGAAGTCGGAGAGGAAGCTGAGATCAATCTCGGCCACGGTGACGCCGGCATTGAAGCCGGAATGCGCCACCGAGATCGACATCAACGGCGTCCGGTCGGTGAACCAGGCCGGCGCATAGCTGACGCCGCGGGCGACGGCGTCGGTGAAGCGCATGTCGCGGGAGAGGTCGGCATTGCCGCCGGTCGTGGTCGATTGCCGGGAGACGCGCAGCACCTCGCGGCCGTCGCCATTGAGCTGGAACAGCTGGTTGACGTCGGAGACCTGGTGCAGCAGCTGGGCGTAGTCGGCGCGGCGCTTTTCCAGCGTGTCCTGGCTCGCCCGCGTCACCCAGCTGATCTGGCGATCGAGCTCGGAGATCGACTGCTCGATCCGCCGGGCGGCTGCCTGCGCCTTGTCCTCCAGCCCGTCGGTCAGCGACGTCCTGGTCGCGCGATAGGAGATCCAGGTCTCCATCGCGCCGTTGACGGCGAGGACGAACACGACGAGGCCGACGAGGGAGACGACGTATTTGGCGAACAGGCCCTCGCGCAGAAACCGTGTCTTGTCGTTCGCTCCTGCCATCCCGATCCTCTCGCGCCGCCATCGACGCCGGCGCTACGGGCCGTTCTACCACAATTTGGGCCGAAGGGCCGTTGCGCGGCCGGGGACCGGCCGGTGTGGTTACCCCTTGCGGACTCCCGGTCAGGTGGAAGGGCGGTGAATTGTCGCAGCCTCATGCGTTCGGAGGGAGCCGCAGGCGTGCAAGCCGATGCACGGATTTGCCCGTGAAGCCCAGCGCGCCAGTCCGCCGATCACCGGTTGAAGAGCTGCCGCAGCACGTCGTTCATTGGCTGACTGTCCTGCTGCGCGACCGGCGGGTCCTCCACAGCGGGGGCCTCAGGCGAGCTCTGCGGTGCCGGGGTGGAGGGCGTTGCCGGCAAGCTGCGGCTGCGGCCGGAGCCGCTGCCCGTTGCGGGGCCATTGGAAAGCCCCTGCTGGATCAGATTGCCGATCGCCTCCCCCAGCGGGCCGCCGAGCAGATTGTTCTGCCCCGGCTGCTGGGCTTGCGGATTGGCATTGCCGGGAGCATTGCCGCCCGGTGCGGTGGTGCCACCCAGGCCAAGGTTGCTGCCGAAGCTGCCCAGAATGTTGCCGAGCCCGGCGCCGTCGGGGCCGAACAGGCCCTTGCCCATTTCGCGCAGCTTGGCATAGGCGGCGTCCGGATTGTCCAGCATGCCGGCCATGTCGGGATAGATCCGCGGCTGCGACCAGCTGCCCTGGATCATCACGGGGATGCCGAAGCCGACCGGCTCGGAGGTGCGGCCTTGGCCTTCGGTCGTCATCACGAGCTTCGGCTCGACGCGAAAGCCCATCATCTTGGTGTCGAGCGCGATGGTGCCGGCGCCGGTCACGCGCACCAGCGGCCCGATCAGATTGAGATCGGTCGTCACCGCCTGGCCCTTGTCGATGCGGAAGGAGGCCGAGAGCTGCGACAAATCCGTGCTCTGCTCCTGGCCCTGGTCCTTATTCTCTTGCCAGCCGGACAGCATGCCCGTCGTCAGCGAGCGGACCATCTGCGCGACGTTGATGCCGCGGATGGCGCCGTCCTGGAAATTGACGAAGGCCGTGCCCTGCATGTTCGCCATCAGCGCGCGCTGGCTGTTGCCGGCGCTGCGCAGGGCGAGCTTGGCCTGCAGCTTGCCGTCGATGCGGTCGAATTCGGCAAGGCCCTGGAGCAGCGGCAGCGCGCGCACGCCGACGAGATCGGAATGCATGGCAAAGCTCGGCGCGCCGCTGGTCGCATCCAGGATCACCTCGCCCGAGACCTGGCCGCCATAGGCGCCGAGATTGGCGGTGCCGGCCTTCAGCACGCCGCCGGCGAGCTTGGCATCGAGCGCCAGCGGCGCGATGCGCGCATCGCCGATCAAGGCTTCGTTCGCGGAGATCCGCAACTGCGCATCGACATAGTTGAGCCCGGACACGTTGATCGGCGCATTGCTCCAGGGCTGCCCGGCCGTGCCCTCCGGCGATTTCGCCAGCGGCATCGCGAGCCGCTGGAAGTCGAGGTCGACCTTGACCAGAGGCTTGCTCGCAATGTCGACCGAAGCCCAGCCGTTGAATGCGCCGTCGCCGAGCCTGCCGTTCAGGCCGTTGATCATCACGACATCGCCATTGAGCCGCATCTCGGCGTGACCGGTGAGCTGGGACTTCAGCACGTCAGGCATGTCGATGGCGAAATCCACCGGCACCGTCGGCCGCTCGGCCGGCGCCGCCGGCGTGGTTGTCTTGATGTCGAACTTGGTCGGATGATCGCCGACGCGCGCGGTGCCGGTGATATTGACCTTGCGGTCGCGGTCGACGGTCGCGTCGGCGTTGATGGCGCTGATGCGGCCCTCGACACGATCGCGCAGGCGCGAGAATGCAACTTCGCCGTCGGTGATCTTGATGCGGTCGATGGTGGCGCCATTGGTATCGAGCGCGCGCGGCTTCGACGGGGCGCCGGCACTCGGCAGGCGCTCACGCAGCAGCGGCTGGTAGAGCACGGGACGGGTGACGACGAGCTCGCCGATCTCGGGGCGACCGGACCATATGCTTGCGAGCGACACGTCGGCCTGCACGCTGTCGATCGTCAGGCGCGTGATGCCGCTGCGGTCCTTGGGGTCGGCAAGCGTGAGGTCGTTCAGGGTGATGTTCAGCGTCGGCCACAGGCTGATCTTCGTGGTGCCGTCGATCGACAGGCGATAGCCGGTCGCGCTCTCGACGTGCGAGGCGATCGTGGAGGTCAGGAAGCCCGAGGGGATCCCTACCATCAGCAGGAGTGCGATCACGATGATGACGGCGGCCAAAGCTCCGCCGGCGAATTTCAATGCTCTCATGTCGACTTTCCAACGACGGATGATCGGCGTCGAATCCGGCAGATGACCCGTCCTTTGCACCTTTAGTTTATCCCCGGACGGGAAGCGGCTCCAAGCGCGTAAAAATAGTCAGGGGGTGCTGCAAAGTTATGTGACTTATGACACACTTCTCCGGCGCGGTTTTACGCGATCCTGAAGTTGATGGATTCAAGCGATTTGACAGGAACAGTGACCAGGACGTTCACAAGGACATTGAAATGAGCAAGCAGGCCGAATTTGCGGTCATTCTGAAGATGAACCCGATGTTCGCCGATCTCGGCGCAGACGAGCTCCAGCGGCTGTCCAATCTCTGTCACACCCAGCATTTGGGGAATGGCGAGGTGCTGTTCCAGAAGGGCGATCCCGGGGACGCGCTGTTCGGCGTGCGCCGCGGCCAGGTCCGCATCGAGACCGGGGCCTCCGACGGCAGCCGGCTGACGCTGAATTTCATGGGGCCGGGCGACCTGTTCGGCGAGGTCGCGGTGCTGGACGGCCAGAGCCGCACGGCGGACGCCACTGCGGGCGAGACCAGTGAGCTGTTCGTGCTGCGGCGCGAAGATTTCCTCGGCTTCCTCGAGCGCGAGCCAAAGGTCGCGATCAAGATCATCGCACTGCTCTGCCAGCGCATCCGCTGGCAGAGCGAGCGCATGGAAGAATCCATGCTGCAGCCGCTGCCGGTTCGCCTGGCGCGGCGGCTCTGCGCGCTTGCTGCCGATTTCGGTTCCGAGGTCCACATTTCGCAGGAGCAGCTCGGCATCTTCGTCGGCGCCGCACGCGAGAGCGTCAACCGCCAGCTCCAGGCCTGGCGCAAGGAGGCGATCCTCGATCTCCAGCGCGGCCGGATATTGCTGCGGAACATGAACAAGCTGACCGCGATCGCGCGGAACGAGTAGGGTAGGCGGCTGCTCGCGGCGTCCGATCTTCCTGCTCGCCGCGCACTCATCATCGCACCCAACCGGCGGCGTCGTCCGTTTGAGACGCGCGGTCCTACTCCGCCGCCGGGTGCACGAAGTTCTTTGGTACGCGGGGCGCTTCCGCTGGTGCCGCTCCGTGATGATCGTCCGTCTCGGCATCCTCGCTGTGCACGATCAGCCGCTTGGCGAAGCGCCAGATCAGGGCGCCGAAATCGTCCATCACCATGAACATCGCGGGCACGAACACCAGCGACAGGATGGTCGAGAAGATCAGGCCGCCGATCACCGCGAGCGCCATCGGCGAGCGGAATTCGCCGCCGGCGCCGACCGCGAGCGCGCTCGGTATCATGCCGGCGGCCATCGCGATCGTGGTCATCACGATCGGCCGGGCGCGCTTCATGCCGGCGTCGATCATGGCTTCCTCGCGCGGCTTGCCGGCGCGAATGGCTTCGATCGCGAATTCCACCAGCATGATCGCGTTCTTCGTGACGATACCCATCAGCATCAGGATGCCGATCCACACCGGCGTGGTGAGCTGCTTGCCGGTGACGAGCAGTGCGGCGATGGCGCCGCCGATCGAGAGCGGCAGCGAGAACAGGATGGTGATCGGCTGCAGGAAGGTGCCGAACAGCAGCACCAGCACGGCGTAGACCATCATCAGGCCCGCCGTGATCGCGGTGGCGAAGCCGTCGGACAGTTCGTTCAAGCTTTCGGCGTCGCCGGATGGCGAGACCTTCACGCCCTTCGGCAGGGTCTTCATGACAGGCAGGTCGTAGATCTTCTTGGTCGCATCGCCGAGCGCGGCGGAGCCGACGAGGTCGGCCGCGACGGTTGCCTGCCGCTCACGGTCGTAGCGGTTGATGCTGGTCGGACCCTGGTCGAGCTTGACGTCGGCGATGACCGAGAGCGGCACGCCGCCCTTCTCGCCGCGCTCGCCGAGCGGCACGCGGAGCTGTTCGAGCGTCTTCAGATTGCCGCGCGCGGCATCCTCGAGCTGCACCCGGATCGGAACCAGGCGGTCGCCCACGTCGAATTTGGCGAGCGCAGGCCCGACGTCGCCGATGGTGGCGACGCGGATGGTCTGCGACAGGCTTTCGGTGGACACGCCGAGCCGTGCGGCGAGATCGGCGCGCGGCTCGATGCGCAGCTCGGGACGCTCCAGCGAGGTCTCCGAGATCACGTTGGCGATGGTGGGAATGCGCTTCATCTGCGTCGCAAGCTCGCTCGCGACGTTGTTGACGATGTTGGGGTCGACACCGGTCACCACCAGCGAGATCGCGCGCAGGCCGTTCTCGTCCAGGAACCAGAAGCGGATATCGGGAACGTTCTCCAGCTCCTGGCTGATCGAGAATTCGAGCTCGCGCTGGGTGATGTCGCGGCTGTTCTTGGGCGTGTAATTGATGATCAGGGCGGCGCGCCGCACTTCCTGGGTCCCCGGCGGGACGCGCCCGCCATCGACGAAGATGCTCTTGACCTCGGGCCGCTTGCGCAGGCGCGCGACGATGTCCTCTGTGACCTTTTCGGTGTAGGCGAGCTGGGTGCCCGGCGGCAGCTCGAGGGCAAGCAGCGAGCGGGCGCTGTCCTGCGCCGGAAGGAAGCCCTGCGGCAGCAGCGTGATGCTCCAGATCGAGGCGGCGAAGACGCCGAGGCCGATCAGCACCGTGACGAAATAGTGCTTCACCGACCAGGCCACGATCCGATGATAGGACCGCAATATGCGGCCGGGCGGCGGTTCCACATGCGTATGGTGCTTGAGGAAGTAGGCGGCCAGCACCGGCGTGACGAAACGGGCCGCGAGCAGCGAGAAGAACACCTGCACCGAGACGGTGATGCCGAACTGCTTGAAGAACTGTCCGGCAATGCCCGACATGAAGCTCGCGGGTGCGAAGATCGCGATGATGGTCAGCGAGATCGCGATGACCGCGAGGCCGATCTCGTCGGCGGCCTCCAGCGCGGCACGGTAGGGCGACTTGCCCATGTTCATGTGCCGGACGATGTTCTCGATCTCGACGATGGCATCGTCGACCAGAATGCCGGTCGACAGCGTGATGGCGAGGAAGCTGACGAGGTTCAGCGAGAAGCCGAGCATGTCCATCGCCCAGAACGCCGGGAAGATCGACAGCGGCAGCGAGATCGCGGCGATGATCGTCGCACGCAGGTCGCGCAGGAACAGGAGCACGATGACGACGGCAAGGATGGCGCCTTCGAACAGGGTCGAGATCGCCGCGTGGTAGTTGCCCTTGGTATACTCGACCGAGGTGTCGATCAGCTTCAGGTCGACCTCGGGATAGGCGGCCTTCAGCGCGTCGATGCGTTTCTGCACGGCTTCGGCGACCTTCACGTCGCTGGCGCCCTTGGAACGCTTGATGCCGAGCGCGACCACCGGCTCGCCATTGAAGCGGGCGAAGGTGCGGCGGTCGGCGATGGTGTCGGTGACGGTGCCGAGATCGTCGAGCCGGACCTCGCCGCCGCCGAACAGCGGGATCATGGTGCCGGCGAGATCGCCCAGCGTCTTGGCGCCTGCGAGCGTGCGGATCGCCTGGTCGTTCTTGCCGATCTCGGCGCGGCCGCCGGCGACGTCGACATTGGTGCCGCGCAGGCTCTGGCTGACATTGACGGCCGTCAGGCCCATTGCCTGCAAGCGATCGGGATCGAGCGAGACCAGGATCTCGCGCTCGACACCGCCGATGCGCTCGACCTGCGCGACGCCGCGCACGCCCTGCAGCGCGCGCTTGACCACGTCGTCGACGAAATAGGAGAGCTGCTCCGGCGTCTTGCCGGGCGAGATCGCGGCATAGGTGACGATCGGCAGGCCGATGACGTCGACGCGCTGGATCAGCGGTTCGGTGACGTTCTGCGGCAGGTTGGAGCGCACGCGCGTCACCGCGTCCTTGACGTCGTTGAGCGCGCGGTCGGTGTTGGTCTCGAGCGCGAACTGGATCGTGGTGACCGACAGGCCGTCGGTGATCGAGGAGGTGATGTGCCTGACGCCCTCGACGCCGGAGACCGCGTCTTCAACCGTCTTGGTGACCTGGGATTCGAGCTCGGCCGGCGCTGCGCCAAACTGCGAGACCGCAACCGAGATCACGGGGATGTCGGCCGACGGCAGCCGCGTCACCGCAAGCTTGGTGAAGGAGGTCCAGCCGAGAACCAGGAGGATGATCGAAAAGACGACAGACGGCAGCGGATGACGTATAGACCATGCCGAGATATTGAGAGCCATCAGCGTACCCGCGTGCGATCGAGTTCATCGGCGAACATGGTCTTGATCTGGTCGCCGTCATGGAGCGAAGAGCCGGCGTCGGCCACGACGATTTCGCCGACTTCGAGCCCTTCCAGGATTTCCGTCGCGCTGTCGGACGACAGTCCGACCCGTACCTTGCGCGTCTCGACGATGTTGCCTTTGACGACCTGCACCGTGAGATGATCGATCGAGGTCTTGGGGATCGAGACGCCGCAGCTGCGCTTGGCGTCGATCGAGGCGCGGGCGAACACGCCGACTTTCAGCGAGGGGTTGTTGGTGACGCTGATGCGGACGCGCCCGAGCTGGGTCGTGCGGTCGATTTCGGGCGCGACCAGCCGGACGCGTCCGATCAAATCGGGCGCGTCGTCGCGGCTGATGCGCACGGTCGCGCCGGAACTGAGCTTGGACATGTGCACCGCCGGCACCTGGGCGTCGAGCTCGATCTCGTTGTTGACGGCGATGCGGAACATCGGACCGGCCTGTGGCGAGGCCGGCGCGCCGACGATGGTGCGGACCTCGGTGATGAGCCCCGGCGCAGGTGCTTTCAGCGAGATCGGGCCTTGTGGGCCGGGTCGCTGCGGCTGGCCAGGGATCTGCGGCGGCGCAGTCAGGCGCGCCAGCTCCTGGTTGTCGGCGACGACGGCGCCCTCGGTGACCAAGAGATCGGTGACCCTGGAGCCTTCCTGGTCGGCAACGACCACCGCCTCGCGGCGCGGCACGAAGAAACCGGTCACCCGCACCAGGTCGGAGAAGCAGGCGTTGGTCGACTTCGTTACGATGACGAGCGCCTCGCCCGGCGTCTCCTTCGCTTCGGGTCGATGCCGATGCTCGAACAGATAATAGCCGGCGCCGAGCGCGGCGACGAACAGCACGGTTCCGACCGGCTTGAGATATTCGGTCAAATTCATCGCCGGATCATCCTGGCCTGGCTCACGGCCATCCGCACGAGGCCCAAACAGAGCGTTTCCCTGAAATAAAGCGTCCCGCAAGGTTGCGGGACGCGCTTTGGAAGCGAGACCTTACACCACATCACGACTCGTCACTGCAAAGGATTACGTCAGGCTCACTTCGACGCGGTGGTCTTGTTTTCCATGTTGACGACCTGCACGCGGCGGTTGACCTCGGCCAGCGGCTGGCTCGGATTCTTGAGCTTGCTCTTGCCATAGCCGACGGTGACGAGATCGGTCGCGGAGACGTTGTACTTCTCGATGAGGTAGCGCTTGATCGAATCGGCGCGACGCTCTGACAGGTCCTGGTTGTAAGCTTCGCCGCCGGCGGCATCGGTGTGGCCGGCGACCACGAAGGTCGAGCCCCTCAGGTCGGGACTGGTCAGCGCCCGGCCGAGCGCCTGCACCGACGGCATCGATTTGGCGCTGATGTTGGCGGAGTTGTAGTCGAACGTGATTTCGAGATCGATGTTCGGCTTGTCCTTGGCGACTGAAGCAATTTCCTCGCGCTCGGTCGAGGACAGCGAGCGCGTTGAGCGGCCGCGCACGGACTGAATCAGCTTGGTCTCTGCCGCATTCGGCGCGGATTCGGTCTGTGGGCCAATCGAGAGGCCGCGGGTCAGGGGCTTCTTGGCCGGTGGCGCGAGCGCGCGGACGATCTCGTCCTCAGTGACATTCTTGCTGTTGCCGCCATCGCCCGCGTATGCGGCCGAGGTCGGCAATGACAGGGCAGCGCCGATAGTGATGATGGACAGGATCGCGGTAAGTCCTTTTGCAGCCAATCTCATAGCCAGTCCCTCCTGCGCAGCCAGCTGGCGTGCTTCCAAACTCCAGCAATAGGCCCCGGAAAAGGCCTCTTGCGGCATCCGCCCATTAGTCTTTCTTGGCCTGTTCAAGGTTCGAGGCTTCGACTGCCTCAACCCAAAAAAATATCAACGCACTCCGTAGCTTGCGAATTCCTGAACGATGTTCGGATCCATCGCCTTGGCATTGGCGATGTCCAGCGCCCCTTCCTGCGCGGAGCCGTTCCGTTGCTTGGCAACGCCCCGTCCGTAGAGCGAGGAGGTCAGGCGCGGGTTGATCTTCAGGGCCGCGTCGAAATCGGCGATGGCATTCTTCACCGCTCCCGACTTGAGGTTGACGAGTCCCCGGCTGTCCAGCGCATCGACGAAATTCGGCCGCAGCCGCAGTGCCTCGTTGCAATCCTTCAGCGCCCCCTGGAGGTCGCCGACCACGGTGCGGGTCCAGCAACGGTTGTTCAACGCTTCGACGTCCTTCGAATTGATCCGGAGGGTGTCGTCGAAATCCTTGATGGCGAGGGTGTAGGCGCCCTTGCTGGCATAGACCTGGCCGCGCCGGTACAGCGCGTTCACGTCGTCCGGATTGGCGGCAATCTTGGCGGTCAGGCCCTTGATCGTGGGATCGTCAGCCAGGACGGCGGCGCTGGGCCCGCTGCCCGTGCTCGGCGCGGCACCGGGATCGATCGGCTTCACCGGCGGCGGTGGTGGCGGCAGGGCAGCCTCGATCTGCGGCTTCGGCGTGGGAGCCGGCGCAGGTGCAGGTGCAGGTGCAGGTGCAGGTGCAGCAGGAGCGGGTGCCGCGGCAGTGTCGGCGGGCTTCGGCGGCGGAGGTGGTGTCGGCGGCGTGGGCGGCGGGTTGTTGGCGACGACGGCCGGCGCAGGGGGAGGTGCAGGCGGGGTCGTCGTTGTGGGACGCGATCCGCCGGCCCCCGGCATGAACGAGAAATCTTCGGCCAATGACGAGGAAATCCACGGCACCTGCTCGCCGCGCGAGGCGCGGGTCACGCCCATCTTGGTGCGGTTCAGCGTCTCCTCGGCCATCAGGTCGGGGACGCGGATCTCCTTCAGCAGCTCCTGGACGAACAGGCTGTGGTCGCCACCGGCGTCCGAGACCACCGAGGCCAGCGCCGCCGAATACATCACCAGCGTGCCGTTCGGCGCGATAACCGGGGTCAGGCCGGCCGAGAAGCTGCGGAACCGGCGCTCGAACGGGTTGCGCCTGGAGGCGTCGATCAGCGCGATCTTGACGCCGGCGCCGCGGGTGTTGAGCTCGCCGAGGACCGTCTCGAGGCTGAAACCGTCGCGGCGCACGTCGGATTCCGTCCAGATCTGCGCATCGACAGGCAGCAAGTAGCTCTGGCGCGCCGACTGGATGCCGAAACCGCTGAAGAACACCAGCGCCACCGATCCCGGCTTGATCTTGCCGTAGAGCTTGTCGAAGGCGCGGCGCATGCCGTCGCCGGTCAGGTTCTCGCCGACCTCGACCGAGAAGCCGTCCCGCTTGAGTTCATCGGCGACGTCGCGCGCATCGTTGATCGGTTCCTTCAGCGGAGCATCCGCGTCCGGATATTTTGCATTGCCGATGACCAGCGCAAAACGGTCGCCGGCCGCAAGCGATGGGGCAGTCGGGACAAGCGAGACGAGCAAGGGCAGAAGGAAAAAGAAGCGAATTTTCATAATCAGCGCGGTCCAGCCAAAAAGGCGCCGTTCCAGCTTGCGCCGCGGCGACCTTAACTTACGCTTCCTGCATTATCAAACCGGGGACGGGGGGCGTCAACCGCTTGGAGATTCGGCATTATTGTGACGATTGACCGCAACGTGCGGGCGTGCCGCGAGGGGAATAGACGGGCTGCCATGACAGTACTCGGTGCGACCTGGTTCGATCCTATCGGCAGCATGTTAGGGCAACCATGGGGATGAAAAATGTGATTGGTCTCACATTGCAGGGCTTGCCTCCCGTCGCCACGCCCCGTTTGACCTTTCCCGCCGGCGATGGCTTGGTGCGCGCGATGGTCCCAGAAGATCCAACCCAGAAAAAGCAAAACCATGGGAAACGTCTACGAAATCTACGCCCTTCGCTACGCGACGATGTCGCCGCGCACCCCCAGCATGAACTTCCTGGCGCCCGATCCACATGACAGTGCGGCGCAGGACCTCGACTATTTCGTCTGGCTGATCCGCGGTGGTGCCCGCGACATTCTGGTCGATACCGGCTTCAATGCCGAGGAAGCGAGCGCGAGGGCGCGCAAGCTCACGCTCAATCCCGTCGATGCGCTGGAGCGCTTCGGCGTCGCGGCAACAGCCATTGCCGACATCATCGTGACGCATCTGCATTACGACCACGCCGGCAATCTCGACCGCTTCCCGAATGCGCGCTTCCATCTCCAGGAGCGCGAGATGGCTTACGCGACCGGCCGCTGCATGTGCAATGGCCTGTTGCGTCATCCATTCTCGGTCGAGCACGTCACGCAGATGGTGCGCCACGTCTATGGCGAGCGCGTCAGTTTCTATTCGGGTGACGGCGAGGTTGCTCCAGGCGTGACCGTGCATCGCGTCGGCGGGCATTCCGACGGCTTGCAGGTGGTCAGGGTCGAAACCGCGCGCGGTCCGGTCGTGCTGGCATCCGATGCCGCGCATTACTACGCCAATCTGCAGCGCAGGAGCCCGTTCCCGATCGTCTACAATGTCGGCGACATGGCGCAGGGCTGGGAGACGATCGAGCGCCTTGCCGGCCATCCCGACAGGTTCATTCCCGGACATGATCCGATCGTGACGGAGATCTATCCGCGTGCCAGCGAGAAGGTCGACGCCTGGGCGCTGCATTTGCCACCGACGCGATCGTTCGCGAAATAGGAAAGTCGTTCCGGGGCGCGCGCAGCGCGAACCCGGAATCCAGAAGTTGTAGCGCGAGATTCCGGGTTCGCCGCTGTCGCGGCGCCCCGGAATGACAGCATCGGCTAATACGCCTGTTTTGCGTCGGCCTCTTCGCTGGTCTGGATCAGGTCGAGGCTCTGCTCGATCTTGCCGAGCAGGGCCGAGAGTTGCCTGCGCTCCTGCGCGGAAAGGCAAGCGAGGATCTCGTCTTCCCGCCGCAGCAATTGCGGGAAAAGCTCTTCGTACAGCGCGCGGCCCTTCTTCGTCAGTTGCAGGCGGAATTCGCGGCGGTCGGCCTCGTTCTCGACCCGTTCAATCAGATCGCTGTTGAGCAGCGTGGTCACCGCGCGGCTGATGGTGGATTTGTGCGTGCGAGTGCATTGCGCGACGTACTGCGCGCTGCAGGCATCGTTGCGGAAGCCGAGCGTGGCGATCACGCGCCAGGCCGGAATGTCGAGGCCATGTCGTTCCTGATATTCGACCGAAAGCGCGGAACTGACTTCCGCTGCGAGCCGGTTGAGGCGGAACGGCACGAACTTGAACAGGTCGAGCCGTGGCTTTGGCCGCGCTGAAGCCTCGCCGGCCTCGCGCGCTTTCAGCGCGATGTCGCTGGATGTCCTCGCCAAGGAAAGCGCTCCGAATTCCAGTTGACGGCCGGCCGGCTCCGGTCCAAAATAGTTGCACGTGAGACTATCTAGCAGATCAGTCCTCTCCTGACCAGAGCCGAGGTTAGTGTATGGCGCAGGCCAAGTCCCAGTTCGGCTATCGACGCTACCCCGATCAGGATCGTTCCGGCCAGAGCCCGGCCGAGCACGCGGTCGTGGTCGTCGGTGCAGGCCCGGTCGGGCTGTCGCTCGCGATCGATCTTGCTCAGCGCGGCCAGCGTGTCGTCCTTCTGGATGATGCGGACCGCATCGGCGAGGGTTCTCGCGCGATCTGCTTCTCGAAACGCTCGCTGGAATATTGGGACCGGCTCGGCGTCGGCGACCGCATGGTCGACAAGGGCGTGGTGTGGAGCGTCGGTCGCATCTTCCATGGCGAATCCCAGCTGTACCAGTTCAACCTGTTGCCGGAGGAGGGCCACAAGCGGCCGGCCTTCATCAATCTCCAGCAATATTACGCCGAGGCCTATCTGGTCGATCGCATCAACGATCTGCCTGAGATCGATCTGCGCTGGCGCAACAAGGTGACGGCGCTCGAGCAGCGCAACGATTCTGTCGCGTTGACGATCGAGACGCCCGAGGGCGCATACCGCGTGCTCGCCCAATATGTCATCGCCTGCGACGGCGCGCGGTCCTCGTTGCGGCAGATGGTCGGCGCCGAGTTCGCCGGCCAGGTGTTCGAGGACCAGTTCCTCATCGCCGACGTCAAGATGACCGCGGAGTTTCCGACCGAGCGCTGGTTCTGGTTCGATCCGCCGTTCCATGCCGGGCGCTCGGCGCTGCTGCACCGGCAGCCCGACGATGTCTGGCGCATCGATCTCCAGCTCAACCGTTACGCTGATCCCGTCGTCGAGAAGAGGCCTGAGAACGTGCGACCGCGGATCGCGCGCATGCTCGGCCATGACGAGTTCGCGTTCGAGTGGATCTCACTCTACAAATTCCAGTGCCGGCGGATGGATCGCTTCATCCATGGCCGCGTCATCTTTGCCGGCGATTCCGCGCATCAGGTCTCGCCCTTCGGCGCGCGCGGCGCCAATTCCGGGCTCGAAGACGCCGAAAACCTGTCCTGGAAGCTCGATCGCGTGCTGCGCGGCACCTCGCCAGCGAGCCTGCTCGAGAGCTATCACATCGAGCGCAGCGCAGCGGCCGACGAGAACATCCGCGAATCCACCCGCTCGACCGACTTCATGGCGCCGAACTCGCACCAGGAGGCGCGGCTGCGCAAGGCGGTGCTGTCGCTGGCCAAGGAGACCGAGTTCGGCAAGCGTATGGTCAATGGCGGCCGGCTTTCGGTGCCATGCAGCTATGACACGCCTTTGTCCTCGCTCGACGCGGATACGTGGCACGGTGGACCATCGCCCGGCTGTTCCATTCTCGACGCCCCCGCTACGACGCCCACCGGCGAGCAGATCTATCTGACGGATGCCTTCCGCAAGGGTGGAACGGACTTCACCTTGCTGTCGTTCAGCAATGGTGCGCCCATCGATGCGCCCGATAGGGTCAAGGGCATCCGCATCGGCGGTGAGGGCGGGCTTGCCGATCCCTCGGGCTTCGTCGCAAAGCGCTACGGCGCTGAACCCGGCGCCGCCTATCTGCTGAGGCCGGATGGCTATGTTGCGGCGCGCTTCCGCCATCCGACGCGTGCGGCGATCGCGGCAGCGCTGGTGCGTGCCGAAGGCTTGTATTGAGGTTCCGCATGCCGCTTTCCACCAGCTCCAACTTCGCACGCCCCGACGATGCGTTCCGCGCCATTGTCGAGGCGCATCGCGGTCTCACCGAGGAGCAGAGCGCCGATCTCGATTCGGCGCTGGTGCTGATCCTCGCCAACCATATCGGCGATATCGACGTGCTGCGCGAGGCGATCGGGCTGGCGAAGCGCCGCATGATCGACGGCCAGCAACAACAACAGCAACAGCAATAAACCTGTAAGGACGAATTGATGGCGAAGAACTTCGCATCCACCGGCGATCTCTCCGAGAAGAAGATCACCTTCTCCGAGATCGGTACCGATCTCTATGCTTTCACCGCCGAGGGCGATCCGAACACCGCCGTCATCGTCGGCGACGACAGCTGCCTCGTGTTCGACGCGCAGGCGACGCCCGCGATGGCGAACAAGGTGATCGAGCGCGTGCGTGCAGTCACCGACAAGCCGATCAAATATGTCGTGCTGTCGCACTATCACGCCGTGCGCGTGCTTGGCGCCTCCGCCTACAAGGCGCAAGGCATCGTCGCCTCGCAGGAGACGTATCGGCTGATCGAGGAGCGTGGCAAGCAGGACTGGGATTCCGAATACGGCCGCTTTCCACGGCTGTTCCAGGATGCGCAGAGCATCCCCGGCCTGACCTGGCCGACGCTGACCTTCGAAGGCGAGATGACAATTTACCTCGGCAAGCGCGAGGTTCGCCTGATGCAGCTGGGCGCCGGCCACACCTCCGGCGACATCGTCGCCTGGGTGCCGGACGCGGAGGTGATGTTCTCCGGCGACCTGATCGAATATCACTCGGCCTGCTATTGCGGCGATGCGCATCTGCGCGAATGGCCGATGACGTTGAACGAGATCCGCAACTTCAATCCCAAGGCGATCGCGCCGGGCCGCGGCGATGCGCTGAAGGGCACAGCCACGGTGCGCGAGGCCATCGCGATGACGCGCGACTTCGTCACCTCGCTCTATGGCGCGGCCGAGATCTCCGTTGCCCGGGGCCGCACGCTGAAGGAATCGATGGCGGCCACCCGCGAGGTGATGGATCCCAAATTTTCCAGCTTCGCCATCTACGAGCACTGCCTGCCGTTCAACGTGTCGCGCGCCTATGACGAGGCGTCCGGAATAGACGACCCCGTGATCTGGACCGACAAGCGCGACCAGGAAATGTGGGCCGCTTTGCAAGGAGGAGGATAGTCATGAACATCAATACCTCGCCTGACCAGATCATCCGCAGCTCGGCCCAGGTGACGCCGGGCTACATGTCCGGCTTCGGCAACAGCTTTGAGACGGAAGCGCTGCCTGGCGCGCTGCCGATCGGGCGCAACTCGCCGCAGCGCTGCGCCTACGGGCTCTATGCCGAGCAGCTCTCGGGCTCGCCTTTCACCGCGCCGCGCGGCGCCAATGAGCGCTCCTGGCTGTACCGCATCCGGCCCTCGGTGAAGCATTCCGGCCGCTTCGAGAAGGTCGATGCCGGCCTGTGGCGCTCGGCGCCGTGCCATGAATACGAGCTGCCGATCGCGCAGCTGCGCTGGGATCCGACGCCGCTCCCCAAGGAGGATGTCACCTTCGTTGAGGGTGTGCAGACCATGACGACGGCCGGTGATGTCAACACGCAGGCCGGCATGGCCGCGCATGTCTATGTCATCACCAAGTCGATGGTGGACCAGCATTTCTACAATGCCGATGGCGAGCTGATGTTCGTGCTCCAGCAGGGCGTCTTGCGCCTCGTCACGGAGTTCGGCCGCATCGACGCCGAGCCCGGCGAGATCGTGGTGATCCCGCGCGGCGTCAAGTTCCGCGTCGAGATTCCGAATGGCCCGGCGCGGGGATACCTCTGCGAGAATTACGGCGGCGCCTTCACCCTGCCGGAGCGCGGCCCGATCGGCGCCAACTGCCTCGCCAACGCGCGCGACTTCCTCACGCCGGTCGCGAACTACGAGGACAAGGACACGCCGACCGAACTGTTCGTGAAGTGGGGCGGGTCGCTGTTCAAGACCACGCTGCCGCATTCGCCGATCGACGTCGTCGCTTGGCATGGCAATTACGCGCCGTATAAGTACGATCTGCGTACCTTCTCTCCCGTCGGCGCGATCGGCTTCGACCATCCCGATCCCTCGATTTTCACGGTGCTGACCTCGCCGTCGGAGACCGCGGGCACCGCGAATATCGACTTCGTGATCTTCCCCGAGCGCTGGATGGTCGCCGAGAACACCTTCCGTCCGCCCTGGTATCACATGAACATCATGAGCGAGTTCATGGGGCTGATCTACGGCGTCTACGACGCCAAGCCGCAAGGCTTCGTCCCCGGTGGCATGAGCCTGCACAATTGCATGCTGCCGCACGGCCCGGACCGCGACGCCTTCGAGCACGCCAGCAATGGCGAGCTGAAGCCGGTGAAGCTGACCGGCACCATGGCCTTCATGTTCGAGACCCGCTACCCGCAGCGTGTCACTGCGCATGCGGCGGAATCATCGACGCTCCAGGACGACTATGCCGATTGCTGGAACGGGCTGGAGAAGCGGTTCGATCCGAGCCGGCCGTAGTTACTTCGTCATTCCGGGATGCGCCGAAGGCGCAGGCCCGGAATCCATACTCACGATCGTGGTTATGGATTCCGGGCTCGCGCTCCGCGCGCCCCGGAATGACGGCGAAGAAACTGTAAAAAAACATCCGGCAGGAAGCCAATGCCCCACCCCAACGACCTCAGCCTCTGCTCCTTCATCGATGTCGATCCCACCTCCGACTTCCCGATCCAGAACCTGCCCTATGGCGTGTTCTCGGCGAATGGATTGGCGCCGCGCGTTGGTGTCGCCATCGGCGCCTACATTCTCGATCTCCGGGAGCTCGAGCAGGATGGCCGCCTCGATGTCGGGCGGCCGGGGATCTTTGCGGCGGGCAGCCTGAACCCGTTCATGTCGTTAGGCCCGAAAGTGTGGTCGACGACTCGCGCGCGGATCAGCGAGCTCTTGAGGCACGACAATCCCGAACTGCGCGACAATGACGAGTTGCGCAAGCTGGCTCTGGTTCCCATGTCGGCGGCCAAACTGCATCTGCCCTTCACCGTCTCCGGCTACACCGACTTCTACTCCTCGAAAGAGCACGCCACCAATGTCGGCGTGATGTTCCGCGGCAAGGACAATGCGCTGCAGCCGAACTGGCTGCATATGCCCATCGCCTATAACGGCCGCGCATCGACCGTCGTGGTCTCCGGCACGAAGGTGAAGCGGCCGCGCGGGCAGCTGAAGCCGCCGAGTGTCGAAGCGCCGAGCTTCGGGCCCTGCAAGCGGCTCGATTTCGAGCTGGAGATGGGTGTCGTGATCGGTCAGCCCTCGCCGATGGGCGGAATGCTCACAGAGCAACAGGCCGAGGAGATGATCTTCGGTTTCGTGCTGCTCAACGACTGGAGTGCGCGCGACATCCAGCAATGGGAATATGTGCCGCTCGGGCCGTTTCTCGCCAAGGCGTTTGCGACATCGATCAGCCCCTGGGTGGTGACGCGCGAGGCGCTGGAGCCGTTCCGGCTGAAGGGGCCGGAGCAGGAGCCGGTGCCGCTCGACTATCTCAGGCAGACGAAGCCGCAGAACTACGATGTCGCGCTGGATGTATCCTTGCGCGCTGCGGGTGCCAATGCACCCGCCAGCATCAGCCGCACCAATTTCAAGTACATGTACTGGTCCTCGGTGCAGCAGCTCATGCACCACGCTTCCAGCGGCTGCGCCATGAATGTCGGCGATCTCCTAGGGTCCGGCACCATCTCCGGCCCGGAGAAGAACCAGCGCGGCAGCCTGCTCGAGATCAGCTGGAACGGCACCGAGCCGGTCGAGCTGCCCGGCGGCGCCAAGCGCTCGTTCCTGGAAGACGGCGACAGCCTCGTGATGCGCGGCTGGTGCCAGGGCAATGGTTATCGTGTCGGCTTCGGCGAGGTCGAGGGGACGATTCTGCCGGCGGAGTGAAGTTGCTGTCATTCCGGGGCGCGCGTAGCGCGAACTACGGTGCGCGATTGCGCACCTGAGAATCTCGAGGTTCCGGGTCTGGTCCTTCGGACCATCCTGGAATGACGGAAGGACTCACCGCCGCTCCGGCGGCACATCCTTGATCCGGGCGCAATGAGCCGCGACATCCTCCACGCTGTACTTCAGATGCACCCGCTTGTCGGACGGCGCCTGCTTCGCTGTGCAGACCCCCGGCCGCCACTCCTGCGTCGGCCTGATCGGGCGCGGGGCAAAGCCGCCGCCGCAATTCGGGCAGACGTTGAACAGCTTCGCCTCGACGCAATCCGCGCAGAATGTGCATTCATAGGAGCAGATCCGCGCGTCCGTTGCGTTTGGCGGCAGGTCGCGGTCGCAAAATTCGCAGTTCGGCCGAAGCTGGAGGGCCATGTCGAAGCTCCGCACGTGGAGCCGGATCATCGCAGATCGCGCGCGCCGCGCGAATGCCATAGTTCCCTCGATTTCAGCCGGCTCTGATTTCCTTGAGCGGCAGCCGTGAGCTTTCCTTGAGCCTGTCGAGCACGATCGAGGAGCGCACATGCGCCACGCTCTGGTGCGGCATCAAGACGTCGTTGACGAGGTTGGAAAGGCCCTTGAGATCGCGCAGCACGGCTTTCAGCACATAGTCGGCGTCGCCGGTCAGCGAATAGGCCTCCTGGATCTCGTCGATCCGGTTCACCAGCGCGCGAAAACGCTTGGAATTGTCCGGGGAGTGGGTCGCAAGGCCCACCTGGATGAAGGCGATCACGCCGAAGCCGAGCGCCTCGCTGGAGAGGTCGGCATGATAGCCCGCGATCACCTTCTCCTCCTCCAGCCGTATCCGCCGGCGCGAGCATTGCGAGGCGGAGAGGCCAGCGAGCTCGGCGAGCTCCTGGTTGGTGAGGCGGCCGTTGTCCTGGAGTGCGCCCAGGATCTTGAGGTCGAAGGCGTCAACAGGAATCATGCGTCAATCGTCCGTTTCTTGCACAAATCGTGCATAAGGTAGCGAAATCGCGTCCCGTTTGCACGCCCCTTGCGCACCCTATGAAGGATAGTTCCTCCCGGCAGCAAATTGGGAGAACAGCATGGGTCCGTTTCCGCACGATGCACCGCCGGCCACGATCAGCGCCGACAATCCGATGGGCACCGACGGGTTCGAGTTCGTCGAATACGCGCATCCCAATCCGGAAGAGTTGCACGCGCTGTTCAAGCTGATGGGCTATGCGCCCGTCGCGCGCCACAAGACCAGGAAGATCACGGTCTACCGCCAGGGCGACATCAACTATCTCGTCAACGAGGAGCCCGGCACCCACGGCTACGAGTTCGTCGCCGCACATGGCCCCTGCGCGCCGTCGATGGCCTTTCGCGTCGTCGACGCGAAGGCGGCCTATGACCGCGCGATCTCGCTCGGTGCCGAACCTGCCGATGTGCCATCGGCGCAGAAATCTCTCGATGTCCCCGCGATCAAGGGGATCGGCGGCAGCCTGCTTTATCTCGTCGACCGCTACGGCGCCAACGGCTCGGCCTATGATGCCGAGTTCGAATGGCTCGGCGCACGCGATCCGCGGCCGGTCGGCGCCGGCCTGTTCTATCTCGACCATCTCACCCACAACGTTCATCGCGGCCGCATGGACGTCTGGGCCGGCTTCTATGAGAAGCTGTTCAACTTCCGCCAGATCCGCTTCTTCGACATCGAGGGCCGCGCCTCCGGCCTGTTCTCGCGCGCGCTGACCAGCCCGGATGGCAAGATCAGGATTCCGATCAACGAGGACGCCGGCGAGTCCGGCCAGATCGAGGAATATCTGAAGACCTATCGCGGCGAGGGCATCCAGCACATCGCCTGCGGCTGCCGCGACATCTACCGTACCATCGAAGGCCTGCGTGAGGCCGGCCTGCCCTTCATGCCGTCGCCGCCCGACACCTATTTCGAGAAGATCGATGCGCGCCTGCCCAAGCATGGGGAAGACGTCGCGCGGCTCCGGAAGAACGGCATCCTGATCGACGGCGAGGGCGTCGTCGAGGGCGGCCAGACCAAGGTATTGCTCCAGATCTTCTCCGCCAACGCGATCGGCCCGATCTTTTTCGAGTTCATTCAGCGCAAGGGCGACGACGGCTTTGGCGAGGGCAATTTCAAGGCCCTGTTCGAGTCGATCGAGGAGGATCAGATCCGGCGCGGGGTGCTGAAGGTAGGGACGGCAGCGTAGGCGCTGCTTGAGACACACTGTTACGACACAAGAGGTGTCGTCCCCGCGCAGGCGGGGACCCAACCACGGGGAGTAGTTTTGCGCGAGCCGATAACTCCGCGTCTTCGCCCAACTACTTCTGGGATTATGGATCCCGGGCTCGCGCTCCGCGCGCCCCGGGATGACAGCGGAAGTTACTTCGCGGCCTTCCACGCCTTCATCACCGCGCCGATCTCCGCCGCTTCCGGCTCACGCACCGCCGACGGCGTACGCGAAAACCGCGGCGCCGGGGCAGGCTGCTTCACGCCGTGGCGTTCGATGAAGACGTTGCGGGCGACCATGTGCGGATGCTGCGTGGCCTCCGACATGGTCAGCACCGGTGCGAAGCAGATGTCGGTGCCTTCCATGATCTTGCACCAGTCCTCGCGCGTCTTGCTCTTGAACACCGTCTTGAGCTTCTCCTTCAGCGCGGGCCAGGCCTTGGGGTCCATCTGCGCGTCGAAATCGGCGTCGGTGAGACCGGCATGCTCGCGCAGCAGCGCGTAGAATTGCGGCTCGATCGAGCCGATCGAGACGAAATGGCCGCAGGCGCATTCGTAAACGCCGTAGAAATGCGCGCCGCCGTCGAGGAAGTTCTGGTTGCGTCCCTCGGACCAGCGTCCCATCGCGGTCATGTCGAAGAAGAACGACATCAGCGACGCCGCGCCGTCGCACATGGCGGCATCGACGACCTGACCTTTGCCGGACTTCTGCGCCTCCAATAGCGCTGCGAGCACGCCGACGACGAGATAGAGGGCGCCGCCCCCGAAATCGCCGACCAGATTGAGCGGCGGCACCGGCGCCTCCTTCGTGCCGATCGCGGCCAGCGCGCCGGTGATGGAGATGTAGTTGATGTCATGGCCGGCGGCATTCGCGAGTGGGCCTTCCTGGCCCCAGCCGGTCATGCGGCCATAGACCAGCTTGGGGTTGCGCGCGAGCACCAATTCGGGCCCGAGCCCGAGCCGCTCCATCACGCCGGGACGGAAGCCCTCGACCAGGGCATCGGCGCTGGCAAGCAGGTCGAGCACCTGTGCAATCGCGGCCTTGTCCTTGAGGTCGAGCTCGATCACCTTGCGGCCGCGGCCGGCGACGGATTTCATGCTTTTCTTCGCACCGACGCGATCGAGCGTGACGACGTCGGCGCCCATGTCGGCCAGCATCATGCAGGCGAAGGGACCAGGTCCGATGCCGGCGAATTCGACGATGCGAAAGCCCGAGAGCGGGCCGGAGGCGCGGACGGATGAGGTGGGGGCTGATTTATCGAGCACGTTGTTGTTTCCTCGGGTCGCGGGCAGGTGCCGGTGATCCGGCAAACGCCTCACGTTGCTCTTGGGGGCGAGTTAATCGGCTGATTAACTTTTCTCGCCTTCCCGCCAGCGAGGCAAGCGGTTTTCATGCCGCATGGCCAAATAAAAACGGCGCGCACCGAAGTGCGCGCCGCGGAAAATTTGCGTGGAGGCGCTATCAGCGCGCAGCGGCGACCGCGCGCTGGGCCATCACCTTGACGAGATTGGCGCGGTACTCCGCCGTGCCGTGGATATCGGCCAGCAGTCCGTTCGCCGAAATCGCCACGTTGTCGATCGCCGATGGCGACCAGTTCGCTTTCAGCGCGGCTTCGATCGCGGGTACGCGCATCACGCCGCTCTGCGAGGCACCGGTGGCGGCCACCCGAACCTCGCCCGACTTGGTCTGCGCGACGAACACGCCGGTCAGCGCAAAGCGCGAGGCCGGATGCCGCATCTTTTCGTAGCCTGCCTTCGCCGGCACCGGGAATGACACGGCGGTGATGATCTCGCCGTCTTCGAGCGCCGTGGTGAACAGGCCCTTGAAGAAGTCATCCGCCGAGATCGACCGCTTGTTGGTCTTCACGGTGGCGCCGAGCGCGAGCAGCGCGGCCGGGAAATCCGCGGCAGGATCGTTGTTCGCGATCGAGCCGCCGATCGTGCCGCGGTAGCGCACGGCGGGATCGCCGAGCACCGAGGTGAGATAGGCGATCGCAGGAATCGCCTTCTTCACGTCGGCATTCGTCATGATGTCGTAGTAGGTCGTGCCGGCCTTGATGGTCAGCACGTCGCCCGACAGCTCGACACCTTGCAATTCCTTGATCTTGCCGAGGTCGATGACGTCCGACGGTGCGGCAAGCCGCTGCTTCATCACCGGCAGCAGCGTCTGGCCGCCGGCAAGGAACTTCGCCTCGCTGCTCTTGCCGAACAGGCTGACGGCTTCGTCGACCGAGGAGGCGCGATGATAGGTGGTCTGGTACATCTTCGTTCCTCCCTCTTAAGCCGCGTGGACCGTGCGCCACACCCGATCAGGGGTTGCGGGCATTTCCAGATTGTTCTTACCGATCGCGTCCGTGATAGCGTTGATCACGGCCGCTGACGCCCCGATCGCGCCGGCCTCACCGCAGCCCTTGATGCCGAGCGGATTGCCCGGACACAACGTCGTGGTGTGGGAAAGGTTGAACGAGGGCAAATCGTCGGCGCGCGGCATGGCATAGTCCATGAACGAGGCCGTGACCGGCTGGCCGTTGGCATCGTAGATCGCGTGCTCGAGCAGCGCCTGACCGATCCCTTGCGCCAGGCCGCCATGGACCTGGCCCTCGACGATCATCGGATTGATCAGCCGGCCGAAATCGTCGGCCGCGACGAAGTTGACGAAGGAGGTCTTGCCGGTGCCGGGATCGACCTCGAGCTCGCAGATATAGGCGCCGGCCGGGAAGGTGAAGTTGGTCGGGTCGTAGAAGGCGCTCTCCTTCAGGCCCGGCTCCATCCCATCAGGCAGATTGTGCGCGGTGTAGGCCGCGAGCGCGACCATCGGCAGGGCGATCGCCTTGTCGGTGCCGGTCACCTTGAACTCGCCGTTCTCGATGACGATGTCGGCTTCCGACGCTTCCAGCGCATGCGCCGCGATCTTCTTGGCCTTGGATTCCATCTTCTCCATGGCCTTCAGGATCGCAGTAAGGCCGACGGCCGCAGAGCGCGAGCCGTAGGTGCCCATGCCGAACTGCACCTTGTCGGTGTCGCCATGGACGATCGAGACCTGGCTGATCGGAATGCCCAGCCGTTCCGCGACGAGCTGGCAGAAGGTGGTCTCGTGACCCTGGCCGTGGCTGTGCGATCCCGTGAGGATCTCGATGGTGCCGACCGGGTTGACGCGCACCTCGGCCGATTCCCACAGGCCGACGCCGGCGCCCAGGCTGCCGACCGCCTTCGACGGCGCGATGCCGCAGGCCTCGATGTAGCAGGACACGCCGATGCCGCGCAGCTTGCCGTCGGCCTTCGCCTTGGCCTTGCGGGCGGGGAAGCCGGCATAGTCGATCGCCTTCATCGCGGCATCGAGCGAAGCGTTGAAGTCGCCGGTGTCGTAGGCCATGATCACCGGCGTCTGGTGCGGGAACTGGGTGATGAAGTTGCTCCGGCGCAGCTCCGCCGGGTCCACCTTCAACTGCCGCGCCGCCGTTTCCATCAGCCGCTCGATCAGATAGCTCGCCTCAGGGCGGCCCGCGCCGCGATAGGCGTCGACCGGCGTGGTGTTGGTGTAGACGCCGATCACCTCGGCATGGATCGCCGGGATGTTGTACTGGCCCGACAGCAGTGTCGCGTAGAGATAGGTCGGCACCGAGGACGAGAACAGCGACATGTAGGCGCCGAAATTGGCGTAGGTCTTCACCTTCAAGCCGATGATCTTGTTGTTGGCGTCGAACGCCATCTCGGCATGGGTGATGTGGTCGCGGCCATGCGCGTCGGTGAGGAAGGCTTCGGTGCGATCACCCGTCCATTTCACGGGACGCTCGACCTTCTTGGATGCCCACAGCGCCACCATCTCCTCGGGATAGATGAAGATCTTGGAGCCGAAGCCGCCGCCGACGTCGGGGGCGATCACGCGCAGCTTGTGCTCGGGCGCGATGTTGTAGAACGCGGACAGCACGAGCCGGGCGACGTGCGGGTTCTGCGACGTCGTATAGAGAGTGAAGTGCTCCTCCGCCGCGTCGTAATCGGCGATCGCCGCGCGCGGCTCCATCGCGTTCGGGGCGAGACGGTTGTTGGTGACGTCGAGCTTCACCACATTGGCAGCCTTGGCGAAGGCGGCGTCGGTGGCACCCTCGTCGCCGATCACCCAGTCATAGACCTGGTTGCCGGGCGCTTCGGGGTGAAGCTGGGGCGCGCCGGCCTTGATCGCAGCTTGCATGTCGGCGACCGCGGGAAGCTCCTCGTAATCGACGACGACGGCTTCCGCCGCGTCGCGTGCGAGATTCTTGCTCTCGGCGATGACGACGGCGACGGCCTGGCCGACGAAGCGCACCGTCTCGGGCGCCATTGCCGGCCATGCGCCCATCTTCATCGGGCTGCCATCCTTGGAGGTGATGGCCCAGCCGCAGATGAGGTTGCCGACCTTGTCGTCGACGAGCTGCTTGCCGGTGAGCACCGCGACCACGCCCGGCATCTTCAGCGCCGCGGAGGAGTCGATCCCCTTCACCTTGGCGTGCGCGTGCGGGCTGCGGACGAAATAGGCATGGGTCATGCCCGTCAGCTTGATGTCGTCGACGTAGCGGCCCTTGCCGGTAATGAAACGCTTGTCTTCCTTGCGCACGACGCGTGCGCCGATGCCTTCAACACCCATGTCTGGTCCTCCCGACCGGAATTTTTGTTGACCCGCGCTTTCCCTCGAAAGCGGGAGCGGTGATTTCTTGCTTCGCGACGGCCGCTCTATTCGGCCGCCTGCGCGACCTTCATGCGTCCGGCCGCATCCAGCACGGCTTTCACGATGTTGTGGTAGCCGGTGCAGCGGCAGATATTGCCCTCGAGCTCCTGGCGGACGGTGGCTTCGTCGAGCTGGCCACCATGGCGTTGCACGATGTCGATTGCGGACATGATCATGCCCGGCGTGCAATAGCCACATTGGAGGCCGTGATTGTCGCGGAAGGCAGCTTGCATCGGGTGCAGCTCGTCGCCCTTGGCGATGCCCTCGATCGTGGTGATGCTGGCGCCATCGGCCTGCCCTGCCAGCATGGTGCAGGATTTCACCGCACGGCCATCCATGTGCACGACGCAGGCGCCGCACTGGCTGGTGTCGCAGCCGACATGGGTTCCCGTGAGGTTGAGGTGATCGCGCAGGAGCTGGACCAGCAGCGTCCGGTCCTCGACGTCGACAGCAACGGCCTTGCCGTTCACTGTCAGGTTGACTTTAGACACGGTGTAGTCCTCCCGGGATTGATTTTGATTGCTTCTAATTAGAGACAGCGCCCCGGAACTTTGCAACTAGGATTTTGGTCGCCAGCGTCATGGAAAAGTCATTGATCGAGTTCGGCGCGCGACGATTGGGGGGCGGAGCGCCGGGCTGGCGTGGGATGCCAGTAGTCATCTCTATCCAGATCGGTCTTTGGCCGATGAGGCCTAACATCGTGCGGGCCTGCCATATTTACCGCCCCTTATCGATTCTGCCTTAGTTTTGCGCATCCAGGCCGGGGGGGCGGGGCGCCTCCCGATCGCGGCTGAATATAAATGGGGGTGGGAATGTCCGGGCGTATCGCGTCGCCGTCTAAGCGCACACTGTTTCCGACCCTCAGGTTTCGCGCAAAAATCGTTCTCGGCTTCGCCGCCGTTCTGGTGATCTCCGCCGGCAGCATGGCCTTCTCCTATTTCGGCTTCGAGCGGGTCGCCTCCGGGGTCGGATCGTACCGCAGCAGCGTTTCCGAGGCAGATCTCGCCCGCAACATCGATCGCGAGCTGCTCGCCTATCGTTCGGCCGCCAGATATTTCGTTGTCACCGGCAAGGAAGATGACGCCAAGGCGGCGCTGGATGCTGAAGGCAGCCTGAAGAACGCCATCGACCAGGCCGTCAGGGGCGCCAAGAAGCCGGCGCGACAGGAGAGCCTCGACAAGCTTGCCAAGGAGTTTTCCAACTTCTCCGCGACCTTCGCAAAGGTGCTCCAGGCCAAGCGCGACAGTGCGCTGCTGGTGCAGAACCAGCTCAGCCGCAACGCCAACCTCTTGAAATACAAGCTGGACGATATCGGCAACAACGCTTCCGACGCCGAAGCACAGGCGATCGAGTTCGGCACGAAGCAGGTCAACGCCCAGTTCCAGACTGCGAGTGCGGCGGCGACCAATTTCGTGCTGACGTCCGACCAGACGATCGCCACCAGCGCGTTGGCGCGGCTGAAATTCGTCGAGAACTCGCTCAGCGCGGTCTATTCCATGGACGACAAGGTCGTCACCGGCCTGAAGGATGCCAAGGCGCTGCTCGGGGCCTATCGCGAAGCGCTGGAGAAGCTGATCGCCAATGCCAAGCTGGTCGATGATCTCGTCACTGAAATGAGCGGCTCGGCTGGTGCGATCCTGCAAGGAGCGACCACCATGAAGGCGGAGCTCCTCGCCGAACAGCAGCGGCTGGATTCGGAGTCGGAGGCGACCATCGGACAGACCGAGCAAATGGTGCTGATGCTGGCCGTTGGTGGCACGCTGCTCGGCGCGGTCCTCGCCTTTCTGCTCGGCACCGGTATCTCGCGGCCGACGATCGCGATGTGCAAGGCGATGCGCGAGCTCGCGTCGGGCAATTTCGACGTGGTGCTGCCGGGCCTCGGCCGCAAGGACGAGATCGGCGAGATGGCCGGCGCAGTCGAGGAGTTCAAGGTTCAGGCGGTCGCCAAGGCCGAGCGCGACGCCGCCGCCAGCGAGGTCCAGAACCGGGAGCAGGCCGCAAGCCGCCGCGCCGAGCTGATCCGCTTCGCCGATGACTTCGAGAGTGCGGTCGGCGCCATCGTCTCCAACGTCTCGGCCTCCGCCGTGCAGCTGGAATCGGCGGCCTCGACGCTGACCCGCACCGCCGAGACCACGCAGAGCCTGTCGAGCCAGGTCGCCGGCGTCTCCGAGCAGGCGTCGAGCAACATGCAGTCGGTCGCGACCGCGACGGAAGAGCTCTCGGCCTCGGTCGAGGAGATCGGTCGTCAGGTCCGCGATTCCAGCCGCATCGCCGAGGCTGCCGTGGTGCAGGCCAAGGAGACCGACGGCCGCATCGGCAAGCTGTCGCATGCCGCCCAGCAGATCGGCGAGGTGGTCAAGCTGATCACGGCGATTGCCGAGCAGACCAACCTTCTCGCGCTCAACGCCACCATCGAGGCCGCGCGTGCGGGTGAGGCCGGCCGCGGCTTTGCGGTGGTTGCGAGCGAAGTGAAATCGCTGGCGAGCCAGACGGCGAAGGCGACGGACGAGATCTCCTCGCACATCTCGGGCATGCAGGGCGCCACCGCCGAATCGGTTGCCGCGATCAAGGAGATCGGCGCGACCATCGGCCAGATCTCGTCGATCTCGACGTCGATCGCGAGCGCGGTCGAGCAGCAGGGCGCCGCCACCCAGGAGATCGCCCGCAGCGTCCAGACGGTCGCGCAGGGCACCCAGACGGCCGCCACCGATATCGGCGAGGTCAACCGCGGCGCCGCCGAGACCGGCTCGGCCTCGGAAGAGGTGCTGAATTCGGCCAAGACCCTGTCGAGCGAAAGCACCCGCCTGCGCGCCGAGCTCGACCGCTTCATGGCGAATATAAGGGCGGCGTAGGTTCACGGCCTCCGAAGTCCACGCCGTCGCCCACACTCCGCCGTCGTCCCGGACAAGCGCGCCCAAAGCGCGCGTAGATCCGGGACCCATACTCCCAGGGAGGAGTTAGGACGGACGGTGGCAACTCCGAGTCTTCGCCAAACCACTCCCTGTGGCTATCGACCCCGGATCGGCGCGCGCTTTGGGCGCGCTGGTCCGGGACGACAGCGGAGGTTCGGCGGCCGTCAATTTGTAACGGCGGGAGAAAGCGCGCCTTAACGATTCCCTGCGTCGCCTAACCGCCAGTTGCGGCGCCACAAATTTACCACAGCTTATCCTTTGCCCCGTAACGTGCAGAAGAGCCGGGAAGCGGGCTGCTTCCGGGTTGCGCCTGGTTTTCCGCGAATGGAATGGGGTGGGGGAATGTCGGTCAAGTTGAAGTCGAGCAAATCGAAGCTGCCAACGCTGCGCTTTCGCGCAAAAATCATCCTCGGCTTTGTGGCGGTGCTAGCCATCCTCGCCGTCAGCATGGCGTTCGCCTATTTCGGCTTCGAACGAATCGCAGGTGCCGTGGCGTCCTACCGCACCAGCGTATCGGAAGCCGACCAGGCGCGAACGGTCGATCGCGAGCTGGTCGCCTATCAGGGGCTGGCAAGGGCCTATACCCTGACCGGCGCGGCGGATGATGAGACCGCAGCCAAGGCCGCTGAAGGCAATCTGAAGAGCGCGATCGCCAAGTCGATGGCGGCGACGACCGGCGCCGCCCGCCGTGAGCAGGTCGGCAAGCTCGAGGCCGAGTTCCAGAACTTTACGAAAGTCTTCGGCGAGATCATCACGCTGACGCGCGCGAACAACAAGATCGCGGCTGACGAGCTCAACAGTGTCGGCAACAAGATCCGCTTCAAATTCGACGATCTCGCCGATACCGCAGCTCTGGCGGGCCTGAACTCGGTCCAGACCACGGCCAAGGACGTCACCTCGCAATATCTGGCGGTCTCCACCTCGGTCGGCGCCTTCGTGGCCAAGCCGGAGCCGAAGACCGCCGACGGCGTGATCGCCCGCATCAAGTTCCTCGAGACGCTGCTGGTCTCCATCTACGCGAATGACCAGAAGATCACGGACCGCGTCAAGGAGATCGGCGATCTCCTGAAGCAGTATCGCACCTCGTTCGCCAAGCTGAATGACAACGTGAAGGTCATCGTCAAGCTGAACGGCGAGATGACCAAGACGGCCGCGACCATCCTCAAGCTCTCGGCCGAGCTGCGTTCGGATCTGACCGCCGACCAGCAACGCATCGAGGCGAGCGCCAATTCCACCATCGTGGAAACCGAGCAGCTGATGCTGATGCTGGCGCTGGGCGGGCTGGCCGTGGGCACCGTGCTGGCGTTGTGGCTCGGCAATGGCATCTCGGGGCCGATGATCGCGATGTGCAAGGCGATGCGCGAGCTCGCGTCGGGCAATTTCGACGTGGTGCTGCCGGGCCTCGGCCGCAAGGACGAGATCGGCGAGATGGCCGGCGCAGTCGAGGAGTTCAAGGTTCAGGCGGTCGCCAAGGCCGAGCGCGACGCCGCCGCCAGCGAGGTCCAGAACCGGGAGCAGGCCGCAAGCCGCCGCGCCGAGCTGATCCGCTTCGCCGATGACTTCGAGAGTGCGGTCGGCGCCATCGTCTCCAACGTCTCGGCCTCCGCCGTGCAGCTGGAATCGGCGGCCTCGACGCTGACCCGCACCGCCGAGACCACGCAGAGCCTGTCGAGCCAGGTCGCCGGCGTCTCCGAGCAGGCGTCGAGCAACATGCAGTCGGTCGCGACCGCGACGGAAGAGCTCTCGGCCTCGGTCGAGGAGATCGGTCGTCAGGTCCGCGATTCCAGCCGCATCGCCGAGGCTGCCGTGGTGCAGGCCAAGGAGACCGACGGCCGCATCGGCAAGCTGTCGCATGCCGCCCAGCAGATCGGCGAGGTGGTCAAGCTGATCACGGCGATTGCCGAGCAGACCAACCTTCTCGCGCTCAACGCCACCATCGAGGCGGCCCGCGCGGGTGAGGCCGGCCGCGGCTTTGCGGTGGTTGCGAGCGAAGTGAAATCGCTGGCGAGCCAGACGGCGAAGGCGACGGACGAGATCTCCTCGCACATCTCGGGCATGCAGGGCGCCACCGCCGAATCGGTTGCCGCGATCAAGGAGATCGGCGCGACCATCGGCCAGATCTCGTCGATCTCGACGTCGATCGCGAGCGCGGTCGAGCAGCAGGGCGCCGCCACCCAGGAGATCGCCCGCAGCGTCCAGACGGTCGCGCAGGGCACGCAGACGGCCGCCACCGATATCGGCGAGGTCAACCGCGGCGCCGCCGAGACCGGCTCGGCCTCGGAAGAGGTGCTGAATTCGGCCAAGACCCTGTCGAGCGAAAGCACCCGCCTGCGCGCCGAGCTCGACCGCTTCATGGCGAATATAAGGGCGGCGTAGGTTCACGGCCTCCGAAGTCCGCGCTGCCTCATCTCCGCTGTCGTCGCGCGACGAGAGCGGAGTAGCAGACGCCATGCGAGCCTCACTCCTTCCCGAAGGCTCGCTTCAGCTCCACCTTCGCGCGCTCCAGTCGCGTGCGCTGCGTCTTCGGCAGCGTCTTGCCGGCGCGGTTGATGTAGAAGGTCAGCATCGACAGCGCCGAGCGATAGGCGCCGGTCTTGCGACGCGAGCTGTGCTCCGCCGAGCGCTTCAGGGAGGCCGCGATCTTCCTGGGGTCCTTGAGCTTGAACACTCCGCGCTTGAGATCGAGTGCGTCGCTCTCCTGCGTCACCCGTTGCGACCAGCGCTTCGGTGCTGCACGGCGATTTGACCCCTTGCGTGTCGTGCTCGCCTTGCGACGCGCGGTGTTGCGCGCGCCCGTCTTCCTTGAATGTGTCGTCTTTCTGACGTGAGCCATGCGTCAACTCCTTGCGGCTCCATCGGAAACGAGCGGTGCCAACGGGCGTTCCCATGGGAACCTGGCCTCGCCGCAGGCGTTGTCGCAGGTGGCAGGCGAATTGCCGCACCCCGATGATCGGATCGACCCGTCCACATCACGTGAGAGGGGTTGTTTCCATTGATCAGACGAACCCGATGGAATTGCAGCAAAGTCCAGCCCTGAACTATGCACCCGTAGTCCCGCCGGCGACCGCGACCGACCGTATCGTCGAGACCAGCATTCCCTCGCGGCTCGACGCGCTGCCGTGGAGCGGCTTCCACACCCGCGTCGTGCTCGCGCTCGGCATCACCTGGATTCTCGACGGGCTCGAAGTGACTCTGGCCGGTGCGCTCTCCGGTGCGCTGAAGCAGAGCCCGTCGCTGCATTTCTCCAATCTCGATCTCGGCATCGCCAACTCCGCCTATCTGGCGGGCGCCGTGCTGGGCGCGCTCGGCTTCGGCTGGCTCACCGACCGCATCGGCCGCAAGAAGCTGTTCTTCATCACGCTTGCGCTCTATCTCTCGGCAACGGCGGCGACCGCGCTGTCATGGGACGTCGCGAGCTACGCACTGTTTCGTTTCCTCACCGGCGCCGGTATCGGCGGCGAGTACACCGCGATCAATTCGACCATCCAGGAATTGGTGCCGGCGCGCTATCGCGGCTGGACCGATCTCGTCATCAACGGCAGTTTCTGGATCGGCGCCGCGATGGGCGCGGTGGCGGCCATCGTGCTGCTCGATCCTGCCGTGATCGATCCCGATCTCGGCTGGCGGCTGGCTTTTCTCATAGGCGCGACCCTCGGCCTCGTCGTGCTGTTGATGCGAATGTGGATCCCGGAAAGTCCGCGCTGGCTGATGATCCATGGCCGTCCCGACGAAGCCCATGCCATCGTCGACGGGATCGAGCGTTCGGTGATCGGGCATGATCAGGACCTGACGGACGGGCGCTTCACGAAGATCCGCCTGAGAATGCGCGATCACACGCCGCTCCGCGAGGTCGCACATACGTTGTTCTCGGCCTATCGCCAGCGCGCGGTGGTCGGCCTCGTGCTGATGAGCGCCCAGGCGTTCTTCTACAACGCCATCTTCTTCACCTTCGCGCTGGTGCTGACCGATTTCTATGGCATTAGTGCCGATCAAGTCGGCTGGTACCTGTTGCCCTTTGCCGCCGGCAATTTCCTCGGGCCCCTGCTGCTCGGCCGTCTGTTCGATACGCTCGGCCGCCGCACCATGATCATGTTCACCTACGGCGCATCGGGCGTGCTACTGGCGATATCGGGTTATCTGTTCTCGATCGGCGTGCTGAGCGCGCAAGGGCAGACCGTGGCCTGGATGGTGATCTTCTTCTTTGCCTCGCCCGCTGCGAGCGCGGCCTATCTTACCGTCAGCGAAACATTTCCGTTGGAGGTTCGCGCGCTGGCGATCGCGGTGTTCTATGCGGTCGGTACCGGCATCGGCGGCGTGATCGGGCCGGCGCTGTTCGGCGCATTGATCGACACGGGATCACGCAATAGCGTGTTCGCCGGCTATTTGCTGGGGGCAGCCCTGATGATCGCGGCTGCGATCGTGGCGTGGCGCTACGCCGTCTCCGCGGAGCGCAAATCGCTCGAACAAATCGCGCGGCCGCTCGCCTTTATGGAGTAGACTGATGAAATCGGAACTTGCGGAGATGGCTTTGGACCAGAAGCGCACCATGCTGGATGACGATGCGCCCGAAGCGGTGCCGGTGCCGCATGCGCTGGTGCCGCATCTCGACGAGATCGCGATCCTGCTCGACATCGACGGCACGTTGCTCGACCTGATGCCGACACCGCGCGAGGTGTGGGTGCCGCCGGGCCTGTCGGAAACGCTGGGCCGGCTGACCGAGCGCACGTCCGGGGCGCTGGCGCTGGTCAGCGGCCGCTCACTCAACGACATCGACCTGATCTTCGCGCCGGACGTGTTCCGCGCCGTTGCCGGCCACGGTGCGGAGATGCGGCTGTCGGTGGACAACGAAGCGGATGCTGTGCACGCGCCGCCGCTCGACAAGGAGCTGAAGCGGCGCCTGGCGGCCATCGCCAAGCTCAGCCATGGCATTCTGCTCGAGGACAAGGGCTACTCGCTCGCGCTGCATTACCGTCTGGCGCCGCATGCGGAGAAGGCGATCTACGAGTCCGTCTCGTTGATCCGCGCCGACCTGCCCAATGCGCCGATCGAGGTGCTGCCCGGAAAGTTCGTCTGCGAGATCAAGCATTCCGGCTTCACCAAGGCGAGCGGCGTGCGCGAATTGATGAAGCACGAGCCGTTCAGGGGACGGCGCCCGTTGTTCATCGGCGATGACGTCACCGACGAGACGGTATTCGCGATCATGCCCGACATGGACGGGCTCGCCTTCTCGGTCGGCCGCCGCGCCATCGGTGTGAACGGACACTTCGATGCGCCGAGCGACGTGCGCGCATTTCTCGCGCGACTGCTCGATCCGAGGTGAAACCAAGGCAGCGCCACTTCGCGGACATGAATACCTTTGGCGCAGCCCCACTGCGCGCCGCGATGCATGCTGCACATCAGGATCGGAAATGCTGTCTTTGCAGCGATATTCCGGGCGTTCCGCAAGCGAAACCAGTTCCAACGCGCGCGCCCGATTTTGGTTTCAATTGGTTGAAACGATGATCAGGAACCATATTGATGAACGGCAGTTAAACGGGGTGGAATGAACAGGAGGGGACGACCTGTGAACTTGGTTATCGTTTCAAATCGCGTCGCGCGCGGCAAACCCAACGAGCCCATGACGGGCGGTCTTGCGGCGGCACTGCTCCCCGTGGTCGAACATTCTGGGGCGATCTGGGTCGGTTCCTCCGGCCGGGTGCGTGATGGCCATCAGAAGGAACCCTTCGCCGAGATCGAGGCGCTCGGGACGGGCGCGATTGCGACGCTGGACCTGCCGGCGGCGCATTATGGCGGTTACTACGAAGGCTTTGCCAATTCGGCACTGTGGCCGGCGTTGCATTCGCGCAGCGATCTGATCCGCGTCTCGCGCGAGGATTATGTCAGCTATCGCGAGGTCAACGCCTTCATGGCGCGCGCCCTGCTGCGCTTCCGAAAAGCCAAAACGGCGTTCTGGGTGCAGGACTATCATTTCCTCGCGCTTGGCGCCGAGCTGCGCGACCTCGGCGTCGATGATCCGATCGGCTTCTTCCTCCATACGCCGTGGCCCGTCGCCGCGGTCATGCAGGGCGTGCCCAACCATCGCGAACTGATCACGGCGATGCTTGCCTACGATCTGCTCGGCTTCCAGACCGAGGACGATCGCCAGAACTTTCTCGGTTATGTCGCCGGCGAGCTTGGCCTCGCCACCGAGGACGGCGTTGCGATCTCGCAGCATGGGCGCACGCGCTGCGAAGTGTTTCCGATCGGCATCGATGCGGAGAAGTTTGCGCAATACGCCGCGAAGTCCGCCTCACATCCCGATGTGTCGCGGTTGCGGCGCAGCCTCAACGGCGAGCGGCTCGCGATCGGCGTCGACCGGCTCGACTATTCGAAGGGGCTCGTCAACCGCATCAGCGCGTTCGACCGACTCTGGACCGAGCAGCCGCAGTTTGCGCGCAGCATCTCGCTGCTGCAGATCGCCAATCCATCACGTGGCGGCATCGAGGCCTATGGCAATCTCCAGAACGACGTTGCGCGCCTCGTCTCCGACGTCAACGGTCGCCATGGCGAGGTCGACTGGACGCCGATCCGCTATTTGAACAAAGGCTTCAGCCAGGCCGTGCTCGCGGGTCTCTACCGCACCGCGCAGATCGGCGTGGTGACGCCGCTGCACGACGGCATGAACCTCGTTGCAAAGGAATATGTCGCCGCGCAAAACGCGGCCGATCCCGGCGTGCTGGTGCTGTCGAAATTCGCAGGCGCCGCCAACGAGCTCGACGCCGCACTGCTGGTCAATCCGCACGACATCGACGGTATGGCGCGTGCGATCGCGGTCGCGGCCTCGATGCCGCTCACCGAGCGCAAGATGCGCTGGGATGCGATGATGAAGAAGCTGCGCGGCCACACCATCCAGCAATGGTCCGCCGACTTCGTCGCTGAGCTCGAGAAGTGCCGGACGGAGAAGGCGGCGGTCGCTCCGCTCGCAGCCCAGCCGCCGCAGGCGCTGCGCTGGCTGAAGTCCGCGATATCAGGCGTGCGGTTGATTTAGGATTTTCGCAGGCTCTATCCACTCGTGATGGCCGGGCATGCCCCGGCCATCGCGTCTTGCCACGCGGATCCGGGAACGTGGATGCCCGTGACGAGCCAGGACGAGCCCGGCATGATGGCCGACGGCGAATAGCGCGACCCTCAATAGCAATACGACACGCCTTCCAGAATCGCGCATTGCCGCTTGTTCGGCGCGTTGGGATCGTCCAGCGGCACCACGCCCTTGCCCTGGCCGACGAACACGCCGGGCCCGACATGGACCGAGCTCTTGTTGCCGATGATCACGCTCTGATGCGGCGTCGCGCTCGAGCGCGTGCCGTCCGGCCAGAGGATGGCATCGCCCGAAAGCACCCCGCGCCGGCCGTCGTCGCAGCTGACGTCGACGCCTTGCCGGGCGCACACCTGCGCGGCGGCGGGCACGGCGAAGGCGGAGCCAAGGGCCGAAATCAGGCCAAAGGCGGCGATGGTCCTGCAGATAGTCATGGCGTCCCCGGTCGCGTTTGGCGGCTTCCCGTGAATCGTCGCGCCAAACCCGCCTGCGGTTCAGGCGGCAGGCGCGTCAAGGCACCTGCAGGGCCAGCTATTGTCCTGTAAATACAACAAGTTGCGGAAAATCGCCCGATTCGCTCCGCGATCCCTTGCAAAATCATCAGCGCCCCTTCAAGAGAGGGCGCTCCGGAGAGATGGCCGAGTGGCTTAAGGCGCACGCTTGGAAAGCGTGTGTGCGGGAAACCGTACCGTGGGTTCGAATCCCACTCTCTCCGCCATATGCGCGGTTTGACCGCTTCGTTCGCTGGCTCACGATTTCCAAAATTCGTACGATCGATGGAGGCGGTCCGCCGGGCCATTCCCGGGAAGCCCGCGGTCATCAAGCGTACCATGACATCATGCCCCCATGGTGCACGCGAAGTATTTATTCCGCCGTCACGCGCTCCTGGTACCGACATTGCTCGCCATGACGTTTCGCACGGCGAGGAGAAGATCAGCTTTCCAGGTTAGGCGCTTTGCGTGAACAGATGCAGGTTCGGGCGATCTCCCGCGACACCGGTCTCTGTATCTCCCGAATTCACAAAGGGTGGATGGATGGCTGGTGATCAGCAACAGTGCATTCACACCTTTTAATTTTAATGAGCGTACGATCGCAAGGCGGCATTGTCTTGCGAGATGGGTGACGCTGCCAAGGCCGTCGTTGCCGCGACCGGCTGCAAGCTCCGCCTCACAAACACCTTCCGCGGAAAATGCGCCGGCCCTGCTTTTTCTGTATATAGCTTGGCCAATCGATTGATTCTCGATTGCGTCAGCGCGGTAACTTGATCCGCATCGGCAATGCTGCAGCTGCCGCAACGCGCCAAGGGGGCATCAAGAGGCATTCATGAGCGCCAGGCTTGGGCCCCTGGCCCAACTCCGTGGCCGCGCTTGCGCCGGTGAGGTGATGTTGCGATCGAGCCAGGTGCGGCCCAAACGATCGCGGCGCTGATGCTCGCTTTGCGTGAGCCCCCGACGCAGGGAATGTCCGCGCCCTTTCGGGACGACTGCGGGCGGTGCTCCGGGTGCAGAGTGCCGCACCGGAGCGATAGATCTGCAGACGAAGCAAACCGCGGCCGACATGGATGGTCCGCATGGCGGGGGATAGTAGAGATGGAGACGTTGGTACTAACGGGGGGTGGTTTTGCCGGCCGGCCGGCCCGCTTGGCGATTGCCGCGGGCCTGGTTTGCGCCATGCCGGCTCTGTCCGGCTGCAACGAGAAAAATCGGTATGCTGCGCCGCCGGCGGCAAAGGTGGCGGTGGCAGGCCCAATCCAGCGGCCGGTCACCCTGTACGCCGAGTTCACCGGCAACACTGCGCCGCTCGCCGCAGTCGATGTGGAGGCCCGCGTTCAGGGCTTCCTGACGGGGATCGGCTATCGCGACGGCGAAGCGGTCAGGAAGGGCCGCGTGCTGTTCGAGATCGAGAGGGACCAGTACCAAGCGCAACTCGATCTGCAGCAGGCGCAGGTGGAGAGCGCGAAAGCCAAGCAGGTGAATAGCAAGCGGGAATACGATCGGCAGGTCACGCTGGGCCAGAAGGACGTTTCCACCCAGCGAGCGGTCGACGAGGCGACGATGAACTACGAGATGGCGAACGCCCAGCTCGCCGCCAACGAAGCCAGTCTCAAGCTCGCGCAGACATCGCTCGGCTATACCACGGTGCGTGCGCCCTTCGACGGCGTGGTTACTCGGCACCTTGCCGAGGTCGGTTCGCTGGTCGGCCAGTCCGGTCCGACGAAGCTCGCGACGGTCCTTCAGGTCAATCCGATCTACGTCTATTTCAACATCTCCGAGCAGCAGCAGATCGACATGCGTGATGCCCTTGCCAAGCAGGGCAAGACGCTCAGGGACCTGCGCGAGAACGCCGAGGAGCGATCGGTCGAGGTGGCGCTCGCCGCGGATACCGCGTTTCAGTACAAAGGCAAGATCGATTACATCGCCCCGCAGCTCGACCCCAACACCGGCACGCTGCAATTGCGAGGGGTGTTCGAAAATAAGGATATCGCGCTGGTGCCCGGCCTGTTCGTGCGTGTTCGGGTTCCGGTCGGCAAGATCGAGAACGCGCTGCTCGTCAATGACACCGCGGTGCAGTCGAACCAGACCGGCAGCTATGTGATGGTGGTCGGCGAGGACAAGGTGGTTGCCCAGCGTCAGGTGACGACCGGTCCGGTGGAAGGCCAGCTTCGTGTCATCACCGGCGGGCTCAAGGCCGACGACAAGGTCGTGATCGGATCGATCCAGCGCGCGGTTGTCGGCAATACGGTCGATCCGGTCTCCGGCACAATGGCCGCCGCCGGCCAAGGCTCGACGCCCGCACCTGCCTCTCCGGTCCCGGCCGCAGGGTCGGGACGAAGCTCGCAATAGGTCACCGGCACTCACAAGGCTCACATGTTCTCGCGCTTCTTCATCGAACGGCCGGTGCTCTCGAACACGCTGGCGTTCCTCATCGTCCTGGTCGGCGCACTGGCGTTGGCGAGCCTGCCGGTGTCGCAATATCCAAATGTGGTGCCGCCGACCGTATCGGTGACCGCGACCTATCCCGGCGCCAGCGCGCGCACCGTGATGGACACGGTCGCTCTTCCCGTCGAGCAGCAGGTCAATGGCGTCGACCACATGATCTACATGCAGTCGACCAGCGCGAGCGACGGCAGCTATAGTCTTGTCGTCACCTTCGACATCGGCACGGATCCGGACACGGCGCAGGTTCTGGTGCAGAACCGGGTCTCGCTGGCGAGCGCGCAACTGCCCAGCGCGGTCTCGACGCAGGGATTGAATGTCCAGAAGAAGCAGACCTCGATTCTTCAGTTCATCAATCTCTATTCTCCCGAGGGACGTTACGACAACCTGTTCCTCGCCAATTACGCCACCATCCACCTCCAGAACGAGCTGGCGCGCGTTCCCGGCGTCGGCAACGTCACGGTGCTGGGGTCGGGATCCTACGCCATGCGTATCTGGCTCGATCCCGGCCGCCTGCAGGCGTTCGGCTTGACCCCGAGCGATGTGACCTCGGCGATCCAGCAGCAGAGCAACGAGGTGACCGCCGGTCTCGTCGGTGCGCCGCCGACGCCGGACACCGTCAACTTCCAATACGTGCTCAATGTCACCGGCCGGTTCTCCGAGGCGGCCGAGTTCGAGAACATCGTGGTCAAGGTGGCGAGCGGCGAGGGCGGCAGGATTGTCCGCATCCGCGACATCGGCCGGATCGAGCTCGGCGCTGCGTCCTACGGCCAAACCGCGACGCTGAACGGCAGGCCGTCGGCGGCGATAGCGATCTCGCAGCTGTCCGGCGCCAATGCCCTGACGATTGCCGAGAGCGTCAAGAGCAAGATGGACGAGCTGTCCAAGTCGTTCCCGTCCGGGCTCGCCTACAAGGTCTCGTTCGACAGCACCAAGTTTATCACCGCTTCGGTCCGCGAGGTCTACGAGACACTGGTGATCGCCGCCGGCCTTGTGCTGATCGTGATCCTCGCATTCCTGCAGGATTGGCGGGCGATGCTGGTGCCGGCGACGACGGTGCCGGTGACCATCATCGGCGCGTTTGCCGCGATGTCGCTGCTCGGCTTCACCATCAATACGACGAGCCTGTTCGCGCTGGTTCTTGCCATCGGCATCGTGGTGGACGACGCCATCGTGATCGTCGAGGGTGTGGCGCGTCATCTGGATGCCGGCAAGTCCAGCCGCGAAGCTGCGGTGAAGGCGATGTCCGAGCTGTTCGGCCCCGTGATCGGCATCACCCTGGTGCTGATGGCGGTGTTCCTGCCGGCGGCGACCTTGTCCGGACTGACTGGAAAGATGTATCAGCAGTTCGCGCTCGTGATCGCGGCGACCGCAGTCATCTCCGCCATAAACGCCGTGACGCTGAAACCGACGCAATGCGCGTTGTGGCTGCGGCCATCGGTGCCGCCGCAGGAGCGCAACGTCGCCGCGCGCGCCTTCAACGCCGTCTACGGGCGCGCCGAGATGCTGTACACGGCGCTGATCAGCCGTATCGTCGCCTTCAGCATTCCGGTTGCATTGCTCGGGATCGCCTTGATCGGTGTTGCGTTCTACAGCCTCTCGACGGTGCCGACCGGCTTCCTGCCGGACGAGGATCAGGGCTATTTCGTCGTCAGTCTCAAGCTGCCCGACGCGGCTTCCGCGCACCGGACAGAAACTGCCGTCGCGGACGCGGTAAAGCTCGTGCAGGCGGTCCCCGGCGTCGAGGACGTGATTGCGGTGTCCGGCATCTCGCCGCTCGACAACAACGCGACGCTGTACAACGCCGGCATGCTCTACGTGGTGCTCAAGCCCTGGGACGACCGAAAGACGGGCGATCTCAGCATCGGCAGCATTACGGCCAATGCCCGAGCCGCTCTCGACGGCATGGACAGCGCGACGGCGCTGATCATGCTGCCGCCGCCGATCCAGGGCATCGGCAATGCCAGCGGATTCACGATGATGGTGCAGATCAAGGACGGCAGCTCCGATTTCGTGGCGTTGCAGAACGCCGTCGACCAGCTCGCCGCCAATGCGTCGACCCAGACCGGACTTGCCCATGTCGCGCCGAACTTCAAGGGGGCGGTCAAGCAGTTCCGTCTGGTGGTGGACCGCACCAAGGCCGAGGCCATCGGCATCACCGTCGGCCAGGTCTTCTCGGCGCTGGAGACCTATATGGGGTCGACCTACGTCAACCAGTTCACCAAGTACAATTACGTGTTCAAGGTCTACGTACAGGCGGATGCCGCGTTCCGGCTCCAGCCCGACGACATCCTCAAGCTGAAGGTGAAGGGTGCCGATGGCCGGATGGTGCCGTTGGGCACGGTCGCCGCCATCAAGGATGAAGTCGGCCCGCCACTGATCACGCTGTACAATCTCTATCCTGCGGCGACCGTCACCGGCAGTCCGGCGACCGGTTTCAGTTCCGGAGAGGCGATGTCGCTGATGAGCGAGGTTGCGGCCAAGTCGCTGCCGCCCGGTATGGGCACCGCCTGGACCAGCATGTCCTACCAGGAACAGATCGTCGGCAACCAGATCTATCGCGTCTTCCTCATTGCATTGGTGCTCGTCTATTTCATCCTCGCCGGTCAATATGAGAGCTGGCTGCAGCCGCTCGCGGTGATCCTCGCCGTGCCGCTCGCGCTGCTCGGCACGGTCATCGCGCTCGATGCGACGGGCATGCCGAACAACCTCTACACCCAGATCGGCATCGTCCTGCTGATCGCGCTCGCTGCCAAGAACGCCATCCTGGTGGTCGAATATGCGCGCGAGAAGCGGGCCGAGGGCATGGAGGTCGCCGAGGCGGCGATCGAGGCGGCACGGCTGCGCCTGCGCCCGATCCTGATGACCTCGTGCGCCTTCATTTTCGGCATGCTCCCGCTGGTATTCGCCAGCGGGGCCGGCGCCGGCGCCCGCGTTTCGATCGGGCTGGCGGTCGTGAGCGGCATGTTGGCTTCGACCTTCCTCGCCGTGCTCTTCGTGCCGCCGTTCTTCGTGGTGCTCGAACGGCTGAGCGTCGCATTGGCCGTGCGGACGAAGCGGGTGACCACGGCTTCGTGATTTCGGCCGCAACTCAGCCGACTCTGCGGCGGTGGATTCCTGAGATGCCGCCGCGGTGGTTTGTCAGATTGCTCGCCGCAGCGCCGGAGCTGGAAGGTTCGGCTCATTTCAGCGCAGTCCCTTCACCAGCCTCATCACACCAATCTCCACCTTCCATCGCCCGCCCGTTTCAACGCCGGATCGTTCACCCGCACGTGCTCGGCCAGGAAATCGATGAACGCGCGCACGCGCGCGGGCAGCGGCGCGGTGTGGCCGACATAGACGGCGTGGATGTCTTCGCGGTCGCCGGGATTGTAGTTTTGCAGCACCGGAACGAGGCGGCCGGATTCGATGTCGGGGCCGATGTGGAAGAGGGCGAGCCGGGCAAGCCCGACGCCGCCCAGCGCAAGGCGGCGGGCGGCTTCACCGTCGCTGGCGCGCGCGACGGGTGTGGGCACGGCCTCCTCGGTGTGATCCCCGCGCCTGAACGGCCAACCGCGGATGCTGCGCGGAAAAGTCCAGCCGATGCCACGGTGATCGGCGAGATCCGCCGGCGTTTTCGGCGTTCCGCAACGGGCGAGGTAGTCCGGCGCGCCGACCACGACCATGCGGCTGCTGCCGAGCTTTCGCGCGACGAGACGCGAGGCCCGCAGCGGGCCGACGCGGATGGCGACGTCGGCGCGCTCCTGCATCAGGTCGATCAGCGTGTCGGTCAGCACGAGATCGAGCGTGACGTCGGGATGCTGCTCCAGGAAGCGCGGGATCAACGGCACCACATGCAGCATGCCGAAGGGAATGTTGCAATTGACCGTGAGACGGCCGCGCGGCGCCGCGCCTGAGGCGGCCTCGCGCTCGGCCTCCTCCATTTCGGCGAGGATGCGCACGGCCCGCTCGTAGAAGGCCTGGCCCTCCTCGGTCAGCGTCAGCTTGCGCGTGGTGCGGTTGACGAGCCGTGCGCCGAGCCGCGCCTCCAGCCGCGACATCAGCTTGCTGACGCCCGACGGCGTCAGACGCAGCTTTCGCGCGGCCTGGGTGAAGCCGCCGAGATCGACCACGCGGACGAAAACCTCCATTTCGGCGGAGCGGTTGGTGTCGAAACGGGCCATGTTGAATTCACGTCACAAATGATTGGATTGCCGACATTCTAATGGTTTTGCGGCCATGCCGCTATCTGCGAGGCTTCGTCTCATCCATCGGAGCCACGCATGCCTCCCGCCGTCCTCGCGCTCACCGCCGGTGCCTTCGGCATCGGCACCACCGAATTCATCATCATGGGCCTCCTGCTCCAGGTCGCCGCCGACATGCATGTCTCAGTGCCGGTCGCCGGCCTGCTGATATCGGGCTATGCACTCGGTGTGTTCGTCGGCGCGCCGGTGCTGACTCTGGCGACGCGGCGGATGCCACGGAAAACAGTACTGCTCGCGCTGATGGCGATCTTCACGCTGGGCAATGCGGCTTGCGCGCTGGCCCCGAATTACGAACTGCTGATGGCTGCGCGCGTGCTGACCTCGCTCGCTCACGGCACGTTCTTCGGTGTCGGCTCGGTCGTGGCCACCAGCCTCGTCGCCGAGGACAAGCGTGCCTCCGCGATCGCCACCATGTTCATCGGTCTGACGGTCGCCACGCTCCTGGGCGTACCCTTCGGCGCGTGGTTCGGTCTGATGCTCGGCTGGCGTGCCGCGTTCTGGGCCGTGACGGTCATCGGCGTGATCGCGTTCGCGGTGGTCGCCGCGCTCGTGCCTGGCCATGTCGGCAATGGCGACAAGCCGATCTCGCTTGCCGAAGAGGTCGCTGTGCTCGGTCGTCCGCAGGTGCTGCTCGGCCTCGCCATGACCGTGTTCGGCTTCGCCGGCCTGTTCGTCGTCTTCACCTATATCCAGCCGATCCTGACGCGTTTCACCGGCTTCTCGGAGGCTGCCGTCTCGCCGATCCTGCTGGTGTTCGGCGTCGGGCTCGCGATCGGCAACGTCGCCGGCGGCAAGCTTGCGGACCGCGGCCTGGCACGGGCCTTGACCGGCACGCTTGCCGCGCTTGCGATCGTGCTGCTTGGGCTGGCAGCCGTGCTATCGATCAAGATCCTTTCCATCGCGCTGATCCTGCTGCTCGGCATCGCCGCCTTCGCAACCGTCGCCCCGCTCCAGCTTCGCGTATTGGAGGCAGCCGGCCCCGGCGGCCGCACGCTCGCCTCCAGCCTCAACATCGCCGCGTTCAATCTCGGCAACGCGCTCGGCGCCTGGGCCGGCGGCTTCACCATCGACCGCGGGTTCGGCCTTCCCGCGTTGCCGCTGGTCGCTGCCGGCATCACCGCGATCGGCCTCGCGCTGGCGCTGTGGAGCCTTCGGCTCGAGCGCGCGTCGGTCGTCGCCGCGGCGTGCCCGGCGGAATAGCGAAGGAGACCCACAATGGAATACCGCAATCTCGGGGCCTCCGGACTCAGGGTCCCCGTCCTCAGCTTCGGCACCGGCACCTTCGGCGGTCAGGGCCCGCTGTTCTCGGCCTGGGGCCGCAGCGACGCGGACGAGGCGCGCAGGCTGATCGATATCTGCCTCGATGCCGGCGTCAATCTGTTCGACAGCGCCGACGTCTATTCGAACGGTGCGTCCGAGGAGATTCTCGGTGCTGCGATCAGGGGCCGGCGCGACAAGGTGCTGATTTCCACCAAAATGAGCCTGCCGATGGGCGAGGGGCCGCACGATGCGGGCTCGTCGCGGCAGCGGCTCCTGACCTCGGTTGACGCTGCGCTGCGCCGGCTTGGCACTGGCTACATCGACCTGCTCCAGCTCCATGCCTTCGACGCCTTCACGCCGATCGAGGAGGTGCTGTCGACGCTCGATATGCTCGTGCGCGCGGGCAAGCTGCGCTATGTCGGCGTCTCCAATTTCGCCGGCTGGCAGTTGATGAAGTCGCTCGCCATTGCGGACCGGCATGGCTGGCCACGCTATGTCGCGCATCAGGTCTACTACTCGCTGCTCGGCCGCGACTATGAATGGGAGCTGATGCCGCTCGCGCGCGACCAGGGTGTGGGTGCTCTGGTCTGGAGTCCGCTCGGCTGGGGCCGGCTCACCGGAAAAATCCGGCGCGGCCAGCCGCCGCCGGCGAACAGCCGCCTGCACGCGACCGCACAGTTCGGTCCGCCGGTGCGCGAGGAGACGCTCTACGCCATCGTCGACGTGCTGGACGCGATCGCGATGGAGACCGGCCGCACCGTGCCGCAGGTCGCGATCGCCTGGCTGCTGAGGCGCCCCACCATCGCCTCAGTCATCATCGGCGCTCGCGACGAAGCGCAGCTGCGCGACAATCTCGGCGCAGCAGGCTGGTCGCTGAGCGCGGATCACGTCAAGCGTCTCGACGAGGCCAGCACGGTGATGCCGCCCTATCCTTATTATCCCTATCGCATCCAGCCGGGTTTTGCCCGGCTGAGTCCGCCGCCTGTGTAGTCCAGGGGGCGCCGGCAATTCGTCGCATCGGTGTATCGTCGCAACGCGCCATGCAGAAACGCTGCTGTACACGCCTCATCATCGTCCGTAACCTCCGCCGCACAATTGCAGGAGATGCGACGTGGCGAAGAAGACGGCGACCAAGAAGAAAAGTACTTCCAGGAAAGCGGCAAAGAAGACCTCGAGCAAGAAGACCTCGGGTAAGAAGACCTCGGTCCGGAAGGGCGCCGCTGCGAAAATGGTCAAGCCGGCCAAGAAGGCCGCCGCGCGCAAATCAGCCACCGCGCGCCGTCCCAGGGGACCGGCCTGGCAATGGTCCGCAGTCGATACCGCGGCCGCGATCCGCTCCGGCGCAATCTCCGCGGTCGAGGTCGTGGAAACGCATCTCGAACGGATGCGCGCCGTCAATCCAAGGCTCAATGCGGTTGTCGTGGATCTCTCGGAAGAGGCGCTCGCGGCCGCGCACGCCGCCGACAAGCAGCGCGCCAAGGGCGGCGAGCTCGGCGTCCTGCACGGTGTGCCCATCACCATCAAGGAAAATGTCGACTATGAAGGCCGGCCGAATTTCAACGGCGTTCCCGCCAACAAGGACCTCATCGCGCCGTCGGATGCGCCCGTCGTCCGCAACCTCAGGAAGGCCGGCGCCATCGTGCTTGGTCTCACCAACACCCCGGAATTCTCCTTCCGCGGCTTCACCGACAATCCCCTGCACGGGCTGACGCTGAACCCCTGGGATCCTGATATCACCTGCGGCGGCTCCTCGGGCGGTGCGGGTTCGGCGGTCGCTGCGGGCATCGGCACCATCGCCCATGGCAACGACATCGGCGGCTCGCTGCGCTGGCCGGCGCATTGCAACGGTGTCGCCACCATCAAGCCGACGCAGGGCCGCATCCCCGCCTTCAACGGAAGCGCAACGGCGGAGCGGCCGATGCTGGCGCATCTGATGTCGGCGCAGGGGCCGCTCGCGCGCCACGTCGCCGACGTTCGCCTCGCGCTGGAGGCGATGAGCCAGCGCGATCCGCGCGATCCCTGGTGGGTGCCGGCACCGCTGGTCGGACCCAAGCCGAAGGGGCCGATCAAGGTCGCGCTGGCAAAAATCCCCGAGGACATGGACGTCGATCCGTCCGTCACTGCGGCGCTGCGCCAGGCTGCCGATCATCTCGAGCGCTCCGGCTATCGCGTCAGCGAGGTCGAGGTGCCCGACATCGACGGTGTCTGGCAGACCTGGTGCGACATCATCACCAACGAGACCGTGGTGATGCAGGAGGCCGGCATGCTGAAGGTCACGTCCGAGGATTTCCACAAGGCCTGGGGCGGCATGAAGGAAAAGGCCAACGTGCTCGATCTCAAGGCCTGGATGCAGGCGACTGCCGCACGCAGCGGCCACATCCGCGCCTGGCAGTTGTTCTTCGAGGACTATCCGATCGTGCTGGCGCCGACCACGGTGAAGCCGACGCCGGGCCCGCGTGACGACACCGTCAGTACCGAGCGCGTGCGCGAGATCTTCTGGGGCGAGATCCGCTTCATCTCCGCCATCAACGTGCTGGGCCTGCCCGGCGCGGTGGTGCCGGTGGCGCTCCACGACGGCAAGCCGATCGGCGTGCAGCTGATTGCAGGGCGCTATCGCGAGGATCTCGCACTCGATGCCGCGGCCGCGATCGAGAAGCGGGCCGGCGTGCTCACCCATCGCCTGTGGGAGATCATGGCCTGAACCTGCATACGGGCTTCGCGCAATGTGCGAAGCCCGGGCGGGAAGGCGCGGCTAGTTCGTCAGGTGCGAGGCGGCGATTGCCTTCTGGAACAGCGCATTGAGCGCGTCGCTGATGCTGGCGTCGCTCGATACTTCGTAATAATAGCCCGACGTCGCGCAGGCCTGCATCTTGGTCGCGATCGAGCTGCGCCATGGCGCGATGTAGGTGTTGTACCAGCTGTTGTTGGTGATCGCGAGATAAGTGGTGTAGAGCACGGCGATCTTGACGCCGCGCGCCTTGATGGTGTTGCAGATCGTCGTCGTCAGCGGCTCCTGGCATCGGCCCGACGAGGTGATCACGGTCTGGCTGCAGCTCGAGGGATAATAGTAGTCGGCCACACCGTCGGAGACGAAGAACAGCCATTTCTGCGGCGAGGACGAGGAGCCGTCGCCGGGGGTCGGAATCGCGCCGTTCATCGACGACAGGGTGCCGTCGAAATCCGTGCACATGTCGTTGTTGTAATTGGTGTAGGGGATCGTCATCAGGTCGACGCCTGCAACTGCTGTCTTCACCGAAGAAAGGCTCGAGGTGAGCGCCGAGATCGTGGTCAGGCCGATCGAGCTGCAATCGCTGCCCATGGTGTAGACCGCCATCCGGTACTGGTTGCTGACGAGCTGGCTCGCGGTTGCCGTGTCCGTCAGCGACTGCGTCGCGTCACGCACCAGGTCGATCCGCATCTTGATCCCCAGCTTCTTTGCGATCGAGTAATAGCTCGACTTCTGGAGCGTCTTCTTGGAACTCGATGTGTAAATGTCGTGGCAGGCGAAGGCGCAACTGTCGGATGTCGCGTTCTGTAACGCGGTCATGTCGGCCGTGGTGGCGCCGAGCCCCTGCGACGGCGAGTTGTCCAGCAGCACGTAGAAGTCGATGTAGGACGGCAGCGAGGCTGCGGCAGACGAGGATACCGAAAATCCGAGGGTCTTGTAGCCGAGGATACCCATGAAATAGGTCGTCACCGACGAAGTCGCCGTCCCCGAGGCGGTTCGGGTGGTGACGCTGTCGGTCACGGTGATGGTCACGGAGCTTGACGTCATGCCGAACGCGGACATCTGTCCGGCGAACGCCTTCAGTGCATCGCTCTGCGCGGCCGAGGCGCTCTTGGTGATCTCGCTCTTGGCCGTGGCGACCAGCACGGCGGTGTCGAGCGCAACCATCAGCTTCGTCTTCGCCCGCGCGGCGAGGGAATAGTCGACGGCAGCGCCGACGAACGACAACAACGGCACCAGCGCAAGCGCGAAGATGATAGCGATGTTGCCGTTTCGATCCGAGGCAAAGCGCGAGAACAGGCGACGAGCATTCCCGGTGGCAGAGGTCAAGCCGACGCATCCTTGAACGAAAGCAATGCGCGGACGCTAGCATCGTGGAACTTACGCAAGGGTTGACCGCAGTGTGAATGCGCGTGTCCATAGTGTTGCGGATCATGTCATCGACGCGAGAAGATCCCCTGACAAGCAGGCGATCTCGCGCGGCGAGCTCGGCGAGTTCCGTCGGGGCTATGCCTGACCCCCGCGTTGAGACTTGCCCGCAACGTGCGCGGATGCCGCGCCGTGCAAGAGAGCGCCAACTCGCAGTGAGGGAGGGTGATGCGCCGGGCGATCGCTCCATCATCCTGCATCCCTTCGACGAGGTGCCATTCTCGGTGAGGATTCAGCAGCGCGACCACGACGAGCGTTCGCGCCACGCGCACGACGACGCCACGCCTGCCCGGCGTTACAGGGCTTCGGCACGCCGCTTCGACGGCACGGGGACGGCTGCCGCAAACCGCACCAATCCATTAATTCAAATTAACTCGAATTCCGGCCAATTCATCAACAAGCGTTAGGGTTACTTCCTCGATCTCTAGGCGAATTATTGTCCGCTTTACCACCCGCCTCTAACACGAGGACGGCGGACAAAGCACATGCCTCATACAGGCCAATAAGTGCGGCCCGCTCCACGCGGAGGTGGCACGATGCGCAACGAGACGATCGCTATTCACGCCGGCTACGAGCCCGAGGCCACGACGCATGCGGTCGCCGTGCCGATCTACCAGACCGCGGCCTACGCCTTCGACAGCGCCGATCACGGAGCCGCCCTGTTCAATCTCGAGACCGAAGGCTTTCGCTACAGCCGTATCGCCAATCCGACCAGTGCGGTGCTGGAGAAGCGTATCGCCCAACTTGAAGGCGGTGTTGGCGCGCTTGCGGTCGCGACCGGGCAGGCCGCGCTGCATTTTGCCTTCGTCAACGTCGCCGATCACGGCGGCAACATCGTTTCCGTGCCGCAGCTTTACGGCACCACGCACACGCTGCTCTCCCACATCCTGCCGCGCCAAGGCATTACCGGCCGTTTTGCCGAGAGCGACAGGCCTGAGGCGATCGAGAAGCTGATCGATGAGAACACCCGGGCCGTCTTTGCCGAGACCATCGGCAACCCCGCCGGCAATGTCTGCGATATCGAGGCGCTGGCGAAGATCGCGCATGCGCATGGCGTGCCGCTGATCGTCGACAATACTGTCGCAACCCCGATCCTGCTCAAGCCGTTCGACTACGGTGCCGACATCGCCGTGCACTCGCTGACCAAATTCCTGGGCGGTCACGGCACCACGCTGGGCGGCGCCATTGTCGATTCCGGAAATTTCCCCTGGGCCGAACATGCCGAGCGCTTCCCGGCCTACAACAAGCCGGATGCTTCCTATCACGGCCTCGTCTACGCCGATCGCTTCGGCAAGACTGCCTATATCGAGCGCGCGCGCAGCGTCTATCAGCGCACCATGGGTTCGGTGCTGTCGCCGTTCAACGCCTTCCTGCTGCTCCAGGGCATCGAGACCGTCGCGCTGCGCATGGGGCGCCATGTCGAGAATGCACGCAAGGTCGCCGAATTCCTCCGCGGTGATCCGCGCGTCGCCTGGGTCAACTACACCGGCTTTCCGGACAGTCCGTATTATGCGCTGGTGCAAAAGTACCTGAATGGCAGCGCATCTTCGCTGTTCACCTTCGGCATCAAGGGCGGCATGGAGGCAGGCAAGACCTTTTATGATGCGCTGAAGCTGATCACGCGCCTCGTCAATATCGGCGATGCCAAGTCGCTGGCCTGCCATCCGGCCTCGACCACCCATCGGCAGATGTCGGCGGAGCAGCAGCGCGTTGCCGGCGTGCTGCCGGAGACCATCCGTCTGTCGATCGGCATCGAGCATGCTTCAGACATCATCGAGGACATCGACCAGGCGCTGGAAAAGGCCTGCCCGTCGGCGCGGCTCGAGGCCGCGGAGTAGGCGGCGTCGCCCATGACGATCCTGATCGACAGGGATCAAGCGATATCGAGCCCGGCACTGGTGCCGGGCGAGAGCGATCTCGTACGCGACCATGCCGGCGCCGACCTCACCATCGGACTGATCAACAACATGCCGGATCCGGCGCTGAAGGCGACCGAGCGGCAGTTCATGAAGTTGCTCCAGGCTGCAGCAGGCCCGCGCCGTATCCGCTTCCACTGCTTCTCGCTTCCCAGCGTGAAGCGGTCGCCCGAAGCGAAGTGGCATGTCGAGAGCGAGTATTCCGACCTTTCCGATCTCGATCGAGGCAAGTTCGATGGGCTGATCGTGACCGGCGCAGAGCCGATCGCGCCCGAGCTCGACCAGGAGCCATACTGGCGGGACCTCACGAACCTCATCGACTGGGCCAAGACCCACACGCGCTCGACGATCTGGTCGTGCCTCGCCGCGCATGCCGCGGTGCTGCACCTCGACGGCATTGAACGGCGGCGGCTGCCGGTCAAATGTCACGGCATTTTCGATTGCGACGTCGTGACGAGCGATTCGTTGACCCGTGCTGCGCCTGCGCCGCTCAAGGTCTCGCATTCGCGCCTGAACGAGATCGCCGAGAGCGACCTCGTGCAGGCCGGTTACCAGGTGCTGACACGCTCGGCCCAAGCCGGCGTCGACGCCTTCGTCCGCCAATATGCCAGCCGCTTCGTGTTCTTTCAGGGCCACCCGGAATATGACGCGCTGTCGCTCCAGCGAGAATATCTGCGCGACATCGGCCGCTATCTCGCGCGGGAGCGCGAGACCTATCCGCGCCTGCCGGTGAGCTATTTTGACGCAGCGACCGAAGAGAAACTGGCTCGCTTCGAGAGGAAGGCGGCGCATCAGCGCCATCCGGCACTCGCCACCGAGCTGCCCGGGCTGAATTTGCGCGCCGATATCGGCGCCGGCAACGCGGCAGCGGTGCTATTCCGCAACTGGTTGCGCTATCTCGGCGCGGGCGCCGACGCGTCAGTCGCGGCGCGCTAGCCGATGCGGTCTTGGTCTCACGTTAGGATTACCCCGGCGTTAGGCTTGCCTCAACCTGCGCACGAATGTTTCAGTAGAGGAATAGGGAATCACGGGAAGCGCAGCGTGTGGTCGGCACTCCAGGGACGCGTGAGCAATCGGCTGGCCCGGCATTTCCGCGCCGCGCCGCACCGATTGCCCGCGCATGCGCCGATGGTGAGCTTCACCTTCGACGATGCCCCCGATAGCGCCGCAGGCGAGGGTGCCGAGCTTCTGGAGAAGCATGGCGGCCGGGGGACGTTTTATCTTGCCGGCAGCTTGATCGATCAGCCGTCGGCGCATTGGCACGGCCTGTCGAATGACGCGATCGTGCGGATTCACAGGGCCGGTCACGAGATTGCCTGCCACACCTTCTCGCACCGGAGCTCGGCCACTCTCGACGAGGCCGCGATGACTCGCGAGATCGAGCGGAACCGCAGTCATTTCCGCGGCATCGATTCCTCGATCGCGCTGGAGAACTTCGCCTACCCCTATGGGATCGCCTCGGTCTGGCGCAAGCCGCAACTCGCAAAAGCATTCCGGTCGGCGCGCAGCATTCTTCCCGGCGTCAATCGCGACGTCATCGACCTCCAGTTCCTGCGCGCCTCGCCGCTTGTGGATTGCGAGATCGATCCGGCAGGCGTCGATCGCTATTTCGACGAGGCGGTCGCAAGCGGCGGCTGGCTGATCTTCTACGGCCACGACGTAGCCAACGCGCCAAGCCCCTATGGCTGCACACCGCACCTGATGCGTCATGCGCTGGAGGCCGCTGGCAAGCGCAACATGCCGATCGTGACCGTTGCAGAGGCGCTGCGACGGATCGGGGCGTAGTCTTTCTCCCCGCTTGCAGCAGGGCAATCGAATGATCTTGGCGGCGGCCTGAGCGCGCGCTCGTCCTTCGAGACGACCGCTTACGGCGTCTTCTCGGGATGAGGCCAATCGGGTGCTCGTTGAAGCTGCTGCCACGCACGTCGTCCCCGTCCTGGGAGGCCCGCCGAAAGCGGCGTCTCGAAGGATGGCCCAGCGGAAACACTCTCAAATGCGACAGCCTTGCCGCCATCGGGAGAGGAGAAGATGGGCTTGCCATGCCGCTGCTGCCATGCGACTGGCCTTGTGACGAATCTCACGGCCTTGTTCCCGACACGCCCATGTCCGTTCCCTCCACCGCTCCGCTGTCTGCGCCGGCCAACGGCCGCGACGCGCTGTCGGTGCTGCATTCGGTCTTCGGTCTGCCGGGCTTCCGCGGCGCGCAGGGCGAGATCATCCGGCATGTCACCGACGGCGGCAACTGCCTCGTGCTGATGCCGACCGGCGGCGGGAAGTCGCTGTGCTATCAGCTTCCGTCCTTGCTGCGCGAGGGCTGCGGCATCGTGGTGTCGCCGCTGATCGCCTTGATGCGCGACCAGGTCGCCGGGCTGATCGAGGCCGGCGTCAATGCCGCCGCGCTGAACTCGTCGCTGACGCCGCAGGAGGCGTCGGACATCGAGCGACGCCTTCTTGCGGGCGATCTCGACCTGCTCTATGTCGCGCCGGAACGCCTGGTCACGCCGCGTTGCCTGTCGCTGCTGGCGCGGGCGAAGGTGTCGCTGTTTGCGATCGACGAGGCGCATTGCGTCTCGCAATGGGGCCATGACTTCCGTCCGGAGTATGTCGGCCTCTCCATCATCGCCGAGCGGTTTCCCGACGTGCCGCGCATCGCGCTGACCGCGACCGCCGACGAGCTGACGCGCAAGGAGATCGTCGAGCGGCTTCAACTGACGGGCGCGCCGCAATTCGTATCCAGCTTCGACCGGCCCAACATCCGCTACGAGATCGTCGACAAGCGCAACGCGGTGTCGCAGCTGAAGGAATTGATCCGCGAGCGCCACATGGGCGATGCCGGCGTGGTCTATTGCCTGTCGCGCAACCGCGTCGAGGAGGTCGCCGCCGCGCTTCAAGACGCCGGCATTGCGGCGCTGCCCTACCACGCCGGGCTCGACGGCAGCGTGCGCTCGCGCAACCAGGACCGCTTTCTCAACGAGGACGGCATCGTCATTGTCGCGACCGTGGCGTTCGGCATGGGCATCGACAAGCCCGACGTGCGCTTCGTTGCCCATCTCGATCTGCCCAAGAGCATCGAGGCCTATTACCAGGAGACGGGGCGCGCCGGCCGTGACGGCAAGCCGTCGACGGCCTGGATGGCCTATGGCCTCTCGGACATCGTGCAGCAGCGCCGCATGATCGACGAGTCGAATGCCTCCGACGAATTCAAGCGGGTCTCGATCGGCAAGCTCGATGCGCTGGTCGGCCTTGCCGAGACACCGCATTGCCGGCGCCGGCGGCTGCTCGCCTATTTCGGCGAGATCGCGATGGGCGAGAACTGCGGCAATTGCGACAATTGCCTGACGCCGCCCAAGATGCGCGACGGCAAGGTGCTGGCGCAGAAGCTGCTGTCCTGCGTCTACCGCACCGGCCAGCGCTTTGGCGCGATGCATTTGATCGACGTGCTGGTGGGGCGCCTGACCGAGAAGGTGACGCAGTTCGGCCACGACAAGCTGTCGGTGTTCGGCATCGGCCGCGAGCTCAACGAGAAGCAATGGCGCACGGTGCTGCGGCAATTGGTGGCGATGGGACATTTGCGAAGCGACAGCGAAGCGTTCGGGGCGCTCAAGCTGACGGAGTCCTCGCGCGGTGTGTTGCGCGGCGAAACGGACGTGTGGCTGCGCGAGGAGGCGCCGGGGACCCGCCTCCGTTCGAGCCGCGCCAAATCCCGCCGGGGCGATCTCGCGCCGACGGCCAGCGCACCGCAGGTTGATGTCGATCCCGAGCTGCGCGCGCGCCTGCGCGCCTGGCGTTCAGATGTCGCGCGCGAACGTGGCGTGCCGGCCTACGTGGTACTGCACGACGCAACGATCGACGGCATCGTCCGGGCCTGGCCGACGACGTTGGACGAACTCCGTAGCGTGCCGGGGATCGGCGACAAGAAGCTCGAGCACTACGGCGACGAGCTGCTTCAGATCGTCAGAACGAGGTAGGGGACAAATGCTCCGCCGTCATCCCGGACAAGCACGCCCAAAGCGCGCGCAGATCCGGGATCCATAGCCACAGGACGAGGTCGCTGCGTCACGCTGGCAACCACGAGTCTTCGTGAAACTATTGCTGCGGCGTATGGGTCCCGGATCTGCGCTGCGCTTGTCCGGGACGACAGCTGTGTACAAGGCGAGGGCTATGCCCTCATTCACCCATTCCTGAACGCATACGCATATCCGTTCAGCGCGGGCGCGCCACCGAGATGGGCGTAGAGGATCTTCGCGCCCTTCTCGAAATAGCCCTTCTTCGCGAGGTCGATCAGGCCCTGCATCGACTTACCCTCGTAGACGGGGTCGGTGATCATGCCTTCGAGGCGCGCGGTGAGGCGGATCGCCTCCTTGGTCTCTTCCGACGGCACACCGTAGGCGGGATAGGCGTAGTCCTCGATCAGCACGACGTCGTCGGCAACGAGCTCCTTGCCGAGCTCGACGAGCTTTGCGGTGTTCTGCGCGATCTCGAGCACCTGCGCCTTGGTCTGCGCAGGCGTAAAGGACGCGTCGATGCCGATCACCTTACGGGCGCGGCCATCGGCGGCGAAGCCGACGAGCATGCCGGCATGGGTGGAGCCGGTGACCGTGCAGACGATGATGTAGTCGAACTTGAAGCCGAGCTCGGCTTCCTGCTTACGCACCTCCTCGGCGAAGCCGACATAGCCGAGGCCGCCGAATTTATGCACGGAGGCGCCGGCGGGAATCGCGTAGGGCTTGCCGCCCGCCGCCTTCACCTCCTCGATCGCCTGTTCCCAGCTCTTGCGAATGCCGATGTCGAAGCCGTCGTCGACCAGGCGGACGTCGGCGCCCATGATGCGCGAGAGCATGATGTTGCCGACCCGGTCATAGACCGCGTCCTCGTGCGGCACCCAGGCCTCCTGCACGAGGCGGCACTTCATGCCAATCTTGGCCGCGACGGCGGCGATCATGCGGGTGTGGTTGGACTGCACGCCGCCGATCGAGACCAGCGTGTCGGCGTTGGAGGCGATCGCATCGGGAATGATGTATTCGAGCTTGCGCAGCTTGTTGCCGCCATAGGCGAGGCCGGAATTGCAGTCCTCGCGCTTGGCATAGATCTCGACATTGCCGCCGAGGTGTTTTGACAGTCGCTCCAGCTTCTCGATCGGCGTCGGGCCGAAGGTCAGCGGGTAGCGCGCGAATTTTTCCAACATCATTGGTCATCCCGATTGGCGGTGGCGTCTGGGAAACGGAGCTAGCATCGACTTGGAAAAATGTGCTCTCGAATATCGGGTTGATACTGTCCGTATCTTACACAAATAGGTACAGTAGGCCAGATTCCTTCCAGATTAAACGCAATGAGTGAAAGCTTCTTCCATGGCGTCCCGCCTCGACCGCATAGACCTTAAGATATTGAGATTGCTTCAAAATAATGGTCGGCTCAGCAACGCCGAGCTGGCCGAGACGGTCGCGATCAGTCCCGCCACCTGCCACCGCCGCACCCAGCGTTTGTTCGAGGACGGCTTCATCGCCACCGTGCGCGCCATGGTCGCGCCGAAGAAGCTGGCAAAGGGCACGCTGGTGATGGTCGGCGTCGTGCTCGACCGCTCGACGCCGGAGAGTTTTGCCACCTTCGAACAGGCCATTGCGAAGTTGAAATTCGTGCTCGACTGCCACTTGGTCGCCGGCGACTTCGACTACTTCCTCAAGATCCGCGTCGGCGACATGGAGGATTTCAACCGCATCCACGGCGAGCAGCTCATTGCGCTGCCCGGCGTGCGCCAGACCCGCACCTTCTTCGTGATGAAGGAAGTCGTCGACAACGCGCCGCTGGAGTTTTGAGCTGGAGCGTTGTCCAGCGAAGTGGAGACCGGTTCGCGTCATAAAACGCGTCAAAACTAAATCCAGCGCACTTGATGCGCGATCCGCATCATGAGAGATTCATACCATGCAGACATTCCCCCTCCGCCAGTCCAATCGGGCCAGGCCGGCCTATCGGCGCGGCTGGGTCGACGAGGCCGTCGCCGCGATCGAGGCCGACCAGTGCCGCACCGCCGACACGCATCTGATCCGGTTGATCGTGCCGGCGCTCTCCGGCATCGACATCTATCTCAAGGATGAGTCCACGCATCCGACCGGCAGCCTGAAGCATCGCCTCGCGCGCTCGCTGTTCCTTTATGCGCTCTGCAACGGCCACATCGGCGAAGGCACGCCCGTCGTCGAGGCATCGTCGGGATCGACGGCGGTTTCGGAAGCCTATTTCGCGCAGATGATCGGCGTGCCCTTCTACGCCGTGATGCCGCGGACGACCTCGGCGGAGAAGATTGCCGCGATCGAGCATTATGGCGGCAACTGCCATTTGATCGACGACGGTCGCGCGCTCTATGCGGACGCCGCGGCGCTCGCCGCCCGTCTGAACGGGCACTACATGGACCAGTTCACCTTCGCCGAGCGTGCCACCGACTGGCGCGGCAACAACAACATCGCCGAGTCCATCTTCACGCAGCTGCAGGGCGAGCCGCGCCCGCTGCCGGACTGGATCGTGATGGGTGCCGGCACCGGCGGCACCTCGGCCACCATCGGGCGCTATCTGCGCTATCGGCAGTATCCGACGCGGCTATGCGTCGCCGACGTCGAACATTCCGCCTTCTTCGACTGCTTCCGCTCGCAGGACCGCTCCCATGTCTGCGACCGCCCGTCGCTGATCGAGGGCGTCGGCCGGCCGCGCTGCGAGCCATCCTTCGTGCCGGGCGTGGTCGATCGCATGATGAAGATCCCGGATGCGGCGACGATCGCGGCGATGAACGTGCTGTCGCGCCGGCTGCGCCGCGCGGTCGGCGGCTCCACCGGCACCAACTTCCTGGCGCTGTGCCGGCTCGCCTCGGAAATGCGCCAGGCGAATGTGGCGGGCTCGCTGGTGACGCTGATCTGCGATTCCGGCGAGCGCTACCGGCAGACCTGTTACGAGCCCGCATGGCTGAAAGCGCGCGGCCTCGATCCGGCGCCGTACGAGGCGGCGTTGTCGTCGTTCCTCGCGACAGGCGAGCCGCTGAAGCTCGATGTCGATGACGTCTTCAATCCGCAGAGCGTACGAAGCCCCGTCGCGTCATAGCGTCTTTCGTTTTCAAAATGGCACGGCCGTCACGGCAACTTCACTTGCCCTGCGCACGCATGCAGGGGACGGTTGCGGTCTCAACAAGGAGATCCTGCCGTGCGCCTTCCCATTCTCGATCCGAAGCAGCTGACCGACGAACAGAAGCCGCTCTATGACGACATGCGAGCCGGCATCAAGGGCCATTTCAAGGGCTTTGTGAACATGCGCGACGACGGCGCGCTGCTCGGGCCCTGGAACCCCTGGATCCGCGAGCCGCGCTTCGGCGGGCCGGTGTGGGAGCTGGTCAAGGCGGTCGCGTCGAACCCGCTGCTGCCCGCGCCGGTGCGTGAGGTCGCGATCCTCGTCACCGGCTCGCATTTCCGGTCCGGGTACGAGCTCTATGCCCACGTTCTGGTCGCCGAGCAGCGCGGTCTCTCCGACGAGAAGCTGGCGACCATCGTCGCCGGGCAGCGTCCGGTGGACCTCACCAGGCAGGAGGCGGTCGCCTATGACATGGCCTCGGCACTTGTCGGCGGTGGCGTGCTGCCGGAGCTGACCTATCGCGCGGCCGTGAAGGAGTTCGGCGAGCACGGCGCGGCCGAATTGTCCTATCTGGTCGGCGTCTACTGCATGGTCTCGGTCACGCTCAATACGTTCGACGTGCCGGTGCCGGAGTAGCAACGGCTTTGTTTCGTTTGAGCATGATCCTCTCGGAAGACCGCTGCACAGTGTTCCGGGATCATGCCTAATTGCGCACGGCGTAGAGCGGCGTTCGCAACGTCACCTGATAGGACGGCTTCGGCGTCCACGCGATCAGCGCGGTGATGCCGAACAGGCGGTTGTCGTTGTCGTCCATGCGGTCAAGGTCGAGCCGCAGGATCGGCTGGGTGAAGGACTCCGCGATCGTCCGTCCCGCGAGCTGTGCGCCACCGAAGGACTGCATGCCGAGGCGCCCGGTGAACTTCCAGTTGCTCGGCCATTGGTAATAGCCGCCGGCATAGAGCACCGTGTTCGGCCGGATGCTGGCGAACGGGCTGGCAATGGTGGCGGTGGTGTATTGCACGCCGGCCAACCAGCCCCGCGTCTCGTCCTCGTCGAGCGCGTAATCGAATTCCAGGATGTTGTTGAAGGAATTCACCATGCCCTGCTCGTTCGGCACCGACTGCGTCAGCGTCGATTGCAGCGTGATCGTCGGGATCTTGCCGCCATTCTGCTGGTGGAGGTCGGCCTGCACGCCGATGTTCCAGCTGGTGATGTCGAAGGACGACCAGCCGCCACCGAGATCCGTCGTCGATCCGGATACGCCGCCATAGAGCGAGACACGGTCGGTGACGTCGACGGTCAGCGGCAGGTCAACCGCAATCGACTTCGCCGCCGGCAAGCCGTGCGGCAGCGTCGTGCCTCGTCGCGCTGCCAGGGCTTGGAACGCGGCCGACAGCGAGGTGGTGCCGAAGCCGAGCCCGAGCGTGCCTGCGGGGATCGTCGCGTAGCTGGTGCGGAGGTCGAGGTAGATGTTCGGAACAGTCGGCTTTGCCGGTGCGTCCTCCTCCGCCTCGGTGGCGAAGGCAGCGCTTGCTGAAACCGTCAGGCAGGCCAGCCCCAGCGCGACAGCGCGCAAAGCCGGACGATGCGATGGGCAACGGTTTGACACGTGACAATCCGACGCGTGGGGCTTGGTTGCGGAGCCTCATGCTAGATGGAACGTGATCGTTCCCGTGGTCAAGCGTTATCCGCAAACGATGGACTGTATCGACGCGCGCGGCTACCCTGTCGTGACTGCACCGACACTCTCGCCTGCCGGAGCGCAGGCCGGACAACGGAGGACGACAGCCATGAACACGTCACGCCGCATCCTGCTCGCCGGAATGGCGGGGCTCGCCCTCGCTCCGACCGCCGTGGCGGCCGCACCGGCGCCAGTGGTCGACGATGTGACGGTTGCCGAAGAACGCTTTGCGCGCATGATCGCCGCCGCGCATGCGCCCGACGTCACTTGCGCACGGCAGGCCGAGCGTTATGCGGATGCGCATTGGCCTGAATATCTCGTGGCAGCCAGAGCCGTTCTCGACGCAAGAGTGTGATTCTCACACTGACTTTCTCACCGCCCTCCGCACCTGTTCGCCGATCTGCGACAACACGAGTTGCGCCTGCGGCAGGATCGCGCCCATGGCGTGGAAATTGTGGACCATGCCGTCGTGGCAGACATGCTCGACGGCGACGCCCGCGGCGAGCAGCTTGCGGGCATAGGCATTGCCTTCGTCGCGCATCGGGTCGTATTCGGCGGTGTGGATGATCGCAGTCGGCAGGCCTGTGAGCCGTGTCGCGCGCAACGGAGAGACGCGGGGATCGGCGGTGTCGATGTCCTCGGGAAGATAGTCGGAAAGATCGGCTTCGATCGTGGCGCGGTCGATCAGGTGACCCTCGGCAAAGGCCTCGCGCGAGGGCGAGGTCTCCTCGAAATCCAGCACCGGGCAGATCAGGCATTGCGCGGCGATGGAGAGGCCGGCGGTCTGCGCTGCCTCCTGGCACACGATCGCAGCGAGCGTGGCGCCGGCGGAATCGCCGCCGATCACCAGACGGTCCGCATCGATGCCGAGCGATGCCGCCTCGCGCGCCACCCATTCGGTGGCGGCGATCGCGTCATCGACGGCCGCGGGGAATCTGTGCTCGGGCGCGAGCCGGTAGTCGACCGACACGAGGCGGCAGCCGGTGGCATGCGCCAGCGCGGCCGCGATGCGATCGTGCGTGGCAATGCTGCCGGCGACGAGCCCGCCGCCGTGAAAGAACACGAATCCCGGTGCGAGCTCCCCGGCGCTTGCCGGCGTGTAGAGCCGATAGGGCAGTTCGCCGGCGCGGCCGGTCAGCATGCCGTCGGAGGTCGCCACATCCGGCGCCTCGGCACGCGCGAACTGCATCAGCTTTGCCAGCGATTGCCGTCGCGCCTCCAGGCTGGGCCGGCTCCGCGCCTGCGGCGCAGCCGCAGCCATCATGGTCAACAAACGCTTGGCGAGCGGATCGAGCGGCATGGATCTTTCCTTTCTCCCAGGAAGAGGAGGGTAACTCACCAAGTCCCCGCAGGGAATCTTTTAGAAATTGGGGCAATAGTGCCCGGATATTTCCAAGGGGAGGCCGGTCATGGCCGAGATCAAAAAGCCCATAGACTATTCGCCGAGCTGGACCTTCTTCGAGGGCAAATGGCACGACGGCAATGTGCCGATCATGGGCTCGCGCACGCATGCGGCCTGGCTCGGCTCGATCGTATTCGACGGCGCGCGCGCGTTCGAGGGTGTTGCGCCCGATCTCGACCGGCACGTCGCCCGCGTCAATCAGTCAGCGATCAATTTTGGCCTGAAGCCGGTCCTCGATGCCGGCACCTGGCTAGCGCTCGCAAACGAGGGCATTGCCCGATTTGGGAGGGATGCCGAGCTCTATATCCGTCCGATGTACTGGGCGCAGAACGGGAGCGGCGGCGGCGTGCTGTTCGATCCCGAGACCACCAATTGGTGCCTGTGCATCTACGAGGCGCCGATGCCAAAACCTGTCGGCAACGCGATCACGCTGTCGCCGTTCCGCAGGCCCACCGCCGAATGCGCGCCGGTCGAGGCCAAGGCGGCCTGCCTCTATCCGAACAATTCGCGCGCGCTGGCCGAGGCCGCCGCGCGCGGCTTCAACAACGCGCTGATGCTCGACATGCTCGGCAACGTCGCCGAGTTCGGCAATTCCAACGTGTTCATGGCCAAGGATGGCGTGGTGTTCACGCCGGTGCCGAACGGCACTTTCCTGAACGGCATCACGCGCCAGCGCGTCATCAGCCTGCTTCGCGCCGACGGGGTCACCGTGGTCGAGAAGACGCTGCGCTATGCCGATTTCCTGGCCGCGGACGAGATCTTTTCATCCGGCAATTTCGCCAAGGTCGCGCCCGTGATCCGCATCGACGAGCGCGAGCTGAAGCCCGGCCCGTTCTATGCGCGCGCGCGAAAGCTCTATTGGGATTTTGCGCACGCCGTGAAGCTCGCGGCTTGAGAGGCGCTAACCGCTCCTCCGAAACCGGCTGAACTGAAACGCCTGCGTCGAGTTCCACGGCGTATGATGCGTCTCGCTGCGTGTCTCGACCAGCACGAACTCTGGCCCGAGCTCCGCCGCAAGGCTCGCGCTGTCGTGTCGCTGTACCGGCAGGCCGCTGCATCTCTCCGGACCATCGGGCGCGAACGTGCCGATGACGACTTGTCCGCCGGGGGCAAGCGCCGACCGCAGGCGTTCGACGTAAGCCGCCCTGTCACGCGGATCGGTCAGGAAATGAAATGCGGCGCGATCGTGCCAGACGTCGTAGGTCTTCGCCGGCTGCCACGTCGTGGCGTCGGCAACGATCCAGTCGACGATCGAGGCGGCTCCGCCGATTCGCTTCTTCGCCGCATCAAGCGCGTTGGCAGAGAGATCCAGCACGGCGACGTCGCGATATCCATCCTGCAACAGAGCATCGACCAGCCGTGATGCTCCGCCGCCGATATCGATGATGGTCGCGCCATGATCCGGATTGGCCGCGCGGATCAGGTCGAGCGAGGTCGCGGGGCTGTCCTGAAACCAGCTGACCTCGGCTTCGCCCTTGGTGGCATAGACATGGTCCCAATGGGTGGCTCGGTCAGACATGGCTCGTCCCCCGGGTTCGCTGGGAGCCGGTGCAAATGAGAGACTACTCGTCCTTCTTCGACATCCGCTCGAGGCGTTCCTGCATCTCCTTCATCTGCTGGCGCAGATCATCGATATTGCTGTCCTTCGGCTCCTCGGTATTCGCACCGGTCTCGGTCTCGGGAGTGGTGGTCGGACGGGGCGCAGCGAACGGCTTGAACATCGAGAAGGTCTGCTGGAACAGCTCCATGTTGCGGCGGACTTGCTCCTCCAGCGGAGCAAAAGGAGTGCCGGACAGCGTATTGGCGATCTGCTTGCGGAACTTCTCTTGCTCCTGGGTCAGCGTCGCAATCGACTGCTCCAGATATTTCGGCACCACCATCTGCATGCTGTCGCCATAGAAGCGGATGAGCTGGCGGAGGAAGGTGGTCGGCAGCAGGTTCTGGCCGGCCTTGTTCTCCTGCTCGAAGATGATCTGGGCGAGCACGGAGCGGGTGATGTCGTCGCCGGTCTTGGCGTCATAGACCAGGAAATCTTCGCCATCCTTGACCATGGCGGCGAGGTCTTCCAGCGTCACGTAGGTACTCGTTCCGGTGTTATAGAGCCGGCGGTTAGCGTATTTCTTGATGGTGGTGGGTTGGTCTGATTTCGCCATGGGCTCTCACTTGCAAACGCGGAGAACGGGAACCTGTCGGGCAATGCCGCAGGGCGGGAAGAGTACGCAACGCAACAAAGTAAGCATTTTCAAAGGGCTCACGCTACCGTTTTGTGCGGCACGGTTAATTGCAGAGCAAAATCCTGCTTGCGAAAGCGCCAAGAACGCTATTTTGAATGCGCTGCGGCATGAATTCGGAGACCGTCCGATTGACATGCCTCAACGACGTTAACAGGATGCCATTCGAGACTGGCGAGCCCTTTTCCCCAGCCCCGCCTGCCCCCTTCAAACCCAGGAGATGCCCATGTCAGACGATGTCGTCATCGTCAGCGCCGCCCGCACCCCGGTCGGTAGCTTCAACGGAGCGTTCGCGACCCTTCCCGCCCACGATCTCGGCGCCATCGCCATCAAGGCCGCGCTGGAGCGTGGTAGCATCGAGCCCGGCCGGGTCTCCGAGGTCATCATGGGTCAGATCCTGACCGCTGCCCAGGGCCAGAACCCGGCCCGCCAGGCTTCGATCGCCGCCGGCATTCCGGTGGAGAGCCCGGCCTGGGGCGTGAACCAGCTTTGCGGCTCGGGCCTGCGCACGGTTGCGCTCGGCTATCAGGCGCTGCTCAACGGGGATTCCGAGATCGTGGTCGCCGGCGGCCAGGAATCCATGAGCATGGCCCCGCACGCCCAGCACCTGCGCGGCGGCGTCAAGATGGGCGGGCTCGAACTGATCGACACCATGATCAAGGACGGCCTGTGGGATGCCTTCAACGGCTACCACATGGGCAATACCGCCGAGAACGTCGCACGGCAGTGGCAGATCACCCGCGCCCAGCAGGACGAGTTCGCCGTCGCCTCGCAGCAGAAGGCGGAGGCCGCGCAGAAGGCCGGCAGGTTCAACGACGAGATCGTGCCCGTCACCATCAAGACCCGCAAGGGTGACGTCGTGGTCAGCGCCGACGAATATCCGCGTCATGGCGCCACGCTCGACGCGATGGCCAAGCTCAAGCCCGCCTTCGAGAAGGATGGCACGGTGACCGCGGGTTCGGCCTCCGGGATCAACGACGGCGCTGCCGCCGTGGTGCTGATGACCGCCAAGCAGGCGGCCAAGGAAGGCAAGAAGCCGATCGCGCGCATCGTGTCCTGGGCTCAGGCCGGCGTCGATCCGAAGATCATGGGCTCGGGCCCGATCCCGGCCTCGCGCGCCGCGCTGAAAAAGGCCGGCTGGAGCGTCGGCGATCTCGACCTGATCGAGGCCAACGAAGCCTTCGCGGCGCAGGCCTGTGCCGTCAACAAGGATCTCGGCTGGGACACCTCCAAGGTCAACGTCAACGGCGGCGCGATCGCGATCGGCCATCCGGTCGGCGCGTCCGGCGCACGCGTGCTGGTGACGCTGCTGCATGAGATGCAGAAGCGCGATTCCAAGAAGGGCCTGGCCACGCTGTGCATCGGCGGCGGCATGGGCATCGCGATGTGCCTGGCGCGCGACTGACGACGACCTTGCACGCAGCTGACGCGTGCACCGCACATATCAGCGCGTGCGTTGCACGCGACTAAAAAGGCAGCGGTTGCAAATCAAATATTCTTCGCAACCACGCAAGCCTCGACTAAAGAGAAACGCCCGGCTCGACGCCGGGCGTTTTGTTCTTGATGTCCGTCAAACCAATCGCATAATCCATCGCTAAAAACGGTCACTCAAAAGCGTCCGAAGAGCCCAAGGGAAGGATTACGACATGGCACGTGTTGCATTGGTCACGGGTGGCACGCGGGGCATCGGGGCTGCGATCAGCAAGGCGCTGAATGCCGCCGGCTACAAGGTCGCGGCCAACTATGCCGGCAACGATGCTGCGGCGGAGAAGTTCAAGACCGAGACCGGCATCCCGATCTACAAATGGGATGTCAGCAGTTTCGACGCCTGCGCGGCGGGCGTGAAGAAGGTCGAAGCCGATCTCGGGCCGATCGAGGTGCTCGTCAACAATGCCGGCATTACCCGCGATACCGCTTTCCACAAGATGACGCTCGAGCAGTGGACCGCCGTCATCAACACCAATCTGGGCTCGCTGTTCAACATGACGCGCCAGGTCATCGAGGGCATGCGCGCGCGCAAGTTCGGCCGCGTCATCTCGATCTCGTCGATCAACGGCCAGAAGGGGCAGTTCGGTCAGGTCAATTATTCCGCGGCAAAGGCCGGCGACATCGGCTTCACCAAGGCGCTCGCGCTCGAGAACGCCAAGGGCGGCATCACCGTCAATGCGATCTGCCCAGGCTACATCAACACCGAAATGGTGCAGGCGGTGCCGAAGGACGTCCTGGAGAAGAACGTGATCCCGCAGATCCCGGTCAGCCGGCTCGGCGAGCCCGAAGAGATTGCGCGCGCGGTCGTGTTCCTCGCGGCCGACGAGTCCGGCTTCATCACCGGATCGACCCTGACGGTCAACGGCGGCCAGTACATGGTGTGATGCGATCGCATCACGCGGGCTGATATTTTCCACGTCGTCATGCCCGGGCTTGTCCCGGGCATCCACGGCCTTACAACAACCGTCGCCACGGACGAACGTGGATGGCCGGGACAAGCCCGGCCATGACGGAAACATTGGGCCGATGACTCCCCGTACCGCGACGCTGATCGGATTGACCACGATCCTGATGTGGTCGCTGCTGTCGGTGATGACGGTGGCGACCGGAAAGATCCCGGCGTTCCAGCTCGCCGCGATGACCTTCGCGATCGGCGGTGTCGTCGGGCTGCTCACCTGGATCGGGCGGACCGAGGCGGCGAAAAGCCTGCGTCAGCCGCTCGTCGTTTGGGTCGTCGGTGTCGGTGGACTGTTCGGCTATCATGCGCTGTATTTTCTCGCGCTGCGCTTTGCGCCGCCGGCCGAAGCCGGCCTTCTGAATTACCTCTGGCCGCTGCTGATCGTGCTGTTCTCGTCGTTCCTGCCCGGCGAGCGGCTGGCCGCGCATCACATCATCGGCGCCGTGCTCGGCCTCGTCGGCACCGTGCTGCTGTTCGCCGGCAATACCCCCGGCTTCGCGCCGGGCGCGGTACCGGGATTGATCGCGGCCTTCATCGCAGCTTTCGTCTGGGCGACCTATTCGGTGCTGTCGCGCCGGTTGAAGGCGGTGCCGACCGACGCCGTCGCGGGCTTCTGCCTTGCCACGGCCGTACTGGCCGCGCTGATGCATGGCATGCTCGAGACCACGGTGTGGCCGGAGACCACGGTGCAATGGCTCTCGGTCATTGCACTCGGCATCGGCCCCGTCGGTGCCGCCTTCTACGCCTGGGACATCGGCATGAAGCGCGGCGACATCCGCGTGCTCGGCGCCGCCTCCTACGCGACGCCGCTGCTCTCGACCGGCTTCCTCATCGCCGCCGGCTATGCCAAGGCCAGCGCCAACATCGCCATCGCCGCGATCCTGATCGCCGGCGGCGGCCTGATCGCGGCGAAGGACATGGTGCTGCGGAAGCGATGATTGTCATTCCGGGGTCTTCGCTTGCGCGACAGCCCCGGAATGACAGTGTGGAGCTACAGCGGGCGGCCTTCCGAAAAGTTCATTAGGGCTCCCAGCCCGGCGGCGCGAGCTCGAAGCCTGCGAAGTCGAACGCGGGCGCCACGGTGCAGCCGACCAGCGTCCATTCGCCCGTGGTTTCCGCCATCTGCCAGGCCTGCGCCGGCACGATCGCCTGCGGCCGCTCGCCGCCGACGAGGTCGGTGCCCAGCCGCACCTCGTGCCGTGAGCAGCCGTCATGGGCGATGCGCAGCATCAAGGGGCTGCCGGCGTAAAAGTGCCACGTCTCGACCGCATCGACGCGATGCCAGTGCGAACGCTCGCCACGAGCAAGCAGGAAGTAGATCAGCGTCGAGCGCGAACGCCCGTTGGCGTCCGTGGCCAGATCACGAAACGTTTCGCGGTAATGCCCGCCTTCGGGATGCGGCCGGAGTTCGAGGCGCGCGATGATCTCGGCTGCGGTCGGCATCGATTCCTGTCAGGACTTGTTCTTCAGGACTTGTTCTTGCGCTCGCGCAGTTCGCCGAACACCGCGGCGGCATCCGCGCCCTTCATGTGTAGCCTGGCTGCGACCTCGGGCGCATCAGCCCGCAGGAACACGTTTGCTCGCTTCTCGTCACCAAGCAGTGAGGGAATCGTGGGCCTGTTCTCGGCCCGGAGCTTCGTCACTTCGGCGGCGCGCGCCTGGAGCGCCGCATTGTCCGGCTCGATGGTGAGCGCGAATTTGACGTTGGACGCCGTGTATTCGTGGCCGCAATAGAGCTTGAAGTCGTCGGGTAGCGCCCGCAGCTTCAGAAGCGAATCCCACATCATCGGGTAGGTGCCCTCGAAGACGCGGCCGCAGCCGATCGAGAACAGCGTGTCGGCGGCGAAGACCGTCTTCTCGGTGTCGAACACGTAAGAGATGTGGTCGAGCGTGTGGCCGGGCGTCTCCACGACGCGCGCCAGCAAATTGCCGATCTTCACCACGTCGGCGTTGGCGACGCGCAGGTCGGCATTCGCGATCTTCGTCGTCTTGTCGTGCGGCGCCACGACGCGGCAATTGTATTTCTGCTTGAGTTCGGCAACCCCGCCGACATGATCGCCATGATGGTGGGTGATCAGGATGTCGGTGAGCTGCCAGCCCTCGCGCTCCAGGGCCTCGAGGATGGGGCCGGCCTCAGGCGCGTCGATCGACGCGGTCGCCTTGGTTTCCACGTCGTGGATCAGATAACCGAAATTGTCGTTTAAACAGGTGAAAGTACGAATTTCGGCGGCCATGTCATCTCCATCGGGCTCAGCCCCGCCAGACAAATATGGCGTTAACGTTGCGCAGGCAATGCAATATTCCGCGCGCGGCGGCGGCCTTGCGCATGTTACATTGCCGTCATGACCATCGACGTCGTCGACCTCCGCGAGTTCTATTCCCGCCGCCTCGGGATCGTGGCGCGGCAAATGATCAATCGCGGCATCAGGGAGCGCTGGACAAGCGCCGAGGGTCAGCGCGTGCTCGGCATCGGCTATCCCACGCCTTATCTGGGATTGTTCCGCGAGGACGCCGAGCGCTGCATCGCCTTCATGCCGGCGGCCCAGGGCGTCCTGAAATGGCCGACGGGACGGCCGGCGCTGGCCTCGCTGGTCGACGAATTCTCGCTGCCGCTTCCTGACGCCGCGGTCGACCGAATCCTCCTGGTCCACGCGCTGGAGATGTCGGACGATCCGGCCGCGCTGCTGCGCGAGGTGTGGCGCGTGCTGTCGCCGTCCGGGCGCGTGATCGCCGTGATCCCGAACCGGCGCGGGGTGTGGACCCGCACCGACAGCACGCCCTTCGGTCACGGCCGGCCCTATTCGCGCTCGCAGATCACCGAGCTGCTGCGCCAGACCTGGTTCACGCCGACCGCCTGGGGCGAGGCGCTGTTCATGCCGCCCTATGCCGGAGGCTGGGTGCTGAAATCGGCGCAGATGTGGGAGCGTGCCGGTGCGGCGTTGTCGCTGCCCTTTGCCGGCGTCCATATCGTGGAGGCGACCAAGCAGGTCTACCGCGCGATCCCCGCCAAGCGCGAGCGCGCGCGGCTCATTCCCTCGCTCGCGAAGCCGGTGCTGGTGCCGTCCTCGACGACGGCGACGCGCAGCTAGATTCTTCTCCGCTCCCTACGGGAGAGGTGGTCCCCGTGCCCGGAGCGCTCACCGCTTCAACCAAAGCACAAAACAAATCGTCCCGGCGAGGCCGGGACGATTCAGGCTAGAAAATCAGAAGAGGCTACTCGCCAGGGGCGACCTCGTCGCCGGAGGCGACTGGGGCGGCCTCGCGCTCGGGGCGCGGGCCATGCGGCCGGCGCCGCCGCCGCGGATAGCGCTCGCCGCTACCGCCGCCCTCGAACCCGCCCTGGCCGCCATTCGCGCCGCCATTCACTTGCGGCTGCGCGCCGGTGATGAAGGAGGGCAGGCGATCGACGCCGCCGGCATCGGCGATGACCGGCTGCGGCTGGTTGGCGGGTTGCGGCTGAAATTGCGGCTGCGGACGATGATCACGTTCGCGGTGCTCGCGCGGCTGCTGGTTGTCGCGCTGATAGGGCGGCTGGCCGTCGCGCTGCTGATGATCACGCGGGTGGTGGTCGCGCTGGCCATCGCGGTCGCGCATGAAGGGCTGCTGCGGGGGCTGCGGGACGAAACCCGGCTCCTGGCCAAAGGCCGAGAAATTCTCGCCGTCGTCCTCGCCGTCCTCGCTGCTGCTAATGGGCTCATCGCCGCGCGGCTGCTGGTTCTGGCGGAACTGCTCCTGCGCCGCTGCGATCAGGCGGAAATAATGCTCGGCATGCTGGTAGTAGTTCTCGGCTGCAACGGGGTCTCCGGAGGAGCGCGCGTCACGCGCGAGCTGGAGATACTTTTCAGCGATGTGCGAAGCGGTGCCGCGAATCTTGATGTCGGGTCCGTTGGACTCGTAGACCCGGGTCATCGGGTTCTGGCCGCGCCGGTTGTTGTTATTGTTGTTGTTGCGGTTGCGCATCCGCTGCTTGTTCTGACCGTTTCTCATGTCCTGCCTTCGATTCCAGCCCTAAAGGTTGCACGCATTACTGATTGCTAGGAGTGACCTGGTGATAGCGGCTCGCATCCCTCGCGCGCACCGCGCGTAGAGCGGATCGAACCCTGCCGATGTTCGTCGACCGTCGCGTTCAACAAAGACGCGTTCCCCACCCGCCAGCATTCATTGCCAGCGAACCCATTCATTTCGCCTGCCGAAACAAGCCCAGCTTTCTTGCGTAAGTCTTCAAGCGCAATATCAGGCTTTCGTTCACTTGCGGTCGGAGAGCAGCGCAGCTCCACTGGCCATCGCGCTCAACAGGACCTGCGGCTTGGAACCTTTAAATCAGTAATGCTCTCGCCCGAGAGCCCGGCTTTCGCCCGTACGTGTACGGGGCCGGCACCGATGTGTTGAACGGAACGTAGTCGTTCCCAGGCGATATTCCAAGAGGTTTTTGCAGCCCAATCCGGCTTTTATGGAGGCATTTTTCGGGCCGAGACGGCCCGGGGAATGCCCGCCAGGTCGGCCCTGGGCGGCCGGTCCAGCGATAACGCGGCGCCCCTCATCAAGGTTTCAATATTTTGGGCCTGGCCCAGTCCGGCCTCGACGATCAGCGCTCCGCCGGGCGCGAGCCGTTCGGCCGCCTGGGGGATCAGCGCGCGGTAGGCGTCATATCCGTCATTGCCGCCATCGAGCGCCAGGTGCGGATCGTGCCCGCGCACCTCGATACTCAATTTCGGAATCTCGCCCGAGGGAATATAGGGCGGGTTCGAGACGATGAGATCGAACGGGCCGCGGAGCGCCGCGGCGTAGGAGCAGGCGACGAAGGCGGCGCGGTCGGCGAGGCCGAGCGCGGCGGCATTGTCCCTGGCGGTTCTGAGCGCGTTCTGGCTGAGATCGGTGCCGACGCCGAAAGCATCCGGAATCTCGTGCAGCAGCGCGAGCAGGATCGCGCCGGATCCGGTGCCGATGTCGGCGATGCGCGGCGGATGAGATGCCTGCCGCTCGCGAAAAATCTCGAGCGCAAGCTCGACCACGGTCTCGGTATCGGGGCGCGGGACCAGGGTTGCTTCCGACAGGCGGAATGGCAGGCCCCAGAATTCGCGTGTCCCGAGGATGCGCGCCACCGGCTCGCCGGCGATGCGGCGCTGCGCATGCTGCGCGAGCCGCGATGCTTCGGCCACGGTCAGCGGACGGGCAGCCTGCGTGACCAGGCCGGTGAGGTCGAGCGCGAGCACGGCACTGATCAGGATGCGGGCGTCGAGCTCGGCTTCCTCGAGCCGTGCCGATCTCAATAGCGCAGCGAGCGTGCGCCGCGCGCCCTCGATGGATTGCCCGGTGAAGGGGTTGCTCACGCCTCAGGCCGCCGCGCCTTGCGCAGCGAGCTGTGCGGCCTGGTGCTCCGTCGTCAGTGCGTCGATCAACTCGCCCAGCGCTTCACCCGCGATCACCTGTGGCAGCTTGTAGAGCGTCAGATTGATGCGGTGGTCGGTGACGCGGCCTTGCGGAAAATTATAGGTGCGGATGCGCTCGGAGCGGTCCCCGGAGCCGACCTTCTCCTTGCGCTCGGCGGAGCGTGCGGCGTCGACGCGTTGCTGCTCGGCGTCGTAGATACGCGAGCGCAGGATGTTCATGGCGGAGGCGCGGTTCTTGTGCTGCGAGCGGCTGTCCTGCATCATCACCACGATGCCGGTCGGGATGTGGGTGATGCGGATTGCCGATTCCGTCTTGTTGACGTGCTGGCCGCCCGCTCCTTGCGCGCGCATGGTCTCGATCCGCAGGTCGTCGTTCTTGATGTCGACGTCGACGTCCTCGACCTCCGGCAGCACGGCCACCGTCGCTGCCGAGGTGTGGATGCGTCCCTGCGTCTCGGTGTCGGGCACGCGCTGCACGCGGTGCACGCCGGATTCGAACTTCAGCTTCGAGAACGCGCCGCGGCCCTGCACCTCGGCGATGATTTCCTTGTAGCCGCCGACGGTGCCTTCGCTGGCCGAGATCACCTCGACCTTCCAGCCCTGAAGGCTGGCAAAGCGCTCGTACATTCGGAACAGGTCGCCGGCAAACAGCGAAGCTTCGTCGCCGCCGGTGCCGGCACGGATTTCCAGCACCACGTTGCGGTCGTCCATGGCGTCCTTCGGCAACAGCGCCACGCGGATCTTCTGGACCAGCTCCTCGATCCTTGGCGTCAGCTCGTCGCGTTCGGCCTCCGCCATGCTGCGCATCTCGGCATCGGTTGCGGGATCGGCGATCAGCGCCTCGGTATCCGCGAGCTCCTTGACGGCGGAACGATAGGCCTTCACCGCCTCGACCAGCGGGGTGATCTCGGCGAGCTCGCGTGTGATCTGCACATAGCGCTCGGAGGTGAGCTGCCCGAGCGATTCGGCCTCGAGCGAGGCGTGATGCGCGAGCAGGACGTCCAGTTTGGCTTCGGGGAGTGACGACATCGGTTCAGTCTCAATAGCGGCAGGAGGCGAGGCGGCGGGACGCGGCGACAGGCCCGCTACAAGGCCAGGCCTTCGGCCTCGGCAAATTCCGTCAGCTTCTGCCGGATCGAGACGCTGCCCGCCGGCGCGTCCAGCAGCGGGCCAAGCATCGCCTCGGCCTTCTTGGCGTCGAGGTCGAGCACCATCGCCTTGACCGGGCCGAGCGCAGTCGCCGAGAGCGACAGCGAGCGATAGCCCAGCGCGATCAGCGCCAGCGCGCCGATCGGCTTCGATGCCATCTCGCCGCACAGCGAGAGCGACTTCTTCGCCGCTTGCGCATTGCATGCGATCTCGCGCAGCGCGCGCAGGATCGGCGCCGACATTGTGTCGAAGCGTTCGGACACCTTGGCATTGCCGCGGTCGACCGCAAACAGGAACTGGAACAGGTCGTTGGAGCCCACCGAGATGAAATCGACCTTCTTCAGGAGCTCGTCGAGCTGGTAGAGCAGGGCCGGCACCTCGACCATGGTGCCGATGTCGATCCGCTCCGGCAGGGTGTGGCCGTGCTGGCGCAGGTATGTGAGCTCGCGCTCGACCAGCGCCTTGGCCGCATCGAATTCGGCGACCTCCGAGATCATCGGGAACATGATGCGCAGCGCGCGGCCGCCGCCGGCGCGCAGCAGCGCGCGGATCTGGCCGCGCAACAGGCCGGGGCGATCCAGCCCGAGCCGGATCGCGCGCCAGCCGAGCGCGGGATTTTCCTCGATCACGGCTTCCATATAGGGCAGCGCCTTGTCGCCACCGATGTCGAGGGTGCGGAAGGTGACGGGCTTGCTGCCGGCCGCGTCCAGCACCGTGCGATAGAGCGCGAGCTGGTCGCTGGTGCGCGGCAGGCTCTGGCCGACCATGAATTGCAGCTCGGTGCGGAACAGGCCGATGCCGGCGCTGCCGGTGTCCTCGATATGCGGCAGGTCGATGGCCAGGCCTGCGTTGATCATCAGCTCGACCTTCTGGCCGTCCTTGGTGACGCAGGGCCGGTCGCGCAGCGCCAGATACTGGGCCTGGCGGCGGGCGCGGAAGCGCACGCGCTCGGCGAAGGCCGCCTCGATCTCCTGCGAAGGCCGCACATAGATCGAGCCCGAGGTGCCGTCGACGATGATCGCATCGCCGGGATCGGCGATGCCGGGTGCGTTCGGCACTTCGCCGACCGCGGGAATGCCGAGCGCGCGCGCCACGATCGAGACGTGCGAATTGGCGGTGCCTTCCTCCAGCACGATGCCGCGCAGGCGCTTGCGGTCGTAGTCGAGCAGCGCCGCCGGTCCCATCGCGCGCGCGATGACGATGGCGTTGTCGGGCAGTTGCTCGCGCGAGGGCGCGTGGTCCTGGCCGACCAGCTGCCGCATCAGGCGGTAGCCGAGGTCCTCGAGATCATGCAGCCGGTCGCGCAGGTACGGATCGGTCGAGCGCAGCATGCGCGCGCGGGTGTCGGACTGCACGCGCTCGACGGCAGCTTCCGCGGTGAGGCCGGTGGCGACCGCCTCGTGCAGCTTGTGCGACCAGCCCTGGTCGTTGGCGAACATGCGGTAGGCTTCCAGCACCTCGCGATGCTCGCCGCCCTCGGCGACGTCGCCGCGCTCCAGCATGCGGTCGAGGTCGGCGCGCAGCTTGGCGAGTGCGGTATCCAGCCGCTTGATCTCCTTCGGCAGGTCCTCGGCGATGTAGTCCTTGATGACGACGCGGGGCTCGTGCAGCACGACATGGCCGAGCGCAATACCCTCGGACAGGATCGCGCCGACCTTCTGCGCGGAATGGCGCGCCGCCGGCTCCTGGCCCGGCTGGGCCAGCGCGGACAATTCGCCGGAGGCAATCAGCTCCGCCAGCACCATCGCGGTGGTCTGGAGCGCCTCGAGCTCCTCCTCGACATAGTTGCGCTTGGCGCGGTTCTGCACCACCAGCACGCCGAGCGTGTTGCCGGCGCGCAGGATCGGCACGCCGAGGAAGGAGTGATAAATCTCTTCGCCGGTCTCGGGACGGAACGAGAAGGCCGGGTGGCTCTGCGCATCGCTCAGATTGAGCGGCGTCGCCTCGCTGGCGACGAGGCCGACCAGGCCCTCATGGGCGCTGAGCACTGTGTGGTGCACCGCCTCGCGGTTGAGACCTTCGGTGGCGTAGAGCTCGAGCGTGTTGTCGATGCGCAGCACATAGACGGAGCACACCTCGGCCACCATGTTGGCGGCGATCAGCACCACGATCTTGTCCAGCCGCTCCTGGGCCGAGACCTGCTCCGCCATGGTTTCGCGGAGCCGTCTCAACAAGACGCGGGGACCTCCCGACGCGCTCCGCATGAACCGTCAATCTCCTCCGTCTGCCGGGCCCGGCGGTATCGGCCGGCGGCTGGACCAAAACTCCAGAAAAACAACCAAATTGTTTGTCCGGCGCAGGTACAAGCCCAAAATCTACCTGAGATTTAGCGCTTGTACCGAATCAGCGCCGCCTGAACTGGGACACAGTCTGCGGCAGCCCACCCTGTTCGCCGTATAGCGAATTGAGGCTTGTTTTGCCAAGCAAAACGCCTGCCAAACGCGAAGGTGTGTACACCTTCGCGTTTGCTGCGACCGCTAAGAGAAAATTAGCCTAGGCCTGATCGAGCCCGTACAGCGTATGCAGGGTGCGCACCGCCAGCTCGGTATAGGCGGCGTCGATCAAAACCGAGAACTTGATCTCGGAGGTTGTAATGGCCCGGATGTTGATGTTCCGCCCGGCGAGGGCCGAGAACGCCTGGGCGGCGACGCCGGCATGGCTGCGCATGCCGCTGCCGATCACCGAGATCTTGGCGACGTCGGTGGCGGTATCGAGCCGCGCATAGCCGATCTTGGCCTTGGCAGCGGTAATCGTATCCTTGGCGCGGGTATAGTCGGCGGCGGGCACCGTGAAGGTGAGGTCGGTGGTCTTGCCGTCCTCGGAAACGTTCTGCACGATCATGTCGACGTTGATGTTGGCATCCGCCAGCGGGCCGAAGATCGAGGCCGCAACGCCAGGCTTGTCCTCGATCTGGCGCACCGAGATCTGGGCCTCGTCCTTCGAAAAGGCGATGCCGGTGACGACGTGGCTTTCCATGATCTCCTCCTCGCTGCAGATCAGCGTGCCGGGCGGCTGGTTGGCATGCGGGTCGATATCCTCGGGCTTGTCGAAGCTCGAGCGGACGAAGATCGGCATGTTGTGCACCATGCCGAGTTCCACCGAGCGGACCTGGAGCACTTTTGCGCCCTGCGAGGCCAGTTCCAGCATGTCCTCGAACGCGATCTTGTCGAGCCTCTTGGCTTTCGGCACGATTCGCGGGTCGGTGGTGTAGACGCCGTCGACGTCGGTGTAGATGTCGCAGCGGTCCGCCTTGACGGCGGCGGCGATCGCCACGGCCGAGGTGTCGGAGCCGCCGCGGCCGAGCGTGGTGATGCGATTGGTCTCGGGGTTGATGCCCTGGAAGCCGGCGATGACCGCGACCTCCTTGCGCTCCTGGAAGCGCTTGATGATCTCGCTGCCGTCGATGTCCTCGATCCGGGCCGAGGCATGGGCGTCGCTGGTCTTGATCGGGATCTGCCAGCCCTGCCAGGAGCGGGCCTGGATACCCATGCCCTGGAGCACGATGGCAAGAAGGCCGGACGTCACCTGTTCGCCCGAGGCGACCACGGCGTCGTATTCGCGCGCGTCGTGCATCGGCGAGGCCTCGGTGCACCAGGCGACCAGCTCGTTGGTCTTGCCGGCCATCGCCGAGACGACCACGGCCACTTCATGGCCGGCATCGACCTCACGCTTCACATGGCGTGCGACGTTGCGGATACGTTCGATGTTGGCGACGGACGTGCCGCCGAATTTCATCACGAGGCGGCTCATGACGACGCGTGCATTCCTTCATAAGGATCAGTATGGTGACCCGCACTGGACGGGTGCCTCGCGGACACCGACGCGCGTATACATAGCGGCGGGGCCGGGGGCAAGCGGGTTCCTGCGGGGGCAGGGCGCGGGGGAAGTGGGTTAACCGAGATCATGGCGCGCTATATCGACGAGATCCTGCAACCGGGCGAGCGGGTGCTGTATTCGACCAATGCGCACTGGATCTTCTACTTTCCGGCCATCGTGGCCTGGATCGTGGCGCTGGCCCTGTTCGTGCTGTCCCGGCAGGTCACCGCCGACTGGCTCGTCTTGCTTTGCCTCGCCGGCTCGGGTCTCGTGGCTCTGGCGGCCTTGTATTGGACCGTCAAGGGCTGGTTCCATCGCTTCACCACCGAGACCGACGTCACCAACCTCAGGGTCGTGCACAAGACCGGTTTCATCAAGCGCCGAACCTTCGAGATGGCGCTGGACAAGGTCGAGAGCGTCGACGTCGACCAGTCCATTCTTGGACGTATTCTCAACTACGGCGACGTGACGATTCGCGGCGTCGGCGAGGGCATCGAGACGATCAGGACCATCGCCTCGCCGCTCGCCTTCCGTAGTTCGATCACCACGCGGTAGGACCGCGCGCACCATGAGCATGCAGCAAAATACTTCCCTTTCCGCCCAGCCGGGCTCGACCGTCGACGTCGCCGAGATCGCGAAATTCTCAAAACTCTCCGCGGAGTGGTGGGACCCCAAGGGCAAGATGGCGCCGCTGCACCGGATCAACCCGCTGCGGCTCGGCTATATCCGCGACGCCGCCTGCCGCAAGTTCGAGCGCAACGTGCGCAGCCTCAATTGCCTCGGCGGTCTGCGCGTGCTCGACATCGGCTGCGGCGCCGGCCTGCTGTGCGAGCCGTTGTCGCGGCTGGGCGCACAGGTCATCGGCATCGATCCTTCCCAGAGCAACATCTCCGCGGCGAAGCTGCACGCCGACAAGAGCCATCTTGCGATCGACTATCGCTGCACCACGGTGGAGGAGATCGACCCGCGCGAGCGCTTCGACATCGTGCTGGCGATGGAGGTGGTCGAGCACGTCACCGATGTCGGCGTCTTCCTGAAGCGCTGCGCCTCGATGCTGAAGCCGAACGGCCTGATGGTGGTCTCGACGCTGAACCGCAACTGGAAGAGCTTCGCGCTCGCCATCGTCGGCGCCGAATACGTGCTGCGCTGGCTGCCGCGCGGCACCCACGAATGGAATAAGTTCGTCACCCCCGACGAGCTCGCAAAATACCTGCTCGACAACCGCCTCGTCATCACCGAGCAGACTGGCGTGGTCTACAGCCCCTTCGCCGACAAATGGTCTCTCTCGTCCGATATGGACGTGAACTACATGGTGGTCGCGGAAGGGATGGTGTGAAGGCGGAGGTAGGATGCGAGCTGTTTCTCCATAGACGGTGTCGATCTTGCGAATGCCTGCGTTCGCACGGACGACACCGACTTTGTTGCGAGAGCATCGCACCCATGACATCCGTATGATTGACCTGCTTCGCCGCTAGCGTCAGGTTGGCCGAAATCTTCAGCCCTCGCACGCGTCGCCCCATGCTCACCGTCACCAGCCTCTGGATTCCCTTCACCATCATTGCCGCGCTCGGGCAGGTCGCGCGCAATGCGATGCAGCGGTCGTTGACGAAGCCGCTGGGGACCTGGGGCGCGACCAATATCCGCTTCCTGTTTGGCTTCCCGTTCTCGCTGCTGTTTCTGGGCGTGGTGCTGCTCGCGACCGGCGATCATCTGAACATGCCGCCGACCGTGTTCTGGCCCTGGCTGCTGCTCGGGGCGCTCAGCCAGATCGTTGCCACCGGCCTGATGCTGCTCGCGATGAACGACCGCTCTTTTGTCGTGACGACCGCTTACCTGAAGACCGAGGCGATCCAGACCGCGATCTTTGGCTTCGTCTTCCTCGGCGACCACCTGACCTGGTTGAAGGTGCTGGCGATCGTGATCGCCACCGTCGGCGTCGTCATCACTGCGCTGCGCCCCGGCGGCGAGAAGAGCTTTGCCGAGTTGAAGCCGACAATCACCGGACTCGTTGCCGCGGCGGCCTTTGCGCTGTCCGCCGTCGGTTTTCGCGGAGCGATCATCAGCGTGCCCGACGTGTCGTTCGTGACGGCCTCCTCGTTCACGCTGGTGCTCGGCCTGTTCGTGCAGACGCTGGTGCTGACGATCTATCTGCTCTGGCGCGCGCCAGACGTGTTGCGGGGAATCCTCGGATTATGGCGGCCGTCGATGCTCGCCGGCTTCACGGGCGCCTTCGCCTCGCAATTCTGGTTCCTGGCGTTCGCACTGACGGCGGCCGCCAATGTCCGCACGCTTGCTTTGATCGAGGTGCTGTTCGCGCAGGCCGTGGCCTACTACTCGTTCAAGCAGCCGGTCGCGCCGCGCGAGCTTGCAGGCATCGCGCTGATCGTGGTCGGCGTGGCGGTGCTGGTGGGGGCCTGATCGCTCAGTTGCCGTCATGCCCGGGCTTGTCCCGGGTATCCACGTTCTTCGTGGGCTGGGCAAGGCGTGGATGGCCGGGTCAAGCCCGGCCATGACGAAGCCGGCGCGTCAGTTCCGGTCTTCCGGGAGCGTCGGCAGCGGCGAGACCTCGATGCCTTCGTCGATCAGCGACTTCGCCTCTTCCGGCGAGGCCTCGCCATAGATCGGACGGTGCTCCTTGTCGCCGTAGTGCATGGCGCGGGCTTCGTTGGCAAAACGCTCGCCGACATTGTCGGCGTTCTTGACGATATGATCGCGCAGCTCCTTGAGCTTGGCGCGCAGCTCGCGCTCCTGCGCCATCAGCAGCGAAGTCGGTCCTGATGGTGCCGCGTCGGGCGTCGTGGCCGTGGTGACTGGCTCCGGCGGCGGCGTCGCGCGACCACGGCCCTTCTTGCCGACGATACGCGGCGCCATGATCGCCTTGTCGACCTTGGCCGAGCCGCAGATCGGGCAGGTCACGAGCTTCCGCTTCACCTGCGAATCATAGGCCGACGAGCTCTGGAACCAGCTCTCGAAGTCGTGGTCCCGGTCGCAGCGAAGGGCGTAGCGGATCATGCCGAGCCCCGCACGAGGTGCAAATGGTCCGGTCCCGCCTTGGGATCGGAGACGCCGAAGCGGCGGCCATGCTGGAGCGAGGGAATCGCCCGGCGGGCGGTCTCGACCTTGGCAGGATCGATCGTGGCCATGATGATGCCGGGCTCGACATCGCCCTCGGCGAGGATCTCGCCCCAGGGATCGATGATCAGCGAGTGGCCGTAAGTCTCGCGCTTGTTCTCGTGCAGGCCGGCCTGGGCCGCGGCGAAGACGAAGCAGCCGGTCTCGATCGCGCGAGCGCGCAGCAGCACGTGCCAATGCGCTTCGCCGGTCTTGCGGGTGAAGGCCGACGGCACGGTGATGAAATGCGCGCCGCTCTCGGCGAGTGCGCGGTAGAGTGCCGGGAAGCGCACATCGTAGCAGATCGTCAGCCCGATGCGGCCCCAGGGCAGATCCGAGATCACGGCGGTCTCGCCCGGCTGGTAATTGGCGGATTCGCGATAGCTCTCGCCGTCCGGCAGCTCGATGTCGAACATGTGGATCTTGTCGTAGCTCGCGAGCACATTGCCCTCGGGCCCGATCAGGAAGGAGCGGTTGACCGCCTTCTCCGGCGAGAAGCGCAGTGCCAGCGAGCCGACATGGAGATGAATCTTCAATTCCGCCGCGAGCGCCCGATAGGCCTTCAGCGAAGCGTCGTCCTCTTCACCCTGCAGATGCTCGAACAATGCCTTGCGGTTCAGCTGCATCATGTTGCTGACTTCGGGCGTCTGCACGTAGTCGGCGCCATTGGCCGCAGCCTGCCGGATCAGCCTCGTTGCCTGTTCGAGGCTCGGCTCGGGCATCAGGCCGGTGCGCATCTGCACCATGGCCGCGATGAAGGTGCGATTCTCGCTCATGAGACGGCCTTGACGCTCTCGAGCATGCCGTCGAGCTTGCCTTCGCGATCGAGCGCATAGAGCTCGTCGCAGCCACCGACATGGGTGCCGCCGATCCAGATCTGCGGGAAGGTCGAGCCTTGGCCGGCGCGGTCGTACATTTCCTGGCGCCAGGACGGGTTCTTGGCGACGTCGAATTCGGTAAAAGTCGCCTTCTTGCGGGTCAGCAGCGACTTGGCGGCGGAACAATAGCCGCAACCCGGCCTGGTGTAGATCTCGACAGCAGCAGTCATTTCGTCTGGCGCTCTCATGACATGAATTCACGGAACTATATGGGACGGGGGCCGCTTTCGACAACCCGGGCGAAGACGAGCACGTCGACCTGGGCCGCTTTGGCGCGGAGCAGGACCCGCGCGCAGGCATCCAGCGTCGCCCCCGACGTCAGGACATCGTCGATCAGGATAATGCGGCGGCCCTGAACCTCGGCCTGGCGGTCGGGAGATACCTGGAATGCGCCCTGCACATTGGTGGCGCGCTGGGCGCGCGACAGGCCGATCTGCTGTTCGGTGGCGCGCACCCGGCGCAGCACCTCGCTCTGCACCTTGACGCCGCTCTGCCGCGCGATGACACGCGCGAGCGCACCGGACTGGTTGTAGCGGCGGCGCCAGGCTCGCCGCCAATGCAGGGGAACGGGCACCAGCATGTCGGCGCCGGCGAGCAGCTCGCCGCCCGCGCGCGCCATCCAGCGGCCCATGGCGGGCGCCAGATCGGTGCGGTCCTGGTACTTCAGCGCATGCACCAGCGTGCGCGCGACGTCGTCATAGCGCACGGCAGCGCGGGCGCGCTGGTAGGCCGGTGGGCTCGCGATCGCCTCCATCGACAGCATGTCGGGGCCGGGGTCATAAACGAAGGGAATACCCAGCCGCGGGCAGTAGGGCCGTTCAATGAACGACAGCCGCGCCCAGCATGAGGCGCAAACGCCCTCGCCGTCGACCGGCTCGTGGCAGGATACGCACTGCGTCGGCAGTGCGATGTCGAGCGCGAGCCGTGCTGCGCGCGACAGCACGTGGCGGCCAGCCGTCCACGCAGCCCGCAGCGGTGCGGCGAAGGAACGGCTGAGGCTGGTCTCGGCTTCCATGAGAGGAGGCTAGCGTTCCGCTTGCGAGGGCTCAAGCGGCCGAATCGGTCTCGTGCCCCCCGGGCGCAGCGCGCCGCCTGGTGCGCTGCTGCGCGTCCGGGACGCGAGAGCGTTGCCAGAACCGTGGTGATCGGCGTAACCAACGGCATGGCTCAGCCGCCGCAAACTCCGCCTGCCCTGTTCGATCGTGCCTTGCTGCACGAACGGCAGCGGCGTGCGCGGGCGCAGGGCGAGGCGACATTCCTGCTCGATCGCGTCGCCGAGGACATGTCCGACCGGCTGGCTGCGGTGATGCGCGAGTTTCACGCACCGGCCGATCTCTGGACGCCTGGCGACGGGCTCACGGCGTTGCGCACACGGCTTCCGGCAATCGCGCGGATTGAACCCGATGCGACGGGCGCGGAGACACTGCCCTTCGCGCCGGAAAGTCTCGATCTCGCCGTCTCGGCGCTGGCGCTGCAATTCGTCAACGACCTGCCGGGTGTGCTTGCGCAGGTTCGCCGGGCGCTGAAGCCGGACGGCCTGCTGCTCGCCGCGATGATCGGCGGCGACAGCCTGACCGAGCTGCGGCAGGCCTTTGCCGCGGCGGAAGCCGAATGCGAGGGCGGCGTGTCTCCGCGCGTGGCGCCGTTCGCCGATTTGCGCGACATCGGCGCGCTGTTGCAGCGGGCAGGCTTCGCGCTGCCGGTCACCGACGTCGACCGTGTCGTGGTGCGCTATGGCAATGCGTTCGCGCTGATGCAGGATCTCCGCCGCATGGGCGCGGCCAACGTGCTGATCGAGCGGCGGCGAACGCCGAGCCGGCGCGCGACGCTGCTGCGGATGGCCGAAATCTACACGGAGCGCTTTGCCGATGCCGACGGTCGCATCCGCGCGACCTTCGACATCATCTGGCTCTCAGGCTGGGCCCCGCATGCGAGCCAGCAGCAGCCGCTGAAGCCGGGATCGGCCAAGGCGAGCCTGGCGGAAGCGGTGAGGAAGGCGGGGAAGACGGAATCCTAGCATCGTCCTGTAACGACGGAACGAGAGATCTCACATCAGCAAGTCGATCAAATGCGGGATCAGCGGAATGTCGGCGGGCGGCATCGGATAGTCGCGCAGCTTGTTCGCGCGGACCCAGGCGAGGTTTTGCCCTTCGCGCGGCGTCACCATGCCCTCCCAGCGCCGGCAGATGTAGAGCGGCATCAGGAGGTGAAAGGTCTCGTAGCCATAGCTGGCGAAGGTCAGCGGCGCGAGGCATGGCTCGGCGACGGTGATGCCGAGCTCCTCATGGAGCTCGCGGATCAGGCTCTGCTCCGGCCGCTCGCCCAACTCGAGCTTGCCGCCCGGGAATTCCCAGAGGCCGGCCAGCGCCTTGCCCTCGGGGCGTTGCGCGATCAGGACGCGCTTGTCGGCATCGACCAGCGCGCAGGCCACCACCAGTGTCAGTTTGAGATCGGCCATGCGTGACTTCCGCTTGCTGAAGATCATCCGCAACGGTTTGTTAACCCCATTGCGGCCCGTGTTCCGAGGCTCCCATAAGTCATATTTAATGGCCGGTTCCTAGGGTGGAACAGTTAAACCACTCCGGGGCCCGAGCATGCGCGCTGCGCTTACCACCATCATCCGCCGATTCGTCCACGACCGGCGCGGCAATATCGCAGTGATTTTCGCGCTGGCTTGCGTTCCCCTGATCACCGCGGTCGGCTGTGCGGTCGACTACTCGCGCGCGACGCAGACCCGGGCCAAGCTTCAGGCCGCGGCCGATGCCGCCAGTGTCGGCTCGATCGCCAAGGCCTCGCCGGCTTTCAAGGCTGCCGGCAACATGACTTCGGACGGCCCGATTTCCGTCGGCGTGACCGACGCCGAGAACATCTTCAACGCCAATCGCGCCAATCTGACCGGCTACACGCTCAACAGCATCACGTCGACCGTGGTGAAGACCGGCTCGGCCGTCACCTCGACCATTGCGTTCAGCGCCAGCATCAACACCATGTTTCTTGGCCTGATCGGCAAGACCGCGCTGACCCTGAGCGGGACGTCGAAAGCGACAGCCAGCATGCCGCTCTATATCGACTTCTACCTGCTGCTCGACAACTCGCCGTCGATGGGCGTCGGTGCGACGCCGACCGACGTGCAGACGATGGTCAACAACACGTCGGACAAGTGCGCTTTCGCCTGCCACGATCTCAAGGACAAGAACAACTACTACGACCTTGCCAAGAAGCTCGGCGTGACGACGCGGATCGACGTGCTTCGGAGCGCCACGCAGTCGTTGATGGATACGGCGAGCGCGACCGAAACCTATTCAAACCAGTTCAGGATGGCGATCTATGATTTCGGCGGCTCCGCGAGCACGCTCGGCCTGCGCAGCCTGTTTTCGTTGTCGGCCTCTCTTTCCAGCGCCAAGACGGCGGCCGGCAAGATCGACCTGATGTCGGTGAACGGCCAGAACGAGAATAACGATCAGGACACCCCGTTCACCGCGGCATTTCCCGCGATGAACGCCCAGATCAGCTCACCCGGACCCGGCACGTCGTCCAGTCCGCTCAAATACCTGTTTTTCGTGTCCGACGGAGTCGCTGACGAGAACAACACTGCATGCCTGAAACCGCGCTCGGGCAGCACGCGTTGCCAGTCGCCGCTCAATCCAGCGCTCTGCAAGACGATGAAGGATCGGGGCGTCAGGATCGCCGTGCTGTACACGACGTACCTCGCGCTGCCGACCAACAGCTGGTACATGAATTGGATCAATCCGTTCAATGCCGGCCCCTATGGTCCGTCGCCGAACAGCGAGATCGCGAAGAACATGCAGAGCTGCGCCTCGTCCGGGCTGTATTTCGAGGTGAGCCCGACGCAGGGTATCTCCGACGCGATGAACGCATTGTTCAAGAAGGCGGTTGCGGACGCACGGCTCTCGGGGTGAGGGCTTTGACGTCATTCCGGGACGATGCGTCGGCATCGAACTCTGGTGCGCAGTTGTGCACCAGGGAATCTCGAGCCGCATGACGTCTGGATTCCGGGTGCTCGTTCCGCGAGCCCCGGAATGACTGCTTCGAGACCTACGACCTGTAATCCCCGTTGATCGCGACGTATTCCTTGGTGAGGTCGCAGGTCAGCACGCGGTCGCGGCCCTTGCCGAGGCCGAGCGAGACCTTGATCGCGATCTCCGGCGCCTTCATCGCTTCCGACACCTGCGCTTCGTCATAGTCGGGATCGCGCGCGCCGCTCCTGGCGACGCGGATGCCGTTGAACGAGATCGAGAGCTTGTCGCGATCGGCCGGCTCGCCGGCCTTGCCGACCGCCATCACCACGCGGCCCCAATTGGCGTCTTCGCCGGCGATCGCAGTCTTCACCAGCGGCGAGTTGGCGATCGACATCGCGATCTTGCGCGCCGAGGCTTTGGTCTTGGCGCCCTCGACCGTGATCTCGACCAGCTTGCGCGCGCCTTCGCCGTCGCGAGCCACCTGCTCGGCGAGGTTGGCAAGCACCCGGTTGAAGGCTTTGACGAAGGCCTTCAGGCGCGGATCGCTGGCGCGGCTGATCTTCGGTGCGCCGTGCTCGGCGGCGGCGCCGGTCGCAAAAGCGAGCAGCGTGTCCGACGTCGACGTATCGCCGTCGATCGTCACCGCATTGAAAGTGTCCTCGACGCCGCTCTTGAGCAGCGCCTGCAAGGCCGCGGGCGCGAGCGGCGCGTCGGTGAAGATGAAGGACAGCATCGTCGCCATGTCGGGAGCGATCATGCCGGCGCCCTTGGCCATACCGTTGATGGTGACCTTGGCCCTGCCGAGCTTGACGGTCGCGGTCGCGACCTTCGGAAAGGTGTCGGTGGTCATGATCGCCTTGGCCGCGGCGAGATAGTCGCCGGGCTCGGCGGTCTCGGCGAGGCGGCCCAGCACGCCGTCGAACTTGGTCGCATCCAGCGGCTCGCCGATCACGCCGGTCGAGGCGAGGAAGATCTCGCTCTCGCTGCACCCGACCGCCTTGGCCGCGATCTTCGCGGTCAGCGCGGTGGAGGTGCGGCCGGTCTTGCCGGTGAAGGCATTGGCGTTGCCGGAGTTGACCACCAGCGCACGCGCCTTGCCGCCCTTCAGCTTGGCGCGGCACCATTCCACCGGGGCGGAGGGGCATTTCGACTTGGTGAAGACGCCGGCCACTGCGGTGCCCTTGTCCATCACCGCCAGCAGCACGTCAGTGCGGTTCTTGTAGCGGATGCCGGCTTCGGCCGTCGCAAGACGGATGCCCGCGATCACGGGCATGTCAGGAACGGTTTTGGGGGCGAGGGGAGAGACGGAGGAGGACATCGCGAGGCGCCTATGGACAGATGGAAGCCGTCATGGCCGGGCTTGTCCCGGCCATCCACGTCCTTCAGCACATGTTGATGAGGATCTTAAGACGTGGATGCCCGGGACGAGCCCGGGCATGACGTCAAACTACTGAAGTCCGAGAGCGAAGTCGATTTACTTCTTCGCGGTCTTACTTCTTTGCAGGCGGCGCCATCTTGCTGTCGGACGGCTTGGCAGCGTCCGCCGGCTTGGCGTCCTTGGACGCATCCGCCGCCGGCTTGTCCAGCCGCTCGACCTTGGCTTCGGTGCGCAGCTTGGCGACATACTCGGCCTGAGCCTTGCGCGTCACGTACTGCTCGATCTGGGCCTTGACCTGCTCGAAATCGGGCGCCTTGCGGTTGCGCTTTTCCTCGACCTTGATCACGTGCCAGCCGAACTGCGACTTCACGGGATCGGAGATCTTGCCCGGCTCCAGCGCGAAAGCGACGGCGGAGAACTCCGGCACCATCTGCTCCTTGGTGAAGAAGCCGAGGTCGCCGCCATCGGCGGAGCCCGGATCCTTGGACTTCTTCTTGGCGAGCTCGGCGAAATCGGCGCCCTTGTCCAGCTCGGCCTTCACCGCCTTGGCCTCGTCCTCGGTCTCGACCAGGATGTGGCGGGCGCGCACCTCCTGCTCGCCGGTGATCTGCTTGGCGGCCTCCTCATAGACTTTCTTCATGGCGTCCGGCGTGGTGGCGGCCTTGCCCTCAGTGGCGAGCAGGCTGTCCATCAGGAGCCGATTGCGGGCGAATGCCAGGCGCTTCTTGAATTCCTCGCTGTCGGCGATCTTCTTGTCTTCGGCAGCCTTGCTGACGATCTTCATGTCGATCAGGAAGGACAGGACGTTCTCGTCCTTGGTGGCCGGGTCCATCTGGGCGAGGCTCGGGCCGAGTTCCTCCTCGGCCATGGTGACGTCGCTCTTCTTGATTTCCGCGCCATTGACCTTCGCCAGCACCGGATCGTCGGCGGCCCGGAGCGGGCCCGCGAACGCCAGCGACAGCGCCAGAGCGAGGCAGCCAGCCAGGGCGGACGCATGGCGAAAACGCTGGCCGGTGGTTACCGGGAACGAGGTGGTCATGGAAAATCCTTATGTTGAAGCAGGGGGCTGCTCGAGCGGGGCGGACACTCGCCCAATTCAGGGGGGCTTGGCAACGCGAAAAGTCTGTCAAAATGATGAATTGGCCGCAATGCGCCCGCCGTTGACAAGGCCCCGACCGGGCCATATCTCTGCCCGGTCGCGACCATGGCGATGGCGTTTATTTTGCTGCGTTTTTGGCCGTTGAACCCAGACTTGCCCAATTCCCACCCATATGGCGGATGAACCCCGCAGTCCGGGCTCTGACGCCGCGAAGCGTCACGGTGAGTTGATAGGCAGGCGGGTGACAACTTCTTGGCTGCAAAGCGGTTAAATCGCGAACACAGGAACTAGGCATGATCGGCGCGCTCGCCCGCAAGTTTTTCGGCTCCGCCAACGACCGGCGGGTGAAGGGATATCAGTCCCGCGTCAACGCGATCAACGCGCTGGAGCCCGAGCTCGTCAAACTCTCCGACGAGGCGCTCAAGGCCCGCACCGCCGAGTTCAAGAAGCAGCTCGCCGAGGGCAAGACGCTCGACGACCTGCTGGTGCCGGCCTTCGCCACCGTGCGCGAGGCGGCCAAGCGCACGCTCGGCCAGCGCCATTTCGACGTCCAGCTGATCGGCGGCATGGTGCTGCACGAAGGCGACATCGCCGAGATGAAGACCGGCGAAGGCAAGACGCTGGTCGCAACGCTTGCGGTCTACCTGAACGCGCTCGCCGGCAAGGGCGTCCACGTCGTCACGGTCAACGACTATCTCGCCCGGCGCGACTCCGGCTGGATGGGCCAGATCTACGGCTTCCTCGGCATGACCACCGGCGTGATCGTGCACGGCCTCGACGACGCCGAGCGCAAGGCGGCCTATGCCTGCGACATCACCTACGGCACCAACAACGAATACGGATTCGACTATCTGCGCGACAACATGAAGTACCGGCTCGAGGACATGGTCCAGCGGCCGCACTTCTTCGCCATCGTCGACGAGGTCGATTCCATCCTGATCGACGAAGCGCGCACGCCGCTGATCATCTCCGGTCCGCTCGACGACCGCTCCGATTTCTACAACACCATCGACTCGTTCCTGCCCAGGCTCGACAAGACCGATTACGAGGTCGACGAGAAGCAGCGCACGGTGACGCTGACCGAAGCCGGCATGGAGAAGATCGAGACGCTGCTGCGCGATGCGGGGCAGCTCAAGGGCGAGTCGCTCTACGACGTCGAGAACGTCTCCGTCGTGCACCACATCAACCAGGCCCTGCGCGCCCACACCCTGTTCACCCGCGACAAGGACTACATCGTCCGCGACGACGAGGTCGTCATCATCGACGAGTTCACCGGACGCATGATGCCGGGCCGCCGCTATTCGGAAGGCCTGCATCAGGCGCTGGAGGCCAAGGAGCACGTCCAGGTCCAGCCCGAGAACCAGACGCTCGCCTCGATCACCTTCCAGAACTACTTCCGCATGTACGAGAAGCTGGCGGGCATGACCGGCACGGCCGCGACCGAAGCGGACGAATTGTTCGACATCTACAAGCTCGAGGTCGTGGAGATTCCGACCAATCTGTCGGTCGCGCGCCTCGACGAGGACGACGAGGTCTACCGCACTCAGCAGGAGAAATACGCCGCCATCCTTGCCGAGATCGAGCGCGCCAATTCGCGCCTGCAGCCGGTACTGGTCGGCACGGCGTCGATCGAGAAATCGGAAGTGCTTGCCGAATTCCTCAAGAAGAACGGCTACAAGCAGATCGATTTCGGCAAGGAGAACGCGCTCGACAAGCTCTATGCCGCGGCCCGCGCCGGCAAGCAGGCAAAGCTGTTCGCGGTGCTGAACGCGCGCTTCCACGAGCAGGAAGCCTATATCGTCGCCGAAGCCGGCGTTCCCGGCGCGATCACGATCGCGACCAACATGGCCGGCCGCGGCACCGACATCAAGCTGGGCGGCTCGCTGGAGATGCGTCTCCAGCAGGAGACCGCGGGCATCACCGACGAGGCCGAGAAGGCGAAGAAGATCGAGCAGATCAAGGCCGACATCGCGCATTTCCGCGAAATCGTGCTGAAGGCCGAGGAGACCGTCGAGATCGAGCCGGCGAAGGGGAGCAAGCCCGCCAAGACCGTGAAGAAGCCCGGCGGCCTCTACATCATCGGCTCCGAGCGGCATGAATCACGCCGCATCGACAACCAGCTGCGCGGCCGGTCCGGCCGTCAGGGCGACCCCGGCCGCTCGAAGTTCTTCCTGTCGCTGGAAGACGACCTGATGCGGATCTTCGGCTCGGACCGTCTCGACAGCATGCTCCAGCGTCTCGGCCTGCAAGAGGGCGAGGCCATCATCCATCCCTGGATCAACAAGGCCTTGGAGAAGGCGCAGCAGAAGGTCGAGGCGCGCAACTTCGATATCCGCAAGAACCTCCTCAAGTTCGACAACGTCCAGAACGACCAGCGCAAGGTGATCTTCGACCAGCGCGTCGAGCTGATGAAGGACGAGAGCGTCGCCGAGACCGTTACCGACATGCGCCACGCCTTCATCGACGACCTCGTCGCCAAGCACGTGCCGGAGCATGCCTATGCCGAGCAGTGGGACGTCGCGGGGCTGAAGGACGAATTGAAGCGCGTGCTCGACCTCGACCTGCCGGTCGACGAATGGGCCAAGGAAGAAGGCATCGCCGACGAGGAGCTGCTGAACCGTATCGAGACCAAGGCCGACGAGCACATGGCGGCCAAGGTCGGGCAATGGGGTCCCGACGTGATGCGTTACGTCGAGAAGACCATCCTGCTCCAGACGCTCGACCATCTCTGGCGCGAGCACCTGGTCATGCTCGACCATCTGCGCCAGGTCATCGGCCTGCGCGGCTACGGCCAGCGCGATCCGCTTCAGGAATACAAGACCGAGGCGTTCAACCTCTTCCAGGAGATGAGCGCTCACTTGCGCGAGGCCGTCACGGCGCAGCTGATGCGTGTCGAGATCGTCCCGCCGGAGCAGGAAGCACCCGTCCTGCCGCCGATGGAAGCGCACAAGTTCGATCCGAACACCGGCGAGGACGAGATGGCCCTCGCCAGCGTCACGCTCGGCGCCCAGACCACCGACGCCGCGTTGCGCGATCCGAAGAACCCGGCAAGCTGGGGCAAGGTCGGCCGCAACGAGGACTGCCCCTGCGGTTCCGGCAGGAAGTACAAGCACTGCCACGGGCGGTACGGTTAGCGAATAGGCGTGAGGTGCGACGTCGGCGCCTCACTCCCCGCTGTCGTCGTCCGGCTTGACCGGGCGATCCAGTACGCCGCAGCTTCTCGATTCAATCACGACTGTCTCTGCAATACTGGATCGCCCGACTAATCGGGCGATGACAGTTGAGCATGTGGCGCAAGGCGCAGCTGCGCCCCCCTCAATTCGAGCTGTCGATCAGGCTTTCCAGCAGCCGCTTGAGCTCGCTCGTCGACTTGTCGCCGTAGCTCTCCAGGATATGCTCCTCCTGGTCGACCGCGAGCGAGTTGAGCTTCTTGCACAGCACCTTGCCGCGGTCGGAGATGAACATCAGGACCTTGCGGCGGTCGTTCGGGTCCTGCACGCGATAGACCAGCGTGTCGGAGACCATGCGGTCGATGATCTTGGTCAGTGTCGGATGGTTGAGCAGCACGGCATCCGCAAGCTCGCCCATCGAATGGCCGTTGCCATCCGACAGCACCTTCAGGATGCGCCATTGCTCGACCGGCACGCCCTCCGTGCTCAACCGCAGTTCGAGCTGCCGGTTGATCTCCCGGTTTGCTTGCGCGAGCAGGTAGGCGAGGTGTTCGGTGATCGGAGAGTTTTGTTTCGGCGGTTTTGCCACGGCTAAGACTTCGTCTTGACCCAAATGAGTGAATGTCTTGCAATCGATGCTGCATCTATATGCACTTCAATTCTTGAACATTCAATATTTTCAAAATAGGATCATTGCCTAACAAAAGGGCGGAAGCCGCGGCCGCCCGAAGAATGTGCTTTTCAGGTCTGGTCCCGGACAGGAGTTGGCGTGCGCGCGACGGTGAACTTCCCGGCTCACGGCGGCCCGGCGTTGCCGCCGTCCCTGCTGTTCAGGAATTTGTCGCCATCGGCGACGGATTTCGACCTGTCCCCGGTCGATGCGCATTTCATGAAGCGGCGCGGCGCGCGCAACAAGCTGCGCATCGGCAATTTCCTCACCTTCACCGGCTCGCCCGGAATCTGGGGGCCGACCTCCACCAACAGCGCGATGCTGGCGGTCGCCGAGATCAACAGGCGCGGAGGCATTCTGGGCCGCGAGCTGGAACTGTCGATCTACGATTCCGGCGGCTCGATCGAAGACGTGGTGCGCCGCGCCGAGCAGGCGATCGCCTTCGACGAGGTCGACCTCATCATGGGCTCGCATATCAGCGCCGTCCGCGTTGCGCTGCGCAAGGTCACCGGCAACCGCATCCCCTATATCTACACGCCGGTCTATGAAGGCGGCGAGCGGACGCCGGGCGTCATGGCGATCGGCGAGACGCCGCGCTGGCAGAACCGACCGTCGATCCATTGGCTCGCGGAGGTCAAGAAGGCAGAGCGCTGGTACCTGATCGGCAGCGATTACGTCTGGCCGTGGCAGTCGCATCGCGCGGTCAAGCGCTACATCAAGGAAGCGGGCGGCCAGGTCGTCGGCGAGGAGTTCGTCCCGGTCGGCGAGGACAATCACGAGTCGCATCTGGCACGCATCCGCGCCGCCAAGCCGGACGTGGTGCTGATTTCGCTGATCGGCACCGACAGCATCACCTTCAACCGCGCCTTCGCGGAAGCGGGCCTTGCCACCTCGACGCTGCGGCTTGCCGGCGCGATGGACGAGACCGTGCTGCTCGGCGTCGGCGCCGACAACACCGAGAATCTGTTCTGCGCCTCCGGCTATTTCAACTGCATGGCCTCGCGGGCCAATGATGAGTTCCTCAGTGGCTATCAGGCCATGTTCGGCCCGCACGCGCCGCCGGTCGGCTCGATCGGCCAGTCGAACTATGAAGGGTTGCGCTTCCTGGAGACCGTGGCCAACCGCGCCGGATCGCTGGCGTTTCGTCCGCTCCTGAAGGCCGCGCGCAACACCGTCTACTCGGCTGGCCGTGGTCCCGTGACCCTTCGTGACGGCCGCGCCGAGATGCCGATGTACCTTGCTGAAGCCGACGGTCTCGACTTCAGGATCATCAAGACGTTCTGAGTTACGGCCGCTGATACGTCGCAGCCGTTTCGCGAAATAAAACTTGAAAAGGAAAATATTTCCGTCTGTATTATCGACGCGAGGCCAGCCGGCCCGCGCCGTGCAGGCGCGGACGAAAGGCTTCCGTTCAACGCCAGGGATCAAGAAACCTTCAAGGAGAGCGCCGTGACAGTTGTCCTTCCCACGCCCGCCCAACTTCGCAGCGTCGCCGAGCAGTGCGGCCTTTCGCTGTCCGACGACGACGTCGCCTCGTTCCGCGGCCTGATGCAGGGCTCGATCGAGGCCTACAATCTCGTTGCCGTGATGCCGGACGAGGTGCCGGAGGTCAAATACCCGCGCACGCCGGGCTACCGGCCCTCGCCGGAAGAGAACCCGCGCAATGCCTGGTATCGCAAGTCGGCCGTGAAGGGTGCCGCCAGCGGCAAGCTCAAGGGCAAGACCGTTGCGCTGAAGGACAACATCATGCTGGCCGGCGTTCCCATGACCAACGGGTCGTCGACGCTGGAAGGCTATGTGCCCGATTTCGACGCCACCATCGTCACGCGCATGCTGGATGCCGGCGCCGAGATCAAGGGTAAGGTGCATTGCGAGCACTTCTGCCTGTCCGGCGGCAGCCACACCGGCTCCTACGGGGCGGTGCACAATCCGCACAAGATGGGTTACTCGGCCGGTGGCTCGTCGTCGGGCTCGGGCGTCGTGGTCTCGCTCGGCGAGGTCGACATGGCGATCGGCGGCGATCAGGGCGGCTCGATCCGGATGCCGTCCTCGTTCTGCGGCATCTACGGGATGAAGCCGACCTGGGGCCTCGTGCCCTATACCGGGATCATGCCCATCGAGATCTATGTCGACCATACCGGCCCGATGACCGCGACGGTGGCCGACAACGCGCTGCTGCTCGAAGTGCTCGCCGGCGACGACGGCTACGATCCGCGCATCAAGGCTCCGAAGGTCGAGGAATACACCAAGGCGCTCGGTCAGGGCGTCAAGGGCATGAAGATCGGCATCCTCAAGGAAGGTTTTGAGCAGCCGGTCGCAGAGGCCGCGGTCAATGAAAGCGTGCGCGAGGCGGCAAAGCGCTTCAAGGATCTCGGGGCCAGCGTCGAGACGGTGTCGATCCCGATGCATCTCCTGGGCGGCGCGATCTGGACCCCGATCGGCACCGAAGGCCTGACCCAGACCATGATGTTCGGCGACGGCTACGGCCTCAGCCGCGGCGACCTCTATTCGACCTCGCTGATGGATTTCCACCGCGGCTGGCGTCGGCAGGCCGATTCGCTGTCCGAGACCACGAAGCTGTTCATGATGCTCGGCACCTACATCAACAACAATTTCGGTCCACGCTTCTATGGCAAGGCGCTCAACATCTCGCGCCGGCTGACCGCGGCCTACGACAAGGCGTTCAAGGATTACGATCTCCTGCTGATGCCGACCACGCCGATGAAGGCGACCAAGCTGCCGGAGCCCACCGCCAGCCGCGAGGAGTATGTCGCCCGCGCGCTCGAGATGATCTCCAACACCGCGCCGTTCGACATCACCCATCATCCCGCGATGTCGCTGCCCTGCGGCATGGTCGATGGCCTGCCGGTCGGCCTGATGCTGGTCGGCCGCATGTTCGAGGAATCCACCATCTACCGCGCCGCCCATGCCTTCGAGCAGATCGGCGACTGGAAGAAGATGTGAGCGAGGTGTTGATGCACGCGGACGGAGCACCAGGGCGTTTTCGAGCGAAGTGGACACCGGCTCGCATCAAGAATCCGCGTCACAACAACAATCTGGAGCCCCGTTCCGATTCCATCGGAACGGGAAAGGCGCTGGCGCATGACTAACGCGTTCGTCGCGGCGTTCGAAATCCTGAGCTTCGGGGCGATCATCGTTCTGATCGTGCTGGGGCTCGGGATCATCGCCAGCATGATGGGCATCTTCAACTTCGCGCAAGGCGAGTTCGTCCTGCTCGGGGCCTACATCACCTATCTCGCCTATGCCAAGGGCCTGCCGATCTGGGCCGGCATGGTCGCGGCGCCGGTCGTCGTCGGCTCGCTCGGCTTCGTGCTGGAAGCGCTGATCATCCGCAGGTTCTATGCCGCGCCCATTGTCGCCATGCTCGGCACCTATGCGCTCGGCCTGATCATCCGCGAATCCGTGCGCGGCCTGATCGGCGGCTTCTATCTCACCGTACCGGAGCCGATCGGCGGCTCGATCGACATCGGCGCCATGCACATCTCGGCCTGGCGCTTCACCATCATCGTCATCACGCTGCTGGTGATGGCCGGCTGTTATCTGTTGCTCTCGCGCACCAGCTTCGGCCTGCGCATGCGCGCCACGCTGGAGAACCCGTCGCTGGCGCGCGCCTCCGGCATCTCCACGCCCTTGATGTACGGCGCCACCTTCGCGTTCGGCTCCGCGCTCGCCGGGCTCGCCGGCGCGCTGATCGTGCCGGTGTTCAGCCTCTACGCCGATCTCGGGCTGCGCTTCCTGATCCAGGGCTTTGTCGCGGTCATGGTCGGCGGCGTCGGCTCCTTCATCGGCCCGGTCGCCGGCGCCGGCGTCATCGGCACGCTCAGTGCCGCCTTGCCCTGGGTGATGGCGCCCGTCGTCGCCGACGTCCTCGTCTTCGTGCTCGCCATTGTCTTCATCAAATTCCGCCCGCAGGGTCTCATCGCTGGAAAAGGGGTTTAATCACATGCTCGATCGTACTCAGCTCACGCGACGTCGTTTCCTCTCCAATTTCGCCTTTGCGTCCGGCGCGGTCGCAACCGGCGTTGGCAGCTGGGTGATCCCGGCGCCCTGGGCCAATGCGGCCGAGGCCCCGATCAAGGTCGGCATCGCCACCGACCTCACCGGCCCCATCGCCTATGCTGGCAACGCTGACGCCAACGTCGCGAAAATGGTGATCAAGGAGATCAACGCGGCCGGCGGCCTGCTCGGCCGTCCGCTCGAGCTCTACATCGAGGACACTGCGTCCAACGAATCCGTGGCCGTCGGCAACGTGCGAAAACTGATCCAGCGCGACAAGGTCGACATGGTGCTCGGCGGCATCACCTCGTCGATGCGCAACGCGATCAAGGATCCGATCGTCGCCCGCGGCAAGACGCTCTACATCTATCCGCAACTCTACGAAGGCAAGGAGTGCACGCCGTACCTGTTCTGCACCGGCCCGACGCCGGCGCAGCAGTGCGACGAGTTCATCCCCTGGCTGATCAAGAACGGCGGCAAGAAATTCGCGCTGCCCAGCGCCAACTATGTCTGGCCGCACACGCTCAACGTCTACGCCCGCAAGGTGATCGAAGCCAACGGCGGCGAGGTCGTGTTCGAGGAATATTACCCGCTCGACCAGGTCGACTTCTCCTCGACCGTCAACCGCATCATCTCCAACAAGGTCGACGTCGTCTTCAACACCGTCATCCCGCCGGGCGTCGGTCCGTTCTTCAAGCAGCTCTATGAAGCGGGCTTCCTCAAGAACGGCGGGCGGCTTGCCTGCGTCTACTATGATGAGAACACGCTCAACATCAACCAGGCCGCGGAGATCGAGGGCCTCGCAAGCTGCCTCGACTATTTCAAGGTGTTGACCAAGGAAAACCCGTTCGACGCGAAAATCCAGGCCGCGTACGAGAAGGACTTCCCCGGCAACTTCCTGTTCGCCGCCGGAAGCGCCGCGACCGGCACCTATCGCGGCCTGAAGCTGTGGGAAGCTGCCGTCAAGGAAGCGGGCAAGATCGATCGCGAGTCGGTTGCCGCCGCGCTCGACCACGCCAAGATCGCGGAAGGTCCCGGCGGGCCCGCCGAGATGGTGCCGGGCAAGCGGCACTGCAAGATGAAGATGTACACCGCCGTCGCGAAGGGCGGAAACTACGAGATCGTCGCCCGCAGCAACGGCCTCGTCGATCCCAAGGAATGCTGAGTCGGATGCTGACTCTCCTGGATTGGTGCGTGCCTGAGTGCTCTCTCTTCACCTCTCCCGCAGGGAGAGGTCGGATCGCATCGCAAGATGCGATCCGGGTGAGGGGATCAGGTCTCACTGGATGCCGCGGCCCTTCACCCGGATTGCTCCGCAATCCGACCTCTCCCCGTTGGGGAGAGGTGAATCACGACCAGGCGGACTGATCCCACGATGTCGAATTCGAAATGCTGAAGTCCATGGGTGCGGCTAAACAGGCTGTCCACGCCAACGCTGGCAGCGACGCGGACCTTCCGGCGGCCAAGAGCGCATCGTCGGGGCGAAAGATCCTGCCGATCGTGGAGGGCGTCGTGCTCGTCGCGGCGCTGCTCGCGCCGCTGGTGCTGCAGGACTATCTCACGGTGTTCGCGACGCGCGTGATCATCCTGGCGCTGTTCGCGCTGTCGTTCGATCTGGTCTGGGGTTATGCCGGCATCATGAGCTTCGGCCAGGCCCTGTTCTTCGGCTCGGCCGGCTACGGCGTCGCGCTGCTCGCGCGCGACCTCGACATCACCAACATTCTCCTGGTGCTGCCGGCGGGGACCATCATCGGACTCACCTTCGCGCTCCTGCTCGGCGGCTTCCTGCTGCTGGGACGGCATCCCTCGAGCGTGATCTTCGTGTCGCTGGGCACGCTCACCGGCTCCTACGCCGCCGATCGTCTGGCCCGCGGCTGGTATTATCTCGGCGGCCAGAACGGCATTCCCTCGATCGCGCCGATGTCGCTCGGCGGCTACGAGTTCACGGAAGGTCCGGCCTTCTATTATCTCGTGCTCGGCATCCTCGTCGTGGTCTACCTGCTCTGCCGCTTCCTGGTGCGCTCGCAATTTGGCCTGGCGCTCGCCGGCCTGCGCGAGAACGAGCAGCGCATCGCCTTCTTCGGCTACAAGGCGCAGCATCTGAAAGCCATCATCTTCACCATCGGCGGCGCCGTAGCGGGCCTCGCCGGCAGCCTTTACGCCTTCCACGAGGGCTTCGTCTGGCCCAACATGGTCGGCGTCGTGGTCTCGACCCAGGTCGTGCTCTACGTGCTGTTCGGCGGTTCCGGCACGCTGATCGGTGCCGTCATCGGCGCCGTCATCGTCGAGGGCGTAAGCTTCTGGCTGTCGGACAATTACCGTGAAATCTGGCCGATCATCCTGGGCCTCCTGCTGCTGCTCGTGATCCTGTTCCGGCCGCTCGGCCTGATCAGCTTCGTGCTCGGCGAGCGTGAGCGGGTCGGCAGCTTCGGTGCGAAGCCAAAGGAGAAGCGCAATGCCGCTCCTTGAGGCCGCGGGCATCAAAAAGGTCTTCGGCAAGCTCACGGCGCTCGATGGCGCCGCGCTCACCGTCGGCGAGAACGAGTTTCACGGCCTGATCGGCCCGAACGGCTCCGGCAAGAGCACGCTGATGAAGTGCATTGCTGGCGCCGAGGTGCCGACGCAGGGCAAGGTGAGCTTCGTCAACACCGACATCACCGCCTTCACGCCGACCGAGCGCGCCCGCGCCGGCATGAGCCTGAAATTCCAGATCACCAGCGTGCTGCCGACGCTGACGCTCTACGACAACATCCTGCTCGCGCTGCAGGCGCAGTGCTCGCTGCTCGACCTCGTGTTCTCGCGCACGCGCGGGCTCCTGCACGACCAGGTCATGACCATGCTGACGCAGTTCCGCCTCGCCGACCGCGCCTTCGATGCGGCGGCGGCGCTGTCGCACGGCCAGCAGCAATGGCTGGAGATCGCGATGGCGCTCGCCGGCAAGCCGAAGCTGTTGCTGCTCGACGAGCCCACCGGCGGCATGAGCCTGGAGGAGCGTCGCGTCACCGGCGAATTGCTGCAGCCGATCAAGCAGCATTGCTCGCTCGTCATCGTCGAGCACGACCTCGATTTCATCCGCGACATCTGCGATCGCCTCACCGTGCTCGATCAGGGCAAGGTGCTGGCGTCGGGCACGGTGTCCGAAATCCAGGCCAACAAGTCCGTCCAGGAGATCTATCTGCGCCGTGCCTGAATTTTTGGACATCAAGCATCTCGACGCCGGCTATGGCCGCAGCCAGGTCCTGTTCGACGTCAGCCTCGGCATTCCCTGGCGCGGCGGCGTCGCCGTGCTCGGCCGCAACGGCGCCGGCAAGACCACGCTGATGAAGACCATCGTCGGCGAGCTGCCGGCATGGAAGGGTGAGATCGGCTTCGACGGCCGCGACATCAGCCGCCGCGCCACCCAGGAGCGCGTCCGTGCCGGCATCGGTTACGTGCCGCAGGAGCATTCGGTGTTCGCGCGCCTGTCGGTGCGCGACAATCTCGCGGTCGGCTCGCTCGCGAGCAAGAAGGCCGACGCAGTGGATCACGTGCTGACCATCTTCCCCAAGCTCGGCCAGCGCCTCGACCAGCCCGCCGGCACGCTCTCCGGCGGCGAGCGCAAGATGCTCGCGATCGGCCGCGCCATGCTGGGCGATCCGAAATTGCTGCTGCTGGACGAGCCGACCGAAGGCGTCTGGATCGGCGTGATCGAGGAGATCACCGAACGCCTGATCGATCTCGCCAAGGAGATCGCCGTCATCATCGTCGAGCAACACCTCGACCTGGCGCTGCGCGTCGCCGACTACGCCTACGTGCTCGACCGCGGCAGGGTCGCGCTGCAAGGCGAGGCGGGCGAGGTGCGGAGCAATCCGGAGCTGATGCGGTATCTGGCGCCGTAGGGATATGGCCCTTTGCGCGAGCTGAGCGCGCGCCTCGTCCTTCGAGACGACCGCTTCGCGGTCTCCTCAGGTTGAGGCTAAGCAGCCATCGGAGCCTGTTGAAACTGGCGCAGCACCCTCGATCCTCATCCTGAGGGCCCGCCAACGGCGGGCGTCTCGAAGGATGGCCACAGGCGAGATCGCTCCATATGCGATACCCCTGCCGCTTGCCCGAGACTGGCCCCGCGCCCCGTCCGCTTCTTCAACTGTCAAACAGCCGACATGACATCGCGATCCCGCGACGCCTTTCGCCCGGGTCTTGCTTCGCTTCTGGCGCCCTTTGGAATCGGAAGGGCGCAGGGAAGGCCGGGTACCGGCTGGCACCCGCGAGCCCCTGTGCATGATGCGTTGCGTAGACGCTCACAGGGGAGACACAGGTGCAGCCCGATAATCGGCCTTCCCTGCGCGATGGTTTGACGGCTTATGTCGCGCTCTCCCCGGGGAGCGATGCACTATTGCCCCCGTCGCCGTGCAGATGGCTGATGCGCGATCCGGTCGGACACGCACCCCACCACGGAGACTTGGCGCCAGCCCGCGGGCGCCAGGATTTTGCCGTACGCAGCCGGCCTGTCGTACCGCGCCCGCTGATCGCTCACGGGGAGACCCTGCCCTGCGCCGTATCTGGCGCCAACACCGCCCGCGTCCACCGCAACTCACCCCACGAACCGAGACGATCGCGACCCGCCCCTTCCGGCGGGATGAGATGGCGAGGGAGTATAGGGTATGTCGGGCTTCGGGTAAAGAGAAAATATGTATTATCCGAATCGGTCCGATTCCGAGCGAATGGGTGTATTGCCCGACGCCTTAACGCGCTGCATCAATCGAACTAAAGCGCGATGCGATTAGGATGAATCGTCATCGCGCTTTAGGTTGTTGTTTAAGCATGATCTTTTCGGAAAACCGCTGCGCACTTTTCCGGATCATGCTTTAGGGCGTGTGCCCATGAATGATCGACGGCCCCGATGTCAGTTCCCGGGCGTGAAGCGGACATGCTGCCGCGAGGACTTAGGATCCGCAAATGACCCGAAGGCGACATCGACCAGACGTCTAATCGGCCCTTCAACTCACCTGTGTGCCCTTGTGTTATTGTATCCCTTTCGAGAACTTGATGGAGGGAAGGATGGACATTCGATCGAAATTGACGGCGCTGTGTGAAGCGTTCAACGCGCACGACTTGGATTCCATCATGGAGTTCTTTGCTGACGATTGTATCTTGGAGATGCCGAGGGGAAGCAAGCCTTGGGGCTCCCGCTTCGAGGGCAAACGCAACGTACGAGACGGGCTCGCGACGCGCTTTGAAGGCTTACCGGATGTTCACTACGGCGACGCCGAGCATTTTGTGGATACGATGGCAAACACGGGCATTTCAAAATGGACGCTAACGGGCACTACAGGCGAAGGAAAAAAGATCGAGGTCCGAGGATGTGACTTTTACACTTTTCGCGCGGACGAGGTGATCCGCAAGGACTCGTATTGGAAGATTGTTGAAGGACCTTCGTCAGCCTAACGACGCACATGTCCGAATGTGGCCCGAACGCGAAGTCTAGGCAGCGTCCCGGCTGGTCGGCTCATAGTGGTAGACCGGAAGCAGCCGGGCGGCCTTCCGAAGGGCGGTCATGACCCATTGCCGACATGATCCGTGTCCGACATATTGGTCGCATGCCGAGGGATGAGAGCTATCTTGAAAGAATTTTTGATCTTGCGCCTCAATTGAGAGAGGTGCTCGCTAAACTAAATGCCGAATGGTCGCCTGAAGTGGTGCCTGTAACCCTCGTGGGTACGGCATTGGCGGAGGCTCTTGTCGAGCATTTCAATCGACTACCAAAAAGCACAATACAATCCGTCTTTGAACTCTGCGAGCAAGCGCTCGAAGACGGCGCTGCTCAAGAACGTGCCGCTTTATCAACCGGCTTTCTTGAATCACTACAGCATGCAGATGGCAGAAAGGCATTCGATTTCAGGTCGGTGGTAGGTTTTCTGGGGCCGAAGTCCAGAGAGCATTGCTTAGCGATGGATAGGTTTTGGAAAGCCACGACGACCGGCTTGTAGAGGTCCGGTTCTGGCCCAAAACGGACATGCCGCCGGTGCCGGCCGATGTCGGCTCTTGGGGGCATGGCCGACAACGCGGTTCATGAATACACGCCTTAGCTAAATGCTATTTTGGTTCCGCAAAGTACAAGCTTGGCGTCATGAAGAGCGCGTCTTCAAGGGGTGGGGCGATTTCGAACATCTGCGCATGGTTTCGAAAGTGAAAGACGCGCCGGACTCGATATCTGTCGCTTCTTTCTTCGGCAACGTCGGCCTCCCGTTTCGTGAGCCAAAATGGCGTGCGTTCGTGTCCGCACGTCGTCTTGATTTCCAGTAGCCGCTCTTGGCCGTCGGGTTCGAAGGAACGGACGTCGTACCCGAAACCATCTCCGTCCAGGTCGGAAACCCACCGAACGTCATCGGCGAGATCTTCACGGCCAGCTTGTCGGAGCCGGATGCGCTCGAACTCTACGACGAACTTTTCCCCGGCTTTGCCCAGTTCGCGATTTCGGGCATCCCGCTCGGCAGGATCAAACTTTCCGACAAGCCGACGGATCGCAGGCGGTAGCCCTTTGTCCGTCGATCGTGGTGGGGCAACGAAAATCGTCTCGTCGTTCAGGAACAGCGGTTGCGTATCTGCACTCGCCGGATAGAGAAAGTTTGGCTCGCGCCGAATATTGCGTTCGACGGCCGGCACCAGCGCGTCTTGATAATGCGCCAATGGCTTGTAGCCGTTGATCCACTGCGCACCCAACACGTCCAGAACGGCGGAGATGTTCTGTAGCTTGCGTTCGATCGATCCTTTGGATCGATGGACGGTCGTCATGAGACGACGCCAGTTATCTGCCTTGCTGTAGGCAATACCCGCCTTTTCGGAAGCCAGCATTCGAAAATAGCTGTCGACCACGGCGGAGATTTCAGCCTCCGTCCAAGGGGTCCCCGCAGTGCCTTCGGTGTGCTCAGGATCCAAGCTCTGCCTCGCGAACACGAGGGTATCAGGCGACTGGTCAGGCGCAAGTCGGCACCGCGTGCAGCGACGAGCATTGCGCGGAAAATGGCACTTTCAGGCTTGCCTAAGTCGAGGAAAGCGGCGTCTCGCCGGCCCTACTTCATCGCCCCGAAGCGGCTGTCGAACGAGTTCGACGAGATCACCGGCGCGGCGCCCATAATTTGCGTTGCTTCGCCGGCACCATCGCTCACCGACGGCTTCAGCGCGGGGCGCGTCTGGGCGAGGCGCGTGTCGGGCTTGGCCGGCTCGGCGGGCTTGGCCGCAACAGCCGGCTTCGGCGCCTCCTTCGCGGCATCCTTTGTCGCATCCCTGGACTTGTCGTGCCCCGGCACGAACCGCGTCACGGCGGCCTTCAGCCGCGATGCAGCAGTCGTGGGTGTCGTGGTCGTGTGGGCCGGCGCCACGGACGCTGTGGCTTGCGGCGCAGACGTGGTCGCCGTGGTATCGGCGGTGCCGAGGCCCATCTTGCGGCCGAGGTTCGAGAAGAAGCCGCCGCCCGAGGATTTCTCCTGGGATTTCTCTTGAGCTCTCTCCGCCGGCGCGGCTGCGGCGACGCGCGTGGTCACGGGTGCGCTGACGGCAACGACCGGCTCTTCCTGCGGTGCAGGCGCGGACGCGACCGAGTCGAGATTGGGCTTCGGCGGATTGACGTGGCCGGGGATTGTGCCGGGCGCCTTCGCCATCGCCAGCATCTGCAGCGTGGTGCCTTCGGCGCTCTCGGAGAGGCCGGTCGAGCCTTCCGGAATCTTGGCGGCGAACACCTTGTTCATGCCGCCGTCGATACCGGTGTTCATGCGCGCCACCGGCGTGCCCTTGGCGACGAGCCTGGCGTATTCGGTTTCGTCCTTGGCCTGCTTCCCGCGCACGGCCTCGGCGATCTCCTCGGGGATCACATAGGCCGGGCATTTTGCCGAGGCGTCGAACACCGGCTCGCGCCTGGCGTCCGCCGGCTTCGCGGCGTCGAAGACGTATTTCTTCTCGCAGAAATCGACCTTCGGCTCCTGCCGCGTCACCTCGAAATGATCATAGCCTTCCTTGATCATCTTCCAGAACGGCATGTTCGGATTGTTCCGGTGCCTGGCCATGTTCACCGGCGTCATCTTGAACGGATAGGCCTGCAGCTGGAACGCCTTCTGGCCGCCGAAGAAGGATTCGCGCCCCAGCGAATAGATCTCCGCGATCTGCTCGTCCGTCATCGCGTAGCAGCCGCGCGAGGAGCAATCGCCATGCACCATCAGCTGCGAGCCGGTGCGCCCCAGCGCCTTGTCGAATGCGTTCGGATAGCCCGTGTTGAAGGACAGGTAATAGGCCGACTGCGGATTCATCTGGCCCGGATTGATCGAGTAGAATCCCTCCGGCGCCTGGCGGTCGCCCTCACGTACCTTGGGGCCGAGATCGCCCGACCAGCGGCAGATCGGATAGGTCTTGAGCAGCGCGAACTTGCCCGAGCGGGTCTGCTTCCAGACCTCGAGCTCGGCCTCCTGCTTGAACAGGCGGACCAGGATCGGGGACTGCAGGTCCATGTCCTTCTCGGCCATCGCGGCGATCAGCTTCGGCGGCACCGGCTGGTTGGCCTTGGCGTTGGTCGCGAGCGAGATCTGGTCGGTGTTGCAGCCGGCCAGCAGGACGCTGGCCGTCATCAGCGCAACCGAAGCCAAGAGCGCGCGAGCAAGCGAACGAGAAATCAAGATGGACCCCACACCGTGCCGGGCAGCGAGCGCGAACCCCAATTCTTCTGGAGCATGATCCGACCGGGTACCCCCGGGCCCGTCGCAACGGGCTTTTTCAGCTCACGCTCCAGCGCTTATGCCCTGAAGCCATTGATTAAAATTCTAACCTCTGGGTCATGTGGTCGCAACCCGAGCGGGGATCACGAGCCCGTTGGCCCAAAGCTGTGGTCAACAGAGACTTAAACTGAGCCGGAACTTGGACTACGCGGCCAAACCGCCACTGAGATCGCCGATTTGGGCAAAAAAAGGGTTAATGCGAGGTTACCAGGGGCTGTCTCGTGCCCCGGACGCCGCGCAGCGCCCCTTGGCGGTGCGCTGCTGAGCCGGGGCCCACGCTGAAGGCGAACTGCGGAGCCAACTGGATCCCGGCTCTGCGCCGCAGCGCAAGGGCGCCGCAGCGCGTCCGAGACACGAAACCGAGCCCGAATCAGCTCAATTTCCGACCGATATCGAGGAATTTCTGCCGCCGCTGCTTGCGGATGGCCTCGGCGTCGAGGTCCCGGAGCTCGTCGAAGGCCCTGGCGATGGCTTCGCCGGTGGTGGCGATCATGGCGGCGGGGTCGCGATGGGCGCCGCCGACCGGCTCCTTCAGGATCTGGTCGATCACGCCGAAGCGGAGCATGTCCTGGGCGGTGATCTTCATGTTGTTGGCGGCTTCCTGCGCCTTGGTGCCGTCGCGCCAGAGGATGGAGGACGCCGCCTCCGGCGAGATCACGCTGTAGATCGCGTGCTCCAGCATCAGGACCTTGTTGGCGGTGGTGATGGCGATGGCGCCGCCCGACATGCCCTCGCCGGTGATGATGGCGACGTTCGGCACGGTCAGCGCCAGGCAGGCGTCGGTCGAGCGCGCGATTGCCTCGGCCTGGCCGCGCTCCTCGGCGCCGATGCCGGGATAGGCGCCCGCGGAATCGGCGAGCGACAGCACCGGCAGGCCGAACCGCTCGGCCATCTCCATCAGCCGCACGCATTTGCGATAGCCCTCCGGCCGCGCCATGCCGAAATTGTGCCGGATCCGGCTCTCGGTGGAATCGCCCTTCTCCTGGCCCATCACGCAGATCGGCTCGCCGCGGAAGCGGCCGAAGCCGGCGACCAGCGCCTCGTCCTCGCCGAACTTGCGGTCGCCAGCGAGTGGGGTGAATTCGGTGATCAGGCCCTTGATGAAGTCGTTGAAATGCGGCCGCTGCGGATGCCGCGCGACCAGCGTCTTCTGCCACGGCGTCAGGTTCTGATAGAGGTCGGCCAGCGCCTGCGCCGCCTTGTCCTCGATCCGCCCGATCTCGTCGCTGATGTCGGTGCCGGACGCCGCGAGCGCCCGCAATTCATCGACCTTGGAGTCGAGCTCGGCGACGGGCTTTTCGAAGTCGAGATAGCTGCGCATCTGGTCTTGCATCAACTCAATATAGGGGGACGGGGCCTTGGAGCGAAGCGAGGTTAGGGTCGCGGAAAGAAGTGTAGCGTCTTCAATGGCTTGGCTTGTGCGCTCGTGTGGCTCCAGCCAAATCAATCGGTGAGGCCCCGGCTCTTTCTGCGGAGATGCGGCCGAAGTCAAGGCGGTTTCGCCGGATGAGCGCCGCGATATCCGGGGCAGGTCGTGTCTCAGGCATCGATCCCGGATGTCGCTGCGCTCATCCGGCCTACGAGACCTGTTTACTTCTCCGCCAGCGGGTGCAGGTCGCGCACCAGGCTCTTCAGCCGCTCCTCGACCACATGGGTGTAGATCTGGGTCGTGGAGATGTCGGTGTGGCCGAGCAGGGTCTGCACGATGCGCAAATCGGCACCATTGTGCAGCAGGTGGCTGGCAAAGGCGTGGCGCAGCACGTGCGGCGAGACGAGCCGGGCCTGCAGGCCGGAGGCAACCGCGAGCTCTTTCAAATCGCGGGCGAAATGCTGCCGCGTCAGATGTCCGCTCTCGCCAAAGGAGGGAAACAGCCATTTCGAGGCGGCGAGGTCGTCTTTCTTCTTCTCGGTCTTCGCGGCTTCCGTCGCGGCGAGGTAATCCGCCATCGCCTGCCGCGAGGCCTCGTTGAGCGGCACCAGCCGTTCCTTGTTGCCCTTGCCGCGCACCACGATCATGCGGGCGTCGCGCTTGGCCGCCGAGCGCGGCAGCGCCACCAGCTCGGAGACGCGCAGGCCCGTGGCATAGAGCACCTCGAGCAGGCAATAGAGCCTTAAAGCGCGCAGCCGCCTGGAGGGCGAGGCATCTTCCGCCTCGCTCAACTCCTTGGCGCAGCGGAGCATGCGGTCGACATCCGCGATCGACAGCACCTTCGGCAGCCCGCGGCCGCGCTTGGGGCCGGACAGGATCGCGGCCGGATCGTCACCGCGGATGCGCTCGTTGAGCAAGAAGCGGTAGAGGTGTCGCATCGCCGACAGTCTGCGGGCGACGCTGGTGGATTTGAAACCGCGGGTGTCGAGATCGGCGAGATAGTCGCGCAGCGTCTGCGTCTCGACATCCGCGAAACTGTGGCCGGCGCGGCCCAGGAACTCCGAGAAATCGGTGAGGTCGCGGCGATAGGCGTCGAGCGTATTGGGGCCCGCGCCCTGTTCCGCCGCGAGCATGTCGAGGAACAGGCCGATGAGCTTGGCGTCTGAGGGCTTGGTGCGCATGCCCCGGAGGCTAGCGCCTATTTCTTGAGAAACCTATCCGGCGGGATCGTCACCGTCATTTCCCGCGACTTGGGATCGACGAAGTTCGCCAGCGCGAAGACCACGCCATAGACGATGCCGGCAATCACGGCGACGACCGTCAGGAAGCGGAACAGGCTGGGCATCGGCGAGATCTCGAAGAAGGGTCCAGGCGGGCAAATTAACCAATGAAATCATCCAACATGTTCGCCGTTTCGTGGCAAGAGTCCTCTGGCGAGGGCTCCCATGGGGTCGTATAGGTGGCCAAAGCATGCCGCATCCGGCGGCAGTTCGAGCGAGATCCAATCGAGCGAGACAATGTCCGACGCCGCGTTGCCGCTTCCTGCTTCGCCTGAGGCCGACATCCTGTCGGCGCTCGGCGCGCGCTCGATCGTGCTCGTCGGCATGATGGGGGTGGGCAAGTCCACCATCGGCCGGCGCATGGCGGCCCGCCTCAAGCTGCCCTTCGTCGATGCCGATACCGAGATCGAGGCGGCAGCCGGCATGACCATACCAGAAATTTTCGAGTGTCACGGCGAGCCGCATTTCCGTGACGGGGAGGCCCGGGTGATCGCGCGCCTGCTCGAGGGCGGGCCGATCGTGCTGGCGACCGGGGGCGGCGCCTTCATGCGCGAGGAGACGCGCGCGCGCATCGCGGCGAAAGCCATCTCGGTCTGGCTGAAGGCGGACCACGACGTCATCATGCGCCGCGTGCGCCGCCGTGCCGACCGTCCGTTGCTCCAGACCGCCGATCCCGAGGGAACCGTGACGCGCCTTCTCACCGAGCGCGAGCCGGTCTATGCGAATGCCGACCTCACCATCGCCTCGCGCGACGTGCCGCACGACAGAATCGTCGAGGAATGCATCGAGGCGCTGCACGCCCATCTCTGCGGCGGACAGGCCGCCCAACCACCTGCCGACGTTGCGAGTGCCGTACGATGACTGCGCCGTTGAAACATTCCGAACCCGTCAAGGTCGACGTCGCTCTCGGCGACCGCGCCTATGACATCGTCATCGGCCGCGGCGTGCTGTCTTCGCTTGGCGAACGGGTCGCAGCCTTGCGGCCCGGCGCACGTACGGCTGTCGTCACCGACCGCACCGTCGCGAAATACTGGCTCGAGCCCACTGAGGCGTCGCTCGCAGCCAGCGGTATTCCGACCTCGCGCATCGTCGTCGAGGAAGGCGAGATCTCCAAGACATATGCGGGCCTCGAAAAAGTCAGCGAAGCCCTGATCGCCGCGAAGATCGAGCGCAACGATCTCGTCATCGCACTCGGCGGCGGCGTGGTCGGCGATCTCGCCGGTTTTGCCGCGGCGATCCTGCGCCGCGGCGTCGATTTCGTGCAGGTGCCGACCTCGCTTCTCGCGCAGGTCGATTCGTCCGTCGGCGGCAAGACCGGCATCAACTCGCCGCAGGGCAAGAATCTGCTCGGCGCCTTCCACCAGCCGGTGCTGGTCATCGCCGACACCGCCGTGCTCGACACGTTGTCGCCGCGCCAGTTCCGCGCCGGCTATGCCGAGGTCGCCAAATACGGCGTGCTCGGCGACGAGGCCTTTTTCACCTGGCTGGAGAAGAATCATTCCGACATCTTCAAGGGCGGCTCGGCGCGCGAGCACGCGATCGCGACCTCTTGCCGCGCCAAGGCGGGCGTCGTCTCGCGCGACGAGCGCGAGACCGGCGAGCGCGCGCTGCTCAATCTCGGCCACACCTTCGGTCACGCGCTGGAAGCGGCGACCGGCTTCTCCGACCGCCTGTTTCACGGCGAGGGCGTCGCGATCGGCATGACGCTGGCGGCGCAGTTCTCGGCCAGGCTCGGCATGATCGGCGAGCTGGACGCGGCGCGCGTCGAACGGCACCTGATTGAAGCCGGCCTGCCGACGCGCTTGCAGGACATCGCCGGTTTCGCGCAGGAGGGACTTGCCGATGCCGATGCGCTGATGGCGCTGATGGCACAGGACAAGAAGGTCAAGCGCGGCAAGCTCACCTTCATCCTGCTGGAGGCCGTGGGACGCGCGGTGATCGCCAAGGACGTCGAGCCGACGCTGGTGCGCGATTTCCTGCAGTCGAAACTGTCGCAGTGATGGCGGGACCGTTCAGATCGGCCGCGCGCGAAACGGCGGGGAATGCCGAGGCCGTCGCGAGGCAAACATGAGTTCGATCTCGATCAATCTTCTGCTTGCGGTCCTCTTGCTCGCCGCCAACGCGTTTTACGTGGCTGCGGAATTTGCGCTGGTGAAGAGCCGCGGCTTTCGCGTCAAGGCCATGGTCGAGCAAAATCGCTTCGGCGCTCGCCTGCTGCAGACGATGATGGGCAATATCGAATCCTATCTCGCCTGCTGCCAGCTCGGCATTACCATGGCTTCCCTCGGTCTTGGCTGGATCGGTGAGCCGACCGTGTCTGCGCTGCTGAGTCCGATCCTCGATCCGCTCGGATTGCCGGAGGCGACGCTGCACTTCACCTCGTTCGTGGCGGGTTTCCTGGTTTTCTCCTCACTGCACATCATCATCGGCGAGCAGGTGCCGAAAACGCTTGCGATCCGGGAGCCGATGCCGGTGTCGCAGTGGATCGTGTATCCGCTTCATGTCTCCTACCTGGTGTTCTATCCGCTGAGCTGGTGCCTCAACGCGGCCTCGAGCGCGATCCTGCGTCTGATCGGGGTCCAGGAGTTTTCGCAGCACGAAATCCTGACGGATTCCGAGATCGAGGGCCTGGTCGAGGAATCGGCCGTGCACGGCAAGATCGAGAGCGGCGAGGCCGAGTATATTCACAATGTCTTCCGCCTCGGCGAGCTGACGGTGTCCGACGTGATGGTTCACCGCACCGCCATGGTGATGATCAATGCCGACCTGCCGCCGGAGGAGCTGGTGCGGGAGGTGCTGGCCACCGAATACACCCGCATTCCGCTGTGGCGCGAGAAGTCGGAGAACATCATCGGCATTCTGCACGCCAAGGATCTGTTGCGGGCCATCCGCGCGGCGGAGGGCGATACCTCGCGCATCGACGTCACCACCATCATGCTGCCGCCCTGGTTCGTGCCGGAAATGCGGCCGATATCCCAACAGCTCAAGGCGTTCCGCCGTCGCAAGACCCATTTCGCGCTCGTCGTCGACGAGTATGGCGAGGTTGAAGGCCTCGTGACGCTGGAAGACATTTTGGAGGAGATCGTCGGCGATATCTCCGACGAGCATGACGTGGTGGTCGCCGGCGTGCGCCGCCAGCCCGACGGCTCCGTCGTGGTCGACGGCTCGGTGCCGATCCGCGACCTGAACCGCGTCATGGACTGGCATCTGCCCGACGAAGAGGCAACCACGGTCGCCGGCCTCGTCATTCACGAGGCGCGCTCGATCCCCGATCGCGGCCAGAGCTTCACGTTTCACGGCTTCCGCTTCCGCGTCCTCCGCCGCGAGCGCAACCGCATCACCGCGCTCCGTATTTCGCCGGTGCCGCGCGAGGCCGAGCTGGAAGGGGCAAAGCCGAGAAGGGCAGGGAAATCGTTCTAGTACTGCTGACGTTGCCGCCCCGCATCGCCCCGGAATGACGGGGCTAACCTTCCCCCGGCGCCTGCGCCTGGATTGCGAGCGCATGCACGCCGCCGGCGAGTTCCGCGGCGAGCGCCGAATTTATCATGCGATGTCGGTCGACCCGGCTCTTCCCTTTGAAGGCGGCAGACACGATATGAACGCGAAAGTGCGTCTCGCCGCCCGGCTGATGGCCGGCGTGCCCCTCATGCAAATGTGACTCGTCGACGACTTGCAGGCTTTCGGGCGTGAAAGCTTCCTGCAACTTGTTGCTGATAGTGTCTTTCATAGCCATGTGTGCCATTAAGGTGGGTGATCGCACCCCGTCAATACCCGGAAGTCCAAGCTAACTGCGACCGGGTGCTCAGCGAATTGCAATGTCAAGACTTGAAGGTTTTTGCATTGCGTAGTCATAGTCAGCCATGCCGATCGATTCATCAAAGTTCTTCGACTCCATTCGCGTCAAGCCGCGGGGCAAGCAGCCGGAAGTGAAGCCGCGCGACACCGTGGTCGCTTGCGAATGGGCGGGCTGCGCCAACAAGGGCTCGCACCGGGCGCCGAAGGGACGCGAGAACCAGCGCGAGTACTGGCACTTCTGCCTGGACCATGTGCGCGAGTACAACCAGAACTACAATTTCTTCTCGGGCATGAACGCCGACGCGGTCGCGCGCTACCAGAAGGATGCGCTGACCGGCCACCGTCCGACCTGGAAGATGGGCGCCAATGGCGGCAAGAAGGGCGCGGAGGCCGAAATCGATATGGCCTCCGACCCGTTCAGCATGTTCAGCGAGATCAACGGCCGCGCGAACTGGCGGAAGGGCCCGGACGCCCAGCCGAAGGCCGAGACGCGCAAGGTGATGAACGCCGAGCGCAAGGCGCTCCAGGTCATGGGCCTCGGTCCCGATGCGACGCTCGCCGACGTCAAGACCAAGTACAAGGCGCTGGTGAAGCAGCACCACCCCGATGCCAATGGCGGCGACCGCTCCACCGAAGACCGCCTGATCGAGATCATCAAGGCGTACAATTATCTGAAGACGGTGGTGCGGGAGGCGTAGGGCCACCGCGCCTGTATTGGATGCCGTCCGCCCGGAAGCGGACGGCACCATCAACGTCACCTCACCCGACAGACACGGACGCGCTTGACGACGCGGCGTCCATGATAGCCGCGCGTGACCACGGTGCGTACCGTACAGACCCTTCGCGGAACGTAATGATAGCGTGCGTTCACGACGTCCCCCGGCACTGAAGCGTTTGGGATGGGATGCGCCGGCAGCGCATGGGCTGGCATTGCGAGTGACGACAGGGCGAACAGCGTTCCGGCAGCGAGGGCGTAGGAGAGCTTCTTCATTACCATTCCTTTTTCTTGCTTGCCCCTGAAGACATCCATTGGGGCAAGCATGAATGCGCGACGGACGTTTTCGTTCCGGATTGTCTGCTGAGCCCTTCGCATGCGCGCGAAAGCTCGACAAAAACACAAACTCGGCAAGCCGATGTCCGCTCGAGATCAATCCGCAGGCATCGCCCCCACATACGACGAACTCGGCCGGATCAGCCGTCCCGTCCGCTGCTGCTCGCGCGCGTGTGCGGTCCACCCCGCGGCGCGTGCCACCGCGAAGATCGGCGTGAAGGCCTGCCTTGGAATCGCGAGCGCGTCGAGCAGGATCGCAGTGAAGAACTCCACATTCGTCTCCAGCGGCCGCTCCGGATTCTTCTTGCGCAGCGCTGCGCGGATATAGGCTTCGACCTCGCCGGCGAAGGGCAGGTCGGCGCCGTTGGAAGCCAGCGCCTCGATCGCGGTCTTCAAGACGTCGGCGCGCGGGTCGCGCACGCGATAGACGCGGTGACCGAAGCCCATCATCCGCTCGCCGCGCGCCAGCGCCGCGTCGACCCACGGCTTGATCCGCTCACGCGAACCGATCGCATCCAGCATCTCGAGCACCGGCTCCGGTGCGCCGCCATGCAGGGGACCGGTGAGCGCGCAATAGCCTGCGGTCACGGCGGCGAACAGGTCGGCCTGCGTCGAGGCCACCACACGCGTCGTGAAGGTCGAGGCATTCATGCCGTGGTCGCAAACGGTGACGAGATACGCATCGAGCGCGGTGACCTCGCGCGTTGCAGGCGCGCGCCCATGCAGCATGCGCAGCGTGTCGGCGGCGTGGCTCACGCCGGGATCGGGCGCGACCGGCTCGAGCCCCTTGGCGCGGCGGACCAGTGCGCCTGCAATCACCGGAAACGCGCCGACGATGGTCGCTTCGTGTTCGAGCCCGTGCTCGGCGCGAAGTCCGGCAACGGCTGCGCGAAACCCGTCGACGATGCTCATGCCGCGTGTCGCCGGCAAAAGCTCGTCCAGTCGTGCGAAGGCGCACTCGCGCGCCGTGCCGAGGCTTGCCCGCACATTGGCTTCGCTCAGGCTGGTCTTGCTGGCGCCGTTCCAGAGCCGGGCGGTAACGCCCTCGAAGCTCGATTTGGCGGCGAGGCTGCCGACATGCTCGCCCGCGATGATCAGCTCGCCGCGCTCGCCATCGACATGGCTCAGCACGGTCTCGGCCGCGGGGACGCCGTCGAGCCCGATCTGGCTCTTGGTGAGGTGGATGTTCATGGCCTGTCTCCTTTCACAGCAGGAAGGTCGGGCCTCTCGACAGATTGATCAATCTTGATTACGTAAATCAATATGAAAAATTCCGATGGGCTATACCTCTCTGCCAGGGAAGCCGCCGCCGAGCTCGCGGTCTCCCCGGCCACCCTCTACGCCTATGTCAGCCGCGGCCTGATCCGCTCCGAGCCGACGCCGGATTCGCGCAAGAACCGCTACCGTGCAGAGGATGTCCGGGCGCTGAAGGAGCGCCGCGTACCGTCGCCGGAGCCGCGCGGGCTGCGCAGCTTCGATGCCGACCTGCCGGTGATGGACACGGAGATCTCGACCATCACCGAGGAGGGCGCGATCTATCGCGGCGTCAATTGCGTCGATCTTTCCGAGAGCGACACGCTGGAGCACACGGCGACGCTGCTCTGGGACGTCTCCGGTGTCGATCCGTTCGATCCGGACAACCAGCCGGAGATATCCGAGGAGATGCGCACGATCGCAGCGGCCGCGCGTCGGGCGGCGCCGATCGATCGCGCCATCGCCGTGCTGGCGCTGGCCGCGAGTGCCGATCCCCGCGCCTTCACCCGTGCGCCCGATGGCCGCGCCATGGTCGGCGCGCGCATCGTCCGCCTGCTCGTTGCGACCATGCTCAACGCCGAGCCGTCAGCCGAGCCGCTGCATCAGCAGATCGCCAAGGCCTGGGCGCCCGACAACAAGCATGCGCCCGACCTGATCCGCCGCGCGCTGGTTCTGCTCGCCGACCACGAGCTGAACGCCTCGACCTTCACCGCGCGCTGCGCGGCCTCGACCGGCCTCAATCTCTACGACTCGGTCATCGCCGGGCTCGCCGCGTTGAAAGGGCCGAAGCATGGCGGGGCCGGCGTGCTGGCCTCGCAGCTCGTGAAAGCGCTGGTCGACCGCGACGTCGAGCCGATGGTGCGCGAGCGCGTCGCGCTCGGCGAGCGTTTTGCCGGCTTCGGCCATGGCGTCTACAAGCGCGGCGATCCCCGCGCGCGATCGCTGCTGAACGCACTGTCGCGCGCCGGCGCGCCGCGCAAATTCACCCGCGAGGTGCCCGAGCGCATCGCGGAAGCAACCGGCGAATTCGTCAACATCGACTATGCGCTCGCAGTCCTCGTGCACGCGCTGCGCCTGCCAGCGGGCAGCGAGCTCGCTCTGTTCGCCATGGCGCGCAGCGTCGGCTGGATCGCGCACGCCAGCGAGCAATTGCAGTTCGGCAAGTTGATCCGCCCGCGGGCGCGGTATGTCGGGCCGGCGCCGGGGCGGAGGGTGGCCAGTTAGAGCTACTGCGAGCGCGTCGTCCTTCGCTGTCGTCCCTGCGAACGCAGGGACCCATACCGCGTGATCTATCGATCGCGATCGGCAGGAGTACCGAACGACAAGTCTTCGCCAAACCGCTCCCTGGGGTTATGGATCCCTGCGTTCGCAGGGACGACACCTGTGATGTGGCGCTTACTGCGCTCGCGGCTTTGCTCCCGCGCTGCCGCTACCATTCCGGCGGCGGATGAGCCACACCGCCGCGCCCCCCACGATCGCGACCCCGACCACGGTCAAGATCCAGATGTGCTTGCCGACATGCTCATGATGATGCAGCCCGGCATATTCATGCAGGGCCGACACTGCCAGCACGCCGGGCAGCACATGCGCGGGCGCCCAGGCCAGGATCGCCGGGATGTTCACCGCGTAGAATTTCGCGGGCGCCATGCCGAGTGCACCGGCGGTCACGGGGACGAAGGCGCGGACCGGCGGCACGAAGCGGGCGAAGAACACGGCCCAGGTGCCGAAGCGGTGGAAGAAATTCTCGCTCTCGGCGACCACGCGGGGGTAGTTGGTCAGCGGCCAGGTGTTGAGGATCTCGCGCTGGCGCCGGTGCCCGATCCAGTAGGCCGAACCGTCGCCGAGCACGGCGCCGAGCGCGGCCGCCAGCAGCACCCATTGCAGCTTGAGTTCGCCGCCCGGGACCAGGGCGCTCAGCGCCAGGATGATGGTCGAACCGGGGATCACCGATCCCACCACCGGAACGGCTTCGAGCAGCGCCGCCAGGAACAGGATCAGATAGCCCAGCCATGCATGGGCCGAGACGAAGGAGATGAGGGGATCGAGGAAGGACGTCACGTCGTCTCTGTGGCGGGCTGGAGCATTTGGAGTTCAGACCCTACCTAGGTAAGCACGTGCGGCAAAAGTGCCATTTGGGCAGGCAGAGGCGTTACCCCGCCCGAAATTCGAGCGTGATTCGCAAGGCAGCCCTCCAAAAACTGCGTTTCTTGCCTATCTAAATGAAAAGACAATGGAACTTTGATTGGAGGGCGGGCTTCTGCCCGTCCCTCGTCTCTGATAGGTTGCTTTCCAGCACCCAGCCGCAGCCAACGTGCGAATAACCGGTTTCGGGACCGCCCGGGACCTCGGAGGATTGATGACGACCGCCGCCCTGTCCAAAGTTGAGGAAGTTTCCGGTCTGCCCGACATGAAAGTGTCGGTTCGCCAGGTGTTCGGGATCGACAGCGATCTCGAAGTCCCGGCCTATTCCGAAGTCGATCCTCACGTACCCGAAGTCGACGCCGATTACCGCTTCGACCGTGCCACCACGCTCGCCATTCTCGCGGGCTTCGCCCGCAACCGCCGCGTGATGGTGACCGGCTATCACGGCACCGGCAAATCCACCCATATCGAGCAGGTCGCCGCGCGCCTGAACTGGCCCTGCGTGCGCGTCAACCTCGACAGCCATATCAGCCGTATCGACCTCGTCGGCAAGGACTCGATCGTGGTCCGCGACGGCAAGCAGGTCACCGAATTCCGCGACGGCATCCTGCCCTGGGCGCTGCAGCACAACGTCGCGCTGGTGTTCGACGAATACGACGCCGGCCGCCCGGACGTGATGTTCGTGATCCAGCGCGTGCTGGAAGTCTCCGGACGCCTGACGCTGCTGGACCAGAACAAGGTGATCAAGCCGCATCCGGCGTTCCGCCTGTTCGCCACCGCCAACACCGTCGGCCTCGGCGATACCTCGGGCCTCTATCACGGCACCCAGCAGATCAACCAGGGCCAGATGGACCGCTGGTCCATCGTCACCACGCTGAACTATCTCAGCCATGACGAGGAAGTGGAGATCGTGCTGGCCAAGGCCAAGCACTATCGCACCCAGGAAGGCCGCGACATCGTCAACAAGATGGTGCGCCTCGCCGACCTGACCCGCAACGCCTTCGCCAACGGCGACCTGTCGACGGTGATGAGCCCGCGCACGGTGATCACCTGGGCCGAGAACGCCGACATCTTCGGCGATATCGGTTTTTCTTTCCGGGTCACCTTCCTCAACAAGTGCGACGAGCTCGAACGCCCGCTGGTCGCCGAATTCTACCAGCGCTGCTTCAACGCGGAGCTGCCGGAATCGGCGGTGAACGTGGCGCTGAGCTGATCCAGCCACGATGTCGTCCCGGACCAGCGAACGCAGTGAGCGCCGATCCGGGACCCACAATCCCAGGCCGGCGTTGTGGCGCGAGCCAGCAATTCCCACCGCTCGCCAAACGACGGCTTGTGGTTATGGGTCCCCGCGTTCGCGGGGACGACGGATCCAGTTGAGTTCGGGCCGACGGTGAGATCGAGATGAGCACCACCTCCAACTCCAAATTCCGCAGCAACAAGGAAGCGCCGACCGAGCCGTTCAAGCGCTCGGTTGCCTCCTGCCTCAAGGCGATCGCCAAGACGCCGGAGCTCGACGTCAGCTTCGCGGCCGAGCGGCCCGGGCTTGCGCCGGGCAAGGCGCGGCTGCCCGAGCCGGCGCGCAAAATGACCAAGCGCGATGCCGCGGTCGTGCGCGGCCACGCCGATTCCATCGCGCTCAAGCTCGCCTGTCACGATCCCAAGGTTCATCGCAAGCTGATGCCCGGCAATCCGCAGGCGCGCGGCGTGTTCGAGGCGGTGGAGCAGGCTCGCGTCGAGGCGATCGGCGCGCGCCGTATGGCCGGCGTTGCCAAGAACCTCACCGCGATGCTCGACGACCACTTCCATCGCGGCAAGTTCGACGAGATCACCGACCGCGCCGATGCGCCGCTCGCCGATGCGCTGGCGATGCTGGTACGCGAGCGCCTGACCGGCCTCGCACCGCCGGCGGCGGCGAAGAAGATGGTCGATCTCTGGCGACCGATTCTCGAAGACAAGATCGGCAAGCGGCTCGACCGGCTCGACGGTGTGGTCGAGGACCAGACCAGGTTCGGCGATGCCGTGCACGATCTGTTGTCGGCGCTCGAGCTCGGCGACGAGCGCAACGCCGACAGCGAAGACAATGACGAGAACGACGAGAACCGGGACGGCGACAACGACCAGTCCGGCGCCGAAGGCTCGCCCGATTCCGACGCGGCGCAGGAGATGAGCGCCGACCAGGCGCAGGCGAGCTCAGAGGAGATGAGCGAGAGCGCGATGGAAAGCGCGCAGGCCTCGACCTCGGATACGTTCGAGGACGGCGAGCTCGGCGACGACGAGACGCCCGGCGAGGCGACGCGTCCGAACGCGCACGGCAAGAACGAGCCGCGCGGGCCGGAATATCACGCCTTCGCGCCGAAGTTCGACGAGGTGATCGCCGCCGAGGACCTCTGCGACCATGACGAGCTGGAGCGCCTGCGCGCCTTTCTCGACAAGCAGCTCGCGCATCTGCAAGGCATCGTCGCCCGCCTCGCCAACCGGCTGCAGCGCAAGCTGATGGCGCAGCAGAACCGCGCCTGGGAGTTCGACCTCGAAGAGGGCGTCCTCGACCCCGCGCGTCTGTCGCGCGTCGTCACCGATCCCTATCACCCGCTGTCCTTCATGCACGAGAAGGAGGCGACGTTCCGCGACACCGTGGTGACGCTGCTGCTCGACAATTCCGGCTCGATGCGCGGACGCCCGATCACGGTCGCGGCGACCTGCGCCGACATTCTCGCGCGCACGCTGGAGCGCTGCGGCGTCAAGGTCGAGATCCTCGGCTTCACCACGCGCGCCTGGAAGGGCGGGCAATCGCGCGAGGCCTGGCTTGCCGCCGGCAAGCCGGCCAATCCCGGCCGCCTCAACGATCTCCGCCACATCATCTACAAGTCGGCGGATGCTCCCTGGCGGCGTGCGCGAAAGAACCTCGGCCTGATGATGCGCGAGGGGCTCCTGAAGGAGAACATCGACGGCGAGGCGCTGGACTGGGCGCACAAGCGTCTGCTCGGCCGGCCCGAGCAGCGCAAGATCCTGATGATGATCTCGGACGGCGCGCCGGTCGACGATTCCACGCTGTCGGTCAATCCCGGCAACTATCTCGAGCGGCATCTGCGCTACATCATCGAGGAGATCGAGACCCGCTCGCCGGTCGAGCTGATCGCGATCGGCATCGGCCATGACGTGACGCGCTACTATCGCCGCGCGGTGACGATCGTGGACGCCGAGGAGCTCGGCGGCGCCATCACCGAGAAGCTCGCCGAGCTCTTCAGCGAGACCAACACGGCGCCCACGCAAGCACCCGGTCGCCCGCGACGCAAATTGCATTCGTGAGCACGCGTTCATCCCGCCGCAGCTTTCTCAGGCACGCTGCGGCGGGATTCTCCACTCTCGCAGTCTCCCGCCTCGCGCTGGCGCAAGCCGCGGCCGAGCCGCCACCGCGCCCGCTTCAGGTCGAGCACGCCGTCGCCGCGCCTGTCAGCGTCGAGGTCAACGCGCGTCCCATTCCCAATTTCGAGCCGCGCGACCGCTCACGCACGCGCTTCGGCTCGCTGGAATATCGCAGCGGCCTGGTGCTGACCTCGCCCTATCGCGGCTTCGGCGGCCTGTCCGGCCTCCGCTTCCTCGACGGCAAGGGCGAGCGCTTCCTCGCAATCTCCGACCAGGGCGGCTGGTTCACCGGCTCCATCCGCTATGCCGGCCGCGAGATGACGGGCCTTGCGGACGTCGAGGCTGCGCCGCTGCTCGGCGCCGAGGGGCGGCCGATCACGGAAAAGCGCCTCTGGTGGGATTCGGAATCGCTCGCGCGCGACGGCAACCTCGTCTATGTCGGGCTCGAGCGCGTCAACCAGATCCTGCGCTACGATTTTGCCAAGGGCGGCACGCGCGCCCGCGGCGAGGTGATCAGCGTGCCGCCGGCGTTGCGCAAGCTGCCCTACAACAAGGGGCTCGAGGCGATGGTCGTCGTGCCCAAAGGCCAGGGTCAGGGCCAGCCGCTCGCGGGCACCCTGATCGCCTTCTCCGAGCGCGGGCTGGATGCTAGCGGCAATCTCGTCGCCTTCCTGATCGGCGGCCCCACGCCCGGCCAGTTCAGCGTGCGGCGCACCGAGACCTACGACATCAGCGATGCCGTGCTGCTGCCCTCGGGCGAGCTGCTCATCCTCGAACGCAAATTCTCCTGGTTCACCGGCGTCAACATCCGCATCCGCTCGATCCCCCTGAAGTCGATCGCACCGGGCGCGCTGGTCGATGGCCCTGCGCTGTTCGCCGCCGATCTCGGCCACGAGATCGACAACATGGAAGGCATCGACGCCCACATCACCGCCGACGGCGAGACCGTGCTGACGCTGATCTCCGACGACAATTTCTCGATGCTCCAGCGCACCCTGCTGCTGCAATTCACGCTGGCGGAGTAGCCCTTTGCTGTCGTCCCGGGGCTCGCGCTTCGCGCGCCCCGGGATGACGGCAGGGGCGGTGCGCGACCTTGCGGGCAAATGATTGCGGAAATGCACGCCGGGGCTACCCGCCATTCCCCCGTGCGCCTAGCAATCCGCGCGTCTCCCACTACACTCCCCGCATCGCCCTCCATCTCCCGGAACTCCCCGCATGAGCGTCCTGTTTTCCCCGATCAAGCTGCGCGGCCTGACGTTGAAGAACCGCATCGTGGTGTCGCCGATGTGCCAGTATTCGGCCGACGACGGCGTCGCCTCCGACTGGCACTTCACCCACATCAATAATCTCAGCCTGTCGGGCGCGGCGATGTTCTGCATCGAGGCGACCCATGTGGAGGCGATCGGCCGCATCACGCCGGGCTGCCTCGGGCTCTACAGCGATGCCTGCGAGGCCGCGCTGAAGCCGATCCTCCATTCGGTGCGCAAGCATTCCTCCACCGCGATCGCGATGCAGCTCGCCCATGCCGGCCGCAAGGCCTCGAGCGCGCGGCCCTGGGACGGCGGCCAGCTGATTCCGGTCAGCGACGGCGGCTGGCAGACCGTGGGCCCGAGCGCGGTGCCGCACAAGGAGGGCGAGGCCGCCCCGCTGGCGCTGGATGCTTCGGGCCTGAAGCGCATTCGCGAGGCCTTCGTCGATTCAACGAAGCGCGCCGCGCGGCTCGGCATCGACGCGATCGAGGTCCACGGCGCGCACGGCTATCTCCTGCATCAATTCCTGTCGCCGATCTCGAACAGGCGCACCGACGAATATGGCGGCAGCCTCGAGAACCGCATGCGCTATCCGCTGGAAGTGTTCGACGCGGTGCGTGCCGCATTCCCCGCCGACAAGCCGGTCGGCATGCGGGTGTCGTCGACCGACTGGGTCGAGGGCGGCTGGGACCTGGCGCAGACGATAGAATTTGCGCGCGCGCTGAAGACGCGCGGCGTCGACTGGATCGATGCCTCCTCCGGCGGCGTCTCGCCGCTGCAGAAGATCGCGCTCGGCCCCGGCTATCAGGTGCAGTTCGCGGACGCCATCAAGCGCGAGACCGGCCTGCCCACCATCGCCGTCGGCCTGATCACGGAAGCAAGGCTCGCGGAAGAGATCGTCGCATCGGGCAAGGCCGACATGGTCGCGCTCGCCCGCGGCATGCTCTACGACCCGCGCTGGCCCTGGCACGCCGCCGCCGAGCTCGGCGGCGAGGTCGAAGCGCCCCCGCAATATTGGCGCTCGCAGCCCTCGACGCAGAAAGCGCTGTTCGGCAAGACCACGTTCGGCGCGCGGTGACGTCTTCCTCTCCAGCGCGAGCGAAGCTCGTCGCGGCTCCGCTGCGGCAGGCGACATTGAAGAGGTCGTCATGCCCGGGCTCGTCCCGGGCATCCACGTTCTTCATGCCGCGAGATGAACGTGGATGGCCGGGACGAGCCCGGCCATGACAGAGGTGGAATCAAGGCCACCCCCCAAATCCCTCCGTAACTCCCCTGAGCTTCCACGCCCCCCGAAACTGGCTTAACCTTCCGCGCAGTCGAGGCAATGGAGGGCCGCCCATGCGTTATCCTGTCCGCAAAGCGGCTCACATCTTCGAGCGCGTCGGCCTTGCGATGGCCGGCGCGGCGTGCGGATTGTTCGTCGGCGCCTATGTCGGATCGGCCATTCCCGTGCTCACCACGCAGGGCTTCCTGATGCTGATGATGCTGCTCGGCGGCATCGGCTTCTATCTCGGCATCGACACGCCGCAGATGCCGTTCGACGATGCGCACAGCCAGATCGACGCCGCCGAATTCATGAGCGCCGCCGGCACGCTGTTCGCCACGCTCACCTCCTTCGTCTCCGTCGTCGTCATCGTGCTGCGGATCGATCCGCACATGCTCTGGACCTGGCTCGTCTTTGCCGGCTGGGTCGCCGGCGTCGTCATGCAGATCGTCGCGGGCGCCAAGGCGAGGATGCGGAAGTAGGACTTGTTTGCCGTTCGAGAGATCTCGCCGCGAGCACACTGCGTTCCCTCCCCCCTTGTGGGGGAGGGCTAGGGAGGGGGGAGCCACACGGCAAGCTCTATCGGGTTGAGCGAGACTCTGTTGCCGCTGCTCTTACGCGACAAACACCTTTTGCTGGGTCACCCCCCTCCCCAACCCTCCCCCACAAGGGGGGAGGGAGCAGAGCGGAATGCTCGGCGAAGACCATTCAGCCAAGGCGAGCGTATTCTAGAACACCACGCCCACGCGTGTGCCGCGCTTCCAGGCGACGCGGCAGCGCTTCTTGGTGTTGACGTGCAGGAGCTCGAAGCGATCGGGGATCTTCACCTGGCCGCCGAGATCGACGCAGGCCCCGCCGGGCGAATAGTCGATCAGCGTGCAGGGGATCACCGGCGCGCGCGGGTCGGTGATGATCTTGGCTTGCCGCGACACCAGCCCTGCGGGCTTGACGCGGACATGGCGGCGCGGATGCATTGGCACTCTCCTCCAATTCCGCATCTAGCGGCGGGTTCGGGCGACGATGATGCCGGGGAGTTGATGCGAAGCAGCTAAGGCCGGCAGGAGAATTTTAACGAAAAGTGCCGGCGAAGGCAGAAAGCGGCGGGAGCGGGGGTGCCTACCCTCCCCTGGAGGGGTCCGAGACGAGGAGCGAAGCTCGCTCGTGGGTGGATCGCGCGCAGCGCGAGTGGGGGGATGTCTCGGCAGGGGCAGTGCTCAACGCGAGAGACGTCACCCATTCCATGTCGCATTGCGCCACGAGCGAACTGGGGCGCGCGGTCTCATCACTTGCGCGGCATTTTCATGAGGTCTGCTGTGCCGCTGATAGCGTCGCGTCGCGCACCTCACCTCAGGTCCGCAATGGGCCAGAAGGCGACATTCAAAGCAAAGGACCTCAACTCAAGCGGCCCTCATTTTGTTTTCGGCGGCAGCCATTCGCTCATCGGGCGGGGGGACTTTTTGGGCATGGAGAGTCACGCTGAATTAAGGCGCGAGTCTTCCTTGTGAGGATGACGGCGCTATGGGTATCGGCATTCAGCGCGTCCGGTGTCAGCGCCTGAACAGCATGACCAAAAGGACGATCAACAGTATCAGGCTCAGGCCCCCGCCGAAATAATGGTATGGAGGACCAGCGTAGAAGCCACCGCCACCAAAAAGGAAAATCAGAATAAGCAGAAATACGATAATTCCAATTTCTTGCTCCTCTGGAAATGGAAGGCGAAGCGTCTTTCGAGCGTGGCGTCGAAGCAGATTGAACTAATTAAATTCTAAGATGCTTATAGAGACGGTGGTTTTGACCTGGGTCGACGTGAGCCCGTCACCCGTGTTGATCAGGCGCGTGTTTTGGCTGCACCGACCAAGTCGCCGGTTCGTCGTCTTTGTCTGCTTCAGCGGCCGCCGCCGTCGCCTGCACCTTGCCGGGCTTGTGATGGGCGGGCGCATAGATCGCATAGACCTGCATCGGAGTGGCACCTACATTTGTGATATTGTGCCACGTCCCCGCCGGAACAAGCACGCACCAACCGTCGGAGACTTCCTTTTCAAACGTCAGTTTGTCTTTCGCGGCTCCCATCTGCACCCGGCCACGGCCGGCATCGAGGCGCAGAAACTGATCCGTCTCTGGATGTGCTTCAAGGCCAATATCCCCGCCGACGGGGATCGACATCAGAGTCACTTGTAGATAGCGCCCGCTCCAAGCGACGGAGCGATAATCTGTGTTTTCCTTCGTCGCGGTTTCAATGTTGAACGATTGCGGCTTCGGACCAATGTCATCAATCGCCATCTAAGCCTCCATTTTTAAGCACGGTGATGCGCGAACTGAGTGCGTTGATAGCAGGGCTTTGCGGCGTACCCATTGCGAGAGATCAAAGGAGCCGAGGGAAAATGTCCGCTTTGGGGTCACAAGTCGCCGTCACATCCAAGGTGCAAAACTTCCGCAGTGCCTCGGTAAGCTGACGTTGACGAGTCCGCGCCCTAGCTCGTCTTCGGCTCTCCAAGCGACGGCGAAGCCGCGCCCTCCATCTGCCCCGTTGCCTCCGCATGCCCCGGCCCCACCGGCATCGGCACCGTCACGTAATCCTTCGGCAGGTTCACCGGCTGGTAGTCCGGCTCCACCGCCATCCGCTTCAGCACGCTCTCATGCACATGCGCGCCTTCGGGGATGACGCGCGGCTCGCAATCGGGGATGTAGAAGCCGAAATAGACCTTCCGCTCCGGCCATTCCCTGTACTTGGCGTTCTTCGGCAGATACTCCAGCACGCGCCAGGCCGGCGTCATCGAATCGTGCAATTGGCCCGTCTTGCCGGTGTAGGCCGGCGCGACATAGTGGAACGGCGAGTTCTTGCGCTGGATGCCCCAGGCGAGCTGGTTCACCGTGCGCGGGTTGAAGTTCAGCCCGGCCTTCGCGGCCTCCTCGATCATCCAGATCAGCGGGTATTTCGACTCGCCGCTCTCGACCTCCGGATAGCCGCCGCCGACGTCGCAATGCACGCCGGCGAACCACACCTGCAGAATGTCCTGCGGCACCTTCTTCTCGTCGGGCACGTAGCGGTTGCTCCAATAGTCCTGCGGGTCGCGGTATTGCTTCAGGCGGAACATGCAGCGCCGCTCGTCGATCGCGATCGCCTGCCGGAAGATCCTGACGCTGGGGTTGCGCAGCGTGAAGGCGAGCTCCTCCAGGCTGAACAGGAAGAAGAAATTGTCGCGCCGCGGCACGATCACGCTCGCCACCGTGTCCCAGACGCCGATGAAGTGGATGGTCGGCCAGCGCGTCGAGGTGATGCGCGCGAACTGCGCGGCGAGGTCGAATGTGTCCTTCGGCAGCGGCCCGCTCTCGTCGGTCGCGATGCCCTCGACGTCTTCGATCGCGTTGCCGCGCCCGGTGCCGGAATATTGCTTGTAGGCGACGAGGCCGCTGCCGCCGAGGTTCGCCTGCTCCGGCGAGATCAGGCCGATCTTATGAATGAGCCCCGCCAGCACCCGCACGGTGTAGGCCCCGCGCGAGAAGCCGAACAGGTAGATCCTGTCGCCGGGCGCATAATGCTGAACCAGGAAGCAATAGGCGCTGAGCACGTTGTCATCGAGCCCGTAGCCGGTGGCGAGCCCCAGCACCATGTTGACGTTGGCCTTGAAGCGATGCCACGTCGAAGGCTCCGTCACCGTGCCGACCCCGGGATCGTAATACACCATCTGCCGCGGCGACGTTTTCTCGGTCTTGCGCAGGCAGCGATAGAGCTTCAGGACGTTGGAGATGTTCTCGCTGATCTCGTTGCCGGTGCCGTCACAGCAGATGACGAGGTGTTTCGGCTCGGGCTTGCGGTCGGTGGTGGCTGTGTGATCCATCGGATGCGCCTCCGGGTGATGCTACCGGGGCGAGTATAGCGGAGAATGATCGAGAGAAGATATTTTCAAGAGAGCTATGTCTGCTCGCGCCAGCGGCCGGTTGCGCGACCCATGCGATTGATTGTGGCCGATTTTCCGTCCGTGGCGAAATCAACACGAAACAAAGATGGCTTCGGATCCTCTAGGCGCTGCTTTATCTGCAAGATATTCTGATAGTCGGGCGTAACAATGGAGACCACTCCGGATGATTCGTCTACGTCAATACGCGCCGGCAGAGCAGTATTCACCCAAGGCAATAGGGTTGTGCTGAGTTGCCAGCTTTGTACGCTCCAACGCTGAATTGGCGTTGCCAAGGCATTCTCCCGGAAGACGCGCCACAACGAAGCAGTCTCTTCGGAGGGAAATTTGGGGTCCTCTGACAGAGCCGTCATTTCGTTCGAGGATAGCCATTGATTCATTTCTGCTAGATTTGTGAAAATTGGTTGCGTCTGGTCGATAGCGAGCTTCGCGGCGACCCGAGAAGGTAAGCCTGCCCTTATCAACATCGCCATCATACTTCTCGGGAGACCGGCCTCGACACATGCTGCCGCGCTTCCTTCAACGTATTCCGAGGCGCCTCCCTCAGCCCGACGCCTCATACGAATCGCCTCCATTGCCCAAGTAAGTCGATAAATAAATGCCTCTTCGACAACGCGCATATTCGCAAGACCAATCGCAGCGACGTCATCGCCCCGAATCCACGATTTCAATATATCGCGCCAATTGGATGGTAGCTCGACCTCGGGAATGAAGGGCCTTATTCGAAAGAATTTCTCCGCCATAGATACAAGCACAGTTCCCAGCGCAGATGGCTCTCCTTGCATTGCGGCTGCATCTGCCGAATCTAAGAAACCAGTAACCTCGGTCGCTATTGCATCGAGGGCTAGTCCAGATTCAAGGCCAACTCCCATCGCGAATTGAGCGCGTCTTTGTGCTGCAGTTGACTTGGTCCAGATGAGACGAGCGCGCGCCGTCATAATCCAAAGTTGGTGCCCTTTGGATTCGGTTGAAAGTCGGGCAACTTGGCGAGCCCAGAGAGAGCCTGTCAACGCTGCGTCCAAGAGGGCAGGCAGATTTGCGCTGTCTGTGTCGAGAGCTTCAATCAACCCTAATACAGTTGCATCAAGTCTTTCGACGAGACTGACCATCGTTTCGGTGTCTTCGGGCCAGTCTCCCGGAAACCAGGCGTTTTGCGAGTTCGCCAAGTATTCCATTGCATCTTCACGTGCGAAAACTCCGGTACGCGCAAGTCTCCGCATGATCTCATTTACAACCGTAATGATCCCGCTCGATAGTACGCGTGCTCGTGCCGAATTCACAAGGCCGGCCCAAATGTTGAAACGCCATTGCTCAGGTTTGAACATGACGTGGAGAACCAGTCCATCAAGATCAACAAATGCTCTCCCTGCGCGCCCCGCAACATTCGCGAATTCTTCGCCCGTAAGAAGCTGGCCAGCCCTGTAGAGATTCGGAATAAGGAGTACCGCAGCACTCAAGTTGAGACCTTGCGCTAGGGTCGGAGAAGCGATGATAACCTCCAGAACGCCGCTTGCTAGTAGTGCTTCTATCTCGCGAAGAAACGGACTTGGTAGTCGAGCGTGATGTATCGCGACTCCTAGCGGTAGGCACAGAACAGCCGGGTGCGTTTCTCCTAACCATTCTCGCCCAACCTCGAGCGCTCTATCGATCTTAGAAGGATCCGCAAGAAGGGATCTTAGGAATCGGCGCCTGCTTAGATCTGCAACGGTGTCAGCGTAACTCTCGACATGGTCTCTCTGCGTGCAAAAGATCAGCGTTCGCTTGCCTAGTTCAGAAAATTTCCACGCTGCGGCCAGCGTAAGCTCCTTATTGTCCCTCGGAAACGGCGCCTTCCGAGGCTTAATCGCCGGAATTTGGCGAATGAAATGTTGAATGTATGGCCCGTCTTTCTCCAAGTTGAAGCTCAACTTCGCTGAGCGAAGATTCGAGCTCCACGAGAGTGTGCCGAACTTTTGGCGTGTAGGTCTCCATTTCGATTGGATTGGTTCGCCTGGTTCGTCAGACCGAATCCAAGAAGTGAGATCGTTCAGTTGTTCGCCCTCAGGCAAGATGGCTGAGAGGCAAACCATTCGTCGTGTAGCACTATCGGAGCGGCGCAGTAGTCGCTGAACGAGATTCTCGTACCGGATTTCACGCTCGTTAGGCCCGATGAGATGGCCTTCGTCTAAGACGACAAGCCCAACGTCATTGATCACGTCGGGATCGTTTCGTAGAGCAAAGTCAAGCTTCTCTGGAGTGGCAATCACTATGTCGTACGAACGAAGAGCATCCTCATCCGCGCCTGCAAGGCCTCCGGCCCCATAAAGCGACGATATTCTAAAGTTGAGCGGTGCAAACGTTCGACGAAATGAGCGTTCAGTCTGAGCTGAAAGAGCTCTAAGAGGTGTAACGAGAAGCACACGCTTTCCCTGAGCCAACGCTACTAGACTTGCAATTTCTGCGATTCGGGTTTTCCCGGCGCTCGTTGGTAGTGCAACTACTAAATCGTCAGCAGGGTTTGTAGATCGTTGAGCCGCTGCTGTTTGAGACGGCCACAGCTCGACTTCAGATACTTTTCGCGCAAATAGTTCAGAAATAAACAGCCCACGCAGTTGTGCATATGACTCCGCCGCAGGAGGGCCTTCCTTCGGCAAGGTAACGTGCAAGCTGCTATTCCATAGATCATCGATTAGATTAAGGGCAAGGCGGCTGATCCACCACATCGATACAGCATTTGCGGCTTTTGTCAGAGATATGACGCGACTCAGATAAGATCGGGCGTGGTCCACTAAGTCCGGTTCACCTGTTTGAAGAGCAAAGTGAAAGAACGCAAAGGCGCGAAATATTGTGGTGGTGGCAATTATGGTGATCGCGTCGTCAGGATCGAGTTCTTCAGCTTCAATGCGTCTTGATATCTCAGTATCTGAATTCGCCGTGTCGCGAAGCCAGGTCTTCGCCTTTTGAGAGAGTGCATCCAGATTGCGCATAAGCAGAAAGACGATAGCTTCTTCAGCTGGTGCGAGATTTGCGGCGCTTCCAGCTTGGGACATCAATGAGAATGCCAGTGCTGAATAGCCGGCAAGGTGGTAGGCGCCAGCGCCCATTACTCGGTTGAATCCTCGGGCAGAATCCTCAGGCGGCCCGTTTTGGACCAAGGCTTCGAAGGCGTTGCCGGCGAGTGCAAATCCGTTGCGCCACATCTCGGAATTGCCGTTCGCCTCTCTTAGGGCAAATGCTCCCCGAAGGGCAGAAAATGCAACTTCGGTCAAATCAACGTCGAGCGTTGTTGAGAAGGGAGGCGCTCCTTCCGGTAGGAGGCCATTCTGGCGAATAAGGGCGCGAGACTCGCCACGTTCCCTTAAGCGACCGCGAAGCCCCGCTGCGCCAATCTGCTGCAAGAAGGAGGTCAGGTCTTCAATCGTTTCCAAATTTTAGTGCCTTCTCAAATGAGGCTCTTATGAAATCTTGATGGTCCGGGACCTCAAGATGAATCACGGCGTGCGGTCGATCACCGGAGGCTGCTGCAAAGTCATCCAATAAAGCTTTTGGAGTGGCGTTGCCTGACACTGTGAAAAGGACGTGCTCAATACGATCTGGTGGCACGGCCCTCGTTGCCACCTCATTGCGGATCGCGCGGCCAAGCTTCTCTTCTTCTCCTCCTAAATCCATCAAGCGATCGGCAACGAATAAAATGGAGGTTGGTGTCGGTCGCCCATGATCGCGAGCTAGCACTGTGCGCGCATCATTGATGGCGTCCTGAGCCAATGTCTTGCGGCTCTTTGATTCACCTTTCGCGTATTTTAGCGCTTCATCGGAATTGTTCTGTATTCCGATAAAGTCGTCGCCTCGTAACGCCATTTCTCGCCCGTCTTTGTATCGAAGCCGTCGTACGGGGACTCGATATCCGAGCTTCTCCTCGACTAGCTCGGTTGCGAGTATTTCGCCGAGTTCGCCGGACCTTGCTGTCGCCGATCGGGGCATGCGCTCAGAAAGTAACGCCGCCGCCTGGCTATAGCCGAGTTCAGACACGTCTTGTGCTATCCGGGTGACGTCGTCGTAGTGCGATCGCATAACTGACGCGAGGATGCTCGCAATGGCGTCGCGCCCACCGACTTTTTCGCGGAGTTGCAATAAGCGCTTCTTCTCTGAGACAGTTGACTCGAACTCGCACCATTCCGCGAAAAGCGGCATATGTTCGCTTCTATTAAGAGTTGAAAAGTGAAGACTGGCAACGAGCAGAATCTCTGTCAAGGCTGACTTGGAAGAAGAGCCTCTTTCGCGAGCAAAAAAACAAAAACGGCCGGATCTTCCGATCCGGCCGCTACACAAACTCTACTCGGCTAAGCCTACGCCACGCGACGCAACCTAGCCCCCGCCCAATTTCCGAAAATCTCAGCTCGCCTGCTTCGCCGGCTGCGTGTCGCCGACCTTCTTCTGGATGGCGCGCTTCAGCTCGAGGGCGCGCGGCGACAGGTTGTCGGCGTTGGCCTTGAGCAGGAAGGGGTCGAGGCCGCCATTGTGGTCGACGCTCTTGACCGCGTTGGTGGAGACGCGCAGGCGCACGTTGCGGCCCAGCGCTTCCGAGATGAACGTCACGTTGACGAGGTTCGGCAGGAAGCGGCGCTTGGTCTTGATGTTGGAGTGGCTGACCTTGTGGCCGACGAGGGGGCCCTTGGCCGTCAGTTCGCAGCGGCGAGACATGGCAAAAATCCTTATCCTGAACCCCCAACGATCTGCGGCCGCCATTCGGGGCGCCACGGGGGCAAATTCTCTGTCCTTGCAGGGAGCGGGCGGACGTATAGGGGGGAAGGGGCGGGACGTCAAGTTTTTGGGCGTGGATTCGTACCCCGCAACAGGTGTCATCGCCCGGCTTGGCCGGGCGATCCAGTATTCCGCGACGGTGCGGCTGGAGGCGAGGGCCGCGGCGTACTGGATGCCCCGGTCAAGCCGGGGCATGACAGCTGAGGGGGCCGCGAGAGGTGGGAGCCCGCGGTTACCTCCCGATCACCAAAACGGCAGTGTTTAGCGCGTCTTACCATCACATAAAGGGCGTATTCGCCCCCGAAATATCAGGGGGAGTTCCGGGCGGGATACGTCCAGACACATTGTTTGCTGCGGTTTTTGGTTTAAGTAACAGCGCATCGCGCCCCGATTGGATTGTTTCGTGACTGCAACGTCCTATTTTGCGCAGAACCTGCGCTCGGCCCGCCCGCGCCTTGGCGGCTGGCTGGCGGCGCTGTGCGGCCTGGCCCTGGCGTGGGGCGCGGTGCCGGCCGCGGCGCAGGGCAAGCTCGAGGCGCAATATGAGGCCTCGCTATCAGGCATTCCCGTCGGCAAGGGCGCCTGGAACATCGACATCCAGGACGACGTGTTCGCGGCCGCGGCTGCGGGCGGCACCACCGGGCTGCTGAAGTCGTTCACGGGCGGCTCCGGCAGCGGCGCGAGCCAGGGGCGCGTCGTCAACGGCGCGCTGGTGGCGACCGGCTACCAGGCTTCCACCACCACCCAGAAGAAGACCGAAGAGATCCGCATCACCCTCGACAAGGGCAATGTGAAGGATTTCGCGATCCTGCCGGAGCCCCCGGTCGATCCCGATCGCATCGTCGTCACCGAGGCGCATCGCCGCGGCGTCTGGGACCCCATGACGGCCTCGCTGCTGCGCGTGCCCGGCACCGGCGATCCCGTCTCGCCGGAGGCCTGCCACAACTCCGCGCCCATATTCGACGGCCGCATGCGCTACGACCTCAAGCTCGATTTCAAGCGCATGGAGACCGTGAAGGCGGAGAAGGGGTACAAGGGCCCGGTCGTCGTGTGCTCGCTCTATTTCGTGCCTGTCGCGGGCTACATCCCCGATCGTCCCGTGATCAAATACCTCGCCGCCCAGCGCAACATCGAGATCGCCTTCGCCCCCGTCGCCGGCACGCGCATCCTGGTCCCGTTCCGGCTGAAAGTGCCGACGCCGCTCGGGCCTGCCATGCTGGAAGCCACCAGCTTCATCACTTCAGCCCAGCCGCCCCGGGTCGCCAAGACGCAGTAGAGCTCTTAACCCTCCCCTGGAGGGGGAGGGTCGATCGCGCGCAGCGCGAGCGGGGTGGGGTGATGTCTCCGCACGGAGACTGCCCGAATGGAGAGATCACCCCACCCCGTCGCCCATGTCGCTGCGCTCCCTGTGCGCTGACCCTCCCCCTCCAGGGGAGGGTAAGGGAATCTTCGCAAAATCAATGACTTCCCTACTGTGCATGGGGTTGTTTTCGCGAAGAAAAGCGTCCGGCCCCAGCACCTGCGTCATGGCCGGGCTTGTCCCGGCCATCCACGTCCTTGCTGCGCCGGGCCGAGAACGTGGATGCCCGGGACGAGCCCGGGCATGACGGCAGAGCGAGACAACGGGAATCCATTTGACTCCTTCCCGATTCTGATTCGACTCCGCGCCATCCCCAGCTTTAACTGATACGGCCGCTTGTGCGGCGGCCCGAACCTCCATCTAGTGCACAACCAGCACGAGTCCCGCGACATGTTGCGAGAACGGAACGGGGCTCAACGGGGAGTCAGCGATTCGGCCGCGATTCGTTCTGGAGTCGTTCCGAAACTTAAGGCGAACGGGAAAAGCGTCGCAAAGTGAAACAGTTGCGCGGGAATTGGGGAGGGGGGCCGCACTCTCCGCCGTCATGCCCCGGCTTGCCGTCTTCGCTAAAGCTTCGCCGGCCGAGCACCGCTGTGGGCCCGGCGGAGCCTTGCGGAGACGGGACCGGGGCATCCAGTACGCCGCGCCCTCCCGGTTCGGCCACAACCGTCTCGGCGTGCTGGATCGCCCGGTCGCGCCGGGCGATGACAGCAGTGGGGGCGGCTGCCACCGCAGCGTTCGCAGACATGGCCGACACCTCGGAGTCGCCTCACCGCCTCATGCAGCACTGACATTCGCCCAAATCGCCACTACCTAATCCCTCAGACATGGCTTTTTCCTCCTCCCCCTTCGCCTCCGAGCGCGCCCTGCACGATCGAGTGCCTGGCGCTGGCGTCACTGCGGTGCTCGGGCCGACCAACACCGGCAAGACCCATCTCGCCATCGAACGGATGCTCGCGCATCCCTCGGGCATGATCGGCCTGCCGCTGCGCCTGCTCGCGCGCGAGGTCTACAACAAGATCGCCGACAGAGCCGGTGAAGCCAGCGTCGCGCTCGTCACCGGCGAGGAGAAGATCAAGCCGAAGACCCCGCGCTATTGGGTGTCGACCGTCGAGGCGATGCCGCGCGACCTCGACGTCTCCTTCCTCGCCGTCGACGAGGTCCAGATCGCCGCCGATCTCGAACGCGGCCATGTCTTCACCGACCGCATCCTCAACCGCCGCGGCCGCGACGAGACGCTGCTGCTGGGCGCCGCCACCATGCGCCCGATCATCGAGCGGCTGCTGCCGGGCGTGTCCATGATCACGCGCCCGCGCCTGTCCAGCCTCGAATTCGCCGGCGACCGCAAGATCACCCGCCAGCCGCGCCGCACCGCCATCGTCGCGTTCTCGGCGGACGAAGTCTACGCCATCGCCGAGCTGATCCGCCGCCAGCATGGCGGCGCCGCGGTGGTGCTGGGATCGCTGTCGCCCCGCACGCGCAACGCACAGGTGGCGATGTTCCAGAACGGCGACGTCGACTATCTCGTCGCCACCGATGCCGTCGGCATGGGCCTCAATCTCGACGTCGACCATGTCGCCTTCGCCTCCGACCGCAAGTTCGACGGCTACCAGTTCCGCCGCCTGACGCCGTCCGAATTCGCGCAGATCGCCGGCCGCGCCGGCCGCGCCACGCGCAACGGCACCTTCGGCACCACGGGCCGCTGCGCGCCGTTCGAGCCCGAACTCGTCAACGCGCTGCAGAACCACACCTTCGATTCCGTGAAGGTGCTGCAATGGCGCAATGCGAAGCTGGATTTCTCCTCGCTCGGCGCGCTCCAGGTGTCGCTGAACCTCGCCCCCGGCCACGAGGCGCTGACGCGCGCGCCTGTGGCCGAGGACATGCGCGTGCTCGACCACGCCGCCCGCGACGGCGAGGTGCGCGATATCGCGCATGGCAAGGCCGCCGTGGAACGGCTCTGGGAAGCCTGCCAGGTCCCGGACTACAGAAAACTGTCGCCGGCCGCCCATGCCGAGCTGGTGACGACGCTGTACGGCTTCCTGATGCGGAAGGGCTGCATTCCCGATTCCTGGTTCGAGTCCCAGATCACCCAGGCCGACCGCACCGACGGCGACATCGACACATTGTCGGCCCGAATCGCCCAGATCCGCACCTGGACCTTCGTCGCCAACCGCCCGGACTGGCTGAGAGACCCCGAACGCTGGCAGGGGATCGCGCGGGAGGTCGAAAATAAATTATCGGATGCGCTCCATGAACGCTTGACTGAGCGTTTCGTTGATCGCCGGACCAGTGTATTGATGCGCCGCCTGCGGGAGAACACGAGCTTGAATACTGAAATCGGCAAGACCGGCGAAGTCATCGTCGAAGGCCATGTCATCGGCCGCCTCGACGGCTTCACCTTTGCACCGGATGCTGCGGAAGCAGGCTCCGATGCGAAAGCCTTGCAGGCGGCAGCGCAAGCGGTGCTCGCCGGCGAGATCAACGCGCGCGCCGAGAAGCTCGGCAATGCGCCGGACGAGCAGTTCGTGCTGACCTCGGAAGGCATCATCCGCTGGACCGGCGATGCCGTGGCGCGGCTGTCTGCCGCAGACGACGCGCTGCATCCGCGCATCCGCATCATCTCCGACGAGCGGCTGACCGGCGGCCCCCGCGACAAGGTGCAGGCGCGGCTCGAGCTCTGGGTCAAGACGCATATCGAAAAGCTGCTCGGGCCGATGTTCGAGCTGTCGAAGGCCGAGGACGTCACGGGCATTGCCCGCGGCATCGCCTATCAGCTGGTCGAGGCGCTCGGCGTGCTCGAGCGCCCCAGGATCGCCAACGAGCTGAAGGATCTCGACCAGCCCTCGCGCGCCGTGTTGCGGAAATACGGCGTCCGCTTCGGCGCCTACCACATCTATTTCCCGGGCCTGCTCAAGCCCGCCGCGCGCGCGCTCGCCGCGCTGCTCTGGGCCCTGAAGCAGGACAATGTCGATCTCTCCGCGCTGTCGGGCGCGCAGCATCTGGCGTCTTCGGGCCGCACCTCGTTCCCGGTCGACAAGCAGCTGCCGCGCGATGCCTATCGCGTGCTCGGCTACAAGCAGGCCGGCGAGCGCGCCGTGCGCGTCGACATCCTGGAGCGGCTGGCCGATCTGATCCGCCCGGCGCTGGCCTGGCGCGAGAACTCGCCCGGCGAAAAGCCCGCCGGCGCGTTCGACGGCCGCAGCTTCGTGGTCACGCAGGCAATGACCTCGCTCACGGGATCGGCCGGCGAAGACTTTGCCTCCGTGCTGCGCGCGCTCGGCTATCGCATGGAGAAGCGTCCGCCGCTGCCGCCAAAGCCTGTCGTCACCGAAACGGTTGCGGCCGAGACGCCGCCCGCCGAGGGCAGCGCGGAGACATCGACAGAGACCCCGACCGAGATCTCGACGGAGACGGCGGCAGAGGCCGTGGCCGGCCTGCCGGCGGAGGCATCCGCCGAAGCTGGCGCCGAGCCTGTCGCCGTCGAAGACGCGCCCGGCATGGAGCAGCACGACGAGCCCGCTCATGAGGAGCCGGCGCTCGAAGCCTCTCTCGAGGCTCCCCTCACGCCCGAAGATGCTCCCGGCATCGCGCCGCCGGCAGAAGAGGCTGCGGCGTCCACCGAGGCTGCCGGCCTCGAAGCCGCTGCCGCCGAGACGGCCGCGACCGAAGCCGCTGCATCGCCCGATGCTGCCGCGCCCGACGCTGCCGCGCTAGAGGCTGCCACGCCAGAGGCTGCGACCGCGCCTGCTGAACCCGAGCTGGTCGAGGTCTGGCGCCCGGCTGGCCGTCATGAGGACCGCAAGCCGCGCCACGAGCGCAATCGCCACCAGCGTCACCACCAGCCGCGCCCGCAGGCCGGTGCCGAAGGCGCCGCGGCCGCGCCGGGCGAAGCGGCCGAAGGCGCAAAGCCGGGCGAGCGCCATCGTCATGGTGGTCATCGCCGCGATGGGGCCAAGGATTTCCGCAAGGGCCGCGAAGGTGGCGGAGAGGGCGCGCCGCGTCCCGATGGGCGCGACGACAGGAATCGCCGTTTCGAGGGCAAGGACCGCGACAAGGATCGCAACCGCGACGACAAGGGCAAGTTCGGCGGCGACCGCGACAAGGGCCGCGACCGCCAGGGTGGGCCGTCGCTGCGTCCCTACGCCTCGAGCGCAAACCCGCGTGAGCGCGATCGTCCTGCCGATCCGAACTCGCCCTTCGCCAAGCTCGCCGCGCTGAAGGAGCAGCTGTCCGGTCGGAAGGAGTGACCCTACGACCGAACGGCAGCGCATCGACAAATGGCTGTGGCACGCGCGGGTGGTGAAGGCGCGCACCTCCGCGGCCGAGCTCGTCGTCACCGGCCATGTCCGCGTCAACGGCGTACGCGAGACATCGCCGGGGCATGCGATCAAGGCCGGCGACGTGCTCACCATCGCACTCGATCGCACGGTGCGCGTCCTGAAGGTGACGGGCTTCAACGAACGCCGCGGCGATGCTGCCTCGGCACGGGTGCTCTATGAGGAGCTCGGCGAGCGCAATTAGTTGCGCTTTGTATTCATTTCTTGGTCGATCAAACGCGCAAAGCCGTCATGATCGGCCTTCCCGATCTTGCGGCGCCGGGCCATCCGCGCTACGCAAGCCCCGACTTTTAAAAGAGCTTTTCGGAGCGTTGGATGACTTACGTCGTCACTGAAAACTGCATCAAGTGCAAGTACACCGACTGCGTCGAGGTCTGCCCGGTCGATTGCTTCTACGAGGGTGACAACATGCTCGTCATCCACCCCGACGAGTGCATCGATTGCGGCGTGTGCGAGCCGGAATGTCCCGCCGACGCCATCAAGCCGGACACGGAACCGGGCCTGGAAAAGTGGCTCCAGGTCAATGCCGACTACGCCAAGAGCTGGCCCAACATCACCCAGAAGAAAGAATCGCCTGCCGACGCCAAGGAGTTCGATGGCATGGAAGGCAAGTTCGAGAAATATTTTTCTCCGAACCCGGGCTCGGGCGACTAATTCGGGCCCAAACTTAACCCTAATAGCGGCGCTGCCGCCGAAAACCAGCCCTCAAGACCCCTAAATCATTGATTTTTGCGGGAAATGTGCTATATTGGGCACATTAAGCCGAACCCCGTCAGCCCCGTTTGGCCCCGCTGGGTTCCCGTGAAACCAAATGTCGAACAGGGGCGTGGCAGTTTCCGCGCGCAGGCTGTGTCACAGAAAACGCGTAAAAAGAGTACTTCAGCGAGGGCTTCCCATAAGGAGGCCAAAAAAGTCGCCGCGGCCAGCCGTAGCGCATCCAAGGGTCGGACCGCGACGAAGGCGCCGGCTGCAAAGTCCTCGAAGAACAAAAGAAGCGCAATGCCTAACAAGACTGCCAAACCGGCCGCGAAAGCGACCGCCGCCAAGCCTGCTGCCGCTAAGCCTGTGACTGCAAAGCCGGTGACGGCCAAGGCTCCCGCTGCCAAGCCCGCGACGAAGGCCCCTGTTGCTGCTGCGCCTGCCAAGGCTCCCGCCGCGGTCAAGCCGGCTGCCAAGCCCGCTGCTGCGCCGAAGGTCGAGGAAAAGAAGGTCGTGACCCAGCGTCAGGGCTTCAAGGCCAATGAATTCGTCGTCTATCCCGCTCACGGCGTCGGCCAGATCCTGGCCATCGAGGAGCAGGAGATCGCCGGTGCGAAGCTCGAACTGTTCGTCATCAACTTCATCAAGGACAAGATGACGCTGCGCGTGCCGACCGCCAAGGTCGCCAATGTCGGCATGCGCAAGCTGTCCGATCCGGCGCTGGTCAAGAAGGCGCTGGAGACGCTCAAGGGCCGCGCCCGCGTCAAGCGCACCATGTGGTCGCGCCGCGCCCAGGAATACGAAGCGAAGATCAATTCGGGCGACATCGTCGCGATCGCGGAAGTCGTGCGCGATCTCTATCGCTCGGAGTCGCAGCCGGAGCAGTCCTACAGCGAACGCCAGCTCTATGAAGCGGCGCTCGACCGGCTCTCCCGCGAGATCGCGGTGGTGCAGCACTCGACCGAGACCGAAGCGGTCAAGGAGATCGAAGCCCAACTCGCCAAGAGCCCGCGCCGCAACGCCAAGGCGGAAGCCGCCGAGGGCGAAGCGGATGCCGAGGGCGAGGCCGACGATACCGATGGCGACGACACCACCGTCGCCGACGAGGCGGCGTAAGCCCCGCGTCGAACGCAAGAGATCAAAAGCCCGGCCATTCGGCCGGGCTTTTTGTTTGTCACGAAGCTCCTTCGGGCGACCGGCGCTGCGCAGCTCCTTTCCTCAACCCAAGCTGCACCGTCGCCGTCCGGTCGCGCTGTGTGACGCCAGACACTTACCCTCGCTCCGCTTTCCGCAAGAGTGCTGCCCACGCGCCGGATGTCCCGGCTGCAGATGCCAAGGGAGAAGGGTGATGAAGTTTCCTCGTTTCGCTGTTTGCGCTTTCGCCGCCATCGTCGGAATCGGCTTGCTGGCCGGCTCGGCCTCATACTCGCCCGCCGCGGCAGGAGCATTTGGCCCGGACTATAGCTGGATGGGCAATCGAAAATACATGGACTGCCTCAAATATGTGGGTGCGTTCGGATCCAACTATCCGGGCCGCGACAAGAACATCGCGATCTGCAAGAGAGAGTATCTTCCCGGCGGTCGCTGATCGCGATCGCCTTGCCGCCTCGGCAGCGTCGCTCGACACCTACTTGACCGGCCGCTTCTCGAGCTTCCTTGCCAGCGTCCGCCGGTGCATGCCCAGCCGTCGTGCCGCTTCCGAGATGTTGAACTCCGTCTCGATCAGGGTCTGGTGGATGCGCTCCCATTCCAGCGTCTTGATCGAGGTCGGCCGCGCATCGAGCGCAACCTCGGCGTTGCCCTCGGCCTTGTTGAAGGCGGCCTCGATGTCATCGGTGTTCGACGGCTTTGCCAGATAGTGGCATGCGCCCAGCTTGATCGCTTCGACGGCGGTGGAGATGCTGGCAAAGCCGGTCAACACCACGATCAGCATGTCCGGATCGTGCGTGTGCAAGAGCTCGACGCAGGCGAGGCCCGAGGCGCCGCCGAGCTTGAGGTCGACCACGGCGTGGCCGAAGGAGCGTTGCTCCAGCACCTGGCGCACCTCCTCGATCGAGGCGGCGAGCACGACCTCGTAGCCGCGGCGTTCGAACGAGCGCTTCAGCGTGCGCGCGAAGCCGGCATCGTCCTCGACGACGATGAGCGAACGGTCAGGCGTCAAAATTCCCTCCGATCGCGAGCGTTGCCAGCGGCAACGTCAGGCGCACCGTGGCGCCGCGCTTCCTGTGGTTCTCGGCGGTCACGGTGCCTCCTAGCTTGCGCACGACGTTCACTACCAGGAACAGGCCGAGCCCGCCGCCGGCGCGCCCCTTGCTCGACTGGTAGGGCTTTCCCAGCTGCGCCAGCATCTCCGGCGCAAAGCCCGGACCGCGGTCGCTGATCGACAGCACGAGATTGTCGCCTTCGCGCTCGGCCACGAGCTCGACCCAGTCGCGCGAGACCTCATAGGCATTGTCGAGCACGTTGAAGATCACCTGCTTCAACGCGACGTCGGAGACGATCGCGACGTCCTCGCCGAACGTATTGACGAAGTAGAGCGTGCGGGCCGAGCGCGCGTCGCGCCACTCCTCCACCAAGGCGGTCACGAAGGCCGTCACCGTCGTCGGCGAGGAGCCTTCGCCGCGCGCTTCGCCGGCCGACACCAGGATACCCGTCACGATCGATTTGCAGCGTTGCAGCGAGGTCTCCATTTCCGCAAGATCCTCGGCAAGCTCCTGATCGGCGGCGAGATCCGGCATGCGACGCCAGTCGCTGAGGATCACCGAGAGCGAGGCCAGCGGCGTGCCGAGCTCATGTGCCGCGCCGGAGGCGAGCAGGCCCATGCGCACGATGTGGTCCTGCTCGGCGGCATGCTGACGCAGCGCCGCCAGATGCGCATCGCGCTCGCGCAAATTCCTGTTGATGCGGGTGACGAACACCACCAGCAGCACGGCGTTGAGCACGAAGCCCAGGAGCATGCCTGTTACGGTGAGGGTGTAGGTCTCACTCAGCGGATTGGGCGGCAGGTCGAGCGGCCGGTGGGCCAATGTCAGCCAGACGAAGCTGGCGCAGCTCAGTGCGACCAGCGACCAGGTCGAGCGGGCATCGAGCAGCACCGCGCCCAGCGTCACCTGGAGCAGGAACAGCGAGGTGAAGGGATTGGTGGCGCCGCCGGACAGATAGAGCTGCGCGGTCAGCGCGGCGACGTCCAGCATCAAGGCGACCAGCAGCTCGTTGTTGGTGATCGCGGCGCGATGGCGCACCCAGACCAGGCTGGAGACGTTGAGCAGCACCAGTGCGCCGATCACGGCGCCCATCCGCTCCAATGGCAGCGGGATGCCGAGACCAAAATGCACGACACCGATGGTCACGATCTGGCCGACCACCGCGGTCCAGCGCAGCTGGATCAACAGCGCCATGTTCTTGCGGTTGGTCTCGTCGTCGGTCGGAGCGGTGCCGATCAGCTCGCTGCGCGCGTCCGGCTGCGATTGCAGCGTGACGGCCAGCCCGTCACGCGCAAGTGTCTGGGAAAGCGTTTTCCCGTCGTCAGGTCGGCTCGACGATCGTTCCAGCATCTGATCCCGTCCTGCGGGCGACAGCATCCGAGCCGCCGGCCCTTTCGTGGACGAAGCGCTTGCGGCGGAACAGCCCGCCGCCGAATGTGACGAAGAGTTTACCGGCGAGCATGAAAGCCAGGGCAAACCACGTCAGCGCGTAGATCAGGTGGTTATTGGGAAAGCGGATCACGGTCAATCCGCCGATCGGACCGCCGGTAATTTGTGATCCGGCGTCGGCATCGAGGAAGAAGGGCGCGACGTCGTGAAGGCCGCGTGCCGCCGCAATCGCGGCGACGTCCCGTGAGTACCAGCGGTTGTGCTGGGGCGCGTTGTTCCGGAGAAATCCGCCCTTCGGTTCCGTCATGCGGAGCAGGCCGGTGATCTCGACCTGACCGTCGGGATTGCCGCCTCTGCGCGTCGACGCGTCGCGCCGTTCGGACGGCACGAAGCCTCGATTGATCAGCACCAGCGTGCCGTCGCTGCGCTTCAGCGGTGTCAGCACCCAATAGCCCGGGCCTTCCTCGGTCACGGCCTGGACCAGAGTCTCGCGGTCGTGCAGGAAGCGGCCGCTGACGCTGACATGCCTGTATTCGTCGCCTGCGGCACTGATGGTGGGCCATGACGCGGGCGCGGGGACCGGCTGCGCCGGGGCATGAACGCGCTGCTCGACGCGGTCGATCAGCGCCAGCTTCCAGGCCCGGCGTTCGATCTGCCAGACGCCGAGCGCGATGAGAATTGCAAAGGCGATGAGCGAGAGGGCCGCGAGCCACAAGGAAGGGGCGCGCACAGCCTCGCTGCGCGCCCCCCCTGGCTTGCTCGTTGCGGTCCGGGTCTCGCTCACTTCGGAGCCTCGCTCAGTTCATTCCCGTCATCTGGTGCACCGGCATCATGTTGCTGTTGAGGTGGCTCATCACCCACAGCGAACCTGACAGCGCGATCACCACCATCACGATGGTGAAGATCAGCGCCATCATGCTCCAGCCGTTCTCGGAGGTCGTATTCATGTGCAGGAAGTAGATCATGTGCACGACGATCTGCACGACCGCGAAGGCCATGATGACCAGCGCGGTGATCTGCTTGCTCGGAAGCGCCCCGCTCATCACCAGCCAGAACGGGATCGCGGTGAGCACCACCGAGAGCACGAAGCCGAGCAGATAGGTCGAGAATGTACCGTGGGCGTGGGCGTCGCCGTGGTGATGATGGTCCGCATGGGCGGCGTGGGTATCGGTGTTCATCGCAGAACTCCCAGGAGATAGACGAAGGTGAAGACGCCGATCCAGACCACGTCGAGGAAGTGCCAGAACATCGACAGGCACATCAGGCGGCGGCGGTTGGCCTCGACCAGGCCGAACCTTTGGACCTGCACCATCAGCGTCACCAGCCAGATCAGGCCGCATGAGACGTGCAGGCCGTGGGTGCCGACCAGGGTGAAGAAGGCCGACAGGAAGGCGCTGCGCTGCGGTGTGGCGCCCTCGTGGATCATGTGGGCGAACTCGGTGAGCTCGATGCCGATGAACGCGGCGCCGAACAGGCCGGTGATCGCCAGCCACATCTGGGTCTGGCCGATCTTGTTCTGCTGCATCGTCAGCATGGCAAAGCCATAGGTGATCGACGACAGCAGCAGCATCGACGTGTTCACCGCGACCAGGTTCAGATCGAACAGGTCCTTCGGGGCGGGGCCGGCGGCATAATTGCCGCCGAGCACGCCGTAGGTGGCGAACAGGATCGCGAAGATGAGACAGTCGCTCATCAGGTAGATCCAGAAGCCGAGCGCGGTGCTCCAGCCTTCCGGATGCGGATGTTCGTCGGCGAGATAGAAGACCGGCTCGCCGGTTTGCGAGGGATTGACAGCGACAGTCATTTACTTGGCTCCGGCGAGCAGTTTGGTGCGCGCGTCCTCCGTCCGGATGATGTCTTCAGCCGGAATGTCGAAGTCGCGGTGATAGTTGAAGGTATGACCGATCCCGACGGCGAGCATCGCGATGAAGCTCGCGGCCGCCAGCCACCACATGTACCAGATCAGGCCAAAACCCATCGCGGTGGCGAGGCCGGCGAGGATGATGCCGGTGCCGGTGCTGCTCGGCATGTGGATCGGCCTGAACCCGGTGAGCGGACGCTGATAGCCGCGCCTCTTCATGTCCCACCACGCGTCATTGTCGTGAACAACGGGGGTGAAGGCGAAGTTGTAGTCCGGCGGGGGCGAGGAGGTCGCCCATTCCAGCGTACGCGCGTCCCAGGGATCGCCGGTGACGTCCTTGAGCTGCTCGCGCTTGAGCAGGCTGACCGCGAATTGCATCAGCATGGAGAGGATGCCGATGAAGATGAAGAGGGCACCGATCGCGGCGATGACGAACCAGATCTGAAGCGAGGGATCGTCGAACACGCGCAGGCGGCGGGTCACGCCCATCAGGCCGAGCACGTAGAGCGGCATGAAGGCGAGGTAGAAGCCGGTAACCCAGAACCAGAACGACATCTTGCCCCAGAACGGATCGAGCTTGAAGCCGAACGCCTTCGGGAACCAGTAGTTGATGCCTGCGAACGCGCCGAACACCACGCCGCCGATGATCACGTTATGGAAGTGCGCGATCAGGAACAGGCTGTTGTGGAGGACGAAGTCGGCCGGCGGCACCGCGAGCAGAACGCCGGTCATGCCGCCGATCACGAAGGTCAGCATGAAGGCGATCGTCCACATCATCGGCAGCTCGTAGCGGATACGGCCGCGATACATCGTGAACAGCCAGTTGAACATCTTCGCGCCCGTCGGGATCGAGATGATCATCGTGGTGATGCCGAAGAACGAGTTGACGCTGGCGCCCGAACCCATCGTGAAGAAATGGTGCAGCCACACCAGGTACGACAGGATGGTGATGACGACCGTGGCGTAGACCATCGAGGTGTAGCCGAACAGCCGCTTGCCCGAGAAGGTCGAGGTGACTTCAGAGAAGATGCCGAAGGCGGGGAGAACCAGGATGTAGACTTCGGGGTGGCCCCAGATCCAGATCAGGTTCACGTACATCATCGGGCTGCCGCCGAAATCGTTCGTGAAGAAGTTGGTGCCGACATAGCGGTCGAGCGAGAGCAGCGCGAGCACCACGGTCAGGACGGGGAAGGAGGCGACGATCAGGACGTTGGTGCAGAGCGAGGTCCAGGTGAACACCGGCATCTTCATCATCGTCATGCCCGGGCACCGCAGCTTGACGATGGTACAGATCAGATTGATGCCGGATAGCGTCGTTCCGACGCCCGCGACCTGCAGCGCCCAGATGTAGTAGTCCACGCCGACATCGGGACTGTAGCCGATGTTCGAAAGCGGCGGATAAGCCAGCCAGCCGGTGCGGGCGAATTCGCCGATGAACAGCGAGGCCATCACCAGCACCGCGCCGCCGACCGTCATCCAGAAGCTGAAATTGTTCAGGAACGGGAACGACACGTCCCGTGCGCCGATCTGGAGCGGCACGACGTAGTTCATCAGGCCGGTGACCAGCGGCATCGCCACGAAGAAGATCATGATCACGCCGTGGGCGGTGAAGACCTGATCGTAGTGATGGGCGTTGAGATAGCCTTCGGAGCCGCCAAAGGCGAGCATCTGCTGGCCGCGCATCATCAGCGCGTCGGCGAAGCCGCGCAGCAGCATCACGATGCCGAGGATCATGTACATGATGCCGATGCGCTTGTGGTCCACCGTGGTGAACCACTCGCGCCAGAGATAGCCCCAGAGACGGAAATAGGTGAGGCCGCCGAGCAGCGCGGCGCCGCCGAGCGCGACCACCACGAAAGTGCCGACGACGATCGGCTCGTGCAGCGGCAGTGACTCGAGCGTGAGCCGGCCGAAGATGAGCTTGAGAAGATCAGGAGACATGCGTGTTCTCTTTAGGAGTCTGACTTCGGACGCTGTCCGAGGAAGAAGGACGAGGACTTGAGCGGCGTGAACGACGGCCGCTTCAGGCCGGCGCCGATGAGCGGCATGGTGTCAGCCGGGGCCGTGATCGAGGCGGTGGTCTTGCCCTGCGGCGCATCCGGCGTGCAGGTGCCGGCGACGAAGCTCGGCTCCGGCCCAAGCGCGGTGCCGCGGCGGGCGTATTTGTCGTAGGCCAGCGGCAGCGTGTTGTTCAGGCCCTGATGGCCGGCGCCGCCCTTGGCGTCGATCGCCATCATCTCGCTCTGGCACATCTTGCCGGTCTCGACGCACATGTTGAGGATCAGGCGGTAGAGATCGGCATCGACGGTGCCCCAGCGGCGCACCGGCTCGTTCTGGCTGGGCTTTTCGAGCTGGAGATATTCGGCGCGGCCGAGCGAGCCACCGGCCGACTTGGCGCTGGCGATCCAGGAGTCGAAGCCCTTGTCGTCGAGGCCCTTGAAGTTGAAGTGCATGCCGGAGAAGCCGGCGCCGCTGTAATTCGCCGAGAACCCCCTGTAGGTGCCGGGGTGGTTGACGACGGCGTGGAGCTTGGTCTCCATGCCTGGCATTGCGTAGATCTGGCCGGCGAGCGCGGGGATGTAGAACGAGTTCATCACCGAGGACGCGGTGATGCGGAAGTTGATCGGACGATCGACGGGCGCGGCCAACTCGTTGACGGTCGCAATGCCGTAGTCCGGATAGATGAAGAGCCACTTCCAGTCGAGCGCGACGACGTCGACCTCGAGCGGGGCCTTGGACTGGTCCACGGCGCGGTCGGCATGAATGCGGCCGAGGGTGCGGTACGGATCGAGCAGATGCGTGCCCATCCAGGTCAGCGCGCCCAGGCAGACGATGATCAGCAGCGGCGCCGACCAGATCACCAGCTCGAGCTTGGTCGAGTGGTCCCATTCCGGCTCGTAGCGAGCGGCCGTGTTGGACTGGCGGTAGCGCCAGGCGAACAGCGCCGTCAGCGCCATCACGGGGAGGACGATCAGGAGCATCAGGACGGTGGAGATGATGACGAGGTCGCGCTGCTGGGCAGCGATGTCGCCGGCTGGCGCCAGCACGACATAGTCGCAGCCGCTGAGAGCGGCAGCCAGAGGTAGTAGCGCCAGGATCTTGAGACGAGACACGGGCCGAGCCTTTGAGAATGAGTTTCTTTTGCGGGGCCAACGCGTAGCTGCGGCGCAACAATCCGGACATTGGACAATTTGTCCAATGTTGCAGTGCGGAATGTTGAGCCAGACAGGGCCGGATTGCCTGGCCCCGCCAGGCGGTCGGCTTTGGTTTTCAGGACGTTAAGGGCGCACGAATGGCGACGGCACAGACCCCCGCAATGGCAGGCCTCCACACGGGCGAGCATGGCCACGACCAGGCCAGTCCCGGCGAGATCGCCATCGGCGTCATCATCGGCCGCACCTCGGAATTCTTCGACTTCTTCGTCTTCGCGATCGCCTCGGTGATCGTGTTCCCGCGCCTGGTGTTTCCATTCGCGAGCGAACTGACCGGCACCCTTTATTCCTTCATGATCTTCGCGCTGGCCTTCATGGCCCGGCCGATCGGCACCGTCATTTTCATGACGATCGACCGGAGCTACGGCAAGACGGCCAAGCTGGTGTCCGCGCTGTTCCTGCTCGGCACCGCCACCGTGGCGCTCGCGTTCCTGCCCGGCTATCACGAGATCGGGGTCGCTGCGATCTGGCTGCTGGCGCTGGCGCGTATCGCGCAGGGTCTGGCCTGGGGCGGCGCCTGGGACGGCATGGCTTCGCTGCTGGCGTTGAACGCCCCGCCCTCCCAGCGCGGCTGGTACGCGATGGTGCCGCAGCTCGGCGCTCCGCTCGGGCTGATCGTGGCGAGCGCGCTGTTCGCCTATTTCGCCGGCAATCTGTCTGCCGATGACTTCTTCGACTGGGGCTGGCGCTATCCGTTCTTCGTCGCCTTCGCCATCAACGTCGTGGCGCTGTTCGCGCGCCTGCGCATGGTGACGACGGAAGAATATGCCTCGCTGTTCGAAACCCGCGAATTGCAGCCCTCGCGCATCTCCGAGACCGTCGCGCGCGAAGGTCAGAACATCATGCTCGGTGCGTTCGCGCCGCTGGCGAGCTTCGCACTGTTCCACATGGTCACGGTGTTTCCGTTGTCCTGGGTGTTCCTGTTCACCCGCGAAAGCCCGGTGCGCTTCCTGATCATCGAGATCGTCGCCGCCGTGTTCGGTGTCGCCGCGATCGTGATCTCCGGCATCATCGCCGACCGCGTCGGCCGCAAATCGCTGCTGATGGGATCGGCGATCGCGATCGCGATCTATAGCGGCTTCGCGCCGCAATTGCTCGATGCCGGCGCGTTCGGCGAAACTATCTACATGGTGATCGGCTTCATCCTGCTCGGCCTCTCCTTCGGCCAGTCCTCCGGCGCAATCGCCTCGAACTTCCGGCAGGCATACCGCTACACGGCTTCGGCATTGACCTCGGACATGGCTTGGCTGTTCGGCGCCGGCTTCGCGCCTCTGGTGGCGCTGCTGCTCGCCACCAATCTCGGCGTCATCGCCTCGGGTGCGTATCTGCTCTCGGGCGCGTTCTGGACCCTGCTCGCGCTCTGGCTCAGCGGCCAGCGCGAGGCGGGCGACATGGACGCGGGGCGTTAAGGCTCAAGCAATCGCCACACGAGCTTCTGTTACGATGGGCCAGGGCGCATCGCGCCGTGCCCACCATCGTCCAACAATCTCAAGCGGGAATGATGGGCGCGCTTCGCTTTGCCCATCCTGCGGCAGCGAATTTGCAACTCCAGATCCCGGGTGCGCTGCTCAAGCGCGCCGCGGGATGACGTGCGCTTGGCGCACGTCAATCCGCCACGATCTTCACGCGATCGCGCACCTTCACCTGCGCGGTGCGATCGAGGCCGTTCAGCACGCGGAAGCGCTCGGCGGGATGATCGACGCCAGCCATGCGGTGGGAGAGCGATTCCACGGTGTCGCCGGGCTGCACGGTGATGACCTTGATGCGCAGCGGCCGCGCGGCCTGGATCTCGTCGAGTGTGAGGCGGCGGAACGAGTTGACGGTCTCGCGCGCGTTGCGCTCACTCTCGGTCGATTTCTGCCGTGTCGCGAAGATGAAGCGATAGACGTCGCTGCCGAAGCGCAGCGCATAGACCTTGAACTGCCACTGATCGCCCTTGGCGGTGGCGGACGCCGCCGGAAAACCGTTGATCGTGATGTCCTCGGTCGACGCCTTCTCGACGCCCTCCATCCAGCCCGAATTCAGGTAGTCGCCGAGCGACTGTTCGGCCGGCACGCGCACCACGTCGAAGCGCATCGCCTGCGCGCCGCCCTCGCGCACGCCGATCACGGCCTGCGCGGTGTTGTCGAGCGTGAAATTCTCCGGCGCCTGGAAGGTGAAGCCGAGCTTCGGATGCAGGAAACGCCGGCCGCGGACAAAGCCTTCGCTGGGATCTTCGCCATAGACGAGGTTGTCGATCGCGGCGAGATAGCTTTCGCGGTCGCGCTCGGCGCCCTCCGGCGCAGTGTATTGCCGCGCGATATTCTGCGCGTTCTGCACGCGTTCCGGGGTTGCCGGATGCGACGAGGTGAAATCCTGCGCGCGCGGATCGAGCGAGCTCTTGCCGGCCTTCAGCTCGGCATTGCGCTCCATCGCCGACAGGAAGCGCGCAGCACCATAGGGATCGAAATGCGCGCGGGCGGAGATGCCGACCCCGATGCCGTCGGCCTCGAGCTCCTGCTTGCGCGAGAAGCTCGCCATGGTGAGCTTGGTCTTGGCCAGCGCGAGCGCAGTGAGATCGGGATCGTTGCTCATGTCGGTGACGACGCGGGTGACGATCGCGGCCTGGCGGGCCTGGTCCTCGCGCATCGCGGCGTGCTTGGACAGCACATGCGCCATCTCGTGACTGAGCACGGAAGACAGTTCGGAGGTGTCGCTGGCGAGCGCGAGCAGGCCGCGCGTGACGTAGAGCTGGCCGTTCGGCAGCGCGAACGCGTTCACCGCGCCGGAATTGAGGATGGTGACCTTGTAGCCCTGGTCGGGACGGTCGGAGGCCGCCACCAGCCGGTCGACGGTCTTGCTGACGAGCCCCTCAAGCCTGGGATCGTCATAGGTGCCGCCATAGCTCGCCAGGATGCGCTCGTGCTCCTTCTCGGTGGCGGGGGTTTGTGCCACGGCGGGCTTCGGCTTCGGCAGCACGACGGTCGCCGGGGCCGCCGCGGTCTGGAACCGGCCCATATCGCCACAGCCGGCGAGAGCAGCCGTACCCAGAACAAGGCACAGGGCAGCCGGCGCCGCCCGCAGGCGGCGGCGTTCACTCCGTACGTGCCCTTCTAGCACCCCATCCACGTCGCTTAACCCGTGCCCTGCCTGACTTTAAGGCCTTACCCCTGCCGGCTCGCTTGCGCCTAGCAACTCGACCTGCCCCACGAGGCGCACATCGATGCGCGGCCCTGTATTCCCCTCAACCCAGCCCCGAACTCGAATACGCCGATTCTCCAGAGACTTAAGGCTGATGCCGGCGCCTTCGAACGCCGCCAGCGTGCGCTTTGAAATAGTCACGGCAAAGCCGCGTGTCCAGTTCCGTCCGAAGTTGAGGTAGGTCGTTGCCCCAGCTTGCCGGACCGACAGGACTTTGCCCTCGATCACCGCAAAACGCCCGATCTCCGCCAAAATATCGTCCGGACTTTCCGTGTTTTTTATGGCCGACGGGTCAGCCCAGCTGCCCATTTTTTGGCGCCGTGCCGCGGCTTCCGACGCCATCAGGGAGGCCGCGCAGTCCTTGTCTGCGATCTCGGCGGAGACCATGGCGTCGCCCTGGGCGAGCAGCACGGCCTGCACCGGGATGTCGCTTCCGCCGACGAAGACCAGCGCGCCCTGGCGGCCGTAGCGATCGGGTGCGTCGTCGGCGCTTCGCAGCGTCACGTTGCGGCCGGTGAGCAGTGATGTCAGCGCCTGCTTCGTCGTTGCCGTCGGCTCGATCCCGGCAAGGCGGATTTCGCGGCCGTCGTCGAGACGTATGCTGCGCGCATCGACGATCGCGGCAACGCGACCTTCGCCTTGGGATTCGAATTGGCACGGATTGGCGAGCGCGGTGGTTCTCGCGACGAGAAGACATGCGACGATGAGATGAAGCAGTTGCGTCACGTGACCCGGAGAGGTTGCGTTGCGGGCCAACCATAACTCAAGCGTGGTGGCCCGCGAAGAGGCTCCTCGCATTCCGTCCTTGCGAGCGCAGCGAAGCAACCCAGAGTCTCTCCGCGGAAAGATTCTGGATTGTCCTGCGGAGCTTGTCATCGGGCCGCGCTTCGCGCGGACCCCGTTGGCTCGCAAGGACGGCGCGGAGGCGCCTTTCCGTATCTCACCATTCCGCTTTGCGGAAAACGCGCGCGGCAATCGTGCGCTCTCAATGCCCGTGCGCTTGCTGCGCTGTTGCGCGCGCGGCAGGATTGCGGCAATAGCGATAGCGAACAGCTATCACCAAGAGCAATAACCAAGCCGCCATCAGAGTACGGCGCGATAAGGGAGATCGTTTTCGATGAAGAGAATTTTGCCGGGCATTTTTGCCGCCGCTTTTGCGCTGAGTGCAAGCGCCGCGCAGGCCCAGGACAAGCCGCCGCTGAAGATCGGCGGCATCCTCGACATGTCGAGCCTGTATGCCGACATCACCGGTGCCGGCAGCGAGACCGCGGCCAAAATGGCCGTCGAGGATTTCGGTGGCGAGGTGCTGGGGCGCAAGATCCAGGTGCTGGCGGCCGACCATCTCAACAAGGCCGATCTCTCCGCTAACATCGCCCGCGACATGCTCGACAATCAGGGCGTCGAGATGATCTACGACGTCGCGGCCTCCGCGACCGCGCTTGCCGCCGGCGAGATCGCGAAAGCGCGCAACAAGATCATCATGTTCAACGGCCCGGGCTCGATCCGTCTCACCAACGAGGCCTGTGGTCCCTACACGATCCACTATGTGTTCGATACCTACGGCCAGGCCAATGTGACCGGTCTTGCGGCTGTGAAGTCGGGTCTCGACACCTGGTTCTTCCTCACCGCCGATTACGCCTTCGGCCAGGACCTGGAGAAGGACACCAGCAGCGTCGTGACCAAGACCGGCGGGAAGGTGCTCGGCAGCGTGCGCCATCCGCTCAACACGTCGGATTTCTCCTCGTTCCTGCTGCAGGCCCAGGCCTCCAAAGCCAAGGTCATCGGGCTTGCCAACGCCGGCGGCGACACCGTCAACGCGATCAAGCAGGCAGCCGAGTTCGGCATCACCAAGGGCGGCCAGAAGGTCTCGCCGCTGCTCGCCTTCGTCTCCGACATCGATTCGATCGGGCTGGAGACCGCGCAGGGTCTGTTGCTGGCCGAGGCGTTCTACTGGGACCTCAACGACGACACGCGCGCATTCTCGAAGCGCTTCATGGAGCGCACCAAGCGGGTGCCGACCTCGGCGCAGGCCGGCGTCTATTCCTCCGTCACACATTACCTGAAAGCCGTGAAGGCGGCCGGCACGACCGATGCCGCGGCGGTGATCAAGGTGATGAAGGAGACGCCGATCAACGATTTCTTCGCCAAGGGTGGCAAGATCCGCGAGGACGGCCGCATGATTCACGACATGTACCTGTTCGAGGTGAAGAAGCCGTCGGAGTCCAAGGGCCGCTGGGACGACTACAAGCTGCTCGCCACGGTGCCCGGCAGCGAGGCGTTCCAGCCACTGGAGCAGTCGCGCTGCCCGTTGGTGAAGAAGTGACGCGAAGCGTCATCCCGGGGCCCGCGTAGCGAGAACCCGGGATCCATCGGGCGGCAGCGACCGTCGAAGAATGAATTCCGGGCTCGCGACTTCATCGCGCCCCGGAACGACACAACAAACAACAAGGGAGACGCCCTGTGAGCAACGACATGGTTCTGCAAAAGCTCGAAGGCGGGCTGCTCACCATCACGATGAACCGGCCGGAGCGGAAGAACGCGCTCAACCCGGACATGGTCGCCGGGCTAGTCGAAGCGGCGCGGCGCGCGGCTGATGATCCGGAGGTGCGGGCGGTGCTGTTCAAGGGCGCCGGCGGCTCCTTCTGCGTCGGCGGCGACGTCAAGTCGATGGCGGCAGGTCGTGCACCGCTGCCGTTCGAGCAGAAGCTTGCGAATCTGCGCCGCGGCATGGAGGTCTCGCGCATCCTGCACCAGATGCCCAAGCCCGTGGTGGCGCAGCTCGATGGTGCCGCCGCCGGCGCGGGCCTGTCGATGGCGCTGTCCTGCGACCTGCGCATCGCCTCCGAATCCTGCAAGATCACCACCGCCTTCGCCAAGGTCGGATTCTCCGGCGATTACGGCGGGACCTATTTCCTGACGCAGCTGCTCGGCAGCGCGCGGGCGCGTGAGCTCTATCTGATGTCGCCGGTGCTCACGGCCAGGGAAGCGCATGCGATCGGCATGGTAACCAAGGTCGTCCCCGACGCCGAGATCGATGCCGCCGCCCACGAGCTCGCGCTGTCGCTGGCGCAGGGCCCGTCGATCGCGCTCGGCTTCATCAAGCGCAACATCAACAATGCCGAGCATCTGGCGCTGGAGGACTGCTTCGACGGCGAGGCGATCCATCACACCCGCTGCGGCGACACCGAGGATCACAAGGAGGCCGCCAAGGCCTTCGTCGAGAAGCGCAAGCCGACCTTCAAGGGCGCATGACGATGGCGCCCTATATGCGGCTGCGGCAGATCTGCCTGGTCGCGCCGCAGCTCGCGCCTGTCGTCTCCGACATCGCGGAGATCATGGGCCTTTCCGTCTGCTATCGGGACGGCAATGTCGCGAAATACGGCCTGGAGAACGCGCTGCTCCCGGTCGACACGATCCTGCTGGAGGTGGTTGCGCCGTTCAAGGAGGGCACTACGGCCGGCCGCTTCATCGAGAAGACCGGCGGCCGCGGCGGCTATATGGCGATCTTCTGCTGCAACGATCCGGATGAGCGCGGCCGCAATGCCAACGCGCTGGGCGTGCGAACCGCGAACGTCATCGACCATGCGCCCTATCACGGCGTGCAGCTCCACCCGCGCGACTGCCGCGCGGCCTTCATCGAGTTCAACCACACCGAAGGCAGCGACGACATTCTTGGCGCCTATCCGCCGGCGGGACCGGACTGGCAGAAATTCATCCGCAAGGATGTGACGCAGGCGCTCACGGCCGTGGAGATGCAGAGCCCGGATCCGGTGGGGCTGGCCGAGCACTGGGGCAAGATCATCGGTGTCGCGCCGAGTGGCGATGCCGAATTGAAGCTGCCGAATGCCCGCTTTCGCTTCGTGAAGGGCACGAGCGAGATCATGAGCGCACTGGAATTTCGCGTGGCCGATGTCGCACGTGTGCTGCATGCGGCCCGGGCGAAGGGACATGCGGTGGCGGGAAATGAATTCCTGCTGGGTGGCGTGACGTTCCGGCTTGTGGTTTGAGCTCTTGCCGCAAACACCGCTGTCCCCGCCTTCGCGGGGACGACAGGGGAGGTTGTGCGCGATGTCAAAGTGATACGGCGGGATCCCGCCGCAATCACCGCCCTTTGAAATTCGCCGCGCGCCGCTCTTCCGTGGCCTTCACGCCTTCCTTGAAATCTTCCGTCGCCCGCAACCTGGTCTGCTCGGCGAGCTCGTGATTGGTCGCGGCCAAGACGCGGTCGGCGAGGCCATTGCGCATCGTGGCGCGGGTCGAGAGCAGGCCGAGCGGGGAGCATTCGGCGATCTCGCCGGCGAGCTTCATCGCGGCCGATTTCACCTGGTCCTGCGGCACCAGCTCATTGGCGAGGCCCCACTTCACAGCCTCTTCGCCGGTGACGCGGCGGCTGGTGTAGAACATCAGCTCGGCGTTGTTCTTGCCGATCAGCTCGGGCAACGTCACGGTCAGGCCGAAGCCGGGATGAAAGCCGAGCTTGGTGAAGTTCGCGGAGAAGCGCGCCTCGGGGCAGGTGACGCGGAAATCGGCCGACACCGCGAGCCCGAGTCCGCCGCCGATGGCGGCACCCTGCACGGCGGCGACGATCGGCTTCTTGGCGCGGAAGATACGCACCGCCTGGATGTAGAGATGGTTGATCGAGCCGAGGCTGTCGGCCGGATCGCCCTTCGCCGTTTTCTCGGCCTCTCGCGCCTCCTGCGCCTGCCGCGCCGGATCCCCAAAATTGGCACCGGCGCAGAACGCCTTGCCCTGCGCCGACAGAACCGAGGCGCGGATCTCAATGTCGCGGTCGAACTCTTCGAGCGCATCCGCGATCTGGTTGATCAGCGAGATGTCGAAGAAGTTGAGCGGCGGGCGGCGGATCTCGATGGTGCCGACATGCCCGACCTTCTCGACGCCGATATCTTTATAGGTGCTCATTCTTTGCCTCCCGTAACTCGATGTATCCGTAGCGAAGAACCACCTCTCCCAAGGGGAGAGGTCGGCGCGCAGCGCGCCGGGTGAGGGGTTTCAGTCCCTCGGTGAAGCCCAGCCCCTCACCCGATTTTCTGGCGCAAATCGACCTCTCCCTATGGGAGAGGTGATCGGAGCGAGCCGCGATAGCGTCGTCCATGCGCGTTACCGCAAGCCAAGTCCGCGGGCGATGATGCCGCGCAGCACCTCGGTGGTGCCGCCCTGGATGGTGAGCTTCGGTGCGGTCTTGATGGCGAAGTCGAGCTGCCGCTCCAGCGTCTCGCGGTTGCTCGCGGTCTCCTCGACGAAGGCGGCGAGATCGCGCACGCGATGCGGCAGCTGCTGCTCCCAGACCGTGCCGATGTCCTTGACGATGGACGCCTCGACCACAGGCTCCTTGCCGGCTTCCAGCATGCCGGCAACCGAGACCGACATGCGCCGCATGGTGTGGAGTTGCGCCACCAGCCGACCGATGCCCTCGGCGCTGCGCGTGTCCGGATTGGGGCCGACTGCGCGGACGAGCTCGGTCAGCACATAATAGGTCTCGAGGAAGCGCTCGGGGCCCGAGCGCTCGTAGGCGAGTTCCGAGGTCGCCTGCTTCCAGGCGCCGTCGACCTCGCCGAGCACGTGATCGTCGGGGATGAAATGGTCGGTGAAGACGACCTCGTTGAACTCGTATTGGCCGGTGATCTGGCCGATCGGGTTCACCTTGATGCCGGGCTGCTTCATCTTGACCAAAAACTGCGTCAGGCCGTGGCGGCGGTTTTCCTTGGTCGGCGGCGAGGTGCGGAAGATCGCGATCATGTAGTCGGCGATATGCGCCGACGAGGTCCAGATCTTGGTGCCGTTGATGAGATAGCCGCCGTCGGTCCTGGTCGCGCGCGTCTTCGCCGCGAACAGGTCGGAGCCGGAGTTCGGTTCGCTCATGCCGATGGCAAAGCAGATCTCGCCGCGGCAGATGCGCGGCAGGATATCCATCTTGATGTGCTCGGGCGCGTATTTCAGCAGCACCGGCCCGCTCTGGCGGTCGGCGACGAAGAAGCGCCGCGTCGGCGCGTTGGCCACGCGCATCTCTTCGGTCACGACGTAGCGTTCGAGGAAGGAGCGTTCCTGGCCGCCATATTTCTTCGGCCAGGTCATTCCCAGCCAGCCCTTGGCGCCGACCCGGCGGGAAAATTCAGGCGCGTCGGTGTCCTCGCGGTTGGGCTTATGCGGATCGAAGGTGCCGGCGGCGATTTCCTCGGCGAGGAAGGCGCGCACTTCCCTGCGCAATTGCTCGCATTTCTCAGGCAGGCGGATCGGATCGAAACGGAGGGCAGCGGTCATTGTTGTCTCGTCCCCTGATCAGCGCGACGCCACGAGCGGCCACAATTCGTCGGCGCCGCGGTTTGCGACGAGCTTGCCGAGCTCGACGGCCCAGTAGCTTTCCGAGCCGAAATCGTCGCGCCAGGCCAGCGCCCGTAGCGAATAGCGGTGCAGGATATGCTCCATGGTGAAGCCGATCGCGCCGTGGACCTGATGCGCGATGCCGCCGCCTTTCTCGGCTGCTTCCGCGCAACGGATCTTGGCTGAGGCGGCTTCGAGATAGACCTCGTCGCTGAAGGATCTTGCGTTGGCGATCGCGTCGGCGGCCGACGTCGCCGCCGCAAGCGCCGCGGCGGACTCGCCGGCAAGGCGGGCGAGATTGTGCTGCACGGCCTGGAACTTCGAGATCGTCTTCTCGAAGGCGACGCGCTCGTTGGAATAGCGCACGGAGATGTCGAGCATGGACTCCAGCGCGCCCGCGATCTGAAGGCTGCGCGCTACGCCGCCCATCAGCATCAGCGTGGTCTGGTCGAAGCCCTTCGGCGCGGGTTTGATGGTGATAGGCTGGACCTTGTCGAGCGTCACGGTATCGCTGTGGTCGTAGCCGACATTGAGGCCGGCCTCGATCCGCGCCTTGGCCGTGTCGACCAGCGCGATGGAAATGCCGTCCTTGCCGTGCGCCAGCACCGCGACGTGCTTCGCTGTCTTCGCGAACGGCACGCCGCGGGCGCGGCCGGAGAGCGCGCCGTCGGCATCGAGGCTGATGCGGTCCTTCGGCGATGCCGGCAACACTGTCATCTCGCCTTCGGGCGAGGCGATCTTGCTCTGCGCCAGCAGCCACCCCGCCAGCATGGTCTCGGCCAGGGGCACCGCGACCGCGAAACGGCCGGCGGCGTTCAGCAGCGCAAAGCCATCGGCAAGGCTCGCGCCGGAGCCGCCGAGGTCATCGGACACCCAGGACAGAGGCAGGCCGGCTTCGCTCAGCGCCTGCCACAGCGGCGCCTGCCACGAATCCTTCTTGTCGTTGTTGATGGTTTGCGGGTCGGCGAGATCGGCGAAGATTTTCTCCGCGGTCTCGACGACGATATTGTCACTCTCCGCCACAGCGTTCCCCGTGTCTTGCCATTGGCGCGTCCCGTTCCGTAGGTGGGTGCGCGGTCTCTTCTTGCGCCCGATGATCGAAAAAAGCCATGGCCCTGACAAGCGTTGACCGCAGGTCAACCTGCGGCGCGGGCATGGGCGCAAGGGCCAATAGGAGGCTAATTCCGCTTAGCGGAGTTTGCTCGATTTGCAGGGCGCGGCAAACTCGCTAAAGAGGACGCCAACGTCAGAACAGGGGAAGGAATTCGGGATGGCAAAGGACAGTCTGTGCGCAATCGTGACGGGATCGGCGTCTGGCCTCGGCGCGGCGACCGCGGAGATTCTCGCGCGGAGCGGGGCGCGGCTCGTCATCAACTATTCGTCGAGCCAGAAGGAAGCCGAGGCCACGGCCGACCTCTGCCGCAAGGCCGGCGCGGCGGAGGTCCTGGTCGCACAGGGCGACGTTTCCAAGGATGAGGATTGCCGCAAGATCGTCGCGGCAGCCAGCGGATGGGGCCGGCTCGACGTGCTCGTCAACAATGCCGGCACCACCAAGCATGTGGCTCACGCTGATCTCGACGGATTGTCGGCGGAAGATTTCCAGCGGGTCTACGGAGTCAACACGATCGGCCCGTTCCAGATGGTGCGCGCGGCGCGCAGCCTGCTCGAGGCCGGCGCCAAGGCATCGGGGCGGCCGTCCGCGGTGGTCAACGTGTCGTCGGTCGCCGGCATCAGCGGGGTCGGCTCGTCGATTGCGTACGCCGCGAGCAAGGGCGCGCTCAACACCATGACGCTGTCGCTGTCGCGCGCGCTGGCGCCACTGATCCGCGTCAACACGGTATGTCCCGGCTATATCGACACGCCCTGGTTCACCAAGGGCCGCGGCGAGGCAGGAGCCAAGCAGGTGCGCGACGGCGTGGTCGCCAAGGTGCCGCTGAAGGTGGCCTCGAGCGCAGAGGATATTGCCCAGCTCGTCTGCTTCCTGGCGATGCCGGCCTCCAGCAACATGACCGGCGAGGTCGTGCGCATGGATGCGGGGATGCATCTGATTACGTGATCGGTGCCGCGCTCTTTCCCCGTCATGGCCGGGCTTGACCCGGCCATCCACGCGTTGCCGCGCGGATTGAAAGACGTGGATGCCCGGGTCAAGCCCGGGCATGACGATGTGGAGACAGTTTGCCGTCTCTGGGCGCTTGGAGCCACTACCCCTTGATCACGCCCCTCGCCACCAGCCGGTGCCAGATGAACAGCACCACCACCGCGCCGATCGTGGCCATGATGAAGCCGGCGCCCTGGTCGGGGCTGTAATGGCCGATGGCCTGGCCAACGAAGGTCGCCAGAAATGCGCCGGCGATGCCGAGGATGGTTGTGAGGATGAAGCCGCTCGGACTGTTTGGTCCCGGCGCCAGCCAGCGCGCGATGAGGCCGGCGACGAAGCCGACGACGATGATCCACAGCAGGCCGCCTATGCTCATGAGTGTGCTCCCCTTCCCGAGAACGCTTCGAGCATGATCCGGAGAAGTGTGTCGCGGTTCTCCGAATAGATCATGCTCAGACCAAGAACTTCAGATCCTGCCCGAGAGTTCGTTCTCGTTCGGCAGCCGTCCGTCCGGCGTCAGATGGTCGACCACCTGCGGCAGATATTGGCTGAGACCGGAGAGCAGCTCCTCACGTGACAGGCCGCTCTGGGCGGACAGGCTGTCGATCTGGTCGGCGCCGAGTGCGCTGGCGAGATCGCCGGGCGCGATCGGCTTGTTCTCGCCCCTGCCGACCCAGGAATTCGCGGCATCGCCGTGGCCGCTCTGCTGGAGCTGGTTGAGGAGATCGCCGAGCCCGCCGCTGAGCACGGTGCCGGCCGCGCCGCCGGCAAGCAGGCCGCCGAGGCCACCCTTGAGCACGTCGCTCAGACTGCCACCCCCACCTGCGTTCACCGGCGGAGGCGCGGGCGTCGGCGACGGTTGGGGCGCTGAGCCGGACTGGTTGCCCGTGAAATGCTTGAAGGCCTTCCAGGCGAGCAGGCCGAGGAGCGCCATGGTCATCGGCGACATGCCGCCGGAAGATTTCTCCGAGCTTGGCGTGCTCGGGCCGCGCGGGCCGTTCTGCATGCCGTTGAGGACGTCGAGTAGACCCATGGTGCTCTCCTTTGACGAACGCTCGCCGCTGACGGCCCCCGGGCGGAAAACATATGGGGCTCTCATGACCGTTACAAGGCGGATGCACCGCGATTGGTTGCCGGCCTGGCCTCTGCTATCGAAGGCGGACCGTTCAGGGAGCAAGGCGAGGCGATGACGAATCGACCAATCGTGGTGGCCGGCGCGGGCGCCATCGGCTGTTTCGTCGGCGGCATGCTGGCGGCCGCTGGCCGCCGTGTTGCGCTCCTGGTGCGGCCGCGGGTGAAGTCCGAGATCGAACGGTTCGGCCTGCGGCTGACCGATTTCGACGGCTCCGAGAAGAGGCTCGGCGCAGGTCAGCTCGCGTTGTCCGAGGATCCTGCGATCTTCCACAGCGCCGGCATCGTGCTGGTCACGGTGAAGAGCGCCGACACTGCCTATGTCGCGGATCAGATCGCGCAGCATGCGCCGCAGGATGCCGTCGTCGTCTCGCTCCAGAACGGCATCGGCAATGTGGCGGTGCTGCGCGAGCGGCTTGGCGGCCGCCGCGTGCTTGCCGGCATGGTGCCGTTCAACGTGATCGCGATGGGTGAGGGCCGTTTCCACCGCTCGACCTCTGGCGACATCCGCGTGGGAGAGGACCCGGAGAACACGGCCGCGGCGCTTTCGGTCGCCGGCCTCGCGGTGCGCGCGAGCGCCGACATCGCCGGCGTGCAATGGGGCAAGCTGATCATCAATCTGAACAATGCGCTCAGCGCGTTGTCGGACATGCCTCTCGCCGCGCAGCTGGCGAACCGCGACTGGCGAAAACTGTTCGCGGACCAGATGGCGGAAGGGCTGGCCGCGCTGAAGGCCGCCGGTATCGCTCCAGTATCGTCGACGCCGATCCCGATGGGCTGGTCTCCGGCCTTGCTACGACTGCCGGATGCGATCTTCAAAGCGATTCTGGGACGCACGATGAAGATCGATCCCGAGGCACGCTCCTCGATGTGGCAGGATCTGAAGCAGGGCCGCAAGACCGAGATCGACTACCTCCAGGGCGCGGTGATCGCGCTCGCCGAGCGGAACAATGTCAGCGTGCCGCTGATGCGCCGCATTGTTGCGCTGATCAAGGAGGCTGAACTCGCCGGCAAGGGCCCGCCCGGACTGACGCCGCAGCAGATCCGCGGGTCGGCGTGAGTGCGAAGGAGGAACGCGATGAAGCGTTGTTTGATGATCGGAGTCGCGTTGGCCACGCTCTGCGCCGCATCGGCGCTGGCCCACGCCAGGCCGCCGACCGTCATGAACTCTCCCGGCTATGACAGGCGATTGCAGGAGAGCCGGTCGCAGTTGGGCAGTTCGCCGACGGTAACGGAGCCTACGAGTACGCCGCCGGTCAAACCGAAGCGCAGCAAGAAGAAGCAGCCGAATTGACGCCCCACACTCCGCTGTCGTCCCGGACAAGCGCGCCCAAAGCGCGCCGATCCGGGACCCAGCCACAGGGAGAAGTTTGGCGAAGATTCGCGGTTGCCTGCTTGCGTAAAAACTTCTCCCTGTGATTATGGGTCCCGGATCTGCGCTTACGCTTGTCCGGGACGACAGCGGAGTTTTGCGCTAGCTCAGCCCTTCTTCGCGGGCTTGCTCGGCGTCGGATTGAACAGCTTCTTCAGATCGTTCAAGCTTTCCGATAGCCGTGGCCATTCGCAGGAGAACGAGCCCTTGGTGCAGGGCGCGCCCTTCGGCCTCGGGCTTACGGCCTGCTGGACCTTCGGCCGCCCAACCGGAATAGGCACGCGCTCGACTTCGGTTCGCAGCGCAAGCTGCTGAAGCTGCTGTACCTGTTGCTCTTGTTGCTCGCGCTGCTGGCGGGCCATGGCTTGGGCCGCTTCATTGCTGCGGCGCTGATTGGCGAGATAGGCGGTATAGGCTTCGTCGATCTTCTTCTGCTCCTCCGGCGTCGGATTGGGGCCGGCGATATCGAACGTGCGATCCTGGAGGAAGTCGTAATAGGAATAACCGCCGCCCGGCTTGCGGCGGCCGGCAAACTTGGCGTTGCAGTCTGCAAGCGCGGATGTCTTCTCGGTCTTGGTTGCGGCCTTCTCGGCTACGTCGGCGCATTCCTCGAAATCGACCGGCGCGCGTTTCCACCATTGCGCCTCGGCATGCGCATGCGTCAGCAGGAGAAATCCTGCTGCGGTAACGAGAAGCAGCGCCGCACGACGCGATGTAGCTACGGCCGACATTCTACGAGAGCATTCCTTGCAAGACTCAACCCGAACTGAGTCGAGCCGGATTTTTGCCCCTTTATCGCCGCCTTGTCACCCATGGAACTCGGGAATTTCATGTCTGCAATGCTGACATTTTGTGCTTGACGTGGCGCGGGAGTCACAGCGCTGCTTGCCTGCAGGCTGTTACACTCATGCTGCGAGCGCCTCACTCCCGAGGCGACGCCAAGAAGACGAAGTGGAATCGCCTGATGCTGCTGCCCCTGTCCGACGTGCCGCGCTGGTACGCTGAACGCAAACCGCATGGCACGATCGCCGTCCGTCACGGGCAGGACACGCTGACATGGAACGAGCTCGAGCGTGGCGCCAACCGGCGCGCCCGGGCGTTCGCGGCCAGGGGCGTCAAGCCCGGCGATTTCGTCGCGATCGGCTTGCCGAACGGCAACGCGTTCTTCGAGACCTCCTTTGCGGTATGGAAGTGCGGGGCGACGCCGACCTCGCTGTCATGGCGGCTGCCGCGCGGCGAAGCCGCTGCCGTGCTCGACATTCTGAAGCCGGCGCTTGTGGTCGGCGGCGAGGCCGACTGGAATGCGCCGAACCGGCTGCCTGTGGACTTCGTGCCGGAAGGGTTCTCGGACGAGCCGCTCGATGCGCCGGTGGCGCGCTACTGGAAAGCGATGACCTCAGGCGGCTCGACTGGCCGTCCCAAGGTGATCCTCGATCATCAGCCGGCGGTGACCGACACGGTCGCCGCGCCGCCGCTCAACATCCCGTTCGGGGTTTCGCTGCTCAATCCCGGCCCGCTCTACCACAATGCGCCATTCATCGTGTCGCATTACGCGCTGTTCGCCGGCGGCCAACTCACCGGCCTCGTCAAGTTCGATGCCGAGGAGACGCTGCGCCAGATCCAACGCGAGCGCGTGCAATGGGTCAATTTCGTGCCGACCATGATGCACCGGATCTGGGCGCTGCCGGAGAACGTGCGCAACGCCTACGATGTGTCGAGCCTGCAGACCGTCTTCCATATGGCCGCGCCGATGCCGCCCTGGCTGAAGGAGAACTGGATCGCCTGGCTCGGGCCCGAGCGGGTATGGGAGCTCTATGGCGGCACCGAGCGCCAGGGCGCCTGCATCATCTCCGGCTCGGAATGGCTGACGCACAAGGGCTCGGTCGGCAAGATCGGCGACATGGCGAAGCTTCGCATCATCGGCGAGGACGGCAACGATGTTGCGCCGGGCGAGACCGGCGAGATCTACTTCCTCAACAATGACGGCAAGGACGCCACCTATCACTATCTCGGTGCCGAGCCGAAACGCCGCGCTGACGGCTGGGAGTCGCTCGGTGATATCGGCAGGCTGGATGCTGAAGGCTATCTCTATCTCGGCGACCGCCTCGCCGACATGGTCTTGCGCGGCGGTGCCAACATCTATCCGGCCGAGGTCGAGGCTGCGGTTTCTGCTTGCCCCGGCGTGCGCTCCTGCGTGGTGGTGGGACTGCCCGATCCGGAATTGGGCCAGCGCGTGCATGCCATCATCGAACCGGAGCCTGATGCGGACGGCCAGGCCATCGCCGACGGCATGGCCGAGTTTTTGAAGGACCGGCTCAGCCGCTACAAGCATCCTGAAAGCTTCGAGTTCGTCGGCGCTCCGCCGCGCGATGATTCCGGCAAAGTCCGCCGCACGCTGTTGCGCGATGAGCGTGCGGCGTGGATGAAGGAGGGGCGCGCCTTCCGGATTTGGCCGGCGAAGGCGCGGGCGCACGTCGAGTAAGACAGACACGGAAGGACTGACATGACGATCACCATCGCAGCGAGCAGCGTGCCGAAGCCGCCGGCCCATATCATCGAGGGTTTCAGGGGCGCTCCGACTTCGGTGATCTCGGACAATCTCGCCCGCTTGCCGGGTGCGGTGGGGCTAAGGCCCTATCATCGCGGCGGCAAGCTGGTGGGGACGGCCTTCACGGTGCGCACCCGGCCCGGCGACAATCTCGCCGTCCATCGCGCGCTCGAGCTGGTCGGCCCGGGTGACGTCATCGTGGTCGACGGCGGCGGGGACGAGACGCGGGCGCTGGTCGGCGAGATCATGAAGAGCATCGCGCAATGGCGCAAAGCCGAAGGCTATGTGATCGACGGTGCGATCCGCGACGTCGCGGCTTTCGCGGCCGACGACTTTCCCTGCTATGCGCGCGCGGTGATCCATCGCGGTCCCTACAAGAACGGCCCCGGCGAGATCAATGTGCCTGTCACCGTCGGCGGCAGCGTGATCTCGCCCGGCGACATCGTCGTCGGCGACGAGGATGGCGTGGTGTCGTTTCCCGCCGCCGGTGCCGCCGCGCTGCTGGAAGCGGTGCGCGCCCAGGTCGCGCGCGAGGAGGAGACGTTGAAGGCGATCCGCGAGGGCCGCTACCAGGGCTCGTACGGCAAGTCCTGATCAGATGCGCGTGAAGGGCCGCGCTGGTCGCCGCCCAGCTCGGCACCAACATGCTGGCCTGGCGGGGCATCTGCGCCCCCGCAGGCACGCCGCCGATATCGTCGCTGGCCTCGCGACGGCGTCCAAGGAGTTCCTGAGCGAGCCTGCGACCGCCACCCAGCTCAAGGAGACGCAGCACATGACGCTGCTGCTCCAGGACGGCACCGCCTTCAAGACCTTCTTCGACAAGCAGGTCGCCTATTGGGCAAGGTGGTGAAGGACAACAACATCAGGGCGTAGGGCTGCTTCGTCATGTCGGGCGCAGTGGCCGCGCGAAGCTGAGCTCATGGCCGTCGGGGTCGGTGAGATGGAAGTAGCGCTCGCCCCATTCGGCATCGCGGGGCGTGGTCGACGGCTGCCATCCCGCAGCGCGCGCCTGCTCATAGGTCGCGTCGACGTCGGCGACATAGAAGATGACGCGGCCCCACCAGGACCAGCGCCTGTCGTCCGGCTGCGCCGTCAGGTTGAGATAGCCGCTGCCGGCGCGAAAGCTCGTGAATGCTGCGGCCTCGCCGCCATACAGCAGCTCGAACCCGAGCGAGCGGTAGAAGTGCACGGCGCGCGCCATGTCGTGGGTGCCGAGCGTGATGGCGCTGATGCTGTCGATCATGTGAGCTGCTCCGCCAGGAGGGATTGCGCCGCGATTGTATAGCCGCCCTGTTCAGCTTGACGATGGTCCGGCCCGCCTTGCGGCTTGGCGAACCACATCCTGCTCTGCTATGAGGGGGCCGAACCTGCAATTGTGGGGTTCCGCGGTCCCGTAGCTCAGCCGGATAGAGCGGCGGTTTCCTAAACCGTAGGTCGGAAGTTCGAGTCTTCCCGGGATCGCCATTCTCATCTTTCCTCGCGTATCAGGCCGAGATCCGCGCAAAGCGCTTGCGATATTCGGCGGGCGTCACGCCGACATGGCGGGCGAACGCGCGGCGCAGCGTGTCCGCGTCGGCAAAGCCGCAATGCAGGGCCACCTGCTTGGGCGCTTCGTTTCCGAGCTCCAGCAGGCGCCTCGCCGCGTTGACGCGGGCCTCCTCGACCCAGGTCGCGGGGGTGATTCCGACTTCGGCACGGAATAGCCGCGCAAAGTGACGTGGGCTGATGTCCATGCGCGCCGCGAGGCTCGCGACGCTGTGGTCCAGTCCAGGATTGGCGGCGACCCAGCGCTGCAGCTCCTGCAGCGCGGCACGGCCGGCGGGGACGGTCTCGCCCTTGCGGCTGAACTGCATTTGTCCGCCCGGGCGCTTGAAGAACATGACCAGCTGGCTCGCAACCTTCATCGCCGTCTCGCGCCCGAGATCCTCCTCGACGAGGGCGAGCGCGAGATCGAGCCCCGCAGTGACACCGGCAGCCGTGCGAAGCTTGCCGTCGGTGACGGAGATCGCGTCCTTGTCCACGGTGACTGACGGGAATTTCTCGGCAAGTCGGTCGGCGACTGCCCAGTGTGTCGTGACTCGTCTGCCGTCGAGGAGGCCCGCCGCTGCAAGGAAGAAAGCGCCGCTGCAAACCGATCCGAAGCGCCGGGTCCTGGTCGCCCGCCGGCGGAGCCAATCGGTCACGACGCCGTCTGCCGGCACGTCGGCGGCGTGCGGGCATCCCGCGATCAGCAACGTGTCGATGCTCTCCTGGAAGCCGCGATCGAGGATCCGGTCCGGCATCAGTCGCACGCCTGAAGAGCTGTGGATCGGGCCGGGCTCCGCTCCTGCCACCAAAAGCGCATAGGCCTGATGGCCGGCCTGCACGTTGGCCTCGGCGAAAACGTCGAGCGGCCCCGCGACGTCGAGAAGCTGCACCCCGGGCAACGCCACGATCACAACTGTCCTCGATTTCGGCTTCCCGCTCATGTCCGCCTCGGTCGGTATTTGTCCGTTTTAGACGTATTACGTCATTTGAAGACAGAATAGCGCGGATCTAGCTTGCGGGCGACCAGAGATTTTCAGGAGACCCTCATGCCACAGATCGCCAAAGCCGCCGGCATTCCCGACAGCAAGCTTGCGCGCGCCATCACCGACTACATCCGTGACACCGAGACGGACCTTCTCTTCAACCATTCCAGCCGCGTCTATCATTTCGGCGCGCTGGCCGGCATTCGCCGCGGGCTGAAATTCGACCGCGAGCTGCTCTATGCCGGAGCGATGTTCCACGACATCGGCCTGATGCCGGGCCATGGCAGCAAGCACGAACGGTTCGAAGTGGACGGCGCGCACGCCGCTCGTGACTTCCTGCGCAGCCATGGCATCTCCGAAGCCGACGCCTACACGGTCTGGACCGCGATCGCGTTGCACACGACGCCGGGCGTGCCGCAGCACATGCATCCCGTCGTCGCTCTGGTGACCGCCGGCGTCGAGATGGACGTTCTCGGCCTCACCTACGAGGACTATTCCGACGAGGAACGCGAGGCGGTGGTGGAAGTGTTTCCGCGAACGCCGCACTTCAAGGAGGACATCATCCAGGCGTTCTACGACGGCATCAAGCACAGGCCGGATACCACCTTCGGCAACGTCAAGGCCGACGTCATCGCCGACAAGGAGCCGCATTTCCATCGCGGCAACTTCTGCAGCGTCATCCGCGGCTCGCATTGGCACGGCTGAGCCGCCGCTCGGCGCTGCCGCGCGGCCCTACCGCCTCTTTCTCCAAATCACCGATCGGAAATCATCACATGAGCGACAAGCCACCCTATCTCACGCACGCGACCGGCGCTCCCGTCAGCGACAACCTGAACATCATGACCGCGGGCCGTCGTGGCCCCGCTCTTCTCCAGGACATCTGGCTGATCGAGAAGCTGGCTCATTTCGACCGTGAAGTGATCCCCGAGCGGCGGATGCATGCCAAGGGATCGGGTGCCTTCGGCAGCTTCACCGTGACCCATGACATCACCCGCTATACCAAGGCGAGGATCTTCTCGCAGATCGGAAAGCAGACGCCGATGTTCGCACGGTTCTCGACCGTCGCCGGTGAGCGCGGCGCGGCCGACGCCGAGCGCGACATCCGTGGCTTTGCGCTCAAGTTCTACACCGAGGAAGGCAACTGGGACATGGTGGGGAACAACACCCCCGTGTTCTTCTTCCGCGATCCCCTGCGTTTCCCCGACCTCAATCACGCGATCAAGCGCGACCCGCGGACGGGGATGCGCAGCGCCGACAACAATTGGGATTTCTGGACGCTGCTGCCGGAGGCGCTGCATCAGGTCACCATCGTCATGAGCGAGCGCGGCATTCCGAAGAGCTATCGTCACATGCACGGCTTCGGCAGCCATACCTACAGCTTCGTCAATGCTGCCAATGAACGGACCTGGGTGAAGTTTCACTTCCGCACGCAGCAGGGCATCGAGAACCTGACGGACGCCGAGGCCGAGGCGCTCGTCGGCAAGGACCGCGAGTCTCATCAGCGCGATTTGTTCGGGAGCATCGAGCGCGGTGAATTTCCACGCTGGACCCTGTTCGTGCAGGTCATGACCGATGACGAAGCCAAGGCGTTTCCGTTCAATCCGTTCGATCTGACCAAGGTCTGGCCCAAGGCGGACTTTCCGCTGATCGAGGTCGGCTATTTCGAGTTGAACCGGAATCCGGAAAACGTCTTCGCCGAGGTCGAGCAGGCGTCCTTCTCGCCGGCCCATGTCGTCCCCGGCATCGGCTTCTCGCCCGACAAGATGCTGCAGGCTCGTCTGTTCTCATATGGAGACGCGGCGCGCTATCGCCTCGGCGTCAACCATCACCTGATTCCAGTCAATGCCCCGAAATGTCCGTATCACAGCTACCATCGCGACGGCGCAATGCGGACGGACGGCAATCTGGGGAGAACGCCGACCTATTTCCCCAACAGTCACGGCGAGTGGACCGATCAGCCCGATCTCAACGAGCCACCGCTGGAGATAGACGGCGCCGCCGCCCACTGGGATCATCGTGTCGACGACGACCACTATCAGCAGCCCGGAGACCTGTTCCGCAAGATGAACGCGACGCAGCGGCAGGTCCTGTTCGACAATACGGCACGCGCCGTCGGCAGTGCAGCCGTCCACATCCAGGAGCGCCACATCGCGAACTGCACGAAAGCCGATCCGGCCTATGGCGCCGGTGTCCGCAAAGCGCTGATGCGTCTTGTCACGGTTCGCTCTGAATAAGTGCATCGACAGCACCCCGGACGAGAGGCATCTGCGTCGCAGGTCGGCGCGTGGCACTTACCGGGGCCGCCAATTTGTCATGGGTCATCGTCTCGGTTTGCCGAGGACTCCGGCGCGAAAATTGCTAGAAGTGTGGGGATTCCCTCCTCTCGGCTGACCAGTCGGCCGCCTCATAGCTAGATCCGGAGACAACGATGCCTTTCGACTTGATCCTGCGCGGGGGGCGGGTGATCGACCCGTCGCAGAAGCTCGATGCCGTGACCGATGTCGCCTTTGCCGGCGGCAAGGTGGCGGCGATCGGCAGCGGGCTCAAGGCGGATCCGGGCACCGAGGTACGTGATGTCTCACGCTACATCGTGACGCCGGGGCTGATCGATCTGCACACCCATGTCTATTGGGGTGGCACCTCGCTCGGCATCGATGCCGAGGAATTCTGCCGTCTCTCCGGCGTCACCACGGCGGTCGACACCGGCAGCGCAGGTCCCGGCAACTTCGCCGGCTTCCGCAAGCATGTCATCGAGCCGAGCCAGGTTCGCATCCTCGCTTACTTGCACGTCTCGCATGCCGGCATCTTCGGCTTCTCGCACCGGATCATGGTCGGCGAGAGCGAGGAGTTGCGGCTGATGAATCCGATCGAGGCGGCCAAGGTCGCCGATGCCAACCGCGATCTCATCGTCGGCATCAAGGTGCGCGTGGGCCTGCACTCATCGGGCACGTCGGGGGCTGTGCCGCTCGATATCGCGCTGGAGGTTGCGAACGAGGTCGGCATGCCGCTGATGGCGCATATCGATCATCCGCCGCCGAGCTACGAGGAGGTGCTGGCCCGCCTGCGGCCCGGCGACGTGCTGACCCATGCCTTCCGTCCATTCCCCAACACGCCCGCGACCGCGCAGGGCACGGTGAAGAAGGCGGTGCTGGATGCGCGGGAGCGTGGCGTGCTGTTCGACATCGGCCACGGCAAGGGTTCGTTCGCCTTCAAGACCGCGCGGGCCATGCTCGCCAATGGCTTCTATCCGGACACCATCTCCTCCGACATCCACCAGCTCTGCATCGACGGCCCGGCCTACGACCAGGTCACGACCATGTCGAAATTCCTGTGCATGGGCATGGAGCTGTCCGACGTCGTCGCGGCGTCTACGGTGAATGCGGCAATGGCGCTGCGGCGTCCCGAGCTCGGCAGCCTCAAGCCGGGCAGCGTTGGCGACGCCACGCTGATCTCAGTGAGGCAGGGACAGTTCGATTACGAAGACGTCGTCGGCGAGCACCTGATCGGGGACCGCAAGATCGTCTCCGAGGGCGTCGTCATCGGCGGCCGCTGGTGGCATCCGGATTGACCGGTGCTCACGCATCGTGAGCGCCGGTCACGGGACGTAGTTGTCAGTCGCGTCCCGCCTCCATGATCGCCCTGGCGAGCCTTGCCGGATCGGAGAAGCAGAGCTCATGGCTTCCGGGCACCTGCACCAGGCGGAATAGACCGAGCTTCTCCGACAGACGCGGATGCCAGCCATAGCTGTGCGGCAGCGCGGTGTCTTCAGTGCAATTGATGTAGGATTTGGCCAGCTGCATCTCGGCCGGATTGGTCTTGAGCGCGATCTTGTCGGTGAAGGTCGCCAGCGGATGCGGGTTGAGGACGTCGTAAGCCTTCTGCGCCAGCTCGATATCGGCATCGTTGATGAAGGCCTCGCGCCAGATCGGGAAGGGCAGTACCACCGAGCCGTCGCCGCGTTCGGCCGCGATCGCGTCGAACAATCCGATATAGTGCGGCGGCACCATGTCGTTGAGGCATTCGCCGTCGTTGGGCACGAAGGCGTTCCAGTAGACCAGGCGGCGGATGCGCTCGGGCGCGAGATCGGCGACGCCGGTGATGATCATGCCGCCATAGGAATGGCCCAGCAGGATGACGTCCTTGAGATTGTTTTCGGCGAGATAGTCGGCGATCGACTGGATCGCCTCCTTCAGCCCTGTGGTCTTGGCATCGCCCGGGCGGTTGCCCTTGATGGTGGGGGTATGGACCTGATGACCGGCCGCGCGGATCGGTGCGGCGACGGGCTCGAACTCGGCACCGGTGTGCCAGGCGCCGTGGACGAGAACGTAGGTCGACATGTTGTGGCTCCTCCCAAGGGTGTGGTTAGATCGAGGCCGCGCGGCCTTGATCGGTGCGGCGCTGCCGTGCGTCAATTGTGGACCGGCGGCTGGTTTGTCGCTTGGCTGGGAGTGAACCGGATTGGTCTCGGAGTGAACCGATGCAGCAGATCGAGCGCGCAATTCCGTCACGCCAATCGGCCTGGAACACCGTGGGTGTGCGGCCGGACGAGCAATTCGCCTATTATCGCGAGGCGATCTGCCAGGCCTTCATGAATCTGACGCCGGAGCCGGCGGCCGCAGCCGGCTTTCCTGCCAGCGTCGAGCACGTCCGTCTCGGCGATGCCGCGATCAACCGCGTCAGCTTTCCCGACCACGTGGTGCGGCGCTCTGCGGCCGACATCGCAGCGTCCGACCGCAGTTGCTTCTACCTCAACCTGAAGCTGGCCGGCCGCTGTCGCATTCAGCAGGGGGATCGCGAGATCAGCCTGTCGCCCGGACAGGTCGGTATCTTCGACAGCGATCGGCGGTTTGCGCTCCTGCACGATCGGGGTCCGCAATTGCGCGTCGCCTCGTTCTGGGTGCCGGCCGAGGCTTTGCGCGAACGGCTGCCGGCTTCGTTCGACGTCGCCGCGGCGCGGGTCTCCGATGACCCCTATGTTGGCCATCTCATCGTCGAGACCGCGCGCACGCTCAGCGGCGGCGCGCTGCGGATGAGCGAAGATGAGGGCGTGCGGCTGTTCCGGGCGTTGATGGAACTGGTCGCCGTGAGCCTGTCGCGGCGCAGCCGGGCAGGCGCTGCGGAGTCCGAGAGTCTTGCCGACGCAACCACGCTGGCGCTGAAGCGAGCCATTCACCGGCGGCTCCGCGAGCCGGGCCTTGCGGTTGCCGATGTCGCCGAGGTCGTGGGCATCAGCGAGCGCTACGTGCACAAGCTGCTGGCACGATCAGGCTCCAGCTTCACCGACTACGTCATCGACCATCGGCTCGACGGCGCGGCCAGGGATCTCAGGGATCCCGCAACGGCGCACCGTGCGATCGGCGCCATCGCGTTCGACTGGGGCTTTTCGGACCTCTCCCACTTCACCCGGCGCTTCAAGCAGCGCTTCGGCTGCCGGCCGCGCGACTGGCGAGCGCGATGATCTACAGCGACCTCGCGATCAGCAGCTTCATGATCTCGTTGGTGCCGCCATAGATCTTCTGGATGCGCGAATCGATGAAGATGCGCGAGATCGGGTATTCCTGCATGTAGCCGTAGCCGCCGAACAGCTGCAGGCATTCGTCGGCGGTCTCGACCTGCTTCTCCGAGCACCAGTATTTCGCCATCGAGGCCGTGACCGTGTCGAGGTCCTTCGCGATCAGACGCTCGATGCACCAGTCGACGAAGACGCGGGCGATCATCGCTTCGGTCTTGCGCTCGGCCAGCGTGAAGGCGGTGTTCTGGAAATCCATCAGCGGCTTGCCGAACGCCTTCCGCTCCTTGGTGTACTCGGTGGTGAGCTTGACCGCGCGCTCCATCGAGGCGACGGCGCCGACTGCGAGCGCAAGACGCTCCTGCGGCAATTGCTGCATCAGCTGGACGAAGCCCTGGCCTTCCTCCTTGCCGAGCAGGTTCTCCGGCGGCACGGTCACGTTGTCGAAGAACAGTTCCGACGTATCGGACGCATGCAGGCCGATCTTGTCGAGGTTGCGCCCGCGCTTGTAGCCGTCGGCATCCGCGGTCTCGACCGCGATCAGCGAAATGCCCTTGGCGCCGGCGTCGCCGGTGCGCGCGACCACGATGACGAGATCGGCGGCCTGGCCGTTGGTGATGAACGTCTTCTGGCCATTGATGACGTAGGAATTGCCCTGCTTCTTCGCCGTGGTCTTGACGGCCTGGAGGTCCGAGCCGGTGCCGGGTTCGGTCATGGCGATGGCGCCGACCATCTCGCCGGAGGCCATCTTGGGCAGCCAGCGCTTCTTCTGCTCCTCCGAGCCGTAATTGAGGATGTAATGCGCGACGATGGCGCTGTGCACGGAGACGCCGGTCGTCATCTCCGGCACGGTGCTTTCGAGGTCTTCCAGCACCGCGGCGTCATAAGCGAAGGTCGCGCCCAGGCCGCCATATTCCTCCGGCACGCTCGCGAGCAGCGCGCCCATCTCGCCGAGCCCGCGCCAGGCAAAGCGGTCGACCATCTTCTGCTCGCGCCACTTTTCGGCATGCGGCGCCAGGTCCTTGGCGAGATATTTCCGGAACTGGTCGCGGAACGTGTCCAGCTCTTCGGTCATCCACGACGATCGGTATTGCATCAGCCCCTCGCTCTCAGACAATCAGGCCGCCGCCGGCGACCACCACCTGGCCGCTGATATAGTTGGATTCCGGGCTGCAGAACAGATAGACGGCGTCGGCTGCCTCTTCCGGCGTGCCACCGCGGCCGAGCGGGATCATGCGCGACATGGCCTCCAGCATGTGCGGCTGCACGCCCACCTTGATGTCGCGGCCGGCGACGTCGATGGTCTTCTGCTGCGCCTCGATCGGCTGGGTCAGACGGGTGTTGATGAGGCCGAAGGCGACGCAATTGACGTTGACCTTGTAGCGGCCCCACTCCTTGCACATGGTTCGGGTCAACCCGATCAGCGAGGCCTTGGCCGAGGAATAGCTTGCCTGTCCGGCATTGCCATAGAGGCCAGCGATCGAGGAGATGTTCACGACCTTGCGGAACACCTCGCGTCCCTCCTCGGCTTCCTTCCTGGCAAAGACGCGGATCGGCTCGGCGGCCGCGCGCAGGATCCGGAACGGCGCGACGAGATGGACGTCGAGCATGGCCTGAAACTGCTCGTCCGTCATCTTCTGGATGGTGGAGTCCCAGGTGTACCCGGCATTGTTGACGATGATGTCGAGTCCGCCGAGCTTCTCCAGCGCGGCGCCGACGAAACGGTCGGCGAAACCCGTTTCCGAGACGCTGCCGTTCACTGCGACGGCGTCGCCGCCGAGCGCCTTGATCTCCGCGACCACAGCGTTGCCGGGCTCGGCATCGAGGTCATTGACGACCACCTTGGCGCCTTCGCGCGCGAGCTTGAGCGCGATCGCGCGCCCGATGCCACGGCCCGAGCCGGTGACGAGCGCGACCTTTCCTTGCAGTTTTGCCATCTGGATGTGTTCTCCTGCTGTCACAGCGCAACGATCGCGCTGCCTTCGAGCTTGACCTCGCCGCGATCATCCCTGGTGGTGAGCGCGAGCCTTGCGCGACGCTCGCCATCTTCCGCGAAAATCTCGGTCACAGTGCCTTCGCAAGTCAGCTTTGCGCCGAGCTGGGTGATCGCGACGAACCGGGTCGCAAAGCTGCGAAGCTTCGACGGGGGCACCGCATCCGTGAGCGCCTGCCCGAGATAGGCCATCACCAGCATGCCGTGGGCGAACACATCCGGGAACCCGGCCGCCTTGGCAAAGTCGATATCGACGTGGATCGGATTATGATCGCCCGATGCGCCGCAGTAGAGCGCGAGCGTGTGGCGGGTGATCGGCGGAAAGACCTTGTGGACGATGCGGTCGCCGGCCTTGATGTCTGCAGATGCCATCACGACGCCACCTTGTTGCGGACGACGATGGTGCGCGCGGTGTCGGCGACGTGCACGCCGTCCTGGTTGGTCACCTCGCATCGAATGCCGATCAGCGTCATCGCGCCGCCCTTCTTGTCCGTCACGCTGGTCACGCATGGACGAAACGTCAGGGTGTCTCCGACCAGAACCGGCGCGTGGTAGACGAAAGTCTGCTCGCCATGCAGCACTCTGCCGAGATCGATGCCGAGGGCGGTGAACATGTCGAACGGGTCCTCGGCGTCCAACATCTCCAGGCAGAACAAATAGGTCGGCGGCACCGGCGTGCCGGCAAATCCGGCAGTGCGCGCAGCATCTGCATTGCGGTAGACCGGATTCTGTTCATCCAGCGTCTTGAGGAAGTAGCGGAGGCGGCCCGGCTCCACGCGCGCGGTGACGGGCGTGAAGCTGCGCCCTACGGCGGACTGATCGACCATGACGGAGATCAGTGCCGCTGGTAGAGGGTGACGACGCAGGCGCCGCCGAGGCCCAGATTATGCTGGAGCGCGACCTTGGCGCCCTCGACCTGCGTGGGACCTGCCGTGCCGCGCAACTGCCGCGTCAGCTCAAAGCACTGCGCAAGTCCCGTGGCGCCGAGCGGATGTCCCTTCGACAGCAATCCGCCGGACGGATTGGTCACGATCCGTCCGCCATAGGTGTTGTCGCCGTCGTCGATGAACTTGCCGGCTTCTCCCTCGCCGCAGAGGCCGAGCGCCTCGTAGGTGATGAGCTCGTTGTGGGCAAAGCAGTCGTGCAGCTCGACCACGTCGAGATCGCGGGGCCCGATGCCGGCGCTTTCATAGACGCGGCTCGCCGCCTCTTTTGCCATGTCGTAGCCGACCAGCTGCATCATGTCGCCGGCCTTGAAGGTCGACGGCGTGTCGGTGGTCATGGCCTGCGCTGCGATGCGGACCTGCTTGCCGATGCCGTGCTTGTCCGCGAACCGCTCGGACACCAGCACGGCGGCGGCGCCGCCGCAGGTCGGCGGGCACGCCATCATGCGCGTCATCACGCCTGGCCAGATCACCTGGTCGTTCATCACGTCGTCCGCCGTGACTTCCTTGCGGAAGATCGCGAGCGGGTTGTTCCTGGCATGGCGGCTCGCCTTGGCGCGCACCTTGGCGAAGGCCTCGAGCGGGGTGCCGTATTTCTTCATGTGGCTGAGCCCGGCGCCGCCGAAATAGCGCAGCGCCAGCGGAATGCCGGGGGCGTCGATCAGCTGGTCCGCAGTTGCGTCGAATTCCTCGAACGCGCTGGGGCGATCAGTATAGACGCTACCGAGCGCGCCGGGCTTCATCTGCTCGAACCCGACCGCCAGCACGCAATCCAGCGCGCCGCTCGCGATCATCTGCCGCGCCATGAACAGCGCGGTCGAGCCGGTCGAGCAGTTGTTGTTGACGTTGACGATGGGGATGCCGGTCATCCCGACATGGTAGAGCGCGCGCTGCCCGCAGGTGGAATCGCCGTAGACGTATCCGACATAGGCCTGCTCGATCGTCTCGTAGCCAAGGCCGGCATCGGCGAGCGCGAGCTTGGCCGCTTCCGTCCCCATCTCGTGATAGGGCGCGCTGGCGCCCGGCTTGGCGAAGGGGATCATGCCGACCCCTGCGACGACCACGTCAGACATGGCTTCCTCCGAATAAATTACCCATTGGACTTTTTCTTACCCATGGGTAACATATCGGTCGATGTCCTCCGGAGTCAACCGATCAAGCATGGATTCAGCGCCGCCCGCTCCGCCCTCATCGCCGCAGTCTTCGCCCTGGCTGCCGTTCGAGAGTCGCCGCCGCGCCCGCGACGAGAAGCGCGAGGCGGTGCTGCGCGCCGCCGTGCAGCTGTTCCTGGAGCAAGGCTATCATCGCGTGACGCTGAACGAGGTCGCCGAGCGGCTGAACATCACCAAGCCCGCGCTCTATAATTATTTCCGGGGCAAGGACGAGATCCTGTTCGAATGCTGGTCGATGGGCGCCGAGCTCGTCGACAGCGTCATCACGGAGATCAACGCCGGCGGTGGTTCGGGCCTCGCCAAGCTGCGCAAGCTGGTGCACGCCTATGCCGGGCTGATGGCGACCGACTTCGGCGCGAGCCTGGTGCGCTTCGACCTGCGCGACCTGACCGAGCGGAACGCCGGGGTCGCGCGCGCTGCCAAGAAGCGCATCGACGCCACGTTCCGACAGTACATCGCCGGGGGTATCAACGACGGTTCGATCAGGCCTTGCGATCCCAAGCTTGCAGCGTTCGCGATCGCGGGCGCGCTCAACTGGATCGGCCACTGGTATCGCCGTGACGGCGGCCTGTCGCCGAGCGAAATCGCCGACGAGTTCACGGTTCGGCTGACGGAGGGCCTGGCGGCCGAGGGCCGGCAGCAGATGACAAAAAAGACGCCGAGGGCGCCGAAAGGGCGCAACTCAGGGCGCGGGACGACAGGGAAGAAGCGCACAGGAGGAGGAACGCGATGAACGTCACACACGGATTGCGGCGCGCGCTGCAGATCAACCCGAAGGGGCTCGCCACCGTCTATGGCCAGCGGCGCCGCAGCTGGGGCGAGCTCGGCGAACGCGTTGCAAGACTGGCCGGCGGCCTGCGCACGCGCGGCGTCAGGGACGGCGATCGCGTCGCCGTGCTGTCCTTCAACTCGGACCGCTATCTCGAGCTCTATCTGGCGACCGGCTGGGCGGGCGGCGTGATCGTGCCGCTCAACATCCGCTGGAGCGCCCTTGAGAACGAGGATGCGCTGCGCGACTGCCGTGCCTCCGTTCTGTTGGTCGACAAGGCCTTTGCGCAGGTTGGCGCGCAGCTCGCCGGCGCCATTCCGGGGCTGAAGCTGATCTATGCCGACGACGGCGAGGTGCCGGCGGGGATGGAGAGCTATGAGGATGTGGTCGCGGGCAGCGCGCCGGTTGCCGACGCCATGCGCAAGGGCGACGATCTCGCCGGCATCTTCTACACCGGCGGCACCACCGGACGTTCCAAGGGCGTGATGCTCAGCCACCAGAATCTGATGGCCAATGCGCTCAACGCTCTCGGCGAGGGACTGTTTCCGGCGAGTACGACCTATCTGCACGCGGCGCCGATGTTTCACCTCGCCAACGGCGCGGCGATGTATTCGCTGCTGCTCTCCGGCGGCTCAAACGTGATCGTTCAGGGCTTCACGCCCGAAGGCGTGATGGCTGCGATGCAGAACGAGCGCGTCACCGACGTGCTGTTGGTGCCCACGATGATCCAGATGTTCGTCGACCACCCCGCGATCGGAAACTACGACCTGTCGTCGCTCAAGCACATCATCTACGGGGCCTCACCGATCAGCGAGGCGGTGCTCGACCGTGCCGCCCGCGCATTGCCGCATGTGCGCTTCACGCAGGCCTATGGCATGACCGAACTATCGCCGATCGCGACGCTGCTGCACGCCGATGAGCATGTCGGGGAGGGGCGGAGAAAGGGGCGTCATCGCGGTGCCGGCCGTGCCACGCTCGGCTGCGAGGTCCGAATCGTCGACGAGAACGACCGGCCGGTGCCGGCAGGCGCCGTCGGCGAGATCGTGGTGCGCGGCGACACTGTGATGATGGGCTATTGGGAGCGTCCGGAGGAGACCGCGCGGGCCGTCGTCGACGGCTGGATGCACACGGGCGATGGCGGCTACATGGACGAGGACGGGTTCATTTATGTCGTCGATCGTGTGAAAGACATGATCATCTCGGGCGGCGAGAACGTGTACTCGGTCGAGGTCGAGAACGCGCTGGCGCAGCATCCGTCGGTGCTGCAATGCGCCGTCATCGGAATTCCAAATGAGCAATGGGGAGAGCAGGTCCATGCCGTCGTGGTCAGACGCAACGGCGTGGATGTTTCTGCCGGCGAGCTGATCGAATTCACGAAGACGTTGATTGCGGGCTACAAATGTCCCCGCAGCATCGAGATCACCGAGGCGCCGCTGCCGCTGTCCGGCGCGGGCAAGGTGCTGAAGCGCGAGCTGCGCAAGCCGTTCTGGGAAGGTCGGGAACGGCGGGTCAGCTGACGGCGTCCGCTCGCGTCGAGGTGCGCGCGCCGGGACAGGCGCGCGAATTTTCATGTTTTCAGATCGCGGTCGCGCGGGTACCATTGGCGGAATTCATCGGGAACATTCAGTCTTGGTCGAGACGCGCGAGCTCAAGCTCGACATCGAGCGCATCGGTACGGTCTCGGCGATCCTGACGCAGCCGGACCATGCGCGCGCCTGCTACGTGCTGGCGCACGGCGCTGGCGCGGACATGCGGCATTCCTTCATGGAGAAGGTCGCAGCAGGCCTCGCGAGCCGCGGCATCGCGACGTTCCGCTTCAATTTTCCGTACATGGAGAAGAAGCAGGGGCGTCCCGACCAGCCTGTGGTCGCGCACGCCGCCATCCGCGCCGCGGTCGAGGAGGCGGCGCGGCTCTGTCCGGGATTGAAGCTTGTCGCCGGCGGAAAATCGTTCGGCGGGCGCATGACCTCGCAGGCGCAGTCCAAGGCACCACTCCCTGATGTCAAAGGCCTCGCCTTTCTCGGCTTTCCGCTGCATGCCGACAAGAAGCCGTCGAGGGAGCGCGCCGAGCATCTCGCCGGCATCACAATCCCCATGCTGTTCCTGCAAGGCACGCGCGATGGCCTTGCCGATCTCGGCCATCTCAGGCCCGTGATCAAAGCGCTCGGCGCGAAGGCGACGCTGCATGAAGTCGAAGGCGGCGATCACTCCTTCGCGGTCCTGAAAAAGTCGGGCCGCAGCAATGACGGAGCGCTGACAGAAGTGCTCGATACGCTGGCGGGCTGGATCGACGAACTCGCCTGAACTTCACGCCGCATAAAGCCCCTTGTCGCGCGCCTTCTGAATCGCCAGCGCGGCGATCAGGTCGAGCGTCGGCGTCGACAGGCCGGCGGTGCGCGCGAAGGCTTGGGGCGCCTTCACCAGCACGTCGATCTCCATGGCGCGGCCAAGCTCGTAATCCTGGAGCAGCGACGGCTTGTGGTTGGGGGCGGGGCCGCTGCGGGTCACGCGCTTGACCTCGGGAATGAAGTGCTGGGCGATCTCGTTGGCCTCGTTGAGCATGCGCGGAATCACCTCCGCAAAGGCCTGGTCGTCGCGCACGCCGCGCGCGGTCTGGCCGGTGAGCAGGCACAGCACCGAGAGCGACATGTTGGTCAGCAGCTTTGACCAGATCGCCTCGCGGATCTCGGCCACCGGCGGCGATTCCAGGCGGGCATCGTTGAGGACGTTGCGGAGCTTCGTGATGCGCTCGCAATTGCGATCGTTGCATTCGCCGATCAGGACGCGGTTGCGGTCCGGCGTCAGGTTCTGCACCACGCCCGGCGCGGTCACCTCGTTCGAGGAGAAGATCACGCCGCCGATGATGCGTTCCTTCGGGATGCAGGCGCGCAGGCGTCCGCCGGGATCGAGGAAGGAAATGTCCGGCGGCGTCGGGTGCCGCGGCGGCAGGCCGATGCCGTACCACCAGGGAATGCCGTTCTGCGCGAACACGATCGCGGTGTCGTCCTGGAGCAGCGGCTTGATGCAGCCGACCAGCCCCGGAAGCGCGGTGGCCTTCAGCGTCGAGATCACGACGTCCTGCGGGCCGAGCTGGGCCGGATCGCCGGATGCGTTCACCTTGGCGCCGACCTCGGAATCGCCGACGCGCAGCTTGAGCCCATTGGCGCGAGCTGCCTCCAGATGCGCCCCTCGCATTACGCACGAGACCTCGTGGCCGGCGCGCGCCAGCCGTACCGCAATGTGGCTGCCGACGGCGCCCGCGCCGAAAATGCAGATGCGCATGATGATGTCCCGTACCTATCCCATGGTGCCGCCCCGGCGCCAGCATGACACAAGCCGCCATGCGATGGACGCGGCCGCGCTACGCCGGAAAGATATGGATCAGGATGCGCCGTCTCGGCCATAGTGCGCGGCAAACAAACCGGAGGATCGCCGATGACCGCCAGCCCCGTCCTGTGGACCCTCGATGAGCGTGGGGTTGCGACCGTCACGTTGAACCGGCCGGAGATCAACAACGCCTATGACGGCGCGCTGATCGCGGCCGTGCTCGCGGCCATGGACGATCTCGGCAGAAAGCCGAACCTGCGCGTCGTCGTGCTCCGGGGTAACGGCAAGCATTTTCAGGCCGGCGCCGACCTCAAATGGATCAACGGCGTGCGACCGCAATCGATTGAAGCGAACGAGGCGGCGTCGCGGGCGACGTTCGAGGCCGTGCAACGGCTCAACACGCTGCCGATCCCGACCGTTGCGCTGGTGCAGGGCGGCTGCTTCGGCGGCGGCACCGGCGTGATTGCGGCCTGCGATATCGTGATCGCCGCCGATAACGCCCTTTTTTCGATCACGGAGGTGCGCTGGGGCCTGACCGCCGCGATCATCGTTCCACAGCTCTGCGACGCCATTGGTGTACGACAGGTTCGCCGCTATGCGCTGACCGGCGAGCGCTTCGGCGCCGAGGACGCCCGTCGCATCGGCCTCGTCCACGAGGTGGTGCCGCTCGCCGATCTCGAGGCCGCAGGCAGCAAGGTGGTCGAGCAATTGCTCGCCAACGGTCCGGAGGCGCTGGCTGAAACCAAGAAACTCGCGCTGGAAAGCTCGTTCGGCGGCATGGCGGTGGACGATGCCGCCTACACCCGCCTCGTCCGATTGCATTCGCTCAAGCGCCAGAGCGCCGAGGCGGCGGAAGGGCTGGCCTCGTTCGCGGAGAAGCGTGCGGCGAATTGGGGCGGCGCAAACAGCTGAACGTCAGCAGCCGCGGCAGATGTTGTTGATGCTGCGATAGACCGCGTCGTCCTCCTGGCGCAACTGGCGCAGCGTTTCGAGTGTCCTGCCCTCGTCGGTGGCAGGTGCAGGCTTGCGCCTTGCAGCCAGCTGTTCCTCCTGACGCTTGTAGCAGGCCTCGCGATCAGGCTTTTCCCGGATGAAGCGGCAGTTCTGCTCCACCGCTAAGGCGGCGGTGGTTGAGATCGTGAGAGCGGTCAGGACAGGCAGGGCGAATTTCAAAAGCGTCGAATCCATTCGTTGAACCAAGTTGCTTGTCGTCGCCCGGCTTGACCGGGCGACCCAGTACGCCGCAGCGTCTCCGTATACGTTTGACGCCTCTGGAATACTGGATCGCCCGGTCAAGCCGGGCGATGACAGCGGGCTTGGCGATCTTTCTGTCAGGTCCATTGTCGAAGAGCAACCGCCGTGCCGTGGCAGGTGTGCGAAACGGCTCACAGCGACCGCGCCAGTGACGTCTTCAGCAGGGTGAGCAGCGCCTGCACCGCAGCGGCGTTGCGGCGCCGCTCGGGAATCGCGGCCTTCACCCACAATTCCGGTATCGGAAACTCGCGCAGCACCGACTTCAGCGTGCCGTCGCGTAGAGAGCCCGCGACGAGATAATGCGAGATCAGCGCGATACCGTTGCCGGCGATCGCACTGCGCGCCAGCACGTGTCCCTCGTTGGAGGACAGCAGCGGGCTGACCTGGATGCTGATGCGGCCGCGCGGCCCGTCGAAGATCCATTCGGGGCCGGTCGGCAGAAAGCTGAGGCAGCGATGCTCGACGAGATCACGTGGATGTTTTGGCGTGCCCTGTTTCTTCAAGTAGGCCGGCGAGGCGCAGAGCAGCCGCTTCAGCGGACAGAGCGGCTCGTCGATCACGCCGCCGAACGAATGCGGGAAGGCGCCGATCGCGATGTCAAATCCCTCGGTGACGGGATCGACCGGACGGTCGATCAGCACGATCTCGAGCTTGAGCCGCGGGTTCTGGGTCTGGAAGGCGCTGAAGGCATCTGCGAGCCGCGCCACCGTCAGCGAGGTCGGAGCCTTGATGCGCAGGTGATCGACGAGGTCGTGGCCCTTCTCGCCCATGCGCGAGAGCAGGTCGGTGGCGTCGGCCACGACACCACGCGCGCGATGCACATAGCGCTGGCCTGCTTCGGTGAGCCGCAATTGCCGGGTCGAACGGTGAAACAGCGGCGTGCCGATCCGTGCCTCCAGTTGCGTGACGCGCTTGGCCACGACCGAGGTCGAGACATTGAGCTCTCGCGCGGCGGCGGAGAATCCGGCCGCATCCGCGGTGGCGAGGAAGGCCTGAAGGTTCACCAGGATGTCCATGTCGACCTTTCTCGATTCGCGAAAGCTGATCGCTTGTTTTGGTGGATTGTAGCTTGCCGCGCGTTAATTCATAGTCGCCCGCAAGCAAGAGATTTCGGGAGCGGACGCGCCATGCGGCCCAAGATGATCGAAGAACCGGCACGGAAAGTGCCGCTCTATGGCGAATATGAAGTGGTCGTGCTCGGCGGCGGCCCGGCTGGCATCGTCGCGGCGGCGTCCGCGGCGCGTGCGGGGCGACGGACGCTGCTGATCGAGCGCTACGGCTTCCTCGGCGGCATGGGCACCGCGGCCGGCGTCACCAATTTCTGCGGCCTGCACGGCAATGTCCATGGCGAGCACCGGCGGCTGGTGCAGGGCATGGCGTCGGATCTGCTGGCGCGGATCGATCGGCTGAACGGCCTCAACACGCCGCATCTGATCCTCGGCAAGGTCTTCGCGCAGGCCTATGACACCGCCGCGTACAAGATCGCCGCCGACGAGCTTCTCGCCAGTCACAAAGTGCATATCCTCTTTCATGCTCTCGGTGCCGGCGTCGTGATGGGCGATGATCGCCGCGTCGACGCGCTGCTGGTCGAGACCAAGGCCGGCCGGCAGGCAGTGCGCGCCGAGATCTTCATCGACTGCTCGGGCGATGGCGATCTCGCCGTGTGGGCCGGTGCACCGTTCGAAATCGGCGACGAGCAGGGCCATCCGCTGTACCCCTCGATGATGCTGCGTCTCAACGGCATCGATCCCGAGCGAGCGGGCGAGGCGTGGCGGACCATCCCGCAACTGATGGAGAAGGCGCTCGCTGCCGGCACGCACACATTCCCGCGCAAGAGCGCCATCGTGCGGCCGCAAAAATCCGGCATCGAATGGCGGGTGAACTTTACGCAGGTTGCGCGCGAGGACGGTCAGGCCATCAACGGTATCGAGCCCGACGATCTCACCCGCGGCGAGATCGAGGGCCGCAAGCAGGCGCTGGCCGCGTTCGAATTCCTGCGCAGCACCGTGCCAGGCTTCGAAAAATCCTACATCGTCGACCTGCCGCCACAACTCGGCATCCGCGAGACCCGTCGCATCAAGGGCGGCTATCAGCTCAGCGGCGAGGATGTGCTCGGCTGCGCGTCGTTCGAGGATTCGATTGGCGTCAACGGCTGGCCGATCGAGGCCCATGTTCCGGGCGACGTCGTCTTCACATTTCCGCCAATTCCGGAATCGCGCGGCTACAACGAGCTGCCCTACCGGATGCTGGTGCCCCAAGGCGTCGAGAATCTCCTGGTCGCCGGCCGCTGTGCCTCGATGACCCACGAGGGCCAGTCGGCGGCGCGTGTCTCCGGTGCCTGTTTCGTGATGGGCGAGGCCGCCGGTTCCGCCGCCGCGCTGGCGCTCTCCGGAAACCGGATCCCGCGTGACATCTCCATTGAAAAATTGCAGGAAACGTTGAAACAACAGGGCGCCTTCATCGGACGGGATCAGGCAGTGCCCGAAGGCCTGTAGCGGACTGCAAGACAACGACGGCGGAGGAAATGGAATGATCGGGATGGCGCGGCTCGCGATAGCGGGCCTGGTGGCGATCATGGCGATGGGCACGGCGCGGGCCGAGGATGCGCTGAAGGCCAGGATCGGCGTGCTCCGCCTGTCGTCCTCCGCGCCGGTCTTCATCGCGCAGGACAAGGGCTATTTCCGCGACGCCGGCTTGGAGGTCGAGCTGAAATTCTTCGACGCGGCGCAGCCGATCGCAGTGGCGACGACCTCAGGCGATGTCGATTTCGGTGTCACTGCCTTCACCGCGGGCCTCTACAATCTCGCCGGCAAGGGTGTGTTGAAGGTGATCGGCGGCATGAGCCGCGAGAAGCCCGGCTATCCCCTGATCGGCTATTTCGCCAGCAACAACGCCTATGCCGCCGGGTTGAAGACGCCGAAGGACCTCGCGGGCAAACGCGTGGCGGTGACGCAGGTCGGATCGAGCTTTCACTATTCGCTCGGCCTGCTCGCCGACAAGTACGGCTTCAAGCTCGCCGACGTGAAGATCGTGCCGCTGCAATCGCTGTCGAATGCGGCGGCTGCACTCAAGGGCGAGACCGTCGATGCGGCGCTGCTGCCGATCTCCACCGCGCGAAAGCTGATGGACGAAGGCGGCGCGAAGTTCCTGGGCTGGGTCGGCGACGAGACGCCGTGGCAGTTGGGGGCGGTGTTCGCCTCGCCGAAGACGCTGACCAACAAGACGCTGGTCACAAAGCTGCTCGGCGCGCTGGCCAAGGCCGACCGCGAATATCACGACGTCATCCTCGCCGTGATGAAGGATGGCGTCGCGCCGATCAACGACAAGACCAGGCCGCTTTTGGAGATCATCGCGAAGTACACCAACCTGCCGGTCGAGCAGGTGGTCGGCAATTGCGCCTATGTCGATCCCGAGGGCAAGCTCGACGTCAAGAACGTCGACGACCAGATCAAATGGCTCCAGGAGCAGGGCTTTGCCGACAAGGGGTTTGATGCCAATGCGATCATCGCCAAGGATTACGTGAAGGCGGATTGATGCTGACGATGCGGACTCTCGCGACGGACGACCTGCCACCCTCCCCTGGAGGGGGAAGGGCAGTCGCATATGGAAGCGCGGCGGGAAACTCGCCTGCGGCCATCCTTCGAGACGCCCGCCTCCGGCGGGCCCTCAGGATGAGGGCGGAGTGTGCAGCGGCAGTTTCAAAGGACACCGCTCTAGCGAAGCCTCATCCTGAGGAGACCGCGGAGCGGTCGTCTCGAAGGACGAGGCGCTTGCTCAGACCTTTCCGAGAGATCACATGCGATTCCCCTGCCCCTCCAGGGGAGGGTGAGGAACGCAGGTGCACTGCATGGACCTGATTGCCAACCACATCTCCCATCGCTTCGGCGATCTCGCCGTGCTCGACGATGTCTCCTTCACCGTCAGCGCCGGCGAGGTGGTGGCGATCGTCGGGCCCTCGGGTTGCGGCAAGAGCACGCTGCTGTCGATCCTGGGCGGGTTGCTGCAGCCGACCTCCGGCGCACCCGAGCTGCGCGGCGCGCCGCCGGCGGACAGTCTCAATCCGCTGACCTTCGTGTTCCAGGATTTCGCGCTGCTGCCCTGGGCTACGGTCGAGGAGAACGTCGAATTCCCGCTGCTGCACGCCCAGCTCACCGCTGCGCAACGCCGTGCGCTGGTCGAGGACGCCCTGCGCCGCACCGGCTTGATTGATTTCCGCACCGCCTATCCAAAGCAGCTCTCCGGCGGCATGCGCCAGCGCGTCGGGATCTCGCGCGCGCTTGCGGTGAAGCCCGCGATCTTGCTGATGGACGAGCCGCTCTCGGCCCTGGATTCGCAGACCCGCGAGCTCTTGATGGAAGACTTTGTCCGTCTGCTCGCCGATGGCGGCATGGGCGCGGTTTACGTCACCCACAATCTCGAAGAAGCCGCACGGCTTGCCGACCGCATCGTGGTGCTGTCGCGGCGTCCGGGACGTATTCGCGAGGTCGTGGCCGTGCCGATGACGCGCGCGGCGCGCGGCGAAGCGGCGGCGCGCGAAAGGCTGCTTGCGCTTCAGAACCAGATCTGGTCGCTGATCCGCAACGAGGCGATCGACGCTGAACGCGAGGTCCAGCATGCTTGATCGCGCGCCGGCCGAAATCGCGAAGGACACTGCGACCCGGCGCGTCCGCTTTCGCGGCGCCGGCTTCGTTCCCGCCAGCAGCCGTTTTGGCGGCTGGATCGCGCTCGCGCTCGTCATCGCCCTCTGGCAGGCTGCCGGCAGCACAGGCCTCGTCAATCCGCTGTTCCTGCCGGCGCCCTCGGCGATCGCGCGCGCGATCTACCAGCTCGCAGTGTCGGGCGCGCTCTGGCAGCACGTCTCGGCCTCGCTGCTGCGTATCGGCGTCGGCTGGCTCCTGGGAACGGCGGCCGGTGTCGCCGTCGGCTTTGCCATCGGCCTGTCGCGGCTGGCGCGCGGCGTCGGCATCACCTTCATCTCGGCTCTGTTCCCGATTCCGAAGATCGCGCTGCTGCCGCTGTTGATCCTCTGGCTCGGCATCGGCGAAGAACCGAAGATCGCGACCATTGCGTTAGGGGTGTTCTTCTCGACTGCGATCTCGGTCTATAGCGGCGTCGATGCAGTGCCGCGCAACCTCATCCGCATGGCGCAGAGCTTCAACGTTCCGTTCGCCACGATCGTGCGCAAGGTGATCTGGCCGGGCGCGCTGCCCGCGATCCTCGCCGGCTTCCGCATCACCGCCTCCGTTGCGCTGCTGCTCGTCGTCAGCGCCGAGATGATCGGCGCGCAATACGGCATCGGCGCCTTCGTGCTCCAGGCCGGCAATCTGATGCAGACCGATCAGCTGCTCGCCGGCGTGGTGATCCTGTCGGTGTTCGGGCTGGCGGTGGGGAAGGTGATCGGCTGGCTGGAGACGCGGCTGTTGCACTGGCGGTAGCTGCAGCCGTCATTGCGAGGAGCGAAGCGACGAAGCGATCCAGACTATCTCTGCAGAAGGATTCTGGATTGTTTCGCTGCGCTCGCAATGACGCGTTGATGGAGATGACCAAAAGCTAGGTCGTCATGCCCGGGCTTGTCCCGGGCATCCACGTCTTTCCTCAGGCGCCGTGGCGCATGGATGGCCGGGTCAAGCCCGGCCATGACGGGGATAGAGCAGGGCCTCACGCGTTCCCGCGATCCTCACGGAACAGATCCAGCTTCTGCTGCACCGGCCGATCCGAGAAGCTGAACAGCACGGCGTCGTCATCCGCCTCGTGCGTGACCCAGTGCCAGCTCGGCACCACGAACAGATCGCGCGGGCCCCATTCGAAGACGGCGTCGCCGATGCGGCTGCGACCTTTGCCCTCGATCGGGCAGAACACCGTCGCATCGGTCGCGCGATAGCGCGCGGTCTTGAAGCCCTTCGGCAGCAGCTGGATGAAGGTGCCGATGGTCGGCATCGCAAAGTCGCCGGTCTCGGGATTGCTGAACTTCAGCTTCAGCCCGTGGCACGCGTCCCACTCCTGGCTCAGGCGGGCCCTTTCGAGGGCCTCGCGGGTGTAGGCATAGGGATAGCTGAAGATCGGCGACGTCTTCGAACTCCGCTTCACGTCGACCGGCAGCAGATTGTGGCCGTAGCGGGCAAAGCTGTCACCGGCAGGCTTCGTGATCTTTTGCTGATCCTCTTTCGAGCCTTCCGCAAAGGAGCAGTCGAAGAACTGCACCAGGGGAATGTCGAGGCCGTCGAGCCAGAACATCGGCTCATTCGTTTCGTTGGAATGATCGTGCCAGGTCATCGACGGTGTGATGATGAAGTCGCCGGGCTCCATCGCGGTGCGCTCGCCGTCGACTGCAGTGTGGGCGCCCTTGCCTTCGAGCACGAAGCGCAGCGCCGACTGGCTGTGGCGGTGCGCGGGCGCGACGTCGCCGGGCACCACCATCTGTACGCCGGCATAGAGCGACGTCGTGATCTTGGATTGCCCGCGCAACCCCGGGTTCTCCAGCACCAGAACGCGCCGCTCGGCTTCCTTGGCGGTAATGAGCTTGCCGGCCTCCGTCATGTAGTCGCGGACGACGTCGAACTTCCAGAGGTGAGGACGGCAGGCGCTCTTCGGCTCCGGCGTGATCAGGTCGCTCATCACCGTCCAGAGCGCGGTGAGATTTTCGCCGTCGATCTTCTTGTAGAACGCCTCGCGTTCCGGCGTCTTAGTCACGGCTTCCATGGTTGCTGCTCCCGATCGTTTGTTGATTGACAGTATACTGACGATCAAGGTTGCGTCAATGTGACGGGCCTATGTATAAGGCAGTCATCCGGGGGCGGGTCTTCGAGCCGCCCCGGAACGATGAAAGCCAGGGGAGGTCCCGATGAAGCTGCACGGTTATTTCCGCTCCAGCGCCGCCTATCGGGTGCGGATCGCGCTGAACCTCAAGGGGCTCGGCGCCGAGCATCTGCCGCATCATCTTCGCAAGGGCGAACAATGCGCGCCCGCTTTTCTCGCCATCAATCCGCAAGGTCTGGTGCCGGCGCTGGAGAGCGATGTGGGTGCAGTGCTGACCCAATCGGTGGCCATCATCGAATGGCTCGACGAGACGCACCCCAATCCGCCGCTGCTGCCCAAGGATCCGCTCCGCCGCGCCAAGGTGAGGGCATTCGCGCTGGCGATCGCCTGCGACACTCATCCAGTGCAGAACCTCAAAGTGCTGGCGCGGCTGCGCGAGCTCGGCCTGCCCGAGGAGAAGGTGCAGGACTGGGCGGCCTGGGTCAATCGCGAGGGCCTGTCGGCCTGCGAGACGCTGATCAGGGACGAGCCGGGCCCATTCTGCTTTGGCGATGCGCCGACGCTTGCCGATCTGTGCCTCGTGCCGCAGCTCGGCAATGCGCGCCGCTTCGGCGTCGATGTCTCGGCCTATCCGCGTCTGCTCAAGGCCGAGGCCGCCGCGAAGGCGCTGCCCGCCTTCGCCGATGCCGCACCGGAGAAGCAGCCCGATGCCGAGTAAGCCTGCCCCGCCGATCACGATCGATGCGGTCTATGCCGCGCCGGGCTATCTGTTCCGGCGCATGCAGCAGATCGCGGTCTCGATCTTCATGGAGGAGTGCAAGGCGTTCGATCTCACCCCGGTGCAATATGCCGCGCTGATCGCGATCCATACCCATCCCGGCATCGACGCGACGCGGCTTTCGGCGGTGATCGCCTTCGACCGCTCCACGCTGGGCAGCGTGATCGAGCGGCTTGAAGCCAAGGGCTATATCGAGCGCAAGCCGGCGCCGGAAGACAAGCGGATCAAGCTGCTCTACCTCACGAAATCCGGCGCCGCGATCCTGCGCGACATCATCCCTGCCGTCGAACGCGCGCAGGCGCGGATGCTGGAGCCGCTGAAGCCCGCCGACCGCAAGGCGCTGATGGGGCTCCTGGTGCAACTGGTCGATCTCAACAACGAGGCCTCGCGGGTGCCGCTGCGGGCGGAGGATGCATTGGAGCATCTGGGGAAGGGCGGATGAGAGGGCTTCCAATGTCTCGTGTCCCGGACGCGCCGCAGCGCTCTTGCGCTGCTGCGCAGAGCCGGGGAGCCAGAACATTGGACGCGTGGCGCCGAAGTGTGGGCCCCGGCTCTGCAGCGCATCGCTTCGCGCTGCACTGCGTCCGGGGCACAGCGCCGCGGCTACGGCCGGGCCGCCGATCTCACATCCGCAGCAATGCCTGCCGGTCGATCTTGCCCGTGCCCGTCTTCGGCAGCTCGTCGATGAAAATCACCTCGCGCGGATATTTGTACGGCAGCAGCTTGCCTTTCACATAGTCCTGCAGCCGGCGCGTCGCTTCGCCCTGGTCGACAGCACGGCTGTTCATCACCACCACCGCCTTCAGCGTCATGCGACGGTCCGGCAATTCGGTGGCGAACACCGCGCATTCGCGGATGTCGGGGTGGTCGGCGAGACACAGCTCGACCTCGAGCGGATAGACCCATTGGCCGGAGATCTTGATGAGATCGTCGGCGCGGCCCCGGAAGAAGTGGAAGCCGTCGGCATCGCGGACGAAGCGGTCGCCGGTGTAGATCCAGCCGCCCTCGCGAATGGTTTCCGCTGACTTGTCCGGCCGGTTCCAGTACAGCGGCGTGTTGGAATCGCCGCGGACCCACAAGATGCCTTCCTCGTTGTCGCCGACCTCGTTTCCGTCCTTGTCGCGCAGCGCGACCTCGTAGCCGGGCACGCGCAGGCCGGCGGCGCCGAGCTTCTTCTGCCCCTCGCGGTTGGAGAGATAGATGTGCAGCACCTCGGTCGAGCCGAGGCCTTCGACGATTTCGAGTCCGGTGAGCATCTTCCAGCCGTTGAAGACCTCGGCCGAGAGCACCTCGGCGGCGGAGAGCGCCATGCGCAGCGACGAGAAATCCGTCTTGTCCGCGCCTTCCGCCTTGGTCAGCGATGTATAAAGCGTCGGCAGACCGAAGAAGACCGTCGGCTTGTACTGCGCGATCGCCGCGAAGATCGAGGCAGGCTTGGGCTGGCCCGGCAACAGCAGAGTCGCCGCGCCCGCCGAGAACGGGAAGGTGACGGAGTTGCCGAAGCCGTAGGCGAAGAAGATCTTCGGCACCGAGAAGCAGATGTCATCTGGCGTCAGCTTCAGCACGTTTTGCGCAAAGGCGGCATCGCTATAGGCCATGTCGTGCTGGAGATGTACGATGCCCTTGGGCCGTCCGGTCGAGCCGGAGGAGTACATCCAGAACGCCATCTCGTTGCGGCGCGTGTCGGCTTCGGCGAGATCAGCCGGGAATTGCGCGAGCCAGCCTGCCGCCGCGAACGCCGCAGGCGCCGCGTGCTCGCCCACTGCACCATTGACGACGATCAGCGTATGGAGCGGCGTATCCTTGCAGGCCTCCGCATTGAAGCGCGCCGCGAACCCGGCATCCGCGACCGCAACAGCCGCGCCGGAATCGGCGAGATAGAATTGCAGAAGGTCCGGCGGCGTCAACGTGTTGATCAGGAGCGGCACGAAGCCGGCCCGCACCGCGCCGAAGAAGGCGGCCGGGTAGGCCGGCGTGTCGTCGAGGAACAAGAGCACGCGATCGCCGCGCTCGAGGCCAAGCGAGGCGAAACCGTTGCCCCACCGGCAGGCTTCGCCGCAGAGCTCGGCATAGGTCCGCGTGCCTGCCGGGCCCATGAGCGCGATCTTGTCGCCGCGGCCTTTGGCCAAATTATCGAACAGCACGTGGCTGGCATTGTAAATTTCAGGAACGGCAAAGGCGATCTCGCGCGCGCCCGGGCTGTCGGCGGGCACCTGGTCGCGGATTTCGTCGCTCATGGCGCATCTCCGGCATTCCTGGCGGCCTCGTAGCGGGCCATGAAGGCCGGCGACATCGCACGCAGCCGGGAATCGTCGATGCGGCCGGAGCGGGTGATGTAGCTGTAGGCGAAATCCAGCAGGGGAAGCTTCATGTGCTCGGCGAAGCGTTCGTACCAGAATGCACTCGTGCGCGCGGCATTGACGAGCTTCTGCACGATGGGCTTGCGCGCGGCCTGGTAGCGGTGCAGCGCGGTCGCAAGATGCGCATCCGACTCCAGCGCCTTGACCAGCGCGATCGCGTCCTCGATCGCGAGCCGCGTGCCCGAGCCGATCGAGAAATGCGCCGAATGCAGCGCGTCGCCGATCAGCACCATGTTCTTGAACGACCAGTGCTCGTTCCAGACCCAGGGGAAGTTGCGCCAGACCGATTTGTTGGGGACGAGGCAATGGCCGCCGAGCGTGTCGGCGAACACCTCCTCGCAGACACCCTTGGACTGCTCGACGTCCTTGTAGGCGAAACCGTAGGCCTGCCATGTGGCGTGATCGCATTCGACCAGGAAGGTGCTCATGGTCGGCGAATAGCGGTAGTGATGGGCGTTGAAGGCGCCGCGGTCGGTCCTCACGAAGGTCTGCGACAGCGTGTCGAAGCGTTTCGAGGTGCCGTACCAGACGAACTTGTTGGAGGAGTAGGACAACGAGGTGCCGAAATCGCCCTCAAAGGCGCGGCGCACCAGCGAGTTCAGCCCGTCGGCGGCGACGATCAAATCGTGGCCGTTGAGCTGGTCGATTGTCTGGATCTGCGTATCGAAGCGCGGCGTGGCGCCGACATCGAGCGCGCGCTGCTGCAGGAACCTGAGGAGCTCGAGGCGCCCGATCGAAGAGAAGCCGACCCCGTCGATGGCGACGCTGTCGCCATGCAGGTTCAGCGTGATGTTCTCCCAGCTCTCCATATGCGGGGCGATCGCATCGACCGTTTCGGGGTCGTCGGCTCGCAGGAATTCCAACGCCTGGTCGGAGAACACAACGCCAAATCCCCAGGTCGCGTCGGCCGGGTTCTGTTCGAACAGGTCGACTTGATCCTCGGGATGACGCTTCTTCCAGAGATAGGCGAAGTAGAGCCCACCCGGGCCCCCGCCAATCACGGCGATCCGCAACGTCTGCCTCCCTAATTGACAGTATACTTACTATCTAGGGCTAGACTAATGTGCTCCGGCCTCCGGCGCCAGCGGAATTATTGGCCACGCGCGGCAGGCCGAAACGCGATCCGAAACCGCGTGCGACGCAACTCCGATCGGTCGGGCGCCACCATAAAGAATCAGCCGCGGCTTGGCCACAAGCGCCTACCTCGCCGCGAACGGTGCGAGGACGTCTCTGCAGGCCGGCGAGAGCGATGCCGCCCGGTTGGAAATGCATTGCATGATCCGGCCGCCGCCGGGCGCCACACCGGCGCAGAGCATGCGGATATCGACGCCGCAGGCCGACCGGACGATGAACAGTTCCTCGCGCGGCAGCAATGGCCGCAGCACGATCGTCGTCGGCGCCGCGGCGGGCGCGGCCGCGGGAGCGGCACCTGCAGGCGCCGCTGTAGCCGCCGCACCGCCGGATGCCGCGCTCACCGCGCTCTGGCAGGACGGTGAGACCCTTGCCTTGTTCTTCTCCAGGCAATCGAGCGCAGCCGCGCCGCCCGGCGGGACGCTGGCGCAGACTTTTGGATAATCGGACCGACAGGCGCTCTTGATGGCGGAGACCTGCGCGCTGCTCGGTTGCTTGGCGGGAGCAGCCTTGGGTGCGGCGGCGATCGAGGCCGGCTTGGCAGGTTCAGCGGGGGGCACGCCAGGCGCCGCGGCCTTCGGCGCGGCGGGCGTCGGCTCGACCTTGGGCGCAGCTTCAGTCTCCGGCGCTGCGGGAGCGGCTTCGGTCTTCGGAGCCGCAGCGGGCTCGACGGCGCGGACCGCGGACTGGCATCCCGATGACAGGCTCGATACGTTCTTCTTCAGACATTGATACGCTTCCACGCCGCCCGGCGTCACGCTCGAGCAGTGGGCCATGAAATCCGAGCGGCACGCCGACCGGATCGCGCTCTTCTGCGCATCGGTCGGCGCTTGTGCAAAGACGGGTGTTGCAGTTGCGAACAGCGCCGCCGCCAGCAACGCACCACGCGCTGCGCGATGCTTCAATATCTCGAACATATGGATGACTTCCTGCCCTATAGGTCGAGCGCTCGAGCCGCCGTTCGACGCTCCAAAAAGGTGATGCGATTGCAATCGTCGCGAGCCATGCGATGCACGGCATCATGGCCGCTTTGTCCGCCATCGCAAGCAGATCGTGGTCAAGGACGACGGAGCGAGGCCGGCGCTAGAGTTTCACCATGCGCTTGCCGCGGTTCTCGCCCGCGAGCAGTCCGATCAGCGCCTTCGGTGTGTTCTCGAAGCCGTCGATGATGTCCTCCTGCACCTTCAGCTTGCCGGACTTCACCCAGGCCTGCAGGTCGGCGAGCGCACGCTGGCTCTCCTTCATGTAATCCATCACGATGAAGCCCTGCATGGTCAGCCGCTTCACCACGATCAGCCCGGGCACGCCGCGCGGGCCATGCGCGGCAGGAGTGCCGTCATATTGCGAAATCGCGCCGCAGCAGGCGATGCGGCCGTAATTGTTCATTTGTGGCAGGCACGCCTCGAGAATGTCGCCGCCGACATTGTCGAAATAGACGTCGATGCCCTTCGGAGCCGCTGCGCGTAGCGCCTTGAAGACCGCGCCGTCCTTGTAGTCCACCGCGGCATCGAAGCCGAGCTCGGACGTCAGCCATCTGCACTTGTCTGCGCCGCCGGCGATGCCGATGACGCGACATCCCTTGATCTTCGCGATCTGTCCGACGATCGAGCCGACCGAGCCCGCAGCGGCGGAGACCACGACCGTCTCACCCTCTCTGGGCTTGCCGATCTCCAGGAGGCCGAAATAGGCGGTGAGCCCGGCGATGCCGAACACGCTGAGCAGGTGCGTCATCGGCTCGAGCTTCGGCATTTTGGTGAGATGCTTCGCCGGCACCGCGGCAAATTCCTGCCAGCCGGTGTCGCCAAACACGATGTCGCCGGGCGCAAGATCTGGCGCCTTCGAGCTGACGACCTCGGCGATGGCGCCGCCGGCCATCACGCTGTTGGCTTCGACGGCGGAACGATAGGTTGCGCCGTGCATCCAGGCGCGGTTGGCGGCATCGAGCGAGATGTATCGCACGCGCAGCAAGGCCTCGCCGTCCTTTGGTTCCGGCACTGCGCTCTCCACCATCTTGAAATGCTCGGGGCCGAGCTTGCCGCCGGGCTTCTCCACCAAAAGAATCTGGCGATTGATGTTGCCGCTCATCTCGTTCCCTTCCTCGTGTGTTTGGCAATTGTCGATGCAGCTGTCGCAAGGAGAACGTGCAAGCCGCATGTGCTGTGCGTCGCGCGAAAGCTAGATCGCCGCGTTCCATTTCACAACGGGAACATCCTGAAAACGCGACCACACGCAAAACGTGTTGCGTCGTTTCCCTACGGCAACATGTTTAGGAAGGGCGACCCGCAACTCTCCGCTGCGGTCGAACGCGCTTTCCAGCCCGAATAACCAGTCACGGCCGCGTCAACATGACGAGGTCCGGCCTTGTGCCACTGCGCGCCTCTGCTTGCGGCGAAGCGCCCAGCGACACCGTCCGCAAGTGTCTGGGAGCAGAAGTCTTCGCATCCATGCTGTGCTCCATGTAAAGCTGCCCCGCAACCAGCGTCATGGCTGTGCAGGCCAGTACAAACATCGCCAGAGCCAGTTGGTGCGCTTCATTCATCTCCGTTTGCCCGACGCAGCTCGAGATAATGAAAATTGCCGATGCGAGAGGATTTCGTCTCCGGTCGTGACCCGGCGGCGCCTTGTGCCGCTCTTGTACTTCCGAACGAGGCGAGGTGACCTTGATGTTGCTCAACCTTTGGCTGAAGACCTTCATCCGTCAAACTACTTAGGGAACTCGCCCTAAGATACGGCGCGAGCTGGCGAGGCCGGCAGCTCCGCTCGACAATGGGCTGATCGACGAGTTCGGAGAGCCCAATGAATCATTCGATCTATAGCGCCGACCGCGCCACCCATTCGAAGATCGTCATCGTCGCATTGCTGCTTGCAGCGGTCGTCGCCGGTGGTGCCGTTTCTTTCCACGCCGACACGAGAACCGCGGCGGTCGAGCGGGCAGCCGTATTCAAGCCTGGAAAGCCGGTGGTCCTGGGCGGCTCGGCCGCCGTGGCCGTCCGCTGATCCGGAGGATTTTCAATGCGCAAGAGCAGAACCGAGACCGGAGCTGTCGCCGAGTCGTTCGACCCGGCGTTGTGGTCAGTCGCAGCCGTCCTCAGCGGGGCAGTGGTCTATCTCGCCTGCCTGATCTAACGGGCGGAGAGGTTCCGAAGTCGGCACGCTCCTGCGAGCAATCGCAGAATGCGCGTTGACGCATGTCACTGCTGTTTGCGCTGGCGCAACCGACACGACCAGGATTTGAGATAGCGTCTTCTAGCCTGGCGGCTTCTCTCTGAAACCCCAACGCAGTTGCCATGGTGATGAGGCTCGGTATTCCGGGCCTCGTTCCATTTCGGCCGCCGCGCTCGCGCACGATACGGCGATTGGCGCCGGCAACTCAGTGCGTTGTCTCGAAAATCCGATCCAGCGCCGCGTCATAAGTCGCCTGAACCAGTCCGGGATGGCGCCGTCCGAGCGCCTCCATCATCACCCCGGAATTGATCTCGAGCACGCGCCAGATGCCATCGACCCGGACCACGTCTACTGAGGCGAAGGTGATGCCGATGAAGCTTGCGGCGTCGATGGCGAGCTTTGCACAATCCGCCCGAACCTCGCCCTCATCGAGGAGGATCGGCTTTGCGCCGGCGTCGAGATTGTGCCGCCAGGTCAGGAGGCGCCGTTCCCCCTTGGGAACGATGGCGTTCAGCTCGCGCGCCGCGAGTTCGTGCAGATGTCTGTCCTGTCCCGCTGCGCTCGCCAGCTCACGTAACGTCTGCATGCCGTCGCCGACGACCGACGGCCGCTCCTTGCGGTAGACGATCATCGGCTTGCCATCGAGCACGATCACGCGGACTTCATCCTCGATCTCGACATAGGGGGCGATCACCAGCCCAAGGCTGGACGAGAAGATCTCGGTGACGGCGCGGTCGAGCTCGTCGCTGTTCGTCGCCTTGAACACGGCGCGTCCGGACGTGCCCTCGTTCGGCTTCACCACCACGCCTTGCGGATTCTGGGCGAGCAGCGCCGCCATGCCCTTGCGCCAATCGGCACCGGCGATGTGCACGCCCATGCTCGGGTTGAGGAAGAGGTGATGGGGAACGCACGGCACGCCGGCCATCTGCAGCGCCTCGGCGGTGGCCGATTTATCGCTGGCGAGGCGGTGGGCGATGGCGCTGTTGAGGCCGATGTCGTAGCCGAAGGCGAAGCGGCACCTCGCACCTTTGCGCATCGCGATCAACCAGCCACTGGCGCGGACATCGACTGCGATGTCGTGCTCCGCGCAATAGCGCCTGATCGCCTGAACAAAGATTCGCTCGCCGCCTGCCATGGTCTTTCGTCGTTCCTGTCGCCAAAAGCCGCAAAAATGCGGGAATCGGCGCCAATGGGGATGAAAATCAGAGCTATTCTTAATGAAATTCTCGCGAGCGCGACGGAAATTAAGTGCTCCAATCGAGCCCGGCAGGGAAAAGAAATTGCCCCTCTCGCGCGCCCGGCAGCAGATTCATTAATGATGTGACCAGTTCTGCCGCAAATGCCGATTTGACCGGCATCAATTGCATCCGGAACGAGGTTGATTATTGGTCTCAATGGCGTAGATCACACAGGCGAAATCCTCCGCCATGGCAAATGGTGTCCGCCCCGCTTTCAGGGCCGGGCAACGCTTTTGCCCTAAAACCGCAGCTATTCGGAATATCGAAAATCATGAGCGCGTTTTACCGAGAGAAGGTTCTTTCCGTCCACCACTGGACCGACACGCTGTTCAGCTTCCGCGCCACCCGCGATACCGGCTTCCGCTTCCAGAACGGCCAGTTCGCCATGATCGGCCTCGAGGTCGACGGCCGTCCGCTGCTGCGCGCCTACAGCATGGCGAGCGCCAATCACGAGGAACAGCTCGAGTTCTTCTCGATCAAGGTTCAGGACGGCCCGCTCACTTCGCGCCTCCAGAAGATCAAGGAAGGCGACACCATTCTGGTCGGCCGCAAGGCGACCGGCACGCTGATCACCGACAACCTGCTTCCCGGCAAGCGGCTGATGCTGCTCTCGACCGGCACCGGCCTTGCGCCCTTCGCGAGCCTGATCAAGGATCCCGAGGTCTACGACCAGTTCGAGTCGATCGTGCTGGTGCATGGCTGCCGCCAGGTCTCCGAGCTCGCCTATGGCGAGAAGCTCGTCGCGACCTTGCGCGAGGATGAGCTGTTCGGCGAACTGCTCGCGGACAAGCTCGTCTATTATCCGACCGTGACCCGTGAGCCGTTCAAGAACCGCGGCCGCATCACCGACCTCATCAGCTCCGAGCAGATCTTCAACGACATCGGCCAAGGCCCGCTCGATATCGAAACCGACCGCATCATGATGTGCGGCAGCCCGGCGATGCTCGAAGAGCTGAAGGTGATGTTCGAGAGCCGCGACTTCATCGAGGGCTCCGGCAACAAGCCCGGCCATTTCGTGATCGAGAAGGCCTTCGTCGAGCGCTGAGTCCTGTTGAATGGGAGGCGCGATCTTGTGCCCCACTCAACTCGTCGTCCCGGTGTCTGCGCGTACGCCTGCCCGGGACGACAGCTGAACTCTGGGGAAGCGCGTCTGCGTTCCATGGGCAGCGGGTTGAGGCCCGCTGGCCCCGGCACCGCGCTATCCCTCCTTCCGCTGCAGTGCAGCAACCCATCCTCTCGGCGGATTGATCTGCGCCGGCCGAATTCGCTAGCCTGAAACAAGGGCGGCGTCATATCCGTATGACAGGCGCAGGCGTATCGTACCGCCTGCTGGCGAGAGGATGGCAATCGTGGCCGACGACAACAAGACACATGAATCCCCCAAACGCCTGCCGCTGGCGGAAGAGGGGATCATGGAAACCCTGCTGCTGCCGTTCTCGCCGCGCTTCATCGTGCTGACGATCTGCGCGGTGGTCACCGCGCTCCTGATAGGCATCGGCCTCGCGGATCGCAAGATCTTCGACATCATGCTGGTCCCGATCCTGATCTTCGGCGCGCTGACGCTGCTCGGTGTCCGCGATCTCCTGCAGAAGAGCCACGCGGTGCTGCGCAATTACCCGATCTCCGCGCATATCCGCTTCCTGCTCGAAGAGATCCGGCCCGAGATGCGGCAGTATTTCTTCGAGAGCGAGAAGGACGGCATGCCGTTCTCGCGCGACACCCGCGCGGTGGTCTATCAGCGCGCCAAGATGGAGCTCGACAAGCGTCCCTTCGGCACCCAGGAGGACGTCTACCGCGAGGGCTATGAATGGATGCATCACTCGGTCGCGCCGAAGACGCATGCCGAGGAGAAATTTCGCATCACCATCGGCGGGCCCGATTGCACCAAGCCCTATTCGGCCTCGGTGTTCAACATCTCGGCGATGAGCTTTGGCGCGCTCAGCCCGAACGCGGTGCGGGCGCTCAATGCCGGCGCCAGGAAGGGCGGCTTCGCGCACGACACCGGCGAGGGTGGCGTCAGCCCCTATCACCGCGAGATGGGCGGCGACATCATCTGGGAGATCGGCTCCGGCTATTTCGGCTGCCGTCATCTCGACGGCACGTTCGATCCCGAGGCGTTCGCGCGCGTCGCCAGCGACGACCAGATCAAGATGGTCGAGCTTAAGGTCAGCCAGGGCGCCAAGCCGGGCCATGGCGGCGTGCTGCCGGCCGCGAAGGTCTCGGAGGAGATCTCCAAGATCCGCGGCGTGGCGATGGGCGAGGATTGTATCTCGCCGGCCTCGCACCGCGTCTTCTCCACGCCAGCAGGCATGATGCAGTTCATCGGCGAGATGCGCCGCCTGTCCGGCGGCAAGCCGGCCGGCTTCAAGCTGTGCATCGGCCATCCCTGGGAATTCCTGGCGATCTGCAAGGCGATGCTTCAGACCGGCATCTATCCCGACTTCATCGTCGTGGACGGCAATGAGGGTGGCACCGGCGCCGCGCCCCTGGAATTCATGGATCATCTGGGCATGCCGATGCGCGAGGGCGTCAATTTCGTCCACAATGCGCTGATCGGCATCAATGCGCGCGACCGCATCAAGATCGGCGCCTCCGGCAAGATCGCTACCGCCTTCGACATGGCGCGCGCCATGGCGATCGGCGCCGACTGGTGCAATTCGGCACGCGGGTTCATGTTCTCGCTCGGCTGCATCCAGTCGCTGAGCTGCCACACCGACCGCTGTCCGACCGGGGTTGCGACGCAGGACCCGACGCGGGCGCGCGCGCTCTACGTGCCGCTCAAGATCGATCGCGTACAAAATTACCATCATGCGACGCTGCACTCGCTGACGGAGCTCATTGCCGCCGCCGGCCTCGAACATCCGCAGCAGCTGCGCCCGATTCACTTCAGCCAGCGGACGTCGACGACCCAGGTGCAATCCTTCGCGCAGCTCTATCCGGCATTGCGCCCGGGCGAACTGCTCGAAGGTACGGAAGACCCGCGCTTCCGCGACGCATGGCGGATGGCGCGCGCCGAGACGTTCCAGCCCGCGCCGTAGGATGCCGGTCGCGTAATTTCATCGCGATCGCGCTTTTGGTTGTTGTTTGAGCATGATCTTTTCGGAGAGCGTGCTGCGCACTTTTCCGGATGATGCTTTGGCGCTTAACGTTTGGTTCAGCTTTGGGTGTAAATTGCGCCCATGGACGAGCGACGCAGCAAATCGAGGCACCGCGTGCTGAAGGCCGGAACCATCGAGTTCGGCGGCGGCGCGATCGACTGCACCGTTCGCAATCTCTCCGATACCGGCGCTGCACTCGACGTCACCAGCCCCGTCGGCATCCCCCAGCATTTCACTCTGTTCGTGCAGGCCGACGGAACGCATCTGTCCTGCACCGTGGTTTGGCGCAAGGAAAAGCGGATCGGGGTGAGGTTCGGGTGACGCTCGCCGTGTGACGCGCGCTTGTCCGGGACGACAGCCATTTCAACTCACGCCGCCGCCTGCTCGCCCCGCCGGGTTGCCAGGATCTTGTCGATCCTCCGCCCGTCGAGATCGACCACCTCAATGTGCCAGCCGCGGAAGTCGAAGGCGTCGCCGGCGTTGGGCAGCGCGTTGAACTGTTGCAGCACCAGGCCCGCCACCGTGTTGTAGCGGTGCGGCGGCAGTTCGACGCCGAGCAGCTCGCCGAATTCGTCGACCGGCATCCAGCCGGAGATCAGGAGCGAGTCGTCGGCGCGCCTGACATAGGCCGGCTCCGGCGGCCCCGCCTCGGAATGGAAGGCGCCGACGATCGACTCGAGGATGTCGGTAGCCGTCACCATGCCTTCGAAGGCACCGTATTCGTCGTAGACGAAGCCGACGTGAACCGGAGCAGCTTTCAGGATGGTCAGCACGTCGCGCGCATCTGCCGACACCGGAATGCCCGGTGCCTCGCGCACGAGCGCGCGCAGGTCCGGCGTGCGTTCGTCCATATAGGCAACCAGCAGGTCCTTGGCCTGGAGCACGCCGATCGGCTTGTCGCGGTCGCCGTCGCAGACGGGAAAGCGCGAATGCGGGCTCTTGGCGATGATCTCCCGGATGGCGGCCGGATCGTCGTTGAGGTCGATCTCGTCGACCTCCGTGCGCGGCGTCATGACCGCGCCGACCGGCCGGTCGCCGAGCCGCATCACGCCGGCGATCATCTCCTTCTCGCCGGGCTCGAGCACGCCCGCGCTCTCGGCCTCACGCACGAGGTGATGGATCTCGTCCTCCGACACCTTCTCCTCGACCTTGCTGCCGCGGCCGAGCAGCGTGAGGATCAGCTTTCCGGAGACGTCGAGCAGGAAGACAAGCGGCAGCGATATCTTCGCAAGCGTGTGCATCGCGGGCGCGACCCGGACTGCGATGCTTTCGGGATCGCGCAGCGCCACCTGTTTCGGCACCAGCTCGCCGACGATCAAGGTCGCATAGGTGATGAGCGTGACCACGAGCCCGACCCCGACGATGTCGGCAATGCCCTTGGAGAGGCCGAGCTCGAGCAGCCATTGCGTCAGCCGCTGTCCGAGCGTCGCGCCGGAGAACGCGCCGGAGAGCACGCCGACCAGCGTGATGCCGATCTGCACCGTCGAAAGGAACTTGCCGGGATCGGCCGCCAGCGTCAGCGCCCGCTCGGCGCCGCGCACGCCCTTGGCCGCGAGCAGCGACAGCCGCGCCGGGCGCGACGAGACCACGGCCAGCTCGGACATGGAGAGCAGGCCGTTGATGACGATCAGGACGACGACGATGACGAGTTCGAGCGAGAGCATTGACGTTCCGAGGTAAGGGAGTGCGGCCGAACAGGCGGCCCCCGGCCCCTCATATAGGTATCCAGCGAGGAAACGGCGTCAATTTTGTCGCATTTGGCCTCAGGGGAACCTCGGCGAATGCCGGCGTTTCCCGAGCTCTTGCCCTTGTGACACTCCGCGGAACTACGGGGCGTGGCTTAACGCGCTCTTAGTGACCCCCGGCTAATTTTCGACAATGCAGAAATGGGTGGGGACCAAAGATGCGAGTCGGGAAGCTTTTCGCACTGTCGATGCTGACGGTGACGGTATTTGCAGTCATCCTTGGCGCCGAGGTGCTGATACCTCAGACGCGTATCTTCACGAACCGCTCTGATGCGATCAAGACCGTCGATGCCTTTGGTGCGACGCTGATGGCCAGCCAGCACGTCGCCAGCCTTCGCGCTCCCTACATCGGACCGATCTTCCAGGAAGGCGCTGCGACACAGGCACAGCTCGATGTCGCCACGAAGGCTGCGAAAACTGCCGAGGCGGGCTTCGAGGCCGCAAGGCGCGCCGTCATGGTGCTGGACGATGGCGGCGCGATTGCCGAGAATCTCGACCGTGCTGCGCGACGGTTGAAGGAGATCACCACCGCTGCAGATCGCGCGATGAGCGTTCCCCTGGCGGCGCGCGACAGCGCCGCGACGAAGGGCTTCCTGCCCGGCGTTGCCGAGGTCATCGGCCACATCGAACCGGTCATGAACCGGCTCGAGGCGAAGGTCATCAATGCCGATTCCTCGCTTGCCGCGCTGTTGAGCCTGGCGCGAACGGCGCAGGATCTGCGCGTTTCGGCTGGCAGCCGCGCGGCCACGCTGTCTCCGGCGCTCTCCGCACGCCGCCCGCTCACCGCAGCTGAACTGTCGCTGATGGACCGCATGCAGGGACGCGTGGAGGCCGACCGCGAGCGCATCGAGGCCGGTATCGACCAGCTTGGAAATCCCTCCCGCATCGCTGCCGCGTTGAAGGCGGCAACGGAATCCTATTTCGGACGAGCTGCGGTTGCCGTGGACAAGGAGATGCCCGCGGCGCGCAGTGACGGCAAATACGGTATCGGAGCCGACGAGCTGGCGAAGGTCATCGTGCCGGCCATCCAGATGTTCTACGGCGTGCGCGATGCCGCGTTGGCGGAGGCGGCCGAGCGCGCCTCGGCCGCGCGCGACGGCGCGCTGGCGATGCTCGCGCTCGCCGGTGTCGCCGTGTTGGCGCTGCTCGGGACGCTCGGTGGCGTGACCATGATGCTGCGCAGGCGCGTGGTGACGCCGCTCGGCCGGATCGCCGACGTGATCGGAGCGCTCGCCGCCGGGCAGCATGAGGTCGAGATCCCGGCGACGGGCCGCAACGACGAGATCGGCCAGGTCGCGGGCTCGCTCCAGCATTTCAAGGATTCGTTGCTTGCCAAGAAGGCCGCCGACGAGACGGCCGCAGTCGAAGCCGAGGCGAAGCTCCGGCGCAGCCAGCGCGTGGACCAGATCGCGCGCGAGTTCGAAGCCATGATCGGCGACGTCATCAACACCGTCTCGTCGGCCTCCTCGGAGCTGGAAGTGTCCGCGGGAACGCTGACGAGCACGGCCGAGCAATCGGAAAAGGTGACCGCGACCGTCGCGGCTGCCTCCGAACAGGCCTCCACCAACGTGCAGACCGTCGCTGCGGCGGCCGAGGAGATGGCCTCGTCGGTCGACGAGATCAGCCGTCAGGTCCAGGATTCCGCGCGCATCGCCGGCGATGCGGTGCAGCAGGCAGGGCGGACCAACGATCATGTCGGCGAGCTCGCGAGGGCCGCGGGCCGGATCGGGGACGTCGTCGAGCTCATCAGCCAGATCGCGGGCCAGACCAATCTTCTCGCCCTCAATGCCACCATCGAGGCGGCGCGCGCCGGCGAGGCCGGACGCGGCTTTGCCGTCGTCGCCTCCGAGGTCAAGGCGCTGGCCGAGCAGACCGCCAAGGCCACCGGCGAGATCAGTCAGCAGATATCGGGGATCCAGACGGCGACCGAGGACTCCGTCGGCGCCATCAAGGCGATCGGCGACACCATCACACGCATGTCCGAGATCGCGTCCGCAATTGCCTCGGCGGTCGAGGAGCAGGGCGCGGCGACGCGGGAGATCTCGCGCAACGTGCAGCAGGCGGCACGCGGCACCCAGCAGGTCTCCGCCAGCATCGTCGACGTGCAGCGCGGCGCGAGCCAGACCGGATCGGCCTCCTCCAACGTGCTCGCGTCGGCCAAATCGCTGTCCGGTGAGAGCAGCCGCCTCAAGGTCGAGGTCGGAAAATTCCTCGACGCGATCCGGGCGGCGTAGACGGCGCAATTGGTCGAATCGATACCAGCCGAAGGAAAGAACACCTCTCCCGTAGGGAGAGGTCGGATCGCATCGAAGATGCGATCCGGGTGAGGGCTTACGCTCTCATCGAATGCCGCAGCCCCTCACCCGGATTGCTGCGCAATCCGACCTCTCCCCGCCGGGGAGAGGTGCACCAGGCTCGCCGGCGAAACCCTCGATCTCACCGCACTCGCGTTGCGGTCAGAACTCGCCGTGCAGCCGCCCCGAAAACACCGACACCGGTCCGCGATCGGCGTTGTAGGCGGGGTTGACGATGAGCTGGTAGTCGGCGGTGAAGGTCAGCGCCTTGTTCAGCGCGTAGGCGTAATAGGTCTCCAGCACGCGTTCGCGGCGGTAGTTGAGCCGGCCATCGCCGATCAGCGGGCCGAGACCGCCGGCGGCGATGAAGTCGCGATGATCCTGCGACAGGGCGTTGACGGCGCCGGCAATGGCGACGACGTCGTCGGGCCGGCCCCAATTCGTTCCCTTGACTGAAACGCCACCCGACAGGCTGCGATCGATGTCCGTGAAGGCCATGATCTCGTTGCGGCCGTCGTTCCAGCTCCAGCGACCGAACATGCCGATGTCGCCGGTGATGGCCTGTTCGAGGTTGAACGCATAGCCGTATTTGAGGCGGCCGCGGCGGGTCTGGCTGATGTCCACGCCGAACGCGGGATTGTCCAGCGTCTCGCGATAGCTGCCCGAGAAAGCGCTGTTGACGAAGCCGAGCGTGCGCAGCTTGCCGGGCTGGCCGAACAGCGAATAACGCAGCTCGAGCTCCGCGACGTACTCGCCGCGACGGCCGATATTCATGTCGAAATTGTTGGAGTTGGAGACGGCATCCATCAGGAAGTAGCCGCCGCGCAGCGCCCATTGCTTCTGGTTCAACTCGGCGGTAGCGCCATAGCCGAGGCCGAGCTTGTCGGCGGCATAGTCGAAGGCGCCGGACGCCCAGATCGACCAGTTCATGAAATCCTTGCGCGGATCGTGCGCGTAGGCATTGCCGTCGAACACGTCGACCACGGAGAACTTGCCGACCTGGAAGGTCAGGCGCGAGACGTCGACCTTGCCGGCGAGCTGAAGTTGGCCGCTGGCCAGCTGCTCCTGCTCGCCGCCGAAGCCGAAGGTGTGCCGCACGAACAGCCGCGAGGCGTTGAAGTGCGGATAGGGGAAGCCGGACTTCTGCGCTTCGCCGTTGGGGAAGCCCGCGGCGCCCGTCGTGTTGTTGAAGCCGAAGCCCTGGAGCAACTCGGGATTGAAATAGACCTCGCCGCCGTCCCACAGCCGCGCATTCAGATAGAGCGAATTGCTCCAGGTCTGCTGAAAATCTGCCGACGGGAGCAGGCTGTTCGGTCCGGTATAGGGCGCGCGGAACGCCGGGTAGCCCTGCCCGAGCACGGTCGATTGGCCGTGAATCTCCCAGCGGCTGGACTCGGTGTCGGTGACGTCGGATTTCGGGTCGTAGGTCGGCACGCCCGGCCAGTCGATCTTGCGATTGAGGCCGATGCGCAGGCTCTGGAAATCCATCGACGACGAATATTGCCCGCCGGAGGGGAAGGTGACGCTGGCGTTCTCGAACTTGCTGTAGAGATATTCGAGCCGGGTGCTCCAGTGCGGCGCAAAGGCGTATTCAACGCCGCCGCCGGCAGTCCAGCCGAACCGCGTGTGCAGCACTTTCTCTTCGTTGCCGCCGGTCGGTGTCGAGAGAAAGCGTTCGCCGGCGAACGCCGCGCCTCCGGTCGCGTAAAACAGCCAGTTGCCGCTGGTGTAGCCGAGCCGCGCACGCAGGCTCGCGACATAGTCCCAGCGCTCCTCCGCGCTCGACAGCGCGGTCGCCGCCGATGACACGACGTGATTGGAGGGGAGGTAGTTCGGGAAGGAGATATCGCCTTCGACGCCGAGCAGGAAACCTGAGTTGAGGCGCCAATTGTAGCCGGCCTGGACGCCTCCGGTCATGCCGTTGAACACGTGATCGTCGGTCGCGACCGTGGGATCGGCCAGCGTTGCCGCGGATGTGCCGCGGGTGAAGCCGGCATGCGCACCGATATAGAGGCCGGTCCAGTCGTAGACCGCCTTCAAGGCCGAGGCCTTCAGCGGCAGATCAGCCGTGTGACCGGCGGCGGGAAAAGCCAGCACGCCCGAGCCAATTGCCGCAGCCGTCCGCAAGGACCTGTAACGGTGACCTCTCAACGTCAAAACGCACGCCCCCAAACGCGAATGTATTCCACCTGCCGCGACTATCCCTGCCGATTCGCGGCGCCCTGTCATCAGGTCTCGGTCGCCCACGCGATCCGGCGCGACTAGGCCCAAGTGCCCGTGCTTCGCACTGCTTCGTGACGGAGATGCAACGATGCCCTTGGCTCAAAACGAATGACCCCGCCCGGGGGGACAGCCGGGCGGGGTCGGGGGCACGACACGGGGTGGATGAGGCGCCCGTGTCGGACGCGGAATCCACGAGAGATCGGCCTCAGATACCCAAATCAGTAGCAGGTACGAACGCGGCCGACGTACTGGCCGAAGGCGTTGTACTGGGCGACCCAGCCGCAGCGGTGATAGCCGTGGTAATAGGGGTCGTTGCTGGCGGCGATCGCGGAGCCGACGACAGCGGCGGTGGCGATGCCGGCGCCGACACCCCAGACCCAGCCGGGCTGCTTGGCTTCGGCCTGCGAGGTGGTGGACACGATGCTGCCGGTGACGGCGAGGGCGGCGAGAGCTGCGGCGGCAATCTTGGTCTTGATCGACATATGAAACTCCATCCGGGTTGAGGCGGTCCGTTGTGGCCCGCGTGCCCAGTTGGACGGGCGCTCCTCGCGTCCGGTTCGAAAGCGGCAAGCCCGCCTCTGAAGCGGGCTCCTTTCCTGAACGATTTCAGGAGGATGAAAGCTAGCCGAGAGGGCCTTTGGCGAGCCTGTTCACGTCGAAGTTATCGACTTCGCTCAGCAGCTCGCAGAAGGCGCGCGCGCCCTGATCGAGCAGCTGCTCGCCCTTCTCGGGGAGTGCCAGCGTCGCATTGCCGACGGCGCCGCTGGGGTTGAGATCCTGCGTCTGCCAGGCGAATGGCGCGGGGCGCTGCGTCGAGAGCCAGCGATACTGCTTCTCCATCGCGACGCTGCTCGCGGGGAAATCCGCGATCGCATCCATGCGCACCTGGTCCGGATAGCGCGCCAGCATGATCGAGGTCTCGACCGCGCCGCCGTGAATGCCGTGGCGCACTTCCTCGGCCGGGAACAGTCTGTCCGCGCCCGAGAGCCGCGACCACGACGTCGTCACCACGAACAGCTTGTGATGCGCGCGAAGGTCCTGCGCCACCAGCATCATGGCCGCGCTGTTGCCGCCATGGCTGGTGACGATGACGAGCTTCTTCACACCGCGGCGCGCAACGTCCTCGCCGATCCCTGTCCATTTCTTCAGCGCCACGTCGGTCGGCAGCGTCTGCGTGCCGGGATAGTCGATATGCTCGGTGGAAATCCCGACCGGTTCAACCGGGAGAAATCCGGCGGGAATGCTCTCAGGCAACAGCTCGCGCACGCGCGCGAGATAGGCCTGCGCGATCAGCACGTCGGTCGTGAGCGGCAGATGCGGACCGTGCTGCTCGGTCGCCGCCAGCGGCAGCACCGCGATCCAGCGCGACACCTCGGCAGGATCCGCATCGGCCCGGTTGATATCGATCCAGTCGCGGGAGGGCGTCTTCAAGGTTTCTTTGCCCGAATTTGTCACGTAATTTGGGGTATGAGGGGACGCGGGCCTGGCGGGCTCGCGTCCCCGAATGTCATGCGGTTTTATCGCGTTGCCTTCACATGGGCCAGACACGATTGGGCCAGCCACGATCGACGGAGTGCCATCATGACCCCCTCTCATCTGCGGCGAGCGTTAATGGCGGGCCTGCTGGCCGCTATCGCCTCCTTTGTGCCGGCGCGCGCCGAAACGCTCGACAAGGTCACTTTCGGCACCAACTGGGTCGCCGAGGCCGAGCATGGCGGCTTCTTCCAGGCGGTCGCCGACGGCACCTACAAGAAATACGGGCTCGACGTCACCATCGTCCCCGGCGGTCCCAACGAGAACAACCGCATGCTGCTGATCGCCGGCAAGATCGACTTCTTCATGGCCGCGAACACGCTGATGTCGTTCGACGCCGTCGCCAACAACGTCCCCGTCGTGACCATCGCCGCGATCTTCCAGAAGGATCCGCAGGTGATGCTGACGCAGCCCGATGCCAAGGTCACGAAGATCGAGGATCTCAAGCCGCTGACGCTGTTCGTCTCCAAGGAGGGCATGACCAGCTACTTCCAGTGGCTGAAGTCCGAATACGGTTTCAGCGAGAAGAATGTCCGTCCCTACAATTTCAATCCGCAGCCCTTCATCGCCAATCCCAAGAGCGCCATGCAGGGTTACGTCACCTCCGAGCCTTTTGCCGTGGAGAAGGCCGCCGGCTTCAAGCCCAACGTGCTGCTGCTCGCCGATTACGGCTTCAACACCTATTCGACGCTGATCGAGACGCGCCGCGACATCATCGAGAAGAAGCCCGATCTGGTCCAGCGCTTCGTCGATGCCTCCATGATCGGCTGGTACAATTACATCTATCGCGACAATTCCGCCGGAAATGCGCTGATCAAGAGCCTCAATCCGGAGATGACGGACGATCTGCTCGCCTATTCCGTCGCCAAGATGAAGGAGCACGGCATCGTCGATTCCGGCGACAGCCTGAAGAACGGCATCGGCGCGATGAGCGACGAGCGCTACACCTCCTTCTTCAACAAGATGGTGAAGGCCGGCGTCGTGAAGGCGGATCTCGACTTCCGCAAGTCCTATACGCTGCGCTTCATCAACAAGGGCGTCGGCATCGAGCTGCGCCCGAACAAGCCGTAACGCATGCTGCGATTCGGCGAAGGTGGCCCGGCGTCCTACACCTCTCCCGAAGGGAGAGGTCGCATCGCATCGCCAGATGCGATGCGGGTGAGGGGTTACGCTCCCTCGTGGGACCTGTGCCCCCTCACCCGCGCCTGCGGCGCGACCTCTCCCCGTTGGGGAGAGGTGAAAGACCGGACGCACCATGTGACAGCCGACGATCAATGGTAGAGCGCAAAACCTCGCCCGCCGTCGAGGCCAGCCTGACGGCTCTCGCCGTCAGCCTGCGCGGCGTGACGAAGGCCTATGACAACGGCGTCATGGCACTCGGCCCGTTCGACCTCACTGTCCGCAAGGGCGAGTTCATCTCGCTGCTCGGCCCGTCCGGCTGCGGCAAGTCGACGGCGCTGCGCATCATCGCAGGGCTCAGTGCGCCGTCATCGGGCACCGTGCGGGTGGCACGTCACGAGGGCTCGGTGCAGCCAGGCCATGTTCGACCAGGGCACGGCATCGGCTTCGTGTTTCAGGAACCGACCCTGATGCCCTGGACCAGCGTCCGCGAGAACGTGCGGCTGCCCTTGAGGCTCGCAGGCGTGCCGAAGGCGGAAGCGCGCGCGCGCGCCGACGCGGCGCTCGCCAGCGTCGGGCTCGCCGATTTCGCCGATGCCTATCCGCGCGAGCTCTCCGGCGGCATGAAGATGCGGGTGTCGCTGGCGCGCGCGCTCGTCACCGATCCCGACATTCTGCTGATGGACGAGCCGTTCGCCGCGCTCGACGAGATCACGCGCTTCCGCCTCAACAACGATCTGCTCGTCCTGTGGCGCCGCCTTGGCAAGACCGTCATCTTCGTCACCCATTCGGTGTTCGAATCGGTCTATCTGTCGCAGCGCGTGGTGGTGATGACGGCCCGGCCCGGCCGCATCCAGGCTGACATCCGCATCGAGACGGTCGAGCCGCGCGGGGAGGAGTTTCGCACCTCGGTCGCCTATTCCGATTATTGCCGAAGAGTGTCGGCCGCGCTGGCGCCGTCGTATTCGGGACAGTCGACGTTATGAACGCGCAAGTTCCCATCACCGCAAGATCGTCCGGCGCGCAGCGCGCGATGCGCTTCGTGCTTCCCGTCATCGTGTTCGCGGCCGGCCTCGTCGCCTGGGAACTCGTGGTTCGCATCAAGGGCATCCCGCCTTACGTGCTGCCGGCGCCGTCCGTCATCGTCCTGACGCTGATCAAGGACTGGGCGGTGCTGTCACAATCGCTCGCCACCACGCTGCTGACCACGCTCGAAGGTTTTGTCGCCGCCAGCGTCGGCGGCATTGCGCTTGCGCTTGTGTTCAACCAGTCGAAATGGGTGGAATACTCGCTGTTCCCCTATGCCATTGTCCTGCAGGTAACGCCTGTGATCGCGATCGCGCCGCTGCTCCTGATCTACCTGGAGCAGCAGACCGCGGTCGTGGTCTGCGCCTTCATCGTCGCGTTTTTCCCGGTGCTGTCCAACACCACGCTCGGGCTGAATTCGGTCGATCGCAATCTCGCCGGCCTGTTCCAGCTCTATGGTGCCTCGCCACAGCAAGCGCTGCGCTTTCTCAAGCTGCCTTCGGCACTGCCCTACATTCTCGGAGGGCTGCGCATCGCCGGCGGCCTGTCGCTGATCGGTGCGGTCGTGGCCGAGATCGCGGCGGGAACAGCCGGCGCCGGCTCCGGGCTGGCCTACAGAATCGCCGAGTCCGGCTATCGCTTGAACATACCCCGCATGTTCGCAGCGCTGCTTTTGTTGTCGCTGGCCGGGATTGTCATCTATGGGGTGCTGGCGCTAGTTTCCCACCTCGTTTTACGGCGCTGGCATGAGAGCGCGCTTGGAAAGGAAGACTGATGGCTGCCGGTTCGATTTCGTCCGAAAAGATCGACCTTCTGATCTATGGGCCGGTGCGGCCGATCCTCGAGAACGGCTTTTCCGATCATTTCATCGTGCACAAGGCGGAGACGCGCGGCGATCTCGAGCGCCTGACGCCGGCGGTCCGCGACAAGATCCGCGGCGTCGCCGTGACCTATCACACCGTGCGCGCGGACAGGGATTCGCTGTCACAGCTGCCGAAGCTGGAGATGGTGGCGAGCTTCGGCGTCGGCTACGACCATGTCGACGCCAAATATGCGGCCGAGAATGACATCGTCGTCACCAACACGCCCGACGTGCTCACTGAGGAGGTCGCCGACGTCGCGATGGGCCTTCTGATCGCGACCTTGCGCGAATTCATCAAGGCCGACCGTTATGTGCGCTCCGGCCTCTGGCAGACGCAGAACTATCCGCTCAGCGTCGGCTCGCTGCGCGACCGCAAGGTCGGCATCGTCGGCATGGGCCGGATCGGCCAGGCCATCGCGCGCCGTCTCGATGCCTCGCTGGTGCCGGTGGTCTACCACTCGCGCAATCCGTCCAAGGACGTCTCCTACAAGCATTACCCCGACCTGATCGAGATGGCGAAGGCGGTGGACACGCTGATGGTGATCGTGCCGGGCGGCGCCGCTACGAACAAGATGATCAATGCCGAGGTGCTGAAGGCGCTCGGCCCGCGCGGCGTGCTGGTCAACGTCGCGCGCGGCTCGGTGGTGGACGAGCCGGCGCTGATCCAGGCGCTGAAATCAGGCGCCATCCTCGCCGCCGGCCTCGACGTGTTCGCGGCCGAGCCGAGCGTGCCGGACGAGCTCAAGACCATGCAGAACGTCGTGCTGCTGCCGCATATCGGTTCGGCCTCGGTGGTGACGCGCAACGCGATGGACCAGCTCGTGGTTGACAATCTCAAAGCCTGGTTCGCCGGCAAGGCGCCGCTGACGCCGGTGGCGGAAACGCCGGTCAAGGGGCGCTGATGAGAGCTCTTCGGGTCGTTGCATTCGCCGTCGCGGCCTACCTGGCCGCAATCGGCGTTGCGCATGCACAGGAGGCGACGACCCTGAAGAAGCAGATGCCCGGGCAGTGGGAGCTCTCGACCACCGAGCGCAGCAAGACCTGCGTCGTCACGCTCAAGAGCGATGCGGCGCTGCAAGGCTTCAAGCTGGAACTGGAGCCGGCCTGCAAGACCGCGCTGCCCTTCACCAAGGATATCGTCGCCTGGAGCGTGAAGGGCCTCGACATCGTCCGATTGCAGGACGCGACCGGCGAAGCGGTGATCGACTTCACCGAGGTCGAGTCCGGCATCTTCGAGGGTCTGCGCCAGGGCGAGGGCGTCTACATCCTGCAGGATCTCGCTGCCGCGCGTTCGATGGCGAAGTCGATGGACCAGATGATCGGCGACTGGTCGATGGTGCGCGGCAACGGCCAGCCGGTCTGCGGGCTGACGCTGACCAACACCGAAGCCGGCCCGGACAATTTCCAGGTCTTCCTCAAGCCGAGATGCGACGCGACGATTGCGCAGTTCAACCCGACGCAATGGCGCCTCGAGCGCGGCCAGATCATCCTGATGTCGACATCGGGCGAGATCTGGCAGTTCGAGGCCGACGACCACGCGCAGTGGCGGCGCGTCCCCGACACCGCCGATCCCCTGATCATGCTTCGACAATAGGCGCTTCCGGCGATTGCGCGGTGGTTGGGTGATGCGGGACGAGTTTGGGTTCAGTCGATGCCAGCCGGCCGGGTGTTCACCTCTCCCCGCCGGGGAGAGGTGGACACCGACCCGAGCCCAATTCATCGTGTCTTACGTCGTCAGCTTCGGCGGCGGCGCGGTGCCTTGCGCCCATTTCTCCATCTTGCCGAGCACGCCCCAGACGGCGAGCGCGAGCGAGATCGGCATCGCGACCTGGCCGAGGCCGGGCACGGCAGTCACGATCGTTCCGAGCAGTCCGGCAAGGCCGCCTGCATTGGGGCTTGCCGTCACCGACGAGAGCAGCGCGGTGAGCAGCGAGCCGCCGATACCGAGCGCGGTCTTCTTGCCGTCGAGCAGCTTGCCGATGGTCTCGCCGAGTGCGCCGTTGACCTGGCCCAGCATGGGCTTGCCGCCGCCCGTGTTGAGCAGGGTGCCGAGCAGGTCGACGATCTGTTTCAGCTGATCGACGGGGGCAGCGCTCGTCGGGGTGACTGGTCCTGGCACGGGCGCCTTCTTGTTGATGAGGGAGAAAAGCCGTTCGAACAGGCTGATCGGGTCGTTCGTGGCAGGCAATGTGTTGCTCGGCACGATTGCTGGCAGCGTCGCGCCGCCGGCCGACGGTCGCAGCAATTGCGCGAGGTCCTCCAGCCGCTTCAGGATCTGTGACAGGTCGCGCGCCTGCACCGGGCCACCAGACTGCGTCGCGCGGGTGATTGCGGCGACCGTGGCCGCATCGAGAAGCCCGGTATCCCTCAGGCCGTTCTGTTGCTGAAACTGCGAGACGGCGGCCCTGGTCTTTGGTCCGCTGATGCCGTCCTCGGCGAGCGGCGGATTGGTGCCGAGCGTGTTGAGCGCCTGCTGCATGAGAGTGATCGTCGAGGCCACTTCGTCCTCGGGCTCGGTGCGGCCGGCGAACTGCGGGCTGCCGTCGATCGTGATCGAGGAATCGAGAGACATCATCGCATGCAGGACCACCGCCGTGCCGAGCTGTGAATCGACGTGGTTGGAGTCGAACACATGGTCGCGGACGTACTTTCCCGCCCTTGCCTCCGGCGGGCCGTACAGCGTCGAGCCGCCATAGAGATAGGGCGAATTGACGCTCTTGGCCTGATAGCCGAAGCCGTTGAACGCCTCGAGCCGGAACAGCATCCGCGCGATACCCCAATCGTACGCTCCAATGAAGTTCTGGATTCTGAACGCGTCCACGGCGCCGTCCACGAACGTGGCGAATGGTCCGCGCCCTTTCGGAACGATCGTCGTCACGCGGTGGAGTGACTGGCCGTTGCCGAGATAGGTGTCGAAATCGAAGTTGGATTCGCGGTAGTGGCAGAGCGCGGCAAAGTACCACGGAACGCCCGTCAACCGCTCGATCTGCTGGTATGTCGCCTTGCCGTTGAGGGCCTTGCGGGCCACGGCATTCACCTCGGCGAGGCGTCCTTGCCGGATCTCGAGACCGGCCCAATTCCGCTCATACTGGTTCTTCAGATTCTCGAATGAAATCATTTTTCGCTCCCGCAAATTGAATGAAGTCTCGACTCCTCGTGCAAGCCGAAGTGAACCGGCTGCCGTGATCGGCGCGTGACGCCAGCGTGATCTCCCGAGAATCTGGCAGCCCGCCGGCCCGGCGTGTGTGAAATGGCTTACAGCGCTGCGGTAAAATCACCGGTAGAATGTGAAGCCCGGCGCGATCACCGTTGCGGGAACCGGCACGGCTGTCCACCGTTGGCGATGAGACGGTCCGGCAAGGAGTCCTGCATGGCCAAGCGCGTCCTCGCGATCGGCATCGAACCCGGCAATGCGGACTACAGTGCGTTTCCGCAGATCACGCCGGAACTCGTGCGCGGCCATATCGAGGCGCAGCTGTTGCGCCTGCGCGATCTCGGCTTTGAGGTCACGAGCTGCCTGATCGATCTCGACGCGGCGGCCGAAGCCGGGGTTACGGCGGCGCTGCAGGATGAGAGCTTCGACTGCATCGTCATCGGCGCCGGCCTGCGCGAGCCGAAGGAGCGCCTGCTGCTGTTCGAGAAGGTGCTCAACCTCGTCCATCGCATGGCGCCGAACGCCGTGATCTGCTTCAATACAACGCCTGCCGACACCGCCGAGGCGGTGCAGCGTTGGGTCGAACCGTGAGAGCTGGCGATGGTTAGCGGTATTGTTGCCGAGCGGTCATCGGGTGCACTAGGCGTGAAGTTGGTTCAGTTGACTGCGCGCGCATGGACGACCTCGCGCGCCTCGACCGGGCGCACGTCGGACGCATCAAGAGTCACAACGGCAACCGTGTCCCCCGATAGGGTCATGAACTCGACCTCGAAGGCTTCGCCTTCTTGATGCACCAGGACGACGGTGCCCACGTCACCGGCGGTTAGCCGTTCCGAAGGAACATCCCGCTTCAACACGACAAGATCTAGTTCATTGATGATCAGTACCAATCCTCCTCGGTACCAAGGTCACCAAGCGTGGGACGCTTTCCTGAGGCTCCTCTAGATCAACCGCATCCCCCGCAAACTCGCATGCCCGCTCCTGCCGACGATGATGTGGTCGTGCACCGCGATTCCGAGCGGTTTTGCGATGTCGATGATCGCCTTCGTCATCTGGATGTCGGCCTGAGATGGCGAGGGATCGCCTGAGGGGTGGTTGTGCACCAGGATCAGGGCGGTCGCGGAGAGTTCAAGCGCGCGCTTGATCACCTCGCGCGGATAGACCGGCGTGTGGTCGACGGTACCGGTCTGCTGCACCTCGTCGGCGATCAGCTGGTTGCGCTTGTCGAGGAAGAGCAGGCGGAATTGCTCCTTGTCGGCGAACGCCATGCTGGTGCGGCAATAGTCGATCACCTCGTTCCAGGACGACAGCGCGTTGCGGCTGTTGACCCCGCCCTTGGCGACGCGATGCGCCGCCGCGGCGATCAGCTTCAGCTGGTTGATCGCGGATTCGCCGATACCGTCGACCTCGCGCAGCCGCGCCACCGGGGCATGGACGACCTCGGCGAAGGAGCCGAACGTCCTGATCAGCGTCTTCGCCAGCGGCTTGGTGTCGCGCCGCGGCAGCGCCGGAAACAGCGCCATCTCCAGCAGCTCGTAGTCGCTGAGCGCATCCGCGCCCGCGCTGTAGAAGCGCTCGCGCAGCCGCCCGCGATGGCCGTGATAGTGCGGCGCGTCCTCAGGCTTGCTCTTGTCGTGGTCGGACTTGGCGGGCATCGGCCGCCAGCATTGCCCCGTCGGGGGAATTTTTCAATCGGCAATTGTAGTCACCTCATGGCTTCCGCATGGGTGTGGTCACCGCTATGACTCCCATGACGATGAGCGTCATGCCGGCCAGCATCGACCAGGTGAAGCTCTCGCCAAGGAGCGTGGTCCCAAGTGCCACGGCGAAGCCCGCGCGCAGATAGCTGCCGCTCGTCGTGCCGAGCGGGCCGAGCGTGCGGATCAGGCGGAAATAGATCACCATTGCGAGCGCGGTACAGACGATGGCAAGGCCAAGCACCGCCGCGATCGCCTGTCTCGTCGGCGCCAGCGTCCAGGGCTGATCGAGGACAGCGGCTATGGGCAGCATCAGGGCTGCGGCGCAGCTCATCGCGCCGGCTGCCGCGACGATCGCGGGAAGGCTCGCGAACCGCTGCCCCCAGATCGGCGCGAGCGCGTAGCAGAAGCTCGCGGCCAGGACGGCTGCCTGTGCCAGCGGCGCTGCGGTGCCGATCCCCGAGAGTGCGTTGACCCCCATGGTCAGGGCAACGCCTGCCAGGCCGAGAGCAACACCGATGATCTTTCGGCCGCCGATCGCCTGTCGTCCGCGCCCGGTCATCATCGCGATCGCAAGCACGAATATCGGCGGGGTCGCATTGAGCACGCCGGCGAGGCCGCTTGTGATATGCGCCTCGCCCCAACTGATCAGGGTGAAGGGCAGCGCGCTCTGCAGCAGCCCCTGCACGACGAACGCCACCCACATCGACCCATGGCGCGGCAGGGTGTATCCCTGCGTGGCTGCGATCAGGACCAGGAGAATGGCCGCGATCGTCACCCGCGCGGCGACCATCGTGAACGGCGGAATCGTCGGGATTGCAATCTTGATGAGCGTGAACGAGCTGCCCCAGACCAAGGAGAGAAGCAGCAGGAGCCCGATCTCGAATGCGAGACGGGTTTGTCCTGACGTCGTCTGTTGCGCCTGTATGCTCACGCGATCTGCTCCCGGATCCGTCGACACCATGATCGGGAGCGGCGATGCAGGCTGGCTGAATTCGGACCTCATCGCCCGGTCGAGTCCGATTTCAGCTACTCGGCGGCGCGCCTTGAAACTATGTTTTCGCCATGACGATAGGCTCTGCGCATCGGCAAACGCTGCCACCGCATCTCGATTGGGAAACCTGCGATCGGGCGCGGCTCGCGCGGGCGCGCGCCTTCGACGGCCTGTTCTTCTCCGGCGTCCGCTCGACGCGCATCTATTGCCGGCCGGTGTGTCCGGTTCGGCCGGCGCGCTCGGAGAACGTCACCTTCTATGCGACCGCGGCGGCCGCCGAGCGGGCGGGCTTTCGCCCGTGCCTGCGCTGCCGGCCGGAAGCTGCGCCCGGCTCGCCGGCGTGGATGGGAACGGCCACCACCGTCGCGCGCGGCATGCGGCTGATCCACGACGGTTTTCTGGATCGGGCGTCCATGACGGATCTTGCGGATGCGCTTGGCGTCGGGCCGCGCCATCTCCTGCGTCTTTTCATGCGCCATGCCGGGGCGAGCCCCAGCGAGATCGCGGCAACGCGGCGCGTGCAGGAAGCCAAGCGTCTGATCGACCAGACCGACATGACGTTGGCGGAGATCGCCTTCGCCGCGGGATTCGGCAGCGTTCGGCGCTTCAACGACGCGTTTGTTGCGACCTACAAGAGGACGCCATCGTCATTCCGCCACCGGCGATAGGGCGGTACGAAGCACCGAACTACGGCGCGCAATTGCGCACCTGAAAATCTCGAGATTCCGGGCTCGCGACTTCGTCGCGCCCCGGAATGACGACGGAGATGGACTGGTGTCGGCAATCACCCGATCTGCTTCTCGCCGTGCCGCTTCGACAGCGTGAAGATCTCGACGCCTGTCGCGGTGACGCCGACCGAGTGCTCGAACTGCGCCGACAGCGAGCGGTCGCGGGTGACCGCGGTCCAGCCGTCGGAGAGAATCTTCACATGCGGCTTGCCGAGATTGATCATCGGCTCGATGGTAAAGAACATGCCGGGCTTGAGCTGCACGCCCTCGCCGGGCCGGCCGACATGGATGATGTTCGGCTCGTCGTGAAACATGCGCCCGAGCCCATGGCCGCAGAAATCGCGAACCACACTCATGCCCTGCGGCTCCACGAAACTCTGGATGGCGTGGCCGATGTCGCCGGTGGTGGCGCCGGGCTTCACGGCGGCGATGCCGCGCATCATCGCTTCATAGGTGACTTCGATCAGCCGCTCGGCCTTGCGCGCGATCGGGCCGATCGCGTACATCCGGCTGGAATCGCCGTACCAGCCGTCGACGATGAAGGTGACGTCGATGTTGACGATGTCGCCTTCCTTCAGCGGGCGGTCGCCGGGCATGCCGTGGCAGACCACGTGGTTGAGCGAGGTGCAGGTCGAGTAGCGGTAGCCGCGATACATCAGCGTCGCCGGATAGGCGCCATGGCTGAAGGCGAAGTCGCGGACGAATTCGTCGATCTTCGAGGTCGGCACGCCTGGGCCGACGATGTCAGTGAGCTCGTCGAGGCATTTTGCCACCAGCGCGCCCGCCTTGCGCATGCCGGCGAAGGCGCTCGGCCCATGCAGCTTGATCTGTCCGGTCTTGCGCAGGGAGGTATCGTTGGCTTCGACGTAGCTCATGCGTGTCTGGTCTTTTCGGGTCTGGTCTCGATATCGGTGGAAAGGCTTGATTTCAGGCCCTAATTTAACGATTGCCGGCCTTCATGCAAGCCGAGGCAGAGCGTTTTCGAGCGAAGTGGCTACCGGTTCGCGTGAAGAAAACGCGTCAAAACAAGAGCCTTGCCGGCCTCGGGTGCGAAAGCGGCCTAATTCGGCACTTCTACGGTGGTTTCCACCGGCAGGACGCCGCCGCGGATGCGGATTTCGCGGACGGGGTAGGGAACCCGGATGCCCTCTCGCTTGAACGCATCCCACAGCTCCAGCATCACGTCGCTCTTGACCTTGTCCATGCCGTCGGGGTCGGCGATCCAGAAGGTCAGTGAGAACTTCATCCCGGCTTCCGCGAACTCGGTCAGGACGCAGGTCGGCGGCTTGCCCTTCTGCGCGCGCGGATGGGCGGCGGCGGTCTCGGCGGCGAGGGTGCAGACAAGGCGGGGGTCGGCATCGTAATTCGTGCCGAAGGCGATCTTCACCAGCGTGTTCTTGTCGGTATAGGTCCAGTTGACAACCTTCTGCGTCACCAGATCCTCGTTCGGCACCAGGAATTCGCGGCCGTCGCCGGCGGCGACGGAAATATAGCGCGTCTTCATCGCGCTGATGCGACCGGTATTGTCGCCGATGGTGACGAGATCGCCGGGCTTCACCGACTTGTCGGCGAGCAGGATGATGCCCGAGATGAAATTGGCCACGATCTTCTGCAGGCCGATGCCGATGCCGACGCCGACCGCGCCGGAGAACACCGCGATCGCCGACAGGTCGATCCCGACGGTGCCGAGCGCGATCACGATCGCGACGGCGAGCAGCCCGATGCGGATGATCTTGACCAGCAGCACCTGCACCGACGGCGTCAGATCGGTGGTCGCATTGATCCGGCTCTCGGCGAAATTGCTCGCGATGTTGGTGAGCCACAGCGCGATCAGCAGCAGCGCGCCGGCCTTGAGCGCCAGCAGCGGGGTCAGCCTGAGGCCGCCGAGCACGATCGCGAAGGAATCCAGCAGGTCGACCGTCGCATCGAGCTGGCCGAGGATGGAGAGCGCGGCGACGAGCCACGCCGTGATCGACACCAGCTTGACGATGAAGGCGTTGCGCAGCACCGAGGTCACGAGCCGGATCACGAGCCAGGCGAAGCCCAGCTTGGCCGCGACCATCAAGAGATAGCTGCGGCTCGGCCAGGTCGCGTGGTACATCACCACGCGCGAGATGATCACGAGCAGCGTGAACACCGCCGTCGAGGCGCTGGAGACCATCACCCGGGCGAAGTGGCGGAGCGGCAGCGGCCAGCGCATCGCCAGCGAGGTCATGTCGACGCGGCTGCGAATCGCGGCCTCCGCGGCATAGGCGATGCCGGCCGCGGCCAGGATGAGGCCGAATTGCAGGTAGAACCAGGGTGAGGAGATCTCCGCCCCGACGCTGCGTGCGGTCGTCTGCACGAACTCCATGAAGTCTTTGAGGTCCATGTCCATCGGTCTCGTCGGCAAGCGGGCGAATTGATTCGGGGGAGCCCGAGAATCCCATAGAGGGCGCGGCCCGGCCATCGATACACCGCGAAGTGAAGCGCGTTAAGGCCGTAAAATACGGCCAGATCGCCGCGAGCCGCAGAAAATGGGTTGGCGCGCGAGTCCGCCGACGATAAGGATGCAATTCCAGCGATTTGTACCCGGAAGGTGGATGGCCTCCCTCGACTCCGTCAGTCTCGCCATATTGCTCGGCGCCGTCCTCGTCATGGCCGGCATCCTCTCGAGCTTGCTCGCGCTGCGCTTCGGTGCGCCCCTGCTGCTCGTCTTCCTTGCGATCGGCATGCTCGCTGGCGATTCCGGCCCTGGCCAGCTCCAGTTCGACGACGTCCGCACCACCTATCTGGTCGGCTCCGTCGCGCTCGCCTTGATCCTGTTCGACGGCGGCCTGCGCACGCGCTTTGCCAGCATCCGCACCGTGCTCGCGCCGTCCGTGGTGCTTGCGACCGTCGGCGTGCTGCTGACCGCGCTGATCACGGCGCCGTTCGCGAAATACGCGCTCGACCTGAACTGGACGGAGTCGCTGCTGGTCGGCGCCGTGGTGGCCTCGACCGACGCGGCCGCCGTGTTCCTGCTGGTGCACACCCAGGGCCTGCGCCTGCGCCCGCGCGTCGGCGCGACGCTGGAGGCGGAATCCGGCACCAACGACCCCTTCGCGATCTTCCTCACGCTCATGCTGGTGGAATACATCTCGATCGGCTCGAGCTCGCCCGGCCATGTGCTGACGGAATTCGTCCTGGAGGCAGCGCTGGGCGCCATTGTCGGTGTCATCGGCGGACGCCTGGTCGTGATCGCCCTCAACCAGGTGGCGCTGCCGCAGGGCCTGCACGCCCCGTTCGTGGCCACAGCTGCGCTCGTGATCTTCGGCGGCTCGCAGATCATGCACGCCTCCGGCTTCCTCGCGGTCTATCTCGCCGGCATTATCATCGGCAATCGGCCGACGCGCGCGCATAATTCGGTGGTGACCTTCCTCGATGCCGCGACCTGGCTGGCGCAGATCGTGATGTTCGTGCTGCTCGGCCTGCTGGTCTCGCCGAGCCGGCTCGGCACCACCGTGTTGCCGGCCGTCGCCGTCGCGCTCGTGCTGATGCTGGTGGCGCGGCCGCTCGCGGTGTTCGTGTGCCTTTCGCCGTTCCGCTTCAACTGGCGCGAGAAGATCTTCATCGCCTGGACCGGGCTGCGCGGCGCGGTCGCGATCTTCCTGGCCTCGATCCCGATGCTGGTCGGGCTGTCCAAGGCCTATCTCTATTTCGACGTCGCCTTCGTCGTCGTCATCATCTCGCTCCTGCTGCAAGGCTGGACGCTGGCGCCCGCCGCCCGCAAGCTGCACGTGGCGCTGCCGCGCGCCGAGCGCGGCCCGCGGCGCGTCGAGCTCGACCTGCCCGGCCAGCTCGAGCAGCAGCTGGTCGGCTATCCGGTGCGGCCCAAGAGCCTGTATTTCCGCCGCGGCCTGATCCCGTCCTGGTCCAAGCCGACGCTGGTGATCCGCAACGAGAACATCCTGACGCCGGTGGAAGCCGACCCGATCGCGCCCGGCGACTACATCTATCTGCTGGCCCCGACGGAAAAGGCCGAGTCGCTCGACCGCTTCTTCGTCGACATGCAGCCGGGCACGGCGCCGGATCCGCATCTGCTCGGCGACTTCATGGTCTCCGGCGAGCACACGCTCGCCGAGCTCGCCGAGATCTACGGCGTCAAGGTCGGTGAAGACGAAGGCAACCTGACCCTGGCCGACTATTTCGACGTCCATCTCGACCGCGCGCCGAAGGAGGGCGCCGAGCTCGCCCTGGACGAGATCGTCCTCGTCGCGCGCTCGATCTCCGGCGGCCGCGTCAATCTCGTCGGCTTGCGTCTGCCGGAAGAAGACGAGACACCCGAGCCGCTGACGCGCGCGCAGGCGCTGCGGAAGAAGCTCGCGGAGCTGTGGACCTCGGTAGCGGGGGTCTAGCCTCCTCTCGTCATTCCGGGGCGCGCGTCAGCGCGAACCCGGAATCCATTTATCCTCTGAACGAGCGGCGAGATGGATTCCGGGCTCGCCCTTCGGGCGCCCCGGAATAACGAGATGGGACAACCGCCACCAAATCGCCGCAACCGCTGAAGATTCGCGCGGCCTCGTGACTGTGGAACCCGGAACGCTCCGCGGCGTCGCTCGTTTTTCGCGCGACAGTCAACGTCTTTGACAGGAGCAGTTCCATGCGCAAGTTCATCTTGCCAGCCATCGTCGCCATCGGCCTCGGCGCAGCGGCGCCGGCAATGGCCTATGACACCGGCGATCAGATCTCGATGCAGGTCGCGCTCGATGTCGCGAGCGATCTCGGCGTCGTGACGGTCTCGCACACGAACTTCCTTGGCGATGAATGGGAGATCGAGGGTCGCGACCGCGCGGGCCGCTGGATGGAGGTCGACGTCGATGCCCGAACGGGCGAGGTCCGCAATGTCGACCGCGGCTGGTAGCTGAAAAGAAGCACTGTGGCCCGGATGGAGCGCAGCAGCGAAATCCGGGCTATCGCCGCCTCACGCCAGCACCTTGACCCCGCCGAACGACGTCACGCGGCCCTGCTTCAGCAAGACGATCTGCGTCGCGAGCTGGCGCAGCTCGGCAGCGTCGTGGCTGACATAGACCATCGGCACGTTGGCTTCATCCCGCAGCCGCACCAGATAGGGCAGGATCTCGAGCTTGCGGCCCTCGTCGAGCGCGCCGAGCGGCTCGTCGAGCAGCAGCAGGCGCGGCTTCGACAACAGCGCGCGTCCGAGCGCGACGCGCTGGCGCTCGCCGCCCGAGAGCTTTCCGGGACGGCGATCGAGCAGCGCACCGATGTCGAGCAGGTCGATGATGCGCTTGTGCTGGGAGAGATCGGGCGGCAGGCGGTTCATCCGCCGTCCATAGTCGAGATTCTGCGCGACGTTGAGATGCGGAAACAGCCGCGCGTCCTGGAACACATAGCCGATGCGGCGGCGCCAGGCCGGGACATGGATGCCGGCCGCGGTGTCGTCGACGGTTTCGCCGTCGATCACGATGGTGCCGCGGTCGGGCCGCAACAGTCCTGCGATCATGTTGACCAGTGACGTCTTGCCGGCGCCCGAGGCGCCGAACAGGCCGATGGCACGGCCTTCGCTGGCGAAGGATGCATGCAGCGAGAATTCGCCAAGCTGCTTTTCGACGTCGACGCGCAGCATGTTCAGTTTCCGTGCAGGCGCGCAGTGGCGCGGCGGGCGAACCACTCGGCGGCGATCAATGCGCCCAGCGCCAGCACGATCGAGACGATCACCAGCCGTCCCGCCGCGGCATCGCCGTCCGGCGTCTGGATCAGCGAATAGATCGCCGAGGAAATCGTCTGGGTCTCGCCGGGAATGTTGGAGACGAAGGTGATCGTCGCGCCGAACTCGCCGATCGCCTTGGCAAAGCCGAGAACCATGCCGGCGAGCACGCCGGGCAGCGCCAGGGGCAGCGTCACCGTAAAGAACACTTTCCACGGCGCGGCGCCGAGTGTCTCGGCGGCCTGTTCGAGCCGGCGATCGATCGCCTCGATCGACAGCCGCATCGGGCGGACCAGCAGCGGAAACGCCATCACGCCGCAGGCCAGCGCCGCGCCGGTCCAGCGGAATGAAAAGACGATGCCGAGATGGTCGGCGAGGAAGCCGCCGACGAGGCCGCGGCGGCCGAACGTCAGCAGGAGCAGATAGCCGGTGACGACGGGCGGCAGCACCAGAGGCAGATGCACGACGGCGTCGAGCAGCGACTTGCCCCAGAAATCACGCCGCGCGAGCAGCCACGCCAGCGCGATGCCGAATGGCGTCGCCACCAGCGTTGCGATGATGGCGACCCTGAGCGAGAGCAGGATCGCCGTCCATTCGGCAGGAGAGATGTCGGACATCAAGCCGCAGGCATCAAGTCGTGGGACTGACCAGGAACCTGAAGCCGTACTTTTCAAAAATGGACTTGGCCGCCGAGGAGCGCAGGAAGGCCAGATAGCCGCTGGTCTCACCCTTCGCGGTCGTGGTCGCGGCGACGGGATAGACGATCGCGGGATGCGAAGCCGCCGGGAAGGTGCCGATGGTTTTCACGCCGGGCTCGACCTTTGCATCGGTCGAGTAGACGATGCCGAGACTGGCTTCGCCGCGGGCGACCAGCGTCAGCGCGGCGCGGACGCTCTCGGCCATGGCGAACTTCGGCTCCGCGGCCTGCCAGGCGCCGAGCTTCTCCAGCGCGGCCTTGGCATATTTGCCGACCGGCACGGACTTGACGTCCCCGGTCGCGATCCTGCCGTCGCCGGCGAGCTTGGCGAGATCGAAGCCTTGCGCGATGTTGACGTCGTCGATCCTGGCATCCTTCGGCGCGATCAGCACGATGCTGTTGCCGAGCAGGTTGACCCGGGTCGGTTCGTTGATGGTCTTCTTGGCGATCGCGTAGTCCATCCAGTCGGTGTCGGCCGAGACGAACACGTCGGCCGGTGCGCCCTGCCCGATCTGCTTGGCGAGCACCGAGCTTGCCGCATAGCTGACGCTGAACTTGATGCCGGTCTTGGCGGTGTAGGCGGCGTCGATCTCGTCCAGTGCGTTCTTCATCGAGGCGGCGGCGAACACGGTGATGGTCTTGTCCTCGGCGGCGGCGGGCGAGAGGGCCGCGCCAGCGAGGATCATGAAGGCAGTGAAAAGTCCTGAAATGCGTAACATGGGGAGCGCTCCGTGCGAGTCCGCGCGCGCAAGATGCACGCGCAAGTCCGGCGTTGGGTGGGTTGATGCGACGGGTGGAAGCGCCGCTCCACGGGGCCCGGCAGCGGCTTACGACCGGCAGGGATATCGCTCCAGGCAAACATAGCAGGCCGAGGCGTCAGGTCAAAGGGCGACCGTTTGGTCAATTTAACGGCGCCTATTGCGCCGGCAGGATCGCGATCGAGACCGAATTGTCCCTGGCGCCGCTGACCTGGAGCACGAAGGGCTGCGCCGAAAGCTGGTATTTCATGGTCTTGCGGATGCCCTCGCAATCGGTCGCGCCGCTGAAGGCCACGGGCTTGAGGGCATGCCCATCCTGGACCACGTCGACCCAGGCGCCAGTGGACAGGCTGATCGTGTAGAGTCCGGCCTTGGCGGACTTGACGCTGGTAAATCCTGCAAAGGTGCCGTCCTTCGGCGCGCGCTCCGGCGTCGTCGGCAGCCTTGCTTCACTCGGGACAACCAACTCCAGCGTGATGGCCGAGGACGGTAATGCCGCCTGCTCGCTTCCCGAGGCGAGCTTGGTGCGATCGGGTGCCGTGAGCGCGGCGCGCTCGCGCTCGATCGGCCATCCGAACTTGTCGCAACCGCTGGGTTCTTCGGCGGCGAAAGCGGAGGTCGCGCTGATCGTGAATGCAGCGAGCAGGGGGAAGACGCGCATGTGAAATCCCATCGTTGGCCACGCGACGGCGCGAGGCTTGCTGTCAGGCTTGTTGGTCAGGGAGGCGCGTCCCGAGAGGGCCGCGGGCTTACGACACAGCGGCAAGGCATTCTAGCGTACTTGGGAGGCGCGCACCAACCAACGAGTTCGTCATCCCGGATCTGCGCTGACGCTTGTCGGGGACGACGGCGGTGGGGGACGCCAGCCCGCATGCCACTGCTTACGGCCTCGCATCCGCCGCGTGCAGCACGACCTTGCACACCGCCGGCTCCCGCGCCGCAATCTGCACGGCTCCTTCGACTGTGGATTTGTCCTAGAAGGGGAAGGCGGCCTGCGCCTTGGCACTCCAGAGCGTGTAGTCGCGGCCCAACCCGCCGACTTCACCACCGAGCGAGACCCGCGGTCCTCCTGCGAATGTCATCGCCGCGCCCGAGGTGACGCGCGCCGACCATGACTGGAGGACGACGAGCGGAACCGTGGCGATCGAGGAAAGCCCGCTGGTATCGGTCCCGTCCTGGCTGAAATAGTAGTCGGCGTAGATGCCGACATAGGGCGCCACGGTGAGATTGGACCCGATCATCCAGGACCGCGCGGCCTTCAGGCCGGTGCTCGCGCGACCGGAGGAGAAATTTCGGTCGGTCTGCGCAGTACCAAGGCTGTCCGTATAGCCATCCTGATGCTCCCACAGCGCATAGAGGCGCGCGGACGGTTCGAGGTCGACATCGGCCAGCCGGTAGTTGCCGGTCAGGCCCGCCGATACGAGCACGCGCCGGCCGGGCAACGAAGCCGCGGCTGTCCCGGCCGTCAGCGAATAGTCGAGTCCAGTATAGGCCACGGCGACATCGAGGCGGAGACGATTCCAGAACCGCCAGCCGAGATAGGCGCCGCCAGTCCAGCCGTCGCCGCGCAGCCGGGCGGTGAGAAACGCCGAGTCATATCGGAAGTTCTCGTAACCGACGAGCATGCCGATCAGGACGTCGGGCGTCAGCCTGCGGGTCAGGCCGGCCGTCACATTGATCTGACCGCCGGAGAGATCGTTCGCGGTGCCGGAGTTGTTGCGAATGCCCCCTCCGCGCACATCGATCCAGGCCTGCCAGTCGCGCTGCGTGACGCGCGGCGACGCTTTCGTCACCGGCCGGGCGCTACCCGCGTAAGCGAGCGCCGAGAAGGCGTCGTCGACCCGGTCGTTTGTCGGCGACCGCATGGGCCCGAACGGTCCTGGTCTGCCACGGTCATCGTCGGCCGCGGCGAAGTTGAACCGCATGCCGTCACCGTTCGACATCACCGGCGATGGATTGTCGGAGAAGCCGTCCGCGATCGCGCCATCGATGGCGCCGGAGATGGCTTGGCCCGAAATCTGCGCCACAGTCCTGGTCGCGACGATCTGCATCGACCGCAGCTTGCTGCTGTCGGCCGGCACGTTCACCATCTGGGCAAGCGCTGCGGACGTAGACCCGGAGAAACCGGGGCCGGCATTATATGTCGCCGTGATGTTGTGCGTCCCGACCGAGAGCGATGCCGTCGTCAGGGTGGCAACGCCCCCGCTCAGGGCAACGGTACCGAACACGATGCCGCCGTCGCTGAAGGTCATCGTGCCGGACGGAGAACCGCCGCTGCTTGCCACCGATGCACTGAATGCCACGGCCTGCCCGGACTGGCTCGGGTTCGGCGACGACGTCAGGGTCACCGACGTGCTGGCGTTGGTATAGGTGAAGCCGGCGGAGAGCGTGCTGCTGCCGACATTGTTCGTGACGACCACATCTACCGCCCCCGCGGCATGCGCCGGGACGACGGCGGTGATCTGCGTGCCGCTGTTGACGGTGAAGGAGGTCGCTGCGCTGCTGCCGAACGCCACGGCCGTGGCAAAAGTGAAGCCAGTGCCGGTGATGACGACTGACGTGCCGCCCAGCGCCGCGCCGGTGTTCGGGCCGACCGAGGAGACCGTCGGCGCCGGCGCATTGACGCAGAGGCTGGCGACACTATCCGCCGGATAGAGCGTGCCGCCGAAATGCAACGTGTCCGATGTATCCGCCGGCACGACGTAGGTGAAAGCCGTTGTGGTCGGACCCGCCAAGACCGCGAACGCCGTACTGTCTATCAGAGACATGAAACTGTTCCCGGAATTGTTCGTAAGGGTGAGCGTGATCGTGTCGCCTCGGACAAACCCTGTCCCCGGCGTGACCACGCCGAGGGATGTGATGCTGATCGCATCACAGCCGGGCGAAGCCATTGCGGCATCCATGCAACAAAACGCCGCGCACAGCGATGCCAGCGCCACCAACGCCTTCCGAACGATCCGCATTCCAGTCCCCCGGTCTGTCGCGCCAGAGGCGCGGCAGACGTGCCGCAAGTCCGATCCCGCTGCGTAGCAGGCAGCTCGGTGGGGCAATGTGCCCAGAATCTCATGCTCACATCTCGGGCGAATGCTGGTGCCGAAACGACACAATCACCGGCAGCAGACGGCCGCTGCCAACCCATCGTCGGTTGCGTGTCGCTGTTCGGCTGAGTACAGATGAAAGACGAGTTTGGCGCCCGGCCGGGGCACCAGCAGATAAGGCCACGCGACCTTGCCGCGTTGAGCTGCGATGCGGATGAAGGACATATGAGCGAGCTGCCAGTGGCCGCCCCCGGAATCGGCAGACAGGCGCTGGAGGCACTTCGCGCGGCGACATCGGATATCTGCGACGTCATCCCGCTGAACGCGCCGGACGACTTTTACCTGTTGTCCGCGACGAAGATGACCGGCGAGGGCATGCTGGTCGAGAGCGTTTCGTCGCCGCTCGAATATGATCGTACCGCCGCGCATATCGCGCGTGGCGGTCTCGATCATTATCACATCACCCTTTGCTTCCACGGACAGATACGGTTTGCCTCGGGACGCCGCGAAATCGCCCTGCGCCCCGGTGACGTCTGCCTGATCGACATGGCGCAGCCGAACCGCACCTGGCTGATGGGGGCGGGCGGGGAACGTTCGCGGCAGACCTCGCTGATCCTGCCGCGTCCGGTGCTCGCCCCGCGGCTGGCGCACCCGGATTCTTCAACGGCGACGCTTCTGCCGGGATGCGATCGTCGTGCGCGTCTCCTCGCCGATCAGTTTGCGGCGCTTTGGCAACAACCTGAAACCGCCGACGCAGCCGCCGTGACCGCGGCGATCGTCGATGGCATATGCGACGTCATCGCGGAAGTCGCGGGCCGCGCGGCCGACGCTCATGGCGATGCCGGGCGGGCGGAACGCCGACTGCTCCTGGCGGCGATCAAGCAGCATATCGACGCCAATCTCCACACCGGCGCGCTCAGTGCTGACGATCTCTGCAGCCGCTTTCGATTGTCTCGCGCCAGCCTCTACCGGCTGTTCGAGTCCGATGGAGGTCTTGCGCACTATGTGCAGGATCAGCGACTCAATCGCGCTTTGCTTCTGCTCATTTCGCCGGCGGCGCGGAGCAAACGCTTGATCGATCTCGCGGTCGAACTTCAATTCAGCGGCGATTCCACCTTTGTCCGGGCCTTCCGCCGCCAGTTCGGCCTGACGCCGGGCGAAGTCAGGGACCGCGCCGAGGCATGGTCCCGTGAAACGAGCGCGGCCGACGGCCCGCTCCATGTTCTCGGCCGGCGGTGATTCCCTAAAGCCGTGGCGGCGGCGTAGCTTACGGTTTCGCGTCGCCCGCGTGCAGCACCGCCCTGCAGGCCGAGGGCATCTGCGCCAGCGTCATCGGCGGCTTCGGTTTTGGCGGCTCCGGCGGCGGCTTGGGGTGCAGCACCGCATCGGAGAACCAGTAGGCGAGGTCGGCGGGTTTGCAGCCTTCGTCGTCGGCCTGTGACGGCTGGCCCTCGCATTCGCCGGCCCCCGGCGGGCAGCGCATGCGGATGTGGAAGTGGTAGTCGTGGCCCCACCACGGCCGGATCTTCGACAGCCATGCGCGATCGCCCTTGGCCTCGCGGCACAACGCCTTCTTGATCGCGGCGTTGACGAAGATGCGCTGCACGGCGGGCTCCCGCGCGGCATCGCGCAGCACCAGCACATGGCCAGGCGTGAATACCTTGGGATCGACGTCGAGCCGGTCCTGGCGCACCATCATCACGGCCGACATGTCCTCACGCTCCTCGCGCGAGAGCCGGCGGTCCGGCATCGGCGTCAGCCAGATGTCCGCATCGAGGCCGATCTGGTGGCTGGCATGGCCGGACAGCGCCGGCCCGCCGCGCGGCTGGGCGATGTCGCCGACCAGGATGCCGGGCCATCCCGCGTCCTTGTGCGCCTTCGCCGCGAGCCGCTTGATCAGTGCGATCATGTCCGGGTGGCCGTAGCTGCGATTGCGCGACAGCCGCATCACCTGCCAATGGTCGCCGTTGACCGGAATCTGCACCGCGCCGCCGATGCAGCCTTTGGTGTAGGAGCCGATGACATGGGCCGGCCCCTTCGACGGCAGCAGCTTTCGCGCGAACAGTTCCTTGGCGGGGAGATCGGGGTCGTTCGGATTGGCGAGCGGCGGCAGCGGCCTCGGGTTGATGCTGCCCTTGTCCTGGGCCAGCGCGCCGCCGGCAGCCAGGAGAGCGAGCGAGAGCAGGAGGAGGGTGCTGCAGCGGCGATTCATGCTGACGTCCTTATAGCCCAATGCTGCATCAGGGTTAAGGACGAGGCTTTGCGCGCGCCGCAACCTCACGACGGATGATCTCACCCGAATCGCGTCTCAAACGGCCGTTTCTTAACGGTGCAATAACCGTATCCCGCATTGACCAAAATTCGTGCGCGGAGGGAGGAATATCCGCGGACCGCATGCAATCGCGTGCGATTTCGGAACGGATTCAAGCGCGCGCGCAATTTTGCACCAGATCGCCCATTGCTTGCGGTGCCGGACTGAGTTCGAAGGCGCTTGGCGCCGCAGCCGCGCCGCGCAAAGAGGCAGCAAGGTCCGCCTCGCGCGGACCGCGGCCGGGCAAGATTACTTTTCTTTCAGACACTTGCCTCAAGACTTGCGGCCGCCGGCACGACTGGGACGAGTGAAGTTGAGTTTGGGGTCTCGAAGAACGAAAAAGCGAAAGCAAAACGTGCCTGCCCGCGCCGGCAGAAAGGCGCGCAAGCCGCGTTTCGCGTGCGCGACCCGAGACCTTGTCGAGCGCGACGAAGTCCTGCGCAGCCGCGCCGAGGCGGAAGCCGCGATTGCGGAAGCGCGCAAATCCCATGAACGCCTGCGCCAGGCCATCGATATGCTGCCGCAGGGCATCGTGTTCCTCGATGCCGAAGGCCGTTACGTTCTCTGGAACAAGAAGTACGCCGAGATCTACAGCAAGACCGCCGATCTGTTCGAGGAAGGCGCGCGCCTCGAAGACACGCTGCGCATCGGCGTCGCCCGCGGCGACTATCCCGAGGCCATCGGCCATGAGGACGAGTGGATCGCCGAACGTCTGCAAAAGCTCTATCAGCCCGGTGCGCGCCACGAGCAGAAGCTGTCGGACGGCCGCGTCATCCTGATCGACGAGCGCCTGACCGACGACGGCGGCGTCGTCGGCCTGCGCGTCGACATCACCGAGTTGAAGCAGCGCGAGGCCTCGTTCCGCCTGCTGTTCGACGGCAATCCCGTGCCCATGATCGTCTGCGCGCTGGACGACGAATGCATCATCGGCGTCAACGACGCCGCTGTGGCGCATTACGGCTACAGCCGGGCCGAGTTCGAGAAGCTGAAGATCCGCTCCTTGCAGGCCTTCGACAGCGAGCCGCCCTGGACCGCCGAGCGCTCCAGCGAGGAACAGGCCGGGCGCACCTGGAAGCACGTCAAGGCCGACGGGGCGCTGATCGACCTTGCGATCTACTCCCGCGAACTGACCTATGCCGAGCGGCCCGCGGTGCTGCTCGCGCTGATGGACATCACCGAGCGCAAGCGCGCCGAAGCGCGGCTCGCCTTCATGGCCCAGCATGACGCCCTGACCGGCCTGCCCAATCGCAGCCTGCTGCGGCAGCAGATGGACGAGATGCTGCTCCACACGCGGCGCAGCGCCGAGAAGGTCGCGCTCCTGATGCTGGGGCTCGACAATTTCAAGGCGGTCAACGACACGCTGGGGCATGCGGTCGGCGACAAGCTCCTGCGCGGCGTCGCCAAGCGGCTGCGCTCGACCCTGCGCGAGGATGACGCGCTGGCACGGCTCAATTCGGACGAGTTCGCGATCGTGCAAAGCGGGCTGACGCGCCCCGAGGACGCGGTGATACTGGCTAAGCGCCTGCTGGAGGCGATCGCCGATCCCTATCTGCTCGATGGCCATTCCGTGGTGATCGGCGCCTCGATCGGCATTGCGATGGCGCCGGGCGATGGCGATGATTCCGAGAAGCTGCTCAAGAGCGCCGACATGGCGCTGTCGCGCGCCAAGCTGGATGCGCGCGGCACCTTCGCCTTCTTCGAGGCCGCGCTCGATGCGAAGGCGCAGAGCCGCCGCAAGATCGAGGTCGAGCTGCGCGACGCGATCCAGAACGACGTGCTCCGTCCCTATTACCAGCCGCTGATCGATCTCCAGGGCGGCCGCATCACCGGCTTCGAGGCGCTGGTGCGCTGGCCGCATGCCGAGCGCGGCATGGTCTCGCCGGCCGAGTTCATTCCGGTCGCCGAGGACACCGGCCTGATCAATCCGCTCGGCGGGCTGATGCTGCGCCGGGCGTGCCTCGATGCTGCGGCCTGGCCCGACGACGTCCGCGTCGCCGTCAACCTGTCGCCGCTCCAGTTCCGCAGCGGCAATCTGCTCTCGGTGGTGACGGACGCGCTGAAACATTCCGGCCTGCCGCCGCGCCGGCTCGAGCTCGAGATCACCGAGACGCTGCTTCTGGAGAAGAGCGCGCAGGTGCTGGCGACGCTGCACGCGCTGCGCGCGCTCGGCGTGCGCATCTCCATGGACGATTTCGGCACCGGCTATTCCAGCCTCAGCTATCTGCGCAGCTTCCCGTTCGACAAGATCAAGATCGACCAGTCCTTCGTGCGCGATCTCGGCGCCAACCGCGAGGCGCAGGCGATCATCCGCTCCATCGTCAGCCTCGGCAAGGGCCTCGGCGTCACCATCACCGCCGAAGGCGTCGAGACCGAAGCCGAGCTCAGCTGTCTCAGGGCCGAAGGCTGCCACGAGGGCCAGGGCTTTCTGTTCAGCAAGGCCCGTCCGAATGCGGAGATCATCGGCCTGCTCGCGGCACAGCGCGGCATTGATGCCGCCGATGACGAGGACGCCGCGCTGGTGGCGTGATATCCGCCGTTGCCGGTCGAGCGATCACATGTCCGAACGTAGAAGGTCGTCATGCCCGGGCTTGTCCCGGGCATCCACGTTCTTCGCGCCGCGTGACGAGACGTGGATGGCCGGGACGAGCCCGGCCATGACGATGCGAGGCTTTCGCACAAGCTCTCAGGTCGTGTGCGTTCCCTCCCGCAAGCGGGCGGGGGCAATCGCATATGATCTCTTGGAAGTTTCTGGGCAAGCGCCTCGTCCTTCGAGACGACCGCTCCGCGGTCTCCTCAGGATGAGGCTTCGCTCAAGCGGTGTCCTTTGAAACTGCTGCTGCACACTCCACCCTCATCCTGAGGGCCCGCCGGGGAGCGTTGCGTCATTGTGGTTCGCGATCAGTGGCCGCCAAGATCGCCTTTCCCACATCCTCATAATGCGTATCCCGCGCCTGGATCTGCTGCGCGATGGCGTGCATGTCGCGGAACCGGCGCTCGAACGGATTGCTGCGGAACACCGCGCTCGCGCCGGCCATGTGATAGGCGGCATCGACCACGCGTGCGGATTGATGGATGGTCCAGGTCGCGGCAAGGCGGACCGCGTTCCGATGCGCCGCGCTGAATTCGCCGGTCGCAGACAGGTCGCGCCACATCGCGTTCGCGGCCGCATAGAGATAGGCGCGGGCGGCACGCAAATCACCCTCGGTGCGGCCGATCAGCCCCTGGACGGCCTGGTTGTCGCGCATGGCGCCGGCCGCCAGCGACTGGTGCTTTCCACGCGCCAGCGCGATAGCCGCATCCAGCGTGGCGCGCGCGACGCCGAGCGACACCGCGGCAAAGCCGAGGCTGAAGGTCGAGCCGGTGCCGATCCTGTAGAGCGCGCCTTTCTCGCGGAGCGCGGTCGGCACGTCGCGAAACGCCGTGAATCGCTCGGGGATGAAGAGGTCATTCACCTCGTAGGAATCCGTGCCGGTGCCGGCGAGCCCGATCGCCTGCCAGACGTCGTGCAACGTCGCGCCCGCAACCGGAAACAGGATGGTGCGCACCTGTGGCGATCCATCGGCATTCTTGCGCGGCGCGCCGTCAGCGCCGACGATGCGGACATGCGCGCCCAGCCAACTCGCCTGCCGCGAGCCCGAGGCAAAGTCCCAGCGCGCAGTGACGCGATAGCCGCCCTCGACCGCGCGCGCCTCATGCGCGATCGCGCCCCAGGCGAGGATGCCGGGCGGGGTGTTGAATATTTCCTGCGCGGTGTCGTGGTCGAGCCAGGCCGCGATCATCGCGCAGACGCTGCACTGGCCGAGACACCAGGCCGTCGAGGCATCCGCCTTGGCGATTTCCTCCAGCATCTGCATGAAGGCTTCCGGCGCAGCTTCGGCGCCGCCGAGGCTCTGCGGCAACAGTGTCCTGTAGAGTCCGTTCTCGATCAGCGCGGCCACGACGCCCGGCGTCAGCCGCCGCGTCCGCTCGATCTCGTCGGCCTCGCGTGCAATCAGCGGCGCGATGGCGCGGGCACGTTCGATCAGACCAGATCCGGCAAGCTCGGACATTCCCGTCGTCTCGCTCCTTCTGCCGTGAGCGGTATGGGAAGCGATGGTGGTCCATCTGGCTGATGGGATCAAGGGCGATGCCGTCGCCATTTCATTGTCGCCCATGCAACGAGGGGTCTTCGGCCTTCGTCCACCGCTGGCGCGATGGCGATACCGTTGACACGGGGGCAACTCGAATTCGGCGGCTGTGGCAGCTGCGGCGACAAGCTTTCTGGACCATGGCAACATGGCAATGTACGCTCCGCGCCCGATTGATTTGAATGAGCCGGGGACCACGGCATCACGAGCCGACCGGGCAAGTGCTCGCCGGCTCGGCGGACCTGATCAAGAGAGGCAGCGCGCGGGAGTGAAGTGGATTGCGACCATACCGCCACCCCTGGCGGAGCGCGATCTTCGGATCGATCTCTTTCGGGGCCTTTCCCTATGGTGGATCTATATCAATCACATCCCGGAAAGCTATCTGAACAGGTTCACGCCCAAGAATTTCGGCTTCAGCGATGCGGCAGAAATTCTCGTATTCTTGTCGGGCCTTGCGTCCGGCATCGTATACGGCGACCTGCTGCGTCAGTCCGGCTTTGCGGCCGCGAGCTTGCGCATGTTGCGGCGTTCGTTCGAAATCTATGTCGCGCAGATCATGACTGTCGTCCTGTTGCTGGCGGAGGTGGCGTACATCGCGGCATGGCAGCCCGGCATGTTCGATCACGCCAACCTGGCCATCCTGCTGCAGGAGCCTGCTGAAACACTGCTCCAGGTGGCACTGCTGCGCTATTCCCCGGTGAATCTGGACCCTCTGCTGTTGATGGTCATACTCCACTTCGCGCTCATTCTGATCGTGCCGTTGACGATACGCGCCTGGCCGCTGGCCCTGACCGGATCCGTCGCTCTCTATGTTCTCGCCCATCAGTTTGACTGGTACATCCCGGCCTATCCAAGGGGGCAGCTCTATTTCAATCCGCTGAACTGGCAGTTGCTGTTCGTGATCGGCATCTGGTGGGGGGCAAACCGCGGCGATTGGCAGCTTGCCGTTCTCAATTCCCGGGCTCTCGCCTTCCTGGCGGCGGGCTACGTGCTGTTCTCGTTCGTGATCACCCTGGGCTGGCAGATCCACGCGATCGAAGCCTACGTGCCGGGATGGCTGTCGCGTCTGATCTATCCGGTCGACAAGACCAATCTCGATATGCTGCGATTGTTGCATTTTGCTGCGCTCGCACTGCTCTGTTGGCGCCTTCTTCCAAGCAATGCCAGCATCTTGAAAGCCAGAGCACTGCGACCGCTGATACGATGCGGCGAGTATTCGCTCGCGATCTATTGCGCCAGTGTTCTGCTGTCCTTTGCAGCCCATGCACTGCTCAGCCTGGGCTCGAACAGCCTGGCATCGCAGACGCTGGTCACTCTCCTGGGCCTAGGCCTGATGAGTGTCATGGCGATGGTGCTCGCCGCAATCGATCGCGGCATGTTTCCCAATCTCAGGCCGTTGTAGTTCGAACACGAATGCGCATTGTTCTGCCGTCAGGCCGCAATGCGGCCGAGATCGAGCGATGGCCGGCGCCTGGTCGGGAAGCTCAGCGCCACCGCGACGGCGGCGAGCCCGATGGCGAACGAGCCGGCGTGCAGCCATGTGTAGCGCTGGAAATTGTCGAACACGATCCCGCCGGCCCAGGGCCCGAGCGCCATGCCGAGGCTGGCGAAGGCCGACACCGCGCCGAACACCGTGCCCATGATGCGCGCGCCGAAGAATTCGCGGACCAGCACCGCATAGAGCGGCATCACCCCGCCATAGGCGAGGCCGAACACCACCGAGAGGGCATAGAATTCGCCGAGCTGCGCCACCGCCAGATAGGTCGCGATGCACATGGCCTGCACGAGGAGCCCGCCGACCAGCACGGGCTTTGCGCCGATGCGATCGGCCAGCGCCCCCAGCAGCAGGCGGCCGCCGAGGCCTGACACGCCGGCGACGCTGTAGACCGTCACCGCCGTGAGCGGGGCGATGCCGCAGACCATGGCATAGGACACCATGTGGAAGATCGGGCCGGAATGCGCGGCGCAGCAGGCGAAATGGGCAGCGGCGAGCGCGATGAACTGCGGCGTGCGCAGCGCCTGCGCCGCGGTCAGCTCGACATCAGGCGCAGCGTCCGACGTTGCGGGGTCGGCAATTGCCGGCGCCGGACGCACCAGGAAGCAGGCGGGGATCAGGAGCGCCCAGGCGGTGATGCCGATCACCAGCATCGCGGTGCGCCAGTCGTAGGCCGTGATCAGCCAGCTCGCGGCCGGTGCGATCGTCACCGGCGACACGCCCATGCCGGCGGAGACCAGCGCCACCGCAAGGCTGCGATTCTTCTCGATCCAGGCGCTCGCGAGCGCCATCATCGGTGCATAGAAGCTGCCGGCGGCAATGCCGATCAGCACGCCGAAGCAAAGCTGGAATTGCCACAGGGTCGCCGCCTGGCTCGCCGTCACGAGCCCGAGCCCCAGCAGCAGGCTTCCGGCGAGCACCACGATGCGGGTGCCGAACCGGTCCGACAGCGCGCCCCAGAGGAACGCGGCCAGGCCCATGCAGAGGAAATCCAGCGTCGCCGCCGCCGACACGCCGGCGCGCGACCAGCCCATCGCTTCCGAGATCGGCTGCAGGAACACCGCGAGCGACAGCATCGTGCCGAACCCGACACAGGTCATCAGCGCACCCGCGGCGACAACGACCCAGCCATAATCGAAGCCTGACGGCTTGCTCATGCGTTTCCTCGGCGCTTCTGGTTTTGTCGGTGGTGCGCGCGGGGATGGTGGCCCATCCGCAGGCGGAGGGCAAGGCTGGCGGTTATGCGCGAATGCTACGCCAGGCGCGCGAGCAGCTGATGGCGATGATCAAGCTATCGGGAGGACCATCATTCCGGGGCGCGCCACTTGGCGCGAGCCCGGAATCCATTTCTCCACGTTACTTGCTGCACGATGGATTTTCAGATGCGCAATTGCGCACCATGGCTCGCGCTTTGCGCGCCCCGGAATGACGACGGGGCTCAGCCGATCGCACACGCCGGGATCATTGCGTTCTGCCAGTGTTTTGCCCGACAGGTCAAACAGGATTCGGAGAATCGAAAAAACGCAATGCGAACAAGGGGCCGGCTACTGTGCATGGGGTTGTTTTCGTGGTTTTTGTCTGCGGGCTCCCGATCACCGATCGACCCGGACCCTCGTCACGCCCGAACTGGCCCGCGCCCCTTCAGCTATCCACCTTCAGCGCGGCAATGAAAGCCTCCTGCGGGATGTCGACCTTGCCGAACTGCCGCATCTTCTTCTTGCCTTCCTTCTGCTTCTCCAGAAGCTTGCGCTTGCGGGTGATGTCGCCGCCGTAGCATTTTGCGGTGACGTCCTTGCGCAGCGCGCGCACCGTCTCGCGGGCGATCACCTTGCCGCCGATCGCCGCCTGGATCGGGATCTGGAACATGTGCGGCGGGATCAGCTCCTTCATCTTTTCGACCATGGCGCGGCCGCGGCCTTCCGCGCGGGTGCGGTGGACCAGCATCGAGAGCGCATCGACCGGTTCGTTGTTGACCAGGATCTGCATCTTGACGAGATCGGCCGGCTTGTAGTCGGTGAGATGATAGTCGAACGAGGCGTAGCCCTTGGAGACCGACTTCAGGCGGTCGTAGAAGTCGAACACGACCTCGTTGAGCGGCAGGTCGTATTTCACCATCGCGCGCGAGCCGACATAGGTCAGCTCCTTCTGCGAGCCGCGGCGGTCCTGGCACAGCTTCAGCACGCTGCCGAGATATTCGTCGGGGGTGAGGATCGTGGCCTCGATCCATGGCTCCTGGATCTCCGCGATCTTGACCACGTCGGGCATGTCGATCGGGTTGTGGATCTCGATCTCGGTGCCGTCGGTCAGCTTCATCTTGTAGATGACGCTCGGCGCGGTCGCGATCAGGTTCAGGTCGAATTCGCGCGACAGCCGCTCCTGGATGATCTCGAGGTGCAACAGGCCGAGGAAGCCGCAGCGGAAGCCGAAGCCGAGCGCGGCCGATGTCTCCATCTCGAACGAGAAGCTGGCGTCGTTGAGGCGCAGCTTGCCCATCGCGGCGCGCAGCGTCTCGAAGTCGTCGGCATCGACCGGGAACAGGCCGCAGAACACCACGGGGATCGCGGGCTTGAAGCCCGGCAGCATCTCCGTGACCGGCTTCCTGTCGTCGGTGATGGTGTCGCCGACGCGGGTGTCGGCGACTTCCTTGATCGCGGCGGTGATGAAGCCGATCTCGCCGGGGCCGAGCTCCTCGACCTGCGTCATCTTCGGCGTGAAGAAGCCGACGCGCTCGACGTCGTAGGCGGCGCCCGTGCCCATCATGCGCACGCGCTGGCCCTTCTTCATGGTGCCGTCGACGATGCGCACCAGCACGACGACGCCGAGATAGACGTCGTACCAGCTGTCGACCAGCAGCGCCTTCAGCGTCGCATCGCGATCGCCCTTCGGCGGCGGCAGGCGCGTGACGATGGCCTCCAGCACGTCGGGGACCCCGAGGCCGGTCTTGGCCGAGATCATCACCGCGTCGGAGGCGTCGATGCCGATGACGTCCTCGATCTGCTGCTTGACCTTCTCGGGCTCGGCGGCGGGCAGGTCGACCTTGTTCAGGACCGGAACGATCTCGTGATTGTTGTCGAGCGCCTGATAGACGTTGGCGAGCGTCTGCGCCTCGACGCCCTGGCTGGCGTCGACCACGAGGAGGGAACCTTCGCACGCCGCCAGCGACCGCGAGACTTCGTAGGCGAAGTCGACATGGCCGGGCGTGTCCATCAGGTTGAAGATGTAATCCTTGCCGTCCTTGGCGCGGTAGGCGAGGCGCACCGTCTGCGCCTTGATGGTGATGCCGCGCTCGCGCTCGATGTCCATGGAATCGAGCACCTGCTCCTTGCCCGCCATCTCGCGGTCGGAGAGGCCGCCGGTCATCTGGATCAGGCGGTCGGCCAGCGTCGATTTGCCATGGTCGATATGGGCGACGATGGAGAAATTGCGGATGTTGGAAATGGGGACGGTCGTCATGGGCGCGGGATACCACTCACATCCCCGTGCGGCAACCATATTGCTGTATTTTCAGGGCCTTTCTTCACGCCAAGCTGATTCCACGGCAGGCCAAAACGCGCTACGCACGGCCCATGTCCACCACCTCGATCCCATCCGCCAGAGCGCGGGCGAAGACCCGCTTGAGTTACAACCGCTTCCGGGCCTGGCTGGTTGCCTGCGCGATCCGGCCCGAGGCGCGCCTGTGGCTGGTGATCCAGCTTGCCATCCTGCATGCGGTGCTCTGGACCTTTATCCTGATCAATCTCAAGGCGGCGCAGGACGTTCACATGGACGTCGCAGAAGCCTATGGCTGGGGCCAGAAATTCCTCTGGGGTTATGGCAAGCACCCGCCGCTGTCGGGATGGGTGGCCGGCCTCTGGTTCAAGGTGTTCCCGGCGGCGGACTGGGCGACCTATGCGCTCGCGATGGCGACGGTGAGCGTCGGCATGGTGATCTGCTGGCTCGTGAGCTTGCGCGTGGTGGATGCGCGACGTGCGTTCCTCGTCGTGGTGATGATCGCACTCTACCCGATCTTCAATTTCAAGGGCTTCAAGTACAACCCGGACCTGCTCCAGCTCGTCACGTTGCCTCTCCTGGTGCTCGCTTATCTCAACGCGTTCGGGAAGCGGACCTGGCAGTCCGGAGTCTTGCTCGGCCTTGCCGGCGCGCTGGCGCTGATGACCAAATATTGGGTGCTGACCATGATCGGCGCCATCGGACTTGCCGCGCTGATCCATCCCGACCGGTTGCGCTTCCTGTCGTCGCCCGCACCGTGGGTCGCGATCGTGACCATGGTCGCGGCGATGATCCCGCACATCGTCTGGCTGGCGGACGCGCATTTCGTGCCGCTGACCTATGCCGGCGACACCTACAGCCTCCAGGACAGCGATCAGGTGCATCAGCTCGTCGCCGGCTATGTGCTGCACAATCTGGGGCTGCTCGCATTGCCGGTGGCGCTCGCGGCGCTGGCCATGGCGCTGGTGCCGCCCTGGGTCAAGCTGCTGCTGCGCGCCCCCTCGCGCATCGTCACACGCGCCTGGGCACGCGGCGGCAATTCCGGCGTCAATGTCTCGCAGGCCCTGAACGTCTGGATCGTCCAGGTCATCGTCGCCTTCGGCCCGCCGCTCGGCGCGCTGGTCTTCAGCATCTACATGAAGACCGATTGGGGCATCTCGCTGTTCTTCCTGGTCCCGCTCGCGCTGGTCGCGATTCCTGCATTGCGGGTGCAGAGCGCTGTGCTGTTCAACATCGCCGCGATCTGGCTCGTGCTCAGTGCCGCGACGCTTGCCGCTTCGCCCTGGATCGCCTCGCGCGAGATGGCGGCCAATGCCGGCAACACCGCGACCTATGGCGCGCGCTCGGAGCTGGCGCGCGAGCTGACCCAGGCCTGGCACGCGCGCTTCGCCTCGCGCTGGGCCGTCGTCGCCGGCACCATGGAGTCGATCCAGCCGCTGGTGTTCTACAGTCCGGATCATCCGGCCGCGCTGCTGCCGATCGAAGCCTGGGATTCCGGGCTGACCTCGCGTGATGACGTCAAGAAGTACGGCTTCATTGGCGTGTTTGACCCGACCGACGAACGCCTGCCCAAGTTCGAGAAATGGGTGTCCGAGACCGCCCCGAACGCCGAGCGCATCGTGATGGCGACGCGCCGCTTCACCCACGGCAAAGCGGGCGCGTCGATGAGCTGGAACATCTACATCGCGCCGCCGGCGGCGAAGTGACCGAAGCTCATTCCGGGGCGATGCGCAGCATCGAGCAGCGGTGCGCGATTGCGCATCTGAGAATCTCGAGATTCCCCGGTGCGCAATTGCGCACCTGAGGTCTGGTGCTGTCGCATCATCCCGGAATGACAAGCCTAAAGCGCGATGCGATCAGGATGAATCGTCATCGCGCTTTAGGTTGTTGTTTAAGCATGATCTTTTCGGAAAACCGCTGCGCACTTTTCCGGATCATGCTCTAAATCCCTTCCTCGTTGAACTTGCTCTCGACGAGTTCGGTGATCGCCGCGAGCGCGGCTTCGGCATCCGTGCCGGCGGCGGATACCGTGATCGTCGTGCCGGGTCCGGCGGCGAGCATCATCAGGCCCATGATCGAGGTGCCGCCGACGGTCTCGCCGCCGCGCGTCACCCACACCTGCGCGTCGAAGCGCTCGACCGCCTGGACGAATTTCGCGGAGGCACGGGCATGCAGGCCGCGCTTGTTGATGATCAGGAGATCCTTGGAGATCGCGCCCGCGGGCACGCCTGTCCCCGCTTGTGACGCCTCCCCGCTCATTTGCCGGCGAGGACGCGGCTGGCGATGGTGACGTATTTGCGGCCCGCTTCCTGAGCCATCGCGATCGCATCGGGCAGCGAACGCTCCTCGCGCACCTTTGCGAGCTTCACCAACATGGGAAGGTTGATCCCCGCGAGCACTTCGACCTTGGGCCGGCTCATGCAGGATATTGCAAGGTTGGATGGCGTGCCGCCGAACATGTCGGTGAGGATCGCAACGCCGTCGCCGGAATCGACGCGGTTGACCGCCTCGATGATGTCGCTTCGGCAGAGATCGGAATCGTCTTCGGCGCCGATCGTGATCGCTTCGATTTGCTTTTGTGGACCCATGACATGTTCAAGCGCCGCCTTGAATTCGTCGGCAAGGCGCCCGTGGGTCACAAGTACTAGACCAATCATCGGAAAACTCCTCGCGGGCGCTTTTGGTGCACCGCACGAACGCGCCACTTTGACCATCCAGAGCCCCCGCGCAAGGGGGGATGTTGCGTATCTCCCTGAATCTAGACGGATGGATAAGGGGAGCTGCGCCGGTCTATTCGGTCGCGATACTGGGGTTGATATGGTTACAATTTCCCTTCAAACAATCGCCGGAAAGGTTAACGGAGGATGAACTCTTGGTAGTGGTCAAGGCCGCAACAACCAGGGGGAGGGGCGAATAGCCGCGGCCGACCGGGACTCGCGGTAATTCGACACCTAAAATGCCTGTCTTCAGGGATTCCGCCGGTGGCAGGCGCTCCGCATCCGCTGCGTCCAGATCGACCACGAGACCGACAGTCGCATGCTCCACGAAGTCGCAGCGGCGGATCCCCAAGCCCCGGATCTCGATCAGGCCGGCCAAGACCGGCGCGGGCCGCACCTCAATTTCGTGGCCGACTGTCGCCAGATGGACACGGTCATCGCCGACCAGAACGGCCCTTTCCACCACGCCCGAGCGTCCGGCCATGATCAAATCAAAGGCAAGGCGCGACTTGCCGGAGCCCGAGGGCCCGCGGATCAGCACCGCCAGAGATCCGACCTTGACGGCGGAGGCGTGAACGCTGGACCCGGCGTCGCTCATAGGGCCGGCAGCCTCACCACGAAGCGCGCGCCGGCAACCGCCGGAGCGCCGTCGGCATCCAGCGGGCCGGGACGGTTCTCCGCCCAGATGCGTCCGCCATGGGCGTCGATGATCTGCTTGGAGATCGACAGGCCAAGGCCGGAGTTCTGGCCAAAGCCCTGATGCGGACGGTCGGTGTAGAAGCGCTCGAAGATGCGCTCCAGCGCGTCGTCGCGAATGCCGGGGCCGTCGTCGTCGACCACGATCTCGATCTCGCCGCGCACGCGGCGGCAAGTGAGGCGCACCTTGCTGCCGGCTTCCGAGAACGATTGCGCGTTGGAGAGCAGGTTGGAGACCACTTGCCCGAGCCGTGAATCATGGCCGGTCACGGAGAAGGTGTCGTTCGGGCTCCGGCCCTCGAAGCGCGTCTCGACCGCGACGTCGTGGCCGAGCTTGGTTTCATTGGCGACGGACACCAGCGTCGTCAACAGGCGGCGCAGATCGACCGGGACCGCATCCTGGCGCTGCAATTCGGCATCGAGGCGGCTGGCGTCGGAGATGTCGGAGATCAGCCGGTCGAGCCGCTTGACGTCGTGCTCGATCACTTCGAGCAGGCGCGCGCGGCTGTTCTCGTTGCGCGCCAGCGGCAGCGTCTCGACCGCCGAGCGCAGCGAGGTCAGCGGGTTCTTCAATTCATGGGCGACGTCGGCGGCGAACATCTCGATCGCCTCGATGCGGCTGTAGAGCGCGCTGGTCATGTCGCGCAGCGCGCCGGAGAGGTGGCCGATCTCGTCGCGGCGGCGCGTGAAGTCGGGAATCTCGATGCGGGCCTTGATGCGGCGGCGGACGCGCTCGGCGCTGTCGGCGAGCCGGCGCACGGGCCCGGCGATCGTGCTCGCGAGCAACAGCGACAACATGATCATGACGGCGGCGGCGACGCCGCCGACCTTCAGGATGGCGAGGCGCTCGGCGGTGACCATCTGGTCGATGTCGTCGCCCTGCGTCGACAGCATCAGCGCGCCGTGGATCGCGCGCGAGCGCAGCACCGGGACCGCGACCGACACGATCACCTCGCCGCGCGCATTGACCCGCACCATCGAGCGCTTCTGGCCCTGCAGGGCGTCTCCCACCTCAGCATAGCCATTGCCGTTCTCGGGCCCGAGTTCGCGATAGAGCGGCAGGTCGCCGCGGTTCAGCCAGGTGCGCACCGCGACCATGCCGCGCTCGACGATACCGGGCTTCTCGGCCGGAGGCGGCAGATCGAAGCGCAGCACGTTTTCGAGGTTGCGGCTGTCGAGCAGCAGGCTGCCGTTCGGATCGTAGATGCGGGCGCGCGTCTTGGTCGGCGAGATCAGGGTGCGCAGCACCGGCGCCACGCGCTCCGGATTGATCGGGAAGTCCAGCGGCGAATATTCGTCCGAGCCGCCATAGGTCTCGCCCGGCTTGAGGTCGAGCAGCCTGTCGGGATCGATGGTGATGGCGTTGGTCTGCACGGTCGCGGAGGCCGCGATCGCGCCGGCGATGATCTCGGCCTGCACCAGGAGACTCTGGGCGCGCGCATCGATCAGGCCGGCGCGGAATTGCGACAGGTACAGGATGCTCGCCACCAGCGCGACGAGGCCGGCGAGGTTGAGCGAGACGATGCGGCGGGTCAGGCTCGAGAAGGACAGCGCGAAGAAGAACTGCCCGGCGCGCTTCAGCCAGTTCAGCGGCCGCCAGCCCTGCGGCTTGGCTTCGGCAAACTGCTCCGGAACGCCGTCGGATGCGACATCCCCGGCGCTCTGGTTTGGATCAGGCTGCGTTCGGTCCAGCAATGCTTACGCCCGCGTTAGGACAGCTTATGCGAAGGTCCCCGCATCCTAGAGCGATCCCGGTCCCGATGGAATCAGAACCGGCGATGCTCTCGTCTTTCGTGAAGCTGCGTGAGCCTCAGGCTTCCTTGAAGCGGTAGCCGACGCCGTAGAGCGTCTCGATCATCTCGAATTCATTGTCGACCACCTTGAACTTCTTGCGCAGCCGCTTGATGTGGCTGTCGATGGTGCGGTCGTCGACATAGACCTGGTCGTCATAGGCGGCGTCCATCAGCGCGTTGCGGCTCTTCACCACGCCGGGCCGGGTCGCGAGCGCCTGGAGGATCAGGAATTCGGTGACGGTCAGCGTCACCGGCTCGTTCTTCCAGGTGCAGGTATGGCGTTCCGGATCCATGCGCAGCAGCCCGCGGTCGAGCGCCTTGGCGTCGTTCTCCTTCGGCGCGACGGTCGGGTCCTTCGGCGCCGAGCGGCGCAGCACCGCCTTGACGCGCTCGACCAGGAGGCGCTGCGAGAATGGTTTGCGGATGAAGTCGTCGGCGCCCATCTTGAGGCCGAACAGCTCGTCGATCTCTTCGTCCTTGGAGGTGAGGAAGATCACCGGCAGGTCGGATTTCTGCCTGAGACGGCGCAACGTCTCCATGCCGTCCATGCGCGGCATCTTGATGTCGAGGATGGCAAGATCGGGCTGGGTGGTGCGGAAACCGTCGAGCGCGGAGGCGCCGTCGGTGTAAGTCATGATGCGGTAGCCTTCGGCTTCCAGCGCGATCGAGACGGATGTGAGAATGTTGCGGTCGTCGTCGACCAAAGCGATTGTGGGCATGAGCCTCTGCTTTCTGCTTTCCGTTTGGGTCGTGGCTTGAAACGGCGAGCAATCCAGTGATGCGCCGCATACATGGGTGCCGAAGTTGGCGTTCGAACCTTGTCACCGAGCAATGCAAGCTGGGCTGAAGTGTGACCAAGTTCCACGAAACACGGCAGATTCGCCGCATCTCGACCCATAACCGGACTCTCGTTTACCCGAAAGAAGGCCCCTCATGCAACCACCTGACTCGAGAAAGCCGATGCAGCCGACCGCCGATTTCGACCCCGGAAAGCTCGCCAAATCGCTGCTGCGGCGGTCCCGGCAGGGGGCCTTGGCGACGCTGATGACCGGCAACGGCGATCCCTATTGTTCCCTCGTCAATCTCGCCAGCCACCCGGATGGATCGCCGATCCTGCTGATCTCGCGCCTCGCCGTGCACACCCGGAACGTCCTCGCGGACAGCCGGGTCTCGCTGATGCTGGACGAGCGCGTGGCCGGCGATCCCCTGGAAGGCGCCCGGATCATGCTGTCCGGCCGGGCGGAGGAGGCCGACAGCGACAAGGATCTGCTGCGGCGACGGTATCTCAGTGCCCATCCGTCGGCGGAGGGCTTTGTTTCGTTTAAGGATTTCTCCTTCTTCCGGATCCGGCCCACGGGAACCCATCTGGTCGCGGGCTTCGGCCGCATCGTCGACCTCAGGCCCGATCAGTTTCTCACCGACCTCGCCGGCGCCGAGGACCTGCTGGCGGCGGAAGAGGGGGCCGTCGAGCACATGAATGCCGACCATCGCGACGCCATGAACCTTTATGCAACAAAGCTCCTCGGCGCCGCCGAGGCCGACTGGCGCTGCACCGGCTGTGACCCTGAGGGCCTCGACATGCAGGACGGCCAAACCACATTGCGGCTGGACTTCCCGGAGCGGGTGACGGATGGCACGGCGCTGCGCAAGATGCTGGTCCGCCTCGCTGGCGAAGCGCGCAAGAAGATGGACCAGGGCGCAACGACTTGAACGCCGCTACCCGTCGCTGCGACCCATGACCGTGATGGTTTTCGGGCTCGCAGCGAGAGGGGTCATGACGCGTCATCGTATGGCATCGGCTGCGGGTCTGGCGCTCGCGATCACCACGTTGCTTGCCACCCCGGCCCCCGCCCAGAAGGGCGATCTCGCCGCACAGGGGGCGCGGATCAACGCACTCAATCAGGCCGGCAAATATGCGGAAGCGTTGCCCCTGGCGCAGGCCATGGTCGCGAGCCTGGAGAAGGCCAACGACGGTCGCGAACTGTCCGCCGCGCTCAACAATCTCGGCCAGGTCCATGCCGGCCAGGGCCGCGACGATCTGGCCGAGCCGATCTACAAGCGCGCCATCGCGCTGATGGAAAAGTCGCTCGGCCTCGACACCGGCTTGATCGCACCTGAGCTGAACAATCTCGCCGCGCTGTATCAACGGCAGGGCCGCTTCACCGAAGCCGAACCGCTGTTCAGGCGCGCACTCGCCGTCAGCGAAAAGAGCCTGTCGCGCGAGCATCCCGATGTCGGCCGAGCCCTGAACAATCTCGCCACGCTCTATGTGAAGCAGGAGCGCTTTGCCGACGCCGAGTCGCTGTTCCGGCGTGCGCTCGCGATCTATCAGAAAGCAGCCGGGCCCGAGCATCCCGCGGTCGCGACCGTCCTCAACAACATCGGTCAGGTCGATCGCGACCTCAATCGCGACGCCGATGCCGAAGCTCCGATCAAGCGCTCGCTCGCGATCCGTGAGAAGGTGCTGGGGTCGGAACACCCCGATGTCGCGCGCTCGCTCAACAATCTCGCCGGGCTCTACGAGCACCAGCAGCGCCATGCCGATGCCGAGCCGCTCTATCGTCGCGCGCTGGCGATCCGCGAGCTTGCACTGGGGGCCGATCATCCTGATGTCGCGACCTCGACGAGCAATCTCGCCCATTTCCTTCAGGCGACGGGACGAACTGCGGACGCTTTGCCGTTCGCGCAGAAGACGCTCGCCGCCAATCGTGCCCGGCTGCGTGTCGCGCTGCCGATCCTGTTCGCTGCGCGGCAGCAATCGCTGCTGGCGAACGACGGGGCGCTCGATGATGCGCTCGGCGCGATCCAGCGCGGCCAGCAATCTTCCGCCGCCTCTGCCGTGAACAAGCTCGCCGTGCGGTTGGCGGCCGGCAGCGATCGGCTCGCCGAGCTCGTGCGCAGCGATCAGGATCTCGCAGCCGAGTCCGACGCGCTCGACAAGGCGATCATCGCTGCGGTGTCGAAGCAGCCCGCGCAGCGCGACGCCGCGGCCGAGCAGCGCAGCCGCGCGCGGCTCGCGGCGATCGCGAGCGCGCGCAATGGATTGCAGAAGACGCTCGCAGTCGAGTTTCCCGACTATGCCTCCCTCTCCAACCCGCAGCCGCTGACCGTGAAGGAAATCCAGCCGCTGCTCTCGGCCGACGAGGCGATGGTGATCTACTCCGTCGTCGACAATGAGAGCTATGTCGTGGCGATCAGGCGCGATGCCGTCGACTGGAAAAAGATTTCTCTCGGAGCGGATGCGCTGGCGCAGAAGGTGGCAGCCTTCCGCAGGGGCCTGGATGTCGGCAAGGCGCGCGATGCCTCCGGCAAATCGGGACTGTTCGATCTTGCGCTCGCGAGCGAGCTCTATGCCGCGCTGCTCGGCCCTGTCGAGGCGCTGACGAAGGACAAGCGCAGTCTGCTGGTCGTGCCGTCGGCCGCGCTGACCGCACTGCCATTTCATCTGCTGGTCACGGAGAAACCGCAAGTGGCGATCCCTGACCGGCCCGAAGGCTATCGCGACGCCGCCTGGCTGCTGCGGCGTCAGGCCGTCTCGGTGCTGCCGTCGGTGATCAGCCTGAAATCGCTGCGCGCCTTTGCCCGCAGGGATCGCGGCGTCAAGCCGATGACCGGATTCGGCGATCCCGTGTTCAGTCCTGCAGCGGAAGGTCCTGGCGACCGGCGCGCTGCGAACGGCAAGGTCGCCGCGCGCAGCATCGCGACGATTGCCTATGCCGAGTTCTGGCGCGGCGCTGGCGTCGATCGCGCGCGGCTGGCGCAGGCGCTGCCGCAGCTGCCCGACACCGCCGACGAACTGAATGCGGTGGCGAGGGACGTCGGCGCCGCCGCGGCCGATATCCATCTCGGACGCGATGCCAGCGAAACGACGCTGAAGCGTGCAGCGCTTGCCCAATACGGCATCATCTACTTTGCCACCCACGGCCTTGTCGCCGGCGACGTCAAGGGACTGGGTGAACCCTCGCTTGCACTCTCCATTCCGGATCAGCCGTCGGAGCTCGACGACGGTCTTCTCACCGCGAGCGAGGTGGCCCAGCTCAAGCTCAATGCGGACTGGGTGGTGCTGTCGGCCTGCAACACCATCGCGGGCGACAAGCCCGGGGCCGAGGCGCTGTCGGGATTGGCGCGCTCGTTCTTCTACGCAGGTGCCCGCGCGCTGCTGGTTTCGCATTGGGCCGTGGATTCGGAAGCTGCCACCCGCCTGACCACGTCGACGTTCGAGCTGCTCAAGAACGAACCGAAGATCGGTCGTGCCGAAGCCTTGCGCCGTGCGATGTTAGCCTACCTCGACGACGCCTCGTCGCCGCGCAACGCCTATCCCGCGATGTGGGGGCCGTTCGCACTGATCGGCGAAGGTGAGGCCAGGTAAAATTGCGCCGGAGGGATTGTGCATCGCAATAACCCCGTGAAACGCGCAAACGCGCATTTGGTTGCGCGATCATACGTACTTTTCTGCCGCGGTTGCTCAGAGCTGACATGCGCGACGTTTGGCGCGGTCCTTGAATAAACCAAATCCTGCGGGATCAGCTTGGCAACGTCAGCGTTCATCATTATTAGGTCGTTCAGCCGAGGCCGAACGGCCCATTGATCAAGATGACCGCGGGCGCCAAACTTGGTCGCGCTGAGTGTCGCGGGTTCTAGGAGGATTCTTTCGTGCAAGAGACGGGCGTGCGCAACGGTGCCTTCGGCGCCGACAAATTCGGCTTAAAGAATCTCAAGCAGGTGCACTGGAATCTCGGTGCGCCGCAACTCTATCAATACTCGCTCGCGGCGGGTGAGACCGTGCTGTCCGCTGACGGTGCACTCTGCGCCGACACGGGCGAGTTCACCGGGCGCAGCCCGAAGGACAAGTTCACGGTGCGTGACGCCACCACCGACGAGAAGATGTGGTGGGCCGGCAACCAGTCGATCACCGCGGAGCAGTTCGAGACGCTCTACCAGGACTTCCTCAAGCACGCCGAAGGCAAGAAGCTGTTTGCGCAGGATCTCTACGGTGGTGCCGATCCGGCCTACCGGATCAAGACGCGCGTCTTCACCGAGCTCGCCTGGCACTCGCTGTTCATCCGCACGCTGTTGATCCGCCCCGAGGCGATCGAGCTGTCGACCTTCGTGCCGGAGCTCACCATCATCGACATGCCGAGCTTCCGCGCCGATCCTAAACGCCACGGCGTGCGCTCGGAGAACGTCGTCGCGATCGATTTCGCCCGCAAGATCGTCCTGATCGGCGGGTCTTATTATGCCGGCGAGATGAAGAAGTCGGTCTTCACCACGCTAAACTACTATCTGCCCGAGCGCGGCGTGATGCCGATGCACTGCTCGGCCAATGTCGGCACCAAGGGCGACACCGCGATCTTCTTCGGCCTGTCGGGCACCGGCAAGACCACGCTGTCGGCCGATCCCAACCGCACGCTGATCGGCGACGACGAGCACGGCTGGGGCCCGAACGGCGTCTTCAATTTCGAGGGCGGCTGCTATGCCAAGTGCATCAAGCTCTCGAAGGAAGCCGAGCCGGAGATCTATGCGGCTTCGACGCGCTTCGGCGCGGTGCTCGAGAACTGCGTGCTCGACGAAGACACCCGCGTGGTCGATTTCGACGACGGCTCCAAGACCGAGAACACGCGTTCGGCGTACCCGCTCGACTTCATCCCGAACGCCTCGCGCACCGGCCGCGCGCCGCAACCGAAGAACGTGGTGATGCTCGCCGCCGACGCCTTTGGCGTGTTGCCGCCGATCGCAAAGCTCTCGCCGGCGCAGGCGATGTATCACTTCCTCTCCGGCTACACCGCCAAGGTCGCCGGCACCGAGCGCGGTCTCGGCAACGAGCCGCAGCCGGAATTCTCCACCTGCTTCGGCTCGCCCTTCCTGCCGCTCGACCCCTCCGTCTACGGCAACATGCTGCGCGACCTCATTGCCCAGCACAATGTCGACTGCTGGCTCGTCAACACCGGCTGGACCGGCGGAAAATACGGCGTCGGCTCGCGCATGCCGATCAAGGTGACGCGCGCGCTGCTCACCGCCGCGCTCGACGGAAGCTTGCGCAACGTCGAATTCCGCACCGACAAATATTTCGGCTTCGCGGTCCCGACCGCGCTGCCGGGCGTGCCGAGCGAGATCCTCAACCCGGTCAACACCTGGAAGGACAAGGACGAGTTCGACAAGACCGCCCGCGCGCTGGTCGGCATGTTCCAGAAGAACTTTGCCAAGTTCGAAGCCCAGGTCGATGCCGAGGTCCGCGCTGCCGCGCCGGACTTGAAGCTGGCCGCGGAGTAAGCTCGCAGCGTTTGAAATGCAAAAGGGCGGCCGCAAGGCCGCCCTTTTTGTTTATGGGCACTTGCGCGAACCACACACTCAGTGTCGTCCCCGCGTACGCGGAGACCCATACCGCGTGATCTATCGAGAGAGTGCAGTGCAAGTGCCGGCGAAGAAAGGGTCACTATGAGTCTTCGCCAAATTACTCCCTGTGGTTATGGGTCCCCGCGTTCGCGGGGACGACATCGGTGCGAGACCTCAGGCCTTGAAATACGCGATCTGCGTCGTGGTCGCGAGCAGCCTGCCGTTCGGCGACCACAGCTCGGCGTTCTGGTCGGCGTAGCTCTTGTGCATGATCTTCGAATCGGCCGTCGCGAGCACGCGGGTGATGTCTTCAGTCGCGAGCTCGTCGCTGTCGGTGTGGAAATAGGTGGTCAGCGACACCGTGCCGAACGGCACCAGCTCGCGCCTGGCGTGGAAGATGCGGCCGAAGAAGGCGTCCGACATCGACGTCAGCGACAGCATGTCGAGCTTGCGCGGCGTGCGGTCGCTGATCCAGATCTTCGAATAGGTGCTGGCCGGCTCGGCCTGCTGCGGGCCGATCCGCATCTCGCCCTCGACGAAGCGGAATTCGTACTGGTTGGCCCAGGACGCCGAGATCTTCGGGAATGGCAGCGTCTCTTCGAACGGCTTTGCATCCGGATATTGCGCCACCCTGTGCTCCCAGGACGGCCGGCGCTCGGCGAACACCGCCGTGGCGAGCGTTGCGACCTCGCCGCCGCCTTGGCTGAGCTCGACGCTCCAATGCTGGCTGGAGCGGTTGGCCTTCACCAGCCGCACGTCGAGATCGAACGGCCCCTTCGCGATCGGCGCGCAGTAGTTGACGGTGAGTGCGAGCGGATCGCCGGCGGCTTGCGGATGCTCAATCAGCGCGCGCAAAATGGTCGCGGCGGTGGCGCCGCCGAATGGGCCGACGAAGGCCCAGTAATCGTCGCTGGTGTGCCCCTGCCAGCTGGAGTCACCGGCGGTGACGCGGGTGGCGTCGTCGAACGGGTGCGGGAGCTTGGCGTGCATTGAAGTCCTCGGTGTTGCCCCACCGTCATTGCGAGCGCAGCGACGCAATCCAGACTGTCTCCGTGGAAAGAACCTGGATTGCGTCGCTGCGCTCGCAATGACGGCGTTTGACGTTGCAGCGCTCGTCTCGCTGACGCCGCCGTGGGGATGATGACAATCATATCACCATCCGTTGCGCCTGATGCAATAACCTCGCAGGTAACGCCCGTTTCACGCCACGGAAAATCAGCCTGCGGCGTCGCGCAGGTCCGGCAGAAGCGGTGTGGTCGGGTTGACCGGCACGTTCCAGATTTCCTCGGCATATTCGCGGATGGTGCGGTCGGAGGAAAACCAGGCCATGCGCGCAACATTGAGGATGGAGGCGCGTGTCCATGCCGACGAGACCAGCCAGCGCGCATCGACCGCACGCTGCGCCTCGTAATAGGAATCGAAATCGGCGCTGACCATGTAATGGTCGAGATAGCGCAGCGCATGCGCGATCGATTCGAAGCGGCCGGGCTCGCCGGGCGAGAACTCGCCGGCGCCGATCGCGTTGATGGCGCGCTGCAGCTTCGGCGAATTGCGGATCACGTCGGAGGCATCCAGCCCCTGCTTGCGCCGGATCATCACGTCGCCGGCCTCCATGCCGAAGATCGCGATGTTCTCGGCTCCGACATAGTCGCGGATCTCGATATTGGCGCCGTCGAGCGTGCCGATGGTGATGGCGCCGTTGAGCGCCAGCTTCATGTTGCCGGTGCCGGAGGCTTCCATGCCGGCGGTGGAGATCTGCTCGGAGAGATCGGCCGCGGGAATGATCACCTCGGCGAGGCTGACATTGTAGTCGGGCAGGAACACGACCTTGAGCTTGCCGTCGATCGCGGGATCGTTGTTGACGATTTCGGCGACGTCGTTGATCAGCTTGATGATCAGCTTGGCGTAGCGATAGCTCGCCGCCGCCTTGCCGGCAAAGATCTTCACCCGCGGCACCCAGTTGGCGTTGGGATCGTCCTTGATCGACTGGTAGAGCGCGACCGTCTCGATGACGTTGAGCAGCTGGCGCTTGTACTCGTGGATGCGCTTGATCTGCACGTCGAACAGCGCGCTCGGATCGACCTTGATGCCGAGCCGCTCGCCGATCAGGCGCGCCAGGGCCGTCTTGTTGTGGTGCTTGACGCTGCGGAATGCCTTCTGGAACTCGACGTCGCTGGCGCGCGCCTCGATCAGCGAGAGCTGGGTGGGGTCGTCGAGCACGGCCTCGCCGCAGGTCTCGCGCAGCAGGTCGGTCAGCTTCGGGTTCGCCAGCATCAGCCAGCGGCGGAAGGTGATGCCGTTGGTCTTGTTGGTGATGCGGCCGGGATAGAGATGGTTGAGGTCGTGGAACACGGTCTCGCGCATCAGGTCGGAATGCATCGCCGAGACGCCGTTGATGCGGTGCGAGCCGACGAAGGCGAGCTGGCCCATGCGCACGCGGCGTCCGCTCTTCTCGTCGATCAGCGAGACCGAGGCGCGGAAGTCGATGTCGCCGGGGCAGCGCGCCTCGGCGAGCGCCAGATGCTGCACGTTGATCCGGTAGATGATCTCCAGATGCCGCGGCAACAGCCGCTCGAACAGCTCGACCGGCCAGGTCTCCAGCGCCTCGGGCAGCAGCGTGTGGTTGGTGTAGGAGAGGGTGGCGACCGTGATCTTCCAGGCCTCGTCCCAGCGGAAATTGTGGAGGTCGACGAGGATCCGCATCAGCTCGGTGACGGCGAGGCTCGGATGGGTGTCGTTGAGCTGCACCGCGACCTTGCTCGCGAGGCTGCGGAGCTGGCCGTCGGAGCCGAGGTGCCGCTTCACCAGGTCCTGCAGCGAGGCCGAGACGAAGAAATATTCCTGGCGCAGTCGCAGCTCGCGTCCCGCAGGGCTCTCGTCGTTCGGATAGAGGAACTTGCAGATCGCCTCCGCGCGCGACTGCTCGGCGCTGGCGCTGACATAATCGCCCTTGTTGAAGGCATCGAGCTTCAGCGGATCGGGTGAGCGCGCCGACCACAGCCGCAGCGCATTGACGTGCTGGCCGCGCCAGCCGACGATCGGCGTGTCATAAGCGATCGCCTGCACGGTCTCCGCAGGATGCCAGATGGCGCGGTCCCGGCCTTTGTCGTCGACATGCTCGATGCCGCCGCCGAAATTGATGTCGTAGATCACCTCCGGCCGCTGCAATTCCCAGGGATTGCCGAAGCTCAGCCATTCATCGGGATATTCCTGCTGCCAGCCTTGGTTGATGATCTGGCGGAACAGGCCGAAATCATAGCGGATGCCGTAGCCGATCGCGGGGATCGAGAGCGTCGCCATGCTCTCCATGAAGCAGGCGGCGAGCCGGCCGAGGCCGCCATTGCCGAGCGCCGCGTCCGGCTCGCATTTGCGCAGCTCGGGTAACGAAACGCCGAGATCGCCGAGCGCGACCTCGAAGATCTTCAGCAGCCCCATGTTGTTGAGCGCGTCGGTGAACAGGCGGCCGATGAGGAATTCGAGCGAGAGATAATAGACCCGTTTGCGCCCGGCATCGTAGCTGTGCTTCTCGACCGTGAGCCAACGATGCACGATGCGGTCGCGCAGAGCCAGTGCTGCGGCCTGGTACCAGTCGTGCTTGGTCGCCATGCCCGCGTCCTTGCCGATGGCAAGGCGCAGCTTTGCCAGGATCGCGCCCTTGATCTCAGCCAGCGCGAGTTCGTCGATGGGCTGTCCGGGGGCCGGAAAACTGGGTTGGAACGATGAATCCTGCAAAGCCGTCACTTCCTGGGTCGAAAGAACTCTTACCAATCTACGCGTCCTGCCCTTGCACCGGAACTGTCGCCCGTGCGCGCGTGCACTGCGCTGGCGCAAATTTATGCAAGGAACGGGCCGAGTTGGGAACCCGGGCGAGCACGGAGAAACCGGGATTCGGTGCTAGATTACGAAAGATTCAGCCATCAGTGTGGAGGAGGCGCCCCATGAGACCGCTGACACGACTGCTGACGCGATTGCCGATCGAAATCGCCGTTGCGGGCCTGCTCGTCGTTTGCATCAGCGCCTCCGGCGCGGCCTTTGCCGCCGGCAAATCCGGTCTCAGCGCCGACGGTCTCAGTTGCGGATTCACGATCCCGCAGAATGCGTCGCGCGCAGCCCGCTGCGCCGCGATCAAGCGCCAATGCGGCGGCAAGTTCTACGCAAATGCGTGCGGCGACAAGCTGCTGTCCGCGGCCAATTGAGAGACGCCGGAGGTCCAGCGAGCTCAAGCCGCCTTGGTCTGCACCGTGTCGCAAAACTCCGCGAGACGATCGGCAAGCCGCAGCGTTGCCGGGCTCGCATCCGGCGCAGCCATCAGTGCGAGCTCGGTCTTGTTGATCGGCGCAAAGCCCTCCTTCGCCGTCAGCACGCGGTGCTCGGACTGGATCGACATCTCCGACAGGATGCTCAGGCCCATGCCGGCGGCGACGGCGGCCTGGATGCCGGCGAGATTCGATGACGTATAGGCGGTGTGCCAGGCGCGGCCCGCGCTTTCCAGTGCGTGGATGGCGCCGGCGCGATAGATGCAGCCGAGCGGAAAGCCGATCAGCGGCACCGACGACACGTTGATGTCGACCGGATGGCTCTTGCTGGTGACCCAGTGCACCCGCTCCGGCCACACCGCGATCGCGTCCTTTCCGCCGGCCTCGCGCTTGTAGAGCGCAAGATCGAGCTCGCCGCGTTCGAGATCGCGGGCCAGGTGCTTGCTCTGGTCGGCGCGCACGTCGAGCCGCAGGCCCGGATGCGAGCGCGAGAACGCACCCAACAATTTGGGCAGCCGGTACGCCGCGAAATCCTCGGGGATGCCGAGCCGGATCGCGCCTTCGCTATCAGGCTGGCGCAGCACGTCCCGCGCCTCCTCGGCGAGCGAGAGCAATCGGCGCGCATAGGAGAGCAGGCGCTCGCCGGCCTCGGTCGGCCGCACGTCCTTGCCGTCGCGGTGCAGCAGCAGCTGGCCGACATCCTCCTCCAGCCGCTTGATCTGCTGGCTCACGGTCGACTGCGTGCGGTGGACGCGGGCGCCGGCGCGGGTGAAGCCGCCGGCCTCGACCACCGAGACGAAGCTGCGCAGGAGCTCCAGATCGAGCATGGGCGCATCCATTCGAAATTCAACTGGCGTGGAGTTAATCATTTAATTTCCAAATGACAAGCCATCTCTCTAGATCGAGGGCTCAGGAGAATGCCCTCATGTCGCTCGCCACCTCGCTTCCCGCGCCCCGCAGCCGTTTCAACACGTTGCCGTTCGCCATCGGCCTGTTCTGCCTGCTCTGGAGCTATGCCTTCGTCGCAGGCAAGATCGGCGTCACCCATTGCCCGCCGCTGATCCTGCTCGCTGCGCGCTTCTCGCTGGCCGGCATCCTGATTCTCGTTGCGACGCTGATCCGCGGCGACGATTGGTCATTGTCCTGGCGCGACGCCGCCGTCTTCGCCGTGCTCGGCATCGCCAACAACGCGCTCTATCTCGGGCTCGGCTACACCGGGTTGCAATCGGTCTCCGCCGGCCTCGGCGGACTGATCGTCTCGGCCAATCCGGTGTTCACGGCGGCGCTCGCCGCGATTTTGCTCGGCGAAGGCATGACGTGGCGCAAGGCGAGCGGCCTCTTGCTCGGCGTGATCGGCGTGACGGCGATCGTCTGGCACCGCCTGTCGGTCGGTACCGATTCCCTGCACGGCATCGTCTTCACGCTGGCCTCGCTGGCCTCGCTCGTGTCCGGCACCATCCTGTTCAAGCTGCTGGCGCCGAAGGGGTCCTTGTGGATCGGCAACGGCGTGCAGAACCTCGCCGCGGGCATCGTGCTGACGCCGGTCGCGCTCACCTTCGCCGATATCCATGCGATCGACTATACGCCGAGCCTGATCGGCGCCTTCGCCTTCCTCGTGCTCGGCGGCTCGATCCTCGCCTATTGGCTCTGGTTTCAACTGCTGAAGGTGTGCGGCGCCACCGCTGCCAGCGCCTATCATTTCCTGATGCCGCCGCTCGGCATGCTGTTCGCGTTCCTCGTGCTCGGCGAGCAGGTCGAGGCGCGCGATCTCTTGGGCATCATCCCGGTGGCGCTTGGCATTTATCTGGTGACGCGACCGGCGAAGGTGGCGCTGTGAGCCGTCATTCCGGGGCGACGCGAAGCGTCGAGCCCGGAATCCATCGGGCCACCAACTCTGCGGATGAATGGATTCCGGGCTCGCGCTGCGCGCGCCCCGGAATGACAATGGTCTTCAATCCTTCCGGAACACGATCGACGCCATCCATCCCGTCATCAGCGCCATCGCCACGGTGGCGAGACCATAAATCAGCCCGTTGTGCCGTGCGGTGGTCGCGACGAACTGCTCGAAGCCGACCTTGACGATCTCGAACGCGGTCTCGGTCTTGCCGATGAATGCGCCGTTCGCAAACAGCTTGATCTCGATCTCATAGGTCCCGATCGGCACCTCCGCGGGCAGTGGAATGCCGGTGCGGAACAGCGTTGGTGTCAGGAACGTCACCGCGCTCGGATCCTCGCGATAGAGGCCGCGCTGGGTGCGCAAGCGAATGAAGGCCGAGCGGAACGCATCGTTCGGCACCACGTCGGCGTAATCGCCGCCGACCCGCTGCGTCAGCAGCACGTTGTTGAGCCCGATCTGCTGCCGCCGTGCGATCTCGGGCGAGGTGATCGCGTCGAAGGGGCGGTTGGCGAACAGCGCGAGATAGCTCGGCACCTGCAGGAACTGCCGGTAGTCGGTGTTGATCCAGATGCCGAATGTGCGCTCCTTGCGCCGTGTCACCATGTCGGCGCGCGGGCCCCTCACGGTGACGACGAGATCGTAGGCCGTGCGGTCGGCCGGCGTCGCGGCGTCCCTCTCGACCGAGCCGAACAGCACCAGCTCCTCGCCGGAATAGTTCGGTGTCACCGTGACGCGGTGGTTGGAGACCGACACGATCAGCCGCTCGGCCCGCGCAGCACCGCCGAGCAGCAGGACGAGAACGATGGCGAGAAGCGTGCGCGTCATCCGCTCACTCCCAGCTCGCGAATGGTGAAGAGATCCGAGGGCTGGACCACCAGCTCGATCGCGAAGCGGACGCCGACCGAGAGGATCAGCAGGCCGAGCAGCAACCGCAGCTGCTCGCCGCGGATCTTCTGGCCGGCGCGGGCGCCGAACTGCGCGCCGGTGACGCCGCCGACCATCAGGATCAGCGCCAGCACGGCGTCGACGAGGTGGTTGGTCACGGCGTGCAGCATGGTCGCGAACAGCATCGTGACGAGCGTCAGCACCATCGAGGTCCCGATCACCGTCGAGGTGGGCACCCTGAGCAGATAGATCATGATCGGCACCAGGATGAAGCCGCCGCCGATGCCCATGATGGCGCCGATGAAGCCGATCACGATGCCGACCACCACGACCGGAATCACCGAGAGATAGATCTTCGAGCGCTTGAACCGCATCTTCAGCGGCAGGCCGTGGATCCAGTTGTGCGTGCGCCGCGGCGGCAGTGCGCCGCGCCGGGTCCGCATCAACGCGCGCAGGCCCTCGGAAAACATCAGGCTGCCGACGGTGGTGAGCAGCACGACATAGGACAGCGCGATCATCAGATCGAGCTGGCCGAGCGCGCGCAGCTGCGTGAACGTCCAGACGCCGAGTGCCGTGCCGGTCACGCCGCCGCAGAGCAGAACGCTTGCCAGCGCCGGATCGATCGCGCGCCGTCGCCAGTAGGATAGGGCGCCGGAAAAGGACGAGGCCGCGATATGGCTGGCAACGGAGGCAACCGCCACCGCCGGCGTGATGCCGATGAAGATCAGCAGCGGCGTCATCAGGAAGCCGCCGCCGATTCCGAACATGCCGGAGACGAAGCCGACCGCGGCCCCCATGGCGAGCACCAGGAAGACGTTGACTGGAAGATCGGCGATCGGGAGGTAAAGCTGCATTGAACCACGCACCGGCGAGCGGATCGACGAACGCGGAATGCTCGCGGAAAGGACGGAACGATTGCCGCGCCCCTCAATAGCGGAATTCGGAGCGGGGAGGGACCGGGAATTTCGGGTGTGGTGAATGGCGATGGAGAGAGCCTGAAGGAGACACGATGGTTGCGGCACCGAAGGTGCGCTCCCTCCCCCGCCTGCGGGGGAGGGTTGGGGAGAGGGTGTCTCCGCAAGCGAGAACCCCCAAGAGGCGAGAGCCCTCACCCGCGCCTGCGGCGCGACCTCTTCCGCAAGCGGGAGAGGTGCACCTGAGCGCGCGGCTCGTTCTGTTCGTCTAAAACTACTCGGGCTTAATGCGCCGCGGAGGCCGAGCGTTTGGCCGCGACCGGCTTCGGCGCCGGCTTCGCGCTTGCCTGCGGCGCGGTGTCCCAGCCGCCGGCGGGCGCCATGACATTGACCGCATCGTCGGGCTGCGGCTCGGCGCTGAAAGTCTGGATCGCGAGCTTGGCGGCGGCGAGCGATTGCGGGTCGAGACGCTTGGCGACGTCGTCGCGCTTGCCGGCGGCGTCCGCATCGCCCTGCGCGGCCGCCAGGCTGAACCATTTGTAGGATTCGGCGAGGTTCTGCTCGACGCCGATGCCGCGGGCATAGAGGATGCCGAGGTTGAACTGACTGTCGGCGACGCCGCGATCGGCCGCCTTGCGGAACCATTGCGCCGCGCTCTTGTAGTTGGCACCGCGGCCACCGCCGTCGGCGTCGAGCACCGCGAGATTGTGCATCGCCTTGGCGTTGCCGCGCTCGGCAGCCTGGGTGTAGTAGCGGCGGGCGATGTCGGCGTCCTTCTTCACGCCAAGGCCCTTTTCGTAGAGCGTGCCGAGGCGGAAGATCGCGGGCACCACGCCGGCCTGCGCCGCGCGGTCGTACCACTTCGCCGCTTCGTCGTAATTCGTGGCGACGCCCTTTCCTTCCGCAAAGCGCACGCCGATCTCGTAGGCCGCGGTTGCATCGCCCTTCATCGCGGCGGTGCGCAAGGCTGGGCCGCCGATGCCGTCAGGCAGTCTCTCGCTCGGCGGCACCTGGACGAGGCCGAGCTTGGCGCGGCTCGTGCCCGACAGCGCGCCGGTGACGTCGCTAGAGGCCGGCGGTGCAGCGGCAGGCGCCGGCGGGATTTCAACCGACGCCGAGCTGCCCGGATTGGCGGCGGGCGCCGGCGCGGCATTGTTCTGGGATTGCCGTCCGATCGGCGTCGGCGACGTCATCGACGGCGTGACCTGCTCGGGCGTGGCAGGCTTGGTCTCGACCGGGGGCGGCGGGGCCAGCGGCGCCGGCTGGCTGGACGTATCGTCCATGGCCTGCGGCGCCGGCGGCGGGCTGCCGCCTTCGAGCAGGTTCATCGCCATCTTGAAGGTGCCGAGCACGATCACGACCACGCTCGCGCCGACCAGCAGCGAGCGGATCTTCGAGGTGATGGTCGAACCGCCGTCCTTGCCCTTGTCCTTGGACCGGTCAGCCCCTGCCTTGGCGGCGCGGCCGGTCTTTTCCGGCTGCGCGGCGGCGGCTTGCGCGGCGCGGCGTGCGGCCGCGATGAAGCTCGACGACGACACCGGCTCCTTCGGCGCGGCGGGAATTCCGCTGATCGCGCTCTCGGAGGCGGCGATGCGCTCCGACGGCGTGGCGACGCGTCCGCCCGGCCGTGTGCCCGGCTCGAGCGGATGATCCGGTGGCAATTCCGGCGCGAGCGCGGCGCGCGGCGGCACCGTATGCGGTTCCAGGATTTCGCTGATCGCGCGGGGCGGAACCGGCGGCGCCGTCGGCACCGGCGGCGGCGTGGGGGCAGCAGCGTGGAATTCGCGCGGCGCGGCGGCGAAGGCGGCTTGCGCCGCGGCCGGATTCGGAAGCTCGGGCTTCGGATCGTATTTCGGCTGCTGTGCTTGCTGCCGCGGTTCGCGCGCGATCGGCGCGGGCTCCATGGGAGGCGCCATCGGCATGGGCATCGGCTGCGGCGCGGGAGCCGGCGGTGCGGTGCGCACCGTGCGCAGGTCGCCCTCGATCATGGAGAGGCGATCGACGACATGGCCGAGTGCGCTGTGGACCGCTTCCAGCGAGTCCTGGGTGGTACGGTTGGTTTCGGACTGGCTGAAGCGGATGTCGGCGAGCTCGCGCTTGACGAGATCGACCATGCCGGAATCCGCGGGCGGCGCGGAGTTGCGGCTCTCGGCCAGCGCGGCATAGGTCGCCTGCTGCCGCTCCAGGTGCCGCAGGATGTCGTGCAGCCCGTCCTCGACTCGGCTCAAATTGCCGTTGTGCGGATCGGAGGCGGCTTCTATCCGTTCCAGTAGATAGGAGACGCGCTGTTCGAGATGCGCGAAGGTGGAGGCGGAATCGTTGCCGACCTGCATACGGTCGAAGCGGTCCGACAGCGCGCGGATCGCGGCTTCGAGGTGCTCGGTGCTCTCGGATGGCTGAGGCCGCTCGCGGGTTTCGAGCGCGGCGGTAAGCGCGGCGATGCGCTGCTCCAGCACCGCGAAGCTGTCGGCGTGGCCGGAGGCGCGGGTGATCTGGTCGACCTTGGACGACAGCAGCTGCACGTCCTCGGAAAGCCGTGCCAGCGCCTCGTTGGAAGCCACGTTCGAGACGATGCCGCGCAGCGCCGAGATCGCGCCTTCGAGCTGCTGCACCGTCGAGGGATCATCATTGGCGCGCAGGATCAGATCGAGCTTCGCGCCGAGATTGCGGATCGCCTCGTCATAGCCGGTGAGCTGCTCGGCCGGCGTCAGCGTGCGCAGCACCTGCTTGATGTCGGACAGCGCATGCTCGATGCCCGAGAGGACCTGGCCGTCGGTGCCGTTGGACCGGGTCTCGTCGATGCGACGGTGCAGCGAGCGGATCTCGTTCTCGATCGATTCGATCGCGCGCCGCGGCATCGCCTCGGTGATGGCGGCACGGATTTCGGCAAGCTCGCTGCGGAAGGCGTTGATCGCCTGCTCGGTATTGTCGGGACGCTGCAGCGACTCGATCTGGCTGGTGATCTTGAGCAGGTGGCGCTCGAGCGATGAGAAATCCGGCCCCGGCTGCGGTGGCGGCGGCGCGTAGGCAGGCGCGGGCGGCGCCATAGGCGGCGCGTAAGGAGCCGCGGGCGCAATTGGCGGCGCGGCACGCGGCGGCATCTGCCTGGGCGCAAAGCCGTCGAGCTCGCTCTGGCGCGCGGTGATCTCGGCGACCGCGACGTCGAACGAAGCCGGGCTCAGGGGCGGTGAGCTGCGATAGACCTGCGCGGCCGCGCGCTCGACCGCATCGGCCTGGCGCTGGCGCGTGTCGGCCGGGGCGGGGCGTGGGGCCTGCGGCTGCTGCGGTTGCCGCTGCGGGCGGGAGATTTGCGACAGGCGCGCATCGAGCCGCGAGATCGCATCGTTGAGCTGACGCGCGACGCCCTGCTCGCGCGAGACGTCCTGACGCGGGGCCGGCTTGGAAATCCGTTCGATCTGCTGGGTGATCGCGTCGAGCCGCTGGTGGATGTCGGCGACTTCGCGGCTCTCCTCACTGGGTCCTTGGCTCGGCATGTGCTGCGGACGCTGGTCGTAGGGTCCGCGAAAGTTCGGCGGGGCAGCCTCGCCGAGCGTGGAGTTCAGCCAATCGTTGAGTGACATGCCGGCTCTGTGCGCAGCAGCTTCGGCCCGCTCCCGGACGGATGGGTCGATGCCGTCAACACTCCACGATACGCGCGAATTCATGACTCTGTCCGGTTCCGACTCCGGCGCCCCACCCGGCGCCTCCAGCCTCCCCACGCGCCCCGGTTGCAAAGACAATCGAATTTGGCGCGGGTCGTCTGCCTCGAAAACCGACTTTTTCCTGTTACGGTAAATAACGAGTTAAGGAACGCGTCGCCGCTGTCTTAAAGTTGGGCGGGGAACTCGGGGTGACTAGCACCGCTGGTCGTCATGGCCGGGCTTGTCCTGGGCATCCACGTTCTTCGGTGCCGCGCGAAAGGTCGTGGATGGCCGGGACGAACCTGGCCATGACGCAGCAATCCTGGCCCCTCAGCCCTTCCCCTCGCGCTTGCCATCCTCGATCGGCACCACGGTAGCCTTGCCGCTCATCGCCGAGAGTGCCTCGAGCGTCTCCTCGCAGAAGTCGGCCACCATCTGCTCATGGCGGGCTCCCAGGCGGAGCAGGAGCAGGTTTCCGAGGTCGAGCCTGCCCTCTGCCGTGCCGTCCGGAAAACGCTTCTTCAGGATGCGCTCGTAATTGGCGTGGCGGTCGCGGTGGTGCTCGAGCCGGGCCATCAAATCGGCGCGCAGCGGCTCGATGTCGATGCTGTCGAGCGCATGGAGGCGGACCAGGAGGTCGTCCTTGGTCGAGGCCGGCGTACTTGGCCGCGCGGCCCAGTGCCGCAGCGCTGTTCTGCCTTCGGGGGTGAGCGTATAAACCAGCTTGTTGGGCTTGCCGGATTGGACGACCTCGCGGCCCTGGATGTAGCCGCGGTCGCGCAGCTTGGAGAGTTCGCGGTAGATCTGCTGGTGGTCGGCCTTCCAGAAGAAGCCGATCGAGGAATCGAACGTCTTGGCGAGCTCGTAGCCCGTCATCGGACGTTCCGTCAGGCATGCGAGGATTGCGTCGCCCAGTGCCATGACCGGTCTCCTGTTATCGACCTTGACCAATTGGCTTGACTTTATGCGCATCGGCGCATATGCGTCAATGTGCATATGAGGCAGCTGAGGGGCCGGGCAAAGACCCGTTCCGAAAACCCAGCGGAATCAACTTGCTCGCTACTGTGCCTGGGGTTGTTTTCGCGTTTTTTTGCCCAGGCCTTCAGGGAGGCACCCGAGAATGACCGGCCTCGATTCCTGGTACGCTTACATGAAGTCTCATGACCGCACAGCGCTCTGGGATCTTCTGCACCCCGATGCCGTCTTCGAAAGCCCCGTCGTTCACACGCCGCAGCGCGGGCGCGACCTCACCTTCAAATATCTCTCCAGTGCCGAACAGGTGCTCGGCGGTCCGACCTTCACTTATGTGGGTGAGTGGAGGAACGAGCGCGGCGCCGTGCTCGAATTCAAGACCATGATCGACGGCATCGAGATCAACGGCGTCGACATCATCAGCTTCGACGGCGAGGGATGCATCACGCATTTCAAGGTGATGGTGCGTCCGCTCAAGGCGATCAACATGCTGCACCGTCTGATGGCGGAGCAGCTGGCCGCCCAATCATGACACTGCCCTGAGGTTGCCGAACCCGCTAAGCTCGCGGGCAAACGCGCCGCGGGAACCGCACGAACATCATTTCAAGGCCCATGCCGGGAGAACTCCATGCCGATCTATAAAGCCCCCGTCGAAGACGTGAACTTCCTGCTCAACGACGTCTTCCAGATTGACCGCTACGACAATCTGCCGGGCTTCTCCGACGCATCGAGCGACGTGCGCGAGGCGATCCTCGGCGAAGCCGCCAAGCTCGCCGAAGAGGTGCTGCAGCCGCTGAATCGCGTGGGCGATCTCGAAGGCTGCAAGCGCGCCGACGACGGCAGCGTCACCACGCCGAAAGGCTTCAAGGAAGCGTTCAAGCAGGTCGTCGAGGGCGGCTGGCTCGGCCTGTCGGCGCCGACCGAATACGGCGGCCAGGGCCTGCCGGTGACGCTGAGCCAGGCGGTCAACGAATTCCAGATCTCCGCCAACATGGCGTTCTCGATGTATGGCGGCCTGACCATGGGCGCGACCGCGGCGCTGCTGGTGCACGGCACGCCCGAGCAGAAGAAGACCTACGTGCCGAAGATGGTGGCGGGCGAGTGGACCGGCACCATGAACCTCACCGAGCCGCATTGCGGCACCGACCTCGGCATGCTCCGCACCAAGGCGGTGCGCCAGCCCGACGGCAGCTTCAGGATCACCGGCACCAAGATCTTCATCTCGGCCGGTGAGCATGATCTCGCCGACAACATCATCCATCTCGTGCTCGCCCGCATCGAGGGTGCACCCGCCGGCATCAAGGGCGTGTCGCTCTTCGTGGTGCCGAAATTCCTGGTGAACGCCGACGGTTCGGTGGGCGCCCGCAATGGCGTCGTCTGCGGCTCGATCGAGCACAAGATGGGCATCCACGGCAATTCCACCTGCGTGATGAACTACGACAACGCCACCGGCTGGCTGATCGGCGAAGAGAACAAGGGCATGCAGGGCATGTTCGTGATGATGAACGAGGCCCGCCTCGGCGTCGCCGTGCAGGGGCTCGCGCAGTCCGAGGTCGCCTATCAGAACGCGGTCGCCTATGCACGCGAGCGCATCCAGGGCCGCTCCCTCACCGGCGCGAAAGCGCCGGACAAGCCGGCCGATCCGATCATCGTGCATCCCGACGTGCGCCGCACGCTGCTCTCGATCCGCGCCTTCAACGAGGCCGCGCGCGCCTTTGTGATCTGGACCGCGCTGAAGAGCGACGTCGCCCACCGCTCCGAGGATCCCAAGGACCGCCAGGCCGCCGACGACCACATGGGCCTGATGACGCCGGTGCTGAAGGCCTTCCTCACAGACTACGGCTTCGCCAACGCGGTGCAGGCGCAGCAGATGTATGGCGGCCACGGCTACATCGCCGAGCAGGGCATGGAGCAGTTCGTGCGCGATGCGCGCATCGCGATGATCTATGAAGGCGCCAACGGCATCCAGGCGCTCGACCTCGTCGGCCGCAAGCTGCCGCGCGACGGCGGCCGCGCCATCATGGCCTTCTTCGGCGAGGTCATGGCCTTCGCCAAGGAGAATGGCGGCGACGAGGCGCTCAAGCCCTTCATCACGCCGCTCTCGACCTCGCTCGGCCATCTCCAGCAGGCCACCACCTGGCTGATGCAGAATGCGATGGCGAAGCCGGACAATGCGGGCGCTGCCGCAACCGACTACCTGCATCTCTTCGGCTTCGTGGCGCTCGGCTATATGTGGGCGAAGATGGCCAAGGTGACGCAGGCCAAGATTGCCGAGAGCGGGGCGACGCCCTATCTCTCGACCAAGCTCGTCACCGGCCGCTTCTTCATGGAGCGGATGCTGCCGGAGACTGCGGCCAATCTCGCGCGCATCCAGGCCGGCTGCGCCACCATCATGGAATTGCCGGCGGAAGCTTTCTGAGGCCTGCTTCCGCTGCCTGCTCCCAATCGCATCTGAACATCACATCAGGAGGGCGTCATGCCTGAGGCATTCATCTACGACCACGTTCGCACCCCGCGCGGCCGCGGCAAGGCGGACGGCGCACTGCACGAGGTCACGGCGCTTGCGCTCGCCACCGTGCCGCTGAAGGCGCTGAAGGACCGCAACAACCTTCCCGAAGATTCCGTCGACGACGTCGTGTTCGGCGTGGTTGATCCCGTTGGTGAAGCTGGTTCCGACATCGCGCGCTTCGCAGCGCTCAAGGCCGGTCTCGGCGATGCCGTGCCCGGCGTGCAGATCAGCCGCTTTTGCGCCTCCGGCCTCGATGCCGTGAACTTCGCTGCGGCGCAGATCATGAGCGGTCAGCATGAGCTGGTGATCGGCGGCGGCGCCGAATCCATGAGCCGCATCGGCATCGGCGCTTCCGGCGGCGCGTGGCCGATGGATCCCTCGATTGCGGTGCCGGCCTATTTCATGCCGCAGGGTGTCTCGGCCGATCTGATCGCGACCAAATATGGCTTCTCGCGTGACGACGTCGACGCCTACGCCGTGCAGAGCCAGCAGCGCGCGGCCAAGGCCTGGGACGAGGGGCGCTTCGACAAGTCGGTGGTGCCGGTGAAGGACATCAACGGCCTCACCATCCTCGCCAAGGACGAGCATATGCGTCCCTCGACGACGATGCAGTCGCTGGCGCAGCTGCAGCCGTCGTTCACCATGATGGCGCAGATGGGCGGCTTCGACGGCGTCGCGGTGCAGTCGCATCCCGAGATCGAGCGCGTCAACTACGTGCACCACGCCGGCAACTCCTCGGGCATCGTCGACGGCGCCGGCGCCGTGCTGCTCGGCAGCAAGGAAGCGGGCAGCAAGTACGGCATGAAGCCGCGGGCAAAAATCCGCGCGTTTGCCAACATCGGCTCCGAGCCGGCGATGATGCTGACCGGTCCGGTCGACGTCACCGAAAAGCTGTTCGCGCGCTCGGGCATGAAAAAGTCGGACATCGACCTGTTCGAGCTCAACGAGGCCTTCGCCTCCGTCGTGCTGCGCTACATCCAGGCTTTCGACATCGACACCGCCAAGATCAACGTCAATGGCGGCGCCATCGCACTCGGCCATCCGCTCGGTGCTACCGGCGCGATGATCCTGGGCACCGTGCTCGACGAGCTCGAGCGCACCAACAAGTCGACCGCCCTGGTCACGCTGTGCATCGGCGGCGGCATGGGCACCGCGACCATCATCGAGCGCGTCTAAGGGTTGAGGAGCAACCAGCATGTCGTACAAGAATTTCAAGGTTGAGACCGATTCCGACGGTATCGCGCTCGTCACCTGGGACATCCCGGGCCGTTCGATGAACGTGCTCGACGAGACCTCCACCAACGAGCTCGAGGCGATCGTCAAGGCGACCACCGCCGATGCGGCGGTGAAGGGCGTCGTCATCACCTCCGCGAAGGAAGCGTTCTGCGCCGGCGCCGATCTCTCCATGCTTGAAGGCATGAACCAGGCCTACGCCAAGGTGTTCAAGGAGCAGGGCGAGACCGCGGCGAACCAGATGCTGTTCGACCAGAGCCGTCGCTTCTCGCTGGTGCTGCGTTCGATCGAAACCTCCGGCAAGCCTTGGGCGGCTGCGATCAACGGTCTTGCGCTCGGCGGCGGTTTCGAGATCACGCTGTGCTGCCACTATCGAGTCGCGGCCGAGAATCCCAAGACGCGGCTCGGCCTGCCCGAGGTCAAGGTCGGCCTGTTCCCCGGCGCCGGCGGCACGCAGCGCGTGCCGCGTCTGGTGCCGCCGCAGGACGCGATGACGATCCTGCTCAAGGGCGATCCCGTCACGGTCGAGAAGGCCAAGGCGCTGAACCTGATCCATGCCATCGTTCCCGCCGCTGACCTCATCAAGGCCGCCAAGGACTGGATCAAGGGCGGCGGCAAGGCCGTCGCGCCCTGGGACGAGAAGGGCTTCAAGCTTCCGGGCGGTCCGGTGTTCTCCAAGGCCGGCATGATGATGTTTCCGGCCGGCAACGCCATCTACCGCCGCGAGACCTACGACAACTATCCCGCCGCGCGCGCGATCATGAGCTGCGTCTATGAGGGCCTGCAGCTGCCGATCGACGCTGCGCTGCGTGTGGAGTCGCGCTACTTCACCTCGGTGCTGCGCTCGAAGGAAGCGGCCGCGATGATCCGCAGCCTGTTCCTGTCGATGCAGGAGCTCAACAAGGGCGCGCGCCGCCCGAAGGACGTGCCGCCGACCAGGGTGAAGAAGATCGCCGTGATCGGCGCGGGCTTCATGGGTGCGAGCGTCGGCTACGTCTCGGCCCGCGCCGGCCTCGACGTCGTCCTGATCGACCGCGACCAGGAGAGTGCCGACAAGGGCAAGGCACATGCGCAGAAGGTGATCGAGGAGCAGATCAAGAAGGGCCGCGCCAAGCCCACCGATGCCGAAGCGCTGCTCGCGCGCATCACGCCGACCGCGGACTATGCGGCGCTGAAGGACGTCGACCTCGTCATCGAGGCCGTGTTCGAGGACCGCAAGGTCAAGGCGGACACCTTTGCCAAGGCACAGGAATATCTGAAGCCGGACGTGATCTTCGCGTCGAACACCTCGACGCTGCCGATCACCTCGCTGGCGGAGAGCTTCAAGGACCAGGGCAAGTTCGTCGGCATCCATTTCTTCTCGCCGGTCGAGAAGATGATGCTGGTCGAAATCATCCTCGGCAAGAACACCGGCGATGTCGCGCTTGCGACCGCGCTCGACTACGTCCGCCAGATCGGCAAGACGCCGATCGTCGTCAACGACTCTCGCGGCTTCTTCGCCAATCGCTGCGTCGGCCGCTACGTCGCCGAAGGCAACGAGATGTTCCTGGAGGGCGTGCCGCCGGCGATGATCGAGAACTGCGCCAAGATGGCCGGCATGCCAGTCGGCCCGCTCTCGCTGTCCGACGAAGTCGCGCTCGACCTCGGCCTCAAGATCATGAAGGCGACGGAGGCCGATCTCGGCCCCAACGCCATCAATCCGGATCAGAAGAAGCTGATGGTCGAGATGGTCGAGAAGCAGGGGCGTCTCGGCCGCAAGAACAGCAAGGGCTTCTACGATTACCCTGAGAAGGGCAAAGGCCAGAAGAGCCTGTGGCCAGGCTTGTCAGCGCTGCAGCCGAAGCAGCTCGACCCCGATACGCTCGATATCGAGGAGCTGAAGCAGCGCTTCCTGGTGGTGCAGGCCGTGGAAGCCGCGCGGACGGTGGAGGACCACGTCATCACCGATCCGCGCGAAGCGGATGTCGGCTCGATCCTCGGCTTCGGCTTTGCGCCGTTCACCGGCGGCACGTTGTCCTATATCGACTTCATGGGTACGAAGGCGTTCGTCGAGCTCTGCCACAAGCTGGAGGCCAAGTACGGCTCGCGCTTCACCCCGCCGAAGCTGCTCGAGGAGATGGCTGCGAAGGGCGAGACCTTCTACGGACGCTTCGCGCCGAAGAAGGCGGCGGCCTAGGATTGCCGGTAGCCCGGGCTGCGCATCCGAGAACAGCAAGGCCGGATCATTGATCCGGCCTTTTTATTTTTCGTCTCCGAACGGCGAGAATGCGCGGCCCGATCATGTTCATGAGGCAACTGTCTCCTGGAGATGTTCCTTCGACGTCGTCGCCGATCACATGGTTCGCAATGTTGACGCGTTTCCGTGTCACGCTTCCCGTCGCAGCCACGCTCCGCCCTGGCACCGCTCTTGCTGATGATCCACCGGATGGCCCAGTAGCATTGAAGGTGTCCCGCAATGATCCCCACGGTGTCTCAAGACAGCGCAGCCGGCGTTACGGCAAGATACGCGCCCCCATTGCTGCTGGGTCGGTCGTGGCCGCGCCGCGGGTTCCTCCGTCGGCGCAGAAAAATTCCCTCGTGGGTCGGCCTGGTCCTACTCGTTCTCATTCTTGATGTCGCGATGGCCGTGCTTGCCTGGCTCGCCGTCGATGTCGTCCTGCATTGAGAGCTCCCCTCTGTGCAGGTAGAACGTCGCTGCCAAATAGGCGAGCTGGCCGGCGATCAGGCAGCCGACGACGATTGGAATGCCCGTCCAAAATCCAAAGCCCGAGGTCTGAAGGACCGCTGCGGTAAGGATCGCGGTGGCCGGCGAGACCAGCAACAGAGTCCAGACTCGGAAGATTAGTCCCGTCGCCAAGCCAGTGATTGCGCTCGCGAGCAGGAGAAGGAGTACAGCCGTCACAATAGCTTCCCAGTCCGGTGGTCTGCGTCGTGTTCCTCGCTGAAGCTGAGCCAAGTGGAGTGCTCTCACAAGGATTGTGACGGCTGCGGAGTGCACGACGCAGAGTTATCGTTAACCCTGACAATGCTCGTAAAATTGATGTCAGTGCATCTTAGATATTCGGATTTTGCGAATAATGCGGGCAAAGAGTTGGATCGATCCGAGTTCTTCGTCGCCTCGCCGGTCGTGCTCTGCGAACAACGGACCGAAGCTCTTGCGCTCCTCGGAGGTGAGGAAATTCAGCTCGTGGTGCTCGGAATTGTCGCGGGCCGGCGCCAGCGCCTCGGCTGAGGCCTGACGGCGATCATCTGGACAATCACCGGGCCTTCGGTCACGATCTCACCGCTGTCGAGGCCCAGCGCAGGGACCTGGCCCCAGGGTTCGGCTTTAGATAATCCCCAACCGTTTCGAGCCTCTTGGCGCCGATTCGACCTCGACCAGCTCACAGGGCAGGCCGGCTTGCAGGAGGGCGATGTGGGGACAGCGGGCAGGCACCGGTCGAATCGTACGGTTTCACGGAATTTCTCCGCCGGATGCTTGGTTCGGCCGAAAGGGCAACTACATGCACCTGCTTGAAATAGTCAATATTGATGCAGGTGCATCGAATGGAGTAAGAGACGGGCGACGAGCTTGAGCGGAACCATGAAACGCAGACCATCGACCGAGGCAACAGCCGCCTGGATCCGCCTGATGCGGGTGCAGAGCCGCGTGCTCGATTGCGTCGAGCAGGACTTGAAGAAGGCCGGCTTCCCACCGCTGGCCTGGTATGACGCGCTGCTCGAATTGTCGCGGGCGCCCTCGGGCGAGCTGCGGCCGGTCGAACTCGAGCGGCAAATGTTGATCCCTCAATATTCTACCTCGCGGCTGATCGACCGCCTGGTCGACGAGGGCCTCGCCTCGCGGCGTGAATGCAAGATCGATAAGCGCGGCCAGTTCGTCGAGATCACGGAAGCCGGCCGCGAGTTGCAGAAGCGGATGTGGGGCGCCTATTCGGCCGCGATCGAGAAATATGTCGGCTCGAAACTGTCCGATACCGATGCCGTCAAGCTCAGCAATCTGCTCGATCGCCTGGGCTGCTCGTGCGGCGAGATGAAACTGCCGCCCGCGGGCGTCAACGAAAGCATGCCGTCGCGATGATCGCGCGGCAAACCGCTCGTCCGTGCAACCGGTGGGTTCGCGGGCCATCCCTGTCACCCGCGCGCGTTCGGTCGAAGCGCCTTTTGATTAGAGTTTGATATGGCGCGAGACCAGATCGATATGACGCCGCTGCAATCGCGCGACGAGCTCGTCGCGTGGTTCGAGGCGGGCTGCAAGGACCCGTCCGAATTCCGCATGGGCACCGAGCACGAGAAGACGCCGTTCACGCTCGAAGGACACCGTCCGGTGCCGTACGAAGGTGCACGCGGCATCGGCGCGCTGCTCGAAGGCATGAAGCTCCTGCTCGGCTGGGAGCCGATCATGGAGAAGGGCAACATCATCGGCCTCTACGACGTCACCGGTGGCGGCGCGATCTCGCTCGAGCCCGGCGGACAGTTCGAGCTGTCCGGCGCGCCGGTCGAGAATGTGCACCAGACCCAGAGCGAGTTGATGGCGCATCTGGCACAGGTGCGCGAGATCGCAACGCCGCTCGGCATCGGCTTTCTCGGGCTCGGCATGACGCCGTCCTGGTCGCGCGCCGATATTCCGGTGATGCCCAAGGGCCGCTACAAGATCATGACCAATTACATGCCGAAGGTCGGTCAGTACGGCCTCGACATGATGTACCGGACCTGCACGGTGCAGACGAATCTCGACTTCTCCTCCGAAGCCGACATGGTCAAGAAGCTGCGCGTTTCGCTCGCGCTCCAGCCGGTCGCGACTGCGCTGTTCGCCAACTCGCCGTTCACCGAGGGCAAGCCGAACGGCTTCCTGTCGTTCCGGTCCGAGATCTGGCGCGACACCGACAACGCGCGCGCGGGCATGATGCCGTGGGCGTTCGAGGACGGCATGGGATTCGAGCGCTATGTCGATTACGCGCTCGACGTGCCCATGTATTTCGTCAAGCGCGGCGAGGAGTACATCGACGTGTCGGGCTCCTCGTTCCGCGCGTTCTTCGACGGCCGCAACAACAATCTTCCCGGCGAGCGTCCGACGCTGTCGGACTGGGCCAACCATCTCTCGACGATCTTCCCGGAAGTGCGGCTCAAGCGCTATCTCGAAATGCGCGGCTCCGACGGCGGTCCGTGGGGCCGTTTACCGGCGCTGCCGGCGTTCTGGGTCGGGCTGCTCTACGACGACGTTTCGCTCGACGCCGCCTGGGACATGGTGAAGCACTGGACCGCGCATGAGCGTCAGGCCCTGCGCGATGACGTGCCGCGCTTCGGCTTCAAGTCGCGGATCAAGGATCGCTATCTGTTCGAGATCGCCAAGGAGTGCCTCGTTCTGGCACATGCCGGCCTGCGCCGGCGCGGCCAGATCGACCAGCTTGGCCGCGACGAGACCCGGCACCTCGAGCCGCTCGATCGCATCATCGATTCCGGCCGGACGCCGGCGGAGGAGATGCTGGAGAAGTTCAACGGTCCCTGGAAGGGCTCGGTGGAACCGGTCTACGCCGAGTACGCGTTCTAGGAGCTTGTTTGCGCATGATCTTCTCGGAAACCGCGTCACACTTTTCCGGATCATGCTTTAGGCCAACGATCGGGACTTGAGCCGTTCATCGCCCATACAGGTTTGCGGCGATCAAATGGCCGGCTCGAAAAACCTGAGCGTCGTCAATAACTCGAAAGCTGTTCCGATGGGGAAGGGCCGCCTGTCCGGGGCCGTCATGGCCAGCGTCGCGGCATGTGTAGCGCTGCTTTCGCTTGCATTTGCGAGCGTGCCGGCGCCTGCCCAGACGGCGTTCGATCGGCCCGGCGGCGACTACTTCAGCACGCCGGTCACGTCGGGCGATCCCGAGGATTGCGCGCTGCTGTGCGAGCGTGATCGCCGCTGCCGCTCCTGGAGCTTCAGCTATCCCGACGTCGAAGGCGGCTCGGCGGTCTGCTGGCTGAAGAACACCGTGCCGCCGCGCGTGCCGGGAAGTTGCTGCATCTCCGGGGTGCGCGGCGCCGGCGTGATCGAGCCGCGCGTCGAGGGCGTCGAGACGTCGATCGACCGCCCTGGCGGCGATCTGCGCAATTTCGAGCTGAAGGACGGGGAAGGTGTGGAGGCCTGCAAGGCTGCCTGTACCGCCGACAACAAATGCCGCGCCTTCACCTATGCCCGTCCCGGTTATGTCGGGCGCGAAGCACGCTGTTTCCTGAAGAAGGAGATCAAGCCGCCGCGCCGCAAGGCGGGATTCACGTCGGGCGTGGTGCGGTGATGCTCGTACTCGTGCCTGGGCGAGCGCAGCACAAAGTGATGCGCTGCTGAACCGGGGGCCCATTGCGGCCCCGCAATCTTTGCACGATGGCTCCCGGCTCTGCGCCGCGTCGCGACGCCTTGTCCGGGACACGAGAGTCTTGCTCACTCCGCCGCCATCACCGTGAGCTCCGGCCACAGCGCCTTCCATCGCGCAGCCTTCGCCTCGTAATTGGCCGCGGAAAAATTCGGCGCCCTGTTCGGCCGCACGATCAACTTCGCGATGTCGTCGAACCCGTGCGGCGCATAGACTTGGAATTCCCCGCCGGGGCGCCGGATACCCAGCTGCGTATTCTTCGTCAGGAAGCGGTCGATGCCGTCCGTCGCGCGGGTCAACGGTGGATAGGGCAGGCCGTGTTTGCCGGGATACCACAAATGCACGCGCGCCTGGTTGCGGATCTCGATCCTGGCGCCGAGATGCGCGAGCCCCGCTTGCAGCCTGCGGATGACCAAATCTTCCGCTTCCCACGAGGTGTCGGGATCGAAATAGAACACGTCGTAATCGGCGATGCCATGATCGACCGGGCGGCCCGTGAGCACGTTCCACGCCGTCTGCGCCAGGCAGCCGGCGACCAGCCAGCCGTCAGACAGCGCGAGACGACGGAGTTCGTCGATGATCGCGGCGTTGATGTGATTCCGCAGAACAGAAGCGACAAATTCGTCGCGGGTCATCGCTGCTGCTCCCGCTCTCGCTGGCAGGAAAGATGCAGGTGTTCGTCGTCAATGCACGGCGGTGAAGAACCGGGTCAGCCTGAACCCGGACAGCCAGGTCCACACCGGCTGGCCGCGCATGCCGAGATCCCAGGAGCCGAGCACGGCATCGGCACGGCCGATCAGATTGTCGATCGGCAACAGGCCGACGCCGCCGGCGCGCAGCGGCACGCGGCTGTCGGCGGAATTGTCGCGATTGTCTCCGAGCACGAAGAGATGCCCGGCCGGCACCGTCACTTCGGGCGTGTTGTCGAGCGGACCGTTGTCGCGCATCTTGAAGATCAGATGCGAGACGCCGTTCGGCAGCGTCTCGACATAGCGATAGGCAGGCTCGCTGCCGCCACGGTCGTCCTCGGCGGCGCCGACGCCGTCGGGCTTCAGCTCGGCCGGACGGTCGTTGATGAAGAGCTGGCCCTGCCGCATCTGGATGCGATCGCCGGGCAGCCCCACGACGCGTTTGACCCAGGCCTGCGAGCGGTCGCCGGGCCAGCGGAACACGACGACGTCGCCGAGCTTTGGCGTCTCCGCGAACACCCGGCCGCTCTCGGGCAGGCTGATCTGAATCGGCAGCGACGAGGTGCCGTAGCCATAGGGGAATTTCGAGGCGAGCAGCGCATCGCCGATCAGCAGCGTCGGCTCCATCGAGCCCGACGGCACGTAGAACGGCTCGGCGAGCGCGCCCTTGGCGATGAAGACCGCGGCGACGATGCCGGCGAGCTGCACGAGTTGGCTACCCCAGCCGCTGCTTTTCCGCTTGGGGGTGACAGTCACTTTGTCTTCCACGCTCATGCGCCGGTTCCACCCACCGTGATGCGTTCCATCAGCAGCGACGGCTGGCCGACACCGACCGGCACGCCCTGACCGTTCTTGCCGCAGGTCCCGATGCCGGTATCGAGCGCAAGGTCGTTGCCGACCATGCGGATGCGATGCAGGTCGGTCGGCCCGTTGCCGATCAGCATGGCGCCCTTCAGCGGCGCTCCCAGCTTGCCATTCTCGATCTTGTAGGCCTCGGTGCACTGGAACACGTACTTGCCCGAGGTGATGTCGACCTGGCCGCCGCCGAAATTCGCTGCGAAGACGCCGTTCTTGACCGAGGCGAGGATCTCGGCCGGATCGCGGTCGCCCGCCAGCATGTAGGTGTTGGTCATGCGCGGCATCGGCACATGGGCATAGCCCTGGCGGCGGCCGTTGCCGGTCGGCTTCATGTTCATGAGGCGTGCGTTCTGGCGATCCTGCATGTAGCCGACGAGGATGCCGTCCTCGATCAGCACGGTGCGGTTGGTCGGCGTGCCCTCGTCGTCGATCGACAGCGAGCCGCGCCGCGAGGCAATGGTGCCATCGTCGACGACGGTGACGCCCTTGGCCGCGACCTGCTGGCCCATCAGTCCCGCAAACGCCGACGTCTTCTTGCGGTTGAAGTCGCCCTCCAGGCCATGGCCGACCGCTTCATGCAGCATCACGCCGGGCCAGCCGGCGCCCAGCACGACGTCCATCTCGCCGGCCGGTGCCGGAATTGATTCCAGATTGACCAGTGCCTCGCGCAGTGCGCCGTCGGCGGCCTCGCGCCAGGACCTGGTCTCGATGAATTCGGCGTAGCCGGCGCGGCCGCCATAGCCCTTGCTGCCGCTCTCCTGGCGGTCACCCTGGCCGGCGACGACGGAAATGTTCACGCGTACCAGCGGACGGATGTCGCGATAGCTTTCGCCATCGGGCCGCAGGATCTCGACGACCTGCCAGGTCGCGCCAAGGCTGACGCTGACCTGCCGCACCCGCGGATCCTTGTCGCGCAGGTAAGCGTCGATCTCGGCGAGCAGCTTGACCTTGGTCTCGAAGCCGGGCGCATCAAGCGGATTGTCATCGCCATAGAGCCGCACATTGGTGTGCGGGGGCGGTGCCGCGAAGCTGCCCGAATAGCCGCCGCGCACGGCTGCGACCGCGTCCGCCGCGCGAATCAGCGCCGGCAGCGACACGTCGGAGGAATGGGCGTAGCCGACCGCGTCGTCCTTGACGGCGCGCAGGCCGAACCCCTGCGAGGTGTCGTAGGTCGCCTGCTTCAGCCGCCCATTGTCGAACATCAGCGCTTCGGTCTGGCTGTACTCCAGAAACAATTCGCCGTCGTCGGCGCCCGAAAGCCCGCGCGCGACCTCGTTGCGAACCTGGTCGCGGTCGAGATTGGCACGGTCGAGCAGGGAGGTTGTTGCAGGGTTGGTCATGCGTCCGTCCATTATCGGGGGCTGTGAGGCAAGATAATGGTTTCGGACCGGTTCCGCGAGGGCGCCAAGCCTCACATTACGGAAACAATAGGATCGCTCACCGGCGCCCCATCCGCCGCTACGGCAGCTTGTCGTAGCCCTCGCCGAGCCCGTTCAGGCTAAGCGGGAAGCCAATGCCTTCTTCGGGGGTCTCGAAGATGATGAAGGTAGCGGTCTTGGCGCTGCGGAGCTGGCCGAGCAGCTTGTCGTCCATCACCACTTCCGCCACGCAGCCGTTGGGCAGGCATCTGACAAACCCGGCGCGGCCGACGTCCTGGTTGTCCAGCTTGAGGCCCAGGCCGGAGGGCAGGAGGACCCCGAGCGGGGCGACCACGCGCATCAAGCGGCTCTTCTGGTCGGCGGTCTTGAGCACGATCACGGTCAGGCCGGCATTGGAGCGGTCTTCCGCCACCACGCTCTGGATCAGGGCACATTGCTCGGTCTGGGCGCCGGGCGGGGTGTCGCAGCGGATCTGCCAGTCGCCATGGACGGAGCGGACCGCGCCCTGCGCATGGGCGAGGCCGGGGAGTACCAGGAGGACGATTGCAGCCAGGAGGGCGGCCAGCGCCGGAAGGCCGTTAGCCGGCTTTGCCATCGATCTCGAAAGCCCCATCGGGTCGGTCCCTCTGCTCGCCTGGGTCGCTCGCGCGTGGCGGACTAATCCGGCGGAGTGATACGGGAATGACGGCGTCTTGAAGGCGATTCCCAAGCAAATTCCGCGCCGCCTCGCGCCGCAGCCGTCCGCGCGAATCAGGCTCCTGCGCGGCCATCCGCCAGTGCCTACCGCGGGCAATTCCGCTGTCAAGCCGCGGCATCCCGGGAAACGGTATTTTTGTTTGATGTTTCTAGGAAATATCTTGCCGGTGATGGCTGACAGACCGAGCTCAAGACTGCATTGCGATAGATCAAGAATTATGGTTTGAGAGGCTTGATTTCGCGTTCTAGCGATCTGGCCCCAATTCCTCTTAGAGGTATTCTTGCGTGGCGGTTTGTCGGACTGGCGGGTCGAATAAGCGTTTCCCGGAAACAGGGGAATGCACTTGGGGTGATTTCGTAAGGGGAGCGCGAACGGCATGAGGATGTCGATGGGTCGGGTGGGCCGGCAATTGCTGGGATTGGCCACCATCGCCTTGGCGGCGGCTGGCATCACGCTGGCGACGGGTGGTGCGGCATTCGCCGAGCTTGGGCAACCGGCGGCGTGGGAGTGGACGCTCCAGCAGTCCGGTTCCCCGGTGATGGACAACATCATCTGGTTCCACAATTTCCTGTTCGTGCTGATCACCCTGATCACGCTGTTCGTCCTGGCGCTGCTCGTGATCGTGGTCATCAAGTTCAACGCGAAGGCCAATCCGGTGCCGTCGCGGACCACTCACAACACGCTGATCGAGGTGGCCTGGACGCTCGTTCCGGTGCTGATCCTGGTCGGCATCTCGGTGCCGTCCTTCCGGCTTCTGTTCCTGGAGCTCGACGTGCCGAAGGCGGATCTGACCATCAAGGCGACCGGCAAGCAGTGGTACTGGTCCTATGCCTATCCCGACAACGGCAAGTTCGAGTTCGATTCGCTGATGGCGCAGGACAAGCAGCCCCGCCTGCTCGGCGTCGACAACGAGATGGTGGTGCCGGTCAACAAGGTGATTCGCGTCCAGACCACCGGCGCCGACGTCATCCACGCCTTCGCGGTGCCGGCTTTCGGCATCAAGATCGACGCCATTCCGGGCCGCCTGAACGAGACCTGGTTCAAGGCCACCAAGACGGGCATGTACTACGGTCAGTGCTCGGAACTGTGCGGCAAGGATCACGCTTTCATGCCGATCGCCGTGCGCGTGGTGAGCGACCAGGAGTTCGCCTCCTGGGTCGAGACGGCGAAGAAGAAATATGCGAGCGGCGGCACCAGCACCTACGCCTCCGCGGCCGGCCCGACGCAGTAAGCGTCGGGTGACGGCTTGAGGGACTGAAAGCGATAAAAGGGCGGGACCTCCCAAGGTCCGAACGGGACGCAAGGCAGGATTTGAAAATGGCAACGAGCGCAGCGGCACACGGCGATCACGCCCAAGACCACGGACATGACGAGCACGCCCATCCGACCGGATGGCGCCGCTACGTCTACTCGACCAACCACAAGGACATCGGCACGATGTACCTGATCTTCGCGGTCATCGCCGGTGTCATCGGTGCCGTGATGTCGATCGCGATCCGTGCCGAGCTGATGTACCCGGGCGTGCAGGTCTTCCACGAGACGCACACCTACAATGTGTTCGTGACCTCCCACGGCCTGATCATGATCTTCTTCATGGTCATGCCCGCGATGATCGGCGGCTTCGGCAACTGGTTCGTGCCGCTGATGATCGGCGCGCCCGACATGGCGTTCCCGCGCATGAACAACATCTCGTTCTGGCTGCTGCCGGCGTCCTTCGCGCTGCTCCTGATGTCGACCTTCGTCGAGGGCGAGCCGGGCGCCAACGGCGTCGGCGCCGGCTGGACCATGTACGTGCCGCTGTCGAGCTCCGGCCATCCGGGCCCGGCCGTCGACTTCGCGATCCTGTCGCTGCATCTGGCGGGCGCCTCGTCGATCCTCGGTGCCATCAACTTCATCACCACCATCTTCAACATGCGCGCGCCCGGCATGACCCTGCACAAGATGCCGCTGTTCGTGTGGTCGATCCTGGTGACGGTGTTCCTGCTGCTGTTGTCGCTGCCGGTGCTCGCCGGTGCGATCACCATGCTGCTCACCGACCGCAATTTCGGCACGACGTTCTTCGCACCCGACGGCGGCGGCGACCCCGTGCTGTTCCAGCATCTGTTCTGGTTCTTCGGTCACCCCGAGGTGTACATCCTGATCCTGCCCGGCTTCGGCATGATCAGCCAGATCGTCTCGACCTTCTCGCGCAAGCCCGTGTTCGGCTATCTCGGCATGGCCTACGCCATGGTCGCGATCGGCGGCATCGGCTTCGTGGTGTGGGCGCATCACATGTACACGGTCGGCATGTCCTCGGCGACGCAGGCCTACTTCGTCGCGGCCACGATGGTCATCGCGGTTCCGACCGGCGTGAAGATCTTCTCCTGGGTGGCCACCATGTGGGGCGGCTCGATCGAATTCCGCGCCCCGATGATCTGGGCGGTGGGCTTCATCTTCCTGTTCACGATCGGCGGCGTCACCGGTGTCGTGCTGGCGAACGCGGGCGTCGATCGCGTGCTGCAGGACACCTATTACGTCGTCGCGCACTTCCACTACGTGCTGTCGCTCGGTGCGGTGTTCGCGATCTTCGCCGGCTGGTACTACTGGTTCCCGAAGATGTCGGGTTACATGTACAACGAGACTTTGGCCAAGGCGCACTTCTGGGTCACCTTCGTCGGCGTCAACATGGTGTTTTTCCCGCAGCACTTCCTCGGCCTGTCGGGCATGCCGCGCCGCTACGTCGATTATCCCGATGCCTTCGCCGGCTGGAACCTGGTCTCTTCGATCGGCTCCTACATCTCCGGCTTCGGCGTGCTGATCTTCCTCTACTGCGTGATCGACGCCTTCGCCCGCAAGGTGCCGGCCGGCAACAACCCCTGGGGTGCCGGCGCGACCACGCTGGAGTGGACGCTGTCCTCGCCGCCGCCCTTCCACCAGTTCGAAGTGCTGCCCCGCGTGCAGTAAGCAATCTTCCGCGGCGCCCGTGACGGGCGCCGCGGCGCTATAACGAAGTGAGTAGATCTAAGTGTCCGTCCTCGACCAGAACGCCATCGACATCAATCCCCGCATCTCCGAAGCGGAGGTTGGCGACTATCTCGCGCTGCTCAAGCCCCGGGTGATGTCGCTGGTCATCTTCACCGCGCTGGTCGGGATGGCGATGGCGCCCGGGCATTTCCACCCCGTGCTGGCGATCACCTCGCTGCTCTGCATCGCGGTCGGTGCCGGCGCCTCCGGGGCGCTCAACATGGCGCTCGAAGGCGATATCGACTCCAAGATGTCGCGCACGGCGAACCGGCCGCTCCCGCGCGGCCGCATCACCCGTCCCGAAGCCATGGCGTTCGGCATGACGCTCGCTTTCTTCTCGGTGATGACCCTCGGCATCCTCGTCAACTGGATCGCCGGCGCGCTGCTTGCCTTCACCATCTTCTTCTACGTCGTGATCTATACGATGGGCCTGAAGCGCTGGACCGCGCAGAACATCGTGATCGGCGGCGCCGCCGGCGCGCTGCCGCCGGTGGTGGCCTGGGCTGCGGTAACGGGCACGGTCGACGTCGAGCCGCTGCTGCTGTTCGCCATCATCTTCTTCTGGACCCCGCCGCATTTCTGGGCGCTGGCGCTGTTCCGCTCCGACGACTACGCGCGCGCCGGCGTTCCGATGCTGCCCAACGTCGCCGGGCCCGACGCGACCCGTCTCCAGATCCTGCTCTACACCATCGTGTTGATCGCGGTCGCCGCGGCGCCCTGGGCGCTCGGCTATTTCGATGCCGTCTACGGCATCGTCTCGCTGATCCTCGGCGCCGGTATGCTGGTGCTCGCGATCAACGTCTATATGCGCCGCGAACGCAGCCAGTCGCTGCGCGCGACTCGCAAGCTGTTTGCCTTCTCGATCCTGTATCTGTTCGCGCTGTTCGCGACCCTGCTGGCCGAGGTCGTGTACCGGGCGCTTGCTCCGATGGTTGGGGGCGCATGAGGCAGGAATGGCTGACAAACCTGAGCCAGATGGAATCGTCCTCACCGAGGCGCAGAAGAAGAGCCGTCGTCAGCGTTCGATCGCAATCGCGCTCGCGCTCGGCGTGCTCGTGCTGCTGTTCTTCGCCGTCACCATGGTCAAGGGACCGGCGGTGCTAGTGCGGCCGATGTAGGAAACATGGATCACGAGCCGACCATATCGCGGGATCAGAGCCGGACGGCCACCAAGGGCCGTCTCGATGGCCTTGGCCGCGACGCGCTGGTCGCCTCGATCTGCGGCGGCGTGGTCGCGCTGATGGTCGGTGCTTCCTACGCAGCGGTGCCGTTCTACAACTGGTTCTGCCGCGCCACCGGATTCAACGGCACGACGCAGGTCGCGACCTCTGCGCCGGCCAGCGGCCCGATCGCGCGGAAGATCTCGGTGCGCTTCGATTCCAACGTCGCGGCCGGCCTGCCCTGGAAGTTCGAGCCGGAGCAGAGCGAGATCGAGGTCAATATCGGCCAGGTCGTGACCGTCTTCTATACCGTGACCAATCAGGCCGCGCGCACCACTGCGGGCCAGGCCGCCTACAACGTCGCGCCGCTGACGGTCGGCTCCTATTTCCAGAAGATCAACTGCTTCTGCTTCACCGAGCAGACCATGGCGCCCGGCGAGAAGCGCGAGATGCCGGTCGTGTTCTACGTCGATCCGTCGATCGCCAGTGACCACGAGAATGACAGGTTGAGCACGATCACGCTGTCCTACACGTTCTATCCGGTGCGCGATCCGGTGGTGAAGCCGCTCGCCGCCAGCGGGGACGACAAACGCAAGGGAAATCTTTGACCGCCGGGCTCACGCTCAGGCGGTTGGAAACAAGGGGATAAGTGCCTGACAGGCACGGGATTGAGGAGAGAGACGGAATGGCTACGGCGCACACCAAGCATCACGACTATCACCTGGTCGATCCCTCTCCCTGGCCGGCCGTCGGCTCGCTCTCGGCCTTCATCATGGCGGTCGGCGCGATCGCCTGGATGCACCACATGTTCTCTGCCGCGCCGATCGTGTTCGGCGTCGGCACCGTGGGTGTGCTCTACACCATGGCGAGCTGGTGGGGCGACGTGATCAAGGAAGCTCAGTACAAGGGCGACCACACCCGTGTCGTGCAGCTGCATCACCGTTACGGCATGATCCTGTTCATCGCCTCCGAGGTGATGTTCTTCGTCGCCTGGTTCTGGGCCTATTTCAATGCCGCGCTGTTTCCGGCCGATGCCGTCCATGCCACCCGCGACGCGGTGTTCGGCTGCGGCCTCGGCACCCAGCCCGGCGCCTGCTCGGTCCCCGGCACCTGGCCGCCGAAGGGCATCGAGACTTTCGATCCCTGGCATCTGCCGCTCCTGAACACGCTGATTCTGCTCACCTCCGGCACCACCGTGACCTGGGCGCACCATGCGCTGCTCGAGAACGACCGCCAGGGCCTGAAATACGGCCTGATCCTCACCGTCGTGCTCGGTGCGGCGTTCACCTGCGTGCAGGCCTATGAGTACAGCCACGCGGCGTTCTCCTTCGCCGGCAATGTCTACGGCGCGACGTTCTTCATGGCGACCGGCTTCCACGGCTTCCACGTGTTGGTCGGCACCATCTTCCTGCTGGTCTGCCTGTTCCGCGCCTATGCCGGCCATTTCACGCCGAAGCAGCATCTCGGCTTCGAATTCGCCGCTTGGTACTGGCACTTCGTCGACGTGGTCTGGCTGTTCCTGTTCCTCTGCATTTACGTCTGGGGACGCGGCGCCGAGACCATGGCCCACGCCGCGCACTAAGTTGCATCGAACCGATCAGAAAGGGCGGCCGCAGGGCCGCCCTTTCGCTTGCCGGCCGCCGAAAGTTCGGCGGAAACTGTGATAGGGTCCGCCATCATGAACGACACCGCCGGCACATCCCAGTCCGAAACCACCGTCCTGCAAAGCGCGATGCGCGGGCTTGCCTGCAAATGCCCGCGCTGCGGCCAGGGCAAGCTTTATGCGGGCTTCCTGACGCTCGCGCCCGCGTGCGACCGTTGCGGCCTCGACTACGCCTTCATCGATAGCGGCGACGGTCCGGCGATCTTCATCATCATGCTCGCCGGCGCCATCGTGGTCGGCTGCGCGCTCGTCGTCGAGGTCAAGTACCAGCCGCCGTTCTGGCTGCATGCGGCGCTCTGGCTGCCGCTGATCCTCGCCACCACGCTGCTGCCGCTGCGTGCGATGAAATCGCTGCTGATTGCGCTGCAGTTCCATCACAAGGCGGCGCCGGGCCGGTTGATCGATCGCGAGAAATGAACGAGCCTGCGCGCAAGGCCCGCGTGGGCGGCTTCGCGCTGTTCACGCTGTTCCTGACGGCCGCGTTCGTCGCGCTCGGTGTCTGGCAGCTGCAGCGCCGGACCGCCAAGCACGAGCTGATAGCGGCGCTCACCGAGCGGCTTGCGGCGGCGCCCGTCGCACTGCCGCCGCCGGCGGTGTGGACCGCGCTGAATCCTGCTCGCGATGAATTCCGCCGCGTCAGCTTCACCGCCACCTACGCAGCCCTGCCCGATGCGATGGTCTATTCCTCCGGCTCCGCGGTGCGCAAGGACGCTTCCGGCCCGGGCACCTGGGCGTTCCTGCCGGCGCGACTACCCACGGGCGAGCAGGTCGTGATCGATGCGGGGTTCGTCGAGAACACGATGCAGGATCGCGGTGTCGAGGATCGCGCGGTGAAGAAGCTCGTCACGGGCCAGCCGGTGGCGCTCACCGGCTATCTGCGCTTTCCCGAGGCGCCAGGCTGGCTGACACCGGCGGAGAATCGCGACAAGCGGCTCTGGTTCGTGCGCGATCATCTGGAAATCGCAAGCGCGCTCGGCTGGGGCGCGGTTGCGCCCTTCTATGTCGATCTCGAACATCCCTCGCCTGCGAATGGCGTTCCGCGTCCGGGGCCGCTCGACGTGAATCTGAAGGACGATCACCTGCAATATGCCATGACCTGGTTCACGCTTGCAGGCGCCGTTCTGATCGCCTTCGCCGTGTGGGCAAGAGGCCGGCGGCAGAGCTGAGCCTATCCGGAACAATCTCGAAGGGAACCCGGTATCGCCCGGAGTTTATTATTCAGCGCATATTCACGAGTGTGGTCCTAAGCCGCTGGTACTTTCCGCGGCAGACAGGATTGCGGCGTGAGCGATTTCGACCAGATGGGAATTATCGTCGATTGGGTGGACGCCTGCCGGAAGGGCGACCTCACGGCGCTGCTCGATCTCTATGCCGACGACGCCCAGCTCGAATGCACGTGCAACGGCACGCAGCGATATCAGGGACGGGGCGAACTCGAAGCCTATTGGCAGCCGCGGCTCAGCGCCTTCTTGTCGGTAGGTTTCGGGCTGGAGGAAATCCATCCGGCGCCCCACGGCGTCGATCTCGAATATTCCGTCGCCGGCGCGCTGCGCATTCAGGCCTCGTTTCGCTTCAGCCCGGAAGGCAAGATCCGCAGCACGGTATGCGAGCCCGCACTCCAGAACGCGCATGATGGCTGCGTATGCTAGTCTCGCCTGATCATGGCGCGTCCCGCGTCGTGTCGACAGGAAGACGGCAGCGGACGTAAGTTCGCTCATCCACGCGCAACAGGGACAGCGATCCGCTGAGCGCGCGCACGCGCTCATGCATGCCGGTCAAGCCCCGGCCGAAGACGTTGCCCGCAGGAAAGCCGCCGCCGTCATCGGAGATCTCGATGGCGAGCGTCTCGCTGGCGACGGTCGCCCGTACATGAGCGCTGCTGGCGTTGGCATGGCGCAGCACGTTGGTCAGTGCCTCCTGGATCAGCCGATACACGGTTTGGGCCAACGGCCCGCCGATCATGTTCAGATCGGCGTCGATCGTGTCCGTCAGGATGATATGCGGTGCCTGATTGCGAAAGGTCCGGAGCAGCGTCTGCACGCTGGTCGATAGGCCCAGCTCCTCGATATAGAGCGGCCGCAGCCGATCGAGGATACGGCGATTGGTCTGCTGGAGCGCCTCGACCGATTGCAGCAGGTCCTGTACCGAACTGCCGAAATGTCCTACTGGCGGCGCAGCCTCGACCAGCGCGATCGTGCCGGCTCGGATGCTGAACAGCAGCGGTCCGAGTTCGTCGTGCAATTCGCGGGCGAGATCGCGCCGCTCGTCGTCCTGGAGCGACACCAGGCGGTGCAGCAGATCGCGATTGTCCTGGCTCAGTTGCGCCAGCGTTGCGGCCAGCGCATTCGCCTCTTCGCAGCCTTGCCGGATTTCCGGCGGACCCCCGACCGGAATCGGCCTGGCGTAATCGCCCCGTCTTATTCGCGTGAGACCTTGGCCGAGATCTCGCAGGGGTCGCAAGACCGATCCCGCCAAGACATAGGCGATCGTGCCGGTAAGAACCATCAGCACGGCGACCAGGCTGGTGAGCGCGAGAAAGCCGATCCATTTCTCGAACAGATCAGCCGACATATCCTGCAGGAATACGATATCGCCGATGCGTCTGCCGTCGATCGTCACCGGGGATGCCGCATCCATGTCGGGGATGGCGAGAAGGTCGATGAACCATTGCGGCACGCCATGCGGCTTGTGCAGGCCGTCCTTCGGCGACGGCGCGGGACCTGCATCCAGCGCGCGGAATTGGATATCGGAGGAGGTGTCCAAAGAATGGACAAAGGCCTCGAGCGTCTGCCGTGGATTGTCCGATGTGCGCAGGGTGTGGTTGAGCGCGGCGGCGATGGCCTCTGTCGAACGCCGTCTCGGCTCGTTCTCCGCCGCCAATTGGCCCGTTGCGAATATCTGGAGCAGCGCGCCCGCCAGGATCAGCGCTGCCAGAAAGCTGGCGCCGAGCGGAAGAAACAGTTGCGTCCTGAACGAAAGTCGTTGCCACATTAGGCCAATTCTAACGCGCATCGGCGGGATTTACTCTTTCCATTTGTTCCCGCCGGTCTATGAGTCGGAAAACAAGAGAGTGCGCGATGCAAGATACCGCCAAGCTGGCGACCAGGGTCCTGATCGTCGACGACCATCCCGTGGTGTTGTCCGGTTGCCGCACCCTGTTCGCATCCGACCATTCAATTCGCATTGACGAGGCGAGCGACGCCAAATCCGGGCATCGCGCCTATGTCAGCAAGCGGCCCGACGTCACCGTGATCGACATCAGCCTGCCCGATGTCTCCGGCTTCGAGCTGATGCGACGCATCCGCAAGGACGATCCCGACGCCAAGATCATCATGTTCAGCATGAACGACGATCCGGCCTTTGTGGTGCGGGCAGTCGAGCTTGGAGCGCAGGGCTATGTCTCCAAGGGCGACGATCCCCGGATGCTGCTCAAAGCGGTGCGCAAGGTGGTCGCGGGCGACAATTTCATCTCGCCGCAGCTTGCGGAAGCCGTGACGTTCTCCGGTGCGGCGATCAAAGCCAATCCGGCCTCGCAAATGACGCCGCGGGAACTCGAAATCCTCCGCCTGCTTGGACGCGGCGACAAGATCGTCGAGGTCGCCGAGGCGCTCGGTATCTCTTACAAAACCGTGGCCAACACCACATCCCTGCTCAAGCAGAAGCTGGGCGCCAAGAACCACTCCGACCTGATCCGGATCGCAGTGGAAATCGGGATGAACTGACCTTCTGCCAGAGACCGAACCGGCTGCTCCAGGATGCAGCGGTTCGGTCGACGGATCGACGCCGCCGTTGGCCGGGCAATGCATGGACAACGGGCTGACACCCATCCGCGGACACAATGGGCCGAGGCTGTATTCGTTCCTGCAGCGGACAATCTTTCGGGAAAAAGTCGCATTTGGAATAGACCCCCGGCTGTACGGTTTCAGTCGGCGCTCGAAGCGTGGCGGGAAAAATAGGAACATTCTTCGGCCGGCACGGTTTTGGCCCTTGACGATTTCGTGACAGGCGACGAAAGCTTGCCAGAACAGTTTTGACGGGCGGCGACCCCGACGAAGCAAACCGGTCTGCACACAACGACAGACCTTCCAAGAGAAGGGCTGCGGCAATGCCGCAGCCCTTTTTCAATGGACGGGGGGAGCGCCGGAAGCGGTTTCCCGATGCCGCAAAACACTTTATGGTAGCCCAAGGCCTCTGGCTGTTATCAAGTAATTTCGTAAAATCAAAGGCTTAAGGACCTGGCCTCGGTTCGGTCCGGCCTTTGGAGGGCAGTTTGACTCGTTATATCTCGACCCGGGGCGAGGCCCCCGAACTCGGCTTCTGTGACGTGATGCTGACCGGGCTTGCCCGCGACGGTGGCCTGTATGTGCCGGCGACGTGGCCGGAACTCCCGACCGAGACGATCGCCGGCTTCTTCGGCCGCCCCTATTGGGAGGTTGCGGTCGATGTGATTCGTCCCTTCGCCGGCGGCGAGATCACGGATGCCGAGCTTGGTCGTATGGCGAACGAGGCCTATGCCACCTTCCGCCATCCCGCGGTGGTGCCGCTGCGCCAGATGTCGCCGCACCAGTTCGTGCTGGAGCTGTTCCACGGTCCGACGCTCGCCTTCAAGGACGTGGCGATGCAGCTGATCTCGCGGCTGATGGACCACGTGCTTGCCAAGCGCGGCCAGCGCACCACCATCGTGGTCGCCACCTCCGGCGACACCGGCGGCGCCGCGGTCGAAGCCTTTGCGGGACTCGAGAATGTCGATCTCATCGTGCTGTTTCCGCACGGTCGCATCTCCGAGGTGCAGCGGCGAATGATGACTTCGACAGGCGCGGCCAACGTCCATGCGCTCGCCATCGAGGGTACCTTCGACGATTGCCAGGCGATCGTGAAGGGGATGTTCAACAATCATCGATTCCGCGATGCGACCTCGCTGTCCGGCGTCAATTCCATCAATTGGGCGCGCATCGTCGCCCAGGTGGTCTACTATTTCACCTCCGCCGTTGCCGTCGGTGCGCCGGCGCGCGCGGTCGATTTCGTCGTGCCGACAGGCAATTTCGGCGACATCTTCGCCGGCTACGTCGCCAAGCGCATGGGGCTGCCGGTGCGCACCCTGCGCATCGCCGCCAACGTCAACGACATCCTGGCGCGGACGCTGAAGACCGGAATTTACGAGGTGCGCGAGGTGCACGCGACGGCGTCGCCGTCGATGGACATCCAGATCTCGTCGAATTTCGAGCGGTTGCTGTTCGAGGCGAGCCGGCGCGATGCAGCAGGCGTGCGCCGTCTGATGGAGTCGCTGAAGCAGTCCGGACGTTTCGTGCTGCCCGATGCAACGCTCGCCGCAATCCGCGAGGAGTTCGATGCAGGGCGCGCCGACGAGACCGAGACTGCGGCTGCGATCCGCGCCGCCTGGCGCGAAGCAGGCGAACTGGTCGATCCCCATACGGCAGTGGCGCTCGCTGTCGCGGACCGCGACACCACCGACACGAGGGTGCCGAGCATCGTGCTCTCCACCGCCCATCCGGCCAAATTCCCCGATGCCGTCGAGGCGGCCTGCGGCCAGCGGCCGCAACTGCCGGTCTGGCTCGACGGCTTGATGACCAAATCCGAACACATGAGGGTGATGAAGAACGATCAGGCCGAGGTCGAGCGGTTCGTGCTGTCGTTCAGCCGCGCCGCAAAGCAAGGAGTTGCCGGATGAGCGTCGAGATGACCAAACTTGCCTCCGGCCTGACCGTCGTCACCGACGAGATGCCCCATCTTGAGACTGCGGCGCTCGGCGTCTGGGCCGGCGTCGGCGGACGCGACGAGAAGCCGAACGAGCACGGCATCTCGCACCTGCTCGAGCACATGGCGTTCAAGGGCACGACCAAGCGTTCCTCGCGCGAGATCGTCGAGGAGATCGAGGCGGTCGGCGGCGACCTCAATGCCGGTACTTCGACCGAGACCACGTCCTACTACGCGCGGGTGCTCAAGGCCGACGTGCCGCTCGCGCTCGATGTGCTCGCCGACATCCTCGCCAATCCCGCCTTCGAGCCCGACGAGCTGGAGCGCGAGAAGAACGTCATCGTGCAGGAGATCGGTGCCGCGCAGGATACGCCCGACGACGTCGTGTTCGAGCATCTGAACGAGCTCTGCTATCCCGACCAGCCGATGGGTCGTTCCCTGCTCGGCACGGCCAAGACGCTGCGCACCTTCAACCGCGACATGCTGCGCGGCTACCTCTCGACGCACTATCGCGGGCCCGACATGGTGGTGGCGGCGGCCGGCGCGGTCGATCACAGCCAGGTGGTCGCCGAGGTCGAGAGGCGCTTTGCCAGTTTCGAGGGGACGCCGGGGCCGAAGCCGCAAACCGCTCAATTCGGCAAGGGCGGTAACAAGGTGGTGCATCGCGAGCTCGAGCAGGCGCATCTGACGCTGGCGCTGGAAGGCGTGCCGCAGAGCGACCCGTCGCTGTTCTCGCTCCAGGTCTTCACCAACATCCTCGGCGGCGGAATGTCGTCGCGACTGTTCCAGGAGGTGCGCGAGAAGCGCGGTCTCTGCTATTCCATCTACACCTTCCACGCGCCTTATACCGACACCGGCTTCTTCGGCCTCTACACCGGCACCGACCCGGCCGACGCGCCGGAGATGATGGAGGTCGTGGTCGACATCATGAATGATTCGGTGGAGACGCTGACCGAGGCCGAGATCGCCCGGGCCAAGGCGCAGATGAAGGCGGGTCTCCTGATGGCACTGGAGAGCTGCTCCTCCCGCGCCGAGCAGCTGGCCCGGCATGTGCTCGCCTACGGGCGGCCGCAGACGGCGCAGGAACTGGTGGCCCGGATCGATGCCGTCAGCGTCGAATCGACAAGGGACGCGGCGCGTGCGCTGCTGTTGCGGAGCCGGCCCGCTGTTGTCGCGTTGGGCAGCGGCAGGGGTCTGGACACGGCGGTATCTTTCGCGGAAGGATTGACCCGGGCGCGCGCCAAGGCGCGGCTGCACTAGGAGCCGCGTCCCAAGGGCGCCCCGCCCCGGAAAGCATCACCATGGCCCTCTTTCGCCTGCCATCCAGTGGACCCGCCACCCTCGCGCCGCGCGGCAACGGGCTTTTGCTGCGCGCGCCGCAAATGTCGGACTTCCTGCAATGGGCTCATTTGCGGGAAACCAGCCGCGACTATCTCACGCCCTGGGAGCCGATCTGGCCCTCGGACGATCTCACCCGGTCCGGCTTCCGGCGCCGCCTGCGCCGCTATTCCGAAGACATTGCCGCGGACCGATCCTATCCCTTTCTGATCTTCCGTGAACTCGACGGCGCCCTGGTCGGCGGCATCACGCTGGCCAATGTCCGGCGCGGCATCGTGCAGGCCGGCACCATCGGCTATTGGGTCGGCCAGCCTCATGCCCATCGCGGCTACATGACGGCCGCGCTGCGGGTGCTGCTGCCGACGCTGTTCGGCGAGCTCAATCTGCACCGAGTCGAGGCGGCCTGCATCCCCACCAATGCGCCGTCGATCCGGGTGCTGGAGAAGTGCGGCTTCTCGCGCGAGGGCCTGGCGCGCCGATATCTCTGCATCAACGGGGTCTGGCAGGATCACCTGCTGTTCGGCCTGCTGCACGAGGATTTCCGCGGCTGAGCTGCCATCCGGTGCGGCCAAGATCTTTGATGGTCCCGCCTTGTTTGCTGCACTATTCGCCTGCCTTGTTTGTTCGCCTTGGGTTCGCCGATTTTGGCGATATAACGGCGCGGGCCGGCCGGTGGTTGGGTCGGGATATTGTGATGGAGTATGGGTGTCGATGGTGAAGGAGTTTCGGTCATCGCGGAAAGCGTTGCGGCGGGGGACTGCGGTCGCGTTGGCGCTCTCGATTGCGCTCGCGTGCGTCTCGCCGGTGGCGGCCCAATCCTTGAGCGACCGCTTCAAGAGCCTGTTCGGTGGCAAGCCGGACGAGCCGGCGCAGCCCAATCCGGCGCCCGCGCCCGGCCAGCCACCAGCCGATGACGACCTCGATTGCCCGCAGGTCACCGTGCGCGCCGGTGCCTCCACCTATGCGGTCGGTGCGAGCGGCAAGCAGGCTGTCGGTAACGACATCCGCTTCCAGGCCACAATCACCAAGATGGCGCGCGAATGCGCCCGAAACGGCGGCGACATCACCGCCCGGATCGGAATCCAGGGCCGCGTCATCGCCGGTCCCGCCGGTGCGCCTGCTACGGTCGACGTCCCATTACGCGTCGCGGTGGTGCAGGGCGGCATCGGTGAGAAGGTGATCGCCTCGAAGGCCTACCGGACCACGGTCGAGATGACGGAAGGCGGCAGCGTGCCCTTTACCTTTGTCGCCGAGGATCTGAGCTATCCAGTGCCCTCGGCCAAGGATGCCGATTCCTACATCTTCTATGTCGGCTTCGACCCGCAGGCGCTCGCGCCCGAGCCGAAGGGGCGGAAGAAGAAGTAAGGTAAGACTCGTGCCGCGGACGCGGCGCTTCTTCAGTGCTGCAGAGCCGGGGGCCAAGCCGCGGCACAGCTGGTCCCGGCTCAGCGTCCCGTCATTGCATGCCGCGCCGCGTCCGGGACACGAGGGTCTTTCAGACGACAAAAAAAGCCGACGCTCATCGCGCCGGCTTTTGCTGTCTGGTGAAGGCGACGCTCTCAGTTCAGCTTCTGCCGAACCTCGTTGATGCCCTTGGCGAGCAGGTCGTCGGCGACCTGGCCTTTGACCGACCGCGACAGGATCGTGGAAGCGGCCTGGACGGCGGCTTCCGCGGCTGCGGCGCGGACGTCAGCCAGCGCCTGGGCCTCGGCGAGCGCGATCTTGCTCTCCGCGGTCTTGGTCCGGCGGGCCACGAAGTCTTCCATCTTCGCCTTGGCCTCGGTCGCGATGCGCTCGGCTTCGGCCTTGCCGTTGGCGATGATGTCGGCAGCCTCGCGTTCGGCCGTGGCACTGCGCGCCTTGTAGTCGGCGAGCACCTTGGCCGCCTCCTGCCTGAGACGCGCGGCGTCGTCGAGCTCGGCCTTGATGCGTTCGGCGCGATGATCCAGCGCCGTCATCGCCATCTTGAAGACCCCGAGATAGCCGAACACGACCATCAGGATCACGAAGGCGACGGCGACCCAAAATTCAGGTTCGAAGAACATCTCGACTAACCCTTCAAGGACGCATCGACCGCGGCATTGACCGACGCGGCGTCCGGAACGACGCCGGTGAGCTGCTGCACGATCTGACCTGCCGCATCGGCCGCGATGCCGCGGACGTTGCTCATGGCGGCTGCGCGGGTCGAGGCGATGGTCTTCTCCGCCCCGGCGAGCTTGGCCGCCAATTGTTCTTCCAGTGCCTTGCGCTCGACTTCCGCCTGCGCATTCGCCTTGTCGCGGGATTCGTTGCCGATCGCCTGTGCCCGCGTGCGCGCCGCAGCGAGCTCGCTTTCATAGGCCTTCAGCGCCGCGTCGGACTGGTCCTTCAGCTTCTGCGCTTCGGCGAGGTCGCCCTCGATCTTGTTCTGACGCGCCTCGATCGCACCGCCGATGCGCGGCAGGGCGAGCTTGGACACGATCACGTAAAGCAGGACGAAGAAGATCGCGAGCGACACCAGCTGTGAAGCAAAGCTGCTGCTCTCGAACGGCGGAAAACCGCCACCGTGGTGACCACCGTCAGCCTCGGTGTGAGCTCCCGCCGCCGGACCTTTCGCGCCGCCATGACTCTCAGCCATGGAGTTCTCCTGTTGCTGTCACACGCGCCGTCCCAAGGAATGGGAACGGCGCGAAAAACGTCGTCCTCAGAGCGGAACGAACAGCAGCAGCAGCGCGATCAGCAGCGAGAAGATGCCGAGCGCTTCGGTCACGGCGAAGCCGAAGATCAGGTTGCCGAACTGGCCCTGAGCGGCCGACGGGTTGCGCACGGCTGCGGCGAGGTAGTTGCCGAAGATCACGCCCACGCCGACGCCCGCACCGCCCATGCCGATGCACGCGATGCCCGCGCCGATAAGTTTTGCTGCTGCCGGATCCATTTTAGACTCCTTGGAAGAAAGATGGGGTTGTGGGTGGAAATTCCCCGGACCGCTCAGTGTCCCGGATGAATGGCGTCGTTGAGGTAGATGCAGGTCAGGATCGCGAACACATAGGCCTGGAGGAACGCGACCAGGATCTCGAGCGAGGTCAGCGCGACCGTGAGCGCCAGCGGCAGCACGCCGCCGACCCAGCCGATGGCGCCGAGCGAGAAGCCGAGCATGGCGACGAAGCCTGCGAACACCTTCAACGCGATGTGGCCGGCCAGCATGTTGGCGAAGAGACGAACGCTGTGGGAGACCGGCCGCAGGAAGAACGACAGGATCTCGATGAACATGACCAGCGGCAGGATGTAGATGGGGACGCCGTGGGGAACGAAAATCTTGAAGAATTTCAGGCCGTTCTTGTAGATGCCGTAGATCAGGACCGTGAAGAACACCAACAACGCGAGCGCCGCGGTGACGATCAAATGGCTCGAGACCGTGAAGGTATAGGGAATGATCCCCACCAGGTTCGAGACGCAGATGAACATGAACAGCGAGAAGATCAGCGGGAAGAACTTCATGCCTTCCGCGCCGGCCGTCGAACGGATGGTCGAGGCGACGAATTCGTAGGAGATTTCGGCGACCGACTGCAGGCGCCCGGGAACCAGCTGCGTGCCGCTGGCAAGCATCAGGATCGAGATGATCGCCACCGCCACCAGCATGTAGAGCGACGAATTGGTGAAGGCGATCGTGTGATTGCCGATATGGCCCAGAGTGAAGAGAGGCTCGATGTTGAACTGGTGGATCGGGTCGATTTTCATCAGCGCGGCATCTCTTGGTCTGCCGGGCAATGCCGGCGGGTCTCGGTCTGCCGGCCGGGCCGGCCCGTACCGGCGAGGCCGGCACGATCATTCCTCTCCTGGTGGGGACCGGCTACGAATCACCGCGCCTGTTTTGACCCGCGCCCGCCGTTCTCACCACGTTCACCACGCCAGCCACGAAGCCCAGCAGCAGGAACACGATAAATCCGAAGGGCGACGTCGACAGCAAGCGGTCGAACCCCCAGCCAATCCCCGCTCCGACAGCGACGCCGGCGATCAACTCCGAGGATAACCGGAAACCAAGCGCCATTGCCGAGGCTCTGGCCGCTCTGTCTCCACCGTCACCTGCGGGTTGCTCGGTCTTGCTCCGGCGGTCGCGAAATTCGGACAACCGCTGATCAAGACTTCCGAGCCGTTCGGAAAGCGCGGCTTCCTTGGACGATCTATCGCGATCTTCATTCTCGCCGTGTCCCGTGCCCTGTGTCATGCAACGAAGACCCGAAACGCTGCGGCTGAATGGAAATTGCGCCCGTCACCCTCAAAAGCCGCGCGGACCATACTGATGGCCCATAATCAAGTCAAGCCAAGTCACGATTGCGTCGATTTCGGTTATGTATCTGATTCATTTGATGATATTGGCGTGCGCGGCAGCGCTGCACACAGCGTGACGCCGCACCGCAGCAGGTCTCCTCTCGATCGGTGGATGTAGCTGTCCTTTCGCCGCACTGCCTGGATCAAAGAAGCCATCGCGTTCGTTGATTTCAGAGGCGGGTTTTTGGCGGCGGATTGCTCGATGGGGGTGTAGAATTGCGCAGAAGCCGCAGTAGCGCCGTGGCGGAGAGGGCGATGAGACCAGCGAAGTCATCCACAACATCATGGCGGCTTGCGGCGGCGGCCGCGGTGATGATCGTCAGCGGCGGCCTCGTGGCCGCGCAATCCGGGCCCGACGGCGAAAATGGTCGCTACAGCATGACTCCCATCCCCGAGGGCGTGCTGCGGCTCGACACTCGCACCGGCACGGTATCGACCTGCGCCAAGAACGACGCCGGCTGGGCCTGCTACGCGGTGCCCGACGAGCGGACCGCACTCGACGCCGAGATCGGCAGGCTCCAGGCCGAGGTCGAGAGGCTGAAGGGACAGCTCGCGGCCGGACCGACGGTGTCGGGCAAGATCGACGAGGCATTGCCGAAATCCGACCCGCTGAAGAAGGCGGAGCCCAAGGTCGCCGAAGGCGAGCGCAAGATCGAGATTCCGCTGCCGAGCGACCAGGACGTCGATCGCGTGATGTCGTTCCTGGAAAAAGCCTGGCGGCGGCTGATCGACATGGCCAACCGCGTGCAGAAGGACGTGTCGGGGAAGATTTGAGAGTTTGAATGACGCCTGAAAAACAGCTGACGCGCTCGGTGCCATCGATCGTGCAGGCCACGGTCATCAGTACCGCCCTGTTGACGGTGCCGACACCCGGGCGAGACTTCGTCGATCTCACCAGCGAAGCTGCGAAATTCATCAATGAGGCCTGCGCGCGCGATGGCGCGCTGACGCTGTTCATCCGCCACACTTCGGCCTCGCTGACGATTCAGGAGAACGCCGATCCCTCCGTGCTGGTTGATCTCACCACGGCACTGTCACGGCTCGCACCGGAGAACGCCGGGTGGACCCATGACACAGAGGGACCCGACGACATGCCCGCGCACATCAAGACGATGCTGACGGGGACCTCGCTCCAGGTCCCGGTGCTGAACGGCAAGCTCGCGCTCGGCACCTGGCAGGCGATCTATCTGATCGAGCATCGCAGCCGTCCGCACCGCCGCGAGGTCGTGCTGCAATTCATCGGCAGCAATCAGTAAGCGCTCAAAACAAAACCGGCCGCGGGGAGTCCGCGGCCGGTTCGTGTTGTCGATCGCTGCTTCGATCAGGTCGCCTTGATGTCGACGTCCTTGGTTTCAGGCAGGAAGAAGAAACCGATCACGACGGTGATGGACGCGAAGATGATCGGGTACCAGAGGCCGGCATAGATGTCGCCGGTCGAGGCCACGATGGCGAAGGCGGTCGCCGGCAGAAGGCCGCCGAACCAGCCGTTGCCGATGTGGTAGGGCAGCGACATCGAGGTGTAGCGGATGCGGGTCGGGAACAGTTCGACCAGCATTGCGGCAATCGGGCCGTACACCATGGTGACGAACAGCACCAGGATGAACAGCAGGCCGATGATCGCCGCCACCTGCGGACGGAAGATGTCGAGCGGATGCGCCATCTTCACGATGCCGGCGTCGCCCGCCTTCGGATAGCCCGCCGCCTGCACCGCGGCGAGAACCGCCGGGTTGCCGTCCTTGGCGTTCGTGTAGGGCACTTCCTTGCCGTTGATCATGATCTTCACGCCGGAGCCGGCGGGACCGGGTGTCGTCGAGTACTTGACGGACGACAGCGACAGGAAGGCGCGCGCGGTGTCGCAGGGTGCGGTGAAGACGCGGGTGCCGACCGGGTTGAACAGGTCGCCGCACCCTGCGGGATCGGCCACCACCTCGACCTTGGTCTGCTCGATCGCCTTCTCCAGCGCCGGGTTGGCGTTGGTGGTGATCATCTTGAAGATCGGGAAGAAGGTCAGCGCCGCGATCAGGCAGCCGCCGAGGATGATCGGCTTGCGGCCGATCTTGTCGGACAGCATGCCGAACACGATGAAGAAGCCGGTGCCGAGCAGCAGCGACCAGGCGATCAGCAGGTTAGCGGTGTAGCCGTCGACCTTCAGGATCGATTGCAGGAAAAACAGCGCGTAGAACTGGCCAGTGTACCAGACCACGCCCTGGCCCATCACGCCGCCGAGCAGGGCGAGCAGCACGAGCTTGCCGTTCTGCCAGTTGCCGAAGGCTTCCGTCAGCGGTGCCTTCGAACCCTTCCCCTCGTCCTTCATCTTCTGGAAGATCGGCGATTCGTTGAGGCGAAGCCGGATCCAGACCGAGACGCCGAGCAGCAGCACCGAGACCAGGAACGGGATGCGCCAGCCCCAGGCCGCGAAGTCCGCTTCGCCGAGCGCGGAACGGGTGAACAGGATCACCAGCAGCGACAGGAACAGGCCGAGAGTCGCCGTAGTCTGGATGAAGGAGGTGTAGTAGCCACGCTTGCCGTTCGGCGCGTGCTCCGCGACGTAGGTCGCAGCACCGCCGTATTCGCCGCCGAGCGCCAGGCCCTGGGCGAGGCGCAGCACGATCAGGATGATCGGGGCTGCGATGCCGATGGTGGCCGCGTTGGGCAGCAGGCCGACGATGAAGGTCGACAGACCCATGATCAGGATTGTGACGAGGAATGTGTATTTGCGGCCGACGATGTCGCCGATGCGGCCGAACACGATCGCGCCGAACGGACGGACCAGGAAGCCTGCGGCGAACGCCAGCAGCGCGAAGATGTCGCGGGTTGCCGGCGGATAGGCCGAGAAGAACTGCGCGCCGATGATGCTGGCGAGCGAGCCATAGAGATAGAAGTCGTACCACTCGAAGACGGTACCGAGCGAGGAGGCGAGAATGACGAACCGTTCGTCCTTCGTCATACCGGCGCTGGAAGATCGTGCCGATGTTGCAGTTACTGTCGTCATTCCGATTCGCTCCCCTTGTCTTCTTGGATTTAGAATCGATCCGCGCCGTGCAGGCGCGCCACCAATCGGGGGCCAGCAATTACATGCCTACCGCGGCCGGCCCAATAGTACTTTCGACGCGAATCGGAAGGACTGCGAGATATCTGTCGGGAAATCACGGGATTGCAGGAACGAAATACCGTGGGTCTGCAGACTCAAACTAAAGTCCAAGTACGGAAAAGCCTATCACGACGATCCACATCACGATGGACACCAGCGCAGACCAGTATGCAAAAACCAGATAGGTCTCTCGCATCACCGTTGAGACTGCTTCTTGTGCATGCGACTGAGGCGGGCGTCGGTCCTTTGGAAGGTACAGCCACATCTCTGTGCGGCGGTGGTCTTTGGTCCGCGCCTCCTCCGCTTTCAGGAGAAGCACCAGTGTCATGATCAGGCTCAGAAAGCCTCCCGCCTGAAACGCGGAGCGCGGCAGAAACGAAAGGCCGATCATCACGCAGAATATAGCGAGGGAGGCAAATCCGCATGCGCGCAGAACCGTTTCGAAGGCGATGCGGCGCATTTCTTCCATGAGGAGGGACTCCGTCGCCTGGCTCATTGGGGTCGGGGGAATGGAGATACGGATTAGGGTAGTCCCTGCGGGGCCTGCCTTCAATGGTTCCCGCCCGCCGTTCAGAGGCCGATGCTGATGAAATTGCCGGCGGCGGGGAGCGCCAGAATAGCCGTGCCGGCCAGCCAGATCCAAAGCGAGACGTTGTTGGACTCCTGGGCGCCGGTAACACGTTCGTAGATGGCGGCGGGAATGCCGCCCAGGATGACGGTAGCGGTCGAGACCATCAGCGAGGCGAACATCAGCGTCAGCGAGACGCTTCCGAACAGAAGCGGGCCTGCAAGCGGCTGGACATAGAGCAAGGCGAAGATCAGCCAAAGCTGGTTGAAGAGGCCGTTGATCATTCCGAAGAAGGCAATGCCGATCAGGTAGAAGTTGCGGCTCATGACCCTCCTCCCGCAAGCCGCGGCGCGAGATTGAGCACGAGCAAGGTGTAGTGGAACACGATCCGCAGCCAGAACATCCAGACAAAACCGAACAGCCACACGACCGCTGGAGGAGCTGCCTTCGGCGTGACGATCGCAATGGCGGTGAGCACCGGATCGGTGAGGCGGCAGAAGAAGCGCCAGATATAGTTTGGCGAGTCGGCGTCTACGAAGAGGCCGAGCAGGAAGCGGCCGAGCATGGTGTACATCAGCGCCGCCAGAACGAAGTTCGGCAGGTGAAAATACCAGTATCTGGCGAATGAGTCGGCGATATCCAAAATCTGTCCTCCTCCGGGCGTCGCTCTGAAAGCAGTATGATCCTGCGATGGCGCTCGCTCCATGCGGGCCGTCGGGCAATCTGGACCAGCGTCCGCACGCAACAATGTCAAGGCAGGCGGTTCGGGGCAAGCGAGCGCCACCGGTCGCAAACAAAAACGGGGCCTCGCAAGGCCCCGTTTGTCGCAATCTATCCGATCCGCTCAGGTCGTTTTCTCTTCGAGCACCGTGCGGCCTCGCGGCTTGCGAATCTCGTCGACATAGGCCTGCATTTCCCGCGACGGCGCCCGTCCCAGCAGGCTCACGATGATGATCACCGCGAAGCCGAAGGGCGCACCCAGCAAGCCGCAGGCGATGTTGCTGAGGTTGAACCAACCCACCTTGTTGGCCAGCGGGTGGGCCAGCGTCGCCCAACTCTCCATGGCGTTGGGCAATGCCATGGCCTTGACGATGTCGACCAGCGGTGCGCCGGTGACCGGATTGAGCAGCGACGTCATGCCGAAGTACTTGACGCCCGCGCCCGGGAAATAGCGCGTGGTCACGAGGTAGAACAGGCAGAGCCCGAACCCGGCGATGATGCCGCAGACCGCGCCCGCGGACGTCGTGCGCTTCCACCAGACGCCCATCACGAGTGCCGGGAAGTTGCCCGCCATTGCCAGGGAGAACGCCCAGCCGACCATGGCCAGGATATCCCCGGGCTTGGTGGCGGCCGTCGCCGCGGCGACCAGCGCAACTATCAGCAGGAGCACGCGCGCGATGACCAGCCGGCGTGCCGTCGGCGCGGTCGGATCGATCATCTTGTAGTAGACGTCATGCGACAATGCGTTCGCAATCGCGAGCAGCAACCCGTCGGCGGTGGACAGAGCCGCCGCGAGACCGCCGGCCGCGACGAGGCCGGAAATCACGTACGGAAGCCCCGCGATTTCCGGTGTCGAGAGCACGATCACGTCCGTGTTGATGACGAAGTCCTGCAGCCGGACCACACCGGGGTGGCCGGCAACGGCCTTGCACGCGGCAATGACGGCGTCGATGTTGACGGCGTTCTTGCCGCAGATCTGGATCAGCCCGAGCTCGCCCCAGTTGAACAGCCAGGGTCTGATCGCGGACAGATCGCGCCCGATGATGTTCGTGTACACCTCCAGCTTGGAGAACGCTGCGTAGGCAGGCGCCGAGAAGTACAGGAGGAAGATGAACAGCAGCGACCATGCCACGGACTGCCGCGCCTCACGCACCGACGGCGTCGTGAAGTAGCGCATCAGGATATGCGGCAGCGAGGCCGTGCCGACCATCATGCACAGGATGATCGCAAAGAAGTTCAGCGGACTATAGCTGAGGAACGGCTGAATGTGCGGCTTGAGGCTTGCTGCCGCAGCGAGTCCGTTGGCGAGCATCTCCTGTTCGCGCGCCGTGATGTCCGCGATCGCGTGTCCATAAGTCAGCTGGGGAATCGGTATCCCGTAGATCTTGGTCGACAGGATCACGATCGGTGTCAGGTAGGCTATGATCAGCACGATGTATTGGGCCACCTGCGTCCAGGTCACCGCGCGCATGCCGCCCAGCATCGAGCAGACCAGGATGCCGACCAGTCCTGCGAAAACTGCGATCTCGAACTGCATGCCGAGGAAGCGCGAGGCAATGATGCCCGTGCCGTAGATCTGCGCCGTCACATAGGTGAACGAACAGGCGACGAGCACGATCACGCCCAGCGCCCGGGCGAAATTGCCGCCATAGCGGAAGGACAGGAAGTCGGGCACCGTATAGGCGCCGAATTTACGCAGATAGGGTCCGATCAGGATGGAGACCAGCACGAAGCCGCCGGTCCATCCGAGCACCCAGGCAAGGCCATCATAGCCAAGCAGGAACAGCGTGCCCGCCATGCCCACGAAGGACGCTGCCGACATCCAATCGGCGCCCGTAGCCATGCCGTTGTAGAACGCCGGCACGCTGCGGCCCGCCACATAGTATTCCGAAACTTGTGCCGTTCGCGACAGAATCCCGATGATCGCGTAGACCGCGAGCGTGAAGAACACGAACAGGTAGCCGAGAATCTTGTTCGGTACCCCGATGATCTCGAGGACGGCGAGCAGAAGGACAAACGCGACGAATCCTCCGGTGTAGAAGCCGTAGATCCGCCCGAGGTTGCTGAGAAAGTCGGAACCGCCGGTTGTGGCCTGTGTAGCCATGTTCAACCCTCCCGATCGTCTTCGGCGAAGCCGAATTCACGGTCGATCTTGTCCTGCTGTCTGGCGAACACGAACAGGATGATCACGAAGGCAATCAGCGATCCCTGCGCGGCCATATAGAAGCCGAGCGGGAAGCCAAGAATCGGCACCTGAATGTTGTTGAGCGGAACCACGAACATGTGGATGACGTATCCGAAGAAGAACCAGATGCCGAGGTTGATCAGCATCAGGCGCGAGGTCTTGCCCCAGTGGGCTTCTTCTCGTTCTCTGAGATTGTGGGAGTCAGGCATGGGCTGCATTTCCTCTTTTCAGGACTCCGGCATGCGAGCCGGAGGAATCGAGGGGTTGCATACCCGTCGCTGCGGCCCCCCCGTGCCGCCTTCCAACCGGTCTTTCGCCAATTTGGAATGTTGAAGGCTAACATCAGGAGTGCCGAGGTCTTTATAATACTTTCGGAGGGAACCGATGCTGCGGATGCGAACAGCGTTGCGGCCGTTGACAATTCGGGCGCGGCGAGCGCGGGATGGCACGGCGATTCCGTCTGGCAGGATCGGACTGCGATGAAGCTGCTGCAAAAATTCTTTCGTCCCCGGCCGCCGATTGGCGACCGCGAGGCGCTTGCCGACTTCATCGACGCGCAGTCGGCGTTCATCGTGCAAAAGGGTATCTACGAGTATTCGCGTGCCCGCGCCGGCCACTACGCCAAGGTGCTGTTTGCCGAGGAAGGATTTGCTCTAGCCGTCGAACGTTCGCGCTGGCAGGCTTATCCACTCGGGCTTGCGATGGTCGGCGAGATGGTCGAGGGGGTATTGCGCCCACATGCCGGCATGCAGCGCCGGGCGGTTCTCGACCAGATGATCCTGGTCGTCCTCTCGGTTTTCGACCGTTATCCAGTGCCGCCGTCGATCGGCGAGGATGGCTGGTTTCAGGCCCGGCGCGAGCTGGAGCAGCGGCTCGACCTCGTCGGCGGGCATGCGCCCAAGCGCGTGATGGATATTCCCGAGCCGCTGGCGGAAACCTATTTTGCGATGATGCCGATCCACGAGAAACTGCGCGGACGGGATTTCGAGACGATACGCAATTACCTGCGTGTCAGCCTGTGCAACATCCATGACGAATTGGTCGATCGCATCGATGCGGCTGCGGTGACCAACACGATGCTGGAGTAGGATCGCCCGGCCTTTGCCAATGCCCGGTTTGCCGGCCGGCATCGCGGTCCGGCCTTCCGAGGGGGGACGATGGATACGACAAATGGTGCTGCCCCGCTTTTGTCGCTCGACGCCGTTGTCATCGATGCCGAAACCACCGGGCTCGATCCGCGCAAGGCGCGGGTGATCGAACTCGCCGGCGTGCGTCTGTCGGCCGGAAAGCTGGTCGACGGCGGTTCGTTCGTTCAATTGCTGCGGCCGGCCGATGAACCGATTCCCGCCGAGACGACGCGCATTCACGGCATCGACAATGCCGCGGTCGCTGAATCGCCGCTATTTGTGGATGTCTGGCCGCATTTCGAGGCGTTCCTCGGCCGGGCCGTCGTCATCGGGCACATGATCGGTTTCGATCTTGCGGTGCTGAAGCGCGAATGCGACCTGGCGGGGCTGCCATGGTCCCGGCCTCGAACGCTCGATACCAGGCTGCTTGCGGAGATCGTTGCGCCGAACCTCGGCGGATACGAGCTGGGGAATCTCGCAAGCTGGCTTGGTATCGACGTGGTCGGTCGGCACTCCGCCCTCGGCGACGCGATCACGACGGCACGGGTGTTCCTGGCGCTGCTGCCGGGGCTGCGTGAGCACGGTATCCGGACCGTTGCCGAGGCCGAGCGGGCCTGTCGCGCGCTCATCGCTGTGCTTGATGATCAGGTGCGGATGGGCTGGATCGAGGCGGTCGAAGCGACGGCTCGCGTCGATGCAGAGCAAACGCTGAAGCGGTTCGACGCCTATGCCTACCGCCATCGCAACCGCGACATCATGCGGTGTCCGGCCATTTTCGTCGCCGCGGATGTTTCGGTGGGCGTCGCCCTGGCGCGAATGACGAGCGAGAGAATATCGGCCGTGTACGTCGGCGCGCCGCATGCGGCCGCAGCTGACGTCAAGGCCGTCGAGGCCGGGATCGTTACCGAGCGTGATGTGCTCCGGGCGATCGCCCGGCTCGGTGCCTCGGCGCTGGAGCTGCCGGTGCACCGGATCATGAGCAGGCCGTTGGCGTCCATTCCCGAGGACGCGCTTGTCTATCGCGCGATTGGCCGGATGAATCGCCTCAAGACTCGTCATCTCGGCGTTGTCGATGAGGCTGGCCGCGTGGTCGGCGCGTTGTCCGCGCGGGACCTGCTGCGTCTGCGGGCAGGGGAGGCCATATCGCTCGGAGACGAGATCGAGGATGCTGCAGACACGCAGGCACTGGCGGTTGCCTGGGCGAAGCTGCCGCGGGTTGCGGAGGTGCTCCTGGCGGAAGGATTGTCCGGCCGTCAGATTGCGGACGTGATTTCCAGCGAGCTCTGCGCCCTCACCCGTCAGGCCGCTGTGATTGCCGAGCGGCTCATGCGGGAGCGCGGCGAGGGCGACCCCCCAACGCCATACACGCTGATCGTGCTCGGGTCTGCCGGACGCGGCGAAAGCCTGCTGGCGATGGATCAGGACAATGCCGTGATCTTCGAGCAAGGCGAACCGGGAGGCGGCGAGGATCGCTGGTTTGAGGCGTTCGGGGCGCACGTTGCAGATATTCTGCACGAGGCCGGTGTGCCCTATTGCAAGGGGGGCGTCATGGCGAAAAACCCGCCCTGGCGCGGCTCGGTTGCAACGTGGCGTGACCGCATCGAGCACTGGGTCTGGCGCTCCAGTCCAAAGGATCTGCTGTCGGTGGATATCTTCTTCGATCTGCGGGCCGTTCATGGCGACGGGAGCCTTGCCGTCTCCGTCAGGCAGGCGGCCTTCGCGGCAGCCGAGGGGCAGGTCGCTTTCGCCAAGCTTCTGGTCGAGGGGATCAGCGTCCCCGCGAGCCTGAAATTCTTCGGCGGCATCCGCACTGAAGGCGGTCGCATCGACCTCAAGGCGGCAGGGCTGTTCGGCCTGGTCGCTGCAGCGCGTGCGATGGCGATTCGCTACCATGTGATGGGCCGGTCGACATCGCAGCGACTCGCGGGTGTGAAGGCCGTGGTTGGCCGTGGCGACACCGATCTCGATGCGCTCGACGAGGCCCATGGTGTCTTTCTGGAGCTGATCGTGTCGCAACAGATTGCGGATGTGGCGCAGGGGACGCCGCCCTCCAATGCGGTGTTGGTCAAGCGATTGTCGGCCCGTGACCGCGAGCGATTGAGGGCAGCGCTTCAAGCGGTCACCGTGATCGATGATTTGACCCGAGACCTGCTGTTCAGGGATTGATGAGACCCGTCAGCGGCTTTTTGCGCTGCAGCATCAATTGGTTCGCGCCTGTGATTAACTGCCTTGCGACTACGGGTGGAAGGTTGCCTTGCAAGACGGGTCCAGTCAGTGAACAATCGTCAATTGCTGCTTGATCAGCAACGAGTTGATATTCTTTCCCGATCTTTCGTCGGCCTGCGGAACAGATGACTGCAACAGCGAATGCAAGCACCCACCTCGTCATCGCCGATGACCATCCCCTGTTCCGCGATGCGCTGCGACAGGCGGTGGCGGGCGTTCTCCCGTCGGCCAGGATCGACGAGGCCGGATCCTTCGAAGACCTGACCGGGCTGCTGGAACAGACCTCGGACGTCGACCTGATCCTGCTCGACCTCTCGATGCCCGGGATCTCCGGCTTTTCCGGCCTGATCTATCTGCGCGCGCAATATCCGGCGATCCCGGTCGTGATCGTCTCGGCGTCCGACGACAGCGCCACGATTCGCCGCTCGCTCGATTTCGGCGCGTCCGGCTTCATTCCGAAGCGTTTCGGCGTCGAGACGTTGCGTGACGCCATCCTCAAGGTGATGGACGGCGACGTCTGGGTTCCCGCCGACACCGACCTGTCCGCCGCGGCCGACCCCGACATGACGCGCCTGCGCGACCGCCTGGTAACGCTGACGCCGCAGCAGGTCCGGGTCCTCATGATGCTGTCGGAGGGCCTTCTCAACAAGCAGATCGCCTACGAGCTCGGCGTCTCCGAGGCCACGATCAAGGCGCATGTCTCGGCCATCCTGCAAAAGCTCGGCGTCGAGAGCCGCACCCAGGCCGTGATTGCCGCCGCAAAGATCGCCGGCGGCCAGTGGACGCAGGGCACGCCGACGGGGTGAGGCCGCTACAGTGTGGTCAGAAGCACGTTGGCCGCTCTGATATCCGCCGTTTCGGAGCCCTCGGCAAAGTCCTCGAGGGTCGATTGGAGCAAGTGCTTCGCTTCGTCGCGCTCCCCGCGTTCGGCAAATAGTCCGGCGAGATCGATCGCGGCGCGCAGCTCCCAGGCTGCGGCGCCTTGGCGGCGGCTCAAACCCAGGGATTGCATCAGGTAGACCTCTGCTTGCTCAGCCCTGGGCTGCGGCAGCGACAGCAGGACCTTGCCCTTCATCCGCAACAGCTCTCCGCGCGATGATCGCGGCATTGGCATCGTCGAGCGCGATCTGCGCGTCGCCGGCCGCGGCACGTTCGAGGAAGAGCTGAAGTGCGGGGCAGGCCTCGTAACAGGTTCTCCGCCAGCCTCACAACTTCTCACAAGTCTAAACGCGTCTCCCGGGCGCGCCGCTGATATTTGGTTGCGCAGCGCCAAGGAGACTTTCATGACGCAAGCGGCAGAACTGCTCTACACGGCCCGGACGCACACCCGCAGCGGCCGACACGACGGCATATCGCGCAGTTCCGACGGCCGCCTCGACGTCAAGCTGTCGCCGCCAGGAGGCGCAGGCATCGGCACCAATCCCGAGCAATTGTTCGCAGCCGGCTGGTCGGCCTGCTTCGAAGGCGCGATGGAAATGGCAGCCCGCAAGCGGAAAATCGTGCTTCCCAGGAAAAGTGCGATCGATACGGAAATCGATCTTCTTCTCGATGATGGCACTTATGCCCTCCGGGCGCGTCTCAATGTCAGCCTGCCGGGTCTCGATCGCGAGACCGCACAGGGCATCGTCGCTGAAGCGCATCAAACCTGCCCCTACTCCAAGGCCGTCCGCGGCAACATCGACGTCACGGTCGCGCTGGTCTGACGCAGCATCATCAACCACCAGGAGGTCGCAACGCCATGAAGCAGATCATCGATGAGCACCGCCGCCAGTTTCTCGGCATCGCCACAGGAGCCGTCGCCGTCGGCCTCGGCGTGATCGATCTCGCACGCGCCGAGACGGAACCGCCACGATCCTCCGCATCGAATGCGTCCTTCGGGGCGATCAAGCAGATCGACGCCGGCGTTCTCAACGTCGGCTATGCGGAGGTGGGGCCCTCGAACGGTCCCGTCGCGATCCTGCTGCACGGCTGGCCCTACGACATTCACGCCTTTGTCGATGTCGCGCCGATCCTGGCGAAGGCCGGCTATCGCGTGATCGTCCCTTATTTGCGCGGCTACGGCACGACGCACTTCCTCTCCAGTGAGACGCCGCGCAACGGCGAGCCTGCGGCGATGGCCGTCGACATCATCGCGCTGATGGACAAGCTCGATATCAAGAAAGCCGTCGTCGCCGGGTTCGACTGGGGCGCGCGCACCGCGGACGTCATCGCCGCGCTGTGGCCCGACCGCTGCCGCGCACTGGTGTCGGTCAGCGGCTATCTGATTTCCAGCCAGGCTGCCGGCAGTGCTCCGTTGCCGCCGCAGGCGGAGCTGCAATGGTGGTACCAGTTCTACTTCGCCACCGAGCGCGGCCGCGCCGGATACGAGAAGTACACGCACGATTTCGCCAAGCTGATCTGGAAGCTCGCCTCGCCGCAGTGGAAGTTCGACGATGCCACCTTCAATCGCAGCGCGGCGGCGCTCGACAACAAGGATCATGTCGCGATCACGATCCACAATTACCGCTGGCGGCTCGGGCTCGCCCAGGGCGAGGCGAAGTACGAGCATCTCGAAAAGAAGCTCGCGGCGGCTCCCGTCATCGACGTGCCGACCATCACGATGGAAGGTGACGCCAACGGCGCACCGCATCCCGATCCTAGCGCCTACGCCAAGAGGTTCTCAGGCCGATACGAGTTTCGCCTGATCACCGGCGGCATCGGCCATAATCTGCCGCAGGAAGCACCGCAAGCCTTTGCCAAGGCCGTCATCGACGCCGACGGCGCCTGAGCATCTGTCAGCACCTAGGTCCAGCCCGGCTGGACCGAGGATCGCCCCGTTGATCCCAGCTTGAAGAAACGTCATGTCGCCTACCGAACCTGAAAAGAAGAAGTCCTTCTACGCCACGATGATCGTGCTGACGGTGGTGCTGCTTGTCGTGCTCCTGACCTGCGTGCCGTATCTGGTCACGATCGCCTCCGCAGAGGGGCCGGTGGAACGCAGCGCGGCGGATGCTTCGCCGATCTTCGGCGTCACGATTCCGCCGGGCTACAAGCAGTGGGAGCTGGTCGCGCCGGCCGAAGAGGCGGCGCCGCTCGACGAGCTTCGCGCTGTGGTCGGCAACCAGACCGCAATCGATGCCTATCAGGCCGGGAAACTCCCGTTCCCGGACGGCACCATTCTGGTCAAGCGCGCCTGGAAGCGGAAGCAATCGCCGGAGTTCGCATCCGCAACCATTCCCGGCGCCGCCACCACGGTCCAGGTGATGGTCAAGGATTCCAGGAAATACGCTGCCACCGGCGGCTGGGGGTTCGGCCGCTTCATCAACGGCAGGCCGGTGGACGAGGCCCAGCATCGCACCTGCTTCGCCTGCCACGAGGCTCGAGCCAAGAGCCACGATTACGTCTTCACGCGCCTGGCGCCCTGACGCCATCCGGAGACCGTCATGTCGAAGACTTGGTTCATCAGCGGCAGCTCGCGCGGGCTTGGCCGGGCCATCGTGGAAGCCGCGCTCACGGCGGGAGATCGCGTGCTTGCGTCGGCCCGGGATCCAAAGCCACTCGAACCGTTGCTTGCGCGCTTCGGTGAAAGGCTTCGGCTTGCAACCCTCGACGTGACCGACGAGGCGGCAGCGCAAGCAGCGGTCGGCTTGGCGGTGCAGACATTTGGCGGCGTCGATGTGCTCGTGAACAACGCCGGTTACGGCGATCTCGGATCGGTCGAGGACACCAGCCTGGAGACGTTCCGTCATCAGATCGAGGTCAATCTGATCGGCACCATCATCGTCACCAAGGCGGCGATTCCGGTGCTGCGTCGGCAGCACCGCGGGCACATCGTGCAGGTCTCATCCGTCGGCGGGCGCATTGGCGCTCCGGCCCGCGCGGCCTATTCGGCCGCGAAATGGGGGGTCGAGGGCTTTTCGGAATCGCTGGCGCGCGAGATGGCGTTGATCGGCGTGACCGTGACGATCGTCGAGCCCGGCGGCTTTCGCACCGGGTTTGCCCGGGCCGCGCATGCGGCCGGCGAGGGACGGCCGGAGTACGACGCGGTCGTTGGCGCCGCCGTCAGGATGCAGCGCGATTACGATGGCCGCCAGCCCGGCGACCCCGCCAAGGCTGCAGCCGTCGTGTTGAAGCTCGTCGACATGGATCGGCCACCCCTGCGGATTGCGCTCGGCAGCGACGCCGTGAACGCCATCGCGGCGACGGATAAGCTTCGTCTCGAGGAATTGGAGACGTGGCGCGCGCTCAGCGTATCGACCGACTACTGACCCGCGCGTCTCATTCCGCCGCCACCATCTGCTGCGTGCGCCACTGACCCAGCAGGGCGCGGAGCGAAGCCGGCTTCACGGGCTTGTTGAGCACCGCGATCTTCTCGTCCCGCGCGGCGACCTGCACGGCGGGACTGCGATCGGCTGTGATCAGGATCGCAGGGATGGCGTCGCCGAAGCGGCGGCGGATCTCGCGGATGGCGGCGATGCCGTTGCCCCGATCCAGGTGATAGTCGACGAGCAGGCCGGTGACCCGTCGTCCGGCTGTTTCGATTGCGGCGATCGCACCTTCGGGGTCGGCGACCGCGATCACCTCGGCGTCCCAGGCCTTCAAGAGCGTGCGCATGCCGTCGAGGATCGCCGCATCGTTCTCGATGCAGACGATCAGCGCGCCAGAGATCGGCGTGCGCGCCAGCGGCGTTGCGCTGGTCACGGCCGCGGTGTGGGTGATCGCCTTCGCCGTCGGCACCGTCACGGAGAATACCGAGCCGCCGCTGGCAGTGGCGTCGATGGCAATGCCGTGCTTGAGCACGCGTGCCAGCCGCTCCACGATCGATAGCCCCAGCCCCAGGCCGCGCGCGATCCGCGCCCCCTGCTCCAGGCGATGGAATTCCTTGAAGATCTCGCCGCGCTTGACCAGGGGAATGCCGACGCCGGTGTCGTAGACGCAGATCTTGAGCGAGGTGCCGCGGCGGCGGCAGCCGACCAGCACGCGGCCGCGCGGGGTGTACTTGATCGCGTTCGAGATCAGGTTCTGGAGCAGGCGCCGCAGCAGGAGCCGGTCCGACTCGACCGGCAGCGAGCAGGGCACGAAGGCGAGCTCCAGGCTCTTGGCGCGCGCGATCGGCGCGAACTCGATCTCCAGCGAGCGCATCAGGTCGGCCATCTTGAAGCTCGAGATCGAGGTCGCCATCGCGCCGGCATCGAGTCTGGAGATGTCGAGCAGCGCACCGAGGATCTCCTCGATCGCCTGCAGCGATTCGTCGATGTTCTCGACCAGCCGCGTCTCTTCGCCATTGTGCTGGCGCTCGACCAGGCTCGTGACATAGAGCCGCGCTGCGTTCAGCGGCTGGAGGATGTCGTGGCTGGCAGCGGCGAGGAAACGCGTCTTGGAGATGCTGGCGTCTTCCGCCGCGCTCTTGGCAAGCGCCAGCTCGGAGTTCAGCCGCGTCAGCTCCTCGGTGCGGTCGCGCACGCGCTTTTCCAGCGTCGCATTGGCGCGCTCCAGCGCTTCCGCGGCTTCGAAGGTGGGCGTGACGTCGGTGAAGGTGATGACGAAACCGCCGCCGGGCATGTGGTTGGTGAGCACCTCGATCACCATGTGCCGTTCCGGCAGGCGTTCGAGATATGGCTCGCTGTCGGTGGTGTAGGCGGCGAGGCGCCGCTCCAGCACGGCCTCGCGCTCGACCGGATCGTCCGGATCACCCACGTCGATGAATTCCAGGATTTCACGCAGGGGCGTGCCGAACTGGATCAAATGAGGGGGAACGTTGAGGAGATCACCGAACTGCCGGTTGGAGCAGATCAGTTGCAGATCGGCATCGAACACGGCGATGCCCTGGCGCACATGGTTGAGCGCGGTCTGGAGGATCTCGCGGTTGAAATGCAGCGCCGCGTGCGAATCGTCGAGCAGCTTCAGTGCGGCTTTGGCGGAGACCGTCCGCTTGCGCAGCAGCAGCGACATCACGAGGCGGGACGAGGCCGCGCCGATCGAGGAGGCAATCAGGTGCTCGGCGTGCTGCAGCAGCTCGAAATCAGCAGGTGCTCCGGGCTCCAGCCGCACGTTTCGCCGCGCGGAGAATGCCTCGAAGGAATGCCGCGCGCGGTCGGGCCCGAGATATTGCGCGACGGTGGTCTGGATGTCCTGCACGGTGACGCTGGTGCGCCAGCGCCGGAAGCTCGGGGAGATCGGTGCGAGCGTGTTGGGCACGAACAGATCGGCCTGCAACAGCTCGATGGACGACGGCTGGCGCGCCAGCGACAGCAGCACATAGGTCAGGATATTGAGCGCCAGCGACCAGATGACGCCGTGCATCAGGGGAGGCAGGTCGGCGCCGAACAGCGCCTGCGGCCGCAGCGCCTCGATGCCGAGCGGGCCGTGCTGGAGCAGCAGGATGCCGGCCGTCGAGGAATCCATGAAGCTCGGCATGAACAGCGTGTAGAGCCACACCGCGAAGCCGACCAGCATGCCGCCGATGGCGCCGCGCGCGGTCGCGCGCCGCCAGAGCAGCCCGCCGAAGAAGCTCGGCGCAAGCTGGGCGATGGCGGCAAAGGAGAGCAGACCGATGGCCGCAAGCTGGGTATTGCCGAGCGCGCGATAGTAGAAATAGGCCATCACCATGATGGCGAAGATCGCGAGCCGCCGCGAGCGCAGCAGGAAGTCGCTGAAATCGGCACCGCCGGCGCGCCCCTCCGGCCGACGCTGCAGCACCAGCGGCACCACGAGGTCGTTCGAGACCATGATGGAGAGCGCGACGCATTCGACGATCACCATCGCGGTCGCCGCCGACAGGCCGCCGACGAAGATGACGACGCTGAGCAGATCAGCGCCGCCTTCCATCGGCAGCGCCAGCACGTACATGTCGGGGTCGGCGGCGCCGAATGGGAAGGTCACGAGACCGGCGATCGCGATCGGGATCACGAATAGATTGATGGCGACGAGGTAGAGCGGGAACAGCCATCGCGCCCGACCGACCTCGGCATCCGACGAATTCTCCACCACGCTGACGTGGAACTGGCGCGGCAGCAGCATGATCGCGCACAGCGACAGCAGCGTCATGGTCAGGAAGTTGCCGATCGACGGCGAGTAGTTGATCGCGCGCACGGCCTCCGGCGTCTTCATTGCGCGCTCGATCAGTTCATGCGGCGAGAACATCCAGAAGGTGACGAAGATGCCGGCGGCGAGGAAGGCGATCAGCTTGATGATGGATTCCGTCGCGACCGCCAGCATCAGGCCGTGCTGGTGCTCGGTGGCGTCGGTCTGCCGCGTGCCGAACAGCACCGCGAAGGCCGCCATCGCCAGCGTCACCATCAGCGCCACGTCGCCGACGATCGGGATGTGGGAGAAGGCCTGGTCCTCGCTCAGGATCGTTTCGAGCGAGGAGGCAACCGCCTTGAGCTGGAGCGCGATGTAGGGCACCGAGCCGATGATCGCGATCAGCGCGACGGTCGCCGCCACCGCCTGGCTCTTGCCGTAGCGGGCCCCGATGAAGTCGGCGATCGAGGTGATGTTGTGGGCTTTGGCAAGCTGGATCACGCGGCGCAACACGCCGGCGCCGAGCCCGATCATCAAAATCGGGCCGACATAGATCGCGAGGAAGTCGGTCGAGGTGCGGGTGGCGAAGCCGACCGAACCGAAGAAGGTCCAGGAGGTGCAGTAGATCGCCAGCGACAGCGGATAGATCAGCCCGGAGGCGCGGCCGCGCCCGGCCGGCGAGCGGCGGTCGCCATGGCTCGCCACCAGGAACAGGAAGCCGATATAACCGAACGCGGCGGCGATCACGCCCCAGTCGTGCAGCATCGTGAGCGTGCTTCTCCCTGGGCGCTGGCAGCGCCCGAGTTCATTTTCCCTGCAAGCCTAGCGCGTTGGACGGTCGCAAGCGACAGCGAAATGCCGCGCCGGGGGAGGAGCCGGGGGTTGTCGTTAAGGTGCGGCCGGGAGGTGGCCCTTACTGACTGGAGGACAGGGGAACGCTACATGCGGGCTTGTGGAGCACCGACGGTCTCCACCGCGTCATGGCCGGGCCTTGTCCCGGCCATCCACGCCTTCCATGCAGCACAAACAACGTGGATGCCCGGGACAAGCCCGGGCATCCCGACCGCTGCAAAATCTCAAATGCGCTCCGCCTCGCCATCCGGAGGAGGGTGGAAGGGGGGGCTACTCCGCTGCCAGCGACTTCTCGCGCAGCGGCAGGCCGAGGCGTTCCCAGACTTGGAGCAGCGCTTCGGCGAGCTGATCGATCAGACCGTCGTCGTGATAGGGCGAGGGCGTGATGCGCAGGCGCTCGGTGCCCTTGGCGACGGTCGGATAGTTGATCGGCTGGATGTAGATACCGTGCTCTTCGAGCAGGAGGTCGGAGGCCTGCTTGCACTTCTCGGGATCGCCGACGAACAGCGGCACGATGTGGGTGTCGCTCGACAGGACAGGCAGGCCGGAGGCATTGAGGATCGCCTTGACGCGGGCGGCGCGGTCCTGGTGGCGTTCGCGCTCCCAGCTCGAGGTCTTCAGGTGCTTGATCGCGGCGGTCGCGGCCGAGCAGACCGCCGGCGGCAGCGCGGTGGTGAAGATGAAGCCCGGCGCGTAGGAGCGCACGGCGTCGATGATCTGGCCATTGGCGGCGATGTAGCCGCCGAGACAGCCGAACGCCTTTGCCAGCGTGCCCTCGAGAACGTCGATGCGGTGCATGACGCCGTCACGCTCGGCGATGCCGCCGCCGCGCGGGCCGTACATGCCGACGGCGTGGACTTCGTCGACATAGGTCATCGCGCCATACGTCTCGGCGAGATCGCAGATCTTGGCGAGCGGAGCGACGTCGCCGTCCATGGAATAGAGGCTCTCGCAGACGATCAGCTTCGGCCGATTGGGGCCGGCCGCCTTCAACAGCTCCTCGAGATGGGCAAGATCGTTGTGGCGGAACACGACCCGCTCGCAGCCGGACTGCCGGATGCCTTCGATCATCGAATTGTGGTTGAGCTCGTCCGACAGGATCAGGCAATTCGGAATCAGCTTTGCGATTGTCGGGATGCCGGTCTGGTTCGAGACATAGCCCGAGGTGAACAGCAGCGCGGCTTCCTTGCCGTGGAGATCGGCGAGCTCGGCTTCGAGCTGGACCAGCGGATGGTGCGTGCCGGCAATGTTGCGGGTGCCGCCGGCACCGGTGCCGACGCGCGTCGCGGTCTCGACCATGGCGCCGACCACCTTCGGGTGCTGGCCCATGCCGAGATAGTCGTTGGAGCACCAGATCACGACGTCGCGCTTGCCCTTGGACGAGTGCCAGACCGCGTGCGGGAACCGGCCGGCCGTGCGTTCGAGGTCGGCGAAAACGCGATAGCGCCGCTCGGTGTGGAGACGATCGAGGGCGGAATCGAAGAACTGGTTGTAATCCATCGGCAAAACCCGCAACGGAACCCGGCCATGACGGCCGCTCAATTTTTAGAGCTTTTCGAGCTCCAATGTCTATGCGCCAGCACACATTTGAGGCAAGGCGAGCGTGCCAATTGATAACCGCCGGTCCGGCCGCGATTGTTGATTTGGATCAAGCACCTAACACGGGACTACCGGCCGGGAACCGGAGTGGCCGGGGAGGCAGGGGCTGTCGTGGACATTTTGTCCATGGCCGCGCTCCATCCATGATGGCGGAACTGGCCGCGCCGACGCCGTAGCCTCACCCGGCTGGGGCAGCGCGCCGGTCAGTCGGACAGCCCATGCGAAAGGAAGCCCCGATGAAGCGTGTCATGATTCTCAATGGCCCCAACCTCAATATGCTCGGCATCCGCGAGCCGCACATCTACGGCACGACGACGCTCGCAGAGGTCAACGCGAGCTGCGAGGACGCCGCCGCCAAGCTCGGGCTCAAGCTCGCCTTCCACCAGTCCAACCACGAGGGCGTGCTCGTCGATCTGATCCAGTCGGCGCGGCAGGATGCCGACGCCATCGTCATCAACCCGGCCGGTCTCTCCTTCACCTCGGTCTCGATCATGGATGCGATCAAGACATTCGAAGGTCCGGTGCTGGAGGTCCACATCTCCAACATCCACGCCCGCGACGAATACCACCGGCACTCCAGGATTTCGTTCGTGGCGACCGGCGTGATCTGCGGGCTGGGACCGTTCGGCTACATCGCGGCGCTGCACGCGATCGCGAACATGAAGTGAGCTGTATCCACAAACTCGTCACGCCCGGGCTTGTCCAGGGCATCCGCGAACGCGTTTTCGGGTGAAAGAGCGTGGATGGCCGGGATAAACCCGGCCATGACGGTGCCCATCACGTCGTCCGAAACTGCAGTACGCCGTCTTGCATCTCGGCCGTCAGACGGCCCTCGACCAGCATGTAGTTGACGTGGGCGACGAGCTCGCCGGCGGCAAAGCCCATCTGGTGCTCGTCCAGCACGTGCTTGTTGAACACGACGGGCACCAACGCGCGCGAGGTCTGCGGCATCTCGCGGCAGGCTTCCGCGATCAGGCGGCAGCGCTCTTCGTGGTGGTCGGCGAGCTGCTTGATGCGGGTCTTCAATCCGTAGAACGGCACACCGTGGCCGGGCAGCACCAGCACGTCGTAGGGAAGAGTCGTAGTGAGGCTGGCGAGCGAGGCCAGATATTCGCCGAGCGAGTTCTGGTCGGGCTCGACCGCCCAGACGCTGACATTCGGCGAGATCTTGCTCAGCACCTGGTCGGCGGAGAGGAACAGCTTGTCGTCGGCGCAATACAGCATCACCTGGTCGAGCGCGTGGCCGCCGCCGGTGATCACCTTGAAGCGGCGCGTGCCGATCACGACGTCGTCGCCATGCGAGATGCGGCGGTAGGACGGCGGCAGCACCGAGACGCGCTTGAGATAGTCCTGGCCGCGGCCGAGCAGCTTTTCGGTCAGCGACTCGTCCATGCCGTGGCGGCGGAAGAACAGCCGCTGCGCCTCGCGCCGTTCCTCGGTGCCGCGGTTCTGGTGATAGACCGATTGCAGATATTCGACCTGCGACATCACCAGCGGGCAGTTGAAACGCTCGACGATCCACCCGGCGAGACCGACATGGTCGGGGTGGGAGTGGGTGACGATCAGCCGCGTGATGTTGACGCCCTTCAGCGGTCCATCGAACAGCTTGGTCCAGGCCTCGATCGTCTCCTCGTTGCCGAATCCGGCATCGACCATGGCGTAGCCGTCGCCGTCGGCGAGGAGGTAGATGTTCACGTGGTTGAGGCGGAACGGCAGTTTCAGCCGCGCCCACAACACGCCGGGCCGCACCTCCACGACCTCTTCGGGGCCCGGGTGCTGTTCCCAGGGGTAGCGCAGGGCCTCGGCCGAGGACTGTGCGATGTCGGTTCTTGAGCTCATGCTACCCGCTTAAACCCAGCGCGAGCAGGGCGCCAGCCGAAAAAAGATGCCTGGCGGCCGCCGCATGGCCGTCATACCGGCCGTGATTTTCCGCATCTCGGTTTGAAGCCCGCCAGAAACGCTGTCATTCCGGGCGCGCGTAAGCCCGCACCCGGAATCCCGAGATCGTGGTGCGGGATTCCGGCTTCGCCTCTTCGAGCCGCCGCGGAATGACCAATCAGGCTGCCCGCATGTCGTTGAGGAACGTGTCGATTTCCCCGCGCAGCATATCGGCCTCGCGCCGGAGCGCGTCCGAGGCGCTCAGCACTTCGCCTGCCGCAGCGCCCGCTTCGGCGGATGCGGTGGAGACGCCGACGATGTTGCTGGAGACTTCGCTGGTGCCGCCGGCGGCATGCTGGATGTTGCGGGCGATTTCGCGGGTGGCGGCGCCCTGCTCCTCGACCGCGGCTGCGATCGTCGTGGTGACGTCGTTGATCTCGCCGATGATCCGACCGATACCCTGGATGGCGCCGACCGCGGAGGTCGTGACCTCTTGCATGCTGGCGATCTGGGTGCGGATCTCATCTGTCGCCTTGGCAGTCTGGCTCGCCAGACTCTTCACTTCGGAGGCGACCACCGCGAAGCCGCGGCCGGCCTCGCCTGCGCGCGCGGCCTCGATGGTGGCATTGAGCGCGAGAAGGTTGGTCTGCGAGGCGATGGTCTGGATCAGGTCGACGACGACGCTGATGCGGCTCGCGCTATCGGCGAGGCTCTGCACGGTGGCGTCGGTCGCTCCCGCTTCATCGACGGCCTTCTTGGCGATCTCGGCGGAGGTCACGACCTGGCGGCTGATCTCCTGGATCGAGGAGGACAGCTGCTCGGTGCCGGCCGATACGGTCTGCACGTTGACCGACGTTTCCTCCGCGGCGGAGGCGACCGCGTTCACCAGCGCGTTGGACTGGTCGGCGGTGCTCGACATGCTCTGCGCGGTCGATTGCATCGAATTGGCCGACTGCGCCAGATTTTCGAGCGCGGCGCGCACCGTGCTCTCGAATTCGGCGATCTTCGCTTCCATGCGCGCGGCACGCTCGGCCTTGGCGATACGGTCCTTGTCCTGCTCGCTCGTCAGCGCGCGGGCCTCGATCATGCTCTCCCGGAACACTTGCAGCGTGTTCGCCATCACCGAGATCTCGTCGTTGTGGTTCGTCGAGCGGTAGATCTCGGTTTCGAGATCGCCGTTCGCGAGCAGCTGCATCGACTGATGCAAGGCGCCGATCCGACGCAGGATGTTGCGTCCGACATAGAGCCAGACGAACAGCGCCGAGCCGACCAGCATCAACGCGCCCAGCGCCAGCATGACCGATGTAGCGAGCGAAATCTCCTGCCGTGCCTGCAAGGTCGAGGCGTTGGTCTCCTTCTGCACGCCGTCGACGAGCTGCTGCACGCTGATGCCGAGGCCGACATTGAGCTTGCGGGTCTCGTCCAGGATGGTCTGGCCATAGTCGATGGAGTCGAGCTCCTTCTCGCGCAGATTGAACACGCCGGTCTTGCCGGTGCCGAGCGCGAGCAGCTTTTCCGCCGTCTCGCGCAGCATCTTGTTGCCCTGGTTGTCCGGCAACAGGTCGAGGTTGGACCGCAGGCGTCCCTGTGCCGTCTTGAATTCCTTCTGGATGTCGTCGAGCTTGTCGCTCGCGCTCGCCGATAGCGCCGCGCTCATGTCGGCGGCGGCGAGGTTGCCGCTGGCGACGACGTTGCCGAGCTGACCGACGGTCTGCGCGGCTTCGGTTGCATCTGCGGCGGACAAGTCGGCCGAGCCGAGAATGGCGTTGACGCGGGTCTGCGCGTCCAGCATCGCCGGGCTCGCCGCGCCGACGAACGCGCCCTGCGCGTTGCGAAGCGCATCGTACTGCTTCTCATGGAGGGCTGCGATATCGAGCCGTTCGCGGGCGGCCTTCGCCAGGCTCTGAGCCGCCTCGTTGATGCTCTTCATCGTGTCGCTGAGCCCGGAGACGACGCTCTTGTCGCCGCCGAACTCGATGATCTCCGTGAGCTTCTGCTGCGTCTGCTGCTGCAATTCCATGAGCTTCTTGGTGCGCTCATTCAGGGCGTCCTCGCTTTGCGCCGCAAGCAGGGCCGGTCCCTGCGCCGCAAGGCTCGCGCTCAGTGCCGACAATTGCAGGCTGGCGGAAAGGCGCGGAATGTCCTGCCCGCTCAGTTCGGTCATGCGTCCGCCGAGATTCTGCAGCGCCAGGCCGGCGCCGGCCGCGATCACGAGGCCCATGCCCGCGATCACCGCGAAGGCCGCGAACAGGCTGCCGCGCACGCCCCATTTCGGCATCTTGAAACGAGGACGGAAACGGCCAAGGAAGCGGCCAAGGCCCAGACGGATCGCCATCGAAAATTCCCCCAATGTTCTTGCTTCTGCTTGTGACGGCAGTATCGGCAGCACCGGTTAAAAAATCGCACTTAGCGCCATTGGTTGCGCATGTTCCGCAGAGCGAAAAGAGAAGGGCCGGCAACGAGGCCGGCCCTTCATCGTGATAAGGTTTTGATAACCGATCAGTAGCGCGCGACGGCCGGGCTTGCCCAGTTGAAGCGGTAGTTGACGCCTGCCTTGAAAGTATGGTCGTCGGTGGTGAAGCTGCCGGTGCCCACCAGCGGGCCCGCCGTGAAGTGCGCATCGCCGAAATTGTAGTACTGGTACTCGGCCTTGGCCGACCAGTTCGGAGCGAACATGTATTCCAGGCCGGCGCCGACGGTGTAGCCGTTGCGGTGATCGCCGTCGATGATGAAGCCGGTCGGCACGCCGCCCACAGTCACCTTCTCGTTGTTGTCCGAATAGGCGTAGCCGCCCTTCACATAGAGCAGGCCGGGACCCCAGGTATAGCCGACGCGGCCGGTGATCGATCCGAGACCGCGCTGGTCGTTGGTATAGGCGACGCCGCCCGGGAACACTGCGCCGACGCTACCCGAGAGCCAGGAATACTGGCCTTCGATGCCGACCACGAAATTCGGGTTGAACTGCCAGTCCGCGCCGACCTGCACGCCGCCGAGGAAACGGCCGTTGCCGTTGTTGCCGGTGGAGAGGCCGTTGAAATTGTTGTCGCTGGAGAACGCGCCGCCGACATGGGCGCCGAGATAGAACCCCGTCCAATTGTAGATCGGCGCGGCGTAGGCCGGCGCGGGCGTCTTGTAGTAGTTGCGGTTGCCGAGATCGGCGCCGACGGCCGGCGCAGCCGCGCCCACCACGAGCAGCGCCACGGTCGCAAACAGAATTTTCTTCATCGTCTTGAACTCCAACACGTAAGGTCCCCGGCAGGCGCGATTTCCTGCGCCGTCGTTGGTTTTGCAGATAGCTCGCTTTTGATGAAAATGCTGTCACATGCATGGCACAGCGACAGCCAACCTAACTTGTTGGGGTGTAAATGATTTTCGTGCTTAATGGCGGCTTAAGAAGTGGTGAAGGAAGGCTTAACTTTGTGCGTCTCAGGTAACTTGCGCGCGCTTCTTGTTAACCAAGACGCCGCCGCACCTCATCGCGCATCTGTTCGCGAAAAGCCGCACGCTTTGCCGGCCGGTCTTCCTCGCGGACGTCATGACGATCGAAGATGTCGAATTTCTCCAGGATCGGATAGCGCTCGCTCGCCATCGCGAGCACGCGCAGAACCCTGGTCGCCGCTGGCGTCGGGCCGCTGACCTCCCACCGCCGGATGGTGTCGGCGCCGCCTGTCTCCGGCAATCCGCAAAGCTTGGCCATGTCGGCCGCAGTGAGCTTCCACTCGAGGGCATCGGAGAGGTCGTTGCGAAGCTGCTTCAGTTCGGGGCCGGTCATGCTGCGTGCGTCCAGGGGAGTCGCTGAACGCAATGCACTACAGCATGATCCGAAAAGTGCGCAGCGGTTTTCCGAGAAAGATCATGCTCAAACAATAGCCCAAAGCGCTATGACGATTCACCCCAATCGCATCGCGCTTTGGCGCTGATTCGGGTCCATCCGATGGCGGCGAGCAGATGCGGCGCGGCCTTCGGTCTCAGATGGCCCTGCCGCCCTGGTTGCCGATCACGCAGCGCCATGCAGCCAGTCGCTCGGCCGGATGCTGGTTCATCCATTCGGCGAGTTGCGGCGCGCCCATCAGGCAGGACTGCACCGAGATCTGCGCAAAGTCCGAAGTGGTGACGACCTGCTCGTGACAATTGGCGGGAGAGGCGAGACTGCAAAGCACGGCGATGATCTTGATCACGATGCGTTACTCCCCATCGCGCCCGACGAACGTGCGACCGATCGCCGGTCCGTCCTGCTCCTCGCTGGCCGGATCTGCCGGAGGGAAGATGCTGTCGTAGATGGCGCGCGCCTCCTGGATGAGACGCGCTCGCTCGCGCTCGGACTTTGAGACAAATCGAATGACTTCGCCCATGTTTGGCTCCAAATTTTAACTCATGAGTCTGTCATGAGATGACGCAAAACATTCAATCGTCATCTATGGTGCCGCCGTCGACCTTGAAGCGGCGCGTCAGTCACGACCAAATAAAAAGCGCGTGACCGCACTGCGGCATCCCAACGACCCGGTGTTTCTCACGCGTTGGGTTGCAAGGCCGTCCGCCGCTTCATCTCGGTTGTGCAGCTTCAGCGCCGAGCGAGGGAATGCTGGTGTCGGCCCGTCCTTGCGCTCGTCGGCAAGGAAAGTCTCACGAAGCAAATGCTGCTGGATCGAATATGTTTCGCCTCTTGCGGCGTGCAAGTTTTTGGAACGATCTCGAAATCCGGAGAATTCCGCCCGACCAGCCCCTCAGGCCGCCGGCGCTTGCTCCTTTCGTCCCGGCACCGCCGCGAGCAGCTCGCGCGTATAGGCATGCTCGGGCGCGGCGAACAGCTGCGCGGTCGGCTTCAGCTCGACGATGGCACCGCGTTGCATCACCGCGATGCGGTCGCAGATCTGGGCTGCGACGCGCAGATCGTGGGTGATGAACAGCATCGAGAGGCCGAGGCGCGCCTTGAGATCTTCGAGCAGCTTCAACACCTGCGCCTGCACCGAGACGTCGAGCGCGGAGACGGCCTCGTCGGCGACGATGATCTCCGGCTCGAGCGCAAGCGCGCGCGCTATACCGATGCGCTGGCGCTGGCCGCCGGAGAACTCGTGCGGATAGCGCTCGAGTGCGCCGGCGTCCAGGCCGACCATCTTGAGGAGATCGCGGGCGCGGTCGAATGCGACCTTTGGATCAATGCCGGCCGCGATCGGACCGTCGGCGATGATGTGACCGACCTTGCGCCGCGGATTGAGCGAAGCGAACGGATCCTGGAAGATCATCTGGATGCGATGACGCTCGGCGCGCAGCGCCTTGCCTGAAAGCGAGGTCAGGTCGGTCTCGCCGATCCGCACCGTGCCGCGGTCGGCCTCGATCAGCCGCATCACCAGGCGTGCCACGGACGATTTGCCGGAGCCGGATTCGCCGACAAGGCCGAGCGTCTCGCCCTTGAGGATGTTGAAGTTAACCGCGCGCGCCGCATCGACGCGGCGGTCCTCGCGGAACCAGCCGCCCGAGGTGACATAAGTCTTGTCCAGCCCGATCACCTCGACCGCCCTGGCCCGGTCGTCGAGGGGCTTTCGCGGCGGCGGATCGATCGACGGTACGGCGGCAAGCAGTGCCTTGGTGTAGTCGTGTTGCGGCTCGTTGAAGACGGCCGCGGCGGGACCTTCCTCGACGACCTTGCCGTGCCTGAGCACCACGACCTGGTCGGCGATGTCGGCGACTACGCCGAAATCGTGCGTGATGAACATCACCGCCATGTTGCGGTTGCGCTGGAGATTGCGGATCAGCTTCAGGATCTGCGCCTGCGTGGTGACGTCGAGCGCGGTCGTCGGCTCGTCCGCAACCAGCACCGCGGGCTCGAGCGCGAGCGCCATCGCGATCATGGCGCGCTGGCGCTGGCCGCCGGAGAGCTGATGCGGGTAGGCGCGCACGATTCGCTCGGGGTCGGGCAGGCCGACCTCGCGTGCCAGAGCGAGTGCTTTTGCGCGTCGCTCCTTCGGCGTGAGCAGGCCGTGCGCCTCGAACATCTCCGCCATCTGGTCGCCGATGCGCATCAAGGGATTGAGCGCGGTCATCGGCTCCTGGAAGATCATCGCCAGACGGCGGCCGCGCAGATCGCGCCAGCCGTCGTCGTCGAGCTTGAGCAGGTCGCGGCCTTCGAACTGGATCTCGCCGGACTCAACCGACACGGTGTCCGGCAACAGGCCCATCAGCGCATGCGCGCACATCGATTTGCCGGAGCCGGACTCGCCGACCACGCAGACGATCCTGCCGGGCCGCAGATCCAGCGAGACGCCGTCGACCGCGAACGGACGCTCGGCGCCCTTGGGCAGCGCGATCCGCAAGTTCTTGATGGAGACGGCGGGCGGGGCGGTCATCATCAGCGGCCCTCCCGCGACAGGCGCGGATTGAGCGCGTCGTTGAGGCCTTCGCCGATCAGGTTCAGCCCAAGCACCGAGATCAGGATAGCGACGCCGGGAAACACAGTGATCCACCAGGCCTGCCGGATCACGGTGCGGCCGGCGCCGACCATGTAGCCCCAGGAGATCAGATTGGGATCGCCGAGGCCAAGGAACGACAGCGAGGATTCCAGGAGGATCGCTGTCGCCACCATCAGCGAGGCCAGCACGATTACGGGCGACAACGCGTTCGGCAGGATCTCGCGCAGGATGATCCAGCTGTTGCTCTGGCCGGTCACAACCGCGGCCTGGACATATTCGCGCGTGCGCAGCGACAGCACCTCGCCGCGGACGAGGCGGGCCACCGGCGGCCAGCTCACCACCGCGATCGAGGCAACGATCGAATAGATCGAGGGCTGCAGGATCGCGACCAGCACGATCGCGAGGGCGAAGCTCGGAATGGTCTGGAAGAACTCGGTGAAGCGCATCAAGGCGTCATCGACCTTGCCGCCGAAATAGCCGGCCATGGCGCCGATCGGCACGCCGACGATCAATGCGACCAGCGTGGAGACGAGGCCGACCAGCAGCGATACCCGTGCGCCGAAGATCATGCCGGCGAACACGTCGCGACCGAGCGCGTCGGTGCCGAGCGGCACGGTCGAGAGGGTGAAGGGCGGCAGGAACGGCCGCTGCACCATGCGCCATGGCGAGTTCGGGAACAGCATTGGTCCGAACACCGCGACGGAGATCGCAAGCAGGAGGATGATGAGCCCGATGACGCCGCTCGGGCTTCTCAACATCGATTTCCAGAACTGTTTCATGAGGCGAATTCGATGCGTGGGTCGACCAGCCGGTAGACCAGGTCGGTGATGAGGTTGAAGATCAGGACCATGGCCGAGCAGATCACGAAGACGCCTAGCAGCAGATTGTAGTCGCGCTGCAGCAGCGCGTCGTACATCAGACGCCCGATGCCCGGCCAGGCGAACACGGTCTCGGTGATGACGGCGCCGCCGATCAGCGTGCCCGAATGGACGCCGGCAAGCGTCACGACGGGAAGCAGCGCGTTGCGCAGCACGTGGCGGCGCTGGATCACGGCGTCGGAGAGGCCTTTCGCACGCGCCGTCTTGACGAAGTCGAGGCGTTTCACCTCCAGCATCGAGGCGCGCGTCATGCGGGTATAGGTCGCCATGAAGAACAGGCCGAGGGTCATTGCCGGCATGATCAGGTGTTTGCCGACGTCGATCGCATGGGCAAGGCCCGTATAATTGCCGCCGACCGTGTCGTAGCCGAAGCTCGGCAGCCAGTCGAAGGTGACCGAGAACAACAGGATGCCCATCAGCGCCACCCAGAAGATCGGCATGGCGTAGAAGATCAGCGCGAACACGGTGATGCCGGTGTCGAGGAAGGTGCCGGCAAAGCGCGCCGCGAAGGTGCCGAACAGGATGCCGAGCGCGAGCGAGATCGCGAAGGCGGTCAGCGTCAGCAGCAGCGTCGCCGGCAGCCGCTCGCCGATCAGCTTTGTGACCGGCGCCTGCTGCCGGAACGAGAAGCCGAGATCGAGCGTCACGACGCCCTTGACGTAGATGAAGAGCTGTTCGGGCAATGGCTTGTCGAGCCCGAACTTCTCCCTGAGCTGCTTGACGAAGACCTGATCGCTGGCGCCAGCCTCGCCCGCCATCACCACCGCGGGATCGCCGGGCGCAAGGCGAATCAGGAAGAAATTGAGGACGACGATCGCAAGCAGGACGATCACGCCCTTCACGACACGCTGAGCAACGAAGGAGAGCATCTAGACTCGTATGCCAGTTGATTGAGGCGGTCTCGCCGCGAGGAACACCTCTCCCCGACGGGGAGAGGTCGCGCCGAAGGCGCGGGTGAGGGGGATCTGGCCCCACGAGGGAGTGCAGCCCCTCACCCGGAGCGCATCTGACGATGCGTTCCGACCTCTCCCTATGGGAGAGGCGGGCACCGCCGATGCCTCAGCGTCTCGATATGACTTCATCGTGAATCAGTTCGTACCCTGGAGCGCGACGCCGCGACTGGGATTTCGTCGCGGTGTCGCATGCACCTCGTCACTTGTCGAGCCATGCGTCCTTGAAGCCGTCGTTGACCCCGATCGCCGTGGTGATCAGGTTCTTGACCTTGCAGCGCGTGATGGTCGGGAACTGCAGCTCGAGCATCCAGGCCACCGGCACGTCCTCGACCAGGATCTTCTGCGCCTTCTCGTAGAGCTCCTTGCGCTTGGAATCCGGCGTCGCGACCGCGCCTTCGGCGAACAGCTTGTCGATCTCCGGGTTGGAATAGCCCTCGACGTTGTTGAACATCTGGCCCTTGGCGATGGCGCTGGAGACGTAGTTGCGCCCCACCCCGAGCGCGGGATCGCCGTACTGGTAGAGGTAGGTGAAGGCGATGTCGTAGTCCCAGTCGGCGATCTTCTGGTTACCGCCGGCAACGTCGGTGGCGATCGTCTCGATGGTCATGCCGACGTCCTGGAGGTTCTGCTTCACCGCTTCACCCCAGCGCTGCCAGGTTTCGCCATAGGCGAGCGGCAACAGGCGGATCTTCTCGCCCTTGTAGCCGGCTTCCTTCAGCAGCGCCTTGGCCTTGGCCGGATCGTACGGATATTTCTTCACGTCGTCGGTGTAGTACTTGATGGTCGAGGCTGACGGGCCGGTCGCGACCTTGCCGAGCCCGTTCCAGATCACGTCCTTGGCGAAGTCGCGGTCGATCGCGTACATGATCGCCTGCCGCACCCGCTTGTCCGCGAGCGGCCCCTGGCGGTTGTTCAGCCACAGCCAGGCCAGCGGCGAGAAGAACTCCCAGCCCGCGCCGGTGACGCAGGTGTCCTTCAGCTTGGACAGCCGCGGCACGTCGAAATTCTCGACGGAGCCGCCGGGCAGCACGTCGACCTTGCCGGTCTCGTACGCCACCGAGCGTGCCGCGGCGTCGGGGATGACCTGCCAGTAGATCTCGTCGAGATAGGGCTTGCCCTTCTCGTGGTAGTTCGGGTTCTTGACCAGGCGGATGAACGAACCCTTCTGCCATTCCTTGAACATGAAGGGGCCGGTGCCCACAGGCGCATTGTTGTAGGGATTGGTCTTCCAGTCGGTGCCTTCATAGAGATGCTTCGGCACCATCGGCATCGAGCCGACCTCGAAGATGCCGAGGAAGGGGCCAAACGGCTGCTTCAGCGTGAACACCACCGTGTGATCGTCGGGCGCCTCGACCTTCTCGACCTGCGCGAGATTGTTGCGGGCGCGCGCGTGGGTCTGCTTCAGCATCTCGATCGAGAACAAGACGTCGGCGGCGGTGAAGGGCTTGCCGTCATGCCAGGTCACGCCCTTCTTGAGCTTGAAGGTGTAGGTCTTGGCGTCCTCGCTGACGCTCCAGCTCTCGGCAAGCTCCGGCTGCGGCTCGAGCTTGGGGCTGTAGCGCAGCAGGCCTTCGAAAATGTTGCCCGACACCATCTGGGTCGGGCCGTTCTGGACCTGCGCAAGCATCAGGCCGGGCGGCTCGGGCTGGATCACGGCATTGATCGTGCCCCCCGTTTTCGGCGCTTGCGCCAGCGCCGGGGCCGTGAGGCCGCAAGCCAGGAGAAGACCAAGCAACACTCGTTTTGGCATGTCGTATCTTTCTCAAGCGAGACCAGCCGTAAACGCTTCGCAACATCCTCGCGTGCAAAGCAACGGTCGGCCCATCCCAGTCCCCATCCGATATCGAGGCTCACACAGTCTCGTTCGGCGCCGCAAGATGAAAGTCTCGACAGTGTTCGCACAAAAAATGTACAGCGCGTCCTGTTTTTGCCGCGGCTCCTTCTGCGACGTCAGGCTGGCTCGCGCCGGGCGACGAGGCGGCCTCGCGGAAATGCCTTTGGTGATTGCACAAGCCTGCGCCTGCGACCAAAAGCATCAGGCCGTCATTCTACGCCGAGCGCACGCTGCAGCTCCGCAAGCACCTCTGCCAATTTGTCCGCGGTACGAAATATCGTCCTCGGAAAGGGCCGCGGCGCCGCTGGTGAGCTCATGACCGCACTCGCGATCGGCCAGTGGCGGATCCGCTCCGAATTTGATCCGGATCAAAGCCGAGCCGCGGCTTTTGCGATCGAATGGCAACTGGCGGGACGCGGCACTGGCGTCCCGTTTCCTTGAGCCGTGAGACGATCGATGGACATTCAGGCCACGACTATCCCTGCGGGTGACGATAGCGGACCTGATGCCGCCGGCCTCGATCTCTCGTCGGAGGCGGGCGTGCAGCGCTGCCTGCAATTGCTGAACAATGCCGGCCTGCGTCCGACGCGCCAGCGCCTGGCGCTCGGCCAATTGCTGTTCCTGGGCGGCCATCGTCACGTCACCGCGGAGAGCCTCTACGAAGAGGCGATGGCGACGAACGCGTATCTGTCGCTCGCGACCGTCTACAACACGCTGAACCAGTTCACCGAAGCCGGCCTGTTGCGCCGGATCGCGGCCGACGGCATCAAGTCGTTCTTCGACACCGACACGTCCGTGCATCCGCACTTCTATCTCGAAGGCGAGGATATGCTGGTCGACGTTACCGACGGCCTGGCCTTCACCAAAGTGCCCGAGGCGCTTCCCGGCCACGAGATCGCGCGGCTCGACGTCATCGTCCACCTGCGTCGGAAGAGAACGTAGCGCTACCCTCCAGGGGAGGGTCAGAGCCGCGCTTCAGCGCAACCCCGCCCGCCGAAATCCCTCCAGATAGTGTTCGCGATCCCCGTCATTGGCCCACGGCAGTTGCGTAGCGATCCAGTGCAGCGAGATGTTGGGTTGGGTACGACGGAGCTCGCTGAGCGCCATCTCGGCAAGCACTCCGTCGCCCGTCATGCCGGCGGAGACCGCGAGCACGCGGTAGGCGCCGGTGAGGTCGCCGCGGTGGCGGATCGCCTCGCGCGCCAGCGCGATGGCCTCGTCATAGTGGCGCTCGGTGAAGCGCGCATAGGCGGCGATGCCGTGGTAGATCGCCAGCGACGGATCGCGCGGTGACAGCCGGATTGCCCTTTGCGCGGCCTCGAACGAATCCTGGGAACGTCCGGCATAGGACAGCGCCAGCGCGTAATAGCCCTGCGCCAGCGAGAAGTTCGGATTGAGCGCGAGCGCCTGCTCGAACTCGGACAGCGCATCCGTGAGCCTTCGTGTCGAGAAGCAGACGCTGCCGAGCGCGGCATGCGCCCAAGCGTTCTCATGGTCGCAGCGCACCGCGGCGAGCGCGGCGGCTTCCGCGACCGGGGCAACCGCGGCCAGCTCGGCCCAGCCGAGATGCACGCCGAACATGTCGTTCACGGCCAGCACGGACAGCGCCTGGCCGTAATTCGGATCGATTGCAATCGCGCGCTCGAGCAGCGCCCGCGCGGCGCCGTGATCCTGCCGCGTCACGCGCCAGTAATGCGACAGCGCGCGCATCAGCAGGTCCCAGGCGTCCAGGCTCGCCGGCGGCTTGCGATGGCCGCGAAAATTCTCCGCCGCGTGGATCTGCGGCTCGATCGCCGCGGCGATCGCGTTGGTGATCTCGTCCTGCACGGCGAAGACGTCGACGAGCTCGCGGTCATAGCGTTCGGCCCAGAGTTGACTTCCCGATACGGCGTCGTTGAGCTGCGCGGTGATGCGCACCCGGCTGTCCGCCTTGCGCACGCTGCCTTCGACGACGTAGCGGACGCCGAGCTCCTCGGCGATCTGCCTGATGTGGACCGGGCGCCCCTTGTAGGTGAAGGACGAGTTGCGGGCGATCACCATGAACCAGCGCTGCTTCGACAGCGCGGTGAGGATGTCTTCGCTGATCCCGTCGCCGAAATAGTCCTGCGCGGGATCGCCGCTCATGTTTTCGAAGGCGAGCACCGCGATCGCCGGGCGGTTCGCCACGCGCGGGGGAGTGGGCACGGTTCCCGCCCGCGCGGGGGATGCTGCCGCTTCTTCCCGGACCTCGCCGACGAAACGAAAGCCCTTGCGCGGAATGGTCTTGATCAGCCGCTGGGTCGCGCCGTCGTCGCCAATCGCCTTGCGCACGGCGTTGATCCGGCTGTTCAGGGCGGAATCCGAGACGATGCGGTCGCTCCAGATCTGGCTGATCAGGTCATCCTTGCTGACCACACGCGCGCGTTGCGTGACCAGATAAAGCAAGAGATCGAACACTTGCGGCTGCAACGGAACGGCTGCCCCGTCGCAAGTGAGCTCCCGCAGGTCGCCGTCGAGCACGTTGTTTTCAAAGCGAAATCGCACGTTTTCGTCGTCTCAAGCAAAAATCAAAGTCGTCTCAGGCGAAAATCAACCGTCCGCGAAAGTCCCGGGACGTCCGATCCGGCATGGTGCGAAGACCAAACAGTGTCGATGTCTCGGCACAACGGAGCATTTCATGACCCAAATTGATCAACAGGTTCATTCCATCGGCCCGGAGGTGACGGGCTCTCGCATGTTCAAGTTCATCGCATTTCTGTACGGAATTGCGGCGTACCTCGTGTTTTTCGTCACCATTCTCTACGCCATCGGTTTCGTCATGGGGGTGATGGTGCCTAAGACCATCGACACCGGAAGCGATACGTCGACGGTCGAGGCCCTCATCATCAATCTCCTCCTGATGACGCTGTTCGCCCTTCAGCACAGCGTGATGGCACGCAAGCAGTTCAAGGCCTGGTGGACGCAATTCGTGCCCAAGCCGGTTGAGCGCTCGACCTATGTGCTGTTCGCGAGCCTGTCATTGCTGCTCCTGTTCTGGCAGTGGCGCCCGCTGCCGTCGGTCGTATGGAACGTCGAGGATCCGGATCTTGCCGTGACGCTGGTCACGCTGTCCTTCGCCGGCTGGGTGCTGGTGTTCACCTCGACCTTCATCATCAACCATTTCGAATTGTTCGGATTGCACCAGGTCACCAACCATCTCGTCGGCAAGGAGACGGCGCCGCCGCGCTTCAAGACGCCGCTGCTCTACAAGTTCGTCCGCCATCCGATCTATCTCGGTTTCATCATCGCGTTCTGGGCGGCGCCGACCATGACCGCGGGCCATCTGCTGTTCGCGGCCGTGACCACGCTCTACATCTTCGTCGGCATCGCGCTGGAGGAGAGCGATCTCATCGATCTCTTCGGCGACGAGTACCGGCAGTACAGGCAACGCGTCTCCATGCTTATTCCCTGGCGCCGGTCGGTGTAGTCTGACCCTCGTTGTCGCGCGTCCACCGAAAAGAGGACGCGCGACAACGATCCTTCTGAAACGGAGACGCCCAAATGAAACATGTCGGAAACTGCTTCTGTGGCGCGGTCACGGTCGAGGTCACGGGTGCACCGGAGGCGATGGGCTATTGCCATTGCCGCTCCTGCCGCTCCTGGTCGGGCGGTCCGGTCAACGCCTTCAGCTTGTGGAAGCCTGAAGCGGTGCGCATCACCGAAGGTGCTCAGAATGTCGAGACCTTCGTCAAGACGCCGGCCAGCCAGCGCAAATATTGCAGGAAGTGCGGCGGCCATCTCATGACCAACCATCCGTCGCTCGGTCTGGTCGACGTCTTCGCCGCCACCATCCCGACGCTCGCGTTCGCGCCCGGCGTCCACGTCAACTATGCCGAGACCGTGCTGCCGATGCGCGACGGCCTGCCCAAGCTGAAGGATTTTCCCGCCGAGTTCGGGGGCAGCGGCGAGATGATGCAGGAGTAGCGGCGCCTTCAGTTGAAGGCTCCTCCCTGCGGCCATCCTTCGAGACGCCCGCTTCAGGCGGGCTCCTCAGGATGAGGACGGAGTGTGCGGCAGCAGCTTCAACGGGCGCCCGCGCCGATGAGCCTCACCCTGAGGAGGCGCGTAAGCGCCGTCTCGAAGGACGAGGCGTGCGCTGAGGCTTCTCCCAATGCCGAAGCTGTCTTTCGAGAGGGCGGCAGAGCGCCGCCCTCGCTGCCTTCTCCAAACGGGAGAAGGACGAAAGACTAGCCTCCGCGCGATTCGACGACCTTGCGGCAGGAGTCCGACAGCTTCGACTTGTTCTCGCGCAGGCAGGCGTTCATCTGCGGCGGCTTGCCGATATGTTCGGCGCAGAATTTGCTGGCGTCGCCGCGGCAGGCCATTTGCTCCTGGAGCGATGGGCCGGACTGTGCAGCGGCGGGCAGGACGGCAGCAGCGAGCAGCAGCGCGGCTAGAACCGAAATCTTCATAAAGCACCTCTTTGGAATCGTCGTTGGTCCCGACCGGGATCACGCGGCCCGGACCATCTCGCGAAGCCCCGGCGCGGGTCCATGCCATGTTCATGGCGTCGGCTCGATCTGCCGACCGCCCTACCCCCATCTTCATGGCATGTATCCGCGCGCCGACTTTTGCCATTCAGGCTGCACCTCGGCTGCGAAACCCGGTGATTGCATCGGGACGCCGAACGGGAAGCAGGAGAGCAAGATGTCGAAGAGAGCTGGAGCGCTGAGCGCCGGGCTGACGATCATGGCCCTGGCGGGCGCGGCGATGGTGTCGCTGGGCACGAGCCCGGCGCAAGCGGTGGTCTATTGCAAGACCGTCGGGGTGCCCAAGGGCTGCGTGGTACGGCCGACCGCGGCGGTGGTGGTCGCGCCGGGAGCTCCGGTTGCGCGGGCTGCGGTGGCGACCCCCGGTGTCGGCGCGCCCGGCGTCGGCGTGCGGGCAGGTACGCCGATGAATCGCGGCGGTCCGGTCAATCGCGTCGGCGTGCGCTGATATTTGATTCGATTGATTTGATTGCATTGCTTCGGGCCAACGGAGCCTGCGAACGAACACCCCCCGTCCTCCGCAGGCAAAATACCCGGCCCGTCCCCTCTCTCCGTGCGCCCCACACGTTCGGGGAGGGGGCCCTTTCAGCCCGCGGCCATGTCGCTGTCGGGAAAACGCTGCGGCAATTGCAGCCGTACGCGCGTGCCTGAGGCATCCGAGCTCAGGTCGAGCACTGCGCCGCAGCGCGCGGCACGGTTTCTCATGTTGCGCAGGCCACGGGCGGTCTGGCCCGCGCCCGCGGCCTCGCAATTGCCGACCAGCGCAAAGCCGCGGCCGTCGTCCGTGACGCTGATCACGCCGTAAGCACCCTGGCTTCCGTCATGCGTCTCGATGGTGACCGCGACGTGGCGGGCCTGTGCGTGCTTGGCCGCGTTGGTCACGGCCTCGTCGAGGATGCGCACGATCTGGATGACGTGCCATGGCCTGAGCTCGGGATGCAGCGGCAGGCCCTGCGGCGTCGCCACGCGCCAATCGAGCGCGATGTCGTGCGACCGCAACTGGGCCGTCGCGCGCTCGCGCCAGGAGCCCAGCGCGAGCATCAGGTCGCCGCCGATGTCGTCCATGGAATCGATGACGAGGCGCAGATCCTTCAGCGCCGCGCGAGCGGCCTCCGTGATGGTCGCGCCCTCATTGCCGCGCTCGGACAATGCGACGATGCTCACGAGCTGGCCGCCGAGGCCGTCATGCAGGTCTCGCATCAGGCGCGTGCGCTCGTTGGCGAGCGCAGCGGCGCGGGCGCGCTCCTCCTCGCGGGCAAAGCTCGCCTTCAGCCGTTCCTCGGCTTCGCGCACGCGCGTCACGAGCTGGCCGGCAAAGCTGTCGACCTGGTTCAACGCGCGGGCAAAGCGCCAGGTCAGCCCGGCGCCGATCGCGACCAGCATCGCCGAATAGGACAGGCGCGAGACGAAGATGCGATCGTTGGTCACGATCTCGAGCACCGTGAGCATGTCGTGGATCCAGCAGACCAGCACGATCGTCACCGCGCAGCCGATCGTGAAGCTCGCCGCGTCCTGCCGCCGTACCACCGCGGTTGCCGTCACGCCGGCCATCAGGAACAGGCAGAACCCGACGGTGGGAATGCCGAGCACCAGGAAAAGGATGCGCGGCAGCGGCGGGCCCCCGATCAGTCCCGCCACGAACACGACGACTCCGGGCACGAACAGCAGCGTGCCGTAGCGCGGCCAGCGCCAGCCGAAGAACAGCACCCCGAACACGACGATCAGGGCGCTCTCGATCGGCGCGGACGCCAGCAGCACCGCGGCGAGCCGGGATACGGTGGCCGGCGGCACCGGCGGCGGCGCGAATGCCTGCACCACGCCGAGCACCATCGCCGCGGCCAGCACGCCATAGACCGGCTCGCGGCGGCGCATCAGCCACATGATCGCGAGGATGACGGCCAGGATCGCCTGCCAGGCGGAGAACACCACCGGCAGCGTGACGAACAGCAGCGTGCGTGTCTCATAGGCCGGGCGCAAGGCGGCGTCCGGCCCGACATAAACGGTGTCGAGAAAGCCCTTGAGCGGTCCCCACACGAACAGCCGCACCGTGATCTCATTGCCGCCCTCGCGCAGCAGCGAAGCGGGGATGAGCGCGATCTGCGGCGTGTTGCGGTCGGGCCGGTTGGCGTTGGCATCGCGCCGGGAGTCGAGCACGACGACGCCGTTGACGGCGACCTCCACCGCGTTGCTGAAGCGCGGCAGGAACACCGACCAGCCCGAGGCCGCATCGCCGCTCCGGAAGGTGAAGGTGCCGGTGTAGAACGGCGGGTCGGCCAGGGAGTAGCGCGACGACGTGAAATGCGGCAGCGTCACGGGGCGCGTGACGCCGTCCTCCCGCAGCGCGAATCCGCTGAGCGCAAAATCCTCGGGGTCGCTCGGCTGGAGCAGCCGCAAGCCGAGAATGGTGGCGATCACGATCAGCGCCTGGAGCAGCAGATAGGGCACGAGGCGCGAGGCCAGCAGCCGGCGCCGCGCGGGTTTGGCCGGTGCCTTCATAGGTGCCTTCGCCGCGAGCTCGCTCACAGCTTGATCAGGCCCTGCTGCACCGCCTCGAACACCGCTTCGCTGCGCGTGTGCACTTCGAGCTTGCGATAGATGTTCTTGATGTGGCCGGGCACGGTCTGCCTGGACAGGCCGAGATGGCTCGCGATCTCGGCATAGCTGAAGCCCTTCGCGATGCCCCACAGGATGTCGATCTCGCGCGGGGTCAGCCTGGCCGTGTTGAGCGCGGGCCCGCGCGGCGGCTCCGCCGAATTCTGTGCGGCACCCTGTGTTCTGCGCACGATGAAACGGGCGATCGAGGCCGAGATCGGCGAATGGCCGGCGACCAGGTCGCGCACGGTGGTGGCGATGTCGGTGGGGAAGGCGTCCTTGAGCAGATAGCCGGTGGCGCCGACCGTGATCGCGGAGATCACGCTCTCCTCGTCGCCGAGCGCGGAGATCACCATGATCTCGGTGTCGGGAAAGCGCCGCCGGGTCTCGCGGATCAACTCGACGCCGTGGCCGTCGGGCAGCCGCAGATCGGTCAGCAGCACGCGCGGCGCGCCGACGTTCAGGGCCTGCCGCGCCTCCGCGAGCGTGCCGGCGCTACGCACCTCGTAACCGGCCTTGACCAGCGCATCCTGGAGCCGCCAGCAGGTCGGCGCGTCGTCCTCGACGAGGAGGATGGTGATGGCTTCACCCGTCTCGCCCTGTTCGGTCATGATCATCGTCCCGCGACCCGCGTGTCCCCCGCGGCGCGACGCAAGTTTAACCGCAGCGCGGATGCCGCGACACCCATAATCATGGGGGCGGCGATAACTCGGTCCGGCGCCAGGCGCGGATGGACAGTCGTAGGGTCGCGCCCAAGCTGGAGCGCGTGCTCATAAACCCCGATGCACTGGGGGCGCATACGGTCCGCTCTGCCTCTGATACCGGCCCATTGCGGCAGCTCGCCAGATATCCGAGTTGGACCAATCGGCGACCTTCGTTACTCTGTCTGATACACCGACAGCTGGATGTCTATCCTCGCCTCACCCGCAGCTGCGGCTAGTTCGGCCGGAATGGTCAAAGACTTAGACAACGACGAATGGGGCAGGGCGATAGCGACGTCTAAGCTCGGCGTTCCGATCGAACCTCCGGAAATCAGCCCGGGAATAAAGGCGCGAAGTGACCGGATACGGTCGAGAGCAACGGCCCATTGATTTCCGTGATCTGCAATATCAATCTGAGCATACGCCAGTTCAGATGATGCCTCGTACCGGTCCACTTGCAGTCCCAACGAGGCATCCAGATCGGAACGCGAGAGAGCCACGTCTGGTATGCGAATTACGATGGTGAGCGGCTGCGAGCTTGGCATCATCCACTGTATCCCGGTTCTCGGGACGTCGGCAAAGGGTCACAAAGCCGCCGATCACGCTCAAGCGGGGGACTTCCGCTTTGCCCTGCAGAGCCGACGCTATGAGCACACCCCCTACCGGCTCACTAAAGATCCACCCGCGGCGGCGGATAGCGCCGGGCCAGTACTGACAGCGAGAGGGCCCGCTCGTCTTCCGGCAACTCCAGATAAGCCAGCACGAGCGGCCGCTTCCAGTCGCCGATGCCGAAATCCATCGCCGTCCATTTCTGCGGCTCGGGCCCTTCGAGCCCTCGAACCCAGACGAAATAGCGGGGAAGGTCGTCAGCGTCCCTGTCCGTCGTGCGTCGCCTGGCCATCAAAGCTGTCCGCTGCATCCATCGTTTGCGAGAGGATATAGGGAGCGGCCGTGAGAAGTCGAATGCCTCGCGGCGGTACGGCATCTAATCCCTATCGATAGTTCGATGCTCAAGCAGCAGGTGCTCACTTCGCTCCTGGGGGGTCTCCGCGCCGACACGGCAGTCGGACGCGTAATCTCTCCTCCTCGTCATTGCGAGGAGCTCTTGCGACGAAGCAATCCAGACTATCTCCGCGGATGCATTCCTGGATTGCGTGGCTGCGCTTGCAATGACGGTGCGGAGACAGCGGGGGCAAGAATGAAGCTATCGGGCTGCAGAAGATGATTCTCAGCCGGAACAAGGTCTGTCCGAACGCTCGCCGCTTCGTGACTCGAAGATTCCGATTGACCGAAATTCGGAAATATCGTATGTGTCGCGTACCCCGGCCCAAGGATGGGGCGTTTCGCGATCGTCACGATACGCGGGCCGGGTGGCGGTGGACGTGGAGCGCATCGGCGCGCATGCAATCGCAGGGCGGGTTTGGCCCGTGAGCGGTTGAGCGGCGCGCACACGACCGGTGCGATTCCAGCGTACGGCAAAAGCGTGTGGTCCTGACGCCCGGGGTCTGTGCGTCAAGGCTTGCGGTGGTGCGTGCTGCCCGACCGGGCGTGCGCATCAGTCATCTGTAAGGCGACGGGGGCAATAGTGCATCGCTCCCCGGGGAGAGCGCGCCATAAGCCGTCAAACCACTGCGCAGGGAAGGCCGGGATGTCCAGGCTGCCCTGTATGCCGCTGTGCATTTGTCTTCGCGCAATTTGCGCACAGCGGACCGCGGGTGCCGGCCGGCGCCCGGTCTTCCCTGCGCCCTTTCCAGCGAAGGGGCGTCGAGAGAAGCACAAGGCTCGGGCGTTATGCGTCGCGAGGCCGTACGGGCGTGTCCTGTTGTTTGAAAATTGAACGGTGCCCGCTCATCCTGCCAATCACCGCCACAAGTCGCAGATCGCCACGCGGTTGATGTCGGCGAGACGGCGGTCGGCGTTTCCGTGCGGATCGAGGCTGCCGACCAGCGTCAGCAGGCGTCGATAAGCGCGATCGGCGACTTCGACCGGCAGCGGGGCCTCGTCAAAGGCCTCGACATAGCTGCCGACGAGGCCGCTCAACAGACGGCAAAGGCCGCGCTGGGCGGGATCGTCCCGGCCGAGCGTCTCGAGCTTTTGCTGAAAAGTCCGGAAGGTCCGCAAGCCGTGGTGTTGCTGCGAAAGCCACGCGTGCAGGTCGTTCATGTGAGCTCCTTCGAGTGACGGAAGAAGCTGCCGGTTTATACAGGGGGGATGGGGAGATGGCTAGGGAGGGGAAGGTCGAGCTCGGATGAGACAGTCCGTCTTCGCCAAGAGACTTCGCCGAACACGCTTCGCCCTTCGGTTCAGCGTGGCTGCGTCACGCGAAGCCCGAAGGGCGAAGCGTGGTGCCCCTGGCCGGAATCGAACCAGCACTCCTTGCGGAACTCGATTTTGAGTCGAGCGCGTCTACCAGTTCCGCCACAGGGGCCCCCGGTCGGCCCTGAAGGGGGCGTCGCGAAGCCGGCGGACTATAGCCATGGACAAGACGGGGTCAACCCGCGCCAAAGTGATCCCGGCCGTTCTCGACAGCCGCATGGGCCGGGGCTAGAGGCTTGAGGGTGCGACCACCGGAAAGAGGCTGCCGTGACGACCCAGAGTGCCGCCATACCAGCGTTCAAGCAGGCCAGTGCGGGCCCCGCGCTGACCGCCTCGCTGCTGGTCACGCTGATCGCCGCAGTCACGATCGCCGGCGCCTGGTTCTTCCAGCTCGTGCTGGAGATCCTGCCCTGTCCGCTCTGCCTGGAGCAGCGCTACGCCTATTACCTCGCGATCCCGCTCGGTGCACTGACGGCGCTGGCGGCGAGGAGCGGCGCGCCGTGGCCGCTGCTGCTGGCGGGGCTCGCGATCCTCGCGCTGGCGACGCTCGCCAATGCCGGCCTCGGCACCTATCACGCCGGCGTCGAATGGGGTTTCTGGAAAGGGCCGACCGATTGCTCCGGGCCTGTCGTCAATCTCGGCAGCGCCGCTGATCTGCTGTCGAAGCTCGACACCGTCAAGGTGGTGCGCTGCGACGAGGTGCAGTGGCGCTTCCTCGGCCTCTCGCTTGCCGGCTACAACGTGCTGATCTCGCTGCTGATGGCCGCGATCGCCGCGTGGGGATTTGTGCGGACCACGAAGCGCTAAAGCTCAATCGTCCACGTCGTCCTGCGTGCGTCCGAACAGATGCACGATGCCCGGCGTCGCGATCGTCACGAAGACGAAACGCGAGAGGTGGTGGGCGCCGACGAAGATCGGGTCGATGTGCAATGTCAGGGCCAGCGCCAGCATCGCATCCATTGCGCCCGGCGCGAAGGCGACGACGACGTCGGAGAATTTTACCTGCGTGGTCAGCGCCACGATCCCGACGAAGATGGCCGAGACGGCGATGGCCACGGCAAACGAGCCCAGTGCCGCGCTGAGGTGGCCGGCGAGCGTCTTGATTCGCATCCGCGCGAAACGGCTGCCGATCAGTGCGCCGATCCCGACCAGCGCCACGCCGCGGACCCACTCAGGCAGGCCGCCCTCGACCCATCCGGCACCATGCAGCGCGCTGGAGGCGATCATTGCGCCGAACATCCAGCTCGCCGGAAACTTGATCAGCCGCAAGACCAGCGCTGCGGCCAGCGAGGCCGCGGCCAGTTCGAGGAGGTCGAGCGGCGAGGCGATCGTCGTCGTCAGCGACGGCGCAGCAGAGGACGCCACGCCTGCAATCGCCAGCACCATCGGCAGCGCGGCGGTCAGGATGATGACGCGCATGGTCTGCACCACCGCAATGCCCGGCAGGTCGGCGCCGCGCTCGACCGCCAGGATGGTGATCTGCGACAGCGCGCCAGGGCTGCCGGCCAGGAAGGCCGAGGTGCGGTCCCAGCCATGGATGCGCTGGAGGTAATAGCTCGAGCCGAACGTCGAGCAGAAGGTGGCGAGCGCAAGCAGCCCGATGGTGAGGGGATAGGCGCCGACCTGCTGAAGCAAATGGCGCGAGACCACCGAGCCCAGCGAAATGCCGAGCAGCACCAGCACGGTCTGGGTCAGGATCGGCGGCAGCGTCAGCTGGCGGCCGGCGATTGCAGCGATCCCGACCGCGATCATCGAACCCGAGATCAGCCCGCCGGGAAGGTTCGCGACGAGAAACACCAGGCCGCCGGCGGTGCCGATGACGAGCGTCTCCACCATGCTCAATATGCTGGCACGGCTCGGCCATTCGAACGTCAGGGAGGCGGTGATCTGCTTCACGCCACCTTATCGCAAATCGGCGGGAGGCGCACAATTGCAGGCTCGTCATGCCGCAATGCGCGCGCCTCTCGCGGATGCTCGCGGAGGATCGTGACGGACTTACTTCTTGTCCGAGGCAGGAGCGGCGGGGGCGGCAGGCGCGGCAGGAGCGACGCTGCCGGCCTTCGCTTCCTTCTTGCACTCACGGCGAAATTTCCTGCGCTCCTTGCCCTTCAATCCCTTGGCGTCCGCCTGCTTGGAGCATTCGAGCGACTCGGCCGAACGCTCCTTCGGCGCCTTCTTGTCGGCGGTGGCAGCGGCATCGGTCTTTGTCTCGGTCTTGGCTGCCGGCGCTGCGGTCTGTGCGAAGGCGGTGCCGGTGGCGAGCAGCGAGGCGAGGGCGACGACGGCGAGGCGAGACGTGAAGGTCATGTGTTGCACTCTGCTTGGAAGAATGGCGAAGGGCTGGACGGTCGGCCTGCATTGCTGAACGCGACATGAATGAGATGAGCGACGGGATCACTATATTTTGGCGGCGATAGCTATCGCATCCTTGTCGCAAGCGGCCGACACGCTAGGATAGCAATGTTCGTTTCACTTCCGTCGGGGAAGACCAAGCAGGAGACCCAGGGATGATCATTCAGACGAGATTGTTGTGTGCGATTGCAGTGTCCGGTGTCGCGGCATTGCTGGCGAGCGCGCCGGCGCAGGCGCTGACCGCGCAGGAGTGCAGCGCGAAATACCAGGCCGCCAAGAAGGACGGCTCGCTCGGGACCATGAAGTGGAATGACTTCCGCAAGGCCCAGTGCGGTGCCGATGCGACGCCCGCCGCTGCACCGACCGCAGCTGCTCCGGCTGCGCCCGCCGCTCCTGCCGAGCCGAAGCAGGCGAAGGAGGCGGCACCCGCCGCCGCGCCGGCGCTGCCGGCCGGACCGGCGGTCTATCCGAACGCAGTCGATCCGAAATATGCCAAGGAGACCCCCGGCAAGGCGCGGCTGCACACCTGTGTCGACCAGTACAATGCCAACAAGGCCACCAACGGCAATGGCGGCTTGAAGTGGATCCAGAAGGGCGGCGGCTATTACAGCGAATGCACCAAGAAGCTGAAGGGCGCCGCCTGAGCTTCGAATTGGTACGATGGCCGGAGCAGTGCTCCGGCCATTTCGCTTGGATTTTTCGAGCATAATCTTCCGGAAAACCGCTGCACACTTTTCCGGATCATGCTCAGTCGAGCAGCTTCTCGGCCGATCTCGCCACGAGCTGCGACCGCTTGCGCGGACCGCTCTCGACGAACAACAGGCTCTGGCCGAAGATGAAGCAGTAAAACAGGAAGGCCTGCGCCTCGGCCTCCTCGGCCGCAAGGCCGGTCGCGCGATAGAGTTCGCTGACGTGCTTGAGCCGCGCCGCGTCGACGCTCGCCACCGCCGCCGCGGCGTTCGCGTCCGAGCGGGCCCATTGCCGGATCGCGAGCTCGATCGCCATGCCCTCCGGATTGAGGCGCTCGGAATAGAGCTGGATCACCGCTCTCAATCGCTCGCGGGGCTCCTGCCCGTCGAGACTCGTCTGCTGCGCGATTGCGGCGACGCGTCCCTCGCGCCAGCCTTCCAGCATGGCATCGAGCAGCGCGGCGCGGTCGGCAAAGCGGCGGTAGAAGCCGCCCTTGGTGACGCCAAGATTCTTGGCGAGCACCTCGACCCGGACGCCCTCGACCCCCGCGCGGGCGAGCTCGGCAAAGCCTGCCTCGACCCAGACATCGCCCTTGCCGTCACTCATGAAGAAAACCCCACCGGCTCTTGATACGGTACCGTATTGCTAGCGCGGCACGGGTTTGATACGCTACCGTATCAACGATCAAAGACGAAATTGCGGGAGGAAACCGATGGAGCAGGAGGCGACCTATCGCGGCACGGTCTATCCGTGGCAATGCGATCACATCGGCCACATGAACATCATGTGGTATGTCGGCAAGTTCGACGAGGCCAACTGGAATCTATTCGCCCGCCTGGGCCTGACGCCGAGCTATTTGCGCAGCTCCGGCCGCGGCATGGCCGCCGTGCAGCAGAACATCGCCTACCGACGCGAGCTGCTGGCCGGCGACATCGTCGAGATCCGCAGCCATCTGCTCGCGCTTCGCGACAAGTCGATCCGCTTCCGGCACGACATGACGAATGCCGAGACCGGCGAACTCGCAGCGACGTGCGAGATCACCGGCGTGCTCATGGACCGCAACTGCGCAAGTCCGCACCCTTCGCCGACGCCATCCGTGAGATCGCCGTGAAGCACCTTTCCGAGCCGGCGGAGGCATGAGCGATGGCCACATTCGAGCCGAGAAACCCCGAGTACCGCACGGCCACGACCGCGATGTTCGCCGCCCAGCCGGCGATGCGCACGCTGGGCATATCGATCGTCTCTCTGGTGCCGGGCCGGGTCGAACTGGCGATGCCGTATGCGTCCGCCTTTACGCAGCAGAACGGCTTTGTCCACGCCGGTATCATCACCGCAGGCCTGGACAATGCCTGCGGCGTCGCCGCCTTCACCCTGATGCCGCGTGAGGCCGACATCCTCACCGTCGAGTTCAAGACCACGCTGCTTGCACCGGCCCGGGGCGAGCGCTTCGTCTTCAGGGCCGAAGTCGTCAAGCCCGGCCGCACGCTGACCTTCTGCGAGGCCAAGGCGCTCGCCGAGCATGACGGCAAGACCACGCTGATCGCGACCATGACCGGGACCTTGATGGCGATGCTGCCCCGCATTGCGGCCTCGGACGTGCCGCGCACGTCCGCCGCATAGCGGCGATTGACAAGCGTGCCGGCGCATCCCTTGATGCGATGGCCATGCTTGCAAGTCTCGGCCTCATCCTGCTCTGCCAATTGATCGGCGAAGCCGTCGTGCGCGGTCTCGGCCTGCCGTTGCCGGGACCTGTGCTCGGTCTGCTGCTGCTTCTGATCCTGCTGCTCGCCCGCGACCGCTTTGCGCTGCTCGCGCACGGGCCGCTGCGCAATGACGGTGTCGAGACGACGAGCAAGGGCCTGCTGGCCCATCTCTCGTTACTGTTCGTACCGGCCGGCGTTGGCGTCGTGCAGGAGCTCGACCTGCTCGCGTCTCACGGCATCGCCATCATCCTCGTGCTCGCGCTGTCCGTGGTCGTCACGCTGCTCGCGACCGTGCTGACCTTTCGCCTCGTCAGCCGCCTGTTGAAGCAACAGGACGCGCGATGAAGGACAATCCGTTCTCGCTCTGGGTTTATCTCTCGCAATCGCCGCTGCTCTGGCTGACCGTGACGCTGCTGGTCTATGCAACGACGGACGCGGTCTCGCTGGCGACGCGGCGTCATCCGCTGGCCAATCCCGTGCTGCACGCGATGTGGATCATCGGTGCGTTCCTGCTGTTGACCGGTACCTCCTACACGACTTATTTCGCCGGCGCGCAGTTCGTGCATTTCCTGCTGGGGCCGGCGACCGTCGCGCTCGCGGTGCCGCTCTACGAGAACCGCAAGCGCGTCGTCTCATCGATCGTTCCGATGCTGGTGGCGCTGGTCGCGGGCTCGGTCACCGCGGTGGTGTCGGTCGTGCTGCTGGCCGAGCTTGCCGGCCTGCCGCGCGACGTGGTGCTGTCGCTGGCGCCGAAATCAGTCACCGCCGGCGTTGCCATGGGCATCGCCGAATCCCTGCATGCCGATCCTTCGCTGGCGGCGGTCGCGGTCATCCTCACCGGCATCATGGGCGCCATCATCGTGACGCCGCTGATGAACCGCACCGGCGTCACCGACTACCGGGCTCGCGGCTTTGCCGCCGGCCTTGCCGCGCACGGCATCGGCACCGCGCGCGCGTTCCAGGTCGACGAGATTGCCGGGGTCTTTTCCGGCATCGCCATGAGCCTGAACGCCTTGGTGACCTCGTTCCTGGTCCCTCTGGCGGTGACACTATTGGTGCGATGACATGACCGTCGCAACACTCTATATGATCCGTAACAAACGCCGATCCCCGGGCGTATGTACGCACATGGGGCCGGAACGGGACGAGATATGACCGGATTTGGGAATAATGGTGTTGCGACGCGGCGCGCGGCGTTGGCGCTGATCGGGGCGGGTGCTCTGGCGGTGGGTGGAGTCGCCTCGGCGCGCGCGGCGACCGGCGATGACGAGGTGCTGACCGAAGCCAAGGTGTTGCGCGATCCCGACACGCCCGTCGCAGGCAATCCCGGCGGCAACGTCACGATCGTCGAATGGTCCGATTACAATTGTCCCTATTGCCGCAAGCTCGAGCCCGAGCTGCGCCAGGTCGTCCAGGACGATGGCAAGGTGCGGCTGGTGATGAAGGACTGGCCGATCCTCGGGCCGGTTTCGGTCACGGCGGCGCGGACCGCGCTGGCGGCGAAATTCCAGGACAAGTACCATCAGGCCCATGACGCCATGATGGGCGTCAGCTCGCGCCTGACAGAGCCGCGCATCAACGAGCTGCTCGCGGCCGCCGGCGTCGACATGGACCGGTTGAAGCGCGATCTCACCGGCCACGCCAAGGACATCGATGCCATCCTCAAGCGCAACAACGAGCAGGCCGAAGCTTTCGGTTTCCGTGGCACCCCGGCCTTCATCGTCGGCAAGTACCGCGTGCCCGGCGTGCTCAGCATGGCCGAGTTCGAGCAGGTCATCGCCGACGCCCGCAAGGCCAAGATGAACTGACGCGTCTCTTCGGGCGCAGTCAACGCAAAGGCGCCGCCGCGAAGTTCGCGACGGCGCCTCATTCATGTGGTCGGGGCGATATTACTTCGACGAGATCCGGACCCAGTCCTTGTGCGCGCGGTCGCGCAGTGCGTCCCAATCGGCCTTGGCGACATCCCAGTTCACGATGGTGCGATTGGCGGTCGCGACCTCGCCATTGGCGACCGACGACGTCTGCATGGAATCATAGACGTAAACGCCGCCCGCAAGCAGCAGTGCGCCCAGGATCATTCCGAAAAAAGTCTGCATGACGAACCTCCGGTGACGGGCGATAATGTCCGCCCGGAGTGATGGTTCCCTGGCCATGCGGCGCATCTAAGGAGAGGTCGTTCATTCTCCATTCAGCCATTGCAGCAATTCCGCATTGATCTCGCGCGGATAGGTGTGGCTGAGATCGCCGATCTCGCGATAGGTGACATTGGCGCCGGCGGCGGAGAGCGCCGCCTGCGTCTGCCGTGCGGTCTGCACCGGAAACATCCAGTCGAGCTTGCCGTGAGTGATGAAGACCGGCAGGCCCTGCAGGCGCGTTGCGTCCGCCATCTCCGCCATCAGCGGATGAAAGGTCGCCGCAACAGGCGCGAGATGAGTGAACGGCGAGGCGCCGTCGAGCCCGGTGACGTAGCAGAAGGTGCCGCCGTCGCTCATGCCGGTCAGAAGCATGCGCGAGGGGTCGACGCTCCAGCGGCCACGCACCGTCTCGAGGATGCGCATGAGGTTCGGCGTGTCGGTCTCGTTGCCCGTCAGCGCCCAGGTCGGGCCGGTCGCAGTCGGTGCCACAAGGACCGCGCCAAGACTGCGCGCGTCGCGGAGCCAGCTCCACAGAAAGCCGCGCCCGTTGCCGCTGCCGCCATGCAGCGCCATCACCAGCGGCATTGGCCGGCCGGGCATGTAGTATTCGGGCACATAGGCCGAGAAGCCGCCACGGCTGCCGGGCTCATTGTGATCGTGGAAGATCCCGGTGTGCTCGCTCGCGCCGACTTCCAGTCGTGACAGCAGATCGTGATTCTCGCGATGGGCGGCGTCGAGAAAGAAGCTGCTCACGGGCGGGAACTGCACCGCCAGCGGATAGAGCGCCTCCTGCGCGCGCGGGACATGGCGCAGGGCCCGGAAGACCGCGACGAGATCGCCATTGCCACGCTCGACCTCGCGGATGCCGGCAAAGGCGGCGAGGGCCTCGTCGCAGGCGCGATCGAGCCGCTCGCGCAAGCCGGCGAACTGTTCAGGCCAGTCGCCGATCGCCGCTCGTGCCGCTTGCAGCGCCTCGTCCGGTGTGCCGATTGCGTTCATCACCGAGGCGAAGGCGGGCGGGTGCAGATGCCGCTGGAAGAAGCCGAGCGCTTCCAGCGCATTGAGCAGCGGTGGCAGCACCGCAACGATGTCGTCCACCACGGCCTCGGTCATCGCCCGCTTCTTCCTCAAGCCTTGGGGTCAGTGCAGCTTCGGCGCCTTCAGGAGCTTGAAGCGATCGGTCGACGTCACCGTGACGTCGAAGGTGACGCCTTCATGATGCACGGTGAGCGGCACGTCGACGCCGGCGGCGCCGAGCGTCCACATCTTCCTGTAGAACGCGGTCTGGCTCGTGACCTTCTCGCCGTCCACAGCGAGGATGACATCGCCGGTCTTGAGCTCGGCGCGGGCGGCCGGGCCGTTGGCGGAGATCCCGATCACCACCACGCGGTTGTCGATCTCGGTTGAGAAGAGCCCAAGCCAGGGCCGCGCCGGCCTGTTGACGCGGCCGAATTTGCGCAAGTCCTCGAGGATCGGCTTCAAGAGGTCGATCGGCACGATCATATTGACGTGCTCGGCCTTGCCGTCACGTTCCCGCTCGAGCTGGAGCGAGCCGATGCCGATCAACTCGCCGCGTTCGTTGAGAAGGGCCGTGCCGCCCCAGTTCGGATGTGCGGGACAGGTGAAGATGGCCTCATCCAGCAGATATTCCCAGTAGCCGGCGAATTCCTGCTTGGCCACGATTTGGCTTGCGACCGAGCGCGTGCGCCCGCCGGCGCCGCCGACCACGACGCGGTCGCCGATCCGGGTTGCCGCCGACGAGCCGAGCGGCAGCGGTGCGACGTCGAGCTGGCCGAGCGCCTGCACCAGCCCGAACCCGGTCTCGGAATCGAAGCCGAGCGCATGACCCTCCACCACGCGTCCGTCGGCGCGGTGCAACCAGACCGTCTCGGCCTCAGTGATGAGATAACCTATCGTGAGCACCAGCCCGTCGTCGATCACGACGCCGTTGCCGGCGCGCTCGGTGCCCAGAGTCTCGGCGCTGAAGGCGTCCGGCGGGACGATGGCGTGCAGGCCGACGATGGACGCGAGGGCGCGGTCGAGATCGAAGCTGTAGTCACTCGCCCGCGGCTGGTTCGCCGGCGGCACTCTCCATTCGGTCAGAGCGGGCATGGAGTTCTCCTGGCTGAGAGCATCGCTCCGGTATGGCTAGCGGAACGACGAGCAAGCATAATTTAGGCCGGAGCAGGCCGTCTTGAAAGCCTCGTTGCCAACTATTCCGGAGAACGCCGCGTGAAATCTTCGAAAGGCGCGAGAGATACCTCGTGGGTTGGGCGTTCGTGCGATCCGGCACGGCCGCATGGCTGCTGTCCGGCGGAATGCTAGGCGCCGCATAGCGAAGCTGCTAACCATTGCCGCTTCGTTTGACCTTGGGATCACGGACGACAAGCATGGACAACCGCAGCGACATCTGGCGTGGCATCGATACGATCAAGGCACGTTTCATCGACCTCAGCGACAGGGTCTGGGGCATGCCTGAGGTCTGCTACACCGAGGCGCGGTCCGCCGCCGAGCATCTCGCCGAGCTGCGCCATCAGGGATTCCGGATCACCGAGAACGTCGCCGGCATTCCGACCGCGGTGATGGGCGAGTGGGGCGAGGGCGGTCCGGTCATCGCCTTCATGGGTGAATACGACGCGCTGCCGGGCCTCAGCCAGGAGGCGGGTGTCGCCGAGCATCGTCCGATCGAGACCGGCGGCCATGGCCATGGTTGCGGTCACAATCTGCTCGGTTCCGCCGCGCTGCTCGCCGCGACTGCGGTGAAGGACTGGCTGGCCGAGAACAAGGTGCCCGGCCGCGTGCGCTATTACGGCTGCCCTGCCGAAGAAGGCGGCGCGGCAAAGGCCTTCATGGTGCGCTCCGGCGCGTTCGAGGACGCCGACATCGCCATCACCTGGCATCCGCACAGCTTCTGGGAAGTCGCGGTGACGCCGTCGCTCGCCAACACGCGCGCGGATTTCATCTTCACCGGCCGTACCTCGCATGCGGCCGCCTCGCCGCATCTCGGCCGCTCGGCGCTCGACGCGGTGGAATTGATGAATGTCGGCGTGAACTACATGCGCGAGCACATGCCGAGCGATGCGCGCGTGCACTACGCTTTGCTCGATACCGGCGGCATTGCGCCCAATGTGGTGCAGGCGCATGCGCGCGTGCGCTATTCGATCCGCGCCCGCGATCTTCCCGGCATGAACGAACTGGTCGAGCGCGTGTCCAAGATCGCGCAGGGCGCCGCGTTGATGACCGAGACCAAAGTCGAGATGAAGATCATCTCCGCGGTCTCCAACATCCTGCCGAACGCACCCCTGGAACAGGCGCTGCACCAGGTGATGGAAGAACTCGGACCGCCGCACTTCGACGACGCGGACAAGAGCTTTGCCAGCCAGATCCGTGCGACGCTCACCGACAAGGACGTCGCGTCCGTCTATTACGCGATCGGCATGGAGCCGACCGATCGGCCGCTGGCCGACTTCCTGGTGCCGCTCGATGCCAAGCGCAACCCGCTGGTCGGCTCGACCGATGTCGGCGACGTGAGCTGGGTGGTGCCGACCGCGCAGGTGCACGCACCCACGGTTGCGATCGGCACGCCCTTCCACACCTGGCAGGTGGTGGCGCAGGGCAAGAGCCCGCATGCCCACAAGGCCATGGTGCAGGCGGCCAAGGCGATGGCCGGTCTCGGCATCAAGGCGCTGATGGAACCGGAGCTGATCAAGGCTGCCAAGGCGGACCTTCAAAAGCGGACGGCCAAGACACCTTACGTCTGTCCGCTGCCGGATCACGTCGCGCCGCCGCTCGACATGTCCGTCGGGTAATTTCACCTCGATACTTCGTCGGATGCAGCGAACAAATTTTCCGCAGTGCAGCGCGCAATCCAGCACGTTTTGATGCTGGATTGCCGAACGGATGGGCTGCGGAACGCAATTTTGCCCAACGGACAGCCAGAAGACCGTTTGCATACACACGGTCCCAGTTGACGCGCACCCCATTCGGTGTGCCATCTACCGCCAGCCAAACCCGGCGGTCGCCTCCTGCGGCCGCCTGCATCCATGTCGGAACCAGACGGGGGGACAACCATGCTGGATAAAGAACTGCGTTCGATGATCGACCAGGTGAAGGACGGGCGGATGAACCGCCGCGCCTTCATCCAGCGCATGGCCGCCGTTGGCCTGACCGCACCGCTGGCCAACCAGATCCTCGCCCTCGGCGGTGTCGCCATGGCCCAGGGCGCGTCCACCTACAAGCCGACCAAACGCGGCGGCGGCGGTGCGCTGAAGCTGTTGTGGTGGCAGGGCCCGACCTTGCTCAATCCGCATTTCGCCACCGGCACCAAGGACCAGGACGGCTCGCGCCTGTTCTATGAGCCGCTCGCCTGCTGGGATCCGGACGGCAACATGAAGCTGGTGCTGGCAGCGGAGATCCCGTCGATCCAGAACGGGCTGCTCGCCGCCGACGGCAAGTCCGTGACGTGGAAGCTGAAGCCGGGCGTGAAGTGGCACGACGGCAAGCCGTTCTCGGCCGACGACCTCGTCTTCACCTGGCAATATGCGAAGGATCCCGCGACCGCGGCCATTACCATCGGCGTCTATCGCGACATCACGGTCGAGAAGATCGACGATCTCACCGTCAAGATCACTTTCCCCAAGCCGACCCCGTTCTGGGCCGATGCCTTCGTCGGCGCCGGCGCCGGCCAGATCCTGCCGAAGCATCTGTTTGCCGACTACATTGGCTCGAAATCCCGTGAGGCCCCGACCAATCTGGCGCCCGTCGGCACCGGTCCGTACAAGTTTGTCGAGTTCAAGCCGGGCGATCTCATCCGCGGCGTGATCAATCCCGGCTACCACATGCCGAACCGTCCCTATTTCGATTCGGTCGAGATGAAGGGCGGCGGCGACGCCGTCTCAGCCGCGCGCGCGGTGATCCAGACCGGCGAATATGACTTCGGGTGGAACATCCAGGTCGAGGACGACGTGCTTCTGCGCCTCGAAAAGGGCGGCAAGGGCAAGACCGTCTATGCCGTCGGCGGCGACACCGAGTTCATCGCGCTCAACTTCACCGATCCGAACGTCGAGGTCGATGGCGAACGCTCATCGATGAAGACCAAGCATCCCCTGTTCTCGGATCCCGTCGTGCGCAAGGCGCTGTCCCTGCTGGTCGACCGCGAATCCGTCAAGAAGGCGATCTATGGCCGCGCCGGCCGCACCACCGCCAACTTCCTCAACGGCCCCGAGAAATTCGTGTCCAAGAACACGAGCTGGGAATTCAATATCGAGAAGGCCGCAAAGATGCTCGATGACGCCGGATGGAAGCCCGGCGCCGACGGCATCCGCGAGAAGGACGGCAAGAAGCTCAAGATCGTCTATCAGACCTCGATCAACGGTCCGCGCCAGAAAACCCAGGCGATCGTCAAGCAGGCCTGTCACAAGGCCGGCATCGACGTCGAGCTGAAGTCGGTGGTGGCATCGGTGTTCTTCTCATCGGACGTCGCCAATCCCGATACCTATCCGAAGTTCTACGCCGACATCGAGATGTTCCAGATCCCGCTGAGCCAGCCGGACCCGTCGCAGCACATGCGCCGCTATCTCTCGACGGCGGTTGCGACCAAGGAGAACAAGTGGCAGGGCACCAACTTCCCGCGCTGGGTCAACAAGGACTATGACGCGGTGATCAACGCTGCCGATATGGAGATGGATCCGGTCAAGCGCGCGGCGCTCTATATCAAGGCTAATGATCTGATGTGGCAAGACACGGTGTTCATCCCCGTGATGCATCGTCTCAAGGTGGAGGCCGCCGCGAACAACCTGCGTCCGGTGATCTCGGGTTGGGCCAACGAAACCGACAACCTGTTCGACTGGTACCGCGAGGAATGATCCCCCAGCGCTAGACGGGGCTTTCCCTCATGAGTCAATACGTCCTGCGTCGCCTCCTGATCGCGATTCCGAGCCTGCTCGGAATCTCGGTCGTGCTGTTCGTCGTGCTTGCGCTCGCCCCCGGCGATCCGTTCTCCGAACTGGCGACGAATCCGAACGTACCGCCCGAAGTGCAGGCCGCGCTTCGGGCCAAGTTCGGCCTCGACGATCCGATCCACCTTCGTTACCTGCACTGGCTCAATGCCATGCTGCACGGCGACTGGGGGTTCTCCTTCGTCAGCCGGATGGACGTCGACCAGTTGATCCTCCAGCGCCTACCGGCCACGCTCTACGTGATCGGCTCGGCGCAGATCCTGGCGCTCCTGATCGCGATCCCCGTCGGGGTCTATGCCGCGACCAAGCCGTATTCGCTGTTCGACCAGATCGCGAATACGCTCGCCTTCGTCGGCTTCTCGCTGCCGACCTTCTTCACCGGCATTCTGTTCATCCTGATCTTCTCGGTCACGCTGGACTGGCTGCCTTTCGTCTACACGACCGACATCAAGGCAACCGGCATCCGCTGGGTGTTGGAGATGATCAGGCAGGCGATCATGCCGGTGGCGGTGCTCGGCCTGTTCCAGGCGGCGTCGATGACGCGCTTCGTGCGTTCGGCGATGCTCGACGTGATCCGGCTCGACTACGTGACCACGGCGCGTGCCAAGGGGCTTGGTCAGGCCACGGTCATCGTCAAGCACGTGATGCGCAACGCCATGATCCCGGTCGTGACGCTGATTGCGTTGCAAATGCCCGCGGTGTTCGGCGGCGCCATCGTCACCGAGCAGATCTTCCGCATCCCCGGCATCGGCTCGCTGCTGATCTCCTCCATCCTTTCCAACGACACGCCGGTGGTGATGGCCGTCACCTTCGTCTTCGCGTGCCTTGTGGTCCTGTTCAATCTCATCGCGGACGTCCTGTATGGCTGGCTTGACCCTCGCATCTCCCTCCGCTGAGCGGCGCGTCTACTCGCCCTGGCGCGAGACGTGGCGACGCTACAGCCGCCACAAGCTTGCCGTTGTCAGCGCGTTCCTGCTCCTGGTTCTTGTCCTGGCGGTGGTGTTCGGTCCGTTCGTCTGGCGGGTCAAGATCGACGAGATCGACATCGTCGCTGGCATGCAGGGGCCGTCGCTTGCCCACCCCTTTGGCACCGACGACCTCGGGCAGGACATCCTCGCCCGCATGATCTATGGCGGGCGCATCTCGCTTGCGGTCGGCCTTGCCGCGATGCTGGTCTCGGTCATCATCGGTGTGCTGATCGGCGCGCTCGCCGGCATGTCGCGCGGTGCGCTCGGGCACGGGTTGATGTGGCTCACCGATCTGTTCTTGTCGCTGCCGCAACTGCCGCTGCTGCTGCTGCTCATCTATCTCTTCCGCGACGGGCTGAAGGTCGCGTTCGGCCCCGAAGGCGGCATCTTCATCCTGATCGTGCTCGTGATCGGGGGGCTCCGCTGGATGCCGGTCGCGCGCCTGGTGCGCGCGCAGTTCCTGTCGATCCGCGAAAAGGAATTCGTGGAGGCTGCACGTGCGCTTGGTGCAAGTCCGCTACGACAGGTGGTAAAGCACATCCTGCCAAATGCGCTCGGTCCGGTGATCATCGCCGGCACCATCGACGTTGCGGCCGCCATCATCGCGGAATCGACGCTCTCCTTCCTCGGCCTCGGCTTCCCGCCGGACACCCCGACCTGGGGACGGCTGTTGTACGATGCCAAGGACTTCCTCGACATCGGCCCGCACTGGGCGTTGTTTCCGGGCGGCGCGATCTTCATCGCGGTGGTCGCCATCAACTTCATCGGCGACGGCCTGCGTGACGCGCTCGATGCGCGGCGGGTGATCTGATGGCGCCGCTGCTCGAGATCAAGGGCCTGAAGACCCATTTCTCCACCGACGACGGCATCCTGCAGGCCGTCGACGGCGTCGATATCTCCATCAACAGGGGCGAGACGCTCTGCGTCGTCGGCGAATCCGGCTGCGGCAAGACCGTGACGGCGATGTCGATCCTGAAGCTGATCGCGATGCCGCCGGGCCGTATCGCTGCGGGGCAGATCATCTTCGAGGGCCGCGATCTCGTGCCGCTGACGAGCAATCAGCTCGACGAGATCAGGGCCAAGGAGATCGGCTTCATTTTCCAGGAGCCGATGACCTCGCTCAATCCGGTGCTTACCATCGGCGAGCAGATTGCCGAGAGCCTGCGCCGCCACGAGGCGGTGACGAGAAAACAGGCCCTGGAACGCACCATCGAGATGCTGAAGCTGGTGCAGATTCCCAACGCCGAAGGTCGCGTGCACAATTATCCGCACCAGTTCTCCGGCGGCATGCGCCAGCGCGTGATGATCGCGATGGCGCTCGCCTGCAAGCCGAAGCTGATCATCGCCGACGAGCCGACCACCGCGCTCGACGTCACCATCCAGGCGCAGATCCTCGACCTCTTGCAGGACATGAAGGAACGCTTCGGCATGGCGGTGATGTTGATCACCCATGCCATGGGCGTCGTCGCCGAGACGGCGCAGCGCGTCGTCGTGATGTATGCCGGCAAGGTGGTGGAGGAGGCGGCCGTCGACGAGCTCTTCGGCGATCCCCGCCATCCCTATACGCAAGGGTTGATCCGCTCGATCCCGCGGATCGACCTCGACAGCGAGCACAAGACGCGGCTAGAGGCGATCGGCGGCTCGGTACCGATCCTGATCAATCCGCCGGTCGGCTGCCGCTTTGCCCCGCGCTGCAAGTTCGCCATGAACGTTTGCAGCGAGAAGGAGCCGTTGCTTCGCGAGATCGCGCCCGGCCATCGCATGGCTTGTCACTTGGGAGATGCCAGTCTGGGAGGCGCGGCATGAGCGAACCGTTGCTGCGCGTCAGCGGCCTGAAGAAACACTTCCCCGTCCTCGGCGGCCTGCTGTCGCGCCAGGTCGGCACCGTCTATGCGGTCGACGGCGTGTCGTTCTCGGTCAATCGCGGCGAGACGCTCGGTCTCGTCGGCGAATCCGGTTGCGGCAAGTCGACGACGGGGCGCTGCGTGCTGCGCCTGATCGAGCCGACCGACGGCGAGGTCACCTTCGACGGCCAGGACGTGCGCAAGCTCGGCGGCAACGATCTGCGCGCGATGCGGCGGAACATGCAGCTGGTGTTCCAGGACCCGTTCGCCTCGCTCAATCCGCGCATGACGGTCGGCGCCATCCTCGGCGAGGCCTTGATCATCCATAACCTCGGATCGTCGGCCAAGGAGCGCGAGGAGCGCGTCGCCAGCCTGCTCGTGAAGGTCGGGCTCAAGGCCGAGCACATGCGCCGCTATCCGCATGAATTCTCGGGCGGCCAGCGCCAGCGCATCGTGATCGCGCGTGCGCTCGCCGTCGAGCCGAAGCTGATCGTCTGTGACGAGCCGGTGTCTGCGCTCGACGTGTCGATCCAGGCCCAGGTCATCAACCTCCTGGAAGACCTCCAGGCCGAGTTGAACCTCACTTATCTGTTCGTCGCGCACGACCTCTCGGTGGTCGAGCACATCTCAGATCGCGTCGCAGTGATGTATCTCGGCCGCATCGTCGAGCTGGCGAAGGCGAGCGACCTCTACCGCAACCCGCAGCATCCCTACACCAGGGCGCTGTTGTCGGCGGTGCCGGTCCCCGATCCCAAGCTCAAGCGCGAGCGCATCCGTCTCAAGGGCGACGTGCCGAGCCCGATGAAGCCGCCGTCGGGCTGTCACTTCCACACCCGATGCCCGATCGCCCAGCCGCGCTGCGCGGAGAGTGCGCCGGCGCTGAAGGAGGGAGCGGCGGGGCATTTTGCGGCGTGTCACCTGGTGTGATGGTGCAGCGCGACATGCGGTGCGAGAACGATTTTGCTCTGGCGGTCAGCGAGGCATGCCGTTCGTCGTCCGCAGTGAATGCACGAAATCGATCACCGCCAGGATCACCACGCCAACAACAATGACGATGAGCGGGATGGCCTTGATCCAAACCACCAGGAATCCAAGAAATGTCATCATAAGCGCGAGGCCGATGAGTCCGGTGATCAGATTGGTCATCGCACTTTCCTTTTCTCCGCGCCGGGAGCCGAGTTCGATCCAGCGCTCGGGACGTTGCGCCGACCGCTGCCACGAGTGCGCCCGACGTTCTTGAGGAGCCAGTGCGCCGTGCGCAAGAGGCGGGCATCGTTGCCGCGGCGGCCGACGAGTTGGACGCCCAGCGGAAGGCCGGCTTCGGACCGCATCAACGGCAGGCTGATGGCGGGCACGCCGAGATAGGTCCAGAGCGTGCAGAAAACCGGGTTGCCGGTCGTTTCAATACCGGGCGCCGCACCCGGCGCCGCAGGCGTCAGGACGGCGTCGTATTCGTCGAAAATATGGTCCAGAGCCTGGTTGAGCGGCGGGATCCCGGCCAGAGCGCCGCAGTAGTCCACCGCAAGATGCGCGCGACCGCGCTCGATCGCCTGGCGTAGACGCGTGCTCAGCTTGTCGCCGCCTCGCTGGTAGTCGCGCCGCAGATTGTGTGCCATGTCAACTTCCATGATGATACGGTGCATGTCGACGGCCCTGTCGAAGCTCGGCCCAAGCTCGACTTCGCTGCACGCCTCACCCAAAGCCTCGACAAGCTCAGCAAAGGCCTCGCGCGTCGCTGGCTCGGCCTGATCCCAGACCGGTGAGCGCACGAAGGCAAATCGCGGCGGCAACGGCGGCTCGCTCGCCGCTACCGCAGAGAATGGCGGGCGCGCAACAGGCCGCGTGTCCAGATCCTCCCGGTCGAAGTCGACCATGACCTCGGCCAGCAGGGCCACGTCCTCCACGCTGCGCCCGAACACGCCGACATGATCGAGTGTGCGCGACAATTCGAGCGCGCCACTGCGCGGAATGAGACCATGCGAGGGCTTGAAGCCGACCACGCCGCAGAAGGCGGCAGGACGGATCACCGAGCCGTTGGTCTGCGAGCCGATAGCACCAGGCACCATCAGCGCCGCGACGGCCGCGGCGGAGCCCGAGGACGATCCGCCGGGTGTGTGATTTGGGTTGTGCGGATTTCGGGTCTTGCCCGGATTGTAGTACGCGTACTCGGTGGTCACCGTCTTGCCGAGGATCACAGCGCCTGCCGCCCGCAGACGCGCCACGGCCGCCGCATCGCGCCGCGGCGTGCGTCCGGCCCACAGGTCTGATCCGAATTCCGTCGGCATGTCGCCGGTGTCGAATATGTCCTTGATGCCCACGGGCACGCCATGCAGCGGGCCTACAGCCTTGCCCTGCTTACGGCGATCGTCAGCAGCCTCGGCCTGCCGCATGGCGTGATCGCGATCAAGAAACGCCCACGCATGGACATCGCGATCGACCTCGTCGATGCGCGTGAGGCAGTCGCCGACGAGCTCCGTCGAACTGAGCCGGCCGTCGCGGATGCCGGCCGCGGCTTCCATGAGGCCGAGCGCGTTGAGACTCATGCGTAGCCTTTCGGCGGTTTGCCGGGCGCGCTCATCGCGATCCATAGAGATAGGTGGGCAACCACAATGCGATCTCCGGGAAGATGTAGACCAGTGCCATGGTGAGGAAGACCAGGCCGACAAAGGGAAGCGCGCCGGAGAAGATATCGGTGAGCTTCACCTCGGGCGGCGCCACGCCCTTCAGATAGAACGCGGCCATCGCAACCGGCGGCGTGTTGAATGCCGTCTGCGTGTTCAGCGCAACCAGGATGCCGAAAAAGATCGGATCGATGCCGTAGTTGGGAAGCAGCGGCAGGAAGATCGGAACGAAGATGATGATGATCTCGGTCCATTCCAGCGGCCAGCCAAGCAGAAAGATGATCACCTGGGTCAGCAGCAGGAACATGACCGGCGACAGGTTCATCGAGGCGAAGAACTGCTCGACCACCGTCTGCCCGCCAAGGACCGCAAACACCGCGGAGAACGTCCACGACCCGATGAACAGGTAACAGACCATCGCAGTGGCGCGCACGGTCAGATAGACCGATTCGCGCATCATCGTGAAGTTGAGCGACCGATAGGCGGCGGCCAGAACGATGCTCATGAGGGCGCCTACCGCGGCCGCCTCGGACGGCGTCGCCAGGCCGAACAGGATCGCGCCGAGCACGGCAATGATGAGCAGCGCCAGCGGCAGGAATGACGTGGCGAGCGCCCAGATCACCGTGCTGAGCGGCACGTTGGTCTTCTCGGGCGGCAGCTTCGGCGCGAGCGCGGGATTGATCATCGCGCGCACGATCACATAGACGACGTAGAATCCGGCCAGCAGGAACCCCGGAAAGAACGCGGCCGCATAAAGCTTGACCGCCGAAACGCCGGCGGTCGCCGCATAGACGATCAGGAGAATGCTCGGCGGAATCAGGATACCGAGGCAACCGCCGGCGCAGACCACGCCTGCCGACAGCTTGGTGTCGTAGCCGGCGCGCAGCATCGCCGGCAAAGCCAGCAGGCCCATCAGCGTGACGACGGCGCCGACGATGCCGGTGGCGGTCGCGAACATCGCGCAGGTGATCAGCGTGGCCACCGCCAGCGCGCCCGGCACGTTCTTCATCGACAACTGCAGCGCGTAGAACAGCCGGTCGAGAATGTTTGCGCGTTCGATCAAATAGCCCATGAACAGGAACAGCGGAACCGCAACCAGCACATCGCTGGATGTGACCTCGAACGTCTTCTGCACCAGAAGTGTGAAGATGCGGTTCTGGAAGAAGTCCTGACCGGGGGTGTAGTAGGCATAGTAGCCGAACGAGACGCCCATCGCCATCAGCGTGAAGGCGATGGGGAAGCCGAGCATGATGATGAAGATGAAGAGGCCCAACATCAGCATGCCGAGTTGAGGATCGGTCATGCGCCTGGTCCCTTCTCGCTCTGCGGCTCAGCCGCGTGCTGCTGATGTTCGCGGATGACGAGGCTCTCGGTCTCTTCCACGTCGTGCAGGCGTTGCGGCCATCGGCCGGTGCGGATGCACAGCACACAGCGAATGATTTCAGCGAACCCTTGCAGAAACAGAAGGAAACCGGTGAGCGGGATCAGTGCCTTCAGCGGAAACACCGGCACGCCGGCCGGACTGAAGATGCTGACTTCGCGGAAGCGCACCGACATCTGGGCGTAGTTCCAGCCCGAATACATCAGCGCGGCGATCGCCGGCAGGAAGAACAGGATATACAGGACGAGGTCCATCGTTGCCTGGGTGCGCGGCGACCAGAGGCGGTAGACCACGTCGGCGCGCACATGGCCGTTTCGCGAGAGCGTATACGCGCCGGCCATCAGGAACATCGCGCCATAGGTGATGTAGCTGATGTCGAAAGCCCAGGTGGTCGGCGCACGCAGCACGTAGCGCACGAACACCTCGTAGCTGACACCCAGTGTGAGGACGAGAATCAGCCAGGCGAACGCCTTACCTACCCACGTGCTGAGCTCATCGATGAAGAACAGGAATTTCGTCATGCGAGCCGAGCTCGCTGCGAGCAGACCATCCGGATGTCCCCCTCCCAACTCGTGGGTGGCGCTTCAATTGCGCCACCCCTCACGATACGGCCTCACGCGACGCGCCGCGACAGCCGTCAGACCTTGAGCACGCCCGGGAAGTGATGTTCGAAGGCGCCGCGGTAGTCGGTCGCGTTGTTCATGTTGTAGTAAACCACGCGGCGTACCCAGGCTTTCTGCGAGTCCATCACCTTCTTCATGAACGGATCCGAGCCGAGCTGGGCGATCAGACCGTCCCACGCCTTGATCTGCGCGTCGAACACCGACTTCGGCGTCCGCTGGACGTTGACCTTGTCCTTGTTGATGAGCTCCTGCAGGTCCTTGGAATAATAGTCCATGCCTTTCCATTCGTTGGCGGAGGAAGCAGCTTCGGCGGCGTATTGCAGGATCGCCTGGTGTTCCTTTGGCAGCGCGTTGAATTTGGTCCGGTTGAACATGATCTCGAAATATTCCGTCGCCTGATGGTGGCTGCCCATCATGTAGTTCTTGGCGACATCCTGCGCGCCGAAGCGCCGGTCCGAGGTCGGATTGTTGAACTCGAACCCGTCGATCACGCCGCGCTCCATCGCTGGCACGATCTCGCCGCCGGGTAGCTGCGCGACGGATGCACCCATCGCCTGGAAGAGATCGGCGGCAAGGCCCACCGTGCGATACTTCAAGCCCTTGAGATCAGCGTCGCTGGTGATGGGCTTCTTGAACCAGCCGAGCGGCTGGGTCGGCATCGGCATGGCGAAGAAGCTCTTGATGTTGACATTCATGATCTGGGTCTGGAGCTCCTCGAACAGCTCCTTGCCGCCGCCGTTGTGGATCCAGCCGAGGCCTTCGTTGGCGTTGAAGCCGAACACGGGACCCGTCCCGAACAGCGATGCTGCCTTGTGTTTGCCGTACCAGTAGACCGTCACCGTGTGTGCCGCGTCGATCTGGCCGCCATGAACGCCGTCGAACACCTGGAACGGATGCACGACTGAGCCGCCGACCAGATAGTCTATGCGGAGCCGGCCGCCGGCCATGTCGTTGACGCGCTTCACATAGTCTTCGGCCATCTCGTTGAAGACATCGGCTTTGCCCCACGAGCCCTGCATCTTCATGGTCACCGTCTGCGCCCGGCTGACTTGCGGCATGGCAATGACAGCAGCGCCGGTGGCCCCGGCGGCCAGCAGGAATTTGCGACGAGTTGTTCTGGTCTTTTCAGACTTAGCAGTCATGGACGTCCTCCCTGGCGGCCTGGTTGTTCGAACGCGTTTCGGTGCGCTTCGTTTTTAACCGCTGGGGGTATGCCGCAATCCAGCGACTTTGATCACAGTTTGGACGCATTGCCGGCATCCGACAAGCCTCGCGATGTCGCATCTTGGATGTTGGCGCGCTTTCGGCTTGCAGCAGCCGCATAAAGTAGCCGCGTGTCGCAGCGCAGCAAATATGCAGACGCCCTCTCAGACTTCGGAAAGCTGCAGGCACCGCCGAAGAGAGGCTGTCAGCGCGGCAGGCGAGACGGAAGGGTTGGCTGGCTAATTTTCCCCGGCGGCGCGTGCAGCTTCATGGAATAGCCGCACGCGCATCAGATCCTTGGCGTGCGTGCCTTCCTTGTCTGTCCTCGTCTTCGAATCCACGCCGGCCGGCCTGACCGCGCGGATGGCCTGTGCGACGTTGTCAGGACCCAAGCCTCCGGCCAGGATGATGGGGATGCCGACCAGTTCGACGATCCGGCGGCTGATGCTCCAGTCGTGAGGCACGCCGATCGCACCGATCTGCCTGTCGGAGGGGCGATGACTGTCGAGCAGAAGATAGTCCGCTATGTGCTCATAGGTCCGGGCGATCTCGACGCTCTCCTCGCCACAAACCGGCACGCTCCGCATGATCAGACTATTGGGCAGCGCGGCCTTGATCATGGCGACCTCTGCGGGCCCGAGCAGTTCGGGTGCGGCTCCGAGATGAACGATCGCAGGCTTCAACATCCCTGCCCATTCGATGATCAACGCCGCTCGCGCCGTGAGAAACAGCGCCGAAAACCTTGCCGGCGTCACGATCGTAGCGGCGATGTCCGCCGCCAGAGCGAGCGGCAACTCGCGCGGAAATTCGCCGTCGCCGACAAGGATACCGACGTGATCAATTCCGATCTCCGAGACGGCGCGCGCTTCGTCCGGGCTGGAAATCTCGTAGATCTGGGTCAGCATGGCGAAGTTTCGGCCGGAACGGCGAAGACGAAATCATTCTTCCAGCGTGAATCCGACACGCAGGGTCACCTGATAGTGCCGAACCGCGCCATTCTCGATGTGGCCGCGCGTCTGCACCACCTCGAACCATTTCATCTCGCGAATGGTCTTCGACGCGCGGCTGATCGCGTTCTTGATCGCGTCCTCGATCGAGGTCTCGGACGATCCGACCAGGTCCAGGATCTTGTAGACATGATCTTTCTCGGCTGCAGGCATGATGGCCTCCCTGGTTGCGCTGCGGCACGCGTCGACGCGTGTGCTCCCATTTGAACGAGCGCCAGGCGGTCCGGTTCCGTCCTGCGCGATGGCCCGCATGCACCAGCCGAGGTGGAGCGGCCGGCGTCCGCCTGCTAAGCGCTATCCATGGATTCGGCGCGGCGCGACAGGACGATCGGCTCTCTCTGCCTCGGTGTGACGGCGTTCGGCTGGGCGTTGAACTGGCCGCTGATGAAGCTGCTGCTCCAGCAATGGCCGCCCCTGTTCGCACGTGGCCTTGCCGGGATCTGCGCCTCGCTCATTCTCGGTGCGCTGGTGCTGAGCCGGAAGGAATCATTCGCCGTGCCGCGCGAGGCGGTCCCGCGGCTGCTGTTTGCGACCTTCACCAATGTCTTTGCCTGGATGGGTCTCGGCACGGTCGCGATGAAGTATGTGACCGTGAGCGAGGGCGCTCTGCTCGCCTATACAATGCCAATCTGGGCGATGCTGTTTGCCTGGCCGGTGTTGCACACGCGGCCGGCCGCAAGGGATATTTTCGGGCTGGTCCTTGGCGTTGCCGGCGTCACGCTGCTCCTGAGCGGCAACGGCTTTGCATTCAGCGCCGACAAGCTGCTGGGCATTGTGCTGGCGCTGCTCTGCGCCATCCTGTTCGCGCTCGGCAACGTGCTCAACCGCAAGCCGCTGCCGATGCCGCCGCTGGTCGTCGTCGCCTGGCAGGTCGGGCTCGGCTGCGCCGCGATGCTGATTCTCGGCGTCTTGTTCGAGCGTCCTGATATCACCGCGATTACCCCGCTGGGGCTCGGCTGCTTTGTCTATATGACGCTGGTGCCGATGGGCATCTGCTACGTCACCTGGTTCGAGACGCTGCGCCGTCTGCCACCGACCTCGGCCTCGACCGGCATGCTGATCGTTCCCGTGATCGGCGTGGTCTCCGCCGCCATCATTCTGGGCGAGCCGCTGGGCTATCGCGAATGGACGGCGATGGCGCTCACGCTCGGCGGCGTGACGCTCGCCTTGCAGCGGGGATAGAGACGCTGTTGTGGGCCTGCGCAGGCTGCGCCCCACGATCGCCGATAGCGGGAAACGCACACGAGTCGGCGTCGGAGCAGCGCGTGTTTCATCACGCCGAAGCATGGCGTTGTCGGCGGGAACGCCCGACTGCGACCAATAGCGGGCTTGCGCCGAAAACGCGACACGTTTCACCTCAGCTCGCTGAGAGGGGCCTCTCTGTGCTCCGTCACGACACTGCAGCAGCCCATGCAACGAGAGAACCAGAAGCTCTCTCTTTGATCTCCGTCAACGCGTCAGATCATATAGCCGACACACTATATTCATGTCGCAAGCTTCAATGCTCAAACGAGCCCTGCTCCTGTTGGGTGAAACCCCATCCTCCGAAGCCGCGCGTCGTCACGCTTTCAGCTTGGCGAAGCAAACTGGTGCCGAGTTGGCTGGACTCGCCGGCGTCGACCTGACTTCGATCGAAGCGCCGACGCTCGGAGGCATTGGCACGTCGGCCTATAAGGCCCGACTGGAGGAGCGGTTCACCAGGCAGGCCGTTGACGCCCGCCAACGGTTGCATGACGCGTTCGAATTGGAGTGCCGAGATCACCAGCTGCCCTTTGAATGGCTCTCGTTCGAAGGCGATCCGGCGGCTACGCTCCTCCTCGCGACGGAGACGAGAGACCTGGTGATCACCGGCCATGACACGGCGTTCTGCGGCACCGCCAACACGCGGCTGTCTGAAGTGATTGCCAGATTGTTGCTGATAACTCCGCGACCGGTAATTGTCTGTCCGGACGAGCTTCCAGGGGGCAGCGATATTCTGATCGCTTATGACGGCAGCTTCCCGGCCATGCGGGCAGTCCAGATGTTTGTACTTCTTGGAATCGGGTACGGGAAGCGCATCTGCGTAACTTCGATCGATGCAAGTCAGGAGCTGGCTGCCCGTCGGGTGGCTGCAGCGGCGGGGTATCTTCGAAGTCATGGATACGAGGTAGATGCGAATCCGATCAGTTCCCGGACGCATCCTGCAGAGGTCATCAATATTGAAATCGCGGACAGGAGAATAGAATCGCTGGTCATGGGCGCCTATGGGCATCGTGGGTTTCGGGAGGCTCTGTTCGGCTCGACCACGGGCTTCTTGATGGAGAGCCCGCAATGCGTGGTGTTTCTTTACCACTAGCGATTCGGTAGAACGATCCCGGCTTCCTCGACACAGTCACATTCTTCCCGAACCAAGCCGCATGGTCCAGATGCCGTAGCAGGTGCAGCTCCGAACGCGATTCGTGCCTGAACGAGGCCAGAAGTGGGTTCCTTTCATCATCTGCCGGCGGACGAGGTTCTGAGAGAACTAAGCGTTGAGCGGGAGGGGCTGAGCGAAGCTGAAGCCGCCGACCGGCTCCGCCGCCATGGGCCAAATCGTTTGCCGGAACCGGCATACAATACACTATTGGCGGTTTTCATTGCGCAGTTCCGAAGTCCGTTCATCTACCTTCTGTTCGCTGCGGGTGCGGTAGCGCTAAGCATCGGTCACGTCACGGATGCAGCATTCATCGCCGCGGTCCTGGTGCTCAACGCCGGGATTGGCACATTCCAGGAATGGAGGGCCGAGACGCGAGCCCGGGCGCTCAAGGCTCTCATTAAGGCAAGCGTCAGCGTGTGGCGGGGCGGGGCGTTACAGCGATTGCCTAGCGAGGCTCTGGTTCCAGGCGACATCGTGCAAGTCGAAAGTGGTGAAAGGATCGCGGCCGACCTTCGCCTCATCGAAAGCCGGAATTTGAGTATCGATGAAAGCCTGCTTACCGGGGAATCGCTTGCCGTGGTCAAGCAGCCGATGGCCCGCGTTGCCTCTGATGCAGTCATTTCAGATCGCGTGACGATGCTGCATGCGGGGACCACGGTGCAGACCGGACGCGGGCTCGGCGTCGTTGTAAGCACCGGGAGTGGTACGGTCGTTGGCCAATTGGCGGCATCGCTCGACAGGCCTGAACCGCAGCCCCCGCTGATCCGGAGGATGGCGCGGTTCACCCGCCAGCTTGGATTTGTGATGGTCGCGGTGGTGGCCCTCATTGCCACAATGGAAGCACTTCGGGGCGTGCCCGCGACTGACATATTATTGCTGTCGATCGCGTTGATCGTCTCGGCAATCCCCGAAGGCCTTCCGGTCGCGATGACAGTCGCTCTGTCAATCGCCATGCATCGCATGGGATTGCGCAACGTGGTGGTTCGCCATTTGCCCGCGGTAGAGGGGTTAGGCGCCTGCACCCTCATTGCCACGGACAAGACCGGCACACTGACGCTCAATCGGCTCACCATCGAGCGGGTCTGGGTCGCGGGCCGGGGCGACGTCTCGCTGGCCGACGAAGCGGCTCGAGCGATGCTGAGTGCCGGCGCACATGCCAGCGAAATGCCGGCAGGAAGCGGCGAAGTGCTCATCGGCGATGCCGTCGACCTTGCATTTTTTGCGGCGGTGACGAGTCTCGGATCGGACGGCTTCGCGCACTCCCGGCCCGTCGATCGCCTCCCTTACGAACCGGAGAAACGGTTTGCCGCCTCCTTCCACGAGGACGGGAGCGCCCTGGTGGTATATGTAAAGGGAGCCCCTGAGACCGTCGCCTCGTTTTGTGGGAATGCCGACAACGAGGCATTGGCCGCGGCAGAACGCATGTCAGCCGACGGGTATCGCGTGATCGCTGTCGCAGCAGGGCGCGTTGTACTGCGAGCGGAACACGGCCTGACCGGATTGCGGCTGCTCGGCTTTGCGGGCCTCATCGACCCGCTGCGCCCGGAGGCCAGAGAGGCCATCGGCGCCGCGCAGTGCGCCGGCATCCGAATTGTCATGGTTACAGGTGATCACCCCTTAACGGCGCTCGCCATCGCGCGGCAACTCGGCTTGGCGCATGAGCCGGAAGAGGTCGTGACCGGGGCCGATCTTGCTCGGCTTCGGGATAAGGCGCTCGATGATACGATTGCGGCCGCGCGTGTATTCGCAAGAACGGAGCCGCTTCAAAAGCTGACGATCGTCGAAAGTTTGCGCCGGCAGAACCATGTCGTAGCCGTTACCGGCGATGGCATCAACGATGCGCCAGCCCTTCACGCGGCAGATATCGGCATCGCGATGGGAAAGGGCGGCACTGACGTGGCGCGAGACGCAGCCGATCTCATTCTCACAGACGACAACTTCGCCTCCATTGTTGCGGGCATCGAGGAAGGACGGATCGCCTACGACAACGTTCGCAAGGTCATTGCGCTCCTCATTTCGACCGGCGCCGCGGAGATTCTGCTGATGCTGCTCTCGACAAGTTTTGGTTTGCCACCCCCGCTCACCGCAGTACAGCTCCTTTGGCTCAACTTGATCACGAACGGATTGCAGGATGTTGCGCTCGCTTTCGAGAAGGCGGAGCCAGACGTCTTGCAGCGCAGGCCACGCGACGCGAACGCAGCGATTTTCGACGCCCGGATGATAGAACAAGTTGTGCTTAGCGGGGCCGCCATCGGGCTCACTGCTTTCACGGCATACGTGCTGATGCTGCGCAATGGCGTATCACATGTGGCCGCCCAAGGCGCCATCTTGTGGCTCTTGGTTTGGTGTGAGAACGCACACGCTTTCAATTGCCGCTCGGAATTGCGCTCGGCTTTTCAAATTCCGATCGCCAGCAACCCGTTTCTTGTCGCTGCGGTGATTGGAACACAAGTTCTGCAACTGGCCGTGCTGGCGATCCCGCCCCTGCGTGAAATGCTTTCGCTTCAGGCGATGACGTGGCTCGACGCACTCCAACTGGCTGTTGGCGGTCTCGGCATCCTGGCCGTGATGGAGCTCTACAAATGGTCGCGGCGGACTGCAGATCGCAGGCGGCTCGGTCTCTCTACGCTGCATTGACGAGGTGTTGAGCATGGAGTGATCGGCTGGTGTTGCGTTGACCTGTTAGCGAGAAGCCTGCAAGCGCATGCTTGTCGGGAGATTCGCGTGTTTGCTCTCTCCATCGGCGGGATGTCGGCCTATCTGAGGCGACCGCCGCCGTTCTCTCTGCGCAACCGGCGAGCATATCCAAGCCCCCAAGCGAGACCGAGCACGGCGGAAACGACTGAGCCCATGAGAACACCGAGTTTCGTCGCGTTTAGGAGATCTGCATCGGAAAAAGCGAGCGTGGCGATGAAGATGGACATGGTGAAGCCGATGCCGGCCAACAGACCAACCAGACAGACGCCAGCCCAGGAAACGCCGGGTGCCAGCCGACACCAGCCCAGACGTACTGCAATCCAGCTCGCACCGATCACGCCGAGCGGTTTGCCAATGCACAAGGCGAGTACCACGCCCAGCGTTGCGAACCAGGCTCCGACGGGAAGCTTGGCGTCAGTGAGCGTGATGCCGGCATTCGCCAATGCGAACAGAGGCATGACGCCGTAAGCCACCCAAGGATGCAGTGCCGTTTGAACGCGCACGACGGGCGGCAAAATCTCACGATGAGCGATTCGAAGCTGCCGCAGAGGCGACTCCAGGCGATGTGCATCCTTGGTTCTGACGGCATCGCTGCTACGCAGTTCCTCAGCCACGCGAGACACCACTTTCAGCGGATGCTCCCGCATCGGGATGGACCGTACGGGCGTCATCAGGCCGAGTATCACACCTGCGAGAGTCGGATGGGCGCCCGTTATGAGAAGCCCGCTCCAGACGATCGCACCCGGCAAGAGATAGGCGGGGGCAGAGCCAACCCCGATCCGCTGCAACCCCAGAACCATCAGGATGCCCAGCAACACAACGATGAACCCGGCGTATTGGAGACCCTCGGAGTAGAAGAAGGCAATGATCAGCACCGCGATGACGTCGTCGATGATGGCCAGAGCCAGCAGGAAAACTCGCACATTGACAGGGATTGATCGCCCAAGCAGCGCGAGCACGCCCACGGCAAAGGCGATGTCTGTCGCGGTCGGTACAGCCCAGCCGAGTCTGCGCGCCGGATCTATATTGAAGCTGATGAAAATGATTGCGGGGACAATGACTCCGCCGAAAGCTGCGACGACCGGCAAGATCGCCTGATCAAACCTGCTCAGCGTACCTTCGTGAATTTCACGCTTGATCTCCATGCCTACGACAAGGAAGAAGATCGCCATCAGTGCATCGTTGATCCAGTGGTGCAGCGACCGGGAGATGACGAAGTTCCCCAGCCCTATCGAGAGCGACTGATCCCAGAGAGCATGATATCCGTGTGCGAAGGGGGAATTGGCCCACACCAGCGCGGCGGCTGCCGCAATCAGGAGCATGACGCCGCTGACGGCCTCGACATGCAAGAAGCGCTGCAACGTCGCGAATGCCTGTTCGGCAATGAGTTGGGCTCGAGGCAGGTCTTCGGCTGGTGGTTGATGGCTCACGGGAGGCGCGCTTTCCGCGTGGCGGCCCGACCATCGCTTGACCTGTCGCTGTTGCATACAGCGAACACCCGAACGCCGTTCTATACATCGATTGGAATAAGGCAACTAGATTCGAGCGTGCGTCCGCGCAAGCTAAACCGTCCCAAACGTCGCGACCAAAGTGCGCGACGCCATCGGCTCTTACGCCTTGTCCCCGCAGCTCGTCCTACGGATCCAGCTCCGTATCCCAGTACAGATAGTCGAGCCAGCTATCGTGCAGGTAGTTCGGCGGGAAGAGGCGGCCGTTGCGGTGGAGCTGGTGCACGGTGGGCGCGAACGCGTTCTGGCGCGGAAACATCCTTGCTTGCGCCGGGGTGAGATTGCCCTTGCGCAGGTTACACGGCGAGCACGCCGCGACCACGTTCTCCCAGGTGGTCTGGCCGCCCTTGCTGCGCGGGATGATGTGATCGAAAGTGAGGTCTTCGGGCGAGCCGCAATATTGGCAGGCGAATCGATCGCGCAGGAAGACGTTGAACCGGGTGAAGGCGGGGTGGGTGGTCGGCTTGACGAAGGATTTGAGCGAGACGACGCTCGGCAGCTGCATCTGCAGGGTGGGACTGTGGACCGCCTGATCGTAATGAGCGACGATGTTGACGCGGTCGAGGAACACCGCCTTGATCGCGTCCTGCCACGACCACAACGACAGTGGGTAGTAACTCAGCGGCCGGAAGTCCGCATTCAGCACCAACACCGGCCAACTGCCTTGCGAGACATGTGCGTTCAAGTAACGCTCCCGGCCTCCAATATACGCTGCGAAGCAGCATGTACTCACATACTACATGCAGCGTGACGGGATTGTGAAGCCCGTTGAGCGACTTATTCAAGCGCAAGCAATGCGGCGGCGGGGTGGCAAAAATGCTCAAAAAGCCGCGATCCCGGGGGCGTACGGAACCGCTCGCCCCAGCGTCGTGATCGCCCTTCCGCGGCAGCTACTCCCGTACCCGCTCCAGCTTCTGCAGGCACCGCGTCGTGCGCACCGCGGCCGGCATCTCCTCGTCCGGAAAACTGGTCTCCCAGTTGGTGACGCCGACCTCGCCGACATAGATGTCGCCCTTCGAGTCCAGCGCGATGCCATGCGGCGCGAGGAATTTGCCGCTGGCAACGCCCGGGCCCTCCTCGCCGCCAAGCCGTGCGATGCGATTTCCCTTGGCGTCCACGATCGACAGTCGCGGGCCGAGATTGGGCACATTGCGGTTGATGGCGAGGCCGGGGCCGAGCTCGCCGATGACGAAGGTCGGGCTCCTGGCCCCGCCGCAGCAGCACAGTGCGCAGGGCCGATGCAGATTGTTCCACTGCGTCTCATACTTGCCCTCGCCGTTGAACACCTGCACGCGATGGTTCTCGCGGTCGGCGACATAGACCCAGCCGTCGGCATCGGTGGCGATATTGTGCACGATGTTGAACTGGCCGGGGTCGGTGCCGGGCTCGCCCCAGCTTTTGATCAGCTTGCCGTCGGGGGTGAATTTGTGCACGCGCGCATTGCCATAGCCGTCCGAGACGTAGATCTCCCCCTTCGGCGACAGCGCGGTATGGGTGCAGCGGTGGAACGGCTCGCCGCTCATGAACGGCGCCGGCTTTGCCGGGATGCCGATCGTGAGCAGCACCTTGCCGTCGGTGGTGCATTTGCGCACGGTGTGGTCGCCGTCGTCGGTGCAATAGAGATTGTCGTCGGCATCGATGTGCAGGCCATGCGCACGGGAGAACAGTCCCTCGCCCCAGCTGCGCAGGAAATTGCCGTCGCGGTCCAGCACCACCATCGGATGGGCGCCGCGGTTGAAGACGTAGACGCGATCCTTGCTGTCGACCGCGACCGAGGCGACGTCGGTGAGCTGCCAGCCGTCGGGAAGTTTCGCGAAGTTTTCGACGACGCGGTAGCGGTGTTCGCCGGTGCCGAGAATGGCTGGCATTGATTTCTCCTCTTGTCATTCCTGGGCGCGCGAAGCGTGAACCCGGAATCCATCGTACGGCATTTTCGCGGATGAATGGATTCCGGGCTCGCACAGACTCGCGTCCCGGAATGACGGCTGTGGCTAGGTTCGCCCCAAAATCCCTTCCTCGACCGCCTTGATCTGGAGCGCGAGATATTTCGAGTTGATCCGGCATTGTGCGAGGCTGCCGGCGATGAACCAGAGGCCGGGCTGCTTCGTGCGCGCATACATGTTGCGGAGCTCGAAGCCCTCGCCAAAGCCCCAGATCGGACCGACCCGGTCGGCGATGGCATCGCCGAACAGCTGACGCACCAGATATTCCTGCGGCTTGTAGCCGGTCGAGAGCACGATGAGGTCGGCTGCAATGGTCGAGCCGTCTTTCATCCGCGCGCCTTCGGTGACGAAGCTCTCGATCTCGGAGAACTGCCTGAGCCTGATCTTGCCCTCGACGATCAGGTTGGAGCAGCCGACGTTGAAATAGTAGCCGCCGCCGCGGGTGAGGTATTTGAACTGCCAGCCGGTGCCGGCCTCGCCGAAGTCGAGCTTGAAGCCGACACGGCGGAGGCCGTCGAGCAGCTCCTTGTCGAGCTCCCTGGATTGCTCGGTCAGCATGACATGCGTCTTCTTCGCCAGCGGCGTCGGCATCGAGGCCGCGATCAGATCATTGTCCTCGAGCGTGCCTTCATTATAGGTCGCATAGGCGAGTTGCGCCGACGGCTCGATATTGGTGACCAGCGTCGGCGACCGCTGCACCAGCGTCACCTCGGCGCCGCTGGAATAGAGATCCTGCGCGATGTCGTGGCCGCTGTTGCCGGTGCCGATGACGATGGCGCGCTTGCCTGTCCAGTTCTCGCCGTCCTCGTAGCGGCTGGAATGCAGCAGCGCGCCGTTGAAATTGTCGAGAGTCGGAATGTCAGGCACATTGGCGATGCCGCTGACGCCGGTCGCCATCACCACGTGACGCGGATGCATGGTGCGCTTGCTGCCGTCGGGGCGGCGCAGCGTCACGGTCCAGTGGCCGCTGGCCTCGTCATAGGCGCCGCCTTCGAACTCGGTGCCGGTCCAGAAGTTCAGCTCCATGGCATCGACATAGGCTTCGAACCAGTTGGCGAGTTTGTCCTTGGGGATATAGGTCGGCCAGCTCGGCGGGAACGGCATGTAGGGCAGGTGATTGACCTGCACCTGATTGTGCAGCGTCAGCGCATGGTAACGCTTGCGCCAATTGTCGCCGATCCGGGCCTCGCGATCGACGACTAGCGTGTCGACCTTCAACTGCTTCAGCCGCGCCGCGATCGCGAGCCCGGCCTGGCCGCCGCCGACCACCAGCACGGCTGGATCGCGGTCGGCATAGTCGCGCGAGGCGTTGCGCAGGTCGAGCCAGTTCGGCCCGCGGAAATCGCGCGAATAGGCCTGGCCGCGGGGCCGCGAGGTGCCGAGCTGCTCCTCGAAGCCCTTGAGCTCATCGAGGGCGGTCAGCAGCGTCCATGCCTTCAACCGGTCGCCGTCGGCGCTGTCAGGTACGAGCCGCAGGATACCGCTGCCGCGGCCGTGCGCGGTCTCGAAATTGAAGATCGCCTCGATGGTGTTGGTGCCGGCGCGCGTCACCCAGCGCGGCGGCGCGCGGTTGGGCGCGATCTTGAAGTTCGTCGGTGTCGCCCTGGGTGCGAGCGCCGTCAGCTCACGCGCGATTGCGTCGCCGCCTGCAATTGTTTGCAGGTTCCAGCTCAACGCCAGCACATCGCGCCAAAAGCTGTCGGCGAGGAAGAGGCGGTCCAGCGCGGCGGGATCGGACTTGCCCAGTATGCGCTCGAACGCGTCGAGCCAGTCTTGCGCGGCGACGGAAATATCCTTCGTCCTGTCCAGCATGCACGACCTCGTGGCCATCTGCGCGGCGTTTCCCTTGAGATTGAACGCTATACCGGTTCGCCGGCAGCCAAAAGCGCTTTACCCGAGCAGCGAAAGCATGTGGCCCTGCTCAGGCGGAATACACGCGTCAGGCCGAGAGCACGCCCTCGCGCTTCTTCACGGCGCGATAGTAGCTCCACCACAGATGCGCGGCCGCGCCGCGCAGCGGACGCCAGGGTTCGGCGAGCGGGGCCATCTGCTTCTCGGTCGGCCGCTCCTTCAGACCGAGTCCGATACGGATGCCCTCCTGCACGGCGAGGTCGCCGGCCGGCCAGGCGTCGCCGTGGCCGAGGCAGAACAGCAGGTAGACGTCGGCGGTCCAGGGGCCGATGCCGGGCAGCGCGATCAGCGTGTGATGGGCGGCATCGGCATCTTCCTCCGCGAGCACATCGAGGTTCAGCCGCTCGGCGGCGATTTCGCGTGCCAGATGCTTCAGCGTCTTGATCTTCGCGGCGGAGAGGCCGAGCCGCCCCAGCCGGTCGGTGCGGGCGCGGCGCACAGTGTCATGGTCGAACGGATCGAACGCGGCCGACAGCCGACCCCAGATCGCCGCGGCACTCGCGGTCGAGAGCTGCTGCCCGCAGACGATGTGCGCAAGGCCCGTAAAGCCCGGCTCGCGACGTCGCAAGGCCGGCATGCCCGCGATCTCGAGCACGGGCTTGAGGCGCGGATCGCGCTTGATCAGCGCATAGACGGCCTCTTCGAGATCGGACTGCGTTTCGAGGTGGATGGTCATGATGGTCCGACAAGCTCTCCGACGTCATGGCCGGGCTTGTCCCGGTCATCCACGTCCTTCTAACCGTGATGTATTGTCTAGCATGAGCGGTGGTCGTGGTGTTTGTCCGGCACCTTGACATGATCGGCAGGAGGCACCGAAGAACGTGGGTGGCCGGGACAAGCCCGGCCATGACGAGATATGTCGCCTGATGCCACCCGTTTTCCGATTTGCCCCCAGCCCCAACGGCCTCCTGCATCTCGGCCACGCCTATTCTGCGCTGCTCAACTTCGAGCGCGCGCGTGAGGCCGGCGGCCGGCTGTTGCTGCGGATCGAGGACATCGACGTGGCGCGCTGCCGGCCGGAATATGAGACGGCGATCTACGAGGATCTCGCCTGGCTCGGAATTGCCTGGGAAACGCCGGTGCGCCGGCAGTCCGAACATCTCGCCGACTATCGCGCCGCGCTGGAAAAGCTCTCTGCGCTCGGTCTCGTCTATCCCGCCTTCGAAAGCCGCGCCGAGATCGCAAGGCTCGTCGCCGCGCGCGAGGTGGACGGGCTGTGGCCGCGCGATCCCGACGGTGCGCCGCTTTATCCCGGCGACGCCAAATCATTGTCGGCTGACGAACGGTCGCATTTGATTGCATCAGGCGCGCCTTATGCGCTGCGGCTCGACATGCAGGCCGCCTGCCGCCGTGCCGCCCGTCTGAGCTGGAATGAGCTCGGCGAGGGGCCGGACGGCGAGCGCGGCATCGTCCCGGCGCGGCCGGAGGCGTGGGGCGACGTGATCCTGGCCCGCAAGGAGACGCCGACCAGCTACCATCTGTCGGTGGTGGTCGACGACGCGCTCCAAGGCGTCAGCGAGATCGTGCGGGGCCAGGACCTGTTTTACGCCACCTCGGTGCACCGCTTGCTCCAGGTCCTGCTCGGCCTGCCCGAGCCCGCCTACCGCCATCACCGGCTGATTCGCGATGAGGCGGGTCGGAAGCTGTCGAAATCGAGCCGGTCGACCGGTCTGCGCGCCTTGCGTGCGGCCGGCGTCACGCCTGTCCGCATCCGCCAGCTGGTGGGATTAGGTTAAGTTTCTCTGGGGGTTAGCAAAACGTCGCCGTGACTCCGGGTGTTCCTCCGTGCCATGCTCGGCCCGCGCGGGGTTCGAAGAGAGTACTTCGAAGGGGATTCATGGCGGCGAAAACGCGTCCAGTGCGCACCACACGGACGTCCAGGCGGCTGCCTCGGAAGCGGTCCGGGGCGGCCGGAAAGGTGCGCAAGCGCAGCACCAGGGCGGTCGCGCCGGACGTGGTCCAGGCGGCGCTGGCCGCCTTTGCCCATGAGGTCCGCACCCCCCTGACCGGCATTCTGGCGATCAGCGATCTGCTCGCCACGTCCGATCTCGGCGAACGGGAGCGGCGGTGGGCCGATACCATCAAGGCCGGCGCCGAGCATCTTGCGAGTCTTGCCACGCTGTTTGTGGATGCCGCCAGAACCGGCAAGGGAACGGCGAAGGGCGGAAGCGCGCTGCGGCAGGACCTGTTCGATCTACGGACGCTCGCCCGCAGCGCCGGCGATTCGCTGGCCGGCCGCGCCGCCGCCAAAGGTCTCCAGGCCGAGGTCGGGATATCCGAAAAACTCCCTGGACTCGTGGTCGGTGATCCCGTCCGCCTGCGCGCTGCGCTCGAGAACCTGATCGACAATGCCGTGAAATTCACCGATCAGGGCGGCGTGGCGCTCGCAGTCGAGCCGTGGCGTCCCGCCAAGGTCAAGGCAAAGGGCAAGGGTAGGGGCAGGGTCGGCGTCGCCTTTGCGGTGTCCGACAGCGGCATCGGCCTCACCATGGCCGAGATCAAGCGGCTGTTCCGCCCGTTCACCCAGGCCAATGTCACCATCGCCTCACGCTTCGGCGGCGCCGGCTTGGGGCTCTCCTCGGTCAAGCAATTGGCGCGTGCGATGGGCGGCGATATCGCCGTCGCTCCGCGCCGAGGCGGCGGCGCCACCTTCACGTTGACGGTGTCGCTGGATGCCACGGGATCCGGCAAAAGCCGCAAGGCGCAGGGCGGCGGCGGGCCCGAGGCGGTCGCGGGCCTTCACGTGCTCAGCGTCGAGGACAATCCGTTCGGCCGCGTCGTGCTCAACACGATCCTGACCGAGCTCGGCCATCAAGCCGAGTTCATCGGGCGCGGCGAGGACGCGGTCGGCCGGCTGGAGCAGGGCGCGTTCGACGCGGTGCTGATGGACATGGTGCTGCCGGGCATCGACGGTATCGAGGCCATCAGGCGGATCCGCGCGCTGTCGACGCCGCTGGCTCGGATCCCGATCATCGGCGTGTCCGGCCGCGGGGAGGACGAGGCAGCTTCGCGCGCGGCCGGCGCCGACGCCTTCCTGGTCAAGCCTGTGTCTCCGCGGGCTTTAGCGACTGCGCTGCTTGAAGCGACACGCCATGAGGAAGCCGCGACTTGATGATCGCGGCGTTGAGCTCACCGCCGTAAACGAAGATCGCGGCGATGAAATACAGGAACACCAGCGCGATGATCACCGAAGCGAGCCCCGCATACATGGTCACGTAGTTGTTGGCGAAGCGCGCCAGATACTGTCCGAAGACGACGCCGGAGACCAGCGACGCCACCACCGTGAAGATGATGCCCGGCATGATCTGGAGGAAGCTTCGCCGTCCCGCAGGCAGCCAGGCGTGCAGGATGAACAGCGCCACCACCAGCGCGCTGATGGTGATACCGTAGCGCAGCCAGGTGAGAATGCTTTCGTTCGATTCGACGAACAGGGGAATGTGGCGCCGCGCGGCCTCGATGATCAGCGGACCGAGCACGATCAGGAACGCCATCGCGAGGGCAGTGAAGGCGGCAATCAGCGTATAGGCAATCGATTCCAACCGTAGCCAGTACCAGCGCCGCATCTCCACCACGGCGTAGGCGCGGTTGAGCGCGACCCGCAGCGCCTCGACGCCGTTGGAGGCGAAATAGACCGACAGCGCCGCGCCGATGGTCAGAATGCCGGTGCGGGTCGTGGTCAGCACGTCATGCACCTCGCCCGAGATCGAATCGGCGACCTGCTTGGGCCAGACCTGGAGCATCAGGCCGGCCGCCTGGTCGGCGAGTTCTTTGGAGCCGAAGACGCCGGCGAGCGAGGTCAGCACGATCAGGAACGGGAACAGCGCCATCAGCGTCGACAGCGCGATGTGGCTTGCGATCGCCCAGCCGTCATCGGCAAGGAACGTGTAGAACGCATCCATCACGACGTCGTAGATGTAGCGGATCGCTTTCACGGCTTGCCCTGTACTGCTCCCTCCTCCCGCTTGCGGGCGGAGGGGAAGACGGTCGGCGAGGGACACAAATCGGAAATCATTTGGGCAGCTTCTGACATTATTGGCTCAAAAGCCAGATCGCGAAGCGCCTCGCCGTCATTCCGGGGCGCGCGAAGCGCGAGCCCGGAATCCATCTAGCCGCAGCGCAAGTGGCGCGATGGATTCCGGGCTCGACGCGCCGGCTTCGCTTCGCTCGGTCCCGCCGCATCGCCCCGGAATGACGAACTGGGGAGATGGCGGACCGCCGCACGCGGTGTTATCTACGTCCCATGGCATCTCTCCTGAGTACTTTCATCCTGCCGGCGGCCGCCGGCGCCGTGGCGCTGGTGCTGCTGCTCGGGCTCATCAACATGATGCGCGGCGGCTCGCCCAACACCTCGCAGAAGCTGATGCGCTGGCGCGTGCTGCTGCAGTTCGTGGCGATCATCATCGCGATGCTCGCGGTCTGGGCGATGGGGCGCTAGGACATGATCCGGACCCGAAGGGCCGCGTTAGCGCAAAGTGCGAAGCGGTTTTCCGACAGGATCATGCTCCAAAATTAAGAGGCCTCTCCATGGTCGTACTCAATCGCATCTACACGAAGACCGGTGACGACGGTACGACGGCGCTCGGAACCGGCGAACGACGTCCGAAATACGATCTGCGCATCGAGGCCTATGGCACCGTTGACGAGACCAATGCCGCGATCGGCGTGGTCAGGCTCCACACCTCCGGCATGCCCGAACTCGATGCAATGCTCGGTCGCATCCAGAATGATCTGTTCGATCTCGGCGCCGATCTCGCCGTGCCCGAACGGGAGGGGAAAGCCGAGCGGCTGCGGGTGGTGACGAGCCAGGTCGAGCGGCTCGAGCGCGACATCGACACGCTCAACGACAAGCTCGCGCCGCTGACCTCCTTCGTGCTTCCCGGCGGCACGCCGTCCGCTGCCTGCCTGCATGTGGCACGCACGATATGCCGCAGGGCGGAACGCGTGATCGTGGAACTGGCGGCCCGGCCCGGCGAGCCGGTCAGCACGGCTGGCATCCAATATATGAATCGCCTGTCCGACTTTCTGTTCGTGGCCAGCCGGGCCGCTAACGGCAATGGCGCCGGCGACGTGCTTTGGGTTCCCGGCCAGAACCGCTGACCCATCGAGCTCCCGCATTTCAGAAGGCCAAAATTAGACCTGTTCGCGCGTTGACCGGGGCAGATCAGGCCTTTAGGTTCCGCGCCAGTTGATAACCCCCCTCCCAAATTGAGTGAAAGAGGATCGATGAAGGTCTTAGTGCCGGTAAAGCGGGTGGTCGATTACAACGTCAAGGTCCGCGTCAAGAGCGATGGATCGGGCGTTGAACTCGCCAACGTCAAGATGTCCATGAACCCGTTCGACGAAATCGCGGTCGAGGAAGCGCTGCGCCTGAAGGAAGGCGGCAAGGCCACCGAGGTCGTGGTGGTCTCCATTGGACCTGCGCAGGCATCGGAGACGATCCGCACCGGACTTGCGATGGGCGCCGACCGCGGCATCCTGGTGAAAGCGGAAGGCGCAGTCGAGCCGCTCGCGGTCGCCAAGATCCTGAAGAAGGTCGCCGACGAAGAGCAGCCGGGCCTCATCATTCTCGGCAAGCAGGCGATCGACGACGACTCGAACCAGACCGGCCAGATGCTGGCCGCGCTGCTCGGCTGGTCGCAGGCGACGTTCGCCTCGAAGCTCGAGGTCGAAGGCTCCGATTTCAAGGTCACCCGCGAAGTCGATGGCGGCCTGCAGACCGTGAAGCTGAAAGGACCGGCGATCGTCACCACCGATCTCCGCCTCAACGAGCCGCGCTACGCCTCGCTGCCCAACATCATGAAGGCCAAGAAGAAGCCGATCGCAGAGAAGACCGTCGCCGACTACGGCGTCGACGTCACCGCGCGTCTCGAGGTTCTCAAGACGACGGAGCCGGCGGGCCGCAAGGCCGGCGTCAAGGTCAAGGACGTCGCCGAGCTCGTGTCCAAACTCAAGAACGAAGCCGGGGTGCTCTGATGACGACGCTTCTGATTGCCGAACACGACAATGCGTCGCTCAAGGATGCGACCAACAAGGCCCTGACCGCGGCTGCCGCGCTCGGTGCGGATGTCGAGGTGCTGGTCGCCGGCCAGAACGCCAAGGGCGCGGCGGATGCCGCTGCCAAGCTCGCCGGCGTCAAGAAGGTGCTGCTCGCCGACGGCGACCTCTACGCGCACGATCTTGCCGAGCCGCTGGCTGCACTGGTCGTGTCGCTGGCGTCCGGCTATGACGCGATCGTCGCGCCGGCGACCTCGCGCTTCAAGAACGTGATGCCCCGCATCGCCGCTCTGCTCGACGTCATGCAGGTCTCGGAGATCATCAAGGTGGTCGCGCCCGATACCTTCGAGCGCCCGATCTATGCCGGCAACGCCATCCAGACGGTGAAGTCGAAGGACGCCAAGAAGGTCATCACGGTGCGGACCTCGACCTTCGCCGCAGCGGGCGAGGGTGGCAGCGCCGCGGTCGAGAACGTGGCGGCGGCCGCCGATCCAGGCTTGTCGTCGTTCGTCGGCGAGGAGGTTGCCAAGAGCGATCGTCCCGAGCTGACCTCGGCCAAGATCATCGTCTCCGGCGGCCGTGCCATGCAGAGCCGCGAGAACTTCGCCAAATACATCGAGCCGCTCGCCGACAAGCTCGGCGCCGGCGTCGGTGCCTCGCGCGCGGCGGTCGATGCGGGCTATGCGCCGAACGACTGGCAGGTCGGGCAGACCGGCAAGGTCGTGGCGCCCGAGCTCTATGTCGCGGTCGGCATTTCCGGCGCCATCCAGCATCTGGCCGGCATGAAAGACTCCAAGGTGATCGTTGCGATCAACAAGGACGAGGACGCACCGATCTTCCAGGTTGCCGATTACGGCCTGGTCGCCGATCTCTACCAGGCGGTTCCGGAGCTGACGGCCGAACTCGGCAAGCTCGGCAAGTAAAAGGCATCGAAAACACCGGCCGGAGGTATACACTCCGGCCGGTGTTGCATTTCTGAGGCGTTTTCTTTGGCGTGGGCGCGCCTTCGAGGCGATCCAATCTAGGTTTCGAGCCAAGGTTCTGATTAAATCGGACCTCCCGGCTCAAGGGGATAGGCAGGGTGCGCTCGTCGCGCGCCGTTCCGGTGGATGACATGATGGCGGCAGTGATCAAGAAGGTCGGCGTGATCGGCGCGGGTCAGATGGGCAATGGCATCGCGCATGTCGCGGCGCTCGCCGGCTTCGACGTGGTGCTCAACGACGTCTCGCCCGACCGCCTCAAGTCGGGCATGGCCACCATCAACGGCAATCTGGCGCGCCAGGTCTCCAAGAAGGCCGTCACCGAGGACGACAAGGTCAAGGCGATGGCGCGCATCACGCCCGCCGAAAAACTCGACGACCTCGCCGATTGCGACCTCGTCATCGAGACCGCGGTCGAGAAGGAAGAGGTCAAGCGCAAGATCTTCCACGAGCTCTGCGCGGTGTTGAAGCCGGAGGCGATCGTCGCCTCCGATACGTCCTCGATCTCGATCACGCGGCTTGCCGCCGCCACCGACCGCCCGGAGCGTTTCATCGGCATTCACTTCATGAATCCGGTGCCGCTGATGGAGCTGGTCGAGCTGATCCGCGGCATCGCCACCGACGACTCCACCTTCGAGACTGCCAAGGAATTCGTCGGCAAGCTCGGCAAGCAGGTCGCGGTCTCCGAGGATTTCCCGGCCTTCATCGTCAACCGCATCCTGCTGCCGATGATCAACGAGGCGATCTACACGCTGTACGAAGGCGTCGGCAATGTCGAGGCGATCGACGCCGCGATGAAGCTCGGGGCCCACCATCCCATGGGCCCGCTCGAGCTCGCCGATTTCATCGGCCTCGATACCTGCCTCTCCATCATGCAGGTGCTGCACGAGGGGCTGGCGGATTCCAAATACCGCCCGTGCCCGCTGCTGGTGAAATACGTCGAGGCCGGCTGGCTCGGCCGCAAGACCCAGCGCGGCTTCTACGACTACCGCGGCGCCAAGCCGGTTCCGACGCGCTGATCCGCTTCGTGTCAATTCATGTCGCGTTAACCTCTCGCGCCTAGGTTACGGCCGGTAAGAGGGTTCGCGTAATGGACATGATGGCGATGGTCAGCACCATGCTGGCCGCTCAGCAAGGCGCGCTGCAATCGAATATCGCGGCGACGCTGACCAAGCAGAACATGGACATGGAAAAGTCGACCGTCCTCACGCTGATGGGCGCGGGCCAACCCTCGCTGGCCAATGTCGGCCCCGGCGTCGGCGGCAATCTCAACGTCACCGCCTGAATTCCTAAAGCGATGCGGCGGCCTTGCCCGTCGCGGCCCGGATCAGCTTGAGCGCGTCCTCGCTCGCCCATTCCGCCGGCCCCGCAATCGTCGCGATCTCACAGCCCTGCGGATCGACCAGCACCGAGGTCGGCATCCCAAGTGCCCGGCCTATAGCCTTAAGGTCCTGGAAAACCTTGGCTTTCTGGTCGCTGAAATAGCCGAGCCGGGTCAGGTTGGCCTCTTTCAGGAAGGTCTTGGGCTTGTCCGGGTCGCGTGTGTCGATATTGATCGCCACCACCTCGAAATTCGGGCCCGACAGCTTGCCCTGGAGCTCGTCCAGCGCCGGCATCTCCTTGCGGCAGGGCACGCACCAGGTCGCCCAGAGGTTCACCAGCAATATCTTGCCGCGGAAGTCGGACAGCTTTTTCGGCCTGCCGTCGGCGTCCTCGAAGGCGAGGTCGGGCAGCTTCAGCGGGGCACTCGCCATGGTCAGCGCCGCCACCTCGCCATGGGCGAGTGGCGCGATCTTCTGCGCGGTCGCGACCGCCGAGCGGCAGGCGGGATCGCCGCTAGGCGACCGGCCCAGACCGAGCCCATACAGCGCGGCGAAGCCGGCCAGTCCTCCGATCGCCACGGTGGCGATGACGAGGGGGATGCGGCGCGTGGCGGAGGGCTTCTTGTCGAGCATATCGTTTGTCATCCGGTCGCAGATATGGCTATCAGGGGCCTCTTAATACGGCTGGTCGTGGCCAGCAAACGTGGCTAGCGACAGGCAAGCGTGAGCAGGGGATCATGAGCAACAAGATGTGGGGCGGCCGGTTCTCGGAACGTCCCGACGAGATCATGGAAGAGATCAACGTCTCCATCGACGTCGATCGTCACCTCTTCGCCCAGGACATTGCCGCGTCCAAGGCCCACGCTGCGATGCTGGCCACGCAGGGCATCATCACGGCCTCTGATGCGAAAAATATCGGCAAGGGTCTAGACACGATTTTGTCAGAGATCGGCAAGGGTGGCTTCGAATTCAAGCGCGCGCTCGAGGACATCCATATGAATGTTGAGAGCCGCCTGTCGGAGCTGATCGGCCCCGCCGCCGGCCGCCTGCATACGGCGCGCTCGCGCAACGACCAGGTCGCGACTGATTTCCGCCTGTTCGTCCGCGACGTCATCGACGAGACCGATGCCGCGCTCGCTGCGTTCCAGCAGGTGCTGGTCGAGCGTGCCCTGGAGCATGCCGGCACCGTGATGCCCGGCTTCACGCATCTGCAGACCGCGCAGCCCGTCACCTTCGGCCACCATTTGCTCGCCTATGTCGAGATGGCCGCGCGCGACCGCGGCCGTTTCCAAGATGCGCGCAAGCGGCTGAACGAATCCCCGCTCGGCGCGGCCGCGCTCGCCGGGACCTCGTTCCCGATCGACCGCCACGCCACCGCCAAGGCGCTCCTCTTCGACCGCCCCATGGCGAACTCGCTCGACGCGGTCTCCGATCGCGACTTCGTGCTGGAGACACTGTCGGCGGCCTCGATCTGCGCCGTGCACATGTCGCGCTTTGCCGAGGAGATCGTGATCTGGACCTCGCCGCTGGTCGGCCTGATCCGCCTCAGCGACAAGTTCACCACCGGCTCTTCGATCATGCCGCAGAAGCGCAACCCCGATGCCGCCGAGCTCGTGCGCGCCAAGACCGGCCGCGTCATCGGCGCGCTCAACGGCCTCCTGATCGTCATGAAGGGCCTGCCGCTCGCCTATCAAAAGGACATGCAGGAGGACAAGCAGGGTGCCATGGAGGGCTTCGCCGCGCTGTCGCTGGCGATCCGCGCCATGACCGGCATGGTCCGCGACCTCGTTCCGGATGAAGCCAAGATGAAAGCGGCGGCGGGCGAGGGCTACGCCACCGCGACCGACCTCGCCGACTGGCTGGTGCGGACGCTGAAGATGCCGTTCCGCGAGGCCCATCACGTCACCGGCCGCATCGTCGCCAAGGCCGCCGAGGGGGGCGTCGCGCTGCACGAGCTGCCGCTCAAGGAGATGCAGGCGATCGAGCCCAAAATCACCAAGGACGTGTTCGGCGTGCTCTCGGTCGAATCGTCGGTGAAGAGCCGCACCAGCTTCGGCGGCACCGCGCCGAAGAACGTCGCGTCCCAGGCCAAGGCCTGGGCGAAGCGGCTGGAAAAAGAGCGAAAATCGGGCTGAGGGCAAAATTTCGCTTATGTTTCATGGTCATCCGGCTCTCGCCAGAGCGCGCCAATCTCTGTATGGTGCGCGCCGCGTAGTGGGGATTTCGTCGTGACGTCAAAGTTTCGCCCGGCCGGCTCGGGGTGGGCCATCATTGTCTTGAGCCTGACGGCGCTCGCGCTTGCCGGCTGCGGCCGAAAGGGCCCGCTCGACTTGCCGCCGACCGCCTCCACGGCCGGCGGTGCCGCACCTCTTGATTCCGAGGCCGAAGCTCAGAGGACGCCGAGCGTGTTCAATCCCACCTACGGTGCGGATGCCGCGCCCGCGGCGGCCAAGGGCAGGAAGAAACCGTTTATTCTCGACCCGCTCCTGGACGAACCTCCCGGCAGGAAATAAGCCGGGACAACCGAGCCTGCGCCATGAACCATTTCGACTATCGCAACGGCGTTCTGCACGCCGAGGCGGTGAACCTGTCCGAGCTGGCCGCCACCGTCGGCACGCCGTTCTATTGCTATTCGACCGCGACGCTGGAGCGGCACTACCGCGTCTTCGCCGATGCTTTCGCCGGCGAGAAGGCGCTGGTCTGCTACGCCATGAAGGCGAACTCCAACCAGTCGGTGCTTCGCACGCTGGCCAAGCTCGGCGCCGGCGCCGACGTCGTCTCCGGCGGTGAATTGAAGCGCGCGCTGGCTGCCGGTTTCCCGGCCAGCAAGATCGTGTTCTCCGGCGTCGGCAAGACGGAAGAGGAGCTGCGCGCCGCGCTTGCCGCCGACATCCTCTGCCTCAACGTGGAATCCGAGCCCGAGCTCGACTCGTTGTCGCGCCTTGCGACCGAGATGGGCAAGACCGCGCGGATCTCGCTCCGCGTCAATCCGGACGTCGATGCCGGCACGCATGCCAAGATTTCGACCGGCAAGTCCGAGAACAAGTTCGGCATCCCGATCGCGCATGCGCGCGAGGTCTATGCGCGCGCCGCCAGGCTCCCCGGCATCGAGGTGACCGGCACCGACGTGCATATCGGCAGCCAGATCACCGACCTCTCCAACATGGAGACCGCGTTCCGCATCCTCGCCGAATTCGTGCAGACGCTGCGGGCAGACGGCCACAACATTAATCACGTCGATTTCGGCGGCGGTCTCGGCATCCCCTATGACATGGACCGCGAGGCGCCGCCGGCACCCGACGCCTATGCCGCCATGGTCAAGCGCGTCAGCCACAATCTCGGCTGCACGCTGATGTTCGAGCCGGGCCGCATGATCGTCGGCAATGCCGGCATCCTGGTTGCCAAGGTCATCTATGTGAAGCACGGCGACGGCAAGAACTTCGTCATCATCGACGCCGCCATGAACGACCTGATCCGCCCGACGCTGTATGAGGCCTATCACGACATCCTGCCGGTGAGGCAGCCGGCCAAGGGCGCCGCCACGATCATGGCCGACGTCGTCGGCCCGGTCTGCGAGACCGGCGACTATCTCGCCCTCGACCGCTCGCTGCCGGCGCCAAAGCCCGGAGATCTCCTCGCCATCATGACCGCAGGCGCCTATGGCGCGGTGCAGGCCGGCACCTACAACACCCGGCCGCTGGTGCCCGAGGTGCTGGTGAAGGACGACCAATACGCTGTGGTGCGCCCGCGCGTAGAGGTCGAGCAGCTCATCGCGATGGATAAGCCCGCACCGTGGCTGTGAGGGGCGGCACAAGCGCGCCTCACGACGACGAGAGTGTGGGGCGACTACTTCCCTGTCACTCCCCGCCCTTGGTCCCGCCAACCACAACTCCCGCCTTTCTCTCGATCGGCTTGATCGCCGCGGTGAAATCGGACTCGGCACCTTCCGCGCTGATCACGGTCTCCCATAGCCGCCCGACCGCATCGGCAACCTCCATCGACAGGCCGAGCTGCTTCATCTCCTCCAGCGCCAGCCGCACGTCCTTTACCATCAGCCCCGTGGCGAAGCCGAAGTCGAACGTGCGCGGCAGCACCGAGCGCGGAAACTTGTCGCGGCTCGCCGTGTTCATGCCCGAGCCGGCATTGATGACGTCGATCATGACGGCGGGATCGAGCCCGGCTTTCACGCCCATCACCACCGCTTCCGAGGTCGCCACGATCGCTGTAGCCGACAGGAAATTGTTGGCGAGCTTCATGGTCTGCGCTGCACCGGGCTTCTCGCCGATGAAGAACACTTTTCCGATGACGTCGAGTGCGGGCTTCAGCAGCTCGAACTCGGCTTTCGGTCCTGACACCATCACTGCCAGCGTGCCCTTCTCGGCGCCGCCGACGCCGCCGGAGACGGGGCAGTCGATCTGCACGATGTTGCGCTTGGCGAGTAGGCCGTGAATCTTCGCTGCCATCGTCGAGCCGACCGTGGAGAGATCGATGAAGCGTTTTGCGCGCCTGCCCTCGATCACGCCGTTCGCTCCCGTGGCGACGTCGAGTGAAGCCTGCAGCGAGGGCAGACTCGCCATCACGGTCTCGACCTGATCGGCGACGTCCTTCGGCGATGCCGCCGCAGTCGCGCCGCGCGCCACCAACTCGCCTGTGACCTCCTTGCGCGTATCGAACACGACGAGCTTGTGTCCAACCTCGATCAACCGTCGCGCCATCGGGAAGCCCATGTTTCCGAGCCCGATGAATCCGATGTCCATGGTGTTTCCTTTTTTGCTTCTTTGTCGTTGTGGACGATACGCGTTCCATCCCCGCTGTCGTCCCGGATCGGCGCTCCGCTTGTCCGGGACGACAGCGGGAATTGGCTACGCCTTCCCGTCGATCTCCGCGAACACCTCGCGCGCGATGCGGAAACTGTCGACCGCGGCCGGCATGCCGCCGTAGATCGCGACCTGCATCAGGATCTCGCGGATCTCCTCGCGCGTCACGCCATTGGTCAGCGCGCCCTTGAGATGCGCGCGAAACTCGTGCTGGCGGTTGAGGATCGCGATCATGGCGATGTTGAGCATGCTGCGGGTCTTGCGCGGCAGCTCCTCGCGTCCCCACACAGTGCCCCAGCAATATTCGTTGAGCATCTCCTGGAACGGGCGGTTGAAATCATCGACGTTCTTCAGGGCGTTGTTGACATAGGCTTCGCCCAGCACCGCTTTGCGGACTTCCAGGCCTTTGTCGTGCATCTTCTTGTCCATGGCGTTTCCTTCGTTTCCCTCAGGGATGGCGCGCGGAAATTACGGGGTTGCACCGGGCCAGTCACGTCCTCGTGTTATGCGGGAAAAGGGGGTTCTCCCGTACAGGAACGGATGCCTCAGTGCTGCCGTTGTGATAGGCTCTTCTCTACCGGGCAACCTGGAGAGTTGATTGAACGGCGTCACCCCCGACCCGTCAGACCCGATCCGCAGCAGTGATGCGCTGTCGCGGCTGAAGTTGGCGCAGGCCCTCGATCGGGCCACTTATGCCATCGCGTGGGAGCGTGCCTGGCCCAATGTGGCGCGCCTTCTGACCGTCGCCGGCCTGTTCCTGGTGGTGTCCTGGGCCGGTCTCTGGCTGGCACTGCCGTTCATGGCCCGGGCCATCGGTCTCGCCCTCTTCGCCGCGATCGCGCTCGCCGCCCTGTTCCCGTTGATTGGCTTCCGCTGGCCGAGCCGCGCGGAAGCACTCGTCCGGCTCGACCGTGGCTCCGGCATCCGTCACCGCCCGGCCACCACGCTCACGGACACGCTGACCTCCCAAGATCCGGTCGCGCAGGCGCTTTGGCAGGCGCAGCGCGAGCGTACGCTGGCGTCCATCAAGCGCATCCGCGCCGGTCTGCCGCACCCGCGGCTCGCGCTTCACGACCCCTGGGCGTTGCGCGCGCTGGTCATGGTGATGCTGGTTGCGACCTTCTTCGCCGCCGGTGACGAGCGTGCGATGCGGCTTGGCGCCGCCTTCGACTGGAACGGGGTCTTGGCGCCGAGCAATGTTCGCGTCGATGCCTGGGTCACGCCGCCGCTGTACACCGGCAGGCCTCCGGTCATTCTGTCGGCCGCCAACAAGGAAGCTGCGGCCCTGCCCGCCAGCGGCCCGCTCGCCGTCCCCGCCGGCTCGACCCTGATCGTGCGCTCCTCAGGCGGCAACCTGGATGTCGCCGTCTCCGGCGGCCTCAAGGAGGTTGCGCCCACCGAAGCCAGCCCCAAGGGGACCAACGAGAGGCATTTTGCCATCTCCGGCGACGGCACGGCGCATGTCCGCGCGCCTTCCGGCCAGCCGCAATGGGCCTTTGCGGCAACGCCGGACCGTGCGCCGACGATCGCACTCGCCAAGGACCCGGAGCGCCAGGCGCGCGGCGCGCTGCAGCTCTCCTACAAGATCGAGGACGATTACGGCGTCACCGGTGCCGCAGCGAAGTTTGCCCCGCGATCGATCGGTGCCCGGGATGATGCCAAGGACGACGCCAAGGATGCGGCGAAGGCTGCTCCCGGCGATAAGGCTGCTGCCGGCGATGGCGACACCAGGACGGCCCCGCGTCCGCTGTTCCAGCCGCCGCAATTCCCGCTTGCGCTGCCGAATGCGCGGACCCGCAACGGCGTCGGACAGTCGGTGAAGGATCTCAGCGAGGATCCCTATGCCGGCGCCGAGGTCACGCTGACCCTCACGGCCAAGGACGAGGCCGGCAATGAGGCCACAAGCGAACCGTTCAACATGCGCCTTCCCGAACGGCTCTTCACCAAGCCGCTGGCACGTGCACTGATCGAGCAGCGCCGCATTCTCGCGCTCGACGCCAACAAGAATTCCGACGTGTATGCCGCGCTCGACGCGCTGATGATCGCGCCCGAGATGTTTACGCCGGAGCCCGGACAATATCTCGGCCTCCACAGCGTTGCCCGACAGCTCGAGGCCGCACGTACCGATGATGCCCTGCGCGAGGTCGTGGCAAGCCTGTGGGCGCTTGCGGTGACGATCGAGGACGGCAAGATCTCCGACGTCGAGAAGGCGTTGCGAGCGGCTCAGGACGCGCTGAAGCAGGCGCTGGAGCGCGGCGCGAGCGACGAAGAGATCAAGAAGCTCACGCAGGATCTGCGTCAGGCGCTGAACGATTTCATGCGCCAGCTCGCCGAGCAGTTCCGCAACAACAATGACCCGCAGCAGCTGGCGCGGCCGCTCGACCCGAATACCAAAGTCCTGCGCCAGCAGGACCTGCAGAACATGATCGACCGGATGGAGCGCCTGTCGCGCTCCGGCGACAAGGATGCCGCCAAACAATTGCTCGATCAGCTCCAGCAGATGCTGGAAGGTCTCCAGATGGCGCAGCCGGGGCAGTCCGGCGAGAGCGACATGGAGCAGGCGCTCAACGAGCTTGGCGACATGATCCGCAAGCAGCAGCAATTGCGCGACAAGACTTTCAAGCAGGGCCAGGATTCCCGGCGTGATCGCTCGCGCGGCAAGCAGCAGGGCGATCAGTCCATGTCGGAGCTGCAGCAGGACCAGGAGGGGCTGCGCGACCGCCTGAAGAAGCTGCAGGACGAGCTTGCCAAGCGCGGCCTCACGCAGAAGGGAGAAAAGGGCCAGAAAGGCCAACAGGGACAGAAGGGCCAGCAAGGGGACCAGGGCCAGCCCGGCCAGAACGGCGATCAGGACGGCGACCAAGGCGATGACGACGGCAGTCTGGATGCTGCCGACGGTGCCATGGGCGATGCGGGATCAAAGCTCGGCGAGGGCAATGCCGACGGCGCCGTGGACTCGCAAGGCAAGGCGCTCGACGCGATGCGCAAGGGTGCGCAGAAGATGGCCGAGGCGATGCAGCAGGGCGATGGTGACGGCCAGGGCGACGGCCCCGGCCAGCGCGCCGGCCGTCAGCAGAGCGGTGGCAACCAGACCGACCCGCTGGGCCGTCCGCTGCATGGGCGCGAATATGGCGACGATTATACGGTCAAGATTCCCGGCGAGATCGACACCCAGCGTGTCCGCCGCATTCTCGAAGAGCTCCGCCGTCGTCTCGGCGATCCCTCGCGCCCGCAGATCGAGCTCGACTATATCGAGCGGCTGCTGAAGGAATTTTGACGTCACACTCATTTTGACGACACACTCAGTGTCATCGCCCGGCTTGCCGTCTTCGCTAAAGCTTCGCCGGCCGAGCTCCGCTGGGGGCCCGGCGTAGCCTTACGGAGACGGGACCGGGCGATCCAGTACTCCAAGACGGTAGCGATTGAATCGAGAAGCCGCGGCGTACTCGACGCCCCGCTTTCGCGGAGCATGACAGCGCATGTGTGGCTATTGCTGGCCTACCCCCTCTTTGCCGCCAGCGCATCCGCCACGGCCGTGCGGATGTCGGCGACCGAGAAAGGCTTGGTCACGACGTCATGCACCAGCGCATTCAGGTTCGAGGCGCGCTCGCGCTGGTCGGCAAAGCCGGTCATCAGCAGAATGGTCAGATCGGGGAAATCGCGCGCGGCGGAGAGCGCCAGCGCGATGCCGTCCATGATCGGCATCTGGATGTCGGTGAGCAACAGGTCGAAAGCGCCGTCCTCGCGGGTCAGGATCTCCAGCGCCTCGGCGCCGTCCTGGGCGGTGACGGTCTCGTGGCCGTCCATGGCGATGGCGCGCGCCACCAGCTGGCGCATCGAATCCTCGTCATCGGCGATCAGGATTTTCGGCATGAGACCAACCTTGGGACCAACCTTGGGATCAACCTTCCCTGCGGGACCTTGAGCATGATCCGGCAAAGTGCGAAGCGGTTTTCCGAAAAGATCATGCTCCAGTGATAGCCTGATCGGTTATACGCTGCCGCCGGCAATGTCGCGCCGGTTGAAGAAGCGAACGTCGATATTGCGGCCCTCCGGCGGCGGCGAGGCAAGACGCGAGCGGAAGAAGGCGCGCTCGCCGGGCCGCAGCACGGCCTGTTCCAGAACCGTATTCCAGGCGTAGATTTCAGCTCCCTGGGCGTCGCGCACGGCAAAGCGCAGCCGCGGGATGTCGAGCGGCTTCTTGCCCTCGCCGACGATCACGCCCTCGATCACCAGCACCTGCTTACCATCCACGGTCTCGCTGGAGAGCTTGACGTCCTTGAAGGCGAGGCCCCGCAGGTTCACGTCGAGCCCGACCATCTTGTAGAACGCCGCCGTCTGGGGCAGAAGCCGCACCACGTCGCTGCGCCAGATCGTAAGTGCCAGCACCAGCGCGCCCATCGCGGCGCAGGCGATCGGCAGGCCAAAATAGGATCTGCGCGGAGCCGTGGTGGGGACCGGGCGGCTCACCCGCGCGCCGCGGCGGGGGAACAGGCCGCGGAACCAGGACTGGTGCTGTGCGCCGGCGACCTCCTCTTCGGCCTGCCGGGCCGCCGCTGACCATTCGTCCTCGGTTTCGCGGGCCTGCTCATCCGGCCAGTCGCTGGCGATTGAGGGGCTCTCGACGACAGGCGCATCCGCGGCGCCGTCGTCATTGGCATAGGAGTTCCATTGCTCGGCGAGGTCGGACTGGTTGTCGCCGCGGCTGGCAGCGGCCATGGCCGGAACGGACGCCTCCTCGACGGCATCCTCCGCATGGGCGATCCAGGTCTCCTTGCAGCGGGAGCAGCGGACCGCCCGTCCGTTGGCGCCAAGGCTCGCGAGCTTGATGGCGTAGGATGTCATACAATGGGGGCAGACGATATGCATGGACGAGCCTTGATGCACGAACGAGGACGAATCTTGACGATCAGCCGGTCGCGGCGAAGCGGGCGGCAGGGATTTTGCGAAACATGCTACAGGCCGACCGTTAACGAACCGGAAACCATAACGGCGGCAAAACCCGTTGATCGCACATGGCGGAGCGCCGCAGTGCGACCCGCTTCCCCTCTCGAACGGAGCTGAGCTTGGTTCGGTTCGAAAATGTCGGATTGCGTTACGGTTTGGGGCCGGAGATCCTGCGCGATCTCAGTTTCCAGATCCCGGCGCATTCCTTCCAGTTTCTCACCGGACCGTCCGGCGCCGGCAAGACTTCCCTGCTGCGCCTGTTGTTTCTGTCGCATCGGCCGACACGGGGCCTCGTCACTCTGTTCGGCCACGACATCTCGCAGCTCGGCAAGGACGAGATCGCGGACCTGCGCAAGCGCATCGGCATCGTGCTCCAGGATTTCCGGTTGCTCGACCACATGACGACCTATGAGAATGTCGCGCTGCCGTTCCGCGTCATGGGCCGCAGCGAGTCGAGCTACCGCAAGGAGGTGATCGATCTGCTGCGCTGGGTCGGACTCGGCGACCGCATGGACGCGCTGCCGCCGATCCTGTCGGGCGGCGAGAAGCAGCGCGCGGCGATCGCGCGCGCCGTGATCTCGCGTCCGCAGCTGCTGCTCGCGGACGAACCGACCGGCAGTGTCGACCCGACGCTCGGCCGCCGCCTGCTGCGGCTCTTCATCGAGCTCAACAAATCAGGCACCGCCGTCATCATCGCCACCCACGACATCGGCCTGATGGACCAGTACGAAGCACGGCGGCTGGTGCTGCACCAGGGACGGCTGCACGTCTATGAATAGGACCGACGAGCGCGGCGTGCTGGTCGACCTCGGACAGGAGCGTCCGCAGCTTCCGGCCAAGGCACGCAACATGTCGCCGATCGTGCCGCGCGCCTCGATCCATGGCAGAGCGCTGGTCGCCGTCGTCGCCATCATGAGCTTCCTCGCCTCGATGGCCACCGGCACGGTGCTGCTGGTGAGTGCCTCCGCCGCCGAATGGCAGTCGGACGTCGCGAGCGAAATCACCATCCAGGTTCGTCCTCAGGCCGGCCGTGATCTCGAGCGCGACACCGTGGCCGTGACGGAGGCGATGCGTGCGCAAGCCGGCATCGTCGAGGTCAGGCCGTTCACCAGGGAGGAGAGCGGCAAGCTGCTCGAGCCCTGGCTCGGCACCGGCCTGTCGATGGACGATCTGCCGGTGCCGCGCATGATCATCGCGCGCGTGCAGCCGGGCACGCCGCTCGATCTCGGCGCCTTGCGCGCGCGCGTGACGCAGGTCGCGCCGGGCGCCAGCGTCGACGATCACCGCGCCTGGATCGAGCGCATGCGCTCGATGACCAACGCCATCGTGCTGGCCGGCCTCGGCATTCTCGCACTCGTCATCATCGCCACGATCATCTCGGTTTCGTTCGCGACCCGCGGCGCCATGGCGGCGAACCGTCCGATCGTTGAGGTCCTGCATTTCGTCGGCGCCGGCGACCGCTACATCGCCAATCACTTCCTGCGTCATTTCCTCAGGCTCGGCCTGGAAGGCGGCGTGATCGGCGGGGGCGCCGCCATGCTGGTGTTCGGCTTCTCCGAGTCCATCGCAGGCTGGTTTTCCGGTACCCCCGTCGGCGACCAGTTTGCCGCGCTGCTCGGCACCTTCTCGCTGCGGCCATCCGCCTACATCGTGCTCGCTGTCCAGGCCGTGCTGATCGGTGGCATCACCGCGGTTGCCTCGCGCCAGACGCTGTTTGCGACCTTGAATGATGTTGATTGAGTTCTTTTCTTTCTTTCTCCCCATACAAGGGAGAGGGTGACCGAGCTCGCAGCCATTCGCAGGACTCCACTTCGCCTTAAAACGTCTTAAAATCGCTTCAGGGAAGGGATTACCGACATCGCATGACCTCGCCGACCGACGATCGATCGCCGAAACTGCCGCGCGGCTGGCTGCGCGCGGCAATCGTGTCGGCGATCGCACTTGCCTTTGTCGGCGCGGCCGCAGGCTTCGTTGCGTTCCTGTCGCATTTGCGAGGCGCCGAGACGGTGCCCGACCGCAAGGCCGACGGCATCGTGGTGCTTACCGGCGGCTCCTCGCGGGTATCGGACGCGATGGAGCTGCTCGCTGCCGGCTACGGCAGGCGGCTCCTGATCTCTGGCGTGCATCCGACCTCGACGGCGAGCGACATCTCCCGGACTTTGCCGGAGAACCAGTCCTTCATGACTTGTTGCGTCGACCTCGACCGCACCGCGCTCTCGACCCGCGGCAACGCGGCGGAGGCGCGACGTTGGGCCGAGGGGCGCCGGTTCAAATCCCTGATCGTGGTGACCTCCAACTATCACATGCCGCGTGCGCTGGTGGAATTTTCGCATGCGATGCCACAGACGACGCTGATCCCGTTCGCGGTGGTCGGCGATAAATGGCGCGAGGAACCGTGGTGGACCTCGGGATCGACGCTGCGGCTGCTCCTGTCGGAATATGTCAAGTACATCGCCGCCGAGGTCAGGGTGCGGCTGGAGGATTTCGGGATTGACCTTTGGCCCGAGATGTCGGAGCAGCCTGCAGGTCAGCGGCCGAAGCGGCCCGCCACCGCACAGGCTAATTGATCGGACTATCGATGTCTCTGATTTTTCTGCGCTCGCTCGTGTTCAACGTGCTGTTCTACGCCGTGCTGGTGGGCCTTGCGATCGTGGCGCTGCCGACCTTCGCGTTGCCGCCCCGCGCCATGCTGACGGTGGCAGAATGGTGGGCCAAGGCAACGCTGTTCCTGATGCGCGTGGTCTGCAACATCAAGGTGGAATTCCGCGGTGTGGAGAAGATCCCGAGAGGACCGCTGCTGATCGTGGCAAAGCATCAGTCGTTCTGGGAGACGTTCGTGCTGCCGGGTTTCTTCAACCGGCCGATCTTCATCCTCAAGCGCCAGCTCATGCAGATCCCGGTGTTCGGTCAGTTCCTGGTCAAGACCGGGATGATCGCGATCGACCGCAATGCCGGCGTGAAGGCGCTGCTGGACATGACGCGGCGGGCGCGCGATGCGGTGCGCAGCGGCCGCCAGCTCGTGATCTTTCCGGAAGGCACGCGCCGCGCGCCGGGCGCGCCGCCCGACTACAAGACCGGCTTCGCGCAGATCTATTCGTCGTGCGGCGTGCCGTGCCTGCCGATCGCGCTCAACTCCGGCCTGTTCTGGCCCCGCCGCACCTTCATGCGCTATCCCGGCACCCTGGTGGTGGAGTTTCTCGAACCGTTGCCGCCGGGCCTGCCGAAGGACGAGTTTCTCTCCCGCGTGCAAGCCGCGATCGAGGACGCGACCGGCCGCCTCGTCGAAGCCGGCCGGAAAGAGCAGGAGCAGTTGATCGGCTCCGCGCCGAGCCATGCGGGCGCCGCCAGCTGAGGTCGCGCCTCGCCTGCCGCTGGTGCCCCGATTCAGCCTGGCAACGTCCTTCTATTCGGTCGTGATGATTCTGACGACGTCCGCCCGCGGGTGCCGGCAGTTCTGGGCGGCAAAATCCGCGCTGATCGGAATATTCGTCTCGTCCTTGCTGGCCTCCGTCGTCGCGGCCTTCGCGACGGCCGGCACGTCGTTGATGCCCAGGAGCACGGCGGTGCAGACCGCGTTCGGCACGGAATACAGGTCGATGACCCACCGTCTGCCTTCCTTCTGAATTCCGACCTCGCCCCAGGGCAACGACAGCCGGTTCTTCTCCACCAGCACGCCGGGTACGGCGACACCTGCATCGCGCAACGTCTTCAGTTCAGTTCGCCCGTTGGCCCTGATGCCTGACTGCTTCAGCGCGCTGACGACCTGTGCGACGGCCTCGATCACTTCGCCGGAAGACACCTGCCGCGCAGGCGGCTTGTTCGCTCCGGAGCGGTCGGAGATGATGATCCGAACGAACCCCTGGCTTGCGTCCGAACAGGATTGCTTGATCTTGTCCGGCGGTGCCGGAGCAGCCATTTCGTCCTTGGAATCGGACGAGATCGCGATCCGGGCGACGCCGGGCACCCGGTTGACACCGAGCAGAAGCGTCGTACAGGCGTTCTCGGAAACGGAATAGAAGTCGAGGACCCATTCCAATCTGTTCTGCGTGACGGCGAATTCGCCCCAGGGGCCAGCCAATTCGCCACCGTTGGTCAACATCTCGGGAACGTCGATGCCGCTTTCGCGCAATTCAGACAGCGTCATGCGCTGCTGCCGGCTGACTTCGGGGGCCTTCAATCCGCCGATCATGGTGGAGATTTCGGTAACCACGCGATCGGCGGAAATCTTGTCGACCGGGATTTCGGCGAGCTGCCCGAATGCGTCGACCACGAACACTCTGAGCTCGTGCTTTCGAACCGAGCCGAGACATTCCTCGGCAAGGAGCAGCGTGAATGTGTTGGCTTCGTCGTTCACTTCGAGATCGGTCGTCCGCGCCGCGCCGCAGAAGCGGTCGTCCAGGGCAACCAGAATGTTACGCGTCTCGCCGTCCTGTTTTCCTCCGGAGAGGCGCACGTCGATGCGCGCGGAGTCCGGGACGGCCGTACGCCGCACGCCGTTGGGTCCGAGGATCTGAGCGGCGGCGTCGGGCATCAGGGTCGATTTGAAAGCGCTGACGGGGTGGCCGATGTAGTTCCGGAATTCCCCGAAGCCGTAGAGGTCCGCGCTCGACGTTCCTGTCCCGAACCACTGGATGCGCCGCTTCAGCGTCGGATCGGCGCGATGCGTGGTAGCCGTGACGGTAGCGGCCGGAACCGCCGTCCGGATCGCGTTGAGAAGCGACGTGCCCTGAAGGTCGGCCGGCTGGGGGAGGCCAAGGTGGTCGAGGATGGTCGGATAGACATCGATCGTCTTGACTTCGTCGAGCGCGACGCGCGCATCGGTCTGTCCCGGCAACTTCACCAGAAGCGGGATCGCCGAGATGTCGGGCCTGTGCGAGACGTTGGGACGGCGCGGCCACTCGCCCGGCCATAGTGAAACGCCGTGATCCGCCACCACCGCAATCATCGAATTGTCGTACGCGCCGGTCGCCTTCAGGCGGGCAATGGCCTCGCCGAGCAGCTTATCCGCATGCATGGATTGCAGTAGGTGCGCCTGGTAGTCGTGCATGACCCGCGCGTCGTCGACGCCGAGCCGCGTGATCTTGCGATCGAGCGAGATGTAGTCGCCCCATAGCGACAGCTGATAGGGCTTGCCCGATGGATAGCGGTGCCAGGCGTTGTGCGGGTAGATGTTGTGATAGACGGCGAGGAACGGTTGTTGCGCGCCGCTCAACGCGGCCATGAAACGCTGGTGATGAGGGATGCCGTGCGGCGAAGTGGCGACGTCTTCGCCAAAGCGATTGTGCTGCCGGTCGATCGGCGGGAGTTCGGCTACGAACGATGGCAGAGCGGCGGTATGGCCGTAGATGATCGCGATGTCGCGCGCGATCCGGCGCGTCCGCTCCGTGAACGAGGAGTCGGGGTTGTCGCCGCTTTGGGCGAAGGGGTTGAGATCGGTGATGATCTGGAGATCCAGCACGTTGTAGCTGGCGCCCAGAGTGTAGAAGATGTTCTGCGGATGAATTGCGTATGTCGGCGGCACGTTTTTCCGCAGCCGTCCGGCCAGGATCGCAGGCACCGCGGTCTCGGTTTCGCCCGACACCGAGCGCGCATCGGCAAACCACGTGCTGTTCTGCGCGAAGTGATGGAAGTTCGGGAATTTCTCCTTGTCGATCGTTCCCTCGCCATCGAGGATCGTGGTGAGCGGAAGTTCGTCAAAGACGATGAACACGATATTGGGCCGCCCCGCCATGTCGATCGTCGGTGGCGGCGGCACTTTCGATAGCTGGATCACGCCGAGTTCGTAGCCGCGGAACAGCATCAAGGCCGGAAAGGCGATCGTCATCATCCCGAGTAGTCGAACCGCGCCGCGCAGGCCGGGCTTCGACAGAAGAAGCCAGGCCAGACCGAACGCGAGCGTCGGGAGCGCTACGCCGACGATACCGTCCGAGATCGGAATATAGGGCGCCTGCCGTGCCAATTGTCGGAACAAGCCGGTGACGGCGAGCCAAATATAGCTCGAGAAGACGATGAACGCCAAAGCAAGACCCAGGCGCCGGTGCAGCCGGAAGCCAAGCCAGACCACCAGATAGGTCAGGAGCGGCGGCACCACATAGATGAGCAAGATCCATGCTGCGAACTCCGGTCCGCTCGTTCGCCAAGCCACGAAGAAATTCAGGGTCGTGCCGGTGACGGAGTAGAACGGTTGCGCGATCGCGACCGCCGCAAGCGCCAGATGCAGCAGAAAGGACGTCGGCTGGACCGCCGCGCCGCGGTCCCGCTCGGGCAGCGCGATCATGCGGCGGCCTCCGCTCTTGCCGATGGTTTCGGCTGAAGCAGGTAGATCCGTCTGCGGCCACTCTTGAGGGGCGCCGAATCCAGGATGTCGAACATCGATCCTGCGATCGATTCGAAATCGTGCTGGGTGTAGCCTGGATGGACGCTGCGCCTGTTCCTGAGCAGCTGCAGCGTCATCTCGTCTTCAGGTCCCACGAACTCCAGGATGACGGTGGCGCCGAACTCGAATATCCACTCCAGGAAGTCCCGCATTGGAATGTTCGCGGAGATGACCATGTGATGAATGAGCGCCAGGCACAGGATCAGATCGGGCCCGGCGCGGCGTTCGAACGACTTTCTCTCGCGGCCGCGCCAGCCCTGGTCAGGCGAGGTGTTGCTCAAGCGCATGACGAGGGGCGTGATGTTGCCCGGTTGCAGCGGCTTGGTGCGGCGATAGAGCGTGTCGACGGCAAGTTCGTCCTGGTCGATCGCGACGATCCTGTCGGCATACTCGCTGCACAGGCGCGAGAACGTGCCTGTGTTGCAGCCGAGATCATAGACGAGCGGCCAGCGTCTGGCGCGAACGTGCCGATCGACGAATTCCGTCTTCTCGGTGAATGATGCATCGTCGTAGGAGTGCGTGACCTCGTACGAGGACCATGTCGTGGGATCGCCCCGCCGTTCGAGCTTCTCGATCAGCCGCGCAATGGACTGGACCATGCGAAGCGTCATCTCCGCCGTTTGCTTGATCGCCCATCTGGGCGCGGCCGGCGTCGTCCCGGACTCGGCGCTGCGGGCGCGGGCCTGCAACCGGGCATGGAGATAGATGTGGGAGAAGACGCCGCGCCGGAACAGGTCGCGCACCGAGATGAATTTCAGCGCCGCTTCCGGGTCGATGCCCTCCAGATCGCTTCGGCACAGAGGCGCGGTGTCGATGTCGCGATGCGCCTTCAGCAGCAGGGGGATCAGGAACATCATGCAGAATTGGCGATACCCGATCCAGGAATCGCCGGGGCGGTACGGCTCGAAGGACGAGACGTCGATGAAGACGGGCCGGTTCCCGCGCCATTGAATGTTGTACGCGGAGCCGTCCTTCAGCGTCCAGCCGTTCTCGAGCGCCTGTTCGAGAATGCCGAGATGCAGCAGCGCTGCATCCTTCAGCATGGCGAACGTCCACTCGTACGGATAGGAGATGAAGGGAATTGGCTCGTGCCGCAGTAGCTCGATCCATTGGCCGGAAAGCGCTTCCGCCCTGAGCGCCGGACGGCTCTCGGTCTCGGTGGCGACGATGGACCCACGCTCCATCAGCGCCTGAAAGAACGCCGTCTGGCGGAGTTGATGCCAATGAGCGGCAGCCTGGGCGTCGAGCGTTCGAAACACCTGCCCGTCCCGGTAAAGGATCCGATTCCCGGAATCCCGGTATGAGCCGGGCTCTGGCGTCATTGCTGCGCGGCTGCGTTGGGTGGACAGGAGGCCCGAAGCATTGCCTGGTGCCGTGCTGAGGCTCAGTCCTGGTTCAGCTGGGAATGGGCGGCGGCGCCGCGAGGCCCTCTCCGGAACAAGGCCTTGATCCGGTGTAGATAGCCTTTGAGCGTGTAGATCGTTGCCGCGAGAATGCCGAGGATCGACGTCAGGATCATACTGCCTGTGCCGGGGTCGAGATAGGCGGAGCTTTCATTTGTCGAGGTGAAATAGAACACGAGCCCCAGCGCGAGCGTGCCGCCGATTTTGTCGAGGTTGCCGAGCATCCCCAGTCCCCCCATTCTTACACAAATATGACAAAGCCTACCCTCGGGCGGGGTCCTTTGCAATTCGCGTCAGCAGCTTCGTACCCTGGTCGTTCCGGATCGAAAGACGCAATCCGAAAGTCTAATCGGCGACGTTCTCCAACTAAAACAAAGTGTTGCGCTTGCAGCGATCGGGCCTCGTCGGTGCACGAGGATCGCCTGTGTGGTGATCGTGCAACATCGCCGCAAGCTGATGCAGCTGCGCGTCGCGAAAGCCTTCGGCCTCGATCGCCTTCACCGTCGCGGTCACGTAGTCGCGGTTGGCGCCGGACTGGCCGTGGCCCTGGACGACATGGCGGTGCTGCTCGGCGAGCGACAGCCGGCCGGCATATTGCGCATGGCCGCGGTCGACGACGTAAGCGAGTGCGGAGACGCGCTGGCGCGCATCGTTCTCCAGCCACACCGAGCGCATCACCTCGCGATAGACCGACGTGACCTGCTCGCGTGCGCGCAAATAGGCGACGACATCGGCACGGTTCTTCTCGGCGACGCGGAAGGCGATGCCGCGGCAGGCGCCGCCGCGGTCGAGCCCGAGCACCAGGCCAGGCTTTTCCGGCGTGCCGCGATGCACGAACGAGTAGACGCAGAGCGCACGATGCTCGCCGACCAGCCGGGCCGGGACGCGTTCCTCGAACTCGAAGCCCGGCCGCCACATCAGCGAGCCGTAGCCGAACACCCAGAGGTCGCCCTTGGCGGTGGTGACGGAAGGGACGGTGATTTCCGACATTTCGGGCACGGCTACCAGAACCATGCCCCGAAGCGAAGCGAATTCTCCGCCTTTCGTCGCAGGCCGTCCCCGCTTACATTTGCCAAAATCCGGGATCAAAGGGTCGCCGCATGTCCAATATGACCGTTGCCGCAGGCCGTCGCTCCCGTTGGGGCCTTTTCATCGCACCCGTTCTCGTCCTGATCCTCGCGGTCGCGTGGAGCGGTTTCTGGTTCTACGCGGCGTCGCAGGCCGAAATCGCCGCAGACGCCTGGCGGGCGCAGGAGGCCAAGTCCGGCCGCATCTATGATTGCGCCAAGCGCTCGATCGCGGGCTTCCCGTTCCGCTTCGAGGTCCAGTGTTCCGGCGCCAGCGTCGCCCTGGTCTCGCAGAACGCGAGCAGGACGCCGTTCACGGCGAAGCTCGACAACATCCTGGTCGTCGCCCAGGTCTACGATCCCAAGCGCGTCATCGCGGAATTCTCCGCGCCCGCGACGCTGATCGACGGCCTCACGCAGAACACCTTCGTGGTGAACTGGAGCAAGGGCCGCGCCAGCGTGGCCGGCCTGCCGGCCGTGCCGGACCGCGCCTCCATCGTGTTCGACGACCCCGGCCTCAACCGTGTCGACGGCAGCGTGCAGGTGCCGCTTGCGCGCGCCAAGCAGGTCGAGCTGCACGGCCGCCTCGCCGATGGATCGCCAGCCGATCATCCCGTGATCGAGACCGTGGTCCACGTCGCGCAGGGCAGCATCCAGGGCGTTCATCCCCTGCTCGCCGAGCCGTTCGAGGCGGACACGCGCGCGAAGGTCACCGGCCTCTCCGACCTCACGCCGAAGCCCTGGCCGCAGCGCTTCCGCGAGATCCAGGCTGCCGGCGGCCATATCGAGATCGTGCAGTCGCGGATCCAGCAGGGCGAGATGATCGCGGTCGCGGCCGGCACGCTCGGCCTTTCGGCCAACGGTCGGCTCGACGGCGAATTGCAGATGACGGTGACCGGCCTCGAGCGCGTGATCCCGGCGCTCGGCATCGAGAAGATGCTGGAGGAGGGCGTGCCGCAGGCAACGCTCGACCGCGTCGCGCCCGGCGTGAAGTCGCAGGACCTCAACAATTTGTTCGGCGCGCTCGACCGCGCCGTACCCGGGCTCGGCAAGGTCATCAAGCAGAACGCCAATGCCGGCGTGGCCGCGGGCATCAATTCGATCGGCACCGAGAGCACGCTGGAAGGCAGGAAGGCGAGAAGCTTCCCGCTGAAGTTCGTCGACGGCGCCGTGCTGCTAGGCCCGGTCAAGGTCGGCGAAATCCCGCCGCTGTATTGATCCTCTCGTCATTCCGGGGCGATGCGCAGCATCGAGCCCGGAATCCATTTTACAGCCTGCGCTGCGGCCCGATGGATTCCGGGCTCGCCCTTCGGGCGCCCCGGAAATGACGGGCTAAGCTACGGCTTCTTCAGCGCCGCGTGCGGCCGGCCGAAATCCGGCGCGGCGGAATCCTGGCCGATTTCGACGATGCCGCGGCGGATGGCGCGGGTGCGGGTGAAGTGATCGAACAGCGCCTCGCCGTCGCCGCGCCGGATCGCGCGGGTGAGCTTGGCGAGATCCTCGGTGAAGGTGCCGAGCATCTCCAGCACGGCTTCCTTGTTGGCGAGAAAGACGTCGCGCCACATCGTCGGGTCGGACGCGGCGATACGGGTGAAATCGCGAAAACCGCCGGCTGAGAACTTGATCACCTCGGATTCCGTCACCTGGGCCAGCTCGTCGGCGGTGCCGACGATGGTGTAGGCGATCAGATGCGGCAGGTGGCTGGTGATCGCGAGCACGAGATCATGATGATCCGGCGTCATGATCTCGACCTTGGCGCCTATCGCCGCCCAGAACGCGCGCAGATGCTCCGTGGCGGCCGTGTCGGTGCCTTCCGGCGGCGTCAGGATGCACCAGCGGTTGATGAAGAGCTCGGCAAATCCCGAATCCGGGCCCGAATGCTCGGTGCCTGCGACCGGATGCGCCGGCACGAAATGAATGCCCTTCGGCAGATGCGGGGCCATGTCCCTGACCACGGCGCCTTTGACGGAGCCGACGTCGGAGATGATCGCACCCGGCTTCAGATGTGCGGCGATCTCCTGCGCCACGGCTCCGCAGGCGCCGACGGGAATGCAGAGGATGACGAGATCGGCATCCTTCACCGCCTCCGCATTGCTCGCCACGACCTGATCGACGATGCCGAGCTCGGCAACCCGCGCGCGCGTCTTCTCCGAGCGCGCGGTGGTGACGATCTCGCCAGCCAGGCCCTGGAGCTTCGCAGCGCGCGCGATCGAGCCGCCGATCAGGCCGAAGCCGATCAGCGCGACGCGCTGGAAGTGCGGATCGGCATTCATTTGCCGCCCATGAAGTCGCGCAAGGCCTCGATCACGAGACGGTTGGCCTCCTCGGTGCCGATGGTCATGCGCAGCGCATGCGGAAGGCCGTAATTCTTCAGCGCGCGCAGCACGAGGCCCCGCTTGGTCAGGAAGGCGTCGGCGTCGTCAGCGGTCTTGCCCTTCTCGGTCGGGAAGTGGATCAGCACGAAATTGGCGACGCTCGGCGTCACCTTCAGGCCGAGCTTGCCGACCTCCTCGGTAAGCCGGTTACGCCAGGTCTCGGTGAACTGCTTCGACATCGCCTGGTGCGCGGTATCCTCGATCGCGGCGACCGCGGCGTACATCGCCGGCGTCGACACGTTGAAGGGGCCACGGATGCGGTTGACGGCGTCAATGACGTGCTCGGGGCCGAACATCCAGCCGATGCGCAGCGCGGCCAGGCCGTGGATCTTGGAGAAGGTGTGCGTCACCACGGTGTTCTCGGTGGTGGCGACGAGCTCGATTCCCATCTCGTAGTCGTTGCGCGAGACATAGTCGGAATAGGCGGCATCGAGCACCAGCAGCACATGCGAGGGCAGGCCGGCGCGCAGCCGCTTGACCTCGTCGAACGGCAGATAGGTGCCGGTCGGGTTGTTGGGGTTGGCAAGCCAGACCAGTTTGGTCCGTGGCGTCACGGCCTTCAGGATGGCGTCGACATCAGCAGTGAGGTTGGTCTCCTGCGCGACGACGTTCTTGGCACCGACCGCCATCGTCGCGATCGGGTAGACCAGGAAGCCGTGCGTGGTGGAGATCGCCTCGTCGCCGTGGCTGAGATAGGTGTGGGCGAGCAGATTGAGGATCTCGTCCGAACCGGCACCGCAGATGATGCGGTTGGGATCGAGCCCGAAAGAGCGGCCGATCGCCTCGCGCAGCACGCGCGAAGTGCCTTCCGGATAGTCCTCCAGATGATCCGCCACGCGCTTGAACGCCTCGATCGCCTTGGGCGAGGGCCCGAACGGCGTCTCGTTGGCCGAGAGCTTGAACACCTTGCGGCCCGGCTCCGGCACCGGGCTCTTGCCGGGGGTGTAGGGCGCAATATCGAGAATGCCGGGATTCGGCACGGGGCGGGACATCTTCAACTCCGAAATGGCGGGGCGCGCGATTTACGATTTCGCCCCGGTCGGGGGCACCGTATAGCGCGTTGCGTGGCTGCCGACGAGGGCCGTGGAGCGCACCGAGGCCCCCGCCTCGATCAGGGCAGCCCTGACTTTGTCGATGCTGGTCGCGCTGGTGACCGAGACCAGCAGCGCCGCGCCATCGAAGGTGGTATCGGGCACCGCCACGATCTCGGCGAGCGGCGACAGGGCGCGCGCGACCTCGGCGTTCCACCCGGAGACGCGCACGCTGAAGGTCTCGACCTCCGTCACCAAAGCGCTGTCGGCGACCCGCGAGATCGTAAACACCGGCAATGCGGCCGGATGGTCAGCGCGTTCGACGAACGGCAGCCGCGCGATGATTTTCGGCGCGCCATCGGCTTCCAGCTCCAGCCACCAGGGCGTGCGGCTCGACGTTGCCGAGACCAGCGCCAGATCACCCTTGGACTTTGCGACCGCTTCGACAGCAGCCTGCGCGCTGAAATGCGCGACGTAGGGCACCGTGAAGCCGAAATGGAAGCGCGCGGAATCGCGCATCGCCGGCTCGCTCGCGGAGATGTCGGCATGGACGGAGAACGGCGCCTGCACGTAAGTGAACGTCGCGATGATGACACGCCAGATGCTCTCGACCGTGTCGAGCGGCAGGATGCCGCGATGACGCTGCACGAGGTGGCGCATCATGTCGGCCTCGCGCGCCGGGCGGAACGCCGAGCCGACCTCCTGGGTCTGCTTCACCTGGATCAGGCGGTCGATGATGTCGCCGCGCTGCATCAGGAGGCGATGCATGCTCTCGTCGATCGCGTCGATCTCCTTGCGCAATTCCTGGAGCGATGGTGGCGCGGGCGGACGTTGGGTCATATCTGACTTGGACTGTTTAAGAGCTTGGACTGTTGAAGAGCTTGGGCTGTTGAGGGACGTTCCAGTGCGGATCGGCAAGACAATTCGGAAGGCCGTCACCGCTGCGATCAATCCTGATTAGGCAGTCGGGGCGGCGAAAGCAAAGAGAAATGACGGCCTTTTTGGCCGATGAGACAGAGACGAATTAGGTCGACCCGGGCCGCGACTTGACGAAAACCGCCCAAGACGGTAGCTTTTGCCTGTTCCGTGGTCATTTGAGCCGGCCGGCTTGCAGCCACGTTAAAAAACTCGCTAAACAGGCCGGGGACGCTTCCGATCCCGGCCGAACCTATCGTTCAGGCCGGGTTTTTCATGGCCTGATTCCAGCGGCGGTCTGACGGCAGTCGCAAATGAGGTCGATGATGGTTGGCGTCAAGTCTGTACCCAGTCCTGCGATCAGCGCCGACGAACGGTCGCACGAGGTGGATCATCCGAGCTCGCAGGTCGCGCAGTTCGGCACCGAGCAGCCGCTGCGGCTCGATTGCGGCGTCGACCTCACCCCGTTCCAGATCGCCTACCAGACCTATGGCGAGCTCAACGCCGATCGCTCCAACGCCGTTCTGATCTGCCATGCGCTGACCGGCGATCAGCATGTTGCCAATGTGCATCCCGTCACCGGCAAGCCCGGCTGGTGGGAGACGCTTGTCGGCCCCGGCCGGCCCATCGATCCCAAGCATTACTTCATCATCTGCTCCAACGTGATCGGCGGCTGCATGGGCTCGACCGGCCCGGCGTCGATCAATCCCGCCACCGGCAAGGTCTGGGGCCTGGATTTTCCTGTTATCACCATCCCCGACATGGTGCGCGCGCAGGCGATGCTGATCGACCGGCTCGGCATCGACACGCTCTTTGCCGTCGTTGGCGGCTCGATGGGCGGCATGCAGGTGCTGCAATGGACCGCGGCGTATCCTGACCGAGTGTTCTCCGCGCTGGCGATTGCCTGCGCGACGCGGCACTCGGCGCAGAACATCGCCTTCCACGAACTCGGGCGCCAGGCCGTGATGGCCGACCCCGATTGGCACGGCGGCGCTTACGCCGATCATGGCATCCATCCGCATCGCGGGCTCGCGGTGGCGCGGATGGCGGCGCACATCACCTATCTCTCGGACGCGGCGCTGCATCGCAAGTTCGGCCGGCGTATGCAGGACCGCGAGCTGCCGACCTTCTCGTTCGACGCGGATTTCCAGGTCGAAAGCTATCTGCGTTACCAGGGCTCGTCCTTCGTCGAACGCTTCGACGCCAACTCCTATCTCTATCTGACGCGCGCGATGGACTATTTCGACATCGCCGCCGACCATGGCGGCGCGCTGGCGAAGGCGTTTGCGGGTATCCAGACCCGCTTCTGCGTGGTCTCCTTCACCAGCGACTGGCTTTTCCCGACCTCGGAATCGCGCGCGCTGGTGCACGCGCTGAACGCCTCGAGCGCGCGGGTGTCGTTCGCCGAGATCGAGACCGATCGCGGCCACGACGCCTTCCTGCTCGACGTGCCCGAATTCTTCGACATCTCCCGCGCCTTCCTGCAATCGGCAGGCAAGGCCCGCGGGCTCACCCTCAAGGACCGCTAGCGATGTCTGTCCAGGAAGTGCTGCCGCTGGGGGGGCTCGCGTCCGCGCAGTCCGGTCAGCTTCGCGCCGACCATCTGCTGGTCGCCGAGATGGTCAAGCCGGGTTCGAAGGTGCTCGACGTCGGCTGCGGCGAGGGCGACCTGCTTCAACTGCTGGAGACCCGCGGCATCGACGGGCGCGGCATCGAGCTGTCGCGCGAGGGCGTCAACCGCTGCGTCGCCAAGGGGCTTGCGGTGGTGCAGGGCGATGCCGACACCGATCTCGTCAACTATCCCGATGACGCCTTCGATTACGTGATCCTGTCGCAGACGCTGCAGGCGACGCGGCAGCCGAAGGTCGTGCTGGAGAACCTGCTGCGCATCGGTCGCCGGGCCATCGTGTCGTTCCCGAATTTCGGGTTCTGGAAGATGCGGCTCCAGCTCCTGGTCGGCGGCCACATGCCGCGCACGGAGAACCTGCCGGCGACCTGGTACGACACCGCCAACATCCATTTCTGCACCATCAAGGATTTCGTGCAGCTCTGCGACGAGATCAACGTCAAGATGGAGCGCTCGGTCGCGCTCGATCTCTATGGCCGCCCAGTGCCGCTGAACCTGCCTTGGTGGGTGTGGAACATGTTCGGCGAGCAGGCGGTGTTCTTGCTGAGCCGGGGCGGCGGGAAGTGACGTCGTAGGCGTCATTCCGGGGCGGCACGAAGTGCCGAACCCGGAATCTCGAGATTCCGGGTTCGCTCTTCGAGCGCCTCGGAATGACAGCAAGTGTCAGTTCCCCACCAGCGACCGCGGATCGCGCACCGGCCAGCGTCCGGCTTCCACCAACGTGACGAACCGCTCCACCGTCTCGTTGAACAGCGCGGGTTCCTCGAGATTGAGCACGTGGCCCGACTTCGGAAACATCGCGAGGCCCGCCGCGGGCAGATGCTTCTTCAGGAACAGGCTGGGCCCGACGCAGGGATCGTCCTCGTCGCCGCAGATGATCAGCGCGGGCGTTGCTACCTTCGCGATCGCGTCCGTCATTGTGTAGATCGAGGGGCGGCCGCCCTGAAAGCCGCGCATCGTATTGGCAGATCCCTTGGCGTCGTGCCGTGCCAGCGCAGCATAGAAATCGGCGTGGCCGCGCGGGTCCTTCACCAGGAAGGGAATCCGGCTCGGCGCCTCGCGTGTGATCTTTGCGACTTCGACAGAGCCTGATGTCTCGAACTGCTCGGCATTGGCGCGGCACTGCTTGCGCCAATTGTCGAGATTGTCGAGCTCCGAGCCGGAGCCGACGCCGGCGAGCGTCATCGACAAGGCGCGCTGCCGGGCGTTCAATCCGATCTGAAGCGAGGAATAGGCGCCCATCGACAGACCCACGAGATGGGCGCGACCGATCCCGAGATGATCGAGCACCGCGAGCGCATCGGTGTAGAAATGCGTGTAGGTGTAGACCTCGCCGTCAGGCACGTCCGACGGCGTATAGCCGCGCGCCGAATAGGTGATGCAGCGATGGCCGCGCGAGAAGTAGCGCATCTGCGGCTCCCAATTGGTGTAGTCGGCCGCAAACTCGTGCAGAAAAAGTATCGGCGTTCCCTGACCCGCCTCTTCGAAATAGATGCGGATGTCGTCCTTGGTCGTGGCGTGGGGCATTAACCGTTTCCCTCTGTCAAGCCGCCTTTGCAGGATCGCAGTTAACGCTGTTGTCCGCAATGCGGCAGCATCGAACCAGCACCGACACAAAATCATCGCAGCTATTCGCCGCCGCGGTGTCTTTTTCTCGCCACATCGGGCGGCTTAACGGCCTGACCTATGTCGGCCACTTCACCGGCCGATCGGAAAGTAGGGGTGTAACGAAGGATGAGAATGGTTGAGTTGTTTGCGTTCCGCCTGTCGCGTTGTGTTGTTGCGCTGGCGTTCTTTTTTGCGGCGGTCGCCGCGTTCGTTTCTCCGGCCTCGGCACGGCCGCATCATCGTCATAGCGCAGAGCGGCACGCTCACGTGCACCACGCCAGACATCATCACCACCGCCATCATGCCCGCAGCTCGCGCTTCGAGCGCAGCGCGGCGCAATTGCAGGCGAGCGGCTTCGCCGACACCCAGGCCAGCTATGATCCGAATGCCAATGCCGGCGGTGCTGGCATGAGCGGCGGCCTCAGTGGCGGCTCAGGCCTCGTGTCCGAGGCGCGCCGCTATCTCGGCGGCAATCCGACCGGACGCGGCAGCCTGTGGTGCGCGCGCTTCATGAACATGGTGCTCGAGCAGACCGGCCATCGTGGCACCGGCTCCGACATGGCGAACTCGTTCGCGCATTATGGCACGCGCGTCTCCGGTCCGCAGGTCGGCGCCATCGCGGTGATGTCGCGCGGCCGCCGGGGCGGCCATGTCGGAATCATCACCGGCATCGACGCGCAGGGCAATCCGATCATGATCTCCGGCAACAGCGGCAACCGCGTCCGCGAAGCGCCGGTCTCGCGCGGCCGGATCTATGCGTATGTGATGCCGAATTGAGGCCCGTCGCTGTGGTCATTGCGGGCGAAGCGAAGCAATCCAGAATCCCTCCGCGGGAATAGCCTGGATTGCTTCGTCGCCAGCGCAAAATTGCTTCGCAATTTTGTCGCGGGCTCCTCGCAATGACGGAGTGCGCGGAGCCGAAGTGCCGTCACACCAGCTTCGGCTCTTCCACCGCCACCACATCACCGATGCCGACGTCACCGTCGGCGATCACCTCGGCGTAGATGCCGCAATCCATGTGGCCGAGATGGCGCGACAGCGTGGGCGGGATTTCGAGATCGCGCTTGGCGGTTTCAGGATCGACATTGGTGGCCGGGCAGCGGACGATGCGCTTGATCACCTTCAGCCGGGCCTGCCCGACCGCAAGCGTCTGGCCGACCAGCTCGAGCTCCGACCAGGCCGGCCAGCCCTTGACGTAGAGATTGGCGCGGAAGCGCAGGGGATGCACGGGGACGCCGCCGAGCATGGTCTCGATCGCGCGGACGCTGCCGAGATTGATGATGGAGACCACCTTGCGGGCGACATCGGAGAAGCTGTGGTCGCGGCCGGACAGAATCTTGGGCGGGCCCTTCAACTCCGGCTGAAAGTTCTCGCTGAAATAGGCCTCGATGGCGGCGCGCCCGGCGGCGGTCTCGAGATCGCCGCTGGCGACGATTTGGCCGTCCTTGCGGATGGTCAACAGATTGGTGGCATCGTCGAACCGACTGTCGAGCTCAGCCAACCGCTCATTGCGCGCGAGCATCAGAAACTGGATCTTCGGCTTCCACTCGGGCGCATCGGGGGCGAACCCGCTCGGGCCGTTCTCGATGGCGTAGCGGCGGTCGGCTGGCAGGGTCTGGCCGACCCGCAAAGCGACGCGCGACAGGTGTTCCGGCGTCAGGCCCTTGATCGGGTAGCGATAGAGGCCGGTGATCTCGGCAGTGTGGCTGGCTGTCATGCCGCTACTTAAGGGATTCGGCCCGCCAGCGCCAAGCCCGCCCAGGAGCGCACGAATTTGTGAACTCGCCTCTTTCGCATCCGCAATCTGCTTCCCACATCTGCCGCAGGCCGGCGGCAACGTCGGCAAAAAGACGGCCGTTCCCGCTTGAGAAACCTCAATGCGGTGAGCGGAAACCCAATGAAGATGCCGTATTGGGGTGCCTGAGAGGGCCCCAAGGGCAGGCCGAGGGACAGAAAAGATGAACATCGAGAAGTATACCGAACGCTCCAGGGGCTTCATCCAGTCTGCGCAGTCGCTCGCGATGCGCGAGGGGCACCAGCAGTTTTCCACCCTGCACCTCCTGAAAGTCCTCTTGGACGACAATGAGGGGCTCGCTGCCGGCCTGATCGACCGCGCTGGCGGCAATTCCCGTGCAATTCTGAAGGCGACCGAGGACGCCCTCGGCAAGGTGCCGAAGGTTTCCGGCGGTGGCGCCGGCCAGATCTACTTGGCGCCCGAGCTCGCCCGCACCTTCGATGCCGCCGAAAAGGCTGGCGAGAAGGCCGGCGACAGTTTCGTCACCGTGGAGCGGCTGCTGCTCGGCCTCACGCTGGAGAAGACCAGCGAGGCCGGCACGATCCTGAACAAGGGCGGCGTCACCCCGCAAAACCTCAATGCGGCGATCGAGGCGCTGCGCAAGGGGCGGACGGCGGATTCCGCGACCGCCGAGAACGCGTATGACGCGTTGAAGAAATATGCCCGCGACCTGACCCAGGCCGCGCGCGACGGCAAGCTCGATCCGGTCATCGGCCGCGACGAGGAGATCCGTCGCACCATCCAGGTGCTCTCGCGCCGGACCAAGAACAACCCCGTCCTGATCGGCGAGCCCGGTGTCGGCAAGACCGCGATCGCGGAAGGGTTGGCGCTGCGCATCGTCAACGGCGACGTGCCGGAGAGCCTCAAGGACAAGAAGCTGCTCTCGCTCGACCTCGGCGCACTGATCGCCGGCGCAAAATACCGCGGCGAGTTCGAGGAGCGGCTGAAGGCCGTGCTCCAGGAAGTGACCGGGAGCGAGGGCAGCTTCATCCTGTTCATCGACGAGATGCACACGCTGATCGGCGCCGGCAAGGGCGACGGCGCGATGGACGCCTCCAACCTGCTCAAGCCGGCGCTCGCCCGCGGCGAGCTGCACTGCATCGGCGCGACCACGCTCGACGAGTACCAGAAGCACGTCGAGAAGGACGCCGCGCTGGCGCGGCGCTTCCAGCCGATCTTCGTCAGCGAGCCCTCGGTCGAGGACACCATCTCGATCCTGCGCGGCCTGAAGGACAAGTATGAGCAGCACCATGGCGTGCGGATCACCGATTCCGCGCTCGTCGCCGCCACGACGCTGTCCAACCGCTACATCACCGACCGCTTCCTGCCTGACAAGGCGATCGACCTCATGGACGAGGCCGCGGCGCGGCTGAAGATGCAGGTCGATTCCAAGCCGGAAGAGCTGGATTCGCTCGACCGCGAGATCATCCGGCTCAAGATCGAGCAGGAGGCGCTGAAGAAGGAAAGCGATCCCGGCTCCAAGACCCGGCTCCAGACCCTGGAGAAGGATCTTGCCGACCTCGAGGAGAAGTCTGCTGGGCTGACGGCGCGCTGGAGCGCGGAGAAGAACAAGCTCTCCGATGCGCAGAAGCTGAAGGCCGAGCTCGACGGCTTGCGTGTCGAGCTCGCCAACGCGCAGCGGCGCGGCGAATTCCAGAAGGCCGGCGAGCTGGCCTACGGCCGGATCCCGGAGCTTGAGAAGAAGCTCGCGGACATCGAGGCCAAGGAGAACTCCGGCGAGATGATGGAGGAGGCGGTCACCGCCAACCACATCGCGCAGGTGGTCTCGCGCTGGACCGGCGTGCCCGTCGACAAGATGCTGGAAGGCGAGAAGGAGAAGCTCCTCAAGATGGAGGAGCAGCTCGGCAAGCGTGTCGTCGGGCAGGCCGAGGCCGTGCGCGCGGTCGCAACCGCCGTGCGCCGCTCGCGCGCGGGCCTGCAAGACCCGAACCGGCCGACCGGCTCGTTCATGTTCCTAGGGCCCACCGGCGTCGGCAAGACCGAGCTGACCAAGGCGCTGGCGGAGTACCTGTTCAACGACGAGACCGCGATGGTCCGCCTCGACATGTCCGAATACATGGAGAAGCACTCGGTCTCGCGGCTGATCGGCGCGCCTCCGGGTTATGTCGGCTATGACGAGGGCGGTGCGCTCACCGAAGCGGTGCGGCGCCGGCCTTATCAGGTGGTGCTGTTCGACGAGATCGAGAAGGCGCATCCCGACGTCTTCAACGTCCTGTTGCAGGTGCTCGACGACGGCCGCCTGACCGACGGTCAGGGCCGCACCGTCGACTTCCGCAACACGCTGATCATCATGACCTCGAATCTCGGTTCGGAGTTTTTGGTGAACCAGCCGGAGGGCGAGGACACCTCGGCCGTGCGCGAGCAGGTGATGGGAATGGTGAGGGCGCACTTCCGCCCCGAATTCCTCAACCGCGTCGACGAGATCATCCTGTTCCACCGCTTGCAGAAGAGCGAGATGGGCCGGATCGTCGAGATCCAGTTCACGCGGCTCCAGAAGCTGCTGACCGATCGCAAGATCGTGCTGACGCTCGATGCTGCGGGCCGCGACTGGCTCGCCGCCAAGGGCTGGGATCCCGCCTACGGCGCAAGGCCGCTGAAGCGGGTGATCCAGCGCCACCTCCAGGACCCGCTCGCCGAGATGATCCTCGCCGGCGACGTCAAGGACGGCGACACGGTTGCGATCTCGTCCGAAGGCAACGTGCTGACCTTCAACGGCAAGGCGCCGCGAACCGCCGAGATCACCCAGTTCGAGGCGCCGGTGACGAAGCGGAAATTGAACTGAGCGCCGGCGATCGTCGCCTGAAACGATAAGCCGCCCCGGAGAGAGCTATCTCTCCGGGGCGTTTTGCTTTGTCGATTTGCGCGTTGGGCGCGCTCCCTCTCCCGCTTGCTTGCGGGAGAGGTCGATGGCGCCGCAGCGATTCAACCTGAAGCCATCCCGCTCTAACCGACAGCAGACCCGGAGCCCGGTTCGGCCGGTCCAACCTCCTCGTCGTCCTCTTCCAGCTCGGACAGGATGTCCACCAGCTCGCGCACCCGTCCCTGCGCCAGCGGGCGCAAGTCGTTGATCATGGGCTCGTCATTGGCGAGCCAGGCCTGGGCTTCGGCGAGTTCCTCGACCGTCGCGCCGGTTCCGATGATCTGGGCAATGGTGACGTCGTCGGCCCGGTCCACGGCCTTGACGACATCGTCCCGTGAGAGGCGCGTCATGGGCGATCCTCCTGCTGGTCGGCTTCCGTCAGCTAACCGGAAACCCGCCTGCGGGTTCCGCGGCCAGGTCTTGGCCGGCGAATGCTACTTCTTCACCACCTTGTAGATCGCGTTCTCGACGTCCGAGCTGAAGTAGATGACGCCCGTTGCGCCGACCGCGACGCCTGTCGGAACGTGAGTCGGCAGGCCGCCGGGCGCGCCTGTCAGGCCGATCGGGAGGTTGGCGGCGATCTCGGTGACTTTGCCGCTGTCCGGTGCGATCTCGATCAGCCGCTTGGCGCCGACCTCCGCCACGATGAGCTTGCCGTCGCTCCCGCGCGCGATGCCTTCGGGCATTTTCAGGTCCTTGGCGATCACGGTCTTTTTGCCGTTCGTGTCGATCCGGGAGACGGCGCCGGCAAAGGCTTCGGTGAGATAGACCTCGCCGCCAGGTCCACCGTCGAGCCCGACCGGGCCCTCGAGGTCACCGATCAGCGTGGTGCGATCCTTGCCGTGCTCGCCACTCACCTTGACCAGCGATTTGGTGCCGAGCTCGGCCACGAGAATGCTGCCGTCCGCCAGCACGACCGCGTCATGCGGCGCCTTGAAGCCGTGCAGCATGTCGCGCGTTGCGCCGGTCTTGCCGTCGATCACCTGCACGGTGCCGGTGAACCAGCTCGACAGGACCACGTCGTTGCCCTTCGCCGTCGCGCTCATCGGATATTCGAGCGTGACGCCGGCGGCGTGCATACGCGCCTTTTCGGTGACCTCGCCGGTCGCACCGTCCACCGTGCGATAGGCGAACACGTCGGCGACGTGGATCGTGTCCCTGCCGTTCTCCGAGGTGACGCCGATGCCGCCGGGCAAAGCGAGCCTGCCGATGATGATCTGCCTGGCCTGGCCGGTCGCCGGATCGACCTCCTGGATGCCGTTGTCGGCCATGTTGGAGACGTAGATGCGGTCCTTGCCGTCGATGGCGAGATTGTCCAGGGATGGCTTCAGCTGCGCGACCATGGTCTTCGTGCCTGAGTCGGGGGCGACCCGGACGAGCTGGCCGAGCGCGGTGTCGACCACGAAGAGATTGCCCTTGGAATCGAAGTTCACGGCGGCCGGGACCTTGAAGCCGTCGGCGACGACGGTCAGCTCGGCCTTGTCGACGTCGATCCTTGCGACCTGGCCCTTGAACCAGAGCGGACCGTAGAGCTTGTCGTCGGGGCCGAACTCGAAGCCGTTGAGGCCGCCCATCTTCTCCATGATCTGGCGCGGCGGTTTGACGCCCTCGACATCGATCTCGTAGAGCGTGTCGCCGAGGAAGACGGTCGTGGCGTAGAGCCGGCCGTCCTTGCGGAAGGCCAGCGAGTTGATGCCGGGAAGGCCGCTGGCGAGCTTCTTGATCGGGCCGTCGCCCTTGCGCGCATAGAGATCGCCGGCGAGGAATCCGGTCCAGGCCATGGTGCCGTCGGGCGCGAACGCGATGTCGTCGGCCATTCCGACCGGTGCCGGGATTGCAACCTTGGCGCGACTGCCCGCAATGTCGACCTCGTAGAGCGCCGCGCCTGCAACGCTGCCGGCGAACAGATGGCCGGCCTTGTCGACTGCGAGCCCGTGCACGCCGTGGAATGCCGAGCCCGGGACGAGCTTGGTGACCTCCCAGTTTGCCGGCAAGGTCTCAGCCGATAGGCTCGTGGCGGACAACAGCGCAGCGACCAGGGCTGCGCAGGCGAGCCTGTTCTTCATGGCGAGACCTCCCTTTTTTGGAAAGTATTCGCCCTTCATGCCACTTTGGCAAACAAAACTTGACGTTGTGACGCCGCGAAGCGGCCTCGCGCGACGATGTCGAATTCGGATCGTGTTTGGAGATCCCGCCGGGCGGCGGATGCCCGACTTAGCGGTTGGTGACCTGCAATGGCCCGCCGGTCGCGTCCGACATGCGGGCGATGGCGGCGCCGCGGCCGCTCAACATGCCGTCGAGCCGGTCGCGCTCCTTCTCGAAGCTGGCCAGCATCGGGCCCTCGAGCGAACGGCCGCGCGGCAGCTTCACGCGCATCGGGTCGACGAAGCGGCCGTTGACCAGGATCTCGTAATGCACGTGCGGGCCGGTCGACAGGCCCGATGAGCCGACGAAGCCGATCACCTGGCCCTGCCGCACCTTCTTGCCGGGCTCCATGCCCTTGGCGAAGGCCGACATGTGGCCGTAGGCGGTCTCATAGCCGTTGGAATGCTTGATGCGGATGTACTTGCCGTAGCCGCCCTCGGGGCCGGCCTTCTCGATCATGCCGTTGCCGGAGGCGAAGATCGGCGTGCCGTAGGCGGTTGCCCAGTCGACGCCGGTGTGCATCTTCACGTAGCCCAGGATCGGGTGACGGCGGCCGCCGAAGCCGGAGCGCATGATGGCGTTGTTGACGGGCTTTCTGACCAGGAACTTCTTCGCGCTCTTGCCGGTCTCGTCGTAGTAATCGACGACGCCGTCGTCCGGGCTCTGGTAGCGGTAGTACTTCTTGGTCTCGCCGCCGACGGTGAGGGAGGCGAACAGCACCTCGTTCTTTTCGCTCGACGTCACGCCTTCGTCCTCGCCGGCGTAGAACACGTCGAAGGAATCTCCGGGCTGCACCTTGCGCTGGAAATCGACGTCGTAGGAGTAGATCTTGATCATGTCCTCGATGACGGGCATCGGCACCTTGTTGCGCATCGCCGTCTCGTAGATGCTCTGGTAGAGCCGCACGCCGCCGCCGTCATCCTCCTCATCGTCGTCGCTGTCGGCGTTGGCCGCGGCGTCGGCGACGGTGTTCATGCTGGAGACGTCGACCGCGACGTATCTGCCGAGATCGGACAGCGCCGCGACCGCCTCCACGATGGTGTCGTTTGCAACCACGACGCGATAGGGCTGGAGCCGGCCGCCGGGACTTGCGGGCGCCATCAGGATGCGGAGTTTCTCGCCTTCCTTGAGGCCGCCCTCGCGGCCGCGCGGGCCGAGCGTTGCGGTGATCGCCTTGATCTCGTCAGCCGTCGCGCCGAGATCGCGCAGCACAGAGCCGACGCTGTCGCCCTTCCTGACCAGATGGACACGCTCGCCGTTGGGATTGCCGCCGGTGATCTGCTCCTTGGTCTTGGGCAGCAGCGTGACGTTTTCCGGCACCACGCGCGTCTCGAAACCGGCATAGGGATCGGACGACGACGTCTCGGTGGCGTAGGCCATCTTGATGTCGGACGGGCCGGTCGTGCCGGAGACGTCGGCTGCGGCATTGGCGAGCGAGGCGTAGCGCACCCCGCCATTGCCGCGCCAGTTGGCGGCATCGCGGACCCGCATCAGGATGTCGTCGAGCGCCACCACTGCGGAAATCTTGGCCTTCGGCAGTACCGACGACAGGTCCTTGGTGACGAAGGACACCTCGGCGTCGGGCTCGACCGCCTCTGGATTGTTGGGATCGTCGGACGCCGTCTTCGGATCGGAGCCGACATCGGTGAGCAGGCGCTGGGCGTTGAACGGCGGGATCTTCGCCGACAGCTCGCTCGTCGTCATCGACAGGTTGCCGGCGATGCGGACAAAGGGGCGCACCCGCATCACGTCGCGGTTGCCGACGCGGGCGACCGTCGAGACGCGCACGATGTTGCGCGAGGCGGTGGATTCGCTCGGCGGCGGCAGGCGGTCGCTCTTGTGCAGCGTGGCGGCGCGATCGGCGGCGCCGAACGCTCCGCGCAACGCGCCTTCGACTCGCTCCGGCACCTTGGCGAACGTCATCTCGCCGTCGAGCGATGCGAAAACGGCGCCGCCGATCAGGGCCGCGCCGCAGAGTCCGGTCAGAATTGTCCCGCTGAACCATTGCACCGAGACGCGGCGGCGGTCGATCACGGCGGCTTCAGAACCATCGACGGACAGCGGCGGCTCGTGGCCGAGATCGATGATCCCGGTCTCACGCCCGTAGGTGCCGCGTGACGTCCTGTGGTTCAACCCAAGTCCCCCAATCAACGACCCAAGAAAGCCCGCTTCGAACCTTGTCCCTGGCCGCCCTCTTGAACGGGGATCGCCGGAAAAGGCAAGTCGCACAGGCGCCCGCGCTCAGAAAGCCCCGGAATAGGGCCGGCCGAAATTACGAACAACTGGACGGATGAAGCTCTCTCGATGTCTTTCGAACGTCGAAGGAAGGTTGCGTCATCTGCAAGATCGCCTTCCCCTGACCCCATGAAAATCGCCGGCAGCCCCCACGGCATCCCCGCGATTCAAGCTTGTCTCTTACCAGAACGCCGCGGGATTGTGGCTCAAGTACGGCGCCAAATATGGAAAAAACTTCCCCAAGATGCCGGCGCGAGGGGCGTCCCCGGAGAGGCGCCGCAAGCCGCCTCTGGGGCCCCTGCGGAGCCTCCAGGGGCTCAAACTTTTTTTCAGTTTTTTCTTCGCGCCGGGTCGGCCTGTTCGCTCTACGCCTCCGCAAGCCCTTGGAATCACGTGATTTTTCTGGACGATCCACTGTGCGACGATTTGTTGACGATGGGCGTTGACAATCCCGATCGGTGGGGACTATAACCCAACCACTGAGCGCGGCGCCGCCGGGTCACTGACCAAGGCGAGCGGACGCGCCACTGATGCTCCTCACCTTGTTGAGTGACACAACAATCGACACCAGTCGGTTGGAGTCATTCATCGTCGGTAAGGGTGTCGGAACCCTTCCACTCTGGAAGGTTGGGGCCTCCTGGTCCCGGGCTGTTTGACAAGTGAAGATGAAGAAAGAGAAACGTGGACGGCGGAGTCCTTGCGGGTCTCGCTTCTGGAAGGCTTCGGCTTTTCTGATCGAGACCGGACGAAAGACTTCGGCGGTACACGTTTTAAAGGAAACACCATCGTTGCCAGCGATGTGAATCGCGGGCAGCTCGGCGGCTTCGGTCGTCGGAAAAATGGTGGGACCTCGTCAAACGTTGTGATCAGCCGGTTCAAAGTTCAAGTCCAACTTGAGAGTTTGATCCTGGCTCAGAGCGAACGCTGGCGGCAGGCTTAACACATGCAAGTCGAGCGGGCGTAGCAATACGTCAGCGGCAGACGGGTGAGTAACGCGTGGGAACGTACCTTTTGGTTCGGAACAACACAGGGAAACTTGTGCTAATACCGGATAAGCCCTTACGGGGAAAGATTTATCGCCGAAAGATCGGCCCGCGTCTGATTAGCTAGTTGGTGAGGTAATGGCTCACCAAGGCGACGATCAGTAGCTGGTCTGAGAGGATGATCAGCCACATTGGGACTGAGACACGGCCCAAACTCCTACGGGAGGCAGCAGTGGGGAATATTGGACAATGGGGGCAACCCTGATCCAGCCATGCCGCGTGAGTGATGAAGGCCCTAGGGTTGTAAAGCTCTTTTGTGCGGGAAGATAATGACGGTACCGCAAGAATAAGCCCCGGCTAACTTCGTGCCAGCAGCCGCGGTAATACGAAGGGGGCTAGCGTTGCTCGGAATCACTGGGCGTAAAGGGTGCGTAGGCGGGTCTTTAAGTCAGGGGTGAAATCCTGGAGCTCAACTCCAGAACTGCCTTTGATACTGAAGATCTTGAGTTCGGGAGAGGTGAGTGGAACTGCGAGTGTAGAGGTGAAATTCGTAGATATTCGCAAGAACACCAGTGGCGAAGGCGGCTCACTGGCCCGATACTGACGCTGAGGCACGAAAGCGTGGGGAGCAAACAGGATTAGATACCCTGGTAGTCCACGCCGTAAACGATGAATGCCAGCCGTTAGTGGGTTTACTCACTAGTGGCGCAGCTAACGCTTTAAGCATTCCGCCTGGGGAGTACGGTCGCAAGATTAAAACTCAAAGGAATTGACGGGGGCCCGCACAAGCGGTGGAGCATGTGGTTTAATTCGACGCAACGCGCAGAACCTTACCAGCCCTTGACATGTCCAGGACCGGTCGCAGAGATGTGACCTTCTCTTCGGAGCCTGGAACACAGGTGCTGCATGGCTGTCGTCAGCTCGTGTCGTGAGATGTTGGGTTAAGTCCCGCAACGAGCGCAACCCCCGTCCTTAGTTGCTACCATTTAGTTGAGCACTCTAAGGAGACTGCCGGTGATAAGCCGCGAGGAAGGTGGGGATGACGTCAAGTCCTCATGGCCCTTACGGGCTGGGCTACACACGTGCTACAATGGCGGTGACAATGGGATGCTAAGGGGCGACCCTTCGCAAATCTCAAAAAGCCGTCTCAGTTCGGATTGGGCTCTGCAACTCGAGCCCATGAAGTTGGAATCGCTAGTAATCGTGGATCAGCACGCCACGGTGAATACGTTCCCGGGCCTTGTACACACCGCCCGTCACACCATGGGAGTTGGTTTTACCTGAAGACGGTGCGCTAACCCGCAAGGGAGGCAGCCGGCCACGGTAGGGTCAGCGACTGGGGTGAAGTCGTAACAAGGTAGCCGTAGGGGAACCTGCGGCTGGATCACCTCCTTTCTAAGGATGGTTCTTCAGAAGCTTGCTTCTATCGAACCGTTTTAGAAACATCAGTGGCCAACAGATCGCCAGATCGTTGAGCTGCATTGGCGGGATTTCGCCGTCTTCGTTTCTCTTTCTTCGCGGACGAACACGCGCTGGGGCTGCAGGCTTGCAGATCCCTGGTCCTTGACTGGATATGCGTTAGGGGCTTGTAGCTCAGTTGGTTAGAGCGCGCGCTTGATAAGCGTGAGGTCGGAAGTTCAAGTCTTCCCAGGCCCACCACACTCATCGAGTGAGCATTCGTCTTCTGGTTACGGGGCCATAGCTCAGCTGGGAGAGCGCGTGCTTTGCAAGCATGAGGTCGTCGGTTCGATCCCGTCTGGCTCCACCAGATGGTTTGATCACCGAGACCTGTGCCGTCGTCCGCGAAACATCACTTCGCACTTGCTAGTCCGGATGGACAGCAAGCTGCGTGATTTCTGACATCGTAAAGAGGAGATCGATCCGAGTTGGATCGTGCGGAGAATATCCGCGCGAGACTTCATTATCTCCGGATCATTTCGGCGCTCGCGCGCCTTTCAGTGTGGCTCACAAGGCTGCGCCCGAAAGACATGCGAGTTGTAAATGATCCTTTTAGCGAAGCTTGACCGCCTCGCTATCGGAACGATCTTACGAAGCAAGCTGGTCTTTCTAGTCAATGTCCGGCTGTACGTAGCGTTCATCGAGGGCGCGAGCCTTAGAGATTTCGGTCTCTTGGCAATCGTATAGACAACATTCTGCCGAGTGTGTGGACATTGATAATGAGAGCAATCAAGTGCCTTAAGGGTGTTCGGTGGATGCCTTGGCGCTGAGAGGCGATGAAGGACGTGCTACGCTGCGATAAGCCGTGGGGAGCTGCGAAGAAGCTTTGATCCGCGGATTTCCGAATGGGGAAACCCACCTTCGATAGCCGGAACTCCAAGACCTTAGGTTTTGGGGTTTGACCAGAAATGATCGGGACCATGACCGCAAGGTTTTGGATTTCCGGTTATCAAGAGAAGGTATGAGACTTCTGAATACATAGGAGGTTTCAAGCGAACCCAGGGAACTGAAACATCTAAGTACCTGGAGGAAAGGACATCAACAGAGACTCCGTTAGTAGTGGCGAGCGAACGCGGACCAGGCCAGTGATACATCAGAGACAATCGGAACCAGTCAGGAAAGCTGGGCCTTAGAGGGTGATAGCCCCGTACGAGTAATGCGATGATGTATCCACGAGTAAGGCGGGACACGTGCAATCCTGTCTGAACACGGGGGGACCACCCTCCAAGCCTAAGTACTCCTCAGCGACCGATAGCGAACTAGTACCGTGAGGGAAAGGTGAAAAGCACCCCGACGAGGGGAGTGAAATAGACCTGAAACCGGACACCTACAAACAGATGGAGCTCAAGATTCGTTCTGGGTGACATCGTACCTTTTGTATTATGGGCCAGCGACTTAATTTAACGAGCAAGCTTAAGCCGATAGGCGAAGGCGTAGCGAAAGCGAGTCTGAATAGGGCGTCAAGTTCGTTGTATTAGACCCGAAACCTAGTGATCTAGCCATGAGCAGGTTGAAGGTGAGGTAACACTCACTGGAGGACCGAACGGGTGCCTGTTGAAAAAGGCTCCGATGACTTGTGGTTAGGGGTGAAAGGCCAATCAAACTGGGAAATAGCTGGTTCTCCGCGAAAGATATTTAGGTATCGCCTCGGATGAATACCTCAGGGGGTAGAGCACTGGATGGGCTAGGGGGACTTACCGTCTTACCAAACCCAACCAAACTCCGAATACCTGAGAGTACTATCCGGGAGTCACACGGCGGGTGCTAAC